>NZ_JBBOPT010000001.1:0-4800000 GCF_038003765.1 Paenibacillus sp. FSL H7-0714
GTGGACAGCCATACTTCCGAATTATGGCAGCAAATTTTATCGATTATTCAAACCAAATTAAGCAAGCCGAGCTTTGATACCTGGTTTAAGGCTACTAAAGCGATAACCTTCAACTCCCAGGTTCTCATTATCTCGGCACCTACAACGTTCGCAGTAGAATGGCTGGAAAGTCGCTACACCAAACTAGTAGGAGCAACGGTCTACGAAGTCACTGGGAAACAAGTGGATGTAAAATTCGTGATTGAAGAAAGCAAGCCGCCTGAGCTTGTGGTTCAACAATCCGCTCCCACTCCCGTAGTATCACGAGAAGAAGCGCAAACGCATCTACTCAATCCCAAGTACACTTTTGACACTTTTGTAATCGGCTCCGGCAACCGTTTTGCGCATGCAGCCTCACTGGCAGTAGCCGAAGCGCCGGCCAAAGCATACAATCCCTTGTTTTTATATGGTGGTGTAGGTCTGGGCAAAACCCATTTAATGCATGCCATTGGGCACTATGTTCTAGAACATAACCCGAATAACAAGGTTATTTACATCTCATCTGAGAAATTCACGAATGAATTTATCAATTCAATCCGTGATAACCGCGGTGAAAGCTTCCGCAATAAGTATCGTAACGTTGACATTTTGCTTATTGACGATATTCAATTCCTCGCTGGAAAAGAGTCCACGCAGGAGGAGTTTTTTCATACGTTCAATGCGCTCCACGAAGAACGCAAGCAAATTATCATCTCCAGCGACCGACCGCCAAAGGAAATTCCCACACTGGAAGAACGGCTACGTTCCCGGTTCGAGTGGGGCTTGATTACGGATATTCAACCACCCGATCTAGAAACCCGAATTGCGATTTTGCGCAAAAAGGCGAAGGCAGAGAACCTTGATATCCCTAATGAGGCCATGATGTATATTGCTAACCAGATTGACACCAATATTCGTGAGCTGGAGGGTGCATTAATCCGGGTTGTTGCTTACTCTTCGCTAACTAACCAGGATGTAACTACTCATTTGGCAGCTGAAGCACTCAAGGATATTATTCCTTCCAGCCGGCCTAAGATGATTACCATCGCTGATATTCAGCAAAAAGTCGGTGAATACTACAATTTACGCCTTGAAGACTTCAAAGCGCGAAAACGTACGAAAGCCGTAGCTTTTCCACGTCAAATCGCAATGTATCTCTCCCGTGAACTAACCGATTATTCGCTCCCTAAGATTGGTGAGGCATTCGGAGGACGTGACCATACGACCGTAATTCATGCGCATGATAAAATTACACAGTCATTAAAGGTCGATCAGGAGTTGTACAAAGTGGTAAATAATCTTGCGGAGAAAATTAAAAATCCTTCCTAAGAGGAACAAAGAGCCTATACACAATCTATACACATGTGGGTAGGCTTAATTTTATGCTATTTGATAGGGTTATCCACATATTAGACGCCCCTACTACTAATACTATTAAATAACTATAATAATTCATCATGTAAAGACGCGTAATAAAGAGCTACCAATACAACGAAATTCCCAATTTTTCAGCTAGGAGTGAAATCATGAAAATAAGCATTCTTAAAAATGAACTCAACGAATCCATTCAACACGTATCCAAAGCTATATCCAGTAGAACAACCATCCCTATTCTGACCGGTATTAAGCTGGAAGTTAGCCATCAAGGCGTCACATTAACTGCAAGCGACACCGATATTTCGATTCAATCGTTTATTCCAGCAGAGAATGACAGCCATACGATCGTGAAGATAGATCAGCCAGGAAGTGTTGTTCTTCCCGCTAAATTTTTCGTCGAGATTATTAAGAAGCTGCCCTCCAAAGAGATTCACATGGAAGTTAAAGAAGGATTCCAAACGTATATTTCTTCTGGATCCACTGAGATTCAGATCGTAGGTTTAGACCCTGAAGAATTCCCGGTGCTACCGAGTATTGAGGAGAACGATACTATCTCCCTGCCAGGTGATTTGCTGAAAAATATGATTAAACAAACCGCTTTTTCTATTTCTACCCAAGAGACAACTCCGATTTTAACAGGTATACTGTGGAATCTGGCTGATAATGAGTTTAAGTTTACAGCGACAGACCGCCACCGCTTAGCTACAAGAGCAGCAAAACTAGAAGGTACGGAGAATGTCCAATTTGCAAATATCGTAATCGCCGGTAAAACTCTTAATGAGCTAAGCAAGATTATTCCTGATCAAAATATGCTCGTTGATATTGTGGTTGCGGACAATCAAGTTCTCTTTAAAATCGACAAAGTACTGTTCTATTCACGGATCCTTGATGGAATTTATCCGGATACTTCTAGAATTATTCCAACAACCTACAAAACAGAACTAACTTTGGATACAAAAAAATTAAGCGAATCGATTGATCGTGCTTATTTGCTGTCCCGCGAAGAAAAAACCAATATTGTGCGCATGCAGACGCTTGAGCAAGGTGGTATTGAAATTTCTTCTAGCTCTTCTGAGCTTGGTAAAGTTCGTGAAGAACTTGAAGTCATTGATTTCAAAGGTGAACCGCTCAAAATATCTTTCAACTCCAAATATATGCTCGATGTCCTAAAAGTTATTGAGAGTGAGCAGCTTGTAATAGCATTTACAGGAATGATGAGTCCGATCATTTTGAAGCCGCTCGATCAAACCAATAGCTTGTATATTATTTTGCCTTACCGTACAACAAATTAATGCCAACATTCATGAACATGTGGATAAGTGGCTGAAAGGATAAAAACCATGAAAAAAATACTTATCCACAGTGGATATATTAAGCTGGATCAATTCCTGAAACTTTCTGATTGTGTATCCACAGGTGGAATGGCCAAAGCTTTGCTGCAAGAAGGACATGTACTTGTTAACGGAGAAGTAGAGGAACGGCGTGGAAGAAAACTTTATCCGGGTGATCAAATTGAAGTGCAGGATAACGGCACATTTCAGGTTGAAGGCGGAGGAGTCAAAGAGGAGTAGGCTAGGGGAGGAACCATTTCGTGTTTGTTAAAAATATCGGTCTGCAGCATTATCGGAATTACGGGCTGCTGCGTCTGGAGAGCTTGGGCGATGTGAATCTGATTCTGGGTCAGAACGCCCAAGGCAAAACAAACCTCATGGAGGCATTGTTCGTCCTGGCGATGACCAAAAGCCACCGCACCTCGAAGGATCGCGAACTTATCTCATTCGATGCCCCTGGAGACGCTGCTCAGATCATTGCCGAGGTAGAACGTAAGTACGGCGATCTCAAGCTAGAGCTCACCCTATCTGCCAAAGGTAAAAAAGCTAAGATTAACGGTCTAGAACAACGACGTCTTAGTGAGTTTGTGGGATCACTCAATGTGGTCATGTTTGCACCGGAAGATTTAGAGATAGTCAAAGGGACACCTGGCATCAGACGGCGTTTTCTCGATATGGAGATTGGCCAAGTCCAGCCCAGTTATCTATTTCACCTCCAGCAGTATCAAAAGATTCTCTTACAAAGGGGCAATTTGCTGAAGCAGTTGTGGGGGAAAGAGGCAGCGGGAAAAGACCTTTTGGAAATCTGGGATGCTCAACTTGTGGAGCACGGTGTTAAAATCGTAAAAAAAAGGAAACAATTCATAAAGAAGCTGCAAATATGGGCTGAAAGCATACACCGGGGGATTACGAACGGCGGAGAAGAACTGAAATTGCTCTATGTCCCCTCTTTCGGCGATCGGGATGAGGAAGATGAAGCTGTCTTATTAGACAATTTTATGTTAAAGTTATCACAAACGAGAGAACAAGAAATCAGGCGCGGCATGACGCTGACGGGTCCCCATCGGGATGACCTGTCCTTTTTTATCAACGGAAGGGAAGCTCAGGTCTACGGTTCTCAGGGACAGCAGCGTACAACGGCTTTATCGCTCAAGCTGGCGGAAATCGAGCTGATCCATGAAGAAATCGGAGAATATCCTGTGCTGCTTCTTGATGATGTTTTATCCGAGCTTGATCCTTACCGACAGACCCAGCTTATTGAAACCTTTCAAAGCAAGGTACAGACATTCATTACCGCTACCGGGATTGAGGGTCTGAATGCCGATAAATTAAAGGGCGCCAGCCTATATCATGTTCATGATGGAAAAGTGGAGTTATAAAGAGCGGAGGAAGATCATGTATATTCATTTGGGCGGGGAGAAGATTATTCGCTCTTCGGAGTTAATTGCAATATTTGATATTTCGATTGAGAAATCTTCCAAGGTGTCTAAGCAATTCGTCATTCACTCTGAGCAGGACAAGAAGCTTGAGCGGATTGGTGAAGAGGAAGCAAAATCTATTGTCGTAACTAAAAATATCGTGTATTACTCCCCCATTTCCTCCTCCACTCTCAAAAAAAGAGCCAAAATTTTGCTCGAAATATAACTTGCGTTTAGTAACAAAGAGATAATCTGAAAGAAGTAGGTGAAGGCATGTCAATGAATCAACCGACATATGATGAGAGCCAGATTCAGGTACTGGAAGGGCTAGAAGCTGTCCGGAAACGTCCGGGCATGTATATTGGTTCCACTAGTTCTAAAGGTCTCCATCACTTGGTGTGGGAGGTCGTAGATAATAGTATCGATGAAGCCCTAGCAGGTTATTGTGACCGGATTCAAGTGATTATTCATGAGGATAACGGGATTACTGTTATCGATAATGGACGTGGCATACCTGTAGGTGAAAATGAAAAACTTAAAAAGTCGACGCTTGAAGTTGTAATGACAGTACTGCATGCAGGCGGTAAATTCGGCGGCGGCGGATATAAAGTATCAGGCGGCTTACACGGTGTGGGTATCTCCGTAGTAAATGCCTTGTCTGAGAAGGTTGTTGTTAATGTTAAGCGTGATGGGCATATTTATCAGCAGGAATACAGACGTGGTGCACCACAGTATGAGATCAAAGTTGTTGGAGATACGGAAGAGACAGGTACGACTACAACTTTTCATCCGGACCCTGAAATCTTTACTGAAACCACGGTCTTTGAATATGCGACACTGCTTACTCGTATTCGGGAGCTAGCTTTTCTTAACAAAGGAATTGAGCTTTCACTGCATGATGAGCGGACCGATGTCACCAACGTGTTCAAATATGAGGGTGGTATCGTTGAATATGTGAAATATCTGAATGAGAAAAAAGAAGCGCTGCACGAGGAACCAATCTACGTGGAAGGCTCACGGGATATGATTCAGGTTGAAGTAGCTCTCCAATATAATGATTCGTATACAGAGAACATCTACTCTTTTGCGAATAATATTAATACCCATGAGGGCGGAACGCATGAATCCGGCTTCAAAAGTGCTTTAACACGTATTATCAACGATTACGCCCGTAAAGCGGGTGTGCTGAAGGATGGTAATTCAAATCTGACTGGCGACGACGTGCGTGAAGGATTGACAGCCATTATTTCTGTCAAAATTCCAGAGCCTCAGTTCGAAGGTCAAACGAAGACTAAGCTCGGAAATAGTGAAGTTCGTGGAATAGTAGAATCACTGTTCGGAGAGAAGTTGCAGGAATTCCTGGAAGAGAATCCGGCAGTATCACGCCGTGTCCTTGAGAAGTCGCTTTCAGCTTCACGTGCACGAGAAGCTGCTCGTAAGGCTCGTGAGTTAACCCGCCGTAAGAGTGCGCTTGAAGTCAGTGCACTACCTGGTAAACTTGCGGACTGTTCATCCAAGGATGCGTCTATCAGCGAACTGTATATCGTCGAAGGTGACTCTGCGGGTGGATCGGCCAAGCAGGGCCGGGATCGTCATTTCCAAGCGATTCTACCGCTGCGTGGTAAGATTCTAAACGTAGAAAAGGCACGCTTAGACCGTATTTTATCCAACGCCGAGATCCGGGCTATTATTACTGCTCTTGGTACAGGAATCAGTGATGATTTTGACTTATCGAAGGCTCGTTACCATAAAGTCGTTATTATGACGGATGCCGACGTCGATGGAGCTCATATTAGAACTCTGTTGTTAACATTCTTCTACCGTTACATGCGGAAGCTAGTAGATGCAGGTTATATCTATATCGCACAACCGCCATTGTTCAAGATAGAACGCAACAAAGTGATCCGTTATGCAGGTAGCGAGAAGGAACGCGATGAGATTATCGCCTCTTTTGGAGAGAATGTTAAGGTCAATGTTCAGCGCTACAAAGGTTTGGGTGAAATGAATGCTACCCAGCTGTGGGACACGACGATGGATCCTGAGGCTCGTATGATGCTACAAGTAACGATTGAAGATGCGATGCTTGCTGATAGTATCTTTGATACGCTGATGGGCGATAATGTTGAACCAAGACGTGACTTTATCCATGAGCATGCGAAGAGCGTCAGATACCTTGATGTGTAAGAATTACATTCAAGCATAAAAACCTCTGGCTTCTGTTCCTAACGGAATGAGAATGCTGGAGGTTTTTTTGGTTTCAGAGCTGATTTTTTAGGCTTTAGTATATTGCCTATTGCGGGTAGTATATGGGGATTTTCTAGCTTTTACACGTCCATATGCTACAGCATAGCGGTGTATTCTACGATAGATAGATTTATCAGGAAATAACTTGAAAACAACAATGGATGGAAGCGTGTTGACCTCAAGCAGCCACATATCCATATGCTGATCCATGGCAATATCCAGACCAATTTCTTTAATTCCTGGATAGGTGGTTTCCAATTGGCCTGCAATTTGTACGCCTAAAGATTTTAATTGATTAATCGTGGAGAGTGTTTCAGAAGGGTTCATATGATTTTTTAATAATGTATTTACTGACAGAATACTACCTCCACTATGATAATTGGTGACGATTTTCTGAGGGGCAGCTACTCTTCCGAGCATTCCTGTTGTTTCCCATGCACCTGATGGAGTCTTTTGGGCAAGAACTCGAAGGTCGAAGGGACGATCTTGATGACGCAGGAGATCAATTCCTTTTTGGACGAGGTAGGTACGGTTCTGAATTCGTTTCTGTAAGGCCTCATGCAGCTCTTCGGGGGAGAAGAAAACTTCTGCAGTCTTTGCATATCTTAAAATATATAGGACCTGCGCTTCTTGCTGTTCTCTCTCCTCGTTATTGGCGGTGACAGTCATTTCAGTCTTCTGCTGGCTAGGACTTAAAATCACCGTACGCTGCTCAGCTCTCATTACACCAATACCAAAGCTTCCGCGATCAGGTTTTATATAGACCATGGCATATAACGCAAGCATTTCTTTAAGAACACTTAAATCATATTTACGAGTATCAGGCACATATAGAGATAGAGATTGATTTTGAAGGATAACTTTTGTTTTAGCCCATTTACTTGGGACTCGTTGAATCTTCATTATCTTCCTCCTTAACAATTTTGTGCAGCGTTTGCTCTTTTGAATTCCCTTGTACAAAACTTGCTGTGGAAGCATAATCTTTGGCAGCTGAAAATCAGGACAAGCTACCTAAACAATGGTATAATATAAGGATATGGGGTTATGCCTTATCGAACGATACTAGGATAATAAAACCGTGTTTCTTGTCTTTACAGTCTATGTACTAAAGACATTTGCGGAAAGGGCGAATACCCTAATCAGCGCAAAAGAAATCAATATTAGAAGATAAAAGGCTATCATGTTTAATTGTGCTACTTTTGTGAAAGTAATATAATTAAGGGTAGCGGTTTTTTAACTGAAGGAGGTCCAGCAACTCATGGCTGAACAAAATAACCCACAAGTCAAAGATCGGGACATTGGCGTGGAAATGCGTGAATCCTTTATGGATTACGCAATGAGCATCATTGTTAGCCGGGCTTTGCCAGATGTGCGGGACGGACTCAAGCCGGTTCACCGACGCATTTTGTTTGCGATGTCGGAACTTGGAATGTCTGCGGATAAGCCTCATAAGAAATCGGCAAGAATCGTCGGTGAGGTTATCGGTAAGTACCACCCTCACGGTGACTCAGCCGTCTATGAAACAATGGTACGGATGGCTCAGGATTTCTCTATGCGCTATATGCTTGTGGACGGTCACGGGAACTTTGGTTCGATTGATGGTGATATGGCTGCAGCGATGCGTTATACAGAAGCTCGTCTTTCCAAGATTGCAGGCGAAATGCTTCGAGATTTGAACAAAGAAACAGTTGATTTCGCACCCAACTATGATGGTGAAGAGAATGAGCCAGTTGTATTACCAGCTCGCTATCCGAACCTGCTCGTTAATGGGGTATCTGGTATAGCTGTAGGTATGGCTACTAATATTCCACCGCATAACCTAGGTGAAGTTATCGATGGTGTGCAGGCGATGATTAAGAATCCTGATATCACCCCTATGGAATTGATGGAGTATATCCAAGGCCCAGATTTCCCAACGGCTGGATATATTTTGGGTCGTGAGGGTATTCGTCAGGCTTATCGTACGGGGCGTGGTTCAGTGACCATGCGTGCAAAGGCAACGATTGAAGAGAATAACGGTAAGGCTCGCATCATTGTACATGAGCTGCCGTATCAGGTGAATAAGGCGAGACTGGTTGAGAAAATCGCAGAATTAGTACGTGAGAAACGGATCGAGGGTATAACGGATCTTCGAGATGAGTCTGACCGTAACGGTATGCGTGTAGTTGTTGAGATGAGACGTGATGTGAATCCAAATGTTGTGTTGAACAATCTATATAAACATACTTCTATGCAATCTACATTTGGTATTAACATGCTGGCCATCGTGAACAACGAGCCGAAAATTCTTAATCTGCGTGATGTGCTCTATCATTATTTGCAGCACCAGATTGAAGTTATTCGTCGTCGTACTATATTTGATCTTAAAAAAGCTGAAGCACGCGCTCATATCTTAGAAGGTCTGCGTATTGCGCTGGATCATCTGGATGAAGTGATTGCGTTAATTCGCGCTTCTCGGACAACGGATATAGCCCGCGAGGGATTAATGAGCACCTTTAGCCTCAGTGTAGAGCAGGCTCAAGCGATCCTCGACATGCGGATGCAGCGTCTGACCGGTCTGGAAAGAGAAAAGATCGAGAATGAATATAACGAATTGCTAGCTAAAATTGCAGAGTACCGTGAAATTTTGGCGAATGAGCATCTTGTACTGGAAATCATCAGTAACGAGCTGCAGGATATTCGTGATAGATATTCTGATGAACGCCGGACAGAGATTACCGTTGGTGAAGAAAGTATCCTGGATGAAGACCTTATTCCGCGTGAAGAGGTTGTTATCACTATTACACACACGGGATACATCAAACGTCTACCTGTCAGCACCTACCGCAGTCAGAAGCGTGGAGGGCGCGGAGTCATGGGGATGGACACCAAGGACCAGGACTTTGTGGAGCATCTCTTCGTGAGTAACTCTCATAACTATCTGATGTTCTTTACCGATAAGGGTAAGGTGTACCGGATTAAAGCTTATGAGATCCCAGAGCTGGGACGTACTGCACGTGGGACACCAATCATCAACCTGATTCAAATTGAACAAGGTGAGAAGATTAGTGCCGTAATCCAAGTGGAAGAGACCGATAGTGACAAGTACTTGTTCTTTGCTACCCGCGAAGGTATCGTGAAGAAGACGCCACTTGAGGATTACAATAACATCCGCAAAGGCGGACTTATCGCTATTAACCTTCGTGAAGAGGATTCTCTAATTGAGGTTAAGCTGACAGATGGACAGCAAAATCTTATTATCGGTACAGCTCGCGGAATGTCGATTACGTTCTCAGAGAATGATGTTCGTTCTATGGGGCGTAGCGCGACAGGCGTGAAGGGCATTACGCTTGATAGTAATGACCATGTCATCGGTATGGATTGTGTCGATAAGGAGCTTGAGGTTCTGATTGTTACTAGCAAGGGTTATGGTAAACGGACACCAGCCGGTGACTATCGATCCCAGACTCGTGGTGGTAAAGGAATCAAGACCATTAATCTCACTGAGAAGAATGGCCCTGTAGTTGGTCTAAAAGTCGTTAAGAACGATGAAGACTTAATGATCATTACTACAAGCGGTACCTTGATTCGTACCAGCATGGATGGAATCTCTACTATGGGTCGTTATGCGCAAGGGGTTAAGCTAATTAACATCCGCGAGGATGATGCTGTGGCTACTCTGTGCAGAGCAGATAAGAACGAAGAGGACGAATTGTCTGAAGATATGGAAGGCCTCGAGGAACAAGTAACAGTAGATGAATCTGGTGATATTGATCAACCGGAAACAATCGCTGAGGATCAAGAAGATAACTTAGAGTAGGTTATATTCAATAAAGAGCAAGGGCTTCTATTACAGAGACCCTTGCTCTTTTTGCTGTGATTAATTAATAGCTAGTTATTTAATGAAATGTAATGAGGATTTTTATAAGAATAGTTTTCATTTCACTAGTCGCTTCCTTTTATCCGTACTATAATTAGCCGATAGAGTATAAATCAGTATATAAAGTACTATTTTCTCAGAAATTATCTGTCATATTAGATTTCGGTAATCCTGAGCTTATTGTTATAGAAATTAAGGGGCTGAGTATATGCCAAGTGTATTGGCTGGAGAAATTAAAGCGGGCTCAAAGATAACCAAAGATGTAATTACACCTTTGGGGGGGATTTTGTTCACCAAGGGAAAAATACTACTCCCCCGTGATCTAGAAATTTTAGAAGCTTTTTTGGTTGGGCAAGTGGAGATCGAAGGTGTTCAGGGAGAGGCCAACTCTGATGCTGTCAAAAAAAACGCCAAGCAGACAGCACTTAAAGCTGGAGCGATTATAAATCAATCGATGCTGATCAAGAACAATTCCCCACTACATGATGAATATGAAAAAATGATCGCACTTATTAGGACTAGCTATCGTTCGGTAACGGCAGCTTCACTTCCTATTTTTGAGTTGCGGAGTCAATTAGAGTTACTAATTAGTCATTTGAAGGATTATCATGTGTTGAAGTTTTCTCCACGTACGCTAAAAGACGAGGATTACAACTATCACAATGCCGTGCTGTCCGCGTTAACATCATATAAGATCGCTCAGTGGTGCGGGTATCCGCAAAAGGATTGGATGCAGATCGCTTTTGCTGGATTACTACATGACATTGGAAACGCAAAAGTAGATAGTTCTCTTTTACATAAGCCGGAGTCACTTAATAGTGCTGAAATAGAAGAGGTTCGCAGACATACTACATATGGCTATCAATTGTTGCGTAATGTTACAGCGATTAATGAAGGGGTAAGACTAACAGCATTGCAGCATCATGAGAAGGTTGACGGGTCTGGTTACCCACTTAAGCTAGAAGGTAGCCAGATTCATTTTTACGCTAAAGTAGTTGCGGTAGCAGATATATTCCATGCTATGACCCTAGAAAGGGCCTATAGAAAAGCACAGTCTCCTTATTTAGTGTTAGAGCAGATAATGACAGAAAGCTTCGGTAAGCTCGACCCAGTCGTTGTACAGACCTTTATACAGAAGAGTACCGATTTGTTTAATGGAACCAGAATACGTCTGAGCGATGGACGTCATGGAGAGATCATATTTACTGACCGTGCTAATCCAACACGTCCTATGATTAAGGTAGAGGGTACGATTGTTAACCTAATGTTGGAG
The DNA here is from genome assembly GCF_038003765.1 of Paenibacillus sp. FSL H7-0714. Classification (NCBI taxonomy): domain Bacteria; kingdom Bacillati; phylum Bacillota; class Bacilli; order Caryophanales; family Paenibacillaceae; genus Paenibacillus; species Paenibacillus sp. FSL H7-0714. The sequence continues at coordinate 11,521 of NZ_JBBOPT010000001.1, forward strand.
CGAGAATTGTATATTCAGGAGATCATTGCTTAGAGAAGGAAGTATTAAGAGACTGCATAAATGAGACTGTGCTAACAGGTATACACCAATATATAAAGGGTGATTGATAGCACAGTCTCTTATTTATAGATTATATTAAAAAAAAGTGTTGCAATGAATCTCTATACATGATATATTCTATTTCTGGCCGAGAAACACACATGCCGAGCTCGAAAAAGAAGTAAAAAAAGAGCTTGACATTAAACGGCTGAACATGATATAGTATAAGAGTTGCTGCTGAGACATTAAACGGCGCCAACGAGAACTTGATCTTTGAAAACTGAACAACGAGTGAGTAGGAAATCACGAAAGTGAAATCCAAAACTAGAGAATTAATTTTCTCGTCAGATGTTTCAAAATGAGCATATCGCTCTTTTCAATACTAATTGGAGAGTTTGATCCTGGCTCAGGACGAACGCTGGCGGCGTGCCTAATACATGCAAGTCGAGCGGAGTCATTTTGAAAGCTTGCTTTCAAGATAACTTAGCGGCGGACGGGTGAGTAACACGTAGGCAACCTGCCCCTTAGACTGGGATAACTACCGGAAACGGTAGCTAATACCGGATAATTTCTTTTTTCTCCTGAAGAAAGAATGAAAGACGGAGCAATCTGTCACTGAGGGATGGGCCTGCGGCGCATTAGCTAGTTGGTGGGGTAACGGCCCACCAAGGCGACGATGCGTAGCCGACCTGAGAGGGTGAACGGCCACACTGGGACTGAGACACGGCCCAGACTCCTACGGGAGGCAGCAGTAGGGAATCTTCCGCAATGGACGAAAGTCTGACGGAGCAACGCCGCGTGAGTGATGAAGGTTTTCGGATCGTAAAGCTCTGTTGCCAGGGAAGAACGTCCGGTAGAGTAACTGCTATCGGAGTGACGGTACCTGAGAAGAAAGCCCCGGCTAACTACGTGCCAGCAGCCGCGGTAATACGTAGGGGGCAAGCGTTGTCCGGAATTATTGGGCGTAAAGCGCGCGCAGGCGGTCATTTAAGTCTGGTGTTTAAACCTTGGGCTCAACCTGAGGTCGCACTGGAAACTGGGTGACTTGAGTACAGAAGAGGAAAGTGGAATTCCACGTGTAGCGGTGAAATGCGTAGATATGTGGAGGAACACCAGTGGCGAAGGCGACTTTCTGGGCTGTAACTGACGCTGAGGCGCGAAAGCGTGGGGAGCAAACAGGATTAGATACCCTGGTAGTCCACGCCGTAAACGATGAGTGCTAGGTGTTAGGGGTTTCGATACCCTTGGTGCCGAAGTTAACACAGTAAGCACTCCGCCTGGGGAGTACGGTCGCAAGACTGAAACTCAAAGGAATTGACGGGGACCCGCACAAGCAGTGGAGTATGTGGTTTAATTCGAAGCAACGCGAAGAACCTTACCAGGTCTTGACATCCCTCTGAATCCACTAGAGATAGTGGCGGCCTTCGGGACAGAGGAGACAGGTGGTGCATGGTTGTCGTCAGCTCGTGTCGTGAGATGTTGGGTTAAGTCCCGCAACGAGCGCAACCCTTAACTTTAGTTGCCAGCAAGTAATGTTGGGCACTCTAGAGTGACTGCCGGTGACAAACCGGAGGAAGGTGGGGATGACGTCAAATCATCATGCCCCTTATGACCTGGGCTACACACGTACTACAATGGCCGGTACAACGGGAAGCGAAGCCGCGAGGTGAAGCCAATCCCATCAAAGCCGGTCTCAGTTCGGATTGCAGGCTGCAACTCGCCTGCATGAAGTCGGAATTGCTAGTAATCGCGGATCAGCATGCCGCGGTGAATACGTTCCCGGGTCTTGTACACACCGCCCGTCACACCACGAGAGTTTACAACACCCGAAGTCGGTGGGGTAACCCGCAAGGGAGCCAGCCGCCGAAGGTGGGGTAGATGATTGGGGTGAAGTCGTAACAAGGTAGCCGTATCGGAAGGTGCGGCTGGATCACCTCCTTTCTATGGAGAATCGTCTTCTGCAATGAAGACATTCAAATCGGAAGTTAAACTTCCAAAATCTCAGGTTTAGGCCTGTTACTCACTCGTTGCTCAGTTTTGAGAGTTTAAGCTCTCAAGTAAGACTTGATCCTTGAAAACTGGATACCGAAACGAATTTGCGTTTTAGAACATCTTTTAGCTAAAACTTGTGTAAACAAGTACGTTAGTTATTAGCTGGAAGCGAAGATTTTCAATTGTGCGAACAAGCGAAACATCGGAGCGAAGGTTAAGCTAATAAGAGCACACGGAGGATGCCTAGGCGCCAGGAGCCGACGAAGGACGTGGCGAACAACGAAACTGCCTCGGGGAGCTGTAAGCAAGCTTTGATCCGGGGGTGTCCGAATGGGGAAACCCAGCTGTGGTAATTCGCAGTTACTCATCTCTGAACACATAGGAGATGTAGAGGCAGACCAGGGGAACTGAAACATCTAAGTACCCTGAGGAAGAGAAAACAATAGTGATTCCGTCAGTAGCGGCGAGCGAACGCGGAACAGCCTAAACCTAAGAGCTTGCTCTTAGGGGTTGTGGGACGTCTCACATGGAGTTACAAAGGAATATGGTAGGTGAAGAGGTCTGGAAAGGCCCGCGATAGAGGTAAAAGCCCTGTAACCTAAACTGTGTTCTCTCCGAGACGGATCCCGAGTAGTGCGGGGCACGTGAAACCCCGTATGAATCCAGCAGGACCATCTGCTAAGGCTAAATACTACCTGGCGACCGATAGTGAAACAGTACCGTGAGGGAAAGGTGAAAAGCACCCCGGAAGGGGAGTGAAATAGAACCTGAAACCGTGTGCTTACAAAAAGTCAGAGCCCTATTAATGGGTGATGGCGTGCCTTTTGTAGAATGAACCGGCGAGTTACGTTTAACATGCAAGGTTAAGTCGAGAAGACGGAGCCGCAGCGAAAGCGAGTCTGAATAGGGCGATTGAGTATGTGGACGTAGACCCGAAACCGTGTGATCTACCCCTGTCCAGGGTGAAGGTGCGGTAACACGCACTGGAGGCCCGAACCCACGCATGTTGAAAAATGCGGGGATGAGGTGGGGGTAGCGGAGAAATTCCAATCGAACTCGGAGATAGCTGGTTCTCCCCGAAATAGCTTTAGGGCTAGCCTCGGTATAAGAGTAGTGGAGGTAGAGCACTGATTGGGTGCGGGGTCCGCAAGGATTACCAAGCTCAGTCAAACTCCGAATGCCATATACTTATTGCCGGGAGTCAGACAGTGAGTGCTAAGATCCATTGTCAAAAGGGAAACAGCCCAGACCATCAGCTAAGGTCCCCAAGTGTGTGTTAAGTGGGAAAGGATGTGGAGTTGCACAGACAACCAGGATGTTGGCTTAGAAGCAGCCACCATTGAAAGAGTGCGTAATAGCTCACTGGTCGAGTGACTCTGCGCCGAAAATGTAACGGGGCTAAACACACCACCGAAGCTATGGCTAGATACGTATGTATCTGGGGTAGGGGAGCGTTGTATGTGGGTTGAAGGTGTACCGTAAGGAGCGCTGGACAGCATACAAGTGAGAATGCCGGTATGAGTAACGAAAAGATCAGTGAGAATCTGATCCGCCGAAAGCCCAAGGTTTCCTGAGGAAGGCTCGTCCGCTCAGGGTAAGTCGGGACCTAAGGCGAGGCCGAAAGGCGTAGTCGAAGGACAACAGTTTGAAATTACTGTACCACCGTAATCCGCTATGAGCGATGGGGTGACGCAGGAGGGTAGTGACGCGGACTGATGGATATGTCCGTCTAAGCAGTGAGGCTGATGTGTAGGCAAATCCGCACATCATTAAGGCTGGGCTGTGATGGGGAGCGAAAATTATAGTAGCGAAGGTCATGATCTCACACTGCCAAGAAAAGCCTCTAGCCAGGAGAAGGTGCCCGTACCGCAAACCGACACAGGTAGGCGAGAAGAGAATTCTAAGGCGCGCGGAAGAACTCTCGTTAAGGAACTCGGCAAAATGACCCCGTAACTTCGGGAGAAGGGGTGCCCCGGTAGTGTGAATAGCACGAGGGGGCCGCAGTGAAAAGGCCCAAGCGACTGTTTAGCAAAAACACAGGTCTGTGCGAAGCCGCAAGGCGAAGTATACGGGCTGACGCCTGCCCGGTGCTGGAAGGTTAAGGGGAGTGGTTAGGGGTAACCCGAAGCTATGAACCGAAGCCCCAGTAAACGGCGGCCGTAACTATAACGGTCCTAAGGTAGCGAAATTCCTTGTCAGGTAAATTCTGACCCGCACGAATGGCGTAACGACTTGGGCGCTGTCTCAACGAGAGATCCGGTGAAATTTTAATACCTGTGAAGATGCAGGTTACCCGCGACAAGACGGAAAGACCCCATGGAGCTTTACTGCAGCTTGATATTGAATTTGGGTACGATCTGTACAGGATAGGTGGGAGCCGTAGAAATCGGAGCGCAAGCTTCGGTGGAGGCGCCGTTGGGATACCACCCTGATCGTATCTAGGTTCTAACCTAGTACCCTTACCGGGTACGGGGACCGTGTCAGGCGGGCAGTTTGACTGGGGCGGTCGCCTCCTAAAGAGTAACGGAGGCGTTCCAAGGTTCCCTCAGAATGGTTGGAAATCATTCGAAGAGTGCAAAGGCATAAGGGAGCTTGACTGCGAGACCTACAAGTCGAGCAGGGACGAAAGTCGGACTTAGTGATCCGGTGGTACCGCATGGAAGGGCCATCGCTCAACGGATAAAAGCTACCCTGGGGATAACAGGCTTATCTCCCCCAAGAGTCCACATCGACGGGGAGGTTTGGCACCTCGATGTCGGCTCATCGCATCCTGGGGCTGAAGTAGGTCCCAAGGGTTGGGCTGTTCGCCCATTAAAGCGGTACGCGAGCTGGGTTCAGAACGTCGTGAGACAGTTCGGTCCCTATCTGTCGTGGGCGCAGGAAATTTGAGAGGAGCTGTCCTTAGTACGAGAGGACCGGGATGGACGTACCGCTGGTGCACCAGTTGTTCCGCCAGGAGCATGGCTGGGTAGCTACGTACGGACGGGATAAGCGCTGAAAGCATCTAAGCGTGAAGCCCCCCTCAAGATGAGATTTCCCAATTAGTAAGACCCCTTGAAGACGACGAGGTAGATAGGTTGGAGGTGGAAGTGCAGTAATGCATGGAGCTGACCAATACTAATCGGTCGAGGGCTTATCCTATACTTAGAACGCAAATTCAATTCGGATTCAGTTTTCAGGCATCAAGCCTGTAACACGCTAAGAAATTCATTCTCACTACTGGTGATGAACGAAATTTCACGCGACAGCGTCTGTTTCACAGACGCATGTTTGGTGGCGATAGCGGAGGGGTTCCACGCGTACCCATCCCGAACACGACCGTTAAGCCCTCCAGCGCCGATGGTACTTGGACCGAAGGGTCCTGGGAGAGTAGGACGTTGCCAAGCACGCAAGACCACTGTTGAGTAATCGACAGTGGTCTTTTTGTTATGTATATTTATTTAAGGATTGTTGCAAATTAAATTATGTTTGACAGACTACAGTGTTTAACCCATAATACAATTCATACTAAACATATAAGAATTATAGGGGGAGAGAATTATGTCGTACTTTAGTGTATCTATTAAGAAACCGATTCTGTTGGGGGCAATAGCAGTTTTGCTATTGATGGTAATTGCAGGATGCTCGGGATCTAATAATAAGGCTGCTTCAAATAAAGATGCGCAGGAAAGTGCGAGTCCAGCAACAGCAACTCAGAGTCCTCAAATAGCTGATCCTGCAGTAGGAGGAACCTTCGTCTATGGACGCCCTGCTTCTGTAACCTCATTGGATTTGCATAATCAGATTACGTCCAACAATGCTTTTGCTATCGACAAAGTGTTTGAATCGTTAGTTGCTTTTGACAGCAAGGGCGAAATTGTAGATTGGCTTGCGAAGTCACATAGTATCAGTGAGGATGGCCTGACGTATACTTTTGAACTTCGCGACGGCTTAAAGTTTTCAAACGGTACGGATGTGACTGCAGAAGATGCTGTATTCTCCCTTGAGCGGCACTTGAAGGTTGGCGGCCCGCTGGCAATATCGGCAAAGGTCGGCACAATTAAGGCGCAGGATAACAAAACGCTTGTTATTACACTTAAAGAGCCTTATACACCATTTATCTCAGAGCTATCCAATTTCTCAAATGGCATCTTGCCTAACAATTTTGGTGGAGTTTCCGAAGAAGAATTCTTTAAGAAGCCCATCGGAACGGGACCCTTTGTGGTTGAATCATGGGATACAGCGGGTGATCTGACCTTCACTAAGAACAAATTCTACTGGCAAGAAGGTAAACCATATATTGATAAGCTAGTTTATAAGTTGATTGAGGACGATAGCCAAGCAATCAACCAGCTGAAGGCTGGGGAAGTTAAAGCTATTGAATCTTTAGCACTGCAAAATGCCAATGAGATCAAAGATGGAGCTGACACAAAAGTAATTACTAACGGTAGTTGGGTGACAGAGCAATTGTTCTTTAATACGCTGGATGAACATTTCTCGGATGTGCATGTTCGCCGTGCTCTGGCTCTGGCGCTTGATCGTGAAGGCTTAACCAAGGCTTTAACCTTTGGTTATGCGCAAACAGCAAACTCATTGCTGCCAACAACAATTCCTTATAACTCCAATGATACAATCAAGGCTCTGAACTTCAATGTCGAGGCAGCGAAGGAAGAGCTTGCTAAATCTGCCTTCCCTAATGGATTCACTACCAAATTACTTGTAGCCTCCGGCAATAGTACAAGAGCGCAAGAGGCGCAAATTATTCAGGCAGCGGGTCAAACGATCGGGATTACAATTGAAATTGAGTCGATTGAGCTTGCTACTTTCCGTGAACGGTTCTTTGCATATGATTTCGCCGCAATGCTCAACAGCGGTCAAGCCGACTCCCCTGAAGCGAACTCGATTATTGCTTTTCAAACTGATCCGGAAGGCTTCAGCAAATCATATTGGACGCATTATACGAATGATGAAGTAACGAAGCTGCTATATGAGGGCCAAAAAACAGCGGACGGCGATGCTCGCGCACAAATCTATACTAAGCTGCTGCAGACACTTGCTGATGAAGTGCCGTATATTCCGCTTTATTATCCAGATGTTTTGAAAGGTATTCGTTCTTCAGTCGATGGCCTTGTTGTTCTACCTAACGGCAGCGCCCGTTTCGAAGATGTCCGCATCAGCCAATGACGAATCTTAAGCAGGTGTTAAATCAACCTAGAGGAAGCAAGGACTCTTACAACTGGCTTGTGATATCACTTATAAAGGCGCTGGCAGTGATCTGCTGCGTAATGATAGCAGTCTTTTTCATCATCCGAATTGTGCCTGGAGATCCAGCTAAAATGATATTGGGAGAATACAGTACCCCTGAGGCGCTCAAGAGTATGCATCATACTCTTGGGCTGGACCTCCCTTTATGGGAGCAGTTCATGCGATTTCTGAAGACGCTATTTACTCAGGGGGATACTGGAAACTCCATTGTTATGGGGACATCAACAAGAGAGTTGATTATGCAGAGAGCCCCTGTCACTTTGTTGCTTATAGTAATGGCGTGTGTGTTGGCGATTTTCGTATCACTTCTGCTTGCTACAGTAGCAGCTACGCATAAGGATAAACTGTTGGATCATTTAATACGTATTTTTCCTACAATAACTTTGGGTATGCCAATCTTCTGGGTTGGCTTACTTTTAATTTTGCTCTTTAGTGTCCGGCTTGGCTGGTTCCCCGTTGGGGGAGTAAGTGAAGGGTGGATTGGAACTTTGCACAGTCTTGCACTTCCGGCAATCACCGTTGCTTTCTCACAGATCCCTACGCTGGTCCGTTCGTTAAGAGCACAGATGCTTGAAGTGTTAGAATCGGATTTTGTAGTTACACTTAAGGCTGCCGGAATACCAAGCAGGGTTATTTTATTTAAACATGTGCTGCGCAATTCGGCTCTTCCAACACTGATGCTGATGGGTGTGAATATTTCATATCTAATCGGCGGCACATTGGTCGTTGAACAGGTGTTTGGAATAAAGGGAATTGGCAGTTTGTTATTCACTTCAATTTCGAAACGGGACTTTCCAGTTATTCAAGGAATAGCACTTTACTGTGCGCTAGCTGTTGTGATCATCAGTCTCTTGATTGAAATCATTTCTTGGTGGCTTGATCCCAGAACGAAGGGAAAACAATGAAAACGATAAGACTAGAACCACGATTGTATGAGGCTGGTAAAATGACTAGCGGCTTAAAACGAATATGGAATACCCCTTCACTTCTAGTGGGATTGATTATGTTTGCAGCTCTTATTCTCTTGACTGTGTTCATACCGTATATAAGTCCATATGATCCCTCCGAGCAAAATTTGAGCGCCTTTCTGCAGCCTCCGTCGGCTGAACACTGGCTAGGAACCGATCAGCTGGGACGTGATCTGTTTACTAGATTGATTTATGCTGCGAGGACTGATTTAAAAATCATGGTCTTAGCAGAAATCATTCCCTTTTGCATAGGTGTGTTCCTAGGAATGCTAGCAGGATATTACGGCAAATGGATTGATACAGTTATTACGCTGCTGTCAGATACGTTGATCGCTTTTCCTTTTTATCTAATCGTCATTATCGTTGCTTTTGCCAGTGGAGCAGGAGAACGAGGCATTTATATTACTTTTATACTTGTAGGTTGGATTGTTTTTGCCCGTGTAGTGAGAGGTCTTAGCGCATCTTTTCGCAATCAGGAATGGGTGGCATCCGCTCAAACCTTAGGGCTACCCGGAGTGAAAATTATTTTGCGTCATCTGCTGCCCAATGTGCTTCCGCAAGCTGTGGTCGTTCTTATGACAGACATGATTGGATTGCTTGTTGCCATTGTTACACTGGGGTATCTTGGGATCGGTATTACACCGCCAACTCCAGACTGGGGAACTATGATCTCGGATGGACAGCCATTCATCACTACAGCTTGGTGGCTCTCAGCTGTCCCAGGATTTGCAGTGGTGTATACCGGAATAGCTTTGTCGCTCCTAGGTGATGGTTTGGCAGACATATGGAGGAAAAAATGATGTCTAAAGAGCCCATTTTAGAAATAAACGCACTATCGCTGGCAGCGAAGTCAAAAGAGAGATTAGTCAACAATGTTAGCTTTACGCTGAGCAAAGGGGAGAGTCTAGGATTAGTAGGTGAGTCGGGTTCAGGAAAATCGCTTACGCTGCGTGCAATTCTGGGACTACTTCCAAATGGTGTTGAACAGACAGGTGGCACCATTAAGAGTGACGTAAGCAGTGCGATGGTGTTTCAAGACCCAAGAGGTGCGCTTGATCCACTCTGTATGGTTGTCAATCAGCTGGCTGAAGTCGTGTATTACAGACAGAAAGTTAGTCGAAAGGCTTCGCGAATGATTGCGCTGGAGCTACTCGAAAGGCTTGGTCTCCCTGATTCTTTAAAGAAAAAGGATCGATATCCGAGTCAGCTGTCAGGCGGTCAATGTCAACGGGTAGTCATCGCTTTGGCACTGGCGTGCAAGCCAGGTATTCTTCTCTGTGATGAGCCGACAACGGCGCTGGATGTCACGGTTCAACGACAAATTATTGAAACGATCACGAACCTCCAGCAGGAGTTGGGATTTGCTATGGTTTTTGTAACGCATAATCTCGCGATTGCAGCCAACTTGTGCTCACGCCTATGTGTAATGAAACAAGGGCAGATTGTGGAGCATGGCGCTACCCTTGATATTTTGCAAAATCCATCCGACCCTTACACACAGATGCTGATTGATTCGGTGCTTCCTTTGCCAGAGCTTGAAGGGAGTAGAGACTCATGGAACTAGCCTTACAAATAAAAGATTTAACTGTTCACTACGGCGGATTTACTGCACTGGATTGTATCAATTTGAATCTTGAGCAGCACACCACTCTTGGACTTGTTGGAGAATCCGGTTCAGGGAAATCTACGCTGGCGCGAGTAATTGCTGGACTGATTGCTCCGCATGAGGGGAAGATTCTGTTAGGTACCCAAGAGTTAAAAAAGAAAAGGAGCCGTGAGCAGCGTAAAATAATCCAGATGATCTTTCAAAATCCTGATGCATCGCTGAATCCAAAGCATTCGATTAGGCAAATTCTTTCCGAGCCCTTATTGTTTCATAAAATTGTGGGACGTACAGACGTTGAGCAAAGATGTAAAGAGCTTTTGAACCAGGTTCATTTGGAGCAAAAGGCTTTAGATAAATTCCCGCATGAATTTTCAGGTGGTCAACGGCAACGGATAGCGATCGCTCGTGCATTAAGCGTTGAACCAAATATCCTGATCGCCGATGAACCTACAAGCGCGCTGGATGTATCTGTGCAGCTTAGTGTGCTCGAACTGTTCAATACGCTGAAAGCTGAGCTTAATCTCACCATGCTTTTTATTTCCCATGATCTAGGAGTAATTAATGCAATTAGCGATACGGTAGCAGTTATGCGGCAAGGAAAGCTCGTGGAGCAGAGTCCGAAGGATCAATTCTTCATCCGGCCTAAACATGAATACAGTTACGAGCTGTTGTCGGCAGTTCCTAAAATGCCAAAATCAAGTACATCAGGAGGTTTCTTATGAGCCCAGAATATAATGTACATGTGCCACTTTCAGTGGATGAGTACAATAAGCTTACACAATTGATTTCTACAATCTTGTTTACTGAGCATCCACCAGTTATCATCCCAGCTGAGGCAATTCTGGGGATCGAGGCAGTGGCTGCAGGAATAGCGGCACCTGGTCGAACCATTGTAAATATAGTAACAGGTCCCTATGGAAGTCTATTTGGAAAGTGGCTTGAACGGGGAGGAGCAACGGTTATTGAAGTAAAGGTTCCTTTTGATGAAGTGGTCACTGGCGACCAAGTTGCTTCCGCAATTAAAGAGTTTAGCCCTTGTGCCCTTTCCTTTGTTCAGGCTGAAGTAGTTACAGGTGGATCTAATCCGGCTAAAGAAATATTTAAGATTGCAAAGGAGTTCAATCTCATTACTGTGACCGACTCAGTTTCTGCGGTTGGGGGAGAGGCGTTAATGGTCGATGAATGGGGAGTTGATTTTGCTGTGATAGGCGCACAAAAAGCCTTGGCTGGACCTAACGGTGTTAGCGCCGTCAGTATTTCACCACGTGGCTGGCAATTTCTTGAGTCAAATAAAAATGCACCGCGTAACTCCATTCTGTCCTTGCTAGATCTCAAACCTTCGCTGGATGGCGCCACGCCACTACGAGTTGCTCCAAATATTCCGACATTAGAGGCTAGAGCTTTGATCATGGCCTTGACACGAATTGAAGAAGAGGGATTGGAACAAATCATTCAGCGTCATGAAAGGGCTGCAGCTGCTACATTAGCTGGTATAGAATCCTTGGGGCTTGAGCCTTGGCAAAAGGACAACAGACATTATTCTACACTGACTACAACGGTTCGGATTACTGGAAAGCAAGATTTGCAGATCGAAAAACCTATAGGCATTGTGGCTCCAGGAGACGGAGAATTATTTGGCCATCTTTTGCGGATCAATCATTTCGGAACAAATGCTGCTCGGAAAAGTGTGGAGGAAGCCATATTAACGCTTGCTGAGTTGTTGAAACAAGACCCCGATCAGGCATTAGAAGCTGTTCGGCTGGCTTGGGGGGAATGAAGATGATTCACAAGCATCCAGAACTGCATACATTCAAGAATATTTATATAGCAGGTATCGAAGGCAAACGTTTTGATGTTGTGATCAAGGATGGTTATTTTTTATCTATAACTGAAATAGAGCCGCAACAAAATAATTTAACTCTTACAGGGACAGATCTATGGATTAGTCCAGGTATTATAGATCTTCATACGCATATGGCTTGGACAGACTTTGATCATGCGGACCAATTGAAGCGCGACTCCCAGCAGATCGAAGCCATGCAGGCACAGGCTTTTGAGGCTACTCTAAGGACAGGTGTAACGACTGTACGGGATGCAGGAGGAATTGTGCCAAGCACAGTGCAGCATCTTGTTCAGCAGTATCAGCAGCCTTTAAGAGTGCATACCAGCAGCGATATGCTTGGAGCAGCAGATGCCCGTGGACTTAAGCATTTGGAACAACGGATGGCGCAAATCTTTGCTACAGGAGCGGGCTGGGTAAAAATCATGGCCACAGGCGGTCTTGGGGCGCCCACCGAGAAAGTGGTTGATCCGATCTTTTCCGAAGAAGAGTTCGCATTCATTGTTCGTAATGCACATGCCCACGATAAAAAGGTACTTGTTCATACCTGGGGTGGAGTGACGATAGACTGGTCCATTGGGGCCGGCGTGGAATCTATAGAGCATGGGATGTTTCTAACTGAAGATCAGGCAGGGAGACTTGCTAATTCGGGAGTAGCTTTTGTACCTACTACATCCATCTATCGCATTGCCGCAGATCCGAAGGGCGTTCTAGCGTTGAACCCGATCATTTGCGAACGAGCCGCCCGCGCTTCTGAATCGCATTCCAAAGCCATTAATTATGCAAAAAGAGAGGGCGTTCGTATTGGATTCGGTACAGATTATGCTACACCCTCATTACATGGTTATAACCTTCAAGAACTGGATACGTTGATTGATTATGGCTTAACTCGTAGAGAAGCGTGGCAGTCAGCTACTAAAAGCGCTGCTGACATTCTAGGGAGCGGTAACGAGCTGGGGCAGATTGCAGAAGGTTTTATTGCAGATGCTGTTGTTTTCAATGTCGATCCATACCAGGCGTATAATGCAGAGATACTTCGAAACAGTATCGTTTCCGTAATTACTGGAGCGAAGGAAGCGAAATTAATTTAGATTCGTCTAAGCTATCTTCTAAAAACAACTGATATCTTTTTCAGTTGTTTTTCTTTTATATTATGGAATGTATATAAGGCAACGGTATATAAAGATAGAGTGTATTCATTAATACATGATTTATGGTATTTAATCTTTCTAAAAAAAGTGTTGCAATGAATCACTATACATGATATATTCTAAGTCCGGCCAAGAAACACACATGCCGAGCTCGAAAAAGAAGTTAAAAAAAGAGCTTGACATTAAATAGCCGAACATGATATAGTATAAGAGTTGCTGCTGAGACATTAAATGGCGCCAACGAGAACTTGATCTTTGAAAACTGAACAACGAGTGAGTAGGAAATCACGAAAGTGAAATCCAAAATTAGAGAATTAATTTTCTCGTCAGATGTTTCAAAATGAGCATATCGCTCTTTTCAATACTAATTGGAGAGTTTGATCCTGGCTCAGGACGAACGCTGGCGGCGTGCCTAATACATGCAAGTCGAGCGGAGTTATTTTGAAAGCTTGCTTTCAAAATAACTTAGCGGCGGACGGGTGAGTAACACGTAGGCAACCTGCCCCTTAGACTGGGATAACTACCGGAAACGGTAGCTAATACCGGATAATTTCTTTTTTCTCCTGAAGAAAGAATGAAAGACGGAGCAATCTGTCACTGAGGGATGGGCCTGCGGCGCATTAGCTAGTTGGTGGGGTAACGGCCCACCAAGGCGACGATGCGTAGCCGACCTGAGAGGGTGAACGGCCACACTGGGACTGAGACACGGCCCAGACTCCTACGGGAGGCAGCAGTAGGGAATCTTCCGCAATGGACGAAAGTCTGACGGAGCAACGCCGCGTGAGTGATGAAGGTTTTCGGATCGTAAAGCTCTGTTGCCAGGGAAGAACGTCCGGTAGAGTAACTGCTACCGGAGTGACGGTACCTGAGAAGAAAGCCCCGGCTAACTACGTGCCAGCAGCCGCGGTAATACGTAGGGGGCAAGCGTTGTCCGGAATTATTGGGCGTAAAGCGCGCGCAGGCGGTCATTTAAGTCTGGTGTTTAAACCTTGGGCTCAACCTGAGGTCGCACTGGAAACTGGGTGACTTGAGTACAGAAGAGGAAAGTGGAATTCCACGTGTAGCGGTGAAATGCGTAGATATGTGGAGGAACACCAGTGGCGAAGGCGACTTTCTGGGCTGTAACTGACGCTGAGGCGCGAAAGCGTGGGGAGCAAACAGGATTAGATACCCTGGTAGTCCACGCCGTAAACGATGAGTGCTAGGTGTTAGGGGTTTCGATACCCTTGGTGCCGAAGTTAACACAGTAAGCACTCCGCCTGGGGAGTACGGTCGCAAGACTGAAACTCAAAGGAATTGACGGGGACCCGCACAAGCAGTGGAGTATGTGGTTTAATTCGAAGCAACGCGAAGAACCTTACCAGGTCTTGACATCCCTCTGAATCCACTAGAGATAGTGGCGGCCTTCGGGACAGAGGAGACAGGTGGTGCATGGTTGTCGTCAGCTCGTGTCGTGAGATGTTGGGTTAAGTCCCGCAACGAGCGCAACCCTTAACTTTAGTTGCCAGCAAGTAATGTTGGGCACTCTAGAGTGACTGCCGGTGACAAACCGGAGGAAGGTGGGGATGACGTCAAATCATCATGCCCCTTATGACCTGGGCTACACACGTACTACAATGGCCGGTACAACGGGAAGCGAAACCGCGAGGTGAAGCCAATCCCATCAAAGCCGGTCTCAGTTCGGATTGCAGGCTGCAACTCGCCTGCATGAAGTCGGAATTGCTAGTAATCGCGGATCAGCATGCCGCGGTGAATACGTTCCCGGGTCTTGTACACACCGCCCGTCACACCACGAGAGTTTACAACACCCGAAGTCGGTGGGGTAACCCGCAAGGGAGCCAGCCGCCGAAGGTGGGGTAGATGATTGGGGTGAAGTCGTAACAAGGTAGCCGTATCGGAAGGTGCGGCTGGATCACCTCCTTTCTATGGAGAATCGTCTTCTGCAATGAAGACATTCAAATCGGAAGTTAAACTTCCAAAATCTCAGGTTTAGGCCTGTTACTCACTCGTTGCTCAGTTTTGAGAGTTTAAGCTCTCAGTAAGACTTGATCCTTGAAAACTGGATACCGAAACGAATTTGCGTTTTAGAACATCTTTTAGCAACTTGTGTAAACAAGTAAATGTTATTAGTGAGATGATTCCAAAGAGAATGTCATTATGTGATATTTTCCTGAGGAAAAATCAAGGTTAAGCTAATAAGAGCACACGGAGGATGCCTAGGCGCCAGGAGCCGACGAAGGACGTGGCGAACAACGAAACTGCCTCGGGGAGCTGTAAGCAAGCTTTGATCCGGGGGTGTCCGAATGGGGAAACCCAGCTGTGGTAATTCGCAGTTACTCATCTCTGAACACATAGGAGATGTAGAGGCAGACCAGGGGAACTGAAACATCTAAGTACCCTGAGGAAGAGAAAACAATAGTGATTCCGTCAGTAGCGGCGAGCGAACGCGGAACAGCCTAAACCTAAGAGCTTGCTCTTAGGGGTTGTGGGACGTCTCACATGGAGTTACAAAGGAATATGGTAGGTGAAGAGGTCTGGAAAGGCCCGCGATAGAGGTAAAAGCCCTGTAACCTAAACTGTGTTCTCTCCGAGACGGATCCCGAGTAGTGCGGGGCACGTGAAACCCCGTATGAATCCAGCAGGACCATCTGCTAAGGCTAAATACTACCTGGCGACCGATAGTGAAACAGTACCGTGAGGGAAAGGTGAAAAGCACCCCGGAAGGGGAGTGAAATAGAACCTGAAACCGTGTGCTTACAAAAAGTCAGAGCCCTATTAATGGGTGATGGCGTGCCTTTTGTAGAATGAACCGGCGAGTTACGTTTAACATGCAAGGT
Source organism: Paenibacillus sp. FSL H7-0714 (assembly GCF_038003765.1). Taxonomy (NCBI): domain Bacteria; kingdom Bacillati; phylum Bacillota; class Bacilli; order Caryophanales; family Paenibacillaceae; genus Paenibacillus; species Paenibacillus sp. FSL H7-0714. Next base: position 27,198 of record NZ_JBBOPT010000001.1, read on the forward strand.
TAAGTCGAGAAGACGGAGCCGCAGCGAAAGCGAGTCTGAATAGGGCGATTGAGTATGTGGACGTAGACCCGAAACCGTGTGATCTACCCCTGTCCAGGGTGAAGGTGCGGTAACACGCACTGGAGGCCCGAACCCACGCATGTTGAAAAATGCGGGGATGAGGTGGGGGTAGCGGAGAAATTCCAATCGAACTCGGAGATAGCTGGTTCTCCCCGAAATAGCTTTAGGGCTAGCCTCGGTATAAGAGTAGTGGAGGTAGAGCACTGATTGGGTGCGGGGTCCGCAAGGATTACCAAGCTCAGTCAAACTCCGAATGCCATATACTTATTGCCGGGAGTCAGACAGTGAGTGCTAAGATCCATTGTCAAAAGGGAAACAGCCCAGACCATCAGCTAAGGTCCCCAAGTGTGTGTTAAGTGGGAAAGGATGTGGAGTTGCACAGACAACCAGGATGTTGGCTTAGAAGCAGCCACCATTGAAAGAGTGCGTAATAGCTCACTGGTCGAGTGACTCTGCGCCGAAAATGTAACGGGGCTAAACACACCACCGAAGCTATGGCTAGATACGTATGTATCTGGGGTAGGGGAGCGTTGTATGTGGGTTGAAGGTGTACCGTAAGGAGCGCTGGACAGCATACAAGTGAGAATGCCGGTATGAGTAACGAAAAGATCAGTGAGAATCTGATCCGCCGAAAGCCCAAGGTTTCCTGAGGAAGGCTCGTCCGCTCAGGGTAAGTCGGGACCTAAGGCGAGGCCGAAAGGCGTAGTCGAAGGACAACAGTTTGAAATTACTGTACCACCGTAATCCGCTATGAGCGATGGGGTGACGCAGGAGGGTAGTGACGCGGACTGATGGATATGTCCGTCTAAGCAGTGAGGCTGATGTGTAGGCAAATCCGCACATCGTTAAGGCTGGGCTGTGATGGGGAGCGAAAATTACAGTAGCGAAGGTCATGATCTCACACTGCCAAGAAAAGCCTCTAGCCAGGAGAAGGTGCCCGTACCGCAAACCGACACAGGTAGGCGAGAAGAGAATTCTAAGGCGCGCGGAAGAACTCTCGTTAAGGAACTCGGCAAAATGACCCCGTAACTTCGGGAGAAGGGGTGCCCCGGTAGTGTGAATAGCACGAGGGGGCCGCAGTGAAAAGGCCCAAGCGACTGTTTAGCAAAAACACAGGTCTGTGCGAAGCCGCAAGGCGAAGTATACGGGCTGACGCCTGCCCGGTGCTGGAAGGTTAAGGGGAGTGGTTAGGGGTAACCCGAAGCTATGAACCGAAGCCCCAGTAAACGGCGGCCGTAACTATAACGGTCCTAAGGTAGCGAAATTCCTTGTCAGGTAAATTCTGACCCGCACGAATGGCGTAACGACTTGGGCGCTGTCTCAACGAGAGATCCGGTGAAATTTTAATACCTGTGAAGATGCAGGTTACCCGCGACAAGACGGAAAGACCCCATGGAGCTTTACTGCAGCTTGATATTGAATTTGGGTACGATCTGTACAGGATAGGTGGGAGCCGTAGAAATCGGAGCGCAAGCTTCGGTGGAGGCGCCGTTGGGATACCACCCTGATCGTATCTAGGTTCTAACCTAGTACCCTAATCGGGTACGGGGACCGTGTCAGGCGGGCAGTTTGACTGGGGCGGTCGCCTCCTAAAGAGTAACGGAGGCGTTCCAAGGTTCCCTCAGAATGGTTGGAAATCATTCGAAGAGTGCAAAGGCATAAGGGAGCTTGACTGCGAGACCTACAAGTCGAGCAGGGACGAAAGTCGGACTTAGTGATCCGGTGGTACCGCATGGAAGGGCCATCGCTCAACGGATAAAAGCTACCCTGGGGATAACAGGCTTATCTCCCCCAAGAGTCCACATCGACGGGGAGGTTTGGCACCTCGATGTCGGCTCATCGCATCCTGGGGCTGAAGTAGGTCCCAAGGGTTGGGCTGTTCGCCCATTAAAGCGGTACGCGAGCTGGGTTCAGAACGTCGTGAGACAGTTCGGTCCCTATCTGTCGTGGGCGCAGGAAATTTGAGAGGAGCTGTCCTTAGTACGAGAGGACCGGGATGGACGTACCGCTGGTGCACCAGTTGTTTCGCCAGAAGCATGGCTGGGTAGCTACGTACGGACGGGATAAGCGCTGAAAGCATCTAAGCGTGAAGCCCCCCTCAAGATGAGATTTCCCAATTAGTAAGACCCCTTGAAGACGACGAGGTAGATAGGTTGGAGGTGGAAGTGCAGTAATGCATGGAGCTGACCAATACTAATCGGTCGAGGGCTTATCCTATACTTAGAACGCAAATTCAATTCGGATTCAGTTTTCAGGCGATTAAGTCTGAGCATTTACGCTGTAAATGCCCGTTTGGTGGCGATAGCGGAGGGGTTCCACGCGTACCCATCCCGAACACGACCGTTAAGCCCTCCAGCGCCGATGGTACTTGGACCGAAGGGTCCTGGGAGAGTAGGACGTTGCCAAGCAGATTAAGCCATTGTTGATAATATCAGCAGTGGCTTTTTTTCTTTTTTATTATGCAATTATTTAAGGCTAGTAATAACAGTAGAATAGGTTACTGTGGAATGACATTTTTGTTACCGACGCTGCGGTGGATACAAGTATAATAGAAAAGTGCTAATAGTTAGCAGATCTTTAATACGAAGGAACTACTCATAAATTCTAACTTTGAATTTTCTTGTGTCTTTAGATGCATTGTAGAGGTAGGGAGGATTTAAGGCATGAAACAATTAAAAATATTCAAGTTAATAATGATTTCTTGTATTTTAACTTTAATACTGGCAGGTTGCGGGGCTAAAGAACCTAAGTGGGATACTTTTGAGGGTGCACTGAATGAGAAAAGCTTCCCTGTCCCCCATGAGGCAAACTCACCAGACCAGACCACTACTAACGTTGCTATGGATTATGTACGTTATTCTTTACCTGGATTAAAGGAGAAGAATGGTATTCCGGATCCTTATTTGGAGGCTATTAAAGCCTGGGGATGGACAGAACAGGAAGATGATGATAGTGATTCTTCGGGCGTTTTTCTGAAGGATGGGTTAACGGTTCATTTAACAGTGCACGATGATTATTTTGTAGTGATGATTCCTAAAGAAAAGAAGACCTCCATTAAAGGCCTTAAGACGAAATAAAGAATCGCCATCCCTAAGGATGGCGGTTTATTTTTTAATACGTGAAAATAATATGAACTATACTGCTGCACTTTATTGAGAGTAATAGGATACATCGGTCGGATTGAATTTCAGCATGCCTCCCTGATCCTGTCGATTCAGTCTGAACAGAGTATAAAGACGAGGCAGTAGGAGCCATAAGTGGCAAGTGATCAGTGATACTGTAAATGCTGGCGGTGACCAGAAAATAAAGAGTGCTGCAATACAAAGACCGATATAGAAATTATGTAGCTGTACTTTACGGAATATACGGTAACTAATATGTTGATCAGGCATAAACCCTAACCAAGGCAGTTTAAATGAGACAGACCATCTTTTTGAAATGGGGTGTCCTGAGATTAAAAGAACTGAGCGTGAAATGACATATTGAACCCAGAAGGCTACAGGCGCTGCTATGATTATGTAAAGAATGCTCCACCAGGAAAGAAATACGGTTTCGAGCACAAGGACTAATAAGGGAAGCATAATATAAATAGGCAGCAGGCGTGCCGTTAGATTTACTTTTTTAATTAGTTTATATTGATAGAATGTAGCTGCACCTTTGGTAGTGGGTTCCATAGATTATAGTCTAACCTCCTCGTGAATTCGTATGTTCTTAATATCGGCGATTGGATGTATTTTATTAAACTGCGGCGAAAATTCACCGATATAACGGCAACGGAATATATATAATGCACGATACGAAGGATATGAAAAAACTATGAAAAGGTTTAAAATGATAGAAGGTGTATCATACTGTTCTTAAAAGAGTCAAGGTGGGATGGTTATGGAACAGCAAACCGGGCAAGCTTGTATCATTTGTGGACAGGTAAAAGAGGAAGGTATTGTGATTGTCTCGCATTTTATTTGTGAAGAATGTGAGGCTGAGATGATACGTACCGAGGCTGAAGATGCCAAGTACCGTTTTTTTATCGGCCGGATGAAGAAGATTGGATTGCAAAAGAACGCTTAAGTGAGTAACTCTGTTAAATGATGCAATTAAGAGAGCGGTCTGGATGAAAGATACGAAGGCTGCATTAGTGATATTCAATACACGGCTTCCTCGTTCTTCAGGCGGGAGGAGCCGTTTTGTTGTCCAAAGGGCTGCTTTTACACTGAAGCGTAGGCGTTTGCGAATATTTACGTTAAAATAGAAGGAACCCTATGGGAAGGAATTTAATATGAATAAATTACAACGTTGTAGGGCGCCTATATACGAAATGCTGGAACAATATAGAATTATGGGTAATAGATCTTATCATGTGCCAGGTCATAAGAATGGAGAGGCATATGATGGCGTTGAAGGCGCTGGCTTTTTAGATGAGGTAATGAAGTATGATGTTACGGAAATTTCCGGAACGGATGATCTTCATCATCCTGAGGGAGTTATCAAGGAAGCGCAAGAGTTGGCAGCAGATTGCTTTGGAGCAGAGGAAAGCTTTTTTCTGGTTGGAGGAAGCACAGCCGGCAATCTGGCTCTTATTCTAACCGCTTGTCCCGAGCCTGGAATGATTATGATTGTTCAACGCAATGTGCATAAGTCAGTCATTCATGGACTGATGTTGGCTGGAGTACATGCTGTTTTTCTGGAGCCTCTGATTGATCCACTCAGCGGCTTGGCAGTGGCGCCGGCGGCCGAAGCTGTTAAGGCTGCACTTGCAGCCTATCCTGAAGCCGCAGCTGTACTTGTTACCATGCCGAATTATTACGGCATGGGTAGTGATCTTGCGCCCCTCGCGAGTATTTGTCACGACAGCGGTGTACCGCTGCTTGTGGATGAGGCGCATGGGGCGCATTACGGGCAGCACCCGGCGCTGCCAGCCGGGGCACTTGCTTGTGGCGCGGACGGCGTCGTGCAGTCCACGCACAAGATGCTCACAGCGATGACCATGGGCGCTATGCTGCATGTTCAAGGGCCGCGGCTCGACCGCGCCCTGCTCCGGCAGCGGCTCGCCATGGTGCAGAGCTCCAGCCCATCATATCCTATGATGGCGTCGCTGGATCTTGCCCGGCGGCTGCTGCACAGCCGGGGCAAGGGTGCCTTCACGGCGGGGCTGGCCGCCGTGGACGTTCTGCGGCGCGGACTCGCGGAGCTGCCGCGCTACGGACTAGTGCAGCCGGCAGAGCCGCTGCACCCGAATACGCCGCCTGATTCTTTGGCGGCGTATGTGACACAGGACCCCTTTAAAGTCGTCATTTATGACGCCACCGGGGTCCTGAGCGGCTTCGAGCTGCAGCGCAAGCTCGAGGCAAAGGGCTGCGTGCCGGAGATGAGCGATGACCGGCACGTAGTGCTGCTGTTCAGCCTTGGATCGAAGGCTGGAGATGCAGATCATTTGCTGCAGGCGCTGCGGGAAATAGATTCGGAGGAACCTTCCGAATCACCGAACGCCCCCGACTTATCAGGCGCTCGCAATATTTCCACGTGGAACAATTTCCATCATTTACAAATCTCAGATCCTGTCCACTTCTCATTGAAGCCGGTGTCAGCGAATGAAATTGAAAGTATTGATCTTAAACATTGCGTGGGTAGAGTGGCGGCAGAGATGGTTATTCCCTATCCACCAGGCATCCCGGTATTATATCCGGGTGAAGTGATCACAGATCAGATCCAAAGAAGGCTGGCTGGTTTAGCCAAAGGAGGCGCCAAATTTCAGGCTTGTGCTGATCCGGTCTTGCAGCGTATTGAGGTATACAACATTCAGAAGGGCGGAGAAGCATAAGTGGGAAAAGAAGGTTTCTTCATAACATTAGAAGGGGGCGAAGGCTCCGGAAAAACAACGGTACTAGGTAGAGTAACGGCCTATTTACAGAACCGGTCCATGCCTTATCGAATTACCCGTGAACCGGGTGGCGTTGAGATTGCTGAGAAGATTCGTTCCATTATTCTAGATCCTGCCCATACAGCTATGGATGCGCGTACAGAGGCATTACTATACGCTGCATCAAGAAGCCAACATCTCGCCGAAGTCGTTGAACCCGCTCTTAGAGAAGGGCTTACTGTACTCTGTGACCGCTTTGTAGACAGCAGCCTCGTTTATCAAGGACATGCGAGAGGACTCGGAATAGAAGAGGTATGGAGTATTAATCGTTTTGCAATAGGGAACCGTATGCCAGATCTAACCTTTTATCTGGATGTAGACCCAGAGATAGGGTTGTCACGGATAGCAGCGAATCAAGAACGGGAAGTGAATCGTCTGGATCTGGAGAGCCTTTCTTTTCATAAGAAGGTCCGTGAAGGCTATCAATTATTAGCCCAGGCCAATCCGGACAGAATAGTAGTTCTGGATGCTAATCGCCCCATTCATATGGTAGAACAAGATATCGTGAGAACTCTTGAAGAGAGAGTATTAAAGGGTTTTTAGGGTGTTTTGTCTAATATACTAAGAGAAGTGACATATAATTAGGCGTGTGCTTATGAAGTAAGGGTTACTACGAGTAACTCTAAGTAGTAATACACCATAAAAGTATTGGGAGGGAATGCGAAGATGAAGTTGATCATTGCAATTATCCAGGATAAAGACAGTAACCGGTTGTCCAGCGAGCTAGTCAAAGCCAATTTCCGTGCTACTAAACTTGCAAGTACAGGTGGATTTCTACGAGCGGGGAATACGACATTTATGATCGGGGTAGAAGACAGTCAGATTGAATCCGTATTGACCGTAATCCGAAACAGCTGTAAAGTGCGTGAGCAGTTAGTCACTCCTGTAACACCGATGAGTGGAACAACGGATTCGTATTTGCCACTTCCTGTTGAGGTACAGGTGGGTGGAGCTACTGTATTCGTACTTCCTGTAGATCGTTTTGAACATTATTAAGTATAATATAGATTAGCAAGCCATTTATAAAAAGGGCGGTAGATAACCTTTGAAGATCAATCCGGGGTATAGGCCCTTGAAGAGTGAGATGCCAAATGCAGAAGGGGCTAACAAACCCGTTCAGCAAAAAACGTTCTCTGATGTTTTTCAGCAGCAAAGTGAGCAGAAAACCAAAGATGAACTAAATCGCCAGATCAAAGAAATACAGTCTCAAGGCGATCGTTTATCTAAGTCTATGACGATTCGTGAGCTTACCATCTACCGGATGATGATCAAAAGATTTCTGGAGGAAACGGCTCGAAGAGGCGTCATTCTGAAGGAAACACGCGGATGGGATCGACGTGGACGTGGCAAGCGTTACAAGCTGCTTGAGGAAATTGATTCGGCTTTGCTATCAATGGCAGATGATTTGCTGAATAGTGAGCAAGGCCGGATCGATCTGTTAGGACGCGTTGGAGAAATCCGTGGGTTGTTAATCAACCTTTCTTTTTAAAATATAAGAAAGTATATGCTTTACACTATACTTTAGCCTTATATTTCTCGATTAAACACTTACCGCCCTTATAAGGACGCTAAAGGCGTTTATGTTTGAAAGTTTTGGGAGGAAATTATGCCTTTTCATGATATAGTAGGCCAGGAGAACGCCAAGCGGCTACTCCAAAATGCCTTGCGCAAAGAAGCTGTGAGTCATGCTTATTTATTTACAGGGCCGGCAGGCAGTGGACAAATGAAAACGGCGCTGATGTTTGCCCAAGCTATATTTTGTACCCAGAGCAAGGACGATGCCTGTGGGGAATGCCTGGAGTGCCGCAAAGTAGAGCATGGAAACCACCCTGATTTGTCACTGCTGCAGCCAGATGGAGCAAGTATTAAAATAGATCAAATCCGTGAGCTGCAGCGCGTCTTTTCCTATCGGTCAGAGGGTGTGAATCCGAAAGTTTATATTATAGATGGAGCAGACAAAATGACGGTACAAGCTGCCAATAGTCTGCTGAAATTTCTGGAGGAACCACCAGCTCCGGCTGTTGGAATCTTAATTTCTGATAATAGCCGTTCCTTATTGCCAACAATTCAGTCGCGGACTCAGCGGATTCCATTTAGTCCGTTAAACCCGGATATTATGCTCCAAGCTCTGGCAAGTGAGGGCGTTCCCATACCCTTAGCTCGATGTGCAGTATCACTTAGTTCAGGACTTGATGGTTGCAGGAAACTTTTGGAACAGAATTGGTTTGCAGAAATGAGAAATGTAATGTTACAATTAGCTAAGGAGTCCTTAGGCAAGGGCAGCTCCGCTGTAGCAACTGCTGGGCAGAAGCTGTTCAAGACCGGACTCGCTGAACATTTGGATATCTTCTTCAGCATGTTCCATCTGTGGTTTAAAGATATGCTTTACTTCCTGTATCGTAAGCATGAGAGTATCGTTTTCATAGATCAGTTAGACTTTATTTCCAGGCATGCCCGTGAGCGGAGTGCGGAACAATGGGTGGCTTATATGGGATTTGCTGCAGAGAGCACTAAGAAGCTGCGATCCAATGCCAATGCCCAGTTGTGTCTGGAGCAGTTTTTAATCCGACTGGAAAGTTAAAGGATTAGTTATGATATATCCTCCGGATGTCGCTTTACCTGGAAATATCGTTTTAACAGACGAGGAAGGACAAGCATGGATCATCAGGGAGCGGACATGCCCATAGGTTCCTTTTACCGGCAAACAAGGGGGTTAATTTTTGTACAGCGTAGTAGGTGTCCGTTTTAAAAAAGCGGGTAAAATATATTATTTCGATCCACTTGATTTTCCGATTGAACGGGATCAATATGTTATTGTGGAGACAGCACGTGGGGTTGAATACGGTAAAGTTGTCGTAGGCAAAAAAGAGGTGGAAGAATCCGATGTAGTTTTGCCCCTCAAAAAAGTGATGCGTATTGCCGGAGAAACCGACGCACGCGTAGTTGAAGAGAACAAAGGGGCCGCTAAAGAGGCTTTTACCACCTGTTTAAATAAAATACGCGACCATGGTCTCAAAATGAAGCTCGTCGATGTAGAGTTTACTTTTGACCGTAATAAGATTATATTTTACTTTACGGCCGAAGGACGGGTCGACTTTAGAGAATTGGTTAAAGATCTAGCAAGTATTTTCCGGACCCGCATTGAGCTACGGCAAATTGGGGTGCGTGATGAGGCTAAAATGCTAGGTGGACTTGGACCTTGTGGGCGAGTACTTTGTTGTTCATCTTGGTTAGGGGATTTTGAACCCGTATCCATTAAAATGGCGAAGGATCAGAACCTGTCACTTAATCCGACGAAGATTTCAGGACTTTGTGGACGTCTGATGTGTTGTTTGAAATTTGAGCATGACAATTATGAGAGTGTAAAGGAAGAAATGCCAGCGGTCGGCAAGATTGTCGTGACCTCATTGGGTGATGGCAAAGTAGTAGGACTTAATGCCAGAAGCCGTACGGTTCATGTACAGTTGTTTGAAGTGGGCAAAGTTAAGGAACTTCCAATGGATGATGTTGTCGTCAAGTAAACCATTATAAGGTTACTTTCGGGGTGGAAACTTGGAGAAGAAAAATATATTTGCACACATGCAGGATATGGAAGCACAGATGGAAACGATGCGCGCCAATCTTGGAGAATGGAAACAGACGGTAAAAGAACTGATGGAAGCTAATCAGAGGTTAACTCTGGAGAATGAACAGCTTCGCAAAATTTTAAAGCGGGATGCACCTTTGGATCCTACCGTAGATTCTGCGGAGGCGGAAGCTCTTTTAGCTGCCGGAGAGGGAACAGAAGAGGTTGTCGGGGAAGGTTATGACAACTTGGCCCGGCTTTACCATGAAGGCTTTCACATCTGTAATGTTTATTTTGGACATTTACGCACGGAAGGTGATTGTCTGTTCTGTCTTTCTTTTCTTAATAAATGAGGATATCCAGCCGTAGGAGATTGATCCTACGGTTTTTTTTGAATTTTAGCTCAACAAAACATTTAGGAGATTACTACATGACAAATTCTTTTAACGATATATCTGTTCCTTTGTTGCCGACGGAGCGGGTGGATGATTTATTAACGCATGACTTGCGAATTATTCAAAGTGACGAAGTATTTAGCTTTTCTATGGATGCTGTACTGCTTGCGCGTTTCGCCAGCGTTCCACCTCGTGGGAGAGTCCTGGATCTTTGTACTGGGAATGGTGTAATTCCTATTTTGATGACGACCCGAACTAAAGCTTCTATAGAAGGGATTGAAATTCAGCCCCGTTTAGCGGATATGGCTCGACGTAGCGTGGCTCTAAATGGGCTTCAGGATCAGGTTGTGATCCATGAAGGCGATTTACGTGAGTTATATAAAGTAGCAGGACATGGCGTATATGATGCAATAACAGTCAATCCTCCTTATATGCCGCTTAACGGCAGTGACCTCAAGCTGAACACTCATCAGGCTATGGCTCGTCATGAAATCGGGTGTACGCTGGAGGAGGTCATTCAAGCCTGTGTGAGACTGGTTCGCACCGGTGGAAAGGTAAGTATGGTTCACAAGCCACAACGATTGGTCGATATTATTAGTCTTATGAGAAAATATAGGCTCGAGCCTAAGATTATTCGCTTTGTACATCCACGTGCGCATCTGGAAGCTAATATGGTATTAATTGAAGCGATACGTGATGGTAAGCCGGAGGTTCGTTTACATCCACCACTCATTGTATATAATGAGGACAATCAATACTGTCCAGAAATTATGGACATCTACTATGGTGCTAAAGAGGGTAAATCATGACGATATCATGCCAAAGCAGTTTTCAGAACAATAACAATACACATAAGCAGGAATCAACCGGTTCACTCTTTTTGGTGGCAACACCCATCGGTAATTTAGAGGATATGACTTATCGTGCTGTCCGCACATTGCAGGAATGCGATATTATTGCAGCTGAGGATACAAGACAAACTCGGAAATTGTTGAGCCATTTTGAAATTACACCCTCTATGCTGTTCAGTTATCATGAGCATAATAAGGCTGCCAGTGGACCTGAACTTATCCGCTATATAATAGAAGGAAAAAATTTGGCACTCGTCAGCGATGCCGGCTTGCCAGCCATTTCCGACCCTGGTGCAGACCTTGTAGCCCTTGCCATAAGTCACGGTATACCAGTAATTCCTATACCCGGAGCTAACGCAGCTTTGTCAGCATTAATTGCCTCTGGTCTGCCTACGACTACGTTCACTTTTATCGGCTTCTTACCTCGAGAACGTAAAGATATCCGTGCGGTATTAAGTCCACTTCGTTCGGCGCAAGGGACTATACTGTTCTACGAATCTCCACATCGCGTGGTGAAGACACTGGCTCATCTCCATGAAGCATTTGGTAATCGGCGAATTGTGCTTGCTCGTGAACTGACGAAGAGATATGAGGAGTTCCTACGTGGGACGATCGAGGAATGTGCGGATTGGCTCGCTGAACATCCACCGCTTGGTGAGTATGTTATCGTCGTTGAAGGCGAGAGCAAGGAAGATGCTGAAATGGCGGAATCGGCTTGGTGGCGCCAGCTAAGTATTGAAGAACATGTTGCTCATTACGAAGCAGCAGATATGCCGCGTAAAGAAGCTATGAAAAAAGCAGCCTCTGATCGTGGTGTGTCAAAGCGGGATATTTATAACGCACTTCTGGATAAAGCGGAGCAGCAGTAAGTGTCATTGACGGATTCTAATTCTAAGAGGCTAACAAGGTGCGGAGGGGTATTACGAAGCTGACGAGATTCTAGCCTGAAGGTGGTTCCCAAAAGGAAGCCCAATATAGACCAGATCATGGTAAAAACTCGTTTTACTTCCTGCTCTCACCGCATTACCCATCATTATTAGGTGTCATGGGGGAGTAAATCCTTATAGACACCTTTTGGGGCGGGAAACACAGGTGATTGCAGAAAAAAAATACCTCCCGCGGTCACGGGAGGTCAAGGAGATATGAAAAGGTTAGAATTAACAATTTGATTAGTTCTATTATATACTATTTATTTTAGTTTGTCACAGGGGTAGGGATAGTAGAAATGCATTCATGACAAACTATTTTTCCTTTGAAGTAAGTTACGTTCTCAGCGTTGCCGCAGAAAATGCAGGCAGGCTCATATTTCTTAAGCATAATGCGCTCACCATCAACGTAAATTTCAAGTGCGTCTTTTTCACCAATGCCAAGAGTACGGCGCAATTCAATGGGAATAACTACCCGTCCAAGTTCGTCTACTTTTCTTACAATTCCTGTTGATTTCATCATAACAATCGTTACTCCTCTCAATGTTCCAAAAACGTCATTATTCGACATTGTTCACTGTTTTATGATATTTATAATACCAACGATTCCCAAAACAGTCAACCTTTTTTCATCTGTTAAATAAGTGCTTTTTCACGAAAACTTTGAATTCCCTATAACAATCACGAATTCTAAAAAAAGTGAAAAAATAAACTTTGTCGATTTACCAAGACTAAAAACGTCACTATTCGACAAAGTACGACATAATTACTTATTATATACTTATATTGGTTAAAATCATATTAAATTTAATAAAGGAGTTGATCTCATGAAGCAGCTGCTCACAGAAGAAAAGGTTTTCAAAGATCCGGTTCACAATTATATCCACGTGCAGGATACTATTATTTGGCGACTAATAAATACAAAGGAATTTCAGCGTTTACGCCGAATTCGCCAGCTGGGTACCTCGTATCTTACTTTTCATGGCGCAGAGCATAGTCGATTTTCTCATTCCCTAGGGGTTTACGAAATTACACGTAGAATTATTTCGCAATTTGAACGAAGCGGGTATAAAGATTGGATTCCTGAAGAAAGTCTGCTCACCTTGTGTGCGGCCTTGCTGCATGATCTGGGACATGGTCCATTTTCCCATTCTATAGAAGAAGCTTTTGAAATGAATCATGAGGATTGGACTTGTCGAATTATTCTGGAGGACACAGAGATTACTGAGATCTTGCGTGATGTGGAGGAGGATTTTCCTCGTAAAGTAGCCTCTGTAATCGCTAAAACTTATGAGCATGAAATTGTTGTAAATCTGGTTTCCAGTCCGCTAGATGCCGATCGCATGGATTATTTGCTGCGTGATGCGTACTATACAGGTGTAAACTATGGGACGATCGACATTGATCGGATTTTAAGAATGCTGCGTCCTTATAATGGTCGAATTGTTGTAAAAGAATCGGGAATGCATGCCATTGAAGATTATTTAATGTCGCGTTATCAAATGTACTGGCAAGTCTATTTTCATCCGGTGACACGTAGCTCAGAGATTATTTTGCGACAAATTTTCCGTAGAGCCAAGGAGCTTTTCCAAGAGGGGTACAATTTTAGTTTCATGATTAATCCGCTGGAGGATTTGTTCCGTGGTGAGGTGACAGTGAAGCAATATTTAATGCTAGATGAAGCACTGGTACAGACGGCTTTTATGCAGTGGACACTTGAGAAAGATGAGCTACTAAGTGACTTGTGTACCCGTTTTATTCATCGTAAACTGTATAAATATGTTGAGGTGGAGAATCTCGATACAGATATGATTACTGAAATTCGCAGCAGTTTTGCGGCAGCCGGACTTCACCCAGAATATGATTTGGAGATTGATTTTCCGACAGATCTGCCCTATGATGTGTTCCGTCCGGGAGAAGCTTTTGACAATAAACAAATTCTGCTGCTTGATCGGCATGATCATCTGCGGGAAATTTCAGAGGTGTCGGATATTGTGCGTTCTATTAGCGGCATTCACCGTGGCAGATATCATCTTTATTTTCCTCAGGATAAGTTGAGAAATGCGCTTACGCGATTGCCTGCTTCTATTGCAGAGATTTTTGCAAAATAATACAAGAAAATATGGGATTTATGACAAGAAGAGTAGAAATATAAGATATAACGGATAGCGTGAAACTTATATTGTCTTATATTTAAAAAAGAACAAGGAGTGAGGGTTAAAATGTTTCTGTTTGACACACATACGCATCTGGATGCACCTCAATTCGACGAGGATCGCGAAGAAGTTATCGTTCGTGCTGTAGAAGCAGGAGTTAGCAAGATGATTAATATCGGATTTAATCGGGAGACGATTCCCTCAACGATGAAGCTGGCGGAATCTTATGATTATATTTATGCGGCAGTGGGTTGGCATCCTCAGGATGCGATTGATATGAAAGAAGGAGATCTCGATTGGATCGCTTCTCTATGCAGTCATAAAAAAGTAGTGGCTATTGGTGAAATCGGACTGGATTATTACTGGGATACTTCTCCCAAGGATGTGCAACATGAAGTTTTTCGCAAGCAAATTGGACTAGCCCGTGAACTAAATATGCCGATTTGTATTCATGATCGTGATGCCCATGAGGATGTTGTACGGATTTTACGGGAGGAAAAGGCAAATGAGGTTGGAGGCGTGATGCACTCGTTCTCAGGAAGCTGGGAAACAGCTAAAATGTGCTTGAATCTTGGTTTTCATTTATCCTTTGGAGGACCCATTACGTTCAAAAATGCAAGAGTGCCAAAAGAAGTGCTTGCGCAGACCCCACTAGACCGATTATTGATCGAAACCGATGCTCCATATTTGACTCCACACCCCTTTCGCGGGAAGCGAAATGAGAGCGCTCATGTGAAGCTGGTAGCAGAGGCAGCAGCTGAAATTAAAGGGTTAACATGGGAAGAATTGGCTAAAATAACGTATGCGAACGCACTGGAACGATTTGGGATTGAGTGAAAACGGGAGCAAAACAGGCGAAAAATAGAGAATGGCCGATATATTAAACTTTTTTAATATAAAAACGGCTGAATATTACAATATTTTAACCATATTTTTGCGTAAACGTGGTTGAATCGTCCTTTACAACATGCATCAAAACAGGATATCATCTTTTCAGTGATGTGAGCTGTGTTATAGTGACAGCCATTGATTCATGGATCGTCTCGCTGAGTCTCCGTATGGAGAACGGGGGAACCAATATTGACCTGCCGCATGCCTGTATTTTAAATACGGTTTAGACGTGCCGTAGGACAGTATTTGATTTCTTCACGTGGTCTTTGGGGTGAATTTAAGGGCAACCGCCATGAGCGGGTGACCTGAAATAGGGCGTCTCTCTTTCGTCCGAACCCGACAGCTAACCCCGTAAGCGCAAGTAAGAGAGGCAACCTCGTGCACAAGCATTCTCTATTCTGATATTGGAGAAGCCACGAAAGAGTCCTCAGTTGAACTCTTTTTAGGCTTTTTTATTTTTGAATAAATAGAATGTTGCCCACATACTGTTATATAACAGAGGTGGGAGTAGCTGTGCCGAGCAGGCGATCCATGAGCAGGAGACGCTAAGTTATTACGTGCGTGTCCTGTGACAATCTCAAATAGTTTCGTCAAAGGAATTCAGTCCTCATGATATACAATTGACGACGGGGCTATGTAAGGAGGATGGAGAGAATGGGCGTATTCCAACCAGAAGTATCCCATGATTCGCAGTCATCCAGCAGGTCTTTCGCATTACGGTGGGAGCAAGTAAATACTCGCGTACTTTTACTTGCAGGCGTGATTTCAGTCGCTATCGCGCTACTTATTCTGCTGTACGTACACGGTCAAAGTAACAAACAATTATTTTTAGTAATAGACGGGCAAACACAGACGCTTGAAACGCGAGAAGCGCTTCTTGGTGATGTGTTGGAGAAAGAGCAAATTTCGCTGCAGCCGCATGATGAACTATCTTTAGGACTGAGTGATGAAATAAAAGACGGTGACCGTGTCGTTATCAATCGTGCGCAGAAAATTAGTCTTACTGCGGATGGAGCAACAAAAACGTTATATACGACCGAAGACACAATTGGTAAAGCAATTGAGAAAATGGGCATTACCCTAGAAGGTCATGATAAGATTTTCCCTTCGTTAGACACCACCATTTCTGCAAACATGGAGGTTAAGATTGTTCGCATCAACAAACAGACTGTACAGCGATCAACTAACTTACCCTTCAGAGTCATCAAGACAGCAGACCCCTCCCTTACTGTGGGAACAGTTAGAGTGGCACAGGCAGGCAAACCAGGCGTCATGATTCAGCATATTGAAAAGATCTACCAAGACGGAGAACTGGCCTCTATGCGCATGATTGGTAAGGAAGTACAAACGGTAACGAAAGATAAGATTATTGCCGTTGGTACCAAAGCACTTCCTAAGCCGGCTGTAGCTAAGACTACAACAACTTCCAAATCAAACACCACTTCAAAAACGGCTAAGGTTAGCGCCAAGACTAATAACGTCACAAGCAAGGCTGGCGTAGACTTTGAGTACAAGAAGATGATTAAGAACGTCTCCATGACAGCTTATTCATCAGAAGAGCCAGGTATTGGTACCAAAACTGCCTCCGGAACACGCGTAACGGAAGGTCGTACAATTGCGGTAGACCCGAATGTAATCCCTATTGGCTGGTGGGTATATATCGAGGGGCTTGGATTCCGCCGAGCAGAAGATACTGGCGGTGCCATTAAAGGCAATAAAGTAGATGTCTATTACGATTCACTGAGCCATGTCCGTAATTTCGGTCGTAAATCACGTACCGTTTATGTGATTGGACCTGTGAAGCCGGAGTTAAACTAGGCTGAAGCTTTTGCAAATTATTCTTTGATAAGCTATAGTGATGATAACCGTTAAGGAACGCCAGATGATCATTTCGTTGATCGCAGAGCAACCGCTCATCACTTATACATTCTTTAACCAAAAGAAGAGGAGCGAAACCTCTTCTTTTTTGCTTTTTTTGGAAGGAGTCAAGAGATATGATTAAGGAATTAATTGTCGTTGAAGGTAAGAGTGATACCGTCGCTGTTAAACGTGCTGTAGAAGCAGATACGATCGAAACAGGGGGCTCGGCTGTAGACCGGACCGTAATTGCGAAGATCGCGCTTGCTATGGAGCGTAGAGGAGTAATTATCCTTACTGACCCGGATCACGCGGGTGAACGAATTCGTAAGATTGTGTCCGCAAAGGTGCCGGGCTGCAAGCATGCCTTCATTCCGGAGAAGGACGCAACCCGCAAGGGAGATATTGGTGTGGAGAACGCTTCTCCAGAGGCGATTCGTCATGCGCTGCGGAATGTACATACCTCTTTTGAAGGTGCACCTGCTTTAATTGGACTTGATGATCTAATGGCCGCTGGAATGCTTGTACATCCTCGGGCAGCTGAAAGACGTATGGCACTTGGTAATTTGCTTGGAATCGGATATTGTAATGGCAAGCAGCTGTACAAGCGGCTGGCGATGTTTGGAATTACGCGGGAGGAATTTGCCGGAGCTCTCGCCCAAATTGATCAGGGGGGCATTACTTCATGAGTGGTAGAGAGGAAATTTCGACTCCAAAACGGACGAAAGAAATTATTCAACGTTATGGATTCAAGTTCAAGAAGAGCTTAGGACAGAATTTTTTGATTGATCAAAATATATTGGACAAGATTGTTGACGCTGCTGGGCTAGATAGTGAATCAGGGGCATTGGAAATCGGTCCTGGGATTGGTGCCCTGACGGAGCGTTTGGCGCTAACCGCTGGTGCGGTGACTGCTGTGGAGATCGACCGTAGGCTGATTCCTATTTTAAGGGACGTACTTTCCCCTTATCCGCATGTAAAGGTTCGTAATGATGATGTTCTGAATGTAAATCTGCAGGAGCTGTTCAAAGAAGATTTTGCATCCGTGAACAAGGTAAGCGTAGTTGCCAATCTGCCGTATTATGTAACTACTCCGATTCTGATGAAGCTGCTCGAAGAGAAGCTTCCGCTTGATAACATCGTTGTAATGATTCAGAAAGAGGTTGCGGAGCGTATGGCTGCTTCTCCGGGAGGAAAGGAATACGGGAGCCTTAGCATTGCCGTGCAGTACTACAGCGAGCCTGAGCTCGTCTGCATTGTGCCGCGTACGGTGTTCATTCCTCAACCTAATGTGGAGTCCGCTGTAATCCGTCTAAAGGTAAGAGAGCGTCCACCGGTAGAGGTTGAGAGTGAGAAGCACTTCTTTGAGGTCGTCCAAGCTTCTTTCACACAGCGTCGCAAGACGATTGCTAACAATCTCAAGGCTCGTTACTTCCCGGAAGAGGGACGTGAGCGTCTGGAGGCTTTACTCGCAGAAGCTGGTATTGAACCAACCCGTCGTGGAGAAACGTTAAGTCTAGAAGAATACGCCCGATTGAGCGGTGTTCTGTTAGCTGCTGGAATTGAATAAGCTAAAAACATAGCTAGTTATGAACCAACTGAGGCCTTTGCCCATACGATGGGGTAGAGGTGGTGGTTGTAATGAATTTAGGAGACTTGGTCGTTCGTAAATCTTATGGCGGAGATTTGACTTTTCGTGTAGATCATATTGTGCAGGACAGAGCCGTCATTAAAGGCACAGATTTCCGTCTGTTGGCGGATTCTCCTCTGAATGACTTGGTTCAAGTGCCTCCTACCCGAATTACGGAACGAGGACAGCAGGCACAGATTAAAGCGAATGAATCACTGACACAGCTGCGGAAAGACCGACAGGAGCAAAGTCAGCGGAGCGGGAGCGCTCTATCAGAAGGAGCATGGGCTCCATCGCCCAAGGAAGCTGCTTATTTTGAAGTACCGGGGAAAGTACTGCATCTGGATGGCGATCCAGCGTATTTGAATAAGAGCCTTAGCTTATACGAGCAATTGCGGATCCCTGCTGAAGGTCATCATGTTCATGAGTCCGCAATGGCTGACACTTTATACCGGCTGCTGCCCCGCGTGCGTCCAGATATTGTGGTGATTACCGGTCATGACGGGGTGCTGAAGCAACAGCATACTTACGATCTTCACAGTCTGAGCAGCTATAAAAATTCGCAAAACTTCGTAGCTGCTATTAGGGTAGCTAGGGATTATGAGCGAAATTTTGATGCGTTGACGATTGTTGCAGGTGCTTGTCAGTCACATTTTGAAGCACTGCTGGGGGCAGGGGCGAATTTCGCCAGTTCTCCTGGACGGATATTGATCCATGCCCTAGACCCAGTTTATGTAGCGGCAAAATCGTCGTTCACGCCCATTAGGGATACGGTGAATCTGAGTGAGGTTTTGAACAACACCATTAGTGGTAATCAGGGAATCGGCGGTATTGAGACCCGTGGCAGCTTCCGTATTGGGATGCCGCGTCTGCAGAACCTGTCAGCACTAAAAGTGACACCTTCCGCAATTTAATCGACAGGTACAGGTCTATTTTCAAAGCTAATAGGTAATTTGGAGTGGCCGAATAGAGTAACGCGAAGAAAGGGTGAGCGATGAGCTTAACCCTTTTTTTATATAAGAAAGTATAAGTTTCACGCTATACATTATCCTTATATTTCCCGCATAAACGCTAACCGTCCTTATAGGGACGCCAAAGGCGATTATGCTTGTGTGAAATGGTAGTTATCTTTAAAGATCGACAATGTTATTTTTCTTGCTTTGTGGTAAACCTATTACAGATAACAAGGCTATTAGTTCGCCTCTGATTCTCCGCAAAAAAATTCCGTTGACAACCAAATATTCATCATCTATAATTATTTATTTGCTTTGACAAACACCTGGGGAAGTTGTATAATGGACAAGAAAAGAGGTGGTCGTCAGGCAATGGCTAATAACGCGCTGTTGGAAATCAAACGCAGTCTCGAAGCTCACGTCGGTCATAAGATCACGTTGCGTGCAAACGGAGGTCGTCGTAAAACCGTAGAACGCACCGGTGTCCTGGAAGAAACGTACCCTTCTGTATTTATTGTCAAACTGGATCAGGAGCAGCAAACATTCAAGCGAGTCTCCTATAGCTATGCCGATATCCTTACTGAATCTGTGGAAATCACAGTATGTGAAGACGATGGGCAGATGCGGATTATGTATATTAAAGCTTAATGTTTCACGGGCAGCTTCCTTTGGAGGCTGTTTTTTATTTGTATCAGAAACGGTTGTCCTTCATAAAGGATGACCGTTTCTTTTTTTGCGTTAATATTCAGTGAATGATCCTTGTTCTTAGCAAGCATACTAATTGAGCAATCGGTTTATCATTTTCTTTCATAAGGGAGGAATTCCGTAATGAGCCGCAGAAAACGAGGCATGATGTCGGAAGAACTAAAGACAGAGTTAGCCAAGGAGCTTGGTTTTTACGAAACGGTGGAACGTGAAGGCTGGGGAGGAATACGGGCGAAGGATGCAGGTAATATGGTAAAAAGAGCGATTCAGCTCGCTGAAGAGGCAGCCCGGAAATCTTAATCTTTAGCGTGTGAACAATTATTTAACGAAAAAGGGTGCGTCTAACTGGCGACACCCTTTTATTATTGGACTTCATTAGAAGTTTTTCATATAATATGTTAAGTTGTTTTTACGGGAAAAGCTGAAGGTGGGTGAACGCCTTGAAAATGTATGAGAAGGCACCAGCTAAAATTAATTTGATGCTGGATGTGCTGCACAAGCGTGCTGACGGTTTTCATGAGGTGGAAATGATTATGACCATGGTAGATCTAGCAGACCGTTTAGAGCTGTCTGAGCTGCCAAGGGATACTATTATAATATCAAGTCAAGCGGGTTATATTCCCCTAGATGAGAAGAACCTGGCCTTTCAAGCGGCTAGGCTTATTAAAGAGCGTTATAACGTGAAGAGTGGTGTACATATCCATCTGGATAAAAGAATACCGGTCGCAGCTGGCCTGGCTGGCGGCAGCAGTGATGCAGCGGCTACCCTACGTGGTCTGAACCGACTGTGGCGCCTAGGTATACCTGCGCAGGAGCTGCAGGAGCTTGGCGCTGAGCTTGGCTCAGATGTGCCTTTCTGCGTTACAGGTGGCACTGCCTTGGCAACAGGTCGTGGCGAGAAGCTGACGCCGATTAAGAATCCTCCGCAATGCTGGGTAGTATTGGCTAAGCCACCTATCAATGTATCGACTGCGGAAGTATACGGACGTGTGCGGAGCAATAATATAGCTGTTCATCCTTCGGCTCGAAAGATGCAGGACGCGATCGAAGCTGGAGATTTTGGGGGCGTGTGTAATCATCTGGGCAATGTGCTTGAGGATGTTACCCTAAAGCTGCATCCAGAGGTCCAGCAGCTCAAAGAGGCGATGGTTAAGCTCGGAGCAGACGGAGTGTTAATGTCCGGCAGCGGTCCTACAGTGTTCGGTTTAGTGTCCAAGCAGTCTAAAGTAGCAAGAATTTATAATGGACTGCGAGGGTTCTGCAAGGAAGTCTATGCAGTGAGATCACTCAATTAGTATGCTTCTCTTGTGTAAACCCGTACAAAAGTGATATATTTTTCATAAAATATTCGGTTTTGGCGAGGAGCATTCCGTGAAGAAATTAAAAAGAAGCCAACGTTTGGTAGACATGACTCAGTTTTTACTTGAGCGGCCACATGACCTACTTCCGCTGTCTATATTTGCCGATCGGTATGGAGCGGCTAAGTCCTCCATCAGTGAAGATTTGGCGATCATAAAAGAAGTATTTGAAGGTGAGGGCATTGGAGAGCTTCAGACCTTAGCCGGTGCAGCAGGTGGAGTACGTTATATTCCTGTGATGCCTAAAGAAATGGCGCTCTCTTTTGTTAAACGTTTATGTGTGCAGCTGGAACAGACAGATCGGATATTACCTGGTGGTTATTTGTATATGTCGGACCTGCTTGGACTGCCATCTTTGATGGAGCAAGCAGGGAAGATCATCGCGACGGCCTTTTATGGATCGGAAATCGATGTGGTGATGACAGTAGAAACTAAAGGGATTCCGCTAGCCTATGCAACGGCAGCACAGCTCGGCTTGCCAGTAGTGCTGGTACGACGTGATCATCAGGTTACAGAAGGCTCAGCAGTAAGCATTAATTATGTATCTGGATCACATAAGAGCATACACACCATGTCTCTTTCTAGACGAGCACTCAAGGAGAAATCACGGGTACTCATTGTAGATGACTTCATGAAGGCAGGCGGGACCGTTCGAGGGATGGTTGATTTACTCGGTGAGTTCAATGCCGAAGTTGCTGGAGTGGGTGTGTTGGTCGAATCAGGCGCAGTAGAGACGGAAGAGCGTCTGTTGCATGACTATGTTTCTTTAGTGAAACTAAGCGAGGTAGACTCGAAAGAGCGGCGGATTTCCGCGCATCCGGGTAACTACTTTTCCTCTTGATAGATTGACGTTTCTTTGTTTTCAAAAAGCGTGGAAATTGTCGAAAACGTAAGGGATATTAAGAAAATCACCCGATGCGTGTCGAAAACAACAGATCCTAAAAAATATATTTCTTTTTTAGGTATTTTATGGAATCAAAAAGAAGGAATTCGCTTTGCTGTGTGGAATTATACACCAAGTCTCTGATGGAAAAAGGTGGTGAACACACACATGCAAATTACGGATGTCAGACTCCGCCGCGTTAACTCTGAGGGGAGAATGAAAGCAATCGCATCCATTACAATCGATAACGAGTTTGTTGTTCATGACATTCGCGTCATCGATGGTAATAACGGGATGTTTGTTGCAATGCCCAGCAAGCGTACACCGGATGGCGAATTCCGCGATATCGCTCACCCGATCTCTTCGGGAACACGCGAGAAGATTCAATCCGCGGTTCTGGCCGAGTACGATCGCGCCGCTACTGAAGAAGAAGAAGAAGTTATTGAAGAGGGAGCTTAGGCTGCCTCGGAAGACGGCTACCTTTTGGGTGGCGTAGGATCCGCCGTTTTTGATAAGATCATACCGAATATACTTCATGACTTAAGCAGCTTGATCTTGCAAGAAAAG
This sequence comes from Paenibacillus sp. FSL H7-0714, assembly GCF_038003765.1. Classification (NCBI taxonomy): domain Bacteria; kingdom Bacillati; phylum Bacillota; class Bacilli; order Caryophanales; family Paenibacillaceae; genus Paenibacillus; species Paenibacillus sp. FSL H7-0714. The sequence continues at coordinate 49,912 of NZ_JBBOPT010000001.1, forward strand.
CTAGCGCTAGTGAAGGATTTGACGACATCTTCGAAAGGCAGCGATAAATGCTTTTCTAACATGGGGTTTATAGAAAAGAGAACCATGACTTCATGGTTCTCTTTTCTTTTTGCCCGGAATGAGATATATTCAGTAGTGAGTTCAAGAGTAGGAGGTTGGCATTCTTGAAAAGAATGGCTGTAGTTCTTGCCGCAGGTCAAGGCAAGCGAATGAAATCTAAATTATATAAGGTGCTGCACCCCGTTTGCGGTAAGCCAATGGTAGGGCACGTGCTTGATACAGTAGAAGCGACCGGATGCCAGCGCACCGTTGTTGTTGTTGGGCATGGCGCAGAGAAGGTTAAGGCCTATGTAGGGCAAAGTGCGGAATACGTGCTGCAGGAAACTCAGCTCGGTACTGGTCACGCTGTCAAACAAGCTAAGGATTTGCTCGGTGGTGAAGAAGGAACGACGATTGTTGCTTATGGTGACACTCCGCTTATTACATCGGAGACGCTGATAGGATTGATGGCTCTGCATGAGGAGCGTCAGGCGGCAGCGACTGTATTAACCGCAGTAATGGATGATCCATCTGGATTAGGACGGATTATACGTAGTGAAGATGGCGGCTTAATGAAGATCGTAGAACAGAAAGATTGTAATGCCGAACAGGCAGCTATTCATGAAATCAACACAGGAATTTATTGCTTTGATAACATCAAGTTATTTTTGGCTTTAGAGAAGGTTACTAACAGCAATAATCAACAGGAATATTATTTGACAGATGTTATCAGTATTCTGCGTGAGCAAGGTGATCTTGTTCTAGCATTCCAGACTGAGGATGCTAACGAGTCTATTGGTGTTAATGACCGTTTAGCTTTATCTGATGCGGAAGGTATTATGCGTCAACGTATCAACCGCAAACATATGCTGGGTGGCGTAACCATAATCGATCCTGCCTCCACATATATCGGAGCAGATGTAGTCATTGGGTCGGATACAACGATCTATCCAGGAACCATCTTGAAGGGTAAAACTGTAATCGGTGAGAACTGTGTGATCGGACCGGCAAGTGAAATCGAAGATTGTCAGATCATGGACGACGCGACGATTAAGCAGTCCGTATTGAATCAAGCACAAGTTGGCGCACGGACTACCGTTGGGCCTTTTGCCTATTTGCGTCCAGGTTCTATACTTGGAGAAGAAGTGAAGGTTGGAGATTTCGTCGAGATCAAGAATGCTACGATTGGTGACGGTTCTAAGGTGTCACATCTTAGCTATATTGGCGACGCATCTGTGGGTAAGAATGTAAACGTCGGTTGCGGTGCGATTACTGTTAACTACGACGGGTATAATAAATTTACGACAACAATTGAAGACGATGCCTTTATCGGCAGTAACGTTAACCTTATTGCGCCGGTTTCTGTGGGCAAGGGGGCTTTTGTTGTAGCTGGTTCGACAATTACGCGTTCCGTTTCAGAGAACGATCTGGCTGTTGCCAGAGTGCGGCAGGAGAATAAACCGGGATATGCAGAGAAGATCCGTTCCCGTGCAAAAGCGAAGAAAGACCACTCGAGTCCATCGTAAAGCGTTGCTAAGAAGCGCCGGACGGACTTATATTTCCGCGCCGGCGCCTTTGGAAAGCTAAATTCCGTCACGGAGGGTTTAAATTTTATGACTTATTGTGATTCCAAATTAAAGATTTTCACCTGTAACTCCAACCCAAAGCTTGCTAGTCAAATCGCTGATTACATCGGAATTCCGATGGGTGAATCGCATACTACAAGTTTTAGCGATGGAGAAATTCAGGTCAAGCTGTCAGAGAGCGTTCGGGGTTGTCATGTGTATATTGTTCAATCCACCTGCGGCCCGGTTAATGACAACCTAATGGAGCTTTTAGTTATGGTGGATGCACTCAAACGCGCCTCCGCAAAAAGCATCAATGTGGTTATCCCTTACTATGGTTACGCTCGTCAAGATCGGAAAGCTCGTTCCCGTGACCCTATTACGGCCAAGCTGGTAGCAAATTTGATTGAAAAAGCCGGCGCCCACCGTGTAATTACGATGGACCTCCATGCTATGCAGATTCAGGGATTCTTTGATATTCCAGTGGATCACTTGCTGGGAGTTCCCATCCTGGCTCAGTATTTCCGTTCCAAACAAATCGAGAACCCAGTTGTCGTATCGCCAGATCACGGCGGTGTAGTACGTGCAAGAAAGCTTGCTGATTTCCTGAACGCTCCGCTTGCAATTATAGACAAGCGTCGTCCAGAGCCGAATGTCAGCGAAGTCATGAACATTATCGGTAATATTGAAGGTAAAACAGCCATTCTGATCGATGATATTATCGATACTGCTGGAACCATTGTACTTGGTGCTAATGCTTTGATGGAAGGCGGCGTGAAGGAAGTATACGCTTGCTGTACACACCCAGTATTGTCTGGTCCTGCACATGAACGTCTGGAGAATTCTCCAATTAAAGAGATTATCGTGACAGATACGATTCCAATTCGCAGCGCCAACCCAACTTCTAAACTCAAAGTGTTGTCCGTGGCTCCACTTATGGGTGAGGCAATTATCCGCGTTCATGAAGAGTTGTCGATTAGTAAATTGTTTGAAATTGAATAAATATAATCAATAAATTGCGAGAAATATAAGGATAATGTATAGCGTGAAACTTATACATTCTTATATTTTACAAAAGGGTTACACCTCCGTTCTCGGAGATGTAACCCTTATCGGCGTGATGCAGGTAGAAGCGCTGGCTTCAATACCCGGCGCGGGAGACGAAGGTGAATATGCTGCGGTTATAGAGTGTCCCTTGCAGCTCCACGAATCCTTCGTCCACTGCTGTCAATACACCAATGTCAATGTGCACGTCGCCTCTGTATATTTCCACAGGCACAGCATATTGGATATGGTACTGAAAATCGCGCTGATGTGTTAAGATTCCACTTTGATGTAGCATAGGTTATCACCTGTCTTCGGAGTATAATTTCGCTCTGGTTGCACAGAGATATGTAGATAAGATCTATTGTACCAAAAACGGACTTCTCTTGCCGGAGAGCCCGATGGAAAGGAAAGGTTCGATAATGAAATGGATTGTCGGATTGGGAAATCCGGGAACACAATATGCGAAAACAAGGCATAATGTTGGTTTTATGGCATTGGATGAGCTTGCGGCTCAGAACGGGATTTCCTTCAACCAAAGCAAATGTAAATCCGTGATCGGTGAAGGGGTTATCGGGGGAGTCAAAACCGTATTGATTAAACCGATGACCTTTATGAATTTGTCCGGTGAGGCCGTTCGCGCTTATATGGATTATTACAAAGTTAAACTAGAAGATATGATCGTCGTCTACGATGATCTGGATACCGAAATCGGAAAAATTCGCTTGCGTTATCAAGGTAGTGCTGGTGGGCATAACGGAATTAAATCGATCATTCAGCATGTAGGTACACAAAGCTTTAATCGGGTACGCATGGGTATTTCTCGCCCTGAACCGGGTTTTGCAATAGTGGATTATGTTCTCTCTTCTTTTCCTAAAAAGGAAGGCGATCCTCTGAAGCAGATGATCCTTAATACTTGTGATGCACTGGAGTTCAGCTTACAGAATTCATTCGAACAGACGATGGCTAAATTCAATGGTTGATCTGTAAACTCTGTTGGTTATGAGGCTAAAGATGATGCTCCCCGGACATACTGAAGGTATATAGTACCTTCAGGAGGCATATAGATGGCAATAAACTATGTATGTAGGCACTGCAAGACATCTCTAGGCAGCATTAATAGAAGTGATGTTACAGAAATGCAGTTGGGCCTTCATTCCTTGACCCCTGCGGAGCGCAGAGATATAATAGCGTATAATTCAGAAGGTGAGATCACGGTAAAGGTGACTTGCGACTATTGCAAGGAGGCTTTAGAGTATAATCCGGAGCTTAGCCTGCTGACGAGTCCGCTTCAGTAGGTGATAGCGCCTGTCTCTATCGTCATCCGCAAGCCTTGGCGTTACAGCTGAGGCTTCTTTTCGATTCCAATCATAATAGGTGACGGTGGCTTTGACTTCCGTTAGCCTGTTTAGTAAGAGAGGTGCGCCTGTTGTTACAAGGTATTATAGAAGCTTTTTCCAAGGATCCCGATTTCCAGTCTATCACCCAGGGTGTAGCTGCAGGTATGAAAGAGCAGCTAATATCGGGGCTTACAGGTTCAGCTAGACAGATCATGCTTGCAGCACTGCATGAAGAGACAGCTCGTCCCTTGCTTGTGGTGACTCATAATATGTTTTCGGCTCAGAAAATGGCCGATGATTTACAGGAAGCGCTTTCCCCGGAACGAGTTCTGCTCTATCCTGCTAATGAACTTGTGGCTGCGGAAGCGGCTGTCTCAAGTCCAGAGACATTAGCCCAGCGTATTGATGTACTGACCAAATGTGCTCAGGGCTTCCGTGGTATTGTTGTAGTTCCCTACTCGGGAGTGCGCAGACTGCTCCCTGCACCAGAGGTTATGGCAGAGGCACAGGTTACGGTTTCTCAGGATGGAACGCTTGCTCTGGATGAATTCTTGATGTCCATGATCGAAATGGGTTATGAAAGAGTAGAGCGGGTTGAGAATCGCGGTGAACTGAGTGTAAGAGGTGGAATTATTGATTTTTATCCAATGACTTCTCCTTTGGCATATCGTGTTGAGTTATTTGATGATGAGGTTGATTCGATCAGAACTTTTGATCCAGTCGATCAGCGTTCTATTGATAAAGTACGAAGTGTGAAGATTACACCTGCTAAAGAGATTATAGCGAGCAGGTTTCGCCAGGAATCTGCTTCTGCTGAAGCATCTGTTATGCTGGAACGACAGCTTGAGAAAATGGCGGATCGGCAGGCTAAGTTGCGTCTAAAAGAAGAAATTGGACGCGAGCTAGAAATGCTGCGCGAAGGAACCTATTTTCCTGAAATCTATAAATATATCAGTCTTTTATACCCTGAACGCTCTCATTTATTTGATTACATGGCCCAGGATACGATTCTTATTCTCGATGAGCCGACAAGACTGCTTGAAACGGCGAAACAGCTCGAAAGAGATGAATCGGAATGGAACCTCCATCTGATGCAAAACGGCAAAACATTGCCGGATCTGGATCTCTCTGTCGAGACAGATGTTGTGATGTACAAACGTCCGTTCCAAAGCCTGTTTATGTCGATCTTTTTGCGCCAGGTCCCACACATTCAACCACAGAACATTCTTGGGTTTATTAGTCGTGGGATGCAGGATTTCCATGGTCAGATGAATGTGCTTAAATCGGAAATGGAGCGTTGGCAGAAGTCTGGTGTAAAGGTAATGATGCTTGCGAGCAGTGAAGAACGGATTGAACGTGTGCGCAGAGTCCTTTATGACTACGGCATTGATGAGCCAACGATCGTACAAGGAAACCTGGGTTCAGGCTTTGAGCTGCCTTCTATTCATTTAGCCGTTATCACTGAAGGAGAGATGTTCTCTCAGAAGCAGCGGAAGGCACGGAAGATCTCCAAAGGGATAGATAATGCTGAACGGATCAAGAGTTATACTGAGCTGAAAATTGGTGATTATGTCGTTCACCAGAACCATGGTATCGGTAAGTATATGGGGATCGGCACGCTGGAGGTCAGCGGTATTCATCGCGACTATATGCATATTTTATATGCGGGTGGCGATAAGCTCTCGGTTCCGATTGAGCAAATTGACTTGATTCAGAAATATGTCGGTTCAGAAGATAAAGAGCCGAAAGTATATAAATTAGGCGGTAATGAATGGACGCGGGTGACCAATAAGGTCCGTTCTTCCGTTCAGGATATTGCTGATGATCTAATCAAACTGTACGCTGAACGCCAAAGTGCAGCAGGGTATGGTTTTGAGAAGGACACACAGGAACAGCGTGAATTTGAAGAAATGTTCCCTTACGAGGAGACTCGGGATCAGCTTCGAGCGATTGAAGAGATTAAGAAGGATATGGAACAGAATCGTCCAATGGATCGGCTTCTTTGTGGAGACGTTGGATATGGTAAGACGGAGGTAGCTATACGAGCAGCCTTTAAATCAGCGATTGAAGGTAAACAGGTGGCTGTACTGGTACCGACAACGATTCTAGCTCAGCAGCATTATGAGACCTTCCGGGAACGCTTCGCAAATTATCCGCTAAATATTCAAGTCCTAAGTCGTTTCCGCAGCCGTAAGGAGCAGAATGAGACGATAAAAGGCGTTCGGGCAGGAACGGTTGACGTGGTTATTGGTACCCACCGTTTATTGTCTCAGGACCTTGTATTTAAGGACTTAGGTTTATTGATCGTGGATGAGGAACAGCGATTTGGCGTGACTCATAAAGAGAAGCTGAAGAAGTTAAAAACGAATGTAGATGTTCTTACCCTGACAGCAACTCCAATTCCTCGTACATTGCATATGTCGATGCTGGGAGTGCGTGATTTGTCTGTTATTGAGACGCCGCCTGAGAACCGTTTCCCCGTGCAGACTTATGTTGTTGAGCATAGTCAGACGCTTACGAGGGAAGCTGTAGAGCGTGAATTGGCTCGTGGCGGTCAAGTCTACTATCTCTATAATCGTGTGCAGGGCATTCAAGAAATGGCCGCTCAAATTTCTATGCTTGTTCCTGAGGCTAGGGTAGGCATCGGACATGGCCAAATGTCGGAAGCGGAGCTGGAGAAGACGATCCTTGATTTTCTTGATGGAGAATACGATGTGCTGGTCAGCACAAGTATTATTGAGACGGGTGTAGATATTCCTAACGTAAATACACTTATTGTGCATGATGCCGATAAGATGGGCTTGTCTCAGCTCTATCAATTACGTGGACGTGTAGGCCGGTCCAACCGGATTGCGTACGCCTATTTTACCTACCAGCGGGACAAGGTTCTGACTGAAGTGGCAGAGAAGCGGCTGCAATCTATTAAGGAATTTACGGAACTGGGTTCTGGTTTCAAAATAGCGATGCGGGATTTATCTATTCGTGGTGCCGGTAACTTACTTGGTGCAGAACAGCATGGCTTTATTGCATCCGTGGGATTTGATCTATACTCACAAATGCTGGCGGAGGAGATCCGCAAGCGTAAGGTTACTGTGCTTGGAGAGGAAGACACCTCGCTCAAAGAGGGCAATACCGTCATTGATTTGTCGATTGACGCTTATCTGCCATCCGAGTATATTTACGACAGTATCCAGAAAATTGAAATCTACAAAAAAGTTGCGGCAGTAACATCCTTCGATGATGCTTCTGAGCTTGAGGATGAGCTCTTGGATCGGTTCGGAGAATTGCCTGAAGCAGTTGTTAATCTATTAACTGTAGCTCGTCTAAAAGTGTATGGAAAAATGTATGGCATTGATTCCATGATCAGACGTGGTGATGATGTTACCCTGAATTTCTATGAGGGAAGTCTTGGTGCTCTGGATACGGCGAAACTCGCCAAAGTTGGAAATAGCTTCGAAAGACGTGTACAATTCGATAGAGATGCTAAAGCCAGTATCCGAGTAAAGTCGAAAGACTTAAGTGATAAACAGCTGCTTGACTTGCTTGAACAGTTTCTTAAGGAAGCTAAACAGTCTTTTAAATCGAAGGGAGAACTACACAATGTCGTTAAATAAAAAAAAATCATGGAAAGTACTGCTCGTTTCATTGGTAGCAGCGGTTTCCTTTTCTATGCTAGCAGCATGCGGTAGTAGTGCTGATGATAGCAAGGCAGTTGCGACTTATAAAGGTGGAACAATCACAGAGAAGGAATTTGCTATGGATCAAAAAATCATGAAATTCCTCTCCCCGCAGCAAGCGCAATATTTAGAGATTGAGGCGTTTAAGGAATCTATTTTGAAGCAGGAAGTAGGCTTTGAATATTTGGCTTCCAAAGCAACGGATGAAGCGAAGAAGCAGGCGAAGAAAGAGGCTGATAGCCAAATCGCTGACTTGAAGAAAGCTCTGGGCGACACTTATAAGAAAACACTTAAAGACGCTGACGTTACAGAGGGCGATATCCATAGTTATATGGAGCGTGTGCTGACGGTTTATCAGGATATGCTGCTTAAAGTGACAGACGATCAGGTTGTCAAAGAATTTGAAGCTACAAAAGGTGACTTTACCGTAGCAAATTTGCGTCATGTGTTAATCGGTCTGACCGATGCTAACAACAAAGAGCGCACTAGCGAAGAAGCGCTGAAAATCGCGAAGGAAGTTAAGGCAAAGCTGGACGGCGGAGCTGATTTTGCGGCAATCGCTAAGGAATACACTGACGATACAGCCTCTAAGGAAACAGGCGGAGAATATAAAGATAAAGCTGTGGGAACGTATGTAGATGAGTTTAAGAAGGCTGCTCAAACCTTGCCTTTGAATACCATTAGTGATCCTGTAGAGACTTCTTATGGTTACCACATCATCAAGGTGGAGTCCCGTACCGACAAAACCTTTGATCAGTTAACGGATGAACAAAAAGAAGGCATTAAGAGCTCCATTGTGTCCAAGAACCTAGAAGCGTTCATGGAGAAAGATCTTGAAGGCATTATTGAGAGCATCAATCTGCCGAAGAGCTCTGCTGCCGCAGATGAATCCGGATCAAAAAATAGCGGAACAGAAGCCACTACAGCGCCAAGCGCATCCCCAAGTGCTACAAAAGCTGCTGAATAAACATCGGTAAAAATGGACAAGCTTACCTTAGAAAAGCCATCCTCACTTAATGTGAAGATGGCTTTTTATTTCGAAGAAACATCTTCAGAACGGCCTTTATCTTGATGCAGATATTAATACATGTCAGCTTATGTATAAGGATCTGGGAAGAGATGAATACTATGGTCAGATATTACGATAAATCACTGGGATTATCCTTTCCCATAATGGACAGTAGTAAGACCATACTTCTTAAGAAAGCGGGGCACATGTGAAATGAAAGCTACTGGAATTGTTCGGCGTATTGATGATCTCGGACGAGTGGTTATTCCCAAAGAAATTAGACGTACTCTACGGATTAGAGAAGGCGACCCACTGGAAATTTTCGTCGATCGGGACGGTGAAGTCATACTCAAGAAATATTCCCCGATTGGCGAGCTTGGTGACTTTGCAAAAGAGTACGCGGAGTCATTATTCGAAGGTACTGGGCATATTACGATGATTGCTGATCGTGATACCTTTATTGCACTGGCTGGTGGCTCCAAGAAAGACTATTTGGAAAAACAAGTAGGAATTCTTTTGGAGAAGGTCATGGATAGTCGTAAGACTGTACTGGAAACCAACGAAGGCAGTTATGAAATCGCTAAAGATCATCCGGATTTGGTGTCCTCATATGTAGCCTCACCGATCATTTCCGGTGGAGATCCTATTGGTTGTGTAGTGATGGTAAGTAAGGATGATTCAGTGAAAATGTCGTCAATGGAAGTGAAAATGGCCGAAACCGCCGCCGCATTCCTTGGCAAGCAAATGGAGCAATAACCGTAATGTAGACCCCGCTTTCCTTTTGGTAAGATATACAAAGGGCAAACGGGGTTTTGTCGTTCTTACAAAACCGTTTCTACTTGTGGGTATACATACGTTATAATATAGAAATTCATCCCATTAAAGTTGTAGAAGCAGGTACTTTATGAAATCTAACTCACAAACATCACGATTGCTGCAAGGGGCATTTATTCTAAGTGCTGCAGCGATTATTTCAAAGCTTATAGGTACACTCCAAAAAATCCCGCTGCAAAATCTAGGCGGAGATGCGGTATTTGGTATATACAACACGGTTTATCCTTTGTACACGATGTTGTTGACGGTAGCGATGCTGGGTCTGCCAGCGGCCATATCCAAATTTGTCGCTGAAGCCTCTGCAGGAAGGCGGGATGACGAGGGTCGGCGGATTCTGCGGTTATCTGCGATTATAACAGCCATAAGCGGTTTGGTTATCGGAGCAATCACCTATGCAGGTGCACCGATTATAGCTGGGTGGGTCGGAAACTCGCATGTGATGCCCGCTTTACGGACAAGTGCTTGGGGACTTGCGGTTGTTCCAATCATGTCAGCTCTTCGGGGTTATTTTCAGGGTCTTCATAATATGGTTCCGACGGCTGTGTCACAAATTGTTGAGCAGTCCGTACGTGTTACAGTAATGATTGTACTGCTCTTATACCTGACCTCACTGGGTGCAGGCGCTGAGAGCATTGCTGCTGGCGCATTGCTCGGATCAGCCGGGGGAGGGGCAGCAGGGCTTGTAATTATGCTGCTATTTTTGCGACGTCATCGGCGGGTGTTAAGACAAGGAGCCCCTTTAGATGCTGCTGCTTCTGTCGAAAGTCAGGGTTTAAAGCTGCCCAATGCAGATAATGAGGGGCGTTCGAATCAACGGATTATGGGCGTTAAAGCAGGGGCCTTGCTGGCTTATGGAATTCCCGTGATGCTTGGCGCGCTGGCAATGCCTCTTATCGGTCTTGTAGATGTATTCACTGTACCTCGCTTGCTATCCTCTCTAGGAAGCGAAGTGGAGGCAATGACACAGTTTGGTGTATACAATCGTGGTTTGCCACTAGTGCAGATTGTAACGATGATTGCCACTTCTTTGTCTGTCGTGTTCATACCAGCCTTAGCAGAGGCGAAGTACAAGGGAGATATGAAGCTGATCGAGAACCGTTGCAGCTTGTCGCTGCGTTGGTTCTGGCTGCTAGGGCTGGCAGCGTCAGCGGGCCTTGCAGTGCTTGCTGAGCCGATTAATATGGCTCTTTACGGCGACACCGCCGGTAGCAGCACTATGACTTGGCTGGCCTTAACCGCTGTTGGCGGTACGGTCAGTATCATCTCGGCTGCACTCCTGCAGGGCCTCGGCTACGTTCGCGCCCCGGCCCTGCACCTTTTGGCCGCCGCGCTGCTCAAGGCGGCCCTGAACCTGCTGCTGGTTCCGCAGCAGGGCATTACCGGCGCAGCCATCGCTGGCGTGGCCGCGCATTCGTTCGCAGCAGCGCTCAACGTGCTGCTGCTGTATCGCCAGGGCCATCTGCGGCTTCGCCTCGCAGATGCCCTGGCACGGCCCGCGCTGCTTACAGCGGGCCTGGCTCTTGCCGCCGCAGCCGCCAGCTGGGGCGTGGGCGCTGCGGCTACGGCCGCTGGCATCGGCGGCGGGCGCACTGCCAGCTTGGCGCAGAGCCTGCTCGGGGTGCTCGCAGGCTGCGCTGTCTTTGCCGTAGGGGCTATAGTCCTTCGGCTCCTTAGCGAGAGCGAGCTTCGCCAGCTTCCGGGCTTTGGCCCATCTCTGGCGGACAAGCTGAAGAAGCTGCGCTTATTCCCTTAATCAACGTTTACATCACAATATAAAAATGCGGTCTGCTGAGACAGCCGCTTAAGAGGAGGAACAGACATGAGTGCAACATTAACGGTCGTCGGTCTGGGTTCTGGCAACCCTGATCGATTGACGCTAGGAATTATAAAGAAGCTGAAGGCAGCATCGTTTGTCTATGTCCGCACAAAAGAGCATCCAGTCATGGCTGCCCTCTCCGAGCTTGAAATAACTTCCCAGTCCTTTGATGGATTGTATGAATCTTTATCCTCGTTTCCAGAGGTGTATGCAGCGATTACTTCAAAACTGATTGAAGAGGCTCAAGCAGCAGCAGACGGTACAGATATTGTTTACGCGGTTCCGGGTCATCCTATGGTTGCGGAATCAGCGGTTTCGCAGCTGCGCGAGCGGTGTCCTGAGGAAGGTATTGAACTGCAAATATTGGGTGGGGAGAGCTTTCTCGACGAGGCGTTTGTTCGACTGGGGTTTGACCCCATTGAAGGGTTTCAGTTACTAGATGCTTCAGGCATTCGCAGTGCTCAGCTTCAGCCTGAACTACATACTCTGATTGGTCAGGTATACGATAGCTTTACAGCCTCGGAGACAAAATTATGTTTGATGGAGCTGTATCCGCCTGAATATGAAGTTGTTGTGGGGCATGCACTCGGTGTCGAGAACGAAGAAAGTATTGTAAGAGTCCCACTGTACGAACTGGATCGACTCGACGGTTATGGCAACCTGTCGTTAGTTTATGTACCTGCGAATCGTGACGAGAATCTAAGAAATCGTACCTTTGCCCGTCTGCATGAGATTGTCGATATTCTTCGAAGCCCGGAAGGTTGTCCATGGGATCGGGAGCAGACACATGAATCCCTGCGCAAAAATTTAATCGAAGAAACCTATGAAGTCCTTGAAACGATTGATGAGGATGACCCCGATCATATGAAAGAGGAGCTGGGCGACCTTTTGCTGCAAATTATGCTTCACTCTCAAATGGAGGAGGAGCTTGGCACGTTTAACGTGTATGACGTCATTGAAGGGCTGAATGATAAGCTTATCTTCCGTCACCCTCACGTATTTGGGGATACCAATGCGAATGATGCCGAAGAAGCGCTGAAGAACTGGGAGGGCATGAAGGCAGAAGAGAAGCGGCGTAAAGGTGTGAAGCCAGAGGAATTATCCGTTCTTAGTGGTGTTCCGCGTGACCTGCCTGCTCTTATGAAGGCATACAAGCTTCAGAAAAAAGCATCCAAGGTGGGCTTTGACTGGGACAACGCTACGGATTGCATAGCCAAGATTCGTGAGGAGATTGATGAGCTGCAGGAGGCGATTGACACAGATGCGGCAACAGATGATCAAATTCTGGAACTTGGGGATTTGTTGTTTGCAGTTACGAATGTCGCTCGTTTTATCGGTGCAGATCCCGAAGAGGCATTAACCCGGACTAACCGCAAATTTGTGCGCCGGTTTCAATATATTGAGCAAAGCTTGCAGCGCAAGGGAACGAGCGTAAAGGATAGTAGTTTGGAAGAGATGGAAGAACTATGGCAAGAGGCTAAGGCTGAGGAGCGAAAAGTCTAGTAATTCACAGCCCCTTTACGGTATATGGACTCAAAAATGGGGCAATGCTGTGGATGTAGCTTTTATTTTCTGATTTAGAATGTGGCCAGTAGTTTAATAGTGCTATAGAATAGATTCTGCGACGATTTCTGAGAAATAACTGCTTCTTTTTAAAAAAAACGACGAATCGTGGCAGGATTTTAAGGTGACATCAAGAATAACATAAAGACGAAATGCGATTCGCCCCATATTATGGTGGTGATTCTCGTTTCATTTATTTTTTCGTATCCTAGGAGGAACTTTAAATTATGAACAAGACAGATTTGGTAAACAACATTTCCGAGAAAAACGGATTGGCAAAAAAAGATGTAGAAGCAGTATTGAACGGATTCTTGGGTGAGATTACAGAAGCTTTGGCAAAAGGTGATAAAGTCCAACTGATCGGTTTCGGAACTTTTGAAACTCGCAAACGTGCAGGACGCACTGGTCGCAACCCGCAAACGGGCACAACGATTGAAATTCCAGAATCGACTGTACCGGCTTTCAAAGCTGGTAACAAGCTTAAAGAAGCCGTTAACTAATGCGTCTTGACAAATTCCTGAAAGTGTCCCGTTTAATTAAGCGCCGAACAGTGGCAAAGGATGTGTCCGAACAAGGCCGGGTACTGATTAACGGGCGGGAATCTAAACCTAGTAGTGCAGTTAAGATCGGTGACGAGATTACTGTACAATTTGGACAAAAGCTTGTAACGGTCAAAGTAGAAAAGCTGGTCGAAACGACTCGCAAGGACGAGGCCGCTGGTATGTATACTCTAGTTCGGGAAGAGCCTGTTGCCAAAAGCAGCGGACTGGACTGGTAAGAGTAATAGAAGAAGGCATAACTTTACATTTTGTAGAGTTGTGCCTTCTTTTTGTTTCTATTATTTTTAGTGGGACGGGATGTTCTATAACTTCTGCCTCTGCCATAGATTAGAGGTAAGAAGGAGGGGTACATGCTATGATCGAGCCAGGAAAGGTAAACAAACAGCATGATCTGCACATGCGCAGTCGGAAGCAGCTGGAGTTGACGGGCGTGCAAAATGTGGAGAGCTTCGACAGCGAGGAATTTTTGCTTCGTACAGAACTCGGCCATCTCACCATTCGCGGGAATCATTTACATATCAAAAATTTAAGTCTGGAGAACGGAATGTTGTCCCTAGAGGGCAATGTACATTCCCTGATTTATCTCGATCCCGGATCGCAGGGCAAAAATAAAGGTCTGCTCGGTAAGCTATTTAAATGAATCCTGCAGTCCAGTGGGTGACGCTGTTCTACATGATCATGGCCGGGCTGGCAATGGGACTGGCCTATGACAGCTACCGGGTGCTGTCGCTGAAGTTCAATTTTCCCAAATGGCTGAATGCCATGCTAGATCTACTGTATTGGCTTTGGGCCGCCTTGCTCGTTTTTCGTATGCTGTATGCCGGAAATCAAGGACAATTGCGGTTTTATGTCTTTCTAGGTTTGTTTCTAGGAGTATGGATCTATTTTTTAATCTTCAGTGTTACGGTGCGGCGTTTTGTGTTAAGGTTAATTCAATCGGTTCAGTATATGTGCAGGTTGCTGTGGAGACTTGTGGAGATCCTGATAGGTACACCTCTTCTCTGGCTTTGGCGATTTATTTTAGGGCTGCTAAAGCTACTAGGTCGTATTCTGCGGTTCATCTTTAAGCTTCTGCTGCGTCTGACCAAACCAATTTGGGTATTACCTGTTAGGTGGATCTCTCCACAGTTATCGCGGCTGACACATAGCGCCTGGATTGTGAAGATCACTGAATGGATTACCAAATGGCGGAAACGCTGACCTTGAATTAGGGGGTACGTTGCATGAACAGATTTACTGCGGAAGAGAAAAGTAATCATAGCAAAAATTCGGCCGCAGGCGCGAAGAGAAGAAGATTTATGTGGATTGTCTTTGTGGCAGTATTTTTTGGTTGGGCGGGTTATACTTACTTCGCTCAAAGTGCGGTCATTGCGGACAAGGGTGAGGAACTTGCAAAGAAACAGGAGACTAGTGAGGATGTCATGGCATCTTTAACTCAATTAAAATATGAATTATCCAGACTTAATGATGACGAGTATATTGGCCAATTAGCACGTAAATGGTACAATATCTATCCTCAAGGGGAAACTCCTATTCGAACAGAGCAATCAGAGCAATAATAGCGGCGAAAAGAGGCTTTTACTCTGTTGCCTTGCTTTGCTCTTTACTGTATAATCAAATCACCGCAGACAGGATGACCTTAATATTCGTCTGTATATTTTTAAGGGAGGATCATTTTATTCTATGGCAATTGAAGTGGGCACCAAGTTAGAAGGCAAAGTGACAGGCATCACGCATTTCGGAGCATTTGTGGATCTGTCAGGAGGTGTCACAGGTCTCGTTCACATCTCGGAAATCGCCGATAATTATGTCAAGGATGTTAACGATCATCTGAAGATTAGTGATGTAGTAACAGTCAAGGTGATCAACGTCGATAAGGACGGCAAGATCGGACTTTCCATTAAGCAGGCTGTTGACAAGCCAGCATCGGAAGTACGTCCGCCTAGAGCTCCAAGACCAGAACGTCCTAGCGGCGGAGACCGTTTCGGCGGTGGAGGCGGCAGTGGTGGAGGCGGCGGTGGATTCAATCGTGAACGGGGTGGGCGTCCATTTAAGCCTGCAGCCGGTAAACCTTCATTCGAGGATAAAATGTCGCGATTCCTGAAAGACAGCGAAGAACGGATATCTTCGATTAAGAAGAACACAGAAGGAAAGCGCGGAGGCCGTGGAGCTAAACGCGTGTAATCCAATACCTGTACATCATAAATAACCGCAGGGGCATTTCGCCCTTGCGGTTTTTTTGTCATGTCATATAAAATTGCCGACAGCATCCATGTCATTCTCACATAACTCTAGGGCAATCGCTGACGAATAACCGCCGCGTCAGCGCGTGAAATTACGTTGTAAACAATCTTGAAACCAATCAACCTACCGTCCCGCAAGGGATAGAACCGCTTTTTTACAGATCATGAATGAAGGCTTTTTTGTCGGAAATTTCTTGTGTGTGTCCCTCCATTTCTGACAAACTTTCTCAATTGCCCGGTTATATAATGAGTACCATAAATTCTTAAACGGGTGGTGTAGGGGAATGAGTAAAAGCAACGTGGTAAATTTGCCAGAGTGGACAAGAGTAGGAAGTGAAGATAAGAAGCAGAGACAAGCATTGCGTACGCGTATTACAGCTTGGGGTCAGAAACAACGGTATATTCAGCTAATAGCAGCGAAGAAATGGATGCTATTGCTTAGTTTCATGGGGTTTCTGCTGGGTAGAGCCATGATTCTGGACGAACTATCCCCTTTTGCTGTCGCATACTTTGCCGTCATTGTGTTTATGCGTCGCGACTCTATTCTACCTGTAGCTGCAGCCATTATAGCTGGAAGTCTCTTTACTCCATTCCCTGGAGCTTTGGTTACTACTGCTGAGCTGATTATTTTCTTTTTAGTTTATAAAGGCTTGGAAAGTTATGAACGAATAGATTTATCCTATGCACCACTTATGGTGTTCGTGTCTTCGTTTATGGTTGGCTTGTTCCAGATTGTTATTGGACCTTCTCTTTCTTGGTATCCGCTTATGATGACAACACTAGATGCTTTACTAGGTTTTGTGCTTACACTGGTGTTCATTCAAGCGCTGCCTTTACTAACCTATAAGCAAAAGAGTAGAGCGCTCAGGAACGAGGAGATTCTGTGCCTTATTATCTTACTTGCCTCAGTAATGACGGGCCTTGTGGGCTGGACCCTTAATGGTTTGTCTTTGGAGCATATATTGTCACGATATTTGATTCTACTCTTCGCCATGGCAGGGGGGGCTCCTCTTGGGGCTGCTGTTGGGGTGGTGACCGGATTGATTCTCAGTTTGGCGGATATTAGTGCTATCTATCAGATGAGCCTGCTTGCTTTTTCTGGAATGCTAGCGGGAATGATGCAGGGTGGTCGAAAAGGTGCAGTATCTATCGGGATGTTGCTAGGATCCACGATCCTTTCCGTCTATTTTACGGGTCCGGGTGATATGATGGCCTCAACATGGGAAACCTGCGTAGCGGTAGTGCTATTTCTTATAACGCCTAAGGCGATGATATCTGCCATTGCTAAATATGTTCCTGGCACGTCAGATCATAGCCGATCTCAACACGAATATGCGCGAAGGGTCAGGGATTTAACGGCAGAACGGGTGACGCAATTCTCACAGGTATTCCAGCAGCTGTCGAGCAGCTTTGGGCAGATTCCACGTGCCGGAGAAGTAGGGAAGTCAGACCGTGAGATGGAGGATTTCATGAGTACGGTGACAGAGGGGGCCTGTGCAGGATGCATTCGGCGTTCCCACTGCTGGGATGCAAAATTCTATCAGACGTATAGATATATGACAGATATGATGACTACTGTTGAGGAATGCCCTGATATTACGGCAGCTCAGCTGCCTCCGGAATGGAGCCGGATTTGCGGTAAAACTGGTGAAGTACTTGAAGTCATGAAAGGACAATATGATCTTTACCAACATGATATGCGATGGAAAAGACAAATATACGATAGTCGTCAATTTGTTGCCGAGCAGTTATCGGGCGTGTCACAGGTTATGGAGGACCTGGCGCGTGAAATAAAACGTGAGGGACAGGCTATGTATCGTCAGGAAGCTCAAATCCGTGAGACATTGGAGAAATTAGGGCTGTCTATTCATAGTATCGAAATCCTAAGCTTAGATCCTGGGCGTGTAGAAATAGAGGTGGTGCATGCCTATACTCGTGGTTTTGATGAATGCCGTAAAATGATCGCTCCGCTCCTTTCCGACATACTAGATGAGAATATTGCTGTCATGAGCGAGACGGCAGTCCATCCTCGGGAAGGATTGTCGATGGTTACCTTCGGTTCAGCCAAAGCCTTTGAGATAAACACAGGAGTGGCCGTTGTTTCTAAAGGAGGAGATATGTTATCTGGCGATAGCTTCAGTACCGTAGAGCTTGGAAACGGCACCTTTGCAGTATCCATTAGCGATGGAATGGGAAATGGTGAGCGGGCGAGAATGGAGAGTAGTGCCGCCCTCGGTATGTTAGAAAAGCTACTGCAGTCCGGTATGGATGAGAAGTTGGCTGTAAAGTCGGTAAACTCTATTCTCTTATTACGTTCTCCTGACGAGTTCTATGCTACCGTTGACATGGCTTTGATCGATCAGTATTCCGCGCAGACAACTTTTATGAAGATTGCTTCCGCACCGAGCTTTATCCGGAGGGGTAGTGAGGTCATTCCAATAACCTCTAGCAATCTGCCTATAGGAATCATTAAAGATATCGATGTGGATCTGATTAGCATGCAGCTTCGGGCCGGTGATATTTTGATTATGATGACGGATGGTATTTATGATGCGCCAGGATATGCCGTTAATAAGGAGATATGGATGAAACGGTTGATCCAAGAGCTCGAGGGGGATGATCCTCAAGATTTGGCGGATAGCCTGTTAGATAAGGTAATTCGTTATCAGGGCAATGAGATCCATGATGACATGACAATTGTCGTCAGTCGTGTAGATCATTTCCATCCGGAATGGTCCAGCCTGCATATGCCTGGTGTTGGCCGAATGGAGCGTCCGCGTACGGTGAGTTAGATGGTTGGGCACGCGCGAAGTGTCGTATTGCCTGTATGTTTTAGCACGCGCGAAGCGTCGTGTTGCTTGTATGTTTTAGTACGCGCAAGGCGTCGTGCTGATTGTTAAAGGTTTGAAGCACGGGCATAGTGCCGTGCTTGAATGGTAGTCGAGGCGAGTCTGTGATGTGAAACTCGCCGGCCTCTACTATTTACGTTTCAAAGGTTCGCTGACTTTGGAGCGTAATTTTTTAGATCTAAACTGTTTACTAGTGAAGGTACGGAACGGAGAGAAAGTTTGGAGCTGTAGAAGCGGAGCGTTCGCCTTTATTATTTGATTTCAACCGCAGAAGGCGGTTTTAATAGAGAAATCAAATAATAACAGCGATCGAAAGCCCAAACATTTCTCGCAGTTCCCCTATTCACTATCCCCTTAGTTCAGATCACAAATTTCCCCAACAAAAGCGACCGTTTGAAATCTCTCATTTCTGGATATGCTAGAAACAGAGGTTCAAACAAAGGGGGAGTTGAGGGTTATGAAGCAAATTATGCTCATTACTGACGGTTGTTCGAATGTAGGAGAAAGTCCGGTGTTGGCAGCGGCGCATGCCCTGCAGGAGGGAATCACCGTAAATGTGGTTGGTGTAGTTGATTATGGTACGATCGGCGAGCTCGGAAGCCGGGAGATTGCCGACATTGCCAAGGCCGGGGGAGGCCTTAGCCGAATAGTCGGAACGCCACAACTGGCGCAGACGATTCAGATGATGACACGCAAGACCGTGGTTCAGACGATCCAGCAGGCGGTTAATAAAGAGGTAAAAAAGATACTAGGCGATGGCTCATTGGATCAGTTACCTCCTGTTCAACGTTCACAGGTTGTTACAGTTGTAGATGAACTGACAGAAACAACACCGTTGCGCATTGCACTTCTTATCGATGCCAGTGCTAGTATGAAACCTAAACTGGGTGCTGTGGAAGATGCTATCCGCGATTTGGCGCTCAGTTTGGAAGCACGGGAAGGTAAGAGTGAGATTGCTGTGTTCCATTATCCTGGAAATAACAGCAGCGAAGATGCCAAGCTTGATCTAGATTGGACCCATGACATGTCAGGTATTCGTACGTTATTCTCTAAATTACACATGAGAGGCGCGACACCGACGGGTCCAGCTATTTTCAAGGTGCTTGAACATTATCGTTATGATACACTGGATGAACATCGTGGACGCCGACTAAGTGATGACCACGACGAAAGAGAAGGGATGATTGGTGGGTATGTCGTCTAATCCGTCCTATCCTACTGGTACCTTAATTAACGGCAAATGGCGGGGTAACCGTTATGTCGTTGAGCGGATGCTGGGAAGGGGCGCGAACGGAACCGTATATCTTGTGCAAAGAGAAGGCAGACGGGAAAGGTACGCGCTAAAAATCGGATACGATACACTTGAACTTCAATCGGAGATCAATGTACTAACCTCGCTGCAATCACGGCGAAAGCGGAATGAGCATCGTGCTCGTCGTGAGAATCCATTGTCTTCTTATTTTTTGGAAGCGGATGATTTTGCGAATGGGGATAATGTCCCCTTCTATGTAATGAGGTATGTTGAAGGCAAACCTCTGCATCATTTTTTATCGAAAAACGGTCCCGACTGGTTAGGCCTGGTAGGGCTTGGTCTGCTTGATAAGCTGCGCACACTGCATGAATGCGGTTTTGTGTTCGGGGATTTGAAGCCGGAGAACGTCATGGTATCAAAGTACGGCGAAGTGGAGCTGATCGACTTTGGGGGCACAAGTCCTATTGGTCGCAGTGTGAAGCAGTTTACCGAATGGCATGACCGTGGCTTTTGGAATGCAGGCAGCCGCACGAGTGATGAGGGTTATGATCTATTCGCTTTTGCTGTACTGTGCCTCCGTCTTTTGAATGAAGAGGGGCTCAAGAAAGCTGCGCTACAGCTGCCGCAGACAAGAAGTGTAGATGAGCTGTTTAAGCTGGCTAGAAATCTACCCGACAAGAAACTATCCTCTTGGATTTGTTTGGCGTTAAAAGGAGGTTTCACCGGTTCCGCTGATGCTACAGAGCTCTGGCGAAACCATATTTACAATTCGCGTAGAAAGCGTCCTGATAGTATGGACACACCTCGCTGGCTCAAAAATGCTTTTGGGGTATCCTTGTTTGTGCTTGCCTTTACAATTTATTGGGTATTTCGGTTTTGAACTTATACATATAGTTAGAGAGAAGGGGGGCCGCATATGGAGCAAATGAATGGACTGGTGGAGTCAGTATTGGAGTCAGCAGCCGAGCACGAGCTGTGGGCGCCCCATGACACCATTGTAGTCGCAGTTTCCGGCGGCCCGGATTCTGTGGCTCTTTTGCATGTTTTGTATGAAATAGCTTTAAACGTTATGCCACTTACCTTAATATGCGCTCATGTGAATCACGGATTTAGAGCGGAGTCTAAGGAAGAGGCAGAGCTAGTACGTGGTATGGCTGAACAATTGGGACTGCCCTTTGAGTTGGCAGAATTCGATATTCCCTCTTTGGCTAAAGAGAGTGGACTCGGCCCTGAGGGGACAGCACGCGAGAAGCGATACGAATTTCTGATTGATACCGCACACCGTTATGGGGCGCGCTCTGTTGCTCTGGCTCATCATGCGGATGATCAGGCAGAAACGGTGATTATGCGTCTATTGCGAGGAAGCGGTTTATCGGGGCTGTCCGGTATCAAGTGGAAAAGAACAGAAAAAAAGGTGGAACTCATTCGTCCATTCCTACGTATTAACAAAACGGCTCTTCTTGGGTTATGTCAGAATGAAGGTTTCACCTATGCCGAGGATGCCACTAATCTGCTGACGAAATACAAGCGGAATGCTGTTCGATTGGAAGTTCTTCCTTTTCTGGAAAGGTATAACGGCAGAGTGAGACAGTCACTTGTGCAGCTTGCGGAAATTGCAGGAGCTGAGGATGAATATATGGAGGCATCTGCGGTAAAATGCTTTGAGGAGCTGGTTTCGGAAGGGGAAGGGAAATATACCTTTAACAGAGCTTCATTTGCGGCCATACCCTCCGCTTTACAACGGCGTTTGATTAAACTAATATTAAATTATCTGTCGGCGGATCTATCTGCCCTTGATTTCTCCAAGATTGAATCTGTACGTCGGGGAACGCTGCAGAGCTATCCCACCACCTGGAGTTTGGATTTAGGTGGAGGCCTGACTTGTGTGCGGCAATATGATATCATCTTGTTCTCGTCCAAGCCCGCGCAGCAACAGGCAAGCTATACATATCGTCTGTTTTTACCGGATTCCGAGCTTAAGCTGGAGGAAATAGGTAAGGTGATGTCGATGGCGGTGCTGGAGAGAGAAAACTTTTTTGTACAGGGGGAGGATTATGGGAAGATGTCGGCTTGGTTTGACCGTGATGAACTGGTCTTTCCACTAACGATACGTTCCCGATTGCCTGGAGATACCATAAGAGTCATGGGATTAAACGGAAGCAAAAAGGTAAAAGATATTTATATTGATGATAAAATACCTGCTGCTGAACGCTCAATGATCCCCCTCGTTTGTGATGGTTTGGGCAATATCGTCTGGATTCCGGGCGTAAGACGCTCGATGCATGCCGCAGTAGGGCGGCAAACGACCTCGGTACTTCTATTGTCTCTAGCAGAGCTGGATGACCGTGAAGAAACGTAATGGTCGATGTAAGTCTTTCATAGTATAACTTAGGAGGTTTCGCAAGTTGCAAAATGATATTCAAGAAGTCTTGATCACCGAAGAGGAACTTCAGCAGAAAATTAAGGAGCTCGGTCGAACACTGAGCGAAGAATACGCAGGACGTACCCCTTTAGTCATTTGTGTACTAAAAGGCGCGTTTATATTTATGGCAGATCTGGTTAAAGCCATTACAGTACCTGTTGAGATGGATTTCATGGCAGTATCTAGCTATGGAGCATCCACCAAGTCCTCTGGTGTTGTCAAAATTATTAAGGATTTAGATGTATCGGTAGAAGGCCGCGATATCTTGATCGTTGAAGATATTATTGACAGTGGCCTTACGCTCAGCTATTTGATTGAGCTACTCCGCAACCGCAATGCTGCTTCTATCAATGTGGTTACCTTGTTTGATAAGCCCTCAGGTCGTACGGTTAATCTGGAAGCCAGCTATACAGGCTTCGTGTTGCCAGACGAATTTGTAGTAGGCTACGGATTGGATTATGCCGAGCGGTATCGGAACCTCCCATATGTTGGAGTACTGAAGCCTGAGATTTATTCCAATTGAACTATTGATTGCCTTGATCATACGGATCGGGCACCCTTGGCTTCCTTTATTTGAGGTGTCCCAAGAGGCTATGGTACAATAACTTGAGTGTTGCGAGAGGAGGTAGGGGATGAATCGGTTCATCCGGAATTCTGGTTTTTATTTGATTTTATTTTTAGTCGTGGTGGGTATTGTCCAGTTTGTGAGCAATGGAAATGAAGCCGCCGATTTCCCTAGATACGACGAGTTACGGCAGGAGATCAAGAGCAACAATGTGAAGGATTTGACGGTTCAGTTTGAGGGTAATGCCTTTTTAGTTACAGGCGAATATAGAGAGTTGCCTGCCGATACTAAATCGAAAAGCTTCTCCACATATATTCCTCCAACAGATGCTGCTATTAATGAACTGATTCAAGCCAGTGATGTTAATGGGATTGAATTAACTCAGAAGAAAATGGAAGGTACCAGCATTTGGCTGACATTCCTTTCTTCTATTATCCCGCTAGTCATTATGTTCATCTTGTTCTTCTTCCTGTTTAACCAGGCGCAAGGTGGCGGCGGTAAAGTCATGAATTTCGGCAAGAGCAAGGCTCGGTTATATAATGAAGAGAAGAAGAAAATCAGCTTCGAGGATGTTGCAGGGGCGGACGAAGAGAAGCAAGAGCTTGTCGAAGTCGTTGAGTTCCTGAAAGATCCGCGCAAATTTGCAGCTGTCGGTGCACGTATCCCTAAAGGCGTACTGCTTGTAGGCCCTCCGGGAACAGGTAAAACATTGCTTGCACGTGCAGTAGCAGGTGAAGCCGGTGTTCCTTTCTTTAGTATTTCCGGTTCCGATTTTGTAGAAATGTTCGTGGGTGTCGGTGCTTCTCGGGTACGTGATTTGTTCGAGAACGCTAAGAAGAACGCGCCATGTATTATCTTCATTGATGAAATTGATGCTGTGGGTCGTCAACGCGGCGCCGGACTCGGCGGCGGACATGACGAGCGCGAGCAGACACTTAACCAATTGCTGGTTGAGATGGATGGATTCGGTGGTAACGAAGGCATTATTATTGTTGCGGCAACTAACCGTGCTGATATACTTGATCCTGCATTACTTCGTCCAGGACGTTTTGACCGTCAAATTACGGTTGACCGCCCTGACGTAAAAGGCCGTGAAGCTGTACTTAAGGTTCACGCTCGTAACAAGCCACTTACGAAAGACGTAAGACTGGATGTTGTTGCTAAACGCACAACTGGATTCACGGGTGCTGATCTAGAGAATCTGCTAAATGAGGCAGCATTGCTAGCTGCACGTCGTAACCGCAAAGATATTTCCATGATTGAAGTGGATGAAGCCATTGACCGTGTTATCGTGGGTACTGAGAAACGTAGTCGGGTTATCAGTGACCGTGAGAAACGCATTGTTGCTTACCATGAAGCAGGCCATACTATAGCTGGTTATTTCCTTGAGCATGCTGATATGGTGCATAAAGTTACAATTATCCCACGCGGACGTGCCGGCGGATATGTTATTATGCTTCCGAAGGAAGATCGGATGATCGTTACCAAGCAGGAGCTTTTGGATAAGGTTACTGGATTACTTGGTGGACGTGTTGCCGAAGAATTGTTTATTGGTGAGATCGGTACGGGCGCATACAGTGACTTCCAACAGGCTACGCGCATCGTGCGTGCCATGATCATGGAGTACGGTATGAGCGATAAGCTTGGACCTATGCAGTTCGGCTCTTCTCAAGGCCAAGTATTCTTGGGTCGTGATATTGGGCATGAACAGAATTATAGTGATTCCATTGCTTATGAGATTGATCAAGAAATGCAGAACTTTATTACTTCGAGCTACGAACGTTGTAAAGAACTGTTGCTCAAATACTCTAAAGAAATGCACCTGATTGCCAATACGTTACTTGAGAAGGAAACACTTGAGCTTGATCAGATTAAAGAGCTGATTGAACAAGGATTCCTTTCTGAAGATGGTAAGGCTGAGGGTGGCGAAGGCGTTGCGCTTGAAGTTGGCGAACCTGTCATTGATAATATCGGTGATGTGCGTGTCCGCATTCAAGGCAAGTCTGAAGATACTGATTCCACGCCTCCGAACCTATCAAAGGAAATCCCGAACAAACCTGAATCTGAGGGTAATGACGGATCTGATGATGACAATAAAGGCGGCGGAACTAGCCTTACCTAAGCAGGATCACTATTCATAAGATGTAAATTAATCCGGAGAGCGTAATTGCTCTCCGGATTTTTTATTTTAATTTTTAGGTAATTTCATGCTTAGAAGCCTGTCTAGTCACATTGACAGGGGCTGGAACGTTGTGTACATTAGTGATTAATATTACTTACTATTAACATCAGCTTATTCATTTTTTCGGATGATGGCTCATGCCATTTGATATCATCGCACCGGCGTAAAGCCGCGAAGATTTAAGGGGGAGAACAATCGGTGGAAGCTCTGGCACTTGAGCGTAAGCAGGAACAGAATCGAGAACTTCGTATACGTCTTGAACAGCTTAAGAAGGAAAGAAACGCAATCATTTTAGCTCATTATTATCAACGTGATGAAATTCAGGAGGTTGCCGATTTCCGGGGAGACTCTTTTTTACTCGCTCAGAAGGCTGCAGAGACTGATGCAGAGGTTATTGTATTCTGCGGTGTTCATTTCATGGGGGAAAGTGCTAAAATTCTGGCTCCAAACAAAACCGTCCTTATTCCTGATGAACGTGCAGGCTGCCCAATGGCTGATATGGTCAATGTAGACGGTTTGCGTAAGCTTAAAGCGCAACATCCAAATGCTAAAGTGGTGACTTATATCAACTCGTCTGCAGAGATTAAAGCGGAAACTGATATTTGTTGTACCTCTGCCAATGCCGTGAAAGTAATCGAATCCCTCGATGCTGAAGAAATTATCTGGGTACCCGATAAGAATCTTGGTCAATACGTACAAGATCAGACCGGCAAAAAACTGATTATCTGGGAAGGCTATTGCAACACTCATGATATGTTGACTGTTAAAGATGTAGTAGAAATGAGAGCGAAATACCCAGAAGCAGAATTTGTAGTTCATCCAGAATGTCGTCCGGAAGTAGTGGCCATGGGTGATTATGTAGGTAGTACTACATCCATTCTCGAGTATTGCCGGAAATCTGACCGTAAGCAATTTATCGTTGGAACTGAGGATGGTACAGGATATCAGCTTCGTAAAGATAGTCCGGATAAAGAATTCCATTTTGCTACAAAATTTCTTGTTTGTCCTAATATGAAAGTTAACAATCTAAAAAAACTGGTGAAATGCCTGGAGACGATGAAGCCACAAATCTATGTACCGCCTGCTGTCGCCGACAAAGCCAGAACTTCCCTAGAGCGCATGCTACAAGTCCGGTAGTATGCGCTACTCTTTCGTTGAAACAGGTGAAACGCGGTCATGATTCCACAATATTTGGTTGATTTTGATCTTCGGGATATTCCTAAAGTAAAGACAGATTGTATTGTTATCGGTTCAGGGATTGCCGGATTGTTCACAGCTATTAAAGCTAGTGAAGATCGGCGTGTCATTATGATCACAAAGAAATCAGTAATGGAGAGTAATACTCGCTATGCACAGGGGGGGATCGCAGCTGTAATAGCTGAGGACGATTCCCCTGCTTACCACCGGCAGGATACATTAATGGCGGGAGCAGGTCTTTGCTCATCCACAGCTGTCGATGCACTTGTTAATGAAGGACCAGATAGAGTTCATGAGCTAATTCGTTTAGGTACTCTTTTTGATAAGGAAGATGGGGTACTGGCTTTGACGCAGGAAGGAGCGCATAGTCACCGTCGTATTTTGCATGCTAATGGAGATGCTACAGGTTATGAGATTGTTCGTGCCTTGGCTGAACAGGTAGCTGAACATGAGAACATTGAGGTGTGGGATGATCATTATGTCATTGATCTCATCACTGAAGGTGGAGAATGTGTAGGCGCATTGTTGCAGCGTCCCGGCGGCGGACGGTTATTCCTGCAAGGGGATGCGACTATTTTGTGCTCTGGCGGTGCAGGACAATTATTTAGATACACTACCAACCCTGAAGTAGCTACAGGCGACGGGGTAGCCATTGCTTATCGTGCCGGGGCTCATATACGAGATATGGAATTTATTCAATTTCATCCTACAGCATTGAGTTATCCTGGAGCTCCTAGATTCCTAATCTCCGAAGCAGTTCGTGGGGAAGGAGCAGTATTGCGCAATATTAATGGAGAGCGGTTCATGGAACGATATCATGAGTTACTTGAGCTAGCCCCACGAGATATTGTAGCTCGGGCTATTGTAAGTGAAATGGAGCTTACAAAGTCAACGTTTGTCTATTTGGATATTACGCATGAATCCCCAGAAATGGTGAAGCATCGTTTCCCTACAATACATGAGACCTGTATGGGCTATGGACTGGATATTACAAGTGATTGGATTCCAGTGGCTCCAGCTGCGCATTATATGATGGGGGGCATTAAGACCGATCTAAATGGGGAGAGTACGATTCCTCGCTTGTTTGCTTGCGGGGAGGTTTCTTCCACAGGCGTACATGGGGCTAATCGATTAGCAAGCAATTCATTATCAGAAGCAGTTGTTTTTGGACATCGTATTATTGAGCGGATTCGCCAATTATCTCCGCTTGGACGTGATGTTACATCAGTTAGTAGCAACGAAGGGCGTGTTGATTCGCCAACTCAAGCTATTGTGGAACGCCGTTTGAAGCTACAAAAGGTAATGGTTCGATATGCCGGATTACGACGTAATGAAGAGACCTTGTCTAAGGGAATAGAAGAATTGAAACGGCAGCTACCCATCTTTGGATCCGTATTGACTAAACGTGAGGAATACGAGTTCGCTAATATGCTGACCTGCTGTTTGCTCGTGACAGAGTCTGCTCTAGCACGGGAAGAGAGTCGCGGGGCACATTACCGTGAGGATTACCCGCAGCGAAGTGATGATCAGTGGCGCAAGCACCTGCTTCAAATTCGCGATCTGGGAATAGTGGAGGAATTAAGCGATGATGTTTAATGGTTACAATGAAGAACTAGTACAATCCATTAAGGCTTGGCTGCGGGAAGATGTAGGTTCCGGTGATGTAACAACACAAATGACAATACCTGTTGGCCATGAATCTAAAGGGATTATTCATGCTAAAGAAGAAGGCGTAATTTGTGGTATCCCGATTGCAGAGTTGGTTTTTGAAATTGTTGATCCTACGCTTAGCTTTACAGCCCTTGTAGAAGAAGGTCAAGCAGTGACAAAAGGGACTGTAATTATTGAGGTAGAGGGAAGCACACATGCAATTCTTACAGGTGAACGGCTTGCACTCAACTTGATGCAGCGTCTTTCCGGTGTAGCATCACGTACGTCATCTTTCGTACAGGTGCTCGATGGATTACCGACTCGTCTAGTAGATACACGTAAGACTACACCAGGACATCGTATGCTGGAAAAATATGCAGTTCGTGTTGGTGGAGGCTTTAATCATCGCTTTGGTCTATATGATGCGGTTATGATCAAGGACAATCATATCAAAGGTGCAGGTGGTATTAGGCAGGCAGTAGGTCGTGCGCGGAAGAACATTCCACATACGATGAGCATTGAAGTAGAGACTGAGAACTTAGAGCAAGTCGAAGAGGCGCTGGCAGCAGGTGCTGATATTATTATGCTTGATAATATGTCTAACGAGATGATGAAGCAAGCGGTGGCTAGGATTAAAGCTAAAGCTCCACATGTCAAGACAGAGGCCTCCGGCAATGTATCGTTAGAAACGGTTCGTGGGATCGCAGAAACAGGTGTGGATGTGATTTCTGTAGGACGCCTTACGTACTCCTTTTCCAGTCTGGATATTAGTCTAGACCTTAATGCCAAGAAGGAAGGGTCCTCATCATGATGCTTGCTGTCGATGTCGGTAATACCAATATTGTTCTCGGTGTATACAGAAAGCGCGAATTGTTACATCATTTTCGGCTAAGTACTGCGCGCCAATCCACCGTGGACGAATATGGAGTGCTGATACACAATCTTTTTCAGATGTCAGGGATCTCTGTCAAAGATGTGGAAGGTGTAATTATATCCTCGGTAGTTCCACCTCTGGTTAAGACTATCGTGGATATGTGTATAAAGTATATAGGCAAAGATCCGTTACTCGTAGGACCAGGGATAAAAACGGGACTTAATCTTCGCTATGAGAATCCGCGTGAGATTGGCGCAGACCGGATTGTTAATGCTGTGGCTGCGATTGAACAATATAAATGTCCGCTTGTTGTTGTTGATTTTGGTACGGCTACGACCTTCGACTGTATCGATGCAGGGGCTAATTATCTTGGAGGAGCGATTGTTCCGGGTCTTGTTATTTCTACAGAGGCCTTATACCAGCGGGCGTCGAAACTGCCACGAATTGAGTTGGAGAAGCCTAAAAAGGTTATCGGACGTAATACAGTTCACGCTATGCAGGCTGGTATTATTTTTGGGTATGCAGGCCAAGTCGAGGGGATTGTAAAGCGTATCAAAATCGAGATGAACGCTCCGGAACTGAAGGTTATTTCTACTGGAGGCCTCGCTTCGCTAATTGCGGGGGAGACGGATTGTATCGACGAAGTAAATCCTATGTTAACACTAGAAGGATTACGAATTATTTATGACCGTAACCAATAAAGATAAAGAAGCCTAAAGGGCGAAGAGATAGGAGGGCTATGCACCCAATGGAAAAAAAGAAGGATCGACTTATCCGTGGAACAGCTATGAATGGTAAAGTGAGAGCGTTTGCTGTCCGCACAACAGAATTGGTCGAGGAATTGCGGCGCAGACATGATACGTATCCAACGGCTACAGCCGCACTTGGACGTACAGTTACCGCTGCAGCCATGATGGGCGCTATGCTCAAAGGAAGAGAGAAGCTATGTATCATGGTCAAAGGGGATGGACCGATCGGGCAAATCGTTGCGGAGTCCAATGCGTTGGGAGAAGTGTGCGGTTATGTACACCATCCTCACATTCACTTACCTAGCAATAGTATGGGCAAATTGGATGTCGCTGGAGCCGTAGGAACTGAAGGGTTCATTGATATTATAAAGGATTTAGGTTTGAAGGAACCTTATCGAGGTAGTATTCCTATCATCTCCGGAGAACTTGCGGAAGATTTCACTTATTATTTCGCTGTTTCTGAACAAACCCCAGCTGCAGTTGGATTAGGTGTATTAGTGGATACCGATGAGTCAGTGATTGTAGCCGGAGGGTTTATCGTGCAGCTTCTTCCAGGACTGACGGATGCGGAGATTACGGAGATCGAAAAAGCTCTAGGGGCTATGCCTTCCGTGACAACACTTCTTGATCAGGGTCTAGAGCCAGAAGAAATGCTGCGTTTTCTTTTGCCGGATGCGGTAGTTATGGATGAACTGGATATTAACTTTGCTTGTCAATGTTCGCGTGAGCGGGTAGAGCAGACATTGGTTAGCTTAGGGCAAGATGAACTGGAGAGATTAATTGCAGAAGATGAGCAGGCTGAAGTTGTATGTCATTTTTGTAACGAGGCTTATGTTTTTAATAAGGACGAATTACAGGTCATTTTAGAACAAGCGAAATCGTAGGGTCATGGGATGATGACGAGACAGGAACGTGCACTTCGCAATACGGTTGTTATTCTGGCTGTTGCAACTTTAATGCTTGGGGGCCTATTGTTCTGGAGCTTACGCGCCATGGCTCTTCTAAAAGGGGATACAACAGAAAACGAAACACCGGATGCAGCGACTGCAGGCGGACAACCGATAACAGATAAGCAGTGGATGGATGAGCTCAAAAAAAAGCATGGCCACGAAGTGCTGGTTGGAATGATCAATCATATTGTTGTGGAGATGGAAGCAAAGGCTCTGGGGATTACCGTGACCGACGATGAGGTTGAGCAAGAACTTGCACGAACTATGGTTGGATACGGATCGGAAGAACAGTATTATGCACAAATGCAGTCTCAGCTGGGATTATCTCGTCAGGAAGTGTTCGCAGAAACGGCTTATCGTCTGACCTTACAAGCAATAGCCACTGATGGTATTACGATTAAGGAAGCTGATATCGATACTTATTTAGACCAAAATACGGAGCGTTTCACTCCCAAAAGGGAATTGGAACTCTCCATGATTAAGGTTTCATCTTATGATGAAGGCGAGCAAGTAATGGATCGCTTGGAGCAGGGTGAGAATTTTGCTGATTTAGCTAGGGAAGTTTCCATTGATGCAGAGAGTCGGCAGCAAGGAGGCCGTTTGGGCAAAGTAGAGGAAGACGATCCTTTTTGGCCTGAGGGACTGCTTAAGACCGCTGCTAGTTTGGATGAGGGTGATATAGCGGGGCCGATTCAGGCGGAGGACGACTTCGCTATCATTCGACTAGAGAGTATTCACACACAAAATATTCCTGATCAAAAGGAAATTCGAGCGCTGATACGTCAAGAGCTGGCGTTGGAGCAAGCACCCCCTTTACAACAAGTGGAGAGTGATTTGCGCACGAAATATGATGTGGCAATAAATATTGACAACAGCCTGCAAGATTGATAATATGATATTAACGTAAAACCTACCGTTTTAGTCGGAAATAACTAACGGTGGTCCAATATCTATACCCCTTTATAGCAGTTATTATTGCATAATAGGGACACACATACAGAAGAGTAAAGTCACAATTTACGTTCTTATATCGCATTTATCATTCTAAGGAGGTTTTTGCTCATGGCTAAAGTCGTTAACAACGTAACAGAATTGATCGGAGGTACTCCGCTCGTTCGTTTGAATCGTCTGGCACAGGAAGGCTCCGCAGATATTTATTTGAAATTGGAATATCAGAATCCGGGATCAAGCGTAAAAGACCGTATCGCAATCAGCATCGTTGAAGAAGCTGAACGTGAAGGTCTACTGAAGCCTGGAGGTACAATTGTAGAAGCAACCAGTGGTAACACTGGTATTGGCTTGGCACTTGTGGCTGCGGCTAAAGGTTATAAGGCAGTTATCGTAATGCCGGAAACCATGAGCTTGGAACGCCGTAATCTACTTCGTGCATACGGAGCAGAATTGGTTCTGACTCCAGGATCGGAAGGCATGAATGGTGCGGTTAAGAAAGCGGAAGAAATTCTGAAAGAGAACCCAAGCTATTTCCCATCGGAG
Source organism: Paenibacillus sp. FSL H7-0714 (assembly GCF_038003765.1). Classification (NCBI taxonomy): domain Bacteria; kingdom Bacillati; phylum Bacillota; class Bacilli; order Caryophanales; family Paenibacillaceae; genus Paenibacillus; species Paenibacillus sp. FSL H7-0714. Next base: position 81,786 of record NZ_JBBOPT010000001.1, read on the forward strand.
CAATTCAAGAATAAAGCGAACGTGAAGATCCACCGTGAGACCACTGGACCTGAAATCGTTGAAGCTATTGAGTCCATCGGAGGCCCACTGGATGCTTTTATTGCAGGTATCGGAACAGGTGGAACGATCACGGGTGCAGGTGAAGTGCTGAAGAGCAAATATCCTGACGTGAAGATCTATGCTGTGGAGCCTGCTGCTTCTCCAATCTTGGCAGGAGGCAAACCAGGCCCTCACAAAATTCAGGGTATCGGAGCAAACTTCATTCCTGAAATCCTGAACCAGGACATTTATGATGAGATCATCCATGTTGAGAACGATGAAGCATTCGAAACTGCACGCCGTGTAGCTAAAGAAGAAGGCGTCTTGTCTGGCATTTCTTCCGGTGCAGCAGTATTTGCAGCACTTAAGGTTGCTAAAGACCTCGGTCCTGGCAAGAAGGTAGTTGTCATCATCCCAAGTAATGGTGAACGTTACCTGAGTACACCACTTTACAATTTCGAAGCGTAATTGTTTGCAATAACGTAATTTATAAGAGTCTTCATACCACTTTTCTGGTGGTGATGGAGACTCTTTTCGTTGATTATATGGGCAAAAGGCTCTATGGATATATGACGACCTAGACGTGGTAATTTATTATTTTTGAAAAATGCTAAGGTTTTTACCGAAGACTCAAAAGCCATATTAATTTCCTATAGCTGGGGGCTTTTCAATAATGCCTTAAGTACAGTATACTGACAGGCAATATACTACTGATGATTAATAATAAGTAATTGCTAGATAAAACTAAGCAAATGCTTACGAAGTAAGTTTTGTCCCGAAGATTAAACTGTAGGATTATGCTAGACAAAACTTTTAGGAGGATGGCTTTGGAAATCATAACGACATGGAATGAGTGGGAACAATGGGCAGCTGAAGACTGGAGCATGTTCCCCTTGATTATAAAATCACTCAAGTGCTCGGGGGAATTGCCCGCATCCTGGAAGAAGGCCTGGGAACTAGCTTCCGAATACTCCGTAGTGTTGGAGAGTGGCAAGGGTGGCCGCTATACGTACTTAGGTTTAAATCCTGTATCAATATTAAAAGGCAAGGGAGAAGGCGCTGAGGTGTTTAGCCTTTCTCCCGAATCATTGGGTCATACAGCCGATGAGGGTTCACATGAGACTACAACGCTGATAGGTCAGCCGCTAGAGCTGCTACAGCAGTGGATGTCAGGCTTCACCTCGCCAAGTCTAAACGTTCAGGGCATTCCTCCATTTACCGGTGGATGTATTGGATTTCTAGGGTACGATGTGGTTCGCTCATTGGAGCGTTTACCGTCTCTCGCACAAGATGATCCCGGTTTTCCTGATTATCTCTTTATGAGGATGGATGAGGTATGGATTTATGATCACGAAGAGCATGTGCTTTATTGTGCTGTTCACGTCCCGGTTCCAGCAGAATGTGGGATGGAGGATTTGCAGAACCTTTATCTCGGTGCTATAGAACAGGCTGGACGAATGGTAGAGCAGTGGCAGTTGGTATCCGCTGCTTCGGGATTGAACGAAGAGGTCAAAGGTAGCATTGAGGCCCTCACATATTCCTCAGGGGAGTGGCCGGGTATGACCTCGGCCTTCTCACCTGAGAAGTTCCAGCAGGCCGTGCTGGACGTTCAGGAATACATCCGCCAAGGCGATGTATTTCAAGTGAACCTCTCGCTGCGCCAGGAGGCGCAGCTGAAGTCCTCGCCGGAGGATGTTTACGAATGGCTGCGCAAGCTCAATCCGTCCCCGTACATGGGGCTCTTGCGGTCGCCCGGCTTCGCGCTATCCAGCGCTTCACCGGAGCTGCTCGTCAAGCTGCACGGGGACAAAGTGAGCGCACGGCCAATCGCCGGCACCCGGCGGCGAGGCCTGACTCCCGCGGAGGATGCCGCCATGGAGGCGGAGCTTCGCGGGAGCGAAAAGGAGATCGCCGAGCATATTATGCTTGTCGATCTGGAGCGCAACGACATCGGGCGTGTCGCTGCATATGGATCCGTCAGCGTGCCTGAGCTGATGACGGTGGAGCGCTACTCTCATGTGATGCATCTCGTTTCGCAGGTAGAGGGCCAGGTCGCACCGGATAAGGATGCTTATGCTGTAATCGCAGCATTGTTCCCAGGGGGAACGATTACAGGCGCGCCCAAAGTAAGAACAATGGAAATCATTGAAGAGCTGGAGCCGGTTCGGCGTGGGCCGTATACAGGATCCATGGGCTTTATTGACTATAACGGAAATATGGAATTAAATATTATTATTAGAACACTGGCTGTAAAGGATGGGGTCGGATATATTCAGACAGGTGCGGGCATCGTGATCGACTCTGATCCATACCGTGAATACCGTGAATGCCATAATAAAGCCAAAGCGGTAGTGAAGGCAGTACTCTGTAGTGAGTTACAGCAGGAATCCCAAACTACCAGCGGCGCCGAAGGGGGAGAAACACTGTGATCTTGGTCATCGATAATTATGATTCCTTTACGTATAACCTCGTACAGTATTTGGGTGAACTTGGGGAAGAGGTTAAAGTACACCGCAACGATGAAATTACCATTGAAGAGATTGAAAAAATGGCTCCCGATCATATTTTAATTTCTCCAGGACCATGTACACCTAATGAAGCGGGGATCAGTTTGGAATTGTTACATCATTTCAAAGGTATTATTCCGATCTTCGGCGTATGCCTTGGGCATCAGGCGATAGGCCAAGCATTTGGTGGAAATGTTATTCGTGCAGAGCGTTTGATGCATGGAAAGACATCCCCGATTCATCATAAGGGCACGTCGGTTTTTGAAGGTCTGGAGTCTCCTTTTACGGCAACGAGATATCATTCTTTGATTGTAGAGCGCGAGAGTCTGCCGGATTGTCTGGAGATTACAGCGGAGACCGAAGAAGGGGAGATTATGGCACTGCGCCATAAAGAATACCCTATCGAAGGTGTGCAATTCCATCCGGAATCGATTATTACGGATCATGGTCATACGATGCTGCGTAATTTCTTGAAACGGAGAGCCGGAGAAACGGCATGAAATATATAGGATTTAACAATGGTGTCATTGATGCAAGACAAGCCGTGGTTTCCGCCCTGGATCACGGTTTTTTATACGGCATAGGATTGTTCGAGACCTTTCGGACGTATGGGGGAGTGCCTTTTCTGCTGGAGCGTCATTTGAAGCGTATGGCAGAGGGCTGCAAGGAGCTTGGTATTCCATTTGCGCAGGATGTTGAACAACTGCAGGAGTGGATCCAGCGTGTTATGGACAAAAATGAATTTAAAGAAGCTTATATACGCTATACCGTGACCGCTGGTGAGGATATTCTCGGATTACCTGCGGGCGACTATTGCGAACCCAATCATTTGCTGTACATCAAAGCGCTGCCGAAAGTATCCGAAAAGATATATAGCGAAGGCAAAGACCTGCAATTGTTGTCCTTAAGGCGTAACACTCCGGAGGGAGCAGTGCGATTCAAGTCTCTGCATTATATGAATAATATTTTGGCCAAGCGTGAGCTTAGGGGCTATGCCTCTGCGGCGAATGGTGCTGAAGGACTGATGTTGACTGCACAAGAGATCATAGCAGAGGGCATTGTCAGCAACATCTTTTTTATAAAAAACAATATTCTCCACACTCCAGATATCTCAACTGGAATTCTACCGGGAATTACCCGGGAAATGGTAATGGAGCTGGCTCGTAGTGCTGGGATTAGGGTAGAAGAGGGCGCATATCATTGGGAGCAGTTAAAAATAGCCGACGAAGTATTTCTTACTAATTCCGTACAAGAAATTGTCCCGGTCACAACGCTTTGGGAAAAAGATAAAAAATTTACCGTTGGCGATGGCCTTTGCGGCAGAATGACTTCGGATTTGATTTCATTCTATAGAGAAAGGACGGGAATACCGAAATGAGACCAGCCATATTCAAGCGGACATACCGCTGTGGAGATATTGATTTGGAATTGGGAAATCGAACGCTGATTATGGGCATCCTGAATGTAACCCCGGATTCTTTTTCAGATGGAGGACTTTGGGATGATCCGGACAAAGCAGTAGAACATGCGCTACAAATGGCCGCAGACGGTGCTGATATTATAGATATTGGTGGAGAATCTACCCGTCCTGGTCATAAACCAGTGGGGCTTGAAGAGGAATTAGCTCGTGTATTGCCTGTCATCGAGAGTATTCATCGAGCGGCACCGCATATTCCGTTATCTATAGATACCTATAAAGCTGAAGTGGCACGCCAAGCTATTGCTGCTGGTGCCCATATCATTAATGATATATGGGGCTGTAAAGCTGATCCGGAAATGGCGGCAGTGGCAGCTGCTGCGGACTGTCCCATTATTTTGATGCATAACCGGCAGGACCGTGATTATACGAATCTAAGTGCGGATATGTCGGCAGACCTTAAGGAAAGTATTGATCTTGCTTTAGCCGCAGGAGTGAAGCCGGCCAATATCATCTTGGATCCAGGGATCGGCTTTGCGAAGGATTTTAATGAAAATTTGCAGGCGATGATGCTTTTGGACGGGTTGACTGAGTTTGGCTATCCACTGTTACTGGCGACTTCACGCAAAAAATTCATCCGGACCGTACTTGATTTGCCCGCTGATGATGTTGTGGAAGGTACCGCAGCAACAGTAGCCTTTGGTATTGCTCAGGGCTGCCAGATCGTACGAGTGCATGATGTGTCCCTAATAAAACGAACGGTTAAGATGTGTGATGCGATGTTGTATGCTGCACCTCCATTGGTGCGTGAATAAAGATATTTTATAAAAAGGGCGGGTTTAAAGATGGATAAAATGACACTGCATCGAATGGAATATTACGGATATCATGGTGTGTTTGAAGAAGAGCGTAAGCTGGGCCAACGTTTTTACATTGATTTGGAGCTGGAACTTGATCTACAGGGAGCGGGCCAGAACGATGATTTGAACCAAACCGTAAACTATGCTGAAGTGCATGAACTGGTCAAAAACATTGTCGAAATAAAGTCCTTTAAGTTAATTGAAGCTCTGGCAGAATATATTGCATCCTCCGTACTGGACACTTATACTGTTATCAATGCAGTAACGGTAAAGGTAACTAAACCGCATCCGCCATTCGACATTCATTTTCAGGGAGTGACTGTGGAGCTGCGCAGAACTAGAAAGTGAGAACAAAGTCCATGAATATACATTCCACCTCTGAAGAATCAGAGGCTTATATTGCTTTAGGGGCTAATTTGGGCGACCGTGAGGGCACGCTGTCAGAGGCTTTGAACAGACTGAATAATCATGATGAAATATCGGTAGTTCGCTGCTCCAAAGTCTACGAGACAGAGCCAGTAGGTTATTTAGATCAGCCGCAGTTTCTTAATATGGCAGCAGCTTTGCGCACGACGCTTGCGCCAGAGACCTTGCTGGAAGTAATGCTGGGGATCGAAACGCAACTGGGTCGTATCCGGGATATTCGCTATGGACCGAGAACGGTAGATCTAGATTTATTGTGGGTAGAGGGCCAGACACTTGATACTCCGCATTTAACGTTACCGCATCCGCGTATGTTTGAGCGTGCATTTGTAATGCTTCCGCTCAGTGATATCGTTCCACAGAATGAACAGTCTTCCGGACTCCGCAAGTTGATTACAGCAGCGCTTCAAGACATAGACGGGAAGGAAGGAATTCGGTTGTGGACAACAAGCGTATGGGACGGAGGGTCAGGGCATTCCGCAAGCTAAAAGGCTATACTCAGCAGGAACTTGCGGATCTCACTGGGATTTCCTTGGCTGTGCTTGGCGCAGTCGAGAGGGGCAATAGACGTTTGGAAGATCAAATTTTAGATAAAATTGCGAATGTCCTAGGGGTTACAACCGAAGAATTGGTAAACCCTGACTCATAATTTTTAAGCAATTTAAATAGGAATAATGGAAGTGATACGAATGCTGAAGATTGGCGACATTGAGATGAAAAATCAAGTTGTTCTGGCACCTATGGCTGGGGTGTGCAATCCGGCCTTTCGTCTAATCGCTAAAGAGTTTGGTACAGGTTTAGTCTGTGCGGAAATGGTGAGCGACAAGGCTATTATTCACGGAAATACGCGTACTCGCGAAATGTTATTTGTAGATGAACGGGAGAAACCGCTAAGTTTGCAGATTTTTGGCGGGGATAGAGAATCACTGGTGCAAGCAGCTAAAGTGGTTGATAAAGAAACCAATGCTGATATTATCGATATCAATATGGGATGCCCAGTGCCTAAAGTAACTAAATGTGATGCAGGAGCCCGCTGGCTTTTGAATCCCGACAAAATCTATGAAATGGTCTCTGCGGTTGTCGATGTTGTTGATAAACCCGTAACCGTGAAAATGCGGATTGGCTGGGATAGCGAGCATATTTTTGTCGAAGATAATGCACGTGCAGTAGAACGTGCCGGTGGCAAGGCTGTCAGTGTACATGGACGAACACGGGAGCAACTCTATACGGGGCGTGCGGATTGGAATTATATCAAGATGGCAAAAGAAGCGGTCTCCATTCCGGTTATAGGCAATGGTGATGTAAATACACCTGAAGATGCTCGGGCTATGCTTGATCAGACCGGTTGTGATGGCGTGATGATCGGGCGCGGTGCGCTAGGTAACCCATGGATGCTGTACCGTACGATTCAGTATTTAAGCACCGGGGAACTGATGCCTGAACCTGGATTGGATGAGAAGATTAAGGTTGCCATTCTTCATATGGATCGGCTGGTTGCACTTAAGGGAGAAGCAGTAGCCGTTCGGGAGATGCGTAAGCATATGGCTTGGTATTTAAAAGGCCTGAAGTCTGCTGCACGAGTAAAGGATGTGCTCATGTTAGAGACAGAACGTGATGGAATGGTGAAGATTTTGAATGATTTTGTCGTTCAACTAAAGCATGAAGAAGAGAATAAGGGTAATGAAATGTCTGCTTCCGCAGTATAAACGTTGTTTTCCTTACGCTTTTTGAACACATCCTACTTTATATGTGGTGTCATTGACATTTTGTAGCGGTTCCAATATAATTTCACAGTATAAAATCGCCGTTACAGTAAGAGTAATGCAGCAGGGAGGGTTCTTATCCTCCTAGATTAGCATATAGTATGGTGTTTTCAATAAATGTATACGACAGGAGAATCGGTTGAGATGAGCGATAAAGAAGTCATCCTTACGCCGGACGGGCTAAAGCGTCTGGAAGATGAGCTGGAATTCCTCAAATCTGTGAAACGCCGCGAGGTTGCTGAACGGATTAAGGTAGCGATTGGCTACGGAGATATCAGTGAGAACTCGGAGTATGAAGATGCGAAGAATGAGCAGGCTTTTATCGAAGGACGCGTTATCACCTTGGAGAAGATGCTTCGCAACGCGCGCATCATTAATAGCGACGAGATCGTTACTGATGTGGTAAGTATCGGTGTTACTGTAAGTGTTGAAGATTTGGAATATGGTGACACTATGGAATACACGATCGTAGGTACAGCGGAGTCCGATCCACTGAATAATAAGATCTCCAACGAAAGTCCAGTAGGCAAAGCCATCATCGGCAAGAAAATAGGCACGATTGTTGACGTTAATACACCTGCAGGCGTTATTCAATATAAAATTCTCGATATCAGAATGAAGTAGTGTACAGATCTTATAGTCTGTAAATAGATGTGCTGCCGAATGTATAAGTAGTTTTGTTGTACGCAGGCAGATAAGGGAACATTGTTTGGGAAAGCTTCCTTAGGGAAGCTTTTTTTCAAAATATAAGGGATTTATATCTGCAAGGGGATGAATAGCATGACCGAGGAAATGAATAATGTGGAGAATGCAGAGAACGAACTTAGTGAGCTTTTGCAAATCCGCCGTGCCAAATTGGACGAGCTAAGAGGACTTGGTATCGATCCTTTCGGTAAAAAGTATGAGCGTACAGCTAACGCTGGCGACCTAGTATCGAAGTATGATGGACTTTCTAAAGAAGAATTGGACGAGCTATCTGTTGAAGTCAGCATAGCGGGTCGCATTATGGCAAAACGTGTTATGGGTAAAGCCAGTTTTGCGCATATCCAAGATCTCAGTGGAAGAATTCAGCTTTATGTTCGTCAAGACAGCATTCCTGAAACGCAATACGCAGCGTTCAATGTTCTTGATCTAGGAGACATCATCGGCGTTCGCGGAACAGTATTCAAAACCAAAACAGGCGAGACCTCCATCAAAGTGCATAATCTCGAAGTCTTGTCCAAGTCCTTGTTGCCGCTTCCTGAGAAATATCATGGTCTTAAAGATGTAGAGCTGCGTTATCGTCAGCGCTATGTTGATTTGATTATTAATCCGGAAGTTCAACAGACCTTTATTGCTCGTTCAAGAATCATTCAATCTATGCGTCGTTATTTGGATTCACTTGGCTATCTTGAAGTTGAGACACCTACACTTCATGCGATTGCCGGTGGAGCTGCAGCGCGTCCGTTCATTACTTACCACAACACACTTGAAATGCAGCTTTATATGCGTATTGCTATTGAGCTTCATTTGAAACGTCTTATTGTTGGTGGACTGGAAAAAGTATACGAAATCGGTCGTGTATACCGTAATGAAGGAATTTCGACTCGTCACAATCCTGAGTTTACTATGATTGAGCTGTATGAAGCTTATGCTGATTACAAGGACATCATGAACCTTACGGAGAATATGATCGCTCATATTGCCCAAGAGGTATTAGGAACTCAACAGGTCGACTATCAAGGCAAGCCGGTAGATCTGTCACCAGGATGGCGTCGTGTAACTATGGTTGATGCCGTTAAAGAAGTAACCGGTGTTGATTTCAGTGTTCATATGACAGATGAGGAAGCACAGGCTCTGGCAAAAGAGCACCGTGTACCTGTAGAGAAGCACATGTCTTTCGGTCATATCCTTAATGCTTTCTTCGAGCAATTTGTAGAGGAAACTCTGATTCAGCCTACCTTTGTAATGGGACATCCGGTTGAAATCTCACCACTTGCGAAGAAAAATGATGAGGATCCACGCTTCACCGATCGTTTTGAATTGTTTATTGTGGGTCGTGAACATGCGAATGCATTTAGTGAATTGAATGATCCGATCGACCAGCGTCAACGCTTTGAAGCACAAATCCAGGAGAAAGAGCAAGGTAATGACGAAGCTCATGAAATGGACGATGACTTTATCCGTGCTTTGGAATATGGTATGCCTCCTACAGGTGGACTGGGAATCGGTGTAGACCGTTTGATCATGTTGCTTACCAATTCTGCATCTATTCGTGACGTACTGCTATTCCCGCATATGCGTAACCGTACAAACGAATAGTATTTATACAACAATGAGCACAGGGGAGCTGTCTAGCGGCGGTTCTCCTTGGCTACTGTTGATCAAAAGGTAAAGATTCTGGTATCGTTATGAGGATATATAGCTTAATCCTAATTTGTTTGAAAAAAAGTGTTGCAATGAATCTCTATACATGATATATTCTAAGTCCGGCCAAGAAACACACATGCCGAGCTCGAAAAAGAAGTTAAAAAAAGAGCTTGACATTAAACGGCCGAACATGATATAGTATAAGAGTTGCTGCTGAGACATTAAACGGCGCCAACGAGAACTTGATCTTTGAAAACTGAACAACGAGTGAGTAGGAAATCACGAAAGTGAAATCCGAAACTGATGAGTTTCACAGCGTATTTTACGCTTTTGAAATTTCATCGTGAGAATTAATTTTCTCGTCAGATGTTTCAAAATGAGCATATCGCTCTTTTCAATACTAATTGGAGAGTTTGATCCTGGCTCAGGACGAACGCTGGCGGCGTGCCTAATACATGCAAGTCGAGCGGAGTTATCTTGAAAGCTTGCTTTCAAGATAACTTAGCGGCGGACGGGTGAGTAACACGTAGGCAACCTGCCCCTTAGACTGGGATAACTACCGGAAACGGTAGCTAATACCGGATAATTTCTTTTTTCTCCTGAAGAAAGAATGAAAGACGGAGCAATCTGTCACTGAGGGATGGGCCTGCGGCGCATTAGCTAGTTGGTGGGGTAACGGCCCACCAAGGCGACGATGCGTAGCCGACCTGAGAGGGTGAACGGCCACACTGGGACTGAGACACGGCCCAGACTCCTACGGGAGGCAGCAGTAGGGAATCTTCCGCAATGGACGAAAGTCTGACGGAGCAACGCCGCGTGAGTGATGAAGGTTTTCGGATCGTAAAGCTCTGTTGCCAGGGAAGAACGTCCGGTAGAGTAACTGCTACCGGAGTGACGGTACCTGAGAAGAAAGCCCCGGCTAACTACGTGCCAGCAGCCGCGGTAATACGTAGGGGGCAAGCGTTGTCCGGAATTATTGGGCGTAAAGCGCGCGCAGGCGGTCATTTAAGTCTGGTGTTTAAACCTTGGGCTCAACCTGAGGTCGCACTGGAAACTGGGTGACTTGAGTACAGAAGAGGAAAGTGGAATTCCACGTGTAGCGGTGAAATGCGTAGATATGTGGAGGAACACCAGTGGCGAAGGCGACTTTCTGGGCTGTAACTGACGCTGAGGCGCGAAAGCGTGGGGAGCAAACAGGATTAGATACCCTGGTAGTCCACGCCGTAAACGATGAGTGCTAGGTGTTAGGGGTTTCGATACCCTTGGTGCCGAAGTTAACACAGTAAGCACTCCGCCTGGGGAGTACGGTCGCAAGACTGAAACTCAAAGGAATTGACGGGGACCCGCACAAGCAGTGGAGTATGTGGTTTAATTCGAAGCAACGCGAAGAACCTTACCAGGTCTTGACATCCCTCTGAATCCACTAGAGATAGTGGCGGCCTTCGGGACAGAGGAGACAGGTGGTGCATGGTTGTCGTCAGCTCGTGTCGTGAGATGTTGGGTTAAGTCCCGCAACGAGCGCAACCCTTAACTTTAGTTGCCAGCAAGTAATGTTGGGCACTCTAGAGTGACTGCCGGTGACAAACCGGAGGAAGGTGGGGATGACGTCAAATCATCATGCCCCTTATGACCTGGGCTACACACGTACTACAATGGCCGGTACAACGGGAAGCGAAACCGCGAGGTGAAGCCAATCCCATCAAAGCCGGTCTCAGTTCGGATTGCAGGCTGCAACTCGCCTGCATGAAGTCGGAATTGCTAGTAATCGCGGATCAGCATGCCGCGGTGAATACGTTCCCGGGTCTTGTACACACCGCCCGTCACACCACGAGAGTTTACAACACCCGAAGTCGGTGGGGTAACCCGCAAGGGAGCCAGCCGCCGAAGGTGGGGTAGATGATTGGGGTGAAGTCGTAACAAGGTAGCCGTATCGGAAGGTGCGGCTGGATCACCTCCTTTCTATGGAGAATCGTCTTCTGCAATGAAGACATTCAAATCGGAAGTTAAACTTCCAAAATCTCAGGTTTAGGCCTGTTACTCACTCGTTGCTCAGTTTTGAGAGTTTAAGCTCTCAGTAAGACTTGATCCTTGAAAACTGGATACCGAAACGAATTTGCGTTTTAGAACATCTTTTAGCAACTTGTGTAAACAAGTAAATGTTATTAGTGAGATGATTCCAAAGAGAATGTCATTATGTGATATTTTCCTGAGGAAAAATCAAGGTTAAGCTAATAAGAGCACACGGAGGATGCCTAGGCGCCAGGAGCCGACGAAGGACGTGGCGAACAACGAAACTGCCTCGGGGAGCTGTAAGCAAGCTTTGATCCGGGGGTGTCCGAATGGGGAAACCCAGCTGTGGTAATTCGCAGTTACTCATCTCTGAACACATAGGAGATGTAGAGGCAGACCAGGGGAACTGAAACATCTAAGTACCCTGAGGAAGAGAAAACAATAGTGATTCCGTCAGTAGCGGCGAGCGAACGCGGAACAGCCTAAACCTAAGAGCTTGCTCTTAGGGGTTGTGGGACGTCTCACATGGAGTTACAAAGGAATATGGTAGGTGAAGAGGTCTGGAAAGGCCCGCGATAGAGGTAAAAGCCCTGTAACCTAAACTGTGTTCTCTCCGAGACGGATCCCGAGTAGTGCGGGGCACGTGAAACCCCGTATGAATCCAGCAGGACCATCTGCTAAGGCTAAATACTACCTGGCGACCGATAGTGAAACAGTACCGTGAGGGAAAGGTGAAAAGCACCCCGGAAGGGGAGTGAAATAGAACCTGAAACCGTGTGCTTACAAAAAGTCAGAGCCCTATCTATGGGTGATGGCGTGCCTTTTGTAGAATGAACCGGCGAGTTACGTTTAACATGCAAGGTTAAGTCGAGAAGACGGAGCCGCAGCGAAAGCGAGTCTGAATAGGGCGATTTAGTATGTGGACGTAGACCCGAAACCGTGTGATCTACCCCTGTCCAGGGTGAAGGTGCGGTAACACGCACTGGAGGCCCGAACCCACGCATGTTGAAAAATGCGGGGATGAGGTGGGGGTAGCGGAGAAATTCCAATCGAACTCGGAGATAGCTGGTTCTCCCCGAAATAGCTTTAGGGCTAGCCTCGGTATAAGAGTAGTGGAGGTAGAGCACTGATTGGGTGCGGGGTCCGCAAGGATTACCAAGCTCAGTCAAACTCCGAATGCCATATACTTATTGCCGGGAGTCAGACAGTGAGTGCTAAGATCCATTGTCAAAAGGGAAACAGCCCAGACCATCAGCTAAGGTCCCCAAGTGTGTGTTAAGTGGGAAAGGATGTGGAGTTGCACAGACAACCAGGATGTTGGCTTAGAAGCAGCCACCATTGAAAGAGTGCGTAATAGCTCACTGGTCGAGTGACTCTGCGCCGAAAATGTAACGGGGCTAAACACACCACCGAAGCTATGGCTAGATACGTATGTATCTGGGGTAGGGGAGCGTTGTATGTGGGTTGAAGGTGTACCGTAAGGAGCGCTGGACAGCATACAAGTGAGAATGCCGGTATGAGTAACGAAAAGATCAGTGAGAATCTGATCCGCCGAAAGCCCAAGGTTTCCTGAGGAAGGCTCGTCCGCTCAGGGTAAGTCGGGACCTAAGGCGAGGCCGAAAGGCGTAGTCGAAGGACAACAGTTTGAAATTACTGTACCACCGTAATCCGCTATGAGCGATGGGGTGACGCAGGAGGGTAGTGACGCGGACTGATGGATATGTCCGTCTAAGCAGTGAGGCTGATGTGTAGGCAAATCCGCACATCATTAAGGCTGGGCTGTGATGGGGAGCGAAAATTACAGTAGCGAAGGTCATGATCTCACACTGCCAAGAAAAGCCTCTAGCCAGGAGAAGGTGCCCGTACCGCAAACCGACACAGGTAGGCGAGAAGAGAATTCTAAGGCGCGCGGAAGAACTCTCGTTAAGGAACTCGGCAAAATGACCCCGTAACTTCGGGAGAAGGGGTGCCCCGGTAGTGTGAATAGCACGAGGGGGCCGCAGTGAAAAGGCCCAAGCGACTGTTTAGCAAAAACACAGGTCTGTGCGAAGCCGCAAGGCGAAGTATACGGGCTGACGCCTGCCCGGTGCTGGAAGGTTAAGGGGAGTGGTTAGGGGTAACCCGAAGCTATGAACCGAAGCCCCAGTAAACGGCGGCCGTAACTATAACGGTCCTAAGGTAGCGAAATTCCTTGTCAGGTAAATTCTGACCCGCACGAATGGCGTAACGACTTGGGCGCTGTCTCAACGAGAGATCCGGTGAAATTTTAATACCTGTGAAGATGCAGGTTACCCGCGACAAGACGGAAAGACCCCATGGAGCTTTACTGCAGCTTGATATTGAATTTGGGTACGATCTGTACAGGATAGGTGGGAGCCGTAGAAATCGGAGCGCAAGCTTCGGTGGAGGCGCCGTTGGGATACCACCCTGATCGTATCTAGGTTCTAACCTAGTACCCTTACCGGGTACGGGGACCGTGTCAGGCGGGCAGTTTGACTGGGGCGGTCGCCTCCTAAAGAGTAACGGAGGCGTTCCAAGGTTCCCTCAGAATGGTTGGAAATCATTCGAAGAGTGCAAAGGCATAAGGGAGCTTGACTGCGAGACCTACAAGTCGAGCAGGGACGAAAGTCGGACTTAGTGATCCGGTGGTACCGCATGGAAGGGCCATCGCTCAACGGATAAAAGCTACCCTGGGGATAACAGGCTTATCTCCCCCAAGAGTCCACATCGACGGGGAGGTTTGGCACCTCGATGTCGGCTCATCGCATCCTGGGGCTGAAGTAGGTCCCAAGGGTTGGGCTGTTCGCCCATTAAAGCGGTACGCGAGCTGGGTTCAGAACGTCGTGAGACAGTTCGGTCCCTATCTGTCGTGGGCGCAGGAAATTTGAGAGGAGCTGTCCTTAGTACGAGAGGACCGGGATGGACGTACCGCTGGTGCACCAGTTGTTCCGCCAGGAGCATGGCTGGGTAGCTACGTACGGACGGGATAAGCGCTGAAAGCATCTAAGCGTGAAGCCCCCCTCAAGATGAGATTTCCCAATTAGTAAGACCCCTTGAAGACGACGAGGTAGATAGGTTGGAGGTGGAAGTGCAGTAATGCATGGAGCTGACCAATACTAATCGGTCGAGGGCTTATCCTATACTTAAAACGCAAATTCAATTCGGATTCAGTTTTCAGGCATCAAGCCTGAGCATTTACGCTGTAAATGCCCGTTTGGTGGCGATAGCGGAGGGGTTCCACGCGTACCCATCCCGAACACGACCGTTAAGCCCTCCAGCGCCGATGGTACTTGGACCGAAGGGTCCTGGGAGAGTAGGACGTTGCCAAGCACGCAAGACCACTGTTGAGTAATCGACAGTGGTTTTTTTGTTGTATTATTGAAGAATTCATTAGGGTTTATTTTGAGATACTACATTAGAGATAGGTGTAAGCATTGGTGATGGGTATGGTGGATTGTATAATTTGACCACTAAATGTCCACTCTGTGCGGACAATAGTCCAATAATTCGCTTACGCGTGAGTCGTTTTTTGAATACCTACTCTGATGATGTAATGTTCTTGACAGTCCAAATGCCCTTTGCTAAGATGGCAATAATATATTTTTGGATAAGCATCTCAAACCTAAATTGAAGATATGAACTTGTTCAACTTCCAGATGTACAGAGTTGTCTGTCGTGAATGGACTTAAAGTCGAAGGTTCTTCTTTTATAAAGTTTGTAGGCGGGTATAATTTAAAACAACCGAGGAGGAATGACCCAGGTGTGGAAAGATAAGTTTGGTAAAGAAGGTCTGACTTTTGATGATGTGCTGCTGGTTCCGCGTAAATCTGAGGTACTGCCGAAGGAAGTAGATTTGACTACAGTTCTAAGTAAGAATGTGAAGTTGAACATCCCGCTTATGAGTGCAGGTATGGACACAGTCACAGAAGCGGCTATGGCCATTGCTATTGCTCGTGAGGGTGGTATCGGGATTATTCACAAGAATATGCCTGTAGAGCAGCAAGCGGAAGAAGTGGATCGTGTAAAACGTTCTGAGAGCGGAGTTATTACTAACCCATTCTCTCTTTCAGCAGAACATCTGGTATCCGATGCTGAACTGCTGATGGGTAAATATCGTATTTCCGGAGTACCGATTGTAGACAGTGACAACAAACTGGTCGGTATTCTAACTAATAGAGATTTACGTTTTATTCATGACTTTAATATTCCAATCAAAGAAGTTATGACACATGAGAATCTCGTGACTGCTGCTGTAGGTACGACACTTCAAGAAGCAGAAGGCATCTTACAACGTCATAAAATTGAGAAATTGCCGCTGGTGGACGAGAATAACGTTCTTAAGGGCCTAATCACAATTAAAGATATTGAGAAGGCGATTCAGTTCCCTAACGGAGCGAAAGATGCACAGGGTCGCTTACTGGTTGGAGCAGCTGTTGGTATCTCTAAAGATACATTCGAGCGTACTGCAGCGTTAGTGAAATCAGGTGTGGATTTGATCGTCGTCGATTCTGCACATGGTCACCACATTAATATTATTGAAGCGGTTCGCCAAATTCGTGAGTTGTATCCTGATCTTACGATTGTTGCTGGTAACGTGGCTACAGGTGAAGCAACCCGTGAACTTATTGAAGCTGGAGCTTCTGTAGTTAAAGTAGGTATTGGACCTGGATCTATCTGTACAACACGAGTTATCGCTGGTATCGGTGTTCCGCAGGTTACAGCCATTTATGATTGTGCAACGGTTGCTCGTGAGTACGGAGTTCCTATCATCGCTGACGGTGGAATCAAGTACTCCGGTGAAATCACTAAGGCTATTGCCGCTGGTGCTCATGCAGTAATGATGGGAAGTATGTTTGCGGGTACAGAAGAAAGCCCAGGAGAATCGGAGCTTTATCAAGGCCGTAAATTTAAAGTATATCGTGGTATGGGCAGTATGAGTGCCATGAAACAAGGTAGTAAGGATCGTTATTTCCAGGATGACGATAAGAAGCTTGTTCCTGAAGGAATTGAGGGTCGTATCGCTTTTAAAGGGCCTCTTTCGGATACCGTTCATCAATTGATTGGCGGACTGCGTTCGGGTATGGGCTACTGTGGGACCAAGTCACTCGAAGAACTTCGGAATGACACTTCTTTCATTCGCATCACAAGTGCCGGACTTCGCGAAAGCCATCCACATGATGTGCAAATTACGAAAGAAGCGCCAAACTATTCCGTGTAATGGACTAGAAAGACTATTTTTTGGACAGACAGGACTATTTCGTCCTGTCTGTCTTTTTTTGCGTGTACCCCTGTGTTAGAATAGAACAAGCTATTGATATGAGGTTTAAAGGAGAGTAGTAATCATTGAAGCACAAACAGAAATTTAACGGTAAGCAATTTATGATTAAGACAGTCACAGTAGGTCTACTTTTAAATATGTTAGTTTCCACTCCACTTCCGGCATTCGCTGAGGAAGGTACGACAACGACAATACAAGCTGGTACTGCAACTCAGACGACTCAGAAAGCAGTAAAGATCCCTTCTGTGGAATCACTGGGTCTAAATTTGAAATCAGCGGTTCTAATAGAACCAACAACAGGTGAAATTCTTTTATCTATGAATGCAGATGAGGCTTTGCCTCCAGCTAGTATGACTAAGATGATGACAGAGTATCTTGTAGCAGAAGCGGTAAAGACTGGACAGCTTTCATGGGATCAAAAAGTCATAGTAGGGGAAAATGCGTCTAAACAGGTTGGATCACGTATTTTTCTAGCGGAAAATGACGAGCATACGGTTGAAGAGCTGTATATAGCAATGGCTGTCGGATCTGCAAATGATGCTACAGTAGCTTTGGCAGAACTAGTTTCCGGATCAGAATTGGAATTCGTAGAGCTAATGAATCAGACTGCCCAGAAGATGGGGATGAAAACTGCCTATTTTGTTAATTCTACTGGATTAGACAAAGCTGACATGCCTAAGAAGTTCCGCTCAACTGATAAAAAAGAAAACGTAATGTCAGCGATGGATGCTGCTATTCTTGCCAAATATATCGTTACTGATCATCCTGATTTTAATAGATTTACAACGGTTCAGTCGTATAAGTTCCGTGAACGTGATACCGCACCAATGATTAACTTTAACTGGATGTTGGAAGATAACAAGAGTATCCAGAATTTTAAGGCTTATGCTTATGAGGGATTGGATGGTTTGAAAACAGGCCATACCGCTAGAGCAAAATATTGTTTTGCAGGTACAGCTGTACGTGATGGCATGCGTCTGATAAGTGTAGTAATGGGGGCTAATACAGAGCCACACCGTTTTACAGAGACGAAGAAAGTACTTGATTTCGGATTTAATAATTTTGAAATCAAACAGGTCGTGGCCCCTAAAGCAGTGATAGCCGGCAACGAAACCGTGCCAGTTCTTAAAGGGAAAAATAAAAAGGTGTCTGTAGTTACGGATGAAGCTGTTTCGTTTATCGTCCCTAAGGGAACAACCTCCCCTCAAATTAAAACAACCGTTGAAATAAATGATCCAGCAACCTTAGTTGCTCCTATAGAACAATCTGCTAAAGTGGGTAAGGTTACTTATTCCTACCAAGTTGAAGGCATGTCTGATGTTCAGCAGAAGACAGTTAATCTGATTACTGCTGAAGAAGCGGAGAAAGCCGGTTGGTTCAGTTTATTCCTTAGAGCCATTGGAGATTTCTTCGGCGATTTATTTACAGGGATCAAGAACTTGTTCTAATGAATTTAGCATCGAAAATTGCGTTAAATCCGAGTAAGTGGATTGTATATTTCCCTTCATTGGGGTAAAATTACAAGTTAGATTAAGATAGATCATTCGGGGGGCTAGGACATGGAAACTGGAACATCGCGAGTTAAAAGAGGCATGGCAGAAATGCAAAAAGGCGGCGTCATTATGGACGTCATGAATGCAGAACAAGCAAAAATTGCTGAGGCTGCGGGTGCAGTAGCTGTTATGGCATTGGAACGCGTGCCTTCTGATATTCGCGCAGCTGGCGGTGTAGCACGGATGGCCGATCCTACAATTGTAGAAGAAGTTATCAAAGTGGTAAGTATCCCTGTTATGGCTAAGGCTCGTATTGGCCATTACGTAGAAGCAAAGGTTCTGGAATCCTTGGGTGTCGACTATTTGGATGAGAGTGAAGTTCTTACTCCTGCTGATGAAGTCTTCCATATTAATAAACGTGAGTTCACTGTTCCGTTCGTATGTGGAGCTAAAGACTTGGGTGAAGCCTTGAGACGTATTAACGAAGGTGCATCCATGATCCGTACGAAAGGTGAACCAGGAACAGGCAACATTGTTGAAGCAGTGCGTCATATGCGCTTTATCAATAGTCAAATCCGCAAAGTAACTAATTTGTCCAAGGATGAGCTATATAATGAAGCTAAGAACCTGGGAGTTCCTTACGAGCTACTGCTTGAAGTGCATGAGCTTGGTAAGCTGCCGGTTGTTAACTTTGCTGCTGGCGGTGTAGCAACTCCTGCCGATGCTGCCCTGATGATGCATCTAGGTGCGGATGGTGTGTTTGTAGGCTCAGGTATTTTTAAATCGGACAACCCTGAGAAATTTGCCCGTGCGATCGTTGAAGCCACTACACACTATACTGATTACAAACTGATTGCAGAAGTATCTAAGAACCTTGGCGCACCAATGAAGGGGATTGATATTGCAACTCTAACCCCGGCTGAACGTATGTCGGAGCGTGGCCGTTAATAGAGAGAAGGTTGCCCGGATGAAAATAGGAGTGCTGGCGCTTCAAGGCGCAGTTACGGAGCATATTGTTAGTATAGAGAAGACCGGAGCAGTGGGCGTACCTATCAAGCGAGTAGAGCAGCTTGAGGAGGTTGATGGCCTAATTATTCCTGGTGGTGAGAGTACAACGATCGGTAAACTGATGCGAAAATATGGCTTCATCGAAGCCATACGTGATTTCTCCAATCAGGGCAAGCCGATTTTTGGAACATGCGCGGGTATGATTGTTCTGGCCAAACAAATTGCCGGCGGCGAACCAGGGCATTTGGAGCTAATGGATATTACGGTGGCTCGGAATGCATTCGGTCGTCAACGGGAAAGCTTTGAATGTGATCTGGAGGTTAAAGGAATTGATGAGCCGGTTCGTGCTGTTTTTATACGTGCACCGCTTATCAACGAGGTAGGCCCCGGTGTAGAAGTGCTTACAGTCTATAATGATGAGATTGTAACTGCACGGGAGGGTAACCTGCTGGTGTCTTCTTTTCATCCAGAATTGACCGATGATTTCAGACTGCATCAATATTTTGCTGATATGGTAGAGGCTACTAGGCAAGTGCAACAACAGAATCGCATATAAGAACATTCTGACTCTTTCAAAGCTGTAAGCAGCAATTTGAAAGAGTTTAGGCTGTTTTCAGGAGGGAAACTTTGTGTTAGACGTAAAAGTATTACGCAGTGATTACGCTCGAGTTGAACAAGCCTTAGAGAAACGGGGTAAATCACTGGATTTAATTTCTGATTTTCCACAACTTGATCTACGCAGACGTGAATTACTGCAAGAAACAGAAGGTCTTAAGAACCGTCGTAATACGGTATCTGGTGAAGTAGCGAAGAAGAAAAAGAATGGTGAGCCAGCAGATGACCTAATTGCAGAAATGCGTACGGTATCTGACCGAATTAAAGAGCTTGATGACGAAGTGCGTGAATTGGAAGTTCAGATTGCTGAACTTACTATGAGTATTCCGAATATTCCTCATGATTCAGTTCCAGTTGGTAAATCTGAGGATGATAACGTAGAATTGCGTCGCTGGTCGGAGCCAAAGGAATTCGGATTTACTCCGAAATCACATTGGGAGCTTGCGCAGCATCTCGATATTATTGATTTTGAAGCTGCAGCGAAGGTTACGGGATCTCGGTTTGTTTTTTATAAAGGACTGGGAGCACGCTTAGAGCGGGCGCTTATTAACTTTATGATGGATCTGCACAGTGGTGAGCATAACTATGAAGAAATGCTGCCGCCTTACATTGTGAATAAAGACAGCTTGTACGGAACGGGGCAACTTCCTAAGTTTGAGGAAGATCTGTTTAAGTTACGTGACACTGAATACTATTTGATTCCTACAGCGGAAGTACCTGTGACCAACTACTATCGCGAAGAGATTTTGACAGCAGCAGATCTACCTAAGTATCATGTAGCATACAGCTCTTGTTTCCGTTCTGAGGCGGGTTCAGCTGGCCGTGATACTCGCGGTCTGATCCGTCAGCATCAATTCAACAAGGTAGAGCTGGTGAAGCTTACTACACCTGAATCCTCTTATGAGGAGTTAGAAAAAATGACAGCAGATGCTGAGCGTGTGCTGCAGCTTCTTGGATTGCCATATCGCGTACTTGGGCTATGTACAGCTGATATGGGCTTTACATCGGCTAAGACGTACGATTTGGAAGTATGGCTGCCTGAGAGTGGAATGTACCGTGAGATCTCTTCTTGCTCAAATACGGAGGACTTCCAAGCGCGTCGGGCAAATATTCGTTTCCGTAAAGATCCGAAATCCAAACCTGAATTTGTTCATACACTGAACGGATCGGCTTTGGCTGTTGGGCGTACTGTTGCAGCAATTCTTGAGAATTATCAGCAAGAGGATGGTAGTGTTCTGATTCCGGAATGTCTACAACCGTATATGCGCAATGTAAAATCGATCCAACCTAAAACTATTTAAGAAAATAGTTGCTTTTTCTCCGCACCATATGATACAATTACTAATGCATGTGAAATTTATATGCATTTGGAGAGGTACCGAAGCGGTCATAACGGGGCGGTCTTGAAAACCGTTAGGGTGCAAGCCCACATGGGTTCGAATCCCATCCTCTCCGCCATTCCTTTATGAACTTTAAGAAATAAGCAGATAGAAACCGTCTCCTTTGGAGGCGGTTTTTTTGTTGTGCTTGAACTGGTACAGTTTTAGTTATTGTTTGATGAACCTAGTTCCATTGAGAATAAAAAGATTGATTTCTCCGCAATGTATTAGAGAAGGAGGATGATCATAATTATGGACAGACAATTGGGAGTAGATCAGCATAATCTTGTCTCGGCCTGGCAAGAACGCCTGCCTGCGTTAATGGAGGATGGGGATAGTTTCAATGTACTAGCGGATGATGGTGATCCGAATAGTCTGCTTATTCATTTTAATGCAGCAGGACGTCAAGGGTACTCACTTGATTTTCGTTGCAGGTATGTAGATAGCAGGGAGGTCGCTGTTGATCTGCTTGATGTGGAGCAGAGTGGAATTCATATTGATGAGCATAGTGATGCAGTACAGCTATTAGCACAGCAGTATTCACGACAAATTCACGAATGTGCTCAGGCTCTACAGAGTATAACTAATCCTTAGGAGGAATGAACAATGTCAAAACCAAAAAGTATTCCAGTTCCCGGGGCACAGCCCAACGATGGCGAGCGTAGAAAGGAGCATAATTCTTCTGCACCAGAACCGCTTTCAGGTTCTAAAAAGGTGAAACAAGCGAATCATGTTGACCACCATAATCCACAAGGTTAACAAATAAAAACGTTAAGAATTTTAAAGAAGTGTTTCTTGATTTTTACAAATGGTTTATCATAGGGGGGGGAGAGATTTCTTTACAATGGGAGAGGAGAACAATAATGAACAAAAAGTGGGGTTTGTCGGCCGCTGCATTGCTGCTTACAGCAGCAGTAATTCTGCCGGGATGTGGAAGTAAACAGGAGGCGCCAAAAGAGGCCTTAAAATCAGCTGCTACTAAAGCGACTACAATGTCATCCTATGAGATGAAGAGTAAATTCACGATCAACGATCTTACGATCGAGACTTCTGACGCTGAATCTGCTGCAATGACTACACAGGTACTTAGTATGCTTAAGAATGCTGATATTACCATTGATGGGGTATATCAAGCAGAGCCAATGCAGACAGAACTAACTATGATTCTGAATCTGAAGGGCGATATGAGCATGAGCTTTAATGTTCCTATGGTAATGACTGCCGAGAAGTTGTACGTTAAGATTCCATCGATTCCTTTCGTACCGATTCCTGAGACGATCCTCAATAAGTTTGTAGAGGTTGATCTGAAGGCGTTGGCAGAGCAGGAGGGTGCAGAATTTAACCCAAGTACGATGGATACTCAGAAAATGCAGAAGCTGTCTATTGAAGTGGTGGACACTGTCCTAGCTGAATATGACGAAGAAAAATATTTTAACGAGATTGATCCCAAAGATGCTAATTTACCAGAAGGTGTGGAAGCTAAACAGGTCGTTCAGTTCCAAGTGACTAACGATAATGTTAAAGAAGCAATCACTATCTTGGTGAATAACGCCCTGCCTAAAATCATTGATATCGTAAGCAAGGAAGAATACAAGGATATGCTGCAGATTAAAGATGCAGATTTAGCTAAAGCTAAAGAAGAACTGACATCAGGTGAAGCTAGAACTGAATTAGATAAGGGCTTAGCTGATCTTGATAAGTACCTTACCATCAACCAGTTCCACTATAATACTGCGATCAATAAGGACGGATACGCTGTGTATCAGGATTTATTGATGGATATTAAAGTAAATGATCCGGAAGATGGCACAAATGTGGCCTTCTCAGTAAATGGAACGGGCCAATACAGCAAGATCAACGAGAAGCCGGTATTCAAGATTGGTATCCCTCAAGGTGATGATGTAATTACAATGGATCAACTTGGAGAAGAATTCGGTGGTATGGGAACTTATTAATCCCAGTTCGCAAGATTAAGACCCGCATGAGGCGTATATTATACGCCCATGCGGGTCTTTTTTTAGGAAAAAAAGTAGCACTCTTTCCTGCGACAATGCAGAATCTTATTTCCGTTCCTCAGTCAGCACATCTTCGGTTAAGATTGCGTAGGTTTGGTGATCCTGCCACTGTCCATTTATTTTAAGATACTGACGAGCAATCCCTTCAGGTTTGAACCCACTCTTCTCCAGGACTCTTCGGGAAGCTTCATTATGCAATAAAATAGCTGCTTGAACTCTATGTAGACCTAAGGCCCGGAACGCATAGCCAAGGACTAATCCGACTGCTGCTGTCATATAACCTTGTCCTTGCATCCGATGATCCATTAAATATCCTAAATCAGCATATTGTGCTATACCTCGTGAGACGTTGGACAATGTGATCTGACCGATTAGCTGTCCATCCAGCAGATAAATGCCGAACATATAAGCTCTGTCCAGTAGGGCGTCCTCAATACGCTGATTGATGATCCGTTGTTGACTCTCCAAAGTGTAGAATTGCTCATCGCGTTTTGGTTCAAATGGTTCATGTGTTAACCGATTATTCAAACGCAGCTCCAGTAAGTTCTCTGTATCCTTTAGCTCTAGAGGAGAAATATAGATACCATGTGAGGTATGATATAAAGTAAGGGTCATTTCAGGTCTCTCCTTTTTTTAAATATAAGAAAGTATAAGTTTAGCACCTATACTTTATGTTTTATATTTCTCGCTTAAACGCTTACCGTCCTTATAAGGACGCCGAAGGCGTTTATGCTTGTTTCGATGGTTTTTGACGTAAACGACGAAAGAATGAGGTCAGTAGGTCTGCACATTCTTCTTGTAAAATCCCCTGAATCACTTCGGTGCGATGGTTAAAACGCGGTTCTTCAAGCAAATTCATGAGGGTCCCGGCACATCCAGCCTTAGGATCAGGAGTGCCATATACAGTGAGGGGTACTCTTGATTGTACAATCGCTCCCGCACACATAGGACAAGGCTCTAAAGTAACATACAGCTGGCAATCCAGCAGTCGCCATGAGTTCATGACATTGCTGGCCTCACGAATGGCAACCATTTCTGCATGAGCTGTAGAATCCATTGTAGTTTCTCTTAAATTGTATCCACGTCCGATAATTTCACCATGCCGTACGATGACCGCCCCAATGGGAACCTCCCCTAATGCTTCAGCCTTGCGGGCTTCTGCTATCGCCTGCCTCATCCAGTGTTCATGAACCGCTCGCATATCATCTAGCGATTCACCTGCTTTAATATTCAAGATCATCTTCCCTTCCTTTATATCCATTGTACAACGAACAAATATTCGTTCTTAACAAAATGTGCATAACTCTGTGGATAACCGCCTACTTATACACATTTTTGTACACATCGTTTTATAATAAAATGTTTATATGTGCATAAGCTGTGGATGGTTTCTTAAAATATAAGAAAGTATAAGTTTCACGCTATACTTTGTCCTTATATTTCGCGCTTAAATGCTCCCCGTCCGTATAAGGACGCCGAAGGCATTTATACTTGTATATTGTAGAGAAAGACCTTTTGAATTTCAATATTTCTTGAATTGGAACGCTACATTGAAATGTCTTTTCAAATGTGAGGGCAAAAGGTATGATGTTTATTGTAGGCCCCGCAAGGATTTACCAGTGGATAAGAGGTGAACAAACAGTTTGTCCATAAAGACAAAACTATCTGCTATTATTTTTGGGGCGGTGTTGCTAATTTTAGCACTGAACCTGACATTTAACCTTTATGCCGCCCAAAATAATCTACGGAATGAAAGTATTAATAATATGCAACTAACCGCTATGCAAATGGCCGTTTCTGTAGAACAAAGTAACTATAGCTCTAACTATGTAGAATATCAAATTGCGCATAATTTAAGGATGGCGGCTATCTTTGCCTCCGAGGAGCTGGACCCCGACTATAGGAATGTGACGAATGAAGAACTTAAGGCCCTAACTTCCAAGGTGGGCGTGTCTAATATTTCAATTCTGGTAAAGACTGATAACGATATTGTAATAGCGAGGTCTTCGCTACCTAGTGATATTGGGGTGTCCACAAAGGACTGGGGGTACTGGTATCTGGCCTTTTTGGAGTTGTTCGATAATCAGGAGGTATCCGTGGGTCAGGGGCAGGCCATGGACCATTTTTGGTCAGGCCCTTTTGATTATTCAACCTACAATCTTGATTTCATTGAAAAATGGGGATATTACCATGATGAAGAGAGCAACTACATCATAAATCCTGTTATTCTCAATACTGCAGCCAGCGACTATGTCAAGATTACCAATCCCGATCAAATCGCAGCGCAGACTAAAGAAGCTAATCCAGGGATCTTAGAACTCACAGGATTTAACCCAGTAACATTTGGTTCAGCAAGTATGAAGGCTGACGGAACTGACACATTGAATAAGAATCTTGGTAACCGTCCCATTAAGTACGGCACCTATACTTATGGTAATGTGGAGCAGGATAGAACAGCGATTCTATTGGCTCAGGAGAAGCAGAAGCCGGTTACACTGGAGGCGAAAGTGCTTGGAAAAAGAGTGCTCAAAAGCTTCATCCCTATCCAATCTCCTGGACTGAAAGCTTATGTGATTGGTGTCGTTTTGGATTACTCCGTGATTTCATCTGTGGTTCATGAACAATTAATTAATAATCTGACAACTTCACTGTTATTACTTACATTATTCTTGTTATGCAGTTACATACTGTCTGGATTTGTTACTCGTCCTATTCAGGCGATACTTGCCAAAGTGAACGATGTAGCCAAAGGGAAATTCGAGCCTCCACTTAAGGTAACTAGCCGGGATGAGTTAGGGCAACTGGCACTACGAATCAACGCTATGACGGCTCATCTCATGCAGCGCACTAATCGACTCAAACAGACACTGGAAGAGAACCGAGCAGTTAAGGAGCATTTGGAATCAGTCATTAATGGAACCTCTGATGCGATACATACTATCGATATGGACGGCCGAATTACTAGTACGAACAGAGCCTTCGAAGAACTGTATGGATGGAGTGCCAAAGAGGTGCTAGGGAATAAGCCTTACCTTGTGCCTGCGACAGCGCTTAAGCAGGAGGAAGAGCGGCTTGATGCGTTAAAGAGTGGTGCGGTTCTACCACCAATTGAAACGGTAAGACTTAAACGTGATGGAACAATTGTTGAAGTTAGTGTTAGTACCTCAGTGATTCGTGATGAAGACGGGTATCCACATTCCTTTATTCACGTCTCACGTGATATGACGGAACGTAACCGAATGGAGGAACTGCTTAGACGCTCTGAGAAGCTGACTACAGTTGGTCAATTAGCCGCGGGAGTAGCTCATGAGATTCGTAATCCTCTTACGACGCTAAAAGGATTTCTGCAGCTTCAACAAGAAAAGCAGATTTTGGTCCCCCTCCATATTGAACTGATGTTGTCCGAGCTCGAGCGGATTAATCTGATCGTAAGTGAATTTTTGATTTTGGCCAAGCCTCAAGCTGTTCATTTTCAGGAAAAAGATGTGCGGGATATCCTTGGTGATGTGGTTTCTCTATTAGACAGTCAAGCTCATTTGTTTGGGATTCAGTTTAGTGCGACATTCTCTGAATATCCATCCACCGTACATTGTGAAGTGAACCAGCTAAAGCAGGTGTTTATTAACATCGTCAAAAATGCTATTGAAGCTATGCCTGATGGTGGTGTGATTTCAATGGAGTTAAGAAATACCTTGGATTCTGTCTTCATTCTTATTTCAGATCAAGGCGAAGGAATTCCTAAGGATATGCTGCCTAAGCTGGGTGAGCCCTTCTTCACCAATAAGGAGTCGGGAACAGGCTTAGGGCTAATGATTAGCCAACGTATTATTCAGGCTCATAAGGGTCATTTGGAAATACAAAGTGAAGTGGGTCAAGGGACAACTGTTATGATCAAGCTGCCTGCAGCTGGTACGGATACCCCTTGGCTTAATATTAAGGATGAACGGAGTGAAGGACAACGTGAGAATTAATAAATTCATCAGTGAGACAGGGTACTGTTCACGCCGTGAAGCAGATAAGCTGGTGGAAGGTGGTAGAGTTACGATCAACGGAGAACCTGCTGTGCTTGGCAGTCAGGCCGTTCCAGGCGATGATGTGAGAATAGATGGTGTTGCGCTTGAAACATCAAGCCAGACGGTTTACATTGCGTTAAACAAGCCAGTGGGTATCACTTCAACTACAGAGCAGCATATTAAGGGGAATATTGTTGATTTTGTAGGTCATCATGAGCGAATCTTCCCGATTGGGCGACTCGATAAGGATTCAGAAGGATTGATTTTGCTTACCAACGATGGGGACATCGTTAACAAGATTTTACGGTCCGAAGGTCGGCATGAAAAAGAGTATGTTGTTACTGTAGACAGACCGATTACGCCATCATTTATTACCGGCATGTCCAGCGGCGTAAAGATATTAGGTGAGAAGACGCTACCTTGTGAGGTCACTCGTATTACAGAGCGTGTATTCCGTATTATTTTGATGGAGGGTAAGAATCGTCAGATCCGCCGTATGTGCAGCGCTTTTGGCTACGAGGTTAGAAAGCTTCAACGCATTCGGATTATGAATATTCGTCTAGGGGCATTACAAACAGGAGAATGGCGTGAGCTGTCTGCTGAAGAGAAGCAAGAACTTGGAGCTACACTGAACTACGAACTTCTATAACTTAGAAATGCCTAGATTTGAATACAATGTATCAAAAAAGAGCTGTTCCATCGGTCTAAGACCTTGGGACAGCTCTTTATGTTTGTAATAGGATAACCATTATTCATCGGAAGGAGCAATACCTGAGAACTCTTTGGTTTCTTGATATTTACGAATAATGGATACTTCAACCCGGCGGTTCTTACTTCGTCCAACAGCTGTTGTATTTTCAGAAATGGGGTGGTATTCCCCGTATCCAATCGCACTAAATTTCCGTGGATTCAGGTTCGTATTTGTTAGCAAGATCTTCATGAACTGAAGGGCGCGATCGGCGCTCAGGTCCCAGTTGGAAGAATAGTCGCTATTAGAGATAGGGATATTATCGGTATGTCCTTGCACGACTACGTCATAATCCGGGAATTGCTGCAGCATGGTTGAGATGGACTTTGCTAATTGCCGAGAATCATCTTTAACTACTGCCTGTCCGGATGCGAACAACGCGTTATCACTTATCGTAATCATAAGCTGGGATTGATTGAGCTTAGTACTGAGTAGATCGGTAAGGCCGTTCTTGCTGATATATTGATCAAACTGCTTCTTAAGCTTCTCTAAATCCTCTTGTTCCTTTTGCCGCAGCTTAGCCATTTCTGTTTGTTCATTTTTCTTGGTTACTGATTTATCCATTTGATCATTTTTTCCTAAATCCTCTTGACTCTTAGATGGCATTGCCGCCCGCTCTTCAAGAACACCTGTACCGCCATTAAGAGCAGAACTGAAGGCTTGACTCATCTCTTCGAATTTTTTGGCATCCGTTGCACTCATAGAATACATTACGATGAACAAGGCTACCAGAAGGGTCATAAGATCAGAATAAGGCAGTAGCCACGATTCATCGGCGTGTTCTTCATGCTCTTCGTGTCGTCTAGTCTTTTTGCTCACCCGATCCACTCTCCTTCTCATCATTTAACTTAGCTCGTTCCGAAGGTGTCAGGAAGACAGCAAGCTTCTGATTGATGGCAATAGTGGATACACCGGATTGTATGGACAAAAGACCTTCGACCATCATCATTCGAACTTCAATTTCACGTTTGGAAAGTCGTTTTAGCTTATTGGCAATAGGATGCCATAATACGTAACCTGTAAAGATACCGAGTAGTGTTGCGATGAAGGCAGCCCCGATTGCTGCAGCCAATTTGTTCATATCACTCATATCAGCCAGAGCGGCTATAAGTCCGATAACGGCCCCGAGTACGCCAAGTGTAGGAGCATACATACCTGCTTGTGAGAAAATGAGTGCGCCTGCTTTATGTCTATCCTCTGTGGCGTGGATGTCCTCCATGAGAACATCGCGGACAAAATCCTGATCATTTCCATCAATAATCATCCGCATGCCATTTCTGAGGAAGTTATCTTCTATTTCATCGACTTTCGACTCAAGAGCCAGCAGACCTTCACGCCGTGTAATAGAAGCCCACTCCATGAACATAGTAATTAATTCGGATTTACTGATTAATTTCTTTTTGACAAAAATCATTTTAAACAGACTTGGAATCTTCTTGACCTCCGAGAACGGAAAGGCCATAAAGATGGAAGCTGCCGTACCCACTAAGATAATAACGTAAGCAGCAGGTGTGGCTAAAGCGTGAAGAGGAGCGTGCTTGAGGATCATACCCCAAATAACTGCAACTAGACCAAAAATTAAACCAAGTATTGTTGAAATTTCCATTATGCACCTCGTCCATGAGATTATAAGATGTGTTCCGACAAAGCCGCGTATATCATCCTTGAAACAGCGGCAAGGCACTCTGTTCGAAACCGAATAACGTATATTCTTATTTATCGACATCATTCCGTTTTTTGTGAAGTCATTTTTTCGGCTATAATGGATAAGGTAAGTAATTATTCATCTGTGGAGAAAACGGAGTGATACATGTGGGTGTAAAGCATGGTAGAGATTACGGTGAAATCCTAACGGATTTGACTGAGGCTGTCGGAAGAATTTCCGATGGGTACTTATTTTTTGAAATGGATCCGGAAGAGTGGCAAGAATTGCCGCAGGAATCCAAGATGGAGGTATGGGAGGCACTGGCTGAGGATCTTTTCTTCGCGCTGGGTAATGAACCTATGATTGAGGTGGGGAGCGGCGTTATCATCTACGATAAGGACACTCACCGCATTAATATTTTAGTCGGAGAAGAGGATTTAGCCTCTGTTGTTTTGATTTAAGAAGAGGCGGCGGCGGGGCGTAATTTGCCCGTAGTTAGTAGCCCGTGTTAAAATTGGTGTAGCCGAGTTATAATCGCTGGGATTCTTGAATACATTTAATCGAAAATATTGCCTTTATCCTGGCACATCCCTTGGACCTCAGAAGCTAAGGGATGTTTTGTTTAACGAATAAGACGAGTAAAGGGACCTGCGGATTTTACTGCAATTTTTAGTAAGGGAGGAAACGAATTGTTATTTACCGAAGAAGAACTGCGTGAGCAGATCAGCAAGCTGGAAGGTTGGAAGCTGGAAGAGAATACCATGGTGCGAAAATATATGTTCAGCCAATATATGAAGGGTATTGCTTTCGTTGATGAAGTAGCCACCATTTCAGAAGCCTTTGATCACCATCCACATATTACGATTGATTATAAGACAGTGACTTTACGACTGAAATCAAATGAGGAAGACGGTATTACAGCTCTAGATATTCGAGAGGCACATGAATTTAATGAAGCCTTTGAGAAAAATCGTTAGTGTCACCTAAACTCATAAATAAACGCCCGTGCGCAGATAGTGAACTATCTTCTGGCACAGGCGTTTTTTGTTGCTTAGGTAGTAGTTACTGTTACTTTTTCTCTGAGAGCCAGAGGGCGACGTTTGCAATCTCCTCAGGGGCTAGCTTTTCTTTAAAGGAAGGCATTTGACCTCGTCCTTTAGTGACGATACTGTAGATTTCTTCAGCATCATGCTGACCGCCTTCATTTTGAAGACTGGGTCCAACTCCACCTTGAAGCTGATCGCCGTGACAGGTGATACAGCTGGCTTTCACGGTTGCTTCGGCCTTTGCCGCATCCAATTGGA
Organism: Paenibacillus sp. FSL H7-0714; assembly: GCF_038003765.1. Classification (NCBI taxonomy): domain Bacteria; kingdom Bacillati; phylum Bacillota; class Bacilli; order Caryophanales; family Paenibacillaceae; genus Paenibacillus; species Paenibacillus sp. FSL H7-0714. The sequence goes on from NZ_JBBOPT010000001.1 coordinate 112,652, forward strand.
CTTCCGGCATCGTCGGCTTATTCTGTTCAGCTACCTCTTCTTTACCTGGAAGTGTAAACATAAGTACTACCGCAAAGGCACAGGCGGCAAAAAACAAACCGCTCATGATCCATTTCTGCATCCCAGTTCGTCCCTTCTATGTAAGCTGCTCCCTACATTATAGCTCAAGGTGAAGCGTTATCATAGGGTTTGTGACAAAAAAATGAACGATAATACCATCAAATCATTGAAAAATATGGAATTTAATATTATTTATCATAGACCATGCAATAAAAAGGTTTGTTTCCTGTGGGGGTTAGGCGTTCATACGTATCGGTAATCGTAAATCCACACTTTTGGTAAGTTCGGATCGCCCGCTGGTTCCAGGTCAATACCTCTAGATCAATCTCACGCTCAGGATAACGAAGCAAGGCTGCTTGCACGATTGCATCCATGAATATTTTTCCTAGACCTTGACCGCATAGATCAGGGCGCATACCAATCCCCAAGCGAACAACACCTTCCATTGGAAACAACTGCGCGAATCCACACAAAATCCCTTGCCCATTTAATATGGAGACATATTGCTCATTCCGTAGCTGCGGGTCACCGAACTCGATTCCAAGAGCCTGCATTTGCTCCCACGGCATCCAGCCGTAAATATTATAAGGGGCAGTGTAATCCCAGTTGCAAATCTCTTCCGCGTGACTGGTCTCCATAGGCGCTACATGAAAAGTAACAGAGGGATTTATCATAAGGTCAAGGACCTCCTTTCACGGGGGGACTTAAAATGTCTTATATTTCTAGCTTAAAATACTTATGGTCCTTATAAGGATATCGAAGGCGTTTATGCTTGTAACTAATTATATACAAAAAGAGGCATGGTCGACTCAGAAATTTATGAGGATTATTGTTTTACAAATTCTGAGAGGGGTAAATACTAAATAAGACAAAAAACAAGCTCTTCCCCAAGAATCAACATCTTGGAAAAGAGCCTATGTACGATTTACTTATTGAACATCATCATTATCTTCTGTCTCAGAAGCAACAGAATGATAAGCATCCGTGCTCATAATTCGTTTAGCACCGATGTAGCGTTTCACGTAGTAGCTATCACTCAGGGAGCTAATTGTTACACCGCGTGAGGTAGATGCGTGTGCAAACTTGCCTTCACCGACATAAATACCGACATGGGAGACACCCTTACCACTTGTATTGAAGAATACAAGATCTCCAGATCTTAAATCATCTTGGGAGATAGCAGTACCCATTTGATACTGGGAACCTGATTGGTGTGGTAGGTTTATACCAATTTTATCAAATACATACATTGTAAATCCGGAGCAATCAAATCCATTTGTGGAGATGCCGCCGGATACGTACTTAGTTCCGATGGTCTTGTCGATCACTTTATCCATTTTGGAATCCGCGAAAGCGCTTCCTGCTCCGATGGTGAAAATAATGGAAAAGCTAAGTACTGCTGCTGCTAGCTTCTTCTTCAAAAGTTTATACCCCTTCCGGATGCCTACGAGGTTAGCTTAAGGGTTCGGTTGAAGGTCCCCTATGACCCCTCTAAAAATGGAGGTCAATTCACCCAAAGTTGGTTCCCCCGTTTTCCTAATAGTTAGGAAACTCGGCTAATACTGTTGATTAGGAATAGCTTGTAATCAATACATGACAAAACCTTTGTAAATAACAACTTAATGATTACAAAAATGTTACTAAAATCTTACTGCAGTTATTGTAACAAACAGAGTGCCGCTTGGCAATCGTTTTTAACATAATCATGCAGAAAAATTCGTTTTTTTAAAGACAAAATGCATATGTAAGCGATAATATTAAACTAATTTTTATATTTATTGAAATTTTTATCAAATAAAAGTGTTTAAAGTCCGTTCTAGAGGTGTAAAGAATATAATAAGGCAAAAGAAAACCTGGATTCGATTAAGTCAATAATCAAACCCAGGTCTATATAATGTAATTGTGAGGTTATAGTTGTGGGGAAGTATTAATCGTAGGCTATAGCTTGATATGAGGAAGTACTCATTACTCTTTTAGCACCAACGTAGCGATTGGCCCAGTAGGACTGGCTAAGTGAAGTGATGGTCACGCCATATGAAGATGATGATTGTGCGAATTTTCCGTTTCCAACATAAATGCCGACATGGGATACGCCGTTGCCCAATGTGTTAAAGAAAACTAGGTCACCTGAACGCAATTTGCTTTTGGCTACAGGAGTTCCGACATTATATTGAGCTTTTGAAGTACGGGGCAAAGAAAGACCCACCTTCTTGAATACATACGTAGTAAATCCAGAACAGTCAAACCCGGCAGTGCTAGTGCCTCCGGTTTTATAGGCAACTCCAATTGTCTTTGAAATAACACTGTCCATCTTAGAATCTGCAAAGGCACTTCCTCCACCAATAGAGAACGCCATCACAAGTCCTAGCGCCGCAGCGACGCATGCTTTTCTTAAATTCTTCAAAAAAATTGTACCCCTTCCAATGCCTGTGAGGTTAGCTTAAGGATTCGGTAGAAGGTTCCCCTATGATCACTGCAAAGCGAGATCAATTCACCCAAAATATGGTTCCCCCACTTCCCGGTGCAAGGAATTCGGCGTTTTATGCACCAGATAGTGACTTATCGACATGACTACGACAAATACATGAAGTTATGTAGAAATCGTTTCAAATGATTACAAACTTGTTACCAATGGAACAGGACTTATTGTAACAAAGTCTTTACGATTTTGCAAATCCTCATAATTTGTCTATAACGCGAAAGAGTCCCAGCTCCTGATTCAGGAACCGGGACTCTTATATTATGTTCTGTAATGCTTCAAATTATTGTGGAAATGCTTTACTGTGCCATAGATGATATTGAGCTGAAATTCCCCACATTTTGAAGAGTGTTGAGGGCAGTGATGAAAGTTGACGAATAAGAAGTGCTGGTAGGCCAGGACAGAAGATACCCGTTAGTCCGCACACTAGCAAAAGGATCAGGCCTGCTGCACCAAGTATGATTGAAATTCCTATTGCCGGAATCAGCGACTTCAAGCAAATGAATAAGGAGGAGAACATCCCCGTGCCGCTGGTATAACCAAACTGCATATATAGAAGGAACAGGCGCACGATAAAGATGTATATAAGCCATGCCAATACGTATGGAACTAAATGAAGTAACAAAGAGTAGTTCAGAAAGGAGGACAAGAATAGCCCGTACATTTTTGGAGCAAGCCAGTATAACGGAAGTAGAGCCAGCACCCATTCGATTAGACTGAAGATAAACACTGGAAATCCATAAAGCTTCATACCGGGAAAAAAGAACAGGCCACGCTCTCCTTTTCGCTCCTGATGGAGTTCATGCAGTAATCCTGCCCTTATGAAGGGGGAGAGTAGCAGTCGTAAGACAACAAGTCCTAGGAACATCCATAACCAAGTACGTATCGCAGGATCTGTGTTCAAGCTGAACTGCCCTTCGACATAATAGAGTAGTCTGCCCATTCCGCTGCCTCCAGCGTCTTTATCTGGATAACGTAGTAGAATTGGAACGATAGCAGATCGGATGAAGCCGTACATAAAGTAGCCCCAGAGCAGTCGGTAGATGAAGAGCAGAATCAGAATATAAAATTGCTCCTTCATGCTTTGCCAGCCGCGGGTTATCGATGTTCTCACAATCATTCACCTCACCAGACAAGAGTTCCGAGCACGGTTTCAACTAGTTTAGTTACACTTAATGTCCAGCGGGAGAGCGTTTTGGGCTCTATTTCCGCCAGTCTGAAGTTATTAAGATGTTTGTTTTCTAACAGAATGGTATGCTCAGGATCAACCTCAGCAGAGAGCAGAAGCTTATCGCTTAACAATTGGAAGGTAGTCTCTGCTCCTTCACCGCTCCAGACCCGCTCTGTAGCAGAGCCATCGGCGAATGTGAATTTAATGGGAACGTCAACGTAATGGCTCCCTTTGTTTGTAATCTTTACTATGGATTCATAGCTCTGAGCATCGCTGTTGCCATTCTTTTTAATCGTAATCGTATCTACTGAGAAATCAGGAGCACCACCACCATAAATATAATCTTCGAAATAAGGCTGCCATGATTTTTTGGTTACCTTCTCAATGACTTTTTGAAAATCAGACGTAGTGGGGTGCTGGAAACGGAATTTACGTGCGTAAGTGGACATGATGCTGTTCATTGCCTTAGTGCCTACTTGGCGTTCAATATCCTTAAGTACTAGCTTTCCGCGAATATACACATTCCGGCTATAGGATTCTGCCCCGGTATATTTCCATGTTTCTAAATTTAGCGGCTCTGATTTGGTCACCAAGCTGGACTGAAGAGGGAGATTCGTTTTGATGCCATATTCTTGCTCCATGAGTCTGTCTTCAGCATAAGAAGTGAAGCTTTCATCTAGCCAAGCCTCTTCGAATTCATTGCTGGCTACCATGCCGTAAAAGTATTGATGGCCAATTTCATGAACGACGGTTCTTTCAAGTGAGGTGTCAGGAGAAGAGTCTGTGGCTCCAAATGCTGTAATGAGTGTTGGATACTCCATTCCTCCAGCCCCATTCCCCTCCTTAGGCGGAACGATAATAGACAGAGTCGAGTAGGGGTAAGGACCATACCATTTGCTGAAGTAGGTCAGAGCTGCCTTAGCGGCCTGAAGGTATCGTTCCTTTAAGTCTTTGTGTAATGGATCGAGATACACCTTAATCCGTACACCAGGCACTTCTGGCGTAGAGAAGGCTTCTTCGGCTACTGTAAAATCAGGGGATGCCGCCCACGCAAAGTCATGGACATCGTCAGCGTAGAACTGATATATTTTTTGATCTTGCTTTAGCTTGGCATTCTTCACAGGAAATCCGGTCGAAGCTACCGTGTAGTCGGAAGGAACCGCAATCGTTACATTAAAGATGCCAAAATCGCTGTAAAACTCAGAGGTGCCGTGGTACTGATGCAAATCCCAGCCTTCCTCCTTAACCCCACGTGTGCCCATAGGCTCGTATACACTAAGTTTAGGGAACCATTGCCCAGCCATCACGAAATTGCCGGATGCGCCCATACGGGCAAATATTTTGGGGAGCTGGACCTCGTACTGGAGTTTAAGCGTGACACTTTCTCCACCATTAACCTGCTGTGGGAGATGTACCTTTAGGAGTGTCTTATCGTTGACGTTACCATCATCGGGTTGTACAAATTGCACTCTTTGCATTAGTGATGTTCCTTCTGTTGTGCGCAAATCGGTTAAAGTCATACTTCCGAAGCCGTTCTCTGGCATGGTGTCACCTCTGAGCGTTCCCCCGGACTCCTTCATAAAGGTAGTATCTGGTGAAGCAAAAGCATTTGGATACATATGAAAATATAGATCACTTACCGGTTTTACACCGGGGTGTGTCCAGGTTACCGTCTCAGAAGCGATTAAGGTTTCTGTATCAGGAACAAGCTGAACATCGATGTGATACTCGACAACTCGTTGACTTAATGCCTCTTCTGCTGGAACGGGGGCGCTTTCAGGCAGTGTCTGTTGTGGTGCAGCTGCAGGAGCTGTGCCGCTTGAGGACTTGGCCTCTTTTGAAACAAAGCTAGTAACAGAAGATGTGGAGTTATCCCCCGAATAGACCCATATGCCTCCTAATAGCACGAGGGTGGCCAGGGTCGCAAAGATGATGATGTACCTTAATGACAGTGACTTCATAGTGTGATTCCTCCCGTGACAAGCATCTACGGGATGTATATGTTTGCAATCGCCGCATTATTAGCTAAAATTAAATTATTCGTAAGAGGAAGGGTGTGCACTCGTGGACAACATACAACCGGAGGGCAAGAAACAGATTGCCTTAAATATTGTGAATGCCAAAAGTAAACATAAAGGCTTTGGAGCAGGCTCTATAGAGCTCAATAACGTATCGCCTGTCATTATTGATGGCGGTGAAGCAGTCATTGATATTGGTGCCATGCATGCCAAGAGTAAGGTTGAAAAGGGGATTAAATTCTCCATGAACCGTGAAGATGTACCTAATGGTAGACAGGTTTGGGTAGTATGGGTAGCAGTGGACCGTACACAGGATAGTCAATTCTATGGTGGAATAACGGCCTGCGAAATGTGGATCGATACGGAAGCGCGTCGTGGTTGGAAAATTCTCGCCGAGCATGTCAATAAGTTGGATGCTGCTCTAAAACGCAAAATCGATGTGGGAGGGCTTGGCGCAGTTGAAAAAGCTGCTCTCAAATCCCTCTTGATCTCTCATAATGAGGCATGGTGGACTGCGTCCTCCGATGAGCTTAAGGCTACACTGAACGAGTAGGAATGAATTACCCGGTCAAGGTTACCTGATACAGAAAAAAGGCTTCGACATCCTGAAATAGGAGAGTCGAAGCCTTTTTGAATTGAACACAATGAATTAGTTTACGATTTGCCTGCCGTACTAAGTTTGCGTTTGAGTTGACTTACTCTGGCTTGACTGATCCCAAGAATTTCAGCAAGCTCTTTCTGATTGGCATATGGATGTTCTTCTATGGCCCGCTCCAGGCGTTGGCACATATCCTCTGTCTTCGTCTTCCGGATCGTGCTGCTGTGTTCTGACACTTCGCCTGCAAAATCTTGGCGCGCCTCAGGCACTTGAGACATGCGTTCAGGGTCGGCAATTTCTTTTAGACAGCTACTGCAAATAAATTGCTCTTTATAGTAGGTGACATGGTCGTGGCTTCTGCAAAACGTACATTCTGTCGAGGTGTACTTCCTGAGTATGATGGTGTTATCGTTTAATATAAAAAATTCGATAGGATCACCAATGTCGATATTACGAGTCATACGGATTTCTGCGGGAACCACAATTCTCCCAAGACTGTCTAAACTCCGGATCATGCCTGTATCCTTCATCCCATGTCCCTCATTTACATCTTTATATTTTGGTTGCTACTAACTATTATAGCAGTAATTGTGAGTTAAGAGAATGGGGTGAATATAATTAATGAAGCGGTTACATCCTTTGTGGGAGAAGTGAAAATCGAGTTTGGCCATCCTATGGATTCTACAATAAATAAGTAATAAAAAAGAAAAACCTCTTCAATTAATGAAGAGGTTAATTCAACCACCAGCGTTTAATATTGTTCCACAGGGAACGACTTTCTTCAGCAGGATCTACTTTGCTTTGTACATCATCGACAGCGGGAGCTTTGCCATGTTGATCACAGTATTCGGTGGGCTCAGTTCCACTAATGAAAGTCTCCAGTTCTTTTTCGGGACAGGCTGCTGTAGCTAGCTTACCGGATTGCGGATTGATGTATACACTGACTACGCCATCTGGAATGGGAAAAATCTTAGGCGGAATATTTTCCAACGCTTTTTCAGTAAACTCCGCGAAAATTGGAGCTGCCCGTCGGCCATCGGTAGTTGTGATGTCGCGCCCCTTGTCATATCCAACCCAAACTGCAGTGGACAGCTCGGGGGTGAAGCCTACCATCCAGCCGTCTGTATCCGTAGTTCCAGTCTTGCCGGCTACCGGACGTTTGATTATAGAAGCTACGCGGTTTCCTGTCCCCCCAGTCTCAAATACTCCCTCCATTAAACGGGTCAGCACATAGGCGGCAGAAGGCTCTACAATGGCTTCACCCTTTGGCTGTGGTGCTTCATACAGCACCATACCATTAGAATCCGTTATTTTTAGAATGGCTGTGGTGGGCATTTTCTGACCACTGTTTCCAATAACAGCGAATGCCGCAGCCATTTCTAGCGGACTGATCGGTGAGGTGCCGAGTGCCAGTGACGGCACGCTTTGAAGCGGACTATCAATGCCCATCTTGCCTGCCATCTCGCTCACCTTATCCGCGCCGATCTTCATGATCGTATTCACGGCATAGATATTGTCGGATGCTGCAATGGCTTGTCGCATATTGATTTCGCCCAGATACTTATCCCCGAAGTTCCGAGGCTGGTAGGTTTTGCGATTGTTATCATAATGGAACATCGTTGGCTGGCTTTTGAAAACGGAAAGACCAGTCATCTCTTTAGAAGAGAGTGCTGCTAAATACATGATCGGCTTAAAGGACGAGCCAGGCTGACGTGTGGTGGCTAGAGCATGGTTGTATTGGTTGGTACGATAATTTTTTCCGCCGACCATAGCTTTAATGTAGCCAGTGCGAGGATCAATGGAAACAAGAGCGGTCTCCAGATCACTCTTTTGATCCATCTCTTTGTCGACTGCTTGTTCTGCGGCATGCTGCATGTCAGGGTCAAGGGTAGTGTAAACATTTAGTCCCCCTTGTTCCAGCTCATCACTGCTGATGTGAAGAGATTCTGTGGCCAGATTGCGGATATAATCTCTGAAATAAGGTGCAACCACAGTGGTATCCTTCTGGCCTTGTGGCTTTAAGTTCAAGTCCTCCTGAACAGCCTGTCCTGCTTCTTCTTGTGTGATTTCTCCTAAATTGGTCATGACAGTCAAAATGATTTTTTGGCGTTTTTTAGCGTTGTCTAAATGATTGTACGGCGAATAATAGGTTGGTCCTTTTGGAATCCCAGCTAGCATGGTACTCTCTGCCAAGTCTAAGTCTGCTGCAGATTTACCAAAATACATTTGAGAGGCTGCTTCAATGCCATAGGCACCATGGCCATAGTAGATGTTATTTAAATACATGTTCAAGATTTCATCTTTGCTGTATTTCATCTCGAGCTGCATCGTATACAAGGCTTCTTTAGCTTTACGCGTCCACGTCTTCTCGTGGGAGAGATAAAGATTTCTCGCGAGCTGCTGAGTTAGCGTGCTAGCCCCCTGCGTTCGGTTTCCCTCTTCCAGATTGACGAGCACGGCCCGAGCCATCCCCTTCATGTCAAATCCGGAATGCTCGTAAAACTTACGATCCTCGACGGCTAGTGTGGCTTCAATGAGCAGGGGAGAAATTTGACTTAATTTGACCGGTTCACGGCTACGCCCGTCTGAGGTAAAGGTGGCAAGAATATTGCCCCTGGAGTCGAGTAGCTTGGAGCGCACATCGTCGCCAATGGGAGGGAGATCTTTTTGGTATAGGTAACCGAGCAGAGCTCCCGTGGTCAGTAGAAACAATATAATCATGGCTACCAGCAGCCGGAATAAACGGCGGAAGCGGCTTTTTCGTTTGGGTGGACTCGTTGATTCACGTGACATGACACCAGACTCCCTTCTCCTTGTATTATGGGAAAGGAACTGGAAGGATATTCATTGTATAACTAGGTGATCTGTTAAAGGGACTATCGCTGGAGGAGATTTAAATAGGAGATGACAAACTGTTTCCATTTTGTGACTATTCAATGGTGGATCATGCGTGCTTCAGGAGGTATAAAAGAGTAGAGATTAAAAGCTAGGGTATATATACAATAGGAGGTGTCACTATGAACTGGACGAAGAAGATTCACAGAACGACAATAACCGCCCTTTCGGCGACGCTAATAATGGTTTCAGGCTGGGGTGCATCAGCTTCTTCTGTACATGCTGCGGCATCGGCTACACCAGCGGCGTGCGGCACTGGAGATCATGGGCTACTACAGTCTCTGCAAAACAAGCATTCAGGAGACGTATCCACACCGCTTACCTTTTCTGATGTTCAGTTTCTGAATGGAGATATCGGACGGGCAGCAGGCAATGGATTTATGATTGGCACTTCTGATGGAGGCTGCAATTTTCAAGAAATTTATGAAGGCCAATGGAGCTTTAAGCAGATTGATTTTCCCGATAACGTGCATGGTTTTGCCCTTGCTTCTGTAGAAGACGGTCAAGCTCGATATTTAATCAGCACCTCTAATGGCGGCTCAGAATGGAAAAGACTTTCGAATAAAGCTGTTAGCTTTGAAAGAATCGATTTTATCGACAGTAAGATTGGTTTCGGGTATAACAGGGCATCAACGTATTACACCAAGGACGGGGGACTTAGCTGGAGTAAGATTTCAACCCCATCCAATACACGCGGTGTTTATTTCAGTGATCGTAATACCGGCTGGGCCGTTGTAACTGTGCCTGGAACCAGCTACCGGATAATGAAGACCGCAGATGGTGGAAAAACTTGGAGTTTATCGTTAAAGGTAGCCTTTACCGATCCAGAGTATGGGCAAATCACTTCAAAGGGAGATCAAGTTGATGTGGTTCTCTATGGCGGCTCAGGGATGAGTCAAACCTCATACTCCCTATATACAAGTACGAATAAGGGTAAAAGCTGGAATAGAGTGATCGCTCAGGAAACTGCTGGGGGTGGGCCTGCTCCGGGTAATGGAAGAGCTGTAGTAAATAAAGGGCCTGCGTCTGGCAGACCGGGAAATTTGGAGCTGATAGGGAACAATACGACCTTCTTGGTGGGTTATTCCGACGCAGCAGAAAAAGTAGCGGTAGGACGCACATATAACGGTGGCAAGCAGTGGACCAATCTTCCGACGATTGCTGGGTATGAAGGAGTAATCTCGTTCACTAGTAATAAAGAAGGCTGGCTAGCCGTTCGCGAACGCGATTATTCATCGTTATATGTAACTAAAGATGGCGGCGCATCTTGGCAACTTAGATTTTCGTTGAAAATTTTGTCCTTGTAACGGGCGGGTTAGTAAAGGTAGCGGCGAGCATAGCTTTTAGTTTTCTAAACGGTTCCTAAGGGAACCGTTTTTTTTGTGATTATGAAGTTGGTTGCACTTGTGTACAGTTTTACTACATGTTCCAAGTGTGCTTTTATCCATCAATATGGTAAAATTTTATGAGCTAAGCTAGATCTAATGGATTCTGAGATTGAAATGCTTCTTTGAACTGGATATAGTGTACAATGGGAAAGCGAATAGGCCTTTGAATGAATATAAAAATGTTTAAGTTTTACGACAGGCGTTTTTCTTATGCAGAATGCAGAGGCTTGCAGAATGGAGGAACGTGTGATGCCCGAACTACAGTCTAACAAATATGACGTCTCTATTACGCTCGTGAGCCTTCAAGATGGTCAGCGGAATGTTATGAAAGCGAATGGAGAGGTAGTATCCAAAGGACCGCATCTATATATTCAATATGAAGAGTTAGAGCAAGGCCCTCGAGGAGAGGAAATTTCTGTTCGTACAACAATAAAGATTGCAGGCAAACAGCTAAAGCTAATCCGCCACGGTGGGATACAGTCGGAACAGAGCTTTCAATCCGGACGGCGTCTGCCGGGATTCTATCGTTCACCATATACACAGTTTAATCTTTCTACAGAAACGAACAAGCTGGACGTGGTGCGCGAAGGGCGCTCCCTAACGGTTGCATGGGAATATGATTTGTACGTATACGAGGAATTGTCAGGAAAGTTTGCTATTAGTTTGCATATACAGGAGGAACCGAAATTATGACACAGAGAAAGAATCCGTTGGAGCTAGTGAATGAACGGGTAAAAGAAGCCATTGCCGATGCAATTGTAAATGCAGGAATTGTTGCACCGGAAGAGGTTCCGGATATCGTACTGGAAGTACCAAGAGATAAGGCACACGGTGATTTGGCTACGAACGCTGCTATGCAGCTGACCAAAATCGCAAAACGTAACCCGCGCCAAATTGCTGAGGCAATTATAGAACATTTGGATACTAGCAGCGCTTCTATTGAAAAAGCTGAGATTGCCGGACCAGGCTTTATTAACTTTACGTTGTCCAAGAATTATTTGTATCCAATTATCAGCCTTGTTGCTGAGCAGGGTGATGATTATGGCCGTATTAACATCGGTCAAGGTCAGAAGGTTGAAATGGAGTTCGTCAGCGCTAATCCAACGGGTAGCCTTCATTTAGGACATGCTCGTGGTGCTGCTGTCGGCGATGCGCTTTGCAACGTACTTGATTATGCAGGCTATCAGGTGACACGGGAATATTATATTAATGATGCCGGTAACCAGGTGGTCAACCTGTGCAAATCCATTGAAACTCGTTACCTGCAGGAGCTGGGCCAAGAAGCAGAAATGCCTGAAGACGGTTACCATGGCGAGGATATTAAGGGATTTGCTAAAGAGCTTGTGGCTGAAAAGGGTGATACACTACTCGAAATGAGCCCGAGTGACCGCGCAGCTTTTTTCCGGACTTATGGACTTAATAAAGAGCTCGATAAAATCAAACGTGATCTGGGACTATTCCGCGTAAACTTCGATATCTGGTTCAGTGAGACTTCCCTGTACGAGAACGGAGAAGTGTTACGCTCGCTAGATGAGCTTCGTGATCGTGGAGAAGTTTATGAGCAGGATGGGGCAACCTGGCTGCAAACGACTAAGTATGGCGATGATAAAGACCGCGTTCTGATTAAGAACGATGGCACATACACCTACCTTACACCGGACATTGCTTATCACAGCGATAAGTATGGCCGTGGTTACGATAAAATGATTAACATTTGGGGTGCGGATCATCATGGCTATATTCCGCGGATGAAAGCGGCGATGTCAGCACTTGGCAATGATCCTGAGAAGCTAGTGGTTCTGATTGCTCAGATGGTCAGCCTGTTCCAGAATGGTGAAAAGGTTAAAATGTCGAAACGTACCGGCAAAGCGGTTACGATGGAAGATTTGATGGAAGAAGTAGGAATCGATGCGATTCGTTATTTCTTCACCATGCGTAGCATGGATTCCCATCTCGATTTCGATATGGACTTGGCGATCTCTACTTCTAATGAGAACCCTGTATTCTACGTTCAATATGCGCATGCGCGTATCTGCAGCATCTTCCGTCAGGCAGAGGAGCAAGGGATCTCCATTCCTGATTACGCTGAGATTGACTTCTCCAAGCTGACAGCAGTGCATGAATATGACCTGCTGCGCAAAATTGGTGAGCTCCCAGCAGAAATTGCTGTTGCGGCTGAAGGTTATGCTCCACATCGCCTCATCCGTTATGTATATGAGCTGGCTGCGATGTTCCACAGTTATTACAAAGCTGAACGTGTAATCACTGAGGATGCCGCTCAAACCGTGGCACGACTTGCACTGCTTGGTGCTGCGCGTACCACCATTGCTAATGTCCTGCGTCTTGTTGGTGTTTCCGCACCAGACCGCATGTAATTCAACATCAAACGACAAAAAATCCGCCTTCCGGTTCTCTGGGAGGCGGATTTTATTTTGTGCCGTTCTTCGCACCGGCACAAGCTGCGCTCACGTCAGAGTGACCCACCCGGTGCCCGGGTGGGGTCTATACGTTCGCGGATACCGCCCGCTTGGCCCTCACTCCTGCTTTCAGCAGGCGTAGGGCATCGGCAGCGCCGCCGCCAAGGGATGCGCGTCGCTGCCCCTTGCGCAGCCGCACCGGGGACGCGGTGCGGCGCAAGAGCAGCTTCAGCTCCCTTGGCGAGAGCCCCGGTCGCACCGCGAGCAGCAGTGCAGCGGCTCCCGTGACATGCGAGGTCGCCATGGAGGTGCCGCTCATCTCTTTGTAGCCCTCCTTCAGCCAACAGGAGGTCACGCCTTCGCCGGGGCCATAGACATCGATATAAGAACCGCGGTTGCTGAAGCCAGCAACACGATGTCTTTTATCGATGGCACCCACGGCAATCGTCTCAGGATAACGTGCGGGGTAGTCTCCGCCACGTTTTCCATCATTCCCGGATGAGGCGATGACAGCGATTCCGGCTCGGTACGCTTTAATAACCACATTGTGAAGCGCTTTGCTTCTAGTTTTCATTCCGAAGCTCATATTGATGATATCTATTTTGTTCTGCACGCACCAATCAATACCCAGCACAATATCAGACACATAGGCTGATCCACTATGATCAAAAGCCTTGACTGGATATAGTAGTGCCCGTGGTGCTACACCCATCATCCCACGATTTCCCCCTGCTGCCGCTAAGGTCCCGGCGATATGAGTTCCGTGCCCGTTATCATCCAGCGGCAACATTCCGCGGTGTAGTAGGTTGACCCCAGAGGCTAATGAATGCTTCAGATCGGGATGGCGGTAATCAGCTCCTGTATCGATTACGCCGATTTTGACGTGAACTCCAGTTGATTTGGACCATGCCTGAGGAGCATGAATGGCTTTTACTCCCCAAGGGAGTGTAGCGGTTCCGCTTTTTTCGTTAGCTATAGAATGGATTTGTATTTGTAGATCCTCTTCGACATTTAGGAGATCTGCAAATCGGTTCATTAGTTTTCCAGCTCCGGCAGCAGGCACAAAAAAGGCCCGAATCAGCGGAGATACCTGCACTTGCCGCAGCTCAGGCTGCTTCGCTTTCAGCGCCTTCCATTGTGTGAATGCCCCGGCATACTGGCGGGGATCATTGAAGGTAAGAATACGCCGCTCACCATTGTTGGGGGCAACCGATATTTCTTCAAGAAGCATGTGCCAAAATTTGTAATAGTCCATAGGTTTCGCTGTCCCCTCCTCGGTGCCCTGCTGCCATATTGTATGAGTGGAAGAGGGGGTCCGAATGGGAACTTGCCCTTTTTTAACGAAATGGGCTGCCCATCGTGTCAAAAGACGGCGCTTTACATAAAATAGACAGAAGAGATTAACACTCTCTTTGTAACATCACGTAAGGAGCCGATCCTTGGCGTGGATACAGTCATGCGCGGAGGGTTTCCTCCGCCTTTTTTTATTTAAAAGGAATTATAAGTTTCACACAGGTACATATGTTATGGGCTTATCCTTCTTCAAGATGGAGACAGGTTTCTGCTATGGATAACAGCCTGAAGGCTCTTTCTGTCAGCTGTTACCGCTTTTGACTTGCAATTTGTTGTCAAATAGGTTTTACTTAGTTTTGTTAATGGATATTATTGAAATAAACCGTAATGTGAACAATGCGTGAGAGGAAGTGTCCTTTAGTGAGTACGCCACTCAATTTAAAGCTAGACCCTGAGAAAGTTAAAGAAATGCCGATGGTGGATTTGGCCTTTCTAGTGCTTAAGGCAGCCAATACACCGTATTATTACCGTGATCTGATGGTCGAGGTAGCCAAGTTGCGCGGCATGACCGATCAACAAAGCCAAGATACTATTGCCCAGTTATATACCGAGATTAACATTGATGGGCGTTTTGCCTGTGTCGGAACCAACCTTTGGGGATTGAAACGCTGGTATCCTCTAGAGCGCTCTGATGATCCGGTTGGTAACACCAAACGCGTGCGTATCATCAACGATGAAGACGATGATTTGGAAGATGACGACTTTGCTGAAGAAGAAGAAAACTACGCTGCTGAAGAAGAGGATTTCGACGCTATCGACGAAGATCGCGACGACCTCTATTCCGACGACGACAGCGAAGAAGAAGTCGACGAAGATGTCGTGATCGATGAAGATGACATAGACGAAGATGACTCAGATGAAGACGATGCAGAAGATGACTCAGATGAAGACGATGCAGAAGCTGACAAGTAAGATAAATAATTTCAAAGAGTCTTGCTGATGGTATAATTCCTCCCTTGACAGTGGGGGAACGTCAGAGTAAACTATTGCATGGGCTTATCATGTAAGTTAATAAACGCGTTTCTTAAAATAAAAAGTGCCCCGGTTCTACGGGTGTCACTTTTTTGTTTTTTTAGATGCAAAGTAGCTGTAGTTTTATGTAATTTGCGGGACAACGTTTTATGTTTTCCCCGGTGAATCAAACTTTTGATTTCCCCTGTTTTGATGATAGTAAAACGGGTTACGATAAACACCATGCGCCGCTTTTATGTCTGGACTTTATTTAGGAGGGTTTTACAGTGACAAAGTATATTTTTGTAACGGGTGGCGTTGTGTCTTCCCTGGGCAAGGGCATTACCGCCGCTTCGCTGGGCAGGCTGCTCAAAAACAGAGGTCTAAAGGTAACGATTCAGAAATTTGATCCGTATCTTAACGTAGACCCTGGAACGATGAGTCCTTATCAGCACGGTGAAGTATTCGTAACCGATGACGGTGCGGAGACTGACCTTGACCTTGGACACTATGAACGGTTTATTGATATTAATCTGTCAAAGAACAACAATGTGACGACAGGTAAGATCTATTCATCCGTAATCAGCAAGGAACGTCGTGGAGAGTATTTGGGCGGAACTGTACAAGTTATCCCACACATTACGAATGAGATCAAAGAACGCGTGTTCCGTGCAGGCCGCGAGACCAACTCTGATGTTGTAATCACAGAGATTGGTGGAACCGTAGGTGATATTGAAAGTCTTCCGTTCCTGGAAGCCATTCGTCAGATCAAGAGTGATATCGGACGGGAAAATGTGATGTATATCCACGTAACCTTGATTCCTTATATCAAGGCTGCTGGAGAAGTGAAGACAAAGCCGACACAACACAGTGTTAAAGAGCTGCGCAGTATCGGTATTCAACCGAATGTCATCGTGTGCCGTACGGAATATGAGCTTTCCGCAGATATGAAAGCGAAGATCGCACTCTTTTGCGATATTGATGCTAATGCTGTTGTGGAATGCCGCGATGCTTCAACGTTGTATGAAGTTCCATTGAATCTTCGTGATGAAGGATTGGACGAGATTGTTGTTAATCATTTGAAGCTTACAACACCTGCGCCAGATATGCGTGAATGGGAAAGTATGCTTGAACGGATTCAGAAGCTTGAAAAAACAGTGGAAATTGCGATTGTTGGTAAGTACGTAGCACTGCATGACGCTTATTTGAGCGTTGTTGAATCACTTTCACACGCAGGCTTTGCTGCTAATGCAGAGGTTAAGATTCGCTGGGTGAATGCAGAGGAAATTACGGATGAGAACGTGGATGAAATGCTGCGTGGTATTGGTGGTATTCTTGTTCCTGGTGGTTTCGGTGATCGGGGAATTGAAGGTAAAATCTCCGCGATTCGTTATGCCCGTGAGAAATTGATACCTTTCTTCGGAATTTGCTTAGGTATGCAAGTTTCCGTAATCGAATATGGCCGTTCTGTTCTAGGTCTACAAGGTGCGAATAGCTCCGAAATTGATCCGAACACAACATATCCACTGATCGATCTGCTTCCTGAGCAGAAGGATATTGAAGATATGGGCGGTACTATGCGCCTTGGCTTGTATCCTTGTAAGATTGCTGAGGGTTCCCTGGCAATGTCTTGCTACGATGATGAACTGGTTTATGAGCGTCACCGTCACCGGTATGAGTTCAACAATACGTACCGTGATGAGATTGAAAAAGCAGGTCTGGTTATTTCCGGAACCTCTCCAGATGGCCGTTTGGTTGAGATCGTAGAGCTTCCGGGACATCCTTGGTTCTTGTCGGTTCAATTCCATCCGGAATTCACTTCACGTCCAAACCGTCCACAACCGTTGTTCCGTGATTTCGTCAAAGCTTCTTTGACTCATTCCGAACAGCAGTAATTTTGTAAATATAATTGGAACCTACGGGTTTTATATCAAACCTGAAGAGCCTCCCATAGGAGGCTCTTTTTTTTTAACTATTCGAAAGTATAAGTTGTTCATCTATCCTATATGTCTAATATTTTTCGCTTAAACGCTTACCGTCCTTATAGGGACGCCGAAGGTGTTTATGCCTGTTTGTCCATTTTGAAGAGCTCCGTAAATGACATCACTGTAATTCAGACTCTTTATTTACCCATTTTATCCAATTAGCAGGATTTGAGCAGTGAAGCACGAATAATAGGTTTCGTATGGGTTAGTTTCTGAAGGGGCCGTTAGCTGTGGAGAGCGCGGTATAGTCAATCTGGCTTAATCTCTGGGAGGGTATTATATGGAAAAAAAGAAAGTGTTAATTGTCGATGATCAGAATGGGATTCGGATTCTTCTTATGGAAGTGTTCAATAGCGAAGGATATACGACATTTCAAGCAGCTAACGGAAAATTGGCCTTAGACATTGTTCGCAGTGAGTCTCCTGACTTGGTTTTGCTCGATATGAAAATACCGGGAATGGATGGACTCGAGATTCTGAAGCATCTGAAGGAACTAAATCCATCTATTAAGGTCATAATGATGACCGCTTATGGGGAGCTGGATATGATTAAGGAAGCAACCAAGCTAGGCGCATTGATGCATTTCACAAAGCCATTTGACATCGATGAAATGCGGGTAGCGGTCAATATGCATCTTCATAATAAGTCTGTAGATCAATGCAGTTAAAGTGATATTTTCTGTATCGATTCTATTTGGTTATGGTGATTATAAACAGTTTGAGTGCAAATGCTATACGGGCTGGATAAAAATCGTCCCACCGGGACATTTTTTTGTTTATCCTATTTAGTATTTGACTCAGGATGTGTTATAATAAGCCTGTATGTGATGTCGGTTTAAAAACATAGCCAACCAACATTCTTAGGAGGATGAAACCATGCCATTAGTATCTATGACAGACATGTTGAACAAAGCACTTGAAGGAAAATACGCAGTAGGTCAGTACAACATTAACAACTTGGAGTGGACACAAGCTATTCTTGGTGCCGCTGAACAAGAGAAATCACCAGTAATCCTTGGTGTATCCGAAGGCGCAGCACGTCACATGGGCGGCTTCACTACTGTTGTTAAAATGGTAGAAGGTCTAATTATCGATATGAATATCACAGTTCCTGTAGCGATCCACCTTGACCATGGATCTAGCTTTGATAAATGTAAAGCAGCAATTGATGCTGGATTTACATCCGTAATGATCGACGGTTCCCACCACCCAATCGATGAGAACATTGATATGACTAAAAAAGTCGTTGAATATGCTCACGCTAAAGGTGTTTCTGTAGAAGCAGAAGTAGGTACTGTTGGTGGACAAGAAGACGACGTTATCGGCGGCATCATGTATGCTAAGCTTGATGAGTGCGTACGTATTGTTAAAGAAACAGGTATCGACACTTTGGCTCCTGCACTAGGTTCCGTTCATGGACCTTACCATGGCGAGCCTAACCTCGGATTTAAAGAAATGGAAGAAATCCGCGACGCTACTAACATCCCAATGGTTCTTCATGGTGGTACAGGTATTCCTGAACATGACATCAAGAAAGCTATCTCCTTGGGTACTTCCAAAATCAACGTAAACACTGAGAACCAAATCGTGTTCGCAAAAGTTGTCCGCGAAGTTCTAGCTGCTAAACCTGATGCTTACGATCCACGTACATTCATCGCACCAGGTCGCGATGCGATCAAAGAAACCGTTATCGGTAAAATCCGCGAATTTGGATCCAACAACAAAGCCTAATCATTGTTAGCTTCCGCCACAGGTGGACAAGCAATTTGTAAAGGGCAGGGGGTAGCTCTGCCCAGTTGAATAGTTTGATGAGGAAAGCACACCGCTTAGCCGGTGTCTTTCCATTTTCATCACTAAAAGTCCACAGCACGTATTGCCCACACAGCTGCAATACACGTAGGGGGAAATTGATAAATCTATGGAAAAATTAATGATTGGCGGTGGACGTCCGCTAGAGGGCGTTGTAACCATCAGTGGAGCAAAGAATAGTGCTATTGCACTTATTCCTGCGGCGATTTTGGCCGAATCTGAAGTTGTTCTTGATAATTTACCGTCCCTTAGTGATGTAGCCGTTTACTCCGAAATCTTGCAAGAGCTTGGCGCAAGTGTATCTTGGTCAGGCAACCAGATGAAAATTGATCCTTCGCGTATTGTATCTATACCTATGCCTAATGGTCCGGTTAAGAAACTTCGAGCTTCGTATTATATGATGGGAGCTCTACTTGGAAGATTCAAAGAAGCGACAATAGGTCTACCCGGTGGTTGTAACTTCGAACCTCGTCCAATCGATCAGCATATCAAAGGATTCGAGGCACTGGGAGCAACAGTTACCAACGAACATGGTTCTATCCACTTATATGCTAAAGAGCTACGCGGTGCGAAGATTTATTTAGACGTATCAAGCGTAGGTGCCACTATTAACATCATGCTGGCGGCTTCACGTGCCAAAGGTTCCACAATTATTGAAAATGCGGCTAAAGAGCCTGAGATTATAGATGTAGCAACCCTATTGAACTCTATGGGCGCTGTTATTAAAGGCGCCGGTACAGAAACCATCAGAATTGAAGGGGTATCGGAGATGCACGGTTGCCGTCACTCCATTATTCCCGATCGGATTCAAGCAGGAACTTATATGATTGCCGCTGCGGCTACGCGTGGTAATGTGTTGATAGATAACGTTATTCCTAAGCACTTGGAAGCTTTAACGGCCAAGCTTTTAGAGATGGGCGTTGAGATTGAAGAGCTTGACGAAAGTATTCGCGTTATAGGTAGAGCTAAATATGAGCACGCAGATGTCAAAGCGTTGACCTATCCTGGCTTTCCTACAGATTTACAATCTCCTATGACAAGTATGTTGACTCAGGCGGAAGGCGTTAGTGTGCTTAGCGATTTCGTCTACAGCAACCGTTTTAAACATGTGCCAGAATTGGTACGGATGGGCGCGAAAATACGCGTTGAAGGCCGTTCTGCAATTATTGAGGGTGGTAAGCTTAACGCTGCAAAGGTGAAAGCGACTGATTTACGGGCAGGCGCTGCTCTTGTCATTGCTGGATTGACAGTAGGGGATGGGATCACCGAGGTGACCGGCGTAGAATATATTGACCGTGGTTATGATAATTTAGTGAGCAACCTTCGACAACTTGGTGCTCATGTTTGGCGTGAGAACGAATAAAATTAGGATATCCCGTTTGGAAGGAGGTTTATTTGCTTATTTACCGCATATATCCTTCCAAATTGGGTATTAATATCCTAATGGGCATTTTAATAGAATCATATTTTTGCCTAGTAGATAGACTAGGAAGAACTCATTTAAAAATTGAATAGGTGGTTATTACATGGATCTTCAAATTTCCGATCTGGAAGAAATGAAGCTGACCGAGTTGTATAAGCTGGCCAAGAAATACCAGATCCCTTATTACGGACAGCTGAAGAAACGGGAACTGATCTTTGCGATCCTTCGGGCACAGGCAGAGCAAAGCGGTCTTATGTTTATGGAAGGCGTACTGGAAATTCTACCCGAGGGCTATGGATTTCTAAGGCCGATTAACTATTTGCCTAGCGCTGAAGATATTTATATCTCAGCCTCACAAATTCGGAAGTTTGATCTCAGAAGCGGAGATCTTGTATCTGGGAAATGCCGGACGCCGAAAGAAAATGAACGATATTTTGGCCTGCTTCAAGTCAATGCCGTTAATGGCGAGAACCCTGCTAGCGCAGCGGAGCGACTACATTTTCCAGCATTAACACCACTTTATCCGCAAGACAAGCTACCGCTTGAAACATCCCCTACTCATTTGTCTACCCGAATAATGGATTTGCTCGCTCCTGTAGGTTTGGGGCAGCGGGGTTTGATTGTAGCACCTCCTAAAGCAGGAAAAACGCTCCTCTTGAAAGAAATTGCCAATAGTATTTCCACTAATAATCCTGAGATTGAACTCTTTGTATTGCTAATAGATGAGCGTCCCGAAGAAGTAACTGATATGCAGCGTTCAGTAAAAGGCGAAGTGGTTGCATCGACGTTTGATGAGCTTCCAGAGAATCATATTAAAGTGGCCGAACTTGTGTTGCAAAGAGCTCTTCGTTTAGTTGAGCACAAGAAGGATGTAGTTATTCTTTTAGACAGCATTACCCGTCTTGCACGTGCGTATAATCTTGTGGTTCCACCATCTGGACGCACGCTTAGTGGGGGGATTGACCCAGCAGCCTTTCATCGGCCGAAACGGTTTTTTGGCTCTGCACGGAATGTAGAAGAGGGCGGTTCACTGACTATTTTAGCAACTGCTTTAATTGATACCGGATCACGTATGGATGACATTATTTATGAAGAGTTTAAGGGTACTGGTAATATGGAGCTTCATTTGGACCGCAAATTGGCGGAACGCCGTATATTCCCTGCTATTGATATTCGTCGTTCAGGTACACGTCGTGAAGAAGTGCTCTTGAGCAAAGAAGAGCTTGATACGATCTGGGCGATTCGCAAAAATATGAATGAATCCTACGATTTTGTGGAGGGATTCATCAAAAAGCTGCGTGATACAAAGACTAATGCTGAATTCTTAGCATCATTTGACGTTGCGGGAGCTAAACAATCGCCAAATGGAACTGCAAGTAGCGGAGGAACTTCCAACAGTGGTACGGCTGCTCGTCGCACAACACGGGCAAAGACTTCTTCAGTACCTACAACTTGAGAATTGATAATAAGAGGAGACTAACATGTATTTGGTATATGCCGACGGGCAAGGAAACGTATATGATCATCCAGAACTGTACGGGTTAGCCCGTAGTGGGGATATGATCGTTGAAATGTTGGAGGAAGAGTTGATTCCGCTGCCTGAAGGCGCCACTCTTGTGGGCTTGCCTAGTACGCGGGCTGTGGGTATGGATCCTGAGACAGGTGAAATGATGGCGTTGCCGGATGGCTCACAGGCTGTAGGCGCGCTGCTGCCTCAGGGCTATACTCGCTTGTGTCTTCCTGGGTATGTAAAGACAGATAAGTCTTACAAGCTTCCTCTGTTTGGGTATTCGGCTGTAGTGTGGAAGGATGGCGGGTTCTATGTTGCGGCGGATCCAACCGATAATCCGGAGAAGTGGAACCCACTGAACTGTGATAAACAGGATCTTGAGGTAAGCGTTGGCGAGTTGACTGCCAAATATCCTGATAACCGTCTCTATGAGCATCTTTCTAACTGTGCGCTTGGTTATGAATGCCTGACTTCCTCCAACACCTTCTTAGGGCGTTGGGAGGGCGGTGTACCTGTCTCTTATTCATGTAATGCTGGATGTTTTGGCTGTATTTCTGAGCAACCTGATGATAGTGGTTTTGTGTCTCCGCAGACTCGTATGAATTTCCGACCAACGGTCAATGAAATTTCACAAGTTATGTTGGAGCACTTGAAGACGCCTGAATCGATTATCAGTTTTGGACAAGGCTGTGAAGGTGAGCCTTCTACGCAGGCAAAACTTATTATAGAAGCAATCCGTGAAGTGCGCTCGATTACTGACATGGGCTACATTAATATCAACACCAATGCTGGTTTAAGCGATCATATTCGTGGAATCGTCGATGCTGGGCTGGATTTGATGCGTGTCAGCACGATTAGTGCTCTAGATGATCATTACAATGCTTATTACAAACCACGTGGCTACACATTGGCTAATGTAGAGAAGTCTTTGAAATATGCTGCCTCGCAAGGTGTTTACACATCGATCAACTATCTGATTTTCCCTGGAGTAACTGATCGCGAAGAAGAGATTGAGGCAATGGTGGAGTTTGTAAGACGTACGGATCTGAAGCTTATTCAGATGCGTAATCTGAACATTGATCCAGAGAGTTATCTGGAGTTA
Organism: Paenibacillus sp. FSL H7-0714; assembly: GCF_038003765.1. NCBI lineage: Bacteria > Bacillati > Bacillota > Bacilli > Caryophanales > Paenibacillaceae > Paenibacillus > Paenibacillus sp. FSL H7-0714. The sequence goes on from NZ_JBBOPT010000001.1 coordinate 135,810, forward strand.
ATTCCTCCTGCTAAGGGTGAAATTCTCGGCATGAAGACGATGCTGGAAATTTTCCGGGACGAATTGCCGGATGTTGTTATTGGTTCTTACACACATGTACCACCAGCAAATATGGCTCGGGTAAAGCAACGGCAACTCAACATTTAATAGATTAAATGTACCAATGAATTACCAATGAAACATATTGATCAATTGAATTTTTCGTGCTAAAATACCACAGTGTAATCATATAACTCTGGGTCCGCATGAGGCTTAGGGCATGAGAGGTGAAATTCAAAATGCAAGCAGCAATTCAACCAAAGTATAACTTAACTAAGGTAACCTGCGCATGTGGCAACTCTTTCGAAGCTGGCTCTGTTAAACAAGAGCTTCGTGTTGAAATTTGCTCCAGCTGCCATCCTTTCTTCACTGGCAAGCAGAAGTTCCTGGATGCCGGCGGTCGCGTTGATAAATTCAAGAAGAAATACGGTATCTAATTGGAATAGCCGCTTAGCGGCTTAATGGTTAGATCGAGCTCCCAGCTTTCTCGCTGGGGGCTCATTTTATGTCTTGGAGTTGATTTTTGTCCGAGCGTGAGCTATACTTATCTTCGCCGTGCTAGACGGGGAGGTAGCGGTGCCCTGTAACTCGCAATCCGCTGTAGCGAGGTTGAATTCCTGTTAGAGGTGCTATCGATGTGAGGCCTTGGTTCCTACGGGCTGTGTTGACGGTTGGGTCCTCCGCAATGAGTGCTTATGAACCTGGTCAGGTCCGGAAGGAAGCAGCCATAAGTAAGTTTACTCTTGTGCCGGAGGGTGGCCTAGCCCGAGCAGTCATGTAGGGTTGCCGCTTGGATCGTAGTCATCAATAACAGGTGCACGGTTTATAATTCTGTTTATAACAGCATCTTTGCCACAAGCAAAGATGCTTTTTGTTTTTGGTCAATAGCCGATGAATATAGTATAATAAATTTGCGACAAATGCCGGGAAAGAGGCAGCCTAAGAGAGGGTAATGCATAGTGGAACATATCGCGCTGTACCGTGCTTGGCGGCCGCAGTCGTTTCAAGACATGGTTGGACAACAGCACATTATCCAAACGCTGCAGAACGCAATTCGTGAACAGCGGGTTTCGCATGCCTATCTGTTCAGTGGTCCGCGGGGAACTGGTAAGACAAGTGCTGCTAAAGTCTTAGCGAAAGCGGTCAATTGTGAACGTGGGCCAGGTCCGGAGCCTTGCAACGAGTGTCCTTCCTGCTTGCGAATCACTGCGGGTAATGTGATGGATGTGCAGGAAATAGACGCGGCATCCAACCGGGGCGTAGAAGAGATTCGCGACCTCCGGGACAAGGTGAAATATGCACCTACCGAGGTGCGCCGTAAAGTGTATATTATTGATGAAGTGCATATGCTGACAACAGAAGCATTTAATGCGCTATTAAAGACATTGGAAGAACCGCCGTCACATGCAATGTTCATCCTTGCGACTACGGAACCTCATAAATTGCCAGCGACGATCATTTCTCGTTGTCAGCGTTTTGACTTCCGCAGAGTAGCTTTGGAAGAGCAGACAGCACATCTAAGTGCTATCTGTGAGAAGGAAGGGATTACAGCCGATGTTAACGCATTGCAGTATATTGCCCGCCTTTCTGATGGGGGTATGCGCGATGCAGTGAGTTTGCTGGATCAGATTTCATCTTTTACAGATGGCAAAGTTACGTACGAGCAAGTCCTGGGGATGACCGGAGGGATACCCTCTGAGCAATTTGCACGTCTTGCCACTGCCATATTGGAAGGTGATATGGGTCTTCTGCTGGAGCTTGTTGAACAGCTTATGCATGAAGGTAAGAGTGCTGATAAATGTCTAGAGAATCTTATGTATTATTTCCGTGATTTATTGATGATTAAGATGGTACCTGGGGCTGATCAACTGACGGAGCGAGTGCTTAATCCCGCCGAGTTTAAAGATATGGCCACCGCATTTTCCCGGGATCGTCTGTTTCAGATCGTAGATACACTTAATAAGTACCTGGGTGAAATGAAATATGCTACTCATCCGCAGACTTTGTTTGAAGTCGCGCTGATGAAGCTTTGTAGCTTGCAGCAAGAGGAAAGTGAGACCGCATCAGCTGCTCCGTTAGGTGCATTGCAGGCTGGATCAGGGGTGAATGCTCCTGCAGTCCACTCTGGTGAACTGGATCTGCTCAAGAGACAGATTACTGCGCTGGAGAAAAAGCTGGAGCAGGCATTGCAGTCCGGTGGTATTTCCGGAGGTGGGCGAGATGGTGCCTCTTCTGCGAAATCGAATCCGACTCCAAGTTCTGCGCCTAGAATCTCTGCAACCTCCAAAATGCCTCCAAATGTTGATAAGTTTATTGCTGGTAAGGATAGTCCTGATTTTGCAGCTATCTATAAACAGTGGAGTCTTGTCTTGCAAGGGGTAAAAGAGGAGAAGGTAACGGTTCATGCGTGGTTTGTAGACGGAGAACCTGTATCTGTAATGGACGACGCTGTGCTTGTTGCGTTTAAGAACACGATTCATCGTGATACAACGGAGAAGCCAGCAAACAGACAGGTCATTGAGAATGTGTTTGCAGCGCGTCTTGGTAAACCTTATAGACTGGTAACTATAATGCAGCGCGATTGGAACGAAGCCGCTCAAAAGTCAGTGGAACAGCCTAGCAAAGAAGAGTTGCGGCTAGAGCATGAACATGATACTGCAGATGCGAAATCTGAACCTTGGATTGATGAGGCTATCCAGCTTTTTGGAGAAGACCTTGTTGTCATAAAAGAGTAATGTAAGCATACTAGCGCAAATTGCGCATTCCAAAGGAGAGATGATGTATGAATAATATGAACCAAATGATGAAGCAAGTTAAGAAAATGCAGGAGCAAATGCTTAAAGCTCAAGAAGAACTAGGTGGCAAGGTAATTGAAGGCTCATCAGGTGGCGGTGTAGTTACAGTTCAAGTTAATGGCCACAAAAAGTTGCTTTCTATCCAAATCAAGCCAGAAGCTGTTGATCCGGAAGATGTTGAAATGCTACAGGATTTGGTAATCACTGCAGTTAATGATGCTTTGACTCAAGCTGAAGACCTTGCGAACAATGATATGGGTAAATTTACTGGTGGAATGAAGATCCCAGGCTTGTTCTAATTCACTCACTCCACTTTCGTCTAAAGGAGAATTATTAATTTGTATTATCCCGAACCGCTAGCCAAGCTGATCGATGCTTTTACGCGCTTGCCCGGGATTGGGCCGAAGACAGCCGCCCGGTTAGCTTTTCATGTGCTTAACATGAAAGAGGATGACGTCATTGATTTTGCTAAAGCGCTAGTAAGTGTCAAGCGTAATCTTCATTATTGCTCCGTCTGCTGTAATATTACGGATACGGACCCGTGTAAGATATGTCAGGACAAAACTAGAGATCCTTCAGTAATCTGTGTGATCCAAGACTCCAAGGATTTGGTGGCAATAGAACGAACCAAAGAGTTTAATGGGTATTATCACGTTCTTCAGGGTGCGATTTCACCTATGGAAGGTATAGGCCCTGATGATATTCGCTTGAAGGAATTATTGACTCGTTTGAGTGATGAAAGAGTGAGTGAGCTTATCATGGCGACTAACCCCAACATTGAGGGTGAGGCAACGGCGATGTATATTTCTCGTCTAGTTCGGCCTTTTGAGATTAAAATCACCAGAATAGCCCATGGCTTGCCTGTTGGTGGCGATCTTGAATATGCCGACGAGGTTACCTTGTCCAAAGCGTTGGAAGGTCGTCGTGAGCTATTCTAGTAGCTCTAAAGTCGTGTTTTTCAAAAGGAGGCCCCCTGGGTCTCCTTTTTTTGTTCTAAGTTTGTCCCTATCCCGATATGAATGAGAATAACGAGATGTAATTTTGCATCGAAATTATTCTGAGGAGGAATGAGTAATGGGATGGTGGACCTCATTGTGGCGGGGAGCAGATGAAGAACAGGGTAGAAAAGATACGGAGGGCTGGGAAACGTTGCTGGAGGTTCGTAAGGCGCAATCTGAGTGGGAGAGAGCGTACCTAATGTTTGATGAAGCGTTGGGTCAAGATCAAATTGATTATGCGATTTATATTTTAGAGGCAGCAGAGCGCAAGTATCAGATACATCTCAAACATGCAAAGAGCATTGGATTAAATAGCAGTCAGATGTAGGCGCTAACCATATGGAAATATAGGAGGGATCAACATGCTAAGAATGTTAGCTATAGGAGTACTGGTCATATCGGTTGTATTGTTGAGTGTAATTGTATTCCGGAAAAAACTTGGCTTTGGATGGCTTAGTCTGTTCGGAGCTCATTTGGTACTGGCTGCGCTCGCGATATATGTAGTGAATTTCTCGGGTTTAATCACACAAGTTCATATTCCCCTGAATCCCGCAACCATAGGCGCAGTAACGGTTCTTGGCCTTCCAGGCGTAGTAATGTTAATAGGATTAAGAATTATTTTGTTTTAATGCTTGACGTGAGTTTGAAAAATATGATACATTAAGTCTCGCCCCTTTGGACAAGATGTTGATTAACAACTTGCTGAAACGGTAAGCGAAAAAAGAAATTAAAAAAACGCTTGACGAAAACAAAGGTGCTGTGATATATTATAAAGGTCGCTGCTGACAAGCAACGACAACGAAAGATGAGACATTGATCTTTGAAAACTGAACAACGAGTGAGTAGGAAATCACGAAAGTGAAATCCAAAATTAGAGAATTAATTTTCTCGTCAGATGTTTCAAAATGAGCATATCGCTCTTTTCAATACTAATTGGAGAGTTTGATCCTGGCTCAGGACGAACGCTGGCGGCGTGCCTAATACATGCAAGTCGAGCGGAGTCATTTTGAAAGCTTGCTTTCAAAATGACTTAGCGGCGGACGGGTGAGTAACACGTAGGCAACCTGCCCCTTAGACTGGGATAACTACCGGAAACGGTAGCTAATACCGGATAATTTCTTTTTTCTCCTGAAGAAAGAATGAAAGACGGAGCAATCTGTCACTGAGGGATGGGCCTGCGGCGCATTAGCTAGTTGGTGGGGTAACGGCCCACCAAGGCGACGATGCGTAGCCGACCTGAGAGGGTGAACGGCCACACTGGGACTGAGACACGGCCCAGACTCCTACGGGAGGCAGCAGTAGGGAATCTTCCGCAATGGACGAAAGTCTGACGGAGCAACGCCGCGTGAGTGATGAAGGTTTTCGGATCGTAAAGCTCTGTTGCCAGGGAAGAACGTCCGGTAGAGTAACTGCTACCGGAGTGACGGTACCTGAGAAGAAAGCCCCGGCTAACTACGTGCCAGCAGCCGCGGTAATACGTAGGGGGCAAGCGTTGTCCGGAATTATTGGGCGTAAAGCGCGCGCAGGCGGTCATTTAAGTCTGGTGTTTAAACCTTGGGCTCAACCTGAGGTCGCACTGGAAACTGGGTGACTTGAGTACAGAAGAGGAAAGTGGAATTCCACGTGTAGCGGTGAAATGCGTAGATATGTGGAGGAACACCAGTGGCGAAGGCGACTTTCTGGGCTGTAACTGACGCTGAGGCGCGAAAGCGTGGGGAGCAAACAGGATTAGATACCCTGGTAGTCCACGCCGTAAACGATGAGTGCTAGGTGTTAGGGGTTTCGATACCCTTGGTGCCGAAGTTAACACAGTAAGCACTCCGCCTGGGGAGTACGGTCGCAAGACTGAAACTCAAAGGAATTGACGGGGACCCGCACAAGCAGTGGAGTATGTGGTTTAATTCGAAGCAACGCGAAGAACCTTACCAGGTCTTGACATCCCTCTGAATCCACTAGAGATAGTGGCGGCCTTCGGGACAGAGGAGACAGGTGGTGCATGGTTGTCGTCAGCTCGTGTCGTGAGATGTTGGGTTAAGTCCCGCAACGAGCGCAACCCTTAACTTTAGTTGCCAGCAGGTAAGGCTGGGCACTCTAGAGTGACTGCCGGTGACAAACCGGAGGAAGGTGGGGATGACGTCAAATCATCATGCCCCTTATGACCTGGGCTACACACGTACTACAATGGCCGGTACAACGGGAAGCGAAGCCGCGAGGTGAAGCCAATCCCATCAAAGCCGGTCTCAGTTCGGATTGCAGGCTGCAACTCGCCTGCATGAAGTCGGAATTGCTAGTAATCGCGGATCAGCATGCCGCGGTGAATACGTTCCCGGGTCTTGTACACACCGCCCGTCACACCACGAGAGTTTACAACACCCGAAGTCGGTGGGGTAACCCGCAAGGGAGCCAGCCGCCGAAGGTGGGGTAGATGATTGGGGTGAAGTCGTAACAAGGTAGCCGTATCGGAAGGTGCGGCTGGATCACCTCCTTTCTATGGAGAATCGTCTTCTGCAATGAAGACATTCAAATCGGAAGCTAAGCTTCCACAATAGAACCTTAGGGTTCGAACACTCACTCGTGTTCAGTTTTGAAAGAGCAAGTCTCTTTCGTATGCGTTTGGTGGCGATAGCGGAGGGGTTCCACACGTACCCATCCCGAACACGACCGTTAAGCCCTCCAGCGCCGATGGTACTTGGACCGAAGGGTCCTGGGAGAGTAGGACGCCGCCAAGCGGACAACCATTCTTTGGTTGATTCACAATATTATATATGTTATATGGGCTTTTAGCTCAGTTGGTTAGAGCGCACCTCTGATAAGGGTGAGGTCGGTGGTTCGAGTCCACCAAGGCCCACCATATGACATTATATCCTTTTATGGGGCCATAGCTCAGCTGGGAGAGCGCCTGCCTTGCAAGCAGGAGGTCAGCGGTTCGATCCCGCTTGGCTCCACCATAATTTTTAATTCAATACCTTCTTTAAACTTGATCCTTGAAAACTGGATACCGAAACGAATTTGCGTTTTAGAACATCTTTTAGCAACTTGTGTAAACAAGTAAATGTTATTAGTGAGATTTTTCTTAGGAAAAATCAAGGTTAAGCTAATAAGAGCACACGGAGGATGCCTAGGCGCCAGGAGCCGACGAAGGACGTGGCGAACAACGAAACTGCCTCGGGGAGCTGTAAGCAAGCTTTGATCCGGGGGTGTCCGAATGGGGAAACCCAGCTGTGGTAATTCGCAGTTACTCATCTCTGAACACATAGGAGATGTAGAGGCAGACCAGGGGAACTGAAACATCTAAGTACCCTGAGGAAGAGAAAACAATAGTGATTCCGTCAGTAGCGGCGAGCGAACGCGGAACAGCCTAAACCTAAGAGCTTGCTCTTAGGGGTTGTGGGACGTCTCACATGGAGTTACAAAGGAATATGGTAGGTGAAGAGGTCTGGAAAGGCCCGCGATAGAGGTAAAAGCCCTGTAACCTAAACTGTGTTCTCTCCGAGACGGATCCCGAGTAGTGCGGGGCACGTGAAACCCCGTATGAATCCAGCAGGACCATCTGCTAAGGCTAAATACTACCTGGCGACCGATAGTGAAACAGTACCGTGAGGGAAAGGTGAAAAGCACCCCGGAAGGGGAGTGAAATAGAACCTGAAACCGTGTGCTTACAAAAAGTCAGAGCCCTATTAATGGGTGATGGCGTGCCTTTTGTAGAATGAACCGGCGAGTTACGTTTAACATGCAAGGTTAAGTCGAGAAGACGGAGCCGCAGCGAAAGCGAGTCTGAATAGGGCGATTGAGTATGTGGACGTAGACCCGAAACCGTGTGATCTACCCCTGTCCAGGGTGAAGGTGCGGTAACACGCACTGGAGGCCCGAACCCACGCATGTTGAAAAATGCGGGGATGAGGTGGGGGTAGCGGAGAAATTCCAATCGAACTCGGAGATAGCTGGTTCTCCCCGAAATAGCTTTAGGGCTAGCCTCGGTATAAGAGTAGTGGAGGTAGAGCACTGATTGGGTGCGGGGTCCGCAAGGATTACCAAGCTCAGTCAAACTCCGAATGCCATATACTTATTGCCGGGAGTCAGACAGTGAGTGCTAAGATCCATTGTCAAAAGGGAAACAGCCCAGACCATCAGCTAAGGTCCCCAAGTGTGTGTTAAGTGGGAAAGGATGTGGAGTTGCACAGACAACCAGGATGTTGGCTTAGAAGCAGCCACCATTGAAAGAGTGCGTAATAGCTCACTGGTCGAGTGACTCTGCGCCGAAAATGTAACGGGGCTAAACACACCACCGAAGCTATGGCTAGATACGTATGTATCTGGGGTAGGGGAGCGTTGTATGTGGGTTGAAGGTGTACCGTAAGGAGCGCTGGACAGCATACAAGTGAGAATGCCGGTATGAGTAACGAAAAGATCAGTGAGAATCTGATCCGCCGAAAGCCCAAGGTTTCCTGAGGAAGGCTCGTCCGCTCAGGGTAAGTCGGGACCTAAGGCGAGGCCGAAAGGCGTAGTCGAAGGACAACAGTTTGAAATTACTGTACCACCGTAATCCGCTATGAGCGATGGGGTGACGCAGGAGGGTAGTGACGCGGACTGATGGATATGTCCGTCTAAGCAGTGAGGCTGATGTGTAGGCAAATCCGCACATCGTTAAGGCTGGGCTGTGATGGGGAGCGAAAATTACAGTAGCGAAGGTCATGATCTCACACTGCCAAGAAAAGCCTCTAGCCAGGAGAAGGTGCCCGTACCGCAAACCGACACAGGTAGGCGAGAAGAGAATTCTAAGGCGCGCGGAAGAACTCTCGTTAAGGAACTCGGCAAAATGACCCCGTAACTTCGGGAGAAGGGGTGCCCCGGTAGTGTGAATAGCACGAGGGGGCCGCAGTGAAAAGGCCCAAGCGACTGTTTAGCAAAAACACAGGTCTGTGCGAAGCCGCAAGGCGAAGTATACGGGCTGACGCCTGCCCGGTGCTGGAAGGTTAAGGGGAGTGGTTAGGGGTAACCCGAAGCTATGAACCGAAGCCCCAGTAAACGGCGGCCGTAACTATAACGGTCCTAAGGTAGCGAAATTCCTTGTCAGGTAAATTCTGACCCGCACGAATGGCGTAACGACTTGGGCGCTGTCTCAACGAGAGATCCGGTGAAATTTTAATACCTGTGAAGATGCAGGTTACCCGCGACAAGACGGAAAGACCCCATGGAGCTTTACTGCAGCTTGATATTGAATTTGGGTACGATCTGTACAGGATAGGTGGGAGCCGTAGAAATCGGAGCGCAAGCTTCGGTGGAGGCGCCGTTGGGATACCACCCTGATCGTATCTAGGTTCTAACCTAGTACCCTTACCGGGTACGGGGACCGTGTCAGGCGGGCAGTTTGACTGGGGCGGTCGCCTCCTAAAGAGTAACGGAGGCGTTCCAAGGTTCCCTCAGAATGGTTGGAAATCATTCGAAGAGTGCAAAGGCATAAGGGAGCTTGACTGCGAGACCTACAAGTCGAGCAGGGACGAAAGTCGGACTTAGTGATCCGGTGGTACCGCATGGAAGGGCCATCGCTCAACGGATAAAAGCTACCCTGGGGATAACAGGCTTATCTCCCCCAAGAGTCCACATCGACGGGGAGGTTTGGCACCTCGATGTCGGCTCATCGCATCCTGGGGCTGAAGTAGGTCCCAAGGGTTGGGCTGTTCGCCCATTAAAGCGGTACGCGAGCTGGGTTCAGAACGTCGTGAGACAGTTCGGTCCCTATCTGTCGTGGGCGCAGGAAATTTGAGAGGAGCTGTCCTTAGTACGAGAGGACCGGGATGGACGTACCGCTGGTGCACCAGTTGTTCCGCCAGGAGCATGGCTGGGTAGCTACGTACGGACGGGATAAGCGCTGAAAGCATCTAAGCGTGAAGCCCCCCTCAAGATGAGATTTCCCAATTAGTAAGACCCCTTGAAGACGACGAGGTAGATAGGTTGGAGGTGGAAGTGCAGTAATGCATGGAGCTGACCAATACTAATCGGTCGAGGGCTTATCCTATACTTAAAACGCAAATTCAATTCGGATTCAGTTTTCAGGGAGTCAAATTCCTGTTTGGATTGCTGTGGTACTGATATCGTTTGGAGAGATACCCAAGTGGCTATAAGGGGACCCTCTGCTAAGGGGTTAGACTGCGTAAGCGGTGCGTGGGTTCGAATCCCACTCTCTCCGCCATTTTCAATCCATAGCATTTCTAATTATTGTGGCGGTGTAGCTCAGCTGGCTAGAGCGTACGGTTCATACCCGTGAGGTCGGGGGTTCGATCCCCTTCGCCGCTACCATAATACCTGGAGGCTTAGCTCAGCTGGGAGAGCATCTGCCTTACAAGCAGAGGGTCGGGGGTTCGATCCCCTCAGCCTCCACCATTATTACTTTTTTAGAATTACTTTTTACACCGTGCCGGTGTAGCTCAACTGGTAGAGCAACTGACTTGTAATCAGTAGGTTGGGGGTTCAAGTCCTCTCGCCGGCACCATTATTATCAATGCGGAACCGTGGTGTAGTTGGCCTAACATGCCTGCCTGTCACGCAGGAGATCGCGAGTTCGAATCTCGTCGGTTCCGCCATTTTTTCCACAAGACTAGGGTGGGAAGTTTAATGCTACCACTTTATTTTTATGTCAATTTAATATGGCTCGATAGCTCAGTCGGTAGAGCAGAGGACTGAAAATCCTCGTGTCGGCGGTTCGAATCCGTCTCGAGCCACTTTTCCCTGGGGGATTAGCGAAGTGGCCAAACGCATCAGACTGTAAATCTGCTCACGTACGTGTTCGGTGGTTCGAATCCATCATCCCCCACCATTTATGAGCCATTAGCTCAGTTGGTAGAGCACCTGACTTTTAATCAGGGTGTCGAAGGTTCGAGTCCTTCATGGCTCATCCCAAACAGAAAGTCATCACCTTATGGTGGTGGCTTTTTTTGTGTTTTATGGTTGTATTATAGTAGCGCGCTACTGTAGCGATTAACATAATATAAGAGAATATGCTAAAATAGGCGAAAAGAGCAAAAGTGGTGGAGCATGGTGACTATGGATAGTGAGACATTGCGGAAAAAATTAGAGCAGCTCACCGGAAAGAGAACCGGAATCAAGCAGTTAGGGAGGCAGCATTCAGCTTCTCTTTTTAGCATGGGATTAGAAGGACAGGATCAGCTGGTAATCCATGAGGGTCATCTCTGGGCACCTTTGTATGAAAGTGACGGACGTATAACCGCTGTCTGGGTAGAAATGGAGGGGCTCACCTCTCTGGAAGTACAACTGGTCAACTATGCAGTTCGAAATTTTGCTATTGCACTTAAAGCTACAGGGCTTAGAGAAGAAGGTGAAGTGGAGGCACGGCAGCTTGGCGCTTGGTTGAACACGGAGCTAGAGCAAGAGAAGAATGACACTGAAATTCCCGATGAGATCACCCTAAAGGGACGTCTGTTCGGAGATATGATTCCATTCCTCCTAAGTAGTGAGATTGCCCATAGTCCACAGATCTCTTATCGTTCACTGATGAAATTACTGCGTAGCTATTTTGAGAACGAAATTCTGCTCATTCCCCTTCAAGAGAAGGAATGGTTAATTTTAGCTCGTAAAGAATTACTTACGGGCGGGGATGATAAGGATGATGAAGAAGAGAGTGTAGATGATCTTCTAGCACAGACTAGTATGGGGTTACATGAGCTGATAGCTAGTGAATGGGTAGGGGTATTCCATTTGGCAGTAGCTCCGGCTATAGTCCCTGTTAAGGGATTGACTGGATCTGTAGCTTTGCTCAGGGAGACGATTGTACTCGGTCGTATTTTTCAAGTAGGAGAGTATATTCATTTACCTTGGGAACTGCATTTGGAACGTCTGGTTAACAGCATTCCTGATGTACGCCGCAAACAGTTACTTGGACAAATTGGTGACTACTCCTCTGTACTATCAGATAAAGAAATGCTGCTGACTTTGGAGACCTTTTTTGAGATGGACTGTAATGTAAGTGAAACCGCCAAGAAGTTGTATATCCATCGAAATACGCTGCTTTACCGTCTGGATAAGATAAAACAAGAGACCGGAGCAGATGTACGAAGCTTTGGGGACGCTGCTATTGTTAAGCTTACTATGCTTTTGTATAAAGTGACGAAAAGGAAATAGGTTTTTTGTGAACCTTACAAATAGCCATAGTGTCCCGACTGGGGTAATATAAATGTACAAGGAAACAGAATTTTTATATTAACTAATTAATAATTAACTCGAGGGGGAAATACAATGGCAGGCGTACGTTTAGAGCATATTTTCAAAAAATACCCGGGTTCAGATAAAGCAACAGTAATCGATATCAATCTTGATATTAAAGATAAGGAATTTCTAGTATTGGTTGGACCTTCCGGTTGCGGTAAATCCACAACTTTGCGTATGATCGCTGGTTTGGAAGAAATCTCCGAAGGTAAAATGTACATTGGCGATCGTGTAGTTAATGACGTTGCACCTAAAGACCGCGATATCGCGATGGTATTCCAATCCTACGCCCTGTATCCGCATATGAGCGTATACCAAAACATGGCTTTCGGTTTGAAACTTCGTAAAGTGAAGAAGGATGAAATCGACAAGAAAGTTCGCGAAGCTGCTAAAATTCTTGATATCGAGCATTTGCTAGATCGTAAACCAAAAGCGCTTTCCGGTGGTCAACGCCAACGTGTCGCTTTGGGACGCGCTATCGTACGTGATCCACAAGTCTTCTTGATGGATGAGCCTCTTTCCAACTTGGATGCTAAACTTCGTGGTCAAATGCGTGCTGAAATCACTAAACTGGTTAAGCGCCTTGAAACTACTTGTATCTACGTAACGCATGACCAAACAGAAGCTATGACAATGGGTGATCGCATCGTAGTTATGTATGATGGTATCATTCAACAAGCAGCTTCCCCTGAAGAGTTGTACAATGAACCTACAAACTTGTTCGTAGCTGGATTTATCGGATCCCCTACAATGAACTTTATCAATGGTACTTTGTCCGAAGTGAGCGGTTCTATCCGTTTCCGTGCTGAGAACCTTGATGTTGAAGTACCAGGCGGAAAAGCTCAAATCATCCGCAACAAAGGTTACATCGGTAAAGAAGTAATCATGGGCGTTCGTCCAGAAGATATCCATGAAGAGCCAGTATTCTTGGAAGCTTCCCCGAACACAATCTTCACTTCATTGGTTGATGTTACTGAAAACCTTGGTCACGAAATGCTCCTTTACTTGAGCGGCCTTGGTAAATCTACTGTAATCGCTCGTGTAGATGGACGTTCCACTACTCGCGAAGGCAGCAAGCCTAAATTGGCTATTGATATGAACAAAATTCACTTCTTTGATAAAGAATCCGAAGCTAACATTTTGTTGGGATAAGATTGTAAAGATCTTTTCTCTCTTGATAAAGCCACCCGAAAGGGTGGCTTTATTGTTTAGATGGCCCCTGTTTGGTTAGGCGCTAAGATTGCATTCATAAGCGTTATCAATTAAGATAGCAGGAGAATTACCTCCGGAATGTAAAGAGATCGCTGCCAACCGGACGCAGTAAGCGGACAAATACCGCAGGTGACGAAAGGACGAAATTACATGGCTAAGAAAGTAAAAGTATCTGAATTGGTACAGCATTTTCAATTAGAGGTTATTTCCGGCCAGGAAGGTCTAAAGAGACCCATTACGGTCGATGACCTGAATCGCCCTGGACTAGAGATTGCTGGTTATTTTGAATATTATCCAGAAGAACGTGTTCAATTGCTAGGCAAAACAGAACTCGCTTTTTTCTCCATGCTGCCCGAAGCTGAGCGGAAAAGCCGACTTCGTGGAATTTGCAATGATAACACACCTTGTATTGTAATTACACGTGGTTTGGAAGTGCCTCAGGAGTTAATTGACATAAGTAATGAAAAGGCCCTTCCAGTACTTCGCAGCTCGATGGCTACGACTATTTTCTCCAGCCGTTTGACGAGCTTCCTAGAAGGAAAATTAGCTCCTACGGCGACTATTCATGGCGTACTTTGTGATGTATATGGTGTAGGTATGCTAATTACGGGTAGTAGTGGGATTGGTAAAAGTGAAACAGCCCTTGAACTTGTAAAACGCGGTCATCGATTGATTGCTGATGATGCCGTAGAGATCCGTCAGACTTCAGATAACCAGCTGCATGGTACAGCCCCTGAGTTAATCCGTCATTTACTGGAGATCCGTGGAGTAGGTATCATTAATGTAATGACACTTTTTGGTGCGGGTGCCATTCGTAATCATAAACGGATTACACTTGTTGTTAGATTGGAAGCTTGGCAGCAAGACAAGCAGTATGATCGACTTGGACTTGATGAGGAAACGACACGGATTATTGACACAGATGTTCCGCTTGTAACGATTCCCGTACGCCCAGGACGTAACCTTGCAGTTATTATAGAGGTTGCAGCGATGAACTATCGCCTGAAACAAATGGGCTTTAATGCAGCCCTGCAGTTCACGAATAAGCTAACTGCGACCATATCTGAAGATATGGATGATCTCGATTAGGAGTGTGAGAGAATGTTCCCATTAGCACTAAATCCTATTGTCTTCTCAATTGGATCACTGCAAGTACACTGGTACGGATTAATACTAGGTTTCGGTGCACTCGCGGGGTTATTTCTTGCGATCCGCGAGGGCAAACGGTTTGGTATACCACAAGAATTCTTTATGGATATGCTGCTGCTAGGTGTGCCTTCGGCCATTATTGGGGCACGGATTTACTTTGTAGCGTTTAAATGGGAGGATTATAAGGATAATTTAATAGATGTCTTTAAGATCTGGAATGGTGGCATCGCCATTTACGGTGCGTTAATTGGAGCCATTATTTGCGGAATTATTTATTTCCGCTATAAAGGCTACCCCTTCTGGCGTATCGTTGATATTTGTGCACCTGGACTACTTGCGGGTCAAATGATTGGACGCTGGGGAAACTTTGTCAACCAAGAGGCATACGGCAGCGTGGTTGAAGAGTCTTTTTTACGGGATAAACTGCATTTACCGGACTTCATTGTGAACCAAATGTACATAGGGGATGCTTTTCATCATCCGACCTTCTTGTATGAATCTCTTTGGAGCTTACTGGGTATCGCGCTACTAATGGTTCTTCGTCGTCAGAAGTTTGTACGAGCCGGTGAGATCTTCATGTCTTACTTTATATGGTATTCCATCGGTCGTTTCTTCATTGAAGCCATACGTACAGACAGCTTGGCGTTTAATGGAAGCGCAGGCTTGGCGTCCTTTATGAACGGATTATGGAAACCGATGGAATGGTTAGGTTTTGAGCAAGGATACTTGGATCCAAGCTATGGAAATATTCGTATTTCTCAGCTGCTTGCTCTACTGATCATCGTCGCAGCTGTACTGCTTATCATTATTCGTAGGGTCACCGGAGAGCCTAAAGCACATTATTCTGATCCTATCGTATGTACTAAACCAATCAAAGCAGATACCATAGTGCCTGAAAGCGCAGTAAATACACCGCAGAAAGCTCGTCACGGGGCTCAACCTGAGCAAGGACAGCCAGCGGATGGAGATAAGAAGGAGCAGTAAAGCTTATGATAGAATGCGTTCTTTTTGATCTAGATGGAACGATTGTCGATACGAATGAGCTAATTATTAGTTCGTTTATGTACGCGCTGAAGGATAATGGTCTAGCTCCACTCACTAGGGAAGAGATTATTCCGCATATGGGCACAACCCTTCAGCAACAGATGAGAGTCTTCTCTGGACTTGAGGATGTAAGTGGTGCGCTTGAGAAATCCTACCGTTCTTATAATTATGAACATCACGATGAGTTAGTACGTCCCTTTCCTCAAGTGAATGAAACAATGGAAGAGCTCTTACGTCGTGGAATTAAAATGGGGATTGTGACTACAAAAATTCGTCCAACAACGATTAAATCGCTTGAGATGTTTGATTTGCTAAAGTACATGGATACGATTGTGACGGTGAACGATGTTACTGAACCAAAGCCACATCCAGAGCCTGTTCTAACAGCAGTCAATAACCTTGGCGTTGATCCTCGTAAAACTCTTATGGTGGGTGACAGTACGGTTGATATTCAGTCAGCAAAAGCTGCTGGTGTATATGCGGCTGGAGTATCGTGGTCTTTAAAAGGCGAAGAGACTCTCCGCAAGTATGATCCCGACTATATCATCCATAACATGAAGGATATTATAGAAATTGTGGAGCGAGGAACGAGTGAATCGTGAGAAACGTAACCCGATATCCTGTAGAAGGTCATAACTCACTTTGGTACATTTACCGTACGGTCAGCCCGTGGAAGGGTGTCCGCAACTTTATTTTTATTCAGATTGCCCGTTATTGCCCGATTCTACCGTTAAAGAACTGGATCTATCGTCGGATTCTCGGGATGAAGGTAGGCAAGCATACCTCCTTCGGTCTGATGGCGATGGTGGATGTATTTTTTCCGGAAAAAATAACGGTGGGTGAGAACTCTATTATCGGTTATAACACGACGATTCTGGCGCATGAGTATTTAATCAAGGAGTATCGCCTGGGAGAAGTAGTGATTGGTGAAAATGTATTGATTGGCGCGAATACAACGATTCTTCCTGGTGTAACCATCGGTGATTGGGCAGTTGTTGCCGCAGGATCAGTAGTACACAAGAACGTGGCGGCTGGCTCTTTTGTAGGAGGCAATCCACTGCGAGAGCTACGCCCAGCTTCATCGGAACATTCTTCGGAACAAGTGTAAAAGATGCTTCGTAAACCCTGCAGTTTCATATTGCGTTTTTTTAGCGCAGGATCTGCAGGGTTTCTTGCGTCTTGGAGAAGCATATTAAGAAAACTTTAAGATCTTCTTAAGTTTTTTATTCGGATGTAGGCGGTATAATTAACCTTAGTAATCACGTAAATCCCACGCTAGGCATTCAGCGTCAAATATCAGAATGTAAATTCAGCAAGTGCAGACTTCCTGGTATGTTCAGTTTCCACATTCCGCTTAGCGTCTCTATGAACAACCATCATAGTAGAGAAGAGGAATTTAATATGAATACTGTGAGACAGGAAAGGCTGCCCCAGCTGGATATTTTCAGAGCTCTAGCTATATTAGGAGTGCTGCATGTGCATGCCTCATCTTTTGCTGCTGGAGAGCAGGCACTGCATTCACCTTATTATTACTGGCTGAACTGGATTAACATTTTCTTTAAATTCGGTACGCCCTCATTTATTTTCCTTAGCAGCTTCGTATTGTTTTATAATTATTATGGTCGTCCTGTGACACGTAGCTTGATCATTAATTTCTACCGTCGACGATTAAAGTATATCTTACTGCCTTATTTGCTAGCTTCTATGGGCTATTATGCACTAACTCTATATGTGAACGGACGATTGATGCAGAGCCTTGGAGATAACTTGTTAAGCTTTTCTAGAGCGTTATTCTCGGGTTCCGCATATGCGCATTTGTATTTTGTCTTTATTAGCATTCAGTTTTATTTGCTTTTTCCAGTGCTGCTTAAGCTACTGCAGAGTTCCCGCTTCTTAATGAAATGGGCGATACCGGTGGGTTTGGCGCTTCAGTGGGGTTTTATTTTTTGGAATAAGTACGAACTGCACATTGTTGAAAAAGGGAGCTTGGCGATCTCCTACCTGGCCTATTATATGATGGGTGCTTATCTCGCCATTCGCTTTGAGAAGGTGAAGCTGTGGCTGATAAAGCCATGGAGTGAGCTGGCTGACAAGCAAAAGAGATGGACTGCCTTATTAGTTAGCTTGTGGTTAATTGCAGCCTTTATCCATGTGCAGCTATGGTATGTAGCCCGCCATTTTGGGGTGTGGACGGATTCGCTGTGGTACGAGCTGTTATGGAATGTTCATACGATGTTATCGGCATTGGTTCTGTTGTACGCTACATTTTTGCTTTATCGTAAGGCCCCTCGTGTGATCGTTGCTTTCTTGACTCGTTTAGGTGAGTTGTCATTTGCAATTTATTTGATTCATCCGCTATTGCTGGCGATATATCGTAGGTTCCGATATCATATTCCCCTAGAGTCGCTAACTTATGTTTTCTTCATCTATGGAGGACTTGTAGTTGCACTGGGAGGAAGCTGGTTCATGGTGCAGTTTGCTTTTCGCCGAATTCCTAAGTCATGGATCTTTTTGGGGAGTATTCCTCGGTCTCTAGAGTCTAGTTGGAAGGTAAAGTCAGGACATGCCTCGGAGGAGATGAGGAAGGTTAATACTTGATTTGGCATCATTTTGATGCGGAGCTTAACAGGAGGAAAGATAATGAGAAAAAAAGAAAGAATTCCGCAGCTGGATATTTTTCGAGCGATTGCTATTTTTGCAGTGCTAGCTATTCATGCTACTTCACGAACGTTGGCGGAGACACTAGGTACAAACATGTTTCATCCGTTCTTATTTATTAATAAATTCAGCCAGTTTGCTGTACCTTCATTCATATTTTTGAGTGGGCTCGTGCTGTTCTATAACTATATTGATCGTCCTCTGGGCGGAAAGACGCTGGGGAAGTTCTACAGTAGAAGGCTGCTTTATATTATCGTGCCTTATGTACTATTTTCACTGTTGTATTTTGCATTAAAAATGACGGCGGGACATACATGGAGTTTACCTCCAGGGGAGATGGCTTCTAAGCTTTGGAAGTATTTGTGGACAGGAACAGCATACACGCATTTGTATTATATTATTATCATTATTCAGTTCTACGTATTGTTTCCGCTCATTCTGTGGTGTCTGCAAAAGGTTCGTCGTCTGGCGGCTTGGGCACCGCTAATCGGATTGGCTCTACAATGGGGTTTTGTGCTTCTGAATAAATACATGACTAATAACGGGTATTGGCAGTTGTCCAAGGGGAGTCTGGCAATCACTTATTTCTCGTATTTCTTGCTGGGTGCTGGGATTGCAGTATATTATCCTTCTTTGAAAAAATGGCTGGTACCTTCACGTGAAGGCTGGCGCGCCGGTAAAGGTCCGGTATGGATTACGTTGTGGTTGTTGTGGATCGTAGCTGGGGTTGTTCATGTTGAGCTATGGTTTAACAACTATACGAAGAAAACAGTCATCAATAGTTTATGGTATGAGGGATTCTCTAACCTTCATGCGCTACTCTCTTGTGTGGTGTTGCTACAAGTCTCCTTCTTATTGTACGGAGTGGGCCGAAGCCTGATTACAAGACTGTTGTTATCTGCCGGAGCTTGCTCTTTCGGAATCTATTTACTGCATCCGTTACTGCTATTTTTCTATAGAAAATTACCGTTTCACGGGGGTTCTCTTGCATATACCGCAGCGATTGCTGGGGGTTGGCTCTTTGCGTTGTTAGGTTCATGGGTGGTAGTGGCCTTTGCCTTCCGATATATTAAATCGGCTTGGATCATCTTCGGCTCGGGTCCACAGAAAGCAAAAGCAGAATCAAAAAGTGCATAGTCTATTGCAAGGAAATATAAAAGCGTCGGTTTGCCCACATATGTGGGCAAACCGACGCTTTTTATTTTTGCCTTATTCTCCAGCTTGTTCCCGCTGAAATTCTGCAATGGCTTGATACTGGCTTTCGAGACTACGGTAGACAGAAATATAGATCGGCAGCAGCTGCTTGTATATTTTGGTATGTTCATCCAATGGATCATGTTTGTAGGTTGAACCAATCATGTCAAACACCACATCAAAGGAATCTACACGACCCGTAGCATAAAGGCCAAGTACAACCGCACCGAGGCAGGAGCTCTCGATACTCTCCGGAATGACAACCTCCTGATCAAAGATATCAGCCATCATCTGCCGCCATACTGAGGAGCGGGCGAAGCCGCCAGTGGCAAGGATTCTGCTTGGGCGTCCGATTTGCTCTTCCATAGCAAGGAGAACCATATACATATTGAAGATTACGCCCTCTAGTACTGAGCGAATCATATGCTCCTTATAGTGGTTCATAGAAAGGCCAAAGAAGGAGCCGCGGGCATCCGGATTCCACAGCGGCGCTCGTTCTCCAGTCAAGTAAGGATGGAATAAAAGTCCACCGCTTCCCGCAGGAACTTGCTCTGCAATGCGAGTCAGAACCTCGTAAGGATCAATGCCTAGTCGTTTGGCGGTTTCAACTTCAGAGGCCGCGAACTCGTCTCGTACCCAGCGGAACAGCATGCCACCATTATTGACGGGTCCTCCAATCACCCAATGTTTTGGGGTTAAGTTATAACAGAAGGTCCGTCCTTTGGGATCGGTGAGCGGGTGATCCACCACGGTACGAATTGCTCCACTCGTACCAATCGTAGCGGCAACTACACCGGGTTCAATTGCACCTACGCCGAGATTGGACAGGACGCCGTCACTGGCGCCAATAACAAATGGGGTTGTAGGGAGCAGCAGAAGTTCCTCAGCTAGACCAGGGAGCAGCCCTTGCATGATCTGTGTGGTGGGAACAAGCCGCGAGAGTTGATCCGCTGTAATATGAGCAATCTCTAAAGCTTCTTTATCCCACTCTAGATTCTCTAGATTGAGCATGCCTGTGGAAGAGGCAATGGAATGATCGATGACGTATTCGCCAAACAATCTTGCGAATATGTATTCTTTAATGGAAATAAATTTATAGGTTTGTTGGAATACGTCAGGCTGCTCTTCACGAAGCCACATTAGCTTGGTGATCGGAGACATTGGGTGTATAGGTGTACCTGTGCGTAGATACAATTCATGACCGTTTAGCTCATCCTTCAAACGAAGTGCGCATCCGGCACTGCGATTATCAGCCCATGTGATGCAGGCAGTTAGGGCCTTACCCAGTTTATCAACTGCAATGACACTGTGCATGGCTGAACTGAAGGAGACGAATAGGATTTCATCCGCAGATACACCGCTTTGCCGCATAACTTTAGAGATAGTATGGAAGACTGCACTCAGGATTTGTTCTGGGTCCTGCTCCGCTATTGAGGGTGAGGGCTGATGTAAGGGATATCCTACATTAGCTTGTGCAGCTATGGCTCCTTTTTCCTCGAAGAGAACTGCTTTGGTACTTGTAGTTCCAATATCAACGCCAATCATATAGGATTTAGTCACGCATTAGCCCTTCTTTCTAGTTGTAAGTAGATTTTTAGAACACTAATTACAGAATTATGAAGTACAATCATATTAGCTCATTATAGTATTGGATAAACGTGGAGGCAAAATAAAGGGATTCCCAAGTATTGGTTCGAAGTACATAAGTGTTTGATTTAGATTTTCTTTGTGAACAATTCAACCTAGGTAGACAAGCTTTAAGCATACAAGCATTAGAATTGAAGTCATAGCTTTACCCCGTTAGATTGACGAAAAAGCAGTGACCATGATACGATATTGAAAATACTTTAATTTGCTACCACTTTACCATAGTAAAGTAAATATAAACAGTATCTAATGATAACTGACGAGGTGAACAATGAAGATGTCCAAACCAAAGGGATTTGAGAAGCCGTCTGGCGTTCGGGACTATCTGCCCCGGGCCGTAACGAAATTACGCAAAATTGAGAATGATGTACTGCATTGCATGAGTCGCTGGGGTTATCAGCAAATGATGACTCCGACGCTAGAATATTACGATACAGTTGGCGTGGCTAGCTCTACGTCCGACCAAAAGCTTTATAAATTGCTCAACAATCGTGGTCAGGCGCTAGTGCTTCGTTCTGAAATGACAGCTCCGGTTGCCCGTGTTGTGGCATCTTTATTAAAGGATGAGCCATTGCCATTGCGGTTGTCCTATCACGCTAATGTTTTCCGTGCCATTGAGGAAGAAGCAGGGCGGGAAGCGGAGTTTTTCCAGACAGGGGTCGAGCTGGTAGGTGACGATTCACCTGAGGCTGATGCTGAAGTAGTGGCGCTCGCAATTTCATCTTTGCAGGCTGCGGGTGTGAAGTCTTTTAAAATCGCTATGGGGCATGTAGGCTTTCTGAATGGATTATTTCAAGAGGCACTTCCACAATTGCCGGAGGCTCAGGAGGAGCTCAAAAGCCATTTGTTGGGCCGTGACTACGTCTCTTTTCGGGAGACCTTACGCCGGCTGGATCTGACGGAAGCTCAGAAGAATGAACTGGATGGACTGTTACGTTTGCGTGGAGGTAAGGAGATTTGTGGACAGGCGCTGGAGCTTAGCGATCATCCGCTTGCCCGTTATTCGATAGATCATTTATGCAAGGTGTGGGAGGTACTGGTCTCTTACGGCGTATCACAGCATGTGCTGATCGATCTGACGATGATCGGGGACTTCTCTTATTATACAGGGATGACTTTCGAAGGCTATGCAGCGGAATTAGGGTTTCCGGTATGTAGTGGAGGCAGATATGATAATCTCCTTCAGCAGTTTGGACGTCCGATCCCTTCTACAGGTTTTTCTTTAAAAACGAATCGTATCCTCGATGGTGTGGCTGGATCGAGCGAAGAGGAAGAGCTGCCTATCTTGATCCAATATGATGCTACTCGCAGAAAAGAAGGTCTGGAAGAGGCAACACGCTTACGGTCGGAAGGGCACGCAGTAGTGACTAGACTGGCAGCAGGTCCAGAAGAGCTTGAAACGGTGAAGCGTCTAGATACGGATACGATCGAAGCAGATGGTATGCGGTACGGCGAAATCTATACCTTTGTATCTTTTGTAAGTGAGCATGGCTGAGATATCGCTAGCAAGAATGAGCGGTTAAGATAAATTTTGTATGGAAATGGAAAAGGAGGCAACTTAACGATGGCACAGATTTTGAAGGTCGCTATGCCAAAAGGTCGGATTTATGAAAAGGCTGCTGAGCTGTTCCGCCAGGCAGGTCTCCCGATTCCACCGGATGGTGAGGCATCCCGCAAGCTTGTTATTCCGCTGCCTGAGGCAGGCATGGAGTTTATATTAGCTAAACCAGTAGATGTACCTACATATGTAGAATATGGTGTGGCCGACATTGGAATCGTGGGCAAGGACGTATTGCTGGAGGAAGATCGTGATGTATATGAGCTGCTTGATCTTGGCATCGCTCGATGCCGGATGTCGATCATTGGATTGCCGAACTGGCAGCCGGGGATTCAGCAGCGTGTAGCTACGAAATATCCGAATGTGGCATCAAAGTATTTCCGGGAACAGGGACAGCAGGTTGAAGTCGTGAAGCTGAATGGTTCAATTGAGCTTGCGCCGCTGATTGGTCTCGCTGATCGTATCGTGGATATGGTAGAGACGGGCCAAACGCTGCGGGATAACGGATTAATTGAAATGAAGAGCATATTCGAAATTACGAGCCGTCTTGTGGCCAATCGTGTGAGCTATCGGATGAAAAATGAAGAGATACAGCAGCTGTGTGACCGACTACAGGCGGTTATAGGGGAACCAAATTTGCGGTAGGTGACAGATGTTAAGGGGTAAAGGGAGGAACCGGCGATGAAGGTTGTATCGAGCAAGGATTTTAAGCTAGAGCGAGAAGTCGAGTATGGAACGCCAGAGCAAAATCAGGCGGTAAAGGAAATTGTATTCGCGATTAAAAAAGAAGGAGACACGGCGCTTCTTCGCTACACGGAGCAATTTGATCGGGTCACGCTCACGCCGAATCAGCTGCGGGTAACGCCGGAAGAGCTTCAGGCGGCGTATGGCCGGGTAGAAGAATCTTTCGTATCCGCTATTCAAGCGGCTGCAGCAAATATCCGGGCTTTTCATGCTAGACAGAAACGGAATTCGTGGATGGATCTTCAGCCCGATGGCACGATTCTGGGACAGATTATTCGTCCGCTGAAGCGGGTAGGGGTATATGTTCCTGGTGGTAAGGCAGCTTATCCTTCCTCGGTGCTGATGAACGTGATCCCTGCACAGATCGCAGGCGTGCCGGAGATCGTTATGGTAACCCCGCCATCCACCGGCGGCAAAGAAGGGATTGATCCTTACATCCTGGTTGCTGCTGCAGAAGCAGGGGTGAATGAAATCTACCGTGTGGGCGGAGCGCAGGCGGTAGCTGCTTTGGCTTTTGGGACGGAGAGCATAGCGCCGGTAGATAAGATATGTGGGCCCGGCAATATATACGTTGCGCTAGCGAAACGCGAGGTATATGGTGCCGTGGACATCGACAGTATCGCGGGACCAAGCGAAATTGTCGTGCTCGCAGATGAGACCGCTGAGCCGGCCTATGTCGCAGCGGATCTGCTCTCGCAGGCCGAGCATGACGAGATGGCCTCGGCGATTCTAGTCACGCCATCGCAGAGCTTGGCGGATAGCGTGGCTGCTGAAGTGGAGCGTCAGCTACAGGAGCTGCCGCGACAGGCGATCGCCCGTTCATCCGTAGAAAATTACGGTGCGATCATTGTTGTGGAATCTATGGAGGAGGGAATCTCCGTAGTGAATCGTTTGGCACCAGAGCATCTAGAGATCGTTGTCGAGGATCCAATGGGCCTTGTGGGCAGCATCGAGAATGCTGGAGCGATCTTCCTGGGAGCGTATAGCTCGGAGCCTGTGGGCGACTATTTTGCCGGACCGAATCATATTATCCCGACCAATGGTACGGCACGCTTCTCATCGCCAGTGGATGTGGATGATTTTATAAAGAAATCAAGTCTGATCTATTACAGTAAAGAAGCCCTCCTGCGGGATGGAAAGACCATTATAGAGCTGGCGCGTCGCGAAGGGTTAGAAGGCCACGCACGAGCCATTGAGATTCGACTCAAGAACGAAGGAAAAGGTGGAGACGGATATGGAGAACAATAATGAACAGGCCTTGCGCCAAGCAGGATTAAGCCGTAAAACAAACGAGACGGATATCAAGCTGTCTCTTAACGTAGATGGAAGTGGAGTTTCCGAGCTGGAGACGGATGTTCCATTTCTGAATCATATGCTGGACCTATTTACGAAGCACGGCCAGTTTGACCTGTCAGTACAGGCGCGGGGAGATATCGAAATTGATGATCACCACACGGTTGAAGACATCGGGATCTGCCTAGGTCAAGCGCTGCACGAAGCACTGGGTGATAAAAAGGGAATCAAACGTTATGCGAGTGTTTTTGTACCGATGGATGAGGCGTTGGCGCAGGTTGTGATCGATATCAGCAATCGCCCACACTTTGAATATCGCGCAACGTATCCTTCACAGCAGGTGGGCAGCTTTTCGACGGAGCTTGTTCAGGAATTCTTATGGAAGTTCGCGCTGGAAGCTCGGATTACGCTGCATGTGATCGTACACTACGGTTCTAACACACATCACATGATTGAGGCTGTATTCAAGGCGCTCGGACGGGCACTCGATGAAGCGACACTGATTGATCCACGTGTGAAGGGTGTGCCTTCTACGAAGGGAGTGCTGTAGCATGACTGTTGCAATCGTCGATTATGGCATGGGCAACCTGCACAGTGTGAGCAAGGCGGTAGAACGTCTCGGTTATGAGTGTGTAGTGACGGGGGAAGCCGAGCAAATTCTCGCTGCTGATAGTGTCATTCTGCCTGGTGTCGGTGCATTTGGCGATGCGATGGAGCAGCTGCGGGAAAGTGGTTTGGATCGTGTGGTCAAACAGGTAGCTGCCGGAACCCAGCCGCTGCTAGGAATCTGTCTTGGTATGCAACTACTGTTTAGCAGCAGTGAAGAGCATGGCAGCCATGAGGGACTTGATATTCTCTCAGGCTCGGTGGTGCGTTTCGCTCCTAGAGATGGCTATAAGGTACCGCATATGGGTTGGAACAAGCTGAGCTTTAGGCAGCCGCTAAGTCCGCTTTTTGCAGATCTTGATGAGGGTCATGTGTACTTTGTGCACTCTTATCACGCGCTTGTAGCGAATGAGAGTGATCTGCTGGCAGTCACCGATTATGGTTACCCAGTCACAGCTATTGTGGGGCAAGATAATGTGTTCGGCATGCAGTTCCATCCTGAAAAAAGTGGGGAGCTGGGAATCAAGCTGCTGGGAAATTTTTTGAAATTAAAGGGAGAGCGGGCGTAAGCCGCGCTATAAATATAATGTAACGAAAGTGGGGAGCGCCAAATGTCTTCTTTTATTGTATATCCGGCGATTGATATCAGGGATGGAAAATGTGTCAGGCTGCAGCAGGGGGATTACAGTCAGGAAACGATATACAATGATAGCCCACTGGAGGTGGCAAAATCATGGGAAGAGCAGGGCGGAAAGTTCATTCATCTGGTGGACTTAGATGGCGCGAAAGCAGGTCATCCTGTGAATGATGCGATTATCGGCGCTATTGCTGCTAATGCTAATGTGCCTGTTCAGGTGGGCGGTGGCCTTCGTAATCTTGCGGACGTGGACAAATTGCTTGGGCTTGGTGTTAGTCGGGTTATTATCGGAACTGCTGCGATTAACGATCATGCTTTTACTGAAGCGGTATTGGCTAAATACGGTGATAAAGTAGCTATCGGCATTGATGCGCGCAACGGTTATGTTGCGACACATGGCTGGTTGAACACCTCTGAGGTACGTGCTGAGGATCTGGCTAAGGAACTGGCTGCAAAAGGAGCCGAGACGTTTATTTACACCGACATCTCCCGCGACGGGATGATGCAGGGTCCGAACGTGGAGGGCATTGTGTCCATGGCGAAGATCAGCGGTAAAACGGTGATCGCCTCCGGCGGAGTCACCAGTCTTGATGATCTGTTACGTCTGAATGTACACAGCGGCAGCGGTGTGGGCGGAGCTATTGTTGGCAAGGCGTTGTACACGGGCAATATTGATCTTTCCAAAGCTTTGCAGGCGCTCGGGCAGAAATAGTGCTGAGTATGTGCGTTAGTTGACGAACCTGACTAATTAACTCGTTCTTACTCTGTGAAAAGTCTTATTTTTGGTTTTTGTTATATTTTGCGCAATAGAACGCTGAACTAGGCTTATAAGCCACCAGCTGCCGAGCGACTAAGTTAGTAGAACCGGACATTATTCCTCAGAGGGATGATATAAGTGTACTTCATACAACTATTATTCCAATTATGAGCGTGTTTGCTAATTTAATTGTATTTCGTGCAGCTATAAATGAGAGTTGAGCTTATATTTAAGTTCATTCCCAGATTTAATTGTACGAAATGCAGTTAAATGCCTAGTTTGCTGGATGGACGGTCAAATAACTGCACATTGTGCAACTAAATGAACCGATTATATCATGAGCGCGAGCCCACAGATCGCCTAAATGAATGTGGTCTTGCGGTTGTCGCGAGCCCGTCGTCCTGCTAGAGCAAGAATCGTGGGAACATAGTGATTATAGAGTGAGTGGAGCGGGATTTAGGGGGATCAAAATGTTTTAGGCAAACACATGGAAAGGGGGATTAATAATGTTAGCAAAACGTATCATCCCCTGTCTTGACGTTAAGGACGGACGGGTAGTCAAAGGCGTTAACTTTGTGAATCTGCGTGATGCCGGAGATCCGGTAGAGCTGGCAGCGCTGTATGACCGTGAGGGTGCAGATGAGCTTGTGTTTCTCGATATATCGGCTTCCGTAGAAGGCCGGGCGACCATGATTGAGGTTGTGCGGCAGACCGCAGGTGAAATCGCCATTCCTTTTACAGTGGGCGGCGGGATCTCTACACCTGATGATATGAAGCGGATTCTTCGTGCAGGTGCAGACAAAATCGGCATTAATACGGCTGCTATCACTAATCCACAGTTAATTCTGGAAGGTGCACGCCGTTTTGGCTCTCAATGTATTGTGGTAGCAATAGATGCTAAATATAACGAGGCATTTGGTGAATGGGAAGTGTATACACATGGTGGTCGCAAGCCCACTGGCATCCGTGCTCTGACCTGGGCCAAGGAAGCTGAAAAGCTGGGTGCAGGTGAAATTTTGCTCACAAGTATGGATGCAGATGGGACGAAAGATGGCTTCGACCTGAAGCTGACTTCAGCAGTAAGCGATTTACTTAGTATTCCTGTGATTGCTTCTGGCGGCGCTGGAAAGAAGGAGCATTTTTACGATGTATTTACGGAAGGGAAAGCCGATGCGGGACTGGCGGCGACCATTTTTCACTATAAAGAGATTGCCATTAACGACTTAAAGGCTGACTTGAAGCAAAAAGGGGTAGAGATCCGATGAGCGAAACAGAAAAGAATACATCCATTAGCCAAAAAGAAGCACTGGCCGGCATTCGCTGGAATGAAGCGGGGTTGGTGCCTACCGTTGTGCAGGATGCTAACACACTAGAAGTTTTGATGGTTGCTTATATGAATTCGGAATCGTTGCAGCTCTCATTGGAAAGTGACCAGACCTGGTTCTGGAGCCGCTCACGCAGCGAGCTTTGGCACAAAGGTGGAACCTCAGGCAATACACAAGCGATTACTTCCATATCCTATGATTGCGATAGTGATACACTGCTCGTGAAGGTTGTCCCTGAAGGACCAGCTTGCCATACTGGAGCTACGTCATGCTTTTTCCGTGACATTCCTTTGAATAACCAAGCCAAGGAATCTCAGAAATCGGTAGCTACTAGCTTTACGGATGGTGAGCGTTTTGCTGTTCTTGGTGAGCTGGAGCGTGTGATTGCTGAGCGGGAAGTAGAGCGTCCGGAAGGCGCGTATACAACTTATTTGTTCGATAAAGGTGTCGATAAGATCCTTAAGAAGGTAGGCGAAGAAGCCTCTGAAACGATTATTGCCGCCAAAAATAAAGATAATGCCGAGCTGCGTCTTGAAGTTAGTGATCTGATCTATCACTTACTAGTACTGCTACAGGAGCGCAAGCTTCCGCTGGATGAAATCATGGAAGAGTTGAGTACCCGCCACGAGCGCCCACGCCGGGACCAGTACTAGGGAGGGAACTGACGGATGCATATCGATTACCACACGCATCATGAGCGCTGCGGTCACGCCGTGGGCAAGCTTGAGGAGTATGTGCAGCGTGGGATACAGCTTGGTCTTCAGCAGCTAGGGTTATCCGACCACTTGCCGCTCGTCCATGTTGATCCTGCTAGCTATTACCCTGAAATGGCCATGCCAATGGCTGAACTGCCTCGTTATGTGGAGGAATGCCTGACGCTGAAGGAACGCTACCGCGGAGTCATAGACCTGCGGGTAGGGCTGGAAGCAGATTATATTGAAGGCTACGAGGATCAAATTCGTGAGATTTTATCTCCTTACCCATGGGATTATCTGATAGGCTCTGTGCATTTTCTCGGGGAGTGGGATATCACGGATTATCGACAGGTTGATGGCTGGGAAGGCAAGGATGAACTAGAGGTATATCGCCTTTATTATGATGCTGTAAAGAAGTCGGCGTTATCAGGATTATATGATATTATAGGACATATGGATGTTATTAAACGGTTCGGCTATGGTCCTCAGACACCAGAAGGTAAAGCAGAGGTGAGAACGCTGGAGCTGGAAACCTTAAAGGTTATAGCGGATAGCGGAATCGCCATGGAGCTGAATGCTTCAGGACTTACCAAGCCATGTGCTGAGATGTTCCCGGCGGAACATCTGCTACAGGAGGCTTTAAAGCTCGGTATACCGCTTACGCTCGGCTCGGATGCACATGACCCTGCCAAGCTTGGTGACGGCTTGCAAGAGGCACGTAGCATGCTTTGGCACACAGGCTTCCGTGAGCTGGCTGTATTTGAGGGACGCCGTCGTACCACTGTTCCGTTCAAACTATAATTTATAATCCGCAGGAGGGTATTATGCATCATCAACAATTACGTATTTTTTCCGGTTCGTCGAATCCAAAGCTGGCGGCAGATATTGCAGAGCGACTTGGTGTTGAATTGGGGCAGATTAAGCTGACCCGTTTCATGAGCGGCGAGATTTACGTGCATTACGAAGAGAGCATCCGGAACTGCGACGTATTTTTGGTGCAATCCCTATCCCATCCCATTAATGAGATGTTCGTGGAACTGCTCGTGATGATAGATGCTGCTAAACGGGCATCAGCACGTACAGTTAACATTATTGTGCCGTATTATGGATACGCTCGACAGGAACGTAAGTCTGCACCTCGTGAACCGATCTCGGCTAAGATGGTAGCGGATGTACTTACGACCGCGGGCGCAACCCGTGTAATTACTATCGATTTGCATGCAGCGGCAATTCAAGGCTTTTTCAACATTCCGGTCGATCATTTGACTGCTCTCGATTTGATCAGCAGCCATTTGAAGGCCAAGGCTATGTCTGATTTGGTCATTGTTTCTCCGGATGCCGGACGTGCATCTATGGCTGAGAAGCTGGCAAATAAGCTGGATTCACCTTTTGCCATTATGATCAAGAAGCGTCCAGCCCATAATGAATCTGTAATCACTCATGTCATTGGTGATGTCGAGGGACGTACACCGATCATTATCGAGGACCTTATTGATACAGGGACTACCATCGTGAATGTGGTTGAGGGTCTGAAAGAGAGAGGTGCGAAGGACAGTATCGTCTGTGCAACGCATGGATTGTTCTCAGGACCTGCGCTGCAGCGGCTTGACCATCCCTCTGTTCAGGAAGTGGTCATTACGGACTCTATTGCGCTGCCAGATGATCATTCAAGTCGGTTTACGGTATTATCGGTGGCACCGATGCTTGCACAAGCTACACGTATTATTCTTGAGGGCGGTTCGATCGATAAGCTTTTCAGAGACGCGGGAATTTAATTCCCCGTCTTTTTTATTTTTATGTGAAAAAGTTGCTGTTTGTAGAGTGGTAGAGTCTTTCTCAACTTGAGAATCTCGCGGTCACATGTGGTATACTGTGTGAAGATAGCCGCACCCATAAAGGGAACGGAATAGCGATTAAGTTTGGAGCTCCGGTATACCCCATTGGGCGCCGTCCTCCTATTTTTTCGTTAGTATAAAAGGAAGCTTCTTATAAGGGGGTGCCTTGCTTCCATGATGGAGAGAACTTCAGAGTATGAGGAGAATGGTAATGTTATTCCTGTCACTCTGAATGCCAATTTTTTCTTTGAAAGAGCCGTTCGGTCCTTGGATCGCTTTCAATATGATAAGGCATTAAAGAATTTTCGCAAAGCTGTAGAGTACGAACCGGAGAACCCGGTAAATCATTGTAACGTAGCAGGCGTATTATCAGAGATGGGTAATTATGAGGCGTCTAACGACATTTTGACCCATGTGCTGGAGAATATTGATCCTGGAATGACGGAATGTTATTTCTATATGGCTAACAACTTCGCCAATATGGAAAGCTATGAGGAGGCAGAACGCTCACTTGTTACTTATCTCGAAGAAGATGTGAACGGTGAATTTCTGGCCGAATCGGAAGAGTTGATGGAACTTCTGCAATATGAGCTCGATCGTCCTGCACCACTTATCCGGATTAGAAGCCGGGAAGGGGTAATAGAGCATGAGCGGGCCCGAGCGCTGTTGGAGGAAGGCAAGTTTACACAAGCCGTAACTTTGCTTGAAGAGATTGTGAGCAATACGCCAGACTTCTTGGCGGCGCATAACAACCTAGCCCTTGCGTATTTCTATATGGGTCGTTTTACCAAAGCCAAAGAATGCATTATGCGGGTGCTTGAACAGGACTCTGGGAATTTGCACGCACTTTGTAACTTGGCGATCTTTTTGCAGTATGAAGGTGACCGCGGGCAACTGGCTGGATTATTACGTCTGCTAGAGACGACTATTCCTTTTCACCAGGAGCATTTATTCAAGATGGCCACTACGATGGGGATTCTGGGACGGCATAGAACCGCCTATGGTCATTTTCGGCGCCTGCTGAAAGATGAGGAAGTCGGCGGTGACGCCAGTTTGTACCATTACTGTGCGGCAGCAGCAAGTAATAGCGGTCTCTATGCAGAGGCTCAGCGTTGCTGGCAAAAAGCTGCTAAGCTGGATCCGGAATCGGCTGTGCCGAGATTTTTTCTGGCCCAACTGCAGCAAGCGCAGGGGGAAGGCAAGGCGTTGTCTCCAATCAGTTACAACTATCAGCTCCCATTTCAAGAGCAGCTGAAGCTGTGGAAAGACAACAAAGGCAGCTTTGCTGAAGAGGTGCGGAATAATCCACTGCTTCGATCTTCCTTCTTCTGGGCACTTCGCTACGGTGATGCCAATACGAAGCTTCAGGTTACGGAAGCTCTGCGCTGGATTGAGGATGAAGAAATGTCCGAGATTCTACAAGGACTTCTGAAGCAACAGCCATTGCAGGAAGAAAAGCTGCAGGAAGCTGCGCTTCTGAGCCTGCAGCGACTGATTGGTAGTGTTCCGGAGGAAAATGTACTTCAGGAAGCCAAAGAAACGCCTACTGCGCGTCTGAAGGGATTGCCAGAATGGAGAGAAGATTGGCAAAAAGTCATCGACCAGACGGTAAGTATGATGGACCGGAGATTTGATGCCGTTCAGAAAAAAGATGCTGAATTACTTTGGAAGCAATTCGTGAGTAGCATATATCCAGATGTTCCTTTTATCCGTCAAACGGAAGGCTGGTGTGCTGCTTTAGAATATCTGATCGCAAAAATGCATAACCTTCCAGTCACCTACCGCGAGGTAGCTCAGCGTTATGACGTATCCGTGTCGATGGTCAGTCGTTATGCTCGGCGTATCGATGATGAATGTAGTTTTCAGGGAAGTGTGAGCGACAGTCTTCCCCCGTTTACTGAAAATATCTAAATTCTTGATGCATAAACCCTATTGTGAGGAGGCCACTGTTATGTACAAAACGATTGTAATCGGAACAGGCCCGGCCGGGCTTACTGCTGCTATTTATTTGGCACGTGCCAACCTTAACCCACTTGTAATTGAAGGGATGCAGCCAGGTGGACAACTGACAACGACAACGGAAGTGGAGAACTTTCCAGGTTTTCCCGAAGGGATTCTCGGCCCGGATTTAATGGACAACATGCGGAAGCAGGCTGAACGTTTTGGTGCTGAATTCAAGAATGGTTGGGTGGATTCAGTGGATTTTTCACAGCGTCCATTTAAAGTGACAGTAGATGGTTTGGGTGTATTAGAGGCAGAGTCGGTAATTATCTCTACCGGTGCTTCTGCCAGATATTTAGGAATACCAGGGGAGCAGGAGAATGTGGGCCGTGGGGTCAGCACTTGCGCTACTTGTGATGGCTTCTTTTTCCGGAACAAGAAGATTATCGTGGTCGGTGGTGGAGACTCTGCGATGGAGGAAGCCAGCTTCTTAACAAGATTTGCTTCTAGCGTAACCGTGGTTCATCGTCGTGATGAGCTCAGAGCTTCAAAAATTATGCAGGACCGCGCACGCGATAACAGTAAGGTTGTGTGGGCACTTAACCGTACACCGCTTGAAGTAACAACCGGCGAGTCTGGAGTTAAGGGACTGACGGTTCGAAACAATGATACAGGGCTTGAAGAACTCATCGAAGCGGACGGCGTGTTTGTCGCTATTGGTCATACGCCGAATACCGGATTCTTGGGCGGTCAGATTACGACCGATACCAATGGTTATATTGTAGTAAATCCAGGTACTACCGAGACGAACATTCCGGGTGTATTCGCTTGCGGCGACGTACAGGATACCCGTTACCGTCAAGCGATCTCCGCAGCAGGGACTGGCTGTATGGCAGCAATGGACGCTGAGAAATATCTTGAGGGCACAATGGTACATGACTGGAGCGAAAACTTGGGTAGTTAATATAACTAAATTTAATCGGAATGAATTCAAGCAGGTGATCCTTATCTTAAAGGGGCGCCTGCTTTTTTTGTAGCAGGAAGCTGGGTGCTGTTAAAATAACTGTAACAATGTCTTTCGAAAAGGGCTTGCGCATTTTAAAAATACGTTTACAATAAGAGATAATGTTAACGTGAACAATTAGAACATATTTAGAAACCAAATTATTATAATTTAAAGAAATAAATAAGTTAAAATATCATAATCTGAAAAATGTTCACGTTAAACTAATCGTAACTCCCATTATGATTATAAAGGAGAGCAGCAAACCTCATGAGCAAAAAATTCATGGATGAGAACTTCCTGTTGTCGAGCGAGACCGCCATTAAGCTGTTTCATAATCATGCGAAAGATATGCCTATTATCGACTATCATTGCCACCTCAGTCCTCAAGAGATCTATGAGAACAAGACGTTCAACAATATTACCGAAGCTTGGCTGTATGGCGACCATTACAAATGGAGAGTGATGCGGGCAAATGGTGTAGAGGAGAAGTTCATTACTGGTGATGCTAGTGACTATGAAAAGTTCTTGGCATGGTCTAGAACCGTTCCTAAGATTATCGGGAATCCGCTCTATCATTGGACACATCTTGAGTTGCAGCGTTTCTTTGGAGTATATGATTTGCTAAATGAGGCTAATGCTCCGAAGATTTGGGATGAAGTGAACAGACAGTTGCAAGGTGAAGGATATGGAGCGAGAGATCTAATTGTTAAATCGAAAGTAACTGTTGTATGCACCACCGATGACCCAGTAGATTCTCTGGAATATCATGAAAAAATCAGCAGCTTGAGTGGATTCGATGCCAGCGTAGTTCCGGGGTTTCGTCCAGATAAAGCCCTTGAGATTAATCGTCCTACCTTCAAGCCTTGGGTAGCCCAGCTAAGCGAAGTCTCAGGAATGGATGTTGAGAATTATGGTCAGTTTCTAGAAGCATTGGAGAGCAGAGTGAGATTCTTCCATGCCAGAGCGGGCCGTGTATCCGA
This sequence comes from Paenibacillus sp. FSL H7-0714, assembly GCF_038003765.1. NCBI lineage: Bacteria > Bacillati > Bacillota > Bacilli > Caryophanales > Paenibacillaceae > Paenibacillus > Paenibacillus sp. FSL H7-0714. Next base: position 170,143 of record NZ_JBBOPT010000001.1, read on the forward strand.
TCATGCTTTGGATGCAGTAATGTTTGAGCCTGCTACCTTGGAGGAAGCTACGGCTATATTCAACAAAGCTCTTCGTGAAGGCACTGTAAGTGAGAGAGAAGAAAAGAAATATAAAGGGTTCACATTAGTATTCCTTGGCAAATTGTACAACGAGCTGGATTGGGCGATGCAATTCCATATCCATGCGCTACGCAATAATAACAGCGTAATGTTCGGACGACTCGGCCCTGATACCGGCTATGATTCGATTAATGATGGCGTGATTGCTAAACCGCTGGCAGGTCTGTTAGATGCGCTGGACCGTGAGAATGCGCTGCCTAAGACCATTTTGTACTCACTGAACCCTAATGATAATCATGTCATTGCTGGTTTAATGGGCTGCTTCCAAGGGGGCGGTATTCCAGGGAAAATTCAATTCGGAACGGCATGGTGGTTCAATGACAATAAGGATGGCATGCTGGAACAGATGAAGACGCTCGCTAACCTCGGTGTGCTTAGCCAGTTTGTCGGGATGCTAACAGACTCCAGAAGTTTTTTATCATATACCAGACATGAGTATTTTAGAAGAATCCTATGTGATCTTGTAGGCTCTTGGGTAGAGAATGGAGAAGCTCCGGAGGATATGGAGCTACTGGGTAGTATGATTGAGAATATCTGTTACAATAACGCTGATCATTATTTCAATTTCTCGAAACAGGCATTGGTGACTAGGTAATCGTTATGATATCCTTACATGGAAGAGCCAAACCCGTTTGATAAGGAAGGTTGACCCATGGCACCTACAATCAAGGATATCGCCAAACTGGCGAATGTTTCACATACAACTGTATCAAGAGCACTTAACAACAGTCCCCTAATTAAAGAAGTTACACGTAAAAAAATTGCCGAGATCGCTGCGCAAGTGGGTTATGTCCCCAATTACAATGCCAAAAGCCTTGTGATGCAGCGGTCATACACCATTGGCTTGTTCTTCACGAGTATCGCCAACGGCACCACGTCTGGTTTCTTCTCTGATACGATTCGTGGTGTAAATAGTGTCATAGATGTAGAGTATAATCTGTTCATCCGTGGGATCGACGATTATGCGGAATATTCCTCTATTCATCACAAACGCTTTGATGGAATTATTCTAATGAGCCAGAGTGAAGCAGATAATAAATTCATTTACCATGTTGTCCAGCAAGGCATTCCAATCGTTGTGCTGAATCGGCAGTTAGATGATCGCTCCATTATTAATATCATCTCGAATGATCGGGAAGGCGCTTATCATGCAGGCAAACACCTGATTGAGTCCGGGCATCAAGACATTGCGATCATTGAAGGTGTTGAGGGCTTTAAATCCACGCAGGAACGCAGAGACGGTTTTATAAAAGCTTTGATTGACCATAATATCCCTGTTCGTAACGATTATATGAGAAATGGTAATTACGATATGCAAAGTGGATATGAGGCGATGGGCAAGCTGCTAGATTTGGAAAAACCGCCGACGGCAGTATTCTGTTCCAATGACGATATGGCGATCGGGGCTATGAAAGCTGTGTTTGAGCGCGGGCTGCAGGTGCCGAACGATGTTTCTATTGTTGGTTTTGATGATATTGGATTTTCGCTCTTTGCGAATCCTTCGCTTACCACAGTTAAACGTCCTATTGAGAAGATCAGCGAGCAAGGAGCCCGCAAGCTGCTAAGCTTAATTAAAGAACCTTTGGAGAATGACGGGCTAACCTCCATTGATACGAAGTTTATTGCGAGAGAATCGGTTAGGAAACTGTAGAAGCAAAAAGCTGCGCATAGCAGCATGATCCTTTCACTTGTGAAGGATTTTAAACTAAAATTTTCACGTGTGCATAAATTAACAATAAAATAATATAAACATTGTATTTAAAGCATATTTAATTAGTTTCACGTGTGCATTTATAAATAGGAGGCGTTTATATGAACAGATTAAATAGTGATAGTTGGAAAGCTTACAAGCAATATCCTGAGAAGGTTCTGCAATTTGGTGAAGGCAATTTCATGCGCGCTTTTGTAGATTGGCAGATTCATACCATGAATCAAAAAACAGATTTCAATGGTGGCGTGGTGGTTGTACAACCGCTGGGTAACGGACTTGCAGAAATGCTAAATGCTCAGAACGGTTTATACACGTTGTATCTCCAAGGAATCAAAGATGGAGCAGCGGTAAAAGAACATGAGGTCATCAACTGTATTACACGAACGCTTAATCCTTTTGCCCAGCATGAGGAGTATATGAAGCTTGCCGAGAATCCAGAGCTGCGCTTTATCGTGTCCAACACCACTGAGGCGGGAATTGCTTTTGAAGCAGGCGACAAGTTAACCGATGCTCCGCAGAGCAGTTTTCCAGGTAAACTGACGGCCTTATTGTATAAGCGTTTTGAATTTTTTAACGGTGATGCTTCTAAAGGTTTTATCATCATTCCGTGCGAGCTGATTGACCGAAATGGGGATGAGCTTAAGAAGGTTATTTTGAAATATGCTGACCTGTGGAATCTGGGAGAGGGCTTTGTAAACTGGATGAATGAAGCCAACACCTTCTGCTGTAGTTTGGTAGATCGCATTGTTCCTGGATATCCAAGAGACACCATCGCTGAGATTACAGAAGAATTGGGCTATGAGGATAAGCTGGTCGTTGTCGGCGAGCAATTCCATCTTTGGGTGATTGAAGGACCGCAGTGGATTAAAAAGGAGTTCCCGGCTGAACTAGCAGGTCTTAATGTGCTGGTGGTGGATGATATGGCCCCTTATCGCACTCGTAAAGTGAGGATTTTAAACGGAGCTCATACAGCTATGACACCAGTAGCGTATTTGTACGGCATTGATACGGTTGCCGAGGCCATTGAGCACGAAGAGGTTGGGGCGTACGTGAAGTCCTTAATCTACGATGAGATCATTCCGACGCTGGATCTGCCGGTAGAGGAATTGAATTCTTTTGCAGACGCGGTATTGGAAAGGTTCCTGAACCCTTATGTGCAGCATTACTTGATGAGCATCTCCCTTAATTCTATCTCGAAATTTAAGACAAGAGATCTGCCTTCTTTATTGCAATATGTAGAGTCCAAAGGACAATTGCCCGAGAAGCTTGTTTTCTCAATGAGTGCATTAATTGCCTTCTATAAAGGACGTAGAGGGGAAGAAGAGATTCAGCTGGCGGATGATGCGGATATTTTGGGATGGTTCGCCTCCTTGTGGGGAGGATGGGATGGCACAGACACTGGGTTACGGGCACTGGCTGTCGAGGTATTAGCAGCGACAAATCGCTGGGGCTGTGACCTGAATGAAGTGGCTGGTCTTACTGACAAGGTGACAGAAGGGCTCATTGCGATTGAGAGAACAGGTATGAAGCAAGCGCTGCAAGCGTACGTGAAGAGACCTGCACACAACTAATACACAGGAGGTGGATAACGACATGATTAAGACTATGAAAGAGGTACTGCAGATCAACGAGGCTGATAACGTGGCAGTTGCACTTAAAGACTATCAAGCAGGCGACACCATTGTGATTGGTTCAAAAGAAATTAAAATTACGGAAGATATTGCTAGAGGTCATAAAATTGCACTAACCAGCATTAGCGAAGGCGAGAATGTATTGAAGTATGGTTATCCCATCGGTCATGCTAAAGCGCCTATCGTGCCGGGCCAGTGGGTGCATACCCATAATACGAAGACAAACCTAACAGGGGTTGAGGAATATACTTTTGAGCAGAAGCTGACCCCCAATCCTTTTAAAACGGAGAATTTGACCTTTAAGGGGTATCGTCGCTTTGACGGATCTGTAGGTATTCGTAATGAGCTGTGGATCGTCCCTACGGTTGGTTGTGTGAATGGAGTGGCGGAGCAGATCATCAATATTTTTAAGGCAGAGGTTGGGGATATTGCGCCGTTCGATAACGTGCTCGTACTGAAGCATAACTATGGTTGCTCCCAGCTGGGTGATGATCATGACAATACCCGTACAATACTTGCTAACGCGGTTAAGCATCCAAATGCGGGCGCCGTTCTTGTGCTCGGACTAGGTTGTGAGAATAACAATTTGCATATTTTTAAAGACATGCTGGGTAGTTACGATGACGATCGAGTGCGTTTTCTTGTCTCCCAAGAGGTTGGAAACGAGATTGAAGAAGGCGTAAAGCTGCTGAAGGAACTCTACAATAACGTACAGGGCGATCATCGGGAAGAAGTCGCACTCTCTGAGCTGAAGATTGGTCTGAAGTGTGGAGGCTCGGATGGCCTGTCCGGGATTACAGCGAATCCGCTTCTTGGACGTCTGTCTGACTATATGGCTGCCCAAGGCGGCACAACTGTACTCACTGAAGTACCTGAAATGTTTGGCGCCGAAAAGATTCTGATGGAACGTGCTGCAGACGAAGCTATTTTCCACAAAATTGTTGATCTCATCAATGACTTTAAGCAGTATTTCATGGACTATAAACAGCCGGTATATGAAAATCCTTCGCCAGGCAATAAAGCCGGAGGAATTACTACGCTTGAGGATAAATCGCTGGGTTGCACTCAAAAATCCGGTAATTCTACGGTAATGGATGTACTCAAGTATGGAGAGCTTATCACTAACAAAGGCTTAAATCTTCTTAACGCGCCGGGCAATGACCTAGTAGCTTCGTCGGCTCTGGCTGCTGCTGGCTGCCAATTGGTGATCTTTACGACCGGACGGGGGACGCCTTTTGGTACATTCGTGCCAACAATGAAGGTGTCTACCAATACCCCATTGTATGAAGGCAAACGTCACTGGATCGATTTTAACGCAGGTGTGTTGGTTGAAGATGGTTCTCCAGATGAGGTTCTGCGTGACTTCATTAACTACATTATCAGCGTGGCTAGTGGGGAATGGGTAAATAACGAGAAGAATAACTTCCGCGAGATATCCATATTTAAAACAGGAGTAACGCTATAATAAATAATTTATTACGAATTAGACTGTCCCTTATGCTATTTAGCGTAGGGGGCAGTTTTTTTAATTTCACATTACATAATCCATCTTTAAAAGAACGGTCCTTGCTTTCTTCTGATTTAGTGATTGCAATCACTATTGCTTTGTACGGCCTATGCTAATCTGTTGTTGAGAATAGTTCTCATATAAAGGAGAAGAGTCCAATGGAAAAAATGCTGCGAATGGATGAGTCTATCTTCGAGATGGTATCCCGGCATCCGGAGGTCGTTGAGATTATGGTAGAGCTGGGCTTTAAGGACATTGCTAAGCCAGGTATGCTGCAGACCGCTGGCCGTTTCATGACCTTATCCAAAGGAATCAAGCTGAAGAAAATGGATCTCGATACCGTGAAGTTAGCATTTGAACGACACGGCTTCGAGATTATGAAATAAAGGAATCTATCATCAAAATTTTCATTAAGGAGAGATCAATAATGAGTGAATTGATAAATAACCGCGAGGTTGATGTACCGGAGCTAACTCGTCGCCAAGCCATGCTCAAGGAGATTATTAAAGAACTGCATGCAGGCAAAAGTGTTGAAGAGGTTAAGGCACGCTTCGAGGAAGCTGTAGGTGATGTTACTGTTGCGGAAATCTCTGCAATGGAGCATTCGTTAATGACTGAAGAGGGAATTCCAGTATCCGAGGTACAGCGGCTTTGTTCGGTGCATACAGCAATATTCAAAGGCTCTATTGAGCAAATTCACCGTTCCTCAAAGCCTGAAGAACAACCCGGCCACCCAGTCCACACCTTCAAGCTAGAAAACCGTGAGATTGAAAGACTTGTGAACTTCCGTTTAGATTTGCATGCTACCAAATTCCAGAAGAATGACAGCGAGGAGCTGATCTTTAAGCTGCTGGAGGATCTTAGCTTACTGCTGGATCTAGATAAACACTATAGTCGAAAAGAAAATCTGTTGTTCCCTTACCTTGAAAAATACGGCATTTATGGACCAACCAAGGTAATGTGGGGCGTGGATGATCATATCCGTCGTATGATTAAAGATGCAAAAGCAGCGCTCAGCGGCTACAGCGGAAATGCAGCAGATATTGGTGTTCAACTTACGGAGATCATCAAGGAAGTTAATGAAATGATTTTTAAGGAAGAAAATATTTTATTGCCTATGTCGCTGGATAAATTGACGGAAGACGAATGGGTCAAAATCGCTCGGGAGAGCGATGAGATCGGATTCTGCCTAACGGCGCCGGAGCAGGAGTGGATACCCGAACGTGCCGCAGAGCCGGAAGGTGCAGCATTGCAGGGTGAAGCAGTGGGAGCCGCTCCGCAAGAAGGGTTCATCCGTTTTGAGACAGGGCTGTTGTCATTGCATCAGCTCGAAACAGTACTCAATCACCTGCCAGTAGATCTGACATTCATTGATGAGAATGATGTCGTTCGATATTTTTCACACGGGAAGGAACGTATCTTTGCCCGAACTAAGGCAGTTATCGGCCGCACGGTACAGAACTGTCATCCGCCTCAAAGTGTTCATGTGGTGGAGAAGCTTCTGGAAGATTTTAAGGCAGGTCGTAAGGATGCTGAGGACTTCTGGATCAACATCAAGGATAAATTTATCTATATCCGTTATTTCGCCGTCCGAGACGAGACTGGTCGGTATATGGGTACGCTGGAGTTTACACAGAATATCGCACCTATCCGTGCACTGGAGGGGCAAAAGCGTATTTTGTCAGAATAAATGGGTGTTTTAGGTTATTTTCCAGATAATAATATAGTCAGAAGACTCTCTTACATAGTCGTAAGGGGGTCTTTTTAGAATATAATAGAGTATAGTATTAAAATAAGGAATTCCCGGGTGTGTTGTCTTTCCTTGACCACAGAGGGGGCTTCTATTATAGTTGGTACTTAGGATTAACTATTTTAGTATAAAAAAAGGTGGCTTGTTACATGTCTGAGAATATCTACGTTGGCGTGGATTTGGGTGGAACTGCAATTAAGGTTGGAATCTGCAATGCTGAGGGAACGCTACTGCATACTTATGAGGGACCCACAGGAACTGCAGAAGGTGTCGATACTGTTATCGATAATATCGAGAAGTATGTACGCCAAATTGTGGAGGATTCCCCGTACTCTTGGGATCAGCTTGCAGGTGTAGGCGCGGGCGTAGCAGGGTTCACAAATATTCGTGAAGGAATCATTATCCTTGCGCCCAACATAGGATTTAAAGATGTGCCGATTCGCTCCATTTTGGAAGATCGCTGGAACAAGCCTGTCAAAATAGACAATGATGCGAACGTGGCTGCACTGGGTGAAGCCTGGAGTGGTGCAGGACGCGGGATTGAAAATTGTGTCTGCTATACGCTAGGAACAGGTGTTGGTGGCGGAATCATTATTAACGGAAAGATTTATCAAGGTTTTGCAGGTCTAGCAGGTGAGCTTGGCCATATCACTGTAGTGCCGGATTTGGAAGCCATTCAATGTGGTTGCGGTAATATGGGATGTCTGGAAACCGTTTCCTCCGCTACAGGAATTATTCGTATGGCTAACGATGCAGTAGCTCGTGGTGATCGTACTTCCCTCTCAATGGTAGAGAAGATTGCTGCGAAGGAAGTCTTTGATGCGGCTAAGGCTGGCGATGAAGTAGCGATTCGCATAGTAAACCGTGCAGCATACTACCTGGGTAAATCTATGGCTTCTGTTGCAGCCGTGCTTAACCCTGAGGTCTTCATCATTGGTGGTGGTGTGTCTAAGGCTGGAGATATTCTATTTGATGAAGTTCGTCGTGTGTTTGCTAAGCTCGCACCGGCTCCGCTTCAGACTGGTGTTTCGATTATTCCTGCAGAGCTTGGTAATGATGCAGGTATTGTGGGTGCAGCAGGTCTTCTGCTTCGTTCTTAAAAGATAGGGAGTATTCATATACTAATTTAGGGAGGGGACGCTTTAATGACCGAATTGGACAATACTCCAACGGCTGGAGCCACCCTGATCATTATTACCGGAATGTCAGGTGCGGGTAAGACAATTGCTGTGCAGAGTCTGGAAGACCTAGGGTTCTTCTGTGTCGATAATTTGCCGCCGGTGCTGATCCCTAAGTTTGCAGAACTGATTGAGCAGTCGAAGGGTAAGATCGCCAAGGTAGCGCTTGTGATTGACCTGCGCGGTAGGGAATTCTTCACTGCTTTGTCCGAGTCTCTAGCCTATATTAAAGATGAGTCAACCATTGGCTGTGAAATCTTGTTCTTGGATGCTACGGATTCGGTGCTTGTGCAGCGTTACAAGGAAAGCCGGCGTCATCATCCTCTAGCGCCTAAGGGACTTCCGCTTGATGGTATCAAGCTGGAACGTAAAATGCTTGAGGAATTAAAGAATTCAGCTACATTATGTCTGGATACTAGCAGTATGAAACCAGTGCAGCTCAAGGAGAAGATCGTTTCTCGGTTCTCGCATTTAGGAAAAAGTACACTCTCCGTCAACATTACATCGTTCGGATTTAAGTATGGTATTCCTATTGATGCAGACCTCGTCTTCGATGTTCGCTTTTTGCCTAACCCACATTATGTGGATCACCTGCGGCCAAAAACAGGTCAGGACAGCGATGTCTATGACTATGTAATGAAGTGGCCTGAAACACAGGTGTTCCTGACCAAACTGCTCGATATGCTTCATTTCTTAATTCCGCAATATCGTAGGGAAGGTAAATCCCAGATTATTATCGGCATTGGCTGTACAGGCGGGAAACACCGTTCAGTAGCCATTTCTGAATATTTGGGCAAAATGCTGGGCGTCAGCGAAACGGAATCCGTAGCCGTTAGTCATCGGGATTCCGAGCGTGATCGGCACTAATGAGAGAAGGGGTCCATAGTGGCTGAAGAACAAAGACAGCGTCCACGTATCGTCGTTATGGGCGGTGGCACGGGGCTATCTGTCATGCTTCGCGGCTTAAAAGAAAAGCCGCTAGATATTACAGCTATAGTTACCGTAGCAGATGATGGAGGAAGCTCGGGCATTTTGCGCAGTGAACTGCAAATGCCGCCTCCTGGGGACATCCGTAACGTATTAACAGCTATGGCTGATGTAGAGCCGCTCATGGCGGATATTATGAGATATCGTTTCAACACGGGCGAAGGCTTGGCGGGTCATAGTCTTGGCAATTTAATTCTTGCCGCGCTTACAGATATATCTGGCGATTTTGTCACAGCTGTTCGTGAGCTTAGCCGATTATTTGCTGTTCGTGGACGGGTATTACCCGCTGCGGGGGATGCCGTAGTATTGCGTGCAGAAATGTCGGACGGCACGATTATCACGGGTGAATCTAAGATACCGGAAGCAGGCGGAATCATTAAACGGGTTTCTTTGGAGCCTGCTGATGTGGAGCCGTTGCCTGAAGCACTTGAAGCGATTCGAAATGCTGATGCAATTCTTTTGGGGCCAGGTAGTCTATATACGAGCATTCTTCCGAACCTACTTGTTCCGAAGCTAGCAGAAGCAGTTGTATCTTCTGATGCAATCAAAATTTTTGTCTGCAATGTAATGACTCAGCCTGGTGAAACGGATAATTATACTGTAAATGACCATCTACAAGCCGTTTATGATCATATTGGGATTCATTTATTTGATTATATTATTGTGAATGACGGTGAAATTCCAGAGCAGGTGCAGTCGAAATACGCTGAGAAGGGTGCACGTCCGGTACAGCTCGACAAGGATGTACTAGAAGGCAGTGCATATAAAGTTATAGCGGATAAGCTAGTGTTATTCCGAACTTATTTAAGGCATGATACCGATAAGCTTAGTCATCATATCTATCAGCTTGTGCAAGATTGGATAAACAGAAACCCTAGGGTATAACTTAAAATATAAGAAAATATAAGTTTTACACCTATACTTTCTTATATTTCTCGCTTAAACGCTTACCGTCCTCAAAAGGACGCCGAAGGCGTTTATGCTTGTATATATGAATGACGTACTTATTTTCAGAAAGAGGTGAGACCCTTGTCTTTTGCGGCCCTTACAAAAAAAGAGCTGACGATGGTGGAGAGTGAGCCCTGTTGTGAGAAGGCGGAAATGTCAGCGCTTATCCGTATGAATGGATCTGTGCAGCTTTCAAGCAAAAAGGTGATTCTCGACATTTCGACGGAGAACGCCGCGATTGCAAGGCGGGTATATTCTTTGCTTAAGAAATATTACCAGGTCCATATTGAGCTACTCGTGCGTAAAAAAATGCGTTTGAAGAAAAATAACGTTTATATCGTTAGAATCCCTAGTCGCGTACAGGAAATCTTAAATGATCTCAGAATTGTGTCCGAAGGATTTATTTTTACCGACGGTATTGATAAAGAGATTGTTGGGAATAACTGCTGTAAGCGTGCTTATTTGCGGGGTGCCTTTTTGGCGGGCGGATCCGTTAATAATCCGGAGGGTTCCTCTTACCATTTGGAGATTTCCTCGATGTATGAGGAGCATTGTAAGGCGCTGGTCGATCTGGCTGGTGAATTTCACCTAAACGCACGCTGCATTGAACGTAAAAAAGGGTTCATTCTATACATTAAAGAAGGCGAGAAGATTATCGAATTCTTAAGTCTGATCGGGGCGCATCAAGCGTTGTTCAAATTTGAGGATGTAAGAATTATGCGCGATATGCGTAATTCCGTGAATCGGATCGTGAACTGCGAGACCGCGAATCTCAATAAAACGATAAGTGCCGCGGTGCGGCAGATTGAGAATATCAAACTGCTGCAGCGAGAAGTAGGTCTGGAGAGCTTACCGGATAAACTGCGGGAAGTTGCAGAAATTCGAATGGCACATCCGGATATCAACCTTAAAGAGGTTGGTGAAATGCTGAAAGGTACGGTTAGTAAGTCCGGAGTAAATCATCGACTTCGTAAGATTGATGAACTGGCGGACAAGGTTCGAGGCGGCTAGTCACTTTTTTTCTAGTGTGGTTTACGTTATAATGATATAATAATATAAAATTAATGTGAAATTTTTGGGGAGAACTCAATTAGGGGGTAAGCGTTTCATGACAAAGCACCCGGTAGTTGTTCGGTTGAAGACAGGGCTACACGCTCGACCGGCAGCATTGTTTGTGCAAGAAGCTAACAAGTTTTCGTCGGAGATTTTCGTGGAAAAAGACGATAAAAAAGTAAACGCCAAAAGTATTATGGGTATTATGAGCCTAGCGATCAGTTCCGGCACGGAGATCTATATCAGCGCGGATGGTGCAGACGCGGATCAAGCTGTAAACGCTTTGACGAGTCTCGTCAGCAAAGAAGAGCTTGAGAACCAATAATCTTTTGAAGTGACTTTTTATCGAATGACTAAAAAGCCCCCAGGGGCTTTTTTTTATACCAAAAAATAGATTTTAACTGTGCAACATTTACCAAAAAGACTCGTCTAGAGGATAATAACAAATCACAAAGGATGAAAGGGGCTGGCAAATATGAAAGGTTTGGTAAAAAAGATTGGTTCAGTGTTGATCGTAGGAAGTTTGTTGATTGGAGGGATTAGCATGAGTGGAGTCTTCCAAGGTCCCGCAAAGGCTTACGCAGATGAAGTGCAGAAAAATGTCGTTAGTGTAGTAGGTAAAGGTGAATTGTCCATCAAGCCGGATATTGTATACTTGTCCATCGGTGTGGATACTACGGCTACAACTGCGCAAGAAGCGCAAAAAACAAATGCTGCTAAAATCCAAAAGATCACTACACTACTGAAGGGGACTTGGAAAATCGCAGATAAGGATATTCAAAGTACCCAATTCTATGTGCAACCCAACTACAGTTATAGCGAAAAAGAAGGACAGCAAGTGAAAGGATACAACGCGAATCATACACTGTTAGTGTCCTATAGAGATCTGACCAAGGTTGGTGAATTGCTAGACGCTGCATCTGCGGCGGGGGCAAATAATATCGGAAATGCACGTTTTTCCGTGGAAGATACTTCTGCCTTTGAAGCTCAGGTGATTGAAAAGGCGATGGCGAACGCAGATGTTAAAGCAGGAGCTATTGCTAAGGCGGCTAAACGTAGCCTGGGTCAAGTAATCACGGTCAGCCAAAATGATGGCAATGTCACTCCGGTTTATTTTGAACAGAATCTAAAAATGGAAATGGCTGCAGCAGATGCTGGTGCAAGCACATCCGTTCAACCGGGAGTAGTTAAAGTTACAACACAGCTGAGCGTAATGTATGAATTGAAATAGTAGCAGAACAAGATGATTGCAGAGAGGAGAGGTGATCTTCCACTAGTAATAGTGGGGGGCGCCTCTTTTTTTTTGTGTAAATTCTCCAAGATTAGGTTTAATAAACTGGAAAGGAGTGGGAAAATTAGATGGTGAATATTTCAAAAGAAACAGTACGCAAATGGGGCATAGGTTTGATGTCGGCTGGATTATTGCTTGGTGGAGGATTGCTGCCCAGTGATACGGGTCATGCAGCTTCTGATCAGACGAAGAGCAAGGCTATTGCTACAAGTATAGTTTTAAAGGCGAACGGGGTGATTTCACAGCAGACAGGTATTCTGCAGGAAGGGAAGGTCTGGATTCCGATTACCTTTATGCGTGATGTGCTGCAATTACCTCTAACTTATGATAAAAAAGAAAATGCATACACGATCGGAAAGGGAACGACTAAGGCCAAGTTGCTGTTATCTAGCTATGGTACTTCAATTTGGGTGAACAATTATTACATTCGAGAGTATGAAGGAAAGCTAATAAACAATCGGCTCTATGTTCCATCAGGTCTGTTAAATGATTATTTAGGCTATAAAGTGGATTGGAGTCGGGGCTCTAGTAGGTTGAATGTGGTGAATAGATCACAGAATGCGTTGATAGTAACCACAGAGACCTATGCTAAGGATCGAAAAGAGGCTTTGATCCAGCTTGATTATCCGAAGTTTAGTGGATTAAGCAATTCCAATGCACAGCAGGCCATGAATGATATTTTGAAAGAAAGTGCCATGAAATTTGCTGCAAACGCAGAGAAGGATATCTCGAATCGATCCGGGTCAGAGCCTAAGTATACCTATGATATAGAATATATGGTGACCTACAATCAGGATGGTGTGATCAGCTTAGTGATGTCACAGTATAGCGATACGGGCGGCGCTCATGGTATGACCAATCGGGAGGCGTTTACCTTTTCGCTCAAGGATGGCAAACGTCTACTGTTGGGCGACCTGTTCGGAGCTAACCCAAACTACAAAAAAGAGTTGAATGCTAAGTTGAACAAGCTAGTAAAAGCGGAGGAAAGTTATTTGGGAGGATTCAACGGATTGAATACGGAAAAGTATTTTTATCTGAAGGATGATCAGGTCGTTCTGTTCTTCCAATTGTATGAATACACAGCTTATGCTGCGGGGTTCCCGGAATATCCCTTTACTTTCAAAGAACTGTTGCCGGAAGGCGGTAGCCCATTTACTGCTGTAAAATAAATAGAGAAGTCGTAACCGCTAGTGTCACCACTGGACATCTCCCCCTTACCAAAATGACCTCGAATTCATATGCTAAATGGAGTAACTAGTTTATGAACGGGGGAGAGCTATGAGCTATCAATACACTGCAATTGGCGATTCCTTGACGACTGGATTTGGCGCTCTGCCAGGTAACGGTTTTGTACCGGTGTACCGTAGAATGGCGGAAGGGAGACTGCGTTCTAATGTAGCCTCTACGAATTTGGGCGTGAATGGATTGACTACTTCTGAACTGGAACAGCGGCTACGGGGGAGTGCGATGACTCGCGAAGCCATTCGAGCAGCCGACATCATCACTCTATCCATCGGTGGCAACGATTTAATCCATGCTGCGAAGGCTGCAGCTAGACAACCTGAAAATTTATCTAAAGAGCTGCGAAGATCATTGCAAGAATGCAAACAAAATTTTGCTGCAATTATGAGTATCCTCTTCCAATTGAAGACGGGAACGCGTAGACCTTTTATCATTCGGATTGTGGGACTGTATAATCCTTATCCTCAGGTAGTGGGTGCTACAGAGTGGGTGCGGCAGTTTAACCGCTATGCCTCACAGTACAGTAGCCGAGTATGTGGGTTTGCTTCTATCTATAGTGAGTTTGCAGGAAATGAGAGAGGGCTATTATCGATTGACCACTTACATCCGAATGGCCGAGGCTACCGTGTGATTGCTGAGAAACTCGATGCGCTTGGATATGGCGGTTTGATTTAATTGAGATTCGTATGAAGTGATGGTCTGAAAAGTAAAGAGGCTGTGCGCTAACCATCAAGTGGATAGGGCACAGCCTCTTTGTGTTGTTTTATAGCTTACACACCGCTAGGCAGTGTTTTCTCGATGACTTTATCAACGATACCGTAAGTTGCCGCATCTGCAGCAGTCATGAAGTAATCACGATCTGTATCCTTCTCAATACGTTCTAGCGGTTGACCCGTACGTTCTGCAAGAATACGATTCAACTTATCACGCAATTTGAGGATACGGCGGGCACGGATTTCGATATCCGTTGCTTGACCTTGAGCACCACCCAGAGGTTGGTGAATCATGATCTCACTGTTAGGCAGTGCGAAGCGTTTGCCTTTAGCGCCAGCGTTAAGTAGGAAAGCTCCCATAGAAGCTGCCATACCCACACAGATGGTGGAAACGTCCGGTTTAATGTACTGCATTGTATCAAAAATAGCCATACCTGCAGTAATGGAACCGCCTGGGCTATTCACATAAAGGTGAATGTCCTTCTCCGGATCTTCGGCAGCCAAGAACAGCATTTGTGCGATGATAGAATTGGCTACCACGTCATTAACCTCCGTTCCAAGGAAAATGATGCGGTCCTTCAGCAGGCGGGAATAGATGTCATAAGCGCGCTCACCGCGGTTGCTCTGTTCTACTACCATAGGAATATAACTCACGTGGAAAACCTCCTTGATATTGGTTCTTCAAATGTATTCATTTTTACTCTTGCCGTATTACCCACATGATAAACAAATTCAAACAAAAAGTCAAAGAAAGTCAAACTTATATTCAAAAAAAAGAGCCGACACGCGGCTCTTTGGTTAAGTAGTAGTATAGGCACTACTAAATTATGTACAAAAGTGAAATTAATGGCGCGCCCGCCAAGAATCGAACTTGGATCTCAGGCTTCGGAGGCCTACGTCATATCCATTGGACCACGGGCGCAACAAAAATGATTATAATACAATTTCTGTGCAATTGCAATGGACAGGAAGAAACGACGCTGTCGTCCTTTATTGACGACAACCGTTTCTCGTAGAAATATAAGGATGATATATAACGTGAAACCTGTAATTTCTTATATTTTTAATAATACTGTACTCAGGCTCTATCCCTTGTCTTCAAGGTGGACAAGCGTACATTGTATTTCACTCAGCTAAAGAATCTGGATTGTTAATGACAGGTTTTTTGGAGCTGAACCTCTTTCCCAATCTTATAAATGTATAAGAAGACAAGCGCTTGAGAATTCTACTCTCGGAAGACTTGCACTTCGAGCAATATTTGGTTAGAATATGAGTGGGACTTAAAAAGTTTACCCGGGACATTTTGAGACCATGAACAAGGGAATAGAGGAAGACGAAGTTGCAGGAGTGAAAGTATGCGTAATTTATTAGATATCCAAAAGCAGCTTCTGCCTGATCTCATGGAAACCCTTAAGAGACGGTACACGATTCTTCATCAGATCATGCTGTCCGATATAATTGGGCGCAGAACGCTTGCCGCTTCGCTTGATATGACTGAGCGGGTACTGCGTGCCGAGACGGATCTTCTGAAATCGCAAGGGCTCATTGAGATCGAGAGTGTTGGCATGCGCATTAGCGCTGCTGGGCGTAGACTGCTTGATTTGCTAGAGCCGGTCGTTAAGAGCCTGTTTGGTCTGGATGAGCTGGAAGAGAAAATTCGGGCAACGTACGGTCTGGATAAAGTTATTGTGGTGCCGGGTGATTGTGAGTCATCGCCATTCACTAAACGTGAGCTTGGCCGAGCGGGTGCAAAAGCGCTGCTCAGTGTACTTCGTACAGATGATATAGTTGCTGTCACAGGTGGATCAACGCTTGCCGATATGGCTGATCAACTGACACCGCCGTTATCCCTTTCCTATAAGAACGCTTGGTTTGTTCCGGCGCGTGGTGGATTAGGAGAGAGTATGGAGATTCAAGCCAATACGATTGCCTCAACAATGGCAAAACGGGTAGGAGCGAATTACCGGTTGCTGCATGTACCTGATTTACTTAGTGGGGATGCCTACCAGTCACTAGCACTTGACTCTAATATTGGAGAGATTGTACAAATCATCCGCAGTTCGCGTATTATTGTACATGGGATTGGGGATGCCATTGAAATGACTCGCCGCCGCAAGCTGGATGAGGCAACTGTCTCAGAAATCCAGGGTGAGGGAGCCGTGGCTGAATCCTTTGGGTATTACTTTAACGAAGATGGTCAGGTTGTCCATACGATGCTTACGATGGGACTACGTCTAGAAGATATTGTTCGGACGGAGACAGTCATCGGTATTGCTGGAGGCAAACCAAAGGCCAAAGCCATTCATGCCATGCTGCGTTTCGGGCAGGAGAATATACTCGTCACCGACGAGGCTGCTGCTGTGGAAATCGGCAAGGAAATTGATAATCAGTTACAGATATCCTCGTAACTCACTAGAACATATATCTTGCATCATACTTAACATTGTTGTCATGACAGGCTTCACGGTCTGTTTTGAATAAATAAAACGAATTCTAGGAGGAACTATTCAATGAGTGTAAAAGTTGGAATTAACGGATTTGGACGTATTGGACGCCTTGCTTTCCGCCGTATTCAAAATGTAGAAGGTATCGAAGTGGTAGCAATCAACGACTTGACTGACGCTAAGATGCTTGCTCATTTGCTTAAATATGATACAACTCAAGGTAAATTCCAAGGTGATGTTGAAGTGCATGATGGCTTCTTCAAAGTCAATGGCAAAGAAGTTAAGGTTCTTGCTAACCGCAACCCTGAAGAATTGCCATGGGGCGACCTAGGCGTTGATATCGTACTTGAGTGCACAGGTTTCTTCACAACTAAAGAAGCAGCTGAAAAACACTTGAAAGGTGGAGCTAAGAAAGTAGTTATCTCCGCTCCAGCTACTGGCGACATGAAAACTGTCGTTTACAACGTTAACGATGACATTCTTGATGGTACTGAGACTGTTATTTCCGGCGCATCTTGCACAACGAACTGCCTAGCTCCAATGGCAAAAGTATTGAACGACAAGTTCGGTATCGTTGAAGGCTTGATGACTACAATTCACGCTTACACTGGTGACCAAAACACTTTGGATGCTCCACACGCTAAAGGTGACTTCAGACGCGCACGTGCAGCAGCTGAAAACATCATTCCTAACACTACTGGTGCTGCTAAAGCAATCGGTCTTGTTATTCCAGAACTTAAAGGTAAATTGGATGGTGCGGCTCAACGTGTTCCAGTTGCAACTGGTTCCCTGACTGAGCTTGTAACTGTTCTTGATAAGAGCGTTACTGTTGAAGAAATCAACGCAGCAATGAAAGCAGCTTCCGATCCAGACACTTATGGTTACACTGAAGATGAAATCGTATCTTCCGATATCAAAGGTATGACTTTCGGATCCCTGTTCGATGCTACACAAACTAAAGTATTGACTGTTGGCGACAAACAACTCGTTAAGACTGTTGCTTGGTATGACAATGAAATGTCCTACACTGCACAATTGGTTCGTACTTTGGAGAAATTCGCTAAAATCGCTAAGTAATTGACTTGATATAAGTAACATCTATAGAGCGGAAACAGAAGTTCCTTGTTTCCGCTCTTTCTAAATGTATTTCTTGTTTCCTGCTAGAAACAACTTTGGGTGTGGAGGAATTAATCATGAACAAAAAGAGCGTCCGTGATGTAGAAGTAAAGGGTAAACGCGTATTTGTACGCGTGGATTTCAACGTACCTGTAGAAGACGGTAAGATTACTGATGATACTCGTATTCGCGAAACCCTTCCAACCATTAAACATTTGATTGAGAACGGTGCAAAGATCATTCTTGCGAGTCACATGGGTCGTCCTAAAGGTCAATTCGTAGATTCCATGCGTTTGACTACTGCTGCTGAACGTCTGTCCGAGCTTCTCGGCAAACCAGTAGCTAAAGCTGACGAAGCTGTTGGCGAAGCTGTCAAAGCAAAAATTGCTGAGCTAGGCGAAGGCGACGTACTTGTACTTGAGAATGTTCGTTTCTACCCAGGCGAAGAAAAGAACGATCCTGAATTGGCTAAACAATTCGCTGAACTGGCTGATTTGTTCGTCAATGATGCGTTTGGTGCGGCTCACCGTGCACATGCATCGACAGAAGGTATCGCTCATTTCCTACCAGCTGTATCCGGTCTTTTGATGGAGAAAGAATTGACCGTTCTTGGTAAAGCTCTTACTAACCCAGAACGTCCTTTCACTGCGATCATCGGTGGTTCGAAAGTTAAAGACAAGATTGATGTTATTGATAACTTGTTGTCTTTGGCTGATAACGTCCTGATCGGCGGTGGATTGTCTTATACATTCACTAAAGCACAAGGCTTTGAAATCGGTAAGTCACTTGTAGACAACGACAAACTTGACGTTGCTCTTGGATTCATCGAAAAAGCTAAAGCACTTGGCAAAAACTTCATGCTTCCTGTTGATGTTGTTGTTGCTGATAAATTCGGTGCTGATGCTAACACTAAGATCGTTAATTACAATGAAATCCCAGAAGGTTGGGAAGGACTTGATATCGGACCTAAGACTCGTGAACTTTATGCCGATATTATCAAGAACTCCAAGCTGGTTGTCTGGAATGGACCTATGGGCGTATTCGAAATCGATAAATTCGCTGAAGGTACACTTGCAGTAGCAAAAGCTTGTGCAACAACTGAAGGTTACACTGTTATTGGCGGCGGAGATTCCGCAGCAGCAGCAGAAAAATTCCACCTGGCTGATCAAATGGATCACATCTCCACTGGTGGCGGTGCATCCCTTGAGTTCATGGAAGGCAAGGCGCTTCCTGGCGTAGAAGCACTGAACGACAAGTAAGACGTATAGAAGGAGGCAATTAAATTCATGAGAACACCAATTATTGCGGGGAACTGGAAGATGTTCAAAACAGTTCCTGAAGCAGAAAGCTTTATTGCTGACATCAAAGGCAAAGCAGAAGTAGAAGGCGTTGAGACTGTAATCTGCGCCCCATTTACTAACCTGCCTGCACTTGTAGCAGCTGCAAAAGGTACAGACATCAAGATTGGCGCACAGAACCTGCACTTTGAAGATAACGGTGCTTACACAGGAGAAATCAGTGGTGTAATGCTTAGCGATCTTGGCGTAGACTATGTAATCATTGGTCACTCAGAGCGTCGTGCTTATTTTGGCGAAACAGATGAAATCGTGAATAAGAAAATGCATGCTGCATTCCGTCACGGTATCACTCCAATCGTATGTGTTGGCGAAAAGCTCGAAGAGCGTGAAGCTGATCAAACTAAAGCAGTATGTAAAGTACAAACTGAAGCTGCATTCCAAGGACTTAGTGCCGAGCAAGCAGCAAAAGTTGTCATTGCATACGAACCTATCTGGGCTATTGGCACAGGTAAATCTTCCACTTCCCAAGATGCTAACGAAGTTATTGCTTACATTCGCAGTCTTGTAAAAGATTTGTATGATGTTGCAACAGCTGAAGCTGTTCGTATTCAATACGGCGGCAGCGTGAAGCCTGAGAATGTAACTGAGTACATGGGCCAAAGCGACATCGATGGTGCGCTTGTTGGCGGTGCCAGCTTGCAGCCTGCTTCCTTCGTTCAATTGGTTGAGGGGGCGAAGTAAGATGTCAGCTCCAAGACCTGTAGCTTTGATCATCATGGATGGTTTCGGTTTGCGTGGAACATCTGAAGGTAACGCCGTTGCTCAAGCTAACAAACCTAACTATGACCGTTACTTGAAACAATATCCTAATACTACCCTTACTGCTTGTGGTGAAGCTGTTGGTCTTCCAGAAGGCCAAATGGGCAACTCTGAAGTAGGGCACTTAAATATTGGTGCAGGACGGATTGTATACCAGGATTTGACTCGTATCGATAAATCGATCCGTGAGGGCGAATTCTTCGATAATGAAACACTGGTAGCCGCAGTTAGAAATGCTAAGAACACAGGTAAAAAGCTTCATCTTTACGCGCTTGTATCCGACGGAGGGGTACATAGCCATATTAATCACCTGTTTGCTATGCTTGACCTGGCTAAGAAAGAAGATATGCACGAAGTGTATATCCATGCTTTCATGGATGGCCGGGACGTACCTCCAGATAGTGGTAAGAAGTTTGTTCAAGATCTGGTTGCTAAGATTGAAGAAGTTGGAGTAGGTACAATTGCAACGGTATCCGGGCGTTATTACGCAATGGACCGTGACAAACGTTGGGATCGTGTAGAAAAAGCCTATCGTGCTATGGTTTATGGCGAAGGACCGAAATACACAGATGCTCTGCAAGCTATCACTGCATCTTATTCAAATTCCGTGTTCGACGAATTCGTTGAACCTAGCGTGATTGTAGACAGTGAAGGCAAGCCGGTAACGGCAGTAGAGAGCGGCGATTCTGTCGTGTTCCTCAACTTCCGCCCTGACCGTGCTATTCAGTTGTCACAAGTGTTCACGAATCAAGATTTCCGCGGTTTCGACCGGGGTCCTTTGTTCCCGCAAGACTTGCACTTCGTATGCCTGACTACTTTCAGTGAAACGGTACAAGGTTATGTAGCCTATTCACCGAAGAACCTGGATAACACATTGGGTGAAGTACTTGTGCAACACAACAAGAAGCAACTGCGCATCGCGGAAACTGAGAAGTATCCGCACGTAACGTTCTTCTTCAGTGGTGGACGTGATGAGGAACTTCCAGGAGAAACTCGTATCTTGATCAACTCTCCTAAAGTGGCAACCTATGATCTTCAACCTGAGATGAGTGCTTACGAAGTGGCTGCAGCCTGCGTAGCAGAAATCGAAGCGGAAAGACAGGATGCTATTATCCTTAACTTTGCAAACCCTGATATGGTTGGACACTCCGGTATGTTGGAGCCAACAATCAAGGCTGTAGAGGTAACTGATGAGTGTGTAGGTAAAGTAGTGGACGCAGTAGTTGCCAAGGGTGGCGTTGCGATCATTATCGCCGATCACGGTAATGCAGACATGGTATTTGATGAGAACGGTCGTCCGTTCACAGCTCATACCACTAACCCGGTTCCGTTCATCCTTACGGATGAAAATGTTGTATTGCGCGATCGCGGTATCCTTGCTGATGTAGCACCAACCATTCTGGATCTGATGGGAATTCCGCAACCTGCGGAAATGACTGGTCAATCCATGATCGCTAGTCGCAAATAAGGAAACAATACCTAAGATTAAGCTTCAACAATCAAAACCAAAACATTGTTTAAAGGAGATTAACTAAAATGACTATTATTTCTGATGTTTATGCTCGCGAAGTCCTTGACTCCCGTGGTAACCCTACTGTTGAGGTTGACGTTTATCTTGAATCCGGTGCTAAAGGTCGCGCTATCGTTCCTTCCGGCGCTTCCACTGGCGCTCATGAAGCTGTAGAGCTTCGTGATGGCGACAAATCCCGTTACATGGGTAAAGGCGTTCTGAAAGCTGTTGAGAACGTAAATGAAATCATCGCTCCAGAAGTTATTGGTATGGACGCTCTTGACCAAGTGGGCATCGACAAATTGATGATCACTTTGGACGGAACTCATAACAAAGGTAAATTGGGCGCTAACGCAATCCTAGCTGTATCGATGGCCGTAGCTCGCGCAGCTGCAGCAGCATTGGATATTCCTTTGTACGTATACCTAGGCGGATTCAACGCTAAAACTCTTCCAGTACCAATGATGAACATCATCAATGGTGGTGAGCATGCGGACAACAACATCGACGTTCAAGAGTTCATGGTTCTTCCTGTAGGAGCTCCAAGCTTCAAAGAAGCTCTTCGTACAGGTGCTGAAATCTTCCACAACTTGAAATCCGTACTTCAATCCAAAGGCCTGAACACAGCTGTTGGTGACGAAGGTGGTTTCGCACCGAACCTTGGTTCGAATGAAGAAGCAATCACTACAATCATCGAAGCTATTGAAAAAGCTGGTTACAAACCAGGTGTTGACGTATTCTTGGGTATGGACGTTGCTTCCACTGAGTTCTACAAAGACGGTAAATACACCCTTGCTGGCGAAGGTAAATCTTACACTTCCGCTGAGTATGTTGACCTTCTTGCTTCATGGGTTGAGAAATATCCTATCATCACAATCGAAGACGGTATGTCCGAAGACGACTGGGATGGTTGGAAATTGCTTACTGAAAAATTGGGAGATAAAGTTCAATTGGTTGGTGACGACTTGTTCGTTACAAACACTGAGCGTCTTGCAACAGGTATCGAAAAAGGTATCGGTAACTCCATCTTGGTTAAAGTTAACCAAATTGGTACATTGACTGAAACTTTCGATGCTATCGAAATGGCTAAACGTGCTGGTTACACAGCAGTTATCTCTCACCGTTCCGGTGAATCCGAAGATAGCACAATCGCTGACATCGCTGTTGCGACTAACGCTGGTCAAATCAAAACAGGTGCTCCTTCCCGTACAGACCGTGTTGCTAAATACAACCAATTGCTTCGCATCGAAGACGAGTTGGGTGAATTGGCTCAATACAACGGCCTGAAATCTTTCTACAACCTTAAAAGATAATCTGCTTTTATAGCAGAGTACGAAGACCCGCCATTATGGCGGGTCTTTTTTTAATATGTGTTTATCCTAATCTTTCAAGAAAAGCTACGACTTAACAGTCTAGGCGGTTGTATTACCGGCACTGCTATGATAAAATAAGAATACTGTTTATGTATCGTGATAACCTCAATTACCATAGATAGTGATGCTTAGGCGTAGGAGGTGGAAGTGAATGGATATCTTTTTGAAAGTTGTGCTCCTGATTTTTTCCGTCGGTCTTATTGCGGTCGTTCTTCTGCAAAAGGGGAAAAGCGCGGGTCTTTCCGGTGCCATCTCCGGTGGTGCTGAGCATCTCTTTGGTAAAACAAAAGCTCGTGGTATGGAACTCGTACTACAACGTGTAACAGTTGGACTTGCTGCAGGATTCTTCATTATGGCGATTCTAGCTGCTGTTTTCATTGACTAAAGTACCTACAGTAAGCCCTCGCTCTGTTCTGAATGGAATGGAGCGAAGGCTTTTTTGTTATAATAAAAAGGGGATAAAGCACCTGCAGGTGCTTTTCTTTGCATAGCAGAAAGAATAAGATTCGATACGGTAAAGCCTTAATAAACAAACTTTTTCCTTCGGTGTGAATGAAATTTTGTACTGCGTTTACCTTTGGATGACAGTAACAGGGATGCGCAGGATTGATTTCGTGTATACTAGGGTATGAAGTAGGTAAAGGTAAATTTTACTTGGCATTACTACAGAGCAGGACAAGACATACATATTTGCCAGCGGCTTGGAGCCGCGGAGGGCTGGGGTGACGAACATGATAACACAAGAAATATTACTCGATTTCATGCGGGAAACTGCATATAAACCAATGACTTATGAAGAGCTGGTGAGCCATTTTGCTCTAGAAGATAGCACAGGGTTTAAAAAGTTCGAGGAACTACTAATTGAATTAGAGCAGGACGGAAGAATTGTATTAACTCGTAATGCACGTTATGGCGTTCCGGAACGGATGGATTTACTGCGAGGCCGGTTACAGGCTCATGCGAAAGGCTTCGCTTTTCTTATCCCGGATGATCGTGATCATCCTGACGTATATATCCATGCGAATGATCTTAAGGGAGCTATGAATGGTGATATTGTCCTTATCCGTATTACCTCTAAAAGTCCGTCCGGCGGACGTATGGAAGGCGAAGTTGAGCGCATTGTAAAACGGGGAGTACTGCAGACGGTTGGCGTATTTCAAAATCTGGAGACCTATGGCTTTGTGCTGCCTGATGATAAACGGATTAACCGCGATATTTTTATTCCGAAGCAATCCTTCATGGGGGCGGTAGACGGTCAAAAAGTCGTTGTACGTATCGTGAATTATCCAGAAGGCCGATCAGCGGCAGAGGGTGAAATTATTGAGATCCTCGGACATAAGGACGATCCAGGAGTTGATATTCTATCTATCATCCGTAAGCATCAGCTGCCAGAGGCTTTTCCCGCTGAAGTAATGAACGAAGCGGACAACGCTCCGGATTCAATCACAGAAGAGGAAATTGCTGAGCAGGGACGTCGCGACTTGCGCGGACTAAACATTGTCACGATTGATGGTGAGGATGCTAAGGACCTGGATGATGCGGTTAATGTTCAGCGACTGGAGAACGGACATTACAAGCTAGGCGTGCATATTGCGGATGTAGGTTATTACGTACGCGAGAGCTCTGAGCTCGATAAAGAAGCCTATGATCGGGGCTGTAGTGTGTACTTGGTGGATCGGGTGATTCCGATGCTGCCTCATCGTTTGTCTAACGGGATTTGTAGTTTGAATCCACAGGTAGACCGCTTAACGATGTCCTGCGAGATGGAATTTAACGAACACATGAAGGTCGTGAAGCACGATGTCTTTACAAGTGTGATTCGTACCAAGGAAAGAATGACTTATTCCAATGTTCGCAAAATTTTGGAGGATGAAGATCCAGAATTGCTGGAGCGCTATAGTCCATTAATTGATGATTTCCGTCTTATGAAAGAATTGGCGATGAAGCTGCGTGATGCACGGATGCGGCGGGGCGCGGTTGATTTTGACTTTGAAGAGAGCAAAATCATCGTAGATGAGAACGGCAAGGCTGTAGATATTGTGAAGCGTGAGCGTTCTGTAGCTGAGCAGATTATCGAGGAATTTATGCTCGCGGCGAATGAAACAGTCGCGGAGCATTTTCACTGGTTGAAGGTTCCGTTCCTTTACCGGATTCACGAAGATCCAGATCCAGAGAAGCTGCAGAATTTTATGGCTTTTGCGGCTAATTTCGGATATCACGTGAAGGGACGTGGCAATTCAGTTCATCCACGTGCTTTGCAGGATCTGTTGGAGCAAATCCAAGGGACTAAAGAACAGACCGTTATTAGCACAATGATGTTGCGTTCCATGAAGCAGGCAAAATATGATGCGGAGAGCACAGGCCATTTCGGACTGGCTGCGGAATACTATTCCCACTTCACTTCGCCGATTCGCCGTTACCCCGATCTGGTCATTCACCGCGTAATGCGTGAAGTGATTGAGAATGGAGGGGCGCTGAGCCAGAAACGACATGATTATTTGGCCGGCAGGATGCCTGACATTGCTCAGCAGTCCTCGGAGCGTGAGCGTGTAGCGGTAGAAGCAGAACGCGATACAGAGCAGCTGAAGAAAGCTGAATACATGCAGGATAAAGTAGGCGAGGAATTCGAGGCAATGGTCAGCAGTGTGACCAGCTTCGGAATGTTCATCGAGCTGGACAATACCGTCGAAGGCCTTATTCGTCTCAGCGCTATGAGCGACGATTATTATCACTTTGACGAGGCCCATATGGCGCTCATCGGCGAGCGCACATCACGGGTGTTCCGTATTGGCGACGAGGTGAAAATTCGAGTCGCCAAGGTAAACATGGATGACCACACGATCGATTTCGAGTTGGTCGACATGAAACCACGCGCGCCAGGTGAGCATCGCGGCGGTGGTTTTGGAGGCAGCCGCGGTGGCAAAGGCGGCCGTCCAGGTAGCGGCGGCTTCAAGACGCCAGCCGGGGGTAAAGGCGGCGCGGGCAGTAAGGGCCGCGGCGGTAAAGGCAAGCCCGGCGCTGCTGTAGGTGCGGGCAAGGGCAAGCCGGGCGCTGGTGTGCGCGCCGGCGAAGCGGCCGGTGTTGGAGCACCGGGCGGACGCGGAAAGCGGAAGCGCGGGCGTGATTCCGGCGAGGATGCGAGCCGGGTAGTTGCGGCGCCGGGCGGAAGCACCGGCGCAGAGCGCGGGGGCGAAGCCGGCAACGCAGGCGCGCCACGTGAGCGCAGCGGCGGGCGAGGCCGCGGCGGTGACAACGGCGGTGCCGGTGGTGGACGCGGCATCAGCTTCGGCTTTGGCTCCGGCAAAGGCGGATACGGCGCTCCTGCGTCTGACTCTTCCGGTGGCGAAGTTCGCGGCCTGGACGGCAGCACGAAGTTCCGTAGCCGTGAGGACCGCGGCGGTAACTTTGGCGGTGGAGAAGGCCGTAGCGGCGCTCCAACAGGTAAAGGTCGCCGGAAAAAGAAGAACAAAGGCGGTGTGTTCATCGGTCAATCCGTGACACCGGGCAACGTTCAGACGTCGGAACAAGCCGCTTCTAAACGTAGTGACACTACAGGCAGCGCTCCAGACGGAGCTCCTCGTAAGAGAAAGAAGAAATAAATAACGTTATTGGGCTACATTACGTAGCTCTATGACGCAAAATTAAGCACTGCCCCCTTTGATTTGAAGTGCACCCCTTAGAATAGACATTGGATAAAACCCCTGGTTTGTCCGATGAAATTCTAGGGGGTGTATTTTTATGGCGATTAAAGGACAGAAGTTCAAAACTTACTCGGATGAGATTAAAAAAGAGGCCATTCGTTTACATGTGGAGGAAAGATGGACTTACCGGAAAATTACGGAGCATTTTGAGATTCAAGACCAAGGGCGGGTAAAGAAATGGATGAAGAAATACCGAGAGCTAGGGGAATTTGGGTTACTAGATCAACGGGGGCGTCGTAAAGAATATATCGATCAAGATAGGTATGTTCAAAAGCTCAGACGGGAAAATGAAATGCTAAAAAAGTGTTTGGAAATCTGGATGCAGGAGGTGAAACGCACAAATATAGAGCCATTGAGAGCGCTGCAAAAGAGTATGCCGTTAGCGACCTGTGTAAACTCTTTAGGGTCTCCAGAAGTGGATACTACGCTTTCTTGAAGCGCAAAGGAACAGATCGGGATCAGGAAGCAAAGGCGCTCATTCAAAAGGTATATGAACGGTATAACGGAGTCTACGGTTATCGCCAAATTCAATTATTCTTGCTACAAGACCATGGGGTTTGGATGAATCATAAGAAGGTACTCAGAATTATGCAGGATTTAGGCATTCGTTCGAGGATCCGCCGAAAACATCGTTTTAATTATGCTACTTCCGAAGGAGATCGTGTGGCGAAAAATATATTGAAACGGGATTTCAAAGCGGATGCTCCCAACCAAAAATGGGTGACAGACATTACGCAATATCGCATAGGCGAAAAGTGGCTCTATCTTTCAGCTATTAAAGATTTGTTCAATAACGAAATTATTGCTTATCAAATGAGCGCTAGGAACGACAATGAACTGGTTCTCCGGACCTTTCAGCAGGCGTGGAGTCAACAAAAAGACGTGACCGGACTGATCGTTCACAGCGATCAGGGGTTCCAGTACACGTCTCATGCATACCACGACATGCTGCCAAAGGTTGGCGCCCGAATCAGCATGTCTCGCCGAGGCAATTGTTATGACAACGCCTCTATGGAGAGCTTCTTCTCGCATCTCAAAACGGAAGGACTCTATCCTTATGATATCCGAAATATCGATGAGGCACAAAGGAAAATTGAAGATTACATTCGATTTTATAACCAACATCGGCCACAACGAAAGCTAAATAAGCTGCCTCCGGTAGAGTACCGGAAACAGCTTATTGCCTAGGGTCTTTTTTCAGTGTCTATAAAATGGGGGCTTGACCAATTGGGGGCGGTGCTTTTTTAATTCTTTTTCGCTGCTCAAGTGTGAAATTCTCATTTATGACCGAGACTATTGGTTACCACAAGTTTGTTGAGTAATAATCAGAAGAAGCTAGGTTACAGCATTTTTTTGTAACTATGACACTTGGGTTGGAGCAAAGTAACCAGTGTTATCACGATGCTTATTTTTAGTTGCATAATGTGCAGTTAAAATTCCGGCGTTTCAGTAGAGATTGAGGTTAATTGCACTTTGTACATTAAAATGTGATCAGTATCTTAAAAACGGCATGATTTCGAGTTTTTAACTGCAGAAAGTACAACTAAACAACCATCGAGCATCTAAATATATTAAATAGATGTATAAAGTGCATTTATGTAGCTTTAGGGTAGCGTCGGAGGGAGAGAGTGAATAGAAAAGGGTATGAGTTAAACTGAGATGTGTGAATATAGAAACATAAACAACTTTTTATAAATAAATGTAATTAAAGTTAACTATTGGATAAACTTACTGACAACTAGTTGTCAAAATGGCTGGGAAAGGATTACCTGATCCTTCCTTGCGCACAATCGATTCCATTTGTTACAATATAGATCAGACGTTCGATGACTATGTCGTTTAAGATTAGAGAGACATGGTTACTTTAACTTATGAATATGATTCAAGGAGTGATTCTCATGGGTAAAAAAGCAGACGGGAAAGTACTTGCCCAGAACAAAAAAGCTTCCCATGATTATTTTATCGAGGATACTTATGAAGCTGGCTTGGTGCTGACAGGTACAGAGATCAAGTCGCTGCGTAATGGCCGCGCTAATATTGGAGATGCTTTTGCTACGATCCGTAACGGTGAGATTCACATTCACAACATGCATATCAGCCCTTTTGAACAAGGTAATCGTGCTAACCCTACTGACCCGACGCGTACTCGTAAATTGCTGATGCATAAGGAGCAAATTCATAAACTGCTGGGCTTGTCCAAGCGAGATGGATTTACGATTGTGCCACTCAAGGTTTATGTGCGAAATGGCTATGCGAAGCTGTTAATTGGTCTTGGTAAAGGTAAGAAAGAGTACGATAAACGTGACTCTGCTGCTAAGCGTGATGCTCAGCGTGATATCCAGCGTGTATTGCGTGAGAAGCAAAAGATCGCCAGATAATCTAGGAAGAATGTACGATTCAAATGAGTACCAGTTTCCACCTTCAATTCCTTTAACCTACGTGTTAAAGTATTGATAAATGTGATATACTGAGTAAGTAAGATTATTGCTTCGTTACAGACTTCTTGAAGAAGAAGCTGTGGATAGGATCTCTCTTGCTTGGAAGATCCGCTTGATCCGAAGCGCCCTTTTTAATGAGGGGCCGTTCTTGGATTCGACGGGGGTAGTTCGAGCATGAGTAGCGAGTAGTGGGGACGCGTCCGCTTCATCAACGCTAAAGCCTATTAAACGGCAAACAACAAAACAACTACGCTTTCGCAGCCTAAGAAACTGCGCGCGTGCTTCTACCCTGCATCGCCCATGTGACAGGGATAGGGGCTAACAAGTAGTGGGATACGCCGTCTGGTCTCCGCCTGGGGTCAACGGAAGAAGATAATCAGGCTGACCTAACGTATAGCCGGTTACGGGGCGATACTCGGGTGACATCAAAACTGTGACTACACTCGTAGAAGCTTATGTGCCGTTATCTTCGGACAGGGGTTCGACTCCCCTCGGCTCCATAAGAAAAACCCGCTAAAATAGCGGGTTTTTTGCTGTTTAGTGGTTGGATTGTAGACCGAATGTAGACAAGGAGTTATAGGGAACTAAATGTGTTCATTATTGTAGACATGTTATCTACATCTAAAATTAGATCATTCACTTTGAAGTTATTAATATCTATAAGAGCCCGAACTGATATAAAATTATAGTATTAAGCATCCAAAAACAAAAACATTCGGAGGAATTACTATCATGAGTTTTACTATTGATTATGTTAAAAACAAAAACAGAATTATTGTAACATCGGACGGTATGGATGTTGAGGATGCCCTTGCGTACGCGGAACAATTTCCGAAAGTACTGAAGAAAACTAAGCGAGGGTTTACAGGTATGACTGTAATTACTGGTGGCCTGGTATTTAAGCAAGAAGTGTTGGCAATTCTTGCTCCAACTAGTGAAGATGCTGTGAAAGCTGGAATCTCTACAAAACACAAATGGGTGTATGTTGCGCCTACCTCTTTCTACAAAACGCAAATGCATCGTATGTTTAAAGATATTGCAAACTTGTACGAATCGATAGAAGAAGCTGAAACGTATCTTGATTCTGCAGGGAATTAGCAACTTCTAAAAATTAAAAGGATCCAGCCATCATCTGTAGCGGCAAAGGTACTTTTGCGTATTAACTTATATAATTGCATCACTATACTAAGGAGTTATTCCTAAGATCAGTCTCCTTTTTTAACCATAGATAAGTAATTTTTATACGATTCTATAATTTGAAAGCTTATGTGCCGTTATCTTCGGACAGGGGTTCGACTCCCCTCGGCTCCATATGGAGTATTATTGAAGACACCATGAAGGGTGTCTTTTTCATGTTTTCAGAGTATGATCTGGACTATGCGTGACGGTTCAAAAAAATGAGTATCTTGCTAGATCCAGTATCTTTCGTATGTGGAATGAAAGATTGCAGTGAAGAAGGCGTGAAGAAAAATTTAAGGTTCTATATAGGGATAAAAAAGGCAAACATAGGATAGGAAGAGTTAATAGGGAGATATAAATGAAAACCAGTATACTTATGCTATAATTTAATAAAGTGACTCTGTGCTTTTAGAAAAATTGGATAAAGGATGCATTGACCAACCATGTATGAGAATCAGACTTCTATGCACCACAAGCTGTTTATTATCGGCGCAGGTGCTGCCGGACTAATGGCCGCCGTTACTGCGCGTGATATGGGTATCGATACTGCCATTCTGGAGGGTAACGACCGGATTGGAAAGAAGATATTAATGACAGGTGATGGCCGCTGTAACATTACGAATGAATCCACTGCAACGGGTACGGATGAAGCAATTGCTTTATCGCACAAGTATCACAGTAATCAGGCCGGATTTCCACTTGCGGTATTGCAGCAATTTGGCATCCGTCAGACTATAGATTTTTTCTCCTTTCTCGGGCTTCCACTTACAAGATTGAAGGAGGGCTTGATGTATCCAATGTCGCTGCAGGCAGCAGCGGTGCTGGATATTTTCCAGCTTGCGCTGGAGGATCGGAATGTTCCGGTATACCTCAATAACAAAGTGTTGGATGTTACTGTTTCGAAGAATCATCCGCGCTTCAAGATAAAATGCCAAACGGAGACAGAGGAGGAGGTTGTTTATACTAGCGACTATCTACTTCTATCTGCGGGTGGCCTTGCCGGTCCAAATGCGGGAAAAGAACCTCCTGGGTATACACTTGCCGAACGTCTGGGGCACACCCTGATTGAGCCTTTGCCGGCCATTGTGCAATTGAAGCTGCAATATTCGAATATGAGGGCACTGTCCACTATCAAATCTCAGGGACAAGCCCATATCATTGTGAACGGTAAAGTCATCTGCAGTGAACAGGGTGAAATTGCCTTCACGGATTATGGTATTACCGGCCCGCCAATTCTTCAGCTAAGCAGGAAGGCTGCGTATCATCTTGCAAGAGGAGAACAGGTAACATTGTCGGTTGATCTGATGCCGGGCCGCACGGAGGAAGAGTTAGTTGAGTTTTTAGAAAGGCTCTGGGAGACCTTTGGACACCGGACTGTGGCGGATTGCCTTGTTGGCATCTTCAATAAGAAGCTTGTTTCTGTCCTACTAAAAGAGACTGGCTTAGATCAACAGCCAGAGCTGCTTTGCCAGGATCTATCGATGAAAACCAAGGGGAAATTTTATCGAATCTTGAAGCGTTGGGAATTTAAAGTGACGGATACCAATGGCTTTACGAATGCGCAAGTGACAGCCGGCGGCATTGATACGTCGGAACTCATCGAAGGAACGCTGGAATCCAAGCTGGTGCCTGGGCTGTATTTGGCTGGCGAAGTGATGGATGTCGACGGAGATTTCGGCGGCTATAACCTGCAATGGGCCTGGAGTTCCGGATATGTGGCCGCGATGGCGCTAGCTAAGTCAATTCAATAAATTTATTAGGAAAAGGGATGCATCAATTAACATGTATAAGGATCAGACTTCTAAGCACCACGAGCTGTTCATTATCGGTGGGGGTGCTGCAGGTCTAATGGCTGCAGTTACAGCGAGGGATCAAGGTATTGATACAGCAATTATTGAAAGCAATGACCGGCTTGGGAAGAAAATAATAACGACGGGTAACGGGCGTTGCAACATTACGAACCAATCCACCGCCACCGGTACGGATGAAGCAGCCGCTTTATCACGCAAGTATCACAGTAATCAGGAAGGATTCCCAATACATGTATTGCGGCAATTCGGTGTCCGCCAAACGATCGAATTTTTCTCCTCGCTCGGGCTTCCTTTTGTAAGCTTGGAGAATGGCCGGATGTATCCGATGTCGCTGCAGGCGGCTTCGGTGCCGGGTGTATTTAAGCTGGCGCTGGAGGATCGGAATGTTCCCGTATATTATAAACATAAAGTGTTGGATGTTACCGTTTCGGCGGGACATCCGCGGTTCGCGATAACCTGCCAGACGGAGACAGAGGAACAGGTTGTGTATACTAGCGACTATCTTTTTCTATGTGCAGGCGGCCTTACCGCTCCCAAAACGGGAACGGACGGCTCCGGTTATACGCTTGTCCAACGTCTGGGGCACACCCTGATCAACCCGGTGCCAGGCATTGTACAATTGAAGCTGGATTATCCGTATTTGAAGGAACTATCGGGCATCAAATTTGAGGGAGAGGCCCATGTTATCGTAAACAATGAAGTCATCCGCACTGAGTCTGGTGAGATTCTTTTTACGGACTATGGTATCTCGGGCCCGCCCATACTTCAGCTCAGCAGAAAGGCTGCGTATAATCTCGGAATAGGAGAATCGGTGACATTGTCGGTTGATTTAATGCCGGAGCGCACGGAGGAAGAGTTAATTGATTTTCTGGAGATCCACTGGGGGATCTTCGGACACCGGACGGTTGCCGATTCTTTTGTGGGCATCGTCAGCAAGAAACTGATTCCAGTTCTGCTGAAGGAGGCTGGAATTGATCAACAGCCGCACTTGCTTTGTATGGATCTATCATGGAAAACCAAGAAAATATTTTATCGAATCTTGAAACGTTGGGAATTTAAAGTGACGGATACCAATAGCTTCACGAATGCACAAACAACAGCCGGTGGCATCGATACGACGGAGCTAATCGAAGGAACGTTAGAATCTAAGTTAGTCCCTGGGCTGTATTTGGCAGGTGAAGTGATGGATGTCGATGGAGATTGCGGCGGCTATAACCTGCAATGGGCCTGGAGCTCCGGCTATGCCGCAGCGATGGCACTTGCTAAACGACGTGTTAGCGCCACGTAAAAGGATAGATAGTTGCTAACTCTTGGTACGTTGCGGTGGAATACTTGCATGCAATGAACACAGGGCGGCTAATGGATTTACCGTGCCACACCTCGGTTCCATATAGAGTAAATAAAAGACACCTTGTGAGGTGTCTTTTTTCAATCAATTCTTATTCCAATATTCCCAGACTGCTCCCCCTGTTGCATTCGCTGAAAGGCTTGAAGGGTGTCTTGTAAAGGATACACACTATCAATGATAGGGCGTATCGAGTGGAGTTCCATAAATTGAAGCATCGCAACAAACTCCTCACTGCTTCCCATTGAGGTGCCGATGATACTGATTTGGGGGTAAAATATGGATCGTGCTGCTATTTCCATTCGATCTCCTGAGCTTGCTCCAAACGTAACGATCCGGCCATTTGGCTTAATGATATCAAAGTACTGTTGGAACGTCGCTGGCCCGATACTATCCAGGATGAGATCCACTGTTTCTCCTTTCATACTTTCCTTCCAATCACTATGACTGTCAAAGGCATGATCTGCCCCATGTGCAAGAGCAACTTGCCTTTTTGTTTCACTTCGTGATGTGACACTGACTCTTGCACCCGCTGCTGAAGCCATAAGCATGGCATAAGTAGCCACACCGCCACCAATACCCGGAATAAGGATATGTTCACCTTGCTGTAAGCGGCCTCTCGTAAACAAAGCCCGATAGGCTGTCAAGGCAGATAAGGGCAACACGCCCGCTTCTTCCCAAGACAAATAAGCTGGCTTGCTGATGGCATTTTGCGCAGGGATGACGATAGACTCGGCAAATGTACCATCTGAAGGGCCGCCCACTATGGCCGGAACGTTCGGGACATCGTGGGTGATTTCCCATCCGATACACGGATTAATGATTACATCGGTACCTACTGTAAGTGATGTTATGCCTTCACCTACCGCTTCAATTATACCCGCCCCATCAGAGCCCATAATCAGGGGAGCATCCTCATTTTTTCGATCCGCTATGAGAAATAAGTCTCGATGATTTAACCCTGCGGTTTTCAGCCTTACTTTTACTTCACCGAAGCCTGGCTGTTTATCAACAACGTCTTCATATGTCAGGCTCTTCAAGCCGTTCATCCCAGCATGTACGATTGCTTTCATCCTAATCCTCCAGTAATTCGTATTTCAATGAATCTATATTGAATTGTACAGAGTGGGAATCATACAGTAAAATGAACAAAACCGATTGTGAGTATCATAAATGATCATACCAAGCAGGTGACATAGAAATGGAAAGCGGAGATTTAAGAATATTTCAGGCTGTGGCTCGAGAGGGGAGCATAACCAAGGCTGCGCAAATGTTGAACTATGTACAGTCTAATGTGACGACTCGAATTCAGTATCTTGAGGCTCAGTTGAAAACACCCCTTTTTCGGAGATCCAATCGAGGAATGACGCTAACTTTGGCTGGCGAGAATTTACTGGGATATGCGGATAAAATACTGACTCTGATGGACGAGGCTGTGAAAACTACACAATATTCGGACCATCCTGCAGGGCCTCTTCGGATAGGGTCCATTGAAGCGACAGCAGTCATTCATCTGACTCCTTTATTGGCCGAGTATCAATCACGATATCCGGATGTTAATTTATCGCTCACTACGGGTGTGACACATGCGCTCTTACAAAAGGTGTTGGATTACGAGCTTGATGGAGCGTTCGTCTATGGTCCTGTTGATGATCCAGATATAGAACATATCGCGGCCTTTGAAGAGGAGTTGGTGTTGATCTCTGAGCCGGGACAAAACGGAATGTATGAGCTACTTATGAAACCGATGTTGTTCTTTGACGTTGGATGTACGCATCGGGCAAAAGCAGAGAGTTTTCTGAGAGGCACTGGCCTGACCACTTATCAGATTATGGAATTTGGCACATTAGCAGTTATTCTAGATGGCGTTTCCTCTGGACTTGGTGTGTCTATGCTGCCACAGTCACCGATTGCCAAGGCGGAAGAACAGGGCATAATCACTTCCCACCGTTTGCCTGAAGAGTATCGAGATTTGCAGGTATGGTTTGTGCATAGACATGACACAATTTACTCAAGCGCGTTAACCAGGTTAATACAATTAGTTGAAACTAGGCAATAATAGTTCACCCGCAACGATCGATACGTCGAATGTTAGTGCTAGACCATTTCATCAAACAATTTAAGTAACACGCAGCAGGAGGAAATGATGAATTTTATAAAAGATCAACTAGCAGGATACGGTGTAAACGAACAAATGACAGGTTATCTTTCGAATATAATCATGGTCTTATTTATAGCACTACTCTCTGTACTGGCCAATTTAATAGCCAAAAAAATCGTGCTGAAGATAATTATTCATTTCATTAGTAAGGATCGGTATGCATGGGATAATATCGTTTTGGAGAAAAAAGTGTTTCACAAGCTGTCGCATCTCGCGCCAGCCTTCATCATCTATTATTCTGCGTCTATCTTTCCGCTATATCAGGCCTTTATTGAAAAATCCGCCTTAACTTATATGATTATCGTAACTATCACGGTGTTTAATGCACTACTTAATGCCATTGATGCTATTTATCGCTCATTCGAGGTCTCCAAGATTAGGCCGATCAAGGGGTACATTCAGGTTGCAAAGATTATTCTATTTATCATTGGTGTTATTGTGGTGATCTCTAACCTCATTGGTCAGAATCCACTGATTATACTTAGTGGGTTAGGTGCATTATCAGCTGTTTTTATGCTGATTTTCAAAGATTCTATATTGGGTTTGGTGGCAGGTGTTCAATTATCATCTAATGATATGGTTCGTGTAGGTGACTGGATCGAAATGCCTAAATATAATGCGGATGGTGATGTAATTGACATTACATTGAATACGGTAAAGGTTATGAATTTCGATAAAACAATCACCATGATTCCTAGCTACGCCCTTATTTCAGATTCGTTCAAAAACTGGAGGGGCATGCAAGTTTCTGGAGGCAGAAGGATTAAACGAAGCGTTCATATCGATACAAGCAGCATATGTTTTTGTACAAAAGAAATGATGGAGGAATTCCAGAAGATTCACTACCTGTCCGATTTTATAAGGGCAAGATTAAATGAAATTAGCATTTATAATATCGAACATCAAATCAATACGGAGAGTAAGGTAAATGGAAGACATCTCACGAATGTTGGTGTATTCAGAGAATATATCCATGAATATCTGAGGAATCATCCTAAAATTCATAAGGATATGACGCTGATCGTCAGACAGCTAGCGCCAGAGGATAATGGACTGCCCTTAGAAATCTACGCGTTTAGCAATGATACTAACTGGGTGGTGTATGAATCGGTTCAAGCTGATATCTTTGATCACATTTTTGCAGTTGTACCGATATTTGGGCTTCGTGTCTTCCAAAACCCGACGGGCCATGATATCGCTCGCTTAAAAGAAAGCAAAGAGTATTCATCAGGATACTGAAGATAAGAATGATTTGCAGGAGAAGGCATTTCTTAATATCAGTAAAAAAGCGACCATCGTGGTCGCTTTTTTACGTTTTTTTCATTTTGGAAAGGATCATAAAACGTGCGATTTATTGGGGTTCGGACATAGCTGAAGACTCTAATGGAAGTTCCCAGATTCATTTTCTGAGAACTTGCCGTCGCTGTCATGCAGAGCTTGTTTGCGACGATCATTACGGGCTTGCTGCTGCTGTTGGGCTTCCAGGCTGTTTACGGGCGTGGCTTCCAGTTCTTTTACTGTGTTGATTAGATTCTTATCTGGTTGATTTGCACTCAATTGAAAGCTCCTCCCTTGATTATCTAATGGTTGCAAATTTTATTATGTGCTGGCTACTGTGTGGCTATTCATGTTGTATTTTCACAAGAGCCCAGGATACATTGCTGAAAGTACGGGTGAATCAATGCTCTGTCCTATAATCATTAACTCAGAATACTGTTAGATGTGAAAAATATGAGGAAATGATTGTATCGGAACTGATTTCTGTTCTGATATGTTGAGGATGTTTTAGTCCCATAAAATGTAATATTGTCAGGAGGTGAAAAGGAAGCTTTATATCTTCTTGCAAGCGGTTACAATTCTATCTGCAACAAATTAGAATCAGGAGGGAATAAAATGAAAAAAAGTATTGCCAAGGTAATCAGTATTGGTGTGTTGTTTTCTCTTGCACTTTCTTTGATAGCAGGTGGATGGACAAATACAGTAGTGCATGCTGCTGGTCTTTCGATGACAGGCAGTGGAGGCTGGAATGAAGCGGCATATGTGGAATGGTCACCTGTAAGTAATGCGTCAGGATATAACGTATATGTTAAACAGGCAAGCGCATCAGATTCGGGGTACCAACAGATTGATAATGAATTGATCCGCAAATATTCTTCCTATTGGAGAGCGGATGCTGTAGGGCTTGCAGCTGGAAGTTATGTAATGAAGGTTGAAGCTACCCTGTCAGGGGGAGGAACGGCAAGTGCGGTATCAAATACGTTATCCGTAACGTCATATGATCGATCAGGGTTTGCTTTTTCGGCAAGCTCGCCATTTGGTACGGGTTCTGGCGCTTATAATGAGAATGGAACTCTCAAGAATGGTGCTCAAGTGCTGTATATAACGTCTCAGAATGCGAATACCGTAACACTTGATGTGAAAATCAACAGCTCGGGCGCTGTACAAACAGGCGTTGGTCTTGGTAGCATCTTGGCTCTGAGACAAAAAGGTTATGATACAACCCCACTTGCCATCCGAATTATCGGTAAAGTTACAGCCGCTGACCTGAGTGGACAGCTTAACAGCAGTGGATATCTTGAAGTCAAAGGTAAAAACAATTATTCGGAAATGAATATTACAATCGAAGGTATCGGAAAAGATGCTTATGCATACGGCTGGGGATTACTGCTTAGATATGTTGGTAATTTGGAAGTAAGAAATCTGGGTGTAATGTTATTTCCTGACGATGGTATTTCAATGGATACAGGCAATGCGAATGTATGGGTGCATAATAATGATATTTTCTATGGATCTGCAGGGAGCGATGCGGACCAAGCCAAAGGCGACGGATCTACGGACCTCAAAAAAGGATCAACGTACATTACCATCTCGTACAACCATTACTTTGATTCCGGAAAAGCTGCTCTAGTCGGACTTAGTGAGTCTGCAGAATTCTTTGTTACCTTCCACCATAACTGGTTCGATCATTCGGACTCCCGTCATCCGCGGATCAGAGTGGCCTCTGTCCACGTCTATAATAACTTCTATGATGGAGTCTCGAAATATGGTGTCGGCGTTACAACCGGAGCTTCGGCTTTTGTGGAATCCAATGTTTTTAGAAATACTAAAGACCCAATGCTTAGTTCTTTACAGGGTACAGATGCTTTAGGTGAGGGTACGTTCTCGGGTGAAAATGGAGGGGTGATTAAAGCTTATAACAATCTAGTTGTTGATGCTTCAAGTCTTATTTACGCTAACTCTAATACAGGGACAGCTCCGGCAAATGCAACCTCATTTGATGCCTATTTAGTCTCGTCGAGAAATGAAACCGTCCCAAGCTCATACAAAGCATTAAAAGGCGGAACAGCTTATAATAACTTCGACACGAGCGTCCAAACTGGAGTGAACGTATCGAATATTGACAACGTAAGCAATGTGGAACAGGTTGTTACGGCAAAAGCCGGACGTCTGAATGGCGGAGACTTCACATGGGCATTTAATGATTCCGTGGATGACGCATCGTATGCGCTGAATACTGCACTGATGTCTGCAATCAGAAGCTACACAACGGGGCTTGTCTCTGTAGGGGGCAATTCAAACCCAACAAGTCCGACACCGACTCCAACAGCAACAGCAACAGCAACAGCAACACCTGTACCTACACCGACACCGACGGCAACGCCAGTGCCGACAGCGGGAGCAACCATTCATAACTTTACCACTGATGGAACAACGAGCAGCTTCTTCAATATCCAAGGAAATCTCTCAACAAGTAAGGGAAATGTGACATATCAGGGTTTAACCCTAACCCAATGTCTAAAAATCGAGAGTGCAACCAGTATTCAGTTCACAGCTGCTAAAGCTTCAACCCTAACCCTAGTGTTCAATACAGAAGGAACCAAAATAAAAGTGGATGGAACAAATTATCCTATAACGAATGGCATTGCCACTGTCTCCCTTACGGCGGGCGCACATACCATTACGAAGGATAGTACGGCGAATCTGTATTATATGAAGTTGGAATAGATAGTTTTTTTCTAAACCGTGCTTCGTAAACTTTTCAAGCAGCGGTTCGACGTGCCTCAGCTTCAAAAGGAGCATTAGAAAAGCGACCCTTTAAGGGTCGCTTTTCTTGTGATCTTATTACTTGAATCATGCCGACGCAGCCGTGGTCGGATGCGCTAACGCTGATCTTACGATTGCTAGACAGTTTAGTACGATTTGCTAATATGTACTTAAGTAAATAACTTATTAGAGGAGGAATCCAATGGATAAATATAATATCCATAGCGACTTTGAACCCTACGCGAAGACGACACTCCCATTAAATCCTTTGTTATTACCAATTTTGAATAAACTCATTGCGAGAAGTGTGAATAAATTCAACTCACCTGAAGGTGTGAATGTAACGAAACAAGTTATTGCAGGCTATAAAGACGGAACAGTCGAGCTAACGATAATTGAACCTGGATTGAGGTTGAAGTGTATTATACCAAGGGGACCATTCATGGGTATGATATAGCGGAAAAAAGTGAAATTGTGCAGGAGAGTGTAACAAGAAGAATTGAGGCCTTACGAAGAGCTTTTAAGTAGAAAATAAGAATCAAGCCATGAGCATCCTTTCGATGATCCATGCGTTTGATTCTTTTTTATTTAAATCTCCAGAAAATGTAAAAATGTCACATGATAATTTGATGACTACAGTCACTATTTATCTTAATTTAAAAGTATTACAATAAAGAATGGTCCTAAAGATCTAAACTTTTGCTAGAGTTGAAGCCTAATAGAAATTATAAATTGATACACTGGAGGCTGCTCTTAAAGATGAATCCACAACTGTTACGAGATTTCCCGTTCTTCGAACATCTCGATGATGAATATTTAGCTGAAATTGCCAAGTTATGTAGCGAGCGTACTTATATAAAGGGAGAGTCCATCTTTTTTGAAGGTGAAGAGGGAGAGGAACTCTATCTGGTTATATCTGGAGTTGTTCAAATCTATCAAGATAACCACTCTAGGGATGTAATCCTTTCTATTTTTAGAGAAGGTGATTTCTTTGGAGAGATGGCTTTATTGCAAAATGAAAGAGCACGTTCTGCGTCTGCAAGAACCATTGAGAAATCCACCTTATGTATTCTGAAAAAACGCGATTTCATACCCTTATTAAAAAGTAATCCGGAAATACTAATCGGCATTTTGGAAACAGCGTTAGATCGTCTACGTGATGCCAATAAATTAATAACAGACTTGACCGTTATTGACGTGCGTACGCGCATTGCTCGCGTGTTGTTGCGTCTAACAGAACAGCATGGAGTGCCCTCTGATGAGGGTGTTCTAATCGATTTGAAGCTGACGCATCAACACCTGGCGGATATGACAGGAACGGCGCGTGAGACCGTGACAAAATCATTGCTTGGATTACAGGATGAGCAGTTAATACGTATTGATCAGAGGAAAATACTCGTGTGCAACATAGATAGACTTAGAAATATACTTGATGTAATTTGAGTCCGACTATTTGGAAATTGTAATTGGGGTTACAGACCATTAATCACCCAAAATGATATAACAATATTAACAAAGAAAGCGCATATTTGGATTTGTTAATCGCAATGACGCAATGATCATCCATAAATGAAAAGAGGAAATGAAATGAGCGTGAAAAAATTAGTTTTATCTATGTCAGGTACTTTTGTACTGGGGATCATTGTAGGAGGGGCTTTGTTGTATAACAATTCGGTGTATAACTCTGTTAAGGATGCACTGAATGGAAATGCCACGCAAAATTCGGTAGGTAGCGTTGATATGAGTGGTATGACACAGGTTAACATTCAGGGCATGGATCTTGAAGCAGCAATGATGGCTGTACAGTCGAGTCGTGCAAGTATGTTAGAGGATCAGTTGAAAGATCAAATCGCATCCGTACAAGCCAAGAATGAAACAATCTCAAAACTGAATCAATTGCTAGGAGTGATCAATGAAGAGCTAGCGAAGCTTCCTTCAGGTGCCGAGGCCAACGCTGCTGTAAAGCTGGCAGATGACAAGGGGGCCATGTTTACTGCTATGAGTATGGCTATACCGCAAACAAAAGGGCAACTTGAGAATCTGTTGGGACAAATCAAATCACAGATTGATAGTGCAAGTAATAGTCAGCAAATGGATATGCTGCGCCTGCAAAGTCTAACGAATAAACGTAACGAAGCTTTTGATACAATGACAAATTTTATTAAAAAAATGCAAGATTCCAGAAGTAGTGTTATTGGAAATATGCGGTGATGAGTTAAACCTATGATACCAAGTGCTGCAGTCGATTTTCTACGTGATCATCCGTTATTACGAGGTATTCCTGATGATGAGCTACGAAATGTAATTAACGCTATAAAACTTATGTCTTTAGAGGATGGACAACGACTTCTTATGGAAGAGTCCACCTCTAAGGACTGTTTCATTATATGGCAAGGGAAAGTGCAAGTCACCTCGGTGAACTTAGTTGGAAAGGCGCTGCTCTTAGCTGAACTTGGACCGGGAGAGTTAGTAGGAGAGATCGGTCTTATTCGGAACGTACAAAGATCAGCTAGTGTTACGGCAATCGGGCCAGTACAAGCTTTGCGTCTAGACCGTTCCTCGTTCGAATATTTGGCGAAGCTGAGTCCGCTATTTTATGAGAGTGTACTTGTGAATACACGGATCCGAATGATCCATAGTATGCTTCGCAAAGCGACAATTTGGTCGGTCATCCCTGATGCTGAACTTCGGGGTCTTGCAGAGATTACAATGATCAAGAAAGTAACGAAGGGCGAAGAGATTATCGTAGAAGGTGCGGTAATGGATCAATTTCTCATGATTAGTAGCGGGAGTATCGAACTTCACGGTCAAAAGCGGCGCAAGACTGTTCTTCGTGAAGGGGATTTTTATGGAGAGACAGAGTTACTAACAGACACGGCTTCCTCACACACGTTGATCGCGATAGAAGATAGTGAATTGCTAATCATGGGCAAGTTAGAATTCTTAACTATACTCGATTATTACGCTCCGGTTCGTCAACAACTCATTGAGTTTCTAAATATGCGAACCCCCCATCTGATGGAGAGAGTTACAATTGCTTTCGGCGAGGAATCTATTATCGAGGATAATGAATCGCTACCTAAAGCCAAAGACAATTGGATTAACCAGTTGCTATGGCTGGTCGGTGGATTCCTTGTCTTATCCTTCTTGGCACTGTTCCTTCATAGCCAATGGTGGAAGATTGCCGCCTTAATTGTTGGAGGTGTGGTGGGTCCTCTAGCATTCGTAGCTTTTGTGAGAAATCAGCAGTTAATAGGCTTTCGTCAGAGGAGGCTTGGTTTAGTTTTTGTGTCTACCGCAATTGTTGCTATCCCTCTGGCTTGGTATTTAGAGCGGATTTGGCTTTTTGAAGCAAAAGCAAGTTCCTTTGACTTTTCGCGGTTTTACGTACCTTTGTCTGTAGCTCTAATAGAAGAAACTGCAAAATTATTAGTCTGTGTGATGCTCGTTCGAACGCGAAAAATCCATTTTCTGATGGATGCAGTGGTGTTTGGTGCCGCAGCAGGAATGGGATTTGCTGCAGTGGAAAGTATTATTTATGGATGGGTGCATATAGACGAAGCCTCTTCACTTGGGATGCTCGCAGTCCTATGGATGAGAGCATTATTATCGCCATTCGGTCATGGAACATGGACTGCGATTGCAACTGTGGGTATCTGGTATGCAAACAGCATGCATAAGCACTCGAATTTGGGGGACGGTAAGCCGTGGACGAGAGGGCTACGTGCAATGGAGATGTTTTTGGCAG
The DNA here is from genome assembly GCF_038003765.1 of Paenibacillus sp. FSL H7-0714. Classification (NCBI taxonomy): domain Bacteria; kingdom Bacillati; phylum Bacillota; class Bacilli; order Caryophanales; family Paenibacillaceae; genus Paenibacillus; species Paenibacillus sp. FSL H7-0714. The sequence goes on from NZ_JBBOPT010000001.1 coordinate 213,261, forward strand.
CAGTCGTGATGCATGCACTATGGAATTATCACTTTGAATCGGGTCTGATGAAGGCGGGAGCTATGGCTGTAGTCGGGTTTATAGGAATCTATTTATTATTTTCACTTATTCGTAGGGGAAGAAAAGAGGAGTTCCATGCATTGAATATGTTGAATCCAACCACGCATGAGGCGATAAGGCATGACGATCAAGTGAAGCCTATGACGCAGGAGCTTTACTGTGAAGGCTGCGGGTCATTGTCTCCTCAGGGTACCCGCTACTGTGCACGCTGTGGCCAAGCATTAAGGGTTAAATGATAATTAACTCTGACGTAGATCCAAAAGCTCCGTTCCTAGCAGAACGGAGTTTTTTACGTGTTTATTTAGAAGCATGTGAAGGATTCCAGTGTAGACCCAAAATCTTCCGTTCCACTGAAACCCCGCAACCGAGGTGCGTCCTACGAAAACCGGGAAAAACCAGAATTGATTTCTATTCACGAGCTAAACGTACGTATTCCGAAACAAACAACCAGCAATTGCTCCCGGATCGACAGCCAAGGGTGAAACCGCAGATTGCTGAGGGATGAGTTCCGGGGGAGGTGAGCTGGGTGCCGTGAGTTCCTGTCCTCGATATGGCTGCGACTCACTTAGCTTCTTCACATAAATCGGAGATTGCTTTGTTTTTGGTTAGTTGCAATAGAAGGTCATAGAATTGCTTTCTTTGCTCCATTGAAAGATTCTCCAGCATGTTGTCAGCGACTGTATCCTGGAAAGTAAGAACTTCCTCAATCGTGGATTGTGCAAGCTCCGTAAGCTGGATCAGTGTAGCTCGTCGGTCGGTTGGGTCAGGAATTCGAACGAGGAGCTTATCCTGCTCGAGTGCATCAACAAAATCGGTAACGGTGCGTGCTTTGATCCCTAACTTAACAGCTAACTCATTCATACGGATATTGCCTGTTTCAGCAACGACTGAAAGCAGGCGTAACCTGGGACCGGAGAGATGATAAGGCGTATTAAGCGCTAATAACTGGGATTGAAATTCTGTTTTAATGTAGTTGGTTGATCTCATTAATATGTGAATGACGTCTATCGCCTTGGGATGATCTGTGTTCATGGATGTAGTGCCTCCTTGACTTTATTGTCAATTTTTCATTCACAATTTCATGGCAACGGTGAATATGTGTGCACTCTTAATGAGTACACTCTTTATATTATACTCTTATAAGGCGTATCCAGCTATAGTTCCATGTAAAGGATATAACTTGACAGGTGAGAAAATAATGAGTATCCTCAGTAATATATAATACTGAGGATACTCATTATTTATCTTTTTACTTATAGTTCATTATGAATTTAATCAGAAAAGAGGTTTAGATTATGGCGGATACATCATCACAAAATGCAGATAAGCTGCTGAAAATACTTGTAGTTACCCTAATATTCTCGGTTATGAACGGTACGATGTTCAATGTAGCTCTTCCTGAGATCGGCAAAGAGTTTAATCTCGTTCCTTCGCAGGTTAGTTGGATTATGACCAGTTATATGGTGGTTTACGCGGTAGGTTCCATCGTCATGGGGAAATTGGCGGATAAATATCGGTTGAAGGATCTGTTAACGTATGGACTGCTTATATTCGCTCTCGGTTCATTAATAGGTCTGCTTGCTAGTGAGTTTTGGATTATTATTCTGGGCCGTGTAATTCAAGCTGCCGGTGCTTCCGTCCTTCCTGCAACAGCAATGATCATTCCAATCCGTTATTTTGCTCCCGAGAAGAGGGGGAGAGCGCTTGGAACTTCTGCGGTTGGGTTAGCGCTTGGTAATGCTTTGGGGCCGGTCGCTGCAGGCCTCATCACCAGCTTTGGGAGCTGGAGACTCATGTTTGTCCTTTCCTTGCTTCCGCTACTGACGCTTCCTTTCTTCCGAAAGTATTTAGATAATGCGAGAGGGAAGGCAGGAAGTATTGATGTCCTTGGTGGCGGGTTACTAGCTGCAGCAGTCGCAATCTTCTTGCTTGCCATCACACAGATGCAACTGTGGTTGTTCCTCGGGGGCCTTGTCTTGCTAGCCTTATTTATCATTCGGATTCGGAAAGCTGAGGAACCCTTTATTAAACCCGTTTTGTTCCGTAACAAAACCTATTCGATTGGGTTGTTGCTTGCTTTTACGACGACAGCTATGAGCTTTAGCATGACATTCATGACACCACAATTTCTAGCGACAGTGAATGGTTTGTCCCCTTCGACCATTGGTTTCGTGTTAGTACCAGCTGCTATTGCTTCGGCTATCATGGGACGCAAGGGAGGCAGGTTGGCTGATGATCGTGGTAATTTCGTGCTTGTGTTCGTCGCTTCGGTATTGTTATTTCTTGCTTTCTCCCTACTCTCTACTTTTATTGGATTATCGGCATATTTCATTGCCATTATTTTAATATTAGGGAACGTGGGCCAGACTTTCATGCAAATCTCGATGTCCAATACGATTTCGCGATCGCTGCCAAAAGAGGAAACAGGAGTGGGTATGGGATTACTCTCCATGATCAATTTTATCTCTGGCGCGATGGCCATGAGTGTGGTCGGTAAAATGCTCGACAAGGGTACTGCCGCTGTGCAGTTCAATCCTTTGAATGCTAATGCAACTGCCCATGTGTACAGTAATATTTTTCTCGTCATGTCCCTAGTGATTATTGCTGTAGTTGTACTTTACCGTTATCAGTTTGGCACGGGTGCTCCCGGGTCCATGAAGAATAAGAAAAAAGTGGAGGCTTAATATGTTACATTCAACGCATTGTGGATATTTTTTCCTCTATAAATTAAGCGCATGAAAAACCCATGGAGGTTATAATAGATACAAAGAAGAACCGATGCTTATAACCAACAGTACAATAGACCCCGTATCTTACGATGGGTGGGGTCTATTTTTTTGGCGTAAGGCTGTAATGGGAAAATTGTGGAGTCGGTATTATTGAAAGGTGATTTAAATGTTAAAAGCTTATGGTTGGCTCACTTTTTGTGTAGTCGTATGGGGCAGTAATTTTGTGTTTGGAAAGATCTTAGTTGAGGACTTCTCCCCCGGTCTATTAACTTCACTGAGACTTTTATTTATAGTGTTATGTCTAGTAGGAATAACGGCTTACAAAAAGAATTTTAAGCTGGTGAGTAAATGGGATGTATTCCTAATTTTATCGCTAGGTGTTATTGGTGTGTTTATTAATCAATGGTCCTTTTTTAAAGGGCTGCAAACAGCTGATCCAACAACATCTGCAATCATTTTAGCTATGACTCCTATTTTAACGGGTTTATTAGCGGCAATTTTTTTAAAGGAAAGATTAACGATCCGTATGTTGATGGGGTCTATTCTAGCGATCATTGGTATTTATTTTGTCGTTGTAAAAGGGGGATCATCCTCTTTGCATTTTGATAAAGGACTACTGTGGATTGTTGTAACGATGATAACCTTCGCCATTATGATTATTATGACTAGGGTACTCTCACAAAGAATAGATCCACTCACGATTACTTTATATTCGAATCTGGTGGGCTTTATTGTATCGGTCCCGTTTGCCTTCTCGCTAGATACACCTTTACGAATGAGCTCGAATATTACGGATTGGGCTCTTCTGATCGGAACAGCTGTTGTTGTACATGGTGTAGCTACACTGGTTTGGAATAACAATATTCGCCATGTTGATGCTTCAAAAGCGTCTGTATTATCTAATTTAGAGCCTTTTGTAGCTATGATCATGGGGTTGATATTACTGCATAAACCGATCACAGGTGTAGAAATATTAGGGTCTTTGTTCATTCTAGCAGGAGTTATGCTATCTACGTATCAAAGGAAAAGTGCGATATTAAACCCGGTGGAATATCGTACAAGGCAATCGCGGAGCACAAGCTGAGAATGTCGTAAAACTCTAATATAGAGCTCGAAGCCCCAAACAATATGTTTGGGGCTTTTTTTATTAGTGTTCAGGTATAAAGGGGATACAGATATGTGTTATTTTCGGACAGGGGATCGCTGCGGCTCACCTCCACCATATAGATCCACAACTGAATGAGGTTATGGATTATTACACCATAAAATGTAAAAATGTCATATGACAATTTGATGACTGACGTCACTACTTATCACATTTTAAAAGATTTATTATATAGATTGGAGATAGTCACTGAAGGTGGCATGACCCTGATCTGCAGGAAACTTACAAGTGAATCTAGCGGTGCTTCAGGTAGCCGGAGGTAGCCAACCCCACAATAATATGTAACTTTATTTTCCAATGTACTTCATTATCTACGTTGACGCAGAATATCCGTATCGATAATAACGAAATACGGGGCCTTTACGTTTCTCGACCTGAAGCTAACGAAAACTTCAGATTTTTTGTCCATTACAAAGGGGGAAGACCATGTTGAAAGGAAGAAAACCAATCTTTTTTATTATCGCCGTTTTATTCGTCGGATTGCTGGCACCGGCGGCGGGTCCGGTTTTGGCGGCGGATCAGCCGATAACGACCCAATCGTTATCGGCAGAAAGTGATTTGTTATGGGACAGCGATTTTGGAGTGTTTAATAATGACATGCAAGGCAGGATATATATTGGCAAAGGTATTGAAGGAGGGGCTTATACGGCCCGAGGAGCCTTACGCTTCAATCTGGATTCTAACCTCCCGCATCCGGGTAGGCCGATCAAATATGAGCTTCAGCTTTATGTGAACTTCAAAGAAGGAAGCGATCTTGCCAATTTTTATTTAGACGCGTACGGTTCGGACAATAACGATATGGATAATACGGACAGAGCCGTCTTTCCCCAAAAATCCTCGATTAACTATACTCGGAAATCCAATAACCAGATACCCAATGACGGATTCGTAACCTTTGATGTTACGCCTATTGTGGCCGAAATCACGAGTGCGGTTGATCGGCAGGCTACATTCATCCTCCAAGGCAATGAAAGTTTAACGAACGCACGCGCATTCGTCAGCTCAAAAGAGTATCTCACCGCAGCCTATCATCCTAAACTCATCGTCACCTATGCGCAAAGCGATCCTCCAACTGGATCGATAGCGATTAACAACGGCGCACTGTACACGAATTCGAGCAGCGTGAAGCTGAATTTAACGGCTTCCGATCCAGATGTTGAAGATGTGTTGCAAGTGAGGTTTTCGAACGATCAGCTAACATGGAGCAAATGGGAAGACGTTTTGTCGAGCAAAAATTGGACGTTGTTTAATGCAGAAGGAATCCAAACCGTTTATTATCAAATAACAGACGGTAAAGATATCATAACTTTAAGTGATACGATTACGCTTGATACCGTTAAACCCGTAGTGAGCGGCATCACGAATAACGGGCTTTATAATTCAAATCGGACGATTTCCTTTAATGAAGGCTACGCAATGTTGAACGGCAGTCCATTCACCAGCGGAACCGTCGTGAGTGTGGAAGGAACATATACGTTCATCGCGGTGGATGCTGCTGGCAACTCAACGACAATAGAATTTCAGATCGACAAAACCGCGCCTACCGTGTATGGCATTATTAATAATGGAATTTATAAAGCAGATATGACGGTCACTTTTAATGAAGGCGCAGCTACATTGAACGGAAGTTCATTCACGAGCGGCGCGACGGTTTCCGCAGAAGGCAGTTATAAGCTCATTGTGACGGATACGGCAGGCAACGTTACGACAGTCAACTTTAGCATCAACAAAACCGCCCCAACGGTTACCGGTGTTGCTGACGGGACGAGCTACAATGTGGACAGAACGATCACGTTTAACGAAGGCACAGCGACTATGAATGGCCACCAATTCACGAGTGGCGCGACCGTTTCCGCAGAAGGCGACTATACGCTCGTCGTCAGCAATGCGGCAGGCAACATTACGACGGTTAACTTTACTATCGATAAAACCATCCCAAAGGTTACCGGCGCTACTGACGGAGAGAGTTACAATGTGGACAGAACGGTCACTTTTAATGAAGGCACAGCTACATTGAACGGAAGCCCATTCACGAGCGGCGCGACGGTTTCTGCAGAAGGCAGTTATAAGCTCATTGTGACGGATGCGGCAGGCAACGTTACGACAGTCAACTTTAGCATCAACAAAACTGCCCCAACGGTTACCGGTGTTGCTGACGGGACGAGCTACAATGTGGACAGAACGGTCACTTTTAATGAAGGCACAGCTACATTGAACGGAAGCCCATTCACGAGCGGCGCGACCGTTTCCGCAGAAGGTGACTATACGCTCGTCGTCAGCAATGCGGCAGGCAACATTACGACGGTTAACTTTACTATCGATAAAACCATCCCAACGGTTACCGGCGCTGCTGACGGAGAGAGTTACAATGTGGACAGAACGATCACATTTAACGAAGGCACAGCGACTATGAATGGCCATCCATTCACGAGCGGCGCGACGGTTTCCACAGAAGGCAGTTATAAGCTCATTGTAACGGATGCGGCAGGCAACATTACGACGGTTAACTTTACTATCGATAAAACCAACCCAACGGTTACCGGCGTTGCTGACGGAGAGAGTTACAATGTGGATAGAACGATCACCTTTAACATGGGTACTGCAACCTTAAACGGAGATTCATTTGTAAGCGGATCTGAAGTCAGAGACGAAGGCGACTACACGCTTATCGTAACGGACGGGACGGGCAATGTTACAACCATTCAATTCACCATCGACAAAACTGCTCCTGCGGTTAGTGGTGTGACTGAAGGATCTAGCTATAATACGAACCAATCAGCTGCATTTAACGAAGGTACAGCGAGTATGAACGGTGATCCATTCGTGAGCGGCGCGACCGTTTCCGCAGAAGGTGACTATACGCTCGTCGTCACGAATGCGGCGGGCAACGTTACGACGGTTAACTTTACTATCGATAAAACTGCCCCAACGGTTACCGGCGTTGCTGAAGGAGAAAGCTACAATGTGGATAGAATGATCGCGTTTAACGAAGGCACAGCGACCATGAATGGAGACTCGTTTACGAGCGGCGCGACTGTTTCCGGAGAAGGCAGCTATAAGCTCATTGTGACGGATGCGGCAGGCAACGTTACGACAGTCAACTTTACGATGAATAAAACTGGCCCATCCGTAATCGGTGTTGTTTACGGAGCGAGCTATAATACCGACAGAACGATCACCTTTAACATGGGTACTGCAACCTTAAACGGAGATTTATTTGTAAGCGGATCTGAAGTCAGAGACGAAGGCGACTATACGCTCGTCGTCACGGATGCGGCGGGCAACATTACTACCGTATCCTTCACGATTGATAAAACAAACCCGAAGATAACCGGCCTAACTGCAGGAATAAGCAACTATACGAGTCCGTTAACGATTGGATTCAATGAGGGTACGGCTACTATAAACGGCCAGCCGTTCACAAATGGAGCGACAATTACTTCTTCCGCCAACTATACGCTCGTCGTCACCGATGCAGCAGGCAATCAGACGAGTGTTACGTTTACGCTGAATGTCCCGACCGCTCAATCCGGTTCGGATTCAGTTTCAAGTTTAGTTTCAAGCTTAAGTTCAGGTTCAGAGCTGGAGATTGAAATCAATGGTGTGAAGCACAAGGATTTAGGAAAAGTAACAACTGCCGTTATTAACGGAAAGAAAGTGACAACGGTAACCTTCGACGAAGCAAAATTATCGCGTTACCTTGATTCCTTATCCAATAAACCATTCATTTTCATACCGGTTCACAATGATTCGGATCGTGTTCTTCTACTCTTAAACAGTCAAATTATCAAAACACTAAATGACCGAAACGCGGATATTCAAATTCAAACGGAGCTTGCTTCCTATCTCCTAGCCGCTAATCAGATTGATTGGAGCCTCGTCGCGAAGAGCTTCGGATCGGAAGATGCGCTGCGCAACATGGAGATTCAAGTCGAGATTAATAATGCGCCAGATAATGATATCGAGCAGGTTTCCAATAAGTTAGGGGAAGCCCGACTCTTGTCGCCGGTGATCAATTTCAACATATCGGCAAAGCATGGTGGTACCACGATTGAACTCAACAAGTTTCTCAGCTATGTCGAGCGGACGATCACTATCCCAAATTCGGCAGATCCCTACAGTAGAATCATGACGGGCATTACGATTACGAAGGACGGAAACATTGTGCCGGTGCCAACCCGAATAGTGAAGGAGAACGGCAAGACATTTGCCGTTATTTACAGCCTGACGAATAGCGCCTATGCCGTAATAGAGAATTCTAAAACCTTTGCCGATATTCAGAAGCATTGGGCGAAGAAAGAGATCGAGCAAGCGGCGTCGAAGCTGATTGTCCAAGGCATCTCCGAATCGAGCTTCCAGCCGAACAAGCAAATTACCCGAGCAGAGTTCACGGCGATGCTGGTTCGGGCTCTCGGATTGCATGAATTCGATCAGTCTGCAAGCTTTTCTGATATTAAAAGTGGTCAGTGGTATTATGAAACGGTCTCCATTGCGGAGGGCTATGGGTTAGTAACGACAAGTAATAGCAGTCAGTACATTCCCAACGAGAAGCTAAGTCGGGAAGAAGCGATGGTGCTGCTGGCGAAAGCCATGAAGCTTGCCGGTTTAGAAACAACGATTACCGATCGTGAAGCCACCCAACAGCTTAGCGCATTCAAAGATCACCACTTGCTTAACTTGTCCGCAAGAGCAGCTGCTGCGCTTAACATTAAATACGGAATCATTAAAGGCAATCAAGGTCAGCTTACCCCGGACAACGTCATTACACGTGCCGAAATGACCGTGATTCTACAGCGCTTCCTCGAAGCAGCTAAACTAAGCTAGCGACAGCGAAAACCTTCAACCGCAAGCCATGTGGTTGAAGGTTTTTTTGTGTATCGAAAGGGATTTGATTTGTCTGTAGATTTATATAAGCGTACAATAGGCTGATTTTCTGAGTCTTTAGATGTTCTGAAGTTAATCAAGCAAATAAAACCATTTTATGGTATGTTTTTTGCGATGGATGTTATAACTTGGGAGCTGCATAAGGATGATAGGGAATACGACAGGGAATGCGACAGACAAAGAACGGACGATATTTGATCATGCTGGAAATACGATTAAGACAGAGGATCGAGAGATTCGAATTCTTGCCAAGTATGAGGAACCGCTGGTTGTCTTGTTAGGAAATGTGCTTAGCGATGAGGAGTGTAATGAGTTAATTGAATATTCTAGGCAACGATTGCAACGTTCAAGAATTGGTGAAGACCATGCGGTCAATCCGATTAGAACGAGCAGTGGTGTGTTCTGTGAGGAGAATGAGACGGTTACAAGAATCGAGAAACGATTCTCTCAAATTATGAATATTCCTATCGAGCATGGTGATGGCTTGCAAGTTCTGCTGTATATCCCTGGCCAAGAGTATTTACCCCATCATGATTTCTTCACTCAAACGAGTCGAGCAAGTAGCAATAATCGAATTAGTACGCTCGTGATGTATTTGAATGATGTGGAGGAAGGTGGAGAAACAGCTTTCCCTATGCTTAATTTAACAGTGAGTCCTAACAAAGGTATGGCGGTCTACTTCGAATATTTTTACGATAATCATGAATTAAACGAGTCCACCTTGCATGCAGGTACGCCAGTGATCAAAGGCGAAAAGTGGGTTGCAACGATGTGGATGAGAAGACAAGTTCTTCGCTCATCATAGAGGTATGAACAGATACTAAGTTCCACATGGAGTATCAGTAAAGACACCTTAAAAGGTGTCTTTTTTCATTTTAACGGCAATGTCTACTCCACCAAAACGCCATTAATGAACGTCATAGTTTTATCTTTGAATTCAAGGATAAATTTGTTTGGAAAATCCAGATCGGTTTGAATCTCCGTCCCCAACATAACTTTTTTTCCTACATCATCAAAGGGATTGTGAATCAAGCCTCTAGGGGTATACCTAGTTTCGGAACCGATCACATTATTATTTTCATCGCGGATAAATTTGGTTTTTCCTGAGAACACCAAGTCCTTGCCGTTTTCCAAAGTCAGATGAACCTCCAAATGAGTCTTTGTCTTCTGATAATCGATGGTCACATCTTTTGAGGACACAGGGAAGCCAATCACAAAAAGTCCAATAAGAGCTGCAGCCAGTATGATTACCGATAAGATGGAAAGGACGATTACCTTTATGTTTTTTGATTTCACCTTTTTAAAATAATTAAGTTTGTTAACCTCTTCTTTATCAACAATAGGCACGTTTAGATTTGCTGTTGCAGTCATTTCGTTATATGACTGAAGGCAGCTTTCGCAGGTTTGCAGATGTTTTTCAATCTCTTCGTTGCTATGTAACGAGGTTAGCTTTTCGATATAGGAGGGCAATAAATCCTGAATGATCTCGCATTTCATGAAGATCTTCCTTTCATTAATTTTTGTTTTCCACGGTAAAAGGTAACTCTTGCCCAGGTTTCATCCCTTCCGAGAATTTCGCCAATTTCCCGAAAGCTGAACTCTCCGGTCAAACGCAGATACAATACTTCCTTGGTATTTGGATCAAGTAAATGAAGCTGTTTAAATAACTCCATTTTGTCTTGAGCTAAAATGAATTCAGTTTCTGTTGAATTTGTGTTAGAAAAAGGAAGGTCTTCTAATTCACAAGTCTTCCTTTTGTTCTGCTTGTCCAGTTCCTGATACCACACATGCTTAGCAATCTGACAAAGCCATACATATACTTTGCAGGTTCCATCGTATTTGTGTATGGACTTTATAGCTCTATAAAAGGTTTCTTGGGTGATTTCTTCTGCCAGTAAGTGATTATGACAAAAACTAAATACGAATTTATATACTTGGGTTGAATATTCCCTGTATAATTCCTCGTTGTCCTGCATCCGTTCACCTCCTCACTTTATATATCCGTAAAAAGCTATAAACGTTACAGCCTTTCTAAAATAATTATGAGTATAACGAAATAACGCCTCGGGTGTGTAGTATGATAAAAATCCTTAGAAATGTAAAAAAAGAAGGACTGCTTTTCCTCTATAATTAGATGAGATCTTATTGTACAAGTTACAAGGGGGCTCATAAATGACAATAAAGGTGAACCGAAAGTTAAATGGAGGTCCTAAAATTCAAAAAGAACAAGATATTGTCACGAAAATGATTCGTATATATTGTAAGAAAAAACATCACCATAAGGGGCTTTGCAACGAATGTCAGGATCTAAACGATTATGCTCTGAAGAGGTTAGCTTATTGTAAGTTCGGGGAAGTGAAAACGGCTTGTGCTAAATGCCCTATTCATTGTTATAAACCGGAGTATCGTCAAAGAATAAAAGGGGTTATGCGTTTTTCAGGTCCATGGATGTTACTGTATCATCCCATTGAGTCAATTAGGCATATTCCATTACCCAATAAGCTGAGGAAATAAGTAAAAAACGGACATCATTTGATGCCCGTTTTAAGATCTAGCATTTTACGTTCTATTTTCCACTTGGCAGTAGTTTATTCAATAAGATCGCTGCCAATGAAGCCGCTAGGATAGGTGAGCCCAATAAATATTGCACGAATGAAGGTAAGGAATGCAAGTAGTCGCCAGGAATGAGTACCAAAGCTAACGTGATAATCATCGGTATTGCGATAATATACATTTCTTTCTCGCCAATCGTTACGTTCTTCATCACCTGTACACCATTAATTGCAATGATCCCGCAGACGATAGCGAAGACGCCGCCGATTACAGCGGATGGAATGGAAGAGATCAGAGCAGCTAATTTACCAGAACAACCGAAGAGGACAAACCATCCTCCTACTGCGAGGAAAACCCGGCGGGAGGCAACACCTGTGATGGAGATAATGCCCGCATTGGTAGAATAGCCTGTTACAGGTGTTGAACCGAGTGCAGAAGCAATAAGACAGCCAATCCCCTCACCGATAACCCCTTTATTAATATGTTCGTCTGTTAAAGGTTTATTGATTACGTTGCTGACAGCAAACCAGGTACCTGTTGTTTCAGCTAGCAGTACGAGATAAATAATAACCATGGTGATAATAGCCGAAAAGTTGAACGAGAATCCGAAATCTACAAAAGCGATACGAGGCATGCTAAACCAGTTCGCTTTGCTAATCGCTGAGAAATCTAACACACCCATCATGTTAGCAGAGATACATCCAACTACTAACGCCATCATGACGGAAATAATTCGGAAGATCGATCCTTTATTACGGAACATAGAACCGAGAATCACGAATAAAAGGAGTGTACCTGCTGAAATAAGGGCTAACAAAACGTTCTGATTGATTGAAGCGCCTGAAGCTCCATAGATATTGTCTCTTATAGCAACAGGTAATAAAGAAAGACCAACTATGAATATGATCGTACCACCTACAATGGGTGGGATAAAGTTCTTAACGATTTTATTAAAGATCCCGACATAGCCCAAAATAATAACTAGAACCGCACCGATTAAGCTGGCACCTAATACGGAACTCCAACCCAGCTCCCCGCCGCCACTAGCGGCATAAATACTGACGATCGCACCAAGCGGAACATAAGATGGACCTTGCGCGATAGGAAGCTTCATACAGAAATAAGTCTGCACAATCGTTGCAAGTCCAGCAGCAATAAAGGTAGATTGAATCAACGCGCTTGACTGATTCGGTTGTAAGCCGATTAACATTGCAATCAGGAAAGGAACTACATAAACGTCCATTGCCAATACATGTTGAAAGCCTAGGATGATGGATTTACCGAAGGAAACTTTTTCATCAGGTAGAACGGTTAATAGTTGTGACTTCAATGGCGCTTGATCTTGTACGTTTGCTTGTGTTTCCACTCAGATGCCCACCTTATATTTTCTAGTTTTATCGATCCTTAACGTGAATGAACCTTTTCACCCTGTACCCAGACTTCACGGATATTCTCAGGTCGAGCTAAATACATCATCTTTTGAAACACGTCCTCTAAATCTTCATTCCCATCAAAAATAGGCAATCTAGCCGATGGTAATTTCGTATCAATAATTTGAACATCCCATGTATAGCCTTCTAGTATCCGACCGATAGGTAAGCTTAAACTTTTACCACCGCCAGCAGTAGCAAGATAGAAAGCTTCATCAATCTTAATCCGTGATCCTAATAATCCACGCTCTTGTGCAGGAAGGGAAGGATTAACGCCATCCTCTAGCATTCTTGAAGACATTACAGCTTGTCTTATGTTATCGAAGAGACTAGGTGAAAAACCTCCAGAAATATCAGACCCTAAACCAATCTCTACACCTTTGGAGTGGAAATGAGCGATAGGGATGACACTATTGGCAAAATAAGCGTTTGATATCGGACAATGCGCAATAGCCGTTCCTGTCTCTGCAAATAACTCTACATCGTCTTCTTCTAAAAAATTACAATGCGCCATTACAGATTTATCACGGAGCAGACCGAAATCATGCAAGGCAAAAGCATCGTTCTTCTGGAATCGTTCTTGTACATAACCATGTGCCCAATCACTTTCACTACAGTGCGATTGAATATGAGTATCATATTTGGCGGCTAAGTCTCCTAAACCTTGCAAAGCCTCATTTGTACAGCTAGGAATGAACCTAGGTGTCACTACTGGATAAACGCCTTGCTTAGTAGATTTGGCTAGTTCTTTTACCGCTAGTATAAATTCTTCTGTATCTTTAAGTGCGGTGTCGGTGTCAGTGTCGCGATAGTATTCTGGATTTCCTTGAGGGTCGTCCATTACCACTTTTCCAACGAGTCCGCGTTGCCCTTTATCCGCACATATTTGGGCTAATAGTAAACTGGCTTCTTTATGCACCGTTGCAAAATAAAGGGCTGTAGTAGTTCCGTTCGCAAGTAAAGTATCAACCACATCAGAGTAGACCTTTTTAGCAAAATTCAGGTCCGAAAACTTAGACTCCAGTGGGAAGGTGTACGTATTTAACCAATCATAGAGTGGAATATCTAATGCAGTTCCAGATTGAGCCCACTGCGGGGCGTGAACATGCAAGTCGATAAAGCCAGGCAAAAAATACTGACCTTCAGCTAATCGATGGAAGTTGTCTTGGCCTTGATAAGTAGCTAGTAAAGTTTGATAGTCGGGTTCTTCTGGTGAAACGATCTTTTCTATCATTCCATCTGTATTAATGCAGTAGAGATGGTCTTTTAAAATTTGAATTTCCTTTGGTGAATTGCTTGAAAATGAAGTGCCTAGGAATATTTGCATATATTCAGTCATGATTTCCGCCTTAATGTTCGTCTTTTGGTGTTCTTTTGTTATTATAATCCGTAAAAAATGATAAGTCTATACCTAAAGTCGAACGAAGAAGGAGGGTGGGGGCTGAATTATGCCCTGATTAGATCATAATTGTTAGGATTACGTAAAATGTATGCGGTTACTTACTTATGCTATAATACATATAGACAAATTAGGTTAAGCGCTTAAGAAAAATGGGTTAGGAGTGTTACTGAAATGAGAAGATATAACTTTTGGCGTCCGATCATGCTAATTATTGTCGCGTTGCTTACGAGAAGCCTGGTGACTAACGTATGTATTTTGTTTGGTATGCAGACTGAAGTAGCGAGTAGTATAGGTACGCTGGGGATGGTCATCGCCGGTTTAGTGATGTATAATCGCATGAACATTCGCCGTCGAAAATAACGAACAGATTTCTAGAATCCGATTTATCCGGTTGAAATTATGCCCTAATTCCATTATAGATATCGGTGACTAAGAGTAAGACTGGGGAATTTTTCTCGGTCTTATTTTTTTTGTTTTGTACAAAATAGAGTTAAGCGATCAAGCATAACCTTATCGAAAAAAGTGTCTCTATATTTTTTATGATATTTAAAATACGGCAAAGTAAAAGCAAAAAAATAAAATTTTGGGAGTGGAAAAATGGTATTATCCATGGAATGTGATTACTCATCAAAAGTTTATTTAGAAAAACTCAATGCCTATTGGCGTGCTACGAACTATGTTTCCGTAGGTCAACTGTATTTAAAAGATAACCCGTTGTTAAAGGAGCCAATGAAGGGTGCAGATTTAAAGATTAAGCCCATCGGACACTGGGGCACTATTCCTGGCCAAAACTTTATTTATGCCCATTTGAATCGTGTAATTACTAAATATGATTTGAACATGTTCTATATTGAAGGTCCTGGTCACGGTGGTCAGGTTATGGTTTCAAATTCCTATCTGGATGGTAGTTACACGGAAATTTATCCTGAAATTACGCAAGATATCACAGGTATGAAGAAATTGTTCAAACAATTCTCATTCCCAGGTGGGATTGCTTCACATGCCGCTCCTGAAACACCTGGCTCTATTCATGAGGGCGGTGAATTAGGTTATTCTCTTTCTCATGGTGTCGGTGCCATACTGGATAATCCCGATTTGATATCGGCTGTTGTGATTGGCGATGGCGAGGCTGAAACTGGACCACTAGCTACTTCATGGTTCTCCAACAGATTCATCAACCCAGTTACCGATGGTGCGGTCCTGCCGATCTTGCACTTGAATGGATTCAAAATCAGTAACCCAACGATCTTATCTCGTCAATCGAAAGAAGAAATTACCGCCTACTTTAAAGGTATGGGGTGGCAACCATTCTTTATTGAAGGTGAAGATCCTGATCTAATGCATCCAGAAATGGCCAAGGTGCTCGATACTATCGTCGAAAGAATTGAAGAGATTCAAAAAAATGCGCGTGAGAACAATGATCTTACTCGTCCGGTCTGGCCAATGCTGGTCTTCCGCTCTCCTAAGGGTTGGACAGGTCCAGAGCAATGGGAAGGTGTGCCCATTAAAAATTCGTTCCGTGCCCATCAGGTGCCAATTCCGGTTGACCAAAAAAATATGAAATACGCGCCAGCGTTGCTGGAGTGGCTGAACAGCTATAGACCGGAAGAGTTATTCGACGACAATGGCCGTTTGAAAGCTGAAATTGCCGAGATCCTGCCTTCAGGAGACAGCCGTATGGCTATGAATCCTGTAACTAACGCCGGCAACCTGATTAAAGACCTGCATTTGCCAGATTACCGCAACTTTACGCTTGACAATTCCGTACCAGGTCAAGTTATTGCACAAGATATGTCCGTTCTGGGTAAATACCTGAAGGAAGTTATTTCTCTTAACGAAGGAAATCGCAATTTCAGAATTTTCGGACCGGATGAAACGATGTCTAATCGTCTGGGACCTATCTTTGAAGTAACCAAACGGCAATGGTTGGATCAAATTAAGGAACCAAATGATGAATTTCTCTCATCTTATGGACGTGTTATCGATTCTCAATTGTCCGAGCATCAGGCAGAGGGTTTTCTTGAAGGGTATGTGTTGACTGGCCGTCATGGTTTCTTTGCAAGTTATGAAGCTTTCTTGCGTGTAGTCGATTCTATGATTACTCAACATTTCAAATGGCTGCGTAAGGCAAAGGATCAAAGCTGGCGTGCAGATATCCCATCCTTAAATGTGGTGGCAACTTCAACCGTATTCCAACAAGACCACAATGGTTACACTCACCAAGATCCAGGGATATTAGGTCACTTAGCTGACAAGAAGTCTGAATTTATCCGTGAGTATTTACCTGCGGATGCGAACTCCTTGCTGGCTGTCTTTGATACTGTCTTAAACGACCGTCAAAAAATAAACCTAATCGTTACGTCCAAACAACCGCGACTACAGTGGTTTAGTGCTGACGAAGCACAAGAATTGGTTGGAAAAGGCCTGAAGATTATTGATTGGGCAAGCACCGATCAAGGTGGAGAGCCGGATGTTGTCATTGCTTCTGCAGGTACAGAACCAACAATTGAAAGCTTGGCAGCAATCTCCATACTGCATGAGAAACTGCCTGAACTTAAGATTCGATATATCAACGTGGTGGACTTATTAAAACTAAGAAGTCGAAAACAGGATCCTCGTGGCTTATCTGACGAAGAGTTTGATCAGTTTTTTACAAAAGACAAACCTGTTATCTTCGCTTTCCACGGTTATGAAGGTCTGATTAGAGACTTTTTCTTTGAGCGTCATAACCATAACCTGCATGTACATGGATACCGTGAGAATGGGGACATTACAACTCCATTCGATATGCGTGTATTGAATCAGATGGATCGCTTTGACCTGACGAAGGAGACTATTCTCAGCTTGCCTGATGCGGATGAACATAAGACCATCTTGGATGAAATGGATGCGATCCTTAAGAAACATCATCAATACATTCGTGAAGAGGGAAATGATTTACCAGAAATAGAGAACTGGGTGTGGAAGCCACTGAAATAAAAACATGGTGTAACGGGTGTAGTGAAGTAAAAGACATCTTAGGGTGTCTTTTACTTTTTATGATAATTTTTACCTTTGACAGAATGAATGCGATTTCATATGATATATGTAACCGGTTACCTAGATTTGGACAATCATAAAATCACATATACTTGTCGCATCTTAAAGAGGAATCATATTTTTTTTAAGAATGTGGAACCGGTTCCACATACCTCAACAGGAGTCTCATCCGTCATTATTTCTCCAAACGAGCAAGAAGCAGAAATGCTTATGAAGTCCCTTGGTTTTCGCGAAAAGTACAAAGAAAAGCTAATTGTCACAAACGGAAAAGATGGAATTATTTATTACAAAAATGGAGAAAATATTTTCATCAAAGCGCCAGAGGTTCAAACAGTAGATACCATGGGTGCAGGGTCGGTGCTCAAGGAGGGATGCCTTTATTAAAAGAGCTGAAACAATTCATGGGCTGAGGGTATACTAGGAGGCGATTCTTTAATGCTAAGAAAAGAACCAAACGCATTAACACCACAGATGTATGCTGAGCTTCGCCGAAAAGTGGATTTTCAAGAATATTCATTAGAAGATGTCGCACAGGCCTTAGAGAAGACGCTATTTTCAGTTGTTATATTCGATGATCATAAACCAATTGGTATTGGTCGAATTGTCGGTGACGATAGAATTGTGTTCTTCATTAAGGATGTAGTAGTTGATCCTGAATACCAGAAGCAATCAATTGGATATACTATTATGCATTCCTTAATGAATTACATTCAGGAAAAAGCGTGCGAGAACGCATATATAGGTTTAATGGCTACGCCGAATACAGAGAAATTCTACGAGAAATTCGGATTTATTCAACGTCCTAATCAGGATTTTGGCCACGGAATGGTTAAATTTGTAGATAAATCATATAAAATTGATAACCCGATGGAGGATAAATAATATGTTAAAAAGACCAATTATAATTGATACAGATCCTGGGATTGATGACGCAGTAGCTATAGCTATTGCTTTGTATAGTGAAGAACTTGATGTCAAGCTAATCACAACTGTAGCAGGGAATGTGGGCGTAGACAAAGTAACAAACAATGCATTAAAGCTGCTGAAATATTTTAAAAAGGAAGTTCCCGTTGCCATGGGTGCGGCTGCCCCGCTGATTAGAACACCTCAAGATGCGAGTAATGTGCATGGTGTTAGCGGAATGGAAGGTTTTGATTTTGAAGAACCTACAAATGATCTTTTGCTTGAAGAGAATGCAGTTAATGCCATGTATAAGGTGATTAAAGAAAGTACAACCCCGATTACGCTTGTTCCGATTGGACCGCTTACGAATATTGCATTATTGTTGAAAATTTATCCCGAGGTAAAAAATAACATTCAAGATATCGTTCTAATGGGGGGATCAGCCTCCAGAGGAAATATGGGGGTAATGTCTGAATTTAATATTCATGTGGATCCGGAAGCTGCAAAAATTGTGTTTGATAGTGGACTTCCGATTGTTATGGCTGGTTTAGACGTTGGATGGAAAGCGCTTGTATTACCAGAAGACTCTGCCCAATTAGAAAACATGAACGATGTTGGGAAAATGATTCACAGCCTCTTTCAGCGGTACCGTGGCGGCAGCATGAAGACCGGGTTAAAAATGTATGATAGCTGTGCCATTGCCTATTTGTTAAAACCAGAAATGTTTGAAACGGTTGAGACTCACGTGGATATCGAACTGAACGGCAGTATGACAGCAGGAACTACAATCGTTGATTTGAAAGGATATTTAGGTAGACCTAATAATGCCAAAGTGTGTCTTGATATCGATCAGCAATTATTTCGAGAATGGCTATTAGATAGCTTGAGAAAGTGCAACTAACGAACTAACACCAACTAAATGGGGGACAGCGCGATGGACATAATCATGTACGGCTCTGCGATTCTGGCGATTGTTATTATTGTATATATGTTAATAAAGCAGATGGATATTAAGATTACACTATTCTTCATTGGTATTGTTCTAATGTTCATTGGAATACTAATGGGTAATGGAATAAGTGCTAAAGGGTTTGAATCTTCGGGTGCTGTATGGTTAGATCCATTGGTAGCCATAGCGGACCAGTTTAAATCGTCACTCACATCTGCTGGTTTTATCATTCTTATTCTTGGTGGATATACAGCATACATGTCCTATATTAATGCGAATGATGTGACCGTCAATGTATTAACGAAACCACTAGGTAAAATTAAATCGGTATATATTCTTGTGCCAGTAGTCTTTTTGCTAGGAAATTTGTTGTCTCTTGTAATACCTAGTGCCTCAAACCTGGCTATAATCTTACTTGCAACATTATTCCCTGTGTTGAAAAAAGCTGGAATGTCAACGTTATCCGCAGCTGCGATTATTGCTACATCTGCGACCATCGTACCAACGCCAATGGGTGGGGATAACGTGGCAATTGCAACTGAATTAGCACAATATGCTGAGTATGCAGGTTTGACCGTAACAGATTATGTATTCCGTTACCACGCGTTAGTCTCCATCCCTACATTATTAGTAATGGCTGTTGTACATTATTTCTGGCAAAAACGTATGGATAAAAAGATGGGCGTCGACACAGAACACGCAGAAGTTGAACTAAAGGATGTTAAGCTAGTGGAAGGTGGAAAGCTGTTTACAACGGTCTACGCTTTGTTGCCAGTGCTTCCTATCCTGTTCTTGATCGTAGTATTTATACTTCAATCTGCATCTAGTATGACTATTAATATAAGCGTTGAGGTAGTTGCCTTATTATCTTTCGCTATTGCGATTGTTTGTGAATTAATCCGTAAAAGGAATGCAAAGCAAGTGTTAGATGGTACAGAGCATTTCTTTAAAGGCATGGGCAGCGCGGTTCCAATTGTTGTTCTGCTGGTTGCGGCTTCTGTATTCGTTACTGGATTGAAATCAATTGGACTTATTGAATCCTTGGAAACAGCGATGACTGGTATTCACGGTTCCAGCCTTGGATTTATTCTTCCACTCATTCTCGTTGCCTTGACTGCTCTAATCGTTATTTTGAGCGGTAGCGGTACGGCGCTCTTCTATTCGATGATTCCTTTATTGGTTCCTCTTGCTAACGCTGCGGGTATTAACCCAATTGCAGTTACAGTGCCAATGGGTCTTGCAGGTAACCTGTTTAGAGCAGTTTCTCCAGTCGCGGCCGTTGTTCTTATTGTAGCTGGCTCCGTTAAGAAGAATCCGATTGAGATTGTAAAACGCACATCTGTGCCAATGCTTGTGGGTGTAGTCTTTATGTTCATCCTGTCCATGATCGTATTTTTATAACTAGGATATCCGGCGTAGCATAGCTGCTGTTCTGGCTCCATTAAGTATTCAGAAGGGGATGTTCCATAGCCAATGTTCATGGCTATTAGGACATCCCCTTTCGCTATTTCTTAGACTTTTTATCCCTACACTCCCAGAGATTGTGGTAATATATTACAATTAGACGATTACCATATGGGAGGTATGTGAGTGAAGCATAAATGGATGAACTCGCCGTACACCTTTGCTTTAGGGATGTTTGCGATGATGGTTCCCAGTCAGGCTTTTAGTTCTTTTTATAGTTATTTTTATGTGGAGAAATTGGGCTTGGGCATAGGACTTGCTACACTGGCCAGAACAATCTTTCTGATCTGGGATGCGGTGAATAATCCGTTGTTTGGATACTGGTCAGACCGCACAAATACCCGCTATGGTCGGCGTAGACCCTGGGTGTTCGGCTCGATTCCGCTATTTATGCTGGCGTTTGTGCTGGTGTTCTCTCCACCCGGCGGATTATCTGAAAATGGACTCTTCACTTGGTTTCTAGTGACACTTATTTTCTATGAGGCTGTCGCTACGGTCTTGTGGGTGAACTATGGCGCACTGCTTCCGGAGCTCTTCCGTGGAGATCGTATTCGGGCAAAAGCCTCGGTGATTCAGCAAGGGTATCAAGTGGTTGCTCTGTTAATCGGTACGGCTCTAACGCCAAAACTTTTCGCAGCAATTAACTTCTCTAATATGGCTATTGTGTATGCCTGTGTCTTCGGCGTGTTTATGTTTTTATGTATGATGAATGTCCAAGAGAAGAAAGAGACCACTAAGACTGAACCGTTGAAGCTCATCCCGGCTTTTCGGGAAACGATTCGGAATAAGAAGTTCTGGGTGTTTAATATTTCGAACTCTTTTGCCCAAACGGTTAATGGACTTGTAAGCTCGATGATTCCCTTTTATGCAAAATATGTTCTACATATTTCAGAAGCACAGGTATCTATTATGCTCGCGGCTGTCTTTGTCTCGGTCATTCCATTAGTGTTCGTGTGGTATTGGATTATTCGTAAGATGGATGGGGTCAAGGCATGGCGGCTATCGCTTATCCTATATGCTTTATCTGTCATTCCGCTATGGTTCGGTTATGATCTTGTAAGTGGTGTGGCCGCTGGCATTGTTGTTGGTTTTGGACTAGCAGGATTTCTAGTAACCCCGGCAATCGTAGGTGGCAAAATTATCGATGAGGATGCAGAGAAGACCGGTCTGAGAAGAGAAGGTATCTATACTGCGGTAAGCGGATTCATCACTCGTTCAAGCGGATTAATCTCGGCGCTGGCTTTTTTCATTGTAGGGATGATCTTTGGTTACAAGGGTGGCGATGATCCAGGGTCTGATCCAGAAGCAACGTTCCGGTATTTAATAAGCGTGGTGCCGTTATGTCTGCTAGCCATATCTGTTGTCATATCTTTTACTATTAAATTTACATTTACGGGGCAATTGAGAGGTGATGCTGACTATGATCAGAAAATTAATCATCAATTGTGATGATTTTGGGCAAAGCCCTGCCATGAATCAGGCGATAATGCATCTATTAGAAGAGGGAAAAGTATCTTCAGCGACGATAATGGCGGTGGCCCCTGGATTCGAGGAGGCGGCTAGATGGTGTAGCCGTAGGCAGCAACGAAATGTGGGCCTTCATTTGACGATGACTAGTGAGTTTGAGGCTTTACGCTGGAGCAGCCTGACGGGGGACTCTTCACTACATGATGATGGCGGGCATCAATATAAGACGGTAAAAGAGTTTGAGCAGGGGGCACAGACAAAAGCTGTGCTGAAGGAGATTGTTGCGCAGTATGAGAGAGTGAAACAATTCGGAATAGTGATTAGTCATGTAGACAACCATATGGGAAGTTTATATGGTATGGAAACGGGACGCAGCTTGCTTCCGCAGACGTTGTGGAGAATTTCGCGCTGGGGATTGCCGTCACGATTTTTCCGATACATCCATCCAGAAGATCCTCTTCTGGGATCGCTGAAAAATATTGAACGTCCAGTTGCACTTGGATCCGGGCTGGCCGATACACTTGGAGTCCCGATTCCTGATTACTTGTTGTCGCATCCTTTTGGTGTGGAAGAGGGTGAGACGTACGATCGTTTCAAACAATCCATTATCGCCAAGATGTATTCGCTACCTGATGGTGTTAGTGAAACCTATATTCATCCCGGAATCGACGATCCGTGGATGCTTGCAAATATACCACATTGGGAGAAGCGAGTCTGGGAATACCGTCTACCCTTTGATGATGATTTTACCTATGCGATTCGTGATGCTAGTGTTGAATTGACGGACTATCGCTATGTACAGGAGCATTTAAAGCGCCCACGAGTAAAATCTGCGGGGAGACTTTTGAAGAAACTGATAAGTTCATGAGAGAAAATAAAAGACACCTTGAGGGGTGTCTTTTGACTATCCCATTAAACCCTTTAGTCCATTCAAGAATGGGGAAATAGATTTAATCATATTGTAGCCCATTTTCACAACCGGCATTGTTCTTTGGATCATCCCTACGAAGCCCATAATTCTACCGAATCCTGAAGCGCCTGAACTTGCAGCCTCGGTAGCGCCAGCAGCCCCTCCTCCCATTCCGAAAAGTGAGCCGAATAATGGCATGAGTCCTGATACGTTCGCTTTCCGGGAGCGGGAAGAAGAGTGTTTTTTTGATTTTTTGTTTTTATTTTTATTTTTACGTGGTTTGGAGAGGGTCAATCCATCCTTATCGAGGCCAGTTATCCATCCTACATACGTACGTCCATCATGAAGCGTAACGCATACAGGTCTACCCTTGAGCTGTTCAGCTCGCTTGCGAATTTTTGCTCTGTTTGACATTTGTGGATCACCTCATTGGTCTATTTAATTCTATATTACTCAGATATTCTGGTGTTGCTTGTGCTGGTTCATCATTAATATGAAAAGAAAGTCCAAAAAATGGATGAGAAAACGACGTTATACATAAATATCGATTTCCAAGTATCTCTCGTGAAAGCCCATTGCATTTATAAAGGTGTTCTTCCGCTTATAAGATTCGAATAACAATTAGTGAAGGGGGTGGTAGGATGTTATCTGCATGGATTGGGAGTATTACTTTTGCGGGAGCGGCGATTCTTTACATATTACTGTCTTTAGGATTACCTTATGGTGAATTTGCAATGGGTGGCAAACATAGAATCATGCCCTTACAGATGAGGATTGCGTGTGCGATCTCAGTTGTTATACAACTGATTGCAATCTTGTACTTGTTGCAGGCAGGCAACGTGATTTCTATTGGATTACCTTTTGATAGAGGCGTATGTTACTTTTTTACAGTCTATCTAATTCTCAATACCGTAATGAACATATTATCGAAGAGTAAAAAAGAAAGACTTGTGATGACACCTTTGTCTTTAATCACGGCAATTTGTTTTGGGTTTACTGCCATCATGAGTGGGTCTTGAGAGAGTTATTATCAGATAAAGATTCGACGTGTTTTGATTTTATGTATGCGCTTTCCTAGGACACATCTCTATAAGGTGTGTTTTTTTGTATGTCTAGAGACTCTTGATCTAATAAAATAAAAATGTGACCTAGGTCTTTCTTCACATGTTAATATATTTAACACGAAATTATATTAATTTTACAATCATATACGTTTTCGTCATGTTTGTGTGATATAATATCACCGAAATTATGTAAAAACTACTAGGGGGAATAAATCTTTATGGGATGGAAGACACGATGGAACAAGCCTCTCGCTTCTGTACTAGCAACTGCAGTGCTTTCAGCACAGGTACTAGGTGGAGTCGTTTTGGGTACGGTTTGGAGTCCGGATAAAGCCGAAGCCGCATCCGATGCCACAGCCAAACTCCGGTTGATGAGCACCACGGACGTACACACCAATGTCTACGGCTGGGACTATTTTAAGAATGCAGCCTCTACAACTGTAGGACTCGATCGGACAGCTACGTTGGTTACTTATGCTAGAAGCGAATATCCTCTTAATAATCTTCTGCTCGACAACGGGGATCTGATTCAAGGTACACCATTGGGGACTTACATTGCGAACGAAAGTAACCTTATGGAATCAAAGACCAAGCTACACCCTATGATTGCGGCTATGAATATTATGGAATATGATGTTGCGACTTTTGGTAATCATGAATTCAACTATGGGCTGGATTTCTTGAAACGTACTATTAAGGGCAGTGCTAATAATCCATTGAGTGGTGCCGACTTCCCCTATGTAAATGCCAATATATATATTGATGATAAAGATGGTAACCCAGACAATGACGTAAATGCTTTTGAACCTTATGTCATTATCGACAAGACTATTATGGATAGCGATAACCAACCTCAGAAAATTAGGGTCGGCGTGCTTGGCCTTGTAACCCCTCAGATTATGGAATGGGACAAGGTTAATCTGGAAGGTCATGTCATCGTCAAGGACATTGCAGAAACTGCAGCGAAATTTGTTCCTATCCTGAAGAGTGAGAATGTCGATGTAATCGTAGCAATGGCACATACCGGCTTCGATGCAACTGCAGTTGCAGGTACTGATGCAGAAAATGCTATTAATCTTTTAAGTAAAGTTGACGGCATCGATGCGATTACCTTCTCACACACCCACAAAGTGTTCCCGACAAGTGATAATAAATCCCTCGATGCTTCTTTCAAGGACCCACTAACGGGACTGCCGTATAATAGCGCTCAATCTGTTGTTGATAATGTCTACGGCCACATTAATAGTACTCCAGCTGTGCAAGCAGGTTATGGTGGAGGTTATCTGGGGCTGATTGATCTTAACCTAGTGAAGGAGAACGGCAAATGGAAAGTCGACAAAGAAAACTCTAAAGCCTCGACCCGTTCCATAGCCGATACAAAACCAGATCCTGCTATAGATGCTGCTGTTGCAGCAGACCACCAGGCAACTATTGACTACACAGGTCAAGAGCTAGGCGTTACTACTGCTTCGATGAATAGTTATTTTGCAATGGTTCAGGACGATCCTACAGTGCAAATCGTTACCAATGCCCAAAAGTGGTATGTGGAGAAGTATATTAACACTAACCTTCCACAGTATAAAAATCTTCCGATTCTTAGCGTAGGTGCTCCTTTCAAGGCTGGACGTAACGGTCCTTCGGAGTACACGAGTATTGAGAAAGGTCCACTGACGATTCGCAGTGCAAGTGACTTGTATCTGTATGACAACACGCTGAAAGCTATTAAAGTTAAAGGCTCTGTTGTTAAGGAATGGGTTGAGATGAGTGCGGGTGCGTTTAATACCATCAAAGTGGAGAGTGCAGCACCACAAAGCCTGCTTAATGACAAATTTGCTGTATATAACTTCGATGTTATTGATGGCATTAAGTACACAATTGATGTAACCAAAGCTGCAAAATACACTCCTTCTGGTGAGATTAATGATGCCTTATCGAGTCGTGTGAAGCAAATTACTTATAAAGGTAAAACTTTGGATCCGAACCAAGATTTCATAGTTGTGACTAACAACTACCGCGCAAGTGGTGGAGGGAACTTTCCGGGTGTGAAAGGTTCAGAGATTCTAGTCGATTCTCAGGATGAGAATCGTCAGATCCTTATGGACTACATCAGAGAAGTAGGTACCATTGATCCTTCTGCGGATGGTAACTGGTCATTGGCACCTATTTTAAAAGATGTGAATATCACCTTTACTTCATCACCAGAAGCGGCAAAAGTTACTATGCCAGCCAACATTGAAGACACTGGCGAAAAAGATATTAAGGGGTTTAGTATTTATAAGCTTGCTCTCCCAGCTAAGGATGTTGAAGTTCACCTACTCGGAATCAATGATTTCCACGGACAACTGGATACAGTTTCTGTTGTGAATGACAAAAATGTGGGAACAGCTGCAATTCTTGCAACTTATCTGAATGAAGCACAGGCTAAATATGACAACTCCTTGCTCTTTCATAATGGGGATTCTGTTGGTGCGTCAGCTCCAGTATCTTCACTTGAGCGCGATGAGCCAACGATTGAGTGGATGAACATGATGAGATTTGATGTTGGATCATTGGGGAACCATGAATTTGACCAAGGTGTCGATGCATTAATGACACAATTGAAAGGCGGTGTGGACCCTAAGAACGAGAACGTTACCCATAAAGGTACGAATTTTGATTATGTAAATGCAAATGCGGTGAAAGCGGAAACCCGCGAACCTATTATTGCACCTTATGTAATCAAAGAAGTAGGTGGTGTAAAGATCGGCTTTATTGGACTTGTGACGAAGGCTACACCAAGCAAAGTTTCACCTTCCGGCACAGAAGGTGTATATTTCCTCACACCTGATGAGGAAGTAGCGGCTGTTGAAAAATATGCGAAGGAGCTCCAATCTGAGGGCGTAGAGACGATTGTTGTGCTTGCACATGATCCTGCCACTACTAAAAATGGAGTTACTACAGGTGAAGCTGCTGATCTGGCCAGAGCACTTCCTGCTGATTCTCCGGTTGATGTTATCGTTGCTGGTGACAACCATGGTCTGGCAAACGGAACTGTAAACGGTAAGCTGATTGTACAAGCGTATTCTTACGGTATGGCATTTGAAGATATTAAGCTGACCATTGATCCTAAAACGGGTGATGTGAAGGACAAGTCTGCTGTAGTAACGTACACCAATCACGATGGTGTAACACCAGATCCGGAAAGTGTGGCACTGGTAAATGCTTACCTTGAGAAGCATCCTGAACTTACCCAACCAGTGGGTACAACAGACGGAACTATCACTCGTACCGATGCTTACACCAAAGAAAGCGCACTTGGTAATTTGATCGCTGACGCTATGCGTACTGCTGACTTCGATGACAAAGCAGGTGCTGCTGATTTTGCCTTTATGAATCCAGGTGGTATCCGTGCAGATCTTCCGAAAGGCCCTGTAACCTTTGGCGATCTCGCTAAAATCCAGCCATTCGGTAATACACTAGTGAAGCTGACGCTAACTGGAGCACAGATCAAAACATTACTTCAGCAGCAATGGAATGTGACAGCTGACGGAAAACCAGATATCAAGACGTTACAAATTTCTGGACTGAAATATACAGCGATTATGAATCTGCCAGTGGCAGATCGTATTACGAGTCTTACGTTAAATAATGGAACACCAATTAATCCTACGCAGAAATATACGGCAGTAGTCAATAACTTTATGGCTGCTGGTGGGGATAACTACAAGGTTCTGACTGAAGGTAAGAATTCATTGGCTGGTCCGATTGATTTGGATGTATTCTACGATTACATTGTGAAGACGTTTGATCGCAAAGAGATCAAGGCAGCCATTGAAGGTCGTATTACGAACAAAGAGAAGGCTGATACGGGATCGGGCAGTGGCGATGGAGGTCCAAATGTTGTAACTCCAACACCTATTCCAACCGTGAAACCAACAGCATCACCAGCACCAACAGCAACACCAGCGCCAACTACTGCTCCAGCAGCAAACTTCAAAGATCTGGGTAAGGTAGCTTGGGCGCAAGAGGCTATTCAAGCTTTGGCTGCCAAGGGTATTATAAAAGGATTGGATGCTAATACTTTTGCACCAACCAAAACAGTGACACGTGCAGAATTTATTACAATGCTGGTACGCGCACTGAATCTGACGGGTTCAGCAACAACCGGTTCATTCAGCGATGTTAAGCAAGGAGTTTGGTACACGGATTCTATCGCCCTTGCGGTCAAGGCCGGACTTGTAAAAGGCTCTGGAAATGGTAAATTTGAACCGGGTCGTGAAGTGACTCGTGAAGAAATGGCTATTATGATTGCTAATGCATTGAAAGATAAACTACAGCCGATTGATAAGAATGCAGCGCTGGACAAGTTTGCAGACAAGTCCAGTATTGCTCCTTACGCACAGGACGCTATAGCACAACTGACCCAATTGGGAATTGTTAACGGTGTTGAGGGTGGTAAATTTGCACCTAAGGGCATAGCTAACCGCGCTCAAGCGGCAGTCATTATCTACCGTATGCTTGAACAAGCTTCATAATCCGATAGTTCTTCTAAAAAGTGTATCGATGATCCCTAATAGGGACTCGGTACACTTTTTCTTTTTGCATTAGGTATTGCCCTTTGCGCTAATATATGATAATTTAGTTCTGCACTGAATGTTTCTTTTTTATATTTTTGTGCGGTCGTGGCGGAATTGGCAGACGCGCACGGTTCAGGTCCGTGTGGGTTAATCCCCGTGGAGGTTCGAGTCCTCTCGACCGCATACCTAAGTGCATATAAATTGCTGTACTTTTGAATTGCTCTTCAACCTGAAGAGCCTTTTTCTATTTATAAGGATATTTCCAATTGGGATAACTCTAATGTAAAAGAAGTGAAGCGAAGATGGAACCTAACGTAAATGTCAGTACGAAGCGAAGTGTGCGGTTTCTTGAGAAATATTTTTCAGGAGACTCGTTAGATTATCGCCATATGATTGCTTTATTTATCCCTATTCTGGTAGATCAAGCCTTTATAGTGGGGCTAAATCTAGTGAATACGGCTATGATCAGTTCGTCCGGTGTGGCGGCTATCAGTGCGGTGAACATGATTGATTCCCTTAATCTTTTTCTCATTAGTGTGTTTATCGCGGTATCAACAGGTGGTACGGTTGTCGTAGCGCAGTACAAAGGAAGCGGCAATAGTCTTATGGTGTCAAAGGCTACCGCAGGCGCGACTTCGTCGGTTTCCCTTATGGCTTTTATTATTGGTATGTTTGGTATTCTTTTTCATAATCCGCTGTTGAACTTACTATTTGGAGCAGCTTCACCCGAGGTAATGCACAACGCCCGAATCTATTTGATTGGGAGCTGTATCTCCTATCTTGGAATAGCTGTGGTAGAGGCAGTGTGTGGTGCTCTTCGGGGAATCGGAAGGACGAGAGCCTCGCTTGCGCTATCGCTTATTATGAATTTAGTTTACGTCCTCTTGAATCTCGTATTTATTAACCTTTTGCATATGGGCGTTCTAGGGATGACCATTTCTATAAATATAGCTCGATATTTGGGCGCGATATGCGCTCTATATTATCTGTTCCGGATGGACAATGAACTGCATATTCGAATTCGTGACTTATTGGTAGTTCAATTCTCCATGCTCAAAAAAATAATGTTCATCGGTATGCCGTTTGCGGCGGAGCAGATGTTCTTTAATGGTGGTAAGATTCTGACGCAAGTCTTTATCGTCAGTCTCGGTACTTACGCGCTTGCTACAAATGCTATCGCCTCTTCCTTTGCGGGGATTATGCAAATTCCGGGCAATGCGCTGTCTTTGACGATTATTACAGTAGTTGGACAATGTATGGGAAGCAATAATGTTAAGGATGCCCGGAAATTTATAAAATCGTTTCTCGTAGCATCTTCCCTTTCTTTTGTGGTGATGGGATTGTTAGTTATGCCTTTCTTCCATCCGCTAGTGTCGATGTTCCATCCACCTGCGGAGATTGTGAGGGATATCTTCATAATTGTACTTATCAATACAATCGTACAAATACCGCTGTGGTCTATTAGCTTCATAACACCGTCAGCGCTTAGAGCAGCAGGAGATTCCAAGTTCACATCTATGGTGTCTATGCTGAGTATGTGGTTGTTCCGCGTAGTACTTGGGTATATCTTAGGTATTGTTCTGGATTTCGGTCTTCTTGGGGTTTGGTTAGCTATGAACTGTGAGTGGGGAATTAGAGGATTCATATTTCTACGGCGCTTCATGGGTAAGAAGTGGGTTCAGCATCGTGTTATATAGTAAAAGTAAAAGACACCCCGTGTGGGTGTCTTTTTGTTTGCCATGCATGTAGAATTATTCTTTGATCTGTGAGAACAAATCATTATAAGCTTCACTCATTGTAGGGTGAGTAAAGATATGATCTCTCAAAAAGGTAAAATCTTGCCCTGTTTGTATTGCCATGCTCACGATATTAATCACTTCGCTAGATTCCGCACAGAACAATGTAGCTCCTAGGATTTTATTGGTTTTTGCATCCACTATTGCTTTTAGGAAGCCCTCGGTTTCGTTAATTAAGCGAGCACGTGGAATAGCTGCTGCAGGCAACTTAGCGACTTTAATTTCAAGTCCTTGTTCGACGGCTGCTTCTTCACTTATTCCTACTCTGGATAGTGGGGGATCAATAAATACACTGTATGGAACAACGTCACGGTCATTTGTGGTATGGGAATGATCGCCGAAGAGATCATTTCTTACAATTCTATAATCATCTAATGAGATGTAGGTAAACTGTAATCCGCCTTTGACATCTCCGAGGGCCCATATATGGGGAACGGTGGTTTTTAGGGAAGGGCTCACCTTAATAGCACCCCGATCTGTAACTTCTACACCGGCTGCTTCTAAATTTAATCCCTCAATGTTTGGTTTTCTACCTGTCGCAACCAGAACAGCATCGACTTTCAATTCTTGAATAGCACCATCTATCGAAAAGGAGATAACTGTTCCATCTTTAACATCCTTCAGTCCTATAACCTTTGCATTCAGTTTGACCTCAATGTTCTTCTTGGTAAAGGTTTGGAGGACGGCGTCCGCGACATCGCGGTCTTCTTTAGGAATGAATTTCGAGGAACTCTCCAGCACCGTAACCTGTGAGCCGAATTGACTGTAGATCGACGCGAATTCCAATCCAATATAACCACCACCAATGATGGCTAGTTTAGTTGGGAGCTCCTTAAGATCCATAATGGATGTGCTGGTATATACGAACTTACTATTTTGTATCCCATCAATAGTAGGAATGATGGTTTCAGCGCCCGTATTAATGAAGATTTTATCGGCGGTTAAGATTTTCGTCTCACCGGCATCCTTTACTTGGACTTCGTGATCCGATAAGAAGGAAGCTTCACCATTGATAACTTCTATATTCTCGTTCTGATTTAGATTATCGTAATTTTTTTGGCGTAGACTTGAAATAAGCTGATCCTTATTATGGACCGCTTCTATATAATCTTCCCCTTGATGGGCTTGATAAGCTAAGGATTTCGTAGGGATACAGGCGATGTTAATGCAAGTTCCACCGTACATTTTCTTAGAGCGTTCAATCACGGCTACTTTCCATTTTCGATTAGCTAGTTCTGTGGCAAGGGTCTTTCCGCCTTTACCGAAACCAATAATAATAGCGTCGAACTTGTTCATTTTAATACCTCCGGGTCACACAGGATGTTTTAAATTATGCATTAAATAGCATGTTGCTTTATTATTACCCTAAATCCGAAGGCCATTAAACGAACGATAAAGAGATTTGAAGACGAAAAAGAGATCTCCTCTAAAGGAAATCTCTTGATGGTCAACATAGCTACCTTGTCGCCTTCTTTAACAATGAAAGAACTCAGTTAGAGGTGCTTAGGAGGATCGATTTTTGGTGTTCGCTCGACATAAAACTGTCTAGGTAGGGGAGAGTGTAGGGAATCCCATGGTGATCACTGCACCGCCATCCTTACGGTTCCCTGCCGAAATCAGACCTCCGGAGCGCTCAACGATCGCGCGGGATATGGCTAGTCCTAGCCCTGATTCGCCATCTTTTCCTTTTACAAATCGGTGGAACAGGTATGGAAGCAGGTCTTCTGATATGCCAGGGCCATCATCACTAACGGAGAGCAGAACCTGATCATCTTTAACCGAAGCATGAATGTAGATATGCTGGTTGGCATAACGAGTTGCATTGGAAACTACATTAAGCAGCGCCTGCAATAGCTTATCTCTATCGGCCCGGATCGTAAGTGGCTCACAGTCATCGTAGGATACATGTAGGGTCAGTCCCTTTTTCATCAAAAGGGGGTTCATGCGTTCAATTGTTTCTACGACTAAATCGTCCAGAGAAAGCTCGCTAGTTCTAAATATATCCTCCTCACTATCCAGCTTCGCAAGCAGGGTCATTTCAGTAACGAGTTTCTTCAGACGACTACTCTCACTCATAATAATATCCAGACCTTTATCGATCCCTTCCCCCTCGAAGATACCATCCTTAATCCCTTCAGCATACCCAGAGATAGACATTAGTGGGGTCTTTAATTCGTGTGAGGCATTCTGGAAAAATTGCTTCTGTACGTGGTTAAAACGATTCAATTCGCCAGCCATGTCATATACCGACTTAGCGACAGCGCCAATCTCTCCGCCAGCTTTGATTAGCTTAACGGCTGAAAAGTGGCGTTCCTTTACCTTTTTCAGCTCTTGCTGCAGCTTCATTAGAGGTTGGATTAGCTTTTTCGTGATAAACAGGCCAAATAGGAGCATGAATGCCCCTGCTGCACCGAAAACGATTAGAAGTCTTTTGAGCAGAGCTTGTTCAATTGTTGTAACTGCGCTCATAGGTGTAAGCAGAGTTAGCGTGCCTATCGGGGTGGACTTCACTTCCGTTATATATCTTGCATCTGTTCCATTCCAAATGTTCTGGAGGTCAGAGGTTTGGCCTGCTACAAATTGCGTATTGGAGTTTACTGCGATTGAACTCATGTTTGATGAGGTGGACAATACTCTGCCTTCCTCATCGCTAAGAATGGCCTCGACGCTTGCAGTACCTACAGTGGAGGGGATGATCGCAGGCAGCGCATGGACCTCAGTTTCGATGTTTCCCTTGTATGCGGCTCCCTGAACCATAGTAGCAGACATGGCAGAGCCGATGGTCCGTAATTCCGCCTTTTGTGTTCCTACAAAATGATTGAGCAGTACAAAGTGGATCACGACAGCGGTAATAGACAGGAGCAGTACCAATACGATGCTAAAAGCTATATTAATCTGATGTGCTAGCTTCATTGATCTCCATTCCCTCCTCAATACGCATACGATAACCATGTCCCCAAACGGCTTCAATCGGCAGCAGGTCTAGTTTTTTTCGCATTCGTTTAATTAAATGGTCCACGGCGCGGTCGCTCCCAAAATAGTCATCTCCCCAAACATAGGTTAACAGCTCATCTCTTGTAAATGCGCGGTTTGGAGAAGCTGCAAAAACTTTTAGAAGGGTGAATTCTTTGCTGGTGAGTTCAATCTCATTACCGTGCCAGAACACACGTCTTTCCTCCAATAATAACTGTAGGTGGCTAACCTCAATTTGCGTCGATAGGTGTGGGCTACTAATTGCGGGTTCCACGGGATTACTCATTTTATACCAGCGTTGTAACTGGCGTTTAATGCGAGCAACTAGCTCCCGGGGGCTAAATGGCTTGACCAGATAATCATCACTGCCAAGCTCTAAGCCTAATATTTTATCCACTTCATTATCTCTTGCGGAGATCATAATAATCGGTACCTCGGCTTCATTGCGAATCCGCCGACAAAACTCGTACCCGTCCATGCCAGGCAACATTACGTCGAGCACCCACATATCCGGTGGGCTTGTCTGCCATAAGGTCCATGCTTCCTCAGCGCTGCCAAGGCCGATCGTGCGGTAATTTTCTTTTTGTAAATAGGCTTCTACAAGATTACGTATATGCTGATCATCGTCTACTACGGCAATGAGATAGTTGGTATTCATTTCGTTACCTCCAGAGTATTCTTCTGCAATTATATCAATCCATAGGTGGGTATAGGGGTCTGCCATCGTTTTTCCACAAATTAACCAATGTTATGCCACACCCATTTTGTAAGCTTGGACTTGTAAGATCATTCAAATCGACGAGGAGTGTTGTATTTATGAATCAACAGATGATATTTAAAAAGTTAGCGTTGTCCGCCCTACTAGTGTCCGCAGTTGCCGCACCGACTGCAGTGAACGCAGCAAGTGGAGCTAACGATCAAAGTGCGAAGACAACAGTAGCAGCCGTGGTTACTCCAGCAAATAGTGGATCACTTTCTGCAAGCTTAATAAGCTTTGATTGGGTAGATCCCCTGGAACTGGCTAAAACATACGCACCTAATACCCTGGAAGACTGGAAGAAGACCTTGGATCAATATTATAAGGCTGCTGGATTTAGCATTACCGCAGTTTCTGAGCAGGCGGAGGGAGTTCTATTATCGAAAGAGATTGGATCAGCTGAAGCTTTGCCCGTGAGTTACATTGAAGCGGGTCGCAATGTTGAGGTATTACCTAATGATAAGAAGATGGAGAGTTTTGCCTCTACTTCAATTAAAGGTGTAGCTGCAATTGCGGCAGTAGAATCGACTGAAGCTACGATTTCAATTCAAGAACTTAGTGAGGCGGATAAAGCCTTCTTCAAAGCCCAAGAGGATCTGAATAGCGCGGCTAAAACCAAAGATTCCACTGTGATTAAGGAAGCCTTAACTAAACTATTGGATCATTATAAAGAGAAGATCAAGGCGTTAGAAACGTCGAAGTAACAGTGATAACCGCAGCTTGATACAGAATAGAGAGAATGAAAAGGTAAAAGCAAAAAGACACCTCGAGGGGTGTCTTTTTGTTACGTAAATGTATCTAGTCCAACCCAATCTCGCTTTTTGCTTGAATCCTTGCTCTTTTCCGCCAATTCACTCCGATCACCCCGGCAATGATCATCACCGTACCGGTCCAATGATACCATTCCAGCTGTTCATTCAGCAGGAGTACACCACCAAGAATAGAGACAACTGTCGAAAGACTGCCAAAGATACTCACGCGTGAAGCCTCCATTCGGGATAAAGCATAGTTGGAGAGGAAGGAGGTCACGAGGGAAGATAGCACACCGAGATAAATCATGGAGAATATGAATTTTGGCTCCTGAAAAGGTGTGAAATATTGATTCAAGGTTCCTGCCGAACCATGTTTAATGACCGACAATCCATTAAAAAATATAAATCCAAATAAAGTAATCATATAAGTGAGCTCTTTAGGACTCCAAGTTCGTGTCAGCTTTCGGGCCGCAACATTATAGCCGGCAAGGGATAGCGCTGAGATTAGGATGAGTAAGACGCCCCACAGACTGGAGGAAGAAATACTCACGCCCGGAATGGCAAAGATAAGAATGATGCCTGCAACCGAGATTAAGGTGGAGATCTTCTGGAAACCGCTCGTAGTTTCTTTCAAGAACATCGCTGCTAAAATGATGGTGAAGATGGGCATGGTCGCCTGAATAATGCCCGCTACAGCAGATGTTGTATGCAGAAGTCCAAAGGCTTGAAGTGTAAAGTACAACGATGGGTATAGTAGAGCAAGTGGGATTACCACTGCTGCCTTGGAAATACCAAACTTCACCCGCCCCCATCCTGGAAAAGTAAATAATGAAGCGGCAAGGAAAGATAACGTGAAGCGGTGAGCTAACGTATCGAATGGGTCCGAGACGGTTAAAGCCATTTTTACAAATATAAAAGAAAACCCGACAATAATAGCATTCAAGATAGCAGCTACTATCGCTTTTTGAGTAGAAGATGTATTCATCTATAAGACCTCCAAAGTGTTGCGCGCATTTAGGACCGGTCCTGTTATGCTCTTTATTCTAACGCTAGAACAGCTGTGCTACAATGTAATTATTGTTCATCTGTACCGGTACAAAATAGACTCGGAGGTAGGTGAAGGGCATATATAAGTATTCGGAGTTAATCAACGATCTGGAATTACAAATCGCTGAAGATACATATCGTGAGGGCGACAAGTTACCTTCTATTCGAGAGCTAGCGCTACGTTATGACTGCAATAAGAGCACGGTTATTCGAGCACTCCAAGACCTTCAGGACAAACATCTAATCTATGCCGCGTCAAAGAGTGGATATTATGTCATGAAACGCAGTGGGGAGCGAAAAGAAGAGGGGGCGCACTGGATTGATTTTACAGCATCTGCACCGGACCCGGATATTTTTCCGTATCTAGATTTTCAACATTGTATTAATAAGGCGATCGATATGTACCGTAAGGATTTGTTTATCTATGGAACGCCGCAAGGGCTGCCGTCTCTGATCCGTGAAATGCAGCGGCAACTGGCCTCTTATCAGGTATTTGCTGATTCCAAACAGATTTTTATCACCTCTGGTGTGCAGCAAGCACTTGGACTCTTAACCCGTATTCCTTTTCCAAATGGCAGGGAGCGTGTGTTGATTGAACAGCCGAGTTACCCACTGTTTATGGAGTATTTGAAGACGTACGACATCGAGACAGAGGGGATACAGCGTTCGGATGACGGGGTGGATTTGAATGAATTAGAGCGGTTATTTAAGACGGGCGAGTTCAAGTTCTTCTATACCGTACCACGGTTTCATAATCCGCTTGGCGTTTCCTATACCCGCAACCAGAAGAAGGCGATTGCCCAGCTTGCAGCTAAATACGATGTGTATATCGTTGAGGATGACTACATGGCAGATCTGGAGCAGGACACGAAGCAAGATCCGATTTATGCCTATGACAATGCATCACACGTTATCTATTTAAAAAGCTTCTCCAAGATTATATTCCCAGGTCTGCGCGTTGGTGTGGCTGTACTTCCTGAGGTGCTCTGTGAGTCCTTTAACCGATTCAAAAGACTGATGGATATAGATAGCTCTATGCTGTCTCAAGCTGCCTTGGAGTTGTATTTAAAAAGTAGAATGTTCGAGCGCCACCGAAAAAAGATGCGTTCCTGCTACGGAAAAAGATCCATGCTCCTCCATGATTCGCTTATGAGGGAGGCAAATGCAGCGTCTGAACAGCATTATTCCTATGTTCCTGCCAGTCAGCTAGGCGTGCATACGTATCTGAAATTGGAGGATAACTTTAGAGCAGAGCAGATGATCAAAAGGCTGCAAAAAAAGTTCATTCGAGTGGAGATGGCGGATAGCGGTTACCTTCCCTATTTTGCGAAAAAAGAGAGAATTCTAAAGCTCAATGTATCTAGTGTAAAAGAGCCTGATATTTCTTCTGGCATTGCACAGGTGATTCGAGAAATACGCTGAAGTAGCATCTTATGAATGTTCTATCTTAATAAGATCCATCAGTTGAGAGGCGACCTCCAAGCTGTTATCTTCCCCTCAATTATGCCCCAATCCTCATTTCTCGTAACCCATAGTTTTTCTCTATCCTCCATTCAGTGAATGAAATAGGTGTTTGATTCTCCTCTAACAGGAGGTTTTATACTTGGTTCAGGTCGGCGGCCAGAAGAGAAATCCAAGGAGGATTATAGATTATGAGATGGATTGAGATCATGCTTGTCTTATTTAATGTATGGATGTTGGGTGGGTTAATGCTAGGACGCCCTAAATCACAACGCGGGTGGCTGATAGGCGGCGGAATTTCTGCTGTTTTACTGCTTGTCCACGCTTTCGTGGAAGGATTGCGGTGGCCGATGATCCCAATGTATCTGGTCACACTATGGGCGATTGTAGGAGGGGTAAGACCTTTCTTACGACCCACAGCAAGGATAGAAGGAAAGTCGCGACAGCGCTGGAAGACACTAATTATTGGAGGAGTTGGAGTGGTTTATGCTGCTGTGTCCATTGCGCTGCCGCTCCTATTCCCTGTATTTTCTTTTGCGGAGCCCACAGGTCCTTACAAGATAGGAACCATTACCTACCATTGGACCGATTCTGCAAGAGAAGAAAGATTTACGAAAGCATCCGGTGATTCCCGCGAATTAGCGGTGCAAATCTGGTATCCGGCAAGTTCGGAGGCTACTGGAAAAAAGGCGCCCTATTTATCTGATCCTGCTCCCTATATAGAGGGATTGCATGAATTTTTGCACCTGCCGGAGTTTTTATTCTCAGGGTTTAAGCTGGTCAACACCCATGCTATTGCGAATGCCGGATTAGCGGATACAGAATCTAAATATCCTGTGCTTCTATTTTCGCAT
Organism: Paenibacillus sp. FSL H7-0714; assembly: GCF_038003765.1. Classification (NCBI taxonomy): domain Bacteria; kingdom Bacillati; phylum Bacillota; class Bacilli; order Caryophanales; family Paenibacillaceae; genus Paenibacillus; species Paenibacillus sp. FSL H7-0714. Next base: position 251,476 of record NZ_JBBOPT010000001.1, read on the forward strand.
GGATTTATGGGCTACAAGAATCAGAACATGTTTCAAGTCGAGCAATTGGCAAGTCACGGCTATATTGTCGTAGGGATTGAACATGCTTATAGCAGCGTGGCTTCGGTATTTCCAGATAAGCCTGTGGTGAAGTTTGATTCAGAAGGAAAAATGGGCTATGAGCAAATGAAGTATTCTTTTATGGATCGGCGTAATGAAGTTTGGGTAGAAGATGCGAAGTTTGTGCTTGATCGAATGGAGGCCTTGTCTGCGAACGACCCTAGTGGTCTGTTTACTGACCGGATCGATCTTGAACATATGGGCATGTTCGGGCATTCCTTTGGGGGAGCCACGACGGTGCAAATGCTGCTGGATGATCAGAGAATACAAGCAGGCATCGATATGGATGGGGTACTTTACGGTGAAAAGCGGATTCCTACAGACGGCCTAAAGAAGCCTTTTCTGCTCATGAGTGCCGATGACACATTAAAAGGAGTAGACCAAACCACTGATGCAGAAATCAACGCGCTTGGGACGAACAGAGAAGAAATTACAGCCTACTATAATGAGCTGTTTGCCCGTTATGAGCCGGTAACCGCAGGTGGAAACTATTGGATGACATTCAAAAAAAGCACTCATATGAGCTTCTCCGATCTATATCTGCTCACCCCGTTGTTTAAATGGATGGAGGGTGTGGATGTGAGCGGAACGCATGAGCTGATTAATGAGTACACGCTTGATTTTTTTGACCATTATTTAAAAGGGCAGCCCTTGCAATATTTGAACATCAACCTGGGAGACCATCCGAAGTTCACACTTCAACAAGGCGCAGAGTGAGAGTTCTCCTGCCCGAGTTTCCATTGTAATCCTTGCATCAGCAAGGTATTTCCTTCTACAATAACATCCCATTTGGGATTGAGAAGCAAGCACAGTTTATTAAAGCGTTCTATCCGTTCGGTAGGAGCAGTGTGCATGCATTGAGCATATTGACGGAAAAAGGCAGCTTTATCGCGGAACTGCTCTGGATCTGCATACAGCATCACAAAATCTTCAACAATAGCCTGTACAACAGCGCTGTCTGCTGATAATTTGTGTTGCAGGGCTGCTTCCACCCGGACTCGGATACTCTCCAGCGTTCTGATCCAGGACGCAGCGGGAACACGAGGGTGTCTGACCATATTGAGGAAGGGCAGTTCGAATCGGACAAGCTCCTCCATGTACTGCGCATCATTCATTAGCGCTTGTAGCTCATTCCAAGCTACGGTTTGCCCAGCTGTCACTTTGACTTCATTGATAATATATTTATTGAACAAATATAAAAAAGTATTCTGCCATTCGGATGGCAATTGACTGAACGGTTGTATTTCTTCTATTTTGCTGGAGATGAACTCGTTTCGTTTAGCGGTATTCATGGACAAGGAGTCAGCCAGCTCATTCATGTAATCCATGGAATTGCCTGATGAATCATGCGCTTGGGCTTGGCGCAGAATCGAAATCATATTAGTCAGCGTATTAACCTGCGTCTCCAGTGCTTCGATTTGCCAGTTGAGTGCTGTATTGAGCTGAATCTCTCCAGCGATGACTTGGCGGATCTCGTCAATGCCAAAGTCCAAATAACGCAGTGTTGTGATCAGCCGCAGGCGGGAAATATCTTCGGGAGTATATAACCGGTGTCCACCTTCGCTGTGACTCGATGGTTTCAAAAGATCAATGTCGTCATAATAACGGATGGTTTTAATGGTTGTGCCCAGCAGCTTAGCCACCTCGCCGATGGTTTTGGTATCTTTACGCAAGAAATCACCCCTTCTGATGGAATAATACGATGTTGCAATTGATTGTACCGAAAGGAACAACAGCTTTCAATTAGAGCTTGCATTTGGATGATAGTAGAGCAAACTGGGATTACGGCGTTTACTGCTGGGATGTTTACCATTCTCATAACGCAAAACAGCGATCCACCAATAACGGGGGAGCGCTGTTTTTTACCGCAACTATTTATCAGTATAGATGATGTCTCTTATTGATCTTCTACTATCTCTGACTGCCAGCCTAACTGTCTGCACATCTCGCTCATTTTACGAATATTGAGTCTGGCTTCAATCTTGGTTAGTCCCAATCTGATCGAAGTATCCGCAGCCCAGCGAAGTAAGTACACCAAGGTATCAGCCTGCGCTTCTTTAGCCGCATAATCTAATAATACAAGGGTATTGTCTACGACACCGGCGCGTACATATCCCCAATAGCTGCCATCAAATTGCCGTATGGTAAACAACTCGCGATCCTCTGTCACTCCAACCTCTTCTAGTGGACTCTCCAAATGCTCCAGCCACTCCTTTTCAGAAGTGAAATGCAGTGTATATTGCGGAATGTTCCACTCAGTTGTCTGGGTCGCGAGGTCGGCAAGCTGCTTACTATTTTCTAAAGGGATCCAATTTTCCAAGGGATGATCTAACTCTGCGGGAACGTCTACGACTATTTTCCAGGGTCTGTGGTTTACTTCTACGCCAATGGACCCAAGGATCTCAGGTACGCCGACACTTTCCAAGCCTCTTTGCTTGGCGATCCGAATAAGTGCTCTCAGTGCATCCGGTGAACCTTTTGCAACATCATTACTATGCATGACTACAATGGTTCCATTCTCAAGCGTAGGTTCAACTCTGGCAACGATCTCTTCAGCAGAAATACCAGACCAATCTCCGCAGTCAACGCCTTCAATATCTAGATAATCGCCCCATTCTGTCAGCCACTCGAGATTTTCTTCCCGGAATGAGCAATATGGAAAACGCATGAAATTGGGAGAAGGGAGACCCGTTGCGTCCTGATAGGCCAGCTCAGTCAGCTTCAATTGCTCTAAGAATACCGCCTTTGGCACTTGGGCCATTCGCCGATGATGGTACGTATGCGGAGCAAGCACATGACCACGGGACAGGATCAATCTCGCCTTCTCTGGATAGCGATCCATCCATTCCCCAGTGAAGAAAAAGGTGCCGACAGCACCTTCCTCCTCCAAAACATCAAGCCATAATTCAACGGGAAGCTGGGAAGGCCCATCATCAAATGTAAACGCGCAGATGGCTTGGTTCACATCGCCTTTCCAAACCGCTTTAGCTGACATATTGACGCCTCATCTCTATGGTTATTTAGTAAAAAAGTTCGGCAAGAACTCTTTATTGGCTTCCAGCATTTCATCCAGCATACGAACCGCCACATCTACAGATGGAACGAGTGGATGATGCACCATTGCCTGAAGGGCAAGCGCACGATCACCGGTCACAGCGGCATCAATGGCTAGCTGCTCGTAGGTTTTGACAGCATGAATAAGCCCTTTGGCCATCGGTGGAATCTTAGTCAGTGGTAGAGGTAGTGGTCCGTTCTTGGTGACAACACAGTTCACTTCAATGCTTGCATCATCTGGCAAAAAGTCCAGTATGCCACGGTTAGCAACATTCAAGGTCTGGATGTCGTTTGAACCGTTATAGAGCGATCTCATGAGATTAACTGCTGCTTCTGAATAGAAAGCACCACCGCGTTGTTCTAGCTGTTTCGGTTTCTCGCTCAGCTCTAAGTTGGCGTATAACTCAAATAGCTCTTCTTCTACGCGTTTGACGACTTCAGCACGGTTGATACCTTGCTTAAACGATTCCATCTGCTCTTCGAGCATGGCATCCGTCATATAGAAATATTTCAAATAGTAGGAAGGCACGGCGCGAAGAGATTTTAGGAATTCTGGATTCCACTCTCGGGCTGGCACGTTCTTGGCACTGTAGCCCTCTGTGAGCATATCATCCAGCTTATCTTCACCTTCAACGTCGATTCGAGTAATCCAGTGTAAGTGATTCAGACCAACGAATTCGGCATAAACACGGTCAGCAGCTACGTTATATTTGGCGGATACTTGTTTGATCAGACCGATAGGTGCATTACAGAGACCGATACTCTTTACTTTGGAGTATTTCAGAACAGCCTCAGTGACCATTCCTGCAGGATTGGTGAAATTGAGCAGCCATGCGTTAGGAGCCAGCTCTTCGATATCCCGGCATACATCCAGAATGACAGGGATCGTACGCAGTGCTTTCATCATTCCGCCAGGACCTGTCGTTTCTTGACCAATGACACCATATTTAAGAGGAATCGATTCATCACGTGCGCGGGCATCAAGCATACCGACACGCATCTGAGTGCTGACGAAGTCTGCACCTTCGATAGCCTTCCGGCGGTCTGTTGTAAGATGAACTTCAATCGGAAGCCCGGATTTCTCAACCATGCGTTTAGCGAGATTTCCAACGATATTCAGCTTGCGAAGTCCAGGTTCGATGTCTACGAGCCATAGTTCACGAACAGGAAGCTCCTTGTAATGAAGAATAAATCCCTCTACCAATTCGGGTGTATACGAAGAACCCCCACCGATAACTGCGATCTTTAATCCTTGATTAGTTGCCAAGATCAACCACTCCTGTCTTTTTTGTTTGTTGGATCGATTCATAATCTTGAAATTGCCGCATGGTCTCATACGCTTCATTACTAAGGGTCAAACCATCTTGATCCATCGCGGACCATACGGCACCTACTACAGGCTCTGTGGCAAGAGTCACCACAGTTGCTTGTGGAGCTGCGGCTTGTACAGCTTTCTCAATAGGTCCGCGAATCCAGCCGCGATCCCCACGGGTTAGCAGACTTCCCGCCAGAACCACATCGAAGGTGTCCTGCTCCATCCCAAGCTTGTGGATGACTGCCGCAGCGGACTTCCCTAACTCAACGCCTTGCCGATTTAGAATCTCTAAGGCTACAGCATCTCCTTCAGCTGCTGCTTCGAAAAGCAAACGAGCAGCATGAACAGGGACCCTTTTCCAATGATTGAGGAAATCATTAAACATATCTGCAACTTCCTCATAACCTAGCAAGTTGAGTAGAAGTCCGGTCAAGAGGGTAGGTTGCTCCCGTCCATCCCAAGCTCTTATGACAGAACGAAAGACTTCAATGTTGAGTGCACCGCCACCGCCGAAGTCACCGTACATGTAGTCAAAGCCACCACACTGATAGTGCTCTCCTTGCGTGTTTCTGCCTGCCGAATTGGTGCCTGTGCCGCAGATTAGTGCAACTCCATAAGGGCGAGTCGTCCCTGCACGTAATCCGATCATGGTGTCACAGTTAATGGTGTAATTGATAAATCCGATCTCGCGAATCATTGGATGGAGAATGAGATAATCGGCCTCTCGGTCAGCACCGGCAAGCCCAAGATAGGTATGTTGGATGTCCTCCAATCGGAGTCCAGCCTCATCTAGTGCCCCGAATGTGGCCTCTCGAATGCTGTTGGCTGCCTCAAGTGCGCCTGTCTGGTGGTTGCCGTTACCGCTCCTGCCCTTACCGAGAACATTGCCATGTTCATTGCATAGCAGAGCATAGGTTTTGGTGCCTCCACCATCGATCCCCAAGTAGTAAGTCAATGGTTGTCACTCCTTGTTTATATGATTTAATTAATTGGAAGTAGTAGATTCCCGTACAATTAACTCTGGGTCAATCTTTACTCCAGCTCCGCGCTTCATCTTTCCAGAGATACGCTTTAAGAGCATTTCGGCAGCTGCTAATCCAATTTTGTCCGAAGGCTGACGGATCGTTGTTAAATATGGATGAAGCTGTGAAGCAATATAATGATCATCATAACCAATCACAGCTACTTGTTCGGGTACCCGAATGCCAGCTTCCATTAACGCGTTGATGACGCCAAGGGCGATATTGTCATCGCCAGCGAATACCGCAGTAGGTAATTGTCCTTCGTTCAGCCAACGCTTGCAGGTTTCGTATCCCATTCCAATTTCGAAATCACCATGTACAATCTCAAATGGAGTAAGACCTTTTTCCTCAAGCGCTTGTAGGAATCCGGCACGCCGCTCCCGCGTACTACGGAACATCTCCTGTCCACATAGATGAGCAATTGACGTATGACCGAGCGCTAACAGATGACTGGTAGCCATGTAGCCACCTTTGAAGTTATCAATCGTGATAGAGTAGGTGTCATTCTCGGGCTTTTGGTTATCAATCAGCACATAGGGGATGCCGCGCCGTTTTAATTCCACAATATAATTATCCTCTTCCATCGGAGAGAGTAGAAACAAACCGTCTACACGATCCTCCTGGATTAAATAATGGCTATCATCCGATTCGATGCCTGCTGAGATGGAGATGGCCAAAAAATAACCATGCATCGCTAAGACTTCATTCAGCTCTTTGACCACTGCGTCAAAAAAAGAATCCTGCAGGGTCGTGACAATAATCCCGATAATTCCCGTCTTACCGCTTGCCAGACTGCGTGCCGCTGCATTAGGGCGATAATCCAGCTCTTTAATGGCCTCCAGCACCTTCTGGCGATTATTCTCGCGTACCGATTCGGCCCCATTTAAGACCCGGGATACGGTTACAACCGATAATCCTGATTTTTTGGCTACATCAAAAATACTCACTTTCATCTCTAGTTCTCCTCGCGGCAGATTTTCCGATCCTGTTTTCTACCTTTAGTATACAGGGTTGGCAGACTGTCCGCTAAACGTATGATTTCAAACAGGTATACCGTCCCTAAAGGGACGGCATATCTGCCAAATATTAACGATGAATGATCTCCGTAACTTTTTTCTGAATCGTCGTCATCACCTCTTCCACCGTCTTATGTCCAGTTTCTACTGGCTGCAATTCATTAATGAACATGTCATTAATTTGCGAGTAGTTGGTGATCAAATGGTTGTAGGATTCGAAGCCATAGTTCACAGCACCCTCGTAGACATTTTTGATATCTTGTGGATCGATGCCGTCAAAATGTTTATAGTATGCTTCAGCAGCTTCGGTGTTGACTGGCGGGTTACCGCCACTAAGCTCAATGGATTTCTCCTGCACTTCGGTAGTGATCAAATATTTGATCCATTCCAAAGCTTCCTTCGGATGTTTGGAGTCCTTCAAGATCAGCAGCGGATCGACGTAAAGTGTGCTGCGTACCTTATCGTTGCCTCCCCATGGTACAGCGGCTACACCGATTTTGAAGGGAAAGTCATTCGCACCTGCAAGGTTCCATGAGCCACCGATAGACATCCCGATTTTGCCTGCAACAAAGGGATCACCGTTCTGTCCAGCTACGCTTTTGCTCCACTCGGAGGAAGGAGAGACTTTATCTTTGAAGACGAGATCAAAGAGTTTGTTGTAGGCAGCAATCACTTCAGGGGAATCAAAATAAGTCTCGGAAGGCACGCCGCCATTCGTCCATGTATCCTCTGAATAAGGCTGCGCTCCAAAATATAATGGCCGCATATCGCGTTCAGACCAGGTGAAGTCTACGCCATATTGTGTTTTGGCAATATCATCGGAGACGAGAGTCATTTGTTTAGCCTGGTCGACCATCTTTTCAAACGTCCAGCTCTTATCTTCATAATCGCTTGTTGGGTAAGTCAGTTTGGCAGCATCAAACATGTCTTTGTTATAGAGCATCAAGGTGACATACATATTAACTGGGATACCATATGTGTGATCTTTAACCTTATAAATGTTCATCAGGTTCTCTGGGATGTTGTAATCGGCTGCCTTGAAACCATCCTCTTTTAAAAGGTCGGTTAAATCGAGCAGCATATCTTTGTTGTAGTATTCTGCGAAACCTCCATAACCCCAGTGACTTGTCACATCGGGTGATTTGCCACCGGCAATTAGCGTTTGCAGCTTGCTGTCGAACTGCTCATAAGGTGCTTTTTCCACTTTTACTTTAATGTTCGGGTGCTGCTTTTCGAAATCAGGAATTAATTTCTCAACAAAAGTCCGGTCTTCTGAATCTATTGTGTAATGGGTGATGGTTACCGTTTCTGCTTTGCCTCCTGAATTAGTCGAGCCACCAGTTCCTTCAGATAGAGTGTTACCCGCCGATTTGCCGCCGCTACAGCCTGACAATGCCAGAACAACAAGCATGGTTGTTGCAAGTAAAAGCGCACTACTTTTCCTGTTCTTGTTCATTAGCTAAACCCTCCATGATTTCAAGTATATTTGGCCGCCCGGATGGCGGATTATTACTTAATCCCTGTAAGTACAATCCCTTCGACGAACTGTTTCTGTGCTACAGCAAACAGCGTAACGATAGGAACCATAGCTAGAACCGAAGCGACCATCAGCAAATGCCAAGGTGGAATGCGGAATCTCGATGAGGTGAGAGAAGCCATCCCGACGGGTAGCGTGAACTTCTCTGACGAGCTTAGGTAAAGCACCGGTGTAAGCAGATCGTTCCAGTTGTAGATAAAAGCAAAGATAGCTACAGTTGCAAGTGCGGGTTTGGAGAGCGGGAGTGCTATAGTAGCCCACATCCGTATTTCGCCGCATCCATCAATGCGTCCGGCATCAAACAGCTCTTCAGGCAACGTAGAGAAGAATTGGCGCAGCAGGAAAATGTTATAAGCTGAGCCGAAAAAAGCAGGCACAATCAAGGGTAGGAAGGTGTCGATCCAGTTCATTTGTGAAAAGAGTACGAATTGCGGAATCATAATGGCTGGATAAGGCAACATCATTGTGCTCAACAATAGGATGAACCATATCTGATTCCCTCTACCTCTGAATCTGGCGAATCCATAGGCGACCAGTGCTGAAGAAATCAAGGTGCCTACAACGCTGATGCCGGCAATAATTAAACTATTTTTGTAAAGCGTACCGAACTGCAGGGTATCAAATATTTCTGTGTAATTGCTCCACTGCCAGCTCTCTGGAAGAAAGGTGGGTGGGAACTTCAGCATCTCACGTTTGGACTTAAGTGAAGTGGAGACCATGAAGAACAAAGGAAGCAGCATCAGAAATGTTGTAACTACTAAAGTAATAAAGCTAAAAATCTTAACAGGCTCCACTTTCCGGCGGCGTTTGGTTCCTTTAGTCTGGGGGCTTAGCGCTCTGACTGTACTCATTTGCGTCCGCCTCCTTCGTAGTGAACATAACGGTTAGACAATTTCATAATTAGTGCGGTGCACAGCATAACTACAATGAGGAGCACCCATGCCAAGGCTGAGGAATAACCGGCACGATATTCTTTGAAAGCACTGGTGTAGAGATTATAGACATAGAACCAGGTAGAGTAATTCGGACCTCCTTGAGTCATGACAAAAGCTTGGGTAAAGACTTGGAAGGAATCGATCAGTCCCATAATTAGTTGAAAAAGCAGCACGGGAGAGATCATCGGTAAGGTAATGTTCAAGAAAATTCTGAAGCGTCCGGCACCGTCAAGGTTAGCGGCTTCGATCAAGCTAGCCGGTACGCCTTGCAGACCTGCGAGGAATAAAATCATTCCTGAGCCTGCTGTCCAGAACGTCATGATGATCAAGGCATATAGTGCAGTGTCCGGGTTCATCAGCCAAGCCGGTCCATGAATACCGAACCAGGAAAGGATGTAATTGAAGAGCCCGATCTGCGGGTTGAAGATCCAGTACCATAGGAGGGACATGGCCACGCCGGATACCATGCTTGGAAAATACATGGCCGTTCGGAAAAAGCCGCGCAGGGGAATGGTCTGGTGAAGCAATAGCGCAAATCCAAGACCGAGAACAAGCTGGATAGGTACACCGATGAAGGTATATCTCAGTGTGACAACCACCGATTTCCAGAATAGGTCATTGTGAAACATCTCTGTGTAGTTAGCGAGCCCGATAAACTTAGGCGGGTGTATGATGTCATAATCAGTAAAGCTGAAGTAAAGCGATGATAAGATAGGATAAAGGGCGAATACTAGGAAGCCGATAATCCAAGGAGAAATGAACAGATACATGTAGAAAGTCTGCCGCCTGTTCTCGCGATTGATCATGACACACCAACCTCTCATTTTAAAGTATAAGCGCTTTAACTTTTGGTCGTGCTAATACTATTAAGTAGCAATAATAATAGATACCTTGGTATTAAAGTTTAACCGCTTTAACTTTTTGGTTCGCTTGATAAGCTTATCATAGAGGATGATCACTAAATAATCAATACTTATTTTTAACTATAAGAGCGCTATCAGTCATTAAACATAACATTAACCTTGTTATTTTTTTTGGAAAGTCCCTCGAAAAAGATTTCTAAGGTTTTGATGATAGTAATTATAACGTATGAATGTTATTTTCGATTGATATTTCTCATGCTATGATTAGGTTTGGTCATATTTTGTTAGAAATGAGGAAACTGAATGACGACTAGACCTTACTTAAAAATGATCCAGCATTCTGTTACAACCTCAGGGATTACCTTTGAGGAAGTTACACCGAATTTCGTATATAGAGCTACGGATGGATTGAAATCATTTGTGATGGTAGACGCTGAGATCGGACTAAACAACAGTGCTTCTACGATCATTGCTATGAGTAAATCTCTAACTTATGACGTTTTGCATAAGGCGAATATCCCCGCGGTAGAACATATTTATTTGCCACATCCTGACTCCAAATTTAACAACTTGAATCCTTATTCATTGGCTGAACGTTATTTCCAAGCGTTCAATGGAGAAGTAGTTATGAAGCAGGATAACGGGGCACAGGGAAATCATGTGTACAAAATTAATGAGATAGCCGATCTGCACGAAAAGCTGGATTTATTATTTTCTTTACAGCTTAATGGGGTAATAGGTCCCTATTATGAAGCGGAGATTGAGTATAGAATCGTAACTTTTAATCACCAGGCGCGTGTATTCCTTGGCAAAAAAAGAGTTCGCTCTTGGAAGCACAATTTGATTAACGGGGCTATTGCTATTGAGGTTAGCGATCAGGCCAAACGAGCGGCGCTTGCGGCGCTTGCTTCCGAGACCTCTAAAGCGATGGGCCTTGATTTCTGCTCCGTGGATATTTTGGAGACAGATCAAGGCCTCAGGGTGATCGAAGTGAATCATAAGGTTATGCTAGATGAGTATTGTAAGCAGAATCCAAGTGAAGTGCCAGCTCTATCTGATCTTTATCAGGAAGTCATTCTCCAGCGCTTTGAGAAGCTATAAGCCGATATCGAGCAGCGATTGCCCGAATAATCTTTTGGCATTTCCGATAAAGGTTTGCGTGCCGACAATTACAATAATCTCGGAAGACGAGCCAGTTTGTATATGCGTTAGAGCGTCCTCTAAATAGGGGAACTCGTAACTTTGTTCGATAAATCGGTTGGCAACATGGAGTGCATCTGTAGGAAAAGAAAGATGACTAATATCGGGCTTTGTGATGATTAATTGATCCGAGACCGAACTCATCACTTCGATAACTCCTGGGTAATCTTTATCTTTAGGGACACCGATAATTGAAGTTACAGCTCGGCTGCGGTCAGGATTCACAAGTTGAATAAGCTCAGCCAAATAGCCTGCCGACTCTTTATGAATTGCTCCGTCAATTATCGTTAATGGATCATGGCAGATCACTTCACAGCGACCCGGCCATTGCAATTGTGCAAAGCATTTGAGAACGAGTTCCCTATTCAGAGGACCACTTGTAATATCCTCACATAGTGCGACTGCAGTGGCTGCATTTAGAGCTTGAAATTGCCCCAATAACGGAATCGTTAAGGACGGGTAACCCGCTTGATTTGTCTGAACATTAAAAGTAGTTCCAACGGGTGTTATTGCAATAGAGTCAGCCCAGAACTGCTCCTCATAATACTGGACAGTATTGGAAGTGAGGTTCGCTTTTATAGTCGCAAGTACGCTCGATTTCTGTTTGCTGATATAGACGTTAGTAGCCTTGTTTTTGACGATGCCCAGTTTATGTAGTGTAATGCTGTTCAGGTCAGGTCCCAAATTAGCTACATGTTCCTCCATAATCGGAGTAATGACAGCCCAATCATTCTTCAGGACATTCGTGTCATCAAACCTTCCGCCTCTTCCACATTCAATTACATTGAAATCGGTATGATTCTCCTTGAAGTACAACGTCGCAATCGCCAGACCCACCCCAACAGGACCTTGATACTCATCAGCGGCAAGCTGATCTTCAATCGTTTGAAATCCCTCGCGAACCACATTTCCTAATCGTACAAAATCCTCTGCGGATATGGCCCGCCCGTCAATCCGTATTCTTTCGTTGAAATCCACCAGATGAGGGGAGGTAAACAAGCCCACTTTATAGCCTAGGTGACTTAACAAAGAAGAGATAAACCTTGAGGTGGAGCCCTTACCTTTACTGCCTGTGACTAGTATGTATTGTTGATCTCGATCCGGATTTCCGACTAGTTCCAGCAATTCTCTGGTTAATTCCGGTCGTCTAACTTGTCCATCCAAAGTTTCTGTGATGTTGTTAATGGCTCTTAGATAAGAGCTGTAGATCATATCTTCTACCTGGGCTTGTGAAGTGAATTCCACGATCATCGCTCCATTTAGTTAATTTTTGCTCGTTCTTCAGATAGTGTCGTGTAGATGATTATCGGAAGTAGTATCAGAGAAATAGCAACGGTCAGAGCGATGCTCCAGTTCAAATCCTTATACAGCTGTACTACTGTAAATAATAGAGCAATTACAGGCAAGACCAGCTTATTTAAGTGTTTTAAGAATAGGGAGTTCATGCTTCTCTTTACGGTAACCGATGTGCCGATACTGGGGATTTCTAGTTCATTTCGTGACAAAGCGGTGATTCCGATAAATAAGTGGCTGTCGATAAATTTGAGCTGATCATCCTCCTCATTTAGCTTGATCAACTGGGCAATATGCTCAGTGTCTATATCTAAGATGGGGACGGTGATTTCTTTGTTGTTATAGGTGATGACGATTTTGTCGGTCTCTTCCATACCCAGCAGCTTTCTAACATTGGGGTGAATTCGGCATAGATTTTGGTGCTCATCAAAAGGGTAGGGATGCCCTACTCTTAGTGTAAGCTCTCTTTTGCCAATAAAAAGATTTCCTAATGCGGTTAAGGTCCGTTTGATTCCCAGATGTATAAGTTTATGTATGCCTGGCTTGGACTGAGGACTTGTTCTTGCACGGGTAATAATTAGTTGATCATCCTCAGTGGCATGAGTCTCAAGTAACAACATGATATATCTGTTGAAATATAGTGCGTTCGGCTTGGCAGTGTCATCCTCTTTTAACGTTAAGTTTACCCGAAAGCCATTCTTAGGATTAATCAGCTCTACATGGTTCGAATACTTGCGGACGAGCGTTGGACAAGCTTTGACATAAGGTTTGGCAATCTCGTCCACTTTAGGAATTCCCCGAAGAATCGTGTTGTACTCAGGTTTAGTAATGGTTAATCCTGTTATGGGGCAATCTCCTAGCTTGTCCTTTGCTCTTTTAGATAATTGAATACTGCCTCTAGGGATATCACTTTTAGATAAAAGCAAACAGCTAACCTGAGCATCATTCTCTGCTTTAAGCTCGACAAAGATATGGTGGACTAAGCCTAATTCATCCAGCTCATCGGGGTTCATCGTGAGTTCTTCCCGGGCAGTATAGCTTTGTTTGTCCAATAGGGTGAAGGTCTGCTCGATATTTATGTTAGGCACCTCCCAATTGATTGATGATTTGTTCGAGGGAATGAATGGTTTTTTGGAATAAATCAAATGATTTCGGGTTACGATAATTTCGATTAATTTCAATTTGAATACTTTGAACTAACAGCTCTTTGGCGGAATACGATGTGACCGTTCCCAGATGAGATGCAGAAAATGTATGGTTTTGATGAACATTGGTAATACCATTATTGAAAAAAATACGTACGACTTCATTTATATTATTTTCTTGTATGGAAGTTCCGTGTAATGTACCTAAATCAATATCAAATTCCCTATCCTTAGAGGCACCATGCAAGTCTATAACAAAGTTAATTTGATGTTCTTTGACAATTGTTCCAAGTGCAGTCTTATATTCTCCGCCAAGGATGTAATTGGGGTCTTCTTTGGAGAAGCTATTGGAATAGATACAGTGACAATTGGTGAGCTTTTGTAACAGCAGCGCAAGAGAACCTGTATACATGTCCGCAGGTTTTACAGAGTGTTCTCTATAGTGGTTAATGGTATGCGGAGCAGACACTAGGACAGGAAGAGTACCTTTTACAATGGAGTAAGAGGGCTCTACCCCGATATCGCCAAAATAATTATTATTAGAGAATTGTAACTCATACTTTTCGATCAGAGATAAGATATGCAATCACCTATTCATAGTTATTTAAAAAAATATAAGAAAGTCGAAGGCGTTTATACTTGTCTATTATAACGTTTGAAGATTTGTAATGGCGAGTTTCTGCAATAAAATGGTTATTGAAATGTTCCAAACGGTGTGCTAATATTTCAATTGAAAACGTTACCGATAAGGATACCGGAAAAAAAGCGGAGAATATTTAAGTGAAATGAAAACGCTGACATTATTCTCGGTGAGCAAGCTCGGAGACGTCTTTAAGAGAGGTAATTTAATAAAAAGTTCGAGGGGGAAGAAAAATGAAGAATATTAAAAAATATCTAGGGCTCATGTTGGTAATGTCTATGGTTGTAGTCTTGGCAGCAGGGTGTGGGAATAAAGAGAACAATACAGCAACCAATGGTGGAAACGCTTCATCTGGTAAAAATGGATCGGTTTACTTTTTAAACTTCAAGCCTGAAATTGCAGAGATATATGAAAAAATCGCTAAGGATTACGAAGCGGAGACAGGCGTTAAAGTAAAAGTCGTAACAGCTGCAGCAGGTACTTACGAAACCAAATTGAAATCCGAAATTTCTAAGTCCGATGCACCTACGATCTTCCAAATTAATGGACCTGTTGGTTTCCAAGCTTGGAAAGATTACACCTTGGATTTGAAAGATACTAAGCTATACAGCTACTTGTCCGACAAAAGCTTGGCTGTAACTGAAGGCGAAGGCGTGTATGGTATCCCTTACGTAGTTGAAGGCTACGGTATTATCTACAACGACGCCATTATGAAGAAATACTTTGCTTTAGCTGACAAAGCTGTTTCGATCTCTTCCACAACTGAAATCAATAATTTCGAGACTTTGAAAGCAGTAGTAGAAGATATGACCGCTAAAAAAGATCAACTGGGTATCAAAGGTGTATTCGCCTCGACTTCCCTCGCTGCTGGTGAACAATGGAGATGGCAGACTCATTTGGCTAACTTGCCACTGTACTATGAATTCAAAGACAACACTGAGTTTGATAACACAGTTCTTGCCGGTCTGGCTTCTAAGGAAGTTGAATTCAAATATAACGATAAATTCAAAAACATCTTTGATCTTTATATCAAAAACTCTGTGACTAAAGAATCCCTTCTGGGTAGTAAATCTGTAGCGGACTCCATGGCTGAATTCGCACTGGGTAACGCAGCGATGGTTCAAAACGGTAACTGGGCTTGGTCACAAATCAATGATGTAGATGGTAACGTAGTTAAAGCTGAGGACATCAAATTCTTGCCTATCTACACAGGTATGGAAGGCGAAGAAAAACAAGGTCTGGCTGTAGGTACAGAAAACTATTTGGCAATCAACAGCAAAGCCTCTGCTGAGAACCAACAAGCTTCTATCGCATTTTTGGAATGGTTGTTCTCCAGTGAAAAAGGTAAAGCTTATGTAACGAACGACTTAGGTTTCATCGCTCCATTCAATACGTTTGAAGACAGCGAAAAACCAGCAGATCCACTTGCTAAAGAAGTATCCGCTTGGATGGAAAAAGATCTGACTTCTGTAGCTTGGACATTTGCGGCATTCCCAAGTGAAGAGTTCAAAAATGTCTTTGGTGATGCGCTCTTGCAATACGCTCAAGGCAATAAAACCTGGGATGAAGTTGTAACCATCTTTAAGGACACTTGGAAGGCTGAAAAGGCAAAATAATAAATGCATGGAAAAATGATTGAATAACTCTCAGTTGTTATAAAGATAAAAGCTTAGTGCCACTGGATTCCCTTTGGAATTTCAGTGGCACTAAGCAACAATTCGAGTGAATTCATCTGTTTCATCATTTTCCATACTGAGATAGGAGAAGACTCCATGGAAAAATCGATAAGAAAATATTTTGCTCTTTTTGCATTACCGACCATAATAGCCTTTGGGATCGCATTTGTTGTACCTTTTCTGCTAGGTATATATTTATCCTTTACAGAGTTTACTACCGTCAATGATGCAAAATGGATAGGTTTTGGAAATTACATTAAAGCATTTTCAAATCAAGAATTTCTAAATGCACTAGGCTTTACTGTTAAGTTTACAGTTCTATCTGTTCTTACGATTAATGTATTCGCCTTCATACTGGCGATGTTGTTAACTAGAAAGCTAAAAGGGACTAATGTATTTAGAACTATTTTTTTCATGCCTAACTTGATAGGCGGTATCGTATTAGGGTACATCTGGCAGCTGATCTTTAATGGAATTCTGTATAAGTTTGGAGTTACTTTGACCTCTGACGCAACTTATGGATTTTGGGGATTAATCATCCTTATGAATTGGCAATTGATAGGTTACATGATGATTATCTATGTTGCAGGTATTCAAAATGTGCCTAAGGATATAGTAGAAGCCGCAAGAATTGATGGAGCTTCACGTTCAAAGATTTTACGTAATGTGACGATTCCACTCGTAATGCCATCCATTACCATTTGTTTATTCTTAACGTTATCGAATTCATTCAAATTGTTTGACCAGAACTTAGCGTTGACTGCTGGTGCTCCTTCTAAGCAGACCTCGATGTTAGCACTGGATATCTACAATACCTTCTACGGAAAAACAGGATGGGAAGGTGTCGGTCAAGCGAAAGCCGTCGTATTTTTTGCACTGGTAGCCTTAATCGCCTTAGTACAACTTGTCATTACTAGAAGAAAGGAGGTTGAGAACTAATGCAACAGACTAGAGCAAAAGACTATTCTATATTCACCATTTTGTTGGTCTTGGCCATTGCGTTCTTATCTCCGATCTTTATTGTTCTGATGAACTCCTTTAAAGGTAAGTTCTACATTAGTGATACACCTTTCTTATTCCCTAATGGAACTACTTTTGTTGGTTTGAAGAACTATACTAGCGGTATAGCGAAGATTGATTTCTTCAGTGCTTTTGGAATGTCCTTGTTTATCACGGTGTGTTCGGTTGCTGTAATCGTGTTATTCACTTCCATGACTGCATGGTATATTACTCGGGTGAAATCAAAATTCACGAACTTGATGTATTACGCATTTGTGTTCTCGATGATCGTACCCTTCCAAATGGTAATGTTCACAATGACTAAGACAGCCAATGTACTGCATCTCGACAATCCGATTGGGATTATCTTGATCTATCTGGGATTTGGTTCAGGGCTATCGGTATTTATGTTTAGTGGATTTGTGAAGTCCATCCCACTGGAGGTTGAAGAGGCGGTTATGATTGATGGATGCAATCCACCGCAGGCGTTCTTTAAAGTGGTATTGCCCATCCTTAAGCCTATTGCTGTAACCGTAGCGATTCTTAATGTAATGTGGGTATGGAATGACTTCCTGTTGCCTGACCTGTTGATCGGTACTGAATACAAAACCATTCCTATTGCGATACAGTACCTAAAAGGTGGATACGGATCGATTGATATGGGAGCGATGATGGCGATGCTAGTTCTAGCTATTGTACCCATCATCATTTTCTACCTCACCTGCCAAAAATATATTATCGAAGGTGTCGTTGCAGGAGCCGTTAAGGGTTAAATAGAATATGTATGTAGAAGCGAGTAGGGTGCTTTTCTTGTTGAGTCTTCTCTTCGAGAATCCCCTACTTTCTTATTTAACGTGTAAAGGAAAGGTAGAAATGGAGAGATTGACTATCATAGATATCGCCAAATTATGTGGGGTTGGCGTGACTACAGTATCTAGAGCTATAAATAATCATCCGGATATTAATGAAGAAACAAAAGCGATGGTTATGAAGGTCATCAAAGAAAACCATTATGTACCGAATAACAGTGCCAGAAATTTAAAACGTTCCGATTCGAAAACGATTGCAGTATTGATCAAAGGGATATCAAATCCATTTTTCAGCCCGATGATTAAAGTATTTGAAAAAGAGATCCAGCGAAAGAAGTACTCCTTTATCCTACAACGAGTCGATGAGAATCAAGATGAGATCGAAGTGGCAATTGAGCTGGAGAAAGAAAAGCGCCTGAAGGGAATTGTGTTCCTGGGGGGATTATTCTCACACTCTCAAGAAAAATTACAGCAATTGACGGTTCCATTTGTCCTCAGCACGATTGGGATGACGGAAGAGTTTGATCTAAGTAACTATTCTTCTGTATCTGTAGATGACTTTAATGAGAGCTACAAAATTGTAGACTATTTATGTAATCTGGGACATGAGAAAATCGCAGTTATTACCGCGCCTGAAGATGATGTGAGTATCGGTAAATTAAGATATGAAGGATATAAAAAGGCTCTTTCTGATCATGGAATAGCTTATAATGAACGGCTAGTACGGCGGATGAAAGAAGATATTGATAGCTATAGTATGGAAAATGGGTATGCGGTTACAAAAGAACTGCTGGAGTCAGGGGAAGAGTTTACCGCTATTTTCACCTTATCAGATAGTATGGCCATCGGCGCTTGTAAAGCCATATTTGAAGCAGGCAAGCGAGTTCCTGAAGATTACTCTGTGGCAGGTTATGACGGACTGGATATTTCCTTCTATTATAATCCTTCTATCACTACCATCAAACAGCCAGTGGTAGAAATTGCGGAAGCGTCGATTAAGATTTTGTTTGATCTCATTAATAAGAAGGTCAATCATGCGCATCAGATTTTCCCTGCAGAATTAATCGTTAGAGAATCTACGAGGTCTATTTTGTAGTTTCAAAAAGTTCATATGTTTAAGCTTATTTACGAATCGGGGTGGGGAGATAGAACCGCAAGAGATTAAACTTAATGATATCAGCAGCATCACACGGTTTCTCACCGCATTCGGTGACCCTACTCGGATTCGGATTGTTATTAGGTAGAAAAGGCCGCTCCTATTTAATTCCGAAATTTCAAGTCTTTGCTCAGTGCACTTCGAAACATCCCCACACTTAACAATACCAAGGGTAGAAATAACCCGAAGGTTATAATGTAGTACACCCAATAATTATCAAACACCGCATTGTAATAGGTGTAATTCGGAGCAATGAGAGGTGCTAGTGCGATTAGGATCATCCCAGTAGGCAGAGTTAGCACCCGAAACTCTTTTAAGTTTAATAATTGGGATAACCCTAGGACGAAAGCATAGAAGTATAATGTTACTTCTATAAACAAGGTTAACATCCACATTAGAGCTATCATGGCTTCAACCCGCTCAAAGATCCCACCAACCGATATGCGTCTTGCTATGTTATAACTGGGATATATATCTCTGGTCGTTAAATCCGGACCTAGTACTAATACGGAAACAGTGACTGTCAGGAAGATGATAATCCCACCTAGGAAACAGCCCTGTAATAAGGCTTTTGTTATTTTTTTTTGTTGATTTACATAAGGGAGGAACATTAGAAAGACAACGGGTTCTAAGAAGGTGTAAGCCGAAATGGAGATGGACCCTCTTAGCACTGGCTTTATTCCGTCCTCCAATATGGGCAGCATTCTGACTATTTCCATCTGAGGAATAATGGCGACCGTTAGGATTAGAAATAGGATTATAACCATGGGAGTAAAGATCTCACCCGTTCGTCCGATAACCTCAATACCGAGTCGTGTTGCCATAATGACAATCAGTATAAATAAGATTAGAATGGCCGGAATGGGGGTTCCGGGTAACATTTCCGAGGTCACGAAATCAGCGACTTCCCGCATACTTCCTACGGTAACGATGAGAAAATACATTAAGGTCAAAAGAGATATAATAGTCCCTATCCATTTTCCAAAAACCTTTTGAATCACTTGGATAAGCGTTAGGTTGGGGTATAACTTTGCGAATTTGCTGTACAAAAAAATGGCTAGTAAACCTACGATCATTCCAATTAAGGAGGAAATCCAGGCATTTTGTTTGGCGTAGTGTGTAGTTGAAGGGGGGATTACAAGAATGGAATCCCCAATGGTAAGAAGCATAACAAGAATGGTAAGTTGACGAATACTTATTTTACCCTTTTCGAGCATGGCTTTGTTCCCTCCAATTTATCACTTCGTCTCTTCCAAGAAAGAGTTAGTTACTTTCCCTAACTGGCGAATCTCTATGTTCATCTTTACGTTTACTGGTAAGTTAACAAAGGTTTGATCCCAATTATCCTTCAGTTTTTTCCACGCCTGTGGGTTAGAGCGATGGATGACCTCGCCAAATCCAAAAATATCGGATTTGTATTCTTGTTGTACTTTTTTAATCGTAGTCTGGAATAAATGCTCTACTTTCACGTTAGCGATTTGTTCTAATTCGGTGATGGTCTTTGGATTGGTGAGGTCTAGATTTCTACATTGAACTTCTCCTAAATCTGTTTCTATATGTTGCTCGATACTGATTTCTGGGTTGTTGCCATTCATGCTGCCTTTTACTTTTGATTCGGCCTTAAATATATCAAGAGATATCTTTTTATCTTTATCTTGGGGACAATTAATGAAGGAAATCGTACTCTTTACCTTATTCGTTAAATAGTTATACACTTTTGATTCCTCTTGGTTTAGCCAACCGATCAATTTGTCCTCTTTGAATACGGCCAATCCAGAGTATTTCAATTCTGTTGGAGAATCTACGGTTTCTACATTCTTCGGAGTTTCTCCTGCATCTACATTTCCATTGATGACAACCCCTGTTAAGACTGGATTCTTACCCCTACTTACAAGTTCTGTAATCAGTGTTCCTAATGTCACAGTAGATGTAGGTGCCCATTTTTTCTCCGATGTTTCCAGGCTGGAAAACAATCGCACAGCAGGAATCTTTTCGAGGCTAGTTAATATTTTCAAAGTATCTTCTGCCCGTGCATCCTTTGCCACCACAATAAAGTAATCATTTCGCGCTTCGGTATCTCTTGACATGAAATCAAGAACGTCATTGATTCCCTCTTTAGCCAGAGCCTCGCTAAGGACTAAGATCCGCAGATGAGAGATGTAAATTTTACGTGGACTAATGGTTGTGATCTTCCTAAGCGCTTCATATACAGTATTTCCTGTCTCTTTGTAAAGGTTAACGGGTGATTGAGGACTTCCCCCTTTTGAGCCAGCGATTTGACTGGGTAAAACCACTTGTGCAGAAACTTGATATTGATCTCCGATCTTATCGATGCCGATCCCTACGGCAATCGCGAGATCATTCATTTCCTGTCGACTCCAGCAACCAGTTAACCCAATTTGTATGAGAACAAGAAGACAAAGTAGAAGTGATCTTCGTTTCATGGTGTACTCCTCCGTTAGATCTCTCGGGTTTAGTCCCATTATTTTTAAGATAACCAGGCATTTACCATGTCGGCTACAGGTTTATAGATGAACACCATCCAGGCTAACGGGTCTGAGATCGAGATATTCATGACGTAAATCAGACTAAAAAAAGTTCCCAGCAACAGAAGAAATAAAAAAACCCAAAATTCCTTGATTAAATTTTTCCTCAGCATAAGAGGCACTTCGATGGCTATAATAACGGCTACAATGATGAGGATCACTACTATACCCAATGTTCACAACCTCCCAAACAATCTTTAGTTCCGAGATGTTAAGTCTTTGCTGAGTGCTCTACGAAATATGCCCATACTTAATAACACAAACGGTACAAAAATACCGAAGGTTATAACATAGTACACCCAATAATTATCAAAAATAGCGTTATAATAAGTGAAATTCGGAGCAATGATTGGAGCGAGTGCCACTAAAATCATCCCTGTGGGTAAGGATAACACGCGATAATCTTTTAATTTTAATAATTGGGACAACCCCAGAACGAAAGCATAGAAGTACAAAGTTACTTTTATAAACAAAGTTAACATCCATTGTAGAGCTATCATGGCTTCAACCCGTTCGAAGAATCCGCCAACTGATATACGCCTTGCGATGTTATAACTGGGATAGATATCTCTAGTCGTCAGATCCGGACCTAACACCAGGATGGAGACGGTGAGCGTAATAAAAATTACAATACCGCCTAGAAGCGTACCCAGTAAGAAACTCTTTGTTATCATTTTTTGTTGATTTACATAAGGAAGTATCATGAGAAAGACAACTGTTTCTAAAAAGGTGTAAGTAGTGATGGAGATAGCCCCTCTTAGAACAGGCTTTATTCCGTCCTCCAATACGGGCAGTATTCTGACAATTTCCATCTGGGGAATAATAGCAATCGTCTGGATTAGGAATAAGACAATGAACATAGGAATGAAGAGCTCGCTAGCTCGCCCTATAACCTCAATACCGAGTCGTATTGCCATAATCATAATCAGTATAAACAAGATTAGAGTGGCCGGAATAGGGGTTCCAGGTAACATTTCCGAGGTCACAAAATCACCGATTTCTCGCATACTTCCAACGGAAACCATAAGAAAATAGATTAAAAATGTAAGGGATATAATAGTTCCTATCCATTTTCCAAAAGCCTTTTGAATCACTTGAATAAGCGTTAAATTGGGATATGACTTTGCGAACTTGCTGTACATATAGACTGCTAATAAACCTGCTACCATCCCAATTAAAGTGGAAATCCAGGCATTTTGTCTGGCGTATTCTGTAGTGGAAGAGGGAATTATAAGGATAGAATCGCCAATAGTAAGGAGCATGACAAGAATGGTTAGCTGACGGGCACTTATTTTTCCCTTTTCTAACATGGTTTCGTTCACTCCTAATGATTACTTCATTTCTTCCAAGAAAGAGTTAGTTACTTTCCCCAACAAGCGAATTTTACAAAGATTTTCGTTTCAAGATTTATTCCTCCGTCAGATCTCCTGGTTTTTCCGGTGGTGTACTCTTTTCCCGAACGAGATTTTTTTGATTAATTAGCTTAGGACGGGTAAACATAGCCCAACGAGGCATTCGGAAAAAGGTGTCCTTTTGATCAACAAGATTAAACGGAGCTAGCGGGCTCATATAAGGAACTCCAAAGGAGCGTAAACTGCACATGTGCAAAACAATCGCAATAATTCCGATAATGATCCCGAACAATCCGAAGGAAGCGGCTAGAAACATCATTGGGAAACGAAGCATTCTGACCGTCAAGGCGAGATCAAAGGCTGGTAGTACAAAGCTGGAGATTGCCGTGACAGCTACGACAATGAGCATGGCGGCAGAAACAATGCCAGCATCTACTGCAGCCGTTCCAATGACTAGCGTTCCTACTATAGAGACAGATTGGGCTATGGTTTGAGGCATACGCACACTGGCTTCTCTTAGAATCTCAAAAGCAAGCTCCATTAAGAGGGCTTCAATAAACGCTGGAAGCGGCACGCCTTCCCGTTGAGCAGCTAAACTAATGAGTAGCGTTGTGGGCAACATCTCTTGATGGAAGGTAGTAATAGCTACATATAAAGATGGGGCTAATAATGAAATGAATATACAGAAATAACGGAGCATCCGAACTAAGGTACCAACATCTGCACGTTGGTAGTAATCCTCAGCGGTCTGCATGAAGGAAACGAATGTAGTAGGAACCGTCATGACTATAGGCGTTCCATCTACTAAAATAGCTACTTTTCCTTCCATTAGCGCAGCTGCAATAACATCAGGTCGTTCGGTATGATGGATCGTTGGAAATGGAGTATAGGTTTCATCCTCGATTAATTCCTCGATATAACCGCTCTCCAAGATGCCATCGATGTCGATTCGATCTAAACGTGTATGTACTTCTTGTACAATCCCATCATCTACAATTCCTTTGATATACATAATGGATACATCGGTTTGGGTCATACGTCCGATTTGTTGTGTTTCTAACCACAGATTTGGATCTTTTATTTTCCGCCGGATTAATGCAGTGTTGGTACGCAAGCTTTCTGTGAAGGCTTCCTTAGGTCCACGGATCACCGTTTCTGTAGCACTTTCCGTGACACCACGGTCTTTCCAACCACGCATGCCAATCGTGAAACCCTTAGCGTATCCATCTAGTAAGAGGATCACATCTCCGGACAATAAGGAGGTTAACAAAGAATGGAACTCCGTCGCATCTTTGATATCACCTACGGTAAGCATGTGATTTTTTAATAAGGAATAGTTGTCTTTCTCAGGTTCTAAGCTCAAATCTGGAATTTCTAAGACAAGGGACTCCAGAATGAAATCTTGAATAGCTTTACTGTCAGCAAGTCCATCTGTATAGAAAATAGCGGCTTTCATTTGTTGCTTGGAGCCAATGAAGAAATCTCTGATCACAAGGTCTGTGCTATTGCCGAGCGCCTTTTTTATATGTTCAATATTATCTTGAAGGTTTTCTTTGAGAGGTTCTTTAGGTAATTCTCTAGTGGGGTTGGGGTGCCCTAATGTAGGGTTTTTGAATATTTTTGTTATGGTTCTGTTTAGAAATCCCATAGTTGTTATCCCTCTTCCGCAAGCTGCTGTGAAATTAGCTATTACCAAAATGCGGTGGGATTATTCTTTGAATAATCAACTGCAGATTTGGGGATGAGCATGCAAAAAAAAAGCCGTCGAGAGAATCTCGACAGCTAGGGCTAGAACTAGGTATTTAAGAACTTTAGGACGTCCAGTCGTTATATAAATGTTTCTCAGTTAGGATGGACAACAACTGGATACCGACCTCATTATGGCCACCTTCAGGGATGATCAAATCGGCGTATTTTTTGGATGGCTCAATAAAAGCTTCGTGCATTGGTTTAACCGTGCTCAAATATTGGTGATGGATCGATTGAATGCTCCGACCGCGTTCCTCGATATCGCGGAGTACCCGGCGGAGGATGCGTACATCAGGATCAGCATCAACAAAGACTTTGATATCAAGCATATCGCGGAGGTTCTCGTCGGATAGAACATGGAGTCCCTCGATGATTACAATATTGTTTGGTTTCAGTTCTACAGTCTCCGTAGTGGAGCGGGCATGAACTGTGAAGTCATACACCGGTGCATATGCGGCCCTATCTTCTCGCAGACATTTAAGATGCTCAATAAGCAGCTCGTTATCGAAAGCGAAAGGATGATCGTAATTGATGGATTCACGTTCAGCGAAGCTGAGGTGTGAATGATCTTTATAGTAGTTATCTTGAGATATGAAAGTTACCTTTCCCGTTCCAAGACGGTCAATGACGGAGCGGGCTACGGTTGTTTTTCCCGAGCCGGTACCGCCGGCGATACCAATGATGAGCATGTGATTCAATAACCCTCCCTAAGATTGCCGTTGCAATTCCAATATTGTAGCACAGCGCTCATGTTTTTTCACCTTAGATCGGGTAAAATTAAGATGGGATTTTTTGAAATTCGTCTATATTAGGGACAAGGCAAACACGGAAGGGGCAATTCTACCAATGAACGGAAAAAAATCAGTGCAAGAGGCGTTTAATGAAACGACTTATCGAATCGTAGGACATGGGGATCGAGATGTTCAAGTCTTGAAGGAAGCCTTTGAAGCTGTAGAGAATAGTACACCATCTGATATTTATGGATCGGGAAAGGTGATTGAGGATTTCCAGTCGGAAATGGCGAAGCTTTTGGGAAAAGAAACAGCAGTCTTCTTTCCGAGTGGAACGATGGCACAGCAAATCGCTTTAAGAATATGGTGTGATGAAAAAGGACTCAAGAGCGTCGCCTATCACCCTTTATGTCATTTAGAGATCCATGAGCAGGATGGGTTGAAGGAATTGCATCATATCGAGCCTGTCCTACTTGCGGATAAGAATCGACTAATTACCTTGGATGATGTATTACAAATGAAAGATGATATTGCTTGTCTGCTGCTTGAATTGCCGCAGCGTGAGATTGGCGGACAGTTACCAAAGTATCAGGAGCTTGAAGCGATTTCTAAACATTGCCGTGCTCGGGGAATTAAGCTGCATTTGGATGGGGCAAGACTGCTTGAGACGCTTCCCTATTATGGAAAGACAGCTGCTGAGATCTGCGCCCTCTTTGATAGTGTCTATATCTCACTGTATAAAGGAATCGGAGGAATTGCTGGCGCGATTCTTGCAGGCGGTGAGGAGTTTACGAAGCAATCGAAGATATGGAAACGGCGGCATGGTGGCGACCTAATCAGTCTGTATCCATACATTATTTCCTCTGATTATTACTACCAGCAAAGAGTAGAAAAGATGCAGCAGTATTATGAAGGGGCTAAAGAGCTTGCTGCTTTAGTTAATCAATGTCATGCGGTGACTACGTTACCTGCTGAGCCTGTCTCCAACATGTTTCATATGCATTTTCAAATGTCTAGGGAGAGCATTGAACCGATCCTGTCTTCTGCATATGAGGCAACAGGAATCGGTTTAAGCGCAGCGATAAGACCAACGGGAGAACATAGTTCTTATTGTGAGATCAGTATTGGAGACAAGTACGCCGACATTCCTAAAGAAGAGGTAAAAGGATTCTTACTGCTGCTCGATAAGCTAATGCGTGAATCATCTTCCGAGCAGCGTTCGAAGTAACGAGATCCGTAATAATTGTTTTTTAATAAGCTTTGTACGGAATTGATTTCTTAATTGATTGTAGATCGGCGGGCAATGGTTAAGGGCCCAATGATACATGAATTTAAAGTCTGTGGCGTCTTTCGCAGAATTTAATAAATAGTATGAGATCGTATCATATGCATTATGGTTAAACCATTCCGTCATTTCCTGCTCGTGATAGCCATATTTCTGAACGGCCATATTCTTAATTAACAGCTTCTCCTCCAGATTCTCAATTAAGAATCGCTGACTCAAATTAAAAGTAATGTTGTCCCCGTGTAATCTGTACACACCGGCAAGGGTATCTATGAAGCCAGCATCACCGACCAACAAAGAACGCAGATAAATAGAAGCATCGTTAACCATGTTCATATTCAGGATATCCATAGCCATTAAAGCCTCACGCTTAAAGACAGTTGTTAAGGTGGAGGAGGGCTTCGGATATCCTTTTTTCTCGAAATTCATGAAATAATCCTGCTTCTTAATAATCCTGCTTAGCTGTAGGCTACTGATCTTCAGTTGCTTGGCCTTTGAAAATTCAAGAAACACATTAGCAGCCACGAATGATATTTCGGGATGGTGATTGTGAAAGTCCACAGCCTTACTTAAATAATTCATATCAATCAGATAGTCATCATCATCGAGAAAAAGAACGTACTCCCCATCACCATGAGCAGCAAAAGCCTTACGGCGATTATTACCCGGGCCGCTATTTTTTTCGTTCCGCATATATATTACCCGTGACTCGCTTCCGAAGCTTTGATGCATTAACTCTTCCGTGCCATCTGTAGAGCAATCATCAATAACTGTGATCTCTATATAAGGATAGTCTTGCTTTAAGATGCTTTGGATCGCTTGATATAGAAATGCCTTTCTATTGTAAGTAGTGATAATGACACTAACCTTGGGATAATCGGCAAAGGAAAGGAGTGCTGAGTGTGAAGTATCCGTATGGGAGGACTGATGTTTGATTGCAACGATCCCATGGATTAACCCGTCAATTTCTTCGTTCACAATACTGAATTGCTCTGACAGATAGAACCTTAATGCATCTTCTGAAGCTCTCCCTGTGAGATAAGCACGGATCACCTCAGATAAGATTTCTAGATAGGTTTTAACTTGCGGATTTTGTTCTTTAGCTATGATCAGGCGGCATCGTTGGAATATCTCTTGATCATCCAATTGAAGTGCAGATGAATGGTTGATTTCATCATTAAGGTCATTTAGAAAGACGTAACAGGCTTGCTGCAAAACCTCGCTATGATCCATTTGGGGTCCTCCTGATGTGTTATTTGGATATACTACTTACCTCAGGTCTAGCAATAACCTTATTTTTGAGCTTAGTTCGGTATATTTTGAGATGCCCCCACGTATACAGGAATACTTCCCGTTCCATCAAGGAGGCGATTACGAAATAGACAGGCAAGATCACAAGTCCTAGCAGTGCACCCCACAACATAATTCCCGCATAGGAATGGATGGGGATATTGATAGCGCTAGAGATCAGAATAATACCCACAAAAACCACTGCATTCGTTAGCCATCTTTTAAAGGTGACCCAAGGACTCCGATTCAGCAGATGTCTGCTAGCGTAGATCACGATATCTATGGAGCGGTATAAGAGAGCGGCTATCGTCCCCATCAATACACCGTAAATCCCCATAAAGATAACGAAGACAATAGAAGCGACTAGATTGATAGTGGATTCTAGTATGGAACGGTTCTGTGTGTTCTTAAAGTGTCCGGCGATCGTAATCACATTATTAGAAGAAGCTCTGGCATTGGTTAATAATTTGATGACTACGAACAGGATCGGCAGCCACATATCGATATAATTCACGTCATTTACCCCAGCGGTATACAGTTTCATAAAAGGTAGAATTAGAATGTAAGCTACCGTTAGAATCGAGAAAATGAGCCCCATAAAATACACTTCGTAAGCATCATAAAATTTAATAAAGGCTTCTTTACTCTCATGAAAGCTCTGACCGAGAGCAGCCTTCACGCTTCCGTTTATGGTTTGGACGATGTTATCTACAATCGTAAAAATCATGTTGTACATGACATAAATGCTGACGATCTTTAAGTTCGTAAATATAGTCAGGATTAGCACGTCAGTATTTCTAAACACTAAGTAGGAGATCTCATGGACTAAGACAGAATTTTTTTGACCAATGGCTTCATAGTCTGGTTTAAGATTTAGGTTGATCCATTTGTAATGCTTATTGATGTAAATATAGAAGACGACGATTTGAAGTATGGTCAATATGAAATAGGAAGCTTGCACAGCAATGATGTTAACGCCTTGAAGTAATAACAGAATCCGAATTACATTGTTCAGAATATTAGCTACGGTGACTATAGAAGTCTCTACATAGCTTTTTCCCTCTGCAGCGAGAAGCACTTTGAATTTCCCTTGGAAATAATAATTGATCGCTCCGCCCATCCCTGTAAGTAAAATAATGAGCATAACCGATAATCGATCGATGTCAGAAGTGATCACTAATGGATACACGGTGGCGATTAGAAGAACGGCGAAGAAATAATAAATGCCTGTTTTTTTATAATAGCTAGAGGTGGCGGCCAAAATAGAGTTGATGTGGTTCTTATCATCCGAAGCTACTGGCTTATATAGGGCTTGGATCGAAGCGGCGCCTACGCCGGCTTCCAGCAGTGCCAAATAACTAATAATTTGTACAATAGAAGCGATTAAACCATTGGCCTCTGAGCCATAGTTGACCATAATCAGCCGGGGGATAAAAAAACCGAGGATGATCGTAATGAGCTGACTCCCGAGTCCAAAAGATAAGTTAAGAATGCTCCGCTTGGCTCTCATAACGTATCCTCCTTTCGTAAAGCGATAAATACGTATCCAGATGCTCGAAATGCCTTTCGGCATGTTTGGCTTGCGGCGTGACATCCATATAGTGAGTGGTCATACTTTCAAAAACCTGCGCAGGCTGGAGCTGCTCCAGTGTAGTGAAATCGGTATATAGCCCTTTGAACTGGGCATCTTCCATTACATTGATCATTTTTTTGCTGTAAGCGACGGGAAACACTGGTTTACCCAAAACCCAGCCGAGGATCATCGCATGGAATCTTGAAGCTACGATAAAGCTGGAATGGGCTAGAACGGCCAAGACCTCTTCCATATTCGTTTTATATAAATGCACTTGGGTGGCATCCTCATAGGAGTGGCCCATAAGATTCCGGATTTCCTCAATCGCCAGCTGATCGCCTTCGTGTTCACAAAATGACATAAAATGAACAGCGTAGCCTTTTTCAATGAAATAAATTGCGAGTTCTTTCATTTTTTCATAATAGAGGTTGTCAAAACCGTTCAGACCTTTAACAGAAGGCTTAATGACGGATAAGACGATATAATCCTCTGGTTCGGTTTGAAGATCTGACGGGTTAAGCTGAAAAATAATATCGGGTGCTAAACGGACATTATTCAGATCCTCAAATAAATCATAAGAGTACTTTTCTCTAAAGCAGATGTCTGTATAGTCCTTAAAAATCCGCCTGTGTTCCTCATAATATTCTTTATCTGTATAAGGGCCGAAATTCGATCCTAATAAATAGTAGGGCTTGTTCTTATTCCGGATGGCTTCTGCGTTCTTAAAATGCTCCTCCCAATGCTCTGCCTGCATAAAGATCGAGCCGCCGATATGAACAACACCATCGGAACGATTTGCCATGAATTTTTGCGCCAGATTATGTATCTTTAACCTTCTGCAAATAAAGGCAATGCCTCTTAAGAAAATGGAATCGGAAGGATACACTTTGAGGTTCCTGATCTCTTTGAAGCATAGCTTGTATAGGCGTGGAGCACAGATTCTGAATTCGGTATCCGGATACCTTTCACATAGCACCTTTATGAATAAATCATCGCCCAAATTAAATTCGGTATAGGCATAGATCAGCATCTTCTTCATATTCTAGATTCCTTTCGCTTGAACCTGGATAAGCTTCTCTCCACAGAAATGAATCTGTGATATAGAAGCGGGGAGATTAAGAATGCTCGGATATAAAGGGCTAATCTTCGATCATTCCCTCTATAACGTCTTATGAGTTCATACATTTCTTGGTTTAGTTCCGGATAGGTATGATCGATGTCGCGAAGTAACTTATGAATGCTTACGCCTTCTGTCCCATTTAGACAGGTTTTTAGGTTGAAAAAGTAATTCTCGATCAATTCGCGATTTCTTATATAAGGAGATATCATATCCAGCTTCTCAAAGGGATGGGCCTCGAAATAAGCATCTACCCGTTTGAATACACCAACGACATCAAATTTTTTCACATTATAGCTGTTGGAAATCGACGTGTTTCTTTGTAAATAAAACGATAATATATCCGGCAATGTGATGACTGTAGCGGCTCTGGATAAGGCTTTGTAGATAAATTCCTGATCTTCTCCATTCACACAGCGTTCCGTATATTGGAGCCCATGAAGGAGCAATAATTCCCGGTTATACGCTATGCTCCCTGTCCATATTCGCAAGCTTTTGTTCACAAAAATATGAGTCAGCGCTTCACTGCCTGTTATGTTGCTATAAGCGGAGGTGTAGCTCAAAGTAGTGACTCCATCCTCTGTGACATGGCTATATCCCCAGCAAATAATCTCGGGGTCAGATGGTTGAGTATAGGTATGAATGGTTCGTACTAAGTCTGTAGAGATATAATCATCACCATCCAGAAACAGCACATATTTCCCTGTAGCTTCTGTTAAGCCTCTATTTCTAGCCGCACTAACTCCCTGATTCTCTGTTCGAATGACTTTGCAAGAAAGATCGGGGTGAAGTGCGAGAATATTTGCTATCACGTTGTAGGTGTTATCTGTAGATCCGTCGTCCACGATAATGACCTCGAAATGCGGTTCGCTTTGGGTAAGGAGTGAATCAAACATAGGGGTTATATAATGTTCAATATTGTATACAGGGACCACAATGCTTAGATTCATGTGCTGGCTCCTTTCCTTGGTAGAACTGGATAAATAGCTATCTTAAGCTTACCCTTCGTATCAAAAGATTGTATATACTACTTTAGTTTACTTATTGCTACCTCTAATTCGTTGTAACATCACGTGAATAATAATTATTACAGTATGTAAAATGACAATCATATCGATTGGTATAACATATATAGAAAGTCTATAAAATCATGAACGCTCGAAGCGGAGGGACCTACGATGCAGCTGCAAAAAATATTCGTGAACGGTGAGAGATTAAAGAATACGATTGAGGCATTTGCGGATTATGGGCGTACAGATAACAACGGCGTGACCCGGTTATCGCTGACGGAAGAGGATCTTAAGGTTCGGGATTATTTTCGATCCTGTTGTGAAGAATTGGGGATGTCTGTGAAGGTGGATGATATGGGCACGATGTACGCTACGCTTGCGGGTGTAGAGTCTGGGCCTCCTATTGTGATTGGTTCGCATATGGATACTGTGGAAAAAGGCGGCAGATTCGATGGTATCCTTGGGGTAATCGCTGGACTAGAGGTAGTTCGCACACTCGTGGATCACGGGATAAAACCGAAGCTATCGGTGACCATTATGAATTTCACAAATGAAGAAGGGGCTCGCTTTGAGCCTTCGATGATGGCTTCTGGTGTGCTGGCCGGTAAGTTCGACAAGGCAGAAATGTTGAATAAAAAAGATCCTGAAGGCATTACCTTTGGCGAAGCGCTGGAGGAGAGTGGATATGAGGGAGACGCGAGCAATCGTATTACCGAAGCCACTGCTTATTTGGAGCTTCACATCGAGCAAGGTCCCGTGCTAGAACAAGAAGAACTGTCGATTGGTCTGGTGGACTGTGTAGTTGGCATGGCCTGTTATGAGATTGAGGTGACGGGGGAATCGGATCATGCGGGCACCACGCCTATGGCAATGCGCAAGGATGCCTTGTTCGCTGCCACGGATTTGATCACGGAGCTTAGAAACAAGCTTAGTGCGCTCGATTCTGAACTGGTGTATACCATGGGCAGAATGAATGTGTTTCCTAATATTCATACCGTCATTCCCAATAAAGTGATCTTCACCATTGAGGCTAGACATAAAGATATGGAGATTGTTCGTGAGGTGGAAGCTATTATTCATAGCTTGCCGGAGATGCTACTGGACTGCGGAGTAAGTAAGACCAAGCTTTGGGGTAGAGAGACTGTTTGGTTTGACCGGGGGATATGTGATTTAGTAGAGCAAGCGGCACAAGCCTTGGGTTATTCTAAACGGAAGATCGCAAGTGGCGCAGGGCATGATGCTCAGTTCGTAGCCAGCTTTCTGCCATCCGCGATGGTGTTTGTACCTAGTATGAAGGGAAAAAGTCATTGTGAAGAGGAGTTTACCTCCTATGAAGACTGTGAAAAAGGGGTAAATGTAATCCTAGAAACGGTGTTGTTATTACTGTCAAAGTAATGCGCGTCACTAAACATAACATTCCATTATGGAAGTAGTGCTTTAATTTCATACAAAATCGTCAAAAAGACACTTTAAGCAGTGTCTTTTTTTATGAGATAATGATTAGGGTTGTGTTGGGTACCAAATGACATAAAGTTACTGGGCGGTTTAAGTCGAATCCTTTGTGTAAAAACACAATGATGATAGATAATATTTTAATTTTTTACCAAATTGGGAATACTAAACGTATGTTATCATTCTTTACATAAGGGATCTATATTAGACGGGAGAGATGAATGATGATTATCGGAGTGCCTAAAGAAATTAAAAATAATGAGAATCGTGTAGCCATAACGCCTGCGGGTGTAGTTAGCCTTATTAAAGAAGGACATCAAGTGCTGGTGGAAGCTGGGGCTGGTGTGGGAAGTGGATTTCTGAACGAAGAGTATGCTTCTGCCGGAGCGAAGCTGATTCAGGACGCAGCTACGGTCTGGAGCTCTGCCGAAATGGTGATGAAAGTGAAAGAACCGCTGGAAAGCGAGTACCCTTATTTCCGTCCAGGCCTTATTTTGTTCACGTATCTGCATCTTGCGCCTGAACCTTCTCTGGCCGCTGCGCTCAAAGACAAGGGTGTTTTTGCCATCGGGTATGAGACGGTTGTTCATGAACGTACCTTGCCGTTATTAACACCGATGAGTGAAGTGGCGGGCCGGATGTCTGTTCAGCTTGGCGCTCAGTTCTTGCAAAAAAACTATGGCGGACAAGGGATTCTTCTCTCCGGTGTTCCTGGGGTTAGTCGTGGCAAAGTTAGCATCATCGGCGGTGGAGTAGTAGGTACAAACGCTGCAAAAATGGCTATCGGTTTGGGTGCTGATGTTACAATTGTTGACCTCAGTGCAGAAAGATTGCGTCAATTAGATGATATTTTTGGGGCACAGATCAATACGCTGATCTCTAACCCTTACAATATTGCCAAAGTGGTAGCTGAGGCAGATCTGCTGGTGGGTGCGGTGTTGATTCCGGGTGCGAAAGCACCGAAGCTGGTTACAGAAGAAATGGTCAAGACCATGAAGCCGGGATCAGTGATTGTCGATGTGGCCATTGACCAAGGTGGTATCGTAGAGACGATCGACAGAGTGACAACACATGATAATCCTGTATTTATCAAGCACGGCGTGCTGCATTATTCTGTTGCTAATATGCCGGGCGCTGTGGCCAAAACTTCGACGATCGCTTTAACCAATGTCACCGTTCCATACGCCCTGCAAATTGCCAATAAAGGCGTGATTAAGGCGATTCAGGATAATGCCGGCCTAAGAAGCGGCGTAAATGTCGCCAACGGTAAAATCACCTGCCAAGCCGTGGCTGAAGCACTTGGCGAGAAACATTTTACGGTAGAACAAGCTATGGAGCAGACGTTCACGATGAGCTAAATAGAGCTAAATTGAGATGAATAGATGCGTTCCAAATGAGTGGTGATATTTAGGGACAATAGACAGCGAATTCCCGCTATGGGAGTTTGCTGTTTGTTGTTTGTGGGAGTAATAATTTCGGCTCAGTTCGGTGTGGGGAGATCCGGTAGAAGTCTGTTAGTTTTATCTAGGAGGTAGCTAGGAGCGGCTTCAGTGTGGCTAGATCCAGCAGAAATCTACTAGTTCGGTGTTAAAGGCTGTAGGACTGCGTTATGAAGATGGTTGGATCGGGTGGATGTGTGTTGGTGGGTGTTAAAAGTAGCTGAGTTGTATAGTGGTGTGCCTAGATACAGTGGATGTTACTAGCGCTGTGCTAAAGGTGGATAGACAACGTAGAAGTTGGTTGGAATTCGATCAAAACTAGCTAGTTTCAACTATGTGCAGCTTGATTTGGCTAGTTACTGATTAATTTAGTTAGTATTTGGTTTTTTGTTACGGTGAGAGATTTGTTGAAGAAGATTTTTAGGGAAATCCTCCCTAAAAATTACGCGAAAATAGCTTGAAACGCTATAATTAGGGAATTTCTCCCTAAAAATACGAAGAATATGCCCAATAATAACCTGATCGGTTGAATATTAG
This sequence comes from Paenibacillus sp. FSL H7-0714, assembly GCF_038003765.1. Lineage (NCBI taxonomy): Bacteria > Bacillati > Bacillota > Bacilli > Caryophanales > Paenibacillaceae > Paenibacillus > Paenibacillus sp. FSL H7-0714. Next base: position 286,316 of record NZ_JBBOPT010000001.1, read on the forward strand.
GGAGTTTTTCCCTGATTAGTAGTAAACCAAGCCTAAAATACAGAATTTTAGGGAGGAATTCCCTAAAAACTCTAAAGGGGCTCTATCAAGTAGCGGTTTATGTACTGTCGCGCCACTCCGTCACGCCGTAACCCGCATCAACGTAGCCGGCAACTCCGTCCCATGCAAACCCGCAACCCTGTAACCAACGTAACCCGTAACTCAGCAACTCCGCCCCCACGCAACTCTATAACCTCGTAACTCCTCCACCCGGCGATCTCAAGGTCCCACCATCTCGCCCCCATCCCATTATCTTATAGTCAGCTGGGAGCACGCATACTATAATAAAATCACTCTAGAGTACAAGGTTCGGCTATTTTTTCAGGCAGGGGTGGGGCTAGTGACGGAAAAGGATCCATTGTTTGATCGTTTCTTCGATAGTATGGAATCGTTGGCGGATGCGATTAGTGAATCTCTTCAATCCCAAGTTACGATTGAGGACAGCAATCATCATGTGATCGGATACAGCTCCCATCAATTTGAGAGTGATTCCGCGAGAATTTCGACCATTATTGGAAAGCGTGTACCTAACGCTGTGATTATTGGCTTACGCAAGAAGGGGATTATGCAGCAGCTTGAGAGCGCTACACGTCCGATTCGGATTCCTGCGGTCATGGAGGTAGGTCTTGGCCCCCGACTCGCTATTTGCATCAAACATCAGAAGGAAATACTCGGGTACATATGGGTAGTGGATGCAGGCAATCTAGTTGAAGGTCACGCAGAGAATATTGTAGAGAAAGCGGCGGCCATCGTTGGTCGTTATATATTGAAGCAACGGGGTTGGAAGACGAAGCAGGAGAAAACGCAGGAGGATTTTTTCTGGAAGCTGCTTACCTCCCATTATGACAATGAAGCGAATATCAAGCAGGACGCGGAAGTTTGGTCGATTCTTTTGCCTGACAAATATTATATTAGCGTGTTTGAGAGTGACAAGGTCATCAATGACCACTTCGTACTTCGGTTTCGGCAAACTATGACCTCCTATCCGGGGCTGAAATTATTGTTTCTGACTGCTGAGCACAATCGGTTAATTATATTGTTTTCATTCAGCTTTCGCATGGAAGGGACGGGTGGTCTGTATTCGTTCATGCACAAAATTATCGAGGATATGCGTAAGAGTGAGAGCTGTATGCTGGCTGCAGGCTGTAGCCTGGATTACACTGAATATATGTCGGCAGCCATTGCGTACTGGGAAGCGGGTTCCATTCTGGAAATCAAGAAGCTGCTGCCTTTTCATGGCCGAGAGTTACTATTGTATGAGGATATTGGATTTTGGGCGTATGTTCCGGCTATTATAGAGCAAAAACGTAGTCGGACCCGTAAAAGTCCTTTACTGTATCCGCTAAAAGAGCATGATCGCGAGCATAAAAGTGATTTTCTAAAAACGATTGCCGTTTATTTATCACTCAGTGGAAACTTGAAGGAATCCGCCGCTTTTTTACATATTCATACCAACACATTGCTGTACAGATTAAATCGCATAGCAGAGATTACGGGAAAAAGCTTAAAGGATACGGGATACCGCACTTCTATATATTTGGATATTTTGACGGAAGAGACCAGGCAGCTCAATCAGTGGTTTGTTGAGTCAGGGGAATAAATGAATTAAGCACCAACTGGGCAGCGAACACGTACAATAACCTATATTTAGAACCTATAATATTGGAGGGACTAAGCATGGTGAAGGAAGTTCGTTCACCCGATGCCCTTGACTTTGAACGGAAAATGAGAGACAGCATCGTGGAATCGGCGGAAGCTTTAAATAACAGTGGAGCGGATTTTGCAACATTTGATGAGTCGCGCTGCAACCCGCAGTTTTGGACGCGTACAGATATTGGAGGACTACAGCTGAACGCTGGTGTGGCGCCTTCGGTGGGGATTAAAGACATTTTTCAGAACGGACATTTATATGCCTTCGAATGTGCGACAGCGATGGTCATTGTTATGTACAGGGCGACAATTGAAGCTATAGGTGAAGAAGCCTTTAATAGGTATTTTAAGGATTTATTCTTATGGGATTGGAACTACGACGAGAATCTGCGCTTAGTTACGAACTATAATAAGGATCAGATGCTGCGGGGAGATATTGTGTATTTCAGGAATCCAGATCATGCGCCTAGCAAGCCAGAGTGGCAGGGTGAGAATGCTGTTAAGCTTGAAGAAGACCTGTATTATGGCCACGGCATTGGGATAACCACTGCAGAAGTCATCATAGCCTCTCTTAATGAGGAAAGATCGCCCGGAAGCAATACCTCAGCTTTTCTTACGAATGAGTCGATACATCCTGATTTTAATTATTTACAGCGACTATCTACAGGTTCTGTCTTACCCATGGCGGAAAATAGAGGCTCTGAGTGCACTGTGTTTTCAAGAATAGGGACTAGAAGCTACATTTATAAGATTTAACAGCTAAGAGGGTACCAAGAAGAGTAATCTTCCTGAAAAATCACTTCACCATCCGTTTGTCCGTCATACGTAGTTTCAGTAAAGACACCATCTAGGGTGTCTTTTTTTCGTGTGGATTCAATAGTTCTAGTTCGTAGTCATTAAAGCTTGAGTAGCTGTATTGCCACCTCTTTGTGACTCTTGCATATTACGTCATGCATACAATTTAAATCTTTAATAATAGCAAAGGTTTAATTTTACATTGAACTGTTATAGTACTCATTGATCAATGCTTTACTAACAAGGGGGAAGGATAAGCGCATGAATACATTACGTAAGACAATAGTGATTGCATCAGCGATAACGTTGCTAGGAGGAGGGTTTAATACAGGCTTTAGTCAAAATAATTATGTCTACGCAGCAGATGATACTACGCCATCCATCCTGGTCGAAGACTTTGAAGATGGAATCAATGATGTGAAATTTAATCCTAAACGTATGTATAATGCTACGCTGCATTTGGAAGATAACAAGAAGCTTGTAAGAAATGGGCAATATTCGGCTAGAATTGATTACGATATGATCGGCATAGTAGATAACCCCTCTCAAATTGAAGTCGGGTATAAAACGGGGAATATCCCAGTTACAGGTTACCCTACTAAAGTAGGCATGTGGGTTTATGCAAACAATGAAGGACATTTGCTGACGACAAAATTTAGAGATCTAGGCGGATCTTCTTTCCAGGCAGAATTTTATGATGTAAATCAAGTGGGTATCAACTGGTCCGGCTGGAAATATATCGAGGCAGATATTCCGCAGGGTAAACCGGGTCCGATTGTTCTTGAATTGTTTTTCCAATTGAAACAATCGAATATGAGCAAGAAAAACAAAGGCTCTATTTGGGTAGATGATATTACCTTTATCTATGATGAAGTTGATGAGGATAAGGACGTTCCTGCCATTAAACCTATAGCCCCTGTTGAAAATGAAGTCTTAAACACTCCACTTGATGAATTGAAGGTTGAGCTGACAGATAACGGATCAGGTCTGGATTTGGGTACCTTATCTGTTCAGTTAGATGGAACGGATATCACGGATGAAGTGCACTATTCTCCAGATACAAATGTATTAACTTACCCAGGAGAATATGTAGATGGCGGTTATCATGAGCTTGTGATTGAAGTGAAGGACAAGAATGGTAACCCGGCAACCAAAAAACTCACCTTCACAATAAATGCAGGAGAGCGTTTGTTCATGACTGCAGACGAAGAAGCAGTAAGTAATGAAATCTATCCTGTTCATATTAATATTAAAGATTACTTGAAAGCAGAGCAGGCAAAATTCAGCTTAAATTATGATGCAAGCACCCTTCAAGTTGAAAGCATTACTCAGGCGGCTGGAGTCTCCCTAACCTCAGATATTGATAATGAGCACGGCATGGTTCAAGTAGCACTTGATAACGTAATAGTAGCAGCTCAAAATGTCGTTACTGTTAACTTCAGAGTGAGCTCTCATGCCGTCTTAGAGCGTGGTGAAGCGTACAAAACCATAACAATGAGTAATGCGAGTCTTACTGCTGGCGGCGTTCAGACGAGTACACCATTAGCTGCGCCTATTCATTATACAATCGGTTTCCCTTATCAGCTAAAAATGACGGGAGTTGGTTTGGGTACACCTTCTACCTTTACAGTGTTAGACCATGGAGGCAATCCGTATGAAGGTGCGGATATTGTTTTCACTGGATTATTAAAGCAAAGCTCAGTCGTTACAGTTAACACTGTTACGTCTAGTGTATATGAGGATGATGATACATCTTCTAATGTAATCATGGTTGCAAATGATGGTGAACGTTACTATGCTTCAACAGCAGCTAAGAATGGATTTTACGAGGTTATTCTCGCAGACGGACAAACAACAGGTTATATCTCTGAAGCTGATGTTAGTAGTCAGTTATTGAGCGGCAGCCTTGGTAAAACAGATGCTAAAGGACAGTTAATAACAGACCTCACTACATTGGCACTTGGAACCTATCAGGTACAAGCAGTCATCGGTGATCAGAACAGTAAGGTTGTCAATTATGAAGTTGTAGAGCAGTATGGTATGAATGAACCGCAATATATTCAAACCTATGTCGCAGAGGATATGTCTTCACAACTGAGTGCTGCCTGGCAAACAAAACCAGATCAAACCTCTACGTATATTCAATACATCGAAACTGGTGAATGGGGAGCAGGTGCAAGCCCAGACAACAATAAAGTAAAGCAGCAGCAAGCTGAAAGTGAGCTGCAGGTGCTTAGTATGAAGGAAAATGGAACGAAGGGTGAAATCCGGTTTCATAATGTCCTGGTTAAGGGCTTGAAAGCAGATACCACTTACAAATATCGTGTAGGCGATGAAGACAAATGGTCGGAGTGGCATGAATATTCTACTGTCGATCAGGATAAATCAACACCGACCTCATTCTTGTTTATTACGGATTCCCATACGAATCAACTGCCAGGATTACAAATCTATCAAGAGCTAATGACTAACGCTTTGACACAATATCCATCAACACAGTTTATTATGCATGGTGGAGATATGGTTGATGTGGGCGGCGCATTCGAAGAATGGCAAAAGTTCTGGCTAGCATCTTCTGTTTATGCAACAAAACTCCCGACTGCACTAACACTGGGCAACCATGATGTGAAGAGTGAAGGGAAGGATGTGTTCACCAAAGGTGCGAATTTCCCGGAAAACGGACCAGAATCCCAACTGCAATATGCTTACTCCTATGAAGTCGATGATACTCATTTTGTCGTATTGAACTCAGAAGGCACAGAGGAACAGATGGTTGATCAAGCAGCATGGTTAAAGGACGATTTGGATCAGAATGATAAAAAATGGACTGTCGTTATGTTCCACCGTCCAGCTTATCATACAGAGAATGGCCGAGAATCCCTTGTTGAGTACACCCAAACCTATTTTGCACCCATATTAGAAAAGAAAAAAGTCGATTTGGTTCTGGTTGGTCATGATCATGTATATGCGCGTACCTATCCAATGATGGATGGAAAGCCAAATAAAGCTACCAATGAGGGTACTGTATACCTTGATGGTGGTGCTTCAGGCTGGAAATTCTATGATGGCACCCAATATAATTATTTGAATTATATTTTTGATGAAGACGTTCCTGTATACTCCGCTATTAAAATTACTGCGGATGCGATTCATGTGGAGGCACGTACAAGTGCGGGTACATTAATCGATGAGTTTTCTGTCAAGAAAACAACGGAAACTGAGACACCAACGCCGACACCAACACCAACACCAACACCAACATCAACGCCACCAACACCGAATTCAACATCAACGCCACCAACATCTACACAAAAGCCAACAGCAACGCTTACACCAACATCAACACCGAAGCCAACAGCGATGCCAACACCGCCAACATCGACATCGAAGCCAACAGCGTCGAAGCCGGTATTCAACGACAAGGTAAATGTAGATGGAGTTAAAGCTATCGTGGAAAAAGAGAAGTCTGCTCCCACTATAAACTTTACGGATGTTCCGGCATCATCGTGGAGTGCCTCTGTAGTGGAGCGTGCAGCTAAGATGGGGATTGTAACGGGTTATAGTGATGGTTCTTACCATCCGAATCAAAAGGTAACTCGCGCCGAGTTCGCCACAATGCTAGCAAAAGCTTTTGGTCTACCGAATTCAAGCGGTTCATCTTTCTCTGACACGCAAGGGCATTGGGCTTCAGAATCGATTGCAGCATTACAAGCTAAAGGGGTAATTACGGGTTACAGTGATGGTTCTTTCCATCCGAATCAAGAAATTTCCCGCGCTGAGATCGTTGCAATGCTTGCTCGTCTGACAAACTATGTTCCTAACGCATCCAATCTATTTTTGGATGTAGCTACGAACTGGGCTTCAGAACAAATCAATGCTTTTGCAACTGCTGGCATAGTAACTGGTAAAGGCAACGAATTGTTCAAACCAAATGATGCTGCATCCCGTGCGGAGTCGGTTGCGATGATCATTCGTTTGTTGGATAAATTACTTGCACACTAAGTGAAATGTTTCGGGTAGTTAACCGGATTCAGCTCCACCAATAAGAAAAAGAAGGGGCTGTCCCTGAGTCATTATGACTTATGGGACAGCCCCTTTGCTGTGTCTAATAGCCTAAAGCTCAACAAAGTCGTTGCGGAATTTCTCGAAATCAGATTTTCTACATTCTAGCGCAAGCCGTGTGCCTGTTTCTTCATAGCTAGTGGATTGAACATGGGCATGCTCGTTGAAATAGGAGACTACATTGCCGCGATCAAATGGAATCAGAATTTCACACTGTACATAATCCGTAAACACATGGCTGCGAATCAGATCTGTAAGTTCAGCTACCCCACTATTTTGTTTGGCAGAGAGATAGACATTGTCACCCTCAAGGTGAGGGTAAGGCAAGTCAGTTAGGTCAGCTTTGTTGTAAGCATAAACCGTTGGAATTTGGTCCGCGCCGAGCGCTTTCAAAGTCTCATCAGTGACGGCCATATGCTGCTCATGCTGTGGATCGGAAATATCGACTACGTGAATCAATAAGTCAGCTTCGGTCACCTCTTCGAGCGTGGAGCGGAAGGCTTTGACCAGATGATGGGGAAGCTGGCTGACGAATCCGACGGTATCTGTTAATAAAAAGGTTTTGTGATCCGGTAGCTCAATGCTCCGAACGGATGTCTCCAGTGTAGCGAATAACATATCCTTGGCGAACACTTGCTTATTAGAGCCGGGATGATACGTCTCCACGATCACATTCATTAAGCTGGACTTGCCGGTATTTGTATAGCCGACGAGACAGACGACAGGAACCTCATTCTTATGCCGCTGCTTTCGCTGAATTTGGCGCCTTGCTACTTGCTGTTGAAGCTCAACTTGTAACGCTGAAATACGTTCTTCTATTCTTCTGCGATCCAGCTCCAGCTTCGTTTCACCAGCGCCTCTGTTCTTCAGCCCAGCACCACCGCCTTGTCTTCCGAGGGATTCTCGGAGACCTGTCAGGCGGGGCAGCATATACTGCAGCTTGGCTACTTCTACTTGCAGCTGTGCTTCTTTGGTCTTTGCTCGTTCTGCGAAAATATTCAAGATCAGAATCGTTCGGTCAATGACCTGACGGCCTAGAGAAGACTCCAAATTGCGAATCTGTGAAGGAGACAGCTCATCATTAAAAATAACAATAGGAGCATCATGCGCTTCTAAGAGCGCAGATACTTCTTGGATTTTGCCTGTGCCGATATAGTGGGAAGGGTTGATCCGGCTTGCCTTCTGACTAAGTTCTCCGACAACTTCTAGGTCACAGGCAGCTGCCAGATTACTGAGTTCTTCCATCGAATAATCGAAGTTTGTTTCGTTTTGTAGCTGGACACCGACTATAATAGCTTTTTCTCGTAATTGTTCCATATATTTATTCATCCTCCAGTAGTAAATAGTAAACGCAAAAAAACACAGGACATCTGCCTGTGCTTACGGTTCGTTAGAGGACGTCAGAACAAATGTGTAAGGAGAAATCTCCGTTACGACATTAGGGTCTTCCATAGATATATCGAATTAAACAACGGCTGGGGCGTAGGGAAATGATAACCTAATCCCTTACGAGCAGCAGTTGGTTTATTGGCTTCTATGGAGTTAAATGGGTAGACCTATCCTGAGTCCTCTGCACATGGGCAGAGCTTTAGCGCTATTCAATTAGCCGCGCAAAGTTCTAACTCGGATAAAGTCTATCACACGTAACCCTCCGTTCATAAAAAGTTAAGTCGAGTTTACCACATCCTTTATTTGGTGGCAAATCTGTATTTTATGCTCGGTGGAGCACATCTCTATTTTAATATCAATCCAAGAATTCTAAAAAATGATTGCATACCATATATATATAATTTGATATGAATAGGAGGTGTGAAGACATTGCCTGTCCTCTCTACAAACACCATCATTAATTTACCTGTCGACGGTACTCGTCCAATAGATCAAGTTGTGATCAAAGTGGTTAACAATGGATCAGCTGGCGCGGCTTGTTATTTAACGGGTTTAGCCAATAGTGCAAGTCCTCAGACAGTCTTTATTGAAGAATTATTTGAGCTGCAATATCGGGAAACGTCAAGCAAGACCTACACTATTGTAGAGGATTTATTCCAATTTAATTTTGTGTATTCACAGGACCAATTGAAGATTCAGGTTTTTCTTGTGGATGTGAACGGTGTCTGGACGGCTGTTAATCTGGAAGTGTTTCAAGTAAGCCGTATAACCTCGGAAATCCGTGATAACGTATCGGTTACATCGACTGACTTCGCGGCAATTAGCTTTATGAGGAGTTCTGCCTTTACTATTCCACAAGGTCTTGCGGCTGAGATTAGACCGGCGGCTTTAGATATTCTATCCAAAAGACCTGTGCGATATATGGTCGTCGCAGGTGGTATTCTGGATGGGACATTCGAAAATTTCCCAACGCCAACTACGGATATTCCTGTCACGGACACGGCACTGCTGGTGAATTACACCTGCACTACGGTCACGGGTGGAAAGGTGATTATGCAAGGTACAGGATCGGGAATCTCCGGTGCTTATGCGAATTTGGCTGTTAATTTGCTTAACGAGCGGCTCTCTTACGAGCTTCAGAATGAGCCGGTTACTCTGGTGGTTAACTCACTTTCAGGTGATGATGATCTCGCAGTCACCTTTAAGATGTCCGAGCAATGGTGAGCGTTCTTTAATCCAGTACTGAAGATAAATTCTAGTGATTGAAAAAAGGAACATCCGCGTAGATGCGAATGTTCCTATTGATGGTCGTTGCAAGCGTTAAGATTAGTCTGTTAAGCCTCGCCGTAATGTAAAGAGGTCTTTCAAAGCCTCAGTAGACAGCTCGGTAATCCAGCCTTCGGAGCTGGAGATGACATTATCGCTTAGCTGCTGCTTACTCTCCAGCATCTCATCAATCTTTTCTTCGAGCGTCCCGAGAGCGATGAACTTATGCACCTGTACATCACGCGTCTGGCCCATCCGATAGGCGCGGTCTGTCGCCTGATTCTCAACGGCCGGATTCCACCAGCGATCGAAGTGAAATACGTGATTGGCTGCGGTTAAGTTCAGACCGACACCTCCGGCTTTGAGAGAAAGGATGAATACATTCGGCTGATCAGACGGTGGTGCATCTGGACGTCTGGACCCTTCGTCCGCGGAAGGTGTAGGCGTCTGGAATCGCTCAATCATTCGGTCACGCGCCTGTTTGGAGGTGCTTCCGTTCAAATAAAGGACAGGCTCCCCAAGCTCCTGCTGTAGAACAGCCTGAAGCATTTTTCCCATCCCGACATATTGCGTAAAGATGAGACAGCGCTCATCCTCTGCACGCAGTTCCTTAACCATATCCAGCAGTCTTTCAAGTTTAGAGGAACGGTTAATGAGTAGACTGGTATCCAGTTTGTTGTCCGAATCCGTTTCAGGGAGGGCCTCCTTAGTCACAAGCATCGGGTGATCACATAGCTGCTTAAGTCCGGTCAAAGCCCCAAGAATAGCGCCCTTACGCTCAATACCTTCCAACTTCTGCATACGGTCGAGCAGTCCGTTCACGGTCTGGTCATAGAGCGCAGCTTGTTCAGCTGTCAGATGGACATAGGTCTTCATCTCGTTTTTATCTGGAAGATCGAGCTGAATGTTAGGATCCTTTTTCTTACGGCGTAGCATGAACGGCTTCACGAGATTCTGTAGGTCCGCTGTACGTTTCTCGTCACGTTCCTTCTCAATGGCATTACTGAATCGGTCGTTAAAGGCTTTGGCACTACCCAGATAACCTGGGGTTATAAAATCATAAATGGACCACAGCTCGGATAATCTGTTCTCTATAGGTGTTCCTGTCAGCGCAATCCGGTGTAAAGCGGGGAAGCTGCGCACAGCTACCGACTGCTTCGTTTGAGCATTCTTGATGTTCTGTGCTTCGTCCAGACAAATCGCCGCCCAAGTGAATTCCTTCAGCAACTCCTGATCAAGCGCTGCAGTCGCATAAGAGGTGAGTACCACGTCAGCTTGCGACGCAGCGCCATAGAAGAATCCTGCGTCCAAACGGCGACTTCCGTAGTGAAGCATCACATTCAAAGAAGGCGCGAAGCGCTGCAATTCCTTCTGCCAGTTGCCCAGCACGGAGGTAGGGCAGATGATCAGAGCAGGCCAACCCGGAGGGTCGGTCTGGCGACGGGATGAGCTAGGATCGGTATTTTCTTTGATATGAAGTAAATATGCGATGAGTTGGACGGTCTTGCCAAGCCCCATATCATCGGCTAGACAAGCCCCCAAACCGAATTGACGCAGGAAAGTCAGCCAAGCATATCCTTCATGCTGATAGGTGCGTAGCTCTGCCTGGAGTCCTGCGGGCACTGGAGGCTTCGGCCATTGTGAGCGCTGGCCGAGCTGACCAATGAGACTGATCAAATGCTCGTTTAGCTCTACCTCGAGCCGCAGGCGCGCAGCATCCTCTTGAAGCTGCTCTTCTGTAGCCTCAGCCTCAGCTTCCTCACTCGCTTGTAGCAAATGAAGCTGAAGCACATCTTGGAAAGACAAGCCTTGCGACTTGTCCATACCAGCCATGGCTCTTTGGATTTGCGCCAGCAGCGCGGGATCGAGCGAGACCCATTTGCCTTTGAAGCGGACGAGTCGTTCTCCTCTTGCGACCAGCTCGGCAAATTCAGCTTCGGTGAGGTCGACGTCGCCGATGGAGATTCGCCAATCGAAATCGATGATCGAATCGAGGCCGAACAGCGACTCGCCGCCGCTGCGTTTGTCCTCGCCGGAGCTGATCTTGGCGCGGAGGCGCGGTTTTTTCCGGCTGGCGGCTTCCCACCACGCCGGCAACAGCACTTGCCAGCCTGCTTCCAGCAGCCGCTGGCTCTCGGCCGTCAAGAACCGCCAAGCGATGGCATCGCTGAGCGGTTCGGCCAGCACGTCGCCGCCCGCCGCGAAGCGCTCGGGCGGCAGACTGCCGCGGAGGCGCTCCAGCCATCCCGCGGCGCGTTCGTGCACGTGGGCCGACCATGCTGTCGGCCACAAGCCGTGCGGCTCGCCATCATCGGCGAGCCTGATGGGAACAAGCGCGGATTCATCGCGCTTGTCCTGAAGGATCAGCTGCAGCCGCCAAGGGGATTCATCCCCTTCCGGCTCCAGCAGCTGAAGTGCAGGCCGGAAAGGCGCGGTATCCGCCTTCCAGCCAATGGCGATAAGCCATGCAGCGGTATCCATGCCCGCTGCAAGGGCCCCGCTTCTATCGAATAGAAGCGGGAATTCGCTCCGGAGGTCGCCTGCCTCGGCCTCCGTGCTGTAATACCTCTGCGATACGGCGGCGGAGAACGCCGCGCGTAACCCACGGCTAAATTCGTTGCCGCCATTTAGCGCCTCAAGGGCCCCTTTGGCAGTGTCATTCTCCACTGCCACCTGCGCAAAAGCGCCCTCATCCCAGGTCCATTGCAACCTCCCAGCGCGATAAGCGGAGATATCTGGAATATACTGTTTGTTCTCCAGACATATAGTCAGAAGTGGCGCCAGTTCAGTCAGGTGAGCCGCATCGCCCTCCCAGTTCCATTCGATATGCGCCAGCAGCTTCTGCTCTGCAAAGAAAGGGATGACCTGCTCCGCAGGTAGAATCACTAGCTCTACACCTTCGCCAGCTGGTTGAACCGTTAACTCCGTTCCATAAAAAGACGCCTCATGCCAGGCGAATAACCGCTGTTTAAGCTGCAAACTGGGCACGAGATCTTCTCTTTCATTCATTCCGTATATTAAAGCGTCGCCATACTGGCTTAATGCAAGCCGGATGGTCAGTGTGCGCAAATGCATGTTCATGGTATTAGCTTTCCTTTCCGAAGCTCCTCTTGCAGCGCACGGAGTCTGCTGTGCTTTGTGGTGAAGGCAATGAGGAACTCTTCCCACCGTTCTTCTTGTTTCATTTTTTTATACAGCTTGGATAATCGCTTCAATAGTTTCACAGCCGCCTTGTAGCTATGTCTATTCTTATCCAGCACAAATCTTTCGACGGCCTGATGGTAGAAAGGGAGTAGAACTTCGGGTGCGTTTTTCTCCATAGGCTGGAGGTCTGTAACACGAAATTCGGAAGGAAGCTTACCGATGGACAGTTGATAATCCATCCATGTCTGCCATTTTTCATAGGTAATTAACTTCTCTTCGTATACTTCTCCAGAGATAGGTAACATGGTGGCTAATGTATTCCACATCTGCGGCTCAGCTTCAGGACGGTGGCGAACGGCCTCTTCCCATCTGTTCGAATAGTTATTCAGATTATAGAGTCTGCTACTCAGCAGTGGACCGATCTGAGCAAGCCAGCCCACCAAGCGTGACCATTCACCTGCATCCAGAAGCGGGGAGGTGAAGCTCATAAGCTCATCAGGATGGAGACCTGGGCGCTCTGCAGCCTTATTCAGTAATTCCCAAGCCTTTGGGTCATCCTTCAGATAAAAATACATGCGGCTCTGGGCTAATAGCCACGCATGGCGTGACAGGGAAGCGCCTAATTCACTTTCTGCCTGCTGAAGCTGTTTGATTTCATCCAGATAAAGCTTAGTTCCGCCTGTATTCGGATAAATCCAGTTTCTCCACAGCAGGTCATAGCACAGTGAAAAAGAGGGTTGATCCCGCAAGCGATCGCGCGACTCCGTCAACATCTCACGCCGCAAGTAGGAGAGGGTCTCGACGATATGCGGCCACAGATCGTATTCCTTCTCTTGCTCGGGCGACAGCGGGAGTGTGCTTTTTAACAGACGTGTGATTGCTTCCTGTAGTTCAGAGACCGCTACTTGCGTGTAATAGCCAAGTGATGAGGTGAAGGCGACCTGACCGGGCAGATTGGCGGAAGGCTTAGCCAGCTTTTCTAGAAGAAAAAGATGGGCATGCAGAGTAAATAGCTTGTCCATTTCCGGTGATAACTTCGGCTTGAATTTAGTAATGGAAGATAATGCTCGATCTACATATTCAGGATTCCGAGTGGTATGTGCCAGAGGCGTGATGCAGAACGCAAAATACTCGCGCCACTCCGTGATGCCTCCGTCAGCGATACGGCTGGCATGTTCTTTTAGCTGCTGCTGGTGCTTTCCATCGGTTCCGACAGGTGAACTACTTGATGTTTTTGGGAGAAAAGATGCGGCTTTGGCGTTAGCTAGAACTTGTACAGACCTATTCTGTTGTTCAGCAAAACTGAGCAGCACAGCGGCCATATGCTTGCAATGACCTGAAACAGGGCAGTTGCAATGGCACCGAGTGAAGCTGTCCAGATCAATAGTAACGCGGTAATCCTCTCTACCTTCAACAAGGGCATTGATCTTAGATGGCTCCGTCATAGTGAACGAACGAATACGGCTTTGCTTATAATATTGGAACCCTCGTTTGAGGGTGAGGTCATCGAAATAATAGGCGACATTCTGGATGAGCTTACTCCACTGCGTATCATCCATAGTATAGGTTGGTTGCATACAATTGGTCTCCCGTAAGAAAAATGGTCGTTATTTGACCTTCATTATATCATTTCTTTTTGAGTAGGATGTTTTGGCGTTGTAATGAAAGCGAAATTGCTGGCTTGTATGGAACGTGGGGCCTAAACATATACTAATCGTGCTGAATTTTGAAGTATAGATCAAACAAAGGTCAAAAAAGGTCAAAACATTAAAAACATTAAAATTTGTAGCATTAAATCAGCTAATTTGCCTGAATTTGACCGAAAATTGGCTTAAATCGGTTTTGTTATTCCTCTGATAGGGGACTATAATAAGGTCATAGGTCAAATAAAGTCAAAGTCAATGAGAGGAGAATGGATAATGTTTGATTTGGTTCCTTTTGGTAAACGTAGAGATGATGCTTTTGGTATGCTGGCTAAGTCTTTGAATGATGTTTTTAATGATGATTTTTTTGCACCGATCAAGAGCTCCACGATGTCCTTCAGAACTGATATTCGCGAGAGTGAGCAGGCTTACCTGATTGAAGCTGAACTTCCTGGCTTTAAAAAAGAAGAAATCGACATTGATTATGCCAGCCCTTACTTGACGATTAAAGCGGTGCGGAAGGAAGAGAATGCGGAGGAGAACAAGGATCATCAAATTGTACGTAGAGAACGTCGATATGGTGAATATGTTCGCAGATTCTATGTTCAGGATATTGCAGTGGAAGAGATTCGCGCGTCTTTGAAAGACGGATTACTGAAGCTGGAAGTTCCAAAACAGCAAAAACCACAAGGGAAACGCATTGAGATTCAAGACGGAGCTTCTAGCGCATCGCAGTCTGAATAAGCATAATTTAGGCGGTAATAGTTTCCGCTCAGCATCTTAGAGATAGGCAGCGAGCTTTTAATATAGTGTTATGAATAAAAGGCGCATTGTAGTGGAGGATTCCGGCTATGGTGCGTCTTTTCTCGGAATCGTACGATGAGTTGTATTTAATCAAGCGTTGAAAGGAGGAATCCGAGTGGCTAACAAAAGCTATTATGATGCTTTGGGCTTGAGCAAAACAGCAACTAAACAGGAAATTAAAAAGGCTTATCAAAAGCTGGCCAAGAAGTGGCATCCCGATGTGAACAAAGCCTCTGAGGCAGAGGCGAAATTCAAAGAAGCGGCTGAAGCCTATGAAGTGCTGGGCAATGAGGAGAAACGCAAGCTTTACGATGAGGAGCTGCTTTATGGGGCTCAGCGTGGTAGAGCTGGTGGAGGTGCGTCGAGCGGGGCCTCTTCGTGGGATTCAAACTATGGTGGAAGCTGGAGCGGCAGAACTTATTCTGCAGGAGGTTCTGGCATTTCGGAGGAAGATTTGTTCGGAATGTTTTTTGGGAATCGGGGATCGGCGGATCGCGCTGGCTTTGATTTCTTTTCTAGTAGTGGTAGTGGGCGTTCGAACGGCAATCCATGGGGTGAGGCGCGTAGTTCGACGCAGGCGCAGCTGGATATTACGTTGGAGCAGGCCTATAAGGGAGCAACTGTAAGAGTGCAGATCGGTGATAAAACTGTGGATGTTCAAGTTCCGCGGGGATCTAGTGAAGGCACGATTTTAAAAATCGCAGGGAACACTCAGAGTGGCATAGCTCCAGGTGGCGATATACTGCTGGCACTTCATATTCTTCCTCATGATATATACGAGCTTCGAGGTGGCGATTTATACGGTGTAGTTGAAGTTGCTCCATGGCAAGCGGTATTGGGTGGTGAGGTGAAGGTTCCATTACCGGGTGGCGGTGCCGTGAAATTGAAGATTCCTGCAGGAATTCAAAGTGGTAAAACGCTGCGTATCCCAGGCAAAGGTTTGAAGCGTGAGAATGGTGCGAACGGTGATATTTTATTTGGTATTGAGATTGTTGTCCCTGAGCCAACCAGCGAAGCGGAGAAGAATTTGTACCGTAAACTGGCTGAATCCAGCCATTTCGAGGCTAGAGCTAAACGTCAAAGCGCTAGTGCGCAGCGCCCGAAGGCAAAAGTGGGTAATTAAATAGGTAGGTAGAGGTAACTTTGTATGAATAGAGTGCTAGTAGTAGAAAAGTAACTTAATTAGAAACTAACTATAGTAGAGACCTGTGAGAAGTGTCGGGAAAAGGAAGGGTAAAAGTGTTCTAAAGGTGCCGATTTCGGCTCGATGAGCGAAAAGAGGGGTAAAAATCCCCCAGAATGAGCCGAATTCGGCTGATCACCCGAAATGAACGGTATTAATCCCGCAGATAGCGCCAAATGCGGCCCATCCGTCCAAATGTACGGTATTAATCCCGTAGATAGCGCCAAGTGTGGCCCATCCGTCCAAATGTGCGGTATTAATCCCGCAGATAGCACCAAATGCGGCCCATCCGTCCAAATGTACGGTATTAATCCCGCAGATAGCGCCAAATGCGGCTCATCCGTCCAAATGAACGGGATTAATCCCGCAGATAGCACCAAATACGGCTCATCCGCCCCAATTCAGCGGTATTAATCCCGCTAAATTAGTCTATCCCGGCCAAAACGGCCGATCCTATATTTCATTCCTAAATAGAAAGGTGAGAGAGCTATGGATTTCAATAAACTTACTCAAAAGCTGCAGGAAGCAGTGGCTGCGGCGCAGTCGCTGGCTTCAGAAAGCGGACATCAGGAGATCGATAATCTCCATCTTTTAAAAGCGTTACTCCAGCAGCAAGAAGGCTTGCTGCCAAGATTGCTGCAAAAGATGAACGTCCCCGTAGCTGAGCTGCTGCGCAGCACGGATGAACTGCTTGGGCGCAAGCCGAGCATAAGCGGATCAGGAGCAAGCACAGTACGGCGTTATGCCTCGCAATCGCTGATTCATCTGCTGGAACAGGCGGAGAAAGAAGCAGCGAAGATGCAAGACGAGTTTGTTTCGGTAGAGCATGCCGTGCTGGCCATGGTGTCGGATTCGAGCAGGGATAATCGTGAGCTGCGTGATCTTTTTGTCAGTCGTGGATTAACACGCGAGAAGCTGATGTCTATACTTGCTGAGATTCGTGGGCATCAGCGTGTAACGAGTCGGGAGCCGGAGGCTACTTATGAGGTGCTGGAGAAATACGGACGTGATCTTGTAGCAGAGGTTCGCGCGGGTAAGATCGATCCAGTCATCGGACGTGACGCTGAGATACGTCGTGTGATCCGAATTCTGTCCCGTAAAACGAAGAATAACCCTGTGCTGATCGGTGAGCCAGGTGTAGGTAAAACAGCGATTGTGGAAGGCTTGGCTCACCGGATTGTACGCAAAGACGTGCCGGAGGGGCTGAAGGACAAGACGATTTTCTCGCTGGATATGAGTTCCCTTGTAGCAGGCGCGAAGTTCCGAGGTGAATTCGAGGAACGCTTGCAGGCGGTACTTAGGGAAGTTCGTGAAAGTAACGGCCGTATTATTCTTTTTATTGATGAGCTGCACACGATTGTAGGCGCAGGTAAAACCGAAGGCTCGATGGATGCGGGCAATATGCTGAAGCCGATGCTGGCACGCGGCGAACTGCACTGTATTGGTGCCACAACGCTCGATGAATACCGCAAGTATATAGAGAAGGACCCTGCGCTGGAGCGCCGTTTCCAACAGGTACTGGTCAGCGAGCCGGATGTAGAGGATACGATCTCCATTCTACGCGGTCTGAAGGAACGGTTCGAAGTCCATCATGGAGTCAAAATCCATGACAGCGCCCTCGTCGCTGCAGGCGTTCTGTCTAACCGCTACATTACGGATCGTTTCTTGCCGGATAAAGCGATCGACTTAGTAGATGAAGCTTGTGCCATGATCCGTACAGAGATTGATTCCATGCCGGGTGAGATGGATGAAGTGACCCGTCGTTTGATGCAGATGGAGATTGAAGAAGCGGCGCTCAAAAAAGAAACCGATGACGCCAGCAAACGCCGTCTGGAAATCTTACAACGTGAACTCGCCGATCTCAAGGAGAAGCAGCTTGGGATGACGGCGCGTTGGGAGAAGGAAAAGTCAGCGATTCAAGGCATCCGCGACCTCAAAAAACGGCTGGAGCAAGCCCGTAAGGATTTGGTCGATGCACAGGAGGAATACGATCTTAATAAATCAGCCGAATTGAGCTACGGCATCATTCCTGATCTGGAGCGGCAATTGAAAGCAGCGGAAGAAGCGGCACAGCAGGATCAGGATACAAGATTATTGCGTGAAGCTGTAACTGAGGAGGAAATCGCAGATATTGTATCGCGCTGGACGGGTGTGCCGGTTAGCCGACTGGTTGAAGGCGAACGGGATAAGCTGCTGCGTCTGGAAGAAACGCTGCATGAACGAGTTGTGGGCCAAGATGAAGCTGTCAGCTTGGTGGCCGATGCCGTGCTTCGGGCAAGAGCCGGGATCAAAGATCCGAATCGGCCGATCGGTTCCTTCCTGTTCCTCGGTCCGACTGGGGTAGGGAAGACGGAGCTGGCTAAATCGCTCGCGGTCTCTCTCTTTGATCGCGAAGATGGCATGATCCGTATCGATATGTCGGAGTATATGGAGAAGCACAGTGTTTCTCGCCTAGTCGGTGCACCTCCGGGATACGTTGGATATGAGGAGGGCGGCCAACTTACAGAAGCTGTACGGCGTCAGCCTTACACAGTAGTGCTGCTCGATGAAGTGGAGAAGGCGCATCCCGATGTATTTAATATTCTACTGCAGCTGCTTGATGATGGACGGCTGACCGATTCGCAGGGCCGGATGGTCGACTTCAAGAACACGATCATTATCATGACCTCAAATATCGGTTCACCACATCTGATTCAAGGCACCGATGAGAAGGGGCAGCTTACGGAGGCTGCCAAGGATAGCGTAATGAAGGAACTAACTGGTCATTTCCGTCCAGAGTTTCTGAACCGGGTTGACGATATTGTGATGTTCAAGCCGTTGACCCTGGGCGAGATCGAGAAAATCGTGGACAAACTGGTGGACGGATTACGTTTACGTCTTGCTGACCGGCAGATTGGTCTTGAGTTGACTGAACCCGCGGTACGTTTTATCGCTAAGGAAGGTTTTGATCCAGTGTATGGGGCGAGACCGCTGAAACGCTTCATCCAGCGAAGTCTGGAGACCCGTGTGGCACGTGCGATCATTGCTGGTGAAGCCGCAGAAGGTACGGTGATTCAAGTAGACGAATCCGGCGGCGGCCTGACGGTGAGCATTATAAAGCCAGATGTTGATACTATGTAAAAATAAAGGCGTCCACAAAGCCACCAAGGTTTTGTGGACGTCCTTTTTATGATTACCCTCATTCCACCCAAGGTATTAAATGAGGGTGTTCATCCAGAATGGACAGGTATTGCTCCTTCCAGCCGTATTGGCCATCGGGATCAAGGAGCATGTAACGCAGATATTTTTCTAAGCGGAATTCTGCCTTCGACCAACCTAGATGCTTGAGTCGCAAGTTGCTTAGCTGGTGGGGAAGCTCGAAGACATTCTCCGGGAATCGCCCACAATGCTGTGGAGATTCATTCCATACATAGTTGAAGTCTTCTTTATAACGAAGCAAAAAAGGACGGTAATTCAAATGAGAGCGCCAGTAAATATCTTCTCTGTAATGGGTGGCGTTCCATAAATCATAGAGACGGAAACAGAATAAATCGACCTCGTCAGCGTACAGCAGGGGTTCGATATTTGCCGCGAAGCTCGCTTCAAAGATTTCGTCTGCGTCCAGACTTAGAATCCACTCGGGATTCGTCTTCAGAACCTCTTCCCATTGCTGCTTTCGCAGCTCAATTTCATTGCTGAATTTGGATATGGTATTGTGCACGAGATGGACGGGAATGCCTTCAAGCACCTCCAGGCAGATAGCTGCTGAATTATCGGTGCTGCCATCATCGATAATGACGGCCTCGTCGATGTATTTGCGATGCTCTTCCAGAACCTGTCGCAGAAAGCGTCCACTTTCATTTTTCACAACCATGGTGAGGGTTAGCTTGGGCCGTTTTCTGGCTGGGGGGACTGCCTCCTTGGAGCTTTCGTTGTCTGGATTGTCTGTTGTGGGTGTCGGCATTACTGATGCAGGTACTTCGTCCGTAGATGAACTGTTCTCAGTATCAGTGGCTTCAGCTTTGGTCTCCGTAGTTTCTTTGATGAAATCCTCTACTTTACTCAAATCACTGTCTCTATACAAGTGTAGCGCCGGATAATGGGTATCGACGAACAAGGGGATGCCAAGGGCTGCGGCACGAATGCAGAAATGACGGTCTTCTCCCCAGTATGAAATGTTGCGAATTTGATTATAGCTGACTCCAGCTTTTATCGCATGCTGACTAATCAATGTACAAGCCCCGAGTCCGCCCACCTCATAGATTCCGGGAATTCGCATCTTTGCTATGAATTCATGAAATCTGCGATTAATCTCCTCTGGTTGCAGTTTTTC
This sequence comes from Paenibacillus sp. FSL H7-0714, assembly GCF_038003765.1. NCBI lineage: Bacteria > Bacillati > Bacillota > Bacilli > Caryophanales > Paenibacillaceae > Paenibacillus > Paenibacillus sp. FSL H7-0714. Next base: position 306,603 of record NZ_JBBOPT010000001.1, read on the forward strand.
ACCGGGCAGTAGCTCCCACTGATTGTATTCGTCGTGCATCCATACCTGCGGCTGAAACATAGTCTCTGGCTGCCACTGCGTCCAGAATACCTCTGAAATAATATCCTTGTTCGTACCTATTAGATGTCTGAGGGTATCAGGATGGAGAATGAGATCAGAGTCAATAAGGAATAAATAATCATAGTTCAAGGTTTGGGCGCGGTTGATCATGAGGTTCTTAAAATTGGCTACTTTCCAGACTAAGTTGGTGTTCCAAAAGTGGGTAGTATCATTGCGAATATACGCATCGTGAAAGCCGGAGCTCTGAAGATAAATATGATCACCCATGCTTTGGAATTCCTGGAGCAGCCGACTTGACTCCTCATCATCATTATCATCAACTAGATGGAAATCCAGCTCAATATCGGCAATATTCAGACGAAGTAGGGAATTCAGAAATTCTTTTAAAACCATAGGCTTCTGGTGGATTGGACTGCCAATCAATACGCGAATCTTGTTTTCCGTCATTGCCGCCTCCTTGGGGAACGCCCCTCTTTCCTTGGATGATCCTTATGTTCTCAATATATTTACAGGAGAGCGGCAATAATCCTTATTTTTCAAAGTTCTGTAAAGTAAATGAGTATTAGATGTATTAATTCGTAACGATCTGCTGTACAATAACCGAATAATTAGATGACAATATGAACAGCAAAGGATGAGCGCTATGGATAAACCGTCAATCGATTCCCTCAATATTACATTAATGTGAAATGCTATCCATTGTAATTCCTAGTATTCCGATATACAATATAAAAAAACATGAGCAACGCAGAACATAGAATACGGGGGAGAAACTTATGCGTAAAGGATTATCTGGAGTTATTACTTTGATTTTGTTAACATTTTTGATTAGTGCGTGCTCCGGAGGGAACACCGCCACTTCTACAAATACAAATCAGACACCTGCTACTAATGATGGAACGACAGCAAGCACTGAGATAAAAGATGGAGGCAACTTGATTATTGGAGTCGCTGCTGATCCTGTTATTCTAAATCCGAACTACGCGGGTGACCGTGTCAGTCTTACGATTGACCAAGCGCTATATGCTCCACTGTTCCAAGTAAATGATGGTAAGAAGACCTTCTACTTGGCAGACAGCCTGACCCTTTCAGAAGATAACCTGACTTATACGTTGAAGCTGAAAAGCGGACTGACATGGCATGACGGAGAAAAGCTTACTGCTGACGATGTCGTGTTCACGATTGATAGTATCCTCGATGAGAAGCAAAACAGCATGTTGAGAGCGAACTTATTCATCGGTGATAAACCCGTTAAGGCCGTTAAGGTGGATGATCTGACCGTAGAGTTCAAGCTTCCGCAGGTCAGCCCAGCTTTTGAAGCTACACTAGTGCAAGTATTTCCAATTCCAAAGCATATTTTTGAGAATGAGACGGATCTAGAGAAAAGCACCAAGAATGCTAATCCTGTTGGATCTGGACCATTTAAATTTAAGGAATATAAAGCGGGCGAATATGTTACATTAGAAAGATTTGATAACTACTTTGGCGGCAAACCACATCTTGATTCTGTTACGTACCGGATTGCTAAAGATACGAATGCTGCGAATCTCGCACTTCAGAGTGGTGAGATCAACATTAAATATCTAGATCCACAGGATGTTGGAACGATTGAAGCTTCGAACAATTTCGAAATTCTTCCTTATAGTGAAGGCCGATTGTCGTACCTGTTGTTCAACGCGAACAGCGATAGAGGTGCTCTTGCTAAAAAAGAAGTTCGTCAAGCCTTGTCTCTAGCACTAAGCCGTGATGAAATCATTCAGGCTGCTTATTCCTCTAGCGAGTATGCTGACCCGGCGAAGTCATTCTTGACTCCGGATGCATTGTTCTATACTAATGACGTACCTTCTTTCGATAATGATGTGGAAAAAGCGAAAGAGCTTCTGCAATCGGCAGGGGTTAGCGATCTGAAATTGAGATTGATTGTATCGAGCGGTAATAAAGCTCAGGAAGCCATTTCACTATACGTGCAGCAAAAGCTAAAGGCCATTGGCGCTGAAGTTGAACTGCAAAATATGGATGCCTCGGCATATGGTCAGAAGTTCAGCGATATGAATTCAACAGATTTTGAACTTGCGATTGCAGGTTATATTATGGGTTACGATCCTGATGCTTACAGAATTTTGTATACTTCTACTGCTGACTCTAACTACTCGCATTATAATAATGCTGAAGTCGATAAGTTGTTCAATGAAGGTGCAGGAGAAGCAGATGTGACTAAACGTGGTGAGATCTATAAGAAGATCCAAGAGATCATTGCTGACGATGCACCGATTTATCCAATTGCTAATACTAAGACTATTGTAGCTGTCTCCAAGAACTACGGCGGTCTAGAAGAAGCAGTCTTGAAGCCTGTCGTTATTTTTGAAGATTTATCGAAAATCTACCTTAAATAAAAACGGGAAAAAGTAAGCTGGGTTATCCAGCTTACTTTTTTACCGATACAGAACTGGGAGAATAAACGTATGAGACAACTTATCGTCCGAAGATTACTGCAAACCCTGCCGATGTTGTTTTTTGTTTCGGTTGTGTGCTTTGCGATGATTAAGCTGGCTCCGGGGGATCCGGTATTATCCTTCGTTACGCCGAATATGCACGCAGATGATATTGAGCGCATCCGGCATAACCTTGGGCTGGATAAGCCAGCCTACATTCAATATTTAATCTGGATTAAAGAAATATTGCAGGGGAATTTCGGTTATTCCCTAGTGAATCATCAGCCAGTATTGGATCAAATTCTAGAACGCCTGCCTGCAACGGCAGGTTTGATGGGTTCTGCGATCGGTCTCGCTGTTTTGCTGGCGATTCCACTCGGTCTTATTGCTGGAGCAAACCGGAACCGCTGGGTAGATAAGCTGATTAATTTCTTATCCTATGTCGGAATATCCGTGCCTTTGTTTTGGCTTGCCATCTTACTAATGTACTTATTCGCGATTAAGCTGCATCTGCTTCCTATTATGGGGATGCGAACGATTGGTGTGGAATCGGCGTTTGATGTATTCAAGCATGGTATCCTGCCTTGCACCGTGCTTGCTTTTGGATTCTTGGCTGGTTATGTGCGATACATTCGCTCTAGTACCATTGGACAGCTAAAAGAAGAGTACGTGCAGATTCAATATGCTTTTGGATCTAACAAGACAACGATTCTGTTCCGTCATGTAATGAAGCATGTGTTGCTTCCTGTAATTACATTGCTCGGGATGTCTATGGGTGATCTGGTGGCAGGCGCAATTGTTACAGAAACAGTATTTTCATGGCCAGGTATTGGCTCTTTGGGGATGACTGCAGTTAAAGGGATGGATTACCCCGTGATTATGGGAATTACTCTATTCTCCTCTTTAATGCTGATCATCGGTAATCTGGTCGCGGATATTCTATATAGCTTCGTGGACCCACGAATTAAATTAACGAGGTGACCTCATGAATCGCAGTAAATGGAAAAGTGTTGGAGATGAGCTATTTACGAATAAATTGGGCGTCGCAGCCCTCATTACTTTAATCATCTTCTCACTGGGCTCTATATTTGCTTTTTTATCTGGACATGATCCGAATGCGATGGATGTTCTGGCACGTCTGAAATCGCCGGGAGCCGATCACTGGTTCGGGACGGATGACTATGGCCGGGATTATTTTGCCCGCGCATTATATGGTGGCCGGGTATCGCTGCTAGTTGGCTTTGCTTCAATGATCATTGCTACAGGCATAGGTGTGACGGTGGGCGTAATCAGTGGATTCTTTGGCGGATGGGTTGATAATCTTCTCATGCGGATGCTTGATGTAGTGCTGTCCATTCCTTCTTTCTTAGTTCTGCTGCTGCTTAGCGTATTTCTGAAGCCGAGTGTTGGGAATATCATCATTATTATTGCTCTATTAATGTGGATGAATATCGCCCGTGTCATTCGGGCAGAGACGATGACGATTAAGGAACGCGAATATGTACTCTATGCAAAAGCCTCCGGACAGAGCAATTTCGGAATTATTTGGCGTCATATTCTTCCGGGGCTAGTGCCTGTTGTCATTGTAGGTGCGACGAATAATATCGCTTCGGCGATAATGATGGAGTCGTCCCTAAGTTTCCTCGGGTTCGGGGTACAGCCTCCGAATGCGACTTGGGGCAGTATGCTTAACAATGCGCAGGGATATATCGCTCAAGCGCCATATCTGGCTTTATTCCCTGGATTATTGATACTATTAACGGTACTGAGCTTTAATGTTTTGGGTGATATTTTGCGGGTAGGCTTTGAACCGAAGCTGATCCGAAGATAGGAGTGTGAAGACATCATGACGGAACGGCTATTGTCTGTCGAGGATTTGAAGGTTTCGTTCCATACAAGGGACGGAGAGAATCAAGCAGTTCGCGGCGTTAGCTTTCATATAGATGCTGGTGAGACGGTAGGAATCGTCGGAGAATCTGGTAGTGGGAAGAGTGTAACTGCCAAGGCGATTATGTCGTTAATTACACCTCCGGGTAAAATTATCGGTGGAAATATTAATTTTCGTGGTGAGAATTTATCGAACCTTTCGGAAAAAGAGTGGAGAAAGCTACGCGGCAATCGTATAGCAATGGTGTTTCAGGACCCCATGACCTCTCTTAATCCTGTAAAAAAAATCGGCCAGCAGCTTACGGAAGTCATCCGTCGGCACAGGGGTTTAAATAAGCAAGAAGCGCTTAAAGAGGCAGCAAGCATCTTGCGTCAGGTAGGTATTAATAATCCTGAACAGCGGCTGCAGCAATATCCGCATGAATTCAGCGGCGGGATGCGCCAGCGGGTCATGATCGCCATGGCTCTTTCCTGTAAGCCAGAGCTATTGATTGCGGATGAGCCGACAACTGCGCTCGATGTAACAATACAGGCGCAAATTCTCGATCTTTTTAAAGAGTTGAAAAATAATACCAGTACAGCTGTAGCGCTCATTACCCATGACTTGGGTGTGGTAGCACAGGTATGTACACGGGTTATCGTAATGTATGGTGGACTTGTGATGGAGGAGGGCACGGTAGAGGATATCTTTTATCGCCCACAGCATCCTTACACGAAAGGTCTGCTTCGCTCGATTCCAAAACGTGACGGCAAGTCGCGGGAACGCCTTGTCCCTATCGAAGGCACACCTCCGGATTTGCTGAATCCTCCTTCGGGCTGTCCATTTATGGAACGTTGCCCTAATGCTTTTGCCCGTTGCAGCGAACGTCCTCCAGTCATCGAATTATCGCCTGGCCATCGTTCGATGTGCTGGCTGGCAGACGGTGTGCAGGAGACTTCAGCCGTAGCTGGTGTTGAAGGGGGCGGTTCTGTTGAGTGATAATAAGATTCTAGTGGACGTAAATAATCTGAAGAAACATTTCTCCAAAGGCAAGGATATATGGGGACGTAATACATCTGTGCTTAAGGCGGTAGATGGCGTAAGCTTTCAGATTCGTCAGGGGGAGACCTTTGGACTGGTCGGAGAGTCGGGGAGCGGCAAGTCCACGGTTGGACGCTGCTTGCTGCGATTATATGACTATACAGATGGTGAAGTGTCTTTTGACGGGCAGCCGCTGAGCAAGCTTGGAGAGAAGCAGCTTAAGCCTTTTCGCAGACGGATTCAATCGATCTTTCAAGATCCATATTCCTCGCTGAATCCAAGTCTGAATGTTCTTGATTTGATTAGCGAGCCTATGAAGATCCACGGGATCCACGAAGGCGACGAGCGTATAGAGGCAGTTGCGGCACTGCTGGATAAGGTGGGTTTAAAAAGAGAGCATCTTTATCGCTTTCCTCATGAATTTAGTGGTGGGCAACGCCAACGGATTTCGATCGCTCGAGCATTATCTGTGAAACCTGAATTCGTAGTGTGCGATGAACCGATCTCAGCGCTGGATGTATCTGTTCAGGCTCAGGTAGTGAATATGCTGGAGGATTTGCAGTCGGAATTTGGGTTGACCTACCTCTTTGTTGCGCACGATCTGTCGATGGTACGGCATATTTCGGACCGGATTGGCGTGATGTATGGCGGTCGTCTCGTAGAGGTAGCCGAAAGTGACGAACTATACGAGAACCCTATTCATCCTTATACGAAGGCGCTGCTATCTTCGATTTTGGAGACGGACCCTAAGCGGGCTAATCAGAGAATTATTTTAGATGGATATTCGGCAGAGTACGGCAGGGCTGAGACCTCTACATTGCAGGAAGTTAGTCCGGGTCATTATGTTGCTTATGATTTCACGGAATAAGTAGAATCTATATACAGGTATGGGGGGAATCAGGATGTCAGACAATTTGAACCGGGTAAAGTTATCCCAGTGGGATGCTTTACTGGTAGAATCACTTCGCGCTTTGGGCTGGTCCAATGAGGATATTCTTCGTAAAGTGGCGGAGGGCGATTTGCCCGTTGACGAGAGTGAATACGAATTTGATTATAAGCAGTTGACCACTTTACAAGCGGAGCAGCCAGAATTGTTCGAGCAAGCGGTGAAGACAGGCTATCAGATCAAGTACAACACGATTCGTGGCATTCGTAGCTGGATATGGGTTGTTCTTGGTAAAGAGGCAGAGTTGGAGCTTGAAGAGGGTAAAGAAGCCATAGAAATAGTATTGACGACAGCCGAGAAGAACCGGCTGGAATCTGTGCTGTCATTCGGCTGGCAGATTCACGGTGGAGCCGGCGTGGAAGACGATGCCAGCGCTAACGCAAGCTACCGGATCGAGCCGATTCAACGATAACCTCTCCGAGCAGAGAAGAAATAAAGAAAGAACGCCCTTACCTTTTCCTCATGGAAAGGATAAGGGCGTTCTTGGTTAGTTCACTTCAATCCGGCCACGCCGGAAGCTGATTTCTGCTTTGCCGGTGTGCAGCTGCCACATATGCCAGAATACAAATGGAACAATCATAATAAAGTTGATGATTCCCCAATAGTTCATGACGTCTGCATTGTACCACGATGAAGCATCCATTAGTGTCGGGAACAGGCTAACGAAGCAGGCGCGTAGAAGTAAATGTGCCGCTAATGTATAGACCCGCGCAATGATGTAGAGTTCTGGGCGGCGTTTGATGATGGGATAGAGCTCGGCTGCGAGAAGAATGCATAGCGAGCTTGCAAAGAACTTCGGACTCTCTGCATAGACGAAGGCTGCATTCCAAGTTGTATAGAGGAAGTTCCAGCCGATTGTCGTATATGCAATGAGATCGCCGTGTGATTCAGTAGAAATCTTCCAATATTTTGGCGCAAAAGGGATGGTTATACATAATAGGAGGCCGGTAAGCGCATTGAATGTATTCCCCATCGTAAAGTCTTTAATGGTCGCTTCCATGATATTAAGGAATAGAACGCCATATACGAACCACAACACCCAATCCTTCTGTAACCCATTCCAGAACGGTCCTTTTCGTTTCTCGTAGTTAGCAATACGAATGAATCCAACAAATATCGTAGGAAGAATTACACTTAAAATCTTGGCCCACCGAAACCAGCCTTCGACACCGCCCATAAGCCATAAGGGAAAGGTTAGTAAAGAAGCAATCCAGAACCAGTGGGCAAACTTATAATGCTTGCGCATGATACTGACAACAATAAGAAGCAGAACTATGTAGCCGATCATACTAACGCCGTACTGCCATGCAGGAATATCCATGATAAACCTCCTTTTTTGTGAAAGCGCAATCAATTGTTGCCGATACTGAGCTTCAACCCTACAATGCTTGGTTAATTCATAAACATAACAACTGTTCGGTTTTATTGTATTAGGAATTAATTGGTTCTGTCTGTGCTAATTAACACACAAAAAACAAATTAGATTCAGTACTCTTTTCATATAAAAATAAATCGCAATAAGCGATTCAGTTGGGCGGGGAGTTTATGTCTGAGGATAGAAAATTACATATTATTGAGGCGACGAATCGTGTTATCTATCGAATGGGTATTGCGGGTACGACTATGCGGAGAATTGCCGATGAAGCCGGGCTTAGCACGGGGGCGTTGTATCATCATTACAATAGTAAAGAAGAGATTCTTTATGATGCGATGGATCGCAGTCTATCCGTATCTACGAGAATTGCCGAGGAGGTACAGCAAGGGAAGTATAGCCGCGGGGAAGTTATTGAGCAAATCAGCGAGAATGTGAAAGATCGTTTTAACAAAATAGATGACAATCGAATGCAGTTCTATCTTGCCCAGGAAGCGATACTCGGGAACGAGGAAATCTCCAATCAATTGAAAGTTAAGTATAAGAAATGGATTGGTCATACCGAGGAGCTGTTACAACGCTTGTACGAAAAACAACCCGGGAAATACAATAAAGCCATTGCCTCATTGCTGATTGGAGCTATTGACGGGATCGTTATGCAGACGCTGCTGGGTGTGGCGAATACGGATGATATTGAAGATATTTCCGAGGTATACCACAAGCTTCTTGTAGAAGGCATTCCGAAGCTGTTAGAAGCATGGGATGAATAACGCAGAGCGTGGCGGTACGGCTAATCCTTGTGCGTGTAATTCACAGAATGAAACTCCCCGCAGCTTGCTGCGGGGAGTTTCATTATACGTTTACTGCTGTATAAGCAACCTCATATTGTGCAGCTTCAATCCAGGTTCCTGTCTTAAAGTCTCTGCCCCGGACAAGCACTTTATCTCTATATACTTCCACATAGAAGCCTTGGCTGCCTGTCTTATGCTTATCTTCGTTTGTCCAAAGGTAGGCGACAGAAGCAGCATTAAACATTGTTGCCATCTCTCCATGGCCAGGGTACATAGTGTTGTCTACCTCTAACTCCCAATGGGTGTGACCAGTGAATAACAAGGTCTGGGGGTGTCTCGAAAGAATCTCTTTTAATTCCTTATCTTGAGTGACACCATACCAATCTTGTGATTCTAACGATCCAGCTACTGTATCTTTAAGCGGTTGATGCAGGAAAAGAAAGATAGGCTGATCCGGTGAAGCTTGCTCCCCAAGCTTATGCTCCAGCCAATCAAGCTGCTTAGAGGAAAGATGACAGAATTTAGGTAATCCTTTTTCTGTACCTAGAAAGATAAAATGATAGCCATTAATCCAGTGATCATGATAGGGTCCAGACATTCCAGTCTGTGACGTATACATCTCTAAGCGAGACTTCCAAATCCCGAGGCCTACATCATGATTACCTAAAGTGAAAGTAATGTCGGGCAAGTCAACCTTATGTTGATTAATGATACGAAGCATTTCTTTATATTCAGCAGAAAAACCATGGTTTGTGACATCACCGATATGCATAATCCCACTGCTACCTTTTCCATGTGCGGCTATATCACGGAGCGCCAGCTCAAAGTTAAGATTGTACTCATGATTTCGGTCAGCGGTGACATGCGTATCCGTGATGATCTGAAAGGTAATAACAGGCTTCTCTTCAGGTAATGTGTTCGCGCTCATGTTTAGGCATCCCCCTTCATCTTATGAATCTATGAAATACTGTGGCTGTTCACTAATGCGCCTTCCCGCTAATGTTCAGTCCTATGATCCCGGTTAGGATAACGGCTATCCATAGTAGGGAGGACAGGGTTAGCTTTTCTTCGAAGAATAGGGCTCCTATGAAAGAAATAAGGATGATTCCCGCCCCTGACCATATCGCATAAGCAACGCCTACCTTAATAGAGGTGAGGGCATAATTCAGGGAGGTGAAGCTGGCTCCATAGAACAGAAACATGAGCACGGAAGGCCAGAGCTGAGTGAACCCCTGAGATATTTTCATTGAGATGGTCCCTGAGAGTTCGAACACAATCGCTAGCATCAGAAACATCCATGCCCATATTCCTTCTATTTTCACAGGGAAGTAACCTCGATGCTGAGTTCAGCGTAAGATCGCACAATGAGATCTGCATCCGGGAGAATATGCGACGAAGCACTAATGTCTTCATTTTCAGTGATACCTATAGCTACCTGCACACCCGCTGCTTTAGCCATTCGCATATCCCCATTAGTATCACCGATAACTGCTGTGTGCGCGGGTTCAACGGCCAACCTTTCGCAGGCAAGCTGCACCATGTCGGGGAAAGGTTTACCCTGATCCACAAGGTCTGTTCCAATTACCTCGGAGAAATAGTGCCGTATGCCGAGCCATTGGAGATGTTTCTCTGCAGCATCTGTTTCATCTGCGGTCACCACGGCGAGAGGGATACCAGCACTCGCACACTCATCGAGGAAACGATGAATACCCGGCAGCGAGTGAACGGGGCGTTTCTCTTCCAACATAACATCCGCTTCCAGACGGCACTGATGAACAAGCTCCATGGACTCCGCCCACGATAAACCTTGCAGATAACCCTGCCATGACAGGATGGCATAGAGATCACTCATAGTCCCCATAGCCAGGGGTCCGTTCCGATCATAATCGATAATGCTTCCTTGGGCATTGTGTATAGTTCCCATTAATGCAGGGAGCTGTTCTTCTGGAATCTGTAGTCCTCTTTGCTTCATATCCTTCGTGAATCGCTCTAAAAAACACTCGCCCCAGCTGCCCCAGAGGGATACGAACTGGAGCAGCGTACCATCCTTGTCGAATAGAATAGCTACTACAGCGTATCTGCCTTGTGGCGTGATGAGCTCAGACATGAACTCCACCGCCTTTATTTTAGTTTATCAAGCGCTGCTTGCGCCGTTTCCTGTGCTTCCTTAAGTGCCTGTGCTGCAGGAATATTCTCAATTTGCACCTTATCAGCGGCGATTTTCAGCGCATCGTTGATTTTGCCGCCAGTAGGATCTTGGAATGGTGCAGAGCCATGAGAAGCTTGCATCAACGGAACCTTAATCTGTGGATTGCTTTCACTGAATGACACAAACGCCGGGTCTTGCAATGCGGATTGGCGCACCGAAATATATCCAGTATTAATGGACCAAGAGGCAGTATTCTCGGCATTTGTGAAGTAGGTTAGCCATTTCATAGCCGCTTGTTTCTCACTGTCGCTAGCTTTAGATAGAATGCCGGCCATCAGTGCTTGGGCTACGGGTTTGCCCTCGCCAATCCCTGCCCAGCCTGGCTGCTCCATAGCAGAAACAATGCTAAAGTCGAGGTCACCTTGATCGCCACTGGAGCCGGTGTAGCCTGCGGATTGATTCTTCATTACATCATCAATTGTTTTGTACCAATATTCCCAGCCTTGACCCCCTGAATGAATCCGCATGATCTTATCCTCGTGGATCCATTTGCGGAACAAATCCCAGGTTTCGATCCACTCTTTAGAGTCGATCATGACTTGTTTCCCATCCTCGCTAAGAATAGTGCCTCCTTTGCTGAGCACGGCATCAATCATGTTCCCTGAACCCCACATAGGCTCCCAACCGAAGAAGGTGGTTTTGCCGCCGTCTTTCACGGTCATTTTCGCAGCTGCGGCAGCTAGGTCTTCCCAAGTCTTCAATGTGCTCGCATCAATTCCGTTCTTCTCAAAAGCATCTTTGCGATAGTACATAACCTGTGTTGTTCCATACATCGGCAGGAAGTATTGCTTGCCATCAACCTGGCCCTGATTTAGAAAGGTTTGGACAAAATCCTCTTTATTAAAATCTGGCTGCAATGCCATAAGCTCATCTATCGGTGCGAAATATCCTTTGCGGGCCCAATCTACGTTTGAGGAGAGAGCAGCAGCAGGCACTTTTCCTGTAGCAATCGCCGCTTGCAGCTTCTGCTCGGTTTCAGTGTAGTCTGCCTGCGCGATACCTTTGACAATGACCTCTTGCTGAGAGGCATTAAATTTCTGAATCAGTGCCTCCATATTCTCACCAAGCTTACCGCCGAGACCATACCAGAACTCAATCGTTACCGGTGCATTTTGTGTAGGCGCAGCCTCTGCGGAGGGGGAGGAAGAAGCTCCATTTGCCGCTGTAACATTACCTGTACTCGCATTTCCTCCACAAGCTGTTAACATTGTAAATCCGGCAACCAAAGATAAGGCGGACAGTCTCTTCAATACGTTCATCATCATTCTCCTCTTATTAAATAGAATAGTTAGCTTATCCTTTGCTGGAACCAGCGGTCATGTTGACGCTTTGCATGATCGTTTTCTGAGCTAGTAGAAATACTAGCAGCAACGGGGCGATGGTGAATGCGCTAGCGGCCATGATCAGCGGCCATTTCAATCCGTAAGCACCTCCTTGAGTGAAGAAACTACGCAGACCGGCCGAGACCAGCTGTAGATTAGGATCTTTGGTGATGAGCATTGGCCAGAAATAGTTATTGTACTGATCAATGAAGGTGATCAGGGCTAGCACAGCAAAGGAAGACCGTGTAATGGGGACAAGAATGGTCCAGAGAATCCGCATATGCGAGGAACCATCCACTTCTCCAGCCTCTACCAGCTCATGGGGAACCTGAAGGAAGGCTTGCCGAATTAGAAAGATAGAGAAGACACTTACACAGTTAGATAGAATCAACCCGGCATATGAATCCAGTAGATGAAGCTGGGACAATACCAGATATCCGGGAAGATAAACGGCGGTGGCAGGGACCATATAGCCGAAAAGAATGACACCTGCGAACAGCCCTCTGAAGCGGAATTTCATATGCGTAAGCGCATAGGCCATCATCCCGGAATTTATCACCTGCAAAATAACAATCGAAACGGCGACAAATACGCTATTGCCCATATATCTAAAGAAAGGGGCTTCGTGCCAGGCGGCTGAAAAGTTACCCCACAGCGGCTCTTTCGGCCAGATCGTCGGCGGAGACTGCCAGATTTCATCATTGGTTTTTAAGGCGCTGGTAACCATCCAATAGAAGGGGAAGGCCATGATCAGTGCAATAGCTGCAAAAAATAGATGGCGGGCCAGTTTGCCCACTCGTACGGTCGTTGCATTCATCAGTCGTTCTCCTTTACAGCAGTAGTTATTGATAATGGGTTGTCCGTTTACTAACCTCTAGTGAGATTACGGAGAGCAGCATACATATAAATACCAGAATCATTGCGACACTAGAGGCTTCTCCAATCTGAAAGGCTTCAAAGGCAGACTGATAATACATATAGAGCAAGGTACGTGTTGATCCCGAAGGTCCACCTTGTGTCAGTACGTTAATCTGGTCGTATGCCTGTAAGGCACCAATGATCTGTACGATGAACAGAAACAGTGTCGTTGGCGAGATTAGCGGTAAAGTAATACGGTTGAATTTTTGCACAGCATTTGCTCCATCCAGTTCAGCGGCTTCCAACAGATTGGTGGGGACATTGCGTAGTGCCACCAAGTAAAAAATCATCGCCCAGCCTACCGATTTCCATATCGTCACGAGCAGAACGCCGAGCAGTGCCCATTTAGGATCTTGAAGCCAACCGATTTTTTCTAGACCTAAGAGGTCAAGTACAGTATTAGCAAGGCCAATTTCAGGTTCATAGATCCAGGACCAGACAATGGATACCGCAACGGTCGGCGTGACCCAAGGGGAGAAAAGCAATACCTGATAGAGGGTGGAGCCTTTCAGCTTCCCATTCATCAGGAGTGCAAGTCCAAGTCCGATCAGAATAACGGGCAGTACACTTCCCGCACAGAATAACAAGGTTACTCTTAGCGCTTTATAGAAGGCGGGATTGCTGAACAGATCCAGATAGTTGGTTAGTCCGACAAAGGTTTTCTCGGGGCTCATGAAGTCCCATTCAGTAAAGCTGAGATAAAATACATAAAGTAATGGCGCGAGCCAAAATACCACGAATGGAATCATTGCCGGCAAGGTGAAGAGCACCGGTTTCAACTCACCTATAAATCTTGTGCGTTTCATTATTCTGTCGATACCCCATTCCATCTTCTGTTTTTAGCGGTATAATTCTGAGGAAAGCTCCTCCGTTCAAAAAAAATTGTACACTCATCGAGCAGCTGCGTGGTCAAGCGGGCGTAAAGATCGATGCGAGATTATGTAAAAATTTAAGAGATTAGAGAAAGTAGTTGCTATTTTGTGTAAAATAGAAAGTAGATTCTAAGTGGAATGAAGGTGCAGCTATGAAACAGGTAGCCTTTGGTGAAGAGAATAGAGACTTATCTCCACGCGAGCAGCTGCTGCGTCCGATGATTGATGCAATTGCTCAGACGATGGACTTATATGGCGCCAATTACTCATTCGGGCAGCTGTATGGAATTATGTTCTTTGAAGACCGGCCGATGACGCTTGAAGAGATGAAGAATGTGATGAATATGAGTAAGAGTAATATGAGCTATGGAGTTCGTTCTTTGATGGCTTCCAAGATGGTGACCAAGCTGGAGGAGAAGCGGGAGCGAAAGGATCTGTATGCAGTGGAAACAGATTTCTTTCAGACCTTTAAGAACTTTTTTGGAATGAAGCTGCAGCGGGAGATTGATGTCATGAGGCAAGCCTTGGATGTTGTTATTCCTGAGCTGGAGGGATTGGTTCATGCCGTGGATACGCCTGAGGAGGAGAGGCACTTCTGTCTGAAGGATCTGGAGAAGCTGGAGCATGCCGTTCAATATTATGATTGGCTGCAGCAGTTTGTGGACGAGCTAGGGGAAGATAATTACTTTGTAGACAAGAGAAGGTCCTAGACCGTCTACAATTACACATAGATGTACATAATTATATATAGATCTCCATGTGAGGGAGGTGTTCCTTAAGTCAGTTCAGGCTTAGGGTTCGCCTCCTATTTTTATGATAAGAAACAAAATAAAAAAGAAAATGTAACCAAAAGTAGGTGGAACTGTCACCAAATATGTAGTTACATAGTGAATAAAAGATCTTTTTAAGGAGATTCAGAGATTGCATACGAAAAAATATATGATACTTTTAGTCATTGTTCTGCTAATAAGTCTTGCTGCTATTTTCAACAATCAACACGAGTCTTCTGCAGTTACTATAGATGTGAACGGTCAAATCATTAAGACAGTAGCTGCATATCCGGGCTCGCCTGATGAGCTAATGATTCCCAAGGCTGCAGCAGAACAGGCCCTTAATATGCATATCGGCTGGCAGAAGCAGGGGGCACTTCCGAAAGGTATTTACTATAGAGATCATGTAGCTGTGCTGATGTACCATCATCTTTCAGAGAAGCCAATGCCGCAGTTTCCTTGGATCTTATCTGCCGATCGGTTTGATGATCAAATGAACCTGCTGAAGCAAGAAGGGTTTCACGTGATTACGATGGAACAATACCGTGAATTTATGCTGAATGGCGGCACGGTTCCAGATAATGCGGTGCTGCTGACTTTTGATGATGGATATGAGAGCTTTTATGAGTTGGCTTTTCCTATTCTCAAAAAATATGGCTATACGGCAGTGAATTTTGTTATCGTATCTACGATTGATCACCCAGATCCGAATAGTGTGCCGAAGCTCAATTGGGAGCAGATGCGGGAAATGAAGCGGGACGGGATGGGATTCTATAGTCACACGTACGATTTACACCATTATGGTATCGTAGATGCTGAGGGTGGGGAGCGGCCAGCCGCCAGTGCTTTGTTATATATCGATGATGAGAACAGAAACGAAATGAATACGGAGTACTACAGCAGAGTTACTCGTGATTTAGCCAAGGCGGAGCAAAGACTGAAGGAAGAGCTGGGGAATACCGATTCAGCGATTGCCTTTCCTTATGGATCATACAATGACCGATTGCTATCGGCATGTGATTCACTCGGAATTTCGCTAACATTTAAAATCCAGGATGGGATCAATGCGAGAACGGACCGGAATGCCTCCCGGATCAACGGGGGAAGTCAGAGTCTAACTGCAGTCCAAACTCTTGAGCAGGTTAAACATATAGATTCGCCTATGGAATTAACCCTGAATAACCAAAGAGTAGCTCTGATTGGTAGTGCGCCCGAAATGAGGAAAGGGACCCTGATGGTTCCGTTTATACAATTATGCAAGGATCTACATATTGATCTTAACTACGATCAGAAGAGTCGAATCGTTAAGTTAATGAACACAACGGGAGGCTCATAAACGGCTAAGGAAATGTATGGAATGGATATCAGCTTTCCCTATGTTCATTAGGAGTTTACAAAAAGTGAGAAATTTCGCCAATTTGGGCGAATCACTAGTTGCTATAAGTGAATTCCTTACTGTAGACTATAATTAGAGTACTAATTGGTAGGCGAATGGAGAGAACAGATGGAAGTATTTAAGCGTTATTACGCGAATTTAACGGTCCGGCGTTTTTTTATTTTGGGGCTGGTTGCCCTGCTGCTATTCAGTATTAGAGATATGCTCAATTTAGTACTGTTAACATTTCTGATTGCTTATGTAATGAACAGCTTTCAGGTGCTGCTCACGAAGCGAATCAATAAATATGTTGCGGTCAACAGTAAAGTCATTATTGTTATTTTGTATTTAGCTCTGATTGCTCTGATCGTAGTGACCTTAGTGAATTATTTACCGAAGGTCTTCACACAGATAAAGCAGTTAACTAATTTTCTGACCAGTTTAACCCCTGCAAACATTCCGCAGAACGAAATCGTGCAGTATTTATTTGCCCAGCTTAAGGATTTGAACTACCAGTCTTATGTGAAAGATGGTCTTGAATACGTCCTGAAAATAAGTAATTGGGGCACAAGCTTCGTATTATCCACCATTCTGAGCTTTGTCTTTATCCTTGAGAAGAACAGAATTGTCAGTTTCACTGCCCGTCTTAAAGAGAGCAAGATTTCTTGGTTCTATGTTGAGCTTGAGTATTTCGGTAGAAAATTCATCTCATCGTTTGGTAAAGTGATCGAAGCGCAAATTCTGATCGCGCTGTTTAATACATGCTTTACGGTGATCGGACTCTGGATCTTAGGTTTTCCGTATTTATTCGCCTTATCGATTATGATCTTCCTGCTTAGTTTGATTCCAGTTGTAGGTTTTGTGATCTCCTTAATACCACTTTGTATTATTGGTTACAACATTGGTGGCATAGCAATGACGATATATGTATTGGTTATGATCGCCATACTACATTTTGTCGAGGGTTACTTCTTAAATCCAAAACTGATGTCATCCAAAATGAACCTGCCTATGTTCTACACCTTTATCGTACTTCTCTTCTCTGAGCACTATATGGGTGTATGGGGTCTAATTCTCGGCATTCCAATTTTTGTATTCTTCCTGGATATACTGGAGATCAATAGAGATAACAAGATAGAGACTTAGGAATTCAGTTAAATAGCGTTGAATATACGAAGAGGGTGATCCGATAGCCATTCAATGGCTTTCGGATCACCCTCTTTATTTTGGCGCGGAGAAATGTTATACGGCCACTATATGTATCTTTCTTAGCCGAAAGAAGTTAGAACACTCTCCGTAACGATGTCCCTCAGCTCCGCTTTGTGTGCTGCATACTGCTCGGCTGTAATGCTTCCAGAGGCTAGTCGTGAATCTAGCTGTTCCGTTAGCTGGGTTACCTGTAGATCGATCACATCTTCAATATCTGTGTTTTGTTCTATTGCAATATCTTGAAGTGATTTGCCGTCATATAAGGCATCGTACAGATCATCATCTGTGGGTTGGTTAAGGGCTTTCAATAATAATTCGTCTTTATCCGCAACACTTGTGGTGGACCATTGAGTTGACGAGCTTGCGTTAGCAGTAAGGCTACTCCAAGCATTTCCGAAAGACATTACTATAACTACGGTTCCTACTATAATCACTCTTTTTATATCCATTAGAGTCCTCTTTTCTTATTTTACGAATAACGTTCTATGGTTTCTGTTGAAAGTGTCTGTGATGGTTGTGGTTTAACTTATTTCTATTATAACCCGGAAAGCTGAGCTGAAGCTTAAACAATATTTAAGATAACCTAAAGATTTAACATTGAAATGATATAGCGATAATATACCCCTAGTATAATTTCCAGATGATCTAAATTGCATATTTATGCAGAAGGGTCACAATCAAACTTACGGGGAGTGTTCGGAGTTTTGAGAATAACAGCAAAAGCTAAACGTTTTCTATCCAGCGTAATTGCAAGTAGTTTGATGTTGGGGATCATGGTTCCATCAGGATATGCGGAAGAACAGCGGCCGGATACAGAGCAGACATCTTCCGAATTAGGAGCACATTTTGATGAACAGGTTGAGCTCAACACGCTTTTAAGTCAACCGACTGTAATGACAGATGTATACGCGACACCAACCAATCCAGGCTCTTTACTTATTACAGAGGTTGTTCCAGATACTAAAAATGTAAAAGGCGCGGATGGTAGTTCTGTAGATGGTTACGAATTTGTTGAGGTTTACAATAATACGGACGAGCCGGTTAACTTTAAGGATTATTATTTCTTTTATAATGACAAAGATACTTGGACACCAAATGGCGATGCGGTCATACCGGCGCATGGAAATATCGTCTTCTGGATTATGAACGGCAATAATCTGAGTGTTCCTGCCGAAGATTTCATCAAAAACTTTAATCCTTCAGCATCTCTGCAGGAAGGTGTAAACCTGTTCCGTATTAACGGTGGCGGTGGTATGGCAAACACTTCTCCGCGCAACTTACAAATTAAAAGTAAAGCAGGAGATGCTCTTATTGTCTCTGCTTCTTATGGAAAAGAACAGGTGAAGGAAAACAACGGGATTTTCTATAAGTATTCGCAATCCGACAGCTCTATGATGAGTCTCATGGCGATTTCGGGAACGGTTGCGGCTACACCAGGAACCGTAGATCCAGAGCAACTGCCTGAGCTAGTACCTGGAGACAAGCAACCGGTAATTGAACACCACTCGCAGAGCAGTGTGGATCCAGCGGATCTTCCCGTCACCGCGAAGATTACGAACCTAGAGATTGGACCAGACGGAACGCTACCGGTAGTGAAGTTGCAATACGGCTCTCCTTCTCAGGTGAAAGATACGGTAATCACCATGACCTCAAAAGGTGAGGGGGAATACACGGCCGTGATTCCTGCGGCTGCACTGGAAGAACCAGAACTGCACTACAGCATTCGTGTAAACAATGTAACAGAGAGCTATTCTGTTCATGTGAACCTGCCTGCATTTGATTCGAATAATGTGCCACCGCTGTTAATTACAGAGCTGCTGCCCAATTCGACGAATGTAAAAGGAACGAGCAGCGATGCTTTTGAATTCATTGAGGTATATAACAATACTGATGCACCGATTGATTTTAAAAACTACAAGATCTATTATCGCTATCCTGATAAAGGCAATGCTTCCGATGTGAAGTGGCCCTCTACGAAAGAGAGTTTTGTAATTCCTGCACAGCAGTCCGTAGTGTTCTGGGTTATTAATAGTGCTAACAGTACATACACCGCTAGTGATTTTAATGCAGAATTCAACACTAATCTGATGGATGGCACAAATCTCTTTCAAATCAAAAGCGATGGGATGGCGAACTCTGGCCGCCGGGCCGTCGTAATCAAAAGTAATACCGAGAAAGAAATCTCCTCTGCGTATTATGATGCTGATCTTACCTATGATGGTGGGGCTAAAGGTGACGACACCAAAGAAAATAAAGCCCTTCTATACAAGTATCCTGTGAATGGGCAAAGTAAAATGCTCAAGATTAGCACAGGATCAGCGGTTCCGTCACCAGGGCAGGTAGATGTTGCACTGCTTCCTAACACACCGATCCATGTGGATCCGGATACCGAAAATCCGACGGTAAATGATCTGACTGCTGTAACGGAGATTGATCAGTCGATGAGTCTGGATTTGAAGGCTTTCGCGGATGACAATAAAGCCGTTACGTCTGTAGAAGTAAGGGTAGCTTCGGATAAGCAGCCTGATTTTGTCAGCCATAATCTATCTCAAGACTTTAACGATAGCTTGTATCATTATAAATTGTCGTCTGCTGATTTGATCGGCAGAAATGAAATACAGTATTATTTCGTCGTTTCTGATGGCACGAATGAGACCGAATCTCCGGTAATGAAAGTGAAAATTACAGGTGGCCCAGATCAATCATCACTTCGTTTGAATGTGAAGGATGGGCAATTCATTAATGACTCTATGACGGTAAAAGGAACCTCTGCTACC
The DNA here is from genome assembly GCF_038003765.1 of Paenibacillus sp. FSL H7-0714. NCBI lineage: Bacteria > Bacillati > Bacillota > Bacilli > Caryophanales > Paenibacillaceae > Paenibacillus > Paenibacillus sp. FSL H7-0714. Next base: position 326,564 of record NZ_JBBOPT010000001.1, read on the forward strand.
GCAAAGGCTGATGAAGTGGGCCTGAGCATCGACAATAAGGTACTTGGCAATAACGAGGTATATGCCGCGCTTGAGAATGATGCTTACTTTGTATTTGATGCGAAGAATGTAGATTATTATTTCAAAAACGGTATCACCATGGGACCAGAAGAATTAGGGGATGCGAGTATTCTATACACCTTTATGGACCCGATTACTACGTATACGACATTGACCTTCCCGATCTCCTCGGCCGCTTTGCAAGTGGGCAAGGATAATGTGATCTACATTCGGGCGGGCTCTAAATCATCGCCTTTTGACCCTCGTCCCGAGGAGAATAAAGATGATTTTGAAGTAAAGAATGTGCGCCTATTACTTGCAGACGGTACTGAAGTTTGGGACCCTGCTTATGCAGAACGTGATAAAGAAATTAAGATGGGGGACAGCGCAGGTAAGCATGAATCCATCGGCTTCCGGTTCGATCTGAAATCTGATTTGTTCCGTTCGAAGGCTTATAACTGGAATACTACAGAAGTAACGGACGGAGAACATAAAGTAACAGTGACCGAAGGTGGATCCAAGGTATCGTCAAACGTAGTTGTAGACAACACGCCACCATCTATTAAAGCATCGATTGAAGATGGAAAAACTTATCGTGGTAATTTCGTAATTACTGCTGAGATCAAGGATACTTACGCAGGTGTAGATAAAGTTAGCGTGAAGCTGGACGGCAATGTTATTGAACTGCCTTATGCTACTTCATCCGGAAAGTTGTCCGGTGGAGACCATACGCTTTCTATCACCGCATTGGATAAGATAGGTAATCAGGTGGAAAAGGTAATTACATTCCATGTACCGAATGAAAATCCATTTGCACCACTCCTGATCTCACCTCAGAACTGGGAGATTGGTGTGGGTACGAATCCGACCTTGAAGGTTAAGGTTGAAGATCCTAACCAGGATAAGATGGATGTTACCTTCTATAGAGGCTTCAAGTACGATGGTAACCATCCAGAGCAAGGATTTACTGGATTTAAGAACGCATCCGATACAGAACCGCCGAAGCAATCCGTTCCTGCGGGCGAACAAGCGCTTAGCAGTGACGAATACAGCAAAATAAGTGCAGTGGACGGACAGTACTTAATTAACGATGCAGTTGAGCAATTCCCATATCAGCGCTATGAAATTAAGCTGGATGAATCGGTGAAGGCTTCAGATCGTGTGGATATTGAATGGAAGGGTAATTCACTTCCAGGTCGTAAAGTAAGTCTCTACGCGTGGAGTCCTGCTGAAGAGAAGTGGATACTGCTGGATCATTTGATTGCTGGTACTGAGGATTTTGAACTGAAATCTACGGTGACTGTTGGAGAATTCGCTAGCGGAGATAGCATTGCTGTCATGGTTCAGGATGAGATTGCGTCCGCGACTAAGACTGCACCTACAGTTACGCAGGATACCTATGATTTTTCTTTTGTATGGATGTCTGATACGCAATATTATTCTCAAAGCTACCCTTACATTTATCAGAAAAATGTAAAGTGGATTGCCGACAATAAGGATAATTTGAACTTGAAATATGTAATTCATACCGGAGATGTAGTGGACAAATCCTATCAGGAATATGAATGGGAAGAAGCCGATCGGGATATGAAGGTACTTGAGGATGCAGGTATTCCATATGGTGTTCTTGCGGGTAATCATGATGTAGGCCATCAAACCGGAGATTACACGAAATTCTGGCAATACTTTGGGGAATGGAGATTTAAGGACATGCCAACCTTTGGCGGATCCTATGACAACAACCGGGGCCATTATGATTTAGTATCTGCGAACGGAAATGACTTCATTATCGTATATATGGGCTGGGGACTGGCTGAAGAGGAAATTGAATGGATGAATGAGATCGTTGCTCGTTATCCAGAACGTAAAGCGATTCTTTGTCTTCATGAATACCTGCTCGTATCTAATAACCGCGCACCGATTGCCGATACGATCTTTGAAAAGGTTGTAAAACCTAACAAGAACGTAATCGCAGCTTTATCCGGTCATTATCATGATGCGGAGCTTAAAGTAGATGAGTTGGATGATAATGGAGATGGCATTGCGGACCGCAGTGTATATCAAATGCTGGCAGATTATCAAGGTGCCGAAGAGGGTGGACTTGGTTATATTCGTCTGCTTCAGTTCGATGTAGCTAACAACAAGCTTCGTGTGAAGACTTATTCGCCTTACTTGGATGATTATAATTATTATGATGAAAATGAGTTCCCGGGCAAAGATGAGTTCGTACTAGATCTCGATCTGCAGCCTGTAACAAAACGTGTAGCTACCGATTACATTGGAGTTAAGGTTTACAGTGATCAGACAATCGCGACCCAGCAGCAAGTAGAGAGCGGTACGGATACTCAGGTCACTTGGAGTAAGCTTAATCCAGAAAGCTACTACCAGTGGTATACAAAAGTCGAGGATGATAACTCTGGTAGTGTGCTTTCAGACATTTGGGGCTTCTACACTGGAAAAGAGAATGTAACACCAACACCAGAGGTGACACCAACACCAACACCAACACCAACACCAACACCAACACCAACACCAACACCAGAGGTAACGCCGACACCAGAGGTATCGCCATCGCCAGAAGTGACGCCGACACCAGCACCAGAGGTGACATCGGCACCTCCAGTAGTTTTACCAGTGCCAACAGTGACTCCAACGCCTACAGCCACACCTGGAGGGGGAAAAGGAAACATTGAACTGGCATTAGGAAGTAATGGAACGTATACAGCTGATCCGTCAGCCTTGAAGAAGCTGATAGAGGAAGCTGCTACAGGGGGAAGCCTAAAGATTAGCGTAGGCGGGGCAACCTCGGCTCAAGATCAGATTAGAATTGCACTTGATGCAACGAGCATCCAACAGGCTGCCGACAAGAAGCTGAATCTGAATATTGTATCTTCCAGCGTTACATTAAGCGTACCAACAAGCTCTTTACCAGCGATCCCGGCCGGCAGTGAAATGCTGCTGCTGAGCGTTGATACAACTACGACAGCTGTACAAAGCAATGTCGCTGGAATGAGTCCATCCAAGGCAACCGTGACGCTGAACCTCAGTACCACAGCAGGCGGCAAAGAAACGGCTATCCACCAGCTTAAAGGTGCTGTTACGATTACCCTGACGCTGACGAAGGAACAGCTTGCTAAGCTCGATACAGATTTTGCGGGTGTCTATTATGTAAATGGCAGTACCTTGGAATATTTGGGTGGAGTGTTTAAGGATAATACCGTTACCTTTACAACAGATCATTTCTCTTCCTTTGCGGTACTGGAATACCATAAGCAATTTAGGGATACCGCTGGTCACTGGGCAGAACTGTACATTTCCAAGCTGACGGCTAAGCATGTGATTAAGGGTATCGACGATACGCACTATGGTCCACAAGCGAATGTAACCCGTGCAGATTTTGTTACACTAGCCATTCGTTCACTCGGATTGAATGAGACAAGTGAAACTACGGGGAATGGTGCTTTTGCAGATGTATCAAAAGATGCTTATTATGCATCATCGATAGACAAAGCTGTCCAGCTTGGACTCATCCAAGGCAGTGATGGCAAGTTCCGTCCTAAAGATGCAATTACACGTGAAGAAGCGGCTGTTGTCCTGCAGAAATTGATACAATACAAAGCTGGAGTGCAGTCTTCCATTGCTGCTACTGCAAGCTTTAAGGATATAAACAGCGTATCAGAGTGGGCGAAGCAAGCGGTAAGTGAATTGCAAGCTAAGGGAATCCTTGACGGTAAGGGCGACAATCATTTCGATCCTCGTGGCAAAGTAACCCGTGCTGAAATTGCAAAACTGTTATATGGAATAATCAATTTATAAGAATAGCATGGCAAAGGCAGGCAGAGGTAACTCTGGCCTGTTTTTTGTCATTTTTTGCACTCTATATTCCTTTTCTTCTAGCAAAGTAGGAAATTCTTACTATTCATATGATTTTTCATATATAATATTTTTGAATAAATTTTTAATAGACATAATGTAGCTTCCTGCTGGCAGTCATAATGATATCTTTCGTTGTTACACTAGTTATTCACGATGATCCGGCAGTTATTCTCCTTGTTACGGCACTTCTTCCAATTGGTGCAGGAATGGGTATTCATCCACGATTGCTTGTATTCCTTATTCTGTTATCCACTGCCCCCCTTCTTCTTTGCTTATCAATTACCAACGTATTTGAACGCTTATTATAGCGCTGGCTCGGACTCATTGCATAATACATAGATTGGAGAAACGAACCTTGAGAGTAAAGTTAGCACATATTTTGCTTCTACTTACGGTAATTTTTGCGGTTCTACTGTATAGAGGGAGTCTTGACTCCATTGATCATCTGTTACAAGACCGCGTGATGCAGCACGAGCGGTCTGTGGATACTACGATTGCTATCATCGGGATAGACGATCAGAGCTTGGAGGACTTTGGCAGCTGGCCGTGGAGCAGAAATGTTCATGCACAGCTGTTAGATACGCTCTCCGAGGGACATCCAGCAGTGATCGGTTTTGACCTTACGTTCCCTGTAGGCTCGGAGGACCCGGAGGCGGATACAGAATTCGCTGCGGCTGTGGCCCGTGCGGAGAATGTTGTTTTGCCGGTATATGGCACATTTGCGCCAAATACCGAGCAGGGAAAGATCGAAGCGCTGGAGCTATCCCAGCCGTTTGAGGCTTTGCGGAAGGCAGCGGCTGCAACCGCCCATATCAATACTATTACGGATACTGATCGAGTGGTGCGTAAGGCTCTTTATTCTTTTGACTATGAAGGGGAGTCTATTCACAGCTTGTCATGGACGGTCTACCAGAAATATCGAGAGGCGATGGGGGGCACTGCTGATCCGCAGAAACTCCCACTGGATGACTTTGGGCGCTTTTATATCCCTTATTCAGGTGGCAATGGCGACTTTGAGGAGATTCCTTATTCGGCGGTTCTTAGCGGAGAGGTTCCACCATCTTATTTTGAGAATAGAATTGTGCTTATAGGGCCCTATGCTACAGGGTTTAAGGATGACTTCCTAACACCAATTAGCGGAAAAAATACGTTATATGGTGTGGAAATTCATGCAAATATCATTCAATCTCTACTGGACGATAATTATAAGCGGGTACTGGATTGGAAGTGGAACGAGGTAGTGTTGCTTTTTGTTGCGCTCCTAGCCTATCTACTATTCCGTAAAGTGAAGATGCTATATTCCTACGCGGTCATTGTGGTCATCATTGCACTTCTTATCTTTGCAGGTCGTTTTTTCTATGACCAAGGGATAGTAATTTCACTGGGTTATGTGATTCCCTTTCTAATCGTTAGTTGTATTATCGTAATAGCTTTTCAATATTTAGAAGAACTGATGGAGAAACGTAGAGTTACGGATATTTTTGGTCGATATGTTGCTCCGCAGGTTGTCGATCAAATTCTCAAGAACGGTCAAGAAGGGCTGAAGCTGGGAGGAAGCCGCAGAGAGCTAACCCTGTTATTCGTTGATATTCGCGGGTTCACTCCGTTGTCAGAGGCTGCTGAACCAGAGGAGATTGTTGAGATTCTGAATGAGTATCTGGATCTGACTGCGGGTTGTATTTTTAAGTATGATGGCACGCTGGACAAGTTTATCGGGGATGCCACGATGGCGATCTTTAATGCTCCATTGCTGCTGGAGGATCATCCAATGCAAGCGGTGAAGGCGGCGTGGGCGATGAAGGAAGGCTCGGCTGCGGTGGAACAAAAGCTGTTCGAACGGTTTGGTCTTGTAGTGAAATTCGGTATCGGGGTGCATACTGGTCCAGCTGTATTCGGGAATATCGGCTCCAAGACCCGGATGGATTATACAGCGATTGGCGACACCGTCAACACGGCAGCCCGTCTGGAAAGCAATGCGAAGCCTGGACAAATCCTCATCAGTGAGGCTACCTACGCTTTTGTAAAAGATAGAGTATCAGCCGTTTCATTAGGAGAGATCAAGGTAAAGGGCAAGGAACAAGGAATCAGTGTCTATGAACTGGAGGGATTGAGATGAGGTCGTTAAAGCTTACACTGTCGTTTATGCTGTTGTTCAGTATTCTTTGGCCAGCAGTTGTCACAGAGGCGAAGGATAGCGTCAAAGTTGGGAAAATAACTGCGGTCTCGGGCAAGTCTGAAGTGAAAAAGAGCGGTGGAACGAAGAAATTCAACGCTTTTAAAGGAATGGCGATTACCCAAGGTGATACGATTATAACAGGCAATGATGGGCAAATTAGCCTCGATCTTGATGCTAACAAAGAAGTTACGATCGGAGCCAGTACTACGCTTACCATTAGCCAATTAGTAGAAAGCGCAAAGGCATTGGGCGGTAAGACAAGTCTAAAGCTGCAAAACGGACAAGTCTTGATCAAGGTAAAAAAGAAACTGGATGGCGATTCTCGCTTTGAGATTGAGACACCAACGGCTATTATGGGCGTTATGGGTACAGAGTTTTTTGTTAGCGTTAATAGCCAAGGTAACGTAGTCCTTAATAATGGGGTAGGGAATAACGGCGATTATCTGGGAGTTCTGGAAGGAACAGTTCATGTAGTTTCGACTATTGATCCCACGCTGATTGAGCGTATGATAACAGCCTCCCAGCAGTTAATTATGGAGAATCAACAATGGATAGAGTCGCAGTTGTCCCTAAATGCATTACCACAATTTGCGCTAGAGCAGCATTTGAAATATCTGAACGAAGAAGAGGTATTGGAATTCGAATCGGCTAAGAAAAAAATCGAGCAACTACTCGAGCAAATCAAAGCCGCTATTCCCGTTCACTCAAGTCCGCCTATTCCAACAATTCCACCTCAGATTAACTATGATCTATCTAGTTCAGCTCCCTTAGATATGACGAGACCAACACCGCCGACGAGACCTACACCAACGCCGACACCGGAACCGACGTCAACACCGACGCCGGAGCCAACAGCGACGCCGACGCTGGAACCAACACCAACACCAACACCAACACCAACACCAACGGCAACGCCAACACCATCGCCGGTACCAACACCGGAGCCAACACCAAATCCCCTAGGTGCGCCTGAGCTAGACCAGCAGGAATTTAGAGAACATATCTATGACTATCTCGTCCGTGATAATGAGATTGTTTTGCCGTTTACAGCACCGTTATTCTTTAATATCGCAGATGACACTAATCCTAATGCTGCGAGGGATGGGGTGAGTGTTACTTTGAATCAAAGTGAGGACAAGCTCGATTTAGGTGAGGTATATATTCGAGAGAATAAGCTTCACATTCAGCTGCGTGAATCACTTCCTTATAGCTCTTTCGTTCAAATCAAGGTGAACGGCGGTTTGTTAAAGAATGCCCTTTCCGGGGGTGATGTACAGGAAGAGGATCAACTGATAGCAGATGGCGGTTTTACCTACAAGGGAATGATCACTCCGAGTTATTTTAACCATACTGGCCCTATAGGTGAAGGTGAAGCACCAGAATTTATCATCCATTCGCTGGGTTATGATGTAGGGGAGATTAGATATCGTTATGAATATGATCTAGGAGATCCATCTCCACTAGAAGATACAGATTATGTACTGGAGCGGAACGGTGAGAATACTTTTGTGCTTAAACTTACTCCGGAGTTCTTGAATGGATTATTTCCCGAACCTTATATCGTTACCATTCCTCTCGTGAGGATTGAAGATACAGAAAACGGCCCTGTAGAGGTAGTAGTAGACAACCTCCAGATTAGATTATCTTTGTTATTTTAAAGGCGCAATAACCTTCGAGAGGAGAACAAACATAATGAAAAAGGAACTCATCTCCATCGTTTGTGGATTTATGCTCATAAGCGCAGTATCATCTAGCATCGTTACCGCAGTATCATCTAGCATCGTTACCGCAGAGGCAGTACAACCCGTAAGCGGCAATGTTCAAGGGAGTATAAATCAGAATATCTCTTCTAACGCTGTACTCTCTCTTAAACAGCCATGGGGATTGACTGCTGTATCTGGCAGCAATGATCTCATTATCGTACAGTCCGGAAGCGGTACTATCAGCAAGTGGAGTAATGGTGAGCTGCAGACAGTGGCTGGACAAGGTGCAGAAGGATATATCGATGGGAAGAGTGCAAAGGCCTTGTTTAATCATCCGACGTATACCGCTGCTGACAGTAAAGGCATTATCTATATCAGTGATACCGACAATCATGTCATCCGTAAAATTAAGAATGGAGAAGTATATACCTTCGCAGGAACGGGAGCGGCTGGCTATAAAGATGGACAACCCAATACCGCGCAGTTTAACGCACCGGGTGGATTGGCAATAGACAGTAATGACAATGTATATGTAGCCGATACGCTGAATCATGTGATTCGCAAAGTTACACCGGAAGGTATTGTGACTACTTTTGCAGGTCAGCAGGGTAATATTGGTGCTTATTTAGATGGTTCGGTAGCTTCGGCCAAATTTAATGAGCCCGTGGGTCTTGTGTTCGATGAAACCGGTAATCTCTATGTGGCTGACAGTGGGAATCAGATGATTCGATTGATTAAAGGCAATATGGTTGAGACCTTTGCGGGCAAAGCAACGACAGTTGATCCAGTGACTGGATATATGGCTGGAGGGTTCCACAATGGAGATCGTCTGTCTGCGCTGTTCAATCGTCCTCGTGGACTCGCCTATGCCGATGGAGTCTTGCTGATTGCTGATAGTCTGAACCATAGGGTTCGGGCCATTCAGAAAGATGGAAGAGTCATCACAGTTGCAGGGCAGGGCACCTTGGGAGATCAATTTGGAGCATTGGATAAAGTGATGTTTAATCAGCCTTCCGGTGTTGCGTTTGCTTCCGGGAAATTGTATGTGACGGATACGCTGAATAACAAGCTGAAGGTATTGAGTCTCGATTTGCAAGCCCTTAAGCCACTGCGTAGCGAGGGTGATCTGCTCGATGCAGTCTCGCTACTACCAGTGGGTAAGGAGATGCAAGTATGGTTGGACGGAGTACAGGTGAAATTGAATACTAACAATCTACCACTTGAGCAATCCGGCAAAATTTATTTGCCGGTTAGAGCGCTATTTAGCGCATGGGGAGCGGACATTCGTTGGGATTCGGCAAGCAAAGAGACGATAATTAGCAAAGGGGAGTGGATACTTTCCCTAAAGCCAGATGCAAGTCTTAATGTGCAAAACATAAAGGGCACTTTGTATGTGGCAGCTGAATATTTGCCGACGGTTTCAGCTTTTATGCAGGTTTATGATGAGGACAGTCACGCAATTGTGCTGGAAAGTGGCCAATAATGGTTCGTTATTATAAAAGTTATGGCTGTCGAGAAAAATCTCGACAGCCTTTTTTTATGACGACAATCCTTCAACGACTTTATCAATATTCCATTTAATCATCTTAATGTATGTGTCGCCTTCTTCGCCTTTCTTAGCTAAAGAATCGGTGAAAATCTTAGAATGTATCGGTACACCCGTTTCATTGGAGATGGTTTCCATTGTTTTCGGATTAACGCTCGTTTCCAAAAATAAAGCCGGCACTTGATTTTCATCAATGATTTTAATTATATTTTTCATTTGTTCTGGCGTTCCTTGACTATCGGTATTGATTTCCCAAATAAATGCGGATTCAAATCCGTAGGCTTTTGAAAAATATTTAAATGCCCCTTCGCTTGTAACCAAAATACGTTTCTCCTGCGGGACTTTTTCTACCGCTTCTTTTGCATATTGATCCAATTCATTAAGTTTCTTAACATATTCTGATTGGTTATTCAGATAAAATTCTTTGTTGTCCGGATCTTTTTCGATTACATGTTTAGTGATGATATCTACATATTTAATAGCATTCTGAACATCAAGCCAGGCATGAGGATCTTCTTGAGTTTCTTTGCCCTTTTCTGTTAGGTACATTGGAGTTACTTCATCTGAGACGGCAAAAGCGACATCCTTTTTATTAGTGACATCAAGAAGGTCTTGGAACCACCCCTTACCTGTTTCCAGGTTCAATCCGTTATAAAAAACTAAATCTGCACTAGATACTTTACTTGTATCCTTAGGTAATGGATCGTACATATGCGGGTCTGTTCCGATGGGAACCATGCTATAGACCTCAGCTTTTTCCCCTACAATGTTTTCGGTCATATCCGCGATAATGGAGTAGGTTGCAACAATCTTCAACTTGTCATTGTCTGCTTCTCCCTCACTAACGTTTGAACATGCGGTAAATAGTAAGATGAACATTGTCAAAGAGAGCATCTTTATTGTTTTTTTCATCCTTGTTTAACCCCTTTTCTTAGAAAATTATTTTTGGGCGAGATAATAAATGATATAGCGAACAAACTTACCCCTACTAGAACAATGGTGGCACTTGTAGGTAAATTGAATCTGAAGCTAATGATCACACCTATAATTCCAGATACAGCGCCGATGGTGGAAGCCAGGATAATCATATGGATCAGCTTATTTGTCCAAAGATATGATGTAGCTGCTGGAATAACTAGCATTGCAATAACAAGCACAATTCCAACTTGAGATAATGAGGACACAGTAACCACGGATAACAGCATCATCAATAAATAATGATAGAATCCCGTTTTTAAACCAAATGCCTTAGAGACGACAGGATCAAACGAGCTAATTAAAAGCTCTTTATACAACAATGAAATGATGGCAATAACAACAAGCATGATAATAAATGATTGCATTAATTCGGACTGCGGGACGGCTAAGATGTTACCAAATAAAATATGAGTTAGATCAAGCCCGCTCTTGGCGAAAGTGATTAAGACAATTCCTAGAGCGAAAAATGAGCTGAGAATAATTCCGATCGAGGTATCACTTTTGATATTGCTGCGACTTGTTATGAATTGAATGAGGATGGCCGCTAAAAGTCCAAACAATGAAGCTCCCACAAGAATGTTAATCCCTAAAATATAAGATAACGCCACACCTGGTAATACAGCATGAGACAAAGCATCGCCCATTAATGACATCTTTCTGAGTACAATAAAACTTCCTAAAACCCCTGAAACAATACCAAGAATGATAGCAGACAATCCGGCGTTAAGCGCATAGATCGGAATGTTTAATAATGATGAGAAATAGTCAATCATTTTCGGTGCCCCCCATTCCTTTGATTACAAGATTACCTAAGGAAGCCCCGTAAGCATTGAGGATATTGTCGGCTGTAAAGGTGTCTTTCACATCGCCAAAAGCAATAAGCTTTTTATTGAGAATGATTACTTTGTCAAAGTATTCTTCGACTTCATGTAAATCATGATGAACGATCAATATGGTTTTCCCTTCTTCGCGAAGCTGTTTAAGCAGTTTTACAATAATTTTCTCACTCACTAGATCTATGCCGACAAAAGGTTCGTCTAAAAAAAATACATCTGCTTTTTGGGCAAGCGCTCTGGCAATAAAAACTCTTTGTAGTTGTCCTCCAGACAAATTACTAATTTGTTTATTTGCAAGATCACTTATATCTACCATGGCCATACATTCCTCGACGCGTTGCCGCTCTTTTTTCCCGGGGCGCTGGAAGATTCTTAAGTTTGGATAGGTTCCAGTTAGCACTGTATCGTTCACTGTGATTGGAAAAGTAAGGTCAATATCATTTTTTTGCGGTACATATGCGATCTTCCGTTTATACTCAGAAATGTCTTTTCCCTCTACCCTCACCGTCCCGCTTCTTTTCTTGATTACTTCTAACAATGACTTAATGAATGTCGATTTTCCTGCACCATTTGGCCCGATAATTCCGATGGTGTACCCAAAGGGGATATCGATATTTACATTTTCTAGCGCTGAATTACCGAAATAATCCACGTTTAGGTTTCTAATCTCAATCATTAAAAAGCTCCTCGTCATGAAATTTATTGATTTGTTTCCTATTGGAAACATTTATTTTTATTATCTAATTTGTTTCCCTAGGTAAACATTTATTCTTAGGTACAATATATTTAACAATGGGCAAAATGTCAATGAAAAAGCTTAAAATTTATTTGATTTTGAATTAGTACAAGCATGCGATCTGCACCGGTACTGGGGTGATTTTTTTAGAATTAAAAATACATACTTGACAGGTAGGAATAAAGGGTTATATGATATCAACAATACTTAAACACTAATTAAATGAACAGTGAAATAATTTATCTGAGCCGATTGGACCGCCAAAGGCTCCCGCACTTTTCCCTTGCCTGGGAGTTGTGCTGGGAGTCTTTTTTTGTTGGCTATGGAGAGAGATGAGGTAAGAATGAGCGATACGTATTGGAGACAGCTGGAGGAGACGGATTGGGTATTCCGCAAGATGGTCCGCAGATTTGTTAAGGAACGGGATAAGGTTGCAGTAGCAGGCATCTCTTTACCCGGCATGCTGATTCTACATAAAATCATTCGCGAGGGTGAACAGCGGCTTGGGGATTTAGCAGATGAACTGGACTTTACGTCAGGTGCGATCACAGCTTTGAGCGATAAGCTTGAGGCAGGCGGATTTACTGTACGCAGACGTAAGGAAGGGGACCGCAGGACGGTGATGCTGGACATCACGGACAAAGGCCGGCAGATGGCGGAGCTTAACAGCAACATTGGGGAACGATGTATTTCGCTTCTGTTTGAGGGGTTTACGGAAGAGGAATTGGTGCAGCAAAGTCACTTCTATCAGCGGATCATCAGCAATCTCGAAGGATTCTCAGACATCTTGCTGAAGCTGGTGAAGGAGAATGCTGAGGCTGAAGCTTCTCCAAACCTTGAACAGAAGCCACGAGCAGTCACAAAGAAAAGTAATTATCTTAGCTATTAAAATAAATTAAATGTAGGAGAGATGAACGATGGGACATTCAACCATATTTCCAACTGGAGCAACCGTATTTAATCCGAGCAAAGCGTGGAGTGGCTATACCGTATTTCAAGCGGGTGAAGAAGGTGTTGTACTGATTGATATGAACGGTAAAGAAGTGCATCTGTGGAAGGGGCTGCTCGGGTTTCCGGCTAAAATCTTCCCTGGTGGTTATGTTCTAGGCAGTACAGGAAGGAGAGATCCCAAATTTGGCATTCAGGATAATGTAGATCTGGTGCAGGTCGATTGGGAAGGTAACATCGTATGGAAATATAACAGCTATGAACATATAGAAGATCCGGGTTATGAACCGCTCTGGTATGCCCGCCAGCATCATGACTATCAGCGCGAGGGCAATCCAGTAGGTTATTTTGCACCAGGGCTAGAGCCTAAGGTTGACGGTGGCAAAACCCTAATCCTCGCTCACAAAAATATCTACAACCACCAAATCTCCGACAAGCAGCTGCTGGATGACACGATTATCGAAGTGGATTGGGAAGGGAATATCGTTTGGGAGTGGGCTCCGAATGAACATTTTGCAGAGCTAGGCTTTGATGAAGCGGCGAAAAACGTCTTATTCCGTGATCCTAACTCTCGCTCCTTCGGGAATCTGGGGGGCGGTGTGGGTGACTGGTTGCATATTAATTCAGCTTCGTATGTAGGACCTAATAAGTTTTACGATGCAGGCGATGAGCGTTTCCATCCAGATAACGTGATCTGGGATGCACGGGAAGCGAATATTATCGCAATTACAGATAAGCGTACCGGGGCCATCGTGTGGAGAATCGGTCCAGACTACTCACTGCCAGAATTGAAGCATATCGATTGGATCATTGGCCAGCATCATGCGCACATCATTCCGAAGGGCTTGCCGGGAGAAGGAAACCTACTCGTATTTGATAACGGAGGTTGGGGCGGTTATGGTCTTCCCAATCCTTTGGGCAAAAAAATGCACTCCGCGACTACTCTCGAATTCTAGAGATTAATCCAGTGACACTCGAAATTGAATGGCAGTATACCGCGGCAGAAGCAGGCTTCTCTGTTCCGACGGATTCTTATAAATTCTATAGTCCTTATATTAGCTCCGCCCAGCGGCTTCCGAATGGCAACACCTTAATAACGGAAGGATCTAACGGTAGACTTTTCGAGGTTACGCCAGAGCATGAACTGGTCTGGGAATATATCTCACCGTATAACGATTCCAGAAATACAAACATGGTTTACCGTTCCTATCGTGTGCCTTATGCGTGGGTACCACAGCTGGAGAAGCCGGAAGAACAAGCGATTGAGCCGATAGATGTCACGCAGTTCAGAGTGCCAGGGGCCGCTCCTAAAGGTTCGGATTCTGTAGTAAGCGTGGCGACCACCTTGCCGTTTGTTGAGGGGGCTGCTTGTGTGGCGACGACTGATGAAGGTAGTAGCCGCAAAGCCAACTAATACATTTGAGGGGGATGTCGTTGTGAAAAAGTCATGGATCAGCTCAAGCTTTCTGCTCTTATCCTTATCCGTTGTTATCCTATTATCAGGTTGCAGCTCCAAAGGTGATGCGTCGTCCTCTAAAGATGGAGCATTGAACGGCAAAAAAGAGACATTGAAGATTAAAATCGCTGACATCAATACGAATCCAACCTTTCGTGTGGCATTAGATAAAGGTATCTTTGCCAAACACGGGATAGACGCCGAACTAGTCAACTTTGGTTCCCCGGCAGAAGGTGTAAATGCACTCTTCATTAAACAGGTAGATGTGGCTTTCGGGGCGGATTTTCCCCTGCTGAACGCAGTGTCGAAGGGAGATTACGCTATCATCGCCTCTGCGGGTCTGGCGACAGATGAAGCTTCTACAGAATGGAAGCTATTCGTACAGGATGATATCAAGACAGCTGAGGAATTGAAAAGCAAGAAGCTGAGCTTTATTCGTGGAACCTTCATTCCGTACCTTTGGGATGAATATTTAAAAGAGCATAACATCGCGCTCAGTGATGTGGAATTGATAGGGCAGGGAGCCTTTGACGAATCTTATATCGCTTTGAAGCAGGGGGCTGTGGATGGTGCATGGTTCTATGGTTCAGTTCTTAATGATAAGCTGGGTGCCCTTTCAGGCGTACATGAGCTGACGGATATGTCCAAAACAACCGTACGGTTAGGGATGGGCATTGTAGCAGGGAATGATTTTGTAACAAAAAATCCAGAGGGGATCTCGAACTTTCTCGCAGCAGTGGATGAAGCAGGGGGCTATGCCCAGGCCCATCCAGATGAGGTTGCTGATTTGATGTACGAGGAAGTGAAGCAGCCTAAGGAATCGACGATCAAAGATCTTCCGAACAATCCATGGGCGCTCGGATTCACACAGGCGGCGTATGACAGTCTGACGAAGCAGAAGAAATATATGGTCGACACTGGAATCATTGAGAAGGATTTCGATCTGGATAGCAAGCTGAATCTTGAACCGCTTACCAAAGCTTTGCCGGAAGAAGTCACGTATAAGAAATAGGAGGGTTCAGCATGTCATTACCTGCTAAGCAGCACACCATTCATATTGAGCGGCTACGCAAGAGCTACAGTGAGCCAGCCGCTGGAGATGTTCATTATATTATTAAAGATGTGGATCTCGTAATCAAAGGCGGAGAGTTCTTCGTTCTACTCGGTCCAAGTGGCTGCGGAAAGTCGACGCTGCTGAATATGATCGCCGGATTTGTTTCCAAATCTGGCGGTAACCTTCGGGTGGATAACGAAGAGGTGAATAAGCCTGGCAGAGATCGGGCAGTTGTATTTCAGCAAGCAGATTCCTCTTTATTCCCTTGGCTAACGGTTCGAGAGAATGTGGAGTTTGGACTGCGAATGAAGAAAATCGCAAAGGCTGAACGGCGCACGATATCGGATAGGTTCATCGGACTTGTAGGACTGAACGGGCATGAGGAGAAGTTCCCGAAGGAGCTATCGGGAGGCATGAAGCAGCGTGTTCAGCTGGCACGGGTGCTTGCCAATGATCCAGCGATCCTGCTGATGGATGAACCCTTTGGTGCACTTGATGCGATGACCCGGAGGACGATGCAGAAAGAACTGGTCAACATCTGGCAACAGACGCATAAGACGGTGATTTTTGTAACCCATGATATTCAGGAAGCCTTGCTGTTGGGGGAACGGATCGGCATTATGTCTGTAGGCCCTTCCTCTAACATCACGGACATTTATGACAATACGCTGCCTTATCCACGGGACGTAGCCTCAGCGGAATTTTACTCGCTATACAACCAGATTCAGAGCCATTTCGAAGAATAGGATAGGGTGGGACAGATGATGAAATGGGTGGAAAAGAAATGGGTTTCTGTATCCATACTATGGATTGCCGCACTCTGCGTCTGGCAGCTTGGGGCAGTGATCTACGGTCCTGATGTGATCCCTGGACCGTGGAGTACGCTTAAGGGTGGACGGGAACTTCTGGAAGACGGAACTTTGATGCAATATATCGGGATTAGCTTTTACCGGGTGCTAATTGGCTGGGTACTCGGCAGTTTAATGGCGATTCCCGTAGGTCTGATTATTGGAAAGGTGAATGTAATTCGTATCTTTGCAGAGCCTTTTCTGAACTTTATTCGTTTTATCCCGCCGATTGCATTCATTACATTGTTTCTAGTGTGGTTTGGCATTGGGGAGCAGTCGAAGATTGCATTGATTATGTACGCTACCTTTTTTATTGTGGTGCTGAATACCTTGACCGGTGTGATGTCCGTAGAGGAGGATAAAATCCGCTCAGCCCGTAGTATGGGCGCCAGTGAGTGGCAAATTCTGATTCATGTGATCGTCCCGGCGACGATACCGTATATTTTTACAGGCATCCGGTTAGCGATGGGAACCTCGTATATGGCGATTATCGGTGCGGAAATGATTGCTTCGAACGAAGGTGTAGGTTATCTGATTTGGAATTCCAGATTGTTTTTCCGGACAGATTGGATCTTTGTAGGGTTATTCTGTCTTGGCTTTATGGGCTTTTTCACGGATCGGTTATTTGGATGGTTCGGCAAGAAAGTGCTCTATAGATACGGCGTGGTAAGTGTGGCGGCGCGTAGAAGGTAGTATAGCTTTAAGCATAAACACGAGAACCGCCTGAGTGAATCAGGTGGTTTTTGGGTATGTCTTACTTTTTATTTACAAATATTCCTATCCTCCTTAATGCCGCGAAAATAGTACACGCCTATACTGCAATTGGGTGCCTAACAGTTGGAGCATAGAGAAGCCCGCAAATAAGAAATAGGAGTGAAGGGGAAATCATGAAAAAAGGGATCAAAAATCAATTATCGATGGGTCTAATGTTATCCTTGCTCGTCCTGTTGCTTGCTGCTTGTGGAAATTCGGCTAAGGCTGACGAATCAACGAATGGAAATGCTGGCACCAAAGAATTAAGTCTGACCGAGATCGAGAGTAAAGCTAAAGAAGAGGGCAGTGTTATCAGCGTGGGAATGCCGGATTCCTGGGCGAACTGGAAAGATACATGGAGTGATATGAGTAGTAAGTATGGTCTTACACATTCAGATACGGATATGTCGAGCGCGGAGGAAATTGCCAAGTTTGATGCGGAAAAAGATAAGCCAACGGCTGATATCGGAGATGTAGGGATCGCTTTTGGATCGGTTGCCGTGGAAAAAGGAGTAACACAGCCTTATAAAACGACCTACTGGGATGAGATCCCTAATTGGGCTAAGGATAAGGACGGAAATTGGATTGTCGGCTATCAAGGGACGATTTCGTTTCTGACAAACACCAAGCTCGTGGCTAATCCACCGAAGAGCTGGGAAGATCTGAAGAACGGCAATTACAAAATCATCGTTGGTGATGTAACCAAAGCTGCTCAAGCGCAGATGGCTGTATTGGCCGCAGCGATTGCTTTTGGTGGCGATGAGTCGAACATTGAGCCAGGGATTGCTTTTTTCGAGGATTTAGCTAAAAAAGGACGTCTCTCCAATGCAGAGGCTTCTCTTGCCAACATTGAAAAAGGGGAAGTAGAAGTTACCCTGCTGTGGGATTTCAACGCTTTGAACTATAGAGATCAGATCAACAAAGATGGCTTCGCGGTAGCCATTCCGAAGGAAGGCAGTGTGGTGAGTGGATATGCAACGATCATTAATAAATATGCGCCGCATCCTAACGCTGCGAAGCTGACACGTCAATACATCCTTAGTGATGAAGGACAGATTAATCTTGCCAAAGGGTACGCTCGTCCGATTCGTGACAGTGTAACACTGCCGGATGATGTCGCGGCTAAGCTGCTGCCAAAAGAGGAGTATGTTAACGCTAAGCCTGTTGGTGATTACAAGGTATGGGAAGAAACAGCGAAGACCATTCCACAGTTATGGCAGGAACGTGTGCTTGTGCATTTGAACTAGAATTGTTCTTCCCCCAAAAAAAGAAACAGGGCGCCTTCGTTACGATGCCGTAAGGTGCCCTTGTTCTATTCCCGCGACAAGGAGTGAGGAAGTTGAAACAGAAAAGCCGCGGTGTGATCCTGGCACTCATTCCGTTTGCACTGATGGTGTTGGCATTTCAGTTGGTGCCTGTATTGTCCATGCTGACGGGAAGTTTCCAAAAGGCAGATGGAACTGGACTTACGCTAGGCAATTATCTGCATGCACTGCAAAGTGCCTATTACATGCGGGCTATCAAGAACAGCTTGCTGATCTCTTTAACCTCAAGTCTGATAGGGATCATTGTCGGACTTTTTTGTGCATATTGTATTACTCGGTTCACTCCGAGGGTAAGGGACAGACTCTTAATGCTGTCGAATATGACCTCTAACTTCGCAGGAGTTCCGCTGGCTTTTGCGTATATTATTTTGCTTGGTAACAATGGAGTGTTTACGCTCTTATTCAAACAGTGGGGCTGGAGTGTTTTTACCGATTTTGATTTATATAGCTGGTCTGGTCTGATTCTGGTGTATGTCTATTTTCAGGTTCCATTAGCCTTACTGCTCTTGTATCCATCCTTTTACGGAATTCGTGAGCAGTGGAGAGAGGCGGCGTCCTTGCTGGGAGCAGGACCGTGGCAGTTCTGGAAGACGATTGGGCTGCCAATTCTAACTCCGGCGATCTTCGGCACACTGGGAATACTGTTTGCCAATGCGATGGGTGCTTATGCAACGGCATATGCTTTGGTTGGCGGGAATTATAATCTGCTGGCGGTACGTATCGGTTCACTGGTTGCTGGAGATGTGGTTACTCAGCCAGAAATGGGGAGTACGCTTGCTGTTCTGCTGGGTCTGACTACGATTTTGGCCGTCTATTTGAATCATCTGATGGTTCGGCGAACGGAGAGATTTGGAGCTAAAGCGCTCAGTAAACCGGATGTGAAAACCAAATCTTCTCGGCGCTTGTGGACGGCAGCTAGTGAGGAGGTGGGGCAATGAATATACGTAAAGCAGGCTTCGCTCCGCGCACTTTCATGCTAATGCTCATGGTGTATTTATTACTTCCACTGTTAGCAACCGGTATTTATGCCTTCGCGCAGGACTGGCAGAATACCTTGTTGCCTCAAGCTTGGACACTGAATTGGTTTGGAGAAATGTTTAAGGATATTCGTTTTTTGGAGGCGCTTTGGACCTCGCTGTATTTATGCCTGATTAGCGTGGTGCTGAGTCTGGCCGTGATGCTGCCAGCTGTTTTTGTCATCACCATTTATTTTCCGCGCTGGGAGAGCTTTATGAAAGTGATTGTTGTTCTGCCTTATGCGGTGCCTGGTGTAGTGGCTGCGGTGGGACTTATTCGTACCTATTCCTCTGGCCTCTTTGATATCGCTGGAACAGCTTATTTATTGGTGGGGGCGTATTTTGTGGTCATTCTTCCCTATATGTATCAGGGCATTCGCAATAGTCTGTTGACCGTTAACGCCGTAGAACTGCTGCATGCCGCAGAATTGCTTGGAGCCCGCCGCAGAACGGCTTTTATGAATGTGATTTTGCCAAATATCTGGCCTGGCGTTATCGTCTCTACCTTATTATCATTTTCCGTTCTGTTCGGTGAATTTGTTCTTACAAACATGCTAGTTGGCGGGCATATTCAGACGATTCAGGTGTATCTATATCAAAGAATGGGCGAAAGCGGACATTTAGCCAGTGCGATTGCCATCTCGTATTTTCTGTTTATTCTAGTTCTTTCGATGGTACTAATGAAGCTTGGCAAAAAGATGGGAGGAGGCGTTAAGGGATGAACGATTATCTGAAGCTGCAGGGAATACTCAAAATGTTTGGTGAGACCTGTGTGCTAGACAATATAGATTTGGAGATACGTGAAGGGGAGCTTGTGACGCTGCTAGGACCTTCCGGTTGCGGGAAAAGTACGTTACTTCGCTGCATAGCTGGCCTTTCGGAGCTGGATGGCGGCAGAATCCTTCTAGAGAATAAAGATCTGGCAAATCTGCCGCCCCGTAAACGCGAGGTGGGGATGGTGTTCCAGTCTTATGCTCTATTCCCTAATCTGACGGTGAGCCAAAATATTGAGTATGGAATGAAGATGCGTGGTTTGTCCAAAGCCGCCCGACGTAGCCGCTGCGAGGAACTGCTGGTTTTAGTCGATCTAGAGGAGAAGCGGGACGTCTATCCGCAGTCACTCTCCGGTGGACAGCAGCAGCGGGTAGCGCTGGCCCGTTCTCTAGCCGTGCAGCCCAAAGTATTACTGCTGGATGAACCCCTGAGTGCACTCGATGCCAAGATCCGCAAGAATCTACGTGCTGAAATTCGTGATATTCAGAAGCGCTTTAACATGACGACTCTATTCGTTACGCATGATCAGGAAGAAGCGCTGATTCTATCCGACCGCATCTGCATTATGAATGGTGGACGCATCGTCCAAGATGGAACACCGGAAGGACTGTACACCGCGCCGCGCACAGAGTTCGTTGCCCGGTTCATGGGCAGTTATAACGTATTGACTCGGCCAGAGGTGATGGCGCTGTTCCGCGGAATAGATAGTGGGATGGACAGCTTTGCTATTCGCCCCGAAGCCGTAACGTTACTGCATGATGGGGCGGGTCAGCAGGAGGCTGCTGCCGGAGCACAACTGGTGAATGGAGTGATTAAATCTGTGTCTGTGCTAGGCAATATTATTCGATGTACGGTTGAGGCTGAAGGAATCCGATTAACGGTTGATCTTTTAAATGATGGACGCTGGCTGCGGGTTGGAGAAGGGGACAAAGTCACATTGGCGTTGAACCCTTCCGAGCTTTTACATTTAGAGCGAGAAGGAGCGTGAGTAGATTGACGGAAATGACCAATAAACTCATTGTGGTTGTCTTGGACGGACTTAGATATGATGCTGCTCGCAAATACATGGGCTATCTGGAGCATCTTGTGGAGCAAGGATCCTTATCTTGTTATCGAGTACAGTCGGAATTACCCAGTCTATCACGTCCGCTTTATGAAGTGCTCTTAACGGGTACACCCGTGTCCAAAAATGGAATTACGGCTAACCATATTGTGAGACCTAGCCATGAAGAAAGTGTATTTCATTTGGCAGTAGCCGCTAATTTGCGTACAGCTGCTGTCGCCTATCATTGGGTCAGTGAGCTTTATAATTCGGCCCCCTTTGATCCACTGGCTGATCGCCATCAGCATAATGTGATGATGCCAATTCAGCATGGCAGCTTTTATTTCGAGGATCACTATCCTGACAGTCATGTGTTTGCCGATGCCGTGTATTTACGGAGTGCTTATGATCCGCATTTTCTATACATTCACTCCATGAATATAGACGACGCCGGGCATCGTTATGGCGGGGAGAGCAAGGAATATGAGCTTTCCGTGCGTAACGCCGATGGACTGCTAGCCACTGTTTTGCCTATTTGGATGGAGCAGGGGTATAAGATTCTGATTACGGCAGATCATGGGATGAACGCAAATGGGTACCATGGAGGGGTCACCTCTTCCGAGCGGGATGTGCCGTTATATACGTTTGGAGTAGATGCATTGCCTCTGGCAAAAGAAGATCAAGCAATCCCCCAATTAAGGCTGGCTCCGTTAATGTGCCACTGCTTAGGGCTTGCTCCCTCAGCTGCAATGAGCAAGGAAGGCTTGCCCCCTTTTGTGCAAAAGCAACCACTTCATGAGGTGAATGAACCTGTGATTTTAGGATGAAAATAAAATAGTAAAGCAAGATGAAAATCATATACGGGAACGCTGGGTTTTTGTATAATAAATAGTATATTTTACCTATTAGGAGGTTGTCTTTTGAGCGCTTCTAAAGCTATGAAATGGATTACAGGCTCGTTTGAAATTATTTTGGCAATTCCATTTCTGGGTGCTACTATTGTAGTGTTCAGTGGGTACTCTGTACTGGGATTTATGTTTATTCTTCATCTAATCACTTTGATTTTATCTTTAAAGAACAATGAATCTATCTATGGTTCAGTGCTCGGAATTGTAACTTCTTTATTGGCTTGGATTCCAATAGTGGGATGGGTATTACACTTGATTACAGGGATTCTGTTGATGGTAAGCGGTGGACAGAAGACTCGTTATCCTTCGAATCATACCTATCCACAATAATTAAGACATCCTAATACAGCCCGATTCGGACGTTTGTCCGGTCGGGCTGTATTCATGTTATAATGAGGGCACATTTTAGCATGAAGTACATGAAAGGAGGCACATCCATATGGAAGTAACAGCACAAGATGTAGCGGAATGGATGGTTAAGGAAATTCGGTTTACGGGTACCTTGTATCAGACCGCGGCGATTGAATATGTGAAAGAGAACTTTGGGGAACAATTTGTATTTGTGAATGAGAATGGCAATGCCTCGCTGTCCAAGGAAGTAAAGAAAGCTTTCCGGAAGCTGCACGGCGGCAAAATCGCGTGGGATCGCGATGGATTTTTGTGGGCGTGGACTTAAGCTGGAGGTGAATGTATGCCGGTTATCCGAAGTAAATTAAGTGTGGTCATGGAGAATCATGATCCCAAACTCTCTATACGAAAGCTTGCTAAGGATATTAATTATCACTTTGATTCGGTTCGCCGTATGTATAAGGATGAGATGGTACAGTATCCCAGAGACTTGCTCTTAAAGCTTTGTTTATATTTTAATGTACAGCCTGGGGAACTCATCGGAATCGAAGAGTTGAATGAAAGTGATTGTACAATAGAAGAAGTGATAGGTGAAGATGAATTAAGTAAGAGTTAAATAAATTGAGGAAGTGCAGTTGGGAAGAGTTGAGGAATGGGAAGTTGAATTCACTCAAGTCTTCTTTTTTGTGTGGAAAAGGGAGATTTCTGCTAAATTTGACTAGATTATATGGTCATGTTATACTTAGGATGACAAGAATTTATGGTCAAAGAGAGCAGGAAATAAAAAATGAGTAAATTTATTCAATTAAACAAGCGTACTGGCGAAACAAAGTCCCAAAAGAAATTAGCGAGAAAACAGGGACGTATCCCGGCTGTATTGTATGGAGTGGGTAAAGATACTCTGAACGTAGAAGTGGATGAAAAAGAGCTGTTGGGTACTTTGAGAAAAAATCCACGGGCTATTCTGCAAGCAAAAACAACGGACGATGAAGCAATGCCGATCATTGTTCAGCATATTCAAAAGGATTCTCTGTCAGGTAAGATCTTGCATATTGATTTCCAGCATGTGAACATGTCTGTAAATATGGATAGTAAAGTTACGATTCATTTTGCAGGGGAAGCAATCGGCGTGAAAGCCGGTGGCGTATTGCAAGTGGAATTGTATGAAGTAGAAGTTCGTTGTATGCCGGGCGTTTTGCCTACTTCTATGGAAGTAGATATTAGTAAACTTGATATTGGCGATCAGCTGCTAGTTTCTGACCTGATTTTCCAAGATGGAATCGAAGTGCTGACCGATCCGAATGCAGTAATGATTCAGATTAAGACTGTACATGAAGAAGTTGAAGAAGCAGTAGTAACTACAGCTTAAATATATATTTATATTAAAAAAAGCAAGTTTCCAGGGAAGAGGAAACTTGCTTTTTTTGCGTGTAGATCATACGGGAACTTCTCGCTGATCCTTTGCCATAGGTGAGCTACATAAGGGACAGGGCTTTGAGGTTAGATGATCCTCTGCTCCGCCAGCTTTCATGCGTGTCCAACCAGGACAACTGTTGCCCGTGCAGTTCCATACCGGAACGACATGGGTTTTTGTTTTTGTCGTGGTCGCTCGGCTGGTCGGTAAGGATCTTGTTGTCACGGTTCTACTCACCGTAGTTGCTGCTGTGGAAGAAACCGCTGAACGGAAGGCGGATAACATGAAGCGGGAGACCTCCGCTTTTTTACCCCGATGCTGTGCAGGTGAGCTGATGAATAGCTCCTCTCGGGCTCTCGTAACGGCCACGTACGCCAGTCTCCGTTCCTCCTCTAGTGCTGCTAAGCTTGAGGCTCCGCTGCTTCCGGCAGCAAGCTTGCGGTCTTTTAACCGGTCGCCCTCCAGTGCAGAGCTATGCGGAAGAATTCCCTCAGACGCTCCAATTAAAAAGACTACAGGAAACTCTAGCCCCTTTGATTTATGAATGGTCATTAATGCAATCCGATTGCCTTGCTCTTTAGTACCTGGTTGGCGATTATGCTCGTTACGCTCCGTGACATTATCTATGAAATCAAGAAAGGCAGGGATGCTGTCGAAACGCGCCGCGGAGGATTCTAGCTCATCTAGCATTTCTTTTAACGTCTCTCGATGCAGCGTCGCTTGATGCCGTTCATTCGCTTCGATGAAATAATCATAGAATTGGGTACGAATCTGCCGGATTGCTTGTATTGGGGTCAGTTCGCGTATATTACGGATTAGATCGAGCCGATCTCTTAGTTTAGTTCCTTTGAAGTCTTCCATGCCAGGCATAGACAATAGGTGGATTAACGGTCCTTGCTTGGGCTGTCTAGCTTCCATCTGGCGGATATGATTCATACCTTTTTCACGGTTCATATATAGCGTCGGCAGGATATTCTCCATCGCCGCAAAATTTCGCCGATTCACGGAGAGTCGCAAATGATCCACTACCGGAGAGATCAGCCAGTGCTCGTACAATAATTGCCCTTCTCCGTAATCAATATAGGGAATATCGCGTAAAAGGAGCAGTTCGAGAACGGCCCGATTGCTGCTCGAGGCCCGGTACAACATGGCGAAGTCGCTATATTCTCTTTTGCCGCTAGAGACCTCGTTTAAAATATGCTCGATCATCTGCTCGGCTTCTTCATCTGCAGTTTGCGGACGCATATATCGTGGCTGACTTCCACTACCTTTTGCGGCTTGCAGGGTTTTGGAACGCCGACGTGTATTGTGCTTGATAATGCCGTTGCCAAGTCCAACGATAGCTGGGCCTGAGCGGTAATTAATATCGAGCGTAATAACCCTTGCTCCCGGATAGAGCTTCTCGAACTCTAGAATGAACTCACTGCGCGCTCCGTTGAAGGAATAAATCGTTTGGTCATCATCACCAACCACCATTAGATTATGCTGTGGGTGAGCGACCATTTTGACAAGTTCGTACTGCAAGGCGTTTGTATCCTGGAACTCATCCACCATCACGTACAGATATCTCATCTGCAACTCTTGCAAAAGCTCCGGACGCTCCTTCAGCATCCGATAGGCAATTAAGAGGACATCATCGAAATCGATTTTGAAATTGTCTTGTTTCCATTGTTCGTATATTTCCAGAATGGATTTCATTTCTTTTTCGGCGGTGGTGCCTTCTGGTAGATCTTCCACGGTGCCCATGTTCATTTTGCAGGAAGAGAGCAGAGAGAGTACGGTTTCCGGTGGATAAGCATCCTTCGGCAGTCCGAGCTCACGCATGATCTGCTTCAATAGGATGTGCTGGCGCCGTGTCTCACTGAAAATTTCCTGTTGCAATCCTTGTCTGCGCAAGAAAAATAAGAAAAAAGAATGGAACGTACGGGCCTGAAGTCTTGCGACGTCCGCTGTGCTGACTCCCGGGAGCAGGGCGATTCGTTCGCGCATTTCTGCCGCGGCTTTACTCGAAAAAGTCAGCAATAGCAGCTGACTCGGCGAGACGCCGCGCACCGACAACAAATAACCGGTTCTGCAGATCAGAACCGAGGTTTTGCCGGAGCCTGCACCGGCCAGTGTCAGTAGCGGCCCTTTATGATGCCGCACCGCAGCAATCTGCGGGCGGTTGAGCAGGATGCCGCCTTCCTCCAGCCTGCGGAAATAAGCGGAGTCCCCCTCCTCCCGCTTCACTAGCTCCTTGCTGGTCTGCGCTGAAGCTACTGCCGCTTGCGGGATGCGTTCGCCGGTTGCTCCCAGCGGGATATTATGAAATAAGAGCTTATTCAATAGATTCACCTTCATATATTTCTGTATAGAGTGAGCTCAACAAAACTAGTTGGAGAATGGTTGAGTTCATCTTAAAATGTGCCGATTAAAATACGCCGAAAATTTAGCCAATCTACAATATACCATCCCAGCCTTTTTACTGCACAGAAAAAAATGCTGGATATAGTATCGGGGAGTGTGGAGCTTGGTTGTGTGAATGGGGATTGGTGGGCAAGATGTACGGTATAAATCCCGTAGAAAAGCTGGAATTGGGCTCGAGTGGCGGGATGTACGGTATAAATCCCGTAGAAAAGCTAGAATTGGGCTCGAGTGGCGGGATGTACGGTATAAATCCCGTAGAAAGGCTGGAATCGGTCTCCGCAGGCGAAAAGAACGGTATAAATCCCGTAGAAAAGTTGGAATTGGGCTCTGCGGGCGAAAAGAAGGGTATAAATCCCCCAGAAGTGAGCGGATTTGGCCTTATGGGCGAAAAGAAGGATATAAATCCCCCTTGTCCTCTCTTAAGTTTACAGTAAAGCCCATTCCCTTTCCTTATTATCCTCATATCCTAAAGCAAAATCATGATATGGAGATGACCGTATGCCCTCGCCTAAAAAGGTCCGCATAAGACATGCCGTTACCATAGATGTACTGATTCCGGCTATCGAGAAAGATTTGGCTACACTCCCCTATGTTATTGACGCTGTCCGAACACATGTTAAGCATCCGATAGGTCGTATATTGATTGTTGCTCCAAAAAAGACTCGTATACTGGATTTCTGCCGAAAAAAGGGCTGTACCTTTGTCGATGAGAATACAGTCCTTCCGATTACAAAAAAAGATATCCATTACCGTTCACGGAAATGGGAAAGATCCGGTTGGTTGTTCCAGCAATTGTTGAAGCTGAATGGTGACAAGCTATGTACGGCTGACTATTTTTTAGTCATCGATGCAGATACGGTCTTAATCGCTCCTCATCGATTCCGTGAGAAGGGAAAGACGATTTTTTACAGCCGCAATTGGAGTCAGCCTCAGTACTTTACAACCTATAGGAAGCTAATGGGTAAGAAGGCGGCATCTGCTTCTTCTTTTGTGACGCATTATATGCTGTTTGAACGCAGCCAATTGACTCAGATGAAAAGAGAGATTGAAGCAAAGCATCAGAGGCCTTGGTATTCGGCGATTATACACAGTATGAACCGCACTAAGCAATTTGCTTTTTCTGAATTCGAAACTTATGGGAATTACCTGTATTCGAAGGATCGTGGGGGCATGAAGATCCAAAAAGCACGCAATAAAGGCCTCCATATGAATGCAGGTCAGCTTTCCAAGCAGAAGCTGAATGAGCTGGCGGAAAAGTATAGATCATTGTCTTTTCATAAACGGAAGGGGTATGTGAGAACACCGAGTAGTAAGTCCAGCGCAGGGGGGCGATAGCGTTGCAGATCGTGCTCCTTTCAGGGGGATCGGGAAAGAGGCTGTGGCCGTTGTCGAATGAGATCAGGTCAAAGGCATTTTTAAGACTTCTTCCAACAGAAAATGGCGGCATGGAGTCGATGATCGAGCGAGTATGCAGAGGGCTGGATGAGGCAGGATTGTTAGATTCAAGCTGCATTGTAACCCATCGCAGTCAGGTGGAAATTACCCGCAAATCTGTTGGCAATCAGGTTGCTTTACTGGCGGAGCCACAGAAGCGGGGAACTTTTACTGCAGTTGCATTGGCGGCGAGCTATTTGCATTCCGTGAAGAAAATAGACTTAGAAGAGATCGTTGTGGTCATTCCGGTGGATTCTTATGTGGAGGCTTCTTTTTTCAGTCAGCTTCGGCAGTTTCCCAGCGTGCTGTCCGAATCACAAGCGGATATTGCCCTGATCGGTGTTACGCCTGAATTCCCATCCACACAGTTCGGGTATATATTGCCGAGTGAAGGTTCAGAGGGGACGTCTTTTCTAAATGTGAAGCAATTTGCAGAGAAACCAGACGAAATGGCGGCAGCCGAGTTCATCTCCTGTGGAGGACTATGGAACTGTGGGGTGTTCTCCTGCTCATTAGGATACTTGCTCTCAACTATGGTGGAACGGAATCTTTCAGCAGATTACATGGAGCTAGTGGAGCGTTATGACGAATTGCCAGAACGAAGTTTTGACTATGAAGTGCTTGAGCATACGCAGCGAGCGGTAGTTATTCCTTACACCGGAGTTTGGGCGGATATTGGTAGTTGGGATGCGCTTACCCCTCATTTGCAGGAAAAGGTAATTGGCAGGGGGAGCATTTCTGAGGATTCAAAAGGAACCTATTTAGTGAACGAACTCTCTTGTCCCGTACATGTCATCGGTGCCCCAGGTTTGATTGTGGCAGCGGGTGCGGATGGTATTTTGGTTGCTGGGATCGAGCAGGCGAAACGGATTAAGCAGAAGCTGGAGGGTCATGCCGCGAAGCCGATGATTGAAGAAAAGCGGTGGGGCAACTCACGCATTCTGGATTTCTCACGAACAGCAGCAGGAGTTGAGGTTACGACTTCCAAAATCACGATGTTGGCAGGGAAACACACCAGCTATCATTTTCACAGGCATACCAAAGAAATATGGTCTTTTCTTTCGGGCAATGGAGAGTACCGTATGAACGGCGTTCTTCATGCAGTTGCAGCCGGAGACACAGTTATAGTACCTGCCGGTGCGAGACATGGTTTGCGGGCGATTACACCGCTCGAATTGATCATTATTGAACTGGTGACGTCTTCTGATGTGGGGGATTATGTACGTGTTTCTGCTGAATGGGTGGGGGAGGAAAGCGCTCCTGATCATTTGTAATTCAATAGATTGAAAAAAATCAACCGGGTTTAATCCAGCGTACATGTCCCGGTTGAATTTAATTTTAGAGTGTAGCTAATTAACATCACTGCATTTAAAAGAGTTATAGATCTGAGCCACCTTCGTATCTTTTGGATGGAAATCGAAATGTGACCTCCGTTCCCAGTCCTAGAATACTGGTAATGGACAGGCCGTACTCTGGTCCGTACATTAGCATAGCCCGGTCATTTACATTTTTGAGCCCATAGCCTATAGACTGGGATTTAAGCAGAAGATTGAGTCGTTCTTGTGGGATGCCAACGCCATTATCCTTTACTTTGAAGATGATACACTCCTCCACCATTTCTCCGGATAGAATAATTTTGCTTCCTTCTTCTTCTCTATTCTCAATACCATGAATAATAGCATTCTCAATTAGAGGCTGAAGCATCAGGTTAGGCATGTAATAAGAGAGAATAGCCTCGTCGATCTGATATTCTATCTCAAAGCTGTTGCTATGCATGTTAAGCTGAATCTGTATATAAGATTGTACATTCAATAGTTCATCTGAAACCGAAATAATATTATTCCCTTTATTCAGCGTAGTCCGATAGAACGTGGATAGAAGCTGAGCCATTTCACTTATATCTGTTGCATGGATTCGAATGGCTCTCCAATTGATGAGCGAAAGAGCATTATATAGAAAATGAGGATTAATCTGAGCCTGTAGGGCTTTCATTTCATATTCTTTTCGTGAAATTTCCTCAATGTAGACTTTATCGATTAACACTTTTGTTTTGTCAACCATATTGCCAAAGCCTCTGATTAAATCCCCAATTTCATCTTTGGATGTGCTGGTGACGGTGACTTCCAGGGATCCCTCTTCTACGGTGCGCATATTATTGCGCAGACGCTTAATTTGTGAATTGAACTTTCGAGAGAATAGATTGGCGGTTATAGCAACGGCAGCAATACAGGCAACAATAACAAGCCCAACTGTCGAAAGGATTTTCCAAGCAGAATTCGTAATCATCTTCGTAGGTTTGCATAACATCACTGTCCATCCTGATATAGGAACTTCAGATTGCAATACAGTGTACTTTGTATTTTTCCATTGCAGCGTATCTAAGTTGTCTGTGCTATTGGAAGGAATATATCCTTCTATACCAGGCGAGGCATAGATCGACTTTCCATAAGCATCTTTGACGAGAATCTCTGAACCTTGAGAGAGTAGGGAGTCAAAGGGTGTGAATAACGAATCGTAATTCACACGTGCATACAGCACATTTTCTTTTGGATCTTTCTGTTTCGTATTAATAATGCGTCGAACAGCAAAAATCTCCTTATTATCTGTAAACCACAGGACATCGACTGACTTCATCAACGGCGGGTACCAATGTTCCTGTTTAATATCATTTAGGGCTCGGACGGTATTGCCATGTGCCAAAAGATTGGTTCCTGTATACAGAGTGATTTGTTCTACACCTGTATTTAGATACCGTGCCGTATTGAAATTTTGGTCAATCACATGGGTTAACTGATCATACATTTCATACATACTTGTGTAGGTATGATTAGCTGAATTAATAATTTCCTGATTAAAACTCAAGAAATTCATGAGTTTATTGTAGACATCCAGATGACTATTTAAAGCTAAAGCCCCTTGATTTAAGGCTGCTTTCAAATCAGATTTGGATTGCTTAATGAGGGATGATTTGGCTTCTTGATAGCAGAAGCTGCCCAATACAATCACAGGAATCATACTGATTAACATAAATGAAAGCATGATCTTGGTTTGAAACTTCAAGTCGCGAATATTTTGCTTAAGTGTCCGCCAAAGTTGCATGGTGCTCCTCCCGATATACAGAGGACTTCTGATTATACTGTCTATATTTTTCTGGTGTGTACCCATAGAAATCCCTGAAATTTTGGCAGAAGTATGAAATATTGCGATAGCCCACTGCGGTGCAAATATTTGATATTTTTTGATGCGTATTTGTTAACAACTCTTTTGCGTTTTGCATGCGGACATTCTTAATATATTTATTAAGCCCACAGCCTGTCTGCTTCTTGAATATGGAGCTAAGATAATGTGGAGACAAATACACTTTAGCAGCAAGCATTTCCAGACTGAGATCATCTGCATAATATTGTTCAATATATTGTTTGACGGCATCGACATCACGGTTCTGAGTAGGCTCATGGTTAGTAGAGTTCTGATCAATCCGAGCGATACCTTCAAATATGATATCTTTGATATCACGCAAATCTTCAGATCCATATATGATCTCGACGGCAGTCTGCAACTCCATTTCTGATATAGGTGCAGCTTGTGTCATGATCTCTTGATAGATTGTGGAGAACATATACTTTACATATAAATGTGAATACTGTACTTGATGTACGTATTTTTGATATAAAATCTCAGTATTTGCTCGTAAGCTAAAAATATCTTGATCCTTCAGATTATTTCGAATCTGATCTAGTAGATGGCTATCTGTAAGGTCTGGATACAAGGCCTCAGAGAAATGTAAGTCATTTTGTGTATTAAACACAAAGGTATCTGGGAGAAAAAAACGATATTCCATCAATTCTTCTAATGAAGTCAAAAGTGAACCTAAATCTAGTATTGAGGTTAGTTCCTCTTTCATAGCGAGATAACAATTCACTTTATATTTATCAAGGATACAATGATGCAGGTGCATCGCTGAATGATTATCAAACCGGGAAGAAGGGGACTCTTGCTCGGGAAACAGTAGTAGACTCTGACATCCGTTTAGATTTAAGTAATCAGCAGATGTGTCTACTAAACCAAGAACAAACTCTTCGAACTCCGAATCCACAGATTCAAAAAATGGCTTATCGAATTCTAACAAAAGCATTTTATTGTAATGGCTGGGTAATTCAATAGACAGCTCTTGAAGAGGAGGCGGGCTTCCGATGCCATTGACTAGAGAGAAGAGTAGATGTTTTCTCACATAGCTTAGCTTTCTTTGTGACGCTTCTTCTTTTTGTTGCTGGTTCTTTAATTCCTGAATAACTTTTTCTAAAGTAGTTTGGAATGCTTCAATGTTAACAGGTTTCAAAAGATACTCGGATACGCCCAGGGAGAGGGCTGTTTTGGCATACTCAAATTCAGCGAATCCACTGAATAAAATCACCTTTAATTTGGGGTGCAACTTTAATGCTTCCTTTGTTAGCTGTAATCCATCCATTATAGGCATCCGCACATCGGTAAATAGAATATCGACAGAGTGTGCGCTTACATATTCAAGTGCTTTGCGACCGTTTTCTGCAACATGCAATTGGAGGGGGAAGCCAAGCTCCTTAATGAGGAAAGCAATCCCCTCTCGCTCCTCCTTATGATCATCTACCACCAATATGGATAACATTATTTACCACCTTTCGACATGTAGTGACATTGATATTGTAGTATAACATCTTCGACCGTAGCAATTATTCCTCGATATTATCGTTAATGATGAGTATTTATTTGTGTAAAACATAATTTTTTTGCGTTTACGATGGATAGCAATAATCTATAAACTTAAGGAAGTAACAATATAATTTTTTTTGAAGCTGGCCGGCGCTTTGAAATCGTTTTCTAATACGAGTTTTTTTATAGAAAAAGGGAGGCTCTTATAATGAAACATAAATTGAGAAAATCAAGCTCCATAGTATTAGCATCACTATTAGCTGTTGCTATGGTAGGTTGTTCAAGTTCTAATAATTCTTCAGCATCTACTCCAAAGACAGATGCGAGTGATCCTGCATGGAAAGAAGCACAGACGACTCCATTTGGCGCCTATCCTGAAACAGTTACTTATTCTGTTGGACAAGTGGCAACGAGCTATTCAGCACTTGCAGGAACGCCTTATGAGAAAGATAATGCCACAAACAATGTGTGGACAAGATATTTCAAGGATAAGCTGAACATTCAAAATACGACCTCGTTTGAGTCCAATGATGGTACAGACTATAGTCAGAAAGTTTCGATGGCGATTGTAAGCGGTGAAATCCCTGATCTAATGGTGGTTCCTGACTACGCGACATTGCAACAGCTTTATGAGAACGATCTGATTGCAGATCTGACCGAGGTTTATGAAAATACTGCCAGCGATCGAATTAAGGAAATTTATGATTCCTACGGTGGTCGTGTTCTGGATAGTGCAAAGTTCGATGGCAAGCTGATGGCCATACCAACTACTGAAATCTCACATGGTCCTGGTATCCTCTGGCTTCGCAAAGACTGGATGGACAAATTGGGACTTGCTGAGCCGAAATCAATGGCTGATGTCGAGAACATTATTAAGCAATTTGTAGAAAAAGATCCAGGTGGTAACGGAGCGGGTAAGACGCTAGGTCTTGTTGTCGATAATGAAAACGTTGCCGGTGTCTCTGGTGGACAATTCTCATTTAATAATATTTTTTCACTATATGGTGCGTATCCAAAACAGTGGATTGATGATGGAAGTGGAAAGGCTGTATACGGATCTGTTCAACCAGAGATGAAGCCAGCACTGACCAAGTTGTCTGAAATGTACAAGAATAACTTGATAGATCGTCAGTTTGCAGTACGTACTGGTGATGACCGCAAGGCGCTACTTACAAGCGGAAAAAGTGGGTCGTTCATGGATAACTGGTGGGGAAGCTGGACTGTGGCTGACACGCTTAAGCTGAATCCAGAAGCGGAATGGGTATCTTATGTTGCCCCACAATCAGAGGATGGCTCGCTTACAATGTTCACTGGAAATCCTTCCAGCAGTTATTTGGTTGTTCGCAAAGGCTTTGAACATCCTGAACTTGCAGCCAAGCTTGTGAGTGCTCAATATGACTATCAGCGTTACCAAGAAAAAGATGAAAAAGCTTTGAAAGAATTTGAAGATTATAAGAGCATGAATGTTGGTGGATCTCCGCTCGCCATTAATATCGATTATTATGACGCTTTCTATCGTAACGTTGACATCATGAAAGCAGCATTAGAAACAGGCGATACAAGTAAATTAACTAGCAATGAGGATTTAACGGCTTATAACTCCTATAAGAAATTTCTTGATAGTAAGAAGAATGGAGAAACACCAGACTCCAATGCATGGGCTGGATATACTTCCAGTATTACGACAGCTAGTTTGGTGAAAGCCTCTAATATTAAAGAAGTGAATCCATTATTCTTTGGAAGTACATCATCCATGACGTTGAAATGGCCGACACTTACTAAAATGGAACTTGAAATGTACTTGAAGATCATTACAGGTGAGCAAACACCTGACGCGTTTGATAAGTTTGTAGATAGCTGGAATAAAACTGGCGGCGAAGTAATTACTAAGGAAGTTAACGAAGCGATAGCAACCAAATGATGTTGAAAGAGATGATCCGTAAATGAAAAATAAAAAAGATCAGACAGCATTCCATCTCATGATGGCGCCAGGCATGATTTTCCTAATTATCTTTTCGTTTATTCCAATGTTCGGTATTATAATGGCTTTTCAAAATTATGTTCCGGCTAAGGGAATGAGTGGTTCATCCTGGGTAGGTCTTGATAATTTCAAATTTATGCTCCAAATTCCTGACAGCAAACAGATTTTCAGTAATACGATCGTTATCGCGTTATGGAAAATTATCGTGGGTACTTTTACATCCATCGTGTTTGCCCTGTTATTAAATGAAATTCGGGTAAAGTTTGCTAAGCGATTCATACAGACGGTTGTTTATCTGCCGAACTTCTTGTCATGGGCGATCTTAGCTACTGTAGTCATGAATATCTTCTCTTATGAAGGTCCTGTTAATGCCATGTTAAGTTGGTTTGGGATTGACCCGGTCTTGTTTATGGCCAGCAATACCTGGTTTAGACCGATGCTAGTATTAACAGATGTCTGGAAGGGTTTTGGGTACGGTTCAATCATCTACCTAGCTTCCCTGACATCCATTGATCCCGGACTTTATGAGGCGGGCTCCATTGATGGAGCCAACCGGTTTAAGAAACTGTGGCACATCACGTTGCCAGGCTTAATGCCAACTATTTTGCTGGTTACAACCTTGAACTTGCCGAATGTATTGAATGCTGGTTTTGATCAGATCTTCAATCTGTATAATCCTTTGGTGTATGAATCTTCGGATATTATTGATACCTACGTTTATCGGGTGGGTCTGGTGGAAAGACAATACAGCTTAGGTACAGCAGTTGGCCTATTACGGTCGGTCGTTGGTATCGTACTGATTCTTTCTGCGAATAAATTGGCCCAAAAACTTACGGATTATCGTATTTTCTAAAGAAAGGGGGGTTCTCCCATTTACGCATCTAACATCAAGGGTCGTATTGCAGATGTTATTATCTGGGTATTTGTTCTAGCGTTCGCCTTGTCCTGTCTCATACCGTTAGTCAATTTAGTAGCCATCTCTTTCAGTGATAATGCGGCGGCTTCCGCAAATCTAGTAAGTATATTCCCGGTTAATCCGACGTTTAGCTCCTATGAAAAATTATTGTCTGACAGCCAGTTTTGGCGTTCATTCATGATCTCTGTAGAACGGGTAGTGTTAGGTCTGCTTGTGAATATGGTACTGATGATTCTTACAGCCTATCCATTGTCTAAAAGTTCACGAGTATTCACGGGTCAGAAGGTTTATATGAATCTCGTTATCTTCGCGATGTTATTCTCAGGCGGATTGATTCCAACCTTTATGGTAGTCAAAGAGCTTAATCTTTTAGACTCCATCTGGTCATTGATCTTGCCGGGTGCAGTACCGATAGGGAATGTTATCTTGCTGATGAATGCTTTCCGCGCTGTACCGAAATCTCTAGAGGAAGCAGCGAATATAGATGGAGCTTCACAGTGGAGAATATTAGGGACAATTTATCTCCCAATAGTATTGCCTACGCTTGCCACCGTTACGCTCTTTACTATTGTGGGCCATTGGAATGATTATTTTGGTGCCCTGGTTTATATTAATAAGACGGCGAATTATCCATTGCAAACCTATATCCAACAGCTTAGCGTTGAGGTTCAGAACATTACGGATCCTGAAAAATTATTGGAATTAGCAAAAGTTTCGAATAAGACTTTGAACGCTGCTAAAATCGTAGTTTCTACGCTACCATTGTTGTTGATTTATCCGTTTATGCAAAAGTATTTCGTATCAGGGATTGTCGTTGGTTCGGTTAAAGAATAAATATTAGTAGACAGCCGCTATGAAGCTTCATAGCGGCCTACTATTTTCAAGTAGGAGGCTTACAATGAATAGTAATCAAGTTCATACATCAATTCTGGATGACATGAAGACATTTGTCTCTCAAGAAGCCAATCGGAGTATTTCATTTACGAATAAAGAGGCAGCATTTTATTTTACGCAATCCCATCATACGGATCATGTGGAACATGCATTTTTTGAGGGACTTAATATTGCTAAGAATAGAATTTTCGGTGGATACACCTTATTCGTAGGTGAACAGAAGCTAGACAATCGACAAGCTGAAGTTTGGGCCTATCCTTATAAAATGGTGCGTAAGCACGCCGATCTTACAGAAGAGCTGTGGTTGTTGGATTATCATAATCTATTAGAAATTAGTCTCGCTAATGCTAAGGAAGACATAGGCATCGTTTTAAGGGGAGAGAATGTTAGCTATATAAACCAACAGGATCATCTCGCGTTCTTTAGCGCTATCGAGGGAGATTGGGTGATTGCAGTTAGTGCTATCAACCTTTCACCTTTGCATATGGATAATGAAGTTCTAATTGCCGATGCAAACGCTGGGGGTTATTATATCGCTGCAGGTAAGACATCCGAAGAAGCAGCAAGCTTAATCCTTAAAGCTAGACAAGATATTAGTACTTTGAAAGATGAACGTGTTAAGCGGATGGAAGATTTCTTACACCATAATGCCCATCTAACCAGCAGTGATGATACGTTTACTTTAGCCATGAATTGGTTGAACATCACAATGGATCAGTTGGTTACTAGACAGCAGGGTGATGGTATCTATGCAGGACTACCATGGTTTAACGAATATTGGGGACGGGATCAATTCATAGCTCTTCCAGGCGCTGTGCTCGTTACAGGGCAATTCGAAACGGCTAGAAATATCTTGCTATCATTCGCAGAGTTTCAGAATACGGACGAAGATTCTAAATACTTTGGTAGAATTCCAAATATCTTGTCTCCTGGAAAAGTGGATTACCATACAACGGATGGTACGCCGCGATTCATTATCCAGTTGCAGGATTACGTTAAGTATTCAGGAGATACAGCGATCATTAAAGAGCTGTATCACAATGTACAATATAGTATTGAAGGTTCCATAAAATATTGGGTAGATGATAAAGGGTACTTGAAGCACGCAGATAATGAAACTTGGATGGATGCCCGGGATGGCAATTTGGAGTCATATTCTCCTCGGGATACCCGTGCCAACGATATTCAAGCACTCTGGTATAACCAATTGCTTGCTGGTGTTTACTTTGCTGAATATATGAATGACAAGGTGAATGCTGATAAATGGAAGGGCATTGCTGAAACCTTGAAGCGCCATTTTGAGGTCGATTTCATTGATCAAGCGCATCCTTATTTAGCAGACAGACTGGATGCAGAAGATAAGCCGGAATTCTCCCTGCGCCCAAACCAGTTATTTGCATTTGAAATGTTTGATGATAACGATTTTAAGGCTAGAGCGATTCGTACCGCGTGGGAAGAGTTGGTCTATCCATGGGGTGTTGCTTCGCTAGATAGACATCATCCATTGTTTCGTCCGTTTCATTTAACATCTCATTATCCGAAAGACGAGGCTTACCATAACGGTGCGGTTTGGATTTGGCTTAATGGTATTGCGATGCAGCGTATGATTGAAGCAGGGCAGGAAGAAACGGCCTATCAGCTATTCAAGAATATGAACTGGCAGGCCTTGAATTTAGGTGTTGTTGGTGGACTTTGTGAGAATATGGATGCTTATCCAGAGGAAGGTGAGAGCTGGGCGAAGTTGACGGGTGCATACCTGCAAGCTTGGTCCAATGCTGAGCACCTGCGTGTGTGGTACCAATATTTCTTAGGTATCCGTCCAGACCTGATTAACAATACACTGACAATTGCTCCAAGAATTCCGCAAGAGCTTGAATCCTTGGCTTATAATGTGAACATAGGAAAGGGACAGATCGAAGCCACGTATAACCGTGGACTTGAAATCACTTACGCCTATACATTCAAGAATGTGGGACTGGAAGTTATCATCGATATGTCTCCTTTCGAAACGGTATCGCTTGAAGTTAAGCCCAATATGGAGCTGGTTGTAAGACAAGATGATCATACACTGGCAGTTACCTTATATGATGAGAATCGTCAAATGCTCAAGGAGATTCAGTCAGGGCTATCCGAATCACGTGTTATGCACAATAAGCGGAATAACGAGTTATTAAAAGACGTTGAGTTTGCCAAGCCATTGAGCTTGGACGATCATCCTTGTATAAAGCTGTAGCTATAATTAGTTAAGACAATCTTAAAAAAACCTCTAACCCATCCTCAGGATGATGTTAGAGGTTTTTTTGGCAGTTTATGATTTAAGCCAGGCATGTTGGTTCAGAATTTAGCCATAAGATGCTCAAGTCCTGTCGCCACTCCATCTTCGGCATTACTGACTGTAACAAATTCAGCCATTTCCTTTAGAATCGGTGCTGCGTTAGCCATGGCAATCCGGTAGCCTGCCACCTCGAACATCGGTTGATCATTATAGCTGTCACCCATTACGGCTACATCTGTTAGCGGGATGCCATAGTGGGCGGCGAGCATAGCTACACCGGAGCCTTTGTTGGCGTCCTCATGGTTAATTTCGATATTATTGACATGGGAGGCTGTAATAATAAGGCCAGGGATCGCGACGAAGCGGGTGGAGGCTTCTTTGAGCAGTTCCCGGTCTAGAGAAAAGGCTAATGTTTTATAAATGACGTTTTCTTCTTTACTCCAGATCTCTTCCATACTTTCGACGTAAGTTACAGCCGCTTGTTGAAACTGCTGATCGATCATTGCTTTTAGCAGCCAGCTGACTTCCTCAGGTACTTCTTCTTCACTTAGTGCAGATAGTTTCTCTAATCGTACCCGTTTATTGAGCTCCACATATACGTTGTCCTCTGTGTATACCTCGTAATACAAATCCGGAATTTCGTTCATCCAGCGTAATGCAGGAATGATGTCTTCCTTCTTCAGCGGTTTACTTGCTGCCAGCGTGTGGTCAGACAATGTAACCACTGCGCCATTCAGACTGACTACAGGGCATTCCAGATCTGCCAGCCGCAGTTGTCGTTCCGCATCCATAAAAGAGCGTCCCGTAGCAATAATTACGATATGACCTAAATTTTGAGCCTTTATAATCGCCTCGCGGTTCTTTGGGCTAATTTGTCCTTCTTCGTTCAGCAATGTTCCATCCATATCTAAAGCAATCAGCATATTGTAAGATCTCCTTATCCAGTCATAGTTGTCCCCTTCGCGGGCTAGTGAGAACGTTAATTGTATCTTATCATTAATATTCTGAAAACCAAAAACACCTTTTCATTCCTAGTCTAATCGTATATTTTTAGAATATAGTTCAGTCGTGGTACAATAGTTGTTAAACTAATCGACTAGCCGAGTCTATCGTCAGTTCATGTTCGTGGGACGTGATCCGTCGGTATTTTTCCTGCGTAAGGACATCGGCAGCTGTGTATGTAAGGGGGACTAATCGTGAGATCCAAAAACTTGGCCACCATGTCACTAGCTTTTATGGCATGTGGGTTTCTGATTACACTATTTCTACCTGAAAATCTCGCTGTAATTCTACTAAGAGGTGGCTTTGAGGCTGGGCTGGTTGGGGGGATTGCCGACTGGTTCGCGGTAACCGCGTTATTCCGCCATCCGCTCGGGCTGCGTATTCCACATACCTCACTGCTGCTCAAGAATCGGGATAAGATTATTCAGTCGTTAATTACCGCTATGGAGACTGAGCTGCTGAACAAAGAGAGTATTGAGAACAAGCTGCGCAAGTTTGGCATTATGTCTATGAGTTCCAAGCTGCTGACGAAGTTCTTTAGCAAGAAGAAGGCGAGAGCCCAGATCCTAGAGCAGCTTAGCGAATTCGTGTCACGTCTTCCGGTAGAGAAAGCTGTACCTTTTCTTCAAAAGGCAGCCTCTGACTATATTCGTGAAGCAGAGCTTGGAGTTGCGGCTGATAAGATTGTCACTAAATTAATGAACGATGGAAAAGATGTAGCGGCTCTGGATTATGCGCTAGAAGGGGTATCTAACTGGAGCGGTCGTCCTGAAACGAAAGCTATGCTGGGTAAGATCACCAGTGAGAAACTGGCTGAAGTAAAGCTCGGTGGACTGAAAGGGATGGCTTTTCAGGCTTTCGTTGGATTCATGGATGCGGATATGCTTGGTGAAATGCTGCAAGGCATGCTGCAGTCCGGTATTCGCGATTTTCGTGAAGAGGATAGCCCTTATCGTGAAGAGATCATCCGGGAAATTCGGGTGGCGTTGTTCCAGATTGTTAATGATGAGGCTAGAATGACTTCTGTGAAAGAATGGGCACTACAAGAGCTTGAGGGAGAAGCGGTAACTGCTTTTCTGCATACTCAATTGGAGAACGTACGTAGTAAGGCACTCTCCTTATTAGAAGAGGACCGGGCAGCTGGCGGAAGAAAACTATTTGCACTATACACCCTTCTTATGCGCCGTATTAGTAAGGAACAAGAGTGGATCGGTAGCTGGGAGGAGCGGATTCGCGCTTCATTGATTGCATTTGTAGAGGCTAACCACTTCCGAATCGGTCTTTTGGTGAAGGAGAATCTGGATAGCATGGACGATGCTAGTCTAGTGAATATGCTGGAGGATAAAGTAGGTAAAGATCTTCAGTGGATTCGTGTGAACGGTGCCTTATGCGGTTTTGTTGTAGGGCTTGTACTTACGGTTGTTCAATTTATTTAAATCAAAGTAGTCCGTCTCCAGTGAATGGAGGCGGACTACTTTTTTATGATTGTAGGGATCTATTGCTGTACTAAGGCAGCTTGATAAAGCCGTTCCAAATCAGTTGCTGTACGTTGCCAATTGAAGGCTTCAAGCGCATCCGCTCGTCCTTGTTTCCCAATGGTTGCTGCTACCTCCGGATTCCGGCCTAGTTGCAGCAAATCTCTAGCAAAGGGCAAGGCCTCGCGATATCGTTCCACCAGATATCCGTTATGGCCGGAGTCGATAATCTCACGGATACCGCCATTGCTAGAGGCGATGACCGGTAGTCCCGAGGCCATGGCCTCTACATTAACAAGCCCAAAGGATTCATGATTCTGAGAAGGACATACGAAGCAGTCGGCTGCTTGATAAAGGGTATGGATATCCTCATGAGCTACATTTCCAAGGAAGGAAACGGATACGCCTAGTCGCTGTGTAAGCAGCTTCAGCTGTCGCAAATATGACGGTTTCCCTTTGCCTGCAATTACAAGATGAGCAGGAAGGTGCTTATTTAAATGGTACATAGCACGTATCAATACGGGCACCCCTTTGCGGGGAATGACTCGACCGACGAATAAGACGGTAAAGACCCTCGGGAGTCTGTAAAGTTTGCGAAGATGGTATTTTTCCTGTAGCGCTACAGGAGTGAATCGATCAAGATCTGCTCCGAGCAGGACAATACGGATTTCATTGTTTAATTGAGGGAAGCGACGGGTTAGTCTTCGCTGTAGAGAGTGGCTGTTCGCAATAATCAGATCTGCTCTAGCCAAGGCTCTAGCAGTCTTAACTGTGTCCGGTGTGAATGTAAGAGAATGCAGAAATAGAAATACCGGAAGATGAGGGAGCCGTTTCTTTACAGCAGACATAAGATGGGGGCGATTATCGACCTGAACTATATCAAATGACTCATTCTGAATGTAGTCTAATACCGAAGTACGATAATGAACGGGAGTACTTGCGGGCAACCGAATGATTCTGACCCGCTCCAATATGGAAGCATCGGGCAGTCCCGGCACTTTGCGGCTCACAATGGTAACCTTATGTTTCTCAGCCAGCCTTCTGGCAATGGCCCAAATGCAGATTTCTACTGACCCGTCTCCTGGAACCGGGAGACGTTCCGGCGCAATAATACAAATATGCATGGTTCATGCCTCCTCTGATCCGCTAATGGTTATCCTCTTCCCACCATATGCAGCTTGAGTATCTGGAGATACATCTGAGAGCGGAGAGGGCGTTCAACCCATTCCATTCATATAGTCGGAGCATAAAATACTAAGGTTAAGCAAGGCTGTGATCATTATTTGAGTGACAGGGGAGAGGGCAATTGGGAACGAAGTTAAAGTCTGCGTTGACCAGCAAATGGATTAAAACCAAGGTGCTCATGCAAAGTTCCGAGATTTCACCGCTCATTCCAGAAACAGTGAAGTTTAGTAAAGCAAACTTAAGAACGATGCTCTTGAAATATGGGATGATTTACGTTAAGCCGGAACATGGCACCTATGGTAACGGTGTAATGAAGGTTGAACAGATTAAGGATTCTCATGAAACAGAATACAAATACCAAAGTGGAACAAAGATAAAAACCTTTGGAGCCTATGACACCTTTTATTCATCCCTTAAGAAAGCGACACGCGGACGCAGTTACTTGATTCAGAGAGGGATTGTTTTGCTAAAGCACGGAAAGCATCGTTTTGATATCCGTGTGATGGTCC
Organism: Paenibacillus sp. FSL H7-0714; assembly: GCF_038003765.1. Classification (NCBI taxonomy): domain Bacteria; kingdom Bacillati; phylum Bacillota; class Bacilli; order Caryophanales; family Paenibacillaceae; genus Paenibacillus; species Paenibacillus sp. FSL H7-0714. Next base: position 369,106 of record NZ_JBBOPT010000001.1, read on the forward strand.
AGCTCAGTCCGCGTGGCAAATGGGAAACTACCGGATTGATTGGCCGAGTAGCTGAGAAAGGCAAGATTGTTACCAATTATCATAACGGTGGTACGCTAATGTCTATGGAGAAGCTGCTGTCGCCTTATTTGAACGATGCTCAGCAAGCTCAGATGCTTAAGATATTGCGAAAGCTAGGTGAGGATACCGGACGTTTCTACCATAAGAAATATCCTGGCTTTAAACAGATTGGTGTAGATGTAGGATTAGATAACCACATGACGCCTTGGATTATTGAAGTGAATACGAGTCCAGATCCATATATTTTCAAACATCTCTCTAATAAAAGCATGTACCGCAAAGTGATGGCTTACCGCAGAGCAAATGAGAAGAAGAAGTCCGCTAACTGATTTGCTTCTTCGTATTCGCAATAACAAGGGAAACCTTTTGTTCGAGCTCAATTATTTTTTGCTTATGGGTTGCGGTCTGACGGTAACCGGAGACCAGTGCAGCTAAGGACTGGGTGGTTAGAGTAAGGTTTTGTTTGCGAATCGCTGCTTTAAAGTCAGTCCAATCTGCTGAGACACGTTTGTTTAACGAGGTGATCACGCTCTTGTTAGATTTGATCGTGATTTGAGGACTTTCAATGCCAGACAAGGTTTTACGAGCTTCGGCTATCTTTTGGGAACGTTTCTTTTTCGCGGCGTTCAGCTGATTCTGCTTGTCACTGATCTCTTGGCGTGCCAACTGAACCAAGATCTTCATAGCATCACCTTGGGCACGTAGTACGGTATTCAAGGTCTTGTCCTTAAGTGACTTGGCGATACTAATTCGCTTGTTAAGTGTACTATACTGGTCAAATAAAGGCTGATAGCGCTGCTTGCTACTCTTAACGGAGGCTTCCAATCGGGTCACTGTTTCAAGATCAATCCCTTTAATTTGTTGACGAACCCCAACTAGCGATTGCTCATTATTGTAGTGAAGGATTCGGATTTGCTCCTCGCGCTGATCATACTGCAGCTTTAAGGTGGATAAATCATTGTAAAGAGAAGTCAGCTTAACCCTGGCAGGACCATCTGCCGTTGCGGCCGTCAGATCAAAAGCCGCTTTAACAGAGGGGGTTAATTCTGTTGTAGATGCAGCAATAGCTCCTGATGATGTGCTTAGCAGTAGCAGGATCGTAAGCAGTAGTAAGGGCACTGACTTAAATATTTTCATTTATTCTCCTCCTATTGTCGTAACCTAATGGCAACAAAAAAAAGCACCCGTAGCAAAGGCAAAAGCCTTTATTACGGGTGCTTCCAGCGTAATAGGTCACGAACGATATTATTATGTTTAATAATAGTTTGCCTCAGGCCATCCAGTCAATATTTAAAATTAAGCTATTCCCTATTTAAAATGTTACGCAGGACATTTCTATACTCACTTCTCTTATCGTATACTGAACTTAGGATGGAATAAAGGATGCAACGTTCGCAACAAAGGAGGTCTGGCGTAGATGGATAACGCGGTAGAATATAGCACAATGTTGGAACATGCATTTATGTGGTCCCCAGAGGGAATAGCCGTACTGTCTTTAAACGATGGTAAGGGCAACTGGCTGAAGGTCAATCCGGCTTTTTGCAATTTACTTGGCTTAACGGAAGCTGAGTTTCTTGCTGGGGCTATTTTTGCAGAAATGGAAAATAGACAGACGTCTTCGAAAGAGCTTTCCTATAGATTGGTGATGGACGAGCTTCAGAATTCTCCAGCAGGGAGCTGGAAGAAGGAAGAATGCTTTTACAAAGGGGATCAACCGGTATGGCTTTCCCTGACATTCTCAGGATTTGGAACAGCAGGACAAGCCCCTTCATGTATTATTGTGTACGCCGAAGATATTACGGACCGAAAGATTGCAGATCAACAAATGGCAGATCAACGAGATCTAGAGGAACAGATTTATCAAAGTGAACGTAATTATAGATTGATGTCCGAGAATTCGCTGGATTTAATCTCGCGTCATGCAGTTGAAGAGCGCAAACAGTTCGAATTCAAGCTTCAGGAGAATGAACAGCGCTATAAATCCTTATTTGAATATAATCCCTCTGCTGTGTACTCAATGAATTTACAAGGGGATTATTTAACAGCCAATGCGAATCTGGAGAAGCTGACCGGGTATTCGCTGGAAGAACTGATCGGAATGTACTTTGGTCCCGTTGTGCATGAGAAGGACATGGAGAAGACGCTGTATCATTTTAACTTAGCTGCTAAGGGCTATCCCCAAAGCTATGATCTGACGCTTATTCATAAAGAAGGCCATCTTGTAGAGATTAATACCACTAATATTCCGATCATTGTAGACGATCAAGTGGTTGGTGTATATGGTATTTCCCGTGACATTACGGAACGTATAAGATATACAGAACAAATTGAGAAGCTAAGCAATGAGTACACCCTTATATTAAATGCAGTATCTGAGGGTATTTTTGGACTGGATATGGAGGAGAAGGTGACCTTCATCAACCCTGCAGGTTTGCATATGCTCGGCTATGAACATGATGAGATCATGGGTCATTCCTATCTAGATCATATTCAGCAGACAGCGCTTGATGGGATACATTACCGGCCAGAGGAGTCGCCACTTATCAAAGCCATTAGGTCAGGGGGATCTTACCAGAGCAAAGATGCAGTCTTATGGCGTAAAGATGGTACAAGCTTTCTTGCGGAGTACCAAGTAACCCCTCTTTTTGATAAAGGTGAACCTAAGGGGGTTGTAGTCGTTTTCAGGGATATTACAGATGAGAAGGAGATCATTCGGGCGAAGGAAACTGCGGAAAAAGCAGACCAGGCTAAATCAGAGTTTCTAGCCATTATGAGTCATGAAATACGCACGCCAATGAACGGCATTGTGGGGATGACTGATCTGCTTGCAGAGACGGAACTAGATGAAGAACAACGTGAGTACACAAATATTATTAAGGAGAGCAGTAGCTCTCTTCTATATATTCTTAATGAAATTCTCGATTACAGTAAAATTGAGGCTGGAAAAATGATGATCGTACATGAGCCCGTGCATCTTCGAGAGGTACTGGACAGTGTAACGGATCTATTTATGGCTAAGGCTTTGGAAAAAAATCTTGAGCTGTCTTACAGCATGGCACCAGGAGTTCCTACGTTCATTATGGGAGATGCAGGACGATTACGTCAGGTATTGGTTAATCTGGTCAGCAATGCGATTAAATTTACTGACCAAGGTAATGTCTGTATTTATGTGGAGCAGAAATTGTCCGTGGTTTCAAAGAAATCGACCTTGAAGTTTAATGTCAGAGACACGGGGATAGGTATTCCTTTAGAAAAGCAGCATCAGCTGTTTCAATCATTCTACCAGCTGCACTCCTCGTTTAATCGTAAGTATGCCGGGACGGGGTTAGGACTAGCCATTTGCAAGAAGCTTGTCGAGCTGATGGGCGGAGCCATTGCGGTGGAGAGTAGCGAAGGAAACGGCTCTAATTTCTATTTCACACTACAGATTAATCCTGAAAACAAATATGAGGGCGAAGAGGAAGATATTGCTCAGGCAGAGCAGAAGCCCGCACAGGAAATGGAATCACGATCTAATTCAGAGGGATCTATGGATGTTGGTGAAAATGTGATTTTACTTCCGGAAGGCCCTGCCCTTTCAGCTTCTAAGCCGAACTCTTCAAAGGGAGAACCATCCTGATGAGACATAGAAACTCCAGTCTCAGTAACAAACTATCGGTAGATCCATACACACAGTGGGAGGCTGGGGTTTCATCCCCGTCTTCTGCATGTGGACCAGCTACGCTGGCAGCTTTAACCGAGTATTGGAATACCCAGCTAGGAATGGACTTTATTCGTGGCAAAGGTCATTTTCACTCTAAAGCAGCTCATATTAATTACATATACAGTCATCACGGAGGTACCCCTTTGGGGATGAGTACACGTAGTTTTGTAAAGGGGATCACAGCTTATATCCACTCTTCAACCTCGCCAAAAGGGGGACATAAGCTTTCTGTCTCTACTTTTAACGATTTCGATGTGTATAAAGTGGAGATTGATGCAGGTCGGCCAGTAGCTGTTAAATTTGATAAATGGTTTAATTTTCGGTGGAGAGGGAATTTTGCTTACGATTACCATTGGGTATTAGGAATAGGATATGAAGTACCTGATAACGGGGATCGTCCAATCCTCATCGTTCAGGATAATGGTGTGAGGTATAAGGATGGAAGGATTGCTCTTTGTAAAGAACGCCGCATCCCATATTATGCAAATAAAGACATCATTACGATGGTGGGAATGAATATCTTAGAAACGCCTAGTTAATCGTGATTTAGCTATGCAATTACCCTGGGAAAATGATCTGGTTATTTTGAGTCCAAACGTTTGCACAAATTCGAGGATCATACTATAATCCAGTTAATAACTGGAAAAGGGGATAGGTGCTTTGTCCGTACAAAAGGAAATGAAGGAACCGATTTATTATGGTGATCCTGCGACTACTAGAGGGATTTCCGTATTCGCTCAGGAGTTTGATCAGTTGTTTAGTTATGACGGGGATGATCTCGGACTTACATATTCATCGGCCTGTTCATCATTTTGCTTGTGGGCCCCTACGGCTCAGGAGGCAGAGCTAGTAATTTATGATTCATGGCAGGGAGCTGCGGGGTCCAAATATGCTATGATTCGCGATATTCGGGGAACGTGGAGAGCTACGGTTGACGGTGATTTAGATGGCAAGTTCTATACCTACCGAGTGCGTATAGGTGAACAGTGGAATGAAGCAGCTGATCCTTACGCGCGTGCTGTCGGCGTGAATGGGGACAGAGGTGCTATTCTAGATTTGCGCAAGACGGACCCTGAGCGGTGGACGGAAGATAAGCCGTCGTTTGAGGATCCTGTAGACGCTATTATTTATGAGCTTCATTTGCGTGACTTATCTATTCATCCAGCAAGCGGTATGGCTCATAAGGGTCAATATCTCGCTTTGGCGGAAGAAGGAACCCGCGGACCAGAGGGCATTCTCACCGGACTCGATCATATCGCAGATCTCGGTGTAACCCACGTGCAGCTATTGCCTATTTATGATTATTCTACAGAGAGTGTAGATGAGACGAAGCTGGATGAGCCTCATTTTAACTGGGGTTATGATCCGAAGAACTACAATGCTCCTGAAGGCTCCTATGCTACAGATCCTTATGTGCCCGGACTACGCATTCAAGAACTAAAAACAATGATTCAAGCGCTTCATGATCGTGGACTCCGCGTCATTATGGATGTTGTTTACAACCATGTGTACGACGGATATCGCGTGAATTTCACTAAACTGGTTCCTGGCTATTATTTGCGTTATAAACAAGACGGAAGCCTGTCGAATGGCTCAGGCTGTGGCAATGACGTGGCTACAGAACGCTTGATGATGTCCCGCTTCATTGTGGAGTCCGTGGTCTATTGGGCTAAAGAATACCATATCGACGGCTTCCGCTTTGATTTGATGGGCTTGATGGATGTCGATACGATGCGGGAAACCCGGCGGCGTCTGGATGGAATAGATCCGTCTATCATGACGATCGGTGAAGGCTGGATGATGGGGACTGAGCTACCGATGGAACGGCTCGCTCATCAGAAGAATGCCTCCCTTATGCCGGGAATCGGACATTTTAATGATGATTTCAGGGATGCTATTAAAGGAAATATCTTTTTGTACGATCAGCCGGGCTTCATCAGTGGAATGATGGGTCTGGAGCCTGCGATCAAGGCGGGGATTGCGGGAGGAATTGACTTCAGCCCAGGAATTAAGCAATTTGCCGAGGAGCCTCAGCAAAACGTTAATTATGTGGAGTGTCATGATAATCATACCTTATGGGATAAAATCGTATTGTCCACCGAGGGTGAGACGGTTACTCAGCGCCGTTCCATGCACAGACTAGCTTCTGCGATAGTGTTCATGAGTCAGGGGATTCCTTTTATCCATGCAGGGCAGGAGTTTATGCGTACGAAGGACGGGGTGGAGAACAGCTATAAGTCTTCGGTTGAGATCAATCGTATGGACTGGGAATTGTGCGCCGCGCATCAGGAAGATGTGGCGTATATGAAACAGTTAATCGAATTGCGTAAAGCTCACCCGGCCTTCCGTATGCGAACAGCAGCTGACATTCGGAACCATTTGGTTTTTGAAAAAGCACCGGCAAGTGCAGTAGCTTACACGCTTCGTGGCCATGCTGGAGGAGATGCAGCGAAGCATATTTATGTTATTTTTAATGCGAATGCTGAACAGACTACTGTGGTTCTGCCGCAGCTTGGAGCATGGAAGACCATCTTCGGGGCTGATCTTACGCAGGAGCTGACTGGAAATAAGCTAACTGTAAATGGAATTGGGACAGTAGTCCTGACGGCGAAATAAATAGTCTTTTACAAGATCATTATTGAAAAGCATGCGGAGTAACGTACTTTAATCAGGTACAGTACACTGTGTGCTTTTTTTTTGTTTTTCCATTTTCTTAATTTGATTGTTTCATTTTACATAAAAAGGTGACATTACTCATTTTCGATGATGATATTGGATGTTAATATGAAGGCATTTACTTTGGCGCTTTAGAGTGGCATAGGCTTGGCGGCAGACAAACATAGCGCGTACTTTTCTTTTTTAACGGTTTAGGAAGTATATATCTGTGGGGATATTTAGAGAGGATGAGAGAGATGGGGAAAGCAACCGGATTTTTGGAATTTGAACGGCAGACGCCTTCGGAGTGTGAGGCGCTGGAGCGAATTAAGAATTGGGATGAATTCTCGATTCCTATGGATGAAGAGAATCTGCGCGAGCAAGGCGCACGTTGTATGGACTGTGGTACGCCATTTTGTCATGTAGGACGTCTGTTGTCTGGTATGGCTTCCGGCTGCCCTCTACACAACTTGATTCCTGAATGGAATGATATGGTTTATCGTGGGAACTGGGAGGTTGCACTGAAACGTCTGCATAAGACCAATAACTTCCCTGAATTTACTGGACGTGTGTGTCCGGCACCTTGTGAAGGTTCTTGTACAGTAGGGATGAACGGCAAGCCCGTAACGATAAAGTCGATTGAAAAGTCGATTGTAGATAGAGGTTTTGAAGAAGGTTGGATTGTTCCTGAGCCACCGCTTACTCGCACAGGTAAAAAGGTAGCTGTAGTGGGCTCGGGTCCAGCAGGTCTTGCCTGTGCAGCTCAGCTTAACAAGGCGGGGCATACGGTGACCGTGTATGAACGGGCAGATCGGATTGGTGGTTTGTTGATGTATGGTATTCCGAACATGAAGCTGGATAAGAAGACGGTTCAGCGCCGAGTAGACCTGCTAGCGGCTGAAGGCATTACATTCGTAACTCGTACAGAGATTGGGAGAGATATCTCGGCGTCACAACTCAAGGCGGAGCACGATGCTGTTATCTTGTGTGGCGGGTCTACGCAGGCACGAGAGCTTCCTATAGAGGGTCGTGAGCTGCGGGGCATTCATCAGGCGATGGAGTTTCTGACACTGAATACTAAGAGCTTGCTGGATTCAGAGCTTGCTGATGGTGAATACTTGTCTGCGGCAGATAAGGATGTAGTTGTAATCGGTGGCGGGGATACTGGCACAGACTGTGTAGCTACGTCGATCCGCCACGGCTGTCGTAGTGTGATCCAGCTTGAGATTATGCCACAAGCTCCACTGACCCGTCAGCCTAGCAATCCGTGGCCAGAATGGCCAAAGGTTCTTAAGGTGGACTATGGCCAAAAAGAAGCGGCTTCACTGTATAAGGAAGATCCACGTCGTTATCTCATTTCGACGAAACGTTTTGTTGGTGACGATGGTGGACATGTGCAGGAGCTGTATACCGTGCGCATTGAGTGGACTCGCAATGAACAGGGACGGATAGTTCCGGTTGAAGTACCAGGCAGTGAAGAAGTTCTAAAGGCACAGCTGGTACTACTCGCATTAGGATTCACAGGGCCCGAAGAGATTGTGCTAGGTGAGCTTGGGGTGGCACGTGATGAGCGCGGAAATGCCAAGGCGGAGTTCGGAGCACAAGAGACCAATGTAGAGGCGGTATTCACAGCAGGTGATATGCGCCGCGGCCAAAGCCTTGTCGTTTGGGCCATTGATGAGGGGCGTCAGACAGCCCGCGAAGTGGACCGATTCTTGATGGGATCATCGAATTTGCCGTAAGGATAGAGGCATATAGGGCAGGACGTTCCTTTTGGAGGAACGTCCGCTTTTGCGTTGTTTGCCTATTCAAGGTTAAAATTGAAACCTAAGCACAAGATCTATTTAAGTCGAAAAGGAGAATACATGATGAAGCTAATGTTTATTTCCGATATTCACGGTTCTTTATTCTGGTTAGAACGGGCTTTGGAAAAGGTAGAGGAAGAACAGCCAGACAGTCTTGTAATCGTAGGAGACTTTTTATATCACGGTCCCAGAAATCCACTGCCGAAGGGTTATGACCCGCAGGGAGTTGCTAATAAACTGAATGAATATAACAAAAAGAAACCTATAACGGCAGTACGTGGTAACTGCGATGCTGAGGTAGACCAGATGCTGCTGCAGTTCCCGATGATGGCCGATTATGTGATGCTCCTGCATGAAGGCAGACGAATCTATGTTACACACGGACATGGCTTTAGCATTGAGAATTTACCGGCATTATCTGAGAAGGATATCTTTATTCAGGGGCATACCCATCTTCCCGTTGCGGATGTAAAAGAGGGCGTATACGTGCTGAATCCCGGTTCGATATCGCTGCCTAAAGAGAATAATCCGAATTCCTATGGTATCCTTGAGGGTGGAGAATTCATCGTTAAGGATTTTGAGGGCGATGTGGTAAAAAGGATTACACTATAAGCTCAGTCAGATCTCTTGTGACCCGAATTCCTTCCAACATTATTAGTGTTCTAGGGAATTGAGCACTAGAACATATTATTGTATGATGAGGTAGGAGTTTTAGGGCAGGGCTGGCTCCAAATATAATAGTAAAGGTAGTTAACACATGAATCCTAAAGATTTGAACTATACAATGCCACCGGAATGGGGCAAGCATGAACGTACTTTTATCTCCTGGCCGGTGCAGGAATCTATGTGTTTCCCGGACAACCACGAGTCGGTATGCCAAGGTTATGCTGACATTATTACAGCTATTGCCGAGTTTGAACCGATTACGGTTATCGTTAACCCGGAGGACGTGGAAAAGGTAGAACGTCTGGTCAGCGGACCGAATGTAACGCTACTACCTATAAAGCATAGCGATGCTTGGTTGCGTGATAACGGGCCTACCTTTGTTGTTAATAAAGACGGCGTTCTAGCAGGCGTGAACTGGAAGTTTAATGCCTGGGGCGGTAAATATTCACCTTGGGATCTGGATGATGAGGTAGCTCCACAGATTCTCGAACACACACAAGTGACACGCTTTGATGCGCCGCTTGTGATGGAAGGCGGCTCGATCCATACGGATGGAGAAGGCACCTTGATTACTACAGAAGAATGTCTGCTCAATACGAACCGCAACCCGGATTTGAAGCGCGAGAATATTGAAGAGTACGTGCGCAATTATACAGGTACAGAAACTATTATCTGGCTTAAGCGTGGTCTAAGTGGTGATGAAACCGATGGTCATGTGGATAATATCGCTTGCTTCGCTGCTCCAGGTAAAGTCATTATTCAGGTCTGTGAGGATCCGCAGGACGAGAATTTTGAGATTACACAGGAGAATCTTCGTATTTTGGAGAATGCCAAAGATGCCAAAGGGCGTAAGCTGGAGATCATCAAGATTCAGCAACCACCACGGGTGGATCATGACGGCAGCCGTCTGACGCTCAGTTATTTGAACTTCTATTTCGTAAATGGTGGAATTATTTTACCTGTGTTTGGCGGTACAGCGGTGGAAACAGATAAACTTGCCGAGGAAGTACTGGCTGGTATGTTCCCGGAACGTAAGATTCGTACAGTTAACGGTATGGCGGTCATCACCGAGGGTGGGAACGTTCACTGCACTACGCAACAAATGCCTGCTCAGCAATAATTGAAGGAAACTAAACGTCCAAAGGGACATTTATATATAAGGAGGACAGATTCTTGAGAAATGTAAAAGTAGCTGCGACGCAAATGAGCTGTTCCAGCAATATTGATGAGAATATCAGCAAAGCTGAAACATTGGTCAGAGAAGCGGCGGCACAGGGAGCACAAATTATTTTGCTGCAGGAGCTGTTCGAGACTCCGTATTTCTGTCAGAAAGAGAAGGCTGATTATTACGCATATGCAACAGAGCTTGAGCATAACAAAGCGATTAATCATTTCACAGCAATAGCCAAGGAACTGCAAGTGGTGCTGCCAATCAGTTTTTATGAGAAAAAGAACTACGCACGTTACAATTCACTAGCTGTAATCGATGCCGATGGAACGATACTGGGCAAATACCGTAAGAGCCATATTCCAGATGGCCCAGGATATGAAGAGAAATTCTACTTCAATCCGGGAGATACTGGCTTTAAAGTATGGAACACTCGCTATGCCAAGATTGGTGTAGGGATTTGCTGGGATCAGTGGTACCCGGAAGCGGCCAGAGTGATGAGCTTGATGGGGGCAGAGATTCTGTTCTATCCAACCGCTATCGGATCAGAACCGCAGGATGGATCGATCGACTCTAAGGATCATTGGCAGACTTGTATGCTTGGGCATGCAGCGGCTAACCTTATTCCAGTCGTTGCCTCCAACCGCATCGGTGAAGAAATTGATGAAGATTCTAGCATTAATTTCTACGGCTCTTCGTTCATTGCGGGACCGCAAGGCAATAAAATTGTTGAAGCAGGCCGAGACGAGCAAGCTGTAATAGTGAGCGAATTTGATCTGGATGCTTTGGAAGTCGGACGGATCGAGTGGGGCGTCTTCCGTGATCGCCGGCCGGATCTGTACAAAATGATTGGTTCTTATGATGGGGACATCATTCTTTAAAAGAATTCACAGTTAAATGTGCTAAAGGCATTGCTAGAGAGGATAGAATCTCTGGCAGTGCCTTTTTTGGTGTTTCAACGAGAAATACGGGGGTTCTTTGAACAGAGGAGCAATTGTTCGGAAATCCTGTGCAAGATCGGACACAATCTTTTCTATCAAAAGTACTGTAAAAGTCTGGAAAAGTAGAATATTGCTATTTTATCAGGTATATTAGAAGAGTAAACCGTGATTCAGGGATCTACTATGAAAATTCTGTCGGATACGTGGAGAGGAGGCTCTGGGATATCTTTTGTTATCATAATCTTGCGGTGATAGAAGGAGAATACGATGAGCACATTTAAAAGCTGGTTGAACACCACCAAAAACGGACTAACAGATCAAGTGAAGAAATTCAAAAATAAAGATTTCATGAATGCGGTAGTTGCGGGCTGCGCCTTGGTTGCTGCTGCCGACGGTAAAATAGAAGAAGCTGAAAAGAATAAAATGGCTGGTTACATGAATATGAGTAATGAGCTTAAGGTGTTTGACATGAGAGATGTCATTACCCAGTTCAACTTTTATGTAAGTAACTTTGAGTTCTCACCAGAAATCGGTAAGCAGGAAGCATTGAAAGCAATCGGTAAGTTTACCGGTAAACCAGATGTGGGACGTGTAATTGTGGGTGTGTGTTCAGCTATTGGATCAGCTGATGGTGATTTTGATGACAATGAAAAAGCAGTTGTGCGGCATATTTGCGGTGTCTTGGGATTAAACCCTGGTGAATTCAGTTTATAAATGATGTAATACCATATACATGAGTTCGGATGAAACGTATTTAGTTCTTTAGCGTATCACTCATATAACATCCAAAAGCTAGACTAATAGATGGTGATTCTTTTTAGGGAATGGAGGTACGTAAAGTTGGCAGGAATTAATCTGGTAAAAGGTCAGAAGATTGATCTCACAAAAGGTAATGCAGGCTTATCTAACGTAATTGTAGGTTTAGGTTGGGATCCGGCTGAGCCAGCTCGAGGATTCTTCGGTGTGAAGAAACAGGCCAACGTGGACTGTGACGCTTCAGCACTGATGCTGAACGAGAATGGTAAGCTAGTTAAGAAGGGTAACCTGGTGTGCTTCCATAACAAGCAAAGTTTTTGTAACTCTGTCATTCACTCCGGAGACAATCTCACGGGTGATGGTGACGGAGACGATGAGCAAATCATGGTTAACCTGAATGCCATTCCTTCCGATGTACACAAGGTTCTGGTAGTTGTGAATATTTATGATGCCACGAACCGTAAACAGGATTTCGGATTGATTAAATCAGCTTATATCCGTGTGATGAACGCTGTAGGCAACAATGAGCTAATCCGTTTCAACCTATCTGATAATTATAATGGCTATACGGCGCTTATTTGTGGGGAACTTTACCGTCAAGGTGGAGAGTGGAAGTTCGCCGCAATTGGTGAGGGTAGTCACGCGGCACATATCAATCAACTGGCAGAACGCTACGTATAATCCAAATAAAAGAAAAGAGGAATGTTATCATGGCAATTAATCTATCCAAAGGTCAAAAGATCGATTTAACAAAAACAAATCCAGGTCTATCCAAAATCACAGTAGGTCTTGGTTGGGACACTAATAAATATGACGGCGGTAAAGATTTCGACTTGGACGTTTCCGTATTCTTGACTAATGCGAACAGCAAAGTTGAAAAAGAAACCAACTTCATTTACTTCAATAATAAACAGAACGAGAACGCTTCTGTTGTTCATACAGGTGATAACCGTACAGGTGACGGCGATGGTGATGATGAGCAGATTCAAGTGGATCTTTTGAGTATCCCAGCGGATGTAGAAAAGGTAGCTTTTACTATTACAATTTATGAAGCTGAAACAAGAAGCCAAAACTTTGGTCAAGTTTCTCGTTCTTATGTGCGTATCGTAAATGATTTGAACAATGAAGAACTAATCCGTTTCGATTTGGGTGAAGACTTCTCTATTGAAACTGGCGTTGTTGTCGGTGAATTGTACCGTCATGGTGCAGAGTGGAAGTTCAATGCAATCGGTAGCGGCTACAAAGACGGCTTGAGCGGTTTGACTCGCGATTACGGCTTGCAATAAATCTTGTAGTACACAGTGAACTGAATCCACTCATGAAAGAAGGTTATGTCAGTGACGATCAGTCTTTCCAAAGGACAGCGGATTGATCTTACCAAGACTAATCCAGGTCTGACAAAGGTAGTAGTTGGATTGGGCTGGGACACTAATAAGTATAGTGGAGGTCAAGATTTTGACCTCGATGCTTCAGCGTTTCTGCTTCATGAAGACGGCAAAGCTAAAGGTACAGATGATTTTGTATTCTATAACAACCCAAATGGTGGCGCAGGCTCTGTAGTCTACACGGGAGATAACCGTACAGGAGAAGGCGACGGAGATGACGAGCAAATTATCGTTGATTTTAGCAAAGTCCCTGCCCATATTCAGCGTATTGGTATTACCGTAACGATTTATGATTACGAAACTCGTGCACAGAACTTTGGACAAGTCTCCAATGCTTTCGTACGTGTTGTGGATGCTTCCACAGATCGTGAAGTACTCCGTTTCGACCTGGGTGAAGATTTCTCAACAGAGACGGCAGTTGTATTCTGCGAATTCTACCGCAATGGTGCGGATTGGAAATTCCAGGCAGTAGGTAGTGGTTTTGGCGGCGGCCTTAGCGCATTGTGTAAAAATTATGGGCTGGACGCGCAATAGCATCTTCCGGGCGGGGTCATCACCGATCCTGCCCTTTTTTTAATTCTTTATGGATTGCCTCACAAAGGAAATGGAATGGGTCTCGAAGTATAAACTCCACTTTGTGGAGTTATTTAAAAATATAAGTTTCACACGATACATTATGTCTTATATTTCTCGCTTAAACGCTTGCCGTCCTTATAAGGACGCCGAAGGCGTTTATGCTTGCTCCATTTATAAAGGTGGTGTAAGAATGGGTATTACAGTTGTCAAAGGACAAAAGGTTGATTTAACTAAAGGGAATCCTGGACTTGATTCTCTTATCGTAGAGATTGGCTGGCAATCGCCATCTTCACTTGAGATTGATACTTCTGCTTTTCTGCTTGGAGCGCAAGGTAAAGTAAGCAAAGATGAGGATTTGATATTTTATAATAATCCGTCTACACCTTATATCAGATATAAGGAAATGCCTACATCAAACAGCCTCAAGCAATTTGACGTGGAACTAAACAAAGTTCCTTCTGATGTGATGAAACTCGCGTTTACACTTACCATTTATGATGGCGAGAAGCGAGGTCAAAGTTTTAGGCAGGTAAATCAGGCCTATTTTCGGATTCTGAATCAAGTAACAGGTGCGGAGCTTCTCCGATGTGATCTTGAAAATCATTTCTCCGTGGAAACGGCTGTTGTGGTAGGAGAATTATATAGATATAACGGTGAATGGAAATTCAGCGCCATTGCCGCGGGTTTTGCTGGTGGTCTACAGGAACTGTGTAGGAACTTTGGGATAGAAGCGAACGATGAACCGGCACCGACACCAATACCAGTGCCTAAGCCTGCTGCTCCGCCGCAGCCAGAGCTTAAACGTCAATCAGCGCCGGTAGCGGAGCCTAAGATTCAGTTTCCACCTCCTCCTGCAGCTGCGCCTTCACCTGTAACACCCCCTCCGGTCAATCTCAACCTGAAGAAGATCGAATTGAAGAAAAAAGGTGATTCGATCAACCTGAAGAAATCAGCTGGTGGTTTGGGCGAATTGCTAATTAACCTCAACTGGAATCAGAAGCAGGGTGGAGGGCTATTTAATCGTAAAAATGGTGTGGATTTAGATCTTGCTTGTCTATATGAGTTGAAGAATGGCAGTAAGGGAGTAGTTCAGGCGCTGGGCAATGCTTTTGGCTCATTGAACCAACCTCCTTATGTCATGCTTGATGGAGATGACCGGACAGGCTCTGTAACAACCGGTGAGAATCTGCGGATTAATGGCAGCAAAATTGCTGATATTGAACGGATTCTAATTTTTTCTTTTATTTATAAAGGTGTTACCAATTGGTCAGAAGCTGACGGTGTTGTCACGATTACCCAGAGTGATGGCCCCGATATTATTGTCAATTTGGACGAGCATAACAACCGCAAAGGCATGTGTGCCATCGCGTTATTTCGGAATGTGAATAACGAGACATTCAGTGTTGAACGGCTGGTCCAATATTACAGTGGTCATCGGGAGATTGATGAGGCATATGGTTGGGGACTGCGCTGGGTTGCTGGCAGTAAATAGACGATTTTTTCGGAGGCGCAAGTGTAATGGATTGGTTCGCTGATTTTTTTAGGAATATTAGTGAGAACTACGGTCATTTTTTCTCATGGAGCGATGTGGTAGGTACGCTCTCAGACCCGGTTAGCTGGGGCATTATTGGTAGCTTAGTTCTGCTAGAGGGACTGCTCTCTGCAGATAATGCGCTTGTTCTCGCCGTCATGGTTAAGCATTTACCTAAAGAACAACAGAAGAAGGCGCTCTTTTACGGTATTATAGGAGCTTATGTATTCAGGTTTTTGGCTATCGGTCTAGGGACATTTCTTATTAAATTCATGTTGGTTAAGGTTCTTGGTGCAGCCTATCTCTTTTATATCGCTTATGGCGGGTTATTTAAGGGCGGTGGCGATGAGAAGATCGAGAATAAGGGGTTCTCTTTTTGGAAGACGGTTCTCCTTGTTGAATTAATGGATATTGCTTTTAGTATTGATAGTGTTATTGCTGCATTTGGTGTTAGTAACCAGGTTTGGGTGCTCTTTATGGGCGGAATCATAGGCGTTCTGATGATGCGGGGAGTAGCGCAATTATTCTTAAAGCTTATTGATAAAATTCCGGAACTCGAGCGTGCCGCTTTTGCGCTTATTGCCATTATTGCTGGTAAAATGCTCGCGGGCGCTTTTGGGTACGAAATGCCACATGTATTATTCTTTTCAATCATTATTCTTGTATTCGGTGGTACGATCCTTTACAGCGTACTGCGTAAGAAAAAAGAAGCCCATAGAAATGCTTGATTTCAAAGCTAGTTGAACACTGCTGCTTTCAGGTAATCGTATATGTTTATAGCGTAGGCCTTCACTTATATATGAGAGAACCGGATAGGGTATAGCTGGTTCTGCCACTCTCTATAGGAGAGGCCTGCGCTTGTTTTGCTTGGCTTCGCAAAACTATAAGGGGGAACCATCTTGAGATACTTCGATTACCTGACGAAAGAACAAGAAATAGCCTTATTTTATAATCCGCCGATTTCATTTAACCATAATACTACGAGTAAAGATTTGCTGGCTCATGCTGTTGGAGCTGCCCTTTATATGCCAGCAACTCGTGCTAGTGTTCCCGAAGACATTTTGAAGCTTAAAAGTGCAGGACTTGTAACCGTTATTATTGATCTGGAGGATGCGATCGGAGATAACGAGGTTGACCATGCAGAGGAGTCTCTCATTCAGCATCTTATTTTTCTCGCCGCATATGAGGAGAACGAGCCAAGCGGGAGTGATAGTCTTCCGCTTCTCTTCATCCGAGTTCGTAACCCGGAGCAGCTACAGCAGCTGATTTTTCGGTTAGGATCTTTGGTTACGATGTTAACAGGGTTTGTTTTCCCTAAGTTTTCGGTCGACAACGGAATCCAATATTTCGAGGCGATAGCCGATTACAATAGAACGCGCAGTTACTCAGACCCAGTGCTTTATGGCATGCCAATCCTGGAAAGTGCGCCTATTATTTACCGGGAGAGCCGGGTAGATAGTCTTTTATCTATTCGTAATTTGCTAGGCAACTACCGCGAATATGTGTTGAACGTTAGAATTGGAGCAACAGACTTCTCAAGTTTATTCGGACTGCGCCGTAGTCCTGATATTAGTATTTATGATCTTACCCCTATTCGAGACTGCATATCGGATATTATTAATATTTTTGGCAGAGTGGAAGAAGGGTATGTAATTTCCGGACCAGTCTGGGAATATTTTGCGAATAAAGGGCATCGGGTGCTCAGACCACAGCTACGGCAGACTCCGTTTGAGGACACCTATGGTAAAAACGGCCGCGACATGCGAAATAGTTACATTTCTAGCAGCATGGATGGGCTTATTCGTGAAGTGATTTTAGATAAAGAAAATGGAATCTTGGGCAAGACGATTATACATCCCTCACACCTCAGACCTGTTCAGGCCATGTACACGGTAATGCACGAGGAATATGTTGACGCCTGCAGTATCGTAGAGAGTAACGATGGCAGCCTAGGAGTCTTCAAGAGTCAATATTCTAATAAGATGAACGAGATTAAGCCGCATTTGAACTGGGCAAAACGGATTTTACTACGATCACAAATATACGGGGTGTTACATGAACAACAGCATTTTGTCGGATTATTACCCGAAAACGAATTTACACACGTATAACATAGTCGAGAACCTGCAGGTTACGGTTACCGAAACATCTAATCCCTTTCATTTGCCTGTGGATACTTTATTCTCCATGGCAGCCCGGATTAATAAGAAACGCTCCTTTTTGTTCGTCAGCAAGGTACTTGGTAAACATATCCCTGTTAATCCGTACACCTCTCTGCTAAGTGGTGCTGCATTAGCGCTGCTGTTATATCAGGAGATGAACGGTAATTCTGCGGATAATGATAGGATGGAAGATTTATTAGATAAAGCTGTACACGGACTGATGCACCCTGAGTCTGCCAAGGAAGCCTATGAGCATTTATTAGCGGCAAGATTAGTTCTTCCTAGGCCTGTTGTCTTTATTGGTTTTGCTGAGACTGCAACTGCGCTGGGTCACAGTGTGTACAACATGTTTGCCGATGCAGCATCATATATTCATACTACCCGTGAACATATCATCGATTTGGAGTCCATTGTTAGCTTTGAAGAAGAGCATTCACATGCGGTTGACCATCTATGTTACGCCTTGAATACTAAGCTATTATCAGGGACTGAGCCGATTATTTTGGTGGATGATGAGATTACAACAGGGAATACAGCAATTAATACGATCCGTGATATTCAGTCCAAATTCCCTCGGGAGGAATACGTAGTCGTTTCTATTTTGGATTGGAGGAGCGGTAATAATCTTCATACCTATAGCGAATTAGAACAGGAACTGGGGATTCGGATTAAGTCCTTATGTTTGCTTCAAGGAAGTATTGAAGTAAAAGGCACGCCTTTGCTAAATGCTAGGAATGACAAAGATTTGTTATCGTCTTCAGTGGAATCCGAAGTAGTGACTACTTATGTAGTGGACGGTTTAGAACGTCTACAGGCAACATCCGTAGATTCATATGGTGACACCAACTCGTCTCCTTATTTGAAGTACAGCGGACGTTTCGGACTGGAGTCGCTGAATAATGATGGTCTTGATGTAGGGGTAACCCGGATAGCCGCTCAGCTAAGAGAACTACGAGGGGGAGATTCTAAGACTCTAGTGATGGGTGTAGGGGAATTTATGTACCTTCCTATGCGGATAGCTGCTGAGATGGGGGAAGGCATTTCATATCAGTCCTCTACTCGCAGTCCAATCCACCCTGAACGTCGACCAGATTACGGAGTGCATAGTGCTGCCGCATATCCTTCAGCTAGCGATCCGGAAATTAAAAACTATATTTACAATGTGGATTCTGATCAGTATGATGATATATTCGTGCTGATTGAGCGTGATGTACCGCATGAACGAATGAAACCCATGCTTGATATACTGAAGACACTGGCCCGCCATAAAGTGCATCTTATTGTACTGACTCCTGAAGGAAGAAGTGGAGGCCTCCAGTATGAAGGGAACAAGTAATCATAAAGTCATGGACAAAAAAATAGCAGAACCGGTTGCGCTAGGTAGCTATCCACCGTCAGATGTTACGTTTCTGCTCAAGGATCTTAGTGACGTTTCGCTGGAGCTTGCGACAGAGGAAAGGGAGGAAGCTATTCAATCGGGTGTCCATTATTCTGAGATGTTGCCCGTTGAATATCAGCCTACCGAGCAGTATATCGACTTGTTTCATGAGACGCTGCAGCAATCGGCCAAGAAGGTAGCTTTAGCTGTTGCCATTGTTTCTGAGATGATTGTCTCAAGAAGAGGACTAAGTACGGTGCTTGTCTCTTTAGCTAGAGCAGGAACACCCATTGGTATACTGATTAAGCGTTATATAGCTGAGAGATACAAGGTAGACTTGCCGCATTATAGTATTTCTATTATTCGAGGAAAAGGTATAGATGAGAATGCGATACTCTACATTCTGCAGAAGCATGGACTTGATGCTGATTTGCAGTTTGTGGATGGGTGGACAGGAAAAGGGGCTATCCGTGGGGTGCTGATTGATTCTTGCAACACCCTCTATGAGAAGTATGGTATTCGCTTAAATGATGATCTTGCCGTATTGGCTGACCCGGGAAACTGCGCAGGCATGTTTGGGACTAGAGAAGACTATCTCATTCCTAGCGCCTGCTTAAACTCTACCGTTTCAGGGCTGATGAGCCGAACGGTGTTACATGCTGATCTCATTGGTCCTGAGGAATTTCATGGTTCAAAGTTTTATAAGGAGTGGCTGGATGCGGACGAGTCCAATGTATTTATTGATACGATTTGCCCGTATTTTCCTTCCATAGTAGCAGAAGCGAAGAATATTGCTGGACAGATGCTGGTGCATCCGCCAGAAATCACTTGGCAGGGTCTTCGTGATATTCAGAGTATTCAGGAGACTTTCGGTATAGATAACATTAATCTGATAAAGCCGGGAGTCGGCGAAACAACCCGCGTATTACTGCGCAGAGTACCTTGGAAAATTCTTGTCGATACTATGGATAATCCGAATCTAAAGCATATTCTTCTCTTAGCGAAGGACCGGGGCGTTCCTGTTGAGATCTTTCCTGGGATGACGTACTCCTGCTGCGGAATAATTAAACCGCTGAAGGGGGAGACAGAATGATATATGCTAGTGATCTAGATCGTACCTTGATCTATTCTTTAGGTGCAATAGGTGTGCCGGAGAATACCCCAGGTCTAATTCCGGCGGAAATTATAGAGGGAAAGACGAGATCCTACATTTCGCAGCAAGCATTAAATCAGCTGATGGATCTGAACACGCGGATTATTTTCATCCCGGTTACTACGCGTACGATACAACAATATAAGCGCATTAATCTGTTTCAAGAAACGGTCATACCTGACTATGCGGTTACGAGCAATGGGGGGAATATTTTAATCGGTGGAGTTGTCGATAAGGAATGGAGAGAATCAATCGGTAGATTGGTAGCTCGTCACTCTGCTGGGGCTGAAGAGGTTAGATCATATATCAAGGCGGTCGTGTGTGAGGATTGGATCATTAGTGAGAATTATTGTGATGATCTATTCTATTCCTTCATGGTTTATCGGGATCAGTTGCCTTTAGATGAAATCACTAATCTATCAGATCGGCTCTATAATCTCGGCTGGAGAGTTTCTTTACAAGGCCGCAAGTTGTACGCTGTGCCGGCTGCCGTGAACAAAAGCGACGCTATACTCCATTTGCGGCGCACCGTTCGCTCTGAACCTATGGTGGCCTCCGGGGACTCACTGCTAGATAAGAGTCTGCTTGAGAGTGCCGACTATGCTATTGCCCCTTGCCATGGTGAAATATTTGCAGAGCAACAGAGTGGTCTTGTAAAATCAAGATATCCATTCACGAAAGAATCAGGTGTATTTGCTGGAGATGAGATTTTGCAGTATGTAAATATGATCTATAATAATCTAACTGCATTGGGAGTGGGGCCACTATGAAAAAGGTAAATATTTATTTCAATCGTTGGTTTTCCGTGGCTTACCATTATATGAATCTCCTCCGCAATAACGAGGATGGTATACCGGTTCAAATCTTTGCGACACACCCGGATATCCGCCATATGTCGCTACAAGGTGCTGACTTTGCTGAAACCGAGCCGGCGCTGAAGGGAATAGAATATGTTCAGTTTTGCGTTGATTTCTGTCGGCGTAATGAGATCGATGTTTTTATTCCACGGTTGCATATGCTTGATATTGCTCTCTATGCGGCAATGTTTGATGCGATTGGTACAAAGGTTCTGGTCTGTAGAGATCTTGATTTGCTGGAGTCCATTATGGACAAAGGTAAATTTTACGAGAATGTTAGTGAGCAGGGCATTATGAGTATCCCGGATTATCATGTAGTTAGTACAGCGGAGCAGTTTAAAGACGCTTACGAGGACCTTGTTGCCAAGGGACATCGTGTTTGCTTTAAGCCTACTGAAACAGAAGGCGGGTTAGGCTTCCGTATTATCGACAATACCCGCGATCCTCTTCAAGAGCTTTTTGGGTATGTAACTCCATTGATTACGTTTGATGATGCCTATCGTATTCTTGCAAGCAAAGAGACCTTCCCTGATTTGATGGTGATGGAATTACTGGAGGGTTACGAGTATAGTATAGATTGTCTGGCAGATGAGAACGGTAAGCTGTTAGTAGCTGTGCCACGTCGAAAAGTGGGCGGTCGTCTGCGATTGATGGAGCATATTCCTGAACTGGAGGAGATTGCAGCTAGAGTTGCAGAAGTTTACAAGATCCCCTTCAATTTCAATATTCAAATGAAATACAATGGAGATACTCCAAAGCTGTTGGAAATTAACCCACGAATGTCCGGTGGACTGCATATGTCATGTCTGTCAGGGATTAACTTTCCTTATTTAGCCGTCAAAAGCGCACTCGGTGGCGAGGTTCAGCCTATGAATTTTGAAGGTGATGTATTGGCTAGCCATCTGGAGCAACCGATGATTATGAAAATAAACGGCCAATCTGTCATTCCGGATGCCGTGAATTGAGCGTTCATAAAGTCGCTCACAAGAGGTGAGAACAATTCAGTTTAAATCGAAAGTATTGCTTTACGCCGGTATCGGCTACGTTGTTGCTGTATTAACGAGTTCTTTTCTTCCCGAATTCATCTCTCTGCTGTTGCCTTTAGCGGGTGCGGGGATAGGTGCTCTGGTAACGAGAAGTCCAAAAACCAATCTCCCAGCGGAGGTGTTGCCAGCAGGCCCTGTGACGACACCTATTGCTCCGACACCCGCTGCGAGTGCTCCTCAATTAAGCAACACGACAAATGATACTACATCAGGTAATCACAGCTATGACGGTAGAACTGAGAGCGCGGTGAAGATTGGACCGGAGTTCGCTCCGGTTGTGGAGTATCTTAGCATTCTGGAAGATATGATTATCTCAGAAGGGCAGAAGGATACGCTGGACAATGAAATTGTCGAGAAATCATTGGCACTCTTCGCGAGGCTTCAACGTGTAATTCCACTGCTGCAGGAGCTGAATAACGGCGAGATTAATCATACGGTCCGCAGATTGATTCTGAAGGATTTGAATGGTGTAATCAACCCGTTCTTACGCCTAGGCGGTGAAGCAAAGACGAAGAATCGGAGAATGCTGCTGAACGGTCTAAGAGATGTCGATTCCAAAATATCGGATATTGCGTCCACGATCGAACATAAAGACCTGATGGAACTTCAGACGAAGGCGGAACTGATTCATCAGCGGTACAGCAGTTCCGAATTATAGGAGGGAATCCCATGTCCACGCAGTTGATCCAATTAAAAAAAGAAGATGAACAAAAGGTAGTCGAGGAAGCGGCACAATTAATTGAGAAGGTATCCCAAACGGATACTGTTACACTGGATTCCTTGATGGATGATATCGGTAAGCTTGGGGTTAAGACGCAGGAAAAAGCAGGACAAACCTTGAAGCTGCTGGATCGCCCGGTGAATGACCTGATGTCTGGTAAACGCGTTGAAGTGCCTAACATGATTATGAAGCTGCGGAATGAGTGTGAGAATCTGCAGCAAAGTAAGAATGTGAGCTTCTTTGGCAAGATGCTACGCAAGAGTCCGATGAAGAACTATGTGTACAAATATCAGTCGGTCCGCACGAACATTGATGCCATTGTTACAGGGCTTCGCGATGGTAGAGATACCCTCGAAGAGAGCATTGTGAATATGCGTCAGCTGAAACGTACTTCCATGGAAGAGATCTATAACCTACAGACCAAAATTGCTTTCGGCACTAAGTTGAAAGAGTTGTTCGAGGTAGAGATCGCGAAGCCTGAGAATGAGTACCGTAAAGCTTATCTGGAGCGCGGTTTGCGTAAAGTGATGGTTCGAATTCAGTCGATGACAGAAATGATTCTGCTGTACAATCAAGCGATTGCTGCTACAGATATTATTAATGACAATAATGACAAGCTGATTGATTCCGTGAATAACGCTATTGATAAGACCTCTAATCTGATCACGGTGTCGGCAATGATTGCGATGTCTTTAGCGGATCAGGAGAACGTCATCAATGCTGTAGAAGCGACGAATAAGACGATTGAAGATCAATTTAAAGAAAATGCACGTCTGCTGCGTACCACTACAGAGAAAACAACCGAGTTGCTGTCTAAGCCTTCTATGTCTATGGAAGCTGTGAATCAAGCGATCGGTGATCTGCTTAGCGCATTAGACACTTCAGAACAGTCCAACCGTCGCATTATTGAGAGCTGCCAGGATTATACGTCTAAAATGACGGTAATCAATACTCAACTAGGCAATCGTTTAGGATTAAATGAGGCGGACAAGCCTCAGGCACTGAAGCAAGGAGAGGCTGAGAGTCAACTGAGCAGTTTCTTGAACTAAATTGTTTTGACAATAATAAAAATACAGAGAATAGATTGAGAAGCCTGTTGAATTCATTCAACAGGCTTTTTTAAACGCCAATACTCAATCATAAAGCCCTATCTTCACACATAAGTTGTCACAAGACTACATGTGGAGGAAGTGAGGATAGGCATATGATCTTAGGGTGCTTGATACTCGTGCTTATCATCGTAGCCAGTAGTGAAAGAGCAGAAGCGATTGCAAAAATGAATGAGGACACTTAGGATTTTTACCATGATTTGGTTCAAGTAATTTCCAGCTGGTTATTGGGTATAATAACGCAAGATTGCACGATTAGCCCATAACTAGCTGGAAAACCCAAATTCCTAAGGAGGTCACATGGAGAACGAGGCGCTGCTACAGGTTGAAAAATTAGCACTTAAGAAACAAAAGATCTATCGGCAAAGTATATTGCGCTATATTGCCAGAGCCATGCTGGCCAGTATGTTTATCGGGTTCGGCGTAATTGTAGCATTCAAGACAGGCAACTACTTCTATATGGAGCATTCACCATTTGCGTATCCAATGGCTGCGATTACTTTTGGAGCAGCGATCATCCTAATCTCATACGGGGGAGGGGACTTATTTACCGGAGATACTTTCTACTACACGTACACGGCTTTGAGGCGCAAAATGAAATGGACCGAGGTTGTACGTATGTGGGTCATGAGTTATATAGGTAACATTCTTGGTGCTGCTGCATTTGCACTGTTGATTTTTTTAACAGGCCTGTTTTACAGTTCTGATGTAAATGGTTTTTTACTATATGTGGTTGAGCATAAAATGGAGGCTCCGGCAGGTCAGCTTTTTTTCCGTGCTATCCTCTGTAACTGGCTCGTTTGTATGGCTTTTTTCATCCCGATGAATATAAAGGGCGATGGGGCCAAAATGTTCGCAATGGTCTTATTCGTATTCTGTTTTTTCATCTCCGGTTATGAGCATAGTATTGCCAATATGTGCACCTTTGCAATTGCATTAGTCCTTGACCATCCCGGAACGGTTTCGTGGGGCGGTGTGGTACATAATCTTGTGCCCGTTACAATCGGAAATCTAATTGGCGGTGGAGTTCTGATGGGGGTTATGTATTATTATGTGAACAAACCTTTTCTTGACGACACGAAGGATTAAGAAGAAATAATGTGCATCCGCAACTTCGCTCTTTAAAAGAGCGGAGTTTTTTTGTGCTGCAAGAAATTTATTCGCATTGGGATATTTTGATTTTTTAGGGTTCAAAAGGATTAGGGGGAAAGAAGTAGAATACATATTAGTATTACAAAATTGAAGATTCATACAGAATGGGGTAAGGCTTTGGAAAAGACAACAGGGGTACTGACGGATGAGACTATCATTAAGGCTTCCAATCAGCATTGCATGGATCAAGGAATAGACCCTGAGCAGCCTCCTATTTTTCCAAAATGTTATGCTGCAGATGAACTGGGGTCACAACTCCGTGTATATAGTGAAGTGATTGAGGTTATTGATTTTTTTGTGACTAAGTTCCTTTCTTCAGTAAAAGGTAATCCGATCCTTGTTACGATATCGGATGATGCAGGTTATCTATTGGCGTTCAAAGGGGATCCGACAATTATTGATCTCGTTGGGCAGGTTGGCATCAAAGAAGGTGTACAACTAAATAAAGAAGTGGGTACAAATTCAATTGCGTTGTGTCTCGAACACCAGCGGCCTTTTCAGTTGAAGGGACAAGACCATTATCATCAAATTCTTCATCGTTTAGTATGCTGTACGGCTCCTTTTTATAAAGAGGATGGACGAGAAATATTGGGGACGATATCATTTATGGCGGATATAGATGTGGCGCATCCCCACTTATTGCCTTTACTCTGTACCATGGCTGACTCCATCGAACGCGAGATTTTGCTGCGTAGAGGGAATGCTGAGCTTCAGCTTTTAAATCGAATCCTATTGGATACCAATTATTTGGGTGTTATTATAACGGATGAACTCGGAACGATCGTCAATATAAATGAGAACTGCTTAAACATGCTTCATTTGGATGGTGAACATCAAGAATCTGTTATCGGTGCCAGTGTCTTCGAAATTCGAAATGTGGGCTCTTATTTTCAGCATGTCATTCTTCAGCAAGAGGCATGTGCTGGGCTGGAAGTGATTCAAGAGAGCAACGGTTTGTTTGAACATTATATGCTGGATGTGCTTCCGGTTTATGATTCGAATGCATGTTTAGCTCGTGTGATTGGGAGTCTTCGTAATATCACAGAGATGAAAAAAACGGAAGAAGTGCTGCGCAATACAGAGAAGCTAGTGGTTGCTGGACAACTAGCCATGAGTATCGCACATGAGATTCGCAATCCGCTAACTACAGTCAAAGGAATGCTTCAACTGGCCAATAAAGATTCGCAACTGCTACATTATGATCTTATTATGTCAGAAGTAGAAAGAATGAACCTCATTGTGAGTGAGTTCCTCATACTAGGTAAACCGCAGGCCGCGCATTATAGGGTAGAACAATGTAGCACGATTCTGCAGGAAGTGCTCAGCATCTTTGCGATTCAAGTGGAGATGAATAATATATCATTGAACACGCAATTCCATTTTGATGCGAATATCTTGTGTGATCGCAATCATATCAAGCAGGTCTTCCTAAACATCCTAAGAAACTCAATGGAAGCCTTGCCATTTGGCGGAAGCATTACAGTTGCCCTAGATGTGGAGAATGGATTCCAGAAGATTACCTTCACAGACAACGGAGAGGGTATGAACCGGGAAGTACTCGATAAATTAGGCCAGCCTTTTCACACGACCAGAGGTGATGGTAATGGACTGGGAATCATGATTGTTAAAAAGATAGTATCTGCACATAGAGGGCGAGTGGCCATAGCGAGTGAAGTGGGCGTAGGTACGGCCGTTACGATTTATCTGCCAATAAAATAAAGGGCTTGTCATGACTATTTCTTCGTCATGCAAGCAGTAATTCATAATAAAAGACTCTTCCGCCCAAGCAGGCTGGAAGAGTCTTTTGTTTGGAGATAGTCTACCACTTGGATCCGCCTGATGAATTTCGGCCGGACTTCCCTCCGCCGCCCCAAGAAGATCCGCCGGAGGATTTGCCACCGCTGCCGCCTCCACCCCAGGAGGAGCCACCGGAGGAGCGTCCTCCACCGAATCCACCTGATGAAGGAGGGCCAGAGGACATTCGTTTGCGAGCCTGCGCGCGACGTTGCTGTTCTCTCATCATAGCTAATTGAGCTAGTCGTTCTTCTTCTTCCTTCTGACGAACGAGTCGGTTCGCTTCATTCACAAAGGAAGTGATCTGTGAATCATAAGAACGGCCAAGGGACTCCAGTTCCTCAAGATTATAAGGCCGGGATGCCAGGCGATGATCCAGTGCACTGTATTCCGGCAGTAAGGATAGCTCGAAGTGAATTCTAGAAGATAATCCTCTGCTATGCAGCATTCGCTGGGTCGTTTCCACCCGGCTTTGCCCTTCGGAAAAGAGGCGAGTGACCTTATCCAGTCTTTCATGAAGTGCATTTAGACTTTCTGAGACACCATCGAACTGTCTTGCAGCTTCATCTAGGAGGGACAGCAACTGTTCTAGCGCATTGTGGGCCTTATCATATTCGCCGCGCTCATCACTAGTCCAATTCTCAATCTGCGCCACTTCACTAGCACCTTCCCGAAGGCGTGTGCTCCACTCTGTAAGGATGTTCTCCACAGTTGACACATGCTGTTCTTCAAAATACATACGTGCTTCGGTAATCCGGCTTTGCAGTCCGTCTCGCCGCTGTTTTAATTGGCTCCATTCGGTGCGGAATGTCTCTAAATCTCTGCGGTTGTTTTGCCGAAGGAGTGCTTGTTGTTCTGTCATAGCAACAGCCTCATCCAGGAGAAGGTCAAGAGTGGCGCCAATCTTGCGCACCTCATCCATATCTCCAACACGCAGCGGCGCTTCAAGCGTCAGCGATTCTGCGCGGGCCTGCTCCAGACGGTCAAATGGTTTTACCTTCATGTTGTGGAGTGAATTCTGCTCGATGATGTTTGTGATTTTGGTACGGGCTGCAGCTAATACCGTAGGGAACTGGTTTAGCTTATCATCGTAGAGATCGACATCCTTCAGGTCTTGTTCAATCTTTTCTTGGCGATCTTGTGCATCCTCGGTAATTTCTTGTGCGGCGATAGGGTCAAAAAGCTCCAATTGATCTGCCTTAGAGGTCTTCTCGGCAAGCTCCTTGAGCTCTTCTACAATTTCTTGAAGTGCATAGCCAGTTTCTTTAACCGCACCTTGTAGCTGCTCTTCAAGCTCTGGTGCATCCTCTTTCAGCTCTGTAATTCGCTGTTTAACATTGCGATCAGCTTCACTGATGACAGCAATGTTCTTCTCTTCCTCCTCAAGCGCTGCGCGGAAGGAGTCCTCTGTCTGCTGTAATTGTTCCACGGCTGCCTTAAGGGCAGTCAAACGATAAAAGGGTGGCTGTACACCTTGCCCATCATTTTGCAGTGAAGAGATTTCAACGAGCTTTGCAGAGAGTCGTTTTGAAATGCCTTCTACCAGTACCTCGGTTTTTCCCTGAACGATCCCTTGAAATGGCTTTAATGACTCCAATGCTCGATTCGCCCGTACTAGCAAATCGGATAACTGCTCTTGTTGTACGTTTAGCTGTTTGCGTCGACGTAGACCTGTGATCACAATAAATAGCACAAGTAGTATTAGTACGATTCCGATTAGAATGGCGGCAATCGTAAACATGGAGCTACTGGAGCGGCTTCCTGTACTGACCGAGTTCCCTGGTTTACCGGAGGTTCCGTTCCCTAAACCGCTATTCGTACTGCCAACTGCGCTACCGCTTCCTGCACTTCCTCCAGCATTTCCGGTACTCTCCCCGATGGAATGAACCGCTTTAATTAAAGCCTTTGTCCCTCCAGCGAAGTCTCCTTCTCTGGCATAAGGGATGAAATAAGTATCAAGCAGCGCTGTAATGGCAGCACTTCCTGATTTCCCTACCTGATTTTGTGACCAGGCATTTAACGAGGTTTGAAAGCCAGGATTGTTAAAATTAAGTTCAATGGACTGATCGCCAGCAGAGATCAGCAAGAGAATATCGCGAGTGGACAGTCCCCATGAGGCGTAAGTATCCTCGGCGTATCTATCGGCCGGAGTGCCGTTTAAGGAATCTACGGTGAGTACATGCATAGTAACGAGATCTCCAGTGGCAGCAGCAGAAATGGACGTCGCTTCTGCGGAACTAAACATTCCAGCTTTATCGGTTACTAATCCCTGTTGAGCAGGGATTTCGGCGGCGTATGCAACGGGTATCCATAACACGCTGATCAATAAGAATAAAGCTAAATACTTTTTCAAGCTGACACGCTCCAATCTGAAGGACTTTGTATTCAATATATTATGCTGATAATTATACTATATCATTAACCCTCACGTGACGCGGGGATACTCCTATTCTTACATGGCTGCCAATCATACAAGCAAAAAAAGCCGCATTCCCTAAAGGAATGCGGCGAATATTCAGAAAGATTATCTTGTCGGCAGACAAAGAATGTATTGCAATCTGGATTTAATTTCTTTTTGCCATTTTAAATCTCCAACTTTAACGGCAAGATTGAGCAGATCCAGATAATCGTCAACCTGTAGTGTTGTTCGGGTAGAGGTAACGTTCATGGGTGATCAGTCTCCTTTTAACTTAAATATAGTAAAGTGAAATCAATAACTTATTTAATAATGATAATCATTATCAACTTGTATCATTATTGCTATTATCCACATTTTCTATCTAAAAAGCAATATAAAAATGTAGCATCCGTAATTTTATATAAATTACAAAGGGAAGGGTTCATTGCTGGGATTTGCGTATATTATGTGACGAGGAAAGAAAAAGCAGGGGTATTGCCATATTTTGTCGAATAACATTTAGGATATTACTGTAAATTCAGTAAAAAGGGGGAATGAGCGATGAAGCAGTACAGACTGTTGCTTCTGATTAGCATTCTGTTTATGCTCTTACCTCCTACTGCCATTCACGCCGAAAGAAAGGAGATCGAATATCAAGTAGAGCTGGAATATCCACCTTATAAATATATAAAAGATGGGTACATGACCGGTTTTGATATTGAATTGAGTAATATGATCTTTGAGAAGCAGGATTACGATGTCCACTACAGTACAGGGAAGTGGCCTGATGTATATAATCGGCTCGTTCAGGGAGATATCGAAACAGCGGGTCTAATGGCAGTAACGGAAGGACGACAACAAGAGTTGTTATTTTCGGAACCTGTTTTCAAAAGCTATATTTCAATCTACGCAAGGCGAGGGCTTAAGGGTGAGATCGATTTAAATAAGCTTGGAGGTTATAAGATAGGTCTAGGAAACGGGCAGTATTCTGAAACAGTACTGAACGGGAAACTGGGAATTAATGATTACGTAGAATATGCAACGATCCCTAAAGCCTTGGAGGCTTTAGAAAAAGGGGAGATTGACCTTCTATTTGAGAATCAGGAGGTGGTCGATTATCTGCTCGTTGAACAGGGGAAGACGGACAGTATTATTAAGGAAATGAATGATCTTTATCCCAGGGATGTGGCTTTTGCAATCAATAAGTCTACACCGGAGTTAGTTTCTTATGTTAACGAGAGATTGGTGGAATTACAGCATTCGGGTGCTTTTGAAGAATTGTACCAGAACTATTTCTTCGTTCATTCTGATTATTATAAAGGCATGATCCACAAAAGATGGGTTTACGGAGCAATCCTTCTATTCTGTCTTCTTATGCTGGGTGGAGTCCTGCTTAAAATGAATATTAATCGTTTACGGCGTGCTGTTTATTCAGAGCATCAATTTTTTGAGGATGTTATAGAGCATAGTGGTATGGTAGTTTGGGCGGTGCAGGCAGATAAAAAGGTAGTGCGGTTTAACAAGTTTGCTGAGCGGATGACGGGTTTAAGTGAAAAAAAGGTGCTGGGAGTAAATATTGAGGATATCGATGGTCTAGAAGGTAGTACGGCTGCAATCCGTGATCTTTTGATGCGGGCAATACGGAATGAATATGTTAACAACGTAGAAATTAAGCTCCCAGACCAGTCATCTGAAGCGCGATATTTTTCATTCCGGACAGCCTTATTAAAAGGACTTGATAAGCAAGCAGCCGATATCTTTGTACTTGTAGGTGTGGATATCGATAATCGTAAACAAAATGAGCTGAGGCTACAGCTAAGTTATAGGGAATTGGAAGCTACATACGAAGAGCTCTCAGCGACAGAGGTCGATCTACAGGAACAATTTAATAGGCTTCAAATCAGTGAACGACGTTTCCGGCTCACCACAGAAGGTTCTGGTGCATATATGTGGGAGTTTGATTTGGAGGCGAGACGTTTTAATTTATCAGACCGATGGTATGACCTCATAGGTTACACGAAGGATGAAATCAACTCGTTTGAAGAGGGAGCTTTTAGTATCGTTCATCCCGATGACCTAGCTTCAACCCGTAAGCTTAAACATGATCACCTGGAGGGTGTTACACCTATTTTCGAAACGGAGTTCCGCATGATTACCAAAGACAATCAAATCGTGTGGTTTGAAGTTAGGGGTAAGGCTACCGTTAATCCAAAGGATGAAGTTCTATTATTCATGGGCTCCTTGATTGATATCAGCGAGCGGAAGCAAGCGGAGCTTAATCTGAGCAACAGCTACCAAGAACTTGGGGCGACCTATGAGCAGCTCGCGACTACTCAACAGGAGCTTCTGGTACAATATAATATGCTTCTAGACAATCAGAAACATATGCATCGTCTGGCTTATGTGGATGCGCTCAGTAATTTACCTAACCGTTTATGTCTGCTGGAGACCATGGAGAAGTATCTAAAGCATCCGGGAGGGAAATTTGCACTACTGTTTTTAGATTCAGATAATTTCAAATACATCAACGATACCTTAGGTCATAAATCCGGGGATGTACTCATCCGGAAGGCAAGTGAGAGATTGCAGTCACTGATGCGGGAAGGAGATATGCTCTCACGGCTAGGTGGAGATGAATTTGTTATTTTTATTAAGGATACAGAGGACCGTGAGGCTGTGTTGAATCTGGCAGAGCGTATAATGAGAGCGTTCAGGCAGTCCTTTTTAATAGGAGAGAGTAATTTGTACGTCTCGCTAAGCATCGGAATTTCCTTTTATCCAGAGGATGGGGAGACGGCCGAGCAAATTTTGAGTAATGCGGATGTGGCGATGTACCGTGCTAAAGAGGATGGCAAGGGAACTTATGTAGTCTATGACAAATCGATGCATACAGCGTTTAATGAACGAATGAATATAGAGAAACATTTGCGCAGTGCAATGAACAATAATGAATTTGAACTGAACTATCAGCCCCAGATGGATATCGAATCCGGATTCATCTCAGGCTTTGAAGCTTTAATTCGTTGGAACAGCCCATCGCTTGGTTCTGTATCTCCACTTTCGTTTATAAAAATTGCTGAGGATTCCAGACTGATCATCGATATTGGTGAATGGGTGCTTCGCGAATCTTGCGTTTTTATGAAAGGTATTCAAGATCGTACAGGTGTTCCTTATAAAATATCGGTCAACATTTCGATTATTCAGCTATTCCAGAACGATTTTATCGAGATGGTACAGGATAGTCTGGCAGTAAGTGGCCTAAATCCAAGCTGTCTTGAGCTGGAAATCACGGAGTCTATTTTTATGAAATCATTTGAGAGTATTCTGGGTAAGCTGCAGTTTCTTAAATCTAAGGGCATTAGTATCGCCTTGGATGATTTCGGAACGGGCTACTCATCACTTAGCTATTTGCAGCAATTGCCGATTTCAACGCTCAAGATGGATAAAACCTTTATTGATTCACTCTCAGAAAAAGCTAACAGCCAGTCTTTTGTGCAGTCCATTATACAGTTGGGGCATAATATGGGACTAAAAGTTGTAGCAGAGGGTGTAGAAGAGGTTATTCAAATGGATTTGCTCAAGCAATTAGGCTGCGACAAGGTTCAAGGCTACCTGATTAGCAGACCTGTGCCGAAGCAGGCAGTCGTAGAGCTTTTGGAAACACAGAGGCGCTATGGGATTTAGCAGTCAGATTCAAACAGATGAACACAAACAAGCCCGTGAAAAGATCCGTGGGCTTATTTGTTCAAATATAAGAATTTATAAGTCTCACGCTATATATTATCATTATATTTCTCGCATAAACGCTTACCGTCCATTAGGGACGTCGAAGGCGTTTTTGCTTGTGTTCGGTCTTTAGCTGATTACGATTTTGTTCTTCCCGGTGTTCTTAGCCTCGTAAAGTGCATCGTCTGCTTTCTGAAATGTAGAGTTTTTGGAATCTGTTCCTATAAAATCGTGCATACCGATACTGACGGTTACGTTTTTATCGTTCATTTCCGCAAAGGGGGTATCGGAGATGGACGTTAGAATATGCTTCATAATCTCATGAGAATGATCAAGGGTTTTAGAAGTCAGAATGACGACAAATTCTTCCCCGCCAAAGCGAGCCGCGAAATCATCAGGACCGACATGCTCGAGGAGGATCGCTGCAACCTTTTGTAATACGATATCTCCAACGGAATGCCCATAGGAATCATTTACTTTTTTGAAGTTGTCGATGTCCATAACGGCTAGCTGCATGGGAAATGGATTACTCTGCTGATGATCGATCAGCCATCCTAAGTATTCATGAAACGTCTTATGATTATAAAGGTCCGTCAGAGGATCGATCTTGGATAGCCGATCCATGATTATATTCTGAATGCGTAATTCCTGTTCTGACTTTACAGAGTTCTCCAGCGATCGCATCAAATCACGCCCACGACCGATGACTGCAAAGCCTGCTAAAGCAGTAGCGGCAAAAATAAGAACAATAATGATAGTTTGGGTGATGGGGACATATCCGTGATTAGATGCCTTGATGAATAAAATGATCGTGTACAGTAGACAAACAGCAGAAGAGGCTATCATATAACTAGACTTCATATAGATCATGGATACAAGCAGCGGCAGCAGCATAATTAATGACATTACATACAGTTCATCATTGAGATTGATGATAATCAGAAGCGCAAATAAATGGCTCGCTACTGTAATAGCTAGCTCTGACCATAGGGGTTTCCATCTATAGATAAGTTCCAGAATAATGATCAAAGTCAATATGATGGAATCAGGAATCAGCGACTGAGTAATAAACTCTCCCATGGTTAGGGTATCCGAATGTTGGCCCCATAGGCATTGAGAAACAAACATATGAATACTTAAATCCACAATCAGGATGATCCAGAATGCATTAAGCAGCACGCGATTCCAATGGGTCTGACGAGGAGTTTGAGATGTAGTATGCATAATGTGTTCCTCTTTTCCAGTGGCAATTTGCTTATATATTCGACAATAATTACGGATTCCCTCTCGACCAATTATCTCCAAATATATTCGTATATTACGGTTACGTTGGTGTAAGTCCTCCAGGGATATGGATTTGCGTGTGGAAAGACTGATCGAAAAGGAATAGTATAGAAAGTATTTCCTTTAATTAACTCTGCTGATATAATGTTAGAATACATAACATCAATCGAGTGGAGTGGGAATAATGATGCAGATTCGTCGAAGCCAGATTTTTGTAGTCGTCCTGTTGCTCCTTGTCAGTGTTTACAGTTTGTTGATAGACATGTTCTGGATTCATAAGCTGGTAATCATCCTGCTTATGGCTTCTCTAGGCTGGGTCCTACTAAATTTGTCCCGCTACGGTTACCGCAAAGAAGCGCTGCTGAAGGAGTCGCAGAATAAAGTTGAGCTGCTTGGCAATGAGATTGTAGTTACTTCGGACCGACTGCATGGTGCACTCGAAGAAATCAGTCGTCATACAGAAGAGCTGCAGCGGACAGCAGATTATTCACATGAATACGAGATGGATTTGCGGATTCGCAGTAACGAAGCTAAAGCTAATATTGAAGGTGCTTATCAGACAATGGGCGGAGTAGCATCCGTTACAGCACATATCGAAGAGTTGACGGAGAGACTGGGGTCAAATATGAAATATGCTCGTCAGGGAATGACAACCATGGTTGATTCCTTGAGCATCGCAGATGCTGTGATGAAGGATTTACAGATGCAGAGCGGGGACATGTTAGCTAAGTTTACTATCTTGAGTAATCATATTGCGATGGTAGAAGAGATCAATACGCTTATTAACGGAATTGTGGATGAGACCTCACTGCTAGCGCTTAATGCTTCTATAGAAGCGGCCCGGGCCGGGGAACAGGGCCGCGGATTTGCGGTGGTGGCCAGCCGGATTCGGCAGCTGGCTGATCAAAGCAAGAGCTCGGTAGACCGTTCCTCTGGCATCTTGCTCGACATTAATAACGGAGTACAGCAGGTGCTGGAATCCGTGACGAAAGAGCAAGCTTCAGTGGAACGTGGGGTGAACGAGGTCGGCACTGTGAAGCTTCGACTCGATGATATCGCGTCGAGAGTCGATGAGGTAGGCAGCGCCGTAACAGAAACCATCGATGCTGCCGCGAAGCAGGGCAAGCTGATTGTTGAAGTGACGACGGAGCTGAGTGGGGCAGTGGCTATCGTGAATGAGACGATTGCCAATGTCGATCTTACGCTGGAACAGGTGACACGGCAGCGGAGCCAGATCGGGCAGCTGAACGAAGTCAGTGCTAATCTGTTAGCGGAGTCGCAATCGTTGCAGCAATCGGTTACCAGCATAGCAGCCCGAGAAGAAATCGAGATGAGCCAATATGCTGCCCGGCTTAAAGAAATGCAGAGTCTCTTGGAGACAATTTCAGCTAAGGAAGAACTGTACGACCCAGATACTGAAGTTCATCAAGGTATTTTGACCTCTTACATTAAAAAAAATCCGGATGTACAAGCCATTTGGTCCAATCGGACGGATGGGACCTTTATCTATTCTGAGCCAGCGGCTGGCCTCTTGAATGCCAAGCGACGTGATTGGTGGAATGGGGCCATAAATGAAGGTGAATATGTCTCGAAGCCTTATGTATCAGCGATTACGAAGCGTTCTTGTGTTACATTATCCAGAGCGATTAAGAATCGTCAGGGAGATGTCGTTGGTGTAGTAGGTATCGATTTGGCGGTGTAATAAAACCAGAAAAGCAAGCCCTGCTATATTAGGGGCTTGCTTTTTGTTATTTTAGGTAGTGCTGATCTGCAACTGTTTCCACGTCGCCTGCCAGTTCTTTTTAATAACGCGTTGTTCATAAATAGGGAGTAAGCTCGGGTTTTCAGTAAAATGTGGGGTAGGTCGTAATACTACATGAATAACATCGGAAATTCCGTGTGGAGCGACTAGGATGATTTTACCTGTTGGATCTAAGGAGAGTCCAAGTGCTGTGGCGGTTTCCGGAAACTTGGATATCGCATCAACAGCTGATGTATAAGGTGGAAGTTGATTGACGGTATGCATTCTTGCTTCATTTTTAACAGACCAGGGAACATTGGGGTTTAAATCTCTTAGCTTCGCCTCCCAATCCTTCTCCACTTCCTCTTGAAGATTGCTGTCGTCATAATAAATAACATCAACATCTGGCAAAGGTGTCCGTTCTTCGAAGCCATGAAGGGTGTCCCAAATTTTTGCACGCACAAAGCCAGCGCAAACCCACCAGTCAGGTAACTGCAGCGATCTAGCATTTTCTAATATATCCATCATCCAGGGATCATTTTGTACAAGCTGTATGATATCTGCCTCGTGTTCTAATATTTGCAAACTGCCCAACTCCGTATATGTATGTTTTTATTCTGTTCATATCATACAACAAGAGTTTCAATAGAGGTATTAAAGGATAGGCTGAATGGACAGAGGCATGAACTATCTTTATAATAAGTCGACATCTAGTCCTTTGGAGGCGGAGACCGTGCAATATACGTTTACGATTTTACTGCAATTATTCGAAAGAGCTGCACTACTGCTGATGTGTCTGTTCGTGCTGACTCGTCTGCCGCGGTTTAAAGAGATTTTTCAAAAAGGAACCTACGCCCCGCAGGAGCTTGCCATAGCGACGACGATATTCAGTTTATTTGCCATCTTCGGTACCTATAGTGGCATTAATGTGGAAGGCTCGCTTGTGAATGTACGAATTATCGCCATCGTGTCTGGTGGGATTTTGTTCGGGCCATGGGTAGGACTCATAACAGGCATCATCTCAGGGGTTCACCGTTTTTTAATTGATATCGGAGGGGTAACCTCTCTTCCTTGTCTGATTACGAGTATTACCGCAGGGATTGTGTCAGGGGTAATATACCGCCGCACTTCTGGTGAACGTCGCTGGATGGCCGGTATTTTGGCCGGGATGGCCTGTGAAGCCCTGACGATGCTGCTCATTCTAGTGATGGCCGAACCGTCGTCGCTGGGTGTGGATATCGTGTCCAAAATTGCTTTTCCGATGATTATGAGCCAGATTAGTGTCGGTCTGATTGTCATGCTAGTGCAGAGTGTGGAAGGTGAAAAGGAACGGATTGCGGCGAAGCAGTCCAAGCTGGCACTGGATATTGCCAATAAGACCTTGCCTTATTTTCGCAATATTAATCCCGAGTCGCTTCGTACCATCTGCCAAATTATCAAAGAAGATATCGGTGCAGACGCTGTAGCTATTTCGGATACAAGACTTATTCTCGCTTACGTTGGTGTTGGGGAAGAGGACTATACTACGACCAATGAAATTATAAGTGAAGAAACTAAGGTGACGTTGTCCAGTGGTGAAATTACGATCCGTAACGACGATAGTGATTATGTGAATCCAGAGATTAAATCGCTGATTATTATTCCATTGAAGGAAAAAGGCGAAGTGACGGGAGCGCTCAAAATCTATTACACCAGAGCCCACAAGATCACTTATTCTCTACAAGCTATGGCTGTAGGCTTGTCGCAAATGATCTCTACGCTAATGGAAGTATCGCGGGTTGAGGGCATTAAAGAAATGGCGAACAAAGCAGAGCTAAAGGCGCTGCAGACAAGCATTAACCCACACTTTCTGTTCAATGCGCTGAACGCGATTGCGTCCTCGATTCGGATTAACCCGGATAAGGCGCGCGAGCTGATCGTGAATCTGTCCGGTTATATGAGATACAATCTGGAGCTAACGGATGAATTCATTGATATTAAGCGCGAGCTGCAACAGGTTCAACAATACGTAGAGATTGAAAAAGCGCGCTTCGGAAGCCGGCTTAATGTCCTCTATGATATTGATGAGGTTCAGGTTCGGATTCCGAGTCTGATCATTCAGCCGCTTGTAGAGAATGCGATCATACATGGCATACTGAAGGTACGAGGGACGGGAACCGTAACGATTTCTGTAAAAGATCAAGGCGATAATGTGCGAGTTGGCATTCGGGATACCGGAGCTGGCATCAGCAAAGAAACCATAGAGAAGGTCTATGCTGGCGATATGCCGGAGAATAAGATCGGACTGTTTAATGTACATCAACGGGTCAAGCTCATCTATGGAACTGGTCTTACGATTCAGAGGCTCGATAAAGGGACGAACATTTATTTTGATGTCAAAAAGGAGGGTCTATGAGAGCAATTATCGTGGAGGATGAAGAGCTAGCAAGACAGGAACTGGCTTATTTAATAGAAACTCACAGTGGGATCGACATTGCCGCACAATTTGAAGATGGGCTGGATGCACTCAAATTTTTACAGGTTGAGACGGTAGATGTGATTTTTCTAGACATTAACATACCCTCGATCGACGGAGTACTGCTGGCTCAGAATATTAGCAGATTCTCGGTAAAACCTTATATAGTGTTTATTACTGCGTATAAGGAGCATGCCGCCGAGGCATTTGAGATTGAAGCGTTTGACTATATTCTTAAACCCTACAGTGAGGTTCGTATTAA
The DNA here is from genome assembly GCF_038003765.1 of Paenibacillus sp. FSL H7-0714. NCBI lineage: Bacteria > Bacillati > Bacillota > Bacilli > Caryophanales > Paenibacillaceae > Paenibacillus > Paenibacillus sp. FSL H7-0714. Next base: position 407,590 of record NZ_JBBOPT010000001.1, read on the forward strand.
GGCTATGCTGCACAAGCTAGAGGGGGCGTTCGCTGCTCGCGGAAGACAGGGGGAAGAGGAACGTAATCCAGTTAGTGATAAAGTGAATCTGTGGAAAAATGAAAAGATTATCGTAGTGAATGCTGATGATATTTATTACGCCTCCGCACAAGAGAAAAGTACGAGCGTAATAACTAAAGGTGAGGAGTATAGTATGGCGCTCAGCATCAGCGATTTTTATAATCGACTGCCGGAGGATCGTTTTTTTCGCTGCCATCGTTCCTATATCGTTAACCTGTCCAAAATCAAGGAAATCATCCCTTGGTTCAACAATACATACTTGCTGCGCCTGCATGATTTGGAGTTTGAGGTGCCGGTAAGTCGAAGCAAGGTAAAGGAATTCAGGCAGATCATGCGCCTATAAATGCAGTTCATTCTTCATTTTCGTCATCTCATGCCAGATTTCTCTCAACATCCGCTGGTTTAGCTACAATAAAGAGGCAATAGAAGCTCTTGTAGCAGATCACGAGAGGGAAAGAAGGAATAGACCATGACTTCGACGATGGACAACAAAAACGCCAAACGGTGGCTTATCGTATTAGGAACAGTAATTATGCAGATGGGTCTAGGTACCATTTATACATGGAGCTTGTTCAATGCACATCTGGTAACAAAATTCGGGTGGGAGCTTAATTCTGTTTCGATTACGTTTTCGATCACGAGCTTTGCACTCGCTTTTGCGACTTTGTTCGCAGGGAAATTGCAGGATCGTTTTGGTCTTCGTCGGTTAACTGCCGCCGCAGGGATTGTGCTTGGTCTAGGATTGATTCTTAGCTCTCAGGCGAATTCGCTTCTAATGTTCTATGTATTGGCTGGTGTAATCGTTGGTTTTGCAGACGGAACAGCTTATATCACTTCATTATCTAACTTAATTAAATGGTTTCCGAATAATAAAGGCTTAATCTCCGGTGTGTCCGTGGGTGCTTACGGAACGGGAAGCTTGATTTTTAAATATATCAATGGTAGTTTGATCGACTCGGTGGGTGTGTCTAATACGTTTATGTATTGGGGCATGATTGTTATGGTGATGATTGTAATCGGTTCCTTACTCGTCAGAGAAGCTCCAGTACAAGCGGCATCACTGGGTGCAACAGCAACATCGACTATCGCTAAACCAAAAGACTACACGGTAAAAGAAATGCTACGCACGAAAGAAGCTTATCTGTTATTCATTATTTTCTTTACCGCTTGTATGTGTGGTTTGTATTTGATCGGTATTGTAAAAGACATCGGTGTGCAGCTGGCTGGACTTGATGTACAGACGGCAGCTAATGCCGTAGCGATGATCGCAATTTTTAATACAGCAGGACGTTTGATCTTGGGTGCCTTGTCTGACAAAATGAGCCGTTTGAAGCTGGTTGGCGCTTCGCTTGCAGTAACGGCAGCCGCTATGTTGACCCTTAGCTATGCGACGCTGAATTTCGGACTGTTCTTCACTTGTGTAGCTGCCATTGCATTCTGCTTCGGGGGTAACATTACAGTGTTCCCGGCAATTGTCAGTGACTTCTTTGGTCTTAAGAATCACAGTAAGAACTATGGAATCGTATATCAAGGTTTCGGTATTGGAGCCCTTTCCGGTTCGTTCATCGCCGTCTTCCTGGGCGGGTTTAAACCTACCTTCGTGATCTTTGGTCTCTTGTGTCTTCTGGCCTGTATCATCGCGATTTCGCTAAAACCTCCGGTGGAGAAAGCGAAAGAGAAGAAAGCGCTTCGGCTCAAAGCTACAGAACGGACGGCTTAAAGGTAAAAAGACAATAAATTAAACAAAGACGTACAAACTGACAACAGTTGTACGTCTTTTTTCTATTGGCGGGCAGTAGTCCGTGGAGCATGTGAAACAAAAAAACTAAGGTGATCTGAATTCAGAATGAATTACTCATTGGAGAATATTACAGAAACACGGTCCGTATTGCAGCTATTATTGATTTTTGGCTCATTCTGCTAGGGTTACGGACTGTATAGCTCTTATTAGCCTCTACATGTGTATAATTGGAGTGAATTTGGGAGAATAGTTCGGTTTGCATAGGCACTTTTTTCGCTGCCCAAGTGTTATAGAAGATATAAAGGTTAAGGAGGTGCTTACAACGCCACAGGATTCGCTAGACCCAAAGGAGCTGGAAGAGTTCATCATTAGTATTCAAAAGGGCAATATCGAACGGTATGCTTTTATCGTTAGAGCTTTCCAAACGCCAATCTACCACTATTGCTATCGTTTGTTAGAAAACAAGCAGGATGCGGAGGACGCAGTTCAGGATATTTTGGTAAAAGGCTATCAATCTATCCATCAATACAAGTCGCAGATGCATTTCTCGGCATGGCTCTATCGAATCGCGTATCATCATTGCTTAAACCTGCTGCGCAGACGGCATTTGCAAAAGCGAGTCATGAGTATCTTCAAGCCTGAATTTATGTCTGCAAGTCCTGAACAAGAGCTGGATGATCGGTTGTTTAATCCCTCATTGTCAGCCGCTTTAGCACAGTTGTCGCTGGAAGAGAGGAATATGCTTATTCTGCGGGTGTTCGAGGAAAAAACTTATGCGGAGATAAGCGAAATTCTTGGGGTCAGTCCCAATGCACTGACGAAGAGAATGAATCGGATCAAGCGGAAGGTGCAGGAAGCTATGAAATTGGAGGAGGAGATCAGATGGAACGAACCACAATCAGCGATGAATACCAAAATATAATTTATGCCTCAGCCGGGAATGAACTTCTGGGTGAGATCGATGTAGAAGAGAAGGTTATGGGACATATCCGTGGCATATCAGAGCAAAAGCGATCATTCTCGCTCTCGCTGAAGACGATGAATAAAACAACGACAATTGCCAGTATGTTAGCCTTGTTCCTGATGATCTCAGTGACAGCTTATGCTGCAGCGGAATATATACAGATCCGCAATAGTGAAGGCGTAGTAAAGGTTCAGCATGTTGCGCCGAATGAATCTGCAGGAGTAGCCTCCTATGATAAGTATGCACAGAAAGTAGATGCTTTCGCTAAACCGGGAGAATTGATCGCCTATCTTGTGAACAATAATGCAGGTGCAGCAGCCTTGGCAACAGAATTGTCCTTTAAGTATAAAGAGCAGCGGATAGGCGCATATTCTGATTTTTTGAAGGAAATCAAACGGACAGGGGCGCCGATGCTTCCTGCATTGGCAGCAGGGTATGCTTTTGAATATGGGGTTATAAACCCTAATCATCCGACTACGGATGCGGAGAAGAAAAGTTCTCTATATCAGGAGACGTTAGAAGATCTTACTGCCCAAGCCAATAAAGAGAGGGGGAGCGGTAAGTTATTCATGATGGCTATACCGTGGTCGGAGCCCGGATGGATAAGCGCTACTTATTCCAAGGATAACGCTCATATAGGTATCTCTGCATCGATCATGCGTGGCGGGAAAGTGTTCGTGGAGCAAGAACCGGAGAATCAAGCGGATAAGATTATGGTGGCAGGCACAGAAGTGATCTATAACAAAGTAGTGAAGGAAGAGGTCAGCTACGATTATCTGAATTGGTATAACGAGAAGCAGGATGCGTATTATACACTCAGCAGCTACGGAGATAAGATTTTGAGTAAGGAGCAATTTCTGCAGGTGGCTGGGGAGCTGCTGAAGTAGATTCTTGTAGTTTTGTAGTTGCATGCGCTAAGTTAGTTGTACTTTGTACAATTAAAGTTAACTAATACGTTTATATAAGCCCTGTAGTTGTATTTAATACAGCTATTGCTGGTTAGATTAGTGGAAATAAACGTTTTTACGGATTTTAGTTGTAGAGAATGCAATTAAGGAAGAGGATATGGGAGAGTTGATTCAGATATAAAAGAAGGTACCCCTAATGCGAAGCTTTAGGGATACCTTCTTTATATTCTTAAGTCGAAAGATCGATCAGGGTTAGCCTTCCAGCAGCAGTGCTTCTGGATCTTCCAGTAATTCCTTCACTTTGACAAGGAAGCTAACCGCTTCAGAGCCGTCAACGATCCGGTGATCGTAGGAAAGGGCGATATACATCATTGGACGGTTAACGGTTCTTTCTTCATCCAGTGCAATTGGACGCAATTGAATCTTATGCATCCCTAGAATACCTACTTGAGGGGTATTCAGAATCGGGGTGGATAATAGGGAACCGAATACACCGCCGTTGGTGATAGTGAACGTACCGCCTTGAAGCTCGGAGAGACTAAGTGTATTAGCGCGTGCCTTGGAAGCGAGTTCGCCAATCTGACGTTCGATTTCCGGGAAACTAAGGCGATCTGCGTCACGGACAACCGGAACCACCAGACCTTCCTTAGCTGCAACGGCAATACCGATATCGTAGAATTTCTTAACGATCAGATCTTCACCGTCAATCTCTGCATTCAGCAGTGGGTAGGTCTTCAACGCACCGATCACGGCTTTGGTGAAGAAGGACATGAAGCCTAGTCCTACTTCATGCTTCTCTTTAAAAGCATCCTTGCGGCGCTTGCGGATGTCGAGGATCGCTGTCATGTCCACCTCGTTGAAGGTGGTCAGCATGGCTGCGGTCTGCTGCGCTTCTACCAAGCGGCTGGCAATCGTGAGCCGTCTGCGCGACATGCGCTTGCGCTCCACGTTCTTGCCATCCTCCGGCGCGGCTTTGCTCGCAGCCGGCTTCGCTGGCTCCGGCTTGGCTTGTGCCGCCGGAGCTACCGGTGCAGCGGCCTGTGGCGCTGCTGCACCATGACCCGACACATCGGCCTGACCAATCCGGCCGATAGGATCACGGGCGCTAACATCGCCGAGGTCGATGCCGCGCTCCCGTGCCAGCTTGCGTGCGCCCGGCGATGCCAGTGCAGCGGGGCTTTCGCCACCCGCTACAGCGACTTCGGGCGCTGCTACAGGTGCGGCTGCTGCGCTGCCGCTTGCCGGTGCCGCTTCAGGCGCTTTGCTCTCAGCGGCCTGCGGTGTACTGCCGCTAGCGGCTCCAATGATGCCGATGGCTTCGCCAACGGCTACGTTCTCGCCCGCTTGACGTAGGATGGAGGAGATGACACCCTCCACCTCCGCACTAATTTCCAAATTCACTTTATCCGTCTCTAACTCAGCAAGCACATCACCTTGACCTACCGTGTCGCCTTCTTTAACCAGCCATTTGTAGATGGTTCCTTCGGATATAGATTCTCCCAGATCGGGTACTAAGATTTCTGACACAGGCCGTTACCTCCCCAAACATAATGGTTTACGCTATTGTGATACCGTCCTCTTAAGAGGACGGTACAGCTGTTTGTACTTGTGAATTTGCTTTTAGGGCCTCTGAAACAATTCTACGCTGTTCAAAGCTATGAACATCTGCATAACCACTCGCAGGACTGGAACGTTCAGGACGTCCGATATATCTCACGCTAGTGTTTTGCGGTGCGATGGCCCGTAACCGAGGTTCGGTATAACTCCATCCGCCCATATTCTTCGGCTCTTCTTGCACCCAGACAATTTCCTGAAGGGATGTGAAGGAGCTTAAGTGAGCACTCAGTTCATGTTCTGGGAACGGATAGAGTTGCTCTAAGCGCAGTACATGTAGCCATGACCAATCTTTGTCTGAAGCAGCTTCTAGCTCTGTTTGGATGTCGATAGCTACTTTACCGCTGCAGACTACTAGACGTTTGACCTCACCTGGCTTCTGGCCTAGCAGAGGCTCAGCTAACACAGGCTGGAATTGTCCGGAAGCGAGCTCAGTTCCGGCAGATGTGCTGCGCGGATTACGAATGAGACTCTTCGGCGTCATAATCACCAGTGGTTTAGCGTCTTCCTGTCCACATAAAGCAGCTTGGCGCCGCAAGACATGGAAATATTGAGAAGCAGTGGTCAAGTTAGCAACGGTCCAGTTCTCTTCCGCGGATAACTGTAGGAAGCGTTCCAATCTACCACTGGAATGCTCGGGTCCCTGTCCCTCGTAGCCATGCGGTAACATGACGACGAGATTGCTGCGCTGCGTCCATTTCGCACGTCCAGCGGCAATGAACTGATCAAATATAACCTGACCTGCATTGGCGAAGTCGCCATATTGTGCTTCCCAGATGACGAAGGTTTCTGGTGCGAACACATTATAACCATACTCAAAGCCTAGCACAGAAGCTTCAGATAGCGGACTGTTATATACGCCAAAGGAAGCGCGAGAATTACTTAGCTGATGAAGCGGAGAGAATAATTCTCCTGTCTTGCTGTCGTGCAGCACCAGATGGCGGTGTGCGAAGGTGCCGCGCTGTGCATCCTGACCGCTAAGTCGAATTGGCGTTCCATCCTTCAGGATGGTTGCGAAGGCGAGGGACTCAGCGAGTGCCCAGTCGACCTTTTCACCCTCATTCAGTGCGTCCTTGCGACGCTGCAGAATTCGCTCCAGTTTCGGATAGACTTGGAATCCATCAGGTACGCTCAGTAGCTCACGATTAATCTCTTGCAGACTGGAGATCGGTACGGCTGTAGTGCCTGCCGCTGAGCGATCTGTATGAAGAGGAATGAAGGCTTTTGGTTCTTTTTTCTTGTGATTGCCTTCCTTCATACTATCGTACGCACGTTGCAATACGCCTTCTGTTTCAACGTGCATCTTTTGTACATCTTCAGCTGTAAGAATTTTTTCACGCTGTAGCCGCTCCGCGTACACCTTGTAAACGGTTGGATGATTGCGTACCTTACCGTACACGATAGGTTGTGTAGTTTCAGGATCATCCATTTCGTTATGTCCATGACGACGATAGCCGATGAGATCAATAACGAAATCTTTTTTGAATTGATTGCGATATGCACTAGCTAAACGAACTGCTGATATACAGGCCTCAGGATCATCAGCATTGACATGGATAATTGGAATTTCATATCCTTTGGCGATGTCACTCGCATAATGCGTTGAACGGGAGTCTTCGCTTTCTGTCGTAAAGCCGATCCGGTTATTAACAATGATATGGATCGTCCCGCCATTCTGATAACCTTGAAGTTTGCCAATATTAAGTGTTTCTGCAACAATCCCTTCACCTGGAAAAGCAGCATCGCCATGCATCAGTACCGCCATAGCTTTACTGGTATCAATCTTCGGCAATCCGGCTGTGCTCCGATCTTCTTGAGCAGCACGAGTGAAGCCTTCCACGACAGGATTGACGAATTCCAAGTGACTTGGGTTATTCGCTAGTGTTATTCTTGTGCGTACGGTTTCTCCTTCACGGACAGCGCGATCTGCACCCAGATGGTATTTCACATCACCCGTCCAGCCATAGTTAATGCCTGTAGAGCCTTCGGAAGGGAACAGCTCCTTGTTCGGAGAATGATGAAACTCTGAAAATATAATGTCATAAGGTTTGCCCAAAATATGTGCAAGAACGTTGAGGCGACCACGATGCGCCATGCCCATCAGAATATGCTCTGCGCCGTCATGCGCAGCAGCGCGTACGATTTCATCCAGCATCGGTACGAGAGCGTCATTGCCTTCCAAGCTGAAACGCTTCTGACCCACAAAGGTTTTGTGAAGGAAGGTTTCGAATTGCTCTACTTGGATCAGGCGGTTTAGCAGCTCTTTACGTTCTGCATTATTTAAAGGCGCTGGTGAGCTTGTGGATTCTGCCTGTCTGTTCAACCATTTCAGTTCTTGTTCTTCATGCACATGCCCGAATTCATAGGCGATTGTCTTGGTGTAAGCCTGACGCATACGCTGAACTGCATCCCATCCGGTATGCACATCATTCGGCGCATTCTCCCAAATGAGCGTGGCAGGTAGTGCGAGCAGATCCTCACGAGTCAGCTCATAGGTTTCGAGTTCAAGATATTTAGCCATGGGATTGTGATCGCGCTCAAGCGGATCAATATCAGCGGCCATATGGCCATATATACGAATATTAGCGATTAGCTTGGAAGCTCTTACTGCCTTTCTAAGCCATTCGGTGTCTCCCGAAATGCGAGGCTGTGGAGCCGGTTCGCTATCCGGTGTTAGGGGTGGGGGACCCGAATTTGTAAAAAGCTCGCGATAATTATTCTCTACGGTGGAAGGATCTTTCACAAACTGTTCATATCTTTCTTGAATGTAGCCTAAATTGGGTCCGTAATACTTACTCCAAATGGATTCGTTATAGGGCTCTTTGGCTGCCATGAATACATCCTCCTTAACGGATGAACTCCATACGTGACATTTTGTGTCAACGCTTACTGGAGCTGTGATGATTGCGGTTTCATTTCTCATCTTATTGTGCTACTTTCCACACGTGTAATCAATTCATTCTTTCGTCCAATACGTTCGCAAAATGGTATGGGTTAGCTTGTTCTAATGAAAAGAACGCTGTTTCTTCTCATTACCCATTCCTAAGGCCCACTAAAATGATTCTAATATCCTTATTTTTAACTAATAGGGAAGGAAGTATCATTATATTGGCTTAATTAATTTTATGAATGGGACGAGTATCGTGTTAATAGGACAAGATATCGCACAAAAGCGCTTCTATTTTTTGTTTTTTAATGGAAAAACTAATCAGAAATCGACACACTTTTCCACTTTAGTATAGTATAATGTTATTGCAGTTAGCGATTTTCATATATTTCAAAGTAGATCCTTTCGTGTAAAGGGTCCAGTAAAAGGTAAACCTGCCGAAAGGCAGGGGCACAAAGTCGCGGGTCTAAGGTAGAAATACTATGACAGCCGGATTGCCTGGGGACTAAAATCTTAGGAGGAGATTTTTTGGACAAGTCCAACCAGGGAAGCAACAGAGAACAGCAGGTCATTGATCTAGACGTAGAGTGGGTCCATTTATTATTAGCAGCTAAGAAGGCTGGCATAAAAGCAGATGAAATTCGTCGCTTCTTTCATGAGAAGACTGTGCAAGCCGTGCAGTAATACATTTAGTGCGTTATATTTTGAAAAAGGGCCCAGCGATAACTCGCTGGGCCCTTTTTCGGTATATAAGAAAGTATACAAGATAAATAGTCCTTATATTTTACTAGAATATAAAACGCCTTCGCAATCCATGTTAGGAGGCGAAGGCGCTTATGTTTAATAGTATGAGTAGAAGAGGATCTTATCAGGTCAGGTGGAATATTAATCCTTCTGATCAAGGCGCCATTTCTGGTAGTCCAGAAACTCCTTGAATTCGCGTTTGCTTATGCCTGAGGCCATAGCTTCCTGCACCAATCGGAACCATTCCGAATCTAAAGGTGACTCCTCAGCATCATTAGGTTCTCCATAGAGCAAAGCGTGGATGGATACCTGAAGCGCATCGGCGATCTTTTCGATAAACTGGATTGAAGGATTGGATTGGATGTTTCTCTCCACATTGCTAAGATACGACTTAGCAACATCCGCTCTGTCCGCAAGCTCAGATAGGGACAATCCCTTTTCTAGGCGGAGATGCTGGATACGTTGGCCCATATTTTGTGGCACTATGCTGACGCCCCTCCGTAATTTTTGTTATTAGTATAGCAAATATCAATAAATTCGACAAAGTTTATTGTAAAGAGAAGAGCAGCATCTACTTATCCGCTTTCCGGAATAAGAATCTGCTGCTCTTCGAATGGAAGACTTATTAGATTATTTAGCGGATCCAGCAGTTTGCTTACCTACGAAATCCCAAGTCAGAGTTAATGAATCTTTTTGGAAGTAGTTTTGCTCTTGGCCGTTATCAACAAATTCGAATTGAACGGTGAAGCTATCATTTGTGCCGGCCTTAATTCCAGATGCTTCGCTAGTACCCCAGATTGCATCAAGTCCAGTATTTTTTACGAGATCCGGTGTCTGAGTCTTCAAATCGGCCAGGGTAGTTTCCCAAACTACTTTCTCTTCACTACCAGGTAAGATGCCGCTTTTATCTTTATTCACCAGGAATTTAACTTTGATGGATTTTGCCAAATCGTTAGCGCCGTTGTTACCACCTACATCATTAATAGAGGTAGCTGTTTTGAGGAGGATCGAACCGATATCAAGTGTACCGTCATTTTTTAGTTTGAAGTCTCTTTTGATCGTATCGCCTGGCTTCAGATCCTTCAAATCAACGATAACAGAAGGATCAGAGTTCAAATCCAGTGTACCTGCTGCGAATGTAGCGGTGCTTTGTGCAGTGTCGCTAAAGTAAGCGAAAGTTCCTCCACCAATCAATGATAAACCCAGTGCTGCAGATGCTACGCCAAGACCCAATGTTTTTTTGATACCCATAATTAAAATTCCTCCTCGGTTTTTGTGGTTTTTTATAAAAGTTATATATTGTAACTTCCGGTTCGTAAGCGGAAGCGGACAATCAACGGATTACTGTATTTCAGTTGGAGGTGGAGAGGTGGGAAGTATAGCAGCATTTTTCTTTTCGAGTGCAGCTACAGCCTTCCATGATGAATACAGGGCATAGAGCAGGAGCATCAAGCCTGGTACGATCATGAGCACAACACTTCCAGCTTTGGAAACTGCGAAATTCATAGCGTAACCTACGTAAGGTACGGTGACCCCGGTATACTCAGCTACAACATTCGTGGAACTGGTAGGGTTCATATCGGGCGCATCATTGTTATCGCCTTTCGTGCGATACATGGCTTCACCAGTAGCGTTGTTCATTGTTGCTTCTACAACACGGTGAGTAATGAGCAGGTTTTCTTCATTTCTAAAGGTGATCACATCGCCTTTTTTGAAGCGATTCATATCTCCTCCGGGTTTTAAAGCGACAATCGATCCGGTTTGAATCCCTGGTTCCATCGAACCTGAGAGTACCGATTTGATCTGGTATCCGAAGAAGGCAGGTTCACCGCCGGAGGCCTTTGATAAAACTACGGCTACCACCAGCAGAATGAATATCACAAGCATGATGCTCGATAATGTATTGTTGATCATTTTTTTAATCCGCATATTATTCGCCACCTTTAACTTGTTGAGGGTCCGAAGGGGCTGGTGTTGCTACCGGTGGGGAAGTGGTTGTATCTTCCGCTTTTGGCGCCTCCTGAGGAACCGCTTGCTGTGGTACATCTTTTGGAATCGTTAGCTCTTCACCAATTTCCGGAACGACCGGGTTAGTGGCTGGGGCTTCAGGCTGTTCTTTATTTATTTTCTCTGGAGCAGCTTCACCTGTCGGTGGAGTCACTTCCGATTTTGCTTTCTCCTCAGCTTCAGCTTTCGCTTTGTCCTCAGCTTCTTGCTTTTCTTTTTTCTCCAGTGCCAAACGTTCTTCTTCTTTCTTCGTTTGTTCCAGCGCCTCTAGTCGGGCTTTCTCAAGTGCTTCCAATTGTTGTTCACGGGTTTGACTGATCAATTGGAGCTGACTCTGAAGATTGCTGATTCCTGAAGTAGCCGATTCTTTAAGACCATTCATTTCAGTATTGAGATTTTCATAAGTGGAGGTAAGTTCGCTAGAGATATTTCCGGCCGGCTGACTAAAAGGAATCAGGAAAGGTAACGGCTGCTGAAACGCCTCGTTGCGTAACTCGGGTTGTCCATATACATCACTGGTCACTACCGAAGCAAATGGAAGCCCGATGTCGTGTATGGAGTTTAGATATTGGATGACTCCCTTTAAGGAAGCATTCAGGGATTCAGAGATTACACCGCTTTGATTCAGGCTGCTTTGCAGCTCTCTGAAGAATTGTTCATCCTTGATTTCTAGACAGTTTGAATCTAGAGAGGTCATATATCCTCCAATCTGGAATAGGACGGCTGCTGCTGCGTTCAGCTCACCATTGATTTCGTTCCAAATTTGGCTGTTGGTGGCCAGTTGCTCATTCACGCCATCGATTTGAGATTGAAGCGCGGAGATTTGTGTGGAAATCTCTTGCACTGCGACATCAAGCTCATCCAGCGTCATGCCTTCTATTCCCGAAACGTCTGAGAGACTGCCTGAAGGGGTATAGCTTTGCAGCGATCCTTTTAAAGCAGTAGCTCTTTCGATATGATCTTTGAGTTCTGTTAGAAGCCCCTTGATCGAGTTTGGAAATACTTCGCAAAAGCTAATTGTGCTAGTGGTTTGCGTAGTAGCTCCAAAACCACCATAGGTACTACCCACTTGCTGCGAGGTAGTCAGAAACAAGACGGAGACAGCCATTCCTGATTGCAGAACACGTAATCCGATTTGTTTCTTTCGTTTAGGTCTTCTTTTTGCTGATCTGGGTCTCAGAGGAATACCTCCCCTCAATGTCTTGAGTTTCTTTGGTTCGTTATTATTGTTCTTTATTGAGAACAACTTCTGTAATGAATAATACATGGAATAAATTGAAAAGAAAACTGTCAATAAGTCTCGTTTGTGCTCTATAAAGAACAAAAATGTTAATTTATCTCTATTTATCTCGGTTTATCGCTTGATATCTATTTTTATTCTCAATTGAGAACGATACATAGGAGGGGAAAGTATTAAAAATAGCCTAATCATGCGAGAGGCACGATTAGGCTATTAAGAATTCTTGCGAGTTTAATTGTGGGCTCAGTTAGGGAAGACGAGTACCACGTGAACTAACATATAGGTCATACCATTCTTTACGAGTAAGCTCCAGCTTGTCCGCATCGGCGCAGGCAGCGATGCGCTGCGGATTCACAGTCCCAATCACAGGCTGAATAGCTGCCGGATGTGTCATTAGCCAGGATAGCACTATGGCTTCGGGTGTTGTTCCTTTTTCATCTGCAAGTTGTTTAACCATGGCAGCTGTCTGGACGATATTCTCTGGTTGATCCTCTAATGAACGTCCGCTAAATAAGCCTTGTGCGAGTGGGCCCCAAGCTTGAAGCTGAATGTTCTCCATTCGACAATGTTCAAGGGTTCCTTCGGGAAAGGTAATATCCTTCCAAGGTTCACGGTTTACACTGATTCCAGCATCGACCCAGCTGAGCTTGGCTAGGCTCATGTGTAACTGGTTTACGATAAAAGGTTCATCGCAATAGGCTTGCAGCATTTTGATCTGCGCTGTGCTCATATTGGAGACGCCGAAATGACGAACTTTACCTGTTGCCTTTAATTGATGCAAAGCAGAAGCTACTTCCTCTGGATCCATTAGGGGGTCAGGCCGATGGAGCAGCAGAATATCAATATATTCCGTTCCTAGTCGCGACAATATTCCATCTACACTGCTTAGAATATGCTGGCTTGAGAAGTCAAAGACATTAGAGCTGTCTCCAGGCTCCATTAGCTTAATACCGCACTTCGATTGAATAATGATTTCTTCGCGGAGTCCTGGGCGTTCTTTAAAGATTTGACCGAATACCTTCTCGGCTTTACCACGGGTATAAATATCTGCGTGATCAAACATATTGATACCAATAGATAGTGCTGCGTCGACGGCTGCATGTCCTTGCTTAACATTCTCGGCGGTAATCGGTTCATGATCCCAGCCCCCACCAAATCCCATACAACCTAGAGCAATACGGCTGGCTGGTATACCGCGCTTGTTTAAAGGCAGTGTTCTCAACAATGTGATTCCTCCTAGGGAAATATGATTGCGTACACGTACATATTGTACACGCTTAGATTCTAGTGTGGTATTTATTGTCTCTGCAAAAGCGAAAAAAAGAGTAGAGGTCCTAAGGACTCTACTCTGTATTAAGTGGTGTTCCAATGTCATTCAACTTGCGTGCTACAACATCATCATAGAGACGTTGTAGCCATTTTAGTTCAATAAGGGTGTGTTCATAGGTGCCGTACATGAGATGAAGGGCGGAACGAGGAACAATAGGAATATGTTCTTCATATACCTGATAAGCCAGATTCACCTGATGTTCGGTTTCCCGAATACGTTCTTCGAGCAGCTTCTCCACCTTGTTTTGATCAACATGACGGGACATGGCTAGAGCCATATACATCGGATGATAGAAGGGCTCGTTCTTTTTAATTTGCTGTAGAATTAACTGCTCGAATAAATTTTTACCTTGCTCAGTAATACCGTAAATGGTTTTGTCAGGGCGATCACTGCTGCTAATCACTTCTAAAGCTTCGATATAACCATCTTGTGCAAGTTTATCGACAGCATAGTAGAGGGACCCAAGCTGGAGCTTTGTAATCCGGTCCATGGAGCGCTCTTTCATGACTAGTGTAATTTCATAGGGATGCATGTTTCGTTCAAGCAATAGTCCGAGAATAGCCAATTTCATCGACATAATCGTTACCTTTTACCCTCGGACGCCTGAGCAGTTTTACTCGGAATGGTGAGACGGTCTTTTGGCATAAGCAGCACAAAGACTAAACCAAGGACGGCAGGAATCATGGCCCACATAAAGGTATGTGCGATTGAAGAGGACAGTGCACTAGATATTTTCTCTAAAATTTCAGGTGGAATCTTGGCTCTTGCTTCAGGTGTCAGGGCTGCCCGTGGATCGCCGAAGGCTGCTGACTGCTCACTTCCGCCAAAAGCTTCGCTAATGCTGCTAGTGAAGTTGTTACGCTGAATAATACCGAAGATCGTAATCCCCAGCGTCATCCCAAGCGAGCGCATAAAAGTACTTGTTGAAGTTGCCGAACCGCGTTGGCGCATATCGAAATTATGGATAGCTGCCATGCTTAGCACGGAGAAGGAGAAGCCCACGCCGAATCCAGTTAAGGCCATGAATACATTAAGCATGAGACGGGAGGTATCTGGTGATAAAGTGCTTAGACTGTAGACACCTGCTACAAAACAGACTGCGGATAGGATCATAATGTTGCGGAAACTGGTTTTGGTTGTAAGTAGCCCACCGGTCTGACTGCCCACGACCGTACCGATCATCATCGGCATGAGGATCAGTCCAGAGTTCGTAGCGGAGCCGCCAAATACGCCCTGTACAAAGATAGGAATGTAGATGGTGGCTACGATAAAGGCAGAGCCATAGAACAAGGCTGTCACACTACTTGTTGCAAACAACCGTTTACTGAACATCGCGAACGAGATAACAGGTTCAGCCGCCACTCTCTCAATGAGGATGAATGCCAGCAAGAGTACAGCGAAGCCGGCGAATAAGCCGAGAATGACACTGGAATCCCAAGCGTATTGATTGCCTCCCAGTTCTAGCGCAAACATTAGGCAGATAATGGCGCCGACGAGAGTGAAGGCTCCGCCCCAGTCGATGCGCTGTTTAGCGTGAGAGATCGATTCTTTGTAAGAAGTTGCGATCAGAAAAAGTGCAATAATTCCGAGCGGCAGGTTAATGTAGAATACCCATTGCCAGCCTACATAGTCGGTAATATATGCACCCAATAAGGGTCCGAGTACACTGGAGATTCCGAAGACCGCACCGAAAAGGCCGGTCAGCTTTCCTCTTTTTTCAGGAGGGAAAATGTCGAAAACGATGGTGAAGGCGATAGGCATTAGTGCACCGCCGCCGATTCCTTGAATTGCCCGGTAAATACTTAGTTGTGTAATACTGGTTGCAGTACCGCACAGTGCTGAACCAATCAGGAATACAATCAGTCCGAACATGAAGAAACGTTTACGTCCATACATATCCGAGAGCTTGCCGAAGATAGGGGTCCCAGCCATTACCATGACCATATAGGCCGAAGTGACCCATACGATTTTGTCCAGACCGCCAAGGTCGGAAACAATGGTTCCCATAGCTGAAGCTACAATGGTATTGTCCATCGCGGACATCAGAATACCGAGCAGCAGGCCGATAACTACGAGTTTAAGATTACTTTCTTTAGTATGCATGCTTCGCAGGCTCCTTTTTCTAATAGTGATAAATCCGTTCAAAAAATGTTCATAGGTTAGAAGCAAAATTTATTATATTCAAATTTGAATAGGGTAGCAATAGTTTTTTTCAAATATAAGAAGTATAAGTTTCACACAATACTATATGTCTTATATTTCTCTCTTAAACGCTTACCGTCCTTATAAGGACACCGAAGGCGTTTATGCTTGAAAAAATGGGATTTGGGGGATAGGAAATAAAGAATGCCTCTTGACATACCCTACGGGGGTATATTATATTATTGGCAAGGAGGCTGATTCTTATGTCTACTAGTAAGCAAGAACAAACTGAGAAATCCTGCGAAGCTGACTGTCATTCTTCAGCATCTGGAGAACGAATGAGTCATCATTCGACAGATTTCAAAAATGGTTTGAATACTCGCCTCAACCGGATTGAAGGCCAGATCCGCGGGATAAAGGGTATGATAGAGCGGGATACTTATTGTGACGATGTGCTCAATCAGCTCGCAGCGGTTCAAGCGGCACTAAACGGTGTTGGTAAGATGCTGCTGGAAGGGCATATGAAGAGTTGTATTATTGAACGAATCGAAGCCGGTGAACATGAGGTTATCGATGAGCTGCTAATTACGGTTAACAAATTAATGAAATAATAAGCTAATGCTCCTTGAGCATGGCTTCATAACTTTTACTGGAGGTAATAATAATGTCGAACGCTACATTAAACGTTGAAGGAATGTCTTGTGGTCACTGTGTCAACTCTGTAGAGAAGGCTGTAGGTAATCTTGGAGCTACTGCTAAAGTTGATCTTGCTGCTAAAAAAGTTTCCGTTGAGTATGATGAGAACAAGGTGAGCCTTGGAGCTATTAAAGAAGCTATTGAAGAGCAAGGGTATGATGTAGTTTAATTTGAAGCAAAGTAATAAGGCTTGGAGCTGTATGGGAATGCCATAAGCTCCAATGCCTTTTCTTTTTATAGAAATTATCATACTCTATAGGGGTATGAGGAGGCTTTGGAATCATGGATAAGTTAAAAACAACAGCTTCACCCAATGAACAGCAAGCAACCGTACAGATTACAGGCATGACCTGTTCTGCTTGTGCAGCTCGAATTGAGAAAGGTTTGTCCCGGATGGAGGGTGTTTCTCGCGCAAATGTAAATTTAGCCTTGGAACAAGCCACAGTTGGATTTGATCCTTCTGCATCAGGGTTACCACAAATTGAAGATAAAATCCGCGCTCTTGGTTATGATACCGTCAAAGAGACCGCGGATTTTGATATATCAGGCATGACCTGCGCTGCATGCTCGGCGCGGATCGAAAAAGTGTTGAGTCGTACGCCGGGGATCGCAGCAGTGAATGTGAATTTAGCGCTGGAAACGGCACATGTAGAATATACTCCCGGTAATATTAGTCCAAGAGAGATCATGGAGAAGGTAAGCAATATTGGATATAAAGCTACTCTTAAAGAAGACCGCAAGGATCATGTGGATCGTCGTGTACAGGAAATTCAGCATAAAAAGTGGAAGTGGATCATTTCTGCTATTCTTTCTTTCCCATTGTTATGGGCGATGGCAGGTCATTTCTCATTCACAAGCTGGATTCCAACACCGGAGTTATTTATGAATCCTTGGTTTCAGCTTGTTCTGGCGACCCCCGTACAGTTTATCATCGGTTGGCAGTTCTACGTAGGCGCGTATAAAGCACTTCGTAACGGAAGTGCTAATATGGATGTGTTGGTCGTACTGGGGACATCAGCAGCGTATTTCTACAGTCTTTATCTGACGATTGATTCATTAAGTATGAAGGGAATGAATCATACCGCCCCAATGTATTATGAGACGAGTGCTGTACTCATCACACTCATCCTCGTCGGTAAATGGTTCGAGGCGCTAGCCAAAGGACGTTCCTCTGACGCCATTAAGAGCTTAATGGGGCTTCAGGCAAAGACGGCTCTCGTGATCCGCGATGGCAAAGAAATGAATATTTCGACAGATGAAGTGATTCCCGGCGATATTGTATTGGTGAAGCCCGGAACAAAGGTGCCGGTGGATGGCGAGGTAGTAGAGGGTTCCTCTTCTGTGGACGAGTCTATGTTGACCGGAGAAAGTATTCCTGTAGAGAAAAAACCTGGAGATACCGTTATCGGTGCTACATTAAATAAGAATGGGATCTTAAGAATCAAAGCCAACAAAGTAGGAAGAGACACTGCACTCGCTCAAATCATTAGAGTAGTGGAGGAGGCCCAAGGCTCCAAAGCGCCGATCCAGAGGATCGCGGATGTCATCTCAGGTATTTTTGTACCGATTGTTGTAGGCATTGCGATGATCACTTTCTTGGTCTGGTACTTCTGGGCAGCACCTGGTCAATTTGCCGATGCCCTTGAAAAAGCTATTGCGGTGCTCGTAATCGCTTGTCCATGTGCGTTAGGTCTTGCAACGCCGACCTCCATTATGGCGGGATCGGGCCGCGCTGCGGAGCTTGGTATTCTGTTCAAGGGTGGTGAGCATTTAGAAGGCGCACAAGGGATTAAGATCGTTGTTTTGGATAAGACAGGTACGGTTACAAATGGTAAGCCCGTGCTGACTGATATCGTGACTACCACTGGAATTGCCGCTTATGGTAAAGAAAGTGCAGAGAATCGTCTATTAGCTTTAACTGCGGCAGCCGAGAAATTATCAGAACATCCGCTTGCGGAAGCTATCGTAGCAGGAGCCGCTGACAGAGGTTTGATCTTACCCACCGCTGAACAGTTTGATAATGTACCTGGACGGGGAATTATGGCTGTTGTCTCCGATCAACAAGTTAGGGTGGGTACACGGCGTATGATGGAAGATCATCAATTGGACATCACAGAGTGGACCCCAGTCATGAAGAGACTGGAAGAGGCAGGAAAGACAGCTATGCTTGTAGCGGTGGGCGATGAGATTGCCGGGATTGTCGCTGTGGCGGATACGATTAAGCCAACCTCAAAAGCAGCTGTAGCTGCGCTTCATGCGATGGGCATAGAGGTCATTATGATTACAGGTGACAATAAAATCACCGCAGAAGCTATTGCGAAGCAAGCAGGTATTCGAAAAGTGTTAGCAGAGGTTCTACCAGAAGGCAAAGCGGAGGAAGTTCGTAAGCTGCAGCGGAATGGGACAAAGGTAGCTATGGTTGGAGATGGCATCAATGATGCTCCTGCACTGGCTACTGCAGATACGGGCATGGCGATCGGTACAGGTACGGATGTAGCAATGGAGGCTGCAGATATTACACTGATGCGGGGAGATCTGAAGAGCATACCCGATGCCATTATGATGAGCCGTAAAACGATGAGTAATATTAAGCAGAATTTGTTCTGGGCACTTGCATACAATACAATAGGTATACCGATTGCTGCACTCGGATTTCTAGCTCCATGGCTAGCTGGAGCTGCGATGGCATTCAGTTCTGTGTCCGTCGTCTTGAATGCACTTCGTTTGCAGCGGGTAAAGCTGTAAGAGAAACCTAACTATGTAAGGAGTGGCCGCTGTGCAAGAAAACAACGAGACAATATCTCTATTAATGAACCATGCATCTGTCCGCAAGTATCAGGATAAGCCAGTAAGTGAAGAGCAGCTTGCAGCTATTATTGAAGCAGGCCAAATGGCTTCGACTTCCAGCAGTGTACAAGCCTATAGTGTTATTGCAGTGACTGACCCGGCTCTAAAAGCAGAGCTTGCCGGATTAGCGGGTAATCAGGCTTATATAGAACAATGCCCAGTATTCTTAGTTTGGTGCGCGGATCTATATCGGTTGCGTGAGGTCACAAAACCTCATTTGCAGGGAGAGACATCGTATGAGGATTCTGCGGAGAACCTTATTGTAGCTACCGTTGATGTTGCGCTTGCTGCTCAGAATGCTGCTGTAGCTGCGGAATCGCTTGGGCTCGGGATTGTTTATATCGGCGGAATCCGTAACCGGATCGCGGAAGTTTCTGAGCTGCTCGGACTGCCCGAATTGGTCTACCCGATATTTGGAATGTGTGTGGGCTATCCTGATGGAGCCTCAAGCCTGCGTCCGCGTCTGCCATTAGAGGCTGTTCTACATCGTAATCGCTACAATGCCGAAACGACAGTGGAGCAGGTCAAGACTTACGATAAAGTCTCTTCAGACTATATGCGTGAGCGGACTCATGGTGCCAAGGATACCCCTTGGTCTGTGATTATGGCAGAACGGTTGGCACAGCCAGCGCGAATGCATATGAAGGAATTCCTTCTCGGAAAAGGATTCTTTAAGAGGTAATCTAGTATTTTCGCTTAAAGAGGTTGCCCTATTCGTAGTTAAAACTACGGGTAGGGCAACCTCTTTTTCGTACCCTGAGGCATGAAGGTGACAGTTGTCATCTTAAAGAAATGACAGTCCATACTAATGTCAGGTCTCCTTTTTCCATATGATTGAAATAGATCAAACGCATTCGGAATCGGAGGGGTTACGAAATGGATAGTGTTATTGAGATGAATGGAGTTAGCAAATTATATAAGGATAAGAAAGCAGTAGATAATATCAGCTTCAACATTGCCAAGGGTTCGATTACAGCTATTCTTGGACCGAACGGAGCAGGCAAAACAACGGCATTGGGAATGTTATTGGGGCTATTAGAGCCCACTGAAGGTACAGTGAAAATATTTGGACAACATCCAAAAGATAAAATCGTACGTGAAAAGACCGGCGCGATGCTGCAAGAGGTAAGTGTGATGGATCGGCTGAAGGTTCGGGAGATCATTGCTCTGATCCGTAGCTATTATCCACAGCCGATGGATATGGAGTTTCTAATTAAAGCTACAGGGCTTGCGCCAGCGGATCTGAATAGATATGCCGAGAAGCTCTCGGGCGGTCAAAAGCGTAGTCTAGGCTTCGCGCTGGCCCTGGCTGGTGATCCAGAGCTGATCTTTTTCGATGAACCCACGGTTGGACTTGATATTACTTCCCGGCGGCGGTTCTGGGATACGGTTCGTGGACTTGCGGAGCAGGGCAAGACGATTGTGTTCACGACACATTACTTACAGGAAGCTGAAGATATTGCGGATCGTATTCTGTTGTTTAGCAAAGGCCATTTAGTTGCAGACGGAAGTCCAGATGAGATTAAATCGCGGATTGTGAAGCGTTCGCTGTCCTTTTTGCCAATAGGTGATCGATCTAAATTACGCAGGAGCCTGCTGGAACTAACCGCTATTGAGGGTTGTTATGAAAAAGAAGGTCGAATTCATGTGACGACAGACGATACGGATGAAGCGCTGCGAGCGATTTTTGTTACTGGACTTCCCGTGAAGGATGTTCGTATAGATCAGGGACGTTTGGATGACGCTTTTGAACAATTGACCATGAACCAAGAGGAGGCTATCTAAAGATGAGATTAATTACTGTACAGTGTAAAGCCGAGATGCTGAGGATCATCCGTAATCCTTATTACGTATTCTGGTCATTGCTCATGCCCATTATGTTCTACTTCATCTTCACCCGCGTGGTTAATACAGGTAACGATGATCCGACGTGGCGCGCTCACTACTTAATGTCGATGGCAACCTTTAGTGTAATGGGCTCTGCGATCATGACGCTTGGCATCCGTTTAGTGCAAGAACGAACACAAGGCTGGACTACCTTTATTCGGATTACCCCGCTACCGGGTTCTGTTTATTTCTTCGGAAAAATGTTCGGGCAAACGATGATGCATCTGTTTTCGGTCATTTGTATTTTTATCGCAGGATATTTAATCAACGGTGTCTCCTTATCTGCGGGTCAATGGGTGCTTAGTGGGCTATGGATTCTGATCGGTTCCCTTCCATTTTTGGCGATTGGTACGCTTGTGGGTGCTATGAAACGGGTGGATACGGCTAGTGGAGTCAGTAACGTGATTTATATGGCGCTTGCTGTAGCGGGGGGCATGTGGATGCCAATTGAGATTTTACCACGTTTAATGCAGAAGATTGGTCATTGGTTACCTTCTTATAACTATGGAAATGGGGCGTGGGAGATTGTACGTGGTTCAGCCCCGCATTGGAGTAATGTCTTGATTTTGCTCGGATATTTGGTAGTTTTTATGTTACTATCGGTTTATATTCGAAAAAAACAGGAAGCGGTGTAAAGTAATGACCGAGCGTGGACAGTTCCAGTTATTTCCGAGAAGTCAGGGGTTTTTCCCTTATGTATGGGCTGTATATCTGATTTTGCCCATCCTGAATTTGCGCGGGGAGACTGGAGTGAAGCTCATTCTAGGTGGGATTATGATAGCGGTGTTTGCCATCAGCTATCGCCAGCTGTATTGGGTTCGGGGTGGCGTGTTTAATGTTTGGTTAACGACTCAAATGGTGATCATCGTGGTGCTTAGCTTGTTCTATACGCCCTTTAATCTGTATATGGGCTTTTTCACCGTGAATTTTATAGCTTATTATACGGAGAATAAAGGGTTTAAAATTGCATTTACTTCTTTTGTGGTCATGGTACTTTCGGTGCTGGTCTTAGTAGGCCGTGAGTTGGAATGGGTTAGTATTATGTTCTTAATCCCGTTTATCGTTATTATGCTGATTATGCCATTCGGCGTAAGATCCATGCATCAACATCAGAAGCTGGAGAAAGAGCTAGATCAAGCTAATGAGGTGATTAAAGAGTTGGTGAAGCGTGAGGAACGCATGAGAATCGCTCGTGATTTGCATGATACCCTCGGGCATACGCTGTCCTTAATTACATTAAAAAGCCAACTCGTAGAGAAGCTGGTGACCAAAAATACGGAGCGAGCCCAAGAGGAGGCGCGGGAAATTCAGCGTACTTCACGGGCTGCGCTCCGTCAGGTGCGCGAGCTAGTGTCGGAAATGCGTGCGATCTCAGTAGCAGAAGAACTGGCAGAAACCGGGGAAATGCTGCGCACGGCGGAGATTGCCTTGGAAGTGGAAGGGGACATCTCGCTAGAGGGAGTATCCGATCTGACGCAAAATATTCTCAGCCTCTGTATCAAAGAAGCGGTGACTAACATTGTGAAGCATAGTAGAGCGGATAAATGCTTCATCGGGGTGGCAAAGACCGCCGGAGAAGTTCGAGTTACCGTTAAAGATAACGGAATTGGCCTCCAGAACGGTGAGAGATGTAATGGTGAGCTTAGTGATGGAAATGGTATGAAGGGGATGGCGGAACGTCTATCCCTGATTGATGGCTCTCTGTCGCTAAGCTCAGAAGAAGGTCAGGGAACTACGCTGATCGTTATGATCCCTCTAATCGTTAAGGAAGCAACAGGAGGTGAGAGTGCATGATAACCATCGTTATAGCGGAGGATCAACGTCTGCTTCGGGGAGCGATGGCATCGCTGCTGGATCTTGAGGATGATATCGAAGTCGTCGGAGAGGCTTGTGATGGAGCTGAGGCGTTAGCTTTAATCGACAGGCTTCAGCCGGATGTATGTCTCATGGACATTGAAATGCCGTTCAAGAGCGGGCTGGAGGTTGCAGAAATATTGCGGAGTAAAGGTTGTCCGACTCGAATTATCATCTTGACCACCTTTGCCCGTCCGGGCTATTTCGAGCGTGGAGTGAAAGCTGGTATACAAGGATATTTGTTGAAGGACGAGCCTGTAGATAAGCTGGCTGAATCTATTCGCCGTGTCATGGCTGGACATCGGGAGGTATCCCCCGAGTTAGTTTTTGGTAGCCTGCGGGAAGAAAATCCACTAACAGCACGGGAACGAGAGATTTTAAAGTTGGCTGGTGAAGGGCAAACGGCGGCGGAGATTGCTTTTTCGCTACACCTTTCTTATGGAACTGTTCGCAATTATATTTCAGAAATACTCAATAAGCTGGAAGTGAAAAGTCGAATTGAGGCGGTACGACTGGCAGAGGAAAAAGGCTGGATTTGAGGGGAGCAGGGCATTATTATGCAAATATTTCTGATTCGTCATGGTGATCCGGACTATTCCATAGATGGTCTAACAGAATTCGGGCATCAGGAAGCAGCAGCACTAGGAAAACGCATGGCATCTATCGGTCTGGATGAACTATATGCTTCACCACTGGGTAGAGCACAGACAACAGCCAGTTATGTGGCCAAAGAGACGGGACTTGTAATTCAGACAGAACCTTGGACTTGTGAACTGGATTGGACAGAGATTATGTTAGATGGACAATTGTCGTCTATTTGGGATAGCCCCGGAGAACATATTAGCGAACTATCGAGTGGAAAGAGAGTATGGTCTGATGAAACAGATCATTGGTTGAAGCAAGAGGAATACAGATTGCGGTTCAGCGAATTACAAGTGGCTTCAGATCAATTCTTACTTCGACACCATTATAAAAGAGAAGATGGCCTGTATAGGATCCTTGAGCCTTCTACCAAGAAGATTGGAGTAGTATGCCATGGCGGCTTTGGTCTCGCATGGCTAGCTCATTTATTACAGATTCCTTTAGCTTTGGCTTGGTCCGTATTTTGGTTAGCGCCAAGCTCGGTAACGACGATCTTGTTTGAAGAGCGCAGCGAGAACTTTGCGGTTCCTAGATGTATTGGACTAGGAGATGTCTCCCACCTTTATGCTAGCGGCATGAACTATCGCCCGAGGGGATTAATGGGCAATCATGTTTAAAGTGAATGCTTAAGAGTGAGTAAGAACATTGCCTATGAAGTGAAAGGCCATCCCACAGAGGATGGCCTTTTTACTAGCTCTATATGATCGGAACGAATAGAGCACTCTTCAACGTGGATTTAATTTCACCTGTGACCCTTTACCACCTGTCTGGATGCCAGTGTCCTTCGTTCCAACTTCCTTCAAGTCAGTCACTAGTCGCTCCAATACGGCCTTGGAGGCAGCCGCTTCTTTGGCGCCGGATGCCTTCACGACTAATTGCACCGGCTTGCCGGAGCGGAGATGCTTCTCAGCCTGACGGAGCTTCGTATCGTAGTCATGCTCTTCAATATGAGCCGTGAAGCGGAGCTCTTTGACCTTCTCCTTGCTGCCGCCCTTTGCTGCTGAGCCACCACTAGCCTTGCGTGCTGAGGCTGCTTCTTTCTGCGCGGCCGCTTTTGCTTTGCCCTTTGCAGTTAGGCTGCAGGGCGGTGGGCTGCTCATTAGTGAGGTGCATACCAGATCAGCACCTGCTGAACGAGCCATGGCCAGCGCCTCTTCTCTGGACACAATCCCCAGCTTCTCACCTCTAAGTCCAGTAAGTACTACTTCGGATGCTCTAATTTGTTCGTTAATTAATACGGCCACTTGGGTGAATCCTCCCTGAGAACAATGATATAGCTATCATATATGGAACTAGCTTGAGGTTCAAATATGGAGCGTAGGATTAGCGTTACTAATCCTCTCAATTTCCTCTTTTATGATTTGTATGAATAGTTTTTTTGATGATGTTGCTAGATATTCTCGGTTGCGCCGCTGCAATATACCAACTTGAATGAACGGCTCGCTTAGTTCAACATCGATTTTTATTATATCTGTCATTAAAGATGTCGAATCAAGCACTACCCCCACCCCAGGGTTCTTTCTTACAAAATGAGGAATAGCAGAAATTTGACTTATGGTGGATAGAGTGGGCTTTGATTCGAATCTCGAAAATTGCTTAGCTAACCGAAGATAATATAAGCAAGTGTGTCCTCCAGCTATAATTGGATATTCAAGAATTTCTCGAAATGGAATATCGTGTCGTTCGCTTAAAGGATGATTGTGATCTACTATAAAAGCTATTTTCTCGTGATAGAGCGGTTCGAAATAAAAGAAAGACAGGTCGGACGGCTCACCGCAGATGGCGAAATCCAGTTCTCTTTGTAGAACAAGTTGTGAGAGGGAATCAGTGTTACCCTGAATGAAGTTACATGCCATCTTTGGTTTTTGCTCATGAAATTTTCGCAAGGCGTTCGGTAGGACGGATTCCATCATGGATTCAATGCCTCCGATATGAAGTGTGCCAATTTCGTCATGCTGTAAAGCCTTGGTGAGTTCTGATACATAGTTCCAATGTTGAATAAGGTTATCGATTTCCGCTGCAAAAACTTGCCCAGCACTTGTCAGTTCTACTTCCCAGCCTCTGTGAAAGAGTTGTATGCCCAATTCTTTTTCAAGTCGTTGAATTTGGTTGGTAATGGTAGACTGCGCATAATTCAACTTCTCGGCAGCGCGTGAGAAAGTGCCTTCTTGAAGGATGGTCTTAAAAGCCATCAGTTCTTTTAGATCCATCGATTGTCACCTCTATCGGTATAATTGATTAAGATTATTATCTTATTCAATTATATAAATCAAAATACTGAGAGTACAATAAAAGAATTCCAAAGAAGGAGTGAATTAAAATGCCATTCATTAGAGTCAGTTATCTGGAGCAACAATACGACATTCATCAGCTAGAAGGAATATGTAGAGCGATTATGAGCGCGTTAATTCAGCATTTCCATGTACCGGAGGATGATCTATTTCAGGTTTTTCATGCACATAAAGCGGGGGAATTTTTTTATAGTAAAGATTATTTAAATATTGAACGAAGCGACGGACTGATATATATCCAAGTTACGCTAAAGTCCGGAAGATCGACGGAGCAGAAAACAAGCTTTTACGCGATGTTAGCCGAGGAATTATCGATGACGCTAAACATCAGAAAAGAAGATATATTCATTGTGCTCGTCGACACGGAATTCGAAGATTGGTCGTTTGGTAACGGTGTTGCTCAAATGCTACAACCTCCGGTTAGGGAGGTGTAATATGGCGCAGCAGAAAATCATCACAAATGTACGGGAATCGTTAGGGGAGTTCGCTCCGGCATTCGTCGACTACTCGGAAAATGTGTTATTTGGGGACTTATGGAGACGGGAGCAATTATCACTTCGGGATCGTAGCATGATTACGATTTCTGCTTTGGTGATGGGGGGCATGACGGAACAACTCCCCTATCATCTGCGCTTGGCTTTAGAGAACGGATTACAACTTGAAGAAATTGTGGAGGCCATTACCCACCTTTCTTTTTATGTAGGCTGGCCGCGAGCCTCTTCAGCTCTAGAGGTTGCAAAGGATGTAATAGGAAAAAATAAATAACGTCTGACTTTTCAATCCCATCCGTAACCTTTGGGAACTTCATTGGCACTTGTATATAATACGGAAGAAGGGAGCGGGGGAGAAAATGCTTCAGTATATCGAAGAGGCTAAACAAGGAGACCGACAAGCTTTTGAACAGATTGTTAGGCATTTTACACCGATGGCCAATGCAGTTGCGTTCGAAAAGCTGCGTGACTATCAATTAGCGGAAGATGCTGTGCAGGAAGCTTTCACAGAAGCCTTTTTGCATTTGAATAAATTACGAGCAATAGAGGCATTCTCGGGCTGGTTTAAAGCTATTGTGGTGCGGCAATGTTATCGTATCTTGCGAAGAAAGCAGCATCCTGCATTACCCTACGATGAAGCTGCGCAAGCGACAGAATCTTCATTTAGTGTGGCGGACATTATTGAGAAAAAAGAAGCGCGACGACTACTTCACGAGTCTATAGCTGCATTGACATCCAATATGCGGATCGCCGTTCAATTATATTATTTTCAGGGATATTCCCTTCAAGAGATTGCTGACTTTCTGGGGACTTCAGTCCCGGTATTGAAGAAACGACTCTTTGATGCTCGCCGCAAGCTTAAGGGTGCGCTACCTGTTGCGGATGTCCTCTCCGTGTTCAATCATTTGTACGAAGGAGGAAAAGGTGTGCTTCATATTGTAAATGGAGATGTAGTGGGAGAGAAGCTGCGGCAAGGAATCGTGAAAGGTGATGTACTAGTATGGAGAGAGGTCTACTCTCATGGTCAGGTCTTTTTAGAGCCTGGGGAACAGAATAACCGCTTAGTAAGAGCGCATTATTTAGAACAAACGATGGGGATTCCGCAGAAGGAATTTATACAGATCAGTAAGGAACAGGAAAAGATCTTAGCTGATTTTCATAAATATGATGAAGTTGTATTATGGTTCGAGCATGATCTATTCGATCAGACGATGCTGTGCTATTTGCTCCATTGGTTCTCCAAGCAGAAGAAGGGATCCACGAAGCTGAGTTTATTGTGTATTGGAGAATATCCCGGCATTGAGCTGTTTCGAGGACTTGGACAACTATCTGTAGAGCAAATGGAGACTTTATCAGGAACGTGGAAGTTAATCGGCGACAAGGAGCTAAAGGTAGGCCAAGAACTCTGGGAAGCCTATGTATCACCGAATCCAGAATCATTACAACAGCTACTAACTAAGGATACATCCGCATTGCCATTTGCACATGACGCCTTCATAGCGCATTTATCTCGGTTCCCATCGACCTCTAATGGACTTGGTATTGTTGAACAGATGACTCTGGAGATGATTCATGCTGGAATGAATTCCCCTTACGGGTTGTTCAAAAATGTGGGAGATAAGCTTCATATACTAGGCATGGGCGATTTGCAATATTGGCATATTCTAAGACAGATGGCACAACGCCCGTACCCTTTGCTGCAAACCCATGGGTTCAATGATTTTCCTGGTTATAACGATCCAGTAATGCCATTCAAAGACTGCGAGCTTGCATTAACCGAGCTAGGCAAAAGTGTATTGGCTGGAAATGAAGACTGGGTTCAGAAAAAAGGAATCGATGAATGGTATGGAGGGGTGCATCTGCAAGGATCGACTCCGCGCTGGCGATGGAATTCTTCTTCGCAAACGATTCAATAATTTAAAGTTTGTTAGTTAGAGAAGGGGCTGTCTCAAAAGTAGTGAATGCTACTTAGAGGCAGCTTCTTTACTTCAATCATTATTCATAAACGTCTTATGATAGGCGTTACGATATTGGGTCGGTGTCATGTTTTCGTATTTTCGGAAGAGGCGCATGAAATATTTATCGTCGGTGAACCCCGTCTCTGTCGCGATTTCCCTCACGCTGAGGGCGGTTCTGGTTAGCAGCTCCTTCGCTTTAGTCACACGTACGGAATGAATATACTCCAAAGGCCCCATCGAGGTATGTTGTTTAAATAGCCGAGCTAAATAATCCTTGTTGTAATTGAATTTCTCCGCGATGATTGCCACCGTAAGAGGTTCGCTTGCATGTATTCTTGTCCACTCGGCTATTTTTACAAAGGTGACATCTTGCTGCGCACGGATTAGCTTACTGGCGAACGGTTGAAGCGCATGCTCAGAAAGCTCAATTAAGAGTGAGGTCAACAAATAATTAACGCTGGAATAGGTTAAATACCCCGAGTTGGCTACATGGAGGATTTGATTCGCCAGAATATGAATCCGGTCACTGTGCTCGATCTTTATGAACTGTGGTAGATATAGATCATGTACGGACCATAAGCGCTGTGTGCGCGAAAAGATTTTTTCCGCCTCAGGCTTCATTTCCTCCTCACTCAGTAATAACCCCTCGGTTGTCAGTTCGAAATGAAACCAATAAAACTTAACCCCGGGTCGTGACTCTCTATAGCCGACATGTGTGCGATTAGGCATAAGTAAAAGGGCTTCGTCAGGGCCTACTTCAAATTGTTTGTTTTGCTCACTCAAATATACCGTTTCGTTCACGCCAATGATTAGTTCGTAGTTCCCCATAACACGCTCCACATGCTTCCATGGTGTTTCTGAGATAAATTCACCTGCCGCTGTAAAATGAACAGGTACATCTACATTAATTTTTAAATAGGTCATGCGGTCCTCTAGCAATCAATAAGTCGGGTTTGTCCACTATTTGTACGACTGATCTACCGACAAATCAACGTTCCGATGTTATCTTATGGATACAAATATACACTTGTCATATCACCCTGACAAGATTGCGAGGGAGCGATTTCATTGAAGACGCAAGCTTTTGATTTGCAGAATGTACGCATTGATTCAGGTCCACTTCTCCATGCGATGGAGTTAAACACGGATTATTTACTCAAGCTTGAGGCAGATCGGCTTCTGTCGCGTTTTCGCCAATATGCTGGCTTAGAGCCTAAGGCTGCTCATTATGAAGGCTGGGAATCTCAAGGCATTAGCGGCCATACGTTAGGCCATTATATCTCTGGATGTGCGTTAATGTATGCCTCTACAGGGAATGAAGAGTTGCTCACCCGCGTGAATTATGTAGTAGACGAATTGGAGCATTGTCAGGATGTGCATGGTAATGGCTTCATTTCCGGTATTCCTCGTGGCAAAGAGCTGTTTGAGGAAGTGAAGGTAGGCGACATTCGCTCACAGGGCTTTGACCTTAACGGTGGCTGGGTACCGCTGTACACGATGCATAAGCTGTTTGCGGGTCTTCGTGATGCTTATCGATTGGCCGGAAATCAGAAGGCGCTCGTTATTGAAACGAAGCTTGGAATGTGGCTTGAAGATATTTTTGCTGGGCTGAATAAAGATCAGATCCAAGAGGTGCTGCGTTGTGAATTCGGCGGTATGAATGAAGTCCTCACAGATTTGGCAGAGGATTCTGGCGATGACCGTTTCCTCACGTTAGCGGAAAGCTTTTATCATGGGGAAGTGCTAAATGATCTTGCTATAGAAAAAGATACCCTAGCTGGAAGACATGCTAATACACAGATTCCAAAAATCATTGGAGCTGCTAGACAATATGAGGTAACAGGGCAGGAGCATTATGCAGGTATTTCCCGCTTCTTCTGGGATCGGGTCGTGAATCATCATTCTTATGTGATCGGCGGCAACAGCTATAATGAGCATTTTGGTGAACCGGATAAGTTAAATGATCGATTGGGTGAAGGTTCATGTGAGACATGCAACACGTACAACATGCTGAAGCTGACTAAGCATATGTTCCAATGGGATGCGTATGCAGCGTATGCGGATTACTACGAACGTGCAATGTATAACCATATCCTAGCTTCTCAGGAGCCGGTAGATGGACGTGTGTGTTATTTTGTATCCCTTGAAATGGGTGGGCATAAGTCGTTCAACTCCCAGTTTGAGAGCTTTACATGCTGTGTAGGCTCAGGAATGGAAAGCCATTCTATGTATGGATCGGCGATTTACTTCCATAGTGAAGATGAGCTGTATGTGAATCAGTACGTACCCTCAACAGTGACTTGGAAAGAGCAAGGCATTAGTTTGAAGCAAGAGACCAAGTTCCCTGAAGAGGGACAAGGCACCCTGCGTATCAGCACGGAGAAACCAACTAAATTCACATTGAAGCTAAGATACCCTTACTGGGCAGAGCAAGGTATGAGCGTGAAAGTAAATGGTGAAGACATTCAAGTAAATGTGGGCAAATCCAGCTACCTAGCTTTGGATAGAGTATGGCAGGATGGAGACGTTGTCGAATATGATATTCCGATGTCGGTAAGAATCGAGTCCATGCCGGATAATCCAAACCGAATTGCATTCCTCTATGGACCGCTTGTGCTTGCAGGTGATTTTGGACCTATAAATGCTGAGCTAGGCAGTGATCGCGCCCTTGCTTCTGTATTAATTGGAGATCGCGAGACGCTAACGGATAGCCTGATTCAGTCTAACGTTAGCAAAAATGTGTTCCGGATGAAAGGTTTAGGATATGCAGGAGACCATGAGCTTCGTCCATTTTACCCTATGCATGATCATCGTTATTCCGTGTATTGGGATTTGTTCACGCCGGAGGAATGGAAGCTGATAGAAGTTGAGTATCGCGAAGCCGTGGAGAATAACTTGCTGCTTGAACAGCTAACCGTCGATTCGGTACAACCTGCTGAAATGCAACCTGAACGTGACCATAACTTCGAAGGAGAGTATGTAGGCTTAGGCAAAATCTACAACCGCAAGTATCGCGATAGCTGGATCAATGGCTGGTTCTCCTTCACGATGGAAGTCTTGCCAGAGGAGCAAGTGGATCTGGTGGTAACGTATTTGAAGTCCAACGATACTTCGGTGGCTTTCGATATTACGGCAGATGGGGAACAACTTGGGCTAGGCGTCCTTGAGTCTGAAGAGATGAACAAGCTGGAGACCATTCGTTACGAGCTTCCGCAGACGATCACGGGCAGCAACTCAGCGGTTACGATCAAGTTCGCTTCGCATGAAGGACATAAGGTGGGCCAAGTGGCAGGACTACGTATCGTCAAACGTAATTCTTGAAATATATGGATTAGAGAATTATAATAGGAACAATTCTTTTAATTGGGGTGAAATGGATGTCTTTCCGTATCGTTCGAAGTAACTAGTTATCGGGCTGGGTCAAACGCGTACCAGCTATCAAGGGGGGAGTCTGCCCTTTTGATTACATTAACTAGAGCTTTGAACGGTGCCATAGGCAGCTTTTTGTATAGAGCCAGGCACTTAACCTATTTAACTTTGAGAACCGTTTATTTGTGGATGGTTTTTAATAGTTGGATGGTGGGGGTTGCCTGGCTTTTTTGCATTCAATTAAAAGATAGGGGATTAACGATATGTTGAAAAAGAGTCTAGCTCACCTGAAATGGTGGATATGCGGTTATATTTTATTGGGTTTTACTATTCAGCTGCTGAGTAGTTTAGGCATTGTAGTGTTTCAAAAAATATTAGACAAGGTCACGGTGATCAACAGCTTTGGTGAGCTATTTAATTTAATCTTGGTGTACGGCCTTTTGCTGGCAGGGGTGGTGATCCTAAATTATGTGGATGAATACCCTTGTGTGTATTTATCGAACAGTATAACGGAGAGGTTAAAGATACTTGCACTATCTAAAATATCCAAAATCGACTATCAAGCCTATCAGGATATGGGCACAGGTCAGATGATTAAAGTGATCGAGAATGGAGCAGCAGCTGGAAACAGCATGATTTTCTCCTTTTTCCTCAAAACATTACATGAGTTATTGCCCACTCTTCTGTTCAGTCTTATCTTTATCAGTTTCTATGATTTAAGGATCATGGTAGTGATTGCTGCTGGCTATGTGGTCGTCTTTTTGATAACGAATCTGCTGTTGAAATTTCTGTATGCGAGGAAGGCGGCCATTCTAGAGGAACAAGAAAAGATGTCCAGATTCTCTATCCGTGGATTTATGGAATTAGTCGTCTTCCGAACGAACAAAAGATATGAGAAAGAGATCGATAAATTAAGCCAGACTGCACGCACTATCATTCAAAAAAATGCCCAGTTACAAATGATCCATGAAGCTTTTTTCGCGATATTCGAGTTGTTTGTCACGATTATTAAAGTCGTTGTCTTAATTTACGGTGTGAAAAGCATTGTCGCAGGTGAGACGTCACTTGGTGTTGTGGTCGCTTTGTTTATGTTTATTGATAAGATTTATTCGCCGATTGCTATCTTCAATGTCCTCTTTGTAGATTACAGACTGAATAGAGTGACCTACAAGAGATTTGAAGAGTTTATTCATGCCCCAGAAGATAAGAATCTAGAACGAGGAGAAGTTATCACTGAGATCCACGGTAATATTGAATTTAGGGATGTATCTTTTGATTATGGGCAAGTGAAGATCTTGAATAATCTATCCTTTTCGATTGCACGAGGAACGTCGGTTGCTATTGTCGGATTAAGTGGGGGCGGTAAATCAACTCTGATTAAGTTAATCGTAGGCTTATTAAAAAAGGACAAAGGTGAACTCTTATTGGACGGTAAGGATATCGATGAGATCCATCTGGATAGCTACTATGATCATATCTCTTACTTATCACAAGACACGCCGATTTTTGACGCTACGATTAGGGACAATATTGTATTTGATGAGCATTCCTTGTCCGATGAAGAGTTGTATGAGATTTTGGAAAAGGTTCATCTGCAAGAAAAGGTAAGCCAATTACCGGATCGTTTAGACACTTTGGTAGGTGAAAAAGGGGTTAAATTATCAGGCGGGGAGAGACAGCGATTAGCTTTTGCCAGAATCATTGCTCAGAAAAGAAACATTCTAATTCTAGATGAACCTGTTTCTGCACTTGATAATATTACGGAGCAAAGCCTTATGGAGACGATTTTGCAGGAATTTAAGGATAAAACCATCATTATTGTTGCCCACCGACTAAATTTTATAAAAGACGTTGATAAGATACTGGTAGTGGACCAAGGCTCGGTCGTGGGTGAAGGAAAGTTTGATGATTTAATAGAGCATTGCGAAGCTTTTAAAGCGTTATGGAATAGAAAAATATCGTTTACAAATGCTGATTAAATTGTTAACCTCTTCTAAAAAGAGGTGCATTCTATGGCTTGGCCAACACATATTGTAGCGGCAGGTGGATTCGCAGAAAATGAACAAGGAGATATCCTTTTAGTAAAGACTCATGATGGTGGATGGGTATTTCCTGGTGGACAAGTAGAGGTCGGAGAGAACCTGGTGGATGCATTAATTCGAGAGATTAAAGAGGAAAGTGGAATAGACGTCACGGTATCTCAATTGATTGGTGTGTATTCCAATACAGGCATTCATAAATGGTATGACGGTGTAACCGATGTTCCTACCAAGGTTATGTTTGATTTTATCTGCAAGCCTGTGGGTGGGGAATTATGTACCTCGGAGGAAACCTCTGAAGTGATGTGGATGGCAAAAGAGAAAGTACTTGATTGGATTACACAACCGGCTATTCGTACCCGCTATCAAGCTTATTTGGATTACGATGGGAATACGAGGTATATGGATTATGTAACTGGAGACACGTTTGAAGTTAACTTAGATCGAACGGTGTAAATATAAGTGATAGGCCATCCTGCAAAGGATGGCTTTTTAAAATATAAGAAAGTATAAGTTTCGCCAAAGGCGTTTATGCTCGTTATGCTTTGATACCCTCAAAGGCAGAGGTGATCAAATATTTCACAAAAGCTTCGTCTAGCTCATCCCCTGTGATCAGAAGCCGATAAAATATCGGTCCATACAGCAGATCAATCGTGATCCCAATATCCAGTTCCGCTTTTAATTGGCCCCGGGTCACCCCACGCTCCAACAACTGTCGTGCCTCTTGGCGACGGGGAGCGAAAAACCTCGCACGATAGGCCTCAGCAAGGCCGGCATCAAATTGACCTTCGCCGATCAACTCGGTAATGATCTTTCCTTCTCGGCTGCGAAGAAAATTAGCCAGGTTTGTGGCATGCATCATAATATCGTCCATGACCGAACCGGTGTCCGGCACTGGCAATCTTGCGGATGCTGCAGAGAGGTAGCCGTCCATGACCACAGCTGCTTTGTTAGGCCACCATTTATAAATGGTCGCTTTACTTACCTTGGCCCGTTCCGCGATTTTCTCTACGGTCACCGCACCAAATCCAGTCTCTAGTAGTAAATCATACGATGCTGCCAGAATAGAAGCCTCGGCTTCGCTATTGCGCGGCCGTCCTCTTTTTTTATCCATCAGAGATCCCTCCCGATTAATCTATCCTTTATTTAACTTGCGATCTAAAAAGAAACTATACGTTCATTATACAAAAGGTTATGTGAAGTAGCCAATCGCCTATTTACAAAACTGAACGTTCAGTATATATTTAAATTAATTAATGAACTGTACGTTCAGTATTTATAATCGAAGGGTGGAGATCTTATGAATCAAGGAAGACGAATGAATCCTGTAAGTTCAGGAAGTTCAGTGAATTCAGCGATGGAGCATGCGGAAGGAAAGACGATCCCTGGATGGATTACATTTCTATTAGCGGCCTCCTGCGGACTAATTGTGGCCAATCTGTATTACGCCCAAACCCTGATCGGACAGATCGCCCAAGCTACGCAGCTTTCTTCTGGGGCAGCGGGTCTGATTGTAACTTTGACCCAGGTAGGATACGTTCTTGGACTTTTGTTCGTAGTACCGCTTAGCGATATTATTGAGAATCGCCGCCTGACAGTGGTGTCGCTGGCTGTGGTGGTGGTATCACTGGTAGCAGCCACACTAGCTCCGAATGCAGCGATCTTTTTGGGAGCATCCCTGTTCATTGGTCTCGGTTCCGTAGCTGCCCAGATTCTTGTGCCGTATGCGTCTTTTCTGGCTGCTGAAGAGCAGCGCGGCCGGGTGGTCGGTAATGTAATGAGTGGGCTGCTGCTCGGTATTATGTTCGCCCGGCCACTGGCCAGCTTTGTCTCTGGATTGTGGGGTTGGCATGCGATTTATGCCATATCCGCCGTAGTGATTTCCTTATTAACACTTCTATTGTCCCGTGTGCTGCCGCAGCGTCAACCTGTGCCTACAATGAATTATGGCGGATTGATCCGTTCTCTAGGTACTTTACTGAAGAGTACGCCAGTGTTACGCCGCCGGGCGATTTATCAGGCTAGCCTGTTTGGAGCTTTCAGCCTGTTCTGGACGACGGTCTCTTTGCATCTGGCCGATACGTATCATTTAAGTCAGCAAGGCATTGCCTTGTTTGCGCTAGCCGGAGTGGCTGGGGCTATCGCTTCTCCCATCGCTGGGAGATTGGCTGACCGGGGCTGGACCCGCCCTTTGACCGGACTTGCGTTTGTGCTGGCAGCTGTGGCTTTTCTTCTTGCTTACTTGTTTCAGAATGATTCAAGAGTGACGCTCGGATTGCTGGTTGCAGCAGCTATTATGCTGGATATGGGGGTATCGGGTAATCTGGTGCTTGGACAAAGGGCAATTTATTCCCTTGGCAACGAGGCGAGAGGACGTTTAAACGGATTATTTATGGCGATATTTTTTGTAGGCGGAGCCGTTGGCTCTTCACTAGGCGGCTGGGCATATGCGTACGGGGGCTGGAGTCTGACCAGCTTGATCGGTCTGGCGCTGCCGATCTTGGCCTTCTTGTACTATTTAACGGAGAAGAAGCAAGCGTAAGGCGTTCCAATAAAGCCTGTACTTACAAGGACTGCTCTCCGGGCTGGATATAGTCAGCCTAGTAAGCAGTCTTTTTTTAAAAAATGCTACATCGTATAAGGATTTTGGCGAATCATTTGAATAAGGTTTGCCGCTGAGGCGGATAATGGTTCATTTTTTCGCGTACAGATCGCAATGCTGTTCTTCAGATGTATGCCTTCAACATAAACTCGGCATAACTCTCCACGTTCAACATATTCGCGAACAACGAGTGAAGAGACGAAGTTGGCGCCATACCCGGCGATAACGGCTTGAATCGCTTCATGAAGTCCATTAAACTGCAAAGAGATCGTGGGAGCTGGCGTATTATATGTACGGCATAACGATAATAATCTCTCTCTCGTCGAACTCCCTTCCTCACGCATGACAAAGGGCTCCTTCATCATTTCGGATAAAGAAATTCGCTGATGTGCATAGGGGTGATGGGGTGCGACCACAAACCATAACTCATCCTGAAATAACTCTTCTGTCCGGATCGTATCTGGATAGGCTTCGGTAATCCCTCCGTAAATCGCCATATCCACGTCTACATTTAACAGCTGCTTCAGGGCATCGCTTGAATTGGTGGTAGTAATCACCATTTCCACTTGCTCATATTGTTGCTTGAACTTTGCGATCCAGGTAGGAATAAGGAAATGAGCGGGCAAATACGTCGCGGCTAGACGAATACTTCCATTCGTGCCGTTTACATAATCTTGAGCAAATTGTTCGATCTGCTGTTCAACGGCGAACAGTCTTTTCGCGAGTAGAGCAAGCTCTTCACCCGCATCCGTTAAAGAAATTCCTCTACCTTGAGGCTTAAATAGGGCGAAGGATAGTTCCTTTTCGAATTTCTTGATCTGAGCCGTAATCGCAGGCTGACTGATATTTAAAGTTTCGGAGGCGCGTGTCACACTGCCCGTTGATGCGATCACATGGAATAAGCGCAAGGCGTGTAGATTCATGGTTAAGCTCCTATCTGCTATCGTTTAATTCATATATTTAATATATAGTTTAGATTTAAAGATATATTATATTTATGATTATAACTGATTTACAATACAGGTATGAAGTTGAAGTTGAAGTTGAAGTTGAACTTGAATCTTTAGTTAGGGAAAAGGAGTACCGAAGAGGAGGTTTGGAACTGTAGGAGCGTCAGCGACCGCCTTTGTCTACGGATTTCAACCAAGAATAGTGGTTTTAATCGAAGAAATCTGGAGACAACAGCGGCCGGAAGTCCAAACACTCCTCGTAGTTACGACCGATCCCTAATTGTGGAAATGAAAATTTTATTTCAAAGGAGAAGTGATAAATATGAATCAAACGACTACATGGGATAAAGTCGATCAGTACATTACAGAGCGCTTAATTCCGCAGGACTCCGTGCTGGAGGAAGTGTTGTCCGCGAATCAACAGGCAGGGCTGCCGCCCTTTGATGTCTCACCTAGTCAGGGAAAATTCCTTAACCTATTGGTTCAAATGAAAGGTGCACGCCGGATTCTGGAGATTGGCACTTTGGGTGGGTACAGCACGATTTGGATGGCAAGAGCGCTTCCGTCTGATGGACAAATCGTTACCTTAGAGCTAGATCCATCTCATGCTCAGGTGGCTGGGGCCAATTTCGCGCTTGCTCAGGTAGATGATCTGATAGAACTTCGTATAGGCGATGCTTTGGGGCAATTGTCTCAGATGAAACAGGAGGGTGTGGAGCCCTTTGACTTTATATTCATTGATGCTGATAAACCTAACAACCCTAACTATTTACAGTGGGCGCTTCAATTTTCCCGGCCCGGTACAGTGATTATAGGCGATAATGTGATTCGTGAAGGCGAGATCATTAACAAGAATAGCAAAGATCCTCGTGTAGTAGGCGTACGTGAATTTTATGATCTGTTGGCTGAAGAGCCTAAGATTTCGGCTACTGCCATTCAGACAGTGGGAAGTAAAGGGTATGATGGTTTCGTATTGGGGATTGTGAATAGCTGATATATGTATTGCAATATCCAACAATTGCAATATAATCTATTGAAAATCCAATAGTGAGAGGTACTTTCTATGCAACCTACATTTGAAACACAAAGGTTAATACTAAGACCGTTTCAATCCACAGATTCAAGTAAAGTTCAAGAGCTTGCTGGGGATATAGAAGTAGCTAGAACAACGCTGTCTATTCCTCATCCATACCCTGATGGAGCGGCTGAATCTTGGATTGGTGCCTGTAGGAAAAGCGCAGACGAAGGGGAAGGATTTCCTTTTGCTTTAATTAGTAAAGAGAGTAATACCTTAATAGGCTGTATGAGTCTAAATATAGACAAATCGCATAAAAGAGGTGAGCTTGCTTATTGGGTAGGAAGACCTTTTTGGGGAGATGGCTATGCGACTGAAGCAGCTAAGCGATTAATTGATTTTGGATTTCAAGACCTCGCATTAAATAAAATATGGGCAGCGGCAATGACTAGAAATCCTGCCTCCTCTAACGTTATGAAAAAAGCTGGAATGAGATTTGAAGGAGAATTTAAACGGCATATTTTAAAATGGGATAAATTCGAGGATATAGTCTTCTACGGGTTAACTAGAATTGAATATGAAGATAGGAGATAGAGGTATGATAACAACAAGGGGTTCCTAAGCCATGCTGGCTTGTGGAACCCCTCTTTTTTTAAAGTGACTCTTTAATTACCTTTTTATAATAGAACACGGATAGCACTGCAAAAATCGAATACAAAGCGGTGTATAGCAGCATCACCAGAATCATCGGTGTCATGAGCTCTGTACCGAAGAAGAACCATCCTGATTTTACGGCGAAGTAACTGTGAAGCAATCCAATGACTAATGGAATCCCAAAATTAAATAATTGTTTCGCCTGAATCCCTCTAAGCAGATCCCCTTGCGTGAAACCAAGCTTTCTGAGGATCGTGTAGTTGGGCTTTTCATTCTCACTTTCATCCATTTGTTTAAAGTAAAGAATGCATCCAGAGGTAATCAGGAAGGTTAGCCCCAGAAAGGCCACGATAAACATGATAAGTCCCATAGTTTGCTTTTGATTGTTCTTCGTCTCCAGTTGAGAGTCGGTTATGTGGCCTTTTGCAAATTTCATGTTCTGAAAAAGCTCATTAGCCTGCTCAACGCTTGCCCGTTCTTTCATATCGATGCCGATATTAAGAGAGGACTTTCTTTGAAGGGCTGGATCTAGATCCTTCTTTAAGCGTTCAAAGGTCGTGTCGTCTACAATAGCAAGGGGTAAGCCACCACCTGTGAAATTGTATAAAACGGGGGCTTCCATATCAATTCTTTTATAAAACTGCGGAATGACTTCATGTTGTCCCTTGAATTCAATGCCACCCTGGTCCTTCATAGAAATCAGATTCTCCATTGCACTACTTGTCTTCGTAAAATAGGCCTCATCAGGGGATAGATCAATGCCCTCCAGCGAATTTTCACTGATGACGGGAAGAGTCATATTATTCGACATCATACCGAGCGCCTTGGAATTTTCTGCCAGAAGCTTCTCTATATTTACATCCACTTGAATGACTTCGGTTATTTTTTCCGTAAACAGCAAATTTTCAGTCGTTAATGCCTCTTTAAATTGTTTAGCATCCTGGATATCCGTAAGAATAAAATCTGACGGAACATAGAGCTTCGCACTTTTCTCAGCAGAGTAGAAAGAAATATAACTCAAGGATAATAAACCCAGCGCCAGAGCTGATACCGTTGTAA
Organism: Paenibacillus sp. FSL H7-0714; assembly: GCF_038003765.1. NCBI lineage: Bacteria > Bacillati > Bacillota > Bacilli > Caryophanales > Paenibacillaceae > Paenibacillus > Paenibacillus sp. FSL H7-0714. The sequence continues at coordinate 447,581 of NZ_JBBOPT010000001.1, forward strand.
TGATGGTTAACAGTACGGCATTTGATTTCATTCGGAACATAATGGAGGAGAGAGACAACACCTCTTTAATATTCAGATACCCGTTTTTCTTTTTACGAATGAGATGAAAGATAAAGCTTACCGAGCCTTTATAAAAAAGATAAGTCCCGATGATAACTGAAGCCAGAATAGTGATCATGGATATAGATAGCTCAGTCATTGATGTTAAGTCTCCGCTAAATAATCGGGATGAAATCGAATAGCCAAGCAGAATCAATCCAATCCCAACGATCCCTATAATCATTTCAAAGAAGGACAGCTTTTTCACGTTGCCTTCTGTGGTTGAGGTCACCCGGAATAAGGATAGAATGCTTTGTCTTTTAATAAATCCATAATTCATCAGCATGATCAAAAGATAGATTACAAAGAATACGATCAGCGTTTGAACCAGGGCTGGGGTAGAAAAACGAAGGGATGCTATCGCATCGATCCCCATTATTTTAAAAAGAATCATAAGAATTAATTTGGAAATAGAAAAGCCCACGGCTATTCCTAGAATTAAAGAACCAAAATATAGGATGAAATTCTCTGCCGAAAGGATTCGGAATATTTTACTTTTGGTCATCCCTATTAACTGGAACAGACCAATTTCTTTTCCCCGGCGTTTGATGAAGATAGTGTTTGCATATAACAGGAAAATGGATACAATCGCAACCAGTAAGACTGAGGCAGCCTTGATTGCTGCGCCACCTTTGATCGAGCCTTCTACCGCATCCATCGAAGGATCGTATTGCAACGTAACAAAGGCGAAATATAAGGCCACGCTAAAAACGAGAGCAAATACATACAGATAGTAATTTCTGATGTTTTTTCGCAGATTTCGAAGCATCAGTACATTAATGCTCATTCTGCACACCACCTAATACACCTTGTGTTTTTATGATGTCGTTGAAGAAGACTTGTCTTGATTGTTCTCCTTTATTTAATTGCGTATAGATCGTACCATCCTTTATAAAAATAACTCTACTGCAATAGCTAGCTGCCACTGGATCATGTGTAACCATAACGATCGTTGCTTTTCGTCTTTGATTTAGTTCACTCAGCTTGTTTAACAAATCAGAAGCAGATTTAGAGTCCAAGGCTCCTGTAGGTTCGTCAGCAAAAATAATGCTTGGATCATGAATGAAGGCTCTAGCTGCAGAGGTGCGTTGTTTTTGACCCCCAGAGATTTCATTCGGGTACTTATTTTTCAACTCTAAAATCCCCAGCTCCCTCGCGACGTTTTCGAATTTCTCATTGGCAATTTTCTTAGGGATGTTGGTAATGGATAGAGGTAACAGGATGTTCTCCTTCACCGTCAGCGTATCTAAGAGATTGTATTCTTGGAAAATAAATCCTAAATGATTTTTCCGAAATTCAGCTAATTGCTTTTCTTTCATATTAGAAATTTCAGTACCCTCAATGGTAATCGATCCGTTGCTGATCTGATCAATTGACGAGAGAACGTTAAGCAGGGTGGTCTTTCCTGAACCGGAAGAGCCCATGATCCCAACAAATTCGCCTTCTTCTATAGAAATATCCAGTCCACTCAACACGGATTGTTTGTTTAATTTATTTCCGTAGCTTTTATGAATTTTAGTGGCTTCAAGAATTGCCATAATGATTCACTCCCTTTTTATACTCGTTCTTTTTGTATAGCTTTATTATAAAAGGCTTTGCCGTTCTTATCCTTCGATTGCCCGAACAAAATAAAAAAGCATGTGACATTGTTGTCACACGCTTGAGAGCTTCACGAATTCATTTTTAAGCGGAAAGGTTAAAGTGAATGTCGTCCCTGATCCGGGCCTCGATTCAACTCCGATGACGATCAACAAGGATTGCGCCGCTTTTTTGGCTAAATATAATCCCATACCTGTGGCGGCATTGTCGCGATGCACGGTGGTGGAAGTAAATCCTCTATCAAATATCCGAGGCAGATCCTTGGGATCTATCCCGCGCCCACCATCCTTCACCTCAAGAACGATATGCTCAGCTTGCTGATAGCTACTCACTGTAATATCTGAAGCCTCACTATATTTTACGGCGTTGGTTAGTAGTTGTCGGATAATAAAAGCCAGCCATTTGGCATCACTAAGTACTTCAGCTACTTCCAAGTTCAGCTCAAAGCCGATTCCCTTCTGAATACACCAGGATTGCAACGTCTTAATCTCCCCGAAAATAAGCGTTTCTAAATCGATATGTTCTATATACAGATCATTTTCGATAAAGGGAATTCGCCTTTGATGTAGCTGTTGATCCAGCAGAAGATGTATGCGCAGCCATTCATAGGTCAGATGTTTCCTCATTACATCATCTTCGATTCGCTCCATCATTAGATGCATCGCTGTCAGAGGGGTCTTCACTTCATGAATCCACGATAATAGTTCATCTTTTTCCTGTTCTAACGTCATTTGATTGTTCGAGGCAGCCTGTTTTAACCATTTAGCTTGATTGATAATACTCTCTTCAATAATATGCTCAAACGGGCTTTCGGGGGTGGCGATACTCGTTACATCCAGATCATCATCTCGCTCAACCAAGCTTTTATAGAACCTGGTTTCTCTGGGATAGCGAAGGATTAAGAACATCACAAAAAAAAGCATCGACAAGGAGACCAGATAGAGAACTGAAGAGAATGGGATTGATGAATCCATATAGGTGACAAAAAGTATAAAAAGATTGGTAAAGAGGACTAGTAGGATCCAGCTACTTCTTTCCAAGAGATACTTTTTAATCATAGTGCTTCCTCTTCGATGGCCATATACCCTTGTCCTACTTTCGTTTCAATGAAACTACCCAAGCCTATCTCATCCAGCTTTTTTCGCAGCCGGTTTACGTTGACGGTAAGGGTGTTGTCACTTATAAAACGTTTATCATCCCACAAGCTATTGATTAATTCCTCGCGGGTGACGATTTTATTTTTTTTCTCAATAAGCAATTTCAATATAAAGATCTCGTTTTTCGTAAGCTCAATCGATCCCATATCATGCGTCAATACATTTCTCTCATAATCCACGGTTGCTCCACACCATGTCTTGAGCTCAAGGTTATCCGTGTTGTAATTGTAGACGCGCCGAAGAATCGCTTGTACTTTGGCAATGAGTACATCGAAATGGAAGGGCTTTTGAATATAGTCATCGGCTCCAAGCTGCATCGACATTACCATATCCGTAGGATGATCCCGGGATGATAAGAAGATAATCGGAAGGTTAGAGTGGGAACGAATCATTCGGCACCAATGAAACCCATCAAATTTAGGTAATTGGATGTCGATGATGACTAAATCAGGTTTGATCTCTATAAATTCCTGCGTGACATTGCTGAAATCCTGAATGCCATACACATCATAAGACCACTGGGTAAGTCGCTCCTTGATCTCATTAAACAGCGTTGAATCGTCTTCGATTAATAATAGCTTGAACAAATGCTTCACCACACTTTTAGTTAGCTTTACAGCATTTTAGATAATACATCCTGATAATGCTTAAACTCTTTGGCTTCATTTAGATTAGGACATGTCCTTAAGGATAGTAGAGCACTTTCGATTAAGAACTGTCTCGGTTCCTTGTTGTTCATGATTTCTTCCTGGATAAAGTATAACAGCTTTAGATAATTAGTGAGGTTCGCATCACCAGTTGTAAATGATCTCTCTATTACTTTTTTTAAGCTGATGGTCGCAAAGGATAAATCATTATTGAAAAAATCACTGTATTCCGCTGCGGGTAATAATTTGCCCACATGCTCTGGTGAGATGAGTTGAATGCCCATTTGACTTACTTCTTCAACAATGGTTTGGATAAGCGTAGTGCAATAATCAATGATTTGCTTAGAGGTGATGACTTCATTCATAGCACTGTTGATTTGTAGCATATTTTGCAGAATTCCGGTAAAAATGATGGCTCCGTCCAGTAAATAGGGTTTCTTATCCTCAGGGAAAATATGAAGGAAACGTTCATGTACCCAGGTAAGGAGGTTGAACTTTGTTTTTTTGATAAACGTTATTAAGTCTGGGTCATTGGAGACCAAAGCATCTTCTACGAGCTGTAACAATTTATTTTTCTTGTTGATTTTCATGACCAGCTGAATCTGCTCGGCAAATATCTTAATGTCAGAAGGATCTTGACCTATGAGCAGGGAATTTCGCCCTTCTTCAAGTCGATCGTGAATGGACGTAAATACAGCCTTAAAGAGATCCCCTTTTGAAGGGAAATAGTTATAAAAAGATCCTTTGGAGATCCGGCTATGATTCAAAATATCCTGAATGGATGTGGCGTGGTAGCCTTTTTCAATAAATAATTCATGCGCTTTATGAACCACTTGCTCTTTTCGTTTATTTATCATCTGAGGTGCCCCTTTAAGCTGAACTCTTTGTTCCAATATAGACTAGCGTATATTTCCACTTAATACAATTTCAATTTTAAGTGATTTTTGTCTTGCCAAGCGAGAAATAAGGGAGTAATATATTTTACACCGGATTATAACACGAGTTCAATTTTGAACCGTTAGTATGATTATAGAATGGAGGATTCCAAAATGAAAGCAAAAGAAAGTAAAGCATCTTACGGGATATTGGCAATCCTCATGATTGGTGCATTTGTTGCTTTACTGAGTAATACCCTACTCAATATAGCTTTACCATCGATTATGAAGGATTTTAATGTCAGTGCCTCAACGGTACAGTGGCTATCAACGGGCTATATGCTGGTGAACGGGATCATGATTCCTTCAACAGCTTTTTTGATTCAAAAGTATACCGCGAGACGGTTGTTCTTAATCGCGATTGGATTATTTGCGATAGGAACCTTTATCGGCGGATTAGCACCAAGCTTCCCTGTGTTGCTGATCGCCAGAATGGTTCAGGCTTCAGGGGCTGCGATCATGATGCCATTATTAATGAATGTATTGTTCACTACCTTTCCACCTGAGAAACGTGGTTCAGCTATGGGGATGTTCGGGCTGGTTATGATTTTTGCACCAGCTATCGGACCTACATTATCTGGATGGATTATTCAGCACTATGAATGGCCTGTACTATTCTTTATGATTGCCCCAATCGCTGTGTTGGTGTTCATTCTGGCCTTCTTCAAATTGCATGATCCTAAAAAAGATGTGGCTATTAAGATTGATTTCTTATCTGTAGTTCTATCAGCGATTGGTTTCGGGGGTCTCCTATATGGCTTCAGTTCTGCTGGGAATAAAGGATGGGATGATCCAATGGTCTACTCCGCGCTTATTATCGGAGCGATTGGATTAGTGATCTTCATTATGCGCCAAATGAAGATGAAGGAGCCTATGCTTAACTTCAGAGTGTACAAATATCCGATGTTCGCTTTATCTTCAGCGATTTCGATTACACTGAATATGGCAATGTTCTCAGCGATGATGCTAATGCCGATTTACCTGCAAAATATTAGAGGGATTTCACCATTGGATTCGGGACTTCTAATGTTGCCTGGTGCGTTAATTATGGGTGTTATGTCTCCAATCACAGGTAAATTGTTCGATAAATTCGGCGGTAAGGTATTAGCGCTAATCGGTCTAGCGATTGTAGTAATTAGTACGTATTTCTTTAGTGATCTGACTGAAACGACTAAATATTCGACACTCATGATTCTATATTCTGTGAGAATGTTCGGGATCTCTATGGTGATGATGCCAGTTATGACCAATGGTTTGAATTCTATCCCAGCCAAATATACGCCGCATGGTACAGCTATGAACAGTACGATTCAGCAAGTATCAGGGGCAATAGGTGGGGCACTGCTCGTAACCATTATGTCTAACAGTACCACTTCACATGTGAAAGATATGGTCGCTGATGCTATAAGTAAATTAACGACTAAACCTTCGGCAGACCAATTGCTTGGTATACAAAATCAAGTCATTGCGAAAGCTACTATTGAAGGAATTAATGATGCATTCTTAGTATCTGTAGGCGTAGCGATTATTGCATTTATTCTAGCCTTCTTTATTAAAAGAGGTGTACAGCCTAAGGAAACGGCAGAAGAGAAAGTGACTGCAAAGAAAGTAGCTGCTAAGCAGGTTACAACGCATTAGTTCTACGAGATTTGTTATATAGAAAGGCGCCCACCTAATGGTGGGCGCCTTTTTTAAATATAAGTTCTGATACATCCTGAATGACTGTGATGGAATCATTTCCTCCAACATAAACTCTATTGGTGACTGGGTTTAGCACAGTACTGCCTGACACTAAAGGGAATCTTACGAGCCTTTTAAACGTGGTGGCGTTATAAACGGACATGTGGTTCTTATCGAAATTACCAACAAACAAATGATTTGTATTCGGATTAATGGTTATGTTGGAGGAGGTAGGCAGAACCTTTGTAGTGATGATTTTGTTGTTACTTCCATTGATGACGAATAGCTTTCCTTTACCTTCAACTTGTGCACTTGAGACATAGATACGGTTTGTCAGCGGATTGATAACGACCTCACTTTGCAGACGCCCCAGCTGTACATTTTGCAGCAATTTATTGTTGCGGCCGTTGATTACCGAGAGAAACCGACTTAAGTTATTAGCGACATAAATGCGGCCTGTGATTACATTAAGTGCGGGTGGTATCACAGGGTTATTACCGACTTTTATGGTGGCAATGATAGCCTGTGTATTTCCATTAATGACGGAGACGGAATTTTTTATTGTATTGGTCACATATATACGATTTGTAAGCTCATTAATAACGATTCTGGAAGGGCGACCGCCGACTTCAATCTTCGTTTTGATCTGGTTTGTTTTCCCATCGATGACGAATATAATTCCTGCTATGCTAGTTACATAAATCAAATTTTTTCGAACATTTACTCCGATATTATCAGGCATGCGGCCCACTTTCACAGTCTTTATCGCCTGGTTTGTCCGCCCGTTAATAACAGAAACCGTATCGTCACGAAAATTTGTTACATAGATTCGGTTAGTTTGGGGGTTAATCCCAAGCTGTGTTGGCAGTCTTCCAACATTGATGCGTGCGATAATTCGATTCGTTATGCCATCGAGTACCCCGATAGTTCCAGCCTCAGTGTCTGGGTTAACAAAGTATACCCTATTTGTGCTGACATTTACTTCGATATCTCCGATCGGTCCGGCAGAGCGGACTGTAGCAATCACTTTTGGCTGCGCCATGCTTATACCCCTTTTCAAGTAAATAGATACTTCATTATATTTAGGCTTAGGCAAAAGGGTACTACATATATCGTTGCAAGATGTATCTTCGGAGTGTAGAATAATATTCCCGAATCTACATTTGAGATTAAATGTAAGCGCTATATTAATAGTGGGGTTGAGATCGATTGGAGGCTAATGGATATGATGATGAAATCAGTATTGTCGGATATTTTACTAACACCTGATAAGTTGCTACTTCATCGCGAATTACTAGAGGAGATTGGAAAGTTCATTACGCAAGAGATCCTGAATCATCCGTTATTGCAAGAAGATCGTCAGAGGGTAAGCATTATCCTAGATGGATCGACCGCACTCGGGGTGGTAGATGGGCAGTCGGATGTAGATATAATCATTATTTGTGAGGATGAGTCTTACAACAGTATTAATCATCGGTTCGAGGAAAAAGGGCTGATTCCGGAGCACAGTAGTTTTTTTATGGATTTAAGGCTTCCGAGTGGGAAGACAGGGCATTATACACTCCATAAAATATCTGATATCAAAGAAGCTTTAATGAGCGGGGATATGGAATGGCTGTGGAATGCATCAGTGTCCTATATTTACTACGATCTGCTGGATCTGAAGTCACTTTTCCATTCCTATGTTCCACTCCAACCTGAAGTACTAATGAAAATTCGTAAGAATTCATACATACAGCTAAGAAGCTATGCCAGAAGTCTAGATAATCCTGTAGTTCGTGGCGACGCCTTTCCAATCTTGTTCTTAGCGGTTTCCCTTTATAAAGAGGCTTTACGCTGTGCAATCACTATTGAAGGTTATCCGTATCCCTATGACAAATGGCTTGTTCCCGTAGCGCAGCAAACGGTCGTAGGTCGAAAGATTTTGGAGTGTGCAGGCGATTTTTGGAGTTATCTTAGAGAGGATGAATCCTTTGCTCCCATGTACCAGGAGGACAATAATTTTGTCAAAATGGAAAAACAATTTCGAAAGATACTTTTGGAGGAATTCCGCCTGCGGGGGATCGATGAACCTTGGTTAATAGAGTGGTGGAAGTTTTTGGATGAATAAACGGAGTAATGACGCTGACTATCCTTCTTGATTACGGTAAGGTATACTGGAATGAACTTTTCAGTAAGAGGTGATTAAATGGCTGGGACAGTCTCTATATTAGGCGTTCCTTTTTCAAAACTAACACTAAACGAGACAACACTTCATCTAACAAAACATATTCAATCCGGAGAACCGAAGCTATTTCATTTGATTACGGCGAACCCGGAAATTACGATAACAAGCCAATCGGATGAGCTGCTTCGAACCATACTCCATGAGGCAGATTTGATTACTCCTGATGGGATTGGCATTGTGCTGGCATCGAGAAGAAAAGGTGACCCTATAGCTGAACGAGTTACGGGGTATGAACTACTTCTTGAGCTGCTCGCACAAGGGAATAAGCTGGGCTGGAGCTTTTATTTCTTAGGCACGGATGAGCATACCAGCTGTAAAGCGGTCGAAAAGATTACAGAGCTATATCCGAATGTGAAAATTGCCGGAAGACATAATGGTTTTCTTGCTAAAGAAGAGGAACCGGCCATTGTGGCAGAGATTCAGCACGCACAGCCAGATTTCCTGATTGTCGCGATGGGGGCTCCATACTCTGACAAGTGGGTTTATAAGCATAAACAGGCGCTTTCTCAGGTTAAGGTTGTGTTTGGCGTGGGGGGAAGCTTGGATGTTATAGCGGGAAAAGTGACTCCAGCCCCTGCGATATGGAAGAAGCTCAATTTGGAGTGGCTGCATCGACTCTTATTCGCACCTGTGGCCAAAGGACAAAAGTCGCGCTGGCGCAGGCAAGCAGTTCTTCCTAAATTCGTGTATCGAGCTATGATTAGGAAATAAGGCAGATGGCCGCCCTGGAAAGGGTGGCTTTTTTTGAGTAGTAAGCTGAGGAAATATTGAAATTAAGAATTTTTATGAAAATTTAAATGAAAATATTCATGGAAATGTAACAGTAACCATAACTAATTACATAAAAAACTTCCCAAAACAGCATCTTTGCGTTATCATTAATGTGAAAACATTCACAAAGGGGCGTTATAAAGATGAAGAAGACAACAAGTACTGCTCTCATTCTCATTCTCTCTGTCATGCTCGTAATCGCAGGCTGCGGTAACAGTAATAGCAACAGCGCAGGTAATAGTAATGGCAACGAGAACAAAAGTAAGGTAAATGAGACGGCCAAAAATGATAAAGCTGAAGCCGTATCAGGTGCATCAGAAGCTAGTTACACACCACTGGATCAATTAAAAGATAATTATGATATCGTTATTGTTGGTGCTGGTGGTGCAGGAATGTCTGCTGCACTGGAAGCTAAGGCCAAAGGCTTGAACCCTGTTATTTTAGAAAAAATGCCGGTTGCAGGTGGGAATACAAGTAAATCCTCCTCAGGAATGAACGCTTCCCAAACGAAATTTCAAAAAGAGCAAAGCATTGAAGATAGCAATGATAAGTTTTATGAAGAGACACTAAAGGGCGGCCATGACACGAACGATAAAGAGATGCTTCGTTTCTTCGTTGACAATTCCGCAAGTGCAATCGATTGGTTGGATTCGATCGGAATCAAGCTGAACAATATTACGATCACAGGCGGCATGAGCGAAAAACGCACCCACCGTCCAGAAGACGGCTCTGCGGTAGGCCAATACCTTGTCAAAGGATTGGTTAGAAACGTACAAGAAAAAGAAATTCCACTGTTTGTGAACGCGGATGTTAAAGAAATTACTCAAAAAGACGGTAAGGCTAACGGCGTCAAAGTACTCTTTAACCAAGCTGATGAAAAAACCATTACAGCGAAGGCAGTTGTTGTAACAACAGGTGGTTTTGGATCCAACATGGATATGATATCAAAAGTTAGACCTGATCTGGAAGGATACGTAACGACTAACCAAATCGGCAGTACCGGCGACGGCATCAAGATGATTGAGGCACTTGGCGGAACCACCGTTGATATGGATCAAATCCAGGTTCACCCAACAGTTCAACAAGAAAAATCTTATCTGATCGGGGAAGCTGTACGCGGCGAAGGTTCTATCCTCGTGAATAGCGAAGGCACACGGTTCGTAAACGAATTGACTACACGTGATAAAGTTACCGAAGCGATCAATGCACTTCCTGAAAAAGCGGCAACGCTTGTCTTTGATTCCGGCGTCAAATCACGCGTGAAAGCAATTGAACAATATGACAAAATGGGCTTCGTGATCCAAGCGGATACCATCGAAGCATTGGCGAAAGAAATCGGTGTTCCAGCCGATAAGCTAAAAGCGACACTTGATACTTGGAACAGCGCGGTAAAGAACAAGAACGATGCTGAATTCGGCAGAACAACAGGGATGGACAACGATTTATCCGCGGGTCCTTACTACGCTATTAAGATCGCCCCAGGGATTCATTACACCATGGGCGGTGTGAAGATCAATACGAACACAGAAGTATTAAATAAAGACGGCGCTGCTATTCCTGGCCTGTATGCGGCTGGTGAAGTTACAGGTGGATTGCACGGTCAAAACCGGATCGGTGGTAACTCTGTAGCTGAAATCATTATTTTCGGCCGTCAAGCAGGGATTAAATCTGCTGAGTTTGTACAAGCACAATAAGATTTAACTGCTATTCTGGTTAAAACAAAAGAACCGCTTGGGCTAATTGAAGCCCGGGCGGTTCTTTGTTTAATCTCTCGTTTAAAGTGAGTGGAGTGACCTCTATTCAAAAAGCTACTTCTCGCTTTTAGCTTGTTCTTCTCGCATCCACTGTGACAGCTGGCGTTTGAGTTTAAGGAATTCCGGGGAATCCGTAATCTCATCGCGGCGTGGCCGTGGAAATGGCACATCAACAGTATGTAGGATGGAGCCGGGGCGACCCGAGAATACATAAATACGATTCGAGAGCAGCAACGCTTCTTCGATGTTATGGGTAATGAATAGCACGGAGCGGCGATTCTCCTCCCACAGCTCCAGCAGCCAGCGCTGCATTTCACTGCGAGTTAGTGCATCCAATGCGCTGAAAGGTTCATCGAGCAGCATCAACTCTTGCGGAGCCAGCAATGCTCTGAGAAAAGCAGCACGCTGCTGCATCCCACCAGACAGCATATGCGGATAAGCCTGTTCGAATCCATTCAAGCCAACCTTGGCGAGCCACTGGCGCGCTTCTTCACGAGCTCCATCCTGCAGAGCGCCTTTAATTTCCCCGGCTAGAAGTACATTATCTTCAATCGTTCGCCAAGGAAAAAGCGCAGGCTGCTGCGGCATATAACTGATTTCACCACGTTGACCCGTAACGGCTCTGCCGTTCATGCGGATCGTTCCTGCATCGGGCTTCACTAGTCCGCCGATCATATGGAATAAGGTGCTTTTTCCGCAGCCGGAAGGACCGACGATCGAAACGAACTCTTGCTGCTCTACCTTAAGAGAGACGTTGTTAAGCACGTTCGTCTCGCGGCGACGATGGGTGAAGGACTTGGAGATGCCGCTTACTTCAAGAGCAGGTGGTGCAGTATGAGCTTCAGGAGAGCTTATGTTTTCAGTTGTTCTTTGCTCTATTTGCGTCACTTGAGACATACAGGCATCTTCCTTTCTATGAGTTACGGCGCGGTTTCCAGCGAACTAACCATTTTTCGAGCAAGGCGATAATCGCAAAAAGCACAAGACTAAGGAGCACAATAATAACAATAGCGACAAACATCCGATCCGTACGGTAAGCCGATTTTTGCAGGAGCATATAATAGCCAATCCCTTTATCCGCGCCAATCCACTCAGCGACCACGGCTCCCATAACCGCATAAGTAGCAGATATTTTCACACCGGAAAATAGTGCAGGGATAGAAGACGGAAGCTCCAGCTTGGTGAAGATTTGCCACTTGCTTGCGCCAGCCATTTTCATATAATTCATCATGACCTGATCACTTTGAGACAAGCCGCCCATTGCAGCGACAGCTACCGGGAAGAAGCATACCAGTGTAATCAGCACGATTTTGGGCAAAAGACCGAAGCCAAACCAGATGATAAGCAGTGGTCCGAGTGCGATAGAGGGAACATTTTGACTCAGAATAATGAGTGGATAAAAAGCCCGTCTAGCCCAAGGTAAAAGATGCAAAAGTAGAGCGACGATCAAGCCTACACCTGTACCAATAGGAAAACCGATTAATGTGAGTCGGAGCGTAGCCATCGTATGAGCCCAGAGACCTGAGGCATTACTGGTGGATTCGCGAGCAATATCAGCAGGACTCGGCAGAATCCAGGATTCGATATGGAATAGAGAAACAGATAACTGCCATACGGTTAAAAAGAAGACGACCGCCACAAGGGGCGGCCATATTAGCTTCCAGGTCGATCTCACGGCCGATATTTCTCCGTCAATTTATCCATGCTGATTCCGTTAGGATTATGAGCGATTTTGATTTGGGAGATCACGCTTGGACTACCTGCTTCGATCAGCGCCTCCTGCATTTGACGTACAACCTCCAGGAGCTCGCTCAGTTCACCTTCCATAGTAGTTTCCAGTGGATTCACCTGATGTTTAACGCCGGATTTTTGAATAACTTCAATCGCTTTATCTACGTATGGGATGGAGTCCTCATTGTTTGGAGTCTTAGGAATTACTTGAATGCTTAATAATGTATTAGCCACAATAATCAATCCTCTCAAATTGTATAGGTAGTTCAAAAAGCCAACTTTGATAACGAAGTAATTCATTTATAATTGTTATTTACTCCGCCGGTAAAAAATCATTCGTGAATGCACTAGCTGCATCCAGCGGTTTGTCCAGCAGCTTCAAATCATACATCCAGTCGCCGTAATTCTGCCAGACCTCGGTTTTTTGCTCTCCCCAGCGTGGGGCGTCGTCCTTATATTTCGGGCTAAGCCATTTTTGGCTAGCTAGGACAAGCTCGGCATCAAGGTCAGGCACAGCCTTGGATAATGTAGCGGCAGCCTCTTCTGGATGATCAATCGCATATTGATAACCCTTCGATGTGGCTTTCAGGAAAGCCTTCACCAAATCTGGATTCTCAGAAATCTGCTTCTCACTCGTGGTCAGCACAGGGGTGTAATAATCGAGCTGAGGCGCATAATCCTTCAAGTAGAGCATATCCAGAGGCTCACCACGCAGTTCGGCTTCAATACCGGTCCAAGCGTAGAAGATCCAAGCGAAATCAATGTCACGTTTGACTGCAGTAAAATAGTCAGCTTCACCAATACTGATTAGCTTCACCTTTTTCACATCGCCACCAACAGGGTCCATGATCGCCTTCATGGCTGCTTCCTCAGCGGGAGAGCCCCAACCTCCGTAAGTTTTACCCTCAAAATCTTTTGGTGATTTAATCTTGCGATCCACTGGAGCGGCGAATCCCGAAGTATTATGCTGAATAATGGCTGCAATCGAGACAAGGGGAACGCCTTGTAGACGAGCTAGAGTCAATCCTTCCTGAGCGCTGATTCCAAAAGCAGCTTCGCCAGAGGTAACCATAGTATCAGAACCCGCTGCGCCAGGTTGAACGATTTCTACATCCAGACCTTCTTCCGCGTAATAACCAAGATCCTTGGCTACGTATAGACCGGTGTGGTTCGTATTCGGTGTCCAATCCAGTGCAACCTTAACTTTGGTAAGCTCTTTTGGAGCATTTGATCCGGTCGCTGCATTCGATTCCGCAGCATTTCCTTTGTTTCCGGCTGTATTCCCATTGTTGCTGCCGCATCCGGCAATCGCAAGAATGAGCATACAGGTGAGGCCAAGCATAAGTACTTTTTTGACTTGCATGTCTTCTTCTCTCCTTTAAGGTTGCCAGATCCCGTCATCCAACATGAACCATAAAGTGTAGTATGTACATTTCTTCTACATCTTTTGTGATCTACACAAAAAAAGCGCCCCGAGTGATCGGGACGCTGGCTTGGCGCAAGGTTAGTAAAGGTCACAGGGACCAAAACCAATTGGCGATTCCTACGCTGGCATTATCCAGATCAGGTATAAGGGTCAGTATCTTGTGGGATACAATCTCAGCCGGCCAATTCCAGCACCCCTGGTTCTATGAAGTTAACGGGTATTTCTCGCTTAAACGCTAATCGTCTTTATAAGGACGCTGAAGGCGTTTATGCTTGCATACGGTGTATTATAGACGGCTGTTCTCGGAATGTCTAGTAGCACGCTCCTAAATTTTTCAAATCTCTCCGTCCGTTTTCATTAATCCAGATCTTTATGTTTCTTGCGATGACGCCGCTTAAGCTCAGTAACCAGAGCACCTAGCGTAAGGACAACACTGATCATTATCCCGCTCATAATCACGAAAAGAGCAAGAAACTCAAAGGGGGAATAGCTAACCATCTTACTCCATTGAATCTTTCCATCCAGATCGTCAATGACTTGATTCATGCCATAAATCCCACTTACCACCGTAAATACAGTGAGGATCATCAGCAGATTATCCCGGCGCTTCGACTGGAACTTATCTTGATACTGAAAAAGGTCAGTCAAGGTTTCTTTTACTTCCTCGAACAGAGCGTCGTTCCCGTATACTTTACGCAGCTGAAGAAAAATCTCCCGTCCTTGCGACTGTGAAATCAGCTCCAAGAAATAGAACTTTGCCGAGAATTTATTAATCGAGTAGATTAAATTATCGATCTCATCATAATCGTGGTTTATGCGTAGTCGGGAATGCATATTTGCCAGCTTTAGCAGAACGATTTTGTGGAAAATATTGAGTAGAAATCCGTAATAATATTGCCCGTACATCTGGTTGGCGAGGCTAACGGCGATCTTTGGTTCAGCTCGGGTTAGACAGCAAAAGGTCTGCTCATTCATCATATAATACGAGTCTGGGCCCCATCGATTATAGGAATGCTCATGACAGTAGTTCGCAATATACGCTGGATCGCTGGCACTGGCATAGGGCTTCCCGTTCAGATCAATTCCATCAAGCTGAGAGGCGCGATAGCGCATATTTATACTAATCTCATCAGAATCTCCTTCACTTTGAAAGCCATAAAAGGCTTGCACCTGCATTCTTTCATCTACGAAAAAGGGAAGGGTCTCGAAATAAGCCCCATTGATATCCGAGTGATCCAGAAAAGGCTCCAGTCCATCCACCAGATTTCGGAAGACAAAATCCTCTACCATCTCATAGGTCTGTTCCCCGCAATGGATATAGGTGTAGTCATCCTGTACGAAGGTATTCTCAAGCGTCCGGAAGCGGTCCGCGAATTCCAGTGCAATACTAAAGGGAATCGAATCCCCCTCAAGCTGGACACGTATCGTCACAAATCCAAGCTGAAAAGGACATATGAATATATCCGTCGAAAGAATTTTAAAAAATATAGACTGCTGAGGAATCTCTAGAATACAGTCCAGATTATTGACTCTGGAAAAGCGGCAGAAAGAGTCTACGTCCTTCTTGCGTGGAAAAAGAATGTGTGCAGCAAACGGTAAATAGGTGCGCTCCATCCGTTCATGGGAAACACAGTGGCCTTCTCCGTAATAGGCATTTTCTAACTCTTTATTATCCAGAAAAAAACGTGTGAAGCCATCATCCTGCAATTGTTGGATAAGCTTCTTAGAATCGCCCTTTTTTATTGAAAAGGGAAAAATAAACTGCATAAGCGCAGTATGTAATAAAGGCTCAGTTGAAAGCTTATCCATTCATCGTCCATCCTTGTGCTCAGAATATGCTTATAGATGACATTACCCTAAAAGGATTAGGTTGATACCATATTAACATTCTAAATACTGGAACTCTTTCTTTGCACTGCTTGCCTGGATTGGAACCTCCATGCGGCAATGCTCAGCAAGAACAAGAAGGCGGCAAAACCGGCAAGTAACCCAGCAGTTTGTGCCACTTTTAGATGGTCCATAGACCAGCCCATAAATAGGGGCAGCAGAGCTCCGCCGACACCTCCAGCAGCGATCATTATGCTGGGTGTTGATTCTTCGGCTCCTGGCAGCATCTTGCTGGAGAAGACTAGAGCTATGGAGAAAATACCGGACATAAATAGCCCAAGTAGCATAATTACGATGAATGCAGCTAATAGATTATCTGTGAACGGAAAAAGAGCCAGCAGTAACAAGGTCAGTAAACAGCTACTTAAAATATATACACGGTAAGAAATTTTCTCTGCAATCACTCCAGCAAACAATCTTCCCGTAGACATAGCTAGCCAAAAGAAAGTGACTGTCAGCGCCGCCGCAGATTCTGTCATCCCTAGCTTGGCGATAAAGATGGCGGGCATAAAGTTGACCAGACTCATCTCCGTACCTACATAAAGAAAGAAGAAAAGGATGAAGATGCCCAGCAGAATCCATTGTTTCCCTTTATACGGAAGCTGTGTGCTGGACTGCGAGGAATGTGCGGATGCTGAGACTTTGCGAGGTGCTCGCTCGTCCAGTATGCGCTGCAGATTCCCAAAATGGCCTCTTCCCCAGAGAATGAGGGAAAGTAATGAGAAGCCAGCGACAATTAGGAATGCCAATCTCCATGCTCCGTTAGCAATGAGCGGACTGGCGATAAGAGGCATTACAAGTGCTCCTATCCCAAATAGGACTTCAAGTCGGCTCATCGCAATCGCGGTTCCTTCTGTCACAGCTCCGATAATGATGGTGCCGATGACGGCTTCGATCATACCGAAACCAAAGCCAGCCGCAACAGCAATGACATACATCCACTCCCAAGGGGGTAGAAAAGCATACGCAATCTCAGCAGTCAGGAGAAGAGCGGTGGCGATAATGATGCCTCCTCGTTTCCCAAAACGGCGATTGAGTAGGGGAGAGACAAGCACACCAGCCAGAAAACCAGCAAATTGACTAAAGATTAATTGCCCGCCGGCACTATAATTTTGGTCATAATGCTGTAGCAGAACGGGAAGAATAGATCCCAGCACTACATGAGCAAGGCCAATGACAAAGTAGGAAAGACAGCCGATCCAGATCAGTTTTTTCACGAAGTAAGCCCCTTATATTGAAAGTAGTTTATGGAGTAAGGTCGGATTCAATGTGAACCTGAAGGGTACATTATAATAAGCACCATTGTTATGATAAATCCAAACGGTGAGCTTGGATATATAAACTTTTGTTTACATGCTTGAAGGGAGAGATTTACGTAATGGATAACAAACAACTGGAGCAACTCATTATTAGAGCATTGGATGACAACAAGTTTGGTTCCTTTGGTACGATCGAAGAAGGAAATAAGCCGAAAGTACGTTACATGGCCATTTTCCATGAGGATTTGAAGATTTATTTAGCTACGAATCGCAAAACTCATAAGGTGGAGGAATTATCGAATAATCCGAATGCTTTTTTGCTGCTTGGATATGAGTCAGGCGGAAGCAAAGACGTGCTGGAGATTGAAGCCACCGCTACCGTTTCTAAGGATGAAGGGCTGCGCACAAAGGTGTGGAACAAAGAGCTGGAGCCATGGTTTACAGGGCCTGATGACCCTAATTATGTGATTCTTGAACTTACTCCAACGCGTATTGAGTATGTTGGCAGTGATAAAGAGCACGGCGTGTGGACTCCCTAAACCAATTTAAAATCGATTCCGAAAGCCTTCCTATCCCCCACGGGTTTAGGAGGGCTTTTTTAAAAGATAAGTCCCTGAGTGACCTGTTAAAACATGTTATAATGACTTCAACTTTTTACGTAATTTCTCAGGGGAGGACTTAAAATACATGACCGTTACTCTGTTATATATTGAAGATGATCATGAAATCGGCAGCGTCGTGTCTGCGGATTTAAGTGAGCGTGGTTATAGTGTGCGTTGGCTGCGGAGCGGGGAGGGAGCGACGGAGGAAGCGGCGCCTTGTCAATTGGCCATTCTGGATGTAATGCTTCCGGGCCTGGATGGCTTTACTGTCGGACAACGATTGAAGCGGGCGTACCCTAAGATTCCGATCTTGATGCTCTCTGCGCGAACCTCTATTGATGATAAACTGCAGGGGCTTGAATTCGCCGATGATTATTTGACGAAGCCTTTTCATCCGGATGAATTGGCTGCCAGAATTGAAGTGTTGCTCAGGCGGAATGGGGCATCTGTTCAGGATTCGCTCACGCTTAAACACCTAGTCGTATATGAAGGGGATAACCGAGTAATAAATGCTCAGACACAGGAAGAAGTCATGCTTACGGGTAAGCAATTTCAGATTTTTTCTTATTTGCTGCGTCATCTCGGCCAGATTATGACGAAGGAGCAGATTTATGAAGCCGTCTGGGGAGAAGCCTATCTCGAAGGGGATAAAACTTTAATGGTACATATACGATATTTGCGCGAAAAGTTAGAACTTGATCCGGGCAATCCCGAAATTATAGAAACTGTCCGGGGGATCGGATATCGGGTAAGAGCATGAGGGGGTTAGGGCGCATTCGCAAGCAGCGTAACTCCTCTTTGCTATCGGGATATTTGCTTATTATTGTTTCTGCACTGCTTTTTATCCCTGTGGTCCTGCCGTTATCTTTTGTTCTCTACAATATGGTTAATGAAGTGACTAAAGGGGCTCCAACTGTAGACACCTCTCTGTATTCGAGTGTTGCAGCGCTGGAGACCATGTGGCATAAAGAGGCGCTTCAATTAGAAGATGCTTCTTCAGAAGGCATAAATGAGCGGCTACATGAAATGAGCCGGAAATACACTGAGGCTACTATGTTTTGGGTAGATGGGCAGGGAATGACCCAGTTGATTCTCACACCTGATGAAGGCAATCCGGATCATGGCAGCGGAGTTCCGGAGCAGTGGACGGCGGCTGAGGCTATTTTTTTTATGAAAGAAAGTACAAAACGTGATCCTTTAGCCATCGTCGCCTTCATGGGAGACCGAGTGGATGCGGGTAAAGGGTTTATGGTAATGCAAATTCCAAACAAGCTGCTCAACAAAGGGGCTTATGGGGGAGTCGGGGCTTGGGCTTTGTATTACTTTGTGCTCTTTGTACTTTTTGGAGGGTTCGCACTGGTTTCTTTGCTGTTCTTTAGAAAAATACGCAAACGGCTACTACAGCTGCAAACCGCGATGACGATTACGGGACCGGATAGAATGCCTAAGTCTATTATGACGGGCAAGCTGGATGAGATTGGCAGACTGGAGGAAGCTTTTAACACGATGGTGGCGAAGCTTGACGAAAGTCGAAAGAGGGAAATCGAAGAGGAAGAGCTGCGTAAACGTCTAGTATCTAACCTATCTCATGATTTGCGTACACCACTAACGGTTATTCGCAGCCACATCCATGTAATGACTAAAGAGAGCTTAACCCCGCAAGGACAACAGTCCTTAGAGCTAATGGATAAGCGTATAGCAGATCTTAGCGTCTTGATCGAGAATCTTTTATCCTACAATCTCCTCAACAGCGGACGAATCACTTTGAAGAAGGAGCGTAAAGATGTCTTGCGCTTGTTGCGGGAAAGTGCTGCTGCTTGGTACCCCGTATGGGAAAAAGAGAACTTCGAGATCGATATTGACTTGGAGGCTGATCCGCTGTTCTGGATGGTGGATGAGGTCTGGTTCCGCCGTATTCTTGATAATCTGTTTCAGAATATTGTACGTCATGCCAGCAGTGGTCTTTATGTAGGGATTTCTACGGAGTCCCGTAATGGGCAACGTGTTATTTTGATTACGGATCACGGCAGAGGTATCCAGAGTCCATCCGATTACAAAGGGGCAGGATTAGGGCTGTCCATCGTGGATCTGTTAATGAAGCATATGGAGTTAGAGTGGGATATGGAGAGTACAGGAGATGGAACTTCCGTAGTAATCTTTAATCCGCTGTAGAAAGAAAATAAAATCTTAGACTTACCATCGTCATTAAGCTCTCACGGGAAAAAAATAGTCAATAAAAACGAGCTCAACGGCACCTGTTTTAACAACTAACGAGCAGAATAGCGTAATATATTTGGTTGTAGTTATAATGTTTAATAGGGCTATTTAATGGTTCCAATTCTCAGGAGTTACCAATGACCTGTGTTGAAATATTTCGAAAAGGGGCAAGTTGTGTGAAAAAGACTGAAAAAATATACAATACTGCAGTAGAGGCAACTTTAGAGGTGATGGTGGGAAATGGAAACCTGTTATTCTCTTTCATCTGACATTCGGTAAGAAACGTAATAATGAATTTAAGAGCTGGAGTCTAAAGGAACTCCTACATCTGATGTGCCGTTGGGGGGATTCGCATATAGAGAGAAAGTACGAGGGAAAGGCTACCGTTCTGGCTAATTCAATGCTTACAGGGGCCCCGCCAACATTTTAACGAAAATATACGCTAAGGACTATCCAATAAAACAAAAGCCGGGTTTTCCTACTCTAAGGAATCCGGCTTTTGTTTTATTCTCGTAGTGGACGTAATGTTTAATACTTGATACCCCTTTACGACAGCAAGTGATCAGTGTGATTAGACTGAAAAATAAAGCACTAGACAGGCCACGGCTGCCATATGGGGCGTTGCACTTCTGGTAGTCTTCCTGATCGATGGCCGCCGACAATCAGCCTTTTGCAAAAAAAAACAAAGGAAACCGAACTTTTTTTTGATAGAGAGACAATATAGTGTGTAAGCAGCTTACTTAGGAGGGCCCTCTGAATGCAAAGTGAATACATGTACCAGTTACTCATAAAAATGAAAGACGGTGATCAACAGGCGTTTCATACGATGTATGATGCCACCTATCAGGACGTCTACCGGACAGTCTCCTTTCTGGTGGATCATCAGCAGGATCGGGAAGATGTCATGAATGAGATCTATATGCAAATGTGGACATCACTAGCTAACTACGATTCGAACCGACCTTTCCACTTCTGGCTACACGGCTTGGTAATCCGTCAAGTGCAGAGATTTCGGGTCAAGAGCTGGCGGAGATTCCGAATTTTTGAACGCATTCGTGCCTTCTCTCGGGAAGAGTCTCATTGGGATCAACCTGCTGTGTTGATGGATGGGACGAACCAAATGATATCGAAGGCAATCCAAAAACTGACCGACAAACAGCGAACGGTGATTATCCTCCGCTTTTTTCACGACTATACTCTTGAGGAAATCGCGACATTGCTTGATATTCCGCTGGGTACAGTCAAGTCCAGATATCATGCTGGCCTTCAGGCGCTTCGAAAAAACTTATGGAATCTCCCCCCAGAAAGGATGGAAAAGATCAATGCTAACTGAACGCAAAATCCGTGAACATCTGCACAAAGAGGCAGAAACTATGGAGTGCCCTCCGGCTATTTCCAAACGAATAGAACAATCCTATTCTCAATATTTGCAACCAAAAAGGAGCGGAATAACCATGAAAAAACGATTAATTGGTGGAATAGTTGCTGCTGCGATTTTAATTCCAACCGCAGCATATGCGGCCCCTACCCTGATTGAAATGTTTACTAGAACACCAATGACTGCTGAACAAGTCAAGGTGGATGAGGTTGGCAAAGCAACACTTGAGAAGCTGTATAGCACATTTCCCGAAACAAAATCTTTTGAGATAATCGATGCAAGCAGCGTTCAAGGTGTCCAAACAAGCATCATACTGCAGGAAAAAGAAGGAACCGGTAAAAAGATTACCCTTCATACAAACAGTATTACGGGTGCGATTGAACACGTGATTCAAGAGAACTGGGAGCCTAAAGAGAAGCCAATCACTACTTTATCCGATCAGGAAATCAAGTCGAAGGTAGATTATCTAATTGATAAAATGTATGGCAACATCGAAGAGTACGAATTTGCTATGGAGAAAATGGAGAACCCGGATCAAAAAACGTTTATGTTGAATTACACCAAAAAGGGATCAAAAACACCGTTCTATCAGGTATTTGTTCAGAGCAATACAATCAGTGTTTCTCTGATCGGAGGTGAGACTACACCTTCAAACATTAAAGTAGAAGGTTTTTTCTCTAGAAATGGTAAGCCTGATTATTCTGCTGATGCCTATCTAAATGATGCAAAACTGTTTTCTTTACTAAAAATTAGCCCAGAAGAATTAAAACAAGAATTAGCAAAAGGTAAATCTGTTGTGGAGATTGCAGCATCTAAAAATGTCTCTAAACAACAAGTAATTGATGTCATTGCAAAAACACAGGTTGATGGACAAATTCAAGGTGAAATTAATGGTGAAGTTCCTAAAAGTAATCGTTCAAATGAACAACAGTTAAAAGCTATTGAACCAAAAGTATTACAAATTATTGAACACAAAAATGAAACACCATCGAAGAAATAACAAGTCAAGGCGCATGAGGTATAGAACCCAATGGATAATCCAGAGCCAAAAACGATCATGTTGAATTACACTAAAAAGGACAAGGACTGAACTAAACTGTTCTTCCAGGTATTTGTTCGAGGCAATACAATCAGTGTTGGGTTGGTCGGAGAATAGGAGTACAAAAACCTCGATTCTGAATGGTGACCCGTAAGATGGAACACTTTTAAAAAGTGTCCCCTCCTGCGGGTCATTTGTGTTTAATCAAAAGCACGAATGGACAGAACGGAGATTCTTAGGCGTAAAATTAGAAACGCTGCAAAGCTTAAAACCACATAAAACAAAACCAAATGTTGAGCACGTATAAGGTAGGCATTCTTAATTTATACGGTAATTTACGGGATGACTTTACGCTTGCGGAAGTCGTCAAAGATGTTCATAAACATTTCTTCGGTATCGACGAATTCGTGAAAGCCTAAACGTCGAGCCGTAGTTCCGTCGGCAAAAAAATCGTAGTCCCATGCAAATCGCCGAATAGCCAAGAGGATACGTCTTTATAGGAATGCCGAGCAAGCCTATGCTTCTCAATCATTTTGTTCCAAAGCTGCTCCTTGTCCGCCATGACAACGTCTAGAGACATCTGCAACGGAGGCGCTGTTTCCATGCCAAAGTATTGAGCGATTTTCGGCTATAACTCATTCCAACGAAACAGGTCGCCGTTCGTAATGTTGAATGCCTGATTCGCACAGCGCTCGTCGATCGCCGCCCATACTGTTGCCTTTGTGAGAAGCCGCAGACTACAGAAGGACGGAGTGGCTACCAAGTCCAAGCCTTACCCTTATGCCGTTGTTCTAAGAAATCTTGCTGATTAAACAGCGGCGGTCTAGGACTTTATTTTCATTGAACATCCATATCGTCAAATTTAAACAAAACTTAAACTTCGTGCCGCCTTGTTCTTAACCTTGGGACGTTATGCTAATTACCGAGGTGAGGAACATGAAAGAAACAGTGATTGAAACGAAGGATTTATTAAAAAAATACCGTGGCCGGGCTGCGGTGGAAAATTTAAATTTGAACATCCGCAAGGGAGAGATCTATGGCTTTCTTGGCCCGAACGGGGCAGGGAAAACAACAACAATTCGTATGCTGCTTGGACTGATCACTCCAACATCAGGAAGGATTGAAGTCTTCGGCCAGGATCTTCGCAAGCATAAACTGCAAATTTTGCGGAAGGTAGGGTCGCTTGTCGAGTCTCCATCCTATTACGGGCACTTAAGCGCTGTGGATAATCTTGAAGCCATCCGGCGTATCCTTGGTGCTCCGAAGTCACGGATTGCTGAGGTGCTAGATATTGTTTCCTTAACAGGGGAAGAGAAGCGTCCAGTTAAAGGGTTCTCCCTTGGGATGAAGCAGAGACTAGGTATTGCTGCTGCCTTGCTCGGGGAACCGGAGCTGCTTATTCTGGATGAGCCGACGAACGGACTTGACCCGTCAGGGATTCAGGAAATTCGCGGACTGATTAAACGATTGCCGCAGGAGCAAGGGATTACCGTCGTAGTATCCAGTCACTTGCTTAGTGAAATTGAGCAAATGGCGGATACCGTAGGGATTATTCGTCAAGGGCAAATGGTGTACCAAGATAGTATAACGAATCTGCAGCGGCAAGCCGGGGGAGAAATGCGGTTAGCAGTCTCGGACCCGGAGGCCGCGCTGCGTCTTGCTGAAGAACGGGGGTACACAGGGATACTTCAAGACCAAAAGCTAGTCTTCTCCCGGATGATCGATGCAAGAGTTGCCTTGTTAGTCAAAGCCTTGGTAGAGAATGGGCATGCTATTTATCGTGTAGAGGAGCGGAGACAATCACTTGAGGACTTCTTCCTGCAGGTTGTAGGAGGAGAGGAATCATGATGTGGCGGGCACTGTCGGCGGATTGGCTCAAAATCCGTGGCAAGGGACTCTGGTTTCTAGTGTTTCTTGGACCGCTTGGACTTGTAGCCATGCAAGGCTTGAACTTCGGCCTTCGTTATGATTATCTTCGCGAGCAGTATAGTGCAGATTTATGGGGTGGGCTTCTGAACAATGTGGCTGCATTTGTGCCCATTGCTCTCTTTCTTGGAGGGACCTTAGTATGCTCGTTGATTGCAAATGTAGAACATCAGATGAGCTCGTGGAAGCAGCTCTTGGCACTACCTATCTCACGTACTTCAGTATTTATGGCTAAGCTGGTGTTATGTTTGGTGCTAGTGGCGGTTTCTTGTTTGTTGCTCTCGGTGGGTACAGTTGGTTTAGGGCTTGTTTTGGGCTTCAAGGTCGAACTGATTCCGTATTTGGATGTGTTACGAATTGGCTTTATGTCCTATATTGCAGCATTGCCGGTTATTGCTTTGCAGCTGTGGCTTTCTCTGGCTAACCGTAATCAGACATTGCCAGTTGCTCTTGGAATAACCTTATCTCTGGTGTCTATCTTCTCCATGTTACTTTCGGAGTGGGTTCCTTTAACATGGCCATATATGGCTTGGGAATCTTCGCATCGTCTCTTATTTAGCGGTGCAGGGTTGCTGCTGGGGCTGCTGATTCTTTTGCCGGGTGCACTGCACTTCGCACGAAAGGATGTGGATTAACGATGAATTCATTTTGGAGAGTGTTGTCGGCAGAACGATTAAAAATGTCTAAATCATATGTCTGGCTTTTAGTTATAGGCAGTCCGATTTTAGCATTACTTCCCGGGGCATTGGCGGATAATCAAGGGGAGAAGATGAGTTGGGAACTGTTGTTAAATGTGATGTCCATGATGCATGCCTTGCTGTTTCTACCTGTGCTTTCGGGTATTTTCGCAGCGCTGATCTGTCGTTATGAGCATCATGACGGAGGCTGGAAGATGTTGCTGTCTCTGCCTGTGACTCGGTTATCAGTGTACCTCTCAAAATATGTGATGATTATCGGATTGCTGGCTGCGGTTCAACTAACGTTCCTGGTGATGGTGCTGGGAATGGGTTTTTTCCGAAATATTCCGGATTCGATCCCTTGGTCGCTGCTGCTTAGCTCGGTATTTGGCGGCTTTATTGCCTGTCTGCCACTCGCTGCACTGCAACTGGCTATCTCTCAAGGCTGGAGCAGTTTTGGCGCACCGCTGGCGCTGAATGTGAGTCTGACCATTCCTAATATGCTGATCGCCAATTCTTCAACCTATGGCCCCTATTATCCTTGGGTACAACCGATGTTGGCTATGATGCCGTATGGTGATGACACGTTTGGGGCTTTTAATTTACCGTTCGAAACGCTGATGATGGTAGTGGGCGGTAGTTTTATTGTGTTTTTTGCGGCAGGACTATTCTCCTTTTATCGTAAAGCGGTCTGATTTACAGCGATTCTTATAAACGCCTTCTCCATGGACATCCAGAGCTGGTTTTCATATAATTGAGGAAAACAATCAGCAAAGCTGACTAGCTGGTGGAGGAGGCGATAGCATGGAGCCAACGGCATTAGAAGATTGCGATAACACATGCAAGGGTTCGGAGCTTGAACCGGAATCCATTGCATTGATTCTGCCTGACCGAGAAATAACGGATAAAATGGCAGAGATGTTCAAAGCGTTGGGTGATCCCACACGAGTGCGGCTCATTTACGCTTTGTCCCAGAAAGAATTATGTGTACACGATTTGTCCGTGATCCTTGATATGGGACAATCTGCGATATCCCATCAGCTCCGTTATTTACGGAATTTACGAATTGTGAAGCGTCGTAAAGAAGGAAAGACGGTATTCTATTCGCTCAACGATGCGCATGTAGAGCAGATTTTTCTGCAGACGCATGAACATGTCCGTCATGAATAGCTGTACTTTTCAAAAAAGAGCGGTTCTCCGATTATTGGAGAACCGCTCTTTTGCGTTAACTAGATTGATTTAGGTTGCTCGATAGGGTTGGTTTTCTAAAGGATAGAGCCAGCCAGAGACAATGCACAGCGAGTACGAGAAGGATGAATAGATCGATCCCCATATATTCGCTTGTATTATCGTTACCAACAAACTGAATTAGATTATGTACAAAATGAAACAATATCAGCGGTAGAATATTATTATTTTTCAGCATCAACAAGGTAAGCACAAAACCGATCAGAAGAGAATATACGAGCTGTAGGAGGATTTGCGTCATGTCTGTACCGGATAAAGCATTAAGCAAGTGGGTAATAGAGAAGAGTATGCTTGAAGTAATCACAGCCGTTTTAGCGCCCTTAGTGAGTAAAGTCTTGAAAATCAATCCGCGGTAAATACTTTCTTCCACAAAGGCTACAAGCAGGGTGAAGAAGATAAAGAACAACACCTCAGACCTACTGATCTCACGAAAACCTTTAAAGGATATGGTGATCAGGACGACAGCTAGAGGTGCGTAATAAATCCACTTCCCAGAGGAAATGGTATTCAGAGGACGGAAGCCAAGATCACTCCATTTGTTCTTAACCGTGAAGTAGATGATCAGTACAAGCGCGATTGGAATAAAGGAGATCAGTACAGGGGCGGTATACGAAAGCTCTTTAATTGTAGCGTAAGTCCCGGCGGCAGATACAGCTAAAAGTAACAGCACCTCAATAATAACAACGGTCCAAACTGGGTATTTCTGTGAAAAAGAAGACGTCTTGGCTAGCTTTGACATGGTCTACATTCATCCTTCCTTCTGTGTAATTTAGTTGCCAATTCATCTCGGGTGCAATCATACATGATTTACCATATTTTCACGAAAAAATCAATTTATTTAATTTTTATGAGAGCGGAGAAAAATGGTGTATATGACGTATTGACCTTCAAAAATAAAGGGAATATAATAGCAATAAGAAAACATATGAACAAGTGCTCATATATGGTTTTTATTTGAGGAGATGTGCCGTATGGATACGATGCAAGGAAAAGTAAAACGTCAGTGGGAATTAGAAGGCTTAGATTGCGCCAATTGCGCAAGGAAAATCGAAGATAAAGTGAAGAAAATCGAGGGCGTATCGTCTTGTTCCGTTAATTTTGTTACGAAGACAATGACGATGGAAACCGCCGCAGGTTATGAGGAATCGGCGATTGTTGAAGCAAAGAAAACGGTGAAGGCGCTTGAGCCCCATGTAAATGTAAGAGAGAAGACTCAGGGCAGTCGCAAGCTGCAGAATAACGGTAGTCATAAGCATGGAGAGGATCACAAACATGGCCATGAACACGATCATCAGGCTGCAGACGGACATAAGCATGATGATGCGGATGGTCACAGCCATGGCCACAGCCACGAGCATGGAGAAGGCGATACCCGTAAGATTCTACTGCGGTTAGGTGGCGGTGGGATACTCGCGCTTGCCGGAATATTCTTACCGGTGGAGGGTGTAGTAGAACTGCTGATTTTCTTAGCAGCCTATCTCATCGTGGGTAGTGAAGTTGTCTGGCAGGCGGTTAAGAACATTATCCGGGGTCAGGTATTTGATGAGAATTTCTTGATGGCTCTTGCAACCATCGGTGCTTTTGCGATTGGTGAGTATCCAGAGGGCGTAGCGGTTATGCTCTTTTACCAAATCGGAGAGTTGTTCCAAGGTCTAGCAGTAAACCGTTCACGTCGATCTATCACGGCACTTATGGATATCCGTCCCGAATTTGCTTACCTTAAGCTTGGAAATGATCTAAAACGAGTCTCTCCTGAGGAAGTGTCGATCGGTGATGTGATTGTTGTGAAACCGGGTGAGAAGGTACCTCTGGACGGAACGATCCTTGAGGGAAGCGCCATGATGGATACATCAGCACTTACCGGGGAGTCTGTACCGCGTTCGGCTGGACCGGGAAGCACAGTATTAAGTGGATTTATTAATCGAAACGGCGTTATTACGATGCAAGTCACACAGACCTTTGGTGAATCAGCCGTATCCAAAATTCTGGAGTTGGTACAGAATGCTTCAAGCAACAAAGCCAAAACAGAGAACTTTATTACTAAGTTTGCACGGGCTTACACACCTATAGTAGTGATCACAGCTGTGCTGCTAGCTGTCGTTCCTCCGTTAGTGATTAGCGGGGCAACCTTCTCAGATTGGATTTACCGGGCGCTTGTATTCCTCGTAATCTCCTGTCCATGTGCGCTTGTGGTCTCGATTCCACTTGGTTTCTTCGGAGGGATTGGAGCAGCTTCACGCAGTGGTATTCTGATTAAAGGAAGCAACTATCTTGAAGCGTTAAATGATGTGAAAGTAGTTGTCTTTGATAAGACCGGAACGTTGACTAAGGGGCAATTTAAGGTTACAGGAATTTATCCGTCAGGTGGCAAGTCTAAGGATGAATTGCTGCAGACAGCTGCTTATGCGGAGAGCCATTCGAACCATCCGATTGCCGAATCGATTAGGGCGGCTTATGGAGAACAGATTTCTAAGGAAACGATCTCGAATTACAACGAAATCTCCGGTCATGGAATCGAGGTTTCGATTGAAGGCAAGACCGTACTTGCAGGTAACGCGCGTCTGATGGAGCGAGAGGGCATAACTTATGACGTGCCAGCGCAAAGCGGTACAGTTGTTCACATCGCGGTGGATCATCAGTATGGGGGTTATCTGGTGATTGCTGATGAAGTGAAGGAGGACTCGCAGCAGGCTATTCAGAGCCTCAAGAAGCTTGGCATCCGTAAAACGGTGATGTTAACTGGCGATGCTTCTTCTGTAGCTGAAGATGTTGGGAAGCAGTTAGGTGTAGATGAGGTTCACGCGGAGCTTTTGCCGCAGCATAAGGTAGAGGCCATCGAGAAGCTGGATCGTGAAAAGTCACATCGCGAGAAAATTATTTTTGTCGGTGATGGAATTAACGATACCCCAGTACTAGCTAGAGCAGATGTTGGGATCGCAATGGGCGGACTGGGCTCCGATGCTGCGATTGAAGCGGCAGATATTGTAATTATGACCGATGAACCTTCGAAGATTCCTGTTGCTATCGGCATTGCCAAGCGTACACGGATGATCGTATGGCAAAATATTATTTTCGCTTTAGGTGTTAAAGCTATATTTCTTATTCTCGGCGCATTTGGGATTGCCACGATGTGGGAGGCTGTATTCTCAGATGTTGGGGTAACCGTGCTGGCTGTACTGAACAGTATCCGAGCATTAAAGGTTAAAGATCAAGGATAAAAAAATCGCTCTTTAGGGTATTGGTGTTATCTACCGATCCCCAAAGAGCGATTTTTTCCGTTTGCAGGAGATTAAATGCTGTCTTCCAAGTGTAGGCTCTCAATGCCTGAGCGAACAATGCTGCAGGAGGCGTTGAATTTCTCCGCTTCATCTGTGTTTAGGTTAAGCTCCAGTAGTTCTTGAATTCCAGTGTTGCCAATAATGGCAGGTACGCCGGTACATATACCACTTTGCCCGTACTCTCCATCCAGAATTGCGGATACGGCAATGATCTTATGCTCATCATTCAGAATGGAACGAGTAATGTAAGCCAGTGCGCTGCCAATACCGAAATGTGTGGAGCCTTTTTTGGTAAATATCTCCCAGCCCGCATCTTTGGTCTTGCGGGAGATATCCTCCAGATCCAGATGCTGGAACCGCTCGCGATGCTGATCCATAATTTGCAGGATGGGCTTGCCGCCAATCGTCACATGTGACCAAGCTACAAACTGGGATTCACCATGTTCTCCAAGTGCGTAGCCGTTTACGCTGCGTGGATCGATGGAGAAAACATCAGACAGTAGTGTCTTTAGGCGCGAGGAGTCAATGGAGGTTCCTGTACCAATAATTCTGTGGCGAGGCAGCCCTGATATTTTCCATACCATATAAGTGACAATATCGACTGGATTAGCGGCGACTACGAATATTCCATCGAATCCCCCAGCCATAATGTTGGTAATAATTTCTCTAGTAATGACTGCAGAAGCTTCCAGGACGTCAAGTCTTGTCTGCCCTGCCTTTGGATTAGCGCCGGCGGTTAAGATAACTACATCCATTCCTGCGCAGTCGCTATGGGTTCCGGCGTACACCTTGGTGCGTGTGTTTGTGAAATCCATGCAGTGTGAGAGATCAAGTGCTTGTGCCATAGCGCGGTCATAGGTGCGGTCGATCATCATGATCTCGTCGCAAATTGCCTGATTGACCATGGAGTAGGCGCAGCTGGAACCGACCATCCCGGCACCGACGATGGCAACTTTTCTTGATTTACTTTTCAATTGCCTTGACCTCGCTTTCTATTGTTAGGTATGCATATATTTTAACGTATCCCTCCACAAGTTACCTAACATCGGACACAAAAATGTTTTTTCCTACAAGGTATTCATCCACGTAAGAAGCCATCTCAATCGTATGAATTGAAATGGCTTCTTAGAATAACAATATATACTTATGACTGTAAGGACTGTGCCTCCGAGGAGGTCATAGCTTTATAACGTTTGTACATAAAGAATCTCCAGTGAAGAATCATTCCGAAGGCTAAGATGAAGAATAACCCACCGGACTGAGGGATACTGACATAACTATTAATAAATTCATGAAGTAAGGTGCGAACTAAAAGGAGTCCGAGCAGAATGAAAGCAAAGCTCTTAGAACGCTGAGCATAAATTTGTCCATCCCGTTGTTCG
The DNA here is from genome assembly GCF_038003765.1 of Paenibacillus sp. FSL H7-0714. NCBI lineage: Bacteria > Bacillati > Bacillota > Bacilli > Caryophanales > Paenibacillaceae > Paenibacillus > Paenibacillus sp. FSL H7-0714. Next base: position 478,500 of record NZ_JBBOPT010000001.1, read on the forward strand.
AAGTTTGTGCTGCGCATTAGAGGATACGCGAAGATGAACCAGCCAATCAAAAAGGCGAGTGCTGCCCACCATAAAGGAAACCTAACTTCAGGTACAACGAACATGGCAAAGCCAGTCGACATCCCGAGAGGTGGAATCCATATTTTTCGAATGGTAACCGGACGTGCGCTAGCTTTTAGACGAATGAAAATAACCATTAGCGCCATGAGCAAGGTCCCTATAGTGGAGCCGATATGTAGGAGTGAGGGGTTAATGCTACCCATGATTCACGACCTCTCTATGATTTGAGTCACTTGTATCTTCATTATAACAGAAAAACGATGGCAGAACATTGAAGTGTAGCGGCTGTATAGAGGTAGTAGCTCCGTGAAAAGCACTGCATACTACATTAAGTAGAAAGAGGCCGAAAACACCAAATAGCAGGTCAAGGTAGTTAACCTTGACCTGCTATTTGTTTAATAATATAAGTAGTCCAATAATTATTGGTTCAGCCTGAGCTTATGAACGGCTACGTCCATTTGTTGAGCGAAGAATAAGGCTGACGATAAAGATCAGAACAACGGCCCCGATCAAAGAAGGGAAGAAATAGAAATCACTTACTTTAGGTCCCCAGCTTCCCAGAAGCACACCACCGAGCCATGAACCGATAATACCTGCGATAATGTTACCAATTACCCCGCCTGGAATATCTCTGCCCATAATCAGACCCGCTAACCAACCAATGATCCCACCAACAATTAACATCCATAAAAAACTCATGTTACTTCAACTCCTTCGTTTTGTTGTTTTCGATGTCTACTATTAACCTTGCCAATCATGTTTAAACCACTTGTAAAAACTTACTACTGCCGGGAGAGTTAGGAAATGGCTTCAAAATTGAACTCGATAATGTATTACAACTATAAACATGCTATAGTGAAAAAATATTATAAAATACTGAGTGAGTTGCTATCAGTAAAGGGTAATTAAGAAGTGAATACAATTTATACAAACAAAGGAGTCGCTACTATGGAACGGCTTAATGAGGTATTGTTTTATGTGGGAACGTACAACCCTGAAGGTGAGGAAGCTATTCTACTCTGCTCACTTAGTCCTTCATCAGGGGAAATGAAGATTCTTGAGGGTACTAAGGGCATTGAGAATCCATCGTTTTTAGCAGTAAACAGCACAGGCAGCGTGCTCTATGCGGTTAGTGAGAAGGATGAGGGCGAGGTCTATGCTTTTGCTATTGATCCTGTTACTAAAGCGTTGAGTCCACTTGGAAGTCGTCCTACGGAAGGTGGCGCTCCTTGTTATGTCTCGATCAGTCCTAAGCAAGATTACATATTCGTCTCTAATTATTCCGGTGGCAATGCCAACGTATTTCCTGTAAATGAGGATGGTTCGCTTCAGGTCATGTCTGATCAAGTGAAACATGTAGGTTCAGGAATTCGTGAAGACCGTCAGGAAGCTCCGCATCCACACTCCGTCATTCCGGATGGAAGCGGCAAGCATATACTGGTTTGCGACTTGGGACTGGATCAAATCCTGATTTATCGCCTTGAAGAAGGTAAGTTGTCTAAGCATCGGGAGATTAATCTTCCACCAGGTTCAGGCCCACGCCATCTGGCGGTACACCCTTCAGGACAATGGATTTATCTGGCGAATGAACTAAACTGTACCGTAACGGTATTTGCTAATGATGAGCAGAATGGAAACCTCAGCATTTTACAGCATGTCAGCACGCTTCCAGAGCAATATAATGCGGGTAGTGATGATACAGCTTCCGATATTCATGTATCGCCATGTGGTAAATTCTTGTATGTCTCAAACCGGGGACAAGATAGTATCGCCTTGTTCCATATTGAGGGTTCAACAGGTCATCTTGAAGCGGTAGATTGGCAGGTTACAGGCGGACGTACTCCGCGTAATTTCGCCATTATTGGTGGCAAGCTGCTCGCTGCGAATCAAAATAGTGATATTATTACTTCGTTCTCCATCGATAGTGACAGTGGCAGATTAATTCCTACAGGGAACGAGCTGAAGATAAAGACACCGGTCTGTATTCAAGCCGTGTAGGCTGGGAATAGGTTATTGTATGTTTCAATATTAGGGGCTATTCCCCGAAATTCATCAAAATAAAAGGCCTTCCAATCAGCTGTACATGTGCTGAGGGGAAGGCCTTAAATGGTATAATGGCAAGTTACCTTAAAACATATTTCGAATTCCTAGATCGTAAAAGCCTATGTCATCTAGCATGATTTTATCTCCCTCGGCTTCAAGGTAGAAGGTGATTTCCGTCAGGTTCTCAGGCTCTAGCTCAGGTTCTTCCTCCTGAAACTGTTCAAACGGCATCTCATAGGTCTGAAATATAGCTTCGGACAGATCACCGTACTTCCCATCATTAATCCGTTCTTCAAGCCATGGGAATAACGTGAACTGAGTTTGCGGAAGTGGAAGAATATCCATTACCTCACTTAACGGCAAGCGTGCTGAGGTATCATTTTTGTCGGTTAACTCAACCTCTACATTGGGAGGTAGCGGAATACTTAGTTCATCTTTGATATCACCATTGAGGTTTGCTAAGGAAAATGTAAGGCCATCTGCGTCTGAAAGGGCCATTTCAGTAACAATACTGTCTTTAAGCTTAATGTTGTAATAAGCTTCCTCGTCTTTTTTGGCTGTGCGTTCAAGAACGACACCATATGTGGCTTTGCTCTTCGATTCACGATCCTTCGCGAGCTCTTCCGACCAGGATAATCCGGATGCTTCTGCTGTTCCGAGATTAACGGTATTCTTGTTGCGGTCCTCGTCAAATGTGGCTACTGGCCGATATCCCCCATCCTGGAATCGATTGTAGTAAGTGGTCTCCGGTAGCCATTTCAGTCCGCTGCGGTAATCCCGGAACAAGCTCTGGTATTCGTCTTTTCCATGCAAAGTGGTCTCCAGAAAAGCTGACACATACACTTTAGCGATTTGCCGCTGCTTGTCTGCATCCATAATTTGCGCTCGATTTAAAAAGAGGCCAGCAGGTAATGTCTGATCATACGCGCCCCAATCGCTGTTGAATTGACTGTGATTGGCGTCCGCAATATACAGCGAGCTTTTGAAAGCGGAGGATCCTGGAGAATAGGAAGTACGTATATACTGCCGATCACCATAGAAATCATGTACATCCCCATCACGAGCCCCTTGCAGAGTCAAATAATTGACATCCTTGAGACGGGCTTGCTGATCGTCTATCGTTTTGTCCGTAGGGGCAAGGGCGACCACAGAGGCTATATTAAAACGATCTACTGCCTTCATAACGGGATCATTTTTGAACCAACGTTCGGCGTCTGCTGCCATAGCAACAGCTTGTCCTCCACGGCTATGGCCGAGCAGGGCGGTTTTTGTGAAATCTATTTTTTGATAAAAAGGATTGTCTGGTTCATCCGAGAAAGCTGCTAGCTGTTCCAGGTGTTTCAGAATGATCCAGGTCCGTACTTTGAAATCATTGTCCGGAATACCGGACCAAGCAGAATAGTTCAGGAAATTCTCATCCAGGGAAATTGCGATAAACCCCCGGCTGGCCAAGAGTTCACCGAGATAAGCGTACCCTCCGTCAGAGTAATCTTCCATCATATGATTTCCGTGCACCATCAGAACTACCGGATAGGGACCTTCGCCCTCAGGCATCCATACTCGGCCGTTCAGTGGAAGTGCATTATAATCGAAACCCCAGAATAAAGTGCGGAGTTTTGACCAATCCTTAATATAAGCAGAAGCATCTACTGTAGAAGAGATCACATTGGTATCCTTGCCGTATTCGGTCCGATGCAGATCCTTACCGCTGGCATAAGTGAAGGTCTGATAGGCTTGATTGCCACGTTGTGACGGACTTGCGGCTGTCAACGGAATCACATCGGAATCACTGATATCAATGGGTTCCAAAGTAGGTATTTCCTGCACTCCGTTTGCCAGAGCAAGTTGGGAAAAAGTTACCGTAATGGTAAGCAGAAGTCCCATGGTTATTCTTTTGCTGCGCAGCAGACCGATGGCTAATCCGCCCAATGCACCTAATACTGATAGTAGAACAGCAATGAGAACCGCAGCTTCAATCTCAAAATCTGCGTAATATAAGATTAGTAGAATCGCTCCAACATCGCTCAATACACAACCTGCGAATAATCGTGGGATGCGCAGTCCGGTCAACGCGATCAGTACAGCAATGATATTGCTGGCAATGGCCAGCAGAATGGTACTCGTACCTGCAGCAAGTGCAATATCTGTTGGCACCCCTAATCCAGTGGGTATACCTAATACGGCAGTGGTGAAGGCTAAAAAGCAAACGATCCAAAGACCAGCGATTGCTGTCCTCCAGACCGTTGTATCATAACGGTAAGTTCCCCTAATTCTTCGACTAATTTCTTGAGTCATTCTCCTATGAAGCCGTGGTCTTATCGGCGCAGGGACGTACTCTAAATCCATACCCATGATTCTCACTCCCGACATTAAGCGGTAATTTCTCTAGACCATAAGCTGTAGCAATAATATTACTTTATAGCATCAATAACAAGTGGATCTTACAGGAACCCACACCATTGCCTGTATAGCGTGGGATTTGAAAGATTCCTTTGTCATTGGTTGGAAAAAAAAGGTTTGACACGGTTAAAGGGTTTCAGTATTATATCCATATAAACCAACTAAGTAGATAGGAATAATTGAAGAAAGTTCTTACCGTACAGACGGAGGAACGCCTGCATTAGGCTCGCAGACACGTGTCATAGGACCGGTTTGACCTGCCATACGTGGGCTTTCCTCCGTTCTTTTTGTTATCCACAGGAAAGAAATGAAGGCAAGAAAAACATGGGGGAGTGGAAAAGATGAAGAAAAAGATGAATAAAGGGCTTCTTGTAGGGTTTAGCTTGTTGCTGACGGCAGGGCTTACTGCTGCTTGCGGCAGCAATAACAACAACGGCAATAGTGCTAGTTCGGCAACAGACGCACCAGCAACAACCAATTCAGCGGAGGCTACAAATGCGGCTGAAGCAACAAAAACTCCATCTAAAGATCCAGTAGAACTACTGAACGTATCTTATGACCCTACTCGCGAATTGTACGAGAATTATAATAAAGCTTTTGCTGCCTATTGGGAGAAAGAAACAGGACAGAAGGTCACCATTAAACAATCCCACGGTGGATCGGGGAAACAAAGCCGTGCTGTACTTGATGGTCTGGAAGCGGATGTTGTGACCTTAGCACTTGGTTATGATATTGATGCCTTGCAGGAAAAGGGACTTATTAATGAAGGCTGGCAAAGTAAATTTGATCATAACAGTTCACCGTACACCTCGACGATCGTATTCTTAGTACGCAAAGGAAATCCAAAAGGAATCAAAGATTGGCCGGATTTGCTTAAGGAAGGGGTAGAAGTGATTACACCAAATCCGAAAACATCAGGTGGCGCACGTTGGAACTACTTGGCGGCGTGGGGTTACGCGCTAGACCACAACAATAACGATGAAGCTAAGGCTGAGGAATTTGTAAAAGAATTGTTCAAACATGTTCCGGTGCTAGATACGGGTGCGCGCGGTTCTACGACCACTTTTGTAGAGCGTGGAATTGGCGATGTGCTGATTGCATGGGAGAATGAAGCTTACCTTTCTGTAGAAGAGCTTGGTCCAGATAAATTCGATATCGTAAATCCATCTGAGAGCATTCTGGCTGAACCGCCGGTAGCAATAGTAGATAAGGTTGTGGATAAAAGAAATACACGTGAAGTGTCCGAGGCTTACTTGAAGTATCTCTATACGGAGGAAGGACAAAAAATCGCGGCTGAGAACTACTACCGTCCAACGCTAGAAAGCGTGAAAGAACAATATAAAGATAAGTTTCCGGAAATAAAGCTCTTCACATTGGCTGATAAATTCGGAACCTGGAAAGAAACGCAAGAGAAGCATTTTAACGATGGCGGGATCTTTGACAAGATCTATGTGCCGGGTGCTAAATAACAGATTAATAAAACGAAAATTATATTTTTCTTTAAGAGATTTGTCCCTAGTAAGGGGCTGATCGGCTAACCTGCCGAAGGCGAGAAAGGATGAATAGGGGATGAATGTCACCGCAACGACTACAGCTGTATCGGCGACAACGCGGCGAAAGATACTACCCGGTTTTGGGATAACGATGGGGTACAGCGTACTTTACCTGAGTCTCGTGGTACTCTTGCCACTTTCAGCATTGTTGTTCAATTCTACTGGGCTGAGCTGGGCGAAATTCTGGGATGTAGCTACCGATCCGCGTGTATTGGCTTCGTATCGTGTCAGCCTGTCTACGGCAGCGGCTGCTGCTTTTGTGGATGCTATTCTAGGTCTCTTGCTGGCGTGGGTACTAGTGCGTTACGAATTTACGGGCAAAAGAATATTTGATGCGCTGATCGATCTTCCGTTTGCTTTACCGACAGCTGTAGCTGGTGTCTCCTTGACGGCTCTTTATGCCACAAATGGCTGGATCGGGGCGTGGCTTGAGCCACTAGGATTAAAGGTGGCATTTACTCCGCTTGGCATTACCCTTGCCTTAATGTTCATCGGGATACCGTTCGTCGTGCGAACGGTACAGCCGGTGCTGGAGGATTTGGACCGAGATATGGAGGAAGCCTCGGCAACCCTCGGTGCAGGCCGCTGGAGAACCTTTCGTTCAGTAGTACTGCCTGAGTTGTTCCCGCCGTTGTTAACCGGCTTTGCTTTGGCATTTGCCCGTGGTATTGGTGAATTCGGCTCTGTCGTGTTCATCTCCGGTAATATGCCGATGAGAACGGAGATTGCTCCTTTGCTTATTATGTCGAAACTGGAGCAGTATGATTACGCTGGTGCTACCGCCGTTGCGTTGCTCCTGCTGCTCATTTCCTTCTTAATGCTGTTAGTCATTAATACGCTCCAGCGTTGGGTGCGTAAGACTTCTCGGTAGGTTTTAGGTTTTGACTCTCTATATTGCAAGTATTTAATTTGGAAGTTTTGTTTGCTGCGCGATTCTTAGCGAAGCTATAACCGAACAGGTAAATGACGACTTTATTTTACGAAGCATACTTGCTTCCGTAAAATGTAGAATCTTTAGGCGAATTGAGGAGTTGCAGAGTAAATTCGCTTTGTAGTTGGAGGAGCGATAGCGATCTCGAGTTTTGAAACCAGATGACTGGTAAAAAGGAGCGGAGAGGAATTTTGGAACTGGAGAAGCGCCAGCGTTCGCCTTTATCCTCGGATTTCTACCGCGAGGAGCGGTTCAAATCAGGAAATCTGAGGATAACAGCGATCGGAAGTCCAATATTCCTTGGAGTGATCCATTACCAGTAATCTTGTTTGAACGATTCCAGCCGCCCGATAACTCCCAAGTTCACTCGAAGACACTTCATATTTCCCGTTGTTCGGCATTTTTCAGAAGCTAATCATGCTTTCGTAAAACCCTTTAAAGGAGGAATAACTGTGGCAGGCACCATCCCACTCCAAGCCCCCCGGCTACAGAAGAATACGTCCTCGCCAGCGACAACGGAAACCAAGGCTGTAAAATGGGTGTTGATCGGAGCTGCTGGACTAGTCCTTTTTTGGCTGATTGCCTTGCCTTTGATTGTTGTGCTGACAGAGGCGCTGAAAAAGGGCTGGGACGTATATATAGCTGCTCTGACCGATCCAGATGCCCGTTCCGCTTTACGGCTGACGTTGCTTGTTGCAGCGATCACTGTACCACTGAATACCTTTTTTGGCGTAGCGGCTGCATGGGCAGTAACCAAGTTTCGTTTTCGCGGCAAAGGGTTTCTCATTACCTTGATTGATCTCCCCTTTGCAGTATCGCCTGTCATCGGCGGTCTGATCTTTGTGCTCGTCTTCGGCGCCAACGGTTGGTTTGGCCCTTGGCTGAGCGCCCATGATATCAAGATCGTATTTGCGCTTCCAGGCATCGTGTTGGCCACGCTGTTTGTGACCTTTCCCTTTGTGGCGCGTGAGTTGATCCCACTGATGGAGGATCAAGGGACACAGGAGGAAGAGGCAGCGATTACCCTCGGAGCACATGGGTGGCAAATCTTTTTCAGAGTCACGCTTCCTAATATTAAATGGGGTTTATTGTACGGTATTATTTTGTGTAATGCGCGGGCCATGGGCGAGTTCGGCGCAGTTTCTGTGGTGTCCGGGCATATACGTGGGGAGACGAATACACTGCCGCTGCATGTTGAGATTTTGTACAATGAATATCAATTTTCAGCCTCTTTTGCAGTAGCTTCACTGCTCCTGTTGTTGGCTTTGGTGACGATGATTATTAAAAGCTGGTTATCACGAAAAAATGCCCATTGACAGTACTTTTGGTTCCGTGCTAAGTTAATTCATAGTATACGGGTTGGTAATAACGGAATTATGGAATTTAGGCGGATATAATCCTTTGGATGGGGAAAGGGAGGCTAGAGAATGGCTAAACCGCTGAAAGTGGATGATTTATGGCTTACGCGGATTGCAGGGCTTCTGGATGATATGGAATTTGGCTCCTTGCACATCGTAGTGCATGAAGGTCAGATTGTTCAGATGGAGCGTACGGAACGCAAACGTTTTGAGAATGGCAATGGCAACGCAAACGGGCGTTACATTAATGAGAGTGGAACCCGGCGGGCCGATTCCCAATCGGCAGGACGTTGATACAATCTCGGGCAATCATAAAGGTATATATCATATTTAAGAATAAACGCTAATAACCCACTCCTGAATAGGGGCGGGTTATTTTTCTGACGATTTAGGTGCTCTTATTAATAACGATTTGCCTGACGTGAAGAGGAAATCCCTTCAACCAACAGTACGAGCGCAGTGATGCCATGCATAATCCAACCTAAGAGTGGGATAAACGCTAAAATCGAGGTGATAATGCCTAGAACATTCCCTACGATGGGTTTCCGCTCTCTTTGCAGGATTACAATGGCTACAGCGTGGAGCAAAAAGGCAACGGCAAGAGGGACCCAACCATTCGCTATAATAAAGAGACCGCCGAGGACAGGCAGAGCCAGAAAAGCCTCATACACACACGTTCCCCATTTAAACAGCTTTGCTACAGGAGACATTATGCCACCAACCTTTTTAGAATATTGTTATAAATACTATTCCACACAGTGAGTAATAGGATTCAAGAATATAATACTTACCACTTTGGTGGATGTGTATGAATTTTGGGAATGGACGGCATTTTCATATTCATATATAGTGTGAGTTAGATATTTCCAAAAGAGTGTAAAGATATACGCTCACCCAATAAGGATACAAATTTTACTATTGGGTGAATTTCAATTTATAAAGGAATCATCAAGGGGAGATCACAGTGCTTAGAAAGTCCTTTTTCACAAAACTACTTATAGCTTATCTTATTATTGTATTCGCTTACACGATGATTGCGGTCTGCCTTTCTTTTTTTAAAGACGGTCAAAGAGTGCGATCGGAATTGAGTCAAAACCAGCAGAATTTTCTCATGCAATCGCGCGACAAAATTGACACGAAACTCGGCGTTTCTTTCAATTTAATTGCGCAATTGAGACGTAATGATCATGTTGTTAAATTCGCTGAAAAAGAACGCAATTACTATGAGATTACACAAACCTCTTATGCACTGCAAAATCATATAGACGCATTCTCTGAATTCGGATATAGCATTGATTTAATGAAGACTAACGACGATCTGGTCATAACGCCGCAAATTTCGTCGGATAGAAGACGCTATATGGAAGATATGGGAATGACGAATGAGGATTTGGCACAATTAGGCACAGACAGCACGAGTCCAACCATAACGCTATCGAGCCGCCAAAAGACAACTTCGACAGATAATGAAAGCGCATCCATAATTATCGTTAATCCGGAACGGGTAGGAATAGGGAATTCATTATTTTTTGTGGTCTCCTTCTTTGAACAATTGCTGCTACCGCCCCTATCCCCTGATACGCAAGAAGCTTTTGCCATTATCGAGAATGGTAGATACGTGACGCTTAAATCAAGCTTTGACGATAAACGGGAAAAGCAATTGCTTGCCTATCCACTGGCACAACTGGATGAACAGGCAACCGTGGATTATAAGAAGCTATCCAATGATGAATTCGATTTCCATTTAATCCGCTCGAATACAATGCCGCAATGGTCGTATATGTATGTTACACAGAACTACTCTTTGGTGGACTCCTTTTCCCCCAATTTAAAAGGGGCTGTACTTTTATTAGCCATTCTTATCTTTGTGGGACTTGCGTTCGCCTATACAGTTTCCAGGCGCATGTACCGGCCTGTGGGTCATCTCGTAGGATTGTTCAAGAGCTACGGTGAGCCTGTGGGAGCAGACGAATTCGCTTTCTTGAACGAGACAGCGACGAGTATAAGTAAAGCCAATGAACAGATGAAATCCGCGCTACATGAGCACAAGCTTTCGATGAGAGACAAGTTCCTTCGGGATTTGCTCCATGGACTCGTTCCACCTGAGAAGGTGGATGACCTGCTAAATGCACATCAACTGCAAAGCCTTTCTAGCAACTTGAGCGTTTGTGTGATTTCATTCTCGAACGCTAAGGAATTGGAGGAGCAATATTCGAAAGATGCGATTCTTACGATAAAATTAAAGACTTCCTTGATTATTCATGAGCAGTTGAAAGTTCATTTTCCTTGTGAGTTGCTTGATCACGATTTCACCAAATTTGTCTTCATAATCAGTGAATCCGATACGGAATCCATTCAGAAGAAGCTCATGAAAGCGATGGCTCAAATCGAGGACGCACATGCATACGGATTGACTGCAGCAGTAGGCCAGCCCGTAGCCTCTGCTGGCGAAATTGACCGCTCCTTTATCCAGGCCCTTGATATTCTGAAGAGGAGATCGGCAGTGGACAAGACTTCCGTCATTACGTATAAACAACTCAGTCAAGTTCAGATGGTGAGCTATTATTATCCTATCGATACGGAACGAGAGCTGATCAGCTATGTGATTCGCGGCAAGCGGGAGAATGCTTTAAATACGCTAAATCGCCTGCTATCGGAAAATCTGGAGCAAAGGCAGTTAACCAGGCAGCAGCTCGACCAGTTCAGCCTGCTTGTGTTGGCTACGCTGAGTCGAATTATCCAGCAGTTGAATATGCCTTTCGAAGAGTTCGTTCAAGCTCATAAGGAATCTCTGGACATCGTACAGCACGGCGAATCAAAGGAGCTAATGGTTTCCGCCATTACTTCCTTGTTTGGCGCCATGATGGATACGATTGATCAGCAGAATGAAATGATGGATAACAGTACGGTAAAGCGGATGATTGAATATATTCATGACAACTACAATAGGGATTTATCGCTTAGCATGATAGCGGAGGAGTTTAACTTCTCTCCCGGTTATGTCAGCATCGCGTTCAAAAATCATTCCGGAGAAAACTTTAAAGATTACTTGAATTTTTATCGTGTGCAGCAAGCTAAAGAAATTATGCGCCAGCAGAAAGATATCAAAATTGGAGATTTAGCACTAATGGTTGGGTGCAACAATGCGAATACGTTTATTCGCATGTTCCGCAAGTATGAAGGATTAGCTCCTGGCCAATACGCAAAGAAGCTTAACGAGAAGGAATGAGGCTTCAAGTAATGAGAACCGTTGATTCAAAACAAAGCCGCCTAGCTTAATTGCCAGGCGGCTATTGTATGTTCGACGGGCATTTCTCTATATAACGAGAAATTGTTGATACATAAAATAATGCACATTATGAACCCAGACATAAAGAGTTGCTGCTAGATGAAATAATGGCGATAGACAGCGCTTACATTCGTTTCTATAGTTTAAATTGCAACGCTGACCTTTCAAATAGGAGCGCTCCTGAAGGGATCAGCTAAACATCGTTGCGAGAGGAGAAGAGGGTGCTGCTTAACTTTAAAGAAATAAAAACCAACCTGATCAGGGACCGTTATCTTTACCTGCTCCTGATACCGTTTCTGGCTTGGTATATCATCTTTGCGTATAAGCCGATGTACGGCCTGCAGATCGCCTTTAAGGATTTCAGTGTATATAAAGGAATTGAAGCGAGTCCCTGGGTGGGGTTTGAACACTTCGAAAGCTTTTTTAAAAGTCCATATTTCTGGCGGCTATTAAAAAATACAGTATTACTCAGTTTGTATCAATTGCTGTTCGCGTTTCCTGTGCCGATTATCCTCGCTTTGTTATTTAACGAATTGAAGAATGGAATTTTCAAGACAACGGTGCAGACCTTTACGTATTTGCCCCATTTTATTTCGGTCGTTGTCGTAGCTGGGATTGTTACCAACTTCTTGGCTCCTAGTAACGGTATTATCAATATCCTGATTGAGATGATGGGTGGCGAGAAGCAATACTTTCTGACCAATCCCGATTATTTCCGAACTATTTTTATCGGGTCCATGGATATTTGGAAGGAAGCGGGATTTGGTACCATCATCTATATAGCCGCTTTGTCCGGCGTCAATCCGGCCTTGTACGAAGCGGCGGTTATCGATGGAGCTAACAAATGGAAGCAAATGTGGCATATCACACTTCCCGCCATCATTCCAACGATCGCAATCATGCTTGTCATGAAGGTGGGTTCCATGCTGGAAGTTGGCTATGAGGCGATCATTCTTCTGTATCAACCAGCCACCTATGAGGCGGCCGACGTTATTAACACCTACGTATATCGGGCTGGTCTGCAGGATGCACGTTACGATCTGGCTACAGCGGTGGGACTGTTTAATGCCGTCGTTGGATTTATTCTCGTCGTATTTGCCAATAAGATGAGCAAGAAGTTAACGGATACTGGATTATGGTAGGTGATGGAAGATGAAAAAAACCAGAGGCGAAAAGCTGTTTTATATCTTTAACTGCGTATTTCTTGGGATTATTGCTTTGCTTGCGTTGTACCCTTTTGTGTATGTCTTATCCGCATCCATCAGCTCCTCCGACGCGGTCGTTACCGGCAAAGTGATCTTGTTGCCGAAAGATATTAACTTTGACTCCTATGCAAAGGTATTATCGGAAAAGGGAATTTGGATTGCCTACTTAAACACGTTCTATTACACCATATTCGGCGTAATGGCCAACTTGATTCTCACCATTTGCGGTGCGTATGCCTTGTCTAAGAAACGGATTATGGGGCGCACGGCCATCAGCTTCTTTATCGCGCTGACGATGTGGTTCCAACCGGGCATGATTCCGATGTATCTTAATTTCCGAGATTTGAACATGCTCGATAGCAGGTTCACAATTGTTATCGGATTCGCGATTACGACCTTCTATGTGTTCCTCATGAGAACGTTCTTCCAGGGCATTCCGGAGGAACTCGAGGAAGCGGCGAAGGTTGACGGAGCAAATGATCTGACGATCTTATGGAAGGTGTATCTGCCGCTGTCCAAAGCCGCTCTTGTGACGATCGGATTGTTCTATGCGGTGCACCGCTGGAATGGATATTTCTGGACGATGATCCTACTGAGCGACGAGAGCAAGGTGCCGCTACAAGTCCTGCTAAAGAAGCTGATTGTTGAGATGAACGTGAATGACGAGATGGGCAATATGGCGGTATATTCAAAGGAAACGATCATCTATGCGACTATCATCATTTCCATTATTCCGATTGTTGCAGCTTATCCCTTCATTCAGAAATATTTCGTCAAAGGAACCATGATCGGCTCCGTCAAAGGCTAGTGGCTGTTTCCAACTTTTTATTATGAAAGCAAGAAACCAATATTGGGAGGTCATGAATGTGGGTAACAAAAAATGGATGAAATCATCTGCAATAATCATGATGACAGTCGGTATGCTGCTGGCAGGCTGTAGTAATAATAACGCTCCGCAAAATAGCGGAAGTGCGGCGAATGATTCAAAAGAGTCAGACACAACCCAGTTGTCTGGGCACCTGATCGTCAAAGACCCGCTTGAACTGACGATCCACATGCACTACACAGATACGTTTATATACGATGATAACTGGCCTATCTTTAAAGAAGCGGAAGCTATGACCAATATTAAGCTGAAGGGAACCGCATCTAAGGCCTCAACGAATAGTAAAGAACTGTTCAATACAATGATGGCTTCAGGGAAAATTCCGGATCTGGTTCATCATCAAATTAAAGAGCAGTACGACAGCCTTGGGATTGAAGGAGCCTTTCTCGAGCTAGATGGATTGATCGAAGAACATGCACCGAACATTAAAAAGTTCTTGTCCGAACATCCAGATGCAGCCAAATTTATGAAGGCTTATAACGGCAAGACGTATTTTCTAAACTTTACTCCAGATGGACCGGCTGCCAAGGGCTGGTTTGTACGCCAGGATTGGCTGGATAAGTTGGGACTTGAGCAGCCGAAAACGGTAGATGAGCTGCATGCACTATTAAAAGAATTCAAAGAAAAAGATCCGAACGGTAACGGAGTAAACGATGAAATTCCATACTTTAGCCGAACCAAGCTGGATGGGATTTACGATTTGTTGATCCAGTGGGGCGTGCGGGGCGGGGCCGATGCGGCAAAACGCGGATTTTACGCGGACAACGGTGTCGTCAAGTACGGCATGTATGAGCCGGGCTATAAGACAGCAATCGAGAATATTGCGAAGTGGTACAAGGAAGGCCTAATCGATAAAGAAATCTTCACCCGCGGAGCGAAAGCGCGTGACATTTTGCTCGGAGACAATATAGGTGGCATAACGCACGACTGGTTCGCCAGCACGGCTAACTTCAATGACATTCTTGCGACTAAGATTTCTGGCTTCTCCTTTGGTCCGATGACGCCTCCAGCGAATACCGAGGGCAAAGTCGTCGAAGAGAGCTCCCGTAAGCAGACGCATGCGAGCGGGTGGGGAATCTCGGCGGCAACTAAGCATCCCGTCGAAGCGATCAAATATATGGATTTCTGGTTCTCAGAGGAGGGCCGGAGATTGATGAACTTTGGTATCGAAGGAAAACACTACGATCTCGTGGACGGCAAGCCGAAGTTTAAAGAATCCATATTGGAAAATAAAGAAAAGACAGTGATTCAACAGCTTCAGGAAGAGGGAGGACAAATTGAGCTCGCCTTCCATCAAGACTATGCTTACGAAGAACAATGGACAAACGCGACTGCATTGAAAGGCATCAAGGAATACATTGATAATGGCTATATTATGGAGGCTTATCCGCCGATTTCGTATACGGATGAGGAACGGAGCGAATTTGAAGAGTTAAATGCTGGCGTACTGACTTATGTTGAGGAAAAGCTGCAGAGATGGGTGCTAGGTGTGGAACCGGTCAACGATGAGACATTCAGTAAGTATATCAAGGAATTGGAAGACTTAGGCATCAAGGATTTGCTTGCGTTAGAGCAAGTTGCATACGACCGTTACATGAAATAGTTGGAATCGCTCCTTCCGGAGTCTAGATGATTTCGGAGGGAGCATTCATAATCGAAAATAACATAACGGAGATGGATAAATGAATCTGCAATCATTGCTGAAAGAGCAGATGACTACGACGGAGCTATTAGCTAACTTGCGTTCGCGGCTGGAGCCGATGGATGAGAAGGCCGCCTATATCGCAGCACATATGCCTGATCACGTGCGTGAGACGATCGCGAATGCTGAATTCGCCTATCAAGGAATGATCATGCTTCCTGGCACAGGGGGAGTCAGGGAGTTTGTCGGGAATCCGCCTAGCTGGCTAGAGCGCAGACATAATGACAATGAATATTTATGGCAGCTGAACCGCATGACTCATTGGCAGGATTTACTGGAAGCCTACTCGCTCACCAAGGACGCGAAATATGGACTAAAGGTCATCGACGAAATGCTGGACTGGATCGAAACGGTCACTATTCCTGAGGACTTACTGGATAAGCCGATTGGCTATTTTACGGAATGCCATCCGCTGAGGGTTTTGGAGATTGGTATCCGGGGCTACAAAATTTGGCCGCTTGTCTTGGAGCATCTAGGCCGCTCGGAGCTGTTTACGGAGGTAGTATTAGAGCAGTATTTAACGGTCATTTACAAGCAAGTAAAAGCTTTGCGTAACGTGTCGCCTCAGCTGTGGCCTAAAGCAGATCATAACCATTATTTAATGGAATGTTTGGGCCTTCTGACGACTGCCCTTTACTTTCCCGAGCTGAAAGAAGCTGAGGAATGGAAGGCTTTTGCGATCGAGGGCATCGAAAAGTGCAGCATGGCGCAACTGACAGAGGACGGCGGTCAAATCGAGGGCTGCCCATCGTATCATAATGGCTGTATGTTCTGGTTTGGGCTGGCTGTGGTTCTGGCTAAGCGTTTCCAGTTTCAGTTCTCCCCAGCGTACATGGAACGGTTTAGAAAAAATCTGGATTACTCCATTTACTCGTTAAGACCAACCGGGAAATGTGTACCTGTAGGTGATTCCTATGCGAACCCGCTTGCTGTAATGTCCGGTGTTTATGGGTATTTTGCGTTGGATGATGTTTCCTGGCTGGGGCTAGCAACGAACTTGATCGATGTGACTGAGGTGGTACGGGAAGCAAGCAAGCATGTATGGAGAGCACTCGATGTTCGCCAATTCGTGGAAGAGCTGCATTCTCTGCAGGGCAGACAATTTGTATTAGATAAGCAGACGACATTCTGGAATCGTACGCTAGATCAAGCGATTATCCGCAGCGGCTGGGATTCGAAGGCTCTTAGCTTTTTATTTACATGTAAAAGCCCAATACAGAATGCCCATGCCCATATCGATTTGATGAGCTTTGATTTTACGGCGCTTGGAAAAGACATGATTTGCGATCCCGGATTTTTTTGTTATCGGGATGATGAAGACCGCAAACAGTTTAAGAGCTCAAATTATCACTCCACACTGCTGATCGATGAGCGAGATCATTTCGAGTATATTTCTCCGTTTAAATTCGGGCCGCAAAAGCCCGGTGGAATCTACAATGTAGAAGATAGAGGCTTCTACCGGCTCGCCAGTGCTTGTCATACCAACTACGATCCGGTTGTTCATTACCGGCATATTTCGCTAGTGGATAATCGATTCGTGCTTATTGCCGATCGGGTAGAAGGGCTGAATGACCATAGCGTTCAGCGCTATTTCCATCTAGATTTTGTCGAGGTGGAGGAGAACAAGAACGGTGTGGTCGCGACAAGTGATATTGCGAATCTGGCGATAGCGACAAGCCATACGGGAGAATTGAATCTCTTGGAGGGAAGATTATCCGATGAGACCGATCTCTCAAGGCCTTCGACAAGGGTCCGCTTTCAGGATAGATACAGCGGTACTATGACTTTCTTGACCGTGCTTATTCCTTTTCAAGGGGGGCAACAGCCTGACGTTCAGATTATTGAAGAAGAGGAAGGTGTATTTAGCTTCGAGCTTGGAGATCAGTACTTGGTTTCGATAAACGAAAGAGATATGCACATAAGCAAACGGGCTTGAAAAGGGGGGACCCTTAGAAAGTTAAAAATAGGAGTGAGCAGATTGTTGAACCTTCAGGCTGATGATCAAATTTGGGTAGATAATGTCATTTCTAAACTAACGGACAAAATGGACGCCGTATGTGAACGATCAAGAAACAAAATTCCATACACGACAAGAAATGGCACGCACGACAATCAGATCGAAAAAGATATCAACTGGTGGACGAATGGATTTTGGGGAGGTATGATGTGGCTCATGCACCATGAAACCGGTGCTCAGAAGTACAAGGAAATCGCCAATTTCACGGAGGATGCATTGGATGCCTGCTTCCATCAATTCTACGGTCTGCATCATGATGTCGGATT
This sequence comes from Paenibacillus sp. FSL H7-0714, assembly GCF_038003765.1. Lineage (NCBI taxonomy): Bacteria > Bacillati > Bacillota > Bacilli > Caryophanales > Paenibacillaceae > Paenibacillus > Paenibacillus sp. FSL H7-0714. The sequence continues at coordinate 496,210 of NZ_JBBOPT010000001.1, forward strand.
TATGTGGTTGCCTACGAGCTTGGCCAATTATAAAGTTACCGGAAATCCGGAATCTCGTAAGAGGGCAATGCATGCCGCCAACTTACTTGCTGGACGATTTAATCTGGCAGGCGGATTTATCCGCGCTTGGAACGATGATACGGCCAGCGAAGATACAAGAGGGTGGGCGATCGTGGACTGCATGATGAATCTCCCGCTTCTCTATTGGGCGAGCGAAGAGACTAAAGATCCGCGATATGCGCAAATCGCAATGAGGCATGCGGACACTGCTCTAGAAGCTTTTATCAGGCCGGACGGTTCCGTGAATCATATCGTGGAGTTCGATCCGTTCCATGGAGGCGTGGTCCGAACTTACGGCGGCCAAGGCTACGAGGATGGCTCGTCCTGGACACGTGGGCAGACCTGGGCTTTATACGGCTTTATGATCAGTTATACGCATACGGGAAAGCCGGAGTATTTGCAGGCGGCCAAACGGGTGGCGCATTATTTTATGGCTAATATTCCGGATAACGGGGTTATTCCAATCGATTTCCGGCAACCGAAGGAGCCCGCTTACGAAGACTCCACGGCAGCGGTGATCGCAGCTTGCGGACTGATCGAGATCGCCCAAGTTGTTGGCGAGCTCGAAAAGGAGGTCTATCTGAACGCTGCGCTGAAGCTCCTGAAAACAGTGGACGCTACTCGCTGCGACTGGACGAAAGATTTTGATCATCTTTTAATGGGCGGTTCAGCAGCGTATCATCATAAAGACATTCATGTTTCAATCATTTATGGCGATTATTACTTTATGGAAGCTATTTTTAAGTTAAAGGGGAACGACTTGTTCTTGTGGTAGTAAACGATATACCAGATCAGTTAACCAGATTATTGGGAGTAATCGCCTATTTAATAAGAAGATAATACTTCATAATAATGAAAATCGTTGATAAAAAAAGCCGCCTAGCCTATGTGCCAGGCGGCTTTTGTATATTCGACGGAGGCGAGTCTTGCCTGTGCACCATTGAGTCGTATATAGTTGGAACAGCAATGCTGAACGGCGCTAATTCTATTTTATTGTAAGATGCTAGGAGGGGAACGGTATGGGGACAACAGGAAAGCTGGATATACGTCATGAATGTCCTTCAGTGGAACAGTATTTAGCGCTGAGAAAAGAGGCTGGATTGAGTGCAATGAGCGCGGAAGGTGCTGCAATAGGGTTACCTCGTTCTATTTTTGCGGTAACTTTGTATGAGGAGGATTCCTTGGTCGGGATGGGCAGGGTGATTGGCGATGGGGGATGCTTTTTTCAGGTTGCGGATATCGCGGTTAAGCCTTCACATCAAGGACGGGGTTTAGGGAAATTGATTATGCGAGAAATCAGAGAGTTCCTTCATACTGTACCGGAGAAGGCTTATGTAAGTTTGATTGCAGATGGGGAAGCCTCTAAATTATATGCACAATATGGCTTTGAATCGGTCATGCCACGTTCTCAGGGAATGTTTTTGCGCCCTTAATGTGAGGACATGCTACTTAGTAGAGAGTGCCCCTTGTATTGGTGAAGGGGTTTTTCGTTTGGAAGTTAACGGATGCGTTTTGATTTCAAATGGACCTCAGGGGATAAATAATGATTAAAGGTTGTAAGGGAAAGGCTATTGAGACGAGTATTGAAAAATATAAATAAGCAGGAAGGCCGCACGCTGGCCTTACCCGGAAAAAGTGAGGAAAAAACAGATGGATGTTGTAGTATTGGGTGCATCAGGAACGATTGGAAAGGCGATTGTACAGGAGGCTTTAAAAAGAAAACATGAGGTAACAGCTGCGGTACGGAATCCAGAATCAGTAACTCTTGAACATGAACGTTTGCATATCACGACTGTAGATGTTCTAGATCCTGCTTCAGTTGCAGCTGCGGTCCGTGGACATGAAGAGGTAATCAGTGCATACGGTCCAGCACTCGGCCAAGAGAAGGATTTGCTAACAGCAGCTAAGGCAATTGTAGAGGGAATGCAAGAAGCTGGGCTAAATCGACTGTTAGTTGTGGGTGGTGCAGGGAGTTTGAAGACTGAATCAGGAGAGCTGTTGATGGATACGGCAGATTTCCCTGCTCAGATTAGACCACTGGCAGAGGCACATGCGGAAGCTTATGAAATTTACAAAAACACAGAACTGGACTATACGTATGCCAGTCCTGCTGCGGTAGTTCATTCAGGTCGACGTACAGGCCAATTCCGCATTGGACTCGACCGTCTCGTTTTTGATGAGAATGGCGAAAGTATAATCAGTGTAGAGGATTTTGCTGTAGCTATGGTGGACGAGCTGGAGGAAGGGAATTTTAGCCGGACGAGATTTACTGTAGCTTATTGATATCAAGCTAGTTGTGGATTGAAGTGTAGCGGAAAGGGGCCGAACCATGTATCTGGTAACTGCTGAGCAAATGCGGCGGCTGGACGGAGAAACAATCCAGCGGCTGGGGATTCCAGCTATTGCGCTGATGGAGAATGCGGGAAGAGTGATCGCAGAGGAGATCGTTGCGCTGTGCCGGCGGAGAGGTGGAGAGGGCTGCAGAAATGCAGCTGGATGGGAAGACGTCGGGAAGGATGCCGCGCTGGCTGGCGTGGCATTTCAGGTCAGCGCAGATCATGCGCTGACCTTGGACAATGCCGCCACCGAGCGATGGTTCATCCTCGTCGGCAAAGGCAACAACGGCGGCGATGGCCTCGCCGCCGCACGGTATCTTCGCGAGATCGGCATCGCCGTCACGCTCGTTTATGCGGTGCCGCCGGAGTCGCTCTCCGGCGAGGACGCCCTGCAGCGCGATGCGGCTGCAGCTATGGGCCTTCCTGCCGTGGTATACGGCAGGGATCGGCTGGACCTTGCCGAGTGCAGCGGCATCTTGGATGCGCTGCTCGGCACCGGCGCCGCGGGAGCCCCTCGCGGTGCCTATGCGGAGCTGATTGCCGCAGCGAATAGCAGCGGCAAAGTGATCGTGTCCGCGGACATCCCGAGTGGTCTGAACGCGGACACCGGTGAGACGCATGAGCCTTGCATTCATGCGTCAGTGACGGTTTGCCTCGCGTTTCTCAAGCGAGGCCTCCTGCAATACCCCGGTGCAGGCGCCGCGGGGCATGTGAAGGTCCGGGCCATCGGCATTCCGTCTTCTTTGGCCCCTGAAAGCGGTGTGCAGGTTCACCTGCTGACACCGGAAGTGCTGCATGCCCATCTGGGCGTAGATATGGCCCGCCGGCGTTCGCCTGAAGGCCATAAGGGTACTTATGGGCATGTCCTTCTTGCTGCCGGCACCTTAAGAATGAGCGGCGCCGGACTGCTCTCTGCCCGTGCTGCGCTCCGGGCAGGCTGCGGATTAGTGACATGGGCGCTTCCTCAGAAGCTGCTGCCCTGTATCATCGGTTCTGCCCCTGAACTCATGTTAGCCGATGTTGGGGGCAATGAAGATGGAACCTGGCAAGCAGGGAGCGTTTCAGAGCTACTGAAGCTAAGTAAAGAACGAGATGTTCTTGCCATTGGTCCCGGTCTTGGTCGATTCGAGGCTGATACAGAATGGCTTCGCAATCTCTGGGAAGGGACGGATTGTCCGCTGGTGATCGATGCGGATGCTTTAAATATATTAGCTGACGCTGATTACAAGAGCTGGGCAAGTAGACGCCATCCGGTGATTCTGACGCCTCATCCAGGTGAGATGGCCCGTCTTGCTAGTATAACAACAGCTGAGGTACAACGGGACCGCATCAGTCTGGCTATGGGATATGCGAAAGAGCATGAGGTTACGCTTGTATTAAAAGGAGCACATACGGTTATAGCAACGCCTGAAGGGCAAGCTTATGTAAACACCACAGGCCATCCCGGCATGGGTACTGGTGGAGCCGGTGATGTGCTAACGGGCATCATTTCCAGCCTGCTGGCTCAGGGACTGAATGAGGCGCAGGCAGCAGCTTTTGGTGTATATCTACACGGATTAGCAGGGGAGAGAGCCGCCCGTCAGCGGAATAATCCAGCGGCTATTATTGCCGGTGATATCATAGAAGCACTCTGAGTGCAGCTTATAACAGCAGCAAGCAGAGCAGCGGTAGAAATAGTGCAAACACAGGCAGTAACAGAGGGGAACGCTCTACACCCAGTTGCGTCACTCGTAGCAGCAGCAGTCCCAAAATTCCAGCCAGGCCCCACAGCAGTAGCTCTGCACCTTGTTCTGCTGCCAGCCATAGACCTGCACCGAAACCTGCGGCTACGTATACAACAAGGGAAACGATGTGGGATGTGGTACGCAGGAGGCGCAGCAGAACATCGGCTACTAGTGCGGCTGGCAGTCCATAAGCGTAAATCGCATAGGGGATCGAAAGTGGCCAACCCTCTGGTATGCCGTTATGTTGTGGAAACCCAAGCATAAGTAAGGAGATAAGGACGTACGTTAGCCCTGCGCAGGCTAATTTTGTTAAGGCATACATGCCGCTTGTTAAACGGACAGAAGGAATATCATAATCGGGCATCTTATTCATAGGTATACATTCCTCTCGTGGTGAGTTGTGTATCAGCTGGTGACCATATCTCCACCGTTGACATGTATACATGTCCCGGTAACATATGAAGAATCAGGGCCCGCTAAAAAGAGACATGCTCCTGCTAGCTCATAAGGCTGTGCAGCACGTTTAAAGGGTGTATCTGTACCAAAGATACTAACTTCCTCTGCAGAGTAGCTTGAGGGAATCAGTGGGGTCCATACCGGACCGGGAGCTACACTGTTGACTCGGACGCCAGCGTCGACGAGAGATAAGGCTAAAGAGCGGGTAAAAGAGACTACCGCCCCTTTGGTGGAGGAATAATCTATGAGCTCTTTATTTCCTTGATAGGCAGTAATGGAAGCGGTATTAATGATGGATGCACCTTTTTTAAGATGTGGAAGTGCGGCCTGAGTGAGGTAAAAGAATGGAAAGATATTCGTCTGGAACGTCTGGTACAATTGCTCTTCTGTTATATCCAAAATACTTTTTTGTGGATATTGGACCCCGTGATTATTGACCAGAATGTCCAGCTTGCCTAAGGTGCGGATCGTATGCTCCACAGCCCTGAAGCAATTCTCCTTATGGCGTAAATCAACTTCAATCCTTAGACAGCGTTACCCTAATTCTTCGATCCGCTTTTGAGTGACTTCCGCATCTGAGGCTTCGTATAAATAAGCTATAGCAATGTCTGCACCTTCTTTTGCAAAAGCAATGGCTGCGGCTTTACCAATCCCGCTGTCGCCTCCGGTAATGAGTGCAACCTTTCCCTTCAGTTTTCCACTGCCGATAATTTGCGGGTTTTCACTGATGGGACGAGGATTCATCAGACTCTCCAGGCCCGGCTGACGATCTTGATGCTGTGGAGGAAAAGCAATAGGCTGCTCTTTACATACTGTCCGCTCCCCATAATAGGTGTAGATGGGATTCATTTTTTTGAAATAACCTCCTTGCGTTCTACCTTCCGTATATTTCTATGCATGCGCCCAGAAAAGCGTGCGCTGTCATCAATACATACATATGCGTTTATAAACCCGAGTCGGAGGAGGCGCTTGTCCAAAATGAATGATTGGCGAAATATCGATGATTTGATTCATGGAACCGCGGTTCAGAAAGAGGTCTATAACCTTCTTTTAGAGCTCGATATTATGAATTTGCTAAAGGACTATAACCCTTTGTTGGTTGGGACAATACCGCTTGGAATTCAAGTGGAGGGCAGCGATTTGGATATCATATGTGAGGTTCATGATCCTGCGGATTTTAAGGCGCTAGTTGTTCGATATTTTGGAGCCATGGAGGGGTTTGTTAGCGAATCACGAGTGGTTCAAGGGATTCCTCGAACGAAAATTAACTTTATGGTAAAGGGCTGGCCTATCGAACTGTTTGGACAGCCGAGGCGAACGGAGCTCCAGAATGGTTATTTGCATATGATCGTTGAAGCTGAAATTTTAGCTCAGATGGATGATGATTTTCGCGAACGGATCATTCTTTTAAAATCAAGCGGATGGAAGACAGAGCCTGCCTTTGCGAAAGCTATGGGATTAGAGGGCGATCCTTACGAAGCGCTGCTGGAGCTGGAAAAGCTTCCTCGGAGCGCTCTTCATGCTTTATGCCATTCTGTTCAAGCGAGGGAACAAGTATGATCTTGTCTTGAGAATCTCCGCGCAGCCGGTATTACCAAGTGCCACCTGATAGTTATTGAAACCAATGAACATGGAAGAGGTTCTGGGAAGGGATGGGCTGGCAGTATAGAGGTGGAATTATGCTGTGCTCCCAGGATATCTTGTGATACTCAGGACATGAAATAGAAATACTAGCCTTTGAATACGCAAAGTCAGGCATTTGGATATCACAGCAAATGTCACGGTGAACTCCGACTGCTAGTGCAGTATACTATATAGGAGTACGATAATTGCCTATTCTTGCAGGCAGGAGGTCTTTTATGCGTTTTAAGGATGTATTTTCAATTATTGGTCCGGCGATGGTCGGTCCTTCAAGCTCACATACCGCTGGGGCGGCACGGATCGGGAGGGCTGCAAGGCAGGTGTTGGGTGAAGTACCGCGTGTGGCTGAAGTAACGTTTTTTGGTTCTTTTGCAGCAACTTATCAGGGACATGGCACAGATCGAGCGATTGTTGGAGGGTTACTTGATTTCACTACCGACGATCATCGGCTTCCAGATTCCCTAGAACTGGCGGTCGAAGCCGGGATGGAAGTTTCTTTTAAGCAAGGAACAGGTCTGTTCCCACATCCGAACACCGTTAAGCTGCATCTCATCGGACAAGAAACAGGAAGCGAACTGACACTAACAGGGACATCTATTGGTGGCGGAAACATCGAGATTGTTGATATCGACGGTTTTGGAGTGAAGCTTACGGGGATCTATCCGACGGTTCTGATTAATCATATGGATTATTTAGGTGTTCTGGCGAGTGTTACGGAAGTGATGCGTAACGGACAGTTTAATATAGGGCATATGTCTCTGGATCGCAAGAATCGTAGTGGTGCAGCCTTAACGGTGCTGGAGCTGGATGAAGCGGCTACACCGGAGCTTATTGAAGCGCTTAAAGCGCTCACTGCTGTGAAATCCGTGAAGTTGGTTAATTTAAACGAAGGTAAGCAAGATGAGAAGGGGAAGGAAAGTTTAACATGAATTTTCAAACACTTAGCGAGCTGGCTGTATTGTGTGAGGAACGTGGTCTCACGATTGGAGCACTTATGCTCGAAGAGCAAAGCGCGGAATCTGGACGTTCCAGTGATCATGAATTTTCCACGATGCGTGAATATTATGGCGTGATGAAAGAGGCTGTTCATCGCGGGATGCATGAAGATACAACTTCGCGCAGCGGCCTTACAGGCATGGATGCCCAGCGGGTAGGAGCATACAACGCGGCTGATGAGCCATGCCTAGGTGGACCTGCAGGTCAAGCTATGGCTTACGCGCTGGCTGTATCCGAAGTGAATGCTTCTATGGGCCGGATCATTGCGACGCCTACTGCTGGTTCATGCGGGATTATTCCGGGTGTATTTCTCAGCTGTCAGGAACGGTTTGGCTGGGATGATGACTACATGGTATCCGGATTGTTCGCAGCCGGGGCCATCGGTTATGTCATCGCCAATAACTCCTTTGTATCGGGTGCGGAAGGTGGCTGTCAAGCTGAGGTAGGTTCTGCCATTGGGATGGCAGCAGGCGCGTTAACCGAGCTACGCGGCGGAACGCCTGCGCAAGCAGTGCATGCTGTCGGGTTAGCACTTAAGAACACTTTAGGCCTGATTTGTGATCCGGTTGGCGGACTTGTAGAGATTCCTTGTATTGTTAGAAACGGATTCGGTGCAGTTACCGCACTTGCCGCCGCAGATATGGCACTGGCTGGTGTTCGTAGTGTGATTCCTTCAGATGAAGTTATCAAGGTCATGCTCGAGGTAGGATCAGCTATGCCAGAGAAACACCGCGAGACTGCAGGGGGCGGTTTAGCACAGACACCTACCGGCCGTAAAATCATGCAGGATTTACGCAAAAAGAAGTAATTAATACGTCTCAAATCACAATTTGTATTTAGAGCAGTTTGAAACGTTCCAGTTGATCCCATTGACCTTCTTGTCGAAGGATTTCTGCCTGCCTAGGTCCAATGAGGTCAAAGTGGGGAAACGATGAACGATTATGAATATATTGGGCAGGCAATCCATTCTCCTCGCACCAGTGTTTCAGTGTGGTAAGATCACTACAGCCCACCTTGGTGACGGTAGTGATGCCGGGAAAGCGTGGATCCAGCCAATAATGAGTCAAGAAGGCGATCTCTCCTGCGGAGACCGCTTTTTTCCACCGGGATAATTCTTCTCTATTGATGCCGAAGGCCATAACGTCTCATCCTTATCTATTGTAGTTGACAACATTATAACCCATGAAAGGGGATTACATTATGAACGGACAAGTAAGAGCGGATATTCGTCCTGGGCTTGAAGTGGATATTGTACTTAAACAGGATCAGCCTACAGGCAAGCTAACACACGGTACGGTGAAAGATATTCTCACGAACTCGCCTCGGCATCCGCATGGCATTAAGGTCAGATTGACTAGCGGACAGGTAGGACGAGTTAAGAATATTACAGGCAACTAAATAAACTACACTTCTCCATATTAAAAAGCGACCCTAATCTCGGAGGCTGTTCTGTTCACGGAAACAGAACAACCTACGAATTAGGGCTTTTTGGTTTAAGTTGTTATATTCGGCCCATAAAATCCTCAACAGATTTATCAGCTTTAGTCTGATTACATAACGTGCAAGCGCAGACGCAATTATCTGGGGTTGTATGACCACCTTTAGCACGAGGTAGTAAATGATCAATGGTGTCCCCATAAGCGCCGCAGAAGTAGCAGGTGTAATTGTCTCTGGCTAGTATATAAGCGCGAAAATCCTTATTACTATACAATCGTCGAATCGTTCGACGGTTTACAACGATAGCGGCATGTTCCCTGACCAGGGTAATTGCAAGCTCTAGATCAATCTCCTGATGCCAGCGCCGTCCCTTGTCGCTATGACCGCGCATTAGAATCATCCCTTTGGTAGAAGGAATCAATTGGGTTGGATCTTCGGGATTTAGCTTTGTGCCTTGAGCATGCGGCCTTTTTCTTCGCTGTTCCAAACCTCGTACGCGTCGGTTCGGATTAGATTGTCCTGAAGAAGCAGCAGCGGAAGACGGCTTTCCCTCTTTGGGACGCTCCAATAGAGTGTGCTGATGGGTTTGGATCGTATCAAGCTTCACCAGTAAGGGGTTTGCTGTGAGTTTTATATTTAGTGTTTCCCGTTGTTTCCTACATTCACGGCAGGCACCACGGCGTGACTGCCCCTTGGAACGTTTGCCTGTACGTCTGCGAAACTCAGAGAGCGGCTTCTGTTTGTGGCAATAAGCACACTGTTTGGTAGATAGAAGGTCGGTATCATTCATAAGTATGTTAGGTGCAGCGCATGTGTACGCATGTCCTGTCTCCTTGTTTTTTTAAATATAAGAAACTATAGGTTTCACACCATACTTTATGTCTTAAATTTCTCGCTAAACGCTTACCGCCCTTATAGGGACGACGAAAGCGTTTGTACTTGTGATTCAATGGTTTCTATTTATGAGATCCGTCAGGTGAAAGGTTAGCTTCTAAACTTAGTATAACGTAAAGCGCTGCTGTTCACATCGTACGTAAAAAAAGCGAAATCACTGCTAAGTTTGTGATATGCATCTCGGCGGTAAACAGGGAAAACTTGTAAAATAGAAGGAGAGTAAAATCGTTATCAAAATAAGGTTGCTCTAATTCTTATATTGAAATGGGGTAGTGAAATGGAATTAACGAAGGGAAGGCCGGGTACAGTAACATGGCTTTATATTCTTCTTATTTTTTTGGGGGTTGGAGCGTTAGGAGGGGGCGGTGCTCTTGTAATAGATCCTAGCGGCGATCTAATGAAAATGCCGACTTCTATGCTGGAAAGATCGCCATTCTCAGATTTTTTATTCCCGGGTATTCTGTTATTTATCGTATTTGGTTTACTGCCTCTGCTCATTGTTTATGGTCTGATTAAGAGACCTCAATGGCACTTGGTGGAACGATTAAATCCGTTCAAGAAATTATATAGCTTCTGGGCTTTGTCTCTGTATATCGGGTTTGGGCAAATCATTTGGATAACGGTGCAGACGTACATGCTGAATAGTGTTGCAATGATACATCTGATCTATATGAGTCTAGGGCTGTTGATTCAGACCGTTACACTACTCCCCTCTGTACAAAGTTACTTTTCGCTGGACGGCGGTACGGAAAGACGTTAAAATTGCAGTGAACAAAAGGCATTTCATTTGTCAGGGCAAGGAGCGAGCCGATTTGACAACGATATACGATATTGCCAAAAGAACCGGTTACTCTCCAACAACGGTTTCTAAGGCGTTTAATAATTATTCCGATGTACGTGAGAAAACTCGTCAGGAAATATTCCGGGTTGCCCAAGAAATGGGGTATTTGCCAAATTCACATGCCCGTACATTGACCACTAAGAAATCGTGGACCATCGGCGTGCTGTTCGTAGAGAATACGGGATTTGGTATTCGCCATCCTTTTTTCAGCGCTGTGATCGAAAGCTTTAAGAAGGTTGCTGTTGAAAAGGGTTATGCCCTCATGTTTATCTCCAAAGATGTCGGTGGTAAGCAAAGCGGTTATTTAGAGAATTGCAGGATTCGTGGCGTAGACGGCGTTGTTGTCTTCTTGTCCGATTATGAGGATCCGTATTTCCGTGAACTGCTTGAGAGTGATATTCCTACCGTTATTATGGATTTTGAGACTTCTGAGACGCATACGGTATGCTCAGATAATACTTCTGGAGCCCAGCTGGCAGTGGAGTATCTAGCCTCTTTGGGGCATCGCAAGATTGCCCATATTTCCGGAGGCATGAATACATTTCCAGGTAAAATGCGGGAGTTGGGTTACAAGACCGCTATGATGCAGCGAGGGTTTAAAGTACCTAAGTCCTATGTTGTAAACGGAGCCTTTTATTCTCGAGAAAGCGGCTATAACGCGATGCTGGAGCTTCTTAAGCTCCCTGAACGTCCAACCGCCGTCTTTGCTTCCGGTGACTTACTAGCCTTAGGGGCTATTATGGCCGCTAAAGATAGTGGACTTTCCGTACCGATGGATATTTCAGTTATGGGTTACGATGACATTGATCTTGCCGAGTACGTTACACCTGCATTGACAACGGTGCGTCAGGATACGGAGCTTCTTGGAAGCCAAGCGGCGGACATTCTTTTAACCTCAATTGAAGGTAAAGTATTAGATAAGGAAGCGATTTTAGTTCCGGTGGAAGTGGTTGAACGGGAATCCTGTGCACCTCCGATTAGCGGAAAGTAGTCTGATAAATCTTGACGAACTGAAAAGAGTCCTGCTAAAGTAAAAGACAGTATAGCTTTCAATTGTTCTTATGAGATGAGATAGTGGTATTTGGCACATCTTATTTAGTGAGATGGAGCTATAATAGACCCATTGTTATAAATGCTCTTTCAATTGATTTGGAAGATCATTTTTTTTCGAAACAATCGAAACCGGTTTCGATTGTTTCGATTTGATGGCTCATTGTTCCGAATCTATAACATCGGAAGATGATCCAGTAAAGACTAGTGCTTTGGTAAGAAAACAATTCAGAGGAGATGGATGAAATGGCAAAAGTTCAAACTGTGGTAACTGCAAAAGATACAGGGGAACGCTTAACTCCAAAAGATGCAATTGTTTTTAGCGCAAGAGTAGGATCTGGGTCTGCCGATGTGGAGATTAAGCCAGAGCAGGAGTTTCAAAAGATGATTGGATTTGGCGGCGCTTTCACTGAAGCTGCTGCTTATACGTTGTCACGTCTGAGCTCCGAGAAACGAGCAGAGGTTATTCATCGGTACTTCCATCCAGTAGAGGGATTAGGTTATAGCATGGGGCGTGTTCATATTCACAGCTGTGATTTTGCCCTCGGCAATTATACTTATGTTGCTGATCATGACACAGAGCTAGCTACTTTTGATATCTCACATGACCATAAGTGGGTACTTCCGCTGATAAAAGACGCCATGGAAGTAAGAGGCGGTGCATTCACGATGCTAGCTTCTCCTTGGAGCCCTCCGGCATGGATGAAAACAAATGGGGAAATGAATAACGGTGGATCACTGAAGCCGGAATACGCAGAAGTTTGGGCACGCTACTATACGAAATTCATTGAAGCTTATGGAAAAGAGGGAGTACCGATTTGGGCAGTTTCCGTGCAAAATGAGCCGGCTGCCGTTCAGATCTGGGATTCATGTATTTATAGTGCGGAAGAGGAACGGGATTTTGTTAAAAATTATCTTGGACCGGTGATGCATCAGACCGGCCATTCAGATGTGAACATTGTAATCTGGGATCATAACCGCGATATTATGGTCGAGCGTGCTTCGGCAGTATTATCTGATCCTGAAGCTGCAAAGTATGTGTGGGGTACAGGTATTCACTGGTACGGAGGCGAGGAGTTCGACAAAGTAGAAAAGGTACATGATTTATTTCCTGACAAGCATTTGTTGTTCACAGAGGGCTGCCAAGAGGGCGGCGTTAAGCTGGGAGAATGGTTTACAGGCGAACGTTACGGCAGAAACATGATTGGAGATCTCAATGCGTGGACAGAAGGATACCTGGATTGGAACCTGGTACTGGATGAGACTGGAGGTCCTAACCATGTAGGCAATCTCTGCGATGCGCCGATTATTGCAGATACTACAACGGATGAAGTGCACTATAACAGCTCCTATTATTACATTGGGCATTTCAGTAAATTCATTGTGCCAGGTGCGGTACGGATCGGATTTACCTCTGAAGCGGAAGGTATCTTAACCACAGCATTCCGCAATCCCGACGGTAGTATTGCTGTCGTACTGATGAATGAAAGTGAAGAAGTGCACAGTGTAACGCTAGGTCTAGGCGAAGAGATTGCAAGCTGCGAGCTATCGCCTCATTCCATCGTAACGCATTTGATTTCATAAATAATCTACAACCTAGGAGGACATAAGTATGAGCAACTATTATTTCGAATCAGGTACATTTGTAATGGAGCAATTTGATGAAGGAAAGCCTTTTTCCAGTTTCTTACCGGGTCTTGCCGGACTGAAGGGAATTCCGATGTGGACTTTTTATGTGAATCGGGGGCAGGCCATTTGCAGCTTCGGGGTACGCGATAAGAATTCGCCAATCATGGAATTCTCTCCTGCAAATATCTCTTATAAGAACGTAGGGACGACCGGTTTCAGAACCTTTATCAAAATTAAAGGCGAGCAAGAGATTTATGAACCGTTTCAATCTGCGCGTCCAGATCCTGCTGCAAAGCGCCTCATGACCATTTTGCCTAATGGGCTTACCATTGAAGAAAGCCATGCCGCACATGGTCTGAAGACGACCGTACACTATTTTAATTTGCCTAATGACGATTATGCAGCATTGGTACGTCGGGTAGAGATTGAGAACATCGGCGGTAAAGAGATCGAGCTAGAGCTGATGGACGGTTTGCCTGAAATATTGCCTTACGGCGTAGAAAACAGTGGATACAAGGAAATAGGGAATCTGCTGCGCAGCTGGATGGACGTATACAACTTAGAGAATGGTATTCCTTTCTACAAGCTGCGTTCCAGCACCAATGATGATGCACAGGTTAGCGAAATTACCAATGGCCATTTCTACCTGTCGTTCACTGGAGAAGGAGAAAAAGTCTCGCCAATCGTCGATTTCGAGCTAGTCTTTGGTGGCAATACCTCGCTTACGTATCCAGACCGCTTTGCGGGATTAACCCTTGCCGAACTGGGCGAGCTTCCGCAATACCCGGTCAACAAGGTTCCGTGCGGTTTTAGCGGAGTGGCAAGACGTTTAGCGCCAGGTAGCAATCTGATCCTGAATACACTGGTTGGACATGTAAATGACATCGACAAAATCAATAAGAAGGCGGAGCAGTTATGCCGCGATGAATATATCCTGTCTAAATCTCAAGAGGCCGCAGGTCTGACGGAGGAATTAACGGAAGACATTGCTACTCACACTTCATCGGCTGTGTTTGATGCGTATTGCCGTCAATCCTATCTCGATAACTTCCTGCGTGGAGGCTATCCTTTTGTCTTTGACAATGGTGGTGATGGCTTTGTAGTTCACTTATACTCGCGTAAGCACGGTGACTTGGAGCGTGACTACAATTTCTTCTCACTCGCCCCAGAATATTATTCACAGGGGAACGGAAACTTCCGTGATATGAATCAGAATCGTCGGAATGATGTGTTTTTTAATCCGAAGGTGGGTAGCTTTAACATCAAAATGTTCTATAGCTTGATTCAGGCGGATGGTTACAATCCACTGAGCGTGCAAGGAACAACCTTTGAAGTGAAACCGGATAGTAAGGCACAAGCTGCGGAGTGGATTGGAGAAGCTGCGGCAGATCATCAAGCTGAGCTTGTAAAGCTGTGTAGCACTCGGTTCACACCAGGTAGCTTAGTAAACTATATTGCGGATCATAATGTTACCTTAAAGGTAAGCGAGCAACAATTTTTGTCGGGATTACTTGCCCTGTCACAACAAAACATTGAGGCAGCTTTTGGCGAAGGCTTCTGGTCGGATCACTGGACATATAATATGGATCTGGTAGTAGGTTACTTGGATATCTTCCCTGACAAAAAGCAGGAGCTTCTATTTGGGGATAACACCTATGCGTTCTATGACAGCCCAGCGTATGTGCTGCCACGCAGTGAGAAATATGTAATCAGTGACGGAAAGGCCCGGCAATATGGTGCACTCCTTGAGGATGAGGAGAAGCTGCACAAGCTGAAATGGAAAGCTGGAGATACCCATTGGCTGCGTACTGAAGGCGGTCACGGCGCCATTTACCACACCAATCTGTTCGTGAAGATGTTGTCTCTTGCCTTGAATAAATTTGCTACGCTTGATCCTTATGGTATGGGTGTAGAAATGGAAGGCAATAAGCCGGGCTGGAACGATGCTATGAATGGACTGCCTGGATTGTTCGGCTCCGGAATGAGTGAGACTTTTGAGCTGAAACGTACCGTAGTCTTTTTGTTAGATGCTCTGAACAGCAAAGAAAGCGTCCAAGGAGCTGTAGACCTGCCAGAAGAAATTGCACAGTTGCTTGAAGAGGTATATCATGCGGTCACGGCGGTTCTGTCGGGAGATTTGGAACAATTTAATTATTGGGATACTGTAGCTTCGGCGCGTGAGGCTTATAGAGCACGTATCCGTTTCGGTATTACTGGAACTGAGTCTGAAGTAACCTTAGAATACATTCGTGAGGCCCTCTCCAAGTTCTTGGTCAAAATCGACGAGGGAATTAACAAGGCAGTAGAACTTGGTAACGGACTTACCCCAACCTATTTCCGCTTTGAGGCGAAGAAATTCCAGCAGGTAACAGATGCTGAAGGTCAACCAGTACTTAGCGGATACGGCCTGCCAAAAGCTGTGGTAGAGGAGTTTGAGGTCTATGCATTGCCATACTTCCTTGAGGGGCCTACTCGCCTGTTGAAGACGCTGAAAGATCCGGTGCAAGCCAAAGAAATCTATAATTTGATTAAGCAAACAGAGCTATATGATCCGACTACGTCGATGTATCAAACTTCGGTTAGTCTAGAGGGTGAGTCTCATGAGATCGGACGAATGAGAGCCTTTACGCCAGGCTGGCTAGAGCGGGAGTCCAACTTCCTGCATATGTCCTACAAATATTTGCTTGAGCTGTTGAAGGGCGGGCTTTATGAGGAGTTCTACGGAGAACTGAAGACCTCGCTAGTTCCGTTCCTAGATCCGGCTGTCTATGGACGCAGCACGCTTGAAAATTCATCCTTTATCGCTACCGGAGGTAATCCTGATCCGAACAATCATGGTAGAGGGTTCGTTGCAAGATTAAGTGGGTCGACTGCTGAGTTCTTGAGTATGTGGAGAACGATGATGGCCGGAAGCCATGTTTTCAGAGTAGAAGATGGACAGCTTACATTATCTTTGGATCCGGTTCTACCAGGCTGGCTATTTGATGAACAAGGCAATCTCTCTTTCACATTTCTAGGTGGCACGGAAGTAACTTATTCGAACCCACAATGTGAGAATACATTTGGTGAGAAGAAGGTTGTTATTCAGAGCATGACGCTAGTCTACCAGAATGGAACGGTGACGGAAATTTCCGGAGCGCTCGTTCGTGGGGAAGAGGCAGAGGCTCTGCGGCGTGGAGAGATCAAGCAAATCCAAGCAATAATGGCATAGAAAATAAGGGAGGGCCTAGGCCCTCCCTTATTTTTTCTCCAAATATAAGAAAGTCCTTACAGGATACCGAAGGCGTTTTAGCTTGAACCCGAAAAATGGAACCTATAATCCGAAATTCAATACCTTACGGAGACAGGCAAAAGCAAATACAATGAATATATAATATTTGTAAGCGCTTTATACAAGAGCGGATATAGAGATTCTGGAGGTCCATATGATGGAGAAAAAAACAAATGGGGAATTAAGCCCAGCGATGAAGCCTCAATTTTCGGGCAATTTCGAAACCGGTAAAGTAAATCGTACCCCGCTTTGGAAGAAGT
This sequence comes from Paenibacillus sp. FSL H7-0714, assembly GCF_038003765.1. Lineage (NCBI taxonomy): Bacteria > Bacillati > Bacillota > Bacilli > Caryophanales > Paenibacillaceae > Paenibacillus > Paenibacillus sp. FSL H7-0714. The sequence goes on from NZ_JBBOPT010000001.1 coordinate 512,805, forward strand.
TCATTACCCAACGTCATTTGCAGACAATGGCACTGCTCGGTGTAGTATGGATGATTATTTTTAACTACATTCCGATGTATGGCATTATTATCGCCTTCAAGGAGTACAACATCGTCAAGCCAATCTCAGAAGCTCCTTGGGTCGGTCTCGCGAATTTCAAAGAGTTCCTGGCGGACGATAATTTTGTGTATGTAATGAAGAATACGCTGGGCATCAGCTTAATCAAACTATTGATCTTTCCGCTGCCAATCATATTCGCTCTCTTTCTGAATGAAATCCGATCCGTTCGCTTTAAGAAGAGTATTCAGACGATATCGTATCTGCCCCACTTTTTGTCCTGGGTCGTCCTTGGCGGGATTCTTGCCACTTGGCTGGCAGATATAGGCATCATCAACAATATTCTGATGGCGCTGCATGTGATCGACCAGCCAATTTCGTTCCTGGCTGAACCAAAATATTTTTGGACTATTATTATTACCTCGGATTTATGGAAGGAGCTGGGCTGGTCAGCGATCATCTATCTGGCTGCCATTACCAGCATATCTCCCGAAATGTATGAAGCGGCCACCATCGATGGTGCCGGAAGATTCCAGAAAATGTGGTATGTTACCGTACCGACCATTAAAGGAACGATCAGCATCTTGTTTATTCTGGCAGTCAGCGGTGTACTGAACTCCAATTTTGACCAGATTCTGGTACTGCGCAATTCGCTGAATGACAGCGCGAGCAATGTGATTGACTATTATGTTTACTATACCGGTCTGCTTTCAGCCCGCTTCTCGTATTCAACAGCAATTGGGATGTTCAAATCGGTTATCTCGCTCATTCTGTTGCTGATTGCCAACCAAGTATCCAAAAAACTCAACGATACCTCGTTGTTTTAGGCCAAGGAGGACCTGTATATGATTACACTGAATCGCAGAACCAAGGGCGAAGTCGTCTTTGATATAGTCAACAATATTGGAATGCTTTGTATTTGCTTCGTTACGCTGTATCCGATCTGGTACGTGCTGATTAATGCTTTTAATGACGGAAAAGATGCTATGCTGGGTGGGATTTACTGGTTTCCGCGCAAGTTTTCATTGGAGAACTTTAGTGCTGTATTCAATAGCCCGGGTATTATGAGGGCGATGTGGCTTACCGTAGCCAAAACACTTCTCGGCGTAGGTCTGCATGTGTTCTTTACAGCGATGGTTGCTTATGCGTTTTCCCGCAGGGAACTGATTGGGGGCAAATTCTACATCCTGTTAGGCACGATAACCATGATCTTCGCAGGAGGACTTATTCCGACGTACCTACTCATCAGAGATCTTCATCTGCTAGAAAATTTCCTGGTCTATATTATTCCGGTCATGTTCAGCTTCTTCGATCTAATCATCTTCATGACCTTCTTCCGGGATATTCCTGATGGTCTCGAGGAAGCGGCGCGTATTGACGGAGCTAATGACTGGTCCATCTTCCTGCGGGTTGTCCTACCGGTATCCTTGCCCGTACTGGCTACCATTGCGCTATTCCATGGCGTTTACCAATGGAATGATTATTTTACCGGAATGATTTATATGAACAATGAAAGCATGCAACCGATTCAAACATTCCTGTACCGGGTTGTTGCTCAGTCTAGTTCCAATTTGATGATGACTGCCGTACAGGGAAGCGCCGTGACTAGGACGGTGACCTCGCAGTCCATCAAGCTGGCTACCATGGTGGTTACAACACTTCCGATTGTCTTTGCTTACCCGTTCCTGCAACGTTATTTCGTCAAAGGGATGATGATTGGCTCCATCAAGGGCTAAGTGCCGGTCGCAGTTCATCCGAACTAGTGGTATCTCCTCCAGACTGCTCCCGCAGTCTTGGAGTTGCAAATTATAATTATTAATCAATCTCAGAAAAGGGGTAAACAAGCATGGACATGAAAAGAAAGCCAAAGAAAATAATGCTGCTGCTTATGGCAACAATCATGGTTCTGTCCGTAGCGGGCTGTTCCGGCAATAATGGGAACGCCGCAAACAAAGGTAATACCGCAACGAAGACTGAAGGTAACACAGCAGAGGCAACAGCTACAACAGCGCCAGAAGCTACAGCACTGTCCGCTGATGAGCCGGGTTGGAAATCCGACACATCACCAATTACGTTTGACTGGTACCTGAACTTTGCCTGGTTCCCTAATAAATGGGGTGTGGATCCAACTTCCCAATATATCACTAAGAAAACCGGTGTTGACATTAACTTTATCGTTCCAGCCGGTAATGAAAATGAAAAGCTGAACACACTGATTGCTTCCGGTAAACTGCCGGACTTCATTACACTGGGATGGTATGAAGATGCCGTTAAGAAAATGATTGAAGGCAATCTCGTGCTTCCTCTTAACAAACTGGCCGAAGAATATGATCCTTACTTCTTCAAAGTATCCGACCCTGACAAACTGGGCTGGTACACACAAGCTGACGGCAATGTATACGGTTATCCGAATGCTTCTTCCTCTCCTAAAGATTACGAGAAATATGGCGACACTTATGTATCCAACCAAACCTTCGTAGTCCGCAAAGATATTTATGAAGCGATTGGCAGTCCTGATATGCGCACACCGGAAGGATTCGTGGCAGCGCTGAAGGCCGCTAAAGAGAAATTCCCTGCAATCGATGGTCAACCGATAATTCCGCTCGGTCTGCACGAATTTACCGCAACCGGTAACGATTCTCTGGAACAATACATTCAGAACTTCTTAGCTATTCCAAGAGAAAAAGACGGCAAGTTATATAATCGTGAGACTGACCCTGAATATATCCGCTGGATGAAAACTTTGCGTCAAGCGAACCAAGACGGCTTGCTTTCTAAAGATATCTTTATTGACAAACGTCCTCAAATGGAAGAAAAAATCGCTCAAGGCCGTTACTTCGCGATGCTGTACCAACGTACTGACTTTGGAACCCAACTGGGAACTCTGTACCAGCAAGAACCGAACTAAATTTATATCGCAGTTGATGGTCCGGCTAATACCAACCTGGATACGCCTACTCTGAACGGCCCTGCTATTTCTGGCTGGACAGTAACGCTGATCTCCAAAGATGTTAAAGATAAAGCACGCGCCATTAAATTCCTCAGTTACCTGAACAGTGAAGAAGGTAATAAAGACCTCTATCTTGGCGAAAAAGGCGTCAGCTATGATACCATTGACGGCAAAGACCAATTTAAACCAGAAGTCTTTGATCTGATGAATAAAGACCGTGCGGCATTCGACAAGCAATATGGTTCTTCCTTTACGTTCTGGATGCTGATGAATACCAATATTACAGCTCAATGGACACCAAAAGCTGTAGAGCCTTTCAAACAGCTTGAAGACTGGACTCGCGGAAAAACAAAGAGTATTTCCGAGTTTGATCAAATCGATCCGTTGGCAAGCTCCCCTGAGGGCGTCATCTTATCTAAAATCAAAGATTTGCGCAGCAAAACGCTACCGAAGCTTTTGATGGCTCCATCCGATGCTGAATTTGATTCCATCTGGACAGATTACATCAAGAAGCAAGAGGATCTGGGGCTGGCTAAAGTGCAAGCCTTCCAACAAACAAAATATGAAGAGAATAAGCAAAAACTCGCAAAAAAATAAAATAAACAAGACCCAATCGCCCGCTAATGCGGGCGATTGGGTTATTTTCAATCTATAATATGGTATAGATATTAAATAGGTTAAATATTCACTATTTAGCGAGGTGGACAGAACAGAAGTGTATAGTGTGAACAGGCGTGAGCGAGCTAGAGCATTATGGCATTCTTTTAGTTATTGGTGGGGAAGAAGATCTCTCCAGAGTCGTTTAATTGCAGCCTATGTTTTTATTATTTTAGGCCCGTGCTTGCTGGTATCCGTCTACTTCTATGAGTCTATCAATAACACCTATCTCAGAGATGCCGTCGAGAAAAATAATTATTTGCTGCAAATGGAAAAATTACATATCTATAATCAAATTGAGGCGATGGAACGTGCGGCGCAGATGGCTTATTCTGATACCGATGTAGAAGAATTCCTTGCGAATGAAACTGAACCCCAGCTAGTAGATTTGATTAATTTCAATACAAATGCCTATGTGAATATGACTCGTATTCAATTTAATAATCCGAATATTGAGCATTTGAGGCTGTATTCGAAAAGCAATAAAGTGCATGAAATTTGGCCGATTATCTTTCGGGAAGAGCGGGTTTCTTCCAAGCCATGGTTTCAGAAAGCGCTTCAATTGAAGGGACAGGAATACTGGTCTTTTCAGAAAAGTGATCCTGATCTGATGCAGAGATACTTGGAAGCACCGGCGGAAAGTCTGCCAAAGGTTTCGTTGTTGCGTGAGAAGAGTCGTCCAGCAGACAATCATATCGGTATGGTGCAGGTGGATATGCTGCTGAGTCGTTTTACACCCAAGACGTATACAGACGTCCGGGATAATCAGACCCAGATGTTCCTTGTGGATAGTGAGCTGCAGGTTTTCACCAGACCGGACCATTCTTTTTTGCAGGATAATCTGAAGATGTCCGATATGATTGCAGAACGGTATAAGCATTTTCGGGAAACTGGAGCATGGGACAGTGAATACTCGGAGAATGGTCGATCGTTTTTGTTGATTAACACTCCGCTAGAACGTATTGATGCTTATTTGTTAAATGTAGTGTCCATGGAGGGAGTTATGAAGGATATCTCCCGAACGCGCAACTTAATCATTGGCGCCAATGTCGGGTTTATTACCTTGCTAACGCTGATTGCTTATGTGACAAATGCCTTTATTCTAAAAAATCTACGTAGATTGACCGAAACAATGAAAAAAGTGCGCAGAGGTGAAGCCTACAGTGGAATTATGATTCGGGGTGGAGGGGAAGTCGGTGAGCTTGCCCATCATTTCTCAAAACTGATGAACACGATCAATACATTGGTGGCTCAAGCAGTGAGTAAGCAGGCATTGTCAAAAGAGGCTGAGTTACGTACGCTGCATAACCAGATTGACGCACATTTTTTGTATAATACGCTGGAAAATATTAAAATGCTGGCTGAAATTGAGAACCAACGAACGATCTCGGATGCATTAACCTCACTGGGGGGGATGATGCGTTATAATTTCAAATGGTCCGGAGAGTATGTGAAGCTGCGAGATGAAATTCGTCATATTGAGAACTACATTGAAGTGATGAATATTCGTTTTGAATATCCGGTTAAGCTGGTGCTTCATATTGAGCCTCGATATTTGGAGCTGGAGGTGCTTAAAATGTCACTGCAGCCTATTGTGGAGAACAGTGTTAAGCATGCTTGGTGTGGTGAGAAAGAAAATTTACAGGACCCGAGCATTCATATTCATATTTCGGAAACGGAAGGCGATATTTTCATAGAGCTTCGTGATAATGGCATGGGGCTGACACCAGAGCGTCTGCATGCTTTAAACGAGGCGATTTATGCAAAAGATGAACGCTGTGAGAGCACTGCTGAACTGAGGGAGGCTGACCGCCGAACAGGTGGCATCGGACTGAGAAATGTGCATCAGCGTCTGCAAATTTTTTATGGCGATGAATATGGGCTTGTAGTACAGAGTGAAGCAGGAAGTTGGACAATGGTACGTCTGACCTTGCCGAAAGTTCTTTTGACGGGAGATAAACAACTATGAAGAAGCTACTGATCATTGATGATGAGAAGAATATCCGTTACGGTCTCAAAACTATGATTGAAAGAGAATTTCCGTCCATGTATACCATCACAATGGCGAGTAATGGCGCAGAGGGGTTAGATATCTTTAAGGCCGACGGTGCAGATATTATTATTACAGATATTCGTATGCCAGTAATGGATGGAATTACGTTGTTGGAGCGGTTGTCTTCGGCGACAGGGGGCGAGAAAAGTCCGGCAGTGTTAATTTTAAGTGGGTATGACGATTTTGAATATGCCAAAAGCGCGATCCGTTATCGCGTGAAGGATTATTTACTTAAACCGATTCGTAGAGATGAATTATTCGAAATCTTGAAGTGTATAGACAAGGAGCAGGAGGAGCAGAATCTCAGCGCAAGGCAGCAGGAACAGGAAGCAGAACGTTTTCGCCGAGAGCTGCGTTCTAGCCGTTTACGCGAGTTGCTTATGCAGCAGGAAGTTCAGTTGGAGCGAGGGCAGCAGGAGAGCCTAGATGACTTGGAGGTTCCTTTTACAGTAGGTGTGTTGAATTACTATTGTAATGATGGAACAAGAATGAAGCCGGGGGATGTTCAGGCGCTGGTTGAACGATTGATGGGACCACTTGAAAAATGTTTTTCGGAAATCACAACGGACTGGGACGGTAAGCTAGTATTGCTCGGAACCAGAAAACAGGACTTTATTGAGCTGTCCAGACAAGCTGAAGCCAAAGAAATAATGGGATTGTCGATTGGGATAAGTAGCGAAGGAGGAAGTCTTGCAGACCTTCGTTCCTGTTATAAGGAAGCTTGTCGGGCATTACAGTATACTTTTGTATATCCACAAGTGAACTTGTTGAATTACGAGGATGTGAGTCAAGAACGGTCTAATTCCCCCTTACCAAAGGAGGAAATTCGCAAGCTGCTCAATATGCTTGGAACAGAACGCGAGAAGGAGATGAAGCATCTTCTGGCTGTGATTTTTCAGACTGAGCATTTGAAGGCGCTTGACCTGTCTTATTTGGAGTCGGTGGGACAGAATATCAATGAATTGGTGCTGGATGAAGTATTTCGGGTGCATGGCGAGGCCTCGGTAGAGGTGTTGAAGCTGTATCGCACAGTGGGCAATATGTACAATTATCGTCATTTTCATGATTATTATCGTGCGCTTGAGAATTTGCTCCTGAGTGTGAGTAATTACATTGTAGGGGTACGCTCTGCTCATACGGAGCATGCTGACATGGAGGAAGCGCTGCACTATATTGAAGCCAACTATGCTCGTCCACTAAATATGGCTATGGTTAGTAACCATGTTTCTTTGAATTATTCTTATTTTAGCGAAGCCTTCAAAGCATATACTGGTGAGAATTTTGTCATTTATTTAAAAAGGGTACGCATCCGTCATGCTAAAGAACTGCTAGCGAAAGACTGTGGCAAGCTTGCTGAGGTTTCGGAGAAAGTAGGTTTTGAGAACAGTAAGCAATTTGCCCGTGTATTCAAAGAGTTGGAAGGGATCTCTCCAGGGGATTATAGAGCCAAAATGCTGTCTGAAGATTTTTCGTAAACGGCAGGATAAGTAGCTTTAGTATAAATATCATTGCTGTACTGTACCTTGATGGGTGTTAAGGGTGTCGTTAGAAGTGATCCTCCTATATAATGGCAGTGAGAAGCTTTGCTAGGATTAGCAGCAAGAGAGTTTGGAGGAATGAAGGGTGGAAGAAATTCAAGGCAATTTGATTACAGTTCAGACGTTGGCAGAGGACTTTCGGCGACTGGGTGTACAGGCGGGGATGACGATTATACTGCATTCGTCCTTCAAATCACTAGGCCAATGGGTGGCAGGTGGCCCGGTTGCCGTTATTTTGGCGCTTGAGGAGGTCCTCGGAGAGTCAGGTACACTTGTGATGCCCACGCATTCTAGTGATCTGACGGACCCTGCTGGCTGGAGTAACCCACCGGTGCCCGAATCTTGGTGGCAAAGTATCCGTGAGCAGATGCCGGCTTATGATCCAGACCTGACCCCACTGAGGGGAATGGGGGTTATTCCGGATTGCTTCCGTAGACAAAAAGAGGTAAAGCGCAGCGATCACCCCATTCATTCATTTGCGGCTTGGGGCAAGCATAGGGATGAGATTATATATGGTCACTCCCTTGAAAACGGTTTGGGGGATGACTCTCCATTAGCTCGTATTTATGATCTGGGGGGAAGTGTGCTGCTGCTAGGCGTTGGAAATCTGAATAATACTTCATTACATCTTGCTGAATGCCGGGCCTTCTATGAAGGAAAGAAGGAAGTCATTGGCGGGGCACCTATACTAGTGGATGGTCATAGAGAGTGGGTGGAATTCAAGGAGCTAGATTGGAACTCTGACGATTTCGTTGAACTTGCTGAGCAATTCGGGCAAGAGACAGGGCTCATTACAAATGGTCGTATCGCCTCAGCTGCAGCTCAATTGATTCCACAGCGTGAAATTGTTGACTATGCGGTGAACTGGATGGAGCGAAACAGGAAGTAGACTATCTGGATTTGGGATTAGGAGGAGAGGCAACGGATGAGTACTACAACGATATATCTAACGCGTCATGGACAGACAGAATGGAATGTGCAGAATCGTATGCAAGGTCATATGGATTCTGCGCTGACGACGCTTGGCGTACAACAGGCGGAATGGTTGAGTCGGGGAATGCAGGCTACAAATCTGGATGTCATTTATGCAAGCTCTAGCCCAAGGGCGCTGCGTACAGCTGAAATTATACGCGGAGAGCGGGATGTTCCGCTGAAGATTTCCGATGCATTTAAAGAAATTGGCATGGGCGTATGGGAAGGTAGAGATTCTGCTGAACTGGCAGCCCAGTATTCAGACCAGCATCGTTATTTCTGGAAGGAACCCGACCGGTTTAAAGTGGAGGGCAGCGAGACCTTCGCAGAGGTGCAGACAAGAACACTGGAGAAGCTTCAGGAAATTCTCACTGCCCATCAGGGTGAGACGATTCTTATCGTAACGCATACGGTAGTGATCAAGCTCTTGATGGCTTATTTTGAGGGCAGAGAGTTGCCTAAGCTATGGGATCTGCCTTACATATATCCAACCTGCTTATCCAGGATTGATTTTACGGATGGCGTGCCGGAGATCCTGCTGCACGGGGATACAAGTCATTATGAAGAGAATGAGGCTGGGATGGAATCCTAGAGGTTATATGAAAAAGAGGCGGTTCCTCGAGTGCATTATGCACCCTAGGAACCGCCTTTTTGTCCTCAGAGCTGTGAGCCTTTATTAATTGATGAACTGAAGAGATTTCAATGTCTTCTCCAGCATCGTAACGGCTTCAGCACGAGTTGCCAGCTTTTGTGGAGCGAAGGAACCGTCTTTCGCTCCTTGAATGATGCCCTCAGCAGCGATTTCTGCTACTGCTGCTTGGGACCAAGCAGGAATGCTTGCTGCGTCACTGAATTTAGCTAGTGCTGCAGGATCGGCATTTAAGGTTTTGCCCGTGTACTTGATGGCTTTAGCTAATACAGAGGCCATTTCTTGCCGAGTGATCGGGCTACCTGGCTTAAAGCTGCCATCGGTATAACCGGAAATCAATTCGGCTTCTGCAGCAGTGCGAATAGCATCAGCATACCATGCGCTTGGATTTACATCCTTAAATGTTGTCTCGCCACCCGTTGTCACAAGTCCAAGAGAACGCGTAATTAATGCTGCGAACTCAGCCCGTGTGATCGACTGTGAAGGAGAGAATGTATCGCTATTGGTTCCACTAACGATCAGTTTGGAAGCTAACAGATCAATGGACGCTTTAGCCCAGTGTCCGCTAATATCTCCGAACGTTTTGGAAGATTTAACAACGGTGTAATAGCTGTTGCTGTTCCGTTTAATCGTAACATCTGTTGTTCCATTAGCCTTAGGGGCAAATATCGCAGGCACGAAGGAAATCTTGCCTGTAGCAGGATCGAAGACGACTGCCGTTGCGTTATTTGAATTTAAGGAAGTAGGTACATTGATCGTCCGATTAACATAAGTACTGCCGAAGTTGTTCAGCGGTACACGCTTAGATCCGGCTACTGCTGAAACACTAAATTCGATTACTGGAGCAGCTAAAGTAGCATTACCTAGCTGTGAAGCGATAGCTTGGTTTGTGCTGCTTAGCGTTTTCGAATCCGCTAATAGAATGGATACTGTAATTGTAAAGTCGCTGGTGCCTAATTGAGCGGCAAGCGATACACTGTTTACAACACTGAGCGGCAAGGAATACGAAGCGCCATCAGTAGTAAGGGTAAGAATGGTGTTAGGCTGTGCAGCAGCTTGTTTTACAAGCACACTGCCTGGGAGTTCTACTTGAGCGCCGCCAGTAGTCGCTTTAACCGGAATAACCAGTTCATGTTTACCAGTTGGCAGTTCAGCAAGTTGTTTGGTCAGATCAGCAGCATCAATTGTTGTTACTTGCGGTGCAGCCGTTGGTGCTGTTGTTGCAGTAGGTGTTGGTGCTACTGTTGCTGTTGATGTTGGAACTGTTGGTGATGTTGGCACTGGTGTTGGATCTGGTGTTGGCACTGGTGTTGGTACTGGTGTCGGAGTTGGGGTTATCTCCGGCAATGGTGCACCCTTCAGATCCACAATCCGGCCCTCAACAGCGGAAGTGTTCGCAGTGACATTTCCAACTTCTTTAAGATACTTCGTAAATACATCAAAGTCCGGCAGGTACAGCAGATTCACGCGACCTTCTTTATAGGCCTTTTCAAGTGAAGTATAGAAATCTCCACCTTTAGCTGTGAAAGCATTAGTAGCTACTTCATAAGATGCTTTTAGATCTAGAGGAACGTATTTGTCTCCGTTCTTCACTTCGATACGTAATACACGTTCGTTCACAGGCTTCGTAGAGTCATAGTAGAATTTCAACCCTGCAACGTGTGGGAAACGTCCGTCTGCTGCTGGAGTTTTGGAAACCCCATTCTCCATTGCATCCTTAATTTCTTGTCCGGTCAAAGTGATCGTAACCAGATCGTTGTTGAAAGGAAGTACTCCGAGTACTTCACCTTGTGTAATTGGTCCTTCATTAATGGATTCGCGAATACCGCCACCATTTTGCAGGGCGATTACCGCATTAGTGCCAGCTTTCTTGGCTGCAAAAAGCATACCATCGGCAATCAGATTACCAAGGTTAGTTTCCTTTGTACGAACATTATCACGAACGCCGTTTAGAACAACCTCTGAGTTTCCTACTACCTCATTGCTCAGTTCTAGAATACCTGGCTTATAGTCGGTATCCAGGATCTTTTTAGCTTCAGGATCCTCTGCGATAACATAGTTAGCGCCGTTCTTAGCGTCGATGGAGATTAATTGGTCTTTCCAATCTGTCAGTACGCCATCTTTGTTAAATTTAACTTCAAGCTGACCAAGGAAGAGTCCTTTTTCACCAGTTTGTACAATAAGCTTCGGTGCATTAGGATCGCTGTTATCTACAACCGCTTGATCTAATTGCGTATGGCTGTGACCACCGACAATAATATCAATGCCATTAACCGCTTTGGCTAACTTGAGATCCTCTTCGTAGCCAAGGTGTGAGAGAACAATAATCTTGTTAATCTTTTCTTTTTGCAGCATAGCGACAGTTTCTGTTGCCTTCACTACAGCATTCTCAAAAGTTACTTTACCTGGTGAAGCAATGTTGGCAGTATCTTCTGTCGTCAGACCAATGATACCAACTTGTTCTCCGTTAACTTCTTTGATTAGAGCAGGGTAGATGGTTGCCGCATTACCCGAACGACCGATTTCATTGTTAAACATTTTGCTTAGCGTATCATCTGCAGAGAAATTCACATTGGATGAGACAAAAGGGAACTTAGCGTTGCCGATGAATTTGGAAAGCACTTCAGAATTTTCACCATTTTTATCAAATTCATGGTTCCCGAAAGTCATAGCATCATATTGAACCAGATTCATAAAGGTTAGATCTGCTTGACCCAGATACTTGTTGAAGTAAAGTGTTCCGGAGAACACATCACCCGCATCGAGAAGAATAGGGTTTTCTGTAGTCGCCTTAGCATTTTTGATTGCCGTTACACGGCGTAGAATGTTATTTGGTGAGCTTACAGTATCTAGTCCTGCATGCGTATCGTTGGTGTGTAGAACTGTTAATGGGAAGTCTTCAGTTGTCTCCGGCAGTGGTGCACCTTTCAGATCCACAATCCGGCCCTCAACAGCGGAAGTGTTCGCAGTGACAGTTCCAACTTCTTTAAGATACTTCGTAAATACATCAAAGTCCGGCAGGTACAGCAGATTCACACGGCCTTCTTTATAGGCCTTCTCAAGGGAAGTATAGAAATCTCCACCTTTAGCTGTGAAAGCATTAGTAGCTACTTCATAAGATGCTTTTAGATCTAGAGGAACGTATTTGTCTCCGTTCTTCACTTCGATAAGTAATACACGTTCGTTCACAGGCTTCGTAGAGTCATAGTAGAATTTCAACCCTGCAACATGCGGGAAACGCCCGTCTGCTGCTGGAGTTTTGGAAACCCCATTCTCCATTGCATCCTTAATTTCTTGTCCGGTCAAAGTGATCGTAACCAGATCGTTGTTGAAAGGAAGTACTCCGAGTACTTCACCTTGTGTAATCGGTCCTTCATTGATAGATTCGCGAATACCGCCACCATTTTGCAGGGCGATTACGGCATTAGTGCCAGCTTTCTTGGCTGCAAAAAGCATACCATCGGCAATCAGGTTACCGAGGTTGGTTTCCTTTGTGCGAACATTATCACGAACGCCGTTTAGGACAACCTCTGAGTTTCCTACTACCTCATTGGTTAGCTCTTGAATACCTGGCTTATAGTCGGTATCCAGGATCTTTTTAGCTTCAGGATCTTCTGCGATAACATAGTTAGCGCCGTTCTTAGCGTCGATGGAGATTAATTGGTCTTTCCAATCTGTCAGTACGCCATCTTTGTTAAATTTAACTTCAAGCTGACCAAGGAAGAGTCCTTTTTCACCAGTTTGTACAATAAGCTTCGGTGCATTAGGATCGCTGTTATCTACAACCGCTTGATCTAATTGCGTGTGGCTGTGACCACCGACAATAATATCAATACCGTTAACCGCTTTGGCTAACTTCAGATCTTCTTCGTAGCCAAGGTGTGAGAGAACAATAATCTTGTTAATCTTTTCTTTTTGCAGCATAGCGACAGTTTCTTTTGCCTTCACTACAGCATTCTCAAAAGTCACTTTACCTGGTGAAGCAATGTTCGCTGTATCTTCTGTCGTCAGACCAATGATACCAACCTGTTCGCCGTCTACGTCTTTAATCAGAGCAGGGTAGATGGTTGCCGCATTACCCGATCGACCAATTTCGTTGGTGAACATTTTGCTTAGAATATCATCTGCAGAGAAATTCACATTAGATGAGACAAAAGGGAACTTAGCGTTGCCGATAAATTTGGAAAGCGTATCAGAATCTTTATCAAATTCATGATTACCGAAAGTCATAGCGTCATATTTGACCAGATTCATAAAGGCCAGATCTGCTTGACCCAGATACTTGTTGAAGTAGAGTGTTCCGGAGAACACATCACCCGCATCGAGAAGAATAGGGTTTTCTGTAGTCGCCTTAGCAGTTTTGATTGCTGTTACACGGCGCAAGATGTTGTTTGGTGAGCTTACAGTATCTAATCCTGCATGCGTATCGTTGGTGTGTAGAACTGTTAATGGAAAATCTTCAGCAGTACTAAAATCAATCTGTGCTACAACCGCATCATGATCGGATACCCGACCTTTCGATGGAGAGAAGTCGGCATTTAGATGGACGACATCTACTTTGGAAGAAGCCGTTAGATTTTTACTGACAAGAATATGATCCAGTACTTGAGAGTTTCCGTCATAGGTGTACGTATACTGCTCATTTAAAGGCAATGTGTCGATCAAATTGTCCAGCTCTGTACCTTTTAAAATAGTTGCAGTTTTAGTGAATTGGAAATCATTCAAATCGCCAAGAGCTACGACGTTGGCTTCAGGATTTGCAGTCAGAACCTCTTTGACAAATCCGTTTACGACCGCCGCAATTTTATGACGTTGTGTTTCACTGGACAATACCGGTGGCTGAACGTTCCCGAAAGGACCATTATCGCCGCCTTTTGAATTGAAATGGTTTGCGATCACGATCACTTTTTCGCCACCGAAAATAAATTGTGCAGCAAGTGGTTTACGTGAACTAGCAAATGCAGCATTCGTTGGATCAATTCGTCCCGGATTGTAAGTCAGCTTGTCTGTCGCTGCATCATAAGCAACGGATTGCGTAGATGTACCTTTTTGACCGTTTACACTATCCGCAAGCTGTACTCTTGCTGGATTGTACAAGAAGCCTACGCGAATGTTTCCGCCTGGAGCACCGCCATCCTGATTGTTGACTGGAGCGATGTCTGTGTATTTATATACAGGACCGCCTGCAGTTTCAATAGCCTTAATCAGTTCGTCAGCACTTGCTTCAGTGATTCCATTGTTGGTTTCACCATTGCTATCCTGCATTTCGACCACGCCGATAATGTCAGGCTTTTTCATATTATTCGTGATGGAGTCGGCAAGTTTCTGGATTTTTGTTGCTCCGACGCCTGGGTAGAAGTTCTCAATGTTGTATGAAGCGATTAATAGCTTGTCCTCATTAACCTCAAGAGTAGTTGTTTCTTGTTTAAAAGTACTTGGGGTAATGGTTGGCAGCTTACCGTTCTCCGGAATTACTTTGAAATTGCCATTGTTGTATCCGATGACTCCTGTAACATCTCCAGCGAACTTATCTCCGGTGATGACTTCTTGACCCGGATTTCCATAAGCAATGATAAGGCGCTGAGGATTGAATTGGTTATATTCTTTTAGAACTAGTCCACCAGCTGGTGTGATGACATCAGGAGTATCATTTTCTACTCTTGTAGGGATGTTATAAAGCATGGAATTTCCGCTACCACTTGTCCAATAAGGACTAATAATCGTAGGGGTAGGGAGTTTTACAAGCATACCTTCTAACGATTCATAAAAATCTATGGCATCTTCACTAGGTTCAAAATCAGCCATGCTGTCATTATCAATGATGGAAGAAGGAATAGCTCTTCCACCTTTGCCAAGTACGATAGGTTCAGGCACAGTATAACTAGAAGAGGAATCTACTGTTAGTGATGTCATATTAATTTGAGTGGAGGTTAGATTGCTCGCACTTCCTTCGTTATACTCGGAAACGGCTCCATTAACGCGCACTAAATCTCCAACTTTAGGTTTAAGGGATGCATTTGTGCTGTAAACGAAAATACCTTCCGATGTGTTCACATTATTGTCCGGCTGAGGGTCCTGCATAAAGAAACCTCTATAAGCGCCAGTTGCGAATGTGTATCCGTATTGGGTAACGATACCTTCTACGTCAGTAACGTTCTGACCTACATACTCAGAGGCATGAGATTCTCCTTGAATATCATGTATACGAGGGAGATCAGAAGCTTTATAAGCAAAGGTATACACCTTACTTGTCTTGCCATCTGCTACGACAATTGCATTAATGGTAAGATCTTTACTAACTGTAATTGGATCTGAATAAAGCTTGCTTGCTGCTGTCGGTTCAGTTCCATCGGTCGTGTAATGAATTTGTGCTCCAAGGGTAGGGCTGGATAGGGTCACAGCACTTCCTTTAATGATGCGACCTGCACCAGGGCTCGCCATTACGGAAAAGGTTTCTTCCACCAAAGCGTTTTCGTTAAGTGGAATGAATTGATAAGTTGTATTATATTGCTCGATAACCCCAGTGATACTATCAAAGGTTGCACCCTTCACTAGTTTAGGCAGGGTTGAGAAAATTGTGAATTGTTGTCCGCCTTGACTTGCAGTCACTGTATTTCCATTTACATTATCTATAGTGACATTATTCATAGTTACCAGCTGAGCTTCATGGTTTTCGCCGTTCGCTGCAGACAAGTCGGTTGCTGTAATCAATTTAGGTGCGGGTACACCTACATCACTCGCAACGACAGAGTATTGAAGTCCGCTTTGGAGTTTGAGCTCTTGCAGGTTGCTGTAGATATCCATCTCGCCACTAACTGCAACACGATCTCCAACGTTTGCGAACTCTGGGAATCCATAAAGTACGATCCCGCCGGTTCCATCCTGAATATACATTTTTGCTGCGTTAATGTGAGTTACGATACCTTCTGTTGAAATATTCTGACCTTTATTACCAAGGCGTGCTGTTGCGACGTCTGTTTTGGTCAGAATCGTGTAGTCAAAAGTCGTTATTGCGCTGTTTGGCATATTCGGTTCTGAAGCATACGCTTTAATCGTAGTGTCCTCAGTTAAGGTAATAGGCCCTGTGTAAGGTTGGAAATCAGTTGAACCACCTGATCCATAAACAGCTGAATAGACGGATGCTCCAACTGTCGGAGAGTTCAGAGAAATTTCAGTGCCTACCGGCCAGGCATTAGCGGCTGATGAAGCTACTACGGAGCTAGCTGTCTCTGGTGCTTTACCATAACTACTATTGCGTGGACTTGCTGCTTGAACAACAAAATCCGCAACGTTGTTATCCGTATCTAGACCACGGCTATCAGCTGGTGCACCAGCTGCGGCTTTACGAATAGCGGCTGTCGCGTTGGTGAGAGCAGGGGTTGGAGTTCCCTCAACACCTGTAGCTGTACCATAGCCAACTAAATCTATCGTATTATTCGATGGGTCAACCAAGTCGACTTTACCGTTTGTCCCACTCATAGCTAGGATACCTGCGGCATCAGGAGTAGGCAGTGCAGCAGTTCCTCCTGTTCCTGCAGCCTCTTGGACGAGGTAGTATCCATTTGCAGGAATAGTTCCTGTTAATTCTGTTCCGCTGCTAAAGGTTCCAGTTGCGGAAGTATACCGAACTTTCCATCCAGTCAAGACTACTGGTTTGTTGGTAGGATTGTATAATTCAATAAAATCATTCTTAAACTCTGCTCCGCTGTTTCCACCACCGCCATAGACTTGTGAGATAACAATATTGCTATTATCCGGTGCTGCCTCGGCAGTCTGAATAGCTGGCAGCACACTGCCGACAAGCATTAACATTGCCAGTCCACTAGCCCACCATTTCCTTACTCTTGAAGAAATAATCATTTGGATAAGTATTCTCCCCTCAAATCTTTTATTAGAAACCTACTAAATCTTATCATTCAAATGTAAAATGAAAGGTTGGTTTGCATTAATATAAATTAAAGGTTTTATAAATTAAAATAAAAAAATAAAAAGTTATTGTTTTCGCATAAGAATAGGGGCTGAAAATAGTGCATAAATACAATAATCCTTAAAATCTAGTGTTTATTGGATGATGAATAGTCCCATATATGAATTAATTTTTATAGTTGAATTATCAAAGGATTACAACAAATGTATTCTATACTTCTGTTAAATTTTACATTTGAATAACAATAGAGAAGGAGTTATTGGGCTCGACTATTTGGGAGGTCTTAGAACAAAAAAATGCCCATTCAGCTTCTTGTTGAGAAGTGAATAGGCATTATTTATTTTAAATTTACTTGGATAAAACAGACTACTGTTGTGGAAGTTCTAGCCGCTCTAATCCGTCCATATATTTGCGCAGCGCCTGAGGAATGTAGATAGAACCATCCTCTTGCTGGTGATTCTCCAGCAGCGGGATCAGAATTCTTGGCGTAGCCACTGCGGTGTTATTTAAGGTGTGGCAGTATTGTAAGCGACCGTCCGCATCCCGATAACGGATGCCCGAACGGCGAGCTTGGAAATCGAGTAGATTAGAAGCCGAATGGGTCTCACCGTATGCGCCTCTGCTAGGCATCCATGTCTCGATGTCATACTGCTTATGCGTCTTCAGGGACATATCCCCTGTGCAGACAGCCATGACTCGATAGGGGAGCTCTAAGAGCTGAAGAATGTGCTCGGCATTTGCGAGGATCTCGTGAAGCATATGGTCCGAGACACCTTCGTCATTTCGGCATAAGATGACTTGCTCAATCTTCGAGAACTGATGTACGCGGTACAGCCCGCGCACATCTCGCCCCGCTGATCCAACTTCACGGCGGAAGCAAGTCGACATTCCGGCTAGTCGCATGGGTGTGTCAAGCTCTACAATCTCATCACTGTAGAGTGAAACTAGCGACACTTCAGATGTGCCTACCAGCCAGCGATTATCTCCGCTGAGCTCGTACGTCTGATCCATCCCACCCGGGAAGAATCCGGTTCGCTCCAACGCTTCAGGGCGGACAATCACAGGAACATCCATCACGGTGAATCCGCGTGCAGTGAGCACATCTAGGGCAAGTCTCTGTACAGCGAGATGTAACATCAGGCCGGCTCCTTTGAGCACATAGCTGCGAGGACCGCCTGCTTTGACGCCACGGGGAATATCAATAATATCGTGGAGTTCACCTAGCTCCACATGATCACGAGGCGCAAAGCCGAATTCCGGCACCGCTCCGTTCAACCGCAGTTCTACATTATCGTTATCATCGTGGCCGATGGGTGTATCCTGCGACACCGGATTCGGTGCGAGCAGCATGAGCTCTCTACAGCGGCGTTCAGCCTCGTTCAGATCAGCTTCCAGCAGGCTCAGCCGATGATTGAGTTCCCGTACCTGTGCTTTGACGATCTCTCCAGCAGGGCGGTCACCCTGCCGTAATAATCGTTCAACCTCTTTGGTTAGCCCATTACGTTCGGCTCTCATTTGTTCTGTTTCTTGTCGCAGGCCCCGGCGCTTCTCATCCCAATCCAGCAATTCATCCAGTGGGAAGTCGATTCTTTTCCAGGTAGCAGTGTTTCTTACAAGCTCTTGATTATCCTTGATCCAGTTCATTTCCAGCATCTCGCTCGCTCCTTTTTGTTTAAAAGATAAGAAAGTGTAAGTTTCACACTTCACTTTATCCTTCTAGTTCTCGCACAAACACTTACCGTCCTTATAAGGACGCCGAAGGTATTTATGCTTGAAAAAACGCAAAAAACGCCCTCATCCATGGGACGAGGAGCGTCAGCTCGCGGTGCCACCCAGGTTGATCGAACCTCCTTAACAGCAGGAAAGAATTCGACCCTCTTTGGTCTTCGCGGTAACGGGCGAAACCCGGTGAACTTAGGGAGTCATTATAGGCTCCGGTCGCAGACGCCTCACGGTTGGATGCCGATCATTGGCCTGATTGTTGGATTTAATATTGTTGCTTAGTATATCGCAAGAGTGGGATGAGCGCAAGCGTTTATGGTTTGACAATAATATCTAATCTGCGATAGGATTAATATTAATTTAAAGTATTCCTGTCGGGATAAATACTTGCAGTGTGAGCTGCTTAATAGGATGAAAGAGGTGGAGAAGTGGCTAAAATTGTTGTGATTAACGGAACGCCTTCCTTGGTATCGCGCATCAATGCAGTTATAGAGTATGCGGAGGCAAGCTTAACGGATCAGGGCTTTGAGGTTGAGCGTATTAACGTAGCAGAGCTGCCAGCCGAAGATTTGATTCATACCAAGTTTGAGAGTGATTCTATCGTCAAAGCGAACGGCCTTGTAGCCGAAGCGGATGCGGTAATCGTGGTTAGCCCGGTTTATAAAGCCTCTTATACAGGCGTGCTCAAGACCTTCTTGGATCTAGTTCCACAAAAGGGATTGGCCGGCAAAATCGTACTCCCGCTCTTCATGGGTGGCAGTCTTGCACATCTACTTACGATTGATTATGCTTTGAAACCTGTGTTGTCTGTACTCGGTGCACGTTACATTCTTGGTGGAGTGTATGCCGTGGATTCTCAGGTGGTTCGTAATGATCACGGAGTGGTAGAGCTTGCTGAGGAGTTGAAACTGCGTCTGAATGATGCGTTAGCTGAGGTTGCAGAAGAAACTACACATCGTGTAGAACGCAAGGCTTAAGACTAAATAGCAAGCATTCTGTTTCGGATGGATTCATACCAACTATATAAGCGTCTCATTCATACCTGATCCAAGGGGTGAAGGGACGCTTTTTGCTATAGCAAAAAGGCCATCTCACTATGAAAGTAGAGAATGGCCTCTTTTTTTATATAGGGTTCGTTATAATCCGGTCTTACAAATCGTCGAATCCGTTATCGTCGCCAACCTTACCGTAGTTACGGGATTTAGCTTCGAAGAAGTCGGTTTTGGTGGCATTAAGCGCATCATCGGAGAAAGGTTTGATCCAAGGCATGCAGTTAACATCAACGCCTTGGTAGGCTTTTTCCATACCCATCAAAGTTAAGCGCTTGTTCGCTGTATATTTGATGTAGTCACTAAGCTCGTTAAGATCAATACCGCGGACATTAGTAAGGGTGTAGTAAGCCCAGTTGGTTTCAAGCTCTACCGCGCGGTCGATCGTACGATACACGTAATCCATGTTCTCTTTAGTGTTCAACTCAGGGAAATCTACAAGCAGCTGCTTAAATACTTCTGCGAAGAAATAGCAGTGCTGGTTCTCGTCACGTTGGATATAAGAGATCATTTGGCTGGTCGCCATCATCTTCTGGTCACGGGCCAGATTGTAGAAGAAGGCGAAGGTGCTGTAGAAGAAAATTCCTTCCAAGATGAGATCCGCTACCAGCGCATGGAAAAAGGTTTGTCTCGTAGGGTTATCACGGAACTCTTGATAAATATCAGAGATAAACTGATTGCGTTCCAGCAGGACAGGGTCTTTTTTCCAATATTCAAAAATTTCTTTCTGCTCACTTTCCGACACGATTGAGGAAAGAACATAGGAATAGGATTGGTTATGCACCACTTCTTGTTGTCCGATAATGGCAGAGATAGCTTCTAGAGAAGAGTCAGTAAAATAACGCTTCACGTCGCTTACGAACATCGTCTGCATCGAGTCTAACACGGCGAGCAGGGAGATGTTGATCTTAAATACGCGTTGCTCCTCAGCATCGAGCATAGGGAATTGTTGCGCATCTTTGGACATTGGGATTTCATCCGCGATCCAGTGATTCAGCAGCAGCACCTTGTACAGCTTGTACATATGTGGCATGCGAATATCGTTCCAGTTCAGAATACCGGAGCACTCACCGTCGATGATGCGTGTGGATTGGTTGGGTGCTTCAGTGTTAAAAATCTTTTGTAGTTGCATTTATTTTCCCTCCATTTTTTTGCGCGGGTAATCTTTCTTTGGTGTCTTGTTCATAGAAAGACGGTGATGGAGTAACGGAGAGGAAGTTTGGAGCTGTAGGAGCGTCAGCGACCGCCTTTGTCATCGGATGTCATCCGCTAATAGCGGTAAAGATCAAGACATCTGATGACAACAGCGGCCGGAAGCCCAAACATTCCTCGCAGTTACGAAATTCATCATCGTTTTTCTATTCAGGGCACTAAGATAATTAGCTAGCGCAAGAATCACACTCTTCTATTGTCAAAGCACGGCTACGCACATAATAAGTTGATTTCAATCCGCCCTTCCAGGCGTTCAGATGCAGCTCAAGGAACTCGGTAGCCTTGATGTCAGGACGAACATACAGGTTAAAGCTTTGACCTTGATCGACGTGACGCTGACGAGCAGAAGCCATGCGGATCGACCAGTTTTGGTCAATTGTAAACGCAGTTTTATAGTACCAAATCGTCTTGTCGGACAGATCCGGTGCTGGGTTAGCGATCTTGTAAGTTGTTTTCTCTTCATAGGAAAGCAGTTCATACAAAGGATCAATGCTGGCTGTGGAGCCGGCAATAATCGATGTGGAGCCGTTCGGTGCAATCGCGAACATCCATGCGTTACGAACACCGTCTTTAGCCACTTCTTCTTGCAGCTCGCGCCATTGTTCAGTGGTTACATATTTACCTTCTTGTTCACCGCTAACGTAGCCACGTGAAGTAAAGTATGCACCTGTCTCCCAATCGGAACCGGCGAACTTCGGATAACGGCCTTTTTCACGGGCAAGCTCCATGCTCGAACGTACCAACAGGTAGTTGATGTGTTCATACAAATGGTTGTTATATTCTACGGCTTCATCAGATTCCCAACGAATGCCCTTGAGTGCCAATAGGTGATGCAAGCCGAATGTGCCGAGACCCACTGCGCGGTATTGGCTGTTCGTGTATTGTGCTTGAAGAACTTCAATATTATTAATGTCGATTACGTTGTCCAGCATACGTACTTGGATAGGTACAAGTCTTTCCAGCACACCAGCTGGAATCGCACGTGCCAAGTGAATCGAATTCAGGTTGCAGACTACGAAATCGCCAGGGATTTTGGAGATAACAATCCGGGTCTTGCCATCTTTGGTTACTAATTCTTCCTGTTCAATAACGGTAGCGGATTGATTCTGCATAATTTCTGTGCACAGGTTGGAAGAGAAGACCATACCTTGGTGACGGTTCGGGTTCGTCCGGTTAACCGTATCACGGTAGAACATATATGGAGTACCTGTTTCAAGCTGTGATTTCATAATCCGTTTCATGATGTCGATCGCAGGAACGGTAATACGGGACAATTCCAAATTGGCTGTAGCTTCAGCATATTTTTCACGGAAAGTGCCTTTACCAAGCTCTTCATCGTAGAAGTCTTCCAGACCAAGCGGACGACCGTTCTCATCCGTCCAGCCCATAACCTTCTTCACTTCATGTGGGCAGAAGAGGTTCCAGTGGCTGCGTGATTCAACGGCTTCCATGAACAAGTCCGGCAGGGTTACACCGTGGAATACGTCATGTGCACGCATACGCTCGTCACCATTATTTAGTTTAAGATCGAGGAAAGCGAGAATATCTTTATGGAATACATCAAGGTAGACAGCGACAGCACCTTTACGTGTTCCGAGCTGGTCTACACTGACTGCTGTATTGTTCAATTGGCGAATCCAAGGAATTACGCCGGAGCTAGTGTTCTTATGGCCACGGATATCCGAACCACGTGCCCGTACTTTACCAAGGTAGACGCCGATACCGCCACCCATTTTGCTAAGGCGCGCTACGTCTGTATTGGAATCAAAGATACCCTCTAGGGAATCGTCTACCGTATCAATGAAGCAGCTGGATAGCTGTCCAGCGACCTTTTTGCCGGCATTGGACATTGTAGGGGTAGCAGCTGTCATGTAGATGTTGCTCATAGCCCAGTAAGCTTCTTTTACAAGCTCAAGACGTTTCTCAGCTGGTTCACGGTGCATCAGGTACATAGCAATAATCATATAACGTTCTTGTGGAAGCTCCATTACACGGCCGTCAAAATCATGCGCCAAATAACGGTCGGATAGCGTAAGCAGACCGATATAGTCAAACAAAAGATCGCGTGTATAATCGATACACCCACCTAGTTCGATAATTTGTTCTTTGGTGTAATGACTTAGAAGCTCTTCACGATAGATTCCTTTTTTTACGAGATCCGTAATTAGCGGGTACAGCTCACCGTAAGGCTCTTCTGGATAAGCTTTATAGCGGCGATGAACGGCTGCTTTTTTATAAAGGGTAGTCAGAAGGGCACGGGCAGCTGCAAACTTCCAAGTAGGCTCTTCTTTCGTTACAAGCTCTAGAGCACTCATGGTGAAGGCATTGCTAATTTCTTCTCCGCTTACGGAGTCACGACGCAGTTTGGAAATTACTCCCCGCAGCAATGTTTCTTTATTTAGTTGATCAAGACCTTCCAAGATACGGTCGGCGTATACGGAAAGGCGCTTCTCATCAAAAGCCAGTTGGCGATTGTCTGGTTTTACTACGAATTGTGGCATGGTTATTTCATCCCTTCTTATTTTGGGTTAATTTTGAATATCAAAAATTGATATATTATAGCGCAGTAGGCTGCCACAGAAAGACCTCCGAGCCGTTCATACTGGCCGGAATGTCGATTATGCGTTGGTTAGAGCTTCCTCGGTAAGGAAGTGTAGTATCTTTCAATTCTTCTATAAAA
Organism: Paenibacillus sp. FSL H7-0714; assembly: GCF_038003765.1. Classification (NCBI taxonomy): domain Bacteria; kingdom Bacillati; phylum Bacillota; class Bacilli; order Caryophanales; family Paenibacillaceae; genus Paenibacillus; species Paenibacillus sp. FSL H7-0714. The sequence goes on from NZ_JBBOPT010000001.1 coordinate 536,271, forward strand.
CGTCCATCTATTAATACCTGACACTGTGTAAGTAGATTCCACTCCGGCGAACCGGGAAGGGCGGTTAGTTCATCATACGTATAACCACTGTAAATCCAGATGGGGAAGCCAGGGAGCACGGCGCGAAGCTCATGAATGAACCCAAGTACCTCTTCTGCCGAGAAAAAAGGATCGCCGCCTGCCAGTGTTAGACCATCCAGCAAAGGGTTAGCGGCGATTTCTGCAATGATTTCATGTTGACGTTCTAAGGTGAAGAATTCTCCATATTTAAAGTTCCATGTCTCGGGATTAAAGCATCCCGGGCAACGATGACGGCAGCCGCTGATGAAGAGGACGGCCCGCATGCCCTCTCCCTCGTTAATCGACTCCGGATAGTATCCGCAAATATTCATAAATGCTTAACGCGATCCCGTACTTCGGCTTGTTTGGCGGCATTGAAGCGGGTCTGATAGTCGCCAGTTAAATAACCTGTAACTCTGCGCAAACGACGGATGTGCACGTCATTCTCATGTGCGTTGCAGGAAGGACAGTTTGTCCCAATTACACCTTCGTATCCGCAGCTGGAGCAGCGGTCAATCGGATGGTTAATGCTGAAGTAGCTGACCTGTTGTTCTAGTGCATATTTAATGATTTTGATAAAAGCAGATGGATTGCTGCGGGCATTGCCATTTAATTCGACATAAGAAATAGCCCCGGCATTGCAGTATTCATGGAAAGGAGCTTCCAAGCTGATCTTCTGAGCAGCACCTAGATCGTAGTATACAGGGATGTGGAAAGAGTTCGTATAATACTCACGGTCAGTTACGCCCGGAATAGAACCCAGTACCTTGCGATCAATCTTGGTGAATTTGCCGGACAGGCCCTCTGCTGGTGTTGCGAACAAGGTAATGTTGAGATTAAGTTCCTCACTTTTAAGGTCGCAATACTCCCGCATGTGACGCACGATAGCCACAGCCTTGGCATGGACTTCCATATCCTCGCCATGGTGTTTGCCGTACATGGCTTTCATGCATTCCGCCATACCGATGAAGCCAAGCGACAGACTACCATGCTTAAGTAGTTCGCCTACAGAGTCTTCAGGAGCGAGATTTTCGCCGCCTTCCCAGACGCCTTCTCGCATCATGAAATCGGATGCTTTAGCTTTTTGCGCGCTTTGGATGTGGAACCGATGAAGAAGTCCTTCCAGCGCAATATCCATATAGTGGTTTAGATCCTCATAGAAGCCAGCTTCATCTGCGACGGTACGTCGGCCTGTTACTGTGCCGTGTGCCAGACCGAGCCGAACCAGATTCAGTGTATTAAAGGAAAGGTTGCCCTTCCCGGAGCAATGATTACGCCCAAAACGGTCACCGAGCACTCGGGTGCGGCAGCCCATTGTAGCAAATTCCGTATCAGGATCACTTGGATCATAATACTGCAAGTTGAGCGGAGCGTCCAGATTAGCGAAGTTCGGATATAGTCTGCGTGCAGAACATTCCGCCGCTTTTAGGAACAATTCATAGTTAGGATCACCTTGCTGTTGATTGACTCCTTGCTTGCATTTGAAGATTTGAATCGGGAACACAGGTGTTTCTCCGCTGCCAAGTCCGTTCATCGTTGCTGTTAGCAGGGAGCTGATCACAAGCTGACCTTCTGGTGAAGTACAAGTACCATAATTGATGCTGGTAAACGGAATTTGCCCACCGGATCGGCTGGACATGGTGTTGAGATTATGTACCATACTTTCAGCCGCTTGCAGGGTTTCGATTTCGGTTTCCTTTAGTGCAAAACGAAACGCTTTTGGATATAACTCCGCCAGATCGGTCCGACTCATTGTAATCTCGCCCAAAGAATCATTAGCTTGTCCCTCATCAAAATAATCCAGACCCTTGCGGAACAGCTTAGCGAAGGATTTGGTTACATAAGGTGCAAGATCATAGTCGAGCTTATTTGCGGATACGCCGCCATATTGAGCATTTTGCTGGGATTGAAAAATAATTGCTACCAGTGACATAGCTGTCATTATGGAGTTCGGAGGACGAACACTGCCGTTGCCGGTGTTGAAGCCTTCGCGGAGAAGCTTATCAAACGGGATAAAAATGCAGTTAGTCGTTCCGATTGCGTATTGATCCAGATCATGCACATAGACGACATTGTCATCAATGGCTTGCACTAGCTGCGGTGGCATCGAAAAGTTGCGGGCGTACCATTTTGAATATTCACTGCCGAACTTGCTCATTTTACCGGAGAAACTCTCTCCGTTCAAATTGGCATTCTCGCGCAGCAAGTCCAAATCCCGGCTGTCGATAATATCGCGTCCTAAATCAATGAGCTCATCTAAAAGAACTTCTCGTGCATTTGTTGTACCGTTAAATTGTCTCTCCAACAACGTCATTGTATAGCTCTCCTCTCAGTCTATCGTCCTATCATTAAGAAGTGGGGCCGCAAAAGCGGCCGTATATTCATTGTGATCTCATAAAAAAAGCATCCTCTAGCGAGGATGGCAGAAAATGCCCGATGCGTTATGTAAATATCCACACAGATATTTGTAGTGGCCTCTAAGAAGATGACCGCATGCGGACACCGTTCCTGTTCCTCGCAGGCACTCATAGTTGGTGTCGTCGAAACAGGCAGGTCTCCTGGCTTCCGTAGGACCTCTCAGCGCCTTCCCAAGGGGGCTCTTACCCCTCAGTGGCTTCTGCCAGGAGATCTGCCCATCTTAAGCTTCTAAAAGCTTGTAAGGGGCATCCGGTTACAGTGGCGGGACCGCAGCGGATTTTCACCGTACTTCCCTATTAAGCTCTAATTCCGATAAAGGATCAAAGCGCCTGTCTCCACTATATTTTGTTGTCGTTAGATAAAAATAACCCAAGATGTTGTGTTTGTAAACAGTTTTTTAGAAAACCCGCGCGGGGAGCGGGTTCTTCAAAAGTACTCCACAAATGATCCACAGGCTGTCCATAAGTAATCCACAATTGATCCACAGGCATATAAAAAATGATTCATAAATTGTCCGAAAAGATGCCACAAAGAGTCCATAAATGTAGTGCAGATGACCCTAGAATTCATGTTAGAAAAAATACTTGTGGCGAAAGTCATATTTCGGAGAATTTTGGGGAAAGAAGAAGGGGCATAATAAAGCTGAGATCATTTGTGGGAGAGCGGTGGAGTTGTTACAATAGAAGGAGACACATACTTTAAAATTCCGAGGAGGTATTCTCATGCCTATTGCTGAAGTAACCGTTATTCCGATTGGAACAGGTAGTACGAGCCTTAGCAGCTATGTTGCGGATATGCAGCGAGTGCTGAAGACGGTAGAAGGGATTACTTATGAGCTTACATCCATGGGTACAATCATCGAAGGGCCTCTTCAGCGTATTTTTGCTGCAGTCGAAGCGCTGCACGAGTCTCCTTTTGCCGCAGGTGCAGAGCGTGTCTCTACCTCACTTAAAATAGACGACCGCCGCGATAAACCCTCCACTAGCCGTGGAAAGCTGGAGTCTGTGGAGCGTAAACTACAGGTGGAATAGCAGTTTGGGAGAGTAGGGAAATAGGGAGAAATAGGCTTGCGTTTCTGGCTGAAAGTTGTATAATATTTTTTGTTTGACAGAAAAATCAGCCTTAAGCTGGTGTAGCTCAGGGGTAGAGCAACGCACTCGTAATGCGTAGGCCGGGGGTTCAATTCCCTTCACCAGCATCCAAAAAAAACATACGTGGCGCGGATTTTAATATTAACTGTGATTATTTCGGGGATACTAATATTTTTAATTATTAAAGGCAAGTAAGAAGTTATAAATCAAAGAAATAACTTTATAGACGAGTATAGTATGTCATGGTTATATTTGCGAGTCTCTGACTTTGAAAAAAATTATCTAAGAGTGTTGACAAAAAAACTGAATTTCAAATCACTTACCCTGCTGCTATGGTGGGGTATTTCTTTGCTTTCAGGAAAATATCCTTGACAGTATCCATATATAATTTACATAATGTACCAAATAAAATATAATAATCTTATTGTAAGCTTCGAAGCTCCGTCTTATATTTTTAATGGAGGTACACAGTATATATGATTCAGGATTTTTATTGCAATGCGGTATTAAACGGGAGGACGAAAGTAAAAATAGTTTTTGAAACCGACTCCGTCCTTGCTTTTCATCATACCAGACCATTTTATGAGAACCATGTAGTAGTCATCCCAAAGGTTCATATCTATTCTTTAATTTCTGAAGAGGTAGGAAATACTGAACAACTGCTCCTCGAAATGCTGCGTATTATAAAGAAAGTGGCAGCCGAGATGGTTGAGGAAACAGGAGCATCTAAAATAATTGCAAATTTAGGTGAGTATCAGGATACAAAACACTTACATTGGCATGTGGTAAGTGGTGAAAGAATAAGATAGCCTTTTTATTCTGGAATGATTATATGAGCACTACATACAAAGTCCTGGGAAGCGATACATACTTTCTAGTCGTGGCCCTGGCACAATCCAAGGTATCTGTTTGGTTCTGGCTGGGAAAGACCCAGAAAGGCATATGATGGACTATGGTGGCCTGATCGAAGGTTATTCCCTAGAGTCGATCAAGATCAATGGTTATCGGCTTGATCGGCAATGATTTGAATTTAGAGCATACATAAAACAACCCGCTGGGCAAATGCCTTACGGTTATTTTTGTTTAGTCTAATCATTCAACACAAAAGAAGTTCTTCTTTAATAATTATGACGAAAAAAGTGCTACTTCCATTTCATCTCATCAAATTCCCAAGGGAAAAATCTGTTGATTGAAATAGCAGTTTCCTCCCAAGTAGTTTTTGAGCAACGATCCAAAATATTTTGGATTTCATGTTTAATTAAAGTTATATCAAAAGAATCAACAAGAAGTAGACCACGAATAGCAATTGCTGCTTCACCGACAAAAAATTCTTTAAGTCCATTAGCGGTTGCTACAGTAGTATAAAACTGATCAGATCCAGATTTTTGTTTAACTCCAACATCTAGCACGACAGAAGTGCAAGAATCCTTTTTTCCTTCTGGTATTTCATGAAAATGGGCTTCTTTAAGAATCGGGTGAATCATGACATTCTCCATTCAAGTCTAGAATTCAACAAGAGGTATAAAGTGAGGCTGTTTTTTTATTATTCAGACACATTAACATGATAGTTTGAAGTTCTGTAATTGTCATTATAACCTGTTCTAGAGAATTTTTCGAAATTTGCCTGATAAAGATTAAAAGAAACTTTTTGACCAGTTCTTACTCTTCTCAAACCGTCTGAACTATAGAACCAGAAACCGCCTGATTCCAATTTCATAGTATACCCAGCCCCTGCAAAAATCTTTGCTGCTTCAGTAACGATATATGCAGGAAGAGCACCCACAGTATACCCAGTATTACCAGAGGCCGTTAGAGCATCTTAAGCTAAATCAGATGATGATATCCAATTAAATTCAAACGGGCTGATAACACTTTCCTCAACTACTGCGCTGGAATTTCCAGCGTTGGCTGAAGCCAAGGAATTGAACGAAAACGAACTGAAAAGCAAGAGGAAACTAAATAACAAAGCTGTGAAATAGAGTTCATGTACATAATGTTCCAAATAATGTATATTTAGAGTGCGCAGATCACAAGTGGCAGTGATTCTGAACATGAGAAACGTCCCATTATCTTAGGCTTGTGGAGCTTTTTTCTATTTAGATACAAATGCGTAGTTTTATTATTATTTGGCGTTCAAATCCTCGTCATGAATGTTTTTTAATGCTCTTATTGGTTAACGGTCTAGAATTAAGGAGGGAATGGTTTTAAGGGGAAAAATGTGAAATTACTTTATTGCATGTTGGGAAGTACTATACTTGCTTTATTAAATAATCCTATCTTTAGTTACGCTAAACTTGGAATGTTCGAGGGGGGTTATGGAAGAAGCAAATTTGGTGTGTTGTTAGTTTTAATTACCAATATATTTTCTTTAACAGGATTTATACTATTAATTTTATTCTCCATTATATTAATAATCAAAAATATAAATTTCAAAGAAAAGTAAAGGGATCACATAAAAACTCACTGGCAGAAATTTTATAACTAGGAGTGATCATACTGAGTAATATATACAAAGTCCTACAGACTGACTCTGAATTTCTAACAGCGGCTCTGTCACAGTCCCAAGTGTCAATAATTGAACAGCGTAGTTATACAGCGGGCTGTGAGAGTGATAATAGATAACACGTAATGATTGGGAATCAGTTAGTATTCAGGTAACAGATTAGCTATGTAAGAGAACAATCTGGTTCGTCGTCTTCTCTATACAGAGGAAGAGGCCTCTCCAGGTTTCACCCGGATAAGGCCTCTTTTTATATTTACCTCACTAGTCAATTACTCTGAGAGTGACTCTATTCATATAACCATTGTTTATGATCCACGCTTCCAAATTGAGCTGCAGTTATTTGATTCACGCCCTGTTGAAAGAACATGAATTTTTAGCTGTGTTGGAAATATTTTAATCCTACTAGAAAATTAATGAGTGTAATACGGGTAGTCTTCATTAAGTGAATTCCATAGTAGATATTTTTTACTTATTGTATATTTAATGGATAATGTGGAATATGAATATCTTCATTACTTAGTGGTATCATTTTTCAAGAGAGAATAAATTAAAAAAATTATCATAATTATTGAAATAATGTAAACTGATATTTGGAGAATTACTGATATATCGTCGATATAACTAGCCATAATACTACAAACAATACTGTTTATGAATATATCAAGTGCATGATTTCTTAGTTTAGAGTTTACAAGTCGATGTACAAAAACACAAAGATTAAAGATAATTATAGCTAACGGCACAAACGGGAGTAGATCTCTATAATCCATGTATCACATTCCTTAATAATTAGTTTGAAACCGGGGAGGGATAGTTTACCTCTCCCCGGTTTTTGGTTAAAACGCGCTTATATAAGTAAATGCGTCTTGCACATCAGATTTTGCATCATTATAAGCATCAACTGCGTCCGATGCAGCCCAAGCGGCAGCAGTTCCTGTGCCAATTAAACCAACGAGGCTTGCCCAAGAAATAGCTGTAAGCCCAAGTGAAACCAAAGTAAGTTTTATGGACTTTTCATAATCATTATAGTTATTTGCAAATGAATCTAGTTCAGCTTTTGCAAAGGGAACTTTAGGATGGGATTCATAAATGCCTACGTTTAAATGAGAACCAGTAGGTCTTATCATTAAACCCCAATCAACATAGATGTCTGAATAGCTTTTAAAGAAATAGGTTGAGAGATCATTACTAGTATAATAATGACCAATCGCTGGAATTCCACCAGCGATCCTAAGACTAAGAGAAGGGGAGTCTGAAGGAGATGCTAATAATTGACCATCAGCATATATTTCCTTATTTTCAGTTAAGAGATACGTATTAACCTCAACTCCATCTGCAAACTTATTACTATATGCCTCAATGTTTGCAAATTCACTGTTGAGGGTGTAATCAGAATCCTTAGTGACTGTAAATTCTAAGCCCTCATCCGTATTATTGTATTCTATCGTTTTATTAACTATAACATATCCCAGAGCAAGCCCATCATTAGTTACTAATTGTTTGGTTTCAGATTTTGAGATGGGCTCTAAGTCACTTGCAGACGCAGAAACACTTCCTGCAGTTGCTGCGAACATCATTGTGATGCTGAGTGCTAAAGGCAGAATAGATTTGGCTTTCAATTTCATTTTTTACATCCTCTCTTAATAAATATATATTTTGGTATCTAGCAACTATCTTATACTAGTTTGGGGAATTTTGGATATAGGACTAAATTCATGTTCGCATATAGTGACTCCGTTCTTACCACTTCGACATGTATATTTTTAAATCGACGAGTTTAGACATATTAGCAAATCAAACATCTTGTCATCTTCTCTATACAGAAGATGACGAGAGTTACTCGGTTCCGGTATGGGAAATCATTCTGTATCCAAGCACTGATGCCAGCACACTCTTGGATGCTGGTCATGTGCATTACCAGTTCACTGATGATCATGAGCAGAAGAGTATCGGTGGTTGGTTACTGAACCAACCGGCACGATAGGAGCAGGGGGATACCCACACTGCTCCTATTTTCCATTTGCCTAAAAATCAATATAATGGTCATGATACAAACAAACGTTCTTATTTTGGAGGCGATCAGAATGAAGATGTGTGTCGGTCAAACCATTGAAATTATATACCAGGACAAAGCGGGCAAGATTACGAAACGCAAGATTGAGATCATCGGCATTTGTGCTGACCGTATAAGGGCCAACTGTTTGACTACTGGAGCACCACGGTTTTTTTTAGAATCTGGGATATTATCCTAGCGACCTTTACAAGAGAAACGCCATGCTTAGTGATACGGTCCGCAAGCTTCTGATGATCATGCGGCATTGTCGGTGCATCATGGATACATGCCTACGCTAGAAATACTGGAGACAAAGAACGGGAGGCACGAGAAAAAATCCGCATCGGGTTGCAGGAACTGGCAGAGGATAACTACATCCTTTGGGAGTCTGGGAAACCACCTGAGAGTGCAGTGGTCGTTGAGGGATGGGAGCGAACAGAGGATCGACTAGCATCAGTTTCATGGGGCTTGGACGGCGGCTATATGGGTTACTGGACAGATTACTAGGAGGGCAGACATCATGGAGAAAAAATTGGGAAGTATATGGGATTGCAGTAAATGATGTTGCCGGAGCACAAGCTTCGGATTATCAGTGATGAGCGAGGACAGCGTTGGAGGGACCGTAAAAAGCCGGTGCTTGACGCGCAGGAGTGGGAATTGATTGATCTAGTGCTCGCTTACTCGAAACGATATGGGGAGTAGATTACAATCACTCAGTTTGAACAGGTTCAAGATATTAAGATCCGGGGAGTTGTGGTGGCTATAGATAAACAACTACGGCGGATCAAACTGCAAATGGAGTATGATTACGATTGGATCAAGATCGATAAGTAATTGAAGTTACTACATAAAAATGCCCCGCCGGGCTATTCTGGCGGGGTTTCGCTTTTTGTATGCTCTATAACATCATGTAACGGTACTCCGAAATAATTGCAGGTCTTATCCAAGACTTCCATGGAAACATACTCGTCCTTTCCCATTTTTGCAAGAGTTGCAGTGGATAATCCGAGTGCTTCCCTGTATTCAGTCTTGGTCATGTCTCTGTCGATAAGCAATCTCCATAGCGGCTTAAAGGAAAATCCCATAATCATGTTCCTTTCATACTGTTTGTCCACATTATAGAATAATATATTTAGAAAAGCAAATAAATTGTTTGACTTATTGTTTATATTAGTGTATATTATATTTAGGAAGTAAAACATACAACTTCCTAGAAAGGAGAGTGACAATGAAAGATTGGGTACAGCTCCTAACAGCAATCATACAACTTATAACTGCAGGCTTGTTGTTTAAGGACAAAAAGAAAGGAACCAAAAAACGCCGCGGACCACGCAAACGTAAATAGGTTCCCGGAGGAAGGGTTCACGGCCCTTCCTCCATCCAATCATATCATAAACGGCAAATAAATATCCATTTTCAAATAACAGGAGGGATATGAATGTTAAACATAATCACCTGGATTGTGATTGGGGCTGCATTGGTCTTATCCATGGCTGCACTGCTCAAAGCTCGGGGGCGGCGATAATGCTGCCCGCACACCTTCGCCTTGCTGAACTGTACCATATGTATAAGGCTGGCACACTTACGGAAGCATATGGCAAGGAGTTGCAGCAGTGCCTTCAAGCAAATGCACGGTATTGATGGGATATGATGAAGCTGCAACAACTCTCCGATCTAGCTTTGAATATACGAGATGATGAATGGTTTGAAGAACTATGAATCCAGATAGATGCACTTCGAATAACAGGTAGAGCCCCGAGGAGCGGAGGGGTATAGTCCAATGATTTTCTTCTACCATTTCTTCTACCGTCATACAGGACTGTAAAGAACTCTATAGAACCCTATAATGAATAATGACGAGTCGCTGTATTTGTATAGGACCTTATAGAACCCTATAGAACTTATGTGGGACGCACTCGTAATGCGTAGGCCGGGGGTTCAATTCCCTTCACCAGCATATCTAAGAAGGCATAACGGCGCGGTTTTCGGGGATCCCAAAACCGCGCCGTTTGTCTTGAGATCAGCTGACTTCTAACATTATTCTAACCTTTATTCAAGTGAAGTGAGGTTTTCGGTGGTAATCGCGACCTCTTTGCGCGTTCCAAGGATGGAGGCGCCGATTCCTGAAGGACTGCTTCTTGTAAATTGGGGGGGACATGTGAATAAGTATCCAACGTACATTTATGGGGGAATGACCTAATCTCTCTTTTGCGATTTTTGGGTGTACAACGGCTTTAAGCAGCAGTGTAGATGAGTGTGCCGCAGATCGTGAGAATGAATTTTCGGGAAGTTAGGGCTCTTCAATCAGGTTGCAGTGCTTACCTTTAGGTAAGTACGTGAACTAAAAGTGCATACTTACGCGATGGCATGGTGGGAGGTATACTCAAGTCCTAAATCTGATTCAAACATGGAGGATACACCAATGAAAACACTTATTGTCGTCACCCACCCAAACATCGAAACATCCGTCGTTAATAAACGCTGGATCGAAGAACTCCGTAAATATCCAGACAAATATACGGTGCACGAGCTGTACAAAGCCTATCCCGATGAAAAAATCAACGTGGAAAAGGAACAACAGCTGATTGAAGCGCATGATAAGCTCGTCTTACAATTCCCTGTCTACTGGTTTAGTAGTCCACCTCTGCTTAAAAAGTGGCTGGACGAAGTATTTACTTACGGATGGGCATATGGCTCGAAGAGTGATAAATTAAGAAATCGAAAAATCGCATTAGCTGTAACTGCCGGAGGAAGTGCAAAAGACTTTAGTGAAGAAGGTAAACTCGGCTACGGGCTTGACCGTATTTTATCTCCCTTTGACACGACTTTTTTGTATTGCAACGCTGATTATCGTTCCTTCTATGCCATTTATGGCACGGAATCTGAGACGGTAGGAAGTACGGATTACTTAAATAAATTGGATATCAGTTCGCAAGGCTATGTTGAATTTATCGAAAATATGTAATTAGATTTGAAGCAAAAAGCAGCATTTTCATTAATGGAAATGCTGCTTTTGTCATAAGTTGTCGTTAAATCGTAAAAGGTATGGTTATCTCTTGCGCGGCTGGAACGAAGTTTTTCTCTCCCCAAGTGCACATCATATCCAGCACCGGAATAAGCGATTGGCCCTTCTCGGTCAAGGAATACTCAACTTTAGGGGGAATCTGGGGGAATTCCTCGCGCCTGACGAGACAGTCGGCTTCCAGTTCTTTCAACATAACGCTTAACGTCTTAAAAGGTATTGTGCCGATACCCCGTTGCAGTTCATTGAACCGCACGATCTTGTTTTCAGAGAGATAGTAGAGAATAGTCATTTTATATTTACCACTAATGATAGACAAGGTGTAGCCAAAGCTAGTGTCCTTCTGCTGAATGCCAGGTGGTATACAGATTTCATCACTCATGGGCTAGTACCCTCCTTCAGAAAATATTCAACGAAAAGGCAAACGCCTGTTGTCGCTCCGTACTCAGGTCCCGACTTTATTATGTTTTCAACCTGCTATCAAGTCATCCTGTGAGAACGAATTCACTATATCATTTTGAAACAATTTGTTCAAAGCACTCGTGGCTAACTATCAATCGGTCGATTTTCTCTGTCGGCGAAGCGGGCCTCTTTGGTTGGAAATCAAAAGTGCCAAGCGGATAGCCTAAGCGACGAATTGAAGTTTTTAATGTAATTTTCATGTGAGCATCATCTTATTTTCAGGTTCAAGGTATATATTGAAGACACCAAACACCCCCCAGTGTTTTGTGGTATAAATCTCTCAGGTCTTGCCAACTCCCATGGTAAGGCCTATTTTTTTGTTCGCTAATTAAATGAGGGAGGGGGGTAGCTTCTTCGCTACTTCACTTAATCTGATACTGCTCTTCATAGCTCTTAAAAGATGAAATATCCAGACCGAGATATCTGCGCATATGAATGGCAGCTTGGGCAGCGACGATGTCGTTTAACAACAGCATTCGTTCATGGTATCCACGACATATAAATTTGGCTTCTATCCCCGTGTTAAGTCTGTTCTGCTCATAAACCTTGATTCCCCGTTTTCTCATCTCTGAACGAACATCTCTTAGATCTGTTGTAGCAACTGCTGCGGCTGTTTCAAGAACCTCCAGATAGGGGGTGGGTGTTCGTAAATGTGCAGATAGAATGGCGGAGTCCCGTTCGAAAGCTGATAAAATCATCGGAAGCAATAAATAAGATTTCACCAGCATGTTGTCCCTGCTTTCAGCTCTATTCATGAATCTCATCACCTCTAATGGGAACGTATATTCGTATTCTACCCCGATATTCCAAAAATAATCAATGGTATTTCTAAACAGCTAGTCCAATGTGATTGAATTCACAACTAAATTAGAAAGAATAAAATATATTAAAATTGTAATAATAAAAAATAATGCTTCAGACTTATATAAAGGGAGAATTAGGATGAATGAGGAAGGAAGTCTCCGCCGTGGAATGGTATTTGGTTTGATTCTAAGTATTCCATTATGGATATCGATATTAGGTTGGATAAAGTTACTTTAAAATTAAAGGAAAACCTTTGTGTGAAGCGCCTTTAGGCGCTTTTTTTGTGCTTGCTTACGCGTATGAATATCAAAAGGAATTGATTGACAATTGTGGGGATGGAGCGCTAAACTATTATTAGTTCAAAAGTATTAAAAGTCATAGACGATTATTTAATAGGATGCTTAAAATGCTAGTTCTAATCTGCAAGTCAATACATATATTATCATGATAATAGCAAACCGCCTGAAAGGGTGGGACGCAAAGTCCAGGAGTCTAAAGTGTCTTAAATGCGCTATGACCGTCCGACTGCCATGAGAAGTGAATTCCACTTCTTTTTTGGCGGTCTTTTTTGTTGTTAGGTCCTTTAGAGTTTCTGGTAATTATTCTGATTAAATATAAATCCTAGATATAGGAGGTGTGCTTTTTGAAAAGAAGAATGAAACCGCTGCTAGCACTAATATTAGCGGGGATTTTGACAGTAGGTAGTGGTCTTTCTGGAGGTCATTTGGTAAATGCGGCTGGGGAGGTGCTTCCCTATACTCCTACACCTGTGTTAGGTATTGCAGGGAATTTTAATACTTTTATTTTTGGGGATTTCAAACAATCTAATGATCAGGTTCATGGGCGCCTTGCGGCCAAAGGTAATATTACTTTGCAGAATTACGGCGTATCCAAGGATAATCCAGGTGGAGATGTTCTTATTGCTGGTAATGACATCAGTTTTACTAATGGGACTGTTCATGGAGCATCCGTTTATGGTGGTGTTTTTTCCAGCAACGGTGTAGATCTTAAAGAACCAGCGAGAAAAGGGACTCCTATTGATTTTGATGCTGAAGAGCAATTTCTTATTGGACGTTCTAATGAATTCTCTTCGCTTGCTACAATAGGAACTTTCAAAAAGGAATATGGGAAAATAACGATTGATGCTCCGGAACCATTTAACGTTCTTAATCTTAGTGCTGCCGATTTCGCTGGTGCTAATGGCTTACAGTTTAATATTGCAAATAGCGCCACAGTTATCATTAACGTTAGCGGAAGTTCAGTTAACATTCCAAGCTTTCAAATCTGGGGAGGTAGCCCTAACAAGGTATTATTTAATTTTTATGAAGCTAGCACTGTTGACATTGGAAGTTTAACAATAGAAGGAACTATCCTAGCTCCGCTTGCAAAAGTAACTTATAATTCCGGTGAACTGCATGGGACGCTGATTGCAAAGGGATTTGCTGGTGGGGTGCAGATGCATTGGTATCCATATGGAGGGGAAGAACCACCTCCAACGCCAACGCCGACCGTGACGCCAACACCAACGCCGACCGTGACGCCAACACCGACGCCGACCGTGACCCCAACACCGACACCGACACCAACCGTGACCCCAACACCGACGCCGACCGTGACGCCAACACCAACGCCGGCCGTGACGCCAACACCGACGCCGACCGTGACGCCAACACCGACGCCGACCGTGACACCAACACCGACGCCGACCGTGACGCCTACGCCGTGCGTGACACCGACACCGAAGCCAACACACACACCAAAGCCAACACCGACACCGAAGCCGACACACACACCAAAGCCAACACCGACACCGAAGCCAACGCACACACCAAAGCCGACACCGACACCGAAGCCAACGCACACACCAAAGCCAACACACACACCAAAACCAACACCAACGCCGACCGTGACACCAACACCGACGCCGACCGTGACACCAACACCGACGCCGACCGTGACACCAACACCGACGCCGACCGTGACACCAACACCAACGCCGATCGTGACGCCAACACCAACGCCGATCGTGACGCCAACACCAACGCCGATCGTGACGCCAACACCAACGCCGATCGTGACGCCAGTACCAACGCCGACCGTGACGCCAACACCAACGCCGATCGTGACACCAACACCAACGCCGACTCCGTCGCCGGAAGTAACGCCAACACCGACACCATCGTCGGAAGTGACGCCAACACCGACATCGTCGTCGGAAGTAACGCCGACACCGACACCTTCATCAGAAGTGACGCCAACACCGACGCCAACGCCGGAGCCTCCGGTGTTCCCGACACCAACACCATCATTTGTAATTGGTACTATCGTTGTTAATGATGATCCTGTGCCGCTGGGCCCTGTAGCTTCGTCGACTCCAGCACCAGTACCAACACCAACACCAATACCAACACCGTCGAGCAACACAGAGGTACTTGTTGATGATGAGGAGATTCCATTAGGACCAGTATTGACAGTAACACCAACGCCGTCACCAGAGGATATTGCTGTAGTGGATGATACAATCCCGCTAGGTAATCCACCTGTGGATGAACTTCCAAAAACGGGAGAATCAAGTTCAGTCCCTTATTATGTAACTGGTCTAGGTTTTGCACTTATTGGATTGCTAATGAGAAATAGATTCTCGAGCAAGAAATAATAAACGGTGTTTGTAGCTTGAATACAAGTTATGCCATGAAGAATAGTAAAGCCGCTTTCGGGACATATTCCGATGGCGGTTTTCTTTTGTTATGATTGTTATATTTTGGCGCATTCTAAGTAGATGTTATACTGATTTACAACGGATATGAGGAAAGGACGGGGAAGATGAATTGGTATGGTTCTTCATTAGCGCTGTCATCGTCATAGGAGCTCTGATCTATGCGGGCTTTTTCTTTTATGGAATTGCTATTAAACGAGCACCGAAGGAATTCCTGAGTAATAATCGTGATTTGAAGGTTGATCCCCCGGTTGCCGGGGCTTCTTGGGGTGAGGGGAAGGATTGGATCTCCAGTCAGAGCTTTGAGAATGTGGAGATTACATCTGAGGACGGGCTACAACTAAGAGGGTACTTGCTCCTTTCGGATCGTGCTGAAGGTCGTACGGCGATTCTAGCTCATGGTTATTCTGGAAAAGGGAAGGATATGGGGGCGTACGCCAAAATCTATTACGAGAGACTGGGCTTTAATATCCTGATTCCCGATGCCAGGGGACATGGGGAAAGCGCTGGGAATTATATTGGTTTTGGATGGCATGAGCGCAAGGATTATTTGCAGTGGATTGAATATATAATAGAAAAGACTGGGCCCAGTGCTCAAGTTGTGCTTCATGGGGTCTCTATGGGTGGTGCTACAGTGCTAATGACCTCAGGTGAAAATCTCCCGCCGCAGGTCAAAGCTATTGTCTCGGACTGTGCTTACAGCTCAGTTAAAGCACAATTAGCCTACCAACTACGGCGTATGTATCGCTTGCCAAGTTTCCCTTTTATTCAAAGTGCGAGTCTAATTACTCGTTTGAAAGCAGGGTATGGTTTTAGTGAAGCGTCTGCCTTGAAACAGGTGAGGAAGGCGAAGGTGCCGATTCTTTTTATTCATGGGGATGCCGATAATTTTGTACCATATAGTATGATGAATGAATTGTATGAGGCATGTCAGAGTCCCAAAGAGAAGTTCGTAGTGCCACAAGCAGGGCATGGGTTAGCTTATGATATGGATAAGACGGGGTATATAAACGTAGTAACAGCTTTTGTGAATCAGTATGTAAATTAGATGCCTTGAACGTAGACAGCGCCCGATATCCGCTAGGTAGCGGTTATCGGGCGCCTATATTTTTCCACACATGGCATGTATCCTTATGTAAGGTTCGTGCAGCCATGCTTTTTCGTTATATTCATCCCCCGCCGTTCGTGAGTAACGGGTGTCTTAATTCCTTGTTATTTCCAGCAGCCGTGTGGCGAGAATAATCCTTCCAATACGACAAAAGCCCTACCTCTCTTTTGCCCTTGCGGCTCCATTGACCGCGCCAGTGTGAATCGGAATGCTATATTTCGAATTTAGTCTCATAAAAAGGAAAGTTTCTGCAAGAAAACATGAAGCCTCTGTGTCCAAATTGCCGAAGTGTAAAATAGTCGGCCTGACATCTTCTTGATGGGGATATACAATATATCGAAAACAAATACGATATAAATATAACACAGTATTGTTTAAAAGGCAAATATAATAATGAATTCCAAGATAAGGGTTGTTTGATATAGAAGGGGAACAAGCAGAGCAAGAGAGAGCGTTTGATTTGAATATATCGTATGCTGGATTATTTGTGGATTAATTCGGAAAAGCTAGAAAGCCAGAGTAAATGGGGCTGTGGGGGTTATTTTGCGTGCCTATTTTGTGAACTGGTCTCTAAAACTTACATTAAACCCCAACATTGATTGAAGGATTGAGGGTAGACCGTTATAATTAATAAGTCTGGATTTTAATTAAAAAATAAGGGAGATTTTTATGAAACGCGCAGATGTGTGGTTGATTTCCATCGTGTTGATTGCTGCGCTCGCTTTTCTCGCACCGAGATGGTTTTCGGACAATGATGATAAAGGTGGGGCCGGTAAAAATCTCGTAGCCAATGTAACGGTGGACGGCGAGTTATTTAAAACGGTAAAGCTTACAAAAGAAGAACAAACCATTGAGGTTCGTACCGAACGTGGCTATAACCTCTTGAAGGTGCATGATTACGGGATTGAAATGTACGATGCCGACTGCCCGGATCAAGTATGCCTAGGTTTTGGTTTTATTACCCTGCCCAAACAGACGATTGTCTGTCTACCGCATAGAGTATTAGTGGAAATCACAAGTGCGTCGGGGGAGGATGATATAGATGCCTATGTCCAGTAGTGAATCTGCAACAGCTTTAAAAAGAACGGTAATTATTGCGATTTTCGCCGCAGTGGCAGTAGTGCTTAGTCTAATAGAAGCGCAGATTCCGTTGTCAGGAATGGGACTGGTGCCGGGTGCTAAACTAGGATTAGCTAACATTATGATTTTGACTTGTATTTACTTTTTACGTGGACGGGACGCATTCCTGCTTGTCATCCTCAAAACGTTGCTTACTGCATTTTTGCTAGGTACTTTTTCAAGCTTACTATTCAGTTTATTCGGTTCGCTGTTTAGCTTTGTTGTAATGTTCGTGTTAATGCTGATTAGTGGCAAAGGCAAGAGTATAAGCTTGATCGGCATTAGTATAGCTGGTGGGATTGCACATAATATCGGTCAGCTGCTGGCAGCTTCTATGGTATTCTCATCCCTTAGTATTTTTTATTATCTTCCCATGCTGCTAATCACTGGAGTAGTAACAGGAATTGCCGTGGGCTATGCAGTCCGTTATTTGGTGGCTTCATTGTCAAAAATATCGTTGTTTGAAGAGTTTTTGGACTGATTAGTCACATCAGCGGAAGGATGACTAACATGAATGAATCAAATGAAGGTCAAGAATTAGAGGGAGAAGGACGAGCTGTCATCTCTCTGGATGGGGTATCGTTTGGTTATGATCCTGAGCATCCGATTCTTCAAAATATAACGTTATCTATTTCTCAGGGACAATGGGTTAGCTTGGTTGGTCCTAATGGCTGCGGAAAGTCTACGCTAGTTAAGCTACTAAATGCTTTGCTGCCTAAGAGTGCTGGCGAGATTGTGGTTAGTGGTATGCAACTGAGTGAGGAAACGATCGGAAGCATTCGGCAATGCATTGGTATGGTGTTCCAAAATCCAGATAATCAGTTTATTGGAGCCACTGTAGAGGAAGATATCTTATTCGGCCTGGAAGGGCTTTGTTTGTCGTACGAAGAAATGGCTGAACGATTACACTCTTATACGACGAGGCTGGGAATAAATCATCTGCTGTCCAAACACCCAGGTGAGCTGTCTGGAGGCCAAAAGCAGCGTGTCGCTATCGCCTCCATTCTTGCTATGGAACCAGGCATCGTCATTTTTGACGAGGCCTCTTCTATGTTGGATGAAGGAAGCAGAAATGATCTTCTTGGTATTTTGCAAGATATGCGAGCGGAAGGAAAGTATACGATCCTTATGATTACGCATGATGCAGATGAGATTTTGGCATCGGATCGGGTGCTTGCGCTGCATGGAGGTGGTTTAGCTGCTGATGTTACACCGGCGGAGCTGTTCCGGGACGAGGAGCTTCTGCAAAAATGCCATCTATGTGAGCCGTATCCTTGGCGTCTTACACGTGAGCTGCAGAATCAGGGCATCCATGTGGATGTTCCCGCCAGTGAAAAGGAGCTTATAGACACGTTATGGCCATAGAATTACAGCAAGTAAGTTATTCCTATGCTGACCGAAGCCTATGGAAGCTGACGGCGCTCCGCGACATTAACCTCAGTGTTCCAACAGGCTCTATGGTTGGTATTGCTGGAGCGACAGGCTCTGGTAAATCGACACTGCTGCAGTTGTTTAACGGGATACTGAAACCAACGGAGGGGACGGTAAAAGTACTCGATGTAACCATCCAAGCGGGGGAGAAATCACCTAAGCTGATGCCGCTGCGCCGTAGAGTCGGATTGGTATTTCAATTTCCAGAACAGCAAATGTTTGAAGATACGGTCGAAAAGGATCTTATCTTCGGTCCTCTTAACTTTGGCATGAGCCTCGAAGAGGCAAAGGCACGCGCAAGACAGGCCATGTTGGATATGGGGCTGGATCTGGCGCTGCTAGAGCGGAATCCTTTTAAATTGAGCGGTGGGCAAATGCGTAAGGCAGCTATCGCCTCCGTACTAGCTATGGACCCTGAAGTCATCGTTCTGGATGAACCGACGGCTACGCTTGATCCCATCAGCCGTGCAGAACTAATCCACTTGCTGGAGCGTTTATGCCGTGAGCAGGGGAGAACGATCATCGTCGTCACGCATCGGATGGATGAGTTATTGCCTTACGCGGACAACTGGCTTGTCCTTAAAGAGGGCAGTACGGCATTTCAAGGCAGCGTAAAGGCACTGGCTGATGACCCTTCGATTCTGGAACAGTGTGGCTTGACGGTTCCGCAGTCCCTTCGTTACTGGCGTGCAGTAGCTGATCGCTTTGGTCTTACGGATGAAGCTCCTCGCTTAACGGCAGAGAGCTTAGCAGAGCTAATCGCTTCGCTGCCATCTGGATCAGGCAACTCTAGCGAGCAGCACGAAGGAAAGAGGGATGGCCATGAATGAGAAGCTAATCATCGGGCGCAGTATTGAGACCGGTTCATGGGTGCATAAGCTAGATGCTCGTGCCAAAATCACCGGAATGCTATTATACGTAGCTGTTATCCTGCTCTCCCGTTCGTGGATGGCTATGGCGCTGCTGGCTATTTTCTCAATAGCGGTTATGGCTTCCACTCGGATTCCGCTTAAATACTTCCTGAAAGCAGCTAAGCCTTTACGGTATTTAATGCTATTTATCTTTATCGTACAGCTGCTGTCTGTGAAGACGGGTGAGGCGGTGCTGACGCTTGGTTCGTGGTCTATTTATGAGGGAGGGCTGAGATTAGGCGCATTTTCGGTCATCCGCATGTTCTTTCTGATCACTTTCACGGCGTTACTTACATTCACCACAACGCCGGGTAAGCTGAATCAAGGGCTGGAGGGGATTTTGGCTCCTTTCAAAAAGTTTGGCTTGAAGCCCGACCGTATCACACTGATGATCAGCATTTCACTTCGTTTCATTCCTACGATTCTAGACGAGTCGCAGATTATCATGAAAGCGCAGGCCTCACGGGGTGCTGATCTGAAGGAGCTACCTTTAAAGGAAAAGGGACGAATGTTAGTGTCCTTGCTGGTTCCGATTATCGCTAGTGCGTTTAGGCGTGCGCAGGATCTGGTATATTCCATGGAAGCTCGTGGCTTTCGTATGGATGCTCCGCGTAGCCAGTATCACCGCCTAAGGTGGGGCATATTCGATACTATTTTTATTACTATGTTTATTGTAATGGGGATTGCAGTAGCTTTGGTGTAAAGTACAACTTGTATGGAGAGTATCAACTTGGGAGGGAACTTGAATGGCACGTTATTTTAATGGTAGAGAGATTGAATTATTAGCACCCGCAGGAACGTTTGAGATTTTCAAGGAAGTGATCCAGGCACGATGTGATGCAGTTTATTTTGGTGGACCTGTATTGAATATGAGAATGATGCGTAAAGGATATAATCTGTCTCATGAGGAGATCGTAGAGGCACTAGATATTGCTCACCGTCTAGACAAAAAAGTGTATATCACAGTGAATAACCTATTTAGTGAAGAAGATGTGGAAGAGGCTAAAGAATATTTGCGTTTCCTTGATGGTGCTCGTCCCGATGCCTTGATTGTTCAGGATATGGCAGTGCTGGAGCTAATTCGCGAGATGGAGCTTAGTCTTCCTATTCACTCTTCGGTCATGATGAATGTTCACAATCTGGAAATGATCTACGCATTGCGTGATCTGGGTGTAAGTCGTGTGGTTACTTCGCGGGAAATGGATTTGCAGACAGCTAAGCTGCTAGGTCAGCGGAGTGGGATGGAACTGGAGTATTTTATTCACGGGGATATGTGCTCCGTTCACGGTGCGAATTGTTATTTCAGCTCCCATGTATTCGGTATGAGCAGTAACCGTGGGAAATGTATGAAGCCTTGCCGCTGGGATTATCGGGTTAAAAAAGACGGGTATGTATATCCGGCCGAATACCCCCTAGCTGTAAAAGATATGTTCATGTATGAACATCTTCCAGAATTGATTGAATCAGGGATTACCTCCTTCAAAATAGAGGGCCGCATGCGGGATAAGGAGTTTATGGTGATGCTGGCGAATAGCTACGGCGAAGCCATTGACCGGTATATCGATGATCCGATTGGCTTTGATCGTACGGTAGATACGAAAGAGCTTCATAACAACCGTAAACGTGACTTTTCGACGGCGTATGCCTTCGGCAAACCAGGACTGACTAACATTAACCGCCGTTATGAAGGAACTGGTAAATTTTATAGCACTGGAAAAGTATTCAGTACACCAACTGCAGAGCGTGAGCTGTCTGAGAAACGAGTTGAGCAGTTGCGGGAAAGATTGGCTGAGGTCGAGCAACCGAAAAAGACAAAAGCTAAGTTAGCTGTACGTGTGAATAATATGGAACAGGCACGGATGGTCTTAGAGCTTAGTGTAGATAGCCTGTACTTGCCAGGGGATGTATTTGAACCAGATAAACCTTTTACAAAGCGTGACATCAAGGAACTGGGTGAGCTAAAGGGCGATAGCAAAATCTACTTGGGTTTACCACGGATGATGACCGAGCTGCATTTTGACCAATATGATCAATTGCTTGGCGGAGAACGCTTGCCGATTGACGGTATTATCGTTACAAATTTAGGAGCTATTCGTCGTTATAACAATACAGGCTATCCGCTAATTGGGGACAGTAACTTAAATGTATACAATCATCTTTCAGCGCAATTATATGCTAACTTAGGTTTAACTCAGCTTTCGGTATCGCCAGAAATGACGCTAGAGCATTTTGCTACCTTTGCCTCTCGTTGCAAAACGCCTTTGGAAGTTGTTGTTCATGGTACACCTGCACTAATGTATATGGAACATGATCTTTATGAGAATACGGAGTTAATGGAGCCTATTGCTGAAGAGGATAATCAATATGTGCACAATAATGTATTGGTACTAAAGACAGATCAAGGCGAGAATCCGGTATATCGTGATCAGCACGGCCGTTGCCATCTTTTATTCGCAAAAGAGCTTTGCTATTTACCTTTGTTGAGTGAGATGAGTGGACTAGGGATATCAAGCTTCCGTATTGAAGGAGCAACCTATAGCGTCGAACAGCTACGTGAAATTATTGTTTCTTATCAACAGGCAATCAACGGATCTGATAGCAGGGATGACATGCTGGGCGGCCTTAAGCCAGTCTATGCTGGTTATACTTTGGGCTCGCTACAGTTCAACTAATTGTATTTTAATGGGAACTAAATATCGCCTAGTGATAGGGCGGTGCACAGGACTCTATGAATAAGTTACTATTTTCACAAAAAGGAGAGAACCCTTCATGGAACAACAAGACTTCATCGGAAGAGAAACAGTAGCAGCCAAACGTAAGCAATATTTCTATCCTTGTACACAGCATTTTTACCGTGATGCACCTCAGCTTGTTCGTGGTTCAATGCAGTTTGTTTATGATGAAAAAGGAAAGTCCTATACGGATTTCTTCGCTGGCGTATCCGTAGTCGCATGTGGTCACTGTAATCCGGCTATAACAGTACGCACGATTGAACAACTGCAGCAGCTGCAGCACACGACAACCATCTATCTAACTCAACCGAGTGTAGATTTGGCAGAGCGTTTGGAAGAGGTTATGCCGGGTGGACTACGACGGACCTTCTTTGTTAACAGTGGTTCTGAGGCTAATGAGGGAGCTCTGCTGCTCGCTCGGATGTATACGGGACGTAAAGGGTTTATAGCGCTGGAGAGTGGCCTGCATGGCCGTACCAATCTAACTATGAGTGTGACAGGCCTGCCTATGTGGCGTACCGATAAATACTTGGATCATGACGTTGAGTTTATTCCTCGCCCTTATCATCCGGATTTATCGCTGGAGGAAGCGGCATCGTTATCCCTGGAATCGCTAGAGCGGGTGCTTGAAGAGAAGGGGAATACTATCGCTGCCATGATCGTAGAGCCAATCCAAGGCAACGGCGGAATGACTATGCCAACCCGAACCTACTTCCGTGATGTAAAAGCATTGTTAGAGAGATACGGTGTACTCCTAATCGCTGATGAAATCCAAACTGGATTTGGACGTACTGGTAAGATGTTTGCTATGGAGCATTTTGACGTTGTACCCGATATTATAAGTATGGCCAAAGCACTCGGTAACGGAATTCCAGTTGCAGCCTTCGCTACAACCGATGAGATTGCCCTTGCTCTAAACCGTCCTTCAGCTTCCACATTTGGTGGGAATCCGGTATCTGCTGCAACAGCGCTGGCTGTGCTTGATTATATTCGAGATGAACGGCTTCCTGAACGCTCGGTACAGCTAGGAGAACGATTGAAGGCAGGTCTGAAGGCTTTGCAAGCTCGTTATCCTTCGTTGATGGTTGATGTGCGGGGAACTGGACTAATGCTGGGTGCGGAGCTAACGGGTGTAGATGCTGAGGGTGCAGCGGCACTTACAGATCAAGTGCTGGAGGCGATGAAGGACCGAGGTTATCTAATCGGTAAAAATGGCATAGGACGCAATGTACTAGCCTTCCAGCCACCGATGATTATTACGGAAGAAGATATCGACGGGATGCTTAACGTCCTGAACGAAGTTCTTGCAGACCATAATCATTAATGGACATAAACACAGTAGTGAAGAAAGAGGAATGCACGAATGGCGATTCTAAACATATGTAAAACTGCAGGTCTAAAACTTAAAATGTTCAGCGAATTGGTAATGTTCTCTCATACGCTTTTTTCGCTACCATTTGCTATTATATCGATGGTATGGGCCGCAGGGGGCTGGCCATCGGGACATGTGATGATCTGGGGATTGATTGCATTGATAGGCGCCCGTAATGGCGCCAATGCATTCAATCGGCTGGCGGACCGTACGTTCGATGAACAGAATCCTCGTACGGCACATCGACATCTGCCTCAACGCTTACTGGCGGAAAAAGAAGTTGTTGTCTTTGTTATTGTCAACTATGCCATTTTCATTGTGGCTTCAGGCATGCTTAATTTGCTCTGCTTGATCTTGTCACCGGTGGCTATCGTATTGATATCAACCTATTCCTACACGAAGCGGTTTACCTTTCTCAGTCATTTATATTTAGGATTTGTTATTGCTTCTGCACCGATTGGCGCATGGTTCGCTGTAACCGGAAATATCGCATTTACACCGTTTGTTATCGGTACTGTTGTTATGCTGTGGATTGCCGGATTTGATATTATTTACGGCACTCAGGATATCGACTTTGACCGGCGGCATGGTCTATGGTCTATTCCTAGCTTTTTCGGACTAGAGAACGCGCTGCGCATTGCAAAAGGACTACATTTCATCATGATTATGCTGCTATTGTTCCTATATTTATGGCGTGATCTCGGCTGGATGTATCTGGTAGGGATTGGCATTGCGACGCTGCTCCTGATGACCGAGCATAAGATTATAAAACCATCGAATCGTAAGCTGATGAAGGTGGCTTCTTATAATCTGAATCAGGTGATCAGCATAGTGATTTTATTGTGTACACTGATTGATTTTTTTTATGTTAGCTAGGGAGCAATAAGGCGGTGGTTAGGAAGCAGCACTGCGTGGAATGTTGGACTTTCGATCGCTGTTATTCTCGGATTTCTTTGATTTGAACCGCTATTTGCGGTAGAAATCCGAGAATAGCGTATGCTTTCGAAGTGAGCTTTCCTACGGAAAGCTTTCCGGCGAGCGCTACGCTTCTACAGTTCCAAAATTCCACGCAGTGAAGTCCTAACCATTGGCGCATTGCCTCCAAACTAACAACAAAAGACAACAGCCTACCCAAAAGAGGGTAGGCAATGGGATCGGAAAGCTGGCTACGCGGCTTTCCTTTTTTGTTTTTGTGGGCATCTGCGAGGGGGGCTAGAGCAGTGTGAGAGGGCTGAACTAATCTAAGGTAGACTTATAGGGGAAAACTCCCTATATTTCCGAGCTTAAGTGACTTTCGATCTTGTTATAGGGAAAGTCTCCCTCTAAATTGGCTGATTAGTCTATAAACCATACAAATTCAAGTTTTTAGAGGGAGGAATTCCCTATATAGTAACGCTAAATCCTGAGGGACTAATCTCCGAGAGCTAAACACGCTCACGGGCGCTGCGCTACGTTCGGCTTGTTTAGCAAGCACACAAAAAAACGGATACCAACCCAAGTGAATGGGGGTATCCGTTTTTGATTGTCCTTAGCGATCACGGTCGGCAAAATATTGCAGCAGCGTATCCAGATCGGCATGCGCCGGATAGGAGGAGAGCTGCTGCACAATCGCTCCAGCCTTATCTAGGTAGTTCTGGCTGAACTGTTCTGCGCGAGCTAAGGCATCGCTTCTCTTAATAAGGGCAAGCACATGTGCCACCTCAGCATCGGAAGAATCAGGGCCGATTGAACGAATCACAGGCGAAAGCTTTGGATCCTGTAATGCATAAAGCACTGGCAGGGTAACCTGACCATGACGCAGATCGCTGCCGGCGGGCTTACCCAGCACAGCCTCAGACTGCGTGAAATCCAGCAGGTCATCTTGTATTTGAAAAGACATGCCTAAGGCTTCGCCAAAGGTATACAGAAGGTTGGCCACTTCCTCTGAGCTTTCGGTGGATAATGCACCCACACGTAAGCAGGTGGCCATAAGAAGAGCTGTTTTGTTTAAGGACTTCTCCAGATACTGCTCCATTGTAATCTCATAATCAAAAGCATGTTCCATTTGCTGATACTCACCTAGACAGAGCTGAGCAGTAGCTACAGAAGATAAGTCATGAACATATTTGTTTTTGTCTCCGGTATATTTGCTTAACAGTTCGATAACCCGAGCGGACATATAATTGCCAATATGCACTGCTGATAGAGTGCCCGTCTTAGTATGTAGGGCGGGTTTGCCCCGCCGTAACTCAGAATCGTCAATGATATCATCATGAATTAATGAGGCAACATGAATAAATTCAGCGGCAGCAGCTAATTGAAGCGCTCTTCGACCCGTATCCTTTCGGCCAAAACGACTGCCAACAATGACCATAAGAGGACGGAGGCGTTTACCTCCAGAATTTATAAGCTCAAGAATACTCTGCCCGAGTTGTGATTTCTTAGGAACATCCTTATCTCGTGCCACAAGATTTACGATTTCACGATTAATTTCATCTATGTCTATGTTTAAGGCCTCATGCAGCTTCATCTTATAGATCCCACCTGTCAAATGGCTTTGCTTGTGCGACTGCGCTGTCTGCACTCTTGAATCAAGAACTGTTCGATTCCAGCCGCTGGATCATGTTCCGCGAAGTCTCCATTTGACCGTCTAATTTGCATTTTTTTGATCGAAGGAGCTAGATAAGCAACTAGGTCGAGCTCACGGCATTTCACCGCAAACTGAAGGTAAAAGCTGTACAAATAATCTCCATCCAAAATGTTGCGTGTAAGGTCGGGATGATGTGGGATACATTCCATATGGCGCTCAGCTGCCAAAGTGAGAATAGTGTAAATACCCAGCAAATTGACTTTGCGGTTGTATTCCAGATCATGGCGTTCTAGTACCGAGATTAGCTGCTCACATGCAGCCGGAGAGGGATTAAGCTCAATTCCGGCAATAGGTGACATTTCAGTATGCAACAACCGGAGGGTATCTTCTATGAGTTGTTTGTTCACAAGATTCTCTCCTTCTTGTCGGTTTTGCCGGAAGAAACCATACCCCTGATCATCCCTACAAAACCATTCATTAAAGAATAAATTGACCATTTCCTGATATTAGGAAGATTATTTTCTTCTTGTAAATAAGGAGAGTAATGTGTCC
Source organism: Paenibacillus sp. FSL H7-0714 (assembly GCF_038003765.1). NCBI lineage: Bacteria > Bacillati > Bacillota > Bacilli > Caryophanales > Paenibacillaceae > Paenibacillus > Paenibacillus sp. FSL H7-0714. The sequence continues at coordinate 563,194 of NZ_JBBOPT010000001.1, forward strand.
TAGGGACACATTACTCTGAAGTACATCCATATTTAGCTTACTGACATGCAATCTACATATTTTCTTTAAAATAAATTACACGAATTCAGGGCTTTATAATCAGTCGGTGTATAGATACCATCGTCTGACGATCGGAACTCTCTTCCAATGTTTCTTAAGCCAAGGAAGTACATAGTAATCTAGGCCAAATGTGCTGCCCGATCCGCCGATGCAGGCGATACCCGCACCAACATACCATAACATTTCTGTAGAAGCCATTTTGGTCGACCAGATCATGACGGACATGGCTATCGTCGCTATAGAAGCAATAGCTGTGAACAGACCAACGATGAGCATAATACCGAACACGATTTCTGCACATACCATACCGATTTGGAACCATTTTGCGAGGAAAGTATAACTTCCGTCGTTGTTGTAGAACATCAAATCCATGAACCAGTTTGTAATATTATATACGAAGCCAGGAACTGGCAATGCTTCAACCGCTTCTTTTGCAGTGGATACTGCTGAAGCTGCAGATTGTGCATCTACTGTTGTTTTAACTGCATCCACCGCTACGCTGGCTGCTGATGAAGCATCCGTTGCAAAAGGAGCGGCTGGAATTAGGAATATCTTGTTAGGATCTACCCAAATTTTCCGTAGCTTATCTATACCTTCATATAACCACATTCCACCAAGCAGCATGCGAAGCGGAACGAGCCAGAAGTTAGGTGAACGCTTGGAGAAGTGTCCGCCCAAGAAGCTCTTACGGTTCTCAACATGGAAGAACTCATGCATCATGTAAGTCCAAACTTTATTGAAGCCTACAACCTGAGACAGGTAGAACATATTGATAAAGTGTTTGGATAACATTGCCATAAAACCAGTAAGCATAAAGAACTTGCCTGGCAAACCAACGTTTGCTACACCGTAGCGGCTACCGATGGATACCATAGTACCGTGGAAACCTGGTTTGTATGCTTTTTTAGCAGTGTTCTGAATGTCAGCTGCAATGTTACCAGCAACGATCGGAGCTGCTTGTTCAGCATTCTCAACCATTTGTGGTACAGGACGAGTTTCACCTTCAGGAATGAAGAAAATGTTGTCCCCTACTACATATACGTTCTTATGATCTACACTTTCAAGGTTCTCATTCGTAACAATACGTTTGCGTCCTTGTTGTTGTACTTCAAGTCCACCCACGATTTCAGAACCTTCAACACCTGCAGTCCAAACAATGGTTTGTGAAGCGACAACATTTTTCTCACCAAGGGCAACACTACCTTCGCCTACTTCAGTGATCTTGGCGCCTGTTACAATTTCCACGTTCAGCTTGCGAAGGTGAGCTTCGGCTTTTTGAATCAGCTTATCTGGAAGGATAGGCAGAATCTTCGGAGCCATATCAGCCACAATCAATCTTACTTCGGATGGGTCGATATAGAACTCCTTGCACAATTCCTCGCGTTGCTCAGCCATTTCCCCAACAAGCTCGACACCTGTAAAGCCGGCACCAATGATAACGAAAGTTAACATTGCACGGCGTACAGTTGGATTTTTCTCCATAGCGGCTTTGGTATACATGTCGCGGATTTGACGTTTCAATGCTACCGCATCATCGTAAGACCAGAAGGAGAAGGTATTCTCTTCTGCACCTGGAATGCCGAAGAAGGTTGGTTTGCTACCTGTACCGATTACAAGGTAATCGTACGCATAGGTAGTTTTATTGGATTTGAGTTTCTTACCCTTGAAATCAATATTGCTGATTTCGTCAAGAACAACATTCACTTTAAGTCCAGCAAAGATTTTCTTTAGATCGATCTTGATTGAATCCTCTGGAGCACGGTTCGCGGCAACCTCATGCAGCTCAGTCAATAGAGTGTGATATGGATTCCGGTCGATCAGTGTGATTTCAACATCTTTGTTTTTCTTAAATTTCTTTGCCAGTTTCTTAGCCGTGAGTACGCCGCCGTAGCCGCCGCCCAAAATGACTATTTTTTTCAAAAGAAATTCACCTCATTCGTCTGATTAACTGCAGAAGGTTATGCGAAATTATTTCGCGCCTTCGAGTGCTTTTTCAGCAAGTGTAAAATATTCACCAACATGAATACTCACGCCGGAAATTGCATCAGTTTTACCTTCAGCTGTAAGTTCTGGAGCAGTACCTTTTTCAAGATAGTATTGCTCAACTTTTGCGATCTCTTCATGCCATTCAGCAGAAGCGCCGCCAGCTTTCATACCGTATTTACCATCGACGGAGAATTGTTTCTTGTCGTCGCCAGCAGCATTTACGCCACTGAATTTAACAGCAACAACATTACCGTTAGCAACAGTCAAGTCAACAGTGGATTTCCAACCGGAGTCTTTATCCATTTCGCCTTCAGCATGGTAACCTCCGTCTTTGTATTGACCAGCTTCAACAGGTCCAGCAGCCAGAGCAGCTTGAGCAGCTTTTACAAAGTCAGATACGTGTACAGATACACCGGAGATAGCATCAGTTTTCCCCTCAGCGTCTAAAGTTATAGCTGCTGGATCTTGTTTTTCAATCAGGAAAGCTTCAGCTTTTGCTGCTTGCTCGTGCCATTCAGAAGAAGCACCACCAGCTTTCATGCCATATTTACCATCTTCAGAAAGTTTTTTCTTAGAGTCACCAGCAGTATTTACGTTAAAAGCGTCCCAGTCAGCCTTAGTAATCTTACCGCCTTCTACAGTCAGAAGCGCATAATACTGCCAGCCAGTTTTAGCGTCGACTTCAGCAGCAGAGTAGTAATTTCCGTCTTTGTACTTAGCCGCTTCAGTTCCAGTGTTAGTGGAATTAGTTGCTGTACTGTTTTCTGTTGGAGCATTAGTAGCCGCCGGTGTGTTGTCTGTGTTGTTACCACAACCTGCAAGCAAACTACCTAAGATAAGGGCAGTCGACAAGATTACTGTTGTTTTTTTCATTTGTTATGACCTCCAAAAATATAGTTTAAAATATATATATTAAAATGTAAAACATTTTAATAGTAATGCGAAGTGATAAAAATCACTTTATAAATGATATTTGTCACTTTAATCTTGGGGTGAAGAGCCAAACTCTAACAGTATCATGACATATATCGGCATACAATAGAAAAAAATTTAATGATGTTGTTTCATCTCCGAGGGCATTCTAGCACATAGAGCAAATAACTCATGTGAAAAAAATCACTTAAAAAATTAAATGTTTAATTTATACATTGATTGTATCAAATTTTAAAGGATTTGAATACCTTTTTTTAAACTATTATTTGACAAATTGTGACTTTCTATAGATTAGGTAAGATTCATGGCGAATAGGACAGGGTAATGTAACGATAACACAGGATAGTATTCTACCCTACTTAATTCAGCTAAGGAGATGAGCATATAATGGACAACAATGTGTTTAAAGGAAAATGGAAACAGCTCAAAGGCGAGGCCAAAAAGCAATGGGGCAAGCTTACAGATGACGATCTTGATGTGATTGATGGTGAAAAGGATAAGTTGGTAGGTAAACTACAAGAGCGCTATGGCCATTCGAAAGAAGACGCGGAAAAAGAGTATCAAAGCTGGGGACGTTCCTACCGTGATTAATTCAAATTAGCTTATACGCTAAGTACCCAAATATAAAATGCATAGGAAGAGCGCAAATCGTATACGATTTGCGCTCTTCCTATGCAACAATTAGGTGTGCGAAGGGTAAGCTATGGTATTATTGTGAGATGAAATCTGTAATTTATCTTGTGCAGGTAGGAGCAAAACTATGGGGTATCTTAAAATATTTTTCGGGAATACCGCAATTCTTATTGCCGTGGCCTATTTGGCTAATCTGATCTATAAACATACCATATCAAATGCAAGTATAGGAATAAAGAAGGCGAGCTGGGTGATCCTGGCGATCTTTGCTGGTTGGATCAGTACTCTTTTTGGTTATAATCTGGACGACCATGTGATCTTTGATTTGCGGTTTGTACCCCTAATCATCTCGACGCTGGCGTATCCTAGACCCATCACTCTTATATTGATCGGTATAGGGACGGGGCTTACAAGGTTAACTTTTGGAGTGACAGAGGCAGCGGTTGCAGGAATGCTAAATCTTTTTATTTTGGGAGTTATTTGCGCGGCGCTTAGCTACTGGGTCAGACGCTCAACCCTCAGTATTGTGAATCAAGGTCTGATCGTTATTCTAATCGTTAATCTTATGAATGCCATAAACATTATGGCTTTAGGCGTTATCCCTGTGGAAGAGTACATAAGAGAGATCATGCCAATTACGTTCCCTGCGGGGCTAATTTTAAGTATTTTGTTCTCATTAATTATCCGTGATTTTCAACTCGGTCTTCTAAGGAATGAGCAGATCCAGCATGCTAACGAACAGTTGTCTGCTCAGACTGAAGAATTACATAAGAACAAGCTTGATCTTGAAGAGCGTGCTAATCAGTTAATGATGGCATCTCAATTCAAATCGGAATTTCTCGCCAATATGTCACATGAGCTTAGAACTCCACTGAATAGCATTATTAATTTATCGCAATTAATTGAAGAAAATGATGATTTGCTTACGGAAGCAGAAATAAGAGAGTATGCAGCCATTATCCATCGTTCGGGTGATGAATTATTGATGATCATCAGCGACATTCTGGATTTATCCAAGGTGGAGGCAGGTCGATTAGATATTATAAATGAAGAATTAAATGTTAGCGAGATCCCAGATTTGCTGGCAATGCAGTTCGCTGTGACGGCCAAACAAAAAGGACTGGATTTTAATATCTCCATGGATGAGAATGTCCCTCCAATGATTCATTCCGATCCACATCGCGTACAGCAGATTTTGCGTAATTTGCTCTCAAATGCTTTTAAGTTTACAAAGACAGGTTACGTATCGCTGCATATCCACGAGCAGGAAGGTGGGGAAGGGGATGCCGTGCAACATTGGCTTGTATTTGATGTGGAGGATAGTGGCATAGGAATCGCACCGGAGAAGCATGCCATGATCTTTGAAGCCTTTCAACAGGCAGACAGAACGACTAGCCGGAAATATGGTGGAACAGGACTAGGACTTTCTATTAGTAATGACTTGGCCAGATTGCTCGGCGGGTTCATTTCTATGGAGAGTAAGGAAGAGAAGGGGAGTCGATTTTCGCTTTATTTGCCCCTTGAAGTGGATAGTGAGTAAAGCTCCAATATTATTTGGTGATTTGGCGTATTGACAGTAGATTGATGCGGAGTAGAATGAAGCCAATGCCGCATCAAAGGAGTGTTACCGCCTCTATGGACAACATGGAAAATAAGCATAAGGTTACGGTTTCAAAACGTGTTCGTAAACCTTCAGTGCATCGCAGAAATTTGCATATAGCTACGCTGGAAGGTGTGCCGTCAACTATTTTTCAGGTACTGCTGCAAGGGCAGTTCCTAACAGGATTTCTACTATATTTAGGAGCTTCCTCTAGTCAAATTGGATTTGTGCTAGCGCTTACTACATTAGTTAATGTGGCACAGATTGGGGTAGCTTTTCTGATTCAGAAGCTGCCAAGTCGCAAATGGGCCATGGTTACTTTTATCGGTCTGCATAGGATACTTTGGGGTTCTACGGGACTAATCCCGTTTATTTTTCCTAAAGAATATTGGGTCATCGCATTTATTGCTTTATATACTACTGCTTTTATTGCCAATACTGCTGGTGGTGTGCTGTGGAGCTCTGTGATTAGTGATCTGGTTCCCGCACGGGTACGTGGACGTTATTTTGGGATTCGTAACACGGTCCTGAATGCGCTTGGAAGTTTGGTTATGTATGGCGGAGGTATTATTCTGGACCGTTATCCCGGGGGTCATGGTTTTCTGATTTTATATATTGTTGTGTGGATCTTCTCGATATCGAATGTCGTAGTATTCTTTTTTTATCCGGATGTACCGTTCGAGAAATCAGAAGAGCATAAATTTTTGCCCATGTTTAAGAAACCGCTTAAAGATACATTATTTATGAAGTCAACCTTGTTTCTGGCTGCTTGGCTGTTGTTGCAGAACCTAACGGTTCCGCTATACTCTTATGTCATGTTGCAGTTACTTCATATTAATTATGAAACGTTGTCATTGCTTAATGTGTCCCAGACCGTGTTTATGATGGCTAGCTTCTACGTTTGGGGCAATCTAAATGCGAAATACAGCAATAAGCGACTGTTATTCTTTACTTTGCCGATTATTGCGCTGTCCTCATTGATGTGGGGACTCTTGTCTGTGATGCCGATGCTGGTGGTCTTATTTGCGGCCCATATCGTTTTTGGTGTTGGTGTAGGCGGTTTCAACCAGCTGGCCTTTAACTTTATTATTGGAGACACGCCGAAAAAAGAACGGCCGATGTATATGGCCACATATGCGGCGCTTACCGGGTTATCATCCTTTTTTGGTCCGCTTATTGGCGGTCAGCTCTATGAAAAAATTTCGCACTGGCCGCAATGGACTCAGGTATACGGTATGCAGCTAGTGGTAGGGACGCTGATGATTGCACTTGCGTTTCTGCTAGGTCGTCGTATTCTAAAGGACGAATAGAAGTAAAAGGGGGTTATTCCTTGTTAAGAATAGCGATGGTATTAGGTGCCACCGGATTGGTAGGCAAAGCGGTTACGGAGGAATTGTTAAATCGTGATAGCTGGGAAGAAGTAAGGGTGCTTGTACGGACACCGTTAGCCATAGAACATCCTAAGCTTAAACAAATCGTTGTAGATTGGGAGAACCTAAGAAACTATACAGAGTCGTTCGAAGGGGTACATTCCATCTTCTGTTGTTTAGGAACTACGATAAAAAAGGCGGGTTCACAAGAAAAGTTTGAACGAGTCGATCTACACTATCCGCTTGATGCTGCAGCCATAGCGAGAGAACAGGGTGTTAAACAGTTTTTGGTCGTCTCTTCAATAGGGGCAAATGCGAAGTCGCGTAATTTCTACAGTCGGACTAAGGGAAGAGCGGAAGAAGGTTTAACCGCTATTGGATTTCAAGGTATGCATATATTTCGCCCCTCCTTGCTACTAGGCCAACGTGAAGAATTCAGATTAGGGGAGAGAGTCGGAGCCAGTTTGATGAAAGCGCTGGATTTTGTAATGGTGGGTAAGGCGGCTAAATATCGTGCGATACCTGGTACGACAGTCGCAAGAGCTATGGTTAACATTGCGTCTGCGGATACCCATGGATTACATATTTATACGAATGAAGTGATACATGTGATTGGGAAACGCTAAGCTTTTTGAGTCTCTAATAAATTTGCATTAAGATGAGAACAGGACTTACAATGGACAATAAATGATCAGCGCATAATGGAGAGGGGTAGTAAGATGAGCAAAAAACAAGTAGCTACAACAAAAGCACCCGGAGCAATCGGTCCTTATAGTCAAGCTATAACCACGGGTAGCTGGGTATACACTTCAGGACAACTTGGTCTGAATCCGGAAACGGGTAATTTGGTTGAGGGTGTACAAGAACAAGCGCGTCAAGCGCTTAACAATGTACAAGCCATTCTTGAGGAAGCTGGTGCAACACTAGACCATGTAGTAAAGACAACTGTATTCTTAAAGGATATGAATGATTTCGCGGCCGTTAATGAGGTTTATAGCACCTTCTTTAAAGAACCTTATCCTGCCCGCAGTGCTATTGAGGTTGCGCGTCTACCTAAAGACGGACTTGTTGAGATTGAAGCGGTAGCTCGTAAGAAATAAGGAGTTATCCTTTTGCACTTTTATTATTTTACCAAAATGGCAGGCTAAGGTGGATAACCCTAGCCTGCCATTTTTTATATTAGAATTAGTAACTTCTGTATCTCCGATACCTACTACGGCGGGGTTTGAACAATAACCAGATGCTGTAAAGAAGCAGGAGGCCTGCTGTAATCAGTCCCGTTAAATAGACATCGCTGGTCTCTTTGTGTTCCAAGGCAATCGCAATGAAGGCCCACACGAATACGAGTGGATAAATGCTATCTCGGTAAGGATAGCTGACCACAATTGCAAGTAGAGTTCCCACGCAGAGCATAATAACGCCCCAAGTGCTACCGCTAAGACCCCAACCTCCCCAATGATTCTTTTCTAGAACAACGCTGATGTTCACGATAGTAGCCACAGAGATCCAGCCAAGGTATATACTAAAGGGTAGCTTCATCAGCCATTTTTCGCCTGAGGTAGGATTAGCGATCAAACGTGTTTTTCGGTAAATGACAATCAGTGTGATTAACATCAGCACCATAGCAACCAGAGAGAGCTCAATGTATAAGTATTGCCAAAGGAAGAGCCAACTCATATTAAAAATACAGCTCAGAACAAACCAGAACTGAATCGCCCGCACAGAATCTCTAGAGGCTGTATAGGAGCGGAATTGATAAATAACGAAGCCGGCTAATAGTAGATAAATCAATGACCAGATGGAAAACGCGTAACCTGCAGGTGTGATGTAGGTCTGATATTTATCAGAGATTTCTCCAGTGCTGTTCCCGCCTAATGGTAAGGTGACCGAGAGCACATTCACGATAATCACACCTACAAAGAACAGAAGATTCCACCATTTATAAGGATTATAACGTCTCAAAGAATTCACTCCCTAGCTTTTTAATAGGGTGATGCCTACTTAGAATATACCCGCTTTCGGCACAATTAAGACTATAAACAAGAAAAGAAGTGACTAGTGAGTCATAATGTTCATGGATAGTATGGTAGTGGTGAAGGGTATTTTACGATAGTGGATAGAACATTTATTAAAAATATGCTGAAATGAATCAAATTCATGGGTGTTTCTACGTACTTCAACTTTATTTGTATAAAAATCTACAGAAAATATGCAGAAACGTTTTTAAATCAGCGCTTTTTCGTATAAGATGAAGAGATGAAGATTCAAGAGCAGATAAGTTTTATCCTAGTTCTTTATCCTTATATTTCTTACAGGAGTGTATCTCATCTCTAAAAGGATGGAGAAACTACTTCTACTTGTATAGCTTCAAAATTTATTTCTCGCGGAAAAGGTTGCAGTTACCACCTGATGGTGGCGGACTGGTTCTTTTTTTGCTTGCTTAAAAGACAGGAGATCACCGATGACTAAGCATCTTTATGCAATATGGTTGGGGGATGTGTTATTTTGCTTCTCTGGCGAAACTTCGGAGCCGAAGGTTGACGCTTGGACCCGAGTGGTGAAGCGGCTGGAGCTGCAGGGAGGAGTTCGCCCTTTTGCGAGTGCTGCTCTGCGGCTCGCAGAAGTGAAATATCCGGCTCCTCCTGTAGAGGGGAAGCCAGCACGCCGTGGATTGCCCGGAAGAACATTCGAAGGGCTCGCCTTAGTCCCTAGCGATGCATTTGAACTGCTTCTGGCATGGGATGAGACGTTATGCCGGGATCAGGGAGTAGAGCCTGGAGGCGAATTGCGCTATTGGGCGGCAGCAGCTCGCTTTGCGCTGGAATTGATGGGTACAGGCGGCGTTACGCCAGGAGCCTTGCCCCCACGTCCGGTAGGTTCACGCCGTCGTGGTGGTGAACAGGCAGCAACGGTCTGCTGGTCTCCAGCTTTTCGAAAGCAGGAGGATAAGGAGATCTTTCTGCAGCTGGCGTCGTCCATGCCGGTATTGGCCTTAGGGACGCATATTGCTGAAGCGGGGGATTTATCTTCGAGGGAAGAGGCGGGCGCCTATGTGCTTTACTCCTTTATGCAGGCGGTAATGACTGCAGAGATAAAGAAAGTGATTGCGGGTATTGAAAGTGAACTTACCCCTTACAAAGCCAATTATCGCCGGGGTTACTCCCCTTTAACTGAGCTGTGGTGGAATAGTCTTCTTACAGGCAGCCGGGATATACCCGTGCAGGGAACTCAAGCAGAGGTGACAGATCTTCTGGCTACTGTGAATGAGACAGCTGGTAGCGATGTGCCGCAATCGGAACCTGAAGAAGCGCGGAGTGGACAGCTGGGTCTTGGGCTACGTCTTGAGCCCCCTGGAGATAATGACGAAATCTGGCGCTTAACCTTCTGGGCGGAGAACAAGGAAGAAGGGGAATTCTGGATTCCGGCAAAATCGATTTGGAGCAGTAAGGAACGAGAGTTTACGTTATGGGGGAAACGCTATCGCAATATACAGCAGCAGCTTCTTATAGCGCTGGGCCGAGCGGCAAGAATCTCTCCAGACATAGAGCGCGCTCTTTCTATGCCTGCACCTACGGGAGCAGATTTGGAACCAGAGCGTCTTTATTTCTTTTTGAAGGAGACGGTGCAGCAGCTGCGTGAGCGTGGAATAACCGTGCAGATGCCATCGCGCTGGAGCCGTGAGGGACGCCGCCGGATTGGCATGAAAATGAAAATGCAGCCGGTAGTGAGTGGGATTGATAGTCCTGCTCCAGTGGCTCTTGGGATGGAAGAGCTGATTTCATTTCGCATTGAAGCCTCACTTGGGGAGAGTACAATCAGTGAAGAAGAACTAAACGCACTAGTGGAGGCAGGCGTACCCTTTGTACGTTTCCGCGGAGAATGGATTGAGGTAGATCCTAAAGAAATTCGCCAGGTTCTTAGATATATGAAACGCCATGAAAATGGGGAAATGACCGCAGCCGATTGGATGCGCCTAGAGGCTGAGGATGGTGAAGAGCGGCTCTGGAAAGGGATGTCGGTCACGGGGATGGAAACATCCGGACTATTGTCATCGCTGATGCGGGGCGACATATTGCGTAATCTTCCAGTGCGTGCCGTACCTGAAGGTCTGCACGGCACCCTGAGACCTTATCAGGAGCGAGGCTATCAATGGCTCTCCGTTCTCAGTGGTCTGGGATTTGGGGTGTGTCTGGCCGATGACATGGGTCTCGGTAAGACGGTGCAGGTCATTACCTGCCTGCTGGACCGCGCTTTAAGTGCTCCACCTGAAGAGAAGCAGGAGCCTGTCTTGATTCTATGCCCAACCTCACTTTTGGGGAATTGGCAGCGGGAATTGCAGCGCTTTGCGCCTTCTCTTAAAGTTCACATTCATCATGGTGGACGCCGAGTGCGGGGGGATAGCTTTTTAGAACTGGCTGCCAGTCATGATATTGTATTGACGACCTATCATTTAGCAGGTCGTGACAGCGAGGATTTAGCGAATGTTCAGTGGTCCACTGTGGTGCTGGATGAAGCTCAGTATATTAAGAATCATCGGACAAAACAGGCGCAAAGTGTGATGAAGCTATCAGCGCCGCATCGCATAGCTATGACGGGGACACCAGTAGAGAACAGACTAGGTGAGTTATGGTCTATTTTTCACTTTTTAAACCCGGGTTATCTAGGAACCTACCATTCCTTCCGGCAGCGTTATGTATCTGGAGAGGGTGGAGAACGACTAAGGGAATTACATCGCTTGGTATCACCATTCTTGTTGCGCCGCTTGAAAAGCGATCCGGATATCTCTAAAGATTTGCCGGAGAAGCTGGAGCTGAAGTCTTATTGTCCGCTGACGGAAACACAGGCAGTCCTATATCAGGGTGTCGTGGATGAAATGCTTGGCGTGATCGGAGAGAGTAGCGGGATGGCTCGCAGAGGACTCGTGCTGTCTTCTCTAACGAAATTGAAGCAGATTTGTAATCATCCTCAGCTATTCCGCAAAGAAGAAGGCAGGGGTCCACGAAGTGAGCATTCCGGTAAAATGGAAGTCATGTTCGAGATTCTGGATAGCATTGCGGAGGTCGGAGAATCTGTGTTGATCTTTACTCAATATGTAGCGATGGGTGAGCTCTTGGTTAGCAAGCTGACTAAGCGTTATGGAACAGCGCCGCTGTTCTTGCACGGCGGAATTCCAAAACGAGAGCGCGACGAGATGGTTCATGATTTTCAAGAGGGAAAAGGCCCATCCTTCTTCGTACTTTCTTTAAAAGCGGGTGGCGTAGGGTTGAACCTTACAAGAGCTAATCATGTCATCCATTACGACCGTTGGTGGAATCCGGCAGTTGAGAATCAGGCGACAGACCGGGCGTTCCGAATTGGTCAGGATAAAAATGTTCAAGTGCATAAGTTGATTTGCCAAGGAACGTTGGAAGAACGTATTGATGAATTGATTGAGCGTAAGAAAAATCTTTCCGAGCAGGTTGTTGGCTCTGGCGAAACATGGTTGACTGAGATGTCCAATCATGAGCTGAAGGAACTTATTGAACTGCAGGATCAGGACTGGATGTAAGACAGATATGAGTGTTACGGAGGGATCGAACAATGAGTGAACGGTTAGAGATGCAGCTGGAAGTTGTGCCTGGATTAGTAAAAGCAGCATGGACGGTGCTACCTGGGAAAGTGACGGGAGGGTCTCGGTCGAAGGGTGAATTGAACGCCAGCGCGCCTGCTCAGGAACAACAAGCGGATCGACCTCTCTCTCTGAAGGTTCCGGTATGGCATGCTTCCCGAAGAAAAGAAATATTACGAAGTCTGGCACTAAGTCCCGGGGAAGTATTTGCCTTGCTGCAAGGGCGTTTGACGGGTGAACTGGCAGAGCTTGAGCTTCTACCTACGGATAGTGAGCTGGAGCAAGCCCTTTTTGAGGGTGAAGGTGTGGAGTATAAGGCGGAAACTTTGAAGCTTATTAAAGAACGTCTTGCTGAAGAGCCACTGCTGGCACTTTCGCTGAGAGGATTTACTAAAGGAGAGCTCTTGGACGGAATTTTTGCCCTTTGGGCTGAAGGGAATATTTCTAGCGACGAAGCTGAAACAGAGGAAGAAGAAGCCTCGGTTAGTGAACTTTCTACGGAATTGGCTCGGCTTGAACGCAAGGGTCCGGCCATTTCCTCTGGCGAATGGTTGGCAGAAGCGGCTGCTGAAGGTTCGCTACATCAGCCTGGGCCACAGTTCCATGAGATTGCGGCTAGACCGTTTCCTTCGCCGGTAGTAGTAGCTGAAGTTACAGAAGACTGGGGAACATTGCTACCGCAGACACCTAAAGCCATTGAGGGATTAACTTTGATTATGCAGCGGGTTGCAGAAGCGTCTGCACGTCGAGCGACTAAGGGTCCGATTAAGCGGTAAGTGAAAATACGAAAGAGGCTGTCTCAAAAGTAGTGAATGCTACTCTTGAAACAGCCTCTTGTTTTGCCTAATTATCTAACAGAGTTTCTGGTTAGTTATTCTAATGCTGACCAGCAGGAGGCAATTCTCCTTCTGAAAGCTCTAGAATTTCGCGGCGAAGACGAAGCATTTTTTGATCTAGTTCATCAGCAGCGCGCGCGGCTTCTTTTAGTTCCTCAGCGACATGCGAAGGCAACTGCTTATCGAATTTATAATACAGAATATGTTCCATGCTTGCCCAAAAGTCCATAGCTAGGGTGCGCAGCTGGATCTCAGCCTTGACCCAGCGTGTTCCTTCCAGCAGGACGAGTGGGATACCGACTATAAGATGAAGGCTTTGATATCCGTTTGGTTTAGGATGAGCTATATAATCTTTAATCTCAAGCACGCGGATGTCTTCGCGTGTACTAAGATGATCTACTAAACGGTATATATCTTTAACGAAGGCACATACAATCCGCATTCCGGCAATATCGTGAATGTATTGCTCCATATTTTCCAAGCTGAAACCGTAGCCTTTGCGCTCCATCTTTTGAAGAATGCTCTTTGGTTCTTTGATCCGGCATTTGACATGTTCGATGGGACTGAAGCCGTCGCGGGATTGCCATTCCGTCTTGATTACATCAATTTTATTCTGAAGATCATTTAACGCGTGGCGATAGAGTGCCGGTAAGGCTTCGAATTCGTTAACCAGTTTGGCGAAATCCTCGTTGCTGTTACCTTGCCACTGTTGCAGATCCTTTACGTGTACCTGTAGCTGACTAAGCGTAAGCTGTGTGCTCTCATGTTCTTCCACTGAAACTCTCCCGATTTCGTTATTTGTGATAATTCTATTTTAACCGATGTAGAACCCCTGACGCAAAATTACATTCAAAATTAGGAAATATAACCCATAAGTGTAAGGGGGAAGTGGCTAAATCAATTAGTATGGATTTTATAGGAACATTCTCCTCTAAATCGCGTATTAAAGCACATTAATGAATCTACTCGATACATTTGGTATGATAGAAACACGTATCGCTGGAGAGGGAGGAACTGTAATGAGTTTTATCAAAAAAATTAAAGATAGCGCGAGCCGGGTTACCGAAAAAGCCCAAAACTCAGTAGAGATCGGCAAGCTGAACGGACTTATTTCCGATGTTGAACAAGAGATGGAAGTTGAATTTACGAAAATGGGCAGACTTTTTTATGAAGGATATCGTTCAAAGGATATGTCGGTAGCTGAAGGTAAAATGGTGGAGCTGTCCCGTAACTGTTCCAAACTTCAGGAAAAAATCGAAGTCCTGCGGACACGAATTGCTGAGCTGAAAAATGAGCGGTTATGTTCATGTGGTCATATTGTGGCGCTTGATGCAAACTTTTGTCCGAAATGCGGAAGTAAGCTGGAGCCATTGTCCGCTTCGAGAAGGGTGCCTTCTACACCGGTATTTGTTCAATCTGTGAATGAAGATGATGAAGATCAATATTATGGCGCAGATGAGCTTACGGATGAAGAGAAGGAAATTGCAATGAAGCTGCACCCGCAGAGTGTTGTATATGCTGAAGTTCAGCATCCGGATGATGAGCTGCCACTTGAAGAATATAAGGCGAGCGAGCAAGATATTGAGCGGGAACGTAAACAAGCCGAGCAGCTGGAACGGGAAAGAAAAAGACAACTTGAATTAGACCGTCGCTTCGGCGAATGGCACAAGAATGAGCACCAGGAGGAATCTGCGGTCACTGAGGACCATAGTGTACGAGATATGATCCAGTGCCAAATCTGTCGGAACGAATTACCTAAGGGCTCCTTATGGTGCCCGCGATGTGGGTCAGAGCAAATATAGAACGGATTTCAGTCAGCTTAGGGGGACAACAAGATGGAACAGCTGCTGCTGCATCTGCGCAATCTGGGCTTCACAGAGATGGAGTCCAAAATTATGGTAGAGCTTGCGACAAAAGGTCAGGCTTCTGGCTATGAGGTTGCCAAACAGCTCGGAGTTTCAAGATCGAATGTGTATGCGGCGTTACAACGCCTTACGCAGCAGGGATATGTACGATGTGGCGAAGGAGAACCTGCGCGGTACAGTGTTCTCAATCCAGAGGAGCTTGCGACCATGATCTCGGGACGGGTTCAAGCTTCACTGGCTTATATGGAAAGTGAGATGCCTCGCGGTGGACCTGTTAGCCCTTCGTTTTATAATGTGGAAGGTGACCGCAATGTATTAGGCGCTCTTATTCGCCAACTTAATATGGCTGAGCAAGAGATCGTAGTGGATATGTGGCGTGAGGAAGCGTCACTTCTACGGAGTGAACTTGAACAGGCGGAGTTGCGTGGCGTTAGACTCTTGTGGGCGTTTGATGGTGGCAATGCTGCTCCTGCCGCCTATCCGGTATGGCCGCCTCTCGGAAGAGATTCTCAGCGAACAGATGGACGGAAGTTCTCATTCGTGATCGATCGGAGCTGGTGTATGCTCGGGATGCGCTATGAAGATGGATCGGCGCAAGCGGTTGTAACCGAGCACCCGGTGTTAGTAGATCTGCTATTGAATCATTTTGCACAGGAAATGGTGCTGTTCGAGCTGGAGCAGGATATGGGCGCAGAATTAGAAGAACGTTATGGTGAGCGTTACAGCAAAATTCACAGCAAATATGTGATGCATGATCCAGGCGATGATGGGGAAGAACAGGCGCAGTAGCTATTACAGGGAGGTGAAAAGCATGGAATGTATCGTACATTTTGAAGTGGTGCATGAGGATGGTCCTAAAAAATTGCGTGGACTGCTGTTTCTGGATAAAGGAGCAAGTCCCGGAGAAGCAGAGCTAGTTGAAATGTTCAAGGACATGAAATTTAACGTGAGACTGGAAGACCGCGAGAAATTGATCTTTAAGCCGGTAAATCCGGGCGATTTCTTGGAGATCCGAATTACGGGTTATGATAATGGGCAAGAAAAGAGCAAAGATGATCATAACTTAAAATCTATCGTTGGAAATTTATTACCACAGAAACCGACAGGTCTATAAAGTGGGGAGAAAGGATTCATTGATGGGAGAAGGAGGAGCACAATGGAGCTGTTGAGACAAAAGGTGTTAAAAGAAGGTATTGTACTCGGGCAAGGCGTGCTCAAGGTAGATTCTTTTCTGAATCATCAGATGGACCCCTTTCTAATGCGTGAGGTTGGCCGTGAGTTTACCCGCCGTTTTTCCGGCGAAGAGATTACGAAGGTACTGACGATTGAATCTTCGGGAATTGCTCCGGGGATTATGACGGCATTAGAGCTGGAGGTTCCGCTGATTTTTGCCCGTAAGCAGAAATCGTTGACGCTGACAGAGGATATTTATGTAGAAAAGGTTTACTCCTTTACGAAGAAAGAAACGAATGAAATTACCGTTTCCAAGAAGTTCATTGCTCCGGGTGAGCGAGTTCTGATTGTCGATGATTTTTTGGCGAATGGCGAAGCCGCCTTCGGACTTGCTCGTATTGTTGAGCAGGCAGGAGGAAGTGTGGTTGGGATTGGTATCGTGATCGAAAAAGCGTTCCAGCCAGGAAATCGGTTACTGCAGGAAGCTGGTTACCGGGTAGAATCACTCGTGCGGATCGCTTCACTGGAGGACGGAAGAATCTCTTTCGTGGAAGAAGAGGAAGGGCTACTTAGCTAAGACTCTTTGGTGTAGATTCGGATGAAGTTAACACAAAACAGCAAGAGACAGGTTTATAAGCCTGTCTCTTGCTGTTTTTTTGTGATGCACGGGTATGGATTACCCGTTGCTACCGCATGCCGCTGCAGGATCGGCGTGGCGCTGCGCGCTAACCGCCGCCAGCGGCGAGAGCACCCGCAGCGATCCAGGCTCGCAGCGCACGGCAAGCGGCCCTTTGCCGAAGCTCTCGCCATCGCCGATCGCCGGCCGGGCCTCTGCGAAGTTGACGGCTACGCTACGTCCACGCAGCATCGACACGAAGGGCAACGCTACATGCTTGCCCTTCAGTACCGTTGGGAACAGCCGCAGCAGCTGCCCGCGGCTGCACCCGTGCACGACGCAGACGTCGAGCTGGCCGTCATCGGCCTTCGCCTGCGGGCAGATCAAGAGCCCGCCGCCGTAGCTGGGCAGGTTGCAGACCGAGACCAGCCATGCCTTCTCAAAGACGTGCTCCGTCCCGTCGCACGCAACACTCACCCGGCATGGCTTAAACGTCATCAGCGTATGCAATATGCCGATGATATAAGCCAGTTGGCCTGCGCCAATGGCATTGCACAGCCGTTTGTAACGGCTGGCATTCACATTCTCGGCCACCTGAGCATCAAAGCCGTTGGCAACGGCTGTTAAAGTCAGTCCGTTTGCGCCTGAGATCAGATCGGCTTCGATATACCGTTCGCTAAGTGCAGCTTCCAGCGCGGCTTCAGTCGAAAGCGGAATGCCGAAGCCGCGTGCGGAGTCGTTACCGGAGCCGGCAGGGATGATTGCCATAGGAATATCTTTGCCACGAAGGGCACCCAAAATGCTGTGCAGCGTGCCATCGCCGCCGATTACGATCGCGGCTTTCCAGTCCTCACGGTGTTTAATTGTATTTAGAACGAGGGCTTCTGCACCCTCTGCGCTATGCGTAAACAAGGTCATATATGGCAGCATCCGCTCTTTCATGAGCGCCTCTACAGTATGCCAGGTCCGCCCGCCTGCGCCCCCGCCGGAACGCGGGTTTATGATGAATAGATACATTTAAATTCCTCCAGCCTGTAGAATTCCGTTGATGCCCGTCTTTCCATTGTAAGGAGTGGATGGGCAAAAGGGAATACTTTTCAGCGATAAGAGGTGTTAGTTCAGCGGTGTTTATAGATGCCGAATCTGACTTTCTGCGATATCCCCAACCCAAGGGAGCTTATACCATCTGCTGCTTAAAGCTTGATAGATCATAAGCAGCCATATAGCAAAGCTGCAAAGAGAAAGGATTGCACTCAACAGGGAACCGAGAAAAGGGATAAATCCGGTTAAGACATGGAGAATCATCAGCACGCCGAACGTAAGCAGTGATTGCAACGCGTGGAACAGCACGAAGCGGTTGCGTTTCTCCAGAGCGAGAAAGACAACGCCGCCGATAAAAGGGAAAAAATAGCACAGCGCGCCCGCAATATTATCGGGCAATCCGGTGGATGATTTGAAAGGGGACAAAGGGCTCACTCTCCTTCTACTTGGAGAAGAAGGGGGTTAGTTCGCTACTCCTTCTTCCTTAAAAGCCTATGACTTGTCAGGAAAAAGTATGTTTAGCTCATTGTGGGTATAATATACTTTTCCAACAGCTTGCGGGGGCTCTTCCAATTGTTTGTCTTACTCTCTGCTGTAAAGACCACAACCGCATCTAAATTGGGTAGGATAAGGATTTGCTGTCCGCCATGACCGTGGGCAAGCTTGTAGGGTTGGCCGCTCATCGTACCCACCCAGAACTGAAATCCGTAATCTCCAAAAGCCGGGTATCCCGTAGTCTGTGCAGTTAGTGCTTCTTGCAGCCAATGCTTCGGAATGATCTGCTGCTTCGCAAATACGCCGTTATTAAGCAGACACATACCGAATTTAGCCATATCTCTTGAGTTTAAGTACAGACCAATATGTCCCATACTATGTCCTTCGGGACTCGGTAACCAAGCCGTGTGAGTCATTCGGAGAGGGCTAAATAAATGCTCAGCAGCATAGGTGAATGCATCGAGACCTGTAGATTCACTAAGGATCATCGAAATCAGATGGGTGTCGATACTACGGTATTGAAATTGACCGATATGTTCCGGAATTATGTTCATACTAAGAGCAAAGGAACCCCAGCGGCGACTACGATGGAGATTCCGGACGAAAGGCTCCCCCAGCTTCTTGCCCGTGATCCAGCTAAATCCAGAAGTCATGGTAAGCAGATGACGGAGAGTGATTTTTGATAAATGAGGGGAGTGCAGGTATGGAACATGTTTACGAAGTACCTTGGAAACCGAGACATCGATATCAGGGATATCTCCCCGATCGATAGCGATTCCGGTAATTGCGCTGATAAAGCTTTTAGTCGCAGATCGAAGATCATTTAATGCCCCGGCATGATGGTTGCCGTAATAACGTTCAAAGATGAGCTTGCCATGGCGAGCAATAAGCATACTATGCATCTTTGGATATTCTTTCTGAATAGCATAATCAGCTTGTTCAAGACCCTCACGGCGCGTTGCAGTTTCCTCGGGTAGCGCGGTAGTCATCGCGGGAACTACGTTATAAGATGAAGTTAGTAATGGTGTAGGTTGGCCCATAATGATCTCCTTTTCTTGCTGTGGTACGTGCTAGGTGAGGCCTGCTATAGTGCATATTGTATTTTAACCCGACACGAGCAATATGACTTACGAAGAACATTGTAAAAAAATAAAAATTTTCCAATTAGCACATTTTACAAGGAAAGGTGGAAGTTGGACCGGAATATGATACAATATAACGATAAGGCCCGAAAGGGGTGATTCAGTAAGTGGCTCTTCGGGTAATAAAAGTGTCAAGGAGCTTTCGTTCAACAGGCGTCCTTACTCTCAGCCCAAATCACGACGAACCTGCTTCACCGGCGAACCAGTATCTCAAGGCTTTGAAGCTTTGAATTTTACGTTTTGGCGGATAATGCAAGCCACGTATGTGTAATGGTTACTTCACTTGCATTCGAGGTTACGGCGTACTTTTCATCATGCATTCTCTACAACGGAGCATTCATTTTCAATGTTTTGGGAGGGAACTGATCATGGCAAGTAAAGGTCATAACGAAGTCAAGGAAAGTTTACGGGAAATGACACGTATTTTCCGGCCCAAAGATCCCAAGAAATTCGTAAAGGAGTACGTCCGAAAATATCGGATTACCGGAGGCTATGAAGAAGAACTGACCATGGTCGTGGAGCATGAGCTGGTAAAGATGAATTCATCCGTCTCCTAGCTAACAGATACGAGTGTCACTTACTTTTGACATCATTTTGAGTAATAACATCCACGAGGATTCTTATAAACCGTGCCCGAGCAGCGTTTGTTGCAGGAATCGGTTTTTTTTGTTTGTACATTTATGAATAAGAAATATTGTCTCTCATAAAATAGTCAAATGAATTAATAGACACATTTCACAATGAATGCGCTTTAACGATCATTTTTTATTTGATTGCGTTTTCAAAAAATGCGCATAAATGCAGGTGGGACAAGGAATTATTATGTCGAAAATTACAATGTGAACTAGTTGTGAACGATTGACAAAACTTTCCCTTAAACTTATATTAATAGTGATTGTTATAATTGACAGAAAAAAACAGGAACCTACGAAATCGGGAAAAGCGGGGTAGATCAATGATGAAAACGTGGCAGGCTGTAAAGCGACTCCTTCCCATGACCGCTATGTTTGGTCTCTTTCTTGCCGGGTGCGGCCGTGAGGACTTGTCGGTGCTCAGACCACAGGGGCCTCAGGCGGAAATGTCTTATGGATTAATGGAGCTGTCGATCAGTATTATGATCGTCGTGTTGCTGATTGTCTTTACGATTGCAGCTTATGTACTGATCCGTTTCCGACGAAAGCCGGGTCAGAATGAAATCCCTGAGCAGGTTGAGGGTAGCATCAAGCTTGAGATTCTCTGGACGGTCATTCCGCTTATCCTCGTAGTGGTACTGGCAGTTCCAACGGTGAAAGCAGTGTTCGCCGCAGGAGATGATCATGCCAATGACAAGGACGCGATTAAGGTTAAAGTAACCGGCCACCAATATTGGTGGGAGTTTGAGTATACCGATTACAAGGTGACTACAGCGCAGGATCTGATTATTCCAGTGGGCAAAGATATTGCTTTTGAACTGGAGACTAAAGACGTGCTGCACTCCTTCTGGGTCCCTTCCCTTTCCGGTAAAATCGACACCAACCCAGCCGGGACAATTAACCGCTTCAGCTTCAGTGCACCTAATGAAGGCGTTTACCGTGGCAAATGTGCGGAACTATGCGGGCCGTCTCATGGATTCATGGAATTTAAGGTGAAATCGGTTAGTGAACAAGATTTTCAGAAGTGGATAGATTCGATGAAAGCACCCGTAGCTGTGCTGCCAGAGGATCCTGCTTTAGCTGAGAAGTTCAAAGCGGCGTGTCTGACTTGCCACGCTGTAGGTGATCAAGGGATTAATAATGCGCCGAACTTGACCGGAATTGGTTCTCGGGAGTCGATTGCAGGGATCCTGCTCAACGACGACACGAGGGAGGATGGTGCACCAATTGAGGAGAATCTCAAAACATGGCTGCATGATCCACAATCCGTAAAACCGGGCAATCTGATGCCTAACCCCAAAGATCTAGGCCTAAGTGATGCGGAGATTGATGGCATTGCTGAGTATCTGGCCAACTATAAGCTGGACTAATGCCTTAGCCTAAAGGCGGGCGGAACTTTCGAAAAAGGGGGTACGAACTTTGGCTCAAGCAGCGCATACCTTGAATTCATCCAAGCCTCTGGGGCATGGCCACAGTGTGAAGCGCCATACAGGACTTATGGATTGGCTAACAACCGTCGATCATAAAAAAATCGCAATTTTGTACCTATGGGCCGGAGGATTATTTTTTGGTATCGGCGGAATTGAAGCACTTCTGATTCGCTGGCAACTCATCAAGCCAATGAATAATTTTTTGGATGCCCAAACGTTTAATGAACTTATTACCATGCATGGTACGACGATGATATTCCTCGGCGTCATGCCAATCATCTTCGCCTTAATGAATGCCGTCATACCGCTACAAATCGGTGCACGTGACGTAGCCTTTCCTTTTCTAAATGCACTTGGCTTCTGGACCTTCCTGTTCGGCGGAATTCTACTGAATCTCAGCTGGATAATGGGTGGCGCTCCTGATGCCGGATGGACCTCCTACACCCCACTATCTACGAGTACATACAGCACTACACACGGTGTAGACTTTTATACGATTGGTCTTCAAATTGCCGGATTAGGTACCCTCATCGGGGGGATTAACTTTCTAGCCACGATCATTACGATGCGCGCGCCGGGAATGACCTACATGCGGATGCCGATGTTTGCTTGGACTACATTTATTACTTCCGCAATTATTTTGTTTGCATTTCCAGCAGTTACAGTAGGTTTAGTACTGCTGACATTCGACCGGATACTTGGAGCCAATTTCTTCGAGGTTGGGGCTGGGGGTAATCCGGTGCTCTGGCAACATATCTTCTGGATATTTGGTCATCCAGAAGTATATATCCTCATTCTGCCTGCCTTCGGAATTATATCGGAGGTTATCCCGACTTTTTCACGGAAGCGACTGTTCGGGTATAGCTCAATGGTGTTCGCTACCATCCTGATTGCCTTCCTGGGCTTCATGGTTTGGGCTCACCATATGTTCACTACCGGACTTGGGCCGGTAGCTAACGCATTGTTCTCTGTATCAACGATGTTGATTGCGGTTCCGACAGGAATCAAGATTTTTAACTGGTTGTTCACGATGTGGGGCGGGCAAGTGCGTTTCACGACACCAAACCTGTTCGCGGCAGGATTCATTCCTACCTTTACGATGGGTGGCGTCACTGGCGTCATGCTGGCTTCTGCGCCCGCTGACTTTCAGTTCCATGATACGTATTTTGTTGTAGCGCATTTTCACTACGTTATTGTGGGCGGCTTGGTGCTTGGCCTGTTTGCAGGTCTGCATTACTGGTGGCCGAAGATGTTTGGTCGGATGCTAAGTGAGAAGCTGGGCAAATGGACCTTCTGGACGTTTATCATCGGATTCCATCTGACATTCTTTGTACAGCATTTCCTTGGACTCATGGGGATGCAACGCCGGGTATTCACGTATTTGCCGAATCAGCAATTCGATTTGCTGAATTTAGTCAGTACAATTGGTGCTGGGCTGATGGCTGTCGGTACGATTATTTTCTTAGTCAATGTCTTCCTAACTTCAAGAAAGCCAATGGATGCAGCTGATGATCCGTGGGAGGATGGACGTACACTAGAATGGACGATTTCTTCGCCACCGCCAGAATATAACTTCAAGCAAACCCCGCTTATCCGTGGTATTGATGCATTCTGGAAAGAAAAGATGGCAGGAAATAAAGGCATGACTCCGGCGGAACCGGTCGGCTCGATCCATATGCCGTCTGCAACTATATTGCCGTTTACTATGTCTGTTGGGATTTTCATCGCTGGACTTGGCTTCATGTTCAGTCGGGATGACTTCGGCAACGCCTTTATGAGCTTTATGTTTAATAATTATATCGTTACAGCTATCGGTCTTATCATCACGTTTGGATCTATGCTGTTGCGTTCGCTGTATGATGATCATGGATGGCATATTGAACCTGAAGAGCTGGAAGGAAGTGAGCGGACATGACAACGGCACATGCAGAAGCTTCTAAGGAAGAATTTCCTCACGAGCCGGAAAAAGCTACGCTCGAAGGACGAAACAAGGTTCTTGCCTTTTGGTTGTTTCTAGGTGGGGAAGCGGTATTGTTCGGTACGTTGTTCGCTACGTTCCTCGCATTGCGGAATCAGACGAATGAGGGGCCATCGGCGAATGAATTGTTTCACTTACCGCTTGTAGCTGCTGCGACATTCATTCTTTTGGTAAGCAGTTTGACGAGTGTGTTTGCTATCCAAGCGATGCATAGAAACCGTCCGGCAGTGCTTCGTAACTGGCTTTTGGTAACTGTAGCCTTAGGGCTTGGCTTCCTGATTCTGGAGATCTATGAGTTTACTCAATATGTGAGACACGAAGACTTCGGAATGACTACAAGTGCATTTAGTTCGGCATTCTATACATTAGTAGGATTCCACGGTGCGCACGTAGCTTTCGGGATTGCATGGATCGCCATCCTGATTGGGCAACTCATGCGTAAAGGATTAACCGTAGTTACTGCACCAAAAGTGTATGTGTCAGCCATGTACTGGCATTTTATTGATGTGGTATGGGTCTTCATCTTTACGGTTGTATACCTACTTGGAAAGGTGGGCTAGACACTATGACGACAGATCAGCATGTGCCAGAGAATGACGGGTATAAGCATCGTCATCGGCATGAAGGGCCACAGAGGCATATTGTTGTCTTTATACTGTCCATTGTCTTGACCTTAATTGCTTTCGCCGCTGTTGCTGCTGGAGGCGTGAATGCCACCTTTGCGGTTATTCTACTCCTGGTGATGGCAGTCATTCAGGTCATTGTACAGATGGGCTTCTGGATGCACCTGAAAGATAAAGGACATCTAATACCGATTATCTTCATGCTGGGTGGTTTTTTTACCGCCGGTACCTGTATTATTATGTCGCTGTATTGGGTTTGGTGGAATTAACGGACTATAAAGAAAGAGGCGGGCTGAGATGCCCCCTCTTTTTGGTGTTTAACTAGATCCTGCGCTAGGAGGGGTTAGCGTTATGCTCGGATTACAATATTTTAGCTTTGCAGAACTATGGAGCCCGCTTTTTCTGGCGGTCATGCTGCTGCTGACGGCGGGTTATTTCGTTTGGATTGGTCCGATTGCTGGACGTCATGCCGATTCAGTTACGGTTCCGATCTGGCGAAGAGCACTATTTGTGTGCGGAATGCTTGCGCTTTATCTGGCACAAGGCGGTCCTGTTAGTCTATTAGGACATATGATGTTTTCCTTCCACATGGTTAGTATGGCCTTGTCATACCTAGTGGCGGTGCCGCTGATTATGCTGGGGATTCCAGATTTTATCTGGCGCAGCATATTGAGAGTAAATCCATTTCGCCGGTTGTCTTTTTTAGCTCGACCGGTGGTAGCTGCGCTACTGTTTAATGGACTATTTTCCTTGTACCATATTCCTGTTATCCATGATTATGTGATGCTTCATTTTACCGTTCACCGAATCTACTATATTGTTTTATTCCTAACAGCTGCCTTAATGTGGTGGACATTGATCAATCCGCTACCGGAGCGCCGAATGGCGAGTGGACTGGGCAAGATTGGGTTTATTTTTCTAAACATGGTATTACTGACACCAGCATGCGGACTGATTATTTTTGCAGATCAACCGCTCTATGCTACTTACAGTGATCCGGAGACTTGGGCACT
Organism: Paenibacillus sp. FSL H7-0714; assembly: GCF_038003765.1. NCBI lineage: Bacteria > Bacillati > Bacillota > Bacilli > Caryophanales > Paenibacillaceae > Paenibacillus > Paenibacillus sp. FSL H7-0714. Next base: position 588,228 of record NZ_JBBOPT010000001.1, read on the forward strand.
TGCCATGGGCTATTGTATATCGGGTGATCCTTCTGCCTTACTTCAAAATTTTGGGGGTCCTGCGTTCTTTTCATTGTTGTCACCAAAAGTGGATCAGCAGGTGGGAGGTATCGCGATGAAGTTCATTCAGGAATTTATTTTTGCCTCTATGCTTGCTTATGTGTTCTATCATTGGTATAAAAAAGAGAACGGACAAGAGGGCGATGAATTATCGACGCCTTCCTCAGCACTCGAGGAGAGCACCTTGACCCGTGCATAACTGGTAGACTGCCAAGGAGGAGAATCATGGATATTTTTACGGTGTTTCCAACTATTAGCACATCGTTCATCGTGCTCAGTGCGGTGCTCGTAGCTATTGGCTGGTGGCTCATCATTAAGGGCAAACGCGAGGCGCACAAGAAGACGATGATTGCTGCCGCAATCGCTGCGCTCCTGTTTTTTATTGTTTATGTATCTAGAACGTTGTTCGTGGGAAACACCTCATGGGGCGGACCGGATGAACTTCAGACGATTTATCAAGTGTTTCTGATCTTCCATATTGTGCTGGCAACGGTAGCTGCGGTATTCGGACTTACTACGTTAACTCTTGGATTTAAGGCGAAGTACTCCAAGCACCGTAAGTGGGGCAGAGTGACATCTATAATCTGGTTCATTACTGCGATTACTGGCGTTATGGTGTATGTGCTGCTTTATGTTCTGTATCCAGGTGGACACACCAAGCCAGTGTGGGAAGTTATTTTGGGCGCGTAAGATAGTTGCGTGAAAAGAGCTTGTGATTGGCATGTGAAAAGAGCATGTGAATATGCGTGCGAATCGTACGTGAATTTGTGTGAATAGTAATGAAATAAGCCTGTGCATCTGCTCGTTCCTAAATAGGGATGATGGATGGCGGGCTTATTTTAGTTTATGGAGTTGGGGGAATGCTGAAATCGTGAAATTGTACTGTGAAATCACTTGTGATCTGAACAGTGCGTGATGTGAAGCATTCTATTTACTTATTTTTAGGGAAAACCTCCCTGAAAAAGATAAGTTTTGAGCTCGAAAAACGATAATTAGGCAATTTCTCCCTGTATTTTAACCGTTTAAGCTCTAAAACGTAGAAATGGCTGAATTTATAGGGAGGAATTCCCTAAAAACGTTGATTTCAGGCTAAATCCAAGTAATTAGAGGGAGATTTTCCCTAATTGTTGATTTTACTAGCAGTTACACCCATCGAGCGGTCACATGCACTCAGCGGTAGCGTCCGTCGAGCCTTCGTATCGATTGAGCGGTCGCATCCATTAGTGGTCACAACCACCGAGGAGTCGCTCCCGCCCTTCAATCACCCCACCGAGCCGCAACAACTGGCCCTACACCTACAACCCGTTGGCGAAGCAACAATGAGGCTGACCTCACTCCGCGTCCCTCGCTCACATTCAACCTCTCCATAAGTTATGTTTAATCCTCTGATTAGTTAATCCCGATAATGATCAGTTTCCCATACGTGCAAAGCCTTCTCCAGAGGGTGGGAAGCGCATACCTCCTAATCAACTTGAATGTTTTCCACTTACAGGATTGACAATGGAAAAATAAGGACATATACTGTGTATATAGATATATACAGTAAGCACAGGGATATGAACACCTGCTTCTGCTAGACGCTGAAGACATTGTAAAGCGAGGTTAGTTTTAATGAGAACATTAAAAGATTCATGGTTTATGTTGCGCTCTGATTTTCGCGGAGACAAATTAAAGATATTAGGGACCCTCGTAATAACAGTTATTTTTATGTGTTATCTTGGTGGAATGACTAGCCTGGTAGCAAATGACGTACTAGGTGAGCAGGATCGGACGATGATAACGGATTTCTTATTTCTTTCCTTTATACCCTTATTGGGATTAACATTCTCTCGCCGTTCCATGAAATATTGGAGTGAAGACTCTTACACAAAAATGTTGGTTTACTTAAGAACCTTACCAATTCCAGCTGCAGTAATATTATCGCGGAGAAAACTTCAGGGAGTTTGCTCCTTTATTCTAAATGGTACGTTATTCTTCGGTATTGTTTACTTGTTAGGGGAAAATTTCCGGACAGAGCTGGCGGTTCCCTCGTATATAGCTTTTGCCATTACATGGCTCGGCTTCGGATTCATGGTCTCAGGTCTATATATTTTTATTGAGTATCTTTTTAGCGGCAAAGCTTATCTATGGCTAACATTGCTTATCGTAGTGTTATCGTGGGGAATATCATTCCTAGTTACACTTGGGGGAGGCAATTTGTTTTTATACAGTATCTCCTATTCCAAGGAGTGGGGGCTGTTATCTCCGATCATGTGGGGGTCACTTCTGCTGGGGACAATATCTGTGCAGTTATTCTCTAAATGGACTATACATCGACTGAAGAGTCGCAATCTCGTATAAAAAATCGGAATGGCAAGGACTGCGCTCTAGCACGCTAGAGTGGAAGGCGAGGTGTAAATAATGTGGATACCGGTACAAATCAACGAAAATAGTGCAGAGCCCCTCTATCATCAGATAGAGACTCAGCTTAGATCCTTAATCATTAGCGGAGTCATTACAGAAGGTACGCTACTGCCCTCGATTCGTGAGTTCGCAGGAGATCTGAAATGCAGTGTAATTACAGTGCGGCGCGTATATCAGGATCTGGAGAATGAAGGTTTGCTGCGAACGAGACAAGGAACAGGTACCTTTGTATCCCATGTAGGCGACGGAGCAATGGAAGAATACAAACGGGACACGGTAGGCAAAGCACTTGAAAGTGCTGTGGATATCGGCCGATCGATACATTGCAGCAAGGATGAACTTGAGCAGATTTTTATGGAGATTGTAGAACGCAAGTATAGAGCACAGGAATGAAAGGGGGGCGCATACTCATATGGTACAGATGGCTATAGAATTGCGGAATGTACTTAAACAACGGCGAAACAAGACGATAGGACCGCTGACCATGAATCTGCCTAAAGGATATATTACAGCCCTGGTAGGTCAGAATGGATCTGGCAAAAGCACGCTACTGAATCTACTAATGCAGCTGACCAATCCAGAGGAAGGCGAGATATATTGGTTTGAGAACAGGTATAATAGCGGGTTGCCTCTGGAGCTGCGGCAGACCATTGCCTATGTTCCTGAGACGTCGATTACTGAGGAGAACCACTGGAATGCAGAAGAGGCAGCTCAATTTCGACAGCATTGGTATCCGAACTGGGATGAGTCGTATTTTCAGGATCTAATGGATCGCTTTGAGGTTCCATATCATATGAGGCTTTCTAAGATGTCAAAGGGTGAGCGTCGGAAATTCGAAATTGCCGCAGCACTTGCGTCACGCCCAAGTCTGCTGCTATTGGATGAACCTTCATCAGGTCTTGATCCCTTTGCCTGGAAGATTATGATCGAGACGCTTCTTAAATATATGGATGAGAACAACGCTACGATCATCATCTCGACACACATTGTGGAAGAGGTACGGCGGTTGGCAGATTATATCGTGCTTATGCATAGAGGTGAACTGCTGGGTATGGCCGAGAAAGACAGTTTATTCGGTACTTGGACCGAGGTATGGGTACAGGTTGCAGGTGAAGAGGAGCTTGCTGAGTTATCAGCGGAATTACCGGGAGGTATAAACTTTACCATGGATACACCGGGTGTAGCTTCTTTTATCATAGAACAATTTTCTAAGAACGAGAAACGCATTCAGGACTTGGGCGTAAAGGTTATCAAGAGTCGCAGTTTAGAATTGGACGAAATACTGGGTTTATGGACACAGGGACACCGTCCTATCCTGATTGATCACAAGAGAGGGGACTAGAGAAATGGAAGCCTTAAAGCTGGAAAGTGTAATGAAGCAATATGGAGAAAAAACCGCTGTAAACGGAATTAACCTAACGGTAGGCAAGGGGGAAATTTACGGATTACTTGGGGCAAATGGTGCAGGAAAAACAACCACCATGCGCATGGTGCTTGGCCTAATATACCCTGATGGCGGGAATATTTTGTATAATGGAAAGCCGTATAACAGCGAACTTCAGCAAACCATGGGCTATCTGCCCGAAGAAAGAGGATTATATCCAAAGGTAAAGGTAAGCGATCAAATCGTCTACTTGGCACGTCTGCGCGGGATGTCGGCTAGTGATGCAGATAAGAGCCTTCGCTACTGGCTCGATCGGTTTGAGGTTCCGGATTATTACAATAAGAAGATTGAAGAGCTCTCCAAAGGGAATCAGCAGAAAATGGGCTTTATCGCCGCAGTCGTTCATAAGCCGCAAATTCTCATCCTTGATGAAGCCTTCAGTGGCTTGGACCCTGTTAACGTGGAACTACTGAAAGATACGGTAAAAGAATTACGTGATCAAGGAACGAGTATCTTATTCTCTACTCACCGGATGGAGCATGTTGAAGAGCTTTGCCGTAATATTACGATTTTGGATCGTTCCAATACTGTCGTGCAGGGCGATATTCGTACGATTAAGAGTGGGTATCCTCGTGAACAAGTATTGTTGCGTACGGATAACGAAGTGACCGGTCTAGAATCAATTGCAGGTGTAACAGCAGTACAGCGACAGGAGCGAGGTTATCTGTTGTCCATCAGTGAGATCGGCGCAGCACAACGTATCCTACAGCAGGCGATGGCACAGGGTGAAGTGGAGCATTTTGAAATTAAGGAACCAACGTTAAATCAAATCTTTATCAGAGCGGTGGGTGAATCTCATGAATAAGATGGGGACAATTATTGGCTTTACCTTTAAAAATAAAGTAAGAACGAAATCATTCATGATTACTACATTAATTCTAGTGTTGCTGCTCAGCATTGGGATGAATCTTCCGTACATCATCGATCAGTTTAAGGGTGATTCTAAAACAAACGCAGAGACTCAAATTGCTGTGATCGCGGAAGAGGGAAATCAGGCTGCAGAGTTGTTGAAGGCATATACTTCACCTGAAGGAATGCCGCAGGCAAAAGTTGTGCAATATACTTCTGCCGACGATGCGGAGCTAAAGAAAGCTTTAGATGAAGGGACTGTAGAGGGGTACGTTACTTTTGCAGAACCTGCTGGCGAAGGACTTCCACCCGTTACTTATCATAGTGAAAATGGTGAATTGAAGGGCGATGTGCAAATCTATCTCCAAAATGCTCTTCAGCAGGCCAACACCCAGTTCATCGTTGGCGACAAGCTGACGCAGGAGCAGATTGCTGCTATGTCAACACCGGTACAGATAGCTACTCAGCAGCTCAACCCTGATGGGACTGCGGGAGATAAGGATGCGTCGCAGGAATCCGCTCCACCTATTAATTACGTCATTGTATACGCCATGCTTATGCTGTTCTTCATGTCTATCATGATGACCGGTAATATGATCGCAGCTGAGATTACTTCAGAGAAGAGCTCACGGATCATGGAGATTCTGATTACAAGTGCCTCACCTTTAGCGCAAATGTTCGGTAAAGTTATCGGTGTCTTCTTAGTAGGATTATTACAAATTGGCGTCATTATCGCAGCGGTAGTTGTCAATCTTAAGCTTCCGCATAATGCAACGATTTTGAAAGATTTAGACCTGGATTTAGGCCAGCTTAATATTAACTTGTTGCTTTATGGAATTGTTCTATATGTACTGGGTTATTTCCTCTATGCCTTGATGTATGCAGCTGTAGGTTCGATTGTCAGCCGTACAGAGGATCTTGGCCAAGCAGTTATGCCGATTATGATGTTAGGCTTCGTAGCATTCTATGTTCCACTGTTCAGTATCTCCAATGCGGATACTCTGCTGGTTAAGGTAGCGAGTTATGTACCGTTCACCTCTCCATTGACCATGCTGCTCCGAATTGGTGTTGGTGAAGTAGCGATCTGGCAAGTTATTGTATCATTAGCCATCCTGCTTGTTACCACGTTCATCTTTGGATGGTTGGCTGCCAAGATCTATCGCACAGGCGTATTGATGTACGGCAAACGTCCAAGTATTAAAGAGATCAGAAAAGCGATGAAGGCTTACAAGATCTAAGTGGCTTCATATAAACTTTTAAGGAGTGGTAATCATGACTAAAAGTGAACAATACAATATGATGCTTTTAATGAGTTCGGTATCTCTGGCTACGGTTAGTAGAATGCTCCATTCAGATGGATCCGCTGTTATGGATTTCACTCAAGGTGTATTGACTGGTATTGCCATGGTAGGGATGATTGCGGGATTGTGGATGTACGGTAAGGCGCGTAAGAGTAAAGCGTAATAGTAGGAAATAAGGAAGCCGCGGCAGATGCCGTGGCTTTTTTCTTTTTTGAGTACGTATCGTAAAAGTTATTTGGAAGATAGTTGCGGACTCCAGGGCTCCTGAGTCCAATATATCCTCCGTACACTCAAATGTCGTTTCCTTTTGAGGGATTAGACAACGGATAGATTACCACTAGGCAGCAAATCCTCTGGAGCAGTCAGTTGCTCCCGCACACGCCTAAGCTGCGCTTTTAGTACAGGAACACTCTTTTGCAGGATGATGCTTATTTGAGGTAAAGATAGCTTTAGGCCATACCACATCGTTTTTATAAGCTGTTCCTCCCAAGGCAATGCCTTGGCAGACAGGAGAGACCGGCATGCGTAATAATCGGCGCATTGTCGGATACAAGAGCGGTAAGCTTCGATAGAGAATAGCTGGCTGTCAAAGCTTTTTTGACGGAATATTTTATGAAGCTCTTTAAAAGTACGGATAGTAACCTTCTCGGCTTCTGCTGATTGTTGTAACAACATGGAACTGAGCGTATAGATATCATTCGTACACTTTTGAACACACTCTGCAAATATAGTTCTACGGGGGGATTCGGCAGGTAAGGGGTCAGGCATGATAAACACGATCCTTTCAGAATGGGTTATGGGATGAACCTATAGTATAGAAAAGTAAGAAATGGATTTGTTGATAAGCTCGGCGGTATCAGGTTCTGGATAACTATGTTTTTGAAGCGCAACACTGGATGGTTTATAATATAGCCGCCCTCCTTTGGAATCTCTCCCACCAGCGACAGCTCTGTACAGACGACCTTGCTCAATGTGCCCTGCCAAGGATTTACCCTGCAGCTTGGCTCTTAAATCCTGTAAAGCACCTTGCACTAGCTCAAACTGAGTCTGATCCCACTCTGAACCATGGGTACGTACTTTATCTATCGCTTCCTCTAGCCGGCAATGATATATCATTCTGAGAAAAGAACTCCATTTAATAAGGTCGAAAGTTTTGGTATTGGCAGAGATAAGACATGCCCCCCAGCTGCTACCTCCTTTACAGGTAAGTTTCAGGATGCCATAACGGCTACCTTGATCAGCCTCCATTCCATAGTGAATAGGCTCAGGTGAATCAAAGACGAATACTTCTATGCGAGATAGTCTTCGCTGGTCCATGACAGGTTTCTCCTCCTTAGGTTTCCAAAAGCTTAAGATCTACATGGTGAATGTCGTTAGCCTTCTCTATACAGGCGAGCATTTCAGCTTCATTCTCACAGACTGCGGCATGCTCCAGCCATAGTCGGAATTTCTGTTTGCGTATAACGGATAAATGTAAGGGGAAGGTGTTGCGAGATCTCATTACGTACCAACCGACTGCAACGTCTTTCCACGGTTCCTTAAAAGCGGTGAGCCACGGAAAACGTTGGTGTGCTGACCAATCCTGCAGCTGTTGCTTTTCTCGGATATTTTTATATATTTCGTATATAATTGTTCGGTCCATACAGTATTCACAGGTAGATGGGCTGCTGAAATGGCGAAGTGATTCAATCTGCTTCTGACCAAAAGCATAGCCGACAATAGTTCTGTGATGATCCTCTTCGAACCACAACGCTCCAAAGCAAACATAATTTAGACTTATCGGCTCAAGTAGCCCTTGCTGAGTTCCCCAATAATAGTGTTTCATTCCTTTCACCCCGTCCAGCATGCTATCACCCTATAGATTCAGGTAACGCAAAAACCGCAGCAAGAGGAGGACCTCTGCTGCGGTTTTGGAATACAGGTATACACATACCTGTGCCAAAGCGTGGCGGATCAAGGGTCTCTCTCTTTACGCTTACGAGGTTAGCTGTCGGATTCGGACGGTGAGAGTCGCCCTACCTATGTGAGACTTGAACAGTCTCCTTCGGATTCACCCCAAGTAGGCCATGTGGCCTGATGGTTCCCCCGTTCCCTGCAAATACAGGAACTCAGCGTTGAATGTATTTTGTGAAATAGATTCAACCCGAATCATACTCTTTTCAAGGTGTTTCTGTAAAAACAGAAAGTGTTCTTTTGAGCGCGATTTAAACCAAATCCTGCCTACTACGACGGAAAAGGGAACCAAATAGGTATTTATTGCGAGTTATCGGGCTTCTTCCTCGCTTAATCTCGACTTCTTGTTTTCTTACCTATAAAGGCGATTTTTTGAGATTTCTACATTTGTGGTGAATAAAATCACATGGTATGCCCGCTTTTCGCTAATGGATTAAAACTCGAGTAAACAAGAGATATAGAGAGATTGGATATCAAGTAAGCGCTATCCAACGCGAAAATAGTTTTTAATTTGCATTATTTTGGCATCAATCAGGTTTTACAATTCTTCCTGCATAAGGGTATGATTACTCCTGTTTCAACAACAATCGAATATTTGATCCGCTTAATTTCCGATAAGGAAAGCGGGGGAACCAACAATCGGCAGACGATGTGAGAGTCGGAAGCCGGTTATGGGGTGAATCCTGTAGAAGATGCGAGTGAGCTCGCATCTATACAGGTAGGGCGACTCTCACCGCCCGAATCCGACAGCTAACCTCGTAAGCGTATGGAGAGAGGATGAGTGCAATGTGACCGCTAGCGAGCCACAGAGGAGAATCCTTTGTGGCTTTTTGCTGTGCTTTTTTAAGCAAAGCATTTATGGAAAACCTCACGAAGAGGTCGTTATATTCATCATTAGCGGTAGCTTTTCTTTCAAGATCAGGGTGATCAAGCTCTGATCTTACAAGCAAAGCATTTGAGGAGAATAAGAGATGACAGATCAGAATGAATATGTACTGGTATGTGCGCCAACGAAGGCAGGCGAACATTTTATTAAGCTTCTAAAATTCAGAGGCATTAAGATGGCCGGATTGACCAACAACTTGCCTGAGAAGGCCCTACTCGAAGAGATGGGGATTGAACAAGTCGTTCTAGTTGATACCCGCCATCAGAATACTTGGTTTCGCCCGCCGTTCCCGGTAGGACGGGTATATCTGTTCGAGAGCAGCTTTACGTTATGCTGCCGCTACATTCAGATGTGCCGCACTTGGACGACGCAGCCGATTTTTGTAATCACAAGCTCAATAAATCCTAGATTGGTCTATAAAAGACTTGGTGCAAGTTATGTAATCTATTCCCACAGTGGTGATGCTGATTTTCTAATCGATAAATCACCTCATCAAGGATAAAAGAAGGAGTGCGGGAGATATGATGGATCTGTATATGGTAGCTTCGTTAGCTGTAATTTACGGGTTGTTTTATGGATTTATGCGCTGGTGCGCAGGTGTAGTTGAGGATACAGGGAGGGATAAGTTGTGATTCTAGTAATCGCTGTTACCCTACTGTTGTTTGTATATCTGGTTTACGCATTGATTCATCCGGAGAAATTTTAAGGAGGGGCATTCATGGGCATTTTGCAAATAGTTGCTGTAATCGTAATTCTTATCTTGCTGGTTAAGCCGATGGGCACGTATTTATATTATGTATTTTCTAATGAACCGAACCGTACGGATCGATGGTTTGGAGGCATGGAAAAAGGAATTTATAAGCTGATCGGCCTGAAAAAACGGGACGGTATGTCCTGGAAAAAGTATGCGCTTAGCTTTGTTTTAACGAATATCGTACTGGTTACTTTCAGTTATATCTTTCTTCGATTGCAGCGGGGATTACCGCTAAATCCGAATGGAATTGCGGATATGGAACAGACGCTTTCGTTCAATACGGTGATCAGCTTTATGACTAATACAAACCTGCAGCATTACAGCGGGGAGACGGGACTTTCGTATTTTTCACAAATGGCTGTCATCACGATGATGATGTTCACGTCTGCAGCGAGCGGATTTTCTGTTGCGGTTGCCTTTGTCAGAGGAATCACAGGACGGAAATCAGTCGGGAACTTCTTCGAGGATTTCGTTAAAGCACATATTCGTGTATTCATTCCTCTAGCTCTGCTGGTTTCATTGGTACTCGTAGGACTACATGTGCCACAAACGCTCAAGCCATCACTTGAAGTCACTACACTAGAGGGACAAACGCAACAAATCGCTATCGGTCCAGTAGCTTCTCTGGAATCGATCAAGCATTTGGGTACCAATGGTGGCGGCTTCTTCGGAGCCAATTCATCACATCCTTTTGAGAACCCTAATCCACTTACGAACGTTCTGGAGATTCTCTCTATGTGGATGCTGCCAGCTTCGCTCCCTTATATGTACGGATTGTTTGCCAAGAACAAACGTCAGGGCTGGGTAATTTTTACCGCAATGATGACCTTATTTGTTCTGCTATTAAGCCTAAACTTCTATGCTGAATCAAAAGGTAATCCGGCGATCAATGCACTAGGAATCGAATCTTCACAAGGTAGCATGGAAGGTAAAGAGGTACGCTTCGGCATACCGCAGTCTTCCTTGTTTACTTCAGTAACAACCGCAGCTACGACAGGTAGTGTTAACAATATGCATGATACGCTGACGCCGCTGGGAGGTATTACGCCTCTTGCACTGATGATGCTCAACAATGTCTTCGGTGGTAAAGGTGTCGGACTGATCAATATGCTGATGTATGCGATTCTGGGTGTCTTCCTGTGCGGTCTGATGGTCGGCAGGACACCGGAGTTCCTCGGACGGAAGATAGAGGCCAAGGAGATGAAGCTGATTGCCATTGCGATCCTTGTGCATCCGTTCATTATCCTTGTGCCAACCGCAGCTGCGTTCCTGACCGATTTGGGGCAAGGGGCAATTACGAACACTGGATTCCATGGACTCAGCCAAGTGTTATATGAATATGTCTCTTCTGCCGCGAACAATGGTTCAGGATTTGAAGGGCTTGCAGACAATACAACTTTTTGGAATGTCACAACTGGGATTGTCATGCTGCTAGGTCGTTATGTCTCTATCATTGCAATGCTGGCGGTAGCAGGTTCTCTGCTTAAGAAGAAGCCGGTTCCTGAGACGATTGGCACGTTCCGCACAGACAATGGACTGTTTACGGGAATTCTGATTGGTACAGTAGTGATTATCGGTGCGTTGACGTTCCTGCCGGTCATTGTACTCGGCCCCATTGCAGAATATCTAACCTTACGGTAGGAAGAGGGAGAATAAGATGAGTACTGTAAAAAGAAAAAAGCTGCTGACGGGACCCATACTCCTTAGCGCTGTAAAGGATAGTTTTATAAAGCTTAACCCAGTAACGCTAATCAAAAATCCAGTCATGTTCGTGGTAGAGGTCGGTACGATCATTGTCCTCCTCATGGTGCTGGCTCCTGGATATTTTAATGCAGAGCAATCGAAAGGCTTCAATATCACAGTGTTGTTCATTCTGCTATTTACAGTGCTGTTTGCGAACTTCGCTGAAGCACTGGCGGAAGGCCGGGGTAAAGCCCAAGCCGATTCGCTCAAAAAAACAAAACAAGATATCACAGCTAACAAACTGGTTGGAGGGTCGGTGAAAACAGTATCCTCCTCCGAACTGCGTAAAGGGGATATCGTCATCGTCAGTCAGGGTGAACTCATCCCTGGTGACGGTGAAGTGATTGAAGGGCTGGCTTCCGTAGATGAATCAGCGATTACAGGTGAATCTGCACCTGTAATCAAGGAAGCTGGTGGGGACTTTGGTTCCGTTACAGGCGGCACGCGGGTCGTCAGTGATGAGATCAAAGTCAGAATTACTAGTGATCCTGGTGAGTCGTTTCTAGATCGGATGATTTCCCTCGTTGAAGGGGCGAAACGTCAGAAGACACCTAATGAAATCGCGCTAAATACGCTTTTGATCAGTCTGACGCTGATTTTCTTGATTGTAGTAGTGACCTTGCGGCCGATTGCAACTTATCTAGGTGTTGATCTTGATATTCCCGTCATGATCGCCTTGTTGGTCTGTCTGATTCCGACAACAATCGGGGGGCTACTCTCCGCAATCGGAATAGCGGGTATGGACCGGGTGACCCAGTTTAATGTACTCGCCATGTCAGGTAAGGCAGTTGAGGCTGCCGGCGATATTAATACGATGATCCTAGATAAGACCGGTACGATTACCTTTGGGAACCGGATGGCGAGTGAATTTGTACCAGTCGGAAATGAATCCGAAGCGGAGCTTACGGCATGGGCGGCCATCAGTTCCCTAAAGGATGAGACGCCTGAGGGACGTTCTGTAATTGAGCTGGCCAAAAAGCTGGAACGCAGCTATGACAGCAAGCTTGCTGAAGGTGGCGAATTCGTAGAGTTTAAGGCCGAAACTCGGATGAGTGGTATTGACCTGCAAGATGGACGCTGCGTACGCAAAGGTGCGGTAGACTCCGTGAAGAAATGGATACAGTCGAAAGGCGGTGTCATTCCCGCGAACCTCGACAGTAATTCTGATGCCATCGCCCGGATGGGGGGGACCCCGTTAGCAGTTGCGGTAGACAATCGGATCTATGGACTTATTTACTTGAAGGATACCGTAAAGCCAGGCATGAAAGAGCGGTTTGATGAGCTGCGGAAAATGGGGATCAAGACCATCATGTGTACGGGTGACAATCCGCTGACCGCAGCTACGATTGCCCGTGAAGCGGGGGTAGATGATTTCATCGCTGAAAGTACACCTGAGGATAAAATAGCAGTCATTCGCCGCGAACAGAACGAGGGTAAGCTGGTTGCCATGACTGGGGATGGTACAAATGATGCCCCTGCCCTAGCACAAGCTGATGTGGGCTTAGCCATGAATAGCGGCACTACAGCTGCTAAGGAAGCAGCAAATATGGTCGATTTGGACTCTGACCCTTCGAAGATTATAGAGGTCGTAGCGATTGGTAAACAGCTGCTGATGACGCGGGGCGCGTTAACAACCTTTAGTATCGCGAATGATATCGCGAAGTATTTCGCTATTATTCCGGCGATGTTCATGCTCGCCATTCCTGAAATGGAAGCCCTGAATGTAATGGGACTAGGCTCGCCAAGCTCGGCTATAATATCCGCCTTAATATTTAATGCGATTATTATTCCGCTGCTCATCCCACTGGCTATGAAGGGTGTGTCGTATAAAGCTATGAGCTCTACGAAGCTGCTTGGACGTAATATATTTATCTATGGGCTAGGCGGAGTGGTTGTTCCATTTGCTGGCATCAAGCTCATTGATATGATCGTAAGTGTATGGATTTAACGACGTGTTGACTAATCATTGAAAGGGTGAGAGCATCGTGAATAACGGAAACTCCATGGAGGACACTGAAGAGCAGTTATCATCATCGAAAGGTGCTTATTTCTTTATTATTGTGCGACTAAGTTTAGTATTTATTGTTCTCTGCGGAGTGATCTATCCTCTGACAACTACAGCGCTTGCCCAGGTTCTAATGCCGTCACAGGCGAACGGCAGCTTGCTTAAGAATGATGCTGGAGTAGTTGTAGGCTCGGAACTCATCGGGCAGAACTTTACGAATCCAGCTTTATTTCATGGTCGTGTGTCTAGTATTGAGTATAAAGCAGAAGCTTCAGGTTCCAATAACTACGCTCCATCCAATCCGGATATGCTGCAGCGGACAAAGGATTTCATTACGCAGTGGAAGCTCGATAATCCGGATGTGCCCGTGAACAAATTGCCAGTTGATTTGGTCACCAACTCGGGTTCGGGGCTTGATCCGCATATCACACCAGCTTCAGCTATGGTGCAGATTCCTCGGATTAGCAATTTAACCGGTATTCCTGCATCGCAGCTGGAAGAGCTCGTAAATAAGCATACCGAGGGTCGTGACTTAGGGTTGTTTGGTGAAGAACGGGTCAATGTGTTGAAGCTGAACATGGATCTACTGAAACTAGCGAACAAATAAATATAGTAAATGTCCCTGCCAGATTACTAGAATCGGGCAGGGATATCTTGCTTTCTAAAATATAAGAAAGTATAAGTTTCACATTATACATCATCCTTATATTTCTACGAGAAACGGCTGTCATCTTTGAAGGACGACAACGTCGTTTCTTCTTGGAACAGAAGGGTACATGCATGATCGGGGTTATTAAGGAGTGGTCTTGATGGGAACATACCGGAGGAAGACGCCGGAGGAGCTGCTGCTCTCTATCTATGAGCTGCATCGGGGACGTCTGAAGATCTATATCGGTCCGGTCAGTGGGTCGGGCAAAACGTATCAGATGCTGCGTGAGGGCCAGGCACTAAAAGCGCAGGGAATCGATGTTGTGATCTGTGCGGTTTCGACGAATCAGAGTCCAGAAACTAAGGATCAGCTGGGCGATTTGGAACGGATACCAAGTATTCATTGGTTTCAGAAAGATATAGAGAAGAAGGATCTTGATGTAGCTGCTATTGTGGCACGTAATCCAGAAGTTGTGCTAACCGATGGCTTGGCTCACCAGAATCGCGAGGGTGCGGAGAGGTCTGGAAGACTGGAAGATATCAAATATTTATTGAGCAATGGGATTAGTGTCATTACAACTGTAAATGTATACGAACTGGAGGGTGCTGCGGATTTAGTGCGGAAGTGGACCGGGATTGAGGTAGAGCATTCCCTTCCTGCAGAGGTGCTTACCCTTGCCGATGATATCGTTCTAATTGATGTGACTCCAGAAAAGATACTTCAGCGCTTGTCCGATGGACATTTAGGGAAGCACCAGCAGAGATCGCTTTTTAACAAGGGTAATTTAAGCAAGCTGCGGGAGCTGGCACTTCGGATGGTTGCTGAGGATGTTAATGATTCGCTGGAGAAACACCGGGAAGAACAAGGGTTGCAGGGAGCTTCGGGGATCGCAGAAAAGGTGTTGGTATCTGCGCAGTATTATTGGAACGGCTCGATCCATATCCGACGTGGACAGCAGATTGCCAAGCGGTTAAATGGGGATCTGTCAGTGGTGTCATTCTGGAAGCAGGGTCTCACCCTTTCTAAGGAAGCAGCTACCTTTAAGCGTTCCCTCTGGAAGCTGACCGAGAAGATTGGTGCCTCTATGGAGGAGATTACCTTTCGCACGAAGCGGGAGATCCCTCGACTGTTGGTAGAATACGCAACCCGGCATAATATTACCCGAATCGTTATGGGACACTCCAAGCAGACCGCTTGGCAGGAATTATGGAAAGGCTCGATCGCCAATTCGTTACTGAAGCAAATCCGAGGTGTGGATGTGTTCTTCGTGGCGGATCGCGCAGATCGTGAGGGAGAACGTGTACTTCCAACCCGGCAGACTCGTAATGAACGGAAAGCGGATGCCTATCACAGGTTAAGCAGTCAGGAAGTAAAGGATAAAATCGATGCGATTCGCGGAGGAACCTTTAAGGTATACATTGGGGCTGCTCCCGGTGTGGGCAAGACTTACAAGATGCTGCGTGAAGGGAACGATCTCTTGAAGAGAGGGATCGATGTCGTGATAGGGCTCCTGGAGACACATGGCCGCAAAGAAACCCTTGAACAAATCGGCGATTTGGAGACCCTTCCGCGTCTACGTATGGAGTACCGCGGGACTATCCTTGAGGAGATGGATACGGCAGCAATTATTAAGCGTAATCCAGAAGTCGTGCTAGTGGATGAACTCGCTCATACCAATATGCCAGGCAGCAAACATAAGAAGCGGTATATGGATGTTATGGAGCTGCTGGATGCAGGAATATCTGTGATCTCTACCGTGAATGTGCAGCATTTAGAAAGTCTGAATGACGCAGTAGAGCAAATTACAGGCGTTAGAGTAAGAGAGACTTTTCCGGACAGCATTCTACAGCGGGCTAATGAGGTAGAACTTATCGATGTATCCCCCAAAACACTTCAAGAGCGAATGAAGGATGGAAAAATATATGCCATGGCCAAGGTGGATCAGGCGCTGGGGGCTTTTTTCAAAATCGGGAATTTGATCGCCCTTCGGGAGCTGGCGTTGCGGGAAATTGCTGATGATGTTGATGAAAGGCTAGAATCTTGGGAACGTGTTGGTTCGTTACGGGGACCTTGGCGGCGTCAGGAAGTTATATATGTGTGTATCACCTTGGGGGATCATGCGGAGCGTTTAATTCGGCGTGGTTTTCGGATTGCATATCGTCTAAAAGCTTGCTGGTATGTTACGTATGTGCAGGAATTTAAACAAAATGGATCCGTATATGATAAACGTATAAATGATTTAAAGGAGTTGACGGAACGACTGGGTGGAACGTTCAAGATGATTCCTAACGTACTTCCTGCACGAGTGGCGTTCTTGTTGCTTGAAAGATCTCAAGCTTTGCAGAGTACTCAGATTATTATCGGTCAATCACAACGCTCATGGCTTCGAAAAAGTATTCGCGGCGATGTTACCAAGCAGATTCTGCGTTCTGCCAGAAACGTGGATGTGCTGGTCGTGGCAGATCTCATACGTGAGGAAGCATAGACTATGACTAACAAGTAAAAACGCCTTCGGCGTCCCTAAAGGACGGTAAGCGTTTATGCGAGAAATATAAGAATAATGTATAGCGTGAAAATTATAGATTCTTATATTTTGAAAAAGGGTACCTTCAAGCCGATTGGCTATGAGGATACCCTTTTTTTACAGCTATGAATTACATCATGTACTGAATAGTTTAATGGCTTAATTATTGGGCAGCTTCGATGAGTGCTTTGAGCGCAGGAAGATTAAATCCCTTGATCGCTTGATCCCCTGCTACAGTGACAGGAACACCCATGAATCCAAACTTCTCAACTTCCTCTTGATAGACTGTGCTGGTCATAACATCTCTTACTTCAAAAGGGACACCCTGCTCCGTAAGATAATTTTTAACCAAATTACAGTCACTGCACCCTGCGGTTGAATAGACAATCACTGGCTCACTCATTGGTTCACAGCCTCTTTGATAGCATCTCTTGTAATTTTCCAGTGGGAAGTGTTCCAGCGAACCTCATTGTCCTCAAGCAGGAAGAGTTGTGGAGATTCATGTTTGATGCCAAAATCCTCAGCAATTTGATTGGAAACGGAACGATCCTCGATGACTAAGACCACTGCAGCGGCAGTATCCGCATCCTTCAGATAAGCCTGAAACTCTTCATTAGCTTTAGCACTAATCGGGCAGGTCGTGCTGTGTTTGAACAGCAGCTTCTTGCCAGGCTTAGCTACATATTGCTCAAGATCCTCCAGCGTATGGAGTTGTTGAATAGACATAGATATCACCCTCCTGGGATCGTTATTTTGCTAACAATTGTGTTGTTAACAACCTGTAATCATGATTGTAACATATATCAAAATTAAAATAAAAAGGATTCTGAAAGGCTTGCACAAGAGGCGATATACCTGAAACCAATCGCGTTGAAAAAAAGAGTACAGCATGCTAAGGTGAAAAGAAGCAACATGCCTAACTATATCGCTACGAGATAGGAGTGTTCAGAAGAATGAAGAGAGTTGCATGTGTAACTGGAGCTGATCGGGGGCTTGGACTGTCGCTTGTACGTTCGTTGCTGGCCAACCAGTTCTCAGTATTTGCAGGACAGTTTTTGAAAGAATCAGAAGATTTGAAAGCGCTTAAAGAGCGATATCCTGAACAGTTGGAGCTTATCCCCCTAGATATCAGCAATAAAGATAGTGTAAAGCAGGCTGCAAGAGTAATAGCCAGTAAAACTGGATATGTCGATATGATTATTAATAATGCAGGTATTATTCGTTCTGCTGATAATGCTACTGTGCTGGTGGAGCTGGATGATGAAGGCATGGCAGAAATATATAATGTAAATACGCTTGGCGCGTTAAGAGTCAGCAATGCACTGATGGGACTATTACTACAAAGTGAGGATAAATTAATCGTCAATATTTCATCGGAGGCAGGCAGTATTACCCGAAATAAGCGTATCAACATGTATGGCTATTGTATGTCGAAGGCAGCACTGAATATGCAGTCCTCCTTGATGCATAATCATCTGAAAACGCTTGGCGGTCAAGTAATGGTGTTCCATCCTGGCTGGCTGCAGACTTATATGCATGGTAAGAAGGATGAGCAAGCGCAAATGACTCCTGAACAGTCCGCGGAGCAGATTATCGACCTTGTTCTGGATTATAAAAAATATATGGGCGAGGAACCGGCCTATCTGGATACGGATGGCAGCTCATGGCCGTGGTAGAACGGATATTTCAAAATAGATAAGAAGAAAGGCGCTGATAACATGTCTACACTAAAAGCACTCGCACTAGGAAGCTACTCGGAGGTTAAATATCACCCCTTTGCTGGCGTGGACCGGGAGATCGAACAAATCCTTGCGAATGACTTACAGGTTTTTTCTTCAGAGGATTATGCACTTCTCAATAAAGAAACGATGTCTGACTACAAGCTGGTAATCTCCTACACTGAATTTTCTGATGACAAAATCCCCGCGGAACAAAGTGGTGCTTTGCTATCTTATGTGGCTGGCGGGGGCGGACTACTAGTGGTACATAACGGAATTTCCTTACAGCGCAATCAGGAGCTTGGTGCTATGCTGGGCGCACATTTCACCCATCATCCAGAGTATACTTCGCTGCAGATGTCCATACCCGCACGAGAGCATCCCATTATGCAGGGAATTGAAGAATTTGTAATTGAGGATGAGCCGTATTATTTTGAGATGCATCCTTATTTCGAAACGACGGTGCTCGCTGAATATTCTCATGAGGGAGCTATGCGCCAAGCGGCTTGGTGTCACGAATTTGGCTTGGGCCGGGTTGTTTATTTAATGCCAGGGCATCATTTACCTTCATTCTCAGTAGAACCATTCCGCGAAATGATTCGTAGAGGTGGGCTTTGGGCAGCAGGATTATTGTAGAATAAAAGCGGCGGATATACTTGTTGTAAGATTATAAATGAGTCCAACTGTGGGATAATTACGGTTGGATTTTTTTGTTGACTCTTACATTGATGTAAGGGTTTATACTGGTGTAGAACAATTCTCATGAACCCCGGGGAGATTGCTATGAAAATAGGTGAGCTTGCTAAACTGACGGGCGTAAGCGTCCGTTCAATTCGTTATTATGAGAGTCAGGGATTAATTTCACCGATCCGTCAGGCCAACGGATATCGGGAGTACTCTCCGCTCGCTGTGGAGACGGTAGAAACGATAAAATTATATTTGAACCTGGGTCTGTCCACAGAGCAGATCGCGGGCTTTCTACATTGTGTTTTGAAGAACAAAGAAGCTTTCTGCGCAGAAGTGATGCCACTATACCGTAGCAAGCTTGAGGATATTGAACGTCAGCTTGTAGAACTGAATCAGATCAAACGCAATTTGGAAGAAAGAATGGCCTCTATCTTGCAAGAGCAGAACGAGAGTAGTTTAGAGGCATGTACACTGGAGAGTTTGGAGTAGGTACTGCTGGAGTTGAAAACTTTGAGGAGGAATGACAAATGGCTATTACAAATGCAGATAGCGCTGATTGGGTACGAGCAGAGATTCGCGGTGGTGGAACGGTTTTGGTAGATTACGGTGCGCCATGGTGTCCCCCTTGCAAGGTGCTGTTGCCTCTTTTGGAAGATCTTCATCAGGAATATGGAGACGATGTCTCTATTGTGAAGGTGAATTGTGACGAATTGCCGGATCTGGCTGGGGAAGCTGGTGTTATGGGGATGCCTACAGTCATTGTATATAAAGATGGGCAGCCAATGGAAAAGTTGGTTGGCTTACGTCCGATAGCAGCCTACCAAGGGATATTGAACAAGGTTATTCTAGCATAGGGAATTGGAATTTAGTTGTATTTTGATGCTATATTAATCTCAAGCTGAGAAGGCATTAAGAAGCCTCATCCGGATATTTTCCTGCGTGCACTAAATAGGCTAGACATGAAGCCCTAGGAGAGCGTCTACATTGTTGATCATCCGCTGAACGATGTAGACGCCGCGGTGAGCCGTGACGGTATGAAAGGCACAGCTTTGGAAGGAGTCTAGCACGTATGGATTTTCAGGTCGCATATACCAACTATCACTCTCTGCTGAAAGCAATCGCTTACCGTATGACCGGCTCTATAGCAGATGCAGAGGACCTCGTTCAAGACGTATTCATCGAGTACAGCAAGCTACAAACAATAGATATCACCCATCCGAAAGCTTACTTAATCCGTATGACAACAAATCGTTGCATCAACTATATGCAATCCGCTCGTATAAGGAGAGAGCAATATGTCGGCACATGGCTGCCGGAGCCGCTCGTCAGCTTTACGAATGGAGGCGGCGATAATCCTGCTGATCTTTTCGATCACGATGAAAATGTATCCTACGCCCTGCTCGTCATGCTGGAACATTTATCGGCTGTCGAGAGAGCCGTCTTCATCTTGCGCCAATCCTTCGCTTTCGAATATAGCGAAATTGCCGATGTATTAGGAAAATCAGAAGCCAACTGTCGAAAAATATTTAGCCGCGCTAATGATAAGCTGCATCAACAATCGCCAGTTCTGCCAAACAACACGGCTCAGGCAACACCTCTTGCGACAGCATTCCTCGCAGCTGCTCGAGGCGGCAACGTCGATGCGCTTGTCAGCCTGCTGACCGAGGACGCGCTGCTTACGTCGGACGGCGGCGGTAAAGTTCGCGCAGCGATCTTCACTATTACGGGCAGAGATCGTGTTCAAGCTTTCATTGGAGGCGTCATTACGAAGGGATTCCTCGGAGATTCGCAAAGGATGGTGCTACTTAACGGCCAGCTGGGCATCGTCATCTATCGGGATGGCCGGCCGCTTAAGACAATCAGCTTCCAGCTTGATGCGGCCGGGGAGCGGATCGAGCATATTTATATCGTACTCAATCCCGATAAATTACAACGAATGGGGTAACCTGTCACAAACGGAGCTTTTGCATTGTCTTATTAGTGAAACAATCAAAAGATAACCGGTCTACAGCCGGAGAGGAGCTATCCCCATGGAACAAAGAATGGATCTGGCCGGTGAAATTCCAGTCGCATACAAAGCGATGATGGGTCTTGAAGCGTTCGTACAATCGACAGGCATGGAGAAGTCGTTATTGGAGTTAATCAAAATCAGAGCATCACAAATTAATGGCTGCGCCTTCTGCATCGATATGCATACGAAGGATGCCCGCAAGGCAGGCGAGTCGGAACAGCGCATCTACATGCTGAACGCATGGCGTGAAGCGCCGTTCTACAGCGACGAGGAGCGTGCAGTGCTTGCGCTGACCGAATCAGTTACACTCGTGACGCAAGGACATGTACCGGACGATGTCTATTCGGAAGCGGAGCGCCATTTCGATACTAAGCGACTTGGCGAGATCATCATGGCAATTGTTACAATCAATGCATGGAATCGCATCGCGATCACCACTCGCATGATGCCGCAATAAACTTTAATTACGTCAGCCGAACGTCCAAAGCTAGCATCCGACACTTTACAGATACAATAGAGGTATAAGAACATATGAAGTTTAACTTAGGGAGACCCCATACTGTGGGGTCTTTTTTGTATGCATGAATTATCCATCTTCGGTAAAAAATACGGTCA
This sequence comes from Paenibacillus sp. FSL H7-0714, assembly GCF_038003765.1. Lineage (NCBI taxonomy): Bacteria > Bacillati > Bacillota > Bacilli > Caryophanales > Paenibacillaceae > Paenibacillus > Paenibacillus sp. FSL H7-0714. The sequence continues at coordinate 609,830 of NZ_JBBOPT010000001.1, forward strand.
CAGCTATAAAGGAGGTGTTAGGGGTGTGGAATGAGGTAATAGAATTAATTCCAAGTTGGGGTGTGGTTTTCCAAGGGATTATGATTTTCTGTGTCCCTTTCTTCCTGCTTCGTACAATAAGCTGGGCTAAAGCTAAAGAAGACAGGATAACGACTAGAGCGGAAAAAGCTACTGGCAGCAAAGGTGGAGGTGTTTCTTCCGTAGAAAACTCTGGAGAAACAAGCATTTTAGAAGGGCCGGTGAAGCAGTCTAGCTCGAATGTAGTAACTAAGGATAAGGGGAAAAGAATAACTTATAGTGGCCATTTTGAGGATGATTTGCAGAAATTCAGAGAGATCAGCGCCGATATGCATGATGTGAATGTAAGGGAGTTGCGAATCGGAAGCATAAAGACAAGAGCAGCACTTTTTTACGTAGACGGGCTAACGGACAAAGACAAAATGGATCAGAATATATTGAAGCCGTTAATGAATGCGTATCAGCCTTTTAAGGATATGAATTCCGTACCGGCTGCGAAAGATCTACAAGATATTCTCATCCACGAGATCCTGCTTATCTCGGAAGTTGAGCTTACGGATAATGCATACCTCTCCCTTCAGAAGGTGTTATTTGGATCTGCCGTGCTGCTCGTGGAGGGGATATCTAAGGCTTTTGTACTCAGTAGTCCTAAGGGGAATACAAGAGGGATTCAGGAGCCAGAATCTGAAGGAGTCTTGCGGGGCTCGCGAAGCGGATTTAACGAGACATTAAGCGATAACACAGCGATGCTGCGTAGACACGGACAGAGTACAGAACTAGCTATGATTTCTTTTACTGTAGGAAAGAGAATGCAGAAGGAATTGATCCTAGCCTATATCAAGGATATTGCGAATGATGAACTTGTAGAAGAGGTCAAACGAAGAATTAGAACGATAGATTTAGATGATGTTCAAGAATCTGGTTATGTTGAGCAATTGATCGAAGATAATGGCTATAGTCCTTTCCAACAGATTCAGAATACGGAAAGGCCGGACCGTGTAATGGCAGCACTTTTGGAAGGAAGAGTAGCTATTTTACTTGACGGTACACCCTTTGCATTGATTATGCCGGTAACCTTCGGGATGTTACTGCAATCGCCAGAGGATTATAACGATCGCTGGATGGTAGGATCGATGCTACGTCTTTTGCGTTTTTTTGCGGCATTGATATCACTTTTTGCTCCGGCACTATATATTTCCTTCCTTTCGTTCCAGCCAGGCTTAATTCCAACGAAGCTAGCCATTTCTATTATCGCCTCCCGGCAAGGCGTTCCCTTCACTGTGTTAATAGAAGCCTTGATTATGGAGGTCTCGATTGAAATCTTACGAGAGGCTGGGCTTCGCTTGCCTAAACCTATCGGTCCGGCGATGGGAATTGTGGGCGGTCTGATCATCGGTCAAGCCGCGGTAGAGGCTGGAATTGTGAGTCCGATTTTAGTGATTGTAGTATCAGTTACGGCTGTTTCTTCCTTCTCTATGCCCATGTATAGTGCTGGGATGACGCTTCGTATGCTCCGTTTTGCAGCCATGTTTTTTGCAGCCATTTTTGGATTATACGGAGTTGTACTGTTTTTTCTCTTGCTTAGTAGTCATTTAATTAAGCTGAAGAGTTTTGGTATTCCTTATCTAGGTCTGGCAGTCCCAAATAAGATGGTGAATTGGAAGGATTTTATATTCCGTATGCCTTTTCAATTTCTAACAGGGCGACCTACGTTTTTGAAACCAAAGGACCCCTTGCGTAAAGGGTGAGAAGTCTAGGTAAAGGAGGAAGAGAACATGAGCGCCGAGGTAAAGGACCGAATTACTGCAGTTCAAGCGACGATCATTCTAGCCAATTATACGATTGCGGCAGGGGTACTTACGCTTCCTCGGACCATTGTAGAGGCCAGTGGTAGTCCAGATGTATGGATAAGTATTTTTTTAGGGGGAGCAATCTCTTTTCTGTTCGGATTGATCATCGTGAAACTTAGTCAAAGGTTCCCAGGCCAAACTTTTTTTCAGTATATCGGGAAGATCATCGGCATGCCACTCGGAATGGTTCTGTCAATAGGAGTTATTGGGTATTTTCTCAGTATCGCCGGCTTTGAGATACGTTCGGTGCAGGAGGTGACCTCTTTTTTTCTACTGGAAGGTACACCTCCGTGGGCTATTATGGCTGCTTTTATATGGATCGCCTTCTATTTATGCAGAGGAGGAATTAATGCGATCGCTAGCATGTGCAGACTCATTGTTCCGATTACCTGGACAGTGTTTCTAGGGGTTTGTCTGCTTAGTTTCGAAGTTTTCGACGTCAATAATCTACTTCCAGTACTTGGAGATGGTTTGGAACCCGTGTGGAAAGGGATCAGACCAACCATCCTAACCTTTACAGCTGGAGAAGCAATGTTGTTCGTTGTTGCTTTTATGGATAAGCCTCAAAAAGCAGTAAAGGTAATCATAGCTGGAACCTGTATATCGACGATATTTTATATCCTGGCAGTTGTAGCGACCATAGGTGCCTTTTCTATAGATGGAGTTCTCACAAGAACATGGCCGTTTCTTGATCTTGTACGAAGTTTTGAGGTGAACTATCTCATCTTTGAAAGATTTGAGTCGTTGTTGTTAGTGATATGGATTATGCAGATTTTTTGTACCTTTTGTATTGCAATTTATGCAGCGGCTTTAGGATTGTCCCAAGTGATCCATAAAAACTTCAAAAGTTGTTTGTTAGCTATTCTTCCGGTTGTCTATGTAATTTCTAGAATTCCACCAAATGTGAATGCTCTGTTTGCTTTAGGAACAGGTATCGGTGATTCTATGCTTATTCTATTCGGATTGCTTCCGTTGCCATTGTTAATTATCACATACTTCCGGAGGGCTGCTTCATGAAAAAATGGAGGTTGTGGATTGTACTCACTGTACTATGTTCTCTGTTATCAGGCTGCTGGAGCAGCACACCGATCGAGGAATTAAACATGCAGATTGGTGTTGCACTGGACAGTGCGGAGGAGTCAGGAGGCGAGGAAGTAGCTATTCCGGAAGGTGGGAATCATGCGAAGCCTACAAAAATAATAAGCACCTATCAATTTACGATTCCACAGGGGTCGGGAGGGGCCGTCATGAAGTCTGCTTCGAATTCATCCTCCATCAAGAATTACTATAATATGAGTGAAACTAGCGATTCTATCTTTGAAGCGCTACGGCAGCTTTCACTGCGTACTAGACGCACTCCGATAGGCCATCACCTAAAGGTCATTGTGATTAGTGAAAAACTCGCGCGTTCCAATAATCTTACTAAACTCATAGATTTCTTTACTCGGGATAATGATATCCGTCCGAGTGTTATGTTATTTGTCAGTAATGGAATGGCCAAGGATGTATTGGAAAATGCACTGCCGGGTCAGACTCCTGCATTTGTACTTGAAGGGATATTCAATAACAGAGACCGTAATATGGGGATATGGGAGCCGGTAACTTTGGCCAAAGTAGTTGGTCCGCTGCAAGCAAAGAAAAGCTTCTTATTGCAAAATGTTATTCCTATAGATCATGAGACAAAGCTATCAGGAGCAGGTGTAATCAACGGGGAAACGGGAAAGCTTGTTGGCTTTTTGGATGAGTCGGAGTTGGAGGGGATGGCCTGGCTGACCGGGAAGGGGCAAGGAGGAGTGCTTAAGACGTATAATCCGGATAACAATGACCTCTTAACCTATGAGGTTAAAACCATGCATAGCAAGATCAAAGCCAATGTGAATAATGGTCAGATCTCTTTTAACGTGAAAATAACATCTACAGGTAGATATGCTGAGGTCTTTGCCGAGAAAGCGAAGAAATTACACGACGGAATTGTAAAGAAGGATAAAGCCTTGCTGCAGAAGCGTGTCCTAGAAATAGTGCAAACTACTGTAACAAAGATGCAGAAGGAACTGCATACCGAAGCTGCCGGTTTCGGCACCAGTCTACATAATCAGCATCCAGCCGTATGGCGGAGCGTCAAGGATAACTGGGACGAAACCTTCAGCCAAATTCCGATTACCTATGAAGTAAATGTGAATATAGAAGAATACGGCGCATCAGATACAACGGCTGAATAGAGATTGTAAAAGATTCAGAGTTACTTCATTTGATGTGTGAGCGGTATGACATCATTTTGGTGCAGCGCATCGAGTACTTCGGTTTTTAATTGTTCGGTAAAGGTATTCCATGTTTTTTTGCCGACATTCAGCTCTTCTCGCCCAATAGCATTTAGTGTTTCCAGCCAAAGGCGTTTATCGTTTATCAGCCCGAGCTGATCTTGGATCTGCTTATATATTTCCTCATGGGCATGAAATTTTTGATTTAACGCAAAAGAGGCTGCACTAGCGGTATATCGCAGTTCCTTAGCAGCCATCCTCAGCTCATGCAGTGAGTCGAAGGCTGCTTCTGATTCGGCATCTTGTCCACGAAATATAGCCTTGCAAGCTTTTTTCTTCTGCTCGTAAGCTACCTCAAGTTCGCGCATGACAACGTTGGCATCTTTTTTCGCTACCAGGGCCTCTAGCTGTTCACTTAGGAAAGCTTTCCACTTCTCATCCAGATCCTCATTGATTAGCTTAGGTAGCTCATCGGCCAGCTTTTTACGATAAGCTTTGCGCTTGTCCTTTTGGTGGTCGATCACAGCCTTCAACAGTTCTGCTGTCTTTGTATCGCCGTTTTCCTTGGCGTGTTTACGTTTAGTCTTGAACGATTCAATCAGAACGTCTGCATCTCTGACCTTGCCTAATCTCTTTTGGGCTTTTTCAAATAGGGGGTATAGCCCTAGAGTATGACCAGGGTCGAGAATGGAAAGCAGTGTTAACAGCTTACGGCAGTTCACTCTTGCTTGGTGAATGTCCTCGTCATCGAATTTGCTAATTGCATCATGGCAGTAATCCCAGAAATCAATATACAGCAGGTTAAGTGCCTGTTCCCATTGTCTTGTCTTGGTTAACTGTCGTTCCTTCATCACTTCCACTGTCATGCGGCATCACTCCTTAACGTTGTGTATAGCATGAACCTAAGGCTACCCCCTATTCGAGCTGGGGCATGTTCGTATACTATAAGGATAGCGTTATCATAACCTCATTTCAATTCTGATTTCGACTAGCGAGGCAGAACGATTACAATATCACGGATAATACGGGAAAGAGGGGAATCGGTGGATACTCGGGAGTACGATGCAATGATCAATGGATCTGTTGATAGAAGTAAAGAAGTCATCGGACTTCCTGCAGAAATGGGACTTTTCCAGCATCTAATCTTAAAGGATGACAGGATAGATGAGGAAACAGGGGGCATTGGGGAGATGTTGATCCCGTTCGCCTTTGAAGAGACCCTTTGTAGGGATGTCGGAGCGGGACTTGTTCCTCCTAGTCTGCACCTATGGAGTCATTCTGGGGGTGTTGTGCTCGGCCTACGGGACAGCAAGCTTCCGAACGCGGCCCAAGCGATGGCTAAGTTGGAGCAGCGAGGCATTCGTACAGCGGTGAGACATTCCGGTGGTGCTGCGGTGCCTCTGGATGATGGAATTGTTAATGTTTCGCTAGTTCTCCCCAAAGGACGCGGAAAGCTGGACTTTCATGATGACTTTAGGCTTCTGGCTTCTCTGATCACTGAGGCAGTTGCTATGAGTCATCCACAGGCTGCGGCTCAAATTGAGGCTGGTGAAATTGTTGGTTCTTACTGCCCGGGGGACTTCGATTTGGCGATCGGTGGGCGGAAATTTTGCGGCATTGCTCAGCGCAGACAAAATAATGCCTATTTCGTACATGCATTTGTAGTGGTTTCGGGTTCGGGACAGGAACGTGGTGAACTCATCCATAAATTCTATGAGCAAGCCTCTGGAGGAGACTCAGCATTATCTTATCCACGGGTTCGTCCAGAGACGATCGCTGGGCTTGGCGAACTAGGTGGACCGAATGCGACTGAAGTATTTGTCGAAGGTATTAGACAAGCATTAGCCCACCGTGGAGTGGTGCTTAAATCCTCTGACAGGCTACAGCAGGAGTCCGGATATTTCCTAGACTATGAAGATCCGCGTGTTCTGGATGCTGCGCGAGTTCTGCATGAACGTTATGCCCAAGGATAAATGGATATTGAGCATCGTTAAGAAGGGCGTAACAGAAATCTGGCGAGAGGCCAGCATCTGTTACGTTCTTTTTAATCATATAAGTCCGGACGTCTGTCTGCAAAAATCGGGATTTGTGCTCGAATTTCACGCACCATATGTAAATCGATATCCCCCGTTAGGATTTCTTCCCCTTCAGAAGCTTCACATAAAATATCTCCCCAAGGATCAATTATCATAGAATGCCCAGCAAAGGTATTGTTAGGATCGCTTCCTGCACGGTTGCAGGCTACTACATAACATTGGTTCTCGATCGCTCGGCTGATCAGTAGTGCACGCCAATGTGATAGCCTGGATAATGGCCATTCTGCACTGACAAACAAGATTTCTGCGCCTTGTGCGGTATGGGCACGAACCCATTCTGGAAATCGGATATCATAACAGATTAATCCGGCACATAACGTGCCCTCCAATGTGAAGAGGCCTTTGTCTTCTCCAGGCTGCAAATATAGATGTTCATCCATTAGCTGAAACAAATGTAGCTTACTGTATTCGCCAACGAGTTCGCCAGTTCGATTAAATACAAACATACGATTAGTTACACCGGAGGCGTTCTTGCTAGCGACTGAACCAGCGACGATATTGATGTTGTATTGTCTGGCTAAGCTGGAGATGAATTCCTTGGTAATTTCTCCTTCTGGATCGCCAATATCTTCTAGTCGGGTCAGATCATAGCCAGTGGTCCAAAGCTCAGGGAGAATAAGACAGTCGGGGGCTGTGGCGGCCGCTACACTAATTTTATTTGCTACAGCAGCATAATTCATATCGGGTTTGCCAAATGCTATATCCAGCTGAATCAGGGAGATTCTCATAGGATTCCTCCTTTTTGTTCAAGACTATAGCACCATAAGAGGATAAGCAATGTTGATTTTTAAAAAATGATTTGATATATTAGTTGACGGGTCAATGATTATCAGTTAGTATAATTTTATACAAAACAATTGCATACAATTAAATTTATAAAGGAGGTATATTTTGACGGAGCACTATCCTGAGGAAGACCGCATATTTGAACTGCTGCAGGCATTAAACAAGGGAATCTGTCCGAAATTCGAACGATGTGCTGGCATTAGTCCCACACGGCTTCGCCTCCTGCATGAACTATTCCAGGTGGATGAAGTCAGCCAAATTACGCTGCAAAAGGGCATGGATATAGATGCGGCCGCCGTCACTCGGCACTTGAAAGGGATGGAAGAGAGTGGTACGATCACTCGCCGCAACAACCCAGCAGATAACAGGGTTACATTGGTCTCATTAACGGATCAAGGGCGGGAAAGAATGATTCAATATGGCGAAGAGAAGAGACGATTTGTCGCTACTCTGCTTACTGGATTTAACGATCAGGAGCGAAAAGTGCTCATAGATATGCTTAATCGTCTGCAATCTAATATCAATCTGTTGTAACAACCAAAATCACACACTCAAAGGAGAAATACACATATGAACGCTACACAAACACAAACCAATGATTTTAAAGAAATTATTACGGGTCGCCGCTCTATCCGCAAATATGATCCATCCGTTAAGATCAGTAAAGAAGAGATGACTCAGATTCTTACGGAAGCGACTCTTGCACCTTCTTCTGTAAATATGCAGCCTTGGCGGTTTCTTGTCATTGAAAGTGACGAAGCAAAAGCTACTTTAGCTCCTCTTGCTCGCTTTAATGGCGTACAAGTTGAAACCTCTGCAGCTATGATTGCCATCTTTGGTGATTTGAACAATTTCGACTACGCTGAGGAGATTTATGGTACAGCTGTTGAACGTGGACTAATGCCTGCTGAAGTAAAAGAAAACCAATTAACTAGATTATCTGCTCACTTTGCTACCTTGCCACGTGAAGTTAACAAAGATACTGTGCTTATTGATGGTGCTCTTGTTGCAATGCAATTGATGCTGGTTGCCCGTGCACATGGATACGATACAAACCCAATTGGCGGTTATGAAAAAGATCAAATTGCAGAAGCATTTGGCATGGAAAAAAATCGTTATGTTCCTGTAATGTTGCTTTCCATCGGTAAGGCTGTTGATGCAGGTTACCCTTCTGTCCGTTTGCCTATCGATAAGATTGCTGAGTGGAAATAATACTTTATACCTTAGGAGGAAAATACAATGATCATTATCCATGCAGTACTTAAAGTGAATCCGGAACGTCGCGAGCAGTTTTTGGCGGAGTCCAAAACACTTCTCACAGCTACTCACGCTGAAGAAGGAAATCTCTCTTACGAGCTGTATGAGAATGCTGGAGAAGCGAACTCATTTATTATGGTGGAGACTTGGCGCGATGCTGAAGCCGTATCCAGCCACAATACGAGCGCTCACTTTACCGCGTTCTCAGCTAAAGCTGGTGAATTCTTGGCTGCGCCACTAGACGTAAAAGTATTTAGCGCAGAGCAAGTGAAATAAATTATCTCGATTCTTAGTGAATCCTGGTTGATCTTAAACAGGGATGTTCCATAGCCATAGTGGCTGCGGGGCATTCCTGTTTTTATGTTCCCCGTTTATAAGGAGGAGTTCAAGGGTATCTATCCTTACCTTGATACATGTGCACTCACAATAAAGATAGGGGATCTTACATATGGAAATACAGAAAAATATGATCGATATCGTGAACTATTATTTATCAGGCGGCTCACTTGTCTGCATTATGGGCGAAGCAGGAGAAGAGGCGGAGCGCAGACTAATGGGGATCGATCTGGAGGCGGCTAGAGCATACCGACAGTCCATTGGCGGAGTCATTACGGAGGGTCAGCAGCTATTTCAGGTTCCTGGCTTTAGCCCAAGATTGCTGGGGCAACTTACTGAAGTATTAGGCAGATTAGATTCAGACAAGCTAAAAGTTCTAGCCCCGCATACCACATGGAATAACCAAGTAGATCCTTACGTGAATGGACCCGAGTGCCTAGGGATGATACTAGAAGAAATAAAGAAGGCACAGCATTATATTCACCTGTCCGTGATGCTCTTCTTTAATGACCGTTCAGGCAATTTGGTTGCAGATGAATTATTTCACGCCCTTAAACGGGGGGTGAAGGTACGGATCATGGTCAATTACACGCTGACAGCTTTAGGGTATGAGAACAATCTGGCGTTTGGTCAATTTTCCAAGATTTCTGAAAGGCTCGAGAATGCAGGAGCTAAGCTGTTGAATACCTTCAATTCTTATTATACAGCCGTAGAATGGCGTGTGAAGCGGAAGGCGCTGAAGCAACAAGGCGTACCTGAAAGTATCCTGTTCTTACAGGATAAAGTACAAGAGGACGTTGAAATCACTGGGCTGAATGTCATTGATCATCGGAAGTTTATGGTCATTGATGGGGTAACCTCTATTATTGGCAGCCTGAATATTGGAGATCAATACACGTACGTGACGCCTGTTCAGGCATCTTCCTCGATCAGTATAGAAGGACATCTACAGGGGATTCCTAGTAAAAAAGAGGAGTGGCATGATGGCTGCTTCCGGATCCGTGGCGCGGCGGCGCAGCCTTTAAATGCTAAGTTTCATTCCCGTTGGTTACTTCTGGGAGGTGATCATTTTGACGTGGATGATGCCTTCTACCATCCGAATGTAAATTATCATTTTGGGGAGGAAGAATGTACACTGTTTGCAAGCTTTCCGGGTAATCCAGTTAACTTAATTCAGCAATACTATTTGAATTTAATTACCTATGCGACTGAGGAGACGGTGATTGTAAATCCTTATTTGATTGATCAAGAGTTTTGGGATCGGCTGGGGGAGCTGGGGCCAGACTGTTCCTGTCATCTGAGCATCTGCAATCCGCTGAAGGTTAATGATCATCCTACCAATACTGCGGCGGTACGAGGCAATATGTATAAGCCGTTTATCAATGGGGTTTCCTTTTATGATTACAGCTTCACAGGTCGTTTTTCACATTGGAAAATAACCTATGACCATAGATCACGGGCGGTATTTCATGGCTCCTACAACATCAATGAGAGAAGCGCCTGCCACGATTTCGAGCTGGGAATACTGGTGAAAGGGGAGGCCTTCGCAGCGCGGATAAAGTCTATGATCGATTATGATCTGGGTGTCTCACGGAGAATTACGAAGAAAAGTGAGTTCTTTAAGCATCCTTGGCTGCATCCTAGTATGTATCTGAATAAAGTTACTCAGAATTACACTTGATAATATCGGTTCATTGTCATGTATAATGATCGTTATAAATTATCAAGGTGGAATAATAGCTATGAAAATCAAAATTACAAAGAGTGGCATGAAAAAGGATGAGGTATTCTTTCGCACAGAGTTTGGCGAGGGTCGGGGGATCTGGTGCGGAGCTCCTGTGGAGCCAGATACGGAAACAGATGTGGAATTCGAGCTTTCGGAGCTGCTGATGAGATGGGTGGATATTCTGCCTGCACCTGCTAGTGAGTTCAATACAAGGTTAGAGGGAGATAAGGTTGTTTTTACCGGTGTGCTGGAGAATATTGAAGAGGACGGAACAGGATTTTTGCGAATAGGTGAAAGTTTAGTGATGTTCGAGTGTCTCGGTGAGCCTATGGCGCTTGGTGTGTTTGTAGAAGTACAGGTTCGTAATGTGAGCATCTACCCCTTGAGTATTTGACGCTTATCAGGGACTAAGATAACATACAAAGATGACATTAGAATCAGAAGTAAGCTATGAGGAGTAGAAGTCTATGAACACCGAAATTCAGCAATTTAAGACCGAATTCTTCAAGGCGCTGGCTCATCCAATGCGAATTCGTATACTGGAACTGCTCAGCGAAGGTGAGAAGAATGTGAATGAGCTACAAGCCATTCTAGGATCAGAAGGTTCTGCTGTATCCCAGCAGTTAGCTGTTTTACGCGCTAAGAATGTAGTAGCCAGTGTAAAAGAAGGTACCACTGTGATCTATTCGTTACGTGATCCTCTAATTAAAGATCTTCTGGTCGTAGCCAAACAAATATTTGATAACCATCTGGTGAATACCATTTCATTGCTCGAAGGTATGCGCGGAGAATAAAGGAATAACATTATTTTGGCGTTGACAACAGTTGCGTCCTAGAGTAATGTTCTTCTTATATTCAAATAATCAGATATTTAAAGAAAAGAAGGTTTGATCATGACAGGGTGGGGCCGATATAAAGGCTACAACATGAATGCATTTCGCAAGGATTTGATTTCGGGAACAATCGTTGGTGTTATTGCCATTCCTTTGGGGATGGCATTTGCTATTGCATCCGGTGTAAAACCGGAGTATGGCATTTACACGACAATCGTTGCCGGAATATGTATTTCATTGTTCGGAGGATCAAAATTTCAAATTGGTGGGCCAACAGGTGCTTTTATTCCTATCTTGTTTGCCATTGCGATGGAGTATGGTTATGAGAACTTACTTATCGCTGGGATGATGGCAGGGGTTATTCTAGTTCTCATGGGATTATTAAAGCTGGGTGTATTGATTAAGTTTATTCCGAGGCCAGTAACGATTGGTTTCACAGCAGGGATAGCGGTCATTATCTTCACCGGGCAGATTGCTAATTTCCTTGGATTAAGGAATATAGAACGGCATGAGAGCTTTGTAAATAACATGAAAGAAATAGGGCTTCATATATCGACGATGAATGGATACAGTATTCTGACCGCCGTGATTTGTCTTGCCGTCGTTATCCTAGCGATTCGATTCGCTCCGAAGGTGCCTGGATCATTGGTAGGTCTTCTGTGCGCGACTGTGATTGCTGCGTTATTCTTTAGCGGCAAAGTGACTACGATTGGCTCTGCTTACGGAGAAATCCCTAATACCTTACCGAGCTTTCGATTTCCGGACATTACTTGGGAACGAATTACCCTGCTAATTCGTCCGGCATTTATCATTGCAATGCTAGGTGCTATAGAGTCATTGTTATCCGCTGTTGTAGCGGATGGAATGACAGGCAGCCGCCATAATAGTAACCGAGAGCTGATCGGTCAGGGGATCGCAAATATTGCTGCTCCATTGTTCGGGGGCATACCAGCGACAGGAGCAATTGCTAGAACAGCGACGAACATCAAGAGTGGCGCTGTTTCTCCGATCTCGGGGATCGTTCACGGTGTTGTGGTGTTTCTAATTCTCCTGTTGCTCGCACCCTATGCTTCCAGTATTCCTTTAGCTGCGATGGCACCGATCTTAATGGTAGTAGCTTGGAATATGAGTGAGCGCAAAGAGTTCCTTCATCTGCTTAAGATCAAGACCGGCGATTCCTTGGTGTTATTCATCACCTTCTTGTTAACGATATTTGCAGATTTAACGCTGGCTGTAGAGGTGGGATTAATTCTTGCGGTTATTCTGTTTGTGAAACGAATGGGAGAGGTTCATTTGGTAGCCAAAGTGCTGCCTGATCCGAAGTCCGTTAAGGTAGAGGCACATATGGTTACGGAGAGTCATGACTGTCCGCAAATTGGAATTTACACGGTGGAAGGTCCGCTGTTTTTTGGCGCTGCTTATCGATTCGATGACACTATGCCAAGCTATGGTTCAGATCAACCTAGAATTATATTAATGCGGATGGGGAAAGTACCCTTCATGGATACCACTGGAGAATCCAATTTAGCAGAGCTGGTGCGGCATTTACAAGCTGTTGGAGGGAAACTTATGATCTCAGGTATTCAGCCACAGCCGCTTGAGCTACTCAAGAGAACTGGACTGTATAGTACCATAGGTGAGGCTCAGTTTTATCCGCACACCGGGGAAGCCATTAATGACGCACTTAACAGCATCGATTACAACAAGTGTATTGGATGTAGCCATGCCGCTTTTAGGGAGTGTACAGCGTTCTCCTGTCTGGAAGAGGCGGGAAGTGTGCGCGGTCTGAAAGGGCGTAAGAAACCTGTAATTGCACCTGAACTAAATAGTGGTCTTTGAGTGAAATAGATAAGAGTCAGCCCGGACGTTTCTGCGTCCGGGTTTTTCTGTTCAAATATAAGAATTTAAGTTTCACATCATATATTATCCTTATATTTCTCGCTTAAACTCTTATCGTCCTAATAAGGACGACAAAGGCGTTTATGCTTGAGATTGGACTTGGGAATGCCAAATTTGTACAATTGGGTATAAGTTAAATGAAAACTATCTCGATAAGGAGAATATAAGCTCATGAAGGAATTGCATTATCCGAAGGTGTTTATGCTCTTGGCAGGTCTGTCTGTGGCGACATTGGCCGTATATCGTGTAGTGTCACTACAGACGGATTCGTTTTATGCATTTTTACTCTGGAATTTATTCCTGGCTTGGATTCCGTTCCTGTTCTCTATGGCTGCTTATGAACTGGATAAAAGGAAGATAGGTGGATTGCTGCTTGTTCCGCTAGGCGTCGCTTGGCTGCTGTTCTTTCCGAACGCGCCTTATCTCATGACGGATCTGGTGCATCTGACGATAAGAAAAAGCAGATATATCGTGGATGGCACCATTCAGAATCGGTATTGGTATGATCTGGTTACCCTCTTATTGTTCACTTGGAGCGGCTGGTTGACCGGGTTCTTCTCTTTATACCAGTTCCAGACGGTTGTTTATCGTAAAAGCAGCCTGCTGTTCTCTTGGATATTCGTATTCGCAGCATGTGTACTTGGGGGGTATGGTGTCCTGCTTGGCCGAGTCTACAGGCTGAATAGCTGGGACGTACTGACGGACCGGCATCAGTTGTACCAACTGGTTATGGACAGCTTGAATCGACAGTCGGTATTTTTTAGCTTGTTCATAGCGTTTGTATTGCTGGTTATCTACGCTACGATGTACTGTTTGCTGAATGGTCTTGGAACCAGTGAAAGAGGAAGGGGCGCTAAGCGCATACGTGGTTAATCCATAAATTCGGGATCAAATTGGTATTGCTTCAGATCTACCACACCTTTTTCATTAAAAATAATCCCTTCCTCCTGCAAATAAAGCTTCTGGAGGGAGTTGGATTCATCTTCAGTCAAGGCGATCATTCCTTTGGCGTTGATAACCCGATGCCAGGGAAGTTTATATTTTCTACTCATGGAGTGAAGGATACGAACTACCTGCCTTGCGCCTCTTGGGCTTCCTGCCGCACGAGCAACGCCTCCGTAAGTCATCACTTTTCCTTCAGGTATAGATTGTATGATACGAATCACTTGTTCTGTAAATGGTGTCATAGGGAGCTCCTGTCTCTTATTTTTATCAAATTATACCAGATGATCACTACAATCATAAACATTCAACATGCCGCTGCTAAAGCGGCTTTTTTTTATTTTAAACGTATGGAGTTTACTCTCCTTTGCGAAGAAGTTGATCCCTTTACAGTATAATTTTGGCGGATAGTATTTAGTGAGATGGGGGATAATTTCTAGGAAACTATTGTGACAGGAGTGACTACTGTGGAGGAACAGACAGCAGGAGGTAACCGCAAAGATTCTCAACAAAATACGACGTCTGGGCAGACTCCGAGTACGTCACTAGATGAAATGATGAACCTATTTCGGCAAATATTCAAGGATGATGGGACACTTAGAATAAGGGTGATAAATAATGAGGGCAGTGAAACTCTTCGTTTTGGGTTAGTTAACGTTGACGGGATGGTTGATAAGCATATGATTCAGGAGGGTGTTATTAAGCCATTGATGGCTTTTGACTTCACCAGAATGGATTATGGCAACCCAGCGGAGCTAATGGAGAAAATTAGGACGCAGGTCATTAACATTTCGGATGTAGTTGCCTCTACAGATTTAAATGAAATGATCAGTGCGATTATAGCTGGCAAGACCTTATTACTGCTGGATGGCTATGCGGGTGTTCTCAATATTAATGCACAAGGCTGGGATAAAAAGGCTATTACGGAGCCAGTGACCGAGAAAAGTGTTTATGGCCCGCGGGAAGGATTTACAGAATCGCTGATAGTTAACCTGACCCAAATCCGCCGAAGAGTACAAGATTCCGACTTGAAGTTTATTTTTAGCAAGATCGGATCACGTTCTAACACACAGATATGCATTTGCTATATGGAAAGCCTAGTATCACCAAATATTGTTAAAGAATTGCAGGATCGGCTTGGGCAGGTAGATATAGATGTTGTTCTCGATACGTCATTTCTTTCGGAATTAATAAGAGACGAGCCATATTCACCTTTTGAGATGACAGGAAGTACAGAACGCCCGGATTCCGTAGTCAGTAAAATAATGGAGGGCAGAGTCGCCTTACTTATGGAAGGTAGCCCGTATGCGATGACTGTACCCTATGTATTTGTGGAGAATTTTCAAGCGAGTTCGGACTATTATATTAACTTTTATTTTGGTTCATTCAACCGAATGCTAAGAATGGTTGGAGCTTTGCTGTCTGTTAGTATTCCGGCTCTATATGTGGCCTTGGTAACTTATAGTCAGGAGATGATACCCACCCAGTTATTGCTCAGCATTTCTACTGCGAGAGTAGCAGTCCCCTTTCCTACAGTAGTGGAGGCCATATTCATGCTAACCATATTTGAAATCCTAAGAGAGGCGGGCGAACGGATTCCTACCTATATTGGGCAGGCGATCAGTATCGTGGGGGCGCTTGTGTTGGGGCAGGCGGCTGTGGAGGCAAGATTAGTGAGTGCCCCAATGATTATTGTAGTCGGTTTAACAGGGATCATGACGCTGCTCAATCCAAGGCTGACGGGTCCGTTAATCATAGTAAGAGCAGTTCTGTTATTTGCAGTTTTTTTTCTAGGGATTTATGGATATTTTCTTGGAATGCTCGGTTTAGTGGTTCATTTGATGAGCCTTCGCTCCTTTGGGGTTCCTTATATGCTAGGGATAGGTTCCATCCGTCCGCAGGACATTAAGGATACAGCTATCAGAGCGCCGTGGTGGCATATGTATCTACGACCGGCAATGATCGGGGCACGAAATATGAAGAGAAAAGGGTCCAACAAAATAGGGAGACGACCATGAACAAGTGGAAAAGGATGGTTCTTGCCATTGTATCTTTGATCGTGCTTATGAGTACTGTGGGTTGTTGGAACTACATTGAAATTGAAGACATGTCAATTGTAGCCGGGGTGGCGATTGATAAAGGGGCATCAGATGGAAAGCTGTTAGTAACTGCTGAAATTGTGGACACGAAGGAAGGCTCCAAATCAAGTCAGGCTGGCTTTAAGATGCTTTCTCTCACGGGGGAGACGATGTTTGATATTGTGCGAGGAATGATCTCTATCACAGGGAAAAAATTATTTTGGAGCCATTCTAAGGCGATTATCCTCAGTGAGGAGATCGCCCGAGAAGGGGTTATCAATATTATTGATTGGTATAACAGAGATACAGAAACTAGATCGGATGTATATATATTTGTCTCCAAAGAGAAGACGGCCCAGGAAATCATCAATCTAAGTAGTTTAACGGAAAGTATTATGGCCTATGCACTTGCACAACAGATGAGATTTGAGAATAGTGTTAGTACTGCTCCCGTCGTGGAAATTTGGGATTTCATTGATAAGTTAGAGGCCTCTGGCGAATATGCTATAGCACCACTTATTTATATTCATGAAACAAACAAGATAAAAAATGCTCGGGTAAGTGGAGCAGCGATATTCTCCATGGATAAAATGATCGGCACGATCAGCGGTGAAGAAACGAAATACATGCTGTTTGCCAATAATCAAATCAAGGGAGGGGTTTTAGCCGTAAATGACAAAAACGGGAAGCCCGCCTTTTCCCTTGAAATTCTGTCCAATAGAACAAAAGTAAAGCCGGTTTGGGTAGAGGGTAAGCTCCAAATGCAAATAAATACGCTAACGCATACCGGACTGGATGAGGTGAAGGTTCCGGAGGAATTCACTAACCGTGATAGCAAGAAAGTTATAGAGAAGCGGGCTGGGGAGGAATTGCAGAAGGCTATCCTTTCTGTTATCCATAGAGTACAGAAAGATTATCATGCTGATATTTTTGGGTTTGGTGAGCTTCTCCATGAGCAAATGCCACAGACCTGGAAGAAGATTGAGAAAGACTGGGGAAAGGAATTCTCTGAAGTGGAAGTCGTTGTGAATTCCGAAGTGATTATTGACAGTAGTGCGCAGACGTCAAGATCTATCAAGATCCATCAAAAAGGTGATTAAATTGGTTGTTGTGGTGGTGTTTATTTATGCGGTTATCGTATTGATTGATCCTTACGGACTGTTAAAACAGGGAATGAAACGGGATTTTTATGTCTGTTCCGCATTATGTCTAATTTCATTTTGCATTGCTTTTGCTTTGGCAATGAAGTGGTCGATCCCTAGTCCTTCACCGTTGCTGGAATTCTGGATCAAAAAGCTATTTTAGAGGAAAAGACTAAAAGGAGATAGATGATGAACAAAGAGATGATACCTACAGGCCATGCTATCAGTATTGCTGTCCTGTTTACTGTGGGTACTTCGATATTTATGGGAGTTCCGGAGGAATCCGGTAACAGCAATTGGATTTCCGTCCTTCTTGCCATGGTGCTAGTTGTTCCTCTTCTATTGATCTATGCCAGACTTCATCTTATTTTTCCAGGTAAGGATTTATTTGATATGCTAATCGCTGTGTTTGGCAAAGTCATCGGGCGATTCATCTCCTGTCTCTACATTTGGTATGCTTTTCATCTGGGGGCGCTAGTTCTCAATGTCTTTGGAGAATTCAGTAAGACGGTTGCCTTGACCGAAACTCCAATGCTTGCTCCTATGTTATGTCTTGGCCTACTGGGCGTTTGGGTGGTTAAGTCGGGGATTGAGGTGCTGGGGAGAAGTGCCAAACTTCTGCTTCTGTTTACCGTCGCTGTGGAGATAGTAATTCTTACACTAGCCATTTCCAAACTGGAATATCATCACTTTCTTCCTTTGTTCGATAAAGGTTGGCATCCGGTAGTTAGCGATACGCTGGGTCTGTTTTCTTTTCCATTTGCAGAGATTGTAATATTTCTAGGAGCATTCAGTAGTTTATCGGGCAAGAGCTCAGCGAAGAAAATTTTATTAGGAAATGTGTTGATTTCTGGGGTGGTTATTCTTATAGTTACACTGCGCAATCTGCTAATGCTTGGTCCTGAAGTACTGTCCGGTCAATATTTTCCCTCTTATGTGTCTGCAGGGCGTATTAATGTAGGCGATTTTCTGACGCGAATTGAAGCTTCATCGGCGGTTGCATTTGTAATCACAACATTCATAAAAGCGAGTGTATGTCTGTACGTAGCAAGCATAGGATTAGCTAAAGTATTCAAGTTAAAGAGTTATCGATCTGTTGTACTCCAAATAGGACTGTTAATGATTTATCTTGCGGATTTTGTGTACAAGGATATCATGGAGATGCAGTATTTTTCTTACCATATTTATAAAATCTACGCCTTTCCTTTTCAGGTAATTATTCCGTTGGTATTGTGGATTTGTGCTGAAATTAAGGTTAGTAAAAGTAAAAATAAGCAGGTGGCATCACAGCAATAGACCTACTTTCGAACATTCCTGATCTCTAGTAAAGATTAGGAATTCTTTGATTTTAAAACTAAACATAAGTTAGCTATAATGATAGATATATATAGAATGTTTGTTTTAGAAAAGAGGGAAACAGGTATGAACGTCAGCAACATCATTATGTCCTCTTATTGGGGTAGAGAGGTTAGACATAAATATATTACTCAAGGATCTAAGGCATTGGCTGTTATTTTTCCAGGTAAAAATTACTCGGCTGAACGCCCTCTGCTAGATTATGCGGCCAAAGCAGCTCGGGAACATAATTGCGATGTCCTGCTGCTTGAATATGGCTACCAGAGTGCTAGAGTAGGTTTTAAGCGTGATGAAATGATTATTCTCATTCAGGAATGTAAGGCGGCCATTGCATCTCTTCCTGAATACAAAAAGATTCTATTCATTAGCAAAAGCGTGGGTTCGGTCATAGCAGGGAGAATTGCAGAAGAGCTAGAAATACAGAAAAAGACGTCTCATCTATATATAACACCATTACCTGAGGCGATCCCTTTGATACAGCAGAGTCGTGGGACTGTAATTTATGGCGGAAGCGACCCTTTATTTAGCGAACAGCTTTCTGGTGAAATTAGTGGGCTTCATCATTTAAAAGTGTATAGAATCGATGATGCTAATCATAGCCTTGAGGTAGAGCTGGTCAACGAGTCACTAGCCATTCTGCTTGTTATTATTAATTTTTATCATGAATTTTTCCGTGATGCTTTAAATACATAACCTTTGGAGGATGCTGATTATGATTTTGGAAGCTGCGATGCTGCAAGTGAAGCCTGGTTTAACTACTGAATTTGAAAAAAGCTTCAAGGAGGCATCAAGCTTAATTTCTTCGATCGAAGGCTACATAGGGCATGAATTGCAACATTGCTTGGAGGATGATCATAAGTATCTGCTGCTTGTGAAGTGGAGAACGCTTGAAGATCACACCATAGGATTCAGAGAATCCAGCCAGTATCAGGAATGGAAGGCGCTACTTCACCATTACTACGATCCATTTCCGGTTGTTGAGCATTTTACCCGCATTAATCTGGACTAAATGGAGGCTGGCGAATGAAGGCGAAGCTTGTTGGGGAAGGCAGAACTGCGGAGATCTGGCAGCATGACGATCAGAGGATTCTTAAATTGTACCGGGAGGATATAGCAGAGCAACACGTCAGCAGGGAATATAAAATCAGCCAGTTTGTACATGCTCGGGGTGTTCGCACCCCTCAGCCTTTTGAGCTTATTTTTGAACAATCAAGACAAGGTATTGTATTTCAACAAATTAAAGGTCCCTCCCTGCTAAAGGTGATGGGTGAGAAGCCTTGGAAAGTTACCCAATATGCCAGGCTGATGGCGGGGCTTCATTGTGATTTGCATAAGCTTGAAACTACAGAGGAAATCGGCCAGCAAAAGGATATGTTGAAAAGTCAGATATTGGAAGCGCCTATGCTGAGCGAAGAGGAGAAATCCGTCATTCTGAAGTATCTGGAGAAGCTGCCGGAAGGCACTCGTTTATGTCATGGGGATTTTCATCCCGACAATGTGCTTATGGATGAACAGCTCTGGGTGATCGACTGGATGACAGGTGTAGTGGGAGAACCTGCTGGAGATGCTGCGCGTTCCGTAGTGATGTTCAGTTTGGGGGCTATGCCTCCGGGAGCTTCTGCATTCTCCAAATTAATGCTTGGTTTTATCCGAAAAAAATTAACTAAGGGATATATTCAAGAGTATCTCAGATTATCAGGACATACTTATGAGGACGTAGACCGCTGGATTTTGCCGATCGCTGCCGCGCGTCTGGTGGAGGGGCTTTCGCCTCCAGAGAAGGAGCTGCTGGTAAAAGAAGTTCGTAAACGTCTACAAATCTTAGCCGCAGAGGTAAGCTGATCATGGCACAAAAACGGAGGCGTATTCTATGACTACCTATATTGCGCTGCTGCGTGGAATTAACGTCGGCGGGAACAAAATTATTAAAATGTTGGACCTGAAGGCGATGTTTCAGACTCTTGGATTTGAAAATGTACGAACGTATATTCAGAGCGGAAATGTTGTGTTTGAGAGTGATGAAGGTTCGAAGAGTCTGCTTACTGGAGTCATTGAACGTAAGATTCATGAGGTTTTTGGATTCGAGGTCTCTGTTATTATCCGTACCTTAGCAGAAATGGAGAACGTGATCGCTAACGATCCCTTTCAGCTCTCCGAGCCAGAGGAATTCAAAAGATGGTATGTTACTTTTTTACCAGCCGAGCCTTCAGCGGAAGCATTGGATAAACTGCGCACTTATGAGAATGGACCGGATAAAGTGCGTTTTGTCGGCAGAGAGATGTATATATTATATGAGGTCAGTGTGAGCCAGTCGCCGCTTTTCAAGGTTCCTTTTGACAGAATATTGGGTATGACGATTACAGCACGTAATTGGAATACGGTGAATAAGCTCGTTACTATGGGCAGGATGGAATAGTCTATTTTAAAATATTTGCTTGGGTTGGGATTTGAACAGAAAGCCTCCACAGTTGTGGGGCTTTTTTTGCGTTCTGGCGGCCTTGTATATTCAGCAAACATTCAGCTTGGACTCATTGAGAGTTAAGGTAAGGGTGAAATAATACACCTACAGAAAGATTGAACCGGGGGCACAGAACTGCCGGAATATAGACGATCAAAGGATAGGAGTGGATGGAGATGAGTAGGTTCAAAAAAATAAGCTCGGATCTTATACTTTGGCTCATTTTATTACTTGCCGCTTTTTTGTATGGTTATGGAGTTTGGAATGACCACTATGTGAATACATACTACACCACCGCGGTGGGAAGTATGCTGCAGAACTTTCATAATTTCTTCTTCGCTTCACTGGATTCCGCGGGTTCAGTAACGGTGGATAAACCACCAGTTACCTTTTGGATTCAGACACTTAGCGCGCTTATCTTCGGGCTGCATGGTTGGAGTGTGATTTTGCCACAGGCACTCGGCGGCGTGGGCTCCGTGTTACTTGTATACCTGCTGGTGAAGCCTACCTTTGGCAGAGCGGCAGCACGTATAGCAGCTCTAGTCATGGCGACTACTCCGGTAGCAGCGGCAGTCAGCCGGACGAACAATATTGATGCGCTGCTTGTATTCACCCTTCTGCTCGCGGCATGGTTTCTATTTAAAGGGACGAAGAGCAACAAGATGGGTAGCCTTCTTACCGCATTTGCGTTAATCGGTGTTGGGTTTAACGAGAAGATGCTGCAGGCGTACATGGTTCTACCGGCTTTTTATCTCTTTTATGTCTTAGCTGCCAAAGTGAACTGGAAGCGGAAGACGGGAGTATTGGCCGCCTCCACAGCAATATTGCTTGTAGTCTCCTTATCCTGGGCAGTGATCGTGGATTCGATTCCCGCCAGCAAACGGCCTTATATCGGCAGCAGTGGTACCAATTCAGTGCTGAATCTTGCTTTTGGGTACAATGGCGTTGCCCGATTAACGGGGGATCGTGGGGCAGGTGGTGGTGGCGGTGGAATGCCAGGAATGAATGGCGGTGTGATGCCAAACATGAACGGTGAAATGCCCGCTATGAATGGTGAGATGCCGAACATGAACGGCGAGATGCCAGCTATGAATGGGTCAGGCAGTAATAGTGGCACTGATGGTGGACGTGCAGCATTTTCGGGCCGGCAAGGCACAAATTCGACCTCGAATAGCCAGACTGGTGACGATGATGGAGGTGCACCAGGTCAGCCTCCTAGTGGAACAGACAGTCAAGTTCGGCAATTTGGTGGCGACGACGGCGGGCGAGGAAATCGCGGCGGCATGAATGGCGGTGGAAGTGGAGGCGGAATGTTCAATACAGGAACAGCAGGCCCACTGCGCCTGTTCCAATCAGAGCTGTCAGGTCAAGCTAGCTGGATGCTGCCTTTTGTATTGCTAGGCATCATTGGATTATTCGCCAATCTGCGGAGAAAGAACTTTACTCAGGCTCATAAAGAAGCTCTCTTCTGGTTAGCGTGGCTGGTGCCCGTTATGGGGTTTTTCAGTATCGCAGGGTTCTTCCATCAATATTATCTGGTGATGATGGCTCCGCCAGTTGCAGCGTTAGTCGGTGCAGGATGGTCAAAGCTGTGGACGCTATATCGCGAGCACTCTGGTTGGCTGTCTTGGCTATTGCCAGCCGCAACGCTGGTTACAGCAGGTTTCCAGTGGTACATTGTTCATCCTTATAACGATACGATTGGCAGTGGCTGGTCCATTGGGATTTTAGCTGCAGGCATAGTGGTTTCGCTGGTACTGGTAGTTCTTAAAGGCAAGAAGAAATCCTTTATTTATACGACAGGCATTGCAGCCGTATTAGTATTGTTAATTGGGCCGCTCTACTGGGCAGCGACTCCCATTACTTATGGCTTGAACAGTCAAACCCCTGAGGCGGGCCCGACTAGTAGTGAGGGTAGAGGGGAAATGGGAGGCAGTCCAAGCAATTTTGGACGTAATAGCGCCGCAAGTGCGAATGAGAGTCTGTTGTCCTATTTGGAGGAGAACAATACTGGGGAGCCTTATCTTTTTGCTACATTGGATTATGGCACAGCAGCTCCTTATATCGTTGACAAGGGTGCATCGGTTGTTATTTTGAACGGATTTTCTAACTCAGACACCGTGTATACCCCAGATACCCTAAAGGCGTTTGTAGAGAGTGGAAAGGTGAAGTACTTCCTGATCAATAGCGGTGGTATGGGTGGTGGACGCGGGGGAAGCTCCGAGTTGACGACTTGGATCACAGAGAATGGTACAGAAGTTCCAGCAGCCGATTGGGCAGGAAGCGATGGAGGAAACAGCGGGACATTATACAAAGTTACTGTAAACTAGGTGAATGTTAATCCTATGAGGCGTGTTATGAGATAGATCAGGCACGCTTCATTATTCAAATTTAAGGAGGAGCTGCTCATGAGTACCAACGTGCGCTATTCCATTATTATACCGATGTTTAACGAAGAGGCGGTCATTCAAGAGACGTATCGACGTATCAAAAAAGTAATGGGTTTAACTAATGAAGTGTATGAGCTGATCTTTGTGAATGACGGCAGCACAGATAATTGCGCACAGATGATTGAGGAATATAGCTACTGGGATGAAAGTGTGAAGCTGATCGACTTGTCTCGTAACTTTGGACATCAGATCGCTATTACTGCCGGAATGGATTACGCCCTAGGGGATGCAGTTGTCATTATTGATGCCGATTTGCAAGATCCGCCGGAACTGATTCTGGACATGATTGCGGAATGGAAGCAGGGGTATGAAGTTGTATATGCCAAAAGGATAAAGCGAAACGGAGAATCCTTATTCAAAAAGTGGACGGCCAGTCTCTTTTATAGAGTACTTCGTTATTCAACCGATATATCTATCCCTGTCGATACAGGAGATTTTCGCCTCATCGATCGTAAAGTCTGTGAGGAGCTCAAACGCCTGCCGGAGAAAAATCGGTTCGTACGCGGGCTAGTCAGCTGGGTCGGTTTTCGGCAAAAAGCCATTGAATATGAACGCGATGAACGTCTGGCAGGAGAAACTAAATATCCGCTGAAACGGATGATCAAGCTCTCTCTGGATGGAATTACTTCCTTCTCTTATAAGCCGCTAAAGCTGGCAGGATACCTTGGCGCACTGCTGTCGGCTTCCGGCTTTCTATATCTGATGTATGTGCTATATCTGGTGGTTTTTACGGATTCAGTCGTTAAGGGCTGGGCATCGATGATCGGAATCACACTGACCTTTAATGGCTTTGTGCTCATTATGTTAGGGATTCTGGGTGAGTATGTCGGTCGGATTTATGATGAGACCAAGGGACGTCCGCTCTATATTGTTCAAGAGTTCTATGAAGGTAAGAAACAGCAGGATGTTCGTGAGCAGCAAGTTCTACATCGTCAATAAATGAAAGGGGAGGGATTCGTTGTGAAGATTAGAAAAGCGGTTATTCCCGCCGCGGGTTTAGGCACTCGTTTCCTGCCTGCAACTAAGGCTCAGCCCAAGGAAATGCTGCCCATTGTGGATAAGCCGGCGATTCAATATATCGTAGAAGAAGCTGTTCAATCCGGTATTGAAAGCATCATTATCGTGACGGGCCGCAACAAGAAGTCGATTGAAGATCATTTTGATAAATCAGTGGAACTGGAACAGACGCTTTTGGAAAAAGGAAAAGAGGAGCTGCTTCGTGAAGTCCAAGCGATTAGCGAACTGGCCAGCATTCATTACATTAGGCAAAAAGAGCCGCTAGGACTAGGTCACGCCATCCTTTGTGCGGAACAGTTCGTTGGCGATGAGCCCTTCGCTGTTCTGCTCGGTGACGATATCATGGTCTCGGAGGACCCGGCGCTGCTGCAAATGATGCGATTATATGAACAAGAGGAGAAGACCATCGTCGGTGTTCAGTCGGTACCACGGCAGGATGTTCATAAATACGGAATTATTTCATCAAGCGGTTCTCTACAAGGCGTCCATGAAGTTAAAGGTTTGGTGGAGAAGCCCTCCCCGGATACGGCACCTTCAGAGCATGCGATTATGGGACGTTACATTTTGGAGTCTTCGATATTTTCAGTGCTGGCTAACCTTGAACGGGGAGCAGGTGGTGAATATCAACTGACTGATGCATTGCATGAGGTATGTCGTAATGAAGGTTTGCTGGCCCTGGATTTGATCGGCAAACGTTATGATATTGGTGATAAATTCGGCTACATTCAGGCTACGCTGGAGGTCGGATTGATGCGGGAGGAGTTGCGTCCATTACTGGTTCCGTATTTGCAGAAACTGGCTGCTAGTCTGAAGGAAAGTGAAGAAGTGGGGGCGTTACCTTGGGGTACACGCTAGTGATTGAAGGAGACTGTTCCAAACGATCCTAACATCGTCTTCGGCGGCGGTGGGATGATGTTTGGGGCAGTTTTTTTGCGCGTGGGGCGTTTACAGGGCAGTTGGGGATGAACAAATAAGTGTACTTTATACAATTAAAAAGCGCATCAGACTGCTATGTATCGACCTAGTTGCACTTGATACACTTATTTCTTCATAATCCAATGGAAATACTCTTTCCATCTATTTTTAGTTGCATCAACTACACTTAAAAGAGTCATAGAGGGGATGAAGTATGAAATAGCTGCACCAAGTGCAGTTATTTTTTGCGATATAAAAAATCCGGAGGACAGATTCCTAAGAATCGTCTCCGGATCTATATTTTCAGTCATTGATTAAGCCTTTAGTACATCATGATCCACGTAACGCGCACCATTTAACTCGCTAATCACATTAATGGCTACCTTCGCGCCATCGCCTGCCGTAATAATGGCATGTACACTTACTCCGGCAACGGTACCTGCAGCCCAAATGCCTTCAATATTTGTTTTGCCTTCTGGATTAACAGCGACAACTGTCTTGATTCTTGGCTCTGTACCATCCTTAGTTTCCACGCCTGCTTTGGCGGCTAGATCGGTAAGGGCGCCTGTTGCAAGAATAACATGTTTGGCTTCATAAATGATTCCATCTTCGGTCTCAATGACAAATCCGTTGCCGCTGGAAGTGAGGTTAATAGCTTGTTCTGCTACCAGCTCAGCGCCGAATTTGACGGCTTGCTTATGTCCGGTTTCTACGAGATCAGGACCGCCTACTTCGGAAATTCCATAAAAGTTCTCAAACCATCCTCTACGGGTCATGCCTTTATCATTGTCGATCAGCAGCGTTTTTTTGCCCGCCTTGGCGGCGAACAGGGCTGCGCTTGCACCGGCAGGACCGGCTCCAATTACGGCGATTTCGTACATTTTTTGACCTCCTAAAAGTTTTGTGAAGCAAAACTCGCATCGAAAGCATAGGCTTAAGTTTTGCGGAGCGATGCTCCTTAGAATGGACAACATAGCAAAACTGGCATCGTAGACATAGGCTTAAGTCTATCATCTATTATAACGGTTGTTACTCTCTCTTGGCTAATCCTTCCTCGCAAGGAAGGGTAACCCTGAACGTTGTTCCCTCACCGAGAGTGCTGCTTACACTTATCTTACCGTGATGTGCCTCCACGATAGACTTGGTAATAGAAAGGCCGAGTCCAGATCCACCATATTTTCGTGTACGAGAAGAATCGCTGCGGTAGAAGCGATCGAAGATATGTGGGATATGCTCTGGAGAAATCCCGCAGCCGTTGTCTTGCACCGTTAGAATGGCCTCATTTCCTCTAGCATGTAAAGAGAGATGAATGGTGCCAAATTCTGTATCCGTATGCTGAACTGCATTGTGGAATAGATTCAGAATCACCTGTTTGATTTTATTGGGTTCATATTTACCATGGATGCCATACGAGATATCAAAAGTAACCTTACGCTGATCCGCTAACAAGAGCAGATGCGGCTTCATTTCGGAAATGACCTCACCGAGCAGCAGATCCGTCATCCTCAGTTGAGGGGCGCCGTCCATCCGAGCGAGCAGCAGCAAATCCTCCACCAGCTTATTGATCCGTTTCGATTCGCCATGCATGCTTCGCAATGAATTGTATAACTGTTCTTTGTTGTCCGCAGCGCCACGCAGTAAGACCTCCAAAAAACCGTGGATTGAGGTCAGCGGCGTTCGCAGCTCGTGAGAAGCATCGGCAGCGAAGCGGCGCATCTGTTCCTTGGCTTCCCGTTCATTATGAAAGGATATTTCGAGACGCTCGAGCATACCATTGAATGAATGGGCCAGCTTGTCGATCTCAGTTTGGCCTTGGTTAATTGGAAATCGGATATCCAGATTACCGGCATCAATGATCTCGGCGGACTCTCCCATATTTGAAAGAGGGACCAGCGTCTTTCGAAGGGCAGGCAAGTATAGGAAGAAGCCAGCCAATAAAGCAATCACTGACAAACCTGCGTAGATCATCAATTGCTGTAAGATTACATCCGTAAGAGGTCCGGTATTCACGCTCATTTGGAGAAGCAATCGAGTATTTCCAGGTCTATAGAGATTCACGAATATAGCCAGATGTTCAGTGCCGTCATCGGCCTCTATGAGCTTGTAATTTCCTGTTGCTCTATCCGTGGTATGAATGAGCAGATTATTGTATTGCTCATTCGTTAATCTAGGCGCGGCTGAATCAGATAAAGTCATTTGCTGTAAGTCCCTGAAGGTGCCATCTGAGCTATAAATAGCGAGGGTTGTATGGGCATCCAGCAGGAGTGGACGCCTATTCTCACCGGTTCTTTGACCATTTGGGATTTTATTCTCGCCGTTTCTTTCCCCCGGCAAATTGCCGTTATACTCGGTGTTTCCCTCATTCGGAGTTGTGGTGTCCTCGTCATAGGAATTGAAAAAGTTGAAAAACATCTCACGGGGAACTGAACGTATTTGCGCTTCCATAGACTCTGCTCTATTGCTATATATGAAATCCCGCATGAGTATATATTGTAATACTCCGATTAGAAGAAGCAATCCTGATAGAATGAGCAGCGAAATGGCTAGCAGCTGTTTGCGTAGAGAACGTGGTGCGGGCAGCTTACGAAACCATTTAGAGAAGCGCGTACTCATAGATCTACCCGGTAGCCTGCTCCCCGCAGGGTACGGATAATACGGTGCTCCTTATCCCCGAGCTTCTCGCGAAGCGAACGGATATAGACCTCAACGATATTTTCCTCACCACCAAAGTCATAGCCCCACACTTTATCAAGAATCATGGGTTTACTTAGTACAAGGCCGTGATTAATAACGAGATACTGTAATAACTCGTATTCCGTGGGTGAGAGTTCAAGGACTTCTTCCTTGAAGCGAATTTCTTTTCTACGGCTATCAATTCGGAATGGACCGCAGCGTACCTCGCCGAGCAGACCTGGAAACTGATTGCGTAGCCGCGCTTGAATTCGGGCAAGCAATTCGTCGAAGCTGAAGGGCTTGACCATATAATCGTCAGCACCAATAGTGAGACCCTTGACTCGATCGTCCACTTCATCCTTTGCAGTTAGCATGATAACGGCTAGTTCCGTCTCTTCCGAGCGAAGGTAATGACATAACTCGAATCCATCCATGCCAGGCATCATGACATCTAGGATGGCTACATGTGGCTTGAACTCAGCAGCGACCGAGATGGCTGTGATTCCGTCGGGTGCGGTTCTGACTTCAAATCCTTCGTTAAGGAGACCCAACTCTAGAAATTGTATTATATGAGGCTCATCATCTACGAGCAGTAGTCGAACGCCTTGAGCTGCTTTCATCATAGGTACCTCCAAATCAGTGTTAGATAGCTACATTATGACATATTCGGTTGAATGTTTGCTGAAGATGAGTCCCTTTGCTTTACGATTAAAGGAGCCTTTTCTTATTTCATGATGATTCAAAGCGGTTAATTTAGTTATAAGTAATATTAATGTGTTTAATAACAAACAAGGTTAAAAAATTCGGATTTTCGAAAATGTGA
Source organism: Paenibacillus sp. FSL H7-0714 (assembly GCF_038003765.1). NCBI lineage: Bacteria > Bacillati > Bacillota > Bacilli > Caryophanales > Paenibacillaceae > Paenibacillus > Paenibacillus sp. FSL H7-0714. The sequence continues at coordinate 638,743 of NZ_JBBOPT010000001.1, forward strand.
TAAAGGGTTTTGACGGCGGATATAGAACACTTTACAATAAGGATAATCTCCTGATTTTGGTGAAAGTTACCCATTTTAGGAAAGATCATTCGACCGTGTTACATTTCCTTCCACGTTTTTCTCATCTTTGTCCATCTTCCTATCAAGGCTCATTTCTTTCAAGTGTATTTCTTGTTCATTCATTTCTTTTTGGAACTTCTGTTCATTCAACCTGTGCTTGCTGAACTTCATATTACCCATAAGTCAAGGGAGGCTTTTCCATGAAGAAAAAGGAAATGGTAGCCATGCTATTGGCTGGAGGCCAAGGCAAAAGATTGAAAGGTTTAACCAAATCGCTTGCCAAGCCCGCTGTTTATTTTGGAGGGACCTATCGGATCATCGACTTCCCTTTAAGTAACTGCTCCAATTCAGGTATTGATACAGTTGGTGTGCTGACTCAATATGAGCCACTCATACTGCATTCTTACATCGGAGTAGGCAGTGATTGGGATTTGAACCGTAAGAACGGTGGGGTATTCGTGTTGCCACCGCATGAACGTGAGAATGGAAGCAGCTGGTATCGGGGAACAGCCGATGCGATTTATCGGAATCTTAAGTTTGTGGATCAGTTTGATCCAGAGCATGTTCTTATTCTGTCCGGTGATCACATTTATAAAATGGATTATCACGCTATGCTTCAATACCACAAGGAAAGAAACGCTGATTGCACAATTTCTGTCATTGACGTTCCGCTGGAGGAAGCAAGCCGATTTGGAATTTTGAATACGGAGGACGATCTAAAAATTTACGAATTTGAGGAAAAGCCCGCTCAGCCAAAAAGCACATTAGCTTCTATGGGTGTGTATATCTTCAAATGGGAGGTTCTCCGCAAGCATTTACTAGAGGATGGGGAGAATGTAGGATCATCCCACGATTTCGGCAAGGATATCATTCCTTTGATGCTGGAGGACGGAAACTCCTTATTTGCGTACCCTTTTGAAGGATACTGGAGAGATGTAGGTACAGTAACTAGCTTATGGGAAGCAAATATGGATTTGCTAAGCGATACTCCGCCACTTAATCTAAATGATCCCAGCTGGCGCATTTTTACACGTAATCCGAATCAACCTGCCCAATATGTTGCCCCTGGGGCGAAAGTGTCAGGCTGCATTATTAATGAAGGCTGCATAGTGCACGGAGAAGTAAATCACTCGGTTCTCTTTTATGGTGTAGAAGTGGGTGAAGGAAGTGTAATTACGGACTCCGTGATTATGCCTAAGGTCAAGATTGGCAAGAACGTACGCATTCATAAAGCGATTATTAGTGAGAATACGGTAATCGACGATTATATGGAAATAGGCATCGAACGGGAGAACGAGAACGAAATTCTGCTGATCGACAATAAAAGCAAAAAACGTAAATCAGCTGTGGCCAAAACCATATAATCAAGCTAAAACGCCTTCGGCGTCCTTCTAGGGACGGTAAGCGTTTATGCGAGATTTATAAGGATAAAGTATATCGTGAAACTTATACTTTCTTATAAATTATAAGAGGACGGTGGATTCCGATGAAGCAACTCATGGGTGTAATTAATCTGGATCATGAACTCGACAAACTAAATGAACTCACTTATTTCCGCTGTGGTGCAGCCGTACCTTTTGCCAGTCGTTATCGGTTGATTGATTTCGTGCTTTCAAATATGATGCGTGCAGACCTGGAGAGCGTTGGCCTGTTCGTCCGCCGTAAATACCGTTCTCTAATGGACCATTTGGGTGACGGGAAATCGTGGGATATGAACCGCAAGCATGGGGGATTATTCATTTTGCCTCCAGACTGGAACGATCCAACGGATACTTCTCTCGGGGACTTACAGCATTATCATAACAATCTGGATCTTTTTAAACGGGGATCTGCAAAATATATCGTGTTTTCCGGCAGCCAGCATATCAATACGATCGATCTTCAGGATTTGTACAGTTACCATCTGGAGAAGGGTGCCGACGTTACAGTAGTGTATAAAAAGATTGAAGAACTGCAGCCAGAACATGATCTATGCCAGCGTATTGAAGTAGACGAAGAGAATAAGGTGACTAATATCCATCATGAGAAAGACCATCCTAATTTATATCTGGATATCTTCATTATGGAGAAAAAACTGTTCTTGGAGCAGGTGGAGCATTGCATTGCGCATGGAGAGAGTTATTTTTTCCGAGATGTAGTTCAGAAGAACCGACACAAATTTAATATCGCCGCATACGAATATCATGGCTATCATGCCGTAATTAATTCATTAGAGAGTTATTATAAGAACAGTTTGGAACTGCTCCAGCAGGAGAATTACTTCAGTTTGTTCAAAGAAAGCCCGGTACAGACGAAGATTAAATACGAGGCTCCAACCCGATACTTGGAAAGTGCTAATGTCAGTAATTCGTTGGTGGCTAATGGCTGCATTATAGCTGGAACGGTAGAGAATAGCGTGATCTTTCGGGGGGTTCAGGTACGTAAGGGAGCGAAGATCATCAACTCAGTAATTATGCAAAAATGCGTCATCGAAGAAAATGCGGTCATTGAGAATGTAATCATGGATAAAGACGTACATTTGAGTAAGAATCGAATTCTTGTTGGAGATAGCAAACGTCCATTCGTCATCGCCAAGAGCAGCAAGATCTAACGACTGGATTAGATGAACAAAGCAGTATTAACCTATCTGATCTAATGGCACAGTCTGCTGCACTTCTAATAAAAGCATTTGTCAGGAGGACCTACTGTTGTTTAACGATAAAGAATCTTTCAAACAGGCATTCCGTGAGACCCTCATTGGTAAATTAGGTAAACCGCTTGAGGAAGCCTCGAATGCCGATGTCTATAAAATACTGGGCAACATGATTCGTGAGAACGCCGGGAAAAATTGGGCGGAAACGAACCAGAAATATAAGCTTGATAAAGATAAGCAGGTTTACTATTTTTCAATGGAGTTCTTGATCGGTAGGCTTCTGGGGAACAATCTGTTGAATATGGGTGTACTGGAAGTAGTACGTGAAGGTTTAGCGGACCTTGGCTTTTGTTTGCAGGATATAGAAGAGGAGGAATCGGACGCTGGGTTAGGGAATGGAGGTCTCGGTCGTTTGGCCGCCTGCTTCCTGGACTCACTCGCTTCCCTGCAATATGCGGGACATGGCTGTGGTATACGGTATAAATATGGCCTGTTCGAGCAGAAGATCGTTGATGGGTATCAAGTGGAACTTCCTGATTACTGGTTGCAGAATGATAATGTATGGGAAGTGCGCCGCGAAGACAAGCAGGTTGAAGTTAGGTTCTGGGGGACTATTGAGACCCGCGAAGAGAACGGACGGCTCATATTTGATCATACGCAATATGAGGCTGTTCGTGCAGTGCCTTACGATGTCCCTATCATTGGTGCTGATCGCCGGCATGTGAATACACTGCGTAACTGGAGTGCAGAATCCATCACCCAGCCCTCTAGAACCTTTGGTTCTTTTGCCGGGACGGACTATCATAAGTTTCTGGAGTATAAGCGTTCAGTAGAATCCATTTCGGAGTTCCTTTACCCAGATGACTCTCAATACGAAGGCAAGCTGCTTCGCCTGAAGCAACAGTATTTCCTCTGTAGCGCGGGGCTGCAAAGTATTCTGCGTACCTATGCCAAGCTTGGGATTCCTATAGAATCGCTGCCAGACAAGGTTGCTCTTCATATTAATGATACACATCCAACGTTGGTGATTCCTGAATTGATGAGGATTCTGATGGATGTACATGGTTTAGGATGGGATGAGGCATGGAGTATCACGACGCGTATGGTCTCTTACACTAATCACACTATTCTGAGCGAGGCGCTTGAGAAATGGCCTATTCAAATGGTTAGGGAGCTACTGCCACGTATTTTTCTTATCATTGAAGAGATCAATGCGCGTTTCTGTGGCGAGCTTATGAGTCGTTATCCGGGGGATCAGGATCGAATTGCGCAGATGGCGATTATTCATGATGATCAGGTTCGGATGGCTCATTTGGCGATTGTAGCGAGCCATAGTGTCAATGGAGTAGCGGCGCTGCATACAGAAATATTAATGAAGCGCGAGATGCGACTTTTTAATGAAATGTATCCACACCGTTTCAATAATAAGACGAACGGAATTACCCATCGGCGATGGTTACTGCATGCCAATCCAGATCTGGCTAATTTGATCAATCAATCGATAGGAACCCGTTGGGTGAGCCATCCTCAAGAAATGATTGGCTTGATTAAATATTGTGAGGATGCTTCCTTCCAGGAACAAGTAGCCAGTATTAAGCGCCAGAATAAGCTTCGTCTTGCAGAGTACATCTACAGTAAGCATTCAGTACATGTCGATCCTGACTCTATCTTTGATGTACAGGTGAAACGTCTACATGCCTACAAGCGCCAGTTGCTTAATATTTTGCATATTCTGCATTTGTACAATCAAATCAAAGATAATCCTTCGATGGATATGGTTCCACGCACGTTTATATTCGGAGCAAAGGCAGCGCCAAGTTATCATCTGGCGAAGCGGATTATCAAACTGATTAATACAGTTGCGGAGGTAGTCAATAAAGATCCGGATGTTAAAGGGAAGATTCGTATCTTTTTCCTTGAAAATTATTCGGTATCCCTAGCAGAAAAGATCATTCCTGCAGCGGACATCAGTGAGCAGATTTCTACAGCCAGCAAAGAAGCATCCGGTACCGGGAATATGAAGTTTATGATGAACGGTGCATTGACGGTAGGAACGATGGATGGCGCAAATGTAGAAATGCATGAAATGGTGGGAGACAACAATATGTTCCTGTTCGGACTTCGTGCTGAGCAGGTCATGGATTACTACCAGCATGGCGGTTATCATGCGCGTGATATTTACAACGGGGATAGTCGTGTGAAAGAAGTGCTGGATCAGTTAATCAAACCAGGACCTATATGTTGTCACGCTACGGAGTTTGAGAGCATTTTCCACTCACTTCTGGATAATAACGATGAGTTTTTTGTCCTGAAGGATTTCGCTAGTTACGTTGAGACGCACGTCGAAATTGATCGGGCATATCGCAACCGGCAAGAATGGCTGAAGAAGTCCATTATTAATATTGGTCATTCCGGTAAATTCTCCAGCGATAACACAATTAGTCGCTATGCAGCTGAGATTTGGAACATTAGTCCAGTTCGACTGTAGGATCAACATAAAAAGGCTGTCTTATAAGTAGGTAACCCCTACAAATAAGACAGCCTTTTTTCTTATGGGATATAAAACGAAGAAATTTTTAGATAGCTTCCGATACTAAAGCTGCGAACCGCTCCAGAAACCGGCGTTCTTCATCATCAAAGCGATCCTTGAGCGGACTGTCGATATCAAGTACGCCAAGCAAGCGATCATCCTTTATTAAAGGAACAACAATCTCGCTGTTGGAGGCTGCATCACAGGCGATATGACCTGGGAATGCATGCACATCGCCTACTACAAGTGTGCGCCGCTCGGCGGCTGCCGTTCCGCACACCCCGCGAGATAGCGGAATTCGAATGCATGCAGGGAGGCCTTGAAAAGGTCCAAGTACTAGCTCCTTGCCGTCAAATAAATAAAAACCGGCCCAATTCGTATCCGGTAGAGCGTGTTTAAGTAGTGCCGAAGCATTAGCTAGATTGGCTGTAGCACTTGGTTCGTCCTTTATCAATGCTTCGAGTTGGATTAGAACGGCTTCAAACTGCTCGCTGCGCGTTCCATCATATGGCATAGCTTGAAACATGAAGCATCACCTTCCTGTACTTTAAATTCAATATGAAACCATAACTGTAACTAACAACATAGTACAGCTATGAGGGGTACGTCAAGACACAACATTGTTTTGTAATATTTTGGGATGGGCTATGATCCCTCTGTAGCGCTGAACCCTTGTGATGATGTTTCCAATGAACTGTCATAGGGTAATGCAAGAGTAAATACCGAAGGCTTTGTTGCCAGAAGGAGTGGAATATGCGCGCTGATGTACAGAACTTGTTCATAGGAATTCACATGCTTTATTGTGCTCATGATAAAGATGTGACGATCTCGGAGATGCTGCTCGGACTGGAAGACATGGGGTATCGTGTAGGAGAACGCGAAGTGAAACAGGAATTGGAAAAGCTGACGCTGGACAACTTTCTGACTGCACATAGTGAAGGGTACAGTATTACTGGCACGGGTATTGAAGAGTTCAAGGATATTCGAGCCAAACTTCAGGTGCTGTGTAGTGAAGTTATTCAGGGAGCAGACTGAAATCATTTAAAGCAAAGTTCCATAAAAGCGTCTGTATCAAGGGAGAATTAACCTTCTGATGCAGGCGCTTTTTACGTGAGAGGATACAATTTGTTCTTTTCAAAGTTAAAGAAATTAGAACTTTTAGCTTAAGGATATACTCTTGAATGATGTATAATTGATAAGTTGAAGGGGGAGCGGAGAATTGTATCTATGCAATGGAGTGACACCTACACTGATCGGTAGAAGATTAAAATTATGTGCTATGACTACTGAGCATGCTTCAGCGTTATTTCAGGTTTGGTCTCATCCGGAAGTTTCTCTCTGGCTGGGTGCACCGGCATTATCCTCTATAGAAGAGACGAAGCAGCTTATCGACCTTCTATCACAGATGGCTCAGGAAGAGGAGAGCTTACGTTGGAGTATTATTGGACCAGGGGAGGAAGTCATAGGTAGCTGTGGATATAACCATTGGCAGCTTCAGGGAGCTTACCGTGGTGAAATTGGCTGTGATCTGTCGCCTACCTTTTGGGGGCTTGGATATATGAAAGAAGCACTTGGGCTTGTACTCCATTTTGGTTTCAATACTATGGGCTTGAATCGGATTGAAGCGCTCTGTCATCCTGATAATATCCGTGCGGAGAGGCTGGTTCATACGCTTGGATTTCAGAAGGAAGGCGTATTGCGTCAATACAGGCAGATCGCTTCTGGCTTTCAGGATACTGCTCTCCATGCTCTACTGCGCGAGGAGTGGCAATCCACTTAATACATAAAGAGAGGGTTTGGAACATTGAAGTCAACAGGGGATTTAGAACGTAAACTAATATTAACAGGGGTACTGCTGGCCACGTTTCTGGCGGCTATTGAGGGAACTGTAACAGGACCAGCCGGGCCGGCGATTGTAGGCGACTTTCAGGGAATGCAGTGGCTGAGCTGGATATTTACTTCATATTTACTGGCAATGGCTATTACTACACCTATTTTCGGCAAAATCAGTGATCTGTTCGGACGCAAGCCTGTATTCATGTGGGGAGCGGCTGTTTTTTTACTAGGCTCATTATTATGCGGCATATCTCAAAGTATGGAACAGCTGATCCTGTTTCGCGCGATACAGGGGATCGGTGCGGGTGCACTTATTCCAATGACCTTTACCATTATCGGTGATATTTACAGCATTGAAGAAAGAGCAAAGACACAAGGGTTGCTAAGCTCTGTATGGGGGATTTCCTCTTTGGTAGGGCCACTGCTTGGTGGCTATGTGGTAGATTATTTAAGCTGGCGCTGGGTATTTGTATTCAATCTGCCATTTGGCGTGTTGGCAATGGTATTTATTGCGCGCTACCTGAAGGAAGAAAAGGTGCGTCGGAAGACACAGATCGATGTGCCAGGCGTTCTTCTGTTCGCAGCAGGCATGGGTGCTCTACTCTTTGGACTCTCCACGGGAGGGCAGAACCTGGCATGGACCTCTCCGTTACTACTCGCAACACTGGGTGCAGCGGTTATCCTGCTAATCCTATTTCTGTTTGTGGAGCGCCGTGCACCAGAGCCAATGCTTCCGCTGAACCTATTCTCAAATCGTAATATCGCAGTATCAACGGGTGCTAACCTGCTTGTAAGCACATTAATTATTGGACTTTCTACGTATATCCCTTTATGGGTTCAGGGCGTTTCTGGAAAAAGCGCTGCGATCTCAGGCTTGCTGCTTGCGCCAATGTCTGTAGGCTGGATGTTTGGGTCAATCGCAGGCGGACGGATGATTCTGCGAGCGGGTTCTCGCCGAACGGCAATGCTTGGATTGATGATGATTGCTGCCGGAGCTATTGGTCTGGTTTTCTTGACTGGAGAGTCTTCACAGGTAATCCTCTTATGCTTGATGCTGGTCTGTGGGGTAGGCTTCGGATACTCCTCTACGGTCTTCACGATTATCGCTCAGTCGTCGGTTGCGTATGATCAACGAGGTGCGTCCACAGCACTTAATGCATTTACAAGGTCACTAGGTCAGACCATTGGGGTGGCTATATTCGGTTCCTGGCTGAACTTGAATATTGATCAGCTGTTGCGAAAACAACCGGATTCAAACGTTACAGGTGATGATATTAATAAGCTGCTAGGCTCGCATACAGGCACTAACCTCTCCGGCGAAGTATCAAACAGTTTACGTGGTGCACTAGAAGGGGGACTCCATTCACTATTTATTGTAATGGCAGTTTTCGCAGTCTTGTCACTAGTTATATCTTGGGGTTTGCGCAAGGGTGTACCTTCGGTAGAGGATGCTACGTCGTCATTAAAAAAGGCATAACTCATTCTCTAAGTCACATAAAGAAGCCCGACCGGGTATTTACCGGTCGGGCTTCTTCGTGCAATAACAGCTTGTCTAACACATATGAAGTAAAAAGCAGCCTAGCCTCTAGCTCTACTTACGGGGAAGAGGGGAAAGCTTCTCAGCTTGCAGACCCATCTTCTTGAGCAGAGTGATCATTTGTTCCTTCTCTTCATCATTCAGTCCGCTGAAAGCAAGATGAAGACGCTCTGAGTATTTCGGATACATCTCATTCATGAGACGTTCGCCTTCCGCGGTCAACTCTGCGAAAATCACACGACGATCACTTGGACAAGGCTTGCGTTGCAAATAGCCGCGTTCTTCGAGCTTGTCGATAACGTAAGTCACGTTGCCGCTCTGTAGCAGTAGTTTGGCACCAATTTGTTGAATGGGCTGTGGTCCCTTATAGTACAACACTTCCATGACGGCAAAGGCAGTAGGGTTAAAACCTTCAATTTTGCTGCCGGTAACAGCATGCTCATTAATACTCTTGAATGATTTGGCAAATACCCGGTACAAATGTAGTGTTAATTGTGTATCACGTTCATAAGATTGTATCATGCTTCTCCACCCTCTATCGTTAATCATGTGAACTCGTCGCACGTCTGTAATCATATTAATTAGTGCACGGTTTACCTGTGCAACGAACTTTGAGATAACAATAGAATACGTGAAAGATCGAATGAAGAACATGTGATTTGTCACAATGAGCAACTTTTAATTATTAAAAATCAAACAATTTTTTGAAGAAGCTGAAATTGAATGTTTTTTTACTTCAGTCTCTGAAAGGATATCAATTTCATCCCCCGGTTCAGTGTTATTTACGCCTCCAGACGGATGAATGACAATCCCCAATATTTTACTATTATTTCATTGAGAAATAGTAACGGGGAGTGAAGGAAGGATGGAGGAACATCATATTGATGATTTAAAAGAAAGTAAGCTAACCGCAAATAAGCCATTCATGCTGCTTATTGCGGCACAGCTTGTATCGAATGTAGGAGACTGGTTGCATATACTAGCGCTACTGACAATGGTAGGGTTTAAATGGAATGCCACACCGTGGGAAATTACGGCTATATCTTTATGTATGGCAGTGCCTTTGCTCTTAGGAGGACCGTTTGCAGGTTACTTAAGTGATCGATTTAACCGCAAGGCACTAATGATTGGTTCGGATATAGCCCGTGCAGCGGTTGTTATTTGCTTGGTATTTGCAGGCTCGCTGTGGCAGGTTTATGTGCTGCTGCTGGCTAAGGGATGTATGGATGTGCTGTTCTCTCCGGCCAAAAGCGGAAAGATTAAGGAACTTGTTCCTGCGGCTCAGATGGATAAAGCAATGGCGCTTAGCTCATCTATAGAGCAGATAACTAAAATTGTGGGTCCAGCTCTTGGTGGATTGTTAGTTGCAGCCTTCGGCATATCTGTTTGTTATATGATCGATTCTGCTACGTTCGTTTTATCGGCGATTATTTTGCTTGGATTACCGCGTACAGCTGCGATTAAGAAGAAAGATACGGAAACAAGCAGGGGGGATACGGAGGTGCGTAACTCCTTCCGCCAAGAAATGTCGGCAGGTCTGCATGTGATTGCAGGAATGCCTGTAGTGCTGTGTGGCATTGTTATGCTGGTACTGGTGCTGCTAATGCTACAGATCGGAGACTCTCAGATTGTAACGTTATTCCGGGAGATTCCAGGTGTGAACGGAGATCTGCTGGGGTGGTGTGTAGCAGCCAGTGGCTTTGGAACCTTGCTATCTGCACTGCTTGTAAGCCGATTAGGCAGTGGTAAGCATCCGCTTATTTTTATGGGATTAGGGGCTGTAATCATGGGCGTTGTCTTCTCAAGTGCAGGGATCGTAACTGCTCATGGTCAAGCCGGAATCTGGATGAACATTGCTTTGTTTGGGTCCTTCATGTTTGCGGGTGTGGGTGCAGGACTAGCGTTTATCCCCTTCAATTCAATGCTCCAGCAGCGGACACCTGCGGAATACACGGGTCGTGTATTTGGAACCATAGGCAGCCTGACAAGCGCAGCTGTTATTCTAGGACCTGTAGCCGGTGGAGCCTTAGTGACAGCATCGGGGCCGGTATCTGCCTTTATTCTATCTGGTTTGCATACAGGATTGCTAGGACTAGGGCTGTTAATGCTGCGTGGTAAAATCGAGCGCAGGGATGAAGCGGCGATCAAGAAGCAGGAAGGAATAGCTGCGACGAATAACATGGACCTTGTAGGACAGACCTCCCTTTGATGGGAGGTTTCTTTTATTCGCTATTGCGCAGGGCTTAAGTTATTATTGTGAAAAAAGCAGCTTGATTATTTTCAGGAAAAATATATAGTACGATTAGATAAGTTACGATTGCCTCTGTTGATCATTTGAATATCATTCATATACGCAATAGGGAATGCAATTTATAATAGTATTTATTAGAAGTACTAGGAGATGGAGAGTATGGAAAAAGAAGAAACTACAGTGGATACCGAGAGCTATGACGACATTGTGCTCGATGTTGAGATCGATGAAGCTGGCTATGAAGCGGGAGATCCTTGCATATTCGATATTTCTTTTCAAGTGAAGCGAGGTCAACTGCTCGGACTGATCGGACCTAATGGTGCTGGGAAAAGTACAACCATTAAGACCCTGCTTGGTTTGTTGAAGAATACCAAGGCTAAGGTGTCTTTTAGTGGAGTTAATAAATCTTACGCTTATGTACCGGAGCAACCTGTATTTTATGAGGATTTGACATTGTGGGAGCACTTGGATTTAGCGGCCGCTGCCTATGGACTGAAGTACGAACAGTTCGAAGAAACTGCTGAAAGACTGTTAAAGCAGTTTGGTATGGGCCATGTGCGCAATGATCTTCCAGCTGGATTCTCTAAGGGCATGAAACAAAAAATGATGCTAATGCTTGGCTTCTTGGTACAGCCGGATGTTTATATTGTGGACGAGCCATTTATTGGTTTAGACCCTCGCGCCACTAAAGATTTCCTGCGGCTGCTAGAAGCGGAGCGGAAGCGCGGAGCTGGTGTATTAATGTCTACGCATGTACTGGATACAGCAGAGAAGATATGCGATGATTTCGTATTGATCTCCGGGGGAAAGGTTGCCGCCTCAGGAACACTCGAAGATATACGTGATTATGCTGGACTGCCGGAGGCGTCGTTGTTTGATTGCTTCGACGAACTAACATGAGTAAGCAGGGACAGCGGGCGTTTGCTTTTTCTAACGCTAAACAACTATTCAGACGGCGGCTATTCTCTCATTGGCGTGAGCAATCCGCTATTATCCGTACGGCGGCTGATTGGACCGTTCTATTATATATCCTTATTCCCGGGGGATTATTGGGAGGGCGTTTGTATTATGGGTTCTGGAATGAGGCGCTACCGGCTTGGAGTGTGAATTTGCCGTTTATGCTCATTCCTTCATTATTAGTGCTCTTGATCTGCAACGGGGGCTTGGTACTGTTATTGCAGGAAGGCGATCTATTATTTCTTAGACAACGGCAACGATGGATGAATACGATCCTATTTCGCGGGTTGCTCTACAGCCTGATTGTAACCTCGCTGAAGTTCTGTGTAGCTTTTGCACTGTTACTGCCTTTTCTGATTCGGGGATTTGAGATGACGTCATCGGAGGTATGGGCGCTGTTCGCTCTGACCTTGGCGTGCAGTTGGTGTGTTAAGTTACTTGGACATCTTGTAAAAGTACAAAAGCAAGGTTGGCGTCGCTGGTTATGGCTATTTCTGGCGATCTCCGTCCCGAACGCTATTTATTTCAGAGTAGCTAGCCTTTGGAATGATCGCCCGCTCATCATATTGCTGAGTGCGGTTGTATTCACAGTCGTTGCAATATTTGCTTTCCGGTGGCGCTTATTGATGCGTGGGACATTTATGAACGATGTGCGCGAGGACTACAAGCAGCGAATGAAGATAGCGGCCATACTGCTCCGCCATGTTCTGGATAAACCTCGCCCGACTCGCCATAAGCCATGGATTTTCCGGAAGTCGCAGCCTTTGCTTAAATCAAAGACTGCCGAGAGCCGTTTCTCTGCGGCAGCGATTAAGGCACTCGTACGGAATCCGGCCCATTTAAAGCTTTACTTGGCTTTCACTGCCGTGTCCGCGGTAGCGATCCTTATCATTCCATCGGGATTTAAATGGCTAGGATTTGTAGTATTAACATCGCTTATGACTTTTTGGCTGTTTTCGTTCTGGTCTTTGTTTGTTGGGGATGATTACATCGGGATACTTCCATTTACGAAAGAACAAAAGGCTGAAGCGGGTATGCATGCGGTCCCTATTTTATTACTTCCCTTTACAATGATTACCTCCGCACTAATCTGTCTCTCTTTATATGGATGGTGGGGGATCATCTTGTTCGTACCGGTTGGATACATGGTTGGACTCTTTATCAGCAGAATATTTGGTACGTTCCGATTGGGCAAAGATTGATAGATAGATAAAAAAACAGCGTGACTTGAGAAACCTCTCAAGTCACGCTGTTTTTAGTTGCAACGTATTAACTAAGGCGAAGGTCAGCAGCATGTTTGCCTGCTGTATATCCAGTAGAGAACGCTGCTGTTATATTGTAGCCACCAGTGTAGCCATGGATATCGAGTACCTCTCCACAGAAGAATAACCCTTGCATAAGCTTAGATTCCATTCTTTTGGGATCGATCTCTTTCAGATTTACGCCGCCGCCCGTAACAAAGGCTTCGGACAGGGAGCGGGTACCATGAACATTAACGGGCATCCTTTTCAAGATACCTGCTAGCGCAAGCAATCCATTTTTGGATACATGATGACCCGTAATATCTCCATCCAGGTCAGCTTTAGCTAACAAGAGGGGAATGAGACGTTCTGGCAGCAGCCCCTTTAGTGAATTGCGGATCGCTTTCTTCGGCTCCTGGTCCAGCTTGTCCTGCAGCGATGATTCCACTTCTTGCGAGTTCAGATCAGGTAAGAGATCGATGGACATCTCAACCGTGTCATTCCCTGATTTACGCTGGACCTGTCTCAGAAATTGGCTGCAGCGCAGTGCAATTGGCCCTGATAATCCAAAATGGGTGAAGATCATATCTCCGCGATGAGAAATGACCTTCTTTCCTTTTGGATTCCATACAGTAAGTGCCACATCGCGTAGTGACAATCCTTGCAGCTCACCGGATTTAATCCACTCTTCCCGTGAAATAATCGGTACCTCTGTCGGAAATAGCTCAGTAATGGTGTGGCCTGCGGCTTCAGCCCATGGGTACCCATCTCCAGTAGAGCCGGTCTGAGGAACGGACTTTCCTCCGGTGGCGATGATTACGGCAGCACTGGAAATCGTTTTGCCCGAGCCCAGCTGAACGCCCTTAACGGCCCCTTCTTCATATATTACACGTGAAACAGGACTATCCGTCATAATCTGCACACCTAGACCCCGTACTTTGTTGATTAAGGCGGAGACGACGCTGGAGGCCTTACCGGAGACGGGAAACATCCGTCCGTTGTCTTCTTCCTTTAATGCAATGCCTAAGCCTTCAAAAAAGGCAATGATATCTTGATTATTAAAATGGTCGAAGGCGCTATACAAAAACCGCCCGTTTCCCGGGATATGGGAGATTAACTCATCTCTCTCCTTGACGTTCGTTACATTGCAGCGTCCGCCACCAGATATCCCGAGCTTTCGTCCTAGCTTAGCTCCCTTGTCGATCAGTAGTACGGATGCCCCGTGTTCTGCTGCGGCCACGCTTGCCATTAATCCCGAAGGGCCGCCACCTATGACGATCACATCGAAGTTGCTCATGAAATTTTACTCCTTTACATGTTAAGACACGGGTGTTACTTCGTGTTTTCCTAACGGAATCATACCATTCTGACTGTCATGTAACCAGTCTTGTCCGATCACTTGGTTATAATCGTTGTCAGGAGAGTAATCCTGTGCTTTAATCTAGTCATGTAGGGGAATTTGTCCATTTTGGGGTGTGATTGTAATTATTGGCGCAATTAAGGATATATTATTGCAAATATCGGCAGCATGCTCCTTTCTATTTCTGATTCAGTGGTGGGTGGACCGAGGGCTTGTGGCTCGAAAAAAAGGTAGTTTCCCGGATAATCAAACTTTTTTGGTTTTGGCGTGTGCGTTAAGTCTTATGTTATGCTCTCTTCTTTCGACGACTTTATTCGGTATTGCTTATTTGAATTTAGGAATGATTCCTGCTTATATCGGTATTTTATATGGAACTGTACGTTCTGGCGTTCTGCTGTCCATCTTTTTGCTTGTCTGTAATATATTCATTGCAGAGCCAGCAGGAATAAGTAATATGATATTAAATTCAGGAATATTATTATATCCGTTGCTGTTTGGGCTGGCTAAGCCTTTTAAGAAAGGCACAGTGGTAGAGAAGATAGGTATGTTATGGATGGTTCTTTGTCCGAATATGTTGTTCATTGCACTTGTGCCTATTATAGGTGGAAAAAATATATATGAGGCTCATTCTGGCGAGTCACTTTTGATTACTTTGTATCTATTTTTCAGCATCGCACTAGGCGGTATTTTTGTTTATTTTGTTGAAATGGTCTGGAGTAGTTGGCGGGCTAAAATACATATGGAAAGTATAAGTGATAATTTCCAGTGGGAGTCTGAGAAGCTGCAGCAGATTACAAATGTAGTACCTCTGAGTATTATGTCCCTGGATGATCACGGAGTTGTGACCGACCTCAATGATTGTATGTTGGGAATGACACGAATTCATTATCCCAATTTGAGAAGGGAAGATATTATTGGCAAGCCGGTTAGGGAATTTTTTAATGGTTCAGCGGATGTTGATGCATATATGAGGGTACGGGATAACATTCAGCATAAACGGCGTTCCCATGAGCGAATGATTCATGGAACGCGGATCTATCAAATTTATTCAGCACCACTAATGCATAAGAACTCAGGATTAACGAGTGGAGTGGTACTCATTGCACAGGATATTACGGATGAAGTGAAACTCCGCTCAGAGCTGGATCATGTGGAACGTTTGAGCTTAGTAGGGCAGATGGCTGCCGGAATTACCCATGAGATTCGTAATCCTATGGCGGTAGTTCGCGGATTTTTACAGCTAATGAGAGAAAAGAGCTCGGATGATTTGGATTCTTATTATCAGATCGTATTAGAGGAGCTGGATCGGGCGAATAGCATTATTAATGATTTTCTATCGCTGGCGCAAAGCCGGATATCCGATAAGGAGAAAGTGCTATTACACCGAGTTATAGAAGAAGTCAGTCCGCTGCTGTGGGCGGATGCTAATCTTCGTGGTCAAAGTGTTGAGCTAAAGCTGAACGCATCCATCCATGAATTGGAGTTAAACGTTCGGGAAATCAAGCAGCTTATCCTTAATTTAGGCCGAAACGGCATGGAGGCTATGGGATCCAAGGGGATTCTGACACTGGAAACACATAGTACTCAGGAACAAGTGGAGCTGATTGTAAGGGATAGGGGAATCGGTATGTCGGACAGTCAACGAGAGAAGTTGTTTTCCCCGTTCTTCACAACAAAAAGGGAGGGAACGGGTCTAGGGTTATCCTTGTGTCTCAGTATTGTGGAACGGCATAACGGTAAAATAACTGTAGATTCTGTAGAAGGAGAGGGTACAGTATTTACCATCTCATTCCCTTTAGTAAAGGAAGAATATAGCGAAGCCATGCTTGCGGATTGAATCAGGTTACTGTAGCATCTCTTGCTTTCACAGAGTATGAATGTATAATAAAGTTAGTAAGTACTGCTGTAATGTTATCTGACAAAACAGTAATCAGTGAAGGAGAGTGCAGAGAAATGTCCATGTCTTTTAATCAATATATGAGAGATTCGATTCAGCCTATGCGTGATGACCTTACAAGCATTGGGTTTCAGGAGCTTATGACTCCAGAAGAGGTGGAAGCCACTCTTCCTACCGCAAAAGGTACGGCGCTTGTAGTCGTGAATTCGGTCTGTGGTTGTGCCGCTGGACAATGCCGTCCTGGTGTAGCTCAGGCATTGCAAAATGAGATCGCTCCGGATCACTTGTTCACAGTGTTTGCAGGTCAAGAGAAAGAAGCTACTGCTAAAGCGCGTGAATATTTTGCTCCTTATCCGCCATCTTCCCCTTCCATCGCATTGATGAAGGATGGAGAGCTCGTTCATTTTATTGAACGCCATAGTGTTGAGAATCGTTCGGCTGCTGAAATTGCTGCTGAGTTGAAAGAAGTTTTTGATCGTTTTTGCAAGTAAAAAAGTTATTCCATATAATCTCGCATTAGTCGGTAATTCGGCTGTTGCGGGATTTTTCAAAATATAAGAGCGATAATGGGATAGAATATACTTAGAAGCATAGAGCTTCACTTGGTATGGATATTTTGATGGATATGGAACCATTTCTGATGGAACGGGGTGTGGTTTGTGAGTTTACAGGAAGAAATTATTGCAGATCTTGGTGTGAAGCCAACGATTGATGTAGAAGCAGAGGTACGCAAACGGGTTGATTTCTTAAAGTCGTACGTGCTGAAGGCAGGTGCCAAAGGATTATTGATCGCCATTAGCGGCGGGGTGGACAGCGCGGTAGCTGCGGGTCTGTGTAAGCAGGCTACGGACGAGCTGTCGGCTCAAGAAGGCACAGAGTATATTACGCTTGGCGTATACCAGCCATATGGTGTTCAAGAGGATATCCAGCACAGTTATGATGTCGCAAAAGCTTTTAATCTGACCCATACCGTGGAGACAAACATTGAGGAAGCTGTAAATGAGATTGCGCTTGAAGTTGAGCATAGCCTGAAGTCCTTGGGCCAACATCGTCATATGACCCATCAAGGCAAGGGGAATGTTAAAGCGAGAACACGTATGGTTATGCAATATGCGCTCTCTTTTGAGAACAATCTGATTGTAGTAGGGACGGATCATGCTTCAGAAGCCATTACGGGTTTCTACACCAAGTGGGGGGATGGTGCTGTAGATATTACACCTCTATCCACACTTAACAAACGTCAGGTTCGTCAATTAGCTGCTCATATTGGTGTGCCTGCGGATATTGTTACTAAAGCACCTACGGCAGGCTTATGGCCGGGGCAGACGGATGAAACCGAGCTGGGCATTACTTATGACGATAATAGCGATTATTTGGAAGGCAAACAGGTTAACCCTGAGGTAGCGGAGAAACTCGAGAATTATTACCGGAGAACGGCGCATAAGCGCAATGTCATTCCTGGAATTTAGAATAGGTAGAAGTAGAAACCGCCACGGGTCTGCGTTGTAGCAGCTCTCGTGGCGGTTTTTTGTGAGATGGATAAGCTACAAGAATCTTAGTTAGCCAGCGTTTGATCGATAAAATTAGTGGTCGAAGCAATCGCAAGCTCCAATTGTGGGGTAGTACCGGAAAAAGGATGCACAGTACCGAAGGTATGATTACCCTCAGGAATATGAACCCAGTTAATATCGGGTCGGAGCTCAATGAGCTGCTCAGATCCTAGCCGGAGGTGTACTCCATCCAGACTGCCTTGAATAAGAACAACTGGGAAGGACGCTGTCTTCATGCGATCAAGGATGTTATAACGTTCTTGTTGGTTCTCCATATCTTCTAAAATAACAGCATCCAGCGGCATTTGTTGGCCCGTGCGTGCATTAAGGACATGGGTTCGTCCTGTTTGCTTCATCTCCTGCTTTTGTTCTTCCGTCAACAAATCGAGCTTCGTAACCCCGTTCCAGGAGATGACCCCGCTAACTTCACTGGGATGGTCAAGCGTGTAGACCAGACAAATTCCCCCTCCAAGACTATGTCCTAGAAGGAATAAGGGTAAGCTGCCGAATTTCGGGTGCTGGCTAAGGTAGGACAACAGTATTTCCATGTCCTTCAGCTCGCGACGAAAGGTGTTGCGGGCGAATTTTTCAAGCTCGGTAAAATGCAGCAGATCCTCTCCGATTCCAGCATGAGAGAAGTTGAAGGTGATCACTTCATGATCTTGGCTGAGAGTAGTGGCTATGTAAGGAAACATCCCCCAATCTTTGAAGCCCTTGTAGCCGTGTGCAATAACGATAAGGCTCTTAGGTACTTCTTGGGCAGGAAAGTGTGAGCAGCGGAGAACAGCGTCTTCACCTGCGGGTATTTCGAAATTACGATGCTGCATAGGGTAATCCCCTCTCTCTATATATAAATGAAGTAAATCAGCAAGTCCATCACGAAGGCGCCTAGATAGACTTCCAAACCATTTTCTTTTAAGATAGCAGAAAGAATCTTATAGGACTATAATTTAAAATTGAAATGAATGACCTGTATAATGATCATACCATTATTGAAGTAGTATAGGATACACGTCCATAAGGAGCGTGAAATTTTGATTTACGGAATCGGACATGATGTGTTAGAAATTGAGCGAATCTCAGAGGTAATGCGCAGGGGACAGGGCAAGAAATTCAACCAGCGCATCCTAACGGAGCAAGAGTACCAGCTTGCTGAGCAACGAGGTGGAAGGTTGGCTGAGTTCGTAGCCGGGCGCTTTGCTGCCAAGGAAGCCGTTGTGAAGGCTTTAGGTTGTGGCATTGGCAATGTGGTTGGTTTTCAGGATATTGAGATATTACCTGACCGTAAAGGTAAGCCGGAAGTAACCTTATCATGCGAAGCCTGGAGCAGACTAGATCTACCTGAAGGACAGAAGTATACCATTCATCTTACGATAACGCATGGCCGTGATTTGGCTTCAGCTTTTGCGGTGGTGGAGGAGCTAGGTTCATGAATTGAACCGTGATTATAGAAGGGCAAGGAGAGTTACAATGAAACAACAAGAACGACAGGATTTGCAGGAACGAGAAGAAGGACGAGAGTTAAAAAAAGGACAAGATCTGCAAGATCAAGATGAACGACCAAAACAGCTGGATTTTAAAGAAGGACAAGATAAACAAGATCAGGAGCTGCGAGAGGTCAAGCAATATTTCAGTTATCATTTGCTAGAGTGGTATCAAGGGCAGAAGCGGGATTTGCCATGGCGCAGGCATCGCAATCCTTATTATATTTGGATTTCTGAAATCATGCTGCAGCAGACAAGGGTAGATACGGTAATCCCTTATTTTAATCGTTTTATTGAGCGCTTTCCGACGGTAGAGTCACTCGCTGACGCCCCTGAAGAAGACGTGCTTAAGTGTTGGGAAGGCTTAGGGTATTATTCCCGCGCACGTAATATACAGCATGCAGCCAAGCAGGTAAAGGAGCTTTATGGGGGACAGGTGCCGAATGACCGTGATGCGGTGTTCAGCTTAAAGGGAGTGGGTCCTTACACAGCAGGGGCTATTCTCAGTATCGCGTTTAATCGGCCAGAGCCAGCGGTAGATGGTAATGTAATGCGGGTGTTGTCCCGATACTTCCTCATCGAGGATGATATAGCTAAGGGACCCACCCGCGTGAAAATGGAGCGCCTGGCGGCTGAGCTGATCCCGGAGGGGGAAGCTGCCTCATTTAATCAGGCGCTTATGGAGCTCGGGGCGCTCGTATGCACCCCGAAATCACCGAGCTGCTTAACCTGCCCGGTGATGGAGCATTGTGCTGCGCGCCTGGCGGGCTGCGAGACTTCGCTGCCCGTCAAGACCAAGGCCAAGCCGCCGCGCCCAGAGGAGCGGCTGGCGGCCTTAATCGAGGGCCGCGGTGCCCACGCGGGCCAAGTGCTCATCCGGCAGCGGCCACAAAGCGGGCTGTTAGCCCGCATGTGGGAGCTGCCGCATTGGCAGGCGCCGCCAGCGGAAGGCGGCGCTAAGAGCGCGCGGCTGCCGGAGGCCGCGGCGCTGGACCGGCTGCGCCGGTCACTGCGGCAGGCCGGGATCTCCGCCCGGCCTGAGGAGCACTGGATGGCTGCTGAGCATATCTTCAGCCATATTGTGTGGACCCTGCAGGTGTATCGCTGCAGGGAGGAGGACGCCCTTCCGCTGCCAATAGCGGCAGAAGGACGGGCAGCCTACACCGCGGATGCAGGCCTGTTCCCAGAGATGGACAGCAGCGTGCCCATCGAGAAATTTGAGGATGGTAATGCTAGTCCAGAGGATGGCGGAGCTGTTCGCTGGATCAGTCGTGAGGACATGGCTAATTATGCGTTTCCTAATGTCTTCTTGAAGCTGCTGAATCTTTATTTCGATGAGCAGGAAGAGCTGGCGAAGTCGGGGAAGTAGAGAATGTTTGATGTAGAAGTATGGAATGTAAGCAAAGTATGGAATGTACTATGCTTACATCTAATTGCTTCTGTTGTTTTATGACCTCAAGAGTGATCAAAATTGTTTTTAGGGAATTATTCCCTGAAATCATGCCCTTTCCGCCTATTTTTAATCATTTTAGGGAAAACCTCCCTAAAAATTCGGTGAATATCTTATTTATGCTCCAGAACCGCTGGTTTTTAGGGAAGTTTTCCCTTATTACTAGTGTTTATGGAGAATATCGCTGAATTTTAGGGAGTTTTTCCCTAATTATAGTAAGACGAAGGCTATTTGGGGACTCTGCCCAGTAGAGCAACATAAAAAAAGGTATCCCGCAGCCTATTAGGCCAGGGGATACCTTTTTAAATTGGCTATTAAGCTATAAGCTCAAGCCGAATTTAATTCCTTATTTCGAGCTTTCGTAACGTTTGCCAACTTCTTCCCAGTTTACTACGTTCCAGAACGCTTTGATGTAATCAGGGCGTTTGTTTTGGTAGTTCAGGTAGTAAGCGTGCTCCCATACATCAAGTCCGAGGATTGGAGTAGCGCCTTCGCTGATTGGGTTGTCTTGGTTAGGTGTGCTTGTTACTGCCAGTTTGCCATCTTTAACAACTAGCCAAGCCCAGCCACTGCCGAAACGAGTAGTTGCTGCTGCTGCGAAATCTTCTTTGAATTTTTCGAATCCGCCCAGTTCGCTGTCAATAGCTGCTGCAAGTGCGCCAGTTGGTGCGCCGCCGCCGTTTGGTCCGATAACTTCCCAGAACAAGGTGTGGTTAGCGTGTCCGCCACCATTGTTACGAACAGCAGTGCGGATAGCTTCTGGTACAGCGTTCAGATCTGTAAGAAGTTCTTCGATGCTTTTGCTTTGCAATTCAGGTGCCTTTTCCAAAGCTGCGTTCAGATTAGTCACATATGTGTTATGGTGTCTATCATGGTGAATTTCCATCGTCAAAGCGTCGATGTGTGGTTCGAGTGCGTTGTTTGCATAAGGAAGTGCTGGTAATTGAAATGCCATGGAAAAATCCCTCCTGAGTATATTAGAATTTGTATAGATAAAGAACTTCGGCGGTTTATCGTCAAAATTCTTTATTGTTGATATGTACTATAGGGTATCTCCCAATAGGATACTTTAATTAAACAGTATCTGGATCAATAATGCAACACTAAACAAACATAAATGTTTATAAAGTATGTTGGGAGTGTAAACAGGATCATCAATTGTATTTAAAATGTTAAAATAAAGAGCCGTCACCCCATAGACATAACTCTGTATAATTACCCTTATAATGAAACAATGAATCTCAACCAAAATGTAAACGCTTGATATTAAGCGCTTTCAAAAGAAAAATGATGATATCACGAGAAAAGTGTGCTTTAATAGATTTAAAAGCAGGTATTCCTCGGTATTTGATGCTTTTTTTTATTTTCTCAATGTTAAGGGAACCCCTTCTTTTTGTTAAATTCATAAGCCATAGACAAGGGAGATTTTAAAGAATGCACGTTCGTTCCTTTCAATTAAGCGACGTTAGCCCTGTGACTGATTTGCTGCAAACAGCATTATCGGAAGAATGTTTCGAGAACACTATCGAGCCTTTCTCCAGGCAGCTTTCATGGGATTCAGATCTCATTGTAGTTGCGGAAGATGAAGAAGAAATTGTTGGAGCACTGATTGGTACGATTGAGAAAAACCACGGTTGTTATTTCCGGATTGCTGTACATCCTGATTATCGCCGCAGAGGAGTCGGTAGAAGTCTGGTATCGGCTATGGAATCCAGGTTTCAAGCTCGTAAGGTTAGTGGTATCTACGTAGCCGTCGATGAGCATAATTCTTTTGCATTGCCATTGTATGAAGCTATGGGATATAGCGAGAATCAAATTTTTAAATCTGTCCGGAAGCTGAGCATTGTTGGGTAATTTTGATCACTCAGCTGCGTAAGCGGAAACATTTACTAAATATAGAACTATAGTTGATGATATAGTCTGTTTCACTCATACTCAAGCGTATTTTCCAGAAGTCCATTACTAATGGCTGGGAGATATGCTTTTTTATTGTTATAATATCTGCAAGTATAGACATCAATAATTGAGAATAAGAGGTGACATATTGAGTCAGGAGTCCCAAGTAGAGTTCATGCGTAATCGGAAGCAAAGACATAGATCCTCCAGATCAAAGAAAGGCTTTGGTGGTCGTTTGGCCGCGGAATTGAAGGATTGGTTGCTTACAGCGGTAGTTGTATTTGCGGTAATGTCGGTTCTTAATATTTTTGTGTTCAATATATCAACGGTTAAAGGTCAGTCTATGCAGCCAACGCTTGTGGAAGGTGAGAGGCTCTTTATTAATAAGCTTTCATTGATGTTTGTAAACCCAAAACACGGGGATGTCGTCATTCTTCATGATCCTAGCACTGGACCAAGTCGGAAGGACTTTTTAGTAAAACGAGTCATTGGCATACCTGGAGATATCATAGAAGTGAAGGATCACCAGTTATATGTGAATGGAAAAATAGTGAATGAGCCGTATATAGATACCGAGATTGAAGACCCGG
Organism: Paenibacillus sp. FSL H7-0714; assembly: GCF_038003765.1. Classification (NCBI taxonomy): domain Bacteria; kingdom Bacillati; phylum Bacillota; class Bacilli; order Caryophanales; family Paenibacillaceae; genus Paenibacillus; species Paenibacillus sp. FSL H7-0714. The sequence continues at coordinate 662,014 of NZ_JBBOPT010000001.1, forward strand.
ATTTCGCGGCGTTAACTGTGGAGAGCGGAAACTATTTTGTCATGGGAGATAACCGTCATGCTTCAGCAAGCAAAGATAGTCGTTATTTCGGCTCCATCCCACAGGACATGATTGTAGGCAGGGCGGATTATATCTGGTGGCCGCTGTCTAAACTGAAAGGGTTATAAGAATTTTATCGATAACATGAAAAGGAGAAGGCGGAAATGAACAATACATTTCAGTCACCGTATGCACCCCCGCCTTCCAAGTGGGCACAGCTTAAAGCGGAGATTCAGGAGGCTGCGACGTCACTCGGTATTGATGATATCGGGTTTACTACAGCAGAGCCTTTTTTATATCTGAAAAATATTTTGCAAGACCACCGAGACAAAGGATATGAATCTGGTTTCGAGGAACCGGATCTGGATAAAAGGACAATCCCCGCTCTGAGCTCTGGGGACAAGCCCTTATCTATTATTTCAATTGCTGTGGCCTATCCTTCCAAAATGGAGAATCCTCCAAAATCTGAGCCAGGTGCACGAAGAGGTATTCTCGCCCGAGCATCATGGGGCAGGGATTATCATCATGTGCTGAGGGAGGCCTTAAGTAAGTTAGAGGACTTTATTCATGAGCGTGTGCCGGAGGCTGTGCTGGAAAGTATGGTCGATACCGGTGTGCTGGTAGATAGAGCGGTTGCGGAAAGAGCAGGAATAGGCTTCAGCGGCAAAAACTGTTCCATCATCTCGCCCAAATGGGGATCTTGGATTTATCTAGGGGAGATGGTTACGAACATTCCTTTTGCTCCGGATGAGCCTGTTGAAGAAGGCTGTGGGGAATGTACCAAGTGTATTGATGCTTGTCCAACCGGCGCGCTGGTGGGTCCGGGTCAACTTAACGCGCAGGCTTGTATTTCTTTTCTGACGCAGACCAAAGGATTTCTGAGTGATGAATACATGACCAAGATTGGCAACCGTCTATACGGCTGTGACACCTGCCAGATTGTATGTCCCAAGAATCGAGGGAAGAACTGGAATCATCGCCCTCAGATGCTGCCTGATCCTGAGATCGTGAAGCCATTGTTAATGCCAATCCTGAATCTTAGCAACCGTGAATTCAAAGAGAGATTCGGAAATAGCTCTGCTGCCTGGAGAGGCAAAAAGCCGATGCAACGAAATGCGATCATCGCTCTCGGTAATTTCAAGGAAGTAGAAGCGGTGCCAAAGCTAACAGAAATTGTTCTGAAAGAGTCGCGGCCTGAGATGCGAGGCACTGCTGCTTGGGCGCTGGGACGCATCGGTGGTGAGGAGGCTCTAGCTGCTGTTGAATCGGCTTTAGAGCGCGAAGAGCATGACACGGTAAAAGAAATGCTGAGCCGGGCACAGGATGTGCTCCTTACTGCGAAGCAGGCACGAGAGGACAGCGATGTTTAATGAAGGAAAAAGATCATAGACAGGTTGCATATTCCCAATTGCTGTCCAGTTCTCGAAATGCTATGATAGATTCGCGTGCCATATGGCGATGCAGACAATAGAGTGTAGAGGTGGGCTTTAGATGAATATCGCATTACCTATTATTACATTGGTCGTAGGTCTCATCGGTGGATTTTTTATCGGTGTGTATTATCTGCGCAGACAAATGACAACTATGCAGAATGATCCTGAAATGCTGCAAAAGGTTGCGAAACAAATGGGTTATAACCTGAATGGGAAACAAATGCAACGTGCCCAACAGATGATGAAGAATCAGAACCAGACAGGCGCCCGACCAGGAGCAGCTAAAGGGAATAAACGTAGAAGTAAGTAACCGGGTCCGGATAGAAATTATACGGGTGCGGAAGGGGGAGACATCATGGGGAACATCAATGAATACGTGAACGGTAAAGTATCAGAGAACCGTGAGCAAATCGAGTATCACGTTGAGAAAATATTAGAATTAATCGGTGAAGATACCGGCCGCGAGGGACTGCTTGAAACACCAGCACGTGTTACGCGGATGTACGAGGAGATATTCGGCGGTTATTCGATAGATCCCCGCGAGGCGCTCGGTGTTACTTTTGATGAGTCTCATGAAGAGCTAGTGATCGTGAAGGATATCGTCTATTACAGCCAATGTGAGCATCACATGGCTCCATTCTTCGGTAAAGTGCATATTGGATACATTCCGAGCGGACGGATTGCTGGACTCAGCAAATTAGCTCGCCTAGTTGAAGCAGTGAGTCGGCGTTTACAGGTTCAAGAGCGCATTACGACGCAAATTGCGGATATTATGACGGAGGTACTAAGCCCTCACGGCGTTATGGTCGTTGTGGAAGGTGAACATCTTTGTATGTGCGCACGTGGAGTGAAGAAGCCAGGAAGTAAGACGGTAACCATGTCTACTAGAGGGGTCTTCCGGGAGGATGCCGCCGCTCGTGCGGAGTTTCTGAGCTTGATTAAAGAATAGTATATAGAGGTGTCTATACCTCGAAATTAGAAGGACCCATCATTCACTTTTTGTGAACGATGGGTCCTTTTGGGTCAATATAAGCGAATAGAAGTGATGTCTTCTACGAAGTGGTAAGAGATCAGTAAGGCTTCCATGCCAGTTTACTGGCAGCGGCATAACGCTCTGACACATATGGCCAGTTGACGACCTTCCACCAATCGTTAATATAATCCGCACGATTATTCTGATGTTTCAGATAGTAGGCATGTTCCCATACATCCAAGGCCAAGAGCGGAACAACGTCCCATTGCGATAAATTTTGATGTTTTTCCGCAGTGAGAATTTCTAGTCTATGGCTGCGTGGGCTCCAGACGAGAATGGCCCAGCCGCCACCTTCTACTTTATTCGCAGCTTCGGTGAACTGTTTCTTGAAGCTGTCATAGCTTCCAAAGCTTTGTTCTATAGCTTCTAGTAAAGCACCTGTTGGGCGGCCCCCACCTTGCGGAGACATCACGTTCCAAAAGATCGTGTGAAGATAGTGGCCTGCACCATTAAAGGCTAATTCTCTCTCCCAATGTTTAACGAGATCGAAGTCACCGTTCTTACGGGAATCTGCTAATTTAACTTCAGCCTTGTTTAATCCATCTACATAACTTTGATGGTGCTTATCGTGATGAATTCTCATCGTCTTTTCGTCAATATAAGGTTCTAGTGCATTATAGGCGTAAGGCAAGGGAGGTAGCGTATGGCCGCCAATGGGTACTACGTCGTTTTTATCGCGGATATCAGGAACAGTGTCAGTAAAAGTAGAAAATCCATCATTCCGCATGGTATCGTCTGTATCGATGTTTACGACATAATCCTCTGTGTAATCGCGCATGACTTGTGATAGCTTTCCGGGCGAGCTGAGTGTCTGCAGTACGGCTAAGAAGTATTCTGATTCGCGAATAATATGCAGAATCACAGTAGTTGCAAGGGGGACGGCTTTGACCGCTGCGCTACTCTCCATGATGGCAAAGAGCTGCCGGACGAACTCTTGGGATTGATTGCAGGAGATATGTAGCAGTTTCTCCGTTTCCGCAGTGAGTTCTGACTGTGGTGGAGGAGAAGCGGAAAGGGCAGCATTCAATAGCTGCTGTGCCGCCTGCTCAGTTGCACCAAAAACAACGGCCCATTCATCAAGGAGTTTCACATAAGGGTCCTCTAATTTAGGTACGATCGCTTTGATGACTTCGGTATGCTCTTTCTCTTGTGTTTTCCAAAATACGATTTCTTCCAGGATACGTACTGGCAGCATCGGCCCGTATACATATAGCATGCCAAGAAAACCTCCCGTGATATGTCTTTATCAGTCCATTATATGAACGGTCTTGGAAGGTTATGAAGAACATAAACTTAGAGTGCCTCTTTGGCTTCTTTCTTTCCAGGGGATGAAAACAGCCTCTTCCTAGGATACATTTCTTTCTGTCCCTGGAAGAGGCTGTTCGTATGGTTATTAGCGCTTAGTTAATTACTTGCCATCGCCGGCTGATCGCCATTATTATTTTTGGCCAGATGGACATTCCCTAAAAAAGCGGAGACCCGCCGCAAATACTCACGGGGATGCTCGCGGAACAACAGCTCATGATGACTACCTTCAATGATCCAGGAATCAGAGAACGGATTGTTCTGATTTGCTGCTAGTTCTTCGGCAATAGGATAAGGGGCTTTATCGTCTTTGGTTCCATGCATGAAAAGGATTGGGAAAGGATAATCTTTGGATTTAACCTTTGCATAAGGAATCTGATCTAGTCCCGTACCGTTCAGTACCGGGAACAGCATTTCCATGATCGCCAGGGAAGGTTGGCGCGGCAGATCGATATTCTGCTTGATATTATGATACAGCGTGTCTGGTTCTAACAAAAAGGTGCTGTCCAGAATCATCGCGTCGATGTCCTCAGATACTAATCCTGCTTGCAGTGCTGTGCCAGCACCCATGGAGAAGCCCCAAACAACGAGCTCTTTAGCCCCGCGTTCCTTTGCGAAATCAATGGCGCCTAGAAGCTGCTGGGATTCTTTTTTGCCGCCGGTTGCAATATCCTTATTACCTTGGGCAGCAAATCCGTAATCAAACATTACGACATTGAAATTCAGACTGTGTGCATAGTGAGCGAGATCGTACATAGGTACCCAAGACTCTTCGCGGTTGGCACCATAGCCATGACTGAACACGATAGTCTTAGTGGCATCCTTGGCTGGAATATACCAGCCGTTCATCATGCGACTGCCATCCTTAGCGGGAAAAGTTACATCCTCGTAGGCGAGGCCTTTGGCCATCATAGGATTGGAGTACAGTGGCGCGACGGTTGGATTGGATAGTACCCAAGCGATGTAGCCATGGAGCGAGACAAAACAAAATGCTAAAAAGAAAAATATAGATAATAGCAATGCAACGATAATATGCTTAACACGGATCATCCGCAGCGATAGTCGTGATGAACTGCCCTGTTTAGGTAGTTTAGGACGACGGGAGACTGACGTGCCGGCTCGGCTGGTTGTCAGATCCATAAGGTCCCCTCCTAAGTATGATGTGAGTACTAGTGCCTAGGATAATTTGTCGAAAATGATACTAAAGCATTAGTCTATTTAATATGTTTATCGTAAGTTGAAGCACTTACAAAGTCAATGAATTAGACCGTTTTGTAATGTAACTGTAAAGTGCGGACCAGTCTTTATCGGCTCAGTGAATATACTGGACTTTCCGTAGAGTTTTGCACTAAGATAGAGTTAATTATAATGTAACCGCGTTTCATTTGATGAAACACGAGGGGGGATTACTGTGGAGGACCGAAAGCTAACGGTACGCGCGGTAGAACGTGCGCTCGACATATTACTTTGTTTTACGCAGGACAGTGATTTAGGGTTAACGGAGATCGCATCAAAGATTGACTTACATAAGAGTACAGTCCACAGATTGCTGGCAACACTAGAGGAAAAGGGCTTTCTTATTCGCAATCCGGCGACAGAAAAATATAGGTTGGGTATACGAATCTGGGAGTTGTCTACGCATCTGCCTGCTTTTGACGAGTCGGCAGCGGTATTGCTGCCATCTATGGAACGGCTGAGAGATCGACTCGGAGAGACGGTAAGTCTTTACTTAAGGGATGGTATTGAACGCGTACGTATTCAGGCGGTACAGAGCCAGCAGGCGATTCGTAGAGTCGCACAGATCGGTGCGAGGCTGCCATTATCCGTAGGGGCGTCGAGTAAGGTGTTAGCAGCGTATGCACCACCTGAGGTGTTGAGAGAGCTACTGGAGAGTTCGGAGTGGCCGGATTACGTTGAGAAGAGTGTATACAAAGATCAGCTTAATGAGATCATCCGGCTGGGGTATGCCACGAGTTTCGAAGAACGTGAGTCTGGTGCGGCCGCTGTGGCGGTACCTGTCACAGGCCGTAGTGGAAATGTGATTGCGGCGTTATCGCTGTCAGGGCCGGTCAGCCGCCTGTCTAGGGATACGTTAGTGGAGTATGCCGCCATCTTGAAGGAAGTAGCAAGTGAAATGGGCATGATGATTCCATAGCCCAACATGAGAAAAACGGCCAGTCTCCGGATGATCGGAGGCTGGCCGTTTAATATCCAAATATAATAAGACAAGGGAGTGTCTCTAGCCTTAATGGCCAGAGGGCACTCCCTTGTGCGTCTTGCGATAAACCTATTCTACCGATACAGCCGAAGAATCTGTGGCATCCGCCAGCATTTGACGAAGTACAGTTTGTAGAATACCACCATTGCGATAGTAATCAATATCAACCGTGCTGTCGAGTCGTGCAGTAACAGGGAAGTCGAATTGAGTACCGTCTTCACGGGTAGCGGTAACAGTTAGATCTTGGCTTGGCGTCACCTCGTTATCGAGACCTGTAATGTTGAAGGTCTCACGTCCGGTCAGTCCCAAGCTGCTCCAGCCGTGGCCTTCCTGGAATTGCAGTGGAAGCACACCCATACCAACCAGATTGCTGCGGTGAATCCGCTCAAAGCTCTCAGCGATAACAGCTTTAACACCCAACAGAAGCGTGCCCTTGGCAGCCCAGTCACGTGAGCTTCCTGTGCCGTATTCTTTACCGGCGATAACGATGAGATTCTGTCCAGCGTCCTGATACAGCATGGAAGCGTCATAGATGGACATGACTTCATCGCTTGGCAGGAAGGTTGTAACTCCGCCTTCTGTACCTGGAGCTACTGCATTACGAATCCGAATATTAGCGAATGTACCACGCATCATGACTTCATGATTTCCGCGGCGTGAGCCGTAGGAGTTGAAGTCTGCACGTTCTACACCATGATCGCGTAAATATTCGCCGGCAGGACCAGAGGTAGAGATATTACCTGCAGGTGAGATATGGTCGGTCGTTACGGAATCAGCAAGCAACGCCAGAACGCGTGCATCCTTGATATCCTTGATGTCTCCCAGACCGTCTGCCAGATGCTCAAAGAATGGCGGATTCTGAATATACGTGGAATTATCATCCCACTCATACAGCTCGCCTTGTGGAACAGGGATAGAATTCCAACGTTCATTAGCAGTGAATACATTCTCGTATTTACGACGGAACATCTCCGGACTAAGGGAGAGACCGATTGCTTCACGAATTTCAGCAGTAGTTGGCCAAATATCCTTCAGGAATACAGGTTCACCTTGTGGATCAAATCCAAGCGGTTCAGTCTGTAAATCGATATTTACAGTGCCAGCCAGTGCGTAAGCAACTACGAGCGGCGGTGAAGCCAAGTAGTTTGCTTTGACCTGAGCATGTACGCGGCCTTCAAAGTTACGGTTACCGGAGATTACAGCAGCTACGGTCATATCGTTATCAGTGATGGCTTGGCTAACCTCTTCAGGCAATGGACCGGAGTTACCGATACAAGTAGCACAGCCATATCCCGCCAAGTAGAAGCCCAGTGCTTCAAGTGGCTTCAGCAAGTCTGCTTTTTCCAAATATTCAGTAACAACCAATGATCCTGGAGTCAAGCTGCTCTTAACGTATGCTGGTTTGGTCAGACCACGTTCCACAGCTTTTTTCGCCAAAAGACCTGCACCTAGCATAACGCTAGGGTTGGAAGTATTCGTACAGCTTGTAATCGCTGCGATCACGACCGCGCCTGTGCTTAGCTTGCTTTTGGTGCCATTTTTATGTTCTATTTCTACAACTTGGGCGATTTTCTCATCGCTGAGACCGTAACCGCCTTTGTCTACAGGTGTACGGATAATACCTTCGAAATTTTCTTTCATATGCGTAAGTTCGATCCGGTCTTGCGGACGTTTTGGTCCAGCCAAGCTTGGAACGACAGAAGCTAGGTCAAGTTCAATTACATCGCTGAACTCAGGATCTGGCGTATTCGAAGTGCGGAACATGCCTTGTGCTTTGTAATAAGATTCAACGAGCTCTACCAGATCATCTGGACGACCTGTGCTGCGAAGATAAGCAAGTGTCTCTTCATCTACAGGGAAGAAACCGATCGTTGCTCCGTATTCTGGCGCCATGTTAGCAACCGTTGCCCGGTCAGCGAGACTGATGTTAGCAAGACCAGGACCGTAGAATTCGACGAATTTGCCGACTACGCCCTTTTTACGCAACATTTCAGTCACTGTCAGTGCCAAGTCTGTTGCTGTAGCCCCTTCGATAAGACTACCTGTAAGCTTGAAGCCCACTACATCTGGTGTAACAAAATAGAGCGGTTGTCCGAGCATACCTGCTTCAGCTTCAATACCGCCTACACCCCAGCCCACAACACCAAGTCCATTGATCATCGTAGTGTGGGAGTCCGTTCCAACAAGGGAATCTGGATAAACGACAGTTTCACCATCGATAGTTTTAGTGGTGGCTACGGAAGCCAAATACTCCAAATTCACCTGATGCACGATACCGGTAGCTGGAGGAACTGCGCGGAAATTATTGAAAGCGGTCTGTGCCCAGCGAAGGAAACGGTAGCGTTCCTCGTTGCGCTCAAACTCCACGTTCATATTGTATTCCAAAGCGTCTGCCGTACCGAAAGCATCAACCATAACAGAGTGGTCAATTACAAGGTCAACGGGAACGAGCGGGTTGATCTGTTTAGGATCTCCGCCGGCTTTCTTTACGGTGTCACGCATAGCTGCCAGATCTACGACTACCGGAACACCGGTAAAGTCCTGAAGTACGATACGAGCAGGGATAAACGGAATTTCTTTATTGCGATCAATGTCGCCTGACCAATCAGCCAATTGTTTCACATGTTCTTCTGTAATCGCCCGTCCGTCAAATTGACGAACAGCCGCCTCAAGTAATACTTTGATCGAGAAAGGAAGGGAAGAGATAGAGCCCAATCCTTGTTCCTCAAGGGAGTTAAGATCATAATAGCGATAAGATTTGCCACCTGATTCCAGGGTGCGGGCCAACGAGAAATGATCCTTGCTTGGCATATGTGCGCCTCCTTGTTTCATCTATTGAAACTCAATTTCACATTGCATGTTATTTAATTATAACGGTTACAAAGAGGGGAGTAAAGTTTTTTTTCCTATATATAAAGCCCGAATATCGCATCTCTGAAACCATTTAGAGTTACCTCTAAAACGTAAGCTATAAGCAAAGCATATGCCCTACCATGTAAATTGAAGCGATCTGTATAGCGGCCTGTTTCCTTTCATATACATAGAGCAGTAGTTAAAAGGGAATGAAGGGGTGCGAGTATAATGGAACAACAGTGGAAGCAGAGTCTATATGTATATGTAGATCAAGTGAATAAGGCCAGGGTGGAACCTAAGTCCTCATCGCAAACAGTTTCCGTATCCGTTAAAGATCCACGTTTTCTGGTGGAGCAAGGGGAACGTTCACGCCGTATCGCTGAATGGTATACCGCTCGTGGGATCACTCCGCTGCGTGGGGAAACAGGTGTAAAGACTTTACGGACCGTCCGGCAGACTCCGACTGAGGTGGTAGCAGAGGTTACGCTGCATAGTGCACTCTATTATGAAAAAGGAGGCGTTAACCACCGCGAGGATAGGGTTGAGCTGGAGCGGTTGACTTTTGTGCGGGACGGAGGGGGTTGGGAAATCGCTGCTATAGAACGAACCATTCCCGAAAGGAATATAGTTCATAGAGCTGAGGTGGAGTTATCAGGCAGGTTGTCCAAATGGGGGGAAGCTTTGCCTGCTCCGCTGCCATCACAGCCCCTTCTAAACCGGAATATTCTTGGGGAGATCTCGGGCTCAAGAGAGGTTCGCTACAACCGTGAAGAAGCGGTGGCTTATGCCGATCGTTGGTGGAAAGACGGGAATCCGGAGTTCGAAACATTTGAGGTAGATTGTACGAATTATGTCTCCCAATGCCTCTTTGCAGGGGGCGCGCCTATCAACTATACTGGTAAAAGAGAAACGGGTTGGTGGTACAAAGGCTACCAAGGAAAACAAGAATGGTGGAGTTATAGCTGGGCTGTATCAGACAGTCTGCAGCGCTATTTGAGCGTTAGCCGGAGCAGCGGCTTGCGTGCGGAAGTCATGGAGCGGCCGGAGCAATTGATGCTGGGCGATATCATTCAATATGACTGGGATGGTAACGGGCAATATCAGCACAGCACGATCGTCACAGCCTTTGATGCTGGTGGCATGCCGCTTGTGAATGCACGTACAGTTAGCAGTCGTCATCGCTTCTGGGACTATCGTGATTCCTACGCATGGACGGAACAAACGAAATACCGTTTTTTTCATATTAACGACTATTTATAAGACAGAAAGAGGTTGTAAAGGTATGGGGAACGCAAAACTAACCGTAGGGCTGGTGTACGGGGGCAAATCCGGAGAACATGAGGTATCGCTACAGACGGCTTTTGCCGTGATGAACTCATTTGATTACGATAAATATGAGATTATCCCTTTTTATATTTCAAAACAGGGCTTGTGGAAAGTCGGAGAGACGTTATCGGCACCTTATAGTGAGGTAGAGCAGCTCAAGCTTTCAGATGCAACGGAAGATATGGGCACAGCCCTGAATGTAGTATTTAGTGGACTATCCGGTGCGGATAAAGCGGTGGACGTTATGTTCCCACTGCTGCACGGCACGTATGGCGAGGACGGAACAATTCAAGGGTTGTTCGAAATGGCGAATATTCCTTATATTGGGGCTGGTGTTCTTGCCTCTTCGGCAGGGATGGATAAGGTTGTTATGAAGAAGCTATTCGCTGATGCAGGTCTGGATCAATGTGAATATTGTTATTTTAACATCAGCGCTTGGAAAAGAAAAAGCCATGAGTTGATTGTGGGTGTAGAGGATAAACTGGGATATCCAGTATTCGTAAAGCCTGCTAATCTGGGCTCAAGTGTAGGTATTTCTAAGGCTTCTGATAAGGAAAGTCTTGTAAAAGCTATAGATTTCGCCTTCCGTTATGACACCAAAGTCATTATTGAGGAATTCGTGGATGCTCGTGAGGTAGAGGTCGGTGTGCTCGGAAATGATGAGCCAGAGGCCTCTGTTCCGGGTGAAATCGTTTCTTCTGGAGAATATTATGACTACGCAGCTAAATATACGGACGGTAAATCGCAAATGATGATTCCTGCGCCAGTAGATTCTGAAGTTGCTGATCGTTTGCGGGAGTCCGCGATAACCGCTTTTAGAGCGATTGAGGGTAGCGGGATTACCCGGGCGGATTTCTTCCTGCGGAGATCGGATGGTAAAATTCTAATTAACGAAGTGAATACGATGCCTGGCTTCACTCCTTACAGCATGTATCCGCTATTGTGGCGTGAGACAGGTGTATCCTATAGAGCTCTGTTAGACCGTATGATTGAGTTAGCCTTAGAGCGCTATAATTTCAAACAAGGTCTTAAGTATGACAATGAGTAATTGAAGCTACTAGCGGGTTCATCCCGACTGGAAAGGGGCGACGAAATATGGGTTTTCAAACTGAATTCAATTCCGTCTGTAAGTTCAAGAATGAACAAGAGCTGTACGAGCTGCTGGAGTATGGGCGTACCAAAATGGTGAAGCAGGGCTTTCGCGTGTATCCGACGGGTCAGAAGGTGATTGCCTACACACCTGAGAATGTAGCTGTAGCGATCGTCAAAATCTCAGCCTCGATCGCAGAGATTAATTTTCAGGGGCATGAGGTTACAGCGGTCGAAATGGAACTCGTGCGTAAATTGAATGAAGAAGAATCAAAAGTGCAAACTGCACTAGCAGATGAAATGTTTTTTGGAGCGCAGGGATGATTGTCCGTTTTGGATATGTAGCGATGTCCACCGTTATCAAAGACTGCTCACCATCCAAGACTATGACGATGGCCTCCTTCAAGAAGCTGGATGACCGTGAAGCGGCACTTCGGCGTTTGGAGAACCTCGCTCGGATGAATCTGCACAATACGCTGCGACTAATGAAGCATAATGTGGGTTCGGACATCTTCGTGTACCGTCTCACTTCCAAGTTGATTCCTTTGGCGACGCATCCTGATTTACAGGATTGGAATCCGTTTGCTGCGCTCGCTGAGGAATTCGCGGAAGTGGGGCAATATGTGAAAAAGCATGGGATGCGGGTGTCTTTTCATCCAGATCACTTTACAGTGCTTAGTACACCCCGTCCTGAGGTGCTAGTAAGTTCCATCCGGGATTTGCAGCACCACACGGACATGCTGAATGCCATGGGACTTCCTGCCATGGCGAAGAACAACATTCATATTGGCGGAGCCTATGGGGACAAGCCGGTGGCAGCCAAGCGGTTTGAGAAGCATTTCCGCGAGCTACCAGCAGCGCTGCAGGCACGTATTACGCTGGAGAATGATGATAAGACCTTCACAGCCCCGGAGACACTGGCAGTCTGCCAGAACGTAGGCCTGCCGATGGTGCTGGATATTCACCATCAATGGGTGAATAATGAAGGAGAGCTCCCTTGGGAGCTGTGGCCTGATATTCAGCAGACATGGCGAAGCGAGCTTGCGCAGAAGGATGTTCCGTCTGGAGAGCTTTTCCCGCCTAAGATTCATGTATCTAGTCCGCGCAGTCCGTCTGATCCACGCAGCCATGCAGATGGTGTGGAGCCTGCGCCATTAGTAGCTTTTTTAAAGCGGATAGCTGCAGATACCCCTGCTATTGATGTTATGATTGAGGCAAAACTTAAAGATGGTGCGTTATTTGGATTGATGGAAGCAATGAAGGAGCTGGCTGATGCCGGTAACGGAATTTCTGTATTAAATGGGGCAAGTGTGAATATCGAACCTTAAACAATGAAAATAAGGCGATAGGTCCCGAATACGGGCCCTATCATGACTTGATATGTAACTTGAAATAGGGTACGTTGAATGAAACTTTATTACGATTAACATTCAAGGGATCATAGAAATGGGTATCCCTTATGGCGGAACTTTGAGAACGTTTTGGCGTATTGAACGGTATTGTGAATAGGATTGCTTTAAATTTCATGCCAATGGCGATTATGTTCAAGGAAGCGGAGTGAAGATATGAGTCCTTTAAAACCAGAGGGTAAGAAAGAACGTGAACCCTATGTAGTAACAAGCAAGGGACATACGGCGGTAGCCATTAATGCTGCTGCCAAAGCAGGAGAATGGATAAAAAGCAGACAGGGCCTGGTGAAGGAACTTAATACAAAGACATCAGCACAGGATCTGGTCACGGAAGTAGATAAAGGCGTTGAACAGATGATTCGCAGGTTGATCCTGACACATTATCCAGATCATGCGATCCTCGGTGAGGAAGGCGTTTCCCCGGGAGCAGCAGCAGCAACCGCTGCATTGGAAGAAGCTCGTGAGCATGAATATCTGTGGATTGTAGATCCTGTAGATGGTACGACAAATTTTGTACACGGATTTCCTTTTTACTGTGTCTCCATTGCTTTAGTGATTCGTGGAGAATTAACGGTGGGGGTAATTTACGATCCGATTCGTGATGAAATGTTCGTTGCAGAAAAAGGTAAGGGAGCCTACATGCATGGTGTTCCTACCGCAGTCTCTACAGAGGACGTTTTTGGAGACAGCTTGATTGCAATGGGCTTTCCACCGGACCGTGAATTTGCGCAACCTGTGAATATGGCAGGACTGCAGAGCATTCTTCCGCAGATTCGTGGTATTCGTGCAGGAGGTTCAGCAGCTCTACACTTGGCTTATGTGGCAGCAGGTAGAGTAGATGGATACTGGGAAGTAGGCTTAAGCCCTTGGGATTGTGCAGCAGGAGTGCTGCTAGTGCTTGAATCAGGGGGCAGAATTACGGATACGCTTGGGCGTCCATACGATATTGGCACTCGTCATATAGTAGCAAGTAATGGTCATATTCACGAATATTTGGTTTCGTCACTGAAGAATGCTGAAGCAACAGGATATAAGCTTTAGGGAGGACGATGCATCATGAGCGAGAAGGATGATCTGGAACGCAAGCTAAGCGAAATGTTGGTTGATGGTGAGATGGAACAGGGTGACCGTATAGCTAAAGAAATCCGTGAGATCTCTCCGAAGTATGAAATTCGTATCCAGACCACAATGGATCCTATTGTGGAGGAGACGCTGCGGTATCGTAAGATTGGACATGAACTAGACGATCGTTATGATAAATATCTGGAACGTGCCGGGAAACATTTGAATTCACAAGAGGATTCAAATAAAGAATAAGACATTCGTTTCTAGCTGTGATAATAATTGTGATGTTCAGAGCGGTTTCCCGAATATGGGAGGCCGCTCTTTTGCGTTGCTATCAGGGATGGTAGAATGAGAATTAGAACATTTTGGGAGGGATACGATGCTAAGCAAGTGGAGAAGAATTTTAGCAGCTAGCACAAGCAGTATGCTTTTGTTATCTGTGCTGATTGGCGTAGGTGCCGGATCGGCAAATGCAGCTGACACGTCTACAACACAAGATGCAAGTCAGGATGTCTTTCGCATCGTAGCTCTTGGCGATTCGATTACTGCCGGATACGAGCCGGGAATGACGGATGTGAATACCAAGCCTTACGGTTATGCGGAGCGACTACTGGAGCAGGGGTGGTATCATGGCCGGAGCGAGCTTACCAATTATGGTATTCTTGGATTGACCACTGCTGGATTACGTAATTACACTGGAGCCATCAAGGACGGCTCAGCGATTACCGCTGAAGGTATTCAGTCAGGTCTTCCAGATCCGCGGATTGACCAATTCGTAAAGTTAACCCCGCAGATCGCATCAGAGCTGAAGGAAGCCGATCTGATTACGATTACAATTGGCGGGAATGATGTAAGCCGTCTTTTCTTACAGGTGAAGGAGCTGACAGATACAGATTTTGAATCTCAGCTGGAGCAGAAGCTAGCGGATTACAATACGAATGTGAAGGCGAGTCTTGAGAATATTCGTGCGATAAATCCTCAAGCAACAATTATTTTGGCTGACCAATACCAGCCTGCTCCTAAGATCGCTCTTGGTGCGATGTACACTAAATTGATGACCGCAGCAGCGAAATTTACGGATTCGGCAGATCGTGTGGCTGCAAGTATGAATCAAGAGGGAGCAAAGGTAGTAGTAGCTCATGTAGCGGCAAAGTTTGCCGGCTCAGAGGGATCACTCACACATATTATCGGGGCAGGACAAGCGGATTTTCACCCTACGCAGCTAGGATACGAGACCATTGCAAAAGTATTTGCTGAATTACAATGGGGGGAATACCGCATTCCCACTGTAGCCGCGATGGCTACGGATACTTTACCGATGTCGATTGTTGTAAAGGGTGTAGAGTTAAATACGCCGAATAAGCCCATCCTTAAGAATGGTCAGAACTTCTTGGCGCTTAAAGATATTCTAAATGCCGTAGGCGCTAATGGAAAGTGGGATAATAAGACCTCCAGTGCGACTATTGAATACGGTGGCCGGACGGTTGTAATCACGATCGGTAGCAAATTTATTAAGGTGAATGGACAGAATGTAGCCATTGATACCCCTGCTTTTCTGCAAAAGGTAGGCAAAGAAGATAAAACTTATCTTCCCCTTGCCGCATTGGCGACCGGACTTGGATTTGATGTTAATTATAGTAGCAAACTGCGAACGGCTTTCATAAATCCATAAATCTGCATACTATATCATAGGTATTTTAAATTAAGCCCGTAAGGCAAAGGTGGATGGAATATTGTCTAGTTCAAAATTTAGTGCTGAATATATCATCACTATGGATGATATTGTACGGGAAGGTCATCCCGTGCTTCGTACCGTAGCTCAACCAGTGGAGCTTCCTCTACATAAGGAGGATCGTGAGACTCTGCAATGTATGCTTCAGTTTCTGAAGAACAGCCAGGACCCGGAGATTTCCGAAGAATACAATTTACGCTCTGGCGTAGGTCTGTCGGCGAATCAAATCGGACTGTTGAAGCGTATGTTCGTGATGTATTCTACGGACGAGAGAGGGAGGATTGTAGAGCATGCTTGGGTTAACCCTAAGATCATCAGTCACTCACTAACCATGGTGTACTTACCGGAGAGCGAGGGGTGTCTGTCCGTTGATCGACCGGTGCATGGTTTTGTACCTCGTTATGAATCTGTGAAGGTAAAGGGATATGATCTTGAGGGGAAGGAAGTGGTCCTTAAATTTAAGGGCTACCAAGCCATCATCATCCAGCATGAGATTGATCATCTCGATGGGATCATGTTCTACGACCGAATCAACAAGGAAAATCCATTCAAGCTTCCTCAGGGAGTGGAAATCCGTAACTTGTACGAGTAAAAGAAAATCTCTGAATCATAAAGCGTGTGGTCTTGCAGCATAAAGCTGAAGGGCGCATGCTTTTTTTTGCTATCTGCAAGATTGAATGATTTCGAATATTTTACAAATTAATCCACAGGAGGTACCATGTAGCTAATGGGTAGAAATTAACTTTATTATCAGAAGGAGGTTATTAAATGGGTTGGGGTAGAATGCCAATAAGAGGCGTGGTCAACGAATATAATGATGAGGTTAAGAAGATTGATGAGCAGATTTTGACTCTGATTCAGGAACGTAAAGCTATAACAGGCAAAAAACGGTTCTCCCCCGAAAGTGAGCTCCTTGAGGAATGGTCAACTAGATTCGAGATGGACACTTCTCAGATTGTACAGTATATACACAGTCTGAATGAGGCTGTGCCCAGACGGAAATATTGGGAAGAGCCCGGTTTACTGCTCGGCGTACTTCCAATTGTGAAGCGGACAGTCCTCGAAGATTGCGAGTATACACTTACACATGCTATGCAGTATGAAACGCTCAGTATAGTTACTGTGGAGATTAAGTATTTAAAAGAAACAGTGGAGCGCGTTTATCTTAAACCGGCTCTAACATTGGAGATTTTGAGCGAGGCAGCCTATGAAATCCAGCAGCATGGAGGTCACGGAGGGGGAGCTCATACACAAATGCAGTTCTTGGTCTCGCCACCGCTGCCAGTGGATCTGGATACGGTTCAATTTGCCTTAATACCCGGAGGAGACCAAATGTTTCGGCCTTCCATGACAGAGATTATATTGGACAAGCAAATTGACTTCGAATAGTGCCTATGCAAAAAAACCTACCACCAGAAGCTTGGTGGTAGGTTTTAGTATGTTTAGTGGCTGTAAATATCGTCTTATTTCTCAGCCGCCATAGCGCGGAATGAATCTTCTGCTGCAATCAGCGTAGCGTCGATATCTGCATCGGTATGTGCTGTCGTTAGGAACCAAGCTTCATATTTCGAAGGGGCGAGGTTAATCCCTCGGTTCAACATGTGACGGAAGAAGCTACCGAACAATTCGCCATCTGTATCCTGTGCCTCATCGTAATTCGTAACTGGATGCTTACAGAAATGAGTAGAGAATGAACCACGGATGCGGTTGATCGTCAGTGGAATGCCATGACGGTCAGCAGATTCCTGAAGACCGTCGACAAGGCGGATCGCAAGCCGTTCCATCTCATCGTATACGCCTTCTGCGCTCAGCACTTCCAGACAGGCGATCCCTGCGGAAATGGAAGCAGGATTTCCCGCCATTGTTCCCGCTTGGTATGCCGGTCCTAGTGGGGCTACTTGTTCCATCACATGCTTACGTCCGCCGTACGCGCCGATCGGTAGGCCGCCGCCGATGATTTTGCCGAGTGCTGTAAGGTCAGGAGTAATGTCTTCATGGTTATCCAGTCCTGCATATGTCTGTGTGGAACCATAGTGGAAGCGGAAGGCCGTAATGACTTCGTCATAAATAACGAGTGAGCCGTTATCATGAGCCAGCTTGCAGAGCCCTTCGAGGAATCCCGGCTTCGGCATCACCATACCGAAATTACCGACGATCGGTTCAACCATTACAGCGGCGACATCTTCGCCCCATTTTTCTAGTGCCTCTTGCAGGCTTTCCAGATCATTAAAAGGAACAGTGATTACTTCCTGTGCAATACTGCTAGGCACGCCGGCACTATCTGGAATACCAAGCGTAGAAGGCCCGGATCCTGCTGCTACGAGCACTAGATCAGAGTGGCCGTGATAACAGCCAGCGAATTTTACGATTTTGCTGCGCTTTGTATAAGCACGAGCGACACGAATGGTAGTCATAACCGCTTCTGTGCCGGAATTGACAAACCGGACTTTATCCATAGACGGAATAGCTTCTTTAAGCATTTTAGCAAGCTTAATTTCGAGCTCTGTTGGGGTTCCGTAAAGAACACCATTCTCAGCTGCAGTGGTAATTGCCTTCGTTATATGTGGGTGAGCATGGCCGGTAATGATCGGTCCATAGGCTTGGAGATAGTCGATATATTCATTGCCATCTACATCCCAGAAGTGAGATCCACTGGCACGCTTCATAAATACAGGTGCTCCGCCTCCAACAGCTTTAAAAGAGCGGGAAGGGCTATTTACACCTCCAACGATATGTTGAAGGGCTTCGTGATAAAGTTGCTCAGATGTGGAACGATTCATAATGTGATCATCCTTTCGATTGTTGGTGCTCATGGCAACGGGCGAACAACGGTGTTTCCGCTGTCCGCCCGTATTATACCATTGCTTGTAGTGTCTACTTGTGAACGTTGCTTGTCAGATCTTTATTGGGTTGCGCTAGTGTTACTATTTGAAGTAGTCTCTGGTGAAGTTGAAGGTGTAGGCGTTGGCTCAGGGCCATTTAAGGTATCCTGAACAAATTCCTTTAATTTCTTCTCACTGCGAATGCCTATAACCTGCGATCCGTCACTTGTAGTTTCCTCTTTGAGCAGATCCATTGGCGGAATTTGCTCACTACCGCCCATGGTACTATCGTACCCGACGGTTGCAAGCTTCCACATATCATTTACTGTCAGATTGGTTTCGATATAAGGCGTAACTTGAGACAGGATATTCGGTAGCTTGATTATGGATGTGGTCTGGATCAGCTTGTCAGCCACAACCTTGAGAAATGCACGCTGGCGCTCGGTCCGAGTGAAGTCGGAGGTAGCGTCATGTCGAAAACGTACATATTGCAGAGCTTTATTACCGTCGAGATGCTGATATCCTTTTTTAAGATCAATGTCATACTCCGGACCATCTGCAATGGTCTTGTACACCATATCTTTCTCGACTTCATAATCTACACCACCAACGGCATCTACTAGCTTGATGAATCCTTGGAAGTCCGTGTAGACATAATATTGAATCGGGATGCCGAGCAGATCGCTTACAGTCTGCATCGCCGTGTTAGGTCCATAAATGATAGCTGAATTAATACGTTTTTCGCCGTGATCTGGAATCGGAACGTAAGTGTCTCTAAGAATTGAGAATACGCTGATTTTCTTCTTCACGGGATCAAGTGAGGCGACAAGCATTGTATCGGAACGAGGAATTTCCCCCTTCTTGACACCGCGGGCATCCACGCCCATTAGTAGTATATTAACAGGCTCTGTACCTTCCCATTTTGGAGGTTCTGGCGTGTCAACATCAACGGTCTCAGCATCCTTGAATGGTGAATTCTCGGTGTTCGACATGCTGCCAAGCTCATTGACAATGGAAGTGAAGTAGTAAGTGGCCCCACCGATAATAAGTAGGAGTATAATGGCCAGTATCCAAAGCAGCGGTTTCTTTTTTGACTTATTAGTCTTTGCGTGCCTTTTCTTTCTAGGTGGCATTTCTCGTTCTTCCTTTCGCATTCACATTCTCTACATTATAATTTCTTTTGGGGATACGCGCAATTCATGCTCGATCCTCCAATATCAAGAAGGAGTGGATATAACTTGAACGTAGTAGCTATTGGACAAAAAGTACCGAATTTCACTCTTCCGTCTTCCAACGGGCAAGAGGTTAGTTTAAGTGATTACCTGGGCCGAAAGGTCATTTTATATTTTTATCCTAAAAATATGACACCAGCCTGTACGCAGGAGGCCTGTGAATTCCGGGACGCCCATGATCAGATTACTACGCTTGGTGCGGTTGTTTTAGGCATCAGTCCAGATCCTTTGGCTTCGCATATGAGATTTACGGAGAAGAACAGTCTACCCTTTCCACTGTTGTCTGATGAGGATCATAAGGTCAGTGAAATGTTCGGTGTATGGCAGCTTAAGAAGCTCTATGGTAGAGAATTCATGGGCATTGTACGTTCTACTTTTCTGATCGATGAGCAGGGGATCTTAGTGGAAGAATGGCGGAAAGTACGAGTGAAGGGTCATGTAGCATCTGCCATAGCAGGGATTTCCAAATCATAAAGTTTGTTAATAACTTTTTGTAAAAGTCTGTTACATTTTTAACAGCTTTCATAAGGTGTTGTCATGATATAGTTTCCTCATAATTGCTTCAAATTTGGAGCAAGACGAGGTGGTGTAGTGATAATGCTGCGTATTGGCCTTGATATCGGATCAACTACTGCGAAAGTGGTTGTTATAGAGCGTAACACTATTGTTTATCAGGACTATGTAAGACATTATAGCGATATAAAAAAAGCAGCCCTCTCTCTTCTATCTGATGTACAGAGCAGATTTCCTGAGAGAGGCGCAGCCCTTACTGTAAGCGGTTCCTCAGGCTTATCTTTATCCAAACTGGGAGGCGTACCGTTCGTTCAGGAGGTGATCGCCTGTACAAAGGCGATTGGCGAGCTGATTCCAGAATGCGATACGGCGATTGAACTGGGTGGTGAGGACGCCAAGATCATCTATCTCCGAGGCGGCATTGAGCAGCGTATGAATACGGCTTGCGCGGGAGGAACGGGAGCATTCATTGATCAGATGGCATCACTGCTACAGACCGACCCAGCGGGCTTAAATGCATTGGCAGAGAAGCATGAGCGAATCTATCCTATCGCTTCACGCTGCGGTGTATTCGCCAAAAGCGATGTGCAGCCGCTATTAAACGAGGGGGCCCGCCGGGAGGACGTGGCGGCTTCAATCTTTCAGAGTATTGTTAATCAGACGATCAGCGGTCTCGCTTGCGGACGTCCGATTCGCGGACGGGTGGCTTTCCTTGGCGGACCGCTAACCTTCCTGCCAGCCCTGCGTCAGCGTTTTGCGGAGACGCTTGAACTTGCGGAGTCAGATATTCTTTTCCCCGAGCGGTCGCAGTATTTCGTAGCGATTGGATCAGCACTCTCTGAAGCGGATCCTACTATTTTGCCGCTTTCAGGCTGGATCGCGCGAATAGCGGCTGTGGATTTTACAGCGGATCGGGCAGCGGATGCTGAATTACCACCGCTGTTTGAGAACCCCGAAGAGCTTGCTGCGTTCCGTCAGCGCCATGGTAAAGCTTCTGCTGCCAGATCAGACCTGGCTGTGTATCGTGGCCCTTGTTATCTGGGGATCGATGCGGGGTCAACAACAACCAAACTCGTATTGACCGGCTCTGCTGACGAAATTCTACATACCTTTTATGGCAGCAACAAGGGGAATCCCTTGTATTCTGTCAGTGAGGCACTGAAGGAAATGTATCGGGTTCTACCGGAAGGCTGTTATATTGCAGGTTCTTATGTAACAGGTTATGGAGAGGGGTTAATCAAAGCCGCTTTATGGACGGACGGCGGTGAAGTGGAGACGGTTGCTCATTACAAGGCCGCATCTAAGTTCATGCCGGAGGTAGACTTTATTCTGGATATCGGCGGACAGGACATGAAATGCATCAAGATCCGCGGCGGTGCTATCGACAGTCTAATGCTCAATGAAGCCTGTTCGGCAGGCTGCGGCTCTTTTCTGGAGAGCTTTGCTTCTGCGCTCGGATTAGGTATCGAGGAGTTTGCCAAGTCAGCGCTGGAAGCAGTCAAACCTGTTAATTTGGGTTCCCGCTGTACGGTATTCATGAATTCTAAAGTGAAGCAGGTTCAGAAGGAAGGTGCGTCGCTGGCTGATCTTTCGGCAGGTCTTGCCTATTCCGTAATTAAGAATGCCCTGCAAAAAGTAATTAAAATTCGCAACCCTGAGGATTTAGGGCGGAATATTATTGTTCAGGGCGGCACCTTCTATAACGAAGCCGTATTGCGGGCCTTTGAGCGCCTAACGGGGAGAACGGTAGTCAGACCGGATATTGCTGGCGTTATGGGAGCGTACGGTTGTGCACTGATTGCCCGTGAGCAAGCAGGGGCTGACGGAAAAAGTACACTGCTTGGACCGGAGGAAATAGCCAACTTTAAGTACGAGGTATCTTCAGGTCGCTGTGGCCGCTGTGGAAATAACTGTGCGTTAACGATCAGTCGGTTCCCGGACAAGAGCTTCTACGTTACAGGCAATCGCTGTGAGCGTGGTGCAGGAGGCAGGAAAGAGAAGAATGTACTGCCAAATTTGATGCAGTATAAGTATGAACGTTTCTTTGACTATGAAGCATTACCTGAGGCAGGTGCAGCACGGGGCACTGTCGGTATTCCACGTACGATGAATATGTTCGAGAATTACCCGTTCTGGCACACTTTTTTCACCAAACTTGGCTACCGGGTAATTCTCTCTCCTAAATCAAGCAAGAAGCTCTATGAAAGTGGGATGGATACGATTCCTTCAGAATCGATCTGCTATCCTGCAAAGATGGCGCACGGACATGTGCAGAGCTTGATCGGTAAAGGCGTCGATTTTATTTTTTATCCTGCCGTAGTGTATGAGAAGAAGGAAGATGAAGCAGCGGATAATCATTTCAATTGTCCGGTGGTCGCCTCTTACCCTGAGGTCATTCGCAACAATATGGATGGGCTAAAGGATAATGGAATCACGCTGGTCAGTCCGTTTCTGACCTTCGACGATAGATCTGCGCTGACTAAGGGACTCGTGAAGACATTTACAGGGATTCCGAGAGAAGAGATTGCGAATGCTGTGCAGGCAGGACTTGCTGAAGCTGACCGCGCCAAAAGTGATGTGCGTACCAAAGGTGAAGAGACGCTTGCGTATCTTGCCAGCACTGGGAACAAGGGAATACTTCTCTGTGGTCACCCTTATCATGCGGATCCTGAAATTAATCACGGCATTGCAGATATGATTACCGGTATGGGACTCGCCGTGCTGACAGAAGATTCTGTCTGCCATCTGGACCGAAGTGAAGGGGATGTGGCGGTAGTTAATCAGTGGACCTATCATGCCCGAATGTACCGCGCAGCCCGCCTTGCCGCAGTCCGAACCGACCTGGAGCTTGTTCAATTGACTTCCTTCGGTTGTGGGATTGATGCGATCACCTGTGATGCCGTACAAGACATTATGGAAAGGCATAACAAAGTATATACGCTGATCAAAATCGATGAGATTAGCAACCTTGGCGCTGCGCGCATTCGGCTGCGTTCACTGCTGGCAGCGATGCGCGAACGGGAAAAAGGAAAGGTGCTGCCACAGAAGCCGCCTAAAATACAGGCTAATGTAGCATTCACGAAGGAAATGAAAGAAACGTACACGATCCTTGCGCCGCAGATGTCGCCCATTCATTTTGAATTGTTTGAACAGGTCTTCCGCGATGCGGGATACCGTCTCAAGATCCTTGAAACCACTGGGCCTGAAGAGACGGAAGAGGGCCTTAGATACGTTAACAATGATGCATGTTATCCCGCTATTGTAACGATAGGGCAGATTCTGTCGGCACTGAAGAGTGGGGACTATGATCCGAATCGTACCGCTGTAATCATGTCACAGACGGGCGGTGGCTGCCGGGCGACGAATTATATTTCTTTGCTCCGCAAAGCCCTAAAGGATTCAGACCTCGAACAGATTCCTGTGATTTCGCTGAATGCTTCTGGAATGGAGAACCAGCCAGGCTTCCGAATCAGTCTTAAGCTGGCAAATCGGCTGATCGCTGCGGCTTGCTATGGTGATCTAATGATGCGGTTGCTAAATCATTTTAGGCCGTATGAGGTCGTTCCACAGAGTGCTGAGCGTTTATTCCGTAAGGGGATGGAGCGCTGTAAGGTCAGCCTAGTCAACTTCTCGTTCCGAGAATATAAACGTCTGATTCGTGAAATTGTAGCTGATTTTTGTAAGCTGCCCGTTACAGGTGCTACTAAACCAAGAGTAGGCATTGTTGGAGAGATCCTGATTAAATTTCATCCGGACGCCAACAACCGCATCATCGAGATGATTGAGGCAGAGGGCGGAGAAGCGGTAATGCCAGACTTCTTAGATTTCATCTTTTATTGCGTGTATAATCCGATCTACAAAGCCGAGCAATTCGGTAAAAGTAAACGGCTAGGATATATTAATCCGATGTTGATCTCCTATCTGGAGATTTATCGCAAGCCGATAAAGGTAGCTCTTGAGGATGCTGGACTGGCTAAAGGACGGGAAAATATTTATGGTCTTGCTGAGAAGGCCAGCCGACTGGTATCCGTAGGAAATCAGATGGGTGAGGGATGGTTCCTGACTGCAGAAATGATGGATCTGCTGGATAATGGTGTGAATAATATTGCTTGTATTCAACCGTTCGCCTGCTTGCCCAATCATATTACCGGGCGTGGGATGATTAAGGGCCTTAAGGAGTTGTATCCAGGTGCGAATATCGTCGCCATTGATTATGATGCTGGAGTTAGTGTAGTTAACCAAGCGAATCGAATCAAGCTGATGATGTCGATTGCTAGCAGTCATGAAGGGAATGTTGTGTCTGATTTAGAACCATCACTTAAATCGCTGCAGCAGCCCCTACTTGAAGGCTCCTACAGTTTGACCTGAGCTTAAAAAGGTAACATATAGAAGAAGTGCCTATAAAAAGCTGACCAAGAATTCACTTGGTCCGCTTTTTTGTGCTGATTATTAGTTTGTTGAAGGAGAGCTGGCTACGCCTCTCCATCGTTTCAGATGAGGCAGCTGTTCGGCGAGTAATTTGCGGGCGACAGCCTCATCCATTCCTTCTTGAACCAAGTAGCCTGTACAAATGTCAGACATTTCTTGCAGCGTAATATCAGGCTGTTTAAATGCTCCATCTTCGTAGCAGTATACACAATAATCCTCGATCTTTTGCCCTTCCTTGTTCGTTCCAAGTAGATCTTCCGTAGGCATAGGCATCCCACAGCTTTGACAAAATTTCGGTTCGCCTTGCATTTGCCCTACATGCTCTTGATTCATATACAGCACTCCTTTTAAAAGTATGCGAAGCTTATGAGCACTCGCTTTAAGTACATTATAGAACTATGAATCTGACGACATACCGTCAGGTTTAAAGCGAGGTTGCATATTTTTTGGCAACCCCAAGAGCTAACTCTCCAAGCTTCTGACGAATATGTTCCGGCTCTAGCACTTCTAAAGCCGTTCCGAAGCTGAGCAAGAAACCATAGAGCCATCCGTCCTCGGGATAATGGATGGACACGTTATATCCACCATGTCCGTCCGGTTGAAGCTCAGTGGAGTCAAAGCGATCTTCCGCTAGATGTCTGCCTTCAGCTGTGAAGTGCAGAAGGATTGGCGACACTACTGAGGCAGAAGTCACTCGCTGATAATCAGTGCTCCAGGGCAGCTCATGCATGTCCCTATCTTCTCTAATGAACTCCCGTTTTTCTTTAACGAGTCCTTTCATACGATGCAGCTTGAATAATCTGAAATCCTGGCGTTGCAGGCAGTAACCATACAAGTACCATGCTTGTCCTTTTAAGACTAAAGTATAGGGCTCGACAGAACGCTGACTGGACTGCCCCTCGGCATTGACATAATCAAAGGCCACAGTTCTGTTTTCTTCCAGCGCCTCTTTTAGAGTTGCAATCTTCTCTTCTAGGATAGGCTGAAGACCCCAAGGAGAGAAATCGATGATAAGCTGGGTCGTTTTGCTTCGGAAAGCGGCGGTCTGTGAGGGCGGGATTACGCTACTGATCTTCTCCATGAGCAGAGTGTGTTCAGTTCCGCCATAAGAGGAGACGCTTTGCAGAGCGGAGAAAATATCAGCCAGCTCGCGGTCGGTCAATACATTGCGGTCTAACCGGTAGCCTTCCATAAGGCCGATACCACCGCCCGATCCCTGATAGGTGACGATAGGAATTCCAGCCCCATTAATACTTTCAATATCACGGTAAATGGTACGCACGGACACTTCGAACATGTCGGCGAGCTCCTTCGCCTGAATGAGACGCCGGTTCATTAGTAGAATGACGATAGAGAGCAATCGATCAATTTTCAAAAGGTAGAGCCCTCCTTTTCGGATAATTTCGTTATGTAATGATGTACTACATCTTAGCAAATTCTTGAAAATAAAGCATTGTCATAAAATAATAATTCGATTAATATCTAATTAGATGTTCATATAAATAGATGGAGCGAGGTTTACGATAATGAGTAACCAAACAGCTATTGCAATTTTTAAAGCTCAAAAGGGATATTCACGTCTGTTCACAGCCGGACTAATCAATGGAATCGGTGATCGTTTTACTAGTGTTGCCGTGTTGGCATTGGTGCTGCAATTAACGGGGTCAGGGATGGCTGTGGGGATATCGCTAGGTGTGCGGCTGCTTCCTTATTTGTTTCTGGCACCGCTTGGAGGTGTACTTGGCAGCAAATTCCCTCGTAAATACATTATGATCGCTACGGATGTGCTTAGGGTTCCGGTTGCACTAACCTTTTTGTGGGTAGATGGGGAAGATAAGCTATGGCTGTTATATATAGCGAGTTTTTTGCTGGCGGCGGGGGAAGCGATCTACAGTCCTGTTCGTAAATCCTCCATTCCTTTGTTGGTGACCAAAGACTCTTTACTGACCGTTAATGGACTAGAGCAGCTTATGAGTGGCTGTGTACTTATATTGGGTGCATTAAGTGGGGGTGTAGTTTCGATGTGGTTCGGCCCAGAGGCAGCATTCGTGATGAATGCAATATCCTTTATGGTCGCAGCGCTCTTAATCTACGGTATCGATATTCCACAAAATACTAATAGGGTAAATGAGGATAAGAGAAAGATAGGTTCTCCGGATAAACTCAAAACTAAAGTAGACCGTCAGCAAAAGACAAGTAAAACGCGTGCGCTGTGGATTTTAATCAGCGGGAGTATCACGTTACAGGTTATTTTCGGGTATGAGCTGCTTGTTCCGATGCTGAATGGTCTGGATAATGTACTGATTAGTGTATATGCAGTACAGGAATTTGAAGCGGGAGATATTGGAGTAGGGGCTTTTTATGCAGCGCTCGGAATCGGGCTTAGTCTCAGTTTTTTTGCCGGACGATATGTAACAAAAGGGCTACTGGGTGTTGCGATTGGTGGGCTTATGATCGAAGGATTACTGCTGATGAGCATCAGTGTTAGCAATCATTTTACGATGGTTTTTATGTTATATATTTTATTATCTTTTGCCGGAGGGACGGGGAATGCTTGCCTGGATACACTGGTTATGCGAGAGACGCCTTCCGCTATGCAACCTGTTATTTTTGGACTCTTGTCGGCAGTAGGAAATACGCTGCTTGGGTTATCCATGCTGGTCGCGGGGTGGTTATTAGAATGGATGGAGCCTCGGGCGCTGGGTTTTGCTGGGGGAGCAGGGTTCTCTATAATTGCTATACTATTGGCAGGGTATGCGTTGATACGTAGTAAAAAGAGCGGTGAATTCACCGCTCCTTGGAAGGTTTTTTAATCTGGGCCTGAATCCGAGTGGCAGCTTTGCCAGGGAAGAGGCGGGCACCAATGTTTTTGCGATAACGGTAAATGATCACAAGAGCTGCTATTACTGCACCACCAGAAATAATCCAAAGCGCATATGACTCGAACAAATGGAAGATGCCCATCCACTGTGGACCAAACACCTTTCCGATGCTAAGAAACAGTACTACCCAGAATACGGCTCCACTATAAGCATATAGGGCGAATTTACGGAAGGGAAGCGCGATAATACCAGCAAAATAACCTGTAAAGTGCCGTACCCCTGGAATGAAATAACCGATAAAAATTAGAAAGCTTCCGTATTTCTCAAACCATTTCTGTGTTTTTTCTAGCTTAGTAGGTGAGAATAGAAACCATTTTCCATATCGCTGGATAAAGGGCATACCGGCTTTTAATCCGACAAAATAGGTGAGGGTCATCCCAGCTGTGGTGCCTGCAAAAGCAACTACAATTAGCGTAAAGAAATCAAGTCTCCCAGTATAGGAAAGGAAACCGGCAAACGCCATAGTGGTCTCTCCGGGAAAGGGCAGGGCAACGAACTCGAGAAGTAATCCAAAGAATAATACGCTATATCCATATTTGGTGAATAATTCTTGTATAAAACTCAGCATTTCCATAAGATTGTCACTCTCCAAGAGGCAGTTGCCTTATTCTATTTTACAGCTTGTCTTCATACAATCTACCAAATGGCTTTTAAGCCAATAGAATGCTGGAGGTAGAGAAGATGAAGGGTAATAAAAGCGCACACAGCCGCCGAAAGTTGATAAGCGGATTGCTCGTTATGGTTGTAATATTCATCGTAATGCTCGGATGGAGTATAGGGAAAAACTTGAATTCATGGGAGCTCCGATCCTTGCAGCCCGCTAGCGCCGAGTCTGTATCTGTTAAGAATAAGCTTACCGCAGCGACGATGCAAGATTTGCCATCTGCAGTAGAACCACTCGCTTCTGCATCTCCGGAAGTTCACTCCTCTTCAAGTGCGGCCCTTACTGTGACTCAACTCCCTCAAGCTAATGGGGTAGAGAAAATATCCAAGGTTTCGACAACGAGTTCTGCAATCACAGCAGCCAAAAAATCTAAAAAAACAGTCTATATTACATTTGACGACGGACCTAGCGATAACACCTTCAATGTACTTGAAACTTTACATCAGGAAGGTGTGAAGGCAACCTTTTTTGTTCTTGGTAATCAAGCGAAAAGCCATCCTGAGCTCATCGACTCCATATGGGAACAGGGCCATGCGATTGGCAATCATACCTATAATCATAATTACCATGATTTATATAGTGGATTCACGGAATTTTGGAATCAAATTAAACAGACTGAAGAGATTGTTCAGGGGATTACAGGGGTTCGGCCACAGCTTATCCGCGCCCCAGGTGGAACCTATGATCATTTTGATAATACCTATTTCAATTTATTGAAGCAAGCAGGTTATAAGGTGATGGATTGGACGGTGGATAGCGGCGATTCTAAACGGAAAGGCGTGCCAGCCTCAGAAATTTTGAAGGAATCCACAATGGATATGAAGTCTTCCCAGGTTATTTTACTACTACATGATGGTGGCGGTCATCAAGAGAGCGTCAAAGCGCTGCCGGACATTATTGCACGCTATAAGGCGGCTGGATATGACTTTGGCCTATTGGATGAAACGGTAGAACCTGTACAATTTAGAGTCTCTGCAAAAGCCACTAATTTGGGGCGGAAAAAGCCTTCAGAAGCTTGGGTCGCCTCAAATATCACACCGAATGCGGAGCTCTTTGCGCCTGGAAAGCCATTGATTCTGGAGGTCGGAAAGTTGGAGACGAAGCTGAATCCCGGGGAATATTCCGTGCGAAATGGACAGTATATGGTTCCGCTTCGTGCTGTAATTGAACGGCTTGGAGGGCGAGTTAGCTGGGATGTGAATAGCCGAAGTGGAGAAATAGATTGGAACGGGAAAGCGGTCATTGCCGATGTAATGAACAAACAATTGATTCTAAACCATCCTGATAACGGTCAAAAGACAATCGATGCGAGGGTAGAAATGATTGGTGGATCGATCTGGGTATCGCTACGAGAACTGCTGGAGACAACAGGTCATCCTCCGCTTAATATAAGCGTTACTGAAGTAGAACGCCGGGTAAAAACATTCTGAAAGAAGAGCTGAGGCTGTCTAGTAAAAAGAAAAAACAAATGTCTGGGCACCCTTTTTCATGGGAAGAATAGATAGTAATAAGTTCCTGAGCTGGGAACAAGTCTATGACCAAAGGATGGGTGTCCCATTGTCCTCTTCATCACTAATTGATCAATTGAAGAAAGATGCCGGAAGTGTCAAAAGCTTCTCTTATCCGCGTAGCCGAAGTGCTCTGATGGAATGGTTAAGGATGCTAACTGTGGCTGGAATTATAGGTGCTTTATATGTTTGGCGAGGAGGTCCGTCTTTGCTGTTTCTCCTGATCGTTGTTGGAGTTATTATGCTCGGTGGACTTATGCTTCAGCTCTCTGGTCCACGGACGATTAAGCTAGTTCGTACGATTACTCCTGCGAGACCGATGGCTGGAAATACACTTCATGTGAAGGTACAGCTGAGCTTCTCTTCTCGGTTGCCTCTCCCTTGGATGACCATTGCCGATTATTGGGGCGATAGCCATCATCAGAAGCTGCTATTTCCTGGATTCAAACGTTCTTTTTCATACACATACACGATTGAAAATTTATCTCGCGGCAATCATCATCTGCTGGGCTGTAGAGTAACTTGGGGAGATTTTCCGGGTTGGTTCACGGGAAGATCTGAACCGGATGGAGGACAGAGTTTTAAGGTGCTGCCAGCGCCTTTATACTTTGGTGGAACTGTACCAGATAGCGGATTTATGACGGGTGACACCTTGTATTCTAGACGGGGAAGAAGCATCAGTGATGAGGCTTTGGAATCCAGGGATTATGAGCCAGGAGATCCACTTAGCCGAATTCATTGGAAGAATAGTGCAAGAACGGGAGCACTGCAGAGCAAAGTTCCAGAACGGGAAAAGGCAAGAATGACCTGTATCGTATTGGCTAATGACCCGTTCAGCTACGAGGTTCCTACAGATGCGCTTAAACCTCGTGGGAGCCGAGACGATTCGCCTCCAGCATTTGAGAAAGCGGTGTCGACAGCGATGGGGCTGATGCTCTCCGCTGAGCGTTCAGGTGCTTATGTTCAGTTGTTTAGCGGCGGTTGGCCAGAAGGTATGGCTAGACATGAAGGTCTGGGTAAAATCCCAGGGAGAGTGCTGGATATTCTGACTGAAATTTCTCTGGATGGCACTAGAAACCTGTCGCTGCTGCTTGATGATGCTTCCCGAGGCTGGATTCCGGGGATGACAGTAGCCATTATCACGGGACGACTAGAAGAGGAATCTGCCAAGGTGATTGCCAAGTTCTTGATGCAAGGTGTGAAGGTGGAGCTTTATTATGCTTGGGACCAATCAGCACCGAAGCCAGGGGAGGCTCGCCAGCCTGGAAGGGGAACTGTCGGAGATAGTTTGGCTCGTCTTGGAGCACGAATGTTTTGTCTGGATGATGCATTGCCAGCATTCAGATTCAGGGAGGTAGAGTTCCATGAATCATCCGGAAAACCAACACTACGGTAAGGGAAAATCGGGTGATACAGAACTGGCTATGAATGGCTTTCAGTTCAATTTGGGGCAAATAGAGAACAGACATGCCGGTAAGCAGAGAAAAGTGCCTCTGTACTATCGTTTGCTGTTCTCTTTGGCCATTATGGGGCTATTTATTGAATGGTTACTCCCTTTATATAGGTCTGCTTTATTAGAAGATACCTCCAAGATGCTACAAGTTCTAATGGTATTGGCGGCAGTGTTGCTGTTATGGGGGATATTTCAGATTCCGGGGTGGCTACTGCTAAGTATTCAATTTCTTATTACTGTTTCAGCATGGCTTTACTTATGCAGTGGGGGCGAAGGCATAGGGTGGTTAGGGATTTATGCGGACGAAATTCCGAATGATCTCATTCTGCTTCTTTCTGGACATGTTTCTCAGTTAAGCGAGATCAGCAGGCTTTTGATATTGATTGTAGGTTGGGGGCTATTGGTATCCTCAGTACAGCAGCTTGCACTCTTCCGAGGGAGTACTGTGCTATTCACTGCAGTTACAATCATTTACTTGCTGATCTTGGATATGGGCTTTGACGTCAATACCACAATGGATATTGTGATATCAATGGGTCTTATTTTTTGGATGCACGCGATGAGTGGTCTCCTGCGTCTTCAAGAACGTGAGGGAGTTACTGCACTGCCTTATGCGCGTTGGGGAGGGCTGACTTTGGCGACAGCCATTGTCGTGATGGCAACAGCATGGTTCGGTGGGCAGCTGCTCGGGGCAAGACCAACCAGCGAGCTTACGTTGCAATCGACATTTCAGAAGCTGCAGACTTGGGCTTCAGGCCATTTGCCAGAAGAAAAGGCGTCTAATGCTTCAGGAACAACAGGGTATAGTTCGAATGACGGTGAACTCGGTGCTCCGTTATCCCGCAATACTGAACCAGTCTTTACAGCTATAACTAGCGAGCGTACTTACTGGCGAGGTGAGAGCATTGCTTACTACGATGGTCGCCGATGGATCAGGGGGGGCGAAGAGTTTATGCCGCTTAATCTGTCTGGTATTCCAAAGAATCCTTCATTGATGCTAAGCGATGAAACTAGGAAACGAACACTTCAACAGCGGATACAATTTGCCACCCCTTCTTCCGGGGGAATTCCTTTATTTAATGCGGGAATAATAACTGATGTTGAGTCGGTTGAACTCTTGGGCGGAAGTAAACTGGGATATGTGCTGTCTAACATAGACAGAGAGAGTTTTCGTCTGCCTGATTCAATAGGCTCTGCACGGATCATAGAATATTCAGTGGAGTCCTTACTTCCTGAAAGCGATCCAGTACTGCTTCGTGGTTTAAGCAGTAACGATCCCCAGGAAGTTATAGGCAAGTATTTGCAATTGCCAGATTTGTTACCCGTACGAGTGAGAGATCTGGCGGAGATGCTTACAGCTTCTTCAGGTAACCGCTATGACTCCGTAACTGCCATTAAGGATTACTTACAACATGGATATTCCTATACGTTGAACACAACGGTTCCACCATCCGGATCTGATTTTGTGGATCACTTTTTATTTGAGACAAAACAAGGCTACTGTGTTCATTTTGCAACAGCTATGACCGTACTGCTGCGCAGTGCAGGAATTCCTGCTCGTTATGTTCAAGGCTTTGGGCCTGGGACCTTGCAGGACGATACTATGCCGGCGAAGTATTTAGTCACCCAGGGCGATGCCCATGCTTGGGTGGAGGTCTATTTCGCCGGCGCCGGTTGGGTCCCATTCGACCCAACGCCTGGCCCCGCCCTTGCCGCCGGCTTCGCCGCGCCGGCGCTGCCTGCTACAGCCTCGCTCGCGCCGCAAGCTGCGCGAAGCGCGGGCCTGCCCGCCCTGCCGATGGCGGGCGGGACCTCTGCCGCGCCGCTCGCTGCCGCGGCGCTGCTTCCCGCCGCCGCTTGGCGCTGGCGGCGTAGCCTGGCTCTGCTGCTGGCCGCGCGCAGCGCCAGCAGCATGAGCCGCGAGAGGCAGCTGCGCGCTGCCTCTCTAGCTTGGCACGGGCTGGCGGAGCGGTATGGACCGCCGCCGCCCGGTGTCACTGGCAGGGAGTATGTGGACTCCCTGCAGATCTACGATGCCGGACTAAGCGAAGCCGTCCGGCAGTTCGTACGCCAGTGGGAGACCCTGGCGTACGCGCCTGCGACTTCAGCCATCGTCGCAGCCGAACTCGTGAACGAAATGCCTACAATGTCTGTAACGTCTAGAATGTCAGCAAGGTCTATGATATCTGCAATCCCTGCAATGTCTGCGGCGCCAGCATCACCCGCAGAGATCAGCGAGCTTACTACTCATGATGCGTCCGCGTTTATACGTGAATGCCTGATCATCACCTTCCGGTTAACTTAATCGGTCAGAACAGCTGATGCTGCTATACAATTCCTTCCATGGAAAGGAATGTTCTTCATGAAGTTTAACTCTCTCCTATTATGAGAAGTGTGTTCTCCTTTCCTTGACGATGAGAATTAACCATGAGTATAATGAATCCAATAATCAAGGGAGGCTCGTAATGAATAAGCCAAATGAAATTATCGTCGTTCTCGATTTTGGGGGACAATACAACCAACTTATCGCGCGCAGAATTCGGGACCTGGGAGTATACAGCGAACTTTTGCCGTACAATACGCCAGTAGACAAGATCAAAGCGCTTGCACCTAAAGGGATTGTCTTCTCTGGTGGCCCTAGCAGTGTATATGCTGAAGATGCTCCACATGTAGATCCAGCGATCTATGATTTAGGAGTACCGATCTTCGGTATTTGCTATGGTATGCAGCTAATGGCTCACCAACTTGACGGTAAAGTGGAACGCTCCGCTAAACGTGAATATGGTAAAGCCGATATTGATTTTGAAGATGGTACTGCACTAGTTGCTGGGCTAGAGAGCCGTCAGACGGTATGGATGAGCCATGGTGACCATGTAGTTGAACTTCCAACAGGATTCAAGCTGGAGGCAGGAACTGAAAGTGCTCCAATCGCGGCAATGAGCAATGATGAGCGTAAATTGTTCGCGGTTCAATTCCACCCAGAAGTACGTCACTCTGTACATGGTAATGAGATGATCTCGAACTTCTTGTATCAAATTTGCGGCTGCGACGGCAAATGGACGATGGAATCGTTTATTGATGAAGCTATTCAAGATATTCGTAACCAAGTTGGAGACAAAAAAGTACTCTGCGCACTTAGCGGTGGCGTAGATTCTTCCGTAGTTGCAATGCTTATTCACCGTGCAATCGGTGACCAATTAACTTGTATGTTTATTGATCACGGTCTTTTGCGTAAAGGTGAAGCTGAAAGTGTTATGGAGACCTTCGTAGGTAAATTCGATATTCATGTCGTGAAAATCGATGCACGCGAGCGCTTCATGAGCAAGCTTGCAGGTGTTGAAGATCCTGAACAAAAACGTAAAATCATCGGTAACGAGTTTATCTACTGCTTCGACGAAGAGTCGGCTAAGCTCGGAGATTTCGCATTCCTTGCACAAGGTACACTGTATACGGATATCGTTGAGAGCGGAACAGCTACGGCACAAACGATTAAATCTCACCACAATGTGGGCGGTTTGCCGGAAGACATGAAATTCAGCTTGATCGAGCCACTAAATACCTTGTTTAAGGATGAGGTTCGTAAACTGGGTGAAGAGCTGGGAATGCCACGTGCTATCGTTTGGCGTCAGCCTTTCCCTGGTCCAGGTCTTGCTATCCGTGTCTTAGGTGAAGTAACAGAGGACAAGCTTACTATCGTTCGCGACTCTGACTACATTCTGCAAGAGGAAATTGCTAAAGCGGGATTAGACCGTGAAATTTGGCAATACTTCACTGCCCTGCCTAACATGAAGAGTGTTGGTGTTATGGGGGATGCTCGTACTTATTCCTACACAGTAGGTGTGCGCGCAGTAACTTCCATCGACGGCATGACGGCTGACTGGGCGCGTATCCCATGGGATATTCTTGAGAAAATCTCGGTACGTATCGTCAACGAAGTTGAGAATGTAAACCGCGTAGTGTATGACATCACTTCGAAACCACCAGCAACAATCGAGTGGGAATAGGATCGGTGCAACTATAGATTTCAAAAAAACTCTCTTTTATTTGCGTTATCCAGCAAATAAAGGGGAGTTTTTTTATTTCTCAAGTAAAGGGTTGTGCTGGAGACACCGTTTTTCACAAATCTTTCATGAATACGGTTTGTTGAAAGGGCTTGCAACCCCGGAAAAGTTATGATAAATTGTACTTGTCTAAAAAATAGACAAGACAAATAAGTGCATTTTCTACTAAAGGAGCCAATCAAATTGATGACTATTACCAAAGAGACACCTCATATTAAACCGAACGGGGTAGAGATCGCTGAATCGATTCTGTTGCCTGGTGATCCTTTAAGAGCTAAGTTCATTGCGGAAACTTTTTTAGAAGATTACCAGTGCTTTAACGAGGTAAGAGGAATGTTAGGATATACCGGTACTTACAAAGGGAAGAAAATCTCTGTTATGGGTACGGGAATGGGTCCAGCGAGCATGGGGATTTATTCTTGGGAATTAATCAATGTATTTGGAGTTAAGAATTTAATCAGAATTGGTACCTGTGGTGCAATGCAAGAAAACATTGAGCTATACGATGTAATTTTCGGTATGGGAGCTGCAACGGATTCCAATTATGGTCATCAATATAATTTACCTGGACAATATCCACTAACGGCTTCTTTTGAGCTTTTGGAGAAAGCTAAAAAAATAGCAGATGATAAAGGACAAAAGGTTCATATTGGTAATATTTTATCCAGTGAAATATTTTATAATGCGGATCGGGAAGCTAATAAAAAGTGGCAGGATGTAGGGATTTTGGGCGTTGAAATGGAATCTGTAGCCCTCTATTGGAACGCTATCCAAGCACGTGTAAATGCGCTGTGCATTCTAACAGTGAGTGATCATCTCATTACAGGAGCACAGACCACTTCGGAGGAACGCCAAACTGCATTTACTAAAATGATGGAGATCGCATTAGAGTTAGCGTAAATGCTTTCCTTCTATGTGAAACTAATGTAAACGATATAAAGTTTATACAGCATGAGATATTGGAAGCCTATTATGTAAAGTCGTTCCGGTTATATTACTTTTAATTACTAGATAAGGGATGAGAGTAGAATGAAGAAATTTAAACGTGTACATTTGATCGTCATGGATTCAGTAGGCATTGGAGAAGGAAAAGACGCGGATCAATTTAACGATGTTGGCTCCCATACCCTTTTACACATTGCAGAACATATGAACGGATTAAATCTGCCCAACCTGGCCAAATTGGGTCTGTCCAATATTGAAGAAATCTTAGGTGTTCCGAAAGCTGAGAAACCACTTGCTTATTATACTAAATTACAGGAAAAATCAGTCGGGAAAGATACAATGACAGGTCATTGGGAGATCATGGGTTTAAATATTGATCAACCCTTTAATGTGTATCCAAATGGATTCCCCGACGAATTAATTAAACAGATCGAGGATATAACTGGCCGAAAAGTAGTAGCGAATAAGCCTGCAAGTGGAACGGCTATTCTTGATGAATATGGCGAGCATCAAATGAAAACAGGGGATCTGATCGTTTATACCTCTGCTGACCCGGTTCTGCAAATTGCAGCTCATGAAGAAATCATCCCATTAGAAGAGTTATATGATATTTGTGAGAAGGTTCGGGAAATCACCAAAGACCCTGCCTATTTAATTGGTCGTATTATTGCCAGACCTTATGTAGGCCAACCCGGGAAATTTACGAGAACCTCCAATCGTCATGACTATGCCTTGAAACCATTTCATAAAACCGTTATGAATAGCTTGCAAGACGGAGGTTATGATGTCATCGCCATTGGTAAAATCAATGATATTTTCGATGGTGAAGGCGTTACTGAATCCATTCGTACAAAAGACAATATGGATGGCATGGATAAACTGCTTGATGTAATTAAGAAAGATTTCACTGGAATGAGCTTTTTGAATTTAGTTGATTTCGATGCTTTATACGGTCATCGTCGTGATCCGGAAGGCTATGGAAGAGCATTAGAGGAATTTGATAAACGATTAGATGAGGTATTCGATTCCATTCTAGAAGATGATTTGTTAATCATTACGGCTGACCATGGAAATGACCCAACCTTCCCTGGTACAGACCATACTCGTGAGTTTATTCCTGTCCTAGTCTATTCCAAGCAATTAAAGGACAGTGGCGCATTACCTGAGCATGATACCTTTGCTGATATCGGTGCGACTATAGCAGATAACTTTGATGTTGATATGCCAGACAACGGTGAGTCTTTCCTGCCATTTCTTAAATAATTGATATCGCATAAAAACCTCCAAAGTTTCTTTTTGGAGGTTTTTACGTTGCGATTGAAGCAGAGAATGACATTCCTTGTCGCTTGAAAAATGATGTGTCATAATGGGGAGAAAAGGACATTAGATGAATGAACACGCATAAACTAGATAAATTGAAACGGCCGCTTTATATCAGTGTATATGATGAGCTTCTTCTTCAGATTAACAAAGGAGAATACCTCGTAGGTAGCCAGCTTCCTTCAGAACCGGATTTAGCCAAAAAACTAGGGGTTAGTCGCGCTACTTTAAGGCAAGCTTTAGTTCTTTTGCAAGATGATGGATTAGTAAGAAATGTTCGTGGTAAGGGGAACTTTGTACTTGAATCTTCTTTTAAACAAGAGGATACTCAATTAGAGAAACTGAGCAACCCCATGCATAAATGTCATATAAGCGCATTTGACCAAGTAGATCTACATTATCGGCTGGACCCGCAAACGGAACATACCAAACAAGTATTAAGAAGAGATTCAGCTACAGTTGTAGCTTTGGAACGTTTGTATAGAGCAGGAGGAGAGCTACATGCTTACGCTTTTACTTTTATGTCTATGCAAACAGTTGAGAGGTTATCTTTGGATCTTGATAGTAAAGAGAGAATGCTGGATTTTCTAGAGAATCAGGCTTATGTAGATGCTAACCATGGGAATATTGAAATAAAATATACGCATACCGTTAACTTAGCAGATCGGAAAGATAAATTAATGGGGCAGAACGAGTGCTTTTTACTACTAGAAACCCTTTACGACAAAACAGAGCCAGATTATCCGTTAATGTATACTAAATTTTATATTCCACAGCAGTTCTCAAATTTAAAATTAATTTTGTCTAAAGGCTGACCAATAATAATAGATTAGAAAAACTCCCTTTTATCTGCGATATTTAGCAGACAGAAGGGAGTTTTTTGACCCGAATCAAAGAGTTTTTCGAGGGGGGATTGCTTAATGCAAAATAAATCCTTCTTCTTCGGCTTCATTGCTTGGCAGGAAAGGCAGCTTCGGGTTCGTTTTCAATAAAGTATCCATCAACGCATGATCAAAATTATGCTTTACTACACAGTTGCGGTCAAAAATCATGGTTGCCTCATCTCCCGGTTTACATGCCGGCCACTGGGGGAGGGAAGGGATGTTAGGATTGCCATAGCGTGCAAAGCTTACCCAGGCACCACAGATGCGTTCCTCCATCCGATCGGAAACTCCCGGAATGAGGCACACGGGAACACGTTCCGTATTATGGAACACGAAAGGGATCTCAGCACAGTGCCATGCTGTCTTGCCGCCCTCAAAAGGAAATTCATAAGCAAATAAGTAGGAGTAGGTAGGAGCTTCCTCGTGTCCGGATTTCTTCTCAATAAAGTCCTTGGTTGGAACACGGAAGAAGGTATCTAAGAATAGCAGGTCGGACAAGTGTTTATCCGGATACGCTTCCTTAAATTGTGTGACCAGCTTCTCCGTATGATTGCCATACTTTTGAGTCAGCATCTCCATGGTGGCATCCTCAGACACGTCCTGCTTGTTAGGAACACCGGGACCAAAAGCGAACTCACCAAATACGCTACCAATCAATACCGGAATGGTCTTCGCATGCTCGGTAAAGCCCACCTCTCTTGGATCGCCTACATAGAATTCATTAGGCATAGGATTGCCGCCAATGTATTCCCCTTGCATTGCGAGCGCCGGTGCAACTTTATTATAGGCTGCTGCTAACTGAGGATAAGGAACCGCTTCCAATTTTTTTGCTTCGTCCTCGCCAAGATTAAGCTCTGCTAACAGTGCCTTTATTATGGCGGTGCTATCGGTCTTGCGGGTGTCCAAAAAACCATCAATTAATCCGCTCTGGATAACGCCCTTATGGAACAGGCCGTCTGCTGCCGGAGTATTCATTAGTGTCCATACCTTCATACCGCCACCAGACTGTCCGAAGATGGTCACATTGTCCGGGTCGCCGCCGAAAGCTGTAATGTTTTCCTGGATCCATTTTAAAGCTGCCACCATATCGGCATTTCCGGCATTAGCGGAATTGACGTATTTATCTCCAAAAGCAGACAGGTTCATGTATCCCAGAATATTCAATCGGTGATTTAAGGTTACTACGACCACATCGCCGAACTCGCTAAGCTTGTCTCCTTCATAAGCTACCTGTTCAATAGAAGAGCCAGCTGCGAAACCGCCCCCGTGTAGCCATACCATAACAGGTTTTTTGGCCTGCGGTTCAAGGCTCTGGGTCCAGATGTTCAGATACTGACAATTCTCATCCATAGGCCAGTAACGGTGAGGAACCAGCACTTCCATGACGGGCTGATCCTGGGTTAACATGGGAGACACATAACCGTAAGCGAGTGCATCCTTAATTCCCTCCCAAGGTGCTACCTCTGTGGGCATCTGGAAGCGCTTGGCATCTGCGTACTTTATCCCGTGAAAGGTATAAGTGCCGTTGACCTGAAAGCCTCTCATTTTTCCAGCTTTGGTCTGTACAATGGGTTCTGCTGAGGAACATACGAATTTTTTTGCTGTCATCATGGAAATCCTCCTTACATCAGATAGCCCCATTATAATAAAAGTAGGTTAGTGAAAAATATAGGAAACTTATCTGCTTTATCCTTATTCTTTGCTTCTTTTCTGGAGGTCAGCAGGTCTGGTCTCAGGATAAGAAAATAATCATGATAAAAAAGTCAAGATTCCCTTATGCAACAGAAATCATCACCACCCTCTAGAAACTCTATTGTAAGATCTGTGACAATATAGACTCTAATGTTTTTGCTTGATAGGGCTCGCCAAATTCATATAATACATCAATTGCTGATTGAGCAAGCTTCGTTCCTTCTTCTTTACTGTTCCTTTTAATTTTAATTAGACCGTTATAATACTTATATACAATCTTAAAGAACAGCGTTTGATATTGAGGACTGCTAATATTATTTAAGTTCTCTAGTAAGATCTCTGCATAGCTTATTTGATTGATCATAATTAATTCGTAAATCATATTGGTTAGCATTACACATATGACATCTCGTCCGCGTTCGTGAGCTTCATATTTTTTCATAGACTTAATAAGCGTTTGAAAGAGTATATCTCTTTGATCGTAATCTATGTAATTTAAAGTATTTGTGAACAGCTGCATTTCTTGGAGGGTCCAGGATTGGAGATTGTTGAGATAGTTAGTGATCGTCTCGATATCTTCTGTCAAAATGACATTCTTCTCAAACTGACCCGTCAAGTTAAAGTGCTTCAATAATCTTATACGAGACCTGACTTCTGCCAGATGAATTTTTGAGGTCAGATCCTCTCTCTGATGTAGTTCTTGATAAATCTCAATTAATGCTTCGAGATCGTTATTGTTTCCAGCTTTGGAATATTTGTTGGTAAATGTATCGTGTTTAGATAGTTTATAACCTCTATAAATGTAGAAAAATTCATCAATCCCCATCATAAGTCGATTTAAAATTTGTTCTAACAGCCTTAATGTGATCTCATGGTTTCCTTTTTCAAATTCAATGGCATATGATTTCGAGATAATATCTAAATACACTTCTTTTTGACTTAATCCCTTATTGGTCCGTATATTTCGAACAACCTCACCGTAGGTATTCAATTCGTTCGCCACCCTCTTATTGAAATCGTGAGCTTTTATTATATTTCAGAGAGAATCTAATTTGATTACGAAATTTTGATATTTGAAAGTCTGCTCATTGTGGTTTTTTGAGCTGATTGGAAATATTAGTAAATAAATCGAATCCGTTGGAAATTTCTTCAATTTAAGGTCCTATTTTTAAGACCTTTGTCGAAATAGGACATAAAAGCAATTATGATGTAAGTACGTTAGATGGATTAATGGAAGCATAAGTTTTATATTTCCTTGGAAGGATTTGATTTATTATGAATAATAAAAGTGATTTTTTCAGATTTGAGCGTAAAAATGATGATTTCCCGTTCTACAGTGAACTGTCATCGCCTAGTCTAAATTTGAAGAGCAGCCTCATTTTTCTCGTTTCTGTCGCGGTTGGTTTTGCTCTGTTTCTTATTATGTTTGGAGGTCCCAATGTACAGCCCTTTATGAATGTGATTTTTCCTTTAGCAGCAGTAATCTTTGTGGCACGAAGTCAATGGACATCATTATTCAGAAAATTAGTAGCTAAAGATATTCTTTTGATTCTTGGAACTTACGTTGCGAATTTGATTGTGACAGGTATTGTCGGTTTCCTTATTACGAAATTGTTTAGTACGAGCGCTAATCCCGCAACCGATAGTTTCAATGGTAATTTTGCTGATGCAATTCCATTCTTCTTGAGAACGATCCCGATGCTGTTTGGTGAAGAATTAATCACGATACTTCCATTCTTGGTCGTGCTATCATTTGGAGTTAAGAAACTTAAGATGAGTAGAAAGTCTGCTATAATTTTAGCCTGCATAGTTTCAGCTATTTTATTTGGGGCATACCATTTACCAACGTATAATTGGAATATTGTCCAAGCTATTCTCGGTATTGGTATTGCACGGATCGTTCTGCTATATCCATATCTTAAGACTAAAAATATATGGACATCGTTTATAGTGCACGTGATGAATGACTGGACAATGTTTGCTTTGGCCTTTTGGGCATCCACTCGCTAATTTTTCTCAAAGGATTTTTTGCGATAGAGTCTTAACAAACACCTGCAACTCCTTATTGAAGAAGGGGCTGTAGGTTTTTTTGTATTCAAAAAAATGTGATAGACGCTATATAGCTGCTCAATATGAATGTGATAAAATGGGAAAAATCTATCATAGGGAGAAATTAACATGGGATTTTCTCTTCTCGGCACACTAATGGCATTAATCCTTCTTGCCCCAAGTTTGCTAATGATTAAGTTTCCACCTGAAAATGTACCTTCGGGTTTGCGAGATGCAGGACCAATCTATACCCTCTTGGAGAGAGCAGGACAATTGGGTTGTATCGGCATTCTTGCAATCTCAA
This sequence comes from Paenibacillus sp. FSL H7-0714, assembly GCF_038003765.1. Classification (NCBI taxonomy): domain Bacteria; kingdom Bacillati; phylum Bacillota; class Bacilli; order Caryophanales; family Paenibacillaceae; genus Paenibacillus; species Paenibacillus sp. FSL H7-0714. The sequence continues at coordinate 704,273 of NZ_JBBOPT010000001.1, forward strand.
AGGATAACTTTCAACATGTGAAATTCGGTGTGATAGCTGCCTTCATCGTCTTGTTTATCGTTGTTTATTATGGTCTATGGGTTCGATATATAGTTAAGGGGCAGCAATTTGAATTATTATGGGACCCTTTAGTTTTTATTCCGATCCCGATGGCAGTTCTTCCAGTATGTGCATTCGGATTGGCAGCGATTTGGGGAAAATCTATTTGGCTGAGTATTGCAGTAGTTTGTTTAGCAATAGGGCATTTAGCTAATTCTTGGCATAGTTATAAGTACACTAAAGATCAATAACTAGAAACATAGTGAAATATACCCATATAAAAAGTGATCGGATAGTTAATAAGCTGCATTGCAAGAACGAGTTTGATAGTAGATACAAGCATGAAAATGTATGATTTACGAACAATGGAAAAAATAAAGTCGAAAATGTTCGCTTTTTATCATTGACAACTTATATGATGTCCACCTAAAATGATAGAGCACAACAACATAATTCTTTCGTATATTTCCGGGAATTGGCCTGGAAGTTTCTACGAGGTCACCGTAATGACCTGGCTACGATTAAGAAGAGCAGAGCAACCCCACATTGTCCTTAATTTAGGACTATGGTCATGGGAGGCTACTCTTTTTTTCGAGCCGGTGTCTAACAGATACCGGCTTTTTGTTGCTGTCAGACACACAACATACCTTAGGGGGAGAACAATTTGAATCGGTTTTTCAAGTTGAAAGAGAACGGCACCACAGTTCGTACAGAGATCATGGCGGGCTTGACCACGTTCATGGCAATGGCTTACATCTTGTCGGTTAATCCGAGTACTTTAACAGCATTTGGCCGTATTGATATGGGCTGGTATTCTGTATTTCTAGCGACTGCGCTGGCAGCAGGTATTTTCACCATCGCAATGGGCGTGTTCATAAACTTTCCAGTGGCATTGGCACCTGGTATGGGACTTAACGCATATTTTGCTTCCGTAATTCTATCTTCCGCCACATCAGAGCATCCATTCACTTGGCAAATGGGTCTGACAGCCGTATTTATTTCCGGTTTGATCTTTATCTTGCTGACTGTAACTCGAGTGCGACAGATCTTACTAACTGCAATTCCTGACAGCTTGAAACATGCGATTACAGTAGGTATCGGGATGTTCATTACGATCCTTGGTCTTAAGAATAGTGGACTCATGACGATTGGTGTTGAAGCCGGTAAAGACATTCCTGCTAACACTTTCACAGATGTCCTTTCCTTTGAAACTATCATTCACATGGGTAGCCTAGAGAATTCCAATGTCCAATTGGTAATTATCGGACTTCTTCTAATCTCTATCCTGATGGTATTGAACGTTAAAGGTGCGATTTTATTCGGTATCTTGGGAACAACTGTCGCTGGTATGTTGATGGGCGTAGTTGATTTCAGCGCATTGTCCAGTCCGGCAACGCCTTGGGTTCCTGATTTCACACAATTGAACTTCTTCCAATTTGACTGGGATGGTATCCTGCACACAGGTATTGTTTCAGCGATTGCAACTTTCACATTTGTAGAGTTGTTTGATACATTTGGTACACTTGTAGGTACTGCTCAACGCGCAGGTATTATGGATAACCCTGAAGAAGGTAATAGACGTGTAGGTAATGCGATGTTTGTCGATGCAGTTGCTGTAGCAGGTGGTGCGGCACTGGGTACTTCGACTACTACTGCTTTTGTAGAAAGCGCGGCAGGTGTTGCTGAAGGTGGACGTACAGGTCTTACAGCTGTAACAACGGGCGTATGTTTCTTGCTTGCATTGTTCCTTGCTCCAGTGGTTGCTCTTATTCCTGGATCTGCTACAGCCGCAGCATTGATCGTCGTAGGTGTGCTGATGGCACAATCGATCCGTCAAATCGATTTTCAAGATATGGTTGTTGCAATTCCAGCGTTCCTAACACTTGTAATCATGCCTTTCACTTATAATATTGCTAACGGTATCTCCTTTGGTATCGTAACTTATGTAATCCTTGCTTCAGTTGCTAACCTTGCAGGTAAGAAGAAATACGATATTCACTGGATGATGTGGGTACTTGCGATTCTGATCGTTCTCCGTTATGTATTCCTTGGTAGCGAGGGCTAACATATATACAGTATTTCTGAAATTCATCTTGGGCTCCTTCATTACTGAAGGGGCCGTTTTTTTTATTTTGGATTATGTATTCTCCTACTTAACTTGTTGGATGTTCTTCCTTTCCATCATCCAATATTTAGATTATATTGTTGAAGAGGTGATGAATGTTGTCCACAAGATTTAGCAATTGGTCTTCTTATTTTAAAAGTAATCCTTGGCCTCTCTTATTGTTTTTGCTGGGGGCTGTGATTCGCATTTTTTACTTTGGTTCGATTCCAGGTGGCTTGAATCAGGATGAGGCATCTATAGGTTATGATGCTTACGCTATTCTTCATTATGGAATAGACCGCAATGGTATTCATTTACCTATTCACCTCATTGCTTGGGGAAGCGGACAGAATGCACTTTATGCTTACTTATCAATGCCTTTCATATTATTGTTCGGACTTACTCCAATGTCTGTACGTGCGATTAGCTTAATCATGGGTCTACTGGGTATGCTCGTATTCTATCTTCTTTCCAAAGAGCTATTTACTTCCAGAACTGCTGGTATTGTGGCGATGTTTTTTATAGCAATTAATCCTTGGCATATTATGATGTCAAGATGGGCACTGGAATCTAATTTATTCCCCACCCTGATTCTGTTCTCCGTTTATATGTTACTTAAATCATTTCATATTCCGAAGTGGTCTTATGGATTTACAATTATGCTTGCCCTTTCACTTTATGCTTATGGAACATCCTATTTTTTTGTGCCGATATTTGCTTTAGGTGCTGGAATTCTTCTATTCTATACAAGAGCGCTAAAGCTTCGGACCATTCTATGGAACTGTGCTCTGTTTATATTAATGTCACTTCCAATCTTCCTATTTATTATGATCAATCGATTGTCGCTAGAGGGGATTTTGACCCCATTGTTCTCAATTCCGAGATTGACAACACCGCGTGTGGAACAGGTAACTTCTATATTCGGAGGGCAACTATTACATACAGCATTAAGCAATTTCCGGGAATTTTTGAAGATATTAATTAGCGGATCTGATGGTTTGCCTTGGAATTCGATTTCACCTTATGGATACGCGTATCCTATTGCGTTACCCTTTGTACTTATAGGACTTATATTTATGTTAACGACAATACGGAACCGTGGTCGTGAGCGGACTGGACTGCTCGTTATTTTACTTTGGTTGTTTGTTTCCGTTTTGATGACCTTTGTTACGAACGTAAACATTAATCGGATGAATGTAATTTTCTATCCAATCATTTTGCTGATTGTTGCAGGGTTTATGTGGTTAAGCAAGAAAGTAAAAGTATTAGCAATTCTGTCGGCTGTAACCTTTAGCTTATTTTTTGTTCTATTCACTACAGTTTATTTCCGCGATTATCCTAAAGAGATAGGACCGGCTTTCTATGAATCTTTCGGTGAGGCTATACAATATGCGTCTGAAGAGAGTGCTGGGAACATCTACGTGACTGATAAAGTTAATATGCCTTATATTTATGTGCTTTTTTATGAGCAGATCAATCCCCATGATTTCTTAGCAACCGTTAATTATTCTAATCCTGGAGGTGCATTTCAGCAGGTGTCTTCCTTTGGGAGATATAGATTTGGATATTCAAGCATAGTTCCGGGAGAGACAGCGACATATATCTTGTGGAATGGTGATCCCACTCCTGCTGAAAGCGAGAATTATTCGGTTAAACGTTTTGCCAACTATACTGTTGTGACCGCTAAGACTGGGGTAGTAGAGGGAATCTCGGAATTTACAAATGGAGGATTTGAAGAGGGGATATCAGGCTGGAGCTTCTCATCCGGTACGGGTGTGGCAACCAATAATCCCTATAATGGAAGTTATTTGGCCTATCTTGATCCGGGATTTGACAAAACGATTACACAATCTATCAGAATAGCAGAACCTGGAGAATATAAGCTTGGTATAATGGTTAGTGCTGGTGGAGAAGAAGGAAGGGTTGGCGTCCGAGTTAATGGCGTAGTGCGGGCGGAGGCTGAAATACCTGCTAGTGAGGTTTATCAAGAGCTTACACTTCCAATGGTATCTATCGGTCAGAATGAGCAAACTGAAATTTTTATTAAAGGCGGTAAAGGCTGGATTAATATAGACGAGGTGAGGTTGGAACGATGATCAAGAGTACACGTACGGCCGCAATGACTGTATTGATGCTGTTATTGTTTTTGCTTCCTGTAACAAGCATTTATGCAGACGGAAATCTATTGCAGAACCCTGGATTTGAGGAGGGAGGAGAGGACGCTCCTTCTAACTGGACTAAGGATATGTGGATTTCTGGAGACAACTCGGGCATACTTTCAATCCAATCGGACGAGGTTCACTCCGGTAGTAAAGCGGCAGTCATTGAGAATATCGAGCCCAATCATTTGAAATGGGTGCAGACGATTAAGGCAACGCCGGACAGCTATTATAAAATCTCTGGATGGATCAAAGTAGTAAGTACCGCAGGCGAGGGAATGGGCGCCAATATACTTGCCGTTGGAGTAGGCGGGGGTTATCCCAACGTAACGGATACGGCAGGAGAGTGGCAATATCTTGAATACATAGGCCAGACAGGACCTAAACAGAAAGAATTCGGCATAGGTGCAAGTTTGGGAGGCTACTCTAGCTTGATTCAAGGTAAAGCTTATTTTGATGATTTGTCTGTAGAAAAATTAGACGCTGCTCCCGAAGGGGCCAACGTCATTTCGCTGGATAGTGCAGCAGTTAGTCAGGATGCTGGTGGCAAAAAAGCGGATACCCCACATAAGGTATCTCCAACCAAGATGCTGCTGATCTCAGCGCTTTTCAGTGTATTTTTTGCAGTGCTTTATACCAAGGCATTCCGCAGTGAGAAGCTTATGAAGCAACCTGAGAATGTCTATTCCAAATGGCTGAGCATTGCCATCGGGGTTGCTTTTATCCTAAGGGTCTGGATTGGTCTGACTGCTCAAGGCTATCAGAACGACATGAATACCTTTATAGCTTGGGGTCAGCGTATGGTTGATTTAGGTCCAGGCAAGTTTTATGAAGAAGGGTATTTTGCCGATTATCCTCCTGGTTATTTGTACATTTTGTACATTCTTAGTTTTATTCGCGGTGTATTTGGCTTTGCGCATGGTTCGGGTGGAGAGAATCTGCTATTCAAACTGCCAGCGATTATTTCTGATTTGGTATTGGGTTTCTTCATATTCAAAATGTCTCGCAAAAAACTCGGCTCAGGGATCGCTTTTGGCTTAACGCTATTATTTCTGTTTAATCCGGCGGTGCTTGTTAATTCAGCGGCGTGGGGACAAGCGGATTCGTTCTTTCTGATTTTCCTGTTGCTCAGTATCCATGGCGCTGCGAACAAAAAGTTTGTTCAATCCGCGATTTTGTTTGCATTAGCAACTTTAATTAAACCACAATCGTTAATATTCACACCGGTATTATTGTTTGCTTTCTATCATCACCGTGCTTGGAAGCAGCTTGGATTTGGAGCTTTGTATGGATTAGGGATATTCGGATTGCTCGCGGCACCATTTTTCTGGAATAACGGTGGTTTAGTTGGCCTTATTAATCTGTATAAGAGTACGTTATCTTCCTATCCCTATTCTTCTGTGAATGCATTTAATCTATATGCATTGACTGACCCGATGTGGTCATCTCTTGACCTAACTTGGTTAGGTATTACTTACCGTGTATGGGGCTTCATATTTATTTTAGTGGCAGTAGCCATAGCAACGTTTTATTCCTTCAAAAAAGATCGCTTGGATTTATCCAAATCCTACTTTATCGGTATGGCGCTCATTGTAGTAGTTTTTGTGCTTGGAACCAAAATGCATGAACGTTATATGTTCCCTGCTGTTATTCTCTGTATGTTCACTTATATAGCAAGTCGGGATCGTAGGTTTTTATCTTTATTTCTTGGATTCAGCTTAACGCAGTATATCAATGTGGCTTATACGTTGACCCATCTAAATGCAGGTGTAAATCCAGGTGCAGATGGAATCGTTTTGGTCACTTCAATTGCTAACCTATCATTATTGCTATACATGCTCTACGTTGGTTACGACGTGTATGTTCGTGGGGGAGTAAAACCTCTTCCAGCACCACCAACACCTGAAGAAAAATATGAAGAAGACCTTAAAGTCGTCGAGCAAATAAGACCGCACCAGAAGGGAGGGAGATTGAGCGATGAAGTTTAAGCGTATAGATTGGATATGTATTCTTGCCATTACTGCCGTTTACGCGGCAATTGCTTTATATAATTTAGGTTCTACTAAATCTCCAGAGACCTTGTGGGAGCCAGCTGCCAGCGGTGAAAGCTTCTATGTAGATCTAGGACAGAGTAAACAATTGGATCGCGTGAATATCTTCGGTGGCGTAGGTACCGGGAAGTTTAAGCTCGAATTCAGTGAATCGCCTGAGGTCTGGAGTAGTCCGCTGGATGTAAGCGAGGATGTTGGGAATGTCTTCATCTGGAAAAGCCAACCTCTGAACGTTGCAGCAAGATACGTGAAGTTTACAGTCACATCTCCAGGGTTCACTTTAAATGAAATGGCCTTCTATGAGCAGGGAGGCGAAAGAGTACCTCTTCCTATAGCCGGTGTTACACCGGATGCTAATGCAGTCGCTAAAAGAGGAGAGCCTGCCAATCTGTTTGACGAGCAGTCGCTCATCCCTGAATATTCTAACTTTATGAATAGCACTTATTTTGACGAGATCTACCATGCACGGACAGCTTATGAATATACACACGGGATTGTGCCTTATGAGAACACGCATCCACCACTAGGCAAGCTATTGATCGCAGTAGGGATGGAACTGTTCGGAGTCAATCCTTTCGGCTGGCGTATTATCGGAACATTGTTCGGGATTGCCATGCTGCCTCTCATTTATGTAATGGCACTACGGCTCTTTAAAAAGAGCAAATACGCAGCACTTGCAGCTGGGTTGTTCGCACTGGATTTCATGCATTTCACACAAACAAGAATCTCTACGATCGATGTATACGGAGTATTCTTCATCATGTTAATGTTTTATTTCATGCAGCGATATTACACTATGAATTTCTTCAGGCAGCCCTTAAGAAAAACACTAACTCCGTTGTTCTGGTCCGGTCTATTCTTCGGAATTGGTGTCGCCTCCAAGTGGATTGTACTGTACGGAGGAGCTGGGCTGGCCATTATGCTGGCTATCTCGCTCTTCGAGCGCTACAGAGAATACCAAGCATCGGGACGGTTGCTCGCGGAAGGCAAGATCAAAGACAAGGAATTGCTAGGTACCTGTCGCGAAGCCGTAAATTCGTTCTGGAAGAATAGCATTATTACGCTAGCTAGTTGTGTTGCATTCTTCGTAATCATACCGGTCATTATTTATAGTTTATCTTTTGTTCCGGGTTTATCTGCATCCGCAGAGGGCTTTACTATAAAAGGCTTGATTGATTCCCAAAAGAACATGTACAACTATCACAGTCAGCTTGTAGCTACACATCCTTTTGCTTCCTCCTGGTGGCAATGGCCGTTTATGAAGAGACCCGTCTGGTTCTTCAGTGGCAGTGAGGGATTGCCGCAAGGTCAGGTCAGCAGTATAGTGACTATGGGGAATCCGCTTATCTGGTGGACGGGGATTTTCGCAATGCTGGCAACACTGTGGATTACACTGAAACGCAAAGATAAGACCCTTTATATGATCTGGATCGCCTTTTTCTCACAATATGTTCCGTGGATGCTTGTCCCAAGGGAAACCTTTATCTACCATTATTTTGCTATGGTGCCTTTTATGATTCTTGGTATTGTATATATAATGAAGTTGCTAGATAGCAAATATCCTGAGGCTCGTTATGTTAGTTGTGTCTATGTGGCTGTTGCTTTACTGCTCTTTGTCGCGTTCTACCCTGTCCTGTCAGGGATGCAGATAAGCGGAGATTATGTGAAGAATATGCTGCGTTGGTTCCCATCTTGGGTTTTCTAAGATTTTTTTAAAATATCTATAACAATAAGTTTATGCTTACAGCGTTATTATGAAGTACAGAAAGATGTAACGCTCCATAAAGCTTTTAGGAGGAATAAAGGTGAAAGCCAGATATAGTGTAATTGTACCCATGTTCAATGAGGAGCAAGTAATTAGCGTTACTTACGAACGTTTGAAAAAAGTAATGGACGAATGCGGCGATACTTATGAGCTAGTCTTCGTTAATGACGGAAGTCGTGATCGTTCGGCCCAGATGATTCGGGAGATCAGTGATCGGGATGAATGCGTCAAGCTAATTGACTTCTCGCGTAATTTCGGACATCAGGTAGCGATTACAGCTGGCATGGACTATGCCGAAGGTCAAGCGGTTGTTGTTATTGATGCTGACCTTCAAGATCCACCGGAGGTCATTTTGCAAATGATCGAGAAGTGGAAAGAGGGCTATGACGTTGTGTATGCGAAGCGGCTGAAGCGCCGTGGAGAAACGATGTTCAAAAAGGTAACGGCCAAGATCTTTTATCGATTGCTCAGCAGCATGACAAGTGTAGACATTCCCACGGACACAGGTGATTTTCGTCTTATTGATCGTAAGGTATGTGATGTCTTGCGAGGTCTCAAGGAAAAAAACCGGTATGTCAGAGGTTTAGTGAGCTGGGTCGGCTTCAAGCAGACGATGGTGGAATATGAGCGGGAAGAACGATTTGCAGGAGAAACTAAGTATCCTCTTAAGAAAATGATTCGTTTTGCGCTGGATGGGATCACTTCCTTTTCGCATAAGCCACTTAAGATTGCTACGTATGTCGGATTCTTTCTTTCCTTCTCGAGCTTTCTCTATTTATTCTTCGTATTGTTTCAAAGAATCTTTTTCACCTCATGGACGGTTCCAGGTTGGGCTTCCATTGTAGGGGTCAATTTGCTCTTTAACGGTATCGTTCTGATGCTGTTAGGTGTAATCGGTGAGTATATTGGACGGATTTATGACGAGTCTAAGGATAGACCGTTGTATATTGTCAGTGAGACCATAGGATATCGTAACGAAGAAGAAGTGGATCGCCGGAAGGATTACAAAGATGTCAGATAAGAACTTTCGGACTGCTTTCATACAGTTTCTCAAATTTAATGCTGTAGGTCTGGTAAATACCCTCATTGATTTCGTAATCTTTACATTACTGAACTCACTTGGGATGGTATATGCGTTGGCACAGGTTATTTCTTATAGTGCAGGGACAGCGAATAGCTTTATTTTGAATAAAAAAGTAACCTTCAAGGATCGTGACCGTGGCAATAAAGAGGGTTTTGATAAGACGCAGTTGCTGAAGTTTATCGTACTGAATCTGGTAGTACTCGGAATATCGCTGTTGCTAATGCATCTGTTGACTGACAAACTAGGCATTCAAGTGTTGATCTCTAAGGTATTAGTAACGTTTGTGACGGTGATTATTAACTTCTTCGGAAGTCGTAAATGGGTATTCTAAAGTTCAGTAGAACCAATCTACGGAGGTGAAAATCATGCGTAAATTCTCGTATGTGCTCATACTGGCGGGGATCCTTATCATGCTCTATCCAAAAGCTAACGAATGGTATAACGACTGGCAGCAGGATAAGCTATTAGAATCGGCTGAACTGAGCACCAGTGAAAGTACTCCACCACCTGATCTGAAGAGCAGATATGCCGAGGTCACTCAGCTACTAGCGGAGGAATCAGCTTTAGATGCACAAGCACAGCCGCAAGAAACAGAAAAGCCGGAACCGGAAATTGAAGTGGGTGGCAAAGTTATCGCATTAATTGAGATTGATAAGATCGATCTGAAGCTGCCTGTATTAGAAGGGGCTACTAAAGCGAATATGAAGCATGCCGCGGCCCATATGAAAGAAACAACTCCAATAGGAGAAATAGGGAACGCCGCAATAGCTGCACATAGAGCTAGAACTACGGGCAGATTGTTTAACAGATTGAATGAGGTTGTGATTGGGGATACGATTACGGTGAAGACTAGCGATCAGACTTATAATTACGAGGTTTATGATATTTCTGTTGTACTTCCTAGTGATGTGTCTGTTCTAGACGGGAATAACAAAGATAAAATTCTTACTCTAATTACGTGTGACCCACTAGTAGATCCTACACATCGTTTGATTGTTCATGCCAAACTTTCCTAATCGTTGACGAGAAATAACAAGAGAATTCAAATACAGAGAAATAACTATAAAATAATAGTAAATCTAGCAATTTTGTTCTTGTTTACGAGGATAAATATGGTAGTATAAGACTATAAAAGCTAAACACGATAAACGGCAAACCTATCGAAAGGTAGGGACGCAAAGCTAAAGGGCCTTCCCGTAAGGATGGCAGCCAGTTACCGAATGAAGAGGCTTTTTTTGTTTTTATAAAATATATAAGAATCTTAGATTCATATTTCTACTTGGACTGATTCTGTTAATTTGTCTAGTGAAATTAGAACAGATAGAGCTTATACGATAACGGCAAACCTATCGAAAGGTAGGGACGCAAAGCTAAAGGGCCTTCCCGAAAGGATGGCAGCCAGCTACCGAAAGGGGTTTTATCCGTGAAAAAGGTTTATTTTATGATGGTGGCGCTATTCGTACTGATTACTGCGGTTCCGGTAAGCGCAGCTCAAGCCGCAAGTGTAGATGCAAGCTGGTTGATTACATCGAAAGTGGCTCAAGGTGTTATTGGAATTAACTATGATATTCCGAAAGATAAAAGAATCAAACTCATGATCACTAAAGACAACAGCAGCTATACATATAACTTATATGCTTCTGGACAAGCTGAGGACTTCCCTTTACAACAAGGTAATGGTACTTATAAGGTTTCTGTTCTTGAGAACACAACCGGCAATAAATACAAAGCGTTATATTCCGAAGTAGTAGACGTAACCATGAGTGACTCGAATTCCGTATATTTGGGCTCCGTACAGAATGTGAAATGGAGTCCTTCTGATAAAGCGATCCTTAAGGCAAAAGAGCTTACAAAAGGCAAAACAACAGATGAAGAGAAAGTTAAGGCAATCTATAACTATGTAGTTGCTAATGTACAATACGATTATTCTCTTGCTAATAACGTAACAACAGATTACATTCCGAACATTAACAACACTTTGAATACTAAAAAAGGAATCTGCTATGACTATGCTTCTCTTTTTGCCGCAATGCTGCGTAGTGTAGATGTGCCTGCTAAATTGGTGATGGGGAATACTAGCTACGTTACGCAATACCATGCATGGAATGAAGTGTTGATGGATGGGAAATGGGTTACTATTGATACAACGGTAGATGCATCGTCAGCGAAGAGTAAGAAGAATACGGATTTTATTAAGGCTTCAAGTAAGTATACTGCAGCAAAATACTATTAATTTGCATCGCTAGATTCATAACTCTATTAAATAAACAACCAGCTTAATTATTAAGCTAGTTGTTTATTTTTCTATTAGGGGTTGCTTTTCTATGAATAGATAGGTTATTATAGTTAAGCGTTGTTAGACAGCGTACAGGCAATGTTTGAGAGAGTTATATAAACGGCTTTCGAAAAATAAAGCTTGCATTACTGAGAACAACATGATATATTATAAGAGTTGCTGCTGAGACATTAAACGGCGCCAACGAGAACTTGATCTTTGAAAACTGAACAACGAGTGAGTAGGAAATCACGAAAGTGAAATCCAAAATTAGAGAATTAATTTTCTCGTCAGATGTTTCAAAATGAGCATATCGCTCTTTTCAATACTAATTGGAGAGTTTGATCCTGGCTCAGGACGAACGCTGGCGGCGTGCCTAATACATGCAAGTCGAGCGGAGTTATTTTGAAAGCTTGCTTTCAAAATGATTTAGCGGCGGACGGGTGAGTAACACGTAGGCAACCTGCCCCTTAGACTGGGATAACTACCGGAAACGGTAGCTAATACCGGATAATTTCTTTTTTCTCCTGAAGAAAGAATGAAAGACGGAGCAATCTGTCACTGAGGGATGGGCCTGCGGCGCATTAGCTAGTTGGTGGGGTAACGGCCCACCAAGGCGACGATGCGTAGCCGACCTGAGAGGGTGAACGGCCACACTGGGACTGAGACACGGCCCAGACTCCTACGGGAGGCAGCAGTAGGGAATCTTCCGCAATGGACGAAAGTCTGACGGAGCAACGCCGCGTGAGTGATGAAGGTTTTCGGATCGTAAAGCTCTGTTGCCAGGGAAGAACGTCCGGTAGAGTAACTGCTATCGGAGTGACGGTACCTGAGAAGAAAGCCCCGGCTAACTACGTGCCAGCAGCCGCGGTAATACGTAGGGGGCAAGCGTTGTCCGGAATTATTGGGCGTAAAGCGCGCGCAGGCGGTCATTTAAGTCTGGTGTTTAAACCTTGGGCTCAACCTGAGGTCGCACTGGAAACTGGGTGACTTGAGTACAGAAGAGGAAAGTGGAATTCCACGTGTAGCGGTGAAATGCGTAGATATGTGGAGGAACACCAGTGGCGAAGGCGACTTTCTGGGCTGTAACTGACGCTGAGGCGCGAAAGCGTGGGGAGCAAACAGGATTAGATACCCTGGTAGTCCACGCCGTAAACGATGAGTGCTAGGTGTTAGGGGTTTCGATACCCTTGGTGCCGAAGTTAACACAGTAAGCACTCCGCCTGGGGAGTACGGTCGCAAGACTGAAACTCAAAGGAATTGACGGGGACCCGCACAAGCAGTGGAGTATGTGGTTTAATTCGAAGCAACGCGAAGAACCTTACCAGGTCTTGACATCCCTCTGAATCCACTAGAGATAGTGGCGGCCTTCGGGACAGAGGAGACAGGTGGTGCATGGTTGTCGTCAGCTCGTGTCGTGAGATGTTGGGTTAAGTCCCGCAACGAGCGCAACCCTTAACTTTAGTTGCCAGCAGGTAAGGCTGGGCACTCTAGAGTGACTGCCGGTGACAAACCGGAGGAAGGTGGGGATGACGTCAAATCATCATGCCCCTTATGACCTGGGCTACACACGTACTACAATGGCCGGTACAACGGGAAGCGAAACCGCGAGGTGAAGCCAATCCCATCAAAGCCGGTCTCAGTTCGGATTGCAGGCTGCAACTCGCCTGCATGAAGTCGGAATTGCTAGTAATCGCGGATCAGCATGCCGCGGTGAATACGTTCCCGGGTCTTGTACACACCGCCCGTCACACCACGAGAGTTTACAACACCCGAAGTCGGTGGGGTAACCCGCAAGGGAGCCAGCCGCCGAAGGTGGGGTAGATGATTGGGGTGAAGTCGTAACAAGGTAGCCGTATCGGAAGGTGCGGCTGGATCACCTCCTTTCTATGGAGAATAGTCTTCTGCAATGAAGACATTCAAATTGGAAGTTAAACTTCCAAATCTCAGGTTTAGGCCTGTTACTCACTCGTTGCTCAGTTTTGAGAGTTTAAGCTCTCATCTTTAAACTTGATCCTTGAAAACTGGATACCGAAACGAATTTGCGTTTTAGAACATCTTTTAGCAACTTGTGTAAACAAGTAAATGTTATTAGTGAGATTTTTCTTAGGAAAAATCAAGGTTAAGCTAATAAGAGCACACGGAGGATGCCTAGGCGCCAGGAGCCGACGAAGGACGTGGCGAACAACGAAACTGCCTCGGGGAGCTGTAAGCAAGCTTTGATCCGGGGGTGTCCGAATGGGGAAACCCAGCTGTGGTAATTCGCAGTTACTCATCTCTGAACACATAGGAGATGTAGAGGCAGACCAGGGGAACTGAAACATCTAAGTACCCTGAGGAAGAGAAAACAATAGTGATTCCGTCAGTAGCGGCGAGCGAACGCGGAACAGCCTAAACCTAAGAGCTTGCTCTTAGGGGTTGTGGGACGTCTCACATGGAGTTACAAAGGAATATGGTAGGTGAAGAGGTCTGGAAAGGCCCGCGATAGAGGTAAAAGCCCTGTAGCCTAAACTGTGTTCTCTCCGAGACGGATCCCGAGTAGTGCGGGGCACGTGAAACCCCGTATGAATCCAGCAGGACCATCTGCTAAGGCTAAATACTACCTGGCGACCGATAGTGAAACAGTACCGTGAGGGAAAGGTGAAAAGCACCCCGGAAGGGGAGTGAAATAGAACCTGAAACCGTGTGCTTACAAAAAGTCAGAGCCCTATTAATGGGTGATGGCGTGCCTTTTGTAGAATGAACCGGCGAGTTACGTTTAACATGCAAGGTTAAGTCGAGAAGACGGAGCCGCAGCGAAAGCGAGTCTGAATAGGGCGATTTAGTATGTGGACGTAGACCCGAAACCGTGTGATCTACCCCTGTCCAGGGTGAAGGTGCGGTAACACGCACTGGAGGCCCGAACCCACGCATGTTGAAAAATGCGGGGATGAGGTGGGGGTAGCGGAGAAATTCCAATCGAACTCGGAGATAGCTGGTTCTCCCCGAAATAGCTTTAGGGCTAGCCTCGGTATAAGAGTAGTGGAGGTAGAGCACTGATTGGGTGCGGGGTCCGCAAGGATTACCAAGCTCAGTCAAACTCCGAATGCCATATACTTATTGCCGGGAGTCAGACAGTGAGTGCTAAGATCCATTGTCAAAAGGGAAACAGCCCAGACCATCAGCTAAGGTCCCCAAGTGTGTGTTAAGTGGGAAAGGATGTGGAGTTGCACAGACAACCAGGATGTTGGCTTAGAAGCAGCCACCATTGAAAGAGTGCGTAATAGCTCACTGGTCGAGTGACTCTGCGCCGAAAATGTAACGGGGCTAAACACACCACCGAAGCTATGGCTAGATACGTATGTATCTGGGGTAGGGGAGCGTTGTATGTGGGTTGAAGGTGTACCGTAAGGAGCGCTGGACAGCATACAAGTGAGAATGCCGGTATGAGTAACGAAAAGATCAGTGAGAATCTGATCCGCCGAAAGCCCAAGGTTTCCTGAGGAAGGCTCGTCCGCTCAGGGTAAGTCGGGACCTAAGGCGAGGCCGAAAGGCGTAGTCGAAGGACAACAGTTTGAAATTACTGTACCACCGTAATCCGCTATGAGCGATGGGGTGACGCAGGAGGGTAGTGACGCGGACTGATGGATATGTCCGTCTAAGCAGTGAGGCTGATGTGTAGGCAAATCCGCACATCGTTAAGGCTGGGCTGTGATGGGGAGCGAAAATTACAGTAGCGAAGGTCATGATCTCACACTGCCAAGAAAAGCCTCTAGCCAGGAGAAGGTGCCCGTACCGCAAACCGACACAGGTAGGCGAGAAGAGAATTCTAAGGCGCGCGGAAGAACTCTCGTTAAGGAACTCGGCAAAATGACCCCGTAACTTCGGGAGAAGGGGTGCCCCGGTAGTGTGAATAGCACGAGGGGGCCGCAGTGAAAAGGCCCAAGCGACTGTTTAGCAAAAACACAGGTCTGTGCGAAGCCGCAAGGCGAAGTATACGGGCTGACGCCTGCCCGGTGCTGGAAGGTTAAGGGGAGTGGTTAGGGGTAACCCGAAGCTATGAACCGAAGCCCCAGTAAACGGCGGCCGTAACTATAACGGTCCTAAGGTAGCGAAATTCCTTGTCAGGTAAATTCTGACCCGCACGAATGGCGTAACGACTTGGGCGCTGTCTCAACGAGAGATCCGGTGAAATTTTAATACCTGTGAAGATGCAGGTTACCCGCGACAAGACGGAAAGACCCCATGGAGCTTTACTGCAGCTTGATATTGAATTTGGGTACGATCTGTACAGGATAGGTGGGAGCCGTAGAAATCGGAGCGCAAGCTTCGGTGGAGGCGCCGTTGGGATACCACCCTGATCGTATCTAGGTTCTAACCTAGTACCCTAATCGGGTACGGGGACCGTGTCAGGCGGGCAGTTTGACTGGGGCGGTCGCCTCCTAAAGAGTAACGGAGGCGTTCCAAGGTTCCCTCAGAATGGTTGGAAATCATTCGAAGAGTGCAAAGGCATAAGGGAGCTTGACTGCGAGACCTACAAGTCGAGCAGGGACGAAAGTCGGACTTAGTGATCCGGTGGTACCGCATGGAAGGGCCATCGCTCAACGGATAAAAGCTACCCTGGGGATAACAGGCTTATCTCCCCCAAGAGTCCACATCGACGGGGAGGTTTGGCACCTCGATGTCGGCTCATCGCATCCTGGGGCTGAAGTAGGTCCCAAGGGTTGGGCTGTTCGCCCATTAAAGCGGTACGCGAGCTGGGTTCAGAACGTCGTGAGACAGTTCGGTCCCTATCTGTCGTGGGCGCAGGAAATTTGAGAGGAGCTGTCCTTAGTACGAGAGGACCGGGATGGACGTACCGCTGGTGCACCAGTTGTTCCGCCAGGAGCATGGCTGGGTAGCTACGTACGGACGGGATAAGCGCTGAAAGCATCTAAGCGTGAAGCCCCCCTCAAGATGAGATTTCCCAATTAGTAAGACCCCTTGAAGACGACGAGGTAGATAGGTTGGAGGTGGAAGTGCAGTAATGCATGGAGCTGACCAATACTAATCGGTCGAGGGCTTATCCTATACTTAAAACGCAAATTCAATTCGGATTCAGTTTTCAGGCATCAAGCCTGTAACACGCTTAGAAATTCATTCTCACTTCTGGTGATGAACCGAATTTCACGCGGCAGCGTCTGTTTCACAGACGCATGTTTGGTGGCGATAGCGGAGGGGTTCCACGCGTACCCATCCCGAACACGACCGTTAAGCCCTCCAGCGCCGATGGTACTTGGACCGAAGGGTCCTGGGAGAGTAGGACGTTGCCAAGCACACGAAGCCATTGTTGATTTATCAACAATGGCTTTTTTGTTCCCTTTATCGCTTAATTTAAATAATGTGGATAAGTCATGGGGAAATAACGAAAAAATAAAAGTTACTAACATGTGGATGAAATAATAAAATATATTCAAAAATGAAAGTAGTCCCCAATTTATGTGGATAGAGCAGTGGTATATGTGGATACTTCAAGTAAATGCAAGGATATTTTGCATGGCAGGAGGATAAACAATGGACAACAGTAGTAATCTTGTGTGGATAGAAGATTTTTCTGTACATGCGAGCGACACGGATTATCGTTCACAGGGTAAGTTATCCTTTATTCTGGATATCATGCAATGTGCGGCAGACTTCGCAGTGGGTAATTTGGGGATAAGTGTGGAAGAAATTCTGAGTGCAGGAATGGGCTGGATGATGATTACGTTAGATCTTGATTTTAAGCGTATTCCTCGCCCAAATGATGTGCTTAGCGTACATACCTGGAGTAAAGGTACTAAAGGGGCTTTATGGCAACGGGATTATCGTATTTTCGATGCAGATCATATAGAGATTGCCACAGCGCGTTCTATATGGGCTTTAGTAGATATTGAGAAGAGAAAGATACTCAGACCGAACGCTCTTCCAGTTCAGGTTAAGCACTATAATGGCGATTCAGTAGGGGATATGCCTGTTAAGGTAACGATCCCTACTGATATTATTATGGAAGAAGCTTATCGGTATCAGGTAAGATATAGTGGGCTGGATAGCAACGGACATCTGAATAATGCCCGATACGGAGATTTATGTTGTGATGCACTCAGTTTAGCGGAATGGGATAATGCAGAGTTCACACGCTTCCGGATTACATATCTACAAGAAGCTAAGTTTGGGGATGAACTGACTATTGTACGCTCAGCTGTAACGGATGATGGTATATATGTCCGTGGCCAGAATAGTGATATTGTATTTTTTGAAGCATGTATTGAGTTGAAAAATATAAATAAGTAAAAAGTTTATAAATATGGAATATTATTATAAAAGCGATTTCTCCGAGCATCAATCGGGGTAGTCGCTTTTTTTTGTTGAAAAACAGATGGTGTATATAACATATTTGGAAAAATTTTTGAGCCTGTCACAATTAAAGGGATCACAATCGTTATATAGTTGTAGTCAATAACAAGGAGGTGATTCTTTGGAACGTCGCAGCCCCGGGGTCCAAGTGAATCAAACAATAATTGAAGAGGCTATTGATCAGGTTCTTGCGGGTAACCGCGAAGCCTATAGAACTATAATACAAGCCTATGAAAGAAAGATTTATACGTATTGCTATTATATTTTGAGAAGTCATGAAGAAGCAGAGGATGCTGTGCAAGATATATTTGTAAAAGTGTATCAGGAACTCAGACGTTATGAGAAACGAGTCTCTTTTAATTCATGGCTGTATAAAGTGGCCTATCATCATTGTTTGGATCAGGTTCGCAAACGCAAACGAAGAAACCGTCTGTTGTCGCTATATAAAGAGCAGCAGCCGAAAGCCTATTATAATCCTAACGATGAGGAGCCATTGCAGAAGTTATTTATGGATGATCTGACAGCTGAAGAGAGCAATCTTCTGATTCTTAAGGTAGTAGAGCAGTACAGTTTTGAAGAAATGGGTCAGATTATGGATTGTAATTTAGCTACTTTACGCAAGAAATTTGAACGTCTACGCAAAAAGTTAGTCCGGCAAAGAATGAATGAAGGAGGAAGCCCTCATGGAGAAATGGCAAGATCCAACTGAAAGTCAGAAGATGGAGCACATTCGTCAAACATTCCAAAATCATGAAATGCCGGTAGACAGTTTCAGCGATTCAATTATGAAGCGAATAGGAGACGAGGGAATGGAAAAGCGAGCGTCAAGAAAAAGTGGGAATAAGTTTCTGAAAAAATCATTGGTGGCTGCCGCGGCAGCAGCAGTGTTGGGTGCGGGAATAATCGGTAGCGGATTTATATCCCCAGTCATGGCTGAAACGTTAAAACAGATTCCTGTTGTAGGAAGTATTTTTAAGGGAATTGACGATAAAGGTCTAAATGCTGCTGAAGAAAAAGGATTATCTACTGCGCCTAACCAAAGCGTTACCCATGATGGAGTGACCTTGAAGGTTACCGATGCCTATTATGACGGCTCGCGGTTGGCTTTTGCGATTGAACGGGAAGGCATTGATAAGGATAAGATGATGGCAGAAATGATTATTGAACCGATTGAATTCGATCCAGCGCTAAAAGAACAGCAGTATGCGAAAGTGACAATGAACCAGTCCGAAAAAGGGTTGTTGGGTTCAGCAGAAGTGAAATTGCCGAATGGAAAGAATTTGGAGAGCCAAATGTCGTCTTTTGGCGATGTTGAGGGTAAAAAGAATGCTATTTTATACGATTATAGAAATCTAAATAATGTAGAGCCTTTGGGGAATGAATTTGAATTAAGCATCACTGTGCCGGTTACACAAATCGCAGAGCCTTTTGAAATCAAGGTGCCGGTGAAAAAAGTAACGGAGGGAATTATCAAGCTTGATCTGAACCAAACAAAAGAGGCAGAAGAATTCAGTTATACGATTACCAAGCTGGAATTAACTCCAGCCACAAGCAGATTACAGCTCAGCGAAGAAGGTAAAGCGCCAACTGTGAAAGAAAAGGATGGATACACAACCTCTGAAATGTTCTATGAAATTGTTGATGAACTAGGCAATGCATTTTCTTCGAGTGGGTCATTCAACTTGCCGGCTATAGTCTATCCTATGGGAGACAAAGATTTCAGTCCGTTCCCACAAACACCAAAAACAATTACAGTTAAGCCGTTTACTTACTCCATTGATGAGAGCCATAAAGCATTAAGAGATGAAGAAGGAAAACAAGTTAAACATTATTATCCGGAGCTTGAACAAACGATTCAGGTGGAGCAAGAGTAACTATTAATCCCATAAGCAAAAAAAGTCCGTGTCTGCATAGCAGATACGGGCTTTTCTAATGGAATGAAGATTTCACTCACTGAGTTTCCGTTGTTTAATTTATTTAGTGTATAACGGAGTGACCCGGTAAGGCCTGACGATATTTGCTATCATTCATTTAATGATATAATGAAATTTGATGTGGAAAGGGGAGCATTATGAAGACATTAGTATTGGCGGAGAAGCCGTCTGTTGCACGCGAGATCGCACGAGTCATGGGATGTAATAATAAACAGAAGAGCTATATTGAAGGTCCAAAATATGTGGTTACCTGGGCACTGGGTCATTTAGTCGGCCTGGCAGAGCCTGAAGATTATAATAAAAAGTTTGCAACTTGGGCTTTGGAGGATTTGCCGATTTTGCCGGAGAAGGCAAAGCTGAAGGTGCTGCGTGAGACCAACCAGCAATATAAAGCTGTTCAGCACCTAATGAAGCGTCAGGATATTGAGGAGCTTGTGGTAGCTACGGATGCTGCTCGTGAAGGAGAGCTGTTGGCACGTTGGATTATGAATATGGCGGGGTGGAAAAAGCCATTCCGGCGGCTCTGGATATCTTCTCAGACGGATAAAGCGATAAAAGAAGGATTCGCAAAGCTCCGCCCAGGTCGCGATTTTGATCGTCTGTATGAATCTGCGCGGTGCCGCGCAGAGGCGGATTGGATGATTGGACTGAATGTCACGAGAGCTTTGACATGTAAGTTCGGTTCGCCGCTCTCCGCAGGGCGGGTACAAACGCCGACATTAGGGATGATCATGGATCGTGAACAGGAGATTACGGGTTTCCGTTCCGTTGATTTTGAGACGCTGACTGCTGATTTTGGAGATTTCCAAGCGGCATGGCGGGCCAGTAACGGCGATGGTCGGATATTTGAAAAGGATAAGACGGCAAGTCTAAAGGATAAGCTTACTGGACGCAGCGGCCGTATTATTAAGGTACAGAAGAGTGAGAAGAGCGAACCTCATCCACTCGCTTATGATCTGACTGAATTGCAGCGTGATGCGAACCGGAAGTTCGGCTTCTCCGCGAAGCAGACCTCCAGTGTGCTTCAGCGGTTATATGAGCAGCACAAGCTTGTCACTTACCCGCGTACGGACAGTCGTTACTTAACATCAGATATGACGGGCACACTCAAGGAAAGATTAGACAGTGTAGCTGTCGGCCCATATGCAGCTTTGGCACGTCCACTGCTTCGCAAACCGCTGCCGATTACGAAGCGAATCGTGGATGATAGCAAAGTAAGCGATCACCATGCTATTATTCCGACAGAGCAGACCGTATTGTTAAATGGTTTGAGTACTGAAGAACGTAAGCTGTATGATTTGATCGTGCGGCGTTTTATCAGCTTGTTCTACCCACCAGCTCGCTATGATGCGGTAGCTGTCACCGTCAACGTGGAAGGCGAAAGCTTCCATGTCAAAGGGACGACGGTAAAAGATGCCGGTTGGCGTGAAGTGTACGGCGGAGATATGAGTAACGATGATGACGAGGAACCATCGGACGAGCCAGCAGCTGGGAGTGTGCAGCTACCTGAGCTGCGCGAAGGAGCAACTGTCACGATTGGCCGCTGCATGGTTCGTCCTGGACGAACACAGCCACCGAAGCGTTATAATGAAGCTTCGCTGTTGACGCAAATGGAGAAGCATGGCCTTGGAACCCCGGCAACCCGCGCGGATATTATCGAGAAGCTGGTTAGCTCCGACACCATTGAACGCCAAGGGAATCTGCTGCATCCGACTGGTAAAGGCAAGCAGCTTATTGAGTTGGTATCCACACAGCTCCGGACACCAGATCTAACCGCGCGCTGGGAAGCCGAGCTGGAGAAAATAGCGCGTGGTCAAGGCAAGCCGGAGCTCTTCTTGCAAGGCATCCGCAGTATGGCACAGGAGCTGGTAACTGGCGTCAAAACTAGTGGAGCAGAATATAAACCGCATAATGTCTCGAACAGTAATTGTCCGGAATGCGGTACAAGACTGCTGGAGAAAAAGAGCAAACGTGGCAAGCTGCTTGTATGCCCTGCAGATAACTGTGGTTATACCCGTGCCGGAGAGAAAAGACTATCGAATCGCCGCTGTCCACAGTGCCATAAGAAAATGGAGCTCAAAGAGGGTAAAGCAGGTATGTTCGTACAATGTTTGGGCTGTGGAATCACAGAAACCTTGGATAAGGATCATAAGCATGTGAATAAACGCGAACAGCAAAAGCTGGTACAGCAATACAGTAAGCAAGAAAGCATTGGTTCTAACCTTGGGGAACTGCTGAAAGCAGCGCTTGAAGGGCAAAAGAAGGATAAGTAAAAAGGATCGCATGTATCGTAATAAAAAGGCTGCTGAGTGTACTCAGTAGCCCTTTTTTCTGTCCACGTAAGTTTTTGTGGTCTACAGATAGGCTTTGAATTAGAATGTTAAGCAAATACATAGAGCAGGTGATTAGGGTGGCAGCTGAACAACAAGTGGATCAACTAAAAGCAGCAGGTAGCCCAGAGGGGCAGGGAGGCAGTAAGTTTTTCTTTCTCGTTATTGTATTTATGTTTTGGTTCTCTTCTTATATTTATGTTCCGGTGCTTTCCCCTTATGTGGAGCATTTGGGAGCATCATATTTTATGGTGGGCATGGTGCTGGGCGTATATGGGTTAATGCAGATTCTGTTCCGACTGCCGATTGGCATCGGTTCGGATTATTTGAATCGGCGTCGTCCGTTTATCTACCTGGGACTGATTGCGAGCGGAGCCAGCTGCTTTCTTTTCATGTGGGGAGCACAGCCTGGGTGGGCATTGGCAGCACGTGCGGTATCCGGTATAGCGGCTTCGGCATGGGTTGTGTACACTGTGATGTTCGCGGGATATTTCCCGAAAGAGGAAGCTGGAAAAGCGATGGGCATGCTGCAATTCACTACGGTGATTGCCCAATTGACCAGTATGATGATCAGTGGCTATATGGTGGAGCATTGGGGCTGGAACACCCCGTTTCTGATTGGTGGATTTGTAGCGATTGCGGCGCTGCTGCTTGCGCTGCGGCTGCCTGAACAAAAACAGGAGAAACGGCAAAGTGCGATCCAGATCAAGGACTTAGCGGGTGTTATGAAGGAGCCACTTCTGGTAAGAGTTTCTCTGTTGTCAGTGTTGGCACACTGTGTGCTATTCATAACGATGTTCGGATATACGCCAAACCAAGCTCTGAATATCGGAGCAAGTAAAGAAAGCTTGGGCTGGCTGACGCTCGCTTTTATGATTCCGCATGCTGTCGCGACCCTCTATGGCTCACGGACATTTGGTAGGCTGCTAGGAGACCGGGGCACGCTTCTCTTAGGCTTCGCGGGAAGTGCATTGTTTACACTTCTTATTCCTTCAATGCCGACGCTAGCGACGCTCTGTCTGACTCAGGTAGGAAACGGATTTATGCAGGGACTGATTTTTCCATTGTTGCTAGGCAAATCGGTGTCAGAAGTAGATCCATATAAGCGTGCAACAGCTATGGGCTTCTATCAGGCGGTTTATGCAATAGGTATGTCGGCGGGGCCGTTCGTGGCAGGCTGGATGAGCGCTCTTTATGGCTTGACCGGAGGGTTCTGGCTGGGTGGAATTGCGGCGGCGCTGGCTGCGGTGTTGTCATGGATATGGATGAATGATTCGAAGCATTGAAAAGAAAGAGGCAGGTAGCGAAGTTATCAGAGCGTGTAAGGATGATTGGTTTTTTGTGAAAAAGAGGAATATAATAGAGATAGATAGGAAGCAAGGAGGAGAGCCCGGGAGAATGGTCAAGGTTATAATGTTGTGGTTTGTGGTAATTAATATTATCGGATATGTAGTGATGTCCGAAGACAAGAACAAAGCCCGTAAACGGCGAGAACGTGTACCTGAGAAGACACTTTTTCTGCTGGCAGCTATGGGCGGGGCACTAGGCGTGCTGATTGCCATGTATCGTAAGCGCCACAAGACGCGACATATGTCCTTTAGGATCGGAATTCCGTTACTTCTGTTGCTGAATATCTTTTTGTACAGCTATTTTTTAAGGTGATAGTCTTAATGATTACAAACTAGAAAAAGAGGTGGCGTACATGTTATTCTCTAAAATTTTACTCGCCTATGATGGATCTAAGGCTTCTAATCAAGCATTGGAGCGCGCAATTGAACTCGCAAAAGTAACTCCGGGCTCTACGATGCATGTCGTACACGCATTTGAATTTCCAAGATTTTTTATCGGAGAAGCTCTAGCACCACTACCGGCTTCAGTAAATAAAGAATATTATGATTTAGCAGTGCAGACTACGGAAGAAGTCAAGGGACGCCTTGAGGCTGAAGGCTTGAATGCTGAGGTTGAGCTATTACAAGGATCACCCGCTGAAGTGATTTTGAAATATGCTAAAGAACATGCTATAGATGTAATTGTTATCGGCAGCCGCGGACTTGGCGGAATACGTGAGTTTGTTCTGGGAAGTGTGAGCCACAATGTAGTACAAAGCGCCCGCATTCCAGTGCTAGTAGTAAAATAATATAAAGTTAAAAGGGACGCTTATGGCGTTCCTTTTTTCAAATATAAGAAAGTATATGTTTCACACTATACTTTATCCTTATATTTCTCGCATAAACGCTAACCGTCATACAGGGACGCCAAAGGCATTTATACTTGATTATTAAGAAACGAAATGACTACATGAAGCCTATTCTACAGTTAATATAACATCTGTTGTTAGAGCTAATAGTGTACGGAAAGAAGTCTTTATCATCAAAATAAGTGGCTATCGAGAAATTAAATACGCCTAAAAGCGAACGATTATTAATCGGAATTTACCAATGTTCGTGTTTGAGTTGACATCCTGTGTAGGGGATTGTTAAACTGATGTCATGAGCAACTCGTATAAAACCGGGGATATGGCCCGGAAGTTTCTACCCGGGAACCGTAAATTACCGGACTACGAGGAAATAGGATGATAGAATGCGGCAATGCGGTCCGGGTAACGGAATGATGCATTATGCCATTTTCCGCGCTTAATGCAGCCTAATGATAGGCACGCGGATTATTTTTTCCTAATTTCTTTACTAGTCCGATCCTCCCGCAGCAAAATGCGTCTGGTCATCGGGCTTTTTTTATTCGAATTTACAAGATAAAGATATCCATACTAGTGACTGGAAGGTAGGTCGAATCATGTCTGTGCAGGTAGCTGTTATCATGGGCAGTAAATCGGATTGGGATACGATGGAGCACGCTTGTGCGGTGCTTGAAGAGCTGGGATTATCTTATGAGAAGAAGGTAGTATCTGCGCACCGGACGCCGGACTTGATGTTCAGCTATGCGGAGGAAGCCGCGGGCCGGGGTATTCGCGTCATTATTGCAGGAGCGGGCGGTGCAGCGCATTTGCCGGGTATGGTGGCAGCAAAGACGATCCTGCCTGTGATTGGAGTACCAGTGCAGTCGAAGGCGCTTAATGGGCTGGATTCGCTTCTCTCCATCGTGCAGATGCCAGGAGGCATTCCTGTGGCAACGGTAGCCATTGGTAAGGCAGGAGCCATTAATGCAGGCCTCCTGGCTGCACAGATTATCGGAGCATTCGATCCAGAAGTGCAGCAGCGCGCGCAGCTGCGGCGGGATGCGATCACGGGCGAAGTCCTTGAAAGCAGCGACAGCTTATGAGACCGGAGGAGCTGAAGCTGCAGGAGGCTGGCGGCGTTACTTCGCCAGCCGCCATGGATGCGTCCGGCACGGACACCGTCCGGACGCTACTGCCCGGCGCGACCGTCGGCGTGCTCGGCGGCGGGCAGCTCGGGCGCATGATGGCGCTGGCTGGCAGCGCCATGGGCTACCGCTTCGTGGCGCTGGACCCTGCGCCGGATGCGCCTAGCGGTCAAGTCACGCCGCAGATTACAGCGGCGTATAACGACCGGGACGCGGCGCGGGAGCTAGCCCGCCGCTCGGACGTCATCACGTACGAGTTCGAGAACGTTGACGCGGGCGTTGCCGCGCTGCTGACGGAGGAATCGTACGTGCCGCAGGGCAGCGCGCTGCTGTATACGACGCAGCATCGGCTGCGCGAAAAAGCCGCCATCGAGGCGGCAGGCGTACCGGTCGCCCCGTACCGGAAGGTGGACAGCCTTGCGGAGCTGAAAGTGGCGGCGGCTGAACTTGGACTACCCTGTGTGCTGAAGACAGCCACAGGCGGTTATGACGGCAAGGGACAAGCCGTGATCCGTCAGGTAGAAGAGCTGGACGAAGCCTTCCGGCAAGTAGCACCCGGAGCCGTTGTGCCGGAGCTGGTGCTTGAGAAGTTTGTAGCTTTTAAATGTGAAATATCCGTTGTTGCTGCACGCAGTGCTTCTGGTGAGGTTAAGAGCTTCCCACCGTCGGAAAATATTCATGTGAATAATATTTTGCATCTGTCCATTGTGCCTGCAAGAGTGGCAGAGGACATTCAGCGGAGAGCATGCGAATTGGCAGAGACATTAATCGCTGGACTTGATGCGGTTGGACTGCTGGCAGTAGAAATGTTCGTCACAGAGGACGGACAATTGTTCGTCAATGAGCTGGCACCAAGGCCGCATAACTCCGGACATTACACCATGGACGCTTGCGCGACCTCACAGTTCGAGCAGCATGTCCGGGCGATTTGTAATCTGCCGCTGGGCGATACAACGCTTTTGACACCTGTAGTTATGGTAAATGTACTAGGTCAGCATTTGGATGACGCCATTAAAGCGACCTGTACACAGGGCGAAAAAGATAATAAGCTGGGTGTTGTACCTAAGCTTCATATATATGGCAAGACTGAGAGTAAGACCGGCCGAAAGATGGGCCATATCAATCTGCTCTGCAAGGATACCGGAGACGGCTTGTCCTGGGTGGAGCAATCTAAACTTTGGAGGAACTAAAGAATATGATCGAACGTTACAGCAGACCTGAGATGCGAGCTATTTGGACGGAGGAAAATAAATTCAAAGCGTGGCTGGAAGTTGAGATTTGCGCTTGTGAAGCATGGGCTGAGTTGGGAGTTATCCCGCACGAAGATGCAGCTAAACTGCGTAAAGACGCTAAATTCGACATCGCACGCATTGATGAAATAGAACAAGAGACACGTCATGACGTTATCGCATTTACACGTGCGGTTTCCGAGAGCCTTGGCGCAGAACGCAAATGGGTTCACTACGGTCTTACTTCTACTGACGTGGTAGATACAGCACTGGGTTACTTGCTGCGTCAAGCGAACGAGATTCTAGAGAAGGATATCATCAACTTTATTGAGATCCTTAAAGATAAAGCTATTGCTTACAAAGATACGCCGATGATGGGCCGTACGCATGGTGTTCATGCCGAGCCAACTACCTTTGGTCTGAAAATGGCTCTATGGTACGAAGAAATGAAACGTAATCTGGAGCGTTTCCGCCATGCTGCGAACGGTGTACAGTTCGGAAAAATCTCCGGTGCCGTTGGTACGTACGCTAACATCGATCCTTTCGTAGAAGAATTCGTTTGCCGCAAGCTCGGCACAAGCCCAGCTCCAATTTCTACACAAACTCTGCAGCGTGACCGTCATGCTGAATACATGGCTGCTCTTGCTTTGGTAGCGACATCGTTAGACAAATTTGCTACTGAAATCCGCGCTCTGCAAAAGAGTGAGATTCGTGAAGTGGAAGAAGCCTTTGCCAAAGGTCAAAAGGGTTCCTCCGCTATGCCTCACAAACGGAACCCTATTGGCTGCGAGAACATTTCCGGTCTGTCCCGCGTCATTCGCGGACATATGGTTACAGCTTACGAGAACGTGCCACTCTGGCATGAACGCGATATTTCGCACTCCTCTGTGGAACGTATCATCCTTCCGGATGCGACAATGCTGCTCAACTACATGCTGAACCGTTTTGGAAACATTGTGAAGAACCTGACTGTATTCCCAGAGAATATGAAGCGTAACATGAACCGTACGTTCGGTGTTCCTTTCTCCGGTCGGATCTTGACCAAACTGATCGATAAAGGCCTTAGCCGTGAGCAAGCATACGATACCGTTCAACCGCGTGCTATGCAAGCTTGGGAAGAGCAAAAACAATTCCGTGATATCGTGGAAGCTACACCTGAGATCACTAACGTTCTTACCCCAGAAGAAATTGAAGATGCATTTAACCCTTCTTGGCACCTTAAGCATGTGGACACCATCTTCCGCAAGCTAGAGCTTATCTAAAAAATAGGTGCGTTAATGGTTGGGTCGATAAGGAACGAATTCCTCGGAATGAGACCTTAGAGATCCTAAAAAGATAAGTTAGTGGTGAACTAAGGAACGCTGCAATAAATGCAAAGCTGGATGGGGGAGCACTGTAGAGGAAGTTTGGAACTGTAGAAGCGTAGCGTTCGCCTTTATCCTCGGATTTCTACCGCGAGAAGCGGTTCAAATCAAGAAATCTGAGGATAACAGCGATCGGAAGTCCAAACATTCCTCGGAAGTGCTTCCTCCTAGACCAGCCCAACTTAGGAAGATCATTAGTTCAAGGGAGGAAAGGTCATGACATCGTCGGCCGTATCCACAGCAGTGGAACTCATCAATGCGCCGCTGCTCTACAAAGGGAAGGTTCGTGAGCTATACGATTTAGGGGAGAATGTACTGATCGTCGTCACGGATCGGATATCTGCTTTTGACTATGTGCTGGACCCAGCGGTACCTGAAAAGGGCAATGTGCTTAACCGTCTGAGTGCGTTCTGGTTCGGAAAGACCAAAGAGCTAATGGAGAATCATGTCGTTCATATCGATGTGGATCTGCTCGGAGATATCGTTAAGGACAAGGAAGCTCTCAGAAACCGTGTTATGGTGGTACGCAAAGCAGAGCGCATCGATATCGAATGTGTTGTGCGTGGGTGCATCACCGGTGGGGGCTGGAGACAGTATCAAGAAACTGGCAAAGTGAATGGTATTGAGCTTCCTAAGAACTTGCGCAAAAATGCGCTGCTGGCACAGCCAATCTTTACCCCTGCGGCTAAAAATGATGTAGGTCATGATGAGGATATTCCTTTTGAAAAGATGCAGGAGTTAATCGGTGCTGATCTGGCACTCGAGCTGCAGGAGAAGAGCTTGCAATTGTTCTCTTTTGCCAGAGAGTATTGTGCTGAGCGGGGAATCATTCTTGCAGATTGCAAATTTGAATTCGGCTTGCTGGATGGCAAGGTGATTCTGATTGATGAGATTTTTACGCCGGATGCTTCACGTTTCTGGGCCAAGGACAAATACGCTCTTGATATCGAAATTGATAGTATGGATAAAGAACCTGTTCGTACGTATCTATCTGCATCCTCCTGGGATAAAAATAGCAAACCTGATCCACTTCCACTAGAAGTAGTTGAAGAAACAACGCGCCGTTATCTGGACATTTATCATCGTCTTACTGGCAAGTCTCTATAGCTCAACATTGTGTGTTTACTCATGGGAATAAATGAAGTGTATGTTTTTAAGCTAGAGTTACTTTTAGTAGAGTTTCAGCTTTCAGAAAGTATATACACATAAAAATTTAGGAGGAACTACAAGCATATGTTAAAAGCGACGGTATATGTCACCATTAAGAAGAGCGTTCTCGATCCACAAGGTGTAGCAGTGCAAGGAGCACTTCATTCGGTAGGTTTTCAAGAGGTTGAAAGTTTGCGTATTGGGAAATATATGGAGCTGACTTTGGACACGGACAACCGTGCTGAAGCAGAAGTGCGTCTCAAGGAAATGTGCGAAAAGCTACTTGCCAACACGGTGATCGAGGATTACCGCTACGAATTGGAGGACTAAACGACATGAAATTTGCTGTACTTGTCTTCCCAGGCTCTAACTGTGATATTGATTGCTACAAGGCGGTAGAGGACAGTCTCGGCGAACCAGTCGATTATGTGTGGCATACAGCGACAGATTTGTCGGCGTATGATTGCATCTTGGTTCCAGGCGGATTCTCATATGGTGATTACCTGCGCTGCGGCGCGATTTCAAGATTTGCTCCTGTAATGGCTGAAGTTGCTAAAGCAGCAGAGCAAGGGAAATTCGTGCTAGGCATTTGCAATGGGTTCCAAATTCTTACTGAGGCTGGTTTGTTGCCAGGCGCGCTGCGTCGTAACATGTCCATGAAGTTCCGTTGTCATGATACAGTGCTTAAGGTTGTTAATAACGAAACCCCATTTACTATTGATTATGCTAAGGATGAAGAAATCATCATCCCAATCGCTCACGGCGAAGGAAACTACTACTGTGATGAAGAGACTTTAGCAGAACTGAAAGCTAACAATCAGATTGTGTTCACATATAGCGATAATCCTAACGGCTCTGTAGCTGATATTGCAGGTGTTAGTAATGTGCAGGGGAATGTAGTCGGCATGATGCCTCACCCTGAGCGTGCAGCTAACAGCTTGCTCGGATCTGAAGATGGCAAACGAATGTTCACATCTATACTGAAGACTTGGAGGGATCGTCATGACGCAGCAAGTATCCGTTAAGGAACCGACCGCAGAACAGATCGCAGAGCAGAAAATTTACAGCCAATTCGGTGTGTCGGACAGCGAATATGAGCTCATCAAGTCTTTTATGGGACGTTTGCCGAATTATACTGAAATCGGCGTATTCAGCGTAATGTGGTCCGAACACTGTGCATACAAGAACTCTAAGCCATTGTTGAAACGTTTCCCAGTTACTGGACCACGTGTCCTGATGGGACCTGGCGAGGGCGCAGGGATTGTAGATATCGGAGACAACCAAGCGGTTGTATTCAAAATCGAAAGTCATAACCACCCCTCTGCGGTAGAACCTTTTCAAGGTGCGGCAACAGGCGTAGGTGGTATCATTCGTGATATTTTTTCCATGGGCTCAAGACCTATCGCACTGCTGAATTCCTTGCGTTTCGGCAAGCTGGAAAGCGATCGCGTGAAATATTTGTTCGAGCATGTGGTGTCGGGTATTGCTGGTTATGGTAACTGTATCGGGATTCCAACCGTGGGCGGCGAAATCATGTTCGATGATAGCTATGACGGTAACCCGCTTGTTAACGCAATGTGTGTTGGTCTGATTGATCATGATAAAATCCAGCGCGGTGTCGCTAAAGGTGTAGGGAACCCAGTCTTCTACGTAGGTCCTCCTACTGGACGTGATGGGATTCATGGGGCTACTTTTGCATCCGTTGAACTAAGTGAAGAGTCAGAAGCTAAACGTACAGCTGTACAAGTAGGCGATCCATTTATGGAGAAGCTCGTTATGGAATCTTGTCTAGAGTTAATCGACAGCGGCATTGTTATTGGGATTCAGGATATGGGTGCGGCTGGACTTACCTGCTCTAGTGCAGAGATGGCAAGTAAAGCTGGTAATGGTTTGGAGTTGTATCTTGATCAGGTGCCACAACGTGAAGACGGCATGACCCCTTATGAAATGATGCTTTCGGAATCGCAAGAACGGATGTTGTTCGTAGTAGAACCGAAGGATGAAGCTCAGGCGCAAGAGATTTTTGATCGCTGGGGTGTAATCTGCTGTAAGGTAGGTAAAGTTACGGATGACGGTCGTTTGAAGCTCTACCATCACGGTGAGGTTGTTGGTGACATGCCAGTAACAGCGCTTGTTGATGAGTGTCCAGTCTATAACAAACCATCTGAGGTTCCTGCTTATTATGTAGAAAATGAATCGGTAGATACGCTTCGTTACGCAGAAGTTACAGATCTAGGCGGCGCACTTCGTACTGTTCTTGGATCTCCAACCGTAGCAAGCAAAGCTTGGGTATACAACCAATATGATTACATGGTTCGGACTAGTACGGCTGTTCGACCTGGATCTGATGCGGCTGTAGTTACCATTCATGGTACACGTAAAGGACTTGCGATGACCACGGACTGTAACGGGCGTTATGTTTATCTTGATCCTGAAGTGGGTGGACGGATTGCAGTCAGCGAAGCGGCTCGTAACATCGTTTGTTCGGGTGCTGAACCGCTTGCTATTACCGATAACCTAAACTTCGGAAACCCTGAGAAACCTGATGTGTTCTGGCAAATGGAGCGTGCGGTTGATGGTATGGCTGAAGCTTGTCGTGTGCTGGATACTCCGGTTATCGGCGGGAATGTCAGTCTTTATAACGAAAATACGACGGGATCCATCTACCCAACACCGGTTGTCGGCATGGTTGGTTTAGTAACGGATACGGATCATATTACGACTCAAGGCTTCAAACAAGAAGGAGATTCCATTCTTCTGCTAGGCGTAACAAAAGCTGAGCTTGGTGGTAGTGAATTTCAATATGCTGTTCATGGTGTAACCGAAGGCCGTCCTCCAGCTTTGGATTTGGCTACTGAGAAAACACTGCTGAGCGCAGTGCTTACCTCGATTCGCGGCGGCCTGGTGCGTTCGGCACATGACTTGTCCGAAGGCGGCCTTGCTGTAGCACTTGCAGAAAGCTGTATCAGTGGCGGTGTTGGTGCGAACGTTGAACTTTCTGCTAATGGACTTAGATCCGATGTAGCTTTGTTCAGTGAGAGCCAATCACGTATCGTGCTGACGGCAGCGCCTGAGCGTGCGGAAGAGCTGAAAGCAGCGATTGCTGCCAGCGGCGTTCCAGTGGAAATCATTGGAACTGTAGGTGGAGACAGACTGCGCGTAAATCTGGACGGTGCATCCGTATTAGATGAAGCTGTAGCAGAATTGAAATTCGTTTGGGAGGATGCTATTCCATGTCTTATGAAATAAAGACCGGGAAAGAGCAGGAGACTCCTATCCTGTGGACTGGTGACTTTTACAATGAAGGAACGGGCTCGGGAGATATTTTTGACACATTAAAAGAAGAATGCGGCGTTTTCGGGGTCTTCGGACACCCGGAAGCGGCGTCCATGTCTTATTACGGCTTGCACGCCTTACAGCACCGTGGGGAAGAAAGTGCGGGCATCTGCGTAGCAGATGGTCGTGATTTCAACTATCACCGCGGGATGGGGTTAGTAAAAGAAGTATTCGACAAGGACAAAATTGCCTCACTGGTTGGAGACATGTCCATCGGGCATGTACGTTATTCCACCAGCGGAGACAGCCGCTTAACCAATGCACAGCCGCTCGTATTCAAATATCGTGACGGTGATTTGGCGATTGCTACGAACGGTAACATAGTAAATGAACCGTTGATTCGTAAACAGCTTGAGCAAAGCGGATCAATCTTCCAAACCACAAGTGATACAGAAGTGCTGGCGCATCTGATTGCGCGTTCGTCTAAGGATTTTGTTGAAGCGGCTAAGGATGCGCTAAAACAACTGGTTGGCGGATTTGCTTTTCTGCTTATGACGAATGACAAATTAATTGTCGCTTCGGATTCCCATGGTTTGCGTCCGCTTGTAATGGGACGGATCGGCGACGCCTATATTTTTGCTTCCGAATCTTGCGCTCTAGAAGTCATCGGAGCGCAGCTGGTTCGCGATATCGAACCTGGCGAACTGCTCGTGCTTGATAAAAATGGCCTGTTAGAGGACCGTTTTACCGAGCCAAAACGTAAAGCGCTATGCGCGATGGAGTATATTTACTTCTCTCGCCCAGACAGTGATATGAATGGCGCTAACCTGCACACCGCCCGTAAGCGGATGGGTAGCCGAATGGCATTAGAAGCTTTCGTAGATGCTGACCTCGTAACTGGTGTACCGGATTCAAGTATCTCGGCAGCGATTGGATTTGCGGAACAGACGGGCATTCCTTATGAGCTTGGGCTCATCAAGAATAAGTATACAGGCCGGACCTTTATCCAGCCGAGCCAAGAGCTGCGTGAGCAAGGTGTGAAAATGAAGCTAAGCGCCGTGCGCAGTGTGGTCGATGGCAAACGTGTTGTCATGATCGATGATTCCATCGTGCGTGGAACAACTTCACGGCGTATCGTCAATTTGCTCCGCGAAGCGGGAGCCGTAGAGGTTCATGTGCGGATTACATCGCCGCCCTTCAAGAATCCTTGCTTCTACGGCATTGATACCCCAGACCGCCGCGATCTCATCGCGTCGTACAAGTCCATTGCGGAAATGTGCGAAGAGATTAATGCCGATTCCTTGGCATTCTTGTCACCGGAGGGCTTAATCACTTCCATTGGTGGTCACAACAAAGATGATTACAAAGGCGGGCTATGCCTTTCCTGCTTCGATAATGATTACCCGACGCAGGTTGATTTTGGCGGGGAAGAGAAAGACGGCTGCAGCTGCTAGCGTAGGGTTTTAGCCCTCCGTCTGCATGCTACCGCCGAGACTGGCTTGCCAAGATCGGCGCTTCGCTTAAGGAGGTGCATGGCGCAGCTCATGCACCGAGGTCTTGAGGTCCGTGCGCAAGGCGCGCACTGCGGCTTGCAGTAGGGGAAACCTGGTGGTTAGAGGGAGTTATGGAGAGGAAGTTTGGAACTGTAGAAGCGTAGCGTTCGCCTTTATGTTTGGATTTCTACCGCGATGAGCGGTTAAATCAGGAAATCCAAACATAACAGCGATCGGAAGTCCAAACATTCCTCGGAATAACTCCAATAACCACCACTGGTCCCGAATGCGCCCAAACGCGCTCTAAACTATTAAAAGATGAGGTGTCCCAAGTGTCGGAAGCTTATAAAAACGCCGGAGTGGATATTGCGGCTGGTAACGAAGCGGTAGAACGCATGAAAAAGCACGTAAAACGTACTTACCGTCCAGAAGTAATGACGGATCTTGGTGGGTTCGGAGCGCTGTTTGGCCTCAATAAAGATAAATATGAAGAGCCAGTGCTCGTATCGGGAACTGATGGTGTAGGCACGAAGCTTAAGATCGCGTTCGCTGCGGATCGCCATGACACGATTGGGATCGACGCTGTAGCTATGTGCGTGAACGACATTGTAGTGCAAGGTGCGGAGCCGCTATTTTTCCTCGATTATCTGGCTTGCGACAAAGTCGTACCGGAGAAAATCGAAGCGATCGTAGCAGGAATCGCAGAGGGCTGTCACCAAGCAGGTTGTGCGCTGATTGGCGGCGAAACGGCTGAAATGCCGGGCATGTATTCAGCGGGTGAGTATGATATCGCTGGATTCACAGTTGGCGTTGCTGACAAAGCGAAGCTGGTAACAGGCGCTAACATCGCTGCTGGAGACACAGTGATTGGTTTAGCTTCTAGCGGCGTGCACAGCAACGGCTTCTCACTGGTGCGTAAGCTTTTGCTTGAGGAAGATGGCTATGGCCTGAATGATGTGCTTCCGGAGCTTGGAGCTCCGCTTGTGGATGTACTTCTTGCACCAACTAAGATTTATGTGAAGCCTTTGCTGGCGCTCTTGGAGCAGCTTCCGGTGAAAGGGATGGCACATATTACGGGTGGCGGATTCATCGAGAATATCCCGCGCGTATTGCCTGACGGTGTAGATGTGGAGATTAATTACGGATCGTGGCCGATTCTGCCGATCTTCGGATTGATGCAGAACAAAGGAAACGTAAGCAACCGTGATATGTTTACTACTTTTAATATGGGAATTGGACTTGTTCTGGTAGTAAGTAGCGCTGATGGAGAACATGCTCTTGAACTGCTCAAAGCGAGCGGAGAAGAGGCTTTTATCATTGGTAAAGTGACAGAAGGGGAACGCAAAGTAACCTTTACTGGAGCTGAAGTGTGATGCAATGGAGTCGAATCGCTGTTTTTGCTTCTGGGCAAGGCAGTAATTTTGCTGCACTGATCGATGCACAGAGAGCAGGCTTGCTTGGTGATGGCAATATTGAGTTGCTTGTATCCGACAAGCCAGAGGCACCTGTAGCTAAGCGAGCGGAGGATGCGGGCATTCCCTCCCTCTTGCTGCGGCCAAAAGACTTCGCCAGCCGTGAACTCTACGAAGCAGAGATTGTAGCAGAGCTTCAGCGGCGTGAAATCGGGCTGATTGTGCTGGCAGGATACATGCGTCTTATTACGCCAGTGCTTTTAACGCCGTATGATGGACGAATTATTAACATTCATCCATCGCTGCTGCCTGCTTTTGCAGGAAAAGATGCAATCGGACAAGCGCTGGATTATGGCGTGAAGCTGACGGGTGTTACTGTGCATTTTGTCGATGGAGGTATGGATACCGGGCCTGTTATTGCTCAGCGCAGCGTAGTTGTGCAAGATAACGACACGGCCGATTCATTGGCAGAACGTATTCATAAGGTTGAGTATGAGCTGTATCCCGAAGTGGTTGGCGCTTTTGCCAGCGGGAAAGTGGAACTGAGTGGAAGAAAGACGATTATCCGCGAAAAGTAAGCTGCACCGCAGCCATTCGAAGTTTTGGATCGACATTTGGTGACAGACCGAGATGTTTCAGGGTATTTCTCGGGAAATATTGCATAAGCGGCGTTATGTGTCGCGTTGTGGGTTTTCTTCATATTAAATCGGCACGTACAACCTGAAGGAGGACTATTCAAAGTGAGTATCAAAAGAGCGCTAGTCAGCGTATCGGATAAACAAGGTATCGTGGATTTTTGCCGCGAGTTGTCTGCATTAGGCGTAGAAATTATCTCTACAGGTGGAACAAGCACGCTTTTGGCTAAAGAAGGTGTTCCAGTTATCGGAATTTCCGATGTGACAGGATTCCCAGAAATCATGGACGGACGTGTCAAAACCTTGCACCCTGCTGTACACAGTGGATTGCTTGCGGTTCGTGATAACGAGGAACACACGCGTCAAATGAAGGAGCTTGGTCTGGATTACATCGATCTGGTTGTTGTGAATCTGTATCCGTTCGCGGAAACGATCGCAAAACCTGACGTATCCTACGAGGAAGCCATCGAGAATATCGATATCGGCGGACCTACGATGCTGCGTTCTGCGGCGAAGAACCATGCTTTTGTGAGTGTAGTGGTGGATGCTAATGACTACGCTACTGTACTTGAAGAGGTTCGCGCAGGTGGAGATACAACGCTAGAAACACGCAAACGTCTTGCGGCAAAAGTGTTCCGTCATACGGCGGCTTACGATGCCTTGATTTCCGATTATTTGGCTAACGTTACTGGCGAGCCTCTGCCAGAGCGCTACACCGTGACTTATGAGAAAATTCAGGATCTGCGTTATGGCGAGAATCCGCATCAAAAAGCGGCGTTCTATCGCAAGCCATTGGCGGCACTGGATACACTCACTGCGGCTGAACAATTGCACGGCAAAGAGTTGTCTTATAACAATATCAACGATGCTAACGCAGCACTACAAATCGTGAAAGAATTTGAAGAGCCTGCTGTCGTAGCGGTTAAACATATGAACCCTTGTGGTGTAGGTGTGGGTGAAAGTGTATACGAAGCTTATCAAAAAGCTTACAACGCGGATCCAACTTCTATCTTTGGTGGGATTGTAGCAGCAAACCGCATTATTGATGCAGACACAGCGAACCTGCTGAAAGATATTTTCCTCGAAATCGTGTTGGCACCAGGCTTTACGGAAGAAGCACTGGAAATCCTTACGAAGAAAAAGAATCTCCGTTTGCTCAAAATCGGTAACCTTAGTACGGCTAGTGCGCGTAAGAGCAGCTTTGTAGTTACCTCTATTGATGGAGGAATGGTTGTACAGGAGAGCGATGTGCACTCTGTGAACCCAGATGATCTACAAGTCGTTACGGACCGTAAACCAACCGAGGAAGAATTGAAACAATTGTTGTTCGGATGGAAAGTAGTAAAGCATGTGAAATCTAATGCGATTGTGCTGGCTGCTGATGATATGACCGTTGGCGTAGGTGCAGGACAGATGAATCGCGTTGGTGCAGCTAAAATTGCAATCGAACAAGCTGGTGAAAAATCTAAGGGAGCCGTACTCGCTTCCGACGCGTTCTTCCCAATGGGCGATACGCTTGAAATGGCAGCAAAAGCAGGAATCACTGCAGTGATTCAGCCAGGCGGCTCCATTAAAGACGAAGAGTCAATTAAGGTCGCTAATGAGTATGGTATTGCTATGGTCTTCACAGGCGTTCGTCATTTCAAACACTAGAGCACTGGGAGGATCATATTCGGATGGATATTTTAGTGGTTGGCGGCGGCGGCCGGGAACATGCGATGATTTGGAGTCTATCCCAAAGCCCCAAGGCAGGTAAAATCTATTGCGCACCCGGCAACGCCGGGATTGCGCAGTTAGCCGAATGTGTGCCGATCGGAGTATTTGAGTTCGATCGTCTGACGGCTTTTGCGAAAGAGAAGGAAATAGGTCTTGTTGTAATCGGTCCAGATGATCCACTCGCTGCTGGGATTGTGGATGCTTTTGAAGCACAGGATATTCCTGTGTTTGGCCCACGCAAGAATGCGGCGGAGATCGAAGGCAGCAAAACCTTTATGAAGGATCTTTTGCATAAATATAATATTCCGACAGCAGCCTATGAGAAGTTCGACGACTATGAAGCTGCGCTAACTTATTTGCGGGAACAGCCGCTTCCGATCGTAATCAAGGCAGATGGTCTGGCTGCAGGAAAAGGCGTGACGGTTGCTTATTCGTTGGAAGAAGCAGAGCAAGCGCTTGCTGATATTATGGTCACTAAGGTATTCGGTGAGGCAGGCGCTCAGGTTGTTATTGAGGAATTTCTAGCTGGACAGGAAATGTCGATTCTGGCTTTTGTCGATGGAGAGACGGTACGTCCTATGGCTGCTGCCCAGGATCATAAGCCCGTATTTGATGGGGATAAAGGTCCTAATACCGGCGGAATGGGTACCTATTCGCCTTTACCACATATTGATGAGGCTATTATCCAAGAAGCGATCGAGACCATCATTAAGCCGACGGCAAAAGCTATGGTGGACGAAGGTCGTCCCTTTAGCGGTGTACTATTTGCGGGACTGATGATTTCTCCTGAGGGTAAACCAAAGACGATTGAGTTTAATGCTCGTTTCGGTGATCCTGAGACTCAGGTCGTGTTGCCTAGACTCAAGAGCGACTTGCTAGAAATCTTTCTGGCGGTCACAGAGGGCAGACTTGCAGATATCGACATTGAATGGAGCGACGAAGCGGCTGTATGCGTAGTTCTCGCTTCGGGAGGATATCCAGGCCCTTATCCAAAGGGTGTACCGATTGAAGGTCTTGAAGACAGCCAAGGAGGGCTGATCTTCCATGCTGGTACGGCGCGTGGTGAAGACGGAAGCTGGGTGACGAATGGTGGCCGGGTGCTAGGCGTGGTAGGCCTAGGTGCTACGATTGCTGAAGCTCGTGTTGCAGCTTACGCTAGAGCCGAAGGAATTTCTTTTTCCGGAAAACAAAGCCGCAGCGACATCGCTATGAAAGCTTTGGTATAAGGATAAAGAACTGTATCTAGCATTTTTTGCGCTTAAAGTCCTAAAAAAGGACTGACAAGTGATAGAAGAAGTGCTATAATACTACACGTACGGGGGAAAATGTGCGGATATATACAGATAAGGGTCTTTCCGATCATGGGAAGGCCCTTTTAAATCGGAGTCCTTCAGACTTTGTGAAGTAACCTTATAAAGGATGCCTCGTGCCTGGAAATGATGATACTTATAGTGCATACTAGCGATACGCTTATGGCGAATGGCTACTCACAGATTTAAGGAGGAATTCGTTTTGAGTAAGATTGGAAGAAATGATATGTGTCCTTGCGGAAGCGGGAAAAAATATAAGAAATGCTGCCTTGGTAAAGAAACTTCTGCAGTAGAGTCCATCATGCAACTTGTAAACAAGGAAGAAGCGGCAGCTAGCGAGACTGTGGCTGAGAAACAGGAGCCCGTAGCACAACCTGAAGTGAAGCTAACTCTTGCTACGCTCAGAAAAAAAGTGTCACGTGATCTGAATTGGGAGCATCCAGCACATGAACAACTGGCGCTGCACCTTATTGAGAGCATGAGAGAAAGCTATGATAGAGAGCTTATTTGGGAAGCTCTAGTTCTGTGGAATGGTTATTCCCGTAAGACTAAGCCTGCTGTGAAGAAAATGGGCTCTTTCTGCGCGGCGATCGAATTTATTTTGTCTGAGGAATATGGCTTCTCCCTAACACAAGCGGATCTTGCTACCAAACATGAGGTTACTACGCCTACCATCTCTAGAAAAGTCAAAGAGATGCTCAATTACATTGAGGAATACGGCATGGGTGGTGCGGAAGAAGAATTACTTTTGCTGAATATCTCAGGCAGTCCGAAGGATCAGGAGCAAGCACTATTACAAAAGGCTATGCAAACCAATTCATCCAACCGCCGGATACAGTTAGCTGAAGCCGCATTAGAGGTTTATCCGGACAGTCCGGATGCGTATCTCATTTTGGCTGAGGAAGCAGAGAATGAAGCAGATGCTCGTGCTTTTCTAAAAGCAGGGATGGATGCAGGTGAACGTGAGCTTGGAGAAGCCTTTTTCGCTGAGAACAAAGGACATTTCTGGGACCTCCACGAGACTCGTCCATACATTCGAATTTGCAAAAGCTACGCCGATTCTTGTTGGTTTAGCGGAAATGCAGAAGAAGCACAAAAAGTACTTGAGCACATTTTAGAGCTGAATCCTGAAGATAACACAGGTGCGCGTTACCTTTTAACGGCTGCGTATCTCTACACCAACAAGCTCAAGAAGACAGAAAAGGTGCTGGAAAAGTTCGGCAATGATGCAGCGGCGACAGTAGCTTACGACCGGATGGTCTTAGAATATAAGAAGAATGGGATTACTTCCCAACTGAAAATGTTGTACCGCGTAGCGCGGAATGTGAACAAGCATGTGCCGGATTATTTGTTAGGGATCAAAAGATTGCCGCATAACCTTCCGGATTTTGTGGGAATGGGCGACGCTAATGAAGCTATCGAATATGTTATTGTACACTCGCGTTTGTGGACAAGCCTACCTGATCTGCTGAAGTGGATGCTGAAGCAACAGGATTAGTAGAATTCAGATCTTGGACGGACATGAACTTAAAGAGGCTATGGGAGATTCCTGTAGTCTCTTTTTTTAAAATATAAGAATTTATTTGTTTCACGTTATAAATTACCTTATATTTCTCGCATAAACGCTTACCGTCCTTTTAGGGACGATGAAGGCGTTTTTGCATGTATAAGAAAGTATAAGATTTGCATCAATAATTGTATTGCATACAGCGGACAATGCTTGAAAAAATGTCTTTGGGAGAGTATGTTTACAAGAAGTAGAATGAATAGATGATAGTGAGGCGAGAGGGTTATGAGAGAAGAGGAAGACCGAATCGTAGGAATGGAAGATATCGTACGGGCTCATCACGTACTGCGGGAGGTCATCATCCGGACTCCACTACAGCGTGACGCCGTACTATCGGCCAAGTATGATTGCGATGTATATTTGAAGCGCGAAGATTTGCAGATTGTCCGTTCTTTTAAAATCCGCGGAGCTTATAATATGATTCGTAGTCTATCCGCAGAAGATAGAGCCAAAGGTATTGTCTGCGCGAGTGCAGGAAATCACGCACAAGGTGTAGCCTATTCCTGTAAGGCACTTGGAATTAAGGGCAAGGTCTATATGCCAAGCACAACACCTAATCAGAAGGTCAAACAAGTACGGCGGTTCGGTGGCGAGTTTGTTGAGGTCATTCTGAAGGGCGATACCTTCGATGATGCTTATGATGAAGCGCTGCAAGCTTGTATAGACCATGGTATGACGTTGATCCACCCGTTTGATGAGCCGAGAATTATTGCAGGCAATGGAACGATAGCGATGGAAGTGATGGAGAACCTGGATCACCCTGCGGATTTTATGTTCGTAACGATTGGTGGGGGCGGTTTGGCAGCAGGAATAGCCACTTATGTGAAGACGGTGAGTCCATCTACTAAGTTGATTGGTGTGGAACCGCTTGGTGCTGCTTCAATGACTGAAGCGATCAAGCTTGGAGAAGTGGTAACGCTAAAAGAAATTAACAAGTTCGTGGACGGAGCGGCTGTAAAGCGCGTTGGCGGACTGACTTATGATATTTGTTCCCGGCATCTGGATGACATCGTGATGGTACCTGAAGGCAAGGCTTGTACCACCATTCTGGAGCTGTATAACGAGAATGCTATAGTGGTTGAGCCAGCGGGATCCTTACCTATCGCAGCACTTGATCAGTACCGTGATCAAATCCGCGGGAAGACGGTCGTCTGTATCATTAGTGGGGGTAACAACGATATTGACCGTATGCAGGAGATCAAAGAGCGGTCACTGATTTACGAAGGCTTAAAGCACTACTTCATGGTGAACTTCCCACAACGGGCAGGTGCCCTGCGTGAGTTCTTGGACGAAATTCTCGGTCCAGAGGATGACATTACCCGTTTCGAGTACATCAAGAAGCATGATAAAGAGAATGGTCCCGCGCTTGTAGGCATAGAGCTATTGTCCATTGAAGCTTATGAACCACTTATCGAACGGATGCAGCAGAAGGGTGTAGATTATGTAGAAATCAATAAGGATTCCAATCTCTTTAACATCCTTATTTAATTTCTTTCATCACTTTAATCATTTCGTTAATGAACATAGAAAGGCCCGTCCCAGAATGAATGGGGACGGGCCTTTTGTATATCATACTAGAGAGGTAATTCAGTCTTACGGTATTGTTCGACTTCATCTGTTAGTTTATAATCTTTGTCCTTCATCAATTTCATGAAGCCATCTAGTTTCTGCAGGAATGGGCTGTTGTCTTTATTCTTGGTGAGAATGCT
The DNA here is from genome assembly GCF_038003765.1 of Paenibacillus sp. FSL H7-0714. NCBI lineage: Bacteria > Bacillati > Bacillota > Bacilli > Caryophanales > Paenibacillaceae > Paenibacillus > Paenibacillus sp. FSL H7-0714. The sequence continues at coordinate 746,543 of NZ_JBBOPT010000001.1, forward strand.
AGAGTAGGCTTTCTGCGCCTCCAAGTCCATTTCAAGATTGTCATAATGGAAAAGGGGCGTGTTATTCTGGCCGTAAAACGTATTGTTAACATAGATAGAATATAAGGATTTCACGGCTGAAATTCGGTTCGATTTCGGATGATTTTGAATAAATTGCTCTTGAGACAGTGCTCGTGCAGCTACATCGGTCCAACCAATGACCAGCCCGTTATCCTTGGAGGAGGGCAGATCAGACTCCGTAGCCATAATGGATAGATACGCGCTGATATCATCAGTGACATAAAGCTTATATTTGCGGTAAGCCTCATAATCGATCACCGGGAAAAAAGTGCCTTCCGCGGTCTCCAGTTTATATCCATTTTCGCTGGCACTCTTCAGCAGTGTGCGCAGAGTGAGATCTTCTGTGGCATCAGCAAGGGTCTTCATACTAGCGCCAGCCTTATAGATAGTAGTGAGCTTCCGCTGGACATTGCTGGTACTGAATTTGCTCTCCCACGCCGGAAGCGCCGCCTTGTGCAAATTCTCAAGCTTCAGTGTCATTATCGTGGCACGATACGAACCTACCGCATACATATTGGCGTTCAAATATTTAATAGCTTCGGGTAACTTGTTAGAGGAAGACAACAGCGGCAATGCTGCTTTATAGATAGCCTCCGCATGATTATTGTTTGCTGTCAAAGCATTTGCCTTAGTGCCTCCCACAGGAGGGCTGGCAGCGCCTTCAGCTTGAATCGTTCCTATAGGTACCGCGCCTAGTCCCAATGTTACTGCTAGAACAGAATAGAGAATATATTGCTTCTTATTCATGAAAGTTCCCCCTGTCTATCGGATGAAATATGGGTGGAGCATGACTTTTATTTTCTAAAAAATATAAACTTTAGTCCAATTGCCCCAATCAGGGAAACAATTAAGCTTACCCACGGGGATAAAGTAATGACCGGAAACAATCGGTCGAAGTACAAGCCAATGAATACGGCAACTACGGCGATTCCGATATAGACGCCAAGGCCCTTGATATCAAAGGGCTTGGCTTTAGGTGCATCCCCCTCAGACAAGGAGGTTAACCATTTCATAATAAGTTCGATCAAGATAATGGAACCTGCCCCAACAGCGAAGAGGGTGAAGAGGCTAATCTCTCCGAACATCCCAGGTGATCCGTTAGTCCATTGCAAGAAGAGTCCACCTATAGCAAAGATCCCGAACAAACAGGTTAGAGCCGCGCAGGGAATCATCAAGTAATAGTTCCATTTGCTGCGTGCTGAGCGTGTGGGAACGCTGTCTATGATCTCTTTAAAATAATCATCCGGATTCTCGCCAAACACCTGTTTAGCGTTTTTACCTTTTTTTTGTTCTTTCAGAAGCAGCTTGGCTGCACCCAGTAAAAGTTCTTCAGCGTGGAGAGCCTCTACCCTACTGGCCCGCATCGTCAGGATCATATCTTCAAAATAGGATCGATTGAAAGGCGTCATCTGCTCGCGCAGGGCGTTATTTTCCTTAATCATATCTTTCACTTTCATAATAGGGATGTAAACCTCCAGTAGTGTTAATCGGTATAGTCTTTAACCTAGAGTATACGTTTGCCTGACAGGTCAGCGCAAGGACAAGCATTTCTATTTTCCTATGCATAATCCTTTTATAAGAGTGAACACTGATAATGTTGTTGCTTGATCAATATAGCTTTGGGAAAGGTTGGGAGCTTTATGGAACATGAGAACAAGAAAGAACAGGACAGTGTCATGGGCAACGGTTTCGAGCCTACGCCCAATCATTCAATGGGGGATTGGGGCGGCTCTGATGGATTCAGCATGTGGAATTCCACAGAAGAACCAGCAACAGAGGGCGCGCTTAAGGATTGGGAAGGCAGTCAAGAAACCCATGAGATGTTTAACGACAGCTATGATTGATTGACGGCCCTGGAAGCTCATCATGCGATTGAAAAACAGCCAGTCTCCATTATATTAGAGACTGGCTGTTTGACGTTCCGGTTTATACTCCGAATTTGTTCTTGCAAATTACTAAGATCTGTCCCGTTTCTGTTGACAATATGAACGATATCTTTATAATAAGAATATAATTCACACTAAGTTAATCGGAATTCTAATAAATTAAAATAATGATTAAATATAGGAGGTTACGGCAATGGAACGGAATATTGTAATTCGGCATAACGGCGAAGAATTGACAGCGAGCATCCATTATCCGAGTAAAGAGAAGGGAACTTCCACACGTTGCAAGGACAGATTGCCATTAGCTGTAATCTGCCATGGATTTGTGGGTAACCGGATTGGAGTCGATCGGATATTTGTCAAAGCAGCTCGTGAGCTGGCGCAAGACGGATATATGGTCATTCGATTTGATTATGCGGGCTGCGGCGAGAGCAGCGGTAATTACGGCGGTGAGGATATGGAGTCGATGATCGCTCAGACTAGAGCGGTTCTTGATTACGGAATTAGCTCTGCCGATGTGGATCCACAGCGTGTGACGCTTATTGGCCATAGTCTGGGTGGGGCGGTTGCGCTTCTGACAAGTATTCGTGATCGCCGCGTGAAGAATCTCGTGCTGTGGGCCTCCGTGGGTTACCCCTTCAATGATATTGTGAAGATCGTAGGGCGGGAGGCGTATGATCGATCGGTGAAGAATGGATCGGCGGATTACGTGGGCTACTCGTTCACACCGGTATATTTCAATTCTTTGGCGGCCTTCCAGCCTTTCCAAGAGGCTAGTAAATTCAGCGGTGATGTGCTCGTCATTCATGGTACGTCTGACGATGTCATCCCCGTGGATTATGCATTCCTTTACCAGAAATTATTCTGGACGCGTCCTGAGGGACGATGCGATAAAGAGATCATTTTTCAAGGTGATCATACCTTTTCTTCTGGGCCAGCACAGCAGCAGCTGCTAAAGCGGACAAGAGAGTGGATGAACGAACAGGAGCATGTGCAGACAGAGTGGCAAAATTGGATGATATAGGTGATGGACTTTACTCGCAATAACTTGAAATTAGCGGTAAAATAAAGATGCACACCATATACTGGGTTATGGAGGTTGGCATCCTATGAAATTACCGTCATTTTTTATCGCGCACGGTTCTCCGCTCCTCGCACTGGAGGATAACGAGTATACCCGTTTTCTGGAGCGGCTTGGTCAAGAACTAGAAGCACCACGGGGTATAGTAGTATTCTCAGCGCACTGGGATAGCCCAGAACAGCTACTCACCATGGATGAGAAGCACAAAACACAACACGACTTCTACGGATTCCCTGAAGAAATGTATACGCTGACCTATCCAGCCCCAGGCGATCCAGCTCTAACCAAGCGGATTTCCGAGCTCTTTAAGGGTAACAATCTTTCACATCAGCCCGTTCTGGGGCGAGGACTCGATCACGGAGTCTGGGTAATACTGAAAAAAATGTTTCCGAAAGCCGATATTCCGGTAGTCGCTTTATCCGTCGATTCACTACGTTCTCCCAAGGAACAGTACAATATCGGGCGGATGTTAGCCCCTCTGCGTGACGAAGGCATACTGCTGATAGGAAGCGGTGGACTTGTTCACAATTTGCGGATGCTTAATGAAAGTGATCAGCCTGAAGAGTGGGCGCTTGAATTCGATGCGTGGATTGCCAAGGGGTTAGAATCTTGGGATTTACCTTCACTGTTTGCTTATGAGAAAAAAGCTCCGCATGTTCGTGATGCGGTTCCGTCTTACGGAAGAGAGCATTTCGCACCTCTCTTTTATGCGATGGGAACAGCGGATGGCAGCAGGAAGGCAGAGCGAATATTTCAAGCGTATCAATATGGGACATTAAGCCTCAATTGCTGGAAGCTAGACTAAATGGATAGATACACGCAGGGTACAGCCGGAGATCGGCTGTGCCCTTTTTTAAAATATAAGAAAGTAAAAGTTTCACGCTATGCATTATCCTTATATTTCTCGCTTAAACGTATATCGTCCTAATAAGGACGCTGAAGTCGATTACACTTGATGCAAGCGGATCAAGACAAATGGGACTGGCTGTGATTAAATGGAAGAAACCAGTTAAGATACATAAAACGTTTAGGAGGAACTACAAGCTTATGAAAGTAAACTGCTCTTCTTCCCGTCTATTATCTGCCCTTGTACTAAGTACCCTATTGCTCTCCGCTTGCGGAACAGAGAGTGCAAATAATGTAATTGCCCCGACACAGCAACCTACAGCAGATCCCGCGCCAATTGAAACTATCCAACCTTCGCCTACTGCAGATCCATCTGCTGAACTCGTTTCCGGATTAACAGGTCTTCCCGTTTCTGAAAACAGTCTCCCACGTCCCTTAGCTGTTATGATTAATAATGCTCCAGCGGCCCGGCCACAATCGGGGGTAAGTGAAGCGGATATTTTATATGAGGTTCTTGCTGAAGGTGGCATTACGCGGTTGATTGGTATTTTTCAAAGTCATACCGGAGTGGTCAAAATCGGACCGATTCGCAGTATTCGCCCTTATCTGCTCGATATTGGCGAGAGCTACGGTGGTGTGACGGTGCATGCCGGGGGGAGCCCCGCGGCTTATGCTATTTTGCAAAAAGAGAAAAAAGCAGATATGGACGAGATCGGTCGTGCCGGAGCTTATTTCTGGCGGGACAAAGCACGTAAAGCCCCTCATAATCTCTACAGTAATGCAGCGAAGCTGCGGGAAGGTGCCGAGAAGCTGGGTTATGAGAAAAGTGTGAAAGTGCCAGGGTATCTTTTTAACAATCCAGATTACATACCAACAGGCGGAGAACAGGCCGCTGAGTTTAGCGTAAACTTCTTACTTAAAAGCTATAAAATTGACTATAAATACGATACTCAGCTCCAGACCTATCAGCGTTACGTGAATGGTAAGCCACATTTGGATCTGAATAACAATAAGCCAGTAGAAGCTGCAAATGTGATGGTGATGGGTTCCGATCATAAAGTACTTGATGATGTTGGAAGACTTCAGGTTGACGTGGAGCTTGGTGGAGAAGCGCTGCTCTTTCAGCGGGGACAGGTCACAAAGGGCAGATGGTCGCGTGAGCCAGGTGATGTGATTCGGTTTGTGAAGGATGGTAAAGAAGAGCTATTGTATCCAGGAATCACCCATATTTTGGTCGTCCCTAATGCACCTTCATTTAGCAGTCATGTGGTATATGGCGGAGCAGATAGTGCAACCTAAGAAAGTCGGAATATCCAGTGTTATACAGATTTGTGTTCGGAATTATGGGTAAGTGTTAATAGAGTGTAAAAAAGTTCATTTCTATAGCTTCTATACCTTCTACGGATATGTTAAGATAACAAGGGTTGTCATTCATTTTCATGCTTTTTACATATGGGTGACTCTGTACTCACGGTAATATTATGTAAAGGGGTTTAAAACAATGAAGTTGAGAAAAAAGGACATATTCTTTGAGACGCTGGAAAATATGGCGGATACCATTGTCCAAGCTGCAGATTATTTTGCTCAGAATATCACTGATCTCCAGAATAATGTCGATAGTTTCGCTGCAGAGATGAAGAAGTACGAATCCCAATGTGATACTTACACGCACACCGTAATTAAGGAATTGAACAAGACGTTCATTACGCCACTTGAGCGTGACGACATTATGGACTTGATTACAAGCATGGATGATGTCATTGATGGCTTGGAGGCATCTGCCTCACGTTTCTATATGTACAACCTTCTTGACCCGGATGAATACATTGTACAATTTGCCGAAATCCTTCGTCAGTGTGCTTATGAAATCCAAAAAGCGGTTCATTTGCTTTCCCAGAAGAAGCTGCTGGCCATTCGTGAATATACGATCCGTTTGAATGACCTTGAGAATCAAGGGGACGAAGTCCTTCGTATTTGTACCAAAGCTCTATTTGAAACCGTTAAGGACCCGATTGAGCTGATTAAGCGCAAGGAATTATATGAGCGACTCGAGACCACTACAGATAAATGTGAAGATGTAGCCAACATGTTGGAATCGATCATCATGCGCAACTCATAAGGGGTACTAGAATATGGAAACATCGATATGGATTCTTGGAATTGTTATATTTCTCGCGCTTGCGTTTGACTTTATTAATGGTTTCCATGATACGGCCAACGCGATTGCTACCTCTGTCTCTACACGTGCGTTAAAACCTCGAACAGCTATTATTATGGCGGCACTGATGAACTTTGTCGGAGCTTTGATGTTTACAGGTGTAGCTAAGAAAATTGGCGGAAGTATCACAGACCCCACGTTGCTGGAAAATGGTCTGGATATCATAATAGCCACGCTGATTGCTGCGATTATTTGGAATTTGATCACCTGGTGGCTCGGAATTCCGTCCTCCTCCTCTCATGCACTGATCGGCGCTTTGGCTGGTGCAGTATATGTGGGTGCAGGTTCGTCGCATATTAACTGGGGCGGATTTGTGGAAATTGTCGAGGGGTTGATCTTCTCGCCAATTATTGCATTTGTTATCGGTTATATCATCATGATAGTCCTGAAATGGATTTTTGCAAAGCGTAGTCCACATACGGTTAATAAGGGCTTCCGTTCCATGCAGGTTGTGACGGCGGCATTACAGTCGTTTACTCATGGTACGAATGATGCGCAGAAGGCGATGGGGATCATTACCTTTGCCCTCGTTACATCAGGACGCCAAGAGACTATGGATGTAATCCCTCTATGGGTTAAGATTGCTGCGGCTACGGCTATGGCACTCGGTACCTCCATTGGTGGTTGGAAGATTATCAAGACCATGGGTACGAAGATTTTCAAAATCGAGCCGATCAACGGCTTCGCGGCTGATATTTCCGCGGCTTCCGTTATTTTCTCGGCAACACTGCTTCATTTGCCAGTCAGCTCCACACATGCTATCACTTCAGCGATCCTGGGTGTTGGCTCTGCGAAACGCTTCTCTGCCGTGAAATGGGGAGTAGCTGGACGTATTGTAGTTACTTGGTTTATTACGATTCCAATCAGTGCGGTATTAGCCGGTCTGATTTTCAAAATCATTTTTTAAATCCCTTTAATAAAAAGATGTCAGTTAGCCTTTGGCTGCGGACATCTTTTTTTGTTGTTTGGGTGGTGAGGGGCGAGAGCGGTATAAATCCCGTAGAATTGACGGGATTTGGCGATTGGAGGGGAAAGAGCGGTATAAGTCCCGTAAAAATGACGCAATTGGGCGATTGGAGGGGAAAGAGCGGTATTAATCCCATAAAAATGACGGAATTGGGCGATTAGAGGGGAAAGAGCGGTATAAATCCCGTAGAAATGATGGAATTGGGCGATTGGAGGGGGAAGAGCGGTATAAATCCCGTGGAAATGACGGGATTTGGCAATTGGAGGAGAAAGAGCGGTATAAATCCCGTAGAAATGATGGGATTCGGCGATTGGAGGGCAAAGAGCGGTATAAATCCCGTAGAATTAGCTAAGTTACGTCGAAAAAGCATAAAGAGGGGCATAAATACCCCAGAATTGGTGAAATAGCGTCGAAAAAGCATAAAGAGGGTTATAAATGCCCTGAATTGGCGAAATAGCGTCGTATAAGCATAAAGAGGGGTATAAATACCCCAGAATTGGTGAATGACGTCGAAGAAGCATAAAGAAGGGTATAAGTGCCCTAAATTTGCAGAGTCTAGCTCGTACAACCGAGAGTGGCTAAAGCTTGGATAAGGTGCGTATGAGCTTATGTCTGGGCGTAGCTATTTGTGCATCTGTCGAATCTAAGCGGCGGGTTAGAATTTAAACTAACTGATCATTAAACAAATCACTTAATACGATTTGATTAAGTTCGGTGACAACCCAACCCAACCCAACCCAACCCAACCCTATTTACTCTATCCATTCTTTCCCCGCCATCTGAGGAGCATCGTTATATACACAATGAGCTGAATAATCAGAGGGAGAAGAGGATGAACGAAACTTACTAAAGAGTATTCCATCCTTTCCGGAATGGGACGCTATTGAATAATGGAGCCTCAGAGCTACGACTTCACGGCTGAGATTCTTTTTTGTTATTTTTGGAAGACTCCACTTCTTGCGGTACAATAGATGCGTGGAAGAAGATGAAGCGGAGGAACATTTATGATACGTACACTTGCGGTGACGCATACAGGTGAGGTGCTGACAGACATACCTCTGCAGGATATCCGGCGGGAGGATTATGCATGGATATGGGCAGATTTTGCTACACCTACGGCAGAGGAGACATTGCTGCTGGATCACTATTTTCATTTTCACCCTTTGGCGATTGAGGACTGTATGCATGTGCTACAGCGGCCGAAGCTGGATCATTATGAGGAAGTACAGTTTTTTGTGCTGCATGCGCTGAATGAAGAGACGCTGGATGCTGAAGAGATTGACCTTTTTTTGAGTGCGAATTACCTCGTGTCCTATCATCATCAGGAAAAAACAGAGATGAATGAAGCTTGGGAGCAGGTGAAGCGTGAAATACATAGTCGTAAAGGCTGGTCGGGTGGTCCGATGGCGGCTGCATATACTGTAATGGACAAGCTGGTAGATAAGTATTTTCCATGCCTCTATAGTTTAGAGGACGAGCTTGCGGATCTGGAGAGCAATGGCGGCAGTGAGTCGGTGGAGGATTTGATGAGCCAAGTGTTTAATGTGCGCGGAAGGCTGCTCAAGATGCGGCGGACGATTGTGCCGATGCGCGATTTGATGTACCGGATCGTGAATTCGCAGCATGTCCAGAGCAACGGTGAGGAACGGATTTATTTTGGCGATATCTATGACCATTTGTTAAAACTGTCGGATATGATTGAAGCAGATCGAGAAATGACTGCGGATTTACGTGATAGCTACATTTCTCTTAACTCCAACCGGATGAATTCGATCATGAAAACATTAACAGTAATCACCACCGTATTCATGCCGCTGACGCTGATCGCCGGAATTTATGGGATGAACTTTGTGGTAATGCCTGAACTCGAATGGAAGTATGGGTATTTTGGTGTTCTGCTGTTTATGCTGGTGGTGGGTGTTAGCATGTTCAGATGGTTCCGGCGTAGTGGATGGTTTAAGTAAAAATAAAACGTCACCGCTATTTGCGGCGACGTTTTCCGGTAGAGGCAGTAGAGCGCCGGCGTGTGGTTGTAGTAGATTTACGACGCCCAGAGGTGGAGCGTCTTTTTTTGCGCCGACTCGGACTGAACATTGCGGCATCCTCTTCGGCTGCCAGTGCGCCTGCTGCTCCTTTTCCTTTGCCGAAGCTACCCATGAAGAGCTTAACCATCGGAGCCATCTGCTGGAAGCCGGACATCACCTTCTGCACTTTACCCATGGAGTTTACGATCCCGTCAATACCGCCCATTCGGTCGATGATACCTTTGATTTGCTCCATATTCCCACCGATTCCGCCCCCGCCGCCTAAACCGCCTAAGCCGCTAAGCAATCCGGCAAGCCCGCCGCTTGCCTTTGTTGTAGCTTCAGCAGCAGGAAGCGCTAGAGCTGTTTCAGTGGCAGCTTCTGCTCCTAAAGCGGGAAGGATTGCGCTCTCACCTGGGGGGGATGAAGGCGCATATGGACTGAGCCCGGGGTAAGCAGATGCATTATAAGTATCGGTCAGTGAACGCTGGTTCCGGCGGGAATGATTATAGTAATGATCAGGCATAATATCACATTCCTTTGTTAGTGGTTTGCTATACTGTATGTCATGGGCGAACATACGGTATAGACGAATGCCCGGGTTACCCGTGATAGGAGCGGAAAAGGGCGAATGCCTATAATCGTCTTTAAGAAGTGAAAAAAGCGTGTACATGCTTGATTTTCGGCGCTTATGTAGTACTATAGTGTAGGTGCTATTTCTTATGTAGGAAGAAACAAACGTAGTTTGATACATATTGAGTGTGCGCCACAGGTGGACGTTTGTCCATCGATTTCACTCTTTACAGCGTGAAATCGTTAATGCTTGAAAAATGCGCTCCAGTGCAATATAGTAAAGGCAGGATAGTCGCATGAGGTTTATGTTTCCGGAGCTAGTTTTGTACGGAGCTTAATTAGAGAAACTAATGCTGATAGAACTTTTAGGGGATGAAAAGCTGATGCAACTTAAGAAGTTGAATGATAAAAGTATCGACCAATTATTTGAAGCTATTTTAACGTTAAAAAATATGGAAGAATGTTACGTGTTCTTTGATGATTTGTGCACTGTGAACGAGATTCAATCGCTGTCGCAGCGATTGGAAGTAGCGCGTATGCTCGGCAAAGGCTCCACCTACAACCAGATCGAAGCAGAGACGGGCGCAAGCACAGCTACGATTTCCCGTGTAAAACGTTGCCTGAACTACGGCAATGACGGATATAAATTAACGCTGGAACGTTTGGGACGCTAATTTATGGTACCGGGCGTACTTATTATCAGTCATGGCTCTCGCGATAAGGCTTGGGTGTCAATCGTAGAGGAGGCCGTAAGCGGATTATCGCTAGGTGAAGAGATTCCTGTTGTGGTCTCTTTTTTAGAGCTGGTAGAGGGCCGTCTGATTCAAGATGGAATAAATGAGCTGGAACACGCAGGGATCACAGATATTATTGTGATCCCATTGTTCGTTTCCTCAGGAAGCACACATGTCGATGAGATAGAATATGCACTTGGCGCCAAACCTGAGCCTGAACGTGAGACGGATTTAGCGCTGTTCTCAGTGAAGGCTAAAGTTCACTACGGTTATCCTATCGACGATGATCCGGACATCGCTGTAATGATCTGGGACAAGCTACGTGAGCTGTCTACGGAACCGAAGCGAGAGACGATTTTGCTTGTGGGTCATGGCAGTGTATATGATGGCTTCCGGCAGCGCTGGCAGAAAGGTATATCTTCGCTGGCGGGACGTGTACGTGAGGTAAGTGGCGTAGCGGCGGCCGACTATGGTCTGCTGAGTCCGGATAGTATAAGAAGCAAGGTAGAGTATTGGCAGGAGCAGGGTCACGAGGTTCTGGTGGCACCGCTTTTTTTGAGTGAAGGCTATTTTACTAAGCATGTGGTTCCTAACAGACTTAAAGGGTTAACCTATAAGTATTCTGGTCAAACGCTTCTGCCCCATCCCCTTCTTCCGCATTGGATTGAGAGACAGGTAGAGACACTCCTCGAACAGATTCGAATGAAACGATAAAGCACCTACCCTTGAGCACACTTAATCATAAAAAAAGTGCCCACATCTGTGGATAATACGGGATTTGTTGCATACACATATAAATAGTTGTTTTTCTCTAACTTAGTGTCATTAATTGCTGTATAATGGAATATTTGCATGAAAGGGCCTTTAACATTGATTGTAGTGGTCCGAATTAGGTATAATCAATTAGGTTATTCTATTATAAAAACAGGTGGCGTTCCGGTAATGAAAACTGCGAGATTGATTTATAATCCCACTTCTGGACGGGAAGAAATGAAGAAGCGGCTCGCCGATATTTTGGACCGGCTGGATATTGGTGGCATTGAAGCTACCTGCCATGCAACAACCGGAGAAGGCGATGCTATGCTAGCTGCTGCAGATGCAGTAGAACGCGGTTATGATTTGATCATAGCAGCCGGTGGCGATGGCACTTTAAATGAGGTTATTAATGGTATGGCGGAGAAGCCTAATCTTCCCCCGCTCGGCGTTTTGCCGCTTGGTACTACTAATGATTTTGCACGCGCAATGGGGATCCCGAAGAACTGGGAAGATTCCTGTGATCTGATCATTCGCCAAGAGACACGTCCGATTGATATCGGTAAGGCAAATGACCGTTATTTTATTAATATAGCAGGCGGCGGTAGTCTAACCGAACTGACATATGAAGTTCCTAGTAAGCTGAAGACCATGATTGGGCAGCTTGCGTACTATTTAAAAGGTATTGAAAAAATGGTCAGCCTATCTCCTCAGGAACTAATCATTCGTGCCAATGGGCAGGAAGTTATTCATGATGAGTTTATGCTGTTCCTGATTGCAAATACGAATTCTGTTGGCGGCTTCGAAAAGCTTGCTCCCGGCGCTCGGATCGATGACGGTCTATTAGATGTTATAGCGGTTAAAAAATGCAACCTGGCAGAGTTTGTCCGTTTGGTCAGATTGGCTCTTCGTGGTGAGCATTTGAATGATAAGAAGGTTATTTATTTCCGTACGGATGCGATGGATGTAATCTCTCCAGGACATGTCCAATTGAACTTGGACGGCGAACTGGGTGGAGAACTGCCAGGGCGATTCCGGATTTTGCCACAGCATTTGCGGATTTTTGCTGAAAATAACTAAGCTAAGAGCGATTGAAGATTATTGTGGATATATAGATATGATAATGATTGAAGGCATTTGATTGGGTTTATACAGCGATGATAATGAAAGAAGTGAACTATAAATAATGAGTAAACACCGCAGTGGACGCAGCACCAGCCGCCCAGTCGGCAAGGCGCCTGTCGCCGGACTGCCTGTGAATAAAAATGATGAGGTTATGCTCGATATTATCGGCATGACCCATGAAGGTGAAGGGGTAGGCCGCGTAGAAGGCTTTACCCTTTTTGTGCAGGGAGCTCTTCCCGGAGAGAAGGTCCGGGCAAAGGTGCTCAAGACCAAGAAGCAGTATGGCTACGCCAAGCTGCTGAATTTAGTAGAGGCGAGCAGCGCCCGCATCGCGGCGCCTTGCGAGATCTATGACCAATGCGGCGGCTGTCAGCTGCAGCATATGGACTATGCGGCACAGCTGGCGTGGAAACGGCAGCTGGTGGTGGACAACCTGGAGCGGATTGGGAAGCTCCGGGTGAGTGGTGGTGGCGGAGACGCTGGAACGGATCCGACAGGGGGTATTCTCGTCCGCCCTACACTGGGCATGGACGAGCCTTGGCGATATCGCAACAAGGCTCAGGTGCCGATCGGTGTAACCGAAGGCGGCCTTGTGGGCGGCTTTTACGCGAGAGGAAGCCACCGGATCATCGATATGGAAACATGCTTGATTCAGCATGAAGATAACGATGACGTTGTGCGCAAGGTGAAAGAAATCGGACGGAAGCGCGGCATTACTGCTTACGACGAAGAATCCGGCAAAGGCTTACTGCGTCATGTCGTAGTAAAGAAAGCCTTCCGTACTGGTGAGATGATGGTCGTACTCGTCACTAATGGCGAACGCATCCCACATCTGGACGAATGGATCACTGAGATCCGCCGTGAAATCCCAGCTGTTACAAGCATCTGCCAGAACGTGAATACTAAGCAGACGAACGTAATCTTCGGTGATACAACACGTACCCTTTGGGGGAACGATGTTATTTACGATTATATCGGCGATGTGAAATTCGCGATTTCTGCCCGTTCTTTTTATCAGGTTAACCCGGCGCAAACCGAGGTTCTCTATGGTAAGACAGTGGAATATGCAGGACTTACGGGAAACGAGACTGTTATAGATGCTTATTGTGGCATCGGGACGATTTCATTGTTCCTTGCGCAGCATGCTAAACAGGTCTACGGTGTAGAGATTGTACGTGAGGCGATTGAGGATGCACGGGCGAACGCCACTTTGAATGGTATGGATAATGTAGTGTTTGAGGTAGGCGCATCTGAGGATGTAATCCCTAACTGGAAAGAGCAGGGGATTACGGCAGATGTTATCGTGGTCGATCCTCCGCGTAAGGGCTGCGATCCACGACTTTTGGAGACGATTCTGGCGATGAAGCCGGAGCGTGTGGTGTATGTATCGTGTAATCCATCGACACTGGCAAGGGACTTGCGGATGCTCGAAGATGGCGGGTATAAGACTGTGGAGGTGACTCCGGTGGACATGTTCCCGCATACGGTGCATGTGGAATCAGTGGCTTGGCTGGTGAGGGTTGGTACAGTGAAATGAAATCCTTTTATTTACCGGGGATTTCCAATATGGTACAGATTAAAAATGTTGGTGGTACAGATGGCGGAGAAGAGACTTGATGTAAAATTGATGTGAAATTGATGTGAAAATCCACCCAATTTCAGCCTAAATGAACAGAAGACACCGGGAAACTCCTGTGCGTCTTCTTTTTTGTGCTTGTACAGAATCAGATTCAAATATCGATTTGAGTGTAACTGTTCAAAGAAAATTAAGTATTAGGCTAGCTCCAATATAAAAATTGAAGGAAGTTTTGAACTGGAAAAAAAGTCCTGGACAGCCACTGGTTTATTGAACCAACGTTTCCCTTAGCGGAATCACTACGAGTAAAAAATTATCTAGTCATCACCCATTTATTTTAGTGGATGATTTCATCTAAAGTTCCCTTATTTTCGAACCCGTAGGGTTGTCTGCCTAATTACGTTTCCCCGAATTCTCTACTGGCAGACCTAGGGCCAAATGGCCCGTAGCGTGAATACACTGTTATCTGATGGGGGCGACTTCTTGAAATTACTAAAGCCTTTGAATCCAATCTACTACATACTCGTATAAAAATACTAAAGGAGTGATAGTTTTGTTTGAAAAACTGAAAAATATTTTAATGATCATTATTATACTATTATGCTTTGGACTCTTATTTCTTGTCGGTGCAAAAGCAATTGAAGCGTTCAAGTTAGATTGGGATGCTTTAGCATTCGTTGGATCAATTATTGGAGGTGTGATTGGTGGTTTTGTACATTATCAGGTGTTAAATTAACTCTTAGTAACCAATATAGATCTGAATTTCTAAAAGGATACCCATTAAAGCTCAAATACTCAAATGATATTAACCTTGAGCAGGAAAAATTGATTGAGAGATTAGATAAGTGTCTAGTATCAGATGATTTTTCAAACTTTTCGACTTATATTCATGAACATCTTAGACTATATTCTAGTGAATTTGAAGAAAAAGCTATCATAATAAATGAGGATGTTTATTTTGGAGTCCGTCATTTTAATGGGTATTTAAGAAAGTGGTATGACTTATTAACTAGCCAAGATAATACTGTCTCATTAATTGATCGAGGACAAACTATAAAAACTGATTTTCACCTACTAAAAAATTTAAATTCTGAGATTAATGATTCTTGTAATAAGGAATATAACGAATATCAAAAACTAAAAAAAATGCAAGTCAAATATTAGTTAATACGTCACTTTCAGATAACGTCCCCGTATTGCTGATGTCCCAGCGACTTAAGGATTCGAAGGGCCCGATGCGTGAATATGGTGTTAGACGACGTATTTATACTTCTTCGATAAACTCAAAATAGATTGATTTAGTAATTTCTCTTTGTATATCTGGTGTCTTATAATTAAGTGATTTGGAAGGGATTGTCACCATAATCTGAAAATCAAATTGTAATGAATACATCCTTTGTATGAGACCAATTCTACACTCAGGGAATTCATAATATAAATTAATATACTTATTACTCTCAATTTCAAAGTTAATAAAATGGTTGTTTTTATATCTAATACTGGAAAATGTTTGTGTTTTATCTGATCCTTTAAACGGAAGTGGATGCCAGTCTGCGCTACTATAGTGGAATGAAAGTTTATTTTTCATTTCTATCTTATTAATGATTAATTCATATTCACTATTGTTCCACAGTTCTAAATTAATCCGCTTGTATTTCATCATTTCTAAACTCGGTACCTTGACCCTTATTTTGTTATCAACCATATCTAGATTCTTTGCTGTTACTGATATTTTTTGATTCAAATATCCATAGTAATCATTCTCACTGAAATTGATTTCGTATAGGGATGTATAATAGTTATAGAGTTCTTCCCTATATTTTTTAATTTCAGAAATAGTATAGTTTTTACTTTGACTTGTTCTAGAATCATATTTGTCATGATGAACAAAACATAAAAAAGCTAAATTATCAATTGAATGATTATCTCTATTCTTATCTAAGTGGGCAATCTGTCCTGCTTTTTCTTCAAGATCATTGTTAAGTCCATAACAAAGACTACATCTTCTTTTGGATTTAATTAATACTTCTGCTTCCACACCTGTTGGAAGCTTTTTTCTGTCTGTCATTGAGTGAACTCCTTTTTTAAATATGTCATCAAACGATGTTGCATTTACGAACCCTTACTACCTTAAGGGGCTTTAGCCCCGGCTGCGAATGCGGTTAGGTAGTACAGAGTTGTCCGCTGAATCCACTTCTTCGAAATCCATCTTGCGGACGGAACTTAAGCTACCTTCTCTGTTACTTATATTTCTTTGAGGTTTTTATAAAATTACTTATCCGCTACCTAATGATACCAAAGTTCGCTTGAATATATAATAAAACCATCCTAATAGTTCTAGTTTTCTTCTAAACGAAGGTCTTAGACTAATTAAGTCTCAATAAAATCGGTATCAGAAATTCCTGCCCAATAATAGAATGATATTTTCTTAATATATTCAATTTATTGCATATAACTATTTAATTACTATCAGTGGCCATCAAAAGATAAGATTTTTAAACCAATAAATTTTTTTTTTGTTTGGTCCAATTAATAAAGGAACATAGTAGAATTTTTACAACAACCCCTGTAAAATACTTGCAAGAGGTGAAACAATGAAGACAAATGTAAAAGAACAAAATGAACTTATTACAGATGAAAATTGTAATAAAGCTACTAAAGTAATTTTTGAAAGAATGTTTAAAATTAGTAAACTTAAAGATGGTGAAACAATAGAAGGACGCATTAAGCATTCTGATTTAAAATTAGACCTATATTCCGAATTTTTTGGTCATATCCCAACTGAAAATCAAGATTGGGGAGAAATTGCAATACATGATATATATAATTTCCAGAAAATTGAATTGTTTTATGAACATATAAAAGATCATTTAGTTGACCTTTCTTTAGTTTTTTGGAGTCCATATGTCGATAAAAGATATTTGTGTTTTACAAAGACTGGCTTCATAGAATACAGCCTTCTGAAAGCACAAGGAAAAGACCCGAACTATTTTTTTGAAAAAGTTAAGTCAGCTCCACTTGTTGAGAAAGTAGTTATGGAAAAAGTGGAAACAGAACTCAAGATAATAGAAGGCGATGAACTAGAAAAGATAATTCTTCAAAAGGTTTATGAATTCGAGAGTATGTATGATTTATCTATACGTTTTGATGAATTAGCTTTTAGAGTTATTAACTTGTTTAATCCAACTATTGAACGGTTTAATTCCATATACGATATAGAAAGTAGTAATGAATATAGTAATTTTGCTAAAGTTAAAGAATTATTAAATAATACTGTTTTAAAATTATTTAGAAGAGATCTTTTATTATATGATGTGCGACTCTCCACTAAAATAACCTTAACTAACCGGGGGCGTATTTTTTTATCAGAAGGTAAAATTATAATTAAAGAAGAGGAAAGTAACCCTTCTTTAAAAACCATTACGTTACTACATATCTCAGACCTGCATTTTGGATCATTAGAGGATGCAGGGTTAGACAATAAAGATAAAATTGAAGATACAACTGGTATTAAGCAGGCTAATGCAAAATCATTTTTCAATGCAATAAGAACAGAAATAAATGATGATGCTTTTTTAATTGTGAGTGGTGACTTAACCTCAAAAAATGAAGAGGTGGGATTTAGAGAAGCAAAGGATTTTTTAGGTAATATTAGAGTACACAATTCTAATACTTATGTAGTTCCAGGTAATCATGATTATGCGAAGCAGCAGATTGATACATTAGCTTTTGCATCGTTTAAACATTATTTTGATGATTTCCATAACCCACTTCATATGAATAAGTATATTATTGATCATGATTTGAAGTTATTTATTTATGGCTTTAAATCCGTCCATTTTCATAGAGTTGGGGAAGAATCGCATGAAGTAATATATGTACATACAGAGGAATTGAATGAGCTTGAAAATATTCACGAGAAATTATCTACTAAACACCCTGGTTTTGATAACTATATAAAAGTCGCAGTTGTACATCATAATATGATTGATCACCCAAGTATAGAGTTTAAAAGGTATTCCCAAGCAGTTAATGCTTTTACATTTAAACATACCCTAATGAAACTTGGCTTTACTGCTGTATTCTCCGGGCATAAGCATGACCCTTTAGTGGAGAGGCAAGAACTGTTTATTAAGGACTTTAAAGGAAAATTACTTTTTGTATCAGGGGGCTCGTTATTCGGAATGACATACGGTAGAACAAACAGCTTTCAAATCGTTAACATTTATACCGACATAAATACAAATCAAGTCCACTCTATTGAAGTAAATCATTTTGATAAAAATCCAATGGGTCAATTTGTGAAAAGCTCTTCTCCTCTGGTCATTTCATATTAATGTTCCTTTTTATAAAACCCCTTTAATAATAAACAACGACCATTATATTAATAATGGTCGTTGTTTATTATTAAAAGTAGTTAGAAATACATTGGAAACGCTATTAAAATAATCTGCCCGTTAGCTTAATTAGTTACTACAGACTAATACATTATTTTCTAAGTCTACAACTTTATTTTCCTAAGACAGTTGGCTTGTCCATACTTTAATATATGACTCAGAAAAAACCCCAATGTACCTAGTCGGTTTGACACAATACTGAGGTTCATCTATAATGTGTCTTGTAAGCAACGCACATAAGGAGTGATTTAAATGGATCTACGAGCAGCTGCTCAGCAAATTAACTCGGCACAGCGTAGAAAATCTGACCCACCACTGATTCATATCTTGGAGTGCTCCTCATGTGGGAAGCTCTATGCGAGACTTCCTCAGGATATTGCACTGGCTGAGCGCAATGAGTCCCTGCAGCTATGTAACCTGTGTTTAGATACACAAAGAAAAAGTCAAAAAAGCAGCCGGCTATATGCAAGACGAAACAGCAAACTAAAATGGTCCGACGCTCTTGGTATTGCATTTCCTAAAACCGGAAGTCAGAAAAAGGGGGACGGACCGTATACCGAAATCATGCAACGGTTTGAAATATGGCTTCGAGACGTGCATAATTACGTTCCTGGTCAGGAAATCGAGTGGGAGACCCGGAAACAATTGCAAAAACAATTTTACTTTGAGTTTGTTGAGGAGCCTAATTTATATTCCACTCAGCCCCTAGAAAAACTTGATAAGGACGACCAAATTAATTATAGATGTACCGGCTGTCAATCAATGATGAGCCCGAACGTTATGACTCAATGCTGCCCTACAAAAAAAACAAAAAGCAAAGCTTAAATATTTGGCGGTACATGTGGAGCCGATTGTGCCGTCAGAATCGCCTCAACATCTGATCAGCAAGTCATTAACAGTAAAAGTATTTAACTGCTATCCCGACGGCTCTCACCGGCTCTCTGAAGGCCGTAGGCTCATACGGAGGAACTAGGAACGTGATCTGCAATTGTTCGATCCATCGTGCTAATCTCCAACTTTATTTCCTTTAAATGATCGCTAGTACCGGTCATATTGTCAGGACTCATCTGGAAACAAGATCGTACGCGAATCGGTTATCACGGCCGCCTAGTCGGTCGGTGTGAGATTGGTGCGCCAGCTATGGCATGTACACACAGTATCCCACATCCAGTCCACACTCCTGGAAGATATTCTTCTAGACGTTGCGTGGCGCCTTCACGGCACAGCGGCTGCAGTTGCTTCAGCCTCTGTGCCGTGAAGACGCCGCAGCAAACACTCTATGTCCTGCTATGATCAGGTGGTGTGCGATTATCGTCACTCGATTATGTATGCCTTTGAATCCAAGTTCTTAATTATGTAGAAAGGATGATTGGAAATGGTCATTGTATTGAAGAAAAAGACTAGGAGACGAGGTCAATCGTTCTCAATTATGGCAAACATTAATGGTAGACAATTGAGAGATAGACTTACTCGACTGTTGCCTGATAGAACGTATTTAACGCGAAAGAACTTCTTACTCGACGCGGAGAAAAACTTCTTTAATAAGTGCGCCTATTGTAACCAGGAGCTACCTCTTACCAGAGAACATGTTGTCTCTAATATGGAAGGAGGGACAATGGAACTGGCAAACATCATCCCTGCCTGCCGAGGCTGTAATGACGACAAACGTGAAACACCTTGGCGTGAATATGCTCAAAAGAAGAATAGTCAATTTATCGAAGTCATCGAGAAGAAAATTCAAGGATATAATCCGCTCGATTTAGTCGACATACGTAAAATGACCGACCCTGCTATAAAAAATGCGTTTGATAAATATGATGCAAGAATCCGTGAAATAGATAACATGAGAAAAATGAAGCACAGTGCTAGGAATGTATCAAAGTTGAAAAAGGCATAAGATTAGAAAGGCTGAGTGTAGAAAGAAGAAAAGTAATAGACTGACCTCCAAATAGAAAAACAACAGCAGTTTAGGAATTTATAAGGACCCCTAGACTGCCGTTGTTTTTTGAACTGGTCATTATAATTTAAGTGAAGATGGAGTAGCTTAGGTTCTAGGTGGGAATTCATCTTCCAAGCTGCAATTAATGTAGGAAGAAAAAGTTGGATTGGGTAACTAGACATGGTTCGATAAATCACTCCAGAAGGGGATTTTTCTTAAATCCAGAGAGAAAAGAAGACGCCAGGAATTTCATGTACGTCTTTTTCACTGTCCATGTGCAGCATCAGATGTAAAAAAAGATTCGAATTTATCAGCTGCAGCTTGGTCAGCAGTACGGAGAGCGTGTCCATAAATATTCATAGTTGTGGCAATGCTACCATGTCCAAGTCGCTCTGAAATAATCTTAGCATGAACGCCTTGGTTAATCAGAATTGTGGCTGAGGTATGCCGGAGATCATGGAAGCGAATGTATCGAAAGTCATTTTTCTTTATGAATTGTCGAAACCAAAGGTAGGGACGCTCATGATGGAAAGGTTGTCCATTGGGATGTGAGAATATAAAAAACCAATCTCCGTTATACCACGAATCGGCAACGTCAATTCTTTCTTGTATTCTATAAGCGTAATATTCTCTTAGCTCCTTTAACATGGAACTTGGTAATGCTACTTTTCGAATGGATTTTTTTGTTTTAGGAGATTTGACGATGACTTCACCTTTAAGAGCATGAATCAGTGATTGTGAAACATCTAACATCCCATTGTTGAAATCAAGATGCTTCCATTCCAGTCCGAGTAATTCGCCCCGCCGTAATCCGGTTGTAAGAGCCAGAGTAATCATGACCCTCCAGTGATATGGCTCACGTTGCAACGCTCGAAGCATTTGCTCTACCTCTGCTTCATTGTAGGGGACGATCTCTTTGGAATGGACTTTTGGTTTCTGTACATCGATAACCGGATTTCGCTTAATAATTCTCCATTCCACTGCACGTTTGAGTATGTTTTTTAAGATACGGTGCTGAATTTCAATCGTACCCGAGGCTAAGCCTTCTGTTTTTTTATCTCCACGACTTCCTACCTTTTCGAGTTGATTCAGAAAGTTTACGATGTGAAGTGGTTTGATTTCCTCCAGTCTTAGATGCTGAAAGTACGGAAGAATTCGGGTCTTAAGATTAGAGTCATATGTGTATAACGTCTTGAATCCCAGATGCTTTACGGCATACTTATCTCTCCATTCTTCGACGAACGCCCCAAATGTTAGTTTCTGAGGCGACACATATTCATCCGCTTCCACTTCCATCCGAAATTTAGCATATTCGCTTTCCACTTCTCGTTTTGTTCGGCAATGAACGGTTTTTGTGAAACGAACGTATTTTCCTCTAGCATCTTTACCAGCATTAACCGTTAAGAACCATGAATTATCACCACGTTTTTGGATATTAGCCAAGTCAAAACACCTTCTACAATGGATTTTTATATTAGTCATTATGTCCATTCATGAAGAAGTGAGACCTTACCTTAATAGATTAATATTGATTGATATCACCTTAGGTATCCTCAAGAATCTTAGTCAAATCATTCAAAGGTGGTACATATCGCAACGTTGTTCCTACATTTTTATGTCGCAGCTGATGCTGAATATCGATGATGCTCATACCACCTGTCTGTATCAAATATCCTGCTGTTCGTCTAAGATCATGTGGCCGAATATGCCTGTCAAGACCTGCATCATGAGTTAAATCGGATAGTATCCGTTTAATCTTATCGACGGTCATGATTTTTCCTTGTTGATGGAATAGGTACTCATCCCCCTGATGAGCATACTTAAGATATTCAGGATGTTGGATGTATCGTTCAAGTTCTGCTGTGAGATCCTTAGGGAGAGCGACAGGGTATTTCTCGGTTTTTTGTGCATCAAAAACGTGGACGATCCGTGTATCCAAGTGTACCCGTTTACGCCTCAGGAAACGGACCTCTGAGATTCGAAGACCCGTGATCAACATGAACCAGAGAAACACAAACTCTTGCCGGTAGAACGGGCTTCTATGCAATGCAGCTTGAAGAAGGGCGAGACACTCTGCCTTCGACAAGGCCGTGTTTTGAATGGGAGACTCGAATTTTGGCCTAGGATATCCGACTAGTGGGTTATGTTGAATCAGATCCGCTTCATACAGGAATTCAAAGAAACATCTTAACACGGTAATGGTCGCTGCCAAATTCATATTCGACATACGCTCATGTTGTTTTAAGTCAATAAAAAAACGATCGAAGACCTGTCGTTGAATGGGGAGAAATCTACCGGGGTGTTCACGACTGGCATGAAATCGATCAAAATCAAGTTCGCCTTCAAAACCATTGTGAAGTAAGAAAGCTTCGAATTTCTTGAGTACGCTTATATAGTGTTGTTTGGTTGAATAACTTAATGTGAATTGGTTGCTCCAAATCTGGAAGTAGGCGGACTGAAGTAAAAAAGCCATAGGGATTGCCTCCTGATTCAAAAAAGGTCGCTTGCTTTAAGCTGAGCGAGGGGATGCTGATCGATTGCTTTAACCAGCATACTATCAAATAATTTTAAATAAACCTCCGTGGAGCTCAGCCACGAATGCCTCATAAGCTCCTTAATCGTATATAGATTTACTCCGGATTCAAGCAGATAGAGAGCAAAGGAATGCCGTAGAGAGTGTACGGAAAGCTTATAGGGTTTTTTGTCGGATTCGGGTATAGTTGTTGCTTGATCAATCAAGGCGGCAAACATCTTCTGAACCGTGCTTTCGTGTAGAGGAGAGTTTCCTCTATCATCCGAAAAAATATATCGTTCCAGATAATCGTGTGCGTCTTTTACACCATGGTAACGAAAGCTCACGTATGTACTCAGTATCTGAAGGGATGATTTAGTTATTTTACTAGGCTGCTTATATCCCTTTTTTCCTTTTCCGCGTACAAGGATCTCTTGCCGGGAAGAAACAATATCACCAATCTGTAGATGTAACAATTCGCTCAGTCGAATACCCGAACCTAAAAAGGTCCATAAAATGGTGAAATTTCGGTGAGCTTCTCGCCCAAGTCTAACAAGGCATAGCAGCTCATCCAACTGTTCTTTGGCAAACGCACGTGGCTCACGGTTTTGATCTATTACCACAGGGAGGGTTCGTTTGAGTTTCCGGATATCCTGGTTGAAGAAATGAGCAAAAACCTCTCTTAGAAAACTTCTTAAAAAAGCATTTTTTTTGTTGCGTGTATTCAGTTTTTGAACGGGGGCTAAGTAGTCGTTTAAAAAGGCTGTAGATGAAATCTCCTTGAGGTTTGGGTTTGCTCCTTTTGAGCGTTCACAATACCGTAAGAACAAATCCATTTCATAGCGATATGCTTGTTGCGAAGTTTTTGCTAAGCTCTGAAACGCATCACTCTCATAATAATGGAGAACCGCAACATCCAGCAGAACTGATTCCTTCATTGTTATCGCATCAGCATTGTTTTGGGGAGAGAGGCGCTGCAACATGCGTTTAAATGTATCTGGTCCGTATTGATCCGCCAGTTGGAGTAGGTTTTCTTCAAAAGCAATATCATTGGCTATCGTATCATCAAATATTGGCATAACACGTATCCCCTTCTTACTCATATTGGAGCAAATCGATTTGACTAATCATGTGTCCGTCTCGGTGCGACATATGAATATATAACCCTACAGTATCCAGCATTCGTACACGGGCTAATTCTTTTATCGCTTGCGGGAGGATGCCTTTATAGGCAAGGCGAGTAATAAACATATGACGGAAGATATGAACGCCGCCTGGAAACGGCCAACCGGTGATCATGGCATAAAGAATGAAATATTCATATACATCGTGTTTAATCGTAGAGATTCTTTGTCCCAAGAGGTAGGTTGTTCTAGGCTGAGTTTGAAGCTCTTGTAAGAGGGAACAAAGTTTTTCGGACAGTGGTAAAACGTGACTCTTTTTACCTTTGCTATGGATAACAATCGTTCGTATTCCTAAATTAATATCACTCCATTTGATATGAGCCACTTCAGATAATCGGAGCCCCAGATGGAACATCAATCGATACCCAATCTGTTCACGGACAGGATTTCTTGCGTACTGCTCCACGACTTGAAAAAAGGCTTCGATTTGCTGATCCGTTGGAAGCTCACGAGGGCTGTATCGGGGTGCCTTAATGGAACGGAAGCGCTGTAAAGGAGACTCAAAGCCAAATCTTTCATGTAAAAAACGATAGAATGAGCGAATGGCATATATACTATGTGTAAATGAGATTTGACTGCACTCTCCATCCCTTACGAGCTTAAGTTTGTAGGTGCGGTACATCAGTAAATGTTCATTTTGAATTTGAAAAACGGAGATTGTGTCAGGAGTAGCTTGCTTAAATGTCTGGACGTTTGCACAAAGCCAAACAAAGAGCTGGGTGACGTGGGTAGATGTGTTTCGAATATGTTTACGAGAAAATCCTTTTTCCTCCATATGCATTTGGAAGCCCAGGATTCTCGGATGCATATTTGTCTGCTTGTCTGATGTTTTAAAGAACGGGAAGATCTTTTCTAACCTTCCGCTTTGAATGGAACTTCGCATTAAAAATTGGAATAGGGTTGATGTGTACGCATCCTTCGCTAGGTGTTCGAACCCCTGATGAAGGGTCTTGGGATCAAGCAAGTGTCCATCTTCAATCTGAGAAGGTGCGATCTCAAAAAGTTCTGCAGTGTGAAGCACCAGGTTGCGAGTAAGTTGGAATTTCCTGAAAAAGACATGGGGTGCATTGCGCATACTACGACTTAAATACTCTCGTAATAAGCTTTGAGATATTTCAGGATGTATTTTGTTTTCCCATATCCATTGATTAATACCTTTTGCCCCTAGATAGGTCTTGTCTTCAATAGGTTGAATTTCAGGTATCAGTTGTTTGGCATACAGCATATGTTCCACCTTCTCACGCGTGACTTTTCTAATATCATGATCGTCACTGAGGGTGGGAAACATACCCTGAACGTCAAGAATCTTTTCGGCAAAAGAAAAATTCTGCCGAAAAGATTCTTGGGTTTCGAGGTTGTTTTGATTTTCTAAATGAGGGGATGTATCAGAAGATTGTTTCTTCATAAGCGTAGCCTCCATTAGGTTTGTTAGCACTAGCCTAACCATGTTGATGATTTGTAGTTAATCACTCATCAACATGAGAAAGCCAACATAATGGAGGGGAATACAAGCAGTTTCTAAAGAGAGGTAACGTCGGTGTACTGTCGCTTTTCGATGACTTTTAACAATTCTTCAAATGCAGTCTGTTTTTTTGGTTTTGGTCCTATTATCCAGAAGGACCGTTTATGAAGTGGTTGCAAAGGCGTATAGGTCGTCACAAGATGTGTTGCAAACGGAAACATTTTCTTAATGTTGGTTCTTTTTTGAGGATAGAGTGAGGGTTCGTGATTTAGATGGAATTCGAGATACTCTATTTCTGGATAGCTTCTCACCCATCTTGCTGTAATGGGACTATTCTCCCCTTCAAAAAGTGAAAGGGGATCACTGATCCAGTAACCTCGTATGCTCTGAACCTGATTTCGCTCTTCATTAAGTTCATCGATTCGTTTTTCAACTGAAGCGCCGTTAAACCAATATTCTGTTGGAATTGAAAAATACTTCTTATTAGGATTTTGCTCTACAATCGTTTGCCAAGGAACGTTACACATGACTGCATATATATGGACGACACTGAGAGGGGGCTGCTGGCTCGTGTTTAACAGATTATGAACGGTTCCAGATGCAACCCCTGTTACTTCCCGTATCATTTGTTGGCTTAAGCCTAACGAATTTGCAAATAGCTGTCTTCGAAAGAAGACATCAGGATACAGAACTAGCTGCTCCCAAAGAGATTTATAGATTTGAATACGGAATAGATCACGATAGTTTGCATTAAGTACATAGTTACGACACTTCGCTTTTTCTATTTTATCCGTCGTACTCAAAAATTTCTTTGCCATTAGTATAGGCTCAACCCAATATTTATCATGTTCATTCATTTGCATTCACCATATATATCATAACCATGGTGTGGATTGAATTCTGGATCACTCACATAAGTGAGTGATTGATTGAACAAACGAGAGTAGGAGATTAATGCATGTATGGTGGTCATTAGCAAAGTCAAATAGTATCACGCTTCTCCATGTTTGTGTAATTTGCAATGTGGACATAACCTCATTAAAGAGTAGTTGGAAATCAACAGATCAATTAGCGTAATAGTGTAAGATCGCCTCCAAACAGATTCAAGTTTAAGTATTTAAATTGATTAATATCAAGGGTGATTGTTATGAGAGAATATGACTTGTTACGAATTCAATTATTAAAAACGTTAGTACAAATGGAAGAACAGCTACTTATCAGTATCGAGAAAGAAAAGTTTCAATCAGACACACTTGCAGAAAACGGAGAAGAGAATTCAATCTTTCAACAAGATAATCATCAGATGAAATTTATATTTTCTGTAACGGAGTTATCTGAGTATCTCGGCGTCTCGACGGACTGTATTTATGCAATGGTGCGAGAAAATCAAATTCCCTTTGTAAGAATACGAAGAAGAATCCTATTCTACAGAGATTCAATCAATTCATGGATTAACACTACCTCCCGTATCCTTGAATAACGGTGCTGCTTTAGCTAGTTTTATTGATTCATGAATACTATTAATCAGAAAAAACCACCACAAAATATCTCATCCGTAACGGATGAAATATACTGTGGTGGTTGATTGTTTTAACAGTACCGCAGGATAACCATTCAAAACAAGTGGTAAATAATTCCTTGTGCTAATAAAACAGTTGCAGAGAAAAAAGGTTCGGATGAATCTATGGCCAAACAGCTCCTTGAAAAATACTATTGTACTATTAAAAATTGGGTAATGAGACCAAATGCCGAAGATTTCGCCGAAATGATTCAGAACATTGATGAGATTGCAAATTGGATAGGTAAAGGAGTAAACTCAGAGACCATTGAAAAGAAAAAGAGCTCCATCGACAGAGAAAAGTTGATTAAACTAATAATGAGCTTACCGGAAGAGAAGTTGTTACTGATCAATGAATATGTTGAAAAAATTAATACGCATTAGAATCATCGAATCTGCTGTGTGTCTCCGCGTCTTCTACGGTTGTCTAGTATGTTAGAACTTCGCCGTCGAACGATAATTTCAAGGTCATATATCCTATAA
This sequence comes from Paenibacillus sp. FSL H7-0714, assembly GCF_038003765.1. Lineage (NCBI taxonomy): Bacteria > Bacillati > Bacillota > Bacilli > Caryophanales > Paenibacillaceae > Paenibacillus > Paenibacillus sp. FSL H7-0714. The sequence continues at coordinate 773,921 of NZ_JBBOPT010000001.1, forward strand.
TAATTCAAATAGAGCACTAGCCGTTGAGCGGCTAGGTGCTTTTGTTTTTCAAAACGATTACTGACTCATGATGGGAGTGAGAATAATTTAACTTCTTCCTCAAACCTTACTTTTCAATATTGCCATAAGTTCAGAATGGATGATGAAGTGATTAAGCCAACGGGCAGGATAGCCTAATGATTTCGCGAATACTCTAAATATGGAGTTATTTACAAAGTTCGTGAATAAGACGTTAGGTGAAATTGCTGTGAAATCTATTAAGAGGAGTTAAGCATATGAATTACATTGATCTTAAAATTTATTATGAATTTTTTAATGACGAGTTAACAGAGAGCTATAAAGAATTGAAATATGAAGCAATATACAAATCATCTACTTTCGAAAAAGAGGCTGAAAGGGATTTGTTTGTAGAGATAATGACAGCAAAGAACGATGGAATGACTTTCGATGTGCATTCTATTGGAAGTTATCACACTATTGTTGTTAATTTGTTTTATTCCATGGGATTAGAAGCAGATCTAAAGTTAGTCGAGATGATTCGCAATTGGTGTGAGAAGATGTTCGAAGTATTAGACAGAGTAGATGATAAGCTAGCGTTCGATAACTTTAGAACCACAAGTGATGGGGTGTTGCTCAATTTTGATGATATCTATGATACTGAGTTTCTAGCAGATTTATCAGAAGTGTTTGCCGAAAATAGCTTAGAGGTTCAAATTATAGGACACAAGAAACACTCTTATGAGAGGGGCGCAGGAGACTATCGTGAAGAGTTAATTCTATTCATAAAATCATCGATCGAATCGGGAGTTGCCTGGGATGTAATAAAAGGAATATTTACTCTTATTCTTGTAAAGACGGGAATGAACCAGAACCAACTTGTTATGAGTAAGTCATTTGATAGCGATCAGATAATATCTGCTGTTTCAGAGAAAATTAATGAAAATGCTATGAATATTAGAATAACTGATATCAGAAATAATTCCGAAACTGGTTATACCGATATTGAACTAAAAACACAATATAGTTTGGTTCATCTAACTTGTGACGACAATAATAATTTCACAAGATTTCATGTGGAAGAACTTACCCAAACAAGAATATAAGAGGTATATAAGTATATTCAATGATGCCAGCAACTTCACCTAACATAATATTCGCGCTTCGGGCCAATAGCCCTTGGTCTTTCAGATATTCTTCGAGAAGCATAGGCAGCTGGACACATCCATTACCCTAAGATAAGAGCTATCTAAGGGTAATGGACGTCGTGAATATAAGAACGTTATGAGAAATCAGCAAAGAGCTTAAAAAATCTTTAGGATTGGTGATCTCAGTAAAGGATCCAGTAATTATCGAGCCGTACAGCGATAACTGGTCAAGTCTCTTTAAAGACTTAAGAGCCCAGATCGTAACGGAAATTGGCTTTGATGTACATAGAATTGATCATATTGGATCGACGGCAGTAGAACGTTATCGGAAACTCCTGAAGCGAAAACAAGAAGAATAACCCATCCTCTGTAGGAAGAGAAATCACAGGAGTGGAGGAACGCAAGATCGTAGGGCCTGAAAGCAAGCTAGGCCCAGGTTTCTCCCCCTTTTGAAACACAATAAAGACGAAAAAAGCTTGATAGCTACTTGTTAACCTTCAACGGTAGAAGAACGTAACGAGAAACGGTAGACGAAGGAGAAAGCACGTGGTCGCCGGATTTATAGACCTTATCTAAAAGACACTATAACCTGTATAAACCTATATAAAGCCCGTATAAAATCTGAATAAAACACATTATAAAGAGAAGATCAAGGGCGAGAAACCCAAAACCGATCTTGCTTGGGTGTAAACAGCGGAGCATCCGATAACACAGTATCCACGCTGCGGAACTTGAAGGTTCCTAGGTCGCACTGGAAGTAGTAGTGGCAGATTCACAACGGAGCGAATTCTGTAGCAAGGAAGCAGACTCAGGCGATAACCACTTCGAGGCTAAGTCCTGGCGGACCCAGTCGCTTGCACTCCTTTAAGCCTCTCGGGTTCGTGGAAACAAGAACGTTAGATGAAATCGGCAAAGGAAAGGAAAAAACGATGACTATCCATGATCTATATTGTGATGAATCCGGTAATAGTGGCGGAAACTACTTGGATCCTCAACAGCCATTTTATGTACTAGCAGGATGGCTTATTCAGAAAGATCAAAGATTTAAAGTAGATGGGATAGTTCGAAGATATTTGAAAGAATACTATCCCGAGAAGACTGAATTAAAGGGAGCAGAAATTCTTAAAAGTAATCAAGGTCAAAAAATTGCAAATCAACTATTTCATGAAGTAGGGAAATTAGGCTGTGTACCGTTGTATATTATTGCTGAAAAAAAATACTGTATCTCTGGAAAAATTGTTGAAGCATTTTTAGATTCAGAACATAATGACATTGTTCTTCCTGTTTTTTCTTGGATGAATGGAGTGAAAAAATCAATTGCAGAGATAATCTATAACGATTGTCCTCAATCAATAGCTAAGTTTGCAAATGTTCATAATAATCTTTCTATTGAAGGGATTATTGATGTTCAACAGACTATTATTTCAGAATTAAATAATTCTGGTCATTACAAAATAGCTCAAGCTATAAGTGGATCATCTGGATACATGGAGGATATTCTTTGGGAAGAGACTCATTCATTAACAGCAATGAAAAACAAAGCATTACATAGTCTAAACCTACCTACATTTGCCTCGTTTATTCAATTATCAGAGAGTTTTGCTCGCAAAGTTGGAATGAGAAAGGTTAGATTTTTTCATGATGAAACAAAACAATTCGAGGAAGCATATCCAGAAGCTTTTAACTGGTATAGAAAAGGGGGTAAAGCAACTTTTAGGTTAGAGAATGGGGCTGAGATCATTTCCGGTTTTGACAGTTTGCAAGTATTTAAGATGGTTAAGTCAACTGACACTCCAATGATTCAATTGGCGGACCTATTTGCAAGTTTTACTAATCTTTTTGCAACTAGGATTTATTTAAATAAAAGAATATCTCATGAGACAATAGAGTTTGGAAAACTAATAATTGGTGGAATGCTAGCAAGTGACAATGAAGTTGAATTAAAAATGAATGACACAGTAACTTCTATAAATTTCCTTAATACACTACTGGAAAGTGTGGGATTACAGGTTAAAATACCTAACATTAATAGAAACACAGGAATTGAAAGGTACTTGAGTAAATAGTTTATCGAAGAAGAGCCGACATCATCTAACATAACATTTCTGCAACGTCGCGTTTGCTCCTTGGCCGCGAAGAGGAGTATCAGGGAAGTAATTCAAGCGACACATTCAGCTGGCCAGTCTCACGACCCGTTCCCTTTGGTCACTTAAGCCACTTGAACGTCAGAAATACCAAACGTTATACGAAGATCAAATGCCCCCTTTTTTTAATTATCTTTTAGAAAGAAGGCTTATAATGAATTTGAATAGGAATATATTTTATGTTTCATTGACGATTGCAGGCATATCTATTTTATTATCTATTTTGTTGAATTATTTTGTTGAGTCAATCGACTCTAAATGGATTAGTTTTCTAATCAATGTAACAATTGGATTGTTTACAAGTAGCATAGTTACATCGTTTTTATCAATATCTTCCTATTTCAGAGAAGAAAACAATCTTAATAAAAAATATTACATTATAAGTTCAATATTATTACAGAAGATAATGAGTGTAATCGAGTATGTAGATCATAATAAAAAAACCGATGATCTATATAGAAAGGATATTGATTCAATTAATGAAATTAATTCAGAATTAATGTATTTATTCAATACTGAGAGCTACCTTTTGGAAAAAAGTCAACAAAGTAAGTTTGCTGAATCTGTGTTGGTTAGAACATTAAATATATTAAAGTTGATAGAGTTGATGATAAATATCCGCCATAATAATTCAGCAAATATGATGGATGAATTAAAAACTATTCAGCAAGTAATATCTATTGAAGAAAAGGCAGGAATCCAAAAGTTAATTGAAATTCATAAAACGGAGTTACTCAAAGAAAAAGATAACTATACATTAAAAGATTACTATGGATGAAATAATTTAATACATTTTGTATAATATATAAAACCAGAGAAGTTGATCTTCGTATAAACCAGCTAATCAAAGTCAAGCCTTCGATAATATAATTTTGTCATTTTAAAATTGAACATACTTAAATAAACCTACCCTGGAGAATAGATAAAGCTGAAATTATAATCCATTTTTAGAGTCTAATGAGCCTGAATTGCCGTTCCCGAGTTCCACATGCCAAAAATAATGCGTAAAAGCTTATGAAAGCAGCCACAATTGCGACTTTTGCCGGTTTGCCTTCGTCTCGTTTTTGCTGATTGAATTGAAAGAGAGTCGAATTTCTCGGGCCATGAACCTGCTTGGAAATGGCTGCTACGGTAGCCTGATAAAGAGCTATTCGAATGTACGAAGAGCCTCGTTTCAATATACGATTCTTCTTGGATTTGAAGGTTCCCGATTCGTGAACAGCTGAGTCTAGCCCTGCAAAAGCTGTTAGCTGCTTCACGGAAGGGAACCTTTTTATATCTCCATTTTCAGCAATGAGCATGGCGGCAGTTAAGGGCCCTACGCCCGGAATCGTACGAAGAAGATGGTAGGTTTCCATCGATTCGTCGAGGGTTTGCATAGACTGTAAAAGGTCATCCATGCGATGCTGGTACGTTTTAAGAAGGTGAATATACTGTCTAAGAACTACCTTTTGAGCTTCAATTCCATGAAGATCGGGTAGGCTGTGTCTAGCGATCTCGAGCAACTGCAGTAGCTTTGCTTCGTTCCAAACTTGGCCTTGACGGTTGCCAAGGAGCAGTTTAAAACCTTTTCACGATCTGCGGCTAAGAGCTCGGCAGGAGTAGGGAAACGAGATAATAATTCTAAGGAAGTACGGTTACAGACCTTTTGAAAAGCTTTATCATAACCCGGAAAAAGGACATCCAGAACTGCGCGAAAATGAAGCTGCGTCTCGCCATATTTGGCCGTCCAATGCTGATAAAGCCTACGGCAACGCAAAATTAAAGTAAAGCTGAAGGGACAAGGGTTGGGTACATCCGGGCGCCGTATTGGACGAATCATGAAAGAGCAGGGGCTAGTTTCGACCTACACTGTCGCACAGTTTAAGCCCGATAAGACGGTTGTAACAACGCGGCTACAGCGAATGTGCTGAACCGTGAATTCGAGCAAACGGAGGCTAAGCGCTTTGTTGTAAGTGATCTAACCTACGCAAAGGTTCAGAACAAATGGCACTATATTTGCGTGCTCATCGACTTGTTCAATCGATGAAATATATTGAGTCGTGACGTGGATGGCGCAACTAAACCAATAGCATACAACTGTTAGGCACCTCTAATTGTTTGAGGTGCTTTTATTTATATTGGCTCTTGTATTCGTTATTTTGATGAATTGAAACTCTGGGTTCAGTAGTCACAAACATTCGTGGAGTCCATAACTATGCCCGCACGCGGTTCATAACGTTGTTTGTGTATCCCGGTCATGAATCTATCCAACTGTGATAGAGTCTGGTTTCGGGTCGTTCCTGCAGTTGTACCCGGGGAGGATGTAGATGCAGTTGAGGTGGATTTACTTATGTATTTATTGGGGTGATGGATTGAAGGGGGTTTCAACTGAATCGATTTACAGCAGAAACGAGTTTGCTTGCGTAATCGAACGTATTTTCACTGACAGCCTGCCTGTAGTTCAGTGCGTTATACTCCTATTACCTGGTGGTCATTATTAACACCCTATCCTCATATTGCAAAAGTTTGTATAATGAACAAGTAGGAAAAAATACCCAGAATTCTCGTTAGTAGCTCCAATCGAATAATGGCAATCTCTGCTCTTAGATGAGTTGCAAGATGAGATAGAGCAAGTTCTAGGAGCCAAGTTGACGCAACCGGAGTGGAGTGAATTTCGAAGGAGCCAGAAGTTTATTGATCTGGCTTTTGAAACTGCATATGGCAACCTGTCTGATTTTGAAGAACGGCAGCCGAAGTTTGTCAAGCTAGGAGCATGGGATCTTATACAACATATCCACGGATGAGCTTATCCGCTTTATCCGGAATATCAGGACGATTTCGATAGGCTGACAGCTTATTTACAAGAAAGGGACATTGAGTTTGAGAATAACAGTGAAGGCCCTGCTATTATTGTAGGCTTTTGCACCGTGCTCACGCGTGTATTAAACATTTATCCTTCTGAGGTTTTTTCATCATTTCAAGCGTGGTATGAAGCGCGGGATAATATAATAGTATGTACATCATGGCGGATGCGAGTTTGGATGGAGCAATTGAAGCCTTGCCTCATCTGTCTCGGCGAATGCCGAGAGGCTATTCTACTATAAGAGAGGAGATAGTTTATGACGTTTCGGGAGAAAATTCAACAATTGCGCAAAGGCGCAAGCGAGGCTCAATCTGCAACAAAAATTATCGATAAGCTCAAGGCGCTTAAAGATAGCAATGGCCCAGATACATCATATAGATGGATTTGGGAGTTGATTCAAAACGCTAAGGATGTCGTGAATACAAGTGGATTCGTTGATATTGAGATTAAATTTAGTGAAGCTAATAAAACTATTGAATTTAACCATAATGGTCGATTATTTACGACTGAAAATATTGTTTTTTTGATTGAACAGGTGTCAACAAAAGAACGCTCATTGACCGCTGAGAATAAGAAAAAATCTACTGGTAAATTTGGAACGGGTTTCTTGACGACTCATTTGCTTTCTGAAAAAGTGCAGGTGCATGGATATTTACAAGATGAGAATGAAAGCCCTCGTTCCTTCGAGACGGTATTAGACAGGACTGGACAAGACAAAGCTGCAATAATGAATGCCATAAGTGATAGTTGTGATATGCTGGACAACGGAACAGAGTGTACTGTGAATGAGAGTCAAATGAATACAAGGTTTGTTTACGAATTGGATAGAGTAGGTATAGAAACGGCAAAATTAGGCTTAAAAAATCTTCTGATTTCTATTCCATACGTATTTGCATTTGTGCCGGAGTTAAGTTCAATAACCGTTAGTGTGGATAATTATCAAAGAGTAATCCGGAGAGGGGAAAAAGTATCTGTAGAACTTGTGTCTGCTAATGTTACCGAGGTGCAAATCTCAACTTCCAAAGGAGGAAAAACGACCTGTGAAAATAGGTATGTCTTTGTGCAGTCGAATGATAAAGTGTCAGTCGCTGTAGAAATCAAAAAAAACAGCGACAATGAAAAACATTTGATTAGGCTGCATGAGGAGTTGCCACGAATATTTTGCGATTTCCCCTTGTTGGGAACGAATGATTTTTCATTTCCCGTAGTAGTCAATAGTCCATTATTTAATCCTACAGAGCCTCGTGACGGCATTCCCTTGATTCAGTCCGAGCGTTCGGGTGGTGATTCAGATGAGAACAGAAACAGAATTACAGAAGCAATAGAACTATATAACGCTATGCTCGACTATTTTGCAACAAAAAGTTACAAAGACCTATACAATATTGTTAAGATTTCTGAACAATCCGAAAAATACTGGCTCGATTCAAATTGGGTTGAGCGAGTATTGGTTCAGCCAATTAAAGAGCATGTAAAAACAACTACTTTCATTCGAAATAGTTTGGGTGATGCCTGTTCTCTTTATGATGATTGGGGAACCTCATGCATTTTCATTATGAGTGATGAAACTCCTGAACTTAGAAGAAAAGTCTGGGAGTTGTCAAATAGATTGATGCCCACGAAGTTGACTCGACAGGATGAAATCGAACATTGGTACAACTCGCTGTGGGTGGAGTGTCGCAACTTTGGCATTATTGACTTAATAAAAGAGGTTGAAGGATGCGGTAATTTAGTAACCCTGAGTAATCGATTAGATTGTAACTCGATAAAATGGCTTAACGATTTAATTATTCTTTTGTATCTTAATTCTAGAAATTTCATTTCTGAATTAGGATACAGTCCATCCATTTTTCCTAACCAATATGGGGATTTCTTACCATTGGACAAAATATTTGCCGAAAACAATATCGGCGACACATACAAAGATATAGCTTTAATAGCAGGTATTGATTTCAGAACTAGATTACTTGATAGTAGTATTTCAATTGAAAGTCTGCAAGGGTTGCAAGAACTTAACTTGAAGAATGTTTTTTCTGAGCTTATTCATGCCGAAATTAACCAAGAAGCAAAACTTGAATTTTACAACTCGATCATAAATCTTCGTGCAGGCAAAAATGAAAAGCAAAATGAGTTTGTTGAAGTCGCTGAACACCTTTATCCAGATTGCTTTAATCAATACATCAGAGTCCATCATGTTAATGAAAAACTGCTATCTGACGCATTGAAGTTTTGGAGAGAGAAGATTTGTATAGATCTAAGTTCCTGTACTTCTATTAGCAGTGTACTAAAGAAATATGACTTTCAAAATGACAGAGAAGTAGCTCAATGGGTTTCAAAATTGGCAAACCATTTCAGAATATGCGAGGACGAAAACTTACTTGACAAATACGCTGTATTGCCTAATCAAAATGGAGAATTTATGCGAGTGAGCGAAATTTTTTCTGACGACGGCAGTGTAAATGAAATTCTTAAAGACGCAGCTATGTATTCAGACAATGATATAAGAAAAAAAATGTTGTTTAGAGGTATTGCGCTTGAATTGCCTCCAAACCGAATAATTTCGCTTGAATCTGTAGCCCCTGCAATCACTGCTTATGTTCGCAACAATAATAAATCCATAAGTAAGCAGAATTTCGAGTTGCGTGAAACATTTAGAAACACATGCGCATGGATTAGGAATAACCGCAAGGATAGTAAAGTGAGTAAGTGTTTCAAAGAGCTTATAGAAAATCTTCATTGGTTCTATGACGATGAAGAAATTGCTGAAAGCATGGCAAAGTCAGAACAGTATGATGAAGTTTTAAAAAAATATAATGTAGCTGATATAGATGAATTGGCGAATATCCTTGCATCTCATCCAGCTGTAAATACAGCCCAGAGCGAAACAATCAGCATTTCAAAAGAACTGCTTGCTCAGTGGGGCATAGCTTCAGAAGAAGAACTTCTCAGGGCGCTGTCAAATAACGTTTTTGGCTCTGCCCAAATTCATCAATCTACAAATAGTGCTGAGCTCTTTAGTTATGTTAAGAACATTCTTAATCGCTCAAGAATCAATATTGTCAACTTTTTGTATGCACATGATGATTACGAGTTTGACAAAGACAATCTTCAGTTTATAGCAAATACGATCTTTAGAGTTCGTAAATTAGGGCAAGAAATTTACGTTATTGCCAGGCCTTCAGATTTTCAACAAATAATCTTGTACTACGATACCGAAATTGATCTACTGGATTTCGATAAAGACTGTGAGCTGTGGGTGGAGAATGGAGTTGATCCAATCCCAAAAAAAATTACTCTTGGCAGAATACTGAAGTTGACAGGGGTAAACAAAATTCCGTTAAGGAGTTTAAAGGACAATGATTGATAGAGACACAATCAGTACGTTGTTAAGTACAACATCATCAAAAAATTTAGTCGGTGTAGGCATGGAGTTGAAGCCTTATGAATTGGCATTGCTTATGTTGCGTTGCTTGGATAACTCAGAAGAATACGGGTATATTGTGATGGGTGTATCCAAGCTCATCAACAACTACGCGGTTGATGGATTAAGTCCCACGACGAAAGACAGAGCTAAAGAACCCATTGCGACTGCACTGAACCTTATATCCTTTGCAATCGAAGCAGAATACGAAAACGTAGATATTAGTGGAAGAAATGTATTTGTAATAAAGTTAAGAAATAGCCACAAAGCTCTTTCCATGAATTTTACAAAAGATCTCGGCTCGCAAGAATCTTTTGTCAAAAATCTAGTTTTGGCTTGTTCCAATTTACAAGCAAGAAAGCATTATTCTGATGCAAATGAAGATGAGCGTAACGACTATATCGGTGACATACTTGGAGCTATCGGTTATACCATAAAAGACCAAACTAGGCGTGGAAGTTCTTCGTCGGGCAAAGATTCTGGTGAACTAGATATATTCGTGTCAAAAGACGGACTACCGTTTACTGTTATTGAAGCAATGAACCTTGATTCTTTAAACACAAGCAATATTAACAAACATTTGGATAAGATTTTTTCATATGATACTTCAGGAAATAAATTCAATGTATGCCTATCTTACGTCAAAATTGCGGACTTCAATTCGTTCTGGGAAAGATATTCTGCGCATGTGAGGAATCACAGCTATACTGCACCTTTGCTCTCATCAGATACAAGTATTGATGATGAATATCGGTATTCTGAATTAAGAATAATGAAAACCAATCACAGTCGATCGGGTAGAGCGGTTAGCTTGTATCATATTTGTGTCAGAATTCATTGATTTATATTATTCTCAATACCCCATTAATTTAACTTTAAACCTAAATTACGAAAGCCCATAAAACCAGGCATTTAAGAACAGCAGACTTGGAGATAGCATCCAGTTATGGAGTCTGGATTGGTACTTGGCGCCAGTTGGGGTTAGATAAGCGTAACGTCCCTTCTCCCCACATTAAGGGGCAACGGGAAGTATTAGTATACACACCGAGATCGATAGAGCAACAAAGCTGTTAAGGAAAATTCTTTAAAGTGAAGCCTTCTCGAATTTATCTCAAAAAGAGCAATTAGTGGAGAATACATATCTAGATACAATAAATGGTATGATTAAAGAAACAGTTATTTAGACTAACTTTCGCAGTAATAAGAATCCTGGCAGCGATGAGGTCATCAGTAAGGGACAAATTGATGTGAAATTGATGTAAAACATCAACAGAAATGCACCTAAATCAGCATCGCGGAACGGATGAGCATTGTTGAAAAGCCTGTCAAATCAAGGTTTCTGCGGATTGCAACAGCCCACATCCTAGTGTTACATGTTCCCGCATACGGTGCATGTGGAGTCGGTAGCTTTGTTGGTGAGGAACCCTTGTCAAGTAGACACTAAATAATTGGACAATATTAATTCCACTAACGGAGAACGATAAAATAGCAGAGAGTTAGACGAGCGTAGCCCCTAGGCTCCACCATAAAAAACCGCCCTGTTCGCAATGTTGCTTACAGGGCGGTTTGCTATGTCATAGAGGGCAGCTTGAAAGTTAGCAGTCAACCTGCACTCAACAAACTATCTTGCATTTTTTTAAGGCTAACTTATTAATAGAGCAGTTACACAAACATAAGATTACTCTGCTACAACTTGTTTACCTGCAATCCGGCCGAATGTGAAGATATCAGCGATGGCATTACCGCCAAGACGGTTTGCACCATGAATGACCCCTGTTACTTCACCTGCAGCGAACAGCCCAGGGATGACTTCGCCTTTTTCATTCAATACGCGAGTCTTCTCGTCGATCACCAATCCGCCCATTGTATGGTGAACGGATGGTACAGCTTTTTCAATGTAGTAAGGGCCTTTTTCAAGAGATTTCAATCCACCGCGATGTTTGAAATCAAGGTCTTTACCTGTTTTCGCATAATCATTTACTTTATTAATCGTTTCTTTCAAAGTGTTCACGTCAATTTTAAAGAAATCAGCCGCCTCTTCAATCGTATCGGCTTTAAAGAGCAAGCCTTGTTTAACGAGTTGATCGTATTCGTCTTTATGAACTTCGATCGTTTTACCAATATCCTCAATGCCTTGATTCCATAATTGATACGTATATCCGCCCGTTTGGGCAAGAATTGCTTTAGAAATAACGTCACGACGTTCTAATTCCTCAACGAAGCGCTTGCCTTCTTGGTTAATCAGGATCGCACCATCGAAGCGGGAGTCTGCAACCAGGGAAATAACACCTGTCTCAGGATTACAGATTGGATACGTTTGAATACTCTCCATGTTTGTCAGTTTGGCGCCAATCGTTTCTGCCATAACGATACCGTCACCTGTAGATCCTGGTGTATCGGTAGACATATATTTTTCATCCATTTTAGGATTATATTTTTTACGCATCTCTACATTGGATCCAAAACCACCGGTAGCGATGATGACGCCTTTGTTCGCATGGAATGTGATCTTGTCGCCAGTACCTGAAGTCGCAGTTACACCTGTTATTTTGCCGCTTTCGTCCTTCAGCAAGGTTTCGGCTTTCATATTCGTTTTGATCGTGATTTGATCAGCGTCTGTTTTGGCTTTTAACTTAGTAATCAATTCAACACCTGTATGACCTACAGGAATCAACGCACGTTTTCTGGAATGGCCTCCAAATTGGAACAGATGATCAGGTAAGAACTCTACCTTGATCTCATCGCGCAGCCATTCGGCAGATGTTAGAGCATTGTCGGCAAGAATACGAACCATCTTTGGATCCCCGAGGTTGTCTCCGCCTTTCATCGTATCATTATAGAACAATTCAGCCGTGTCATCTGTGATGCCTAGAGCACGTTCAACCCAGTTGTCCGGCGCATTCATCTCACCACCGGAGATCAATGTGTTGCCGCCAACAGCTGGCATTTTCTCGAGCAGAACTACATTAGCTCCAGCGCTGTTCGCTTCGATAGCCGCACTAAAGCCAGCACCCCCGGCACCGATGACGACAACATCATAGGTTTGCTCGGCTTCTTCTTTGTCTTTGTTTCCACTGACTGCAGCGCCAGCGACAAGGGTAAGTCCAGACTTCGTAATTGCATCTTGAATGGCTTCGAGATATCCTTTGCTTGTAACCGTAGATCCGCTAATGGCATCAACTTTTGCGCTGTTAGTTGCCATGACATCTTGCTTGAGCTGCGTATAAACAGGTTCTGCAAGTACTTCATTTTCCTTATGCTCTGTTACTTTAATGTCAGTGATCTTGTTATCTAATAAGGAAACTTGTACTTTAATATCGCCATGTTTACCTTGCCCAACTCCTTCAAAGACTTGAACTCCGTTTGCATCTGCAGCGGGTGCTGCATCTTTACCGCCGCAGGCAGCAAGCGTGAACATAAGACTGAGGACTAGTAGAATAGATAACAGCTTTTTCGTGTGAGTTCGCATAATATCTCCTTCATTCTGTTGTGAATTGGTTACATACACTAGGGAGAGGAAGATTTGCTAGGCAAATCCCTTATCTCTAGCCTAGACATGAATGTTATTTCATGTGAAAATATGCACAAGACCTATTATAGATTTAGTACAGCATTATGTATTTGCACAGATTAGCGTTTTTTTGTCTTTTTCGGGCATGTAAGAAACGGATATTGTGAAGGGCTATGATTACAATGAAATCAATTCACTTAAAAATTACGTTAATCGCAGGAGGCTGCTTCTTGCTGCTGTTCGTTGCATTGCTTGTAACAATATATTTGGAGATGAACCATACGGTTGTCCCTTTGAATAAGAACTTAACGCAGCAAGTGGTTAATGCACGCAGCGACCAGATTGATTATTGGTTTAATCAGCGCATTGGAGAGATAGACATGCTTGCTTCTCTAGCTTCGGACCATCAGTGGACACGAGATGAATTGCTGCAAGAGATCGATAAGTTCGAGGTGAAGAAGCAAGTAGAGTACGAATCCATACGCGTGGTGGATATTCACGGAAATTCCTGGTCAGCAAGGGACAAGCCTTTTTCGATACTAAACCGACCCTACTATCGAAAACAACTGCTAAATTCAGATTCCAATTATGTGGTGAGTAATCCGATCGTATCCAAAGCGAATGCAGTTGAAATCGTCGTCATTCTCTATCGCGTGAATCCATCGGTGAATGATGAAGTAGCTTATATTGCCGCAGCCGTCTCCGTCAAGAAGATGAAGGAGATTGCTCAAGATGTAATGCTATATGACCAGTCAGGCCAGCTTATCATCGATTGCAGAGAGCTGGGTGAAGGAGATGGAGCGGAGGATGCAGCAGATAAGAAGAACATGAGTGTATTTGAGGCTCCAATTCAAAATGTGGAAGGCTGGAAGCTAGTACTCGAAGTACCGAATTCAAGTCTATCGCTAGCGGTGATCAAAACCCAGCGGACTGCATTGCTGGTAGGCGTTCTTATCGGTAGTGCGTTTATCGTCTTTCTGATGCTGCTTGCTTCTTCCATTATTCGTCCAATTCAGTCGCTTCGCCAGGTAATGGAAAATGTGCAGAACGGCAACCAAACCATACGAGCAGATGTTACGCGCTCGGATGAGATCGGCGATCTTGGGCGAAGCTTCAATGACATGCTTGTTCAATTATACGCTGTGGAGCAGGACCGAAAGGAGATGGAACTCAGACTGATTCATGAGCAGATCAAGCCGCATTTTTTATACAACACATTGGATACGATCCAGTGGATGGCAACGGAACATGGAGCAGACAATGTGGTGGAGATGGTGGAAGCGCTTAGCGCGTATTTTCGATTAGGGCTTGGCACAGGCAGTCCCTACATTCTGCTTGATCAGGAGTTGTACCATGTCGAGAGTTATCTTCATATTCAAGGCGTACGATATGAGGAGATTCTGGACTACGAGCTTCGATATGATGAAAAGCTTGCTCAGTGCCAAGTCGTTCGCTTCATGCTGCAGCCGTTGGTAGAAAATGCGATTTATCACGGGATTAAGCCACTTGGGGATCAAAAGTGCAAAATTTCGATCACAGCATATAAACAGGTCGATTATTTGGTCATTAAGGTTGAAAATAATGGGGTTATGATTCCTGAAGAGAAGCTTGAACAGATGAATCAAGCCCTTCTTGATGATAAATATGATCGTTCTGCCACAGGCTTTGGGCTATACAGTGTAAACCATCGCATTCGACTAGCTTACGGGGTGCCATATGGCCTTGCAGTGAAGAGCGAAGATGGCATTACCGTTATGGTCATTCGAATACCTTTGGACGGGGAGTGGAATGAAGATGTGGAAGATTGTCATCGTCGATGATGAAACGATCATTCGCAAAGGCTTGCGACAATACATTGAGGAGAGTCCGTATCTTTTTGAGGTTGCAGGAGAAGCGAAAAGTGCAAACGAAGCATTGAATATGGTGGAGGAAGCCCCACCACATGTATGTCTTGTGGACATCAACATGCCGAATATGAATGGGCTCGATCTGATGAATATATTGCGCGAACGCTGTCCGTCGGTTCTGGTTGTCATCATCAGCGGCTACGATAACTTTGAATATGCGCGTCAAGCCGTGCAACTGCAAGCATTCGATTATGTATTGAAACCTGTGCCGAAGAGTGATCTGAACAAGCTGCTTCATCGGATCGATGAGCATCTTCAGGCAAAATATCCTTTGCATTCACATGAAAGCAGGGTGGATAAGGAGCTGGGGCTTCCCGGGTATACAGGGGATGGAACAGTGCTTATCCAAAAAGTGATCGAGTATATTGACAGTCATTATCAGGATCCGGAGCTGTCTATTACTAGAGTAGCAGCGCTATTTCATATCAACCAAACCTATCTTAGCAAGCGTATGAAGCAAGAAATCGGTGCTTCATTCCTTGACTATGTCACCGAGCTCCGGATATCGAAGGCGAAGGAGATTCTGGATGACGTAATGCCGAATATCAAAATCGGGGATCTGGCCGTGAAGGTAGGGTATAAGAGCCAGTACTATTTTAGTCGTGTGTTCAAAAATAGAGTCGGCTCAAGCCCCTTAGAGTACAAAAAGCATCCGTTCGGTTATGGATAGGGCATCAATTTAGTAGAACGCCGCAGTAATTAGGCGCCACCATATATAAACACGACGCAGCCTCGAGGGGTTGCGTTTTTTATGTGGCGGATTGTTTAGAGGACATTGATAGAAAATAGGTAGGACCTTAGGAGGTAAGCGCTATCTTTATACCTATAAAAACGCGACGTGAAGGCCTTCATGTCAACAAGTGTATACCCAATGTCATTAATTATCTATTTGAAAGAAAGGCCACTTTTCATAATGTTACTATAAGGACATTGACATATGTTATAAGCTTCTATGACGTGTCGGAATCTCGGAAGGGAGGAAAGAGCATCGAGGTAAGCTGAAATGGAAGCGCATACCATTTAGGAGATTGATGTTTCTTGACTCAAGAATCAGAAGGGAGTTCGTACGATATGAAGAGGAGTAGACAATGGGTAGCTCTCATCATGGTTGCGATCATGATCGTAACCATGATGCCGATCGCGCAAGCGGAAGAGGCGCTGCCGCCTACACAGACAGAGGAACAGACACCAGCGAACCCGCCGGGCGAAGCCGATCCGGTCGAGGTGACGAATCCATCACACCTACCGGGAGCGGGTACGGAGGGTGTTATTGCGTCAGTGTATGGGGCGGTATATCACAATCTTGCAGCGGGCTTATCTTATGAGTGGTCGCGAGAGCCGGAAGCTTCCTATCCGGATGAAGGCAACACACTTACGGATGGTATATATGGGGCAAGCAATAGATCCGACGTAGCATGGGTTGGACATCATTTGGGTAAGACACGCGAAGTTGTGTTTGATTTGGGGGCGAAGAAATCACTCACGGGTATTAAAGCCAATTTCCTCGAAGATTGGCCAACGAACAATGTACTCGTGCCACTCACGGTATCGATGTACGTCTCTGATGACAAGGTGAACTGGGGACTGCTCAAAGACAATGCCACGCAGAAGCTGTGGAATGATGGTAAATACACGGAGACCTATGTGTGGGATGGCAGCAAGGACGGTATTAAAGCGATCGGCCCAGATGCGAAAATCGCGTATGCTCGGTACGTGAAAGTAACATTCACAATGCATACGCGTGCAATGACCTTCGTGGATGAGATTGAAATCCTCGGTGAAGAGGGCAAAGTTGCCGGAGCCGTAACTGTTCCAACGCATACGCCGAAATTCTTGGCGGCAGGCGAAGCGACAGCGGGTATAGAGCATCTTGGACTTTTGTATAACGGGCAATATGCGAATGACTTAGGCATCTGGACGAAAGAACGGATCATTCCGAACATTAGTTATGTCGATAAGGACGGCAAGATTAAGGATCGACTCTTCGACGGCGTCCTGTATCTTGGCATTAACTCTCCAAATCCAGGTCGTGATTTCGGCGGGCGGGCTTATCTTGAAGATTGGCAATGGTATCTGGATAAGACCTTTGCGGTAGGCGGTGATATGGATGCGTTAAACGCAGCGGCTAAGGAAGTATCCGATGCGCTGAACGAGTCTGGCGTGAAGGAAAAGGTTGTCCTCATGATTCCGGATCCAGGTGAATCGATCACTAATTTCGGAGCTATTGAACAAGGTGGAGAATCGCTGAACTTCAATGATTCCGTTGGCAAAGAGAAAGCCCTTGCGAACCGTGAAAAAGCAGTTCAATGGTGGCTGCAGCAAGTCAAATCGAGATGGGAAGCAAAAGGTTACGCTAACCTCGAGCTTGTAGGTATGTACTGGTTCGAAGAGCAAATCAGCACAAGCCAATCCGGACCGGATCTGATCCGTTCGGTGAGCAGCACCCTGCATGACATGCAAATTAGCGGCAAGGACCTGAAGTTCTTCTGGATTCCGCACTTCTTCGCTTATAAAGCGTTCATGTGGAAGGATGTCGGCTTCGATGCGGTGACGATCCAACCGAACTACTTCTTCGAGCCGACGGATATCGAGCGCTTGGAGGATTCTGCGAATCTGGCGAAGCAGTATGGCATGTCCAATGAACTCGAGTTCGATGATCGGATGCTGACGGACGGCGTGTTCCGCGAGCGGTATATCGATTACTTGAACAGCGGTGCGAAGACAGGGCTCATGAAGGATGGCTTCAAATCGTATTACCAAGGCAACAATGCAGTCTATAACACCGCGGTAAGTAAAGATCCAGCGACACGCGTTCTTTACGACTGGCTGTATCAATTTGTTAAAGGAACGTATCAGGTCAACGAGGCTCCGCCTTCCGAGGTAGACGTGCAGATGAACGACAAGCCTTTCCAGAGCGGGATGAAGCTGCCCGATTCAGAATCCGTATCCTTTACATGGAAGCTTAGAACGGATGATGGTCTGACGAAAGTGACGGCGACATATGACGGCAAGCCTTATACAGCGGGTACCGTTATTTCGCTTGCAGGCAAGCTTGGCAAGCATGAGCTTAACATTACCGTTACGGCGGGGCATATGGTGACAAAGTCATATGTTATCGAAGCAACGACAAATGCATCTGGTATGAAAGCGTTAGTCGACCGCTTCGAACAAGTGAAGCAATTTACCAATTCTGCAACGGTGCGTTCTTTGAACAACTATTTGGAAATGATGAAGCGCTATGAAGGGAAAGATGCAGCGCAAGTCACCAAGTATCTCCAAGGCTTTAACGCAAAGCTGGATGAATTCAAGAAGGCAGGTACGATAAAAGATGAGGCGTACAATACGCTGAAAGAAAATGTCTATTACCTGATAGGCAATTTGGCGCAGAATAAAACGGTAGAAGCTTCATCGACCGAAGGCAATAATGCGAATTATGCACCGGCTAAAGCCGTCGATGGATTCCCTGCTTCAAGATGGGCGAGTGAATACGTGGACAATACTTGGTTCCTGGTCGATCTCGATGAAGTGAAGGAAATGGATACGGTTCGAATAGATTGGGAATATGCTCGTGCCGATAAATACAAAATTCTTGTGTCGAACGATAAGCAGAACTGGATCAATGTCATGCCTAATGACGGAATTATTACCGCGCATGATGGCAAAGAAACGATTCAGTTCAACCCGGTCAAGGCAAGATACATGAAGTTACAAGGCATAAAAAGAGCAACCGATTACGGATATTCCATCTACGAGTTTGGTGTCTATAACCTCTCGGGCGCTGTAGACGTGAAGGGCATTGAGGGCATACAAGTAAAGGTTGACGAGGAAGCGAAAAAAGTAACGATTGATGGATTGCTGATGAATGGCGTCCTTACAAATGTGAAGTTGAAGGTGCTTGATCCGAAAGGCAAGGTTCAACTCGAAGATGAGACGAAGAGTACAGTCGCGGGAAGCTTCCAATTCACATTCAAACTTACGGGTAATTTAAAAGGAACCAATGAGGCGTATCTATCAACTGGCTATATGAGCGAGCCTGTAAAAGTGACCTTTGAATACTCAAAAGAAAACCCGGGTAAAGGTCACGATAAGTAATGGAGAAATAATCCATCCAAGCAGAAATACGACCCGCGCTGAAACTTCCTGTACCGGTTATCGAATTATCTGTCCGAGTAAGACTAATAACTGAAGTAAAAACGTTTGAGGTGTAACATAACAAGCCGATTAGGTGCCAGACCACGGGGTCTATACCTAATCGGCTTGTTTCTATGTACAGTATCAAGATATTATTCAGGTTTTAGTGGGATTGTATTATGTATTGTATAATAGAACGATTGCCTCAACAGGTATTTATAACATAAAACATAGGAGGATACATGTCCTGGAGCAAATTGAAGCAACAACTGGAGAGTTTTCTCTGTCCTGCGTTATACGGCAGGGTTGAATATCGCGCAAGCAGTTACCGTTATTTACCTGATAAATCAGGGAATTGTTATATTTCGGTAGATAAAAAGAACGTACTTAATATGAATGATAGAACTAGCTCAATTAGATGGTATCAGACGGAGCAGGAGATTAAGAATGATTCAGATCTTCAAATTCCTATCAACCATGAAGACATTGAAGCGGTTAGAAAAGATAGTAAGGGGATCATCCCGGAGGATCGTTTAATAGTCATTGCAAGAAGCAGAAAAATATCAGAGGTTGCAAAGGAGCTTTTGTCAGCACAGACGTCATTAAGTAAATCGAATTTTATTGTTATAGCTACTAAGTATTTATCTATTTCCATTGAGGAGAGCTTAGAAAGCGACGATATCTTATTGAATATTCTAGCTTTAGTGGACAGACGAGTTGGGAAAAAGCGAATTTTAAACATGAGCGAGAAGATGAAGTTAAAGCATCCAAGTGTGCAATATTTTTATGAACTAAGGCGTAGTTCATTATGAAAATAAATAACTTCATGGAATATTCAAGAAACACTCCCTACAAGAATCCCTAATTCTACGCGACTTCTTCCCGCCATAACAATAGCCATGATAATGAGAGGGATGTTCGCATAATGTGCATATTGAATCGGAGAGTGTCGTTCTACTGGTAAGGAAGGATACAGTGTTATGAAATCCTTATATTTATTGGACTTTACCGACAAGTATGAGAAAAAATCGTTGTTAAAGAGATGGCATCATTGCCGTCTCTTTTTTGTTTCTTTAGTCACTTTTTTAGCATTGCTCTGACTCTGGTTCCTGCTACGGCATCCTACGATCACAAGCATGAAAGAATGCACCAAAATTAACGTTGATGCTTATGTTTAATCCCTCTCTGCTCTGCTAGGTGACGGGAATCATAGACGTACTTACGTCAGGTTGCTACGATGTTCCATGGAAATTAAGTGAAAGTGATCACAAGAAATTACAGAAGGAGTTATTTATCGTGAAAAGAATCGTAACACTGAGCACCCGTAAACTGATGGATACCGCAAAACACGGCGGATGCGGCGCATGCCAGACCTCATGCCAGTCCGCTTGTAAAACTTCCTGCGGCGTTGCAAACCAGAAGTGTGAAAATGCAATGAACAGATAAGATTCGAAATTTTACCGCCCATTGCTCTGTTGATGGGCGGCTATTTTTAAGAAATGGACGCTTCCTCTATAGGATGGCAAAGCCATTTCTACTTGTGTGCAAAAGGAGCTTGATTAGTAAGTATGATTCATCAATATAAACTAAACGGATACAATATCGTGCTCGACACTTACAGTGGCTCGGTGCATGTTGTTGATGACCTAGCATATGAAATTATAGAACTTTATGAGAAAACTCCTGTCGACAAAATCGTGACCATGATGATGGATAAATATAAGCATGATTCCAGTATTTCTGAGAGCGACATTCGAGAAACCATCGTGGATATCGAGGAGCTTATAAAAGATGGTCAGCTTTTTACAAAAGATGAGTATGAGAACCTCTCGTTTGATTTAAAAAAGCGAAAAACTTATGTCAAAGCGCTCTGCCTCAATGTTGCGCATACCTGTAATCTGTCATGCGACTATTGCTTCGCCAGCCAGGGGAAATACAACGGAGATAGAGCAATCATGAGCTATGAGGTTGGACAAAAAGCTATCGATTACCTGCTTGAAAATTCGGGTCATCATCGAAACCTGGACATCGACTTTTTCGGCGGAGAACCGCTTTTAGCTTGGAAAGTGGTTAAACAGATCGTAGCTTATGCAAGAAGTAAAGAACAAGAATACAAAAAGAAGTTCCGCTTCACTTTCACGACGAACGGGATGCTGCTGAACGATGAGGTCACCGAGTTTTTAAATCAGGAAATGTACAATGTCGTATTGAGTCTGGATGGAAGAAAAGAGGTTCATGACCGGCTGCGCCAAACGGTTAACGGAAAAGGCAGCTACGATCATATTGTTCCGAAGTTCAAGGAATTCGTTCGTAAGCGCGGGGACCAAGAGTACTATGTTCGAGGAACTTACACTCGTAACAATGTCGATTTCACCAACGATATATTTCATATCGCAGACCTTGGTTTTGACAAAATCTCTATGGAACCGGTCATCTGTGATCCAAAGGAGCCCTATGCACTTACCGAGGAGGACCTGCCGGAGATATACAACCAGTACGAAATTCTCGCCAAGGAAATGATCGGTCGCGGTGAACAAGGCAAGGGGTTTACCTTTTATCACTACATGCTTGACCTCTCAGAAGGGCCTTGCATCCAGAAGAGAATCACTGGCTGTGGGTCAGGAACCGAATATCTTGCCGTCACCCCTTGGGGAGAGCTTTTTCCTTGCCACCAGTTCGTAGGGGATGAAGAGTATAGCATGGGGAACCTCTGGGATGGCATCACAAAGCCTGAGCTGCAATGTCAATTCAAAGAGAGCAACTGCTACTCGAAGCCGGAATGCAAGGACTGCTGGGCTAAACTCTACTGCAGCGGTGGTTGTCCTGCCAATGCACTGCACGCG
This sequence comes from Paenibacillus sp. FSL H7-0714, assembly GCF_038003765.1. Lineage (NCBI taxonomy): Bacteria > Bacillati > Bacillota > Bacilli > Caryophanales > Paenibacillaceae > Paenibacillus > Paenibacillus sp. FSL H7-0714. The sequence continues at coordinate 795,868 of NZ_JBBOPT010000001.1, forward strand.
ACGGGTTCTCTGGTCGGAACCTATGACTTCAGCTGTGACGTCTTCCGCAAAAGAGTCGAATGTTCCATGATGGTAAAGGTGGATGAATCCATTAGAGCGATGGAAGAGCAACCTAACTAATTAAAATAATGGATCAATAAACCATAACCGAGAAATAGACACTTTTAAATGAAGTGCTCTTTCTCGGTTTTTTGTTTTAACTAGAACTATGATCATAGATTGTCTTCTTCATCGGCAATCAGGATGTGGAATTCAAAACGTGACAGCCTAATCTGTTTAGTGGACAGAGAGGGCTTTTTTAATGTGCGAATCCATGATTTTCTCTTTGATCACAAATATATATGACTAAAGTCACAATAAATTTGTGATTTATCGTATTTTTTTGTCGAAAAATAAACTATTTTCTAAGAAATGTCGATATAATAGGATAGAAATCTGCTTTTCTGTATTAACTGCAATTACGGAAGCGTTAACAATTATATGAATAGTCATTCGACAAGGAGGAAAGCAATGTTAAAAAAGTTAGGCAAGATTGGATTGGCTTTTATATTAGTCATTGGACTGCTACCGATGATTTCACTCCGGGCATACGCTGCCATCCCCTCATTCACCAAAACGGTGGACTTTCCCATTCAGACTCCAGTTACAAACGCCTCGGGTAAGAATGTTTCTGATGTTGATGTTCTTCCTGACGGAAGTACCGCAGTAGTGTTGAACACATTCGCTTATCAAGGCAATTCCTATGTTTATTCTTATTTTTTAAAGATTTTTGACCGCACGGGAGCACTTAGATCAGATGTTGATCTGAGTAGTCTAATGGATACCTATTACAAAATGATTGATGTGAATATGCTTGCGCTAAGTGATGGAAGGATTCTGATTACTTACCATAAAAGCGACAGCGGCGATAACAATTTGCAATTGGGAACCGTTAGGGAGAGTACTCCCAATGCCTATTTCATGGTGCTAAACCAGTCAGGACAAAAGGTGGTCGGTCAGACACAGATTAATACATACTCTGCCGCCAGTACCCCGGCACTCACGCGCTTTGTCTCTATAACGGAATTGTCTGACGGCAATATAGCTTTTTCCTGGCAACGGAACGACAATATTAGCACGGCTACGCGTGTGTTCACTGTTGAGGGTAACCCAGTTTCGGGAGAAATACTTCTGGTTTCCCATAATGCGAGCATGTCTAATGTATCCGCTGGAGACGGTGTATATATGGTTGCTTACAATTCAGGAGTAGGACCCCAGACGGATACTGTTTATCTGAAAATATTCAGTAATAGTGGGACTCTGTTAAATACGATTAATAAAGGAATAAGAACGGATGAAAAACAGCTGTTTCTATCCACGTTGAACAACGGGAATTTCATGTTCAGCCAATATAACTATAGAAACGACTCATCAACGGTTTCTTTATATGATAAGAACGGTACGAGTAAGGGTGATTTTACAGTAAGTGGCTCTCTAGGCGAATCTTCGGCTGCTATTTATAGGGATGGTGCAAACCCGGGCTTTGTAACCGTAAGTACGGACCCCACTTCTACCAATGCCATCAATGATGCGTACAACAACTTTAAAGAATGGTCGGGAACGCAGTATGCTTACCTGAATTATTATGACAATGACGGTAACTTAGTCTTTACATCGGATCAGCCGGTGGATTCCGCTCCGGTGGCTATGCAGGGTTTCAATGAAGCCACTTGGATGTACGCTGTGGAATATTATCCAAGCTTCAAATTGTATCCCACCTTTGGTGACAAGCTTGTCTTGGTGACAACCGATAATACGGATGCTGATCATTATAGAATAACCGCTAAAATATTTGAGACGGGAGCTCCGGCACCAGCGGCTATCATTGACTATGCGGCTGAGCAACTCACCGGACTGACGCCAAACAGCGCCTACTCGGTTAACAACGGTACAGCGGTAACGGTGACAGCGGATGGTAAGCTGGCTATAGACAGCAGCTGGTTGGGAACGTCAGTGAGCATCGTGAAGAAAGGCGATGGCTCGTCGACAACGGATAGCCCGGCACAAACGCTGACTATTCCATTCCGTCCAGGGGCACCGACTGGTGTAACGGCGACGAATGAAACGGCGATAAGTGCTAACGATGGTACATTGACTAACGTAACAACTGCGATGGAGTACAAGAAGGGTGTGGCGGGTACTTGGACGAATATTTCAGGTGCAACCGTAACGAGACTTGATCCGGACATGTACTATGTCCGGACAAAAGCGACGGTGACGGCGTTTGCGTCAGAAGCGAAGAGCGTGACGGTGGCTACGTTTGTGGCAACACCGGAAGTGACACCGGCAGCCATCATTGATTATGCGGCTGAGCAGTTAACGGGCTTGACGCTAAATGGCTCCTACACAGTAAACGGCGCTTTGGTAACGGCGACAATTGATGGCAAGCTAGCGATAGATAGCAGTTGGTTGGGGACGTCACTGAGCATCGTGAAAAAAGGCAATGCCTCGACGACATTGGATAGCGCGGCGCAGATGCTAAGCATTCCGTCACGTGCAGAGGCGCCGACTGGTGTGATAGCGACGGATGAAACGGAGATCAGTGCTAACAATGGTACATTGACGAACGTGATAACCGCGATGGAATTCAAGAAAGGTACAGCAGGTGTATGGACGAGTGTAGCAGGTGTAACCGTAACGGGACTTGATCCGGACACGTATTATGTGCGGACGAAAGCGACGACGACGGCATTTGCTTCAGAAGCGAAGAGCGTTACGGTGGCTACGTTCGTGCCAACGCCGGAAGCGGCACCGGTAGCCACCATTGATTATGCGGCTGAGCAGTTAACAGGTTTGACGGCAAGCGGCTCGTACACGGTAAACGGCGTCTTGGTGACAGCGACAGTTGATGGCAAATTAGCTATTGGCAGCAGTTGGTTGGGGGCGTCACTGAGCATCGTGAAGAAGGGCAATAGTTCTACGACAACGGATAGCACAGCGCAGACGCTAAGCATTCCGATCCGTCCAGGGGCGCCGATAGGTGTAACGGCGACAGACGAAACGGCGATAAATGCTAACAATGGTACCTTGACGAACGTGACAACGGAGATGGAATACAAGAAGGGTGCGGCAGGTGCATGGAAAGATGTGACGGGTGTAACCGTAACGGGACTAACTCCGGACACGTACCATGTGCGGACGAAAGCGACGGCGACGGCATTTGCGTCAGCTTCAGTGCAAGTGGCGGTGGTTGCTTTTGTGGCAACACCGGAAGTGGTACCGGCAGCCGTTATTGATTATTCGGCCGAACAACTGACAGGCTTGACGTCAAATGGCTCGTACACAGTAAACGGAGCTTTGGTAACAGCGACAGCTGATGGCAAGTTAGCTATTGATAGCGGTTGGTTAGGAACGTCGCTGAGCCTTGTGAAGAAAGGCAATGGATCGACGACAACGGATAGTGCGGCGCAGACGTTAAGCATTCCGTCCCGTGCAGGGGTGCCGACTGGTGTAACGGTGACAGATGAAACGGCGATAAATGCCAACGATGGCAAATTGACGAACGTAACAACCGCGATGGAATACAAGAAGGGCACAGCAGGGGCATGGACGGATGTGTCAGGCACAACCGTAACAGGGCTTACTCCTGATACGTATTATGTGCGGACGAAAGCGACTTTGACAGCATTTGCGTCAGAAGCGAAGATCGTGACGGTGGCTACGTTCGTGCCAACGCTGGAAGCAACACCGGCAGCCATCATTGACTATGCGGCAGAGCAGTTGACAGGTTTGACGCCAAGTGGCTTGTACACGGTAAATGGTTCAGCGGTTACGGCGACAGCAGACGGTAAGCTGGACATTAATAGTAGTTGGATAGGAACATCGCTAAACATCGTGAAGACGGGCAACAGCTCGACGACAACGGATAGCGCGGCGCAGACGTTAAGCATTCCGTCCCGTTCAGTGCCGCCGACGGGTGTGACAGCAACGGGTGAAACGGGAATGAACACGAACGATGGTACGCTCATCCATGTTACTAGTGCGATGGAATACAAGAAAGGTACAGCAGGTGCATGGACAGATGTACCGGGTACAAGCGTGACGGGACTTACTCCAGACACGTATTATGTGCGGACGAAAGCAACAGCGACTTCATTTACCTCGGCTACGGTGCAAGTGACGGTATCGGCATTCACGAAAATGCCAGAAGCGACACCAGTAGCCGTCATCGACTATGCTAGAGAACAGTTGGCAGGTCTGACGCCAAGTGGCTCATACATGGTAAACGATACAGCGATTACGGTGTCAGTAGACGGAAAGCTGGAAATAGAAAGCAGTTGGTTGGGAACATCACTGAGCATCCTTAAGAAAGGTGACGGTTCAACAACTACGGACAGTGCGGTACAGACGTTAAGCATTACTGCTCGTGCAGCGGCTCCGGTAGGAGTGACCGTTACGGATGTAACGTACAATGGAGCTAATAACGGCACCATTCAGAATCTGACAGTCCACATGGAATACAAAATAGGCAGCACGGGTCTTTGGACAGAAGTTACAGACACAATGATTACTGACCTTGCACCGGACACGTATTATGTTCGGGAAAAGGCAACGGCAACAGCATTCGCTTCTATTGCCGCTCAAGTTATCGTTCATGACTCGAATGCGGTCATCCCGTCCGCGCCTGAAGTCACGGCTGATGATCAGAACAATACGATTGTCGGTCTGGACACAAGTATGGAATTTTCAGTGGATGACGGACCATACGTACAGTACGACGGAACCAACTTACCAGACTTGAGTGGTGAGCACATTGTTAAGGTACGGGTGGTAGCTAGCGGGTCCGTTCCGGCGGGACCGGCAACCACGCTGACCTTTACAATTAATATGCTTAACCCTGCAGGTGGCTTGAATGTGATCTCTATCGATCCAAGTGGCTCGGCCAATAACGGTTATACGCAAATCACTGTTACGCCTGCACTAGCTGAAGGACATAAGCTCTTTTATAAGAACTTTGGCGCTGGTAGCGTCGTCGTACCAAATGTGGGAGATATCCTGACTGGATACAATCTTGTAGGCAGTGAGGGATTGGTTCCTGCGGCCAATGGGGATACGATTGGGATTGCAGAGGTAGATGCTGACGGCAAAGTGGTGAAATACGGTAGTGCAACAGCAGCTGTGGTGGCTGATACCGTAACATCTGGTACTGATCCGGTCAGCCCAGGATCCGGAAGCAACTCGAATAGCGGAACAACCCCCGGTAATGCGAACACAGTTGTTACCGATGTGATCGTACTCGTTAACGGTAAAGAAGAGAACGCGGGCAAAGCAACAACAACGACCGTAGGAAACGTGGGAACGACTATTATCGTCGTCGACCCAGCTAAACTCCAAGCGAAGTTGAACGCGGAAGGTAATGGGGCGGTGGTGACCGTTCCTGTGACGCTGGATTCCAACATCATTGTCGCTGAGCTAAACGGTCAGATGATCAAGAACATGGAGAACGCATCGGCTACCCTTGTGTTTCAGACAAGCAAAGGTACTTATACTTTGCCAGCCGACGAAATCAACATCAGTGCGTTAGCTGAGAAACTTGGAAATGGCTTGAAGCTGGAAGATATCACACTGAAGATTACGATCAGCGAATCCTCAGCATCCATGAACCAGGTAGTGGCGGGTGCGGCAAGCAGAGGTGGCTTTACACTCGTTGCACCGTCACTAGATTTCGTTGTTACCGCTACTTACGGTACATCGACAGTGGAAGTGAGTCAGTTCAATGCTTACGTAGAGCGGATAGTGCCACTTCCAGGTGGTACTGATCCGAACCGGATTACGACTGGCGTCGTTGTGGAGCCAGATGGCACAGTACGCCATGTGCCGACCAGATTCGTTCTGAAGGACGGCAAATACTACGCAGTTATTAAGAGTGTGACGAACAGCTCGTATTCGGTGATCTGGCATCCGCTGACTTTTGCGGATGTGGAGAATCATTGGGCGAAGGACGCAGTGAACGATATGGGATCTCGTCTAGTAATTAATGGAGTGAGCAAAACGACGTTTAACCCGAACGCAGATATTACCCGAGCGGAGTTCGCGGCGATCATCGTACGTGGTCTGGGACTGAAACTTGGTGAAGGAAAGACTACGTTTACTGATGTACCAGCGAATAGCTGGTATGCAGGGGCGGTTGAAACGGCATCCGAGTACGGTCTGATCACCGGTTTTGAGGACGGCACATTCCAACCGAATGCTCCAATCACTCGCGAGCAAGCCATGAACATTATCGCTAAAGCGATGAAGTTAACTGGCCTTGCGGACAAAACTGGTACAGTAGATGCGACAAGCATACTCGCAGCCTTTACAGATGCAGGCAACATAGGCGTCTGGGCTAAGGACAGCCTGGCGCTAGCCTCCAAGGCAGGCTTAATCAGCGGCCGAGGCGACAATAAGCTGGAGGCAAAGGCTAATGTCACCCGTGCGGAAGTGGCTGTTCTGATTCAGCGGCTGTTGCAGAAGTCGGGGCTAATTGATTAAATTGAAATGAGTAATGGAAGAGCGGATTCAGCCCTATGCTGAATCCGCTCTTTTTGTTGTTAGCTGGTCTATGTTCGAGTTATCCTTGGAAAACTACCATTAGAGGAGATTGCTGTGACGATTATGTATAGAAGTAATAATGGAGTTACAATTCGGACTTATTTTATAGATCTGACAAGAATATCGGCTAGAGTTTAAAATACAAACTACTTCGAAACTAAGGAGAGGTAAAGAATGCAGACTGCAATTATTTGAAGTCTTTCTTAACATCTAAAGTGGGCATAGCGTATAAGATTTGTTCATAATGAGTACTCAACGCATGTAGAGTCGGTTGCACTGCTTGTAAGAAATGTGTAGCCCCGCAATAAACTTTCTCTACCCTACTCGAGCCAGTTATAATATAGTCTATGCTCTTTATCCTTACCGAACCCTCTCCCATCAACGATTAGGGAGGGGGCAGGAGTATTAAATCTTTAATATGACTAGAGAAAAAAGTGATAAAAAATGTGGGGAAAAGCTTGGGAAATTAGTCAAAATGAGTAGAGATTTGAGCAGAAATCGTGATTTGTGCAAGACTTTATTTTAATGGGGAACGTGTAATACGGATTTGTGGGGGAGAAGTAGTAGTGGGTTTATTATTACTGGACAAGGGTTTTGAGTGTGTCTTGGAGATAGTTGGAAAGAATGGGGACGGGAGCGATTCGCATCTCCATTTCATCTCAATTGGATTGTCGGATTTATTTGCATCTGGTGAAGGTTAATGATCATTTTCTATTCTAATGAATATCCAGACTAGTGAGTCCATTAATGTAATTAACATATTCATGAAAAAAATTAAGATCGATAGTGGCAATTCTGCTTATTTCTAATTGTACATCTAAGTAAATCAGTTTGTTGAAGAGACTGTTAGTTAATGTGGTATAATTTTACTATCATTAAGCACTTCTTTTTGGAGTGATAAGTTTTGAAAGATCAAGAAAGCTTATTTTGACATTTGGGGAATAGCAAAACTTTAAAAATTTAATAAGAGTCTATACTGTATCAATTGAAAATATAGTGATACTAAAATTGTTGTTGGATTTGGTGAGGCTTTAGATGCTTATGGTGAGGGTAGGGAAATAATACATAGGGACTCCCAAGCAAATAGTTTCTTACTAGTACTATAGGAATAATATCTACATTTGAATTTACACTGTACTTTATTGTAAAAGTTTAAATGGAAATAATAGTTTGTATTAGTGAATGGGAATAAAAGGTGTGATTATACTTTTATGTAATTTACTATAAAGTATTTTTATTAACCAGAATGGGTTGGGGGCGGGGAATATGGATCAGATAAGTATAGTGAAATCTTTTTTGGAAGAAGATGTAAGGAATGGTGTTATCCGAGATTACAATGCTCTCAAGAATAAAATAGAAGCATCCCTTGAAGGACTAAAAGCAGCCTATGATAAAGTTGGGTTAAAAGTAACTGTTACTTTTGAAGATGTGATGATTAACGTCATTGAACATTTCAAAGAACACTTTGAGTTTTTAGATCAAACTATTATTTTACAAACTGAGGATTCTAAATCCGATCAAGTGCATTTTGATAAAAAAAGATGGATTGCTAATCAAGAATTTCTACGAATAGAAAAAAAACGATCTGATGGGCAAATAGCTAATCTTAACTATTCACTAAATGTTATTATGGGTCATTTAGTTAAGCATATGTCAGAAAGTGAATTCTATGTAAAAGGTATGGTATATAAGGAAGTCCAGTCTGGAAAGACTGAGCATTTTAACTCGCTAATAAATCTAGCTTTTGACAATAATTATGAAATAGTCATAGTCTTGACTGGTTCACAAAATGACCTGCGATCACAAACGCAAATACGTATCGATTCTGATGTTATTGGTCAAAAATCTTATGAGGGTGACCCAGAAGAAAATTTAACTACTGGAATTGGTAATTATTGGGATGATGCGGTATTAACAGGATGCCTTACAGATAAAACATCGTCAGGCGATATAAACGGTGAAAAAACTGGTATGAAAATATCAGTTGATAAGAATCATCCATTAATAATTGTCACAAAAAAAAATCATGATAATCTAAAATCAATAATAAAACTTTTGCGTAATAATAATGTAGATAATAAAGCTGCTCTAATTATCGATGACGAATCTGATTTGGCCTCGATTGATACTTATTATGGTAAAAAAACGAAAAAAACTAATAATAAAGGAAAGAGTCCAAACGATCCAGATTATGTGCCTTCATCGATTAATGCGCATATTAGGAAGCTTCTGAAAGTTTTTAACCGCAAATCATATGTGGCCTATACAGCTACTCCATTTGCAAACTTACTAGTGAATCGTAGGATCGAACATCCTGAGTATGGGCATGATTTATATCCAAGAGATTTTGTTTTAGCAATTTCTAGTGATAAAAACTATGTTGGGCCAAACCAGTGGTTTGGAGTTAATGGAAGAGCAAGACCGTTGGTTAAAATCCAAAAAGTCGAGCCAAAAGGTTTCGCGGATTACCTTAGGACTAGGAAGGGATTGCCGACAGGATTAAAAGAAGCAATTAAAGCATTTGTATTATCAACGTCGATTAGAATACTACGGGAAGGTGAAAAAGAGCATAACTCTATGCTTATACATACTGAAATGACTAATCGGGTACAGGAACTCACTTATCAAGCAGTTAGGCTAGAAATAAAAGCCTTAAATCAACAAATTGCTACTCAAAACGATAACTTATATTTTGAATTAAAGTCGCTGTTTGAAACTGACTTTATTCCTAATTCTTTAGCTGTAACTGGAACTCCTATAAACTTAAAATGGGAAGAGATACTTGAGATAATTCCAGAGGTGCTATCCAAAATTGAAGTAATGAAGATTAATGGTGAATCAGAAGATACTTTGAATTATGAAGATTATAAGGAAAAGGGTTTATATGTGATAGCTATAGGTGGGAACAAGTTATCACGTGGAATTACTCTTGATGGTCTTACAATAAGTTACTATTTACGTGAAAGTAAAATGCAGGATACATTGACCCAGATGGGGCGATGGTACGGTTATAAGGATAAGTATTTAGATTTATGCCGATTATATACAACCCAAAATCTTATCGTTGCTTTTGCGACTACTGTAAAGACAATTGGAAAATTAATGGATGATTTAACAGACATGCATAATTTACAGATATCGCCCGATGATTATGAACTTCATATGATTGAAGAAACAGATTCATTACCTCCAGAAATTAAAGCTCTAAAAAAGAAGAAGGGAAATATTAACTTAAAGCTCACAGCTGCAGATAAAAGTCGCTATGGATTTAGAATTGCTAGGAAGAGCTCTTGGGCAGGTCAATTGCTTCAGGATACTAGTTTTACAAGAGATGTAAAAATAAATGAAGAAAATAAAGAAATAATTGAAAAATTATTAAAAGGTTTAACCATTCCTCCGAAGATGAGTGCAAGTAACAGGGTATGGCTAGGGATACCGATGTCTCATGTAATTGAGGTACTTGAAGCCTTTAAGACACCAAGCATGAGATCATTAGAAATGAATAATTATATTAAAGCTATTCAAAATGAAACGAAAAATAAAGAGCTTTCAAAATGCAATATAGTTTTAATTTCTAACCGTTTTGATTCATCAAATGAATATCTCGGTGAGTATAAAATTGCTAGAACAGAACGTCAAAAAAATAGCGAGCGACATATGCGAGCAGTTCATGTTACAGATGATGAGTTTATTGACCTCTTTGTTGAAAAAAAAATTCAAACTAGAACAGACAAAGTTTCATTACGTCAAAAAGAAACTGCTGTGTTACTTATATATCCTATTAAAATAGATAATTCACTTGAAATTCTAAGTATAGCAATGAGCTTTCCACTTACGAAAGCTTTACCAGCAGATAAAACAACTTATGTTGTGGCAGATGGTACGTACGTAGGTTGATTAATTAAACGGAAAATCATAATTGAGCTGAGTTATCCCGACTCTTTGGGATAGCTTTTCTATTAAATAGTTAAGAATTGGATTTTAGCAGAGAATATATTTTTGACGATAAACACATACCCAATTCATTGTTTACTGGAAAAGAACTCATTTGAATTGTTGGAAGAACTGGAAGCTCTATCGGAAATTCAGGAGTCTGATTCCCACCTTTTTTGGAATGAGGAGTCTGTTGAAGAAATTGTGTACCGTAGGGAGCTGCGTAGGGTTCTTGAGGAGGGATTCTCTAAACTTACCGAGAGAGAAGAAAATGTTATCCGATTTAGATTTGGGTTTGATGATGAAATAGAACGCACCCTAGAAAAAGTTGGTAGGATATTTGGGGTCACCCGAGAACGTGTAAGACAAATTGAAAGCAAGGCATTGAGAAGGTTAAAAGCTATTCTGAGCGAATGGAAAGTGGAGATGTTTTTAGGAGATGACTTTGGATTTAGAAATTCTGTAACAATTGACAACTTAGATGAAGATACTATTTGCAAAAAAAAATGCAATAACGATGATGCTGATGCTATTCGTTAAACGTATGAATAAGGTTTAAGTACGAAGAGTATGGGTTCAATGGACCGAATCTAGGATTGCATGTTTTTATAAGATTCACTTGTAATAATTCACAAATCCTAAGACTCTTTGCATGAATAGATTGATTTAACTAGTGTGAAAGGAATGAGATCGATGTCCTTACTTGAGAATGCTGTGCAGGATTGTTTGAATAATCCGCTATCCTTTTGTAAATTTATATCTTCAAATGATGCAGGAGCTACGGGTGGACATCAATCGGGTTTGTATATACCACTCCATTCTTGGAATATATTGTTCGATAATCCGGGTGTAAAAGGTGAAAATAAGGATGCGAATGTTAAAATTATGTGGCAAGGTGATTTTGAAACTGATAGTCGATTTATTTATTACGGTCAAAAATCACGAAATGAATATCGTATAACTCGCTTTGGACGCGGATTTTCCTTATTGAAGCCGGAAAATGTAGGAGACTTATTTGTTTTAATAAAGATCGATACTAATTACTATCATGCGTATATTATCCAAGGCGATGATGATATAGAATCATTCTTTTCTTCAGTCGGTATAACTGCTGATCAAACAAATAATTTGATTGATTTATCCAATGTTAATTTACAAAAACCGACACTGGAGGAGCTTTTTCAATCGTATATTCAAAGTTTAACAGTTGATTTTCCGGATACTTATCAAGTATCTAGTAAGGCAAGAGAGTTTTTTCGAACCAGCCAAAAAAAGCAGAATGCAGATCTGGATAGTCTTATTCTAAATTGGTTGGATACGGAATTCTCGCTCTTCAAAGCTCTTGAATTTAATCGTTACCAAAAGCGTATGTCTACTCCTTTTGATACAATTGATGAGCTTGTGGCTTGTGCCAATACCTTATTAAATAGAAGGAAAAGTCGCGCCGGGAAGTCTTTGGAACATCATCTTACCGAGGTTTTTCGAATAGCTAATTTGAGTGTTGATTCTCAAGTAACTACTGAAGATAAGAAAAAACCCGATTTTATCTTTCCTGGTGCAATTCAATATCACGACAATACATTTAATCAAGATAAATTATTTTTTTTAGCAGCTAAAACAACTTGTAAAGACCGATGGCGGCAGATTTTGAATGAGGCTGATCGTATTGAAGAAAAGCACTTGTTTACACTACAGCAAGGAATCTCCGAAAATCAACTAAATGAAATGTACAAACACAAAGTTACATTAGTTGTGCCTCGCCCTTATATAAATAGTTTCCCAAGTGCTTACAGAAATAAAATATTGTCATTAGAAAATTTCGTTTCTATGGTAAGAAACAAATAATCATATAAAAAAACCACGTTACTACGTGGTTTTTTTATATGATTTGTTATTATTGATAACACTGGAGAAAATTAATTTGTGAAATACGGGATCATTGTTGTCAAATGAATAATTGAAATTGATTGCTATACATATTTTCTGATTATGGACTGTGATCAGTATATATAATTTTTAGACTCTGATGAGTTGAACAATAATAAAAATAAGAAGTACAATATAAATTGATTGTTGTCCATAAGTATCTGAATATCTTGGTTCAATCTCTAAAGGCTGTTATACTAGCTGACTTGAATAAAATGTAATTATCTATGAAAGGAGAGAAGTAAATGAAGGAACAATTACTCAATGAGGTAACGGAACTACATGATGTGCTAAGGAAGCTGGATTTAGTTTGGAATGATCTTGATTGGTCAATTGTCCCAGACGCTGTAACTGAACAATATCCTTTTCATATGGATTTGAAGCAAATGACTGAAAGTGTGAAAATCTGGAGGGATTCCATTTCCAATTCATAAAAAACGAATATTTGTTTGCATCTAAGTGTATTAGGGAGTAAAATGGGTATATATTTTTTCCCGGGAGTGAACTTTAATGAAGCAGATCCATATTAAACTAGATGAAGATATACACAAAAGAATATCAGATCTTGCAGCATTGGAAGGATCTTCGCTTCAAGAATATATATTATCTGCTGTGTGCAACAAGTTTAGGCAATCCAATAACCAAACAAACCAAACTGGTAAGTTTACCTTCATTGATTTATTTGCTGGTATTGGGGGCATGAGGCTTGGATTTGAAGAAGTCGGTGGAAAGTGTGTTTTTACATCAGAATGGGACCGATTCTCTCAAAAGACATATTTGAGTAATTTTGGTGATATGCCAGAGGGCGATATTACTAAAATTGATGCCAAGGAAATTCCTGATCATGATATATTGGTAGCTGGCTTTCCATGCCAGCCTTTCTCCATTGCAGGAGTCTCTAAAAAAAACAGTCTTGGACGGGCCCATGGATTTCTAGATCAGGCCCAAGGAACTCTTTTTTTTGATGTGGCTCGTATCATTAAGGAAAAACGGCCTAAAACATTCTTACTTGAAAATGTGAAAAATCTTCGAACTCACGACAAGGGGAGAACCTTTAAGATTATATGTGAGACATTGCAGAAGCTTGGTTATAGTCTCCACATTGGCATACACGATGGGAAACATTACGTACCACAACACAGGGAACGTATTTTTATTGTGGGCTATGATATGGAGGTTTACGGAGGAATGGAATCATTTCAGTTCCCAGAACCGACTCAGACTCCACGACCTATTAAGTCCATTCTTATGTCAGAAGTGGATGACAAGTATACACTCTCGGACAAGCTTTGGAATTACTTGCAACAATATGCTGCAAAACATAAAGCCAACGGGAATGGATTTGGATTTGGATTGGTTAATTTGGAAGGCGTTTCTAGGACATTGAGCGCCCGGTATTACAAAGATGGATCCGAAATTTTGATTCCACAAGGTGAAGGTAAAAATCCAAGAAGACTGACACCAAGAGAATGTGCAAGGCTCCAAGGTTTTCCTGATACTTTTAAAATAGTTGTTTCAGATACGCAAGCCTATAGACAATTTGGAAACTCTGTCGTTGTTCCGCTTATCACTGCAGTTGCTAAAGAGATGGTTATTGCTATGGATCAATATCAAACCAATAAAATTCTACAACCTTTAATGTCTGTATAAGGGTTAAAGGGTTTATAAAGATTATCAATGATTATCTTTATGAGCCTTTTTCTTTAAATTCAGCCTCATCGATTGAATATAAGTCTTCTGCTACGAGATCTGGTAAGATTATTCATTGATGAGCCTATTGTTGTATGTTAAAACTTGTATATATTAATTGTCCATCGATGTGGACTTAATGTGAGACTGGATGCGCCAGCAAATAAATATAATTCGAAATCAAAAAACACAAGAATACGACGTTCGGAATTCATCCTCATAGCGTCTTTAATTTTTCGATATTGTCACTATTGGAGTACAGTGCACTCAGCTTTTGTGATCGGATGCAATTTCGTAACCATTTAATATCCCCCTCCTCCACACACTCTGTAAACTATTATCGACAAATTAGCCGACTACGCTTCAGATACAGATAGTGATCCTTTACGCCATTGTTTGGGTGTCTGATCCATAAACTTGTAGAATCTTCGGCTGAATCTGGTACTGGTCTGAACACCGTCTTGTTCAGAGATCAATAGAATTGAATTATCCATACATTATAACTACTCGCAGGCTTATTAATTCGGTTGCTGTTCAGGAAATCGAGTGATACTGTCCCCAAGATTTCGTGGAGTTTTCTTCAATAATTAATGGTGGTGGATGTGATGTGCTTTAGAATCGGAAAGGTGACAAAATCGCCTTTCAAGCGGGCCCTGTTTATTGGTCTACGAGAGGCTCTCCCTTCCCCCACAATTTCAGTTCAAGGTTACTATAAGCCACTTTTGTATGAACATTAATAGAGGTCCTATGTCTTCTTTTGTGAACTATATAGTCATATGCGGACATATCACCATCTTTAAAAGACCTCTTCATTGATCTTCATAAAGCCAATCTCCAAACGGCTATTTATTATAGTTCTTCACTTTCAAAATCACAAATCCCCCAACGTTCTCCGTATTCTCACCATCACACGATTTAATTGGAAGATTAGTTAAAGGTTTGAGCTTTGCTACGTATTAAAATATTGTAAGTTTCTTCACAACAAATTGCACAATTTCTTTAACTTTTTGATGAAGTTGAGGTGGAAGGAGGGCGGAGATAGAGGTTATCCAGGGTACTGTGGATCGTTATCAAGAATATAAAAAGATCACGCGGTGCCTTCATGTCAAAAGATCATTTTACTCGGATATATGATACGTATTATAAACGTGTTTACATATATATTAGTTAAAGTATTAAACCACCAAGTGTCGGAGGACATTTGCAGTCAGGTGTTTGAGACGGTGATGTGTAAGTATTATAGCTTTTCAGAAGGAAAATAGAATTTTGAGGTATGGCTGTTTGACATTGTAAGGAACGCTGTGACCGATTACTTCCGGGGGCAGAAGAAAAGAATGTACACCTCACTAGATTCTTTGCTGGAGCTCATAATTCCCAAGCCGTCTCCGGAGGAGTTGGCGATTGGTGAGGATAATAATCAAGGACTGTTCAAGATGCTCTTCAAGTTACGTGAGAAGGAGCGCAATATCATTGCAATGAGATATGGGGCTGGACTGAAAAAATTCGAAGTCACACAGATCATGGAATCAGTGAGTCCAAGATAGGATTAACATCATAGAAAAGGCGAGAGGATTAGCTCCCTGAGAGTGTGCATGAAGTTGAATAAATGATTCCCGGAAGGGCTTACGATCGGAAATTGTATCGCAAAGTATAAAAATTACATTTTTACATGCAGTGAAAGATTTCTGACAGACTATTCATCGAATGAATGATAGCATCTAGTGAATACGAAACCTATTTATCTTCTTATATGGGAGAATCAATAATGAAAACTATGCTACGCCTTTATCATGAGGGCAATACAAACTACCATTCGACTTTTTTTGATTTGATACATGGGGATACAGAGACGAAGCAGACCAAAGGACTCTCGTACCTATTTTCAAGATATCCTAACTTGATACAGTTATTTTTAAAAGAAGTTACTCGTCTGACTTCAAATAAGTACATGGAATTTAAGCAGGGATTTGATTTTGTTCAAGTAGACGCAGAAATGTTATCAGCTGGAGCAAAGAAAATAAGACGCGATATTACCTTATCTTTGTTTCAAGGGAACACTAAAAAACTAGTTATAATAATTGAAGCTAAGAGCGTAAGTGCTTCTGTACAACAAAAGGATATATCAAGACAACTTGAGTCGTATCTCGATCCAACAAATTTTCCACATGATGCTAATGTGCCTATGCTCGGTGTAACTTTAACAAAGTATAAAGTTCTTCATCCGCCTGAGAATGGATTTGTCAGCCTTACTTGGACAGACATTATAGAATTGATAAACGATGTGATTAGTCTAGAGAAAAGAAAAGGTGAGGATGTAAACATTGCAACAGAATTTATAGATTTTATTAAAGGGGTGAGAAAAGGGATGAAATACTACGAGGTTGAAGTTCTGTCGGTTGCTGCGGGTAAGACGTATGAGTTAACGAAAAATTACTTTGTTCATGCGTGCCCACATACTGCGAAGGGTTTTTCATATAAAACTCCAATATATATAACTTTCAGATCTAGTGGTGGTGGAGAAATGGAGTTTCTTTATAAAATTGATGAGATTGTTGTTCTCGATCCGTTATCACCTTCTCTCAACGTTTTATTAGAAGGTGTACAGATAGATTTTGCTACTAGAATTAAAGAATACATATCAAATCGTATAAACGGTGGGTATGGATTTAATCATCCGGGAGAAGAGTATCGTTTTTATAATCTTTGTAGTAAAGATGTAATTCATTTGAAGCATCTACCCAAACCACTGATTAATAACTCTGGTGCACGATACTATTCTATCGCTGAACTCATAAAGGGTGAGAAGGTAGTGTTTGTGGAGAGTCAAGATCGGTAAATACATCAGGTAAATAAGCTTCCAATGAGTCGCTATCTCGTAAGCGGAAATATATCAAACTTTGTTGGAGATTCATCGTATAAAGCTGTTCAAACCGGACATTCATCCCTTGTGGAGAGTGGCTGTGTTGGTGAGCAATGCTGTGAAAAATGTAGTAGTAGATCGGGTTGAGTCATAATACTGATGGTGCGGAAGAATAAAATACAGATAAAAAAGATTGGAGTAAATGATGAACTAACATCGCTCTTGTCATAAGCGGAGGCAACATTGATGGAGATGTATTAACAGCTATATTGAGCAAATATTAATAGATAATTCAAAAGAGTCATGTAGGCATAGATTGCTAACTACATGACTCTTATTTATCTCAGATTACGAAGATAGTTCTTCATCGGTTGGTATGATTCCATAACGCTCTAAAGCTTTTGACGATGATTCGAGCATCCGCTTTTTCAAATAATCGCCTTCGACCACCCAAACCCGCTTTCCCAGAAAACGTATCTTGGAAAGTAAATACTCGAGCTCATCCCCAAGCAGAGAAACTCTGACTCGATAGGTATCCTTCTCCGTATCATACTCAACATTTTTTTCAAAGCTGGAGAAGGCGTATAGAATACGGGATAGCTCTGCGTTATAAACGCGGACAATTTCAATGATGACTTCGGTTTTGCGCGATTCAAGCGTTTTTCCGATCTTCCTTAGAATGTTCTCTGCAGCTGAGGGTTCGATTGGTTCTGATGTGACGGACTGGATCTTCTTTAGTCGGGTACTCATGTAGGAGTGATGCCGAGTGTGATACCAGAGCAAATACCATTCTCTTTTGACCATGGAGTATTCCAGCTTATACGGAAACCCCAAATGATCCTTATTAATACGGTCGCCCTTAATCGCGTAGGTGATAAGAATGCCCGTTTTATTCATGATATGCCGGCGCAAAGATCGCAGAAGAGGGTGGTAGACCTGCTTTTCTAGCGTACGGGCTTTTTCAATCAAATGATTGGAAATATCCATCCCCTGTTCCGACTCAAGGGCAGTACGTAGCTTGTCCATAGTATCCGCAGTGAAAGCATCAGCTGCCGAGGGATGCTCCAGCATCGTCTTCAGCCAGACCCGTTCGTGCGAAGTGATCATGAAAGTACCGGAGTCCTCCAATCGGGAAATGATCTGGTGATTGAATATTTTCTCAAACAGATTCATAGTAAGCTTGGATCTCCTTCCATTCTGCAATGATTTCCCGGCGAAACGAAGCGGGCTCCAGAATCTCGCAGCTGGAACCGAAGCTACGCAGCCATGGCTTAATTTCGGTTACCCCGTTTACGATGATTTCATAAATAAATGAATGTTCATCCTCAAATACAATTTCCCCCCACTGTCCCTGCAAGAGTACCCGTTCCTTGATGAAGTTCGGTTCCGAACCTCCCGGATTAAAAAAACGGACACGCACGGTCACCGGCCGGCCAGTATCTATCAGCCAACTATACTTAATCTTCTCGACAAGCTCTTTATTCTTTTCCTCGTACCAGATCTCATCTACAGGTTCAGCTTCTTCGATTTGCGTAATTCCTTCCATCCGGTATTTCCGAATACCCTGTCTATCATATGAGAGCAAATACCATCGTCCATATTGATGATCGTACACAATTTTAAGTGGAACCACCTTTTCAGCTTTACCCTCTGGTTCACGTTCAAACAGGGGATTGGTGTTTTTGGATGCGTAGCTTTTCTCAGACTTCGGTGAAAAATACAGAAACCTGACTTTGCGGCGATGACGCATGGCATGAAGAAGTGTAAACAGATGCGCCTCATCTAAAATCCTCGAGTAATAGTGATATTTATATAAAAATGGTTCAACGGCATGCCGCTCAACTTGATTGCGGAGAAGATGTTTTTTTAATCCATCACGTAGTAAATATCCTTGAACGGAAGGAACTTGAGTGTTCGCCATCACATCTACAAAATCATATAAATCGATAAGCTCTTCATCCAATAAGCTTCGAATCAAGTCGTCTTGGATTCGATACCGGTACGGGCGAGATCCAGGCTCTCTTGTAATGACTCCGACCTCCTCCAAGTATTTGAGATCTGAGCGAATGGTCTTTTCGTCAGGTAAAGGTAGATCAGAAGGCAGACTGCTGCAGCACATCTCCAATAATTCCTTCGCAGTCAAGGCTTGTTCATTCATTGCACCTAGAAGCAGCGAGACTCGCTGGCTTTCAGATTCCTTTACGGATTTGGCGCGGAATAGAAATAAGAGTAATGGATCGGTGGAGTCATAATATCTGAGGCGAAAGGTCTCGGAAAATTCCCTGCTCTGTTCATCCGCCAAGTGCTGGTGCGTGGAGCTAGCTACTTGTTTGAGTCGTCGGATCGTTTTATCAAAGGTGTGAACGGAAATCCCCAATCTGTCTGCGAACTGTTGTCTGCTGAATGCCCCGCTCGTAAGCACCAGCATTCGCAGAAACTGTATTTCTTTATCAAAGCTTTCCTTAGCCAAAGGTATCCTCCGTTCAAATGAAGCATCTTCTTCCATTGTAACAGGGGAGGGATTTGGGTGTAATGGAAAAGTTTATATGCAGTCGTAATACTTTCACCATGTTCGTTAAGGCTGAAATGAGCGATTATAGAACCTGTAAGGCAGCATTTAGCAAGATGGTAAACGCCAAATGGCGTTTCATCATACATTGGTTCTTATTTGGACGGTCGTAACGAGGCGCGGATATCGATGTATCCCGCAGTGCCGTGCATGCTATGTTACGGTATCCTGTACGATCGGATCGGTAAGAATCCCTTATTAGGGGTTCGATTCCCCAATTGCCTTGGACGCGATTCTGGTAGAGCACTCGACTTTAAATCGAGCGAAAAATTGAAGAAAAGACCAAAGGCTAGAATCCCTTGCAGCTAGCTTTAGTGCACTGAAGTAAGGCTTTGCAATCCGTGGATACCGCTTGTGCGAAATTTCAGGAAGTTCTCTTAGATTAAAGTGTGAGAATATCCATGAGAACAACAGATAAATCGCTTAGCTAAAACGAGATTCCGCCAGAACTTCAGTGGGATTCTAAGACCAATGGTCGAACTAATTAGGGGGAAACATTATGTTGAACAAAGTAACGATTCAAGCTGACGAACGTGGTTTGCTATTTCATAAAGGAAGTTATGTGAAAAAACTGATGCCGGGGAGCTATCACTTTTCAATGTGGTCAAAATCCACCGTTGTGGTGTTGAATATCGCTAAACCGTTTAATGTGGAAGGAAAAGATATGAAGTTATTCCTTCATGATGAAGATCTCGTGCGTGAGCTCGATATCGTACGTGTACAAGATCACGAGTATATTCTGTACTATGAGGACGGGCAATTTGTTCAATTACTTAAGCCTGGTGTCTACGCATTCTGGAATATACTTAAAGAACACACCTTTTTCCATGCAGATATCAGACAACCCGAATTGCCTGTCGAGGTAAACCGCGCAATTATAGCGAAGCTAACAGCAAATGTGCAGTCCTACGAAATTGCGAGCTACGAATCTGGATTTCTGTTTTATGATCATGTATTACAACGAGAACTTCCTCCTGGCAAGTACCACTTCTGGAGAGGTCCAGTTTCGACTGTGGTAAAGACGATTGATTTAAGACAACAACAAATGGATCTCATCGGCCAAGAGATCATGACTGAAGACAAAGTTTCGCTGCGGCTTAACTTCGTTTGTCAGTACAAGATCGTAACGCCATTACGTGCTCTGGAAATGAAGTCATTTGACGAGCAAATCCATATCCAGCTTCAGCTTATGCTGCGGGAATATGTCGGAACGCTCAAATTGGATGATCTTCTGAAACGAAAAGAGGACGTTGCGTCGTTCGTCCTATCCCGTTTACGTGAGAAGGGTGAAGAGTTCGGAGTAGATTTCCTGAGTGCTGGGGTTAAGGATGTCGTTTTGCCAGGGGAAATGAGAGATATAATTAACACCGTTCTGCTTGCGGAGAAAAGAGCACAGGCAAATCTAATTACTCGTCGTGAAGAAACGGCCTCAACCCGAAGCTTGCTTAACACCGCAAAGCTAATGGATGAGAATCAGACGCTGTTCCGACTGAAAGAGCTGGAATTCCTCGAGAGAATATGCGAGAAAATCGGATCCATATCTTTTACGGGTGGCGGGGATTTGTTGGAGCAATTAAACTCTTTGCTTGGCGAACGAAAAGCGACAGGAAAATAAGGAATATCAAATGGAATAGATAAGTGCCACTCCTAATGGGGATTGGCATTTTTTGGTTTTTTTCTGAAAAGTTTCTGTATATTCATCCAGTTCACAATAGGTTCTTTACCTGTTGTTCCAACACTTGAAAAAGCACTAACCGGTGCGAGCACAGGAGGGAATGTGTAATGAGCAAAGCAGTCATTATTAATGGAGGAAATACTAGAAAGTCCCGGTTGACTGCTATCCATCAGCAGGTTGGAAGATTTTTAGAACAAGAGGGGATTGGGCATCATTCGATCTATGTCCATGAGCTACCTGCAGTTGATTTACTTACGGCCAATTTTGCCAGCGAGGAGATTCTAGAGGCTAATGCGCTAGTGGAAGAAGCAGATATTGTTGCCATATTAACGCCTATCTATAAAGCTTCCTATACGGGGATTTTAAAAACCTATTTAGATCTCCTTCCGCAAAAAGCGCTGGTTGATAAGCGAATTGTACCTATTGCTATTGGGGGTTCGTTAGGTCATCTTCTAGCTATTGAATATGCATTGAAACCTGTATTATCCGTGCTGGGTGCTACTGAGATTTTTAATACGGTTTATTTCTTAGATCGGCAAATAGAACGGTTAGAAGCAGATGGTTATCGTATTGATGAGGAAGCAGAGCAACGCCTAAATGTAGAATTACTAAAGCTTGCACCTGCAAAAATAATTAATTAAGCTAAGGTAGCAGTAAGTAAGGGATTAACATTAACGCAGCCTTTCGGGGTGGCGTTTTTTTGTGTTGTGATTATTAACCCCATGAACGATCGCTGAAAAAGGTCCTCCGTCTCCATTTGGTGAACTATAAGTTGTATGATGGTTTCTTAATCCCACAATTATCAAAAGATTTGTTAATGGTTTGGGCTTTTCTACGTATTAACTTATGTAAGTTTCTTCACAACAAATTGCGCAATTTGTTTAGCTTTTCGATGAAGGTGAGGTGGAAGGAGGGTGAAGATGGAAGTTATCCAGGGTACTGCGGACCGTTACAAGAATATCGAAAGATCACGTGGTGCCATGATGTCAAAAGAGGAATTTACCCGGATGTACGATACGTACTACAAACGTGTTTACAAATATATTAGTTATCGTATTAATAACCATCACGTGTCAGAGGACATTTGCAGTCAGGTATTTGAGACGGTGATGTGCAAGTATTACAGCTTTTCAGAAGAAAAATCGAATTTTGAGGTTTGGCTGTTTGCCATTGTAAGGAACGCTGTGACGGATTACTTCCGGGGGCAGAAGAAAAGAAGCTACACCTCACTAGATTCTTTGCTGGAGCTCATATTTCCCAAGCCGTCTCCGGAGGAACTGGCGATTCGTGAGGATAATAATCAAGCACTGTTCAAGGCGCTCTCCAAGCTACGTGAGAAGGAACGTAATATCATTGCAATGAAATATGGGGCTGGACTGAAAAATTCCGAAGTCGCACAGATCATGGGCGTCAGTGAGTCCAATATTGGTGTCGTATTGCATAGAAGTCTGAAGAAACTGCATATTTCCTTAAAAGCAGGAGGATTCAACCATGAATAAGAAAAATGATGATCTCACAAAATTCAGCAAAACTATAGAACTGCTTGAGAATGTTGAACAGGATAACACTGCCGCCAAAGAAAGAATTTATAACCGTTTAGTATACAAGTTGGACCATGGAGCTCTTGAACTCAAATCAGAGAAAAAGGACGGGATAACGATGAAAAAAAGTAGCTGGAGAAATGCAATAGTGATTGGTAGTGCAGTAATTTGTCTAGGTGGCGCATTCTCTGCAACCTCCTATGCACAGGATATGTTCCAATCGATCATGGCAAAGTTTGAAGTAGGAAATCTCGAAATCACGCAATACGATAAGGAAATCCCTTCAGCTGCACAGTCAATGACTCCATCTGAAGAGGGGAAAGGCGGGGAGAATGTTGCCATTGAATTGCCGGTTGCGGCCAAGTTGACCCTGGATGAAGCACGTGCGGAGCTTGGAATGAACTTCCCGGCACCAACCTGGATGGCAGACTATGCGTTTGTGAATGTTGTTCTTCAGGGGACCAGCATGGTTGAAGTGCAGTATAACTCCGGGGATAAAGCTGTTAATTTCCTAATCTCCAAGGGCGGCGACAATGGGATCAGCACTACAGAAGAAGTGAAGACAGAAGTAATTAACGGGACTAAAGTTTATTTTGCAAATGGAATTGTGATTTGGGAAAAAGATGGCTTTACCATTGAACTTTACGCTCAAGAAGACTTTGACAAAGCTACACTTGGGAAGATCATCGACAGTTTCAGCATCGGTGCTCCTGTGCAGTCCTTAGGGACTGAAGAAGTGAAAGAGAATTTACAGAAGAATGAAGGAGTAGTTGCAGCTCCAGCTTCCGTTCCGGTTGTAGATTCAAAATAAGATGGTCTACTTAGGGTAGAAATGCCCATAGATACACACAAAGAAGACGCGAGGGGATTTCCCTGAGCGTCTTTTTTATATCGTTTTCGTTTTCAGCTTTTCTAAAAGAACCTTCCACCAGTGAATAGATTGCTCTAGTTGAGAAACGTAGTAGCTTTCCATGAAATCTACGACTTCACGAGTGGAGCTAACTACATCTATTTGATGGTAAATTTGATTTAATTGATCTTTTCTTATCAGTGACTGTTCAATTTTCTTCTCGATAATCGGGATCACTTTGTCAGTCTCTACAAAACGAAGATTCACAAGAGCGACAATCATATCTGAAATAGATCCTGCATTTTCTATTACCTGATAAATTTTGAGCGGGAGCTGCTTACGCCCTTTATCAGTAATGGAAAACACCTGCTTGTCTGGGCGATGTTCTTCTTTGATAATCTCTACCTGTTCAACTAAGCCCTGTTTCGAAAGGGATTCAAAATGATAATATAGTTTGCTTTCAGATAGATTTAGCAATTTATCAAATGGAATAGGGGTGGATAGTTCTTTTTTTAATTTATAAGGATAATTATTTTCATCCATTAACTTACTTAAGATATAAATTTGAATTGACATCACAGAACCCACTCCTAATTGTTGGCTAAACTCTATCTTACCAAACCTAGGCGGTTATTTCAGCTGTATTTTTAACTTCAACGGGCAGTATAGTTTCTTTAGTCAGAGGTACAGGTTTATGAACAAACCGGACGATTACAATGTTAATCATCATAGCCCCGGCAAATACGCCTGCTAATCCCCATAAGAAGGGTGCTGGACTAATAGAACCAAACATTTGTGCCAAATAAGCTTGTACAGAATAATACATCGGTGTGATGCGGCCGAACCAATCATATGGTATATACATCATATCACGAGGCATGGTAGCACCATTGGCGATGGTTTGCATGAGCAGGATTGGAATATTTAAGACCATACCGCCTTCGCCAACTAGGAAGACCATAATCGCACACACGTTAAATGCAGCCATATACATTAGAATTTGCTGAGCAGCAACTGGTAACAGTAAGGATAGGTCTACATCTGCAATAGAGAATGCAATGGCTAAAGCAACGACTGTTGATAATACAGCGATTAATAAAGCTGTTAATTGAACGAACATAAACAGTTTTGTCTTGCTTGCTTTCCCGCGGCTCGCTTTAAAAGAAGCAACTAATTGCATGGAGGCAATCATTGCCCCAACATAACCAGCCATAGTTAAGAACATAGGTAGCATGTTGTTGTGCATGCCGTCCGGAACATCATTGATGACAACATAATTCCCGACATAACTATTTTCAATTTGTGTAGCCATTGCGGTGGCTTGTTCTTCTGGTACGTTAAAGTTCATTAACACACCTTTTGCGGTTTGCTCTGAGAAGTTCGCGCTTAATTGTTTGTTAATTTCTCCTACAACGGAAGACATGGCTGAAGATACCATGGTGGCAGAAGCTTCGTTGACTGTGAAATCAATACTTGCGGATACCTTACCGCTTTGAACGTTGGCGGAAAATTCTTCTGGAATATGGACAACTAGAGCTAACTTATTATGCTTTAATTCATCCATCGCCTTTTTATTCGATACATCGGTTTTTATCGTTTTGAATGGTAAGCTCTCCGAAAACTGACTCGAAATCTGAGCCCCATATTTACCTGCATCATCATTGACGATAGCAATTTTTAAATCATCCATGTTCCCTGGAAGTGCTGTATACCCTGGTAAGAAAATACCAAGCATCGCAATGGCATAGAACACACCCATAAAAATAGAACCAATGGCCCCTTTGGACTTCAAAAACTGTGAAAACTTCAACTGTATACCTTCTTTCTTCTGAACAACACTTTTATTTTAGTACTCTAATTAAAGTACTTTTAACTGAGTGGGATTTATAGTACGATAATTCATTATAAATGTCAAATTTAAGATACAATGGGTAAGTAGTGAATGATTAAAAAAATGAATAACTGAAAGGACTTAGGACATGAACAAGGTTATTGTAATTGGTGCAGGGATATTAGGGGCTTCAGCAGCTTATCAGTTAAGCAAGTTAGGTGCTGAGGTCATCATTATAGATCGTAAAGATGTTGGACAAGCAACAGATGCAGCAGCAGGGATTATTTGTCCATGGTTGTCTCAACGCAGAAACAAAGCATGGTATCGTCTTGCTAAGGCGGGAGCAAGCTTTTATCCAGCACTTATTCAAGAGTTGGAAGAGGCTGGAGAAACCGAGACTGGATACGCAAAAGTTGGAGCGATATGTATCCATGATGATTTGAAAAAGTTACTCGCGATGAAAGAAAGAGCGGAACTGCGTAGAGAGGACGCCCCTGAAATAGGTGAGCTTACGATGCTGACGTATCTTGAAGCGCAAGAGAAGTTTCCCTTATTGTCGGAAGGTTATCATGCGCTGCATGTATCGGGTGCAGCAAGAGTGGACGGACGTGAATTACGTGATGCTTTGCTAAGAGCGGCACAGCGAAATGGTGTGCAGATGATTGAGGGAGATGCTGTTCTTGAGCATGATGATCATGAAATTAAAGGGGTTAGCGTAGGAGAACAGACATTCACAGCGGATGAGGTGATTGTGTGTGCAGGGGCTTGGTCTAACGCTTTGCTTCATCCGCTTGGGATCATGCTTCAGGTGCGTTATCAGAAGGCTCAAATTATGCACTTGAAGCTTGCTCAACAAGCGAGTACAGAGCAATGGCCTGTCGTAATGCCGCCTACAGATCAATATATCCTTGCATTTGCGGATCAAAATATCGTAGTAGGTGCTACTCACGAAAATGATGTCGTAGGTTATGATACCTCTGTAACCGCAGGTGGAATGCAAGAAATTTTAAATAAAGGTCTTCAAACGGCTTCCGGTCTTGCAGATTGCAGCCTAAATGAAATAAGAGTAGGGTTCCGTCCATTTACAGCAGATTTTCTTCCCGTGTTGGGCAGGGTTCAAGGATGGAATAAACTAATTGTTGCTAATGGACTAGGGTCATCCGGATTAACGATGGGACCCTTTCTTGGTGAACAGCTAGCCAAGCTAGCCATGGATCAACAGGTAGATATTCCGCTTGAAGACTATGCATTAGAGCATGCGATAAAATGATTAGAACGAGCACGTATAAAAAAACCTTCTATATAAGTTGAACTAAAAACATTCTAAAAAGGAAAAGTGATGGAGGGGAAGTTTGGAACTGTAGGAACGTAGTGTCCGCCTTTGTCACCGGATTTCAACCATGAAACATGGTAATAATCGAGAAATCTGGTGACAACAGCGGCCGGAAGTCCAAACATTCACCGGAGTCACGAACTTACCTTAATAGAAAAATCTTAAGTTCAACTAGTATAGCGAAGGTTTTTTTTATCCTTTATACTGAAAAGACCAATTTATCTTCCTAGGAGTTGTCTAACGAATCATGATAAAGAAAGAAGTCGCGCATATACGCAAGCAATTTAAGCTGGATCACGATTTAATGAATATTTACGATATTCTCAACGTGTATATTATGAAGGAAAGCAACGAGATCTATCATTGGGAGCGCCTGCCGTTTGGAATGGTGGATAGAGAGAAGCAGGAGCTGTATATGGGCAATTTCAAAAAGCTCTTGACCGGCGAACTGGATCAGAAATTGTTCGAGTTGAAGTTTCAGGCGGAAGCGGAGGAGCCAGCGCAGGTGATGCTTCACCAAGCTTTGGTGACTGGGGATCCAGATGAATGGCAGGACCTGATGCTGCTGTTGGTGGACAGAATGATGGCGGATACCCATTATGAACGCGATACGGTGATCACTTTCGTTCGCGGACAATATTACCGTCCGACTAAAGATAGAAACGATGAAGCCGAGGAAAGTGAGAAAAATGAAATGTTCGCGCATCCGTTTATTCTATGCAGCGTGAATTCCACGGAGAAGCAACGGAAAGCTCTCTTATTTGATTATGTGGAAAGGGAATTCAAGTACAATGTCATTGTAGATCCGATTGTTAAGTTAAGTACACCGGAGCAGGGCTTCTTTTACCCGAGCGTGACGGACAATTATTCCGATGTGAACCGCATTCTATATTGTACGGGAAAATCGAACTTTCCAGATCCGCATTTCATCGAGCAGGTCTTGAACGCTGAAAGATCTGTGACGGCACTGGAAGAGAGAGCTATTTTCGAAGACATCGTGAAGGAAGTGGCGGGCGAACAACTTGACGCGACTACTATTGCTCAGTTGTACGAGGAAATCCACCAGGTCATTGAAACCAACCAAGATGAAGAAGAACCTCCTAAGCTCGACTATAGAGATGTAGAACGTGTGCTGAAGGTAAGCGGCGTTGAAGACGTGACGATGGAAAAAGTGGAACGTGCGTTTGAAACCATCGTAGACGATAAGCACTATGAAATGAAGGCAAGTAGCGTGATGCCGAAATTCACTACAAAATCGATAAAGATCGAAACAAAGGTAGCTACGATTTCGGTCAGTCCGCAGGATTTGAAATATGTGAAGCAAGTGAATTATCAAGGTAGACGTTGTATCTTGATTGAGGTTGACGAAGATGCCGTGATCGAAGGATTTACACTCACTACAGAAACGCTTTAGATTTTTTAATAGCGGGCTATCCTTAAAGTCTTTGATCAAGACTTGGGATAGCCCTTTTTGTATCAAATATGGTACTTAAAGATATAGTTGATATATTCTTTTGCACTAGTATTAATTTCTTCATCGCTGGCTTGAAATGAAGTTCCAAGCGTTGTAGCCTTTGAATAGGTTTGCGCGTCATTTGAATCAAACTGATTTTACAGAATTGTTATCAAACTATTAAAAAAAAGTAGGGTTGTTCAAATCCCATGGTATAGCGAATGAAAGCGTTTTTATTGATTTTGCGACCGCTATCCCCCAAAGAAATTGGCATTATTTAGTGCTTGAAGTTCCTCTGATTTGGATATTTTATTTAGTTATTGTTTTATTTCAATAGGATAATGTTACCTTACCGTCACTCTGTCCTATGTTTATAGGATTATAATAAGTCTGTAATCGACACCAACCTTAAAAGACCATCGGAGGTAACACAATGAAAATAAAGAAAACATTATCCGTTGCATTATGTGTAGCAGCAGTCGCATCTTTCTCTTCCCAAGCAATGGCCAATCCTGTCGCAACGCCAACCAGTTCAACCGTAGCATCATCCACTAATCAAGTTGGACAAAAATTTACACTAGCTGGTGTTAAAACGAACGCCAATACAGTATTGATAGCAACAAGCACGGTTGATCTTGATTTGGATGGCGTGAAGGACACTTTATATCTCATCGGTGACAAAAATGAATCTCCTGATTTCGACAACATTAATCTCATCGTTGTAAACGGCAAAACAAACAAAGTGTTAAACGCAGGGATTAAAGACTTTGGTGGTTTGAACGCGAAAATCAGCTATGTGAGTGATTTCAATAATGACCATGCACTTGATGTGATGATTACCGCTTACTCAGGTGGTAACAAAGGGTCTACCAATGCTAGAATCGTAACCTTCAAGAACGAAACACCTTCCATTATTCTGGGCGGGGACTTGAAGATCAAAGGTGAGCGGGCATTGTTCAAAACATTAGAAGCGGTTGACGTAGAGAATGATGGTGTAAGTGACCTACTTGGAATCAGAACCCTCTATGGTGATACTAATGCCGAGGTAAAAGGCTATGAAAAAGTATGGTTTGCGTACAAAAACGGCGAATTCCAAGTTAGCAAAACAGAAACTACTAAAGAAGACCCATTTAAACAACCTGCACTTGGTGAACTGACTGTTGGCCAACCTTTCGCATTGCAAGGTGTTAACACAACAGATAAGACTGTTCTTATCAGAAAACAAGTTAACGATGTTAATAAAGACGGTGTCCAAGATAAAATCTATCTGATCGGTGACAAAGCAGATGAGCTTGGTTATGTAAGCAACATCAACCTGGTTGTTGTCGATGGCAAAACAAACACATTGAAGGATGCAAAAATCAGCGGTTTCGATGGCTTTAAACCAGAAATTCAATGGATTGGTGATTTCAACGGGGACAAAGCAAATGATGTAATGTTTACAGCATTCTCCGGTGGTAACAATGGTACAACAGATGCTTACATATTGTCTTTCACAGGTGATAAGGTACAACCACTTTTGAGTGTAAAACCTGTTGTGGATGGTAAACCAGCATTTTTCAATACTTTAGAGCAAGTAGATCTTAATAAAGATGGTGTATATGATCTGGTAGGGACTAGAAAAATTCGCGGTGACGCTGAAGCTATAGTTCTAGGTGAGGAAAAAACAACATTCACATTCAAAGACGGTGCTTTCAAGGTTGTGGGTACAGAAACCATTAAATCCGATAGCAAACCAGCGACTACACCAACAACTACAACAAGTGATTTCACCGTTGGCAAACGTTTTGAGCTTAAGGGGATTACAACAACAGCAAAAACAATCCTGCTTGCGAAACAACAAGTGGATGTAACTGGTAATGGTGTTGCGGATAATGTCTTACTGATTGGTAACAAGGATGCCGCAAATGGTGGACTGGTTACAGATATCAACATCATCGTTATTGAAGGAAAAACTAAAAAAGTGATCAACAGTAATCTCAAAGGCTTCACGGGTTACCAGCCAAAAATTAACTTCGTTGGAGATTTCAACGGAGATAAATCTAAAGATGTCATGATTACTGTATACTCTGGCGGTAACAACGGCAGCACTAATGCTTACGTAGTATCCTTCAAAGATAGTGGTGTGAAAGTTCTTCTTAACGAGTACGTGAAAGTGAATGGCAAACGTTCACTCTACAATACAATGAAAGCATCTGATGTAGATAAAAATGGAGTCTATGAGATTGTTGCAACAAAAACGATTCGTGGTGAAGCTACTTCCGTAATTAAAGGCGTAGAAACCTCTGTTCTTGCTTACAAAAACGGAGCATTCCAAGTTCGTTCGACAACTATGAAGAATTCGAAATAACCTTATAGCAAAAACCTAATTGTGAGGGAGTCTCCCAGTAGCCATAAAAAAGTGGCTACCGGGGGGACTCTCTTTTTTTGGAGTTGGATTGACTTGTGCATTTGGTGAGAACGCCTAAAACTAAACTCTCCCTTGCTCAAAAAGTCTTGCGGATCCATTATTAAATTACAAAATGACCCGCTATTCTAAAGGAGAGAAAACAATCTTATGGAACTAAAAAAAATAAATGAATCTATTTATTACTTAGAAAATGTTAGGGAAACAGACAGACCTGTTTTGGGATATGTTGTAGGTGAGAACTTTTCAATTATGATTGATTGTGGCAATTCAAAATCGCATTTTGATGCCTTTATAACGGGTTTGGATGATCACAATCTATCTCGTCCCAAATATGCTTTGATTACGCACTGGCATTGGGATCATACCTTTGGTATGCATGCTTTTGAGGGGGAAACCATAGTATCTTCAGCAACGAATGAGGTACTAAAGCGATTGAAAGCGTGGAAATGGGATGAAGAGTCCGTTATAAAACGTCTAGGGACAAAAGAAGAAATAGAATTCGCCTATAACTGTATGAAAAAAGAATACGATACGTTCGATAAGATTTCGGTCAGCACAGGATCGATTATTTTCGAGGATTCTTTAACATTGGATTTAGGGGGCATCACTTGCCAAATCCTCAAGGTAGGAGGGCCGCATGAAGCAGACTCTTGTGTTGTATATGTTAAAGAAGCGGAGGTTTTATTTGCAGGTGATGCACATAGTGGAGATTATTATCATGGAGAAGGTAAGATTGATCCCATAAAAATGAAGGAATATGTTGAGTTTTTAAAAAATCTTTCATTTACTACGTATATCCCAGGGCACGACGCCCCTATGAGCAAGGAGCAAATCATTCATGTGTTAAGTAGATTTTGTGAAATGAAGTAAACAGGGACTCCCTTTCCCTATACCCACCCCGTAAACTCTAATATAGATGCTTTTGCAGATTGGGTTTCGGAATGTGCGGCTTTACGCCATTGTTTGGGAGATTCGCCCATAAGCTTGGAGAAACATCGGTTGAAGCTGGAAATAGACTGAAAACCGACTTGTTCAGAGATGGAGAGGATGGAAGCATCCGTGCTTTTTAACTGCTTGCAGGCCTCTTCAATACGAGTGCTGTTTAGGAAATCGAGAGGTGCGGTCCCCATGATCTCATGGAATTTTCTGCGAAAATGAGTGGTGCTTAGATGGCACAGATCAGCTAGGTCATTGATGGTAATAGGTATCATATAGTTTTTGGTGATGTATTCCAGAACCGGAGAGATGACAAAATCACCTTTCAGGTTATGCTCTGTTTCTTGCTCTGCTAAGGGTTCATTCCGGGAATGAATTCTAAGCAGCTCTATATAAAGGGATAACAATAAGCCGTAAGCACTTTCCTGATAGTAAGGATTTTTGTGCTTCAATTCCTCTACAATCGATGTCGCAAGGGTATAAACCTTGGGATGTTCCTCCTTGTTCAAAATACAATTCTTTCCCTTGATCGCCCACAAATTTGGCTCGAAGTCACTATAAGCGCTTTTGAATGAATGTTGAAAGAGCTCCTCTGGTGAGAAAAAGATATAAGACCAAAGACTGGCCTCATTTGGCGAACTATACGTGGTATGAGGCAGATACCTAGGGATGAAGGTCACATCTCCGGCTTTAAAGGGTACGGATTCACCTTTGATCTCCATGATGCCGCTATCCGAATGACAAATGCCAATCTCTAAATGGTTATGGAAATGGAGATGTTCACTTTTGATATCGGAAATCTTCCAACGTTCACCGCTTAACAGTAGAATAGGGAAGTTTATCGGCAAGCTGTAGTGGCGGTATTCAATGACGGGCTTCTTTTTTCTGGGCATATTCTCAATACTCCCATTCTTATTACGTAGGTTGAGTAGATTATAGGTTAAAGTGATTTCAAGTTCAACAATATAGATGTACTTTACAACTTGAGGAAAGGGAAAGAAGCGGTGGAGGGGAATTTTGGAACTGTAGGAGCGTTAGCGTCCGCCTTTGTCTCCGGATTTCAACCGCTAATAGCGGTACAAATCAAGAAATTCTTACGACAACAGCGGCCGGAAGTCCAACATTCCCCGGAATTGCGACTGACCCTGTACTCTTAATGGTTGAAATTGCACAGTTTAGTTATGAATATGCTTAGAATCAGACCATTTTACTCCTTACAATGGAGTTAGTAAAGCGTTTACATAGGACGGACAGCTCTCAGCGCCAATGGGGGCGTGTGCGAAAGAGAGGAGAATCAAGATGCTTCAATTAACTTATGACAGAGAAGAGATTCTAAGCGTTATCGACAAAGTAGTTAGAAAAACAATGACGATGGATTTAACATGGGACTGGCCTTGTGGTGTGGCTTATTATGGGGTATCCAGAGCTTATAAAACGACAGGCAATAAAGAGTATTTGGATATGCTTGTCCAGTGGGCAGATGAATATATTGAGCTGGGCCTGCCGGACTGGACGGTAAACACCTGTGCCATGGGGCATATGCTGATCACCTTGTATGAAGAAACAGGCAATCAGAAATATTGGGATATTGTAATGAGCAAGGTGGATTATCTGCAGAACCATGCGCTTAGATTCGGAGATCATGTGCTGCAGCATACCGTATCCGTCTCTAATGATTTTCCAGAGCAGGCATGGGCAGATACATTGTTTATGGCGGCGTTTTTTCTGCTACGCGTAGGAAGTAAATTAAACGATCAGGAAATGATCCAGGATGCCCTGAATCAATATTACTGGCATATCAAATACCTGCAAGACCCAAGCAGCGGCCTCTGGTACCATGGCTACAATAATGTGAAGCAGGATCATATGTCCGGACTATATTGGGGCAGAGCAAATGCTTGGGGCGCATATACCATGTCGCAAGTCAAAAAGCTTTTGAAAGAATGGTATTTGTATCCGCAGTGTATGGACGTGGAGTGCTCACTGCGCGATCAATTGGCGGCACTCAAGCTTGTGCAAACGGAGAACGGCCTGTGGCGGACAGTGCTTGATGACGAAGAATCTTATGAAGAAGTATCCGCGTCTTGCGGGATTGCGGCTGCTATGATCAATAACGGCAATCCGCTGCATACCAAATATGTGCAAAAGGCCCTGAAGGGCGTCTTGAGCAATATCAGCGAGGATGGACGAGTACTGGGAGTATCGGGCGGAACAGCGGTTATGAAGGACCGGGAAGGCTATCGCAATATTCCAAAGGACTGGATTCAAGGCTGGGGCCAAGGCTTAACACTCTCTTTTCTGTCCGATATGCTTAAATAGGAGGGATCCAAGTTGTCCAAGCAAACAACGGGGGCCTTTACACTACCGGGCGAATCCGGTTATGAGGCACTGACCTTAGAGCTAGCTGAACGGTGGGGTGCCGATGTCATCCGTGACAGTGACGGCACACAGTTGTCCGATGAGATTATCAACGCAGGATACGGCATTTATTCTACAATCTGTATCATCAGAGATCATAACGAATGGGCATCTCAAAACCCTGATAAGCTACAGCAGAGCTTTTTAATTACTAATCCGAAGGTAGCGGTCGAAGATTATTTATCCATTTATTTGATGGAGGACTTTTTCGCTGAACAATTCCGAGTGAATGATTCCAAAGAGGCGTTTAAGTACTGGCAGGTTTTTGACCGAACTACTGGTGAAGAGGTTCCAAAAGAACAGTGGAATTATGAACGGGAATCAGGAAATGTAGTCATTACTGGAATTGCGCCTTGGCATAAATATACGGTCAGCTTCATGGTCTACCGGATTTGGGAAGAGATCTCCATGTACAATCACACCACGAATCACTGGGAAAAAGAACATCTAATGCAGATTGATCCCATCTATGTTGAAACGCAAAAGTATTTGCTCCACTTCCTTGAAGATTGGTGCCGTAAGCATAAGGAAACAACGGTGGTTCGGTTTACGTCCCTATTTTATAATTTCGCCTGGATCTGGGGCAGCAATGAGCGCAATCGCCATTTGTTCTCGGACTGGGGTTCATATGATTTTACGGTAAGCTCAAGAGCGCTTGATCTGTTTGCTCAAAAATATGGGTATTCGCTCACGGCCGAGGATTTTGTGAATGGTGGAAAATATCGTGTCAGTCATATCCCGGCGCAGCAGCGCAAGCTGGACTGGATGGCATTTATCAATGACTTTGTCATCGAATTTAGTAAGAAATTAATTGATATTGTGCATGGGTACGACAAGCTGGCATATGTCTTCTATGATGATAGTTGGGTTGGCATGGAGCCTTACAATGATCGTTTCGAGGAGTTTGGCTTTGACGGAATGATTAAATGTGTGTTCTCAGGGTTCGAGGCAAGAATGTGTTCAGGTGTAAAAGTAGATACCCGTGAGATTCGGCTGCATCCCTACTTGTTTCCGGTTGGTTTAGGTGGTCTGCCTACCTTTATGGAGGGAGGGAACCCTACACTAGATGCCAAAAAATATTGGATCAATATTCGGCGTGCTCTACTCAGAGAGCCTATAGATCGAATTGGATTGGGTGGATATTTGCATCTTGTAGAGCCTTATCCGGATTTTTGTGATTATATCGAAAAGATTGCGGGTGAATTCAGAGAAATTAAAGAGCTGCATCATAAAGGCAAACCGTATCATATTAAGACGAAGGTAGCCATTCTGCACGCTTGGGGCAAATGGAGATCGTGGACCTTGTCCGGGCATTTCCATGAAACGTATATGCATGATTTGATTCATATCAACGAGGCTTTATCCGGATTGCCGATTGAAGTACAGTTCATTGATTTTGAGGATATCCGTCAGGGAATTTTAAAAGATTGTGATGTAGTGATCAATGCCGGATCGGCTGGTTCAGCATGGAGTGGTGGAGAACGCTGGAGGGACAACAAGTGTGTGGACTTACTGACAAAGTGGGTGTTTGAAGGTGGTACTTTTATAGGCGTGAATCAGCCTTCAGCGCTTGAAGGGTATGACAGCTTTTTCAAAATGGCACATGTGCTCGGTGTAGATGAGGATACAGGCTCCAGAGTAGCGCATGGAAAATGGACATATGAAGTGAAGGATGAGCTTGGTGTAGTACCTATTGGGGCTAGCATAACACCCAAAAATAACATTTATCTTACTGATGGAGCAGCAGCGGTTGTGACTGAAACGGATGGTCTAATAACACTGTCCACCCATGCTTTCGGTAAAGGAAAGGGGATCTACCTTCCATCTTTCCAATTCAGCTTTGAGAATACAAGATTGCTGCTGAATTTGATTCGTTTGGCGGGTAATGAGTTCACGGAGATCAAGTACATTACGGACAACTTATATACAGAGTGTGCTTATTATCCAGAAAGCAAAATACTCGTGGTCATTAACAATAGCGATCAGCTTCAAAAAACTACGATTCATACGGAATATGGACAGCAAACCTTGGAATTAGATCCGTATGACACGATTATTAGAACGATTGGGGATTAATAATTGACTTGAGTAGGGAGATTCCTAAGTATCCTTTACCAGAAGGGGTTCTGGTGAAGCCAACTGCACTGAACAATAGTGAAGCTCAGGAAACATATCGTCAAGCTGAACTCGCTTCCTTTGACGGTGTGGCGTGGAGTCTAAACCATTTGGGATGGATGCAGGGATCTCCCGAAATCGTTAATTTCTGTTCGTTTCATGACGATCAATTGATCGGCAACACCTCAACATGGAGAATCACGGACGAGAGAAGTGCAACGGAGAATGTATTCGTCATTCCTGAATGGCAGAAAAAGGGTGTCGCCCGTAACATCATCTGCACCGCACTGAACTATCTACAACAGCAGGGCAAAACAATCGCCACATTAGGCACGCATGGTGATAATAAGAAAGCTATTAGGCTATATACTCAGATCGGTTATGAGTTGTGCGGTTCTAGATTTACCGTTGGCTATGAAATCGATTAATAAGCATTTACTAGACGACTTCGGTCGTCTTTTTTATTTACAAGGACTACTGATCTTCTTTATTGAATTATTACTAATAAGGTATTATTTTCAAAATAATATGTTTATTTAAAAAGGGAGTTTAGAGGAATGATTAGAATCTGCATTTGTGATGACGAGCAATTACATAGTTCCAAGTTAGAGAAGATTATTATGGATAGTGCAGGTTTGTATCAAAACATAGAGCTAGATATAGACATTTATGAATCCGGAAAATCATTGTTGAATGCTTTAAAAGCTAGAAACGAAGAGTATCAAATATTATTCTTAGATATTGAAATGGGGATTTTAAATGGAATCGAGGTCGCTAGGGAAATTAGAAAAATAGATAAAAATATGATTATCATTTACGTTACCAGCTATGACAATTACACCATGGAAAGCTTTGAAGTTTCTCCTTTTCGATACATACTAAAACCAATACAAGAAGAGCAAATAAGTAAAGTATTACTCCACGCAATTGATGAGGTTAGAAGGAATAACCAGTATTTATTCTTCAAAACTCAAAATCTTAACTATCAAATCAAAAGTGAGACGATTCTATCCATTTCATCTGAGAAAGGTAGGATTATACATGTTGTAACCGTTGATGACGAGTTTTCATTTTATGGCACGATAAAAGAGATTGAAGAAATGCTTGATCCCTTGTCCTTTATAAAAGTAAATCAAGGCACCATTTTAAATCTAAATTATGTACATATTGTTTCGGGAACCGATATTATTCTCACCAATAAAGAAAATTTCGCAATTAGTAGAGGTCAGAGAAAGGTAGTTAAAGATGCTTATAACAACTTCATAAAAAGGAGGATTGGCTATTGAGAAATATTGAGGTTATTAGCATTGCAGTTCTAGCTATTCTCTATACGCTTGTTCAGGTAACATCGATCTCTATTTATTTCAATGGATTTCTTAACCTCAGAATTTCAAAGTATAAATTTTATTCCTTAACATTTCTCGCTATGGGAGTAATAAAATTATTGTCTAGTGATACAAACTCTATGGTTAAGTTGTTTTTATTTGTTGTTCTTTTGAGTATCTGTATACTGTATTCGTTCTACGGATCAATGGCTCAAAGGATCTACCACATTATCTTTTTTACGCTGATCACTACACTTGCAGACTTGGCGTTGTCTATTATTACATATAATTATGATCAAAAATTTGAAGGTCAGTTATTCATTATGCTAGTCGTATATTTTAGTGCAAACTTTTTATCGTTGTTAATTGTGATGTTGTCGGCAAAGCTGTTACTCTATTTTAGATCTGATAATGAGATCGGATTAAGTAATAAGGAATGTTTGTTATTAAGTATAGTGCCTTGTCTATCCTTATTGAGTATATATTGGATTTTTCAGTATAAAGATATCAATCAATTCGTTCCATGTGTTTTTTTGTTAATTGTGAATGTGTGCATTATGCTGATTTACAATAGTTTAGAAGGGAAAAATTTTCTTATACATAAGTACTCCATAATGGAGACACAAAATAAATATTACGAAGAGAGCTTAGAGAATCAAAGGGAAATGTCTAAGCTAAAACATGATCTGAAAAATATTTTATTAAATATAGCCTATGGATTGGAGAGGGATAGAACAGACGAGGTAAAAGAGGAGCTACAGGAGTTATTGAAAACCAATGTATTCTCATATAGATTATTAACCGGGTGTATACCCATCGATGCCATTCTTCATAGTAAGCTAGAACAAACCAAGAAGTATAATATAGAATGCACTTTAGACCTCCAAGTTCCTCATGATTTATTTATAGAACATACCATTGATCTAGCGGCCATTTTAGGGAATCTTTTAGATAATGCAGTAGAAGCAGTGCTTAGATTAACAGAAGAAATAAAAAAGGAAATTGAAATCAAAATAAAATTTAGTGAGGATAAATTATTCATAATCATTGTAAATTCGTCGAATCATGTGAATGTGGATTTCTCCTATGGGCGATTAATTTCTGAAAAAGGGAAAAATAGGTACGGCATTGGAATCAGCAGCATCAATGAACGAGTCAAAAAGTTAAAAGGATACTCAGACTTTTCGTACGATGAGGGCTATTTTAATTCAATCGTAGTTCTACCAATTCCGTAAGACAACAAAAAGGCGACTTTCCATTCAAAAATCGAATGAGAAATCGCCTTTTTATTTTGCAGATTACAACGAGTATTGTGCGGATTACAACGAGCATCAAAAAACAAAAAAATATTGGTTTATGATTTCAATGTAGGTTATCAAGGGCATGAATATTCCAAAGTACAAAAGAAAAGTGAAATAGGGGGGAGCAAAGAGTCGCCATTGCGCGGGCTTTCGTTATGCAAACTGTATCCATTTCTTTTTTGGGACATGTGAATTCTAAATCAAATAGGAAAGGAGGGAGAACGTTATGATTCCATTAGTTGTATTAGTGGTTGTATTTGCTTTATTGACTATAACGCTATCATGTCTATGGCTCTACAATGATTGTTTGTATCGAGGAATAAATCCTTGGATTTGGGTATTCTTAATGATTGCGACCACTCCCATATTGGGATTCATTTTATATTCTCTTATTGGAAAAAGAGGAATATCAATTACGGGTAAGCCTAGGAAGAATAAGTATATAGGATCTGCGGTTTTTATTACCATCCTGTTGCTTATCTTTTCAAGTATCGGATTAGCATTTTATTCAGTGACATAGGTAGAAAAGTTAGATTCAAGCTGACAGTGCTCTGTAGAGTTTCTACAGAGCTTTTTATTATTGTTATAATTCATTTCAATATTTTACCGCCTATGCTACTATATCTACGATCATAAAAGGAATAATTTAGAAGATTGGGTGGATTTCATGGAAATCGGTGCTGTCACTTTGATTGTAAAAGACATGGAAAAGATGGCCACATTCTATCGGGACGTCATGAATATGGTTATAGAATGGGATGGTGGCATTGAGATCGTAGCTGGCATTCCACAAGAATAATTGGATATATACAATCACCCGAAAGGAAGAATTGCTCTTGAGAACCCCTATAACTAATGTAAACTGGCTTGAACACCATGAAATCATGGATGAGCTACTCTATCATGAAGCCAGCTTAACCACGCATCCGATGGATGATGGCTTTGAAGCTGAGGTTCTAAAGATCAATCTAGATCAGGAAAGCTATGTCTTGAAAACATGGAGTAAGAGCTCCAAACCAGATGTTCAGTTTCAATACCGTTTATTGGATGTCCTGTCCGAACGAGGGGTAGCCGTCTCTAAACCAGTGGGTTGGGGAATCAATCCGGACGGAAATAAGGTGTTGTTAACAAGCTTTGACGGAACGCCAATTCATAAAGTGAATAATAAGACAATGAAGGAGCTCGCGAGCATTT
The DNA here is from genome assembly GCF_038003765.1 of Paenibacillus sp. FSL H7-0714. Taxonomy (NCBI): domain Bacteria; kingdom Bacillati; phylum Bacillota; class Bacilli; order Caryophanales; family Paenibacillaceae; genus Paenibacillus; species Paenibacillus sp. FSL H7-0714. The sequence goes on from NZ_JBBOPT010000001.1 coordinate 835,800, forward strand.
TAGCCAGAATTCATCAAATAGATATCGCTGATCTGGAACATATACAACTACCTAAGTACGATTTCATCGACTACTTTTTTCCTGAAGTGAGAGAGCATACAGACCTTAATCAAGCTGTGATTTCTCTAGTGGAGCAAACTCCTATGAGACAAGATCGTATCATTCATGGAGATTTTCATTTAGGAAATATAGTAGAGGAACAACAGCGATTTACCGTCATCGATTGGACGAACGGCCAGTTGGGAGACCCTAGATATGATTTTGCATGGTCACTTATTCTGCTGAAAGTCCACATCTCCGAGCGTTACGCTGATATGTTCCGTTCTGCTTATCTATTGGAGAATTTTATGGAACAGGAAGAGCTTGAGGTGTTCGAAGCATGGGCTTGTCTAAGATGGATCTTACTGAATAGACGAGGCAGTACACCTAAAGGACCTAATGTAACGAAGAGGGTAAAGAGCATACTGGGAAGTAATCGCTTCCTGAAAGATTTGGATTTCCAAGGGTTTAAATGAACTTCATCTTAAAAAAATTACAATACAGACCGCAACCCTTTGCGAGGGAGGCGGTCTATTTACGTTTGTTCGCTGCTTTCATTCAATATTCAGTTTGGGTGTTTATAATGCTTTTTATGAATCGGGGGATGTGCTTGTATAGACTTCTACTGTGAAAAGGAGGTTTTCCATGGTAAGGGCAATTCAAAAAACATTGTATCTCATACTGGCATGCTTCATAGGACTGTTTATCGCTTCCTCCTTTTTTATCCGAGCGAAATATAATTATTTCGTATATGGGGACACGCCAGTTTTGGAGAAGCAACAGCTCAGCCTTTTTATTCTAGGGATTGTGGTGGTGCTGGCGTTAAGCGTTATTTTGTATAAAATATGCCTGAAGCTTAATCAGTGCAGTTGGAAAATCGTCATTCCAGCCACATTGCTATGTTCTTTTGCCATTCAGCTCGTGATCATTTTTCTATTTCCTCGCTTGCCGACGGATGATTCGCAGACGGTGCTTTCACTGGCACTCGATATGATGTACAGGAATGATTATTCATCTTTTGACACGACGGGTTATCTGCATATGTTCCCGTTTAATTTCTCGATTGTTGTGTACTTAAAGACGTTGCTACAGTTATTTCCGGATAATTATCTGGTAATCAAAATATTCAATATTCTATTTACACTCTTAACCTCGTTAATGATTTACCTGCTGTATAAAGAGCTCAAGGGTAAGTCTGAGGATCATGATTATGGCATTCTCGTGTTTGCCGCTACCTATATCCCTTCTTTGTTTATGAGTAATTTAATTTATAACGATGTGATCGCGACTGCCTTTTTGACAAGTGCTTTATATTTTGCTGTGAAATTTATCAAAAGAAAGTCCTTAAAGGATATTGTCTTCGCAGCCATCTTCCTGGCAGTCGGGAACTATTTCCGAAGTATCGGTGTTATTTTTCTGATTGCTGTGGTAGTCAGTCTTTTGTTCAACTTGCGTGCGATCGGGGTAAAAAAAGCTCTGAGCGCGTTGTTTATTACGGCTTTAATGTTTAATGTTCCAGGCTGGACGCAAAATGCTGTGCTGCAGGCGACGAATGTCGTAGATGAACCAATTAACGAAAATTCCGCACCGGTCTATATGTGGCTGAATATGGGGATCAATCTGGAGACGTTTGGATTCTGGGATAACTGGCAGAGCTATACGATCTACCAGCAGGATGCCAATTATAATAAGGAAGAAAGTACGCAGCTATTTAAAGAGGAAATCAGCCATAAACTCTCCGAGGCGAGCCTAAGCGACGTAGTGAAAATGTATTATAAAAAAATCGTTTGGACCTGGACAGAAGGAACATACCAGATGGAACGATATGGACTTGGGAATGATGGATCATCCAGTAACGGTGGAAGAATGGGCTTTGTCATGGACCGTTATAGCTACACTAATGCTGCTACGGATCTATTTAAGGGGGATTCGAGCTACCGAAGCGGGCTACTGTGGTTGCTGTATGTCCTGAATTTTTTGATGTATGTTTTTATACTCGTTCGCTTAATCGGTGGAATAAGAGCCAAAAGGTATGAGGAAACCTCTGTGATTCTTGTGGTGCTGGGCTTTATCGGTTTCTATCTACTATGGGAGATTAAGTCCCGGTATATTTATCCGGTATATCCGCTGCTGATCGTGTTATCCTACATGGGTTTTAAAGATATATATGAGTATATGTTAAAAAGATATTTTCCACGTTGACCATTTTTGCTCGGAAAGAGGGGGTTCAAAGATGCGGATCAAGCGATATCTCGCTTTGCTCATAGTAGTGCTTAGTTGTTCCATGGTGCTCGTCTCCTGTGACGCCATCACCGCTCAGAAGATATCAAGTACAGATTCTGGTTCAAGGGTGAACGGGGGACAGGGCTTTAACGGTGGCCGGGGTAAAGATGGAGGGAGCTCTCCCGGCATGAATGGTGGGACAAGAAGAAACGGCAACCAAGGTACAGATGGAGGAGTTAGCGGGCAAAGTGGGCGACAGTGAACAAATTTCATGAACTTGCCCCAAGCCTACGAAGATTAAGTGTGATAGGATAAGATTACATTTAAATTCCCCGCGGGGGTAAGAAAAGAGAAAAGGGAGCAACATGAGAATCATTATATCGCCTGCCAAGAAGATGAAGATGGATACAGATTTTATGGATTGCCGCCAGATGCCGCAATTTATAAGTGAATCTCAGACTCTTCTGGCCTTATTACAAAAGTTGGATTATGAAGAAGCCAAATCGCTATGGAAATGCAATGATGCCATCGCCACGCTGAATGTGGAGCGAATTCGGGATATGGATGTAACACGGAATCTTACACCGGCTATCTTTTCCTATGAGGGTATCCAGTACCAGTACATGGCACCAGGGGTACTTCAAATGGAGGAGCTGGAATATCTTCAGCAGCATTTACGGATATTGTCCGGATTCTATGGAATCGTCCGGCCATTTGACGGCGTTGTTCCGTACAGGCTGGAGATGCAGGCTAAGCTAAGCGGACCAAGTTTCAAGTCTATCTATGAGTTCTGGAACAGGAAGCTGGCAGATCAGCTATTTTCGGAGACTGATATCATTCTGAATCTGGCCTCTAAGGAATATAGCAAGTGCATCTCCCCGTATGTTGGCGGAAACGTTCGAATGATTAGCTGTGTATTCGGGCAAGAAATCGGCGGTAAGATCGTTGAGAGAGCGACCCTGGTCAAGATGGCCAGAGGTGAAATGGTACGCTTCATGGCTGAGCGGCAAATCACCTGTGTGGAGGATATCAAAGGCTTCGACGGGTTTGATTTCAGCTTTGCTGATGAGCTGTCGGATGAGAGTACGTATGTGTTTATACAAAAAAAGAATGAATAGAGTTAGTAGTACTACGGGTAATCTTGGAGGCGGTTGAACAACCAGCTTCAGGGTTACCTTTATTTTTGGTCAACGAAACCAGATGGGAAATTCTAGTTTTTTAAAGGGGATAGATTGCAGTATAGAGAATAAAGTTCGGATGGAATAAGAACAGGTGAAAGAGGAGGGCTTATGATTTTTAAAAGAGATCCATTGGACAAACAGAGCTTACTTAAAGAATTGGATTCACTAGGCTATTCAGACAGAGTCAAAAAAGTAGCAATATTAGGCCGTGATCATCTTGGATCTGTCCAGTACTCCCAATTACTAGCTTCCTTGCTGGAGGATGGTGTTTATGAAGCACGTCTTGCCTTAATCGGTGCCATTGCAACACATGATGCCCCTATTATTCTGTCAGCCCTGCGGCATCCCATGGCAAGTATCAGAAATACGGCTGCGGGTCTTTTGGCAAAGGTGGCTTCAGATGCTGATATTGAACGTGAGCTCCCCCATTTATCATATGATTGCCGCCGTAAGCTGCTGCACAGTATTTCACAGATTAACCGTCAGGAATTGGCGGAACGTTTATTGCCTGTGGTGTACGACCGGTGGGGAGCGGAGGAGGCAGCGATTATACTGCAGGCCTGTTACTCGGAAACAGTTAGTAAGTGGCTTACTGATATAGGATATGCCATAAAAGACTGGAAGAAACTAGCCAGCAGGCATCTTGACGTAGTAGCGGAATACTTTGAAACAACGCTGGGAAGCACACCACCCAGGGAAAAAGGATATGTCTGGTGGAGGTTCTCATCAGCTATGGAGATCCTATGCAATCTGAAGGCGGATCTGGTACTTGCGTGTGCGATGAATCATGGACCCGAGGGTGTCATACATCCTGCGTTAAAGGAACAACTTGGTACACTTGTACGCCAAAATCCGAATAAGGTGTATCAGCTGCTGACTCGAACGGAGTCGCGGAGCGATCTGATTTCTTATGGTGTGCCTGAAGGGGTTCTAAAAAGAAAAAAATATTTATCCATGGAGCAATGGATTGAGATAGCGAAATTACTCGCAGATCACCCGACGCATTTAGCGAAGTTGCTGCATAATATTGCACCTTCCAACCGCCAAGTGATTTTTGATGCCGTGTATGAAGAAGATAAACGCCAAGACCGTGTTTTTCCGGAAAGATTACTTTATGTATTACCGCATGCCTTGCGTGACAAGGAAGCCACCCGGATGCTTGGCCTTCGTGAAATCAATGATGACCGGGAGAGAACAATCAGACTCACCGCTTGCCGTTCTATTCTTCATTCAAGAGCGGGGCTTGAACAAGCAACAAAGGTATCCAGTTCAGAAGAACGTTCCACGGCGCTTATGCAACTGATCAGAAGTACGGTTCTGTCGAGACAGGGTATGCATGAGACTTTGGTATTTTTGGGCCGGATTAGAAATGAGCAAGATCCTGTTCGAGGTTTTGTGTTTAAGGAGCTTTCAGAAAGTCCTGCATCTGTGTTCACCGATGCCCATGTACAAGAACTTACTATGCTTGTTGATAGTGTTATAGATGCCAGAGATACTTCATATGGTACGAAGTTTTCCGTTCAACAACTGGCATTTGCTATTCTCCGGCATAACGCATTAAATCCTCACAGTGAGTTGTTCAAGTTCTCTTTAAATACGATCCGGAAACTGGCCCAGCAGAACGGACAGCTTTCACTTCCATCGTTGGAGAAGAATTTACCACAGGGAGTAGAAGAGGTCATCTTTGATGAAATCTATACATTAGCTGTACAGGGCAACAAAAGAGAAGACTACAATCTGGTGCTTAGCCTGGCTAGCTCATTTGGTAAAAGAGGTTACGGCATCATAAAACTTCAGAATCTGTTAAAGGAAGCAACGAGGGCAAAGGCAGATTCTACAGCTATACAAGCGGCCAGATACTGGCTTGCGCCTCGTACAACACGTGATGCCAGAGTTAAGGAATTATTAGCTTTAGATAAATCGTATATTACGATCCATGAAGTATTCCAGCATCTGCATCTGAAGCGTCAAGAATGGCTCGATCCTTTTATTTCAGGGGCTGTCATTAAGGGCAAGTTCCTATCAGGCAAAACTATCTATCTTGTGCCGGCCGCGGATGGATTCCACAGATGGCTGCCACGTCAGCAACAAGCTTTAAGTGCCTTATTAGAAAAAATTGCATACGATGCCAAACGTAATCTTTGGGAGCGTGCAAGAGTTATTAAGATCATGGCAAGCATGCCTGATCTCGGTTCGGATAGGTTACTTGGGCTTATGCAGGATAAGGAAGTAACTGTAGTAGAAGCTGCACTTCATGCCTTTTCACTTATGGAAGAACCGGAGAAGGCACTTCCCATTCTGCTGGAGAATCTGGATGGGGACCGGGCACGTGTAGCCATGTACTCGATACCCAGATGCATCCGCAGGGTGAATCCGGTGTTACTGGTTACCATGCTGAAAGAGCTTCTGAATCGGGATAAGCTGAAGATCACTGTCAGAAAAGAGGCCATCCGCTTACTGGGTGCTTATAGAAGCGATGACAGCATTCCGCTATTGATGAACGAGTTCGAGAAACCAAATGCACACAAGGATGTAATCATTGCCATAGGGCATGCTGCAAAACAGCTTTTAGATGATGAACGCGCTTGGGAGATTTTAAGTGCAATGGCTGCTTCATCAGAAAGTGATATCGCAAGAAGCTTGTTATCCCAACAGCCTAATGATCTTCCGCTAGACTATAGACTTCGCTATTTAAAATTAATCATTGAAATCGGAAATCATCCGGATGGGTTTGTCGGCAAGTATGCTTTCAGTTCTATGATGTGGTGGACCAATGGAAATGAAGGCATTGTTGCAGCTGCCACCGCTCAGGCTATTATGGATTTGGAAGACAGCAACAGATGGGAATTTGCCATGAACACGCTAATACAAACCTGCCGCGATGGTAAGATCAATGAGGTTGTAATCGGCGTTTGTCAGAAATTAGCTAGTGCGGCGATAAGGGATGAATGGAATGCAACTACCAGTAGAGATTTGCCTCATCGGCAACGTCTCCTGAAACTTATCAACCAGCTAAACGCTTTGCCAACAATCACCCGGGTGCACCTTAAACCTTTGTATACGGGATTGATTGAGTGTCTAGCATCGGATGAGACTTTACAGCAAGTTGTGATGAAGCTGTATATAGCAGTAATAGACTGGAATAATGTGCAGGAATCCGCCGCTTATCTGAATCAGATGGTTAACTGTATTTCAAATCAGCCGCAGCTGTTGAGCGACGCCTACAAGCAGGTTGCTTATAATTTAAAAGACAGCACAGGCTACTGGAGTCCGGAGACCTTATTGGAAATTGTAGATGTGCTAGGGTCTGAGGGGAGTTACGAATCTCAGTATATTGGACTTTCGTTGCTTGAGGTTGCCGGAAGTGCTCTACTCTGGAGTCCAGAGCCTGCAGAGCGTTTGAGGGTGTACAGAAATCACACGAATATTGCGGTTCGCTCACTTGCGCTAAATATTTGGACGGTGATAGATTAGTTTTCATAGTTTTAATAAAATATAAACACCAAAAAAGCTCAGGCTACAATTCGGCCTGAGCTTTTTTGGTGTTTATTCAATTAAGCTTCCATCTTCTGCGCCGTATAAAGGCGGTGGTAAAGCCCCTTTTGTGCGATAAGCTCATCATGTGAGCCGCTTTCTGCGATACCTTTGTTAGACACATACATAATGCGGTCGCAGTTTTTTACGGTGGACAGGCGGTGCGCGATAATGAATGAGGTACGTCCTTTAAGGAGCTCATTCAGACCTTTTTGCAGCAAACGCTCAGTCTTCGCATCGATCGATGAAGTGGCTTCATCTAATATGAGAATTCTCGGATCAGCCAAAAGCGTTCTTGCGAACGAGATGAGCTGCCGCTGTCCCTGAGACAGCTTGGAGCCACGCTCGTTGACCTCCGTCATGTAGCCTTGATCGAATTCACGGATGAATTCGTCGGCGCACACGGCTTTCGCCGCAGCAATCACTTCTTCCTCGGTGGCATCGAGTTTACCGTAACGAATATTGTCCAAGATCGTACCGGAGAAGATGAAGCTGTCCTGTAGCATAATCCCCATCTGGCTGCGCAGGGACTTCAGCGTAATCTGCGAGATATCCTGATCGTCGATAAGAATCTTACCGCTTGAAATATTATAGAAGCGCGAGATCAGATTGACGACCGTAGTTTTGCCTGCACCTGTTGGTCCCACTAGAGCGATGCTTTCTCCCGCTTTGATCTTAAAGGAGATATTCTCCAGAATATTGAGTCCTGGGTCATAGGCAAAGGTCACATCGTCGAAAGTGACATGGCCCTCTACAGGCCGCAGTGTCTTCGCATCCGGAATATCACTGACGGTAACGGGCTCATCCAGCGTCTCGAAGATACGCTCGAGATAGGCAACGGCGTTGATGAAGTTATTGTACAGGTTCGAAAGATTCAGAATAGGCTGCCAGAAGCGGGCAGCGTAGCTGCTCATCGCCAGAATGACGCCGAGGGTCATATCTTGTGGACTCAGTGTTAGTAGGCCTACAAGGAAAATCAATGATGTAACGATCGTAGACAAGTTGTCTACGGAGAACGGAATAAGTAAGTTGTAACGTTGAGCCTTCATCCATTCTGTACGGAAATTACCCGCGAGACGTGTGAAGATTCCTTCGTTGCGTTGTTCCCGGGAGAACATTTGCGTCACACCAATACCGCTGATACTTTCTTGCAAATAGGCGTTTAGGTTGGAGCTTTTATTGGATACTGCTTGCCAAGCCCGGCGTTGCCGAGTTTTGATCAGCATCATGATGACAAAGAATACTGGCAGCCCTGCAAGGATGACAAATGATAGACGTACGTCAACAGCGAACATGAAGGCTGCGATAAAGAGCAAATTCACGATTTCTAGAATAAAGTTGATAATACCGTTGGATAACACATCTGAAACGGCGTTAACGTAGTTTACGACCCGGATGAGAATCTTGCCTTGCGGACGGTCGTCATAATACTTAAAGGGCAACTCTTGCAGATGCTTAAACAAATCTGTACGGATGTCAAAAATAATATCCTGCCCAACACTCGTCATGATACGTGAACGAATGGTAGCCAGATAAACGCTGACCACAATGGTCAGAAGCATCAGTCCAGCCCAGCCCAGTAGCGCAAGCTTCGCTTTTGCCGGAATGGTCACGTCGATCACATGCTGCATGATCAGTGGAGCTGATAGTGAAATGGCCGCTGAAAGTGCACTGAGGATAAATGCAACAATCATTGGCGTTTTCTTTCGTTTGATGTATACCATCGCACGCCGGAAGTGTTTTATATTAAACGGCGATTCCAGATTCTCATCGACGTCGAATTTATTCCTTGCCACTTGCGGTCACCTGCCTTCCAATACCCTCGTTCTGCAGTTTAAACACATCGTAGTAGTAGCCTCGTTTCGCTAGCAGTTCGGCGTGGGTGCCTTCCTCAACCAGCTTCCCGTTATCCAGAATGAGAATACGGTCAGCCTGCGCGGTCGTAGATACACGCTGCGCGATAATAATCTTCGTGCAAGGATAATCCAGCTCGCGTAGACTTTTCTGAATATGCTCCTCCGTCTCAAGATCGACAGCAGAGGTCGTATCATCCAGAATGAGGATCGGACGGCGAACTGCCAAAGCACGTGCTAAAGCGATACGCTGTTTTTGACCTCCAGATAAGCCGACTCCTCGTTCTCCGACAACGGTATCATAACCTTCAGGCATTTTGGTAATGAAGTCATGTGCGGCTGCGAGCTCGGCAAAGCTTATCGCATCTTCTTCCGGAAGATCAGGATCACCGTAGGCGATGTTTCCATCGATAGTATCAGAGAACAAGAGCACATCTTGGGTCGCCATGCCGATATTATCGCGCAGCTCATCGAGTTCCAGCTTTCGGACATCAACGCCGTCGACGAGTACACGTCCTTCGGCTACGTCATAGAAGCGAGGAATCAGGTTGATGATTGTTGTTTTGCCTGATCCGGTCGAGCCCATGATTGCTATGGTTTCACCAGGTTCTACGGTAAAGCTAACATCGTCAAGTACGATAGCGCTGTCATATTTGAAGCGGACATGATCGAACTCAATACGGCCTTCGTAACGGCGTTTGTCAGTAGACGTATGCTCGTTTACGATATTAGGCTTTGCGTAATAGATATCAATGATTTTGGACAAGCTCGCAAAAAAGCGCTGAATGTCGTTGATAATAATACCAATGTTGCGCATAGGGTTGGATATAGCCCAGATCAGTGAAGAGAAAGCTGTAAATTCACCGAAGGTGATCCGGCCGTTCATCAGGAACAAACCACCAGCCAGCATTAGAATGACGTTGAAGCCCTGAGCGAAGGATTCCAGAAAAGGAAAGTAATCAAGCCATACAAGGGCGGCCTTTTTGTTCGCTGTAGAGTAATTGACATTCTTCTCCGTAAATTTTTGAACTTCGAACTCTTCGCGGGCAAAAGCCTTAACCACACGGTTGCCTGAAATATTCTCCTGAGTAGTCGTGTTAAGCTGGGACAGCCGCTCACGCAGGTCAATATACATAGGACGGACGCGTTTAGCGAATATGTAAGCCACGATAAAAATGGGCGGTGACAGGATTAGCATCCACAGCGTTAGCTGAGCATCTATAGTGAAAAAATAGATAACAGCAGCAATGAAGATCGTTAGCGATTCAATGATCGTTTTGAAAATCCATGCCATCGAGTGCCGAACCATGTCCAGATCCCCGGTCATCTTGGTCATGAGATCACCGGTACGGTTACGGTCGTAATATTCTCTGTCCTGTCCTTGAATCTTGTTGTACAAAAAAATACGGATATTGTACATCATGTTTTGCGAGGATCTTTCGTACTGCATGGTTGTAATATAAGCAAGTCCTGTGCGCAGTAGAGAAAATCCAATCATGCCCAGACAGAGCATAATCAATAATTGCCGTTCTTGTGTAAGATTCTGCAGCGCATTGTCACCTGCTATAAACGTATCGACAATGCGCTGACTGATGTAAGGGTTTACAATCGTAAGACTTGAACCCACTACTGAGAGGCAGAGCGCTAGAATGTACCGTGTCCGGTTGCCCTCTAAGTTCTGCCATAGCCATTTCAGTTCGAACATCTGATCACCTGTTTCTGATTGTTCTTGTTCTTTCACTCTTGCCTGAAAAGAGTGAATAAAACAAAGTGATTATAACATTATCAATTGACTAAGTATCGTTTACGGTAAAATTTCCTTGTTACATTATTGTTACAAAAAAATGAACTTATTAATGATGTGAATTTATCCTTGAGTAATGAGGGTTTGCCATTCGGGCTTGGGCGTTCTAATTATGATAAACTGAAACAATGTAAAGTGATTAGGCTTGGTTTGGATAGAGACAGGAGGATGGAGAATGAGCTTTGTTGCTGTCAAAAATGAGTACAAGCGTTACAAGATGGGTGAAAGTGTGATCGTTGCCAACGACGGAATTGATTTTGAGATAAATAAAGGTGAGTTTGCAGTGATTGTCGGCCCCAGCGGTGCGGGCAAATCGACGGTGCTTAATATTCTTGGCGGGATGGATTCTGCTGACGAAGGCCAGGTCATTGTGGACGGTACGGACATTGCCAAGTTCAGTGCCAAAGAGTTGACGGGCTACCGCCGCAATGACGTGGGTTTTGTGTTCCAGTTCTATAACTTAGTGCCGAATCTTACCACACTGGAGAATGTTGAGCTTGCTTCTCAGATTTCCCCGCGTGCACTAGATGCGCGTAAGGTGTTGGAGGATGTGGGATTAGGTGCACGGCTGGATAATTTTCCGGCTCAGCTGTCTGGTGGTGAGCAGCAACGTGTCGCTATCGCCAGAGCGCTAGCTAAACAGCCGAAGCTGCTCCTTTGCGATGAGCCAACAGGTGCGCTAGATTACAATACTGGTAAGCAAGTGCTTAAGCTGCTTCAGGATACCTGCCGTAACACAGGCACTACGGTCATCGTAATCACGCATAATTTGGCGATTGCGCCAATGGCAGACCGGGTTATTGAGATTAATAATGCTAAGGTACGGAAGATGGTAACCAATCCTTCGCCAGTATCCGTTGAAGATATCGAATGGTAAGGAGAAGGCATCTATGAAAAAGCGTGCGTTATGGAAAGATATTTTTCGTGAAATTAGGCACACTAAGGCCCGATTTATTTCGATTTTTGCAATTATCATGCTGGGCGTTAGTTTCTTTTCTGGCATCAAGTCAGCCGGTCCAGATATGCTGGATACAGCCGGAACCTTTTACAAAGAGACGAGGCTGATGGATCTGAAGGTGCAGACCAACTATGGTTTGACCAAAGATAATATCGAACTGCTGAGCGATGTACCGGGGATCGATGAAGTTCAGCCGGGTTACAGCGCAGATGTGTTTAGCGGCGATAATGCTTTGATACTCAAAGTCCATTCTTACAATTCAGATAAACCTCTTAACCAGTACAGTATGATTGAAGGACGTCTTCCAGAGGATTCCGGAGAAATCGTATTGGATGACAAGCTGGCTGGAAAGTATGCGCTGGGCGACAAAATAACGTTCAGCGGAGCTGGAACAGATGCGGAGTTGTCAAACAACTTTGAGACATTGAATTATACTGTTGTGGGCTTTGTGCGAAGTCCTCAATTTATTGAGAAGAGTACCCGGGGCACCAGCGGAATTGGTAAAGGGACGGCGGATGCATTCGCAGCGATCCCAGAGTCGGATTTTAAGCTCCCGGTCTATACGGAAGCCTATCTATCCTTCAAGGATACAACCGGAGTGAAGGCTTATTCACCAGAGTATGAGGGATTGATCGAACAGCATACCAAGTCAGTAGAGCAGGCGATGTCCAGTGTGCCGGAAGCTCGGCTTGCGGAGATGCGCGCGGAAGGCGAGAAAGAGCTGTCCAGTGGACGAGGCAAGGTGGCCGCCGCCGAGAAGCAGCTCGCCGATTTAAAGCGCCAGCCAGAAGTGGTGCAGCAGGGACAAGCTGCAAACATGAAAGCCATTGCTGATGGGCTGGTCTCTGCCAAGGCGGAACTGGCTGCAGGGGAGCAAAAGCTTGCAGAACTAGGGCTCCCGAAGGTCTATGTCACTGACCGCAGTGCCAATCCGGGATATGCCGAATATAAAGACAACGCTGATCGATTATCGGCAATTGCGAGTGCTTTCCCGGTATTCTTTTTCCTGATTGCTGCGCTGGTCAGCTTGACGACTATGACTCGAATGGTCGAGGAGCATCGTTTGCAGATCGGGACACTTAAAGCGCTTGGGTATGGCAACCGTGACATTATGGCCAAATTCTTGGTTTATGGTACACTTGCCAGCTTGACGGCTTCGGTTGCGGGACTTGCGCTCGGTTTTACCATGTTTCCAACCATTATCTATAATGCGTACAGTTCGCTTTATAATCTGCCGGATCTTATCAAAAGCTTCTATCCGTCGTATTCCATCATTTCCATTATAGTGGCGCTTATCTGCACTACATTGACGGCTTGGATTGCCGCACGTGTAGAGCTGCGTAGCAATGCTTCTGTGTTAATGCGTCCGAAGGCGCCAAAGAGCGGGCAGCGGATTCTACTGGAGAGAGTTACGTTTGTATGGAAACGGCTGAGCTTTGTTCAGAAAGTTACCGCACGGAATTTATTCCGCTACAAGCAGCGGATGTTCATGACTGTGTTCGGCGTGGCCGGCTGTACGGCGCTGATTCTGACCGGGTTTGGTCTTAAAGACTCGATCGGCAGCATTGCCCCTCAGCAGTTCGGCACGATTATGAAATATGATGCACTTGTAGCGCTGCATGAAGATGCGTCTGCTGATGCGCGGGATGCCTACGAGCAATTGATCACTGGCGAGTCCACTATAACTGGATCACTAAGTGTGGCACAGGAAACGATGAAAGCGCACAGCAGTGGTGTAAATGATCAGGATGTGCATATGTTCATCCCTGCATCTGTTGATGCGATATCCGATTATGTGGAGCTGCGGGATCGAGTGAGTGGAGAAAAACGCACGCTTTCGGACGAGGGCGCTATAATCTCGGAGAAGCTGGCTAAATTATACGGGCTTGAGCCCGGCGACCAGTTGAATGTGGTGGACAAGGATAACGAGACATTCAAGATTAAGGTCATAGGGATTACAGAGAACTATGTAATGCACTATGTTTATATGACACCTGCGTATTATTCTTCCGTATTTGGACAAGAACCGGTGTTCAACACAGAGCTGCTGAAGTATACCACGCACGATAAAGCATGGGAGGACAAGTTCGGCGAGAAGCTAACGGACAATGAGGGAGTGGCCGCGGTCAGCTTTTCCAGCAACGTAGGTACTGCCTTTGATGACACCATGAAGAGTATGGATGTTGTAACCTTGGTACTCATTGTATCGGCTGCTGCTCTGGCTTTTGTCGTCCTCTACAATTTGACCAATATTAATGTCTCTGAACGGATCAGGGAACTATCAACCATCAAGGTATTGGGATTTTATGATAAGGAAGTAACGTTGTATATTTACCGTGAGAATATGCTGCTAAGCCTACTTGGCATTGTAGCCGGATCGGGTCTTGGCATTATATTGCACAGCTTCGTCTTGAATACAGCTGAGCTGGATGCGACGATGTTCGCGCCGATTATTAAGTGGCCAAGCTATGTGTATGCCGCACTCTTAACACTGCTATTCTCAGGCATAGTCATGGCTTTCATGCATATTAAGCTCAAGCGGATTCATATGATTGAGGCGTTGAAGTCGGTAGAATAAGCGGAGCTTCCACACCAAAAACAAAAGTTGATCCTACTTAAACACAAAGGACCGCTTCGAACAGCCATTGTTATGGCTACTCGAAGCGGTCTCTTTTGCTTTGAGAGGCGATGGAATCTTTTAACGTGAGCCGATCGATAACTTCATATGAAGGATAGGAAAAGGATTTCCCTGTTCATCCAGTGCAGAACGCTCAAAAACTTGAAAACCCATATGCTCATAGAAACCTAAGGCCTGCGGATTTTGTTCATTTACATCAACGTAGCGTACGTTCAGTGTCTGTATAGCATAAGCAACGAGTGATTTTCCAATGCCTTTTCCCATTGCAGCAGGTTCTACGAATAGCATTTCAATCTTGTTATCCTGAATCCCTATGAATCCAAGCGATTGGTCATGGTCATCTATAAAAGCAAGCAGATGACTTATATGCTCCATCCCTTGTATAACCAGTGGCCGCAACGCATCAATGTCCTGTTCAGACAGGAATAGATGTGTATGCCGCACAGATAATTCCCAAATATTCAGTAGACGGTATAAACATTCTTCATTTCTAGCGGTGATTGGTTGTATCGAGTCCATGTCTTCCCTCGCATTTCCACTTAATTTGAAGAAGATGAAGCTGCAGCCGCAGCTGACGCAGCCGCAGCCCCAGCAAGAGCAGCCTGCTGTGCGATCACAATATTAGTGATGCTGGTGGAAAGCATCGAGGTTACAATGCCGCTTTGCACATCCTCTACATATTTGAAGGCTACCAGCGCAGCTGACAGCAGTAGCAATTCCTGCTTTACAATGGACCAGCTGCCAAAGCCTTTTTTGGTACGCAGTAATTCGAAGGTCTCTGAGACTTCCGTAACCATGTCCTTATTGTTGGAGGAGAGCAAAGTTAGTACGCCCAGCGAAGAAAGGGTATATTCCTTATCTAACCGGATGCCATGTGCACGGAACGCATCTCGTAATGCCAGTACACGATCCGCTGCTTCTGACGCTTCTTTTCCAAGAACCAGTACCTGTGTCAGAGCTTGCACACTGTTCCCCGACATAAATTCAGGCTTTAGTGTAGTGTAAAGCTGCTCCATCCGGTCGATGCCGCTGTCCACGTCGATATCGGAAAGGCCGAGCATTGCAGAGAAGATATAATCATCATGTCCGGTAAGGAAACGGTGCTTCGCTTTCATGCTATCGTAAAACATCTTTGCGCGTTCTACCGTACGCTGATACTGATCTGTTGTCGTATTAGCGGCGATTTGATAAGCGGCAACGACGAGATAATCAGAGGCTCTAAATTTGACATCCTTTAATAAGTCATACACGGTCAGCGTGTTAGCAAGCTGTTGTTCCTTGTCAGCAGAAAGAGAGAGCATAGTAGCAATACTGATTGCCGAATTCCCCCTAAACGAAGAAAACATTCCGGTATTTTCTTTAATAAGCTCGTGGCTCGCACGAATCGCATCCTCATCTGCACTTTTATTCTCTGCTGTGTACAGTAACCCCGCCAAACGGCTAACCATTGCATTATGCCAAGGAAAAGCCCTTTTGATCCTCTGCGCGTTCTCTGCGAACAATTCAACCCTTGCAGCATACTGCTCGTTCATTGGATACACCCCTCAGTTATCTATAATTCATAATATTACGAAAATTTTCTGAGTTGGATTCATTTGTTTGGGGTGTTTATTGTTTTTAGATCGTAACCAGCTCTTTAGCATACCGTTTGCCTGACGAAAGAAGGCTGTCGCTCAGTTCAGGGTCATTTACAGTCCTTGCAAGAACTAGAGAGCCAACCATGGTACTGAACAGTGCGCTACCTTTGGAGGGCTCAATTCCCGCCAGATCGGAGATAAAAGCAATCATCCGCTCCAGTTCCTGGGTGAATACTTGCCGAACTTCTTCGGAAGAATGAGATATTTCGGCAGAAAGGGCAGGGATAATACAGCCCATCTCCGTTTTGTCGCGGTGATACGGACTTAAATAATAGTCAATGACCGCATTGATTTTGGGGTGCTGCTCTTCCTGGTCCGCGACCTTTTGCAAAAGTGCGATGGTATCGCTGATGGCATACCGGCAGGCTTCGGCGACGAGTTGTTCTTTGTTGTCGAAATGTGAATAAAACCCGCCGTGAGTCAATCCGGCTCCCTTCATAATGAAGGGAACACTTACATCATGAATGCCATGGGTGCGAAAAGCCTGGGCAGCACTTTCAACAATCGTATTCCGTACTTTTATTTTATGGCCTTTGGGATAGGGCATCATAATCACTCCATAGCTTCATAATTCTACTTTTAAAATATTATATGCATCATAATAAAGCCTGTCAATTTAACGATTCTGAGCACTGTCTGCTTATGAAAGGATAAACACGGTTGTTGACGATTTTAAAATATGATGGTAATAATATATTACGATCATCATATTTTAAATAGCAGGTACAGGAGGTATCAGGAGATGGGGAATCTTGAGTTCGTAGAAACGTTGGTCATTGGATCAGGTCCGGGTGGGTATGTGGCGGCGCTGCGATCTTCACAACTTGGAATGAGAACGGCGATTGTTGAACGCAATCAGCTAGGTGGGGTCTGCACTAATGTTGGGTGTATTCCCTCCAAAGCATTAATTGCTGAATCCCATCGTTACGAGTTGCTTAGACCGTTCAGCTCTGCGGATGCGGCAGTGTCATTTAAGAATGCTCAGGATTTCAAGCAAGGAATTGTGAATAAGCAGGCAGGTGGAGTTGGCTATTTATTAAAGACTGCAGGTGTGAGCATTTTGGAAGGGGAGGCCAGATTGGTCGATGAGCATACCGCTATTATCAGTCAGTCCGGACAAGAGCAAAGCATTTCTTTTAAAAATGCCATCTTAGCCACAGGATCACGTCCGATTGAGCTGCCAGCCTTTCCAGTTGGCGGACGTGTTTTGTCTTCGACAGAAGCTCTGTCGCTCCGTGAAGTTCCAACTAGCCTAGTAGTTATTGGCGGTGGATATATAGGCGTTGAGCTGGGGCAAATGTATGCCAAATTTGGAACAACGGTAACGATTCTGGAGGGAGGAGATCAAGTGCTGCCTGGATTTGAGGCGGAGCTTGTGAGCCCTGTTGGAAGGCAGTTGAAAGCTGATGGGATTAAGATGATTACCGGAGCGACAGCTGTGAACGTAGTGCAGAGTGCAGACGCCATCACACTGCATTATTTGAAAAATCAGGAGCAGCTGCATGTGACAGCGGAATATGTGTTAGTCACTGTCGGCAGAAAACCAAATACAGATGGCAATTTAGGGCTGGACCGTATAGGTTTGCCAGTGACGAGCAGGGGGTTCCTTGAGACAGATGAACAGTGCAGAACGGCTATCTCGAATATTTTTGCAATTGGAGATATTACGTCGGGTCCTGCCCTTGCTCACAAGGCGTCCTATGAAGCCAAAATTGCGGCAGAAGCCATAGCAGGTCTTTCCTCCGAGGTTGATTATAGAGCCATTCCGCTTGTTGTTTTTTCTGATCCAGAGCTGGCCAGTGTTGGCTTAAGTGAAACAGAAGCAAAGGCAAAAGGCATCCCGCTGGTTATTGGCAAATCTTCTTTTGGGATTAACGGGAGAGCATTGGCCTTGAGGGAAACGGAAGGGTTCGTCAAAATTGTAGCGGACCCAACCTCGGGAATCGTTATTGGTGCCCAAATTGTTGGAGTAGAAGCATCTACACTGGTGTCGGAGCTTGCCCTTGCCATTGAGATGGGAGCAACTGTAGAGGATTTGGCGATGACCATTCACCCTCATCCCACATTGGGAGAAGTGATTATGGAAGCTGCCGAAAATACGGCTAAAAAAATGGTAAGGGGAGAGAGTGGGAAATGAAGATAAAAGCAGGTTTATATATTGGAATTGCGATTGCGTTAATCGTTGGAGGTTCGCTACTTGCTATAAAAGGAAAGGATGCTGTCAGTCAAGCTGAGAGCAGGAAACAAGGGATTCTTGATGCAGAGCAAAAGACTATATTTTATCAGAACAGTCCAGGGTCAATTGTAGAGGTCAGTGTGGCTGTAGGTGATTCTATAAAACAGGGAGAGGTATTGTTCAAGGTTAAATCCGCTGAAGAAGGAGAAACAGATGTACTCGCGCCGGAGGACGGATCGGTCAACAGGATTGTTGTAAAGCCGGGAGATCAAATACAGCTAGGAATGCCAATGGCGGTTTTGCAAAAAAACAACTTTTATACAGACCTTTACATACAGGAGAGCGAAATCCAAAAGCTAAAGGTGAATCAAAGTATCGACGTTCATTTTCCGTATTTGGACCATAAAGCCGAGGTGACGGGTGTGGTTACTTCCATCGCAGCCGCCCCTCAATTTGCGAGCTTACGCATGTCACGTGAAAAAGGGCAAGCCGATTTAAGCATGTTTCTTGTCCGTATAGCTATGGATCCGAATGCTGATTTGCTTCCGGGGATGACAGCGGAGGTGAAGCTCGATGAAATCACTGATTGACGAGTGGAAGTACGTGGCGGGCAGTAAGTATTTACGCCTGATTTTTATTGGTCCGCTTATCGCGGCTATATTTTTTGGCTTGATGTTCTCGAAGAATCAAATCAGCGAATCGCATGTTGTAGTCATTGATGAGGATCACAGCTCGTATTCACGACAGCTGATCTCTAAAATAAATGCTTCTCCATATATGAAGGTAACTAATGTGTATGCCAGCCCCTTAGATCCAGAAACATTATTGGCAAATGAGCAGGCTGTCGCGGTCATCACCCTTCCCAAAGCGTTAGGGCTGCATCAGCAGCAGGGGATATCAACGAATCTCGGCATCTTAATGGATAACACCATGCCATCAGGTCTAACCGGCATCCGAACTGCGATTCAGGAAGTCATCCAGACGGAAAATATGACTCTTTCTATGACCCGTCTCCTCCAAAAGGGGATGGATGCCGAAACCTCTAAAGGACTTGCTTCTCCGTTGTCCCTGCAGCAGCGGATGTTGTTTAATCCGACCACAAGTTATGTGAGCTTTATGGTCATTGGATTTGTGAATATTGTGATGCTGATGATTACAACAAGCGCAGCAGGTTCAATTGCCCCTCGCTTACGGCAGGAGGGGAAACTTTTTGCAAACGGGAAGTCTCCTTGGCAGATTTGGGTTCGTAGTGTACCTTACGCTGTTTTATCAACGATCTCGCTGCTCCTGTGTTATGGCTTGTTAAAGCAGGTGGGGGGAATGCGCTTTGAAGCAGAACCTTATCTTTTTATTATTCCGCTGTTTGTGTATGCCTTTGCTCTGTCACTTATGGGCCTGTTGATTGGTTATACTGCCAAAGACGTATCCAAAGTTAATTTACGAACTAATTTCGTATTGTATCCGTCGTTTCTTGCCACTGGAATCCAATTGAGCCCATTAGCGTTTCCGGAGTTTTTTCAAATTTCCGCTTGGGCATTGCCGATGAACTGGCTTAATCGCCTTATACGCGGGATGGCTTTTCGGGATGCGGCGTTAACAGCCTACAGCCAGGAGCTGGGAGCACTGCTGATCATTATTGGTGTTGTGTCCTTATTCATCGGATTGCTGGTGCTCAGGGAGGTGAACAAACCCGAGGTTCAGCTCTCGAAATCAGTCCCAGCTTCAGTAATCTAATCTACTCTAGTCGTGCAAAACGTTGTTCTGTTTTATTAAGATGCTTCACCCGTTCTTCTAAGCTGCGATCTGACATCCCGGCATAATTATACCAACGGAGGTTCTTCCGTATTCCCATTTTGCGGAAGGTCCCTCTGAACAGAATTTTGGTGATGGGGTTGCCAAAAATCCAGCGATAAAAGAAGTCGGGCGTGTTCATTACGGTCAGCAGTGACACTCCTTTAAGATTCGTGAGCAAGCATTTGAAGGGCCTTCCAGGTTTAATTTCCTCGTAGACAATACCTTTTGCGAATACCTTATCAAGAAAGCCTTTGGTGAGAGCGGGCATGGCCTCCCACCAAATGGGGAATAGGAAGACGATATGATCTGCTGCCAAAAGCCGTTGCTGATAATTGGCGACTAGGGGGTCGGTGGTTTTCTTTTGTCGCCAAACAGCAAGTTCTTCGCGCGACATGACTGGATCAAATCCATCGGCATGCAGATCGATAAGATCAATCGTATGACCTTTGGTGGTAAGACCTCGCATTACGGAGGCTAATAAGGCTGCGGAATAGCTTCGCTGATGTGGGATATTCCCGGACGCTGATGCTCCGTAGGGATGATCAAAAATAACTAAGACATTCATATAAATACCTTCTCTTCGTTTTATTGTTTCATAGAAATTAAATATTAACCATGGAAACAATAATACGTTTTAAGTTTCCTTATTGTCAATATTATTTCTAGGAAACTTTATTTATGAGCTGTGTCTTGTTAAAATGAGCATAAGATGAATTTACGAGGAGACTTAACAGTGACGCATTCTTTCGAGAACTTACCTAATAAGGATATTATGATAAAAAAATTGATAGATATGATTCCCCAATTACAAAAGCGATTTCAATCGGAGGATGATGAAGAGAAGGCGTGGCTGATTCAGAACTGTAGTAATCCCCTTATCATTGATTTCCTCCAAGACTCCACAGTCATGATGCTGCATGTAATCGATGCAATTGGACAGCTTGAGCCGGTGAATGGCACTACCATTTCGAAGCATTTCGGAATTCCGAAAGGTAGCGTGTCCAAAATCACTAGAAAATTAGTTCTGCAGCAAATTATTCGCACGGAGTTTCTCCCCGATAATAAAAAAGAAGTGCTGTTTCTTACAACACCTCTTGGAAAAGAAATATTCGATTTGCATCAAGCACTACATAAAGAGATGAATAAAGGGATAAATCGGTTTCTACAGAGATATGACACAGATGAATTGTTATTTCTGATCCAAGCGTTCGAGGATACTTTAGAAGCATCATGGGTTCATCCGGAATCGGTTGCTGAAGAAGAACGATTAAATGCTGGAGAATCTCATGAGGCAATGGAAACCGATGAAATGAGTCAAATCGTAGACATGCTTAACCAACTTGATACACGCAATCTTAAGAAAGCTAAGGCCATTCTTCAAGATGTGTTTTTTACCACTTTTGAGTAGCTTTATAATTTCTGATAGTGGCTTATTTTCTTTTCAGCTTTCCAAATTTGCTCTAAAAGCATGGCCAGTATAGTGCCGACAAGCAGACCATTACTGCAAATATATCGAAGTGTGGAAGGAAGACTCTGAAATACCGCTGGAGGCAAAAACATAAGTCCAATGCTTACCAACAACGTTATTCCTAGTATCGTTAATCGGCGATGATCAAGCTGTTCCTGTAGCAAGGATTGGAATGCAATCCCTACGATTTGTACAAAAGTAGCTAGAAGTGCTGCACTGGCTACAGGAGCTGGAAGTAACGCTAGCACATTGACAACGGATGGCATAAGGGCGATAACGGTTAGTAACATACAGGCCATAAGAAATGGCCCAATTCGCTTTTGCCCTGTTAATTTCATAAAGCCCGCCGAGGCTGGCAATGGAACAACTCCTATCGTTGAGAATAGGGCGGCTAGTATATGAGAGATCCCTCCCGTCCAAATCCCTCGACTTAATGCTGTTTTTTCATCTTTCGGTAAAACCGGAACTACTTGTTTTACAGCGGAAATAGAAGAAATTGTATTGGATACTAACAAAAACGTAAACAACAGTGAGGTAATCACGATCCCTAGATCGAATTGAGGTACTCCCCAAGCAAAAATATGAGGGAACTTCAAGACGGAAGTTGAATCTGTAAATGTTGGCCCCACTTTCCCGAATGCTGCAAATAATGCCGAACCCAAGCCGATTCCAATCAGTACGGCGTAACTACTAATCCATCCTCTCCCTTTAATAGAGAGAAAAATAACAAGTCCAAAAATAAAAAAGGATATGAGTGCTGCCATAACATCTGGTTCGGCGCTTGTTCCCTGTAACCCAAGCATGCCCTTGACTAATACACCGCTTAATTGCAAGGCGAGAATGAATAAAAATGAACCCGAAACTAAGGGTGTAAATAAAAATTGAAGCCTATAAACTAGCCCTGTAGTTCCTAATACGAAGAGAACAAGCCCGGCTACGATTAATCCTCCTTCTAGAATTTGTAATGCATACATTTGATCTTGCCCTTGAATTAAGGCTAAGTTGCCTAATATGACAAAGATACTTACCCATGATCCCGCAGGACCATCTGCAATAGGGTATTTATGTCCTAACCATCCCTGAATAAATGAACTGATTCCTACAACGAAAAATGTCCGCTGCATTAAGGTTGAAATTTGTTCAAACGACAATTGAAAAATACCTCCAATGACAATGGGCAGAGCGACTGCATTGGCTAGCAAAAAAATGAACCATTGTACAGTGCTGAGACTATCGGTAACACGTTTGTTCTCCATATCAACTCACCTTTACTATTGTTAACTATACAATCTATAAGGAAAATGAAAGCCACCTTTCGATGTGAAATCGTTAAAAGGTGGCTGGCTCGCTTCTTAATCTATTACCATTTGCGATATGGCAAAAACTTTCCGTTCATCGTCAGAATGATGCGGTCACCGTTTGGATCTTCTTGCTTTTGTACGTCGAATTGGAAATCGATCGCGCTCATGATACCTTCGCCAAGCTTCTCCAAAACAAGTTCTCTAATCGTTGGACCGTATACAAGCAGCATTTCGTATAGGCGATACAGTCCTGGATCTGTAGGCGGCATATCGATGACATCGCCACGGTGTGGGATTTGTGTGAGTGCTTGAACCACTTGTTCGTCGAGTTCAAGCAATTTCCCCATTTTATCTGCTTCATTACGCGTCATTGTCGCTTGGCCCAACAGTGCAGTTACAACCCAGCTTTCTGAATGCTCGCTTTCCTTTGCGATTTCGCCCCAAGTTAATCCTTTTGCAAATTTAGCGTCCAATATCTGTTGTGTCGCTTCTTTTCTATTCATTTTCATTGCTCCCTTTAGTTTAGTATAATGAGTATCGCTTAGTGCTTGTCGTGGCCTGTTAATTGTTCATATCCATTTACAATCAGATCGAGTTTACCAGTGTCTGGTGCTATCACCAGACCATGAACAGCTACCTCTTTCGGAATGAGCGGATGATTTCGCACCAGATCTATGTTTCCTTTAATCGAATCTACGACATTCGTAAAGCCGAACAACCATTTATGAAGATCGATACCTGCATATTCAAGTGAAGAAAGAATTTCTGGTGTCGCGACTCCGCGATCCATTATTTTTTGAAGTGTTCCTTCAGGGTTGCTTTGACTCATGCCACAATTATGGTGACCGATGATATAAATTTCTTCCGCATTCAGTTCGTAGACAGCCGTTACGATACTGCGCATGATGCTTCCAAATGCATGGGTAATCGTTCCACCTGCTGTTTTGATGACTTTGGCATCCCCATTGTGTATATTTAGGGCTTTAGGCAGCAGTTCAATCAGTCGCGCATCCATACACGTTACGACAATCATGCGTTTTTTAGGGAATTTCGTTCCCTCATAAGGTAGATACTCCTTGTCTTCTACGAACTGATCGTTATACTCCAAAATTTCTTGTAATAGCATTCTTGGGCCTCCTTTGAAGTGTTTTAGTTATCACTGTTTCAATGGCTACTAACTAGTGAATCAGGATATAACTAAGTATAGATATTCATGCTTAAATGCTGAATAAGTTGGCGAAACGCTATATGTCCATTTGCTTTCATGACGAAAGGATTGATTTTTATTTTTGATCATATCGATTTTGCGATACTAGCATTACTAAAAGAAAACTCCAGAATTCAGTGGAAGGACATTGGCCAAAAGATACATATGACCGGCCAAGCGGTCGGAAATCGCATTAGGCGTTTAGAAGATTTAGGGGTTATCGAACAATATACGATCGTTACTAATAAAGCAAAGCTAGGTCTTTCTATCACGGCCTTTATTACATTTTTTGTGGAATCAACCAATCATCCTTTATTCCAGAAGTTCGTGATGGAGGAGGAAGCTATTTCCGAAGTGCATCGAATTAGCGGAGAAGGATGTTATGTGTTAACTGGACATTTTGCTACGAATGAGGAGCTTGAGTCATTTCTGGCACAACTTTTGAAGCATGGCAATTATCGAGTGAGTCTATCCATTGGAAAAATAAAATCATAATTCATACAAAAAAGAGGGGCGTAGGCCCCTCTTTTCTTTTTCCAATTTATAATTTTTGATAATGATGTAAGAGATTCTCTATTTTATCCTGAATTATTTGTTTCAAGCCTTCAGGCTTCACCGCTCTAACATATTGACCATATCTCATGAAATAATTAGCTAGAAATTCTTCTTCGCCTAGATTATAGAATCCCTTTATGACTGTTTTCGGGCCAGCTTCTATTTTCATAGAGGGATAATGCTCTTTATAAAAAATATCCTTAGCTTGCTCCGCAATCTCAACTTCAAAGTGAATACTGTTCTCGGATTGATAAAATTCTAAGGAACGACTAAGAAGTTCTTCTATAGAATAGCGGGCTGTGCGTTCCTCTTCTTCAATGAAGGTTATTCGATCACATCTAAGCACCCTATATGTATTCGTATTTAACTCTATTCCAGTAGCATACCATTGACCAAACTTCGCGGAAATTCTGAAGAATTGTACAGGGTAGCTTTTTGTCTGGTTATTTTTTGTGTATTCAATGGTACAGGCACATTCATTTAGAATACTTGCCAGGATTTTATCTAAAAAACGACTGACATGCTTATGCTGATACATTTCGAATTGTAGAACTTTTTTCATTTTATGAATCTGGATGATTTGTGTACTCGATAGACAGTGCTCGAACTTTTCGTTTAGCTTGTTAACACTTAAATGAAAAGGTGTAGATTGATAAGATTCTAGCGTCAGCATAGCAAAGTACAGTGCATAGACTTCATCTATCGTGAAAATAATAGGGGATAACAATCTATTTTTCAAAATACCATAACGTCCGTGTCTTCCATGTTCCGCGAAAATAGGCATACCCAATTCTTCTAATGAACTAATATCACGTAGCGCTGTGCTTTTTGAAATATTGTATTTCTCCATAAGGTCACTTAGATTAAAAAACTCTCGCCCGTTTAAGTATCTCATCATGTCATTTAATCGTTCTGATTTCTTCATATATAAAGCTCCTTATTAAGGTGTCATGTTTTGATACCTTTATATATGATAATAAGTTTAGGATCACATATCAAATATACGAAGGAGATTTACACTATGAGTACAACACTAGAAGTAGCTATTTTCTTATCAATGAAGGGAAGGGCCAAGGAAGCTATAGAATTTTACAAAAAGCATTTTAATGCAGAGGAATTGTTACGTGTTACCTATCAACAACTAGCAGAACGTGACAGCTCCATACAGCTTACGGATGAAAATAAGAATTATATTACTCACTCTGTCCTGTTAATCGGAAAAACAAAAATAATGATAGCAGAAGATACAATGAATACGAATGAGAAATATACAGTGGGTAATAACACTTCATTATGTATTCAAAGTGCTAACTTAGAGGAAATTGAAGGTTTCTATAAAAGCTTAATCACGGATGAGCGCGTAAAAATTATTGCTCCTTTATCTAGTAATGTGTTTAGTAAAGCCTACGGTATCATTGAAGATCCCTTTGGTATTCAGATTCAACTCATGTTTGATGAAAGATTACATTAACAACTTTGTATCTAAAGTAAACCCAGTTCACAATTCAGCTGATCATAATTCAGGGATTATCCTGATGTTGGTCGGCTTTTTTGTATGTATTGATGGCTATTTTTTATGAAAAACATTGAATTATTATGCATAAAGATGTATAGTGTTTTTTAATTAACGTTAATTAAGTAAGTAAGGGATGTGGAATGTCTTGACCAAAAACAAGTTGAAAGAAGTAGCGATGCGACTATTCGGAGAGAAGGGTTACGAGGGTACGGCTCTCTCTGAAATTGCGAAGGAAGTTGGTGTGAAGACTCCGGCGATCTATGCCTTTTTTGAGAATAAAGAGGATTTGTTTATGACGGTCTTTCGTGAGGCTATGCAGTCCTATAACACTTATATTCAAGAACTATCGGAAGAGCAGAAAGTACTGAGTGCGCAGGAAAGTCTACGAGGCATATTATCTAGACAGTATGAGTTCTATCAGAAGAGTCCTGAAGCAAGCAAAATTGTACTGAGGTATGTGGTCTTCCCACCGGCATTCTTAAAGGAAACGATTGAGGAAGCATTCCTAGAGTCCGACGCGATGCTGACGAAGATCATTGAACAATTCATCTCAAAAGGGATGGAAGAGGGCGTAATTCGCGATCAATCCGTGCAGCTTCTCACAGATGCTTTTCTCAACTTGATGGATGGATTAAGCATGCAGTATTTCTATTACACTTCTAAGGGAATTTATGAGCGTAAGCTGAACCATGCGTTTGAAATGTATTGGAAGGGTGCGTCCTCATAGCGCTACAGAAGAAGATAACAACAAGGGGATGGGGAGAATGGCAGAAGTAAGTGAAGTAAAGGGGAACGAGCTCAGCTCGGGGGATTTTGAGAGAGAGCCGGTTCCAGCGCATTTGCGTAAAAAATGGCTATCTATGTCGCTCGTCTGGATCGCCATCGGGATTGACCTATCAGCGATGTTCTTGGGTGCTCAGCTTGGCAATGGAATGAATCTGACGGATTCACTCACAGCAACAATAATCGGTTCGTTAATCCTAGGGGTGATCGGAGCGTTATGTGCGTATGTAGGGGCGAAAACAGGGTTATCGACATCGATGATCTCTCGGTTTCTATTCGGAAATGTGGGTGCGCGTGTCGTAGCAGTTATCCTCGGTATTTTCTCACTCGGTTGGTTTGGGGTGCAGGTCGGGTTCTTCGCTTCGAATATGCAGACTGCTTTTAGTCAATTATGGGATATTCATCTGTCCTTAGGGGTGCTTTCATTCATAGGTGGGCTTTTGATGATGTCGACAGCTATTTGGGGATATCAATCTATTGAACGACTAAGCACCTGGTCCGTACCATTGCTTATTTTGTTTATCGGTGTGGCTATTTATTCCGCGTTTCACACCAAAGGAGCTTCAGCCGTGTGGGAACCGATTAGCGGAGCAGCGATCCCGATGGGGACAGCGATCTCGCTTGTTATTGGTATCTTTATTGTCGGCACGGTGCTTTCACCGGATATCGCTCGTTGGGCGCGCACACCCAAGCATGCTATAACCGCGGCCTTTATCGGCTTCTTTGTGGGTAACAGCTTCATGACGATTGTAGCTATTTTTCTATCTCGAATTATGGACACAGATGATCTGACGAATATTTTCATTGCGCTAGGACTTGGGCTTCCAGCCATTATCGTCTTAACCCTTGCCCAATGGACGACAAACACGAACAATTTATATTCTGCTTCGCTAGGGTTCTCTGTCGTGTTCCAAAAGGTTCCGAAAAAGCTAATTACTATTGTGGCAGGTATCTTTGCTACGTTGCTTGCCGTACTTGGCATCTATGATAAGTTTTTATCTTTCCTAAATATTATTACGGTGTTTGTCTCTCCAATCGGGGGGATCTACACGTCCGAATTTTTGCTTGTAGATCGAAAAAAATTCACTTTTGAAGGTTTGGATCGCAACAAAAACTGGGTGATTCGCTCCTTAGCGGTATGGGTTGCAGCTACGTTGTTCGCTTTTATGACAACCGCAGCGCCAGATGGATTTGGATGGTTCCAAATCACGAGCGTTCCGGCATTAGATGCGTTTATGTTCGCCTTTATTGTGCAGTGGATTATCGGCAAAATCATGACAAAGAAGGGATAACAACATGAGAAATCACAAACTAACAGAATTAAATGAACAAGCGGTGCAATACATTGCTGTTGGTGCAGCCGTTCTTGGAACAGGCGGGGGCGGTGACCCGCATATTGGTAAATTGATGGCGATGGAAGCCATTCGCAAATATGGTCCTGTTCGTTTAGTAAGTCCTGAGGATCTGGAGGACGATGCATTGGTTGTTCCTATATCCATGATTGGAGCACCTACGGTTATGAATGAGAAGATTCCTTCGATTCAGCAAATGATCAAGCCCTTGGATATGATTGAGAAAGAGCTTGGACGCAAGGTGAGCGCCATTATGCCGATTGAGGTTGGTGGCGGTAACTCTCTGGTTCCTGTAATTACGGCTGCGGAACGCAATATTCCTATCGTAGATGCGGATGCCATGGGACGGGCTTTTCCAGAATCGCAAATGGTGACGTTCTACTTGGACGGTATTGACTGCAGTCCGATTACGATGGCAGATGAACGCGGCAACGGTGTGCTTATGCATGCGATCGACGGTGTTTGGGAAGAGCGGATGGCGCGTGCGGTTACGATTCAAATGGGCGGATCAGCTTCGATTTGTGATTATCCGGTAACTGGAGCGCAGGTAAAGCAAAGTGCAATTCCACATACCTTGACGCTTGCGTATGAAATCGGAAAAACATTGTTCGAGTCCAAGGAATTGAAGCAGAATCCAATTGAAATGCTGCTGAAGCAGCTGAATGGATATGCGTTGTTCCAGGGGAAGGCAGTAGACATTCGCCGTCGTACAGAAGGCGGATTTACACGCGGTGAAGCGATCTTCGAAGGTACAGATGCTAAAAAGGGACGTACGATGACTTTGTTCTTCCAGAATGAGTTCCTTCTTGCCACAGAAGATGGACATTCAATTGCTATTACTCCTGACCTGATCTCTGTGCTTGACCAGGATACCGGTATGCCAATCACGACTGAGAATTTGAAATACGGTGCCCGGGTGAGTGTGGTTGGTTTCCCTTGTGATCCGAAATGGCGTTCACCAAAGGGCCTCGAGACGGTAGGTCCACAATATTTTGGCTATGATGCACCTTATGTTCCAATTGAACAATTGGCAGCAGAGAAAGGGGGAGCAGAGTAATGTCTCATACGAATGTAGACAACATGGAAGAAATATACCGCATTGGGATTGATGTCGGCGGGACAAATACAGATGCAGCCTTGCTCGACTCCAAGTTAAACACCATTCATACGATAAAAGTGCATACCACACGTGATGTAAATGAAGGCATTACTGAATCCATCCGTCGTTTGTTAGCAGAGAGTAGTGTGAATCCGGCGCAGATTCGTTATGCAATGCTCGGAACTACGCACTGTACGAATGCTATTGTAGAGCGCAAGCACTTGGGGAAAGTCGGCTTGATTCGAATCGGGGCACCGGCAACAACTGCGGTTCCTCCACTTGCGGATTGGGACGATACACTTAAGGCAACGGTTTGCCCACATGCTTATGTTGTTCATGGTGGATATGAGTATGATGGCCGCACGATTGTTGAAATGGATGAAGAAGAGATTCTAGACTGCTTTTTGAAAATGAAGGGTGAAGTCGAAGCGGTTGCGATCTGTGGTGTGTTCTCCCCAGTGAATACCTCTCAGGAGAAACGTGTCGAAGAACTTGCGAAGCAAGTACTTGGCGCAGATATGCCTGTGACGTTGTCTCATGAGATTGGAAGTATTGGATTGCTCGAGCGTGAGAACGCGTCGTTGCTGAACGGCGCATTACTTAACGTTATTGCTGGAGTCGTAAAGGGCTTCGAAGAGGCGCTTCACACTTATGGAATTGACGCGAGCCTATACATCTGTCAGAACGATGGAACACTGATGTACAGTGAATATGCGCTTCGTTACCCGATTCTGACGATTGCTTGCGGTCCGACGAATTCCATTCGGGGTGCGGCACACTTGTCAGGTCTGAATGATGCACTTGTTGTTGATATTGGTGGCACCACGACAGATATCGGCGTCTTGATGCAAGGCTTCCCGCGTCAATCCTCCGCTGCGGTTGAGATTGGCGGCATTCGCACGAACTTCCGCATGCCGGATATCTTATCGATCGGGATCGGCGGCGGTACAATCGTTCGCTTAGATGAAACGCAGGATCAGGTAACAGTGGGTCCGGATAGCGTGGGGTACGAGCTATTGAAGCGCGGCCTCATCTTTGGTGGTGATACGCTCACAGCAACCGATGTGGCGGTGAAGCTTAATCGATACGAGTGGAAAGATGCGCAGACAGAGGTGCTTGATGAATCGATCTGCAAGAGAGCAGATGAGATCATTACGCGGGATATCGAGGAAGCGATTGATCGAATGAAGACAAGCTCAGATCCTGTTGACGTCATTTTGGTCGGTGGCGGAAGTATTCTTGTGGCAGACAAGCTTGAAGGTGTATCACGGATTGTGAGACCGGATCACTATGATGCTGCGAATGCGATTGGCGCTGCGTTAGGTGAGGTGAGCGGGGAGACAGAGCGCATTTATTCCCTGGACGAAATGTCTTATGATGAAGCTAAGGAAGATGCCCGCAGCCATGCAATAGAGCAAGCTGTTCTAGCCGGTGCAGATCGCAATACCGTTCAGATCGTATTGTCTGAGGATATTCCGATTGCATACTTGCCGGGCAATGCCTTGCTGGTAAAAGTAAAAGCGGCTGGACGTTTATAAGATGAGTATGGATCTGCCTTGAGGAGTGAACTCTTCGAGGCGGATCTTTTTTCTTATACAATAGTACGACCAGAAGAAAGGGGATTAAGAATAGCTGTCGAAGTGGGTTATGTACATATTTTAACGATGGGAGAGAGGACAATGAAAGTGATTAGCACATTAGAAATCGTAGATGTACAGACTGGGGAGCGTACTGCGCTCCGCTCATTTGATTATTTAATCGAGGCACCCAATTGGACTAGCGATGGTAAGCGTCTTATTTATAATAGTCGAGGTTGTCTCTATTCGTTCGACATCGCAATCGGTGAGAGCATTCGTATTGATTCGGGATTTGCTACGGAATGTAATAACGATCATGTTCTGTCTTTTGACAACACCAAGATCGCAATTAGTCATCATACAAAAGAAGATGGTAAATCTCGTATATATACTCTTCCCATGGAGGGTGGCGAACCGGTTCTAGTTACACCGAATGCTCCAAGTTATTTACATGGTTGGTCTCCAAACGGTGCTGAGTTAGCTTACTGTGCAGAGCGCAATGGTCAGTATGATATTTATACCATTCCAGTAGACGGGGGAGTAGAGGTACAACTGACGGATTCGCCTGGGCTGGATGATGGGCCTGAATATTCACCAGATGGGGGACATATATGGTTCAACTCGGTGCGTACAGGGCTGATGCAGATATGGCGAATGAATGCCGATGGCACTGAGCAAACACAGATGACTTTTGATGAGAGTAATAACTGGTTCCCGCATGTATCGCCAGATGGTCAGACGATAGCCTACCTGAGTTACCGCAAAGGAGATGTAGATCCTGGCGATCACCCTGCGAATAAGGATGTTGAGATTCGATTGATGGCAAGCACGGGAGGAGATTATCGCACACTAGTACAATTGTTTGGAGGACAAGGTACGATTAACGTGAATTCGTGGTCTCCGGATAGTAAGCGCTTGGCGTTTGTAAGTTATGAGGTGGAGGAATAGGAATAAAATACCGATAAAAATTATAGTATTTTTATTTATATATAAATGGGGGAAAAGTTGGATGAAGAGGATTTTTAGTGTTTTGCTAATTGTATTACTGGTTATACCAGCGCTAGGCACTACAACCTTTGCGAGCAGTACGGTGAAGGCTAAGGTAACCGAGAGCAGTACATATTTTGACGGAGAACAAAGGGATCTGAACGGATTCAATATCTCGAACAACAATTATTTCCGGCTGCGCGATGTAGCGGAGTATTTCTCGGGAACAGCCAGTCAATTTGATATCACTTGGAATAAAGCAAACAATGCAATAGAGATCATAACCGGGCAAGCCTATACTCCCGAAAAGAAAGCTAGCAGCAACTACTATAGTCGCAATAGAAATTATTCAGCTACGCTGTCGACCTCTAAAGTGCTAGTGAACGGACAGCTACAGTCGATTACGGCGTACAATATTGACGAGAATAACTATGTTCAGTTGCGAGATTTGGCGGGGAAAATTCCATTCGATATTGAATATGACGTTCAGTCTGATCGAATATCCTTGTTCTCAAAAGTTCCAGATCATGCTTACCGGGTAAAGACGGCGGTGAAAACCGAAAGTAACGCTGTATCTTCTTATTTTCCCAGATGGAAAAGTACGGCCACTTCCTATCTCGTGAATAATAATGACGGGACTGTAAGTGTCCTTGAGGCGAATAAGGAAGTTACGATTGAATCATATAATGAGAAGTTTGAACTAACTGGAAATAAGAGTATCCCTTTTGAGCTTCCGATATTTGGTGGTTTCTATAGTGGGGAGAAGTATAACTATATTGCTTTTGGACAAGAGAATCGCGAAGAGAATGATAGCAAAGAAGTGATTCGTATTGTCCGTTATGATAAAACCTTCAATAGAGTAGATAGTGTCTCCATTAAGGGTGGCGAGAGTTATACGGTTAGCCCTTTTGATTCTGGCTCTGGTAGTATGGCCGAGGCTGGTGATACGCTTGTATTCCACACTTCACGTACAAGGTACACGACAGAAGATAAACTAAATCATCAATCCCAGCTGACCATTATCGTGAATACCCAAACTATGACAGTGACGAATGATCTGGGAAGATTCCAGAAGAATCATGTCAGCCACTCTTTTGATCAATATGTATTGTTTG
This sequence comes from Paenibacillus sp. FSL H7-0714, assembly GCF_038003765.1. NCBI lineage: Bacteria > Bacillati > Bacillota > Bacilli > Caryophanales > Paenibacillaceae > Paenibacillus > Paenibacillus sp. FSL H7-0714. Next base: position 868,597 of record NZ_JBBOPT010000001.1, read on the forward strand.
ATGGTGCTACGCATGTTCTAGTGGATCATGGTGATGCCTATCCACGTTCGATTGTGCTGAATAAAGGAAATGGAACCAGCTATAACGAGGTAGACCTGTTTAATATTCCCGGCAAAATCGGAGCGAACACCACAGGCGTTTCTATAGGCGGATTTGAGATGTCTTCGGCGAACTATATTGTCGCTATGAATACGATTGACCATTCGCTTGTCAAAGAATATACGTCTTATGAGATGGTGGGACTAGAGAAGGATCAGAGAGATATCGTTCTTAGTGTTCTGCCAAAAGCCAACCTGTCTAGCACAGCAGTGAACCACATTACCTTGGCTAAATATGTAGGCACGAACCTGATCGCGTCCATCCCTAAACTAGTAAAAATCACAGACGACAAAATGATGGTGCTGTGGCAGGAGTTTGATAAAGAGAATCATCCGGGTGACCTGAAATATGTTCTTATAAATGGAGAGGGTGCAACCACTGGCGGTATCCAAACGATTAAGAACTTTGTACTATCAGAAAGCAGCCCTATTGTTAGCGGCGACAAAATTGTATGGTATACCAACAACAAAGGATCTAGACTATTTTATTCGATCCCATTAAATTAAATTAAATTACCAGCAGAAGGTTATCCCGTTAATGCCTACATGAGGTATTACGGATAACCTTTTTTTCTACCAAACTCATATGCCGTTTCCCTATCGACATGCTCGTTTACAAAGACGTGCTAACATTTGTACCCCTGATCATCTAACAAAAAGACACCCGTGTACGCCTCAGACTTCTCACTCCAACAATATGACGCCCCATCGCTAACACCTGTCTGTTTCGTAATTCTGACGCCTTGGATAAACTGAAAGCGCATACTTCCTTTGGAAAGGAGTCCGACGATATGAACTTTAATCTTAACACGGTACCCTTCAGCCGAAGAGGCACCTTTCTGGCTATTTCTGAACTACCTGAATCGGATGTCAGGGCGGAGGGACTTTATTTACGGACCGTGCGTGGTGGGGATGATAAATTTGGTGAAGCTTTTCAAATTGAACTGCTGGATGAGAGTAATCAGTATATTCCGTACGAGGCTAAGGCAGAGCCTGCACTGCTTCGATTGAATACGGATACCGACAATATCTATGCGGAGATCTGTATCACAGATGCCCGTACGGTCCGTTTCAAGAGCAGAGGATGTGGCATCCGCCTAACCTTCCGTACCTCAGCCTACGATTATGCTTATGAACATAGCGCAGGCAGTTGGGAAGTAAACAGCTTCACCCATGAATGCCGGTTCATGCTCACCCGGTTAACCGGGGCTCTTCGGATGGAGGTACCTTGGGACAAAATCAAAAGTTCCCGCATTGTGGCGGAGTTCATCCCTGAAGCGGGTACGGAAATTGCCGAGTTCGCGGTGGAAGAATTCCGCACGGTATGGGAACGGCGTGATGCCTGGACACCATGGGAGGAAGCGGTACTAGCGGTGCAACAGGAATATGACCAGTGGCTGGGTGCCAGCTTGATCGTTCCCGAACGCTGGCAAGACGGCCGTGAACTGGCGGCTTATATTACCTGGTCCTGTCTGGTTCCCGCGGAAGGATGTTTGACCCGGCCAGCAATGTATATGTCGAAGAACTGGATGACGAATATTTGGAGCTGGGATCACTGCTTCAATGCGATGGCTCTGGTCAGACATCACCCGGAGCTGGCCTGGGACCAGTTTATGATTTTCTTCGACCGCCAGGATGAGAGTGGCCTGATTCCGGACTTTATCAACGACAAGTACGAGCTTTGGAACTGCAACAAACCCCCTATTCATGGCTGGACGCTGGCCTGGATGATGCAGCGGACGGATTATATTAAGGAATCCCATCTTCGTGAAGTATATGGGCCCTTGAGCAAGTGGACGAACTGGTGGTTCCATTACCGGGATAACGACAAGGACGGTATACCACAGTACAATCATGGAAACGATTCGGGGTGGGACAACAGTACTGCCTTTAATAACGGGATTCCGGTGGAGAGTCCGGATCTGGCAGCATTTTTAATCTTGCAGATTGAACTGCTTGCCGAAATTGCCGGGCTTCTGGGGCTTACCGACGAAAGCACCGCATGGAGACGATTAGGCGAGGAGACCTTGGAGAAAATGCTGCGTCATTTCTGGAAGGATGGAAGGTTCACCGCTTGCCGTTCTGGAACTCACGAAGCATCCGACGGCGACAGCCTGCTGCTCTTCATGCCCATTCTGCTTGGCAAGCGGCTGCCGGAGCCAATCCTGCGCGCACTGCTGGATGGCCTGCGGGATGAGAGCCGCTTCTTGACGCCGAACGGCTGGGCTACAGAGAGTGTGAAGAGCCCTTACTACATGCCGGATGGCTATTGGCGGGGCCCGATTTGGGCGCCATCAACCATGTTGCTCGTGGAAGGTGTGGCCGCGGCGGGGGATGTTGAACTGGCAAGCGAGGTAGCCCGCCGATTCTGCAATATGCTGAACAAGAGTGGCATGGCCGAGAACTTCGATGCCCTGACGGGTCAAGGGCTTCGCGACAGGGCGTTTACTTGGACCTCAAGTGTCTTCTTAATCCTAGGGCACGAGTATACAACTTAAAAACATACGGGCACTTCCTCCTGGTCAAGACCGGCGCGAGGGGAAGTGCTTTCCCATTTTCCGAGATATTCCCGAGTGTGCCAGTCCGTGCTACACTTCAACTATAAAAATGAAATATATAAGGCGGGGATGAGAAGTCATGTGGAGTCATTTCTTTAAGAAGTTATATCATCGCTTCTCTATTCGCTCTTATTTCAGCATCCGGACTAAGCTGCTCTTTTGCTTTCTTATAGTCGCGATTATTCCGCTACTGTCACTGGGAGCCTTGAACTATTATCAATCCGCTATAGTCATCAACTCTCAATTCGGGAAATACGGGGAGAACACCGTGGCACAACTTGATCAGCAGATCAGCTCCGCTTTGAACCGGATGAATCAGACGACAGGAACAATTTATTCGTATCTCCTTGATCCTGCACGGGTGGGACTAGGTGATCACGTTCCAACTACGTATCAGGAGATTATGGATAAAGATGACTTCGAGGCGCTGCTTAAATCACTTAAGACGGATCTGACAAGAGGTATTTATCTGATTACCCGCTCTGGTTATTACTATGGAGAGAATAATCTGAATGTCAGTAAGCTTAATGATATCCCCGCCTGGCGGGCCCTTACTTATTCATCCAAAGGGCCCTATTGGCTGGGCTTCTATCCTATGAATCATGGCATGGAAGCTTCGGATACCGGAGAACCTATACTGGGGCTCGCTGTACGGATTAATAATCCGGCTGGAACCCAGCATGGAAGCACGATCTTAATTGAAGAGAATGCGCAGGTTCTTCTAAATATGTTCCATATGTTTGAAGAAGATACCAAAGCGCATTTGACGATAACTGATTCTGAAGGGCAACCCGTTTACCATTCAGATTCTCCATTCACTCCAGACGGTAGTGACGTGGTGTGGAATAGGACACTGGCAGCCAACGGATGGAAGATTGAAGCAAGATTGCCGGCCAAAGCATTTTATTTTTCCTCGAGCCTGATCCGCTCCAACACAGTACTTGTAGCCATTGTTTCTTGTCTGCTTGCCTTTGGGCTAGCTTATATATTCTCATCGAAATTCACAGCTCGAATTCGCAGGCTGAAAGACTCGATGCAGAAGGTCAGCTTTGGCAAGCTACACACGAGGACCCTGGTGGAAGGCAAGGATGAACTCGGCAGCCTGGACACCAGTTTCAATCGTATGGTAGGGGGAATTCAATCCCTTGTCCAGGAAGTGGAGCAAAGTGAGCGGCTGAAGAAGGAGGCCGAGCTTAAGGCATTTCACTACCAAATTAATCCACATTTGCTCTTCAATACGCTGAATTCTATCCAGTGGAAAGCAAGGCTCCAAGGGGCAGAGGATATCCGCCAGATGCTCTATCATCTGACGATGGTGCTCGAAGGTAATCTGGATATCTCTCAGGAGTTGATCACACTAGGACGTGAACTCCGTATGATTGAGCATTTTCTGAAAATACAAGAGATCCGTTACGGGTCCGCATTCAGTTATGAACAGACCTGTGACGAAGAGCTTAAGCCGTATCTAATTCCCCGTATGACCCTTCAGCCGCTCTTCGAGAACATCTTTTTTCATGGATTTGAAGATGGGGAGGGTAACATTTCGTTAAGTGTACGGGAGGAAGGCGAGCATCTGTTGTTAACATTGTCTGATGACGGTGCAGGGATCACTGAGGAGAAGCTGAAGGCGCTTATGCGTGCAAAGCCGGAAAGCAAACCGCAGAGACGCGGAGGACTCGGCGTTCAGAACGCGAATCAGAAGTTCAAGCTTCATTTCGGACAGCAGTATGGCTTGACGGTGCATTCTACGAAAGGTGAAGGCACTACTATCGTAATTCGGTGGCCCAAGAAGGAGGAGAGTCCGCATGGAGACAACCAAGACCATTAAAGTGTTAATTGCAGATGATGAGAGTATCGTGCGAAAAGGACTTCGCTCTACAATTCCTTGGCATAAGTATGGGATGGAAGTGGTGGCGGATGCGCCGAACGGCCTTAAAGCCTGGGAGGCCTATCAGATTCACCTGCCTCAAATAGTGATTACCGATATCGTCATGCCGGAGATGAATGGGATTGAACTGTTACGCAAAGTTAAAGAGGCCGATAAGGACACCCGGATTATTCTGCTGAGCTGTCACCGTGACTTCGAATTTGCTCAGCAGGGAATTAAGCTTGGGGCTTCAGGATATCTGCTTAAGACGGCCTTTGAAGATGAAGAGCTGGAAGGAATGCTGGAGAAGTTCCAGAGGGAGCTGACATCGTCTGCTCCCGTAGCGGATGCTGAAACAAGCGAAATCTATGGAGAACGTCTAGGCTCTCTCTTGTTTGCCTGGCAGAGTGGACACAGCAGCAAATTTGTTGACGAAATAGATAAGCTCATTAGGGAGAAGCTGCCGCTGAATAGGGAACCCTTGTACATTTATCTGATCAAGACCTGTGGATGCGATTGTACTTACCTGGATCTCGTCAAGCTTAATGAGGATGAGAATAGCCGGATGCCCCACAGTGCACCTGTTATCATCCCTTACGGTGAGGACCTTTGCTACTGGATTGTACCTGGTGACGAGCAGGAAATTGCGGACAGTCTGCTCGTTCAGATGAAAAGCCAAATCGAGAAGCTGAAATGGGCTAAGAGAGGACCGCTGGGCAACGCTGAAGATTTAAGCAAGGCCTTCATGGCGCTTCACAAGGAAGCGGAAGTGGAGAAGCTGCATGGTATTTCGTCTCAGGACTGGCCTGAACCGATCTGGAAGGCCGTGAAGCTTCTGCATGAGAACCCTGGAGCGGATTGGTCGGTTAGCGATTTGGCGAGCCAGGTGGGACTTAGCCGAAGCCATTTCTCGATCCTATTTAAGAAGACGGTTGGCGACAGCTTTGTGGCTTTTCAATATAAAAGGAAGCTTAAGCTTGCCAAGGCATTGCTGCGGGATACGCAGTTGACGATGCAGGATATTGCGGAGCGGACAGGGCTGGGCGACAGTAAATATTTCAGCAAATGGTTCAAGCGCTGCACGGGTCAGACGCCTAGTTATTACCGCATACAACAAAAAGACGCCGTGATTCGAACAGATGGACACCCCGGTCTGTAAATCGAACAAAAGTACGCAAACATTCGAATAGATATCGGTTTTGAACCGCTTTCATAAAAGTTAAGATGAAAGCGGTTCAATTATTATTACCTCATTCAAAGGGGAGGCTGCCACAGTGAAAAAGAAAATTTCTCTTATTGTACTTGCCACTACGTTAATGGCAACTATGGTCACAGCTTGCGGGGGGAACAGTGAGCCTTCATCATCCACAGGTGCTGCAGGCTCAGGGGAGACGAAGACGCTTCGTTTTGCGACATGGGATACCGGAGACGCGCTCAAGATTGAGCAAGACATCGCCAAGAAATTTGAAGCAGCCCATCCGGGTACGAAGGTTCAGGTAGAGGCTTATGCAGACGGTTTTGACCAGAAGCTTGCCGCCGGATTCGGGGCAACCAATCCGCCAGATGTGATGTATATGTGGGATTTTCCGACCTATCATCAATCCCTGGAACCACTGGACAGCTATTCGAGCAAAGATAAAGAATTGAACATCGAAGATTTCTATCCGGGATTGTTCAACTATGGCAAAATTGACGGCAAGCTATATGGCATTCCGGCAGGGTTCACCACACGTGTGGTCTATTACAACAAGAAGCTGTTCGATGATGCCAAGATCCCTTATCCGAAGGATGGATGGACATGGACGGAGTTCCAGGACATCGCGGCCAAGCTCAGCGATAAGTCGAAGAAGCAGTACGGGTTCGGGGTTCGGGCAGAGAACGATACGTATGACCTTCAGAGCTTCGTATGGAGCAACGGAAGCTCGTTCATCTCTGATGACGGGAAAACGATTGAAGGATTTATGAACAGCAAAGAGACAGCTGAGTCCATCCAGATGCTCGGCGACATGGTCAAGAACGGCTCGGCTGTGCTGACCGGGGGCAAAGGCCAGCAGAGCGGAGATGACATTTTTAAAGCAGGTAAAATCGCTATGTGGGAGAGCGGTATCTGGCCGTTGGAATCGTTCAAGACGGCAGGCATAAATGTAGGTACGGTCGAAATCCCAGCGTTCCCGGGCAAACCGGTCAAAGGGGTGCTTGCGGAGTCCGCTTTGTCCATCGCCAAGGATTCGAAGCAGAAAGATCTGGCCTGGGAATTCGTGAAATTCTATGTGTCTAATGATTCGATCAAGATGCGTGTGGCGGATCTGCCTGTAAGGGTCAGTGTCGTAAATGAGCTGAAGAAAGATCAGGACCCGCTTTATAAACCGTACTACACGATGCTGGAGCGTTCCAGCAATACACCTGCGTTCCTGCTCAATCCGAAATGGAATGAAGTGAACCGCCAGCTCTCTGCTGCGGTGGAAGCGGTTATGCACGGCAGCAATGCCCAGGAAGTGCTGAATCAGGCTGTTAAAGATAGTCAACGTTATTTGAAATAACACATTTACAGAAAGAAGGTTAAGAGATGGCTCAGACCTTTCTGCATCAAGCAGGGGAGCCTATGGCCCAGCTCAAGCCTACACGAAAACGTAGTTGGGGTAGGGCTGTTCCCTACCTCTTCATTTTTCCTTGGATCTTCGGATTCCTCGTGTTCACCTTGGGGCCATTGTTATTTTCCCTTATCATCTCTTTTTTTGATTGGCCGATTGTCGGCGAAGTACACTTTATCGGGTTTGGCAATTATGCGGAAATGTTTACGGATGACCCGTTATTCTGGACCTCACTCGGGGTCACCCTCAAATTTGCAGCTCTGTTTGTTCCATTGAACATCATTGTGGCGCTTGGGCTTGCGATTCTCTTGAATCAGAAGACACGGGGCAGTGCTATATTCCGAACCGCCTTTTATATTCCCTCCGTTATATCCGGTGTCGCTCTGGCTATGATCTGGTCTTGGGTGTACAGCGGTGATTACGGGATTCTGAATTACTTCCTGTCCCTGATCGGTATTCAGGGCCCTGATTGGCTCAACGATAAGCAATGGTCATTAGTAGCGATGGTGGTCGCAAGTCTCTGGGGACAAGGCTCGATGATGCTGATCTTTCTGGCTGGCCTCAAAGGGATTCCGAGAGATCTTTATGAATCCGCTTCCATTGATGGGGCAGGTAAGCTCAGACAATTCTTCAGTGTGACGATTCCGATGATCACTCCGACGATTTTATTCAACTTAATTACATCCATCATTGCAGCCTTCCAGCAGCTGACTCTGGCTTTATTGCTGACCGGAGGTGGTCCAATGAAAGCAACCTATTTTTATGCCATGTACATGTATGAGAATGCGTTTAAGTATTTCAAAATGGGATATTCGGCAGCTAACGCCTGGTTCATGTTCCTGATCGTGCTCGGCTTGACCTTTCTTGTGTTCAAATCCTCGGAAGCCTGGGTGTTCTACGAAGGTGAAATGAAGAAGAATCCTCAGGAGAAACTGAAGGCTCAAGGAAGGAGACGTTCTTTGTGAAGAAAATACTCGTATACGTCCTGCTGCTCTTTTTTTCACTGTTGTTCATAGCCCCGCTGTTCTGGGCGGTTACGACTGCGCTCAAGTCACAGTCCGAGCTGTATCTTTTTCCACCTAAATGGATTCCTTCTGTATGGAAGTTCAGCAATTTTGCAGAGGCGTGGAACATTCAGCCCTTCAATATGTTTCTGAAAAATACACTGATTATTACCATCCTGTCGACGTTTGGTCAACTGATTTCATGCACGCTCGTAGCCTATGGATTCGCAAGATTCCAGTTCAAGGGCAGGGATTTTCTGTTCCTGGTTGTGTTGGCAACAATGATGATTCCCTGGGAAGTCACTATGATCCCACAGTATATGCTGTTCAACGTTCTGGGATGGATTAATACGCTCAAAGCTCTTATTGTACCGTCTTTCTTCGGGTCCGCCTATTTCATTTTCCTGCTGCGGCAGTTCATTCTCACCATCCCGCGGGAGCTAGACGAAGCAGCTACAATCGACGGAGCCAATAAGCTGACCGTATTAACACGGATTATTGTCCCGCTGATGGGGCCTTCGCTGATCCTGGTCGCTGTGTTCCAGGTTATGGGATGTTGGAATGATTATCTGGGTCCGCTCATTTTCCTTAACGACCAGACGAAATACACATTGACCCTAGGGCTCTCACAGTTCAAAGGGATGTACGGTGTGGATATGCAGTCCATTATGGCGATTACAGTTCTGATCTCGATTCCGCCGCTGGCAATCTTCTTTTTCGCTCAACGCTACATCGTTGGCGGCATTGCGACTACGGGCATCAAAGGTTGATTCGCCGCAGCGGGTTCGGAAATCTAATAACAGCACACAGCGCAGAGTAGAGTAGAGAAAAGAGAGGAGAAATGAACCATGTCACAGCAAACTATCAGGAGGGATTGGGATGATCTTGGCATCCTTCAGCGAGGGCGGGCCAAAAGCCGGGCCTACTTCATCCCCTATTCTGACTGGTCAGGGGCACTAACTTACAATAGGGGAAGCTCCCCCTGGTTCAAATCCTTGAATGGCATATGGAAGTTCAATTATGCAAAAGGGCCAAAGTGGGCTCCGGATTATTTCTACGAGGAGGCGTATGATACTTCCGGCTGGGATGAGATTCAGGTTCCGGGGCACTGGCAGCTACAGGGATACGGAACTCCACATTATACGGACCTATATTATCCGTTTCCGGCAGACCCCCCGCATGTGCCTGACGAGAATCCGACAGGCAGTTATGTTAGAGAGTTCATGCTGCCTGAATCCTGGAACGGACGGAATGTCGCCATTAAGTTCGACGGGGTGGATAGTGCGTTTCATATCTGGGTAAACGGCAAACCGGTCGGATACAGTCAGGGCAGCCGCCTAACCTCAGAATTCGATCTCACTCCTTATGTGAAACCGGGCCACAATACTTTAGCCGTTAGAGTGTACCAATGGTCGGACGGCAGTTATCTGGAAGATCAGGATATGTGGTGGATGAGCGGAATTTTTAGAGATGTGTATCTGCTCTCCGAGCCGTCTTCGCTCCGCATTGCCGATTATCGGATTATAACGGAACTGGATGAATCAAGCCGTGATGGGATCTTGTCTGTTTATGTGAACATACAAGGGGAAGCTGCTGAACAGGGCAGTCTGCGGCTTGAACTGCTTAAACGAAGTGGTGAATCTGTTGCATGGGCTGAGGATCGGGTTACTGCAGGAAAGAATGTGCAGCTTATAATGCCGGTAGGACAGCCGGAACTGTGGAGTGCGGAATCCCCCAATTTGTACCATCTGAAGATCACTTTGTTGGATGAAAGTGGAGATACGGTAGAGATGACGGCTCAGCGGGTTGGATTCCGCACAGTTGAGGTGCGCGGCGGACAATTCCTGGTGAATGGAAAGGCGATTCAACTCAAAGGAGTCAACCGTCACGATCATCACCCGGATACAGGTCGCACAGTCACCGTCTCCACCATGCTACAGGACATCAAGATGATGAAGCAGCACAATATTAACGCTGTAAGAACCGCGCACTACCCGAATGATCCCCGGTTCTATGATCTGTGTGATGAGTACGGCTTATATGTTATGGAAGAGACCGATCTGGAGACACACGGATTCGAACTGCTAGGCAACATTTCCAGACTCAGCGATGATCCTGCCTGGCAGGAAGCCTACGTGGAGCGCGTTCAGCGAATGGTTGAGCGCGACAAGAATCATCCTTCCGTGATCTTCTGGTCGCTTGGGAATGAGTCCGGCTTCGGCTGCAATTTCCGGGCGATGGCGCAGTGGTGCAGAGAAGCTGACCCAACACGGCTTATTCATTACGAAGAAGATCGCGAAGCTGAGGTCTGTGATGTGGTAAGCACGATGTACTCCTCCGTTGAGAAGATGGAAGGCTTCGGTCAGTTGACTGATCATCCGAAGCCGCATATTCTGTGTGAATTCGCGCATGCCATGGGCAACGGCCCCGGTGGATTAAGACCTTATTTTGATACTTTTGACAAGTACGATAGACTGCAGGGCGGCTTTGTGTGGGAATGGATTGACCACGGGCTGAGCTGGAAGACGGCGGATGGGAAGGCTGATTATGCTTATGGCGGGGACTTCGGGGATGTGCCCAATAACAGCAACTTCGTCATAGATGGTCTAGTCCGGCCGGACCGAACGCCATCACCGGGCCTGCTTGAATATAAGAAAATTATCGAGCCGGTTCGCGTCGAGTATATAAGCAGGAACAAGGTTAATGTGATTAACCGCTATGATTTCCTGACACTGGATCACCTATATGCTGATTGGAGCATTACCATGGATGGACGTACCGTTCAAAGCGGGGTTCTTGCACTGCCAGAGATTGAAGCGGGCGGACAGGCAGAAGTGGAGATTCCTTATGACCACAGTCTTGATGCTCTCCTTCGCAGTGAGGATGCGGAACAGTGGCTGAACATCAGCTTCTCGATCGCCGCTGACTGTCTTTGGGCGGAGCAGGGGCATGAAGTGGCTTGGGCTCAGTTTCTAATGCAGGATGAGTTGGGAAATCGTGTTGGCGATAGTCATACAGGGCATTCAGATGACCATTCCAATGCTGCTATTGGGATGAGAAGTCAGCAGATCAGGCGGAATCTTCACTGCACAGAAGCTGCTGGACAGATCATTCTCGCAAATGAGGACTTCCGGATGATCTTTGACACGCGGAGCGGGCGAATCGATTCGCTTCGTCTGAATGGCAAGGAACTAATGAAAGCCGGACCGCGGCTGAATTTCTGGCGTGCACCGATCGACAATGACATGTATGTGCTACCGGACTGGCGCAAAGCACACCTGGACCGGCTAACAGAACGTGTTGATGAGGTTAGCTGGGCCTGGCTTGATGAAGGGAACATCCGCATCACTGTGAGTTCAAGGATTGCTCCGCCAGTTTTTGATTGGGGTTTCCGGTGTGTAAACACCTATACCGTAAACAGTATAGGGCAAATCACTATGGATGTGCAGGGCACACCGGAGGGCAAGCCGCCAGAAATGCTGCCTAAGATTGGACTTCAGATGGAGATTCCAGGCGACATGGATCGAGTGAAATGGTATGGCCGGGGACCTGGTGAGAATTATTCGGACAGCAAAGAGGCATGCCGTGTTGGAGTGTACACAGCTTCAATTGATGGACTATTCACTCCATATATATATCCGCAGGAGAATGGGAACCGGATGGATGTCAGATGGTTATCCGTCACAGACGCATCCGGACTTGGTCTACTTGCTACAGGTAGTCCGACGCTTGAATTCAGCGCGCGCCGTTATACGGACAAGGATCTTGAAGAGGCACAACATGCAAGCGAGCTTGTTCCGCGTGACTTCGTCACGCTGAATCTGGATTACCGGCAGAATGGGCTGGGCAGCAACAGTTGTGGACCTGCCCAGATGCCGGATCATAAGGTAACATCGGAAGCTTTTACATTCCGTATTCTGCTCACTCCGTTTTTATCAGAAGATACCACGCCAGAGTGGCTTGGTAGACAAATGCTGTACGGGTTACCACAATCGCATCAATGAGAGGAGGGGACAGCATGCTCCACACACAGGATGTACTCAATTTAAGCGGAAAGATAGCTGTTGTTACCGGAGGTGCTTCAGGTATTGGCCTTGCTACGGCCGGACTGCTTGCGGATTTCGGAGCACATGTGGTTGTGCTGGACATCAATGTAAGGCAAGGGGAGCAGGCTGTTCATGAGATGAAAGAGCGGGGAAGGAAAGCAAGCTTCCACCGCTGCGATGTCTCCTCTTCGGAGGACTGTAAGCGTGCTGCCTCAGAGATTGAGAACGCGTACGGCAAAGTCGATATTCTGTTCAATAATGCGGGGATTATCCGCCGTAAGACCGTTGTCGAGCTTGAGGAAGCCGACTGGGATCTGGTAATGGATGTATCACTTAAGGGAGTTTATCTACTCTCCAAATATATAATCCCGGTGATGGAGCGCGGAGGCGGTGGAAGTATCATTAATACCGGCTCCGGCTGGGGCCTTAAAGGCGGGGACCGTGCCGCTTCCTACTGTGCAGCCAAGGCTGGAGTGGTCAATCTCACCCGAGCCATGGCCATTGACCACGGTCCCGCGAACATTCGCGTGAACTGCGTGTCCCCAGGCGACACGGATACGCCGCTTTTACGCGATGAAGCCAAGCAGCTTCAACAGGACGAAGCTACTTTCCTCGTAGCTTCTGCTGGGGGGCGTCCATTGGAGCGATTGGGTACACCACGTGATATCGCAAATGCGGTATTGTTCCTAGCTAGCGATCTGTCTTCCTGGGTCACCGGAAGCGTACTTGTTGTGGATGGCGGCGGCATTGCCTAACGGTTAAAGAAATAAATACTTTAAATCAACCTTTTAAGGACGGAGGCGTTAACCTTGTCTGAACACAGAACTTATGCCCATCCCTATATCCCGAATACAGCACCGGAAGTCCGTGAGGCAATGCTGAAGGAAATCGGCCTGAGCTCCGTCGACCAGCTGCATGATGCAATTCCAGACAGTCTGAAGCTTAAGCGGGAGATGAATCTTCCTCCAGCTATGAATGAATATGAGCTTCGTCGACATATCGAGGCTCTGCTTGCGAAGAACAAGCATGGCGCCGATTATATCAACTTTCTCGGGGCTGGCTGCTGGCAGCATTTCGTTCCGGCTGTATGCGACGAAATTAATCAGCGCTCGGAGTTCGTGACGGCTTATGCAGGAGAGCCTTACGAAGACCACGGCCGATTTCAGTCCTTGTTCGAGTATCAGAGCCTGATGGCCGAACTCGTCGATATGGACGTAGTTAATGTCCCTACCTTCGACTGGGCACAGGCAGCCTCCACGGCCATCCGAATGGCAGGTCGGATTACAGGCCGTAGGATTGCGCTGCTCTCCAGATCCGTCGATCCGGATAAAGCCAAGATCATTACCAATTACTGTACACCTGTAATGGAGATTAGGTACGTGGAGATTGATCCGGTGACAGGAAAAATAGATTTGGATGATCTGCAGGGCAAGCTTGAGGAAGGAGCGGCGGCGTTCTACTTCGAGAATCCAGGTTATCTCGGAATTATTGAGGATCAGGGTGCTAAAATATCTGAGCTTGTGCACGCGGTAAATGCTATCTCTATTGTGGGCGTTGATCCGATCTCCCTTGGCGTACTGGAACCTCCAAGCCGTTATGGCGCTGATATTGTCTGTGGGGATTTGCAGCCGCTGGGCATGCATATGAACTATGGTGGGGGTCAAGCCGGATTCATCGCTACCCGGGATGAAGAGACTTATGTGATGGAATATCCGTCCCGCCTGTTCGGTATTGTTCCTACTGAAGTGGAAGGTGAATATGGCTTCGGTGATGTAGCCTATGAGCGTACATCCTTTGCCCAACGGGAGAAGGGGAAAGAGTCGGTGGGAACACAGACAGCCCTGTGGGGAATTACCGCCGGAGTTTATCTATCCCTGCTTGGACCAGTGGGGATGCAGGAAGTAGGGGAGACCATTATACAGAAATCTCAATATGCGGCGAATAAGCTGTGTGCCATTCCCGGGGTCTCTTTGCGCTTTAAAGATACAGCCTTTTTCAAAGAATTTGTCTTAGATTTCAACGAGACTGGAATATCTGTTGCTGAGATTAACAAGCGTCTTTTGGAAGTAGGGATTTTCGGAGGAAAAGATATATCCTCCGCATATCCCCAGTGGGGACAATGTGCTCTGTACTGCGTAACTGAAATTCATATGCAGGCAGATCTGGACCGGCTTGCCTCAGCTATCGAGAACATTGTCTGCAAGAATTAATAGTACAGAAGAGTAGGAGGAAAGCCATGAAACGGATTCGTAGAGATCATAAGGTACGCCGCTTTCACCAGGCCAAATGGGATGAACCGGTGATCTTCGAGCTTCACCGATCGGGTGAGCGCGGAGTGATCCCGCCGGGCACCGAGGCTGGGATTGCCGAGGTTGTTGGTCAAGGCTTCGCCCGAATTCCATCAGCGATGCGGCGAAAAGAAGCACCGGCGCTGCCCGAGATCGGTCAGGCCAAAGTTCTTAGGCATTATTTAAGACTCTCTCAAGAGACTTTGGGTTCCGACCTTAACGTAGAGATCGGACAGGGGACATGTACGATGAAATATATTCCCCGTATCAATGAAATGCTTATACGTACCCCAAATCTGATGGAACTGCATCCTCTGCAGGATGCTGGATCCGTTCAAGGAATTCTGGAAATCTACTATAGGCTGGATCAGGCGATGCGTGAAATATCAGGGATGAATGCTTTCTCGTTCCAGCCAAGCAGTGGTACCCAGGCCTTGCTGGCCATGGCTTCCATTGTACGCGCATATCATGATTCACGTGGCGAGGGAGAACAGCGGGATGAGATCATTACGACGATCTTTTCACATCCGTCCCAAGCGGCGACCGCAGCTGTTAAAGGATATAAGATTATTACACTGCATCCTGACGAAGACGGATTCCCGGATCTGGAGAAGCTGAAGAATGCCATATCTGAACGCACGGCGGGTTTCGTCGTGGCCAATCCGGAAGACACAGGGATATACAATCATCGTATCCGTGAGTTCACGGACGTGGTTCATGAAGCAGGAGGAATCTGCTTCTACGATCAGGCGAACGCGAATGGGCTGCTGGGTATCACCCGGGCTAAGGAAGCCGGGTTTGACATGTGTTTCTTCAACCTGCATAAGACCTTTGCCGCACCTCACATGTGCGGAGGGCCGGCTACAGGCGCTCTTGGGGTAACCGATTCCCTTAAGCGTTTCCTGCCCGGTCCGCTTGTTGACTGGGACGGTAGTCGTTATGTCCTTGTAGAGCAAAGCGGTGATAGCATCGGCAAAGTCCGCAGCTTCCACGGCGTGGCCCAGACTGTACTTCGTTCCTACGCTTGGATTATGAGCCTGGGGCCAGACGGTCTTAAGAATGTGGCCCAAATCGCTGTACTGAATAATAACTACCTGTATCACAAAATTCTGCAAATCCGCGGAGCCAGCGCTCCTTACATCAAAGGTCGACGTCTTGAACAGGTAAGGTACAGCTGGAAGCAGCTTACGGATGAGACTGGGGTAACGACAGAAGACATCACCCGCCGGATGTGTGATTTCGGCCTGCATTATTGGACATCCCATCATCCGTACATCGTTCCGCAGCCGTTCACCCTGGAGCCGACTGAATCTTATTCGAAGGAAGATCTTGATGAATATATCGAGGCGCTGACCCATATTTCGAATGAAGCTTACACGCAGCCGCATATCGTCAAACTAGCTCCGCACAACAGTACCGTTCACCGGAATGTGGAATCTTCTCTTGATGATCCTGCAAAGTGGTGTATTACGTGGCGGGCTTATCTAAAGAAGACACAGCCGGAATAGGGCTTGGTCCCTACAATTAAAATATACATTTGAAAGTAGAGGGGCTCCGTTTGGAGCCCTTCCTATTTGACTGTATCACCAAAGAAAGGGGTTATGAGTATGTCTGGGTATATGAGGAACTTGCTGCGCCTGTCTGTCGGCGTCCGCCGGTTTCTTATGACCGAAGCTATGTATGGCATCGGCATCGGTATGTATTCGCTAGTTCTTAATTTGCACTTGCTGTCCAAAGGGATGAAGGAGGATGAAATCGGGCTGCTCATGTCCATAGGTATACTGATCATGGGTGCATTGGCTATTCCTGTATCCATATCGGCAAACCGTATAGGTCGTAAAAAGCTGCTAGTATCCGGCATCATGTTTATAGCGGCAGGAAGTGCACTTTATGCGATTGGCAATCATTCCGGCATATTCTATTTGGCTCAAACTTTGGTCTCGATTGGCCTTACTCTTGTGGAGACGACGGAGGTGCAGTTGTTATTTCACTATTGTGCCTCGCGCAAGGAAGAAGCAAGTGCTTTCTCCCTGATGTTTGCCGTGTTTACTGCATTTACAGGGGCAGGAACCCTGGCTGCTGGATACTTGCCGAATTCGGCTGATAGCGGGGATGGATATGGGCTTACGCTGCTGCTTGCTGCACTGGTTTTCGTTGTTCACAGTATGATTAGAGGACTCTGGCTTCCCTCTGAGGGGAAGGAAAGCGAAACGGTTAGAACCTCTGAAGTTCTGGAAGTGAACCGTGAAGTCTCTAGTTTGAGGAAAAATCTGCCTTCCGGCACACTCTGGCTGTTCTCGGTATTCATGGCCCTGCTCGGAGGAGCGATAGCCATCACTGGGTCATTTCTTAATGTAATTGTGAAGTATAGACTGAACTGGATGGATGATAAAGTGTCCATTCTGCTGGCGGTAAGCGGAGTTGTTTTGTTTGCAGCTTCTTTAATGACGCCTTATGTATTAGAGCGTTTCGGCCACAATGTGGCGATCGTATCTGTCTTTTTGGTTAACATACTCGTGTTCGCCTTATTATCCTGGGCTATGCCGGTCTGGATGTTCACAATCGTGTTTCTGGTTCGCGGGGGAGGGCTTACGATGCTGTCTAATCTGCTGGATAGTCAGTTGATGTCTGCCTTTAAGGAGCGGGAGAGGAATCTCTACGCAGGGATGAGATCCGTATTTCGGAGCCTCGGATCATCCGGCGCCGCTCTGCTTACGGGATGGATTTTGATTGGACAGGATTATGAAATCCCCTTTTTTCTGACATCTGTAGTATTGATTCTCTGTCTGGTTTATTACATCTGGTTCATACGCCCAATTCTGGATAAAAGGCTGAAAGAATGAATGGCTGAATACAATTTTCATAAATAATTCAATTTGGACAGCAGTGTGAATAAATATATAAGGGGCTGTCCAAAAATCCATGTGAAATGGATATAGGACGCCCCTTTGCATTGAAGTAGGCTTTCGCTTTTCCTTCTAACATAACCTGCATTAAATCCATCCAAAGAAGAACTTATATCTTATGGGTTTGTTGTTTCTTTTTGCCCACTCCCTAATTTCCTCTATGCCATTAGCCGTATTCTCCTTTTTAAAAGTAAAGTACAGATGTAGTGGAACCAACTTTTTGTCAACAGTCTTAATTCCAATTCGTTTACCATCGATAAACACTGAACTTATTTCATCCGCATCGTATCTTTTCTTATTTAAAGAAATAATAAAATTGTCGCCAAGTGTAATACTCTTGGAACTGAGCAATCGATAGAGTAAAAATATGATAATAATGAATATAAAGATGAACCATATTCTTGGAAAGAAGAACAGGAAGTCAGGTGTGCGGTTAGTACTATTATACATAGTAATTATTAAGGAAACTTCTAAAAAACACATTGCAATTAGTGTTCTCATTACGTTTGGATATTTGATTGAAAGAGACGTTTCATGAAATCCCAAGTTACTCCATCCTTTCTCCTGTAATTCAAAGACTCCACAATGATTTTACCATATATTGTGATCTCAGTGTTTGATCAAGCTACGCGGGCTAATGCTCTATTTTTTTATGTGTAAGGCCTCTTCTCAGGAGTAACCATTGAATTACAAAGCTTTGGAAGTTATACTTTGATGAGAAATACGGACCCGCTTATCCTTTAACAGATCCGTCCTTAATAAGGCAGGATCTTATTTTTCGTAGGTATAATTTCATTCAGATATGGAGGCGTAACCTTGCAGCTAATTAATCAATCCGAAATACAAGAGAGGATCGACCTGCTTAAAGATCAGGATCTATATATCCATCTTGAGATGACGACGGGAGCATACGCTGCCCATTTCGATAGTTCTAAGCACCCAGCGGCTACTTTCATTACTAATGCTGTGATCAAATATTCTCATGGTTCGATTTCCGGTCATGGACCTTATCGCGTAGGCCTAAAAATGTCACAAGGCTGGGTGTACTCGGAAGGACTAACTCACTATGAAGAGAGTGAGACCGAAAGATTAATTCTGGCCGGTCATGACAACCAAGGCAAACTGGTCGTATCCTTGCAATTAAGCCGGGAGCCGTTCTAATGGTAGAGGAGATGAGGAGTTCAGTGGAAAGACATATTCTAGTTATATTACCGCATCCGGATGACGAGGCCTTCGGTATATCTGGAACACTAGCTAAACATGTGCAAAACGGCACCCAAGTCACCTACGCTTGTCTGACACTTGGAGAGATGGGACGGAATATGGGCGTGCCGCCATTTGCGAATCGGGTAACCCTCCCAGAGATCCGTAAAAAGGAGCTGGAAGAATCCTGCCGAGCGATTGGAATACAGGATTTGAGAATGCTTGGTTTCCACGATAAGACGATTGAATTTGAAGATCAAGCTCTGCTTGAGGGTCATATTGATGCGCTTCTGAAGGAGCTTAACCCCTCACTGATCATTACATTCTATCCGGGGTACAGCGTTCATCCCGATCATGATGCTACCGGAGCTGCAGTGGTTCGAACGGTTGGAAGAATGCCCAAGGCAGAGAGACCTCCTGTTCACTGTATAGCTTTCGCCAATAATATTGAAGAGATTGGAGAGCCT
Source organism: Paenibacillus sp. FSL H7-0714 (assembly GCF_038003765.1). NCBI lineage: Bacteria > Bacillati > Bacillota > Bacilli > Caryophanales > Paenibacillaceae > Paenibacillus > Paenibacillus sp. FSL H7-0714. Next base: position 887,625 of record NZ_JBBOPT010000001.1, read on the forward strand.
CAGGTAATCATTGAAGTGAAAGATTTCTTGAAGCAAAAGATGGCATCCATTCAGGCGCATAAATCCCAATTCCAAGCCGCTGAACTGTTAGGCAGCAAAACGCTAGAGGATAAAGAAATCCAAGATCGTTTTGGAACAGAGCATTTCTGGATCTATCCATTTGAATGATATTAAGTCCGAGCATAAACGCTCGGGCTTTTTCTTTGGGGCCCACTGCCGTGGTCAGGCTTCATTTTTCTAATATAAGGCATGAATATCTGTGTCTTTTTTCAAATATATGGTAAGGTTTAGGGGGATCAACCAAACCGGTTTCGTCAGGCCAGGAGGTGTATTCGTTTGAAAAAATCATATTTCAATCTCATTTGTGGAATAGTCATTCTTTTGCTGGTATTCACTGCATGCAGTAAGGAAAGACCCAAGTATGCTGAGCTTTTCACACATGTGGAAGAGCATCGGGCTGTGTTCATGCAGCCGCGTGAAGAAGGGCTTGCTGCTTTGCAAATTGCGGATGCAGTGGGTGAATACGATACAACCTTGGGTACAATTATGCAGGATGATATCTTATCCGTGAATCAAAAGGAGTTTATACAGCAGATTGTGGTAGATGTTAAGACCAATAAAATTATTGGTTACCGGGTAGGAACGGTCTTTCCCAGATCGGAAAGCGGTTATCAAGATGCGAGAGAACTGGTACGTGCTTTTATGAACCAATACAAACCTGCGGATGAGGAGGCGGCTGAAAAAGTCGAAAAATCTAACCTAACGATTGACAGGATGACTCTTCCTCTAAATCCATTAACTGGCTCTATCGAAGAATCATGGTCATACGGCAAGGGCGAGGATAAATTGTATATAACCTACAGGATGTCGAACAGTTTTCAAAGTGATGATGAATTGCCTTTGAACTTTTATTTCAGCTATGAGGGGGAGTAAGGAACGAAGAGATAAGATGTGATTTACAAAAAAATACACAAAGACTATTATATTTCTATAGGTAATTATATCCTTTTTTTCCTAAACAATTGTTCGGACTAAATAACTGGAGGATCAAATGAAAAAGCACGACAAAATCATTTCCTTCATCTTCATACTTGTTATGATGGTGACGGCTATTTACTGGGCCATTTCGACTCAGAGCTGGACCATGTTGGGCACCCTCGCTTCTGTGGTCTGTTTCGGGCTTTTTGTGCTATTGGGGCTCCGTACTATACCTGTATTGACGGATTTTGTTTTGACGAATCCAGCACCTGAAGTGACTTGGAAGAGTAAGGAGCAGGATAGAAGACAGGCTTGGCTTTATATTATTGGATGGATATTGGCGAGTCGTATCCTGCTTATGCTCATCGGGTATTCATTTTTGATCATACAGAATGGCTATTCAGGTGGTCTGCTTAGCAAAATGGCAGAGACTTGGCATATCTCTGGAATCGATGCTTCTAGTTATCTGGGGATTGCCGAGAACTGGTACGTAACGGAGGGAGATCCAAAGTTCCATATTGTATTTTTTCCCTTTTTCCCAAATCTAATTAAAGTAGTTCAAGTATTCGTAGGCAATTATCTTGTCGCTGGATTCATCGTTTCCAATATCTCATCGATTGTCGCTGCATTGGTTGCTTATGAACTGGCAGCATTAGACATGCATCGAAAGAATGCCATGCGGGTCGTGAAATACATTTTCATATTCCCTGCCGCGTTCTTTCTCTTCATTCCGATGACCGAGGCTCTATTTCTGGCATTATCTTTGATGTGTTTATATTTTGTGAGAAAAAAGGAATGGCTGATCGGATGCTTATGCGGTGCACTTGCAGCTTATACACGTTCTCCCGGAGTGCTTCTGATTGTACCGGTTGCGATTGAATTTGGACGGGATCTGATAGGCAACTATAAGCTATTAAGTAAAAAAGTCTTTATACATAGAATCATCAGCGCTGTATGTTTTCTCGCTATCATATCAACGGGCTTGCTGGCCTATCTGTTTATTAATTATCACGTGACGGGAAATGCGTTTCAGTTCAGTATTTACCAGAGAGAGCATTGGTCTCAGCGGTTTTATCTCTTTTTTGATACGGTAAGATATCAGATGGAATACGCTGTGGGCACCTTTAAGAGTGGAGATAGTCGTTCTTTTCTCGGCTTATGGCTGCCTAATTTAATCGCTATATTCTCAGCACTAATTATCATGTTCATGGGTGCAAAAAAGATACGACCTTCATACACCGCCTATTTCATCGTGTATTTTGCGTTCGTAGTCGGAGCTACCTGGCTGCTGTCAGCCCCGCGGTACTTGCTTGTTGCATTTCCACTAGCTTTTGCTGCTGTCGCGCTCACTGAAGAGAAATCAAAGGATGCTATCCTTACTGTAGTTTCTGTTGCGGGGAGTCTTTTGTATTTAGCGATGTTTGTGGCAGGATATCCAGTGTATTGAGGAATCATGTTAAAATAGGGGGGGACGCTTAAACGCGTTCTCCTTTTTTTTGCGAATAACCTTATAGAAACGATGGTGGGTATGAAGATTGAGTACGACAATCAGGTGATCGAGTTTAATGTTCAATATGGAAACGGCAAGAAAATCTCCATTCACATAGATTCTTCAGGGCGTATAACGCTCAAAGCTCCCAAGAAAACAAGTGAAGAGACGATTAAAAGCGTGGTTGTGCGTAATGGGAAATTAATAGTGGAGAAGCTGCAAAGTATTGAAGCGAACCGAGAAACACCAAAGCTCAAAGAGTATGAAGACGAGGGTAAGTTCCTGTATCTAGGCAAATATTATTCGCTGCAAGAGCTAATAGAGACAGGGGATTTAAATGAGGAAGAGCTTAAACTTAAGCTGAAGAAATTCTATTTCGCTAGCTGTAAGAAGGTTGTAGCTGAACGGATCAATAAATATCAGACACAGCTTAGAGTAAAGCCTAAGACGATTGATATTGTTGAATCTAGAACCAAGTGGGGAAGCTGTAGCTCGGATAAAAAGCTAACCTTTAACTATCGCCTAGCGATGGCTCCAGTGGATGTTATCGATTATGTAATCATTCATGAACTGTGTCATTTACTTCATATGAATCATGACCGCTCTTTTTGGCGAAAGGTTGGAAGTCTCATGCCGGATTATAAGGAGAAGGAAGAGTATTTAGCTAGATATGGGCGTGCTATGACGCTGTGATAATCAGAGAGTAATTCAGATGGTCCATTTTCTGGTGAATAAAAGGAAGGGAAGAGGTAAAACTAAGTTCACTAAATAGAACTGGAAGAAATTTAAATGCGGAGGTAAATGATGACACAGAATAAAGGAAATTCACAACGCCAGATTCGAACTTCAGTTCTTTGTTTGATCTGTGCCTGTACCGTCCTATTAAGTGGCTGCTCTAAAGCTGCCAATGAAACCACACAAGTAACTCCAACGCCTATAACAGAAGCCACTGCACCTTCGGCTACGAACAATGCAACAGAACAACCCAATGCATCATCCGGTACAAATACAGAGGGACTTCCGGCGGATGTTAGCGTTCAGAGAGTTATTAAGGAAGTCACTTTAAAGGATGGTTATCATAAAAAGATTGAGCTGCTGACAGACGGTGGCAAGCGGGTTACCATTACGGATCCGAGCCAAAAGATTGTTTTGCAGCAGATTGAATATGATGGGAAGATTACTACGTCTAATGGTAAACAGGTTACCGTTAAAGTCGAAGGTGGGGGAGAGCAGACCCTAACCATCCCCGATCATGTAGTGATCGAAGATGAGGACAAGCTTGGACTGATGCCAGGTGTTGATATCGAGTGGACAGTGAATGCCGAGGGGCAAATCGAAAGTGTTGAACTGGAGGATTAAAGAGATACTGAGGTGGCTGGCTAAATGAAATTTCTAATCGTATTTGGCAGTATAGTGGTTCCCGTCGCCATGCTAATGATACAACGGAAATGGATAAAGTGGCGTATTGTTTTTAATGTAGCTTCTGTGTTGTCTACGCTTATTTTAGGTAATATTTCTGCCCTAGCTATATATGAAATATTAAGAGATAACACGGTATTTATGACCTCGATCCATGCGATTTTTTTGAATCCAATGTTCCTTTTAACGGGAGCTTATCTTGGAGTATATCTGGTCTATCGCTTGATGTTGATGACGTATGAAGAAGTATATGTATGATGTAGTTAAAAAAGGAGTGTCCCCGTGAAGGGACACTCCTTTTTATATTATACAGCGAAAGCTAAGAAGACTTTCCTACAACGTTTGTTCCACTCTTCGTGATCTTGTACGTAAGGATATCACCATTCCAGAAGTGGAATTTCAAGATGACCTCTCCATCTTTAACATCTTTAAAGAAGGCTGGAAGCAGCTTGATTTCTTTCGTGTTATAAGAGGGTGAGAACGTATTGCCGAACTCCTTGAATGGTGTCCAGTCTTGCGGGCCTGCATTGCCACCAGCGGTATAGACAGCCTCCATCGTGGCAAGCTGGTTACCATTAAAGGTAGTTGGAATCGCAAACGATTCAGTCGTACCTTTGGCTTCACTTAATTTGGCAGTGTCGTTCACGATGATCTTTAGTCTCCACGCAACACCTTTGTTGAATTTCAACGTTAACACAGCATTTTCACCGTATTTTTGGGAAGCTGTGAGTTTTTTGAGTTGGCTGGCTTTGAGTGTGAGCTCCTCGCCATTCAAGGTGTAATCTTTTCCCTTGGTTAGATACTTCCCATTTGCACTAATCGTGGTTAGCTTATTGCCGTTTAGGTTCAGCTTCACCTTGGTGTCTTTGATCGCTGCACCTTTTTTTAGATAGACCAGATCGCTTTCAGTGCTGGAGGAACGTTCCTTCAGACCAGACATTAATACACCCTGCAGCTCAGAATCGGACCACTTATACGTTTTGCGGTTGAAATGCTGCCCGTTATCCCAGAGCATGGAGGTCATTTTCTTTTCTTTTAAATAATAGGTAAGGTACTCGAAGAATTTCAGCTTCTCGCCTTGTTCAATCACACCTGTATCTTTATCGAATCCTAGGAGTCCAAACTCACCAACGATAACAGGGATTCCTTTGGCTACGAATGTGTTGTAAACGTTATCAAAAGTTTGGGTGATATCGTTTTTTGTATCTTTTTCAAACGTGGTGTAACCAGCGATATTCACACTGAACGGCCAGAAGCCATAGTAGTGAACGGTCGCAATTATGTTCGGATCGTTAAGAGCTATAATCGTTTTGTAGAGCTGATCCATTCTAGGTTGGGTAGGAGAAGTCTCTAATGAAGGTAGCACTAGCGGACGGACATCATTTTTTCCACCTGAGTTTCGAACGATCTGATGGAAGGAATTGTTGAGCTCTGCAAGCATCTGTTCCATCTTCGCTTCATCCGTACTTCCGCCATCCGTGAAACGAGGTTCATTAATGCTTTCGAACATCAGCTTATCGGATTTATCCTTGAAGCGGTCCGCAATTTGAGTCCATGCTGCATTATAACGCGCCAGCGTCTCATCATGCTTCTCTTCCATATGACTTACCCATAACCAGGAGTCGTGATGGACATTGATCATTACATATAACTTGGCGTCTAGCGCCCAGCCTACAACTTCTTCGACACGGTCGAGGTAAGCTTGATCAATGGTGTAGTTCGGTGCTTCACCTATGTGTGAATCCCAAGTGATAGGAATCCGGATACTATTGTAGCCTTGTGCGGCGATTTTCTTAATCACTTCTTGGGTCACACGCGGATTGCCCCAGGAGGTTTCATCCTCACCTGTAGCATCTAGAGTATTGCCAAGGTTCCATCCGGGCTGCATATCGTCTACATAGGATTGGATCTTACTCTTTGGTGCTGCCTTAGCTTGTTGCTCGTCCTTAGTGGCAGCGGCGGCAATGGATGAGAACAAAGAGAGCAGAAGAGCGGTGACAAGGGTCAATGATAAGAATGATTTCTGGATTCGAGTAGTCATTGAATTCTCCTTTGTAAGATCATTTTTGAGGATGCTTAAACCTGACCTTCCTTAGTACTTTGGTGCTTAGATGAATACGTACACCTCCATGAATTCGTTGTAAACGCTTACCAAATACCCTAACATAGAATAATTTCAACGAGTACCTTACTAATTTGTGGTAAATTCATATATGAATTAGTGATTTGCAGTGATTCCAAAGTTATGGAGGGCAATCCAGTGAGCAGATTTCATTACATAGGCTCGGCTACAGAGCTTCCGTTAGGAGAAAGAGGCAGTGTACCGTCAGCAAAGACATATAATGAAGTGAAAAATTCCCCGGAGTATAAGAAACAAAGAGAGGCTCTGCGCCTGCAAGGTATAATTCCTTTGGATGACATCGCAGATCTATCTCATTTAAGAGATGAGGACTGTCTTGTATACGACTCGGAAGAAGATGCAGCGGGTATTTTTATAGAGGAACTTGGGTATTGGAACGATGAGATTCGCAAGCATTTTCGGAGTCCGTATGTGTACCGGATTTCACCGAATTGGGGCGGCTCTAAGCTAAAAGATACTTTACCGGGATCGTATAACGCCTCACTCAAGTGTTGTCGGGAGTTATTTAGGCTTATGACAGATTATGGGGTATCTGGTGCCGAGTTCGAGCTTTATACATGCTGGGCTGAGGAAGAAGGGCTCCCACGTAATAAAAAGTATGATCGAATCTTTGATTTGGCCTCTTTGTCACTGGAGGATGGTTTTGAGCTGAGAGAAAAAGAGTATATTGTGGTTAAAATGATTTGATATTCAATAGGATTATCGCTAACTACTCGTTATACAAAAAACAAATATTGCATGACAAAAGCATATATATTAGATATGATGAAGCATGAAAAATTAATATTAGCAATAGGTGCCAATTATGAATGTTTCGGAATTACAATCATAGATTGGTTAAATGGAAAGCGGGTGTGAATCCCGCGCGGTCCCGCCGCTGTGAAAGAGGAGTCCTTGCAAGGTACCACTGGGAAACTGGGAAGGTAGCAAGGGTGATGATACTTGAGCCAGAATATCTGCCTGTTTCTAATACACCGTTAAACTCTACGAGCGATAGAGAGGTGTTTGAATAGTGCATGTCAGCTATTATGGCGTTTTCAGTTCACTATTTTAAACCTCTTGACGTTTATGTTGAGTGGTTTTTTTTTGTGAATGCCATCCCTTAATGGGTGGCGCTGGTGTTTTTTCTCGCTGGGTTTAATTCTGTTTTTTATCATAGGAAAAGAAGGGAAGGGTTATGAAACATGAAGAAAAATAAGTTTTTAGCTTGGTTACTTATTGTAGCTGTATTCATCACGACATTCTCTACAAGTGTAATTCCGGCTCATGCAGATGGAGCAAGCTCTACGCTTAAAGGGTACGCAACTGTATCTGTAGAGAAGTTCACATTGGGTCAAGGATATATTAAGGAACCTATTAAAGTTCCGATCTACGAAGGGGACAATGGCGCATCTTTAATTATGCGTGCGCTAGGAGAGGGCAATTATAAATATTTAGGAGATATAAATAGTAGCTTTTATCTATCTGAAGTTAAAGATAATGCCAGAGATGAAGTGAATATTCCGAAATATATTTTAGATATGATCTCAGCTGGTGGGATGACAGTAGGAACTAAAGTAAATCAACAATGGTTGAGTCAGTTTGACTACACCCCCATGTCTGGTTGGATGTATGCAGTAAATAATGAATTTCCTCCAGTTGGTTTTTCTCAATATGATCCTCAAGATGGTGACATCATCCGAACTCAGTTCACCACGTATGGCTATGGTTCTGATCTTGGTGGTGGTTGGGGAGAACTACCAATTCAACTTGCCAATAAGGACGCTTTAACTGCTGAAATTGCAGAGATTAACAGCGATCCGAATAAAGAAAGTATTTTGGATAGAACTGTAGTACAATCGGCAGTCTACCAAGCCTATTCCGTGCTCGAAAATATTGAAAGCTCTCAAGTAAGTGTAGATCATGCGCTTGTCGGGCTTACCAATTCTTTGGATATAGAGCCACCTGTTATTACTGTAAGTGGTATTCAGGATAAACAGGAAGTGTCCGATAAAGATTTAAGTTTCAGAGTAGTTGTCACAGACAATATATTTAAAGATATCATGCCAGCAGTAAAACTTAATGGAGTCGTTCTATCTGCTACTAATGGTGAGTACAAAGCATCTCTAAGCCCAGGTAGTAATGTAATCACTGTAACGGCAGTAGACGGAGCAGAAAATAGAGTAGAGAAAACATATCAAATTACCTACAAGCTGAATGCTACCACTGGCGCAAAGGAACAGTTAGATAAAAGCTTGGCCTATATTTTAAAAACGGTAAAGAATCCGTCATTTGGTACTGGCAGTGGGGAATGGTCGATCTTATCTTTAGCACGTGCCAACTACGAAGTACCAAGTGGTTATTATGATCTCTATTACAACAACGTAGCTAAGAAAGTAACAGAATTAATGAAGGATGGAAAACTCGATGCTATTAAAAGCACAGAGCATTCCAGAGCGATCCTAGGACTTACCTCGATCGGGAAGGATATCACGAATGTTGCGGGTAATAATCTAATCAATGCACTCGCTGATTATCAATATGTTCAGAAGCAAGGGATTAATGGTCCCATATTTGCACTGATTGCCTTAGATAGTCGTACGTACGAGATCCCCGTTCTATTCCCTGAGCCTGATAAAGATGGGGTAATATATCAGACTACAAGAGAGAATTTGATTAAGTATATTTTAGATAAAGAAATCAAAAAAGGTACCGCGGACGCCGGAGGTTGGGCATTAGGCCCAGCAAAAGCTGATACCGATATTACTGCGATGGCGATACAAGCTCTTGCGCCTTATTATGCAACTAATCCAAATGTAAAAGCTGCCGTGGATCGGGCGATTGCATGGTTATCGAGTACGCAAAATGCTCAAGGTGGATATACAAGCTGGGGAAGCACAAGCAGTGAGAGCATCGCACAGGTTATTGTGGCTTTAACTGGCGTAGGCGTAGATCCGCACAGTGACATTAAATTTGTAAAAGAAGGAAATTCGCTTATAGACGCGCTACTTACCTTTGCTGGACCGGATGGTGGATTTAAGCATACTCTCACCGGAAAAGTAGATGGAATGGCAACGGATCAAGGTACGTATGCACTTGTTGCTTATGATCGTCTGATTAATCATAAGAACCGTCTGTATGATATGAATGATGAAAAGCCGGGACCTGAACAACCAGAAGATCCAGAAGAGATAGAAGTACAGATCCCATCAGGAGATAAACCAGAAATTAAAATTCCAGAGGGCGATAATTATGATTACATCATTCCGATACGCCCCGAAGATAGCAACAAAGAAATCACAGTGGAAATCCCAGAGTATAAGCAATCCGCAGTAAGTGTCAATTTACTTGGAAATAGTACTCTTCCTCAAATAGAGGCTACTAAAGGTGACGTATCTGTAGTCATTCCTAAAGGTGCAAAAGTTACAAGTGGTGATGCTAAGGTTGAGCTTATTTCATCTATAGCAGGCACAGAAACTGCGCTTAAGGATAGTCTGAATCAGGTTATTCCTAAGGACAAGAAGCTGGAGAGCATTGTTCAGGCTTTTTCAATGGGCGGCAGTGCAAGAGTAGAATTCAGTCAATTCATTACGTTAATTTTTAAGGATCTTAAAGGAAAAGATGCAGCTTATATTCAAGACGGCACACCACATAACATTCAAAAGTTTGCAAATGATGACTTAGGTTTTGCAAGCGGTAAGTCTGAGTATACCTATGATAGTGGAAATGATTTAATCGTAAAAACCAATCACTTCACTGATTACGTTGCTTACACCACTAGTACAGTACAAACACCTGGTGGTGACGGTAGTGGCGAAGGTAACAGTGGCGAAGTCACTCCACCTAAATCAACTGTAACTTTGTCTGTGGATAAGCTTACCATCAATAAAGGGTATGTTGTTCCATCTGCACAGGTTGAGCTACAACCTGGTGACACAGCATGGACTGTACTAAAAAGAGTTCTGGATAGCCGCGGTATCGTATATAAGTTTAAGTGGACAGAAATATACAATAGTGTATATGTCGAATCCATTGCTGGTGATGGGGAATTTGATCATGGTAGTGGTAGTGGATGGATGTATAATGTGAATGGAAAGTATCCTGGGTATGGGGCATCTCTATATACCCTGAATGCTGGAGATAGTCTTCAGTGGCGTTATACTACGGATCTAGGTGAGGACTTGGGATCAGGATTTAAACCAACGCCTACTTCAGCTCCGGGTGGTGGATCTACACCAGGGACTAATGTTAATACTGACGGAAAGCCATCTCCAACAGAGGGTCCTAAGGATACTTCGAAAGATAATAACTCGAATGCAAATGATATCAAAAAACTGTATACAGACGCCGATAAGATCTCACCCTGGGCGTACTCAGCGATTGAAACAGCTACACAAAAAGGATATATCCAAGGTAACAATGGTAAATTCAATCCGAAGTCTGAAATTACAAGAGCAGAATTTACTAAGATCCTAGTATCAGCATTGGAACTGGATATCAAGAGTGACAAAGGAATTACCTACAAGGATGTCGCTCTGGGAGATTGGTTCTATCCATATGTGAATGCTGCTCATAAAGCAGGGTTAATTACAGGCTTTAATAATGAATTTAAGCCAAATGACAAGATTACTCGCGAACAAATGGCAGCCATTATTGTCAGAGCATTATCAATCCCGGCTACTAAGCCAGGTACAGCTATTAAAGATATCAATACTGTGTCTGCATGGGCAAAAGCAGATGTGGAAACCATTGTTGCCACCGGACTTATGTTAGGTGACAATAATCAGTTTAAGCCTAAAGAGCTTGTAACTAGAGAAATGGCGGCTGTTGTAGCTACAAGAACCCATGATTATAAGAGTGGGAACAAAGTGGTTAGTCCAAATATTCAGAATACAGCAGTTAGTCCATATATTCAGAACACAGCAGCCTTTTTGCAAAAAACAGTTACAAACCCGGTCATCGCCTCGGTTGGCGGCGATTGGACAGTGTTTGGGCTGGCACGTTCTGGTGTGAAGGTTCCAGATAGTTATTACGCTAAGTACTATGCGAATGTAGAAGCCACCCTTAAAGAAAAAGCTGGGAAGCTGCATAGCGTAAAATATACCGAATATGATAGAGTTATTTTGGCATTAACTTCAATCGGCAAAAATATTGATAAAGTGGCGGGTTATAACCTACTGGAACCGCTCGCTGATTTTGATACTGTAATCAAGCAAGGCATTAATGGACCTGTGTTTGCCCTGATCGCTCTGGATAGTAATCATTACGACATTCCAGTGGTTAAGGATGTTAAGACGCAGACAACAAGAGAGACGCTCATTGATTACATTTTGGGCAGAGAGATCAACGGCGGGGGATGGGCACTAGGCAGTAATGCTACTGAGGCCGATCCGGATATTACGGGAATGGTTATTCAAGGCTTGACCCCGTATTACAAAACGAATGCCAAAGTAACGGCTGCTGTGGATCGTGGAATTGCTTGGTTATCCAAAACGCAAACAGCAGACGGTGGCTTTGCAAGCTGGGAGTCTACGAACTCCGAGAGCATTGCTCAGGTTATTGTAGCTTTAACTGGACTTGGTATAGATCCACATAAGGATTCCAGATTTATTAAAAATGGCCGTTCAGCGGTAGATGCGTTGCTTGGCTTTGCTGCACCTGAAGGTGGTTTTTATCACGTGAAGCAGGGTGGCGTAGGCAACGGAGGCGCGAAACCCGGAGAAGTAGATCTTATGGCTACGGATCAAGCGATGTATGCACTGGTTGCTTATGATCGGTTCGTTAAGGGTCAGACGAGTCTTTATGACATGACAGACGTTAAATAGAACTTTATTTAAAGAGATAAGCAAGGGTAGCATGTATACCCTTGCTTATTATTTAAGGTGGGGAACTTAAGAAATGAATAAGAAAAAATGGCTAACAGCGATACTAATTATTGGTGTGTTGGCGATTGCCTTCTTTTGGGGCGGGAATTATCAGAAGAGCCCGAACAAGGTTGCGAGTAACAGTGTTGAGTCTCAAGTTGTAGAATCAGCCAATACGGCCTCCAATCAGAATGTTGATGTAGAGCCTACAACCTCAAGTGATGCCGAGACAACGGAGATAGCTCCTACAGCTACACCTGGTGAAACAGCTAAGCCTAAGCCCGTTGAAACGGTAAAACCAACTGAAGAGGTAACGCCAACCGAAACTGCGGTAACAGAGGTTGAAAAGCCGACTGCAACACCTAAATCGGATACACAGGCACAACCGACCGCAACACCGAAAGCGGCTAAAACGTCCGTGCCGGAAACGAAAGCGACGGCAAAACCAGTAATCAAACCGGATTCAAAAGTAGCGACAACAGAAACAAAGCAGGAACCGAAAAAGGATAAATTCCTTACCGATCCAGTGCCGAGCGGGAAACCTAAGCCCGTGGAATGGCAAGATGCAACGGTAGATAAGAAGAAGCAATTAACGGCTACTTTGTCCGTGTCGGCAGCAACGATTTTAGATAATATGGATATTTTCAATAAGGATAAGGTTGAAGTATTGCCGGCAGATGGTATCATTTATAAAGCGCAGAAGGTAACCTTTTATGAAGGTGAGTCTGTGTTTGATGTTTTGCTAAGAGAGATGAAGAAGAATAAAATCCATATGGAATTCAGTATGACTCCGATCTATAACAGTAATTATATTGAAGGCATAAATAATCTTTATGAATTTGATGCTGGAGAGCTTAGTGGATGGATGTACAAAGTAAATGGCTGGTTCCCTAACTACGGCAGTAGTCGTTATGTTCTCAAGGATGGCGATGTCGTTGAGTGGGTATACACTTGTGATTTAGGTCGAGATGTAGGTGGTTATGTAGCCACAGGAGGAGCACAGAAATAATGAAGGATAGCTTTTCTACCTTTCATCCGTTTGTGAATTTTCTTTATTTTGTTGTTGTGTTGTTATTTAGCATGGTGTTCATGCATCCCATATTTCAGGTGATTGCTCTTATTAGTGCAGTGGTCTACTCCTTTATGTTAAAAGGAAAGAAAGCCGTTCGATTTAATCTGCTGTACATGGTTCCTTTTCTACTATTTATGGCGATTATGAACCCTGTTTTTAATCATCAAGGGGTAACGATCTTGTTCTATTTGAACAATGGAAATCCCATTACGAAGGAATCCATTCTTTATGGTGTAGCAGCGGCGTGCATGTTTGTGACGGTAATCATATGGTTCTCCTGTTATAACGTCGTGATGACCTCAGATAAGTTTATTTATATATTCGGAAAAATACTGCCGGCACTGTCGTTGATTTTTTCGATGGTGCTTCGTTTTGTTCCTAGATATTTAGCGCAAATCAAGGTGATTTCGAATGCTCAAAAATGTATAGGTCGGGATGTCACGCAGGGAAATCTTCTCGCGCGAGCGCGAAATGGGATTACGATCCTATCGATAATGACCACCTGGGCTCTGGAAAATGCGATTGAAACGGCAGATTCCATGAAGTCAAGAGGATATGGATTGCCTGGACGTACAAGCTTTTCGATCTTCCGTTTAGATGCCCGGGACAAAGTAGCCCTCTTGATCATGACAGGCTTAATTGCGATGGTAGCCATCGGCGCAGCGATGGGTGAGAACACGATGAGATATTATCCGTCGATTAAAGCGAGCGCAATTACACCTTTTAGTATCCTTGTATATATCGCTTATTTTGCTCTATGTATGATCCCTGTGCTCATCAATATGGTGGAGGCAATAAAATGGAAATCTATCGAATCGAAGAACTAAGCTTTGCTTTTCCTGAACAAGAGCAGATGGCTCTTTCGAATATTAATCTTACGATTGCAAGCGGAGACTTTATTACTGTTTGTGGAAAGTCAGGCTGTGGCAAAAGTACCTTACTAAGACAACTGAAAACAATCCTAACCCCACATGGCAAACGCCAAGGGGCGATTTATTATAAGGGTCAACCTGTAGAAGCGATCGATCAACGGACACAAGCAGCGGAAATCGGTTATGTACTCCAAAGTCCGGACAATCAAATTGTGACAGACAAGGTGTGGCATGAGCTGGCTTTTGGTCTTGAAAGCTTAGGTTATGACAATTCTACGATTCGTTTGCGCGTGGCTGAGATGGCGAGCTTTTTCGGAATTCAGACCTGGTTCCATAAAAGTGTGACTGAGCTATCGGGTGGCCAGAAGCAGCTACTCAATTTAGCGGCGATTATGGCTATGCATCCCTCGGTTCTAATCCTTGATGAGCCTACCTCTCAGTTAGATCCTATCGCGGCTTCCGATTTTTTGGAGACGGTTAAAAAGATTAATCGCGAGCTTGGAACAACCGTTATCATGACCGAGCATCGTCTAGAGGATGTTCTTCCGCTTACAGATCGGCTGATTGTGCTGAATGAGGGCATCGTGATTGCTGATGATACCCCGCAAAGGGTGGGAAAAGCTCTAAGCAAGCTGAATCATCCAATGTTTCTGTCCATGCCCTCACCGATGCAAATTTACGCAGGCGTAGAGAATGACTTAGCATGGCCTGTTACAGTGAAGGAAGGACGCCAATGGTTGGATGCTTTTCTAGAGGATAAGACACCTGCAGCGATCGCAGAATCTCAGCCAAGCTCAAAAGTGGACGGCCCTGTAGTCATAAAGTTTAAGGATGTATGGTTTAAATATGATAAACACGGATCGGACATCATTAAAGATTTGTCTTTTGAAGTAAAGCAAGGGGAGTTCTATTGCATTGTTGGTGGGAATGGAACGGGGAAGACATCAACACTCTCCTTAATGAGCGGCATCCTTCAGCCCTATCGAGGGAAGGTTCTAATCGGTGGAAAGAACCCAGCAAAAATGAATGCCAAAGAACTGTTTACTAACAATCTGGGCATCCTCCCGCAAAATCCACAAACCTTATTTGTGAAGAAAACAGTAGAGTTAGATTTATACGAAATGTTATCCCAGCTTCCTTTAACGAAGGAAGAAAAGTTGGCTAAAGTTGAGGCCGTGGTTAAGTTCGCAGAACTGGAACATCTTCTCTCCATGCATCCGTATGATCTTAGCGGGGGAGAACAGCAGCGTGCTGCGCTGGCTAAGGTGCTTTTGTTAGAACCAAAGATTCTGCTGCTGGATGAACCGACTAAAGGATTGGATGGACCTTTTAAGGAGAAACTCGCTTTATTCCTACAGAAGCTTAATGCCGATGGTGTTACCATCGTAATGGTCTCGCATGATGTTGAATTCTGTGCCAAATACGCGGAAGTTTGCGCGATGTTCTTTGACGGAAGTATCATCACTACTAATACAGCGAAGAAGTTTTTTGCGGGAAACAGCTTCTATACGACTGCCGCCAACCGAATGGCGCGTCATGTATGGAGCGAGGGAGTAACGATAGAGGGTGTGATTGATTTATGTCAACGAAGCAGGTAACGGGTCGTCATTTGAGTCGTCGAACTTTATTAGCAGCACTACTAATCTTTATAGTTATTCCAGCTACAATTTTGCTAGGTATCTTTGTCCTAGACGATCGAAAATATTACTTTATCAGCCTATTGATCGTCCTCTATACGATGATTCCGTTTGCGATGGTGTTCGAGAATCGGAAGCCGCAGGCGAGGGAACTCATCGTCATAGCGGTGCTAGCAGCTATTGCCGTTGCTGGACGCGCAGCCTTTTTCATGTTGCCGCAGTTTAAGCCGGTTGTTGCTATAGTGATCATCGCAGGGGTGAGTTTGGGAGCTGAGGCAGGATTTCTGGTCGGTGCTGTTGCGGGCTTCGTCTCCAATTTCTTCTTTGGGCAGGGACCTTGGACGCCTTGGCAAATGTTTTGTTTTGGCATCATTGGCTTCCTGGCGGGCATTTTCTTCAAGAAAGGTCTGCTTAAAAAGACTAAGCTGTCTCTCTGTATATTTGGAGGGCTAGCAACGTTCTTGGTATATGGAGGCATTATCAATATAGGCTCGCTGATGATGTTCACTTCTGAGTTCTCATGGTCGGCTTTGATGACAACTTATATTTCCGCCTTTTGGTTTGATATGGTGCATGCGGTCTCGACGGTGGTGTTCCTCTTTTTCATTGCTAACCCTATGATTGAAAAGTTGGATCGGATAAAAACGAAGTATGGGTTGATTGAGCCTTAGGTTTTGGAATTGGGTATTTGGCGTTTTAAGTGCTGCGCTTTGCGCTGGCGGACGCTCCGAGAACGGACTGTTGTTACAATCGCTGTTGTGTCCAGATTTTTTTGAATTTTTCCCCCTAGGGTAAAATCCGGACACAAAGGCGAACGCTCCGCTTTTCCACAATCAGTCCGTTCTCTCCGCTGCTATCAGCGCGAAACCCAAATCCAACATCGAAGAAAGGCTCAAAGAACCCCCCCTTCGGTTTTTAGCCGAAGGGGGGGCGGCAGTACCTAGTGGCTGGAGGTTTGGCCACTATAAGATATTACAATCGGTATGGAATTCTAGTAGCGATGCTCCTAGATCTAACCTTAAAAAACAGGCGATGCTCCGGTCTACCGGTATCGCCTGTTTTTTGATTATTCCCTTTCGATATCCATAGGCGCTGAGGTATCTTCAAAGGGCTTAAGGCTCTTTCGGCTGGGAGCAGACGGGGAGACGGGCAACCTAACGATAATCGTCGTTCCCTCTCCGATAGCACTGTCTACCTCTATCCTTCCCTGATGCAGAGAGACAATTTTTTTAACGATCGCAAGTCCGAGACCGTTGCCATTGTTGTTTCCGTTCCGCGACTTGTCTATTTTATAAAATCTTTGGAATACGGCATTGAACTCTTCCGGTGACATCCCGATTCCATTATCGATGATGGTGACGGATACTTCTGCTGCACTACTAACTATACTGATGCGAATATTCCCGCCTACCGGTGTGAATTTGATGCTGTTGCTGAGCAAATTCATCCATACTTGCTTCAGCTGATCTTCATCACCCTTAATTTTCACCGCTTCCGGCAGCTCTAGATCGATAACAATGCCTTTGGCTGACCATTGGGGCTCACAAGTCACAACGATGGTTCTAATCTGCTCGTCAAGATTGAAGGGACTTGCGTTGAAGGGATGATGTTCAGAATCCAGGGAAGCGAGCTTCAATAAATTATCACTTAGCCTCGACAGACGTTCACTCTCCGCAATGATGATATCAAGATATTCGCTGCGTTCCTCTTCCACGATTAAATCATGGTTCTGCAACGCCTTGGCAAAGCCGGAAATCGACGTAAGCGGTGTCTGGATTTCATGAGAAACGTTGGATACGAAATCCTGCCTCATTTGTTCCAACTGCTTCAGCTCCCCTGCCATCTCCACATAGCTTTGTGTCAATTCCCCGATTTCATCTATTCGGTTCACTTTAAGCTCCACCTCGAAATCACCCTTGGCCAGTCTTTTTGTTGCATTCGTCAGTGCTTTGATCGGCTCCACCAAATATCTGGCGGCAATAAGAATGCATACACTACCCAGCAAAAGCACGAGCAAAAGCACAAAGAGCACCATCCGATTAACGATATTTTCGTTCTCAGCAGAATACTGCAAGAACATCGCGCGCCACTCCCCGTCCAACATAAAAGGCATCCCGATAAAAATATCCTTATCTTCCGCGGAGGAACGGTAGAGCTTTCCTTGTAGTACTTGTTTGACAGCTTCGGGGGGGACAGTGACAGCCGGACTACCCTTGAGCCCATAAAAGGTATGTTCTCCGGCATGATTGTACAGGTGGATAGGGTGTGCGGATACCTTAACCATACTATTCAGGAACTCGTCCGTATCTTTAGGTTTGGCGTCATCATAGCGGTGAATGATCTCTTTTCCCACTACGATCATTTCATTCTGTCCCTCATAACTTATTTGTTTCTGAAAGACATACAAGCCAATGAAAAAGGAACAGATTAGACTAAAGATGATGATGCCCAGAAACGTGAGAATGACGCGTACATACAATGTCTTGATCATGGCATAGGGATCAGCCGATATCCCAGGCCGCGGGCCGTTTCGATTTGAAATTGCTCGCCCTTGCCGCTGAATTTCTCCCTCAACCGACTTATATGCACATCTACAGTCCGGCCGTCTCCTTCATAATTCAGTCCCCAGATTTGAAGGATCAACTGTTCTCTTGTGAAGATTTGCCCAGGATGGCTGGCCAGCAGAAACAGCAGCTCAAATTCCTTCAAAGGAATTGTGACCGGTTCTTCACCACGCGTGACCTGAAAAGTGCGCCGGTTGAGCGCCACATTACCCAACTGCACGGACTGGGAAGAAACGACCAGCGAGCGTTTAAGCAAAGCTTTTACTCGCATTACCAGTTCAAGCGGATCAAATGGTTTCGTTAGATAGTCATCCGTACCAAGTTGAAAGCCTTTCACTTTGTGTGCAGATTCTGCTTTAGCTGTCACCATAAGGAGGGGGATGTTGGCATCCCAGCGCCTGATTTCTCTGCATAGATCCCAACCATCCAATCCTGGCATCATAATATCTAGAATGACGAGATCGACACGCGAGTTCTGTATAATGGACAGAGCTTTGGTACCATCCCTGGCTTCTTTGAGTTCAAAACCTTCTTTTCGCAAAAATAAAGACATTAGCTTTCGGATGTTATCATCATCATCAGCGATAAGTATAGTAGCCACGATTTTCCTCCTCTATTAAGCTTTCATTATATCTGATTTGTACTTGGCAAGTAATGGTGTTATCCGAACTGCCAACCCAACAGGTTCCAATAGTAGAAGAACAGAGTCATCGCCACAGCCGAAAGCGCCACTAACGTATAATGCACACGCTTGAAAGCTGTCCAGTATTTATTCTTCCAAACCAGTATAGCCGAGATTAGCAAAGCTAAAGTCAGACCAACCAAAATGATTGGCATAACTAAACTGAGAGAAAGCGAAAGACTGATCCCGCTGAACTTCTGCATCATGTCCATGGACATAACCACCATAAATATCGTGACGAAAGATAGCAGCGCCCAACCAGCAGTTCCCGCAGATAGGCGGATGGCCCACTTTTCAGGTGGCGTCATCGCCTTAATCTTGCGTCTGGAGAAGATTAGTCCGAGCAATGCAGTGATGAAAATCAACCCCGAGAACCCTAGTACGATAAACCAAAATTTATTCTGATCCAAGAGAGGCGTACGCTCCAGCGGCATATCCGGTGCCATCCCTAAGATCATATGTGTAACCTTACCGGACTCATTCGTGCGGAAGGCAATTTGTTCGGTACCTCCCTCGAGTTGGAACATATTCGGACTGACTTCATTATACAATTGTTGTTCACTACCACTTCCCAAGGATAGCTTATTATCCTCAACCGAGACATTCAGCTGAGCGAAAAAGTTGAAAAACTTATCAATATCACTGATGTTTCGGCGTGTAAATTGATAGGCTCCTGCATATTTTTGAATAGATTCATCAGAAGCGATGAATTCAGGCTGACTCGCATCAGGAGCAGTGTAGTAGCGGTTGAAAAAGGCTTGGATGAGGTCTTCTGCGGAATCACCGCCCTCACCGCCGTTGTAGGATACAAAGATGCCTACATGCTTGGCAGGCACAAGATAAAACTCCGTATTAAACATGGGGTCGGAACCACCATGAGTGATCAGTCTGAGACCATTGATGTGTTTCTCAGCGAACCCCAGATCTACTCCCGGCAGACGCTTGTCGAATTGGTACGCCGTTGAATGCATTAGTTCTGCAGTCTCCGTTCTAAGAATTTGCTGGTCACCATATTTCCCGTTCTGCAGATGGGCGATCATGAAATGCGCCATATCTACTGCTGATACTGTACCCGAGCCGGCAGGACGAAACCCGCCCTCGAAGGTAGGTGTGCCTGGAATAAAACTACCGTTCTCACTCGTGTACCCTACAACTTGGTTGGGTATGAATGACTCCGGCAAAGGCTCTACCACAGTCGAATATTTCATGTCGAGCGGATCGAAAATATACTTTTGTATATAGTCATTGTAAGGAACACCGCTGACTTCCTCCACAATCAGACCCGCTAGTGTAGCCCCAAAGTTCGAATAAGAACTCATCTCTCCGGGGGGTCTTACCCGTGCCAGCATATGCTTATTGAGTGTTTCCGATATTGACCCCGGCAATTTGGCAGGGTCTGTAGTGATTTGATAACCTACTCCACCTTCTTCGAAACCTGCTGTATGTGTCATCAAATGGCGCATAGTGATAGGCTCAGGATAAGTAGCAGGGATCTTCACTGATTTCAGGTAGGTGTTAATATCCGTGTCTAGATCAATTTTGCCTTGCTCGACCAGTTGCATCACCGCTGTCCAGGTGAACAGCTTTGTCGTTGAAGCGATTCGAAACATGCTGGTTGTCGGGTCAGCGGGGGCTGCTGCCTCTAGATTGGAACTACCATAACCTTTAGCCAAAATAATCTTGTCATCTTTTACGATGGAGATCACGGCTCCCGGAATTTGTAGCCGATTCATATCTTTTTCCATGATGCCATCAACGAAGGTGGTCAGACTCTCGGTATCATCGAGATTGGCAGGTGCTTCAGTCTGGGTTATAGGTAGCACAGTTTGATCCGTTTTGGTCTCGGCCCATGCCTGGTTCCCAGGCAACACCAGGCTTGCGCCTAATCCGGCACTGATCACAGCCAATAGGGTTAGACCAGCGATCAGTCTTTTTTTATATAAGTTAACATTATTATCCTCCGCATCATCATTTATTGGGTTTGGATGATCATCCACCTAACGCTTATAGACATTATCAGAGTAGTGTGAATGGAACGTTAACAAGACTATAAAAAAACAGACTGCCATCCGCCGCCTTCAACGACAGAGGGTAGTCTATTGTGAAAAAATTGAAATTCCAGTTTCCTTTTTTGCCTGATAAATTAAAATAAACAGCGGTAGTTTAGGACGTGTTTTCCTTGTCCTAAGTTATCGCTGTTTCTATTAGAATCAGTGAACTCTTCTACATATCCCCACTTATCGTTCAGTTACAACACCTTGTGACGGAACTTCCACAACGGGTCGCCTATGGGTAGCCTCAAGGGTGGAAAGGTCACCATCCAGCGCTTTTAGTCCGGGGAGCAGCAAGGCTGCGCTAGCACAGAGCATTGGAAGCAGTCCGGAGATTACAAAAAGTGCGGACACCCCATAATGCTGGGCAATCACGCCACCGGCAAAAGCACCAAAAGGCTGCAAGCCGCCACCGATCAGAAAGCGAATAGAATTGACTCTTCCTTGCAGATGGCTCGGAACTAGACGTCCATGGAGTGAAGAGCTTAAGGAACCGAAGAAGGGACCTAACGTCCCAGTAGCAAATACAGCGGCGAGAGCAAAAGAAAAACTAGGGAATAACCCCCATAAGGTAGTCACTAAACCTATGGTCCCCAGACTGCTAAGCATGACAAGCCGTCTTTTTTTAATTTCCCCTATCATGGAAATCACACTTAGCCCGACTAAGGTTCCCAGTGCGAAAACTGTACTTAGCGTGCCCATCGTGGCCGCATCGCGGTGGAGCACTTCGCGTACAAAAGGGACCATCATCGTCCAGACGGCAATTGAGCTTAAATTACTGATGGAGGCCATGATCATAATCGTAAGCATTGCAGGAAATTGTTTATAGAAGGTAAAACCCTCGGCTATCTCGCGAACGTAAACGGTGATGGAGAAACTACCTGGGGCTGGAGAAGGTTTCGGTAGCTTTTGTAAGCACAGCAAGGTAGTGATGGCGGCTGCGTAACATATCATGTTGATGCCAAGGGCGGGCAGCGCTCCACTAGCAGCGGTCAACGCACCTGCTAAGGCAGGCCCCAGCAGGACTGCTGCGCTTTTGCTGCCATCAATGATAGCAAAAGCTCGCACCAGCTTCCGGCTGTCGGCAACGCCAGGAATAACAGCCATCGCTGTTGGCATGAACAATGCGGCGCAAGATCCGCTGAGACCCGCGGCGACAAACAGATGCCACAGCTGCAATTGGCCAGCCAGGCCCATGCCGAGTGGCAGTGCTATAGCCAACAAGCGAATGGCTGCCAAGCAGGCCATAAAACGGATCCGGTGCAGCCGATCGGACAACGGTGAACCGAGCAAGCGCAACAGCAGCTCAGGTATGCCGGAGCTGAGCGCGAGTGCTCCCATCGCTAGCTTAGAACCGGTTAGCTCATAGACGAGCCATTCCATAGCCAGTAAGCCAAAAGCATCTCCAAAAGCGCTTAAAGTGATGGTGGAGAGTAGACCATAATAGCTGCGTTTTATCATTGCTTGGTAGCTCCTTTCTTAACTCTCCAAATACGCCCCAATCTGCTGAGGCAGCCCGTTTAACGCTTCTAATCGCAGGCTGTACGATGCGTTTCTAACATTGGTATGGACAATGACCAGCCCAGCTGCACGCAGTGCGATAAGATGGTAGTGGATTGTGCTTTTAGAAAGTCCTACCTCACGCACGATTTCTGTGAAATTGAGCTGCTTGCCTGTGAGCAAACGAAGGATATACAGCCGGGTCTCATCTGACAACGCACGGGTAAGGCGGAGTAATGCAGGCGCAGGCCGTCCAGCTTCCGGAGGGAGAACATCACAAGAGTAGCTGGTGAATACGAATTCATCATACATAGCGGTCGTAACCAGTGGACGAGCATGATATTGCGGAATGATAATGACCTGCTTCAGATGTTCGGTTGGATAAAGGCGCATTCCAGCAGTAGCTGCTTCAAAGACTTCCATATCATTGTTCCCGCTTAGCATCGCGCGTCTTGATTCGGCTTCTTGCTCAAGCCCTTTGATGATATTAGGATCGATTCCACTGAAGTAACCTGAGTTCCATTCGCGGAGGATGTCAGCGGCAGTGTCCCTAAGCTCCGCAAGATTGGAAGGGACCGATTGGCCGAAACGTCCGGATATTTCATACAGTTCGCCCGAAGATAAACCATCGAACCACTCCAAAAACCCCTCTACCGAACGCTCTCCCGGACAGCACCAAATATAGGGAGCCAAACTGAAATCATCAAGTTTCTTAACGACTTCCTGCATTTTACGTAGCAGCATTGGCGCGAATCTGGCTTGAACATCGCGTACCCAGAGCTTGCCGGAATCCATGGCAGTATGGTTCTGCTTACTTAGAAAAGCAGTCATACTACTAACACATTCATACATGGGTGCAAAATCGACCTCTACTTTATAATCCAAGAGCTGCTCCATTCTTTCAGTGAAATACTGAACTTGTTATTAGTTCTATAAATATAGAACTGATCGTTGGTTTTATTCTAAACGAACTAATCGTTCTTTTCAATAGCCATTTCACCGAAAAATCCGAACTCAACATATTGTTCACACATAATCAATTGTTTATATAAGTGTGTGGTTATATAATGGATTTGAAATTAGATGAAGAAGGTGTAATTAGACTTGAAGGACTTGAAGGACACAAACGATTTGACTCAGGGTCCTATTATGCCTACCTTAATGAAATTAACGCTTCCGATTATTGCGACGAATTTCATCTCTACTACTTATGGTCTAGTCGATATGATTTGGGTTGGAAGATTAGGAAGTGGTCCGGTTGCCGCGATTGGTACAGCGAGTTTTTTCATTAATCTAGCGATTGCTTTATCGACTATGGTTACGATCGGCACAGGGATTAAGGTGGCGCATTGCATGGGATCTGGTCAGTTAGAGAAGGCTAAATCTTATATAAAGAATGGATTTATGATGTCTATTTTATTAGGACTTCTCTATATGAGTTTAGTGCTATTAACCAAGAATCAGTTGATTGGTTTTTTTGATCTTGGAAGTGATGAAGTAGAGCGGATGGCTAGACAATTTCTAGTGATTTCGATATTTGGATCGGTATTTTCCATCGTGAATACGTTATTCGCAACGCTCTTAAACGCTATGGGAAATAGTAAACAACCGTTTCAGATCTTCTCTATTGGTCTTATGGTTAATATTGTCCTTGATCCATTTTTGATTTTTGGCTGGGGCAGTTTTGAAGGATGGGGAGTAGCGGGGGCAGCTATTGCAACATTAACGGCGAACATTTTGGTTACGGCTCTTTTTATCGTGAAGACAAAAAAGTCAGAACTCATTTCAAACACATCCGCGTGGGACAGTCGTCAAATGAAAGAAGTCATCCGCATGGGGCTACCAATAACGATCCAACGGGTCACCTTTACGATCATATCGATCATCATTGCCAAGATCATTGTACGATTTGGAGCGGATGCTATTGCGGTTCAAAAAGTAGGAATCCAAATTGAATCCATTTCCTATATGACCATTGGCGGACTACAGGGAGCTATTGCTGCCTTTTTTGGTCAAAATTATGGAGCACGTCGCTTCGATCGTATTGGGCAGGGGTATCGTCAGGCCTTAATTTTAACCTCCATTTTTGGCGTGATCGTGTCGCTTATATTTATTGCGTTCCCGCAGCAGCTATTTTCATTGTTTTTATCAGACCAGACAAGTTTGGAATTGGGCGCAGATTATATGCGGATCATCGGTTACTCACAATTATTCATGTGTATGGAATTGATGACAGTAGGTGCTTTTAACGGCATGGGTCAAACCCACATCCCACCGATCTTTAGTATTTCATTTACTGCACTCCGAATTCCACTAGCCCTACTCTTATCCGAACCTTTTGGCTTGAATGGGGTGTGGATGTCGATTGCGCTAAGCAGTGTGTTCAAGGGTGTTATTCTTGTGTTCTGGTTTAGAAGATCTTTGTTCAGAATGAATAAACAGCAGGCAAATTACTAAGCAAAGGATGAGCGTAGGAATGGCTTTATTAAATCGTAAACTCATACAGCTTTTAAAGGATAACCATTTGAATAAGGAGATTTTTCACGGAGAATTTGGACTGGAAAAAGAAAATGTCAGAGTGGATCCAGAGGGAAGACTTGCGCTGACACCACATCCAAAAGCCTTTGGAAACAAGCTGGAGAACCCCTATATTCAAACGGATTTCTCAGAGAGTCAGGTTGAAATGGTGACACCCTCTTTTGATTCTATTGAAGAGACTTATAACTTTCTGGAGGCGCTGCAGGATATTGTGTCGCTAGAGCTTAATGAAGAATATCTGTGGCCGAGTAGTAATCCTCCCATGCTACCGAATGATAAGGACATTCCCATTGCCAGAATGGGTAATCCGGTAGAGGACGAGTATAGACATCAGCTAGCCGATAAGTATGGTCGTAAAAGACAATTGCTGAGTGGGATCCATTATAATTTCTCTTTTGATGAACAATTTCTAAAAAAGCTTCATGATATCGCTGATCCACAAGAGAGTTTTAAAGATTTCAAAGATGCGACCTATTTAAAAATAGCCCGCAACCTATTGCGATACCGCTGGCTTCTAATCTATTTAACAGGTGCTAGTCCTGTTTTTGATAAGACTTATATGGAGCAATGTGTGGCACGTGGTGAATCGGATGATGATAAAAGCTTCTATTATCTGAATATGAATTCACTGCGAAATAGCGAATGCGGGTATCGGAATGAAAAGCCTCTCTATGTATCTTTTGACTCGCTTACGGAATATGTACATGATTTACAAGCGTTGATAGAATCGGAAGAATTATTAAGTGTAAAAGAGTTCTATAGCCCGGTTAGAGTGAAGACGGCAAGAGGTAAACATCCGTTAGAGGAGCTGCTGCAGGATGGGATTGCCTATTTGGAGCTTCGTTTTATTGATCTCAATCCACTCTATAAAATAGGAATAAGCAAAGAATCAATGACTTTCATTCATCTGTTTATCCTGTATATGTTAATGAAAGAGGACGAACCGTTCGGAGTAGAGGATCAGAAGATGGCGAATCTTAATCATGATCAATTGATCATGGAGGGGATCAAAGGCTGTTTGCATGATTACGGAGATTCTTGCGGGACAATGGAACAGAAGGCTTTAATTTGTATGCAAGAGATGCAGGATATGATACAGCTATTGAACCCAGAGGATAAACAGTTCTCGAACGTTCTGAACGAAGCTAAGGATAAGATTCTAAATTCAGATCAGAGCTTTGCGGGAATTGTGAAGTCGGAAGTTCAACAATCCTCTTTTATTAAATATCATCTGAATAAAGCCAAACAATATGCTAAGGAAAGTCTTGCGAATGGATACCGATTTGTCGGATATGAGGATTTGGAGCTATCTACACAGCTTCTGCTGAAGGCAGCGGTTAAACGTGGGATTAAGTTCCAATTGCTCGATCGGGAAGAGAACTTCGTTGTACTTACGAAAGGCGATCATAAAGAATACGTTAAGCAGGCTACGAAGACATCCCTGGATTCTTACAGCACGGTACTAATTATGGAGAATAAAATTGTTACGAAGGAAGTTCTCAAACAACAAGGCATTCGTGTTCCCTCAGGTGAGGCATTTGGAGATCTGGAAGCGGCAATGAATGCATATGGCACTTATCGTAATAAGCGAATAGTGATCAAACCCAAATCAACCAACTTTGGACTCGGCATTACTATTTTTACAGATGATTTCTCCAAAGAAGATTATCAAAAAGCCTTCGCAATCGCCTTCGAGCATGATCGAACAGTGCTGCTTGAGGAATTTATGACGGGGAAAGAATATCGTTTTCTAGTCATGGGTGATGAAGTAGTCGGAGTATTGCACCGGGTTCCGGCGAATGTGGTCGGTGATGGTGTACATACAATAGAAGAGCTGGTTCACGAAAAGAATAAGGATCCGCTAAGAGGTCGTGGCTACAAAACTCCGCTTGAGAAGATTCGGATTGGCGAAGCAGAAGAGATGTTGTTGAATAATCACACTATGGCTTGGAGCGATATCCCTCCATTGAATGAGATCATCTACCTGCGGGAGAATTCGAATATTAGTACCGGTGGAGATAGCTTAGACTTTACTGATGAGATTCCTGACAGCTATAAAGATCTGGCCATTCAATCAGCTAAAGCTGCAGGGGCCACTATTTGTGGAGTAGACATGATGATTGATGATATTAGGGAAGTGGCTACCGATACCAATTACAGCATTATTGAGATCAATTTTAATCCAGCGATTCATATTCATTGTTATCCTTATAAAGGCAAGAACCGCCAAGCGGATGAACGGATTTTGGATCTGTTGTTTGGAGAATGAACAGAAGCTCAACCAGTACTTTTGGTTGAGCTTCTGCTTTTAAATGAGACAATTCGCTCATCCACCCGCTGCATATTAATGCTAGAAGTTACCCGCTGCCGCAACGCCACTAAAGTTTCTGGCTTGGACATTATTAAAGGGATCTGTTGCAGCAGCATTAGTGAAGATCTCCGCCGTGTACTGAATTTGACCTGCTGCGACCGCTGCTGGCGGTGGAACATCTACTGCTGTAAAGCCGAAAGCCTCGTTTTCTCTGCTGATCGCAACACCAAATGTTGTGGTGAAAATGATGGTTCCGTTTCTGCGAACATTAACGGTATTAGTGTTGGAAAGAGGATTGTTTTCTACTTTTAGAAATCCAGTCAAAAGTATGCGGACATTGCCTTGATTATCTGCCGATACGCCTGCGGTCTGAATACCAATATCCCCAAAAACAAGGGGAGTCGCTGCTAGTGGAATAACTGCTGGTGTAGCATCCGAAGCAGCTTGGTTGGAAAGTCTTAAATCTACAAACTGAATGGTCATATTATACTCACCTCCTAGAAATAGAATATGAAAGAGTAAGGTTCGATTCTTGGATTCGTATGAAATTCATCAGCTACCTACTTGTAGAGCTTGATTCCGACCCCTTGTGACACTCTTGTAACAGAGATTCGCTACGATAGGCTACGAGGTGAGAAAATGAAGAAATCTAAAGCTTTTATCGTGTTGATCTTATTGTTGGTTGTCGGATGCAGTTCGGTACCATCACAAGCCAATCCAGAACTGAAGAAAGAAGAGAAGAAGGAAGAAACGAAAGAAAGGAATGAGAAGTTAGCCTTCTGGGATGGCCAGAGAAAAGGAACCAATTTCATGAATTCAAAATCTTTACCGGAAAACTATGATGCTGCGAAAGAGCAGAATATTGAATTCATTCGTTTGGCACCAGATAAATGGGCAAAAGACAGTGACTTTTTATTTAATGACAAACCGGATGCGAACCCGGATAAAGATTTTCTAATAGGGAATGCAGATAAGTATGAAGGGATTGTTGAGGAGGATTTTGCCGAGTTAAAAGCGGACTTAGATGCAGCCGAGGCTCGGGGCTCCAAAGTAGTGCTGACCGTCCTCAGTCTCCCCGGAGATCGCTGGAGGCAGTTCAATAATTACAAAAATGATGACCGGATATGGAAAGATTTCAGTTATCATGAACAAGCGGCAGTGTTTTGGAGAGATCTAGCAAGCCGGTTGAAAGATCATCCTGCGGTAATCGGTTATAACCTGATAAATGAGCCACATCCAGAGACCGCCACGGGATTTAATGACTTCTGGACACAGGACTACAGCGAATGGTATAGCTCAGTAGAGAATACCCCTGCGGATTTGAATCTTTTATATGAGACGATAGTGACCGCTATTCGTACCGTAGATACGAAGACACCAATTATCGTAAATTCTGGGCTGTATGCTACGCCTTGGGCCTTTAAATATTTAAAACCGATCGATGATGAGAATGTGTTGTATGCTTTTCATATGTACGAGCCTTACGAGCTAACCAGTCAAAATAAGAAAAAAGGGTTAACCTATGAATATCCTGGAACGATAAAAGTAGGAGAAGATAAAACGGAAAAAGCTTTTAACAAGGAAGCCTTAAAGGAATTTCTGGAACCTGTTGCGCAGTGGGCAAAGGAAAATAACATCCCCGCAAACCGGATTGTTGCAGAAGAGTTTGGAACGAATCGATTAGTAAAAGGTGCAGATCAATACATGGCTGATTTAATCTCGATTTTTGATGATTTCGGCTGGCACTGGGCGTTTTATGCTTTCCGCGAGGATACTTGGGACGGTATGGATTATGAATTGGGAAGTAAGCCCCCAACCTGGGAATATTGGCAAGCGATAGAGAATGGCGAACAGCCTCCTCGAAAAGTAGTCGATAGCCCAATATGGGAAGTATTGAAGAAAGGACTTGAAGGAAAGGAGTAAATGATGCTACTTGAACATTCTAATTGCGGATGATGAGAAACACATGACTACTATATTGAAGACTTATTTCGAAAAAGAGGGCTATAACGTTTGGGTAGCTATGGATGGGGAGGAGGCGCTGGAGCTCTTTTTTTCGAATAAGATCGACCTTGTGGTACTGGATTGGATGATGCCTAAGCGAAGCGGGATTGAGGTGTGCAATGAAATCAAGCAGGTTAGTTTAGCTAAGGTGGTCATGTTGACCGCTCGATCTTCCCATGACGATGAATTTAGCGCATTAGATATCGGTGCAGATGAATATATAAGAAAACCATTCGATCCACGGATCTTAATGCTGAGAATCAAAAAAATGCTGGGTACCGAAAAAGTAGCTGCTATACGGGACTTAGAAATTGATTTTGAGCGAAAAAAAGTGTTCAAGAATGGGGAGGAGCTGTCCCTATATAAAAAAGAGTTTGAACTGCTAACCTTCCTATACGAGAATAAAGGCCGGATTTTGTCCAGAGATTCTTTGTTATCTTCCGTTTGGGGGATGGATTATCTTGGTGAAGAGAGAACCGTGGATACACATATCAAAAGATTACGCGATAAGATTGGGGCTGACCACGTAATTACACACAGGGGAATGGGGTACAGCTTCCATGATAAAAATCAATAAAATAAGCACGAAGTTATTGATTATGGTAAGTATTATTCTGCTGATTGTATTTGGGACGTCCTATTCATTGCACAATTTTTTCTCGTCTGATTATTACCTTTACAAAATGAAAACCAAAATTAACGACATATATGACGAAGTAAAGGATCTCAGTCTGGATCAGCTCATGGAGAAAGAAACAGCGATCGAGAACAATAACAATGTAACGATAGTTAGGGTTGAGAACAACGGAAGCGCAACAATAATCAATGAGAACATTCAATTTGCGTTGTACAAAGATAAAGTGGCACTTAATAAGTTCTGGATTACGGAAGAAGTTTTGCAAAAGGTAAATGAAGGAAAAACGGTGAATCTATTATTTAATCAGGGGAAATTGAAGTCCAGCCTGTTAACGAAAATATATGAGCAGGATGGTAGCTTAATCCTCATCGGCACAGTGGTTGTGCACAATACAGATGCTTTAAACATCGTAAACCAATTCAGCTTCTATTCTATTCTTTTGGGGATTATTATTAGCTTGCTGTTAGTGGCTTATTTTTCGAGGAAAATCATTACTCCGTTGGAGCAATTGCAGGATGTAGCGAAGGATATCTCCAATCTTGATTTTAAACAAGTGACGATTAAATCCGGAGATGAAATCGAAGAATTATCAAAGAGCATTAACCAGATGAGTCAGCGCCTGAAAAGTGCCCATGCAGAGCTGGAAAAGAAAAATCAAAGCTTAAACACACTGATCTCAAGCATTTCACACGAGGTAAAAACACCGTTATCCTTAATCCAGGCGTATACCATTGGCATTCAAGATGATTTGGATGATGGTACGTATACGGATATCATTTTGGAACAGGTGAAGTATACGTCTGATATGGTGGATTACTTAATTAAACTGTCCAAGATTCAAAAGACCGAAGTGTATAAAGAAAAATTCGATCTTAAAGAGCTTCTGCTCAAAGTGATCTCACAATATAACATTACGCTTAAAAATAAAAACCTGACATTACAGACCGACTTCCATTCGGTTGAACAATCCATCGTTGAAGAGGATATTAGCCAGATAGAAATTGTATTCAACAACTTAATTAGTAACGCCATTAAATATGGGGAAGAGAATGTCTTTGGAATCTCAGTAGCGAATGATACCCAAGGCACTTTGAAATTCACCATTACTAATAAAACCACGCGCCTAAAAGAGAAGCATCTAGCGTATATTTGGGACCCGTTCTATGTCATCGAGGAGTCTCGGAATAAAGAAATCTCAGGAACTGGACTTGGCCTGTCTATCGTCGCGGAGATTCTAGCTAAGAATGATCTAAAATATGAAGCCACATTAGAGGATTCGTATATTAGTTTTAGTGTTTGGTTTGATGTTGAGGTTACAGAAAATAATTGCTAGTGGGAGGAAAATGTCCCTTAAGAAATCTTCAGTTACTGTTGCAACTCTTTCACTCTTAATCAACCTCATAATGAATATGTATCAGGCACTATCAATGATTAAATGTTTAGATTAGGGAAAGCCTCCCTAATTATGTGAGATTAATCGTGCTCCAAGCGATAATTAGGGAAAATCTCCCCAATTATCAGGGTGTTTCATTCATAAAGAGGATATTCTCGTATTTATTAGGGAGGATTTCCTTAAAAGTCACAAATTGAGCCGATAATTGACTAATTTTAGGGAGGATTTCCCTAATCCGCAAAGTGGTGTGATGTGAAGCTTAATGCAATGCTAGTGGAATTGAATTGCAGCTCATAATAAATGAAGCACTCCTTCAAGGAGGATTCATTCGCTTTAAAGCTATCGGCAGAGACACGATTCTACACATAATCGTGAATGGTTTTTAGATTTAACCCATAAATATGGTGAAAAGTAACGGAGGGAATTTTGGAACTGTAGGAGCGGAGCGTTCGCCTTTGTCTCCGGATGTTATCCGCTGATAGCGGTAAAATCAAAAACATCTGGAGACAACAGCGACCGAAAGTCCAAACTTCCCGCAGTTACGCCCCATCACCATATTCATCACACAATCACCATATTCATCGCCCCATCACCATATTCATCACACAATCACCATATTCTTCACCAGCCATCACCATATTCATCGCCCTACCATCAATTCAGCTTCAAGATCGAAGCATTATCAACAAAAGTAGCTGTATTAAACAGCATCAATACATCCTTGATATCATTCTGAGCCATGTACTCACTGATACTCCCGTTATAATAACGAATGTCGATCACGTGGATTTCCGGTACATGCTGAGTCAAAAAAGGGATGACACTATGCGCATAGGAGTCCTTGATGACGAGCAGCTTCTCCTGTTTGACCACTTTAGGATCAAGCTGACTTGTGATTTTCATAAGGGCATGAACGCCGCCTAGGAAATAAGAGTATTTATCTTTTTTCTCCAGATAGCTTGGATCGTACATACTTGTTAAAGTCTCACCCGTATCTACAATATGCATCTTGGTGGATACATCATGAACTGGCTTATACATTTGAATGGAATCTGGTGCCACTCCGTTAAATTGACTCCGCGTATGGTAGCTTCCAAGGAACGAATCGCTAACCGTCTCAATCTCGAATTCGCTCTGGGACAGAGGTTGCCATCCCATACTTTTAGCATAAGCTATGTAAGCCAAATAAGCGCCGTAGGTTGTCCAGTGATGATCGGTCCGATAATAAATGTCCTCTGCGGCATGAGGAGCAAGAACATTAAATCCATTTATAAAAGTAAGGCTATCCCCTACATCCTCAGCAATCGTTTGATTCACCTCGGCTTGCGAATATACGGGTGCTAACCAGGGCAGACGCTCGTTGTACAAGCCTACCGATGTCGGCGCAAGCAGAAAGGTCGTTTTGGCTTCCGCATTTTTATCGGCAAAACGCTTCACAGCCGCTGTATATTGCTGAACCTTATTGTGATCAGGTGCCTCAAATTTTTCGAATAAGTAGCCATCTTTCCCCTTATAAATTCCGTTATTCTCTTGCTGCAACCTCATTTGCTCCATCGCCGATTTCACCCATACCCATTTGGCGCGAAAAGGGAAGTGATCGGTTACGAAGCTTTCCGCCTCTTCCGCGTAGGTGTGGGATAATAAATTGTCCCATGTCAGTTGGGGAGCGCTTTGCAAATATCGGTTTTCTAGCTCAGAGAAACGTTGAACTGGCAATAAGAAAAAGGTTATACCCACCAGAAACAGCGTCGCGACAAATCCCACCACTAGTATTCGATCCGTTCTCTGCTTCATAAACAATCACCCCCTAGAATCGGAAATATAAGAATGGGTTAAAGGTAGCATCCACTAAGTAAGCGACAGATAGGAAGAACAGCACACCATACCAAATCAGAGAAGGGATCGTTCTAGCATCCATACGCTTGAAAGCTTTTAAAGGTGCAGAGGCTAAAGTTAGTACCACAAGTAGAATCGCGTTTGTGTAAGTGAAGTATAAAGTAGTGGTATCCCACAATGGCTGACCGTTAAAGCCGAGCATCGCTTGCAAGTAACTAAGCACCAATGGAAGTTCTTCAAAGGCGAACAAGACCCATCCGACGAGAATAAGTACAATGGCATATAGATGCCTAACCCAGCGCGGTAGGCGGCTCAGTAGCTTTAATCCCCACCATTTTTCAAAGATAAGAATAACCCCAAAGTATAATCCCCAGAGTAGAAAATTCCAGCTTGCTCCGTGCCAGATTCCCG
This sequence comes from Paenibacillus sp. FSL H7-0714, assembly GCF_038003765.1. Classification (NCBI taxonomy): domain Bacteria; kingdom Bacillati; phylum Bacillota; class Bacilli; order Caryophanales; family Paenibacillaceae; genus Paenibacillus; species Paenibacillus sp. FSL H7-0714. The sequence continues at coordinate 921,002 of NZ_JBBOPT010000001.1, forward strand.
TCAACAGCCAGACGATGAGGATATTGCGCACTTGAATGCCTAAACCCCGGCGGTTGCCTCCAAGCGGGATATATACGTAGTCACGAAACCAACTGCTAAGGGAAATATGCCATCTCCGCCAGAAGTCGGTAATGCTCTGTGAAATATAAGGTTTGTTGAAGTTCTCGTTAAAGCGGAAGCCGAACATAAGTCCGAGGCCAATCGCCATATCCGAATATCCACTGAAATCAAAATAGATCTGAAAAGCAAATGCAATAATGCCAATCCAAGCGGTTAAAGCAGGCATGGAATCTAGATTGGAGCTGGAGATGGTGTGCCAGAGCAAACCGATGTTATTGGCAAGCAGCACTTTTTTGGCTAGTCCGATAATGAATCTCCGTACACCCTCTGCGAACATGGGGATATCCACCGAACGCGCTCGTAATTGCTCTGCGATGGTGTTGTATTGAACGATAGGACCGGCTACTAATTGCGGGAACAAGGCTACAAACGTACCAAAATCAATCCAATTTCGCTGTGCTTTAGCAGTTCCTCTGTATACGTCAATGATGTACGACATGGATTGAAAGGTATAGAACGAAATCCCAATAGGTAGTGGTAAATCAGTTAATGGGATATGAGTACCGAGGAGTTCATTTACATTTTGGATGAGAAAATCTGCATATTTGAAATACGACAATAAGCCCAGGTTAATAACCATAGAGCTAACCACAATCCACTTGCGCTGTACCTTAGTTAGCTTCGGTCTACTAAGAAGTAGACCAAAGCCGTAATCCGTAATGGTGGACAGCAACATAATTACAATGTAGACGGGTTCGCCCCAAGCATAAAACACCAGACTGCTTAAGAACAATATGAGGTTTTTGATTCGCCAAGGCGAAACATAGTAGAGTGCAAGGACAGCCGGCAGGAACAGGAATAGGAACAGTAGGCTGCTGAATACCATCGCTAATTATTTTTTAGTAAACAAGGTATCAAATTCAGTCACCAGCTGATCAGCACTCTCCGAAATCACGAATAAGATGTAATTGCCTTTTGTGACCAGCTTATAATTTTGGGCGTTCTCATACTGATCCGGAAGGTATTGTTCGAATTGCTTTTGAATATCAGTCGCACGCTCTTTGACGGCGGTTTCGACAGTAGAGATATCTTTTGCATCTTTAACTTTTAAAATGGCAATTTCGTTACTTTTCACATTCATCATTGGCATTCTAATGCTATAATCTTCAAGTAATGATGGAGCTAGATGGTACAGCTGAGCTACCATATCTTCTTCAACTTCCATTAATGAAGGCTGTTCCACTTTTGCGAGCATCTCGTCGATCATTTCTTTCGGCGTCAGATTGGTTTCGACAACGGCTTCATTGTTACTACTGGAACAGGCGCTAAGCATTACACTTAATACAATAGTTAACGCTAGAATGAAGGTATGTTTTTTCAATTAGGTCACTCTCCTTGGTGTGTTTGATCTACGTTTCTCTAGTTAACTAACGTAAAGAGTCTATAGAATGTTGCGGGACACTTTCTTTCGAATACTTTACCCCAATTTTGTGGAAATATGTTTGAAGGAAAAGGTCATGCAAAGATCTTCCTCTCTTAGCTTGCGCAATGGTTGGTTATACTGTTAATGTTAGATAGATAGTTTTGAATAGAAGGGGATTGAACGGAATGATCGAAGAACTGAACAATAATGGACTACCGGAGAATTACGAGGAATTAAAGAAAGCTGCCAACCGCTCTGCGGATTGGAGAGCCCGTCTAGAAGCTGTTGAAGAACTGGGACAGACGAACCACAAACAAATTATCGATATCCTGACGCGTTTAATGGAGAGCGATCCTGTATATACAGTTCAAGAAGCGGCTTACCTTAAACTGAAGGCATTCGGCGAAGATGTTAAAGTACCGTCCAAGAATAAACCGGAGCTAGTAAAAGGCGTATCCAAAATACTCCTGAGAATCAAGAAGAGCTTGCCAAGAGATCATTCGTACGAAGATTTCAAAGAGAAACTGAAGAAGATGAGAATCGACGTGTACGATATTTACGAAGGCGAAAAGGGCGCTGACTTTGACGCTTGGCTGATGAAGATGTGGAATTCCTCGAACAAGTAAAGGATGACAACATGCAAACTAACAAATTGACAGAACAATTTCAAGAATATATTAAGCTTTCCGCTGACTTACGTCCTGACTATATTGCCAGCTTAGGTAACGGTGATAATGAAGCGGAGATTACGGCGATTTTTCCGGAAGCCCCTGAACTGCTGAAGGCCATTTATAACACAGTTTCGGGTACAAGCAGTGAGGAAGAAGAACCAAGTCTGATCGAATTTATTCCAGGATATCGTCTAATTCATATTAATGAATATGAAGCAGAGATGAAGATTTTAGCTGGAATATTGGAGGAAAAAGGCCATCAAGTGGATGGCGTTATCTTGCCGATCTTAACGAACTACGGTAGCGACTTCATTTGTTACTATAAATCTGCAGATGGTGTGGAACGTGTATGTGACCTGCTGCATGATTTTGGGGATCTGATTGTTATGTATGAATCACCTGAAAAGTTCCTGGAGACTTTATGTGAGTTCTACAAGCAGGAGGTTTATTTCCTGGATGAAGAGGGTTACCTCGATTGCGATTTAGTAAAAGAGGGCGAAGTAGGCGCGGCTCTAAACCCGGATGCGAAATATTGGTCCGAGTAACAAGCTGATACCCTATAAAGAAGAGCAGCAGTCCTATTACGGACTAGCTGCTCTTTGTATATTAAATATCTACTGTTATGTTACTCCTGTGCAGCACGTTTCTCCTGCTCGCGAAGCTCTACTCTCCGTATTTTTCCGGAGGTTGTCTTCGGAAGATCTTGAATGAACTCGATTTTGCGTGGATATTTATAAGGAGCGGTCCACTCTTTAACATGGGATTGCAGCTCCTTCACAAGCTCTGGAGAAGCGGCGGTCTCATCTTTTAGTACAATAAAAGCTTTAACGATGTGTCCGCGGATTTCATCCGGACTTGCTACGACCGCGCATTCCTTAACCGAAGCATGTTTCATAAGGGCTTCTTCTACTTCGAAAGGACCTATGGTGTAGCCCGAACTAATGATAATGTCATCTCCACGGCCCTCGAACCAGAAATAACCCTCTTCATCTTTCCGTGCCCGGTCACCAGTTATGAAGAACTCGCCGTGAGTAGAGCTTTCTTTTCTGCCAGGGTCTTTGTAATAGGTATGGAATAACGCTGGCATGCTTAGGTGCACTGCGATATCTCCAACAACTCCAGCAGGTAACGGAATGCCGTCCTCATCTACCACTTCAATTAGACCAGGGGCAATAGACTTACCCATAGAACCTATTCGGATAGGTGTATCTTTGAGAGTACCGATAATAAGCGTACTTTCTGTTTGACCGTAACCATCACGAATCGTGATATTGAATTCCCGCTGGAAGGTGTTGATAACCTCTTGATTCAAAGGCTCTCCAGCGGAAACCGCGCAGCGAAGGTGGGACAAGTCATACTGATTGAGATTTTCTAATTTGGCCATCAAGCGATATTCGGTTGGCGTACAGCATAATACCTCGATGTTGTGATCTTGTAACAACTGCAAATATTTTTTGGGATGAAAAGATCCACTATATACAAAGCCGGTCGCCCCGTTGCCAAGGACGGTTAGGAAGGGGCTCCAGATCCACTTCTGCCAGCCCGGTGCTGCTGTTGCCCAAACGGTGTCGGTTTCTTTGATATCGAGCCATTGAGGCGATGTGATACGTAAGTGAGCATAACCCCAGCCATGACTGTGAACGACTGCTTTAGGGTTGCCAGTTGTTCCAGAGGTATATGCCAAGATCGCCATATCGTCCCGGTGGCTTTCGACTGCAGTGAATTTATCTGGCTGATCAATTATTAGGCCTTCCAGATCTAGCCATCCATGACCGAGCTCGTCAGGGTCGCCGGATACGGAAAGACGGTAATCCAGAGCAGGCAGATCGTCCGAGATTTTATTAACTTCATCAGTGACCTCGGACCAAGCAATAACAGCTCTGGCTTCGGAATGCCGCAGACGATAAGATAGATCCTTGGCGCGAAGCATTTCTGATGAAGGGATAATGGCAAGTCCTAGCTTCAGACATGCTAAATAAATGACATAAGCGATGATTCGACGGGGAACCATTACAAGAACACGATCCCCTTGCTGAAGGCCGAGTGCTGCGAGCCCTCCGGCAAGCTGGTTAGCTTGCTTGCGAAGATCTCCGTAAGTGATCTCCTCGTAGTCTCCTTGTTCATTCAACCACTTAAGCGCAATCTTTTCCGGAGCATGACGTTCCATTTCCGAAGTGAGATTGTAGTACTCAGGTGCGATCCACTGCTGATTATCCAATATGAACCTCTCCTATATAAAACAAGATGTGTATAACTGTTATGCTTAGTATAGCACGTTATCCTAGTACCAGGTACTAGTACCTTGATGCCTAAATTTGATATCATAGGGTTCAGAAGGTTAAGATAACTTGTGTAAATATAAATCCAGAAAGTGAGAACTATGTTATGAATCACACAACTTTTGATGAAATATTCGCTATTATGGAAGCCTCTTTTCCTACCTCCGAGATCAGAACCTATGAGGGACAACAGGAGTTATTGGATGTTCCACATTACCGATTGATTACCGAAGTGAATGCTGAGGGGAAAATCATTGCTTTTATAGCTTGCTGGGAGTTTCCAGGATTTCGATTTGTAGAACATATTGCCGTGGACCCAAGTATAAGAGGTGGGGGCATTGGTAAAAAGCTGATGGAAGAATATATCCGTCAGTCGGGCAAGCCTGTGCTTCTTGAAGTAGAGCCGCCACTGGGTGAAATGGAACAACGGAGAATTGGCTTTTATGAGCGACTGGGCTTCCATTTGAATCCTTATGCGTATGTGCAGCCCCCTCTGCGTGAGGGAAATGCGGATTTACCGCTTCAAATTATGACTTACCCTAACCCTGTCGATGTAGAAGAATTCAATCTTTATAGAGAAATTTTATATACAGAAGTGTATAAGGTTACAACGCCGTATCAAAGTTAATCTAACAGCAATCCGTACGATCCTTTTTAGGACAAGCGGGTTGCTGTTTTTATTTTTTTTGAATTAATGATATTTTGATTTTTTTAATTACAAAATGGGTACAAGTAAGAAACAACTTAGAGACATAATCTTATTTTGTTTGAGCTAAAGTAAGAACAAAGATTGAACTTTCTAGGAGGGCTTACTTATGAAAAACAAAAAAATAATTATAGCAACAATGGTGTTTGGGATGGTAGTCACAGGATCAGCCGGTGTGTACGCAGGAACTAAACTTCAGAAAATTACGGCATATCTCAATCACAGCATTGGATTTAAGGTGAATGGCACGGCTTATACGCCAGTTGATAATAAAGGAAATGCACTGGCACCAATTACGTATAACAATACAACCTATCTTCCTGTACGTGCGATTGCTGATGTGATGAAGGTGCCTGTGACCTTTGATGCGGTGAACAATCAGGTTATTCTTGGTACAGGAGGCTCGGTGACTGACACTATTTCTCTGACTCCTGTACAATACAGCAACACTCAGAAAGAAGAGATTGTTAAAGCCTTCGCCAATTTCCAAGGTTTCGAAACAGCCTATGCACCTACTCAAATGGTGAGTGGAGACGCATTTCAAAAAGTAGTGGGTTCAGATGATGGTGTGAACTTTCTGTTTAAGCAGATGAAGGTGAACATTTCTCCTCGTGATTACGCTTACGAATATAAAGGTGAAACCGTAAAGCTCTCTAACGGAACCGAAGCTAAATGGTATAGTCCATCCACCGATTCGTTGTTCTTGACCTATAAACTGGATGATCGTTTTGTTACTATTAGTTCCCCGAATAAAACACTGAGTAAGACGCAATTAGAAAAAGTAGCAGTAAATGTAGTGAAATGGACGAAATAAGCCCTCATTAGCACTTATCTTTGTGCCTTAAAAAGTAAAGCAGCAAGTCTCCCATAGTTGGAGAGGCTTGCTGCTTCTTTGTCGTGTTTGGGAGCCAACGATTTAAACGCTTTTACTTACTGTGCTGTTTATTTGGCAGCTTTTGACTTGGTGTACTTTTACCGTGATTTTCTTTATTCTTTTCAGCTTTCTTTTGGGTGTCATGTACTTTTTCTACAAAAGCATGAGTATCGTCCATGTTTATCCTCCTTGATTGGCAACCTTGCCGTTACTGTAACCACTTTTGTAAGAATACATACACGATGTACTTTACAAACTTCTATGTTTATAAAGACATTGCGAAAATATTTAATAGTTACTATAAATGGATGCAAGCATTTCATAGAACAGTAAGGGAGACTGATTATGAATAGGTTATTTAAACAAGCTGTATCCATGACCTTAGCTTTCGTTATGGTACTGGGAATTACATTCACAGGAATACCAGCTTATGCTGAAGACAGCAATGGGGATGCTGGACTACTGCAATTACAATCGTTAGAGCCTGTTACATTATTGGCAGGGAATTCTACGTGGAAGTATCTAGATCACGGAACAGATCAAGGGACGGTATGGCGGTCCGTGTACGATGATTCAACATGGGCGTCTGGCCAAGCGCCGCTTGGTTATAAAGATAGTGGATCCGGAGTCAGCAGCAAGCAATTTGGTGCTCTGAACACAAATATAAGCTACGGTTCTAATAAGAGTATGAAATATCGTACTTCTTACTTCCGTACAAACGTAACGGTGAATAAGGAAGAGATTGCGAAATCCGATAAAATCTTGGGTAATTTCGCATTTGATGACGGAGCTGTACTATATTTGAACGGTAAAGAAATTTACCGTGAGGCTATGCCAGCGGGCGAAATTAATTTTCAAACAAAAAGTTCAACTAACTTAAGTGATCCAAACGAATATACCAAGGTAGACCTTACCGAAGTAGTAAAGGCTAACTTGAAGGACGGAAGTAATGAGCTTTCAGCTGAGGTGCATCAGTCAAGTGATGGTAGCTCTGACCTCTATTGGGATATGAACCTGATTGCTTATCCGGTAGTAGAGCCTGTAGAACCTGGAGTTGGTAAGCCTGAGTCCATCGCACTGACTTTTAACGGAAACCCTCAGACTAGTATGGGATTCAACTGGTATGCACCTGAGAGTGTGACGGGTACCAAGCTTGAAGTAGTAGAAGCTTCTAAATTAGTGGACGGTCAGTTCCCGGTAGGTGTTCAAACTTACGAAGGAACATCGGTTACAACAAGCGTGTATATGACCAAAGCGGATAAGTCAGCTAAAAAACCAGTTGTACTGACTAGCCATAAGGTCATTGCTGATCATCTGCAGCCGGGAACGGAGTATGCTTACCGTGCTGGGGATGGACAAGCTGACAATTGGAGTGACATCGGAACGTTTACAACAGAAAGCTCCAGTAATCAGGCATTTAAGTTCTTATATACAACGGACTCTCAAGGAACAACTGAAGGTGATTTTGAAATTTGGAATCATACCCTTCAAGAGGGATTGGCTAAATTCCCGACAAGTGAATTCATTCTGAATTCCGGTGATTTGGTAGACAACGGTGATATTGAGGAGCAATGGGGATGGTTCTTCAATAAACCAAAGGATATTCTAGCAAATATCCCATTGGTTCCACTGGTAGGTAATCATGAAAGTAAGAGTTATAGCAATTACACAACTCATTTTAATTTACCTAATGTCTCGAATACGGGCGCAAAACCAGATGGCTCTGTATATTCTTTTGACTACGGTTCAGCACACTTTATGGTTATTAATACAGAATATTATGGTGCTAGCTCGAGTCTTGAGAATAACGAAATTTACAAAAAACAAGTAGAGTGGCTGCGCAGTGAAGCCGCGAAAAGCGATCAGAAGTGGAAGGTTGTGCTTTTGCATAAATCACCTTATTCAGTTGCCAGTCACACAAATGATACAGATGTACTCTATTACAGAGCTAATTTGACAAAGGTATTTGATGAGCTTGGTATTGACATGGTTATCGGAGGACATGACCACACCTATACTAGAAGCTATCAAATGTACAACAATCAGCCGTTGACGGATATTAAGCCGGACAAAAACGGAGTGGTAACTGATCCTAAGGGTACGTTATACCTGATTACAAATGCAGCGGGTAATAAAAAATATAATGTTGGCGCAGGTCCGTTTCCTTTTGCAGCTAAATACGAGCAGCCTGGTAAGGAAATGTTCACAGGAATGACTGTAACGAATAATGAATTTTCATACGAAGCCTACACCACGACAACTGGTGGATCTACTGACTTGTATGATAAATACAGCATTCATAAGTCTGATGTAGCTGTTAAACCTGTGCAAAATGCAAAAGCTACTGTAGCAGATGGCGGTAAAATCACGTTAACTTGGGATGCGCCTGCATCCGGTGCACCGGTATCAGGATATCGCATTTATGAGCAAAATGATCTGATATCTGCAAACTGGACTCTCAGTGTTCCTAATACGGAAGGTCAAACTTCTTATAGTTACACTGTAGAAAATACTAATCCGAACCAAACCTATCAATTTGTTATCAAAGCGGTAAGTGACAGAACCAATTCAGAAGCTAAAATTGCTTCTACCGATTCTATCAAAAAAGTTACAGTTACCTTTAACGGCGACCCAGTGAGTGCAAAAGGATTCACTTGGTACACAGCGTTGAAATCTTCAGGAAACGACCTGCAGGTTGTAGAGAACACGGGCGTTACTCCAGACTTTACAAAAGCTGCTGAGTTTACAGGACGTTCAGCTGTTTCCAGAAATTCAAAGGATGAATTAGTTCATAAAGCTGAAGCTTCTGGCCTTAAGGCTGATACGAAATACTACTTCCGTGTAGGTGATAAAGCACTGGGATTGTGGAGTGCAGTGGGAACTTTCGAAACAGCTGCTAAGACAGGTGCATTTACTTTCATCGATCTGGCGGACACACAAGCTAAGACCGAAGATGAGGCTATTCTTTCTGGAGAAACGATGGCAAAAGCACTTACGACATTCCCGAATGCTGAGTTTGTGGCGATTAACGGAGATATTGTAGATACTGGAACCAATGAATCACAATGGAATTGGTTGCTTGGCCATTCGCAGGAAACCTTGCTAAATACGACTATTGTTCCAGTTGCGGGGAACCATGAGGATAAAGCGAATGCCTTCTATGAGCACTACAATATTAAGGAAGCTGCAGGCTCACCAACAGAAACAGGAGCATACTATTCCTATGATTACAGCAATGCGCACTTTGTAGTCTTGAACACGAATGAGAATTCGGATGAATATGCTAACTTCAGCAAAGCACAGTTGGATTGGATGAAGGCCGATGTAAAAGCAGCGAAGGCTGCTGGAGCGAAGTGGATTATCGTCGCTATGCATAAAGGACCATACACAACCTCTAACCACGCTACTGACAAAGATATTATGGGCGCTAATGGAGAAAGAGCGAAAGTCGCTCCAATGATGGCTGAACTGGGTATTGACCTGGTGCTTCAAGGTCACGATCATATCTATGCACGAACCAAGCCAATCAAGGCTGACGGAACTGCAGCAGACACAGTGAAAATCAAGGAAAGCTTCAATGGTCAAACGGTAGAGTACACAGTAAACCCAGATGGAACAATCTATCTGATTCCAGCTACGGCAGGAGCGAAGGTTTACTATAAGAACATGAAGAAAGAATTGGGAGATGCTTACTATAATCTCTTTGAAGTAGCCAATGAGAATACAGCAGCTAAATACGGAGCGGACCCAAGTGATGCTACGCGTCCAATGCGCGGTCAAGTTCAGACCTTTGTTGGTATCACTGTAGATGCAGGGAAGCTGACAGCTGTATCTTATGAGATTGATCAGAATGTTAATGAGGCTAGACCATATGTTCTTGAAGAGTTCGGTATTGTTAAGGGCGATGAGAATGGTGGAGTTACACCAACACCAACGCCAACAACAGCACCAACAACAGCGCCAACAACAGCACCAACAACAGCACCAACAACAGCACCAACAACAGCACCAACAACAGCACCAACAACAAAACCGACAGCAACACCAACACCAACACCAACACCAACAGTAGCGCCAACAGCTACACCAGCACCGACAACGGCGCCTTCACCAACTGCGACGCCAGTTAGTAAGCCATCTTTAACGGATACTAGCAATCACTGGGCGGCTGCTGTTATCGAGAAAGCAGTAGCAGCTGGCTTCGTTAGTGGTTATCCGGATGATACTTTCCGTCCGAATCAGAAAGTGAATCGGGTTGAATTTATCACAATGCTGGCACGTGCATTACAATTACCGGAGAATGGTGACACTTCAAGCTTTAAGGATTCTGCGAAGATTCCAGCATGGGCTAAGTCTTTTGTGGCACAGGCTGTTTCTCTGCAAATTATCAGTGGCTATGATGATGGAACATTCCGTCCTACACAGGAGCTAACACGTACAGAATTAGCAGTTATGGTTGTTCGCGCTCTTGGTATTACGGTAGATCCTAAAGCGACATTAACCTTCAATGATGCTAAGGATGTACCAGCATGGGCAGTGCCGTATATTGCAGCGGCAGCGAAATCAGGCCTTGTGAATGGTATAGGGCAGAATAAATTTGCACCTAACCAGAAGGCAACAAGAGCAGAGGCGGTTACCATAATCCTTGCATTATTAGAAAAAGGGCAGAAGTAATCTATTATCTGCGTGAAATGAACTCAAGCATAGCTTGTATCGAACAAAGGGGTCTCAGCTTATCTGCTGGGGCTCTTTTGTGTTTAATGCTTTTTGTATAAGAGGCCATCACTTTGCCGGAAAACATCACTAAGGAAGTGGACTATTATGATGAAGAAGTAACAGAATACAAAATAATATGAATTTTAAAAAAATGCTTGCAATGAATCTCTATACATGATATATTCTATTTCTGGCCGAGAAACACACATGCCGAGCTCGAAAAAGAAGTTAAAAAAAGAGCTTGACATTAAATAGCCGAACATGATATAGTATAAGAGTTGCTGCTGAGACATTAAACGGCGCCAACGAGAACTTGATCTTTGAAAACTGAACAACGAGTGAGTAGGAAATCACGAAAGTGAAATCCAAAATTAGAGAATTAATTTTCTCGTCAGATGTTTCAAAATGAGCATATCGCTCTTTTCAATACTAATTGGAGAGTTTGATCCTGGCTCAGGACGAACGCTGGCGGCGTGCCTAATACATGCAAGTCGAGCGGAGTTATTTTGAAAGCTTGCTTTCAAAATAACTTAGCGGCGGACGGGTGAGTAACACGTAGGCAACCTGCCCCTTAGACTGGGATAACTACCGGAAACGGTAGCTAATACCGGATAATTTCTTTTTTCTCCTGAAGAAAGAATGAAAGACGGAGCAATCTGTCACTGAGGGATGGGCCTGCGGCGCATTAGCTAGTTGGTGGGGTAACGGCCCACCAAGGCGACGATGCGTAGCCGACCTGAGAGGGTGAACGGCCACACTGGGACTGAGACACGGCCCAGACTCCTACGGGAGGCAGCAGTAGGGAATCTTCCGCAATGGACGAAAGTCTGACGGAGCAACGCCGCGTGAGTGATGAAGGTTTTCGGATCGTAAAGCTCTGTTGCCAGGGAAGAACGTCCGGTAGAGTAACTGCTATCGGAGTGACGGTACCTGAGAAGAAAGCCCCGGCTAACTACGTGCCAGCAGCCGCGGTAATACGTAGGGGGCAAGCGTTGTCCGGAATTATTGGGCGTAAAGCGCGCGCAGGCGGTCATTTAAGTCTGGTGTTTAAACCTTGGGCTCAACCTGAGGTCGCACTGGAAACTGGGTGACTTGAGTACAGAAGAGGAAAGTGGAATTCCACGTGTAGCGGTGAAATGCGTAGATATGTGGAGGAACACCAGTGGCGAAGGCGACTTTCTGGGCTGTAACTGACGCTGAGGCGCGAAAGCGTGGGGAGCAAACAGGATTAGATACCCTGGTAGTCCACGCCGTAAACGATGAGTGCTAGGTGTTAGGGGTTTCGATACCCTTGGTGCCGAAGTTAACACAGTAAGCACTCCGCCTGGGGAGTACGGTCGCAAGACTGAAACTCAAAGGAATTGACGGGGACCCGCACAAGCAGTGGAGTATGTGGTTTAATTCGAAGCAACGCGAAGAACCTTACCAGGTCTTGACATCCCTCTGAATCCACTAGAGATAGTGGCGGCCTTCGGGACAGAGGAGACAGGTGGTGCATGGTTGTCGTCAGCTCGTGTCGTGAGATGTTGGGTTAAGTCCCGCAACGAGCGCAACCCTTAACTTTAGTTGCCAGCAGGTAAGGCTGGGCACTCTAGAGTGACTGCCGGTGACAAACCGGAGGAAGGTGGGGATGACGTCAAATCATCATGCCCCTTATGACCTGGGCTACACACGTACTACAATGGCCGGTACAACGGGAAGCGAAACCGCGAGGTGAAGCCAATCCCATCAAAGCCGGTCTCAGTTCGGATTGCAGGCTGCAACTCGCCTGCATGAAGTCGGAATTGCTAGTAATCGCGGATCAGCATGCCGCGGTGAATACGTTCCCGGGTCTTGTACACACCGCCCGTCACACCACGAGAGTTTACAACACCCGAAGTCGGTGGGGTAACCCGCAAGGGAGCCAGCCGCCGAAGGTGGGGTAGATGATTGGGGTGAAGTCGTAACAAGGTAGCCGTATCGGAAGGTGCGGCTGGATCACCTCCTTTCTATGGAGAATCGTCTTCTGCAATGAAGACATTCAAATCGGAAGTTAAACTTCCAAATCTCAGGTTTAGGCCTGTTACTCACTCGTTGCTCAGTTTTGAGAGTTTAAGCTCTCAGTAAGACTTGATCCTTGAAAACTGGATACCGAAACGAATTTGCGTTTTAGAACATCTTTTAGCAACTTGTGTAAACAAGTAAATGTTATTAGTGAGATTTTTCTTAGGAAAAATCAAGGTTAAGCTAATAAGAGCACACGGAGGATGCCTAGGCGCCAGGAGCCGACGAAGGACGTGGCGAACAACGAAACTGCCTCGGGGAGCTGTAAGCAAGCTTTGATCCGGGGGTGTCCGAATGGGGAAACCCAGCTGTGGTAATTCGCAGTTACTCATCTCTGAACACATAGGAGATGTAGAGGCAGACCAGGGGAACTGAAACATCTAAGTACCCTGAGGAAGAGAAAACAATAGTGATTCCGTCAGTAGCGGCGAGCGAACGCGGAACAGCCTAAACCTAAGAGCTTGCTCTTAGGGGTTGTGGGACGTCTCACATGGAGTTACAAAGGAATATGGTAGGTGAAGAGGTCTGGAAAGGCCCGCGATAGAGGTAAAAGCCCTGTAGCCTAAACTGTGTTCTCTCCGAGACGGATCCCGAGTAGTGCGGGGCACGTGAAACCCCGTATGAATCCAGCAGGACCATCTGCTAAGGCTAAATACTACCTGGCGACCGATAGTGAAACAGTACCGTGAGGGAAAGGTGAAAAGCACCCCGGAAGGGGAGTGAAATAGAACCTGAAACCGTGTGCTTACAAAAAGTCAGAGCCCTATTAATGGGTGATGGCGTGCCTTTTGTAGAATGAACCGGCGAGTTACGTTTAACATGCAAGGTTAAGTCGAGAAGACGGAGCCGCAGCGAAAGCGAGTCTGAATAGGGCGATTGAGTATGTGGACGTAGACCCGAAACCGTGTGATCTACCCCTGTCCAGGGTGAAGGTGCGGTAACACGCACTGGAGGCCCGAACCCACGCATGTTGAAAAATGCGGGGATGAGGTGGGGGTAGCGGAGAAATTCCAATCGAACTCGGAGATAGCTGGTTCTCCCCGAAATAGCTTTAGGGCTAGCCTCGGTATAAGAGTAGTGGAGGTAGAGCACTGATTGGGTGCGGGGTCCGCAAGGATTACCAAGCTCAGTCAAACTCCGAATGCCATATACTTATTGCCGGGAGTCAGACAGTGAGTGCTAAGATCCATTGTCAAAAGGGAAACAGCCCAGACCATCAGCTAAGGTCCCCAAGTGTGTGTTAAGTGGGAAAGGATGTGGAGTTGCACAGACAACCAGGATGTTGGCTTAGAAGCAGCCACCATTGAAAGAGTGCGTAATAGCTCACTGGTCGAGTGACTCTGCGCCGAAAATGTAACGGGGCTAAACACACCACCGAAGCTATGGCTAGATACGTATGTATCTGGGGTAGGGGAGCGTTGTATGTGGGTTGAAGGTGTACCGTAAGGAGCGCTGGACAGCATACAAGTGAGAATGCCGGTATGAGTAACGAAAAGATCAGTGAGAATCTGATCCGCCGAAAGCCCAAGGTTTCCTGAGGAAGGCTCGTCCGCTCAGGGTAAGTCGGGACCTAAGGCGAGGCCGAAAGGCGTAGTCGAAGGACAACAGTTTGAAATTACTGTACCACCGTAATCCGCTATGAGCGATGGGGTGACGCAGGAGGGTAGTGACGCGGACTGATGGATATGTCCGTCTAAGCAGTGAGGCTGATGTGTAGGCAAATCCGCACATCATTAAGGCTGGGCTGTGATGGGGAGCGAAAATTACAGTAGCGAAGGTCATGATCTCACACTGCCAAGAAAAGCCTCTAGCCAGGAGAAGGTGCCCGTACCGCAAACCGACACAGGTAGGCGAGAAGAGAATTCTAAGGCGCGCGGAAGAACTCTCGTTAAGGAACTCGGCAAAATGACCCCGTAACTTCGGGAGAAGGGGTGCCCCGGTAGTGTGAATAGCACGAGGGGGCCGCAGTGAAAAGGCCCAAGCGACTGTTTAGCAAAAACACAGGTCTGTGCGAAGCCGCAAGGCGAAGTATACGGGCTGACGCCTGCCCGGTGCTGGAAGGTTAAGGGGAGTGGTTAGGGGTAACCCGAAGCTATGAACCGAAGCCCCAGTAAACGGCGGCCGTAACTATAACGGTCCTAAGGTAGCGAAATTCCTTGTCAGGTAAATTCTGACCCGCACGAATGGCGTAACGACTTGGGCGCTGTCTCAACGAGAGATCCGGTGAAATTTTAATACCTGTGAAGATGCAGGTTACCCGCGACAAGACGGAAAGACCCCATGGAGCTTTACTGCAGCTTGATATTGAATTTGGGTACGATCTGTACAGGATAGGTGGGAGCCGTAGAAATCGGAGCGCAAGCTTCGGTGGAGGCGCCGTTGGGATACCACCCTGATCGTATCTAGGTTCTAACCTAGTACCCTAATCGGGTACGGGGACCGTGTCAGGCGGGCAGTTTGACTGGGGCGGTCGCCTCCTAAAGAGTAACGGAGGCGTTCCAAGGTTCCCTCAGAATGGTTGGAAATCATTCGAAGAGTGCAAAGGCATAAGGGAGCTTGACTGCGAGACCTACAAGTCGAGCAGGGACGAAAGTCGGACTTAGTGATCCGGTGGTACCGCATGGAAGGGCCATCGCTCAACGGATAAAAGCTACCCTGGGGATAACAGGCTTATCTCCCCCAAGAGTCCACATCGACGGGGAGGTTTGGCACCTCGATGTCGGCTCATCGCATCCTGGGGCTGAAGTAGGTCCCAAGGGTTGGGCTGTTCGCCCATTAAAGCGGTACGCGAGCTGGGTTCAGAACGTCGTGAGACAGTTCGGTCCCTATCTGTCGTGGGCGCAGGAAATTTGAGAGGAGCTGTCCTTAGTACGAGAGGACCGGGATGGACGTACCGCTGGTGCACCAGTTGTTTCGCCAGAAGCATGGCTGGGTAGCTACGTACGGACGGGATAAGCGCTGAAAGCATCTAAGCGTGAAGCCCCCCTCAAGATGAGATTTCCCAATTAGTAAGACCCCTTGAAGACGACGAGGTAGATAGGTTGGAGGTGGAAGTGCAGTAATGCATGGAGCTGACCAATACTAATCGGTCGAGGGCTTATCCTATACTTAATACGCAAATTCAATTCGGATTCAGTTTTCAGGCATCAAGCCTGAGCATTTACGCTGTAAATGCCCGTTTGGTGGCGATAGCGGAGGGGTTCCACACGTACCCATCCCGAACACGACCGTTAAGCCCTCCAGCGCCGATGGTACTTGGACCGAAGGGTCCTGGGAGAGTAGGACGTCGCCAAGCGGACAACCACATTACCCGTGGTATTTTTTTTGCCCTTAATATTGATGTGTCTTAAAAAGGGCCTTTAGCTCAGCTGGTTAGAGCGCACCCCTGATAAGGGTGAGGTCGGTGGTTCGAGTCCACTAAGGCCCACCATATTCCCTGATAGCTCAGTTGGTAGAGCACTCGACTGTTAATCGAGTTGTCACAGGTTCGAGTCCTGTTCGGGGAGCCATTTATGGAGAGGTGTCCGAGTTTGGCCGAAGGAGCACGATTGGAAATCGTGTAGGCGCCACAAGCGTCTCGAGGGTTCGAATCCCTCTCTCTCCGCCACAAAGTTTATTAGCATGGCCCGTTGGTCAAGGGGTTAAGACACCTCCCTTTCACGGAGGTAACATGGGTTCGAATCCCATACGGGTCATAACATGGAGGCTTAGCTCAGCTGGGAGAGCATCTGCCTTACAAGCAGAGGGTCGGGGGTTCGATCCCCTCAGCCTCCACCATATTCATTTAAGAACGACGCGGGGTGGAGCAGCCCGGTAGCTCGTCGGGCTCATAACCCGAAGGCCGCAGGTTCAAATCCTGCCCCCGCAACCAAATTTTCCTTAAGCATGATGTTTTGGGACTAGCTGGCGTAGTGTAAATGAATAGTATATAATTATTAAATGACGCGGGGTGGAGCAGCCCGGTAGCTCGTCGGGCTCATAACCCGAAGGCCGCAGGTTCAAATCCTGCCCCCGCAACCAATTTACTCTTATGCATTATGTCTATGGAACCGTGGTGTAGTTGGCCTAACATGCCTGCCTGTCACGCAGGAGATCGCGAGTTCGAATCTCGTCGGTTCCGCCATTTAGTTAATTATTGTTGGGGATTAGCCAAGCGGTAAGGCAACGGACTTTGACTCCGTCATGCATAGGTTCAAATCCTATATCCCCAGCCATTTATGAGAGCCATTAGCTCAGTTGGTAGAGCACCTGACTTTTAATCAGGGTGTCGAAGGTTCGAGTCCTTCATGGCTCACCATTATTTTTAAAGTGTGCGCGTGTGGCGGAATGGCAGACGCACCAGACTTAGGATCTGGCGTTTCACGACGTGGGGGTTCAAGTCCCTTCACGCGCACCATATTTTGCGGAAGTGGCTCAGCGGTAGAGCATCGCCTTGCCAAGGCGAGGGTCGCGGGTTCGATTCCCGTCTTCCGCTCCATAATTTTTGCGCCCTTAGCTCAGCTGGATAGAGCGTTTGACTACGAATCAAAAGGCCGGGAGTTCGAATCTCTCAGGGCGCGCCATTTTTATTACTAAGTAATTACATGTTTTGACGGGATGTAGCTCAGCTTGGTAGAGCACCTGGTTTGGGACCAGGGGGTCGCATGTTCAAATCGTGTCATCCCGATTTTATACCTTTGCGGGTGTAGTTCAATGGTAGAACTTCAGCCTTCCAAGCTGATAGCGTGGGTTCGATTCCCATCACCCGCTTATAATTAAGAAACATCTGTCTATTATAGGCAGGTGTTTTTTTTGTATAGTTACATTCATATGGATACAATAGAACTTAGAGCTTTTAGTTGAGGAGGTAGCAATGTTTGAATTTGAAGCTAAATTAGTGCGACCTGATGCAAGTGGGAGCTGGACTTATCTTAACGTCCCTTTTGATGCCGAACAAATATTTGAAACAAAGTCCAGAATACAGGTAAAAGGAAGTGTAAATGGAATCCCCTATAGAGGAACGCTTATGCCCCATGGAAACGGAAAGCATTTTATGGTGGTAAAGAAGGAACTACGGGATCTAGCCAAAGCTCAACCTGGTGATATTGTGCATGTGACGATGGAAAAAGATCATCAATTACGGGAGGTAGAAGCCCCAGAGGATTTCCTTGATGCGTTGAGTAGCCATGAGCAGGCAGAAGCTTATTATAACGGTCTGGCTTATTCTTATCAGAAGGAATATGTATCTTGGATCGAAACGGCGAAAAGACCTGAAACCAGAGCATCTCGTATCGAAAAATCAGTCAGTAAACTGGGTGAAGGATTGAGGCTCAAATAAAAGTATGAAGAAGTGCTTAACAGGCTGAATAGATGAACAGCGTCCTCTTCCATAAGATTGGAAAGGGACGCTGTTAATGTTGGTGATATGTGCGAGTGGGCTTAAATAAGAACGGCCACCTCACCACAATTCACAAACTTAATACTTTCGATTTTTACTGATAACTCACCTGAAGGAATAGCTAGCTGACATGTACTGCCGATCTGAGCTAACAGCAGCTGCATGCCAATAGGCGAGAACATTGAAATCTTGTTATCATTGGGTTCTGCCTGGTTTGGAAATACGATGGTGTAGGTATCTGTAGTATTGTCGTCTAAGTAGCGTAGCTGAAGCTGACTTCCAATCAATACGAGTGAATTCAATTCTTCACCATTGAAACGGGAAAGTAATTGTTCCAGCTCGGAGCAATAACGGGACAACAGCGTTTCAGCATTACTTCTTTGTTTGCTTCGTTCCGGGAAATACTGATTTAGAAATGCGATTTTTTCCTCATCAAAATAAATAAGCTGCTGGACCAGTTGTGTCCTTGAGCCTTCATAAATTAGACTATGGTTCATAGTAGATTTCACCCCCTCTAAGTAGCACATTCTTTGCAAATTTGTTATGACGCGTTGCCATATTAAAATCCCTCCTATACAAATAGAGGTCCCCTAGAGGGAACCTTCTGATCAGTATAACAGCTTCTATATGTAAATCCAATCCATTTTGCAAAGGCAATAAATTCTTACTAAATATTGTATTTAAAACGTTTGACTATTGTATAGTTGGGTGCTATGATAGGCTGATGTTATAGGCATTTCGTAGAAAACTGCGGAATGCCTATACTATATTTCGAAGATAATTTTACATTAAATGTTACCAGGGGAGTGATACGCCATGTACATTTCGTTGAGTTCACCTATAGAATCTAGACATAAAAAGTAACTATAATTTATTAAAGGAGAGATCAGGATGATTCAAGTAAAAGAGTTTGTAGATGCTGATAATTCGTATGCTGAGAATAAGGCGAATGAGTTCTTGGCAGGGCTGCGTGAGGAACAGGTTGTGAATATCTGTTACGGTTCGGTAGTCAAATCTTCACGTGATGGGGCAGAGCATCAAAGAAGCAGTATACTGGTCGTGTATAAGACAAATGAAGGGCAATAACTGGAATACTTTTTTTTCGTGCTTATCTGTTGTCTCCACGCTATGCATCGTGATCGTTCTTATATATTATATGTTTTAGCTTTTCTTATGAAAAAAGAGGACCTTTCCCATTTACGGGTAAAGGTCCTCTTTGATTGTATAAGTGCAATTACATTCTTATAATTCGCCTGGGACGGATAATCCTAAACCGGATGCAACACGCTGTCCCAGTTCCGGATCAGCTTTATAGAAATGAACAATTTGACGAAGTTTAATATCGTTACTTTCAACTGGTGTCATAGCGCCTACGATATTTTGAACAAGACGGGTACGTTCTTCTTCACTCATCAGGCGATACAAGTCACCAGGTTGTGTATAATGGTCATCACTATTATAGGAGACACTGTCGGCATTTCCAGATACTTCGAAAGGTGATGTTTTGTACTGTGGTGCTTCTTTAGGTCCGCCTAAGCTGTTAGGCTCATAATAGGCACCGGATCCGCCATTGTTGCCGAGTGCCATGCCACCGTCACGTTGATAGTTCTTCACTTCTACTTTTGGACGGTTGATAGGCAGGCTGTTATGGTTAGGACCTACACGGTGACGATGAGCATCGCCGTAAGCAAACAGTCGACCCTGTAGCAATTTATCAGGAGAAGCTTCAATACCAGGGACGAAAGAGCCAGGAGAGAACGTAACTTGCTCTACTTCCGCGAAGTAATTCTCTGGATTGCGATCCAGTACCATGCGGCCAACCTCAATTAATGGATAATCTTTTTGCGACCATACTTTGGTTACATCGAATGGATCAAAGCGATAAGTGTTCGCATCTTCGATCGGCATAATCTGCACGTAGAGCTTCCACGCTGGGAATTCTCCTTTATCAATAGCATTGAACAAGTCTTCTGTATGATAATCTGGGTTCTCCCCAGCTATTTTGGCGGCAAGATCTGGAGCAAGGTTCTTAATGCCTTGTTCTGTTTTGAAATGATATTTCACCCAGACGGCATTGCCTTCGGCATTTACCCATTTGAAGGTGTGGCTTCCGAACCCGTGCATATGTCTCAACGTAGCTGGGATTCCGCGATCTGACATCAAAATCGTAACCTGATGTAGAGATTCCGGTGATAAAGACCAGAAGTCCCAAACCGCATTAGGGTTCTTTAAGTGTGTCTGTGGATCACGCTTCTGTGTATGAATAAAGTCAGGGAACTTGATTGCATCACGAACGAAGAATACAGGTGTATTGTTACCTACGAGATCATAGTTTCCTTCTTCGGTATAGAACTTCACAGCAAAACCACGTGGGTCTCTTACAGTATCAGCAGAACCTAGCTCCCCAGCTACCGTTGAGAAACGGATGAACAGTGGGGTACGCTTGCCTACCTCAGATAAAAAATTAGCTTTTGTATATTGAGTTAAATCCTGAGTGACCTCAAAATACCCATGAGCGCCAGCACCCTTAGCATGAACGACACGTTCAGGAACACGTTCTCTGTTAAAGTGGGCTAATTTTTCAAGCAGATGGACATCTTGCAGCAAAGTAGGACCACGATCACCGGCTGTCATTGAATTTTGATTGTCGCCTACTGGAGCACCCCAGCTGGTCGTAAGATTATTATTATTGGAGCTCATTAATAGAATCACCTCGTAAGATTTGATTTTAGATTTAGTATAAGTTCTATATTAATGTTTTTTGGGGAAAATGCAACACTTTTTGAATAATTGACACATTACAGTATGTGGTAATCGTCGTCCCATTCAATATATATGATAGATAGAGTGATTAATTACTAAGCAGAGTTAAAAAAGAAACAGCGCACCTCTACCATCACTGGAGGGTGCGCTGTTCTATTTTGATATAGGAATATCCGTTTTCTGTACTTAGTTTTTAATGTACATTCTGTTATAGTATTCATCCAGCATTCTTTTGGTGGCAAATTCGATGCGAGTGGTTTCGATACTCTTCTTCATCATTTGTACCCACTGTTCACGATTCTCATAATAGGTTGGGAGTACTCGATTCAATAGGGTATCGTATAGCGCATCACTATCATGCTTATCCAGAACCTCGAAGTCAGTAGTCTCGAAGCCGTCTCCGATCTGCCAGCCATTCTCGCCATCTATACAGGCTTCCGGCCACCAGCCATCTAGAATAGAGCAGTTCAATACGCCGTTCATGGCTGCCTTCATCCCGGAGGTACCACTTGCTTCCAGTGGTCTACGCGGATTGTTGAGCCAAATATCAGAACCGCGTGTCAGCTGTGCGCCGATAGTCATATCGTAATTCTCCAAGAAGACAACACTCTTCGGATATTTTTTCATCATCGCCACTAAATTGCTGACGATTTTTTTGCCGTTATCATCGAGTGGATGGGCTTTGCCAGAGAAGACGATTTGTATTTTGCCGGACTCCAGATAAGGCTCAATAATTTCCGGCTGCGAGAAGATCAGGTCACTGCGTTTATAAGGAGCAGCTCTGCGTGAGAAGCCAATGAGTAGATTGTCAGTATTTAGACTAATGCCGGACCGTTCTTTGATGAAATCAATCAGTTCACCCTTAATTTCTTTATGCACTGCCCATAAATCGCCATTTTGTTCATAGGCTTGTGTCATTCTTTCATCTACCCAGGTAGGGGTATGAATGGCATTAGTAATGCCAATGATGTCCGATCTTCCGGCAACCTCTTTCCACATCTTATTGGCTGTATCCGCATGAAGCTGAGCCACTGCATTAGAAATACGGGAGAGTCGCAGACCGGCAACCGTCATGTTGAACGGCTCACCACCGATACGCTCCATCTGGTCGCGGGTTAAGCCATTGAATGCACTCATATACTCTAGGCGGTCGAGTGGATGGGTTTCGTTGCCTTCTTTTATCGGCGTATGTGTAGTGAACACAACCTCTTCCCGAGTAGCTTTCCAAGCTTCCTCAAAGGTGCTGCCTCCGGACATCTTCTCACGAATGAGCTCGATGGCTGCTAAGGCTGCATGGCCTTCATTGAAATGATAGACATCAATCGGAATGCCGAGAGCACGCATAGCTTTTACTCCGCCGATCCCGAGTACGATCTCTTGAGCGATCCGTTCCTCACCGAACCAGCCGTACAATTGTCCAGTAATCCATGCATCATTATTCTCGGGGATATCCGTATCCAGTAAATACAACGTGCTGTTGCCAAAATAATCAGTCTTCCATACTTTGCACACCACATCGGTCTTTCTGACTTTTACGGTTACCTTCACCCCTGTATCTTCAAGAAAATCATAAACATAATTGTGATAGGAGTCGTATGGATTACCGTTCGCATCAATTTTTTGATCCGTATAACCTTGTTTCCACTTCAGCCCGATAGGGATGATAGGAGCATTGATGTCTTTAGCTCCCTTAATGTAGTCTCCGGCGAGAATTCCAAGCCCTCCGGCATACATTTTAAAATCGGAATGTAACCCGTACTCCATACTGAAATAAGCTACTGATGGTAATTTTTGTTCGTTCACTTGATAAGCCTCCTAATCGCGGATTAGATTGAATTGCAGTAAAGCTGCTGGCATTATCTACGATGCAAACGTTTGCTCAAAAAACAGTCATCAATCGTTGTGGAAGCGATTGCACCATCATTCTAGCACACTTTATCTACAAAAGCATAACGTCAATTTGGTGAAAATAGCCAATTAGGGGCAAAATCAACGGAAGTGATTGATAAAGTGAAGGGAAGACCCTAAGATAAAGAGATTGAAGAAATAATTATTGGTGGTGTATAAGTTGGGTATAGTTGTGATTGGAAGCTTAAATATGGATATGGTAGTACGTACGAACCGGGCACCGAATGCAGGAGAAACGCTTATGGGACAAGCATTTTCTCTATCTCCCGGTGGAAAAGGAGCGAATCAAGCCGTTGCCGCAGCACGTCTGGGTGCTGAGGTTAGTATGATCGGCAGCGTCGGAAAAGATACCTTTGGAAGCGAAATGCTTGAGATTATTAAGCAAGAAGGTATTCATATAGAACATATCTCAGTGAGTGAAACGGAGGCAACAGGTGTAGCTTCAATCGTTATTGAAGAAGATGGAGAGAATCGGATTATCGTTGTACCCGGAGCGAATATTGATCTCTTTGCAGAGGATATACAGGCGTTAGAGACTGTAATCAGCCAGGCTGAGATGATTGTGATGCAGCTTGAAATGGAACTGGCGATGAGTGAGCATGCTATTGCCATTGCACATCGTCATGGAATTCCGGTCATTCTGAATCCAGCACCAGCTAGAGTGCTTAAAGACGAGATGCTGGGTCAAGTATCATATCTGACACCTAATGAGACAGAAGCGGGAATTTTGACTGGAATGACTGTAGATAGTTTAGAGACTGCTGAGCAGGCAGCCCGTATTTTGCTGCAAAAAGGTGTTAAAAATGTGATCGTAACCTTGGGATCTAAAGGCGCACTGATCGTTAATGCTGAAGGTGCTAAGTCAGTTCCTGGATTCCCGGTCAAGGCGATAGACACGGTTGCTGCCGGAGACTCATTCAATGGGGCATTAGCCCAGCAATTGGTCTTAGGCAAAACGCTGGAGGAGGCAGTGAGCTTCGCTAATGCTGTTGGAGCACTGGCTGTAGGGAAAGAAGGCGCGATCCCATCGCTGCCGCAGTTATCAGAGGTTGAACAGTTTCTAAAACATGTATCGGCAGTAAAATAAACAATACAGAATCTATAGTAGACGACTGGATAAGGGGCTGAAATAATGAGCAGGACAGTAATCGTTAAAAATGTGATCATTGGCGAAGGAATCCCTAAAATATGTGTTCCGTTGATTGGAGCTACCTTGTCTGAACTGAAACAGGAAGCCGAATCATTAAAAGAGCTTAGTCCCGATTTAGTGGAGTGGCGGACGGATTTTTTTGATGAAGTTGAAGACGTAGAGGCGGTCAATTCAGCACTAAAAGAAATCCATTCTGTAATTCCGGAGTTACCGCTGATTTTTACTTTTCGGAGTGCCAAAGAAGGCGGCGAGAAGCAGGTTAGCACGGAATATTACATAGCACTGAATATAGCTGCAGCTGAAAGTGGTCTAGTAGATATAATTGATGTTGAATTATTCAATGAGGAACAGGATGTAAAGCTACTAGTCGAGACTGCTCATACTCATAACGTGTCTGTCATTATCTCGAATCATGATTTTCATGGAACACCTTCTCAAGAGGAGATCATCTCGCGATTACGCAAGGCACAGGAGCTTGGCGGGGACTTGCCTAAAATTGCGGTGATGCCTCAGGATGCGGGGGATGTACTGACTTTACTAGAAGCTACGCATATGATGAAAGAACAATATGCAGATCGCCCGATTATTACAATGTCCATGGCGGGAGCTGGGGTAATTAGCCGTCTAGCCGGTGAAATATTCGGTTCAGCGCTTACCTTTGGAGCGGCGCATAAGCCCTCTGCGCCTGGACAGGTAGCTGTGGTTGAGCTGCGAAATGTACTGTCACTGCTGCATCGCAGTCTATAGGAGCTAGAGCTATCAGTGAGGTTCCGGATAATAGAAATAGAGCGGCGACCGGATTTCCGGTGCCGCTCTATTTCTATTTTATTATTTTGTTCCCGTATATACGTGAACGGCATCTCTTAGGAACTCCGCAAGTCCAGGGCGATGCTTGTCGTAGTACTTGGTAAAACGTTCATCATCAACATACATTTGCGCAACTCCAGCATGTGCCTCTTTGGAATAGGAATCCCAGTAGAAGGAGAGCCACTGGCGGTGTAGATCAGCACTTTTTTGCGCTAATACACTGGCAGGATCTCCATGCTCCATCGCTTGTAAGAGCGTCTCGAACATTTCCTCCTCAAGCTGCTGTATAGCCGCATATTGTTCTTCTGTCATACCTTTAAGCTTCTTGTTGGATTGTTCTACGGTGCTGTCCCCATATTTCTCCCGTATTTCTTGACCGTATTTCTTCTCGTTATCCTCTACCAGCTTTTGCTTAAAACCTTCGAATTTCTCAGCGTCACTCATAATCATTCTCCCTTCTTGGTGAGCCAGCGTCTGTTCGACGTTAGCGATTAATAGATCTAATTGATGTCTCTTTTCAAGCAGCTTGTCATGATGCTCCCGTAGCGCTTTGGTTCCGTCGAATGACGGTTCAGTCATAATAGCTTTGATACGTTCCAGACTTAAGCCAAGCTCTCGATAAAATAAAATTTGCTGTAGAAGATCTACTTCGGTGCGGCCATAGATACGATACCCCGAGGAGTTGATTCTCGCCGGCTTAAGAATGCCAAACTCGTCGTAGTAGCGCAGGGTTCGCGTACTGATTCCAGCTAGCTCAGCGAGCTTCTGTACTGTGTATTCCGTAGTATCACCTCCCACAAATTCAATGTACACCTTTACGTAGCGTGAAGGTCAAATGTTTTTTTAGCGTATCCCAAACAGCGGCAGTTACCCGCTGAAGATCATTGGGAAGACTGCCGCTGCTATGATTTGCTGATGTTGAAGTTATTTTTGACCCATCTGCACCGCAAAATAATTCTGTAATTCCTCTAATTTGCGAGGATCAGCTAGGGTTGTTTTGTCTGAGAAGTAATGTTCGAGAACAAGGTCCCAGGTAGGTACTATTTTTTGTGAGTTCATCGCTTTAATGGCGACTTTGACCGTCTTGCGTTCTTTGGCATTAGAAAAAGTATCTACGTAATGCTGTGAGCGCTCAAAATCCAGATCTTTAAACACAGCGTGGAAGATTTCCGAAGTCATCTTTGCGTCATCCAACGCACGGTGAGCAGATCCAGACGGTTCAAGTTCAAATAAAGCCATAGCGCCTTCGACACTAATATCATTGCTAAGCCCACGTGCTCGCAGCACACCTTTTAACAAATCCAAATACGTAGCAGACATCCAATAGGATTCGTCCATCTTGTGCATGCGCACATCCTGAATGATTCGCTTCATATCCTCGCCACCCCAAGTAAGCAGCAGAACTCCGTTTGTACTTAGATCGAGCCACTCTCTAAACGCAGTGATGACTTTCGGGAAGCGGGGTGCAATATCGATTTCCTCTTGGGGGATCCCGGTTTTTTTCTTAATAAAAGAATTAAGGGTAGAGAAATATATGGGTTTGATCAAGGAAGAGAATTCATCCTTATACTGCAATGAAGAGTCTAACCGGACAGCTCCAATTTCAATGACCTCCATAGGGTGCTCGCTGGCAAACTTACGGCCGTTGAATTCGATGTCCAGAATAATATAATCCACAGGTACTTGCCTCCGTTCCATGACTGACGCTGTAGTGCTTAATACGTCGACTACTCTATTTTAACAAAAAAAGCGATGTAATGGGGAATATGGGAACAAGCTAATATTGGAACATAAAAAAGAACCTGCACTATGCGGGTTCCTTTTATTACTATAAATGAGCAAAGATGATTGCAGACAATAAAGTAAGACGATTAATGCTCTGGAACGGAAGTAGGTTCAGGGTGATGAATTGGCTGTTCCAGCAGGACAGATCCGTCTTCAAGACGAAGCCAGGTATCGAAGTCTTGGGTGCCTTGGGTCAGTCTGATGACGCGTGCGCCCCGCATAAAGCCTTCTTTTCCATAAGTATTGTAGCCGGTAGCACGGCCATAGGAAAGACGTATGCCATACAGGCTGCCCGTAAAATCATTGATATGGTCATGTCCGCAGAAGGTGCCAAGCACATCACCCATTTCAAGCAAAGCCGAGAATAATCCCGAGTTAACCTCAGGTGAGCATACACGCTCATACTTATACCCATGACAGACTTGTGTAGACCAGACCTCACGATATTCCGGAATCGGGATATGGAAGAAAGCCAATGCAGGCAGCCTGTTCTCAGCAGTTTTAGGATTCAACCGAGTGGATTCAGCAGTTAGCCAGTTGATTTGATTCCGGTTAATCCAATTGTAGCCAGGGATATGCTCCATCTCGGAGTAACTGCCCGAGTCAACAAAATAAAGAACAGCGGCTGCTTGGCCATCCTGATCTTTTATTTCAAGCGTGTAATTGCCCGTACCTTCAAGATCTTCTGGACCGGCTTCGGCCAGACAGTGGGGATGTTCTAATGCAATCTGCATCAATTCACTGCGGGAGATCAGGGTTTCTGTATCATGGTTACCAAATACGAAGGCCCAAGGGGTACCTGTTTTTTCTACAGCAGCGACAGCATCCCGAAAAGCTTGGGCGGGGTCTTCACAAGCCTTTTCACCAGGTGATACAGGGGCGGTGTAAATTAGATCTCCCGTGAAAACGACAAGATCAGGTTGTTCCGCTTCCAGCACGCGTTCCATCAGTTCACGGGTACGCTGATCTTCGGCTCTTCCATCCATCCAGTGAAGATCAGTGAATTGTACAATTTTCAAGGTTCCATCTTGCTGAAATGATAAGTTGTGTCTCATTGGGGTTATCTCCCTTACTGTCTAATATAGTTAGCCGATCCAGATCCGCTGGGTGAAATGGTCTCCGGAGCTTCTACCAATCATAATATCAAATTCCCCGGGTTCAAAGACCAATTGATCGTCTTTTCCGTAGAACATCAGCATATCTCTAGTGATCTCGAAAGAAACTACTTGTTTCTCATGCGCTGCGAGTGTAATTTGTCGGAATCCTTTTAGCTCTTTGACCGGGCGGACGACACTTGCGCTGACATCGTGGATATAGAGTTGAACGGTTTCCTTGCCGGTGATGTCTGAAGTATTCTCCACCTCAATGGAGGCAACAACCCGCTCGGCAGCATCAACCTTGAAGTTGCTGTAATCAAAACTGGAATAGCTCAGACCATAGCCAAAACAGAAAAGAGGGTCATTAGGGCAATCCAGATATCGGGTTACATAACGCACATTGGGATATAGGGGATCATAGGGACGTCCCGTCTGATAGGCATTGTAATAAACAGGAATTTGCCCAACCGAGTAAGGGAAGCTCATAGATAAACGAGCGGACGGATTATAATCTCCGAACAGCACATCAGCTAATGAATTTCCGGATTCTGTACCCAGAAACCAGGCTTGCAGCAAAGCATCGCTGGCCTCAAGAACAGGCTTTAGTTCCAGCGGTCGGCCGCTAAATACAATGGTAACAATCTTTTTGCCGGTATCTTTTAGACGCCAGATCAGCTTCTCCTGATTGGTCGACAAGCGCAAATTGGTTTTGCTTCCACCTTCCCCGGTATCCTGCTGATTCTCACCGACAGCAGCGAGAATTACATCGCAATCTTTTAGGCGCTGAAAGGCTTCTTCGATTTCATCCTCCACATCAAAAACACCCTCTAGCATGCTTCCCAGCTCACCAGTCATGGCCGTAATAATATCCGCAGCAGATGTTTTTTGAGAAATGCCGTTGTAGAGTGATACGGCCGGGTCTTTTTCCGTTCCAGACCAGCCGCCCAGCACATGAATAGAGGTAGCGAAGGGACCAGCCAATCCAATCTTCATACCGTGTTTCAGGGGCAGAGCGTTATTGTCATTTTTCAGCAGCACCACTGAGCTGGCACCCAGCTCTCTCGCAGCTTGTAAATTCTCCGCGCTCGGCGTGGGCGCCTCATCTACTAGTGGATCTGCATCCTTGAATGGATTGTCAAACAAGCCGAGAGCGTCCTTGAGTTCTAGCACCCGGATAACGGCTTCATCAATCAAGGAGATATCAAGCTTGCCTTCCTCGACGAGAGCAGCGCCGTGGTTTAGATAATGGGTGGACATCATTTCAATATCTAGTCCGGCAGCCAGACTTTTCTCCGCTGCTTCACGGCCATCTTCGGCAGCGCCATGAGGGATTAGTTCATTTACGGAATTGAAATCGGCGATGGTAACGCCATTGAAGCCCCATTCCTCACGCAGAATCCCGCGGAGAAGTTTGGAATTACCGCTTGCAGGTATACGATCAATCGTATTGAATGCGGCCATCACCATGGCTACACCAGCATCAACAGCAGCTTTATAGGCTGGTAGATAGAACTCACGTAATACGCCGAGGGACATATCTACCGTATTGTATTCTCGACCGCCTTCGGGAGCGCCATAACCGGCGAAGTGCTTCACACAGGCAGCGATACGACCTTTTTCTTTTAGGTCTTTGCCCTGATAGCCCCGTACCATGCTCTCAGTTACACGAGCATTCAGATAAGGGTCCTCACCGGATGTCTCCATCACCCGTCCCCAGCGCGGATCGCGTACAAGATCCGTCATAGGCGAGAAAGTGAGGTGAATACCGGCAGCTGCGCTCTCCTTGGCTGCAATTTCAGCGAACCTTTCACAGGCCTCCATGTCAAAGCTACAACCTATCGCAAGCGGGATCGGTAGGATCGTTCTGTAACCATGAATCACATCCGCCATGAAGAGTAAGGGGATTTTCTGACGGCTGGCTTGCAAATGCCGGGTCTGTAGATCAATCACATTCCTGGCTCCAATGCCGTTCAGAACGCTTCCGATGTTCTGCATTACCTGCGGCTTAATGTTCAGTTCCTTGAATGGACCGGTTAAATCTACGGTATCATCCAAACCCCAATAGTGAGGGCCTAGCTGGGTTAATTGTGCCAGCTTTTCTTCTAGAGTCATATCGTTCACAAGATCTTGGATAAACAGTTTAGTCATGGTTAACACCTTCCTCGTGAGCGCATTGAAAGTTATTGTGACAAATAGATGTGCTATACCAATAAGAAAGCGCTTGCTATTTGAGTTCGCCGCTGTGCACACGCAGATAAATATAATTGGATGAGACATGATATAGATAAGAACGGGGAGTTCATTGTCAGACATCATATATAAGACTGACATGTCTGTGAAAGAACAAATAGAAACGTTTCCATTAACGATACATATCGATCTTAGTCCGAAGACCATAAAAAGTCAATTATCTTCGCGAAATCGGCCGATTCATTATATTTAGGTTGTAAAATGTGATTTTTATTACTAGAAAAACAAAAATAAAATGAATTGACAGCGCATACATCTAGGGAGTATGATTTTCGTACAGGGAGTTTCAAAGAAATTATGGAAACGTTTCTATATCATCCGATACGCTTTATCATAAAGGATGAGCAATCAGTTTCAAGCTGGTTGCGGGACAAGAAAGGAAGCTAAGTTATGCATGTGATGAAATGCATCTTTCAAATTGGAGGTGGGCTCATTGGCAAGAATTAAGCTTGCGGGTGGAAATATTGTCCGGGAAGTCATTAAGAACAAAGTGCTTTTTCTAATGTTGCTGCCTGTAATCCTATAC
The DNA here is from genome assembly GCF_038003765.1 of Paenibacillus sp. FSL H7-0714. Lineage (NCBI taxonomy): Bacteria > Bacillati > Bacillota > Bacilli > Caryophanales > Paenibacillaceae > Paenibacillus > Paenibacillus sp. FSL H7-0714. The sequence continues at coordinate 951,437 of NZ_JBBOPT010000001.1, forward strand.
TTCATTATTTTTCACTATGCGGTAATGCCTGGCGCTTACGTCGCATTCGTAGATTACAAGCTCAATAAGGGTATTTTCGGAAGTAACTTTATCGGTCTGAAAAACTTCGAATTTCTGGTTCAGAATGGCGATCTGTGGAATATTACCAAGAATACACTGCTCTACAACATCGTCTTCCTAGCTCTGGGTAACATTATTCAAATTGTGTTTGCCATTATGCTTTCGGAGATCTCGGGCAAGTGGTTCAAGAAAGTGTCTCAATCCGTTATTCTCCTACCTTACTTTATCTCTATGGTTATCGTCGGTGTGTTTGCCTACAATATATTCAATTTCAATTCCGGGTTCATCAATACGATGCTAACTGGAATGGGGCTAGACCGTTACGAGTTTTATTCTGATCCGGGCATATGGAAATATATCATTGTAGCCTTCAAGATCTGGGCCGCTACCGGATATGGAATGATTGTCTATCTGGCAACGATCACAGGGATTAATCATGATCTGTACGAGGCTGCTTATATGGACGGAGCCACTACCTGGCAGCGGATCCGTTATATGACCTTACCGATTCTGAAGCCAACCTTTATTCTGCTTTTACTGTTTGGTATGGGTGGAATTCTCAAGGGCTCCTTTGACCTTTTCTATAATCTGATCGGTACGAACTCGGTGCTGTATCCGCAGACGGATATTATCGATACCTATGTCTTCCGTTCACTGGTGGGACAATTCAACTTCTCTATGGGCGCCGCGGTGGGCTTCTACCAATCCATGTTTGGCCTGATTCTGGTGCTAGTAGTTAACTTTATTGTACGCAAGGTCGAGCCTGACAGCGCATTGTTCTAAAACCAGACACGAAACAGGGGTGATGAATATGGAAACTCAAAAAATCAAACAGGATTCCGGAAGTATTATCATAAAAGTGATTAGCTATATCTGCATTAGTATCTTTGCACTGTTCTGTGTATTTCCCTTCGCACTAATGATCTCCTCATCGTTCATGAACGAGCAGGAGATTGTCCGTGAGGGCTACAAGTTGCTGCCTAAAGAATTTTCCTTTAAGGCTTACGAATTGTTGTTTAACAACTCTACGCAATTGGTAAATGCTTATAAGATCACTATTTTTATAACCGTAGTGGGTACGGTCCTTGGACTGTTCATGATGTCGATGGCTGGCTTCGTGCTTAACCGCAAGGATTTCAAGTATCGCAACTTCTTTTCCTTTCTAATTTACTTTACGACACTCTTCAGCGGTGGCTTGATTCCAACGTATATCCTGATGGTCAAGCACCTGCATATGAAAGATAACTTATTTGCCATGATTCTACCGGCTGTAGTTGGCGCTTGGTCGATCTTCCTGATGCGTAATTTCATGAAGGCGATTCCGGATTCCTTATATGAATCTGCTACCATTGACGGTGCTGGCGACTTCCATATCTATTGGCGGATATTTATTCCGCTGGCGGTTCCTTCCTTAGCTACCATCGGGCTTTTCTCGGCGATAGGCTTTTGGAATGAGTGGTACAACGGGATGTTATATATGGACTCCCCGACGAAATATCCACTCCAATACTTTTTGCAGCGAATGGTCAATCAGACGAATCTCGGTACACTAATCAATTCGGGGGCAGTTATCAATACGGCTGATCTTCCAACGCAATCCATCAAGATGGCTACAGCTGTGCTAGCCACCGGGCCAATTATTCTTCTCTATCCATTTGTACAGCGTTATTTCGTAACAGGCCTCACCGTTGGGGCTGTAAAGGGTTAATGGACGTCTCCTTTTCGAAGGCGCGTTTATTATAAATGCAATTCATAAATAGAAAAGAAAAGGGAGGCTTACCTAATGAAAGGTAAAAAAATTGCGTCTTCTTTAATTGCTGTACTCATGCTTACTGGGGCATTGACAGCCTGTTCATCGAAGAACAACGAGGCAAGTAATGATCCGGCAGCTACGAAGGCACCAGAAGCTTCAACGAATACAGGAGGAGTAGATACTTCTAAAGAAGCTAAGTTGGTGTACTACCTGTGGGGCAGTGAAGGCGTTCAAAATAAGGCGATTCTTGCTGAGATTAACAAAAAGCTTAAGGCTGATCTTAACGCTACAATTGAAGTGAAGTATATTGACTGGCCGGATATCAATACGAAATATCCGTTGCTATTTGCTTCTGGTGAGCAGTTTGATATGTCTCATGCATCTCCTGGAGCACCAGTATCCTATTTCACATTGGCTAGTGAAGGCGCTCTAGTGGACCTTACCGATATGCTCGATAAAGTTGCTCCTAAGCTGAAGGCAGAAATCCCTGCTAGTGTATGGGAAAATACTAAATACAAAGGTAAAATCTATGGTGTTCCGAGTCTTTATAGCGAATATACACCGAATGGTTATGCCTATCGTGTAGACTTGCTGAAAAAATATGGCATGGAAAAAATTACAACAATCGATGATATGGTTAAATACATGGATAATGTTGTTGCCAATGAGTCCTTCCCACCAATTAACGGTAAGTCTGAAGATGCGGCCAATATGTTCAGAATGCTCGTAGATACTACAGGAATGTGGCTTAACGCACCTGGTATATCTTTGAATGAACTGAATCTTGTGACGAAAAGTCCAGAGGACTACAAGACCGTCTTCCATCCAGCATACACTCAAGAATTCGAAGATTGGGCTGTGAAGATGCGTGAATGGGCAGATAAAGGGTACTGGGGCAAAGATGTACTGTCTGCAACTCTTGGAAGTAAAGATAACTTCAGAGCAGCAAACTCCGCAGGTTATTTGACTCATGCTCAGGACTGGATCGGCCAATACGGTGCAGATTTGAAGGCACAACCAGAGGCAGAAACTGCATTCTTTACCTTTGCGGAAGCCAACAAGAAGATCAAACGTAAGATGGGCGTTGACAACTCGACTGTAATCAGCACGAGCTCCGAGAATCCAGAGCGCTCTTTGATGGTAATCGAGAAGTTCATGACTGACGAAAGCTACTACAACCTCATCCAAAACGGTATTGAAGGCAAACAATATGTTATGGAAAATGGTGTTAAAAAGCAGCCTCCAGGCTTCAACGAAAAAACGGACGGCGGAGGTTTCGCTGCTTGGTCACTTCGTAATGACAAATTCGTAGTACCTACGGATACAGAAAACCCAATTCGTAACTCCTTGTTTGCAGAGTGGGATAAAGTCGCTATCGATGATCCATACAATGGCTTTAGCTTTGATCCATCGAATGTAACTACAGAAATTGCTTCCATCTCCAACGTGAATTCCCAGCTTGGTATTCAATTGATGCTTGGTAAAACAAGCAAAGATCCTAAAGCTGCTGTAGCGGAATACCGTGAGCAACTGAAAAAAGCAGGAATTGACAAGGTTATTGCCGAAGTAGAAAAGCAATTGGCTGAGTTTGTTCCAGTGAACTAAAGAACGTTAAAAGGTGTAAGGGAGCTATAGTAGCATATAGCTCCCTTACTTATAAGTGGGGGAGTATAGTGGACGTAAATATCAAGGATATCGCGCGGATTTCCGGTGTGGGCATCTCGACGGTTTCCAGGGTCATCAACAATAAGGGGCTGGTGAGCAAGGCTACACGGGAAAAGGTTCTGAATGTTGTTAAGGAATACAATTACATTCCCAATTCCAATGCGAGAAATCTAAAAACTACGGAGTCTAAGAACATTGCACTTATGGTTAAGGGGATTACGAATCCGTTCTTCTCTAATATGATCAAAGAAATCGAGCGGCAGGCTAATCTGCGAGGGTACCCTTTCCTCATTCATCAGGTAGAGGATGGAACGGATGAAATTAATGCGGCGATTCAGCTGACCAAAGAAAAGAATCTATGCGGGATCATCTTCATGGGCGGAACTTACAATCATTCCGAAGAGAAATTCAAGCAGCTGACGGTCCCATTTGTACTGACGACGATCACCTCCACACAAGAGGTGGACCCTGATATTTTTTCCAGTGTCACCATTAATGAATTGAAGGAAGCTTATAAGGCCACCATTTACTTGATATCACTTGGGCATGAGAATATTGGTTTTCTAGCCAAATCCCCATTACTGGATGAAACGACAGGCAACCGGCGTTATTTAGGCTACAAAAAAGCACTGGAAGAACATAATTTGCCTTATGATGCACAGCTTGTGGAAGATTGTGAATACAGTCCTAGCTCTGGATTTGATGCAGCGCGAAGATTGCTTAAAAGGAATAAGGGAGTAACCGCAATATTTGCAGCCTCCGACACGATTGCTATCGGTGCTGCCAAAGCGGTACTTACCGCAGGGTTGTCTATTCCGGATGATATTTCAATCATTGGCTTTGACGGGATCGAAATGGCTGAATATTTTCATCCTTCACTTGATACGATCAGCCAACCGGGTACAGAAATGGCTTTATCCAGTGTGGGCGTTCTGTTTGATCTAATTTCTGGACGGTCAGGTCATCAGCATATTGTCTACGATGCGGTATTGCTCAAGCGAGGCTCTTGCAAGATGCTCAAAACACTTAAGGTTTAATACTGACTATAAACGCTATCATTGGAGTGGTAACCCAAATGCAAGACACATTGAGAATAGGTACTCTGGTTCGTGGCGGGGAGGCCGTCACCGTGATTCCGCAAATCGTTCAGCATGGTTTTGAATCCTTTAACCTGAACTTTTGGCAGACCACAGGTGAAACCAATCTTGTAGAAACAGCTGCACGACTAAGGGAACTGGCTGCTGAACATGATTTTGTCATCTCTTCTGTTGGGATTTATGGCAATCCACTTTCAGGAACAGGCGACAACGCTGACACACTCGCCAGCTGGGAGCGATTGATTGATCATGCGCATTTATTCGGCACAGATATTATCGGCGGATTCACTGGACGTCTTCCAGGTTCTTCGATTGACGAGTCGATTCCGAGATTTGCAGAGGTGTTTAGTGAATTGTCCAAAAGGGCAGCCGATCGTGGCTTAAGAATTGCTTTTGAAAATTGCTCTATGGGTGGAAACTGGCAGGCCGGAGAGTGGAACATCGCTCACAATCCTTCAGCCTGGGAGAAAATGTTCAATGCTGTACCGGCAGACAATCTTGGTCTGGAATGGGAACCGTGCCACCAGCTGATAGGTCTCATTGATCCGATTCCGCAGCTACGCAAATGGGTGAATAAGGTATTCCATGTACATGGCAAGGATGCCACTATTGCCTGGGATATCGTCAAGGAATACGGAATTCACGGACCTAAGCCTTATGTGTGGGACCGGACGCCTGGCTTCGGAGATACGAACTGGGTGGATATCATCTCGATTCTGCGCCAAGCCGGCTATAAGGGAACTATTGATATTGAAGGCTGGCATGATCCTGTCTACCAGGGTGAACTAGAAATGACTGGACAAGTACATGCGCTAAATTATTTGAAGTATTGCCGAGGTGGCAGTTTTGTCCCTAATCCGGTGTAAAGGATATCAAATAGTAACAACCCAAAAATGACCTCAAAACCCACAGTGAAGTGGAGGATGAGGTCATTTTTATTTGCATAACTTTAATCCTGAATAAGATATCCTTGCCCAAGCTGGATTTCTTTAAAGCCTGCCATGTGGCGAGCTTGAAAGCGGATCGGCTTAAATCCACCTATAATAATGATGTTTTTGATATCCGCTGCCCCATCTGAAGGCAGTGAAAAGGATTTGATATAGGTGAATTCTTCCGCGAGCGTGGTGTGAATCGCGTTAATATGTGGGTCATTTTCACCTTTTCCCATTAGATTCATTAGGAGATACCCTTCGGCATTCAATTTTGAATACACGATGCTGAAAAATTCATTGGAGATTAAGTGCCTCGGCGTGCCCGCGGCGGTGAAAGCATCCAAGATGACGTAATCATATTTCTGTGGTTCTTCACCTTCAAGGATCTGACGTCCGTCACCGATCACTACGTTATCTTGGATGTATCCAAAATAGCGGCGGCTTAATTCGACTACTTCGCTGTCTAGCTCAGCTACTTTAAATCTTTTGTCTAGAAAATGCCCAGCAATCGTTCCAATCCCATGACCTATAAGAAAGGCATCCTCGAAAGAGGGAGCATTGCATTCCATCAAGTGAATGATGGCTCGCGGATATTCAAACACAATTCGTTCTGGATGATTGAGATCCAGCGCACCTTGAATGGCCTGATTGGAAAACTGCATGACGCGGAACGCACCTTGTTCACCGTATAGTTCTGTGGTGTCATAGACGGTGATTTCATGATTATCGCTGCTCGTGTGAATCTGTGATTGCAAGTGATCAAACTCCTTATACGATAGAAATTCGTTTATATTCATTGGGTGTAACGCCGACTACACGTTTAAAAAGCTTATTGAAATAGGCAGGATCGCCATATCCAACTTCTGCTCCAATCTCGTGAATCTTTAGGTCAGGGGCATTCTTGAGCAGATGCTTGGCTTTGCGTAGCCGGATTTCCGTGATGTAGTCCGTTAATGTAAGTCCAGTCTCTTGTTTGAACAGCTTACTTAAATAGCTTGGTGTCAAAAAAACCATATTCGCTAAGGTGTTCAGATCCGCATGTTGATTATAGTTGGCTGATATCCAGCGCTTTATGGTTTCTACAGCTGTACCGGACATCTCTAGGCGATGGGCTCTGATCTCAAATAGAATGCTTGAGAAATGGTTGGTGAAACTACGCTCGATTTCACTGAAGCTCATACTGGACGCGATGCTTTCATCCAGCCCAAGATAGGGTGCACCTTTGTAGAGGGCCTCAAATTCTTGCAATTCTTTTTGCGCAGATTCAATAACCCATCGACAGACACGGAGAATTTGATGAGGCATAGCTTGTTGTGATTTCAGAACTGAGAATAAGTTATGCACGCGCTCTAAAGCACCCTCCATATTCAGGATCTGCAGATCATGGATTAATGGTTCCTTGATCGCATTAAAAGGCTCAAGGATATTTATCTCAGACTGCTGAATGTTCTGAATATTTGCATAGTGCAATCGGTCAGGATTATAAATGCCGATGCTGCAGGCTAACTTAGCATCTAGATATGCTTGTCTAAGCTTGGCGGTATCGTTATAGGAACTGCTAGTACCTACATGCAGTATCATACCATTGGCAGAGATACGGATCCTGTCGCCGATTTCATTCCTATCGCTGTCTGAGAGTTGCTTTGTAGAATACAGGATACAGACATGCAGTCCATTTTGAATCTCTAGGCTGTCGATACTAAATGCCATCTCTTGCCGCAGACGGTCTACACAAAAACAGACGGGTTCTCTTGATCTTCCTTTGAACACAAAAACTGAGAAATAAGGCTGGGGCAAAGTAAGGCTCAACAAAAGCAAAGGTGAAGGGGGCTCGTCGCCTTGAAGAAGGGTCAGTAAGAGACCAGAACGGTGACGTACCTCCTTGTCACGAGAGAACTGCTGCTCTTCCTCCAATTGATAAAGCAGCTCGAATAATTGCTCCTTATCGATTGGCTTTAATAAGTAGTCTACTGCAGAGCTGCGTATGGCTTCTCTGGCATAATTAAATTCAACAAATCCACTCATTAGAATGGAGCGGATTTGTGGGTGACTGCCTTTTAATTGTTTAATTAATTCCAAGCCGTTAATTTGCGGCATACGAATATCAGTAATCACAACATCAAGTTGAAGTGAAGGTAACTCGTCAAGTAGATGTTTCCCATCGGAGTAGGTGCCGATGACCAGAAATTCAGTATTTTCTTTGCTGATCATTCGAGCCAGACCTTCGCGGATCAGGATTTCATCGTCAACAATTGCAATACGCAGCAATCAGAGCATCTCCTCTCTGTAATTCATATCATCTTCATTATGAGTAGTGAAGGTAATGTCCTCAATGCGCAGCGTAACACGAGTACCCACTCCGAGCTTACTCTCTACAAGGAGCCCGAATGAGCTGCCGTAATGCAGACGGATCCTCTCATTCACATTTCGTAGGCCAATACCAAACATTTCACTTTCAGTCCCATTTTGCAGACTATTATTTAAGGAACGAAGGGTAGCTGCATCCATACCGATGCCATCATCTTCTACACAGAATACGACATTTCCATGCTCACTCCATGCGGTGATGCTTAAGGTACCGAGACCTACTTTTTGATCTAAGCCATGAAAAACTGCGTTCTCCACAATGGGTTGGAAGACAAGCTTGATTACAGGAAAATGTAGAAATTTCTCAGGCACATCAATGTGTAGATTGAACTTATCTGGAAACCGGATTTGTAGCAGATGATAATAATTTCGTACATGATCCAGCTCTTGTCTGATCGTAACGGCTTCTTCGCTTCGGACAATACTGTAACGCATCTGAAGTCCAAGCAAATAGGTGAGTTTCGCTACACGTGGGTCATCATTGCTCTCTGCCAGCATACGGATAGACTCCAGCGTATTATAAATAAAATGGGGATTGATCTGATTCTGAAGTGCCCTCATATCAGCCTTCTGCTTACGCTTCTCGGTGAGGGATACTTCCTGCAGCAGATCCTTGACCCTTATGATCATTCGATTAAAATGACTGCCAAGCATTCCAATCTCATCATTATATTTGGAGTGCTGCCAGACATCTAGATTACCGTGCTGTACCCGTTTCATTAGACGGACTAAAGATTTAAGGGGTTTGGTCAGCGCATGTGAGATGAACGTCGCAACACAAAGTGCAAAAGCAATAATGATCAGTGTAGTTAATATAAGAGCATTGCGATTCTTCTGTACAGGTGACAGGATACGGGCCAAAGGAATCGTAACCATAGTCGTCCAACCTGTCTGTTTCGAGACAGTATACACTGCAAGATAAGACTGACCATTCATTTCTACTTGAAAATGATCCTGTTGCTGATTCACATGCTGCAGCAAAAGCTGCGTGTTCAGACTTTGCCCCTCGCCGGTTTGCATCGAGTCTGAGGCGTCTTCGCCGTCATAGATCAGTTCTCCGGTATTATCTACAATTAGTGTGTTGCCTTGTGTAACTGCGTTTACGGGATCAATGATCCCCTTAAACAAGTTGATGTCTACATCAAATACGAGAATTCCTATATTATCTAGCGTGCTTACAGAATTAATGGTGCGAAGTACACTAAAAACTTCTCTATGGACATTGGAGTTTATACGTATCGTATGTCTGCCTTGAATGACAGGAGCGGCCCCAGCTTCTTCACTTAAGGTTTTCCATTCGGCTAGTCGTTCTTCAGGATACAGCTCGCGGATCCCGGGGACTCTATCATAAAAAACAGAACCGTACTGATCCACCATGTACACGGCGATGATCTCTTCCTTCGTATGCTTCAAGTAGCTCAGGAACATCGCCATGCCAGTACTTTTATCCCAGTCGGTATTTTGCTGAGTTAGGTAGAATTGTACATCGGTGTTATACAGCGGTAGCGCTGTGTATCTTTTTAGATCGGCAACATAACGGTCAATGGTATCAGAGGCATTCGATGTCATTTGGTTCGCGCCTTCCGTTGCATTCACAAGAACAGAATTGAACATGGAGCGGGAGGACAAATAACTAACATAAGTGATTGGAAGCGAGATCAGAAAGACAAATACGACGATCAGTTTTCGCTCCATCGGAAGATTGGCAAGGAACAACCACATTTTTCGTAAGGCTAGCCGGATGAATGATACCATTTGCGTTATCCTTTCTTAAAGTGAACTGCCTTATTTAACTGCGCCGCTGGTTACGCCTTCAAAGATGTAACGTTGTAGGAAGAAATATAGAATTATTGTGGGGAGCAGGATAAGCAGAATGGCCGCACAGATCAAATTCCATTCGCCCGAATTGACCCCTTGAAAACGCATCAGGATCGTCGTAACTACGCCCAGGCTTTGTTTTGGCATATATAGATAAGGGATGTACATGTCATTATAGATACTAATCGTCTTCAAGATAATCAAAGTAGCCGTAGCCGGCGTCAATAATGGAAAAATAATAGAGCGATAGATTTTAAAAAGAGATGCACCTTCTACCATCGCGTTCTCATCTAGATCCACGGGAATGTTACGGATAAATTGCAAATAAAGAATAATTTGAATCACATCTGCTCCGATATATAGCACGATAGGGGCGCCGAGTGTATTATAAAGCCCCATGCTTTTGATGATACCAAAAGTGGCTACTTGCGTCGTGATGCTAGGAATGATAGTAGCTATTAGATAAGCACCAAAGACAACAGGTTTTAATTTAAAAGAGAAGCGTCCCAGTACAAATGCTACCATAGTTCCAAATAGAATGTTCAGAATTAAAGTAATAGCTATAATAATTAATACGTTACCAAATCCGTTAAGTAAACCTCCACGTTGGAACACCGCAATGAAATTATCGAAATTAAAAAAGCTTTTTGGCAGTGCCATGGAGCTACTACTGTTAAATTCATCAGTCGATTTGAAGGCATTTACGATAACTACATAAGGAGGGAAAAGCACGACAAATACGCCGATGATTAGCGAGAAGTATTTAATAACATCTGTAAAGTGGAATTTGGAGTTTGTCATGTCTATTTGTCTCCTCCCCGGCTAAGAACTAGTTGCTGTACTAATAGTACGATGACGACAAAGAAGAGCAAGATAATACTCATGGCAGAAGCGAGACCATAGTTGTTGTAAGCAAATGCAGTGTCTACAACTTTCTGTACGTAAGTTTCGCTGGCGCCTGCAGGACCACCCTTGGTCAATACGAATGGGAGATCAAAGACTTCCAGTGCTCCTGTGACGGTAAGAAATAAGTTAAGCTGAATGACTGGCTTCATATTCGGTAAAGTAATTCTCCAAAGGGTTTGGAAAGGTCCAGCACCATCAATCTTTGAAGCCTCATAGATATCGTTTGGTATGGCCTGCAAGGAGGCGATGTAGATGACCATGTTATAACCCATGAAACGCCAAAATCCTGTGGATGCCAGAGAATAGTTGACCAGTCCTTCTGTTCCAAGCCAGCTGGTCTGTCCTAGTCCGGTTAGACCGATGCTATTCAGGAACATATTCAGAGATCCGTTAGTAGTATCAAAGACATAACCAAACATAAAAGCAACAGCAACTCCGTTCATGATGTAAGGAAGGAAAAGTAAGATTCGGAATGCGTTTTTCCCTTTGAGCTTACTATTCAGAACAACCGCAAAATAAATGGCGACTATGTTCTGAACAATTCCCATAGCGAAGTAAGCAAAGTTATGTGTAAATACTTTGAAAATATCAGGATTAGAGAAGACCTCGCGGTAATTAGCAAGTCCGACCCATGGTTTCTCAGGGCTATAGCCATCCCAATTGGTGAAACTGTAATAGATCAGCTTAAGCGCTGGATAATACGTGAATGTCGCAAGGAGCAACAATGGGATCGTAAGGAATGATACGATGATTATCATTTTTTGTTTGTTATAGGAAAGTGTTCCGAACATCGCTAGCCCTTCTTTCATAAAAGCTTGGTATGGAAAGGCAAAATGGACTATCCGTAAGGGCGATAATCCATTTTGCACCGTGTTGTACTTCTGGTCAAAAGTTTGTATTAATAGCCGAGATCTTTCTTAGCTTTAGCCCAGGCTTTATTCCATTTGTCTAATACAGTTTGCGGATCTTTGGCAAGCACAAATTCCTGTACAACAGCAGGGAGATCTAATTGTGCCTTGTTGCCGATTTCAGTAACCTTCGCATCGTCAACAGTTCCTTCTACTAACTCTACTCCGGTAGCTTGGAATTCTTTTAGCTGAGCCAGATTAGATTCTTTTCCTTTTAGTGGGGAGATAAAGCCCGCGAAGTCCTCATAGCCGGAATCCTCAATCATCCATTTTACGAAAGCTTTGGCAGCTTCTAAATTTTTGCTGTTTTTAGCAACAGCATAGAAGAAGTCAGGGCTAAGAGTAGCGGATGGTTTACCTGAATTGTCATAAGGGAACGGGAAGAAGCCAACATCGTCTGAAGGAGCTCCTACTCCAATAACTTGGTTAATGACCCAGTTGCCGAGATAGTACATGGCGAACTTACCAGAAGCGATGTCTTTTTTCGATTGCTCCCAGTTGGTGGAGTTGATGTCTTTTTCCAGATACCCTTTTTCGTTGAGCTCCTTGAGCAGGTTAAAGGCTTTACCATAGCCGTTGTCCATGGTAAATGGTGTTTCAGAGTTCAGCTTCTCATTAGGGAAGTCGGGGTTGCCTGCAATTAGGCGCGGAGTATCATAAGCCCATGTACCCAGTGGCCATTTATCTTTGAAGTTAGAGGACAGTGGAATGACACCTTTTGCTTTCAGCTTTTCGCAGGCAGTCAGGAATTCATCCCAAGTCTTAGGGGTTTCTGTGATGCCAGCATCCGTAAATGCTTTTTTGTTATAAACAATCCCGGATGTAGAGTTCCCTGTGGTAATTCCGTACAGCTTGCCATCAAAGGATTTGAAGTCTTTAAAAGTGATTTGATCGTTCAGGCCGAGATCATCCAGTGAAGCGAAGTATTTTGGTAAGTCGGAGTTAGGAATGGTAGGAATGAACATAACGTCAGGAAGCTCGCCGCTGGCCATTCTGACTTTAGCCTGTTGATTATAGTCGGTCTGGGAAGCCTCGAATTCGACTTTAACGTTCGGGTATTTTTCATTAAAGCGCTTTAAATATTCATCGTATTCTTTGCCAATCATGTCTGTTCTGTTAGTCAGGAAGGTGATTTTGCCGCTAATGTCAGCTCCTGCTGCAGGTTCGGCTGTTGCGTTGCTTGTCGTGTCACCGCCGGTAGTCTCTGTGTTAGTCGCTGCGGGCTTATCGGTTGCAGAAGCCCCGTTATTGGTGCTGTTGCCATTGTTCGAGCCGCAGCCAGCAAGCGTTGATGATAAAATCATAACCATAACAAAAGATAACGAAAATAACTTATTTCTCATAACTTAATCCCCTTTTCATTATTTTGTTAGCGTTTACATGAACATTATAGCTTTAAATAAAGCGTTTAGAAATGTATTGTATTATTATTTATTGTCTTTATTTGTTTTGTTTGAACGATTATAATTAGTGTATACCTAACGAATGGATAACAAAATACCAAGAATAACAAGTGGATTCAATGAAATGCTAGAAGAGGTATGTTATTTTGAAAGATGAATAGGCTTACAAAACTTAAGCAGACGCTTTCGAAGTGAGTTTTGTACGAAGTCACTTGGAGAAGCATATGCTCTACAAAACTTTTAGCAATTAGGAGGATATTATGAAACATCTAGAGATGAATCTTGCGAAGTGGGAATTTAGAAGCTGTGGTGACGAGGAGTGGCTTCCGGCTACTGTGCCAGGCACGGTCCACACGGATTTACTGAAGAACGGAAAGATTGAAGATCCCTTCTATGGAACAAATGAACATAACCTACAGTGGATTGATAAGAAGGATTGGGAATATCAAACCACTTTGCAGCTTGGTGAAGAGTGGTTGGAGCTTACTTGCACAGAACTGATTTTTGAAGGTCTTGATACATATGCAGACGTGTATGTGAATAATGTACATGTGCTCGCTGCAGACAATATGTTTTTGGCGTGGAGAGTGGATGTTAAAGATCAGTTGAAGATTGGTGAAAACCATATACTAGTGAGATTCCGCTCTGTAGTTAAAGAGGATCTACCTAAGCTAGAGAGGCTGGGGTATGCGTTACCTGCACCGAATGATCAATCCGAGCTTGGGGGACTAGAGGAACAGCGGATTAGTGTTTTTGCCCGCAAAGCACCTTATCATTACGGCTGGGATTGGGGTCCGCGTTTCTTGACTAGTGGAATATGGCGTAAAGCGGCCCTTAAGGGACGTGATTCAGTTCAAATCATAGATCTCTATATCCGCCAAAATGTGATCACAAAGGAAGAGGCTCAATTAACCGCAATTATTGAAGTAGATGCTCCTGCGGCATGGCAGGGAATGCTGCGAATGAGTGCTGATGGTTTAGAGTCGATGCAAGCGGTTTCCTTAAAGAGTGGCAAGCAACAAATAGAGATGGATATCGTGGTAGATCAGCCGCAGCTCTGGTGGTGTAGAGGGCTGGGCGAGCCTCATTTATATACATTCCAAGCGGATTTGGTGAAAGGTAAGGAAGTTGAAGTTAGCAAAAGTGTAAGAACCGGTCTCCGCAGCATTCAATTGATTCGGGAGCATGATGCGAAAGGGGCTTCATTTTCTTTTGTACTGAATGGTGTGTCGGTCTTCGCCAAAGGTGCCAATCATATTCCGAATGACAGCTTCATCACAGAAGTTACCGAAGAGCGGTATCGGCATGAAATTGCCACGGCCGCAGAATCAAACATGAATATGCTGCGAGTGTGGGGTGGCGGTTTTTATGAAGAGGAGATATTTTACAAGCTCTGTGATGAATACGGGCTGTTGGTCTGGCAGGACTTCATGTTCGCTTGCAGCATGTATCCGGGGGATGAAGCGTTTCTTGCGAATGTGAAGAAAGAGGCTGAGTATAACGTCAAAAGATTGCGCAATCATCCCTGCATCGCCTTATGGTGTGGCAATAACGAGATTGATTCGGCCTGGTCACAGTTCGAGGAAAATATGGGCTGGGGCTGGAAAGAAAAACTCAGCGCGGAGCAAAGAGCTACAATGTGGGCTGATTATGAGGAAATATTCCACCGGATTCTACCGGAGGCTGTAGCCGCGTTCCATCCAGGTGTGGACTATTGGCCGTCTTCACCGATGCGGAATTTGACTGGAGATATGAATCAACACGCGACGCGGATTGTGGGCGATGGGGATGTGCATTACTGGGGCGTGTGGCACGGGATTGAGCCTTTTGAGAATTATAATACCAAGGTTGGCCGCTTTATGAGTGAATACGGATTCCAGTCGTTCCCGGAACTAAAGACCGTAATGAGCTATGCTGAAGAGCAGGATTTGGAGCTTACCTCAGAGGTGATGCTGGCGCATCAGAAGAATGGACGCGGAAACCTGCTGATCAAGGAATACATGGATATGTATCTGCCGCAGCCGAAGGATTTTAAAGCATTTCTGTATATGAGTCAAATTCTGCAGGCCGAAGCGATTCGAATCGCGATTGAAAGTCACAGAAGAAATAAACCTTACTGTATGGGCACTTTATACTGGCAGATGAATGATTGCTGGCCGGTCGCCTCTTGGGCGGGGATGGATTACAACGGACGCTGGAAAGCATTGCAATATACCGTGCGCTCAAGCTTTCAAGATGTTCTGTTGTCTATTGACGGTACAGACCGTGAGCGGATTGACGTTCATGTCGTATCTGATTTAAGAACAGCAGTCACCGCTGATTTGGGGCTTAAATTGTATCAGTTTAACGGTTCGGTACTGCGTGAGTGGACACATCCCGTTGAGCTGGGAGCCGATTCAGCGGCTATCGTATTCTCGTCTCCAGTGACGGAACTGTTAGAAGGTCATGGATCGAACGATGTATTGCTTGAGATCAGCTTGCAGGCTAATGGCGAGATGATAGATCGTAAGGTGCACTATTTTATCCCGGAAAAAGAAATTCGGTTGCAGCGTTCAGTAATTAACATAATGGAAACTCCAGATAGCGGAGGTCTAAGCTTCACTGTGACAAGCGATGTATTAGCTAGAGGCGTATACCTGACCTCAGAAGATGAAGGAATATTCTCTGACAATTACTTTGATCTTCTCCCAGGGCAGCCCAAGACGATAACGTTCTCGGAACGCGGGAACGATGGAAGGGACTGGATTCCAGGAGCTCCTAAGGGACTGAAGGTTCAATCGATGGTTGATTTTGTGAGCGAAGATTTACTGTAAATCTTAAGGAGAGATAATTTTTTTCAAAAGGAAACAAGCCATGAGCTCGGCTCTTGGTTTGTTTTTTTGTGTGCTGGTATAAATGTTGTTTTTCCTATTCATACTCCGTTCATGTTAACGTCATAGAGAGTACATCTTCATTGGTTAATCTTAGCTTAGCAGTTAGTTATGCTAGTCCAAAACACAGCTGATGACAGGAGAAGATACGAGTGGAAATAAAAGAAAGAATGAAAATGAAGGCGGGCACGAGAACAAGTAAAATACTAAACATACTACTTAAAGTAGTAGGAGCAATAATCATCGCAATCGTGCTTTTTCTCGCTATTGTCTATACAGTTAATTTGATCAGCAATAAATCGGAACAAAATAAAATAGAACCCTATGGTCAGTTAGTACCCGTAGATGGGAAAAACATGAATGTTTATATTCAAGGAAAAGGTGAAGAAACAGTCGTGCTACTACCGGGTTATGGCACAGCAGCGCCAGCTCTTGATTTTAAAGCATTAATAGATGAACTGTCGCCGTTTTACAAAGTTGTCATGATTGAGCCTTTTGGGTATGGATTAAGTGATCTGACCAAAAAGGAGCGCAGCACGGAGAATATTGTAAGTGAAATTCATGAAGCTTTACAGGCTCTTAATATTGACCGTTATATTCTAATGGGCCACTCTATTTCAGGCATATATGGACTAGATTATGTTAACAAGTATGAAAATGAAGTGAGTGCATTTGTCGGGCTTGATAGTAGTGTTCCATCGATAAGCGAGAGGAAGATCGAAGCTTCGGAATTAAGAACTATAAATCTGCTCAAAAAATCAGGTTTAATCAGATTGCAAATGAAATTTAGTGCTGACCCAATTGCTGAACTACCATTTGATGATAAAACAAAAGAACAAATGAGACTGATCAATCGCAAAAACATATTTAATCCCACCCAATTAAATGAAGCTGGAATGATGTATTCTAATTTTAAATCAGCTGAAAGCTTAACATTTCCTAAAAATCTTCCTCTTATTTTCTTTATACAAGCGAATCAACCAGCAACGGATAGATGGATACCAGAGCATGAAAAGCAAGTAAAAGACTCTGTACATGGAAAAGTGCTGACATTTGAAGAAGGACATTATTTATATCGTACTAAAGCAAAAGAGATCGTAGAAAACTTCAGAGTATTTATGGAAGAAGCTAAGTAAATGACTGTTTGAGCCGAACGAACTTCAGGGTTTTCTCTGATTGTCGTTCGGTTTTTTCTCGTTTAAGGAATTATGATCCAAAAGCCTGACGGTACTTTACGGGGGACATCCCCTCGAACGTTCTGAACACTTTAATGAAATAGCTGGACTGGGCAAAACCGGACTGAGTCGCAACCTGAGCAATGGAGAGTCCAGTAGAAACCAGTAGAAGCTTGGCTCTGGCCAGTCGACAATCCGTTAAATAACGGTTTGGTGTTTTGCCCATAACCATTCGGAACAGCCGTAGAAAATGATAGCTGCTATACCCGGTTAGTCTTGCCATCGACTCCAGTGACCAAGGACGGGCACATTCGACATGAATGATATCTGCGGCACTGCGGATAGACTGCCTGACCTCGTGCGGTACTGAGCCGTGAAGCGGTTCGGAATTCTGTAGCAATTTCACTAGAAGCTCATACAGAAGCGCGGATAGCCTTGGCTCACTACGTGTTACATAGGAAGCGCTCAGCAAGTACATTTCCTCGAATAGCTCGTCCAGCTTAGCGTCCAAATCAAAAGTGAACAGGTATGCACTAGACTGGTCCACTTCTTCTAATAAGGGGAGTACAATTTGAGTGCTAAAATGAACCCAACGAACATCCCAAGGCTCTCCGGGATCAGAGCCGTACTGCTGGTAGGCCCCTTTAGGGTAAAGAAACCCTCGTCCTCTGCTCATCGGAATACGTTCGCCCTCATGGAAGACATAACCCTCCCCACCAAAGATTAAATGCAGGTTATAGCTTCCCAGGAATCCTTCACTTCTTCTCTCGGTATGCTGTGGAAAGTGACTGTAATGTCCCAAAAATTCAGGATAACAGACATATTTTGAAAAAGCTGGCGTCGGCAAATACCATTGTTTCTTCATGTTATATGGCACTCATTTCTGTCGCGCATCAGAGCGCTAGTTGGATTAAGGTAATTAACGCAAGATAGTTATATGATCGCAATATTTTGTTATATAAGCCTTATTAATACTGATACTACAATAGAATTATGAAATACTGAAAGCATATTTTTAATACTTTGGAGGTAATCATGAAGAAACCTGTCGCAACAGAAAAATTCGAGCTTGGCGTCTGTTATTATCCGGAACACTGGCCGGAAAGTATGTGGGAGGACGATTATCGCCGGATGCGAGAACTAGGCTTTACAATCATTCGGATCGGGGAGTTTGCTTGGTCTATTTTTGAACCAGTCCAGGGTGAATTTCAGTTCGGGCTCTTTGATCGGGCGATTGATTTAGCTCATAAACATGGTCTTCAGGTTGTGCTCGGTACGCCGACGGCAACACCTCCAGCTTGGCTGACCCATAAGTATCCAGAAGTATTAAACGTGACGTATGAAGGTGTTACCCTTCAGCATGGCATGCGCCGTCATTATAATTACAGTAGCCCCAAATACCGTGAGCTGTGTGCTAGGATTACGGAACAGATGGCTGAACATTATGGCAATCATCCAGGTGTGGTCGGTTGGCAAATTGATAATGAGCTCAACTGTGAGATCAGTGAATTTTATTCAGAGAGTGACCATAAGGCTTTCCGGGAATGGCTGCAGCAGAAATATGTCACGCTTGAGCGGCTAAACGAGGCTTGGGGGGCTGTTTTTTGGAATCAGAGTTATAGTGATTGGTCTCAGGTGTATCTTCCGCGTCCTACCCCGTCACCCAAGCAGCCCAATCCCCATCAGGCTTTGGATGAAAAGCGGTTTATATCGGATAATACGATTTCTTTTGCCGAAAACCAAGCGGACATCATCCGTAAACTTGCACCTAAGCAGTGGGTAACAACGAACGGTCTGTTCGGGCATCTCGACAGCCATGAATTGACGGATGAATTACTGGATTTCTTCAGCTATGATTCCTATCCGCAGTTCTCGACTATTTTTTATGATCCGAATGAGCGGAGTCCGCTGAATGACAGAGGCTGGGGACTTTCATTATCTGTTGTCCGTTCTATTTCCCCTAATTTCTGTATTATGGAGCAGCAGTCGGGACCGGGTGGCTGGGTGAACCGGATGGATATGCCATCTCCGAAGCCGGGACAGATGCGGTTATGGACCTATCAATCGATCGCTCATGGCGCAGATATGGTGCTGTATTTCCGCTGGCGGACAGCCACGATGGGCAATGAAATTTATTGGCATGGCATTAACGACTACCATAACCAGCCGAACCGAAGAGTACGGGAAGCGGGACAGATTGGTCAAGAGCTGGCGGGGGCAGGGCAAGCACTTATCGGCACCCGTAATCAGGCTAACGTTGCTATTGTTCGTGATTATGCTAATGAGTGGGATGGAGAGTATGATGTGTGGCATGGTCCATTTATGTGGAAGAGCAATAAGGAGTGGTACAAGGCACTCCAGCGGAAGCATATCCCGAATGACGTACTCTATTTACGCAAAAAAACGACGCTGGAAGAGCTCGCACGGTACGATGTGCTTATCTATCCTCACCCGGCAATTATGACAGATGAGACAGCGTCGCTTCTGGATGAATACGTTCAGCAAGGTGGAAAACTGATCTTCGGATGCAGAACCGGCTATAAGGATGAACGCGGCCAATGCTATATGCGTCCTTTCCCAGGTGCTGCTAGAGATCTATGCGGGATCACAGTCGAAGAATTCACAATGGTTAAAGGTAGTCGTCAGCCAACGACGATTAGCTGGTCGGGTGCGGCAGAAGGGGTTACTGGGGCAGATGATTTTAATGATATTCTCCGGATTGAGGATGATTCGGTCGAAGTCATGGCGGTCTATGCCTCGGACTATTATGCGGGAAAAACGGCGGTTACAAGAAATCGTCGCGGCAAAGGCGAGGTTTGGTATTACGGAGCAGTCTTTAATGAACAAGCAGCGTCCATAATCATAGATCAAGTCAGCCTGCAGTCGCCAGTAGATTGGCTGGTGCTCCCTGAAGATGTAGAGCTGCAAGTTCGTAACGGGACTTCTTCCAGTTATACTTTTTTGCTTAATTATAGTGAAGCTCCTGTCGCGATCCATCTTCATGAGACCAAAATGGATTTACTGAGCGGGACAACGTTATCGGGTGAGGTTACTATGGAAGGCTTTGGTGTATTGATATTATATTAACGCTATGAATAAATAATGATATTAATGGAGTTGCGTATTAGAGAACTAATATGTAACTCTATTTTTTTATAGAAGATATTCAAAAGGATACTTTTTAAATATAGTTATTAATTCCAACAAAATACAACGAGCAACAGGTACAATATAAAGAATATTCTAGATTTGAAGGAGGGAAGTCTTATGATCATTGAAGCTGAGAAAGTATTGCTGCAGTATTCGTTCATCGATCCCATCATTGAATTCATTAGACATAATGAGAATATTACATTTAAAGTGACCGACAAAACGGATAACAAGAATTATTTGTTACGTATACATAAACCAATATCTGAAGGGTTCTCAGGCTTACAACATACCCGAGATGGATTACAGGCAGAAATGTTTTTTCTGCGAGAAATCGATCAGAAGAACATACTAAAAGTTCAAAGACCTGTTCTAAATCAAAAAGGGGAACTGGTTACTGAATATAGTTCGGAGCAATTTGGTACTAGTTTGGCCACTCTTTTAGAATGGATCGAAGGCTCGACGCTAACCCAAGATGAAGATAACATTGAACAGATTGTTTATAGATTAGGTAGAAATCTTGCTAGTTTACATGAATTCTCACGAACGCTAATGCCCTTGGAGTTACATAGACCTGTATACAATGTCACAAAGATTGATGAAACTTTAATAGAACTTGGAGAGGGAACAGACAAAGGAGCCCTTAATCAGGAGGATTACGAAGTTATTAGTAGCGTTCTACTCGTAGTAAAAGAACAATTAGCAGAGCTAGACGCTAGGGACAACTCATGGGGATTCATTCATGCTGATTTTCAACTGGGCAATGTCGTTGTGTCAGAACAAAATCCTATCTTAATAGATTATTGTTTATTTGGTTATGGTTACTACCTGTTTGATTTGGGCTCTGCATCTTCCATGTTGAAAAGTGAGCTGCGCAAAACGCTTTTGGAGGGTTATGCTTCTAAATCAAGCTTTTCGCTTGATGAGATTCGGTACATTGAAGGACAAATATTTATGGATATTTTTATTAGTTACGTATTTTTTATTCATGACTCTGAGAGGAACGGTTGGATAAAAGAGCATGCCTCCAAAATATGCAGTACCCTATGCCTCGATTTTCTTGAGGGAAAAGAGGTATATTATTCGTTTTAACGATGGTGTGATATTCTAATGGGGAATGAAAAATGAAGGGACTGAACTATGCGCAGAGATCATTATTTTTAAACCAACTATTAAAATTTAATGGAGGTAAAAATAATGTTAACTACAGAGTTACACACAGAACGATTACATTTAAGAAAAATGAAGGTATCGGATTCGCCAAGTTTGTTTAAAATTTGGTCTGATCCAGAGGTTACCAAGTTCATGAATATTGATAGTTTTACTGATGAAAATCAGGCAAAAGATATGATAAAACTTCTTGATGAATTTTCTCTAGATAACAAAGCTATTCGTTTCTCTATAATTGAAATGGAATCCAATGAAATCATAGGTTCTTGTGGTTTTAATTCCTTAGACTTTGAAAATGAGAAAGCGGAGATTGGATATGACATTGCTAGAGCATTTTGGGGAAGAGGCTATGCTTCAGAAGCTATAAGTGCTTTGTTAGATTACGCATTCTCAACTTTGAAGCTGAATCGAATCGAAGCAAAAGTGGAACCCGAAAACGTGAATTCAGTAAAAGTCTTGCGAAAGCTGAACTTTATGTTTGAGGGAACCTTAAGAAGGTATGAAAGAGTAAACGGGAAGTTTATAGATCTCAATATGTATTCAAAATTAATAACAGATTGATTATTTAATCCCAGAGGTTATATAGGTCTCCATAAGGAATAAAAACTTATACACTATAAATATAGGAGTTGACCAGATGGAGACAATATTAACAGAGGAAATGATCTTGGATGACCTACTAAAAACATTTCATCGTTTATTCGGTTTGAATGTAATTGAAACTACTTCGATAAAACGAGGCTGGTTAAACTTAAAGTGGAAAGTTACGACGGATGCAGGGGAATTGTTACTTAAACAATACAATAAAGAAAGATATAAATTATATAAGTCAGAGGAGATATTGTTAGCACTCTCTCAACAGATTAGATTGTATGACCAAGATCTAGCGTGCCCCAAAGTGCTATCACAGAGTGAAAATATTTTGCTTGAATCTGATAATGGAGAACGCTTCCTGGTGATGGAGTATTGCCAGGGAAAACTAATTTCACCAGGTAAAATCAATGTCCATCAAATATACGATTTAGGTCGAGCAACAGGGAAAATGCATCGACTGTTAAATGACGGGACACTTGGCATTAAAAATAGACCGAAATTTATTCCTCCAAGTCGTGAGGAGCGTTTAGCACATTGGAACTCCGTTTGGGAAAAGACTAAGGGACTTGGTAAACCTCAGCTGCTTGCTGATATAGAAACTCAATTTAAAGCTACTGAAGAAATGAATATAGAACTACTCGAATTACTTCAAACAGGATGGGCACATCGTGACCTTTGGGTAGATAATCTTTTATTTAATGATAACGGATTATCTGCAATTCTAGATTTTGATCGACTAAAATATGACTATCCGCAGCTTGATGTAGCTCGTGCTGTGATGTCATGTGCCTTAGATGATAATTTAGATGTCTCCCTGGCTTCGGCGTTTATGGAAGGGTACAGTGAGGAACGCGACGTGGTAGAGGGCTATTTAACACATTCATTACAGTTGTTGTGGTATATGGAAAGCACATGGTGGATTAATGCTAACATGGATCAACATAGTGTACCGCCAGCTCGCTTTGCGAAGGAAATGATTTGGCTTGCGGAAAATCAAAAAAATATGTCCGCTTTGTTAGGAAATCTTTAGACAGCGTAAAATTAACCACTATTCGTTAAGCTAACGGGTAACTATAGCTCAACTAAACAGCGACAGTCTAGGGCTTTGTCTCCACGTCCATGACTGCCGCTGTTTCTATTATTGAGGTAATTCGATAAGAACAAGACCTTTTTCCCCATAATCTACATTGACTTGGGTTTGTCTCACCCCTATGATGATTATTAATATAAAATAAATGGCACGAAGAGGAGCGAAACATCATGGCTTTGGAGATCGAACGCAAGTTTCTGCTGCCGGAATTTCCGGAGCAGCTTATTCAAGAAGGCGAATTGAAGATTGTGACCCGGCATAATATCGATCAGACGTATCTGGCGATAGACGGCGGACAAGAGCTGCGTGTGCGTAAAATTACGGATCTGGACTCAGGTGAGGTAACGTATACACACACGTTTAAGGATGGCAAAGGGATCAAACGCGAAGAGATCGAATATTTTATCTCGGAGGGTTTATATAATCAGATGATTGAAGCGGTTAATGCGGTAGCCTTGGTCAAAGAGCGGATTACGGCGGTGTGGAATGGCACAACGGTTGAGATCGACGTCTATTCTCAGTTGAAATTGTCCGTTCTGGAGGTTGAATTTGAATCTTTGGAGGAAGCGGAAAGCTTCAAGGCGCCAGAATGGTTCGGCAAGGATGTCAGCACGGAACGGCAGTACAGCAACAAAACCGTCTGGAAAGAGCTGCAAAATAAGACAAAGAATTAACGGACTTTAGCGCGTAAACGTGGTAGTATATAGGGAAAACAGGCAACGATTAAGTGAAACTTATATTTATATATAGTATATAGAGGGGTTCAGGAGGATGAGCATGAAGTATATAAGCACAAGAGGCAATGTGGAACCTAAAGGCTTTATCGATACGGTGTTGATGGGACTTGCCGATGACGGCGGATTGATGGTTCCTTCCGAGATTCCTGTCGTTTCAGCAGCTACTTTAGAAGAGTGGAGAAGTCTTAGCTACCAGGAATTGTTCCTGAAGATTTTCGCCTATTACACTAATGATGAGATTCCTTTAGAAGATTTGCAGGAAATGGTCAATACTAGTTATGGCAATTTCCGCACGCCGGAAGTAACGCCTATTCACCAAGTGAATGATTCCCTGTATGTACTGGAATTGTTCCATGGCCCTACTTTTGCCTTTAAAGATGTAGCACTGCAGTTTATGGGTGAGCTGTACTCGTATATTTCGAAAAAGCAGAACAAGATCATCCACATCCTCGGAGCAACCTCGGGGGATACTGGGGCGGCTGCGATTCAGGGTGTCCGCGGCAAAGAAGGAATCAAGATCTGTATTCTTCATCCGCATGGTAAGGTTAGTAAAGTGCAGGAGCTGCAGATGACTACGGTTGATGACAGTAATGTACTGAACCTGTCTGTTCATGGTAACTTTGATGATTGCCAGAAGGTGATTAAGGATCTGTTCGCGGATCTCGACTTTAAGAGTCGCTATCATCTGCGTGCGATCAACTCCATTAACTTTGTACGTATTCTGGCGCAGACTGTCTATTATTTCTATGCGTATCTGCATGTCGATGGCAGCAGCGAGAAGAAGATTAACATCAGCGTGCCTTCCGGCAACTTCGGTAATATTTTCTCCGGATATTTGGCGAAGCAAATGGGATTACCAATTAACAAGCTGATTATTGCTACGAATGAAAATAACATCTTGGAGCGTTTCGTGAACACGGGTGAATACAAACCGGGCAGCTTCACAAGCACATACAGTCCTTCGATGGATATCCAAGTGGCGAGCAATTTTGAGCGTTATCTATATTATTTGGTAGGCGAGGATTCCGAGAAACTATCCGCGTATATGTCCAAGCTGCAAACCGAGGGCAAGATTACGGTTGAAGGCGAGGCGCTTCAGCAGGTGCAGAAGGATTTTGCAGCGCTTGGCGTGAAGAATGATCAATGCTTGAATACAATTGCTAAATATCAAAAAGAATATAGCTACCTACTTGATCCGCATACTGCATGTGGAATCGCAGCTTACGAAGCTTTTAATGGCTCGGATGAGATAGGGATTACTTTTGCGACCGCACATCCAGCTAAGTTTGATGAGGCGATTACTCTGATTGACATTAAGCAGGAATTCCCGGCACAAATTAAAGCGTTGTTCGAGATGCCACAGCACCAAACCGTAGTGGATCATGACAAGGATGAAATTGTGCGTCAATTGCAGGCTTTTTATAAATAAGTTGTAAATCCATATGGCTCAGCAGGCTCCTGTTCTTAAGTTAAGAATGGGAGCCTCTTTACTGCATCTTTCGACAAATAATGTCGCTGTTTACTATGAATAGTTTGATATCGACAAAAGATGAAGGAGTGGTGCTTTTTTTCACAAGGTGGATCTATCGGAATTTGTCGGAAATTTGTCCTGAAAAGTAGACATGACTACCCTGAGAGTGAGAAAATAGCATATAGAGCTTTAGTAAGAACTAAAAAGGACGGGATTATCATGACAATTCGTTTCGGGGTCATTGGAACAAACTTTATTACAGACCGCTTCGTGCAAGCCGGCTTGGAGAATGAGGACTTTATCCTGACAGCCGTGTACTCCCGCACAATGGAGAAAGGTCAGGCCTTTGCTGCAAAATATGCTGGAGCTACAATTTATACGAATTTGGAAGATATGGTTTCCAGTAAAGATGTCGATGCTATTTACATTGCAAGCCCGAACTCCATGCATGCTGAGCAGGCGATTATGTGCTTAAATCATGGCAAACATGTGCTCTGTGAGAAACCAGCTGCCTCAAATAGTGCGGAGCTTAGAGCAATGATTGAAGCCGCTCAGAACAATGATGTGTTGTTGGTAGAAGCAATGAAATCGACCTTCATGCCGAATTTCGGAGTGATCAGAGACAATTTGTATAAGATTGGCCAAGTACGTCGTTATTTTGCAAGCTATTGTCAATACTCATCGAGATATGACGCCTATAGACAGGGAACGGTATTAAATGCTTTTAACCCAGCCTTCTCTAATGGCTCGTTGATGGATCTTGGTGTTTACTGCTTGTATCCTATGGTAGTGTTATTCGGGAAACCGAAGTCTGTAAAGGCTGTGGGTCTAATGCTCTCTTCTGGAGTGGATGGAGAAGGAAGTATTGTCATGCAATATGATGATATGGATGCAGTTGTGATGCATTCCAAGATCGCTGATTCCTATTTGCCAGCTGAGATTCAAGGGGAAAGTGGTACAATGGTGATCGATAAGATCAACCAACCTTACCAAGTAAAGATTCATTATCGCGACGGAACCGTCGAGGAGCTTACGCAGCCTCAGGTATTCGAGTCTATGTATTATGAGGTTGAGGAATTTATCAACTTAATTAAGAATGGTGAACGGGAAAGCAGAGTTAATACACATGCCAATTCCTTGGCAGTAGCAGAAGTTATGGAGGAAGCCAGAGCACAGATCGGCCTCCGCTATGCCGCAGATCTATAAATAGAATGGGGAGCAGCACTTGAAGACTTTTAAAAAGGTATACATTGAGATAACAAGCGTCTGCAACCTAGCCTGCAGCTTTTGTCCACCAACCGCCCGAACGAAGAACTTTATGAAGCTCGATACTTTTAATACGATATTAGATGAAATTAAGCCACATAGTAATCATATTTACCTTCACGTAAAAGGTGAGCCATTGCTGCATCCCAAGATTGGTGAGCTGCTGGATGCGGCACATGCCAAAGGGTTCAAGGTCAATATTACTACCAATGGTACGTTAATTCATAAGGCTGGCCCTAAGATTCTCGGCAAACCTGCACTTCGACAGATGAACTTCTCTCTGCATAGCTTTGATGGGCATGAAGGATCTGAGAACCGCGAAGGGTATTTGTCGGAGATTATTTCTTTTGTACGGGAAGCCTCCGCGCAAGGGGTCATTATTTCCTTCCGGCTGTGGAATTTGACGGAGGATAATCTGACCAATCTGGAGAAGAATCGGAACCGTGAGACTCTTGCTGTGCTGGAGGAAGCCTTTAACCTTGATTTCAAGATCGAAGAAAAGGTTGTACCTGGCAGCGGCGTCAAGGTTGCCCCACGGGTATATCTCAATCAGGACCATGAGTTCCGTTGGCCTGCACTGAACGAGCCGGAAGATGACGGAAAAGGGTTCTGTCATGCACTACGCAGCCAAGCGGCAATCCTTGTGGATGGTACCGTTGTACCGTGCTGTCTGGATGGTGAAGGACTCATTAACCTCGGCAACATTCATGAGACTCCATTCTCAGAAATCGTAGAGGGTGAGCGAGCGAACAATCTGTTTTACGGGTTCTCTCGTAGAGAGGCAGTAGAAGAGCTGTGCCGCAAGTGCGGATATCGGCAACGGTTCGGAACTTGAGGATTGGAATATAAACAGAATCGGGACATGGCAATTTCATGAATCCTGGTTCTGTTTTTTAATTAACGGGAGTGTATATATAATAATAAGTCTATATAGTCTCCACTTTGGAGCGAAGGAGGAGTATATGCTGAAATCGTTGGAAGCTATCACCTTATACCGTGAAGGAATACAAGATCATTTGGAGGATAACCTCTGGCTGAAGCTTATTGTCCAAGCCGAGGAGCAGATTGTAAATTTGGAGCGTGTGGAATCTCTGGAGGAGTTGGACCGCAAGAATCCCGTGCTGGATTATGTGGAACGCAGTTTGCAGCTGCTAGACCAGCTTCCCCGTTCGATTTGGATCAAAGAGCTTGTGGAAGAAACATTAATCTGGTCAGAAGCAGCTAAGGGTGGCACATTGAAGGAGCGGTTACTTTGGCAGGAGGAAGGCATTAACTGTTTTGTACATAACATTGGCTCCGCGCAGTTATACGGGAAACATTTGAGCGGTACGGTCTCTGACAAAAGCGCACTGGTTCATCGGCTTATTGAAACCCATGGACTGATAGGACAGCAAATCCGTGGGGAGGTGCCTCCGGAAGTAAATAAGCCGCTTCGTGATCTTGTGGAGGAACAGTTACTGACTGCCGAGGAACTTGAACGTTTGCTAACCGTACTCAATCATTGCATCATCGGAGCTGTATCTCCCGAGCTATGGCTGAATGTAGAGCATGAAGTGAAACAGCTTATCACTCTGATTGCATCCGGTGAACTTGCTAGTCCAATGCCGATGAAAGAAAGACTGCGCAGAATGCGGCTAGGTCCGATCTCTAGAGGAGAGGATTTCACTACGGAGTGGGCAAAGCTGACACAGGAAGGCTTCCATGCGGAACGGTTGGAGTCTTTAAGTAACACTATCTTCTGGTATGTGGAATCTGCAATGCAGACTTTCTCGTTGGAGCAATTTCTGAAGGTGATGTTGCTTGCAGCTCAAAGGGCTCAGAATGAACCCCTACGTCATATCAGCTTCGAGCAGGTTATGAACAGTATTTACTATGACTACAAGGGTGTTAAGAAGATCAATGTTTATAAGAAGCGGATTATAGAAAAATATTTATCGGAGCTTAGATGGGAGGATATCGAAAAAGGGACTTTACCTGATGAGAATCCTCATCTAATGCTTCGTCCATACGCTAAGGAACATCTGCCAGACACGGTGTTTTTTCAGTTTCAATTCTCGGCAGCGGCAGAGAAGCTGATCGAATTCTGTATGGAAGCTGAAAAATCGCCCTTGTATGAACGTGCTGTATTGCTGTTATTCGACTTGTTCGAGCTACGCAGGGACGCCTTCGACCGTTTTCATAATGAAGATACCTACTTAAGTCAAATGAATAATACAGCAGATTATAAGGCTGTGATTCTGGAGCATGTCATTGGGAAAAAAGTGCTGGATATCGGCCCAGGCGGCGGTGTGCTGCTGGATTTACTGGAAGAGCGGATGCCAGAGGTTACCCCTATCGGCATTGATATATCGAGCAATGTAGTGGAAGCTCTGCGGCAGCGCAAGCAACGGGAAGGTCGTCAGTGGGAGGTCCTGCAGGGAGATGCATTGAACCTTGAAGATTTCGTAGAGGCTGAAACGGTGGGTACGGTAATTTTTTCTTCGATTTTGCATGAGCTATATTCTTATGTGCCGCTTAATGGTAAAAAGTTCAATCATGACACCGTCTCGGCCGCCCTGCGAAGTGCTTTTGATGTATTGTCAGTGGGCGGGGTTATCATTATCCGCGATGGGATAATGACCGAACCCACAGCATTGCTGCGGAAAGTTCGTTTTCTGGAGGAGGACGGTATGGCGTGGCTGGAGCGTTATGCGAAGGATTTTGCCGGACGTCAGCTTCAGTATCAGAGATTAGGGGAAGAAGAAGTACTCATGCCTGTTAATGATGCCATGGAATTTTTATATACGTATACCTGGGGCGAGGAGGCTTACATTCATGAGGTCCAAGAACAGTTTGGTTACTTTACCCCTACGGAGTTTGCCTCATTTATTGAACAGACTTTAGGAAAGCAGGCGAAGATTGAAGTCTTCCGGCATTACTTGCAAGAAGGTTATACCGAAGCGCTGCGCGATAGAGTAAGGTTCATGGATGAGAGCGGACAGGAAGTGGCCTTGCCAGACAGCACCTGCTTTATCGTGATTCGGAAGGAATAGTTGAAAGATAACATCATCTGCATATAAAAAAGCAATCGGCAACCCCTTTGATGTGGTAGGGGTCCGATTGCTTTTTCTATATAGAGATTTTGTCTTTGTTAGATTAGTATTTCTAGCTGCGACTTATCAGAATCTTCGGCTAAACGCTGAATTTCTTGGTAGGTGGCTAATTTCTCAGTCCATTCCTGATCTTTAATTTTATCTCCGGTGTCTTTTATGGTATCGCCTAACGTTTCATTCATTTCCGATATTCTATCTTACGATTTTGGATAACTGCTCACGTTTGGCTGTTGCAGAATGAGTAGAACGAGCTTCATCCGATAGATCTTCTTTTTGAGCTTTTTCTAAGTTCTTTTGTTGCTCTTCAAAGGTGTACTTCGCAATTTGTTGGTCAATCGTTTGGAGCTGTTTATCGAATTCCTTAAGTTGATCTTGAATAGAATCAAGGTTATGTGAGTTTTTGGTGGTTCTTTCAATTAGGCTGTTCTTGCTATCGATGATACTCTGTTTTTGTTTAAGTAGAGAATCAACCATTCCGCTCATTTTAGATTGATTTTGAAAAGCTGCTTTTGCAGATTTGCTTATCGATAAGTGGTCTCCGCTACCACTTGTCTTGCTGTTTGAATTTATGGTTTTATCGTTAGTTTGGTGACTAACAGCTACATTAAGTCTCGTTCCCATAGCAGAGGTCATATTCGTTATATGCATAGCTCATTCTCCTCCTACGACGATAAGATCTATCTATAATATATCGGAAAATCAGCAGGAAGAATTAATAAAGAGAGCCGTTAGCTTCAGAACGACCGATGAATAGAAGTCGAACAATAAGATGTCAACGGGACCCCTTCCTAAACTCCGAAGGCGAGCATTTCATCGCTCTGCGAAACACTTTAATAAAATAGCTCACATTATCAAATCCGACCTCGAATGCGATGTCGGATATTTTTCTGTTGCTTTGTTGCAGTAGATCGGCGGCTTGGCGAATTCGGTAAGAGTTAATGTAATCTACTGGAGTCTTACGGGTCATTTCTTTGAAAAAACGGCAGAACTGTCCTTCACTCATGGGGATAAGGTCGGAGAGGTCCCGAGTTCTAATCGGCACCTGATAGTTATCCTGAATATAGAGAATAATCTTCTTAAGTCGATTGATCTTAGTAGTATCAGCGTCATCCAGCTGGCTGCGGTTTACAAAACGATCCTCTGGAGCAATCAGCGAGAGCATGATGAGTAACGTGCCTTTAATAAAAGCTTCAAACCCGGGAGATTGCGCAGCGTAGGCGTCCATCATGCGTTCTAAGTGTCGCAGAAGTTCATACTGCCATTTCACAGCCGGTGTTAGGTGGCGAGGAAAGCTTTGTCTTTTCTCCTGAAGGGGTAAGATGGTGTTCTGCTGGATCGTATCATATTGGGCACTAGCGAGAAGATCAGGAAGAAACACGAGCGCACAAAATTTGCAGGGCGTATCTTCGTTCAGTACATAGGCAGCGTGAATATCACCAGACTCGATAAATACAGCCTCACCGGCTTTAAGTGGGAAATATTCGGTATCCACCTGAAACAGAATTTCTCCTTCGAGCAGCATAAAAAACTCCGCTTCTTCATGCCAATGGGTATCGAGGATATGTGTTCCAGCCGGTAATTCTATCCAATAAGCTGCAAGCGAAAACATGCTATCGCCATGCACTCTGTCTTCTTTTAGCAAACTCTGGGTTGTACGGTCCATAAATGCCACTCCTTTCGGATAAAACATCAAAATAGTGTTATAAATGAGCTATATAGTATTAGTTTTGTTTATTTTTTATCGGTATAATGCAACTATAAACACCAAATTGAAAGGTGGCAAGTACACAATGAAATTTACTGATGGTCTCTGGCTGGTGCGTGATGGTATCACGATTAACGGTGCAGTTCAAAATTATGTTGTAGAAAAGACTCCAGATGGATTAACAGCAATTACTCAAACAACTCCAATCACAGGGCGTTCAGCGACGCTGAATTCAACCCTGCTTACTGTAAAATTTCATTCCCCGCTTCCAGGTGTGGTAGGGGTTAAGATTATTCATCATGATGGCGTACAAGAACGCGGTCCAGTCTTCGAACTCACGAAAGGTACTGGAGATCACGTTACGATTGAAGAAAACGATTCCGAGACTGTGCTGATCAGCGGCGGACTGCGTGTAGTGATTCGCAAAGGCCAACAATGGGCTGTGGATTTCTATCGTGGAGACGAGAGAATTACAGGCAGCGGTTTCAAGTCCATGGCTTATATCACGGATCAAGACGGCAACACGTATATGCGTGAAGAGCTGGATCTCGGTGTAGGTGAATTTGTTTACGGTTTGGGCGAGCGTTTTACCGCTTTTGTAAAGAATGGACAGACCGTAGATCTTTGGAACAAAGACGGTGGTACTAGCTCCGAGCAAGCTTATAAGAATGTTCCTTTCTATGTAAGCAGCAAAGGCTATGGCGTATTTGTTAACCATCCTGAGTTGGTTTCTTATGAGATTGCTTCGGAAAAAGTGAAAAAAGCGCAATTCAGCGTAGCTGGAGAGAGCCTAGAATACTTCGTGATTGATGGTCCTACCATCAAAGAAGTTATCAGCAACTATACATCACTTACTGGCAAGCCTGCACTTCCTCCAGCTTGGACATTCGGCCTGTGGCTGACGACTTCTTTCACTACCGACTACGATGAAGCAACCGTAAACTCCTTCGTAGATGGTATGGCAGAGCGCGATCTGCCACTGAGCGTATTCCACTTCGATTGTTTCTGGATGCGTGAATATCAATGGACCGATTTCCAGTGGGATGAGCGTGTATTCCCTGACCCAGTAGGCATGCTGAAACGCCTGAAAGATAAAGGGCTGAAGATCTGCGTATGGATCAACTCTTATATCGGGCAACGTTCCCGCTTGTTTGAAGAAGGCAAGAAAAATGGTTATCTGCTCAAAAAACCTAACGGTGACGTTTATCAATGTGATTTGTGGCAAGCAGGTATGGCACTGGTGGACTTCACCAACCCTGCGGCTTGTGAATGGTATGCCGGCTACCTGCGTGATTTGGTAAATATGGGCGTAGATAGCTTCAAGACAGACTTCGGCGAGCGTATTCCTACAGATGTAGTTTACTTCGACGGATCTGATCCGATGAAAATGCACAACTACTACACTCAATTGTATAACAAGGTTGTATTTGAAGTGCTAGAAGAGAAGCTTGGTAAAAATGAAGCGGCATTGTTCGCACGTTCTGCAACTGCCGGTGGCCAACAGTTCCCAGTTCACTGGGGCGGTGACTGCTACGCAGATTATGAATCCATGGCAGAGAGCCTTCGCGGTGGATTGTCTCTAGGATTGTCTGGTTTCGGTTTCTGGAGTCATGATATCGGTGGCTTTGAGAACACGGCTCCGGCACATGTATTTAAACGCTGGTTGGCGTTTGGACTATTGTCCAGTCACAGCCGTCTGCATGGTAGCACTTCGTACCGTGTGCCTTGGGCTTATGATGATGAAGCTTGTGATGTTACCCGTTTCTTCACCAAACTCAAATGTAGCTTGATGCCTTATCTGTATGATGTAGCAGGACAGGCTCATGAACATGGCTGGGCTTCTATGCGGGCTATGGTTATGGAATTCCCGGAAGATCCTACTTGCGAAGTGTTGGATCGTCAATACATGCTAGGTGAATCCTTGCTTGTAGCCCCAATCTTCCAAGAAAACGGCGAGGCGAAGTACTACTTGCCGGCTGGTCGCTGGACTCACTTGCTTACTGGTGAAACCGTACAAGGTGGATCATGGCGCAAAGAGAAATATGATTTCTTTAGCCTGCCACTATTCGTTCGCCAGAATTCCTTGCTGGCAATCGGCAGTGTGGATAACAAACCGGATTACGACTATGCGAATGGCGTTAAATTCGGCTTATATTCACTTGAAGATGGCACTACGACTTCTGCAACCGTTCGTGATCTCAAAGGTGCTCCTGAATTGACTGTGAAGGCTGACCGTAAAGGCAGTACGGTAACAGTTACTGCGGAAGGTAGCGGTAAAGAATTCTCGCTTTCACTTAAAGATCTGGGAGCTATCGCTTCTGTAGAAGGTGCAGAGCAAGTAGATGAAACTACAGTAAAAGTAAACGCAGGTGCAAAAACCGTATCGTTTACGATTACATTGAAATAAGATTGTTTCTTAAAGCATATTGATATAGCCATAACCTCTCTTGTAAACTGGGTGGATGATCTGTTCCCTTGGTTTATTGGAGAGGTTTTAGTGTTACAATCTTACTGAATAACGGGGGAACGTTATGGATACTAATTTAACAAAGGGAAGTGGAGTATTGAACCAGACGGAATATACCTCAGCAACGGTTCTTTCAACTGCAGCGAATTTTATAATGAATAGGCAAGAACCGTTTACGCATACCTTCCGGACTTATATTCGTTTAAGGGAAAATGGTACGTTGAAGTTAAAGTTCTGGCATAGCAACGCGGTGGATTCTACATGGGATCAAGGGCAAGAAGCTGTAGGCAGTGAACCTGGAGGCGACTGGGTTATCGAGACAGCTTATATCGCTGACGGAGGAACAGAACCAGACGGAACGATAACTGAAAATACACAGCATGCGCTTACCTTTGAGGGCAAAGCCTCAAAAACCGTTGCGGCTAGCGAATGTTTCTGGAGTGATGAGACAAGCATTGTTCTGCCGGAGGGTCATTACTTGGCGTTTACGTGGACGATTAAGACACTCACTGCAGGTAAATCGATTCCTTTCAATGTTGAAGGGATGCTGGTTTCAGCTTATGACGCGCCCGGAAATCTTGCCGCACAGCAATCAGCGGATGGTTTTACAGCGTCTGATAATCTTTTAGTACTGCCAAGCTTCATTGGGTATAAGAAATCTGTTACCAAGAAACTAATATTCTTGGGGGATTCGATTACTCAAGGTGTGCGGACATTAAAGGATGAGTACGAATATTGGGTCGCGAGAATTGCGGATGGCCTTGGCACGGATATTGGTGTATGGAATCTTGGCTCTGGCTGGGCTAGAGCTTATGATGTCGCCGCGGATGGTCCATGGCTAAACAAAACTAAGCAAAGTGATGAAGTGATGATCGTACTCGGAGTAAATGATATTGATATTGGCTGCCGTTCGGCGGACGAGCTTCTTGGTGACTTGCAGACCATTATTTCTAAGATCAAGGGGGCAAATGCTGAAGCTAATATTATTCTAAGTACGGTGCCACCGTTCAATTTTCAGGGTGAAAGAGAAGAAACTTGGCGCAAGGTGAATCGTGAGATTTTGTCTAATCCGCCTATAGGTGTGAGCCGGGTGTTTGATATAGCAAGCCTATTGTCATTGCCTGCACCAGACGATCACCGGATCAGACCAGAGTTTATGAGTGGAACAGACGACCCGCATCCGAACGGCATAGCCGGTAAGACGGTCGCGGATGCCTTTTTAAAAATATAAGAAAATATAAGTTTCACGCTATACATTATCTTTATATTTCTGCGAGAAAACGGTTGTCTTCCATAAAGGAGACAACCGTTTTCTCGTAGCGTGGTATTAATTAAATTTTAAACTGGTTTCGATAGTCCTTGGGTGATACACCAACCTGTTTCTTGAATACCTTGCTAAAATACTTCACATCATGAAACCCCACCATTTCGGAAATTTGCGACAGCTTTAGACGAGGGTTCTGCATAAGCAATTTAGCTTTATCTATCCTGACGTTAACGATGAAATCGGAGAAATTAATGCCGTATTCCTGTTTGAATCGGCGTGAAATATATTCGCGGCTAACAAAGAACTTTCCGGCAATCTCCTGTAAGGATAGATCAGAGGCATAATTGAGTTCGATATATTTCACGATATCATGCATAGGATTGCTTTCTTTAGCTTGTTTAGCGGCTATCACTTCTGATATTCGCTCCATCAGATCAAATGACCAGTCACGCCAAGCAAATAAGGAGAACGAGTAACCATTCGTATAAGGAGCTGGGTGAAGCTGGTCGGCCTGTTCTAACTCGGCTAGTGCGCTATCGGCATCAGGGCCTAACGTTTCCCGTACCAACTGGGAACGAAATAAGAGTGCATCATTCTTCCACGAGTTTAGAATCTCTGGTGTAACAATTCCGCATCGGCTAAGCTCGTCCACCCAGTGCTGTGCTGCCGCGGACAATACATCAGTGCTTCCGCTGATGACCGCCATTTTCCAATCTTCCTTCACATGTGCGAAGATCGTCGGCGATGCATGTCCTTGAATTTCTGTCTTTGCGGTTTCATTGCGCTCTTTAAACTCTTCGGAGGAAGTAGAAAAATGGCAGTAATCCTCATGAATTAATAAATTTCTACGCTGTAAGGCCTCAGCCACCTCTGCACGCTGATAAGATAATTGCTTAGGCAGGTTACCGATGCAGCTAATTCCGAAATGCATTCGGACCTGCAAAGTAGAGTAGATCCCCTGATTAATTCTCCCTATAAGCTCGACAACAGACGTTTGGATATCCCATAGAATGATGGCAATCTCCGAAGGACCTCCCCAGTAACGAAAAGCCACACCCTTACGCTGACCTTGCAAAAATTCATTACAAATATTGACGATAGCGTAGTTCAGGAGACCGGTGTCTCCTCCAAAACGGTTAAGAAGGAGATTATTTCCTGTATCTATCTGCACAAGTATTAGGCGCGAAGAGAGGACGTTTTCCGGGATAATGCCATCGCTTCGCAACCTTCGAAGAGATAATTCCGAGTTGATCGGATCATCGATTAGCGCGGATAGCAGTTTTTCTCCGTAGATGGGCTTGAACTCATTAAGCTGAATGTTCTGCTTCTGTCGTTCTCTACGGTCAGCTTCCTCTGAACGCCAAGCAGCCACTGCCTTAGCGATTGCTACATTGATTGCCTCCGCTTCAATGGGCTTAAGGATATAATCAATTCCACCATGACGAACAGTCTGGCGCACGAACTCGAAATCATTATGTCCGCTGACCACAATGAATTTGATGTTGCCGGCAAATTCGTTAACCCATGTCATTAATTCTACGCCATTACCGGATTCCATCATCATGTCCATAATGACCAAGGCTGGTTTCGCTTGCCGAATGATCTCAATAGCTTCATTTCCGTTTCCGGCTTCCAGAATTTCATTGATTTGATGTGCGTCCCAGTCGACAAGAAGTCTAACAGCTTTTCTAACTCTCGCCTCGTCATCAACAATTAACGCCTTCATATCGTCTCACGCTCCGCTATAATGTCTATTTCCAGTCTTACAACCACTCCACCTGCTCGGAGGTTGTCCACCGTCAAGATGGCGCTATCTCCGCATACGAGCTTGAGCCGAGCCAGAACGTTCGGCAGACCAATACCAGATCCTGTAGCTTCCTTGTCTTGCTCTGTATTTCTTAATAAATCTATATCTGTTCTAGTGGAATGTTGAAGCTTCTGCCGCAAAAGATCCAGTTTCGCTGTAGGGATAGCATTTCCATTGTTTTGAATACAGATTTCCATTCGCTTGTCGCCCAATTTGGCCGCGGTGATCTCAACAAATCCGTCTGAGCGGGAATGGTTAAAACCGTGTTTGAAATAGTTTTCTACAATAGGCTGCAGAATCATCTTAGGCATAAATGTCTCTAAAAGAGCTTCCTCCATATCGTAACGGAAACTGAATTTATTTTCAAAACGTTCCTTCTGTAGTTCGATGTAAGCTTTGACATGATCCAGTTCATCCTTAACCGTGACAACCTTCTCCTCATTGTACATGCTGTAGCGCATCATTTTCGCTAGTGCAGAAAGAAGAGAGTAGATTTGGGGTACTTTAAGTTCCAAGGCAAGCGTACCGATGATCTGCAAGGTGTTGTTAAGGAAATGCGGATTGATTTGCGCTTGCAAAGCCCGCAATTCATTCGTTTTATTAGTTAATTCCAGCTTGTATTCTCTTAGGATCAGATTGTTGATCGTATCCATCATACTGCGGAACCGTTCTGTAACGACACCGATCTCGTCTTTGCCCATGGGACGGATATCGATATCAAGCTTCCCGGTCTGGACCTGATTCATATAGCGGGTCAACTGCTTAATCGGGGCGGTGATTCGAAAAGAGATTAGGATCGTTAGCGTTGTAATTGTAATCAGCAGCAGGACCATCAGTGCTATATTGATCGTTGCCGCCTCATTGGCTTCTCGGAAAAGATAAGATACGGGAATCTGCTTCACCAGCGTCCAATTTAACCCTGGACCTTCGATATTCTGGTAAATAAACATAGCTTTATCCTCTTCAAAGTATCCTTGTGAGCTTTGCTTGTCCCTGATATTCGTATCGTACCAAGCTGCATTCAGTTTCTTGCCGAATTCTTCACTATTGTCCCCGTAGACAATGTTTCCGTTGCCATCCAGCAGCCAGATTTTCTCCTGCTTCTGATCATATAACTGACTGATGATGTCGGTTAGAGCCGTTAGCTTGACATCAATCGACAGGTAGCCAAGCGCTTTTGTGGTAGGGACTCTTTCGATTCTTCTGTGTAAGGTAAACACTGGCTCCGGTATAAATTGCGGGATCGGTGCCGTTAGGCCGTAGCTATGACTTAAATGCGTACTCTGTAAGGATACCGCAGAATCGGTAGTGATCTTGGAGTCAGGATAAGGTGGAACACCCTGCCAACGTTTCGGTGTATTTTGGGTGAGCAGAGTGGCTTTGCTGTCCTTGACACCGTATAAATAGACCTGAGATATGTCAGGCATAGATGATGAAATGTAATTTAGAGAAGAATAAATTCGTGCATTTGCTAGCATATCCTCGTATCCAGCTTCGAGAGATCTGTAGAATTCTGAATCTGAATAGACGATAAGGGAGAGTCGATTGATTTCCTGAATCAGACTTTCAATGTTTCTAGTACCTTGAAAGAGAAGGTTCGTATTCTCATCTACTGCTCTTGTTCTTAAGGATTGAGTACTAAAGTGGTAGCTTATAAACATCGTGGCCATAATACAAATTAGTGTTGGAAGTAGGATGAAAACGATCATTTTTGTGCGAATCGTGTTCCATTTCATCGAAATTTGTCACATCCGATCAATATTTTACACCTGAAAGATCACTTCCGTAGGTGTGAGGTGCGCTCAAAAAAACAGATAATATGTGTATAAAGCATAAACAAGTAAGTGAGCAAAAGAAAGGGGGGGACAATAAATGCGCGGCACTAAGTTGTCCCAGTTAGGTCAACAGGTATTCTTCGTTGGTCCTGCAGTTTTGTTTTTTACCTTAATAACGATTATCCCATTTATCATGGGGATGTATTACTCCTTCACAGACTGGAACGGTGTATCCGGTAATGTAAGTTGGGTCGGATTTCAAAACTTCACCACTATATTTACGAATGACCCCGACTTCTGGTCTTCCTTTTGGTTTACCGTAAGATTTACTGTGTTAGGTGTAATTTTGACTAATGTGGTAGGGTTTTTCCTAGCTTATCTGTTAACGAAACCATTAAAGACACGTAACATGCTTCGGACGATCTTCTTTATGCCGAACGTTATTGGGGGATTGTTGCTCGGGTTCATCTGGCAATTTATCTTCATCAAAGGGTTCGCAACAATGGGAGAACTCACAGGCTGGTCGTTCTTTAATCTTCCTTGGCTGGGTGATGCAACAACCGGCTTCTGGGCGATTGTAATGGTTTTTGTTTGGCAGTCTTCCGGTTATCTGATGGTTATCTACATCGCTTCTCTCAGTAACGTATCGAAAGAAGTCCTGGAAGCGGCTGATATTGATGGTGCCTCTCGTTGGCAGGTGCTACGCAACATTGTAGTTCCATTAATTATGCCTGCTGTAACTATTGGTTTGTTCTTAGCCATTTCTTGGTCCTTCAAAATGTTCGACCTTAACCTTTCCTTAACGAAAGGTGGACCGTTCAAATCTACTGAATCGGTTGCTATGAATATTTACAATGAAGCCTTCCTGAACAATCGTTACGGTCTGGGTACTGCTAAAGCGCTGCTGTTCTTCGTTATCGTGGCGATTATCACCCTGATTCAAGTCCGTATTACGAAGAGCAAGGAGGTAGAAGCTTAATGAACGCCAAGACAAAAAGCAGATGGAATATCGGCGTGGAAGTGTTGATGATTCTTCTGGCCCTGCTCTTCCTGTCTCCATTTTATTTCTTGCTAGCAAACTCAGTGAAATCGTTCGGTGAAATTCTGAGTGATGCTGCAAGCTGGCCACAGACATTTATGTGGTCGAACTATACAAGTGCTTGGAAATTGGCACGTTTCGGTGAAGCTTTCCGAAATTCGGTTATCATAACTGTTATCAGTGTTATTCTAATCTCTCTGTTTAGTGCGATGGCTTCTTATCGTATGGTTCGGGCGAATACGAAATTTAATCAGTTTTTGTTACTGTTGTTCGTAGCCGCAATGGTTGTTCCGTTTCAAACGATCATGATTCCAATCTTGAAAGTTGTAAATGTAATGGGAGTAAACAACTCCTTCCTGGGTTTGATTATCACGAATCTAGGGATC
Source organism: Paenibacillus sp. FSL H7-0714 (assembly GCF_038003765.1). Lineage (NCBI taxonomy): Bacteria > Bacillati > Bacillota > Bacilli > Caryophanales > Paenibacillaceae > Paenibacillus > Paenibacillus sp. FSL H7-0714. Next base: position 991,407 of record NZ_JBBOPT010000001.1, read on the forward strand.
AGTGTTCCAATGGCAATCTTTCTATTCCACGGCTTTATCAAGTCCGTTCCGCTTGAAATTGAAGAGGCGGCTACAGTTGATGGATGTAATCCAATTACCGTATTCTTCCGTATAGTACTTCCTTTGCTGAAGCCAATGGTAATGACAACGATCGTGCTTAATGCACTTGGGATATGGAATGACTATCTGCTGCCTTCCTTGATTCTTCAGGCACCAGAACTTCGGACCATTCCGCTGGCGACCTTCTCCTTCTTTGGTCAATACACCAAACAATGGGATATGGCGCTTCCGGCTCTCGTAATCGGGATTGCTCCAATTATCATTTTCTATCTGTTCATGCAGCGTTACATTGTTGAGGGAATAGCGGCTGGCTCGGTGAAAGGTTAACACCGAGCCCTCCGTTCCAAATATTTCATAAGTAGTCCACTATCTTAAGGGGGAAAATATAATGAATAAGAAACGCTCGGCAGTTGCACTTTCGGCAGTAATGGCTATGAGTTTAGCATTAACAGCATGCGGTGGAGGCAATAACGCTTCTAGTAACTCACAAAATGGAAGCGCTGGCACAGATAAAGGTGAAGTAAAGACGGTTAAGATCTTTCAATTCAAAACTGAAATCGTTGAAGGTCTTAATGAGCTTAAGGTTGAATTTGAAAAAGAACACCCTAACATCAAGCTGGATATTCAAACCGTTGGTGGTGGTGCCGATTACGCTGCAGCACTGAAGACTAAGTTTGCTTCCGGCGACGCGCCTGACATTTTCTCAAATGGTGGATATGCTGAAATGGAGCTTTGGGGAGATAAGATGGAAGATCTATCCGATCAACCTTGGGTGAAAGATCTGATTCCTATGGCAGCAGAGCCAATGACTAAAGACGGTAAAGTGTACGGTATGCCAATGAACCTTGAAGGAATTGGTTTTGTATATAACAAAGACCTGTTCGAAAAAGCAGGCATCACTGAAACTCCTAAAACATTGTCACAACTAGAAGATGCAGCTAAGAAATTGCAAGCGATTGGCGTAACTCCTTTTGGTAATGCGTATCAAGAATGGTGGCTCCTTGGTAACCAAGGGATCAGCGTAGCATTCGCTCAACAAGATGATGTAAATGGCTTCATTAAGAGCTTGAATGATGGTACCGGTACAATCGTAGGTAACAAAGTGTTTGAAGATTGGAGCAACTTGCTCAACTTGACTTTGAAATACGGACAAAAAAATCCGTTGACTACAGATGCTAACACTCACTTGGCTATGTTTGCTAAAGGTGAAACTGCAATGATGCAAGAAGGTAACTGGGCACAAACCCTTGTTGATAACATTACACCTGACATGAACATCGGTATGTTCCCTATGCCAATCAATGAAGATGCTGCAAAGAATGACAAAATGACTGTAGGTATTCCTGCAAACCTTGTTATCAACAAAGATTCCGGATCTAAAGAAGAAGCTAAAACATTCTTGAACTGGTTGGTAACTTCAGATATGGGTAAAGAGTACATCGTTAAAAAATGGAAATTCATCCCTGCGTTGTCCACCATCGAAGCAACTCCTGAAGATATCGGTAAGCTTGGATCTGACGTATGGAACTATGTAAAAGAAGACAAAGTATATGGTTTGCAATCCTCTAAATTCCCTGATGGTGTAACTCAAGAATTTGCTAGTGTGATTCAACAGATGATCGCTGGCAAGGTTGATGTGAATGGCTGGATGACAGGCATGCAAGCAGCTTGGGACAAGCTTAAGAAATAAGTGAAGCTCGTTCATAAAGAAGATTAAAATGGACTAGTGGTTAACAAAGGCGTTCTCCGTATACCTCATCATTATGAGACGGGGAGCGCCTTTTATTTTGGTGATAACAAGATAGGGGGAGAGGACGCCGGTGAAGCGATATGATCTTATTCAGATAGGTGTGGACTATTACCCGGAGCATTGGGAAGAATCCATGTGGGAACCAGATATCAAATTAATGAAGGAAACAGGTGTCAAGGTAGTTCGAGTCGCCGAGTTTGCATGGAGCCGGTTAGAGATAGCGGAGGGCAATTACCAGTTCGGGTGGCTGGACCGCGCGCTGGATCTTTTTCATAAGTATGGATTACAGGTTGTGATTGGTACGCCCACAGCTACACCTCCTAGATGGTTAACTACGAAATTTGCAGACGTGCTGCCGGTATTTGCGAAGGGAGAGACCTTTCATCCAGGGGTACGCGGACACCGCTGCTATAATAGTACATCTTTGCGCGAATACGGAAGTCGTATCACGCAGCGACTTGCGGAGCACTATAGTAAACACCCGGCCGTTATTGGTTGGCAGACTGATAATGAATTCGGGATGTTAGATTGTCATTGTGATGCTTGTAATATAGCGTTTCGCAATTGGGTGAAAGCCAAATATGGTAGCCTTGATCGGGTGAATGCAGAGTGGGGAACGGTTGTGTGGAGTGGAGAATATAGCGATTGGAATGAGCTTACTGTTCCACTGGGCGGATCACCACATCAGAATCCATCATTCCTGCTAGATTATCAGCGGTTTCAGTGGGATTCGGTGGTAGCATTCCAGAAGACCCAGATTGATATTTTGCGGTCTGTTTGTCCGCAGCATTTTATCACTCATAACTTTCATAGCTATCCACAGCGTCTGGATATGTACGCAGTCGGTGCTGATCTGGATGTCGCTGCATTTGACTATTATCCGAATACTTCGCCAACCAAGCAAGCGACAACACCATATAGCGGAGCACTTTCACTAGATGTAACCCGTGGTATTAAACGTCAAAACTTCTGGATCATGGAGCAGCTAAGTGGTTCACCAGGTTGTTGGATGCCGATGTGGAGAACGCCGTATCCTGGGATGATTCGTGCTTATGCGTGGCAGACGATAGCCAGAGGTGCGGATACCGTCGTTCATTTCCGCTGGCGTAGTGCAGTCGCGGGAGCAGAGCAATTCTGGCACGGACTGATTGATCACAGCAATGTCCCAGGACGAAGGTTTGCGGAGTTCACTCAGTTATGCCATGAGGTTAATACACTCGGGGAGAAGCTAACTGGAACGACGCTAAAGAATGAAGTAGCTATACTCCATTCTCATGAAGAGAAAGCAGCGCTGGATATTCAGCCTCAGGCTGAAGGATTCGATTATTATGAGAATATTAAACAGATACACCGTGCAGTGACGAAGCTCGGTATGGGTTGCGATGTTATCGATCTTAGACAATCGCTGGATGGATATAAAGTAGTGATTGCTCCGAATTTATATTTGCTGGATGAGGAGATCGTACGTAGTTTGGAGGATTTTGCACTAGCTGGCGGAACTTTGCTTATTACCAATCGAAGTGGCGTGAAAACTACAAATAACATCGCAGTCATGCAGCCACTACCGGGGCTACTGAGCTATTGCACAGGGGTTGAAGTGCTGGAGTATGATCCAATAGGTGCTGAAACCCATAAGGTCGTTGATGCTGAGGGGAACCAATATGAATGCACGCAGTGGTGCGACATCCTGAGACCTGTTGTGGCATGGCCGATTGCGTGGTATGGCGATGATTTCTATAGTGGAACTCCGGCTGTAACCGTCAATGCTTTTGGAAAAGGTCAGGTTTATTACTTTGGGACTCATATGGAAGAGAGATTCTGGTCAGTTTTATTGGTGCGCCTTTCCAAACAGCAGGGGCTGTTTAGATTTGAGGGTTTGCCGGATGGAGTACAGGCCTCTGTGCGTTCGGGAGATCAAGGAAGCTTCTTATTCTTGCTTAATTTGAGCCGGGAGTCTGTGACGATCCCGTTACCACAGGAGTATAACAGTCTGCTGAATCAATCGATTTGTTCAGGAGAACTGCAGCTTGAGCCGTATGGTGTGGAAATTCTGGAGATGTAGGATTCTAAGTAACCGTTGATGGGAAGGGCATTCTTATCTCCTTCGGCGTATGATCGAATCCTTGTGAATGTGAATGTGAATGTGATTGTGATTGTGATTGCACTCTGTGCAATAGAATTCCTTTTTGGGTGGGGGGATTTGAGATCTGTTGCAGATTGTGCAATCAGATTGGTGGGAAACGTCCATTTTGATGGGTTTCACCAGATTCTAATGCACGAAGTGCAATAGAATGCTCGAAATGAGATGGAAAAGGGCATTCTAATGTATGAAGTGCAATAGAATACACTTTTTGGCGGAGACTGTAGCTGTCGAGACAAGTCAGTTGGTACGATGCGGAATAGCTGAACTGGAAGGAACGGAGAGTTGGTTTGATACAGAATAGTTGCACTTTCTACACTTATTTTATGCTCTCGGCCTATGAAATGGATTTAGTTGTATTTAGTACAGCTATAATGCGAAGTATCGCGGTTCACAGCCAAATGTCGAGGATATAACTGCACAGAATACACTTATATGGATATTTTCTGCTGAACAGGCTGATTTAAGTGTACAAAATGCAGTTACTCTGACACACATGCCCATACTAATGAGATCTACACAGCGATGAGCTCTATCATACGAAACCTTATGTAGCATTCCACTATGCAGGAGGCGATTAAGCTGTACACCTTAGAGTATTAGTGAAGTCGTCTAAACTGCTCCGGTGTAGTTCCTGACTGCTTGCGAAAGGTGGCAACATAATGGCTAACATCACGGAAGCCTACTCTCTGCGAGATGATTTTTACAGTAAGATCCGGCTGGCTTACGAGCATTTCTTTGCTTTTACGGATACGTAGCCGTACGAAATAGGCATAAGGAGATAGCCCAAAGGTTTGTATGAATAGATTGTTGAGATATCGCCCTGAGACGCCGAGCTGATCGGCTAGATCGTTAAGTCCGAGATCAGGATCACCATAATGGCTGTCCATCCATTTCAGAAGCGGCTGCAGCTTATCCACATTGCGGGATATCGTTGTGTTGTTATGCAGTTGCCCATATTTGCTTAAAGTAAGCAGAAAGCGATAAGCATCAGTGGAGGCAGTCAGACCAAACATGTCCTGTGAGGCATCATACTGATCAAGTATTTCTCTTAGCAGCTTGGAGAGAGGCGCCTCTTTTTCCCAGCGGTAAAAAGAATTCATATTCATCCCCAGCGTCTCCAAAATAGACCCTGCAGAGCTGCCTCCGAACGTTAAATAAGAGGTGCTCCAGTTAGCAGCCGAAGCTTCATAGCGATGTGGAGTATAGGGGAGAAGTAATACACCACTGCCTGCGGGAAGGGAGAAGCTTTTATTCTCAAAATGAATCACCCCTTCACCAGACGCCGTTTGGAGCCAATGATAGGTTTCGTAGCCATCTAAGCGGGATACTTTTTCCTGTTGATGATTGTGACCGATACTGTCTAATGTGATAGGTAGATCCTGTCCACCCTCATGGGGGAACACAATTCTACGATGCACGATTCCCTTCAATGACTCCATCTCCTCTTAGTTCCATATTCTTATATGCTGGGAAGATTATTTTATATTTATAGCGTCAGGTTAACCGATTACAATATATATATAATTATACTATAAAGGATGTGCGAAGTGTGATTAACGATAAATTACCTAAGATTTGGTACGGTGGAGATTACAATCCAGAGCAATGGGATGCGCCTGTATGGGCAGAGGATGAGCGTATGTTTAAACTGGCAGGAATTGATGTTGCCACAATTAATGTGTTTTCCTGGGCGCTGATCCAACCTTCCGAAGACACTTATGATTTCTCATCACTAGATGAATTAATGGATAGACTATATAAAAATGGTACTTACGTATGTCTGGCAACAGGTACAGGAGCGCACCCAGCTTGGATGGCTCATCGTTATCCAGAAGTTACTCGTGTTGATGTGAAGGGCAGAAAACGCAAGTTCGGTGGACGTCATAACTCGAATCCAAACAGTCCGGTTTACCGCAAGTTTGCAGCGAAGCTGGCAGGAAAGCTGGCTGAACGTTATAAGGATCATCCGGCGCTTGTAGCTTGGCACGTTTCGAATGAGTTCAGTAACTATGATTATTCTGATTTATCTGAAGCGGCGTTCCGTGTCTGGTTGAAGGATCGTTATGGTTCTCTGGATGCATTAAACAAAGCGTGGAATACACGTTTTTGGGGACATACGTTTTATGATTGGGAAGAAATTGTACTGCCTAGTGAGCTGAGTGAAGAATGGGATGGCAACCGCACCAACTTCCAAGGCATTTCCTTAGACTTCCGTAGATTTATGTCTCATAGCTTGCTGGAATGCTACAAAATTGAGAGCGATGCGATTAAGGAGCACAGTCCTAATGTACCTGTTACCACTAACTTGATGGGCTTTTATGATGAATTGGACTATTTTGAGTGGGCTAAACATATGGACGTTATTTCTTGGGACAACTATCCTTCACTCGATACTCCGGTCAGCTTTACAGCCATGGCGCATGATCTCATGCGTGGATTGAAGAATGGACAACCGTTCATGCTGATGGAGCAAACGCCAAGCCAGCAGAACTGGCAGCCCTATAACTCTTTGAAACGTCCAGGGGTTATGCGCTTGTGGAGTTATCAGGCTGTTGCGCGTGGTGCAGACACTGTTCTATTCTTCCAGCTGCGTCGTTCAATTGGTGCATGTGAGAAGTATCATGGAGCTGTTATTGAGCATGTCGGACATGAGCATACGCGTGTATTCCGTGAATGCGCTGAGCTAGGTAAAGAGCTGGGACAGCTTGGAGATCAGCTATTGGATGCGCGTAGTGCAGCTAAAGTAGGGATTATTTATGACTGGGAAAACCGCTGGGCCATCAACCTTTCAAGCGGACCATCCGTAGCTTTGGATTATGTGAATGAGATCCATAAATATTATGATGCACTCTACCAACAAAATATCGAAGCCGATATGATCGGTGTAGAAGAGAATCTGTTCAAATATGAGATTGTAATCGCACCTGTGATGTATATGGTTAAGCCGGGTTTTGCTGAGAAGGTTGAAGCTTTTGTAAAAGCAGGCGGTACATTCATTACGACTTATTTCAGCGGAATTGTTAATGAGAACGACCTCGTAACCGTAGGTGGCTACCCTGGGGAACTGCGCAACGTACTCGGGATCTGGGCTGAGGAAATTGATGCACTGCTGCCAGGGATGAGCAATGAGATTGTGATGGACAAAGCGTGGGGCAATTTGAGTGGTTCTTACAAATGTGATCTGCTCTGCGATCTGATTCATGCCGAAGGTGCTGAGGTTTTGGCAGAGTACGGATCTGATTTCTATAAAGGAATGCCAGCCTTGACGGTGAATAACTTTGGTGAAGGTAAAGCGTATTACGTGGCTACCAGCCCAGAAGCGGGATTCTTGAAAGGATTCTTAGCCAATCTGTGTGCCGACAAGAACATTCAGCCGCTAGTAACTGCACCGGAAGGTATCGAATCTGTGCAACGTGTGAAGGAAGGCGTATCCTACCTATTCTTGCTGAACCACACCACTGGTGATTTGAGTGCGGATATTGGTGCTACTGAGCGTACGGATCTTCTGACTGGCAATAAGGTTAGCGGTTCTGCTGTTGTGCCAGCCCGTGGAGTATTGATTTTGTCAGATAAGAACTAATTCGTAGTATATATAAAAAGATCTCCGGGGAACCAGCTTGTCCCCGGAGATCTTTTTTTGTGGTGCAGCATTTCATTAGCTGCTGCTGCTCGCGCTGTCATCTGGAGTAGCTCCACCCGGATTGCCATTACTTAATGTAATGCTCTCCGCCACGGTGGAATCTGATTTAAGTGTGTATTGGATAATATCATCAGCCTTCAGTTCTGCTAAGGTGATCGCATTTTCTTGACGCGTGCCATTGTCGAAGGTAACCGCTACGATTTTAGTATCCGCATCAATCGTAATGTCTGTGGTTTCATCGGAGAAGCTTTGCTGCATTCTACCTCCCTGTGGCCCACCGCCTTGTCCTCCGCCACCTTCCGGCATTTCCCCTTGTGGCATCCCACCCTCGGGCGCAGCGCCATTTCCTGTACTTTGATCGCCATCAGGTCTTTCCGGCGGGGTACTGCCTTGACTGTTCTGCCCGTCACCTTCTCCAGCACCTTGTCGGGGCATAGACATGTCCGATTTATAGATGGTTAGGGTAGTATCGCTTACACTCTTAATCTTCCCGAAATTCATGGACATATTAGGTCCGCCATTCTGTTGATCGCCGTTTGCTTGTGGTTGTTTGGCTGCTGAACCCCTGTCTGCTTGGTTATTTGCAGCAGTTGTTCCTTCGGCCTCCGAATTCGCGCTGCAGCCAGCCAATAATAGAGAAGCGAGTAGGCCTCCAGATATTAGAATAGGGACGAACTTTCTCATTTTTTATTCCTCCTTAGTAGGTTAAAGATAGATTAGGAGAAATATAACAAACAGTTCTGAAAGTTTGCTTAATTTCCGCTGAGAGTTTGCCTAAAGAAATGAAATATGCAAATGTTATATAATGAACAAATATGTGGACTTAAAGGATAAGCCAACGTTCAGGAAAGAGGCAGCACATGAAGACTTTACTAGTAACGGGGTATCGTGCGCACGAGCTCGGTATTTTTGACAATAAGCATCCAGGGATTCCTTATATTAAAAAGGCACTAGCTAACCGATTAAAACCTTTGATTGAAGAAGGCGTGGAATGGGTGATTACGCCCGGCCAGTATGGTGTGGATCTGTGGGCATGCGAAGTGGTGAGCGAACTTAAGCTGCAATATCCGGACTTAAAGCTTGGGATCATTACAGCGCATACCGGACAGGAAGAGAAATGGAAAGAAGAAAAGCAGAACGAGTATCGGCGTATTATTGCGGGTGCGGATTTCTTCGGGGCGGTCAGTAATGCTCCTTATGACGGTAGCTGGCAGTTTCGGGCTAGAGACGATTTGTTGTTCCGCAAAAGTGACGGAATATTGCTCTTTTATGATGAGGATGCGGCGGAGGGGAGTCCGAAGTTTTTTAAAGAGCGGGCGCTGAAGCTGCATGCTGAAGGAGAGTATGAGTTGTTTCTAATTCACTCTGATGAAATTCAGAATATTGCCGATGAAGAGAATCAACGTGACTATGAGTAAGTATATGTAGATTTTGGAAAAGTAAAGGCCCGTAAACAGTGAATGAGACCATCACCGTTTACGGGCTTTTTGATATAAGAAGTGATCAGATAAAACTCTTTAGTGATGGTGCTTTTCGCACCTTGTAGTTTTGTTCATAAGCATAGGCGAGCTTGATGAGTGTAGGCTCCTGATAAGCTTTCGCTGAGAAGGTTACACCGAAGGGGGCGCCTGCTGATGTATAACCGGAAGGCACAACGATGGACGGATATCCTGCTCTGGAGGTAATTCTGGCGCCGAAATCGGCGGGGAACAGCAGGGCATCCAGATTGTGCTCCTTCATGGTGGCGTCGATGCCTTCTTCCTTACATAGTTTTAGGTCAGTCGCACGGTGGAGCAAATACTTTGGTTCGGTTTGTGTGCCGGAAGAGGTATATTCCGCATCTATTAACGTAGCTTGACCATATCTCAAAGTCTCCACAGGATGTGCATGGTTAAAATCTATAATATCCTTTAAGGTTCGCATCGGTGCCCCAGGGCCCAAGCGAGATAAATAAGCGTTCAAGGCTGTTTTGAATTCATTCAATACCACAGAAGAATAACTAATTTCCCGGGCAGTCTTAATATCCGCAGGATCAATAATAGTAGCCCCAAGCTCTCTCATTCTATCTACGGAAGCATTGAACAGTGCAAGTTGTTCATCTGTCAGCTCCTCGAAATAATAATCACGCGGGATACCTATACGCGCGCCTTGCAAGCCATTCTCGTCTAGAAATACAGTGTAATCTTCGTGGATTCTACCTATGTTCGTTCCCATAGCTGCATCTTGAGTATCATTGCCGAGCATTGCGTTTAGCAGCAGAACGGCATCACGAACGGTTCTGGCCATAGGGCCAGCAGTATCTTGTGTATTGGATAGCGGAAGGATTCCCGAACGGCTGAGCAGTCCAACGGTTGGCTTAATGCCAATAATGGAGCCCAAGTTACCAGGGTTAAGGATCGATCCCGAGGTCTCTGTGCCGACAGAAACTGTACAAAAGTTACAAGCGACAGCTACTGCAGAACCTGCACTGGAGCCACCTGTTGGTGTAGATATATTGTAGGGGTTAAGGACTTGCCCGCCGCGGGAGCTGTATCCGGAGGGCATGCCGGTTGTCATAAAATTGGCGAATTCGGTCATATTGGCTTTACCCATAATGATTGCTCCGGCTTCACGCAGTTTGGTAACAATAAACGCATCTTCCCCGGCAAAAGAATTCGCCAAAGCCAGCGAGCCTGCGCTAGTATGCATTTTATCCCCTGTATTGATGTTATCCTTCAATAACACAGGTATGCCGTGCAGGGGGCCCCGGGAGCCGTTGATCGTACGTTCAACATCTAGAGATTCTGCGATAAATAATGCATCAGGGTTGATCTCCAGCACAGAGTTAATCGTCAGGCCATTTTTGTCATGATCAGCTATGCGTTCATAATACATGAGAACTAGTTGTTTTGACGTAATTTCTCCGGCTTCTAATGCAGCTTGAATCTCCGGTATAGTGGCTTCTACGATTTCAAAACTCATGTGCGTTCACGCTTCTTTCCCTTTAGGATATAGCTTCCCCTTCATCTAACCATAATTTGGGTTTTAGTGGTAGTATTCTTTTTATACTACAAATTATTGAATGATGGCCTCGGTAGTTAGAGGGGCTATTAATGTTTTTTATTAGCGAAGTTTTGGGTAGAGCTTGCAAGCGCGCAACTGAAAAAAGGTGTCCAAATCGCCAAAACAAATGGCTGTTAGGACACCTCTTTTTATTTTTTTCTGATAGGAGTTGTTATTACCCCTGCTTACCCCTGTGCTGTAAATCCCTCTTCTGCTAAATATTCTTTAGCTTCCTCAAGGGTCTCAAAGGCCATTTCTAGATTAAGGTCGGCATAGACATACCATAAATCATCCTCAAGTTTTAGAGTCAGTGTATGGCCCTCATCATTAGTCCAGAGTGAGTCGGCGGCTGCCGCAGCCTTTTTCTTTCTTTTGCTGGCTACAGGGGCGTCTGGAATGTAGATAGACAGTGAGGTGATGGAGGCATCCAACAGACTCCGCAGCTCGGATTCCGAGTAGTCGCGAATGTTCACAAAGCCCTTATCATCTGCCTCATAGCCCCGCAATAAGCCTGCGAACACATAACCATTCCCATTAGGATGCAGATGGTAAGCAACGGTTTTCTTATCATGCTGGCTTTCCTCGTAGTGATAGTTCACGCGCCCAAGGGATACGTTTTTACGTTCCAGTTGGGGGTAAGAGTCGAGAATCGCTAATTTTTGTTCAAAAGTAAGCATATACAGCCTCCGGTTTTCGGTGTGATTGTGCACATGATTATACCATGACGATGGCCCGCAGACTATTTTTTAGTGATCAAGCGGCAGAGACAGCACGAAGGTACAGCCTTCCTGGGAGTGCTTCTCAAGCACAAGGCTTCCGTTCATAGATTCGGCTAAAAGACGGCTGAAGGTGAGACCGAGTCCCAGACCCCGTAGTGTGCTCTGTTTGTCGCTACCTCGGAAAAAAGCCTCGAAGACGTGCTCACTATGATTTGATGAGATGCCCAGCCCATTATCCTGAACACGAATCTCCGCCATGCCATGACCTTGCTGTTCAAGCAGCTCTACTGTAAGCTGCACCATTCGGTCTGGGGCTTTGGCTTGTACACTGTTATTAAGTAAATTGACGATGATTTGTTGGATACGTAGCGGGTCCCCACACAAAAATAAGGGAGTTCTTGGCATATGGAGCATAGGCTCTGCAACTTCATCCGCTTGTGTCAGCTTCCATTGATACACGATTTCAGATAACAGTGGCACGGCATCCAGTCGATCGTGACGGACAGAGACGATTCCTGCAGTCAGTGCGTTGTAATCCAGAAGATCGGCAACCATCCGTTGCAATCGTCCAGCTTCCTGCAAAGCAATATCTAGAAATTCCACAGCTTCATCGTCTTCGACAACCCCTTCACGAACGGCATGGATTAGGCCTTTAATAGAGGTTACTGGTGTCTTTAGTTCATGGGATACACCGGCTAACATAACCGCACGGGACTGCTCAAATTGTTGTAACTTGCCTGCCATCTCTTCAAAAGACAACATCAGTTCATGGATTTCTCGTTCTTTGGCGTCCTTATCCAGAACGATATCATAACGGCCATGACTGATTTGAGCGGCTGCTTTGGCTACTTTCTGGATCGGTTTTGCCAGTTTACGAGACAAGAGGTAAATGGTTAGCCAACTTAATATGATTAGAAATAGCAACAGGATGGAGAAAAAAATGATCTCCTCCTGAGGGATATGCCTCAGCGATTTCTTGGATTGAAGGACAATCACCTGTCCCAGCGTTTTGCCATCCGATTGTATGGACGCTACTGCAGCTTTGAACTCCGGACTGCGAGAGTCGTTAAGGCTATCATTAAGTTTATGCCTCATCTCATCTTCAGTTAGTGGTGGCATAGAGAACAGCATCTGATCTTGCTGATCCGTAATGATTACACACATTTCTACGGTTAACTTGAAGAATCGTTTTCGGTCTTCAATGAGCATTCCAAGATTTTGGCTGATCTCTATTGAACCCTCACGATTTACGCTCCGGTCGGCAATCTCCTGTGCTAATAATCCAGTAGTCTGCATCCGGTTACTCATAGCTTCTTGTTGGATCCACCAGAACGTCGTTAGTGCAGTTAGCAGGAGGCCAACACTAATGATGAGCAGGTAACGAATCGTCCAATAGGAGAGAATCGAAGTACGTTTGGGGCTGCTTTTCTTTAGGTTGTCCATAATTGATATCCTGTCCCTCTCAGGGTACGGATTTCCCCCTCATCTACTGGCCAATGCGACAGCGCTTGGCGAAGTCTTTTGATAGACAAGTCCACGGCTCGGTCACTTCCTTCGTAATCCATCTCCCAGACATGTTCTATTAATTGCTCGCGAGTACATATTTGATTAGGTCTTTCAGCCAGAAATAACATGACTGACATATCACGTGGACTAAGACTCATCTCAACCCCGTTTAAAAAGACAGCTCGTGCAGTAAAGTCGATAAACAAACTGCCATAATGCCGTTTGCGGCTGCCATCGGACCACTGTGAAGGACGGCGTAACACAGCATTCACGCGTGCCACCACTTCCTCAGGAATAAAGGGCTTAGACATATAATCATCCGCACCACCGTCGAGACCGGCTAGTCGGTCATTGATCCCGTCCCTTGCGGTGAGCATGATCACGGGACAGCTGCTTTTTTCACGGATCAGCTTTAGCAGTTCAAAGCCGTCCATGTTTGGCAGCATGATGTCGAGTAATACTAATGAGGGAGGTGTTATAGCAAAAGACTCCAGCGCAGCACGTCCGTCGGCTACACGGGTGACATGGAAGCCTGCTTTTTTCAGATAGGCACTGAGGACCCTGGAGATAGCTTCCTCATCTTCAACAATTAGAATGGATCTCATCATGTGGTGGTCCTCCAATCTATAAAATTACGACAAGTTTAACACATCATAGCTCGCTCTGCTCTGACTTCTTCCCGACTTATTGCTTTGTTAGAATGAGGGACGAGCTTGAAAATATACAGAATATTTTGAATATTGGAGGGAACAGGATGAAGAGAAAAAGAATAGCCTTGATCGCTGCCGGAGTCATTATCGTAGGAGTAGTCACAGGTTATACATTGCTGGATAAATCGCTGGGCAATAATGTACAGATCGAGTCCGTGATTCCAGGGCAAGCCACAACAGCCGGTAATGGAGAAAGCACGACTAACACTGGAGCACCAGCAGGAGCGACGGTCACAGCCGACCAATTAAACGGTGATTGGACGGTTACGGATGCTTCTAAAGTATATTGGTCAGTAACCACCTCTAAAGAAACAGTAAACTTCGTGGATAACAAAGTTCAAGGTACCTGGAAAGTTAATATAGAAGATTCTACTTCGATGGTTGGAGAAGGGTCAGTAGATATGAGCGCTCTGGACTCTGGTAATGGTCAAAGAGATGAGCATGTAAAAGGGGAAGACTTTCTAGCCGTTACGGAATTTCCACAATCTACGTTTGTCGTTAAATCATTCTCGGAGCTGCCAACGGAATGGACCGAAGGAGCCACTGTGCCGGTTGAAATGCAAGGAGCGCTTACAGTGAAGGGTGTAGAAAAGGATGTTACCTTCCAGTCTCAAGCAGCGTACAGTGGTGGACAGCTGATGCTGTCGGGTACAACAACAGTGGCTTTTTCTGATTTTGGCTTAAGCAATCCACACACCGTTGTGCTGGATACGGAGAACAATCTTGAGGTTCGATTAGAGCTTGTATTGACGAAATAGTAGTCTTTCCGTAAAGAAGACTTTGCTGTGAATTTATAGAGAAACTGTACGGAAGAGACTTTCCCGGGCCTAATAGCTTTTGGGAGAGTCTCTTTGGTTTGGAATGAAATGTATGTTTTAATAGAAGTATCTGTCTAATAAAAAGCAATAAAGGAGGTGTTCCTTGTGATCCAGGTGGCGGCAGCGATTATACATAATGAAGAAGGACAGATTCTTATTGCTCGGCGCAGGCAAGGTAAATCTCAGGCAGGTCTGTGGGAATTTCCTGGCGGCAAAATAGAGCAGGATGAAAGCATCGCAGATTGTCTGCAAAGAGAGCTTCAGGAGGAGATGGGGATAACAATCCTTCCCTATGAAAGCTTTGGCGTGAACGAGCACAACTATGGAAGTGTCGAGATCAGACTGTTTGCTTGGAAAGCCCGATATCTGGGAGGTGTAATTGAACTTGTCGATCACGATGAATATAGGTGGGTGTTTCCAACTACACTCGGTCAGTTCACTTTTGCTCCTGCAGATATTCCTTTTGTAGTACGGCTAATGGTGGGGTCAGATCAAGTGTGAAGGCAGTCTGAACATCAAGTAGAAGGGAAGAACTTAAGTGCCCGTATATGAAAAGCTAGTGCGTGACGGAATTCCCAACCTGATAGCTTCTCAAGGTAAAGACTTTAAAACAAGAATATTAGAGTCCAAAGAATACATAACTGAACTACGTAAAAAATTGAAAGAAGAGTCGGAGGAGTATTTTCGGGCAGTGAGTAATGAAGAAGCTCTAGAGGAGCTTGCCGACATGCTGGAAGTAATTCAAGCGCTGGCGGAGACCCATGGAAGTAATAGCGCAGAGCTGGAGGAGCTTCGTGCGGAGAAAGCTGAAAGTCGTGGTGGATTTAAGGAACGGATATTTTTAATTGAAGTGGAAGGAGAATAACTAGAGATTATTGTTCCGTATAAGGAGGTTATTAATGTTGTCCAAAACCAAACTGATGATGATCTTAAGCGGTGTGGTAGCCTTAATTCCTGTAGCTATTTATTTATTCCTATATTCCAAAATGCCTGATAGGGTCCCGATCCATTACGATGGGAACATGGCTGATAGATTTGTAAGTAAGTCTAGTCTGGAGGTTATTTTGCAAAGCGGGCTTGGATGTTTGGGATTTATAATCATGAAATTCCTGCAGTTCCTTTTGCAAAAAGCGTTTATTCAGAGTTCTAACGAGCATTCAGCGGCTTTGAGCAGGATCTGGAATATTGCTATTTTGGTGGTGACGGTGGTGTTTGCTGGCATCAGTTCCTATACATTTATTAGAATGGTCTGATAGAATTAAAAGAGACTTAGCAGAAGGATTAGGAGGAACATGCATATGAAAATGGATAACGCTTACAAGGTAAGATGGGGAATTCTCAGTACAGGCTGGATTGCCCATCAGTTTGTTACTGATTTAGCTCACGCCAGCAATGGCGTGGCATATGCCGTGGGTTCGCGTTCACAGGAAAGTGCAGATAAATTCGCGAGGGATCATGGAGTACCACATGCTTATGCTACTTATGAGGAATTGGTAAATGACCCGAATGTAGACGCGGTATATATTGGAACGCCCCATCCTTTTCACAAAGAAAATGCATTATTGGCGCTACGTGCAGGCAAAGCTGTCCTATGTGAGAAGCCTTTTACCGTGAATAGCGGAGAACTAGAAGAAGTGGTGGCCTACGCTAGAGATCATAAGCTGTTCCTGATGGAGGCCATGTGGAGTCGTTACATCCCGGCGATTGTGAAGGTTAGAGAATGGATCACCGAGGGTAGAATCGGTGAAGTTCGCTTGGTGAAGGCAGACTTAGGATTTCGCACCGACTGGAATCCGGAAAGCAGATTGCTGAATCCGAAGCTGGGCGGAGGCGCGCTGCTGGATGTTGGGATTTATCCGGTTTCTTTTGCCTCGATGGTGTTTGGACCTCATCCTGAATCTATCTCCAGTACGGTGCATATTGGTGAGACTGGAGTGGACGAGCATTTCTCTATGCTGCTGAATTATGGCAATGGAAAAACCGCTTCGTTGAACGGTGGTATTCGTCTTAATACGCTGGAGGAAGCGCATGTGTTTGGAACAGAGGGCCGTATAATTGTTGAAGGGACGTTAGTGAACCCGAAATCTGCTTCGCTTTATATAGGGGATGAGAAGGTAGAGAGCTTTGTGGATGATCGAGCTTCTATTGGATATTGTTTTGAAGCAGAGGAAGTAGGACGTTGTCTACAAGCAGGGCTAACAGAAAGCCCAGTTATGTCACTGGATGAATCGTTAGCGATTCTGAAACTGCTGGATCAAATACGTGCGCAGTGGGGTCTTAAGTATCCTGGAGAGTAAATAAAATAAACAACACCCCTCGGTTTTACACGCTACTTAGGTAGCTCCGAGGGGTGTTTGCTATATCGAACGATAGGTGGAAGTCTAGTTTTGGCTATTGGCGTTTTTACTTTTGCCTGCTTGGACCCAGCCGGCCACTTCAACGGTGCGCTTCGCTTGATGAAAAACAGCATCACGGATCTGATCCTGCTCTTCGATCATTTTACCGTCTCCATCTACACTGACGCTTGTTCCGTACGGGTTACCTCCCGCTCCAAATGTGACGGGATCTGTGTAACCTGGTGCTGCGACAATCGCTCCCCAGTGATACATCGATGTGTAGAGTGCCAAGATCGTTGCTTCCTGTCCGCCATGTGGATTCTGTGCTGAGCTCATGGCGCTGACGACTTTGTTTACCGTCAGTCCTTTGCCCCAAAAATAATCGCATTACCCCATTGATGCATTTATAACCCAAATCGATAATTCTACTCTAACTGGACAGACAGATGTCCACTTCCCTTGTGTATACTGAACTCAATTACAGGAAATGAGGGAGAATAATGAATACTTATTTTGCACAAAAACCGAAAATGACATTGGCTGGGGTTAGCATACGTACGACAAATGAAGTAGAAATGGGTCCCGATGGGGGCTTATCGCGGCTGTGGGAAACGTATTTCCAAAGTAATATTGCGGGGCAGATGGATACGGTTAAGCCTGAGTATATCTATGCCTTGTATACAGATTATGAGAGTGATGCGTCAGGAGCTTATACCGTTGTGATTGGGCATGAAGTGGCTGGGGAGAGATATTTAGCGGATAGAGGCATCGTGAGTGCGGCTGTTCCGGAGAGCAAGTATATGGTTTTTACGACGAAAAAAGGTCCGGTATTTGAAGTAGTCTCGCAAGCATGGGGGGAGATTTGGGCTTATTTTAAGGCATCTACAGAGGTAAGAACTTACACGGGCGATTTTGAAATTTATGATTCGCGGAATTTTGATCCTGCTAACACGCAGGTGGAGATTTATATTGCGATTGAGTAGATCGGGTGAAAGATATTTTAGCTAAAAGAAATGTTTCGTGGGGATATGGGGGCTGCCGAGAGGCAGTTCCTTTTTTCGCGGTTGAGCTGAATCCCTTGGGTGAGGGTGAAGGGTTACTCAACGATTAAAACGAATATATATCAATAGAAGGAATGAGTAAATACGCTTCATATTTAAATGCGGATGTGTTGTTAACCAGTAAACGGTAAAAAATTCGTACCATTCGCTGTGTTAGGCCGAAGTGGTGCAACAGAACGGTAAAAATCTCCCACATTAGCTGCGTCTAGCCGAGGTAGCAATCTTCAAGGGCAGAAATGCCCTACATTTACCCTAAAGAGCCCAAAAAGCAAGAAAGAGGGGTAAAAATACCCTACAATTGCCGCAAAGAGCCCGAAAAGCAAAAAAGAGGGGTAAAAATACCCTTCATTTACCCTAATGAGCCAAATTAGCAAGAAAGAGGGGTAAAAATACCCTACATTTACCCTAAAGAGCTCAAATAGCGAGAAAGAGGGGTAAAAATACCCTACATTTACCCTAATGATGATCCAAACCGTTTGGGAGGAGATGGAGCAAGTGGAGTGTAAATGAAATAACTTATTGAGTGAGTAAAGTGGATGAGTTTTGATGGAGTTGAACTAAGGAAGTGTAGCTGAAGTAGCTGGTTTAGTTTATATGTTCGATGGAGCATGACAGTCCCACCCAACAAATCACACACAAACCAAAATGAAACGGAGAACACCAAATGGGAAAACAATTCACGGCTATATTACCTGCACATCAGGAGTTTATTCTTCGGCAGCATCTTTTTTTCGTAGGGTCAGCGCCGCTTTCTGAAGAAGGGCATGTTAACCTGTCACCTAAGGGTCATGATTGCTTGCGGATTTTGTCTCCTAATCAAGTGGCTTATCTCGATATGACCGGTAGTGGTAATGAGACGAGCGCACATCTGCTGGAAAATGGAAGAGTGACGGTTATGTTTTGTGCGTTTGAAGGACCGCCGAACATTCTGAGACTGTATGGAACAGGAACAGTAATCCTGCCTGGTTCATCAGAATGGGAAGCACTGTACCCTATTTTTACACCTCTGCCTGGAGCTAGACAGATCATTTTAATTGATGTTCATAAGGTACAGACTTCCTGCGGATTTTCGGTCCCATTCATGAGTTATGATGGTGAGCGAGAGACGTTACAACGTTGGTCTATCCAAAAGGGCGAAGCAGGTCTGAAAGAATATAGACAAGAGAAGAACACCACAAGTATAGACGGGCTACCGACACCCCTTGGCCAAAAAAACTAAGCGGACATGGTGATCCTAGGTTCATGTAAATATAAAGTTTCTCATTCGTCACGATGAGCGATCTCACAATTCGACTAAGCAGTTATCTCATATATTCTACTGTCCAAAACTCATACTACCCACGGATTCCACCACAAACACAGGCACATATTGCTCTCCCATGTCCGTTCCAACAAGCTGATAACCGTTCTGATATTGACCACTAACTAACGCGTTACCTGTAACGGAACCCAAGTCTCCTTGAAGCAAAGTATAAACCCCATTCGAATAAGCCAGCATATTACCGAAGTTATCTGCGACGATTTCACAGTGAAAAGATACCTTTTCAAAAGGATGAAGCGCTACATCGGAAGCTGAAATTACCGCATACTCCTGAACAATCTCAGCAAATTGATAGCTGCCAACTACTTTACGATAACGTGCCGTCTGTCCAACGACACCGTCTCCGAGATCCGCGTTAGATACGAGTAAGGAATCATCGGACTGCAGTTCGTAGCTATCTCCAGACACTGAAAACAACTGCGAAATACCATCCGATTTCATTTCATATGCTGTAAAAAGGGTACGTCCACCTTCGACCTCAGATTCAGCCAGAATCATGGGTGCACCAGAACCTGAAGAGGCAGCAAGCTGGTCATTAAAAGTTAGACTGCGCAGACTCTCGAATTTTGGTAAAATATTTCCAGTTAAAGTTATGACACTTTCGTCGCTATTCATTGCTGCATAATAGAGGACACCATTGCTATCCGTTCCAGCCACAATGACCTTCTTATCGTGTAGTCCCTTGCTGGAGATGACGTTCCCATATCTGCCTTGCTCTTCACCGCCCGGGAGAAGGCGCACAGGCTCGGCAATATTCCAAGCCAATCTTGTAGCGGCAATGATTGAAGAAGTATCCTCTAACGGAGCAAGATCACTGTATAGCTGAATAGCTTCAGCATATTGACCTTTACTGGTCATGCGCTTGGCATTTTTAAGTAGTTTAGCTTTACTAGTATCTACTAAGGTTAGTACTTTGGATGAAGTAATCCCTGCCGATCCTGCAAAATTACGATAAGCAACAGCATGCCCAGCAAAGGCGGTGATGTTATCGCTCTCTAGATCTTTGTTCAGGATGATCTTTCCGCTACTTTCTGCCTGCCCAAGTACCCATGGCGCTTCGTAACTATGCTGGCTGTAAGCATTCATCATGGAGAGGGTGCTCTCCAGCATGCCTGTAAAGTTTCCTGTGCCTGCTAAGGCTTTTAGTTTAGCTGTATCATGACTTTTGAACTTGGAGGCTAGCAACTCCTCCTTGGATGCAGCGCTTCCGTAATAAGCATCGGGAATCTGCAACAGATTCCATTTAAAAGTGTCTTCTTCACTCTTGTTTCCATCTTGGCTCTGAGCAAGTTCGGTAAGAAACTGCTCCTTAAATTCTCGGAAGTAGGTTGTGAACTGGTCAGAAATGCCTGAATCGGTCGATAACTGGCGATAATAGGATTCATAAGGACCACCGGGCTTCATATATGTAGCTTTTAAGCTGAGGAGAGTATCATAACTTTTCATAAATCCGGTGAAATCTTTAGTCGCAGCTTGTGCTTTAGCGGAAGATACCAAGGCATTCAAACCTTGGCGGATGGCCGTGATTGGTGACAGCTCATCAAGTCGCTTCGTAACCTTTTCTTCCATATAAAGAATGGAATGGTTTGCCGCCGCTAGGCGATACTGATTCTCTGCACTTATCAGATCGCCAGCAGCATAGAGACGGTCAGCTTCCTTGGTTATTTGTATTTTGTCGGCGATGAGAAAAACCTTCTGTCCAAGCATCACAAACATACCTATACACAAAATGATCATAAAGTTTCGCAGGGTTATTAATTGTTTGAACGTCATATAGAGTAGCCTCTTTTTTCAAAATATAAGAAAGCATAGTTTCACATCATTCTTTATTCTTATATTTCACCGAGAAACAATTATGCCGTTTCTTCTTGAAATATAAGAATGTCTATTGAACTTCGGGGTCCCAGCGGTATTTGGCTTCACGAATGTCCGCTACTCTTTGGTCCAAGCCATTCCATGGTTCATGGGGATTCGCAGCAATGAGTTTGGATAACCGCATAAAGCGGTCTTTAGGCAGATCTTGCACGTATCGGCCGATCATATTGGAATAGAGCAGGGTATAACGCTTCATTCTTACTGCAGCTCCGGCAACTCCCGTAAGGATGGTCATACCATTATTCATATGACGAATTTCTACTTCATAGTTCTTTACGTATCGCAGTGTACGATCTTTGATCAGATCAGGACGGATCTTAGCGATCTCGCCGATATATTCGGCTAGTAGCGGCTCGAAATCCTTAAGAAGAAGCTGCTCCAGTTCTAAATCCATATCCTTGCGAAGCAAAAATCCATGCAGCAAGGCGATACGTTGCCGTGCGATCCGGTCACCACGAAGCAGGATGGAGAGTTCGCGTAGCTTCTCGTAGGCAAGCACATCATCCTCACGGAGTACGGAGACAGCCTCCTGACGGTTGATCTCCAGTCCCTCTTTGATGATGCCAATCCCTCGTCCAAGCAGCTCGTTAAGAGAACGAAGATTCTCGTTCTGCCGAGCTTTTCGCTGCGTATAGTACAATAGTCCAGCGAGGAGAATCCCTCCGGCACCACATAACATCATCTGTTCTATGCTATTCCCAAAATAGACGGAGGCTAGTGTAAGCAGTAAGATGAATAGGAGGCGCGTATGCATTTTTCTTCCTGAAATGGATGCAGCTTGCTTCTCTACCGTAATAAGTGAGTCTTTACCGCATTTGGTGCATCGATCTTCACCGAGAGCGGTGTATTGTCCGCAGTGGCGACAAATACGAAGCTTGTCATAAGCGTAACGAGGAGCCTTGAAAGGGCGAAAGGTAACAGGTCTTTTCTTATTCACGGCCTTTATCGCCTCCGTTCAAAGCGGCCAGTAGGCGGTCGTTAATATCATCTCGAGTTAGTGGTTTACGTTGGCGTGCAGCATAGATGGAAATCTGAATTACGACAATTAGGAACGTAATCCCAAGAATGACGTATGAAATCATGGAACAGTCCTTTCTCATGGACGCCTTGCAGACCGGATGTCTCATAGAATGATAACTCTATGCATCATTGCTACTTTGGTCCGGCGGTCCTAAAGTTGAAGTTTACAAGGTTTAATTATATCATAATGGCATACTATTTACAGATTTTAGCGACAGTGCTGAAGCTGTCATATGTGCCTAATATAACACAAGAGGAGCCCTATTTATGCTTCGTAAATATCAAAGTAACAGAACAACTAAGACACTTTTTCAACGTATCTTCCCGGCATTACTGCTGGCGCTATGTCTTGCTGCCTCACCTTTTGCAGCGGTTCAGGCCTATGCGGCAACGTCGGCGCAATCTCACATTGATGCGGTACT
This sequence comes from Paenibacillus sp. FSL H7-0714, assembly GCF_038003765.1. Lineage (NCBI taxonomy): Bacteria > Bacillati > Bacillota > Bacilli > Caryophanales > Paenibacillaceae > Paenibacillus > Paenibacillus sp. FSL H7-0714. The sequence continues at coordinate 1,013,830 of NZ_JBBOPT010000001.1, forward strand.
TCTTATCGATGTCAGTAACTCCATGAAGACTAGTGACAAGAACAAAGTCGCGAACGAAGCGATGAAAATGTTCATAGATATGCTATCCACCCAAGGTGATAAAGTAGGTATTGTTGCCTATACCGACAAGGTACAGCGGGAGAAGGCCCTGCTGGAAATTAACTCAGAGACAGATAAACAGGATTTGAAGGATTTTATTGATGGACTGGACCGTGGAGCTTATACCGACATTGCTGTCGGTGTGGAAGAAGCTGTGAAGGTGCTCCAGAATGGTAGCGATCCGAAACATGAGCCAATCATCGTAATGCTAGCTGACGGCAATAACGATTTCAACAAATCAACAGGCCGGACGCAAAGCGAATCGGATAAAGAATTGAATGCATCCGTGGAAGTCGCTAAAAAGAATGGCTATCCCATTTATACGATTGGTCTTAACGCAGACGGCAAGCTGAATAAACAGAAACTCGCTGATCTGTCCACTGAGACAGGTGGTAAAGCATTTTCGACGGACTCCGCAGATGATCTTCCGCAAATACTTAGTGAAATTTTTGCTAGTCATCTGAAGCTAAAGGTAGTACCTGTGCAGTCGATCACTGCAAATGGGGATTATCAGGATGTGACCGTTAACGTGCCTAACGGCAGTGTTTTGGAAGCCAATATCTCAATTATGTCGTCACAGCCTGTGACCGCGAAGCTAACTGATCCTTCAGGAAATGCTGTCGACATCCCGTCCAAGGATGTTGTGCTGTCGAAGTCTTCTACTTATAGCTTGATCAAGCTGTTGTCACCGCAAGAAGGAGATTGGAAGCTTCAGGTCAAAGGTGTGCCAAAGGATAAAATTGATATTAATCTAGTTTTTAACTATGATTTGGAGCTTAAGATCGATGCGTTGCCATCAGCAACCTATAAAAAAGGTGATAAAATTGATATTACCTCTCACCTGTTCAGCAATGGTACTCAGGTAACGCTCAGTAATTTGTATCAAGATATGAAGGCGGTACTGCTTGCTACAGATATCGATACAGGTGATGTACAGGAAATCGAACTGGATAACTCCGGGGATGTATTTAAGGGCACCTTCGAGGTAAAAGAAAGCCATGACTATGAGCTGAAGGTTCGTGCAGAGGAAAGCAGTTTCTATCGTGAAAGTGCTCCTGTAAAAATCAGCGCGAAGGCAGGTGGCGCTGCAACTACCAGTCCTTCGACAGGAACGGGCAAAGAAGAACCTCTGAAAGAAGCTTCATCCAATACCTTGTATTACATTATTGGTGGTATTCTTCTGGTGTTGGCAGCCGCTGCCGCATGGTATGTGCTGAATAAGAAATCGGCACGTGGTTTTGTTGGACAGCTGGTAATTGAGGTTAAAGACGGCAATACGGGTGAGAAGACCTACCCACAATATAAGAAACTTGCTGGATTCAGAGGCAAGTTCACCCTTCATCAGCTGCTGCAATTAGCGCCTGAGCTCAAGGAAAGCGAGAGCATTATTTTCACACCAGCTAAGAATGACCGATTGCTGTTACGCAGTGGAGAAGGTATTACTGTAGAGAGATCCGGACGTGCTGCGGATGCCTCGCGTGGTCTTGAGCTGAAGAGTGGTGACCGCGTTTCAGTGTCCCTGCACACGGTAGATAAGACGATTTATCTCGAATATTTAGTATAGAAGTGGTTTTGCAAGAAATCTGAAGTACAGCTTCCGCAAAACTTTTAGGAGGATAAGCATATGAAACCAGTAGTAAGAGAGCATATACAGCAATTGGATGTATCACTAGGTGGCGGGATTGTCAGCGATAAGATCAGGGTGGATACGATTGATAATCCGATCCTGATCATTGGACTAGGCGGCACGGGCATTGATGCCCTGCTGCGTCTTAAATATCAGATTAACCGCCGCTTTAAGCTGCCGGAAGATCCGATATCCAAGAAGAAGCGGGACAAGCCGGATAATGTAGAGTTTCTAGCTTTTGAAACGAATGAACAGGATCGCGGAAAGAAATACAAAGGGATCGGACTCGATCCACAGAATGAATTTGTATTGCTGGCGAATGCTGAAATCGGCGGATTGCTGCAGAACCGCAGTATCCTTGATTCGTACATCACGGATTGGCTGTCACCCGAGCTAAGTATCACAGATGGTATGAACGGTGCCGCTGGTGTGCGGCAGGCTGGACGTCTGCTCTTGTTCACCAAGATTAATCAGGTTGTAGGAGCGATTGATAAGAAGATCAAGACCTTATCCGTAGGCACGAACAAAAAGCTGATGGTCTTCCTTTTGACAGGTCTGTCAGGGGGTACAGGTAGTGGAGCGTTCCTTGATATTGCCTATATCGTACGCGGTATTATTGAACGTGATTATGGATCAGCCGGTATTGACCGTGTGAACACACTGGGTTATCTCTTTACACCGGACGTGAACCTGTCTAATAAAAGTCTAAGTGAGCATACGCGTGAATATATTCGCAAGAACGGTTATGCGGCGCTAAAAGAGCTGGATTACTGGATGAATGTAGATAGTCGTGGGGAGCGATTCCAGCAGCAATACGGGAATATTTTGACGGTAAACTCTCCACTGCCTCCGTTTAATTTATGCCATTTGATCTCTGCAACGAATACCGAAGGTAAGCTGTTAGAGAATGCGTATGATTACTGTATGAACGTAACGGCTGAGAACATCACGAACTTTATGGCAAGTGAAGAAAAACAGTCTGGCGAAGAATTCGCCATTCATGACTATATTAGTAATATCCGCACCAATATTGCGCAGATGAACAAGACTTATCCAGCTAACTATGAGTACAACATTATCGGTGCCTCGTCTGCCGTGCTTCCGATTGAGGAAATGACGACTTATCTGGCCTTCCGCTTGTTTGATAAAATGGAAAAAATGTTCCAGCAGGCGCCTGGTCAAGAGGATGTGGAGAAATTCGCACGTAAGCTTGGGATTGATCTCGACAGTATGATTAAAACCTTTGAATCCCGCGTGCCTGAGCCATTGCCAGGTTACGAGAACAGCGAACGTCTGAGTCATGCGAATGTAGTTAAGAATCAAGTGGTAAGTATGGATACAGAGCTGGAGCAGAACTTCCTGGCTCGTGCCCGTGAGGAATATATTAAATCGAAAAAGCAGCTGCCTGGCGAAATTGTTGGACGTTTCAGTGAAGAGCTGGAGCGCATCTTCCTGCACCCAGAGCAAGGGCCGTTCTACGTTTCCCGCCTGCTGTACACCGAGAAGGGCTTCTGTATTTTGAAGCTGATTCAGTCTTATATTGAGGCTTTACGTGAAAGCTTGCTGCGTCTGCCACGCGATATCGAGACGGCACAGGACAGTGCGGATGAGAAGCTGAGCGATGCACGCAGTGCTTTTGTATCCAAAGAGAAGAAGAAAAATGCCTATATTGACGCTAAAATCAATGAGTATTGGCTGCATGCCGATGTAGAACGTACTGAGCAAATGATTCAATTTTATGAGGACTTATACGAGCTCTTAAACGATGAAAACAGCCGGATTTATGGTGTGTTTACGGAGATTCTTAGTGCGCTTAGCTCGATTTTTGCCAAGAATGGGGACATCCTTATCAATGGTGAAGAGCAAGCGGATTATAAAGGAAACAAAACTTATTATTGGAACATTGTTAACGTGCCGGATATTTCGGCGACGATCTCCAAAATCATGGATCAGAAGGACGGCGACGACTTGATTCGCGACTTCACCCGTGAAATGCTGAAGCATTCCGGACGTTGGGTTAAGGAACAGGAGATTGATATCGTTCGCTCGATTTCAGAGTTCCTTAGTGATAAGTTCGGGGATCTGATCACCCGTTCGATGGAAGATTTCCTTGTGATGAAATTCGGCCATGAAGAGCCGCTGGATAAGTTCGTAGAGCGGATTATTGCCGGTAAATTGGACGAAGAGGCTGTGCCTACCTTCCACCTTAGCAACAGCTCGGGCAGCTTGCATTTCCCATCATGGGGCTTCGTTTCCGTACCTGTTAAAGCACCTGGCATCCTGAAAGGGATTCGTAATTATCAGAATAATGCGCTTGGAAAATCACAATTTACAATCAAAGAAAGCCAAGTGAAAAACCGTATTTTCTGGCTTAACACCCGCAACGGTGTGCCACTCTTCGTATACACGCCGCTGCGGGTGTTTGAAGAGAACTATGAGCGGACCATTCTCGATAAGGAAGGGATCGGCCGCCATCTGGTGATGACGGATAAGAATAACTGGACGTATCTGCCTTCTCCGATTCCGGAAAAATCATGGGGTGACACCTACGTCAATTCTCGTGTACGTGATTATAACGCACGTGTGCGTGCAGACTTTGCAAAGGCGTTGGCAAGCGGAGTGATCATCGAAAAAGGTGTAGACGAGAACACAAGCAACAGATACTCTGTTGTGTTCACGAAACCATTTGATATGGATGCTCTATTGAGTGGATTTGATATGCAGTTAAATTCTTCACGTCCGAATCTCGGAGAAGTGAAGAAGGCGGCTGATGAACTTAAGAATCTGCGCGAGAAGGGCTTGGAACGCGAAGGCATTAAAGATATTTTTGGCAGCATTAACAAAGAAATGGCACAGGAGAATCTAATTCGTTCACCGCAGCTGATTTCTCGTGTTCGTGTTGAGCTAGCCAAATATGCTGAGCTGACTGCAAAAGCAACGGAGCTTGAAGGGCTGCTCCATCAATATCTGGACGAAGACAAGTGGATGGACCAATTCATCGAGGCGTTGTATACGGACAGCATTATCAAGAAAGGCGCACTCTACGTTTATGATCGTGATGAAGAAGAGGACGCTTGGGAGCCGTTTGCCAACTTGATGAAAGAACGTAGCTACGTGGAATATGCCGTGTACCGTCATTTCCGGGAGCTGGATGAGAAGAGCCGCAGCGTTCTGCTGCGTAAGGCAGCTCGTCGTGCGAGTGAAATGACTGCTGCTGAAGACGTAACCCCATTGCTCTATAAGCTGGAAGGGCTGTATGTATCCTTCCTTGAAGCACGCGACAGCTTGGAGTATGAACGGGTAGAGTATGAGAGCGGCGATGAGATGTATAGTTTCTACAAGAGTATGACTAGCAAACTCGGCAGCATCCGCAGAAAGTTGAAATAGGCCTATGATCAAAACACTGGCATTATCTTATGGTGAACAATATGCGGTACAGGAAGAGGCACAGCGCAGTAAAGGGGATGGACGCAGCAGCATCCATTACCCTGCCCTGTTTCTGTTCGTAGGCGACAAGGTTGCTCCGGCCATCGGTCCGGTGCTGGATAGCTGCGAACGAAAATGGGATAACGCCGGCGGTGTTATGGCATTACATGCTGTGTCAGGCACGAAGAGTGAGGACACAGACAGAAGTAAGAAGGGCTCTGATGCAGGAGGAAAAGACCGGGTGCTGGCCATGGCCTTGCCGGATATGGCAGGGTCAGATCCACGCACTGTGCGTCATGAACTATACCGCAAGTTTCATGAGGATACACGTTACCTTGCTGACATGAATAAAGTTATCCGGCGGCTGAGCAACAGTATAGCGGATTATGGACGGCTATATTCATCTTTTGACGTGATCCATCTCTCTATCATTACGCGGGTCGATGACCCGCTTAATGTATTGTTGCCAGAAATTACACTACTGGCTCGAGCAATACTCAGCCAGTCCTTCAAGTCGGTACAGACGGATCTCTACGCTTTAATCAATGAGCGGGAGCAAGGGGATAATTTTGGATATTCCAGCTCAGTAGGGCTGGCTTTTCTGCGTGAATTGGACAGAATGCAAGCTACGGACTATACGTTTAATGCACCGCTGCTTGTAACCGAGGATGGTCTGTCGATTCCAGTGAGTCATGGTCCTTCCGCTTTATTTGACCTTGTGTATCTGCTCTCCGATAAGAATGAGCGCGGCATGATGTCGGCTCACGGCATGGATGATAACTATGAGATCATCTCCCATATTAGCCTACTTAAGAATCGTGTCCGCCCGACTTCTGATCAAGCTACAGGACACGGTGGTTATAACAATATGACCTTCAAAAGCGGTATTAGAGGTAGCACAGGAAGACAAGGCTACGCCTCCGCAGGCTTTTCTGGCGTGAGAAGACCTAATGTCCAAATTGCCTTGGCGGTGCTGTATCACGCCTTCCGGCGCCTTGCAGCGGATATGCGTGAAGGTAGTCCATGGACTATGCGCGAGCGTCAATCTCTATTAGGGCTGGATCCTGATAGTTTGCGGGAGCATAGGGCGCAGCTAGTCCCGGAGAAAGACGGCCTTAGTGAAATGACGGGGCTAATGAGCCATGGACGTCCGTCCTACAATGAGCTGAAGCAGTTGTCACTTCGTGAAGCTGAACAGCAGTTGTTCGGTGATGGGGGCGAAGCTTATTTCCGTAATAATTTTGTCGCAGAGTCTAACCGGAGAGTAGAAGGTATTCATCCTCTTCGTGGATGGCGCACCCTATTGGCGGCACAGGAAACAGCTACGCCAGCAGTAACATTCTATCAGCTTGCGGAGTGGACAGCTGATCGCGATGAGGGTGGCAGTGTGCTGCATGCTTTGCGTCAGCATATGACTGGATTGCGTTCAGCACTTGTCTCCGCGCAGGATGAGCTTGAGGATCTTTATGCGGAAAGTGTGGAGCGCCAACCGTTCCAGCGTGTGCCGCTTTTTGACAAACGAACGGTACGCAACTTCATTCATTACTTATTCTCTGCGGTATATGGCAAAAAATATGAGCTGTTATGTATGGAAAGTGAGCTTGCACTGTGCAGTCGTTTGGAATCTGCACTTGAGCAGCTTCACGTGGAATGTGTGGCCCGTGTGAAAGCTATGGAGACGCTCGAAGAAGAGCTACGTATTACTGTGATGGACAGCATTGGGCGAACGAATGAAACCACTGGCCAGAACGTGATGGAATACTATCGAGTTGTCACAGAAGAAGTAATGAAAGAGATTGAGACCCGGCGTGGGCCAGGAATATTCTTTAGTGACAAGTACATGGGGAGCATTTCTAAGCTTTTAGAACAAGGCAAAGAAGCGGTAGCAGAGCGTTTGATTGGCATTTGTCAGCGGGAAATATTAACGGCTGATCCGTTTGCTCTATCTTTCGAAGAAGAATTGCTGCGGCGTGCAAATGTTGCGGCTGCTTATGAGAACCGTCAGGTTCTATCCAAGGAAGAGTTGTTCAAGCGTCTGTACCATAATCTGGAGGATAGCGCGACGATCAATGTTCGTCTGTTCGAATACACGCAAGAGCATCGTCATGAGGAAAAATATTTCTTCGGAGACAGCGCATCTGAATTCCTGCGCTATGCATTTGGTGTGGATGAGACGACCCGCATCTATCGCTTAGGCTTCGTGCATGAACAGCGTAGGAGCGGAGTGGAGAAGTTAAATCTGATGGGTGGTTTCCATTTAGAAGACTTGCTCTACTACCGTAATGGTAAGGTTTATTATGAAACCTATGCTCAGAATGGCTATCAGCTTCATGGGGTGAGTGAAGAGCAGCTTCCCGAGATGCGCTGATGGCTGATGCGCCTAATGTGCCAACCTTTAATTAGAGTTCTGTTGTATTTGATACAATAGATTTAAGTGGATTTCTGGAATAGGGACATTTCTCCTTATTTCCAATGCACATTATGCAATAGAATAGAAATAGATGTTTCTTTTATTCCATTCTATTGCACAGAGAACAATTCAGGTTTCTCCCGGAAAGGAAGTATAACGATGCAGAGAAAAATCAATCTTCTCCTGCTCTTCTTCAGTCTGATCGGCGGCGGGGTCGCCTTTCTTTTTGGCGAGTGGATGCTAAGCTGGTACAACGATCTGCCTTCCATCTTGCTCGTTGGCATTTATTTTGCCATAGTAGCACTCGGTATCGGCATCGGTTGTCTGCTTGCAGAAATGATCTCGCCACGGCTGAACGGAGCCTCGTGGAAGCAGCGCTACCTAGGTTTATCCTGGAAGCTCCTGCCTCTGATGATTGTCCTTGCACTTGGAGTTGGAGCATTAACAGAATTCGTTTATGAGCTGAATTTTGGCGGTGCTAAACCGGTTAAAAATGTTGTAATGGCTATCGATGACTCTGGCAGTATGGCGCAGAGTGATCCTGATAACAGCCGTTATTCAGCCGCTAAGGCGTTAATTGCGAGAATGGACAATGACAATCAGGTAGCGGTGGTGACATTTAATCACGAAGCTGTAGTCGTCCAGCCGTTAACACCACTCTCGGATTCGCAGAATCGTGAGAAGGTGTTGACTGCCATTGATAATCTGAAACCAACTGAGGGTGGCACGAACATTAGTGGTGCGATCTCGGAAGCACTTAAGGAGATAGACAGTGACGGCAGAAAAAATCAAGGCGCTATGGTCATCTTGCTGTCGGACGGAGTCAGTAATTTCGACACCTCACGAGAACTACAGACCTATATAGATCGTGGAATTGCCGTAAATACCATTGGTCTGGGGATGCAGGATCCTGCCGGTACCCAGTTGCTGCAGGATATTGCGAAAATAACGGGCGGTCACTATTATGATGTGACAGATACGGCTCTTTTGGGTGATGTATTCCAGCAAATCTATGATCGTTTGGGAGATCGGACATTGCTTACGGTGCGTAGTGATGCTACGGCAGATAGTCCATACTATGCTGCAGTTCGTATTTTGTCGCTGATGCTAATCGGTGCTGCACTTGGACTCGGTCTTGGTATTATGTTTGATAACCGTCATTTAGCAAAAAGCTTCGGGATTGGCGGCGTTATCTCAGGGTTGTTCGCAGGGCTTATTCTGGAATTTGGACTTAGCGGGCACAATTTCACTGACGGCCTAATTCGCCTCCTTGCTGTTCTTATATTGGCTGCAATCATCTCATTATTTACAGGCGTCATTCCAGTAGGTGAAGGACGTATTTACCGTAATAGAAGAAATAATGCAGCTCCTAATCCACCGTCAGAAAGCTTTCCTGATCGACGGAGAAATCGGAATAGCAAAGGATTCTAGTAGTTGAAAGGGGTTTACAGTAATGAGGTACGCCGAGGATAATGCTTCCGCTCTGGTAATAACGGATGTGACATCTCAAGTGGATGAACGGTTCTGTACGCTGAGATGGCGCTGGCCGGACGGCGTGCAGGCGGTGTACATCCATAAGACCTCCGCAGAAGAGGCTTCTATTGGCACCGGGGATATTCCTCCGGTCGGAATGAAGCTCTACACTCGTGAGGAATACAAATCTAACAATGGATACCGTGATCGATTGGATGAGATCGGCCTAGTCTCCTATACCATATACGCTCGCCTTGCTGAGAACGGAGAGACACTGCTGGTGAGGCAAAGTGACGGTGCGAACCGTGTGGTGGTCAGTGCAGGCAAAGCCAGAATCTATTATTCCGTTCAACAAAAAAGAGGATTATTCGGAAAACAAAAGACCGTACATATGGCGATTACGGCAGAAGTTCCAGTGGCTCGAGATGTCCTCTGTTATGTTAAGAAACGGGGAGGACATCCGGCAGGGAAAGAGGATGGTATTCTCTTTCCCTTTGTACAGGATTTCGCCCCTGGACGCAATGTACTCCCGCCGATTGAGATCGGTAAGGATGATTTTGTACGCATCTTTTTCACCGACGGTCCTAAGTATGGGCTTTATTACGAGCTGGTGCCGGAGTAAGATCAGTCTATGCGTACAAGCGAGTGTTGGACAATGCCTGTCCATAGCAAGATACGCAGATACAACTTTTGGGAGGATGAGTAGATGTCTTTTTTTAGCCGTTTTATGAAAAAGAATCAGCCGGAGCCAAGGCCGCTTTTTTATGATATTGTGTGTCCGTATTGCTTCACCAAGTTCTCTCCGGAGGATGTGGTCTTTCGGGCTATGCATAGCCGAGAGGACGATGAGAATTACGCGCTGGGCGAGGATGATGCCTTGAATAAATACCGTGAGCGCTTTGGGCTCGATACGGTGGATGACATAGAAGCAATCATTAATCCGGCGGATATTCCGGAAGAATACCATCATTATACCGATCATGTGTTAACAGGGCTTACGGATCGTTATGGAGTGCTTACACGCAGACGGCTATGTCCATCTTGCCATAACGAGCTGCCTGTGACTGCAGGTAAGGTTCCAAGTAACATTATCTCGATTATCGGAGCTTCCCAAGTCGGGAAGTCGGTATATATGACCGCGCTGATTCATACCTTGCAGCATACGACAGCAGGTCATTTCGATGCCGCTTGTATGCCGCTCAACGCGGAGATTAGCCGTAAGTTCCGTACGCTCTATGAAGAACCGCTGTTTGAACGCGGGGATCTGCTAGCTTCCACACAGAAGGAGAAAATGCAGGAGCCGTTTATCTTTCAATTTGTTTTTAAGGATGAAGAAAAGCCGCCGCTGACACTTGTGTTCTTTGATGTAGCGGGTGAGGGCATGGTGGATCAGGATTATCTCGGACTACACGGTCAACATATTAAGAACTCTGCCGGTATTCTGTTTATGGTCGATCCGCTGCAAATCCGTTCGATCCGTGAGAAGATTCATATTAACATCGGTGATCGCCCGGGCGAATGGGTCTCGCAATATGACGAGCCGCGTGATGTTGTGCTGACGATGTTCGGTGATTTTATTGCCTATCAGGAAAAGAGCAAAACTGACATTCCAACAGCAGTCGTTCTTGCGAAAAGTGATATGCTGCATTCACTGAAGGATGAGGATGGCGATTACATCAAGTCCAACAGTAATGTGTTCAATAACTATGTCCATCGCAAAACATTGAATATGGATGAATTCCATAACATCGACGGAGAAATCCGCAGATTTATTGGTAAGGTGGACAGACCTTTTAAAGATACGATGGATGTGTACTTCTCGAATACGGGCTATTTTGCGGTATCTGCGTTGGGCAGTAATCCTGTGAATCAGAAGATTGAGGGTGTAGTAAGCCCGATTCGTGTAGACGAGCCGTTTATTTGGCTGCTGCATAAGCTGAAGTATATTGAGGGGAGCGACGGCCCGTGAATGTATTCTCAGGGTCCAAGATCGCCCAACAAATGTATACCCGCGAACGCCGCGGATTATTTCGTTCCACTGAAGGTTTTGATACAGTAGCGAAATCGGACAGTCTGGACAATAATTTTATCAAAAAAACACTGCATCCCTTCTGTCTCTACGATGCTCCAGCAGAGCTGGCCGCGCGTGGGGAGAAGGATGAGACTCTATATCCTAGTGCGCTGCACCTGTTCCATGCAGAGAATGGCGACACGGTTCTTGGGACGAGTCGTTATCAAGCGACGGATTTTACGGGCCAGCGGAGCGCCTTTTTTGCACATAACTTTGTAGTTCCGGCCTCACGTTCAGAGGAGATTATTCAGAGCTACGGCGACTTTCTGCATGCTGATTTCGCAAAAAGTTATGAAGGAGAGCTGGGCGGAACCTTGCCGGAGCTGTCTGCTATTCCAGTTATACGTACGGATCGCCGACCTGATCCTATAGCGGGATTACGCTTGTTAGGGATTGATGAAGGGATATTTAAGGCATTGCTGCAAGCGGTGATGCTCTCTGTGGCAGGTAAGAAAAAAATCTATATCGCTCTAAATGTACCTATCACGGAGCTGTCCGCACGTGCGGTGGAGCTTACAGAGATTTTATATAGCGTGCTGCCGTATGAATTCCGCCGCAGATTAGGCGTGATTACGTATGCGAATGAACCGCAAAGCCGTAAATATATTCATCTTAGCTTTGTAGAAAAAGGTTCGCTCCGTCCCGGTGATCGCAGCATCGAGAAGGACTTCACATTCGATTTGGTTTCAGGTCGGATGGGGAATGTAGATTTTGGCGAGTCCCGTCAGCCGTATGCTGATCTGGTTTGGAAGCTTTTACTTCTGAATCCAGGGGATCTCGACGATTTCGTAAGTTTTGCCGATCAGATCCTTCGCGGAGAAAGTCCTGAGCATAAACTATCGCTCGCTCTCTATAATGAGTTAGCCGTATTTTATGAGATTGAGCAGGGGAATGAGCACTTATATACAGAGAACAAAAGCGCGGTGCTGAGTGGTTTGCTCTCTTATCTTAAAGCGGAGGGGGCGATTCATTCCAGAATCCGACTGAATGATATTTTCTTGGAGCGGTTCGACCGAGAATTTGATTTAGTCCGGCAAAGGAATGTCCCGGATCCTGCAATTATGGAGTGCTTTAAGGATTATTTTGTGCTGAAGGATCATAATTACAAAGTCAGAATTGTTGATTATTTCATTAATGGTATGCTTCATAGCGTGGAAGCGGGACGCAAAGATGTTCTCAATGCAGCTTACGGTACCATTGAGAGTAATGATGAGCTAAGCGCTGCTTTTTTTCAACGGGTAATGTCTGAAGCGTATTTCCGCAAGCAGTTATTAGAACCTTATATGGAATCAAGACTAGTTGCTGCATCTAAATCTGTGGACATTCTGAATTTTGTACTCCATTGGGGCCGTTTTCTGCCGGCTGCGTTAGAGCAACCTTTTGCTCAGGATGCAGTAAGGGATTACTTGCTAGAAAAGCTACAACTGGAAACTGATCCGGTTGCTGCGGTGGCGGAAATTCATGGCACTGTAGATAAAGCGGAGAAAGATCGACGTAGAGGGACAGGCGTATCTCCTAAAGTACTCTCACTCATGCAGGATCTGGCAGCATCTGCAGATAGATTCTTGCTGAACAGGCTATCCCTTACTGAAATGACGCAGGAGGACTTACTGGAGGTTGTTTTCTTACGTTATGGCAATGTCGTGGATTGGCAGCCGCCACTAGATAGAATTAGCAAGCAGAAAGAAAATGCACTCCGCGCTGCTTATCGCTGGTTTGGTGAAGAGAAGCCGAATGAAGAGATTTTTGCAGGCTTATCTCCAAAGGAACTGGACGATGTACAGCTGCTCGGTCGCCGTTTACTGAAGGAAGCCCGAGTGCTAGAGCCTTTCGAACGTCTGCCTCTAGCTTTCTACTACACCAGTCAGCGCGAGGGTGGTCCACTGGATTATGACGCACTCTTGGAATTAGTAAAGCATAAAGCCGGTACCGATAAGGATGTTATCTATCGATTCTTTGCATGGTCTCAAGGAAATTCTTTATTTACGATATCGAATAAAAAGCTTTATCCGGGTTACCGCCGGGCGATTCTGAAGTATTTCCAGAGCAGTGACCGCGAAGCCTTCAAGAATCGTGAGTTCCGTAAAAGCTATGTTGCTACAGCACGGCCTGCTCTTCAAAATGTGTACAATGAAGCTCGCTCCCAGCTCGCTTCCCCGCTGGCGCGCTGGATCAGCCGCAGTCGATTTCGACTCCTGATCTCCGGTTCCATCACGGGCATTCTGGTGATTATCGCAATTATCGTATTCAGTATGCTGCGTCCGGATGATCCAAAGACGGCTCTGCCGGGGACAAGCCCTGAGCCGACACCCGTTCAGAGTGCAGGCAATGAGCTACCTCCGGCTTCAGTATACTTGAAGGATCAGAGCGTCGAAGGAGATAAGGGGAGCAGCATATTGGTGTTCACGTTTGCCAAAGCTGATGATTGTGTGCAATTTAATCCGACGGAGATTAGTCTGATGACTTCATCCAATGTGGTGGATAAGAGCTTTAAAGTCGCTGCTAGCCATGGAACTTGTCCAGTTCCGTCAGCGGATGCCACAGGCACTACTTCTGAAACGGCTGAAGGTGAGGACGCTGCTAACGCAGGAGCCGATGCCACACCGTCTCCAACGCCTTCATCTGATGCGGAGAATAACACAGTTGATCCATCTGCGACAGCTGTCACAGAAGGGGGACAGCCATCCTATCAGGTGGAGGTTACCTTAGAACCGGGAGCGACCATTGTAGAGAAAAGTATGATCAAGGCGGGAAGATTTACATTGATTGTAGATCCCGCTCCAAAGGATACACTGGGTGTTAACTCAAGTGCTGAACCTTCTCCAACTGCAAGTCCGGAAGGAACAGCTGAATAAAGGAATTTCTGAACAGCAGAACAATACCGAAAGGTTGGTTCTGCTGTTCTTTTTTTTTGTTACTCATACAAAGCTTTTCTATAGACATGCTATGTATTAATAGATATGATTATGAAAATAAGGTTATACCGCCCTTTCTAGGGGCGGTCTTTATGTTGTGCGCTCTTATTTTATGTAGTATCCATTCCTTTATAGAAAGAGGTTGAACAATGAAGAAAATAGTCACCTCCAAGTTTTTTGTGCTTGGACTGGCCATATTCATGGTCATTTCAATTTTAGGAACATCCCTTGCTCCGGCAGGAACCATCTTCGCAGAGGCGGGTGTTAGCACCGGACTAGATGAATCTAGCGATGCAGCTGCTCAGGCAGAGCGGATTAATGTTGCGGATGCGACCTATACAGCTGCAGAATTTATTCTAAAGGGTGGCGTGCAGTCGGATTGGCAAGCGATTGGGCTGGCTCAAGCGGGATACAAACTGCCAGCAGGTTACCGTCTAGCTCTTGAGAAAAAGGTGAAAGATGCAGAGGGAAATTTCGCGAACGTAACGGATTATGCGAGAATCGTACTCGCAGTAAGAGCGGTAGGTGCTGATCCTACCAACTTTGGTGGAAGCGGAACAACATCTGGCTATAACTTAATAGAGAAGATCTATAATCATGACAAAATCAGTGGACAGACACTTAATAATCCAGTATATGCTTTGCTCGCACTGGACTCTGGTAAATATAACATTCCATATAACGCGAAATGGACAGCGGATAAGCTCATTGCTGAGATTCTCTCCAAGCAAAATCAAGATGGCGGCTTTGCCTTAACGACAGGCGCTAGTGAGCCAGATATGACAGCGATAGCTTTGACCGCTCTAGCGGCACATAAGCTTAATCCAGAAGCTTACACAGCAGGGCTACAAGCCGTATCTTGGCTCTCTAATGCTCAGGATAGTCATGGAGGTTACGGAGATAGTGCTGAGAGTGCTGCACAAGCTATTCTAGGTCTCACATCCTTCGGTGTAGATCCAAGTGGATTAGAATATACCAAGAATAAAGTGAATCTGATCGGTAACCTGCTGAGCTACCGTCTAGCTGACGGAAGCTTCGCTCATAGCCGTGGCGGAAGCAGTAATATTCTAGCTACTGAGCAGGGCCTTCAGGCGCTTGTAGCCTACAATCTACTCTATAAAGGCAGTAACAGTAAGTTATACGATTTTTCTAAGTCATCCGTTCAGAATGCCTTAATCTATGCACCTGTTACTGTAGAGGGTCCTAAGAGTACTTTAGCACAGGGATATGGATATGCTAGCAACGTGCTTGGTGCATTAGAGAAATTGGCTCTTCAGACGAACTTGCCGATCACGAATCCTTCCGGTGCATATGTCACAGGAATTGGAAACATTCCCGCCGGAAGCTACGGCGGCTATGACGGATGGATGTATGCCGTATCCCGTAACTCTCAATGGATCAACCCTGATGTTGGAATGAGTGATTTTGCGCTTAAAGATTCAGATCAGGTCTTGGTTTATTATGCTGGAGATGATACTAAACTTGTAGATTCGGTAACGGTGTCCAAAGCAAGCCTTAAAGAGGGCGATTCTTTTACTGTAGTAGTGACTAGTAAGACATGGAAATGGGACGCTGTAACGAATAC
Source organism: Paenibacillus sp. FSL H7-0714 (assembly GCF_038003765.1). NCBI lineage: Bacteria > Bacillati > Bacillota > Bacilli > Caryophanales > Paenibacillaceae > Paenibacillus > Paenibacillus sp. FSL H7-0714. The sequence continues at coordinate 1,029,436 of NZ_JBBOPT010000001.1, forward strand.
ATCCTCCCCGGTAACTGCCAAAGCATCTGGCGTTCAGGTCCAAATTGGAAATCGCATCGTAACAACAAATGCTAAAGGCGAGGCGCTATTCTCAGGGAATGTTCCAGCAGGTGATTACAAGCTGACTGTAACAGGCTATCGTGAAGGAAAAGCGCCATCGATAGCTAAATATACTCAAGATCTAAAGGTAATTCCTAAGAATGTAACGGCTTCATTTACCGTTGAGGGTCCGCAAGGACTGATCGGTGAGGGGACTTTAAAGGCTTCCAATGCGCTTGAAGCTTTGCAGCAATTGGGGTTATCCAATGATTTTAAAGTAGATATCACGAAATCGTCGTATGGTAATTTTGTATCGGGCATTCATGGAGTTACTCAAGGCCTTTATGATGGCTGGTGGAGCTTCGTAGTATGGCGTAGCGGTGAATGGATCTATCCAAGTGTGGGTATGGACGCTTTTGAATTACAGGAATCCGACCGTGTTCTTGTATATTATGCCGGAGAAACCACACAGGTTGTTGATACTGCGGTTATATCCTCTGCACAGCCGAAGCCGGGTGAAGCTTTCACTGTAACAGTTTCTCAGAAAAAATGGGTGTGGAATAAGGATACCTTTACTTCTGATCCAGTGACTTCTCCAGCCGCTGGCGTGCAGGTCTTGATCGGTGATCAGAAGGCGATCACAAATGCTAAGGGTGTAGCTGCATTTGACCAAGGTCTACCAGCGAATACCTATACGATCATTGTTACCGGATATGCTAAAGATAGAGTGCCTAGTGTGGCGCGTTATACTCAGTCACTAAACATTGCTTCAGATATTATTGCTCCTGTTAAAGCTACGGCTACCATTTCAGTCGTAGGGGATAACAAGAAGGGTACGATTCTGAACAGTACAACAGTATCGCTAAAAGAAGGTGAAACGGCTTATAGCTTATTGATTAGTCAATTGGGCGATAAGGTAGTATCATCCGGAAACGCTGGAAGTAAATACGTGAAATCTATAGATGGTTTGTCCGAATTTGATGGCGGACCTAGCAGTGGATGGAAGTATAAGACGAATAGAGATGCTGATCCAAGTATCAGCGCGGACAGCTACATTTTAGAGAACGGTGATATATTATATTGGTACTATTCATCGGGTGAATAAGTACGATTGATTATTCGTTAGGCGGACACTACGATTCGGAGTATTAGCGGATCGAGTGTCCGTTTTTGTTTTCGTTCGTTGCATTATTTGACAATAGAAACTTTTTTTCGACATTTTATTCATGATTTTATTTAAAAATCATCACACTATTCGCCTTTCTTACCGATAAAAATAGATAGTTAGTAAGATCATGTGAAGGCGGAGTGCAGATGAAGAATATGAAAGTGAAATTCAAAATTGGGATTCTATTGGTATTTTCTGTAGTCATGTTGAACATTGTGGGGGTAACTGGCTTTATCACCATGGACAAAATGGCCCAAAAAACAACAGAGACGTATAATGAAAACTTGTTGCCTGTTTCTTACGTGGGACAAATGCGTACAAACAATCGGGCCATTGAAGCTTTTCTCTTGGAGCGCATGATGAGCGTTGATGTAAACAAGAACAAACAACTGAAAGAGAGCATTACGGAGAAAGTTCAGGAAAATAATAATCTTTTGAACAAGTTGAAGACCGTCCAGTACAATGATAGTGCGGTAGTGAATAAAATAAAGGAATATGAGTCCTCCTTAACAGACTATCGTGTACAAAGAGATAATATTATTCAGGTTGCGGATAGCAAAGGTAGTCAAGAGGCCTTTCAAGTATTCACAGGTGAGTTTAGTAATTCTCGTGAGAAAATGATCAATATGCTAAAAGGAATAAGCGATTCGCTGCTAAAGGGAGCTGGAGATCATAATTCAGAGTCTACGGCTACCGCTAAGAGCATGAAGACTAAAAGTATAGTGTTGATATCGTTCTCTTGGATCATTTGTATCGTGCTAAGTGTTGCAATCATTCGACTGATTACGAAACCTCTTAAGGAACTGCAAGGTTTAATGAAGCGGGCGGAAAATGGAGATTTAACCGTCACAGCAACGTATACCGCAAAGGATGAAATCGGCCAAATTAATAGCTCATTTAACAATATGCTGGAGAGCTTACGTAAGATGATGCAAGGCATTGCGGAGAGTGCAGAATTGTTATCAGCCTCATCGCAAGAGATGAGCGCTAGTGCTGAGCAGACCTCGTTGGCTTCGCAAATGATCGCCGAAGCTTCTGGAGAGATTGCAGCGGGGTTTGATGAACAGACGGAAAGTATTAATCGTACCTCTCAGTCTATACAAGCTATGACCAATAATATTTCGGCCGTAGAAAGTAGCAGTTTTGAAATGTCCGACCTTATGGGAGTCGCTTCTGGTTCAACAGATCAAGGGGTAATCGCCGTAGATAACATCATTGAACAGATGAAGGAAATCGACTCCGGCGTAACTCAGAGCCAAGAGATTATTAGTAACCTTGGGCAGCTGTCTCAGGATATAAATACAATTATTACTACGATTAACGGAATTGCAACACAGACGAACCTGCTGGCGCTTAATGCTTCTATCGAAGCAGCGAGAGCTGGAGAACATGGACGTGGCTTTGCTGTAGTTGCTGGAGAAATTCGGGGTCTTGCAGAAGCGACGCGAAACAGTTCACTGAAAGTAACGGATATTATTACGCATATTCAAAAGCAAACTGAAAGAGCAGTAGAATCAATGGCTTTCGGCTCCGAGCTAGTCTCTCACGGCGTAGCTCAAAGTCAGCTCGTATCTCAAGCGTTTCATGAGATTCAAAGTTCTATTAAAGAAGCTACGCTGCAGACGGAAGAGATTAGAGAGGCGGTTGCGCATGTCTCCTTAGAGTCACAAGGTGTAGCGGCAGCAATGGAACAGGTCAATGCAATATCCAATAAAGGGGCAGTGGGTGTTCAGGACACCAGCGCAGCTAGTCAGCAGCAACTGTCTGCTATGGAGGAAATGTCCGCATCAGCTCAGTATTTAGCGGTGCTGGCGGAAGATCTGCAGAAGACTTTAGCGCGATTTAAATTATAACGCGAAATGAAAAAAAGGACGTCCCAGAGCCATTTAGGCTTTGGAGACGTCCTTTTGTGGTTATTGAATGGAGTTAAGCATACCAGCCCCATACGAAGATGAAGAGCGTACCAAAGATCGTAACTAAGCCAACGAATAAGGCATAGGCGATATTGAGGTAGAGTTCTTTCTTGGTATCAGCTGATTCTCCAATATGCATGAACAGGAAGAGCTGCAGGGAAGCCTGAATGAGCGCTGTAATAAGCAGGATAGCCATGTTCGCACTATTAGATAGATCAAGGTAGATTACAGCAAGTGCAGCCACAGAAAGGACAAGAGAGGCTAAGAAACCCATCACATGGCGAATTGGAAACAGTTGCTTCATCATGCTACATCAGTCCTTTCAGATAGACGAAGCTGAAAATAAAGATCCAGACAACGTCCAAGAAATGCCAGTACAGCGAGAAGATAAAGGATTTATTGGCCGTAGCCGGAGTAATACCTTGACGCTTCAACTGGATTAAGATAGCCGCACCCCACAGGAACCCGAACGATACGTGAGCTCCGTGTGTTCCCAGCAGTACAAAGAGACTGGATAGGAATCCGCTGGTTTGAAGTGTAGCCCCTTCGTGAACATAAGTGACAAACTCCATGATTTCAATACCAAGGAAGCCGAGACCCATGAGTAGGGTTAGTCCGAAAAAGACCATCATAGCTTTCTGGTAACCATGCCGCATAGCATGAACTGCAAGACCGATCGTAAATGAGCTTGTCAACAGCAGTAATGTTTCGATCATCACGGGACCAATTTCAAAAAGGTCCGGCCCGCTAGGGCCGCTGGCAAAACGGTCAACCATTACAAAGTAAACAGTGAACAACGTAGCGAACAGTGCAATCTCTGCTCCTAGAAAGACCCAGAAGCCAAAGATTTTATTACTATTCTCTTCTGTTGAGTATTCAAGCGGCTTAGACGCATCTATTTTCATATTGTCTCACCCCGCAATTTCTTTTCAGTAGCAATAACTTCTTCTGCAGGGATGTAGAATCCATGATCCCGATCGAAGGACATAGCAGCTAGAACGATGAGGATACCTACTCCAGAGAGAATGGCTGGAATCCAGAGACTGAATACCAGAGAGAATCCTGCAATGAAGAAGATAACACCCAGAATAAATGGTTTGCCTGAATTGCTAGGCATATGAATCTTAGTAATCTTGTCTTCGTATAGAGGTACGTTGTCTTGTTTAGAGAACCAGTAGGCATCGCGTGTTTTTACGGTTGGAACCACTGCGAAGTTGTAAGCTGGAATCGGACTTTTCGTTGCCCACTCCAGTGTACGTGCATCCCATGGATCTCCATTTGTATCTCTTGGTTCATAACGTGTACTCCAGTAGATGTTATACACTAGAATTACAAATCCGACTGTAAGACCTATCGCCCCTATGAACGAGACCATACTGAGCGGACCAAATCCGGTATCCGCAGAATAAGTGTATTGTCGACGTGTCATTCCCTTAAGTCCGAGAAGGAACAGTGGGAAGAACGATACGTTAAAGGAAATAATAATCCACCAGAAGGCATGTTTACCAAGACGTTCGTTCAAACGGAAGCCGAATACTTTAGGGAACCAGTAGTGGAAACCTGCGATAACGGCGAATACAGCACCTGGAATGAGAACGTAGTGGAAATGTGCTACCAGGAACATTGTATTATGGTACTGATAATCGGCGCTGGCCATGGCCAGCATGACACCTGTTACCCCACCAATCGTAAAGATCGGGATAAACGCGAGCGAATATAGCATCGGCGTCGTAAATGATATTCGCCCTTTTCGTAAGGTGAATAGCCAGTTGAATATTTTCACACCTGTTGGAACGGCAATGGCCATTGTAGTAATCGAGAAGAAACTGTTAACCATAGCGCCTTGACCCATTGTATAGAAATGGTGAGCCCATACTAAGAAGGACAAGAGGGAGATGATCAACATACTAAAGACCATGGATGTATATCCATACAGGTTCTTTTTGGAGAAGGTGGCGATAATTTCACTATAAATACCGAAGGCGGGTAGTACAACGATATATACTTCTGGATGTCCCCATACCCAGAAAAGGTTGGCCCATAACATATCCATACCGCCGTTGGCCATCGTGAAGAATTGAGAGCCGAATAACCGGTCGAACATCATCAAAGCGAGCGCAACCGTAAGCACTGGGAAAGCGAATACGATAATTACGTTCGTGATTAGAACGGACCATGTAAACATTGGCATTTTCATCAGCTTCATACCAGGAGCACGCATCTTCAGAATCGTTACAATAAAGTTAACGCCTGTGAGGAGTGTACCGATACCCGATATTTGTAGCGCGAGCGAGTAGTAGTTGTTACCCACCGTTGGGCTGAACTCTATACTTGCTAGTGGGAAGTATGCAGACCAACCAGCATCTGGTGATCCCCCGATAACAAACGAAATGTTAAGCAGCATTGCTCCGAAGAAGAAGAGCCAGAAGCTGACAGCGTTAAGACGTGGGAAGGCAACGTCTCTGGCACCGATTTGTAGCGGTACGATAACGTTCATCAGACCGATAATAAACGGCATGGCCATAAAGAGGATCATGATCAAGCCGTGTGTTGTAAATACCTCGTTGTAATGCTGTGCGTCAAGAAATTTCATGTCTGGGGCTGCGGTTTGCAGCTTCATCATAATAGCGTCAACGCCGCCGCGGAAAAGCATTAGTAGCGCAGCAAGGATATACATAACCCCGATACGTTTGTGGTCAACGGTAGTTAACCATTCGCGCCATAAATATCCCCATTTTTTAAAATAGGTTAGGCCAACGATAATCCCGATTGTAGCTAAAACAATACTTGCCATAGCCCCGTAAATCAGGGGTTCGCCATGGACCTTAAATTTATCCCAATCCATTAGGAAACGCTCCTTTCAAGTTGCTCAATTAACATGGACTAATGTCCTTCATGTGTAGTGCTCTGTTCATCCAGTTCTGGATTAGGTTCGCTGTTAAATTCTGTCTCGCTAGATGGTGCAGGAGACGGATGAATTTCTTTATTATCCTGATGTTCCATAGTTCCATTATCCATATCCATTTCTTTACCATTATTACTCATATGGTCGCCATGTTCTCCCGGAGGAGGGCTAAAGGATAAGTGAGTGTTGGTGTATGTTTTGCGTCCGACATATTCCATTTTCAAAAGATTTTTGAATTCGTCTTCAGTTAATGGACCTGCTGTTTCTTTAACATCTTTTACCCATTCTTGATAGTCCTTATCAGTCATCGCAAGGGCTTCGAACTCCATGTGGGCAAAACCCTTACCATTAAAGTTCGCATTTCTTCCGGTATAAGAACCTACAGTATCCGCTGAAAGATGCAGAGTGGTAAGCATGTCACTCATCGCATATTTCTGTCCTCCCAATTGAGGGATCCAGAGACTTGAGATCGTACCGAAAGAGTACAATCTGAACTCGACAGCGCGGTGAACTGGAATGTTCACGTAGTTTACGGTTTCAATACCTTCCTCAGGATAGCTGAAATGCCATTTCCAGTTGGAGGAGGAAGCGTAGATTACAAGCGGTTTCTGATCTTTATAATCCGCTGCAACGTTTTCTACATCTACTGTCGTTTTGACAGTGACCACGGAGAGGAATGCCACGATAATAATCGGGATTGTAATCCAGATGGCCTCCAACCATTTGTTTCCTTCCTCGTGAGGAGGAATATAATCTTCATTACTTTTCTTAGCGCGGTACTTCAAAAGTACAAAGACATATAAGATGTAGACAACTGCTAGAACACCGAGCATCATAACAATGGAGAGGATGATCGTGTCAGACAGAGTTCTCGCAGCCGGCCCCTTCGGATTCAGAACAGCGATTGAACTGCATCCTGGCAAGAGTAAAATTAGGCTGAGAAATAAAGCGTATAACGGTCCCTTTTTGTTCATGCTTAAGCTCCTTCCTTCAATACTTCTATTAATTAACCCTCATCATTACCTTCATATATAGTAAGAACTAATGAGAAAGAAAGCAAAAGACTTATTTTTCCATATAATCCATAATAGACCTTAATAATGGCGATCAAGTTAAATATGTGTGATCAATTTGTTACAAGTTCCTAATGATATGATAAAGATCACTGTAGCCACGCTGTTTAATGGTTATTTATTTCTGTTCAAACTTTGTTCAATAATTTACTAAAGTTGCTAATTTGGACACATCTATTTTGTGCAAAAGGATTGGAATTTAACCATTTTTTGTTGGTGTGACAGGATTTGGCCGAAATCCGTATTTGACGAATTTTGTCGAAATATCTGCAAGTCTTAAAAAGGGTAACAAATTATTCTGTATTAAGTTACAATCTCTCAAATTTCTATCTATTAATCTATGATAATGTTATAGGTAAATATACGAGATGGGAGATTTTTTGAGATGTTTAAAAAGAAAGTGTGGCTATTATTTGTAGTATTATTCGTATGTACGGGTTTGGTACGAGAGATAGATACAGTGAATGCAGCGGGTGCAGCAGGATCCCTGAAATTAGGGGTGAACGATAAATTAACTAAAATTGATGCAGTGTCGATAAAGGATACATATTATGTTTCACTGCGTGATTTGTCCCTAGAACTGAATCTGAATCTTACCCTTCAGGGTGTTGGCATTCATGTTCAAGGGAACAACGGTTCCATCGAACTGCTGAATGATCATGCAACAGCTCTTCTCCCTAATGGAAAGACTATTCCGCTGAAAACATTTGTGGAAAATGGTAGAACGATGGTTCCTGTGAAGATGACCTCTCATCTTGGATTTTCAATTTCGTTTAAGCCAGCTCAATCTTTATTAAGAGTGTATAATTCCGGGGCTAAATTAGACGATGCTGCATTCGTGAATCAACATAAAAAGGCTTTGCAACAAAATGTACCTACAGGGACGACAGGCACAAAGGGGAAAGTTGTATATCTTAGCTTTGATGATGGCCCATCCGCTACAACCTCTCAACTACTTGATATCTTGGCGAAGTATGATGCGAAGGCAACCTTCTTCATGTTAGGAAATAACATGAACGCACACGCGTCTCAAGTGAAACGCTTAGTGAAAGATGGACATGCACCTGCTTTGCACGGCATGACACATGTGAAAGATAAATTTTATGCTTCTCCAGCTTCTGCGTTGAAAGAGATGAATGACGATAATGCAATTCTGAAGAAGATTACAGGTCAAAGTACAACACTGATTCGTACACCTTATGGTAGTAAACCTTATTTAACAAAAGCTTATAGAGATAAGATACTAACTCAAGGGTACCATCTGTGGGATTGGAACGTTGACTCTGAGGATTGGAGATATAAGAACGATAGTAATTCCATCTATAATACGGTTATGAGAGAAGTTCATAGTCTGAAGAAGAGCAGCCCGGTGATTCTAATGCATGATCAAAAGGCTACACTTAAAGTTCTTCCACGCATCCTAGCGGCGCTGAAGAAAGAAGGCTATGCGTTTCATATTATTACTTCAGATATGGAGCCTAACAATTTTTGGAACGATAAGCGCTAAATCTGATAGTGAAATTAAATCATTCATATTGTTGAGACGGCAGATTTGATCTGTCGTCTTTTTTTTGTTGTCTGAAATCTTTGTAGATTTGACACATGTGGGCTTCTCTAATCTATCGACGTAGTTAATTTGTCATGTTATCATGATACTCTGATAACGTATTAGCGAACTAAAGCACACAGCGCTGTGTCAACGATGGGGGATAAAAGAGATGAAGAAAAATGCACTTTTAGTTTTATTTATGATCATGGTTATTGCAGCTTTATCAGGCTGTTCGTCTTCTGGGAGTAAGGATGGAAAGCTGGTGATCGGGATTGATGATAAGTTTGCTCCGATGGGCTTTAGAGATGAGAACAATGAAATTGTTGGGTTTGATATCGACTATGCCGGAGCTGCAGCTAAGAAAATGGGCAAAGAAATCACTTTTCAGCCTATTGACTGGTCAGCTAAGGAGTCAGAACTGAATAGCGGGCGCATTGATATGATTTGGAATGGTTATACCATCACAGATGAACGTAAGGAAAAGGTGTTATTCACTAAGCCTTATCTTGAGAATAGTCAGGTTGTAGTCGTATTAGCGGATTCCTCTATTTCAAAGCTTGAGGATTTGGCTGGTAAAGAGGTAGGACTTCAAAGTCTGTCTTCCGCTGCCGATGCATTAAATGCTAATCCGATTAAAGACCAAATTGCTAATCTGTCGGAATTTCCGGATAATGTGCTAGCGCTCACAGATTTGAAGACTAAGCGCCTGGACGGTGTAGTCATTGATGAAGTGGTAGCCAGATATTATATGTCAAAAGAGCCTAATACCTTTAAGCTACTAGATGAATCGCTTGCTCCTGAGCAGTACGGTATTGGAATTAAGAAAGGCAATGAGGCACTACTGGAAGAACTTCAAAAGGCTTTGGATGAAATGAACAACGACGGAACGGCTGAGAAGATCTCCACGAAGTGGTTTGGTGAGAATAAGGTATTGAAATAGAAGGTCAATATACAGAGTTTATTGGAGAAATGAAAATGGATTATATAATACAAATTTCCGGGCCGATGTTAGAAGGCGCGCGTACAACTATTTTATTGTTTCTTATTGTTATCTTGGTGTCGATTCCGCTCGGGTTCCTAGTCACTTTGATGGCGAAGAGTGTGATCAAGCCCGTGGCTTGGATTGCACATACCTATATCTATGTCATGCGGGGAACACCACTTTTACTACAATTGTTATTTTTTTGCTTTGGTTTACCACAGATTCCGGTGATCGGGGAATATCTGGTCATGGACCGCTTCGTTGCAGCGAGTCTTGGATTTGTTCTTAACTATGGAGCCTATTTCGCGGAGATCTTCCGTGGGGGTATGCTCTCCATTGATAAAGGGCAGCATGAAGCAGCCAAAGTACTCGGACTGAGTAAATGGCAAACGCTGCGCAAGGTAATTCTAGCTCAAATGTTTAGGGTAGCTTTGCCAGCCGTGGCCAATGAATCGATTTCCTTGGTCAAAGATACGGCTCTGCTGTATGCCGTTGCTGTACCTGAGCTACTGAACTATGCCAAAACAGCAGTAAATCGAGACTTTACTGTAACCCCCTTTGTAGTGGCGGGAGTGATTTACTTACTGATGACGCTGGTGCTCACTTTATTCTTCAAAGCACTGGAGAAACGTTTTAAATTCGAGTAGAGGGACTGTCTGAATATGAGTAACATGATAGAAGTAAGTGATTTACAGAAATCCTTCGGCAAATTGGATGTGTTGAAGAAGGTTAGTTTCAATATCCAGGCGGGAGAAGCCGTCGCTGTTATCGGGCCTTCAGGTTCAGGTAAGAGTACGATGCTGCGTAGTCTAGTACATCTAGAGGAAATTACGGGTGGAAGCATCTTCATCCAAGGCAAGCCGCTCGTGGAGAATGGAAAATATGCTAGTGGAGCAAGTATTCGTGAGATCACGGCGTCCATGGGAATGGTGTTTCAACACTTTAACCTATTTCCACATTTAACGGTGCGAGGCAATCTAGAGCTAGCTCCAAGGATGTTGAAACGGGAGAGTGTGAAGGAGATTACGGCTAGAAGTGAGAACTTACTTTCTAAGGTAGGACTTGCTGAAAAAGCGGATGTGTATCCTGCAAAGCTGTCGGGTGGACAAAAGCAACGGGTTGCTATTGCGAGAGCATTAATGCTCAACCCTGATATTCTATTGTTCGATGAACCTACTTCCGCACTTGATCCTGAACTCACGGGCGAGGTACTACGCGTCATCCGTCAACTTGCTGAGGAGAATATGACGATGATTGTTGTCACTCATGAGATGAACTTTGCTCGTGATGTGGCTGATCGTGTGATTTTCATGGACAACGGTGAGATTACGGAGTCTGGAACACCAGAGCAGATTTTTGATCATCCACAGCAGGAGCGCACTCGAATTTTTCTGAATCAAGAGAAGAGAGTATGAATACCGCCTCAGGCTAATAAAGTGTCTATTCATGAGAAAAAGTCCCCACAGTTTTTTATAACTGTGGGGGTTTTTGCGTTGACATAAAGATTGAACTGTATTAATAATAGTAGTACAGTTAATACACATCATCATGGACTAAGGGAAGACAGTGAAAGGAGGATGGTTATGTTCGAATTGGACGTTCGCAGTCGCAAGCCGATTTATGAGCAGCTGACCGATAAGGTCAAGGAGATGATTTTACATGGTATTTTGCAGACTGATGAACAACTGCCTTCGGTAAGGACATTATCCCAGCAGCTAACCGTGAATCCCAATACGATTCAGAAGGCTTACCGTGAATTGGAACGTGAGGGGTATATCTATTCACTGCAGGGGAAAGGGAGTTTTGTAGCCCCAATGAAAAAAGAACAGAATGAGATTAAAAAAGCCGAAGTACGTGCTGAGTTGCTTAGACTGATGGCGGAAGCGGTATACCTTGGGTTCACCGCAGCTGAGATTAGTTCATTGTATGAGCAAGTGGAGAAGCAGAGAGAAGGAGGGAAAAGTGATGATTGAGATTCGAGGCGTCAGTAAGTTATTTCAAGGGGAGAAGGCAGTAGACGATATCTCTTTAACAGTACGTAAAGGGACGATTTATGGGCTGCTCGGCTCTAATGGCGCGGGTAAAACTACGCTGCTGAAAACCTTGGCAGGCATTTACTCTCCAGATAAGGGAACCGTGAAGGTGGAGGGTAAAGCGGTATTCGAACACCCGACGACTAAGCAAAGGGTTATTTTTATGCCGGATTCTCCTTACTTTTTCCCGCAATCCACCATGCTGCAAATGGCAGCCTTCTATCGCTCGATCTATCCGAGTTGGAATCAGAAGCGTTTTGAAGATTTGGGGACCGTCTTTCAGCTCGATAAGAAGCGCAAGCTTAGTCGTTTCTCCAAAGGGATGCAGCGGCAAGCGTCCTTCTGGTTATGTTTAAGCTGTATGCCAGATGTGCTTATTATGGATGAGCCGATTGACGGGTTAGATCCGGTAATGCGACGCCAGATCAAAAACCTGCTATTTCAGGAGGTTGCTGAACGCGAGCTGACGGTAATCATTTCTTCACATAATCTTCGTGAGATCGAAGATCTGTGTGATCATGTTGGGATTATGCATGGTGGGAAGATGCTGATTGAGAAGGATCTGGATGATCTTAAGGCGGATACACATAAGATTCAAGTGGCCTTCCGGGATGAACGGCATGAAATTCCGTTAGCAGCGAAGCTGCAAATATTACATCAAGAACGCCGGGGGAGCGTGAACCTGTACATAGTAAAAGGGGATCGTGAGCGAATTAAAGCGACTTTTCAAGTGTACGAGCCATACGTATTCGATTTGCTTCCATTAACGTTAGAAGAGATCTTTATTTATGAAATGGGGGATGTCGGATATGACGCGCAGCCGATACTACTTTAATAGCAGTATTATTCGCCAGAATTTCCGCCAGCATGGCTGGATAGGGATTATATATGCACTTGGCCTAATGTTCGCACTTCCATTGCAGCTGTTCATGAGTATCGATCCAAATGCAAAACCGCAGGAAATCGATCATTTATTCCGCATCTCTGGTAATGTGCAAGCATTGTTCATTATTACGATCCCTGTTGCTGCTGGACTCTTTTTATTCCGATACCTTCAGGCAAAATCTCCATCAGATCTATGGCATAGCCTGCCTTTACGCAGAGAGCATTTATTTACGGCTCATCTGACAAGTGGACTTACCTTACTGTTGGTGCCGGTTTGGTTAACTGCAGGGGTGGTTGCGGTTGTTAAGCGATGGAGTGGTAATTTTTATATTTTTCAGGGCGCAGATATTTGGCAATGGTGTATCACAGTTAGTATTCTGACTTTGTTCCTCTTCTGCTTTAGTGTTTTTGTGGGAATATGCACGGGCCAATCTATTCTTCAGGGAATTATCATTTATATTTTGCTTATTCTTCCTGTTGTACTGATCTCATTAATCAATAGCCACTTAGTCATGTATCTTTATGGTTATGCAAATGCAAATGTAAACTTCCGTGATTCTAGTTTGCAGATGTGGTCTCCGTTTGTTCATATCGTGTATTATTTTACCGGCAAACCATTTACCAATACAGAATTGTGGATTTATGGAGTATTGTCCCTTTTATTTATTGGATTATCCTACCTGTTATACCGTAAACGTAATACGGAAAAAGCGGGTCAAGCTATTGCTTTTGGATATTTCAACCCGCTGTTTAAAGCAGGGGTTATGTTATGTACTATGCTTATTTCCGGGAATTATTTTGCACAAATGAAGCAACAGCAAATGGGCTGGGTAATTAGTGGATATGCCATTGGAGCCATTATCGGCTATGTTGCTGCGGAAATGATTATTCGGAAAACATGGCAGATTATGACGCGTAAAGTGTTAGCAGAGTTTGCGGTTTATGCAGTAATGCTGGGGTTACTTCTGTATATCCCGATATCAAGTGTTACCGGGTATGAAGCTAGAGTACCTTCCGGTGATAAGATTAGTGGTGTGTATATGGGATCTAACTACCGTTGGTATACCCCCACGGATGATTTGTACACTACTACACCCTATATGGGGCAGGACCCTTTTTCCGATGATAAAGATTATATAGAAGCTGTCCGTAAACTTCATCAAGCGGTAATTGCGGTACGTCCAGAACATACCTCACAACAATACCCTTATGAATATTTTACCATCGCCTATCAATTGGAGAACGGTCACAAGCTAGTGAGGGAATACTGGATCCCTAATAAGGGGTTTGAATCAGAGCTCAAGGCGGTTAAGGATACCGAAGCTTACAAGTATGAAAAGTATAATTTAGCTCTCTTAGACAAAGACCTGGATTATATGTGGGTTACTAACAGGAATAAAAAAGTAGCCATCTCTGATCCTCAGGAAATTTCAGTGCTAAAAGAGATTATCAAACGCGAAATTTCGAATATGTCCTACGAAGTACAGATAGATAAGGACGGAAAACCTGATGTGGCTAATATCCAAACAGAGGTAAAGGCAAAATATGACAGCAACCAAGTTTCTTCAAGTTATGGTTATTATTATCCGTGGAAGTCTTCTTTCCATGAGCTTGAAAAGTGGATGAACGAAAAAGGCTATGCCGATAAAATACGAATAACAGCTGAAGATATCCAATCGGCAGAGATTGTAAAAGACGACTTTATGGATAAGCAAACACCTAAGAATCCTACGAGTCCTGAACAAAGATTAGTGCTTGCACGTGAAAAGAATCGTACAGTTGTTACGAAGGATAAGGCACTATTAACGGATATTTTAGATCATCGTTTCAATTATGGAGTTGAGAATGGCAACTACATTGTGAAGCTGCTGTATAAGGAGGGTTATAGTGATTTCGTTATGTTAAAAGCGTCCGATATGACGCCTGAATTGAAAGCGTTGCTGAAATAAGCTAAGAATAAGGTAAGTAAAAGATTACAGAAAAAGACTACTGGTTGACAGAAACTGGATAGTTGGATTATGCTTTTGGAGATAGGTTAAGGATGAAATGGTACTGAATAAAATATAATTTGACTTGGGGGTAAGGACAGATGAATAACAATATGAATAATCAGCCATCGTATAATGCTTATCCATATTTGCGTCCATCTGTTACCTTGGCTTACAGGTCAGCCTTAGAATCAGTGTATTCATTTCCGGTGAATCAACAACGCTATATTAACCGGTAAGGAGTTCTGTATTTAGGTGAAGCCCGGCCATGGACGATGGAGTCCATGGTCTTTTTTGCATATTTAGAAGGTTTAAGGGAGGGGTTAATATGTCGGAAATACATCAATCGATCATTCAGCAGCTTCGGACCATTGAATCTGAAGAACAAGTCCGCATTTTGTATGCGTGTGAATCGGGGAGCCGGGCTTGGGGATTTCCATCCAAAGATAGTGATTATGATGTTAGATTCTTATACATACGAAGACCTGAGGCGTATTTATCTATTTTTGAGCACAGGGATGTAATAGAACGGCCGATCAGTGACATGCTTGATATTAACGGTTGGGACTTGAAGAAGGGGCTTAATCTATTTCGGAAATCTAATCCGCCTCTGCTGGAATGGTTAGAATCACCGATTCGCTATGAAGAAAAATACGCTGTAGCCGAAAGTATCCGTGAACTCTCGCCACAAAGCTTTTCGCCAAAATCATGCATTTACCACTATTTGAACATGGCGCGAGGAAATTACCGGGATTATCTGCAAGGCAGTGAGGTTAAAATTAAGAAATATTTTTACGTATTAAGACCACTCTTAGCATGCGCTTGGATTGAAAAATACAACGAAGTGCCTCCGCTCGATTTTAATGTGCTTGTACAGGATTTGATTCCACAAGGTTCAGAATTACAGGAAGCCGTGCAGAACCTGTTATCTCGTAAAATGTCCGGTGATGAACTAAATCTGGAGCCGCGCTTGGATGTTATCAATACTTATTTGGAGGAGAGAATTGCTCATTACGAGGCGATTGCTTCTGCTTTTGAACAGAGTGTTGGTGTTATGGATGAAGCGTTAGATGTCTTGTTCCGATCAGCACTGATAGAGGTCTGGGGAGAAACGGGGCAATGGAACTGGTAAGTTCACAATTCAATAATTGTTAATTAAGGAGAGATGAAGCTTATGCATTTGATTATCAAGGCGACGGGGTCAGGAGCAGGGATGTTGTCCCATCTGCTGGCTAAAAACCCGCATAATTTATATGACAGGAGCGATAAAGAAGCTAGAGTGCGTATAGTATTCACTGCAGCTTCCGACGAAATGACAGAGGCCGTTATCTATGTCACACCAGATCCAATAGCTCTAGTTAAAGGAAATACAGCTCATAATGACATCACACAATATATTAACGATCGGGAGTTTGTTACGAGCAGCCGGTTCTGCTCTTATATCCGTCCAGCGCTAGGTACAGCTCTTAATGGAAAGCCTAAGGAAGTATTTTTGCCTTGGGTAGATCACAAATTTCAATTGGAGCTGTCCTTTGGCCCAGTAGCATCGAACCTGCCTGATCACACGATTGAGGAACTGTTTCATGCACTTGGCTATGAGCTTGAGCTTGAAAGAGGAGATGCTGTGTATTCTTTTGATTTAAAAAGCCGCAGTTCTGCTCGATACATTAGGCTGCGGGGAGAACAGACGCTGCAAACGGCCCTTCGTCAACTGTTCATTCTGATTCCGGCATTAGATGATGATAAGCATTATTTTATCAGTGATGATGAGATTGAGAAAATCAGGCGTTATGGCGAAGGCTGGTTGGATAGTCATCCGTTGCGTGCGTTAATTCTCAAGCGGTCACTACGATTTGCTAATCTTATTAAGCAATTTGATGGTGAGGAATCCACCCCTTCTTCTGAAAAAGTGACTGTTACTCCTGCTGAGGTTTCAGCTGAGCCTAAAATTAGATTAAATGATCTGCGTTATGCGGCGATTGCAGAAATAGTAGAAGGGTTGGCTTTCAAGAGTAGTATTGTTGACTTTGGTTCCGGCGAAGGAAAACTTTCGGCAAGGCTCGGAAGTGTGCCGGGCGTTAAGCAGATCTGGGCGGTTGAGCCTTCCGCAAACGCACAGCTACGCGCAATAGACCGCTTCTCGAAGCTTGAAGACCGAGAAGGAGTTACCGTGCCGACGCCTGTTACAGGTTCTTTGTTCTACTTCGATGAATCGCTGCGGAACAAGGATATTATGATTCTATGTGAGGTTATTGAGCATATCGACGAATATAGGCTGGCTCGAGTGATGGAGACTATTCTGGCGGAATATAGTCCTAAGGTATTGATCCTGACTACACCGAACAAGGAGTATAACGAGGTGTATGAGATGGAATCGGAAGAAATGAGGCATAGTGATCACCGTTTTGAATGGGGACGAGCAGAGTTCTCCGAGTGGTGTATGCGCTGGACGAGCTCCTTTGATTATTCGGTTGATTTTAAAGGAATTGGCGAGGGTTCTGACGCTTTTGGATACCCGACGCAGATGGCGATATTTAGGAAGGAGGGAGCATTGTAATGACTACAGAAGAGCAAAAAGAAAAGCAGCGAACCATTCCTTTTCCGCATGCAGGAATTATTGTATTGGTGGGTCCCTCCAATAGCGGCAAAACCACTTTACTGCGTAGATTAGTAGATGAAGGCACGTTGTTGCAGACAGAAATCGTCTCATCGGATGATTTCCGTAGCATGCTTGGCGACACTGATTTTATGGATTGGAAGAATCGTCCCCGCGAAGAAGCAGATATTATTTTTAATGATTATCAGCTGCTCTCAAGTCTAGCCTTTGAAGCAATGAATTCAGTCATTGCCATGCGCTGCCGACTTGGAAAACTGACGGTGGTGGATGCTACACATCTGCAAGAGGAATACCGTAAGCAATATTTAGATTTAGCAGATAAGTATAATGTTCCATGTATGGCTTGGGTGCTCGATGTTCCAGAGGAAACGCTGCTGGAGCGGGATGTACAGCGTGAGCATCCACGAGGACGCCAGCGGGTCAAGCAACAATATGGACAGTTCAAGCGTTCGCTACGGAGTGTTAAGGACGAGGGCTTTGCCTCGACTTATTTTTTGAAAAATACGGAGTCAGTACTTTTTGAACGTAAGCAGAACCCGCTTTGGGTTGAAATCGATAAAGGACTTGATATAATCGGCGACATTCATGGTTGTTATGAAGAGATGATCGAGCTACTCGAAAGATTGGAATATAAGGAAGACGAGAAAGGGTTGTACAAACACCCCGAGGGTAGGCAGTTAATTTCTGTGGGGGATGTGATGAGCCGGGGCCCGGAATCGCTGAAGACGATGAGGTTTTGGAAAAAGCATGTAGATGCTGGAATCGCCCGCATGATCGACAGCAACCATGGCTGGAAAATCGCCCGCTACCTGGATGGTCGCAAAGTTACATTAAGTCACGGAGACGAGAATATCGCCGCTGAGCTGGAGGCATTTGCGCTAGAAGCAGGCGATGAGGAAGCAAAAAGGCTTAGGGATGAACTTAAACAGTTTCTGTTGTCCGCGCCTAGCCACTTGTTGTTTGGCCGCAATGGCGTGCGGCGGGTCGTAGTTACCCATGCCGGAATTCGAGATGAATTTATCGGCAAGCAGTCCAAACGGATTCAGGACTTCTGCCGGTATGGGGACACTGATGGAATGGATGGCAAGGGTGCTCCTGTAAGGAAAGAATGGTATGTCGAACACGAATCTGGGGAGATCATCGTCTGGGGGCATGATCCTAGACCTTTCCCAACCGTGGTAAAAAATACAGTGAACATCGACCAGGGTGCTGTATTTGGCGGATCTTTAACTGCGTACCGTTACCCTGAAGGGAAATTTGTTAGTGTTAAAGCGAAACACGATTATGCAGGTGATCCGGACAGTCCGTTAATACGTTGGGAGCGGGGGAGATTCTCACCGCCTAACCTGCGTAAATTCGTGGAAGGCTACTCAGTCCAGACTGACCTTTATGGTGAAATAACTGTGCGCGGAGAATTCGTTAAAGCGGCCATAGACACGGTCTCCCACTTTACGGTTCCACTTGAGGAACTGGTATATATCCCACCGACCATGAGTCCGCCGCCTTCAGTGTCTATAGATGAGAACTATCTGGAGCATCCGCGTGAAGCTTTTGCTTATTTCCGCGCACAAGGTGTGAAGACAATGATCGCGGAGAAAAAGCATATGGGCAGCCGGGCCATCCTATTGTTATTCCGGGATGAAGAGGCAGCATTACCGTATGTGGGCAGGCCGTCGTTAGGCACGATTTATACACGTACTGGCCGAGCTTTTTTTGACAGGGATACTGAATCTGAAGTGTTACGAAGGCTGAACGCGGATCTCGTGCAGGCGAATTATTTTGCGAAAAATAACACGGATTTGCTGCTCCTAGATGCGGAGATCGTACCGTGGAACTTGAAAGCGCGTGAGCTGATTTCCTCCCAATATGCACATGTGGCTGAAGCAGCACTGTTAGATCGGGAGCATCTTTTGGAGAAGCTGCGTGAGGCTGAAAGATCAGGGCGAGATGTTACCTCGTGGATACAGGAAATGGAGGAGAAGCTCCAGAATGCTCATCTTTTTAAGGAAGCTTTCCAAAAGTATTGCTGGGACGTAAGTGGATTAGAGGGGATTAAGATTGCTCCCTTCCATACGCTTGCGCATAGCGGACAAACTTTCTTTGAGCACAGCCATCTTTGGCATATGGAGCATAATCGTGAACTAGCGGAGTTGTCACCTTTATTTATGGAGACTGAATACCGCACGATTTGTAATGAAGCGGACGAGGAACAGATAATCCGTTGGTGGGAAGAGATGACGGATGATGGGCATGAAGGGATTGTTATCAAACCGGAAACATTTATAACACGTAATGGAGATAAACTGGTTCAGCCTGCACTCAAGGTGAGAGGGCGTAAATATCTGCATATTATCTATGGAATAGATTATTTACAGCCGGACAATCTTGTACGCCTCAAGCAGCGCAAAACAAGCAAAAAAGAGCGAAATGCCTTAATGGAATGTGCGCTTAGCCGGGAATCGGTGGAACGTTTTATTCGTAAAGAGCCGATAGAACGCGTACATGAATGTGTGCTTGCTGCGCTGTCTTTGGAGTCTGATCCTGTAGATCCACGGCTGTAGAGAATAGAATAGAAATGAGTTATGAATTGAGGTAGAAATATAATGTTAAGCAATGCTACAGAAGTGTCGTTAAGCAAATTTATGACTAAATTGCTCCGGCATACTCCAGAGCAGTATGGCCTTATTTTGGACCCGGAGGATGGTTCCTGTACATTGGACGATTTGTTGTCCGTGCTTGTGAAAGCTCCTAGATGGTCTGAGGTGACTGTGGGAGATATTCAGCAAGTGGTTGCAGGATGCGAGAAGCAACGATTTGAAATCAATGGAGATCGAATCAAAGCTCGGTACGGGCATAGTCATACCAAAATTTCCTATGATCCGGGAACTCCGCCATCTACGCTTTATCACGGAACTCATGCTGGCGTTCTTTCAGTTATTTTGGAAGAGGGACTCCAATCGATGGGACGTCAATATGTTCATTTGTCCGAAGGGACACATTTTGCCAGTCTGGCCGGAAGCCGCAGAGGGAAATTGATTCTACTGACTGTTGATACGATTAGCGCTGGTCAAATGGGTGTAACTTTTTATTGTGCGGGTAATGAGGTATGGCTGGCGGACCCAATTCCGGCTTCCTGTCTTAAAGTGTATACCCCATTGTAGAATTAGAACATCATTTGGTTAGGAGGCATACTCACATGGATGGAATTTCTGATCACCTAGATCACGGATTACAGATTGTATTTATTGGTTTTAACCCGAGTATTCGTTCAGGTGAGGTAGGGCACCATTACGCGAATCCACGAAATAATTTCTGGAGAATCTTGCACAATTCAGGACTTACTCCTCGGCTATACGACGCGTCTGAGGATGGGGAACTACTTAAGCTGGGTTATGGTTTTACAAATATTGTTTCCAGGCCTACACGCGGAATCGACGATATTACCCGTGAGGAATATAATGAGGGCCGAGAATTGCTTCGCTCCAAGCTGGAATTGTATCGCCCACAGGTCGCCTGTTTTGTAGGAAAAGGTGTATATACAGAGTTTAGTCGTAGGACTAAAGCAAACTGGGGATTTCAAGGGGATGTACCTCCGAAGGTAGACGGTGTACGTGAATTTGTAGCTCCCTCTTCCAGTGGATTAGTGAGGATGCCTATGGAGGAAATTATAGGAATTTACCGTAGGTTAGCCGAGTTTACGCAAGAGAGTAATGGGTGAGTTGTTGGATGATGTGTTTGGCTGCAGAGTTATGGGCTTGAAGAAGTATGAACTTCAAACAATAAACGAGCAAGTTTCCAGATTGGAAACTTGCTCGTTTTTATTACTTCAATGGACTAGCCGATGCGATTGTTCTTGTACGATACTAATCCGCAAATAATACATCAAGTCTCGATCAACAACAGAATGATAGAGGATAAGGATAGACAAACGCTGATCAAGCATAACACGGCAACGACTTGCTTCTGGCTCAAACCTGCACGAAGCAGGCGGTAATGAGCCTGGGTAGCGTCGGCCTGATAAATGGACTTGCCTTGGATAAAGCGTTTGACGACGACAAAAATATTGTCGAAGATCGGAACGCCCAGCGCCAGAATCGGGATGAACAGCGACAGGGCCGTAGCTTGCTTAAACGCGCCGTCGAGTGCGATTACCGCAAGGATGAAACCTAGAAAGGTAGCCCCGGCGTCGCCCATAAAGATTTTGGCAGGCGGTTTGTTATAGCGCAGATAAGCAATGGTGACACCGACGAGTGCAATCGCCATAATCGCAGAAGAGGATTGCCCCTTAGTTAATGCGACAATAAATAGTGTTATGGCCGAAATAGCAGTTAAGGCGCCAGCCAAACCATCCATACCATCCGAGAAATTAATGACAGTGGTTACGCCGAAGATCCAGATAATCGTCAATAGAAACTGTAATACAACGGGTAGAACGATATAATCCCCTGAGAATGGGTTGTAGAAGCCTGTAAATGCGTTGCCGGAAAGATAAACAAGAACAGCCGCACTAACCTGCACAATCATTTTGGGCAGTGCCGGGAAATCCTTACCTTTTGTTTTGTACCAATCATCTATGGTACCTATGGTCAGCAGTAGTACGCCCCCTGCAAACAGCGCGACGGTTTCCATGGAGAATTCACGGGCAAATACCAGATAGGTAATGAAGAATCCAATGAATATGGCGTAACTGGCCGTAAGCGGTATAGGCTCTCTATGAATTTTACGCTCAACGTCCTGACGAGGCTTGTCCACAAAATCGAGTCGGAAAGCTAGTCTGCCGAGCGGCGGAATTAGAAAGTAGACGATAGAAAAAGACATTAGAAACGATAAAACGTATAATATGACGCTCACCACCGTTTTCTTTTTAAAATAACACAATTCGCTTAAAACTACCTTAAAAAAGTAAATTTTTGTCGTCTGACTGATAAGTTGACTTGATTGTATCACTGTAGTACCTTTTTGAGAAAAGAGTTTTGGGGGATATTTATGAAATACGACGTTATTTTATTCGATGCTGACGATACACTGTTTGATTACGGAATGGCAGAAAGTCACGCGTTATCTAACGCATTTCTACATGTTGGGATGCCCACAGGTGCTGAGGATTATGCTGCCAGTTATCAGGAGATTAATCATGCGCTGTGGCGTGATTTGGAGCAGGGGAAGATTAGTTCTGCTGCATTACGCGTGGAACGGTTTAATCGGTTATTCGCTGCGAATGCGCTGGAGCTAGATCCTGAGGCGTTTAGTGAAGCGTATCTACGTTTCTTAGGCGAGGGAACCTTTCTGATCCAGGGAGCGATCGAGCTGTGCGAGGAGCTTGCCGGCTGTCGATTAGCAATCATTACGAACGGAATTAAAGAAGTGCAAACTTCCAGAATTCAAGGATCACCGCTTAGTGAAACATTTGAGCAGATCATTATTTCAGAGGAGGCTGGTTGTCAGAAGCCGGAGACAGGGATTTTTGATTATGCTTTTGCTAAATTGGGAATTTCGGATAAGGAAAAAGTACTGATTGTAGGGGACTCCTTAACCTCTGATATTCAAGGCGGAATCAATTATGGGATCGATACTTGCTGGTTTAACCCGCTCGGTAAAGAGAATACGTCGGGTGTTCAACCGAAATACGAAATTCGAGTTCTGTCGGAGCTCTTAGACATTGTAGGCAAGACAACGGATCTTCAATAAAAAATAAGGTGTGAGCGCATCAGCGACTCACACCTTTTATTAAGTGAGCTGAAGAATCTTATTGCCGAGTATCCAGCGGCTTGAGATAAGCTTCGATTTGCTGGCGTTTCGATTCCAGAAATGGTGGCAGTGCAAGAGATTCGCCCAAGCTTTCCATTGGCTCATCTGTTGCAAAGCCTGGCCCGTCTGTAGCTAGCTCAAAAAGAATGCCGTTAGGCTCACGGAAATAAAGGGATCGGAAGTAGAAACGATCCACGAATCCGGAGTTAGGAAGCTGAGCTGTGCGTATATGCTCGACCCATTGCTTCAATTCCTCCTCGTTATCCACGCGGAATGCGACATGGTGCACACCACCTCGTCCCAGATGTTCCTGCTCTAGATCATTACGTTCCTCTAGGTGAACCTCTGCACCTGATCCGCCTTCTCCAGTCTCAAATACAATCACATCTGGCTGGCCCGCAATTGTTGAAAGATAAGTGCCTTTGCGGCGGAAGCCAAGCAATTGCTCCAGTACAACCGCCGTATGCTCTGCACTTTCTACTGTAAGATGTGCAGGACCTAGGCCAACAATCCCATATTCAGCAGGTACCGGGCTTTTAGCCCAAGGGATGCCGCCGGCAACACCATTATCATTTTCGTCGGATACTAGAATGAAACGTTGCCCTTCGTGATCACGGAAGGCTAAAGCCTGGCGGCCACCGATTGTTTGAATCGTTTCATGCTCTACGTTAAGCTCGGTGAAACGCTGCTCCCAATAGGTAAGTGCAGCATCATTTGGCACTCGAAGGGAGAGCGCGGAGATGCTGTTATTGCCTGCACGGTTGCGGCCCGTCATCGGGAGTTCGAAGAAAGTTAATTCGGTTCCGGGGTTACCCTTCTCATCACCATAGAATAAATGATACACTGAAATATCATCCTGGTTTACTGTCTTTTTAATGAGACGCAGTCCAAGTACTTCGGTATAGAACCTAAAGTTTTCTTGCGCTTTACCTGTAATTGCGGATACGTGGTGTAGTCCTTTTAATGTTAATGTCATGTGTAATTACCTCCGTGTAAATGCTAAATGTGAGTAAGTTATATTTTGATCTTTAAAAGATTTAGTGAGTATTATTAAGTTACTATAATTTTAATAGTAAAATGCGATTTTTGCAAGTAGATGTTTATGCATCATAAAATCCAGTTCATACATAAGGAGAGTGTACAATGCACACAACAACTAGTTTGATGAAACAATTGCAGGAGCTAAAGCTTGATCCACACGGGACTATTCTGGTCCATTCGTCATTAAAAAGCATTGGGGAAGTAGATGGAGGCGCGAACACAGTACTGGATGTACTCAGTGAATATATGAAAGATGGACTGCTCGTATTGCCAACTCATACATGGGCTTATATTAATGCAGACAATCCAAGGTTCTCTGTTCAAGATTCCCCATCTTGTGTAGGGATATTACCGGAGTTATTCCGTAAACGTCCAGGTGTTATTCGCTCTTGGCATCCGACACATTCTGTAGCGGCTTTAGGAGCAGATGCTGAGGAGTTCACTACGGGGGATGAACGCTGGGATACGCCGTGCGCCCGTGGTTCAGCATGGGGCAAGCTACTTGATCGAAAGGCGGAAATTGTACTGCTGGGAGTCGATCTTCGGCGGAATACGTTCATCCATGGCATTGAAGAGTGGGTCGATATTCCAGGCAGAATGACGGATACCCATGAGGAGCTATATACGGTGACGCCGGGAGGAGATGAAATCATGGTGCCTTCTCGCAGACATTGTGGCCTCTCTTGGTCGGAGCATTTTTGGAAGGTGGAGCGTGAGCTTGAAGAGGGCGGTGCCATGCGCAAGGGTAACTTTGGAGACGCATTAGTCAGGGTATGTGGGACGGTAGAAACGACGGATATTCTAAGCCAGATGCTGACAGAGAATCCGGACCTTTTCTCGGATAATGAGCCACTGCATGGGGAGGACAAGCCGGTACCACTTCCAAAGACTAGGGCGTGAGCAACCTTAGAAGAGGCTAATTGAATGCCGATAAAGCATTTTTCAAACCACACAATCTGGAAGCCGCTATCAATGTATGGTATATTAATCTCACTAAAACATAGTAAGGAGATTGGAAATGGAAAAAACTTTGGTTTTTGGACACAAAAATCCGGATACGGATACCATTTGTTCTGCAATTGCTTATGCTGCACTCAAAAAGGAATTGGGCTGGGATGCTGAGGCCGTTCGTCTGGGCGAGGTTAGTGGTGAAACGCAATTTGCGCTTGATCATTTCGGAGTCGCTGCTCCTCGTCTGGTAGAGAACGTAGCTGGTGAAGCAAATCAGGTTATTCTTGTTGACCATAACGAACGCCAACAAAGTGCGAATGAAATTGATCAAGTGCGCGTGGTTGAAGTTATCGACCATCATCGGATCGCAAACTTTGAGACTGCACATCCGTTATACTACCGTGCTGAGCCAGTAGGCTGTACAGCTACTATTCTTAACAAGTTGTATAAAGAAAACGGAGTTGCTATTCCTAAAGAAATCGCCGGATTGATGCTGTCTGCGATCATTTCTGATTCCTTGCTGTTTAAATCACCAACTTGCACTGCGGAAGATGTAGCTGCAGCACGTGAGCTTGCTGAAATCGCTGGTGTAGATGCTGAAAGCTACGGTCTCGACATGCTGAAAGCTGGAGCTGATCTTAGCGACAAGAGTATCGCTCAACTGATTTCCTTGGATGCAAAGGAATTCAAAATGGGTGAATACAAAGTTGAAATCGCTCAAGTGAACGCGGTGGATGTTAATGATGTTCTCTCCAAACAAGCTGAACTGGAAACTGCACTTACTTCCATTATTGCTGAAAAAGAATTGGATCTGTTTTTGTTTGTAGTTACAGATATCCTCAATAACGATTCTGTGGGTCTGGCTCTGGGTCGTGTTGCAGGTGCAGTAGAAACGGCGTACAATGTTAAGCTTGATGACAATAAAGCACTTCTCAGAGGTGTAGTATCCCGTAAATCGCAAATCGTTCCTGTTCTTACAGAAACAATTGCTAAGCTGTAACGCATTTTGACAATTGCACTCTGTTCGGTGCAGTAGCATTCATATAAGAGCCACGTCATCCATTGAAAGTTATAAGGGTGACGTGGTTCTTTTTGTTTTACGACACATTCTGCTACAATACTTTGAGAGGTAAGAGTAACAACCAACATCTGGAATATAACAAAGAGATAGGGGATATTAAGAATGGAATTGTTTGCAACACTCGAGCAGGACGATTACGAGGAACTGTTATTTTGTCAGGATAAAGCATCAGGATTAAAGGCAATCATCGCCATTCATGACACGACATTAGGGCCCGCACTGGGTGGAACACGGATGTGGACCTATGCTACAGAAGAGGAAGCGATTGTTGACGCGCTTCGATTAGCGAAAGGGATGACGTACAAAAATGCAGTATCCGGCCTAAATTTAGGCGGTGGGAAAACAGTAATTATAGGGGATCCCAAGAAGGATAAGAATGAAGTGATGTTCCGTGCTTTTGGAAGATACATACAGGGCTTGAATGGACGTTACATAACAGCCGAGGATGTTGGCACTACAGAAGAAGATATGAACATTATTTATCAGGAGACAGATTATGTTACAGGTACATCTCCTACTTATGGTTCCTCGGGTAATCCATCACCAGCTACGGCTTACGGCGTATACCAAGGGATGAAGGCAGCGGCCAAAGCAGCGTTTGGCAGTGATTCGCTCGAAGGAAAGATTGTAGCCGTTCAAGGCGTTGGGAATGTGGCTTTTTCGCTGTGTAAGCATCTTCATGAAGAGGGCGCTCAGCTTATCGTAACCGATATTCATAAAGAAGCTGTGGGGCGTGCAGTAGAGGCTTACGGCGCCAAAGCAGTCGATCCCGCAGATATTATCAGTACAGACTGTGATATCTATGCTCCATGCGCACTCGGAGCAACGATCAATGATGAGTCCCTCCGGGTAATTAAGGCGAAGGTGATCGCTGGCGCAGCCAACAATCAGTTAAAAGAGGCCTATCATGGCGATACTCTGCACGAAATGGGCATTGTATATGCTCCTGATTATGTGATAAATGCTGGTGGCGTTATTAATATTGCGGATGAACTGAATGGTTATAATAAGGAACGTGCGTTTAAGCAGGTTTCAAAAATTTACGATAACATCACCCGCGTGCTGGAAATCTCACGTCTAAATGGAATTCCTACTTCTGTTGCGGCAAATCAGCTTGCAGAGGAGCGGATTTCCTTATTAAGAAATACTCGTAGTACTTTCTTGCGTAACGGTCAACATGCTCTTAGCAGAAGATCACTACGGGGATAAGTTGCATAGGTACTTAAATTAGTCTTTCACAAGCAAAAACGCCGTTGGCGTCCTTTAAGGACGCCAACGGCGTTTTTGCTTGTTATTGTACCTTTTGTGGTTCTGGGTAAGTGACGCCCAGGGTGTCGACGGTTACTTTCTTCATCACTGGTGGTTCTTCTGGACGATCTGAACTGTCTGTTTTCAAGCCAACAATGGATTTAACCACGTCCATGCCTTCGGTAACTTTACCAAAAGCGGCATAGCTTCCATCTAGACTAGGATAAGCTGCATCCATAATAAAGAACTGGGAACCGGCAGAATCTGGAGCCTGCGATCTTGCCATGGACAGAACACCTTCCGTATGCAACAGGTTATTAGTAAACCCGTTTCCAGAGAATTCTCCAGCGATGCTATATCCTGGGCCACCCATACCGGTACCATCAGGGTCACCGCCCTGAATCATGAAGTCAGGGATCACTCTATGGAATATGGTGCCGTCATAAAATCCTTTTTGAATCAGTGAGATGAAGTTGTTAACAGTGTTAGGGGCAACTTCAGGATAAAGCTCGGCTTTGATGATGCCTCCGTTATCCATCTCAATAGTCACAATGGGGTGGCTTGCTGTAGCTGAAGGGAGTCCTTCGTTAGCGCCAGCATTTGTCTCGCTGCTTGCGTTATTTCCTGCTGCTCCACTGCTGCTTCCATTATTACTGCTGGCATTGTTATTGGTAGGCTTATTACCGCAACCTGCTGCAATAACCATCACCAGGCATAACATGACCATTAGGATAGCAGATCTTGCTCGTGTAGACTTCACTAATCAATCTCTCCTTTTTCTTGAATAATCTCGTAGGTACTTCTCATAATAACCTCTTTGTCCCTTTACATGCAAAGGTCAGTTATGACATGTGGGATTGGCACATTCTCAAAAGAGGTTTACAATAATAGGAATGTTTCCGCGAGAACATCAAGAAAGGATGTGTAGATCATGCGCTTTTCATGGAAACGGAACTTGATCGTGCTTTGGGTGGGTGTCTTTTTTTGTAGTACGGCGTATTCGATCTCTATTCCGTTCCTCTCTATTTTTTTGAGTGACGAGCTTGGGGTTACGAATCATTTGGAAATTTGGTCTGGGGTTAGCTTTGGCATAACCTTTCTAGCCAGCGCTTTAATTTCTCCCTACTGGGGTTCCCTCGCCGACAAATATGGTCGGAAGCCGATGCTTATTCGCTCGGGCTTCAGTTTGGCAGCCTTATATCTGATTAATTACTTCGTGCATGATCCTTACGTCTTTCTGATCGTGCGCGTACTACAAGGATTGCTTGCTGGATTTGTTCCGGCTGCGATAGCCATGGTGGCTACGAACACACCTGAGGATAAGACCGGTTATGCGCTGAGTATTATGTCTACAGCCGGAGCAACGGGCAGTATCATTGGTCCATTGATCGGCGGTGTAGTGAGCTTTTACACAAGCAATCGGGTTGCTTTTTTATTCTCAGCAGGTATTGTACTCGTTTCGGCACTTATTGCTACTTTTTTTGCTAAAGAAGAGAATTTTGACCGATCTGCTCCGAGGTCTCATGTAAGTGATGATATCAAGGAAGCGCGAAGCAATCGCGCATTTATGACTTTGCTATCGCTGGCGGGGATAAGCACCTTTTCTGTTATGATTCTGGAGCCGCTTATTCCGATACATCTGCTAGACATGGGAATCGCCAAAAGCAGCGCCTCGCTAAGCTCAGGAATTGTATTCTCCGCTGTGGGTATTGCTACTGTGCTAATGGCTCCTCAGTGGGGGAGAATCGGAAGCCGGAAGGGCTTCGGGATGATCTTGTTCATTGGATTAATCGGTGGAGGTATCGGTAATATTCTGCAATTCTTTGTTACAGGGTATGTAGAATTCGCCGTTCTTCGTTTTGCTTACGGCTTGTTCTATGCAGGTGTGCTTCCATCTGTAAATGCAATGATTGTACAAGTGATTGAGCCCGGGTTTCGCGGACGTGCTTTTGGTCTCAACCAAGCGGCATCTCAACTCGCGACAATGGCCGGGCCTATTATAGGCGGATTACTTGGGGCTTTTATCCAGATCCGCTGGGTGTTTGTGATCAATGGGGTGATGCTGCTTGTAGCAGCGGTATTGGTTAAGACCCGTAAGCTGGATTCCCAAATTGCAGCAGCGCGTTCAGCAGAATAACCGGCTGCTCAAGAGTAACCATTAATGAAGAAAGTGCTCATATTGAAAAACAAATAAAGCCGCCGGATCCTAGCCCGGCGGCTTTATTTAGTCTAATCTCCCTGTGATCCGTTTAAGACGTCCGTTCCAGGCATGCCATCAACTGGTGGTGAAGCAGGGTCGATGATGGATCCTGGATACACCTCATCTGCATCAGGAATATCTTCCAGTGGAGGATCCTCCTCTTCCATCTCTAACAGCTCCTCGTCCTCAACATTATCGCTGCTTGTTAGTCCTGCCGTTTCAGCAGCCAGGAATGCATCGGATTCCAGTAAGTCATTTCTTTCGAGTGTTTCCTCAGGTTGGTTTAAACCAATATCCGCCGCCAAATATTTATCGCCAACCAACACGGGGTCGGCATCTTCATTGACAACATCCTCTACATCAATATCAGCTTGTATATAACGTTCATATGCAAAATCGGCTTCAGTTTTATTAGGTGTATCTTCCATAGCCGTTCACTCCCTCGGTAGGTTAAGATTTGGACTTCTCATATGTATCTTTACCCGATTGCCTATGATCGAATCGTTTTATAAATAATCAGGGTAATAACGCCGATAAATAACGTCTTTTTTCGAGAAAATTTACAAGAATAGGCAGGAATAGTGCGAAGGTTGTCGAAATTAAGAATCATATATGATCATTTAAACAACTAATGAATTACTGAGGTGCTACGATGAAGTTGCCAAAACCAAAGATAGCGGCTACTTTGCTATTATTTCTATTGCTAACAGCAATAGTGCCTTACGGTGCGGCGATAGTGAGTGCTGGATCATCAGACTCTGCGCTGCCAAGTTGGGAGATTAGATTTGGAAATACAGAAGCAGAGACTGTCGAAGAAGCTGTAGCAGCTTCAGATGATGAATGGATTCGCGTAACGCCTCATAATAACAAACCAGAGACGCCAAAAGGTACATCCTCAGCGTGGCTCCGGTTTTCTTTGCCGCAAATGAGCGAGAAATCCGCGTTATTCATTAATAAGGTATATGGAAATAGCGTCAAAGCTTATGTGAATAACGCGTTAGTATATGATTCTGAGAATAAATACAATTTCAACGGCAGCAAAATTCTAATTCCTTTATCCACAGAAGATGGAGGGAAGGAACTATACATATGGACACACGGAGGAAGCAAGGATTTAGGAATAGAAGGCGAAATAAGGGTAGATCGCTACAGTGAGCTGTTGTCCATTTATGTGAAGCAGGGCTTAATGGATATCATCATTGGGATGACGTTTATCTTTATAGCTATTGTCCTGTTTATTTGTTCATTATTCTTGAGAAAAGGATTTTTTACGGCCGGATTTTTGTTGGTGTTAATTCTCTTATCCATTGGAGTCATAGTGGTTACGTATTCTTCGTTTTTGCCGATCATCCTTGGGGATTATGGGAAAATCGTGCTTGTATTCTTTGATTTAGCATTGTACACCTTGTTGCCATCAGTAACCTTTTATTTTGAGAAAATATTCGGTTCAGGGAAAAAACAAATCGTCACCCGATTCCGTAAGTTTCAAGTGGTTTATTCTATATTCAGTCTTTCACTAATGGTTATTAATATCCTTCTGTCGTATCAGCTGGAAGACTTTTATAGATTCATGACTGCTGATATTCTAGGCATCATTATGATTGTGCAATTTATACTATTGGTAAGCTTAGCGTTTATTCATACTTATCGCGGCAATGGGGATGCTATTGTTTTTACTACAGGATTTACAATCTTTGCATTTATATCTCTTGTCGAATTGATCGTATACTACATATCCAGAGAATCCTATCAATTATATTGGTGGAAGTGGGGGATGATGGTTTTCGTATTATCCTTAATCGTCATTCTGGGGAGAAGGTTTACGAGAAACCATGAACAACTCGTTGAATATTCTCGTAAGCTTGAGACGTTTAATAATGATTTACAGCGTTCCGAGAAAATGGAGATTATAAGTGAATTGGCAGCTTCTGTAGCGCATGAGGTACGGAATCCTTTACAGGTAACCCGTGGTTTCCTTCAGATCCTAGGAGAACGCTCAGATTATAAGGAGAGGGAATATATGCAGATGGCTATCGCAGAACTGGATAGAGCTACGGTTATTATCTCAGACTTCCTTACCTTTGCTAAGCCGGGGCTAGAGACTATTGAGAGGCTAGATGTATCCGAAGAGTTACGGCATGTGTCGGGTATCCTCTCTCCGCTTGCGAATTTGCAAGGGGGAGTCATTGAACTCAACCTGCAGTCGGAACTCTGCGTGATTGGATCATCTGCTAAATTTAAACAAGCGTTTATTAATATTATAAAAAATAGCATCGAAGCTTTACAGGATAATGGATTTATTAGAGTTACGGCCTGGAAATCCGAAGCCCATGTAATGATCAGTGTACGTGATAATGGGGAAGGGATGAATGGTAGTGAGCTGGCCCGATTGGGTGAGCCTTATTACTCTAATAAAACAAAAGGAACAGGGCTTGGGCTTATGGTAACCTTCCGAATTATTGAGGCGATGGAAGGGACAACTGAGTTTCAAAGTGAGAAGGGGGAAGGAACGGAGATTATCATTAAATTGCCAACGGCTAGAAAAAATTAGGAGAATTTAATGATTATTCCGTTTTTTAGAAGGAAAGGGTAGCATAGTGAGCGAAGTAGTAACACACAGAATATTGTTTCTGAAACTTCCTTCTGAGGTGCCTATATGCGCTTGATGGTTAGAATACTCCACATTACAATCACCTTTTCACTCCTCCTGATAGGTTGTGGCTCTATTATTGTATCGGCAGCGAACCCAAATCCATCCCAAGAAATTACAAAGTGGCAAATGAAATGGGGGGATGAAACAGGAAATACAGGACAAGAGATTCCGTGGAGTGAAGGCCAGCAAAGCTGGATGAACGTAGATTCTAAGAAGGAACTCCCAGAGTTACCTTCAGGAGTATCCTCTTCTTGGACCCGCATTTCCTTACCCGATTTAAGTTATGTGTCTCCTTCGGTGTATATCGATACTTTATATGCTCTTCATGTGAGAGTGTATGTGGAGGATCGTTTGATCTTCGAGGAAAATCGTAAATATATCAAGGATAACTATTCTTTGCTGTTGCCTTTAAGTAAAGAAGATAACGGGAAAACACTATATATCTGGACAGAAACCATGCAAGACAGAATTGGAATTAAAAAAAGTGTAATGATCGGTGAACATAGTCAATTAATTAATGAATATATTGAGAATGGACTAAGTGATGTGATTTTGGGCTGCGCTTTTTTTCTGGTGGCTATCGTTCTATTTATAAGTGCTATATACATAAACAGAGATTATTTCTCCAGTGTTGCTTCACTAGCAGTGGTTATAGCGGCTACCGGAATCCTTTCTATAACCTACTCCCCCTTCATCTATACCTTTTACAATAAATTGGGGCCAATTAGTAACGTTTGCCTAGACTTAGCCCTTTTTTCACTTCTCCCAGCGCTTACCTTTTTATTTGAGAAATTATTCGGTAGTGGTAAATTCAGTATCATTCGAAAATTTCGTCAATTTCAAGTGCTTTACTCTTCTTTTTGTTTGTTATGTCTTTTAATCAATCTCCTATCAAATAATCGCTATATTGAGTTCTATTATTTTATTTCTACCACCATTATAGGGGTTATCCTTATCCTCCAATTCATCCTGCTGATCGCATGTGTGGTTATGTTCTCTCTTAAAGGAAATAAAGATGCTATTGTGTTTGCCATTGGATTTGGAACCGCTGCGTTTACTGTAGTTGCAGAGCTATTATGGTATTACATCCAAAAAGGGAATTATGATTTGTTCTTGTGGAAGTGGGGGCTGGTTGCTTTCATTATTTCCTTGATCGTAATTCTGGAACGAAGATTAGCCTATAACCATCAACAGGTTGTTAATTACTCTAGAGAACTAGAGCGTTTCAACAATGAATTGGAGCGTTCGGAAAAAATGGAGATCATTAGCGAGCTTGCTGCATCCGTAGCTCATGAAGTAAGAAACCCACTACAAGTCACCCGGGGATTTCTTCAGCTGCTTAGCGAGAAATCCGTTAACGAAGAGCAAATTTATATGTCAATGGCTCTAAGTGAACTAGATCGTGCATCCAATATTATTACAGATTTCTTAACCTTTGCTAAACCAGAATTTGAGACAATCTCTAGTCTGAATTTATATGATGAATTCAAACATATTGAGAGTATTATGCAGCCCTTGTGTCACATCAATGGAGGAAAAATGATTCTGGATGTATCCGGCCAATTATGGGTAAAAGGAAATTCCTCGAAATTTAAGCAGGCGTTCATTAACATTATCAAGAACAGCATTGAATCATTCAGTGAAGAAGGGTTCATTTATATGTCGGTGTACGGTGAAGATAATAAAGTGATTATTCACATCAAAGATAACGGGGAAGGAATGGACCCTGATGTTCTGCACCGACTCGGAGAACCATATTTCACCAAGAAAAATAAAGGAACAGGTTTAGGATTGATGGTCACCTTCCGCATCATTGAAGCTATGCAAGGTGAAGTGAGATTTACAAGCAAAAAAGGAGTAGGAACCGAATCCATTACCATACTGCCATTGGCAGAAGCTCCGGATGATTCCTACTCCCTATGAGGTTAATCCTGCTGTCTTACCAAGAACCGCGTGGTGCTGCGGTTGCTTTCAATACATCTGATGATGGACTTGGTGGGATTACAAGATAGAATTCATTTGAACCTTCTTCAACGGCTTTCAAGGTAACGCTGTCGGGAATGATTACGCCTAGCGCTTCTTGGAGAGCTGCTTTTGGATCTGCGAGTAGTCTTTGCTTAAAACTTGGATCTTCCCATGCCTTTTGAATGACTTGATTTCTAAGAACTGCTTCTGACAAAATAATCACCCTTTCCAAAATGTATATATTTACCTTTAATAATATAACATAGCAATTGTGCTAATACTATTCTTTTTATTACAAAATAATAGAATTATTGTATATTTTTTGACAAATAATAAAACAAGCCTCCACCTTGTAAAAGCTGCTTTTCTGCTTCGATAGAATCTGAGATCTGTTGTAAGTTCGTCACCAACATGGAGTGGAATGCTAGGAGATGAGGTATATCTAAGCTGGAAGCCATTACTTTGCGATGCGTATCCTGCGCTAGCTCAGCATAGGTACGTAGTCCGTTTGCTGTAAACAGGAAGAATTCGACCTCTTTTGATGTGAGTGTGGTTGCTTTATCAGTGGATAGATAGCTTCGTGTGAGTGAGAGGAGACAATTATAGCTGCCTTCTGATAAATCTTCGTTCCAGTCTTCATAGTCGTCAAGCATTTGCAGTGTAAGTAGAACAGAGTCGATCATTTCCTCAGACTGCGGTACAAGAGAATCCTTACCAGATAGCAGAAGGGCAGCGGTGCTGGATAGTTTGAGCGGACTGGCTTTATAAGGGATCTTGATCCGATCATTAAGAAAATAATCACTGGTGGTTTCATTACTAACACTGTCTGCCCATTGAGCGATATAACGATTGAACGATGTCCAGAAAGAGGAGTCATTCGGAAATAAAAGTCTGTAGATATTCAAAAATTCAACATAGAGTAGGTTCGCTAAAGGTAATCTTTCGTATGTAGAGGATTCTTTGCTGTCCATCAGGTCATCCTGTATGAAAAAATATAGCATGAAGAAGACATTGCCCATCGACATTTGACGGGTAATTTCTGCTGAGAGCCCACAGCTTTTCTGAAGCCAAAAGGGCAATAGATAACATATGTAATTTTTGTGGCTTTCCGCATTGAATACGTTAAAATGTTCAAGATAGGACATGCCTTGTGAATTTAGAGGCTCAGGAAATTCGGAGATGATCTTTCTACTTTCTTGAAATACTAAGCGGAGTTCTTCTTCGTAATCATTTAGCCAATCCATTGCATCCCTCCTACAATAAAATTGCAAAAAACTGGTTCTTTCGCCCTGATTATATCCTTCTCTTTATTCCATTACAACTAAAATTTAGGAGGTTTAAGGACGAATGGAGTGTTATACTTTTGGACAAATGCTTATGACTATTCGAATGGGGCAAAAGGCTGAAACGCCAGACGGCCGCATTGTGATGCGTACCTCTGCGGGACTTATTTGGACCAATGGGATATTGAATGGAAAAACAGTAGAAATCAAAGATTATTTGTTCTCTGATCTGTGGCAAATCTATGAGGATGAGGAAAGCATGAAAGAGGGAATCGGCAGAGAAAAGCATGAAAAGCGGGAGCGGGAAATGCTTGAAAATCAATATGAAGAGCTGCGCCTAGCGAGCCGGAAACATTAAATTCAACGTTCGACTCGCCAATTGCAGCTATGATGAGGAAATTACTTCGATTTCAATGCTTCGTATTGACCTCTAAGACGTAGAAGTCTCCAAATACTTTGATCTAAGCCACCGAGTCGGTTGCGCTCGGTCCACAATAGACGATATTGATGAAGTAGAACATTCAAATCATTGATTTGCTCCGTAATCAGATTAGGGTCAATCGAATCTGGCGCGGATGCCAGCTGCAGTTTAATTCTTCCAAGCTGCACAGCGTGCTTCACAAAATGGATTCCGTTACTCAGTTCCTTAAGAACAAGATCAGCATCATCACATTGAAGATCAAGCCCCGAGAGACGTGCCTCGATAGAGAGCATGTATTCTTCAAGATTGTTGAAATGCTCTTCGGTAAGTTTCTCAACAATTAACAAATTGTCGAGATTAGTACGAAGAAGCAGAGACATTTCCGTATCATTTGAACGAATAATCTCGGATTCAAGCTGATAGTAATTGCCGAGATCAAGGAGTAGTTGACCAATACCCTCGGAACGATCCGCGAAGATGAATGTATTTAAATATTTTGCAGTGTCTACATCTAGATTGTTATCTACATTCCAGGAAAGCGCAGCACCATAAACATATCCAGTGTAGCTGATTGGGAGATGCTGCCAATGCCCATGATCACCCCAATCGGTAATGAGATAGCCGATAGAACCATTATTTTTGCCATGAATAGCTGCACTACGCAGATTGGCAAACATATTGTCGCTACGCCCTGTAATGGAGTTCCATGAGCTGGTACCTGGGCAGACATAGAAAGGAATGCCTGCTTCACGGAATTTGAGGGTATCCGACTCAAAAGGATGTTCCGCACTGTAACCCCATTCCATAGCAATAATATCTTTAGGCAGGTGAGGGATCAGTTCGGGATGTTGGATAATAATATCACCCCAGAATTGCATCGTCTTGCCGCGTTTCGTAACAAGCTCATAAATCTTCTGAAGAAAAGATAAATAGATCTGACCTTTGCCTTGTGATTCAGCCAGCGCCTTGCTTTTGCCAAGACCAAGCTCATACGTCTCATCACAGCCTACATTAAATTGATTAGAGGAGAAGTATGGAAGCAGATCGTCGAACATTTTTTCTAGCAGAGGGAGCACGGCAGGATCTTCGGTATCAAACGTACCGGGATGCATAAATAGTCCTTCTGGATATACATCTCCCATGTACAATTCCTTGGGAAGCATAAATCCCTCTGGAATTTCAGCTAAAGCATTGAATTCAGGACGGGAAAGCCAGCCTTCCATATGTCCAAAGCTGTTCTGGTTTGGAACAAGCTCAATATAACGCGCCTTACAGTAGGCATCTAGAAGCAAGATTTCCTCTCCTGTGATTGGAGTCTCAAGCTCCCACACTTGAGGGAAAGATTCGTACGCGAACGGCGTACCTTCTATATATAGCTGAAGCTGGTTCATCTTCAGATCGGCCATAAGGTCAATGATTCGGTACAAGGTTTCTTGCTTTGGAATTTTATTGCGGCTGATATCAACGGTTATCCCTCTAGCTCCAAAATCAGGTTCATCGCGAATATGCAGATGAGGAATAGATCTGCCGCTTTGTTCAATGATTTGTTTCAGAGTGGCTACTGCGTAGAAGGCACCGACAGGTGAGCTATAGGAGACAACGATACCGCTCTGATCAACAACTATTTCGTATGCCTGCTCAGATAATGACGGCACATAGCTAAAGATACAAGCGGATACGACCGTTGGACGTGTGCCAATAGATAAGGTCAAATGAAGATTTAAGGCTTGTTTAATCACAGCTTGCAGCTTTTGTGCAGCAGGCATTGAACTTTCCTCTCCCGTACTAGGAAGCACAATGCTTCCGCTTATTGGGAAACGGTATGAGTCCTGTGACAATGTGATTTCACGCGGATTAGGCAGAAGCAGTAGTGTAGAATGATTAAGCATAGCGTGGACACCTCTTATTCATGTAGAATATGATCAACTTCACAATAACCTTATCACTACTAAACAGAGGGGGGAATGTCTATAATGTCCAAGCGCATGGATTATATGATCAGTCCATATCCAATACGAATTATTGATCCGAAGGTTGAGTCCTCTAAGCTGAAGCTTAAAAATATTAGAGTAGGACAAGCCGGCCATTTGCCTGGAAGAACGTTATTCCGTTCAGGCGTAGTTTTTGAACACTGGGCTATTGTTTACATAGTATCTGGTGGTGGCACCTATATGGAGACTTCGGGGAAAGAACAGCAGGTGCGTGAAGGCAGCTTATTCTTTTTTCGCCCAGGATACAGTTACAATTTCGGCCCACCACCTGGAGGGAGCTGGGATGAATATTATATTAATTTTAATGGGACACGTGTATCGGAATGGCTAGAGTCGGGTCTAATCGCTGGCGGGAATGTGTTCCAAGCGAATTCGATCATGGGTCTTTCGACCTTATTTGAAGAGGTACTACAACGAATGGAGAGTGGAGAACCTGCAGATGCGGATCGGGCCGCACTACTCGTTGAAAGGATGCTATTGGAGTGTTCTTTTATAATAGAAGAAAAAAGTTGGAATGCTCAGGCAGATTATATGCGTCAGATTCGGGAGGACCTGAATTTATGCATTTATGGTGAAATGGACCTAGAGCAAATTGCGGCAAAACATCATATCTCGATGTCTACCCTTCGTCGTCTTGTTCGGCGTAGTAGCGGGTATCCGCTTCATGAATATATTCACCGTCTTAAAATGGCTGAGGCCAAAAAGCTGCTTCTAAATACCCCATTACAAGTAAAAGAAATATCGGGCATGCTTCATTATAATGATCCATTCTATTTTTCACGTTTATTTAAAAAATATATGGGGATTGCGCCACAGCTTTGTCGTAGTAACATTTAAATCGACATCATACTACTAGAGTCCCAATGTGAATTGTTATAATTATATAATTGTTGTCGTTTTATGAGATATGTTAAAAATTATGGATTAATATTACATAAATACGTTAGTTCTTTATAACTATAGTGGATAAAATGACAAATTTTAGGTATAAAATCTTCTAAAAAAATAATAAATTTTTTGTAACTATTTTTCAAATGGAAGCGCAAACATGGGAAATGTCAGCTTGTTATTGTGATTTTTCTCATGTATGATGCTTTTATCGAGCACAGTACAATCTCGCATTTTCCAAAAAAACTGGAGAATAGGGTGGTGGGATGAAAATCAAACCAACTGCAGAAGACAAACTGATTGAGTATTACAGGTACTTCTCTTTGTCCCTCACATCGCTCATGTATCTTCTAGATAAAACGGGACCTTCCGTAATTTATAAATCCCTTGTTATAGCCATACTCTTTCTGTTTGCACAAACGTTCTCATTTTTTTATCGGAGGTTACGAAGCAGGCCAAAGACTCTCGTCCTGGCTGTTAGTATAGAGATGGTGGGAATTATTGCATTGACTTTGTTTACCGGTGGGTACGAGAGTTCCTTTAGGCTCTATGTGCTAAACCCTGTATTGATTGCTGCAGGCTCATTGTCCATTTATTTTGGATGGTCGCTGCTTTTAAGTTACATCAGTATTTTTGCGGTGCTCTGTTATTTTTTTATCAATTCTGCGAACAAAACTTTTTTGGAAATTGTATTTGTAAATGGGAATCTGTTTCTAACACTGGTACTTACGGTTATAATAATGCAGATCGTTAATCGGATGAAGCGGCAACGTGAAGAATCGAATGCTCGCACGAAAGAGACGATGGAGCATATCAAATCGCTGTACCATATCGTGGAAACCTCAAGCCAACATGATTTCATGAATATCGGTCAAGTGATCACCGATTATGTTGTTAAGCTAACGAAGCTAGATAAGGCTTTGTTTTGGTTCGCCAAGAAAAGCGGAGAACCAGCACCGCAGAGCAGGCAGACCGGCTGGCAGCAGGAAGAGGAACAGTTCTTATTCTCAGAACTGGGCAAACATGAACATGAATGGAGATTGCAGCGAGAGCCTATTTTTAGAAATCTTCCGGGATTAGGAGATTTCCTGCTGATGCCTGTACGGATGAGCACCCGATTTGTAGGGATGATTGGACTCAAGCTGGAGTCTACAGAGGGGCTGGAAGGCCGCAGATGGTATATTCAACAATTGATATTCTTATCTGAGCTAAGTGCGAATATTCTTGAAAGGCATGAGCTTGGTGTGATTGAGAACCGGTTGATCATCACGAACGAACAGAACCGGATTGCGGATGAAATGCACGACAGTGTATCCCAAAGCCTTTTTGGTATTGTGTATGCGACGCATTCGCTGAAGGAATCGTGGAAGAGAATGTCAGATCATGAGCTAGAAGAACAAATTGAGCTTATTCATGACTCTGCTACAAAGGTTGCTAAAGAACTGCGGATCACGATCTACAGTCTTAGCTCCAAGAAGAGTGGCGGGCCTACATGGCTCGGTATGGTAAGATCACATTTAAAGAGCTTATCTAGATTAAATGATGTTGATATTGAATTAAAAATAACGGGAGATGATTTCAGTCTCCCTTATCCTTACCACAAAGCGCTTTTTCGGATTATCTCCGAAGCCACTGGTAATGCCATCAGGCATGGTGCTGCCAGTCGAGTGGATGTAGAACTGTCTCTGAAGCCGACTTGGATTCGATTATTGATTTGTGATAATGGTGTTGGTTTTGATACTGATTTGTTATGGATTGAATCCGAAGATAGTGCGAGTGGGCTTGGCATGAAGAATATGCAATATTTGACGCAGTCGCTAGGTGGCGACTTCCAGCTGTCCAGTAATGAAAATATGGGAACGAGAATCTTGATTTCCATTCCTGTGGGTGTAGCTGAATTAAAGAATGCATAAACTTTAGGGCGGGAGGTCGTTTCTAATGAAAATCGTCATTGTAGATGATCATCCTCTAGTTAGAAGAGGGCTGGCATCCGTTATTTCGATGCAACCGAATGTGAAGTTTGCTGGAGAGGCGACGAACGGCCAAGAAGCGCTTCTTGTGATTGAGGAGACGCAGCCTGACCTTGTACTCATTGATCTTAAGCTAGCGGATGAATCAGGACTTGATGTCATCAAGAAAGCGCGTGCTCGTGGAATCGTTAGTAAGTTTATTCTGCTGACATCATCTGCAAGCAGAGAGGATTTTCTGAAAGCTGAGGAAGTGCTGGTAGACGGATATGTACTGAAAGAGGCATTGCCAGAAGAGTTACTATTTGCTATCCAGTTGGTCCATAAAGGAAGAAAGTATTATGATCCTGGTCTGATGGAAGATAAGATGCGAATGAGTGAAAGCAGTCCGACAGATGAATTGACCCCGAAAGAGAAGGAAGTCTTAATCGAACTAGGACAGGGCGCTTGCAACAGAGAAATTGCCTCACGTCTTTTTATTAGTGAATTTACAGTGAAAAAGCATGTCAGTCAGATTTTAGCGAAATTACAGGTGGCAGATCGTACACAGGCAGCGCTTTACGCAAATGCTGTCGGATTGACCAAATATGAAATGTCTTATGAGTGAAAGTTGAACTAATTTATAAGCATTGTACATAAACACGGACTCGATGTCCGTGTTTTTTTGTGCGTCAAAACTTAAATTAGCCCTAAATATGGCGCTAAAGTATACCTCACCCCCCTCTTAAGGAGTACAACGTCTTACTCCAAAGTGAAGAGGAAAGTGATGATATGAGCCATGTGGCGAATGGTGTGGATTGATAGAATTAAAGCAACAACTGAAACTTTCATGAATGCTTTCAGAATGTAATTTTAGCGGAAGGAGGGTTACTGTGGAAAAGACGATTCTGGATTACATTAACCTGATTAAAAAAAGGTTTTGGCTCATCATGGTGTTCGTTTTGATCTCCTGTGCTACGACTTACTACGTTAGTAAAAACTTCGTTGAACCCGTCTATTCCGCTTCCGGACAGCTGCTTGTCAACAATATTGCCAAGGCTCCCGAGAGCAACAATCTTAACGATTTGAGCTTTAGCCTGAATTTAATTGAGAGTTACAAGGAAATTATGAAATCACCGACCATCATGAAAAGCGTAATAGAAAATCACCCGGAGTTTGGTCTGACGGCTGATGAACTAAGTCAGAAGCTTGAGATTAAAACTTCAGAGAAGAGCCAGGTGATCAACCTCAATGTTCAGGATGAAAACTACACCAAAGCTGCCGGGATCGTAAATGCGGTTTCGCAGACATTCATTCGTGAATTGCCATCGCTGATGAGGGTAGACAATGTGACCTTGCTGACACCGGTCGATCCGACTGATGTTCCAGGGCCCTCGAACGGCGGGTTTGCGATGAATCTCATCATCAGCTTTGTTGTATCGCTTATGGCAGCCCTAGGAATTATTTTGCTGATGGAAACTCTTAACGGCACATTAAGGTCTGAAAAGGAAGCGGAATATGACCTTGGTCTTCCGGTAATTGCTTCGATCGCAACCATTCGTAAACGCGATTTGGGTAAGGCAGCAGGCGGCAACACAAGAGTGAAGGAGGGTGCTTATGTTGCGGCTAAATAAGAGTCTGGTTACGGATGTTAATCCATCCTCGCATATCTCGGAATCGTTCCGATCGCTACGCACATATATACGCCAGCTTGGAATAGCGCAGGGTAGCGGAGGAAAAGTGCTACTCTTTACGTCAGCAGAAGCTGGAGCAGGCAAGACGACGATTTTGTCAAATCTAGCGGTGTCTTTCGTCCAGGATGGCAAGAAGGTAGCGGTGGTGGACTGCAATCTGCGACATCCCGGTCTTCATACAGTGTTTGAAGTAGAGGGTAGTGACGGGCTTGCGGCTTATTTAAGTGGGCAAGAGGAAGCGGATAACATCGCTGTCCTCGGAAATTTGGCCAATCTTTCGGTCATCCCGGCGGGTAAAACGCATGTTAGTCCGCCGGATTTGCTGGGCAACCCCAAAATGACCGCTTTGCTTGAGGAACTAAAAGAAAACTACGATCTGATCCTGCTGGATTCTCCTTCGGCAGTTGATTTCAGTGATGCTCGTATATTGGCACCTCAAGCGGACGGCGTGATCCTGGTGGCCAGATACGGAAAGTCCAAACGGGAATCGATCCGCAAAGCGAAGACGCTGCTTGAACAGACCGGCTCTAATCTAATCGGAATTGCCATGAACCAGGCGAAGTAAATGTTTATGCTTTCGAAGTAAGCTTTGCTCGAAGTCAAATCATTGAAGCTAATGCTCACAAAACTTAAGTTTATGCTTTCGAAGTGAGTTTTGTACGAAGTCAAATCATTGAAGCTAATGCTCACAAAACTTTTAGGAGGTAAAGTGCGATGAAAAAGGTAAAAAAAGTAATCATACCCGCGGCAGGACTAGGTACGCGCTTTCTTCCTGCAACGAAAGCCATGCCTAAAGAAATGCTTCCGATTATCAATAAACCAACCATTCAATACATTGTGGAGGAAGCTATTGCTTCCGGTATTGAAGATATCATCATTGTTACTGGTAAAGGTAAAAGGGCCATTGAGGATCATTTTGACAATGCGTTTGAGCTGGAGTCTAGGCTTCTGGAAGATGGAAAGCTGGATCTGCTTAAAGAGGTTCAGCGTTCAGCCAAGGTAGAAATTCACTATATCCGCCAGAAAGAACCGAAGGGTCTGGGGCATGCCGTATGGTGTGCAAGACGGTTTATCGGAGATGAGCCATTCGGTGTCATGTTAGGCGATGATATCGTCACAGGAGCCGTACCTTGCCTTAAGCAGCTGATCGATCAATATGAAGAAACACAAAACTCGGTTATCGGAGTTCAAGAGATTCCTGATGAATTCACGAATCGCTACGGTATTATTGAACCGGATTTGCAGGACGGTAAATTGTATCGGGTTAACAATTTTGTAGAGAAGCCGCCACTAGGTACGGCACCTTCTAATCTGGCGATCATGGGCCGTTATGTGTTTACTCCAAAGATCTTTAAGTATCTCGATTTGATGGAAGAAGGCGCTGGCGGAGAGATCCAGTTGACAGATGCCATTCAGAAGCTGAATCAGAGCGAACGGGTATATGCCTATAATTTTGACGGAACAAGATATGATGTCGGCGAGCGGCTTGGATATATTTTGACAACACTTGAATTTGCACTGCAAAGTGAAGATTTGCGCTATCCGGTGATG
The DNA here is from genome assembly GCF_038003765.1 of Paenibacillus sp. FSL H7-0714. Classification (NCBI taxonomy): domain Bacteria; kingdom Bacillati; phylum Bacillota; class Bacilli; order Caryophanales; family Paenibacillaceae; genus Paenibacillus; species Paenibacillus sp. FSL H7-0714. Next base: position 1,073,249 of record NZ_JBBOPT010000001.1, read on the forward strand.
GATGCAATGGCGGAATGGCTGAATAAAATGGGACAAACCAGCTTGAGTAGTTAAGTTGAGTTCGCAAAATTTTAGATGAGGAGGATGAGCATGCAAAAACTGCCGGAAGACTACGAGGCGGTCCTGCCGAAACTTTACATGCTGCATACCGATGAGAGAAGGAAAGAAGCGGAGTCCTATTTGATAATGAAACGGATGATCGATATCTTTTTTTCCGCTCTTGGTCTTCTCGTGTTAATGCCATTATTTGTTGTCGTGGCGATTCTGATCAAGCTGGAGGATCCGAAAGGAAAGGTGTTCTTTCGGCAAAACCGGGTTGGGAAGAATGAAAAGCAGTTCCCGATGTATAAGTTCAGATCCATGGTTAGTAACGCTGAGGAGTTAAAAGAAAACCTGATGGCCTATAACGAAGTGAGCGGTGCCATGTTCAAGATTAAGAACGATCCGCGGATCACACAGATAGGGAGATTCCTGCGCAAGACGAGCATCGATGAGCTGCCTCAGCTGTGGAATGTGCTGATAGGTCAAATGAGTCTGGTCGGTCCTCGTCCTCCGCTGCCTGAAGAGGTGGCTCAGTATACGGAATATGACAAACAGCGTTTGACGGTTACACCAGGCTGTACCGGATATTGGCAAGTAAATGCCCGAAACAGTGTCGGCTTCGACGAAATGGTACAGCTGGACTTAACCTACATCCATATTCGGAGCACCATGCTGGATCTAAAAATCATTGCTAAAACCGGACTGATGTTACTCGGTTCAAAAGATGCTTATTAATAATGTGGAAATTAGGTGAATGCCGATGCGTGAATACGGAGACGTTCCTAAGCTTTCCATTATCATCTGTACCTACAACAGAGCACCTTTATTGATCAAGACGCTTCAGTCACTTTTAAAGCTGGATCACTTAGAGCAGGCGGAGATCATTGTTGTGGATAACTGTTCCAAGGATGATACTGAAGCTTGCGTCAAAAAGTTTATAGGAAAGCATGGAGCTGATGTGGATATCCGCTACATGATGGAGCCGATGCAGGGGCTTTCAGCGGCTAGAAATACAGGAATTCTGGCTTCCAAATCGCCGCTGATTGCCTTTCTCGATGATGATGCGATACCTTGCCAGCGTTGGATAACAACGATTGTCAGTACTTTCGAGAGTAAACCGGAGGTCATGGCTATGGGAGGCAAAATCGCTCCGATATTCGAAAGTAAACGTCCGGACTGGTTGATTAAACCCTTTGAGCTTCCGTATACGATTGTTGATTTAGGTAGCCGGATTAAGGAATATCCCAAGCAACTTCATCCTTGTGGGGCCAATATGGCGATGCGGAAGCTCGTATTCGACATCAGTCTTTTTCCCCTGGATCTCGGAAGAAAGGGTGATTCTCTACTCTCCGGTGAAGAGACCTGGTTATTCGGACAGATTCAAAAAGAAGGGCATTCCATCCTCTATCATCCGGAAATGGCAGTTGACCATTTCGTTCCGGCGGCCCGTTTGACGGAAGACTGGATTATGAGGCGCTATTATAGCCAAGGTATTTCTAACGCTATGAAAAGCGAAGGGTTAAAAGGCAAGCTAATTCTAGTGGGAAAGACAGCCGCTAAGCTCGTGTATATCCTGGCTGATTCTATCCTCTCAAGAAGTAAAGGAAGAAGGCTTTTGAACAAATGCAGGCTGGAGAGTATTCGTGGAACGCTTCATATGATTCTCAATCGGGAGAGGCATTCCGCAGCGGGGTGAGGGATTAACATGACAAATTTTGAGTGGGGCTCCAAATTAAATGTTTTGCCATACGGGATGCTCTATCTCATGTCGGCCCTGTTCTTTGGAACGGCGGTCATCTACCAGCCGATGATTGCGATAGCTGCCGTGCTTCTGATTATTTTGCTGGGAATCTCAATTTCACGGCCTGAACTGATCAGTTATTTCGTTCTAATCACGACGGCAATATCGATTAACTTTTTATATGATGGCAGCATGTTCGGAATGGAGATACTGTCCCTTTATAAATTGGTTATCGTGATGCTGCTTGTTCCTTGTATTCTGGTCAATGGTTTGCGGTTTCGTCTGAGTCACCCCTTGTGGGCAATGGTAGCGCTGCTGGTGATTACCTTTGGGTCTTCGATCTGGCTGCCGGAAATGACCTCATCCATTGCAGTTAAAGCTTTTATCGGTCTATCCATTCCATTCGTATTTTTATTAATCAACTGGAAAAAGAATGTAGCTGAGCTGCAAATCAAAATCATCTGTATGCTTCCCCTTGTTAGTGTAGTGGTTGGTTTGTTGCTGCAGCTTGCGCATGTTCATAATTTTCTCAACATCGAGTATACAGGCGCTGTACGGATTCAGGGGGCTAATATTCCTGCGCATCTAGCGATGCTGGCCTTTATGGGAGTAGCGATTCCATTTATAGAGGTGAAGCGGAATCCGCAGCAAGCACGCTTTTTCTATATCATGTTAGTTCTAAATTTCTTTATCTTGATTGGAACAGGAACAAGAGGGCCAATATTGGCACTTGGACTTACCGTTCTCTATTACTTTTATGATATTCTCCGCCAATATTTGAAGGGCAGAACCTATCTGCTAATTCCGTTGATGGGTGCATTTTTCCTGATTATGGTCGCCGTCTTCTGGCAGCTCGATAATTTTGAGAAACGTTCCTTTGAGAGACAGACAGATACGGCTGTTGATTTATCAGGAAGGTCAGAGGCATGGGAGTATTTTTTAAATAAGGCTGCGGACTCTCCTTGGTCTGGTAGAGGGCTGGGAGCAGTGACGGTAGCAAATGATGGAACATTGTATAAGGGTTTTGTAGTTCCGCACAACGAGTATATCCGCTTTTACTTCGATGGGGGATATATTGGCGCTATTCTGTTGATGTTCTCTTTATTGGCTGTGTTTATTCTGGTGTACAGAGCATTGGCTTCACCGATCAAACCTTATTATTTGTTATTTATTGCAGCGTTTTTAATCTACTCATTCTCCGATAACACGCTGTCGACGGTCCAATTTATTATTCCGTTCTGTTGGTACCTGAACTGCCTGTATCGATCTTCACAGCCAACCGATTCCCCACAAAAAGAAGTGATACGATGAATCAAGTGAATATGTTCGATGTCAATTTTGATAACTATGATTTCATGGATTTACTTGATTACATTGATAAAACCATTCAGGAGAGGAATCAGTCTTATATCCTCACTTGCAATGTAGATCATGTGATCAAGCTTCGTAAGGATAAAGAATTTCAAACGGTATATTCGAAGGCAGGTGCAGTTGTTGCTGACGGAATGCCACTGATCTGGGCATCCAAAATGCTAGGCAAGCCGCTTAAGCAGAAGGTATCCGGCGCGGATCTATTTAATCGATTGGGCAACGCCTTTGAGCAAAGGAAGTACCGGCTGTTCTTCTTAGGCTCAGCTGAAGGCGTGGCGGAACGGGCAGCGATGAATTTGAAAACAGCGCATCCCGGAATAAATGTGGTTGGCTGTTATTCTCCATCCTATGGATTCGAGCACAATGAGGAGGAGAATGAACGCATTATAGAAATGCTGACAGAGTGCCAGCCAGATATCGTGTTTGTTGGTGTAGGAGCGCCTAAGCAAGAAAAGTGGATTTATCGCCACTATACCTCTTATCAAGCTCCGATATCGATCGGAGTGGGAGCGACCTTTGATTTTCTATCAGGCTCAGTGAAACGAGCGCCTAGCTTCATGCAAAAAACAGGGTTCGAATGGTTCTGGCGGCTTAGCCAGGAGCCGGGCCGGCTCTGGAAAAGATATCTTGTGGACGATGCACAATTTCTACTTTTATTACTTAAGGAACTGCGTAAGCGGGATAAGGTGAAGGAAGGAGGCTTGGAATGAGTGTATTTACGCCCCCATCACTTAGGTTCATCAAGACAGTTGGATTAATAGGGGGGACTGCTGCTGTAGGTGTCTCTCTTCCGCTGATCATCGGCTTCTCCAGTGCGATGCTGAGTTCATCGAACAGTCTGCAGGGAGCCATTCTCTCAGCCATCCTATTCCCGGCTTTCTTGTTAGCCATACTTAGACCGAAAATGCTGGTTGCTTATACCTTGCTAATCTGGGCAGTAGCTCCAGAGCTGCGCCGTATTGCTGACTGGTCAGAAGGAGTGTATCACTCTGTATCCTTGCTGAGCTTAGCACCCTTGTTAACCGGTGTAACCTTGATCATTCCGCTGCTGAAGGAGATTCACAATATTCAAAAATCCTCCACGCGGATCATGTTAATGTTCGCAGTAGCGCTGGGTTATGGTGCTTTAATCGGTTTGGCTAAGAATGGCATGGGCTCAGTTTATGACTTAGCGAGTTATATTGTGCCACTGCTGTTATTGCCGTACTTCGCCGTCACGAAGTTCAAGCCGAAGGATATCGATCGATTGCTTACCGCTTTTGCCAATATTGCTGTCCTAGTTGCCATTTACGGGATTGTTCAGTATTTGACGGTGCCACCTTGGGATGTATTCTGGATGAAACATGCGGACATGATGTCCATCGGAAATCCATATCCATTGGAAATTCGAGTGTTCTCTACGCTGAATTCGCCCGGACCGGCTGCAACCTTCTTAGCGTTTGCTTTAGTTCCGATGATACTGGAGAAAAAATGGCGGGGAACATTGCGCTGGATCGGCGTGCTGCTGGTTGTAATCTGCCTGCTGACTACTTTAGTACGCGCGGCATGGCTGATTCTTCTGGTGATGTTGCTCATGTACATTGGAACCTCTCCCTCTAAGGGAAAATGGAAAACCTTGATCCAATTAGTTTTTGTGGCTGCTGCGTTGTTCTGGGTTGTGCCGAAATTGCCTGGTGCCGAAGGACTGGTTGCTCGGGTAGAGACACTTTCTTCTGTTCAAGAAGATCACTCTTATAATGAACGGCTAAGCTTATGGCAAAACATGCTGCCGATGGTCGCCGCCAATCCAGTAGGTCAGGGAATCGGTAGTGTAGGCCAAGGGACTAAGCTTGGTAATGACGGCGAGCTTGGAGAGTACGGAATTATGGATAACGGAGTTATCGCCTTACTGCTTACCTTTGGTATTCTGGGTGCTGTTTTCTTCTTCGGAGCTTTAGGCGCAGTTGTCAAACAGATATTCGCTAGAGTAATCAGCAGGGACCAATTGCAGCCATACGCCCGACTTGCTCTTGCTACTTGGACCGGTGCGATAGTCAGTTTGGTATCAGATAATGGGTTTCCCGGACTCAAGGGATACTTAATCTGGATGCTGATCGGTCTTGGCCTCAGCGCAAGGGAGATCACACAAAGTAGAAGGAAGGGAACACCGTATGCAGCAGTTGAATGCAAAATCTCTCCCCGCTAGAACAATCTGGTCATCTTTTAGATTGTTCGCGAAGAGTAAGGACAACAGCTCGGCAGCCGTGAAGACAATGTTTGTCAGTGTCATGATCCTACTGATTAACATGTTAACGGGTGTACTGACCGCCCGTTATCTTGGACCGACAGGACGTGGGGAACAGACGGCAATGATTAACTGGTCACAGTTTCTGGCCTTTAGCATGAGCTTTGGGATTCCATCAGCTCTCATCTATAACGCTAAGAAAAACCCAGAGGATGCCGGAGTGCTTTATCGTATGGCATTGCTGCTCGGTACCATTTTTGGGGTCATAGCGATGATTATAGGTATCGTGGTCTTGCCTTATTGGCTGAAATCCTTCAGTCCGGAGGTCGTGACCTTTGCTCAGTGGTCTATGATTCTGTGTCCGATTATAGTGATCTCCCAAATTAACAATGCAGCTTTTCAATTCAGAGGTGAATACAAGAGGTTTAATTGGATTCGCTATCTAGTGCCGTTGCTTACACTGACGATGATCGGGATATTGATCGCGCTGGATCAGATGAATCCATTTACAACTGCAGTTGCCTATCTTCTTCCTGGAGCACCGCTGTTTATCGGAATGACGATTTCCTTGCTTCGCACCTATAAGGTGAAGATGAGAGGGGCCTATCAGAATTTAAAAAGATTGTTCACTTACGGGCTGGGTTCCTACGGCAATGACTTGCTTGGCAATTTCTCTACCTATATCGATCAGATCGTAATTGCCGGTTTGTTAAGACCTGCTGATTTGGGGCTGTATGTAGTGGCTGTGAGTCTATCGCGGATGGTTAATTTTTTCTCAAGCTCGATTACGATCGTCTTGTTTCCTAAGGCTTCTGAGCTGTCAAAAGAACAGGCAGTTGAGTTAACATTCAAAGCCTTTCGAATCAGTACGACCTTCACCATGCTTGGCGGAGTAGTTCTGATGCTCTTAGCCCCTTTAGTAATTCCGTTGATGTACGGCAAAGACTTCAATGCGGCATTAACCGTGTTTCGCTTATTGCTCCTTGAAGTGACTATTAGCGGGGGGACGATCATTCTGGCGCAGGCCTTTATGGCGCTAGGCAAGCCGAAAATTGTTTCGATGCTTCAAGGTTTTGGCTTACTCTTGGTTATCCCAATGTTGTTCCTGCTCATCCCTAAGTTTGGCTTACTCGGAGCAGGGATAGCGATGCTGTCATCAGCAATCCTGCGATTCTTCTTCATTGTTCTCAATATAAAGTATACCTTAAAAGTTAAACTACCCCGGCTGCTCATTACCCGGGAGGACATCCAGTGGATGAAGACGACGATGAATTCTTACATTCGCAAGAAACCGATGGATATGAATGGATAATGCGAAAGACAAAGGAGGAAACCTTCATGGATTCAGTAAAAAGCGTGGTAGGCGGCCAAAACAATTATCCAATATCGGCTGTCATCATCGCTCAGGATGACGAAGTTCGAATATCTAAGGCCATACAATCCTGCAGGTTATTCGCCGACGAGGTGATTGTGATTGACGGAGGCAGCAAAGACGGGACAGTTCAGCTTTCCGAAAGCTTGAATTGTCGTGTATACGTCAACCCATGGCCCGGATATGCGAAACAGAGGGAGTTCGGAGTAGAACGCGCGGTTCATGATTGGGTCTTCCTTATTGATACTGACGAAGTGGTCAGCGACGAGTTGGCCGCAAGTATTCTTGAACTGAAACCGGGGCTTATGGATCAATCGGTTGCCTATTCTATCTACCGGATCGGTGATTTTATGGGCAGATGGCTGGATCGTGGCGAATATCTAGTGCGCCTTTACAACCGCAAAGCGTATGGAATTCGAAACAGCTTGGTGCACGAGATGCCCGAGGTCTCTGAAGAGCGAACCATACGTTTGACAGGAACCCTCTGGCATTATGGTTACCGCAGTATTAACGATCATGTGGCACGTTTCAATAAGTATACTGACTTGGAAGCTGAAAGTGCGTATGCCAAGGGCAAACGATTTCGGGTCAGTCATCTGCTGTTAAGACCGCCAGCCCGTTTCCTGCAAAAGTATTTCTTACACGGGTTGTTCAAGAAGGGAATGTCAGGTTTCGGTGTATCCGTATTCTGGGTCATGTATGAATTCATGGTCGGCTTCAAGCATTACGAATTAATTAGATCGGGAAAGCTGACTCAGCACAATGCGAAGACGAGTCAGACCGAGAAGGAGAATAAAGGAGAGAGAAGCTATGCCGTACAGTGACGGATTGAACATTATGACGACAGGCCTTAGCTGGCCGTCGCTACAGCCGGGTGGGCTTAACACGTATTTCAAATCCGTTTGCGAGCAACTCTCCTCACGTAATCGGGTGCATGCGCTGATTTGCAGTCAAGAAACGCCTGCTACCCCTGAGGAATTGATTATTCACAATGCCGGAGATCCAAAAGATGGGATCTGGAAACGTAAGGATGCTTTCCAGCGTAAGGCGGCCGATCTGATGGGAGAGGGCAGTGGCCGTATAGATATTTTATACACTCACTTTGCTCCTTATGGTATTGGTCCAGCACTGGAAGCAAAGAAACGCGGGATTCCTGTAGTGATGACTTTTCATGGCCCATGGAATGAAGAAATGAAAATCGAAGGTCAAGGAATTAAGCACCGGATCAAAACAACCATCGCCAAATCCATTGAACATAGAGCCTATAAACTAGCGGATAAGTTCATCGTGCTTAGTGAGACGTTCCGGGACATTCTCCATAAGCTGCACGGAGTGCCTCTACACAAAATTATAGTGATTCCAGGAGCAGCTAATGTGGAACGTTTTATTCCCGCTACGAATCGATTGGCGATTCGCCGAAGCTTAAATTTACCTGAGGGAGCAACAACCGTGCTGACTGTTCGGCGGTTGGTCAATCGGATGGGACTACTACAGCTGCTTGAAGCCTGGAAGCAAGTTGCGGAGCGTTTCCCGAATGCAATTCTGCTGATTGGTGGTAAAGGGCCGTTGCGGGGAGAACTGGAAGAAAAGATCGCCGACTATGGCTTAAGCAATAAGGTAAGACTGCTAGGCTACATTCCCGATCATGAGCTAGCCTCTTATTATCAGGCAGCGGATATGTTCGTGGTTCCCTCACAGGCATTGGAGGGCTTTGGTTTGATTACCGTTGAAGCCTTATCTTCAGGATTGCCAGTGATGGCTACACCGATTGGCGGCAATAAGGAAATATTGCAAGGCTTCCGGCCGGAATTACTATTTAAGAGTTCAAGTAGTGACCACATGGCTGAAGGTATGATCCATATGCTTAGCAATCGAAAGCTGCTTCCGAGCCGGGATGAATGTAGAGAGCATGTACTGGAGAGATATACCTGGGAGCATGTTACGGATCAAGTAGAATCCGTGTTCCTGCAAGCTTTAGGAGAGGAGGTGACCACGTAATGCTTAGAGTGGCCTATATAGATCACACTGCTAAATGGAGTGGTGGAGAAGTTGCCCTGTTTAACATCCTTACCCATATTGGAGAACAGATCGATCCACTGGTAATTCTGGCTGAGGATGGTGCGCTGGCTGAACGGCTACGTGAAAAAGGGATGGATGTCCGTATTATTCCACTGGATGAGAGCATCAGAAGTCGTGGGAGAAATGCAGTCAACTTGGGAGCACCTGCTGCAGCCTTCAAGCTGTTGGCTTATGGCCGCAAGCTTGCGCCGCTCTTAAAAGCGGAGAAGGTAGATTGCGTGCACACCAATTCCTTGAAATCTGCATTATACGGAGCCATCGCTGCAAAAATAGCGGGCGTTCCATTGATCTGGCACATCCGGGATCATATTGGGGCCCCTTATTTAAAGCCTATCGTTGCCAAAGGCATTCGTTTGCTGTCACGCCTGCTCCCCAATGGAGTCATCGCGAATTCACATTCTACACTGAATGCTTTGGAGCTGCCGCGATCGAAAAAAACGCTGGTCGTATACTCCGCATTCGCTAAAGCGATTGGTAATGGGATCGGCATGCGGGACCAGAAGGATTTCAACGTATTGCTAGTTGGTCGATTGGCGCATTGGAAGGGTCAGCATATTGTGCTGGAAGCCGCAAAAAGCTTTAAGAACGAACCTCGTGTGAAGTTCTGGCTGGCCGGAGACGCTCTGTTTGGAGAAGAGGCTTATAAGCAGGAATTGCTGCAAAAGATAAAAAACGACGAGCTTACTAATGTAAGCATGCTAGGGCATGTGGATGATATTCAAGGCCTTATGAATACTGCTGATTTACTGATTCACACTTCGGTAACTCCTGAGCCTTTTGGCCAAGTTATCGTTGAAGGAATGGCAGCGGGATTACCGGTGATCGCCTCCAATGAAGGCGGGCCGGTAGAAATTGTAGTTCAAGGTGAGACAGGACTACTGATAGAGCCTGGTGACGCGGCGATACTGGCAGACTCCATTAAATGGATGCTGGATCACCCAGAGGAAAGACGGCGGATGGCGGACAATGGGATGAAACGAGTGAAAGAGCATTTTGTTATCGAGAATACGGTCAAGGACATCGTTGACTACTATAAAGGTTTGTTGGCGGGCACCTGACAGATGAGATGACGCGGTAATTCTGAAGATGATGCTCCATAAAACTTTGAGGATGATTCACATGAAAATTGCGATAGCGCATGATTACTTAATCCAAATGGGCGGCGCGGAAAGAGTGGTGGAAGTCTTTCATCACATGTATCCCGAGGCTCCAATCTACACAACGGTTTTTAACGGAAGCCGCCTTACTGACAATCTCAAAGATGCGGATATCCGTGCCTCCTGGCTGCAAAAGATTCCGGGGGTAAAGACCAATTTTAAAGGGGTGCTGCCACTTTATCCAATGGCCATCCGTGATTTGGACTTTCGCGGTTTCGATATCGTCCTGAGTTCCAGCAGTGCTTTTATGAAAAGTATACAGGTTCCTAAACATACGTTTCATCTTTGTTACTGCCATACACCTATGCGCTTCGCATGGGATTACGACACCTACATGGAACGTCAGTCCAATTCCGGGCTGTTCAAAAAAATGCTTAAGGTATACATGCAGCAGCTCAAAACGTGGGACCAACGGACTTCCAAAAATGTGAATCAGTTCGTAGCCAATTCTTCAGTAGTGAAGACGAGGATTCAGAATTATTATCACCGGGATGCAGATGTCATATTTCCACCGATTAATACAGCCCGGTTTACAAGCTCTTCTACCATTGGTGACTATTATTTAATTGTCTCCCGGCTTGTTTCCTACAAGCGGATTGATCTGGCAGTAGAGGCTTTCAATCGTAATGGTCTTAAGCTTTATATCGTAGGGGATGGACCGGATCGCAAGCGTCTCGAAGGCATGGCTAAGGATAATGTATCGTTTCTGGGCCGGCTAGAAGATGAGCAAGTGACTGGAATGATGGCACAGTGTAGAGCGTTCATTTTTCCAGGAGAAGAGGACTTTGGAATTACACCGCTGGAAGCGAACGCTGCAGGAAGACCGGTAATTGCTTATCAAGCAGGTGGGGCACTGGATACTATTATTCCTTATGTAAATGGTGTGTTCTTTCAGCATCAAGAAGTGGAGGATCTGCTTAAGGCTATTTATGAGGTAGAGTCCTACGCTTGGGATATCGATCAAATTATGGAGCATGCACGTAAATTCGATGAGCAGGCGTTTATGGTTAAGTTCAAGCAGTATGTTGAGCAGGCCTACGTCAATTTTCTAAAAGGAGGATGATTGTATGAAGCTGACAGTAATCGGTACTGGGTATGTGGGTCTTGTATCTGGCGTGTGCTTTGCACTGGGCGGACATCATGTCATCTGTGTGGATAAGGACGAGGAAAAGATTAAGAAGCTGAAACAGATGGAATCGCCCATCTATGAGCCGGGAATCGAGGAACTGATTGAACTGAATCTTCGTGAGGAACGGTTATCTTTTTCTGCAGATCTTCAGGATTCGGTGCGGCATTCAGATATTATCATTCTTGCTGTAGGTACGCCATCGCTGCCTAATGGTGAAGCTGACTTAACCTACATTGAGGGTGCAGCTGCTGAAATCGCTAAAGCGATGGACGGGCACAAAATTATAATGACTAAATCTACAGTTCCCGTAGGGACAAATGAGAAAATCTCCAAAATGCTCTCTAAGTTTACCCATCATTCTTTTGATATCGTGTCTGCTCCCGAGTTTTTACGTGAAGGGTCAGCGATTCGCGATACCCTCCATCCCGACAGAATTGTCATTGGTCTTGATAATCCAGAGCTGGAACCAACCATGCGCGAGCTTCATAAGGGTTTCACTGAAAATGTATTTGTAACAGATATACGCAGTGCTGAAATGATCAAATATGCTTCAAATGCATTTTTGGCCACGAAGATTTCCTTTATTAACGAGATCGCCAATATTTGCGAAAAAGTGGGAGCTGATGTAACCGAGGTAGCACAAGGAATGGGTATGGACCAAAGAATCGGGTCATCCTTCCTGCAGGCTGGCATCGGTTATGGAGGCTCCTGTTTCCCGAAAGACACTAATGCGCTCATTCAAATTGCGGGCAACGTCGATTACGAATTTAAATTATTGAAATCTGTAGTCGAAGTGAACAAGGGACAACGGTTTATGATCATCTCCAAGCTGCATGAATCACTTGGCAGCCTGCGCGGTGCGACGATTGGGATATGGGGGCTTGCCTTTAAGCCTAATACTGATGATGTCCGCGAAGCTCCAGCCAGAGAGATTGTTGAGGCACTGGTGGCTGAGGGGGCAACAGTCAAACTATATGATCCAATTGCAGCTACAAATTTCAGGCTGCAATACGATCATCCGCAGCTTCGCTGGTGCAATCTGCCTGAGGAAGCGGCTGAGGGCAGCGATGCCGTATGCCTCTTGACCGATTGGAGCCTACTCAAGGAGATTGATCTGCATCAGCTGGCGAAAAGCATGCGTAATGGGGTGCTGATCGATGGACGCAACGTGTATTCCAAGGAGCAAATCGAGGGTACCGGCCTCGTTTATCATTCTGTCGGCCGCCCGCAGATGGGTGGATTGAGCGGTTATTCTGCTAGTGTGGCTGGAGCGGTTTAATCTATATATATTGAACTTGAGATTTTTGTGTTAAGTGTCAGTCGCAACTGCGGTGAATGTTTGGACTTCCAGCCGCTCTTGTTTCCAGATTTCTTGATTTATATCGCTTAATAGCGGATGAAATCCGGAAAAGCTTATGCTTACGAAGTGAGCTTTCCTACGGAAAGCTTTTAGGCGGACGCTATCGCTCCTACAGTTCCAAAATTCCCCTCCGTCACTCCGTTCCCTTATCATAAGTTTTAAGCAATTTATAAAGTTAGAGTACTCTGATTGTTTATCGCAGTAGCAGATAACCTTGTTGTTGTAGTAGTACTTGCGTTGGCTGCTGCCTCCATAGGAGCAGAAGCAAATCTTTAGAAAAACGTGCTGCCTTCCGGCTGGTACAGCCCGGTGCAGTACGGTTCAAGCATTTAGAGGAAGTTGGTTAGGTAAAGAACGGAAAGGGAATTTGGAACTGTAGAAACGGAGTGTTCGCCCGAAAGATTTCCGTAGGAAAGCTAGCTTCGAAAGCATATGCTATCCTCGGATTTCTACCGCTGGCGGCGGTTCAAATCAGGAAATCTGAGGATAACAGCGATCGGAAGTCCAAAATCCCTTGGAGTGGTTCATACCTAATAAATTTTTTTAAAAATGCATCCGCTCGAACTAAGGCTAAGCGGAAGCTATACGTTTTGATAACAATTCAATTATGCTCATTTCCATATATTAAGGAGGGTTCATTCTATGAAAATGGTACTTCTATCAGGCGGTTCAGGTAAACGGTTATGGCCGTTGTCCAACGACTCACGTTCAAAGCAATTTCTAAAGGTACTTGAAAGCCCTCAAGGTGAACCAGAATCCATGGTACAACGTGTCTGGAGACAGCTGGAGGAAGCGGGGATGGCAGAATCATCTTATCTGGCTACCGGCCGCGGCCAAGTAGAAATGATACAAAGCCAACTGGGAAGTCATGTGCCGATTATCGTTGAACCGGAGCGTCGGGATACTTTTCCGGCTATCGCCTTAACAGCTACCTATCTTTATTCAGTGGCAGGTGTTTCTCCAGCGGAGACGGTAGCAATATTGCCTGTTGACCCTTATGTAGAAGCATCCTTTTTCGATACCATAGCTATGCTTGAGGGGACCATGCTGGAAAGTGGAGCAAATTTGGCACTAATGGGTGTTGTTCCTGAACATGCCTCAGAGAAATACGGATATATTATTCCTACCACCGAAGAGGCGGGGGGAAATGGTTTTATGAAGGTGAGTCACTTTCAAGAGAAACCAGACCGTATACAAGCAGAACAGCTCATCGAGCAAAATGCATTGTGGAATTGTGGAGTGTTTGCCTTCCGCTTAGGGTACTTGTTAGATATTTTGCAGCGTAAAGGGTTGCCTTTAGGATATGAAGAATTGCAGAAGCAGTATAAGCTATTGTCTTCCATCAGCTTTGATTATGAAGTGGTAGAGAAAGAAGAACATATTGTAGTACAGCCGTATGATGGATTCTGGAAGGATCTTGGAACGTGGAATACGCTGACAGAGGAAATGAGCAGCAAGCATGTAGGAAAAGGTTTTGTAACGGCGGATTCTGAGGGGACTTGCTTGATTAATGAGCTGGATATTCCGATTACGGTAATTGGTGCGAAGGATCTGATCATTGCGGCTAGCCCGGATGGGATTCTAGTTACCCATAAAGCTGAGAGCCCACGGATTAAAGAAGTGCTGAAGACCTTTGAACAAAGACCGATGTACGAGGAACGCCGCTGGGGCCATTACAAAGTTATTGATTATGTGAAATATGATGAAGGCAATGAAGTGCTGACCAAACGGATTTTTATATCCGAGGGGAATAATATCAGCTATCAATTACATCGCAAGCGTAGTGAAATTTGGACAATCGTCAGCGGCGAAGCAAGTATTGTGCTGAATGAGAAAAAACATAATGTGAAGGCTGGGGACGTGGTACGTATACCGGAAGGAACGAAGCACGCGATCCTTGCTTTGACGGATGTCGAGTTTATAGAGGTACAGACGGGTTCTGAATTAGTAGAAGAAGATAACATTCGTATTACTTTAGACTGGAATGATATAGAACTACAACAATTCATTTCATAGGTCTAACCTATCTATTTAACCAATCCAAAATTTCTTGAAACAGGTAAATTGACTCAATTATCAAAAAAAGTCATAAAAACACTAAATATATCATTAATTGTCGTCGATACTTACGGTAAGAGAGATTATTTCTCTTAAATTGAAAAGGCAAACCTATCGAAAGGTAGGGACGCAAAGCTATAGGGCCTTCGAAAGAGTGGCAGCCTGGCTACCGAAAGGGAGATTATTTTGAAAGCTTACCGTACGTATCGATTATTTGGCGCATTTCTGTCACTCGTCTTGTTTCTGACTGCACTTCCGCTTACTGTTGGAATTTCGCCGTCTGTTGTCATAGCTGCTTCAAATTCTGGAACGCCAGTTACCCCAGGAGCCTCACCTGAAGCCGTAAAGCTGCTTAACTATTTTTACTCGATCTCAGGAAAAGGTATTATTGCTGGTCAACATGACTATTTAGAAAGTCCAGATGAAATTAACAATATGCTGAAGGGAACCAGCGGACAATATGCCGCTCTTCACGGTTATGAACTGGGCGCGATCAGCGGTCAGTCAGAAGGAACGATGGCCTGGCAGCGTCAAAATGTGGTGAACAGCGCCATCAACTGGAATAAAGCGGGCGGGATCGTAGCTATGACTTTTCATGCTAACCTGCCGGGCACCTCTTATGACTGGGATAATGTAAAAAAAACACTTAGTCAGAATGAGTTCGATAGTTACGTTACACCGGGTACCAAGCAATATAACAATCTGATCGCTGAAATTGATAAGGTGGCAGTCCCCCTAAAAAGCTTGCGCGATGCCAATGTTCCGGTGCTTTGGAGACCCTATCATGAAATGAACGGGAACTGGTTCTGGTGGGGGAAGAAAAATAACTTTTCTAAACTTTGGAATATTATGTATGACCGTTTTGTTAACGTTCATAAATTAAATAATTTGTTATGGGTATGGAGTCCGAATGCTCCCAATGTTTGGTCAGATCCTTATGCGCTAACTTATCCAGGTGCTGATAAAGTAGATATTCTGGCAGCAGATATATACGAAAATGATTACCAGCAAAAATACTATGACAGCTTGTTGAGTCTAGCCGCAGGCAAACCGATTGCGATCGGGGAGAATGGTGAAATGCCTAATCTGGAGAAGCTTCAGCAATCACAAAGTAAATGGACGTATATGATGAGCTGGGGAAAAATGCTTTACGAGAATAACAGTGCAGATACAATTAAAACATTTATGAATAGCAACTATACCCTGACCAGAGATAAATTAAATACTGGTCTGGCACCGACACCTAGCGCTGCACCAGCGCCGGCACCTCCCGAAGAAGAGGGTGAGGCAGCCATTCCTCTTGCGAAGGGGCTTGCAGGAGAATATTACAACAACATACAGCTATCGGGAACAGCAGCTCTTACTAGAACTGATGCAATTATCGATTTCAATTGGCGGCAAGGATCGCCGGAAGCCGCCCTCGGGATTGATCGTTTCTCCATACGTTGGAGCGGTAAAATTAAGCCATTATATGATGAGCAATATACATTTTACACTACCTCAGATGATGGCATCCGTGTGTGGGTGAATGGGCAATCCGTGATTGATAGTTGGACTAAGCAAAGTGGTACTGAGCGTAAGGGTAATATAACGCTGAAGGCTGGCCAGCTATATGATATCAAGGTGGAGTATTACGAAAATGAAGGCGATGCGAGAGTCCGCTTGATGTGGGAAAGTGCTAGTCAAGCTAAAGAGACAGTTCCAGCAAGTGCACTTTATCTTCCGGATGTCTCCTGATTGATGAAAATTAAAGGTCGATCCTTAGTGGCTCTGCGTTATTGCAGAGCTACTAAGCTATAGTCCTCATTAGGTCAGAAGACGATTGTCCGATAACAGGTATGTTTATTTAGCACCTGTGGAGGCAGTACAGCTACCGAAAGGAGGATTTATTTGCGTAAATATTATAAGCAAAACAGATTGTTGTTTACTATATTACCGGTGTTTATTATTTTTTCCTTGCTGCCTTGGGGAGAGGTTAAGAGTCTTCCGAAGGCTATGAGTGTTTCTTCCGCTCTTCCTCCGGCTATACCAAGCAATCCATCAGCTTCTGAAGAAGCCAAGCAACTGCTGAGTAATTTGGTGAATCTACGTGGCAAAGGAATCCTGTCTGGCCAGCATGATTATCTAGAAAGTCCAGATGAACTGGTTCATAAGCTGAAGAATACATCGGGACAAAATGCCGTTCTACATGGTTATGAATTGGGGGCAATTAATAATCAACCCAAAGGGACGATCGCAGAACAGCGACAAGCTGTTATAGACAGTGCAATTGAGTGGTATCAAGAGGGTGGCATTGTAGCCATGACATTCCATCAGAGTTTGCCGGGGACTTCTCCGGAATGGTCCAATGTAAACAGAAGTCTCAGTCAAGAGAAGTTTAATGCTTATGTTACGCCTGGGACGGCTCAGTATAAGAGTCTAATCTCTGATCTAGACGAGATCGCTGGCTATTTGGGACAGCTGCGTGATGCCGGAGTTCCAGTCTTATGGCGACCTTACCATGAAATGAACGGCGGTTGGTTTTGGTGGGGGAAAAAGGACAATTTTTCAGCGCTTTGGAATATTGTCTATGATCGTTTTGTAAATACACATCAACTGAATAATCTACTGTGGGTGTGGAATCCGAATGCGCCGAATGAATGGGCAGATCCTTATGCTGCATATTATCCCGGTGCGGATAAACTCGATGTTCTGGCTGCGGATATCTACAATAACGATTATAAGCAGTCCTACTATGAGGATCTGCTCGCACTGGCCGAAGGTAAACCAATCGGAATCGGGGAGAGCGGACAGCTGCCGAACCCGGATGTATTAACTGAGAAACAAAATAAATGGGTCTATATGATGACCTGGGGAAAATTACTGACAGAAAATAATACGCTACAGTCAATTAAAAGCTTTATGAATGACTCGTTTATAGTATCGAGAGAGGATTACGTTCTCACAACAGGAGGCCCTTCGATAGCACCGGTAATCCCGGTAACTCCAACGGGTTTGAATGGAGAATACTATAACAATACTGATTTAGAGGGAGAAGCGGTACTTATCCGCGATGATCGTAAGATTGATTTTAATTGGCATGGCGGGTCACCTGCACAGGAGATAGATGAAGATCATTTTTCTGTTCGCTGGAAAGGGAAGCTCAAACCCAAATTCAGTGAAAAATATACGATTTCGGCATCCTCTGATGATGGAGTCCGTGTCTGGATTGACGGAAAGCTGATCATCGATAATTGGAAAAATCAAAGTGCAACCCTTCATAAAGAAAGTATCCCGCTCACAGCCGGAACACTTTATGATATCCAAATTGAATATTATGAGAATGAAGGAGATGCTAATCTTCGCTTGCTGTGGGAGAGTTCCAGCCAGAAGCAGCAGGTGATTCCACAAGGGGCATTGTTCCTTCCTTAATCTAATGAAATGATAGGGTTAGACATTCCGGAAGAAAGAGAGGACCTATGGATGGGAATAACGAGGAGAATATCTAATAGAAAAAATAGGATAACTGCAAACAAACCATTACTGTTATTACTGAAATTCACCGCATTAACCGTCTTGTTTCTGTTGTCTGTCTCTGTTTTCGGAACGAATAAGACGAACGATTATAAGGCAGGTGCCAATATACCAAGATTAGCTACAGGAAGTGATGTTGCAGCAGGAATACCGGATGGTACTGTGATCTGGAATCTGGGACAACATGATGGCTCAGCAGCTGAGTTCGCTGCGAGTGGCACTTCTGGCAGTAAGAAGGTATTTAATGTTCCTTCTTCAGCGCTCAAATCATCGGCTCTTCAGAGCTTGCCTGCAGGCTTGAATGGAAAGACCCAGCCGGAATTAACGATCACCTATCAGCTAAATAAGATCCCGGACAATGGGGTCTTATTTAGCGTAGGAATTCTGGATGCTTATAAATCCGTGCCGCAAATGAGTGTGTTTTCCAATCATCAATTGTCAGGGATCATTCAAATTGCGGGCGTATCGGGCACAGAAAGTGAATATAGCTTTCAAAAATCCTATGAATTATACATTCCCAAGGAGCAATTGAAGCTGGGAACGAACGAATTGAAGCTGCAAACGGTTCGCTGTTTATATTGCAGTGACAAAGAAGACGAATATTCCTGGTGGACTTGGGATAATCTCCGTTTAGAATCTCTTAACGCTCCAATTTCCGAGCCTATTCATGGCAGCTATACACTGACCGGAACAGTAGTGAATAATAAGCAGTTTTACTTTGATGAAGGTGCGGTTACGCACTTGCCTTATGTTATCAAATGGCTAGGGATGGCTTATAGCGGCAATGTGATGCGTACCAGCTGTGCCAGTGATGTCGGGAGATCCTGCTCAGATATGCTGGAATATTACAAGGTATTGCAGGATTACAACATGCAGGCGGTTGCTCTGTATTTGCATACTGGTGATATTAAGCTTAAGGCAGATGGATCGTTGCCTGCTGATGCGGAGAAAAAGCTGACAGATTATTTTGAACAATATAGCCCTTATTTTCAATATTATGAGGTAGATAATGAGCCAGGGTTATTTAATCGTTCTAAGGCAGTGAACCTGGCGATTGCGGACTGGTTGAATAAAAAGGGTAAGCAAATCGCGCCCCATTTACAAACTGTTGCTCCAGGCTGGGCGTATTGGCCGAGCTACAGTGAAGATTCCTGTGGTAATCAGAAGGGAACCGGGAAGGAATGTGGAGATCCGGATGGCTGGGAACGTGATCCAGAGCAACGTATGGAGCTGGAGAAGGTTACGGATTTGACCAATGGACACTCCTACGGTGACTCTTATATTTTTAGTAATGGAGGAAGCTTTACTGAGAATTTGAAGACCTTCACTGGCGCAGACAATGGACTCGGCAAAAAAATGCTGACCACTGAATTTGGTACCTCGGACAGTCATGTGGATGCCTATCAATACGGGGCAACGGAGCGGACAGCGGCTGTATTCGACCGGATCATGCGTGCACATATTGGTTATGCGGATATGTTTGTGCAGCATGCTGCTTTTTTTAAGGATTTCAGTTTATTCAAATACGGATTTAATTTAGAAGAGCATGATCCGGCAACCACAGAGATTTATTATACAAAAGAAAATGAGGATTCACGTGTCAGCATCATGAGAAGGCTCAGTCTTGCCTATGCTACACATGGAGCTCCATTAACTTACCAAGTTGCAAACAAAGATGTGTTAGCCGACAAGCTGGTATATGTTCGGGCCGTGGATACTTCTAAATTGAAGCCTCTTGCTGGAAGCGGGGCGACTTCAAATAAGGTACTGGTTAATTTCGTTAACTTTGAGTCTACTCCACAGACCGTGAGTGTAAATGTGACTATGCCGAAAAACGGGGTGTATGAAGGGGAACGTTTTGGAAACGGGGATACGTATGAAAAAGCAAGAAGTTATGTAACAGGCAAAAAGGCTACTCCCACGTTAACCTTTACGGAGACACTTGCTCCAGGAGAGGCTGTGCAGTATATTTTGCAGCCTTCCTCTGAAGTAAAGCCGTTGGCACCTAAAGGATTCAAAGCCGCAGCAACAAAAGGTTTAACTGTAAAATTAAATTGGTTGGAGGCACAAGGAGCAAGCTATGAGCTGCTTCGCGCTGAAGGTAGCGGCGGGGAAATGAAGGTGGTAGCCACCGATGTGAAGCTTACAGAATATACGGATCATAATTTACGTGAAGGGACGTTATATACCTACGCGTTAAGGGTATCCGGCTCTAATTTACTGTCCGATAAAGTTCAGATTACAGCCACCGGACTGGTTCCTCTGGATCGTACTAAATGGAAGGTATCCTCAAATGTGAATACGGCAGCCTCAGCTCCGAGTCTGGCCATCGATGGGGATCGGCGCACGCGCTGGGATACGGGGAAACATCAGGCCTCCGGAGAGTTTTTTCAGATTGATCTGGGTGAAGCACATGAAATTGAAAGAATAGATTTGGACAGCACGCTTTCACCTTTTGATTATCCAAGAGACTATATAGTTTATATTTCTGACGATGCTCAAAACTGGAACAAACTCACGTCTGGAAAAGGTACGAAAGAGCTTACTAAGATATCCTTTTCTAAAGTAAAGACGAGGTATATCAAAATTTTACAGACCGGATCCGGCGGGAATTATTGGTCCATTCAAGAGCTGCAGGTGTATTCCAGAGAATAAGGGTATCCTTTGAATTTATATAATCGTTTATAGCGCATACTAAATTACTGTGAGATAGATCTATAATGGAATAGGGAATTCTTCCCTATAAATTTTGTGTTTTAGGGTTGAACAGGTGGAATATAGGGAATTTCTCCCTGTATTCCAGCGGATATCGCCGTTTTTTAGAAAATCCTCCGTATTATAGGGAGAAATTCCGCATATCTGGGCAATTGTGAGGAAATCATCCTAAATAGAGGGAGTTTTTCCCCATAAAACTCCCTCCCCAACGCCCCATCACAATTTCTTAGACTGAGTGCAGAAGGTGGGGGAGTTTGGGATATCCTCATAGATCAGAATGTATATGTTCCACGGCATATATTATCTTTCTCTTTCTCGCAGAAACGGAAGCCGTCCTTAAAAGGACGGCTTCCGTTTATTCTTGTTTAAATCCGTTAAATGAAACGTAGACCAGACATATACGGCAAGGGAATGGCGTCGGAAGCCTCTGCAGAATGCGGGCTCGCTGGATCAAAGAGCAGCGAGATCAGCTCCTTGTCGTCCTGCACGGACGACAAGTCGAGGCCCTTACGGCAGCCTTCGGTCTGCCGCAATAGCGCTTCCCGGTCTGCGATGCAGACCGTCCCGCTGTTCGCGCCGCCGCTTAAGCTGGCGCCGGCGTCCCGCAGGAGCGCGAGCAAGCCGCGCTCCTGCCACGGCACAGGCACTTGCAGCGTGCCAACGCCGCCGCACAAGGCCGCCTTGGCCAGCAATGCCGCTACCGCGCTCGGCTGGCCGGCCCATTCCACCGCCGTCGCCGCGTTCGGCGCTGGTACGTCCGCAGCCGCGGGCACAGCCACTGCGGCGAACCCCTCGATGCTGCCGTCCCGAACGGCTACGAGTGTGCGCTGGGCCAAGCCCATCACACCCGCGTAAGCCTCGGTCCCCAGCAGCAGCGCCAGCTCACCCGGACTATATACATGTCCGGCTTCGCGTTCATTGAGCAGCCGGTAGACGGCGAAGAAGTCGCCCGGCTGCATTGGCCGCAGCGTCCATTCTTCTCCTGCTGCGGCTGCAAGTGCCTGAGCTGAGCTTGCGTTCAGCTCGGCAAATTGCGTACCTCCGAACGGTACGCACCCTGCTCGGGTGTATAACGAACGATCACCCGAGACAAAAATCAGCGATGCCTCGGCCTCGGCAGCGTGACTCTGGCATAGCTGTAGAAGTTGGCCCGCCAGTCCTTGGCCCCGAAAAGCGGGATCGGTGCAGACAGCACCTATGGAGAATACATTCAGGAAAGCATCTCCAGTCTTGATCGTGGAGGGTACGAGCCCCATGAAAGCAGCAACCGTTCCGTCATCGGCAATAGCCGCGTAGGAATGACTGAGTCCAGGGCGGAAAATAAGTGGAAACAGTTCTTTCATTGAAGTGGCACCCGGTTCACGAAAGACAGAATCTGCAAGCAGAGCCGCTTGATCTAGCTCCGCAGGTTTAATTAATCTCAATTGCATAACATTCAACCTCCTATATGTACACACGATGGGGAGAAAGCATTTACATAAAGTATAAGGCCCGGGGAATGAAATCTCCAATCTTGTTTATATTATTCAATGTCTCAAAAGGATATCGAAAAGGGTAATAAAGTACATAAATAAGGAAGCTTCTTATATTTTAAAGCTAGAAGAGAAAGGGAAGTGAATAATCGGTGTCCCAACTTGCAGATAATATTATATTATTACTGGCAGCACTCCTGCTTGTAGGCGTATTTTCCACCAAGTTCTCCACTAAATTTGGAATGCCAGCTTTAGTGCTGTTTCTTGCTGCGGGGATGGTGCTAAGCCAATTTGTTTTTTTTAACAATGCTTCCTTAACGCAAATGGCCGGGATCTTCGCATTGGTTGTCATATTATTCGAAGGTGGCATGCAGACGAATATTAAGGATATTAAACCTGTTATTCGGCCAGCATTATCCTTATCAACGGTAGGCGTAATCATGACGACAGCCATTGTAGGGGTATTCGCTAAGCTGATCCTTGATGTGACATGGCCAGAAAGCTTTCTGTTTGGAGCGATCGTTGGATCGACAGATGCGGCTGCAGTCTTCTCGGTACTCGGCGGTAAGAACATTGATAAACGTCTGACCTCGACGTTAGAAGCAGAATCAGGAAGCAACGATCCAATGGCGGTATTCTTGACAGTCTCGCTAATCGAATGGATACAGCATCCGGATATGGCGATATGGGGGCTGCTGTTGTCTTTTATATGGGAGATGGGCATTGGCTTAGTACTGGGTTTTGTGCTGGGGAAGATCGCAGTTTTCTGTATCAATCGAATTAACCTGGATTCTACAGGTCTTTATCCAGTAATGGCGATTGGCTTTGCTGTTCTGACCTATGGTTTATCAGCATGGGTACATAGCAGCGGGCTGCTGGCTGTTTATGTTATGGGCCTTACGCTTGGGAATTCCGAGCTAATGTATCACCGTACCATTATGAATTTTAGTCATGGCTTTGCTTGGATGATGCAAATATTTATGTTCATACTGCTTGGTTTGTTAGTATTTCCACAGGAGCTGGCGGAAGTGGCATGGCAAGGTATCTTGTTATCCGTCATTCTGATGGTTGTAGCTAGACCAATCGGTGTATTTATAAGCCTGCACTTTTCCAAATTTACGATCCGCGAGAAGACTTTGATTTCTTGGGCCGGACTTCGTGGAGCCGTTCCGATTGTGTTAGCGACTTATCCGCTGCTGGCTGATCTGCCTCACGGACGACTATTCTTTAATGTTGTGTTCTTTGTCGTACTGACCTCGGCGGTGATTCAGGGAACTAGTATTTCCCCGCTAGCATCCCGATTGAAGCTTGTGGGGCAAGAAGATTCAGATCAGCCTTCCCTGATGGAGCTGGTTGCTCTTGGCAAGACAGACTCGGAGTTTAACCATATTGGAATTAACCCTTATATGCCGATTGCTGGACAGAAGATTTCAGAAATAGGTCTACCAGATGATATCTTATTTACGGCAATTATCCGCAATAAAAAGATTGTCACTCCGCATGGCAGTACTGTTATTGAGCCTGGGGATACTGTGTATGTCCTAAGTCCAAAGAGTAAGCGTGATGAGATGAGGGCTTTCTTCCGCAGCAGGAAAGGAAAGACCGCGGAGGAGGATGTTTCTTTAATCTAGAGAAGAGACTCTTTTACCAAAGTGTGACACACATAATAGGCTTCATAACATAAGCTGTGCTAGAATCGGCACAACATATAATCTCCAGAATAGTTGCAAAACACGAAAGAGTGTGTTAAATTGTATATAGATTTAGAACGAGTCTAAATACAATTATAATAAATGAACCATAGGAGGTTTTATTAATGACAACACAATTAAAGAACCATACTGAATTGCAAGCTGCTTTGAACCGCCAAACTGCGAACTGGTTCCTGCTCGGGGTAAAGCTTCATCATTATCACTGGTATGTTAGCGGATCTCAATTCTTCACACTTCATGAGAAGTTTGAAGAGCTATACAATGAAGCTGCGGGTTATGCAGATGATTTGGCTGAGCGTTTGCTTTCTATTGGTGGACAACCAGCCTCCACAATGAAGCAATATCTTGAATTGTCCGACTTACAAGAAGCCCGCGGCGGCGAAGATGCTAAAGGTATGGTACTTGAGCTCGTGAGAGACTTTAAGACTGTTGCTAAAGAACTGCAAGATGCAATTGCTACTGCTGAAGAATTGAGCGATCAACCAACTGCGGATCTGCTGATTGGCATCAGAAGCAGCATTGAGAAACATGCTTGGATGCTGAATGCCTTTATCGGCTAAGACAACATCCTTATAGGGATAGAATACACAAAGAGCGCCTGCGTATTGTTAACGCATGGCGCACTTTTTTTTGAAGCATTCTATTTAATAAATACTCCACCAAATGGCACGGCTTCGCGCAGAAATCGTTTAATAATTCCATCATCGTTATTATCTCTTTCAAATCGGCGATTCTGGCGTCCGGCCTGAAACAACACAGGGCCGTGGCCCGTCATCTTCCAATGATAACTCATATGCTGGCTAGCTAAATGGTTGCCGTAAACGGTAAGCTCCAGCTTCGCATTCTCAGGATAGGCAATAATGCTGCCTGCATCCACATAGAGCGGATTGTAAGGATGAAGCTCAGCTTCACATACCGTACCTTCAGTCAATATACCAATGATGCCGTTACCCGTAAATTTCACTTTCACAATATCTCGTGTAACGAGCACATTCTTCATACTTAGCACTCGTGTATCCATCGTAACTCCCTTGCTGTAGAAGAAGAGATGTTTAAAGTCGTACAATAAATCGCTCTTTCCATCAAGCTGCAGAATCTTTACCCGATAACCTGGTGGAAGGGCGGCGACAAAATGGCAAGGACCAGACATATCCGAACGAATCAGTTTTCGCTTGCGATAGATGCCCTTTACATCCATAAATCTGTCTGCCCGTCCAGTGGCAGGCCCTTGATAAGCGATAATTTGTTGTGGGTGCAGCACATGAACCTCTTCCTTCTCCCCAAGGGTGAAGGCTACGGCTTGTCCGCTCCCGCTGTCGCTTTCATCTTGGACATCGATGTTCATATTTCATCTCCCTCATGCTGTAGATGTGATCTTTACTGAATGTTCAAGATTAGCGCAGGCGGTCTCCTTTTCTAGAACGGTGAAGCATGCTGAAACGAACAATACGGATGAGTATAAAATACCCCAGAATTAGACCAATCCCCGTAAAAATAGTCACTTTGATTTTATGATAATATTCTTCGCGTGCCGTCCGGTCATTTTGCAACTCATCAACCATCTGCGTTAGTTGGCGATTCTGCTCCTGCAGGGCTTCGTTCTGTGTCCGGTAGGCCTCCATTTCCTGCATGGTATTCGTAAGCTTATCTTTCGCCTGTTGTAGCTCTTCAGCTGTCTGCTGAAATCCTTCTTTCAATTCATTGACTTCATTTGGAAGCTCAGAGAAGCTTTTGAATCCATTATAGATATCACTGAATATATTGGCTTGTGCTACTGGGGCCGGAAGAGATATGGAAAGGGTCAGCAGAAGCAGGAGCGAACATAACAGCTGTAGATATTTACGGTATTTACGTTGTTTCATCTATATAATCACCACCCAATTTAGGCTTGTATTTCTTTTATTTTAACACAGCTTGACAGCTTCTGACAGCGTACGCTAAACGTGAATAGGGCTTCTTGGGTCAGTAATATTTGCCTGTTTGAAGTGAGGTTACACTTCCTTGTAAGGAACGATTTGGCTGTGCTCAACATGATTGAGAAGAGGGACTATTTATCGTATACTTTGGACGGAAAGGGGCTGCTGCGGAATGAATAAATGGCTTAAGACAATGTTATTTTTGGTCGGATCTGCTTTTTTAACGAGGTTGATTCCATTCTCATCTTTGTTTCGGAATTTGGACACGATGATTCATGAATTTGGTCATGCGCTGGTGACTTTACTGCTGTCTGGCAGTGTGCTGCGGATTGAACTATACGCGAATCATAGTGGGGTCACCTATTCAGCCATTCAAGATGGAGGCAGAGCGATACTGGTGTCGCTATCCGGGTATGTGCTGGCTTCCTTATTCGCATTGCTGCTCTTCTATCTCTACAGTAAAGGACGGCATGATTGGGGACTTATCTTAGCTACTACAGTAGCATTGATTATGCTGGTAATGTACGTGCGGGGAAGCTTCGGAATGATGTGGTTAGGCGGGTTTATTGCGCTGAATGTTTTAATGCTGGTGGTGTGGAAAAAGGCCAGCAAATATTATTATTTGTTATTAGCTTTTTTGACCTTGGAAGAGTCTGTAATGGGAAGTTTATTTCTCGTATATGCGGCCGTTGTATCCCCATCTCGTGCGGGAGATGCCAGTAACCTGGCAAGGATGACATCGGTGCCGGCCATATTTTGGGCAGTCCTATTTTTTATATTTTCTCTGCTTTGCGCCAAATGGGCGCTGGGACTATTTTTTAAGCGGGAGCGAGTGCAGCCTAAACTTCAGAGTCGTTAAAGTTAAAAACATAAAATTTTCGTCATAAACAGACAAAAGGGGCTGTTTTTGCGAGAGTCAGTCTACTTAGTATGTAGAATGGCTCTTTTTTTGTCGATAATATAGAACCGAACATACATTCCATGACATGGAGTTGTCCGCCATTATTGGTACATTAATAGAAGACCCAAAAAAAGAAAGAGGTGGAAAATATGATGGAAAGTATTACTCCTATATTTACGTGGGGTCAAGATCGTATTTTTGCAGGTGGAAATCGGGATGTTGTTTTACTTGTCGAATGGAAAGGAAATTTGCCTTCAGAAAATAGCCGACCAAGCAGCCACAAAGTGGTTGCACGTGATATTGAGCTACGAGTTTGGCTTGAGCCACATGTAACTTTTAAGCGCTGTTATGGATGTGAAATGGAGGCTGGAGAAGGGAATTCACTCTTGCTTAAGCTTGGAAAAATAAAAACAGGACAACGCAAATTCATAGGATTGGAGTTCACTACTTCTAGTTCTGTAGCAGGTAAATATGAAGCATTATCCCTACAGTGGAAGTATAAAAAACCAACCGTAGAGCGTGTTCGTGAACTTCCCGTGAAGGTACTTGAGCTGGAGTACGCGCATCATACGCGCATTCTGAGCGATACTTGCTGCTTTTATGTTGAGAAGCATCTGGAATTGTTGAAGACGGCTGAAACGGTTGAAGCAGCAGAGGCACTACGAAGTAAAGGCCAGCATAGTGAAGCTCACGAAATGCTCAATCGACATGCGGATAAGATGTTGCTACTCGCAGTACGCTCTGGAGATCCTTTGCTGCTTAAAGAGGCTGAAATGTTGTATAAACAGATCGGGTTCGAGCATCAGCAACGAAGTAAAGCCGTTGGTGGAATTTAATATAGGACTCACTGCACGAGGATGCACATAAGCGAAAAAAGACCTATACATAAATTGGATTTTTCAGCGGATTCGGCGGAAAATTATAAGAAGAATTGTAATATAAAATGTGGTAACATAGTAAAAAAGTTCTATCACAATTTTACTTTTTTTCATAAAATAATGGGTCTATTTAACCATAAATCAAGGGGAACTGAATATGACAGACCGATTAATCCGACTGATGCGCATTATTACACTTGTTCAAGCCAAGCCAGGGATATTAGCCCGCGAATTGGCGGAACGCTGCGGCAACAGCGAGAGAACGATTTACCGGGATATGGACGCGCTTAGCGCCATGCATATTCCCATAACCCACCTGGGGCATGGAAAAGGTTATGCTTTTATTGGGAATTTTGCACTCTATCCCTTGGATTGGTCGGAAGAAGAAGCAAACGCATTTTCGCAATTACGCTATATTATGGAAGATATAAAACCAGCATTACCCATAGATTTTGAAAGCGCGTATGAAAAAGTAGTCGCAGCTGAATATAAACGTAAGGCGGAGAGAGAAGAAACAATAGAACGTGCAAGAAGAGAAGTAGGGGTGGGGTGGGCAGAAAGAAGCAGTTCGCATATGGAACAACACTCATTTCTTACTCCGATCCTGGAGGCTTTATTAAAGCAAAAGAGTATTCAAGCGAATTATAGTGAGAATGCATTAGAAGAGAAAGGGATCACCATTGATCCTTATTGTCTGGTCCCGCTGGAAAGTCGTTTTCATCTCATTGGATTTTGTCATCGTCAGGGTGTTATTCGTACATATCATATCAACGATTTTTCTAATGTGAAGCCATTAAATCGTTTTTTTTCGAAGGAAGCGTTTGATGTGCAAGCCTTTATGAAGCAGAAATGGTCACTCGATAGGGATAGTTTACAGGTAGAATTCAAAGTGAAATTCTCGGAACGGGTAATGGAAGGAATTAAGAAGGACGAATTGCCTTTTAAGCCAAGTAAAGTGGATCGTCAATCTAGATGTTTTCACTTTAAGGTTGCCGTGGAACAAGATATAGGATTTGTCCGCTGGATTAAGAGATTCGAAGAGGAAGCGGAAATCATTGAACCGTACTATTATCGTGAAGTAATCAGGCAGCAGTTGGAAAAATGGAGTTCGCACTATAAATAGTGATACGCTCATTTGACCTTCGTTCAATTCGAAAGATGGGGTGCTTGAGCAACCATTTAAATGGTTGCCGGTGGCATCCTTTTTTTGCGAGTAAGTCCAAGATACTCATTTCTAACTATCTAATTATAACAATATATAACTAAACATATCCAAACACAACTCAATCTATAGAAAATCGAAAAAACGTATGCTAGAATAGCATCTACATATATACATGTGAAAATGGGAGGAATGGAAATGTTTAAGAAATGGTCAGTCAGGATCTATGGTGTATTAGCAATTTTTTTGGTTGTGAATTTATCTGCGGGCGCAGGGTTGGAGGTAGAGGCAGCCGCCAAGAAGACAGAGATTATAGTATCCGCTGCAGCCAGCTTGCAAGATAGCTTAGATAAAATGGCGCTTCTCTATGAGAAGAAGCATCCCGATATTGATTTGGTCTTTAATTATGCTGCATCTGGCACATTACAGAAGCAGATTGAGCAGGGTGCTCCGGCTGATCTGTTCTTCTCTGCAGGGGATAAACAGATGAATGCGTTAGTGGATGCTGGACTGATCTCTGACCATAAGGTTCTGCTTAAGAATCAGTTGGTTCTAGTCGTACCTTCGAATTCAAAAGCTTCATTAAATACAATCACTCAACTTACGGATAAATCCTTTAAGAAGGTAGCGGTAGGGCAGCCTGAATCTGTGCCCGCTGGCCAATATGCTCAGCAATCGTTAACTGCGAAGAAGGTATGGGATACGCTGCAAAACAAACTTGTATTTGCGAAGGATGTACGCCAGGTTCTGTCTTACGTCGAAACGGGGAATGTCGATGCAGGCTTTGTATATAAGACAGATGCATTGACTTCAAAAAAGACGAAGATTGCCCTTACTGTAGGCCCGCATGTTCACAAAGCCATTAATTATCCGGCGGGTATCGTGAAGGATTCGAAGAATCAGAAGGAAGCTAAAGAATTTTATAATTATCTTCAAAGCAAAGAGGCTAGTGATATTTTTGCAAGCTATGGCTTCTTGCTTCCTTAAATAAGAAATCATGAGTAGAAGCGGGGTGAATAAGGATGGAAATAAATTGGACTGATTTCTTCGCCCCGGTATGGCTTTCCGTTAAAATTTCTGTAATTACCAGCATCATTGTATTTATTCTTGCAACGGCCGCGGCCAAGGCTATGGCGGGTCGGAAATTTCCTGGTTATAGCTTGGTTGAGACTGTAATGCTTCTTCCTCTCGTATTGCCGCCGACAGTTGTCGGATTTGTATTATTGGTCGTCTTAGGTCGTCGCAGCTGGATTGGCAGATGGTATGAACAAATGACGGAGCATACGATCCTTTTTACATGGGGGGCTGCGGTTATCGCCGCGGTTGTCGTAGCTTTTCCTCTCGTTTACCGTACGGTGAAGGCGGGCTTTGAAGGCGTGGAAGCGGATCTTGAGGATGCGGCGCGTGCGCAGGGAGCGAGCGAACTGCAGGTACTGCGTTATGTCACATTGCCCCTTGCAGGTCGGTCACTCGCTGCTGGGTATGTTCTAGGTTTTGCCCGCGGTTTAGGAGAATTTGGCGCAACGATCATGGTAGCTGGAAATATTCCTGGCCGCACGCAGACTGTACCTACAGCGATCTATGTCGCGGTGGATGGCGGCAACATGACCCTTGCTTGGATGTGGGTGTGCTCCATTATTGTTATGTCTGCTGTGATGTTGATGTTTGTGAACCGACGTACTTAATTATGCTCGAGTGAGATCGCTCCGCTGACTTCAGTGGGAATGTCGATTGGAAATCTTGATAAATTTAAAAAAAACCTAGCCCATCCAGGAGTAACCTGGGATGGACTAGGTTTTTTTTCTTTAGAAACGCACCATTAAAACAAAACCTCTTTAATAAGAAGCAAGCCTGTGACTATCAGGTTTCGTAAATAATCGTCCCGGTTTCCGTGAGATCATATCCGTGAATGGATCCAAGCTCACTTTGAAAGGCTGGCGAGCGTAAAATATCAATCACGGTGGTGATCCAGTGCTCATTTCCCGGTTTCTTGAGCATCACTAGATCATAACACTCCTGAATCAAGGGAATGAAATCAACGCCGTCGACAATCTGAGCAGCCTTCTCGGTACCGATGGCCACATCGGCTTCTCCTCGTGCCACTTTACCAGCGACTGCCAAATGACTATTCTCCTCCTGCGCATATCCAGATAGGCTTGCGGCAGGAATGCCGTGCAATCGGAGTTGCTCATCCAATAACACACGTGCACCAGCGCCTCGTTCTCTATTAATCAGTGTAAGTCCATCCTGTTGCAGATGAGACCATTCATGAAGACCTTTAGGATTTCCCTTTTGAACATACAATCCTGCACTTCGGGTCAACAGACGAACTACAACATAAGAGAAGCCTACAAGGATTTTACGAATATAGGGAAGGTTATATTCTCCAGTATCCCCATCGAGCAGATGCGTACTGACGATGTCCGATTCGCCCTGATACATGGCAATCAGACTATCTAGACTGCCAGCGTAAGAACGAAGAGGGCGCTCAGTGGGCAGGCAACGCTCCAAATAGGTGGCTAGAATATCGAGTGACATATCCTGACCCGTAATCACGAGGCTGTGTCCTGTAGCTTTACTATTAAATTGGCCAGAATGTGTGGCAACTTGTGTTAGATTTGCTCCAGTAAAAGTCAGCGGCGATGTCGATAGGGTCATGCCGCTTCGAGCATTCTGTTTGTAGGCTTCTAAATCGGATTGATCCACACGCATCTGTTTTCCTACACGGTAGGAGGGAAGCTCCCCTTTTTTAATCAGATCATATACTTTTAATTTCGAGATCTTCAGTAAACGGGCAATTTCCTCAGTCGTATAGGATATGTTATCAGACATGACAAAAGCCTCCAGAACTTCATAATAGGACAAGACTACCTTATTTTGAAGTCCTGTGCAATTAGGCTATTGTGCTTTACCTGCCTGCTGTGTATTGGATAATTTGATTAATTCTGAAACGGTGACAAATCGAAAACCTTGCTTTTCTAATTCCGGCAAAATAATTTTGAGCGCTTCTCTGGTTTGAGATTGTCCATGCACATGATCATGAAACAGGACGATATCACCATTATGTGCATTTCGAATAACCTTGTTCGCGATACTCTGCACGCCAGGGCGATTCCAGTCACGTGTATCTTGATGCCAGGACCATAAAATAGGCTTTAGGCCCATATTGTTTGAAGTATCAACTAGTGTCTCGTCATACATGCCACCCGGGGGTCTGAACAAAGCACTATGCTTTCCAGAAACCTTTATGATTTCTTCTTCGGTTAAATTAAGCTCCCGCTCAAACTGGGCTTTATTAATAGGTTTTCTAAAATAGACGTGATTGTAGGTATGGTTAGCTAATTCATGTCCTTCGGAAATGACTCGTTTCGCCACATCTGGATACGCTGCAATTCTTTTTCCTATGGCAAAGAAGGTGCATTTCGCATGATATTGACTCAATACCTTTAATATTTGATCGGTTTCAGAAGGGTCAGGACCATCATCAAACGTTAATGCAATCACTTTTTGGTTAGTATGTACTTCCCAAATCATGTCTCCTCTTTTTTCGTAGTAGTCGCGGTTCTTGCTCGGGCTACCTAGTGCGGAGTTCGTGAAGCATAACAAGAGAGAGAGGGTAGTCATCATAATTTTGCTGCTAGTTTTCATGAATTCACCTGTTTTTTTTATTTTAGAATGCTCCTTTGGAGGGTCAAAATATTCATAGTTTCAGTTTTGTAAAAAATGATCAGTCTTTTTCCTGCGAGTTTGAGTCAGTACAACTGGCAGTGGTTATAGTGATGAATGTTAAGATTAATGAATGTATCCATTTTCAGAAGCCGCAGAAGCAACGGATAGCATTAAGCAAGTTGATAGAAGTGCTACGGACAATTTCTTCATTATCATTTAGTAGATTCCTCCTAGATGTTTTTTCCCTACGAAGATTAATATCTCCATTTCAATTGCTTTTAGATTGGTGGATTGCTTCCATTGCAGTTTGGGATTGGGATAACGTTGTATTTTGATGTGAAAATTGTTATGAAAATGCCTTATAATGAAGTTCAATATATAGACATTTGGTTAGGGGTGGGAATATGACACTTATTGAAAAAAGAGAACACCGGCAATATCCGGAAATTACCCGCCTAGAAACGTCGAGAGCTGCTTATGAGCGTGATTATTCACGCTTGATTCATTCGCCTACTTTTCGTAGGCTGCAAGGCAAATCTCAAGTGTTCGGGGCTGGCACGGGTGATTATTACCGGACGCGTCTAACTCATTCACTTGAAGTCGCTCAGATTGCACGTGAGGCAGCGAAAAGTCTGCTTAGATCTTATCCAGAGGTGGAGACAAGTAAAGCTGAGAACCCAGGACTTGTAATAGATCCAGAGGTTGTGGAATGCGCGGCCATTGCTCATGATTTTGGTCATCCTCCTTTCGGGCATAAAGGGGAAGAGGTACTGGATAACATTCTGGACCAGCTTATTGAAAAGAAGACGAATGAGGCTGCCCTGCAATCTGGAGCAACGGGTGCAGATAGGCTGCTCATTCATGAGCAGATGAAGCAGCGCTATGAGCATTTTGAAGGCAATGCTCATAATTATCGGCTGATTATGTTTCTGGAGAAGCGTGAGAACATTGATGGACTAAATCTGTCGGATGCAGTGCTTCTCGGAATAAATAAATATCCGTTTCCCGGTACCTCACTTAAGAAGGGAATGTACCTTCACGAATGGGCATATATTTCGGAGATTCGCAAAGAGTGGGGAATACCAGCAGGTAAGAAAACGTTGGAAGCTCAGCTGATGGACCTTTGCGACGATATCGCTTATTCTGCACATGATTTGGAGGATGGAATTAAGGCTGGAAAGATTGAAGTGCATGAACACTTTATGCATGATTCCTATATTCAGCGGCTGATCGTAGAGAAAATTACAACGTTAGAGGATTTCTTCTGGAAGGGTTGGGAGGAGGAAGGTATCCGCGCTAAGGTCGAAGAGGTGCTTAGTTCATTTCTTCGAGTATGGATGGAAAAGATGCCAACCTGCGAGAACGACTATTCCAGAACTCGGCGTGAAGTTAAGGCTTATTGGGTTAGCACCTTTGTCGCAAGTCTTGGGGTGATTCCTGATGGAGACTGGAAGAAGGTCACCTTTATAAAGGAAGGAAAAGAAGATGAGGATATGCTACGGACCGTAAGTGTGCTGAAAAGCTTCGCTTGGGTCACGATGATTCGTGATTTACGAGTACAGCGGCTTCAGAAACGTAGTGAATGGATTCTGCGCCGTCTATGGGGAGCTTTTCTTGATCCGCAGACATCCAAAGCCATTATTCCATCGGACTGGCTGCAACGCTTTGAGAAGGATCAGAAACAAGCGAATCCTATTTGGACGTGGGAACATATGGTGATTGATTATATCGCAGGGATGACGGATGCCTTTGCTGAGAAAATATACAATGAGCTATACGGGTTGAAAGTCGGATCGATTTATGACTTGGATTAGATAAAACAGAAGATTAAGTTAAGGCCAGCCTCCAATCCATTGGAGACTGGCCTTTTGTTTGTTTTTTATAGAACGGGGAATATTTTGTTAGCATTTTGTTATTGCTAATTCGACTATATTTATGCTTGTTAACCCTGATATTCAGTGTTTTTTATAACAAAATAGCTATTTATAAAAACGAGTTATTGTTTGTGTGCTATTTTGGTGCTAATATAATAACTAAATTGTTATTGGGAATAAATGGGGAGGTTGATAAAGAAGTCGAATCTTCTGCTTGAATAATAATGAAAACCTTTACAAAACGGGAGGGTAAAACGAATGAAGAGGTTCAAAAAAAGCTTTGCTCTATTTCTTACAGCAGTAATGCTCGTTACAATGGCTGTGCCTGCGCTAGCTAACGGAAAAACAAATGAAAACCTCAAGGCGCACTGGGCTGGAGAAAGTGTAGAGAAGTGGCAGGGTAATGGTGTTATTCAAGGTTATCCGGACGGCTCTTTTAAGCCGGATCATAAAGTAACGCGTGCTGAGCTTGTAAGTATTATTAATAAGCTATTTGGATTTAGCACTCTTTCGGAAATGTCATTCTCGGATGTACCTGCTAAAGCTTGGTATGCAAGCGCTTTATCTATAGCGAAGCAAGCTGGCTATTACAAAGGTTTTCCTGATAATAAAGCGAAAGCGGATACTGAAGTAACTCGTCAAGATGCTGCAACATTAATTGCTTCTGTTTTTTCATTGGAGCCAGGCACTAAAGCGAGTGCCTTTACAGACCAAGCATCCATCAGCGCTTACGCTAAAGAGGCTACCCTAGCATTGAGTGGAATTCTATCCGGATATCCAGATGGTACATTTCGTCCGAACGACCCAATTACAAGGGCAGAGGTAGTCACTATCGTTGACAGATTGGTTAGCGGCTACTACAACACAGCCGGTACATTCACTGGGGGAGATATCCATGGGAATATTGTCATTAACCAAAGTGGGGTTGAACTAAAGAATGTAGCTGCATCAGGCAACCTTTATCTTACCTCCGGTATTGGTGATGGTGAGGGTGTCTTGGAGAATGTAACAGTACAAGGTAATGTACTTATATCTGGTGGTGGCGAGCATTCGATTCATTTAAAAAATTCTAAATTGGCTGTTGTAAAAGTGAATCGTCCTGAAGGAAAAGTTCGGATCGTTATAGAGGATCGTACGGTCATCACTCAACTGACTATTGATAGTGCTTCTATTATAGAAGTAGGCTCAGGTTCTACAATTGATCAGCTTGTGATTGGTAACGGTGTAACGGGAACGTTGATTACAACAAAAGGTACCATTAGCAAGCTTGTAGTAAGTGCTTCCTCAGTAGTCTTAAATGGAGTGACTATAGTAGAAGGAACATACACTGTGAAGGATGGAGTTCTTGTAGGACAGGGAACAAGCACACCGGCCCCTGGGGGCTCAGGTGGAACTAGTGTAGAGCCTACAGCAACGCCAGTACCGACGGCTACTCCGGAACCTACAGCAACGGCTGCTCCAACGGCAACACCAGAAGCTGGGGTTCATATCGTTGACGTAGATGCATCGACTGCTACCAAATCATTATTTGCTTATCTGGATAGCATGAGCGGTAAACAAGTTATGTTCGGTCATCAGCATGATACTACCGTCTCTTTTGCCGGAAAGGATAAGAACGGAAATGTTATTTCTGACGTATACAGCTCCACCGGTGATTATCCTGGGGTTTTTGGTTGGGACACCCTTAGTTTAGATGGATATGAGAATCCTCCTGGAGTTAGCGGAGATTATGAAGCGAGTAGATTAGGATTATCTGCTGCAATGAAGCAGGCTCATGATTTGGGTGGTATTGTAACGCTAAGTACACATCCGTACAATTTTGTTACGGGTGGAAGCTTTAACGATACAGGGAATTCCAAAGGAGCAACGCGCTCGGTAGTATCACGTATTTTGCCGGGCGGAGATAAGAATGGAGAGTTTAATAAATATCTGGATCGCATCTCTGATTTTGCGAACAATCTTAAGGATGACGATGGCAACCTGATTCCAGTTCTGTTTCGTCCTTTCCACGAACAAAATGGAGGTTGGTTCTGGTGGGGTGCGGCTACAACGACAAAGAGTGAATATGCGGAACTGTACAGATATACAGTTGAATACCTACGTGATGTTAAAGGCGTTCATAACTTCCTTTATGTATTCTCACCAAACGGATCTTTTAATGGAAATGAAAGTGAATATTTAACGACTTATCCAGGTGATCAATTTGTTGATATTCTTGGAATGGATCAGTATGACAACAAGGAGAATGCGGGTTCGGAGGCTTTCCTCAATGGTCTTGTTAAAGACCTTAAGATGATTTCTCAGCTTGCTCAAGACAAAGGTAAGATTGTTACCCTATCTGAGTATGGTTATAGTGCTGCTGGTATGAAAACAACAGGCAATAATGAGCTGGAATGGTTCACTAAAGTATTGAATGCGATCAAGGCTGACCCTGATGCGGCAAAAATATCTTATATGCTGACTTGGGCGAACTTTGGTGAAGGTAATAATCTGTATGTTCCTTATAAGAATGTTCCTAACAAAGCAGATCATGAGTTGCTTCCTGATTTTGTGGATTTCTATAAAGATGATCTCACGGCTTTTGCGAGCGATGTGAAAGATGATAATAAGTACAATCTCGAGGTTGAAGTGGCAGGAAAGAAACCTTTCCTCCACATCGTAACTCCGAATAATATCAGTACAATAACAGATGCCGTAACCGTTATTCGGGCCAAGGTATTAAATGCAGTGCCTAGCAAAGTGACTTATACTGTGGGTGATTCTGGAGTAGAGGTGGAAATGACGCTCGGTGCGGACGGTTACTATAGCGCTTCATGGCAGCCAGACGCTAGTCTGAATGGCAGTTCAGCAGAGATTACAGTGAGGGCATATGGAACTGGAGATGCTACACTTACACAGACTAATTCTGTATTCTTAAAAATCAATGAAGCGCCAATAAAGGTACTTAATTTTGATACTGACAAGGATTTGGAGCAAATCCAAAACAATGGTACTTGGTCAGGGCTCGCCAATAACGCAGAGACGATCAAGACGGTCTTGCAGCATGCGTCACTAGATGCTGAGGGTAAGCTTGTTATTAACATTACTGAAGGGCTGTCTGCTGAGGATACTTGGCAGGAACTGAAGCTGCAATTGAATGATCTTGCACTGGATGGAGTGGATCTGTCTCAAGTTACACGTGTGAAGTTCTCCGTGTTAATTCCGGAGGCTGCTCAGAATGAGGCTAACAATGCTGCGGTACGCAGTGTCATTCAGTTGCCACCAGATTGGGATACAAAGTATGGCATGGACTCATCCTATAAATCTTTGTCCGATCTTGAGAAAGTTAACGTGGGTGGATCACAATATTATAAATTTGATGTTTCGATTGATCTGGATAATGCTACTAAATCAGCCGAAGCCACTGGTCTAGCGATATCTCTGGTTGGCAGTGGTTTGGAAGTGGAAGGTGAATTGCCAATCTATGTAGATAATATCGGTCTTTATAATACGTATACTGCACCTGTTGCTGACAAAGCACTGGTAGATAATTTTGAATCTTATGGCTCAAGCGATGAAGCACTGGTAGCCAAATATCCTAAGGCTGGCGGAGATGATGTGAGCGTATCTTTAAGCTCCGAGCATAAGGCATCCGGGGATTACGGAATGAAACTGCACTATACGATTAATAATGCAGGTTATACCGGAGTAGGTAAAAGTCTGGGTTCGCTGGACTGGTCCGACTATAATGCACTCAGTATGTGGGTAGCTTCCGATGGAGACAACGCTTATGCTGAGAAAGGTGAGCCGCTTAAGCTAGTGGTGCAGCTTGTCATTGATGGAGGATATTTCGAAGCCTATCCGGTCATTAATCCAGACAAGAACGGTAAAATAGTATTAAGTTTGAAGAATTTGACGGAGATGAGCTGGGGAAAAGCCGGAGAGCTTACACAGGAAAGATTGAAGCAAGTTCAGAGCTTTAATTTGTATGTGAATGCGATGGACGGACAGAGCCACGAAGGTTCGCTCTACTTTGACGATATTCAAGCGGTCTATGACGGGACACTTCCGGATATGTCGGAAGAAGGAAATGGAGGTTCCCAGGGACATGAGCCTGGCGTGTTGTACGCCTTCGCTACAGAAGCTGATATTGCAGGATGGGCTACAACCAACGGTTCGTCTGCCAACGCTCAACCTCCAGTATTTGATGCCCATGAAGAAGCGGCAAGTGTACAATTTGATTTGATTAATACTGGCAATGATACAAATGGCAGCTCCAAAGAATCCTTTGAACTTGCTATTAATCCTGAGAAGCTGAATATTACAGGGCTGGATACGATCAGCGCTAAGGTTAAGCTCTCGAGTGGTGCAGCTAAAGCGCGTCTATTCATCAAGACAGGTGCGGACTGGAAATGGAGCGACAGCGGTGATCCTGTGCCTGTAGATTCTAAGGGTTATATGACCTTGTCTATTTCACTGCCTACTGCAGCAGCAGGGGTGGGCGTAGATTTGGCTGCTGTAAAGACGATTGGGATTAAAATTGAGGATGTTTCCAATGATGGAGGAACTGCGAAGCTTTATTTGAAGGAAGTATCTCTGGAGAAAGCTGTCCCGGATGTTCATTATGGCTTCGAGACGGGGAATGACGGTTGGGCTATCAATTCTGGTACAGCCACAGTATCTTCTGATGTATATGCTGAAGGTAATCAATCTTTGAAGCTTGATTTCGCATGGAATGGAGAGGATAAAGATCCTTTTATAGCAGCATCAAAAGTAGCTGCACTTGATCTGAGCTCATTCTCCAAGCTTACTGCTAAAGTTAGAATCGTCTCTGACCAGCCTGATGTTCAAGCGAAGCTGTTTCTTCAATTAGGTGGCTATGCAGTATGGGTAGATTCGGGTGCGAAGATAGCTGCTCAGGATGGATTCACGGAGTTCACGATTGATCTCAGCAACAATTCCAATCTATCGCCTGAGAATTTGAAGAAAGTGGATGCCATTGGCATTCAGTTTGTTACACCTTCTACGGCTGGAACCGCTACAGCTTATATTGACGAGATCATAGCTTCTAATTAAGAGCGCTGCGATCCAGGTGTGAAATAAGGGTCCCTGCATGTCCATTAGGATTGTCTAATAGACATGCAGGGACTATTTTGTATGATCAGTTTATAGTTAATGATTTGAATAGCATTCAAGCGCTGTTCTTTCTAGTTCGGTGACAAATGCTTCTTTCCCATCCATATAAGCTTCAATGTCCTTCGGAAATTGATTCGCAAGATCCTCTTTTAGATTACCGTATTGTTCTGCTGCCTCGCCACTCATACCGAACTCGCCCATACATTCGTAACCGAGCTCTGTCATTTGCGCGTTGAAGTCATCAATGACTTCGATATTTCGTACAACAGGCATCATATCAATAATTGGTTTAGCTTTTAGCCCAGGAACAGAAGTGCTGCCAATATGGTGAATATCAATAAGTGCATCAGCGAAGATCTCTTTAATCTTACGAGATCCTTCTTGGAAGATAAGATTCCATTCCTCATTGTATTGTGTGACAGTAACATCTATTTCGCTAACATCTCTTTATGCTTGATTTCTGGATTTTTTTATTATAGAACAAGTGTTCTTAATAATCAAATACTAAATTTAATATTGGCGGGCATAATCAACGAGATTTAGGGATGGAGTGCCAGTAGATAAATAGGAATTTATATTTTCGGTAAAAATATTTACGATTCGATTAGCGTATTGATCGGTTATGCCAGCAGAATGAGGAGTGATGACTACCTGCTCCATAGTCCAAAGTGGATGATCCTGCGGGAGGGGTTCAGTTTCGAATACATCCAATCCCGCACCACGAAGCTGACCGCGATTCAGTGCATGGATTAGAGCCTCAGTATCAGTAGTCGCTCCACGTCCAACGTTAATGTAATAAGAGCCTTGTTTAAAGGCAGAGAAGATAGCAGTATTAAATAATTGCTTAGTTTCATCGGTGATAGGGAGTATATTGATGATGAAGTCGCCTTGGCTCACAGCTTCTGGCAGATGGTCAGTGGTATATACTTGATCAAAATCAGCGAGTGGCTTGCCTGAGCGACTTACTCCGATCGTCTTCATCCGGAAAGCTTTAGCGATTCTGGCAGTTTCGCTGCCGATGGCTCCAGTTCCAACAATAACGGCTGTCTTTCCGAACAATTCACTCTCACTTCCGTCAGAATTCCAGTAGCGGTTCATCTGATTGCGAACGGCTGTATGCAAATTACGTGTGAAGAGAAGCATGAAGCCAAAGATTACCGCAGAAATAGGCTCGGCATGCACTCCGCTCCCACTAGTCAATAGGATTCCACGTTCCTTAAAACGCTCTAACGGGAGCTTCTCAATTCCAGCAGACCAGGATTGGACCCAGCGAAGGGGCGAATCTGGACGAAGAAGCGTATCGGCGATGCCTTTAGCCCAGCCGATTACGATTTCAGCATCAGCTAGCAGCTGTAAATCCGGATTTTTGCCGTCACCTTGTATGAATGTATAACCGGGGGCTGCTGCTTTGATCCTTTCTTGTTGCTCGGCTGTAAGTGGTTGTAGACATACTATGGACTTAGTCATGATGTATTCCTCCTGCTCTAAGGTTTGATGGAAATGGATAATGTTATAGGATAAGGATACCAAATCTATAGGAGAAGGTGAAATTGATATGGATGCTAACGTGTCGGATAAAGATTCAGAACGATTATTTATTGCTGTGAAATTACCCTCAGAACTTCAACAAGTCGTGGCGGAAGAGTGCTCTAACCTATCTCAAAAGTTTCATTTTGCAAAATGGACTCATCCAGAGGATTATCATATTACCCTGCAATTTTTAGGAGACACCCCAAAGACGAAAATCCCGGATTTAATCATGTCGTTGAAGCAGATGTCAGAGCAATGCCACCCCTTCAAACTATCCTTAGACAAATGGAATACATTTGGTCTGCCAAAGGCTCCAAAAGTTTTATGGGTAGGGGTTTCTGGCGAACTAGAAGAGCTGAATTTACTGGCTGCGAGAGTACACACTGCTACATTTCCTTTAGGTTTTTCGGCCGAATCCAGGGAGTACAAACCACATCTCACAGTGGCTCGAAAGTACCTTGGAAAAATTTCATTTGATGATAAATTGCTGGAAAATTTACTGAAATTGGATGATGAAAAAAGATCAAAAATCTTTCATAGAGACTGGACGATTGATAGTTTTGTGTTGTATGCTACCAGAATGTATGCCATTCCTATGTATGAAATGATTGAAAATATTACATTTTAAAATCGGTATTTAAGTTTTCAAAGCTTCCGTTTTCGGTTACATACAATAGGAATGTGCCGTGAAATAGGAGGAATATCATGTTAATCTTTAAACAAAACCGCTGTATCGCGTTGCTTGTTGGCGTTATACTAGTGTGTTTCTCTGCCATAAGCTTAATGCAGCCTAATCAGGTTGCCGAGGGGAAAATAGATAATCTGCAGATGGATAAGCTGCAATCCACCAGCCGAGCATCGGTAATTAATTATTTGCAAGAAGAATCAAAATCTAGTAAGACGAGGGGCACTACAAAAGTTTCACAAACGAATAAGCTTTACAGCACAGTTAACCTGTTCAGTTCCACTTGGAAACCAGAGCAGAGTGTAGAATGGCTTAGTAAGAATAAAATAAAGCCACAAAATACATCGCAGGCTTCCATAGTTCGGGTAAAGGCTGATGTAGCACAATCTAATTCAGCTGCGCAGAAAGCGACAGCGAAAAAGAGCGCTCAGACTGTAGTTAAGACAGTCTCGGCATCTCAGAAAAATCCCCTCACAACATTATACTTCTCTCGGACCGAGCTATTAAGCCAGGAGCAGCAAAGTAAAGCAACCCGGCGCTACGCAGTATCCGAAGAAGAACTGCTTCTGCTACAAAAAATTGTAATGGCAGAGGCGGAAGGTGAACCGTACCAGGGCAAGGTGGCAGTTGCCAACGTTGTTCTGAATAGGCTACGGTCAGCCAATTTCCCCGACACGATATATAAGGTCATTTATCAAAAGCATCAATTCAGTCCTGTAGCTAACGGGCGTCTTAAACGTGTCAAGCCTAATGATGATAGTATTAAAGCGGTGAACGCGGCGCTCTCTGGGGTGAAGGAAGTTCCCGATAGTACTTATTTTTTCCTATCGCTTAAGCTTGCGCAGGATCTTACCGTACATCATTCGCAGGAGTATGTGAAGACCATTGGTAATCATACGTTTTATAAATAATTGACCTTATCTGTGAACCTCAGCTATTTATAGGGTAAACTAGACTATATAACCCTGGAGGTGGAAGAATTGTCATGAAGATCACTTATTACGGACACTCAGCGCTGCTGGTAGAAACAGAGCAAGCGAAAGTTATTATTGACCCTTTTTTGTCAGGAAATCCGAACTCCGGTATTTCACCTGATGACATTACTGTAGATGCTGTCCTGCTGACTCACGGTCACTCGGATCATTTAGGTGATGCTGTGCAAATTGCCAAACAGAATGATTGTCCGATCTTTGCAGTTTTTGAGCTTGCAGAATACTGCCGAATGAAGGGTGCCAAGGTTAAACATATGAATATAGGCGGCAGTCATATTTATGATGCCATTACCGTTAAATATACTCAGGCGTTTCATTCCTCATCGATTCAGGAAGGCGACGTTTGGATTTATGCTGGACAACCCGCAGGTATTTTATTGACGATTGAGGGGAAGACGTTATTCCATGCAGGTGATACCGCACTATTCAGCGATCTGCGTCTGATTGGTGAAAGAACTGCGATTGATTTGGCG
Organism: Paenibacillus sp. FSL H7-0714; assembly: GCF_038003765.1. NCBI lineage: Bacteria > Bacillati > Bacillota > Bacilli > Caryophanales > Paenibacillaceae > Paenibacillus > Paenibacillus sp. FSL H7-0714. The sequence continues at coordinate 1,116,389 of NZ_JBBOPT010000001.1, forward strand.
GCTCTGCCAATTGGCGATATGCTGACCATGGGACCGGATGATGCGCTCCTTGCTGCGCGCTGGCTTCAAGCGGACAAGGTCATACCACTTCATTACAATACATTTCCGGATATTGCTCAGGATGCTATGGATTTCTGTGATCGTCTGCGACAAGAGGGGATAGAGGGATTCCCGCTTAAAGCTGGTGAAAGTATAGAAATTTAATAAATCCTGATTACATGTCTATACAAAAAAAGCAGATAGCCGGGAATTTCCCTGGCTACCTGCTTTTCTTTATGGTGTAATGCACACAGGCTCTTCGCCTCGGGCTTGAGATCTTGCTCCTCTGATATCAGCTATTTTGTCTGCGGGGTTGCCTAACATCTGCAGAACGGTAGTCGCGCAACTTTGCGGTTGATGTTTATCAGGGGCTAGACGGCGTTTACGCTGCTCTTCGAGAACAGAATACTCACGAAGCATCATAGAGAACCATTTGTTCACTACCTCACAGTCAAGTACCTCTGCTAGTCCTAGCTCTACGAAATATTGGCAGTTTTTCTCTTCCTGACCTGGAATAGCTTTATAGAAGAGCATTGGAATTCCCTTAGCCTGACCTTCGGTACAGGTCATACCGCCAGGCTTTGTGATTAGAAGGTCGGAAGCATCCATCAGTTTATTGATTTCACTGGTGTATCCAAGAATCCTGACGTTAGGATGATTAAGCCTTGGATTGGACTTCATTTTGGCTATAAGCTTCTCGTTACTGCCCATACAGAAGATGAGTTGGATGTTATCCATTCTGGCTGTGAGTGAATTCATAATCTCTTTGCCGAACATCAGTCCCCAGCCTCCACCCATTATGAGAACAGTAGGGATATCGGCTAGACCTAGTTCCTTGCGGAGCAGCGTCTTGTTGGATCGTTCCCAGAACTTCGGATGCACAGGAATGCCTGTGACCGTTACAAGCTCAGGAGCAATCCCTCGGCCTGTTAGAATTGATTTGACGCGTGGGGTAGAGACGAGATATCGATTGACCTCGGAATTTACCCAGCTACCATGTGCATCATAATCTGTAATTAACGTATACAGCGGAACCTCCAATCCACGACGCTTTAGTCTGGAAATGACAGCGGCCGGAATGGGGTGTGTGCAAATAATCAAATCAGGCTTTAGCTGTTCGATCACTTGAGAGGCATGTGTATAAAAAATCCGGTGAAGTGCCATCTTAGTCAACGGGTTCAATGATTTATGATATTGTGTCTTATACATCATGCCGACCAGCTTAGGCTGGCTGCTAACTGTTTTTCGGTAAGCGGAAAGAATCCATGGGGCGACCATCGGGTTAAGAAATTTACCTAGCTCGATGACTCGGCACTGGACATCCGGATTCAGCAGCTTTATTCCTTCGGCCAGAGCATAGGCTGCTCCTGTGTGGCCCGTACCGAAGCCTTCCGAAAACAGCAGTACTCTTTTCTTTCGCATAAGTTCACCTGCTACTTTCCTTTTCAATAGAAATGCGGAATTTCTTCTTAAATAGATGAGGGAAAACTGTTCTCTACTCACATTATACAAATAAGACGTAAATAGAAAGTTAAAACCCTGCAATAAATAAAAAAATAAAAGATTTTCTAAAGTATTGCAAACTGCAAAGCTACATGTTAAAGTAATGAATGACCAATTGACCGGATTAGTAAAGTGGTCAGATAGTCAGCGGTAATGATATTTTCTGGAGAAAGGAAGTGGGCACAGGTGGCAGTGGTGGATCGAAGACAGCAGGTGCTTCAGGCCGCAGCAAAATCATTTTCATTATTCGGATATAAGGCGACTACCATGGATCAGGTTGCTAAGATCGCAAATGTCGGGAAAGGAACCATCTACACCTTTTTTACAAACAAAGAGCAATTGTTTGATGAGATCCTGCGCGATATGATGGTAGAAATGAAGATGATTGCTGATCGCGAGATCAGGCGAGACAGACCTTTCTTTGATAACCTGCATCGTGTGCTGGATGCCCTGCTGGAATTTCGAAGTGAGCAGGAGCTATTCATCAAGCTTTCCCAGGAGAGTCGCGAATTCGGAACGCCGCAGGCAGGAGAAGGGCTCGAGAAGATCGAGAACTTAGTTTTAGAATATTTAGAACGGGAGGTGCAACAAGCCCTTGAAAAGGGAGAAATCAAACCTTGCGATCCTAAAATCGTATCTGTAGTCATGTTCAGGCTATATATTGTATTGACTGCTGAACTGAATAAAACACATACTCCCTTGGACAAGGAACAGATCAAGATGTACTTTCATTTGTTTCTCGCCGAAGGACTGGCACAGTAAGCGTTGATTCAGGATAGGGATGGCGTGATTAGATTGCTTTCCCTTAACAATTTCCAAGCTGTTTTAGGCATTGAAGAAGAGCCGAAAGGCGTTTTTTTATCCCCTAAATTGACCGAATGGGGAAAACGGTCACCTAGTGTTACGTAATATTTCGCAAACAAAGCATTTTAAAGAGAGCATAAGCTCATAAGGAGAGAACCAGAATGAAATCATTATCCGTATTTACCAAGGATCTTGGCGCAGCACTGAGAAATCCAAAGGTGCTGATTCCGATGATTGCCATCCTATTTATTCCGGTGATGTATAGCGGATTCTTCCTAAAGGCATTCTGGGATCCGTATGGCAAGATGAATGAGTTACCGGTTGCTGTGGTCAACCAAGACGTCGGTGCTAATTATGAAGGAAAACAACTTCAGGCCGGAGATGATCTGGTTGAGGAGCTTAAGGTAACCGATGGCTTTCAATGGAACTTTGTTTCACTAGAAGAAGCGCAAGCAGGAATGAAGGACAATACCTATTATATGGCGATTATTGTTCCAGAAGACTTCTCTGCTAAAGCAACAACGCTTTTGGATGATGAACCACAACCGGCAAAAATTATTTATGAGCCAAATGAAGGCTACAACTTCCTGGCCGGACAGATCGGTGGAACGGCTGTATCAGAAATTAAATCTAAAGTATCCGCTAAGGTAACAGAGGCTTATGTGGAGTCTGTATTCAATCAGATTACAGAAGTTTCTGATGGATTGGGCGAGGCGGGAGATGGAGCTTCCAAGATCGCAGATGGCGCTGGTAAGCTAGATGACGGAGCCTTGAAGCTGAAAGATAATCTTCTTGTACTGACAGATGGTACAGGTAAACTTCAAAATGGTGTAGAACCACTTACTAAAGGTGTGTCTGATTTAAATTCAGGTGCTACTGCAATTCAAACGGGTTCTAGCACTTTGGCAGGCGGTTTGCAACAATTGTCGGCTGCTCATACACAGCTTCAAGATGGCGTTGCACAAAGCGCTGCCGGCAGTAAACAGCTTAGTGACGGCTTGAAGCAAGCTGTAACAGGTGCCACACAGCTTCAAGCAGGTACGAAGTCTGCTGTAGATGGTACTACTAAATTACAAGCAGGAACACAATCTTTAGTTGACGGCAGCGCGAAGCTGGAAGCAGGTTTAACCTCTTCCGTGGATGGCAGCGCGAAGCTAGAGGCAGGCTTGCAGGCTTCCGCAGAAGGTAGCACAAAGGTTACTGAGGGCGCTAAAGCGGTCGCTCAAGGCTTGCAGCAATTGGCACAGGCTAGTCCTGAGTTGGCACAGAATCCGGCCGTACAGAAGCTCCTAGCAGCTAGTGCAGCTGTTGCACAAGGTAGTGAGCAACTGCAACAAAGTCAAGAGCAGCTGGCACAGGGTGCTACTGCACTCCACAGTGGGCAAGAGCAACTGGCACAAGGTGCAACTCAACTGCACTCAGGTTCACAGCAGGTAGCTGCTGGTGTAACTCAGTTGCATGATGGAGCGCAACAATTAAATGCTGGTAGCACACAGCTTTTGACAGGACAGCAAAAACTGGCACAAGGCGCATCTGCACTTGTAACAGGTGGCAATAAGCTGAATGCAGGGATGCAACAATTTGGTGCGAAGCTTAAAGAAGCTGCAGCTGGAGGCAGCAAGCTGGCTGAAGGCGGTAAAGCGCTTGGCGATGGTACCTCAAAACTGCTAAGTGGTGTAGGCGAACTAGGTTCCGGTATCAGTGCTGTAGCAGATGGTTCGAAAAAACTGGCTGACGGTGCAGGCGAGCTGAAAGATGGTATGGATGATCTGAAATCTGGATCAACAGAACTGGCAACTAAGCTTAGCGATGCTGCTGAAAAAACAGGCAGCGTGAATAAGTCAGATAAAATGATGGAAATGTTCGCACAACCGGTTGTGATTGAGGATCAAGTTGTAAATCATGTACCGAACTACGGCACAGGGTTTGCTCCTTACTTCTTATCTCTTGGTTTGTTCGTAGGTGCACTGATTTCTACAATTGTTATTCCAATGCGTGAATCAGCTGTAATAGGCGCAAGCCGTATGAATCGTTTTATCAGCCGTACGCTTACGTTCTCAATCATGAGCTTTATCCAGTCTATGCTGGCTGCTGTGGTTGTATTGTACGGACTTGGACTAGAAGTACAAAGTGTACCGCTATTCTTCCTATTTACATTCTTGACTAGTCTAGTTTACACATGGGTAGTTCAATCCATTGTTACTTGGTTGGATCAACCGGGACGTTTTGTTGTTATCGTTATTCTTATTTTCCAATTAACAACTAGTGCCGGAACATTCCCACTTGAATTGATCCCGAACTGGATGAAATTCTTTAACCCACTGCTTCCTATGACTTACACAGTTAGTGGTCTTAAATCAGTAATTTCTACAGGGGACTTCAGTGCAATGTGGAGTGACGTAGGTGTGCTTGCAATCTTCGGTCTTGGGTTCCTTGCTCTTACTTTCGCTTACTTCATGACCCGCAGTCGGGACAATGAAGCTGGAATGAACAGTGAACAAGCTATGACTGTATAATTTGAAAAAAAGTAATTAAAAAGCGTCTCCTCCGGGAGGCGCTTTTTTTTTGAGTTTAAATCATAGAACCCTTTTTCTTGCAAACATTCAAGGGTGATGAAAATTCTTGAAACGCTTTCATTGCATAAGTTCTTATGCGTCATTTATGCATAATTATACATAGATGAGTTTTTTTAAACTTTTGTCCACTAAAGCTGTGTCGCAAAAAGAAATGTTAATCAGCATCATAAAAAAGTTTAAATTGCGCTGTTGTCACCCCGGTGATAAAATAATAGCACTAATCTGGCTTGAATAATTATTAAAATTTTAATCTGAAAAATTTTCCAAAGATTACGCCATACTTTATAATAGAAAGGTTGCGTTCGATGAGACACACTGAACTGCCCGGAAAACAGGGCCTGTATGATCCCCAGTTCGAAAAAGATGCTTGCGGCATGGGATTTGTAGCCCATATTAAAGGCAAACCGTCCCATGATATTGTTAGTAACGCTTTAACAATGCTCTTTAATATGGAGCATCGTGGCGGACAAGGTAGCGAACCCAACTCTGGTGACGGAGCAGGTATCATGCTTCAAATTCCGCACCGTTTCTTTGCTAGTGAAGCCCAGAAGCTTGGCTTTGCTTTGCCGGAACAAGGCCATTATGGCGTAGGTATGATTTTTCTATCTCATAACGAGAAAGTTCGGGCTCAACATGAGGCTCTCTTAAGCAAAATTATTGCTGAAGAAGGTCAGGAAGTACTCGGCTATCGTGATGTACCTACCTATGATGAAATGCTTGGCAAAACTGCGAAGGCTGCAAAGCCTTTTGTGCGCCAAGTGTTTATCGGTCGCTCGGCCTCGGTTACGAACGAATTGTCTTTTGAGCGTAAGCTTTATGTCATCCGCAAACGTGCAGAGCTTGCGATTCGCTACGGTGGTGTAGAAGAGGCTGAAGCCTTCTATATCCCAAGCTTGTCATGTCGTAAGATCGTGTACAAAGGCATGCTGACTACAGAACAAGTCGGACAATTCTACCTGGATTTGCAGAACGAAGAGCTGGAATCAGCAATCGCGTTAGTTCACTCCCGTTTCAGTACGAATACCTTCCCAAGCTGGGAACGTGCGCATCCCTACCGCTTTATGATCCACAATGGTGAGATCAATACCTTGCGCGGAAATGTGAACTGGATGCATGCCCGCCAGTCGCTGTTCAAGAGTGAAGTGTTCGGCGAAGATCTGAGCAAGATCAAACCTGTTATAAACCCGGATGGATCGGACACAGCAATGTTCGATAATACCTTTGAGTTTCTTTATTTGAGCGGACGCTCCTTGACACAAGTAGCCATGATGATGGTTCCTGAACCATGGAGTAATCATGACAGTATGGACGCCGACAAGAAAGCTTTTTACGAATACCACAGCACTTTGATGGAGCCATGGGACGGACCTGCTGCAATGGGCTTTACAGATGGTGTGCAAATCGGCGCTATTCTGGACCGTAATGGCTTGCGACCTGCTCGTTATTATGTAACAAAGGACGACATGATTATTCTATCCTCCGAAGCGGGTGTACTGGACATTCCAGCAGAGGACATCTTATATAAAGACCGCCTGAAGCCTGGACGCATGCTGCTCGTGGATACGAAGGAAGGCCGTATTATCTCCGATGAGGAAGTCAAATCGGCTATCGCCACTGAGAAGCCTTACCGCCAGTGGCTGGATGAGCATTTGATTAGTCTCGAAGAGCTTCCAGATGCGCCTGAGCTACCAAATCCTAAGCATGACAATGTTCAGCAGCTGCAGCAAGCGTTCGGCTATACTTTTGAGGACTTGCGCAAGGTGCTTGAACCAATGGCATCTACTGGCGCTGAAGCTGTAGGTTCCATGGGTTATGATGCGCCGCTCGCTGTGCTTTCAGACCGTCCGCAGCGTCTATTTAATTATTTCAAACAAATGTTTGCTCAGGTAACGAATCCACCAATCGATGCTATTCGCGAAGAGCTGGTTACCTCTACTACGACTACAATTGGACCAGAGCGTAACTTGCTTAAACCAGAACCAGAAAGCTGTCGCCAAATCTCGCTGCACACACCGATTCTTTCGAATGAAGATTTTGCTAAAATTCGTCATGTTCGTCGTGCAGGCTTCAAGTCGATGTCTATTCCGATTCTTTTCCCGGCTGAGCTCGGAGCAGAAGGAATGCGTATCGCGCTTGACCGTATGAACGAGGCTGCTGATCGCGTTATGGCTAAAGGTCATAACATTCTGATTCTGACGGACCGCGGTGTGGACCGTGAGAATGCTGCGATTCCTGCTCTACTTGCGGTATCGAGCTTGCATCACCATCTGATCCGGCAAGGCACACGGACAAAAGTTAGTATTTTGCTTGAATCCGGTGAACCTCGTGAAGTCCATCATTATGCACTTCTGCTTGGTTATGGTGTGAGTGCAGTCAATCCGTATCTGGCCTTTGAAAGCTTGGATGATATGATCGGCCAAGGCTTACTGCGGGGAATCTCGCATGAGAAGGCTGTGAAGAACTATATTAAAGCTGCGACTAAGAGCGTAGTTAAGATTCTTTCCAAAATGGGGATTTCGACTATTCAATCCTACCGGGGCGCGCAGATCTTTGAAGCTGTGGGTCTGAACTCGGAATTCGTGGATCGTTACTTTACTTGGACACCTTCCCGCATTGGCGGTATTGGTCTGGAGGAAGTAGCAACCGAGGCACTTATCCATCATAACCGTGCTTTCACGGAAAAAGACGGAAATGATAAAGTGCTTGATTCCGGTGGTGATTATCAATGGCGAAACGATGGGGAAGATCATTTGTTCAACCCACAGACCATTCATCTGCTTCAGCACTCCGTGCGTAGTGGAGATTATAAGATGTACAAGAAATATGCTGCACTTGTTCAAGGTGAAAGTGAGAAGCATCTGACGATTCGTTCCTTATTACAGTTCAAGTCAGCTTATGAACCGATTCCATTAGAAGAAGTAGAGCCAGTGGAGTCCATTATGAAACGGTTCAAGACGGGTGCGATGTCCTTTGGTTCCATTAGTAAGGAAGCGCATGAGACCCTCGCTATTGCAATGAACCGGATCGGTGGTAAGAGTAATACTGGTGAGGGTGGAGAAGATCCAGCCCGCTATATCCCGGACAGCAACGGCGATTCCCGTCGCAGTGCGATTAAACAAGTAGCTTCCGGACGTTTTGGAGTTACATCTAACTACCTTGTTAACGCTGATGAGATCCAGATTAAGATGGCTCAGGGTGCTAAACCAGGGGAAGGCGGACAGCTTCCAGGACGTAAAGTTTATCCATGGGTGGCTGAAGTGCGCGGTTCAACAGCTGGTGTGGGCTTGATTTCACCTCCGCCGCATCATGATATTTATTCGATTGAGGATTTGGCAGAGCTGATCTACGATCTGAAGAATGCCAATCCACGTGCAAACATTAATGTTAAGCTCGTCTCTGAAGTCGGAGTAGGTACGATTGCTGCTGGCGTAGCCAAAGGGCGCGCTGATATTATCCTGGTAAGTGGCTATGACGGGGGGACAGGTGCATCTCCGATGAACTCCATTCGTCATGCAGGTCTTCCATGGGAACTTGGCTTGGCCGAAACGCATCAGACGTTGATGCTGAACAATCTGCGTGACCGCGTTGTACTGGAAACAGACGGAAAAATGCTTAGCGGACGCGATCTAGCCGTAGCTGTATTACTGGGTGCTGAAGAGTATGGTTTCGCTACTGCTCCGTTAGTAGCTGTGGGTTGTATCATGATGCGTGTCTGCCAAATGGATACTTGTCCGGTTGGTGTAGCGACACAAAATCCAGATCTTCGTAAGAACTTTACGGGTGATCCACAGCATGTAGTTAACTTTATGACCTTTGTGGCACAGGATTTACGCGAAATTATGGCGAGTCTTGGCTTCCGTACGATTCAAGAGATGGTTGGCCGTACAGATTGCTTAGAAGCTGCTCAAGCTTCGCAGCATTGGAAGAAGAAGGGCGTAGATTTGAGTAGTCTGCTGCATGTACCGGAAATGCCAGAGGGAAGCACACGCTTCTGCAGTAAACGTCAGAATCATGGTCTGGAAGAGACGCTTGATGTCTCTAAACTGCTGGATCTGGCTGCACCTGCACTGGAATCTGGAACGGCTGTAGAAGCATCGTTACCGATTACGAACGTTAATCGTGCCGTTGGAACCATCCTTGGTAGCGAGCTGACACGTAAATACGGGGCAGCCGGCTTGCCTGATGATACAATTCGTCTTCATTTCACCGGTTCTGCTGGTCAAAGCTTGGGTGCATTCGTGCCTAAGGGGATCACACTTACGGTGGAAGGCGATTCCAATGACTACGTTGGTAAGGGATTGTCGGGTGGTAAGATTATTATCAAACCATCTCCAAAAGCTACCTTTGCAGCTGAGGACAATATCATTATCGGAAATACTGCTTTCTACGGAGCAACAGCTGGAGAAGCTTATATCAACGGTATCGCCGGTGAACGCTTTGCCGTTCGTAATTCTGGAGCGAAGGTTGTTGTAGAAGGTGTGGGTGACCACGGTTGTGAATACATGACTGGAGGCCGTGTGGTTGTTCTTGGTGAAACAGGCCGTAACTTTGCGGCAGGGATGTCAGGTGGTATCGCTTATGTTTACGATCCAGAGAGATCCTTCATCGGCCGCTGCAATCTCGAGATGGTACTTCTCGAGAGAGTGGAAGAGCCAGAAGAGATCGAAGAGCTGCGCGAGCTGATTAGCCGTCATGTAGAGCTTACAGGCAGTAAGGCGGGAGCACGGGTATTGGATCAGTGGGCAGATAGCTTGCCGAAGTTTGTTCGTGTCATTCCGAAGGATTACAAACGGATGATGGAGCAGATTCGCAAAGTGGAGCAAACCGGATTGACCGGCGAGGCTGCTTTGATGGCTGCATTTGAAGCGAATATGCGCGAGCTTGCACGTGTAGGTGGCTAAATACCTGCATTCTGAAAAAACAGGTAATATTGAATGAAGTGATATAAGGGACTTGGACTCTTTCGTTTGCGGGAGGCCAGGTCCCTTTTTGTTCAAATCGAATCGAATCCTCGGTCTAAACAACGTTAGACTGTTTCTTTTTTGTAATTTTCTGAAAAAAACGGTATGGTAAACTTGTTTGTAAATGAAAGGGAGTGATACTGTGTCAAATACAGAAATACTGTCTGAACCTGTTGCCCGTCTGCAGGGAGTTACCAAGAAAATAGGCTCTAAGACGCTGGTGAGCGATTTAACGCTGGATATCCCACCGGGTCAAATATTCGGGTTTTTGGGACCAAACGGAGCAGGGAAGACGACAACAATACGAATGATGGTGGGATTAATTTCCATTAGCAGTGGGGACGTCCTGATTAGTGGTCATAGTATTAAAAATAATTATAAAGAGGCTATTGCAAGTGTTGGGGCTATTGTTGAGAATCCTGAAATGTACAAGTTTCTGTCCGGGTATCAGAATCTTAGACAATTTGCACGGATGGTACCGGGAGTCAATAAGCAACGGATTGATGAGGTTGTGGAGCTGGTCGGGCTTGGTCAAAGAATTCATGACAAAGTGAAGACTTATTCCCTAGGTATGCGTCAGAGACTTGGAGTAGCTCAGGCGCTACTAAACCGACCAAAGCTACTGGTTCTTGATGAGCCAACCAATGGGCTTGATCCACAAGGCATACGTGAGCTTCGTGACTATCTGCGCCTACTCTGTCGTGAAGAAGGAACAACCGTATTTGTCTCCAGCCATTTACTTTCCGAAATGGAGCTCATGTGTGACAGTGTAGCCATTATTCAGAATGGGCAACTGCTTGAGGTAAAACAGCTAAAAGAGGTAGGCAATGTTACAATGCCTATCGGAGAAACCTTGTTTGAGGTTGACGATGCCGAAGCTGCACTTGCTCTCATTGGACAAGGAACATTAAAGAGCGGTGGGCTTGTAGTTGAGGCGGCACGTGAAGAAATTGCTGAGTTTAATGCCAGACTAGTGGCTGGTGGGATTAAAGTGTACAGTATCAAATCACTTGCCCGTACGCTAGAGGATCAATTCTTAGAGGTTACAGGAGGTGAAGGAATTGAGTAATTTTACAGCGTTGATACATAATGAGAACATCAAGATATATAGTCGTGCTCGCACATGGATTATGCTGATTATTCTAGCAGTGTTTAGTGCGTTTCTTCCGGCTCTTATGTATTTCACAACGGATAACCCTGCATCACGCTTAGGCGTTTGGGACAGCTTCCAAATGATAGTGAGTGTTGTATTCTTCCTGAATACGATCTTCGTTGTTGTTATAGCTGCTGACTCCGTAGCGGGCGAATTTACCTGGGGAACCATCAAAATGCTGCTGATTCGCCCGTGGAGCCGTTCCCAGATCTTGCTCTCGAAATACATTAGCATTGTGTTGTTTAGCTTGCTTTGTACTGCAGTATTGATTGTTTTTGGTTTAGCTTCATCGTTTATTTTCGCCTCTCCAACTGGAGACACACTGTCTTCCATTACAGCTTGGAGTCCTGCTGAGTATTCCTTTATAGATCTCCTATGCCGCTATGTCACTCTTTTCTTGACGGTTACGCTTGCTTTTATGATCTCTTCCGTATTCCGTGCAAGTGGATTGGCGATAGGGTTATCTATGTTTATCATGTTTGCCCAAGGTATTTTCGCTGCTTTGCTTAATCCGGATGTGTTCGAATGGGCCAGATATTTAATTTTCACTCATATGGATCTAAGGCTCTACATGGGATCTGATATTGGTCCAGGTGGTGCTACACTAGGCTTCTCCATTGCTGTGCTGGCAGTGTATTATGTTATATTCTTAGCAGTTTCCTGGTTTGTCTTCCGTAAACGGGACGTTGCTGGATAAAAATAGGATTAACCGGCTTCAAGCGTTTCTTCTGCTTTGGAGGAACGTTTTGCTGTCTTGTCCTTTTTCGTATTACTTTTGAGCTCACCTGCTTGTTCAGAGGTGGGCTGTTCTTGCATGGCGATGGACCCATTAAGCAGGCTGCCTTCCATAATACTGAGTGCTCCTGCAGAAATATTACCGTGCAGCTCGCCAGTACCAGTCATAATGAGCCTACGGTCTGCGGTAACATCTCCATATACTTTACCAGCGATAACGATCTCTTCTGCTCTAATACTGGAGCGCACCGTGCCTTCCTCACCTACAGTGACTACACCACTGCATATAATTTCTCCGCTAAAGGTACCTTCAATCCTCAGGTTCGTATCGCAATGTACTTTACCCTCGAGCGTACCCCCATGCCCAATCAGAGAGTCAGTAGACTTGATAGAGGCACGCTGCTGCCGCTTATTCCACATGTATAAATTCCTCCTATTTCATATATTTTTACATTAACGTTTAGGGTTTAACATAATCCAATGGATCCACAGTTTTATTCTGCTTTACTACCTGGAAATGAAGATGAGGTCCTGTGCTTCGACCAGTGTTTCCAAGCAAACCGATCTTCTGCCCCTTATTAACCATGTCTCCCGCAGATACATTCATTGCCTGCAGATGCATATACCAGGTTTCAAGCCCGTTCGAATGCTTGATCACGACATACTTGCCTCTCGCACCCATCTGCTCGGAGGTAACGACCTCCCCGTCTAAGGCGGCATATACAGGATCGCCTAAGTTCCCGGCAATATCGACACCTGAATGGAACGCGGATAAGCCTTTGAAAGGATCTGTTCGGTAGCCGAAGCTTGAGGAGATGACCCTAGAATCTGTAGGCCAGAGTACCGCTGCATTTAGTCTGGCTTTTTCAGCTTGAGCTTTTTTTGCCTGTTGATTTGCTTGAACGTTATTCGCATGCTCCGCCAGAGTGATAGTTTGAGTAATACTTTCCACCATTTCATCGAGCATACCGTGGATCTCTTCGAAATCGTCTTTTGTTTCCTCCACTAGATTCAGCGATTCGTTCTGATAAGACGCGATATATTCTCCGCCTACCTGTGATGTGATTGTAGCTTTAAAAGATGTCTCATTTGGGATTGGCACAGCGTTACGGCTCGATAAGCCTAAGGTTGAGTTTGAAGCGGTTGATCCCGTTTTTGATTCTTTTGTTTCAGCGGCGGAGCCTTTGCTTTTGTTAATCAAAGACTGCAACTCCTGTTCCAGCGCATTTACACTCTTCAGCTTGTCTTTAATATTATCTGCCTCTTCTGATAGCTCGCTGACTTGAGTACGAAGCTGCATTAGATCCTTATCCTTGTCAGCGACCTTCATTTCCATGCGGAGATTGGTTAGTGATAGTGCGGCTGCCTCAGCTTCCAGTTGTGAGATCGACTGCGAGGCATGGAAATGCATAGAGGTGACCAGACTGGAGAGGGACAGGGCTGCTGCTGCCGGCAGGGCGAACGCAAGTGGCTTGGAGATCTGGAGTTGTTTGACTGGGCGTCCGGCATCCCTTACGACGAGCAGCGTAATCCGGTTATGATCTGGCTGACTCTTCATGGCTTCTCCTTTCTGCGGCATATGGCAGCCGCCTTACGATACACGAAGCTAACGACCTTACTTGCATTAGGCTCATCCCGAATTGTCTTACTACTCTATGTATTCCATATCTTTCAGGAACATGACAACGGTTTGTTTGAATAAAGAAAGAGAGTTACGGCAAAACCAGTAATAGAATCGTCGCAGCGAGTCTATTGGTAACTGTTTTATTAATGAAGGGGGTAGGGAATTGAAGATTTTTGCGATAATTCTAAGTCTTTTTATTATTCAGGTCGCAGTAATTGTATTTATGGAGTTTCGTCGCCCGCAAAGGGCTTTGGCGTGGTTGTTCATTTCATTCTGTTGTCCGCCGCTGGGTCTGGCATTCTATTATTTTCTGGGCCGTGATTATAGACAGAATCGAAAATTAAACAAAAGATGTACTACACTATTTCGTGAAATTCGTTCGCATGTCTCTGGCAATATTAAGGTAGTAAAGGATGTTACTGAGAGTGGGAACGCTCAGTTTGAGAATAATAAGGGTCTATTGGGTTTGCTTTCTAAGATCGCAGAAGGACCAATTACTGGTCATAACAAGAGCAGGGTATTATCATCTGCGAGAGAAGCGTATGATGCTATGCTGGAAGCTATGGAAGAAGCGAAAGAACATATACATATGGAATTTTATATTTATCGTGATGATGAGATCGGTGAGCAATTTCAAGATGTTATGATTCGGAAGGCGCGACAGGGCGTTAAGGTACGCTTGCTTTGTGATGGTCTGGGCAGTCATAAATTAAGTCGTAGGTTTATTCGAACGATGAGAAATGCTGGGGTGGAGTTCCACTTTTTTTTACCTCCGATTAGTTCTCTGTTAGACCGTCGTTTTAATTTCCGTAATCATCGGAAGATCCTGGTGGTAGATGGCCTCGTTGGCTTCACGGGTGGAATGAATATAGGGGATGATTATTTGGGGAAGGATCTCAAAATGGGATACTGGCGTGATACCCATCTGCGTCTCGAAGGAGACTCAGTATATTATATTCAGTATGTCTTCTTAAAGGATTGGAGATTGGCCTCTGGCGAAAGCACAAGCCATCCGCGTCTGTTCCCAAAACATAATTGTGAGTCACAAGAAGCCGTGCAGATTGTAGGGAGTGGTCCGGATGCTGCAATGGACGCCTCTCAAGAGATGTATTTTGCCGCCTTATGTGCAGCTAAACAGCGGATTTGGATTACTTCACCGTATTTTATTCCTGATCCTGCCATCTGCCGGGCCTTGAAAAGTGCAGTACTTCGTGGAGTGGATGTAAGAATTATCATTCCGGCGAAGCCTGATAATGTGCTTGTCTATCATGCTTCTTTGTCTTATTTAGAAAATTTACAAGACGCTGGAGTTAAATTCTACCGCTATACTAAAGGATTTATGCATGCCAAAATCATGATTATCGATAATCTGCTCGCTACAGTGGGGAGTGCAAATCTGGATATGCGCAGCTTTTATTCTAACTTTGAATTGACTGCTGTGCTGCTACATCCTGATGCTATATCCCCTCTAGTCACAGGGTTTGAGAAGGATCAAAAGCACAGTGAATTTATTGATCCTGTAAAGTTTAAGGAGAGAGGGAGAATTGTCAAACTCGGTGAAGGGCTGTGTCAGTTGTTATCTCCGCTATTATGAGCGGAAAGAGGACTAAATCTGAATTTTTCGAAGGATATAACGTGTTCCATTCATTATTAGGGCTTATTTTGTGATATAATAATTGTATAAGAAGAAATGTAAGAAAGTATAGATTATAATTATACTTCCGAATGTTTCAACACTATACTGTTAAATTGTAGGGGGAGTTCTATGAATGTGAGTCCACAAATGATTGCCAAAGAGGAAAAGAACAAGCTGCAGAAGACCGGAACACATAAAATGGCTAAGTTCGCGCAGCGAATGATCATGTTATCCATTGGGGCAGCAATGATGGCTGTTGCACTTGAGATATTCCTCGTACCGAATCAAATGATTGATGGTGGGATTACCGGTATCTCCATTATTTTATCACATCTATTCGACATTCCTCTGGGGATTTTATTGACGCTGTTAAACCTTCCGTTCTTGTTAATCGGTTATAAGCAAATCGGTAAGACCTTTGCCTTATCTACCTTATATGCAATTGTGCTTATGTCTATTGGTACTTCAATGTTGCATCATGTGAATGCTTTTACGGTTGAGCCAATGCTTGCTGCCGTTTTTGGGGGGATCATTCTTGGTGTAGGTGTAGGGCTAGTTGTACGTTTTGGCGGATCTCTAGATGGTACAGAAATTGTTGCGATTCTAGTAGCCAAGAAGCTTCCCTTCTCTGTAGGTGAAGTTGTTATGTTCTTCAACCTGTTCATCTTATCCGGAGCTGGATTTGTGTTCGGTTGGAATAATGCGATGTTCTCACTAATTGCTTATTACATTGCATTCAAGGTAATTGACATTACACTTGAGGGTCTGGATCAGTCGAAATCGGTATGGATTATTAGTGATAAATTCCGTGATATCGGTGAAGCCTTGACGGAACGTCTTGGACGTGGTGTTACTTATTTAGATGGAGAAGGCGGATTTTCCGGGGAGAATAAGAAAGTGATCTTCGTGGTTATCACCCGTTTGGAAGAAGCTAAGCTTAAATCCATTGTTGAGGATTGGGATACTGGTGCATTCATCGCAATAGGTAACATTCATGATGTTAAAGGTGGCCGTTTCAAGAAGAAAGCAATTCATTAGCTTACCATCCTAAAAGGACGCCGCAGGCGTTTTAGCTTGGCACTTTAGTACTATTAACTGAAAGAAGGTATTTTTACGAATAATGGAGCAATAAATACGGTGAACAAGACTCGATATGCCGTATTCTTATACAATATACCTTCTGTCCTTGAGTGGGACGCCTGATAAGCCCGTAGCATGAAATGATGCTGCGGGCTTATTGCTGTTTTGGGGCTCATTATTCGTGGCATTCCATCCCTATGGAAGCTTAGCAATGAGTTGTTTGACGGGCTGCGGTGGCACTTTTTCCAAAAGATCTCCCATCTGTTGCAGGCGTTCCTCAATATTGAGCAGATGAAAATCAGTAGGAGATACGTTTTGCTGAACCTCTTTCCAGAGCAATGGTGTGGATACTGTAGCAAGCGGCCTGGCACGTGGTGTGTAAGGTGCAGCTAATGTTTTGCCACTGTAATGCTGGAGGTAGTCAAAATAGATTTTATCTCCCCGATTCTTCTTCAGACGCTCCAAGGTGAATAAATCGGGGTGCTTTTCAGTAACATAACGACCCACAAAGTGTCCGATTTTTCGCAATCCATCAAAAGTAACGCCAGTCTCGATAGGCACGATGATCTGTACCCCGGTAGCCCCGGAGGTTTTGGGCACAGAGGATAAACCAAGGGAGGTTAGGACCGTCCCTACGATTGCAGTTGCTTCCATGATACGGGGCTCGACCTCACGTGACGGGTCTAGATCAATCATCCATTCACAAGGCAGCTCGCTACCTACATAATGCAAAGAAGGATGAAACTCCAAAGCAGCCAGATTACCCAGCCAGATCAGCTCAGGTAAACCTTGCAGCTTGATATAGTTAATATTCTCGTGAACAGCGGTCTGGACAAAGGCTGGAAGAGGATCAGGTGCATTTTTCTGATAAAAGGACATTCCAGAGATACCGTGCGGATAACGTATTACGGTTAGCAGCCGATCTCGACAATAACGCAGCAGGTAGGGAGAGAGGGCGGCGAGCTTTTCCAGATAGATCCGCTTCGTAATCCCGCAATCCGGCCATAGCAGCTTCTCTGGGTTGGTGATGGTTATCTCTTGGCCGTCTACAGTAATTGTGCCTTTGATGGCTGCTGGCATCCTGAACCTCCTCTCTGTTATAGGAATGAGGGTATTATGTGCCAGTCTGTTCCTTTTCATGAAAAAAATATTTCCAAAGTGTCCCTTTTGGATGATCATAAGAGTTATAAGGTTATACGGTTATGTGAAAGGGGAGTTTGCTGATTTTGGACGGGATCGAACACACCGTCGTTCGGGTACAGGCAGGCGAGGTAGAGTCCTATGCCCTTATCGTCGAAGCTTTTCAAAAGCCGATTTACCGCTATTGCTGCCGGCTGCTTGGGAGCCGTACGGAAGCGGAGGATGCGGTACAGGATATTCTAGTGAAGGCATATCAGCATATAGGCACATATCGCCCTATCGCGAGCTTTTCTTCCTGGCTATATAAAATTGCCTATCATCATTGCCTCAGTCTGATCAGCAAACGCCAAAGACATTTGAAGATTATGGCGCTTTTTCAACCGGATCCGCCTGCAGAAAGCCCGGAACAGTTGATGGACCGTTACATATTTAACGAGCATCTGACTTTTGCCCTCGCGAAGCTAAAGACAGAGGAGCGAAACTTGTTAGTGCTGCGAATTTTTGAGGAACAGAGCTTCCCGGAAATTGCGGAGATCCTCGATAAGAATACTGATGCTGTGAAGAAGAAATACAGGCGTACGATTACGAAGCTTGGCAAAATGATGAATGCTCAGAAAGGGGGGACGGAATGGTGGGGCAACGAAGCTGTGTTGAAGAGAAAATGATAAAGAAAATGGACGCATTGGGGAACTGCGACGAACTAGATGTAAAAGCAGTAGTTATGAAGCGGGTAAGGGCGATTCATGAACAACAGAAAACGATGGACGGAGAAATGGCGAATCTCAGAGACGAGCTGGAGTCATTCTCAGAGCCGAGAGATCCTGTTATGCAGAAGCAAGAGAAGACAATCCCGCATCCATCTAAATTTAGAAAGAGACTTCTCTCAGGAGTCTCCGCAGCTATATTGCTGGGGATGATCGGGTTTGGTGCCCTTCAGCTGTCTGGCCTTGGAAGTTTAACGGAACGTGATAGCCAGTCTGCAATTGATTTCACCAAGCCTTCGGATGGAGCTATTACACTAGTGAACAGCGGAGGGAAGGCTGTTGTGAAGACGGTGCACTATAATACCCCTGTTCCTTCGACCTCTCCTGCGATAGAGAAGTATCTGAGTTTATTAGCGACTTATAAAGAGCAGGCGCTTGCTCACTTGAATGCTGGAGAAATGGCTGCTTATTATGTGAATGATGCTGAGTTTACAAAGTTAGCCAAAGGTTTAGGCTATGGAAATCAATTGCAGTTCGCTTTCAGTTCTCCGGTGTATTCTAAATATCAAGAATTCGTAAAAGAATTAAAAGGGACTGGCGATTTCTGGCCCGAGCTGCCTTCCATACTTGCTAATGGTTATGAATTTGAGCAAGCCACTTTTAAGGCCGCTTCTCCTTACATGTCGATAAGCACAGAATATAAAGAAATGCTTGAACAATTTCAAAAAAAAGCAAAGGTCGATAAAACAGGCCAAAAGCTGTTTATGGAGAAGATCGCTGTGAATGCCATAGAGAGTGCTGAGGTTACCTACCATAAGGGGGATCAAAGAATTACACTATCCTTAATGCAGAGCGCTTTTAGGGGTTATCCAACGCAAGTGTCTATCTTGGAAGGTCAGACTGCCGAAAAATGGTCTGTGACAGGCACGGGGAAAGAGGCAGTATTTATCGCTGCGAGTACAGAGAAGGGGGAGCAGACTTGGTCTTCCCAGAATCGTTTGTATTGGTATGATGAATCCAGCCAGACGATTCGTAGTCTAAATGATGGATTGAATAACAGTTTAACCCGTGAACAATGGCAAGTGATTGCCAATAGTTTTATTCGCTAGCTACTGCGAATCTATCCGCACAATATGAGAAGCTGTCTCAAAAGTAGTGAAATCTACTTGGGAGGCCGCTTTTTTTATGGAATAGGAAAAGTAATGGATTTTACTGTGCCATGTGACGATATGCCACGCGTAGTGTTCTATGCTTCTGGTTGGGGCGGTGGGCGATGTGCTATGTGTGATTTACATGCTTTAAACTAATTAGGGAAAAACTCCCTAAAAATAACCGATATTCGCTCTAAATGAACGAAATCAGGGAATTCCTCCCTAATAATCATATGAATTTCTTTATTCATTGCCGAATAGGCCAAATTTCAGGGAAGTTTTCCCTAATTATAAGTCCGATGAACAGAAATCGCTGAATTTTAGGGAGAAATTCCCCAATTACTCTATAGGTGCTTCACATATTGCATCACTTGGCGCGTCACTTGTAATGTTAAGAACAAAAAAAGAGGCTGTCCCAAAAGCCATGATGGTTGCTTGGGGCGGCCTCTTTTTTTGTAAGAAAATGTCCCTTTTTCTCATGCTGGAGTGTTATAGAAGTGTAGTTGAAAACAGGGTGAGCTTACATTCACCCTTTTAGAAGGAGAGGATGTTAGAAATTGAAGCTCAATAATGAACTCAAAAAAACACTGATCGCACTCTCAGCAGCAACCTTGTTAGGAACAGGAGTAGTTGTGAGTGGGGTTGCGCCTGGCTTGTCTCTTACAATTGCGGCGGCATCAGGAGCGCAGGCTCCGGCACAAACCGATCAGAAGCTCCAGAAGGAACTGCAGGCCCTGGTAGCGGGATTGAAGGAAGGTGCGTACTTGGCCTACTACGTACGTGACAAAGTCTCTAACCCTCAGGATACGATCAGCTTCTCTGGCAAAGGATTTGTTTTTAAAGACTACAAATCCTTTGCTGCTAAATTCAAAGCGTTGAAGGGTCCAGCTACACCACAGCCTGGAAATCTTCCTAAGGGCTTTGCTCTGGCGACAGCCATCATTTATCCACCGTCTGTAGCAAACGATTCAGAGCTGTATTTGCAATTAGAGCAGGAACTAAAGGCAGCAGCGGCGGCAGGTGATCCCAACAAACAGTTGTTTAGCAAGATCATCAGCTGGAGCCAGACGAACTTGTCTATGCAGCTGTATGCCAAAGGAAAAGCCAATTTTAGCATTGTAACTGGAGTGCCGCCCGCCAAACTTCCCGAAGGAGCGGTGCCTTTTGTACGAGCTTCGGAAACTAAGAAAGAACTGACGGTCAACGGTAGGAAAGTAATTCTTACAACCGATTCGGCTAAAGAAGCAAGTTTCAACACTAAGCTAGTGTGGCTGGATAAATCAGGCGCGATACAATATACCCTTTTAGACAATCGGGTCAGTAAACTGACGACAAATGAAATGTTGGCTGTAGCTAAAAGCATGATCAAATAACCAAGGGTTAAGGGAGGATATTATAATGATGATTAAAAAAAGTGCGGCCATCACGGCTTTGAGCCTGATAGTGTTAATGAGTGCGGTAAATGGAACAGCAGGCGCAGTGCCTGCGGGGAGCAATAATAAAAGCAAAGGTACCGTTCCGGTTGAGCAGAAATCACCACCGGTATCGCCAACGATTAAGGATTTGATTGCCAAAGAATATGCTGTTTCCCTACAAGCGGGAGAAATTAAGGCTCTCTATGTTAATGACAAAAAATCTAATCCAGAGGAAGATTTGAGTGTAAGCTATATGCCATACAGATTCAGCTCTATAAACGAAGCAGCACAGAAGCTATCTTCATTAACTGGGAATTCACTCCTGATACCCGCTGCTCTACCAGACGAATATAAGCTGCAGGATGTCGTTTTAAATCCAGTGCTTCCGAAGTTTTTCAGTACAGAGTATAAAACCCTCAGAGATCAGGTAAAAGCTAAAGCACAAGCTGCTGGTAAAAAGGTGATCTCACAAAGCTTAAAGTGGAGCGATACAGAAACTTCTATCACTTATCTGCGAAATGGGGAGAGATTGAATCTAAAATCAGCTCCAGCATATACGCTTCCGGAAGGGGTTACTTTAGCGCAGCTGCCTGGTGACCAGGATGAAAATTTGACCATCAACGGGGTTGAAGCAGTTTACACGGTGTTTGGTCCTCACCATGGAGATCTAAAAGTCCAGCTTGTATGGTCCAGTGCGGATGGAAGTATTGATTATACGCTTACGAATACGAAAAATACTGCGCAGACAAAAGCAGAGCTGGAGACCATTGTAACGAGTCTTACAGCGCAATAAGAAACGTCCTCTCGATAAATTCGGGAGGACGTTTTTTTGGAAAGAGTTTATCCTTTTTGCTCCATAGTACATGATTCGGGAGGAAGATCTACCCTAGCTTGAGTAACCGGCTGACGAAGAGTGCCTGAGGTATTCCATTCCAAAAAATGAACTTTGAAGACAAGCTTCGGTTTTATCCAAAAAGCACCCTTCCCTCGCTGGGGATCAGCTGTAAAGGGCATTTGATCTATTTTTAAATGCTGTACCTCTGCAGTTAAGTCGCGTTTATCCTGTACAGTCAATTTTCCTGGCCCGGCATGTCCGATATAATGCAAATTTCCTTTATCATCATACAGCCCAAGAAGTAGCGCATTGACGATGCCGTCTCGGAACGTTACACCCCCGGCTACTGCCGTAAGATCAGAAATGATTTTGCGTTTCTGCCAGCGTTTATCTTTTCCACCGGGAGCATAAGTGCTGTTGATATCCTTACAGACGATTCCCTCTAAGCTCTGACTCTGAGCAGCGGCGAATAATTCTGTGGGATCGGTATAACTGGGTACGGCCTGTACGTGGGGATGCGGCAGCAGAATATCGTTTAGCAGCTGCTGCCGTGAGAATAAAGGCTGATCCATCGTCGATTGGCCATTATAAAACAGAATATCAAAAATCATATAAATGACAGGAACCTGATACCTAACGACGGAAATGGTGGAGCCATTCTTTAAGCTATCCCTCCGCATAACTTCGTGAAATGAGGGCTTGCCGTCCCCCAGTGCAATGATCTCACCATCAAGAATAACGGAGTCAGCTTTACAGTAAGCAGATACATCAGTAAGTTCTGGATATTGCGCTGTACGGTAATTACCACGTCTGTTAATAAGCTGAGTAGTGCTTCCGTCGTAATAGGACAACATGCGAACGCCATCCCATTTAATCTGTGCGATCCACTGGTTGCCTGCTGGAAGCTGCCCAGCCAGTATGGGTTCAAAAGGAATAATAGGCTGAAGCTTCATCACCAGAGCCTCCTAAGATACGGTTGTTTTACTTTTTGGGCTGCGGCGTTTCGGTTTTGGTGCGATGACTGGAATCGGCCCGGAAGCCTCGTTTTGCTGATCGGCAGGCTCAGCTGCTGCTTTAGACTTGGCTGTTTTTCTTTTGGCAGCCGGAGCCGCTTTAGTTTTTGTTTTCTTAGTATCTGTTAATGAAGGACCCGGATCTGTAGGGATATGCTGTACAGCCTGAATACTGGCCTGCAATGCTGCCATTAGATCAATTACATTGCTTTCCTGTTTGGCAGGAGCGATATGAAATTCCTCGCCTGCGATTTTATGTGAGATTAGATCAAGCATACGCTGGCGATAATCATCGGTATATTTTGCCGGATCAAAAGGCGTGGATAGCTGTGAAATGAGCAGCTTGGCCATATCCAGCTCTTTATCATTCACCGTCCCTGCTTCGGGCAGGCCAGGCACTTGCGAGACCGGTCGCACTTCATCAGGATAAAAAATAGTCTCGATGGCGAGGCAATCCTCCAGCACACGAATAGCAGCAAGACTGCTTTTGGAACGAATCGATATTTTTGCGATGCCAATTTTACCAGTTTGACGCATGGCCTCCATAAGAAGCCGATATGCATTTGTCCCAGCCTGATCCGGAGATAAGTAATAGGTTTTTTGAAAATAAATTGGATCGATCTCCGTCAGATCAACAAAGTCGAGTATGGTAATGCTTTTGCTGCTTTCGTCGGTCAATTGATCCAGTTCCTCTTTGTCGAATAGAACAAACTTCCCTTTTTCATATTCATAACCCTTGCCGATTTCTTCCCAAGCCACCTCTTTGTCACACACCGGACATTTACGTACATACGACAGTGGGCTGCCGCATTCCTTATGGATATAACGCAGAGAAATGTCCTTGTCTTCCGTAGCGGAGAACATTTTAACCGGAACATGCACTAGCCCGAAGCTGATGGCCCCTTTCCAAACGGTATGCATGAGAAACGCCTCCTGATCTAAGTTATTTGCTTTGGGTTAGTATGAGGCAGGAAAGGCTTTTCTAGCCGGGTGCATTTTTTGTGAAGCATGGGAAAATATAAAATCAGGCTAATAAAGCTGAGGAGGAGAATACTAAGTCATGGAACCGCGTAGAAATGAGTGGATCGATGCGCTGAGCGAGCAGGATATTCCAGCGACAGTTGTGGATTGGGACAGCATTATAGCTCCACCGGAAGCAAGTCGGGTCTCGGACTCGGAGAAGCTTGATGCGGAATCAACCCTCGAAGAAACTTCGCCATTAGAATCGTGAGATTTAGGTAAAATAAAGGAGGAGAACAGTGGTGGACGTCAAACGAGCACAGGATATTTATGCTTCTAAAGAGACGGTAAGTGTACATTTGGATGGAGAACCTGTATGGATTGAGCATGTGGATGCACAGAACGGAATGGCTACGGTTCAAGTGGGCTCTCGACCAACGAATACGCATACGGTAGGCGTTGAACGGTTAGAAGAGCAAGATCATTAACAAGGTTTGTTCAAAAAGCTGAGATAAGCTAAATTACACTTTTATAAAAGAGACTCTTTATGCTTATTTTTGCGTAGAGGTCTCTTTTTCTATTGTTGGCATACTGGCATGGGAGATTGAATTGGGACAGTTGTTGCGATGGATGGAGCATACCGATATAATTAATAGTAATGGTTTTTGGCAGGTATATTTTAAAAGGTGGTAGTTGTAGTTGGACAATACAGACGAAACGGTGTTCACTTACCGTTCTTACAGCCTCCAGGATACGGAGTTGCTTGCAGCTGCTCTAGCTACTGCTTCAACGCCAGGGATGATTATCGGCTTGGACGGCGATCTGGGCGCAGGAAAAACAGCATTCTCGCAAGGGTACGCTCGGCATCTCGGCGTAAAGGGGATCGTAAACAGTCCTACTTTTACAATTATTAAAGAGTACGAGGGCCGTCTGCCCCTATATCATATGGATGTATATCGGATTTCGCTTCAGGAAGCGGACGAGCTTGGACTTGATGAGTATTTCTACGGGCAAGGGGTCTGCTTGGTGGAATGGAGCAGTATTATTACGGATTTAATGCCGCCGCGGCATATGCATATATACATGGAAACAGTGGGGCCAGATGAAAGAATGATTACGGTGACCGGAATCGGGGAGCCGTATGGTGAGCTTTGCCGGCAGCTGATCCAGAAGTGGGGTTAAGGAATATGACGAATCAGAATACAGAGCCGCGCAAGCGGCTTTTAGCGCTGGATACATCAACTGCAGTATTAGGCGTGGCAGTTACAGAGAATGGGGAACTACTGCATGAAATAAATGCTTCCGGAGAACGGAATCATTCGGTGCATTTACTCCCGATCATTGAGCAGGCGCTGCAAGCAACAGGAACTACTGCTGCAATGCTGGGCGGGATTTCTGTTGGTGTGGGTCCTGGATCGTATACGGGGACGCGTATCGCAGTTACCGCTGCCAAAACGCTGGCATGGGCATGGGATGTCCCAGTTGTCGGTATTTCGAGTCTACATGCAGTAGCATGGGGCGGATATCAAACAGCCCTCAAGAATAACGTGATGACCAAAGCGTCGGAACAAACTCCCGAGAATAGCAGCTACGGGCCTGATTGGATCATTCCACTAATGGATGCGCGCCGAGGACAGGTGTATACAGGATTATTCGCAGCTGAGGGAAATAATGCTCCTAGCCGTCTTGAGCCTGATGCCATCCGCCTGATGGCAGATTGGGTGGAGTACTTAGCTGAACGTTTAGGACAGGCTTCAGTCGAAGGCAATAAGCCCGCTGTTCTTTGGTTTGTTGGGGAGACTGCAGTTCATGGCAGTGAGGAATCGCTTCGTCCATTGAAGGATCTTGGTGTTTCTATTGCAGTTCCTTATGAAATGGAAGGCCGCTGGACAGGATTTCTTGGAGAAGCGCGGCTTCAGGTAGAGAAAGATGATATCCATAGCTTGATCCCTAACTATACTCAGATCTCAGAAGCGGAGGCCAATCTGCGGTTAAGCAGAGAAGGGGGCTTAAAGAAACCATGACGGAAGCGGAATCAATGATAGCTCAAGAGGCTGAACTTGTTTTTCGTTTGATGAAGCTTACGGATATTCCTGACATTCTTATCATTGAACGGGAAGCCTTCACGATGCCTTGGACAGAGGAAGCTTTTCGCAACG
Organism: Paenibacillus sp. FSL H7-0714; assembly: GCF_038003765.1. Lineage (NCBI taxonomy): Bacteria > Bacillati > Bacillota > Bacilli > Caryophanales > Paenibacillaceae > Paenibacillus > Paenibacillus sp. FSL H7-0714. Next base: position 1,141,877 of record NZ_JBBOPT010000001.1, read on the forward strand.
AGCTGACGCATAATCATTTTGCAAAATATATGGTTATGGAGCTGGCAGGTCATATTATCGGTTATGCCGGTATGTGGGCCATCGTGGATGAGGCGCATGTGACGAATATAGCCCTGCTCGAAGCCTATCGTGGACGTAAATGGGGCGAGCGTTTGCTCGAAGAGCTGATGAAGACGGCATCTTATGTGGGGATGAAGTCTATTACACTTGAGGTACGGGTATCGAACGAGGTAGCACAGAATTTATATCGTAAAAAAGGCTTTCGATCTGCTGGCACACGCAAAGGATATTATTCCGATAATCGCGAAGATGCGCTCATTATGTGGGCGGATCTGCCAGAGTATGAGGAGCATGGAAATATGGAAGGAAGCGTGGACTTGAAATGAAGACAGAAACGGGCGCAGCTCAGCCTGTACTAATACTTGCTATTGAGACGAGTTGTGATGAAACGTCGGTCGCTGTAGTCAAAGATGGCTCTGAAGTGTTATCCAACATCATCTCGAGTCAGATTGAGACACATCGCGCCTTCGGCGGCGTAGTACCAGAAGTAGCTTCCCGTAAGCATGTGGAAGTAATTACACTGGTGATAGAAGAAGCACTCGCTACAGCAGGGGTTGAACCAGATCAGTTGTCGGCGGTGGCGGTTACACAAGGCCCAGGTTTGGTGGGGGCTTTACTTGTAGGGGTAGTAGCTGCCAAGAGCCTTGCACTCGCATGGGGTAAGCCGCTAATTGGTACACATCATATTGCAGGACATATTTATGCTAACCGTTTAGTGGCAGAGTTACAGTATCCATGCATGACACTAGTGGTGTCCGGCGGACATACTGAACTGGTTCATATGGAGCGGGAGGGTGAGTTTCGAATTATCGGGCGCACCCGTGATGATGCCGTAGGCGAAGCATATGATAAAGTGGCACGAGCACTAGGGTTCCCTTATCCCGGCGGACCTCATGTGGATCGTCTGGCCCGCGAGGCGACTGAGGTTGTACCGTTACCAAGAGTATGGCTGGAGCCGGGTTCTTATGATTTCAGCTTCAGTGGCTTAAAGTCGGCTGTGCTGAACGTTGTGAATCAGAGCAAGATGAAGGGTCTCACGCCAGATGTCGCAGGCATTGCCCGCGGGTTCCAAGAATCTGTGGTTGAGGTGCTGGTGGAAAAAGCGGTACGCGCTGTTAAAGCTACTAGCTCCAAGCAGTTATTGCTGTGTGGAGGTGTTGCTGCTAATGCTGGCCTGCGCACGGCTTTGATCTCACGCTGTGAAGCGGAGGGCATTGAGCTTATTATTCCACCTCCGGTATACTGCACGGATAATGCAGCTATGATTGGAGCTGCTGCATACGTGAAGTGGCAGCATGATGGCGGTACTCCGCTGGATATGGTAGCAGACCCTGGATTCTCATTGGAACAATGGTCTGTATCCGCCTATTGACATCATTTGGAGCTAACGAGTATAATCAGTTCAATTATACAAGGAAACGCGATGAGCGGAAGTAGTAAGGATACTCTGGGATAAGAGAGCTGCGGGTAGGTGCGACGCAGTCGAAGGGGACCTGAACTCGTCTGGGAGCGGAACGGTGGAAGCATTACCGGCAATTGTCCCGGAACGTTCGTACACCGTCTACGGGTAACCTCCGTGAAAGGGTGGTCGAGTATCTAACATACTGGACCGTAAAGTGGATGTTCAATTGGAATCGGTAGTAACTTAACCGGTACAGAGCATCAACAAGAGTGGTACCGCGAAGGTTAACAGCCTGTCGTCTCTTGAATGAGATGGCAGGCTTTTTTGTATGGATTTTGAGTAGTTAGAATGTATATAATACACGCTAAGAACGGGAGTAGTAGGGAATGACGGTGAACAGAGAGCTGCGGGGTGGTGCGACGCAGTCACCGAAAGTCTTGAATCTCGCCCGGGAGCGGAGCGGCGGAAATAAGATTACGCTGCCTACGGCTGTCCCCGTTATCGGACCTTTCCAGATATCCTGACATCCTCAGGATGGACAGGGAAGAGGAGCTGGACGCAGCTTAACGGCTTGATTATATGAATAGCCTATGCGTCAAAAAGAGTGGTACCGCGGAGGGGTAACCCGCCGTCTCTTTATTAGAGACGGCGGGTTTTTGCGTTCTTATTGAAGCGACTCGGGTTATGGACTCAGGCGCAATATAAGACGCCAAGAGTGAACCTTCTGCACATTCCAAATTGTGCAGAGGATTCATTCGTATCAGCTGCCGGCAGCAGTGGGTGGGGAATTTAGCAGGACCACAAGTCGACGTGTGGATCTGCGCTGAAGCATAGGTTAGGGTAAGGAATCCAATAAGAGGAAAACAGGAGGAATTCAGATGATTATTCCAGTAAAGAAACGTATACAAATTTTCGATACGACTCTGCGAGATGGTGAACAGGCTCCGGGTGCAAGTCTAACCCCAGAGCAAAAAATACTGCTGGCCTATAAACTTGCGGATCTGGGTGTTGATGTGATGGAGCCTGGATTTCCGATATCGAGCCCTGGTGATTTTGCAGCAGTACAGACGATTTCTCGTAAGGTGCGAAATGTGGAAATTTGCGGTTTTGCACGGGCGGTTAAAGGGGATATTGACGCGGCAGTCCGGGCAACCCAAGATGCTGAACGCCGGCGGATTCACCTGTTCATCTCCTCTTCTGATATTCATTTGCAACATCAATTGCGTATGAGCAGAGCTGAAGTCGTAGCCAAAGCCCGCGAGATGACGGCTTATGCGCGTCGATTCTCTGATGTCGTTGAATTCACGGCGATGGATGCTGCGCGAACAGGAATCGATGATCTGATTGAAATGATTGAAGCTGTTATTGAGGAAGGCGCTTCTATTATCAATCTGCCCGATACGGTCGGTTACGCATTGCCACATGAATATGGGGAAATGTTCCGACGTGTGCGGCTAGGAGCAAGAGGTGGAGAAACGGTAAGCTACAGTGCCCACTGTCACAATGATTTGGGGCTGGCTGTAGCCAACAGTCTGGCAGCAATTGATGGAGGTGCGACGCAGATCGAAGTCACTGTGAACGGAGTCGGCGAGCGTACCGGGAACTGCGCACTGGAAGAGCTTGTGATGGCGCTCGAAACCCGCGGAGATGCGATTGGAGCAGAAACAGGCATTGTGCTTGATAAGCTGTATGATACTTCGCGGCTGATCAGCGGAGCGATGCATTTTCCAATCGCCTATAACAAACCAGTCGTCGGAAGAAATGCCTTCCAGCATGAGTCAGGGATTCATCAGGATGGTTTGCTGAAGGATCGAAGCACCTATGAGATTATGGACCCAGAGCGGCTGGGTATCCCGCGTAGCATGATCATTCTGGGCAAGCATTCTGGCAGACATGCGCTAAAGGACCGGGCGGCGAAGTATGGTATTACGCTGGAGCCTGCGGAGCTGGATGCACTTTATGAATCGTTTAAAGAGACCGCTGACCGCCAAAAGGTAGTGAGTGATGACCAGTTGCTGCAAATGGTGAGCAGTACAACTGGACAGCAAGCTCAGGTCTATGAACTGGGTGAGGTTCAGGTATTGGCAGGCAGTGCCCAGCGCCGGGTGGCCGCGGTTACGGTTCGCCATTTGAAGTCTGGACAGGAAACTTCTCATACTAGTACTGGAGATGGTCCGCTTGAAGCTATTATCGCTGCTATTGGGCAAGGCATCTCAGAGGATATCGATTTTGCGGGACTTGAGCTGCATTCACTTGGAAGTGGAGAGAACGCCCAGGCGGAGGCGGCTGTGATGGTAGAGTGGGAAGGTCTTAAATTTAGAGGCACAGCTACGCATCAAGATATTATCATGGCAGCAGGGATTGCCTATATTGCAGCCTGTAACGCTGCCTTGCTCTCTACACAAATCGTTTAATATACATCGACCCGCTGTCTGATTTAGAGATAGCGGGTTCTTTTTTAGCTTATGATGACAGGTTTTAGGTGGGGTTATGTCTTTTGTCAAGTTGTGGACAACGTTATCCACATATTCTCTACGAATTGTGTAAAAAGTGCGTAAAATCAGCAATGTCAGCTCTTTTTAAAATGGCCTTATAACCATTTTTGTTAGCAATGAAACCTTGTGAGAATTGTGGATAATGTGGATAATTCGGTGGATAATAATTCCTGTAATTCGAAAATACCGATTTAACGCATAAAAAAAGCCCCTAAGGGGCTTTTTTAGTAGGGAGTTATACACGAAACCTGTGCATAGAGCTGTGGATAACTCTTTATGAACAAAATAAGAAATATGAAAAAATATTTATGAAGCGGATTTTACATTATTCGTCAGCAAGGATTTCCCATTCGTTAAATAAATCGGTAAGCTGAGTTTTTTTGTTCTTCAGATCCTCTTCATGACCTTGAAGTGCTAAATAATCCTGATAAACTTCAGGTTTAGTCATTTCATTCTCTATAAAAGCGATCGACTCTTCTAGTGAGGCAATGCCTTCCTCTAGCTCAGCAATACGCCGCTTCCGGTTACGCTCTTCACGCTTGGCTTGCTTGTCCGCTTCGAAGGAGGAAACAGCGTTTTTTTCAGGAACTGCAGCATCCTTGTTGACGTTTTTGGCGGCTAATTCGGCGGCATCTTTCGCAATCTCTTCTAATTCTCGTTTTTTCTCGATATAGTCATCGTAGTTGCCAAGGTATTGATCGATCCCCTCGGGATGAAGCTCAAGCACCCGTTCAGCCATTTTATTGAGGAAATAACGGTCATGAGAAATGAAGAGCAATGTGCCTTCGAAATCAATTAAAGCTGATTCTAAAACCTCACGACTGACTAAATCCAAATGGTTGGTTGGCTCATCTAGGATGAGCATATTTGCGCCGCGCAACATGAGCTTTGATAATGCAACGCGTGCTTTTTCGCCGCCGCTCAGCGCGGATATCTTCTTAAGAACATCTTCACCGCTGAAGAGGAAGTTGCCAAGGATCGTACGGATTCTGGCTTCCTCAATCATTGGATATTCACTCCATAGCTCTTCCATTACTGTGTTCTTTGGATTGAGGCGGGTCTGTTCCTGATCATAATAAGCGACCTTTACCTTAGTCCCCCAATTCACAGTTCCAGTTGAAGGCTCGCGGGTTCCGGTCATACACTGCAGCAGTGTAGATTTGCCAATACCATTGGGACCGATGAGTGCAGCAGTTTCTCCCCGGCGTAGTTCGAAAGAAGCGTCCTTGAACAAAGGTGGACCATCATTAAAGGCAACCGCAACATTACGGACTTGCAGCACTTCTTTACCAGACATGAAGTCCGGCTCGAAGGAGAAGCTGGCTTTCTTCAGATCGCCCATCGGTCGATCAATACGGTCCATCTTTTCAAGCGCTTTGCGTCTGCTCTGCGCACGTTTCGTGGTAGATGCTCGCACAATATTTTTCTGAACGAAATCTTCCATTCTTGAGATTTCATCTTGCTGTTTCTCATACTGCTTCATTCGTGCTTCATATTCGGCAGCCTTCAAATCTACATATCGGCTGTAATTGCCTGTATAACGCCGAGATTGATGACGCTCGATCTCTACAATAGTAGTTACAAGCCGATCAAGGAAATAACGGTCATGAGATACGACCAGAATTCCGCCAGCATAACTGCGAAGATAATCCTCAAGCCATGTTAATGTTTCGATATCCAGATGGTTCGTCGGCTCATCCAGCATTAGAAGATCGGGAGCCTGAAGCAAAATGCGGGCTAATGCGAGTCTAGTCTTCTGGCCACCGCTAAGTGTGGAGATAGGTGTATCCGGTGGGAACTCGCCGAAGCCCATGCCGTGGAGGACACTGCGGATTCGTGTATTCATTTCATAACCGCCGTGGTCCTTGAACCAATCTGATCGGCGGGCATATCTTTCGAGCAGTTCTTCGTACCGTTTTGGGTCCTCTGCCAGCTTAGGATCGGCAATGCTTACTTCCATCTCTCTTAGCTCAGCCTCGGCTTCGATCAAAGGTGCGAAAACTGCCATCATTTCTTCATGAATGGTTTTGTCAGATTGAAGTCCGCTATTTTGGGCTAAATACCCGATAGTAGTTTCTTTTGATTTATGAATTTGACCGCTGTCATAGGACATTTCACCAGCCAGAATTTGCAGAAAAGTTGATTTGCCGGCACCATTAACACCCACGAGTCCGACACGTTCCTTTTCATTTACCTGAAGGCTTATGCCGTCTAGTACGTTCTGTATACCATATGATTTTGTAATTCCTGTCGCTTGAAGAAGCATAACGATGAAACCTCCACCCTTGCATATTTCGCCTTGGCATTTATACCTCAGCCGTATGAACAACTTATTCTATAGTTTACATGAAAAGCGTTTCCCAAGCGAGAGCTCGATATATCGGAAGCAGAGAATAACGACCTGGCCCAGAAACACAGTCCTATCCACCTTGGCGAACCGGGGAGAAGAGTGGTAAACTGGATTTACAAACAAGGATAAGCTTGGGATAAATATAGGGGGTTGCCGGGCGATGTCAAGCAAGGAGTCGGTGATCTCCAAAGCAAAGCAACAACTAAGAACTGAGAAGACCATCGCCCGAAACGAGCTCTCCTCGGACCAGAGAAGGGAATTGTCTTTTCTGGTCTGCAAGCATGCATCAGAGTGGCTGAAGACGAAAGACATAGCCTCACTGATGGCCTATGTATCTTTCCGTTCTGAACTCGATACCAACGCGCTTCTTACACAGGCGTGGAAGGACCTGCGTAGGGTACTGCTGCCGCGTGTCATTCCGGCAAGTGGTGCAATGAGTGTCCATATGGTAAACGCTTGGAGTGAGCTTGAGCCGGGGGCGTATGGTATCCATGAACCTATTGTATCCGGCAAAGATTCACAAGAGATTGAAGTTGTTACACTACCGGATGTTGTGTTTGTTCCGGGGCTGGCTTTTGATCTTCAGGGAGGCAGGCTTGGTTACGGCCGAGGATACTATGATCGATTGCGTGCGTCATGGGAGACGGAAGAGTATGCTGCTGCGAAGCCCCCTGTCTGGATCGGGCTAGCCTTTGGTATGCAACTGGTTCCGAAAGTGCCCATGGATGAGCATGATGCCTTTATGGACATGCTGATTACTGAAAATGGCATAGTGCACTGCCGAAAAGGAGAGTGAGCCGTGGAATTGACCCATTTTAACGAGCAGGGAAGAGCTCGTATGGTGGATGTGAGCGAAAAGGAGATTACGAAGCGGACAGCTGTCGCGCGGAGTAAGATCAAGATGGCAACTGAGACGCTTAGTGCCATCAAGGAAGGCAAGATCAGTAAAGGAGACGTACTTGCCGTTGCGCAGATCGCTGGAATTATGGCGGCCAAGAAGACGTCTGACTGGATTCCAATGTGCCATCCGCTCCCACTTACCGGTATTGACATCCGCTTCTCCGATAACAGCGAAGATGAACTTTATATAGAAGCAACAGTCCATACTACCGGAAAGACCGGAGTTGAAATGGAGGCATTGACCGCTGTTTCTGCCTCAGCACTAACGGTGTACGACATGTGCAAGGCTCTTCAGAAGGACATGATTATCGGACCAACGCTCTTAGTATCTAAAAGTGGGGGCAAGAATGGAGATTACGCGCTTGAACCATGATCAGAGCTGACGTTCGATGCGCTGAAGCAAGTGGGCTGCACTGTACAGCCAATTATACATAGAGAGGGAGGACAAACCTATGGCGTGGAAAACAGCAATCCTAACGGCCAGCGATAAAGGGGCCAGGGGCGAACGGGAAGACACGAGCGCCCAGGTTATTCGGGAGCTGGTGGAAGAGGAACTTGGAGGCGAGATCGTTGAATATCGGATCGTGCCCGATGAACAAGATGAGATTATCGCAGCTTTGATAGAACTCACAGATTATTTTCAAGCAGATCTGGTATTGACTACCGGAGGTACGGATTTAGCGATACGTGATGTGACTCCAGAGGCAACCCGGCGTGTAATCGAACGGGAAGTGCCTGGACTTTCTGAGGCGATGCGAAGTACGGTGATGCAAAAAAACCGTGCGGTGATGCTGTTCCGCGGGATATGCGGCATTCGTGGACGCACGTTGATTGTCAACTTACCGGGCACACCGAAGGGTGTTCATGAGAATTTAGCAGCCATTATGGATCAACTACCTGAAGCGTTACTCATGGTAACTGGCCAATACCGCCAATAACATTGTCATATTCTTGTCACGTCACAAGGATAAACTATTTATAGAAGATAGTGGATGTAACTGTGACATAAGTTATGGTATTATTAGATTATCGTAATCGATACCATGATCGGATAGACGGACAAGGAGGAATAATAATGTTTAGTGGAATTGGTACTCCGGGTATTATCTTGTTGGTTATACTGGCACTGCTCCTCTTTGGACCGAATAAACTGCCAGAGTTAGGCCGCGCAGTTGGACGAACCTTCCGTGAATTTAAAGAAGGCGCACGTGAAATCATTGGTGATGGTGATCCGGTGAAGAAGAGCGAAGCTCCTGTGCCGACGGCCCCGCAGACGGTCGCTGCAGATATTCCTCAGGACAAACGCCTGCCGGAATAATAAAAGATTTAACAATGGGGCAATCTCTCAAGTCTAATAGACTTAGGAGATGTCCCTTTTTCAATTTGGTTGCTGCTTTCTGCAGAAACGGGCACAGCTATACATAAAGTCGGTGTGGCGTTTCTATTCTTGTCATGGGATGGTGTCAGGATGTCTCTCGAATCGGAAGAAATGTCGGTGGTGGATCATCTCACCGAGCTGCGTAAACGGATTATTTATGTGCTGATTGTATTTGTTTTGGGATTGGTAGGGGGGCTGTTCTGTGCCAAGCCAATCTACGATTATTTAATTAGTACAGATCTAGCGCAAGGGTTTGTTCTGCATGCGTTCTCATTCTGGGATGGTATCGGAATGTATATGAAGATCGCAATGGCGGTTTCATTAGTCATTTCAGTTCCTTTTATTGCTTATCAGTTGTGGGCGTTTATTAGTCCGGGCTTACGACCGGAAGAGCGTAGTGCAACACTACGTTATGTACCCTATGTTTTTGTTCTTTTTCTAATCGGACTTTCTTTTGCTTATTATGTTGTATTTCCAATGGCGCTTTCGTTCACAATCTCTATCACCCGGAGTATGGGACTGGAAGAGACCTACGGAATTGCGCAATATTTCAACTTCATGTTCAGTCTGGTGCTACCTTTAGCGCTGTTGTTTGAGCTACCGCTGTTGGTGATGTTTCTGACCAAACTGAGGGTTCTTAACCCGATACGCTTGCGTAAAATGCGTCGATACGCTTATTTCACGCTTGTCTTTATTGCTGTAGTCATCACTCCTCCGGACTTCATCTCAGACTTTCTGGTGACGATTCCACTGCTTGTGTTGTATGAGTTCAGCGTATTCCTGTCCGCCTTCGTCTATCGCAAACAGCTTGCTGCGGATGCGGCAAGGGAAGCTCAGTACACCAAGAGTGAGGAATGATGATAAGAGGGCTGTCACTAAGTAGATTTTTCTACGAAAGAGACAGTTCTTTTGTTTTAAACCCCCGTTTTTTGAAATGTTCGGGCGTAGGTGGTACAGTTGAGACTACTGAAATCATACGCATATTTTCACACCCTGTGGATAGAATGTATAGAGTGTGTGCCTAGGACAACCAGTGAAACGTTATTTTTTACGAAAACAAATGCGAATTTGTGTAAAAGGACTTGAAATCCGGGCTCAAGTTGAGTATCATAAAAATTGTTGTTAGCACTACAAGCTGTCGAGTGCTAATGCTTATGGAAAATATGAGATGGACCAGATATTCATAGCGTCCAATTGATATTTTTCATAAACACCAGAGATTTTGAAGTAAGACAGGTAAGTTCTAAACTATGTTTTGAAGCAAAATAACATAATTTTAAAGGAGGCTATTTTTTCATGATCAAACCTTTAGGTGAACGCGTATTGGTGCTACCGAGCGAGCAGGAGGAAACCACTTCATTCGGGATTGTGCTTCCGGACTCCTCGAAAGAAAAGCCACAAGAAGGAACTATTATTGCAGTAGGTAGCGGAGCTTTGAAAGATGGAGTACGTGTAGCACTCGAAGTAAAAGAAGGCGACCGTGTTCTTTTCTCTAAATATGCAGGAACAGAAATCAAATACGAAGGTAAAGAATATTTGATTATGAAAGAAAGCGACATTCACGCGATTCTTGACTAAGCGAGAGTCGATTATAAGCTAAATCTAAACTACTTAAAGTAACGTGATATACAAAAAATTCTAGGAGGTAATTACACAATGGCTAAAGAAATTAAATTTAGTGAAGAAGCACGCCGCTCTATGTTGCGCGGTGTAGATGCTTTGGCAAATGCGGTAAAAGTTACACTTGGACCAAAAGGTCGCAACGTGGTACTTGAGAAGAAATTTGGTAGCCCGCTTATCACTAACGATGGTGTAACTATCGCTAAAGAAATCGAACTTGAAGATGCATTCGAGAACATGGGTGCTCAACTGGTTAAAGAAGTTGCTACTAAGACTAACGATGTAGCCGGTGACGGTACTACAACTGCAACGGTTCTGGCACAAGCTATGATCCGTGAAGGTCTGAAGAACGTAACTGCAGGCGCTAACCCAATGGTTATTCGCAAAGGGATCGACAAAGCAGTTCGTGCAGCAGTTGAAGAATTGCAAAAAATCGCTAAGCCAATCGAAGATTCCCAAGCTATCGCTCAAGTAGCTGCTATCTCTGCTGCTGACGAAGAAGTGGGCCAATTGATTGCTGAAGCTATGGAAAAAGTAGGTAAAGACGGTGTTATCACTGTTGAAGAATCCCGTGGATTTGCTACTGAACTTGAAGTCGTAGAAGGTATGCAGTTCGACCGCGGTTACATTTCCCCGTACATGATTACTGATACGGACAAAATGGAAGCTGTTCTGGAGAACCCATACATCTTGATCACTGATAAAAAAATCAGCAGCACTCAAGAAATCCTTCCATTGCTTGAAAAAATCGTTCAACAAGCTAGACCGCTTGTTATTATCGCTGAAGATATCGAAGGCGAAGCACAAGCAATGTTGATCGTGAACAAACTGCGTGGAACATTCAACGCTGTTGCTGTTAAAGCTCCTGGCTTTGGCGACCGCCGCGAAGCTATGCTGCAAGATATCGCTGCCCTGACTGGTGGTCAAGTGATCACTGAGAAGCTCGGTCTTGATCTGAAGAGCACTTCCATTGAACAACTGGGTAACGCACGTCAAGTACGCGTAACTAAAGAAAACACAACAATCGTAGACGGAAGCGGCGACAAAGCGGACATCAATGCTCGCGTAAGCCAAATTCGTGCTCAACTGGAAGAAACAACTTCCGAGTTCGACAAAGAAAAATTGCAAGAGCGTTTGGCTAAATTGGCTGGCGGCGTAGCCGTTGTCAAAGTTGGCGCTGCAACTGAAACTGAATTGAAAGAGCGTAAACTTCGCATCGAAGACGCCCTGAACGCAACTCGCGCTGCGGTTGAAGAAGGTATCGTTTCTGGTGGTGGTACAGCTCTTGTGAACGTATATAATGCTGTTGCTGCTGTAGATGTAACTGGCGACGAGAAAACAGGTGTTAACATCGTGCTTCGCGCGCTCGAAGAACCAGTTCGTACCATTGCAGCTAACGCTGGTCAAGAAGGATCCGTTATCGTGGATCGCTTGAAAAAAGAAGCTATCGGCATCGGCTACAACGCTGCTACTGGCGAGTGGGTGAACATGTTCGAAGCAGGTATCGTTGACCCTGCTAAAGTAACTCGTTCCGCGCTTCAAAATGCTGCATCCGTAGCTGCTATGTTCTTGACTACTGAAGCAGTAATTGCTGACAAGCCAGAACCAGAAAAACCAGGTATGCCTGATATGGGCGGCATGGGTGGTATGGGCGGCATGATGTAATAAGGCTGATTAAGCCTTGAAATAGGATTGATTAGAAGCCTTTCGTGAGTTCATTGAACTCATGAGAGGCTTCTTTTTGTGGTGTATCCAAATGCACGCACTAGCTGGTGATATTAAGATAGAGAACAGATAAATTTAAGGAAGTTAAATAAATACACTTGAACGTTCACTACAGTGAATATATAATAAATTCAAGAGGTCAGTGCTGACCTGATTTTTTTGATTAATTATTTAACTTCATTTATTAATTATATTAATAATATAACGAGGAGGACATATGAAATCATTTTTGCCCAATGATATTAAAGATGAGAATAGAAAAATAGTCTTCGATATTTTGCTTCAATATCCTGAACTGGCGAAAGTCGAGATCACAGAAAAAACGGCAATGAGCTTTGTTACTGTAAGCAAGATAGTTACCTTTTTTGAACAGATTGGTTTATTGACCGTCACTGGTGAAAGTCGAGAAGGATCTGGCGGCTTGGGAAGAAAGCGTACGGTTTACAGATTTAATGAAAACAGCTATACGACAATCGGGATACAGATTATTGGCAACACGATTACAGCGGTACTTATTAATCTGCACGGCAAGGTCATAGATTCGTATTCGATTGAAACAGATATTCCGTTCTATAGCCAGCAGTTCACTTCGATATTTATAGAGATTATGGAACATTTGAAGAGTAAAGCGAAGGAAACGGATAGTGTTGTCTTGGGGATTGGTATTGGCGTTGATGGTGCGATCAATACAAGAAAGAAAACGATCCGGATGAGAACGCATCACAATAAAGAAAACGACTTTAAGTATGAAACGATTATTGAAACTCTCAAGAGCGAAGTGAACTTGCCCATTCTTCTGGAGAATGATGTGAACGCAGCGACTGTGGCGGAATTTCGGAATCTTGAAAACTCAGATCAAGCACTGACGAGTCTCGTTCATGTTGCTGCAGGTGATGGGGTCGGAGGCGGCTTGATTATTAACAAAGAGCTTCACCGCGGCGTTAATGCAAGTGCGGGTGAGCTGGAGTATATGTGCTTTGATTCAGAATATAAACGGACTCCATCTTCAGTCGGTTGGCTGGAAAGCAAATTAGCTATTAAGTATTTGTTAAGCACATATGATTTGAATTCAACGAATGACGTAGAAGCTTGCATTGATTATGTTTCGAAGAATCTGGCATTAACGATTACCAATATGATCAGCATCTTGGATATCGACCAGGTCATTATTAGCGGTAAAACGGTAGCGCTGTTTCCGGAACGTATATTGGACCGCACGAAAAGCTATGTCGAGCAATATACGGAGTGGACTCCTCAAATTTCGGTGAGTAAGTTACATCAATCAACAGCAATCGGAGCAGCTATACTTATTCTCCAGCAAGAGATGATAAATGTCATTTCGGAGTAAACAAGAAGGAAGTGAGCAACATGATCAAAATCTTTGAGAATGAAGAGGAAGTAGCAAACGAAATTGCCAGAGAGATGAAAGATCATTTATTTACTGATCAGCATCCCGTGTTCTGCCTGGCTTCAGGGAGTACTCCACAAAAAAGCTATCAGAAATTTTCCAATGATGCGGACCTCCAATTGAAAATCAAGAGGCTTAACATCGTTAGCTTGGATGAGTGGGTTGGCATTGACAAAAGCTCTGAAGGAAGCTGCTATCAGATGTTGAATCAAGATCTGTTCTCGCAGATTTCACTGGATAGCAGACAGATTGTGTTTTTTGATGGAACATCGCCGGATATGAAGCAGGAATGCTTGCGAATTGATCACTTTATCGAGCAACACCCAATTACATTCAGCTTGATGGGCGTAGGTATGAATGGGCATATCGGATTAAATGAACCTGGTAGCCCAGTATTAAATTACAGCAGTGTTGTGGAGCTGTCGGAAACAACAAAGACTGTCGCTCAAAAATATTTTCATGAGCAGACTGAATTAAAGCAAGGCATTACATTAGGTTTGGAACAGATTGCAAGTAGTAAAAGAGTGGTTGTCGTCATAACTGGAGAGCGCAAAGCTGAAATCGTGAAGGAGATTTTCACAAACTCTGACGCACGGCTGCCTGCTCAGCAATTGCTCGGCTATGATCATATAGATTTCTTTTTAGATGCTGCAGCCGCCAAATATATGGATCAGTCATCATAGTTGAGGAGCGTAATATGGGTAACTTCGTTATTGGTGTTGATATTGGAGGTACAAATATAAGGGTTGGATTAGTGAATGAGCACCTTGAACTTGTTCGGAAGGAGTCGGCATTAACAAGAGATTTCCAAAATGCTGACGAAATTTTCAAAACCGTCAAGGAAATGACAGCGAAAGTCGATCATGAACAGCTAGCAAGCAAGATAGGTATTGTATTGCCGATTCCTTGGAATGATCAAACACAGTTTATTCGAGATATAACCAATATCCCTTGCCTAGAGAATGTTAGTATCGAAACTATCAGGGCGTTCTTTCCGAATTATGAAGTGTTTTTTGAGAATGATGTAAACGTGATCACAGTGCTTGAATCGGATTATGGAGCTGCCAAGCCGTATAATCAATCCATTTATATAACGGTTAGTTCAGGAATTGGATGCGGTATCATACTTGATAAGAAAATTATTCAAGGGGCTCATGGATATGCGGGCGAGATCGGAAGCATGATTATTTCCGACAGCAAAAGAAACCACTCAACGTTGTATAACGGCACTTTGGAATCCCTATGCAGCGGCATTGCTCTTGAAGCGGAAAGTAAGTTTTTATATGGCATTGATGCCACGTCGGGTTTGTTGTTTGAAAGATATCATATGGGAGATCGGCAAGCGATTGAAGTGATCGACAGGTGGGTTGAGTACTTTTCCAACGCAATTGTTTCTTTGATGCAAACAATTGATCCGAATATTTTTGTTATCGGAGGAGCGGTCATTCATCACAACCAGTGGCTGATTGATAGAGTGATAGAAAGCGCTAAAAAGAAAGTCCTTCCACATTTAAAAGAGAACATTAAAATCGTGTTAACTGAATTTGGCCCTGATGCTGGAATTATTGGTGCTGGATATAACATATACAAAAAGACAAAAGGAGCTTGAAGATCATGAAAAAGTTGAAGGTTGCGTTAATCGGAGCAGGAAGTGTTTCCTTTGGACTAGGAGCACTTCAAGATCTCGTGTTATCAGAACGCTTGAGAAATCAAGTAGAACTCGAAATCGCGCTTATGGACATTGTAGAAGAAAACGTGAATAGAACATACAAGTATGCAACCGAAATGTTTACGGCATTTTCTCATCCTGCGAAGATTTGGCAAACGACGAATTTGGAAGATGCCTTAAAGGATGCTGATTTCTCTATCGTTGCGATTGAGGTAGAGAGATATCACTACTGGTCACAAGACTTTCACATTCCACGGCGTTATGGTAGCAAACAGCTATATGGTGAGAACGGCGGTCCAGGATCTATGTTCCATACATTGAGAAATCTAGGTCCAATGCTGGAAATTGCAAAGACGATGGAAAAGGTCTGTTCAAATGCCTGGCTAATTAACTATACGAATCCGGAAGCAAAGCTAGTGGAAGCCATTTCCAAATTAACTTCAATCAAAGTGGTGGGCTTGTGCCATGGTTTAGACATGGGTATTCATCAGCTAGCTGAATTTCTGGAGATGGATAGTAAAGATATTGCGATTGAAGGCGGCGGATTGAACCACTTTGGCTTCTTCACGAAGATATGGAACAAGAACACGGGAGAAGATTTATATCCTCTATTCCACGAGAAAGAAAAGCTAGCTAACCGTTTGGCACATTTCGATCATATTGGATTATCCAGAACGTTGTACCATACGTACGGATACTATCCTTACCCAGGTACTAACCATTGCGGTGAGTATATCTCATGGGCTGAAGATTTCTATGCTGGACTACCCTTGCAGTTCCGTTACGACCCAATGAGTGAGCAGCTGTGGAAGAAGGACTCCAGAACACCTGAATTTGTATACTGTGCAAGTGGCAGTACTTTGGATAAAGGCTTATTTGAGAATACGCTGAATCAAGAGCAGTGGTCTGAGCAGGCTTATCTATTTGATAAAGATAAGGTTCAAATCAGTAATGAATATGCAGTGCCAATTATCGAAGCGATCTTCTTCGACGATGAAATCGAGCTGAATGCTGTTAATATGCCAAACCATGGTGCGATTAAAGGACTTCCAGAGGATATGGTCGTTGAAACACAAGCGATCGTTAACAAAAATGGTATCGAATTTAAGCCAATGACGGTTGAACTGCCAACTGCCATTATCGGAACGATCCATATCCAAGGTACAATCCATAAGCTGTTACTTGAGGCGTTTGTTGAAGAGTCGAGAACAAAATTGCTGCAAGCGATTCTGCTTGATCCGCAAGCTCCAACCTATTATCAAGCTTGTGCGATGATCGATGAAATGTGTGAACTGCAAAAAGAAATGCTGCCAAAGCTTGAGTGGAATTAGGTTATCTTTAATAAAAAAGGCCTCTGTCTGATGAAATTCAGAACTGAGGCCGTTAATTTTTATTACGAATTACTCTAATTCTTTATCTAAAAAAGGTTGCACCAATCGCCGCACCTCATCGGTTGAATTCGTCTCCATCAATTGATTTTTTAGTTCGTCGGCACCATCAAATCCACGAATATAGATTTTGAAGAAGCTCCGAAGTGGATTAAATAGACGTGGTTCATGTTCTTTTGAATATTTATCGTGAAGATCTAAATGAAAAAGTAGTAAATGAAGAAGTTCCTCCACACTATGTTCTTTAGATTCTAGTTCAAAAGCGTATGGATTCTTGAAAATACCTCGGCCAATCATGACACCATCCACGCCGTATTGTTCGACTAATTTTAAGCCTGTTGCACGGTCAGGAATATCTCCGTTAATCGTTAACAACGTATTTGGAGCAATTTCATCGCGTAATTGTTTGATTTCAGGGATAAGCTCCCAGTGTGCATCTACTTTACTCATTTCTTTTTTGGTACGAAGGTGAATGGAAAGATTCGCAATATCTTGTTTCAGTATATGTGTTAACCAATCGCGCCACTCGTCAATCTCAGTGTAACCTAATCTTGTTTTCACACTAACCGGCAATCCACCAACTTTTGCTGCCTGGATAATTTCTGCCGCTACTTTAGGATGTCGAATTAATCCAGCACCTTTTCCATTGGTTGCGACGTTTTTTACTGGGCATCCCATGTTAATATCGATACCACGAAAACCAAGCTTTTTCATATCCATGCACATCTGTTCAAAATACTCCGGTTTATTACCCCAAATATGAGCGACCATCGGTTGTTCATCTTCTGTGAACTTTAATCGACTAAGTACACTTTCTTTTACTTTTACTTTAGGGTGACAGTAATATTCTGTATTTGCGAATTCCGTGAAAAACACATCTGGTTTTGCAGCTGCACTAACCACGTGACGAAATACAACATCTGTGACATCTTCCATAGGTGCCAATATAAAAAACGGCTTTGGTAAATCAAGCCAAAAATTTTGTTCGTTACTCATTAAGTTCTCCTTCTTTTACAACATTTTGCCCATCATACATAGTATCATTTTTTTTCGCTTGCTGCACAAAATTGTAGAGGGTCTCTTTTTTTTCTATAATCGCTCGGGGTTATACCAGTACTATTCTTAAATAAACGATAAAAATACGAACTACTAGTAAATCCAGTTTTTTCTGCGATATCAACAATGGTACATTCAGAGGTCTTCAACAGCTCTTTGGCTTTATTCAACCGCATTTCACTAATTATATCGGGTAGTGCTTTTGTAGTTAATTGTTTATATAACCGGCTCAAATAGATTGGAGACATCGAGAGCTCGTCTGCAATTGAATTTATGCACAGGTTGGAATTGCTATAATCTCGCTCAATAATTTGATGTACTTTTCTAATGAGATCTTCTTGTTTTGTACTTCTTTTCTCTTCGAGTTTTTCACTTATTTCTTCAAATATCTTGTAATATGGAGTGTTGATTTCTTCCATGGTTTCAACATGATTTGGTAGTAAGAACGTTGTATCGAATTCGGGTAATGTTAAAATCGCATTGTTCTTTTTTAATGTTCGCAAGACGTTATTAACAGTAAGTGCTAAATGCGATACGACAAGTTGAACAACGGTAAAAGAATATTCTGATATTTCTCCTACGATATCAATATAGATGCTCCGTGCCTTTTCCGCATTTCCTGACATCAAGGATTCAATGAACTGTTTTTCTTTGTGAACTGGAAACATATATTCTTTGGATTTTAAGTTCATAATGTCAACCGAAAAGAGGATGCTGCCGTATCCTTTGAATAATCGATGATAAGAAGCCTCAAGTACTTGCTTGTAGACTAAGATGCATTGCTCAATGGATTCCTTCACAGGACTAAAGGTAATCGTGATGGATAATTTTAAATGTTTGGTGATTGACAACTGCATAAGCTCTGCCATTTCAATCAACGAATCCCGTTCCGTTATATAAAGCGGATCATGAAAGTTTAGCAAAAGTAAAAGACTATCATCCCCCATATCAATGGCTTCGACTTGAAAGATCGGTGAAGAAATTTCTGTACAAATGTTCATTATGGCATATTTGAGCAATTTTATATCTTCTTTGTATTTCTCGAGGACTGTGGGGAATTGATCGATCCTTATCAAAACAATCAGTGATTTATTATTAACCATAAGCTCTGAATTGAAGTAATGTAATTTCTGTTGTAATACCTCAGCATTATTCGTTTCTCTACCTAAAATCGTATTTCTAAGAAAATCCTGTTTGAGAATATGTTGATGGTTACGTCTTTCTGTTTCCAGGGTTTTGAACTTGCGTATGACTTTGTCAATCGGGCGATATATGCTATGGGATAAAGTTAACGAAATCAACAATCCTAAGAGAAGAATGCCAATACAGATAAATAATATTCGATACCTCATTTCATTTATTTCTTGAGTGATATTGCTATAAGGGGTAATCCGAACATATTTCCAGCCTAATGAATCGGGTGTAGTAAACGTTATTAAAGATTTAACTCCATCCACAGTGTCTACAAAATATGTAGATTCTGATGTATCCTGAATAATTTTCTGTATATAGGTTTTATCAGATATATCAGTTAGCATCTCTTGCTTATCACTACTGGAATATAATATTCCATCCTGATTAATGATAAACGTGTTATTCTCCGAGATCTCTTTCCCCGACTGATCCATTCGCAGGCCTAACCATGATGCCGAGATATTGACAACAACAGCTGTATTTAAATCTTTATTATCATCAATGACGCTATAACATAAGTAAGTGTAGCTTGATACTGGAGTGGTCTGAACCGAACCGATGTTATAGGTTCTGGGAATCGGTTGAAAGGGGCGATGTTCTTTGAATTTCATAAAAAGGTCTAGAATTCCATCATCATCCAGTTCGGACTTCGGTTGAATTCCGCTTCGTGAATTATTGGAACTAATATAGAACTGATTGGATTTCGCATTATATACATAAATGGATTCAATGAATGGTAAGGATGCGCGATAGTTATCAAGTTGTTGCTGTGCAAAAATGACATCATAGATATTCAAGTCCGCATAATACAACAACTTAGATACCGCAGAATCATAGTAAATCTGGGAGGACAGTGAGGTAACAGTCTCTGTCATAGTAGATAATTGCGTTTTAATTTGATTTAGACTATTTGAATCGGAACGATAAACTTGTTTAAGTGCGATGCTTGTAAAGTTCATATAAAGAATAGTTGAAGTTATCAAAAGGGTAATAACAACACATCCAATAGAGCCAAGGAGTATTCGGCTGTAAACTTTTTTATGCTCTTTAGACCAATGTTTTATCATTTTTTGAAACCCCTTTCATCGCTGGTCTGAGTATAAATCATCAGTCTGGTGCTTTCAATCAAATTTATAAATCCAGCAGCCGAAATTAGGTTAAATGTAGTGAATATTCACAAAAGTACAGAAATTTCATACTTCACAAATACCGAGATTACAGCAATGTGTGTCATTGTACAGTATATTATCGAATCCGCTTCTTCTATGATTTGGAAGTAAGATTCACGAGCAATTCTATTCAGGAGGAGGTCAGTCATGTTTAAGAAGAAAGGTTTTTTTTATGAATTAAATAAGAATAAAATCATGTTTTTGATGATAGCACCGACACTGCTTTTTTTCTTAATAAATTCTTATGCTCCAATGGTCGGCATCTATTATGCATTCACAAGTTATGATTTTGCAGGTGGTTTATTTGGAAGTCCGTTTGTAGGGTTAGACAATTTTAAATTTTTAACGCAATCTGGAATTCTGTTGAAGTTGACAATCAATACGCTTGGATACAACGTGGTTTTTATCATATTAGGTAACGCGGTATCTATAGGGGCAGCAATCCTATTAAGTGAAGTCCGAGGGAAGCTATTTAAAAAGTTATCACAATCCATTATGTTTCTACCCTACTTCGTTTCGTTTGTTCTGATTAGTGTTTTAGCGTTTAACATGTTTAACGCTGATTCTGGTTTTGTTAATCAGTTACTCAAATCGTTCGGATTGGATCCAGTAGACATATACAATACACCATGGCTCTGGCCATTTCTGATTACAGCATTTTATTTATGGAAGAACCTGGGTTATTCCATGGTCATTTATCTTGCATCCATCATGGGAATTAGCGATGAGTATTACGAAGCTGCCAAAATTGATGGTGCAAATATTTTTCAGCGAATCTGGTATATTACCATACCTATGCTGAAGTCAACATTTATCATTCTGCTCTTATTTGCACTCGGAAGCATTATGAAAGGTCAATTCGATCTGTTCTATCAGCTTGTCGGGAACAACGGAGTGCTCTTCAACGTTACGGATATTGTAGATACTTACGTTTATCGATCTTTGAAAGTTAATTTTGATATTGGTATGGCAACTGCTGCTGGTTTGTATCAGTCTATCTTCGGATTTGTAATGATTATGACAGTGAATTATATCATCAAGAAAATTAATGATGACTACGCATTGTTCTAAAGTAGGGAGGAGGGATTACATTGGATGACAACATTCTAAGTTCTAGAGTTTTCCGCATGATGGCTTACCTGATTATTATGATTTTTTCTTTGCTCTGTCTCTTTCCTTTCCTTCTGATCATTTCAGGCTCATTGACAGCCAATGAATCCATTATTCGCGACGGTTTTCACTTGATTCCTAAAGTGTTCTCGCTGGAAGGTTATGAAATGGTATTTATCTTTCCAACTCAGCTAATCAAGGCTTATGGTGTAACGATTTTTGTAACTGTGATTGGAACGTTGGTGGGATTGTTTCTTATTACGATGGCGGGTTACGTTCTGCAGAGGAAAGATTTCAAGTATCGCAATCATTTGTCCTTCTTCATTTATTTCACAACGCTGTTTGGAGGGGGGCTTGTGCCCTGGTACATCATGCTGACTACATACTTTGGGCTGGCAGACACCTATGCCGTACTGATATTACCTGGTCTTATGACACCTTTTCTCATTATTTTAATGAAAAACTTTATCAAATCTGCGATTCCGGAAGAATTATTCGAATCGGCCAAAATCGATGGCGCGAACGACTTTAGGATCTACTACAGTATCGTGCTGAAGCTTGCTATGCCTGGCATAGCGACTGTCGGTCTGTTCCTTGCTCTGACGTACTGGAACGACTGGTTCATGTCTTCTTTGTTCATTAATGACGTTAGCATGTATCAGCTTCAATACTACTTGTATAACACGATCAATACCATGATGTTCGTTTCTCAAATGGCCACTGGAACCGGTGTAACCCTAGGGCGTGACATTCCGACAGAGTCGACCAAGATGGCAATGGCGATCGTCGTTACTGGACCCATTATTTTCTTATATCCGTTTGTGCAGCGATATTTTGTGAAGGGATTAACGATTGGTGCAGTGAAGGGTTAGTACCGAAAGCAAACGAAAGGAACTCGTATGCGATCGGCTGACATAGATCATTTAATTAAGGGGAGGGTTAGTATGAGAAAAGGAAAAAAGAAATTGTTAACGATCGGCACTTCTTTATTCTTAACTGCAAGTTTGTTTGCTGGCTGCAGTAGTAATAGCACGAATACTAAGGAGGCATCGTCAGAATCAACAACGAATTCGAATTCGAATACCAGTACTCCAGCACCAGAAGCATCAGAAGCGACTGGAATCGACACATCCAAGAAAGTAGAGCTTCAGTTCTATATGCTGGGCGATGCCCCAAAGGATTTAAATCTCATTCAGGATGAAGTTAACAAAATGGCATTAGAAGATTTGAATGCAACCGTCAAATTCAACTTCACAACCTGGACAGACTGGGAGTCGAAGTATAAGCTTCTGTTGTCCTCAGGGCAGCCGATTGACCTGATCTTTACGGCAGAATGGACAAATTACCAGTCATATGCGGTGAAAGGGGCTTTCCTTCCGCTAGATGATCTCCTACCGAAGGCTGCACCTAAGCTACAAGCATATGTACCACAGGATTTCTGGGAAGCAGTCAAGGTTGATAAGAAAATTTACACCGTTCCAGCTATCTGGAAGGAGTATGTAAATGATGGTATTGCCTATCGGGAAGATTTGCGTAAAAAGTATAATTTGCCAAAGCCGGAATCACTCGAAACGCTAGAGCAGTATTTGGATGGCATACGCAAGAATGAACCGGATATGCTACCTCTGGCGGATACTGAGGTTAGTCATGTAGATTCCATCCGTCAAATGACCACTACGACTGTGAATACCAACGATAAAGTTCCATATGGACTTAGCATCATGTATGACACTCCAAGAGACGTAACCAGCTATTGGGGCTCTCCGCAGCATTTGGAAGATTTAAAAATGTTCAGGAGTTGGCAAGAAAAAGGGTACTTTATGAAGAATATGCTGAACATTAAAGATAGTGGTAGTGATATATTTGCTGCCGGTAAAGCCGCAGCAATTTTGGGAAGTGAGAATCCTAACCGCTTTGGTGATGCTGTTGTCAAAGTGAAATCACTGCATCCGAATTGGGAGCTAGGCTATTCCCCGTATCCCAATATGAAAGGATTCTCTTCACCCGTTCACCCGATTCATAATGGCTTTGCAGTTCCACGCAGCAGCAAAAACCCAGAGAGAGCTCTTGCTTTCTATGAGAAATTGGTCACGGATAAACGCTACAATTGGCTGACGCAATACGGTATTGAAGGCAAGCATTTTGAAATTGAAGATGGGAAATATTATAAAATGCTTGGTGATGCCCAATCAAATGGATTCACAAGAGAAGGTATGAATGGATGGGCATGGAGAAATCCGGAGTTCATGTTGTTTGATAAGAGCTATCAAGCTGTGCTAGACATGTTCGATGAAATGGATAAGATAGCAAAACCGAATATTTTCCAAGGTTTCGGAGAGGATTGGACGTCTTATCAAGCAGAGAAGGCGGCCCTTCTACAAGTTGAAAAGCAGTACTTATATCCTTTGAATGATGGTATGGTTAAGGATGTTGAAGCCGGCTTGAAGTTATTTATGGAAAAGGCGAAAAAAGCTGGTCTCGATAAAATTCAAGCGGAATACACGAAGCAATGGTTGCAGTATTTGGATGATGCAAATATTAAGTGAGTGAGCCAGTTTAGAGTGTTACTCGGAGAGAACAACAGGATTAACCTCCTGTTGTTCTCTACTACAAGGGTGGAATATTTATGAAGGTTCTTTTTCATGGAACGGCTGCATTTGAAGGAATTCCCTCGCTATTCTGTCATTGCGAGACTTGCAAGCATGCCAAAGTACGTGGTGGAAAAAATATTCGTACACGCACTTCGGTCTTGATTGATGAAATACTTAAGATTGATTTTCCGGCGGACACCTTACATCATTCCATTCGTGATTCTGTAGATATGGATAAGGTTCGCGATTTATTGTTTACACATTCACATTCCGATCATTTGTATCCTGAAGATTTACTGATTCGTGCGCTTGGTTATGCTCAATTTAATGAAGAGGAAGAACTTCATCTATACGGTCATGATTTGCCTATTAAGCACTGTAGTCAATTGCTTGCCACGGAAAGGCATCGCTTCCAACTTCACAACTTGAAGCCCTTTGAAACCGTACAAACACAAACAGCTACGATTACGCCATTGCTTGCCAATCATGATTCTAAAGAAACTTGTTTATTGTATTACATAGAAAAGGATGAAAAAGCCATTTTCTATGGTCACGACAGCGGTTGGTTTCCCAAACAGACTTGGGACTGGTTGAAAGGAAAAAAACTGGATCTTGCTATTCTAGAATGTACGACTGGGAATGCCCCAAATTGTGAAGTTCACATGAATGTTGAAGATACTCTAAAAACACGGGAATGGTTAATCGAGAATTTTGTTATGAAAGCAGAAGGGCGAATCGTAGTCACTCATTTCTCTCATAATGCTCATCTGTTGCATGAAGATTTGGTTCATATTTTTGAGCCGAATGGGATTACAGTAGCATTTGATGGGATGCAACTGGACATATGAGTTAGCGCATAAGTGAAATGAGGATATTTTTATGATTTCAATGGCATTCTTTTTAGTTTTATTTTCAGGTATTACCCATGCGGTATGGAACCTATTTACAAAGAGAAGTTTGAATAAATACGTATTTCTCTGGTCGATTCATATTGTTGGTACACTTGCTCTATTACCTTATTTTATTATTGAGCTGCTCCAAGTTGAGCTTCATGCGGAGACACTTGGCTATATGGCGATATCTGCTTTATTTCAAGGGTCGTACTTCATTTTCCTCTCTAAATCGTATTCCTATGGTGATTTATCGCAGACCTATCCAATCATGCGAGGTACTGGTGTCATGCTAGTGACCTTGTTAAGTGTTGTGTTATTCGGGGATTCCTTAACTCTAGTAGGCTGGATAGGCTTTTGTTGTATCATAGTAGGGCTCTTTATTATTAGTGGAATCGTTAATCGTCATGCAAATCAAGGGAAAACGACTCATTCTATATCCATTTTTTATGCAATTGTAGTAGGGATGTGTGTTGCAGGCTATACATTAATGGACAAACTAATTGTCCAGCAATTATCTCCACTATCAACGCTTGAATTATCCAATATTAATTATGTAATCGTCGCTTTCTTCATGGTTATAAGAGCCGGTCGTGCACAAATTATAAGGGAATGGCAACAAAACTGGAAAATGATCTTGATTGGTTGTATTTGCTCGCCAGCTTCTTATTTTATGTTTCTGATGGCGATGAAGCTTGCTCCACTAGCTTCAATTGCGCCAATACGAGAAATTGGAACTGTTGTAGGTACGATTCTTGGCATACTTGTACTAAAAGAGAAGCAAGGAGTACGAAGAATTATCATGTCGGCTGTGATTACCTGTGGGATCATCTCCATTGCCATATGGGGATAAGTTGATTTACTAGAATTGAGGACTACGTTCTGACCGTATAGGGTAAAAATGAAAGGCCTCTCGTAGGAATACGAGAGGCCTTTCATTCTGTTAAGCATTAGATAGTTTTATACTGTCTAATTAACGGGGCAATTCACAGGTGAATATGCCTCATTCTAATTCTTGTTCTAAAACAGTTTTTACTAAACGACGTACTTCATCTGTTGATCTTGTATCCATTAATTGGTTTCTTAATTCGCTTGCGCCTCTAAATCCACGAACATAGATTTTGAAAAAGCGAAGAAGTGGTTTAAATGAACGTGGCTCGAGTTCATTTGAATATTTATCGTGAAGATCCAACTGTAATAGAAGTAAATTGAGAAAATCCTTTGGACTATGTTCTTTAGGTTCTTTTTCAAAAGCAAATGGATTGGTGAAGATGCCGCGGCCAATCATGACACCATCAACGCCGTATTGCTCAACTAACTTTAATCCTGTTGCGCGGTCCGGGATATCTCCATTTATAGTTAATAACGTATTTGGAGCAATTTCATCGCGTAATTTTTTTATTTCAGGGATTAACTCCCAGTGTGCATCTACTTTACTCATTTCTTCTTTTGTACGAAGGTGAATGGAAAGATTCGCAATATCTTGCTTCAATATATGTGTTAACCAATCCCGCCACTCATCAATCTCAGAGTAACCCAATCTTGTTTTAACACTAACCGGCAATCCACCGGCTTTTGTTGCTTGAATAATTTCTGCTGCAACCTCAGGATGTAGTATTAATCCAGCACCTTTTCCATTGGACGCGACGTTTTGTGCGGGGCATCCCATGTTTAAATCGATACCGCGAAAACCAAGTTTTTTCATATCAATACTCATCTGTTCAAAAAATACAGGTTTATCACCCCAAATATGAGCGACAATTGGTTGCTCATCTTCTGTGAACGTTAATCGACCACGTACACTGTCTTTTCCTACAGGGTGACAATAGCTTTCTGTATTAGTGAATTCTGTGAAAAACACGTCGGGTTTGGCAGCTTCACTAATGACGTGACGAAATACAACATCTGTGACATCTTCCATTGGTGCTAATATAAAAAACGGCTTCGGTAAATCAAGCCAAAAGTTTTGTTCGTTACTCATATTATCTCCTCTTGTTGCGATATATAAAAACATATAAGTTATAGCAAAGACCTTTTACCCAACATACATATTATCATTTTTTTTCGTTTATTGCACAGAAGAAAGGAGAATACATACAGCGAAATCAATATACATAGCTTATAGCTTGAAGTGCTAAAATAAGATGTATAAAGCTTTATTAATGGCAACATGAGATAACAATACAGTAGAAGTGGTGAAGATATGGGGATAACTGTAAAAGATATGCTGCAACTTCCTTCCTTTCGAGGAGCAAAGGTGCTAACTGGAAATAATAATCTACACCGCACCATTTCTTCTTTATCCGTACTAGAGGTTTCAAATGCGGATTATTCTTCTCGAATTGTCCATTCCATTCAAGAAGAGTGGTATGCGGAAGAGATAGTGATCAGCTCTTTTTACTCCATTAAGGACAGTGTAGAGAAACAGTGTGAAACGATTGAGTACTTGCACGAGCTTGGAGAAGTAGGATTGATCTTATACTATGTAGGAATTATCATTCCTGAAGTAGCTGACGAGGTACTGCAATTAGCAGAGTCCAAAAATTTCATCATCATTTGTATGCCGGAAAATGATTTTTCACTTCGTTACAACGAAGTGATTTATGAAGTGATGGAAGCGATTGTTCTGAACAATCAGACGATCAATGATAATTTTGTAAATGAAGCGTTAGAGAAAGTATCCCTTTTGCCAGAACACTCACGGAGCGTCGAAATTACGCTGAAAATATTGTCTGATCGGCTGAAAGCGAACGTCATCCTGACGAACACCCAGTTAGATATCGTAAATCAAGTAATGTGGCCCCGTAATTCATCGTTAAACGTGGGGTATATTATTGAGACCTTCGCCCCCTATTTGATGAATATGACGAAAGGACAAACAGAGCCTGTTTCAAATTGCTATGTGGAATACAAGAGTATTCATCAAAAAAACGGAGAAGCGCTGCATTTATTTTTGATTAAAGAGAACTCAAAATTACCTGCGAAGACCATCGATAAAATCAGCGAGGTTGTACAAGTAGCGATCAATTTGTGGGGGGATAAGCATAACGAGGTTAGCGAATATGCCTTGGTAAAAGCAATTATTAATGATGAAAGCGAAAAAATGCGAAGACTGGCTCATTTTCTCCACATTGATGTCTCTTCCATTCAGATGATGTGGTTAGTATATATTCACGATTTATCGCAAGAGAAACAAATTCGTGAAGAGCTGGAAGAGCATTTGTTCAAATATTATAAAACGGCGGTCATTCAAACTATCGATCATTGTATAATAGCCCTTATGGGAAATTGCTCTTACAAGTACAATGAGTATGAAATTGCAGGGGAGTATATTGACACGACGAATTCAGCCCCGCTTATTTCCGAAATGGTCTATGCTCCCCGAATGAGAAATACACAAGATGTACGACGCATGTATCGGCTGGTGAACAGTGTGGGACGGAAAGTCCATCTGATGTATGAGCATCGTAAATTGTACACAGCAGCCGAGATGCGTTCTATGAAACAAGCTATTGAGTTAAGTGAACAGGGAGAAGAAATACTTGAAGAATGGATGTCTGTGATTGACCCCATTCTAGGTGATCCAGAGTCGATAAAAACACTCATAACCTTCTTGTTAGATGCAAAGGGGAATTTTGATAACTGTGGGAAAATGCTGTTTGTTCATAAAAATACAGTAAAATATCGTATTAGAAAGATCAGTGAATTAATTGGCTATGATGTAACCGTCAACTCCGAATCTTACGATGTGTATATCGCTTGCATGATTTATCGACTCACACATAGCTAGTATAATCCGTAGTTTTTGTCGAATAAGACAAAAATCACGGATTTTTTTTTATTTTAGAAAAAGACGTAATCTCATGGTTCCTTCTATAATAAGAAAAATTACTTTTCGAGGAGGAGAACTAACATGAGAAAGGACGGAGCACCTCAGTCTTGGTTCACTCTGGGGATGGTATGGGCCGGAGCGGTGATCAGTATACCTGGCCTCCTGGTTGGGAATACGTTGATATCTGGTATGAGCTTACCTATGACATTATTGATCGCTTTTTTAGGGTACGCCATTATCGTTGTCCTTATGATACTTCAGGGGATTCAGAGTACGGATCTTGGGAAAACAACCGTTCAAGTCGCAGCCCAAGTCTTTGGCAAAAAAGGCTCGCGAACGATTTTATCCATTATTCTCGCTATTGCTTGCCTCGGTTGGTTCGGGATTCAGGCTAATGTATGCGGGGCGGCACTGGCGAACCTGCTGGC
Source organism: Paenibacillus sp. FSL H7-0714 (assembly GCF_038003765.1). NCBI lineage: Bacteria > Bacillati > Bacillota > Bacilli > Caryophanales > Paenibacillaceae > Paenibacillus > Paenibacillus sp. FSL H7-0714. Next base: position 1,170,542 of record NZ_JBBOPT010000001.1, read on the forward strand.
GGAGTATGGAGTGATAGTCCCAGTTCCCCTTGCTTCTTTAATTAGCGGTTTGGTTATGGTGATCTCAGCAATGTACGGAATGAAAGTGCTGAGAGTACTTAGTTATATTGCAGTACCTTTATTAATCGTGATTTGCATATATGGTTTAGTTCAAGTGTTCACTATGGATTCCGTGCAGAACATTTGGAGCTACCAGCCTGAGAAGCATATGAATTTCATGGATGGCTTAGCTGTAACAATAGGCTCATTTGCCTTAGGGGCTGTCATTGCAGGCGACTACTCTCAGTTCTCAAGAAAACGTTCTGACGTATTAAAAGCAGCGTTAATCGGAATTGTTCCTTCTGGCGTACTGATGATTAGTGTGGGTGCTATTTTATCGATTGCTTACCAGACTAGCGATATTGCGGCCGTCTTTATAAATATTACAACGCCTTTTATTGGGGGTACTGTTTTGATTCTGGCTGCTTGGAAAACGAATATGGTCAACGCAATCTCGGGTGGATTTGCGCTTACCAATGTATTGCATATTTCCAAAGAAAAAGAGAAATGGGCAGTAGGGATTGCTGGACTCATCGGGACTGTACTCGCCGTGATCGGTATCTTGAATTACTTCACGCCAGTGATGTCGATCTTGTCAGCTATGGTTCCGCCGGTAGCAGGGGTTATGATTGCATCCTATTGGATCATGAATAAAGGCGATAAGAACCGTTGGAAGGAAACAGAGGGCGTTAATCGTCTAGGGGTATTTTCTTGGCTGGTCGGATCCATTATTGCTTGTATGCCCGTTGTGCTGTCCTTTTTCCCAAGCTTACCTCAATTATCAAATCAGCCATTACTCGGTATCGTCATTTCATTTGTCTTATATATTGTCTGCTACCGATTTACTGCCTCAAAAACTGTCATATTGGAGGGAAATAAATGAGATATTTAGATAAACAATCGATTGAACATATTGCCGTAGGCGCTGCATTTTTAGGCACAGGTGGAGGAGGAGATCCTTACATCGGTAAACTCATGGCTCTTTCGGCTATTGAAAAGTACGGACCTGTAAGACTTTACTCTGTGGATGAAATCGAGGATGAAGACTTTTTCATTCCTTCCGCCATGATGGGTGCGCCTTCTGTATTAGTGGAGAAATTTCCGAAAGGCGATGAGTTTGTTAAGGTATTTCAGATGCTGGCCAAATATTTGGGCCGAGAAAAAATTACAGGCACATTTCCGATGGAAGCAGGTGGAGTCAATTCGATGATTCCGATCGTCGTTGCAGCACAGCTGAATTTACCGCTTATTGATTGCGATGGGATGGGGAGGGCATTTCCTGAATTGCAGATGGTGACGTTTAACCTGGATGGCATTTCGGCTGCGCCGCTCGCAATTTCGGATGAAAAAGGGAACATTGGTATTTTTGAGACGATCGATAATAAATGGACCGAACGGTTAGCCCGTACAGCTACTGTGGAGATGGGAGCTAGTGCTTTGGTAAGTCTGTATCCAACGACTGGGGCTCAAATCAAGAACAGCGGTGTCCATAACATCGTGACGCTATCTGAGCAGATTGGAGAGATCATTTCTTCAAACAACAGAGATGCAAAAGACAAGCTTGAAGAGCTTCTAAACCTGACATCCGGTTACGAGCTGTTTCAAGGGAAAATAACAGATGTCATCCGGGAAACCAAAGGCGGCTTCAATTTTGGGGAAATGAACCTAGAGGGCATTGAAGGAAATAAAGAGGAGCAGATGAAGGTATATTTTCAAAATGAGAATCTGCTTGCCAAGAAAAATGGCCAGGTTGTAGCCATGACCCCGGATTTAATATGCTTAGTCGATTATGAAACTTTATTGCCTGTTACAACAGAGAGCTTGAAATATGGAAAACGCGTACGCGTCATTGGCTTACCGGCACATCCTAAATGGAGAACGGAAAAAGGAATCGAAACGGTAGGACCGAGATACTTTGGGTATGATTACGATTATGCTCCTATTGAAGAATTGGTGAGTAAGGCGGTGGCTAAACATGTTTAGAATTGGAATAGATGTAGGTGGCACGAATACCGATGCTATTATTTTGGACGAGCAAAGCCGATTAATTCATAGCGTTAAATCCCCAACGACACTGGATATAAAAACGGGGATTGAGACGTCACTGCGTAATGTATTGAAGGAAGCGAGCATTGATAAAACGAAAATCACACATGCAATGCTTGGGACAACGCAGTGTACTAATGCCATTGTGGAACGGAAGAAATTAGCCAAAGTTGGTGTGATTCGGTTAGGATTCCCTGCTACCGCTTCTGTTCTGCCATATACGGCTTGGCCTAAAGACATGGTGGAAAAACTATCAGGAAACTATGCATTAGTTCATGGTGGGTATGAATATGATGGTAAGTTGCTCAGTGAGCTTGATGAGGAGGAGATTAAAGAGCTTCTAGTAGAATGGCGAAATAAAGTAGAATCTATTGCGATCATTGGTGTGTTCTCATCCATCAAAAATGACCAGGAGTTCAAGGTTCGAGACTTAATCTGGGAAGCATACGGGACAAATTATCCGGTTTCTTGCTCCTCCTTGATCGGGTCTGTTGGCCTGATTGAACGTGAGAATGCAACCATACTGAATGCGGCTTTATGCAAAGTCATCGAGACCACTAGCACAGGTTTTGAAAATGCGTTAGAAGCAGAAGGGATTCAAGGCGCTGAGGTGTACTTATGCCAAAATGACGGTACACTTATGTCGATTGAATATGCTAAGCAATTTCCGATCCTTACGATTGCCTGTGGACCAACAAATAGCATCCGGGGAGCTTCTTATTTAGCGAACATTAAAAATACGATGGTACTCGATGTTGGTGGCACCACATCGGATATCGGTGTCTTACAGGATGGATTTCCAAGAGAGTCTTCTGTAGCAGTGGAAGTAGGAGATATTCGCACGAACTTTAGAATGCCAGACATTATCTCTGTAGGACTTGGCGGCGGAAGTATTGTTCGCGTAGACAATGGCAAGATTACAGTTGGGCCGGATAGCGTGGGCTATAAGATCACAGAAGAAGCACTCGTATTTGGTGGAAGCACCTTGACTACGACGGATATTGCGGTTCGCCTTGGGTTAGCTGACGTGGGAGATAAAAGTTTAGTAAGTCACATCGATGAGCAATTTTCCAAACAAGTCCTATCCGTAATTTCTTCGATCATAGCCAAGGCGATTGATAAGATGAAAACTTCTTCCGAAGATGTACAGATTGTACTCGTAGGCGGGGGCAGTGTTATTATTCCAGATGGAATTCCCGGAGTAGCCAGCATTATTAAAGTAGAGAACGGTGGAGTTGCCAATGCCATCGGTGCATCGATTTCTCAAATTAGCGGACAGTATGAACAAATTTATATTTATTCGCGAGAGCCGCGAGAGCAGTCGTTAAGGGATGCTGAGGAAAAAGCGGTGAAACAAGCGGTATTGGCAGGAGCCGATCCTACTACGATTAAATTGGTTGAGGTTGAAGAGACGCCACTTGCCTATCATCCGGAAAATGCAACCAGATTAAGAGTTAAGGTTGTAGGTAAAATGAGTTAGAGACCTTTTGAACAGCTCTTTGAAGCAAAATAATTCCATGATGTAAAACTAGAAGCTTCTCATGAGTTCTTTGAACTTGTGTGAAGCTTCTTTTTTTATGAAAAATAGGATTGCTCAATATAGTCTAAATGAGTATTATGAGTAGGTATGTTCTTATAAAAATAGAGATAAATAGGATGGAGAGCACCATGACAACATCACGACAGAACGCATTGATTTTCTCGTTTACTTTTATGGCGTTTATTCTGGGTACGACGGAGTATATTATCGTTGGTTTACTCTCGGAAATATCCTCGAGCCTCGGAGTAACGTTAGCGACAGCCGGGGGCTTGGTATCTGGTTTCGCGATCGCTTATGCCATTGGCACACCCATTATGATGTCTTTGTTCAGCCGTATCCCGAAACGGATTACGATTCTTGTATCGCTTGTATTGATTCTGCTGCTGAATTTGTGGAGTGCTATAACTGGAACCTACAGTATGCTGCTAGTGACTAGAATAGTTACTGCCGTACTATGTGGTTTTGTTCTTTCTGTAGCCATTACGGTAGCGAATGAAGCGGTGGACCCGGAGAAAAGAGGCAAAGCGATCGCTACAATTTTGAGCGGTTTCGCTGTTGCGAATGTATTTGGTGTACCGATCGGCACTTTTGTAGGGCAGTATTTCAACTGGCCTGCAGCATTTGTACTAAATGGGGTATTAGCCGGAATTGCCATAGCGCTAAATTATGCCTATATTCCACGCAAACTACCGAAGCCTGTACCTAGCTCACTTAAGGATCAGATCGAACTGCTCACGAATGGACGCATTATTCTTGCGTTTCTCATTCCAGTTACGGCAGTGGGAGCGGTGTTTGTGATGTACACGTACATTACACCATTGCTGGAGCAAGTGATGAATATTCCTAAGAGCTCGGTTAGTGGCGTACTGTTTGTATACGGGATTGCCACGATTGTCAGCAACTGGATTGGAGGCAAGGTTGCAACCGGAAATGCGGTAAGTAAGCTTAGATTCGTATTTCTTATCCAAGCTGTGGTCTATATCGTCTTTAGTTTGACCGCATCGATCTCGATTCTAGGAATGATCGTACTAATGATGCTAGCCGTAATGTCGAGTATTGTTAGCGCACCAGCCCAGCTCTATTTGATAGATTTGGCCAAGCAGTATTCACCAAGATCGAAGGACCTTGCTGCATCGTTGAATCCAGTAGCGTCTAACCTGGGAATCGCAGGAGGATCCGCAATTGGTGGAGTGGTTGCCCAGCATGGAGGATTAATCTCCCTACCTATAGCTGCTTCCATTCTGGCGATATCAGCATGTGTGATTGCTTTGATATGCTATAAGTTGGATCAGCAAACTCAAGAAGGGGTTATTGCTCAGCATCATAACTTAACCTGAAGAGAAGTTATAGAGGTCGTCGGAAATCATCCGGCGGCCTTTTCGTATATCAACAAGTAATCTAGTAAAACAATACAAAAAAATGCGTCGGAAGGAAAAATCCCATAGACGGATCGTGAGTTATTATATGCAAATCCAACCAAGGCCGGGGATTTCTTTCCAAGTGCAGTTACCAGGGCCGCTGCCAGAACCACTACCAGAACCACTACCAGGTCCCCCGCCAGATCCACTACCAGGAGTAGCTGGCATTGTGGGAAACGGCCCTTCAGCCATGGATATCATTTTTACGTCAATGACAGCACTTTTGCCATCTGCAAATAGCACACTAATTGAATCAGCATTAACTGTATTGACATAGGCTACAACCTTTTGACCACTACTTAAGGTGAAAATGCCCCATTTTCCGAGGAAAGGTTGAATATCAGTGATGGTTAGATATGCAAATACTGGGCCACCACTAGAATGCGTCTGCATTCCTGGTAGTTGGGTGCCGCTTCCAGGATATATGGGCATGGGTCCGCCTGATTGCATGCCACCTGGAGTCATTGGTTGGAATGGGGGGAAACTACGACCTGGGCACACATAGTACGGATTTCTGAAGTGAAAATATCCCACTTATTAACCTCCTTAGATACCTCTAATTAACAGATACCTAAAGTCTATGCTCCTGCCTATGTATTGGTGTATGACACGAATAAGGGCTTCAACTTTACTTTAATTGACTATATTCATAATTGTGTTATAATTCAAACATATGTTATTAATGTAACAATATATATTGGTAATGTAACAAATGAAATATCCTGGAGTTATTAGAAGGAGGAGTGTGATTCAGAACAGTAGTTGTTCCTGTGAGTTATTGGGGAAAAACCTGATTTGTAGCGGAAACTGAGGAATTGCAACTTAAACCGATACATATTAGGAGCACTTATTAGTTGCAGTTGCACGCACCCAGAGCTCGGTTCTTCACCTTCAATGGCTATGGAAAAACTAGTTACATGTAGTGCAATAATAATTGTTAGAATATTAACATTTTAAATGTTTTATAATTAATTATTAAGGGAGAAGTGAACAGAATGGATGTTAAAGATATATTAGGAAAAGTAGATCATACCCTCCTTGATGTTACTGCTACATGGGATGATATAAAGAATTTATGTGACGATGCGATGAAATACCAGACGGCCAGTGTTTGTATCCCAAGTGCTTATGTTAGAGAAGCTGCAAATTATGTTGAAGGCAAAATAGCAATATGTACAGTTATCGGATTTCCGAATGGTTATAGTACACAAGCTGTTAAAGTATTTGAAGCAACGGACGCAATTACAAATGGAGCATCGGAAATTGATATGGTGATCAATGTGGGCTTCTTAAAAAGTGGACGTTATGAGGAAGTTTGCGACGAAATACGTGCCATTAAAAATGCATGTGGAAGTAGAGTATTAAAGGTTATTGTTGAAACCTGTTTGCTCACCCAAGAGGAAAAAGTGAAAGTATGTGAGCTTGTTACAAAAGCTGGTGCTGATTATATCAAAACATCCACTGGATTTTCAAAAGCTGGAGCAACTAAAGAGGATGTCAGCCTGTTTGCACAGAACATAGGTCAGAATGTGAAGATTAAAGCAGCTGGAGGCATTCGCTCTTTGGATGATGCTAAAGCATTTATCGATTTGGGTGCAGACCGTTTAGGAACTAGTGCCATAGTTAAAATTGTAAAAGGGCAGGAAGTATTGGGGTATTAGATATGGTATAATTCTGATAATTATACTTTATTATTAGTAGTTAGGATGAACCGGTATGGATAAGCAAGAGAGAGTAAATACAATTGTATCAATCCTAAAAAATAAAAGTGGCGCATCCATCAAAGAACTTTCACATCAACTTGATGTCACAGAAATGACTGTTCGCCGAGATATTAAATATCTAAAAGAAAATAAAATCGTTCAAGTTGTTTCAGGTGCGGTTATTTATAATGGTTCTGACCCTAATGAGAATAAACAAGATGAATATGATTTGACAACTCAAAAAAATAATCGAGCATCAGAAAAATATAATATAGGTAAGTTAGCAGCTTCACTAATCGAGCCTAACGATATTATTTTTATTGATATTGGTACAACAACCGCTCAAATCATCGAACATATTCCGTCAAATCATTCTGTGGAAATTGTTTGCTGTACTATGAACGCATTAATTGAGATTCATAAAAAAGGATTTAAGGATTTTATTCTTATTGGTGGTCATTACCGTCCAGAACTTCAAATGTTTGAAAGCAGAGAAGGGTTGGATTTAATAAGTAGAACACGAACAACAAAAGCATTTATTTCTGCTGCTGGAGTTAATGCTAAATTAGGCATTACTTGCACGAACAGTTGTGAAGTGGACACAAAGAATGCGGCAATTAATTGTGCCCTTGAGAAAATTTTAGTGATTGATTCCTCTAAGTTTGATATGGTTAAATCCACTTACTTTGCTTCGTTAAATGATTTTGATGCGATTGTAACCGATAGAGGTTTATCAGAAGAGTGGATTGAGAAAATCAAACAATTAAATATTTCTCTTTATCTAGCTTAGAAATACAGCGCGTGCCGATACTCAATCGGTGCGCGCTGTTCCATGAGGGATATAAATTTTTTGTTTGGATTTTCAGGATTTTTTCGCGGAATTATTAAACAATTCTACGCCCGTCATTGAACTCGTCTCTTGGTCTGAAGTCGGTAATCGCGTGGAGTTAGATTACAGCTTCGGCGGAAGCTTTGTGAGAAATAGCTTTGGGAAGAAAAACCAGTAGATTCCGCAATTTGAGAGATGGAGAGATCCGTGGTTTCTAGTAACTCCTTACTGGCACGAAGCCTGACATCAATTAAATAATTGATGGGTGACATCCCATAATATTTTGCAAAGGTATGCACCAGATAATACTTGCTGAAATGTGCTTTTTCTGCCAGATAGTCAAGTGAAATCTCCTCTGAATAGTTAGAGTCAATATAACGTTTGATCCTGCTACATACCTTGTTAGCCTTTTGAGTAGCCACGACGGAAAATGGATGGCCAGAGTTTCTCATTAATATAGTGACTACAACCTCTAGTAAGTTTTGACAAATGGCCTCATAGTTTGCATCTTTATTTTCCGTTTCCCGAAGCATGGCGTTGAAATAGAAGAATAACTCATCCCTCTGATTACGATAATTGATGATCTCATGATTACGGCTAGCACTTCGATCGCCAAAGTCAAAGCTCATCCCCTCAACCGCAAGCACGACATATTCAAGTGGATCACTACTAACCGATAGCTCGGTATGCTCCACATTCGGGTTCACAATAACTAGATCGTCTTGCTTCACTGGATAGATTTCATCCTCTACAATGAAGTTTCCCCGCCCGCTTCGGACATAAAAAAGCTCGGAAAAATTATGAGAATGACGCATGCTGTACCAATCACCTTCATAAATAGAGGAACTGACATAGATTAACTTGGCGGGAATTTCTCCACGTCCTTTACCAGGTAGCGAATAACGTACATTTCCCAAATAAGGTCAGTCCTTTGCGTTGATATAAGCTTACTTTACCACAATTACTAGACTGCATAACAATAAATTGAAATAGTCAATAATTTATAAAAAAATTCTAATAAAGCAAGATATATAAAATGAACGGCAACATGTTTGTTGAAAGAAACTCGAACGATCGGATAAGATGAATGAGTAAGAAAGCTCCTATGTATGCGGTTTACAGCATCAATAAAAAGATAAATATGGAGGGTTATTATGAGAAAAGTTCTTAGCCTTGCACTTACAGCTGCACTGTCTCTAAGTCTTGCGGCCTGTGGTGGTAATACTGAAAGTAATTCTAGTTCCACATCTACAGATGCCACCAACACATCGAAGAACTCTAATTCGACTGCCGAAACTCGTACTCTTAAGCTAGCCGCTTTAGAAACCGCTTACGGATCTGATGTATGGAAAGAGGTAATTTCTGGATTCGAAAAAGCTAACCCTGGTGTGAAAGTTGAATCAACGATCGACAAAAGCCTTGAAGATGTTATCGGACCTGGTATGAAATCAGGAGATTTTCCTGACGTCATCCATCTTGCCGTAGGTCAGCCTAAAGGTTTGACAGAAACCTTCATTAAGGACAATAACCTCACTGATCTTACAGACGTACTTTCAATGACTGTTCCCGGTGAGAGTGCTACCGTAAAGGACAAGCTTATTCCTGGGTTTACGGATACAACTATTACGAACCCTTATGGTGATGGGAAAACCTTCCTAATGCCAATGTTCTATAGCCCAACGGGTCTGTTCTACAATGCTGACTTACTTGAGAAGAAAGGCTGGGCGGTCCCTACGACTTGGGATGAAATGTGGGCATTAGGAGACAAAGCTAAGGCTGATGGAATTGCATTGTTCTCCTATCCAACGACCGGTTATTTCGATTCATTCTTCTATGCTTTGCTTAACGAAGTTGGGGGTCCTGATTTCTTCACCAAAGCGACGCATTACACAGAAGGAATATGGCAAACACCAGAAGCAACACAAGCATTTGATATTATTAATAAGTTAGCTTCCTATACTGAAAAAACAGTTCCGGCGAATGGAAATAAAGACAACTTCACTAAGAATCAACAGCTTATTCTTGATAACAAAGCTATCTTCATGCCAAACGGTACATGGGTTGTTGGTGAAATGGGTCAAGCACCTCGTGCTGAAGGATTTAAATGGGGATTCACTGCTCTACCAGCTGTAAAAGCTGGTGGTGATAGATACTCCTACACCTTCTTTGAACAAATCTGGGTTCCTGCGAAAGCTAAAAATGCAGATCTTGCAAAACAATTTATTGCTTATCTTTATTCAGATGAAGCAGCAGGCATTTTTGCTAAAGTAGGTGCAGTCCAACCTATTAACGGTATGGCAGGCAAATTGGAAGGTGACAATAAACTCTTCTATAGCATCTATGATGGTGGTGCAAAGGCAGCTATGGGGGCATTTGCTACAACAGATCCGGTTGAAGGGGTAAGTATTTCGGATACCGTATTTGGTACCGTGGATTCCCTTGTGACTAAGGCTAAGACACAAGCACAGTGGGTTGAAGCGATTACGAAAGCAAGCGATCAGTTACGTGGAGCGTTGAAATAATTAAAGGCAATGCTGGATACCAATTCAATCTGTGAACAATGGTGGCATGCGCGAAGCTGCCACCATTATTTTTACCTTAAGAAGGAGATGGACCAATGGAAATCAAGAAAGGACAAGGGCGTTTTATTTTCTTCTGTATTGCTCCCGCCATAATCCTATTCGTTGTTTTTCTAATTATACCTACAATCAATGTATTCCGTATGTCCACGTACAAATGGGGTGGATACACAGATGACAAAACCTTTGTAGGGCTGCAAAATTTCGAGAAGCTTTTTCAAAGTGATAAATTTTATCAAGCGTTTCAGAACAGTCTTCTACTTATCATTTTAGTTACGATCATTACGTTTGCTTTTGCTCTAGTGTTCGCGTCCATGCTTTCACGAGAAAATCTAAAAGGACAAAATGTATTACGAGTTATCTTCTACATCCCGAACATTCTATCTGTTGTTGTTATCAGTGCAATATTCTCTGCAATTTATGATCCAAATAGCGGACTGCTAAATGCATTCTTAAATTTATTCCGCGAAGCAACATCAGACCCAACACTTTGGTTGGGTGATCAGAAAATCGTTATTTTCTCACTCGCAGGCGCTATGATCTGGCAGGCTATCGGTTATTACATGGTTATGTATATGGCAAGTATGGCAAATATCCCTGAAAGCTTATATGAATCCGCTGACCTTGAAGGTGCAAGTAGGATACATCAATTCTTCACTATTACGATCCCTTTAATCTGGACAAATATCCGTACAACCCTTACCTTTTTCGTCATCAGCACAATCAATATGAGCTTCCTATTTGTTGTGGCGATGACCGGAGGCGGGCCTGACGGTTCTACTGAGGTATTCTTGAGCTATATGTACAAAGAGGCGTATACCAACTCTTCGTATGGTTACGGTATGGCAATCGGTGTAATTGTGTTCCTGTTCTCATTCGCACTAGCTGCTATCCTAAACGCAGTCACTAGACGTGAACATTTGGAATATTAAGGAGGGGACAACTTGAATAATAATAAACTCACACATCATGGAGCCGGCGATAAGTTGTATAAGGTCCTCATCTATGTTGTGCTGATCCTACTAGCAATTATCATCATCGTCCCTGTAGCTTGGGCGTTTATGGCCTCCATCAAACAGAATGTAGAGTTTTATGCTAATCCTTGGGCTCTTCCAAAAGGAATTTATCTACAAAACTTCGCGGATGCTTGGCAGAAAGCTAAGATGGGCAGTTACATGTTCAACTCCGTAATCGTAACTGTGATTGCGATCGCGCTTCTGCTGGTCATTGCCTTACCTGCTGCATATGTGCTTGCACGTTATAAATTCAAGGGAAGCGTCATCTTAAATTTGATGTTTATGGCAGGATTATTTATCAATGTGAATTATATTGTTGTTCCGATCTTCCTTATGCTCAATAACGGTGACAAGGTCGCTCGCAATTTATTTGGACAGCCGATACTCCTGAATAATTTATTCATTCTGGCACTTGTCTATGCTGCAATGGCGCTTCCGTTCACGATTTATCTATTGGGGGGCTACTTTAAATCATTACCTAGGGAATTTGAAGAAGCTGCTTCTGTAGATGGTGCAAGCTATTTCCGAACGATGGTGCAGGTTATTATGCCAATGGCTAAACCTAGCATTGTAACGGTTATCTTGTTTAATTTCCTCTCCTTCTGGAACGAATATATCATTTCGATGACTTTACTGACGAAGCCAGGACTTCGAACATTACCAGTTGGTTTAATGAATCTCATGGCTGCTCAGAAATCAGCTGTCGAATATGGACAAATGTATGCAGGTCTAGTAATAGTCATGCTGCCAACCCTTATTCTTTATATGTTAGTACAAAAGAAGCTTACCCAAGGCATGACCATGGGCGGGTTGAAAGGTTAAGGTGATACCATGAGTAATCCGTTACGCAATTTGTTGATGCTGATTGTCTTCATCTTCGCGCTAGTACTCGTTATTATTGGGCAAAAAAATATTGGTGCACCCGGGCTCGGAATTATGCTACTGGGGCTGGCACTTCTAATAGGTCTTCTCTGGTTCTATAATCGGAAATTTAAGTAAAGGGAGAGTTATGAAAGATGAACAAAGGACGGGTCACGATACCCACAGATCTGGATGTTATTCCTGAAACGATAGAAGTTATGAAGCGCTGGGGCGCGGATGCAGTACGTGATTGCGATGGTACTGACTTTCCCGCAGAATTACGGGATATCGATGCTAAGGTGTATTCTACTTACTATACCACTCGTAAAGAAAATGGATGGGCAAAAGCAAATTCGGATGAAATACAGCAGATGTATCTTATGACGCCTTTTTATACAGCTGAAGGCTCTAGTCTAATTATCCCTTTAATGAAGGGACTTTATCCAGATATGCTGAAAGTGAATACTCGTGACGATATCAAGCGCTGGTGGGAAGTTATCGATCGTACAACAGGAGATGTGCTATCGACTGAGCAATGGAGCTATAACGAAGAAACGGGCAGTGTTATTATTCAAGCAAGTCCCTTCCACGATTACACGGTTAGTTTTCTAGCCTATATTATGTGGGATCCCGTTCATATGTACAATGCGGTCACGAATGGTTGGGAAAATGTTGAGCCTCAGATCACCTTTGATGTTCGCCAACCGAAGTCGCGTGAGTTCACAATGCAACGACTACGTCAATTTATTGATGAACATCCATATGTCAATGTCATTCGATTTACGACTTTCTTCCACCAATTCACACTCGTCTTCGATGAGCTTGCACGTGAGAAATATGTGGATTGGTATGGTTATTCAGCATCGGTTAGTCCTTATATTCTTGAACAATTTGAACAAGAGATGGGCTATCCGTTTAGAGCCGAATATATCATTGATCAGGGCTACTATAATAATAACTATCGCATTCCGACCAAGGAGTTCCAAGACTTTCAGGCATTTCAGCGGCGTGAGGTCGCCGTGCTTGCTAAGGAATTAGTCGATATTACTCACGAATATGGAAAGACAGCCATGATGTTTCTTGGTGATCACTGGATTGGTACCGAGCCATTTATGGAAGAGTTCTCATCGATTGGGGTAGATGCTGTTGTCGGTAGTGTAGGCAATGGTTCCACCCTTCGGCTGATTAGCGATATACCTGGTGTGAATTATACAGAGGGACGTTTCCTACCGTATTTCTTCCCGGATACGTTCTATGAGGGTGGAGATCCTGTACGTGAAGCCAAAGTAAACTGGGTCACAGCAAGACGAGCGATCCTTCGTAAGCCGATTGACCGAATTGGTTATGGTGGATATTTGAAGCTGGCACTGGATTTTCCGGATTTCATGAGCTACATCGAGAGTGTGTGTGATGAATTCCGTACTTTGTATGATAATGTACACGGAACAACACCGTACAGTGTCAAAACCGTTGCAGTACTCAACTGCTGGGGTAAAATGCGTGCATGGGGTAATCATATGGTTCATCATGCCCTTTATCAAAAACAAAATTATAGCTATGCAGGGATCATAGAGACGTTATCTGGTGCACCCTTTGATGTCAAATTCATTAGCTTTGATGATATTAAGAATGACCCCTCTATCCTTAAAGGAATCGATGTCATTTTGAATGTAGGGGATGGCGATACGGCCTACACAGGTGGGGATTGGTGGCTGGATACAGATATTGTAACAGCAGTGAAGCAATTTGTTCATGAGGGCGGAGGATTCATTGGAGTGGGCGAACCCGCAGCTCATCAAGCGAACGGAAGGTACTTCCAGCTTGCAAGCATCCTCGGTGTAGAGCAAGAAAAAGGATTCACTCTCGGTTATGATAAATATAACTGGGAAGAGCAGGATCATTTTATTACTGAAGACTTCGGAGTAGATGATAAAGGAAAGAAGATTATCGATTTCGGTGAAGGAAAGAAGAATATATTCGCTCTCGAAGGCACCACTGTCCTTCGTCAGGTTGATAAAGAAGTTCAACTTGCAGTGAATGAATTCGGTAGTGGACGATCTGTCTACATCAGTGGATTGCCTTATAGTTTTGAGAACAGTCGCTTACTTTACCGTGCAATTCTCTGGAGCACTCACAGCGACCACGAGCTAAATCGCTGGTTCAGTGAAAACTATAATGTTGAGGTTCATGCCTATGTTAAAAATGGTAAATACTGCGTCGTGAACAACACTTATGAGCCACAGGAAACTGTCGTTTATCGTGGTGATGGCTCTAGCTTCTCACTCAAGCTGGAAGCGAATGAGATCAAGTGGTACGAAATCTAAACATAAAATCAGCACAAAGAAGCTGTACCAAAGTCATGAAAATGGCTACTTGGTACAGCTTTGTCTTTTAATTAGGATTAACGTGTTCGCTTAGGTGAACGCTTCCGCTTTTATCTCTTTGTATGCGAAACGGGTACGCCTCCTTGCTACTTTATACTTTTAAACTACTTTCTTATATGTTATAACTAATGCTACATTCTGAAGATCATTTGGCATTTGATTAGTTGAGGGGAGATTTAGTTTTTGCATTCACCACAGACACAAGACAACAAGAATTCGTTATATATCATTTTACTCATTTCGGGGATTGTTCTGATAGCCTTTAATTTACGCCCTGCGATTACATCGGTAGGTCCATTAGTAGGCGTTATTCAAGAAGATGTGGGGCTTGCACACTGGAGTGCAGGTTTATTAATGAGTATACCTTTGATATCCTTCGCTGTTATGTCGTCTCTCGTTCCTAGAATCGCTGCTCGTTTATCCAACGAGAAGACGCTATTGTTAGGTTTGGTTATTCTTTTGGTCGGAATTTGCATTCGTTCCATTTCAATGACACTCTTTATTTTCTTTGGTACGCTATTGATTGGAGTAGGGATAGCCATCGGAAATGTTCTATTGCCGGTAGTTGTGAAGGAGAAATTCCCACAAAAGTTCGGTCTAATGACAAGTATCTATTCCACTTCAATGGGATTGTTCGCATCGTTAGCATCAGGTATTAGTATTCCTCTAGCCCATGGTCTGAAGC
The DNA here is from genome assembly GCF_038003765.1 of Paenibacillus sp. FSL H7-0714. Classification (NCBI taxonomy): domain Bacteria; kingdom Bacillati; phylum Bacillota; class Bacilli; order Caryophanales; family Paenibacillaceae; genus Paenibacillus; species Paenibacillus sp. FSL H7-0714. Next base: position 1,185,642 of record NZ_JBBOPT010000001.1, read on the forward strand.
TTGGGTGGGACGGAGCCTTAATCGTATGGGGAATTCCGACAATCATAGCGATCGTGGTATGGATCCTTCTAATTAGATTAAATCCAGCCAAAGATAATGCAGTGAAAAGTGTAAGGATCAGTGCTAAGCAAATCTGGCGTTCACCACTCGCTTGGAAAATAGCGCTATTCATGGGATTTCAGTCTTCATTATTTTATATAACGATGTCTTGGTTACCTGAAATCTTATATAACTATGGCATAAGTAGGGGTACAGCAGGCTGGTTATTATCCTTCACACAAATTGTTGGCGTACCTGTTAGTTTTCTTGTTCCGATTCTTGCAGGACGACTACGCTCTCAAGTATGGATTGCATTCGCATTAGGCATGTGCTCCATTGTTGGTTATGGTGGCCTAAGCATGGGCTCATCTTACCCCATAATGATCCTAAGTATTATCTTGATTGGTATCGCTTTGGGAGGGAATTTCCCATTGGCGCTAAGTTATATCGGAATTCGTGCCCGAAACGGAAATCAAGCTGCAGAATTATCTGGAATGGCTCAATCCACGGGATATATGCTTGCAGCCATAGGACCTATATTGATCGGTTATTTATACGATATGACCCAAGTGTGGACGATTCCACTGATCACACTGATCGTTATCTCTGGAGTAGTTACAACGTTTGGAATGTTGTCTGGCCGAGATAAGTATGTATAAAAAGACTCCCCATGTAGTAGACAGGTGTAATAATGAACCCTGCTGCTGTATGGGGAGTTTTTTTAAATCGTTTTATTTAAAATACTAAATATCTTTAGCGCTATTTGAATTCGTAGTAATTCTTCTGAATGCTTTAAGTCCAGATTTAGGATTTCCTTTATTTTCTCAATGCGATAGATAAGTGTGTTTCTGTGTAAAAACATAGCCTTTGAAGTTTCGGTGACATTCAGATTGTTAATAAAGTAATTTTCTAAAGTTAACATGTAGCTTGTACCATGTAATTGATCATGATCATAGATTTTACCTAGACACTTCCGAAAAAATTCTTCTAAGGCAACGACTTTGATATTAGCTTCCAACAGATGGTAAACCGAATAATCTTCGAAATGTGAGACCTTGTTTTGAAGGTTTTTTTGTTGCATCAATTTAATCATTTCGTTCGCCTCAGAAAAGCTATTATGCAGCGAGCTGATTGTACTGTATTGCTGACCAATGCCTATTAGGAGTGTTTCCTTCGTTCTTTCAATAAGTACCTCAAGCAGTTCATTTGCATATAACTTGGCATCACTAATCGCAACAGGAGGTCTTTCTTCATTTTGCCCTACTAGAATGATGACTCTATTATTTCTATAAAAGCACTTTATTTCTCCAATCGCTTTATGCGACAAGTCATAAATGATGTCCACACATTTTTTTGCAATAGACTCCATTTTGTACTTTCCGATAATCATATCTTCAAACTTGTCTGCTTCATTCATTTCAATATTTATCACCATACTGTAATACATATAGCCCGGATTTAATCCATGTAAATAACATAAGGTTTGCAGCGCTTCATGGGATGATATTTTCCCCGAAAGTAAATCATCAATGGAGTCCTGCTTAATTCTTATTTCAAGTTCGCTAATTTCCTTTGCTTTGATCAGCTCGAGTGCCATGATGGTGGAGGCTTGCTGCAAAATAATGTAATCAAATTCTGATAGCTCTTGCACTGTCTGCCAAATCACAATATAGCCATAAATATAGTTAGAAGCAGCGACAGGAATCACTCGACATTTTATTTCTGCACCTTCTGAATGATAGGTCCTCTTAATAGACTTTTTCATTTCATTTAGATTGGTAGGAATAGTATCGATGAACGCTTTATTAAAAACAGGCTGTCGATTTGAAAAATCAAGATAATACTCAAGAGGACTGTTGTTCTTCGCATGTTCAGTGTGATGCAATAATCGCCAATCCTTGTCTACGACAATAATAGGATTACTAATCGTTTCGGATAACATGGAAGTTATTTTGGCAATACCACCGCCTTCGAGGGTGATTTTGAAGAACAAGTTATGTATATCTAAAGTCTTTCTATTGAGCAAATCATATCTTCCGGAAACCTTCTCATTAATGATCGAGATCATGTTAGAGAGTGTGTATTCAAAGGGCAGTTCTAAAAGGGGCAACCCATACTTATTGGCTTCATCAATCATGTTCTGAGGAAGCTTGTCAAAGTACCGTTTCATTTTTACAACCAATCCTGAACAGTTCAGCTCCGCAAGTTCCTTAATAATTCGATTTTGTAGTTCTGCATTATTTTTAAAGATGTAGCCTGTTGATAAGAGTAGTTCGTTAGGTGAAAGCCAGTCAAAGGCGTCAGGATTCTCAATAATGTTAACGATGGATATGGATTTATCAATGCCTTGTTCTCCAGCAACAATTTTTATTCCCTCTATAGCCTTGATCTTCATTAAGTCTTTAACGGTTAGCAATTTTTGGCACGCTCCTCAGACACACTTTTAACACATTCGCTTGTATAACATGCACAAATAGGATGCACTCTTTTTGGTTCGCTTAAACGATGACGATCCCTACCAGTATATTATATATTAAGTGCGTAAGGTAGTTACGCTCGTCGTTGCCTTTGTACGATGTAACCAAATCGTATTATTCAATGCATTCATCCATCTGTTGAAGTGAAAAGGAGGTCAATCACCTTTTTGAAAATATAAGGAATTAAAACAGAGGTGACTCTAGTGAGATTTGCGAAATCCGGTGATGGAGAATTTATTCAACGAATCATTCATCATAAGTTTCATGGTTTTGTTCATAGCACGTTTAATCGCACAATCAATATTCAATGTTTGGATCGTGGAGATTTGTATACTATTGCGTGTAAGGGAATTGATAATGCTCCAAATACACTTATTATTGACTTAGAACACTTTGAAGAAGCAGATATCAGGGTGAATGACATTGTAAGTTCAGATCATTCCGTTTTATCAATTGCTAATAAGATGTCTATCACAATGAATGGTGTTAAGAAATGGAATTGTAAACTGCCTAAATATCCTTCAGAAGCTGATGTCTTAATAATGAATGTATCCACCATGAAGCAATATATCAAACTTCACGGAAATAACAGCAAAATTGAAAGGGCTTTCAAGAGCAGCAATCCTTTTGACGATGAAATGTCTAGAATGCTTCATGAACGGACGCAGTTACTTGTATCGGAATTGCAAAACAAGCGAATCTCTACTGCAATCACACATGCAACTTCGCTCATAGGCCTTGGACCAGGCTTAACGCCAGCCGGTGATGATTTCTTGGTGGGATTGTTTACCGTCATGGGCATCGAGAATCATCAATACTTTTTACACCAATCGTTTTGTGAAGAAGTCGTCTTACATGCGAAGGCTTTAACCAATGATATCAGCTATATGGCATTAGCTAAAGCAGCAGTTGGCCAGGTAAGAGAGTCTATAAGTGACTTAATGGAAGCTTTATTTAGAGGTAGCGAAGAGGAATTGCTATTGGCTTTAGATAGGGTACTGGCTATAGGGTCCACTTCGGGTACTGATATAGCTCTAGGAATTGTTGCAGGGCTGGAAATGAACAAGTAAATGGGAGGTACAAGTATGACTGTTCAAGTTTTAGTAAAACCAAACACTTATATCGATTCCGTATCTTTGATGTCACTCTCAACAAAAGCGAATCAGATCGAAATCGTAGAACAAGCCATTATTGCAATGGGTACTGAAATGAATAAAGAGGTCATTAGAAATGTGGGCTTGATGACACCTGAAGTAGAAAGTGCCAAAACAAGTGACTTAGTGATTATTGTGAAGGCTGCCTCTGAAGAACTATGTGAGGGTGCTTTCGAAAGCATCAATGATTTGTTAACGAAAAAGAAAGATTCCTCTAAAGGAAAGAGTGAGGTTAAATACTCAACAATTACCTCAGCTGTAAACGGTACTCCTGAAGCTAACTTAGCGATTATTGCCGTAAATGGGAGCTACGCTCCTAGAGAAGCAAGAAAAGCTCTTGAAAATAATCTTCACGTCATGCTGTTTAGCGACAATGTAAGTATTGAAGATGAAATTGAATTAAAGACTTTAGCCCAAGAAAAAGGCTTGCTAATGATGGGGCCAGACTGTGGTACTGCGATTATTGGTAATGTCGCTTTGTGCTTTGCGAATGCCGTGAGAAAAGGCAATATCGGGATCGTTGGCGCATCAGGAACAGGTAGCCAAGAGGTAACGGTTCGTATTCATGAATTTGGCGGTGGAATCACACAGTTGATCGGTACAGGCGGTAGAGATCTAAGTGAAGAGGTTGGCGGCATTATGATGCTGGCCGGAATTAAAGCGTTAGAAGAGGACGATGCAACAAAGGTTATTGTTCTCGTATCTAAACCACCAGCACCAAGTGTAGAAGAGAAAGTACTAGCACAAATTAAACAATGTAAGAAACCAGTCGTGGTTTGGTTTGTGGGTGGGAATGAAGAAAAGGTTACCCAAGCTGGCGGTCATTTTGCAAAAATGTCAAAAGAAGCGGCACTTAAAGCGGTACTTTTAGCTGGAGCAGACGAATCGAAGCTTAACAAACGTGCGTTAAATCTTCCGCTTATTGAAGAAGTGCGTGCGAAGTTAAATCCTCAGCAAAAATATATCCGTGGACTATTTAGTGGCGGTACGCTCTGTGATGAAGCGATGCACATTGCTATGGAGAAATTCGATAATGTCTACAGTAACATTCAGAGAGATCCTGAATATCGCTTAAAAGATGTTAGAGTAAGCCAAGATCATACCTTTATTGACTTCGGAGACGACCAATTTACACAAGGTAAGCCACATCCAATGATAGATCCATCCACTCGGATTGAAAGATTTATTCAAGAAGCGAAAGATCCTTCTGTCGGTGTTATTGTGATGGACTTTGTTCTAGGCTTCGGAGCACACGAAGATCCTGTAGGCGCAATGCTTCCAGCGATTATCGAAGCGAAGCAAGCCGCTGAAGATGAAGGAAGACATCTAGAGATTATTGGATACATTCTTGGAACCGAGCTAGATAGTCAAAATATTGAAGGTCAAATAAATAAATTGTTAGCTTCTGGTGCTACACATGCTAGCAGCAGTCAGAACGCAGGTCTACTAGCAAGAGAATTCGTTGTGAAAGGAGAATAGTCATGAGTAAAATCAATGAACTTTTTACGAATAAACTAAATGTCATAAATGTAGGCATTGCGAACTTTAGAGATGATTTGTTAAAACAAAACGCGAATGTAACTCACTTGGAGTGGACGCCGCCAGGCAGAGGGAATCCAGAATTAATTGCTGCGCTGGATAAGCTTGAAGACCCAAGTGTTACAGATAAGATTGAAGCTGCTAACAAAGAGGCTGTTGAGCGAATTATTAACTCGCAACCGGTACTAGTTGGCTTTGACCAAGCGATCAATGTGGTTCCTGGTATGACGAAAAATACGATTTTACATGCTGGCCCGCCAATCACTTGGGAACGAATGAATGGTCCGATGAAAGGTGCGATAACAGGGGCTATTGTATTTGAAGGACTTGCCCCCAATATTGAAGCAGCAGCTGTACTAGCCGCGTCTGGAGAGATTATTTTCTCGCCATGTCATGAACATAACTGTGTTGGTTCCATGGCTGGTGTAACATCGGCTTCCATGTTTATGCATATTGTTGAGAATAAAACTTATGGAAATATTGCCTATACAAATTTAAGTGAACAAATGTCCAAAATCCTTCGTATGGGTGCTAATGACGAGAGTGTTATCCAGCGTTTGATTTGGATGCGAGATGTATTGGGTCCTATTTTAAGAGATGCGATGAAACTTAATCCAAATGGGATTGACTTGCGCCTAATGCTCTCACAAGCCCTTCATATGGGGGACGAGTGTCATAACCGAAATGTAGCTGGAACAACCCTGCTCATTCAAGCACTAACGCCTTATATTATCCAAACCGATTTCACTGTTGAGCAGAAAAAAGAAGTGTTTGAATTCGTTAGCAGCAGCGATTATTTCTCGGGTCCGACATGGATGGCGCTATGTAAATGTGCCCTTGATGCTGCGCATGGCATTGAGAATAGTACCATTGTTACCACAATGGCTCGTAACGGAGTGGAATTCGGTATCCGTGTGAGTGGAATCGCTGGAAACGTGTGGTTTACAGGTCCTGCACAACAAGTAATTGGTCCTATGTTCGCTGGTTACAAACCTGAGGATTCTGGTCTTGATATTGGTGACAGTGCGATTACGGAGACCTATGGAATTGGCGGATTTGCTATGGCAACTGCACCGGCTATTGTTTCGCTTGTGGGGGGTACCGTTGATGATGCAATCAGTTACACCACAAAAATGGCAGAAATCACAACCACTGAAAATCCTAATGTAACGATTCCAATGCTTGACTTTATAGGGATTCCAACAGGTATTGATATTCAAAAAGTCATCCAAACAGGAATTATGCCGATTATCAATACAGCCATTGCACATAAAGATGCGGGGATTGGAATGATTGGTGCAGGTATCGTTAACCCTCCAATCGAAGCATTTGAACAAGCATTACTTGCATTAAGTGAAAATATTAAATAAGAAGAGGGCTAACTTGCTTAGCCCACCATTCTTATTTCGAACTAGACGAACATCACGTGCTAGGTTGTGAAGGAGTGAACAATTTTGGATAGTATATCCTTAAATATAAAACTTATTGAGGCGAGTGAACAGGGAGAGCTGGCTTCTGTTGAGAAACTATTAGGCGAAGGTGCCAATGTTGATTATAAAGATGCTGCAGGGCGAACAGCGTTAATGGCGGCAACTCAAAACAATCAAATTGCGATTGCTAAAAGATTAATAGAAGCAGGAAGTGACGTAAACACTAGAGATATTACACAACTCTCACCGTTCATTTGCTCAGCAGCAAATGGCTTTTATGAAATCTTGCGTCTCATGATTGCTGGTGGAGCTGATTTGAAGAGCGTGAATCGATTTGGAGGAACAGCGCTGTTACCATCGAGTGAAAAGGGCTATTTAAAAACAGTAGAAGTGTGTATTGATGCTGGGGTTCCAGTGAATCATGTCAACGACTTAGGCTGGTCAGCCCTACTTGAAGCAGTCATATTGGGGAATGGCGGAAGACTATATTCTGACATTATTGAAGCGCTTGTTCATGCAGGGGCAGATGTGCATTTGCCTGATCGAGATGGGCTCTCATCCCTACAACGTGCTGAAGAGAACGGTCAGCATAAAGTCGTGAAGATTCTAGAACAAAGCTTCCAAGAAAATAATGAATATGTGAAGCAGGCAAAGGCTCTCGCTAACAACGATCAATATGAAGAAGCTATATCTGTCATAGGCAGGGCGCTGGAAGTAGATGCTGACAACCTGGATTTCATCTATTATAAAGGTTATTTCTTGCAGGAATTAAAGAGATACGAAGAGGCACTTCAATGCTATGAAAGCGTTTTATCTATTGAACCTACTAATTTAGAATTTTATTTCTATACAGCGAATTGTTTAAGACTGTGGAAAAAACCGGAGGAAGCTCTTCAGGAATATGATAAAGCCTGTGAGCTGGCGCCTAATGAAACGTTCTATCGCTACCACAAATCCAATTATTTAAGAGAACTTGGGCGACACCAAGAAGCAGTTATCGAGATGGATAAGTTGCTAGCGCTTCAGCCGAATAGATATGACTTCTCCTTCCATAAGGCGAACAGTCTAAGATCGCTTGGTAAGCATAAAGAGGCCATTGAGGCTATCGAGAACGCAATTAAAAATGATCCAACAAATCCGTTATACCACTCACACAAAAAGCAATCTCTTGAGTTACTCGGTTAGCGCATAAGAATTGCAACATAGGAGGCATCAGATGAAAGAGACTGTAATCGTTGCTATTGGCGGGAACTCATTGGTCAAGGAAAATGGCCTGGATTCAATTCATGACCAATCTGAAGCAGTAAAAGAAGTTGTCGTTAATATTGTTGATATGGTGCAAGAGGGCTACAATGTCGTCGTTACACACGGTAATGGACCACAGGTAGGATTTGGGCTAAGAAGATCTGAGATTGCACATGAAATTGCCGGCATGTCTCCTGTTCCACTAGTGAATTGTGGAGCCGATACACAAGGTGGAATCGGTTATTTAATTCAACAAGCTTTAATTAACGAATTTGCAGTTAGAGGGATCCACAAGAATGTGGCTACGGTGATTACACAAGTCGAAGTAAGCTCAGAAGACCCTAATTTCAAGAATCCGACGAAACCAGTAGGATCCTTCTTTTCCAAAGAGCAAGCGGAAGAAATGAAAAGAGAACATCCGGAATGGAGCTTTGTAGAAGACTCTGGCAGAGGATACCGTAGAGTAGTTCCATCCCCAAGACCTATAGATATTGTGGAGAAAGACGCGATTAAGTCATTAATCGACGGGGGCTTTGTCGTTGTCGCTGCAGGTGGTGGAGGTATCGCAGTCGTGAAGTCTGATGATAACACGTACAAAGGTGTTGATGCAGTCATCGATAAGGATTTTGCAACGAGTCTTTTAGCAGAGCAAATTCATGCGGAGACCTTAATTATTACAACGGGAGTGTCTAGAGTATGCATCAACTATGGTAAGCCGAATCAAAAAGAGCTTTCCAAAATGACGGTTAATGAGACTAAACAATATGTGCTAGAAAATCACTTCCCAGCAGGAAGTATGCTGCCTAAAATCGAGGCAAGTTTAAGCTTCTTAGAGAACAGCGGAACGCGAGTTATTATTACGAATCCGGAAAGCTTGAAAGATGCGATCAATGAACAGGCAGGCACTCATATCGTGAAGTAATTTAAGCGAGGGGAAGTGTAGATATGGATCAAGCAAAGTTGGAACAAAATTATGATAGGTACAAATCATACGGTTACGGTGAGGAATTACTGCCCAAGAAGCCTGAGCAAAGAGACTGGGGAATGTCCAACTATATAACCCTTTGGATGGGTGCTGTTCATAATATTATGTCGTATATGACAGTTGCAGGCTTCTTCGTCTTAGGATTGGATACAACACAGGTGCTCTTTGCCGTTATGCTTTCGGCCATTATTGTCTCCGCATTTTATGCTTTAAACGGATATTCTGCCTCCAAATATGGGCTGCCATTCGCGATGTTGCTTCGTGATTCATTTGGGGTAAAAGGAGCAATTATACCGGCATTGATACGAGGACTTGTTGCCGGATTAGTATTCTTTGGAACCACTACCGTTGTTGGTGCAGAATCATTAAATGTTATATTTGCTAGATTTATTCCGAATTATATGGATTTAGGCGGTGGCTTCACACTATTCGGGTTAGCATTCCCGACAATGATCTCCTATGCGATTCTTTGGACAGCAACGGTTCTGTTGTTCTTAGGTGGAATGAAAACATTAGGTAAGTTCGGTAACTGGTCTTCCCCAGTAGTGTATGTGTTTATTATTGGTGCTGCTGTTTGGGCGATCAAGATTGCTGGAGGGTTTGGTCCGATTTTAGAGTATGTACCAGCGAACCCAAGCTCAAGTCCATTAGTCTTTATTGCTTGCGTGAGTGCATTGGTATCTAACTGGGCGGGTCCTGTTGTGAATATGTCGGACTTCACACATCGTGCGAAATCACCAAAAGCGGCTATGATTGGATTGCCAGTAGGGTTTATCTTGTCTTATATTCTTTTTGCTATCACTTGTGTGGCCTTAATCGCGGGTACAGAAATTGCGTTTGGTGAACCGATTTTCAATATCGTTCATGCCATTGATAAAATTGAAAACACTTTCGCTGTTGTTGTATTGATTCTAGCGCTAAACGTAGGAGCAATCGCCTTCGTAGTGTTTGCAAACCTATTGCCAGCTGGCTTGCAAATGTCATCTCTTTTCCCGAAAAAATTCACTGTAAAGACTGCAGGTGTCTTAACAGCCGTTGTTGGAACTTTGATTTTGCCATGGAAGCTTGTAGAAAGTACAACGACCTTATTCTACTTCTATAGCTTTATTGGGTCCATCTTTGGTCCAATTGCGGGCATTATGCTTTCAAGCTTCTTTATTCATCGGAAAAGAGTATTAAATCTTGATAATATCTATGTCCCAGCAGGCAGCAATGGTGAATATAAGAATGGTTACAATCCTGTTGCGATGGCTGTTCTAGCAGTCAGCTTCATCCTTCCTATGTCAGGTGCATTTCTTAAGGGTATCCCCTTCCTAGTTAGGATGAATGATTTTGCTTTCTTTAGTGGCTTAATTGTTTCTTTTGTTCTATACACCATCTTTAGCAAAACACTAAAATCATCCCAATTAAACTAGAGGAGGAATTTTGAAATGGATTACATGAAATTGGCCGTAGATGCAACGATCGAGGGTATGAATAAGAAATTTGGTGGCCCGTTTGGTGCAACGATTGTTCGAGGCGATGAAGTGATTGCAGCGGTTAGCAATACAATGATGAGAGACACAGATCCTTCTGCACATGCAGAAATGGTAGCTATCCGAGAAGCTTGCAAAAAGCTAGACACGATGGACTTATCGGATTGCGTAATTTATGCCACCTGTGAGCCGTGTCCAATGTGTATGGGTGCTATCATTTGGTCAGGGGTTAAGGAAGTTCATTATTGCAGCACAAGAGATGATGCGAAAGAGCACGGCTTCTCTGACATTCACCTTCGCGAATATTTTGTGGGTCATGATGAGAGTGTTGTTAATATGATTAAAGTGGAAGCTAGAGAAGATTGCGATCATTTATGGACGCATTTCCACGAATTAAACAAGAAATAATTCATGCGGTCTCCTATATTTTCCGGCACTATTTTAGTGCCGGATTTTCCTGTTCTTCTACAGATCTACTCAGCAAGATGAAGCTGAAGGAAATCAATCACCTGATGAAGAGCTTTTTGCACAACAGGGTTATCGAAATCTTTTTCAAATACATGCTCTCCGTTTGGAATAGTAATAAGCTTTGCCGGTACTCCTTCTTTCACTAGCGCAGCTCTCATGAATACCGATTGTTCATACGGCACATCTACATCGTTCGTTCCGTGCAGTAACAATGTAGGGGGGAATTCCTTAGTTACATGATGAATAGGACAGAATTTGAGGATTTCTTCCTTATGTAGAGAAGGGTTCAAGCCCGTCACTTCTTCGATCCAACGACCGGATTGTCTTGCATATAAATAGAGAAGAAAACGCTCGTCAACGCTTGCGCTCGTAATGATTTGATCGGACACTGTACCTTTTGCAATCTCCATGGAGACGATATCCTTTTCACAATAGAATTTACTTGGTTCGAGTGCCCATGGAGCGCTAATATCGCCATATCCATAGAAGGAGACAATCGCACGTGGCTTATGTGTAAACATTCCTGTGCTTAGTGCAAGGAAACCACCTGCTGAGCTTCCCACTACAGCGATCCTCGAGGGATCAATGGAGAATTCCTTGGGTCCTTCATTCACTAACCAAAGAAGACCGTCTTGGACATCTTCAAGGATGTCAGATAGGGTTGACCTAGGGGCTAATCTATAGTCAATCGAAAATAGCGCAAAGCCATTATTAGTGTAAAGTTGTATCATTTCCTCGGATAGATCTTCTCGATCACCCCAAAGTAGACCGCCTCCGTGAATGTACACAATAGCAGGGGCTTGGGGACGGTTTGTTTCATAAAAATCAGCTTTAATTGTAAATGAGTCATTTTCTTTAAAAATAATGGTCTTCTTCATAGCTATCCATTACACCTCATCAAGTAAGTAATTTTTAAAGATTAGCACTACCTCTATTGTATATCATTCACGAATTTTGATGAAACCATAATCATGAATACCCAGGATTGGAGATACTGTCATGGATAGAAAGAGAAGATATCAGGCTTTATTTGATAATATTAATCAATATAACTCGGGTGAGAAGGGCATCACTAGAATTGCTTATACAAATGAAGAGCAGACATGTACGAGTGCTTTTATGCGGATGTGTAAGGCTGAAAATTTAGATATCCGGATGGATCATTGCGGGAATGTGATTGCTAGAAGGAATGGGAAGATAGAAGGGCTCCCACCCGTTGTAATGGGCTCTCACTTGGATACGGTATATCAAGGTGGGAAGTACGATGGGGTAGTAGGTGTAACGGCTGCTTTGGAAGTGATCAAACGTCTAAACGAAAAAGGGATTGAAACGGATCATCCGATCGAAATTATCTCATTTGCCTGTGAAGAATCCTCGCGTTTTGGTATTTCAACAGTAGGCAGCAAAATAATGTCAGGGTTATTTCAGAAGGAGAAATATAGATCTTTGAAGGACAAAGACGGTATTACCATGGAAAAGGCATTTTCTCTATGTGCACTGGATTATAACAGTATTGATCAGGCGAGTAGAGAGAATGAAGAATTAAAAGCGTTTTTTGAATTACATATTGAGCAAGGTCCTGTCTTAATAAACAATAATAAAAGAATTGGAATTGTGACTGGAATTGCTGCACCCGTGAGGCTTCATATTCAAATATCAGGGAAGGCATCCCACTCAGGAACGACACCTATGAATATGAGAAAAGATGCTTTTCTGGGTGCCTCAGAAATAGCACTTGAGCTTGAGAAAGCAGCCAAACTCGAACAAGAATTTGGAACGGTTGCGACGCTAGGGGTGATAGATATCTTGAATGGCGCTATGAACGTGGTTCCGGGAGAGGTAGAAATTAAAATTGATATCAGATCTACTTCAGTGGCATCCAGGCAACGTGTGTTAGACCATTTGTATCAAACAATATCCTTAGTACAAGAAAATAGACAACTTGTAATTGAGAGTACGGAAATTATTTCGGAGGAACCCGTCCTATTATCTGATGAGATCAGTCAGGTTCTAGAATCCATTTGTGAAGAGAAAGGGATATCGAGTCAACGGATGATTAGTGGGGCAGGGCATGATGCCATGAACATGAACAAACTTTGCCCAGTAGGGCTTATCTTTGTTCCTTCTATAGATGGACTTAGTCATCATCCTAATGAATATACAGACTTGGATGATATCATTATGGGGATTGATATTTTAGAAGAAGCTGTTCTTCGTTATGCGTTTGTAAGACAAACATAATTCGTGTTGAGAAGTAAGTCCCAATGTGACATATTTAAATGTTGCATTGGGCTTTAGTATCTAATTTTATAATTGTTCGCAGAATTGTTGCTTTACATTAATAAATATTATATTAAAGTTAACATTGATATTTGTGAAAATTTTCCCATGGAAAAATTAAAATTTACTACGGAAATAGGTCTTTTGGAGGCAACCTATTATTAATAGAGTATTTATGACTAATAATAGTTAAAACAGAATATTGGTAAACCTATTGAAAAGTAGGGACACAAAGCCATAGGGTCTAAATCTACATATAGATATGACAGCCGGTTGCATGCAGTTGGAGTTTCTTGATCTTATTTTTTGATGCATATGCAGCCGTTATCATTCTGATAGCGGCTTTTTTTAATTCGTTTTCTAATAAAAACGTAATAAATCGGAAAAAGGATGATAGTACATGGATCAAACACAACCACTGAGAGTATGGAGAATGATAGGCCTCGTCATAATGGCAACGTTGATATTTTGGGGGTGCTCTTACTATTTCATAAAATGGACTGCTAACTCTTATGAGCAAGAAGCGGTTGCTGCTACATCAGAAGCTACGATACATGCGAGTAGATCGATTGGAAATATGATACAGGGTGGATTAGATTCATTAGATGGAATTGCTGATTCTATTTCGGAAATCAATTATATGGATTGGGATAAGACCAAAAAATATCTGCATCACTTTGATAAAAAATATAATTTTATTCGAATTAGCATCAACAGCCCAGATGGTAAAGCTTACGCATCAGATGGGACGATGTTTGATGTATCAGATGAAGTAGGATTCCAAAAAGCTCTGCAGGGTATTAGCAGTATTTCTGATCCATTCTTAGATAAGATCTCCAATAAAGAAATTATCACGATCAATAGTCCACTTAAGTTTAAAGGTGAAGTGAAGGGTGCTTTATCTGCCAGCAAATATACACAGGATCTTTATGATGCTCTTGCAGTTTCCTTCTTTAAAGGTCATGGTTATTCTCAAATCATTGATCAAAAGGGACAAGTCATTATCAAATCGAAGAATCTCGAAGAGGATAAGTCAATTGATAACATATTCGAAAGTATAAGTATTGATTCTAGAAATAAGAAACAACTGCAAATCTTTAAAGAGAACATAACCGCAAAAAAATCTGGAGTAGGAATATTTTGGATTAACGGAGATAGCAAAATGGTTGGCTATTCTGGCATCCAGGGGGTTGAGGACTGGTATATTCTCTCCGTGATACCGAAAGATGTGATCATGGCCAAAGCGTCTCAAATGAGTCAGGCGACTTTTTTATTATGTGTAATCATGTTTGTCTTATTATTGATCATATTTGTTAACATTCTATTAAATAAGAGCAAAATTAGGAAACAGATGGAGAGGATTGCCTTTGAGGATGAGTTAACACATCTTCCTAGAACGAATAAATTTGTTATAGATGCTCAGTATTTACTTAAAGAGAAACCGAATACAAAGTTTGCTGTGTTGCAATTTGATATTGAACAATTTAAATACATAAATGAAATTGTCGGTTTTCATGAAGGAAATAGCATTTTGATTCAAGTGGCTAATAGCTTAACAGCAAACACATTAGACGAGGATGTCATTGGACGCTTAGGGGGTGATCGTTTTATTCTTTTCACTTCGTATGACAATAAGGCGGAATTATTCATCCGTATACAAGTACTTACTGAACAAATGAGCGACTATACGTTTGGAAATGAAGAAGGTTTTAGGCTAGTGATTAATTGTGGAATTTACTGTATAGATGATCGTCAGAGCGATATCCTCACATGTATTGACCGAGCAGGAATCGCTTGTAAGTCCATTAAAGGTGGATACAAGAGCTCATGCACTTTCTTTGACGAACAATTGCTATTGCAGATACACGAAGAGCAAGACATCGTAAGAAAGATGGATGCTGCCATGACAAATGGTGAATTTATAGTATATTTACAACCGAAAATGGATCTGCGAGTGAACAGTTTTCATGGCGCTGAGGCATTGGTTCGATGGAATGATCCTCAGAAGGGACTTATATCTCCTGCAGTATTTATCCCCATATTTGAGAGGAATCGCTTTATCGTGAAATTAGATTTAATGGTGTTTAAATCAGTATGTATCATGTTGAGTAAATGGATCCAGGAAGGAATCCAGCCACTTCCGATTTCAGTGAATATATCGCTTATAACCCTATATCATAATGATTTCCTGCTCCATTTGACGAATATTATTAACAGGTACCAGGTACCTGCTAGATTGATAGAGTTAGAGCTGACCGAGTCTATTGTATTCCAAAATTTAGAGTTTGTTAGAGATATTTTGTTGGAGTTGAAACGTAAAGGATTTTCCATAGCTATCGATGATTTTGGGACAGGTTATAGTTCCTTAAATGTATTGCAATATTTCCCTGCTGATGTCATTAAGTTAGACAGGGCTTTTCTGATGAGTAAGTCAAATGATGAGACAGGGAAGATAGTAATTGCCAGTATGGTCAAGCTAGCTAGGGATTTAAATATGAAAGTTGTGGCAGAGGGAGTTGAGACAGAGGCGCAAATTGATTTTTTGAAACAAATAGATTGTGAAATCGCTCAAGGTTATTATTTCGCGAAACCAATGCCAGTAGCAGAATATGAAAGCTTAATTAAAAGTACATAGGGAGTGCAAAGCATGAGGAAAATGAGAAATTGGACTATCGTAGGCAAAATTACTGTTACAAATACAATATTATTGTTGGGTGCTCTGATCATTGCGATCGTTGGTAGTGTGTATTTCAGCAATATGTATGCGAACTCTAGAAGTATGTATAAGAACGATCTTACGTCAGTTTATGCACTTGGGAAATTCGAATCTAATAATCATGAAATAGTAACCTTAACGAATAAGATGATCGTTAGTCATGATCCAAGCGAACTTCAAGAGAGTTATCAGAAAGTTGTTGAGCTTCAAGCTGAAAACAATGAAATCTTGAATAAGTATGAAGAAACACGTTCCCTCCCAAACGAAAAGGAGATTTATGCTGAAGTTTTATCATTAACGAAACAGTATAGGCAAATTCAGCTTCCAATGCTTGAACAGATGCTAAATACCCCTACATATGATCCTGCTGAAGATATCATCTCTGATCTTGAAGCGTTAAATATGAAACGAAATGAAGACCTTGGAAAATTAGTTGAAATGAACTTAGGAAGTGCCCAATATGCAGATGTTCAGAATAAGAAGCTATTTCAAAAAGGACTTACGGTCAATATCATTGTTGCTTTTCTCGTTATCCTGATTTCAATCGGTTCATATTTGTCCTTGAGAAGATATTTCTCACGAGCAGTAACCATTATCCTGAACTTTTCAGAGGCGTTTGGTCGAGGAGATCTGACTCAAAGAGCTAAGTTTGATGCTGAAGATGAATTTGGTCGAATCGTGAAGTCGCTTAATCATTCGGCAGAGCAAGTACAAACCATCGTAACTAGTGCTTCTTCCTCAGCACAAGAGTTAGGTGCACTTAGCGAAGAATTATCTGCAACAGTTGAGGAAGTAAATGCTACAATGGATCAAATTTATAATTCCTCGCAAGAGGTTGCTTCTGGAAGTGAATCTTTAAGTGCTACAACAGAAGAAGTAAATGCAACAGTACAAGAGATTATCTCCAATGCAGATCTGCTAAGTGATAAGGCGGGAGTCGCACTAAATACCTCCGAAGAAATTCTGGTACAGGCAGCTTCCGCGAAGGAAAAGGCTGTAGCATCGATTCAATATGCGACAAGTTTGTATGCTGAGAAACAGAATTCCATTATGCACGCGATCGAGGCAGGGAAAGTTGTTAATGAAGTAAGAGAGATAGCTGGGTACATTTCAGAGATTGCAGCCCAAACGAATCTATTGTCCTTGAATGCTTCCATTGAAGCAGCAAGAGCTGGGGATGAGGGAAGAGGATTCGCTGTAGTTGCTAATGAAGTACGCAAACTTGCTCTACAGTCGGAGGAGTCGGTGGGGAAGATTCAGAAAATGACACTGCTAGTGGAAGATGCTTTTGAGAATGTGTCCTTTCAATCACAAGCGCTGCTGGATTTTATCGATTCGACGGTGATAAGTGATTATGAGAGTTTCGAGCAAGTAAGTATGCAATATAAAAATGATGCCGATATGTTTCATGAGATCACAGGTGAAATGGTATCTTCAATGCACGGACTGAAGCTATCAATGGCAGAGGTAGATCAAGCGATGACGAATGTTGCCGCAGTATCTCAACAGTCTGCGGACAATGTAAGTGGCATTCGAAATCACATTTCAGATACATTACAAGCGTTTGAAGATGTGGCTGCTTCTTCTGAGCACCAGGCGAATATTGCGGAAATGATGAATGAGACGGTTGGTAAATTTGTGATCGAGTAAGCACCAAAACAAAACAGCCTTGTTCAGGATATCTATTTACATACTGAACAAGGCTGTTATCTTTTATAGTGTTTTGTTGACAACAACAAAGGAGTGTGTTAAATTTATCTTAAGTTAAAGATAATTAATGTAAAGATAATTTGTGAGATACATGTAATCGAATGTTGGAAAGATATTTTTTTTTGGTGGATATCTTAACATTAAGATAATTCAATTAATCTTTCTTGATCTAGGGAATTATATTACAAAATCAAACTAAACTTTAGGAGTGTATAATCATGAGAAATTTAAAAGGGATTCACCACGTAACAGCCATCACAAGCAGCGCAGAGAAAAACTACGAGTTTTTTACTTACGTATTGGGAATGCGTCTAGTGAAGAAAACCGTCAATCAAGACGATATCCAAACGTATCACTTGTTTTTTGCAGATGATAAGGGCAGTGCCGGAACGGATATGACGTTCTTTGACTTCCCTAACATTCCTAAAGGTGTTCACGGAACCAATGAGATCGCCAAGACATCCTTCCGAGTACCAACGGATGCTGCATTAGACTACTGGATAAAGCGTTTTGATCGCCTGGATGTGAAGCATACCGGAATTAAAGAGCAGTTTGGCAAAAAGACTTTATCCTTCGTAGATTTTGATGATCAACAATATCAACTTATCTCCGATGAATTTAATGAAGGGGTCGCATCAGGTACACCATGGCAAAAAGGACCGATTCCTTTAGAGTTTGCGATCACTGGTTTGGGACCGATCTTTGTACGTATAGCTGACTTCAGCTATTTTAAAGAAATGTTGGAAAGAGTCATGCTGTTTAATGAAATCGCTCAGGATGATGCTTATCATTTGTTTGAAGTCGGCGGAGGCGGAAACGGGGCGCAAATTATTGTTGAGCATAACGAGGACTTACCGAATTCGCGTCAAGGCTTTGGTACGGTTCACCATGCGGCTTTCCGAGTAGAAGATCGGGCCATGCTGGATGAGTGGACTAAGCATTTTGAAGACTTTGGGTTCCGTACCTCAGGTTATGTGGATCGTCATTTCTTCGAGTCGCTGTATACACGAGTTGCTCCACAAATCCTGTTTGAGCTTGCAACAGATGGACCTGGATTTATGGGAGACGAGGAATACGAAACGGTTGGAGAAAAGCTTTCATTGCCACCATTCTTGGAACCTAAACGTGAGCAAATTGAGAAGTTAGTACGCCCTATTGATACCGTTAGAAGCACGATCGATTTCGTGAAAGAGTGAAGAAGGAGCTGGGGAGATTGATTTCGATTGATCCGAAGCAAAATAGTGAGCGGGAAAATTATAAGTTATTAATTGGTACTGTTATTCCTAGGCCCATTGCTTTTGTCACTACTCAATCAGAAGATGGCATTTTGAATGGTGCGCCGTTTAGCTATTTTAATATCGTCTCGTCTAATCCTCCGATGGTTTCACTGTCTATTCAAAGACCAGCGGGGCGATTAAAAGATACAGCCCGTAATATCTATAATAATCATCAGTTTGTTGTGCATATTGTAGATGATGAGAATGTTGGGAAAATCAATCAAACCGCTGCCTCATTGCCAAGAGCAGAAAGTGAAATTGAGCTAGCGAATCTTACACCGGTCCCAAGTAAAAATGTAGCAGTACCTGGAGTATTGGAAGCAAAGGTTCGAATGGAATGTAAGCTTGTACAAGCGATACCTCTAGGAGCAGAAGAACCTGGGAGTGATTTGTTCATCGGCGAAATTGTTCAGTTTCATATCGATGAATCGATTTATCAGGAGGGGCGAATTGACCCTAGAGCCTTAAATGCAGTAAGTCGTTTAGCGGGAGCTAATTACGCTACGATTGGTGAGATTTTTGAAATTGAGAGACCGGAATAATAAACTAAGACCTGTTCGTAAGCGATGAAGCCTACCGAGCAGGTCTTTTTGTGGGCTAATTATAGTTCATCAGCTATGCCAAGCAAACCGTAAGGTTTTCTCTCGAAGTTTATCTGGACTGATCGTTCCAGATATGTTATATTGCCATTACAGGAGGTGTTACTCATGGCAAGGACAAGAGAGTTTAACGAGGATCAAGCACTACATCAAGCGATGCTGTTGTTTTGGAAAAAGGGTTATGAGGCAACAAGCATACCGGACTTGCTGCAGGTTATGGGCATTAGCCGATCTAGTCTTTACGATACTTTTTCTGACAAGCAAACGTTGTACATTGCCGCACTGGAACATTACAAAAAGGTAAGCTTCAATAGACAGGTCATTCTTGAACAGGCGTCAAGCGTTAGAGCAGGGATTCAACAATTTTTTGAGCAACATATTACTTCAGCGTACGATACGAGCCTACCCGGCGGGTGTTTTGTAACGAATGCAGCTACAACACTAGAGTCGCGGGATGAAAAAATAAATGAATTGATAAAGACTAGTTTTTTGAATTTAGAACAGGCTTTTTGCGAGCTTTTGGAAAAAGGCCGACAATCAGGCGAACTTGATAAAACCACTGATGTCAAAGCGTGGTCTTATTTATTGCTGAATTTACATCAAAGCATAAATATTATGGCAAAAGCAGATCAAGATCAGCAGCGTGCCAAAGAGATGATAAGCTTTGTAATTGCAGGAATATAAATTTTTTTTGGTTATTCTGGAACGATCGTTCCGTTATTGTAAATCATCCTTAATGCGGAGAAGAGACTTATGAAAATATCATTTATCGGGCTTGGGAAAATGGGCTTTCCAATGGCCCAAAATTTGTTGAAAGCTGGTAATGAATTAATCGTTTTTAATCGTACTCGTGAAAAAGCGCAACCCCTAATAGATCAGGGAGCGCATTATGCCGAGACACCATTGGAGGCAGCACAAAAGAGCGATATGGTCATAACCATGCTTTCTGACGATGCCGCTTTGGAGGAGATTGTTGAGGGTCCAAATGGAATTTTGAATGGATTATCAGAAAAAGGAATTCACATATCTGCCAGTACGATCAGTGTAGATCTGGCTCGGAAATTATCCGCGGCGCATGCGGAGAGAAAGCAATACTTTGTGTCTGCCACAGTGCTGGGGCGTCCGGATGCCGCTAAAGCAGCTAAATTGCGCATCATTTTGGCAGGTCCGGAGCAAGCCAGACAACAGTTAATTCCTGTTTTAGAACAATTAGGTCAGGAAATATTCGAGATTGGGGATTATAGCGAAGAAGGAAATGTTGTAAAAATAGGCGTAAACTTTTTAATTGCTTCTATGCTGGAAGCTTTATCAGAAACGCAGCTGATGGTAGGAAAGTATGGCATAGAGCCAGCCCGTTTTATGGATGTGGTGAATGCTCTTTTTCAATCTCCCTTATATCAGAACTATGGGGCGATAATGACAGAACAGCGGTTTGAACCAGCTGGTTTTAAAATGAAGCTAGGGCTGAAGGATGTTGCACTGGCTATAGAGGCAGCGCAGTCCGTCCAAGCTCCTCTACCTTTGGGCCAACTTATCCATCATCATTTATCTGAAGGAATAGCCCATGGTTATGGTGAGATGGATTGGACAGCTTTAATCCGTTGTCTAGAGCATTCTTCTTAAAAAAATAGGGTTGCCCCAAATATCTGTTGGTTGTAGTGCAGGAGAAAAATTAAAAGAGGTGTGATAAATCATGGAAATAGGTGTTACTTCGTTCGTAGAAACAAAGCCTGATATTGAGACTGGAATTGTGATGAGTCATGCACAGCGATTACGAGAAGTAGTCGAAGAAATCGTCCTTGCGGATCGGGTGGGACTTGATGTTTTTGGTATCGGTGAGCATCATCGTGAAGATTATGCAGCTTCTTCACCAGCAATCGTGTTGTCCGCTGCAGCGTCCTTGACTAAACGGATTCGCCTGGCTAGTGCTGTGACGGTCCTTTCATCTGCTGATCCTGTACGTGTGTTTCAGGATTTTGCTATGCTTGACGGCATCTCCAATGGACGTGCCGAGATTATAGCGGGCAGGGGTTCATTCGTTGAATCCTTTCCGTTGTTTGGTTATGGCTTAAATGACTATGAGGAGCTATTCAATGAAAATATCGAACTGCTTATGAAAATACGGGGTTCCGAGAAAGTAACTTGGAAGGGAGGCCATCGGCCAGCAATTCATAATTTGGGCGTATACCCGCGGCCCGTCCAAAGCTCTTTACCAATATGGATTGGCAGCGGAGGTACGCAAAGCTCTGCCGTTCGTGCAGGACTTTTGGGTCTGCCATTGATGTTGGCGATCATTGGCGGGAATCCAATGAATTTTGCTCCGCTTGTAGAGCTGTACAAGAAGGCGGCGGCCCGCGCTGGACATGATGTATCGCAGCTTCAGGTGGGATCTCATTCGATTGGATTCGTCGCAGAAGATACGGAACGGGCAGCAGATATCTTTTTTCCATCTACCCAGTACGGCATGAACAAGCTCGGCAAAGAACGAGGATGGTCGTATTATGACCGTTCCAGCTATGATGCGGCCCGAAGCTTTGATGGCGCATTGTACGTTGGAGATCCAGAAACAGTTGCTCAGAAGATCATTCATCTACGGAAGCATGTAGGTATTACACGCTTTATGATGTATGTTCCACTAAGCACGATGCCACATGAGCAGGTGTTGCGGGCTATAGAACTGCTCGGAACGGAGGTTGCTCCACGAGTACGAGAGGAAATTGCCAAGTGGGAAGCTGAGAAGGAATAGGAATTATACAAGCAATCATTATTGTATTGGAGGATTTTCATGAGTATCGATAAACGTATACTACCAGAATTAAGAGAGGCATATTCACAATTTCCAGGGTTTCAATTGGAAGAGAATTTAGAGTGGAGCAGAAGTTTAGTGTCGGCTCTGTCACTGAAGAGGTCAGAGCATGTAAACACAACCAGTCGAAAAATTCCGGGTGTTGCAGGGGAGATACTGGTAAAAATTTATGAACCTGCTGGGCGAAATGCTGACAAGCTTCCAGCTATGCTGTGGATTCACGGGGGCGGATACGTGTTAGGACATCCTGATATGGACGACGAGTTGTGTGAACGCTTTGTTCAGACGGCTAGATGTGTTGTCGTGTCGGTTGATTATAGGCTGGCACCCGAGCACCCCTATCCAGCTGCAATCGAAGATTGTTATGCTGGCTTAGTATGGATGACGGAGGAAGCGGAATCACTTGGCATTGATGAGAATCGGGTTGCGATTGCTGGTGCAAGCGGTGGCGGCGGGCTGACAGCAGCACTTGCGCTGATGGCACGAGATAAAGGTGGACCCTCCATTATCTTTCAGATGCCGTTGTACCCAATGCTCGACAACCGTAACATTACGCCATCAAGCCATGAGATTACGGAAGAAGGTGCAATCTGGAACCGGACGGACAACTTAACGGCTTGGAACATGTACCTGGGCGAGGAGAACGATGCCAGCAGGATATCTTCCTATGCGGTACCAACGAGAGCGGAGAATTTAGCTGGACTGCCACCAACCTATACCTGTGTAGGTCAGCTTGATCTATTCCGAGATGAGACGATCGAATATGTAACACGACTTGCGCAAGCAGGTGTAGATATCGAATTTAACCTGTATCCCGGATGTTTTCATCTTTTCGAAATATTCGTTCCAGAAGCGGAAGTGAGTCAGCGCGCCGTTCAGAGCTATATGGATGCGATGGCCCGGGCACTTCACCCCAAACACTCTCCATCCCCAAACGAGAGCTGTTAATAATGCAAGCACAAACTATATGATCATTGCTCCTTGTTGTAGATTGAAATCCTCGCCGATTATGCGAGAAAAGATTCTATACAAGGTGGTCATTTCATCACACACAAAAAATACACCCTTAGAATAGACCGGACAAACCATAGGTTTATCAATGTCTATTCCAAGAGGTGTATTTCATAATATTAAAGCGGGTGATCTTAACGAAGCGTCTTGAGCGCACCGCTCCAAGCCAATACTTGATCAAGCATGCCATTTACATTGGTCAGGTGAAGATCCGCTGGTTTGAACACAGAACCGTTCTCGAAATCAGTGAACAGGGACAGGGCTGGATGTACACGAACATCTGCTACAGACAGTTCTCCCAAGATTCCACGTAAATGCTCAGCTGCACGAGCGCCACCTACAGAACCATAACTCACGATACCCGCTGCTTTGTTGTTCCAAGCTTCACGCGCGTAATCGAGTGCATTTTTCAGTGATGCGGAAATACTGTGGTTGTATTCTTGAACGATAAATACGAAACCGTCTAACGTAGCAAGCTTTGTATTCCAAGCAGTTGCTTGTTCAGTAGCATCAACTTCTCCCATTAGTGGAAGTTTGAAGTCCGCGATATCTACGATCTCATAATTAGCATCTCCACGTGCATCTGCTACCTTTTTAACCCATTCCCCTACTTGTGGGCTTAAACGACCTTGACGAGTACTTCCCAGAATGATTCCGATGTTTAATTTAGACATTGTTTGTTCCTCCTCGATTTTTGTTCTACCAAATAGTTTGTCTAGAAATCCCATGAATTACACAACCTTCAAATAAATAATATTAAGCGTGTTACGCTCTAGTTGTCTTTAAGTTAAGTATCTTTAACATGAGATAATAATACCGTGTTTAGTTTACTTTGTCAAGCAACTTAATAATAGTTAGTTTATAATTTTGTCTCACCTTTACAAATTTAGTTGTCTAGAATATAATTGTTTAAGCAACTATTAAAAAGAAGATGAAATGTGAAGAGGTCTGATCATGACGACAAAGCATAACCAATCCGAACTTACGTTAGGATTTATGATGGGAACGACCTATCGTAAATTAAGCGCGTTATTCCAAAATGGGCTAAAGGAATATGATATAACACCTGAGCAATGGTCAGTGCTTTTTCAAGTCGACAGAACGGAAGGACTGATTCAGAAGGATATCGCGAAGCGTTCGGGTAAGGATAAACCAACTACGACGCGAATTCTGGATCACTTGGAGGGAAAAGGACTGGTCTATAAAAGAACCGGGGAGAATGATCGGCGTTCTTTTAAGGTTTATATTACGGAAAAAGGAAGAGCTCTGATTAAGGAGACCTTTCCTATTGAGGATCAAGTCACAGATGAGATTATGAACTGTATTTCCAGTGATGAATATGAGCTGCTCATGGGGTTGCTGCTAAGAATAAACAATCATATTGATCAAATAAATGATGGAGAGTAGGAACGTAAGTTATGCCAGAACAACAAGAACTACGTACGAAACTATGGACCAAGTCTTTTATTGCTTTAACGTTTAGTGCTTTATTTTTATTTATGAATTTACAGATGCTGCTATCTTCATTTCCGTCTTATGTTAAAAGTGAATTTCAAGCCGGAGATATTATGGTCAGCTTGGTTACAAGTGTATTTGCGCTAACTGCGATTGCTTCACGTTTTATGACTGCTTTTCTGATGCGGAGGGTTAGCCGCAATGTACTACTATATATTGGTTTAGCTATCGCGGCCGCCATAACCGGTCTTTATGTGGTAGCAGACTCAATCGGGTCACTATTGCTGATGCGGGTAGGCTATGGGATTGGGTTCGGGATTGCCAGCACGATTATTCCCACGATTGTTTCACAGATTATTCCTAGCAAAAGAATGGGTGAAGGGATCGGCTATTTCGGCTTATCAACCAGTCTTGCAATGTCCATTGGTCCTATGATTGGTTTGAACGTAATGAAGCAATCGGGGTTCGGAACACTGGCGATGATCGGAACATTCACCTTGCTTCTTGCCTTTCCAGTCTTATTGTTCTCACGTTCACTTCCAGCTGTACCGAAAAAACAGCCTATTGAGCGATCCATTGCACCATCCAAACCACTCAAGGTTCCTTTTAATACAAAGTTAGTATTGCCTGCAATACTGAATGTCTTACTCGCGATTACTTATGGTGGATTGCTTAGCTTTATCGCTTTGTTCGGCGAAGCGGTACATTTAGAGCAAGTGGGTTTGTTCTTTTTATTTAACGCGATTACAATCATTATTATTAGACCTATCTCCGGCAGATTATTTGATAAAAGAGGTCCGGCTGCTGTTCTGATTCCCGCAGCGGTTTGTGTCGTCGCGAGCTTAACAGTGCTCTCGTATACAACATCCATGCCAATGCTCATTATATCCGCATTGCTGTATGGACTCGGCTTTGGAGCTATCCAGCCTACTATACAGGCTTGGATGCTTCGGACATCTACACCTGCACAGTATGGTATGGCGAACAGTATGTTTTATAACTCAACAGATTTAGGGGTAGCCAGTGGGGCCATTATTCTTGGGGCAATCTCGGCGGCATCCGATTATGGGATGATGTATCGTTATTCTGCTGGGTTCATGGTGCTGTTTTTAATTATTTATATTGGGATTCAGATTACTAAGGCCAGAAATAACCCTTCAGCGTTAAGTCAATAAGGGATGATTTCAGATTAAGCTAATCTTTAGGTACTATTCATATCGTTTTAAGCTAAGGGGGTTATAGTAATCACATAACCCCCTTAAATATAGACCTTGACCCTGCCGGACGTTGGCAGGGTCCTTTTTTTGTTGATGAAGAGGACAGAGATCTGTAGATTAAGCCAATCTTTATCTACTATTCATATTCTTTTAAGCTAAGAGGGTTATAGTAATCACATAACCCCCTTATAATATAGACCTTGACCCTGCCATACGTTGGCAGGGTCCTTTTTTTATGTCCTTGCGCCATCCCGAAAACATAGGTAGTATACAGATTTTATCCACTAAGGACGGTATAATGAAGAAATCAGGGATGGCCAAAGAAGTAGAGGAGAGGTTCACAAATGAATATGACATGGAATCTGGATAGCTTATATCCTTCCTTTGAGTCAGAGAAGTTAAAAGGCGATCGTGAGCTACTCGGTCAACTTATTATAGATTTAAAAGCCTGGGCTGAGGGCAATCTAAAGCTTGAGGGTGTTTCCGTCGCAGCGATCGAGGACTTTCTAAGGCTCTACAACGATTATAAAAGCGTATATGTATGTTTATTAGCCTATGCAGAGTTAACGCTTAGCGCAGACAGCAGTTCTGAGGAAGCCATGAATCTTGCTGATGATATTGAACATTTGAGCTCAGAGATTGCTGGGGTAGTTGCGGGTTTTAAACGATGGATTAGCACTTGTGTACACATAGATGAGCTTATCGTTAGCTCAACTTATCTTCTGAAACATCAATTTTATTTAAAGGAGCTTCTTCTGCAATCCCGTTATGTGTTAAATGAGGAAGTGGAAGTTGCGATTGCCAGAATGCAGAGCACGGGTTCCAAAGCGTGGGGAAGGCTCTACATGGAGAGCGTATCGAGTACACTTGCAGATGTGGTAGTACAAGGGGAAACTAAGAAAGTAACGCTTGCAGAACTAAGGAGTATGGCCTATGAGAATAACGTTACATTAAGAAAAGCGGCTTATGAAGCCGAGGCTGAAGCTTGCAGTCGTATTGCTGGGGTTTGTGCAGCTTGCATGAATGGAATAAGTGGTGAGGCGCTAACGATTTATGGCATGCGTGGATATCAATCTTCTCTGGAAAAGGTGTTAGTGGCATCGCGAATGGACAGTGAAACTTTATCGGCAATGCTCGCCGCTCTTCAGGAGAGTTTGCCAGCTTTTCATACCTATTATCAAAAGAAAGCCGAACTGCTGGGACATTCCACAAAGCTGCCTTTTTACGATATTTTTGCACCGATTGGCGAAGAAAGTGTAAAAATCTCTTACGAAGATGCTCAAAAAACAATTGTCTCTAGCTTCGGAACCTTTAGCGAGGAATTGGCCAATTTAGCTCAAAAGGCTTTTGATCAGCAATGGATTGATGCAGAACCTAGAGCGGGTAAGGGTGGATATGGGCTCTGCATTGATATTTTTCCGATAGGCGAGAGCAGAATCATGACACAGTTCACTGGAAATGCTATAGATATTAGTATTCTTGCCCATGAGCTCGGCCATGCATATCATAGCTCCTGTCTGGGAGAAGAAACGATGCTGAACACAGATTATCCGATACCGATTGCCGAAACGGCTTCGATCTTTTGCGAGACGATCGTAAATCAGGCACTACTCACTAGTTCGACCAAGAAGGAAGCTCAGCTTCTATTGGAGAGAAGTATTTCCGATGCTGGGTATTATCTGGTAGACTTCTATGCTCGTTATTTATTTGAGCTTAAATTATATGAGAGAAGAACCTCGGGTCCGCTTCCTGTTCAAGAGCTGAACGAACTGATGATTGCTTGTATGGTGGAAGCTTACGGTGAGGGCGTTGATCCTGACACAATCCATCCGTACATGTGGATGAACAAGGCCGGATATTTTATGGCTGGTTATGAATTTATGAACTTCCCGTATTCTTTCGGACTGTTATTCGCTAAAGGACTCTACGCAGAATATTTAAAAAAGGGCGAGGAGTTCGTCGCCCGGTATCGTCAGTTCCTTAGTGCTACCAGCAAGCATAATATTGCAGATGTAGCAAAGTTTATGGATATTGATGTACACTCCATTGATTTTTGGAGAGGTGCTTTAATGCTGATTGAAACCGATATTGAGGCATTCATCAGTACGACCTAAACAACTCTCCAGTTGTGATCACAGGTAGCTTCAATTTGGCCGCGTTTTTCAATGTAATTCGTGACAATTTCAGACATGTCGATCAGTACTTCTTTGACAATCGGCTTGCCCTTATACATCTCATAATCTCCACCGCCGCTTGCTCTATAGTTGTTCATAACAACATCATATTCCTTAGAGTCCTCTACAGGCTGCCCACGATGCAGCAGATGGAGGACTCTTTTGCCTACAGGTTTATTGATATGAAGCTCGTAGTGGATGCCTTCCCACATATCATAATTGTAATGTTGCGATTTAGGTTCTACATAAGCAGGGTTAACAATTACATTTCCCTCTAGATCCTTTTGAAAATAGTTGGCGGTTTGTTCCAGTGCCTCTTTTATATCTTGTCCGGTCAGTCTTAGCACAGTTAGCGTGTTTGGATAAATGAAGTTGGAAAGAATATCTCTCCGGGTAATGGTGTTACTGAAGCCCTTGCAATCGTTGCTGAGTAAAGCTGCTGTCGAGATCTCTACACCTGTAGCCTCCATTTGTACCTTATTCATAAATTCTATAAAGGGATGGTCAGCCAATCGGCATTCATCTGCACTAGAAATAGAAAGGTCACCGATAACTGTACCTATTCTCTCATCCAACCAGGCTTCTGTTTCTGATTCAAGCGTGCTGCTAAGCTCTAGAATTGTATCATCTACAGCGGTCTTGTCGTCTACAGCAAGGAGTTCGGCTTGTTTACTCTTAATCTTCCAACGTTCGTTTTCTTTTTGAAAGACTACTGAAATCTTACCGAGGGAATGTCCATTACAACCAGGCTGTATGATCGTCACACCATTTAGCTCACTAGCTATGAATCGATGCTGATGTCCGGTAATTAATACATCTAAGCCTTCAACCTCTGTGCACATTGCATAGGCTTGATTCTCTCCAGTTAGTCTCTCTACAGGTTCACCACTAAGGAGGTCGCGCTCGAACCCGCCATGATAAGCTACAACGAGTAAATCGGGCTGTTCTTCTTCTCTAATAGTGGCACACCAAAGCTTTACAGTCTCTAACGAATCCTTGAATTGAAGTCCTTCTATATGGACAGGATTCTCCCAGTGGGGAATGTAATGTGTGGTAACTCCTAGAATGGCTACTTTGATTTTTTTGTCTATCCATTTGATGATATAGGGTCTACCAAATGCAGGTTTACATGTCGTGCGATCTATAATTCCAGCAGATAACCAAGGAAATTTGGAATCCTGAATGGCTTTATTAAGTAGTGGCTTACCAAAATTAAATTCATGGTTACCAATAATTGCAGCGTCATATTTCAATTCATTCAATGCAGCTATGCCTGGATTTAGTTCGTCACTGTACTGTGTGGCTGCATAATAAGCTAGCGGTGTACCTTGAATAAGATCACCGTTATCGAGAAGTATTAGCTCTGGACAATGGGATCTTTCTTGTTTAATAAGGCTAGCAATGGTTGCTAAGCCTTTTTGTCGTTTCTCACCCGTGCGGTAATCAATGGGCCCTAAATGCCCATGTAGATCACTTGTTATGAGGATTTCGCAGGTTAAGGTGTTGTCTTTATTCATGGGTAGCCTCCTACGGATAATAAGTTCAGACCTCATTCTATCAGATAATTTGGAAATTTTAAGAGATTAAAATAAATTTTACATATATTTAATAGTTAGAGGCCTTAGATTTAATACAAAATATTTATAGTCTAGAAGTACTAAAAAAAAAGAGAACAGTGGAGGTCTTTCGTTTGAGAAAAATAAGTAAATTCGTATTGCCGCTAATGATGTCTATTACTTTGCTTAGTGGTTGTGGTGCTAACAATACTACCAATACTGCAAACCAAGGATCGACGGATGGAGCAAATGCACCGAAGGAAACGGCAGCTCCTGTAGCAGAGGGTTATGTTCCAGAGAAGCTCACAGTACAATTTGTCCCTTCTCAAAATGCGGATACGCTCGAAGCTAAGGCGAAACCTCTTGAAAAATTACTGGGTGATAAACTCGGTATTCCTGTAGAAGTAAGTGTCTCTACTGATTACAACACTGTTATCGAAGCTATGGCTTCCAAAAAAGTAGATTTAGGTTTCCTTCCTCCAACAGCTTACGTATTGGCAAAAGAAAAAGGAGCTGCTGAAGTTATTCTTCAAGCTCAACGTTTTGGTGTAAATGATGAAACGGGTGCTCCGACAGATGAATTGGCTGACTTCTATAAATCTATGATTATCGTTAAGAAAGATTCTGCGATCCAATCCGTTGCCGATTTGAAAGGCAAAAAAATCGCTTATCAAAACGTTACATCCTCAGCAGGTTTTGTATGGCCGGCTGCAACACTAATGGATGCAGGACTTGATCCGTTGAAGGATGTACAAGCTATCACGGTTAAGGGACATGACCAAGGCGTACTTGCTGTAC
The DNA here is from genome assembly GCF_038003765.1 of Paenibacillus sp. FSL H7-0714. Lineage (NCBI taxonomy): Bacteria > Bacillati > Bacillota > Bacilli > Caryophanales > Paenibacillaceae > Paenibacillus > Paenibacillus sp. FSL H7-0714. The sequence continues at coordinate 1,216,053 of NZ_JBBOPT010000001.1, forward strand.
TGAACGGTGATGTAGATGCCGCAGCTATTTTCCAGGATGCACGTAATATAGTCGTTAAGGATTATCTGAAAGTATTTGAAGATACTCGTGTTCTCGCCTTTACTGATAAAATCCCTAACGACACGATTTCGGTCCGTTCAGATATGAATAAGGAATGGATTGAGAAGATTCAGCAGGCGTTTATTGATATCGCTGCTGACAAAGAAGGACATGAGATTATCAAAGATATTTACTCGCATGAAGGTTATGTGAAGTCACAAGATAGCAACTTTGACATTGTTCGTGAATACAACAATAAAGTAAAAACAGAGTAGTTCAGGCCGTTCAAGGATACAACGATGTTGGTGTATAACAGGAACTAAGGATAGCCAGCTCCGGATTCCCCCCCGGACCTGGCTATCTCTTTTATACGAATATACGAAAACACAAAAAGGAATGATTTTCATGATAGAGCTTCGTAATGTGTCCAAGACGTATCTAAACGGAACCAAAGGCTTAAACAACATTAACCTGACTATTCCAGCTGGAGAATTTGTAGCTATTGTTGGTCTTTCGGGTGCGGGAAAGTCAACCCTGCTACGTTCCATTAACCGGCTTCATGATATTTCAGAAGGCGATATTCTTATAAATGGGAAATCCATCACGAAGGCAAAGGGAAGCCAGCTCCGAATGATCCGTAGAAATATCGGAATGATCTTCCAAAGTTTCAACTTGGTGAAACGTACGACTGTGCTTCGTAATGTATTGGCAGGGCGGGTCGGCTATCATTCCACAATACGGACGATAATTGGCAAATTCCCACAGAAGGATATTGATTTAGCCTTCGAGTCTCTCGATCGGGTCAATATTGCTGAGAAGGCCTACACACGTGCAGATCAACTATCTGGAGGTCAGCAGCAGCGCGTGGCTATTGCTCGTGTTCTTGCGCAGGAGGCGCAAATTATCCTTGCAGATGAACCTGTCGCTTCACTGGATCCACTGACGACCAAGCAGGTTATGGATGATTTGAAAAAGATTAATATGGAGCTTGGGATTACGACCATCGTGAATTTGCATTTTATCGACCTCGCTAGAGAATATGCCACCCGGATTATTGGGCTCCGGGCAGGAGAAGTGGTCTTCGATGGTCCTGTTTCCGAGGCCACCGATGAGAAATTTGCTGAGATTTACGGCAGACCGATTCATCAGGATGAGTTGTTAGGTGAGCCTGTAAGCGGAGGCATGTGATATGAGTGTGAATGCAGAGAAGCTACATCCCAAACCGCCAAGGAAGATAAAGCATTATTTTACAGCTATTATATTAGTAGTATTACTGTGGAGAAGTGCGGTCTTGACCGATTCATCCATTGGAGAGCTGATCTCCGGTCTGCCAAATATGCTGGATCTGCTTAAGGAAATGTTCCCTCCAAACTGGGGGTATTTTGACAATATTATAGATGCGATGCTGGAGACGATCCGGATGGCATTGGTCGGTACAACGTTTGGTGCCATTCTGGCGGTTCCCATTGCCTTGCTGTGTGCAAGCAATATTACGCAAAGCCGATGGCTTCATTATCCGGTACGTATGCTGCTGAATTTGATCCGTACAATTCCCGATCTACTGCTGGCTTCTATTTTTGTCGCCATTTTTGGCCTCGGTGCGCTTCCGGGAATATTTGCTTTGACGGTATTTTCGCTAGGGCTGATCGCCAAGCTTACCTATGAATCGTTGGAGACGATTGAACAGGGACCTTTGGAAGCAATGACTTCGGTCGGAGCGAATAAGACTCAACGAATTATGTTCGGCGTCATTCCGCAGGTACAGGCTCATTTCATGTCTTATGTGCTGTATGCCTTTGAGATTAATGTCCGTGCTGCAGCAGTTTTAGGTTTGGTAGGCGCGGGTGGAATCGGCCATTACTATGAAGTGACATTAGGCTTTTTAGAATACGATAAGACTTGCACCATCATCTTGTTCACATTAGCAGTAGTCTTGATTATTGATTATGTAAGCACTAAGCTGCGGGAGAAATTAATATGAGTAAATCATGGAATACCCTAGTACCCAAACCTCGTAAAAATCGTTTCCGATGGCTGATTTATGTAGCATTAGCGGCAGTGTACATCTGGGCTTTTTCGGGAGTGCCATTTAATGGATTTAAAGAAACCGCTGGGATCATTACTAAGGCCATCTTTGCCGGGATATTCTCTCCTGACTGGGCCTTCGTTTATTTACCAGATGGGGAGGATCTGCTTCGAGGATTACTTGAGACGTTAGCTATTTCAATTTTAGGGACTTTTATCTCGACCTTCATATGTATCCCCTTTGCTTTTTGGGCTGCGGTCAACATGAGCAAGGGAAAGGCGATTTCGGGTTCCGGCAAGCTAATATTAAGCTTTATACGGACATTCCCTGAGATCATTATGGCTTTGCTGTTCATCAAGGCTGTTGGGCCGGGTTCATTTGCGGGTGTACTGGCTCTAGGACTGCATTCCGTTGGCATGCTCGGCAAATTGTTCGCGGATGAGATTGAGAATATTGATAACGGTTCACTCGAAGCCTTAATCTCTTCTGGTGCCAGCCGCATGCAGGTGTTATGGTTTGCTGTTGTGCCGCAGGTATTGCCAGGCTTTCTATCTTACACTTTATACAGATTCGAAATTAACGTTCGCTCAGCTACGATTCTGGGTGTGATTGGAGCAGGCGGAATTGGCACACCGTTAATCTTCGCCCTCAGTTCACGGAATTGGGACCGTGTTGGAATTATCCTGCTAGGTATCATTGCGATGATTACGATTATTGATCTGATTTCCGGCATGATTCGGAAGAAGCTAGTGTAACAGAATCGCATAATTACATGTTAGACAAAGACCTCCTTAGGGTATGAAGCGAGCCTATGGGGGTCTTTTTATGATTAGCGTACTATTCGGAAAAGCTATATAGAAGTAATAATACTTTTTGTGTTAACATATGTTGGTCTATCCGAACTTGTACCAAAGGAGTTGAAGGCTTGGAATCTGCGCTTATTGGGAGCTTTGTATCGGCAATGGCTACGGTGCTTGGAGCGTTTCCGATCCTGTTCGTGAAGAGGTTATCTGAGAAATGGAAGGACGTTCTCGTGGCTTTTACTGCAGGTATAATGGTATCGGCTTCTACATTTGGACTTATGCCGCAAGCGATTAAAGAATCGGGGATTATCGCATTAACCTTGGGCCTGATTACAGGAGTTCTACTGCTTGATTTAATTGAAAAGAACATCCCGCATATCGACGTGGAGAATAAACCCGGATATACCAATATGGATTCCAAGGCGCTGCTCGTTTTGATTGCGTTGTTCATTCACAATATACCAGAAGGTCTTAGTACGGGATTCAGTTATGCCAGTGAGCAGGCGAGTCTGGGTCCCACCGTGGCCATAGCGATTGGTGCACAAAATATGCCTGAAGGATTGATTCTCGCAGTCTTTCTGATGAATTCTAGAACAACCAAGTTAAAAGCATTAGGAATCGTTACGCTTACCGGACTTATGGAAATGGTATCTGCGGTTATTGGGTATTTTACGGCGAGTTACCTACAGAATGTAGTGGGCTATGGTCTTGCTTTTGCCGCCGGGGCTATGCTGTTCATCGTCTACAAGGAACTTATTCCGGAGAGTCACGGTCATGGTTACGAACGGCCTTCGACGTATTCGTTTATCTTTGGATTACTGATTATGGTGTATATCACGCAGATATTTGGGTGAATAGGGAAAAAACGGCCAAAGAAGTGCCAGAGCAGCTTAAGCTGCCTGACCTCATTGGCCGTCTTTATGGTTTAATCTATAATTATCCTCGCAAAATCGTCTCGATTTGCTCCAGCTCTTCTGCGCTTAGCTCCGGTGCATTCAAGGAAGCGACTGCATCTTCAATCTGGCTCACCTTACTTGCACCGATTAAAGCTGAAGTGACTTTACCTCCCCGGAGTACCCAAGACAACGCTAGCTGAGACATTTTTTGTCCACGTGCAGCAGCAATCTCGTTCAGTTTGCGAACTTTAGCGATCTTCTCTTCCGTAATGGCATCTTCGGACAGGAATACACTTGGTCCAGCAGCGCGAGAATCAGGAGCAATTCCGTTAAGATAGCGGTCGGTCAGAATGCCTCCTTGTAGTGGAGAGAACACAATCGATCCGATACCCTCCTCAGTTAATACATCCTGCAAGCCATCTTCAATCCAGCGGGACATCATGGAGTAGTTAGGTTGATGAATCAGGCATGGCGTTCCAAGTCGACGCAGAATTTGTGCCGCTTCGCGTGTCTGTTCAGGGTTGTAATTCGAAATCCCAACATACAGCGCTTTACCTTGACGTACAATAAGATCCAGCGCAGCCATAGTCTCTTCCAGTGGTGTATTCGGATCTGGACGGTGGTGATAGAAAATATCTACATAATCAAGGCCCATACGTTTCAAGCTTTGGTCTAGACTGGAGACGAGATATTTCTTGGAGCCCCATTCGCCATATGGACCGGCCCACATATAATATCCAGCCTTAGTAGAGATGACCATTTCATCACGATAAGGAGCAAGATCCTTCTTAAGGATTTGACCAAAGCTTTCTTCTGCGGAGCCAGCTGGGGGACCGTAGTTATTAGCGAGATCAAAATGAGTGATTCCAAGATCGAAAGCTCTTCTTGCCATGGCGCGACCATTCTCGAATAAGTCGTTTCCGCCAAAGTTATGCCAAAGTCCTAGCGAGATCGCCGGAAGGAGTAGACCGCTTTTTCCAGTGCGGTTATATTTCATATTGTCATATCTGGTAGCGCTTGCGTTATACATCATTATTTCCTCCTAAAAAGACTTATTTCTGATTACGTTACGTCCTTATTGTAGCGAAAGATCCCGGACAAACGTATGTCAGCAAGGAAGAAGTTTATAGCACAATGTCATTTTCGAGATGACGGATACGGTATTCTTTTGGAGAACAACCTTTCACCTTCTTGAACATTCGCGAAAAGAGTAAGGGGTCCTGATAGCCGACGGAACGGGAGATCTCACCGATAGTACAGAGGGTTTCTGTCAGAAGCTCGCATGCTTTAGCGACACGGTAATTCAATAAATATTGCTGTGGTGGCATACCAATGGTCCGTTTGAACAAGGAAGATAAATATTTGCGATCCAGCTTGAGAGAAGAAGACAGCATTTCCACCGAAATGTTCTCACAATAATGTGTATGCAAAAAGTGGAGACTTTGCTCGACGTAAATACTCTTTTGACGCGGTAAAGGAAGTACATCCGGAACAGCTGGCACCGCTTGTAGCAAGAGGGAGAAAAACTCATACATGATCGCTTTTAGCGGCAGGTCAAGACAATCCGAATTGTCGGCTGCTTCTGTCAGGCGTTCGTAGAGATTAGGCATAAGCTGTTTATCCATCGGGAAGATTGGCTGCTCAGGGGTCAAGGAGGTTTTGGATAAAATATATGATACCTGTTCTCCGGTAAAGGCTACCCAGGAATAGATCCAAGGATTGGTCAGGTCCGCTGCATAAGAAGTAACGATATGAGGGTAGGTAAGAAAAGCTTGTCCCGCTTGCAGGATATGGGTTTGTTCACCCACAGATACCTTTCCAGTTCCCTCATGAATGAAATGTATTTTGTAAACGTCACGAACTCCAGGTCCGAAAAAATGCCCAGGTAGACACTGCTCCCGCCCCCAGTAATGGAGATGCAGATCGGGATTACCTCTGAAGGGACGCTCAGAATTATAATTAAAAATCGCCATGAATGCTTCAGTCTCTTTCTTTTATAGAGTTAACTAAGGGTGATTATGCCCGCTTTCTTTTATTATACAGCATATTTTAGTGGGAACATTACTTGGAATGGTTTGCGAATTCTGTGATAGAAGTTTATCCCAGCTCAGTTTGGTTAAGTAAGCTATGAAGCTGAAAGTATGAGCTAACTTCGATCATTAGGAGGTAATGGAGATGAATAAGAGAATAGTGGGTGTCTTTGCTGCCGAATACGAAGCTTCGAGGGCAATTGAAGAGTTGAAACGTCAAGGCTGCAGAACAGAGGACATATCGATTATCGCGAGAAATTCAGAGAGTGCGGATACGCTTAGAGATGAATCAGGGACGCAAGCGCCGGAAGGAATAGCTACTGGTGCAGCTACGGGTGGTCTGCTGGGTGGATTAACTGGGCTCTTGATGGGGATAGGCGCTTTGGCTATTCCAGGCATCGGGCCGATCATTGCAGCCGGACCGCTTGCGGCAACACTTGCTGGAGCGGCAATAGGTGCAGGCAGCGGTGGATTAGTTGGCGGTCTTATTGGACTTGGCATTCCTGAAGAGGAAGCCAAGCGGTACGATAACTATGTAGATGAAGGCCATATTCTTGTAATGGTGGATGTGGAGGGCGAGCAGAAAGAGGAAGAAGTGAAGCGGATCTTCGTACAGCATAATAGTCTGAACACAGACCGTTTTGAGGAAATTGCGAATATGAATACAGCTGAGAATCGAAATTATGATGGCAGTGTAAAGGAAAGCGATGCGCTCAGAGCCGCTGATCAACAAGAGGCGAGAAATCTAGCTCAAGCTACCGGAACCTTGGATGCCATGGATACCTTAGCGAGTGAGCGTATTAGAAATAAATAAGTATGGATTAGTTATGACGTAAAAAAACAGACTATTTCACTAGCCATGGGTGTGCTGGTGAGATAGCCTGTTTTTTGTGGTTTTATAATGAGGCAACATTCTGTCTAACGGTTAGTCCATCCGGTATTTCTTTGCCAGGCAGAAAATGAATGCTACGGATGTAGCGGATTGTTCGACTCTGTGCCCGCATGATGACCGAATGCGTCTCAGCGCGCTCTTTGCCGATAAAACGGACACCGTTCAGAAATTCACCTGAGGTTACGCCAGTGGCGGCAAAGAGTACGTCGCCTGTGCCAACCATGTCCTCCATGTATAACACTCGCGTAGGATTAGAAATTCCCATACGGACACAGCGCTGCTGCTCAAGAGGTCCATCGGGAAGCAAACGGCCCTGCATTTCTCCACCAAGACATTTCAGTGCGGCAGCGGCAAGGACGCCTTCAGGTGCTCCGCCCGAGCCCATGTACAAATCGACATCGCTATCCGGCAGGGCTGCTGCAATAGCGCCAGCCACATCGCCGTGACCGAGTAGCTTAATCCGTACACCCGCTTCTCGAAGACTATGAATGAGCTCCTCATGCCGTTTGCGGTCAAGTACCATTACGGTTAGCTCGGAGAGGGACTTGCCACTGAAGAGGCATGCTTTCTGGAGAGTGACCTCCACAGGGTCTTCAAGACTAAGCTTCCCGGCAAGCTCAGGACCGCAAGCGAGTTTCTCCATATAAATGTCTGGAGCATGCAGCAGGCTGCCCTTATCTGCTATGGCAATCACGGATTGGGCATTGTGAAGACCACAGGCCACCACTTCAGTGCCTTCCAGAGGATCGACGGCTACATCGACAGAAGGACCCTTTTGATTCCCGACTTTCTCGCCAATATAGAGCATTGGAGCATCATCCATCTCTCCTTCACCAATGACGACCGTTCCGTCGATGGAGACGGAATCAAACATGGAGCGGATGGCAGTCGTGGCTGCATCATCTGCCGCATTTTTATCTCCCCGCCCGATCCAGCGAGCTGAGGATAATGCACCTAGTTCAGTTACCCGTACAATCTCAAGAGCCAGTTCGCGATCCATTCTAATTCCCTCCAGTACATCCCATAAATTTTAATCTGAATGTTAGATATAACCCATAATAATACCAGCGGTTTCTTCTATAGCTTTGTCGGTAATATCGATTACAGGACAGCCTAGCTTATTGAACAGAGAAGAGGCATATTCCATCTCCTCTGTAATCCGCTCCAGACTTGCATATTGGGAGCCAGTCGGTAACCCAAGCGCCTTCAGCCGCTCGGAGCGAATCTTCAGCATATACTCCGGCTTCATGGTTAGTCCGATCAGTCGGTTCGACGGCAAGCTTAGCAGCTCTTGCGGAGGAGCAATTTCAGGAATAATCGGATAGTTAACGACCTTTTTCCCCCGATGGGCCAAAAAGATACTAAGTGGTGTTTTCGAAGTACGGGACATCCCTAGCAGAACGATATCGGCCTTCAGTATAGCGCCGAGATCGCGGCCATCATCACAGGCAACTGTGAATTCGATAGCCTCCATACGTCGGAAGTAGTTCTCATCAAGCTGGTGCAATAAACCCGGTCGCTGTTGAGGAGCGTCGTCAAACGTATCAATGAAAGCTTGCATCATTGGACCCATAATATCGACGATACGAAGGTCAAGCCGTACAGCCTCTTCTTTAATCATTTCTCTTAGCTCCGGCTGCACCAGCGTATAGACGACAAAACCTTTATGCTGTGCGGCTTCTTCCATAAGCTTCCGGAGCTCATCTTCATTTCTAATGTTCCCGTATCTTTTGATGGTGATCTGCTGATTCTGGAATTGATGAATGACGGCCTGCACGACAGCTTCCGCCGTATCTCCTATAGAATCTGAGCAGATCGTTATTAGGTTGGAAGATTGCTCGATGCTCATGAATTCCTCCTGTTATCCTTTGGCTTCTAGTTCGAGGAGAAGTTTTACGATAGCAGTTTTCGTCAAGCGTCCTATGACATCCAGTTTCGTACCATTGTCTTCTGTGGCGCTGGGAACAACTACCGGTAAACTATCTACCTCGTGAAAAATCATTTTATGTGCGGCATCAAGCACCGTCTCATCTGGTGAAGTTGTGACTACTTTAGGCTGGCGTGTCATGACCATGCTTACGGGCATGGAGACAGCACCCGGATTGCCAAGGGTTACTTTCAGGAAATCCTTACGTGAAGCAACACCGGTGAGCTTGCCCTCTTCGTCACAAATAATAAGGGTGCCAACATCCTGTAGAAATAGCGTAACTACGGCATCTTGAACCGTAGTAGTCTCACGGATAATGATAGGTACACTTTGAATCTCTTTTACCTTTGTCTCCTGCAACAAATAATTGCTTCCCAGACGATTAGATGATTTGAGTCCCGGGAAGTAACCGACTTTAGGTTTAGCATCGATATATTTGAGCATAACCAGAACAGAGAGATCGGAGCGAATCGTTGGCCGTGTTAAATTCAGACATTCGGCAATCTGTTCGCCGGTAATCGGAGCTCTTTTGTTCACAATATCAATGATTTCTAGTTGACGTGATGTCAGTTCGATCGCAATTCCCTCCACTTCAGATAAAAAGGCATTCCTCTTTAGAAAAGAAGCGCCGTTAAGCGAATCCTCCTTTCATATATGAGTCATATATAGATGTTTTTAATTTAACTTGGTTATATAATACGCAATAGTGGTCATAAATGCAATATATAGTACGTCATATATTCATTTTTTTTGACGCAGATGTACGTACCCTACGCTTTAACATTAATTGTTTCAAGGCATCAGCATTGACCAGGATGGTCCCAGCAATGATAGTGAATACACCGAGGATCGTAACCCAATTCACGGCTTCATGATAAAAGAAAAAGCCAACCCCTACGGCAATTGGTGGAGAGATATAGAGCCAGGTAGAGGGAAACACAGGATTTGTCTTAGCGACGAGCCAGTAGAACAACGAATGACCGACCATCGAGCCGATTACGATTAGATAGAGCAGTGAACCTGCGGTCTCGTAAGAGAACAGAAACTCAGGATGTACATTTTCGGTGGCTAAGGAAAGAATGAATAACAGCACTCCACCATACATCATTTGGGCTGCATTTAGTGCGATTGGAGAGACCTCGGGCATACTATTGATTACTTTTTTAGAATAAATCGCACCTACTGCGTAACAGCATTCCCCAATGAGGACAGCTGCGCAGCCGATGAGCCATAACGGTGAAATATCAACGACAAGATTAGGAAGAACGAGCAGCTGTACGCCAGTCAACCCGATGATACAACCATATAGTGAGATGGCAGGTGCTTTTTGACGAAGAATAGAAGTTTGGAGCAACAGAATCATGATCGGACCCGTGGCAGAGAGTACAGCTGCTAACCCGGAAGATACATATTGTTCAGCCCAGTAGAGACCTGCAAAGGTGCCAAAGGTTAACGCAGATCCGGTGAAGAGCATTTCTTTACGCAGGAGCAGGGAGAAGCTAGCTTTTCGTTTCCAGACCATCCATAGAAATAGAACAGCGCCTGCAACAAAAAATCGCAAGCCTGCTGAAAAGAAGGGCGGCGCACCGGCATCCACACCGATTTTGATAGCTAGAAAGGTCGTGCCGAAGATCAGACATACAAGTGCATAAGCGAATAAGATCATTTTGAAAGTCCCCTTTAGTGTGTGTATATAACGATCCTTGAATCAGTTCGTTAATCATATAGGGGAGAACACAGAACAGATGATGTTGAGTAGAACAGATGACTTCGAAAATCGTGTACAATACTGTAAATAGGAGTTGTTCGGAGAGGAGTTGCAGTGAGGTGAAAAAGTCAGCGAGCGTGGAGAATAATCATCCCTTGTTTCGGCAGGTATATGAATTTCTAGTGAATCGCATGGAGCGAGGGGAGTGGGGGGCACATGATAAGCTTCCTTCTATACGGCTGCTAGCGGAGGAATTACAGGTACATCGACTGACAGTATTCAAAGCGTATAGAATGCTGACAGAGGATGGAAAAGTTTATGTAAAAGATAAATCAGGTTATTACGTATCGCCTGTTAGCTTGGTTCCTATTGTAGAAAAAGGAGCAGCAGTGACTGCCTATGCGCTCACTAATCCTCTTTCGGATATACAGAGAATGCCTGCTAAGTATCAGTTCTCACAGGCGCTGATTGATCCAGGTCTTTTGCCAAATCTTTTTCTATCCGACTATGTCAAAAAAGTGTTCGATTTATATCCCAAGGTCATGGGGACGTACTCTTCGGTTCAGGGAGATGAGGAGTTACGGGAGACGCTTAGTCGTCATTTTCGGAAGAAGCATCGGCTACAGTTATCCTCGGAAGAGCTGCTTATTACTTCAGGTGCGCAGCAGGCGATCAATCTGATATCACGAATTGTGCTCGGGCCTATGGACACGGTGCTTGTGGAGCGACCGACCTACAGTGTGGCCATGGATATTTTTCGCCGGGAGGGGGCAAGGCTGGTTCCGGTGGAGATCACTCCGATGGGCTACGACTTGGAGGAAGTTGAAGCGCTGATGAAAAAGCATAGACCGCGCATGTTCTATATCAATCCGACTCATCATAACCCAACTGGATATACGGTGCCAGCGCAGCAACGTAAACTGTTGGTCGAGCTTGCCGAGCGTTATCGCTGTCTGTTAGTCGAAGATGATCCGTTCCGCGATATGTATTTTGAAGAGGAGCCCCCGCCGCCCTTTTTTGCTTACGATACCGAAGGTTGGGTGATCTATATTAGCAGTTTCAGTAAATATGTAGCCCCAGGCTTACGGATCTGTGCGGTGGCTTGTCGCTATCCGTTTATGGAGCGCTTGATCACGGCCAAATCACTCGCGGACAATGGTACTCCGCTGCTTAACCAGAAGATATTCCTACATTACTACACGTCATCACGTTTGCAACAGCATCTCGGTAAGCTACGCATTGCACTTCAGGTGCATAAGGAGATTGTAGAGGAGGAGCTGGCTGGGACTGGGTGGGAGTGGACGCCTCCGCAAGGGGGCTTGAATTTATGGGTGAAGCTGCCGGACCATCTTTCGGCGGATCGACTGTTTGTCTCAAGTATGGCCCAGTCGATTGCTTTTGTGCCAGGAGAGTTGTTTGATCCGCTTGGTGAGATGAGGTCGAGGATTCGAATAAGTTACTCCTTTGCAAGCGAAGGGGTGCTACGTGAGGGGATTCAGCGGATGATTGCAATTGCGCGAGGGTTATGAGTAGGTACAGTAGACATGAGGAACTAATGAAGACTATTTAGGATGGAAAAGATTAGACTTGTATAACTTGTTTGGAAATTGTTGTAACACTTTCTTCTTCTGTTCCGTCTGTAGAGTAAAGAAGGAGGTTATTATGATGTTTAAGACCAAGTTCCGCAGTCCACTTATGATGTTCCTAAGTATAACGTTAATATTTATGGCCTTACTGACGGTGCGTCCCTCCGTTACTTATGCGTGTTCCTGTGTTGTACCTGCGGAGCCACTTGAGGCGCTGGAGTCAAGTTCAGCCGTCTTTACTGGGAAAGTAGTGGACAAAAAGGAGCCAAAGGGGACTATAATCTCATCTGCGGATCCAGTAAAAGTAACCTTTGAAGTCGATTCCAGCTGGAAAGGAATTAAGGGGAATAAAGTTACCTTGAGTACTGCTTTATCGTCTGCCAGCTGTGGGTTTGAATTCGTGGAAGGGGAAAGTTATATCGTCTATGCGTATGCTAATGACGAAGATGACTCTGGTAAATTAGAGGCCAGTTTATGCAGCCGAACGAAGCTGCTTGCCTCGGCATCAGAGGATCTGAAGGAGCTTGGACCTAGTATATCGGCAGGTACTCCTACAGCTTCTCCGGAGGTAACATCAAACCATTCGCCGAAATCTGAAACTGGGAATAATGGGGCGACTGAAGTTGAGGGGAAACCAGCTGCGGAGAGTGACTCTTTTCCACTTGTTAATGTAGGGATCAGCGGAATCATTATCGTTTTGATAGCGATAGCTGGCGCTGTACTCTACCGTCGTAGAGATGGTGGAACGCGTAAGAAATAACGCTATAACTGTAGGTTCACGTTATGTCGTGATGAAATAAGCGGTCGCCCGGGAGTTGTTCGGGCGACCGCTTATTTGTTTGAGCTGACCTTAAGTAGGTGGTGGGCGGTGTGGGTACTGGTGCTTAAGTATAGCTCGGGTCATCAAAACTCGAAGTAAGTGAAATCCTTCTTAAAATTGTCGTGGTTTACTCGATATTATCGATAATTAGGGAAAATCTCCCTGATTTAATCGTATTTTACTCTATATGATCGATAATTGGGGAATTCCTCCCTAAAATTCTGCGGAAATGCCCTATTTTTCCTATAATCGACTATTTATTAGGGAGAATTTCCGCAAAAAGTTTAATTTGCGCTTATAAAGTTCGAATTTGGGGGAGAATTTCCCTAATTATGAGTTCAAGGAGGGCAGAATTTTGTGAAATACGGTGAACATTAGATGTTGTAAGGTGAGACAAAGTAAATTTAGCTAATGTAAGTTGAAATCAGTTAAAGTTCGCTGCTGTAAGATGAATTCATGCTACAAGCTTCGTCACACCCAGCCAAACAACCGAGCAAGCTGAGCGACAGCAAAGGTTACTCCAATGGCGATACCGAGTGGGATGACTGCTGAGAGAACAGCCCACTTCATGCTTTTCGTCTCCTTATAGATGTTCACGAGTGTAGTGCCGCAAGGATAGTGGAGCAGGGAGAACAACATCATATTAAGTGCGGTCAGCCAAGTCCAGCCATGTGATAAAAAGACATCTTTGATGCTGCCCAAGCTGTCGATATCGACCATAGCTCCTGAGGACATATAGCCCATAAGCAGAATGGGCAGTACGATTTCATTCGCAGGAAGTCCAAGAATAAAGGCCATGATGATAAAGCCATCCATGCCGAGCATGTGTGCAAAAGGATCGAAGAATGCGGCCATATGATTCAGGACAGAATCTCCACCAACAAACAGGTTGCCAAGAATCCAAGTGATAATACCGGCAGGGGCAGCAACGACGATGGCACGAGTAAGTACGTTAAGGGACTTATCTTTAGAGGAAATAAGTATGGTCTTCCAAATTTGTGGACGACGATAGGGCGGGAGCTCTAGTGTATAGTGCGTTGGAACACCGCGTAGCGCAGTTTTGGACATGACCCAGGAAACCGTCAGAGTAACGATGATGCCGATCAGCACCATCCCCATAAGTACGGAGGCGGTGGTGAGGGTACGGAGTGCGCCTGTCGTAGCCGCTCCTGCCATGAATAAGGAAGATAATAGAATCAATGTCGGCCAGCGGCCGTTACATGGAACGAAATTGTTGGTCAAAATCGCGAGCATCCGTTCACGCGGCGATTCGATGATTCGTGTGGAGAGGATCGCGGCGGCATTACAGCCGAAACCCATAGACATGGTCAAAGCTTGCTTGCCGTGACCACCTGATTTTTTGAACAACCGATCCATGTTAAAAGCAACCCTCGGCAGATATCCGAAATTCTCAAGCAGCGCAAACACTGGAAAAAATATCATCATTGGTGGCAGCATGACGCTGATGACCCAAGAGGTTCCTCGATATAATCCCAGAACAAGTACACCGTGTAGCCAAGCGGGGGCATGGATCGCCTCAAATCCGGCAGTGAGATAACCTTCGATGAAGCCGAAGAAGGAAGCAAGCCAGCTTGAAGGATAGTTGGCGCCGGCAATCGTAATCCAGAACACGATACCGAGGATGGCGAGCATAATGGGGAATCCCCATATTTTTGAAGTTACGATATTATCTAGCTTATAAGTGCTATTCAGCTTCTTCTTATCCCTATAGGTGACTGCATCCCCGCAGATGCCTGCGGATACGCCATAGATACCACTGACAATCTCATCCCGTATCGCTCCGCCGTCAGCGAGCTTTTTCGCGGTGGACAGCAAGGAATCTAGAGGATCTAATCCCTTAGTGATATGCGGTGACTCCATGACCGATGACCTCCTTTGCTTCAGGTAATTCTTTATTCTTCATATTCTCTTTAAGTGAGGTAAGAAGGCTGTCATCACCATCTAACAGGCGCAATGCAATCCAGCGGGCCGGGTATTTGCTGCCAATGGTTTGTTCTACCAGCGGTGTAAGCTCTGCAATTCCTCGTTCAATCTCCTCGTTGTACGTAATACGCAGTGGCTGTGCAGTGAATGCGCCTGTAGCCACTCGCTCCACCTGATCCAATAACGCCTTAATACCGATTTTATTGCGAGCTGATATCGCTACAACAGGCACGCCGAGACGATTGGAAATACGTTTCAGATTGATGTCGATACCGAGTTTACGGGCTTCATCGATGAGGTTGATGCAGACTACAGCCCGCCCGGTAATCTCCAGCACTTGCAAGGCAAGGTTGAGATTTCGTTCTAGTGAGGTAGCGTCAAGAACAACTAGTGTCACATCTGGCTGTTCAAAAATAATATAATCTCTAGCCGCTTCTTCATCAGCAGAATTCGAGTACAGCGAATACGTACCAGGAAGATCTACTGCGAGGTACGTATGGTCCTTATGCTTAAACTCGCCTTCAGCAGTAATGACGGTTTTACCTGCCCAGTTTCCTGTATGCTGGCGCATGCCGGTCAGCAGATTGAAAAGCGTGCTTTTGCCAGTGTTAGGATTGCCTGCAAAAGCGACTGTGAAATGACTCATGCTTCTACACCTCCGATGACTTCTCCAAATATTAAAGAGCTTTCTTCTCTACGTAATGCAATGGTCGTGTTGCTTACCCGAAAAGCTATAGGATCTCCTAAGGGACTACGCCGTAACACCTCAACGGCATTACCGACTACAAACCCGAGATCCAGTAATCTTCTTCTAAGCACACCCTGAACTTCAATGCCGCTGATACGCAGTGTGCTTCCTTTAGCCGCATCTGATAAAGGAATACTAGCTCCAGACATTAGATCCCCTTCTTTCATTTATTATTATTTGTATTTTTATGGTTATTATTTTGTGCACTGGAATTTTTCTTGTGGTCTGACACAATATTAGTATATGTGAACAACTTTGTCCCTGCAACAAGAATGTTTCCCTAAGGCAAAATTAATTTAGGCGCAAAAAAGCCCCTAACAGAAAGAAGGCTTGCGCTCTCCAGCCGAGGGGCTAAGGTTGAGTCTACTTATAGGCTTGTCTTTAATTGGAATAGTCTAATCCAAGTTTTTATTAGCCGTGAAGTTACATCCAGCTTCCAAAATCAAGCGTGCGTCCAGTCTCTACTAAAGTCTTGGTATTACTTAGAACCTGCCACCAAGCGCTGATGCTGCCTGCATACGAAGGATCTTCAGGATGCCATTCATCATGGATAAGCGTGAGCTTAGTAGTTCCGCCCACTGGTTCAAGCAGCCAAGAAATACGCGATTCATATCTTTCATGTCCTTTATGATAGGAGGGGCCGACCTTATGCGTGAAACGCAGTGCTTTTTGTGGGGTGAACTCCAGCAGAGTCCCATAGACATGCAGCGTTTCATCTCCATCTGTACCGGGTCCGATGTATTCCAGTAATTCTCCTTCTTTGAAGGTTGAACGAATAACGCTGCCGTAATAAATCTGCTTCGTACCTTCCGGAGAGATTAAGGTTTCCCATACCTGCTCAGGTGTTCCGCCAATATAAAATTCATAGTGTAGTTCCTTCATTCGTTATTCCTCCTTGATTTATAGGTTCATTTATTCCCTCAGACTCATTTACACTATACAAAAGGATCACTGACAACTACGGTCAGTGATCCTAAAGAATAATTTATGTCTTATAATGAGCTGCTAAATTAATGGCTATGTCCGCTAGTCTTTCTTTCAGGGAAGAAGGCTCCATGATGCGTAATGTGGTTCCATAAGGCAACAAGAAGTAGGGTACATAAGTCAGTAAAGAAGTTTCGTCCACTTGAAAGCGGGCTTGTCCTTCCATGCGCTGTACCAGCGTATGTCCGAACAACCAATGACTGCATAGATCATTCAAGACTCCCTCATCGGATGCGATGAGTACTGTAACTAGTTTCTCTTCAGTATTGCGTGCAGGCAGTAAGCTCTTTAACAAAAAATCACGTGCAGAGAAGTCAGCAGGACGAGCGAACACAGCTTCTGTACGATGTAGTTCAATGATTCTATCCACCCTGAAACTACGAATTTCATGTCGCTCGTGGCAGTAAGCTACGGTGTACCATTGGCCCTTCCAGAGTACAAGTCCGTAAGGATCAATGGCACGGGATGATTTGGTTTCTCCATTACCCTTACGATATTCCATTTGCAGGGTGTATCCGTTCGCTGCCCCCAATTCCAATTCTTGAATCAGATGGCTAAGCGACGGGGAAGGAGAATGGATCGTCTCAATACCATTCTCATGGCGCTCCATTTGTTCTAATTGCTGGGCATTGCTGTATCTTTTTAGCTTGGATAGGGCTCGGTCCAGAGCTTCAACATAAGGATATCCGGTCCCCCTGGCAAAAGAAGAAGCTTGTAGAAGGGCACGCTGCTCTTCGGAGTCAAAGAATAATGGAGCCTCAATAAAATGCTCCGGTAAGCTGTAACCGCCACCAGGCCCGCTATCCGCAATAACGGGTACACCACTGATGCATAACGCATCGATGTATCTGTACACAGACCGAACACTGATCTCTAACGCTTCCGCTAGTTCTCCGGCGGTTCTTCCCCGCTGCTTAAGCATCCAAAGAATGGATAACATATGATCGGCCTTGGACATAAATCTTGAGCCTCCTTGCTGTAGGAATTAGTAGTTCAACTATAGCAAAATGCTCATAGATCAGCCAGAATCCTTTCGGTATGATCTTATCGCTGTTTAAGCATACGTTGTCTACCATAGGTTCCGAGTCGCCATAAATATTCTACCGGTCCCATCCGGAACCGTTTGAGAATAAGGGTACTAGATATGATTTGTAGAAGCAGTATGGCCGCCGCTGCAATCATCTGCGTCGATACATGCACTGTACTAGGCCAATCTAGCAGATTGGATAGCATTAAAATAATAACGGTCTGCATTAAATAATTGGTTAAAGCCATTCTGCCTAGAGAAGCAAGGGGCGCAAGTAGTTTCTGTACAGCTCCATGGCGCATGAGTAGGGTTAGCGTTGTCACATAAAAAATACTGACTGGAAGCCCGCCTACTGCGAGAGCTACATCCAGAGCGCCCGTACTATTCATGATACTCTGCTGTGCAAAATACATAGGAATGATTAGCAGCAGAGAAACCACTTGTGTGATCCTTAATCCTTGCTTATACCGTGATGGATTCTGAAATAATCCAATCAGACCACTCCAATGCCCAAGCAGAAACATACCAAACGTTACCACTATCGGGCCTAAGTAGAGACCTGCAAGGGTGACCACAATGCCCGCAGCCAGTACAAAACTTGACTTTAACTTATAAAAAGGAAGGAGAATCAGTCCAATGACTGCATAGATGAGCAAGGTTTCACCGGGTTGGAAATAATGGTGCACCAGACCGATTAGAAATAAAATGAACAGCCTACGCAGAAATAATAAACAGGGCTTAGACTCCCCTTTAGCTTCAGCCCGGGATAAGAATAACTGAAAGCCAACACCGAATAAAAATGAGAATATTACAAAAAATCGGTGATCCACTGCTACATCAAGAAAACGAATAATCTGCAAATCGAGCGAGTTAAATTCCATCGTACCGAATACCATCTGACGAATGTTTATGAAGATGATACCCATTAGAGCAAAGCCACGGAGTACATCGAGTGTTATGATTCTTTTCACCATATTCTTCATACCATCATCTTCTTGAGACTTTGAATGTAGCGTGATCGCGCTATGATGAAATATATAGTTTGCACAGCAAGGAATGCTCCAGACGTAATCAGCACAGGCACCGTTACATTCGTGATACTAATTTGCTTCAATACCGGTCGGATTACGACAAGCGTCTGGATGGTGGCGACAATGATCGGAATATAGAATAGCACAGAGATTTGTCTGGTGGCAGAAGCAGACATTTCTTTGACGCTTAGACCGATTTTAGACAAGGCATTATACATTTGCTTATCTGCATTCAGCTCAGTATGAAGCTTGAAGAAGAGGAAGCTGGCCGAAGAAAGTGAGAAGATAAGCGCGATAAAGATCCCTATAAAGCTAAGCATAGCCATACCTTGTTTGGTAATTAGATAATTATCTGCTCGAGCATCTAATATGGAGATATATTGATTATTGGTATTGTTGGAATCCCTACTCCACTGGATCAGTTCTTTAGTGATGATGGCTTCAGGTGAGGTTTCCACAGGCGGTGGACCGTCCCAAGCAGGGATTTTATATAGATATTTCACATATGATCTCGTGTACTTCGCTGCTGAAGAAGAGATATTCTTGTACAAGCTGTCATCTACAATTAAGAGTGAGCTTGTATATTGCCCCATGGGATGGCTCTTCGGAATTTGTACCTCTTTCAGCATAAGCTCCGTATCGTTTTGAACCTTCAACAGAATCTTTTGATTAGTAGTGTAATTCTGTGAATTCAACTGAGGGTTTAGCAGTAAGACAGCTTCTTTGTCAGATAAGGGAGCTACTTCGGACATATCCATTTTTGAAGATAACTGATTAAACTGGGACCAGGATATTAAATCAATGCTTTGGGTAGCTTCTTTACCCAGACTCTGAATGGAGGCAGAGATCAGCTCAAGTTTATTCTCTGTATACTCCACTTTGGCGTTTTGTAATTTATTATGAATGGGTTCTAAATCAGGATGAGTTTTCCCTGGTTTATAAATCGAATACTCCATGGCGAATGGACTATTTTTATAGAGTTCTACGTTTGCTTGATTCATCGATAAAATAAATCCTGACGCCATGCAAGCGAGCGAGGTTACAACCGTTACAAGAAACAGCATTCTTGCATTATCTTTGATCTTGTAACTCATCTCGGAAATCCATAACAGGTTGGTTCCGCGCCAAAGTCGCTTGCGGCTTAGTTTAAGCAGGCGTATTCCGAGTACGGACAGCTGAGAGTAAAAGAAATAGGTACCTGCGATCCCCGTGACAGCAGCAACTAATAACGTAATTGGAGACAATTGCTTTCGAATGGCGAGTGCCCCAGCCGTCAATAACAGAAGCCCAAGGAGTGATAGCAGCCATGATACACGGGGCTCCTTTTTAGGTTTAACACTCCCTTTTAACAGATCAAGGACTTGATGTTTGCGGATAAATAACAGTGTGAAGATAGAGATGACTAGAAACAGTGATATAAAAGAAATAGATGTGATCATCAGTGGTTTTACAGGCCAATAGAAGGGTAAATGATCCATTCCCATAATGGTCGTGCTGAGCAGCAAAAATAACTTGGATAAAAGCATGCCGAAAGACATACCTGTTACTATGGACAGCAGTCCGATCAGCATATTTTCTATAAGAATCAGTTTGTTGATCTGACCTGAACGTGCACCTAACATCATTAGTATGCCGAACTCCAGATTACGAAGTTTCAGAAATGCACTAATCGAGTAAAGAACGAAAAAGAAAGCAAAGACAAACACAATATAAGAAGCGATTTTCATACCAGCGGCAGAATTTGTACCTAGCTCGATACTGGCAACCCCAGGATGATAAATAAAGACGGAATAAGAGAAGAAGATCATGACCATAAAAGCACTACTTAAGAAAAAGGCAAAATACGCCCGAGAATTACGCTTCACATTGTTAAACGCGAATTGAGGAAAGTTCATGACTATTCCCTCCCCAGAATGAAAGAGTGTCGATAATCTTTTGGAAGAAGGCTTGGCGGTTATCTCCCCGGTGAATTTCGGCTGCTAGCTTCCCATCTTTTATAAAAATAATCCGATTGCAGTAGCTCGCTGCCAGCGGATCATGTGTCACGAGCATTAGCGTAGTGCCTTCTTTGCAGTTAATATCCTCTAGCGACTCCATCACAATTCGTGAGGAATTAGAATCAAGTGCCCCTGTGGGTTCATCTGCTAGAATGATCGAAGGCGAACTTATAATCGCACGGGCAATCGCTGTCCGCTGCCGTTGTCCGCCGGATATTTCATAGGTGCGTTTATTCAAAATTTCCGTAATGTTCAAGCGTGCAGCGACCTTTTGCAGCAAGGCTTCCATTTCGGAGAGCTTGCGATTATCCAGCGTTAGAGGAAGCACGATATTTTCGGCTACCGTTAAAGTCTCCAGGAGGTTAAAGTCTTGAAATACAAAACCGAGTTCTCTGCGACGAAAGTGAGCAAGGTCTTTTTTGTTCAAAAGATAAGGGTTGCTGCCATTGATATTTACCTCACCTGAGGAGGGTTGATCGATGGTAGACACCATGTTAAGCAGAGTGGTTTTGCCGCTCCCTGAGGGGCCCATGATGCCAACAAATTCGCCACTTTCAATACTAAGATGAATATCGGTGAGGGCCTGTGTCTTTACTTTGCCCGGATATACTTTGTTAAGTCCTTTGACTTCTAAAACATTCATTCCTTTCATTCCTTCCATTACAATGTGATTTCAGCCGTCCCTAAGCGGGGACGTGTTATGTATATAATTTACAAGATCGGGCTATGTGCTGCTATGGATTTACCTTAACGTTATCTTACAACCCGTTTAAGGTTATGTTCGTACGTGAAGCGAGTAGGCCATACATAAAGAAGAGGGACTCCGTAGCCATAAGTTAAGTATGACTAGAAGTACCCTCCGATCTTATTTCTGTAAATGGTCACTGTTGTGAAATGTAATTTGGACTGTAGTGCCTTCTCCAAGCTTAGATTGAAGCTCCACAGTATGTCCTAGCCGGTTGCAAATTTCTCGCACTAGATACAGTCCCATTCCTGTTGACTCATGGTATTGGCGTCCACGTTCACCGGTGAAGTATGGATTAAACACTCGTTTGAGGTCTTCAGGAGAAATGCCGATACCTTGATCTGTAATATTAAGTAAGAAATCCGTTCCGATGTGCTTTGATGAAAGAGTTACGGTTTTATCGTTGCCGGAGGTGTAATTCACAGCATTGGTTAAGATTTGGGTTAGCATAAACATTAACCATTTGGCATCACTATATACGGTGAAGTTAGGATTGATTTGTATATTTACTTTTATGCCTCTTCGGATGAAAAGCCTGCGGTTCTCAGCTACAGATTCACTAACCACTTTACTGAGAACTAGCGGCTCCACTTGGAAATCATCCTCAAATTGATCCAGCCTTGAAGTATAAATCACCATTTCCAGCCCTCTGCGCAGACGTTCCAATTCCTCCTGAATACTTATAGCAGCCTCATCCTCAAGATCCTCTAGCGAAAGCTGAATGACTGAAAGTGGGGTCTTCATCTGATGAACCCAGCGGTTCATGAATACGATATGCTGATCCATTTGGCGGACATGCCCATTTACCTGCTCCTGATACTGGCGGTCAATAAGCTGTAATAACTCATGGATCGCTTCTGGTAGCGGGGTGTCTCCTAAGGAAACAAGATGTTCCTCTAGCATATTCTTGGGATTACTTAAGGCTGCGTATAATCTCCGGTGCTGAACGTATCGGTAGCCAAGATACAAGAGAAGAACTGCAGTGCTCAGGGCTATGCCATAGAGCATGATCGAGAGGGGTCTATCCTCACCTGTCAGCCAATATAGTGGTGGAACAAGCAGTACTTGAAGCAGGTAGAATAGGATAAATGGAAGCTGGTCTCTCCAAAATAGCTTCATGGCATATCCTTAGTGACAATAAGCCGATAGCCAGCGCCTCTTACGGTTTCCACAATATCGCCAAGACCGAGATCCTTGAGCTTTTTGCGGACACGGGTTATGTACACATTTAAAGTATTGTCGTCTATAAAATGCTGATCCTTCCACATGAGATCTAGCAGACGCTCCCGGTTAACAACTCGTCCTTCTTTTAGCAATAAGGCTTCCAGTAGAACCGCTTCTTTCTGTGTCAGCTCGCTAGTATGTCCGCCATATTGAATCACATACCGCTCAGGATAAAGAATTAGTTCTCCGGCTTGGAGCGTCCGTTCCTCTTGAATTTGTGAGTAAGAGCCGTAAGCTCTGCGTAAATGGCTGCGGATTTTGGCAAGTACGACTTCATAATGAAAAGGCTTGGTGATGTAATCATCCCCGCCATTTTCTAGCGCCATCACCTGATCCATTCCACTATCCCGAGCGGATATGAAAAGAATAGGGCAGAGTGAGGTAGTGCGAATCTGGCGACACCAATAAAACCCATCGTATTTAGGCAGGTTGACGTCCAGCAGAACAAGGTCAGGATGGGTGTCATTAAAAATCTCCAGTACCCTGTTGAAATCCTCTACTATCACCGTACGAAATTCATATTTAGATAGATACGTGCTTAGAAGGCTTGCGAGCTTAGCATCGTCCTCTATGATTAGAATAGTCTCCATAGTTGTGCTCCTTTGATCAAATATAAGAATGCAGTGGTTCACACGGTTATACAGTAACACGGACTAGGAAAATTATGCAAAAAGGACGTCTAGCTGCCGAAAAATAATATGAGGAATAGTTGTACTTTGTACAATAGATTCTATCAAAAAGACATTGGAATTTGATTCTATTGCACATCCTGCAACCAATTGGTTACCAAAACGTCTTATTATTACAAATAGGTCGAATTCTAATGTACAAAGTACAACAGAATCCTATTTTCCTATAAAAAAGAATGCATCTATTGCACAAACTGCAATAGATGCATCAAAAAAAGTATTCTTAGAAGTAGAAGCCGAACCTAGCACAACGCTCGTTCGTGCCGCTGGCTAGATCATTCTATTGATATTTAACCACAATTGCGTTGCTAATCTGGCGCCCAGGGGTCGTGAGATATTTGCCATTGTAGTATAATCCGCTTGATGCGCCGCCATCCAGATTCATGGCTTGATACGCTCCAGCCTGCTTCATCATTTCTGCGAGCTGTGGGATAGTAGCTCCACCAGTAGTTAGCAGAATTAGCTTGTGGTCGCGAGTGAGGCCGAGTGCGCTGCGGGCTCCGCCGCCTGTTAAGATTTTGGCATCTTTGAAGCCTTCTGCTGCAACATTAAGAGATACCTTACCATTCACAAGCAGACGTGGTCCGGCTTGGAGCGCCCCTTCCATAGATCCGGAAGCGAAATGGTTCGTAAACTCTAGTCCGGGAATAAGCGAGGCCAGGTGATTGCTATCATAGGTGAAAATCGTGCGGCGATCTCCAGAGCTGTTTTTGAGCATTTTTCCACCACTGACCATGTAACCGTAAGGAGCTTTGTAGGCCCCTTTAGTGTAGGCATCAAAGAACGTACCATTAATAGCCACTACGGCATTATTGCGCTTGGCTAGACTGCTCAGGTCCTCCACTTTTCCTACCGTATTTCCTGCTAGTACAACGTCGAGCTTCACTTTAGGATGCAGTAGGGATACCGTAACCGTTTGGGCTTTGAAGGATCTGCCGCCCACCTTGAAAGTTTTACTAGCACTGACAACGGGGGAGGAATCTGCTTTGATAAGTGCGCCAGTCAGTACAGGTACCGTTGATGAAACCCCGTTATTAGTAAGGGTTACAGAAGAGGCTTCCTGATTCCACTCTAATTGAAAGCCCAGCGTTTTGCTGATAAAAGACAAAGGGATATATACCGTACCGTTATCACTAAAAGCGGAATCGGTTAGTGTAACTGGCTTGTCGTTGACTAGCGCAGCTGCTTGTCCTACAGTAAGTGTAATCTTAGTGTCTGCGTTCGTAATGGTTATACGTTTGTCACTAGCATTCATTTCAGCATGTATACCAGTGAAATTATTTAAGAGACGCAGCGGGATGTACGAGTGATTATTCTTGGTCACATACACGGTGTTTTTCGGAACCGGAGCAGCACCAGCAGTGGAGGAACAAACTGTGTAAACCGGAACCAAACATAGTAGAAATGCGAGAAAGAACGGAAACAATAACTTTTTCATATTAACCAAAATCTCCTTATCCTATAGCTGATGTAAAAAGCGGTAAGGTTTATTATACCTCAAGTTCTAAAACATGGATAACCTCATTTTTCAAATATCCATGGAAAGATTCTGATAGAATGTAGATACCATAAAAAGAATAGTACTAGAACTCAACAACTAAAGGGAGATCTTTATGACTACAATAGGTTTAATTCGCCATGGAAGTACCGCGTGGAATAAAGAAGGCAGAGCGCAAGGGCATACGGATAATCCATTGGATGCTGAGGGGGTGCAGCAGGCGGTTCTTCTTGCTGAACGGCTCAGCACTGAACAATGGGACTATTTATATTCGAGTGATCTGCTTAGAGCGCGACAAACAGCAGAGGTAATTGCAACAAGGCTTGGCATGGAGATCGCCGGTTTAGTACCAGGGATCCGTGAGATGAACGCAGGGCAGATTGAAGGTACTACGGAACAAGATCGCGTTGAACGATGGGGAAGTGAGTGGAAGAAGTTAGATTTGGGACTGGAAAGTCCGGAGGCCAGTGAGATCAGAGGCAGTCAGGCCATCGAAGATATCGCGGAGAAACATCCGGGCAGTCGTATATTGGTCGTTAGCCATGGTGCGATTTTACGGAGTAGTCTTAGAAGACTTTTTCCAGAACTGAATGTAACTGTTTTGCTGAGTAATACATCTATCACCCGGATTATTAAATCCGATTCGACATGGAATTGCGAACTATACAATTGTGCACGGCATTTGAAGATATAATTAGTGTTCAGATAATGTTCAGAGCATTTTAATATAGTAATTGCTCAGATAGTTAATCATTTTTGTAGTCAGAAGGATGTGCGAATTTAAGGTGGCAGAGGTCCAGATTTACTTACAAACGTTATTCTCCATTCTCATCGCAGCAGCGGCCGGTTATTTAGTGCTAAGACTTTACCGGGATATTTCATCTAAAACGCCTCAAAAAAGAGCGATTCATACCGGTCTTTCCGTGATCATTATCGTCGCCTCCCTATGGATCATGCACCAGCTAGGTGTAGAAACCTTACTGGGAAATGAAGTGGCCGATGATGGGGTTATTATACCGCTGTTGGTCTATAGTCTTACGATAGCCCTATGTATGTTTTTACTTACACGCATGAATCTAGTATTGGCTGAAAGAGAGCAATTGAAAGAACTGGCGTATAAGGATGCTTTAACGGGGTTATTGAATAAGAATGGAATGGATCATTTTTGGGATCGATGCAAAGTAAATGAGCAGCTTGCTGTTTTGTTTCTGGATCTGAATCGTTTCAAATCGATCAATGACAGCTTGGGGCATCATGTGGGGGACTTATTGCTGCAAGAAGTGGGTAAAAACCTAATTCAATTCTCCAGCAAAAGAAAACGTCATATTTTCCGCGTCGGTGGGGATGAATTTGTGATTGTCGCCAAAGGTAGCACTCAGAAGGAAGCGGAGCAGCTTGCTGTGCGGATTCTGGAGAAGACGACTAAGAGTTACCAGCTTGGCGAACATAACTTGTTCGTATCCATGAGTATAGGGATCAGCATAAGTCATGGTAAGGTGGATCATTTTAGGCTGCTAAATGAAGCAGATACAGCGATGTACGCTGCCAAACAGCTTGGTACGGGGCGTTACTCCGTCTATAAGAATTAGAATGAGTTGGTGTAAAATACAAGCGGCAGCCATGGACCTCTACAATAGGTCCTAGACTGCCGCTATTTTTATTGGACTAACTATTCCCTTTGAAATGAAATTATGCGCCAGGCGAATGAATGCTGTTAGTCACATCCTTGCGGCCTTTCATGAGGAACAAGCAGACAAGAGCAACTGCCATACTAATCGCCGCCACGTAGAACAGGATCGAGTAATCAAAGATATCAATCATAAGTCCCAATAGTGGAGGCGAACTGATGGCCGCAAGGGAAGAGACAAGATAATACATCCCTGTTCGTGTACCAATGCTCTCTTCTGTCCCTGTTGCCACAACATAAGGATAGGAATTGATATTAATACAAGCCCAGAAGACTCCACCTAGCAACAGTAACCCTCGAAGGAGCAATAAGTCCTTTGCAAAACCGACGAGAGCAAAAATGGTCATTAGTCCGCATACGCCGATGATGATCATTTTTTTCTTCCCGAATCTTCCGCCCAGCCAACCGCTCGGAATGGCGAATAGTACAAAAGCCAAAGAGAAGAAAGTGAGCGAGAAAGAGGCCGCCTGTTCGCTTAGGCCGAGATGATGTTTGCCATATAAGGTAAACAGTGTCTCAACGCCTTGATATGCTACGAACCAGAAGAAAATCGCCGCTAGCAAAAATATTGTGGTACGGTCAAGCTGACTTCGAAAGGAAATACGAGAGGGCTTGGTGGCAGTAGCTGCTTCTGAAGAAAGCTTCATTTGCATGTTTACGTCGTCCCGATTTTCTTTAATGAAGCGTGATACGATAAACATACATAATAAGGTAATCAGTCCAGCTACGATAAACGGAAGTGCTGGATTGGATTTATACAGGATCGAACCTACGCCAAAAGCGAGAATAGAACCGAACCCACCCATGAAATTAATCAGCCCGTTGGCCTTTGTACGCTGCTCTTCTGGCGTAATGTCCGGCATAAGGGCGACGGTTGGTGAACGGTATAAGCTCATGGCCAGATTCATTAGCATCATAAACAACAGAAGTGTAAATAGTCCGGTATGAAACGGAATCAGCATGGTTAGCACGGCAGCGAAAGGCATACCTATCATAAGATAAGGCATTCTGCGTCCAAAACGCGAGGTAGTGCGGTCACTACGGTTGCCAATCCAAGGCTGCAGGAATAAGGCAAAGTAATTATCAATCGTCATCAAGAAGCTGATAAGTGCCACACTATGTACGTATTTTTCTAGAAAAAAGGGTACAAATGCGTTATACAGACTCCACGTAATGCTGATGCTGAAAAAGCCGAATCCGAGCAACCAGACTTTTTTCACACAGTCACACTCCCTTATTATTTAGCTAGAAGCCCAGCGAGCACATCTGGATGATCTGTAATAATACCTGACACTCCAGCTTCGATTAAAGCTTTCATCCGCTCTGGATCATTAACAGTCCAAGGATGATAAGCGATGCCATGCTTAGCGGCTTCTTCGACGAATTCAGGAAGTACCGCTTGATGATAAGCATGTAGTGCGTTTGCGCCAAGCGTAGCTGCATAATCCCAAGGACGATACAGACCTTCCCCGTATAGAATTCCTGTCTTGATCTCAGGTGCGATCGTTTTACTGTGAGCTAATGAATAATGGTTAAAGCTTGAAAAAATCACGCGATCGCTCATCTTGAACTCACGTACAGCCGCGATAACCTTTTCCTCCATACCCGGGTAAAAGAAAGTACCATTTTTAAACTCGATGTTCAGTACTGTATCTCGACCTTGCAGCAGATCTAACAAATCTTCTAGCAAGGGGAGTTTCTCGCCTTTGAACTCGGGACTGAACCAAGAGCCCGCGTCCACTTCCAGAATTTCTGCAAGGGTTTTATCCTTCACATAGCCACTTCCGCTTGTCGTACGGTTTAGGGTTTCATCATGAATAAGAACAAGCCCGCCATCCTTTGTCATTTGTACATCAGTTTCAATCCCGGTTGCACCTAACTCAAGACCTTTGCGGAACGCTGCCATAGTATTTTCCGGACACACTGCCGATGCGCCGCGATGCGCAAAATTAATAATGTTTTTCATCAGCTATTCATCCCTCCAACTTAGTGTTTGCTGTCGCCCTGTAGACGAGGGCTACTTTTTTTTTCATATTCCACACGAAGACAAGAAACCCTGTCTAGAAATACTGACAGGGCTCTATTTCTTGAAATTTAACATGCAGTTAATCTTACTGCAAATTCTCGCATCAATGATTCATAGCGCCATAAGGAATCCGTTCCAGCAGACCTGATCCATAGATGTTTTGCAGCTTCAGCTCTGGCATATGAATATAACCGATATAACAGTCGCATACCTTCATTCGGCAGGCTCTTACAGCGGATAGGCCTTCCAAGCCATCGCGGTAGAGATTGCCTATGACACCTCTGTCCTTATAGCAGCGTTTCACCAGTCCAGCGCCTTGTACATAAAAGACTTCATTTCCAGCGTTGCAGGTTTGACCAAGGCTCTCGTAATCCATAGCATTCACAGCAAAATGCGGATCAATTTTGCTCAGAATGGAAAGATCCTCGGCAGTATAGTAATCCGGTTTATCTTTATAAGCATTGACCCATAGATATACACTCTCCGGTAATGCTGCGCGAAGCGAGGCTATAGCAGGAAAGGCGCTGCGGATCCCAACGCTCCCTACACTGAAAGGCATATTATTCTCATACAAGGTCATGCATTGCGTTAGAAACTTATCCTCGCTCACCTGTCCGGGGTGGTAAGTAGCCCAAAAGGCAGCCTTGTTTCGATTCAGCTTATGAATGAAGTCAAGATTTGCCGACAGGTTCGTCTGAATAGCTACCTTCTCCACGTGCTCCATATTGGAGAGCGAGATCATCGCTTCTTTGTACCAGCGATGAATCAGACCTTCGCCATAAGGATTGAAAAAGATAGACAGCCGATGGCCCGCTGTACCTTGCAGAGAGGCCCACTCGACAAAGGTCTCCAATCCTTGTCGATCCTTCGCGAGAGTGGCTGCGCTGTCTCTTGTTTTGCCGAAAGGACAGTAGGGGCAGTCATAGTTGCAGGAGGTGAGAGACCCACGGTAGTAGAGGACCGCATTCATGGCAATACGAACCTTTCCATCTGCTCTCGTATCTCTCCTGAAATAAACCAATCACCGATGGAATCGGAGTAGCCCATGCCTTCAGTAGTGAGGCGTAAAACTCCATCTTCTTCTTTCCCTAAGCCGGTATGAAGCAGGTTAGACAGTTCAGGATAATCACTCCAGAGTGAATTTCCGAAGCGCAGACTATAATCTTCAAGCCTCAGACCTTCACTATGTAAAATCGCCTTTAGAATAAAGCGACGCTTCTGTTCTTCCAGACTTAGCACAATTCCGTAATCTGCCGTATCGTAACGATCTGTACTGACGTAATCGGCAATAATGCTCTCGGTTGCTTTACGGCTCACCCCATAACGGGAAGCGTAATGCACATTGCGGGTATAGGACCTAGCCCCGCAGCCTAGCCCGACCATTCCTTCTTCCTGACAGCTGTAGTCAAGAATGCTTTTATCCGTTCCTGCGGTTTCCTTGGCGAAACGACGCATGGAATATTGGCGATAACCTCTGGCTTTAAGCAGCTGCCCAGCGGCCTTGTAGCAGTCTAGGCGAATATCCTCCTGGCGCTGGATATCCCCTGGCTTTACGATGGTGTGCTCACGGGTGTAGAGCGGATAAATAAAGATTTCCTCAGGATTATAGCTAAGCGTCTGATTTAGCGAATACAGCCAAGAGTCGACGGACTGCCCCGGAAGACCATAGATCAGATCCAAATTTAGAATGGGAAAATCATATTTTCCCAGCAGCTCTAGTGCGCGATACACCTCATCCGGATTTTGTGGGCGATAGATGGCCGCCGATTCAGCTGCGACAAAGCTTTGAATGCCCATGCTGACCCGATCCACCGTATATTCTTTTAGAATATTCAGCTTCTCTTCGGTGATCGTCTCCGGTGAAGTTTCCACTGAGATGGAGGCTGAGCTAATATCCAATCCCATCGTATCAACGGCAATGTGGAACAAACGGCGCAGTTGATCTGCCGCCAGTAATGTAGGCGTACCCCCACCAATCGCGAAACGGGCATACGGCTTATGTTTGGTGAACGCGGCCCACTGCTTGGCTTGACGTTCTAGCGCGTCTACGTATGTAGCGTGAACATTCGCGCGTTTATCAGGCAAGGTGAACAGGTTGCAGAATCCACAGCGAGCACCGCAAAACGGGATATGCATATATAGAAAAAAAGATTCTGCAGGCTCATCTCGCCATAAGGATTCTAGTGGTATCGGAGGCTGTAGATCCCTGTAAGCTGTTTTGTGTGGATAGGAATACAGATAAGATCGGTAAGGGTTAGTAGTAATATTGTCTTTCCATTGGTGAAGCTCTTCTAAAGAGAAGGACGATAACGTCATAACAGTTCTCCATCCTTTCCTTTTATAAAATAAATTCCCGATAAGGGACGTTCCATACGGTCTCGTGAGCCAAGCGATGCCCCTGATAGCCATCTTCGCCAAAAGCGGTTCCATGATCAGAAAACGCCAGACAGAAGGTAGGATTACCGCGTTCCCGGAAGGCATCGAATAATCGGCCCAGTTCCCCATCCACATAGCGGAGTGCGGCGCGCTGGCTGTCTACGGAGTCCTTTTTAGCACCGGGTATAAAATAATGATTCGGCCCGTGGATGGCTGAGACATTGAGGAACATGAACAATCTTTGTTCGCCCGGAGTATCCTTCAGCAGCTTCAAGGCATGATTCACCTGATGCTCTGTGGAACGCGGATTGGTGACCCCGAACGTCATCCGCCAGTAGCTTTGCTGGAAATAGCTTGGTAACACACGAGCGAGTGGATTTTTTTTGGTGAAAAAAATAACGCCCCCAATACAAACCGTACGGTAGCCCTCGGCAGCAAGCCCGGATACGATATCGGGTGTATCGAACAGCCAGGTATGGGGATGAGTCTTCATTCCGGTGTTTCGGGAATGGAACATTCGGATATGTTCCGTCTTATCCGTTGTGGCTGGAGTAGGCAAAAAACCGCCGAAGAAGGCGTGATGAGCCGCATAGGTAAAGCTGCCTGGGGTATGTCTTTTCTCCCATGATCCGGTTCCACACAAGTTCGGGCAGTTTGATTCTTCCATAACAGCAGCATCATAACGAAGAGTATCAAGTGTGATCATAAGAATGTCATGAGTGCCGACGATGGTGTTCATATCCATTAAGATAATCCTTCCTTTATAAGCGGTGTGGAGGGAGGTGTGATATAGTCTCTAGCCGACAATACCTTCATTTCCCATTCGTAGGTGCTGCAGCCGCGGTATTTCACATCGTACAGCAAGTCGCCAAATGGATTGACATCCGCGACAAAACATTGCTGTGAACCCCCGGAGACGAGTACATCGATTCCGGCTACCCCGGAACGGGGAAAAGCAGCCAGTGCTTGCACAGCGGTATTCCGCACCTGCTCCTGTACGGATTCAGACAGACCGGCTTCCGAAAGAGACATCCGCTGGTTGCGTAAATGCAGATTCGTAATTGGTGTAGGGCTGACCCGGGCAACCGCGTGGCAGGCCTCGCGGAGAACGACTAGCTGGCGAATATCGAATGCTTTTCCCTTAAGCCCCGCTTTAGGGATCCATTGCTCAGCATAAGCACCGTGCTGGTAGATCCAGTTCATAATTCCCGAGATTGTGGCGGTATCCGTGTACCGTCGCAGTTTACCGGAATTATAGTAAATGGGTGGTCGAGTGATGTAATCCTCGACCCCCACTGTTGTTAAGGCAATTTCGGCCCCCGTCACAGGATGGATTTGATAGGCGATCACTCCAGAAGCGGCAGAACCAAAGGCCAGCTTAATGAATACCCGGTGCATGCGCCGGGATAACATCATCTCCCGGAGAGAGTCATAATCCGTAGGCTGCTGATCTTCGCCTACTGGGCGAGGGATTGGAATCCCTGCCTCGCTCAGAATCTGTTGTGTCTGGCGTTTATCGGTCATGGCCGCAATGTCAGTAGGGTCATTTAACCACAGCGAACCTGGACACGCGGTGTTGGCCTCTCGCTGTAGTCTAGCCAGCATTCGGCAGTAGCCACGGAACCATTGAGATGGATGATGCAGGACACCTTGCATTTCCTTCAATTGACGGGCTACCTTCACGCGGAGTGGTCGCGGATCAGGTCTATCGGCGAAGGGATGAAGGGAATCGTCCATATCATCCGAATCCGGTGCACCCAGAGCGATAATGGCTCGTTCTATCTCGAAGCTGCTGCCAGGCGATTCCAGTCTCAGTAGCGGGGGAGCTGCACTGAGATCTACTCCGTTATAAACGGAGGACTGACGGGGTATCTGTTTCTTCTGCTCTTCCATAAGATCACCTAACGATCTTCCTTGCAGAAACTCAGCGTACGATAAAATAATGGCAGGGGGCATTCCAAGATCGGAACGCGCTTGCTGGATGCCGCTAGTCCGTTTATCACCGGGAATACCGATAACGATCATCGGCCTCATGAGTGGCTCACTCTGTGATGGAAGGATAACGCCAGTCTTCCTCATCATCGCTTTCCTGCTTGTCGCTAACATCAACAGGCAATCCACTTTGCTTCCAGCGGCTAATCATATCGTCGGACATATAATGATGGCTTAGGTTTAATGCTTTTAATTTTTTGATTCTGTCGCTGGCTAGAAGCAATTCCGCCCCCTCATCGCTTAGGGTACCGAGTGATAGATCGAGCGTATCTAGCTGCTCCAGAATAGGAGCATTTGCTAATGCACCTGCGATCTCATCTTGGATCTGGCTATTTTTTAAACCTAGATAAGTAAGCTTAGGGAACTTTCCTACTTCTATAAGAGGGAGAAGATCTGCTAGGCTGCCGTCAAATCCGTAGTTATCTACGCCGAGATATAGCTCCAGCTTGCGCAAATTCGGCAATTGGCTAGTTGCAATCTGTTCAAGAACGGCTTTACCTAAGCCTCCACTTATAATAATCAGTTCTTCTAGCTTGTCGTGTTTGAGTTCTGAGAGGCTCAGCTCATTCCCACCTTGAATCGTGAGTGACTGTAGCTCTGGAAAAGCAGGGAGCAACGGCGATAGATCACTTTGGGTAATCCAAGAAATCTCGCATTCCTCATAGCCCATCTCGCCTATGAAAAGCTTGCGCAAAGCAGGGAAACTAGCACTATGCGTAACCAGTGACTCTACAACTTCTTCTGAACTATTTTCGTAGGCTTGCCCCCAATCACCGATAATTAGACTTGTCAGCGAAGAACTTTCAGGGCTGTTACTAAGTTTCTCAATTTCAGTGCCAATTCTTTGGCCTTCTTCGAATTCGTCGTATCCGATACTAAGCTTTACTTCCGTCATGGGCATTCCCTCCCGGAAAAATTTAACTTCGAAAATACCCTATCATCTGTAGCCGAGGGAGTCAAATCACAGGTTTAAATAATTATAGTCAAATTCGTCATGTCCTTGAGCTAATTATTTATGGTAGGTTTATGCTAGGGAGAATTACATTATTTTGAAATATAAGAAAGTATACGTTTCACACTATATTTTATCCTTATATTTCTCGCTAAACGCTTACCGTCCTTATAAGGACGCCGAAGGCGATTATACTTGAAGGAGCTGTTCTGATGAAGATCAAAATTCAGGAATGGATAATAGAAGCGGATATTGCAAAGCTGCAAGCGGCTATGGAAGCAGGCGTAGTCAGCTCAGAAGATTTGGTAGCAGCCTATTTGGAACGGATTCATAAGTACGATATAGACATAAACGCAATCTTAGAAATCAATCCAGAGGCTAAAGACATCGCTAGAGCACTGGATATTGAACGTAGGGAACAAGGAAGTCGGGGAAGTCTACACGGTATTCCTATATTGTTGAAGGATAATATAGATACCGCGGATAAAATGCATACGAGTGCTGGGTCAATAGCTTTAGCAGGATCATTCGCGGCAAAAGATTCCTTCGTAGCTGCGAAACTTCGGTCGGCAGGAGCTGTTTTGCTTGGAAAGGCGAATATGTCGGAGTGGTCTAACTTTATGTCTAGTTCAATGCCAGCTGGGTATAGCTCCCGGGGAGGGCTAGTGCTGAACCCTTACGGACCTGGGAGCGTATTTGTCAGCGGATCTAGTTCTGGACCTGCGGCAGCTATTGCGGCGAATTTGGCAGCAGCATCGATCGGAACGGAAACCGCGGGATCAATTGTTGGGCCAGCCTGTCAGCATGCTCTCGTCGGGATCAAACCAACGGTCGGATTAGTCAGTCGTACTGGAGTGATTCCTATTTCAGTTAGCCAAGACACTCCTGGACCTATTGCTAAAACGGTTACGGATGCGGCGATTATTTTGGGGGCATTAACGGGAGTAGATGACAAGGATGAAGCAACAATATCGAGCGAGAAGCATGCTTTTATGGACTATACTCCTTTTTTAGATAAAAGCTTTATACGGCAAGCAAGAATAGGCATCCCGCGGCATTATTATAACCATTTAGATGCAGAGCGACTTTCAATTATGGAAGCAGCTATCCAGACTTTGAAGAATGAAGGGGCTACGATTATAGATCCGGTTACGCTTTACGTTGAACAACAAAACTGGAATAATGATGTGATCTGTTATGAATTTAAAAAGGGGCTCAATGCGTATTTATCTGGGGTAGATGATTCCGTTCCGATTCACTCTTTGCAAGAACTGATAGCGTATAATGAGATCCATGCTGAAATCGCATTACAATATGGGCAAGACACATTAACTAGGTCAGAGGAAGTAACTTTAACCGAAGAAGAATATCAGCAAAAGAAACAAGAATACAGAAAGCTAGCGCTCGAGCAAGGAATAGATTACGTGTTGGAACAATATAGTTTGGATGCATTATTACTGCCAGGTGATGTAGATGGTATGTATATTGCGGCACGCTTGGGGTATCCGTTAATTACCGTTCCGGCAGGGTATGTAGAACAGGGCATTATTGATGCTGATGGTGATCCTACTCGGGGGCCCTTTGGTGTAGTTTTTTCCGGAAAAGCCTATAGTGAGCCTACGCTCCTATCCATAGCCTATGGGTTTGAACAAGCTACGCAGCATCGTGTTCCACCGCAACTGGAATAGGTATTGACTACTTTATTATAGAAGGAAGAGATCAGCTTGAAATATTGTCTAGAGTGTGGAACAGCGTTGGTAATGAAAGAAAGCGATGGGGAAGGGCAGGTACCTTATTGTAATGCATGCGAAACGTTCAGATTCCCTATTTTTAGCACGGCGATCAGTACAGCAGTATTAAATCGGGATATGAATAAGATTCTATTGATTCAGCAGTATAACCGACCAGATTATATATTGCTTGCAGGGTACGTGAATAAAGGTGAAGATGCGGAAACCACACTTATTCGTGAGGTAAAAGAAGAGGTAGGAATTGATATTGTAGCTTATGAATATATGCGCAGCTTGTATTTCGCACCTTCTAATACGCTGATGCTGAATTTTATAGGTGTTGCAGATACGGAGGACTTAAGTCAGGTGAGTGCTGAGGTAGATCATGCAGAATGGTTTACTTTGGAAGAGGCCGCCAGTGCTATTAAAAAGAATAGTCTAGCCGAAACCTTCCTGTTGGCCATTATTGAAAAATTGCATGCAGATCAGGTACAGGTAAATCCAGTATCGGTAGGAGGAACAATGTAAGATGATAGTATATAGCTTTCAGCGGAGAATATGAGTTTGGCGATGCCGATGGTGCAGGAGATTCTGGAGCGGAGGTAAAACAATGTTTAATCAAGAGAAAAGAAGAATGACGACCGAAAGATTGATTTTGAGACCCTTTGAATTATCTGATGCAAAACGTGTCTCTGACCTCTGCAATAATTATAATATCTACAAAAGTACGTTGACCCTACCTTATCCATACACTATCGAATGTGCAATATCATGGATTGAAGCTCATGAAGAGAATTTTATCAATAATATGTATTATGAGTTTGCGATTACTGATAAAAGTACAAACGAGCTTTATGGAGCTATAGGACTGACAAATAAGCAAGCACACAGAAATGGTGAAGTTGGATATTGGATCGGTGAGGAATTGGGGGAAAGGATACGCGACTGAAGCAGCAAAAGCGATCATTGCGTTTGCTTTTTCAGAAAAGCATTATCATAAAGTATTTGCAAGACACTTTGCTTCAAATCCCGGCTCTGGGAAGGTAATGCAAAAATGTGGAATGGTGGAGGAAGGCATTTTATTACAACATATCTATAAAGAAAATAAATATGATGACCTTATTCATTATGGAATTATTAACTCTGAAGGTTAAGCTACATACAGTGAATTTTAAAGTTTTTACAAGCATATAAAACAAAAAGGAGCCGAAGGGCTCCTTTTTATAGTTCTACCATTGATCTTTGCTGACAGATCGGATGGATTTTATTATTTAAGCTTATATACACGAGCTTCATAAGGACGAAGCTGAATTGTGTTTATTTCTTCTTCTGGATTTACTTCGTAGTTGGCAATAAGCAATTCCTTCGCTTGGAATTTCACAGTAGAAGGAAGTTCGAAAGTCGTAGGCTCTCCGAAGAAATTCAATACAACCAGTAGCTGTTCTTCTCCAAGAGTACGTAGATAAGCGTATACCTGCTCATTCTCCTCGGCCAAGATAGTATAGTTTCCGTATACGATAATCTCATGCTGCTTACGCAGTTCAATTAGCTTCTTATAGTAGTGGAAAATAGAATCGGGATCAGCCAGTGCCTTCTCTACGTTGATATCTTTGTAGTTAGGGTTCACAGCCAACCACGGATTGCCGGTAGTGAAGCCTGCCTGCGGTTCCGAGTTCCATTGCATCGGCGTACGGCCATTGTCCCGACCTTTGATGTAAATGGAATTCATGATTTTTTCTTCCGAGTGTCCGGCAGCCAAGTATTCCTTATACATATTTACAATTTCAATATCCTTGTAGTCATCGATGGAAGCAAATTGTACATTTGTCATGCCGATTTCTTCACCTTGATAGATGTAAGGTGTACCTTGGAGCGTGTGAAGCAGTGTTGCTAGCATTTTGCCAGACTCTTTCGGGAACAGCTTATCATCACCAAAGCGGGATAGCATACGCGGCTGATCATGGTTGTTCATATACAGGCTGTTCCAACCCTTACCGTCGAGTGCGACTTGCCACTTGGAAATAATGGACTTAATGTCCGCCAGCTTCCAAGGCTGTACATTCCATTTACCTCCAGGACCGGAATCGACGTCCATGAGCTCGAAATGGAATACCATGTTCAGCTCGTTACGATCCTCGGAAACATACAGTGAAGCTTCTTCTGGAGTGACATTAACGGCTTCACCCACTGTCATGATATCGTACTTGGATAGCACCTCACGGTTCATTTCCTGCATATACTCATGTACGCGTGGACCGTTAACGAAATAGTCTCCACCGAAGTGGTACGTAGGCTGTTCTCCGTTACTTTCCCCAGAAACGCTAGGTAATTCCGGTACTTTGGAGATCAGGTTGATTACGTCCATGCGGAATCCGTCAATTCCTTTATCCAGCCACCAGGTCATCATATCGTAGATTTCCTTGCGGAGCTTTGGATTGTCCCAATTTAGATCGGGTTGTTTACGGGAGAATAGATGGAGGTAATATTCCTCTGATTTCTCATCGTATTCCCAAGCTGATCCACTGAAGAAGGAGCCCCAGTCGTTCGGCGGCTGTCCGTCTTTACCCGGACGCCAGATATAATAATCACGATAAGGATTGTCCTGCGATTTGCGGGACTCTACGAACCAAGCATGCTCATCTGAGGAATGGTTGACCACAAGGTCCATAATCAGCTTCATGCCACGGCTGTGAAGACCAGCAAGCAGTTCCTCCCAATCGGAGAGCGTTCCGAAATCATCCATAATACTTTGATAATTACTGATATCATAACCGTTATCGTCATTAGGCGACTGGTACACTGGGCACAGCCACACCACGTCGACACCAAGATGATTTAAATAATCAAGTTTCGAAATAATCCCTTGCAGATCACCAATACCATCCCCGTTACTGTCTTTAAAGCTGCGGGGGTAAATTTGATACACTACGCTTTCTTTCCACCATTTTTTATCCAAGGTTGTAATCTCCTATCTCTATATAGATCTTACTATTTTATTTAATGGATCCTGATGTAAGTCCGCTGATAATCCATTTTTGTGCGAACAAATAGACGATGAGCATCGGGGTTAATGCGAGCAAATATGAAGCGAAAGCTAAGTTGAAATCTGTACTGAACTGCCCCTGAAATACATATTGTACCAGCGGAAGTGTGTAGGAATCCTGATCGCCGAGCAGAACCAGCGGTAGCATAAAGTCATTCCAAGTGGATAGACAAGACAGGATACCGATCGTTGCACTAACAGGAGCAAGAAGCGGAAAAATAATCTTCCAGAACGTTCCGAAGGTTGATGCACCGTCTACTGTAGCCGCTTCTTCCAGTTCATACGGAATGGAACGGATATAACCGGTGTAAACAAACACGTTAAAGGCCAGACCATATACGACGTATAGAATAATAATCCCTACAATGTTGTTCATGTGCAGATCCGTAGTCACTTTGACCACAGGCAGCATGATAATCTGGAAAGGGATAAACATTGCGCTGATAAAATAGAAGTACAGCACTTTGAAAAATCTTCGCTTCATATTACGTGCAATAGCATAGGCTACCATGGAGTTGGTAAGCAATATGAACACGACTGTTGTAATGGTAATCACGGTACTATTTCCTAATGCATTGAAGAAATTCGTTGCTTTAATCGCATTGGAGAAGTTCTCAAAATGCAGGCCAGTTGGCAGCGAGAAGATTGATTGAGCCATTTCCTCGGGATTCTTGAGTGCGATGGCAATGGTCATGTACAGCGGAAACAGGATCAGTATTGAGCCTAGGGCGATAAGAATCGTTACAGGCCAGTTGGTTGATTTTTTGATCATAAGTCCATCTCCCGTTTCTGCAGAAATTTAAGCTGAAGGGCGGAGATAACGACAATCACGATAAAATAAATCACGGCGTTCGCCGATTGA
Source organism: Paenibacillus sp. FSL H7-0714 (assembly GCF_038003765.1). Lineage (NCBI taxonomy): Bacteria > Bacillati > Bacillota > Bacilli > Caryophanales > Paenibacillaceae > Paenibacillus > Paenibacillus sp. FSL H7-0714. Next base: position 1,255,335 of record NZ_JBBOPT010000001.1, read on the forward strand.
TAGGCAAATTCTCCGCCTTGGAAGCCGCCTGTGTAGATTAAGTGGGCAATGGATTGCGTTGAACGACCTGGACCCCCGCCTGTCAAGGCAACGATTTGGTCGAATACCATTAGACCGCCCTTCATCGCGAGCACCATATTGATGGTGAAGAAGGAAGCAAGCATTGGAAACGTAATGCTCCAGAATTCTCTCCAGCGGCTAGCGCCGTCCAGATTGGAAGCTTCGTAAAGATCATGAGGAATGGTTTGAAGACCCGCAAGATAGAGAATCGTGTTATAAGCAATCCCCTGCCAAACGGCTACAATGACGATACCGATCCAAGCCCAGTCGGAGTTACCGAGAATGTTCTGTGATAGGAATTCGCTGCCGATTTTCGCACCCCAAATAGGGAATACATTAGCGAACAAGTAGTTAAAAATAAAACCAACAATCAATACGCTGAGGATATTCGGCAAGAAATATACGCCACGGAAAAAGTTTTTAGCTTTAATTTTGGCGTTAAGTCCAAGCGCAATCAACAAGCTGATGATATTGATAAGAATAGTGGTTAGAATGGCATATTTAAAAGTGAACACATATGAATTCAACACATTTTCATCTTGAAAAATGTTAATGAAGTTCTTAAATCCTACGTAATCAAAGCTGTCACTAAAGCCGTCCCAGTTCGTGAACGAATAATATATACCCTGGATTGCAGGAAAGGTATGGAAGGCAAAGAAAAGAAGTAATGCCGGTATAGTCATCAGATAAAAGGCGACTCGGCGTTTGGCCATCATGTAATCCTCCTCATTGTAAAAGCGAAAGAGAAGAGGGGAAGCCCCGTTCTCTTTCGCGGTTCATGTTTGTCTGATCAGTTTATTTCCGGTTAGCTACTTTATCCCATTCCTTATCAAGCTGTTCTAGGTAAGCTTTAATGTCTTTCTTTTGCAAGAAGGATTGGTTGATGGTATCCACTTTCATCGCACTTGGGATGTAGTGGTCAGCAAAGTCAGCCAAGTTGCCAGCGGTAAACGCTTCTTTGAAGCCATCCATCGTTGGATCATCTTGTGTTACACCTTTTACAGCTGGGAATGCTTTTTGCTCATTGATGTATAGGCTAACATTCTCAGGTTGAAGCAGGAAGTCTACGAATTTCTTTGCTTCTTCTTTATGTTTAGTGTTCTTGGAAATCGTCAGCAACGTATCTACGCCAGAAATGACTTTGTTATCGGCAGCATCATTTGTTGCTGGGAATGGGAATACGCCAAGTTCAATGGATGGATTGGCTTTCACGATTTCTGGGATTGCCCATACGCCTTGCAGGTACATTGCGGATTCACCTTTAGCGAATGCTGTGTTTCCGTCATTGTAACCTTTACCAAAAATATCTTTTTGTCCGTATTCCGTCAGCTTAAGCAGCTTTTCAGCAACCTCGTTAAAGCTGTCAGCGAAGGTTACAGTGCCTGCCGCACGCTCCTTGAAGAAATCATTCCCTTTAATGATCGTGGAGAGGGAGTTGAACGGCGTAAGTGTTGTCCATGAATCCTTCAGTGTCAGGTAAAAAGCATTTTTACCGCTGTCCTTGAACTTTTGAGCGACAGCCATGAACTCATCCCAAGTAGTTGGAACAGTAACACCGGCTTCAGCGAACATCGCTTTATTGTAAATGACACCACTTGCGTTTGAAGAGAATGGAAGACCATTCAGTTCGTCCGAACCCGTCAGGTCTTTCAGCATTTGAAGATATGCTGGCTGGATATTCTCAGCGAGTGGATCACCTGTGAAATCTTCAAAAAGACCGCTGCCAGATAACGTCTTGTAGGTGTCAGTTGCTCCGATCCCTACCACGTCAGGAATATCTTTCTTCGCTGCACGAGTTTTCAATACCGTTTCAGCATCTGGCGGGTTAACCTGTGTGACAACAATATTTGGATTGGCTTCATTGAATTTCGCAACCAGCTTGTCGAAGGTGGCTTTGGCTTCGGTTTTATTTTGGAAAAACTCAACTTTTACCTTTTCACCGGAGGAGGCATTTCCACCACTATTTGCGCTGTTGTCAGCCGCATTGCTACCACAGGCACTAAGTACGGACATAGCCAGTACGCTAACCACTACGGGTTTGATTGTTTTTTTCATGATTAAATCCTCCTAATAATTTGTTGGTATTATGAACATGTAAGAGATTAAACATGTACGTAAATGAAAACTAATTGATATTCTGCTACTTATAGGCGGCAGATATGCATCACCAATAGAGAGAGTAAACGTTTACGTAAAAGGGGTAAAAAGACTCAGGTAAGTGATCTTACCGTTTGTCTTTCCACAATTAAGTGATCGACAATTTTGCTATCTACAGTCTCGCCTGTTTCAATCATCTGAATAAGCTTCTCCACGGCGATCTTACCAATATCGTACAGTGGTTGACGCACTGTAGTTAACGGAGGAATAATCATTTTCGCCATTCCAAGATCGTCATAACCCATAATGGATATATCGTCGGGAACACTTAAACCATATTTGATGACCGTGGAAAGAGCACCAATCGCCATTTCATCACTAGCGGCAAAGACGGCAGTGACATCAGGGGCTTGCTCCAAGAGAGCTTCCATTGCAATGCTCCCGCTTTCATACAGAAAGTCTCCAAAGGTGAGATAGCGGCTGTCGAAAGGAATCCCACTCGCTTCAAGCGCTTTACGATATCCCTCGGCTCTGGGTGCACCAGCGATAGCATCGCTTGGATTTCCGCTGATCATGGCTATTTTGCTATGACCTTTGGAAATTAAGTAGAGGGTAGCATCATAAGCAGCCTGGTAATCGTCTACTTTCACGTAAGGTACACTGGCAAATTCCGTTTGGGAAGAAACCAACACAACTGGGATCTTCATGGTTTCTAGCACATCGTAATACTCTTTCTTCAAGACCTCACTAGAGTAAATAATGCCATCGACCTGCTTCTCCCTTAAGAGCTGTAAGTACTTTAACGTTCGTTTACCATCCTGGTCGGTATTACAGACCATTACACTGTAATTGCGGTCATTGGCCAATTCCTCAATGCCTTTAAGCAGATCGGAGGAGAACGCTCCAGAAACACTTGGAAACATTACACCAATGGTCTGCGTACGCTTATTGATTAGACCACGAGCAATCGCGTTAGGTTGATAGCCGAGTTCTTTGATAGCTTCATTTACCTTTTGTTTCGTCTTGTCGGAGTACCCACTTAAATTGTTTAGCACGCGAGAGACTGTTGCAATGGAAACGTTCGCTTTTTGTGCAACATCTTTAATTGTTGGGTTCATTCATACGACTCCTTAGATTACGGTTAGCCTAAGATTAAACGTTTACGCTTCGAAAATCAAATTCATTAAAAAGTATTACGTAAACGCTTACCCTGAATATAAATCCTGACAGGTATGCTTGTCAACTCCACTTAAAAAATATGTGAATGATAAGAACCATAAAAGGTAATTATTTTTCAATAGAATGAAACCGATTAAATTACCAGAAAATCTCTGTTAAAGTGGTGTATAAGAGGGAGAAATGTAGTTGGAGCAGGATATTAAGAATACAGAGACCCAGAATTGACAAAAGAATATTAGAGGACTAACATTTAGACAGTAAACGCTTACGTGAAATCGGATTGATTGTTTATCGTTGGTTTAGTGTTTAACCGGATAAGGAGCTGCGCTTATGAATATTTATCTCGAAATTCCAGATGTGGATAAGCATTTTCCTTTTAGAAGTTTACTATGTGGAGGAGATACGCTGTGCTATCCGCATTGGCATAAAGAAATTGAAATTATATATGTAACTAAAGGAAGTCTAAATCTGGGAATAAATGATACCCCTATTCACATGGAGCAGGGTGAGGTTCAATTTATCAACGGTGGGGATGTCCATTATTTTCTCGCCTCACCTGAAAGCGAACGGGTAGTAATTCAATTCGATCTTAACCTGTTTCAGGAAGTCGCAGCTTTGAGCGGAAATGATTATTCGCTTCGTGAGGTTTTTACGCTTATGGAGCATTCTAGTTCAAAATGGCCCGAAGCAACCGCCGTGAAGATCAAAGGGCTGATTGAGAGTATTTATGAGGAAGACGTGCAGCGAAGAGATGGGTACGCTTACTTAATCAAAGCTAGATTGTTTGAACTATTGACCGTTATTTTACGGGAAGTGCCTAAGAGTGCACTCAATAAACAGCCTAAGTTCTCGGAAGATACGCTGAACCAGTCCAGAGAAACACTGGAAAGATTAGAGCGGATTTTTATCTATGTAGAGCAGCATTACCAGGAAGCCATTACGCTGAATGAGGTAGCTAGCTATATGGGCTTTAGTCCGTATTATTTTACCAAGCTATTCAAGAAGAATACTGGTATGACCTTTATAGCTTTCTTAAACGAATATCGGCTTAACAAAGCTAAATGGATCTTAATCAATGAAGATTTGCCGATGTCTGCGGTGGCGGAAGCCGCCGGGTTTGGCAGCGTGAAGACATTCCATCATTTTTTCAAAGATGCCACGGGGATATCCCCCCTAAAATACCATAAGACAATATTCGGGAATAATACAGCAAGAATGCAGGAAGAAAGACGCCCCCGGGCTTTGTATGATAGAGATATCAAAACAGGAACAAGTGGAGGTTAGAATAAAAATGACATTAACAGTAGGAATTATCGGCTGCGGAGGCATTGCAAACGGCAAACATATGCCAGCGCTATCAAAAGTGGAAGGTGCTCGAATGGTTGCTTTTTGCGATATCGTTCCAGAGCGTGCTGAGAAGGCAAAAGCGGAGTTTGGGGATGAGGGCTCCGTGGTTTACACAGATTATAAAGAGCTTCTTAAAGATGCAAGTATAGATGTAATTCATGTATGTACACCAAACATTTCCCATGCAGAGATTTCCATTGCGGCAATGGAGGCAGGCAAGCATGTAATGTGTGAAAAGCCGATGGCTAAGACCACAGCAGAAGCGCAAGCAATGATCGATGCTTCAAAACGAACTGGGAAGAAGCTGACCATCGGTTACCAAAACCGTTTCAGACCAGATTCAGCTTATCTGCATACGGTATGCGAGAATGATGGTCTTGGAGAGATTTATTATGCTAAAGCTAAAGCGATCCGTCGTCGTGCCGTTCCAACGTGGGGCGTGTTTCTGGACGAGGAAGCGCAAGGCGGAGGTCCATTGATTGATATCGGTACTCATGCCCTTGATTTGACTCTTTGGATGATGGATAACTACAAACCAAAATATGTTGTCGGTAACGCTTATCATAAGCTGTCCGGTCGTAAAAACGCTGCGAACGCTTGGGGCCCGTGGGATCCAGAGAAATTTACAGTTGAGGATTCCGCAATTGGATTCATTACTATGGAGAATGGAGCTAGCATCGTTCTCGAAGCAAGCTGGGCGCTGAATACCCTTGATGTTGGTGAAGCTAAAACTGTGCTTTGCGGTACTGAAGGTGGAGCGGATATGGAGAACGGTCTGCGCATTAACGGAGAAGAATACGGCAAGACATTCGAGAAGCATATCAGCCTGGAAGCCGGTGGCGTTGACTTTTATGATGGCGCGGGAGATGATCCTGCATTAACGGAGGCTACTCAGTGGATCGAAAGCATCGTCAATGACACCGAGCCTGTAGTGAAGCCAGAGCAGGCACTCGTTGTTACCCGCATCTTGGAGGCTATTTATAAATCCTCTGAGACTGGCATGCCTGTATTTTTTGAAAAGTAAGAAAGTATAAGTTCCACGTTATACTTAATCCTTACTTTTCTACGAGAAACGTTTGTCATCTTCTAAGGATGACAACGGCGTTTCTTCTTGAATAAACAGTCAAGTTTAACGACATAGATAACTATGAACTAGGAGTGTGTCCAAAGTGACCAGAGTAACGGTATGGAATGAATTCCGCCATGAACGGCAGGAAGAGAGAATTCTCAAGGTCTATCCGCAAGGGATTCACGGACAATTGGCAAGCTTCCTTCAGGAAGCTGGACTGGACGCTCAGACAGCTACGCTGGATGAACCGGAGCATGGACTGACACAAGATGTGCTGGATAACACAGATGTACTGATTTGGTGGGGACATGTTGCCCATCAAGAAGTTAGTGATGAGATTGTAAATCGTGTTCACCAAAGAGTGCTTCAAGGCATGGGACTAGTGGTTCTTCATTCGGGTCATATGTCCAAAATATTCATGAAGTTAATGGGCACCAGCTGTGATCTAAAGTGGCGTGAAGCAGGGGAGAAGGAGCGTCTTTGGGTCATGGACCCAAGTCACCCGATTGCTGAGGGCATTGGTGAATATATCGATTTGGAGCAAGAGGAAATGTACGGAGCACATTTTGATGTGCCAGCACCAGAGAGTCTAATTTTTGTCGGCTGGTTTGAAGGCGGCAATGTGTTCCCAAGCGGATCGACCTATCGTCGTGGGAACGGGAAGATCTTTTATTTCCAACCTGGTCATGAATCTTATCCAACCTATTACAACAAAGAAATCCAAAGAGTGATCATCAATGGTGTGAACTGGTGTGCACCAACGAAGCGTGATTATCCAGTTTACGGACATTCTGAAGCTTTGGAGCCAATCAAAGAAAAGGTGGTATTATAAATGAAATTAGGCGTATTTGATCCTGTATTTGGAAGTTTGACTCTCGATGAGATGCTTGATAAAATCGCTGCTGCTGGTTTGAATGCGGTAGAGATCGGTTCAGGAGGCAATCCCGGAAATGCCCACTGTCCAACAGATGAGCTGCTTGCCAGCGAATCAGCACGTAAGGAATATCTGGAGAAGTTCACGAAACGTGGCATTATGATCAGTGCATTCAGTTGCCATAATAACCCGATTTCGCCGGATAAAGAAGAAGCTCGTGAAGGTGACGAAATTCTGCGTAAGTCGATCAAGCTAGCTTCGCTAATGGGCGTTAAGGTAGTGAACACTTTCTCGGGAACCGCGGGAGACAGCGACGATGCAAAAGCACCGAACTGGCCAGTTACACCTTGGCCTACCGTGTACAGCGACATCAAAACCTGGCAGTGGGAGCATAAACTGATCCCTTACTGGAAGGAAATTGGTAAGCTGGCTGAGGAGCATGGCGTTAAGATCGGTATCGAGCTTCATGGCGGATTCCTCTGCCATACTCCTTACACGATTCTGAAGCTTAGAGAAGCAACCTGTGATGCGATCGGCGCGAATCTAGACCCGAGCCATCTGTGGTGGCAAGGCATCGATCCTGTAGGCGCGATCAAGATTCTTGGTAAAGCTGGCGCGATCCATCATTTCCATGCCAAGGACACGTACCTGGATCAGGACAATATTAATATGTATGGTCTGACGGATATGCAGCCTTATGGCGATGTACAGACCCGCGCGTGGACCTTCCGCTCCGTTGGCTGTGGACACAGCATATCTGAATGGTCGGATATCATGAGTGCGCTGCGTACTTACGGTTATGATTATGTGGTCAGCATCGAGCATGAAGACCCTCTTATGACGGTAGACGAAGGCTTCCAACGTGCAGTAACCAATTTGCAATCCATTCTTATTCGCGATCAACCACAAGGTATGTGGTGGGCGTAAGAATAGTTTAAGAACGAAAGGTCTTGATTCTCTAGTGTTTGTAGAGGATCAAGACCTTTTTTTGCGTGTTTATGTGGATGTGGGTTAGGATAATGTGCGGATGTAGAAAATAGCAGAAAGCAAGGTTCTAAGATGAATAAAGGAGAGACAACAATGTTACTAGAAGTTATTGCTACAACATTAAGTGATGCAGTACTGGCCGAGCGTTATGGAGCTGATCGAATTGAATTGATCACTGGGATCAGTGAAGGGGGATTGACGCCCAGTCTGGGACTTATTGAAAAAGTGCGCAATGCTGTCTCTATCCCGGTCAGGGTAATGGTTAGACCCCATGCCAGATCCTTTTCTTATGATAAGGATGATATAGAAACCATGGAGCAGGATATTCAGCATATCGTATCTATCGGCGGGTTATCTGTCGTAATGGGCATGTTACGCCCTGATGGAACAATTGACGAAGAGTCACTTCAAAGGTTACTTCGTACTGCAAAAGGTTTGGAGGTGACATTCCATCGTGCTTTTGATGAAGTGAGGGATCAATTTGAGGCGTTAGAAATATTGATGCGTTATCCTCAAATTACTGACATTCTAACATCAGGAGCCGAGAATACAGCCCCTAAAGGTGCGGAACGTCTTGCTGCGCTGGAGCAGCTTACCTCGAAGCAATCTATATCTATTCTTGCTGGCAGTGGGTTAACGGCAGATGGGTTAAGTGATTTTATAAAACAAACGGGTGTGCGCCGAGTTCATTTCGGTTCAGCCGTTAGAGAAGATGGAGATGCGCTAAAGCCGATAGATCCTCTTCGCTTGCAGGTTGTTCGAAACTTTTTGGATCAAAGAAAAGAGCAGTAACCTCACCGGTACTTATTGATTTCATTCTCCGATAGGCTTGTCCGTTGATTTCGATTTAATCTCCTTATTTGGATGATATTATAAAATCGGAATATTAAATTTACGAATGTTGATCAAGCCAAATATGACAATCGGAGGATGACCTACAGTGAGTAAGGTACAGTTCTCGGTTCAAGTAAGGTTAGTATCCAATCTGGAGCGTTCCAAGGAATTTTACGCTACAGCGTTAAGCTGTGAAGTGAATGATTGGTGGGCGGTACGTGATTGCATTTGGTTCAGGTAAGAAACATTAGTTGTCTAATCATGAAATACTGAGCATATAAAATATAGAGCTGATCTTTGGTTATCCAAAGGTCGGCTTTTTTAATGTGCGTTCACTTGGTTACAGTATTGCAATCTCTGCGTCAAATGTGGGGGACGAGTTGAAAAGAATAGGTACAGGTTGGTATGCAACAAAATTGAAATGATTTCGTCTTTATATATGGAGGTGGAGAAAATTGGGATTTTTCGTTTCGGGTGGCCGGTTTGAATCATTATTACAGCGGAACATGAAGCTGATGCTTGTATTTGGACTTCTGTTCGCTGCATGTTTTACAGGTGTGGGAAAGGCGGAAGCTGCTGCTGGATCAGATCTGATTATCGTGAACAAAAAGACAAACAAACTCGCGTATTTCAGTGATGGCAAGCTTGTGAAGACTTTTCCAGTCGCAACAGGAAAATCAAAGGAACTGACGCCTGAAGGCAGCTTCAAAATGGTAGTTAAAGTAAAGAACAGACCCTATTACAAAGAGAAAATACCCGGGGGTGATCCGGCCAATCCACTTGGCGACCGCTGGCTAGGGCTAGAAGTGAACGGAACTTATGGTACCACATATGCGATTCACGGCAATAATAATGAGTCCTCCATAGGAAAGTATGTCAGCGCCGGATGTATTCGAATGCATAATGATGACATCCACTGGCTGTACCCAAAAATAGCTAAAAATACAAGGGTCATTATTACAACAAGCACACTGGCTATGGAGAGTATTGCGACTAAAAATGGGTATTCCGTAGGAAGTAAGATGTTTGCTGGAGCTTTTGAGCTGGATGGAGTCACGACAAAGCTAAAAGATCCTTTTTTAATGGATAACTCCCGTGTATTTGTTCCGCTGAGAGAATCTGTAGCCTTGTTAGGTGGAACTTTACAGAGCAAAGCTGGAACAGGTGCACTGCTAATTACGATAGGAAATCGTACGGTGGCACATCAGCCTTTATCCGATCAGGCTGTTGTGAATGGAAAGACACTTACGATACCGGCGTCCCGTAATGAAAATGGTCGATTGATGATTCCGCTGAGCATCTTGCCCGAATTATTTGGTATTCAGGTGCAATGGAGTTCACAGTCTCAGTCGGTAAAGATTATTTTATAACTATTCTTGAACTTTTAATTCTGGCTTAATGGGTATATACTATATTCATTCAAACCAATTCGGACAATGACGGAGGACCACCGACTGATGAATAACTAACACGTTTCCTAGAAGTAGACCATTGAGCTTGTGAAGTGCATATGCACAAGTCACGGATCACCCGTTCAGGGTGATAACGGTCAGGGATACGTGTGTCGGTCGGGGGTCTTACGTTGCTTTTATATGAATAGATCTATCTATTGTTTGGTTTACTCTGCATACAGCAGGTGATCACGGCCGTAGTCTATTCATGTTATGGCATATTTCCCTCCCCATCATACGCTATTTGACCGCAGACCGCTGGCTGCGGTTTTTTATTTGCAATATAATCGGAGGAATGGAATATGACCCTAATAAAAACAAAAAATTTACGTAAAGAATGGAACGGGACCCTGTTATTCGAGAAGGTGTCCTTTGAGATATCAGAAGGAGAGCGTGTGCTCTTGTTCGGTCGTAATGGAGTCGGCAAAACCACATTACTTAAGGGGCTGATCGGTCGCCTCCTCTTTGAGGAGGGAAGTATCTATCATGGTTTGCCACGTGAGGAATGGGGTGTGCTGGATCAGCAGCTAGAAGTATCCGAAGAAGTGACCGCCTTGGATTACGTAATCGCCGGATCGCCAGAGCTCCCCCAATTGAAGCGCAGGCTTGAAATTCTCAGTCAGAGGTTGCAGGAGCAGAACGACGAGAGTGAAGCGGGATTGGCTGAATACGCCGAAGTGTACGATCAATACTTGCAGCTTGGTGGTTATGACTGGGAGGCAAAAGCGGAAAAATGCTTGAAGCAGCTCAAACTTGAGCGTTCGGTTTGGAATGTGCCGTATCCATCGCTAAGCGGTGGGCAAAAGACACGCGTTCAATTGGCCGCATTGTTAGCTCAGCAGCCGAAGCTGTTGATTCTAGATGAGCCGACGAATCACTTAGATGGAGAAACGATGGAGTGGTTGGAACAATGGGTCCATACCTATCCCGGAACTGTGCTTTATGTTTCGCATGATCGTACGTTCATCGATCGAACGGCGACGGCGTTGCTGGAGCTTAGTCCAGAGGGGTGTCGCCGGTATTCGGGTGGATATACGCAGTATCGGGAGCAGAAGGAGGTAGAGGCGCGAACGCTAGAGGGACAATATAAGAAGCAGGAACAGGAAAAGGAGAAGCTGCTGGAGAGCATCAGAAGGTATTCCGAATGGTTCCAACAGGCACACCGTGCTGCCGGACAGCATGATTTCCTGCGTGCGAAATCAAAGAAGAACGTATCTCGTCTTCATGCGAAGGAAGCTGCACTCGAACGCTTAAATAAGAACCGTGTGGAATTACCACGCGAGACAAGTAAGCTGAAGATGAAGCTGGAAAGTGAAGCGTTTATGGCGGACACTTTGCTGTCACTCCGCGAGATTGATTTTGCATATAAGGGTAGTGCGCCTGTACTGAAAAATTTCAGTTTGACATTGAGTCGAGGAGATCGTCTCGCTATTCTGGGTCCTAATGGTGTCGGTAAGTCTTCTTTGCTGAAGCTGATTGCTGGTATTCATCAACCTAGCAAAGGTGAAGTGCGGCTGCATCCGCGTACGAAGGTTGGTTATTTTGCGCAAGAGCTCGATAATCTAGCGGTGTCGTCCACCATTCTGGATAGTTTGCTTGAACTGCCAGGTATGACCCAAACGGAGGCACGAACGATTCTGGGCTGCTTTTTATTTTCGCGGGATGATGTCTTTAAACGAATTGGTGATTTAAGTCTGGGGGAGAAATGTCGTGTAGCTTTCCTTAAACTGTACTTTGGAAAAGCTAACCTATTAGTACTGGATGAACCCACCAATTATCTGGACATTGACACTAGGGAACGAGTAGAAGAAGCGCTAAGGGTATATCCGGGAGGAATTGTGATGGTCTCACATGACCGGTACCTTCACACTAAAGTAGCTAATCGTTTGGTAATACTAGCACCGACTCAGGCACCGAAGTTTTTTCAAGGTTCCTATGAGGAATACATCTCAAAAGACAGGAGTCGAGTGCTTACCCGTAAAGAACAGGCCCTTGAGGACGACCTCGTTCTTCTGCAGCTGCGTCTGAATCAACTGATCCAGAGCGGAACTAGGGATACAGAGGAGGAGAATGAAGCGTTAATGGCGGAAATCGTTAATCTGAGGGCGCAGATTCAGGAAATAGAGGGTAAGGAAAAAACTATACACTCATAGGGAAGAACCGACACAACCTAGCTCAGGATAGAAGGTATCTTGGGCTGGGTTGTTTTTTCGAATATTCCGTTAGGAGTCATCACAGTCAAAGTGTATAATTGGATGAATATGGATGTTTTGCATACAGAAAATTTTGAAGGGGAGGCTCTAGAAATGACAAAACTAGGTTCTTTTATATTGGAATTACTTCGAATGTGTGTATTGCTTATGTTAACCTTGTTTATTTTAGGCGGGGTAGAGAGATTTATATATCAATCTATATTTGGTCAGCCTGTGTATAACTGGAGTATGGCGCTCGGGAATTTATTGATATTTTTTATGCTGTATCGGAATCATTTTCAGTTTAAAGGTTGGTACAAATCGCAGAAAAATCAAAAGCTAACGATCCTCACTACGAGAATCACAACGGTTATATCGCTTGGACTTATCATCCTGCCGATCGGGCGGCTAAGCCTATGAAGATTAGAATCATCGGGGCCTGTGGAAGTGGCAAATCCTATATCGCTAGAGAGCTGTCCAAAAAGTATGGTGTGAATTATTACGAAACAGATAATTTGGTATGGGATAGAAATGGCGAAAACCTCCGTTATTCTGTTGAAGAAAGGGATGCGCAATTGAAGGAGATCCTCGATAAACCGTCATGGATCCTGGAAGGCGTACATTATAAGTGGGGGCAAGAGAGCTTTGGAAAAGCAGATTTAATCGTTATTCTGAGACCTAATCGAGTATTCAGGGATTTGAGGGTCATTACAAGGTTTATAAAGACAAGACTTGGATTTGAGCAAGCGAATTATAAGCAATCGTTTAAGAATCTGTATGTGATGATTTTTGAATGGAATCGGGGATATGATCAGGAAGCGATACATAGAATAATTGAATTAACGAATAATTTTTCTGATAGACGGGTGATTTTAAAGAATAATAAGGAACTGGAAACTACTATTGAAGAGCGGATAATCAGGATGAATGAATAAAGTAAGCATAGAGAGTGAGGCCCTAAAATGGATAATTATAAAGTTGAACGTTTGGAACAGGAGGATTTCATAGGCTTTTGGAAAAGAGTTCTCGCTACTATTCTTGATCTCCTTATCATTCTGATACCTGCGGTTATTGTATACTGGATATTCAATTCATTAGCTATATCCTTGCATTCGGAGATTCCCATCATCCTTGAGTATATTTTCTTCGTCGTGTTTGATGTTTTTATGATCGTTAGATTTGGCGGAACGCCTGGGAAGCTGGTTTTAAAGATGAAAATTGTCAATCAGCAAGGGAATATCCCAACGTTGAAGGAAGCACTAATTCGAAATATTTTCCGAATCATGAGTACGATTTTTTCAATGATTGTTGGCGTAAGCCTCTACGATCTCACTGTGATTTCCACCACTCTTAATTTATGGGCACCTTTAGCTACTGACCTCAGTAAAATACTTGGCCTCATCATGCTTGTGGATTATCTATTTGTCGCATTTACTCCCCGTAAACGGGCGCTTCACGATATGATGGCTGGTACTTATGTTGTTGATAAATCCGCAATCTAAAGGATGCTTTTATAAGCATTCTTTTTTTAATATTAAGTATTTTACTATTAAACAATTTACTATTAAATATTTTAGTGTTAAAATATATTTCGAAGCAGCCAATAATTATGAATATCTAAGGAGGATGTCTTGGAAAACCCAGATATTTTTAGACTCATACATGCAGTTGAATTATTCACGAATGAAATTATTGTTCGATGGATGAATGCTTTTGACCACAATATTGGGATATCTCCTGTTCTCGTCTTGGGAGAATTGAATAAAAAGGGTCCTCAGAAGCAAACTACTTTGGCTAAGAAGCTAGGTTATACGCCGGGGGCGATGACGAATATTGCCAATCGCTTAATTAAGCAGGAAATGGCCGAGCGCAAATATAACGAGGATGATCGCCGAAATGTACTGCTGTCTATCACGGATAAAGGCAGAGATGTACTGAAGGAAGCACAGCTAAAAGGGCAGGAGCTCCGAGTTGAAATGTTTCAGAAGCTCGATGAAGAAGAACTGCAGCAATTCTTGAAAATCTATGAAAAGTTGTTAACGAGCTTTGATAGCTCTGAAACATAAATGAAGTCATCTAAGAATCTTAATCACATTATAAAGGGGTATGAATATGGGAAGAGTTCAAGGTAAGGTTGCATTAGTAACTGGAGGCGCTTCAGGTATTGGCTTATCAGCCGCTACTTTAATGGCTAGAGAAGGAGCCAAAGTTGTCATCGCCGATTTTAATGTAGAGGCTGCCAAAGAAGCAGCGGCTAAGATTAAAAGTGAGGGTGGAGAGGCGGAAGGTCTTTTCCTGGATGCATCCCAAGCGGATTCGATCAAGGAAGCTGTTGATTTCACAGTCGCTCAGTATGGCACGATTACAGTCTTATTTAACAATGTAGGTCTAACTAATCTGCAAAAAGACCTAGATGTCGTCAACATAGATTTGGAAGAATGGGATCGCTTGATGAATGTGAACACCAAAAGTGTTCTGTTAGGCAGCCGGTTTGCCATTCCACATATGATTAAAGCGGGCGGGGGTTCGATCATTAACACAGCTTCCATGTCAGCATTTGCTGGAGATTCATTGCGCACGGCTTATGGCTCCTCTAAGGCAGCTGTTGTGAACCTAACTCGTTACATCGCCACGCAATATGGTAAAGATAAGATTCGTTGCAACGGAGTGGCTCCGGGCCTGATATTAACACCTGCGGCTGCAAGAAATATGCCGCCAGCTGTGCTGGATATTTTCCAGAAGTTCAACGCTCTGCCTTACCATGGAGAAGCGGATGATATCGGAAACACAGTGTTGTTCCTGGCATCGGATGAATCTAAATTCATTACTGGTCAAACGATTGAAGTAGAGGGTGGTCACTATATGTCCAACCCGAGCATTACGGACTTCCAGAATTACATGATGGAAGCTAAAGGTAAATAGAATCATGCGTAATTAAAAAATCCGGTCCATGCTCGTGTTAATCGAGAGGGACCGGATTTTTGTTTGTATAAGTGAGTTAGGCTAAGTTAGCTTACCGCTAAAACAGCCTGTATAAAGGTTTTCAGTGCTGAGGATTTTGTGCTATCAATCCATTGCTTCAGCACATCCGTCTGACCATTTACATACCATCCGAGTTTTTCCTTCAGCTCTTGGTCAAAGTTGTTAGGCTGTTTCGTTCGTTCAGCTATGAGCTGTTTAAGCATTTGCGGCCAACGATACCCATTATGACCGAAGCTGTGTTCGGGGTAATGTTCAGCTAGTGTCATTACAGAAGAGAGCGACTCACCAACGTATAATTCTGCCGCCAAATAGCTGCCAATAAAACGATGGCTGCCATCATGCTCTAGAGCCATAGCGAATTGTTCGCGTGCTTCTTCTAGCTTGCCTTGATGCATGAGAGCTGTAGCATTTATCGAGCGGTCATAGTCATCCCCCTTAGTTTGACTCAGCTCAATGTAGCGGGAATAATACTCGTTATATGATTTCCAGTCCGCATGGTCAAAATAGTACTGTGACAACGTGAAGGCATAATTAGAATAAGGATGCAACTGTATGAGCTTTTGGAGTAGCGGAATTGCCTGATCTTCTAATGAGTCATCCTTCGTCAGGGAGGATTTAGCGAGCATCAGCTTCACAAGCATGTGCAGGGCATGAGCATCCTCTGGATCATCTGCAACATTCTTTTGGTAAATTTCTATGGCTTGATCAGGTTTCTTATTTAGCAATAGTCTATCGGCTGTGGTTAATTCTCGTTCCTTGAGATAGAAGAAGGGCAGATTACCAACGGTGTCTTCGTTCAATCTGTAGCCATTACTGCGGGTAAGCAGATGTCCATCCGCATCAAATGCTTCGATATTCCATGAAAATCGTGCTTCAGGATTCATGAACACGAGAAAAGATAGAGGATCAATCGATTCAAAGCCCTCTCCGCCACTGCCGTAGGAGAAACCACTGTTGTAATAGAGTTCATCTACTGGAATAGAGACTTGATTGTCCGTGATATGGTCCCGAATCTGCGAACTGAAGGAGCTCCCCACCATCGAGACCCCACCGCTTAAACGATAGTAAGCCGCACCTTCAACAGCCTTCCAGTGGAAATCTACAGACTGACCCGTTATCGTCTCCTGATTAATAGGAGACTGAAGCTCAAGCAGAGGTTGTAGAACAATGCTCTCATTCAACCTATCATCCGGTTTAACTTCAATCCAATCGTCATACTGTACAGGCCAAGTCCATCCGTCGATCTGATCATAGCTAAGTCCAAGCTGCAATTGATAGAAGCCCGGAATCACACCGTGGAATTCGAAACGCCCTTCATCGTCGGTAACGATTCGGTACGGTTCAGCAGCTGTGATGCTGTGATTAACCTCGCTTTCAGCACGGAGAAAAATACCTGCGCGCGAGATTGGTGTCCCATCGCTTCGGGTTAGGGTTCCAGATACGACAGCTGTTGAGGTACTTCCCATATCTACAGCTGACTGAATGGCGGATATTAGCGCTTCAAGCTGATTTTCGGCTTCTGAAGTGCCAATCGTTGGTGCTGAATTTGATGATGAGCCCGCTGCTTCGCTGTCTGCGGTGTCTTTATCAGAGTTACTAATGACAAGACTCATTTGTTTATGAATATCCTGCCAGTATTTTTTGTAGCTCTCCAAACCATTGGTTACTACGGCAAGGGCTTCCTGCGCTTTGCCTTTCGTGAAGAGCAGGCGCCCGGTAAGCCATGCTTTTTGCGCTTCTAAATCTTTCTGATTCTCGTATGGAAATGTGGTTTGTTCAAGAATAGATTCAGCGGCTGTTGTATCGCCACGATTCAGGGCACGTTCTGCTTGAAGCAGCGCCAGTTCTTTTGCCACGCTAGAATTACTGTCTAACTGTTTCGCGGCGGTGTTTAGTGCTTGATCTCCGTCGTCTCTACGACCAAGAGCATCATATTCGTAGGCAAGCAGCTTAACCGCAAATATACGTGTATTATTCGCTGGCCCATCAAGGATGTATTCCTCTAGCAACGCGATTTTATCCTCTGACAGCAAGTCGGAAATACTCGGTTCATCATGATTCCACTGACTCATAGAGGGGCCAATATTTACGTCGTATCTATAGGGATCGTAGCCGTGCTCCTTATCAATGATATTGGTTTGAATAAGCTCCATACGTTTACTGCCAGTTGTAGACTCTAGCTTTTTCAGAAGTTCTGTACGGGCCAGGTTAGATTGAATAGCTGGGCTTTCCTCCATTTGTGCCTTTGAGGAGGGCAGAAAGTTAAATAGAAGAATGAGCAGGGAGGCAGGGAGTAGCACGAATGACACTAGATGTTTGACTTTGATCTTAATTCGCATGTCTCTTCACCGCCTGATCATAGATATCCTTCCAGTACGTATTGCCTCCAGCCTCAATAAGTTCACGGTTCGGATGCTGCTGGACGTTTTGTTGTGGTTGATGTTTAACCTCTGGTTGATGCAGAGTCAATGATACGACTAGAATAATGGCACCAATCGCGCCTATAGGTTTCACAGGGATCTCGATTTCTTTATTCCAGAAAGCCAAGAGACGGGCTCCAAAGGTTGGAGGGTGGGTCATCTTGAGGACGCGTTCATGTCCTTCGAAGTGTATGGGTTGTAGTTCTTCATCTAGCTGTTGCTTGATAGCTTCGCGTTTCTTATTCTCCGTGTTCCCCGTATTCATAAGAAATGTCCCTCCTTCTCCAACATCTTTTTTAAGAGTGTCCGTCCTCTAACTAACCGGGATTTAATCGTATTCTCCGGTGTATTCACTTGCTCGGAAATTTCACGGATGCTCATCTCATGAAAGTAATATAACGTCAGACATTCGCGGTATACATAATCGAGATTCCTGATGAATTCGGCGAGTCTAACATTATGCCATTCCACCATAAAAAGCTCTTCTGCACCGGCAGTGAAGCCCGCATCATCGCTGGCTTGTAGCTCTGATCCACCCGAGGGGAAAATATTACGCCAGCTCCAAGTCCGTTGCTTCATGCGGCAGCGGTTGACTACGATGCGAATGAGCCAAGCCTTTAACCGTTCCGGATCCTGCAACTGATTCATTTTGGCATAGGCTTGAATAAAAGTATCTTGTACCGCCTCTTCGGCACTCTGTCGATCTTTGAGCAGTAAGCAAGCGGTTCGGAGCAGCATATCGCCGTAATCGTCCATCAATAGGCGGAGAGCTGACTCATCCTTTGCTTTGATTCTCTCTATAATATTCAGATGAAGCTCCCCTCCCTTTACTAATAAGATGCGGCTTGGAGGATTAAGGTTGCGTTATTGTGGAATATTTTTACTGAGGGGGAGTATTTCCCGAGATGATGTCCCGTAATTTATTGATGTTCAGCAGATTTGGGTAAATGATAGTTAGAACAAGCCAAGCCCTCCTTGGCTGATGAAACTTTTTCATTTCAGTATCGTCTATATTTTCAGTTCCATTTTTTTGCAAGCTGGTTTTGAGCTAACCTACTAAGGAGATGACATCATGTCGGTACAGATTAAATTTTTAGCAGCTTCTATTTTGCTCACAGGAATGATTGGATTAGCTGGATGCAGCTCGAACAATGAGCAAGCTAATTCTGCTTCCCCAACTACGGCGCCAACTGAAACGGTAACAGCAACCGCAGAACCAGAAGTTAGCCCATCAACCACTCCTTCGGAAACCGCACCAGCAGCGACCACTTCCCCTACGGAGACTAATAAAGATACAGCCAATGCGAATCCGCAGAATAGCGACAAACAACTTCAAGAATTACTTGAGCTTGCTAAAAAGGGTAAGGTGCCCGGTGTTAAATATGCTGCTCATACCGGACTAATTGATGAGGTAGAAGCCGATTGGGGTAAGCCTGATCAACAAGAGTCAGCGGGAAAAGGTATTTATGCTACCTACACTGATGAACATGTCGTATTCGGATTCAATAAAGGGAGCCTAATCTTCGATGTTCGTTCCAGTGATGCTGCACTGCAAGAGCTAACACTGAAACAGATCGAGTCCACACTGGGCAAGCCGGATGATACCAAAGTAAACGGTGAGGATAAGATCTACACTTATCAAGCCAATGATCAATTCCAGTTGAAATTCATTATTCCAAACTCGACGGGTAAGGTAGGTCACATCTCTGTTTTTAGTGAACAGGATTCCACTAATAATATGGCTGGATAAGACCAGCAATGGGTGCAAGGAGCAATCATGCAGAGAAATCTGTGGATTGCTCTTTTTGTATGTTTATTTTTAATCTGGAGTACGCCTTGGATGGGCTGATATAATGTAACCAATGAGCGGATTCGGGGGAAAGAGAGGTTCTATCATGCAGCTGGAATTAATCGAAAGTGAATATAAAGTGACCGGAGATGGGATAACGATCGAATTATTCCCTAAAGAATTTACGCTTTTTCAGTTCTTGTACAAAAATAGAGGGCGTACGTTCAGTCGAGAACAACTGCTGGATAAGGTATGGCCCCTAGAATACCCAGTAGAGCGAACGGTAGATGATCATATTTATCGCCTTCGTAAAAAGCTAAGCAAGCTACAAGGCTTGGATATTAAGACTGTTCGTGGATTTGGCTATAGTCTAACGATGCGGGAACCCTCAGTAACTATGACCAATCCGACTACATATGACGCAAAGATGCAAGAGACGATGCGGGAGGTATTCGTAAAATATCATCAATACGGCCAAGGACGATCCATGTTAACTTTAGCGCGACAACAGGATGTTTTGGGTTATGAAATGGATCCGTTCTATTCGATCTATATTCATTTTGTGCAGGGAGATTTGGAATGGCTTCTGAACACAGAGGAAGTTGAGATAGAAGAGCGTTTCTATTCTTTGATGATCTGTTATATATTTTTGGGTGATCCGAAGAAGAAATTAGAGTTCTGTGAGCTAGTCCTTGAGAAAAAGATTCTTTTGCCGCCCCAGCATCGTGAAATGGAGATCCTTAATATTCTGGATTTGTACACATTTGCCGGGCAACCGGAAAAAGCAATAGAACGATTAAAGCTAACGCATGAAGTGATTAAAGAGCCTGGGTATGAGAACTTCATTCCTGTAACGGCCATTTCCGAAATGCTCGTACACTTGTGGATGGGGACAAAAGATCAGGAATTGGAGCGGATGGCAAAAGACATTGAAGTGCTTTTGCAGGAGAAACCTTTTTTGCGTGAGATCGGCAGTTATAAAGTTGCAAGAGGCTTGTGGTGTCTACGGCGCAAGTCTTGGCGTGAAGCAGAGCAGTTATTGGATGAGGCGCTTCAGGTGCTAGAGATGTCAGGATTCGTGCCGATGCGGATATATGCGTTATACCGAATTGTTCACTATTGTAACGAGTTTGCTCCCCAGTCAGCTTTGCATCAGAAATATGCAGATTTATTTGAACGTGAGAAGGAAGAGCGGGAATTCCATCGTTTGGAGCAATCCTTGGAAAACGTGCTTATGAATATCGTGACAGCTCTCTGATAATTCTCTGACAATTCTCCGTTACATTAAGATCATGATTCATATGTTCTTGTTCTTAATCGTAACTTGGAGGAATGTCCGATGAATGCTTCATCACAAGCAGGAACGAGTCTGCTAAAAAACAAAGTGTATATGCGTGTGTACAGCGCATATGCGACAGCCACTTTTGGGGATTGGTTCGATGCACTGGCGATTCAAGTACTCGTAGGGTACCGCTGGCAGGCTAGTCCGTTAATGCTGGCTTTGATTCCAGTCTCCATAGCTTTACCTGGGATTCTGCTCGGCTCAGTGGCGGGGGTAGCCGCTGACCGACTAAATAAGCTAAAGCTAATGCGGATGTGTGACCTACTAACGGCATTGTTAACAGTACTAGTTCTTTTCGCTCCCAGTATGGTTTGGCTACTCCCTTTACTGATGTTGCGTGCTGCTATCTCGACGTTAAATGTGCCTGCCCAGCAGTCGATGACCCGCAGTATGGTTAGAGAGGATCAGCTGCTTCAAGCCACTTCACTTAATGGAATCGTAAATCAGGGTTCCAAAATCGCTGGGCCATTGCTGGGTGGTTTTGCATTGTCTGTGTTGACGCCACAGTGGTGTATTTTGATCAATGCTTGTCTTAGAGGATGCTCTTACTTGCTCCTACTTACTGTTAAAAATAGTGAAGCAGGACAAGTCAGCTCAGAGAGCAAGGGGGATCCAGAGGAGCATGTTTCTCTCCGCACGATGTGGAAGGAAGGCTGGAGCTTTATGCTGCGCAGCAGACTGCTGCTAAACAGCATGCTCTTTGGTTTAGTTGGTGCGTTAGCTATTCAGATGATCGATTTTCAGTTTACAAGTCTATTCAGAATTATCGCACCTGCTGAGGAATCTATGCTGGGCTGGCTTGTCGCGGCAACTGGCGTGGGTGCAATATTGATGATCATGGTCATGAACAAAATGAACCGGGGAACAGGCTACGGCTGGAAGCTAGGTACGGGTTATGCACTTATTGGTGTATCGGTCGGAGGGCTTGGCCTGCTTCAGCCAGGCGTGACTAGCCTTCCTGTACTGCTGCTAGGATTCGTACTGGGTCTCGGAAACGGAATGTTTATGATTACCTTCAATTATTGTTTACAAAAAGAAACTCCCCCGCACATGACAGGGCGTGTGTTCGGTATTCAGAGTACCATTCTTAGCGGAGTTATGATTGGCGCTCCACTCCTCGGTGGAATGCTGGTTCAGGCTGCTGGGCCTAGTCGAATCTTTTTAAACTTTGGTATCGTAATCGCTTTGATAGGTGTGCTGGGGATAGTATTTGGCCGCGTGCTGTGGCCTGTGCAGAAAGAGAAAAGTGATAGCTCAACGGAGCAACCGGGTAAGGTTAAAGTGATGGAAACTTGAGGCTGCAGATAGTGAAGGTCAGGCAAACTAGCCAGACTAGAAAGCTTGAGTAGCACGGACTATCTAGCGGGCTTACCTAGCATTTAGTTGCAGAATCTGCAATTAAATGCTGTTCCATCGTTCAAAGCGAACTTTAGTTGTATTTAGTGCAGCTATAATTTGATTTTTTCTCTTTTGGGGTAGAAATGATGGTTTTTAGTTGCAGAAACTACACTTATTTGCTCAGCAGACCTCTTTTTACGCTTAATAGTTGTATAGAGTGCAATTAAGAGACTTTCTAGCTCGCTAGGATCGATTCTTGCCCGTAAGGGCTTTTTTTATGAAGGAGTTCGGATAGAACACGAGAAATGTAAAGGTAGAGGAGGGGAAAGAATGACAACTTTTATTTATATGGTAAGGCATGGAGAGTCACCCAAGCTGCCCGGAGGAACTGAGAGAACACGTGGATTAACAGCGAAGGGGGAGGCGGATGCCCGTAAGATAACGGAGAAATTACGTCTCGAAGGAATTGAAGTCTTTTATTCAAGTCCATATCTTCGGGCTATACATACGGTTTCTGGCTTGGCGCAGGAGTTAGGGGCAGAGATTCAAAGTGTTGAAGATCTTCGGGAAATCCATTTTTCGGATGGAAATATGATCATGCCTGACCAGGAGCTATATCCATTACTGGAAACAATGTTTGCTGATCCAAATTTTGTTCCGGTTGGTGGAGAGTCCATTTATGCGTGTCAGAAGCGATCAGTTAGCGTGCTGCAAGATATACTGAAACAACACAGTGGGCAAAAGGTTGCGATTGGAACTCACGGTGCAGTCATGACGCTTATGATGAATTATTTTGACGCTAAATATGATCTGGATTTTCTACTACAAACCACAAAGCCGGATATTTATAGAATGGAATTCACAGGCGGAACGTTAATGGGTGTGGAGAGGTTGTGAACTCCCAAATTGGGGTAAAGCTGTGATTATTCAAAAGGATGGCCTGGCATTCGCTAGGAACCATCCTTTTGTTTATTTACAAGCTATAAAATCGCTTAGTATTCGCAGTTAGTATCTCTTCTGCTTGGCTGGAAGTGTAGCCATGTAGCGCTCCCCAAGCGGCAGCAACATCTCGAATCATAGATGGATGCGTGACTCTACCCGCAAAAGGTCCTTCAAATGGCCAAGGACCATCGGTCTCCGCCATGACAAGCTCTGGGGGATAGCGGCGGGCAAGCTCTTGGATCTCCGTCTCATAAAGGATGTCAGGGGTGAAAGAGATATAGTATCCATTCTTAATCATACGGGCAATGGCTTCTTCGGGTCCCTTGAACCAGTGGAAGTGGGCACGCTTTATACCATGTTTCTCTAATAGATCACAGGCAATCAGCGCATCCTCATAGACAGCGTGCAGGACCACTGGTTTATCTATACGGGCGGCAAGCTCAAGCAACTGATCAAGAAGCTGAATGTAAGGCTCCATATCAAAAGCTTCGCCGCGCTCCAGTGCTTCAGCACGCGAATAATAAGGCAGTCCAATTTCACCTACAGCGATGAAATCCTCCCGGGCTTGACGCTCGATCCATTCCAGCAAAGAGGATAACTCAGCTTTCTGCGGTATGGGTTGCTCTGGATGAAAACCATAAGCTGGACGTACCACTCCGGGATAGGTAGCGGCAAGCTTTTGAGTGCGAACGCAAGAGTCTAAATTCATGGAGACAGCAATCAGGGCTTCGATCCCCAAGTTAGGAAACTCACTCAACATTTGTTCCGAAATCTCAGGCTCATATTGCTCTAAATGTACATGGGCATCAATCATAGCTGCTTACCCACCACATAAGAGGCATACTCCTCATGAGGCTCAAAACGAATGGATTCAGGTTCCATTCCATCATTCCCTGATTTGTAGGAAAAGGTTAATGTGCCAATACTCTCTAAAAATCCAATATAAACATTGGTTTCAGCTTTCAGCTTGCCTTCTTCTACCATGTAGTAAGTCACAGCACCAATCCCGGCTTTTTCGCCAAGATTGCCATCCTCGCCACGATCCGGATATCGCATAGTAACCATAGATGGAGTTGAACCTTTTACCTGAATTTGAATTAAGGCATCGCCTTTTTCATTGGAGATTTTTGAGGTAACAAATGCTGAGACAGCTTTATCTGCGGAAGGTACATTCATTTCTTTCCACTGGTCAGGCTTAATGACGTGAAGCTCCTGCATAGACATGCCCGTACCTGTTCCTAGCCACAGTATGACAACAACTTCTTCCTGCCCATCCTGATCTATATCGGCATAATGAATCTCAGGAGTGTAACCTAACAATCTTGGTGCTTCCCAATTAAACGTATGCTTGTTACCGTTCACCTCTACAACAAATCCTTCGTAGGTACCGCCATTTTTGAGGGCAGTATACAGCTTAACTTGGTCATTTTCTGTAGCAATCGCGAGAGGTTCGCTGGGTGTTCTTACGGTAGTACTAACATCCCCTGATGTAATGGAAACTTCATTTTGCGAGGCATTCAGCTGCGCAGTGGCACCAGAGAGAGAGTTTAGAGAGTCTGCCGGAATATATATAATACCATTTCGTAGAATTGCAGGTCCCCCCAGCTCATTTTGATAACCGTCACCTTGCATATACTCATTACCTGGCTTCAAAACATATTTACTGCTTCCATCAGAGATGGTTAAGGTTTTCGTAGCATTATCCCATTGTTGTTCAGATGAGTAGTACTCCATGAGTACTTTTGCAGGTACATAGACCTTATCACCTGAGAAAAAAGGTGGGAGAGAAGGAAGAACGGTTTCTCCATCAACGATTAGCTTCAGTGGTGCTTCAGTAGTTTGTGTTTGGTTAATTGCCATTGTTGTATCCATATCTATAGATGCCGATGCTCCGCATCCGGCTAAAAAGAGCGTGATAGCTCCGATTACGATGATTTTATTCATAATTACCTCCGAGGATTAAGTCCAATCCTCTTAAGTATAGATTAAATCAGCGCGTAGTAGGTCACTTTCTGTAAACAAAGCAGAGACAAGGTTGTTACGTTTGCTATTTATTTAAAAATACGGTCCGAGTAACTTGTGATTTAGGGTCTACCGTTAGACTTTTGCTATAGCGGATCTCCCCAATAGAACAACCCGGTCCGATGACAATATCTTCACCGCAGACGAGATCTGCTGTCGTTCGATATAACATGATGCTAGTCCCTTCAATCGTTTTGCAGGTGAGCTTCCGGAAGTAGGGGATTAGCGCATTCATTAGCTTCAAAGATGGCTTAACAGTAATGGTACCGCTAGATTTTATGACATCGATTGTGCTTCTGTTTCCTAAACGTAGCTCAATGGATGATTCAGCAGTTAACCTATGGATCTTCACAGCACCTTCGGCATAGAAGGTTTCGAGTGCAGCATCTTGTGCTGCAGAAAAGTATCCAGACGATTGCAGTCTGTCTGCCTGGATGTGTTGAACACGGAGACCTCCCAGATTGATAACCTGCTCGGCTCTACAATGACCTCCAATCGAACAATCACCAGATACTTTTAACTTAGCGGTAGTGACATTCTTCTGTGCACTTAAATGGCCGACAACATCGATGGTATCCGCACGAACATCTTCTTTGAGGGTCAGTGAACCTCTTACTTTCAGAGGTGGACCGATCATTTCCTGGCGTTCAAAAAGATCATTAGCATTGGACATTTACAGGGGCCGCCTTTCGAAATATATTTTAATGATTAAAATATATAATTATTATAATATATAGTCAATATAGTATTTTGGACATGAAAAAACTGCCGTCAGTTTCCTGACAGGCAGCATATATAACCCAAAAGCTTTTAGTTCATCATTTTATCCATTAGCACATTTATTTGTTCTAAGGTTCCTGAGATTTTATCCAAACCCGAGGTAGGAAAGGCTTCAAAGATATGGAGAATCCGCTGATGCCCTTGTTCTGTAAGGACAATATTGACGACTCTGCGATCCTCCTTCGTCCGCACACGTTCGATAAGACCGGCATCTTCCAACTTATCGCACATCGAGGAAGCGGCTCCTGGTGTAATAATGAATCGTTCGGAGATGTCAGTAATGTTCAAGCTACCTATAAGCCTGAGCTGGAACAGCAGTAGGATCTGATTGTGAGTCAGGGTCTCCTGCTTGGTGATCATATCAATGAAGAACTGGGATTTCTGCTGCACATTTGCCATAGATTCCATAACCTTATGGATAGCATATTGTTTATCTTGCTCTGTGCTCATAGCCACGCTCCAATGTACTTTAGTTCCTAAAATATATAGAAGCTATAATAAGCTTGTCAAGTTAAGGGGTTCTCTCTTTCTTTTTAGTATCTTGTAATAGAATTGGAATTATTGCGTATTAACAGTCGAATTTACTTAGCTAAGTAAAATTTTGCTGGAAAGGAGAGTTTGATTGATGCAAGAGCGCGCATTGCTTCACCCCTTTGTTAAAGAGAAAATCCAACAAAAAACGGATATAGATGCTTTATTCACAACGATTTTTGAAACCTTCTATAAAAGAATATTTAACTATATGGCTTATCGGGTTAGCTCACTCCATACGGCCGAGGATTTGACAAGCTTGGTCTTTGAGAAAACATTAGCTAAGCTTTCGACTTATTCCCAGGAAAAAGCTCCTTTGGAGGTATGGTTGTTTGCCATCGCTAGGAATGTGGTCAATGACCATTACAGAAGTCTGAAGCGGCGCAGTTTCTTCTCGCTGGATGCCGTCAAGGAACTGGTTTCTAGCAGGAAAGATCCGGAAAGCATGATCCTCCAGGGAGAACGCAATGGCAAGCTAATTAAAGCGTTGAACACGCTGAACTCGAGGGAAAGAAATATTGTGGCTCTTAAATTTGGGGCAAACCTGAAGAACATTGAGATCGCACAGGTTACGGGGATCACAGAGAGCAACATTGGTGTGATTCTCTACCGGACTATGAAGAAGCTGAAGACTGAAATAGGGAGCGTGGAGCAACTATGAATAGTAAAGAAATACAGCAGAAGTTCTCTGCGGATTTAGATGAAAGTATAAATGACACTGCGAAAGACATAAACGGTGTCGGGGAGTATAAGGAGCTACTGGAGCTTGGCAGAGCTTTGGCCCATAAAGATTTCAGCGAGGGTTCAGACAAGACAGCCATTCTAAATAAGGCACGGAGAACGTATGCCAGCCAAGAGGAGGGGAAAGGATTGCGTACAAAGCATAGATTAAGACGTCCTGCTGTTGTACTAGCGACTTTGCTTGTAGTAGGTACATTAAGTGTAACTTTTGTGCAACCATCCTTCGCACAGGAGCTGTTATCTAAAGTATTGCAAACGATAAATTTAGGACATATTGTAGCCCATGAAGTAGAATACTCTGCGGATTACAATGTGATTCCGGAAGAATTGAAAGGTAAGATTTTTGATAGCAACGGAAATGTACTTTTGACCCCCGATGCAGCTCAAAAGGCTGGTGATGTTTACAATGCTGACGGGGAAAAAATCATAGGGTTTGAAGATGGTAGGTTGGTTACGCAATCTGAGAGGGATCAAGAGAAACCGGAAATATTGATCGTGAAGGATTCTAGCAAGCTAAATGAATATACCATTTTTGATGTGGGATTGCCGGAGTACTTGCCGGATGGTTATACCTTTGATCACGCTGAGTTTTATAAGGACGATAACGGTGAAGTAACTAACAGTAAATATATCGACCTATATTTTATTAATAAAGCCTCAGATGAGAGGATTACTATGCAGCAGCGGCACGCTGATGAAGAGACGGCTTATGAGATGTCGACGGACGGTACAATAGAAAAAGTGAAAATAAATGGAGTTGACGCTGTATTGTACAATGGCAAAGCTGTAGACTGGGAAGCCAATGGTGTGTTATACGGTGTAACATCCGCTAACTTGGATAAGGATGATTTGATCAAAGTAGCAGAGTCTATCCACTGATCGATTAGATTAAGTAAATGGCAGGTGGCTTATGCTGCTGATTGGAATGCAGTGATACTGGAAGCCCGCATTGTGCGGGCTTTTTGAATCGAAGCTCTCCCTATAGATTCCCGCATTTAATAAGTACATACTTTTTTTAATTCGTTAAAATAAATCGAACGATATCTCTTTGATTTACCAATATATAGTGTAAGACCGAAGGGGGGATTGAGAGGGATGAAACATCCAAATGAATATTCTCAGCTCATTGCGCTTACGCTAGCCGGCAGTCGTGAAGCGTATGGTGAGCTATATGAAGCAACGATCCGGGATGTGTATCAGACCGTTCATTTCCTCGTTCGCGAAACCTCCGATGTGGATGATATCGTTCAGGAGATTTACATTCAGGTGCACCGTTCTCTTGAACAATTTGACGTAAACCGCCCCTTTAAGCCTTGGCTGATGGGAGTGGTCATGCGGCAAATTCATGCCTATCGAAGAAAGAGATGGACGCATCTCCGAATGGTAAAAAAAGTAGAACAAACAGATCTAATGCTGGAGCATGATTTCACGAGTGATGTTGTGGACAGGTTATCTAACCGCCGCCTGCTAGCAAGTGTAGGTCGTCTTCCATTTAAGCTGAAGCAGGTGATTATTCTGCATTATTTAAACGAATATTCACAGGAAGAAAGTGCTGCGATACTGGGTATTCCGCTCGGAACCGTGAAATCCCGTATTCACGCTGCACTGCAGAAGCTTCGTCAGAAGCCAGACAATCATACTCTTTTTAAGGGAAAGGTGGAGGACCTGCATGAATTTCAATGAAGAGTTACGGACAGTTCTGCAGGAAGAGGCGAGAAACATAAGTGCCCCACCGGAACTGAAGGAGCAAATACTAAATCGGACCGTAGCCAAACAAGGGGGAAGACGTATGAAGAAATGGCTCATGGCAAGTATTATGGCGGCTGCACTATTAATTCCTACTGGAGCTTATGCCGGATATCATTATTTGGCAGACAATATGTATGGATCCCCAGCAACTGCTGCTACGATAGGAGTAACCCAGCAACAATATGACAGGCTTGAGGCCAAACTGCAAAACGCGAAGCAAAGCTTTGACGAAGAGGAATTCACAAAGCTGATGTCCTTACTAGAGGAATTGGGATCTTATAATCTGCAAATGGCCGATGCTGAAGGCGTCTTTCACCTAGAACAGTTAGGTGTGAAGGACCAGAAGGCATATAAAGAGTTACAGGCTAAGCTTGAACCATATTTCGAACAAATAAATGAAGCGAAAACATCAAAGAAATCAGTGCAATCCGTAGATCGTGATGCTTTCTGGAATGGCTTGCTTGAAAAAGCTGAACAGAGGCTTACTAAAAAAGAGTTTGAGGAGATCGAACGATTAATCATAGACTTACAAAGCTATGATGCTAAGGTATTTGATGCAGATGGCAGTGTTCATATGGATCGGCTTTCGAAAGAAGAGATTCAAAACCAAGAGAAGTTAATTGAAATGCTAGACCCTTATATTAAAAAGCTGGATATGATGATTAAACCTAGCTCTTAGTTGAATTTAAATGCATGTATTGAATAACTATCGATAGCAATATCATAAGAAAAACCATCAGAAAAGGTCTATTACACCTTGTATTCTGGTGGTTTTTATCTTTTACTAATCTAAAGTCTATACATTGATCACCGAATAATTGCATAATGAAAAGGAATAGAAAAAAAGTATTTGACCACTGGAATAATTAGACATATATTTATTAAAATGCTATTTGCTTATCTATGAATTATGTTGGCGGAAGGTGGCTTTGATCATGAAGCAGATGACCATTCGTGCAGAACTGGCAGACTATCTCAAGAAGCAGGGGATAACGATCAATCAGTTCGCAGAGGTGTCTAAGGTAAATTCAGGCACGATCAGTAATATCATCAATGGGAATCGCCCAATAGCCATGCAACAATTAGATCGGATTACAGAAGGTATGGGATTAGAAGAAGGCTGCTACTATGATTTGTATGTGGATGAGTGTTTTGTTCACTCCAATCCGAATTGGAGACGTCTTCGGCCATTTCTATATCGCTGTGCAGAGCTGGATAAGCTGGAATGTATTGCACGGGTAGTTGGGATTATGATGGATAGCTTATCTTATACGCCTTCGTTATTTGATACTGCAGAAGATTTTTTTACGCTAGGGAAGCACAAAGCAGCAGCGATGTTATATCAGAGTGTGGCTGAGAGTGAGAAGTATCAACATTCAGAGCGGCTGGCCCTTTGCCAATACAGGCTATTCACGATCGCTTTGGGTGAAGATCGGGATGCCAATTTGCGAGCAGCTGTGCAATTTGAAGGATTTGTTAACCGGCTTGATGAGGTGGACCAGCTTGATGCGCTGAAAGATTTGGCGAATACATATAGTGCTTTACGACATTGGGACAAGGTAATGGCAATGGCTAAGGAAATGGGGAATAAAGCAACAATTCAATATCATGCTAAATACGACCGTGCCAGAAAAAGCAGGCTTCAAAAGGAACCTGAAATACCACTATTCTCATATATTCAATACTCTTACATGTTACGTTCAGTAGTTTATAGAGAGCTAGGAGATTATGATAGGGCTTTACATTATGTTAACATGTACATGGATATGAACTGGATTCGGGAAGACACGGAAGAAGCTTTGCAGCTTATGAATCAATGTATGGAGTGGGCACGGGCTAATATTAACTTGCTGCGAATTTTAAAAGGGGATATAACGGTGCTGCCGGAATATGTGGCATATCTTGAACAAAGAGAGGAAGAGATCCTCTCAGGTCTGTTCAAAATCCTTCAAGCAGCTAATTATTACCAATTTAACGTGGATGATATTCTTCTGCAGTTTGAGGGAAAAATATCAGATTGTAGAGATCGTCATCAGCTAGACATTAGATCCTATAATCAACAAATCTTCGAAGATAGATATACCAACTTGATGGCTGAGATAGCGTTTTATTATATAAGAAGAAATAAATATGAGATTAGTATAAAGTATATAATGGAAAGTTTAGAATATTCAGTAAAAATAAATAGCGAATCATGTATTATAAAATGTGTTGGAATGTTCGAAGAGCTTCGTCATACGGTATCTTTAGAAACGCAAAAAGAATACCGAAACCTAATTAGTAAGGTGCAGCGAATCAACGAAAAGAAAAATGGCTTTGTTGTTAGCAGTGCATAGTAACGTAATTATTACCTTCCTTCTAGTATTTATTAGAATCATTTCTTTATAGTACTGCACTTATTTGTAAAATATAGAATTTGACATATACCTCTAGTATATTAATTTGAGGAGGTAGTGTAATGAATAATCCAGAAATTATCCAAAAGAGAATAGAGGGTGCTAGAGCCAAACTTTATTTAATGGAAAGGGAATACGGTGGATTGTTACATCCAAATGTGATCAGACAGTCGATGAGGTTGGATGAATTAATCAATCAGTACAATAAAGCAATACATAGTGATAATGAGAGTTGAAACAAGAAACTGATCGTATAATTTTCTCTCTATTCAAAAGATAAGACCTACATAATGTTATTACATTTCTGTATAAAACATAAAGCCAGCGCTATGCGTGGGCTTTTTTTGTTTGTATGTTCCTAAAAAATAATCTAACTCCCAGCTTGTCATGCCCGTCTGCATATTGCGGCCAAGTCCCTCATAGACATGTACTAATCAATGCATTCAAAACAGGTTAAGGGGATGATGTCATGCGCCGGACAATATGGGTACTCGCGATCATTATGAGCGTGGCCCTGGTGATGACGGGGTGCGGGAAGAAGGATGCCGCTTCCGTGGTCAAGGATTTGAACAATGTGGCCGACAAGTTGGAGAGTAAGCAGGGAACGTACCAAGCTTCAGGCATTATGACCCTATTCACCGGCGAGCAGCCGCAGGAGTATAAGGTAGAGGTATGGTACAAGAACCCTTCTTATTACCGGATCAGCTTGGCGAATGTACAGAAGGATATTACGCAGATCGTGCTTCGTAATGATGAGGGAGTGTTCGTACTTACACCAAGTATGAATAAGAGCTTCCGCTTCCAGAGTGATTGGCCGGACAATCAAGGTCAGGTTTATTTGTATCAGACACTAGTTCGGGGCATCGTCTCAGATAACAATCGTCAATTTGTGGAAGATGGAGATAACTATGTGTTTGAGGTAGCTGCGAATTATCAGAGCAATGCCCTTGTGCGGCAGAAGATTTGGCTGGATAAAAAGACTTATGAGCCTAAACAGGTTCAAGTCTCTGATTCTGAAGCCAAGGTAGTTGTAGACGTGAAGTTTGACACCTTTAAATTCGATACAGATTTCACTAAGGATTCCTTTGATATGCAAAAGAATATGACTACAGGTGCTGCTTCAGAAAGTACAGTAGCTCAGGTTGACGAAAATGGAAATCCGGTTGTAGTTCCTGAGGGTCAGGAGCAAGAGGGGCAACCTGTCGCTGCTGAGCTGGGTGACTTTGGTATTATCGAACCGGGGTACGTTCCGGCAGGTGTCGAGTTGAAGGACTCCCATAAAATGGAGGGGAACAAGGATCATGCTGTTCTCATCCGGTATGATGGGGTTTATCAATACACCATTATGGAAGCCCGTCCATTGGACCGTGCAGTAGCATTGGCTCCTGGAACGCTGATAGATCTTGGTTTTACCGCAGGACTTCTGAGTGGTGATGAGCAGCAGACTTTGACTTGGATGTCTGAGGGTATAGAGTATCGAATTACAAGTGCTAATCTTCCTGTTAACGAAATGATGCAAATTGCCGCTTCTATGGAGGCACAATCGGGTAAATAATATAAAGTAGGCGGATACTGCGTTTTGTGGGATTCTTTCCTCTACAACGTAGTATCCGCCTTTCTATATTTGCCAGCGCTCCAGCCGCTTTGAACTGAATCGAAAAGATAACTGAGCTCACATTGACAGCCACCTTCCGTAGCATTACCATGAGTACTAAGACAATGATCATTACAGCTATGACGTTTTACTACAACGTAAGAAGGTGACTTTGAAGTGCAAGCAAGCTATCGACCGACAGTAGCCGAAATTAATCTGGATGAATTGCGTGCCAATTACGAAGCCTTTCGCCGCTACTTGCCGGCAGAGACAAAGTTTATGGGATGCGTCAAAGGAAATGCGTACGGCCATGGAGCAGTGGAAGTGACACGGGAACTGGAAAGACTCGGAGCAGATTATGTTAGTGTGGCTTTTTTGGATGAAGCATTGGAGCTGCGTCAGGCGGGAATACTGATTCCTATACTGGTGCTTGGCTACACTTCTCCTGAAGGAATAGCCATTGCCTGGGAGAACCATGTAACTGTAACACTGTTCACACCGGAAGTATTAGAGGCTGTTAGACAGCTTCCTATAGATCCGGAACATCGGCTGAAGGTGCATATCAAGATTGATAGCGGGATGGGGCGACTGGGTCTTTTACCAGATGACGCACCCGCATTTATCTCTGAAGTGCAGTCTGTTGCGCAGGCGGAGCTGGAGGGTATGTTTACCCATTTTGCCAAGGCAGACGAACTAGACAAAAGCTATACACTGGAACAGCATCGACGGTTCATGAGCGTGGCGGAAACGCTGCGGGAGCAGAACATTCAGATCCCGATCATACATACGGGCAATAGCGCTACGGCCATTGATTCACCTTATTTATCCAGCAACATGGTGCGGGTAGGCATCAGCTTGTACGGATTTTATCCCTCAACTGAGGTAAACCGTCAGCTGGTAGAACTACATCCGGTAATGACGCTGAAGACGCAGGTTGTATATGTGAAGAGCCTGCCTTCTCATTGGGGCGTCAGCTACGGCACTCGGTACTTCACAGACAGCGAGGAGATTATCGCAACGTTACCTGTGGGGTACGCAGATGGATATTCCCGCATGCTAACTGGCAAAGCGGAGGTGTTAATACGTGGACGCCGCGTTCCTGTCGTCGGAACAATCTGCATGGATCAGTGTATGGTATCACTCAAATCTTTCGCTGAAGAAGCGGAACAAATTAAAGCAGGCGAAGAAGTTGTACTCATCGGCCGTCAAGCTGACGTGATGGTCACGGCAGACGAGTTGGCTCTCCATCTTGGAACGATTCACTACGAGGTAATTTGCATGCTGGCTCATCGGGTGCCGCGCGTTTATATCCGTGAAGGCACACTTCCTAAATTAGTAAATGCTCTGTTACAATCTTAAAGTTCTTGACAGTGATGTTATTCAAGG
Source organism: Paenibacillus sp. FSL H7-0714 (assembly GCF_038003765.1). Classification (NCBI taxonomy): domain Bacteria; kingdom Bacillati; phylum Bacillota; class Bacilli; order Caryophanales; family Paenibacillaceae; genus Paenibacillus; species Paenibacillus sp. FSL H7-0714. The sequence goes on from NZ_JBBOPT010000001.1 coordinate 1,289,437, forward strand.
GAGAAAATAGAAGGAATTGTATCGTTTTAGGAGATATGACTAAAAGCCTATACGAACCGCCATTTCTAGTTTATAATGGGATGCAGCATACTTGATATACTGGCGGCATATATTCCTTGTATAAAATTCCTTGTATATTGCAACACTGGAACACAAGGGCAGAAGGTTTGTGGGGGTGGAAGAGAAGGTGGCCAATTTGCAGAACACCAAAAGAATCATGATCAGCTTGCCCGATCATCTCTTGCAGGAAGTGGACGGAATTGTTCAATTGGAGAATTCCAACCGGAGTGAATTGATTAGGCAGGCCATGAAGCTGTATTTGAGCGAACGGAGGAAACGTTCTATCCGGGAGTCCATGCAGCGCGGCTACATGGAAATGGCTAAGATCAACTTGACCATGGCATGCGAGGCGTTCCTCGCGGAGGAAGATGCAGACAGCACTCTTGGCCGCTTAGTAAGCGGGGTGTAGACATTGATCGTTAAACGTGGCGATGTTTTTTTTGCTGATCTTTCGCCGGTTGTAGGTTCTGAGCAAGGCGGAGTAAGGCCAGTACTGGTAATCCAGAATGATATTGGCAATCGCTTTAGCCCGACGGTAATTGTGGCCGCAATCACGGCCCAAATCCAGAAGGCTAAATTACCTACGCATGTGGAAATTGACGCAGCAGCTCATGGCTTTGACAGAGATTCTGTTATACTGCTGGAGCAGGTTAGGACGATTGACAAACAACGCTTAACTGACAAGATCACCCACCTTGATGATGAGACTATGAAGAAGGTGGATGATTCGCTGCAAATCAGCCTCGGACTGATTGATTTTTAATCACCCAGGGTTATAGATAATCCATGAGATAGGCGCTCGGGTACGAATCCGGGCGTCTTTTGATGTGCATTTTTACGAACTCATGGTAAAAAAGGATTAGGGGTTCACTTTTACAAAATGATCTGATAGTATTAGACCGTACGGTCGGTTTAGGAGGTGCTTAGAATCAGAGGACGTTCAGACGGAGAAGAAACAAAGAAACGAATTGTACTTAAAGCCACACAGCTGTTTGTTCAGAAGGGGTATGCAGCTGTAACAATGAATGAAGTTTGCGTAGCCTCGAATGTTAGTAAGGGCAGCTTATATCATCATTTTCCGAGCAAGGATGAACTTTTTCTATTTGTGGTAGAAGAGGATACCGCGCAGTGGTTACAGGCGTGGGAAGATAAGAAGAATGAAATTGTTGGTGTTCAGGAGCGTTTATATGCTTTAGCCGAGCACTATGCAAATGATTTTCAGAATCCGTTGATTCGGGCACTTGAGGAATTCTCAAGAAGCAGAGTTCATCCGGAGGAAATCACTAAGCGGCTTGCTCATTTATATGAGGCTGCCTCGCATGCGTGTCGTGATCTTCTGAAGGAAGGCATGGACACGGGGTGTTTTATTAAGGGTGATTTAGAGGATTATGTGATTATTGTAAATGGTATGCTCGAAGGGATCGGAAGAGCTGCTGAATGTTCTATTCCTGAAAAGACTCCGGATGATATAAAAAAATATTACCGGGAATCAGTACGATTGTTATTACAAGGGATATATACGGGGTAAGATATAATGGGGCTTGAAAGGAGCTTTACATTCAGGAATCAAGAAGGCTGAAGCTTCTTAAAGGCACCGGATTAGAAGGATTATTTTTTTGCTATAATTTAGACCGGATGGTCGGTCTCTACAGGGAAACTATTTGAAGACTTGGCTTTAGAAACTACGGAGGTTAACACAATGTCATTACTACTTAGAAACAGGGGCGCTATGCTACTTGTTATGCTTAATATTTTTCTTGCTTTTACAGGGATCGGACTTGTAGTCCCTATCATGCCTACTTACATGAATGAACTTGGGATCACAGGAAGTACCGTTGGGCTGTTAGTGGCTTCATTCTCCCTTGCCCAATTAGTAGTATCGCCATTCGCGGGCAGGTTATCCGACAGAATTGGCCGAAAAAAAGTGATCGTTGCGGGTCTGATCGTGTTTGCTTTTTCAGAGCTGCTCTTTGGTCTGGCGAATGTGTCCTGGCTCTTGTTCGTTTCAAGACTGCTCGGTGGTGTAGGCGCTGCGTTAATTATGCCAGCAGTTATGGCTTATGTAGCGGACACGACCTCTTTTGAAGAGAGAGCGAAAGGCATGGGGCTTATTAATGCAGCCATTACTACCGGATTTATTATCGGTCCAGGGATTGGCGGTTATCTTGCTGAGCTTGGCATGCGGGTACCCTTTTTCTGTGCGGCTGGTGCGGCTGGGATCGCAGCTCTAATCACAGTTTTGATCTTGCCTGAGTCTCTGTCTGTAGAGAAACGGATGGAAGCGAAGCTATCTAAAAATAATCAGGAGAGCTTCTTCACGCAATTGATGCGTTCTTATCGTGAACCTTACTTTTTCGGGTTAATTATTGTATTTGTTATGGCTTTTGGATTGGCTAACTATGAAACGGTATTCGGATTGTTCGTGGACCATAAATTTGGCTTTACCCCTAAAGATATTGCCTTTGTGATTACCTTTGGCTCAATCGCCGGTGCTGTGGTGCAGGTATCCGCGTTTGGCTGGATTCTGAATAAATTCGGCGAGAATAAGGTAATCTCCACTTGCCTTATAACTGCTGCAATGTTTATTCTGTTGACGCTGTTTGTAAGTGGCTTCTGGGCGATTTGTGCGATTACCTTTGTCGTATTCTTGGCTATGGATATTCTTCGACCAGCGGTAGGCACCCAGTTATCCAAGATGGCGGGGGAAACGCAGCAAGGCTTCGTAGCAGGAATGAACTCTGCTTATACGAGTCTTGGAAATATCGCAGGGCCTATCGTTGCAGGGTATCTTTTTGATCTAAGTATTAACTTTCCATATGTGGCAGCGGCGTTTGTTCTAGCATTATGTTTTATGTTGTCACTTAGTTCTGGAAAAAGGGGAATGGGACAACGCGCGTAAACCACCCAATCTACCTCCTCTCTAGGCTGGACTTTGGAACAGAGCCGATCTGTGATACTATTTTAGTTATGAGAACAAGAATTGTATAAGCAGATTGTGTACGGGAAGAGGGATACTAATGACGGTAGATAACAGCAATACGGGAGTCATTACGGATGAGGCGGCCGCACAGCGGGAGCAGGAATTGATTACTGTAGCGATTGCCAAGGAATTGAACATTAGCCTGAAGCAGGTGCGTACAACGGTTGGACTGCTGGATGAGGGGAATACGATTCCGTTCATCGCCAGATACCGGAAAGAAATGACGGGTGAGCTGGACGAGAATGCGCTGCGTGATATTGAAGAGCGCCTGGCTTATCTTCGCAATTTGGGAGAACGTAAGAAAGACGTTATCCGCAATATTGAAGAGCAGGGCAAGCTGACGAAGGAACTTCATGAACAAATCACCAATGCGGTCAAGCTGCAGGAAGTGGAGGACTTGTATCGTCCTTTCCGTCAGAAGCGTAAGACTCGTGCTAGTGTTGCGAAGGAAAAAGGCTTAGAGCCGCTTGCAAACTGGATGATGGAGCAGCAAAGACAAGGTGACCCACAAACTGAGGCTACGAAATATATAGATGCTGAAAAAGGAGTGGAGACCGCAGATCAAGCGCTTCAAGGTGCACTGGATATCATCGCCGAGAACATTGCAGATGATCCTGCGATCCGCTCTTGGGTTCGGCAATATACGGCAAGTCAGGGCATCCTTGTGTCTGAAGCTAAGGATGCAGAGCAGGAATCCGTATACGAGAACTACTATAGCTATCGTGAGCCTGTACACAAAATGCCACCTCACCGTATACTCGCTATTAACCGCGGTGAACGTGAGAATATATTAAAGGTAGGCATTGAGGTTGTCACTGACAAAATTCATGCCTACATTGCGCGGAAGATTATTAAAGGGCCATCCCCAGTGAAGGAACTGCTAGAAGCAGTAACTGAGGATGCCTATAAGCGCCTGATTGCTCCTTCTGTAGAGCGTGAGGTTCGTGGGGAGATGACCGAACGGGGTGAGAACCAAGCGATTTCGATCTTCTCTGGTAATCTACGTAGCCTACTGCTGCAGCCGCCCGTTAAGGGACGCTGTGTGCTGGGTGTTGACCCTGCCTATCGTACCGGCTGTAAGCTGGCCGTCGTAGACGATACTGGTAAGCTGCTTGAAGTAGCCGTGACCTATCCTACGCCGCCGAACAACAAGAAAATTGAAGCTGCTGCTAAGTTTAAAGAACTAATTGCTAAATATGGCATTCAGCTCATCGTGATCGGAAATGGGACAGGCTCTCGTGAGACCGAGCAATTTACGGCAGAAGTGATCGCCGAAATTGGCGATCCAGAGCTGGCTTACCTGATCGTTAATGAGGCTGGTGCGAGTGTTTATTCTGCTTCCAAGCTGGCGCAGGAGGAGTTCCCGGATCTGGATGTAGCAGAGCGTAGTGCAGCTTCTATCGCCCGCCGTGTGCAGGACCCGCTGGCGGAGCTGGTGAAGATCGATCCGAAAGCTATCGGTGTGGGTCAGTATCAGCATGACGTCTCCCAGAAGCATCTGGAAGAGAGCCTTAAGGCTGTCGTAGAATCGGCGGTTAACCATGTGGGCGTGGATGTAAATACGGCATCTCCTGCCTTGCTCTCTTATGTGGCTGGCGTTAACGGTACAATTGCTAAAAATATCGTTAAATATCGTGAAGAGAACGGTAAGTTCACGACTCGGAAGCAGCTGCAAAAGGTCCCTCGTCTGGGTGCGAAGTCCTATGAGCAATGTATCGGCTTCCTGCGGATTCCAGGTGGAGACAACACCTTGGATCGCACACCTATTCACCCCGAGTCATATCCGGTGGTGGATCGCTTGTTCCGCGAGCTAAGCCTCGATGTAAATAAGCTTGGCAGCAAAGAAGTGGCTTCACAGCTGGAGGCACAAAATGCCGAGGAGCTGGCTGTGAAGCTGGATGTCGGCGTGCCAACGCTTCGCGACATCCTGGAGAGCTTGCAGCGTCCGGGCCGCGATCCGCGCGAGGAGCTGCCGTTGCCGATCTTCCGCACCGACGTGCTGAAGATCGAGGATCTGGTTCCCGGCATGGAAATGCAGGGAACCGTCCGCAACGTGATCGATTTCGGCGCATTCGTCGATATCGGGATCAAGAACGATGGGCTGGTGCATATATCCCAGCTCAGCGGCAGCTTTGTGAAGCACCCGATGGATGTTGTCTCCGTAGGAGATAATGTCACCGTCTGGGTGATGGGTGTTGACCTGAAGAAGGGCCGGGTCAGCCTGACCATGCGTCCGCCGCGTGTTGAGGCAGGAAGTCTTAGCTAAAGTGAACTAAGTGAACAAAGAAAGCCATCTACTTCGTGAGGAGTAGATGGCTTTTTCTTTTGACTGAATGGTATTGAAACAAACAGCTGTATCTATGAAGATCTCGTTAAATTGTCTAACTTAATAGCTAACTCATTTAGATTGCTGATGCTAATCACCGTTTCAGAAACATGTTGTTGCTGGACCTCAGCGCTAGCGAGGACTTGTTCAATAGCTGCGGTATTCTCTTCGGTAATTGCAGCCACTGAATTAACTTCGCCGAGTACAAGGGTGGATGCATGCCGGATATGATCGCTCCTATCCTTCAGGTCTTCGGCTTGTTCAAGCACCTGGTGTGTATTATTTCGAATGCCCTCGAATAATCGAGCGATATCATCAGTGGAATTTTTTCCTGATTCTACAACTAGCAACCCGTTAGAAACCATATCGCCAACCTGGGCAATATTATTTTGAATGCTTCTGAGAATCCGGGCAATGTCCGCCGATGCATTGTGGGAGCTCTGTGCCAATTTTCGGATTTCATTGGATACGACTGCGAAACCTTTGCCGTGTTCCCCCGCATGAGCGGCTTCAATGGAAGCATTTAGCGACAAAAGATTCGTCTGCTCAGCAATTCCTACGATGCTGGAAACAATCGATTCAATCTTCTGATTTTCTTCATTCATTTGTGTCATCAAGCCAGCAGTACTCGTTACGATATCCGTAACTTCAGACATAGTTCCAGTTAAGCGAATGATTTCATCTTGCCCCTCTTGCGTAATTTGATCCGTTTCACGGCTTCTATTGCTCATGGAGACGGAGGCAGCATTTGCCTGCATAGCTGATTCGTTTAACTGCTGCATAGCATTTGAGATATCGCTAACACTCTGTGCTTGTGATTCTACTCCACTAGCTATCTCTTGGAAGGCGGTTACGACTTCTTTGGAAATTCGATCTGTTGTCAGTACGTTGTTATGCATTAGATTACTAGATTGACTCAGAACTCCTACGGATTCAGTAACACCTGTAAGGATGGTCTCCATTTCCGCTCTGGCACGTTCAGCTTCGTTGCTGCTCTTAGACATATTTTTGAACATTTTCGCACCAATCTGACTCTGATAGATCAGAACCAGTATCATCATGATGAGAAAAACGTTAACACTTAAGGCATCAACGGATTCGAAAGCGGGTTTGGTCATCAGAAAATAGTTGAGTAAGATGCAAGCTATCACTCCATTAAGGAGCAATGGGCGATAGTTGTGATAGAGGGATACGATGCCTAGACCCCAGTATAGAATTAACGTACTAATGATGTTTGCCCCTGCATCGATGTAGAAGTATGTAATGATATTAAAGCCAATAGCTGTTATGTACATAATATAGGGTGTAGCCACACGTTTCCAAATTAGTACCGTACACAATAATCCAAGGGGGACTGCTGCTGATATAATCGCCATGATTGTTTGTGGAAATCTGTAAAGCGAAATTGAACCGAACAACAAACAGCCCCAAAACAAGTAAATAATTAATTTGTTTCTCTGGTGTAATTCGGACATCTGATTCAAGGGCATATTCACACTCCATAATGTAATAGTACTTCTGATTTTTAAGTTTAAGAGATTCACGAAATGATGTCTATGATGTTAAGGTAAGTGTCTGCGATCCTTAAAAAAACACGAAAAAAACCTCCCTTAGGTAAAATGGAAGTACCACACAACCATTCAGATCCGAGAGAGGTTTCTTTTGTAATATTATTCCGCAATTATCAAGCTCGTGCGTTTGGTTTTAAACTTCTGCTGGAAGCTTCGATCTATATTACGGTCGGTAATAATGTACCCAATTTTATCGAGTGAGGCGATGCCGATGGTCACATCTTTCCCGAATTTAGTATGGTCAGCAGCAACATAAACTTCTTTGGAGAGATCGATAATTTTTTTGCGCGTTTGGGCTTCCTCCAGGTTATAGTCGGAGATGCCTTTTTCAAGGGTAATGCCGCTTGCGCAAATAAAAGCCTTAAGGATATTTAATTCACTGAAATTAAATAGATAATCATATGCAATGACAGACTGCTCATTTAGTCGGACCTTTCCGCCAATGATAATAAGCTCAACCGCACTGTTCATCAGCTCGTTTACCACAGGAATGGAGTTCGTAATGACCGTGAGATTCTTTTTATTCTTGATATATTTGGCGATCTGATAGGTGGTAGAGCCGCTGTCCAGATAGATACAATCCCCATCGTTGATATATTCGCTGCACTTTTGGGCGATCATTTTCTTTTCCTCTAAGTGACCGACCATCCGCGCATCCATTGGAGATTCAGCAAACTCCGATTCCACCAGTTTAATTCCACCATAAATCTTCTTGATCTTCCCTTGCTTGTCCAGCAGGTTGATATCTCTGCGAAGGGTATCGATAGAAATATTAAGCTCTTCTGCTAGCTCCGGCAGCTTCTGAACCTTTTTGAACATTAAGATTTCTATGATTTTCTTTTGTCTTTCCAGTGGAAACATGTAATCACCCATTCAAAGTTTATATCGCTTTCGATAGTTGAAGTATAAAGGGATTAATATTGGGTAGCAACTACTCCTTTCTAAGTTAGTCATGATATACTTATAATATACTCACAACTTATTTATAATTTACATACATTTTACGTAACTGTTTATCCTCAAAAACAAAACCTTTTTATACTGAGGTTGTACTTGAGGAGGTGGAACCTTTGCTTAAATTACAAAACATAAGCAAGCATTACGATAACAAGGTTGTTCTAGAGGATATTAGTCTAGACATCCAAGCAGGGGAAATTGTCTCCTTACTCGGCCCCAGCGGGAGTGGCAAAACCACCTTGCTAAACATCATCTTGGGACTTTCAAAGATGGAGCAGGGGCAAATCATTTTTAATGATCAAGATTTAAGCAATGTACCCATGAAGAAACGCGGATTTAATATAGTGTTCCAGGATTATGCGCTCTTCCCCAACCTTAATGCTTACGAAAATATCGTTTATGGTCTGAAAAATAAAAAGGGATTAACGTTGGAGCATGAGGTTCAGGAGTATATCGAGTTTCTGGAATTAAAGCCGCATTTAACGAAGAAGATCGGCGCTCTATCGGGTGGGCAGAAGCAAAGGGTGGCTTTGGCAAGAACACTCGTAATGAAGCCCAAATTATTACTGCTCGATGAACCTCTAAGCGCACTGGATGGAATCATCAAGGAATCTATTAAAGCTCGGATTAAATCCATCGCCAGAGAATATAAGCTTACAACGATTATCGTCACCCATGACCCAGAAGAGGCTTTAACCCTGTCGGATAAAATTCTTATCATTAATCAAGGTCATATTGCCCAATTCGGAACACCTCAAGAGATCATTCAACAACCTAGCAATGATTTTGTAAAAGAATTTATTCTGGGGCAACTGCAAGTGAAACGGGAAAATATCTATAACCTGTTCGGTGAACATTATGCCTAAAGCTAAACCGGAAATGCGGATCATTTTTATCCCAATCGTATTGTTATTTATCGTGTTCCTGATCTTGCCACTGGCAGTTTTATTTATCCGCTCGTTTGAAACGGGCCAAGGTTATTCGGTATCTAATTATCTCACCATTCTGGCAGATCAAGAGATTCGAGAGTCCATCGGAAATAGTATGAAGGTCTCTGGTGTTACGGCACTCATCACGACGGTTCTAGCTTTTATCCTAGCCTATTCTATCCACTGTACAAGAATCTATCGCCCGTTAAAAAGCATCATTAGAACTGGAATTCTGATTCCTATGCTGCTGCCTACGATTACTTATGGGTTTGCGATAATGTACTCTTTTGGCAACCAGGGACTGATTACTAAAATCTTCGGACGGAATTTATTCGAGATTTATGGATTTAATGGTCTGTTGATAGGCTACGTAATTTATACCTTACCTTCTGCTTTCCTGCTGATTCATAATTCGTTCAAGTACATTGATAAAAAGTTCATCGTCGTATCCAAGCTTATGGGGGATGGGACGCTGCGAAGCTTCATGAACACGATCGTTCGGCCTTTGTGGGGCACTTTGGGAGGGGCGTTTGTTCTTTCTTTTATCCTAAGCTTCACGGATTTTGGGATCCCTGCATCGGTGGGGGGGACGTATAACGTGGTTGCTACTCAGCTGTATCAGGTCATGCTTGGGGCTATACCGGATTTCAACAATGGGGCAGTTATTGCTGTCCTGATGTTAATACCGGCGGCGTTCGGGGTTGTACTGTTAACGTATCTTGAAAAATTCAACTTCCATTATGACAAGGTGACTGAAATCGAGATGATCCCGAATAAAGGCAGAGATTCGGTTCTTGGACTAATCTCATCCGTGATTCTAATCGGGCTACTTGCTGTATTTGCAGTCATGTTCGTTGCACCACTGATGAATGGCTATCCTTATGATCTTACGTTTACATTCAAGCATTTTGTGGATGTTTTTCAATCAAGCGATTTAATCAATGTATATAAAAATTCCTTGCTCGTAGCAGGACTGACGGCAATCGTAGGTACGATCGTGGCTTATGCTGCGGCTATCATCAATGTGCGAACGCCTATAAAAGGGAAAGCGACTTTTGACATCCTATCGATGGTGACGAACACGGTACCGGGTATGGTCCTTGGTCTGTCGTATCTACTTCTGTTCAATAACAGCAGTCTCAAAGGAACCTTTACGATTCTTGTGCTCTGTACCCTTGTTCATTACTTTACGACTCCTTATTTGATGGCAAAGAACTCTCTGGCGAAAATGAATCCATCGTGGGAAACCACTGCTGAGTTATTAGGTGACAGCTGGCTGCAGACGATCCGCCGCGTCATTCTACCGAACTCTGCATCCACAGTGATCGAGATGGTCAGCTACTATTTTATCAATGCGATGGTGACCATTAGCGGAATTATCTTTCTAGTGACTGCCCAAACCTCGGTAGTTGCCAGCAAAATAAAAGAGCTGCAGCATTTCGCCAAATTTAATGAGGTGTTTGTCCTATCCATCCTGATCTTTTGCACCAACCTTATCATTAAGCTCCTAGGTGACTATTTCCAGAAACGGCAATCAAACTCTCGTTAGTTAACGATTTTAAATATAAAAAAAACCAGTTAAAGTGAGGGAGAAATTATGTCTAAGAGAATTAAGGGATTCAAAGGAATTATGTTGTCTATCGTGGCTTTGAGTTTGGTGTTCACATTAGCAGGTTGTGGAAATAAAGCAGCGGGTGATGCGAGTAAAGTAGTGATTTTGACCAATGCGGATGAAGAAGCTGTAGCCTCTATGGAGACTGCGCTAAAAGGTGCGGGGTACGAAGGGCAATATCTCTTTCAATCCTTGGGCACTTCTGAGCTGGGTGGAAAGCTGATGGCAGAGGGAGACAAAATTGAGGCTAATCTGATCACGATGAGCTCTTATTTTGTAGAAAGTGCGCAAGAGAAACATGGCATGTTTAAAGAACTATCGTTTACGACTAACGCGTTAGATTCCTATCCAGCGTACTATACGCCGATTTTGGCGAATACCGGTGCTATTTTTGTAAACACAGCGGTGCTTAAAGATAAGGGCTTGGCGATGCCAACGTCCATTAAGGATTTAACAAAACCAGAATTTAAAGGCTTGGTATCTGTTCCGAACATTATGGACTCTTCGACAGGCTGGTTGTTGGTTCAGGCGATTATTTCGCAATACGGGGAAGAAGAAGGTAAAACGGTTCTGCATGATTTAGTTGCAAATGTAGGCCCACATCTGGAAAGCTCCGGTTCCGGTCCGATTAAAAAGGTAAAAGCAGGAGAAGTAGCTGCAGGCTTTGGACTTCGTCATCAGGCAGTATTAGCTAAAGAAGAAGGCGCACCGATTGACTATGTAGATCCAACGGAAGGTAACTTCTCGCTTACAGAATCCGTAGCCGTGGTGAAAAAAGACGATGCAACAACAGAGCTGGCTATGAAAATGGCAGAAACCATTATTAAAGATGCTAGAAAAGACTTAATTCTAAATTACCCAGTGGCTCTATATAAAGATGAAACGGTTAGTGATATCCATAAGCCTGCACACAGTATGAAATTTGTTAAGCCGTTGACTGTGGAACTGCTGGAGCAACATCAACAATTCTTTAAAGAAAATAAATAAGATTAGAACAAGGAGTGAAGGGCCATGAACAACTATAAATTGCTGACACCCGGTCCATTGACAACTACTAACACGGTCAAAGAGCAAATGCTCTTTGACCGTTGTACTTGGGACCAGGACTATAAGAACATTACACAACAAATCAGATCCAGACTTCTGGATTTGGCAAGGGCAACGAACGATGAATATACGGCAGTTCTCATGCAGGGTAGTGGTACGTTTGCAGTGGAATCTGTGCTGACTACGGCGATTTCAGCGGATGATAAGCTTTTGATTATTACAAACGGTGCCTACGGAGAACGTATTGTGCAAATGGCGCAATATATCGGACTCCATTATCGTGTGTATAGTGCCCTATATAATGAATTCCCCCAAGAGGCAGAGCTTAGAGGGATTCTTAAAGAGGATCCAGCCATTACGCACATTGCGATGGTGCATTGCGAGACGACGACAGGGATTCTTAACCCGCTTGAGATGATCTCACAACTGGCAAAAGCCTACGATAAAACATTAATTATCGACGCGATGAGCAGCTTCGGTGGAATAGAGATTGATGTACCTGGGCTTGAAATTGACTATTTAATCAGCAGCGCCAATAAATGTATTCAGGGTGTTCCGGGATTTGGGTTTGTCATTGCAAAGCTGGATAAGCTGCTCACATGTAAAGGGAATGCACGTAGTCTATCACTTGATCTATACGATCAATGGATGGCGATGGACGCAGATGGGAAATGGCGCTATACGTCTCCGACCCATGTAGTCGCTGCATTTTCGAAAGCGATTGAAGAACTGATCGAAGAAGGCGGCATTCCTGCAAGGGCAGCAAGATACCAGAATAATAACCGCATACTGAGAGAAAGACTTGCGAGAATAGGAATAGAGGCGTATATCACAGACGATAAGCAGTCTCCTATTATAACCACCTTTCTTTTTCCGAACGAGACATTCAGCTTTGAAGATTTCTATGAATATGTGAAAGAAAAAGGCTACGTCCTCTACCCAGGCAAATTAACGGAGCACGACACCTTCCGGATTGGGAATATTGGTGAGATTTACGAAGAAGATATTCAGAACTTATGTAATATTATCGAAGCATACATGGGAGGAATGACACAATGAATCAAGTCGAAGGCGTAATTCTGGACTGGGCAGGAACAGCGGTAGATTTTGGCTGCTTTGCACCGGTGAATGTTTTCCTTGATATTTTTCGGGAGGCTGGGATTGAAGTTACGATGCAGGAAGCTAGAGCCCCTATGGGGATGCTGAAAATAGATCATATCCGCGCGATGTTATCCATGCCAAGAGTAGGTGCCTTGTGGGAAGAAAAGTATGGCAGAGCTTTTACTGAACAGGATGTAGAGAACCTGTATGCTGAATTCGAACCGGCTCTGATGGCATCCTTATCCGAATATACTGATCCGATTCCGCAGGTTATTGAGACCGTCCAAGTGCTCAGAAGCCAAGGACTAAAGATTGGTTCAACCACTGGATATACAGAGTCCATGATGGATGTTGTAATTCCGAATGCCGCTGGGAAGGGCTATCAACCGGATTATGTAATCACGCCAGATGGAACGCATTCACTGGGAAGACCTTACCCGTATATGATTTATCATAATATGGAAGCTTTAAAGTTATCGGCAGCATGGAAGGTTGTTAAGGTAGGCGATACGATTTCAGACATTCAAGAAGGTGTTAATGCAGGCGTCTGGTCCGTAGGTGTAATCATTGGAAGCTCTGAAATGGGCTTAAGCCAGGAGGAATTTAATGCACTTTCAGACGTGGAGAAGGAAACGGTGATCTCAGCGACACAAACCTCTTTTATTCAAAACGGGGCAGACTTTACGATTCAATCGATGAGTGAGCTGCCTCAGCTGATTGGGCGAATCAATGTACTGATTTCTCAAGGAATCAGACCTTATGCGAGATAATCATGAGCTGAAAAGAGAAGGTGACATCAACTTTAGCCCCTTGCGGACAGAGTGGATGACCCAGTTAAGCGCTGTGAGTATAGATAGGATCGAAGCGGACGAGCGTGCATATATGCGACAATCCATGTCAACGCCGTGCTTGAACAGTATCGTAGATGCTGAGGGATGTTATATCACAGATGTGAATGGACGCAAATATCTTGATTTTCATGGAAATAGCATTCATCAGATTGGCTACAAGAATCCATACGTAACTGAAGCTGTGAAAAAACAGCTCGACGAGCTACCGTTCATTCCAAGAAGATTTACGGCAGATATTGCAGTGAAAGCTGCAGAAGCTTTAATCAACAAAACGACCTCAAAGGACTATAAAGTATTATTTACGCCTTCCGGAAGTGCAGCTGTAGGTCTAGCCCTTAAGATTGCTCGCAAATGGACGGGGAAGCATAAGGTCATCTCCATGTGGGAGTCCTTCCATGGCGCGGGGCTGGACACAATCGCTGTCGGAGGAGAATACGTGTTTAAAAAGGACATGGGCCCGCAAATGCCAGGAATGCTGAAAGCCATTCCTTTTAACGTATACCGCAACCTGCTGGGAAGTCATTCCGATGAAGCAGTGGCTACCTTCTGCCTCGACTATCTGGAATATATGATTCAGCATGAGGGAGAGATCGGGGCGATCTTACTTGAGCCTATTCGGGCGACGGATACGCATATCCCGCCTATCTCTTATTTCACAAGGTTAAGAAAAATATGTGATGAATATGGGATTCTACTGATTTTTGATGAGATTCCTACAGCGCTGATGCGAAGCGGTAGGTTCTACGTCCATCAGAATTTCGATATCGAACCGGATATCCTCGTGCTAGGAAAAGGGTTAGGTGGAGGGGTGATCCCGCAAGCAGCGGTGCTTACCAGAACGCAATATGATTGTGCGGGGGATATTTCTTTGGGGCACTATACCCATGAGAAACCGGCGTTAGGAAGTGCAGCGATCTGTGCCACCATCGATTATATCGATGACTTAAATCTGCAGGAACAATGTATCAGCAGGTCTGAATTTGTAAGAGGGAAGCTTGACACTCTGTCGGCTAAACATCTTTGCATAGGAGATATCCGTATTGCTGGACTACTGATTTCTATTGAACTTGTGAAGTCCAGAGACACCAAAGAGAAGAATGAGGAATTAGCTGAGCGAGTACTGTATTATTGCTTGGAGAAGGGTCTTTCTTTTAAATTGGCTGGAGGAAACTGCATCACTTGGCATCCTCCGCTTATTGTATCTGAAGAGCAATTAACTTTTGCTGTTAATCTTCTGGATGAAGGATTGTGTAAATATAGTTGAGAGATAGGCAAGCTTCAAAACAGGTTTCTTCCGCTCCGTACATGGGGGGAGAAACCTGTTTTGTCGTTTAAGGAATGAAGACCTGCTCTTTTTGGGTAAGTTTAGAGTAACAGTTGAGCCAATAGATGAGATGAAGGGGACGGAAGTCCAAACATTCACCGCAGTTACAAGGTAGATTAATTATACGAATGGGCTGGAGCAGCATTTAAAAAGATACGCAACAGCTCGTCCACCGCAGTGTCTAGACGGGAATGATTGTTAGCTGCAAGCCAATCCTCTTGCACGATGATGTAGCTGCAGGAGCTGCTTTTTAAATAGCTGTATATAATTTGTGCTTCGTCAATTTCATGGCGAGTAATTGCTGCCGGGGCCTGGTTAAGTTCACCGCAGAAAGTGTCCATAATCGCTGATGTTATAACGGCTTGCAGGTAGGTAATATCGGGTTGATCGTATTCGAGCTTAGTATGCGCCAGGATACGATTGCCTTTGAGCAATATGAGTTTAAGCGTCTGTTCATCCATGGCCTCAAGGATCGCGATATTCTGATTCTCTGCAGCGAATTCGATAACCTTCTCTTTGTGATTCAGGAAGCTGATGGCTCCGATGTAATCCCTATATTTGGCGGCGGTTTCGAAGTCAAATTGCTCTGCAGCTTCAGTCATCTGTTGCTCCATCTCCACAAGGAGGCTGGAATCCGTTCCGTTTAGTAGGGCTATGACTTTATCAATGATTGTATTATATTGAAGGGCAGCATCGCCGCCAGCACACATCCCTATGCATAAGCCAAGCGAATGGTTTAGGCATAAAGAATTTTTGAAGCTTGGATTGCTGCAAAGGATTTTTGAGCTTTCCTTGATGCCTTGCACGGCTCTTTCCACGGTACTTCTGCTCGTGTAGGGGCCCCAAATATGGTTACCTTTTTGAACAGCAGGATCATAGGTAATCTCTAACGAATGCATTTTATCATCCGTTCCTATTACGATATACGTATAGGCCTTCGGATTTTTCATTTTTCTATTGTACATGGGCTTTATTTCTTTAATTAATTTGCACTCCAGCATAAAAGCTTCGAATTCGGTATCTGTAAGGATAATATCCAAATCTTTAATATGGCGAACGAGCTGTTTTACCTTTGGGGAATGAGACTTCGAGTTTTGAAAATAGGATTTCACTCTCCGTTTCAGCTGTTTCGCCTTACCCACATATATAATATGGCCAAGGCCATCCTTCATGAGATACACGCCGGGAGTCAGGGGAAGGCTTTTAAGTTTTTCTGTTAAATGAATAGTAACCCCGCCCTCTCATAAGAGTTGTTTGACTGATAGTTTTAGTATAAGCCTGCAACCTTCATTTGTTCAAATCAGTCTAAAGAGCGAGGGATCAAAAACGAGGAGGGATCTTATGTACTTCGCAAGAAATATCGGTGGTTTGGCGCTGATAGCAGCTATGTTATGGCTTACAGCATGCAGAGGAACGCCAGAAGCGGGAACGGAACCGAAGGTGACCCCAGAACAGACGCAAATGCAGATGCCTGAGCAAACGCCAGAGCAGACACAAACTGCACAACCAGCGGCTACTACGGAGCCACTACAGGAGACGGAGCCATCAAGCACGGATCAGCCACTGGATCAGGAGGGACTTCCGCCAACTGTAGAGGAAGCTGCGACGACAGTCATAAGGTCTATTAAAAATAAGGATATGAAGCAATTGGCCGCATGGGTACATTCAGATAAAGGGTTACGTTTTTCTCCATACGCATACGTAGATACGAAGAATGATCTTGTATTCAGCAAGGATGAAGTGGAAGGATTAATGAATGACTCTACCAAAAGAGTCTGGCGAACATTTGCTGGATCGGGTGATTTAATTGAGCTGACATTCGCAGATTACTACAAGCGGTTTGTCTACGATGCAGACTTCATTCAGACGGCCGAAATTGCTGTGAACAAGGGGCTTGGGCAAGGTACAACGATCAATAACTTGAACGAAGTGTATCCCAAGGAGCAATATGATTTCGTTGAATATCATATTACTGGCATCGATCCTTCTGTCGAAGGGATGGACTGGCGCAGCCTGCGTCTAGTTTTCGAGAAGATTGGAGAGGATCATGCACTAGTAGGTATTATTCACGATCAATGGACACCCTGAGAAGTAAGAAATTCTTATTAGTCCGTGGGTAGTTTAGAACATGGGGGAGAACCCAAAAAACGAAGGTGCCTCAGTAGCCATTTTACGGCTTTTGGGGCACCTTCGTTTGATTCGTTCCATAAGAATCGAGTCCGGTGCTTTTATTGCGTAGCGCTAGATGTAGATCCAGATACCGATTTAGCGATCGCTTTATATCCCTCTGGCAGATAAGTGACAACAGATGCTTTTGAGATCACCTGTGCATACATTTTTCCTGGATCAGGAGCAGTCACATTAAAATAAATCACAGCGGTCTTGTCTTTGCCAAATTCGATTCGCTCAATCACTAGTCCATATCCAGAATGCGGTAAGTTGTTAACGGTCAATGTAGCCTTGTTTACTCCTTCACCCGCTTTGGTTAGTGTAACCTCAGTCTCATAGGTTGGAGTAGTAGGGCTGCCATTAGACACAATTACGCGTTTGGCAAAAGCAGCTGCATCGTAGGTCATCGCGGCTGCTTCCGAACGGGTAATGGCATCATTTGGCCGGAAATTACCGTTCTTATCGAGTGTGGCGATATGTGTATTCAACAGGATCTGGAGACTATTTATAACCTCTGTAGAAAGTTTATCGCCATCCTTAATGTCTACATACATGAGTGTAACCGGGAAGTTACCTTTACTTTGCAGTGCTTGCGTCAATAAGTGAGCGAACTGAGCACGGGTGATGGTTCCGTTGGGATCTACTGTTCGATCAAGTGAAAGACCATTTTGCTTGGCAGTCAGGAAGGCTGAAGCATACCAGGATTTGTCATTCACCTTATCAAAATAATCACTAGCTTTGGATGAGCTGTTACCCGCCTCTGGCTTCGGAGACAGATTCAGACCCCCAACGATGAACTGAATCCCTTGGGCAAAGCTTACTTTAGATTTAGGCGCGAACTTATCTTTGTCTACTCCATTTATAATCCCCTCTTTATGCAGGGAGTTAATTTTTGCTTCCGCAGGATCACCTTTCAAATCCGAAAAAGCAAAAGCGGATGCTCCAAATGACAGACTTGCTGCTAGAATACCGCAGGCTATCGTCATTGTTTTGACATTACTTATGAATAATGATTTCTTCATTATGCGTCACCTCCATACTCTTAGATGGTAGATTAGACCAAAATGTTGCAGGCAATTTAAAATATTATAAAGATTCAAGTAAAACGTTATCCGCGAAGGAGTGACTCGGCACCATCTACATAGATCTCAGTTCCTGTGACATGGAAAGACTCATCCGAGGCGAGAAATAACACTAGATTGGCTACTTGTTCAGGTTTACCGGGCGCATCTTCCAGAGGATGATTGCCTTTCGGAAATTCTACAGGAATCTTCACTTCTTGAAGATCATCACTCTTATCCGTATTATCTCCAATTTGAGTGTCGATTGATCCAGGACAGACCGCATTTACGCGGATACCGTATTGCGCCAGCTCTAACGCAGCCATTTTCATAAAAGCGACTTGTCCAGCCTTCGAAGAGGAGTACGCAGCAGCGCCGATGTTCGAGAACACTCGATTTCCGTTAATAGAGCTAGTGATAATGATGCTTCCGCCATTTTCTTTCATATGGGGGATAGCATATTTTACTGTGGCAAAGGTACTGCGTAGGTTGGTATCTAGCGTCTGGTCCCAATCTTCGATTTCTAGTGTTTCGATTGGAGCCCATGTACCATTAATGCCAGCATTCGCAAAAATGATATCAATCTTCCGAGCCTCATCCGCAACCTTACGAATACTTTCTTCGACAAGACCTGGATTGGAAACATCGCATTCGATAACTGTAGCTGTTCCTCCAATGGATTCAATTTCACGTTTAGTTTCATAGGATTCCTCAGGGGTGCGATCAAGCATATATACCTTAGCTCCGTGCTGGGCAAACCTTATGACTGTAGCTTTCCCAATACCGGATCCTGCGCCTGTGACTACTGCAACTTTATTTTGCAATCGTTGATCTAACATGATGAATTTCCTCCTTGGCGTTAGACTTCTTACTTAGTAATTACATACCCGGCATAGCTGAATTTAACCAATTTAGTAGGAGGGTGGAACAACAAGGAGGGATGTATTACTATGAGACATAAGGATGTGTACAATATATATTTAGATCAATCTAGCTCATGATAGGGGTACTATAGATGATTCAGCAGCAGGGAGCAGAACGGATTAATGTGGGGATATTTGCCCATGTGGATGCCGGCAAGACAACAACAACAGAGCATATTTTGTATGAAAGCGGTCGCATTCGAGCGCTTGGCAGTGTAGACAGTGGGACAGCATTGACGGATTCTATGGATGTGGAGCGGCAACGAGGAATATCCGTTCGGGCGGCATTAGCTTCTTTTGAATGGAAAGGTGTGCAGATCAACCTCGTTGATACACCAGGACACGTCGATTTTCTGTCAGAGGTTGAACGGTCTTTGCGAGTGATGGATTGTGCGGTGCTAATTTTGTCGGCGGTAGAGGGTGTGCAGGCTCAAAGTGAGATGATCTGGAACGCGCTGAGGAAGCTGGGAATACCGACGCTTATTTTTATGAACAAAATGGATCGTGTAGGTGCAGACCCTGAGGCTGTGCTGGCGCAAGCGCGAAATTATTTGTCTAGTGATATCATTCCTGTACAGCAACCCACCGGGAAAGAGCAGGAGTACATAGGCGCAATAGATTTGTGGGGGAGCGATGCCGATCCTGCTGCACAGACTGAATTGTTGGAGGCATTGGCTGAGCGGGATGAAGATCTGCTAGAGACGTATATGTCAGGTAGTTCGATTGATCTTGCAGCTTGGAAAAAATATATGAAGACAGCTTCCGCTTCAGGACGCTTCTTCCCAATGGTTTATGGTGTTGCCGCCAAGGGTCTTGGCATTACTGCATTGCTGGACGCGATGGTTGAGTATTTTCCGCGAGCTGGTGGCAATGTTGAGGGGCCGGTGTCCGGTATTGTCTACAATATTCAGCGTGATAAAAGCATGGGGCGAATGGCGTTTGTCCGCCTTTATGAAGGAACGATCCGTAACCGCGATACGGTAATGAACTACACGCAGAATATTCAGGGAAAAGTGACCCAGATCCGCAAGGTCGAGGGCGGTCGTACTGAGGATGTCGGATCGCTTGAAGCGGGGGATATCGCTGTAATCTATGGTCTTTCAGGGGTACGGATCGGAGATGTACTCGGCCAACCGGAGGCGATTCCGGCGGAGGCGAAGCTGGCTGTACCGCTACTAACGGTGCGCGTATTCTGGGGAACCGATATGGATGACCATAAGGTTATCGGAGCATTGCAGGAGCTGGCGGATGAAGATCCGCTCTTGGATGCGCAGTGGCTGCAGGATGAGCGAGAGCTGCATATCAAAGTAATGGGACCTATTCAGCTGGAGATTCTGAATAGTGTTCTGGAGGAGCGGTATGCGCTGAAGGTTACCTTCGGTCAGCCTTCTGTCATCTATAAAGAAACGCCAGCCTCTGCTGGGGAAGGCTTTATCGCTTATACGATGCCGAAGCCGTGCTGGGCGATTCTGCGGTTTCAGATTGAGCCCGGACATCCTGGCAGTGGTTTAGTTTATGATTCGGTAGTGCGGAGTTCCGATCTGCTGCCGCAATATCAGAGCGAGACCGCACGCCGTGTACCAGAAGCCTTGCAACAGGGCTTGTACGGCTGGGAGGTTACCGATCTTAAAGTGACCTTAATCGAGGGACAGCATCATGTATGGCATACCCATCCGCTAGATTTTGCCGTAGCGACTCCTATGGGGATTATGGATGGACTCGCGCGGGTAGGCACTAAACTACTGGAGCCGATTCTTCAGGTTCGCATCGTTGTCCCTGAGGAGAATGGCGGCCGGGTGATGAACGACCTCGTTCAGATGCGCGGCACGTTCGAGCCTCCCGTGCTGCAAGGCGAGCGGATGATCATCGAAGGCCGTCTGCCGCTGGCAACGTCGCTTGATTATCCTGTTACTTTAAGCTCCTATACGAAGGGGCGTAGCACATTTACTTCTTTTTTTGCCGGCTATGAAGAATCTCCGCCAGACGTATCCGCTGAGCGTACCCGCCGGGGCGTGAACCCGCTGGATCAAGCGAAATATATATTAAGCGTGCGGAAG
The DNA here is from genome assembly GCF_038003765.1 of Paenibacillus sp. FSL H7-0714. Classification (NCBI taxonomy): domain Bacteria; kingdom Bacillati; phylum Bacillota; class Bacilli; order Caryophanales; family Paenibacillaceae; genus Paenibacillus; species Paenibacillus sp. FSL H7-0714. The sequence continues at coordinate 1,310,405 of NZ_JBBOPT010000001.1, forward strand.
GCGCTGCAGGGGTGAGATAAAATGAAGATCAGAGAAGCAACAGCTAGTGATATAGACGGGATCGCTTTCGTCCACGCTACGAGTTGGAAAACCACGTATAAAGGACTAATATCAGACGAGTTTCTTGATAATTTCACAGTAGAAGCTAGAAGGAAGCGCTGGATTCAGAATTTTGAAAATCCCAATAAAGACGAGGTAATGTATGTTGCTGAAGATGAGGCTGGGATGATCATTGGCTTTGCAAATGGAGGGGCGCGAAGAGAGCCGGATCTCTACGATGCGGAGCTTTATGCACTTTATTTGCTTAAGGAACACCAAGGAAAAGGTCTAGGGAAGCAGCTCATAAGAAGTGTAGCACAGAATTTATTGAAGAAAAATTATAGTTCGTTTATGACTTGGGTGCTAGTGGGCAATCCGGCGATTCATTTCTACCACAGCGTTGGGGGAGAGTCTATCTCAAGTATAGAAGTTAAGATAGGGAATGAATTATTAGAAGAAATAAAAATAAGATGGCAAGACATTAGAGGCATAGGGATTGATTAATAACTTTTCACGCAAAAAAAGACTCATAAGGGATACAAAACGCATACCCCTTATGAGTCTCATAATGATTTATTTAATGTACGTACGGCTGACCAGAACATCTGCAATTACATCTGTTGGAATGATGAATTCTCTAACGCCCATGTAGCCAGGAGCCACATCATATTTGTTAAAGGAAATAACCAGCTGGTACTTATCGTTGATATAGAAATCTTGATCTTTAGCTATATTTTCAAATTGATAAAAAAGGTCTTCATTGGGTTCATCTGTTGAAATCCAGTAGAACATATCTTTATCTGCTTTCATTTGGGAGCGCATCTGTTCTTTAATATTTTCACTTATGATACTGATATATCGATCATCCTTAAATAACATAGGCAGACTTAGCAGGATTTGATTCTTCTTGTCTATCGTATCGTGCTGCATTGTGGTTGACGATGAACCTACGGTATTTACCACGTATCTGCTAATAGCAAATAGCTCAGCATTGTCCGTTTTAACCTCAAAGCCTGTGTCGACCCCTAAATGCCCCTCTCCGGATTGCTTTAAAGACTCCATCTCTGCTTGAAACTCATCATATAGTTTTTTGTTTTCTTCGAGATATTTTTCATTCAGAGTCGATTCCAGCTCTTTATTCTCTAGATTAGTAATGATGGGGACCTTTATGTCTGCATTATAAGTCTGCTCATCCACTTTGTATTCTCTAAAAGTTAGCACTTTAACAATACTGTCTACACCAGGTATAGCGGAGAACGCATTGGCAATGTTAACATTGACATTAATCCCAATCACGAAAAATAGGGCTGCCGCACAAACTCCAGATATCCACTGATAACGTATTCTTCTTATCTTCCTTTTCTTTAATGCTTTACTTACAACGAAATCTAATTCCTCAGGAATAGGGAGTTTGTTATAATCTTCTATAATTTTTTTGATTTGGTTATCCATTCTAATTGATCTCCTTTGAGGATTCTTCCTGCATGTTGACTCTTAATAACTGGAGTGCTTGATATAGTCTAGTCTTTACTGTATTGACATTTTCATTTAATACTTCCGCAACTTCCTCGATCTTTAAATCTTCGATATATCTAAGGACGATGACATTTCGATACTTAAGGGGTAGATCATCCAGCGATCTTTCTAAATCAATATCTGGATACACGTCTACCGCACCAGGGATAAAAAAGTCGAGTGCTTCATCATCTACCGGTTGAACTCTTTTATGTTTCCTCAGAAAATCCAGAGAGGTAGTTACTACGATTCTAAACAACCAACTCTTTACGGATTCTGGTTTTTTTAGCAACCCTATAGAGGAGAGAGCTTTATAAATCGAATCCTGAACAACATCTAATGCATCCTCTTTGTTCTTCACATAGCTGTAAGCTAGACGGTATATGTTCTCCTTGTTATCTGTAATACAAAGAGTGAGTAATTTCTCTTTATTCCTCTTAAGCATATTCGTAAAACCCTTCTCTTTTTATATTGCGTAGCTTTAGTTTGTTAGATTACTATTCTCATTGATTCTCCTTTTGTATGGCTTTAGCTACAAGTGCGGCATAGGATTTGGCACCTTCTCGTTTTAGATGAACGCCATCCTCATAGAAGTAAGAATCCTTTCCTTCGCTTGAGGAATGCCAGTCTACAACCATAGCATTGGGGAATTCTAAAGCCACTTTCTTAAGCAAGGTATTCACAGTATTTTGCCATTTTTTCGGTACACGTGTGTTTACTAGTACGACTTGCTGAACATCTTCAAGTGAAATAAGTAATTTCCGCAATTGATTGGAGTTAAAAGCTCCGTTCGTACCTAGATTAATGATCACTCGAGTGCCAAGTTTCCCCTTGGTTCTAAGTTTATCGACCACTTCTTGTGCCTGTGACATCTGCCTGCCTACCTTACCATCGATTACAATGCCTGGCAGAAGTTCTTGTAGATAAGGAGCGGCATCGAGGATTACGGAATCACCTATCGCAGTAACACCTTTACCTGCTTCTTCTACCTGAGGCTGAGGTTCTGGCTTCTTCGGTGGATCTACTGGTACTGGTACAGGCACAGGCACAGGTGTTGGTATATTTTGAGGGGGCACTAGTGTGACATTATGTTCATTCTTATCGGGATTAGTAATAGTGCCTGTATTCGGATCTGCGGATATCTTAGTATCCAAGTTGCTACTGCAGGATATGGACAATATGATTAACGGGACTGCAATAAAGATGAATAAGGGTCGAATCTTGAATTGCAGATGAATGCTTAATTTCGTACACCATCTTCCTAATAAACCTTGACGAATAGGTTCTTCGATATATTTCCACGATAGTGAGGCTAATAGGAGGCTAACTCCCAGCTGAAAAAGAACACGGAAACCATCGAACCCACCTGTATCTACTGTAGGATTAGTTAGAATGATGACTGGATAATGCCATATGTAAATACTATAGGAACGTACGCCAATCCAACGCAAGGGCTTGCAACCCATGATTTTAGCTAGTCGGCTCGCAGGATGTGCGAGTACAGCTATTACAATTGCGGAAAGGATCGACACGAGAACCAAGCCGCCATAATAAAGAAATTGTCCGTACTCATTCGTCCTCCAAATCATAAGAATGAGGGTGATTAATCCGATTGCACCACTGAAGTCAAGGATATAGCGAGATCTGCGTGAAATCTTATCGGTCAAATTTTGACTCGGCCATGCTAGAGCGAGAGCGGCTCCAATCAGTAGAGCAAAAGCTCGAGTATCAGTACCATAATAGACTCGGCTTGGGTCAACTCCAGGTTGATAGATTAGCGCCATAGCAAGTGCCGAGAGGAATGCTCCTGTTAGACACATCACAATGAGTTTACCTCGCTGAGGTGCAAGGCGTAACCCTACAATAATAACCAATGGCCAAATGAAGTAGAACTGTTCCTCAATAGCGAGCGACCACAAATGACCTATAGGAGAAGGAGGTCCAAAGCTCTCGAAATAAGATACATCGTGAAAAATAAGCCACCAGTTATTGAAGTATAACGTAGAAGATAGAAAGTCCCCTTGTAATGCTGCTAATCGTGAACGATCGAACAACAGAAGCCACATAGCAGTGACAAAAAGCATGACAAACATAGCAGGCAATAGCCGTCGCGCTCGTCTGATCCAGAAATCTTTAAGGTCGAACCGTCGGTCTTGCTTCCACCTTTGGATGATTTGATCCGTGATCAGATATCCAGACAGAACGAAGAATATTCCGACCCCTATAAGTCCTCCTGGAGCCCAATTGAGGTCGAGATGATACGCAATAACTGCGATCACAGAGAGTGCGCGAAGTCCATCTATTCCCGGCATATAACGCCTTCTAGTCGTGGAATTGTCAGGTTCTAAAGAGTTAGTCGGTGGTGTAACCTTGATTTCTTTCATGGTAGTTCATTCCTTCGTCATCAGTTGTCTTATGTCAGCAAGACGTATGACTAACTTAAAAAAGTTCTTAGCTTCTCTTGGTAAATAAAGGAGTGACCATGAATGGATCAGAAATCGGTACACAAGTGCCTATGAATTTAAAAAGGCATTCTAGAACAAAAAATCATTCTGGAATGCCATTAGCCTAATTAGCCGTTCTTAATTTCCACACGAAAAATATCGGTAACCATTTTAACCGGAACGTATATCGTATCGTTCTTTAGGATAGGAGCAGTACCTAAAGTGACAGGTGCCATTTTGGCAAAAAAGTAAGAATCTTTACCTAAGGTAACATTTGTCCACTGTGCACCTTTCTTTAGCTCAGCTGAGCGCGACGTTTGATTCCACTTGATTTCATATCCTAAACGATTCGCCACATCTCGTAATGACACCATTGAAACCCCATTAGCATTCTTAAATGTAGCTATTGTACTTAAATCGAGCTTCGGGTTGTTCGTAATATGGGTACTGAAACGAAATTCAGGAGTTCCCATGGCGCCTGGAGCGATACTATATTTAGGGAAGAGGATGACAACCTCACCATTTTCAATATAAAAACCTTGTTCTTCGTCGATCCCTTTGAAATCCTCAATAAAATAGTTCTCAGGTTCCTCATTGATCTTCGCAAGGATACCGGTATTCAACTTTTCCTTAAAGTCGTTTCCAAAGAAATCTGACAAGGCAATCCGCTTCGCTTGTTTCGTATTAAATACATTGTATGTATCTACACGAGGCATACCCGTTCCACCAGTTTCACCTTGAGAAGTAACGACAAGTGATATCATTCCAGAAGGGTTATCCGTTTTATTTTCCTTTAAGTCATAAATAATATTAAGCTCATATGGGCGATACTCAAAACCAGCCTTTTTAGCGTCTACAGCTGCTTCAGTTGCATCCTTTTCCCAAAGAGCAAGGTCTTTCTGCGCATTAGAGAGAATGACACTGTTGATCTCTTCTTGAGCCTTCGTATCCAACATACCTACGATCTGTGGCACTTTAATATTTGTATTCAGAAGCTCCGTTGAAGATGTGAGAATTACTTCTTTGATTTGGATCCCAGTGTTATTGATGGTGGAAATCGGTACAGCTGAAATCGGGGCATTGATGGCAGGCTTAGTCGTGTTCACTGCATCAGCAAAAGCAGTGCCATTCATTGGTAACATGCCAGCGCTTATTCCCACAACCGTTAATCCGACTACACCAAGCTTCAATACGTTAAAAGGGCTCTTTTTCATTGTTTGTTCACGCTCCATTTCGTTGTAATAAGTGTGTTATTAGCGCACTTACTAGCAAGACGTATTAGGAGTGTTGAAAAGTTTGGGGGGGATAAATGTTGATCGAAATTCGTCATCCCGCAAGAGTTCCTTTAATAGTCACTCCGAACCCTTTTCAGCCTTCTTCCGCGCCCGGAACCGCCGCACCTTCATGAGGTTGCCACAGGCCTTGTCATCGCAGTACCGCTTAGAGCGGTTGCGTGTATCGTCGTAATAGACCCAGAGGCAATCGGGATTCTCGCAGATACGGAATCTTGAGGGTTCTTTTTCAAGCATAGCCTCCGCAAAAGACGCCGCTATCTCCGCCATCACCTGCTCCCAACCGCTATGTAGTGGCAATAATGAAATCTCCGCTTGCTCGGCACTTTTCCATATCATTCGCCGCGTAACAGGACCCTTGTCCATATAGATATTGAGCTGCTTCAGCATTTCTCCATCCATCGATTTTCCTTGTACAATAGTCTGTACCCAGTCCCATAGTAGGGATCGAAGTTTCTTTAGCTGTTCCAGTTCTATCGTATTCGGCAGCTGTGTTTCTAACAGAGCATGCTTCTTCAGCCATTTCGCAATCCACTCCGGATCTTCGAGTTCATCCCGATCCTTATTCTTATCTCCTGTTCGCCAATCCCGCCAGTAACTATTAATGAAATCCTCCCACAACAAGTCCTGTTCATCCTTTCCGCACAACTCTCGATTACAACGATTGTAACAGTTAAAATTGTGATTAGCTAGTTACTTGATTGAATGCTGGAAATCTGCTACATTTCTAATGTAACCACTATATGATGATTTAAGTAGTTACATAATTCAGTTAGTATTAGGAGGTTGAACATGCAAAATAAAATCAGTGAGGTTCTGCTGCAAAATTGGGATTATTGCATGGATATCGAGGATTGGGCCCCGCCGTTAAGTGATGCACTGGAAGGTGTGGACAGTAAACAGGCACTTTGGAAGCCAGAGGGGAGTACAATCAATTCCATCTGGGAGACGGTTAACCATCTAACATATTATAAGGTGCGTTTGCTGCGAAAGTTAAAAGGGTTGCCCAAACAACCTGATGCTGAAAGCAACGATGCTACCTTCACTGTAACAACGGAAGGGGAAGAAGCATGGGCGAAGGCCGTTGCAGACCTGAAGGATGTGCACGCTGCTCTTAGAGAAATCATTGAGGCGTTGGAAGAAGGCGCGTATGATTGGGGTGGATCGGGTCATGCCCCAGGGGAAGAGGTAATGAGTCTTATCCTGCATGATTCATACCACACCGGACAAATTATTATGCTTCGTAAACTGCAAGGCTCCTGGGTTTCCAACCGTAGTTTTAATTAGAACCTCTACAATACAAATATAAGCCACACTCCACTATACTGGTTTACCTGGTGCAGCGGGCGTGTGGCTTTTCTTTATTTTAACCTTTTGGGGTGCTTCGATATTGAGTCGGCGAGCATCCCATTATTTTTTTGAACAATCTAGAAAAGTAGTAGGGGTCCTGCATCCCGATAGCACTAGAGATTTCTTTAATATGTAGATCGGTTAATGCCAGCAGTTGACTGGCACGCTGCATTTTGAGGCGCAGATAGAATTCAATCGGGGGAACTCCGGTTTCTTGATTAAATAGATAAATTAGATGCTGCTTTGATAACCCCATATGCTTCGCTACATCCGGGAGTGAAATGGAGCTGTTGATTCGATCTGTCATGTAGCGAATGGCTTGCTCAAGATAACGTTCGTTCTTTTTATCTTGTTCAGAGTTCATGGTACTCAATCCCACGTGGCTGATCAGATGACGAATGCACTGAGACACATAGATATGATTACGTATGGCATAAGGCTTATCCGATAACAGGGCATAACATTGCTCGAAATCTTCGATCCATTGGGTATGAAGGTTCAGTGTAAAGGTTAGCGGCTCTACGTCCATGGCATAAGTTTGAATCAACGCAGCGGCATGCGTTCCTTTTAGATGCATCCAGTAGATCGTCCAGGGATTCACATCTGAAGCACCATATCGATGGGGTGTTCCGGCAGGAATGACAGCTAATTGCCGTTCTTTTATTTGAATCAGCTTATTGTGATGACTCTCCATCCACCCTTCACCCTCTACGCAATACATAAGAATATGCGAGTCACATCCTTGTGGACGCTCTCGATAATGAAACTTCGCTCTTGGGAAGCAGCCAATGTCACTTACATAGAAGGAATTTGTTAACGGATTCTCATGTAATTCATTCATCATGAAATCGGGCAGCACAAAAAGCTTCTGCTCATCGAAGCCATCCGGCTTTAATGAGATATCTGTCATGATAACCCTCCTTTTTAAGAACATAATTTATTTATTTGAAATAACAACCTATTCATAAGGAGAATATTATTTTTAGGATAAGAATATTGTCCATCAGTTACAGATTATCGTCAATTGTTTAAAAGCGCATACAACGATAAATTAGAGCTATATCACGAAGGAGGAGAGAACGAAATGAGTATGAAAGAGCCTTCTGCAATCTTAACGAACAGCGTCCGCATATGGGAGAAAATGGTTGAAATTCCTACCTATGAAACAGGTGAACCCGATAAAAATCCAATGTTCCTCGAGAAGCGAGTCTATCAAGGCAGCTCGGGGCGAGTATATCCACATCCTGTGGTTGATAAAATTATGGATGAGAAAGAAATGAAATCGTATCAGATGGTAATGCTCGAAAATGAATATGTACGCATCGAGATCATGCCTGAAATTGGCGGCCGTATCTATCGTGCTCTGGATAAGACGAACAATTATGATTTTGTTTACTATAATCGCGTGATTAAACCTGCGCTTGTTGGTCTGACAGGACCATGGATTTCAGGTGGAATTGAATTTAACTGGCCGCAGCATCATCGTCCGAACACGTTTGGCCCTGTGGAGCATGTAATTACGGAGAATGAAGATGGCAGTGCAACCGTATGGGTGAGTGAAATTGACCGGATGTATGGAACGAAGGTCACAACGGGCTTCACGCTGCATCCTGGAAAAGCCTATCTCGAAGTTACAGCACAGCTATATAACCGAACTTCGGAGCCACAAACCTTCTTATGGTGGGCAAACCCTGCGGTTGCAGTCAATGACCATACGCAATCGGTGTTTCCACCGGATGTCACAGCCGTATTCGACCATGGTAAACGTGATGTGTCCAGATTCCCAATTGCAACAGGAACGTATTACAAGAAGGATTATTCCGAAGGTGTAGATATTTCACGCTATAAAAATATTCCGGTTCCTACGTCATACATGGCGTACAAATCCGATTACAATTTCGTGGGCGGTTATGATCATGGGGTTGAAGCGGGTCTGCTTCACGTAGCGAATCACCATGTATCTCCGGGTAAAAAGCAGTGGACTTGGGGGAACGGCGAATTTGGTCAAGCGTGGGACCGTAATTTAACCGATGAGGACGGACCCTATATTGAATTAATGACAGGGGTATTTACGGATAATCAACCCGATTTCACTTGGCTCCAGCCGTATGAAGAGAAGTCATTTACACAATATTTCATGCCATATAAGAACATCGGAATTGTGAAAAATGCTTCTGTTGATGCTGCAGTCAATCTTGAGGTGGATGAGACTTTACGGACTGCCACTGTGATGGCCTATGGAACTTCGGTATTCGAGGGAGCGGTTATTGAACTTAGAGGACAGCATAGAACGTACGTGAAGGATACCGTTACGCTCTCTCCAGAATTAACCTATAAATCTGTCATTACGTTAGATAAAGTGGATCAGCCGCATCACTTAATCCTAACGGTGTTTGATGTGAACGGAAACAGCCTCATATCTTATCGTCCAGCGAAGCCTAGCATTGAACAGGTTCCAGATGCAGCCAAGCCACTTCCACTACCGGAAGAATTAAAAAGCACAGAGCAGTTGTATTTGGCTGGAGTTCACTTGGAGCAATACCGTCATGCTACGTTCGAGCCAGAGCATTATTATGAAGAAGGCTTAAGAAGAGATGCATCCGATATTCGGCTTAATGTGGCTTATGGGACACTGCTGCTTCGTCGAGGATTGTTCAAGCAAGCGGAAAATCATTTCCGTACGGCTATACGATCGCTGACTTGGCGCAATCCGAATCCATATGATAGTGAAGCATACTATCAGCTTGGTGTAGTTCTCAGACTGCAGGATCGCAAGGAAGAAGCATTTGCTGCCTTCTACAAGGCGGTATGGTCTGCAGCATTTCAAGACAGTGGATACTATGCATTGAGTCAAATTGCTTGTGAACGTGGGGCGTATGAAGAAGCGTTGGAACTCGCAACTAGAGCTTTGGCACGTAACACAAGAAACTATAAATCAAGACATGTAAAAACAGCACTTTTACGCAAGCTTGGACGTTACTCTGAGGCGATTACATTCGCAGAGGAGACATTGAAACTAGATATCGCGGATTTCGGGGCAGCGTATGAGAGAGTGCTTACGCTTACATTGCTCGGGCGACAAGAGGAAGCAGCTGAGGCTCAGATGAAGCTTGCACGGTTCATGCGAAACGATGTGCATAACTATTTAAATCTAGCTTCCGATTATGCAGGTAGTGGATTGTTCGCGGAAGCTGCACAGGTGTTAGAGCAAATTCGTAGGAAATCGAATGAACCCAATTATCCGATGGTGCATTACACATTGGCTTATGTACACGAGAAAATGGGTCATGAGGAAGAAGCGACAGCGCAGCTTCAGCTTGCTCAAGCAGCATCATCTGATTATTGCTTCCCGAACAGCTTATTTGAGCTGCAGGTATTAGAAAGTGCGATTGCCTGCAATCCGCTAGATAGTAAGGCTCATTATTATCTAGGAAATCTATTCTATGATAAAAAACGTACCGACGATGCCATTCGCCATTGGGAGCAATCCGTCGCGCTTGATGATCGTTTCCCGACGGTTCATCGTAATCTTGCGCTTGCCTATTACAATAAGCGTAATGATGCTGAGGCTTCCTTGCAGTCACTTGAACAAGCTTTCCAGTGCAATACGAATGATGCGAGAGTATTCTACGAGCTGGACCAATTGTATAAGAAGATGGGTGTTTCTGCTCAGGAGCGTATGGCAAGACTTCAACAGCATATGGAGCTGGTGGAGAAGCGGGATGATCTATACCTTGAATATGTGACCCTACTGAATTGGCTTAGCAAGCATGAAGAGGCTTTGTCTGTTCTATTACGACGTCAATTCCATCCATGGGAAGGTGGAGAAGGGAAAGCTACGGGGCAATATGTTTTGGCGCTTGTTGAACTGAGCAAGCAGGCGAATCAGGTAGGCCAATATGAAGAGGCTATCTCATTATTAACACGTGCGCTTCATTATCCAGAGAATTTAGGTGAGGGTAAGCTCGATGGTGCGCAAGAGAATAATGTGTATTACGAGCTTGGTGTGGCTTATAACGGATTAGGCAATATGCAAGAAGCTGCACGACACTGGGCGATTGCGTCTCAAGGCTTGAAAGAACCAGCCAGCGCGATGTACTACAACGATCAGCCGCCAGAAATGATCTTCTATCAGGGCCTAGCATGGGTACAGCTGAATCATCCCAAGGAAGCGAAACGTCGTTTTAATAAGCTGATTGATTTCGCAGAGAGACATCTTTTTGATGATGTGAAGATTGACTATTTTGCCGTATCATTGCCTGATTTCCTCGTATTCGAGGACGATCTGAACAGACGCAATCAAATTCATTGCTTGTTCATGATGGGTTTAGGTTTATTAGGCTTAGGAAAAATGGCGGAGGCGAAAGAACGCTTTGAACAAGCGTTGCACTTGGAGCCGAACCATCAAGGCGCGCGAATTCACAAGGCGTTGTGCTAGGAATCGTAAAAGAAATAAAGCAGTTTCATAACGATGAACAATAACTGGTTCGATTTGGCATTTTGTTTCAACTCTGAAAGCCCCGGGTTAATGGAGACTATCTACCAGCCTATATTCGAAAGGAGAGATTGATGATGGAACCGGGCTATAAAGATAGAAGCGTTGAAGTGGAGCATACAGAGGTGCAACGGAAATCGGATTCCAGTGTTGTCGCATCTACCTTTATTAAATACGCTGCTTATATTATTATTTTTTTCGGAGCACTTTTCTTCTTGGTCAGATATGTATTCCCTATGTTCTAATTCGGATTCCAATGAATCCTATACAAAAATCCATCCCCTGTAAGTAGCGGGATGGATTTTTGAATTGAACGAATCCTATAAATTTCTCTGGATGGAATCCGGTGATTCCGCAGAATTACGATAAAAGAACCAGCACTCGTTCAGCAGCTTGATCTGACGGCGGTCTTTTTTGTAATAGGCTTTCATCAGTTGATGGCAGAGCCACTGTGGCAAGGGTATCACTCCTCTAACTGCTTACGTAAGTTAGCATATGGAGAAATGAGCCTAAAGGTGACGATTTACAGAATGCTTTCTGCTTCCTCTTCGTACCATTGCTCTAATTGCGCTTGCAGCGCCCGAATCTCGGTCAGCAGGGAGATGAGTGGATAGTTCTTTTGCTCCTGAACAGAGGCAAAGGCCTGTTCCAATCTATTGATATAATCCAGACCGGACTCCAGGGAGTAATCTTCGCGTAGCAGATCCAATGAATCACACTCAGCAATGGCTAAGGGCAGATCCGGTACATTATCGGCTGTCAGCTTGTCGATTTCTTTGTTTAGACGTAAATTGAGCGCACTTAGCTGGTACGCATATTCCTCGGGCATTTCCACGAATTGCAATTCTTGATGTTGCTGCAAAATTACATACCGCATTTTCGGCATTAGTTATTCTCCCTCCGTACTTGTCTTCCTTCTTGACAGTTTAGCCTATGCACAAGTTACAATTCAAGTAGAGATCTTAATTCCCGTGGAAAGGACTTGTGATAGAACGCTATGGAAACGATGAGCAACGAAGAGCTGCAGCTGTGGATTGAGCAGGTATCACGGGACAGCTTTGGCGTACCCTTTAGGCACAAGGCAAGCTTTAACAGCCGATTATCTTCAACAGGCGGTCGATATTTTACTAAGAGCCATAATATAGAGATTAATCCCCATCAGCTTGCTATGTTCGGTAGAGAAGAGACGGAGAAGATTATAAAACACGAGCTCTGCCATTATCATCTGCATTTGGCGAAGCGAGGGTATATGCATCGTGACACTGATTTCAAAAGACTGCTGGCACAAGTCGGCGGGAGTCGCTATTGTCAGACATTGCCGGGTGCGAAAGCTCGAAAGTCACTCCCTTACCGGTACAAGCTGATCTGTACAGCATGTGCTATGGAGTATCCGCGTAAGCGAAAAGTAGACCCCAAGCGCTACCGCTGCGGCAAATGCTCGGGTAAGCTGAAGCTGCTAGCGCTGGAAGTCCAGTAAGTCGAACAGCGCGTTATTTTATAACCAGACCCATCAATCCCACAAAGGAAACAGCTTGCTGAGGCGAAATGACACATCCCTCCAAATCTTGTATATCCACGATCAAGCCACTAAACTCGCAGTCACTAAGATCGATCCCGTTAAGCTTTGATCCTGACAATGTGGCTTGATCAATATTACATTCGCTGAAGCTGACTTTCTGGAAATTCGATTGGTAGTAATCAGAGCTCATCAATGAACTATTCTCAAAAGCAACCTGCTTCAGATTAGCCATTCGAAATGTTGCGAAATCCCCGATACAATCTACCACGCGAACATTCTGGAATCTGCCTCTTGTGAAGTCCGTACCGATGAGCTTGCAGTTCCTGAATTCGGTTCGATGAATAATTGCATTCGTAAAATCCACATTGGATAGATCGCATCGCTCAAAAATTACATCCATCAGTTCAATCCCAGTTAAGGACGACTCGATAATCGTAACATTATTAAAAACCACTTGATCAAAGCTGACTTTATTCGCCTCTTGATTATCAATAACTGTATCGCTTATGCTGCAACGACTGAATTCATCTTTGGTTTGCAGCGAGTATATTTGCTCAGGGAGTAGAGCGTCTGGATCTGATATTTTTGGTGAATCCATTTTGAATTTCATATGTACCTCCATTTAATGAATGCTCGTTTCTAATTAAATTAACTATCTTAGGGTTCAGCAGATTTGTCAATTTTCAGTAGCGCTCAGACCTTTCGGGAGATACGTACAAATACACCTTTTTCTGGATAAAATCACACATCGTTTCGTAAGCGTTACCAACTTAAGATGGAAGGGAAGTCCATATTAGGTAGAGGGGGCACATTTATGAAAAGATTCAGGTCCGCGATGGCGGGTCTGCTCGCGATGCTGCTGATTTTCTCAAGCTTGCCTGTGATGGGAATCGGTAGCGGTTCCGTAGGAGCAGAAGGGGTTGGAGGAACAGGCGCAGGGCTAATTCCATCAGGGACAGTACTCATCAAGAATAAGTGGAAAAATAATTTCTTATATGAAACGTCTGATGGTATCGTGCGTTATGGCATGACCAATCCAGCGGACACATCATCGCATTGGACAGTGGAGACTGTAAATGGTCTGTCACGAATTAAGAATGTGAAGACGGGCCACTACATTACAATGGCTGGTAACAACGGCAAAGAGGATACACTTAAGGCGGCAGATCTCCAAGGAGCTGGGAGTGTTACGGATCAATGGTTGATCGATACTTCCAATAGAAACGGATACATGATCATCCGAAGCGCGAGCGTGCCTGAGAGTAAGCTGGTTATCCACGAGGAGAATCAGCTTGGTTATGCGCAAGTAAGCTCGGATATCAATATTACGTTTGAGAGTCCGCAGTGGGCTTTTATCGATCCTAACGCAGGAACAGTACCTGTACGGTTGGAAAGCCGGATGCGTCCCGGTCAGGTGATGTATGAGGAGAAAGGAAATGTACTTTACGGTAAACAGCCTTTGAAGAATGAGGCTGCCCAGTGGTTTCTTGAGCCGGGAACGGACGACGGAACACTGATGATTCGAAACCGTGAGACGGGTCATTATATTAAGCAAAATGAAGTGACTTGGGCTGGAGTCTTTTCGCAAGAAATCGATCCGGACAAGGTGATGCTAAGTGAATGGGTGAAAGAAGATGCACCAGGCGCGGATGGAGCGGGTTTTATTACCTTAAGTAATAAAGGATTAACCGACGGAGTTAAGCCTTTATGGCTGAATCCTCAGTTTGAGGAAGATAACAACGTGCGCTCTAACAGCTGGCCGGGTGAAGCAACCAGTCATAATGCCCAGTGGACAGTTGTCCCTATTTCCGAGTTGCAGCCGGTACGCTTGGCAACTTATACAGATGCACAAGTAGCTACAGATTTCTTGTATGAATCCGCAAACGGTGCACTTAAGCACGGATTAATTGCTCCAGATACTGCTGATTCATCCGATTATCTATGGTATATAGAGGATTATGACGGTAATAAACGTATCCGTAATGCAGCAACTAATCATTACCTTTCGTATAGTGATGGCACAGCCAAGGCTGAGCAGATCAGCGGAAGCCAACCATCGGATCAATGGAATTTTAAAGATTCTGATGATTATGATGATTATCTGACACTAGAAAATGTAGAGAGCAAAGGCATCTATCTATCTACCTTGGGTGGGGACAGTGCTGGAGCAAGTGCGGATGCGACTTCATTAAGCGCCCAGTGGCAGCTTCTAGACCCTAACACACCAACAGATGGCACCATTCCATATTATCGTATTCAAAATGGCTGGAAGTCTTTTTATTGGTATGAATCTGCTGATGGTCTCTTGAAATATGGAAATATGCAAAAGGATGGCTCCGATCAATGGCTGATTGAGAAATATAATGGCCGTAAGTTATTCAAGAACAAGAAAACAGGCCACTACATTAACACAATGAATATGCCAGATGGCCATATCCAGGTCACTGAGCTTCCAGACAGGAATAATGTGGAGCGGGAATTTATCTGGACAGGTAAAAATATTGGCGACAACACATACGTAATCAGCAGTGTTCTCGATAAGGAACCTAATAAATTCCCTGAGAAGTTCATTTCACTTCAAAATCTCACTAAATACGCCGAGTATGGTGTGATCAATCCAGGCTGGGGCAGCCCACAGTGGCGATTTGTTACCGTTACTGAGAAAAAGCCGGACTTGTTCCGCTTCAAGCTTGACGCTGTAAATGGTGAGGATCAATATCTTAAGGATGGTCCTTTGTTGACCTCTCCAGATGTACTAGAGAAATTG
The DNA here is from genome assembly GCF_038003765.1 of Paenibacillus sp. FSL H7-0714. Taxonomy (NCBI): domain Bacteria; kingdom Bacillati; phylum Bacillota; class Bacilli; order Caryophanales; family Paenibacillaceae; genus Paenibacillus; species Paenibacillus sp. FSL H7-0714. The sequence goes on from NZ_JBBOPT010000001.1 coordinate 1,325,826, forward strand.
CTAGAATCTAAGACTGTCACCGAAGCTGTCTATGATTCGCAGGACACTGAAGCAGTGGTGCCGCAGGATAAGTCGGAATCTGCAACCGCTGATCCAAATCCTGTAGCTTTAGCTGCTGCGAACGAGGATGTAACAGTAGGTCAGGCTACTTATGGTTCACTTGATATGAATGACGATACCTTTGTCTGGCAGCTGCAAGAAATAGCTGGCAGCAATGGATCTGTGAAGATTAAAAATAAAGGTACTGGACGTTACCTCTCCCTGGAGCATATAGGTGGTGCAGTAGATGAGATTGAGCCTAATGTTGCCGTTCAGACACTGCAAACCGTCTATGATGTATGGGGCAGCATTAAGTGGATTGTGGATATGCAGCCTTCAGGTCTGACTACTTTCAAGAGTGGATGGGCTGGCCACTATATGTATGGGGCTTCTGATGAGAATGGGAATCCAATTATAAAGATCAGTAAGGCTCCCGATGCAGCGGATAGAAACAGTGCTCATTTTGCCGCTGAAGCCGTTGAAGCGATTGCGCCACCTATCCCTGCTTACCCTGTAAGATTTAAGAATGCAAGCAGCGGGGAGTATTTATACGAGAATGAACACGGAGTTGTTCTGTACGGGCAGCCGTCAGCAGAGAATGGATTCTCGCATTGGAATATATCTGTGCAGGACGGCAAACAAACGATTATCAATCGAGCAACAGGCCATTATTTAACATTGAATGGAGATTATTCATACTTGGAGAGCAGTAGCGCGGAACCGGCTATAGACGGAGCATCTGCTTGGGAAGTAAGCTTGGCTTCCGATTATACGCACTACACCATTCGTAGTCTCTATGGAGAATACGACGATGAATTAATAAACATTGCGAATAAGACAGGATATGCTGAACGTGCGCTCCTACTAGTGAGTGACGGCTTAGCTCAATGGACACTTGAAGCGGCTCAGCAGGAGTTTACTACTCCGTCTGGAGAACTGCGCAATAACAATACAACAACTCCAGTTCAGAATGATACCAACATTATAACGATCGTGCCGAAAGGGCTGACTGGTAAAGTATTGGCTGAACAAGAAGGGGCACTCGTATATGCAGAAGCCTCCGACACGGCGGCTCACACCCAATGGATCATCCAAGATGTAAATGGACGTAAACGCATAATGAATGTTCAGACCAAACATTATCTTTCTTTAAATGAAGCAGACCAAGCCGTCTTGTTAGCTTCTGGGGAAACAGAACGTTCCCAGTGGACGCTGGAAGAGAAGTTAGGCTACAAGCTCCTGTTAAGTGCGGATAATACAGCCTATCTTACTCACGACGCATCAGCTGTTCAACTTGGTTCTGCTGTGGGAACCGATAGCACTCTTTGGAGCTTCCTGCCTATCCCTACAGATGCAATGTATGCAGGAGGAGAAGCATTCCAAGGAGATCATGTTATACGGTTTGCAGTCAATGCCCAGCAAGCCGGTGAATATGATGCCGTTGTTCGTTACAAGAATACTTCCAGTGATGTAACAGATCTGTTGCTTGAGGTGAACGGCCTGAAGGAATCAGATAAAGTTAACGTGGTCAAGACTTCCTCTTGGAAGACTGTACAGGTGAAGCTGCAGCTGCGTGCAGGAATCAACACCGTTTCTCTAAGCAACGACAATATCGATTGGAATAAAGTAGGCATTGATAGCCTGACAGTAAAAAATAGCGTGAACAAAGTTTACCGCGGGGCAACAGTTCCTTATATTAGCTATGAAGCTGAGGATGCAGTGACTAACGGAACACTAATCGGTCCTTCGCGGAAATATCGCACTATGGCTTCTGAGGCTTCTGGACGACAAGCCGTCGCCTTGAAGAATACTGGGGACTATATAGAGTTCAAGCTTGCAGAAGCAGCTAATTCTATTGTTCTGCGCTATTCCATTCCGGACAGTTCGGATGGTGCTGGTGCTGAAGAAACACTGACTCTATATGTAAATGGAGTTAAGAAACAGCTTAATTTGACTTCAAAATATGCTTGGGAATATGGTAGCTACCCATGGTCAAATGATCCTCGTCAAGGTAGTGGACATCGCTTCTTTGATGAAATTCATGCTCTGATTGGCGATGCTCCTGCCGGAGCAACCATTCGTTTAGAGAAAGGAACAGGAGACCAAGCGACTTCATACGTCATCGACTTGGTGGATATGGAGCAGGTAGCCCCTGAGTTGACTCGCCCTGCCGGCTTTATTTCTGTAACGGATTTTGGAGCGGTAGCCAATGATGAGGGAGATGATACCGCAGCCTTTAAGGCAGCGCTTGCCGAAGCGAAGGCAACAGGGAAAGGGGTTTGGTTCCCGGTAGGTACCTTTAATGTCGGAGAGGGTCTGCTGGATCTGGATACAGCCGAAATCCGTGGAGCAGGCATGTGGTATACGGTTCTGAATGGCGCCAAATTTTACGGTCACGGTGGCAAGGTTGGCGTATACGATCTATTGATTGAAGGTGGCATTAATGTACGGGACGATGAAGCGTTCACTAACGCCTTCCATGGTGCTTTTGGCCAAGGCTCGGTCATTCAGAACGTATGGATTGAACATACCAAAGCAGGCTTGTGGTTAACACAACCTATTGGTGAGAAGGCTCGTACGAATGGTCTGTATATGGCAGGTCTTCGAATCCGCAATCTGATGGCGGATGGAATTAACTTTGCTGTAGGCACTGGCAACAGCATGATGGAACAAAGTGACATCCGCTATCCAGGGGATGATGGTATTGCGATGTGGTCGTTCACAGATACCAAATTGAATGAAGTGAATGGCGCGGAACGGACATTTAGCTATAACAATACGGCACGTTTTAATAACGTCTCACTGCCATGGTTGGCCGATAACATTGTGGTCTTCGGTGGTAAAGATAACAAAGTTCAAGATAACGTGGTAAAAGATACTGTAACTAACGGAGCCGGGATCGCTGTATCTACCCGTTTCTCCGCAGAGCCGTTCCAAGGAACGACTATCGTTGAGCGGAATACATTGCTTCGCACAGGTAGTTATGATTCGGGCTACGGGGTAAACCTCGGTGCGTTATGGCTGTACGCTGGTGAGAGCAACCTAAAAGGAAAAGTACTCATCCGTAACAATACGGCGCTCGACAGCACCTATTCTGGCCTGATTGCCCACGGTAATCTGAATATGGATGGCGTGGTTCTCACGAATAACGTGATTGACGGAGCGGGCACAAGCGGGATTGAGGTTACAAAGGAGCTGAAAGGAAATCTGCTCGTCGACAACTTGATTATTCGTGGTGAACGGATGAACCTCCTGTCCAATGCATCTCCTGAATTTAGCATCATTGAACAGAACCAAGGGATAGCCACAGCTGTTAAACCTTTCTCCATCAAGCTAGCAGATGGACAGAGCGGACCTGTTGTATTAGAACAAGGAAAGTCAGCTATTCTTCAGGTGTTGGACAAAGAAGGAGCGGATATTACTACACAAGCTACCTTTAATGTTGTGAGCAGTGACATTGCTGCTTTTACAAACGACAGTATCCATGGAGTTAAAGTGGGAAGCACAGACTTCACGGTAACTGTTGGCAACGATAAGAGGGTGTATACAGTTGAGGTGGTGTTACCTAATGGTGGGACGGATCCTGTGGATCCGACCGAACCAACAAGTACACCTAGTCCAACGAGTACTCCTGATCCGGCGGGGTCAGTAAATCCTGTTGCACCTGTCGCTACACCAACGCCAACACCAGCTGCTAATCATGATGCGCAGCTAAAAGCTAAGGCGACTGCTGGGCAAGCTCTTATCGAGATTTCAGCTAACGGAGATGGTATAGCTCGCTTTAGCGCAGAAGCTTTACGCAATGCAGCAGCACTTAGCCCGAGTGCGGTGCTTGTCATTGCCAGTGGCGATATGAGCTATCGCTTCCCATTAGGACTCGTGGAGAGCGTGCTGAAAGCGGCACAAATGCCGGCAGGCACTTTAGAGTTCCAACTAAATCCGCTAAGCGGAAAAGGATTGGAACAACTGCTTACCAAGGCTAAGCAGCAAGGTTTTAATGTGCAAGGAACTCCGGCAAGTGTCACCTTAAAGGTCACAGATGGCAAAAACACTGTACCTGCTAATGGGTTCGGCACTACGTATGTAGATCGTACATTTATGATGGAGGGAGCACTGGTTGCAAAGACGGGAGTAGTCCTTATTTACGATGAGCAGACGGGTACCTTCCGTTATGTACCTGCATTGTTCGAGCTCGTAGGTGGGATGACCAAGGTTACTGTTAAGAGCAGCAGTGCTAGCGGTATATTCGTCGTTGCACAACACCCTGTAACTTTTGGAGATATTTCTTCACACTGGGCAAAGAACGAGATCGAAACGCTTGCCAGTCGACTGATCTTGACCGGACAATCCACAGATAACTTTGCACCTCAGAACTCTGTTAGTCGTGCTGAATTCGCAGCTATGCTAATACGCTCTTTAGGCCTAGCCGCTGCGAACACAACGAAGACCTTCAGTGATGTGTCTGATTTATCATGGTATGCTGCAGACGCCAGAGCTGCGGCAGCCTTAGGACTGGTTCAAGGCTATGAGGATGGAACCTTCCGTCCGAACGCCCCTATTACACGGGAGCAAATGGCTGTTATGGCAACTAGGGCACTAAAGCTGTTAAACCTTGGAGCTGGAGAATCTGGAGTTAACCCTGCGACAGATGCATTCACAGATTCGTCTACTATTTCTTCTTGGGCTAAAGAGGCTGTGAATGTCTTGACAGCAAAAGGAATCATGAAAGGCCAATCGGCAGATAGCTTTGCGCCTGGCAGTGATACTAGCCGTGCAGAGGCAGCTGTGATCCTAGCTAGATTACTTAAAGCCGCCGGCTTATTGAATTAATTTTCTACTAAAAGAGCAGCTATTCTCCAGTAATTGGAGAATAGCTGCTCTGCGTTTTTTGGACGAAGGCTGTCTGCCAGAACATATTTGGTTATTTTCATGCCAATAGCGACTAGAAGGTCCGTTAGTATGCCAAATATTCGATTATGCTGCGTAAAAGATCAACTGGCTCCGATAGCGGCCTCATAGGCGATACAGCCTTATTTAAGCTTCCCCATCGACAAATTGACTCTGTAATTTCCGAACTTTAGCAGCTCGTCGAGAAAGTTATTCAAATCCTCTTGGCTTCCCGTACGAACACGTATCCAATAGCAGCCTTCTCCGCTAACCCGATGCATTTCTTTTACGTTGTCATGCTGCTTTGCGAATGTTTGAAAGGCTGGATGTACCGTATTCGAACCTAGAAAGACCGTTATAAAGGCATGGATCGCCTCACCAACTTTATCTGGATTCCAGCGGACGGTGTAGCCTTCAATCACTCCGGTGTCCTGCATTTTGCGAATTCGCGCGCCCACAGCTTGGCCTGTCATATGCACTTGCTGCCCAATGTCTCTGTGACTGATCGTGGAATCATCAATTAGAAGCTGTAGGATGCGAAAATCCACATCATCTATGGAATAAGAACTCGTCATTATTTAAAATCCTTTCTGCGTGAAAGTAGAACAGGCCAATCTCTTTCCAATCTCAATGTATTCTGTTTCAAGGTCCAACTATAATTAATTGTAGCAGAAGATATCTGAAAGAAAGAAGGGCTTACGATGAAAATACAGCATATTCGCAACGCGACCCTATGGATGGAGTATGGGGGAAGTACATTTCTTATTGATCCTATGTTGAGTGAGCAGGGCGCTAATCCTCCCATTTTTAATACGGAAAATGACCGTCGGAATCCGCTTGTATCGTTACCGGGATCAGTAGACAAATGGCTGAATCCTAATGCAATAATAGTCACGCATCTTCATCCAGATCATTGGGATGCCGCTGCCGTTTCCTTGCTGCCGAATAATCTACCGTTATTTTGTCAGGAGGGGGACAGGGATACCCTAGTAGAGCAGGGATTTGAGAACGTCTCGGAAATCACCGATAAGCTGACATTCCAAGGAGTAACTATAACACGTACCGGTGGACAGCATGGAACCGGAGAGATTGGCAAGCTGATGGGGAAGGTATCCGGGTTTGTCTTTCAGGCGGAAAACGAACCAGTTGTGTATTTGGCAGGAGACACGATTTGGTGTGATGAGGTGAAGATTGCACTCGATGCCTTTAAACCTGAGGTGACGATCGTTAATGCTGGTGGAGCGCAGTTTTTAACCGGAGGTCATATCACAATGAATGAGCAGGATGTCGTAGACTTATGCGAATATGCTTCTTCTACTAAGGTGATCGCTGTACACATGGACGCCATCAACCATTGCCTTGTTACCAGGGATAAGCTAAGAGCTCACTTGGAGAAGGAGGAGCTACAGGATCGAGTACAGCTTCCGGAAGATGGAGAATGGTGTTACATATAAACTAGGGGGAGTAATCCCTTTTTAAATCTAGCTACAGACTGAAAAAATACTTGAATTTGAAAACGATCACAAAAATTATTTTACCCGCTTGACTAGACCTTCAAATCATGATAAATTAATTCATGTTCACTTCTAATTTACTTCTAATGTTCCCTGATAGCTCAGTTGGTAGAGCACTCGACTGTTAATCGAGTTGTCACAGGTTCGAGTCCTGTTCGGGGAGCCATTTTTATGGAGAGATACCCAAGTGGCTATAAGGGGACCCTCTGCTAAGGGGTTAGACTGCGTAAGCGGTGCGTGGGTTCGAATCCCACTCTCTCCGTTCTGAATTACATAAGAAGAGCTTCCATTATGGGGGCTCTTTTTTTGTTACGTAAAATTATTTTCGGTTGCTAAATGTGATATATATGGAATTGAGGAAGTACCGGGACAGATCACACGAATGTGTGATTTGTCTTTTTTAATCTGAATTATCAGTGATCAAATTCAATATTTTGGAAGGTGAATAGAGTGGAAAAGGCGAATGTTTACTTGTTAAGTTTCATGAATCCAGCTATATCAGCTAACGCAACATTCATATTACTGAAAGAAATTTAACGGAGGGAACATGAAAACTATAAATCAATTACAAACTAAACCTTCAAGTAGATATGATAGTTTTGATCCGGATCAAGAAGGAAATAAAAATACCAAATTTGCTGACATAATAATTGATGGCAGGTCTCTTTATCAAATGCTGAAAAGACATGACATGGTTCCATCCCTCGGGTGGGGGAGTGAAGAGCATCAAAGGAAAATGATTAACTATTTTTTATTAAACCAAATGCATGAATATATGTACTACAGATACCCAATATTAGTTTGCCCTTGGTGTGGAGATGAAGAGTGTGGCTTTATATCCGTATTTATTGAGAAAGAAGAGGATCTTATCATATGGAGAGATTTCAAACGGGAACCCAGCAATAAAGCTATTGATGTTGGGCCTTTTTATTTTAAATGGGATGAGTACGAGAAAGTTATAAATGAGACTTTTGGGATTGCGGGGATTCGATGTTAGAGATAAACCATCAGGAGGAACTTATGTCGATTAATCCTAAGATATTTTATAGCACATATGAAGAAACAGATTACGTCAGAAAAAAACTTATTGAATTTAACTCTAAACAAGTACCAAACGGCATTTATGAGGAGATAAATTTATGCTTGAAGGATGATAACGGAGATATTGTTGCCGGTATCAACAGTGCGATATGTTGGAATTGGATGGAAATTGGTATTTTGTGGGTGGATGATAACTATCGTAGTCAAGGTTACGGGAAAAGATGATTGGAAGAAGCAGAGAAAGTTGCCAAAGCAAAGAAATGTACTTTTATCAAATTAGATACATTCAGTTTTCAAGCGCCCGAATTTTATAAGAAGTATGGATATAAAGTAATTGCAACTATCGAAGATGCTCCGCTTGGAAGTAAACACTTTTACTACAAGAAGGATCTTAGCTATGATTAAGGTGGCTTGAGGAAGGCATAAACCTAAAATCAAAGGAGAGAAACAACTGTGGAGCTTTTTAAACAAATACCCTTGTACAGATTTTTGGCATTATGTAATGAAAGTGGCATGGAAAAGACCATTTTAGATTGTGGGGCAGGAGGGGATACTCCTCCACTAAGTTTGTTTGCGAATTATGGATACGCTACATATGGAATAGAGATGAATGTTGAACAAATGAACAGAGCTAATCAGTTCGCAGCAGAAAGAGGGCAGAATTTAAACATATATCAGGGTGACATGAGACAGTTGGCATTAAACGATGAGTCGATGAGTTTTGTGTATTCGTATAATTCTATTTTTTATATGAAAAAACAAGATGCGATAAGTGATATAAATATATTTATGAAGCGGGAAATTGGAAGGAAGCATAATTTGTAGTCAGAGGAGTTGGTTTACATTATATAGCAAGGGCATATTTAACTGGATAAGTTAGAAAAGAGAGGTCTATTATTTTGTTTGGACAGGTACTTGGATCCATATTTCGGATATGATTTGCCGTACTTTGATGATATTATCTTGCTCCTTGAAAAACATCTACTCTTTAATCATAGTAAAGAAATCAATCAAGATATTCTTCAATTACGGCAAAAAATGCACTAATAGAGCTTTCAAAAAAACCGTGAGAGTACCCATATAACAGTTTGCTATTGAGATAATGTATCAAGAGAGTATTAATAAATGCTGTTAAAGATGTTTACTAAAAAAGGAGATGTACCAATGAATAACAGATCAGATTTGCTAAATCAGTTTAAGGAATGGAATGGATTTGTTCTAGAAATTATTGATTTAGATTGGAAAACACCCATCGCTGAAGGAAAATGGACAATTCATGATGTTGTTAGTCATATTATTTTATGGGATAAATACTTCTATGAATCGACGATAGAACCGATAGCATGTGATAAAGCGATAACACTTCAACTTATTGATTACGATCAATTCAATAATGATGCTGTTACATATGGTAAGACAAAAACCAAAGATGAATTAATAGAATTGACTATGAAGTATCGTAACTTACTATTAGATTGTATAAGTAACCTTGAAGAGGGGAAATACTCGGGGAAATATGTTGACGGAAGGTTTTCCTTTGAGTCCTATTTAAAGGATTTTATATCGCATGACCGGCATCATATGATGCAGATTAAAGAATTAAAAGGGAAAAAATGAACAGCTTACAGCTTATTCTCCTTCCGTTTATCGGTTGGGAATAAGTTTTTTTGTATGTACCAATGAGACAAATGTTATATCCAATCTAGCAGCCTCCTTAATATCTCTTGTTCTTACACAGACAGCTATACTTTCGTTTACACATCAAGGAGATATGTCTTATTATAACGGTCTTGTGGCGCAGATTTTTCTATTGAACTTATTCGTTACGAGGATCATGGTCCTAGAAGGAAGCTTCTTTATGTTCATGAGATACACAGCACTCCAGGGAACAATATGAGGAGATAAAGGTCAGAATTAGATCTGATTGGGATATAGAGATGGATAGAGATGATTGAAGAATCGAAGAATGCTACAGGCTGAAGTGGTGTGAAAAAAAAGTGCTTGCCATGTCTTATTATTTCTGGTATCATAATTTTTGTTGTCACGTTAGACAACCTTGCTAAGGCCCGTTGGTCAAGGGGTTAAGACACCTCCCTTTCACGGAGGTAACATGGGTTCGAATCCCATACGGGTCATATTATGCGGTAGTGGTGGAATGGCAGACACGCTATCTTGAGGGGGTAGTGGGTGTATACCCGTGGAGGTTCGAGTCCTCTCTACCGCATACAAATAAAAAAGTAAGAAATCCTTTGCTTCGCAGAGGTTTTCTTACTTTTTTTTATAGGGTTAGACAAGTTGATTAGTTCTTGAAGGCTCTTGCATATTGGGGATAGAGCTGTCTGACACAGTCTGGGCAAATATCATGGGTGAATTGCAGAGAAAGCTGATGTTTTAAAAAATGTTCAATGTTGATCCATTCATCCTTAGAATTTCGAATGGATTTGCAGGAAGCGCAGATGGGGATTAACTCTTGTGTTGGCTGACATGTCGAACAGATGCTTGTGATCCCCGACATCTTAGTTCCTTCTATAAATACACCCAAATCATATAGAGAAATTATAAAAGCAGCTTCTAGGTAATAATCAGAGAGCAGCGGATAGATTTCCAAACGAAAGATTCGCGTCCCTTTATAGGCGGTTTGTATGATGAACTCAGAGGTATAAATCTGTTGCTCTCTGCGGAGTATAATTTTCACCGAATCATAAAGCTTGGCCCATTGATCGGAATCGATGATCACATCTTGCAGAAGCTCCGAATAATAAGCTCCAATCCATTGTTTGTGAGGGGAGAGGCCGTATTCATGACTAAATGCTTTCCACTTCCTGTTGGTGAACTGGATAACTCCTTGGCTGTTGATGACCACTGCATTGTGCGGCAGATATTCAAGTGAATGGATAATGGAAGATGATAAGCATTTTGACAAAAGTCACCGCTCCCTCCTAGAGATCCTTCGGGATGACATGTTAATTAAGGGGGTCAGACGGCATTACATCAGACACTTGTCACCTGAGTCGCCTCTTATCGTCACTCTAGCCATATGATATAATCGGATAATACATAGTAACACCAATTATATACTTTTTTGCGTTATTTTGCAATAGGTAATTACTTAAATAAGTCTTTTTTATTTTTTTGTGAAGGGCGGTTTACGGATGCAGACCATATACGAACGTATAGAATACTTAATTAAGCAAAAAGGTCTCACCAAGAAATCATTCTGCGAGCAGTTAAATATAAGCACAGGTAATATGGGAGATTGGAAGCGGGGCAAATCTACTCCGGGAACACATAAATTAATTGAGATCGGCGCTTTTTTTCATGTAAGTCTGGACTGGCTTATTTTAGGTAGAAATACATCTGAAATATTGAAAGAGAGCAATGAGGACTATGATTTCGGAGAAGCAAAGTTGAATGAAGATCGAACGAATAAACTGCTTCCAGAGGAAAAGGAATTCATTAAAGAATACCTAGCATTCACTGAATATCGTAAGCAGAAATGGGCCGACGAAAATTCTTAAATCAACGCCTTTACATTTCGGGGAAGTACATTTATAATAATGAATGTTGACCTCAAACAAAGTTTTATGTTTTATCTCACCGCGCGGTAGTGGTGGAATGGCAGACACGCTATCTTGAGGGGGTAGTGGGTGTATACCCGTGGAGGTTCGAGTCCTCTCTACCGCATACAGAATGACGAAAGAAGCCTTGCGATGCAAGGCTTCTTTTTTATGCTTAACGAGCAATCGGAAAGCTGTATGTTCGTATATTGATTAAAGACAAAAAGATACTGACCGCATATCACCTAGTGGGCTGAGTGATGTGGCCAGTATCCTTTTTTAAAATTTCATATTGAATGGATTATTTCAGAAGCTTGGAGATATAGGATTCGATCTGCTGAGGAGTAGTTTTAGGAGCAAAACGCTTAAGGACACGGCCTTCTTGATCCACTAGGAACTTGGTGAAGTTCCATTTCACGCTTTTTGAGCCTAGAACACCAGGTGCTTCCTTTGATAAGTATTTGAATAATGGGTGTGCTTCATCACCTTTTACATCAATCTTCTCGAACATTGGGAAGGTTACCCCATAGTTAATCTCGCAGTATTCTGCAATTTCATCACTTTCGCCAGGCTCTTGGCCAGCAAACTGATTGCTTGGGAAACCAAGTACTTCGAATCCACGATCCTTAAATTTCTCGTACACTTCCTGAAGCCCTTTATACTGAGGCGTAAACCCGCATTTGCTAGCTGTATTCACAACAAGGAGTACTTTACCTTTGTACTTGGACAATGATTCTTCTGCACCCCGAAGAGTGTTGACCTCAAAATCATAAATACTCATGGATGCCACCTCCTTTGTAATTCCTAATTTTAATTTATCGCAATTTAATTGTACACTATTAATGAGGGTGAGCCAAATAAGAAAATTCTATGAACCATTAACGCCCATTCGGTTTATCAAATCACAGCAAAATGAATGATCATAAATTAAATGTATCTGTATATATTTTATGGAAATAATGACTGAATAAAGGCGTTGATCAGAAAAGAGCAATAAATAGCCTCCGTGTTAGGCGTCTTTGGTTGACATCACTCTTAAAATTCTTTAATATGTCTAAGTATCTGAGAATATGTTGCGTGTGCAATTTACAACCAAAAATTTAAATAATGGGTGATGAAGATGTCTTACAGACCGAATATTACGAATGTGACCAAAGCCAGCAGCAACGATAAGGAAGGATTGTACGAGTTCATTATCAAGCTTGCTGATGGAACGGAGTGCCGTGCGTTTTATAATCGGTTTCCGGAATGGAAAATGACGAACATCAGCCGCCTGCTTAAAACTCCATGTCCAATTTGCCGCAAAGATTTCATCTGTAAATGCATGGAGGCATTCACTGCTGATTTCGAAGGACAAATGATCGGTGATCAATGGATTGAAAAGGCAATTGCTGAATAATTAAAGAACGGTACATGTTGGCGCGGGATTCTATCCCGCGTTTTTGTTTACCCAAAATATGCGATACACTTATCTTTATAGGGAGGGGGAGCTATGAACGAGGAGCTGAACATTATGCCAAATAAGTCCATTGTGTTGATTGATGGGGTGTGTCATCTTTGCCAAGGTTTGATTCGTTTCATCATCCCGCGTGATCCCAAGGCTAAATTTCTATTCGCCCCTTTACAAAGTGAAATTGCCGCTAAGCTAATGAGTGAGGCTGGACTTCAACCTGGGCAGTTGAACACAGTTGTATTGCTGGAGAACGGTGTGTATTATACAGAGTCGGCTGCTGTACTGCGGATTGCACGTAGATTGAGATGGCCTTGGCCTGCTGCGTATTTCTTTATTGTAGTGCCGCGCCCAATACGGAATATCCTTTACCGCTATGTTGCAAGGAATCGTTACCGTTGGTTCGGGCGCGATGAGCAATGTCTGCTCCCAACACCGGAGATCAAACAAAGATTTTTGTAATCCGGGATTTGGCTAGATGTTATAATGTAACCATAATTTGGTATAGTTAAGGACGTTTAGCGAGGGGTGAAGGGATGTTGCGAAAGGCAGGACTTTATCTATTAATAGTTATGCTAGCTTCTTTAGGTACCATGGGAACGGTATCCGCAGATGCTAAGCTCAAGGTAATGGTGAATAATTCGAGCGTGAATTACGGTGTGCAAATCGTCTCTGGACAGACGATGGTTCCGCTGAAGGCTTTTGAGAGCTTCAAGAATATTTCTATTCAGTGGGAAGCCCGTACAAAGCAAGTAACGATCGTTAGAGACTCCATGAAGATTATGCTTGCTGTGGGTTCTCGAACGGCGTGGAAGAACTCCGAATCTGTACAACTGGATGCACCTGCTAGCATCATGGATGGAAGAGTTACGGTGCCGCTGAGATTTATTGCGGAAGCTCTTGGAGCAAGAGTAACGGTAGATGCTGCTACGAATACTGTCTGGGTTCAGGAACGTGCAAATGCGAAGCTTGTGCAGAATTATAATAGTAGGGACTTGGTAGTTTCCCGCATTGCTGCTTTACAATTCCCGGTTGAAGAAAGAGAACCGTCCCAATTAACGGGTGATAATGAAGCGTTGTCTATGTCGTATTATTTTCCTGAAGGCAGATCTGATGGATATTTCATAATCTATGGGCATTTTGTATCGTATTATGAGATTAAAGACAACATTAGAACAGTCGTATGGGAAGCAGATTTGGACAATTCGAAAGAGGCTGATAAAAAAGATTTTACCGCGATATTCGGACACCCCATTGCGAAGGAATATGGTAAAGCCCCTGTTTTAGCACCATCCTATGCCTATTATTATACGAGTGTATGGGGAAGTCAGATTATTTGCGGAATCGTTAATGCGGATGGAACGACTAAAGTATCAGGGAAGTCGCTGAACTGGGAGAACAACAAGCCCTTTATCGTGGCTATTCCCGGTGAGACGAAGCTTTAAGCGCTCTACAAGTCATATAAAATATGGAGATGAATTATGAATAAAGGCAAGCCCAAGGGATTTATGCGTTTTGATTGGCCTTTTCATTTTGTGACGATGCCGCTTGCGCTAATTTTGTTTGTGTGGTCGGCGATTTATGCTGTTCAAGAGATACGTGATGATGGTGCTTTAACGGTGCCATTGCTGTTATTCGGGATGTCCTTATGCTTACTTTTTGCGATTACAAGAATTCGTATATATGCGACAAAAAATCAGGACCGCGTGGTGAGAGTGGAAGAGCAGTTCCGCTATTTCCGTCTGACAGGCGAAGCTTTGAGCCCAGAGCTTGAAATAGCCCAAATTATAGCGCTACGTTATGCGGGTGATGATGAGTTTCCAGCACTGTGTCAACGGGCGGTGAAGGAGAAGCTCATTCCTGCTGATATTCGTTCTGCCATTAAGAACTGGCGCGAAGATAAGATGAGAGTATAGTATCCAGCTAGTGTGCGAAAAAACTTATTGCTGCCTTCATATATATATGCTACTATAGCTGTAAATTAAAGGAATAGTAACGGAAGCACCGTTCAATTACCGTATCCACGGTTATTGTCGGTGCTTTTTTTGCTGTCTTTTTTTGAGGGAATAATGGATTTTTTCTTATCGAAAGGAGCGTGGTTTCATGGCGGCAAGGATTGTGCTCGCAGTGCGTGAAAGTCAATATATCGAACCATTACTGCACTATCTTCATCACAGCGAGTACGGAGAAATGCTGCGTATTACGGCTTTTAGCCGAATGGATGCTTTTATCGAATTTATGAGGGGGGAGGACATCCCGGATGCTGTTGTGGGGGACTCTTCTTTTATTGAGGCTTGGCTAGTAGAGGGGAAAAGCACGGTTCCATGGGCAGTTTTGAGTGAGGATGGAGGTTATCTCGGTAAGAGTGTTAAGAGTCTGGGAGGGGGAGTGATGATTGCCAAATATCAGGCGCTTCCTTCCCTCCTGGGAGCATTTCTCCAGTTATGTGAAGTTCAGAGAGGTAGAGGATCTTCTGTGCTAGATGAAACGCTGTTGCTGGGGGTTGTCTCTGCTAGCGGCAACATGGGCAAAACAACGATAGCATTGAATATGGCGAAGCAGCTTGGTGAAATGGGCCTTTCGGTGTTTTATCTGAACCTTGAGAGTGTAGACAGCAGTGGGTTGTTTCTCAGAATCCCTACAGGTCATACGGCTGGACTAGAGCGACTGCTATATGAAATAAAGGCTAATCGAGACAAGGATGAAGCGGATACGATTGAATTAGGACAATACTTCATTAGATATGATCACCTCCGAACTGCTGCTTTCAGACCAGTTATTAATGTGAAGGAAATGCTGCAGATGACTTTGCACGATACGCTGGATTTGTTAGAGCGGCTGGTTGCGGAGAGAAACTTTGATGTTGTTATTGTGGACACCGGCAGCATCGAGGAAGAGCGTGCGAAGGCTGTGCTGCAGCGAAGTGGGATTCTACTTTGGGTCCTGAAAAATGATGATGTAAGCATGTATAAGACTATGAGATGGCTGTCGCATTGCACCGCTCCTAACTCTGGCATGTCCCCCCATGTGATGGACAAGAGTAAATTTGTAGTGAATTTTGCAGTGGATCGTTTGGAAGAGTGGGTGCCTCCTGAAGGAATTATCATTGAAGGCGTATGTCCCTTTATCTCATCATGGACGCTGCAACACCGTGAGGAGCTCTTTTTGAACTCTCCACAATTTCAGCAGGAGATCTTGCAGTTGTGCAAGCGGATTGTAGAGCCAGCACTCCCATTAGTTTTTACAGGGAAGAATATCCATGAATGAGGAGATGTTCAGGGCGCTGCGTAGTGAGATTCGTGCAGGGCTTGATGTGACTTCTGCAGTAGGAAACCGTGAACTTACTGGGTTTATCGAACGAACGATTCTAGAAAGTGAAAGCCTCCGTTTCTTAACAGCACAGGAGAAGCATGAGTTAGTTAAGAGACTATTTGACTCCTTCCGAGGGTTGGATGTGCTTCAGCCATTAGTGGATAATCCGGCGATCACGGAGATTATGATCAATAGTCATACTGAGATTTTTATAGAAGAGGAGGGTCAGATTCGTCGTCTTCCTTTGGAATTTGAGTCCAGCAGCAGGCTGGAAGACATTATCCAAACGGTAGTATCCGGTGTTAACAGGGTAGTAAATGACTCCTCTCCTATCGTTGATGCCCGGTTGAAGGATGGATCCCGTGTGAATATTGTACTTCCGCCAGTCTCACTGAAGGGACCAGCGATGACCATACGTAAATTCCCGGAGAAGCCGATGACGATGAATGAATTGGTGAGCCGTGAAGCTTTAAGCCTGGAAGCAGCAGAGCTACTGCAAATCTTAGTAGCTGCTAAATACAACATTTTTATAAGCGGGGGAACGGGCTCGGGGAAGACCACCTTTCTAAATGCATTATCTCAGTTTATCCCTTCACAGGAGAGGGTCATCACAATAGAAGATTCTGCTGAGCTACAGATTGTAACGGTGCCAAATCTTGTTTCCCTGGAGACTAGGAACGCGAATACGGAAGGCAGAGGGGAGATTTCCATTCGAGATTTGATTCGTTCTTCGCTGCGGATGAGACCCAATCGAATTGTTGTGGGTGAGGTACGTGGAGCGGAATGCCTCGATATGCTACAGGCGATGAACACTGGGCACGATGGAAGCTTGTCCACAGGGCATAGTAACAGCGCGCACGATATGGTCAGTCGACTGGAGACGATGGTGTTAAGTGCTGCGGATCTGCCGGTAACGGTTGTTCGTCAACAAATCTCATCGGCGATTGATATATTCGTACACTTATCCAGGCTCCGTGATCGTTCTAGGCGAGTGATGGAGATTTGTGAGGTTGCAGGCCTGAAAGATGGTGAAGTGGTCTTGAACCCTCTATATGAATTTCGAGAGTCCGGTGAACGAGAGGGCCGGGTACAAGGAGGGCTGGTTTCTTGCGCAAACCAGCTTATGCATACAGCAAAGCTTAGAATGGCTGGTGTAACCTCCTATCCGTTATCACAGGCTGGATTCTGAATTCTAAAAGGGGGAAGAGGTAGTGTTTAAAATTAAGTTTGCTGCTGAAAAACCTAAGAAAGCTGATTCCAGAGGCCATTCATTATTGCCGGATTATACGGTATACGAGTTGACCTTGATACAGAAAACTCTGGCTATTGCAGTAGGTGGTTTGCTGCTGTTTGGAGTGGGATATCTTTTTTATCATCATTGGATACTGTCGTTACTACTTATGCCAGGTGGGCTGTATGCACCTCGTATGCTGCGTAATTATTTGCTGAAAAGACGCCGGAGTATGCTTAATTTACAGTTTAAACAGACGTTATTTTCATTGTCTTCCTCACTCTCAGCAGGGCGATCGGTCGAGAATGCTTTCCGGGAAGCGGTCCAAGACTTACGTATGCTGGACCCGGAGGGGGGCGGCGATATGATCTCGGAGCTAAATATTATCTGTACGCGCATGGAATACGGTCAGCCAGTGGAGGAAGCGCTTCGGGATTTCAGTGAAAGAGCAGGAATGGAAGATATTGAGCGGTTCGCTGACGTGTTCACTGTATGTAAACGTACAGGCGGCGATCTGGTAGAAGTAGTGCGCCGTACGTCTACGATTATTGGAGAGAAGCTGGATATTCAGCAAGATATTACTGTAAGCATTTCACAGAAGAAATTCGAAGCGAAAGCGCTGTTAATATCTCCACTAATTATGGTGATCTTTATGAGTTTGACTGCAGGAGACTATATGCAGCCCATGTACACAGGAGCGGGTATAGCCATATCGACGCTTGCATTAATAGCTTTGTTTTTATGTTATCTCTGGACTACTAAAATAATGGACATTCCGCTGTGAAGGGGAAGAAATCATGCGATGGCTATGTGCAGTAGTCACTATATTTTTACTTGTTGTCTGGGCTCTGTTACGAATTAAATGTGGAAAAAGATATGACGGATTAAGAGAACTTCCTATGGAAGGATTACGACTTCGGAAGCTGGGTGAACCGCTGTTGCTACTCATTGAGAAAACCGGCATTGTCAGTCGTTTTCCATCATTGATGTTCAGGATTCAACGTTCCCTGCAGCGAAGTTATGGGGTGCGTTACAGTGCAGAACGAACCCTGTTGTTCATGGGTGAGATGCTTAGCTACAGTTGGTTGTTGCTTGTGGGTGGAAGTTTGATCACAGGGTTTAGCGGCGATCAGACAGGTCTGATTCTAGGTTTTTTCTTGGCGGTAGCTCTACCAGCTGCTATGGTGAGTGATTTACATAAAAAGGTGAGGGTGAGAGAGCAGAATATTATGCTCGAGCTACCAGAACTTCTGAACAGCATTGTATTGCTGGTAGGAGCAGGTGAGACCGTGCAACGGGCGATTATCCGCTGTGTGGAGAGCCACCGAGGTGATGTTAATCACCCATTGTATAAGGAGCTTAGAATCATGACCAGTGAATGGGAAGGAGGGTATTCATTTCAGCAGGCATTCGAGAATTTTAGCAAGAGATGTGCAGTGCAGGAGGTATCGTTGTTCACGACGACGGTTCTTCTGAATTATCGCAGAGGTGGAGCGGATTTTGTGTTATCGCTACGCGATCTCTCGCGGATGCTGTGGGATAAACGGAAAGCTATCAGCCGAACGCGAGGGGAGCAAGCTTCCTCTAAACTAGTCTTTCCGATGGTAGTTATCTTTTTAATAGTAATTGTACTGGTGGGAACACCAGCATTCATGATGTTAAAAATGTAGGAGGGTGAAACTAATGATGACGACAATGTTGGGTAGTGTGAAGAATCTTTGGAAGGACGAGGAAGGTCTCGGGACACTGGAGATGATTCTGATTATTGCGGTGCTGATTGCGGTCGTTCTTTTGTTTAAGGACAAAATTCAGGAAGTAGTGGAGGCTTTGATTAAAACTGCGGGAGAAAAGAGCCAGGAAGTATTCGAGTGAAAAAGCTTAAGGACGATCGAGGCAGCTTTACTATTGAAGCTTCAATTCTACTACCAATGGTCATGTGTATTACAATGCTTCTTCTGTTCTTCTGTTTGTATAGCTACCAGAAGTCTATGCTTCTGCAAGTGGCCTCAGGGGCTACTGAGCGTGCGGCTTACAATTGGGACAACAGCCATAAAGAGGTTTCTGGCTCCTATGCTGCAGGTGAGTATGACTCCCTTTATTGGAGAATTGGAGATGATGCTTTGCTAGCCTCTTTATTCGGCGGAGAAGCTGGAAGTGATGGCGCGACAATAGAGCTACCTGGTGAAGTGTCAGAGGAAAGTGATCTACCAGTGCTTAAACTCAGACATTCGTCCTCTATGATTCCGAATAATATGCCGGGAAATTTGAACTACGCATATTCACTTGCAGGACGGAAAGTAAGTGCTGAATTAAATCGTCTACTGCACTTACCTGTACTTGATGAAGTTTTGTCTGATGAGGCAAAGCCAACTGTAAAAACTCAATCTATCATCGCTGAGCCTGTTGAGTTTATCCGTACGGTCGACCTGATGCGTTACTTCGGGGCTAAGTTCAAGGGAGGCTCAGAGGGTACTAGTGGGTCTGGAGTCCACATGGAGAAGAAGGATGCATCCGCGATGATGACCAAGCTTCAGGATAAGTGAATATTTCCTTGCTAATGGATCTAGTATCTATTGAAGGTAGGGATAAGGAGGGAGGTTTTGATGAGGAGCATCTTTACCAGTTACCTTGTTAGCGGTAAGAGTCGAAAGAAACAGAGGCAGGGTAAAGGCAAAACGGAAGGTTCAGTCTCAATTTTTTTAATTATGGTACTGGCTTTCGTCTTTTTTATTACCGCTGTGCTGATTGACTATGCGCGGATTGCTGCCTTCAATGTTCAGGAGGAACGTTTAGCGAGGGCTAGCGTTCGCTCTGTAATGTCATCTTACGATGTTGAGCTACGAGAAAAGTATGGTTTATTCGCCTTTGGAGAGAGTGACGGGGATATGCTGCTGTCTCAGGTACTCAATGATAATATGCATAAAAGTGGTAGGAGTGACACGTTTAATCTTGTACCCTTCGCTTTGGAATCGTCATCTTTGAAATGGAGCAGGCCGCTGGGTAGCTATGATGTTGTGAGTCGACAAATACTGGAGGAAATGAAGTATAAGGCTCCGGTGGATTTTGCTTTGGAATTGGCAGGTAAATTCAAGCCGATGTCAGGAGTAATGGCAGAGGCCTCACGGGCTACTGAACTACTTAGTAAGCTGCAGCCGTTATATGACGAGCGAGAAGAGGCTTTGGATCTTATGTTAGAGCAGAGAAGCCAGGCTGCGGAGAGTGGAAGAAGGTTACTTCAATGGATTATGAATCCGCCTGCAGAGTCCATTTCTGCCAGTTCACTCGGAAGTATGCAATCGGCGGCGGATATTCCCGCACAGTATAGTGACTATCTTGGGAAATATTACGATGATCTTTATCGTGATAGTAAAAAGCCTGCAAAGTACACTTATCAATTGTCTCTATACCGGAGTCGAACTACTGAAATGTTATCGCGGCTTCCTGCCATATTAACAGCTTTTCGTGAAGACCATGAAAGATCAATGGAGGGAGCGAATGAAGCGTTAAAGAAGGCAGAGCAATTGAATGACGAGATGAGAAATATATTGGAACAGTCACGAATGGAGGGGGTGGATCTATCAAATGATCCTGCTAATGACTGGGATATTCCGGCGAGCTCAGGAGAGATAAGCTCAGACCCGCTTAAAAAGCTGCGTGAGCAGGAAGATGCACTGATTCTCTCCTCAACTGATCTAAGTCAGATGGAGAATAGTATATCTATGCAGCAAAGTTCTTACGAGGCCATTGAACCTATCGTAACAGGAATGTCGGGTGTGCTGTATGAAGCTTTGAGTGAATATGGTGACTCCTATCAAATGATCTCTTCTGTTCTTGAAGCTTCACGCGTAGTGAATAACTATCTACAGAATTACGGTAAGAAGGGAAGTATTATCGTTAGTGATTTGGCTTTAATCGAACAGCACCGTAGCTCAGATAAAGAGCGTAAGCAATTGGAGAGAGAAGCAAAATCAAAGCTGGGTGAAGCGAAAGCATTGCTTGATAAAATTCGAATGATGGGTAACGGAGTGACAGATTCTCTGAAAAGCTATCAAACACTTCGTCAATATTACGAGGAGAATATTGCTTTTAATAAGGAATTAGTATCAGATCCACTTGTTAAATCTGAAGTAAGCACTAACCCGTATACTGCTGGGAGTTCGGCGATGGAGGATATGGACGGAATCTATGCAGCGATGGGTGGCATTATGGGAGGGGCTAGAGATAGACTTTTTCAAACGGAGTATTCTGCTCTCTATTTTCAACATTTTGATGTTTCCAAGTTAGCTACTCTAGCACAAGGTTCTGAGGGCACAGGCGAACTTACAGACCAGCTTAATCCTCAAGCGCAAGAGCTGGAATACATTCTTTATGGATTTCATAATCCCGCTGGAAATGTAGCCGCAGCGTATGCTGAAATATTTGCCATGCGGCTGTCTATTCGAACGATGGAAGGTTTTATTGAGAAGGCAAGTTTAGGAAACCCATTGGCTGTTCTGGCCGCAGCACTGTTGTATGGGATCCAGCAAGCTATTCAGGACATGTTGTTACTCTGTGAGAAAGATTCCATACCACTGTCTAAATATTTACCAGCCCAGCTGACTTATCGTGATCATTTGCGGCTGTTCATGATGCTGCATGGAGGCGGGAATGTTCAATTATCTCGGATGCTGGCTCTCATTCGACTGAACACAGGAATAAATCCAGATGAAAGAAGTACGTATGTCTCATCGAATATTAAGCTTGGAATGCGACTATGGTTTCTACCGGGTGTTGTGAAGCTATTGGATTATAGCGCTGGGTATTCTGGAGAAGTGCAAGGCAGTACATATATGAGAGCAGTGCAGGCTGATTTTTCATACTAGCAGGAGGTTGGTAAGGATATGGGGGACGGGTACCGGATTAGGAGGAAGACGCAGGAAGAAGGCAGCATGGTAGTAGAAGCGGCGATGGTACTTCCGATCTTCCTACTGTTTGTTTTGTTCCTAATTTCTATCGTACAGATGACCTTGTATTCAACGGCCTTACAAAGCACAGCATCTGATACTGTGAAATCTATTTCAACGCATATGTACCCGGCAGCTTTGGCTGTGCAGAAATGGGGAGCAACAAGCGAAGCGGGCGCTAATCCAGTGAAGGATGGCACCGACCTATCCGCTGGCAATCAAGCCGAATCGAATTGGACGATTCCTCGCTTGTCACTTACAGATTGGGGCAGCAGTTATGCAATGTCATTACCTAAGCCGCTGAATGAGTGGGTCATGTCAGCTTTAGAGAAGGGCGAGGGACCTCTGCAGAAGCTACAGGCTGAGACCTCTGAAAGTGTACTGGATCTAGCGATAAAACCCCTATTAAAGCCGTATCTGTCATCAGACTTACTGGATTATGATCGAATTCATGTATCCAACATTATCGTGCCTGAGTTAAAGAAGGGTACCCGACCTTACTTTGGATTGGTGGTTAGCTATGAGCTGCCGATGAAGGTTCCCTTTCTAAAGCAACGCATTGTACTTGAGGCAAGTGCTGTTGAACGTCTTTGGATCGGGGATACAGGAGAGGGTACAAATAAGGGCAATGACGGCACTGGTCAACCAGAGGATTTTATTAAGATTTTGGAGAAACCGAATCCAGCTGTAGCCAATAAGCAAGGTAAAGTTCGTGCCAAGATTCCGCCGAATGCTTCCGCTAGCTTATCCGTTTTTTATAAAAGCGGGGGAAGCACTGCTAAATATTTAGGCTGGAAACAAGCGGATGCGGACGGATATATCGAGTGGGAGTGGAAAATTGGTGTGAATACCACACCGGGCTCGTGGCCATTTGTAATTCAGCTCGATGACGGTAGATCTATTGAGGTGATGTTCACAGTAGTGAAATGAGTGAAGGGGAAAGGAGTGTAATCCATGGCGGAGTGGGCCTTTTGGGGATGTCTGCCGTTTCTGGCTGCTGCATTTATTACGGATATAAAGTCGATGAGAATACCAAACTGGATCACTGTCTCAGGCTTGCTTGCTGGTCTGCTTGCTCAAGCGCTGATGAACGGCTGGGATGGACTGCTTAAGGCTGGTGTAGGTGCCGCTGCAGGATTTGCAGTGCTTCTAATTATGCATTTGATAGGGGCGGTTGGTGCAGGGGATGTTAAGCTTTTTGCCGGGATTGGGGCGTGGACAGGAATGCTATTTACATTGCAGGTCGTGATGTACTCCGTACTGTTTGGGGCCTTGATAGGCTGGCTAATTGTCTTAAAGAGACGGGAGACAGGCAGGCATACGCGTAAGATCTTTAACACAATTTCCGGATTTATATTATTGAAGAGTTCATTCCTAATAAGAAATAAAGATAATGAGCTGTTGAGATTTCCCTTTATGCTGGCTGTAGTCCCTGGTACCATTTGCGCTTATCTTTATTTTTAAAATAGGAGGTGGTGATGCTTGTTGTACGGATTATCCCGTGACTTTATGCAGCAGGACGGTATATATATGATGCTTGGCGAACCAGAAGGGATGCCGGTGGGTAAGCTTAATATGGTTCAAGCTCGTATGCTGATGAACACTGATATTCCTCATCATTTAAGGTTGTTGCTTAGGGAAATTGATTTAAAGGTTACGATGGAATATGCTGTTCTGCGTAAAAAAATGCTCAGTCATTTGCTCAAAAGTGAGAAGTTGAGCATGACCTCATTTTTTGGATTACTTCTGCAAATTGCGCAAGGGATGGAAGATGGCAGGTTATATATGCTTCGGGCGGATCAGTATGCTTTGCATGAAGATTATATTTTTATTGAAGGATCATTGCAGAGTGGTAAGGTATATCTCACCTATATCCCTGTTCAGGGGAATGAGCCTGCTTCTAGGCTGGGAGAGTCCCTCAAATCGCTGATCATGGTGATGATGGCTTCTATCACAGAGCTTACTGGGAGTGGTGTTCAAAGAGTACTGCAATACTGTGGGGAAGAAGAATTTACACCAGCGGGCTTAAAGGGTCTTCTCTCAGAGCTGTTGACAGAGGGCGACTCTTGTAGAGGACAATTCAGTAGTAACGCAGAAATGGCATACACATCTCCTAAGTTGACAGAAGTACGTCCGGCAGAGCCTGAAAGACGAATGCAAGAGAGAGTAAGGGAACTGTTTGTGAATGAGGTAGCTGCTCCCCAGAAAAAAATGAGTGAGCGGAACGAGGATAAGGGTCTGCGTACGCAGCAGAATTCAGCTCCGTGGTTAAATAGCTATTCCAGTCCGAATCTTAGGGTGAAAGAAGAGGAAAGGTCTCTTCGGTCTACAGACGATAATAAGTTGACGAATTCACAACCCTCAAGCTCAAGAACCTATATTATTCTTAGTTGCTTATTGGTTGATGCATTATTATGGAAATTCCTATATTTGAATAACCCAAAACCGTTATGGCTAGCCGTTTGTGGGATCGCAACGATTGCCTTGGCTGCTTTTAGCTGGATGGTATGGAGCGAAAGGATTAGGTTTGGAAGTGACGAAGAAAAGGAACATACGAGTGAGGATTCTGAAGATACAAAACGGAGTCCGAATCGAAGAGAACTGGAGTGGGATTTCGGTAGGAATCCTGTGACCACTGTGCGTCCTGCAGCATCGATTCCAAAGGGAGATCAGCATCCATCCGACCCTTTATCTAACATTCCGTCTGTGCGATCTGAATCAAGGAAAGAGGAGGATAGTTCTGGAATACCACCAGGTCCAATAGCCCCAACCGCTTTATTATCACGGGAGGAAACACCTGAGCAAGGCAAACGAAATGAGAAGCTAGCTCGAAATGTTCCTTATCTCAAAAGAAGCGATGAGGAAGAGGCAGAGTCGGAAAAAATAGCGTTAAACCGAACTAGCTTTATCATTGGCCGATCGGCAGAAGTAGCTCAGTATGTAGAAAGATCGGAAGGAGCTTCTAGAGTACATGCGGAGATATCTAGGAGCCCTGGCGGATACGTACTAAAGGATCTCGACTCCAGAAATGGAACGCTTTTTCAAGGCGAAGCCATGATCCCTTACAAAGAGTACCCGCTGTCAGAGGGGACCGTATTTAAGATTGTAAAAGGAAGTTACACATTCCACATGGGATGAAGAGTACAAGCAAAGAATGTTAATTCTGCTATTTTTGGCTTTTCAAATCTTCTAAAGCGGTTTGAAGTGTGGGGAAGGTAAAGATAAAGCCATGTTCTAATGCCGCCGATGGAAGAACGCGTTGTCCTTTGAGCAAGATCTCAGACAATTCACCTACTGCTGTTCTTAACAGGATGGCGGGTAGTGGGAACCAATGCGGCCGTTTGTATACTTTGCCGATCGTTCTACCGAACTCTTCGTTCGTGACCGGATGTGGTGCAGTCGCATTAACAGGTCCGGCGATGGTGGGATTCTGAATACAAAAATCGATTAGACGGACGATATCCGTCAGGTGAATCCAGGATACCCACTGGTTTCCCGCGCCGATATTACCACCAAAGCCCAGTAAATAAGGTAGCTTCATTTTTGGGAAAGCACCGCTTTCATTGCCGAGCACAACCCCAGTACGCAACTTGATCATACGGATATTCTTGTATGCTTCATCTGAAGCTTCTTCCCATGTCTTAACCACGTCAGAAGGGAAGTCCATGACATGGGCTGGTGATGATTCATTAAAGGTATCTTGCAAAGAGGTTCCGTAAATAGCCACAGCTGATGCCTGAATGACTACAGGAGGTTTGTGTTTCAAACGGTCGAGTAGCTTAGCAGCAGCGGAAACGGTTGCAAGACGGGATTGCATGATTGCCTTTTTACCACTTGGACTCCAACGTTGGCTAAGAGAAGCGCCAGCAAGATTGACCAAGGCATCAGCATTTTCTATGGGTGCTTGATCATTGTTAAGGCTGTCCCATGTGTGGTAACTCAGCTTAGGATGATAAGGTGCAGTATTAGGTAGATTGCGACCGACGATTGCAACTTCATTGCCTGCTAGTAGCCAGTATTTTGCTAGTTCGCTGCCAATAAAACCGGTGCCGCCACATATCACATATTTCATAAGGTGGGCCTCCGTTCTGAACGCGACATTTGATTAGCAATCACTTAAACAAATGCTGGTAAGCAGAGTAGTCGATTTTATTCTTTTCGAGAAAATTGACGAGAAAACGATTGTCACGCCGCGGAGTGGCGACTATGTAACCTTTAATGCAGTGATCACGAGTAACCTCTTTTGCATTACTTTCCACAGCGATCTTACCGATCTCGGCAGCAATGGAATGTTTGGCGATATCGCGAAAAGGGCTGGGCACAGGCTGAACAAGCTGGTCTAAGAAAGCTTTTGATTCATCACTCCAGAGTGAACGGCTGCGTTCTACCCAGTAATTTTGCCAGTCCAGCTTTGATTTTCCATCAGCTTTCGGCAACACCTTTAGGAATTTCCGGAACATAAAAAAACCGCCGATACACATGGAACCCAGCAGCATAAATGTCCAGAAAGCGATAGAGTTCATGAACCAATTGCTCGGTGTTGCGGATAATAAACCAAGTCCTGATTGGATAGACATGCATACACCACCTTTTGGCAATGAGTATTCTCACATAATTTAATCTCATATTAAAGTATAGCTTATTTCCAAAGTTTTGCGAAGCAGAACCCAGCATATTGACCTTGTCTAGATTTATTTTTCTGATCACGGTAGAATAGGGGGTAATTCGTGAAGGAAAGAGGGAAGAAGTATGCTGAAAATAGGTTCACACGTGTCTTGCTCGGACAAGGGTCTTTTGACCGCAGCAAATGAAGCAAATGAGTATGGTTCCAGCTCATTTATGATATATACAGGAGCGCCACAGAACACGCGCCGCAAGCCGATTGATGCCATGTATCCGGTTGAAGGAAAGCAAGCAATGAAAGAAAACGGTGTGGAGGAGATTGTCGTCCACGCACCTTACATTATTAATCTCGCTTCCTATAAAGAGAACACGTATCAGTTGGCCGTTGATTTCTTACAAGAGGAAATCCGCCGTACGCACGCACTTGAGGTCAAGCATATCGTATTACATCCAGGTGCATTCACTGATAAGGATGCAGAATACGGCATTCAACGGATTGCAGATGGCCTTAATGAGGTTCTTGGGGGAACTAATGAAACGGAAGTTCATATCGCTCTAGAAACTATGGCTGGTAAGGGAACAGAGATCGGGCGCAGCTTCGAGGAGATTGCTTCTATTATTGATAAGGTTGAACATAACGAGCGTTTATCCGTATGTCTTGATACTTGTCACATTCATGATGCTGGCTATGACATCGTTAATGATTTGGATGGCGTTCTTAACAAGTTTGATGAGATTATCGGCTTGAATCGTCTTGGGGTTATCCATATCAATGACAGTAAAAATCCATGTGGAGCAGGTAAAGACCGTCACACTCCAATTGGTTCAGGTTGGATCGGTTTTGATACGATTAACAAAATCGTCCATCATGAGAAATTGACAGGTCTGCCATTCATTCTTGAGACGCCATGGGTTGGTAAAGATGCGAAGAAACAGCGTCCGATGTATGAGGTAGAGATTGCTTTGCTCCGTGGTAACGTAGCGGAACGATTTGGACCGGAGTTTATAGAGGATGTTGAAAAACTGCGTGAGTTTTTTGCTAATAAGGAGATTGATTCCCGTCAATTTGTGCTTAATGTCTGGGAGATGCTGAAGAACGATGCCAAGGCTAAAAAAGCTGATCCACGTGAACCGCTGGAGCGTCTATTTGATGAAGTCATCGCTGCCGAGCTGTTTCCGCAATTGAGTGAGGAAGCCATTAATCATCGCTTGATTGCATGGTTAGCAGGCAAGTAAGTGCTCGTTCACGCATAAGTTAGACTTCAGATTGCACATGTAGATGAGAGGATGGGATGAGGATCATGGAATTACACGTAAAAAGAAACAATTCGTCAGGTGTTGAGTCTTATTCCAACCGGGCGCGTATGCTCATTTCTTGTCCTGACGGACCGGGAATCGTGGCGGCTGTATCACACTTTCTGTATCAGCATGGCGCGAATATTGTGCAATCGGATCAGTACACAATGGATCCAGATGGCGGAATGTTCTTCATGAGAGTTGAGTTTGACCTTCCCGAATTAGGAGATCGTCTGGAAGAGATACGTTCTTTGTTCGGCGGGGTGGCTGAACGTTTCAAGATGAACTGGAAAATTTTCAATGTTCGTCATAAGAAAAGATTAGCCATATTTGTCTCTAAAGAAGACCATTGTCTTGTGGAGCTGCTCTGGCAGTGGCAAGCTGGTGATCTAGAAGCCGACATCGCTCTCGTCGTGAGCAACCATTTGGATATGAAATCGTATGTCGAGTCCTTCGGCATTCCCTTTCACCATATTCCAGTTACAGCTGATACTAAGGCTGAGGCGGAAAAACGTCAGCTTGAGGTCATCGGAGACGACATTGATGTTATAATTCTGGCTCGGTATATGCAGATTATCTCGCCGTCGTTTATTGAGCACTATCGCCACCAAATTATTAATATTCATCACTCCTTCCTGCCGGCCTTTATTGGTGGTAATCCTTACGCTCAAGCGTACCAACGCGGGGTAAAGATTATTGGAGCAACTGCTCACTATGTTACAGAAGAGCTTGATGGTGGCCCGATTATTGAACAGGATGTACAGCGGGTTAGTCACGGTGATGATGTCATCGAGCTGAAGCGGATTGGACGCACCATTGAACGGGTTGTTCTGGCTCGTGCGGTGAAGTGGCATATCGAAGACCGGATCCTCGTCCATCAAAATAAGACCGTAGTGTTTAAATAAAAGGTTATTTTCCGGTGAGAGCCTATGGTATGAACCTGAGCGCTTTTACCGGAACTCTACAATCTAATAGCTCTCTAAATCTCTACAGGTAAAAAAGCATTTTACCAGCAGCTTGGCTATTTACGCCAAGTTGCTTTTTGTCGTTTTTCAAAACTGTGTTTTTGAGGAGGTGGAAGGCTTGGCTTTACAGCGTAGGCAACTGTTGAAACGCAATTATTTCTTCGCAAGTCTCATTTTGATTACTGGAGTCGGCGGATTGCTAGGCTATGATCTCTACTTCAAGCCCTACGTACTATCCCGAACTGTGGTCAAAATCAAGGTGGAAGGTGGGGAGCTTCTTCCAAAAAACTATGAGCTGAAAGCAAGTGATTTATATCTGGATTCTGTTCAGACCAAGGATATACCTTCAGGTGTAATTACAGAAATCGCACAAGTGGAGCACAAAATTACGAATGTAAATCTGACCAACGGAAGTATTTTGACGGCATCCTTAGTGGATGTTAGTGATTTAGAACCTCTCAAAGATGAAGGGATTTTTCCTATACCAAAGGAAGCGATCTATGCCATCAATGGTTCACTGCGCAGCCGGGATAAGGTAGATATTTATCTTGTTGATGGAGACCGAGAGAGGCAGAGTGAATCGCTTAGCCCAAGCAAGAAGGAAGAGGAGGAACTGATCGTGCAGAGCTCAATTAGTGAACCTGCAAAGGAGGTGTTTATATCTGGAGTCACCGTGAATTATGTGCGAACAGAAGACAATAATGATGTGCTGGATTCAGAAAAGGGAAACAACAATAATCGGTTCACTTCGACTGGCAAGGTGGCGACACCAGAATTGAAGCTGAAGAAAAGTGATGGCGAGCGGCTCGGACAATTTTTGGAGCAGGGAAAGAAGCTGTGGATCGTACGGGTCGAGTAGGAGGGAAGAGTCTTGAAAATATTTAGTCTAGGCATAGATCAGTTAACCATTAATGATATCAAAAATGCAGGATTTATTGTAATTACACAAAGCGTACTTCCTGATCCATCTCATGCAGAGGGCCATATGCTAATGGTTACCAGTGACCAGATTCAAGCTCAGTCACTTAGCGAACTGCGCCGGAATTATCCGAGCTCAATGATCCTATATGTATATTTGCAAAAGGGAATCAGTGGTTACCAAGCTGTACATATGCTGTGTGAAAGCTTAGGGATCTATTTTATCCCTCCTCGTTCTACCTCGTCAGTGGTGATAGAGAAGATTCGCTTTATTCTAGACGAGGAAGGGGAGGAACGAAGTAATCTGGTTGGTTTTTTTGGATCTGGTCCGGGGATCGGCTGCACTAGTGTAGCCAAACTGTTCGCAAGACGAATTGCCGCGGCAGGCCTTCGTGTTATTGTCCTTGGACTTGATTTATATGATCCCGGATATGACCGCAAAGCTACAATTAGTCTGGATAGGCTTCGATCAAGGCTCACAGGGAAGATGATTCATGATGAGGATTTTGAACAATTGATTAAGCAAGACGGTTACTCGTATCTCCCAGGCAATTACGATTACTTGAGTGCACAAGATTATCAGGAGGATGAGATTGAATATTTTTTGGCTAGAGCTGGGGCAAATGCAGATGTGGTTATTGCTGACTTTGGCTCTATTCCGGAAAGTGCAGCGTGGTATGTCGGAATGCACAAGGCACTGCGTATGATCGTCACTCATCCAAAGCATGAATACAGACTCGAACCTCTTCTAGAGCTTGCTGGGCATATGGATCTACGTCCACATGATTTCCAACTGATTATTAACCGCAGTAATGTGGAAGAAATATCTTCTCCTAAAAATCTAGCGCTTCGCTTTGGGACTGAAATCTTGCTGGAGCTGCCGTATTACCAGCCTTTGCAGGAAAGCTTACCTTTAGGCAAAAAAGAACTGCAGCATGTGGATGATAAGGTACATTCTTTGCTCGTGTCCATGAGCCTGGCGCCAGAAGCTAAAAAGAAAGGCATATTCCTATGAATGGAAATCAACTGAATCGTCCGTTGTTCTCTCTAAAACAAAGTATCCTACGCATGAGCAAACCGGGCAAGGAAGACTTTTACGCATTTTTGCAAAAAATGAAAAACGATATGAATGAAGGGCTGGAACGTGAGGATGATGCTTACTTCGAGTTAAATGCGAAGGCGCTAATTGGCGATCCGCAGGCGGTTAGCTTTTTTATGAATGAGATAGAGAAATACTTGCGGAAGACACCCTTTACGGGAAAGGTTCCAGAAGCATACAGAACGGCTGCAGAAGCGCTCTATCATGAATGGAAGGGTTTTGGTCCGGCGTATCGTTGGTTTACTGATCGTGCATACAGTGAATCAACCGGGCTACAGATGATCGGAAAGCAGATCTTTTATAACCAGAAAGGTGAGTTTGTAGCTTATCCATATGAGATGCCTTCACTAGATCGGGTTGAACAGTTAAAGCGCTCCTTATTAAAAAGTGATCCCAACAAAAAGCTGAACAAGGACAACCCTTCAGTGGAGTTTAAAATGGATGACCCGCTCTGGCCTGGTCGATTTATTAGGCTTGCCATTTGGGTATCCCCGAGAGTATGGGATGGCTTCACCACAATATCGTTACGGCGGCAGGTTGTAGAGTTTCTGAGTCTAGAAGATCAGGCGGGTACAGAATGTATTCCTGCGGAAGCGGTTGAAATGATTCGGGCGTTATCGTCTACCTTTCGCAATACCATTATTGCGGGCGCTGTAGGCTCGGGAAAAACAACCTTTGCAAATACGATCGTCGGTGAGCAACTGCTCGGATCTTCATCCTGTATGGGTGTAGTAATGATAGAAAAGCATCCGGAGTCGATTTTACCTTACCAGATTAAAGGGCACCGAATTATTCCAATCCAGGCTGCGAACGAGGAATTGATGGAGGTAGGGGTAGAATCGCTGCGGCATGACCCCAACATTTTGTATATGACGGAAATGCGGTATAACGAATGGGAATTTTATCTTTGGAGTGGGGAAAAAGGGTATGACGGCATCACCGGAACCTTCCACACCGTTGATTCGGAGGATATTCCTTATCAAGGCGCTTTTGCCGTGTCGACAAGGATTGGCGGGAGCCTTAAGGGGCATTTGATCTCTGCACTCAAATCGTGCGAGCTGGTTTTTATTTTGGAAAGTGTTCCGAACGGGAAGAAGCGGTTAACGCGAATATCGGAAGTCTTTTATGACGAGGAAAAGAACTCTGTATTTGCGAATGATCTGATGCGCTGGGAACCTCAGAAGATGTGTTGGTCCTATAATGACAGGCTGACGAAGAACCTGATTCTGAAGGTGACTAGGAAAAATGAGCAGGCAACACAGTTGCTCCAGAAAGAGCTGGGACAGCTTGCAGCAGCAAAACCAATGGATCAGCCTATCAAAGAAAGCTTGAAATCTAAGATCATTCTTAACGAGTGAGGAGGTGAAACCGTGGATTTATTATTGTATATTCTTCGTTTTGTCCTTCATTTGTTAATTGTATGGGGAATTTGGCTGCTCATTAAACCGCTAATCGAACGGCATTTACGACAAGTGGGTCAGAAATTCGATTTTCGTATCAAACATAAAATGAGTATTTTTGGCAAAAGAGTTAGCTCGGTAAAAAAAAGGCTGTGGCTCTACCGTCATCTAGATAATCTTTTATATTTCGTACACCGAAAGTATGAGCCGGGAATTAGCGTTATGCGTTTTATGACGCGTACAGCAATAGTGTTTATCGCGGTTTTTCTATCAGGACTACTGACGCTAAGCGAGCTTCCTGGACAATTGAGTTTTAACAATCCTTTTCTGGAAGGGATAACTTTTAACGAAGGGCGTTCGATTCAGGGGGCTTGGAGATTTCCACTTTTTATGGCTGTGATTTCTGCGACGATTCCTTATTTTCGTATGAGATACATCTACGCGCAGAGGAAGGTGCATGGAAGCTATGATTTACTCGATGTAGTCAAAATCTCCACCAAATTCACTCACTTGTCGGTAGATTCCGTTCTCGATCGGACAGCGGATTTTCTTACGGATAAGAATGTGTTGAAGGGGCCTTTGAAGCTGCTAGGGGCTGCGTTTTCCAATTACAGTAATGAGAAGGAGCTTGTTGAGGAAGCCGGGAGATTTTCCAATGCGATTGGTACTACCTTCGCCCTAGAATTTATATCGGATTTGCTCTATGCCGAGAAGGAAGGAACCCGTTATTTAAAAAGCTCACTGATGCTGTTAAACCGTTCTATGGAGCAACAGAGAGAAACGATTTTGACTGTAAAAGCGGGAAGTAGAGATGCGATCAGCCTTGGCTTATACGGGAATCTTTTGGTGCTGGTATCAACGGTTGGAACCTTTATGTACATGCTGAAGCCTGATATCTATTTCCAATTGCAGTTTGAGACTACAGTAGGACTTTCTTTTTTGATGGTGATCGTCTCCGGTCTTTTTATTTCTTTTGTGATCAGCACTATTCTCGCCAGACCTAAACTGGACTACCACTAAGGTGATGAGCTATGGACAGATTGTTACTATTAGTTACTGTAATCGGGATTGTTTATGTCGCATTACTTGTCTTTGTAAGCAGTAGTAGTAAACAGGAAAGATATCTTGTCCGATTAGGACTACGGTGGAATGAGCTTGGGGATCGGGTGCAGGGGGATAGACTTCAGCAATTATTAAATGATTCTGGTTTATCGATTTCAGCCCGTAAAATTACGCTTTTCCGTTACTCTGCAGCGCTGATTTATTTAATAACTCAAGTCGTCAGTGATTTCATTCGTTCTAATTCTTTTTCTATTTATGACTCTCTAATTGCTCTACTTATTCTCGTAATCAGCAGTCCGATGCGCTATCTTCCGTTTGGCTGGGTGCTTGCATGGCTTCATCAAAAAACGGTTATTAAAAAAGATGGTGAGCTGATCTCTTTCATCCGTCTATATGAGAATAATCGGCTACGCAAGCGCGGATATGCGCAATTTGGCACTTTTTGCGGGAGTACGGCTGGACATTTTCAATATATACGTCAGGATCTGTACGAGTTGTCAGAACGAGCAGTAGATGAGGGTGTGGAGGGGGCGATTGAATGGTTT
Organism: Paenibacillus sp. FSL H7-0714; assembly: GCF_038003765.1. Classification (NCBI taxonomy): domain Bacteria; kingdom Bacillati; phylum Bacillota; class Bacilli; order Caryophanales; family Paenibacillaceae; genus Paenibacillus; species Paenibacillus sp. FSL H7-0714. The sequence continues at coordinate 1,359,708 of NZ_JBBOPT010000001.1, forward strand.
TGTGCAAAGTTTCCGGATAATCATAGTTTTATTAATGACATTCGGTCCATTTTGCTGGCTACTGAGGGTATGGATGACGACACAGAAGCGGCGAATTATTTGCGTGAGCAAGGTAAGATTATCTCCAAAATCTCCAGCGATCAGTATTTGAAAAAGTGGTCTTTTATCGGTGATCTATCTACGATCATTAATGTTATCCCATCGATTGCTACTTTTTTGATGATCGTCGCGATGGCGATGCAGTACATTTTACTGATCAAAGGGAATTTTAATGGGGTCGGCATGTTCCAGTGAAAAATTGTATATTCAATATTATTTAAAAAATATAAAATAAAAGGGAGATTTTAACAATGAAAAAGGACGCTATTTCTACAGGTTTGTTTATTGCTATCGGATTTTTATGTGTGGCCATCGTAATTGCCGTTTTGATTCCTGTAGTTCGAGATGTAATTGATGCTACGGATGATAACAAACCGACGATTCCGGGTGTGACATTTATTCAACCGCTGGATTCCAGCCAAACGGCAACTGCTCGGGTCTTAACCCATACTTCGGTTTAATTCGATTATGAAAAAAGACTCTATCTCCATAGCAATGTTTCTGGCTATTGGCTTTGTGATCGCAGGGATGTTTATCACAGTAGCTACGCATATCATTGGCAGCAGTCAAGACGATATCATCACACATACTAAGCAAGTAGAGCAATATTAGAAGGAGGCGTTTCTATTGAAGGAGACCGTCCTCCGGGCATTATTCATGTGGCTTGTCCTGTTTATTATCCTGCAGCCCATATTCACCTATATTGATTATCTGCTAGATTTACAGGTCAAAGCTAATACGTCCTACATCACACAAAAAGCTGCAACGGAGGGGATGGTCACAGCGTCTATGCGGAACGAAGTGATTTCAAATCTGAAGGCGATTGGGTTCTCAGAGGGTTCTATAGAAATTACGAGCAGTACAGATACCATTCAAGAACGCAAGCAACGAATTGATGTGTATGTAACAGCACCACGGATAAATTTGTTTCCTTATAACTTTTCCACGGTTTCTCAGCCGACCCGATATTATGGACATGGGTCAATTATGAGTGAATATCTCGATTGACTAAGGGATGAGCCTAATTTATGGATTACATTATTAAGCTGGCATTTGTCCTACTGATCTTTATCTACTCCTGGTTCTTTCAGATCCAGAATCAGGAGTGGGACATGCTGCGCAGCATGCTAAAAGATGCAAACAATATCGCTGTTCATGATGCCGCACAGGAATTAGATGAAACTGAACTCACACGAGGTCGTCTAATTATCGATCCCGCGCTTGCTTACGATACTTTTCAACATGCCTTGCAGGCGAATCTTGGGCTTGATAACGGCCTTTCTCCCCAAGTAGGCAGCCGTTTTAAGAATCAAGTAAAGATCGTGAAGTTTGATATTGTAGATGATTCCGATGGAGTAACTTTTCCGCTTTTATACGAGGATAGTGAATATGGCATTACCAAATACATAGAGGGTCCCTCGGTTATTGCCGTCATTGAGACGGAACATCCGCTGCTGATCTCCAGAGCCAAAACACAAGAGCCAATCAGAGTACCAGCAGTTCAGGAGTATAAGTTCAATAAGTAGGAAATCCAATTGAGACTAGGGAGAGATTTGGGATGAAGAAGAGAGTTGTAGAGGCGACTTTGGTAGCGGCAATGTTATTTAGTGTGGTTTTGGGGCAGGGAGTGGTTGCAAAAGCGGAAACGGTTACATCAGTAGTTACGGCTAAGCCAACCATATCTGCGGCACCCACAGCAACAGTGAAACCTATAGCAACGCCAGTGCCTATTATGAGGGATAATCTGAGTAAATTTGGATTGAAGAAAGACTTGGAGCTGCCTGTGACGATCAGCGCTGGAGGATTAACGTACACGTTAGAAAAGCTGATGTTTTACGATGTAAAGTCTAAAGAAGCACAGTCTCTAATGAAGATGTATGGTTATTCAGATAAAATTTATAAAACACCTACGAAATATATGGTATGGACTAAACTCACCATTGAAAATAAGGGGAGTAAAGTCATTCAATTAAGTGCTAAAGATCCAAGTGCAAAATGGAGGTTAACAGCAGATGGTTATAATCTGCTGACACCTTCACCTAGAAATAAAATGTTAGAGTTGAACAATAAAGAAGCATTGTGGAATTGGGTGTTGAAACCGGGTGAAAAGCTATCTAGCTATCAAATGTATGGGTATATTAAAGACCCTTCAGATATTTCTATATATGTTAATCTCGAAGGGGAATTTGAAGAGAAATACATCGTTAAACGTCCAGGAGAGTAATTTATATGAAGAAAATTTGGATTGTTCTGCTTACATTTATATTGATTTTTTCATATATTCCAGAGAACATCAAGGCAGCTAATTCGCAAAACAAAACAGTGTCAATACCATCAGAAATTCTCAATGGGTCTGTAAATGCTCAAAAATCTTTTTACTTAGATCTTCCAAGTGGAGTATCCAGTTCGGCAATTGATGTCTCTTCTCTTAAATATAATGGGACTAATCAAAAAGTTGCTCTTTCAATGGAGAACGGAAAAGTAAAGGTTACCTTAAAGGGCGTTGAAGCAAAACAACGAATAGATAATGTACTTGGGTATTACAGCTCGTTTAAACGCCTTTTTGTAACAACTCCCGGTAATTCTATTTGGCGATATTCAGACGGTATAAGATGGCAGATTAATGAATGGGACCCATACGCTAATACTCAGAAACATAACGATAGGAATGGACAAGGAAATGGTACACCTAGAAATGATCCTCCTGATATGACGGTGGTAACTCAATCAGCAGTATCACGTTCGGGAATTAAATGGTACGACCAAAACGTGAATTCGGTAATAGATTCATCTCAAATCATAGAGTCAACCGTCCAATTAGTTGTACCTAAAGAATTACTCCCAATAACATATGTAAATCATAATGTTGTAAATGGGAATCAATTTATTATTTATTATCAAACTAACGCAGCTATGCAAAATTTTGACCCTGAACAATTAAGTCCGAATTTTGACAAAAGTGGTCATGCGTTGGGTAGACGTTATAAAACAGAATTAAGCTATTACTTTACAGGTTCGGCTAATGTGACTACGTATAAGTATAGTGGAAACGTCTCCTTCGATTACACCCTCCCTACAGAACCAACACTTACCGGTACGGTAACTCTAAATAAACCTAATCCCAATCCAACAAAATTGGGAGATAAAGACGAACCCGTTCAAATTTCATTAATGGGGCAGTTGCAAGGATACAGTGATGCTTCAAATATTGACGAGTGGGTGTTCTATGCTAAAGAGAAAGACAGGAACAATACACTCAAAACGAAAAAGGAATCTGCAAAGACATTTAACGTAAGTACTTTATTTGATTTTGAGATCAAAAAGTCGAGTGTAACGGGCGAACATTTTACTCAGGAATATGCTTTAACCGTTCTCGTCCGCTTTAAAAAGCCAATCGTCACAAAGAATGGAACCATCACCTCTCTGGAACAGCCCCTACAGATTTCAGCAGGTGTTTATAAAAACCAACCCCTGGTTACTTTTCCTCCACCTCCGACCAAGCCAACAGAACCGGAAGGAAAGCCACCTATTGCGAGAATATCAACAGCTAGATACATAAAAGCAGGGTCTGATATGCTCGTTAGTGGAAATGCTTCCTATGATCCGGATGGATATATTACTGATTATGCTTGGAGCACATCTGGAGCGCAGGGAGAAATCGGAAATGTCCCAAGGGGGTATGTATGGTATACCATAGAGCAAGTTGGAGAGACATTTCCTATAGCTCTCACAGTCGTTGACAATGATGGACAAATAGGTAGTACAAGTACAGAAGTTACCGTCATTGAGCCGAAACCAGCAGCAATTATAAATATAGAAGGAATACTTAAACAAAATCGTAAAACGACATTGTTCAATAGAAGCCAGAGTCCAACACGCTTTCCGTTAATACCATCGAAAACACGAGTTACCATCACTGCTGTATCTGGTGGTACGAACGCAGATATTAAATATAGTGGTACATTATCTGAACTTGAAAGCAAAGACATCTTATTTAAAAAACCTGGAAAATATAAGGCTGCGATTTATGTGGAAAATACGCTTGGGTATTCTGATAGTGATGAGATTGCTTTTGATATTGTGCCAGATGAAGCGCCGTACAACTATTTTACTCTGCCTGGAGTGGTATATCGAAGTCCTGATTACGGTAATAAAGCGGTGGTTTCATTGGATGATATCTCCTATTCGCCTGATAAAGATGTAGTGGGTCGGAGACTCTGGGAGTATCGCTATGATTCAAATAATGACGGGAGTTTTAGCGGAGAAGCATGGGTGACCTTTAGTAATGAGAACAAAGATCGCTTAAATTTAGAACTGAGCGAGGTAGGGAAATATGAAGTCCGACTTACTGTGTTTGAAGAGTTTGGTCAACCAACCATTGATGAGTTTGTGACAGAAGCTGATCGGAAATCTACAAATTCAGATGGACAAAAGTTAAGCTCACGGATTGTAGAAGTGAAAAATCGAGCGCCAGAAGTTGATTGGTCCTGGTAGGAGAGGTGCTTAAATGAAAAAGACAAAAGAAATACTTTCGCTAGTAATTATAATCACTTTCCTATTCGGAGTTTTCCCTAGTCAGGGAGTGTATCTTCAGACAGCAGAGGCTGCGACTGGTGATCCTAATTTCATTACTTATAAAGATATAAATATACCTGCTGATGGTGATTTTTATGACGCTGGTTGGAATTATGGTACTATGCGTGGGACAATAAATAACCAAAAACTAACGAATATTAAATATAATCGTACCACTAAGCAACTTACATTTGATATTAGTTCAGATGCAACATTGACTGTAGGAGTAAACTTGTATCGTTCAGACAGTGCTCTAGATAGACGTGTTGTTCGAGCGGATCTCTGTGTAGCGGCAATACCAGAGGGGGCACCATTAGATTTACCAGTCTACCAATATAATTGTCCGAGCCACTGGTCAAATCCAAATACCAATTGGACCCCATTGTATAGGAGCTTTTTTGCTGGACCGTTTGACCCGAATACATTTGATCATACATTTAATCTAGTGACAGATGTTCCTTACTACAACTATATAGGGAATTTAAGTTACGGTGAACTTCCAATAGGATTAGTTATTAATTACAGTTTTGGTGCAGGTCAACAGGACCCATTTGGTGGATATCATCCAGATAAAGGATATGGAGGGCCGTATATTGGTTGGAGTTTTCAAAGAGTATTTCCTTTGATACCTAATAGTCCACCTACCATTTCGTTAAATACACCTAATAATCAAGTCCTGCAGAATGAGCCTGGACGAAACATACTTAACATCGAGGGATATGTTCACGATCCAGATAATGATGATCTTATCGTAAGTGCGGAGATACCAAATATATTTTATAGGAAGACGGTAGTATCTCAAACGAAAGGGTATCAGTATTTCTCTATCCCCATAGACGCTGTGGCTGATTCGATCCCGCCGGGCGATTATACGATGACTGTAAAAGTAGCAGATCCTTCAAATATGTCAGAATCCGCGAGTATGACCTTTAAGGTTACAAACAGACTGAAGCGAAACGCTTTTGTTCTCGTTAATAGTCCTATAGAGAATAGCGGCACCACCTACGAAGATTATGAGTGGGATGCTAAGTACGCTGATCGAGTGAGATATGATCATGATCCGAATTATTTTGATAACTCAATGGGGATTATAGGGGATTCGGGACTATGGAGGACGAGCCTTTACACTTCATTTCCGTATACCGGACAATATGTAGTGAGTTATCAAGCTAAGGATATACCGAAACAGGATGCTCGTTTTGCTGAATATCAGATGTGGAGTAAAGATGCCGCATCTACGATGAGTTTTAAAGTCCATCGCAAGCCAATAGCGCTTTTTTCAGCAAGGCTTATCAATGGAAATGTTCAATTAATAGATTCATCCTACGATTTAGATCATATTACAAGTGCTGATAAAGGGATTATGCAGTGGCAATGGCAATATAAAAAGACCGTTGATGAGATGTGGATCGACGGTCAGCCACCTGGGGGAGTTTTTGAAAAAGACAGTTACGACATACGTTTAAGGGTCCGTGATGTGGATGGAGATAATGGAATCGGTGTATGGAGTGATTGGTGTCAACGTACTGTGGGGAATGCGTCTGTTAATCTACCACCCGTTGCATTATTTACCGTTGATCCGAATATCGTTTCCTATCGTAAATCTACGACCATTACAGACAAATCTTTCGATCCAGATAATGATCCATTAGATGTATATTACTGGACTGTAATCAAAGACGGATGGAATAAAGTATGGGAACATTGGGGTGGAGCGACAACACCGCCGAATATCGCATCATTCGGTGAAGGGAACTATCAACTCAATCTACAAGTACATGATAATCGTGGCTTGTGGTCAGATTGGTACAGTCAAAATGTACAGGTAGTCAATCATCCACCGGCCGCAGCATTTACAATGCCTAACGAAATATACCGCGATACGATTATCACAATGGATAACTTAACACCAGATCCGGATGAAGATGGAGATGTTTTATCTTATGCCTGGAATGCAAAATTTAATGACTCTCCCTACTACTGGGCAGGAAACAATCGTTATCAATCAATGACCATTCGTGATCTTATTAATCGTAACGGTATATCACATAAAAAAGCCATTTCTGATGGCTGGGAAATGCAGCTCACAGCCTCTGATGGAAAATTAAGCTCTTATGCTACACGTACATTTATGGTTAAGAATCATGTCCCTGTTGCTAAGATTAACGGACCTTCATCCGTAAATCAGTATGATACGAAACAATATACTTCAGGGGATATCGATGAGGATACATCAGATCAAGGCTCATTAGAATACTACTGGAAAGTAACGAACAGTGCTGGTGAAGTTAAATCATATCTTACTCGTGATATTACGCTTACCTTCTCAGATCCAGGAGTATATACGTTAGAACATTGGGCAATCGATCAGATAGGCGATAAGTCGAATATCGCTGGATTGCAAGTCCAAGTAAAAGAGAATTTGGCACCTTCTATGACTTTAACTAGTCCTTCAGGTACAGCTTCGAACCCATCTGTGATTGACTCAGACCAAGGCGATCCATTAATTAAGTGGACATACACAGATCCAGAAAATGATCCACAGGAGAAATATAGATTAGAGTTTTTTACGAAGGATGATCTATTAGTTTCCACTGTAGAAAATCCAGATCCTACTGGCCTACTCAGACAATATCAAATCCCAAATAATACATTTGAACGGTTTGAATACTTTACAGTGAAAGGTCGGGCGTACTCCAAATTTTCATGGTCAGATGTATCAAATGAAAAAACATTCATCATTGATAACGCACCTAAGCCGGGATTCACTCTGATCACAGATACTGGTAAAGATGCGACTAAGGTACCGATCTACCGTACAGATGTTTTGAATATTAAAAGTACGGCTACGGACCAAGATGAGCCTAAAGGAGATAGCATTAGCCTTAAGTATTATCTGAAAACATCAAATGGTTCAGAAGCTTTCGCAAGTGTTAAGAATGACTTTACCAAGCAATTTAGCAGCAATGGTATCTTTACGTTTAGACAACGTGTAACAGATTCTCTAGGGCTATATCGAGACCTTTCCCAGAATGTTACGATAGTCAACCGTATACCAACAGTTTCGATAACGTACCCAACCAGTACGGACTCTACAAAATCTACGATCGCAAGCACGTTAACTCCAATCATCAAGTGGGATTATCAAGATGAGGACAAAGATCTGCAGCAACGTTATAAGGTGCGAATTATTAACTTGGCCACCGGTGCAATCAAGGTACAATCTGGTGAGCAAGTATCAAGCGCTAAGCAATGGCAGATTCCAGTCGGTTCACTGATTGAGAATGAAAAATATGCCGTTGAAGTTGAAGTTTTTGATGGTTATAACTGGAGCAATGTCTCTCCACGTAAATACTTCATGGTGAATTTACTGAGTATTAGAGGAGGCGTTAAGCACACCGAAGAGTGGAACAACAACCGTAAAGGCTACAATCTGAAAAAGAGTGGCAATGAGGAGAGTCCAAGAGGCTACAACGTATTCTGGGCAGGAGAACGTTTTGTTCTGCAAGGTACAGCAACAGGTCTCCCGGATACTGTGCAAGTAACCATGAACGGAGGGTTCACTACGCAGCTCAGCCCAACTAACGACGATAAAACCTTCTGGACAGGTGAAATGTACGACAGCTCTTTTGAAAAGCTACCAGATGGCCCTGTTACTTTTACCTTTACGGCTCAGAATGCGTATAACACCAAAACGGATACAGTTACCGTTGTTATATCAACGGATTGGTCGGAGTATTTCCAGAGTCATCGAATTAAGTAGAGTAGGAGCCTATATCACCCTATCTTTTTTGCGTGACTTCACAGGATCATGTTAATGTTGAAGCATTGTATCAAACATTGATAGGGGTAGGGGACATGATTCGAGAGTTAACACCAGCGGAAATGAAATCAATCTTGAGTTCGATTAATAGGGAACAGCATTTTTTATACTATTCATACCTTACAGCTCGTAAGCATAATTCGGTACACTATGGACATTTTACTGACCAGGGAGAATTGCTCGGCGTATTGGCCTTTTTAAGAGGGCTTCCATTCTATGCTTTTTCCGTATTCCCTGTGGAGAAGTCATTCTGTCTCCGGTCCGTGCTTGCATTTATGAAAGATCAATTGAGTTTACCTGACAATGCTGTCGGTAATGTAATCGTGAATGAAGAAGTTATGGCTGTACTCGCTTCACAGCTTGAACTTGTTAAGTCACCCAAAAAACTGCTTCTAATGAAGCATATCCATCAAGAAGCGTTACCACCGGTGGATACAAGCGTTTTACAATTGGGTCCCCCTTATTTTGAACTCATTGAGTCGAAAATGGCCGATTTAGATACAATGGCGTTCTCAAAAGAAGAATTACAGTATCCGTTCTATGGTGTGATGGAACAACATGAGCTGATTGCGGTAGGTGGATACCATATTTATAGCGAAGATTACGTTGAATTGGGGAACATCGGAACGGATGTAAGATGGAGAAGGCAAGGCTACGGGAAAAAGATCTGTGCCGAGCTCACCCGAACGGGGGGAAGGGTTACCTCTAACGTCTATTTGAATGTCCTTGAGGAAAATGTAGGCGCAATTTCTCTATATCAATCCATCGGCTTTGAGCTTATGTGCAAACAGTACATGGTCCAATTTGTTATTTGATGGTTAATGAAAAAGGACTAAGCGGATTTAAATCCGCTTAGTCCTTTTTCACAAGCATAGAACCTTTTATACGACCCCTTCAGTCCGGTCTTCATTCATTCGCATCATTCGTGCGGCAACCGAAGTAGTATGTAATGGTAAAGAGGATGGGCGCGCAGAGGCTCTCTGAGCTCTACGTAAATAATAGGATAGCTTGCCAGTAAAAATCTTATGTGCACAGAGTGAAAGCGCGAAATCTTCCGGTGTAACGAAGCAGGAAGGCTTATTCACAGGCTGAACTGCAGTTTCTTCAAATAAAGAGGCAACGAAATGGGAACAAAAATAAGCATTTTCTCTATCGATTTTAATATTCAGAAGCACACCGATTAATCCTAAAAGATGGTATTTATAACGCTCCTGATTTTGCATCATCCCTTGGACGTGATTGTACATCGTATCGTATTCCTCAGCGCTAACACGCAACTGATAGATGGAACAATTAGCACTGCTATAAAAAGGGTCGATAAAGTTCTCCTGGATTAGTCCTGCCACAAATGGATTGTGCATTTTTTTTCTTCCGAAGCTGTATACCTCCCGCAGTTCACAGTCAAAGGCGATCGAAGCATGATTCAGATCGGCTTTTGTAAACCACTTAATAAAACCACTAAAGGCCGTACCTGTACCGGTAAGCACAATAAAGATGTCCTTATTCGAACTCATGTTCAAAGTTCCTTTCCACTAGGAAATGTTGGGTAATGAATGAAAATTATGCTTAACTAACTCCATCTTACTGTATATTTGAGCATTGTAAAACAATCTTTAGTCGCAATTAAAAACTAGACCATAGACTAGTGCAATTCTGGCTTGTCTCATAGTTCTTGTGTGTATATAAATACGTCGATATTGCAAAAGATAAGCTGTTCAAATAAAGAGTTTTTAAAAACAATTGGAATTGCTTCCACACTAATGATACAATAAGAGTCAAAATGACATTCTTGAGATTTCAGAGGAGGAACTATTAAATGAGTGAACAAGAACAAGTGATTCAAAAGGAAGAAAACTCAACTGTAGATAACCTGTCCATTACAACGATTCGTACTTTGGCGATTGACGCCATTGAAAAAGCAAACTCCGGCCACCCAGGTATGCCAATGGGTTCTGCACCAATGGGCTACCAATTGTTTGCAAAAACAATGAAACACAACCCTGATCATCCAACATGGGTAAACCGTGACCGTTTTGTATTGTCCGCAGGACATGGTTCTATGCTTCTGTACAGCTTGTTGCACCTTAGTGGTTATGATCTTCCTATGGAAGAATTGAAAAATTTCCGTCAATGGGGCAGCTTGACTCCGGGTCACCCAGAAGTAGGTCACACCGCTGGTGTCGATGCAACAACAGGTCCACTTGGACAAGGTATTGGTATGGCTGTTGGTATGGCTATGGCTGAAGCTCAATTGGGAGCTACCTACAACAAAGATGAACATAAAGTGGTTGACCACTATACTTACGCTATTTGTGGTGATGGTGACCTGATGGAAGGGATCTCTTCCGAGTCCGCTTCACTCGCTGGTCATTTGAAACTGGGCAAATTGGTTGTATTGTATGATTCAAATGATATTTCCCTTGATGGTAAATTGAACCTTTCCTTCTCCGAGAACGTGGCTCAACGTTTTGATGCTTATGGTTGGCAAGTACTTCGCGTTGAAGACGGAAACGATCTTCCGGCTATTGCCAAAGCGATTGCTGAAGCTCAAGCTGAGACTAGCAAACCGACTTTGATCGAAGTGAAAACTGTAATTGGTTATGGTAGCCCTAACAAACAAGGTAAAGGCGGCCATGGCGGTACTCACGGTTCCCCACTTGGAGCAGAAGAAGCTAAGCTTACCAAAGATTTCTACAAATGGGTATACGAAGAAGATTTCTATGTACCTGACGAAGTGCGTGCTCATTTTGCAGAAGTGAAGAAAAACGGAATCGCAGCTAACAAAGCTTGGGATGACAAATTCGCAGCTTACAAAAAAGCATATCCAGAGCTTGCTGCACAGTTCGAAACAGTAATCAACGGCGATCTTCCAGAAGGCTGGGATGCTAACCTCCCAACTTACACTACTGAAGATAAGGCAGTATCGACTCGTGTAGCTTCCGGTAGTGCGCTTAACGGTCTGACTGCTGGCGTTCCTCAGCTTGTGGGTGGTTCCGCTGACTTGGAAAGTTCCACTATGACACATTTGAATGGTTTGACATCGTTCACACCAGAATCTTATGATGGCCGCAACATCTACTTCGGCGTACGTGAGTTTGGTATGGCTGCTGCAATGAACGGTATTGCACTGCACACGGGTCTTAAAGTATTCGGAGGAACATTCTTCGTGTTCACAGACTACCTGCGTCCAGCCATCCGTTTGGCTTCGATCATGAAATTGCCAGTAACCTATGTACTGACACATGACAGTATTGCAGTTGGTGAAGATGGTCCTACGCATGAACCAATCGAACAATTGGCTTCCCTGCGTATCATCCCAGGTCTGACTGTTATTCGTCCGGCTGATGCTAACGAAACTTCTGCAGCATGGGCTTATGCTATGGAAAACAAAGAGAATCCAGTTGCTTTGGTTCTGACTCGTCAAAACTTGCCAATTCTTGCTGGAACAGTTGATGGCGTTCGTGAAAACATCAAACGTGGTGGTTATGTTGTTTCTGATTCCAAGAATGGCACTCCACAAGCACAACTGATCGCTACTGGTTCTGAGGTACAATTGGCTGTTAAAGCACAAGCTGCTTTGGCTGAAGAAGGTATCGATGTTCGTGTAATAAGCTTGCCAAGCTGGGATCTGTTCGAAAAACAAGATAAAGAATACCGTGATTCCGTAATTCTTCCAGGAGTTAAGGCTCGTCTTGCAATCGAAATGGCACAAACCTTTGGCTGGGAACGTTACACTGGTGACCAAGGCGATATCCTCGGCATCACTACTTTCGGAGCTTCCGCACCTGGAGACAGAGTAATGAAAGAATACGGCTTTACTGTTGAGAATGTAGTTAGCCGTGTGAAAGCACTTCTGTAATTAACTGAATAATCATTAGGGGGAGAACAAGTAATGAGTCAGTTTAACAACGCAACGATTGAAAAAGCAGCCAATGTATATTATGGCGGACAAGTAACAAGCCGTACGGTAATTTTGCAGGATGGAACTAAGGTCACACTTGGTATCATGTTGCCTGGTGTATATGAATTTGGTACGGATGGTCCTGAAATTATGGAGATTCTGTCCGGCGATCTTAAAGTGCTGCTTCCCGGCACTGAGGTATGGCAGGAGATTAAGGGAGCGGCAACGTTCAATGTCCCTGGCAACTCAAAATTTGCGTTGGAAGTATTTGAAGTAACTGATTATTGCTGTTCTTACCCGGTTCTATAAAGACATAACTAAAGGAAGCTCTGCTGAAAAGCAGGGCTTCCTTTTTTTCTTGCACTACAAAGAATAATTTAGTATTATTATTTCGAACAAGTGTTCGTATTTTTAGATTGAAAATTCGTTAAAAAAGACCGCCTCTCACATTGGAAATCATGTGGGAAACGGTCATGAGTAAGTGAAATGTTATTCTGATACAGTAGAACCCATTTTTTGTCCGATCCACTCTTCATAGCATTTCACTACAGCGGAGAGGTCTTCGTCGCCATAGCCTTGGGTAAACCCAGCTTGGAACATACTTTTGGCTAGTCCCAGCATTGGAGAAGGGACGCCTGTGAAATCGCTGTGGGCGGAGGCTAACTTCAAATCCTTTAACATTAATGCAAGGGAGAACTGATTGCTGAAATCATTTTCTATGATTTTACGGCCTTTAAGCTCTGCTTGTTTGCTACCCGCAGAACCAAGCTGCACTAGTTCAAGGAACTTGTCAGCTGGAACACCTGATTTTACAGCGATAGCGAATCCTTCAGCCAGGGCAACGTTATGAATGCCGACCATAGCATTATGAGCCAGCTTGGCTACAGCACCACTGCCGTTCTCACCCATATGTATCAGCTTTTTGCCCAAAGTATCGAATATATCGCGATGCTGTTCTATAACTTCAGCACTGCCGCCAACCATGAACACCAAGGTTCCTTCAATAGCTGCCGGCTTGCTTCCGGTCACTGGCGCGTCAAGGAAATGTCCACCTCGAGCTTCTACAGCAGTGGCAATTTCGTGAACTAGTCCTGGAGAAATTGTGCTGGAATCAATAATTAAGCCGCCTGGCTTAAGTGCATCAAGAATACCATCCTGACCATAAAACACTTCACGAACCGAATCATCATTACTGATCATGGTAATAATAACATCCTTACCTTCAGCGGCGGCACGTGGCGTAAGGGCAGTCTGGCCACCCTCTGCTTCAAGAGGTTTACATTTAGCTGCTGTACGGTTATACACCGTCACCTGAAAGCCGCCACGAAGCAAGTTGGAAGCCATTGGCGCTCCCATTGTTCCAAGTCCGATAAAACCGATTTGTTTCATTTGTATAGCCACCTTCCGTTTTCTTCATTCTATCATGGCACTTAGGCTAGCACCACAGCTCAGCCATGCCTAATGATGCGGGAAACGCTTCCATGAAACTTTCGAAAACTTGGTTCTAAAGCCCGGGATGTGCCCTAAGACCTTGCCAGTCAAGGCAAATTAAAGTATCCTAATTATAAAGTTGTAACAAGCGGTTTCAAATTTAAAGAGATAAACAGGAGGTTTCCATTACCGATGTCTAAGAAGATTAATTTTGACTACACCAAAGCCCTTACTTTCTTCAACCAACAAGAAATTGACAACCTTGCCGCTCCAGTTAAGTTAGCGCACGAACAGTTGCATAATAAGACTGGTGTAGGTTCCGACTATCTTGGATGGATTGATCTTCCATCAGCTTATGATAAGGAAGAATTCGCACGCATTCAGCAAGCCGCAAAGAAGATCCAGAGCGATTCCGAAGTACTGATTGTAATTGGTATTGGTGGTTCTTATCTGGGAGCACGCGCAGCGATTGAAGCGCTCTCGCATTCTTTTTACAATAACCTTTCTAAAGATAAGCGCAAAACTCCAGAAGTTTATTTCGCTGGTAATAACATCAGTTCTACATACATCACGCATTTGCTTGATTTAGTAGAAGGCAAAGACTTCTCCGTGAACGTAATCTCCAAATCAGGAACTACGACTGAGCCAGCCATTGCTTTCCGCATTTTCCGCGCAGCTCTGGAGAAGAAATATGGTAAAGAAGAAGCTCGCAAACGTATTTACGCTACTACAGACAAGGAAAAAGGTGCCCTTAAGAAATTGGCTACTGAAGAAGGTTATGAATCCTTCATCATTCCAGACGATGTAGGCGGACGTTACTCCGTATTGACACCTGTAGGCTTGCTTCCAATCGCTGTAGCAGGTATTAACATTGAAGAGATGATGCAAGGTGCTGCTGCCGCTGCGGATGAGTTCAATAATCCAGATGTAGCTACTAACCAAGCTTATCAATATGCTGCAGTTCGTAATGCTCTGTATCGCAAAGGTAAGACAACTGAAATTCTCGTTAACTATGAGCCTTCCTTACACTTTGTATCGGAGTGGTGGAAACAATTGTTTGGCGAGAGCGAAGGTAAGGATTTCAAAGGAATTTATCCTTCTTCCGTTGATTTCTCTACGGATCTACACTCCATGGGTCAATTTATCCAAGAAGGTAACCGTAATATCTTTGAAACGGTAATCCAAGTAGATCAAGTGGCTCATCATGTGACCATTGAGAATGATCCAGATGATCTGGATGGCTTGAACTTCTTAACAGGAAAGACTATGGATTTCGTAAATAAGAAGGCTTTCCAAGGTACAATGCTTGCGCATACAGATGGTCAAGTACCTAACCTTATCGTTACTATTCCTGATCAAACACCATACACATTTGGTTATTTGGTTTACTTCTTTGAAAAAGCTTGCGGCATCAGCGGTTACCTGCTAGGTGTTAACCCATTCGACCAACCAGGCGTTGAAGCATACAAGAAGAATATGTTTGCGCTGCTTGGCAAACCGGGTTACGAAAAAGAAAAAGCAGAGCTGGAAGCAAGACTTACAGAATAGTATTGCAGCAGTAATTTAGAGACCATTCATACTAGTGTAAGTCACCAGGAGCAGTCCATAGGTAATCCAATACCGGGGCTGCTCCTGACATTATATGAAGACATCATATGTATATAAGGACTGGAATAATTATGTTAGAACAATATCGAACGGTGCGATCTTCCGGTTCTAAGGAAGTCGTAATCCGCAAATCTCGCTTCATTGGTCATGTTATGCCAGTTGAGAATGAAGAAGAAGCATTGTTGTTTATCGAAGACATCAAGAAGAAACATCGGGACGCAACGCATAACTGTTCTGCTTATGTGATTGGGGAGCGAGACGAAATCCAGAGGCAATCGGACGACGGGGAGCCGAGTGGAACAGCCGGCAAACCGATTTTGGAAGTAATTCGCAACCAGGGAGTTAAAAATGTCGCAATTGTTGTTACCCGTTATTTCGGAGGCATTATGCTGGGTGCCGGAGGGCTGATTAGAGCTTATACGGATGGGGCAGTGCTTGCGCTTGAAGCAGGAGAAGTAATCACCCGTGTGCTAAGACGAGAGGTATTCGTAGAAATTGATTACACTTGGCTAGGCAAGGTTGAGAACGAACTTCGGGGAAGAGGTATTCAGACCGGCGAGACTTTGTTCACCGATAAAGTAACGTTGTTATGTTTACCGCGAAATGATGAGGGAGACGCATTTATGGCATGGATAACAGATCTAACCCAAGGGCAAGCCTTGGTAACAGAAGGGCGGCGGATTTACTACAGCGAAGGGGATTAGGTATATGGCAAGGAGAGCAGTGGAGCAGGAGTTGTCGAGGGAAAGAATATTAGAGGCCGCTAGGCATCTGTTTATTACCAAAGGGTATCGAGCGATTTCAATGCGAAGCATCGGTCAGCATTTGGGATACAGCCACGGCTCTCTCTATTATCATTTCAAAGAAAAGGCGGAATTGTTCTACGCCATTGTTGTCGAAGATTTTAATCATGTGGCTACTTTGCTTGGTCAAGTAATGAATAAGCCACCTGAAGAGGGTATGACTCGAGTAGAGCAGCTAATTATGGAGTTTATAAGGTTTGGAATAGATCATCCTTATCAGTATGAAATTATGTTTATGATTCGTGATGAAGAGCTGCTGGCTTATTGTAGAGCAGAGCAGGGACGATGTTTTGATTTATTCTCAAGTATTGTACGCCGTCATATGAAGGAAGAGGGATATGTGTCCGAGGATTGGCAGAACGTGCCGCTAACCTTGTTCTTATCCGCTCACGGATTTATATCTTATTATATCCAAGATAAAGTATCATTTGAGGATGTAAAAGAGGCAGCATCAGCTCATATCAAGGTCTTATGTCGCAGCCTTTAACATGCTGTTTTTTTTTATAAGTTGACACTTTAAAGCTGTGCATTGGTATAACACTACTTCTCTGCTTGGTCAAAGTAATATTTAATTCTAGTTATATTTTAATGGCCGCTCCGTAGCAATAACGGAAGCGGCCATTCATCGTTTATCCCTCAATAATTTTTAAGAAACATTGTCTACGTCTAGGTCCATCAAACTCACAAAAATAAATACCCTGCCAACGTCCGAGCAATAGTTCGCCATCATGGATGATTATGCTCTGGGAAGGTCCGGATGTAATAGACTTAAGGTGGGAGGCAGTATTGCCTTCAGCATGTCGATACTTCGGATGCTCCCAAGGGTAGACTTCATCCAAACGCATCAGAACATCATGCCTCACATCAGGATCTGCATTCTCATTGATTGCAATTCCTGCGGTGGTATGTGGACAATAAACTACGATCACCCCGCTACGCACCCCGCTTTTTTTCACAAAAGAAATGACTTCACGAGTAATATCCCGTAATTCATCCCGTTTCGTTGTAGTAATCTCCAGTGTATGCAGCATAATCATTCCCCTTCCTGTGATGTGCCACTTTTTCCTAACCTTTGTTATATATATTTTACCCCAAATTCACTTGAAAGTAATTGACGACAACGAGAAGGATTTGGTAAAGTAGTAATAATATAAAACCAAGTATATAAATAGGAATAATTAATGGAGATGTTGGTTAGTATACCGACCGGTTATCCGGAGGTGGGAGGGCAAAATCATTGAATTCGCTGCTTAGACACAAAGGTTGGACTTGGGGTTTCCGAACTACAATTTTGCTCTATTTTGTAGTATTGATTGTGTTGCCTATACTTGGGGTCTATTACAACTCTTTTTCACTGGGTTTCGGTAATTTTGTGGAAAGCATAAGCGACCCGATTGCCTGGAAGTCGGTGCTGTTAACCTTAAAGCTGGCGATCATCGCTACTTTAATTAATGTCTTTTTAGGAACAATGATTGCCTGGGTTCTTATTCGTTATCAATTCATTGGTAAAGCATTGCTTAATAGTCTTGTGGATTTACCATTTGCACTGCCGACGGCAGTTGGTGGTTTGATGATTTTGCTCTTGCTCGGACCTGGTAGTCTTATCGGCAAGGCTGCAGAAGCGCTTGGTTTTGAAATTGTTTTTCATCAACCGGCAATCGTAATTGCTATGGTCTTCGTAACCTTTCCCTTCGTGATTCGAGCGGTTCAGCCCTTGCTGGAGGAACTTGATCCTTCCGAAGAGGAAGCGGCATATACAATGGGTGCCAAGGGAACTAAAGTCTTCTGGCATGTTATTCTCCCCTCTATGGCTCCTGGGATGATCAGCGGTGGAATGCTCGCCTTCTCGCGGGCGCTTGCTGAATTCGGCGCTGTAGTCCTCGTAGCAGGCAATATTCCAGGTCGTACACTCGTATCTTCTGTTTTTATTTTTGGTGAAGTTGAAAGTGATAATCCGGTTTCCGCAGCAGCGGTTTCTGTCATTCTCTTGACCTTATCTTTTCTCATTCTTTGGCTCATTAATATGCTGCAGATGCGGGGGAGACGCTCATGAGAAAATTGTGGATCGTACTCACCTACTTGGTGTTTTTTCTGCTAATCGCTGCACCGCTAGGGAAAATGGCTATAGGTGCTTTTAGTGAAGGATTTGGTGGTTTCTGGAATGCTCTGACTAGGCCTGAAGCGCTGCATGCGCTTATGATGACTGGGCTTGTTGTGATCGTAGTTACGTTATTAAATACGTTGTTCGGAATTATGATGGCGCTGTATCTTGTCCGGGCGAACTGGATAAATAGACGTCTAAAGGGCTTGCTTAACAGTATTGTTGATTTGCCTTATGCTGTGTCCCCTGTCATTGGCGGGCTGATGATTGTCCTGCTGCTGGGTCCGGATAGCGCCTTGGGTGCGATTTTTGAAGGGATTGGGCTGAAGATCGTCTATGCGATTCCCGGAATGATCATTGCTACCTTGTTCGTAACCTTTCCTTTAATGGTGCGTGAGGTAATGCCGGTGCTTCAGGAGATTGGTTCACAGCAGGAGGAAGCTGCTTCTACACTGGGCGCTCGTGGCTGGACAATTTTTTGGAAGGTGACTTGGCCTTCGATTCGTTGGGCGGTTGTGTATGGGGTCATCCTTACGGTGGCTCGTTCACTAGGTGAGTTCGGGGCGGTGCTCGTGGTCTCGGGTAACATTATGAACAAAACCCAGACGGCGACGACGCTAGTCTATCAGGATGTTGAGAATTTTAATGTAACGGCTGCTGGAGGAATAGCGCTAGTTCTGGCTGCATTTTCCGCAGGTCTACTGTTATTGATGGAATGGACCAAGAGAAGAAAGGAAGTGCAGTAATATGCATGTTGAAGTGCGGGGATTAAATAAGCATTTTGGAGATTTTCATGCGGTCAAGGACGTCAATTTCACCATTACAAAAGGTCATCTGATCGGACTGCTCGGCCCGAGTGGTGGCGGTAAAACTTCGATTCTTCGTATGCTCGCAGGGCTGGAGACACCGGATAATGGAGAGATCATTTTTCATGGTCAGACAGTTAACAATCTTCCTCCTCAAGAGCGCGGGATCGGTTTCGTTTTTCAGAACTATGCGTTATTTAAGCACATGACTGTTTTTGATAATATTGCTTTTGGATTAAAAGTTAAGAAGGCCAGCAAAACTGCCATTCGTGACCGTGTTATGGAACTGGTGGAGCTTACGGGATTAAAAGGCTTCGAGAAGCGTTATCCGCATCAGCTATCTGGTGGACAACGTCAGCGTGTGGCCTTTGCTCGTGCACTCGCGCCTGAACCACAGCTATTACTCTTAGATGAGCCGTTCGCAGCTATTGATGCGAAGATCCGTCAGGAGCTGCGTGCTTGGCTACGTGAGCTGATTGAGCGTGTTGGCATCACTTCCATCTTCGTAACACATGACCAAGACGAAGCAATAGAAGTGGCAGATGAGATCATGATCATCAACCAAGGGCAGTTGGAACAAAAGGGTACGCCTTGGGATATTTATAAGGAGCCTAAAACACCATTTGTGGCAACTTTTATCGGGGAGTCGACACTGATTGAAGATGCTTCTGAGGTGAAGGGCTTTAAAGGCGCTGGAGATGGTAAGCCTACCAAAGCACTTATTCGTCCTGAGTATATTGAAGTTGGTAACCTGCATGAGTTCAAGATGGCTTCAGCTACGGAAAAAGGCGTCGTAAAGCATCTGCATTTCCGTGGAAGTGAATGGCTCGTTGAGGTTGAAGTTAATGGTCATAAACTGGTCACTTACCGTTCTTTGGAGAAAGAAACATTGCAGCCGGGACAGGATATCTCAGTTCTTGTGCACCGCGCTTACCTGTTTAATGATGAGCGAAGCTGGATCCAGGAGAACAACCTGAAAGAAGATCCGATGCCGATATTTATTTAATATAAAAATAAATAAAATGATTTTCAATTTTTTTGAAGAGTAGCGAATGTGATGAGCTAGGATTAGAGGAACTGATGTGAAGGTATGAAGTAATGGAGTGGAAGTTTGGAACTGTAGGAGCGGTAGCGACCGCCTTTATGCTCTAATTTCAACCGTAATACGGTTCCAATCAAGAAATTAGAGCATAACAGCGGCCGAAAGTCCAAACATTCCGCGTAATTACGGCAAATACCGAACGTTGGTTACTTGAATTTTAAGTTCAGCCATAGAGCTACTTTCAAGGAAATATTAAAATCATTACCTCGAAGGATGTGGGCCGCAATGAATTTCAAAAGGAGCAGACAACTGCACGGATGTTTTGCTGCCCTAATGCTGGCCATACTCACGCTGGCGGCAGTCGGTTGCGGGAATCAGAAGGCGATTACGACGATGGCAGATCCTTCGAAGCAAGGGGATGTTACGCTAGTCGTTGGCGCATACAGTGTGGCTAAGGATGCGATGGAAGATATTTTGCCGTTATTTGCAGCGCAGTGGAAAGCGGATACTGGACAGGAGATTAGTTTTCAGCAGTCCTATGAAGCTTCTGGAACACAGGCACGTGCAATCGTAGGCGGGTTCGAAGCAGATGTTACACTGCTAGCCATGGAAGGTGATGTCGAGAAGCTTGTTAAGGCTGGACTCGTAGCGCCAACGTGGAAAGAGCAGGGTGAACAAGGCATGGTGACACGTTCGGTAGTCGCACTTGGTACCCGTGAGGGAAACCCCAAAGGAATTCACGATTTTGCGGACTTAGCCAAGCCAGGGATTAAAGTGTTATACCCAAATCCCAAAACATCCGGTGGTGCGCAGTGGGATATTAACGCGATCTATGGGGCTGGTCTGAAGCTGTCAGAGGAGCAAGAGGGCGTTAAGGATCCAGCAGCAGCGAAAGCTTTTTTAGAAAGTGTACATGCCAATGTGGAGTCTTTGGATAAGAGCGGACGTGCATCTATGGCTGCCTTCGAGTATGGAGTGGGTGATGTCATTGTCACCTATGAGAATGAACTGCTGGCCCGGATTGCTCAGGGTGTTAAATATGAAGTCATTATTCCTAAAAATACAATGCTGATTGAGAACCCAGCGGCTGTCGTAGAGAAGTATGCGGATAAGCATGGGACACGCGCGGCAGCAGAAGCATTAGTTGATTTCTTGATGACCCCACAGGCACAAGAGATCTTTGCGAAATATGGCTTTCGTCCCGTAGATAAACAGGTCTATGCGGAGAACAAAAGCCGCTACCCCGATCCAGCGGGTCTTTTCGATATCAATTATTTAGGGGGCTGGGATGAGGTGCGAAGCACGCTTTATTCCAAGCGGGGAATTTGGTATCAGGTACTTGCAGGAATATAGGTAGTGGTGTAAAAATAGAGTCATCCTAGCAGGGCTACTGCTTAAGGGATGACTTTTTTGACGAAAGTATATATTTGGGGCCCCCGCAAAGTACCTGGGTACGCATCGAAGCAAAGCTTCACTTTGTGGGGATATTTTGGTGAGCATCTTTAAGATAGACATATGGTAATTTAAGACTTCCTTGATGGGAACTGAAGGAGAGATAGAATATGGATACGTTGGTGTTTTTGGGTACTGGGGATGCCATGGGTGTTCCACGGATATATTGCAGCTGCGAGACCTGCACAGAAGCAAGGGAGTATGGGAGCAATACAAGGCTGCGTTCGTCTGTACTTATAGATAATGGCAGTGACTTTCTAGTGATTGATTGTGGGCCAGATTGGCGACGTCAGATGGAGGCGCAGGGAGTTCGGAATATGCGAAGACTGCTGGTGACGCATGCTCATTTTGATCATATTGGTGGGCTACCGGAATGGGCAGATGCTTGTCGATGGACGGGCATTAAGGGTGAACTTTATACTCCAGCAGAAGTTATTCCTATTATCGAACGGCAATACCCTTGGCTGCGAAATCACATCGAGATGATTCCCTGTGATGAAGGGATAGAACTGGACGGCTGGAAGATAGATACCTGGAAAGTAAACCATGGTAAGAATGGATATTCGTACGCCTTTCGGCTAGAGAAGGAGGGTTATACATGGGTGTATTGTCCTGATTCCATATCTCTTGGGGCTGAGGAGACACGCCTGATGCATGGAGCGGACTTGCTGGTCCTTGGTACAAGCTTCTATTACGAAGCGGCGGAGCTATCCTCTCGCTCTGTGTACGACATGACGGAGGCAGCGGAGCTACTGCAAATCGTGAAGCCTAAAAAGGCAGTGTATACCCATATGTCGCATGATGTAGATATGAGAGAAGCATATATTTTACCGGAGAACGTTACTCTAGCCCAGACAGGTATGAGAATTCCAATATACAAAAACCCATTCTCTTCACTTTAGAAGAGAATGGGCAAGTAGAAATAAACGGATTAAACAGTTAATTGTTCTGGTTCATTTAAAGGGTGACGTCCGCTTACCGCAAGCATGACTAAGGAAACAATGATGAGTATAAAACAGAGCACAAATGAATACCGGTAACCTACAATACTGGCTAAGCCCCCACCAACAAGACTCCCAATCAGTCTACCGATCGTGGATGAATTAGAGTAAAGAGTGGATGCATACCCAGGCATGTTTGGGAGCAGATCTTGGATGTAGCTAATGCCAATTGCTGATATCACAGCAACGAAAACAGCTAGTAGAACTTGGGCTGCAAGCATCTGCCACATCTCGCCTGAGAAAATGACAACGAGATAATATGCTCCTCCTAAAATGGCCCCGCACATCATCAATGCTCGGTTACTGTACTTCGCACTGAGTAGACCGAGCATAATCATAAATGGAATTTCCAGCGCAGCACATATACTGCTGACTAGACCGACATCACTTGTCGATCCCCCTAAATTGTTTGTAATAAAGAGGGCCGTATTGATGCTGCTCGTCCAGTGAGCTACATACATGAGTATCAGAATCAGAAAAGGAAGCAGAATATTGCGGTTCTGACTGAGCCGGAAAGTTTTCACTTTTACTTCAGCCTTGTTGCTGCTCAGCTCTGTATCTGTATTTGATTTGAGAAAGAAGAAAACGAGTAAGGCAACAAGCAGGAATACTCCGATCGTACCCGTGAAAATCCCCTTAAACCCAACAGCAGCGATTAGCAGGGTGCCGATTAAAGGACCTGTAATAAAGCCGAGAGAGAAAGCAGAGCGCAAGGTAGAATTAGCAAACGCAGTATCCGTAAAATTGCTCTTATTCACTGCTTCTCTAGCAATGGCGAACAATTGAGGCATGCCTGGTGCACCGAGGGCGGTGAACACAATCATGTAGATGAACAAGATCGTGAAATCCTGAATGAGCAAGTACCCGCTATAAGCCAGCGCATTACAGAGTGTGGCAACAAGGTAAATGTTTTTTCGATTTAAGCCGAGGTCAGAGCGTCTTCCGATTAGTGTACTGATCCATATTCCGGCAATTAACGTGGTGGCGAGAAAAACACCAAACAATCCGACAGATACGCCAAGCTGTTCCGTGAAATAAATGGATAAGAAGGGTGAACTGAGTGAAATCCCCATTCCCTGAAGTAGCATACATAAAAAGAGTAAGGCATAAGAGGGAATTGAAAATAGTGCAGTAAGTCTTTTGATCATGTTGTGAAGTTACTCCTCTATTTTTGCTAAGATAGTCAAACTGGTTCTAGTATACATGAAAAAGACAGCAACAATATATATGCGATTTGGCTAAGGGGCATCACTCGGGCAAATCTCGGACAGTTGATGTTCCTTTTGTGATATCTATTGCATTCGGTATTCAGAATCATGTTTATCCTTTATAATCAGAAAGTATTGCCGTCTTATATTTACATATATAGAATAATTATCAACGACAGGAAGGGAGTAATAAGTAGCTAATAGGGGAGAGGGCTGATTTTTTTTGAAACAGAAAGGTGTTTTCTCAAGATTAAGTACATACATGTTAAGGCACAAGCTCTTATATACGGTTTTATTATTTACGACTTTATTTGGGATTGTTCTGGATTTAACGATTGCTTGGCTGCTCTCAGTAATTACGGATGCGGCGGTTAGACTTGATGTGAAAGCTTTTAAAGGGCTGGTTATATTCGGATTAATCTACTTATTAGTGAGTGCAATCAACGGTTTTTTCGATCGCTATCTCAAAAATAAAATCTCAGCCAAGATCAGAAATGAACTGCGGCTAGATATGATGCGACATGCTTTAGCTCTTCCTCAGTCTTATTTTGACCGTAATCACTCCGGAGATTTGTTGTCCCGCTTTACTAATGATAATCAATCTGTGGGTAATGCTACCGGCGAGGTAATGATTGATTTAATCCGTAACCCTTTGCTTGCTCTCGCGGCTTTTGGTTATTTGTTCTATATTAACTGGCTACTGGCATTGATCTGTTTTGCAATGGGTCCTTTGATGTTCCTTACGGGAAAAATCTTCGGTTCAGCGATGCGTGAGAACAGTGTGAAGATTCAGACTAATATGAGCAAGATTACTTCCTTTTTACATGACATTCTAGGCAGTAGTATGGTGTTTAAATCCTTTAGCATTGAACGCAGACTAATGAAGCAATATCAGGAACATAGTGAGAATATCACTTCCGAAGAATTAAAACGGGGAAGAATAGAGGGAGCTACTGGCTCATTCTCCTCTTTTTTGGGAAACTTTACGTTTCTTCTGGCGCTGGTCGTGGCTGGTTATTTTGTGGCAAAAGGATCACTTGAGGTCGGTGCGATGATTGCTTTCATCCAGCTCATGAATTATTTAGTGATGCCGTTCTCGGCATTGCCAGGACTGATCAATTCGATGCAGCAATCACTTGGGGCGGCGGGACGGATCTTTGAAGTGTTGGATAGCCCTGTAGAAGTGGAGGCTTTACCCGAAGCAGCTACGAAACAGCCTGAATTTGAGCGTATGGTCATGTCCTCGGTATCCTTCTCTTATCCGGGAGCGGAGAGACGTAGTTTGAACAAAATCAGCTTAGAGCTTCACAAAGGGGCTCAAATGGCAATTGTGGGACCGAGCGGTGGAGGGAAATCTACACTTTTTAAGGTACTCCTTGGGTTATATGAACCTGATGAGGGTGAAGTGTTTATAAATAATGAGAAGACAAGCGAGATGAGTTTAGCTAAACTTAGGAGTCACTTCTCTTATGTGCCGCAAGAGTCTGGGCTTTATACAGGAAGTATCCGTGATAACATCCGAAATGGAAATCCAGATGCAGATGAGCATGAAATTCTGGAAGCTTTGCGACAAGCGAACGCTTATGATTTTGTAATGGACTTACCGGAGGGCCTCGATACAGATATCGGTGAGGAAGGTTCACGCCTGTCCGGTGGACAACGCCAGCGACTATCGATTGCGAGAGCGATTCTTAGGAACTCTCCAATTTTGTTGCTGGATGAAGCTACTGCTGCGCTTGATAATGAATCGGAGAAGCTGGTGCAGCAAGCGATTCGTAAATTAATGGGAGACAAAACCACACTCGTTATCGCTCACCGTCTATCAACGATTCAGAACGCTGATGTCATTCTAGTGATGGAGAACAGTGAAATAGTGGAGAGTGGTACCCACGAGGAGCTACTTGCAGCAGAAGGAAGATATCATGATTTGTACTATTCTCAGCTGGAAGAGGAAGAGGCTGGGGAGGGTGAGCAAGAGGCATTAGAGTTTGCATCTACAGGAATACCGAGCTTGCTGAAATAACAAAAGGGTGTTGCAACGTCATAAAATATGGCGTAGCAACACCCTTTTCTTAAGAAAGTGAATTTATATAGATAGAACTTAAGAACTTGAGGTAAAGGAAGGAGCAATGGAGGGGAAAGTTTGGAACTGTAGGAGCGTAAGCGATCGCCTTTAGGTTTGAATTTCTACCGTTGACAACGGTTTAAATCATGAAATTCAAACCTAACAGCGACCGTAAGTCCAAATATTCACCGTAGTTGCAACTGAACTTTATCACTAAAACTATTAAGTTCAGCCGATTTAGTTCACTTTATTGAGAATGAATTTATCAATCGCGTATTTTACGCCATCTTCATTGTTGCTCAGGGTTACGAAATCAGCAATTTCTTTCAGCGCAGGAATAGCGTTCGCCATAGCAACGCCAAGACCGGCAGCTTCCAGCATCTCATGGTCGTTCCAAGAGTCACCCATAGCCATAGTCTCGGAGAGATCACAACCAAAATGATTGGCTAGGAATTCAAGCGCAATTCCCTTGGTTCCTTCATGATGCATGATTTCTAGGAATTGTGGTTTGGATTTGGTAATATGCACGGAATCGCCGAGCAATTCACGTAGAATTGGAGCCAGCTCATCCAAGAATGCAGGATCATCGATAATCAGCATTTTTGGTGTTTTTTGTGGAACAAGCTTCTCCCAATCTGGTTCAATATAATATGGCGTTTTGTTCAGGTCTGTATAATCTTTGATCTTCTGGTTGTCTTCACGGGCATACAGCTTGTCGTCAATGTAAGTTTGCAAATGCAGATTATGCTCCACGCAGTAAGTGAACAGCTTGTGTACCGCATCTTGTGGCACGTAACGCTCATATAGTACCTTTTCATCGAGCAAGTTCTTAACGAGTGCGCCTTGGTAAGTGATGATTGGCACGTTAAGTCCAGTTTGACGGGCAATGGCTTGCGCAGAAGCATAAGCTCGGCCTGTAGCAAGGGTTACAACAACGCCAGCAGCTACAGCCTCTTCAAGCGCAGTCTGTGTAGCGGGTGTTACTTCCTTGTCATCGTTAATTAGAGTGTCATCAATATCAATCGCGATCAATTTGTACATTTGTCTCTCTCCTTATCTCTTTCTAAATAAATGTAATTTGGAAAAATAATTCTTCTTATGTTGATTCTGACCCGGTTCCGGGCTCAGCTCTGCCATAAGCATAGCTCCCAGAATACAACCACAACCGAGCAGAGCGGACATACCAAGCGTTTCTCCGCCAAAGGCTAAGCCTGTCAGAACAGCGAATACAGGTTCTGTGGCATAAATAATGGCTACCCGGGAAGGCGTAGTGTATTTCTGGCAGGCGGTTTGAATCCAGAAAGCAAAAGCGCTGGTAGGACCAATAGAGATTAAAAGTGCCCAGAGAACGTCCGGGTCCTTGATAAGCTCTGCGCTGTGTGCCAGCGGTGCAGCTCCTTCAAAAATAAGCGAAGCGACAATGCTGAACAGTCCAACGAAGGCGAGCTGCAAGGTTGCCAGCGGCAACGCCGGATAATGAGGTGCATAAACGCCAGTATATGCGACTTGTAGCGCAAAAGCTATGGCGCAGAGCAAGATCAAAGCATCGCCTTTATTCAGGGACAAAGCAGAGCCGGTGAAGGTCAGCAGATAAAGACCTACTGCGGCAAGCGCCGCGCTGAACCAAGTGTAACGTGAAATGGCATGCTTTAGTAGCGCCAGAGAGAGAAACGGAACCAATACGACCGATAGACCGGTAATAAACCCGGTATTGGAGGTGGTTGTATATAGAAGTCCCATGGTCTGGAAGCCATAGCCCATAAACAAAAAAAGGCCTAGCAGCAGAGAATCACGTACCATGCGGAAACTTAGCTGTTTCCACTCCTTGCGGTAAAAAATAAAAGTGATTAGAGCCAGCAACAGGGCAGCACCTGTAAAGCGGATGCTGTTAAACGCGAGTGGAGGGAGCACTTTGACAGCATTTTGAACAATCAGAAAGGTGCATCCCCACATCATCGCCACAAGTAGCAGGCTGAAATCGGCCATACGGGAACGCTTCACTTCTTAGGTCATCCTCTCTTCGGCAAATGCCGTCCTTGTAAGAACGACAATGTCAAGTTGTCCAAATTGTATCGTATATTCATGGGGAGGACAAGATAGGAATCGCTCAAAGGCTTATATTTAAAGGGATTTAAGGGATTAGGCTAGACAAAAAAACAGGGTCTTGATATACTTCGATAACCGCACATTTGTTCTTGTTTTTCGCATCTTAGAAAGGAGCGGTTTCACCATGATGGGCAGATCCCATTTAATAATCAGCACTGGGGTTACCCTATCTGTAATGAGTTTGATGTCGCATGAGATTACGATTCCGGTTATTGCGGTCGCAGCATTAAGTTCCTTGCTGCCTGACATTGATGAACCGAATTCACTGCTCGTGCGTAAGGCGATTCCAGAATTTCTATTAAGAGTGCTGCAAATTGCTTTGATAGGTGCGGCGATTTATCTCTATTTTGCCGGAATCGTGGAACGTCCTTGGAACATTGTGCTGGCATTGCTAGTCGGAAGTGTATCTTTCCTGCCTAGTCGAAAGCTGCGCCATTTGGTCATGATCTTGATTGCCATAGCACTCTTTGCCTTCGGGGAAGCCTATGATCCATGGAACTACATTGCAGCGTGCGTGCTTGTAGTCTCATCGGTTGTTCCTCATCGTGGACTGACACATACCTTGTATGGAGTTGCGGGCTGGAGCGCCTTATTGTATTTTGCCTCAGCGGGTATAAATGACGGTGGCAGTCTATGGATAGCTGGGGGCATGTCGTATGCGCTTCACCTACTAGCTGACTCTCTTACCCAACGGGGAATTACACCCCTGCCGCCAATACCCTTTAAGCTGCGTCTAAAGCTAATGAGTACAGGCACGAAAAAAGGTGGAGCCGTAGAGAACATCTGCATCATGCTGACTCTAGCGTTCGTTGTCTATGTATTTATACTTTCTACTTGAACTAAAATGAATATGAAAAAGGGGCTTGTCTATTCTTTACGCAAATTTGCGCATAGGATAAGCAGGCCCCTTTATTTTTGTGTAACTATTCTTCTAGGAAAACCAGTCCGATAAAGTCCTCCGGCTCAATACGTCCAAAATAATGCTTCAAATCCAGATCAGCTAATGCTTCTCTAACCTCTGCCTCATTATAACGTTTGCCACGAAGTGCATTTTCAACATCTACTACGTCACCAACCCCAAAGAAGTCACCATAGATTTTGATGTCCTTAATGAGGGAATCCTCAATATCCATACGAATATCAATAATTCCAGCAGGAAATTTACGTGTGTGTTTGACGTTGCTTTTTGGTGACAGACCGTAGTTCCAGTCCCAGTTCTGGTAGTGCTCTTTGGAAATTTCGTGGATTTTGTCCCAGTCTGCTTCCTGAAGCTTATACTGAGGGACCTCGGATGGCTCCATGCCAAAGATCGAACGTAGGAGACCGGAGCGGAACTCTTCAATGGTCATGTCTGTACCTAGCAGCTCTTTGATGTTGGCTACGCGACTACGTACGGATTTGGTGCTCTTCGATTTGAACTTCTCTGGATTTACTTTTAGAGAGGCTTGTACATTGTCCAAATTGAGGTCAAACATCAGTGTGCCATGGCTGAACATGCGTCCACGTGTGGAGAATTGAGCGTTGCCGGAAATTTTTTGTTCGCCGACTTGAAGATCATTCCGTCCGCTAAGCTCAGCGTTAACACCCATGCTTTGCAAGTAGTCGATCACCGGCTGGGTGAATTTCAAGAAGTTATGGAAGGATTGGCCGTCGTCCTTAGTAATGAAGCTGAAGTTCAAATTTCCAAGATCGTGATAGACCGCGCCACCGCCGGACAGACGACGTACAACCTTAATATCATTCTCTTTAACATATTCCTGATTGATTTCTTCAATCGTATTTTGGTGTTTACCGATGATGATAGATGGGCTGTTAATATAAAAAAGCAGGTAACTCTCGTCCATCGGCAAGTGTTTCAGCGCATATTCCTCAATCGCCAAATTGATGGAAGCGTCAGTAATCCCTGTGTTATCAATAAAAATCATAGTGAATTCCTCCGTTGCAGCAAAATTGATTACAGTTCTCATTTTAAACCAAAAGCAGTTTTTTAACAAAAGAGATCGCTTCGTGTTTCGGTGAAAATAAAGTCTTAGATTGGATTCATTGATTTAACGCGATTTTTAAATTGAAGAATTTCCAGCACTCAGTCTTATTGTTCAGTACTTCATTTTATCGAACACCAACAAATCCTTTGCATTTCTCTACCTCATGCGTTACTATTTTTATATTGACAAATTTGCAGGTCTAAATAAGGAGGTTAACATTCTATGTGCCCCCGTACCAAAGAACAAAATGAGCTCATACGCTTACAGCGTATAGAACAGATCCTGGACGTTGCCGCGCGCTCCTACTTTCGCACGGGCGGCAGCTTTGATATTCGCGACGTCGCCCGCGAGGCAGGGCTTGGTTACGGCACAGTATACCATTATTACCCCAACCGGCATTTATTAATAGAAGATGTGTTAGAAAGCGGCTTCGAGCGATGTGAGCAAATGATCGCAGAATGGGCGAACATCAGCGGCAGCCCCCCGGATGACTGGCAGTTGTTGAAGTATTGTAAAGCGCTGCTCCGGCTGTGGCAGTCGGACGCCCGCACATATCTTGTCTACAAAATGGCGGCAGAACATTATGCGGGCTTGCCTGAAAAGGATCGATACCACGCCAAGAGACGGTTTATGGAACGGCTATACGTTCCACTTCAATCGATCGCACAGTGCGAAGACGACAGCGTCGACCATATGCTTGCTGTGCTGGTCGGTTGCTGTGGGCTGCACTACTATGCGGGCAATTCCGATCTGAACGTCGATCGAATCGCCCGACTCGCTATCCAAGCTATTACGAAGGGGTCCTGATACGAACATGGTCATTTTAAAAAGCAAGCATGAAATTGAGGCTATCCGCAAGGCATGCCAAGTGGTGGCTGAATGTCATCGTACAATCGCCCCGCTTATCAAACCGGGTATTACCACCAACGAGATTGAGCGCATATTCGAGGACATTATGTTGAAGCACGGCGCAAAGCCATACCAGAAAGGCTATAGGGGCTATCAATATGCGACCTGTGCCTCCGCCAACGATGTAATCGCGCATGGCTTCCCTAGCAATAAGCCACTTGAGGAAGGGGATATCGTGACGATTGACACGGTCGCTGAGCTCGATGGCTGGCTCGGCGATTCGGCCTGGAGTTATGCGGTAGGGCAGATCTCGCCGATGGCCGAGAAGTTGATGCGTGTCACGAAGGAATGTCTTGATCTGGGCATCGAGCAGGCTCAGCCCGGCAATCGACTCGGCGATGTGACGAGCGCGATTCAGCGGCATGCGGAATCACACGGTTTCGGCGTCGTGCGCGACCTTCTCGCTCATGGCATCGGCCGCGACCTGCACGAGGAGCCGACTTATATGCATGTCGGCAAGCCTGGAAAAGGCCCACGTATCAAGGAAGGTATGGTGTTCACGATTGAGCCCATGATCACCGAAGGTACCTACTTGATGACAATCGATCCGGACGGCTGGACCGCACGGACGATGGACAACAAGCTCGCCGCCCAATACGAGCATACGATTGCCATTACGGCTGAAGGTCCACAAATTTTGACCGCGCAATAGAAAAAAATTAGAAGTCGACCAACGAAATGGTCGACTTCTTTTTTTCGTATTCGGCATAGCATCTTTCTTTATTTGTACAGTTGATCATGTAGACGATATCCCGTTCCCATCTTCAAGCCGAAGCGGGTTCGGGGACAGCGTGTCTATAGATCTGATGAGGCTGCCAGTCTAGAACTTTATTATCTTTTGACATCTCGTAGATTTTAATGTCGATTTGAGGCAAGCGGTTATTCAGGTGATTCCTTTAGTGAGCATTGACGTAATCCCGGTAAAGACGCAATAATGGTGGCAATGAGATACATATCGAACAAACGAAAGTGGATAGAGGGAGTGTAAATATGCTTGAAAAATACGGCCATGGCGGTGATTTGCTAACAGCTGCGGAACTTTATGAGGAGGCTGGTGGCACATTTCTTGATTTCAGCGCAAACATCAATCCTATCGGGCCTCCGCCAGCCGTCTTAGAGCTACTTAGAACAGCATTGTCTACGGTGGTTGCCTACCCTGACCCTGGACATCGGCGCTTCAAAAGTCTGCTAGCAAAGGACCTTGGTATACATAGTGGTTGGTTGACAGTAGGCAACGGAGCCGCAGAATCTATGGCATTGTTGCTGCTTGCGATTGCTCCGCAAAAGGTAGGTATCGTAGAACCTTGTTTTTCTGAGTATCGGCAGCTATCTGTGCAATTCGGTGCAGAAGTATTATCTGTTCAGGGGACAAGGGGACAGCACTTCCAAGCTGGAGTGAATGAGATTGCCGGGCTGCTGGAGAAGGTTGATCTGCTGTTCCTTGGACAGCCGAACAACCCTAATGGCGTTCAGTATACTGTGGATGAGCTGCGCTGGTTAGCGCAGAAGGCTGAAAGCTACGGGACGTATTTGGCTGTGGATGAAGCCTTTATTGATTTTATTCCAGAAGCAGAACGGAATACGCTTTTGCCGGATCTGGATCAGTTTCCGCATACGATTTTGGTGCGGTCGATGACGAAATTTTATGCGATTCCCGGACTGCGTCTCGGGTTTGCCATTTCGCATCCCGAGCTGGCAAAGGCGATGACCGGAAAGCAGGTTACCTGGAGCGTGAATGGTTTGGCGCTGCTGGCGGGCGAAGCCTGCCTTGAGTGTGGGCACGAGTATGGACATCGCACACGCAAACTGATCGCCACTGAACGGGGGCTGCTGCGTCAAGGCCTTATGCAGCTAGGCTGCGATGTGCCGCCAGGCGAAGCCAACTTTCTGCTCTGTGGCCTGCCTTCGCCATGGAGTGCGGCTGAGATGCAGACCCGTCTTGGGCGTGTCGGTATACTGGTGCGCAGCTGCGCTATGTACCCCGGTCTAGGAGACGAGCATATCCGAGTAGCAGTTAAGGGACATGAGGATAATGTCCGGCTGCTAAAAAAGATGAAGGAAATTCTGGCGGATAAGTGACCTGTGTAGCTTAGAGGGCAGCGGGTTTGCTGCTAAGTGACAGGTGTAGCGCAGGGGGATGGGAGTCTACTGTAAGTGACACTCGCGGCGTAGAGAAGGCAGGGATTCTAATGAATAAGTGACTCAAGTACCGCAGAAGTTGCGATTTGATACCGGATGGTGGGCTTCAGCTTGCATGCTTAAGGTTGTGACAAAGTTTGGTGAGATAGCTTCTGATGGACATCCTTCAAAGTGCATTCGTTGTATTTCGTACAACAGAACTCGCTTTGCTGGCGCAGTAATTCGATTCTATAGTACTGTGTACAATAGAAATTTGGAAAATGATGCGAATTAGGTTTTTACGTGACATTCTATTGCAAGAAATACAGCAGAATGGCTTTTGCCAGTGAATAAAGCTGAATCTGTTGTATAAAGTGCAATAGATGGGTGAGGGACGGATTTTTAGGTGGATATTGGAGTATGTGTTGTAGTAGATTTTAGAGCAGATAGTCTTTGCTGAAATAGAGAATTAGGTAGTTTCTAAGTGAGGCGGTTGGGGAAGTACAGGCGCGACCGCGAAACTGGTTGGATGAATGGATAAAAGTAATGTGCTGTGGAAGGAGCAAGATCGATATATGGTGCAAGTAAAGATTCCATTTAACCTCGCAGGAGGCGTAAAAGAGTACCATTCGGCCATCTGGCCAGGGCTTGCTTTACAGTGGAAGGGAAACCATCTGCTACTAGAGCTACCTGCTGAAGCAGATGGTTTATCGAGTGCGTTCTATGGTGGAGGAATGAATCGGCTAGAGAGGGCCGTCAATTTATATGTTGACCGCAATTATGAATGTAGTGATCCTGTTCAGGATATGGAGAATAAGCTCCGCGAGTGGGGTTATTCAATGTCTGGCTGTGCCGGTCTGATGACGGCAGTACCGCTAGAGCATGCAGCGGTAGCTGAGGAAGACACCGGCTCAGCGGGTATTTTTGTTTGCGTTACTGCCGCCGCAGGAAATGCTGCGCGCGCGGGTGTGGAACGCAATGTGCTGGCTGTTTATCGCCCGGGTACGATTAACATAATGTTAGGTATTGATGGCCGCCTGACACCGGCGGCCATGGTCAATGCTGTGCAGACAGCTGTCGAAGCCAAAGCTGCTGCTCTGGCCGATCTCGGGATTACCGATCCCGAGAATGGGCTGATCGCTACCGGAACAACTACGGATGCGATAGTGCTCGCTGTGAGCCAAAGTGGGCGATACAAGGCAGAGCATGTTTACGCCGGAACCGCTACCGATCTTGGGGGCGCAATCGGGCGTCTTGTATATAGCGCTGTGACAGGGAGTTTGCTATCGGTTCAGGCAAGGAAGGACAGCTAATGAGAATAGGTAGCTGGAATTGCTGGAGAATGTACAGAGGTGATCGCCTGTGACAATCGCTTTAGTACTGCTTGCGGCTTATGTAATTGATCGGATCGTAGGTGATCCGCGTAGCTTGCCCCATCCCGTAATCGGTATGGGCAAAGCAATCACGGCTCTGGAGCGGGCGATCCGTCGTTTATGGTCCCATCCGCAAAGCCTGCGCAGAGCAGGGGTGTTACTTCCGCTATGTGTGGCGGGTGGTGCTTGGGCACTGACAGCCATTCTGCTATGGCTGCTGTCATATATCTCACCGTGGCTCGTCTGGATAGCCGAGGCTTGGTTGATTTCAACCACGATTGCCTCCAAGGGACTAAAGGATGCAGGAATGGCGGTGTATGTGGAATTGCAGAAGGGCGATATCCCTGCTGCCCGCAAGGCGTTGGGGATGATCGTGGGGCGTGATACGACTTCGCTAGATTCCCCGGAAATTGTGCGCGGCACGGTAGAGACTGTAGCAGAGAATATCGTCGATGCGATTATTTCTCCATTGTTCTATGCGCTCATCGGTGGCGCGCCGCTTGCTATGGCTTATCGAGCAGTAAACACACTCGATTCCATGGTGGGATATAAGAATGATAAATACCGAGATCTCGGCTGGGCATCCGCTCGGCTTGATGATGTTGCCAACTTCATTCCAGCACGGATTACGGCATTGCTCTTGGCACTGTGTGCATGGCTGCTTCGTCTGGATTGGCGCAATTGTCTGCAAATGGTGAAGAGGGATGCGCGTCTCCATCCAAGCCCAAATAGCGGCTATCCAGAATCCGCTGTTGCGGGCGCACTTGGTATCCGTCTCGGAGGAGAGAACGTCTATCATGGTGTCGCTTCTTTCCGAGCCTATATGGGTGATCCGGTACGAGCGATGGAGCCGGACGATATTATTCAGACCTCGCGGATGATGATGCTCTGCTCTTCAATATTCGTTACTATCTGCGCAACCCTAGCTTGGATATGGATCGGGGGCTAATGCTAGACATGGCGTTTCCTTCTATAGAGCTAGAATTAGTACTTGTTCGCCACGGGCAAACTCAGTGGAATGCTGAGCATCGTTACTTAGGACATTCGGATCTCCCGTTGCTATCTAGTGCAGTAGAGCAGCTATCTCAGCTTAAGCAGCAGTCTGAAGTATCGAATGATTTTTGGTGTGTATTTTGCAGCGATTTGCTTAGATGTCGGGAGACTCTAGCTTATATTTCTCCTTCTTTAGAGAAGGTGGCTGTCTACGATCCGCGCCTGCGTGAAATGAATTTTGGAGCTTTCGAAGGCTGTACTTATGAGGAATTGAAGGATAACTCACTATATAAAAGGTGGATTGATAATCCTTCCACAGTTACACCACCGGATGGTGAAACATGGGCGCAGTTTGACAAACGGTTGCGTAGCTTCCTGTCAGATCTGGGGCGAAGGGCTGAGGATACATTTGTGCAGGCTGCAATTAGTGAAAAAAAGGCTGAGGTAATAACAAACAGGGTATTGGTAGTCACACATGGTGGTGTTATTCGGAATTTCCTTGCACAGTTAATTCCTGGTGTCACATTCTACAGCGCAGTTGCACCTTCTCCGGGAACAGCAATGGTACTCAGGCTATTTTGGCGGAACGGGCAATGGTCGGCAGATATTTCGGGAGATTGATGAGAAAATCAAATGAAAAAAAGGGTTCCACATATTAGTCATACCTAATATGTGGAACCCTTTATGTTTAAACTATCGTTCGCCCTCAGCAGAATAAAGTGGATAATTAGATGTTAGGTAACCATTCCTTATAGGTATCTGCACGTGATTGCAATTCATTATACAGCATGCTGGCATGGTAACCGTCGCACACGGCATGGTGGAATTGCCCCGATATTGGTAATAGTATTTTTTTGTCTTGATGAAAATATTTTCCTATAGTAAAGATGGGAAGTAGGAAGGTTCCCTCGTTATACACGTTCAGGTTAAAGCCCGTAAAGCTGACCCACGGAATACTAGAAATAGGGAAGGTGTTCGGTGGTTCGTTTGCTTTAGCGATAAATTGTTTCACGCTTCCGTACATTTTCATATCATCCAGATAACAGTTATAGAAATCATTAAACTTTTCTCCGTACGAAGTCCAGATGCTTGAGAAGGTCTTATCATCATCATGGAAAATTGTAAAACTAGGTGACATGCTATCCCAATAACCTAATCTACCTTCAGAATCAAAGCAAGTGCGGAATTCACTATGACGGTTCACCACCGTAGTTATCATGTGGATTAGTGCTGGGTACAGCTTAATTCCCTTATGCTTAAGCTCTGACAGTAGAAGGGTGATATCAATATTTGCGGTCATGCTATAGGTGC
The DNA here is from genome assembly GCF_038003765.1 of Paenibacillus sp. FSL H7-0714. Classification (NCBI taxonomy): domain Bacteria; kingdom Bacillati; phylum Bacillota; class Bacilli; order Caryophanales; family Paenibacillaceae; genus Paenibacillus; species Paenibacillus sp. FSL H7-0714. The sequence continues at coordinate 1,396,418 of NZ_JBBOPT010000001.1, forward strand.
ATCTGACATTGTTTAAATAATGTTCAAAATAGGGTTTTCTACTCCAGTTATCAATGACAATCGGGTTAAAAATCATTTATTATGACCTCCTAAAATTATTTCATTTTTCATTTTAGGAGGTCTGCTGGACTGATTTCACCATATCCTTATCACAATCCTTTGAGAAAGTATTTTGTAACGATGAGTATACCATCATCATCGCCGTAATTAAACTAGATCAAGTGGAAGGAAGATGCATTTATAATGCTGAGTGAAAAGTTGGTTATTGAAAAATTGCTTCAGCAAAAGCGTACGAGTGTTGCTTCCATCGTAGTGATGATGTGCGGTGTAGCTGGGTCGGGTAAAACGACCTTTGCTCAAAAGTTGGAGAAAGAAGGATTCGTACGGCTTTCGATAGATGAGGACATTTGGGCCACTTACGGCCGTTTTGGAGTCGATTATCCAGAGGAGAATTATGGTTCCTATTTAATAGAATCGGAATTAAAGCTACGTAAGGAGCTAGTGAAACTGATTCAGGCTAAACAGCATGTTGTTGTCGATTTCAGCTTTTGGCAGCGTCAGAGACGGAACGATTATAAGCAATTAATTGAAGAGCATGGCGGCGATTGGGAGCTGATTTTCTTAAAGGTTGGGCCGGATGAACTGCGTCAGCGACTGCTCATTCGGAGTGAACGTTTTGACGCCAATGCGGCATTTACGATCACAGAGGACACGCTTACTCGGTTTCTAAGCGGTTTTGAAACCCCTGCTTCAGAAGGCGAAATGGTGATCGAAGCCTAGGTCATTCTTATTTCACCGGGTCCCTTTAATAGCATGAAAATAATCAAATTTATGAGTCTGTCCGCTCATAGAACCACAGCCGGATTAAAATCCCATGGCTGTGGTTCTTTTTTTAAGCGAGTGATTGTGCCATGATAGTCATGGGGGCGATTGAGAGATGTTTAAGGATTTTAAGCTCATAGCCGGACGGCCGGTGTATATACAAATTAAAGACTATATGAAGCACTTAATCATAAAAGGCGGTCTGCAAGGCAATCAAAAGCTGCCCTCCACACGAGAACTCAGCACATTGCTTAAGGTTAGCCGCAACTCCGTAATCTCTGCTTATGCAGAGCTTGAGGATGATGGATTTGCGTATGCCGTGCAGGGTCAGGGAAGTTATGTGGCACCTACACCTCCCGGCAGTGAAACAATCTCTTCCTGGACGATGGACTGGAAGACGCGTATCAATGATCATGCGCGGCTGGCGGAGGATCTGGATATCATGAAGCGCGGCATACGAGCGGAGAAGGGGACGATCTCCTTCACGAGCATCGCACCTGATGAGAGTCTTTTTGATCTAGATAATGTGAAACGCTCCTTTATGGATCGTATGTCGGTGGAAGGCAACGTCTTACTAAATTATGGATATGCCAAAGGGTATAAGCCTTTAATAGACTATTTGAAGCAGTACATGGAGCACAAAGGCGTTGAAATGAAAGGCAAGGATATATTGATCACCAATGGCTTTACAGAGGGATTCGATATTGTATTGTCAGTACTTAGCAAAAAGAATGGTTCGGTCATCTGTGAGAATCCAACGCATCATACGGCGATCAAAAATCTGAAGCTGAATGGCTTTGAGATCACCGGGATTCCTATGGAGCGTGATGGGATTGATCTGGTTGAGCTGGAGAAGGCATTGCAGGAGCAAGCTTTTGACTGTGCCTACTTTGTCCCCTCTTATCATAATCCGACCGGCATTGTAATGTCTCCCGAGAAAAGACAGAGGCTAATGAAGCTGATGAACCGGTACCAAATACCAGTGATCGAGGATGGTTTTAACGAGGAGTTACGCTATTCGGGCTCACATGTGGCTCCACTTATCGCAGCAGCAGGGAGCGGCAACAGCGTGATCTATCTAGGTAGCTTCTCAAAGGTATTATTTCCGGGACTACGCGTAGGCTGGGTGCTGGCAGATCAGGAGCTGATCTATTCTCTCGAAAGCGTCAAGCGCGCACGCACCATTCATACCTCGACGCTGGATCAATCCATTTTGTATCAGTACTTATTAGGTGGCCATTTAGAGAAGTATTTGAAAAAAGCCAGAGCGGAATATAAACGAAAATATGAATTAACCCTGCAATGCTGTAAGGAGTTTATTCCTTATACGGCGTTATCAGGGGATGGCGGATTGCATCTTTTTGTAACATTTGCGGAGGGCTTTAATACAAGGACGCTGCTAGCGGCCTGTCATGAACAAGGGGTTATTTTTACAGCAGGAGATATATTCTTCACAGACGGTAAAGGTCAAAATACGATACGGATCGGTTTCTCCAGAGTGACGGATGAGGATATCCGCAAGGGGATCGAGATTATTGGCAGAACAGCACGACAACTAATGGGATAAAGAGGTGCTTGAGATGAAGATGAAGGTAGGCGTAATTATGGGCGGGGTGTCCTCAGAGTATGAGGTATCCATGAATAGCGGTAGAGAGATTTTGAAGAATCTAGATCCCAATAAATATGAGGTTGCTCCAATAGTGATTACCAAGCGTGAAGAGCTTATTGAGCAGGCAAAAGGAATCGATATCGCGCTGCTTGCGCTCCACGGAGCTTACGGAGAGGACGGTACGGTTCAGGGGACGCTGGAGACGATGGGGATTCCTTATACGGGTAGTGGCGTTTTGTCTAGCAGCATTTGTATGGATAAAGATCTTTCCAAAAAGCTTATGCGCTGCTCAGGCGTCAATACGGCGGATTGGCTGTGCTGGGATAGTATGAAGGATTATTCTCAAGAAGCCGTAGAGCGGATTGGATATCCTGTTATGGTGAAGCCATGTGCAGGCGGTTCGAGTATCGGTATGGAAAAGGTGAGCAGTAGCGAGGAGCTGTTGAGCGCAGTACAGAAGGCTTTTGCTTGTGATCAGTCGATTCTGATCGAGAGCTACATTCAAGGCCAGGAAATTACTTGCTCTATTCTAAATGGAGAGATGCTGCCCGTTTTGGGAATCACCTCGGCGCATGCGGAGTGGTTCGATTACAGTGCGAAATACGAAGATGGCGGGGCAGACGAACGGGTCATTGATCTACCAGCTGAGGTGTATGAGCGAGTACGTGATGCAGCCTTAACTTGCTACAAAGCACTAAAATGCAGCGTGTACGCAAGGGTGGATATGCTCATTAAGGATGGTATTCCATATGTGCTGGAGGTGAACACATTACCGGGCATGACGAAGGCGAGTCTTTTACCAAAAAGCGCGCAAGCGGCAGGTTACACCTTCAGCGGACTGCTGGACGAGATCATTTCCCTTTCCTTAACAGAAAAGAGTCCGAAAGAAGAGGTGCTCAGTCATGCATAATGAATGGATTACTCCGCGTGTACGGGAGATTGCTCCCTCGGGGATTCGGGCTTTTTTTGACCTAAGTACAGGGAATCAGGATATTATATCGCTTGGTGTAGGCGAGCCTGATTTCGTTACACCGGAGCATGTAAGAGCTGCCTGTATTCGTGCTTTGAATAATGGGGAGACGATGTATACACCAAATTCCGGCTTGCTGGAGCTTAGAGAAGAGATCGCCTCTTATCTGCACACAAGCTTCAATCTCCGCTATGAGCCAACTAACGAGATTATGGTTACAGTGGGGAGCAGTGAAGCCGTGGATTTGGCTCTGCGGGCCTTTATTACACCCGGGGATGAGATTATCGTCCCTTCTCCGAGCTATATTGCGTATTCGCCGATTACTCATTTGAACGGTGGGATTACGGTAGAGGTTGAATCTTCAGCCGAGCAGGGTTTTAAACTTACTCCTGAAGCGTTGCGGCAGGTGATTACCCCGCGTTCCAAGATTCTTATGGTGAATTTTCCGACTAATCCTACAGGAGCAGTAATGACTTACGAGGATTGGCTACCCATTGCACAGATTGTAAAAGAGAATAACTTACTTGTCATTTCAGATGAAATCTATGCCGAGCTAACCTATGATAGTCAGCATGTAAGTATTGCCTCTCTTCCTGGGATGTTGGAACGAACGATTGTCATTAGTGGCTTCTCCAAAGCCTTTGCGATGACTGGCTGGAGAGTAGGGTATGCTTGTGGTGATCAGGAATTAATTGCTGCGATGCTCAAAATCCATCAGTACACTGCGATGTGTGCTCCAATACTAGGTCAAATCGCTGCCATTGAATCACTGCGGAACGGTATGGAGCATAAGGACCACATGAAAAGATGCTTTGATGAGCGAAGAAAGCTGTTGGTTAGTGGATTTCGATCTATTGGTTTACCGTGCCACGAGCCGGAGGGTGCATTTTATGTCTTTCCTTCCATCGCTAATACCGGAATGAAGTCAGAAGTTTTCGCTTTGCAGCTGCTCAAGGAGGTTGGTGTTGCTGCGGTTCCGGGGCATGTGTTTGGAGCGGGTGGAGAAGGGTATATTCGCTGCTCTTATGCAGCATCCCTACAAAAATTGACGGAAGCGCTGGAGAGAATCGAAGGATTTATGAAAGTGAAGTTGTAATTCTAGTGGTCCCCATCTATCATAGATGGGGGCTTTTATATGTAGATAAGATAGAATAGGTTATACGGATATCTTTAATTGGAGGTTAAAATATGATTTCATCTATTCAAGAAGTAATTAAACGAATCACACCAGCGGATGAACAGTCTTTCCTAAAGGCGGAGCACCGCTTGAACATTCTAACTAAACCACCGGGCAGCCTGGGACAATTGGAGACGCTGGCCGTTAAGCTCGCCGGAATTTCGGGTACGGAGCAGCCTAGTTTCACCAAACGAACGGTAGTTGTGATGGCTGCCGATCACGGTGTATGCTGCGAGGGAGTTAGCGCGTTTCCACAGGAAGTCACAATGCAGATGGCCTATAATTTTCTCAGCGGAGGAGCGGCTGTGAATGTACTGGCACGTCAAGCTGGGGCTGAGGTAAAGTTCGTAGATATCGGTGTTAACGGCGACCTTAGTCATGAGGATCTGATTGATTGTAAAGTGCGCCGAGGAACGGATAATATAGCCGTGGGACCTGCGATGAGTCGTAAAGAAGCGATGAATGCTGTGCTTGTAGGTATAAGAATCGCACAAGAAGCGATTGAGAACGGGACAGAGATTTTTATTACAGGTGAAATGGGCATAGGGAATACAACGGCTAGCGCAGCTATTCTGTGTGCTCTAAAAGGAATACCACCTGAAGTAGCCGTTGGAAGAGGAACGGGAATTGATGATGAACGATTACTACATAAGATTGCAGTTGTGGAACGCGCTTTAAAGGTGAATCAGCCGAATCCGGCAGATCCGCTGGATGTATTGTCCAAAGTAGGGGGACTGGAAATCGCCGGTTTGACGGGTCTGATTCTTGGCGCAGCTGCTGCCAGGGTACCTGTCATTTTGGATGGTTTTATTTCGGGTGCGGCAGCTCTTGTGGCGAAGGCGCTTGCGCCAGAATCCATTGCTTATATGATAGGCTCCCATCTATCAGGAGAACAAGGACATAAGCTGATGCTGGAGCGGCTTGGGCTTGAACCGTTGTTTAACCTGGGTCTTCGTTTGGGTGAAGGAACTGGAGGCGTATTGTCCCTTCATTTAATTGAGGCGATATGCCGCATTTTGAGCGAAATGGCCACCTTTGAAAGTGCAGGCATCTCTGGAGCTGGGAAACAATGAGTATTCTTGTAACGGGAGGGGCGCGTAGCGGGAAAAGTGGTTTTGCAGAAAAACTGATGTCGTCACTGGCAGATCAGGCCTTCTATGTTGCAACCGGACAAGCGTTTGATGATGAAATGAATGAACGGATTGCACTGCATCAGCAACAGCGCTCGCAAAGCGGATATGCTTGGGAGACGTTAGAGGAGCCTTATGATTTGCCAGATCTTCTTAAGCGTTTATCTGGTGAAAAGGCGGTTCTCGTAGATTGTCTAACGTTGTGGTTATCGAATGTACTGCTAGCCATGGAAGGATTTACGGATAGGCAAGAGTTGATTGAGAGCGAAATTACAAGACTTGAAGACAGTGTGCGCACATTTCAAGGAAACCTCATTTTGGTCACTAATGAGGTTGGAGACGGTATTGTTCCGGAGTATGCGCTTGGCCGATTGTACCGTGATCTGGCAGGACGTATGAACGCGCTGCTTGCTCGGCAATGCGAGCAGGTTTTTTTAGTGACTGCGGGTATTCCAATTGAACTCAAGAGCAGGGAGTATCGTTTATGAGGGAGCGCAGGGATGCTGCCGCGGCTGCCTTTCAGTTTTTGTCCCGGTTTCCTGTAAAGAGTGACCCTGGATTTTCTCCTGAGCTGCTGCGCCGAAGTGTGCTGTTCTATCCTGTGGTGGGTGCAGCTATCGGACTGTGCGTAGCTGCTGGGGCAGCTTTGACGGGATTGATTTTACCAGCTTGGCCAGCCGCTGTCATTACCCTCATTCTATGGGTAGGACTCACCGGAGGTCTGCACCTCGATGGCTGGATGGACACTGCGGATGGTCTGCTAAGCTACCGACCGAGGGAACGGATCCTGGAGATTATGAAGGACAGCCGTGTGGGTGCGATGGGTGTGCTCGCCTGCGTGCTGCTCTTGCTGTTAAAGGCCTCTTTAGTGGCAGCATTAATCGAAGGCTACGCCTATTACGAGCTGCCACTGCTCTTGCTGCCAGCGATCTGGAGCCGCTGGTATATGGTGCGGGCAATGGTGCGTTATCCCATTGCCCGCGGGAACGAGGGGCTGGCCGCGAGCTTCGCCGGCCTCGCTCCCTCGCATGAGCGGCGCGTGCTGGCGATAGCCGCGCTGCTCTCGCTAGCCGCAGCCGGTGCGCCTCTGGCGCTCGGCGCTGGCTTAGCCGCGTGGCCGCTGCATCTGGCGGCAGCGTTACTGCTGCCAGCTGCGGCCTTGGCCAGCGGCACCGTTGCTGCGCGGCGGATTAGCAGCCGGCTCGGCGGGCTCACCGGCGATGTGTATGGCGCACTGAATGAGCTGCTAGAGGCTGTGCTCCTACTAGTATTAGTGCTGCTCCAGCACAATTTCATATGAGTGGCTCCTGCGGGTGACGCATAGTAGCCAGCTGGCTCAATCTGTTTATATCCACTGCTGATGCTTGTGGGTCCAGTTGTTTGGTGGCCCGGATGCTTGCAGGTCCACATAGTGATATTTTTAGAGTTCAATAGGAAAGAGGGATGACATGGTTGCTGCCATTCTACTATTTGTAATTGCCGGCCTTGCTGAGATTGGAGGCGGATACTTAGTATGGTTATGGCTAAGAGAATCAAGACCTCTCTGGTATGGTCTTGTAGGTTCTGTGATTCTGATTGGCTATGGCATCATCCCTACGTTGCAGAAGTTTCCGTCCTTCGGAAGAGTGTACGCAGCCTACGGCGGGGTGTTTATTGTGCTTGCTGTGTTATGGGGCTGGCTTGTAGACAAGAAAACACCCGATGTATATGACTGGGTCGGTGCTGTTATTTGTGTGATCGGCGTTTCAGTCATTCTTTGGGCGCCGAGACACTAACAAAACAACCCGTTCAACACTTTCGTGTGAACGGGTTGTTTTTATTTAAGCCTAAGCTTTAGATCTTAAATTGTTGCACAGCTTCCTGAAGCTTCTTAGCCTGCTCATATAGATGCTGCACGGTTACTGCATGTCCTTCAAGCTCTATACGTTGGCGCTCGGAGTTCTCGGATAGAGTGTCCGCACTTTCTTGGGATCTTGAAGTGATTTGTGCGGTTTCCTCAACGGAAGCACTAACTTCTTCTGTACTTGCTGAGATTTGCTGCGTAGCCGCAGATACAGATTGAATATTCTGATTGATGCTTTGGATCAGAATCAGAAGGTGATTGAAGGCATCGCCCGCTTCTGCCACCTTGCCTACCCCGGAGGCTACCTCAGAATTCACATGGTTCATCTCAGTAACGGAGCGATTCATATCTTCCTGAAGTCCGAGTAGGAAATCACGAATCTGCTCATTCGCATTACGGGATTGTTCGGAAAGCTTGCGTACTTCTCCGGCAACCACGGCAAAGCCGCGTCCATGTTCTCCTGCACGTGCTGCTTCGATCGAAGCATTGAGCGACAGCATTTGGATTTGCTTCGTAATTTCAGTAATACTATGAACGACTTCTCCGATCATTACTGAACGTTCATTCATAACTTGTAATTGCTCCAGCGACTGCAGGGAGGCACGTTCAACATGGCGCATTTGCAGAACGGCACTTTGGGCAATCTCATTACCGCCAATCGCTTCAGCGGAAGCTTCACTGATCTGCTCAGTGACTTCGGTGGCTGCTGAAGCAATATGCTGAATGCCGAAATTGATTTCTTCCATAGCTTTTGAATTATCTAGAGCGCTGCTCGCGATGGTCGTACTACCTTTGCCAATTTCTACAACAGATGTACTAGAGTGGTCTGCCATTTCATTTAGGACCTCAACACGTTCCCTTAAAGAATTGGAATCGGTGACCACAGTATTTGAGGTGACGAGTACATGTCCAATCATTTCTTTTAGGCGCAGGGTCATTGCTTGGAAACTTCTGGACAGTTGAGCTACCTCATCACTGCCTTTAACCGTTAATTCCTCTGTGAAATCTCCCTCTGCAAGACGGGCACTGTAAGCTGCAAGCTTTGAGATAGGACGAGTAATCCGCATGCTCATAAACCAGGCACCAGTTGAGCCTATGATCAGCGTTAGCAGAGTGATCCCGGCACTAGTCCACAGAATACTGTCTGTTTTTTCTTGAATAAAGCTTACATCACTGCTTATTCCGATAACCATCGTACTTCCGGGAATTCCGATATAAGCTGACTTATGTACACCATGCGAGTCCTTGTATGTATCGCTTAGTCCACTCTTTCCTTTAAGAGCTTGCTGCATTGCAGAGGATACTTTAACAATTTCCTCCGGCTTTAATTTTGCATCATGATCTACAGACAGAACCTCAGCTTCCTTGCCTTTTAGATTGAGTAGAAAAATAGTCTCAACCCCATGCTGCTTTCTCTTATCCTGGAAATAGAATTCAAGATTGGTGGCTGCTTGTTCGTTTTTCTTTAGTGCTTGCTGAGCATGCATTGTATTTATATTCTTATATACGTCCTGAGCAGCTGCAGTTAGAATTTGATTGATTTGTGGCATGACATAGCTGTTGAAAATACTGGTGGATATAAAGTAGAAGCTGGTACTTAACAAAAGAGACGTGAGTAATAGAACTACAAATAATAAACGCGTAAATCTGCGACTGATCGACTGCTTGAAACGAAACATATTGTTCTCCCCCTTTTTATGGGCAGCGAAGCCCCATTTCTTTATATCCCTACCGACTGCTATTGACTGGCAACCTGCAATATATTCCATAGTTATGTAATATATCAACTAAATGGATCGGGAATGAAGTGTTTGATACTATTCTATAGAATTAACCTCTGGATGAATAGTGAAAGTTTTAGTTTATATAGCATATTTTTCTGAAAAAGATGAATTATTACTGACACTTTTATTTTTAGTTAATAAAAATGGGTATAAATACCCATTTCATAAATTGTTTATTTTTATGGATTGTTTGACGACAGTGTGATAGAGTATTAATGTTTTGTTCCAAAACTTAATGTAAGCCGCGGTTCGTAACCATCCCGCGTAAACAAAACTAGGAGGAGTTTAAGCAATATGTTTAATTTGATGTGGGGAGTTTTATTTGTTATTGTCAATTTTGCTTTTTTTCTACTCTGTTACCGCCTGTTCGGCAAAAGTGGAATGTATGCCTGGGTAGGTATCGCTACTGTAATTGCAAACATTCAGGTAGCTAAGACGATTGCTATGCCATTTGATATCGTGATGACACTCGGAAATACGATGTATGTCACTTTATATATGACCAGCGATTTGCTTAATGAGAAGTATGGAAGAGCAGAAGCACGTAAAGCGGTTTGGTTTGGCTTCTTCACCTTGCTTATGACGACAGTCATTATGCAGATGGTACTAGTATTTAAGCCGCAAGAGACCGATATTGCTCAGTCTTCTTTGGAGACGATCTTTGGTCTGATGCCTCGACTAGCGTTGGGTAGTCTAACTGCTTACTTCATTAGTCAGTTCCTAGACGTTCGGTTGTACTCCTGGATTCGCAAATATTACAGCACTTCAAGTCAGTTGTGGATTCGTTCCAACGGCAGTACGATGGTTAGCTCCTTTGTGGATACACTAATCTTCTGTACCATTGCATTTGCTGGGTTGTATAACTGGAGTGTGTGGTTTGAAATTTTGCTTACAACGTATCTAGCGAAATTCTTACTAACCGCAGTAAGCACACCTATCTTATATATCGCCCGAACTTTTACTTTTGCTGAAGATGGAATACCATCATCCGCTCATAAGAAGGAATAAACAACAATACAGCCAGCGCGTACCGATCATAATCGATGCGCGCTGTTTGATTTTTTTAGTCGTAAGAGGGCTTAATCGTTCCATATAAATATGTACATAAAATTAATATAAAGCTAAAATAAGCTATCGTAGCCATTCTAATTGTATCCCGAGCGAAGAGAGAGTACATAATCGGTAGTCACAGAAATTACGAATAGGTGTGGTGAAGGATGAATCTAGTAGTTCCTATACTGCGTCATGCAGCAGAACAGCCCGACAGCATTGCCTTAACCCATGACCAAGCAACTCATACCTATGCAACATTAGTGCAAGCGATGCGGAGAATTGCCAATGGTCTACAGCAAAAGGGCCTTAAGCATGACAAAATCGCTATTTTATCTACGAATCGCATTGAATTTGTCGAGGTTTTCTTGGGGGCTATTTATGCAGGCTGTGTTCCCATTCCTTTAGATCCCAAGTGGAGTGCAAATGAACTGCGGGTTATTATAGAGCAGTGCCAGCCGACAATGATTTTTGCCGAGCCGGAAGCTGCAAAGAATTTGGTCTTCAAGGACCAAGCCATCCCAACGCTGACTTTTTCAAATGAACGAACAGGTTCCTATGATCAGTGGTTGAAGGCTCTGAAGCCAGAAGCTGAATTGGATGAGACGAATGAGTTATTATTTATCGGCTTTACTTCAGGCACAACGGGGCTCCCCAAAGGATATATGCGTACCCATTTATCGTGGTTAAAGAGCTTTGAGGTATCGAGTGCTGCCTTTGAATTAGACTCTATGAAGGATGTTTTAGCACCGGGTCCGTTTGTGCATTCGCTGTCCTTGTTCGCTGTAATGCAGAGTCTGTATGGTGGAGCAAACTTTCATATTACGCAAAAATTTAGCGCCACACAGGTGTTAGAGCTGTGCAAGCAGATTCCGGGTGTGGTGTTGTTTGTTGTACCGACAATGCTTGAATCCATGATGCAGCAGGCTGTTCCTGGGCAGACGCAGATTGATGCGATTATTAGCTCAGGTGCAAAGTGGTCGGAGTTGTCCAAAAAAAAGGGTATAGAAGTGTTCGCTGGAACGCGTCTCTATGAATCCTATGGTTCCTCAGAAGCGAGTTATATTAGTTATTTGGATGTTCTGGAAGAGCATAATCCGAACTCTGTAGGCAAGCCCTATCCCGGAGTGCAAATTTCCATTCGTGATGAAGAGTTCCGTGAAGTCCCTACGGGGGAGATTGGGCAGTTATATGTGCGAAGTGATATGATATTTCTAGGCTACCATCAATTGCCGAAGGAGACCGCAGCAGCTTTTCGAGAGGGATGGCTTGTGTTGGAGGATTATGTTTATCAGGATGAAGCTGGTTATTTATATCTGGCGGGTCGCTTGAAAAATAGAATCATCTCCGGTGGGCTGAACGTTTATCCAGAGGAAATAGAGCGAGTACTGGAGCATCTTCCGGAAATACAAGAAGTAATGGTGCTTGGCGTCCCTGACGATTATTGGGGAGAACAGCTGGCAGTCCTCGTGAAATGGAATGGTGCAAAGCATTTATCTATAGACGAAATAAAGAATTATTGTCGCCAGTATTTAGCAAGTTACAAAGCGCCGAAGCAACTGCTGACAGTTGATGAGTTTATCTATACAAGCAGTGGCAAAATTGCCCGGCAAGCGATGAAAGACTATGTGAAAAGAGCGATGGTATGATAGAAGCAGTAATTGTTATGGCAAAACGTACACCGATTGGCAGGATGGGCGGCTTATTAAGTACATTTGAGCCGGAAGCATTACTGGCGCCGCTTATTCAGCATATTGTGGCAGAGACGAACCTGCCCGTCGATATGATCGATGATGTGATTATTGGAAATGTGGTCGGTCCGGGTGGAAATATTGCCCGGGTAGCTGCGCTTGAAGCGGGACTGCCTGTTTCGGTTCCGGGCGTTACTGTGGATCGGCAGTGCGGTTCTGGGCTAGAGGCCATTAATATAGCAGCACGGCTTATTCAAAGCGGCGCTGGTGAGATTTATTTAGCGGGCGGTGTTGAGAGCACGAGTCGTGCCCCTTGGAAAATGGCTAAGCCCCAAACCTTGATGGGGGTTCCGCAGCTATATACCCGTGCTCATTTTACACCTAGCGCTTACGGTGATCCGGATATGGGAATTGCTGCGGAAAATGTAGCGCGGAAGTATGGGATTTCGCGAGAAGAGCAGGATCAATATGCCTTGAAAAGCCATCAGAAGGCCGTTCATGCTCAGCAAAGTGGTAGGTTTCAGCAGGAGATTGTACCTCTTCTGGTTGAGGGGGAGTGGGTGAACACCGACGAATGTCCAAGGGCTAATACGAGCCTGGACAAGCTGCGAAAGCTACCTTCAATCTTTGAAGAAAAGGGTACTGTCACCGCTGGAAATGCCTGTCCTATTAATGATGGTGGGGCGCTTCTATTAATGATGTCCCGTGAGAAATGTCGGCAACTCAAGCTTAAACCTATCCTGCGTGTCGTAGATGCGCAAGCAGCAGGTGTAGATCCGAATTATTTAGGTATGGGCCCAGTTCCAGCTGTTCAAAAGGTGTTACATCGTCAACAGCTGACCATAGCCGATTTAGATATCGTAGAGTTTAATGAAGCCTTTGCTTCGCAAGTTCTAGCCTCACTGAATGAGCTTCAGATCCCACAGGAAAAGGTCAATCTTGGAGGAGGCGCATTAGCTATCGGTCATCCATATGGGGCGTCCGGAGCGATTTTAATGACTCGCTTATGTGCTGAAATGCAGCATATGCCTTATAAAAGGGGACTTGCCACTTTGGGCATTGGCGGCGGGTTGGGGCTGGCAACGCTTGTGGAGGTTACGGAATGAACAGTGTCCGACTTCAGATTCTTATGACTGCAGAGTGGATATCGGATTACGCACAGAGTATTGAGGCACCCGTGCAGACGACTAATGGCAATCTGATTGCTCCTTCTACGATGCCTATTATTTTTTGGCAGGTCTTCGATATTCCTTGGCTTAGCAGGGGAGAGCCCTTGCTTCACGGCACTCAGAAATTCTCATATCAAGCTCCGATTACGGCAGGGATGACGTTAGATTGTGAATTAGCATTAACGAGCAAGGTGCAAAAAGATGGCCGGCAGGGCAAGCTGACCTTTTACACACATACGCTGGTTTGTAAATGTGAAGGAGAGCTTATAGTCACCGCAGAAACGGTGTTAATTCGGGTAGGTGATGATCATGATGAGAAAATGCATAACTGCTGAGGCTATCCGGCAATATGCAGCAGCTTCCCAAGATCTGGCCGCTATTCATCTAGATGAGGATGCTGCAACTGAGGCTGGATTTAAGCGGCCCATTGCGCATGGGATGTATCTAATGGGATTAGCCCAATCCTTATATATCGAGGAGCATCAGGCACAGTGGATCACTCAATATGATATGAAATTTCATAAGCCTATAGAGGTCGATAATGTCGTGATTTTTGATTTTTCGGAGGATGACTGCCTGGTTAAAGTGACCCTTACAACAGAAGCAGGCGATGTTATTGCTTCGGGAGCTTTTTCAGTGAAAGAGGTGTAGTGATGAACAAAGTAGCCTTAATTACTGGAGCAACCAGAGGGATCGGGCGTAGTATTGCCGTGCAGCTCGGCAAGTCCGGTTATGTAGTGGTTGTAAATGGTACAAAACAAGTCTTAATCGATGAGGTTGTCCACGAGATTCGTCAGGCGGGTGGTGAGGCATCAGGATACTCTGCTAATGTAGCAGATCCAGTTGCGGTCACTGCAATGGTGGATGAGGTTATTACACGGTATGGCCGTATTGAGGTATTGATAGCTAACGCTGGGAATTTGCAGGATCAGAAATGTCTACGGATGACGGATGAAGAGTGGAAGGCTGTGTTGGATGTACATCTAAATGGCACCTACTATAGCATTCAACGCGTACTTCCATATATGCGCCAGACAGGTGGCGATATCCTGTTGATGACCTCTACGGCTGGACTAACAGGTTCTGTGGGTCAGGTGAATTATAGTGCAGCCAAAGCTGGAATACTTGGAATGACGTGGACACTAGCAGCGGAGCTTAAACGTGATCAAATTAGAGTCAATGCGATTTCGCCAGCCGCTTTAACAGATATGACCAGACCTGTCATTGATCATTTGAAAGCGAAACATGCCAGTCGTAATGAACCGTTCCCAGACTTTTGGCGAATAGGTGGCCCGGAGGATATTGCTTCCTTTGTGACTGCATTATTGAGTGAGTCTGACGCGGATTTAACCGGTGAAATCTTTGCTGTGAATGGATCAAAAGTGACGAAATGGGAGAAGCCTGCACCTGCATTTTCCGAGAACAGCATTGGGGCATTTTTCGCTACTTGGCATCGTCAAAAGGGGAGTGAATAAATGCTTACCTTCGATCAAGTTCATTTTTATTATAAAAAGGGTCAGCCTGTCCTAGAGGATATCAGCTTTACGATAGAAGCAGGAGAGTTTGTGGCGATTGTTGGCGCGAATGGCTCTGGCAAATCCACCATTGCAAAGCTCATGGACGGACTGCTGCTACCGCGAAAAGGGGCTGTACAGTTTAAGGGCCTAGACACCACAAAGCCAGCTGATCTTGCAGATATTCATCAGCAAATTGGCTTTGTTTTTCAGAATCCAGAGGATCAATTTATCACCACAACCGTTATGGATGAGGTGCTTTTTGGTTTGGAGAACGTTCGTGTGCCAAGGGAGGAAATGCGCAGTCGATTGGAGCATGCCTTGCAGGCTGTTCATATGGAGGATTACCTGGACGCTATGCCACATCAGCTCTCTGGAGGTCAGAAGCAACGTGTCGCTATTGCGGCTATATTGGCAATGCACCCGCAAGTCATTATTTTTGACGAAGCCACCTCTATGCTTGATCCTCAGGGAAGGCAGCAGGTGCTTGCCATTATGCAAGAGCTGCATCGTCAAGGTCTGACCATTATTCAGATCACTCACCATATGGAGGAAGTGCTTTCAGCAGAACGATTATTACTCCTGCATCAAGGGCGACTTGAGTATGATGGTGCTCCACTGGCTTTTTTTGAAACGATGCCTGTTGCGGACTATCAATTACAACTGCCTTTTGCCGTGCGTGTACATGCATTGCTCCATTCAGAAGTGCCGCCAACAGCCGATTGGAAGGGGATAATTCGATCACAATGGTCTACCAATTAGATAATTTAAGTGTAAACTATGCTGATCATATGGCTTTGCACAATATAAACTGCACCATAACTGCGGGTAAATGGATTTCGATTATCGGTCCCACGGGTGCAGGAAAGTCTACCTTTGTCAAAGTGCTGAAGGGCTTGATTCCCACCGTAAAAGGAGAATATTGGATTGATCAGCAGCCTGCTCCCAGAGATGCCAAAGGACAATTAAAGGTCGTCCCGGAGCTAGGCTTTGTGTTTCAGTATCCAGAGCATCAGCTATTCGAAACTACGGTGCAAAAGGAGCTTTCTTTTGCTCTGAATCTGCAGGGTGCTTCACGCCAGCAAATCACGGAGGCGATTGAAAGGATTTTACCGCAAGTGGGTCTGTCAGAGGGCATTCTCCCCTTAAATCCATTCCAATTAAGCGGTGGAGAAAAGCGTCGTGTGGCCATTGCCTCCGTGTTGATGACGAATCCGAAGCTGCTAATTTTGGATGAACCGACAGCGGGGCTAGATCCAGCTAGCCAAGTATCTTTGCTGAAGCTACTGAAGACTTGGCAGCAACAAAATCAGCGCACCATTCTCTTCGTTTCGCATCAGATGGAGGATGTTGCTGAGTACTCGGATGAGGTTTTGGTTTTCCATAAAGGTCAGCTAGAAGGACATTTTGACCCCAGAACACTATTTATGGAAAAGGAAGAATTATTGGTGGATCTGGGCTTGTCCATGCCTGAACCCGTACAGCTTTTGAAGCTAGTAGAGGAACTATCTGGCCAAAAAATAGAGGTTGCTAGCTGTAAAGAGCAGGATATCTTCGATGCTGTTCAGCCAATTTGGCATTCGAGGGGGCGTCTACATGGCTGATTCCGTAATAGTGGGTCAATATGTGGAGACGCATTCGATTTTCCATCGTTTAGATCCTCGTATAAAGCTTGTTAGTATCGTGATTCTCATGCTTAGCTTTCTGATGCTTGGAACATGGCTTAGCTATGCAGTTGCAACTGTTTTTGTATTCGGAATTTTGCTGCTGTCGAAGGTTCCTATTCATTTCTTCTGGCGGGGGCTGCGGCCGTTATTATTTGTTTTGCTGTTTACCCTTCTGTATAATGCTGTGTTCACCAAAGGAACGATCCTCTGGTCGTGGTCCTTTATTGAGGTAACTGAAGAGGGACTGCGAACAGGATTACGTTTTGTTTGGCGTATTATATTGCTCATCTTATTAGCCTCAGTATTAACGTTAACGACTAAACCGCTAGACTTAGCATATGGTCTTGAAAAGCTACTTGCACCTCTATCCAAAATGGGGGTACCCGTAGAACAATTCTCCTTAATGATAGTGATTGCGATCCGGTTTATTCCTACCATCAAGGAGGAGCTGGATCGTATTCTGCTCGCACAAAAGGCTAGAGGTTATGACCTTACAGCATTATCACTGCCTAAACGGATATTTGCTTATGTCCCGACCATTATTCCTTTGCTCTTCACGACGATTCAACGTGCTGAACAGCTGAGCTATGCGATTGATGCGCGTGCTTATGGAAATGGTAAAGGAAGAACTTCTTATAGGGTATTGCAATTTCAGAAAATGGATTATCTGGCAGGGGGAATTGCTCTTTTATTTGCTGTGATTCTGCTGTGGTTAAAGATAGGAAAGGTGTAGATGAAGATGAAATGGAACACACGTATTACGGAGTTATTACACATAGAGTATCCTATTATTCAAGGTGGGCTTGCTTATTTAGGTTATGCAGACCTCGCAGCTGCCGTTTCGAATGCTGGTGGATTGGGTCAGGTCACAGCGATGAGTCTTCCGAGCGCAGAGGCTTTACGTTCAGAAATAGAACGGGTACGTACTTTGACGGACAAGCCTTTTGGCGTTAATTTTGCCATCGGTGTGCATGGTATTGGTTATGAAGATCGGGTGCAGGTCGCCATCGACGAGAAGGTTCCCGTGGTGAGTCTCACCGGTGGGAATCCGGCCCCTATACTGGAAATGCTACAGCAGACTGATATTAAAACGCTCGTGCTCGTCTCTTCACGCAGACAAGCCCAAAAAGCTGAACAATTAGGCGCTTCTGCGGTTATTGTTGTTGGGCAGGAGGGAGGAGGCCACTTGGGACGTGATGATGTAGGGACTATGGTGCTCGTTCCTCAAGTAGTTGATGCGGTTGATATTCCTGTGATTGCTTCAGGCGGGATCGGGGATGGCCGCGGATGGATGGCGGCCCATGCACTGGGGGCTGAGGGAATTGAAATGGGCACACGATTCGTTGCTACGGTTGAATGTGTTCATGCGGCTGCTTCTTATAAAAAAGCCCTAGTAGAAAGCTCTGAGTCAGATACAGTCGTAATCAAACGCTCTATCGGAGCGCCCGCGCGAGTGCTACGTAGTGAGTACATAGATAAGATTCTCGAAATTGAGCGTGTGACTCCGACTTATGAAGCCTTAAAAGAATATATTAGCGGTGCAGCCAATAAGCGCTGGATTTATGATGATGTCAAAGAAGAGGGCATCGGCTGGGCAGGCCAAGTGACAGGGTTGATCCATGATACCCCTACGGTCTCGGAACTAGTCGGCAGGATGGTCAAAGAGGCAGAGTCGATTCGCGGGATGTGGGGAATGTAGGCGTGAAGATGTCAGCAGAGCAGTTGTATCCAAAAGATGAATTAATGAACTGAAAGCTAGGTATTAGATTGACGCTGCTTTATTAAGCTAACGGGCAGGTTTGCTCAATCATCGGGCATTATCGGACTATATTATTGGGAGCGATGGTGCGGCTAATCCGAGGCGTTATGCAAAAGAAGATAATAGTTGGTTGAATCTATCACGCTCCTCCAAAAAAGGGCAATGGCCGCTGTATTGGAATGGAACTAATTGCGAATTTTTAATCAGTTTATTTGTTTCCTGAGCTTGGGTAAACGGAACGACTTTATCATGAATTCCATGAATAATTAATGTGGGCACATCGATTTGTCCAAGATCGTTGTAAACATTCTCGTCTCTTAGCGTGACCATAATGGCGGAGGTCGACCAATTCGCAGCTTGTAAACCCATTAGAAAGAACCATTCGGATTTCGCTTCAGAAATGTACTGAAAGAAAAAGCTCTCCGTTTGGTTTTGCAGCATTTTCGGACGGTCATTGTTTGTCTCTTCGATGATTTTATTCGTAAATTCTTTTGGAACGCTTGATGGAGACGCAGCGTCGATCAGGACGAGTTTAGATACCCCGTACCCTTTATAACGAGCCATATAACGAATTGAGATCGCTCCTCCGGTAGAGTGTCCTGCCAGTGTTATGTTTTTTAGCTGTAACGCTTCGATGACCATACGAAGATCATCTGCTAATCTATCGAAACCGTAACCATCGAATGGTTTATCCGAATTGCCATATCCTCTCCAGTCCATTCCGATACAACGATATCCGAGCTTAGGAAGGAAATTGAACTGATATTCGAACTGGTTATGGTTTAGCGGCCAGCCATGAATAAAAAGTATCGTTTTATTTCCCTTCGGATTGATGTCCTCTATAAATACTTTTACGCCCGGTTCCACAGTAACGAAGTATCCCAAGTGTATCGCCTCATTTTTTTTAATGTATTTCCCCGTTAAGATATTCGCCCTAGGCAAGGTTAATGCCTAATTTCGGCGTCAAATTGGGTTTAGATAGTACGTAGAGATTTCTGAGGAATAGCTTGAGTGAAACAATTTCTTCAGATCATTGAGCTCACGGGGTAGTTAGTGGAACAGCGGTTGCTTAGGCAGCCGTTTTTTTATTTGTTCAACTAACTGGCAGTTTAGTTGAAAAGAACATGCTATAGTTTTCTTGTGAACAACAAACTCGCGAAATTCCAAGTCGGTATTTCTATATAATAGACATCAAGATGTCTTTATCGTCTGTTTCTCCTATATTAACTGTGGTAAATTATGGAGAGTACTTATTTAAATGTCTTAGAAGAAAATGACTAGGGGAGAAATACTTCGTGGAAACTCACTCATCCAAATATCAAATGAAAAAGAGCTATATAATGTTATTGCTAGTTTTCATATTAGTTATTTTAACTGGTTTTCGCATTTTATGGATGGAAGCGTTTCAATATCCCAAACAGGCGTCAATTCATAATGGGCAATTCGATTTACGCAATTGGAATGCAGAAGATGGCAGCATTCACTTACTTGATGGGGAATGGGAGTTTTATCCCTCGCAATGGTTGATAGATGGTAGTCGGCAACAAATGTTAGGCGATAATGCGCCAAGACACATTCAGGTACCGGGAGGATGGAGTGAAGTTTTGCATGCTGACAAGCCATCTCCATACGGGTATGGCTCTTATCGTTTGCTTCTTTATGTAGACCCGGCGAAGCATCTTAATTATAGTATTCGTGTACCCAGTGTACGCACTGCATCAGAATTATATGTAAACGGTCGATTACTTACTAAATCCGGACAGGTGGCGACAACAAAGGATGAATATATTTCGAAGGACCTACCTTATTCTACAACCTTTACAGCAGATGACAACGGTGTAATCGAACTCGTGATTCAGGCGGCAAATTATGTGGATAGTCGAAGCGGGGGCATTGTCCGATCCATAAAATTCGGTTCAGAAGAAGCCATTGCCAAAGAGATGAAGGCTTCCATTTTTATGCAGTTTTTAGCAGCAATTATTTTTATTATGCACGCTGTCTATGCACTTATTTTGTATTTAATAGGAAATAAGGAAAAGAAGCTGCTTTATTTTAGTTTGCTTGCATTATGTGTAACGATCACGAGTGTCTTTAGTACGGATGAGAAGTTGTTCCATCAGTTATTTTACATTGGAATTGATTGGGATTTTAGGCTGACTAATATTGCTTTCGTTATTGCAGCCTATGCTTTGCTCCAGTGTACGAATCATCGCGAGCTTCCATATTGGCGTAGGATGTACCCTGTCTATAAAATAATGAATCTAGGGACTGCCGGCATCACGTTGTTTTTAAATCCAACTCAGGTGATCATGCTCTTCCCTATTTATTATGTATTAGGTGGTACTGCTGCAGTTATAACGCTGATTACGATGTTTAAAAAAGTAATTAAAGATTTAAAGAGCAATCTTTTACTCCTTTTCTCTTTTCTTGCGTTGATGAACTATGCTCTTTGGTCGTTAATCTTGCTGGATAGCGGTTTGAGTCTTGTCTATTATCCGTTCGATTTGATTATTGCGATAGCTTGTTTAGCCTCTGTATGGTTTAAAGATTATTTTATCATGCATGCGAACACGAAAGAGCTTGCGACAACATTGCAAAGGATGAATGACCATAAAGATCAATTCCTAGCAAATACTTCTCATGAATTTAAAAATCCGCTTCATAGTATTCTTAATATGTCACAATCCGTTTTAAAACGGGAGCGGCATTTGTTGCAGGAAAGGAGTATCAAAGAGCTTGAAACGGGTTTATCTGTAGGACGTCGAATGACATTGATATTAGACGATTTAATTGATGTGATGAGTTTACGGGAAGGCAATCCGCGCATACACAAAAGAGTCATATATATTCAGCCAATTGTGACCGGAGTACTTGATATGCTGCAATTAAATGCAGATGTGAAGTCTGTAAAAATTGCAAATCAAATTCCTGAAGATTTTCCTCCAGTAAATGCGGATGAGAACCGGGTTGTTCAAATCGTTTTCAATTTACTTCATAATGCTGTGAAATATACGAATGATGGGGTCATTTCGATTCAAGCTTTTGTAAAAGATGGACGAGCCTATATCGTTATTGCTGATACCGGGATCGGAATGGATGAGAACATGCTTAAGCGCCTATTCCGTCCGTACGAGCAAGCCAGCACGAGTGAGACTATGATTGATGGTGGCTTTGGGTTGGGTTTAAGTATAAGCAAGCAACTGGTTGAGCTTCATGGAGGTACGTTAGTAGTGTCCTCTGTTTTAGGAGAGGGCTCAAAATTCACATTTTCATTAAGGCTAGCAGGTTTGGAAGAGGAGGAAGAGAATGATTTGACCAACTCATTTGAACCATTACAATCCATGCCGATTCAAGAAATAGCCTCCTCAGTGTATATGGAAAAAGTGAAGATTCCGCCAGCTACGAATCAAACAACTTTAATAGAAATGAATCGTGAACGTCCGATTCTATTAGTTGTTGATGATGATCCTGTCAACCTTCAAGTACTTGAAGCCATACTACCACCAGACGAATATGATTTAACGATGGTAACGAGCGGTAAAGAGGCATTAGCTGTACTGGACACTAAGGAATGGGATCTGGTCATCTCCGATATCATGATGCCACAGATGTCCGGTTATGAGCTGACACGAATGATTCGTGAGCGGTTTACACTCACGGAGCTCCCTGTATTGCTCCTTACTGCAAGAAGCCAACCGAAAGATATTCAGAGCGGCTTTATAGCGGGGGCAAACGATTATGTGACGAAGCCAGTGGAAGCAATAGAAATAAAATCGCGGATTGAGGCGTTAGCTACGATTAAACAATCCGTTCGAGAACAACTGCGATTAGAAGCTGCATGGCTGCAAGCGCAAATCCAGCCTCATTTTATATTTAATGCGTTGAATGCTGTAACAGCTTTAAGTGATATTAATTTGGATAAGATGCGTATTTTGCTCGATGAATTCAGCAATTTTCTGAGGAATAAATTTGAATTTCAAAACATGGATAGGCTTGTTCCGATAGAAGAGGAGTTAAGTCTAGTACGTTCTTATCTATATATTGAAAAGGTTCGGTTTGAAGAAAGGTTACAGGTTATTTGGGAGACAGATGACAGTGGAGACATAAAAGTCCCATTTCTTACGATCCAGCCTCTCGTTGAAAATGCGATAAGACATGGCATAATGAAGCGCAATCGTGGAGGAACGATTCTTATTCGGATTTCTGTCTATGAGACGCATGCAGAGATAACCGTTGAAGACGATGGGGACGGAATAGACGAGGTCCAATTGCAACGAATATTAGAAAGGAAAGCAGATAGTCGTTCAGGCGTCGGATTGATTAATACTGATCTGCGATTAAAACGGCACTTTGGAACAGGACTCCATATCACAAGTACGTTAGGTACAGGGACAAAGGTAACTTTTCATGTACATAACAGGTTGAATAGCGGGGATAAAGCTAGGTGATAAATAAGTGATTTAATGAGGAGCAACCTTGGCCGCTCTATGCTACATGGAAATACGACTCTATGTACTTTGCAGGAGTGATCCCGGATCCTAAAGTAATGTCTGAGGCGGATATTGAACGGTGGATTGAGGCAGCTATGCTATCGGATTTTGTGGTAGCAGTAACTTTGGCAGTAACGGATATTGCGCAAGAACTAGCCGATAAATGGATTGCAAGTGGTGTAGAGCTGAAAATGTCGGCGGGTTGGAATTGTTACTGCTGGCTGCTCGGAAATCGCAAGGATAGTGAATTTTCCGAAGGGAAAAAAACGATATTTTGGATGCGATGAGTGAAGAAACATGTGGAAAAGGCGGGAGACCATGAACGCACTACAGGAAGAAGCACTGGAAGAGATGAAAGCAGCAATTTATGAGTGGTTTGAGGAACAAGAGAAACGAAAGGACGTGGAGGGCGCTGTCAGGCGTACCACGCTGCAAGTGGGCATTTTTAACGACATTGTGCTGGATTATCGACCGGGTAGGACTAGCGTTGGCAGTTCGGATTTTAGAAGGAATGCTTCAGGGCGCAAGTCGATGAAGGCGTCTCCTTTTACGCAGGAGGAGGTCTTGCATGAGGTGCAGCCCCGGTTGGCGAGCATCGTAAGGGAGAAACTGGACAAGTTGCATACGTCGGCCCTTATCGATTACCGATTTAGCTTGAAGGGAAGATTCGCAACGGCAGACGGGCCCGTGAGATTAACGGTGTTTGACATCATATATGAAGAGAAAAAGCGGCAGCTTCTGGAGCGGGTTGAGTCCTATATCGAGCAAAAACTGGAGAAGGGCGCTTACCCGACAAAGCCGTTAGAAACTTTCTTTTTGACACGCCATCTGTTGGACCCGTATTTGTTCAACGAACCGGACGTCGGACGGACGATTGCTATATTTGACCGGATTCAGGCGTTGAATAAAGAACGGGCGCAAGCGCTGAGGGAGCATCGAAGCGATATCATTCGAGCTTTAACCCACTGGACCGAGGAAGTATTCCTGCCACGTCACTATGATGTTACGCTTTCCGAATACAGAACCAATGAAAATGGAATCAAGCCGGATAAGGCTCTCAAGCATATGGATGAGCCGAACCAGCCTATCGATCTGCTGTTGTACGGCGCTGTGATGATTCTTCGTTACGAGCCAAGTTACAGTAAAGCCAAGGGCATGACTTTTCTGGAGCTTGCGAGGCAGCTGGGCAGCGGCAAAGCCGAACGTATGTTGAAGGAAGGTAGCGACACCTTCGCGCGAGAAGACGTTCATCTGCGTGACGAGTTGACTGAATGCAAGGCTAACGATGTGTTTTCCATCATTACGGTCGTTATTCGTAAAGAAGAGGCTGGTGCGTACGAACGGGCGATTTCGTTCATTCTCTCCCTACTCCGGAAGGGTTTCCCAAAAAGATACAAAATCAAGCTAAAATCCAGCGTGAGAGAGGCATTACCCATTAAAGGACTTGCCAAATCGGATACGCATCGTTTTTTCGCAAATGCACTGGCCTATTCCGAGCTGTATCCGTTATTGGAGGAATACGCTCGTGAGGCGATGGAAGAGTTTGTGTGGTACGAGGATACGGAAGGTGAGAAAAGCGTCATGCCGGGCAGTTATGCCGTATTCGGGCTGGGACTCACGGACGAGCGCTATTTTCCGTTGGTAGAGACCTACATGGCCCTTGTAGACGAGGAGCATCAGCTGGTGCAGGACAAGTTCACAGCTGTTTTCGCCGAGACCCATGGCATAACCGAACGCTCGATGCCCGCCTTGGTCGCTTGCCTGCGTTGCTCTCATGATTCGCTGAAGCTGAGGATTCAGCCTGAACTGGAAAGTGAAGACAAGCTATCGCTATTGGTGCAGCATGTCGAGGCTTTACCGAATTACGAGGCCGAACGAGTGCTGTACCCGATTTTAGGCAAGGCGGAGAAGCTGGCTGCATTGGCTCGAAAGGCGCAGGAACCGCGTAAGGAGCTGTTGCTTCGTTTGCTAAAGGCAGCGGAACAAGCTTGACGATAGGGAGGCTATCCTGTGTGAAGATCATTTGCAAATTTGCATACCACGTCAAAAAACCTTGAGAAGACGATCGAAGCATTAAGAGCGTTAAGCGAAGGAGCATGCCGCGGCAGCTCCTTTTAGTTTTTTCGCCGCTAGCCCCGTTACGGTGAACCTTACCATAAGTGACATGTGATAGATCTTTTGAAACAAGAAGCCGAAAACTTCTGAATTTTTGTAGAGATTTCAAACACGTTTATCATAATAAAAAATACACCTACAGCGATTGGGGATTAGAAAACTTATAACTGAGAGAGAATTTTGGAAAATACAACTGCAGTTGTTAGGAATGTATTTTAACACAAAGTTTTTGAACAAACGGGAAACGTTAGTTCAATGACAATAGCAGCAGTCTACTTATTTTTCAAAAGCTGGCGATTCTTCAATTCAAAAAACACGCTAAATCAACAGCTCCAGTCTGATACTTTATTTTCACTGAACAGCTCGTTTCTATTCAAGCGCTAATATAGATAGTATAAATTAATGGAGAAAGCAAAAAATGTGCCTATTAATAACCACAAAACGGAGGCAAAGTCATGAGTGAGATTGCTAACACATCAAAACCACCTTATATGCAGTGATTTTTACATCTGAACGAACTGATGGAGATAACCAATATGCGGAAATGGCAGATGAAATGTTGAAACTCACTTATAAAACAAGAGTTTGTAAGGTTGAAAGGGATTATAGATTTGAAAGGGTCTGAACAAGTCGAGTATGGTGCGGGAAAAGAGAAAGCCCATCACAGTAAGTTGAAAGTGATTCTTTTCCAACTTATTAGGGATGGGCTATCTTTGATTTTAATATCTTTCGGATACTCTTGATATTTTCTTTTCTACAAATGAAGAATAGTCAGTTCCTTAGGGAAGCTTGTTAAGGTTTCCGCACCTTCAGCTGTAATAATCAGATCATCTTCGATACGCACACCCGCTAGTCCCGGTACATAAATCCCTGGCTCAACGGTGAATACATTGCCGATCTCGATAATGTCATCGTTCTGTCCATGGAGTGATGGATATTCATGAACATCCATACCCAGTCCGTGTCCGACACGGTGCAAGAAATATTCTCCGAATCCGGCTTCCTCAATCACATCACGCGCAGCTTTGTCGACAGAACCGAAAGGAGCTCCAGGATTGGAAGCAGCGATCCCAGCTTCGTTGGCAGCCAGCACGGTGTTATAGATCGTGATTAGCTTGTCGTCCACGGATTCAATAGCAAAGGTACGTGTAATATCAGAAGCATAACCATCAGCATACACCCCAATATCAAACATCAGGAAGTCGCCTGGCTGAATGACCCGGTTGCCTGGAACACCGTGAGGCAGGGCTGTTTTTGGACCAGAAAGCACCATAGTGTCGAAGGAAGGGCCGGAAGCGCCAACCTTTTTCATTAGATATTCCAGTTCCGCTACTAAATCGTTTTCTGTAACGCCTGTTTTCACATGGGTAAGCACGCGGCGCAAAGCTTCCTCAACTAGCTCAGCGGCATGTTTCATGCGTTTAACTTCATCTGGGGTCTTTTTGGAGCGCATGCTGCGCAGCAATTGACCTATATCACTAAAACGTTCTGCTGGAACGGCTGCGGTTAGATGCTCAAAACGGGCTACTGAGAAATGTTCCTTCTCTATACCAAGAGTACCTAGCTTACTGCTGCCGAAACAATCTTTAAGCAGGTTATAGGGATTATCGGTATCATTATGAGTTATGATCTTGGTGACCGAAGAAGCTGCTTGAGCCGCTTCTGCATCTAGTGCGGGTAGAATGAGCATTGGCTCTTCTCCGCGTATCAACAGCAGACCGAGAAAACGTTCATGTGGATCGCTGGCGAATCCGGTTAAATAGTAGACATGTTTGGGATCTGTTACGAGCAGGGCATCAAGGCCTTCGCCCGTCATTTGCTGCTCTAGGCTTGTCAGAGCATTATTCATAGTTGGTGTTCCCCTTTCAACTTCACGATTAGAACTGCAATATTCCTATTATAGATCAAAAATAGACTAGACGCACGAGACGGACTACATCTATCGTTGGCTAATCATAACATGCCTATTCGCAAGCTTTCCGTAAAGAAGGATGCATATTTGATCACCTATACTTTTAAAACCTGACAAGAAGCTTTTCTTGAGCCTACTAGTTGGTGTAACATAATCTTGAATATACTTCTCGTAAGGTTAGGCGGAAGCTTATTGGGGTACGGTTGTTGAGAGAGGAGTGATTCTTGGGATGAGAGGTAAAATTGCACTTGTAACTGGAGCAAATTCTGGTATGGGGCTAGCGACGACAGTTGAACTGGCTCGCAAGGGAGCCAAAGTAATTATGGTATGCCGGAATCGCCAGCGTGGAGAGGAAGCACTGGCTGCCGCCAAGCAAAAGAGCCACTCCGTGGATATCGAGCTGATGTTGTGTGATCTGGCCTCGCTGGAGAGCATTCGCAGTTTTGCGGAGGAATTCACCCGGAAATATCCGATTCTAGATATACTCATCAATAACGCTGGGGTAGTCACGATTAAGCGTCAGCTTACGAAGGACGGCTTTGAGATGGATCTTGGTGTGAACCATTTGGGTCATTTTTTGCTCACGAATCTGTTACTGGAGCCTTTAAAAGCAGCAGAGCAAGGCCGTATCGTTGTGGTTGCTTCCGGTGCTTACAAAATAGGTGCACTTCACTATGAAGATCCAACTCTCGCACGCCGTTTCAATCCCGCAAAAGCCTATGCTCGATCCAAGTTAGCCAATATACTATTCACGAAAGAGTTGGCAGCACGCCTGCAAGGGACAAGAGTAACGGTGAATTGCGTGCATCCAGGAGCAGTGGGCACAAATATAGGTGTTAACCGGGAGACAGGCTTTGGCAAGTCGATCCTTAAGCTGCTGTCATACTTCTTTTTAACTCCTGAACAAGGAGCCGATACAGCGATCTATTTGGCTACAGAATCGGATTTGCAAGAGGTAACCGGTCAATATTATTATCGACGAAAGAATCAGGAGCTGACTCCCAGAGCACAGAATAAACAAGAGGCGCAGCGGCTGTGGCAATGGAGCCAGGAGCAGGTCGGCCTGAGTGAATTAACACATTTGGAGGAATCAAGGGATGAGTTGGGAGAATAGCAGGATTGAAGATGCAAAACCTACAGACTTAACAGCTATTGTGGAGATTTATAACTCAACGATTGCTGGACGGATGGTAACTGCGGATCTGGAACCTATTACTGTTGCAGACAGAGAAAAATGGTTCAATGAGCATAACAGCCACCATCGTCCTTTATGGGTACTTAGGCAGGGAGATGAGATTGCGGCATGGTTCAGCTTTCAATCCTTCTATGGTCGTCCAGCGTATAATGCAACAGCAGAAATTAGTGTATACGTGAGTGAAAAGTTCCGTGGTGGTGGAGCCGGTAGAATTCTTTTGAAAGAGGCCATTGAGAAAGCACCTAGTCTCGGCATTAAGAATCTAGTTGGTTTTGTGTTCGGACATAATGATCCAAGCCTTGGTTTGCTAGAAAAATTCGGTTTTAAGCAGTGGGGATTACTACCCGGTGTAGCTGAATTGGATGGTATAGAACGTGATTTAGTGATTGTTGGACTTAAAATCTAATTGCCACAATTGAAACGCTTACATTTTGAGTGTTGAGCTTACACTATTTGTGTCACAATCAATCCATATTTTTGACCAACGCTGCAAATCCCGGATAACTGTCTCCAGGGCAAGTCCTTTATCCGTTAAGGAATATTGGATTCGCACAGGTGTCTCAGGGAATACTTCTCGAAGGACAATCCCTTCCAGTTCCAGCTCTTTAAGTCGTTCGGAGAGCAATCTTCCGCTGATGGGCAAGGCTGCTTCAATCACATTGAAACGTTGCGGTCCTTGGAGGAGCTGGTAGATAATTAAACCTGTCCAACGCCTGCCGATAATATCCATACTTTTTTGTAGCTGGGGACATAAATCAGTGGACTTCATATGGCTCACCTCTTAGTGAACATTATAAACGAAAAGACCAATAATTTAAACAAATTCCAATTTAATTCATAACTAGAAGGGATGATTGACAGTGGCTAAAAAAAAGAAAATGCCTACCACTCCGCGTCCTGCTGCGACCGATGGACCAGCTACGCTAAAAGACCTGTTGAGCAGTGATGTTCTTGGAAAGCTGAAGGCACAATCTGATGCGTTGAAAGCGGAAGAGAATGACCGCAAGGAAGCTGCTCGTAAAGCGGTTGAAGATCAGCGAAAAGCTGAGCAAAAGCGGCTTGAGAATGATTTTGCACATCTGTTGGAGAACAGTAATCAGGATTGGCACAAGTATAAATAACTGCTATAGCTAGCGGAAATAGATCATGTGATAAAGAGATGCCTATTAGGGTGTCTCTTTTTTAATGTTATTTATAAAATTCAATTGTTTTAAATTTTACTATACGAAAGGGTTGACCCTCAAAGTGGGCTTAGGTATAATCGAACATAGTGCAAATGAAAATCATTATCAATACCGATAATATCATCTATTTGTCAAACTATTTAACTATTAAACAGATAAGGAACAACTCATGAAACTAAAATATTTGTCCCTACTTCTAATAGTATTCTCATTTATATCTTTGTTTATAGGCGTAAAAGACATTTCACCTTTGGATCTTTTTTCGCTTACGGAATCTCAGATACAGACTCTGCTAGTCAGCCGGATTCCACGCTTAGCTGCACTGATTATAGCTGGTGTAAGCATGAGTATTGCCGGATTAATTATGCAGCAATTATCACGAAATAAATTCGTTTCTCCCACTACGGCGGGCACGATGGATTCCGCGAAATTCGGTATTCTCGTGTCCCTGATGCTGTTCACAGGGGCGACACCGATGCAGAAGCTGCTCGTTGCTTTTGTTTTTGCCCTACTAGGAACATTTATATTTATGAGAATCTTAGATCGGATCAAGTTCAAGGATAGTATTTTTATCCCGCTGGTCGGACTCATGTTCGGGAACATTGTAGGCTCGATTACTACATTTTTTGCTTACAAAAATGATTTGGTTCAGAATATCTCGTCTTGGATGCTTGGCGATTTCTCAACGATTATTAAGGGTCAATACGAATTAATCTATCTCAGTATTCCACTTGTCATTCTCGCGTATGTTTTCGCCAATAAGTTCACCGTTGCCGGTATGGGGGAGGATTTCTCCGTCAATCTCGGTATGAACTACAAAGCGGTAGTGAACGTAGGATTGGTGATTGTAGCGTTAATTTCTTCAGTTGTTATTTTAACCGTAGGTACGATTCCATTCCTGGGTCTTGTTGTACCTAACATAGTAACGCTATACATAGGCGATAACTTGAAAAAAAATCTGGCGCATACTGCCATTCTC
The DNA here is from genome assembly GCF_038003765.1 of Paenibacillus sp. FSL H7-0714. NCBI lineage: Bacteria > Bacillati > Bacillota > Bacilli > Caryophanales > Paenibacillaceae > Paenibacillus > Paenibacillus sp. FSL H7-0714. The sequence continues at coordinate 1,426,478 of NZ_JBBOPT010000001.1, forward strand.
GGTGCGGTGTTCCTCCTGTTCTGTGATATTCTGGGCAGGCTCATTATATATCCATACGAAATATCCATCAGTCTGACGGTAGGCGTCATCGGAAGTGGTCTATTTATCTACTTGCTGATGAGAAGAAAGGCGAATTAGTGATGAAGACGAAACTAACTATATTATCCTTAAGCGCTGTTGCTCTCATCGTCTTGTTTATGACCTATCATGTTATGGGAAATTGGGATTATGTTCTACCCAGTCGGGGGAGAAAGCTGGCGGCCATTTTAATTACCGGAGCGGTGATAGCTGTCTCTACCGTAGTTTTTCAGAGCATTACGAACAATCGGATTTTGACACCTAGTATTCTGGGGCTAGACTCTTTGTACATGTTGATCCAGACGTTCGGTGTATACGCCCTAGGCTCATCAAATATGACGTTTATGAATAAAAATGTGAATTTCTTGTTCTCAGCTTGCATCATGGTTCTGTTCTCAGGTGTGCTGTATAAGCTAATGTTCCGAAGAGAGGGTCAAAACATATACTTCCTGCTGCTCGTAGGACTTATTATGGGGACGATGTTCCAGAGTGCATCTTCTTTTATGGAAGTGCTCATTGATCCGAATGAATTCCTGATTCTACAAGGAAAAATGTTCGCCAGCTTCAACAACGTCAGCAGTGATCTACTGATATTGTCTACAGTTGTTCTGGCGCTAACTACGCTGTATTTCATGCGATTTGTGAAGTACTTAGATGTTATTTCTTTAGGAAAAGATGAAGCCATTAACTTAGGGATCAATTATGACTATGTAGTCAAAAGGCTGTTAGTTATTGTATCCATCTACGTTTCGATATCAACGGCTTTAGTAGGACCGATCACTTTCTTGGGTTTACTAGTAGCCAATGTGGGGCATCAGTTGTTCCGTACGTATAAGCATTCCTATCTGATTCCCGGCACGATTTTGCTAAGCATTATTGCTCTTGTCGGGGGACAGTTTCTAGTTGAACGTGTGTTTGGATTCACTACTACGGTTAGTGTAATCATTAATTTTGCAGGTGGCGTCTACTTTGTCTATCTGCTGTTAAAGGAGAATAAGTCGTGGTAGAAGTTAAGCATGTAACCAAGCGTTATGGCGGAGTTACCGTCGTTGACGATGTGTCTTTATCCATTAAAAAGGGTACTATTACCTCGTTTATCGGCCCTAACGGAGCTGGTAAAAGCACGTTGCTTTCCATGATCAGTAGACTTATCTCCAAAGACGCGGGAGAGGTACTGATCGAAGGAAAGGAAATTGGCAGCTGTAAGAGTAATGAACTTGCTCGTAAAATATCGGTACTAAAGCAGTCCAATCATATCAGCGTACGCCTTACCGTGAAGGAGCTTGTTTCTTTCGGAAGGTTCCCTTATTCACAGGGAAAGCTCACACCTGAGGATCGAGCGTTCGTTGACGAAGCGATTGCTTACATGGACCTTCAAGAGATGCAGGATAAATATATTGATCAGCTTAGCGGTGGACAACGTCAGAGAGCGTATATTGCAATGGTTATGGCTCAGGACACTGAGTATATTTTGCTCGATGAACCGCTCAACAACCTGGATATGAAGCATTCTGTACAAATTATGAAGGTGTTACGCCGATTGGTAGAAGAGAAGGGCAAGACGATTGTGCTCGTCATTCATGATATTAATTTTGCTTCTTGTTACTCTGATTACATTGTAGCGCTCAAGAATGGGCGGGTAGCTTCATCGGGTACGGTGGATGAAATTATTGATACGGCAGTGCTTAGGGATGTATATGACATGGATATCCCTATAGAAACAATAGGTGGTCGTAAAATTGGTGTCTATTTTTAAACAAGACGCCGTTTATATTCTGAAATTATTATGACGTAACGCTAGAAGTGATAGGCGCCAGCTTCTTGACGTAAACGCGAATAATTCAAATAGCTTGACTATAAATTATAGGGGTGAATATTTTGAAGAAGAACGTATCTTTACTAATCATGACAGTGTTTCTTGCCGTAATCTTGGCGGCCTGTGGCTCCAATAATGCAGCAACTTCAGATAATAATACAGCAGCGGCAGGCAATACAGAGGCTACTACTGCACCGAATACAGAATCCAAAGAGCTTACTATTAAGCATGAACTTGGAGAAATTACGATTAAGAGTAACCCGCAGAAAGTCGTTGTATTTGACTTCGGTACACTCGATACTTTGGATAAACTGGGCGTAGAGGTGACTGGAGTGCCTCAAAGCAATGTACCCTCTTATCTCTCTAAATATAGCGATGCCAAATATGAGAATGTCGGTGGTTTGAAAGAGCCTGACTTCGAAAAAATAAATAGTCTTTCTCCTGATCTGATCATCATTTCCGGCAGACAGCAAGATTCTTATGATGAATTCAGCAAAATTGCACCTACACTGTACGTTGCTGTAGATAATGCAAATTACATGGAATCCTTCACGAAGAATGTGAAGACGCTGGGCCAAATTTTTGGCAAGGAAGCTGAAGTAGAAGCTGAGCTTGCGACTATTACTGACTCTGTTAAAGCTCTGAATGAGAAAGCTAAAGCTGATGGTAAAAAATCTCTTATTATTCTTGCCAATGAAGGAAAAATCAGTGCTTATGGTTCAGGTTCACGTTTTGGTATTATCCATGATGTATTCGGATTTGCACAAGCGGATGATAAAATCGAAGTATCCACTCATGGTCAAAGCGTATCTTACGAATATGTAGCCGACAAGAATCCGGATTATCTGTTCGTAGTAGATAGAGATGCGGCTGTGAAGAGTGATGGCAGCAAATCCGGTTCAGCGAAGGATGCAGTTGAGAACGATCTCGTGAAGAATACAAATGCTTTTAAAAACGGTAAAATCATTTACCTTGATCCTAACTACTGGTACTTGTCCGGTGGCGGTTTAATCTCTGTTAGTGAAATGCTCAAAGAAGTTGAGGTTGTTCTGTAAGCAGAGTAACCTGGGGAATTGAATGATCAATGAATATTCAGATAATTATTAACAAGCCTGTTGGCAGGAGTTAACCTCCTTGTCAGCGGGCTTTTTTTCGCATTCTTCCATAGAAATACTGGTATATTCATACTAGTTGCTAAATTTAGCTGTAACTTTTTATGCGAGTATACGTGGTTAGGTTAAGGGGGGAGTGCATGAAGCGAAATTCACTGGATGAAATATATCAGATGTATGTGATGGATATTTACCGCTATTTGCGCTCCCTTTGTGGTGATCATCATGCGGCCGAAGATTTAATGCAGGAGACCTTTTACCGTGCTTATTTATATTTGGAGGATTGTAAAGACGAGAAGATTAAGCCGTGGTTGTTCCGTGTCGCGTACAATGCCTTCGTAGATTATAAGCGGAAGGAAGGACGCAGTACTGTTCAGAGTGAGGATTTTTTTAAACAGCTCGCCCATCCAGATACCACGGAAAGCACGCTGCTTCGGCAGGAACGTTGGGAAGAAATGAGGATTGCGATAGGTGAGCTACCGGACAATCAGAGGCATGCACTGCTGCTACATGATTTTCATGGTCTTAGTTATCTGGAGGCATCGGACATTATGAATGTGGGTCTGTCCCAATATAAGATCTTAATCTTTCGAGCTAGACAGAAGCTGCGTGAAGCAGAGCGGAGGAGGAATGAACATGAGTGAGGAGTTCAAGGAGAAGTTAAGAAGGTACGGCGAAGGTACCCTTGCTGACGAGGATAGGGATGTAGTAGAGCGCGAACTGGAGAAGATGGAAGCTTATCAGGCTTATCTGGATGAACTCATGGGTGAAGAAAAGCCGGCTTCAAGTGAGGATAAGAGCATAAAATTCGGAAAGGGTAAAAGAAACAGATCTGGCAAGGAAAAAAAGATCATCCGCCGCGGTAAATGGAGAGCCCGTATATCGAATACTTTAACGGTAATTTCTGCGTTCTTAATTTTCATGATTATTTGCAGTATTATTAGTGCGATATTTTATGGTACTGGGGAGAGAGTAGAGAAATACCGTGATGTCGTTTCTTCCGCAATTGCTGTTTCACAGCCGAACACGATTGTACATTTGAGAAGTGGTACCGGTCCATTTTTTAGTATGAATCTGACAAGTAAGATAGAGAAACAAGTGGGAGATGAACAAATCACTGTCGGAGATTATTCAATGAAGCTTCTATTTGGCTGGGCTAGACTCTACAACTATTCCTGGACAAATGAGAGTAGAAGTGTTGGTTATTACTTTGTATATCCACAGGGGAAGAAGGATGCGGCAAATAGTATGGATGATAGCAGTGAGTGGGAGAGATTAGAGAAGCTCCCTGAGGGGACGGTAGCGGAAGCATACTTGTCTTTTGACCAATTATTTACGACAGATGAGCTGTTGAAGAAGTTTGAGCCTAAGAATCTTCAGCCTTTGTGGTTCGCGGCAGATACGGGGCCAAGGACACGAGAGCCTGTTGTTGATAATCCATTAGGATTTCCTTTTATGCCAATCTGGCATGCCGATGATATGACAGTAACGAAGGAATCGAAGGGAAAAAGGGGCTGGTTTGGTGGGGTGACTAGTCGTTCGAGTAGTTCTCCATCTGTTGAGTCATATGGGGATGGTGAACTGCGTAATGCGAACTTCCTCAAGACGCTGCACTTGATGCAGGAGTATAAATCCATCTCCAAAAGGGTGATTCCATTCATTGATCTGGATGATTCCATTAGTTATATAGAGAAGAATGGAGTTAAGCTCTATGGAGCTGTTGTAACCGGTCCGGTGAAAGAACTGCTCAAGCTGAAGGATGAAACATGGGTCAGCAGAATGCATGTTGGGGAAGTAAGGCTGTGGAATTGGCAGGATCGGGAGAACTAGCTGCGGAGTGGAGGAAGTCACAGACTTGCTTCTCGCTTAAGCAAATCGTACAATTATTTGAATATTAGATTTATGAATAAGTATGATAACCAAAGTTGAGGATGATAGATTAGGAGCTGAGATTTATGAAAGTAGGAGTCGTATCTGATACACATATGTCAAGAATGGCTAAGTCTCTGCCAAAGGCGTTGATAGCAGAGTTTCAAAATGTGGATTTAATCTTGCATCTCGGTGATTGGGTGAGTATGGGAATCTATGATTTACTGTCAGAACTAGCACCGGTAGAGGGGATTGCTGGAAATAATGATGGCGATGAGATCATTGCGCGTTTCGGAGAGCGCAAGATCATTACCCTTGAAGGAATCCGGATTGGCATGGTACATGGACATACGCCACATTCCCGTAAAGGAACGGATGGGAACGCACTGCTTGCTTTTGCGAATGATGAGGTGGATTGTATTCTCTTTGGTCATTCACATCAGCCCTTGCTAAGAGAGGAGAATGGTATCCTGCTATTTAATCCAGGTTCTCCTACAGATAAGCGGCGTGAGAAATTGTATTCTTTCGGAATTTTAGATATCGAAGCGGGTAAAGTTAGTGCCCGGCATGTGTTCTACGATTCAAAGGAATAAGGCTCAATTGTCCAAATCATTCGGCGTTCTCTCCATGGTGAACGGCTCGGTAACCATTTACAATGAGGTTAAAACGGGCGAAGCCGGAAAGTGAGCACTGATGATGAACAATTATCGGATAGAACGAGTGGTTCTGGATGATTTAGAACGGCTCATCCCATTATTTGATGAGTATCGAGTATTTTATAGAGCAGCCTCAGATCGGGAAGGTGCACGCGTCTTCTTAGCCGACAGACTAAAGCTGAATGAATCTGTGATCCTTATGGTGGTTGAGGGGGAAGGCGATGAGAAACGCGCGCGGGGCTTCACACAGCTCTATCCTTCTTTTTCATCGGTTACGATGGAGCGCCTCTGGATCCTGAATGATTTGTTCGTTACTACAGAAATCCGAGGGCAAGGGCTAGGTGCTATGCTACTGGAAAGTGCTAGAGATTATGCGGTCTCTACGAATACGAAGGGCTTATCCCTGACAACGATGACAGAGAATGTGCTGGCGCAGCGGTTATATGAAACGCATGGCTACATTCGGGATGATGAATTTTTTACCTATAACCTTTTTTTCTAAAGCAGCTAGAGAGAAAGACGAGTAAGGGGCGTTAAAGTGGAAACAAGTCATAAGTTGGCAATCTTTTTTGACCTCGATGATACGTTGTATGATCATCTGGTACCATTTAAAGAAGCGGTACGGGAAGTGCTCAGCCCAGATGAGAGTAGTCTGGACTTTGCGGAATTATTTTATAAAGTGAGACATCATAGCGATGTGTTGTGGCCGATGTATTTGCGCGGTGAGATTCCGCTTGAAGAGACGAGGGTGCGCCGTTTGGAGCTTGCTTTTGCCGAGTATGGTTTGCAGATTGATCGTGATCAAGCCACAGCGGTTCAAGCGGCATATATTGGACGTCAATATACGATTCAGATGATTGATGGCGTGCGTGAGCATCTTGAACGATTTATTGCGGACGGTCATAAGGTAGGTATTATTACGAATGGACCGAAGGATCATCAGATGAGTAAGATTCGTGGACTAGGCTTAGATCAGATTATTCCCGAGGACATGATCTTTATTTCTGATGCTGTAGGTCTTGCTAAACCGGACCCAGAAATATTCATACACGTAAACCAAAAGACAGGTACTTTAGCGGACAATTCGCTTTATATAGGGGATACTTGGGCTAACGATGTAGTTGGAGCACTTGCGGCTGGATGGAAGGTTTGCTGGTACAATCCGAGAGGCAGACAACCGGCTACGGATCATAAGCCTAGTTATAGTTTTACTAATTATAAGGAATTTGGCGAGCTTCCTCTTGTGTGAGAGAACAAGTCCTCCAGAGATATTAGTAAGCCATGCGAGAGAAATCTGCGCATGGCTTTCATTTTTTTATAACTAATTTCCAGATAGTTGGATGCCGCGCCACCCGCTTACATCGCATTGTCCATGTTCGTTGTTACCCACAGCAACCACCGTACCGTCCGATTTAAGACCGATGGTATGAGTGCAACCTGCCGCTACCGCCACCATATCGCGCCAGTCACTTATATTGCATTCGCCGTGCTTATTCCAACCCACAGCAACCACCGTACCGTCTGATTTAAGACCGATGGTATGATGACTACCTGCCGCTATAGCCACAATACCGTGCCAGCTGGTTACATTACACTGGTCTTCATGATTTCGACCCGCAGCAACTACCGTACCGTTTGATTTAAGACCGACGGTATGAAGGTAACCCGCCGCTATAGCCACTATGTCATGCCAATCATTTACATTGCGTTGGCCATACCGATTATTACCCACAATTGTGACCGTGCTGTCCGTTTTAAGCCCGACGGTATGCCAATCACCCGCCGCAACTGCTACTATATCACGCCAGTCACTTACATTGCATTGGCCTTCATTATTTCGACCCACAGCAACTACCGTGCCATCCGATTTAAGTCCGACGGTACGACGCCAACCCGCGGCTACCGCCACAATATCAGCCCAGCCGCTTACATCGCATTGGTCATACTTATTCCAACCCACAGCCGCCACCGTACCATCCGATTTAAGCCCGATGGTATGAGAATTACCGGTATGAGCATTACCCGCCGCAACCGCTATCATATCGCACCAGTCACTTACATCACATTGGCCATATTTATTATCACCTACAGCCGTCACCGTGCCGTCTGATTTAAGGAGGGCGGTATGACGATAGCCCGCCGCTATGGAAGGTAGGGGTTTCACAAGGTTCATAAATCTCGCTCCTTCTATCAAAAAAAGCTTGCTCCCTAGAAAGCCAGCTTCGGCTCAATGGGACAAGCTTTTTTCGTTTACTCTGCGAAGCTGTACGTTGGATCTGTCAGGTTCATTCTTTCTTTTATGCCTTTAGTTGCATAGATTTTGTTGTCGTCGGTAATAAAGAAAGCTTCAACATCATCAGGTAAAGATTCAAGATATTTCATGCCCTCCTCGATTCCCATCAGGAATACCCCAGTGGATAAGGCATCCGCATCTGTTGCATTCGGGCTCATAATGGTAAGGCTTTTGAGACCGTTCTGTGAAGGATATCCTGTGCGTGGATCAAGGATATGATGGTAACGAATATTGTCCTGCATAAAATACCGTTCGTAAACACCAGAAGCATCGATGACCTCATCTGAGATTTTAATGGTTCCTAGCTGTGTGCCACGGCTTTGATCTGGATCCTGCAATCCGATATTCCATTCCGTTCCGTTTGGCTTCTTACCGAGAGCAATAATACTGCTGCCTCCGAGGTTAATCATAGCGCTATTTAGACCTTGCTCTTTCAAATAATCAGCGATACGGTCAGCAGCATAACCTTTACCAATGCCGCCCAGATCTAGCACCATATTTTCCTTCATCAGCTTTACAGTTTTCGCAGCTTCATCAATTTCAACGTCCTTGTAATTGGTTAGGCTCTTCGCTTTATCAATTTCAGCTTGGGGAGGGACCTTATCTCCACCGCTACCGATATTCCAAAGATCGATTAACGGACCGATTGTAGGATCAAATAGCCCGTCCATTTCCTTTGCGTATTGTATGGATTGTTTAATTACATCCAGGGTCTCGTCAGAAACAACAACCGCTTCTTTTCCTGCTGCCTGATTGACTGCGTAAGTCTCTCCACCTTCTTTGGTGCGGCTAAGCTCCATATCCATTCGCTCCAGCATCTGCTGGATATCATCCATATTTTTCTGTTCTACTGTAGCACCGAACACTTTGATATTCACAACAGTGTCATAAATATAAAAGGTTTGAGAGAGAGACTTTTCCTCTCCTTTTCCGGATGTTGTTGCGCTACCCGTAGTTCCCGCTGTTTTATCGTCCTTATCCTTAGTAATTAGCCAAGCGCCGACAGCTATGAGGGCGATGACGATTACAACGAGGATCAGCGTCGTTTTTTTGTTCTTGAACATATTCCACCATCCATAAAGTTAGTTTCTAAAACAAAACACATTATTTATATCATACCCCAGATAACAAGTTGATGGAAATTAATTTCATGACACATTTAGGGATATAATCGGGCGACATAGAAAAAAGCCCCGAATCCTGATTCGGAGCGGTGCTACAGATTTAGAAGTAAACGATGCTACTTAATCGAGCATATATTCACTATATTTATTCTTGCGAGGATTTAATACGAAGAGGATACCCTTGGCATATCCGCTAACAGCTTTGAAATTCCATTTTAGAGTTGCTTTAGCCGTCAGACAAGTCAGTGTCCAGATCAAGGCAGCATAATTCATAAAAGGAGCTTTACGCAAGTTGAGCAGATAGTAGTGGTTGATGGCGGTAGCATTTGCTACAACGCCTGCCTTATCGCGAGAGCCTGGCGACTCATGATGGATGATTTTCATGGCGGGATTAATCACAAGCTTGCCATAGCGGCTGGCCAAATGAGACAAATAAATATCTTCGGCTATGGAATAGCTTGTCATCCATGGATAGGGTTTAATATCACGTAGTGCCGAGCGCCGGAAGGACATATTGCAGCCGTGAAAAAAATCAGTTTCAAATACATGCTTCTTGTCTCCCCAAAGGAATTGCGAGCCTGCAAACATACTTGCCGACAATCTGCCTGGTGATCCGGACATTTGTCCGGTTAGCATACCGAATAGCCTGCTTGGCATGCTACTATGTATGCCTTTGGCTACACCACCTATACCAACTATGGAATCATCGGCTGCATAAGTATCTAGCAGTCGTCGAATATATAAGGAGTCATCTAACTCTGCATCGTCATCTAAGTTAAGCATAATTTCTGCATGGATCAGTCCTAGCGCTTCGTAACGGGAAAGCCAGAGACCAGGCTTAGTTTTGCGATGATAATGCAGTTTAGCTTGCGGTAATCCAGTTAGTATTTCACGATAATAGGCTAATCTGTCCTCAGGGATCTCACCGTCGTCCACAATCCATAGCTCGATGGAGATGTCCTCAAGCTGTGTCTGCTTGCCAATGGACTCTATGCACACCGTAAGGTCGTCAATTCGGTTACGGGTAGGAATCACTATAGATAGATCATACATTTCTTGAATCTCCCTTCAGGACTTCTTTCGTCCGCTAATCTGAATGTAGTCTTCCGGCGAAATGGTTACCTTGATTCTATCGTTCCTGAAGAAGAGCGTATATACCACTTTCGTATACTTTTAGTTGGGGTTCAGGTCTAAAGAGATTTTTTTGAAAATAAAAGTTAAGTTTGTATTTTTCGGTTTTTAACTATATAATAGTAAGCGACGAATATTTAGTTATCAATCTTATTCAGCAGTTACAAATGAACAATAATATTAGGAGGTTTTTTTCATGAGAATAGATATTTGGTCCGATTATGCGTGTCCATTTTGTTACATCGGTAAAAGACGTTTGGAGAATGCACTGAGTCAATTTCCGAACCGTGATCAAGTAGAGGTGGTATTCCGTAGCTTTCAACTAGATCCACACGCAGAGGTGAGTACAGATAAGAATATTCATGAGCTGTTGGCTACCAAATACGGAATGTCTATCGAAAAAGCAAAAGCAATGAATGCTCAGTTAGCTGAGCAAGCACAAGATGTGGGATTGGAATTCAATTTTGATACAGTGAAGCATACGAATACTTTCGACAGCCACCGCCTGAGTCACTTTGCAAGCTCAAAAGGAAAAGGTGCAGAAATGTCCGAACGTTTGCTACGTGCCTACTTTACGGATTCATTGAATCTTGGAGACCGCAGTGTACTTGCTACACTTGCTGCCGAGGTAGGGCTGGATCAGGCAGAAGTTGCGGCAATGCTGGAGACAGATGCTTACACAGCTGAAGTGAACGGCGATATCGAGGAAGGAAGCCGTCTTAATATTACCGGTGTACCATTCTTCGTGTTCAACAATAAATATGCGTTATCTGGTGCACAGCCAGGACCTGTATTTACAGAGGTGTTGGATACCGTGTGGGCGGAGGAGCAAGCAGGACCAACGCTACAGGTGGTTGGCAATGGAAAATCCGAAGTATCCACGGATGATGGCTGCGCGGACGGATCTTGCAATATATAAAGTTCGTATAGTGTGAAGAAGAAGAGATGGAGAAGTTTCCATTTCTTCTTTTTTTAATTCCGAAACTCTGCTCTGTTTTACACACTACAAAGACAAGCGCCCCCGAATCTATACGGGAGCGCTTGTCTTTTTATGATGTGTTTATCTAAAAGAAGTGATAAAGCTTGTGAACAAGGTGCGGACATCGTACTGATGTTGATTGATTGGCTCGATAGGCCGGTTAATGCCGAGCAATGTGTATACTGCAGTTCTTGCTGCTCGGATAGAGTATTCTTCCGTGAATACAACATCATCTGGAATTTCGCAATATTGGCCAACGAAGGCAAGGTTAGTGGAGCCTTCAGGAACTACTTTAGGTCGGTCACTATTTAATCTAGGCATGAATTGTGAAGTGATATAAGGCATCATACATGGAATACAATTAGCAGTTGCCATGATCTCGTCCTTATGTTCTTCGAAATGAAGATGACCGATTAATTCTTCCATAATTTCTTCACCGGTACATTCGCTCATTTTCTTCTTCACGAAGTCTCCTACGTTGTCAGGGTACAAACCGTAACCCCAGAATACTTTTACATGTTCTGGTTGATTGCGGAAATGCGGTTGGAAGGCTAAGACAACGGACATTAACCAGCTTGAATCTTTAAAGGTAACCAATGCGCCAGTACCCGCACGATTGCGAGTGAATTTCTCCATAAGATCGAAGAATTTGGAATCTTGGAAGGTCACGGTAAAGGACTCCCATTTCGAACCATCGATATGATCATCGAAGGAGGATGGATTGCCGAGACCTGGTTTTTTGGCAGCGATGTTCTCCCATAACTTCCATGAGCTACCCTTCCCATTGAGACGTGGGGCAGAGGTCATGGATCCAAGGCTCGATCCTTCAGTCATGGAGCCGTTCGTGACGATTACGATATCGTCTTCGCTTATGTTAATAACGTCTGGGACACCTTGGCGCAGGACGTTCATTTGGGTTACGGTAATGCCATCTCCGTCTTTGAACTGCAGGTCAGTTACTGTACATTTCAATGTAAAGTCTACACCAAAGCCTTCGAGATATTTGTGCATTGGTAAGATGATGGAATCATACTGGTTATATGGAGTGCGGGTTACGCCTTCCAGGGTTTGAATTCTTGGGAACTCATGAACGAAGCGAATCATATATCGTTTAAGCTCTACCGCGCTATGCCAAGGTTGGAAGGCGAAAGTAGTAGCCCACATATACCAGAAGTTCGTGGTGAAAAAATGTGGACCAAACCAGTCGTTAATCCGAGCTTTTCCCATTTTTTCTTCCGGTGTAATAATCAATTTACCCATCGCAAGCCGGTCAGCCATATCGAAGCCCATGGATAATACATCTTCCACCTCACCGTTGCGGTTAACGAGTCTAGCGTTAGCATGTGTTGGATTGGCGGTATCGAATTCTATAATCTCTTCTCTAACGGATTTCTCAGGATGGTCGAGGGAGGGAATCGACATGAGTAGATCCCATGTATTCTCATAGGTCTCATCGTTGAGCATCCGGCCACCGCGAATGACATAACCGTGCTCAGCGTCACCTGCGCCGTCGTTGCTGCCACCGAGAATCTTCATCTCTTCAATAATGTGAATGTTCTGTCCCGGAAAGTCACAGTCTCTGACCAGGTAAGCCGCGCCCGCTAAGGATGCAATTCCGCCACCGACAAAATAAACCTGTTTATTACCGTACTCTTTTTTCACAATGGTCGCCTCCAAGTTGTTGTTGAAATAATCACATTCTTAATGTAAACCAACTCCAATTTTGAAGGTATAATCAATCCTTTTAGAGTGTATGGATTTTAGTCATTACGGTCTATGTGTCTAGTTTTTAGACAAAAAAACCGCTGAACCCAAAGGTTACAACGGCTTGTTCTCATATTTGTGCAAAGCTTTCAGAAAATTTCCCTCAATGAGTACACTTAGCTTCTCGATAATGTGATCCGGATGCTCCTTCATCCCATCTCTCATCCACTGAATGACAAGGCCTGTGAAGGCCAGTGTATAGAAGTTAGCAATGAAATGTTTATCTTCGTAGCTAACCTCCATCCCGGCGGACAGTTCGTTTATGACACCCATAATGAGATCATTCGTCACTTCGTATAGATACGCATCCAGATGATTTCTGCCCAGTGAGTTCAAGGTGTTGCAGCAAAAGGTTTTATTTCGTTCGATATAGCAGAAGATTCTATAAAAACCGTCCGTCCACGTACTGTAGCTACGATACTGGGCGATGCTCTCTACAGCCTCAGTCTTATAGATCCAACCGAGTAAATCAAATATATCTTGAAAATGATAATAGAAAGTTTGTCGATTTAGTCCGCAATGGTCCACGAGCTGTTTGACTGTAATTTTATTGAGCGACGTATGTTCCATTAGTTCTTTTAAGGAATGGGACAATGCATTTTTGGTTAGAAAAGAATTGGACAACGATCGATCATCTCCTCCGTTCAAGCTTTCGGCCACTGCTTAACCAGCAGACGAATTGCTTCCGCCAATAAACCGAGTGCAAATCCTCCACATGTAAAAAAGAAAAAAGCTAGGAATCCCGCGAGATCCTCCCAACCGGACATCTCTCTATAGGTGTAGCTTAGCATAATTACTGAACCGATGATTATTCCTGTTGTAGTGATTAACCAGAGTAGACGAGCTCCGAACCACGCTAAGGCGTTAACGATACCAGATACGACAATAGAAAAGAGTGCGAAGCGCAGCAAGAGTGTGACATCCAATGTATGAGCCATCATAACGAATCTGTGCAGAATGAAAAGCAGCCACAGAAAAACACCATAAACAGCCATCCAGATAAACCAACGGTTACTTTTGGCAGCAGGCAGGAATTTCATTTCTGGCTCACCTCTTTTTCCAAAGTACGAACGGTGTGCAGTAGGGATTATACGGAGAAAGATTCCAGTTCTTCTACACTTTGCATAAGATGATTCAGCAGGTTCGGAATGTCCTCCATCTGCTCCTCCGTGATTTGCCTTTTGAATCGCAGCTCGATGCAGTTGTTGTAGGTTTCACCTTCTTGACCATAAATGAAGCTTAAAGATTGCACGGGCTGGAATTCAGGCCCCCAGATCGCTTTGAGAATACTCTCGATCGCCTGACATTCAGCAGGGATATCTTCGATCTCCATATAAAAACGTAACGAAAGATTGCAACCGGGATCCGTGTTAGGCACTTCCAATATTTCATCGCTAAGATCTTTCACAGATGAAGTAAGAAAGACTTCGGCGGTTACGCTCCTGCCAGCCGTCAATTGGAAGGAAAGGCTGAATTCTCTGGACATCGATGCCATATTCAGAAGGTCGGAACGATCCGTAACTACTAGAATTCCGTCCAAATTATCGTAATCGTAGATTTGGTTCTCAAAAGCAATTTTAATATTATCGAAGACAGTAGGATGGAACAATAATGGCACCTTCTTTTGTTTATTAGTATTGTAACATGATCTAAATAGAAGTGAAAAAGATGCCCAGGGACCATATGGACCGGGCATCTTTCGCTTGTTACTCCATGACCTTGAACATGCCCGTCATACCCGGGGCATGATTCTGAAAGCCGTATCGTTCGTAAAAGGTATCATTCCCATGTGATGCGAAAAGTCCGACGAACGCGCCAGAAAAACAATGAGATCGAATATAGTGTATTAGCTGCTCAATAATGACATTACCAATGCCTTGGCCCTGAAATTCGGGAAGCACGGCTACGTCCTGAATATAGAAATACATATGACCATCGCCGACGATCCGCCCCATACCGATAACCTTGTCTTCCTGTACAACGACTATACCATACACCGAATGAGCCAGAGAGGCTGCGGTCATTTCCGTATTCACGTTCCCCCAACCGACAGCTTCCCATAAGGAGGCATGCTCCTCAGTCGTGGGTAAACGTTCAATACATTCATAATGATGTGCTGTTGTCATAGCTAATCACCCATTCTTTGTTAAGTTATTGTAGCGATTGTAGTGTAGTAAGCTCCACTGTAATCAGCCCCCTTAGGATGAATGGGTATTCACTGTGATCTTGTTAGTTCGTAGGTGCAGGTGCGGTATATTTCAGGAATGTCTTCGGAATCGGGCTTTCGAAGGTCATTAACTCTCCTTTAGTAGGATGAATAAAAGAAAGTACACGAGCATGCAGACCGAGACGGCCTACCGTTTTGGTCTCTGCACCATACTTCTTGTCTCCTGCAATCGGATGGCCGATATCTGCCATATGAACACGAATCTGATTTTTGCGTCCAGTTTCAAGCTTTACCTCAAGTAACGAGAAGTGGCGGTTCGCCTGAATGAGCTTATAATGTGTGATCGCATGTAGACCATCGCCTTCATGAGGACTGGAGTACATTTTCAGGGTAGAGGTTTCTTTTAGCCAAGAGCTCACTGTACCTTCAGGTCTTTTGACGGCGCCTTCGACTAGAGCTACGTAAGAACGTTCTTTCACGGTATCCTTCCACGTAGTTTGCAGTGCTTGCTGGATCCGTTCGCTTTTGGCAAACATCATTACCCCAGACGTATCGCGGTCCAAGCGGTGCACGACAAAAATTCGATTCTTAGGATTGCTGATGCGGACATGCTCCATAAGCTGGCGGTAAGCTGTTAATTCATTTTCTTCCGCAGTGGCAATCGACAGCAGTCCAGCATCCTTCTGAATAATGATTAGATCATCATCTTCATGGACGATGGTGAGTCCGATCATTTCCGCTACTTGTACAGGCTTCTCTTGATCAATCGTCACAGTTTGACCCGGATGCAATTGAAAATTATGCTGTGTGACTACTTTGCCATTCACTGCTACTTGTCCACGCGAGAGGATAGATTTAATAGCATTTCGTCCACGGCCTGTGATATGGATGAGTAAGAAGGGTAACAGCTCAGAAGGTTCATTTACTGTAAAAGACTTGGGCGCTGCGGGTGCTTTAGCTTTATGATTAAGCTTGCCATTTGGCTTGCTGTGGGAATTGCTGTGGGAACGAGTACCTCTTTTGGCTGTTTCTTTAGGATTTCTTCTTGTGTTCATGACTGCATTCTCCGTCCTTTAATATTGTACTCCTCAATATACCATGGGCGGTTAAGAAATACTATGTGAAGGGCAGCAAGAAACGAATTCGATTTATAGATAGAATAGCTGAGCTAGTCCTATCACCAGGAATAAGCTGAAATATATCCAACCGATCACATTAGCGTATTTCTTTTCCCGGTGCATAGCATTGACTGCATATATTTTAGTATCCACAGTAAGCAACAGAACACTGGAGATCAGCAGCGCAACAATTACGTAGGTTAGCTGGTGATAGAGCATAGTAGAGCCTCCTATAAACGTCATTTAATTTTGTTTAAGACCTACTCTGTCGATGTGAGTTTTCAACTTAACTTCAATACTGAGATTGGAATACTGCTGCTCCCAGTCATGTTTGTCACGAACATGGGCTTTCCAGTAGGAGGGAGCATATGCACGAATATATTCACCCATGCCAAAGACATCGGAATGCGCTTCCTGAGTTTCTTTGATAAGGTGGTTAAAAATACCGATCACTCTCTTTTGAAAGATATCTTCAATCTTTTCTAAAGAACGACTGGAAGCAATACTGATATCATTGCGTAAATGCTCGTCCAGATCCGCTTCTAAAGAAAGATTATAGGTGATATGAGGTTTGCCCTCTTTGAATTGAACTTTCACCCTCGTGAACCGGTCGTTGACCTTGAGCATCACCGGACCGAATTCATCAGCATAAAAAAGATCGGAGTATCCCCCCGGATTAATGCCCTTCATGGACATATATGCGCCAATCTCAATCGGAATCGTCGAACCGACCATCACTCCACCACTAAAGTAAGCTAGGCCTTTAATCATGATATTGTCTTCCTGATGTAATGAGACGTAAGGCAGATAACCACTTTCGCCCCATTTGGAATTTGCTGACCAGAATACACCTATATAATCAGCGGGAAATTTCCCCGATGTCACTGCTTTTTCCATGGTGGAGAGGATGTAAAGAGTCGGCACTCGCTGCAGCGGAGGATTAATATTCATGAATTTGGCAGCTTCCCCTTCGGATACTAGCAGCCAGGTCCGGCGACGAACTTCTGGATTGCGACGCAAATAATCATTTAAGTCATCCATGTTTTTTCTTGCAATATCCTCACTAATAATAATCACTCGTAAATGAATTAGATAACGTGGATCAGAAATTTGCTGCTGCAAATTGTTCATGGCGTCATCTAATGTGTACCCGTATACTTCTACGACCCATACTGGATTTTGATTCCCGCCTCCGCCTTCACCCCCACTGCCTGGTCCGAGTGGAACTCTTCCCGGAACCGCAATTTGGGCGGTTACACGAATTTGGGGTAGGTTAATATTTGCGCTTTTAAGATGAGTGGTTTGGTCATCATTTGTTTTGCTGTCTGGAGGGACGGAATCAATGGATAACCCTAGCACCAATGCACGATCTTCAATTTCGAGCTGGTCCCAGCAACCTGCGAGCAATCCAGACAGGAGTGAGAGAATAAAAATAAGAACTACACGCTTATAAATTTTTTTATTCATGAGAAATGGCCCCTTTATTTCGGATTAAAGAGACTAACCATAATAAAAGAGGATAGAAGGTCAAAAAAATCAAACCGATTATCGCTGTAATGCTAGCAAATGAATAGACCTGAAATATGTTTCTCGGCAAAAGTGAAAAAGTGAAGATAAGTGGAAGTAAGAAACTGGATATTAGGCGGTGATCCTTGTGCCGCAGCACTTGTTGCAGAGAGTATGCGGCTAAGTAGTAGTTCGTAAAAATGGTAGTGAATATAGAAATCACCCAAATTATTATAAAAAGAGCATCAAACCGTTCTAATAGTCCTGCGCCGATGGATATGGAGCGAGCTGCTTCTAGGGTTGGATAGGACAGTAATTTGGTTTCCTGAGCTCCAAACATGCCTAGAGTGACCCACACGATCATTACATAAATGAATCCAATGATACCAAGCGCAACAGTGCCTGCTTTAAGGATCTGTTGAGGTTTTTTCATTAGAGGAACCAGCAGGATGATGACAAATGTGCCTTGATAAAGGCCAGCGGACGTAATCGTTCCCTTGGAAAAGCTTGAAAAGGTGGTGTGATTTCCGGTGAGGGGTAGCAAGTTCAGAACATCAACATTTCTCATAGCTACCAATATAATTGCGATAGCGGATAATAGAATAAAGGGTAAATAAAAAACATGTACATAAGTGAATTTTACAATATTTCTACGGATTGATAAGGCAACCAGTAGGAGCATTAAGAGAATTACTGCTTCGATTGGTGTCTTTTTAAAGACAACCGCAACACATACTTCTCCGAATTGGCGCATGGTGATCCCGGCAGAGAAAGCAAAAAACAAAAAAATAAGCATGGAGAAAATGTCCGCGAGCCAAGTTCCGAGAAGGCGGCGGCTGAATACGAACAACGTTTCGTTAGGGAATTTTCGGCAGACAACCGCTGTAAACCAGCAACCCAAAAAAGCAACAGGTACGCCAGAAGCAGTTACGAGCGGTGCACCACTGTCTCCGGCTTCAGCCATATAACGAGGAATACTTAAGATTCCTATTCCTATAATCGTACTGATGATTACAGCCATGACTTGGATCGTTGTTATGGGGCGGTTACTATTCATCAGCTTCACTTTTCTCCTTAAAAATCAGATCGGTATGCATTTTGGGGATATCCTTCGCAAGAAGATCAGGATCAGGTGTATTGAGAAAGCTTGGGCGACTTCGCATCCACCATAAAGGTACCCGAACGATACTATCCTTAAGGTCCTTCCATATCGTAGGCACAAAGGGTGTCATGTAGGGAACGCCAAAGGATTCCAGGAATAATAAGTGGTTAACAATAACAATAGTGCCAAGCATGACTCCGTACAGGCCAAAGCAGCCTGCCAATATGATCAATGGAAATCTAAGCATTCTTGAAGAGATAGCGGCATTGTAAGCGGGGGTGGCAAAAGACCCTATGGTCGTTATAGCAACAACAACTACGGTAGTGGGACTCGCCAGACCTGCTGCTACGGCTGCCTGACCAATGACAAGCACACCTACAATAGAAAGAGCCCCGCCAATCATTTGCGGTAAGCGAATGGTTGCTTCGCGCAGCACCTCCATGAAGACTTCCATAATCAGAACTTCCAATACGGCTGGAAAGGGTACGCCAGCTCTTGCACCAGTTATTGCTACGGCGAACTCTGTCGGCAGTAGCTCAGGATTGAAAGAGATAATGGATACATATAAGGCTGGGAAGAAAAGGGAAAATAATAATGCGATCAGGCGGATCATTCTTAGGAGGCTTCCTACAACAAAACGTTCTGTATAGTCATCCATCGTCTGAAAGAACTGATTGAAGAGCGCCGGGACGATGAGGCAGAATGGTGAGCCGTCTACAAGGATGATGACTCGTCCTTCTAATAAAGAGGCTATAGATTTATCCGGGCGTTCGGTTGGCTGAACCTGTGGAAACGGGGAGAGGGGATGATCTTCTATGAATTGCTCGATATACCCCGCATCAAGGATGCCGTCTACATTTATTGCTGATAATCGCTTCATCACCTTTTGAACTAGCCCTGGATCGGCTATTCCTTCGATATAACAAACAGATACTTTTGAGCGCGTCCGTACGCCAAGAGGGGCAGTTACTACACGAAAATCCGGTGTTTGTAGTCGATAGCGAAGCAAAGAGATATTGGATTCTAAATTCTCTATAAACCCATCACGCGAACCGCGTATGACTTGTTCAGTTTGAGGTTGCTCAATGCTACGATGCTCAATTTTACGCAGATTGAAGTAAAGTGCCTGATCCATTCCATCTATGATTAGAACTACATTTCCCTCCAGCAAGATAGAGGCTAGAGTATTTAGATCCTTAGTACGGTTACCTTGTGTTACTTGTACCGTCATACTCCAGATGTAATCAGGTAAATCCTTTAGATCTTTTGGAATTTCTGAGAGATCAGAGGAAACATTCATTAATGGCTTTAAAACATAGTTCTGAATTTGATTCTGGTCCACCACAGAAGAAAAAAAGATAATAGCCGCATCATGTCTACCGTACACCTTGAAGTTACGGACTATAAGATCGCTGTCTTCTCCAAAGACTTGTTGAATGAAGCTTATATTGCTCTCCAGGCTGGAATCCAGTGGATTTACCGGACGATTGTCCTGGGCAGAGGACTCTTTGCGTGCAGGCTTATGTTTAAAAGAGGTATATTTTTGTTTCCAATTTTGCACGGTCGCTCCACCCTTCTATGAAATCTCTCTTCTTAAAGCTTGGCTTAAAAGAAGGCCTTTTATGTAAATATTTCAAAGGAAGAACATGGTGACCATAGTTAAGGAGTGTTGCTCAATACACTTTTGACCGCTAAACTAAAGATAGAAACGCTTAAGGGGTTATGAGAGATATGATGATGCAAGCACCTACTATTGAACAGGCGCAGGCTGAGCTGCAAAAATATTACGGTTATCCGGATTTTCGGGATGGTCAGAAGAAGATTGTTCAGAACTTGCTGGAAGGTCGCGACACACTCGGTATTCTTCCTACGGGAGGTGGGAAATCGATTTGCTATCAAGTTCCCGCACTGCTGCTTCCTGGGCTGACACTGGTGATCTCACCATTGATCTCTCTGATGAAGGATCAGGTCGATGCGTTAACCACGGCAGGTATTCCGGCAGCCTTTATTAATAGCACGTTAAGCGGGAAAGAAGTAAATGAGCGGATTCGGGCTGCCCGTCGCGGAGATTTGAAGCTGCTTTATGTTGCGCCCGAAAGGCTAGAGCTGGACTGGTTCCGTCTGGAGATGGCTGAGCTGGCGATTTCCTGTGTGGCTGTGGATGAGGCGCACTGTGTATCTCAGTGGGGACATGATTTCCGTACAAGTTATTTGTCGGTATCGCCTTTTGTGAACGAGCTGCCAGAACGGCCGATCTTGGCTGCATTTACAGCGACGGCAACACCAGAGGTTATGGAGGATATGGTTCGGCTGCTGCGTCTGCGCGAGCCGGGTATTTTCATGACTGGACTTGGAAGAGATAATCTAGCGATGTCTGTGCTACGTGGAGAGAATAAGCGGGAATTCGTTATGGATTACACCGCAACGCATTCTCATCAGCCGGGTATTGTATATGCGGCTACACGCAAAGAAGTGGATGATCTATATCAAAGGCTGCAGGCTTCTGGAATAGCGGCAGGCCGCTATCACGCAGGTATGAATGATCAGGAGCGGGCAGATAGCCAGGAAGGCTTCCTATATGACGATATCCGGGTCATGGTGGCCACCAACGCTTTTGGGATGGGGATTGATAAATCCAATGTCCGGTACGTAATTCATTATAATATGCCAAAAAATATGGAAGCTTATGTTCAGGAAGCGGGCCGTGCTGGTCGTGACGGGGAGCCGAGTGAATGTATTTTGCTTTTTAGCGCACAGGATATTATGACTCAGAAGTTCCTGATCGAGCAGAATCCGCAGGATACGGACCGTAAAGCTAACGAATATCGCAAGCTTCAGCAAATGATTGATTATTGTTATACTACCCGCTGCTTGCGCAGTGCCCAGCTGGATTATTTCGGTGAGGAGCATGAGGATAAGTTATGCGGCATTTGCAGCTCATGTACAGATGAACGAGAGCTTGTAGATATGACCGTAGATGCGCAGAAGATATTCTCCTGCATTCACCGTATGCGGGAACGTTATGGAGTTGCGTTGGTGGCTTCTGTGCTGAAAGGTTCTCGTAATCAGAAGGTGATGCAGTATGGTTTTGATAAGCTGCCGACCCACGGTGCGATGTCGAGCCGGACAGAGAAGGAGATCTCAGAGAGCATCAATGTACTCATCTCTGAGGGATATCTTGCTTTGTCTGAAGGACAATACCCCGTAGTGCGGCTCCAGCCTTTGGCTGCTGAGGTACTGCGCGGACAGCGTGAGGTCATGCAGCGAGTAGCGCGGCCAACACGAGCAGGTGCGGCATCTGGTACGCGAGTTCGTAGTCGCGGGCATGACCTGTCACCTTCGGCAGTCAATGAGACCGTCTTTGAGCAGCTGCGTCTGATCCGGCGAGAGTTGGCGGGACGTGAGCATGTGCCCTCATATATTATTTTTAATGATGCCACGCTGCGTGAGATGAGTGTGGTTTGCCCACAGACCGAAGCGGAAATGCTGAGGGTAAAGGGTGTCGGGGAAGTGAAATACCGGAAGTATGGTAAGGCATTCCTAGAGTTTTTTCAAAATGAAATGTAGAAAAGGTCGTGTAGCATTGAAAATCGTTCTGACCACGCTAAACGCAAAATATATCCATACCTCACTGGCGATTCGTTTGCTTAAAGCTTACAGTGAGCATGAATTTAAAGATATTCATTTGGTGGAGTACACCATTAAAGATCCCGTGATGAATATCGTGTCCGACTTGTTTCAGAAACGGCCAGATGTGATTGGCTTCTCCTGTTATATCTGGAATATTGAAGAGACGCTCAAGCTGATCGGAATTCTTAAGCAAGTGATGCCTGAGGTTACGATTGTTCTCGGAGGACCGGAAGTCTCTTATGAGCCGCTGCATTGGATGAAGAGAGAAGCTGGCGTTGATTTCATCGTCAACGGAGATGGAGAAGAGACATTTCATCATCTGCTGCAGGAGCTGAGAGACGACCGGAAATTTCATTTTGTGTACGGAACTGCTTATCGTAAGGGAGAGGAGATCATTGTAAATCCACCTCGTCCCAAAAGCGATCTAAATACGCTGCCTACACCGCATCGTTTTCCAGAGGATATTCCAGATCTGAGCAAACGTATTGTTTATTTTGAGACAAGCCGTGGGTGCCCGTTTAACTGTCAATTTTGTTTATCCAGTATTGAGGTAGGCGTACGTTACTATGATATTGAACGAGTGAAGTCTGATCTACTCTACTTAATTGAAAATGGTGCCAAAATCATTAAATTCTTGGACCGTACCTTCAATATCAACCGCAACTATGCGATGGAAATGTTTCAATTCCTGATCGATAATCATCAAGGCTGTGTGTTCCAGTTTGAAATCACAGCAGATATCATGCGGCCAGAAGTTCTGGATTTCCTGTCGAACAATGCGCCTCCGGGCATCTTTAGATTTGAGATTGGTGTACAGTCTACAAATGATGAGACGAACGAGCTTGTTAAACGCCGCCAGAATTTCAAGAAGCTCTCTCGTACGGTAATGAAGATTAAGGAAAGTCGTAATATCGATCAGCATCTGGATTTAATCGCAGGGCTTCCAATGGAGGATTACACCACCTTCCGCAAAACCTTTAACGATGTATTCGTTATGGAGCCAGAAGAGCTGCAGCTTGGATTCCTCAAAATGCTTCGCGGGACGGGTCTGCGTGCACAGGCGGCAAAATATGAGTATACGTATATGGAACATGCCCCTTACGAAATTCTTAGCAGTCATATGATGACCTTCTCGGATATTATTCGTTTGAAGCGGCTTGAGGATGTGCTGGAGAAATACTGGAACAGCCACCGGATGGACCATACAGCCAAATACTTGATCCGTCACGTGTTTGATTCACCATTTGATTTCTTTCAGGAGTTCGGTGACTACTGGGAGGAGAGAGGCTGGCAAAAGATTGGGCATCAGCTAGAAGATCTCTTTACCCGTTTGCAGTCCTTCTTGATAGATCGTGGGACTCCGTCTATGGATATTATTACTGGGCTAATGAAGCTTGATTATTTCCTAGGACACAAGTATAAGCCTCGCAAAATCTGGTGGGATTTCGTACTGGATAAGTCAGATTGGTCGAGTTACTTGAGGGATATCGCTGCTAATCCGGGTCAAATCTCTGCGCAATTGGCAGAAGCCGGACTCAGTGAAAGGGAGCTGCAAAAATATACGGTGCTTGAAGTGCTACCGTTCTCGCTTGAAGCGGTGCTGGAATCCATCAGCGGTCTACGGGCGGATGTGGGTTCAGAGGAAGAGGAAGCAGGCGATGCTAACGACGGGGCTGTACCTTCTCCTGAGTCATTAATACAGGGAGTTACAGAGAGTAGTTTAGAAGAGTCTGTCCAAACCACAAGCTCTACTGTAGCCGTAGCTGAATCTTCTTCCGTTCGAGAAGGTCGTACACTGCTAATCGTAATGTATCAGCAGAATGAGAGCCAACGCGCTCAGTATTATACGCTGCCTTTGTAATAAGGCGATTGTGTTGGGAGGAAAGACCGTTCCTTTGGGGGCGGTCTTTTTTTGTTACATGCGCAAGCGTCTTCTGAGTCCGCAAGTGGTGGAGGGAAGTGATGATTGGCCATAAAAGTCTTCTAAGTCCGAAAATGAAGGGGGATAGTAATGGCTGACCAAAAGCGTCAGATGAGTCCGGGAGCGGAGGGGAAGAAAGGAGCTAGGAGTAATGTAAGCTGCTCACAACCCAAAACGAAGAGCAGCGATCCCCTAATAACGGGAGGATCGCTGCTCTTCTGTCTAAAAAAACCGATAAACCACGTTTTTCTCTTAACTTGTAGTCGTAACCTCAGAAGGGAGATGCTGTTCTAACCAGTTAAGCACATCGGCTGTAACTTGATCCCGGTTCACCTCATTAAGCATTTCATGCCTGCCACCTGGATAGAGCCGATACTCTACGTCCGATATCCCTCGTTTCTTGTACAGCTCCGCAAGACGAGGAATGCCTTGGCCGCTCATCCCTACAGGATCCTTATCCCCACCAAATATATAAATGGGCTTACTTGTACATAATGTCCTAAGTGATTCCTCGGAATGGATCTCCCTTAGGAGGTGGAAAAAACCACGGAAAAAGCGTGTTGTACAAATGGCTCCGCAGAATGGATCGGCAATGTACTTGTCAACTTCCGCATCATCGCTGCTCAGCCAGTCATATGCAGTTCTTACGGGAGAAAAAGCACGGTTGTAACTGCCGAATACTAAGCTGTTCAGTAGTACACTTCGGTGATGTTCACCCTTTAACTTGAGCTGTGCACTAGCCAGAGATTCTCCAAGGCGCAGCATACCGCGAGGACCATTTGTACCGCTTAGGATAAATCCTTCATAGATTTCGTTACCCTCTTCACACATCAGCTTTTGAGCCAGAAAGGAACCCATACTATGAGCGAATAGAAAGATGGGCTTACCTTCATGTTTGGAGAGTGCTTTGGCTGCTACCTGGAGCAGATTGCGCCGCATCCAATAGAATCCGTCCTCCCCAACATCGCCAAGCAGATCGACTTGACCAGCGGTTTTACCATGTCCCCGGTGGTCATTGACATATACTGCATAACCTACTCCGGTTAATGCTTCCGCAAAACGAGCATAGCGGATAGCTGTTTCACACATACCGTGAGAAATTTGCACGATTCCTCTAACTGGCACATCGGATTCAGGTAACCATTCATAGACATGGATATTTACACCTATGGGATCCGTTATGGTAAAGCTATTTTCCTTCATGGTCCATTCCTCCTAAAGGTTCTCGACTTATGGTAAATAAGAGCGAAGCACAGTAGAATGACCTTCGATAGCGTAACGGCCGAGACTGGAAGGAATCAGATAGCATTCTCCTGCAGCATAAGGTTGGGAGCCGCCATCCCAAGTAAGATGTCCGCTGCCTTCACAGATGACTAGAATAGTGAAGCTGTCTTCTGTAGTGGTGAGGTCCCATGAACCATTTACGATTCCTTTTTCTACGATAAAATATGGCGAAGCGGCAAGTTGCAGCCACTCTCCAGGGACTGCGTTATCTGTCTTCATCGAAGTAGCCCCGGCGCCTTCATAAGCTGTAACATTAAGTGAATCTTCAATATGAAGCTCACGTGGTTTTCCGTCCAGGCCTGGACGGTCATAGTCATAAATGCGGTATGTAGTGTCGGAATTTTGCTGGATCTCTGCTACAACGACACCAGCACATAGCGCATGAACGGTTCCGGCGGGAATATAGAAGGAGTCTCCTGCAGAGACAGATACTTCTTGAAGGCTATCCATAACAGTGCCTTTCTCCAGTGCTTCACGCAATGTTTCACGATCCACGCCTTCTTTAAGACCATAGATGATTTTGGCACCTGGCTTAGCGTCTAACACGTACCACATCTCTGTTTTGCCCAGTTCACCTTGTGGCAATCCCTCATAATCATCTGTAGGGTGGACTTGAACGGAAAGATTGTCGTTGCAATCCAGCAATTTGATTAGTAGAGGAAATCTTCCACCCGTTTCTGAAATCCCTTTACTTCCGAACCATTCATGGCCGAACTGTTCACGGATTTGATCTAAGCCTTGACCGGCTAACTCTCCGTTTACCACCGAAGACGTTCCATTCGCGTGATCGGCGATCATCCAGCCTTCGCCAATATGTCCTTCAGGTAGATCTAGGCCGAATTTCTCCAGCGCGCGGCCTCCCCAGACACGTTCTTTAAACTCCGGTTGAAATTTCAAAGGATATGGTTGAGTCATTGCTACATCTTCCTTCCCAAATATAAAATAGTTTGATGCTTACAGTTTAAGAGGGGATTCCTTTTTTCTTTTCGAGCGCAATCATATAAGGTGAATCCGTGCGCTGCAGCTGACGATAAACAATGCTTTGTGCTACCTTTTGGGAAACAGCTGCTGCCCAAGATTCAACGGCAGCGGCTTCTTTATCTCCGCCTGCATGGCCGGGATAAAGAACTGCCGTAATGATCCCACCTGGACGCAGTAACTGGAGAGAAGCTTCCAAGGCTGCAATGGAGCTGTCCGGCTGAGTAATGATGTTCTTGTCGGCATCTCCTGAAGGCAAGTAGCCTAGATTGAACATTACAGCTCCAACGGTGCCATGCCAGTTCGCTGGAACAGCTTCAGCCATTTCGGCGTGACTACGTTCCAGCAAGGTGACGGTGGCGAGCGAGGGAGCTTCCTCTCTTGCAAGCCGCAGGCGCTCTTCAGCCAGCCTCAGCGCTGTAGCTTGAATGTCAAAGCCGTAGACTTCACCGCGAGTTCCGGTTGCTTTGGCTAGAAAAAGCGTATCAGCACCAGTACCTACAGTGGCATCAATCGCACGATCACCTAAAGTTAACCGCTCAGAGATTAATTTATGAGCAAAGCTTAAAACGGACATAAAGCCCATTAGCTCTTCCTCCAATACTTACCCTGCCAAGTATCACGAGCAACTAGCTCATCGTCAATGGCATTTAGCACTTCCCATTTCTTGAGGCTCCACATCGGTCCGATTAAGATATCCCGAGGAGCGTCTCCAGTCAAGCGATGTACAATCATTTCAGGGGGCAAAATTTCGAGTGAATCGGCAATGAGCTTCACATACTCGTCCTGTTCCATGAATCGTAGCAATCCAGCTTCGTATTGCTTCACCATGGGTGTTTTACGCATGAGATGCAGAAGGTGAATCTTAATTCCTTGCACATCCATGCGAGCCACAGCAGATACCGTTTCAAGCATCATTTCATGCGTCTCCTGTGGGAGACCGTGAATGATATGGGTGCAGACACGAATGCCATGACGCCGCAACTTCTCAACAGCATCTACATAACACTGGCTATCGTGAGCCCGGTTAATTAGCTCAGAGGTGGAGTCGTGTATAGTCTGGAGACCCATCTCTACCCACAGATACGTGCGCTCGTTTAGCTCGGCCAAATATTCGACAACATCATCCGGCAAACAGTCAGGCCGTGTAGCAATAGATAGTCCAACGACACCTGGCTGCTGTAAAATCACTTCGAAATATTCTCTAAGCTCTTCGACCGGAGCGTACGTATTCGTATAGGCCTGAAAATATCCAATGTATTTAGCGTTTGGCCATTTTAGATGCTGCTTGTCACGGATATTATTAAATTGGGTGACGAGATCATCTCGGCGACTTCCCGCAAAATCACCAGAACCTCTGGCACTGCAAAAAGTACAACCACCTTTAGCGATGGAGCCGTCACGGTTGGGACAGGTAAAGCCTGCATCAAGCATAACTTTGAATACCTTGGTGTTCAAATGTTCACGCATTTCGTAATTCCAGGTATGAAAACGTTTATCTCCCCAAAGCTGCGGAGGAGTAGTGTATTGAAGATTAGACACGAGGAGCTCCTTTCTGAAAATATAAACATAGATAAGTATCCTTATCCTTATATTTTTCTGAGACGGATGGCATCCTTTATAAAAGAACACACAGCCGTTTCTTATAATCCAATACATTGTATCAAAAAACAGAGCTCGGCGTAACATTCACTCCCGGTACTGGCATGAAAAATAGGCCGAAAGTAAGGCGCTTTCAACTTGAAAATGCTTACATAGTATGTTATATTCAGAGTGTGAAAAGCTGCTGTGGCTTAAAGAAATTCAGCCAGGAGTTCATAATTTCGTGTCGTCCGATCCATAATAATAACCGTGAGGTGATAGCAATGAATTCTCAAACGGTATATGCTGAGGGTAAAGATTCGATTGAAGTCCACTTAACGCCAGATGAAGCCCTTGCACTAACAGGTGTGGAATTTAACGGCAACCCTAAGATCAAGACAGATGCACAGCGTAAAATTCGCAGCGCATTCGAAAAAAAGACATTTGCCACCAGCTCAAACACAAAGTAGATCCTAATCTACCGGACAAGAATGAGCCTTAATTCCAAATATACACAACGAAGGAATTCCTCTGGATAGCTCATTTAAGAGCTGAGCCAGAGAATTCCTTTTTCTTTTTTACCTCAATCCCTTTACTTTTCGGGACAATTTCGGCACAATATTGCAAGTGACAGTTATCGTATAAGAGATAATCGGAGGAATACCTATGCGTTTACGCGGAAGAAAAGGAATACGTGAAAGTTTGGAAGAACAGACCGATCTAGTCATTCTTGACCCTCGGAGTTATAAAGGTGAGTGGTCCAAGCTGTTCGGGAATGATCATCCGATCCATGTGGAGTTCGGAATGGGCAAGGGACAGTTTATCAGCCAAATGAGCTTCAAATATCCCGATATTAATTTTATCGGCGTTGATATGTATGAT
The DNA here is from genome assembly GCF_038003765.1 of Paenibacillus sp. FSL H7-0714. NCBI lineage: Bacteria > Bacillati > Bacillota > Bacilli > Caryophanales > Paenibacillaceae > Paenibacillus > Paenibacillus sp. FSL H7-0714. Next base: position 1,455,469 of record NZ_JBBOPT010000001.1, read on the forward strand.
GAGCTGATCCGCCGTGCTGGAGATAAGGCTAGAGCAGTATGGGAGCCGGCAGGTCATGAGACGCCGCCCAACCTGAAATTGGCACTCGCCAATATTGATTATGCAGAGGAAGTATTTGCTCCAGGAGAGCTGGAACGAATTTATCTTAACTTCAGTGATCCGTGGCCAAAGAGTAAGCATGCTCGTCGTCGTTTGACACACCCGCGTTTTCTTGACAAATATCGGGGGCTGCTAAGCGACTTAGGTGAAATTCATTTGAAAACAGATTCTCGAAGCCTATTTGAATTCTCATTAAATGCATTTGCGGACTTTGGTCTACAGATGAAAAATATCTCGTTAGACCTACATGCGGACGGCATCATAAATGAGGATCATATTATGACGGAATACGAGACGAAATTTGTCGGACGTGGCGTGAATATCCATCGTTGTGAGGCCATTGTAGGTGCGGAAGCGCTCAAGCAGTATCAAGCTACCCGTTTGGACAAATATCGGTTGTAGTTACAAAGCACTACTCCAAAAGATGTGCTTCAATAATAAAGCGGCAGCCTCCAAGTGGTTTGGAGGCTGCCGCTTTTAAATTAACTATTCCAATAATTCGATAATGCTCTGAGCACATTGCAATGGGTGGTAACGGGCGATTTCCTCAAGATGAAGTTTTCGCTTATTCTGCACATCCTCGTAGTTGTTTAATAGACGTTCCATCCACATTACGACTACGTCTAAAGACTCTATCGGCTCTCCGAAACCTGCTGCGGTAAAATAACGGCAATTCTCCTCCTCCTGCCCGGGCAGAGGGTTATAGAAAAGCATCGGTATTCCTTTAGCAAGCCCTTCACTGCAGGTCATTCCACCCGGCTTCGTGACGAGCAGATCGGACACCTCCATCAGCTTGTCAATCTCACGCGTAAAGCCGATCAAGGATATATTAGGATGATTATAACGTGAGTCTTCTTTCATTTCCTGAAGCAGCTCTTCATTCTTGCCGAGACAGAAAACAATCTGAATCTTTTCTCGCCATTCCGCCAGACAGGCATTTACAACCTGATCGTTCATGATCCCCCAGCCGCCGCCCATGACTAGTACCGTTGGCATATCCTTGAGATTGAATTGCTGTCGAATCTCCTGCTTTCCAGGATGCTGCCAAAAGTTAGGGTGTACGGGTATCCCTGTAACCTGAATTTTCGCAGAAGGAATGTTTCGCATACGCAATTTGGATTTAACCTCTGGTGTTGATACCAGATAACGGTCTACCTCTGGACTGATCCAACTGGCATGTGCGTCATAATCCGTTATAACAGTTACGAGTGGCATCTTTAGGGTAGGATCCACTCTCTTAAGACGAGATACTACAGCACCCGGGATGAAGTGTGTGCAGACAATAACGTCAGGTTTCAACTGCATAACAACATTTTTGGTATGCGTATAAAATATACGATGCAGGGCAAGCGTGGTAAGACGATTAAATGATTTCTGGTGACGGTAGACATACCCCATCAGCTTTGGCTGAGTCGTTACCGTCTTACGGTAAGCAGACAGAATAATGGGTGCCATTTTGGGATTAAGGAAATTCCCAAGTTCTAGCACCTTCGTTTGTAAATTAGGTGACAGTTGGCGCAGACTGCTCGACAGCGCATAAGCTGCTTGAGTATGTCCTGCTCCAAAGCCTTCTGAGAGTATTAAAATTCTTTTTTTTTGCAATTTTGATTCACCTATTCTCAAAGGTTTTCCCGGTTTAACCATATATACTTCAGATCCATAAGGCTATAGTGCCCGCTGCAACACTGGTTCCGATCACTAAGCCTGCAAAGACATCAGATGGATAATGTAATCCCAGATAAATGCGTGAAAACCCGACAATACAGGCCAGCGGCAGCAGAATAACGGTCAAGGCAGGAAATGCTACCATATATGGGACCGTTGAAGCAAAGATAGCTGTAGTATGACCAGAAGGAAAAGAATGATCCTTTAATGGATTACGAAATGTATTCGTATCCGGTAACGCCAGATAAGGCCGCATGCGTGGATACAGTTTTTTGGCGACAGCAACGGGCAAATGGCTAACAGCTAGAGCCGTCATTGCTTGCAGGCTAGCGGTTCTCCATGGCTGAGGAGCAAATGCCCATATCAGTATGTTGATAACAATTGTGCTTGTAGCTCCACCCAAATGAGTGAGATAGAAGAGCCAAAAGTTCAGAAAACGATTATGCATTCGTCCGTTGATCCACTTAAAAAGGTGCCGCTCCCAGAGATGTAGCTTCATGAATAAATGTCTCATATCTTGTCCCTCCGCCAGTCGGCTACCGATAACAGGTGCTTATGAGCAGTCCGTTCTTTAGCATTAGATCTGTCTTAATCATACTTTTTAAAGGTAGTCCATTTCAAGGAAAAGCTCAGTTTTGCTAGAAATTTGCTAGTTTTGACTTAGAGCCGCTAACGCCGTACAATGATTCAAGCGGACTAAACATGTTTAAAAGGGTAAGAGATAAATAAGGATCCAAATAAATGGAATCCATACAATTCTTTTAAACAACACATATAAAAATTGTGAAGTCTGCCTAGAATAAGAATACTCTTGGTCTATTGTTAAGGGATGCAACAAAAGGGTCAGAAGGAACGTCAAGCAAGCTAGAGAGAAAAAAAAGAACACCGAGAGTGAAAAAAAGGGGGCATCAAAAGGTCATGACAGACGCACTGTTTGTTACGCTCCAAGTGATCTTGGCAGCAATCGCAGTATATCAGTTTACCTTTTCGTTATTTGGTCTGCACAAGAAAAAGACAAAGACAAAGTATAAGCCAGAAAAAACATTTGCAGTACTTGTTGCTGCACATAACGAGGAAGAAGTCGTCGGCGCGTTAATGGAAAACCTGAAGCAGCTTAACTATCCTTCAGAACTGTTTGACGTATTTGTAATTTGTGACAATTGTACAGATGGCACAGCTCGCATCGTTAGAGAGCACGGAATGAACGCTTGTGTCCGTACTAACCCGAATCTACGTGGTAAAGGTTATGCCATTGAATGGATGCTCAAGGAGCTTTGGGGCATGCAGCGTCAATATGACGCAGTTGTAATGTTTGATGCCGATAATCTGGCACATACTGAATTCCTAATGGAGATGAATAATGATCTTTGTTCAGGAGCACGTGTTATTCAAGGTTATATTGACACCAAGAATCCAGAAGATTCCTGGATTACTGCAGCGTATGGTGTGTCGTATTGGTATATTAACCGTTTGTGGCAACTTTCACGCCATAATTTGAATATGGCGAACTTCCTTGGCGGAACAGGAATGTGTTTCGAGACCAATCTCCTTAAAGAGATGGGCTGGGGAGCTACAAGCTTGGTTGAGGATCTGGAGTTTACGATGCGCAGTGCATCTCATGGTGTATATCCTAAGTTCAACTATGACGCAAAGGTATTTGATGAGAAGCCTCTAACTTTCAAGGCCTCTTCAAGACAGCGTCTGCGCTGGATGCAAGGACACTTTACTGTAGCTCGTCGTTATTTTTTCCCATTACTTTGGCAAAGTATTAAAGAACGTAGCCTAACGAAGTTTGACCTTGCGCTTTACGGAGCAAATGTGTACATTGTTTTGCTCACCTTCTTGATGACGGCGGTAATGTGGGTGGATATGGCCCTCTTTAACGGACCGAATATTGCTAATATTTACGGCAGCTTGCCAGTCTGGCTCGGTTTCCTTGCGATCGGTTTGAATCTGGTGACCTTTGGGATTGCGATGGCTTTGGAGAAGGTTAAATTCAAGAAGGTGTACGCTTATCTGGTGTTCTTCCCAATTTACCTGATCTCTTGGTATCCAATTACGTTCTATGCGTTCTTTACGCAGAACAACAAGCAATGGAGCCATACCAAGCATACGCGTGTCGTAAGACTTGAAGAAGTGCAAAGCAAGCAGGTATAAGATATTTAAGAATATTGAATAAAAGAATTGACACTCCGTTTGGAGTGGTGTATAGTATTCAAGTACGCAAATCATAGGGATTGCAAGAAGAAGCACCTGCTTCTCACCTGACTGGCATATTCGCCGGCTGGTTTTGATCTCAATGCTTTATGAATGTTAATGTTCATGAACGTTGATCAAACACGGGGTGTCGGGTGTTACCGGCACCCCTTTTTTATGGAGTAAGGCAGTATAGTTGTTAAAAAGATCCGGAGGTGGAGAGTTATCAGTAAGGAACATATGATCAATGATGAAATTCGGGCCAAAGAGGTACGGTTGGTTGGTGCGGAAGGTGAACAAATCGGAATTAAACCGATCCGCGAAGCGTTGCAAATGGCGATCGATCTTAATCTAGATTTAGTCAATGTAGCACCACAGGCTAAGCCGCCGGTATGCCGCATCATGGATTACGGCAAGTTCCGTTATGAAACGCAGAAGAAAGAGAAGGAAGCCCGTAAGAACCAGAAGGTCGTTGATATCAAGGAAGTCTGGTTCCGTGCTAACATTGAGGAACATGATTATCAAACCAAGTTCCGCAATGTGATCAAGTTCTTGGGTGAAGGCGATAAAGTAAAGTGCTCCGTTCGTTTCCGCGGACGTGAGATTACACATGCGAATATCGGCCAGAAAATCCTCGAGCGTGTTAAGAACGAAGTGGCTGATATATCTGTTGTTGAGCGCCAGCCTAAGCTGGAAGGTCGCAGCATGATTATGATCTTGGCTCCTAAAGCCCAATAAATCTGGAGTCACTTGCTTACATGCAATTTGGCGCCGCATAATATTCAAGGAGGAAACACCATGCCTAAGATGAAAACACATAGCAGCCTGAAAGGCCGCTTCAAAATTACCGGAACTGGTAAAGTAACACGTTACAAAGCTCACAAAAACCACTTGCTGTCCCACAAATCTAAACGCGCTAAGCGCGTTCTGAACGGTAATCCAGTAATGGCCCCTGGGGATGTAAGACGTTTGAAACAAGGATTGGCTAACTTGAAATAGTTTATCACACATTTTTGGGAGGTTTATTAATATGGCAAGAGTTAAGGGCGGATTTGTAGTTCGTCGTAGACATAAAAAAGTATTGAAATTGGCAAAAGGTTATTTCGGTTCTAAACACCGCATTTTTAAAACAGCTAAAGAACAAGTAATGAAATCGATGGTTTACGCTTACCGCGACCGTCGTCAAACTAAACGTAACTTCCGCAGACTGTGGATCGTTCGTATTAATGCAGCAGCTCGTTTGAACGGTCTTTCTTACAGCAAGCTTGTATACGGCCTGAAATTGGCTGGTGTAGAAGTTAACCGTAAGATGCTGGCTGATCTGGCTGTAAATGATCTTAACGCATTCAACTCCTTGGCTGGTATTGCCAAAGAGAAAATCAACGCGTAAGTGTTGTAATATAATCGAAAAGCACCGCCTGCGTGTTGCCCATGCAGCGGTGCTTTTTTGTGTGGTATGAAGTATATAGAATGAGGAAATGATTTCTCTGCCGTAAAAAAAACGAGAAAAAAAACTCTGCATTAAGCAGAGTTATTCCCAGTACTTCACAGTATTGAGCTCGGCAGCGAGCTTTTTACTGATGGTTCTTCTTACTTTACGTAGCTCAGAACGTTCATTAGCTGATTCGCTGATCAGTTTCTCTTCATCGGTCTCTGGGATTATGGCAGGAACTGGAGTGGGAGTGCCATCCTCCCCAACTGCAACAAAGGTAAGGAATGAAGTGGCAGCGACGGCGCGCTCACCCGTATATAAGTTTTCTGAAATGATCTTTACAAATACCTCTATGCTTGTACGTCCGGTCCAAGAAACGAAGGATTCGAAACATACGGAGTCTGTAGGTCGGATGGGCCTCAAGAAGTCAACAGAGTCTGTAGAGGCTGTAACGACATTAGCACGGCAATGGCGCATAGCTGAGATGGAGGCTACTTCATCAATGCCGCTCATAAGCTTACCGCCAAACAATGTTTTGTGATTATTAACATCATTAGGGAAAACGCGTCCGGTTTTGAAGACACGGGATTCACGGCAATATTTAAAAGCCGGCATCGTTTGTGGATTTTTTTCATCGGTCATATCTGATAACTTCCTTTCAGTGCAAATACTAAGCAATCATAATAATAGAAAACATATAAGTGTGCAATAATATTTGTAATGTGTTGGAATACTATACAAAGTAAAATAAGGTTTTCTAACATCATTCAAACATGATGATAACATGTCGTGTCATGGAAAGCGGTTACTTACGAAAAAGTACAAATATTTATTGACCTGAGGTCATTTATGGACTGGATTTTAGATTTTATTGCAGTTATAATTTGATCTATGGAATGTCCAAGTAGAACACAGATGACATCCAATATTTTAAGGGGGATCACATTCAATGAAAAAAGTTTTCAAGCTATCTCTTGTAATGTTGCTGGCATTTACAGTAGTATTGGCTGGTTGCGGAAACAACAACGCTAAAAATGCTGCAAATGGCGAGACTAATGCAGGAACAAATGGCGGAACAAATGCCGCAAAATCTGATTTCAAATTTGGTATGGTTACTGACATCGGAGGCGTAAACGATAAATCGTTTAACCAATCCGCATGGGAAGCATTACAAGCTCTTGAAAAAGAAACAGGTTCTTCCGTTAAATATTTGCAAAGTAAATCAAACGCTGACTATGAGCCAAACCTTAACCAATTCGTTAAAGATGGCTACAACTTGACTTGGGGTATTGGTTTTGATCTTGGCGACGCAATTAAAAAGGTTGCTGGTGAGAACGCAAATGCTAACTTGGCAATTATTGATAGCGTTGTAGATGCTCCTAACGTAGCATCCGTTACTTTCTCTGAGAACGAAGGTTCCTTCTTGGTTGGTGTGGTTGCTGGTTTGACTACAAAAACTAACAAGGTAGCTTTTATCGGCGGTATGGAAAGCCCAGTAATCAAACGTTTTGAAGTAGGCTTTAAAGCTGGTGTATTAGCAGTTAAGCCTGACGCTAAAGTTACAATTACTTATGCAGGTGCATATGACAAGCCAGATACTGGTAAATCTCTTGCCGCTACATTATATAACGATGGTAATGACATCATCTTCCCTGCTGCTGGTGCAACAGGAAATGGCGTATTTAACGAAGCTAAATCCCGTAACAAAGCTGGCGGTGCTAAAGTATGGGTTATCGGTGTAGACAAAGACCAATCCATTGAATTTGGTACGGACGTAACTTTGACTTCCATGATCAAACGCGTTGACGAAGCTGTGAAGAAGGTTTCCAAAGAAGTAATCGATGGTACTTTCAAAGGTGGTACTACAACTGTTCTTGGTTTGAAAGACAATGGTGTAGGTATCTCTGATACATCTAAAGTTAACGTTTCTGAAGAGATCTTGGCTAAAGTTGAAGATTACAAAAAACAAATCATTGATGGAACAATTACAGTTCCTACCGAGTAAGATCTCCCTTTTATTTGTCGGATTACAATAAGCAACAAAGAATAAGGCCGGTTATGTGCTGGCCTTATTCCTTGTTAAAGCACTGGTTATGATAAGTTGGACACAGTTATACCGTCTTGAAAAGGGCGGTACATCCGTGTCTGCATGGTAGTTATATATTCTGTGATGAGGGTGATTCCATGAGTGCTGCGGCTCCTGTCGTAGAGTTGAAGCAAATCACAAAACGATTTCCTGGTATTGTTGCTAACGATTCCATTAGCTTAACCTTAAAAAAGGGTGAGATTCTTGCATTGCTCGGTGAGAATGGTGCAGGTAAATCAACCCTAATGAATATCGTGTTTGGATTGTATCAACCGGACGAAGGTAGTATTGAAATCGACGGGAAACCGGTTATAATTGATAATCCCAATAAAGCGATTGAGCTTGGTATTGGTATGGTGCATCAGCATTTCAAGCTCGTGGAACCTTTTACGGTTACCGAGAATATTGTTCTTGGGATGGAGCCGAAGAAAGGTCTTAAAATTGACTATAAATCCGCTGCGGAACAGGTTCGGAAGCTATCGGAGCAATATGGCCTGCAAGTGAATCCAAATGCCGTTATTCATGACATTTCTGTAGGTATGCAGCAAAGGGTAGAAATTATGAAGACCCTGTACCGCGGAGCGGATATTCTCATATTTGATGAGCCGACTGCAGTACTTACGCCTCAAGAAATTACGGAATTGATGGCGATTATGAAGCGGCTTGTTGCAGAGGGAAAATCTATTATCCTGATTACGCATAAGCTTAAAGAAATTATGCAAATATCTGATCGGGTCACCATTATTAGACGCGGAAAAGTAATCGATACCGTAAATACCGCAGAGACTAATCCGAATGAACTAGCTGAGAAGATGGTTGGACGTGGCGTAACCTTCAAGGTAGATAAGAAGGCTCCTGAGGTTGGCAAAACTGTACTCGAGCTGAAGGATGTGAACAGCAAGAGTAAAGATGGTGTCTCAGTGCTGGACGGCCTTAGCTTTGATGTGAAAGCCGGAGAAATTCTCGGAATAGCTGGTGTAGATGGCAATGGACAGAGTGAACTGATTCAGGCCATTACAGGTCTGCGTAAAATTGATTCTGGTTCTATTCAGGTGTCCGGGAACGAGATAGCTAATTTATCCCCGCGTAAGATTACGGAGATGAATGTGTCTCATATTCCAGAGGACCGTCATAAGCATGGTTTGGTGCTTGATTTCTCAGTAAGTGAGAACATGGTTCTGGAAACTTACTATAAGAGTCCATATAACAAAAATGGCTTTATGCAAAATGATGTCATTGATAAATATGCTGAAGGTCTTGTGGAGCAATTTGATGTGCGTACACCTTCAATTCAGACCAAAGCACGTTCTCTATCCGGCGGAAATCAACAGAAAGCGATTATTGCTCGGGAAATAGATAAAGATCCGACATTACTTATTGCAGCACAACCAACACGCGGTCTAGATGTTGGGGCTATCGAGTTTGTTCAAAAGCAGCTTATCGCACAGCGTGACCAAGGAAAAGCTGTATTGCTCATTTCGTTTGAATTGGACGAGATTATGAATGTATCAGACAGAATTGCTGTTATCTATGAAGGCAAAATTGTCGGTGAAGTGTTCCCGCAGGATACGAATGACCAGGAACTGGGTCTTATGATGGCAGGCAGCTTGAAGCGGGGAGGTAAGGCAGTTGAATAAGTTCAAAAAAATCTTCACAACTGACAGCTATATCGTTCCTCTTGTCGCCATCGTACTTGGTTTTCTTGTGGGAGCAATAGTTATGCTTATGGGTGGTTATGATCCGATAACTGCTTACTCCGCACTGTTCTCACGTGTATTTGGTAACTTGTACAACTTTGGTGAAGCCGTGCGCGAAATGACGCCATTAATGCTCACTGGTTTAGCCGTAGCCTTTGCATTCCGTTCAGGGATGTTTAATATCGGGGCAGACGGACAAGTGATGATTGGTATGACAGCTGCGACCGTGGTGGGCATTAAATTTGCAGCCTTGCCAGGATTCATATTGGTTCCGCTTGCTGTTATTATAGCAGGGTTATGTGGAGGTCTGTGGGCTGGTATCGCCGGCTACTTGAAGGCCAAACGTGGGATTAATGAAGTTATTACCACGATCATGTTAAACTGGGTTGCTCTGTACTTGTCGAATTATATTGTAAGAGCATTTCTTTTACTCCCGGGACAGAATCGTTCCGAGGATATTCCAGCTTCACTTTCTATGACGTTCTTGAATTCGTTATTTGACAATGCACGTCTGCACTGGGGAACAGCTATTGCCCTTGCTGCAGCAGTATTCTTCTATGTCTACTTATGGAAGACTAAGCAAGGATATGAAATGCGTGCTGTTGGTTACAATCCTCATGCTGCCGAGTACGCAGGTATGAATGTTGGCCGTAACGTTGTAAAAGCAATGTTCATAAGTGGAGTATTTGCAGGGTTGGCCGGAGCAGGGGAGGTACTGGGTGTATTCCATTATCAATCTGTGTTCGCGGCATCACCAGGATATGGTTTTGATGGTATCGCAGTGGCTCTACTTGGTTTAACACATCCACTTGGTGTTGTTCTTGCTGCGATTCTCTATGGTACGTTGACTTATGGTTCTGCAGGAATGAGTTTTGCTGCAGATGTTCCTCCAGAGCTTATTCGTATCGTTATAGGTTCAATCATATTCTTTATTGCGGCACAAGGGATTGTGCGCTGGGTGCTTAAGCCCTTTTACTTCAAGCGCAAGAAAGAGAAGGTGTTATAGATGGATCTGCAGACGTTAGGTCAACTGCTTAATACAACGCTTGTTTTTTCCACAGCGCTTATTTTTGCCTCACTTGGCGGCATCTTCTCTGAACGCTCTGGTGTCGTAAATATTGGACTTGAAGGTTTGATGATGTTTGGTGCTTTTGCCGCAGCAGTGGGCGGTTATTATGCTCAAGATGCTGGGATGGGTGAATGGGCTCCTTGGATTGGCGTACTATGTGCTATGGCCGTCGGGGTAATTGGTTCACTAATTCATGCAGTTGCAGCTATTACCTTTAAATCGGATCAGACGATCAGTGGTACGGTTATTAACTTTTTAGCCGCAGGCAGTACGCTCTACATGGTAAAGCTGCTGTTTGATGGATCTGCTGAAACTCCACTAATCGATGGGTTTAACAAGGTTTCAATTCCTGGACTCTCCAAAATCCCGGTGATCGGTGAAGGGATATTTAATTCCTATCCGACCACTTATCTGGCCATTGTGCTGGTTATTGTTATTTATTTCGTTTTGTTTAAAACGCCATTTGGACTGCGTTTACGCGCAGTAGGTGAACATCCTAGTGCTGCAGACACCTTAGGGGTCAAGGTGAAGCGGATGAGATATATCGGCGTAATGCTGAGTGGATTGCTGGCTGGTATCGGTGGTGCTACAATCACTCTAACTACAACCGGAACCTTTGGACATAATACGATTTCAGGTCAAGGTTTTATCGCTATTGCAGCGATGATCTTTGGTAAGTGGAATCCGCTTGGTGCCTTTGGGGCTGCTGTGTTCTTCGGATTCTCTCAAGCGATCCGTAACTACGTACAATTGTTTGAATGGTCAAAGGACATTCCACAAGAGTTTATCTTTATGATTCCTTACGTATTAACGATCATTGTATTGGTGGGTGCTGTAGGTCGTTCCGCTGCTCCTAAGGCATTAGGTCAGCCTTACGATCCTGGTAAACGCTAGATCTTTTCGATTTTTTGCTTATATCATTATCAAGCCGTATTTCCGGACTTTTCCGGAGATACGGCTTTTTTTGTTAGGATCGATATGGATAAACATTAAGAGGTAAGGGCAAGTGTACAGGCGAAGGTACTTTTGTGCGAATAAACTGTTTTGAAGATGGCGGGAATCAGAGGCATGCAAAACTTTTTGGAGGGGATATTATGACTAAGCCAGTTACGAAAAAGCAGGTTATGAGGCTCATAGGTAAACAGATCATCGCTGTGAAAAAAGATGGCACACAGGTTACAGGAAAGCTGCTTCGTGTATCAGGAAATCGTCTTATTTTGCAACGTGTAAGTGGTAAAAAAGTACAAACTAAAGCAATCATTCCATTAGTGTTGTTTGATTTGCTCGCCATTGGTACTGCCCCTTATGCTTATGGTGGAGGTTATGGCGGTGGCTATGGTGGAGCTACACCTTATGGTGGCGGTTACGGATATGGAACTCCTTATGGAGGTTATGGGAACGGAGGCACACCATATTCACCTTTTGGATTCTTTTGAGTTCCGATAAGTGCTGCTTTGGCTAGGAGAATCGTTTCTCAAGCTCGTAACAAAAACTTAGCGATTGATAACGGGCTACGCTGTAGCCCAATTTTCGATAAAAGGCTAGCGCTGCTGCATTCCCTAGATCGACAGATACCTTAGAACGATGACAACCGCGAGAAAGTGCAAATCTTTCTGCCCGATCCATAAGCATATTTCCCAAGTGTTTTCGCCGAGCATCTGGTGCAATGGCTAGCATATCGATGTAGAGTAAATCACCATGCAGCAAGAAATGGACAAACCCGTTTGGATCGCTTTCATAGTCGGGACAGGTGACAAGTGTGATTCCGTGTCCTAGACGACGGGGTAAATCCTTTTTGATTTTAGTGATTTCAGTTTGCGGCAGATGAGATAATGGAACGAGCTGTCGCTCGATTAAATCAAAAATAACAACGTCATCCTGCTTCGGTCGACGATAACGAATCATAGAGCGTCCCCTTTCCACGCATTGTCGTACATCATATGTTGGGAGAGGGGCAGGCGTTCCGAGAGGGTAGAAGCAGGAGTTGTGACGATTTTAAAAATAAGGGTATTGACTATCCGTGATAGGAATCATATAATGTGTCTAAACATTTTAACGAACATACATGTATCGGCAATGATGAGGACGAAGTTTTAAGGGCTCTTTTGCTCAGAGAGTGTGAGGATTTGCTGCAACCTCCACCGAAATCCCTTATATACGAGCTCACCTCGGAGCTGTTTCCCTGAAAGGTCCACTGGCTAGAGTGGTGGAATTATTAGGGGGAATCGTTTAGTCCGCGTTACGGACTTCAGGTTACAGAGATTAGGGCCCTTGCCTACATCGATGGATTTTTGTATACCTGATAAGGCGTTGCATCGCGAGATGTAATGCAAACATGGGTGGTACCACGGAAGATCAACCTTTCGTCCCTCACGCGCTAATACTGTGCGTGGGAGGCGGAAGGTTTTTTTGTTTTATAAATAACTATTTGCTGATGTATAGAGGACGGTCCGTCATTTGCATAATGAATGTTAAATATCGGAGGAGGAATACTGATGAGCGCGCAAATACCGGAATTACGGTCTACAGAGCAGCTAAAAGAAAAATGGATGGAGCCGGAAGTTATTACCGGTTCGGAAATACTACTCCGCAGCCTTGTATTGGAGGGTGTAGACACAGTATTCGGATATCCAGGTGGAGCTGTATTGTACATTTATGATGCATTGTACGGTTTTACGGATTTCAATCACGTGTTAACACGTCATGAGCAAGGAGCGATTCATGCAGCTGACGGTTACGCTAGAGCAAGTGGCAAACCAGGGGTGTGTATCGCAACCTCGGGTCCTGGCGCAACAAACCTTGTAACAGGTATTGCTACAGCATATATGGACTCCACTCCATTGGTCGTAATCACAGGTAACGTTTTCTCAAGCCTGATCGGTACAGATGCTTTCCAGGAAGCAGACATTACTGGAATCACGATGCCAATCACTAAGCACAGCTACTTTGTAAGAGATGTTGAGGATCTCCCTCGCGTAATACATGAAGCTTTCCATGTGGCGAATACCGGTCGTAAAGGTCCAGTATTGATCGATATACCGAAAGATGTGTCGGCAGCAAAGACGTTGTTCACACCAGTGAAGACCGTAAATCTTCGTGGCTACAACCCTTGTACAGTTCCAAACAAACTGCAGCTTGATAAACTGGTTCGTGCGATTGAGGTTGCTGAACGTCCGATTATCATTGCAGGTGGTGGAGTTATCTACTCTGGAGCACATGAGGCTATGTTCGAATTCGTGAAACGGACAGAGATTCCAATAACTACAACCCTGCTGGGACTTGGAGCCTTCCCAAGTGCTGAAGAGCTTTGGATGGGAATGCCAGGTATGCATGGCACATATACCGCAAACAATGCGATTCAGCAATGTGATTTGCTCATTAATATCGGTGCCCGCTTCGATGACCGTGTTACGGGTAGGCTGGACGGCTTCGCGCCAAAAGCCAAGATCGTGCATATCGATATCGATCCTGCAGAAATCGGAAAAAATGTATCGCCTGATATTCCGATCGTTGGAGATGTAAAAACTGTACTGGAAATGCTGATTCCTGAGGTTGGCCGTGCATTTAAGGCTGATGCTTGGAGAACGCATATCGCGCAGTCGAAGCTTGATCAGCCACTTCGGTATAAAGATTCGGAGACAGAGCTTAAACCACAATGGGTTATTGAAATGATTAATGACACCACTAATGGTGAAGCGATTGTTACTACGGACGTTGGCCAGCATCAGATGTGGGCAGCACAATATTACAAGTTCAATCATCCGCGTTCATGGATTACTTCAGGTGGTCTTGGAACGATGGGCTTCGGATTCCCATCAGCTATCGGTGCGCAAATGGCACATCCTGAACGGTTGGTAGTATCGATTAACGGGGATGGCGGTATGCAAATGTGTTCCCAAGAGCTGGCGATTTGTGCGATTAACAATATACCTGTCAAAATCGTTGTTATTAATAATCAAGTGCTTGGAATGGTTCGCCAATGGCAGAATCTTATCTATGACAAACGTTACAGCTATACAGACCTTGCAGGTAGTCCGGATTTCGTTAAGCTGGCTGAGGCCTATGGTGTAAAAGGTCTACGGGCGACGAATAAGGAAGAAGCACGTGATGCATGGCAGAAAGCTCTGGAAACACCGGGTCCAGTATTGGTAGAATTCGTTGTTCCAAAAGACGAGAATGTCTACCCGATGGTAACTCAAGGTTCAACCATCGATCATATGCTGATGGGGGATGAATAACAGTGACAAGACATACGATTTCTGTACTCGTAAATGACCAGCCAGGTGTGCTTCAACGGGTGTCAGGCTTGTTCGGTCGCCGTGGATTTAATATTGAGAGTATTACAGTCGGCCAGTCCGAAGAGGTTGGATTATCCCGGATGGTTATCGTTACTCTTGGCGACCAGCATACCCTTGAACAAATCGAGAAGCAGCTCTATAAGCTAATTGATGTTATCAAAGTTGTTGATCTTGGAGCTAAGCCAATGGTTGCACGCGAGCTGGCTCTGATTAAAGTGAATGCTGATCCAAGTGAGCGTCCGGAAATTTTGGGTGTAGTTGAGACTTTCCGTGCTTCAGTTGTCGATATCGGCAGCACCACTATACTGGTGCAGGTAGTTGGGGAGACACAGAAGATTGACGCGATGATCGAGCTATTGAAGCCTTATGGAATCAGAGAGCTGTCTCGCACAGGTGTTACGGCTATGGTACGTGGCAACTCTTAAATAGTTTATTTTGCGACTTTAACGGATTACTGCTTGATTGCATTAATCTGATATGATATGAATGACATTCCCGCTAAAGAGCGGGAGCTTGAGGAGCAGCTTGATCTAATCGACGAATCCAGTTCTCTTGAAGCACCCGCTCTTTATGATGGGTCTCAAATTAAAGGAGGATATTGACAATGGCAGTTACAACGTACTATGAACAGGATGCAGAACTTAGTGTATTAAAAGGAAAGACAATTGCGGTAATCGGGTACGGTAGCCAAGGACATGCCCAAGCACAAAACCTACGTGACAGTGGTCTTCAAGTTGTCATCGGTCTTCGTGAAGGTAAATCTTTTGAAACTGCGAAAAATGACGGTTTTGAAGTATTGCCAGTAGCTGAAGCAGTATCCCGTGCAGATGTTGTGCAAATCTTAATGCCAGATGAAACTCAAGCATCCGTATATAAAAATGAAGTTGAACCAAACCTCAAAAAAGGCGCAGCTTTGATGTTCTCCCACGGATTTAACGTACACTTTGGACAAATCGTTGCTCCTAAAGATGCGGACGTGCTGCTCGTAGCACCAAAATCTCCAGGTCACATGGTTCGTCGTACTTATGTTGAAGGCTTCGGCGTTCCTGGCTTGATTGCAATCGAACAAGATGCAACAGGTAAAGCGAAAGAAATCGGTCTTGCTTATGCAAAAGGTATTGGTTGTACACGTGCAGGAGTTATCGAAACTTCTTTCCGCGAAGAAACCGAAACCGACTTGTTCGGCGAACAAGCAGTACTTTGTGGTGGTGTATCCGCACTGATCAAAGCTGGATTCGAAACTTTGACAGAAGCAGGCTATGCTCCTGAAATGGCTTACTTCGAATGTCTGCACGAATTGAAACTGATCGTTGACATGGTATACGAAGGCGGATTGTCCAGCATGCGCGATTCCATCAGTAACACTGCGGAATACGGTGACTATGTAACTGGACCACGCATTGTAACTGAAGATACTAAAAAAGCAATGAAAGCTGTTCTGACAGATATTCAAGAAGGTAAATTCGCTCGTGACTTTATCCTTGAGAACCAATCCGGACGTGCTTTCCTTACCGCTACTCGCCGCAACGAAGCTGCTCACCCAGTAGAAGTTGTAGGTAGCCAATTGCGTGAAATGATGCACTGGATTAAGAAATAATCATAATCATACTTATGATTAAATAGTATTACCTTCAAATGCGGCCGTGACTTTGCGAGCCGCATTTGAGAGTTTCAGCACAATCTTTGGGAGGTGCTTAGCATGCGGAAAATTTATGTGTTCGATACGACACTGCGAGATGGAGAGCAGTCACCAGGTGTGAACCTCAACACGCGTGAGAAAGTGGAGATCGCTTACCAGTTAGAGAAGCTGGGAATTGATCGCATGGAAGCGGGTTTTCCTGCAGCTTCTCCAGGTGATCTAGCTTCTGTTAATGCGGTGGCAAGAGCTGTGAAGAACGTCACAGTAATCGGCCTTTCTCGTTCTAGAGAGACAGATATTGATGCTGTAAAAGAAGCACTACAGGGAGCGCAGGACCCTTGTATTCATATTTTTCTAGCTACATCTCCTATTCACCGGCAGCATAAGCTGCGGATGGATAAGGCTCAGGTGTTGGAAACTGCACAGTCTGCTATCCGATACGCTAAGAAATATTTCCCTAAGCTCGAGTTTTCATTAGAAGACGCGGGCCGTACGGAGTATGATTTCATGGCTGAAATGGTCGGCATGGCTATCCGGGAAGGGGCTAATGTTGTTAATATCCCGGATACTGTAGGTTATTTGAATCCTTCTGAGTACGGAGCTATCTTTAAATATCTAAAAGAGAATGTGCCTGATATTGAACGCGTACAGCTTAGTGCTCATTGTCATAACGATCTTGGTATGGCTACAGCAAATACGCTGGCTGCGATTCAGAATGGTGCAGATCAGATCGAAGGAACGATCAACGGTATTGGTGAACGTGCCGGAAACACAGCGATTGAAGAAGTGGCATTGGCGCTGGAGACACGTGCTGAATTCTTTGACGCAAAAACTTCCTTAACTTTGTCCGAGATCTCTCGCACAAGTCGCTTGGTCAGCAAGTTGACAGGTATGGTAGTCCCAGGGAATAAGGCGATTGTAGGAGCTAATGCATTTGCTCATGAATCGGGTATTCACCAGGACGGAATGCTGAAAGAGAAAACCACTTATGAGATCATGACACCGGAGACCATTGGACTTAAAGAGAGCAAACTGGTACTTGGTAAGCACTCTGGACGCCATGCTTTCCGCGATAAGTTAAGTGATCTAGGGTATGATTTATCTGAAGAAGAGCTTAATACAGCTTTTTCAAGGTTTAAGGACTTGGCGGATAAGAAAAAAGAAGTGTCGGATGAAGATATTTTGGCATTAATTGAAGAGAAACTAATTGATACGCCAGAAGTATTCAGACTTCAGACGATTTACGTTACTTACGGTAATAAAGCTGTTCCAACTGCTAAGGTGATTATCGATGGTCCGGAAGCGGAGCCTATTGTAGCAGAGGCAGAAGGCAATGGTTCTGTAGATGCCATCTACAATGCAATTGATAAAGCCACGGGTGAGGAAGTTACCCTTGGGGACTATTCCATTAAATCCGTCTCCCGTGGTAAAGATGCACAGGGCGAGGTTCATGTAGTACTGTCGCAGGGTGAAGTTGCTGCACAGGGCCGTGGACTTAGTACCGATATTCTGGAAGCGAGTGCCCGTGCTTATATTGATGCGCTTAACAAGCTTCTAGAGAAGCGTAAAACTTACACCAAACGTGACCACGCAAGTATATAAGTGAAATTATATTGTGCAGAAATTTACTAATACTTAGAGGAAGCCCTGACAGTGAACTCACTGTCAGGGCTTTTTTGTTATTCAAAAAATTTGCTAATTGAGCCAATTCTGGCGAAATTTCAGATCTGTTCAGAAATTGTTCATGTCGGCAAATTACAATCGAAGGGAGATTATTGAAGTATTTGGAGAACAAACAACTTAGAAATAGTCGAGTAAGTACTTTTATAGGAAGAAGGAGGACTTTCGTTTTATGTGGAAAAAGAAAATTGGTTTATGGATGGTAGTAATACTTCTTAGTACGCAGTTTTTCAATGCTTTTGGCTTCGATTCTCAGGTCAAAGCAAAGGCGATTGAGAACAGTGCTAATATCATTACAAGTGTGACGATGTCTGTATATGAGAATGGGGTACAGGTCACAGATTCTGTTTACAAGCTGAGCTCCACCGTGAAGTTGAACTATAACTGGGCGGTTCCAGATGGAAGTGATTACGTTGCAGGTGATACTTTTACATTTGAACTACCAGAAGGGTTTGTGCTCGAGAAAGACTTTTTGAATAAAAAGATTATGATTGAAGGGCAAGAACTGGGGCATTACGACATTATAAAAGGGAGTCCTAACAAAGTTACCTTAACATTCACCGGTGAAGTCGGAGAATATTTCGATGTCAAAGGTGCAATTGAAGTGGAGACTCGTTTTGACACAACAAAGTTTACGGATACTATACCCTATACGATTAAGTTTCCGATAAATGGTGGTGCAGAGCAGGAGTTTACAGTCCAATTTAAACCTGAGGTTAGTTCTACTATTGACAAAGATGGAGTTGCGGTAGGCACTAATCAAGGAAATTATAATGCCAAACAGATTAAATGGACTGTTGATGTGAACAAAGTTATGGATAGTGTATATGGAGCTGTTGTAACTGATGTAATCCCTACGGGTTTAGCTTTAACTGATATAAGTGATATCAAGGTCAGTAAGCTTAATGTAGCACTAAACGGTGATGTATCTCCTGGTGCTCCTTTAAACACTAGTCAATATTCTGCAAGTCAACAGGGGAACACCCTAGAGGTAAAGTTTATTACCCCTGATATTAATACACCTATTACGGAAGCATACCGTATTGAATACGTTACGGATGTTATTGATGATACTAAAACCACTTTTGTAAACACGGCAACTTTCAAGGGGAATAATACAGGACCTTTTTCAGATAATGCAAGTGTATCTCTTAATCATGGAGCATTATTGAAGAAATCTTTTCTCAGTTATAATTCCGTGACACAGGACACTTATTGGGCGATTGAGTACAATTATGGTGAAAAATCGATCTCTAAAGCAGATGCCAAATTGTTCGATTATTATACGGACTCTCAACAGTTTGTACCTGGCTCTCTGAAGGTATATAAATTAGATTTCACTAAGTCTAAAGATAATCCTGATAAAGTTTTAGTAACTGACTACACAGTATCTGAGAATACTTTAACTCCGAAAGCAGGGCTGAAAAATTTCGAATTATCATTTAATAATAATATTTCGAATGCTTACAAGATCGAGTATCAGACCCGGGCGAAAGATCGCATCGAAGAAGCAACAAAGGTTTCAAATACTGTTACTACTATAGTTAATGGTGTTACTAATGACAAGCCTGCGAGCGGGACACTTAATCAAGATATTATCTCCAAGAAGGTTGGACAGGCTAATTACGCTGATAAAACTATAAGCTGGACAATAAAAATTAATAGTGATAAAAAAGTAATGAATAATGTAGTGATTACGGATACCTTCCCTAACAGAGGTTTGAAATTTACTGATGTTGGGTTTGTTATCAAAGATGATAGCGGAAAACTAGTGGACTCTTCTATGTATACTCTTGATGATTCAAAACCTACAGAAGGTTTTACCGTGAAATTCAACTCATCAATAGATAAGACTTATACAATTACTTACAAAACGTATTTCAATAATGATTGGTTGAAGAATAGTAACGGGACTGTATATGATTGGGTTAAGAACGAAGTGAAATTTTTGAATAGAGCTTCTGTTGTATGGAATGACCCGTCCAAACCTACAGAAACGAAAACCATCACGGTTGAGGATACATTCTATCCTGATTCAAAAGCAAAGAATAATGGCTACAAAAACGGTTCCTATGACGCTCAAACCAAAGAGATTTCTTGGGAAATAGGGATTAACTACAATAGCAAAGAGCTTGATAAAGCTGTGCTTGTTGATACCTTAGAAGATAAACAGCAGTTGATAGAGGGATCTATAAAGGTTTATGAACTTTCGATAGAAAGCAGTGGTAACCCTAAAGTTGGAAAAGAAGTCACTGTTACTGCCAGCTCTAATCCCAAACTATATTCTGTAGATTACAATAAAACGACTAAATTGTTGAAAATAAGCTTTAATGAAAAAATTGCTAAGCCTTATTTGATTAAATTCAGCACCAGCTTAAAGGATCAAGTGGTCGAGAATGGAACGATTTACAATACAGCAAAGCTGTCTGACAATGGTGTGCCTGTATCAAAAGATTTGAAAAGTGAAGTTAGCATTCCAAACGGTGGTAAAAATGATCAATATGTTACCAAGTCAGGAGTACAGGACCCTAAAAATGAGACAAAACTAAATTGGACTTTAAAGATCAACTATAACCAATCTCTTGTGGAAGATGCACAAATCATTGATAATCCGGACGCTAATCAAATGTTCTTGCCGGAGTCATTCCGGTTGCTGCCGACAACAATTTTAAAGGATGGCACAGTCAATGAATCTGGTCCAGCACTCGTTCAAGGAGCGGACAAGGATTATACGCTTGAATTTACAAAGGATGACAAGACAGGTGCAGAGCAATTTAAATTGAAGTTCAATAAAACGATTGAGAAACCTTTTATTTTGAAGTATGACTCTATAATTTTAGAGGCGAAAAATGGTGGGAAAATTAGTAACTCTGTTAAATTTAGTGGTAATGGATCCCAAACGGAAACCCAATCCAAAGAATCAAGTGTAACTGTAGTATTTTCGGATTCCAGTGGAATTGGACAAGGGACTAGAAAAGAATTAGCTGTCAAGAAAGTAGATGCAGCAGATAATAGTAAAGCTCTTGAAGGAGCTATCTTCAATTTATATCGCGTGTCTGGATCCGAGGAGGTTTTATTTAGCACATCTATTCCGACAGATAAAGACGGTAAAACAGTATTTAAAGATCTCCGGCCTGGTAAATACTTCTTGCAAGAAAAAACGGCACCTATTGGATATATCAAGGATGCAAATAAATATGAGGTGAAATTTAGTTCAACAACAGTTACAGATATGACTGTAACGAATCAAAAGATAGTGACGCCAACAACAGCACCAACAACAGCGCCAACAACAGCGCCAACAACAGCACCAACAACAGCACCAACAACAGCACCAACAACAGCACCAACAACAGCACCAACAACAGCACCAACAACAGCGCCAACAACAGCACCAACAACAGCACCAACAACAGCACCAACAACAGCACCAACAACAGCACCAACAACAGCGCCAACAACAGCACCAACAACAGCGCCAACAACAGCACCAACAACAGCGCCAACAACAGCACCGACGGCAACGCCGACAGCAACGCCGACGGAAACACCTGTGTCGACAGTAACACCTACGTCGACGCCAGACAATCCAATTTTCCCTGTGTCGACCCCGACGTCAATACCGGGAGTAATCGTTACGGCTACTCCATCCGCAACACCTGTGGTGGCGACACCAACAGTAGCACCAACAGTAACACCAACTATCACGTCGGTGCCAACTAGTACGCCTATTGTTCCGAAGGTGACGCCACCTGTAGAGAAACTGACTACAGATGAGGACATTCCTCTTGAAGGTGAAATCCCACTCGGTGGATTACCAAGTATTAGTGATAAGCCAGATCATGGTAAGGTGACAATTACTAAAGATGGCAAGTGGATTTATACACCAGATCCAGGCTTCATTGGCAAAGACAAGTTCACGATCATTGTGACAGATGAGAATGGAAATGAAGAAGAGATTGAGATCGAGATTGATGTCGAGGAAGTACCGACAGGTACTGTGAAAGAACCAGGGGATAACAGCAATAAACCAACAGAGCTTCCGAAAACGGGAGAAGACAGTGCACTTCCTATTTACTTAGTAGGTGGAGGTCTAGTTCTTGTGGGATTTGTGTTAGCTCGAAGATTTAAACGAAGTAATTAATATATCGTAATGATAAGGGTGCTGTCCCGGCACTCAACACCCATAGGATAAAAGTCAACGGAGCAAGGCTCCTCCTGTTATTGGAGGAGCCTTGCTTTTTTTTGGTCTATGGCTACTCGTTTCATAACCTTCTTCACTTACTACCCAACTCCCAACGAAGTGAACCTTGACGAAAATGGGATTTTCACTCATTATTCGTAATGTAGCGCCAGCGACACTATTTAGCATATATCTTTTTTTTACTAATTAGTAAGCGCTATCATAAAATGCGCTGGGAGATGATACCATGGAATTTATGTATTTAGGAACTGGAGCAAGCGAGGGTTATCCAGCTTTATTTTGTCAATGTGAACGTTGCTCTATGGCGATGGAGCTTGGTGGCAAGAATATTCGCGCTCGTACAGGAGCGCTTATTAACTCTGATTTGCTGCTGGATTTCTCACCTGACATGTATATGAATAAGCTTCGTTACAAATTGGATTTGGGGAAAGTTAATCATTTGATTGTTACACATTCGCATACGGATCATTTTGCAGCAGCGGAGCTCATGATGAGGCATGAACATTGGTATTGTCAGCTGCAGGAGAGTGGAAAAAAACTGCATATTTACGGAAATGAAACGGTAGAAGAAACGATGAAGTCAGCTCTTCGCTATGATTATGGAACCGATACGATTGAAGATCCTTTTTACGAGTTTCATATCATACAGTCTTTCATGCCCTTCACTCTAGGAGAAGTGACAGTAACCGCGTTGCCAGCCCATCACAAGCCGGATGAACATAGCTTTATCTATCTACTTGAGCAGAATAACACAAGATTCTTATACGGCAATGATAGTGGTATATTCAGTGATGAAACCTTCAATTATCTACGTGATAAGCATCTGGACGTTGTTAGTCTGGATTGTAATTATGGGCTAGAGGATAGATATGATTATCATATGGGGATCTCCGGTTGTCGGATTGTAAGAGAACGTTTGCTTGACCAAAATAGTTGTGATACTAGTACATCATTTATTCTGACTCATTTCTCTCACTACAGCGCAGAGTTGCATGATACTTTAGTTAAGAATACAGCAGAGGAGAATTTCATCATTTCCTATGATGGGATGAAAGTCTTCTTAGCATGACATGATGATGTTTATCTATAATTAAAAGAATAGTCATTACCCGTAAAATCCTCCCTTGAGGAAAGGACTACTTTACGGGTCTTTTTTATAGCTTTAAGGGCTCAAAATGAGTAGATACGGAGGTAGAGAATGAAGCTGCTGGCTACGGGAAAAGTAAAATGGTTCGTCTATCAGAAAGTTGTCATCGTATTTATCGTCTTTTTGATTCCGCTCATATCGATGAATATTTGGGTGAATTATAAAGGGATGTCATTCACCAAAAATACGATTTTGGACTCATCCCTGGCTGGGGCGTCATTCTATTCCAAGCAACTGGATAAAGAGATATATTTCATCCGCAATCAACAATTACAATTTCAAGAAGATAAAAACATACAGAAGCTTAGTTTCCGAGGCGAAAGTTTAGAAAAGTATGAAGAGGTAGAATTAATCGGTAATGCTGAAGATCTATTGAATCGGATCATTGCCTCAAGCGAATATGTGGTTAACGCCGGGATATATATTAAGTCTCTGGGTAAAACGATCTCTGGTAAGACGGGGGTCACGGCCATTCCTAATATGGAGTACGAGAAAATTTCCTCGTTACTTAAGGTTAAGCAGAAGCCTTCATTCTATCGGAGTGGTGATGCGATTTTCCTTATAGAAACAGGAGATAATGCGGAGCTTTGGTCGTATATTGAAATCTCAAAAGGTAAGCTATTGGAGGCACTAAATCAAATCGCAACCTTATATCAAGAATCGGAGGTATTTCTGGGAAGTAATGAGCTGGGCAATATTCTATCTACTACAGACGATCAGTTAGTATCTACTGAGGTCCTTAGACTCATCACCAAACAGGATCAGTTTAATTCCGATATCCCAGAAATAAACAAGGTGAACGGTAAAAGTTACTTTATTGCCCATAACTTTATCAGTTCTTTGAATCTATCCTTGATTATGTACGTGAATCAGAATGAAATCACAAGGCCTTTAAGCCAATTTAATACACTACTATATGCCTCTTTCGTCATCGCTATTGTGGTAATGATACTTTATTCTTATTCGGTAAATCTAATGATTCATAGGCCCTTATCCAAATTGGTTAAGACATTCCGTATGGTAGAAACGGATAATCTTGATTTAGTCATCGAGTCAAAGACGAAAGATGAGTTTTACTATATATTTAATAGTTTTAATCGCATGGCTTCTAGACTTAAGCGTTCTATTGAGGAAAATTATGAACAGAAGATTGCCCTGCAGCATTCGCAGTTGAAGCAATTGCAGTCACAGATTAACCCGCATTTTCTCTATAACAGCTTCTTTAATATTTACATGATGTGTAAAGTAGGAGATTCCGATAGTGCGGCTGAGCTCTCACAAAAGCTAGGGAGCTACTACCAATACATCACAAGAAGTGGAGCGGACGAGGTGGCATTCTTTAAGGAGTATCAGCATGCGCTTGATTATTGTGAAATTCAGTGTATTCGCTTCTCGAATCGTATTTCTTTCGAATATGAAGAAATACCCGTTTTGGCGAATGCGATTTTAGTACCGAGGCTGATTATTCAGCCGATTGTTGAGAATGTGTTCGAGCATGCTTTCGAAGACGACTCCCGACAAGGGGTTGTCTATATTGGTGCCGAATGCGAAGAGGGAAAAGTAATTATCACGATTGAAGATAACGGCAATCTTTTAAAAGATGAGGAAATAGAGTACTTGCAGAAGAAACTTGCGATGGGTCTGAAACAAGTTGAGAAGACGGGATTAATCAACGTTAATAATAGACTCCAATTGAAGTACGGACCAGATAGTGGCTTGTTTGTCTCACGCAGCAAATACGGAGGATTGAGAGTAGAACTGATAGTTAAATATGAGAGTAAGGAAGTGTGATTATGTATAGATTACTAATCGTAGATGACGAGCCTGTGATTGTGAATGGATTAGTCCAACTGTTTCAGGATAACTCAGAATTTGAACTGGATATACGAAAAGCTTTCTCCTCAAGCGAAGCTCTTGAAATTGCTAAGAAAACGAAATTGGATATTTTGGTTAGCGATATTCGTATGCCTCAGAAGAATGGTCTCCAGCTCGTGGACGAAATCGTCTATTATTGGCCATTATGCCGAGTGATTTTCCTTACAGGATACAGTGAATTTGATTATGTATACGAAGCGATTCGTAAGAATGTGGACAATTACATTCTGAAAACGGAAGGAATTGAACCTATTTTCCAAGCTGTGAAGGCAGCAATCGACAAGCTAGACGAGGAGAACCGTCGTAGACTTCAATTGGAGAAGGCACAAATGCACTATCAAATCGCTAGTTCCTTCCTAAAGAAAGAGCTGATGGAGCGGGTGCTTAGCGGGGAGTCTATTACTTCTATACTCAATAATGTACGTTACAAGGATGTAGAGTTCGGCATTGCATTAGATCGTCCTTCGTTCTTTCTTGTTGGTTTCTTGGATCGACTAGATGATCCTAAATTTAAAATGCCTCCGTCTGTTCAGCGTATTTTCCATGATCACCTGCCTGCATCTATTGCATGTGAAGAAGTGATTTATGATGATCGTGTATTCATATGGCTGCTTCAACCAGATGAAGGATTGCTGAATCGCTTTCGTAGTGGCTATCCAGATCAAGGGGTGAATTGGCCTGGAATCGTTGCTTATATGAGAGGGATATTAGAGCCTGTACAGAATGAGTGTGATGAGCTGCTAAGTGTCTGCGTTTCATTCGGAATATCGGGGGATTTACTTAACCATTGGGAATCAATCCATCTTCAAGTTGAAGCAGTGCGCTCTATGATTCTTAAGAGAGCTTTATTAGGTCAGCACATGCTTATCTTAGACCTTGAGAAACTAAGTCAACTTGAGGATACGATGCACAAAGCTGGAGGAATCGAGCAGGAAGATTTCAAGACGCTAATCATCGAACAAATTCACCAATTTGTGCAGGAGAACCTATCTGGAGATCTATCGCTTACCTCAATTGCTGCAGAGGTGCATCTTAATCCGTCCTATTTATCTCGTTATTATAAACAGACGACAGGTCAAAATTTATTAGAGTATATCCAGTCGACGAAGCTGCATGTTGCTCTGCAACTGATGAAGAATACAACTCTGAAATTAAATGAAATCGCCATCCGGGTCGGTTTTGAATCACCATCCTACTTTACAACATTCTTCAAACGCAAAATGGGTTTATCTCCACAGGATTATCGAAATTCAAAATAAGTAAATAAAGTGAAAGTGATGTAAAAAAAGTGAAATTGAAAGCGGTTTCCTCTGTGACTAAAATAATAACTAGGAACACTGATTAAACAACAAGAATTGCAGCAAACAAAGGGGGGAAGCGTTCAGATGAAAAAAATGAGACCATGGAAAATGATTTTGTCAGTAACGATGATTCTTTCATTATTGTCAGCATGTGGAAGTCAAGGGAATGGAAATGCGAATGCACCATCTACGCCTAAGGAAGACACTACGAATAGTGCGACAGACAACGCCACAGCACCTGATCCACTAGGGAAATACCCGGAAACGATCACTGTTACAGAAATACTAGGATATAATCCACCAGAAGATCCAAGAACTCCAAGCGGAATAACACCGGAACAAAATGCCTACCTGAAAGATCTCAAAGAGATGATGAATATTGAAGTGAAATACAAATGGACCGTTCCCTCTGCCCAGTTTGAACAGAAGTTCTCGCTTGCCATGGCATCGGGGGATCTACCCGATGTGATAGAAGTTGATCAGAAGAACTATGAGAAACTTAAAAAGCAAGATATGCTTGCTGATCTGACAGATGCTTATGCACAATATGCGTCACCAGCTCTTAAGGCTTATATGGACTCAGATGGTGGATTCGCGATGAAAACGTTCAGTGCGGATGGTAAGCAATTAGGTATTCCTGCATTTGAAGATCCCTTCTTATCCACGCAGCTGCTATGGATTCGTCAAGATTGGCTTAATAATCTAGGTTTACAGGCACCGAAGACGATCGATGAGCTTGAGAAAGTTGCACAAGCATTCACACATAATGATCCAGATCAGAATGGTAAGAATGACACCTATGGTATCGCCATGCAAAAGAATCTCTTCTTTTGGGGATTTGATGTCAGAGGTTTCTTTAATGGATTCGGTGCTTATCCTTCCGTTGGTGATAAACAATCGGCTTGGATTAAAGGCGGCGATGACAAATTGTTACCGGGATTGATTCAGCCTGAAGTGAAGAATGCACTTGGTAAGCTACAAGCATGGTATAAAGATGGAATTATTGATAAAGAGTTTGCACTAAAGGATGAGAATAAGGCTGTAGAAGATCTGACTGCAGGTAAAGTGGGTATTTCCTACGGAGAGTGGTGGTATCCGAACTGGCCGCTTAACTCCAGCGTAGACAAAGATCCAAAGGCGGATTGGATTGCAATTCAGCTTCCAGGGATTGATGGTCCAGCTAAATCACTCGTTCCAAAAATCCGCAGCAACAAAATTTTCGTTGTGAACAAAAAGATGAAGAACCCAGAAGCAGCGATTAAGATGCTCAATTTCTACATCGAAGTTGGTAATAAGAAATACAAGGATAAGAACAAAGCGGCAGATGGCTATGTATACAACTGGTTTAACCCACGGATTGCCAACCCTGTTGATATTGATACGATTTACAGGGAAGTAAACAAAGCGCTCGATGCTAATCAGACTGAAATTACAATAGACGATGCAAATTATAAGACCGTTGCGGATACTTTCAAAGCGACTAAGGACTTCCTGGCAGGCGACACATCTAACGCTACCAAAGGTGTAAACTGGGGTCAATATTATAGCCGGGCTGCAAAAGACGGTGGCTGGGGCTTAACACGACAAATTAAAGAAAATCAACAATTTGTATACAACGAGTTTTACGGTCTTCCTACACCAACAGTAGTGGAAAAGGGCGGTCAGCTGGATAAGTTGATGCAAGAGTCCTTTACCAAGATTATCATGGGTGGTTCTCTTGATGATTTCGATAAATTCGTGGATAGCTGGAAGGCACTTGGCGGTAATGAAATTATCGATGAGGTCAATGAATGGTATAGCACGGAAGCTACGAAATAAATCATAGGGACAAGAAAGCGGGTGAGGTGAGTCGGGTGAGCCGACTCACCTCCCGTTTTAAAATGAGTAAGTTGGTGAGGAGGGCATCTATGAAATCACTGAAGAAAGAATATCCGCTTCATATCATGTTAATACCTGGTGTGATTGTTACACTGATTTATGCCTACGGACCGATGGCCGGCCTGGTTATGGCGTTTCAACAGTTTGAGCCGTTATCCGGTTTTTTTAAATCCGATTTTGTGGGATTAGATAACTTCCGTTATGTATTTAATTTACCGGATTTCAAGCAAGTACTTTGGAATACGCTAGTCATAGCTATCATCAAAATGGTATTGTCTCTGCTTGTCCCGCTCATTCTAGCTCTATTATTAAATGAGCTTACTAAGAAATGGTTCGCAGGTTTTATTCAATCCGCCATTTTCCTCCCGTTCTTCCTTTCATGGACCGTCCTTGGGGGTGTCATTATTGAATTATTCTCTCTGAATGGACCTATTAATGGCTTAATTTCCTCTATGGGCTTAGAACCTATCATGTTCATGCTTGATAATGGTTGGTTCAGGGGGATTATCATTGGCTCGGATGTCTGGAAAGGCATGGGCTACAATATGATCATCATGCTTGCTGCCATCACAGGAATTAATGCGACGCTGTATGAAGCGGCAGAGGTAGATGGTGCAGGGAAATGGAAGCAAATGCTTAACATTACGCTTCCAGGTATAGCACCGATTATTATTTTACTTAGTGTATTAGGTCTCGGTGGTATTCTTAACGCAGGTTTTGAGCAGATATTGATTATGTATAACCCGACTGTATATGCAGGCGCAGATATAATAGATACATTTGTCTATCGATTGGGGATGTTCAGCCAACAATTTGGACCTGCGGCAGCAGTGGGTCTCTTTAAATCGATAATATCTTTATTTATGGTATCAACAACTTACTATGCAGCTTACAAATTTAACAATTACCGCATATTCTAGGAGGTGGAGATGGTGCTACATAAACAATCATTCAGCAGAAAGTTATTTATCGTGTTCAATACGCTGTTGTTAACTTTCATTACCATACTCGGCATTATCCCATTTGTACACTTACTCTCCATCTCACTTAGCTCGAATACAGCTGCGATGGCTGGAGAAGTGAAGCTTTGGCCCGTCGGCTTTTCCTGGGATGCTTATGTATATTTAGGAGAAAAGGTAGAGTTCTTTCGTTCCTTGGGAGTCTCCGTAAAACGAGTAGTGCTCGGTTCAGTAGTTAACTTGTTTCTAGTATTTATTACTGCTTTTCCGCTTTCCAAATCGAATGATCAGTTTAAATTTAGAACCGTATATGTATGGATATTCGCGATTACGATGTTTTTTGGAGGCGGCTTAATTCCGACGTATATCGTAGTGAAGAATACAGGCTTAATCGATTCCATTTGGGCACTTATCTTACCAGGTGCATTGAATGTATGGAATATGGTTCTGATGCTTAACTTCTTCAGATCTATTCCAAGAGAATTGGATGAAGCGGCTACGATTGATGGTGCCGGACATTGGAGAGTACTTTGGCAAATTTATTTACCGATATCCCTTCCATCCATCGCAACGATTGGGTTATTCACCATAGTTGGGCATTGGAACGCTTGGTTTGACGGTATCCTTTACCTGAATTCACCTGAGCATTATCCGCTACAGACCTATCTTTCTACCTTGATTATGTCTATCAATGCCCAGATGTCATCGATGTCCATTGAGCAGCTCAAGGTGATGGAGAACCTGAGTGAGAAGACGATCCGAACGGCGCAAATATTCATGGGCGCATTGCCAATTATGGTAGTGTATCCATTCTTACAAAGGTATTTCGTAAAAGGAATGACGGTTGGTAGTGTTAAAGAATAAAGAAATAGAGGAAAGACATAGCATAAAGTCTCATATGAAGGAGCAGATTGCGATGAAGAAAGTTACTGTTGCTTTAATTGGAGCGGGCCTGCGAGGAATTAATTATTCAGAATATGCGATTCAGCACCCCGATGAGCTTCAAGTTGTAGCTGTTGCAGAGCCGAATGCGAAGCGGAGAAATAAATTTAAGGCAAGACATAAGCTGGCTGATGATATGTGCTTTACCCATTGGGATGATTTTTTTGCCTCCCCGAAAGTAGCAGATGCGGTATTTATCTGTACCCAAGACAATCAGCATTATGTGCCAACAATGAAAGCACTGGAGGCAGGGTATCATGTGCTATTAGAAAAACCGATGTCCCCTGATGCCAAGGAATGTGTACTTATGGGGGAAATGGCCTCTAAAGTGAATCGTGTCTTCTCGATATGCCATGTATTGAGATATACCAATTTCTTCTCTACGATCAAGGAACTGCTGGAAAGTGGTGCGATCGGACAATTGATGTCCATTCAACATAATGAGAACGTGGGTTACTGGCATCAAGCTCATAGCTTCGTAAGAGGGAATTGGCGCAAAAAGGATGAGTCCAGTCCGATGATTCTCGCTAAGTCCTGTCATGATCTGGACATTCTTTCCTGGTTGACAGATTCAGAATGTGTTCGAGTGTCTTCCTTTGGCTCACTGTCCCATTTCAAATCTAGTGAAGCACCGGAAGGAGCCCCGCTACGTTGCACAGATGGATGCCCAGCAGCAGATAAATGTCTCTATTATGCTCCTAATCAATATTTGACGGAGGATACGGATTGGCCTACATCGGCAATTAGCGATGATCCAAGCTATGAAGCCCGCCTGAATGCTCTTCAGGAAGGACCTTATGGACGATGTGTCTATCATTGTGATAATGATGTCGTCGACCATCAAGTGGTAAATCTAGAATTTGCTAATTCCGTAACTATAGCTTTTACAATGAGTGCGTTTACCAAAGATGTAAGTCGTACCCTCAAGCTGATGGGTACCACGGGGGAAATTCGCGGTGCGATGGAGAAGAATGAAATTGAAGTGATCCATTTTGGCAGCGGTAAGGTAGAGAGAATCTCGTTCGAGAATGCAGGTGGTCATGTTGGTCATGGCGGCGGCGATATGGGGTTAATCAAAGATTTTGTTAAGCTGGTTCGAGCGGAAGGGAAGATTCAAGGTCTTACATCAGCAAATCATTCCGTTCAAAGTCACCTTATGGCTTTTGCAGCAGAGCAATCTCGCATCGAGGGTAACAGTATTGTTCTGAAAGAATTTGCACAAAGTGTCTGTAATGATGAAGAGGTGAAGCAACGATGAATGCCCCGCAGCCATTTCAGACGATGTTATTAAGTTCGTTGGTTAAGGTATTTGCTGATGAAGTGCCGAATCATGAATCCTATCACAGTGCAACCGCACTTGTCGGAGAAACATTTTCGTTCCAAGTCGCTTATACCTCAGATACACTTCTAAAGAATATTGAAGTAGAGATAAAGTCATCTCTTCCAGATCTAATAAGTATAAGATCCGTTGGACTTGTTCCTTCAGAAATGCCTTGTTTCAAAAATCATGATGACGATGTGCTAAGAACTACGCCGGGATTATATCCAGATCCATTGTATACGCTGGATCAACAATCTATTTCATCGATCCCGGGACAATGGCGATCTTTATGGGTGACGATAACCTTGGATGAAACAATGAGTACGGGGCTTCGCTCTATTCAGGTCCTCTTCCAATCATCTGAAGGGCAGATGTTAGGTGAATCGGATGTATTCGAGTTAACCGTTATCCCTGCAACACTACCGCCGCAACAGTTAATTCATACGGAATGGTTCCATGTGGATTGTCTTGCTACAAAGTATGGTGTCGAAGTATTTAGTGAAGCACATTGGGCCCTTATAGAACGTTATGCAGATACGATGGTTAAGCATGGCATGAACATGATCTTAACTCCGTTGTTTACACCGCCTTTGGATACAGCCATTGGTGGAGTACGTCCAACCGTTCAATTGATTTCCGTGACTAAAGCGGGAGATCGTTATGAATTCGGATTTGATCTGCTTACTCGTTGGGTATCGATGTGCCGCCGACTTGGCTTCAAATACTTTGAGTTCTCTCATTTATTTACTCAATGGGGTGCAAAATGTGCACCAAAAATAATGGTAACCATTCAAGGTGAAGATCAGCAACTATTCGGCTGGGATACGGACGCATCCTCGGCGGAATACCGTAGTTTCTTGGATCAATTTTTACCTTGCTTAGATCAATATTTGAAAGAGCAGGGAATAGACCAGCAAAGCTGGTTCCATATTTCAGATGAACCAGGAGAGGAACATTTGGAATCGTACCGAGCTGCAAGTGAGATCATTTATAAACATTTATCAAGTTATCCGATCATGGACGCTTTGTCCGAATTGGAGTTGTATGAACAGGGCCTGGTGAAAAGGCCGATTCCTGCGAATACGCATATTGAACCGTTCTTAGAACATCAGGTTCCAGACCTTTGGACGTACTATTGCTGCGCTCAAGGTGAACAAGTATCCAACCGGTTTTTCAACATGCCATCTGCTAGAAATCGTATAATCGGGTTTCAATTGTATAAATTCGGATTACAGGGCTTCTTGCATTGGGGTTATAACTTCTGGTACTCGCAATATTCATTGAATCAGCAGCTGGACCCTTATCGTACGACTGACGCTGAGCATGCATTTCCCTCAGGAGATGCCTACTTGGTCTATCCGGGAGAAGAAGGCCCGATTGAATCCATTCGACTGGAAGTTCTATATGAAGGGTTGCAGGATTTGCGCGCACTAGAATTACTTGAGCAGAAAATTGGCAAGAAAGCAACGATAGCCATTATGGAAGAGGGTCTGAGTACATCGTTGACCTTCTCTGTATACCCGAGGGATCAGGGAACATGGCTCTTAGAGGCAAGAGAGCGGATCAATCAAGCGATAGCAAGATATTCTACTTAAGTGATCATACCATTACGAGGTGTTGAGAATATGGCAACTTTTCATTATTCAGGATCTTCCTTTTATTATAACGATCAGGCGATACGGCTTATCTCAGGGGCCATCCATTATTTTCGGACTCTGCCGGAACATTGGGAAGACCGTCTTATCAAATTAAAAGCTTGCGGCTTCAATACGGTTGAAACCTATGTGGCATGGAATTTACACGAGCCGAAGAAAGGCCAACATAATTTTGAAGGTATGGCAGATGTAGTCCGGTTTATTGAATTGGCAGGAGATTTGGGTCTGCATGTCATCGTTCGTCCCGCACCTTATATTTGTGCAGAATGGGAATTTGGTGGACTGCCATCTTGGTTGCTAGCTGATTCGGATATGCGTCTTCGATGCTACCATAAGCCATTTCTAGATCATGTAGATGCGTATTATGATGTATTGCTCCCCAAAT
The DNA here is from genome assembly GCF_038003765.1 of Paenibacillus sp. FSL H7-0714. Classification (NCBI taxonomy): domain Bacteria; kingdom Bacillati; phylum Bacillota; class Bacilli; order Caryophanales; family Paenibacillaceae; genus Paenibacillus; species Paenibacillus sp. FSL H7-0714. The sequence continues at coordinate 1,488,997 of NZ_JBBOPT010000001.1, forward strand.
TACAACCACTGTTATGTACAAATGGTGGCCCGATCATTGCTATGCAGATTGAGAATGAGTACGGAAGTTATGGCAATGACAAGCGCTATTTGACTCATTTAAAAGACAGCATGATTTCCCGTGGGATAGATGTACTACTATTCACTTCCGATGGACCTGAAGACGCGATGTTACAGGGAGGTATGGTCCCAGGTGTGCTAGAGACGGTGAACTTTGGAACACGTCCAGTAGAAGCATTCAACAAGCTCCGTGAATACCAACCAGAGGCTCCAATCATGTGTATGGAATACTGGAACGGTTGGTTTGATCATTGGCGTGAGGAGCATCATACGCGTCCGGCTGAGGATGTAGCGAAGGTATTGGATGAGATACTTAGTTTAGGCGCATCCGTTAATTTCTATATGTTTCATGGCGGAACTAACTTTGGGTTCTACAACGGAGCGAATGGACATACGTTTGACAGCTATGAACCAACAATTACTAGTTATGACTATGATTCCTTACTGAGTGAATCCGGTGAGCCGACAGCTAAATATTATGCAGTTCGTGAAGTGATCTCCAAATATGTAGATCTCGGACCCATTGAGTTGCCAGCTCCTGTCGCTAAGAGAGCATATGGGAGAGTAGAGATGAAGGAGCAGACTTCACTTACCGCAAACTTGAATCGTATTTCTGCACCTATTCACTCTGCATACCCTGAATCGATGGAGAAATTGGGTCAGGATTATGGCTTTATTCATTATAGTACGTTCCTTACAGGACCTCGTCCCAAAGATGAGTTCTTCATCCAGGATTTACATGATCGTGCATTAGTCTTTCTGAATGGAGAGCTCACTGCAACCTTAGATCGTGTAGAGCCAGAGGTGAAATTAGAGTTCGAGGTTCCGGCCGAAGGGCTGCATGTTAGTATACTTGTGGAGAATTTAGGACGTGTCAACTATGGTCCTTTTATGAGAGATTGTAAAGGGATTACCGAAGGGGTACGTTATGGACGGCAGTTTCTGTCGGAATGGACGACTTATACGTTGCCATTAACGGATTTATCTGGTCTGCAGTTTGAAGGTTTATTCAGGCAAATGGAACCTAGCTTCTTCCGCAGCACCTTGGTTGTGGATGAACCTTGTGATACGTTCTTGAGCATGGAAGGATGGACTAAAGGCGTCGTGTTCATTAATGGGTTCAACCTTGGACGCTATTGGAATATCGGACCACAGAAAACAATGTATGTGCCAGGTCCTCTATTGAAACAAGGCGACAATGAGATTGTCATCTTTGAATTGCACAGCACCTCAGATACCGCTGTTACCTTCGTAGATCAACCGGAACTAGGATAATAGGGCATAGCTCTGCCAACAACATGTTAGAATTGCGGCTTATTGAACAATGTTTGAATTTGCTTCGGACAAGTTTGTTCAATCTTGCGTAATTCGCTAGCTTCGTTTAACTAGCTGTTTCAAACGCAGCAATTAATATATCGTAACAACAAAGACACCCGAATAGATCCGGGTGTCTTTGATAAATAGAAACTATTTCTTGCTGCGTATTCTAAGGTTATGTAGTTCCCATTGTTCATACCAATCTTGAACAACGGCAGGAAGACCAATACTTAGATCGCCTTTCAATAATTCCGTCAGATTCTTATATTGTTCTTCCACTGCGGATCGTTCCCCAATACTGTCGTAGACCTTCATTAATCCTAAATGTCCTTGTTCAAAATAGGGCTGAAGCTGTACTACCTTTTGATACACGGTGACAGCTTCGGGAACTCTGTTGTTGTCGATATAGAACTGGGCCATTCCCATAGCATGGTGTAGCCAAATGGTGCGCAGACGTTGTCGTTCACCCTCCGCCCACAAATAATCGTAATCTCCAAAATAATCCCCTGAATAAAGCTCAAATAAGCTTTGATGTTCTGCACAATTGTCCTCTCCGATGGATTCGAGTGCAAGAATGTTGTGCTCCCACTGGGCTGCATCGATTAGAAGCGGCCCGGTCTCAAGCGTATACCCTTCCCCGCCACTGACGTTGCTGATATGCAGATCTACCTCACTCTGCTTTAAACATTGTCGTACTTGATAAATGGTTGTGTAGAGATGGGTAGAAGCCTTTTTAAGGTTGAAATCTGGCCATAGTAGGTCAATCAGGGTATCTTTACTGACGAATCGATTGCGATTATGAAGCAAGAAAGCAAACAATTCTTGTGCCTTAGAAGTTCTCCAACGGAGATTGTTTAAAGGTTGTCCTCCTCGTTCAAAACGCAGCGATTGAAAACAACGAATCGTTAGTTCATGTGCTACCTCTGTGCTTTTTGGTGCAAACTTCAATCTGTCCTCCAAGCGTTGTACTGTTTTGAATAAACGGTCATGTCGCACGGGCTTCAAAATATAATCAATCGCATTTAACTCAAAGGCTTCCACTGCATATTGGTTATACGCGGTCACGAAAACGATATTAGCGTTTGGACACACCTCTTGTAGAATTGCGGCAGCTTGAAGTCCGCTCACTTCAGGCATTTCAATATCAATAAAAATAACGTCAGGCTCCAAGGCTGGAGCTTCTTGTATAGCTTGAACAGGATCTGTATAGGACGCGATGATATGAACAGCTTCCATTTCTTTTAACATGAATTCTAACTTTACGAGAGCAAGGCGTTCATCGTCCACTAATACTGCTTGAATCATTGTTATTTCACCACTCAATATAGTATTTTTTAGCAAAAAACAATAAACTCTTCTTTATTTTTCGGTTCATTATAGTCTGTCTGTGACTAGGTATTTTTGTGATTCATATTTCTTTTTTCAGAAGGGATTATGAAACTTACTGAAGTACCTAGCCCTTCCTTGCTTTTAATTTGCAAACCCTTAGCATAGACACGTAACAAGCGTTTATGTGTATTAAGAAATCCAATCCCTCTTGTTACATTAGACTGACTGCTCAGCAGTTGCTGAAGTTGCTCGGAAGTCATACCTTTACCATTATCAGCGATTGTAATCTCGATGTCATCAGCTAGTTCTTTGATGGATATTGAAAGCGTACCTCCTTTGGAGCGGCTTAATATACCATGCCTAACGGCATTTTCAACGAGTGGCTGAATGGTCAAGGGAGGTAACTGAAAATGTAGATTTTCTGTTAACTCCCAGTTGATGGTCATCCTGTCCTCAAAGCGCTCTTTCTCTATGTACAGATAGGCACGGACAAGCTCAAGCTCGTGTTCAATCGGTATCATCGGCTCAGCGTTCAAGAAGTTAAAGCTTAAGCGTAAATAAGAGCTAAAGGCATCAATAAGGTGACCCATACGCTGTGTATCAAAAGATGCCAGAGCAGATATAGAATTTAATGTGTTGAATAAGAAATGTGGTTGTATTTGCGCTTGAAGATACGCTGCTTCCAGACGAAGCCGTTCATTTACGGACTGTTTTAAGTCTGTTAAGGAACGTACCCGTCCTCTTAGCTCCATAGCGTTCATGGGTTTCATTACATAGTCGTTCGCGCCCGAAACAAATCCGGTGTAGATATCTTCCGGCTGGCTACGTGCGGTCAGAAGTAGAATAGGAAGCTCAGCTATAGTAAAACGTTCACGAATTCTCTGTGTTAATTCATAGCCGGACATCTGGGGCATCATTACATCTGTAATGATTAAATCCCATTGATCAGTATCCAGTTTTATTAAAGCATCAATTCCACTGGTTACCGTAACCATTTCATAGTCTTTGATGGATAGTACGCTAGTAAGGATTTTCAGATTAACCGGGTCATCGTCGACAGCCAAAATCTTAGGTCTTCTTCCATCCGTTGAAGTAGCAGATGTAGTGTTAAATTCGGATAGCCTAATATGAGATAGTTTGTCCGTGTATTCAGTCACTGTTGAGAATTCTAAATTGAATTTTTGAATGTTTGAATCGGATAGAGGCATAGTAAAAGTAAAAGTAGAGCCTTTGCCAAGTGAAGATTTTACGCTAATCTCTCCACCGTGAAGTTCAACTAACTGTTTACAAATACTTAAGCCCAATCCAATTCCACCACTTATTGCTGTCACGCTTGAGTCACCCTGTTCATAGGGTTGGAAGGCTCTAAGCTGTGTTTCCTCGTTCATTCCAATGCCAGTATCCGTAATATGGATGCGCGCCACACCTTTATGAATATCCGCATGGACCCTAACTGAGCCTACACTCGTATATTTCACAGCATTTTGAAGCAGATTGAACAAAATCTGAATGAGTCTTTTCTCATCTGCCACAATAGAAGGAAACGAGTCGGGAATCTCCGAGATTAGTGTAATGTGCTTACCTTCCGTTAGGAACTTGAGCATATCGAGTACGCCAACAGCTACGGATTGAATGGGAACATTTCTTAACTGTAATTGAATGTTGCTTTCACGAAGCTGTGATTGATCTAGAAGATCGTTTATCAGTAAAGACATACGTCTTCCGACGGTAATTAGCAGTTCTAGATTACTTGCGTTCTGATGCATTAAAGAGTCTCTCTCACTGTCTAAGACGGTCTCAGCAATATTAATGATGCTATGTAGGGGGTTTTTCAGCTCGTGAGAGGTATTAGCTAGGAAATCATCCTTTTGCGTAACGGTTCTTTGCAGGCTTTTTGCCAGATTTTCAGTCTGTTTAGTATTCCAGAAATAGCGCTTAAACCCAAAAGTCGCAAAGCATAAAAAGGCAATAATCAGGTCGAAAGGATAATAGGTAACGTCAACCAGATCGAAATTTTTGAACAATCCCCAATGATTGCTGTTAATGATGGCTAGGATAGATAGCAATAGAAAAATAGAGCCATCGTTGTTTTTAAGCGCAGATTTCAGAAAGAGAACTACAACTTCTAATGATAGAACGAATATATTGATGAAAAAAAGAAGCGTATATGATTCGTAATAGTGGACAACGGGACCAAGCAGTATGAAAAGGATATGTACCAAGGATAAGCTGGTCAGGATCCGAACGCTTTTAATTTTTAAATTATGGAACATTAGTTGCTTGCTTGTCAGTAAGATGAATATAAAAGCCATAATATTAGATATGATTAATAGTTTTAAGCTCCATTGGTAGTTTAAGGGAAGCATATGCAGCAAAAGCTTGTCATCATCAATGAGTACTGTAGTTATAGCGGAAATTACCAACAGAAAAAAATAGATCAGCATCTTTTGCCGCGGACCAATGGTATATAATATTGCTGCATAGACTGCATGAAGTAGAAGTACTACACATAATAACAGTTGAAGGCCTATGGAAACGATCCGCTGATGTGTTAAGGTTTTTTCGTTACCAAATAAAATGGGTTTAAAAATACCGCCTGTATGAGATAAAGAGTAGTTGGATACATGAATCACAATTTCAATTTCAGTCTTATCCGTTGTAAAAGATACGGAGTAAGGTAATACACGAGCAACATAGTCTTCTTTATTGGCAGATGGAGAACCTGAATTTCCCAGTAGTTCACCATTGATATATATTTCCGAAGAAGTCCGAACCCCGGATATGAGTATGCCATAAGACTGCTTTTCGTTTTTATCTACAAGAATCCGTAACCGATAAGAGCCGTAGCCAAAAGCAGACTTTTCGCCATTATGAATGGCATCGTTCCACTGATCCGGGACTTGTATATATTTTTTAGGGGGAGCTTTGTTTAGAGATTCTTTATTGAAAGTGGGAAGCAGCGTATTAGGATAGAACTCCCATTGGCCTTTTAAGGTAAAGAGCTTGTCTTGATTTAAGTCTTTATTCCGTAAATCGAGAACTCCTTTGACTAATTGTGGTTGTATGGCATGAGGCGATGCCCAAACCCATAGGAAGCGAAATCCAGTAAGTATAGTAAGAAATAGCACGATAATTAGAAAGAGTTTTCTTTTAGTCATAGTAATTAAACATTATTCGACAAAAAACAATATATTCCTTTCCCAAAAATATTTCAAAAATTAAAAAAAGTTGCAGGGGATTAGAATTGGCTGGCGTCTAACGTTATGTAGGTGAAGGAGGGGAGAAAGCTGGAAGAGGCGGAATGGATTTCTGCTGTGCTGAACGGTGAGCATCAGGCCTTTGGGTATTTGGTGACACGTTATCAAGGCATGGTATACAGAGTGTGCGTCAAGATTACTGGAGAAGCCGAATCGGCCAAAGATATGGCCCAAGAGGTTTTTATAAAAGCATACAAAGCGCTCCCCTCCTTCAGAGGACAGTCTACCTTCTCGACATGGCTTTATCGGATAGCCTATCGAACCTGTCTGGACTGGAAACGGGCCAATGATAGGGAGTGGAGGCATCGGAGTGCAGCTGATTACACTGAGAATGATTGGGTAACGTCTCAAACACCAGAGCAAGAGGTGCTAGAGCAGGAACAATCAGCTGAGCTGGGTGAGAATGTGAACAGCCTTGCGGAACCGTACCGGTCGGTCGTACAGCTGTACTATTTTCAGCGAAATTCTTATCAAGAGATAGCGGAGCAAAAAGGTGTTTCCGTTAAGACTATCGAATCGCAGCTTTATCGTGCCAGACAGATGATGCGTAGACAAAGGGAGGAATTGCGATGAATTGTGCAATAGTGAAGGAATGGATGCCACATTACATTGACGGCCTACTGTCTCCAGATATGGAGCTGAGTATCCGGTTGCACATACAATCCTGTCCTGATTGCGCGCAGTGGCTGGAGGAAGCTAAGGAAATGTCCGCTCTTTGGTCAGAAATGGAAACGGACAGTGAATATCAGCATGAACAGATGGACTTTCCAGATCTCGCAGCAGGTGTTATGGCCCATATCGAGCAGCTCGAAACAGGACGCAGAGAGCGAGCGGTTAAAGCGACAAGCGTAAGACGTCGCTATGCTCCTAGAACATCTTGGATGCATTATGCGGTGGCTGCCTGCTTGAGCTTCTTATTGTTACAGTTTGGCGTTTTTGAGAATTTGGCTTATGGGATTACTGAAATTAATGGTCATGTGTCGAATTCGGTGACCCAATGGTTTGGTGGTTTTAGAAAATAGTCATAAAGTGATTTATAAATAATAGATGGATTCAGGTAAACTGAAAAGTTTATGCTATCCAAATTTTAGGAGGGTGTATTATGATTAAGAAGAGACGTTGGCTCACTTTTATGCTAGCTATGGTTCCTGGTGTAGGTCATTTGTACTTAGGTTTCAAAAAGCAGGGGCTGCAGTTTATGATCGGGGCTTCCTTATGTATTATGTTTATTCCGTCTGAGCCCATGATCTTCCCTTTTGCGCTAGCTGCACTATGGTTTTACCAATTGTTTGATGCCCTGCAGAAAGCGGCTTGGATGAAAATAACTGCAGCCGAACATGAGCGTATGATGTTCCATCCTGACAGCTTCGGAGAACCTTGGACGATGGGGATGTCCTCTATGCCGGGTTACCCACATGAAGATGTGAATCCGGCTTGGGTTGGTGTTGGATGTGTTGTTGCCGGTTTCCTTATGCTGGTGATCTCAGCATTTCCGACGCTTTGGAGAATGTTAATTGAGATTAACATTGGTACGATCTTGCTATCACTGGGTCTGATTGCGTACGGTCTGAAGATGCTAAGAAACAATACGAGAGCGTAAGAAACGGGGATTTGACTATGGGGAGATGGAAAATCGGGAGTTTTACTGCAGCTATAGGCTGCATTGCACTTGGTGTCATTATTGTGATGGCTCAGTATAATATGATCAGCTATGAAGTACTTGGTTATTTATGGCCAGCACTGTTGATCTTGTTCGGACTCGAGATGTTGCTAAGAATGTTTATCAAATCCGATGCCAAAAGTCGTGTGAGCGGTTGGGCAATCCTATTGATCATCCTGTTGGTTGGAGCAAGCAGTGCACAGAGCGTAATGGCCGGCGGCTCACTTAGCAGTTTAATCGGGAATACACATTTAACTCCACTAAGCGGCAATGTCGAAGTGAAAGACAATATTACAACGCTGAAAATCGTACTTCCAAGTGGAAAAGTAAAGGTCGAGGGAATAGATGGAAGCTCATTGGATTATGAGGGAAGCTTACTCCTACCTGGAAAATCGCAAAGTGAAGCCGAAAGTGCGTTGGAAAAGAAATGGAAAGTAAAAACTGAGGGAGATACACTGATTATGGAGCTTGATACAGATCATAATTGGTTCTCTAATATTCAGTTTGGATTTAATACTAAAAGTCCTTATTTAAATGTAAGTGTACCTAGCAGCCTTGCTGTTGAGGTAGATACTAGTGACGGGTCAATAGAAGCCTGGGATTTAAAGTCTGGCTTAGTGGTTGACACTAGTAATGGGGTTATAAATATTCATGATGTTGCTGGCGGAGTTGAAGCAGATACCAGCAATGGCTCACTGACTGTTCAGAACATCCAAGGTGGAGCGCAGCTCAAAAGCTCTAATGGTGCGATTATATTGGATAATATAGATGGAGCGTTGACGGCAAAGAGCAGCAACGGCAAGATCACTATTAATTCAGCAGTGACTGGAAAATGGAAATGTTCGTCTAGTAACGGAAAGATTACGGTGGGGTTGCCAACTGTGTCCGATGCGAAGATTACAGCGGATACTAGCAATGGCTCACTGAAGGGGAATGTCCCTTGGGATCTAGACGGGGACAGCTTTGGCACTGCCATTCTTGGTAAAGGAACTTATACTGTGGACCTAAGTACGAGTAATGGAAGTGTAACCGTGGACACAGCTGAATAAGTACGAACAATAAAGGGAGTTAAGGCTTCAGCGATTGGTTCTGCTGAAGCCTTAGCGCCCTTTTTCAAATTATAAGAAACCTACCAAGCGTAAGCTTTAGGAGCTTCTCCGCCCGGTCCTGGGAAGATCTCATCTAAACGTTTAAGGACAGATTCATCTAGCACAATCTCAAGACTGCGCAGTGCACTCTCGAATTGCTCTAGTGTGCGTGGTCCAATAATTGGTGCGGTTACAGCAGGATTGGCTAATAACCATGCTAGTGCTACATTATCTTGTGGTTCCCCAAGCTCCATACATAAGCTTGCAAAAGCCTCAAGCTGATCTTTGTATTGCTCTACGCGCTCAGCATTTCCTCCACTGCGGCTGCCTTCTATTTTCTTAAGTGCATTGCGTCCAAGAAGACCTCCATCCAGTGGGCTCCAAGGAATAACGCCTAATCCATGATGGAGAGAGGAGGGTAATACTTCAAGTTCAGGAAGGCGACAGGTGAGGCTGTATTTATGCTGCTCAGAAATCAAACCTAAAAAGCCACGTGCCTTCGCTTCTTGTTGGGCTACAGCGATATCCCATCCCGCAAAGTTACTGGAGCCGACATAACCAATCTTTCCTTGGTTTACAGCAAGCTCGAAAGCCCCCCACAGCTCGTCCCAAGAGACACTACGGTCAACGTGATGCATCTGGTACAATTCAATATGATCGGTCTGGAGACGCTGCAGAGACCCCTCTAGATGGCGGCGTATAATATAAGATGATAGTCCACCCTCATCATTAGGCCCATCGAGCTTATCGCTCATTGCACCGTATACTTTGGTAGCTAACACGACCTTTTCACGTCGCCCACCACCTTGCTTAAACCAACGACCAATAATCGTTTCTGTTAAACCGGAATTCTCACCCCAACCATAAATGTTAGCGGTATCAAAAAAATTAACACCTGCGTCGAGTGCAGCGTCCATAATACGGAAGGCTTCTTGTTCATCTGTTTGTGGGCCGAAGTTCATTGTTCCGAGACATAGCCGACTGACCTTCATACCGGATTTGCCAAGCTTAGCATATTGCACTTCGTATTCACTCCTTAGGTAGATGATTTCAACTTAATTGTAAACATCTTCAGAAATAAGAGCAAATAAGAGCAAATATGAAGCGGCAATTTGGATAAGTTGTCTTATCTCATTGAATTATAGGCTATGCCTATCAACTCAATAGAATCTATATCTTTGTCCTTTACGACTGGGTATGATACAACAATATAAAGAAGAACTATGTCTGTTAGAGCAGACCACTTGAGGAGTGACTGAGATGAGTGAGGTTAAAAAAATCGCCGTAATCGCAGGGGACGGTATTGGACCTGAAGTAGTAGCTGAAGCAGAAAAAGTATTGAAAGCAACGGAAGAAGTATTTGGTTATGCTTTTGAAACGGAGCACGCTCTTTTTGGAGGCATTGCAATAGACGAAAGAGGCACACCGCTGCCGGAAGATACACTGGAAATCTGTCGCAGTGCTGACGCCGTATTACTGGGCGCTGTAGGCGGACCGAAGTGGGATAACAATTCTAAGGAGCTTCGTCCTGAAACCGGATTGCTTGGCATTCGCAAAGCACTTGGATTGTTCTCAAACTTACGTCCAGCAGTCGTATTCGATTGCCTTAAGGACGCTTCGACATTGAAGCCAGAAGTGCTGGAAGGTACCGATCTTATGGTCGTTCGTGAGCTGACTGGTGGGATTTATTTCGGAGATAAACTGCGTCGTCAAGGTGAACATGGTGAAGAAGCAGTGGATACCTGTGTATATAACGTAATGGAAGTGGAACGAATTGTGCGTCAGGCTTTTGAGATTGCTGGCAAGCGTCGCAATAAGCTGGCAAGTGTTGATAAAGCGAATGTACTTGAAACTTCACGTTTATGGCGTGAGGTCGTAAATAAGATTGCTCCAGAATATCCTGAGGTAGAGGTTGAACATGTACTCGTTGATAACTGTGCAATGCAGCTGCTGCGTCGTCCAGCTAGCTTTGATGTTATCGTTACCGAGAACATGTTTGGTGACATTCTGAGCGACGAGGCTGCGATGTTGACAGGTTCTATCGGTATGCTTGCTTCCGCTTCGATGGGCGATGGTAACTACGGTCTCTACGAGCCCGTTCACGGCTCCGCACCTGATATTGCCGGACAAGGACTTGCGAACCCGATTGCAACAATCCTGTCCTTAGCACTAATGTACCGTTTAACCTTTGGTTATGAGGATGCGGCTGCTGCGATAGAGGCTGCAGTAGCTGAAGTATTGGATGCAGGACACCGTACAAGTGATATCGCCGTAGATAAGAGCAAAGCGATCAGTACATCTGAAATGGGCGACCTGATTGTTGCAGCTATCCGCAAAGCATAATAAAATCTAATTTCTAATTACGATTATAGGGGAATTTGTCTAAGATTGACTTTGATTTTGTGCGATGATACCATTTGATATGTAGACAAGATGTAAATTATTCCAGCATATCACGACAAGAAATGGTTGGTTTCTTACATAATCAAAGGAGGATTTTGGCAATGGCTGAACGTTTAGTAGGTAGACCAGCTCCAGATTTTACTATGCAAACCGTATCAGGTGATGGTAAGGATTTTGGTAAAGTAAGTCTGTCCGACTATCGTGGCAAATGGCTGGTATTCTTCTTTTATCCTCTGGACTTCACTTTTGTATGTCCGACTGAAATCACAGCTCTCAGTGAAGCAGCTGCGCAGTTCGAAGCGCTTGATACAGAAATTCTCGGCGCAAGTGTAGATTCGATCCACAGCCACAAAGCATGGATCAATACACCTAAGGATTCGAATGGTCTTGGCCGTTTGAATTTCCCGCTTGCTGCTGATATTACTAAACAAGTTGCTAAAGACTACGGCATTCTGATTGAAGAAGAAGGTATTGCATTGCGTGGATTGTTCATCATTGATCCTGAAGGTGAATTGAAATATCAGGTCGTTAATCACAATGATGTAGGTCGCAGCGTAGAAGAAACACTTCGTGTCCTGCAAGCCCTGCAATCTGGTGGCTTATGCCCTATGAACTGGAAACCAGGTGACAGAAACCTTTAAATGTTGTTCTGCTATTATCTGATCTTTGATATTCTGATTTCGACCTCCTTGCAGAAGTTTTTTCTGTATGGAGGTTTTTTGCACCAAAAAAGACTTAAATAAAAAATGGATTTGAAAATAGGCGTGAAAAGTTATATTATGTCCTCGAGTGGAGGAATCTCCATTGGGGTAATGTAATACAATAATAAAAACTCAGATGGGTTAGTTATTCTAAGGAGGGTGAACAAATATGAGCTTTTGCTGTGGAGCGAGTATGGTAGGAACAAAGGGAACCCTTAAACATTATCGCACGCAAGTCCATAATGTTCCCCTGCTTTTTTGTCCGGTATGTCATCGTGTAGAGGTTCACTATAAGGTCGAAAACGAGTATGAGATCTTGGCGGAATACGCACATGGAGACGGTGTTACTGATGTGGATTTTCAGGACTATGTCATGGAAGACGAAACTGCAATATTCGAGAATGTCATTAACATCGAGAGTGAAGAGCCTCTAGCTATTGTGCGGAGTCAGATCGATATGGCGCTTGACCTGCTTGCTGTAGCCAAACAGATTGAGGATACGAAGTGGGAACGGGAATTGAAGAAAAGATTAGCTGTGATGAGTCAAAGACGCCTTCGTCTGCAACAGAAAGCGTAAGATTATTTACAATTTGGGTCTGACCCATTTCTTTATCAAGGCCTTCGCAACTGCGAGGGCTTTTAGCTTTTTCTAAATTTTTCTTAAACGTGTTTAAATCAATTGAACGAATTAATAGTAATAAATATAATTAGATGTGATTTTTTATATGTCTTTGGAATCATTTTATGAATTTTTTTATCATTCGACAGTTTCTCTGATTGCGTTGTCTACTTCACTTGGATATGATTGGAATATAATTGAACCGGTTGGAAAAAGTGCAACGATTACCGAATGTTCTGGCGGCTTCGTCATATACTCAAATACATAGTAATTTGATGTCGCTTTAGCGTCTTCGTCAAATGCAGTAAAAGGGGGAACTTCGTATCGTGATTAGCCAATATCAAGAAAGTCTTCTATTACCGGGAAGAACCTATCAATCAGGACCTGTGGATACTACATACGAGGATGTACTAGAGAATATTGACAGCGGAATCATGCTTTTTGATGAAGAGGGAGTTATAAGTTTTGTAAATAAGCAAATGTACGGGATGCTTGAATTAACCCGTCACTCCCTTGTTGGCTGTACAATATCACACCTGTTATCTAACGTTCGACTGAGCCGCTTTAAGAAAAAGCAAGTACTGCAAAGCTATAGAGAGATGGTATACAAAGGAAAATCTAATTATGAGTTTTTAGACGAGTATGGCCGGTACTGGAAGGTTACACTATGCTGTGGAGAACAAATGAAGGGTTGTTATTTGTTTACAGTTAAAGAAATCTCCGATTATAAGTTGATTGAGCAAACGGCTTACCAGAACGATAGTTTGGCTATGCTAGGTAAATTATCTGCATCTATTGCCCATGAAATCCGGAATCCCTTAACCGCAATTCGTGGATTTATTCAATTGCTTCACCCGCATCTACAGCAGCTTGGGAAGCAGGAATATGGCAAGATTATCTTGGCGGAGATCGATCGTGCCAATGATATCATTCATGAATTCCTTACTTCCTCCAAGCCGTCAGTTCCTCAAGTGGGAATGATTCCTGTGTCAGCTTTACTCAAGGAAGTAGTGCTGCTTACAGAGAGCGAAGCCCTGATGAAAGGTTGCCAGATCAATCTACATCCTTTTCAGGAGGGAGATATGATGATTTCTGGAGATGTAAAACAAATGAAACAGGTAGTCCTCAACCTGATTAGAAACGCTATGGAGGCCGTTGCGGATAGAGCAGATGGTCTAATGGGTATAATAGAGGTTGGAGCCCACAGAGAGGGTTCTGAGGTCCGTATGTTCATTTCTGATAACGGAAAGGGAATGGATATCCGTACACTGGACAGGTTATTTAGTCCATTTTTTACAACTAAGGAGAATGGGACAGGGCTAGGGCTTTCCGTGAGTGACCGAATCATCAAAAATCATGGCGGATGCATTTCTGTCAGTAGTAGAGTTAATGAAGGTACTCATTTTGTAATCTCATTGCCATTAATTCATTAATTCATTAGTACATTCGATTAGAATATAAAGTGTTTAAGAGGCTGATCCCTGCGGATAATACAGATGCAGAGATCGGCCTTGCTTATGTTACAATGGGGGTTGGTTTTGGGAGACAAATGGAGGTAGACACAATGAATATAGAATTTAATAGTGGGAGTGCCATTAATGAAATACAGGGTGATGCCCTTATTCTTATCATCTCTGAGTCGGAAGCCCAACATGGAGGCCTCTCAGAGAGGTGGAATGACAGAATTCGATTATTAGGAAAGTCAGGTCTCTTTAGTGGGAAGCTGAATCAGACTTATGTACTGCCATTAGATTATCCATCTGGTTGTCCTGTAGCTATTTTAGTTGGAAAAGGGGATCAATTACTTAGTACTGAAGACCTACGTCTAATGGCGGTTCAGATAGCACGTGCAGCACTTCGATTGAAGGCAATACAGCTAGTGTTTCAGTTACCTGAAGGTGTTCAGGAGCTAACAGAAGATAAGGATATCGTATCTATTGCCTATGCGTTGTCTGAGGGGTTGTCACTTGGTTCCTATCGTCGTCCCACCTATAAGCAGGAGCAATCTCAATATATAGGTCCAAACTCGGTTATTTTTACTATCGAGAAGAAGCCAGCGGATACTTTCGAGCGTGACTGGAATCTGGGCATGCAGAGAGGGCTGGCTTTTGGTGAGGCTACGAATCTGGCACGGAACTTGACGAATATGCCCGGCAATCTGCTGACTCCATCTGACCTTGCTGTGGCCGCTATAGAAGTTGCTGAACGTTATGGATTTCCTTCCGAAGTGCTGGATGAACGGGAAATTGAGCAAAAAGGAATGGGCGGATTGCTCGCAGTCGGAAAAGGAAGTGTAAACCCTCCTCGAATGATCGTCATCCGTTACCAGGGAACGGGGCACTGGGATAATGTAGTGGGGCTGGTCGGTAAAGGGATTACTTTTGATACAGGGGGAATTTCCTTAAAAAGAGCCCCAGGCATGGAAGAGTTAATCAGTGATATGGGAGGCGCAGCGGCTGTGCTTGGAGTCATGGAGGCATTAGGCCGATTACGTCCACGAATTAATGTCGTAATGGTCATTCCATCCGCTGAGAATATGCCATCTGCTAATGCCTTTAAACCCGGGGATATCATTACATCAATGAGCGGAAGAACCATAGAAGTATTGAATACCGATGCAGAAGGCAGACTTGTACTTGGGGATGCGCTGACCTATGCTCGGGAATGGGGAGCGAAACGAGTTATTGATGTCGCTACGCTGACAGGTGCAGTGTTGTCGACATTAGGAGATATAGCTACAGGTGCTGTTACTAACAACGAGGAATTTATGGAGCAGTTTCTGACAGCAGCTAATGTTTCGGGTGAGAAAATATGGCAGCTTCCGGCTTACCCGGAATTCCGCGAAATGCTAAAGAGCGAAGTGGCCGATATCCGTAACACCGCAGGAAGATTCGGGGGAGCCACTACCGCTGGGTTATTTGTAGGTGAGTTTGCGGAAGGTCTGCCGTGGATACACCTAGATATTGCTGGAACCGCATTTCTTTCTAAAGAACGTGGAGTTAATCCTAGAGGCGGTACAGGAGTCATGGTTCGCACATTGGTTCAGTGGTTGCTCAGCGAAAGCGAATGATTAGCTCTTCATAATCAACAAAAAGAAACCTCGCCCTAGGACAATGGATGGAAGACCGACCATTCCCTAAGGCGAGGTTTCTTTGCTTTTGTAAGAATGCTGAAGATTAAATATTGCCACTGGATTTTTTAGCCTTTGATTGAGAAGTAAAGGATTGAATACTGTTCATTATTTTATCGCGAGTTCCCTTATTCTTCAGTAAATAGGCTACGCCCAATGCGGCAGTTGTAAAAAATGTTTTTTTTGTGTTCATAGTGATTACCTCCTTAGGTATGGTCTGTAGTTGCTTATAACAAACATACCCGAAAGCAATGCAAGCTAAACTATGAACCCTTTCATATAACGGTTAGGCAAGCCTACTTCTTCTTATTAACAGGTGTTGAGCAGCAGGAGAGGGGAGAATCTAAAGACGCTGCAGAACAGGTCTTGCCCTTATCACAGCCAGCGCAAGCGCCTTGCTTGCCCTTTTGCACATGTCGATAGATGATCCAGCCTGAATAACCGAAGATCAGAGTGACGATTAGAACATTTATCATTATGGTGCCCCACTTTCATTAAGAGAATCAACGAATTACAAGTTCTATGACCAGCCTAATAATCGCCCACCTTGGAAAATAACAAAAGATACGATATACGCCAGAGCAAGAGAATAGCCAATGGAGAAGAAAGTCCATTTCCAAGAGGCTGTTTCTTTTTTGATAACCCCTACAGTGGCCAGACAAGGAATATATAACAGGATAAAGGCCATAAAGCTGATTGCACTTAGCGGTGTAAAGACTTGTGAAATTTGATTCTCTAATCCAGCGGTATCTGGTGCGTGATAGATGATATTCATCGTAGACACAACAACCTCTTTCGCTAAAAATCCTGGGACCAAGGTAGAGCCAGCCTGCCACGTTCCGAAACCAAGCGGTTCCAGCAGCGGTGCAATCATGCCTCCGAATTTAGCTAGATAGCTATGATCCATTTCTACATCAAATCCGCCAGGACCAGCATAAGACATGAACCAAATAATGGCTGATCCAGCTAGAATAATCGTTCCCGCTTTACGAAGGAACCCTTTGCCCTTCTCCCAAGTGCTGCGCGATAAGGTTTTGATCTGCGGCATACGGTAAGGAGGAAGTTCGATGATGAAGACGGAGGATTCATTCTTGAATAAGTATTTAGAGAATACCTTACAAAGAATTAGGGCAAAAACAATACCCATAACATACATAGAGAGAACGGCAAACGCTTGTTGCTCTGGGAAGAATACAACTGCGAATAATGCATAAACAGGTAATCTTGCAGAACAAGACATCAGCGGCATTAACAGGGTTGTCAGCATGCGGTCTTTGGGCTGTTCGATGCTTCGCGCCGCCATAATGGCCGGTACATTGCAACCAAAACCAATGATAAATGGAATGAATGCTTTTCCGTTCAGTCCCATTCGTTCCATGGTGCTGTCCATCAACAAGCAGACCCTTGCCATGTATCCGGAATCCTCTAAGAAGGAAATGATCAGAAAGAGAATGAAGATTTGCGGAACAAAGACCAGTACGCCGCCTACACCGCCGATGATGCCATCCACAATCAATGCATGCGTGAAGCCTGAAGCTCCAATGGTCTGAAGCAGTGAGTTCGTTCCATCACTAATAGGGCCGGATATCAAGCCATCTACGATATCTGATAGGGGGCCGCCAACCCAGTCAAATGTAGTCTTAAAGAGAGCATACATAAAGAAAATGAATAAGGGCAGTCCCCAAAATCGATGAGTCAATACCGAATCTAGTCTTTCGGTTAAGTTATGGGGCTTCTGAGCTGTCGTATCAAGGACTTCGGCACAAATATTACGAATATACTCCATACGGTTCGAGCGAATCCATTGCGGGAGTGTCAGGGCGAGTTTTTTGATTTGTAGCTCACTCTGACAAGACTCACAGATGTTTAGCAGTCTTGTAACATCTATACGCGACTTCAGAAACTGAAGTATAACCGGATTCTGCTCCAATAGCTGTAGAGCGACCCAACGGTGATTGGGCAGATCTTTTATAGAACGTAATTCCTTTTCTATAGAAGATATCGCTCGCTCGACTACCTCACCATAATTCAGCTTGAACTTTACAGCAGGAATAGCTGACGATTCCTCGAGGATGCTGAGCATCTGTACGCTGCCTTTACCGGTTCTTGCTATAAGTGGGAGGACGGTGACACCCAATCTTGATTGTAAAATGGTTTGATTAATATGAATACCACGCGCATTAGCGACATCAATCATATTAAGACCGAGTACAGTAGGCTTGCCATACTCAAGTAGTTGAAGCGTGAGCAGCAGATTACGTTCCAGCTGGGATGCATCCACGATATTGATTAATGCTTCAGGGGATTCTTCTATCAGATATTGGGCTGCGACCCCTTCATCACGGGAGAGTGGGTGCAGAGAATAGATCCCGGGCAAATCAATGAGCTTGCCTGCCCCGTTCTTCAGATTTCCGATCTTTTTCTCAACCGTAACGCCTGACCAGTTACCTACATATTCGTATGAAGTCGTTAATGTATTGAAGAGAGAGGTCTTACCTGTATTGGGATTGCCCACAAGAGCTATAGAACTCAAGATACGTTCACCTCAATCAGAGAAGCTTCTTTGCGGCGTATGGCGAACAGCTGGCCGTTACATTCTAGCGTAATCGGTCCCCAAAAAGGTCCCTTTCCTTTAAGACGGATGTTCACACCCTCTGACACTCCGAGATCAGCAAGACGACGGCGTAGAACGGGGTTCATTCCTTCTATTTTATGAATATTTCCAGCAGTGCCAGGTTGTAATTGCAGTAAGGAACAGCAGGTAGAAGTAGCTATTGTAATCCCTCCAAAAGAGATTGAGAATCAATCTCAACTGTTTTCTTGTAATGTAGCATTTTTAAGTGTTTGTATACTGTGACATTTGTCCCTGACCTACTGTGGTAATTACTTTAAAGTGCTAAAGGCGAAATACCTTTACAATTTATTCTTCATTAAAGTATGATTGAACGATATAAATTGCATAGTAAAGCTATGCTAGAGGTTATAATGATTGCAATAGCACATACGATGATTGCAGGAATTGAAGGGAGATAATTATGAAGACTAATCAATGTAAAATTGTTGACTGCACCATTCGCGATGGGGGGCTCGTTAACAACTGGGATTTCAGCGTGGAATTTGTGCAAAATTTGTATGCCGGCTTGAATGAGGCTGGTGTTGACTATATGGAAATCGGTTATAAAAACTCCCCTAAACTGCTCAAAGGAGCAGAAGGTGCTGGACCATGGCGTTTTCTAAACGATGACTTCTTACGTAAAGTTATCCCGCAAAAGGGACATACGAAGCTTTCCGCTTTGGTTGATATCGGTCGTGTGGATGAGAATGATATTTTACCTCGCAGCGAAAGTATGCTGGATCTGATTCGGGTAGCTTGTTATAGCAAAGATGTGGAGAAGGCCTTACAACTGGTACAAACCTTCCATGATCTAGGCTATGAGACAACGATCAATATTATGGCTTTGTCGAATGTAATGGAGAATGAATTATTAGAAGCTTTCGAAATGATTCGTGAGAGTGTAGTTGATGTGGTATACATTGTGGATTCTTACGGTAGTCTAGATCACAACGACATCAATTACTTAGTTGAGAAGTTCAAAACTCATTTGCCAAACAAACGCCTGGGAGTACATACCCACAATAATCTTCAACTCGCGTTCTCCAATACGTTGATTGCTGCTGAGAAAGGTGTAGAGCTGCTGGACGCTTCCTGTTATGGAATGGGACGTGCTGCGGGGAACTGTCCTACAGAGCTGCTAGTGACTCATTTGAAGAATACACGTTACACATTGCGCCCTGTAATTGATATCATTGAACGCCTGATGATTCCTTTACGTGAAAAAGAAGAGTGGGGCTATATCATTCCTTACATGATCACTGGAACACTTGATGAGCATCCACGTTCAGCAATGGCGCTTCGCGCATCGGCGGATAAGGATAAAGCGGTTGATTTCTATGATAAGCTTACAACACCAGAGGTTAACTTCGGAGATAAATAAACCTGTTGTTCAGAAGCACTGAACCCGTTCGTAGGGGGAAGTGCTTTTTTTTTGAATAAAAATAAATTTCTATAAGTTTCTCTGATAAATGATTCTAATATTTTTCGCTAAAATACTTACCGTTCTAATAAGAAGCCTGAAGGTATTTTTGCTTGCCTGCTAGAAGAAAATGGTTTATATTTATGCAAGATTTATGAATAATCGCCATAAAAATACGACCTCACAAAAGAAATGTAACTTTAAAGACCGATCTAGCCGATATTTATACATAGGACAAGACTATACATAGTTGCTTAATAATCGACATCATTTTCAGACGCGAGGGATCTATGAGACAAGAAGAGAAAAAGACAATTCAAGCGGCTATTGTAGGAGCCTTACTGTTCCTATTCATTCAAATTTTCCATACATCGTTAAACCGATTGGACAATTGGGATATTATTTCTGCACTCTATCTCATTGTCGGCTGTTGTACTGTTGCTTTTGGATTTGCGATATTTGCACAGGGCTGGTTGTTCTTCTCTAGCAGATTATCTAAAGGAAGATTATATGTCGCAGCTCTTTTTGGTGGAATATGTATTATTGATTTCTTGCATACACTCGGCTTTGTAGCATTTCCATTGATTTCATCGTTTATAACCCCTGAGGAATCAAGGTGGCTGCTTACCTTTTCACGTCTATCCAGCGGCCTGGGCATATTGTTTATTTTTAGTAGAGAAGATAAACCAGTGACCGTTACCGAAAAAAGAAATGTATTCAGAATCGCCTTCATGTTGATCGTGCTCTTCATCGCATTATTTGTATTTATCCACTCAGCAGTGCCTGAGTTATTTACTAAGCCTTGGATGAGTACACTTAAACAATTCGTTGATCTGGCAGTACTTTTTGTTTATTTAGCAGGTGTTGCTGCCATCGTATTTCCTGGGAATAATGAAAAGTCAGCCTCGCTGCTTGTTATTATTCGGGCACTTATCTTTTTCTCGCTAGGCCAGGCTTTTTTTATGACTCCTATAAGTGGCGGAAATATTGATGATCTCTTTGGGATGTTATGTAGCGGAATTGCTTATTACCAGTTGCTTACCGGCGTGTATCGTCTGACAATTGAAGAGCCATTTTACGAGAAACAGCTGGCCGAAGAACGGATCAATTATTTGGCGTATCATGATGATTTAACAGGACTTCCTAATAGACGTCGGCTGACACAGCGTGTAGAAGAAATGATTGATGCTGGAGAGACGGACACAAATGATCAATTCTCAGCTTTGGCTATTATGAATATTAATCATTTTAAGAATATAAATGACTCTCTGGGTCATTATGCCGGAGACCTTTTATTGAAATTGGTGTCTGAGCGTCTCAGTAATGAGGCTAGATCCAGTGAAGAGCTGTATAGTATGGGAGCGGATGAGTTTGCTTTTCTAATGACAGAAAGAGCAAGTCTTGGAGAATGCTTGGCACGAGCTACAGAGTTGCTCAGATTATTTGAAGCCCCCGTTAACATAGAATCTGGCGAGTACCATATCTCACTCAGCTTGGGGATGAGTATTTATCCCGGTGACGGGGAAACTGCTGAACATCTCATTCAAAATGCGGATACTGCTGTTCATAATGCGAAGGAACAGGGTGTGGAGATTCGTCGTTATATCCCAGCCATGCAGATGAAGGCAAAGGAACGCCTGAAGCTGGAAAATGACCTTCGAAGAGCGCTTGAGCGTGATGAGTTCTATCTCTTATATCAGCCAAAGGTGCAGCTGGAGACAGAAGAGATTGTAGGTATGGAAGCTTTATTGCGCTGGAATCATCCTAAGCGTGGTATTGTCTCACCTAATGAGTTTATTCCATTAGCTGAGGATAGCGGGCTAATTGTTCCAATTGGGGAATGGGTACTGAAGACGGCGTGCCTGCAAAATAAACAGTGGCAGCTAGCAGGCTACCAGCCGATATGCGTCTCTATCAACTTATCTATGCGTCAATTCCTTCAGCCGAACCTGGCTGGTAAAATTCATACCATTCTGACCGATATTGGTTTGGATCCATGTTATGTTGATCTTGAAATTACAGAGAGTATGACCTTGGATAAAGAAACGGCTTTTGATCAGCTGAAGCGCTTGAAAGAGCTAGGTGTGTTCATTAGCATCGATGATTTTGGTACAGGTTATAGCTCATTGCACTATTTGAAGGATATGCCGATCGACAGGCTAAAGATTGACAGATCGTTTGTCTCTGAGGTTATGGAGGATAGTAATAATGCGGCTATAGTCTCCACGATTACTTCTATGGCGCATCATTTGAAGCTCAAGGTTACCGCAGAAGGGGTGGAGAACAAGGAGCAGCTGCAGTTTTTGCGTGAGCAGCATTGCCATGAAGCTCAAGGGTTTTTGTTCAGTAAACCTATTCAAGCAGCTGAATTTGAGACCTCATTTTTGAAAAAGGCTCCCCTCGGCGCTTCCTTGTAAAATATAAGAAAGTATAAGTTTCACACCATACTCTATGTCTTATGCTTGAATAAAAAAATGTTGATTTTTATTTATGGGGGTGATACAATATCTCTTGTACTCACTTTCTAATGCGGGTGTAGTTCAATGGTAGAACTTCAGCCTTCCAAGCTGATAGCGTGGGTTCGATTCCCATCACCCGCTCCATAATTTAAACTTTCAAATCCTTGCGATGCAAGGATTTTTTTATGTTTTGGTTGATGGTTTTGTTATGAACTATTCTTAGATATCAAAAAGCCAGGCTCCTCAATGAAGAGGAGTCTGGCTTTGTTATACTACCTGATTCTCTTAAACAGTCTTCAAGAACTCAACAATGGTGAGCAGTCCCTTATCAAAGTTCTCCAGGTTGAAATGCTCATCTGGTGCATGCAGGTTCTCATCATCAAGGCCAAAGCCCATCAGGACCACGGGTGCTTCAAGTACACGGGAGAAGCTTTCCATGATCGGAATGGAGCCACCGTCTTTGGTGAAGAGGGCACGGGTACCGTATACTTTGCCGTAAGCGTCTGCGGCAGTTTGCAGTATAGGGTTCGATGGATCGATGTTAAAGGCACGCGCCTTCTCCATTTGCGTCACATGCACTTTCGCTCCGGTTTGAATATTAGCCTTCAGATGCGCTTCAACGGCATCAAGAACATGCTGTGGATCCTGATCGCCAACGAGACGGCAAGTAATCTTGGCATGTGCTTCTTTTGGAATAACTGTCTTGCTTCCTTCGCCTTGGAAGCCGCCATACACACCGTTAAGTTCAAGTGTAGGGCGAGCACCAATACGTTCTACAAAAGAATAACCTTCTTCGCCGTATAACGCATCGAGTCCAAGTCCTTCGCGAATCTTATCTTCATTCACGCCTTGCTTCACGAATTCCTCACGTAGCATTGGAGAAAGTTCAGGTACACCATCATAGAAGCCTTCTACAGAAACACGACCTTTGTCGTCATGAAGGGAGCTGAGCAGGGACACGAGAGCGTGCAGTGCATTCGGAACACCACCACCGTAAGAGCCGGAGTGCAGGTCTGTAAGAGCTGTAGTTACGCTCACTTCAAGTGATCCTAGGCCGCGTAGTCCTGTGCAAATTGCAGGGCGACCACGTTCCAGCAGGGAAGTATCGGAGACTAGCACCGCATCCGCAGCCAGCTTTTCTTTGTTAGCTTCCAGGAATGGAGGGAGATTTGCGCTGCCGATTTCTTCTTCTCCTTCGATACAGAGCTTGATGTTAACAGGAAGAGTACCTTCTTGTTTCAGGATTGCTTCAATCGCTTTGAGGTGAATGAATACTTGTCCTTTGTCATCCGTTGCTCCACGTGCATACAGCTTGCCGTCACGGATCTCTGGTTCAAACGGAGGTGTAGTCCACAGGTTTAGCGGATCTACTGGCTGCACGTCGTAGTGGCCGTATACAAGAATGGTTGGCTTACCCGGAGCATGAAGATAGTCAGCATATATGACGGGATGTCCCGCTGTCGGATGAAGTTCAATGTTCTCAAGTCCAGCTTTCTTTAGTGTGTCTGTCAGCCAATGGGCTGCAGCTAGTACATCGTCCTTATGCTCAGACAAGGCAGAAATACTTGGAATCTTGAGCCATTGTTTTAGTTCTTCGAGATGTTCATCCCGGTGTGTTGAAAAATACGTTTCATATGACATAGTGTGTATGTACCTCCTTAAGTTTTGCTGCGCAAAACCGGCTATGAGCTTAATCGCCATGCGTGACCGTCTTGTTTAGCATTCTATAGGAATCATTATACTGGAGAACTCACTATGGATCAAAAGCGATTAGAAAGACGTCTTATCTGATCCTCGTGACCGGAGCTTTTTTTCGTAATTAATAGTTCCTTTCCGGTTGTTGATTACTAACAGTAACCATGATAAGCTGATTAAACTTAAGGGACAAGAAGGCACTATTACATGCTTGAGTTCCTATGGAGGTAACCACTTTGGAACATTCAATGGACGAACCCATTCGGCTAATGCCGACGCTAGAGGATTGCTCCATCACCCGCCAAATTCTCGACAGGGTTGGGGACAAATGGAGTGTGCTCATCATTGTTAATTTGGGTGCAGAAGCATTGCGGTTTAAAGAACTGCAGCGGCGTTCTGGTGGTATATCACAACGGATGCTGACCCAAACCCTGCGTCATTTAGAACGAGATGGTATAGTTTGGCGTAAAGCTACGCCTACGGTACCTTTGACTGTTGAATATGGTCTGACAAGTTTAGGAGAGTCCTTGCTGGATCCTTTAACTTCCCTAGTGGAATGGGTCAATAGAAACAACGCTGAAATCGCCAAAGCGCGTATAGGGTATGATTGTCAGCACGAAATGTTGGAGTAGCAAGCTAGGTGTACAATTTACTGGGATAGAGGATGGATTATTTTGCAAAAGAAAAGTGAAAAAAACACATTTTTATATACTTACACCTGTTCAGAGGACGAGTTATCGCTATGTCAGATGGAGCTTCGTTGTCTTTTTGGAGAGGAAGTACCTTCTTCAATCTTTAAGAGTGAGGTAGAGGTGGATGTCAGCCGCAGTCCCTTCATTAAAGAACGAATTGATGTTATGTACGAGGGAGACAGCTTGCCTGAGATTTATGATCAAACGGAGCAGGTGGAGCTTGGCGGTAAGACATTTAAGGTTATTTTTGTGAAGACCAATGATCTGTCCCCTGCGGACAAAATAGAATATGATGAGCGAAGAGTGATCGAGCGAGAAATTGGGCTGCGGATTGAAGGGGAAGCGGATGTAAACCATCCAGAGCTGGTATACGGCATTGTTACGCTGGGCGGTCGCTGGTACTTTGGAGCTTATCATAAGAACAAGGCCACCTGGTTCCGTCAAATGAAAAAGCCGCGTAGCTACTCTATCGCGCTTAGCACACGTGTAGCCCGAGCTGCGGTCAATATAGCCGTTCCGAATCCGGAAGGTGTACGAGCTATCGATCCTTGCTGCGGCATCGGAACAGTAATGGTAGAAGCCCTCTCGATGGGAATCAATATGGTTGGACGTGACATTAACCCTCAAATCGCGATCGGTGCCAGAACGAATATTGCTCATTTTGGATTCACAAGTGAGGTTACGCTTGGAGATATTGCTGACATCACAGAACATTACGATGTAGCTATTGTAGATATGCCTTATAATCTATATTCTAGTATTACACCTGAGGAACAGTTTGCGATTCTAGTGAATGCGCGCCGGATTGCAGATCGGGTAGTTATCGTTGCGATTGAACCGATGGATGAGATGATCACGGAGGCTGGATTTACGATTATAGACCGCTGTGAAGCTAAAAAAGGTTTGTTCTCCCGTCATTTAATGCTTTGCCAGTAATCCTAATCAAGTTATTTAAAGGGGTGCAGCAATGGAGCAGAAATGGTTAACCTGGGCTAAAGAAATACAGGCCATCGCACAGACTGGACTAACTTACGCTAAAGATGTCTATGATATAGAACGGTATCAAGCTTTGCGGGAGCTAAGTGTAGATATCCTCGCTAATTATACGTTCGAAAGCAAGGAGAGAATAAGACTCTCCTTTGCTAGTGAGGGTGGCTATTCTACGCCGAAAGTGGATATCCGTGGTGTTGTTTTTCAGGATGACAGAATCCTGCTTGTCCGCGAGAAATTGGATGGAAAGTGGGCGCTTCCCGGGGGCTGGGGAGATATCGGTCTGTCACCGAGTGAAGTCGTTGTTAAGGAAATTCAAGAAGAATCAGGATTTGAGACAGAAGCAATTCGCTTGCTGGCTGTTTTAGATAAGAAATTTCATAACCATCCTCCGGAGCCGTATCACGTGTATAAGTTTTTTATTTTGTGCAGAATTGTAGGCGGCGAGGCGCTGCAAGGGGTGGAGACGAGTGAAGTATCCTTTTTTGCTGAAGATGAACTGCCTGAGCTCTCATTAGAGAGGAATACAAGTGAGCAGATTGAAACGATGTTTGAATATTTACGAAATCCAGAAAAAGTAGTAATATTGGACTAAGAATTTGCATATTATGTATGACTCCGTAAAGTGATGTTTTTAATGATGTAAATGATGGGTAATAACTATTATGTAAGCACTTACAATGCTGGTATTCTAAGCTTTTAGGTCGAGCGGTCTACATTTTTTCCTCTACTGTGACGATAAGAATTTTAGGAGGGGATCGCATGGAACAAGAAGAGTTGAGCATTCCATTGAAACAGGAAAATGTGGTGCGTCCTGCAGAGGGCAATATTGCCACTGGGCTGGTTTGGGGTATCTTAATCAGCATTCCGTTATGGATCTCTGTGATTGGCTGGATTCTGGGGTTTTGGCGCTGAGCCGTATTTTAATAATTATCTAACTCTATTAGTTGTATAGTATACATCAAAGGCGGTCTCTTCGTAACTGAAGAGGCCGCCTTTTTAGTTTCCTGTGTTTCTCAAGATTTCGAATATACCAGTCTAAAGTTCTCGCAAACTACCTTCATCTTTGGATCAAAAGGCTTCTTCAAGAACGCTAAGGATTCTCTGGAGAAGAACTTCTCATGCTCATGGCGCCACGACTCTAGCGTTCTGTCATCCTCGCCTTCGCTATAGGCAAAGTCAGCGCCTACCTCATCAAAAGGTGTAATTTGCACATCTGTCGTAACGATCACTGCTTGCGGATTACCACGGCCGTCCAGCAGGATACTATGTCGGCCAATTTGTGGAAAGGTCTCGTCACAGACTGCATAAATTTCATAGTTCGAAGCGGTTCCTGTCTTAATCCTGCGGATCACCAGATCTAGCAGTTCATCGGCCATTTGAGGACTGTCGCCAAAGGCCCAAGCCTCGTAGTTATCCGCTGCTTGTGGATGAAGCTGGGTGTATTCTTCCCAAAAAAGCTTAATCTTCGTTTCGTTGCTCATATCCGTATCTCCTCATTTAATAATCGTTAGTGTCCCGCAGTTTCCATCCAGCCCGCATAGAACTCATCTAGTTGCTCTTGCACTGCATCGCGTTCTTTCTGTAGCTCGGCGAGCTCTGCCGCATTGCTACTGATCAGTGGATCTAGCATTTTGGCATCGATTTCCCCAAGCTGATCCTCAACTTCGGCAATAGCCTTTTCCCAATCAAAGTGGATACTCTTCTTGCGGGAACTGGACGAGTTAGCCGTAGTGACATTAACATTCACGGAACGGTTAGATTGAGGCTTACCGGAGCGTGCAGTGGTTCCATCTGAAGAGAAAGGTTTAGGCTGATCAGGAATAGAGACTGGTGCTGCTAACGCCTGTTCAGCTTGCTTCTCCTTGTAATACTCATAGTTGCCGTTGAAAACTCCAAATCGTCCACTTTCAATGGACCAGAGCTTATGGAACAGACGATTAATGAAATAGCGGTCATGTGAAACGGCCAGCACTGTACCTGGGAATTCTTCTAATGCTTCCTCTAGCGCTTCCCGGGAGTCAATGTCTAGATGGTTCGTTGGTTCATCCAGAATTAACAGGTTTGGTTTACGATGCATCAACACAGCGAAACGCAGGCGGGTCCATTCCCCTCCGGATAGATTCGTGATGTCTTTGAATACATCGGCACCGTAGAATAGGAAACGTGCGAGCTGCCCGCGCGCTTCACCTTCTTCTAGTCCGGCCTCTTCACGGAAGTAGCGGAGTACGGATTGTTTGTTATTGTCAGGGACAGCCTCTTGCGCGAGATAGCCAACAACGGTTCTTGAACCAAGCGTGCAGCTTCCGGTGTCTGGCGTCTCCTGACCTAATATAATTCTTAAAAGTGTACTTTTCCCTGCCCCGTTACCACCGATAAGTGCCGTAGTCTCTCCATAGCGAAGAACTTCGTTTGCGTCTGTAAACAGGCTTCGCTCTCCATATGCCTTACCGATATCCTCCAGTATGACGACTTGATTCCCGGAGCGATCATTTTGCTGTAGCTGCAAATCCATCGATTTGCGCTCAAGAATAGGACGTTTAACCTTTACCATACGATCCAGTGCTTTTTGCATGGAAGCTGCTCGCCGGTAAAAGGCAGGGTTTGGGGGAGTTCCCCGATTCCCAAATTCGATGAGGCGTTTGATGCTCTCCTGCATTTGCTTTATCTTTTTCTGTTGTTCTTGATAATCAGCAAATTGTTGAAGTAGACGTGTTTCCTTCTCTATTTGATAGCCGCTGTAGTTGGTATGGAAGGTAAAAGCCTCGCCATCCTCAATCTCGATCACTTTTTTGACTACAGCGTCGAGGAAGTAACGATCATGGGAAATGGCTAACACTGTACCGTCATAGCTCTGTAAGTACTGCTCTAACCACTCGATGGCGTTCATGTCTAGATGATTGGTTGGCTCATCGAGTAGAAGTACATCAGGTCTACGCAGTAGCAGCTCTGCGAGTCCGACTTTAGTTTTCTCGCCGCCAGAAAGAGAGGAGAAGAGTCGGTTATATTGCCCAGTTCCGATTCCTAGACCAATGGCAACTCGCTGAATGGTGGATTCAATTTCGTAGCCTCCTGCGGTCTCAAATTTATCCTGAAGGCTACCATATTCTTTCAGCAGCCGATTCCATAGCGTTTCATCCGTTCCGGTATTGAAGGTGGACATTTCAAGCTCCAGCTCTCGCAGGCGTTGTTGCCATTGCAAAGGTTCAGCAAAGCTACGCTGTAGAACTTCAAATACGGTTTCTTTTTCGTTAACCTCTTGAATTTGAGCCAGCATTCCTACTACACTACCTTTGCGAATTGAGATTTGCCCTTGATCGGGGCGCTCTTCGCCATTCAGTAAGTGGAAAAGTGTAGTTTTACCGCAGCCATTGCGGCCGATTAGACCGATTTTTTCTCCTTGGCGGATATCGAAGGTGATGCTATTTAGTACGAGCTGTGCACCGTGGTATTTTTGAACATTTTGGCATTGAATAATCATATATATTCTCCTTTAAGAATGCCCTTTGCACCGCCAGAACCCTAAATCGAAACTGGAATTCTGTAAAAAACCATAAAAAAAGACCGTAGGGAAATTTCCCCACGGCCTTATCATTCTCCGGTTAACTGATCCGTCCGGGTGATGGCAGGAAAGGCATTTCACAATTGTGTAGTGTTATTAAATTCATGGAAATGGACAGACTTCTCCCGTTATCGCTATTTACATGAGCAATGCCAGCTATCGCTTTAGGTAGCCGACTCATAACACTGTTGGTCCAATTGTGATCCATTCCTTCCACACCCCTTTCTTAACAAATTTAATGACAGTGTAAACAATAATCGGAAATTTAGCAAGTAAAAAGATGGCAGAGCGAAGTTTTACACTGCATATAATATGAAATGTGGAATAATATGGTTCTATGTGGGAGGAGACAAGCCACTAAAAATCACAGATGAAAAGGGGAAGTTATATGGCGATTTTTGACGGATTGATGGGTAATGCATCACAAGTAAATCTAGCGGAGGTACAACGGGAATATGCACAAATCCTTGCCCCTCAAGAGAAAATTGAACGAGCCTACAAGCTGATTAGAGATATGTTTATTTTTACAGACAAACGACTGATTCTAGTGGATAAACAGGGACTGACGGGGAAAAAGACGGACTATCATTCCATCCCATACAAAAGCATCTCGCATTATTCCGTGGAGACGGCAGGGCACTTTGATCTGGATGCGGAGCTATGTATCTATATTTCCAGCAGCACTGTGCCACTCAAGAAGACCTTTAATAAATCCGTGAATATTTATGAGGTACAGGCGGTATTGTCACAATATATTTTAAAATAGTTTAGTTAGACCGTGTAGCGGAGTACCAGACCACCATAGGCAAAAGCGGCTAAGATGACAAAGGCAGGATGCAGCTTAAGCCGCTTGATGGCCCAGAATGCGATTGCGGCAATGAACAGTGTTTGCCAGATTCCGATAGAGTTCGTAGGACCTTTGACCATTGTCCAAGTGAGCGCAGCCATCATAACTGCAATAACCGGTTGAACAAGCAATGTCATCCCTTTCACTACGGGGGATTGCTTGTATTTTTGCATGACCTCTAACAGGATAATAAGCGCTACTGCGGAGGGCAAGACGGTTGCTAGCAAAGCTACGATGAGTCCTAACCAGCCGTAGACATCATAGCCGACGTAAGCTGCGATTTTGGTAGCAATCGGGCCAGGCAGTGCATTGCCAAGTGCAAGCATGTTAGAGAATTGTTCATCGGTCAGCCAGCCGTAATGGGGAACGATTTCTTGATACATCAATGGAATAGAGGAAGGACCACCGCCGTATCCAAGCAAATTCGCCATGAAAAATCCGTATATGAGCTCTAACCAGTCCATCAATTTGATCCTCCTTGTTGTTGCTTCGCGATGATCCGGTAATGAACGGCTCCGTAACCTAGAAAAAGCACGATTACGAGAGCTGGATGTATGTGAATTATTTGTAGCAGAAGTAAGGCGAGAAGGATGAAGACAGCGCTGAGATATTTTCCTAGCCCTTTATAGGTTTTTTGCGCAAACTCATATGCCATTATTCCTAACATGACAGCAATGACAGGAGATACCCCCGCGATCATTCCAGCTACTACTTTTGAGCTACTTAAATAATTTACAGCCGATAACAGTATGATCATAGCCAGGCAGCTAGGTAAAATATGTGCCAGAACTGACAGTATCGCCCCCCTAACTCCTCGAAGTTTATATCCAAGATAAGCCGCCATTTTAGTAGCAATAGGTCCCGGTAGCGCGTTGGCAATCGCCAATGTCTCCCCGAATTCATCGTCGCTCAGCCAAGTGTAGCGAGTTACCGCATCATGCCGGATTAATGGAATCACGGAAGGCCCTCCGCCATAGCCGACAATCCCAGTTCTGAACATGGCGATAGCTAATTGTACATAATCTTTATGGATGGATATCACGTGAGACCTCCCCTTGTGTTTAGAGCCCATTCTATACAATTCATATGTGTGAAACTACGAGGTTGACTAGAAATTAGCTAATCTTTGTGCATGAATCACAAAAAGAGGATGGTTATTTTGAGGTTTAGCGTAACCGATTGACAAGGGATTTTTATGTAATGTTAAATGACATTAATTAAGCGAGAAGTTAATAGGGAGATGGGGAACATGGCGGAGAAACCTGTAATAGGCACAAAAACAATGGTCGTCAGCCCTCATTATTTAGCTTCGGCCGCGGGTGCGCGCATTTTGGGAAAAGGGGGAAATGCCTTTGATGCGGCGGTGGCGGTTAGTGCGACGCTCGCTGTAGTCTACCCGCATATGACGGGGCTTGGTGGGGATTCGTTCTGGTTGACCTATAGTACAGAAGAGGCGCGTGTCCGGGCGTATAACGGAAGTGGACGGTCGGGTTACGGAGTTCGCAGAAGTTGCTATGCCGGGGAGGGAGCTATCCCGAGGCGGGGAATCCGCAGTGCCATCACCGTGCCGGGGATGGTGGATAGCTGGGATGCCATGCTCAGTAAGTATGGCCGCTTAACGCTGGCAGAGGTGCTGGAGCCAGCCATCGGCTATGCTCAGAGTGGGTTTCCGCTGTCGCCAGACCAGCGGAATAATACGCTGTTTGCTGGAGCGACGTTGTCGGCGGAGGCATCCGCGATTTATATGCCGGGTGGAGTGGCTGTGTCTGCTGGATCGAGATTTCAGCAGACACAACTGGCGACAACCCTGAGGACGTTGGCTGCGGGTGGACGGGACGCTTTTTATAAGGGGAAGATTGCTGAAGATATTTGTGATTATATGCTGGCAGCTGGGGGCTATCTCACACGGGATGATTTTGCGGATCATCAGGGGGATTGGGTCGAGCCGATTCATGCGGAATATCATGGGCATAAGGTGTATCAAGTGCCGCCAAACTCTCAAGGGTTTACGGGGCTGATGAGTCTTAATATATTGGAGTATTTTAATTTCGGAGAAATCGAGCATGGCTCTTATGAATATTACCACCTGCTTGTTGAAGCGCTGAAGCTGAGTTTTCGTGATCGGGATAGAGTGCTTACAGATCCGGATTTTAGTGCTATTCCTTTGGTGCAGTTGCTGGATAAGAACTATGCGGGGCAACTAGCCTCTACGATCTCGATGCAAAAAGCGGCACAGCTGACAAGTCAGCCTATTGGTAGTGATACTGCTTATGCTGCGGTGGTGGATGAGGAGGGAAATGCGGTTTCCTTTATTCAGAGTCTGTATTTTGAGTTTGGCTCAGGTGTGGTTGCTGGGAATACAGGAATTCTGCTTCAGAATCGGGGTTCGTTTTTCTCGCTTGATCCGAACCATATCAATACGCTTGAACCGCATAAGCGCAGCTTCCACACACTGATGCCAGCCATGGCCTGCCGCGAGGGCAAACCTGCGATTCTATATGGTACGCAAGGTGGTGAAGGTCAGCCGCAGACTCAAACGTTGCTACTTACAAGGATGCTGCATTATGGGATGAATCCGCAAACGGCTGTAAGTGAACCGCGTTTTGTATGGGGGAGAACGTGGGGGGAACCTACGCAGGAGCTGAAGGTAGAGGGACGGGTAGCGGATGAGGTGCTGGCAGATCTGGCGGGAGCCGGTCATATTGTCCGGAAAGTGGAAGCATATGACGGGAGCGTGGGTCATGCTCACGCGATATCCATAGATGACAATGGATATCGTAGTGGGGGGGCAGACCCGCGCTGCGATGGCGCGGCGATAGGTTGGTAGGGTGAGATGCTCTCTCCAAATCCCCCAATTTACTCCTTCCGTTATTTGGTAGGAAGGATATCGTGAGAGGATTCTCGGAAAGGCAAATGGGAAAATCCTAGTTTAACGGAGCGATAGGTTCTTAATAGAAATGACGGATGACGGGTTGATTATGATCAGAGAAGGAATGGTGAGGGGAGGAGGAAGGAGAAATGATTCTGGATAATCGGTATGGCGCGTTCATAGATTCTGAGCTAACAGTCGGACGTTTAGGGAATGGGATATTGGACGGAATGACCTTTGCTGTAAAAGATGTGTATGCGATCGCAGGGCACAGCTCTTCTGCAGGTAATCCAGATTGGCTGCGGAGCCACAATCCCTCTACAGAACATGCGGCAGTAGTACGCCAGCTGCTCCAATCGGGAGCGACGCTTCGAGGAGCGACTCATACGGATGAGCTGATGTACAGTCTGGGTGGTGAGAACCATCATTATGGAACGCCCATAAATCCCCGTGCCGCAGGTTGTATCCCGGGTGGTTCTTCTAGTGGATCGGCAGTAGCGGTAGCTTCAGGTA
The DNA here is from genome assembly GCF_038003765.1 of Paenibacillus sp. FSL H7-0714. NCBI lineage: Bacteria > Bacillati > Bacillota > Bacilli > Caryophanales > Paenibacillaceae > Paenibacillus > Paenibacillus sp. FSL H7-0714. The sequence continues at coordinate 1,522,221 of NZ_JBBOPT010000001.1, forward strand.
GTGTTGATTTTGCGCTCGGAACAGATACAGGTGGTTCTATTCGAGTCCCTTCCGCCTATTGCGGAGTATATGGCTTTCGCCCGACGCATGGTGCTGTGAATATGGAAGGTGTGATCCCGTTATCACCGCAATTTGATACAGTAGGCTGGATGGCTGATCGTATGGGTGTGCTCCAGAAGGTTGGGGAGGTTTTACTTGGAAGTGGACGCATGACTGAAAAGGTAATGATGAGCATAGATGGAAATTTAGAATTGAATATAGAGAACGGTAGGGAAAAAAATGAAGAGGAAGAATTGGAGAATAATATACAAAAGAACATAGAGGATCAGATACCAAAGAGCAAAGGAAATAATGTGGAATATAATTCTAGAAAGGATAAAGAGGATGATTCACAAAAGAAAATGGGGACTTTATTTGTCGCTACGGACTGTTGGGATTTGGTTGCCCCAAAGGATGTAAGTATTCTAGTGGACGGATTGAATCGCTTGCGGACTGGTGCTGATCATTACTTTGAAACTGAAATAGCTCCAGAAGGATTGAAGGTCTGGATGGATGTCTTTCGGGAGTTACAGGGTAGTGAAATCTGGACAACCCATAGCATCTGGATTGAGAAGGTAAAACCATTCTTTGGACCAGATATTGCAGCTCGGTTTTCTTGGGCTGCTAACTTAGCTGGCAAGGACCACAGTATCGCTCAGAATAAACGAGCGGAGATTTCTAACCAGTTGCGCCAGCTGCTGGGAGAAGATAATTGTCTTGTGATTCCGACAGTACCTGGTCCTGCTCCACTGCGTGGAGGAGGTTTGCGTCAATTGGAGGAGAACCGTAGTGGGGCGATGATGTTGAGCTGTATAGCTGGATTGGCAGGCCTGCCTCAAGTAACATTACCTATGCTCTCTACAAATGGACTGCCGCTGGGATTGTCGGTTATCGCCGGACATGGTCAGGATCTTCGGTTACTCTCATGGGTTAAGGAGGTTTGGCGGCGGTCGTGAGATGACGGGACTTGATGGGTTTTGAGATGATAGGTGAAATTGGCTTTAAAAAAATGATCTCAATGTGATGAAGTAGGCTCAATAATGGTGTGTTAGAGTAAAAGATAAATTCAGTGCTCAAAAGTTGGCTTAAGACCAGTGTTTCAGTAAACACCTCCACGTGAAGAAGAAGAACGATATAAATCCCGCAGAACTCAAGAAATTGGCTCGTATAGCTGAAAATAACGGTATAAATCCCGTAGAATGCGCGAAATTGGCTCATATTGCGGGGAAGAAGGGCAAAAATGCTTCGGAATCCAGTAATTCCGGCGATATAGCCGAAAAGAAGGGTATAAATGCCCCAGAATCTAAGAATTCCGGCGATATTACAGGAAAGAGGGGGATAAATACCCTAGAATCCAGTAATTCCGGTCATATAGCCAAAAAGAGGGGTATAAATCCCCCAAAATCCAAGAATTCTGGCGATATTAAAGGAAAGAGGGGTATAAATACCCTAGAATCCAGTAATTCCGGTCATATAGCCGAAAAGAGGGGCAAAAATGCCCCACACCACAAAGGTCAGCGACACGCTCACGTTTCATCTGAACACGCAAACAAAGCACCTTCCGTGAAGAAGGTGCCATGCCCCGTCCGAGCTCTATTCTACGAATGCTTCGACTTCTATTTCTACTAACAATAGTGGATCAATAAGCGCTTTTACCTCTACCATGGTTGCTACAGGCTGAATATCTTTGAAAAATTCGCCGTGTGCTTTGCCGACTTCTTCCCAGCGTGAGATGTCTGTCACGAACATTCTTGTTCTAATTACATGCGACAAATCAGCATCTAGCTGGTTTAGCGCTTTTTCGATGGTATGTAGAATGAATTTCGTCTGCGCGTATGGATCTCCTACACCGACTACTTCCCCGCCTTGCATGGCTGTTGTTCCTGCGACTTCGATACGATTGCCGATTCGGATGGCGCGAGAATATCCAACCACCGACTCCCAGGGTGAACCCGTAAACACTTGCTTTTTACTCAAAAGATCCCCTCCAAATCCATCTTAATATTGTCCGATCTAATTATACTACTCACACAAGTGATGTGAACTAAAGATTAATGGTTCATCAGTTATGTTCATTTCGTGTTATATTAACTAACATAATAATCGTTAAATTTTAATTTTGCTCTATCCAAAGAGGTTAATTTTAATTATAATGTTACATAAAATAACATTATGAATTAGAAATGGTTCAATTGATCCTAAAAAGGAGGGATGGCATGCATCTTACGGTTGAAGAAGCGTTGTCCATTTATCCTTTGTCCGAGGCGAAGCTTATCGCGGGGTCCAAGGGGAAACATCGAATTGTGAAATCGATTAATGTGATGGACGCACCTGATATTTCGGATTGGATCAAAGAAGGCGAGATGCTGCTAACGACAGCCTATTTAATCAAGGACAATCTGGAGGATGCCTCTGCTTTGCTGCAGACGCTGAATCGAAGGGGCTCATCGGCCTTGGGTATTAAGCTGGGACGATTTTGGGATGAAGTACCGAAGCAGCTAATCGCAGAAGCGGAGAACCTTAACTTCCCCTTAATCCAGTTGCCGTTCCAGTTCACTTTTTCGGATCAGATGAATGGCCTGTTTCGCGCCGAGCTTAGCCGGAGCACTCACGTTCTGCAGAGCATAATGGAGAAGCAGAAAAAACTGATGCAATTTGCCCTGCGATCTGTCCGCAGCCGTCCATTGTTTGACTCGGTGTCTGATGTGATTGGCCATTCACTTGTAGTGGTTAGCGCACGCGGGGATGTAATCTATAACAATTCTGAATACCAGACCTCACAGTTGCTGGAGGGATGGCCATGGCAGAAACGGAATCAACGTTTTCGTGTAGAGGATCGTGCAGGTTATCGCACACCACTAATACAAGGAGAAAAGTGCTCGGGATATTTATTGTATTGTTCCATCGACCCTTTATTGCTCCCGGTGGAAGAGAGCTTGTTCGTTCAGGGTGCTGAACTTATTTCATATCATATTTACTCAGGATACGAGGATTATTTTGAACAGGCAGAACATAGGGAGTTCAGTGGATTGCTGAGACGTTGTCTAAATGGTAACTTATCTTACGCCGATTTAGTACAGTCTGCTGTAAAGCTGGAGATAGAGCTGCTTCAATCGCCATTCTGTCTCTTATTAACCGATATTGCTACGACGAGTGAAGAACGCCAAAGTGAGCTGCTTAGATTAAAAGAAGAATACACTGAACACCCCGTACTGCGGGATTTAAAGGCCATTCATGTGATTGTAGACCAAGGATTATTGTCCATCTATCCGGCAGCTCTTCAGAGTCCTGAGCAATTTCGGGATGTAATCCAGGCTTGTTTTGACAACCTGAAGTTTGACAAGGGGTATTATCCACGAGCTGCGATAAGTAGTTGTAAATTGAAGCCGGATGGGCTGAAGGAGGCTTTTGCGGAGGTGAAGGAATGTATGGGTATGCTTCAGTTTGAGGGAGTGCATGGGAATGTTGTGCATTATCGGCAGCTTGAGCTTTCCTTGCTTCTTGGGCAAATCCCGACAGAGGTCATGGAGAAATATTGCAACGGAACGCTTAGAGGACTGCTTAGTCGTGAGCCGGAGTATGTGCGAGAAATGCTGCGGACGCTGGAGGTTTATCTAGAGAACGATGGGCATGTCAATGAGACAGCCAAAAAGTTGTTTATTCATCGGAACACGGCTACCTACCGGATCGAGAAGCTTAGTGAGCTCTTGGATGTCGATTTTAAAAAAATAAATGATCTAATGAGGCTGAAGTTAGTGTTCATGTTTCGGAGAATGCTTGGGCGGGACTAAGGTCTGGGTTGAAATGCAAACACGGAGGAGGGGGCCTCGTGAATACACATGAGATCGCAACGCATATTCAAACCCATCAGGCGCCTGCGGTGCTGGCAACACTGATTGAGGTAGAGGGACACTCGTATCGTAAACCCGGGGCAGTGATGCTGTTTTTTGAAGGGGGCACGATTGGGAGTCTGAGTCCAGGTTGTTTGGAAAGCGATCTGGAGTTACGTACCTCTGAGATATGGGAACGAGGGCTGCCCGAGATTGTGGAATACAATATGTTGTCTTCGGATGATCTGTCCTGGGGTGAGACTGTCGGCTGCGGGGGCAAAATCAAAGTGGTGCTTGAACCTGTGCAGGGGGTGTTTTATGAGCTTTTGGTGCAGGCGAGTGTCAGACTGGCGGCAGGAGAGCGGTTAGTTCTGTTTCGGGAGGCAGCGGCGAGAGGTTTTACCTATAAGCTGCAGCTGGATACTGATACTTCACTATCGCAGAACAAGCAACAACCGAAATTATCCCACTCGGCAAAAGAAAGCATGGCGGCAGGTCGCTTTATGGCCGCTTCAGCTGAATTGACAGCATTCCATACATGCTTTGTGCCTAAACCGCGGCTTGTGATTTTTGGCGGAGGACGTGATGTGGTTCCAATTGCGGAACTTGCTGACAGAGTTGGCTTTCGGGTTGCGGTTGCGGATTGGCGCGAAGGAAGCTTGCACAATAAGTTTCCTCGAGCTGAACAAGTAATTTGTTCCCCTACAGAGCTTGTTCAACGCTTGGGCGTAGCTCAGCGGGATTATGTATTGATTTGTAGTCATCAGCTTGGGCGGGATAGACAGTTCCTTGAGAGTGTAATTCCGCTAGCCCCGCTATACATCGGCATTATTGGTTCAAAAGCTCGGATAGCTCTTTTACTGAAAGGGCTTGAAGCTCCTGCATCTTTGCATGCGCCTGTTGGGTTACCCATTGGTGGAGAAGGTCCGGAGGAGATTGCGGTCAGTATTATAGCGGAAATTATTCAAATTAGAAGGGCGGGCTCACGAGAGCTGCCCAAAGGAGTGGATAGTATTGAAGGTAGCAGGAATATATTTGGCAGCGGGGCAGAGCAGGCGGATGGGCGTGTCCAAGGTTTCACTGAAATTGTCGCAGGAGGTCTCGCTCGGGAGCGTCGCGCTTAGTGAATTGGATCGTTGCAATCTAGAACCGCTAATCGTGGTAGTGCGTGCGGATGACAACTTGGAATGGTTGCCACCCGCGATTGAACCGCAAGGCTCCAGACGTACCGAAACTTGCTTAACTGCACATCTAGGATTGTCTTTTTCACTGCGCTGCGGTCTTAATGCGGTATTGCCTTTACAGCCCGATGCAGTAGTTGTGGCGCTTGCGGATCAGCCATTTATTACTACAGCATTAGTGAACCGTCTAATACAAACGTTTGAACAATCTCCGGAGATGGATTATGTCGCTAGCGTCAGCAATGGGTCGGCTATGCCCCCGGCTTTGTTCTCGAAGACATTGTTTCCAGCACTACAGGGATTAGATGGAGATCGAGGAGCTGCGGGGATATTGCGTTCACCTGATTATAAGGGGATTGTTCTGGAATCTGAGTCTGCCCATTATTTCATGGACGCAGATACAAAGGAGGATTTTGGTGAGATTCAGGAGCAATGGATTCTGAGAAATGGAAAGTGAAGTAAAAAGTAGTCTAAAAGGTAGTCTAAAAAGTAGTCTAAAAAGTAATCTGAAATAGTGTTCCTTTTCCACTTCTGGTCATATAATATGACATGAAACTCACCTTCCTAAAACCAATTAGTGCATTACACACAAAAAAAGTTCTGATTCTTATATTCATATACAAACGTATGTTATATAAATTTACGCCAAGGCCACCTCTAAGTATAGTAGAAGTACATTAATGGTTGCAGCCATGATGAGAGATGATTTGGAGGAGGAGAATTATGAAAAAAAGGGGTCAGTTCATAACATCTTGTCTTGCATTAATGGTTCTAATGACGGTGGCTTTGGTGGGGTGTGGCAGCAATAATAATACTTCTACAAATGCAACGGAGGCACCAGCGACAACTGCAACAACAGAACCGGCTGCAAAGAAACCGACGGTTGCTTTTGTTTATATCGGACCTCCAGGGGATGGCGGCTACACGTACCAACATGATCAAGGACGGCTGTATATGGAGAAGGAGCTGGGGATTAAAGCTGACTTTGTAGAAAATGTCCCTGAAAGTGCTGACGCCGAACGAATCATCACAGAGCTTGCGCAATCACACGACATCGTGTTTACAACGAGCTTCGGATATATGGATTTTACATTAAATGTAGCGGGCAAATTTCCCAACGTGAAGTTCCTGCATGCTTCGGGTTACAAAACCGCAGAGAACATGGGGACCTACTTCGGGAAAAACTATCAGGCCAGCTATCTGAGCGGCATAGCGGCAGGGAAAATGACCAAAAATAATCAGCTGGGTTATGTGGGCGCTTTTCCAATCAGCGAAGTGATTTATAACTTGAATGCTTATACCCTTGGAGCACAAAGTGTCAATCCTGATGTAAAGGTGAACGTCGTATGGACGAATACATGGTATGACCCGACGACCGAACGTCAAGCGGCAATCAGCTTGCTGGATAAGGGTGCGGATGTGCTTTTGGCCTATCAGGATTCACCTGCAACCCTGCAGGCTGCTGCTGAACGAGGGGCTTTTGCCGGGGGAAATGACTCGGATATGAGCAAATACGCTCCGGACAATTATTTGACGAACCCGGTATGGAATTGGGGGCCGTATTACGTAAAAGCTGTGCAGGCAGTTATGGATGGAACCTGGAAGAGCGAGCAATATTCCGGTGATATGGCTGACGGTATGGTGGAGCTGGCTCCTTTCGGGAACAAGATCCCAGATGATGTGAAAAAGCTTGTCGAAGACGCCAAAGCCAAAATTATCAGTGGTGAGCTTGAGGTTTTCACAGGTCCGATCTCAGATAATCAAGGGAATGTGAAGGTTCAGGAGGGTCAGAAGCTGACCTTGGAGGAAGTGCTGGGCATGAACTGGCTCGTAAAAGGTGTGGAAGGAACTATCCCGCAATAATGTTTAAAAATAGGGAATAAGATGTGCACAATCTATGGGTGGGGCGGGTTCCGTTAAGCGGAAACTTCCCCACCCGTACTACAACTTGAAGGAAGGAGGGGTTCAGGCCATGCGGGGAACTTCAGTTGAAATGCGGGGGATTGTGAAAAAATTCGGCTCGGTAACCGCCAGTGATCAAGTCGACTTTTCGGCAAATGCGGGTGAGATTCATGCGTTGCTTGGGGAGAATGGGGCCGGGAAGAGCACGGTGATGAGCATGCTGTCAGGGGTGTACAGAGCAGATGAAGGAGAAATCTTCATTCATGGGAAAGGTGCTCAGATCCGTTCTCCTAAAGATGCTGCGCAGCTGGGTGTAGGTATGGTGTTTCAGAACTTTAGGCTGGTGCAAAGCCTCACAGCAGCAGAAAATATCGTGCTTGGCGAAAAGTCGTCTTTCTGGCGCGGCCGTAAGTGGATGAAGAACAAACGCGAGGAGATAGAGGCATTAGCGGAACGGTTTGGACTGAATTTCCCGGTGGATCGCCCGATCTGGCAGTTGTCCGTGGGTGAGCAGCAGCGTGTTGAAATCGTTAAGACGCTGTATCGCGGGGCTGACATTATTATTCTGGATGAACCAACCTCTGTACTGACCCCGGGAGAGGTGGAACAGCTATTTGAAACGCTGCGGGTCATGAAGCAGGCAGGAAAAACGGTCATTATGACTACTCATAAAATGAAAGAGGTTATGGCGTCCTCCGATCGGATTTCCGTCATGCGCAAAGGAAAAATGATCGCCACGCTGACCACGGCAGATACAGATGAACTGGAGCTGGCTCGTCTGATGGTGGGCAAGGAAGTAACCATCACCCGTCAAGAACGGGAAGCCACTGAAGGGGATTCTTTATTAGAAGTGAAAGATGTGGACGTATATGCTGATCACGGGCGAAAAGTACTGGATCACTTCTCTCTGAACGTATGTAAAGGGGAGATTGTAGGCGTAGCTGGGGTAGCTGGCAACGGGCAAAAGGAACTGGCTGAAGTGTTAACAGGTCTTAGAGGCTGGAAAAGTGGTGAAATCACGTTTGATGGAAAGACGGTGAAATCGGCTTCGGTTAGAGGGGCAATTGATTCAGGAATCTCCCACGTGCCGGAGAACCGGATGAAGAGCGGTTTAGCTGGACGCCTCGGATCGGTGGATAATCTTTTGTTTAAGTCTTACCGCTCAGAGGAGCACTCCAAATTTGGTTTCTTGAAGACCGCGAAGAACCGTTTGTGGTCACAGGAGCTGGTCCAGCGCTTTAACGTCAAAACACCTGAGCTGGAGACGCCAGTACAACAGTTGTCAGGTGGTAATCAGCAGAAGCTGCTCTTTGCACGTGAAATCAGTCATCGGCCTAAGCTGATGGTCGCCGTTCATCCGACACAAGGGCTGGATGTAGGTGCCACGGCTGGTGTTCACGACCTTCTTATGGAGCTGCGTGGTTCAGGTAGTGGCGTGTTGTTAATTTCGGAGGATTTAGATGAATTGCTTCAGTTGTCCGACCGGATTCTAGTGATCTATAACGGCTCAATTATTGGTGAGAGTACACATGAGGAAGCGAATCGAGAGAGCATCGGACTACTAATGGCTGGTATTCATAATAGAGAGGAGAGCGCCGTATGAGCCTGGAGAATGGAAGAAATACCGCAGCAGCTGTACTGGAATCCCTCCCCTCCCACTCCGGAAAACGATTCTCTCTACGTTTCGAATACGATGCCAGCCGCATCCGTTCTCCTTGGTGGACACCTATTGTATCTATAATTTTAGCGTTATTGTTGTGTGCCCTATTTATTGCGGCGAATGGCATGAATCCGGTCCTGGTCTATGAAAAAATGTTCCGTGGCGCATTTGGCACTGCGTATGGGCTCACGGAAACGATGGTTAAAGCGATCCCGCTACTTCTATGTGGGCTTGGGATTGCTGTGGCTTACCGCATTTCGGTATGGAATATTGGAGCAGAAGGTCAGCTAACTGTTGGGGCTATGGCGGCCACAGCGGTCACGATTTATTTTCCTGACTTACCTACATTCTGGTCCCTGAGCTTAATGCTGCTGTTCGGGATTGCCGCGGGTGCGCTTTGGGGACTGCTGACAGCTATTCCGCGGACGCATTTTGGAGTGAATGAGCTAATCACTTCATTAATGCTGAATTATGTTGCCCTATTGGCGCTCGATTACGTGGTATTCGGACCCTGGAAAGATCCTAAAGGATTTAATTTCCCGGGATCACCTATGTTTACTGCGGCTCAGTCGCTGCCTGTTCTCGGAAGTACAAGATTGCATATTGGATTGTTGTTTGGACTTATCGCCGTTGTGATTTATTACTTAATGATTCGTTTTACCAAGTGGGGCTACGAGCTCCGTCTGATTGGGGCCAATCCTGTTGCAGCCAGATACGCGGGGATTCCTATCAAGCGCCATATTATTATCGTCATGCTGATCAGTGGGGGGCTCGCCGGGATCGCTGGCATGGCGGAGGTCTCCGGTGTTACACACAAGCTGATGCAGGGCATTTCACCGGGTTATGGATACACCGCCATTATTGTGGCTTGGTTGGCCAAATTGAATCCACTCGGTCTAATCGTTACTTCTATTTTATTCGGTGGCTTAATTGTTGGCGGATATAGTGTTCAAACCATCGGGCTGCCCTCATCGATATCAGAAATGCTGCAGGGCTCCATCCTGTTTTTCTTGATTGCTGGCGATATGATCTACCGTTTCCGCATTCGCCGTAGCCGGGTTCAGCTGAAAGGGGGGAGATAGGCAATGGATTTTACAACACAGCTACTTATTGCCGCTATTTCCGCAGGGACCCCGCTGCTGCTGGCTACGCTGGGAGGCATTCTAAATGAACGAGCCGGCATTATACAGCTTGGGGCTGAAGGTCTGATGCTGATGGGAGCGGTCACCACTTGTATCGTGTATATTCGCTCCGGAAACCTGCTGCTGGCTCTGCTGGCTACCGTAGCTGTAACGGCTGTGCTTGGTTTGCTGCATTCTTTTCTCTGTGTGACCTTGCGGGCGAATCAAACGATGTCCGGTCTTGCGATGACCCTGTTCGGCAGTGGGTTGAGCGCTTATCTTGGTAAACCGATCAGCGGCATTCCTTTGCCGGGAACATCTCCTAAACTGCATCTGGCTTGGCTGGAAAATGTACCGTTCATCGGAAAAATATTCGGCAACATGGATTACCTAACCTGGTTCAGCCTGCTGCTAGTGCTTGCTCTGCATCTGCTAATTCACCGCACTTCATGGGGCCTGCATTTGCGGGCAGTCGGAGACAGTCCGGCTACCGCAGATGTGATGGGGATCCGTGTGCAGCTTATCCGCTACAGCTATGTGATCACCGGTGCTGCTCTCATCGGCCTGGCCGGAGCGGATATGGTATTGGCCTATGCGCCAACCTGGAATGAAGGGCTGACAGCCGGTCGAGGCTGGATTGCGGTAGGGCTAGTGATTTTTGCCAGATGGAATCCGCTGCGCGCCTTGTTCTGCGCTTACTTTTTTGGGGCATTGGATTCACTTGGCTTCCGCATTCAATTGCTGGGCAGTGCAGTTCCGCCCTATTTTCTCAAAATGATTCCGTACCTTGTGACCATTCTGGTCCTGATGTACCTGGGGTACCGCAATCGCAACAAACCATCCGGTACACCGGAGGCGCTCGGAGTTCCTTATATTCGGGAACAAAGGTTTTAAGGCAGGCTATACGAGAAGGGAAGCGGCAATCTGGTACTCAAAAAGGGGGGCGGAGTGTATGGGAGTTATAAGGGAAGAGGATGGAAGGCTACCTGAAGTAATTCAACCCCGCAGCCTGCACGAAGCTTGGGAGAGAAAAACGGCGTTTGGAGACAGTTCCCGATATGTCGCAGGAGGAACATTGCTGAGAACAGGGTGGGAAAATGGAACGGATCATATGCCCAAACAGCTGATTGATCTTCGGCAAATCACAAATCTCGGCGACATTACCTTAACGGAATTTCACTTATCTCTGGGCGCTCTTGTTCCACTCTCCCAGTGCCGCAGTAATGAGCATTTGCAGGCCGTGGCTCCTGCGCTGCAAGAGGCTGCACGTTGCATAGCGGCTCCGTCGGTGCGTAATCTTGCCACGCTCGGGGGCAATATCGCTTCTGGCTTCGGAGATATTCTACCTGCGTTACTGGTCTATGACGCGGAGTTAATCTCCTTTGACGGCAAATTTATGACAGCACTACCTTTGATAGAGTGGCTAAACAATCACTGGAGCGGGATAAAACCTGCGGCAGATCTTGTGGCTGAGATTCGCATCTCACCTACTCGCTTAGAGAGTCCCTTAATGGATAGGCTAGAAATTTTCCGTAAGGTTGGCCGCCGGGAAGCGTTCACCCCTTCACTTGTAACGGTAGCAATCTCAGCATCAATCGATGAGGAACTCCGTTTCCGTGAGGTGCGTATCGCCGCAGGTGGGGGCTCTGGGCGGCCGCAGCGACTAAGTAGGGCTGAAGTTATGCTTGAAGGTGTGAGGTATACAGAGGAGCTGTTGGCTTCTTTATATGAAGGGGTTGAGAACAGCTTTGAGACGTATAGTGATCCCTTTGCATCAGAACTTTACAAGAAAAAGACTGCTGGGAATTTGGTTGTATCTGAGCTGTGGAAGGCTATGAATATACGGAGTTAAGAGGTGAATAACCCGACGAAAGGAGAGAGGGAAAATGCTGCTGAATAAGGAATCCAGCGGTAGCCGCTGGCGTACACGACCCGATGGAGAGGGCAAGGTATCCGGTAAGCTGCAGTATTTGACCGACATGAGGGCAGAAGGAATGTTGATCGGCCGCGTGCTCCGCAGTGAGCAGGCACATGCTCGTATTTTGTCCATACGCATTGAGAAGGCCGTTGAAGTCCCTGGTGTACACGCTGTAATTACTCATGAGGATGTGCCCGGACTTAACGGCTTTGGCATAGCTTTGCCGCATCAACCGGTATTTTGCAGTGACCGTGTGCGTTACACTGGCGATGCGATTGCGGCAGTCGCGGCAGAGACGGACGAAATTGCGGAATACGCCTTATCTCTTATCGAAGTGGATTATGAGCTTCTACCCTTACTCGAGAATCCGGAAGAGGCGATGAAAAAGGACGCAATTTTGCTGCATGCCGAGGGAAACGTGCTTCATCATACGGAATATCGGAAAGGGGAGCAGGAAACGGTATTTACGGATTGCTGTCATGTGGTAGAGGAGACTTACTATACACCACGCCAAATGCACACCTATATGGAGACTGAAGGTGGACTGTTTATCCCAGAGGATAACGGACGGCTTACCGTATATTCAGCTACACAACATGGGTTGATGGATCGCCTGCAGCTATCCAGAATTCTGGCTATTCCTCAAGAAGATATTCGCGTCATCTCGAGTCCTATCGGCGGGTCCTTTGGAGGAAAAGACGAGCTGAATGTACAGCCATATGGAGCGCTGCTCGCCTTGCGGACACTCCGTCCGGTAAGACTGCATAATTCGAGAGCTGAATCGGTACGTGCAGGACTAAAACGCCATCCCATGAAAATCACCATGAAAACTGGCTGCGACCCCGAAGGAATCATCAGGGCACATCAGGTCAGAATTATTTCGGATACGGGAGCTTACGCAACACTGGGGGCGGAGGTGCTCAACTTTGCGACAGAACATGTGATGGGCCCCTATATCATCGATCATGTGGATGTGAAGGGTTTTGCTGTATATACCAATAACGGTGTATCTGGTGAATTTCGCGGTTTTGGCGGCAATCAGGCGATTTTCGCTTTGGAGGGACAAATCGATCGGTTGGCTGAGCGATTGCAGATCGATCCGTGGGAAATGCGCCGCCGCAATTTGCGTAAATATGGAGATCTGGGGCCGCTGGGTCAGGAAATTGCTCAGACCGATGGTGCCTTTCAGGTGTGGGAAGCGCTGGCGGGTTCGCCTCTTATGACTGAGGCCGCATCTACAGACAGTGATTCAGGTGTTGTGGAACCTTGGATCGTAACTGGAACGGGTGCTGCTATAGCTATGCATGGTGCAGGACTTGGCTATGGTATTCCCGATCCGGCGGGTGGCAGGCTCTCTTTGACGCTAGAGGGTAAAATTGAGGCGGTGTTTGGTTACGAGGAGTTTGGTCAGGGGTTAATCGCAACAATGGAACAAATGCTGATTGAACAGTTTGGCTTGGCGGCAGAGGATCTAAGCATCGTCATTGGCGATACGGATGTTGTGCCCGATAGCGGATCTAGTACGGCTTCCCGATCAACCAGCATGATGTGGATGGCCTTAAAACGGCTGCGTCCAGACTTCACCGCTCGAGTGCTGCAGGCAGCTGCGATGATAAAGCCAGAGCTGGATAACTATGAAATGAAGCTCGGCTCTGGCGGCATTTGGCTAAAAGACGGCGGTCTGCTTCTGACTTACAAGGACTTGGCACAGCGTATTTCAGAACCCATTGTCTGTAATACAAAGTTTACTTATCCAACCACACCCTTTAAAAGAGTGGGGGCACATTTCCTATACACCTATTCTGCAATCGCAGTCCGCGTGGAAGTTAATCTGCTTACTGGACGTGTTCGTGTACTGGATCAATATCATGCGGTAGCGGCGGGACCGGTGGCTAATCCGCAAGGTTATCTCGGGCAGATCGAAGGTGGCAGCAGTATGGCGGTAGGCTTCACCTTGTCAGAGGATGCTGTGATGTCGGGCGGCAGCTATGTCACCAAAAATTTAGACACCTATTTGGTGCCGACCATTGCCGATATGAATGGCAGCATTCAGGTGCAGCCGATAGAGGAGTTGCCGGATCATGACACGTACGGTCCTCGCGGCATTGGAGAGGTGGGTTCCGTCAATTTAGCTCCGGCAGTCGCGTCAGCCATATTTCAGGCTGTAGGGAAGCGGGTAACCAAGCTGCCCATTGATCCCGAATGGCTGCAGTCTACACCGTTTATTCCACAAAAGGTGGTGAACATCCATGCCGAGCCATAATTCAGATCCGAATCTAGATGGAGATAACCTTGACCCCTTATCGTCTGAGGAAGCTTTTGCAGAAGAGAGGTTCACCTTTAATTGCAATCTTAATGGGAAAGCGATATCCACGGAGATTCCACCCTCCCGCCGGCTTTTAAATGTCATACGTGAAGATTTGGAGCTGACTGGCACAAAACGTTCTTGTGAGATTGGCCGCTGCGGGGCATGTATGGTGCTGGTGGATGGACGTCCAGTGAATTCATGTCTGGTCATGGCCTATCAATGCTCAGGTGCGGAAATTACAACGATTGAGGGTCTTAGTGAGGTAGGGCTGCATCCCGTTCAACGTGCTTTTTTAGAAGAAGGTGGGTTCCAATGCGGATATTGTACACCAGGGATGGTCATCTCGGTGGTTGCTCTGCTGGAAGAGAACCCGCATCCTACTCAGGCTGAAGTGGAAGAAGCTTTATCGGGTAACATTTGTCGCTGTACGGGGTACGGTGGCATTTTACGAGCTGTTAACAAAGCTATTGGAGGTTGAGTGGATGGTCGTTTCTGAAGGCAGGTTTACGTTGGAAGAGATAAATGCCATGAGTATAACGGATTTTGTGAAGCATCTAGGCGGCATTTTTGAACATTCACCGTGGGTAGCAGAGGAGGCTTATAAGCAGATTCCGTTCCATTCTTTAGAGCATTTGCATAGCACAATGATGCAGACCGTACTGAGTGCTGACCGGAGCCGAATGGAGGGACTATTAAAAGCTCACCCAGATTTGGCGACTAGGCTTCAAGTTACGGCTTTGTCTGCCTCAGAGCAGCAGGGAGCTGGACTGGATCGGCTAACAACGGAAGAGTTCAATCTATTAAATGATCTGAATCGAAAGTATACGGACAAATTTCATTTCCCTTTTATTCTAGCGGTTCGTGGCAAAAACAAAGATGACATTATCAGCGCCATTGGAGTGCGAGTAGAGCGTTCCCCTCAGGAGGAATGGGTTCAAGCCTTTTCTGAAGTCGGTACAATTACGAGATTTCGCTTAAGTGATTTAATTATTTAATTATTCATTCACTCATTCATTCATCATAAACGGGGAGGGTGTCAGCCATGCTGGAGCCAATTAACGGACGTACAATGTTTTATGGAAAAAGTGATGTGTTAACTTATCGTACCTATGCTAAACCGCTGGCCGTTACCCCCGTTCCCGAATCTTCCTTCACGGGCTGCGACAACATTATATTCGCACATAATATTACATTCGCGGTCACGGGCGAAGCGTTTCTTCCTTCTTTTTCAGAGGGGGATAATTCCATGGTCGTTGCTACCGATTCTATGAAAAATTTCATTCTGCGCAATACCGCGGACTACACTGGAAGCACAACGGAGGGGCTACTGCAGCTTCTAAGCAGCCGTTTTCTCGATAAATACGATCATGTCACCGCAGTTTCAGTTTCCGCAGACCGGTTACCTTTTGAACAGGTGATGGTGCCCGGGGGTGAGGGGCTTAAACAGAGTCATTTAGTGCTGCGTCACTCCAATAATGAATCTTATTCCGCTTCGCTGACAGTAAAACGTGGAGAGGATGGGACTGAGGTTATCGCTCATGAATGCCGATTGAAGGATTTACAGCTGATAAAAGTGAGTGGAAGCTCGTTTTATGGATTCGTCCGTGATGAGTACACAACATTGCCGGAGAGCTTTGACCGTCCGCTTTATATTTTTCTGAATATTAACTGGACCTACAGTGATGTTGAGCATGCTCTGGATGGAGATCTAGGCCAATATGTGGCTGCGGAGCAGGTTCGCGATATCGCCCATAGCGCTTTTCATGAGCTGAACAGTCCATCAATCCAATCGTTGATTTATCAAATTGGGCTGCGCGTATTGTCCCGTTTTCCACAGCTGGCTACCGTTTCATTTGAGTCCAATAACCGGACTTGGGAAACCATTGTTGAGCCTGAAGAAACTAAAGGTGGAGTCTTCACCGAACCTCGTCCACCCTATGGTTTTCAGGGCTTTTCTGTTAGCCGTGCAGATCTGGTCGGAGAGACAGCGTAATGAGCGGGCGTCTTACCACCCATGTGCTGGATCTGTCGCGGGGGATTCCTGCAACAGGTCTGACGCTTCAGCTCTGGAAGCTTACGGATGGGATGAGCAAGCTTCTGTGTGAAGAGGTCACGAACAGTGACGGGAGGCTGGATTCCCCTCTGCTCGAGGGAAAAGAGATGGAGGCTGGATGTTACGAGCTGCTGTTTATGGTCGGCGATTACTATCGTAGAGCTGATGCCGAAGCGTCAGCAGCTGACATAGGAGTAACAGAAAGCTCAGTAGATACTCAACGTGAGATGTCTTTTTTTCTAGAACAGATACCTATTCGCTTTCATATAGAGAGCTCCATGCAACACTACCATGTACCTTTGCTAGTAGCTCCTGGTGGATATAGTACGTATCGGGGAAGTTAGGAGAAAGTTGATGACCTTAGGAGGTGGCAGCTCATGAAGGAATCCTATGAACTTGTAATTAAGAACGGGAATGTAGTGCTGCCCCATCAGGTACTCAAGCTGGATATTGCAGTATCAGAGGGTAAGATTGTCGCACTTGGAGAGGAACTTTCGCTTGCGCCGCTAACCAAAGTCATCGACGCAGATGGGTTCTATGTGCTCCCCGGTATGATTGATATGCATGTCCACTTTAATGAGCCAACGTTTGGACATTGGGAAGGCTTTCGCAGCGGTTCTGCGGCGCTGGCAGCTGGCGGCTGCACAACCTATGCAGATATGCCGCTTAACGGCAATCCACCTACTGTGAACGAGGCTGCACTTCGTCAAAAGGTAGATGCTGCGGCTGGAAACTCTGCCGTTGATTATGTGCTGTGGGGTGGTCTCGTTCCGGGAAATCTGGATGATTTGGAAGCATTGGCAGCTGCTGGCGTCACTGGGTTTAAAGCCTTTCTCTCCAATCCTGGAGGGGAGGGCGAAGGCAGATTCCGTGAAGTGGATGAGGATACACTCTATCAAGGGATGCAGCGAATCGCTTCTCTGGGCGGGATTCTGGCGCTGCATGCAGAAAGTGAGGATATCACGGCGGTGTTGACCGCAGATGCAGTGCGAAATGGCAGAACCAGCGCAAGTGATTTTGCGGCTTGCCGCCCTGCTGAAGCAGAGCTGGAGGCAGTGTCCAGGGCGCTGCTGTACAGTGAACGTACTGGTTGCCGGTTGCATTTTGTTCATATCAGCACGGCCGCCGCCATTGAGAAAATCTATGAAGCTAAGCTTCGAGGTCTGGACGTTTCGGCAGAAACCTGTCCACATTATCTGGTCCTCACTGAAAATGATATGGAGGCTTTAGGCCCTGTGGCGAAGTGTGCGCCTCCGCTGCGAAGTGCGGTGGAGCAGGAGAAGTTATGGGAGATGCTGGCCCAAGGCAAAATCGATCTGATTGCTTCGGATCATTCCCCCTGTCCAACGGAATTGAAGGTGAAGCCGGACTTGTCTTTTTTTGCAGCTTGGGGTGGGATCTCGGGTGCGCAGAGCAGTCTGGAGCTTATGTTCCATGAAGGCGTGAATGTGCGGGGGTTGCCTGTTACATTAATTTCCAGTCTGCTCGCAGGGCAACCCGCAAAACGTTTTGGAATAGAGCATCGCAAAGGCACTATAGCTCTAGGTCTAGATGCCGATCTAGTTCTGCTGAATCCAAGCACAACCTATACGCTGACTGCGGAGGATTTATTGTATCGCCACAAGCACAGCCCCTACATCGGAAGAACTTTATCCTGCAAGGTAGTTGCTACGATCTGCCGCGGGAATGTGGTCTATACCTCTGAAGAAGGAGTGATCAGTGAGGGAGGTGGACAGTGGCTGCGAATTAGGAAGGAGCAGTACAGCCTATGAATGATTCCAGTGTTCAAGCGTCGACTCAGAAACTGCTGGAGCTGCTGGAGGAGCTGGCGGCATTCACCACACCTGGGCCAGGAGTTACTAGACTGCTATATACGGAGGAATGGAGTCAGGCGCAGATTTTTTTGCAGGAAAAAATGGCTGGACTCGGCTTAGAAGTTTCCATAGACAAGGTTGGCAATGTATATGGACGATTGAGTGGATGCAATCCGCAGCAAAAGGTTATTTTAACCGGATCGCATATCGATACTGTAGTCAATGGCGGAAAATATGATGGTGCCTATGGGATCGCTGCGGCTATGATTGCGCTTCAAGATTTGCAGAGGAACTTTGGCCAGCCGCAGCGGACGCTTGAGGTCGTATCTTTTTGTGAAGAAGAGGGGAGCCGATTTCCGCTTGCTTATTGGGGTTCGGGCCATGTCACGGAAAGGTATGACGGAAGCGAGGCTGAGACCTGTATGGATGCAGAGGGAGTGACGTTACAGGCAGCAATGACGGAATCCAGCTTTTTGCAAGGTGTAACAGATGAGAATGGAGCCAGAAATGATATTGGCGCTTTTGTAGAGCTGCACATTGAGCAGGGAATTATTCTGGAGAAAACAGATACGCAGATAGGCGTAGTTCAGGGGATTGTTGGACAGAGACGCTATATGGTCAAGGTCAGTGGTATTGCTAATCATGCGGGCACGACACCGATGTTTATGCGGCAGGATGCACTGGCTAGTGCGGTTGAAATGCTGTACGTGCTTGAAAGCTCTGCTAAAACGGCTGGTGAACCTCTTGTAGCAACCTCGGGCAAGCTTGAGGTGTATCCGAATACGCCAAATGTGATCCCGGGTGAGGTTCTTTTTACACTAGATATCCGCCATAGTGAAGAGGACGAACTGGAACGTTTCTGTGAGAAGCTTCTTGCGGAATGTAATGAAATTGCTGTTAAACGTGGGGTGACTCTTGAGGTTACATCCGTGCTCCACACAGTCCCTGCGCCTATGGATACGAAGCTATCTGCGATGCTGGAAAATATCTGCCGCCAACAGGCGAAGACGTACCGCATGATGGTAAGTGGAGCGGGACATGACGCCCAGCTGTTTGCGCCGCGTTGCCCTACTGCGATGATATTTGTGCCAAGCCGAGCTGGGATCAGCCATTCTCCGGAAGAGTATACTTTCCCTGAGCAGCTCGTTGCTGGGCTTGAGGTGCTGACTGCGATGTTATACGAGTTAGCTTATTAAAAAGAGTTCGTAGAACTTTTAAATATAAGGAAGTATATGTTTACTCTATACTTTATCCTTATATTTCTCGCTGAAACGGAGCCCGTCCCTTAAAGGATGGCATAGCCGTTTCTACTTGAAGGGAGGATCATCATGAAGCGTTACGAAGATTTGTCACCGTCCCTGCGCTGCATTATGACTCCGGGTCCGGTGGAGGTGGATCCTCGTGTCCTGCGGGCGATGTCTTTTCCGGTGCTGGGTCAGTTTGATCCAGAGTTCACCTCTATTATGAATGAAACGATGGAAATGCTGCGGGAGCTGTTCGCTACCCGAAATGCATGGGCTTACCCTATAGATGGGACCTCTCGCGCTGGTATTGAGGCGTTGATGGTCAGCTTAATCCTGCCGGGGGAACGTGTGCTGATTCCGATCTTTGGCCGCTTTGGACACCTGCTTCATGAGATTGCCGAACGTTGTGGTGCTGAGGTGTTCGTGCTGGAAAAGCCATGGGGGAGTGTGTTTGAGCCGGATGAAGTGATAGCAGCTATGGAGACTTTTAAGCCACATGTGGTGGCAATGGTTCATGGGGAGACCTCTTCAGGACGTGTGCAGCCACTCGCGGAAATCGGTAGAGCTTGCCGCCGGATGGATGCTTTATTCATAGTTGATGCAGTTGCAACCATTGGGGGCATTCCTGTCGAGACAGATGCTTGGATGTTGGATGCCGTCGTTGGCGGTACACAGAAATGCCTGTCCGTCCCTTCCGGAATGGCACCGATAACGTATAATGATCGTGCTGAAGCTAAGCTCATGACCCGAAAACGAGTAGAACGAGGGATTAGAACAAGTGATGTCCAGCCAGGTGACTTATCTTTTGTCCGCAGCAATTATTTCGATCTCGGCATGCTTCAGGATTACTGGAGTCCACAACGTCTCAATCATCATACAGAGATGACCTCAATGCTTTATGCACTGCGGGAGGGCTTGCGGCTTACCCTTGAAGAAGGGCTGGATGCCAGATTCGCCAGACATATCCTCCATGAAAAAGCACTTGTAGCTGGATTAACAGCGATGGGGCTTGAACTTTACGGGGAGTCGTCCTGCAAACTTACCGTTGTTACCTGTGTGCTGATTCCTGAGGGCATAGACGGGGAATCTGTACGCACGCTGCTGCTGGAGCGGTTCGGGATTGAAATTGCCAGCTCCTTTGGACCTCTGAAAGGAAAGATCTGGCGCATTGGCACGATGGGCTTTAGCTGCCGTACGAATAATGTGCTGCGTTTGCTTGGAGCTTTGGAAGCAGCGTTGCTGCGACACGGATTCGGATTTGAAGTTTCTTACGGACTTGGTGTTCAAGCGGCACTTGACGTATATGAGGAAAACGTAAGATAATCGTTGGAATAGATGCTGGCGGGTGAGTTCATACCAGGGGCATGTCCGGAGTGTTGGACAATCTTTGGATTAAGAAAACGGCTATCATCTACAGGGATGATGGTATTATCCCCTCATGGTTGACAGTGAAAAAAGAGCACATGGTATCATGTGTTTAACACAGTCGAACGGAGGGGATTTTTCATGGCTAAAAAGGGGCAGACGTTTACGAAGTATTCAGAAGAATTGAAGAACGAGGCGGTTCGACTTCACTTAGAGGAGCATATGAGCTATTCACAAATTCTAGAAAAACTCGACATCAAGAGCGATGCTCAGTTGGTGAGGTGGATACGTAAATTTAAAAGTGGGGAGACCTTTGAGGACCGACGCGGAAAAGGTGGAAGGAAGCATTTTGACAGTAAAGACGAAGAAATCGCGTATTTGAAGGCACAGGTCGAATACTTAAAAAAGCTCAATCCCAATCTACATGGGGAGGGAAGTTGGATACAAATACCCGGTGCCAATCCATTCAAGAAATGAGCGAGCGATACCCAATTGTTTGGCTGTGCAAACTGGCTGAATTGTCCCGGGCTGCATACTACAAATGGAAAAAGACCTCTGACCTGCGGGAAGCACGCCAAGAGAAGGATACGAACCTTAAGGAACATATCTTAGCCATTCATCGGCTACGTCCTGCCTATGGCTATAAGCGAATGCGTACAGCGCTTCGTAAAGAGGGATTTCCCGTAAACCATAAGAAAGTTCGCAGGTTGATGAGAGAGCTAGGCATCCAATCAGTGATTCGCAAGAAACGCCCGTTTGCCGGGCGTAAGCCTTCTGTCTTATTTCCAAACGTACTCAACCAGAAATTCACAGCCCACGCTCTTCAGCAAAAGCTAGTCACGGATATTACCTATATCCGTACAGGCCACGAGTTTGTCTACTTATCTGTAGTGATGGATCTGTACAACAACGAGGTTGTGGCTTGGAGAATCTCTGTCCGTAATGACTTGAAGCTAGTGGTAGATACTGTGAAATCTCTCCAAGACTCAAAGGCTCTCCTGCACTCAGACCAGGGCTTTCAGTACACTACTCGGACGTATGCCCAGGTTTTAGAGGACAAGGGTTTGGTCGGTAGCCACTCCCGGCGGGGGAATTGCTACGACAATGCTTGTATAGAGTCATTCTTCTCTCACCTAAAGACCGAAAAATTGTATTTGGAGAAACCTAAGAATCTTGAAGATGCTGAACATTTGGTTAAGGAGTACATCCTTTATTACAACAAGGAACGCTTCCAGAAAAAACTCGGCGACCTGTCTCCGGAAGAGTACCGGAACCAGATCGCCGCTTAAAAGGCTTCTTTTTTACTGTCTACTTGACGGGGCTATGACCATGACGGAGCCGTTTTTTCGTACAATATCAGATTTGCCAACTATGATATCAACACAGCCGATGGTTAAGCAATCCTCTATTATTATGAATCTATTCACTACATCAAGAACGCACTTGGATACTAACGGGGGAGAGATGATTATGACAACTTTTACAAGAAAGCCTTTAGCAGATTGTGTACCTGAGCTTGTGGCTACGGCAAGAGGAGATAAACCGGCAACACTAGTAATTACAGGTGGAAAGCTGGTTAATGTATGCTCTGGTGAAATTTTAGAAGGAATGTCTGTTGGTATACAAGGTGGGCGTATCGCTTATGTTGGTAAAGATGTGACACATATGATTGGTGAAGGAACGCAGGTTATTGAGGCGAACGGTAAGTATATAGCTCCGGGACTACTCGATGGCCATTGTCATATTGAGAGCACACAGCTGACCGTTACTGAATTCTCCCGTGCGGTTCTGCCGCTGGGTACAACAGGTGGTTTCTTTGATGCTCATGAGATTGCTAATGTATTTGGGCTGAAGGGGATTCAATTGATGCTCGATGAGATGCGCGGGACACCGTTAGCGGCTTACATGCAGGTGGCTTCTTGTGTGCCTGCGGCAGGTGCGGAATTCGAGACAACGGGAGCTTCTATTGGACCAGAAGAAGTGGCAGAAGCCTTTACTTGGGGACCCGAT
The DNA here is from genome assembly GCF_038003765.1 of Paenibacillus sp. FSL H7-0714. NCBI lineage: Bacteria > Bacillati > Bacillota > Bacilli > Caryophanales > Paenibacillaceae > Paenibacillus > Paenibacillus sp. FSL H7-0714. Next base: position 1,544,666 of record NZ_JBBOPT010000001.1, read on the forward strand.
GTGATTGCGCTGGGTGAAGTGATGAATTTTCCTGGCGTTGTTTATGGCGATGAGAAAATGCTTGGGGAAATTCAAGCTACGCTGCGGGCAGGCAGATTTGTAGATGGTCATTTCACATGGCCTTCCAGCGACTGGAGACTGCCCGTGTATGCTGCGGCAGGTGTGACTGGCGATCATGAGTGTGTGACAGCAGACGATGTGATTGAGCGCGTTCGACTGGGGATGTATGCCAAAATGCGCCGGGGTTCCGCTTGGCATGATGTGGCTAAAACAATTACGGCCCATACAGAACACGGCATTGATACACGCCGAATGATGCTGGTAACGGATGATCGTAGTTCGGAATCCTTACGAGATGAAGGGCATATGAATTTCGTCCTCCGTGATGCTATTGCTCAAGGTGTTAAGCCTATAACGGCTATCCAAATGGCTACCATTAATACTGCTGAACGCTTTGGTTTAGCGCGGGATATCGGATCTATTACTCCGGGTTCTTTTGCAGATATCATCCTTTTAGACGGGAATTTGGCGGATATTAATGTAGTGCTGACAATTGCCGCAGGTGTAGTAGTTGCGGAGAACGGAGTAATGACGGCAGAGCTTGCTAAATTCACTTATCCGGAGGAAGTGTTGGCTTCGGTTCATTTGCCACAGCGTCCTACTTCAGAAGACTTCATCATTGCTGCTCCAATTCAAACAGGTGAACTTACTACAAGAGTTATTAAAGTAAGAGAAAATCATGTGGAGACTATTGAGCGTATGGTTTCGATACCTGTAGTGGAGGGGCAACTAGATGTAAATGCTATAGAAGGTTTGTGCAAAATCGCAGTGCTCGAACGTCATAAAGGTACAGGCAATAAATCAGTGGCCGTTGTCGAAGGCATTGGATTTAAAGAGCCGGCTGCCATTGCAATGACGGTTGCTCACGATAGTCATAATGTACTCGTTATCGGCAATGATGATGAGTTAATGGCTAAAGCTGCAAATGCGGTGGCGGATGCCCAGGGTGGTGTTTGTATGATCACATCCAGTGGGGAAACATTATTCCCGTTGGCTATTGCAGGTCTAATGTCCACGGAACCCTTCGAAATTGCTGCTGCAAAATCAGCTGCGATCAGCAAAGCGCTATATGATGCTGGCTGTACTTTGAACTACGCATTTATGACTTTATCGTTGCTTGCATTGGCGGTTATCCCGACGCTACGCATCACGGATAAAGGACTTGTTCGGATCTCGCCTGAAGGAATACAGTTAGTGCCATTGTTTGTTTAAGTAAAGTTAACTGAATAATAATTAGGCAAAAGACTGTTTTGAGGTCGATGATGACCATTCAGAACAGTTTTTTGTTGTGAAAATAAGAAAGACTAATTTTTTAAATATAAATATTAAACAGATGGACAAAGATTGAAACATTTTTCTGTGGAATTAATGAAAAAATATTAACAAAGCGTAGTCAGTTGACGATAATAATGTTAAATTAGATAAAAATTAAAGTGAATGGATAGAGTTAATTTTACATTATTGGCATTTAACGAAATTATAGATATCATCAGGTTTCAGGTAACCCAACTAAGAGGGACGAGGTGCATGAGAGATGATCAGACTAGAAACGCAAGACATTCTGAATATTAGCATGAAGCAAATTGCTACTATTTTTAAAATGAAGCCGCTTGAGCTGAGATTTGTCACTGATTTTCAGGGTGAAAAATATCTCTTAACCAATGATAAGCTACACCTCAGCAATCAGCAGTACTGGGCGAAGGTTATGGAATGTGTCTTTGATGATCATGTTAGACCTGTGCTAATGTGTGAGGTGTTATATTTCCTGCGTAACGAATTTCTGGAAAGTGATATCAAGATATGCTTCTCTTATGATTATGCAGAGGATGGGAATGGAGAAGCCACTGCAACCGCTGAAGTATCTTTTAATGATTCAGCTGATTTGCAGCCGAGTGAGATTGCCGAGCTGATCGACTTTGCATTGACCTTACAGGACAAGCAATGGTTCCATGAACTGACTACTAAATATAAGCAGCTTACAGCATAAGCATCTTAGTGATCCTTAGATCCTATGAACGGACATAACAAACCGTCTTATCTCAGCAGAGAATATCTGCGGACAAGACGGTTTTTTTGTATTACCAGCCCATGGCATTTCGTTCAACATGCTGAGCCAGAAATTGAAGCCAGTCCTCATGATTATTCAAGCAGGGGATCGCAGTGAAGTCTTCAGCCTCAAATTGCTTGCGCCCTTCTATGGCTAGCTCGTGCAGCGTTTCCAGACAATCCGTTACAAGTCCCGGTGAGAAAATCAAAGGTTTATGAATTCCGCGTTCCGCTAGCTTTCCCAAAACATCTGCTGTAGAGGGACCTACCCATTCTTCGCGTCCGAAGCGTGATTGAAAAGTAAGCTGCCAGCGTTCAGGCTCCCAATTCATAGCTGAAGCGAGAAGACGCGCAGTTTCCATACATTGCTCTGGATAGGGATCGCCTGTATCTGCATATCGTTTGGGGATTCCGTGAAAGGTCAGTACAAAAAAATCAGGATTAGAGCTCAGAAGTTCCATTTGCTGCAGTAAATGCGACTTCATGGCTGAAATATAACCGGGTTCATTATAATAGGCATCCATAAATCTGAGAGCAGGAATAAGGCGCTTTGTTACCGGCCCAGTGGAGCTTTGTCGTCCTAGTGCAGCAAAACTCGCTTGATCGAAGACAGATGCCGTCGTAGTGGACGAATATTGCGGGAATAGCGGCACAATGATGATGCGTGTGACTCCATTTGCTTCCAATGTGCTCATCGCTTGTTCCATACTTGGTTCGCTATATGCTAAGCCAAGCTCTACTTGATACCGTGAACCTAGAAGCGCTTGCAAACCAGATCGCTGAGCTAATGAGTGGAAGAGTAAAGGTGATCCTTCTGTTGTCCAGATTTGTCTGTACAGCTCAGCCGACCGCCGAGGACGTGTACGCAGAATAACGCCTCGCAGCAGAGGTTGCCAGAGCAGTGGTGTATAATCTATGATTCGGCGGTCGGATAAAAAACGTTTCAGATAAGGACGTACCGCCTTTGCAGTAGGTGCAGTAGGTGTGCCAATTTGGGCGAGAATAACTCCAATAGGTGGCTGTTTGTTCAAAGCTTTGAACTCCTTTCCCATGTTAGAGATCGTTCTAAAATAACATATCTATTCTTGGATACACAATAATCGAGATCACGTTATCTACTTTGGGAATAGGAAGTGGGTGTATTTGTTTGGAGAAAATAATGAAAAATTACATTTATGAGCAAATAGTGATGTTTCTTATAGGGTATGTGATTTTAGATACAGAGGAATTGCGGAAAAGTTTGGTAGTATCAAACCAGAAATTGATTGAAAAAGCGCCTTCATTTTTTTCTGATATTATATGTGAATTATTTCACCTTTGATGCGGTTTATTGTAAAAAGGAATGAATAGATTTAAGGCATTATTTTTTTGGAAAGTGATGGTTCGCGCATAGGCATGAGAGGGGGGATGGGTTCTTATGAAGAGAGATGTAATGCTTCATAAGAAGAGAAGGGGCGCCGTGAAAGGTAAGTTTGGTTAAGAAAAGCTATATATCACTGGGGACTTGGTAAAGGAGAATTTTATTGAAAAAACTAATTTCTTTAACGGTTAGCGCGGCAATATTGTTAGCGCCATTTGCTTACACACTTAATGTGCCTGCTTTGAACTTGAAGGTGGATGCAGTATCCGCAGCTTCTGAAGAAGCGGATGCACCAGCAGCTAAACCAACAGCAAAACCAGCAGCAACAGCAAAACCAGTAGCAACACCAAAAGCAACAGCAAAACCAGTAGTAACACCAAAGCCAACAGCAAAACCAGTAGAAACACCGAAAGCAACGGTAAAACCAGTAGCAACACCAAAGGCAACAGCAGCACCAGCAGCAACGACAAAACCAGCTACAACGCCAAAAGCAACCACTGCTCCAGCGGCTACAGTAGTTCCAGCAGCGACTGTTAAGCCTGTGCCTACAGCATTGCCGGTTACAGTTAAGGAAAATGTATATCAAGATGGAGTTTACGTAGCGTATGGCGATGCTTACTCCAAAGGTACCGAAGGCGCTAAGATCGAAATTAAAGATGGGAAAATTACTAGCATCGATCTCCTGAGAACCAGCCCTAAGCTGATCGACAGAGATGCTCGTAACAATTATAGCGCTTTATGGCAAGCTTATGGATTGATGACGAATAAATTGATTGGCAAGACAAGAGATGGAGCAGCTGCAGTAGATGCTGTTTCGGGAGCAACACGCTCTAGTAATGGATGGAAATTGTCTGTAGACAGAGCGTTTGAAAGAGCTCTAACAGTGAAAGATACAGATGCAGTTTACTTTGATGGTGTTCATATGGGCATAGATCCTACAGGTAAATATGCAGTATTTGCAACCTACGAATCCAATAAGCACACAGCTGTTAAAGTGTACCCGCTGAACAATGCTGGTGATTTCGTGGATGAGAAGGCCTACACAGCTGAGCAATCCGCAGCAGTTGCAGCTATAACACCAGCATTGCTGGCTAAAGGAACAGCTGCAGAGCCTGTTGCAGGACTCGAAGCCGACTCTAAGGCTGCGATTAATGCTTTCTGGGATGCTGAGCAGAATGCAAAGATTAACAATACTTCTGCTTATGTAGACGGATTCTATTCCTCTTATGGGACTGCAAGAAGTGTTGGTGTTGAAAGAGCTGACATCGTGATCCGCAACGGTAAGCTTGTGGATGTGAAGCTGTTCAGACTTGGGAACAACCTAATTGACAGAGGTGCAACGGCTTATGCAGAAGTTGTAAAAGCTAATGCTCCGATGACAGCTAAGTTGCTTGCTAATGGATCTTATTTCGCTAACTATGATGAGAAAGTAGATGGAATCTCTGGCGCTACAGAAAGTAGTCACGGTTGGAACCAAGCCGTAGAAAGAGCTTTCGAAAAAGCACTGAAAGTTCCAGATGAAGTTAAATATTTTGACGGAAAATTCGCAGGTGTAGATAACCAATCAAAAGTATTACTGCTTGTTGATGTTGCTTCAGATGCAGTTACAAACATTAAATTAAGCTTGTTCGGTGCTGACGGCAAGCTGATCGCTGATGACAAACTAAGTGCAGAACAAAAATCGTTGGTGGGTACACTTACTTCAGGATTACTTGAAAAAGGTGTGCAAATGTCCGATATCACAGGTCAAGAAGAGCTATCCGCAGCTGCCAAAGCTGCTCTGACTGATGCTTTGACTAACGCATCCAAAGTTCAAGGAACCTATAAAGACGGAACCTTCACTGCATTTGGTGATGCCTATGATAAAGGAACAAACAGAGCAGACGTTACACTGCGTAACGGTAAGATCGTAAATGTTGCTTTGTATCGTGTAGGAATGAATCTTGTGGATAGAGGCAAAGCTGCTTACCCAGAGGTGGTAAAAGCAATTCCGCAATTGACTTCTAGCTTCCTTGCAGCAGGTACTAGAGAAGCTGTGCAAGATGTAGACGCTGTTTCCGGTGCAACTAGTAGTAGTGTAGCTCTCAAGACTGCGGTGGATAGAGCATACGGGAAAGCTGAAATTGTTGAAGCTAACAAAGCGGCTTACTTCGATGGAATCTTCATTGGTGTAAGTACGGATAAGCTTGTAAATGTGATGACGTATGTAGAACATGGCGTTCCTGTTAAAATGCTTGTTTACTATTTAGATAAAAACGGAAGTACAAGAACGGTCAACCAGTTGACTGACGCTGAGCTGGCTGTGAAGAGCGAGATTGAGTCGACTTCAACGGGCTATAGTTTACACAAGTATGGATATCGTGCAGCAGCCTTCGGAAATAATGATGCTGAGAAAGAAGTATCTGCTAAAGTGGTAGAAGCTATTAAATCAGCACTTGAATCCGCTGGTAAATAAGCAATTTTCAATCAATAGTTAATCTATAAAGGGGGTTATTCTAGAGCCATATTATGGCCTGTGGAGTAACCTCCTTTATCTACCTGTACATAAAAATGAAAATAGATCGTATAGTGATTTAAAGGGATTTTGGACGTGAGTGTCTAAAGTTTAATATAGAGAGCAGGTACAAAGCCTGTTATTAATAGGAGGCTTCAACATGACACAAATTAAACAGCTCGCTCCACAGGATGAATTTGTTGGCTTTTATCTCTTAAGAGAGCTAGCGATCAAACAAACGAACGGTACTCCTCCAAAGGATTATTTCGACCTAGTCTTGGGGGATTCCAGTGGACAATTGTCCGCGAAATATTGGGATGCCAGCACAACCGATAAAGAAACTTTTTTTCCTATGGCACTGGTGAAGGTTCGTGGGATTGCGCACACTTATCGTGAGAAATTGCAAATCAAAGTAACCAAAATCAGATTGGTGAACGATGAGGATGGCGTTGCGCTAACGGATTTTATTCGCTCCGCTCCTATTCGTCCAGTAGACCTTATTCATACGATTAAAGGGGTTATGGCAAGCATCACAGATCCGGAGATTGCCTCGATTGTCTCCTTTTGTGTAAGCAAAGTGGAAGAGAAATTGATGCATTATCCGGCTGCCAAAACGCATCACCATGCTTATTTTGCCGGACTTGCTTATCATATGGTTCGCATGCTGGAGATCGGGGATTTTCTGTGCAAGCAGCGTCCGTTCCTGAATCCAGATTTAATGAAGGCTGGAATTATTCTGCATGATATCGCGAAGCCGGAGGAGATGATCTCTCAGCTCGGAATTGTCTCAGAATATAGCGTTCAGGGTAAGTTGATTGGTCATATCTCGATGGCATCTAACTGGATTACAGAAGCGGCCATCCGCTTAGACATTGATTTGAATTCGGAGAAGGTTCTGGCGTTACAGCATCTCGTATTATCACACCATAACCTGGGCGAATGGGGCAGTCCTGTTCAGCCGCAAACGGCTGAGGCCGTAGCGCTGCATCATATTGACGCGATGGATGCGAAGCTGCAGATGGTCGAGGATGCGCTGGATACCACACCAGAAACGGAAGAATGGACGCCATTCATCAGAGGACTGGAGAATAAAGCAGTTTATCGGATGAAGATCTAGTGTGTTGTGTTGATCTTGGTTGGTGATCTGGATGAACCGATAGGATGTTCACTGATCGCTGATAAAATATACGGAATTCTTCCCTATAATTAGCACGATAAGGGTCTATTCGAAGTCATTATACGGAATTTCTCCTTAAAATTTTTATGAAATGCTTCATTTACACCCGAACCTTATGAATTATAGGGATAAATTCCCTATAACTCTGTCGTATAGGGCGTAAATTTAGAATTACAGGGAGCTATTCCCTATAATGACCAGCAAGGTTAGATTTCTTCGTAGTGAATGAATCGACTTGTATGCTATATTCCCCCATCTATGCAAAACACCCAACCAGCTGTAATGAGCCTGTTGGGTGTTTTTTGCTAAATAACTTAATAGTTTCTTACAAATAGAAGTTTTTCGTTCTTTGATTGTTCACAGGTTTCTTAGCAGGTTTACTCTTTCGAGCAGAAAAAGGAGTGTACCCACCAGCAAACATTGTTCCGCTAGTATATCCTTGGCTGCTGGAGAGCAAAAGCGGGTCAAGATGTGATTCTCGCTCCATAAGCATTAATAGAACCAAGGCAGCTGCGCGCGCGTCATCGAGAGCGTCATGGTGCTTCAGCTCAATGCCGAAATGCTCGGATACTACATTAAGCTTATGAGAGGGAAGCTCGGGCAGCATTTTTTTGCCTAATAAATAAGTACATAAGTATTGAAAGCTCGGATAGCTTATGGACATCCCATCGAGGCAATACCGCAGTACACTCATATCAAAAGCGGCATTGTGCGCTACAACAATTCGTCCGTGCAGCAAAGGTTCAACGGTGGGCCATAATTCGTGGAAAGTAGGCTGACCGATTACCATGGAGGGGGTGATGCCATGTATCGAAATGTTCATGCCGTCAAACCGCTGTTGCGGATCGATCAGCCAAGAATGTTCTGCTGTGATTACGCCATCTTTAACTTCCACAAGTCCCAAAGCACAGGCGCTGGATCGACTGGAATTCGCCGTTTCAAAGTCAATTGCTATAAAGTCCATTCGTAAAGCTCCTCATCTATCATATATACATTCATATTAAAGTAGTAAAATGATAAATACAATCTAGTACAAGTTACATATAGTAGTTGAGTAAAAATATGAATTCCCGCCATAACCATCTACCCGAGTAGAAATGTTGTGGCTTTTTCAAGTTTCGTTATCTTGCTATCCTATTCAAGAATCCGTACACTGCAAAATAGATGTTGTATATTATTGTTAAGCTCAGATACGGGAGGAAATACTTTGGGAGCTGTAATCACTAAATTTTTTGAATATGGGCAAGCAGAAATCGATTACCTCGGAAGTGTGGACCCAGTGCTAGGTGCGGCGATGGCGCGAATGGGGAAAGTGGAACGTGTGATTATTCCGGATCTTTTCACCGCGCTTATCTATGCCATAGTAGGTCAGCTAATATCAGTCAAAGCAGTTCGAACTATCTGGACAAGAATGCAGGCTCAGTTCGAAGAAATAACTCCGCAGCAGCTAGCTATACACACAGCGGATGAGATTCAGGGTTGCGGCATGACGATGAAAAAGGCAGTTTGCATTCATGACATTTCCAAGCTGATTGCTGATGGGGAGTTTAAGCTGGAGGAATTATATGGATTGTCCGATCAAGAGGTTATTCAAAGACTCATGAAGTTAAAAGGCATCGGTATGTGGACAGCAGAGATGATGCTAATCAATTGTATGGAGCGCCCAGATGTAGTTAGTTGGGGGGATATCGCCATTCGTCGCGGCATGATGAAGCTGTATGGGCTTGATACGCTTACCAAAAAGCAATTCGAACAATACCGTCTCAAGTACTCACCACACGGTTCGGTAGCTTCCATATATTTATGGGAGATTTCATTTCAATAATTAATACGTAGGGAGCACTATAGTGGACAAAACAATAAAGGAACAGCTAGTGGAGTTGGCAGATGCGGATTACCAGAAGTTTTCTGCGGCTTTACTTCCGACGATCGATAATGTGATAGGAGTCAGGCTACCGGAGCTGCGTAAACTGGCCAAAACCATTGCAAAGGGTGACTGGAGAGCCTATTTGGAGCACGCCGACTCTGATTTTTTTGAAGAGGTAATGCTGCAAGGTATGGTACTTGGTTATGTGAAGGCAGATCCTGAAGAAATTCTGCATTATATTGCGGACTTTATTCCTAAAATCGATAACTGGTCGGTATGTGATAGCTTTTGCACAGGGCTGAAGTTTACCTTGAAGAATAAAGAGCAGATGTGGGACTTTATAGTGCCGTATCTGTTATCTGACAAAGAATATGAGATTCGATTTGCGGTTGTAATGATGCTTAATTTCTTTATTGAAGAAGCGTACATCAGTCGGATTCTACAACTACTCGATAAGGTTAGACATGAGGGGTATTATGTGAAAATGGCGGTTTCTTGGGCGCTATCGATGTGTTATGTGAAGCTGCCTGCGGCTACGATAGATTATTTGAGAACTAACACTTTAGATGATTTCACCTATAACAAGGCTTTGCAGAAAATCACAGAGTCTTACCGAGTAGATCCGGAATCGAAAAAAATGATTCGCGGGATGAAGAGGAATAGAAAAAACAAGCCCCTTATATAGCTCAGTAGCTGAGAAATAAGGGACCTGTTTTTATATTTATTTTTTGTCGGTATTGATTTTCCGGTTGCGGATACGTTCAATTTCATCATCAACAGCACTACGAAGGGTGGGATCAATGGACGAAGCTACGCCTGCACCTGAGTTGGATTTATACTTGGAGTTTTCCGCCAGAGCTTCCCACTCGAAAATTTTCTCTTCCATTCGTTCGAAGCCACGTGAAGCGGTACCCACATTCGGTCCTTTTACACTGTTACTATGAGGAGCTGAGCTTAGTGTTTCTGTAGCTTGCTGAGCACGAGCGATAAGTTCAGTTCTTTTCGCTTTAAGGTGTTCGCGCTCTTCTTTAGCTCTAGCGATGTTGATCTCCAGCTCTGCCAGGGATTGCTGAGTTTGTGCCTGACTATTGATACTCTCATCCAGCTGTTCTGTATACCGCAGCTTGGCCATGAGTGCAAGGCGTGCTCTTTCTTCATTTCCTTGCTCAACCGCCTGAACAGCTTCAGCTTCGCTTTGATCTATCAGCTGAGTATATTCTTGCTTACGGCGTTCCAATACACTCGCTGTAACTTTTAAATCACGTTCATTGCGTTCTGCCGTAGCTATTTCGTTCTCAAGATCGCGTAGATACTGACCCGTCAGTAGCACTGGGTTTTCTAATTTGTTCAGACCTTCGTGTAGGGCAGCTTTAGTAAGGGTGGAAATTCTTTTGAATAAACTCATGTTATATCTCTCCTTAGTATGTTTGATTGGTACTAAATGACGATCTGTTAATAGAAATCATGTCCATCCGAAAAGCTGCCAAAAGGTTCTTTAGGGACGATGATGCTGGCGATAAAGTAAAAGATAAGTACGGTACCGAAGCTGAAAAGTGCTGCGGCAACAGTTACGAGACGGAGAATTGTGGCATCGATGCCTGACCAACTGGCAAGACCTCCGCATACACCACTAATCTTCTGGTCACTTCTGGAACGATATAATTTTTTCATTTATTATTGTCATCCTCTCTAATGGGGGGGATTGTGTTTAAATCTTGCAACCCGCTTGCTTATGTACTCATTGTATAGCCTTTTTAAATGCGGCAAAACGGCCTGAAGGCGGTTTTATATACCAGACCTGAGTCGAGGTTCGTTCCCGCAGGAAGGCGGGGGAAATAAGTTCATGATTGTGGATGAACTACAAATCGCGGTTGAAGTTAGGTACAATAAAGAGAGGAATACTTGTGGTGGTGTCGAAATATGCTTATATATGACTACTACGGAATAGGGGGCTGAATATGAGCTTTTTTAACAAGGTAAAGGCAGGCGTGAGCGAGGCTGGCAATAAAGCAAAGACAGTGGTGGAGATCAACCGTTTGAAATTACAGAACAACAGCAAGCAGAATGACATTGACCAGCAGTATCAGGTAATGGGTAAACTGTTGTTTGAAGCTGTAACACAAGGAGCAGGACCATTGCCGAGTGAGCAGATCGAGAAGAATATTTCCCGTATTCTTGAACTGAAATCGGAGATTGAGGTCAATCTGCAGCAAATTGCGGGGTTGTCCGATGTGAAGCAGTGTAAAGCATGCGGTGGCAATGTGGCAATCGAGGCTCGCTTTTGTCCGAGTTGCGGATCAACTTTTGAAGTGGCTCAAGAGCCAATTCGTGATGTAACACCATCGTCGATTACTTTGGATAAGAAGGAATAAAGCTACTGAATGTAAGAAATTCATGAACAAAAGGACAGCTTAATAGCTGTCCTTTTTTTATTTTTAGGAGAGAAGTCGTTTAAACCTTGGCAGCAAAACGTTTTTTTAAATAATACACAATTAGCAACATAAGCGGCAGAACAAATGCACAGGTGAAATCCCAATCTACCCAGTAGGTGGGGATTTCCTTTACATAAAAAATGATGTCTTTGGCAATCAGTTGTGACATACCAAATAACAAAAATCCAGTGGGTAGGATCAGAGGACGGTGGCTTTTGAGTTTAAATAATTGGGCTGTACCTAATGTTAAAGCATAATAATAAATGGCTGTTTTGAAGTATGTGCTGATAATCCATGCAGTAGCCATAAGCGCTTCAATACGTTGCAGAGAATTAGCAATATTAATTTTTTGAGCAAGAATATAAGCGGCATAAAATTGATGTTCAGAAGCGTAAACACCAAGAACGGTAAGGGAAAAAAATAAGATGAGGTTAAGTCCGAGAGCTCCGATGATCAAGGCTATGAAAATATCCCGGCTTGTTTTGCTATTCTTCTGAGCATATGGATATACCATAAGAAACACGCATAATTCACCAAAAGGATAAAAAACACCATACATCAAAGTATGGAGCATGTCCGGTACTGGTGTGTTCATAATGGGGTATAAACGTTCCATTTTGACATCGGGAGTCAGCAGAAGCAGCAGACCGATCAAAAAAACTGCAAACAGAGGGAAAAAAAGCTGAGCTGCCCGTCCCAATGTTTCCAGACCCAGTCGTACACCATATACCAGCAGGAAAATGGCCATAAAACGGATAACCCCACCGGGTGTCTTCTCGTAAATCTGTGTACACATGAAATCTTCAATTTCTCTTATGTAAGTGGAAGCGGCAATCAGGAAGAACACTAAATAGAACAAGGCTACAGCCGTTCCGGCCCATTTTCCTAGGATTTGTAGGCTAAGCTCGATAATATTCTTGTTTGGTTCAATGTCTGCTAAGCAGAGCAACAGTTTTATGGTCGCTAGGCCCAAGGGGATACTAATCAAAGCAGCAATCCATGCATCTTGTTTCGCTCCTGATATCATTAACGCTGGATACACAAGCGCCATATCCCCAATAAATGTGAATAGCCCGAGTATAATCATTTGATTGGTACTAATTCGATCTTTCTCCAAACTCATATACCCCCTCAAATTTATTGGACTAGTTTTAGTATGGTTGTAGTTACCAGAATTATGCCATTCACGAATTTTAATCAGAAAGGAATAATTATCAAAATTAACATCAAACTATACTCATTAATCTAAGTGAAGTGGAGGCTACATCGTGAAAAGTTCGGAGACGGGTACACTATCAAACCGATTGAAAACCAATATTGATCAGTTGAACGGATTGCTGGGCGGAAGTTCTGATGTAGTGATAAAAGAGTTGCAGATAGAAGAAAATACTAATATTTCTTTGATTTACATAGATGGTCTTGTGGATACTCAGGTACTGCATAATTCAATTTTGTATTCTTTGCAGGAACATATTCCTTATGAACAGCTGGGAAAGCTTGAGCCCGAGCAGAAGATTGAGATTATTAAGAAACAGATATTAATAGCCGGTGATCTAACCGTTATCGTTGATTACAGCCAATTTGTACACGAATTGCTGTCCGGTAGTGTAATGCTGCTGCTCGATGGGACATCCACCGCTCTCCGGATCGGCTTACCAGGCTGGGAAGATCGCAATGTAGGTGAGCCCAGTTCCCAATCGGTTGTTCGAGGTCCAATGGAAGGATTCACTGAGAATTTACGGACGAATACGGCACTGGTTCGGCGGAAAATAAAAGATAGCCATTTATGGCTGGAAACCGTTCAGATCGGAAGGGTAACTCAAACCAGCGTATCCATTATGTATCTAAGCAACATCGCGAATAAGGAGTTGGTGCAAGAAGTAAAACGCCGTCTGAATAAAATTGATACGGACAGTATTCTCGAGAGTGGATATATTGAAGAATTTATTCAAGAGACGGTATTTACACCATTTCCTACCGTATACAACAGTGATCGTCCAGATACGATTGCAGCAGGCATTTTGGAAGGAAAAGTGGCCATTATTGTTGATGGAACTCCTTTTGTACTTTTGGTACCCACATTTTTTGTGGCATTTTTTCAGTCTGCTGAGGATTATTACCAAAGGGCTGATATTGGTACATTGCTGAGATTAGTTCGTTTTATTTCATTTTTTATTACTTTGCTTGCACCTTCATTGTATGTTGCGATAACTACGTATCATCAGGAGATGATACCGACCAATCTTGTAATTAGTTTAGCTGCCCAGCGGGAGAGTGTTCCTTTTCCTGCTTTTGTCGAGGCGCTGATCATGGAAATGACTTATGAGATTTTGCGGGAGGCCGGGGTGCGGATACCCAAAAATATTGGACAGGCGATTTCCATTGTCGGAACGTTGGTGATAGGGCAAGCAGCAGTTGCAGCGGGTTTTATTTCATCTGCAATGGTCATTATTGTATCGCTTACAGCCATTTCTAGCTTTGTTATTCCGGAGACAGGAATGTCTATAGCTGCGCGGATGATCCGTTTTGTGCTTATAGCTTTGGCCGGATTTATCGGATTATATGGAATTCTATTCGGTATTTTTATCATCGTACTGCATTTGTCGAGTTTGCGTTCTTTCGGAATGCCTTATATGAGTCCGCTCGGACCTTATAATTCAAAAGACTTAAAAGACTCTATCTTTCGCTTTCCGTGGCCTTTTTTAAAAACAAGGCCTGCTGAGAACAAGACGCAGAACCTATTTCGTCAAAGTACTTCTAGTGATGAGGAATCAACGCAATGAATAAAAAATTAGTTAGAGGCGTTCTCCAATTGATGATAGCTCTCCAATTTACGTTAGTGCTAAGTGGCTGTTGGGAGAGAAAGGAGCTGAATGAGGTAGCCTTTGTCCTGGGGTTAGGGATCGACAAGGCTGAAACGGGTTATACAGTTTCGATGCAGGTCGTTATTCCATCTGCGATTTCCTCACAATCGTCTGGAGGAGGGGGAGGCACTGGAGTTCCAGTGGTTGTTTATAAATTTACGGTACCTACGTTTTATGATGCACAACGTAAGTTGAATCTGGATAGTTCCAGGACGAGTTATCTTGGTCATATCCGGGTGTTGGTTATTGGGGAGGAACTTGCCCGCTCCGGAGTGGGCGAGATACTGGACGTATTTAAAAGAAGTCGGGAAGCTCGAATGGATTTCTACGTTATGGTTGCCAGAGATACAACCGCCAGCGATGTCTTGAATGTCCTTACACCTATGGATAAATTACCAGCGAACAAATTATTTAGTTCCCTAGATAATTCTTATAAAGATTCAGCAAAAACAGTCGCTGTCACGCTGGATGATTTTATTGAAAATTTATTGGCTGAAGGTGAACATCCTGTACTGACCGGAGTGGAAGTTATGGGAGATCCCAAAGAGGGAGGAGATAAAAGCAATGTAGAGCGAACAATGCCTAAGGCGAGATTGGAATACCATACTGTAGCTGTGTTCAGAAAAGACAAACTGATCGGTTGGCTAAATGAGGGTGAAACGATTGGTTACAATTATATCAACGATAAGGTAACCTCACATTCTGGCTCGATAGCAGGGGAAGATGGAAAGCCTATTGTTATCGAAGCGATCCAGGCTTCAACCAAACGCAAAGTGAAAATTATTGATGGGGAGCCGCATATTTACCTTGACGTTAAGACGCTTTGCAACATTGAAGAAGTGCAAAGTACAGAAAATTTGGAATCGGAAAGCACCATAAAACGTTTGGAAAAGGAAACAGAGGAACGGATTATAGAGCGGATGCAAAACACTGTGGAGCAAGTAACTAATCGCTTCAATGTTGATATTATGGGATTTGGACAATCGATCTACCATGCCAGTCCTAAAGCCTGGACAAAGCTACAGCAAAAAAAAGGCGACGATTACCTCAAATCATTGCCCATCCATTATAGTGCCTCAGTAGTTATTAATCGCGTAGGTCTCACAGATAATTCTTTTCTTGAAAAAATCAAGGAGTGAGTCGAATGGTGTTATTGTTTTTTTTGGTGCTTGCTGTAGGTTGTATGGCACTTGATTTGCCTAAATTAGTGCGAAAGCGCCGAGTACGTGATCTTAGCGTATATTTTATATTTTGGATTTTGGGACTTGGCGCGACCGTATGTGCGTTGTTAAAATTGAACATCCCGAGTCCTTTGTTTCTGATTATTCTTATCTATAAGCCAATAAATAATTTATTTGGAGTATGGTTTCATTAACAACGACGGATTTACAAATTATCAAACCCCTTAGAATAAGCATCGGATAAAACTTCTGGTTTATCTGATGAAATTCTAAGGGGTGTTTTTTTTATGACGATCAAAACCAAATTCTCAATTGTTGCAAAAGTAGATTAAAATATTCATTGCTATATACAATTAAATACAATAAAGTTGTCATATAGAGGATAATTTTGTCGATTTTTCTGCAAAA
Source organism: Paenibacillus sp. FSL H7-0714 (assembly GCF_038003765.1). Lineage (NCBI taxonomy): Bacteria > Bacillati > Bacillota > Bacilli > Caryophanales > Paenibacillaceae > Paenibacillus > Paenibacillus sp. FSL H7-0714. The sequence continues at coordinate 1,560,555 of NZ_JBBOPT010000001.1, forward strand.
ATGTTCCAATCCATATTGCATCAGGCGATATTAGGGTCTATGAGGTTCGAATCCTCCTCCTGAAAAAGACATAAGAAAGTGGTGCGCATATGAGTAGCAACAGATTTGAGAACAAAGTAGTTATTATTACAGGTGCAGGTACCGGAATCGGAAAAGCTACAGCCTTAAGAGTAGCAAGAGAGGGCGGTATTGTAGTAGTTGCCAATCGTTCAGATGCCGGCGCTAACACAGTTGAGGAAATTAAGGCTCTAGGTGGGGAAGCGATGTTTGTTCGGTCAGATGTTTCTCTCGAAGCAGACTGCAAAAATATCGTAGATCAAACATTAGCAGCTTATGGAAAAATTGATTGCCTATATAATAACTCAGCAATTACAGGAGACAATACGGATGTTATAGACTATGATCCGTTGTTGTTTCAAAAAGTGATTCAGACAAATCTCACTAGCCAATTCTACATGTTGCATTATACATTACCTCATATGAAATCTGGAGCTTCCGTTCTAAACTGCTCCTCTTTGCATGGTATTTTTATCGGGATGGCCAATGATGCAGCTTATTCAGCAAGTAAACATGCTATTGTGGGGATGACTAAATCAGTTGCCAAAGAAGTGGGTCACCGTAACATTAGAGTAAATGCCCTTTGCCCAGGACCTATCCCTACACCAACCATGAACAGATATGAAAAGCTGTTGTCTGATGATGTAGAGATGCTTCAATCTCTTATCGCTTCTGGAACGGCTCTGGGTAGATACGGTACGCCTGAGGAAGTAGCTGCGTTTGCATGCTTCCTACTAAGTGATGAGGCTTCGTTTATTACAGGTACAGCACATGTGATTGACGGGGGCTATTCCGCAACAAAGTAATCACGGATTGATTTACTTATATAACAACTAATATATAGTATTAAAGGCTTTGCGGCGTATTCTGATTCCAAAAACCTGAAGGATGACTGGATTGGAATCGGAAGTCGCACGCAGAGCCTTTTTTAGTTGTCTAAAAAAACAGATTCTTCGTATGTTGGCAAATTGAATGGTTGCAAGAGACAGCAGATACACAAAAATGAATGAATTAAGGAAAATATGACCATGGATATGTTGGAATTTGTAGAAATTTGTATTTTAATATAAATAAAAAAAGAAATTTGTCGATAATAATATAGGTAATATGTATTAGTTAATATTCTAGAAAGGGTGTTGTTATAAAAACGATACAGGAAGTAGATGTCGTCGCCCTGAAAAAGCCTGGGGCGGGTATTTTTTGTCTGTGAAGTTACATACATTTCATCTCTATTATTAAAAAATAACGTTAAAACTTGGAGGAAAAATAATTATGTCATACACAATTAAGTACAACCAAAATGAGAACCATATCGATGTAGTATCTATTGATTTTTCAGCTGAAGATGTTCCAGGATACCTGAAAGATTTTGAAAATATCATGAAGCTTGTTAAACCTAAATTTACAGGAACAACTGATGTAACTGATTCTAAAAGTGTACTTACTCCTGAGGTTGCAGCTATGCTAGCCCCTACTGGTGCGATGGCGAGTGAAGCTGGTCAAGCAGGATGGGCTTATGTAACTAAAAACCCAATTTGGAAGATGCAATTGAAACGTATTTTTGGTAGAGATTTTGCAGATGCTTACGATACCTACGAAGAAGCTAGAACATACCTGAAAAGCTTGCAATAATCTAATCTTACAGTTAGCAAAAAGTGCGGAGAATTTTCTCCGCACTTTTTTGCTTTATCTATATTTAAAATTGAAAATCTTCATCTTTCAGCGGCTCCACGTTAAGCGCCCGGACGTATCCGTTACCTTTTTTCGAGAAGAAATCATGCTGCTTGGTGTGGGTACTGATGCCATTCTGAACAATCGGGTTGATCTCTTCCTCGTCGAATAGCGGATCATGCCCCAGATTCATCATGGCTTTGTTAACATTGTATCTAAGGAAGGTCTTGACCTCGTCCACCAGTCCGATGGGAGCGTAGATCTGCTCGGTATAACGTTCTTCATTCTCATGTAGCAGTCTAAGGAGGTCTACCAGCTTCTGGTGTAGCTCACGCTGCTCGTCATCTGGTAGCCCGTCAAAGATCTCCTGCGCCAGCACACCGACATATACGCCATGGATGCTCTCATCCCGCAGAATAAGGTCGATGATCTCACCGCTGCATGTCATTTTGCCTTGGCCAGCTAGATAAAGCGGGTAGAAGAAGCCACTGTAGAACAAGTAGCTCTCGAGCAGCACTGAGGCTGCCATGGCAAGGTACAGATCTTTGGGTGAATCTATTTTTTTGTAATATTGTGATATGGTCTCTGCCTTGAACTGCAGATAAGGGTTCTCTTCAACCCAGCGGAACACACTGTCAATCTCCTCTGTGGAGGACAAAGTGGTGAAAATGCTACTGTACGATTTGGCGTGAATCTGTTCCATCATGCCCATAAAGCCAAGCACAGCCTTGCGCTGAAGACCTTCGACATGCTCCATAATCTGCGGCATACCTACTCCGCCTTGAATCGTATCCAGCAGTGTGAGTCCGCCGAGTACCTTCATATAGGAGTCCTTTTCTTGCTCACTGAGCGTGAGCCAGGACATTTTATCATCGGATAATGGAATTTCATCGTCCGTCCAGAATTGCATAATGTTCTGATTCCAGAACATCAATGAGAAATCGTCGTCGGGACGGTTCCAGTTAACGGCTTGGATAGCGGTCATAATATGGCAATCTCCTTTTCTGCGGCTATAGCCTTCCAGTTAGATCGAGCAGGTGAGGCATTCCTCGACGGACAGCTTTTTGGTCCGGGTGTAATACAGCGACTTCAAGCCTTTATGCGCCGCATACAGGTAGGAGCGGGCCAGTTCTCTGGTGGAAACATCACTGTTAACATGCAGAACGGTCGAGATGCCCTGGTCGATATGGGGCTGAATTTCCGCGATCAAATCGATCACCTTGAACTGATCCATTTGGTAAGCCGATTTATAGAAAAATACATTGTCTGGACGCAGGTACGGCATCGGATAGTAAGTCGTTGAATTAGCATAAGTCCGTGTCTCAATCTGCTCTACAATAGGCATAACGCTTGAAGTAGCATTTTGAATATAGGAAATGCTGGCTGTCGGCGCAATGGCCAAACGGTAAGCATGGTACAGGCCATTTGCTTTTACTGCATCCCGCAGTTGTTCCCAGTCCGCAGGGGATGGGATGAAAATATCTCCGAACAGCTCTTGTACCCTTGGCGTTACAGGGCGGTAATCCGTAGTCAGGTAACGCTCAAAATAAGCTCCTGTAGCATAATCAGAAGCCTCAAAACCATGGAAAGACCGGCCGGTTGCAGCAGCGATCTCCATGCTTTTCTCCAGTGAATGGTAGTTCATGGTCATGAAGAAGGTCCGGGCAAAATCGCGAGCCTGTTCGCTCTCATAAGCGATCTTGTTCTTGGCCAGATAGCCGTGCAGATTCATGACGCCGAGACCGACGGAGTGCATCTCTTTGTTAGCTTTGGCTACGCCTGGGGCATTAGAGATGCTGGTCATATCACTGACTGCAGTCAAGGCGATCATGCCTTCATGTACCGATTCACGGATTTTGCCATGCTCCATCACGTTGACAATGTTCAAGGAAGCCAGATTGCAGCTTACATCACGGCGGATGGTATCTTCCTGTCCGTAGTCAGCAATTTCTGAGGTCTCCTGCAGCTGGAAGATTTCTGTGCAGAGGTTGGACATTTTGATCTGTCCGACATTTTTCAGGGCATGGGCCGCATTAGCGTTGCTCTTGTTCATAATATATGGATAGCCAGATTCCAGCTGGATCATGGCAATTTTGGTCAGCATATCCCGTGCGCTCATGGCCTTTCTCTTTTTGACACGTGGATCGGCTAGCAGCTTATCGTACATATCATCCAAATCCATGTCATCAAGATGCGTGCCATAAGCCTTGTACACACTGTAAGGGGCAAATACATGGAGCGGTTCATTGTCCTTCGCCAGCTTATAGAAGTGATTCGGAATGATCAGGCCGATGGACAGGGTTTTGAGTCTTGTTTTTTCGTCGGCGTTGATCTTCTTACTGTCGAGAAATTCAAGAACATCCCATCCAAAAATGTTGTAGTAGGCGGCTCCAGAACCTTTACGTTGACCCATCTGGTCAGCATAGGAGAAGCCGTCTTCCATCAGCTTGAGCACAGGTATAATGCCCTTCGCCGCATCCTCGACACCCTTGATTGTCTCTCCGCGGGAACGGAGCTTGGACAGGTTGACAGCCACACCACCGCCGATCTTCGACAGCTGCATGCAGGTATTGAGCACATAGTTGATCGAATTAAGCGAGTCGTCCATTTCGATAAGGAAGCAGGAGACAAGCTCACCGCGACGGCTCTTGCCGGCGTTTAAGAAGGTTGGGGTCGCTGGCTGCAGACGCTGCTCCATCATCGAACGGGCAAGCATACCGGCAGTAGCGGCGTTGCCGCGTCCTAGGTGAAGGGCAACTGCCGCCACACGGTCCGGATAATGCTCCAGATATTGCTTGCGGTCATTGCTTTTTACAGCGTAATCCGTATAGAACTTCGAAGCTGCCATATAGGATGGAAAGCTGAAGTTGTAGGCATGGGTAATTTGGTAAACTTCCTCAATTTCAGCCACGCTGTACTGCTCGTAAAAATTTTCGTAGAAATCCTGTTCAATCATATAATCAACCTTAGCTTTTGTATTCGCAAAAACCAGGCTCCGCCGTTCTACATCCCGCATAAATTCGGCTACTGCCTCAAGGTCTTTATCTAATTGAAAGAAACCACTTTCGTCTCTTTTCATCAACATGTTGTTTAGTTCAATATGCCGCAACTCGGCTCACCTCCTGTTTAATTCGTTCTACATCGCCAAACGTGCCTGATAGCTCAAATTTACCGATAACTGGTACATTGTACCGATCTGCAATCAAGTCTGCGCTATGCGCGAACAGCTCGCCCCAGTTCTTGTTGCCGCTGGCGGCGATGCCTTTCAAATTGGAATAATTGTTCTTCAAGAAAGTAGACACCTTCTCTGGAATCTGTCCAAAGCCGGTGGTATATGTAATAAGCACATAGGGCTCGTCAATGGTCATATGCTCTTCAATCTGCACAGCTGGCAGCTTAAGCTTACCAATGAAGCGTTTGACGTTTCCGGTTTTTGAATCGTATGCGACTAGCATGGAGTCTCTCCCCCTGTATATATTACTGTAAAGATTGAATAGATAAGCTATAAATACTGGAAAATCATATGCATACTATATTTAGTGTGCGTTGTTTATTTTAATAACTATATGTTGAAAAGTCAACATGAAAAGTGCTTCCTAACTAGTTGGAAATTGGTCTAGTAAACGCTCTATTAAAGTGTTAATATCACGAAAATACGCAGGCTGGAGCGGTTTGCTAAGGCAGCTGTGTTGTTTTTTGTGCTGGATCTTACTGCATCTTTTTTATCATGACAAATTAGCGTCACTCCGTTGAGCAGAACTGTAATAAGAGTAAGATTAGCTGTATTCACTGTATGTTCAGGCAAGCGGAATTGAGGTTTACTAGAGGGGGAACAAGACCAATGAAGGAGGAGATAGGTTATGACTCAAGCGATGCAGCGCCAGCAAGCGGTAACTATCCATAAAAATGAGGTGTTCGCTTTAACGGCAGAGCAGCTTCAACCTCAGCTTATTTACCGGGATTGTAAACCGAAGCAGATAATCCGGGTTGTAAAGAATGAACTAGCGGTGCATGGCTGGCAGTCAGAATCGATTCAAGGTGCAGAGGCTCTTTCTGCCATTGCTTTTGGTAAAGGGGAGGAGGTTATTCTAGATTTCGGAGAGCATCTAGTGGGAAGGCTGGCGATTCGGATTATTCCAATAGGTAGTCCCCCGGATGCTCCGTTACATCTGCAGATCACCCTCGGGGAAATGCCGGTGGAGATGGCTGAATCCTTTTCTGAGTATGACGGATGGCTAAGCAGCTCGTGGTTACAGGAAGAGCGAGTTCATCTGGATATACTGCCTTCATCACTAAATCTGGATCGTCGATACAGCTTTCGGTATGTAAAGCTTAAGGTACTTGATACGTCACCGAAGTATAAAGTATCCTTTGCTGAAATTAGTTGTACAGCGGAAACTTCGGCTGACCGCTCCCTTCAGGCTCCGTTGGGCCACACAGATCCTGAACTGCAAGCCATTGATGAAGTCAGCGTGAAGACGCTGGAAGAATGTATGCAGGAGGTCTTCGAAGATGGACCTAAGCGGGACCGAAGACTGTGGCTTGGTGACCTGCGGCTTCAGGCGCTGGCCAATTACGAAACGTTCTCAGGCAATGATCTGGTTAAGCGATGCCTGTACTTGTTTGCAGCTTATCCGGATGAGCGGGGTCGGATCACGGCTAACTTGTTCATGAAACCCCAGGTCATACCTGACGATACGTATCTCTATGATTATTCACTCTTTTTTGTATCTACACTTCATGATTATTACTTGGCTACAGATGACCGGAACACGCTGGAGGAGCTGTGGCCATCTGCTTATCGGCAGATAGAGCTGGCTTTAGAACGATTGGACGAGCGTGGCATTGTGACCGACGATGAGACCTGGTGGGCTTTTATTGACTGGCATCCGGATCTGAACAAACAGGCCCCGGCGCAGGCTATCTTAATCTATAACTTGAAATGCGCGCTGCATCTGGCCGTTCTTCTCGGAAATGAACGACAGGATCGTTTACGGCAGACGATTGAAGAACTTACGAAGGCCACTTTGGATCACTTATGGGACTCTGAATTAGGCTATTTTGTTAGTGGTGATATTAGGCAGGTTTCATGGGCTTCTCAGATCTGGATGGTGCTTGCCGGAATCGTTGAAGAAGAGCGCGGGAAGAGACTATTGCTACGGCTTCAGCAGGATTCCGCTCCCATTCCGATGACCACACCCTATATGGTTCACCATTTTATTGAGGCACTGATTCAGATGGGCGAAAGGGATACAGCCATTTCGGAGATCAAGAAGTATTGGGGGCAGATGATTAAAGACGGGGCTGATACGTTCTGGGAGCTGTATAATCCAAGCGACAAGAGCTTTTCTCCCTATGGCAGTCATTTAATTAATAGTTATTGCCATGCTTGGAGCTGTACGCCAACGTATCTGATCCGCAAATATCAATTATAAGCAGATGCCTATTCGATATCAGCTCGAACAGCCTGAGCACCGTAGCAAATGGTGTCTCAGGTTGTTTGGCTCTGCTTGCGGTACAAAAGCGGAGTAACTTCGTATCGTTCCGCGAATTTTTTGTAGAAAAAGCTTAGGCTTTCATATCCGCATTCTCCGGCTATATCTCCAATCGGTCGATCACTGTTAGCGAGTAAGAGCGCGGCATAAGCCATACGATGCTCTTGTACCAACTCACCAAACGTTTTGCCTGTGCTTTTCTTAAGTAGATTGCTCAGATAATTGGGATTGAAATTAAAGCGTGTGGCCAAATCCTTCAAGGAGCAGTTATTAAAATGATGTTCCAGATATTGTAGGATTTCCAGCAGATCGCCCCGTTTAGTGGTAGGTAATCCACTGGGGGCGGTGTTCTGGTTTAGAACCCGCATGAGCTCGGTAAACACGATGACCATATAACCGTTGATCATGTCCGCGGAGAAATCACGGGGATCAAAGTACTCGCACATCATGCTGGCGAGAATATGGTGAAGGTTATGACTGTTATCTGATCGGAAGACAAGGTAACGGTCATGGGCTGCAGCGGGAGATTGGGCGTTGATCAGAAAATCACTTAATCTTCCGTCAGAACCCAGCCGGGTCAGAAATGCCGCGTTCAGTGTTTCCTTTCGCATCAAAATATTGATCAAAATATCGTCTTCATTAAGTGTAAAAATTGAATGGGGTACGTCCGTATCCAACAAGCAAATCTGGCCTTGAGTCAGCTCTACGACGGATCCGCCAATAGTCTGACGGCAGCGGCCTGAATACATATAATTTAGTTCGATAAATGTATGCGTATGCTCCGGCATATCGGCGAACCGGTGGTGCTTGCTGATATGATAATCGCCCTGATTAAAAAAATGATGTACCGGTAGACGCGGAACCCGTTCTCCGTGAGGTAAGATCAATTCTTTGCCACCAAATTCATTAATGTTGCGACGGGTGTACTGTTGTTTGGCTTCGATTGCATCAAGGCGGCGTAGATAACAATCCAGCTCCATATGATCCATTAGCGTGCCCCCTCTTTTTCAGCTTCACTTAATTTTCGATATTCCTCTGGTGTGAACCCGGTCATTTTCTTGAATAGGCGGAAAAAATATTTGGCGTTATCGATCCCAAGACTCTTGGCAATCTTATAAATCTTCTCATCACTGGTACGGAGCAGCAACTTGGCACGTTCGATTCGCTCTTTGTTGACATAATCAATCAGATTTTCGCCCGTCTTCTCCTTAAACAAGTAACTAAGATAGCTCGGACTGATGTAGAACAGATTCGATAAATGCTCTAGCGTGAGGGACGAGTAGATGTTTTTGCGGATATATACCTTTACATTATCAATGACGTTGGGAGAGGCATAGACCGATTGTTCCTTTAGTAATTCTGCAATCGAAGTGAGTACGGTCAGGAAATATCCCCGGATTTCTTCCGAATCAAATGAAATATTAAGTACGCCTTCAAGGCTGGATGATGTATGTTGTCCGTTCTCTACAGGAAAATAGACGGAAACCAAAGTTTTGACCTCTGTGATTATGGCTCGGCAGTTCTCTTTCAACTGATGGATTGTTGCTGCGGGTTGCCCTCGGTAATAGTCAAAATAGTCGTGAATTCGATCTTTCACCTTATCGCTATTCCCAGATTCGATGAAAAAGATGAGTTCCCGGCTACTTTCCCACATTTCCGGCCCTGCTTGGTAGCTACCCGGGCGGTAGTGGAAAAACTGTCCCTGGTCGGCGATGGCCCGGCAGTTCAATGCGGACATCGATTCTAGCCGTGCCTGCGGCAGTTCCTTCAGATCGGTTTTTCTGCCACTTATGCCGATGCAGGCTTGTGGTCCAGTTTCTTCGATCAACTGTTTGGCTTCATAAGAAGCCAGTTCCAGCACCTTAGAATCACTCAGTGAAGCATCACATAGCAGGAGTGAAAAGGCGAGTTTCCTGCTCTGAGGATGAGGGAGAAAGATACTAGTCCTCTCCAGATAGGGTTCTTGGGCAACTAGATCTTCTGGATTATAGAGCGTCAATAGGATCATTCTTCGGGATGTCATCAGATTGAGCAATGGGGCTGATCGGAAGCTTGGCGGCTTCTCAGCCGGGTAGAAGCCGGCAATGTATTGAAGCAGGGCCTGCAAATCTCCCTGTAGGCTTAGCTGCTCCGCTTCTTTGGTTATATTCAGAGTTTCCGCCTTAGCGGACTGCTCACTCTCTATGGCGGTTATCGCTTTGGAGATCGCTTGGTGGATCTCGTCTTTGCTGAACGGCTTCAGTAAATAGTGGACAACTCTGGCTGAGATCGCTTCTTGCATATATTCAAAATCGGAAAATCCGCTGATGACGATGATTTTCTTATCGGAATAATCATTTTGCAGCTGACGAAGCAGGGATTTTCCATCCATCACGGGCATCCGCATATCGGTGAAGATTAGATGTGGGTCCGTCGCTTGGATAAGGTCCAAGGCATCCTCACCATTGTCGGCTTCTCCACTGAAGATCAGTTCATTAGTCACTGCCTTGATTTTTTTTAGTAGACCCTGGCGGATCAAAGGCTCATCGTCGACGATTATGAATTTGTACATGATCCAGTCTCCTTTTATCTTTATTTAGAGGGGAGTGTTAGGGTGATCGTTGTTCCCAGCGTGGGTTCGCTGGATAGGGTCAGTCCGAAATCTGAGCCGTAATACAGGGCGATGCGAGAGTGCACATTCTTAATCCCGATGCTCTGTCTGCTCCGGTGACCAAGCCCCATGAATTCCGGTGGTTGATCTAGCAGTGTTTGAATTTCCTTAAGCCGTGCTTCTGGGATACCAATCCCGTCATCTTGGATCTCAAAGATAATTCGCTTGGTATCAGGCTCCAGATAGCCCTTTAGTAAGAGCATGCCGTTACCTCTTTTATTCTCCAAGCCGTGATAGACGGCATTCTCCACTAAGGGCTGAAGGATCAGCTTGAGAATTTTCGCTTCCAGAACGGAGTCCTCCATCTCTTTTACAAAACAGATTTTGCTGCCGTAGCGGATCTGCTGGATGGCCATATAGTTATCGACATGCTGAATCTCGTCCCGGGCAAATACCAGCTCACTATCCGTCTTGATACTGTAGCGAAACATATCTCCCAGCGCTTTGGTCATTACAGCAATGCTTTCAACCTCTTCAATTTCAGCTATGCTGTTGATAGATTCGAGTGTATTATACAGAAAATGCGAATTAATCTGGGCTTCAAGCGCTTTCATTTGTGAATCCATGGTCAGAATTTTATTCTGATAGCTCTCTCTGACAAAGATGTCGATGTCCTGCATCATCTTGTTGTATTCCGTATACAGAAAGCCGATCTCGTCAACCCGCTTAGGTTTGATCTCGGTTGTAACGAATTTTTGCGATTTGTTTTTGCGCATGATTTTAGCGAGCTGGGTAATCGGCTTAGTAATCCAGTTGGATAACAGGATGGACAGAAGTATGAAAATGACCGCACAAGTAAGGGAAATATAAAGGATCAGCTTGTTGGAAATTCCGTATTTCTCGTACAGCTCACTTAGCGAAATATTGGCGATAACTGTCCAGTGATATACAGGAAGTCGCTGAATAACCGTCAAATTATTTTCATTGTAAAATTCCAGTTCATCACCCTGCATAGCCTCGGTCTTGCGGGTTAAGTCCTCCGGCAGCCGTGAGTCCGTGTTCTGGCCGGTACTGTCGTAGATAATGTTACCGTCGTCATTGGCCAGTACAAAATAACTCATATTTGGGACAGCGTCTTGATTCAAGCCTTTGAAAATATCTAAGCTACAGTCCAGCATAAACACACCAAGGAACTGCTGAGTCTTCATATCATAGAGCGCACGGGAGAATACCAGGGAAGGCTCAGAATTAATGATATAAGGCTTTACACCGGGCTCGCCGATATACAGCTGACCTTTGTTGGCAATGGTCTTCTGATACCACGCATCCCGGAGGGGGACATATCCCACCTTCAGTTCCGCCGTACTGCCATAGCTGATATTTTTGCCGTCAGGAGAAAAAAGATAGATTCCATTAACATAATCATAGCTCAGTAGCAGGTTCTCAAAGATCAGCTTCAGCTTGTTTTGTATTATAAAAATGTCATAGGAATCGCTGGTGCTGGCCAGTTTTTTTAGCTCGTCGCTAACGGTAGTGTATGCGGTCGCACTGGAGGTTTGCTGCTGAATGGTAAGTGAAATGCGTTCAATATTTCCGAAAATATCCTCAATGCCTTTAACGGTATTATGGATGGTGTTGGAGGCAACGAGAGAGGTTTGCTGGTTGACCAGATTAGTATAGCTCCGGTAGGAGTTATACGTGACGATCACAATCGGAATGACAGATACAAGAACGAGTGCTAGAAAGAGTTTCATCTTGATACTGGAAAATTTCATTCGCTCTCCTCCGATTTAAGCCGTTCGTAAAATAGTGCACCCTAAATGCAAAAGTAATTATACCGCTTACAAGATTAAAATAACAATACAGCAACCAACAAAAAATGGATGCCGGGAAATAGAAGTGATATGAAAACAGGGAGGTTATTCTATGAAATTACGTACTAAAAAACGGACAGGAGCTTTAATGATAGCGCTGTTACTTGCTGTTCTAGCAGGCTGCGGCTCAGGTAACAACAGCAACACTAGTAACGCTGAAAATAGTGGAAGCGCTACAAATGCTCCGGCAGCAACAACAGACAGTGCGAAAAAGGTGACGCTGACCATGATGGTATCTGGCACTAAAGCCCCGGACGGACAGGATTTTGCACTTGATATTATGCCTAAGCTCGTGAAGGAAAAGTTCCCTAACGTTACGCTCGAAACTTCCAAGCTTCCGGATGAGCAGTATTTTACGTCCATTCGTACAAAGCTTGCTTCAGGTAAAGGGCCTGATATTTACTGGGTATTCCCAAGAAATGCATCCCTCGGTGTTCTGGACATGGCAAAGGCCGGCTATGCGGCTGATCTATCGGATTTAACCTTTTGGGATAACATCAGCCAAGGGGCGAAAGATGATATGTCTTATGAGGGTAAGCCTTATGGGATCGCTGGAGGTCTTGATTATCTAGGGGTGTATTACAATCAGGATTTGTTCAAGCAGGCGGGTGTCATAGAAATGCCGAAGGATTGGACCTCATTCCTGGAAGCTTGCCAGAAGCTGAAGGATGCGGGCATTACTCCAATCTCACTCGCGGACAAGGATCCTTGGTTCCTCCAGTTCGGGATGTATCAAATCGCAGCGAATGAGGTTTATCCGGATGAAATGGATTTCGATACCAAGCTTCAAGCGGGAGAAAAATCGTTAACAGATCCAAAGTGGGTAGCCACGATCTCCAAAATGAAGGAATTATATGACAAAGGTTATGTAGTCAAGAACTCACTTGGACTTGGAAGTGCTCAAGCGGCTCAACTGTTCGTAGATGGTAAAGCGGCTATGGTGTTTGACGGAACCTGGGATTATGCAACACTGACAGCCAAAGGTGCAGCCGACTTTACCCGTGGATTCTTCTCTCTGCCTGCTAACGATTCAGGCCAGCCCACTTATGTCTCTGCTGCCACTGCTGCTGGTTTCGCGCTTAACGCCAAATCGGAGAATCTGGACATTGCCAAGGAAGTTATGAATTACCTGTTTGATGGTCAGTCAGATCTGTTCAAGGCTTGGACCGAAGCCAACAGTTCGATCAGCGTGTATAAAGGTGTTCCGTTGAATCATGACCTGTTCAAAGAAGTTAATGATTCATACCTGAATAATGGAAAGTCCGTATACTTCCCGAATCAAATGTGGCCAACGGGTGTAGCTGAAGAGATGGAAGCTAAATTCGCCGAGATTATTGGTGGACGAAAGACTACTCCGGAGCAGGTTACAGAGGCTATGGACGACAAGTTCAAGGAATTGTGGAAAAATTAAACGGGAATTACTGAAGGTCGTCCCGCCAGTCCTGTCATTTAGCTCGCTTGACTGGCGGAGCGGTTCTGGATAGGAGGATGAGACAGAGATGAAATCAACTGTAATGAAAAAAACGATGTATTTTTTCGCAGTTCCGGCCTTGATCTTTTATTTAATATTCTGGATCTTCCCGATTACGAAGCTGTTTCAATATAGCATTACAGATTTTAACGGGTACGCCCAAACCTTTAATTATATCGGCTTTGATAATTATAAGGATTTGTTTAGCGGAGGTACGCTGGGCAACTCGATCAAGAATACTCTCATTTATACGGTTGTCAGCGTAGTGGGGGGCAATCTAATCGGGCTTGGACTGGCGCTGCTGCTGAACATGAAGATTCGAGGCAAGGGCTTTTACCGCTCCATCTCCTACATTCCGACTCTATTCAGTGCGATTGTGGTCGGCTTCATCTGGAGTTATGTTTATATGCCGGACAGCGGGATGATTGCAACATTCTTGACCAAGCTCGGGATTGCAAATGATAATTTGAATTTTCTCGGCAGCTATTCCACGGCGCTATATTCTATTATTTTCGTAGAAATCTGGAAGAACGTCGGAACAACAATGATTATCTTCCTAGCAGGTCTTCAGACCGTTCCTAGTGAGCTGCTCGAGGCCGGTAGAATCGATGGTTGCGGTGCCTGGAAGCTATTGCGGTTTGTGAAGCTCCCACTGCTTGCCACATCCATTACGATCAATACGACGCTGAGTTTAATTAATGGTCTGAAAGCCTTCGATTTTCCGTTTATTATGACTAATGGAGGTCCTGGAACTTCGACTAACACCCTAATTTATTCGATTTATAAAATGGCGTTCACGGAGCAAATGTTTGGCAAGGCCTCGGCGCTCGGGATTATTTCGTTTATGCTGATTATCGCTATTACTGCGGTTTCTGTCCTGATGATGAATAGAAAAGAGGTGTCAGCATGAGCAATGGAACAGCAGCAAGCAACCTCCAGCAGCAGCATAAACCTGTCCGGAACGTGCGGAAGCCTGTTAGAACCGGGTCAATTCTCAAAAAAATACTTGTTCAGCTCATCGTTATCGTGATTATGGTACTGAATCTGATTCCCCTTGTGATTGTGCTGTCCACCTCACTGAGATCACCGGACAACAACACAAACCCGCTTGATTTGTTCAATGAGATATCATTTACGAGCTACCGGACAGCCTTCGAACGGATGCATTTTGGTTCCGCCCTACTAAATAGTGTCGTGCTGACAGCGATATCTGTTCTTCTAGTTGTGATCTTCGCGGCTATGGCTTCCTATCCGATGGCCCGAATCAGGAGCAAATGGAGCCAGTTTCTGTATCTTTTTTTCCTTGCCGGACTAGTCGTACCCGGACAGATGGTTCTGATTCCAATTGTGCAAATGATCAACAGCTTGGGTATTCCAAGCACGCAGTATACGCCGATCCTGATGTTCGTTACCTGTAGCCTGCCATTTTCAACATTCCTGTACACCGGATTTATTCGTAGTGGTGTTCCGGAGGAGGTAGAAGAAGCAGCACATATTGATGGTGCGGGACTTTTTCGTCGGTTCTGGACAGTGGTCTTCCCGCTGCTGATTCCCGTCACAGTTTCGGTCATCATCACGCAGGGCATCTGGATTTGGAATGACTATTTTTTCAATATGACGTTTATATCCAAGTCCTCGCAGTCTCCCCTGCCGCTAGCCATGCTTGGCTTCATGGGTGACCAGCAGAATCCAACCCAGTGGAACGTCCTCTTCGCAGCTTGTATGCTGTGTGCGCTTCCGCTACTGATTGCCTTCTCGTTCCTACAGAAGTATTTCGTAGGGGGACTTACGGTGGGTTCAGTGAAAGGCTAATCTTCAGAAACTGCATCATGTGATATCTCATCGACGACTCTTTAAATCTCTGAAGAGGACAGCAGCAGCTAGACTGTCATCAGTTACATGCGAGAGACTTGTCCAAAAAAAATAAAAGGAGCAATCACATGATCAGTGGAATGAAAGGTTTTACCCTCAGAAAACTAGTTGTGGTCACCCTGATTATGGCGCTTATCATCTCCATGATATCAACGATCGCACCGAATCAGATGAGAGCGGCTGACAATGTAGCGATTGAGTTTGCTAGAGGCGCATCCAACATGCCGATCTTTGATGGTGTACCTAGTCATCTGGACGCATTTGTAGATTTGATTTTAGCTGATATGAGCATCGAGGATTTGGCGTATTACGCGGATCAAAAGAGTGCCGGCACAGCCCGGACAATCGCGGGAGGTTATACCTTGCCGGGAACGGCAGCCGGCGGAGTGGACCGTGTTATGGGTGTAAGCACAGATATGCCGTCCATGCTCGCTTTGGGACAAAGCTGGAATAAGGATCTAGTCAGCAAAGTGGGGACAGTCATGGGGAACGAGCGGCGGGGAGAAGTCACTTTGGCCAATCCCAACACCTTGATGTTCTCTGCCGTATCTGATTTACGGACAAATCCACTTAGTGGCAGATTTGAAGAGGGCTACGCAGAGGACCCTGTCCTTGCTGGAACGATGATCAATTCCATGGCTAAGGGGATCACCGGGTACGGGGAGGCTGGCAACGAGGATGGCTTCTGGTTAAAAGCTCAATTGGGGACGAAGCATTATACCAACTATCTGGCACAATGGTTCAGAGCGAGCGGCCAATTTTATGCAAGCGCCCGGGCGCTTAATGAATACCAAATGAAAAGTTTCCTATATCCATTACAAGCCGGTGTGGTCCAAAGTATTATGACTACTTACGGTCGAACGAATGGAGTTCCTAACCATATCTCACCGAATATTATCCGGGCGTCGAATTCAAACCCGTATAGTATGCTGCCGGTAGGTGATTTTATAGCCGCCGATCGCGCGATGACCGCAGGCTTCAACAATGGTTATCAGAACTATACGGATGCTGATGGTGCGGCTGCGCTCCTGCTGCTTAGCGGAAATCATGCCAACACGACAAGCTCCACCCGCACCAACATTCTGAATGCTGTAAATAATGGGACTTTTGGTGTGACCCGCGTGGATCTAGAGAATAGCGTCCGCGGACAAATCGAGATGTGGGTACGCACTGGATATTTTAACGAGAAAAATCCAGATGGTTCCCCGAAAAGTTATCCGTTCTCGGAATTAGCGAGCGACCGGAGTCCGCAAATCTATACGTTGAACGAAAACCAGAACGTTGCGCTTGATGCTTCGCGGGAAAGTGTCGTTCTGCTGAAGAACGATAATAATTTGCTACCTTTATCCAAATCCAGCAACGTTGCTGTAACGGGGCTGTTGGCGGATACCCGGTTTAAAGCAACTTACTCTGTATCTAAAACACCGGTATTGCCTGGGGCTGGGCTGTCCCCACTTGGAGCCATTCGGGAAGCAATTGGTAGTGATAATGTTACCTTTGGTACAGGCGCTCCCGTAATTGCGTTGGATTCTGTCTCCAATCATCAAACGGTTACGGCTTCCACCTATACGAACGGTGCTCAGCTCACTGCGGATTTCATTGCACCGGATATGGCAACCGTAACAGACAGTGTCTATGTCTATAGTGCCGCCGGAAAAGCCTATACGGCATCCCAAGCCTTTGAGGCTTACGCATGGGGCCAAGGCGGCTATAGTTACTTGTCACTGGCAAATGGAAAATGGCTGAAGGACGTAACGAGCGGAAGTAGCCGTACAGTCCAAAACAGCGATGCGACCAAGCTCAATCTCGTGGAAAATCCGTTCTCTAATGTGGCGGATGCCAGTACACTTCCGGGTCGCTTCCGTCAAGAAGCAAATAGCGACGGAACCGTCTCGCTGATCTCAGGCACGTATTCGGAGAGCTTCGGAGGTGGGTTTGAAACAGCTTACTACTCTGCTGGCCGGTTTGTTACCGTGAACGGGGCGGATCGTCTTGATCTATCGTCGACGACGCTGACCAATCAAGCAGGCGCCGCGGCACGAACTGACAATCAGAAGTTTCAAGAGATTGTCTTGAAGGAAGCGGGCGCAGATGCAAGCGCTTGGGCCTCCGGCAACGATTACGCCGTAGTTGTCGTCGGTGCACCTGCCAGACATAGCGCAGGCGAAGGCGCCGACAGATCGGATCTTAACCTGGGAGAAGATCAGTATAAGATTGTGTCTCAAGTGGCGCAGGCTTTTCCGAAAAAGACGGTTGTTATTGTTAAGTCAAATGCGCCTGTGAACATGGAGGCCATTCAAAACAATGAGAATGTAGCTGCTATTATGTATCAGCCATATGCAGGTCAATACGACAGCAAGGCACTTGCGGATGTGCTGTTCGGTGATTACGCGCCTACTGGTCGCCTATCTTCGACATGGTATGCCGGAATGGATGCTTTGCCGGTTCTTGATAATTATTCATTGCCTGAAGGGGCGACTCCGGTGACTTTGGCCGAGCTCGATCCTCGATTTACAGTGGATATGACAAACGGTGATCCGCTTGAAAGTAAGCTGACCTACATGTATACCGATGCCCAAGTAACTTATCCATTCGGTTACGGGTTGGGATACAGCAGCTTCGAATTTTCGAACTTAAGCGTGCCGTCTAATGTTAGCGGCAAGGAACCTTTTGCCATCAACCTAGATGTGGAGAATGCTGGAGCTGTTAATACTTCTGAGGTAGTTCAGCTGTACATCAAAAACAATACCTCCAAGTACGGTGATCATACACCTAAGAAACAGCTGGTTTCCTATGAAAAAGTGTACATTCCGGCCGGAGAGACAAAGGCTGTTCAGCTTACAGTGAACCCATCTGATTTCGCCGTGTGGGATGTCAACCGTAATGAGTATGTGAATGAAACAGGAAGCTACACTCTGATGGTAGGCAAATCGTCTAGTGACCTTCCTATATCCGCTGCGCTCTCTTACAATAATGAGAGTATTGCGAAGCTTGATGCGGTCAATGCGCCTGCTAACATTTTCGATCATGCCTTTGCATCTAAAGATGTAGTTTATCGAGAGGTCTCCAAGCTTCGTACAGCAGAAGGGCTTAAGGCAAAAGAAGCCGAGAACGGATATTATGCCGTCATGTCTAAGAACAGCAACTCCTGGGTAGCACTTAATCAAGTTCGTTTATCCGGTGTAACTGGCATTACCTTGCGTGGGGCTTCCACGAATGCAAGCTCAGTAGTTGAGGTTAGAGCAGATTCTCCAACGGGAACCCGTTTGGCGGTCGTTACATTTGACGCGACTGTGCCAGCAGTTCGTGAGGTGCCAGGCAGCACCTTTAAAGTGACCGAGTTGGATTATACCGATGTAACGGGGGAGTTGTTGACGACACTCTCCGGTACGCATGATTTATATCTAGTCTTTAAAAATCCGGATATCCGAGTGGATAGTATCCATTTGAGCGGCGCAGTGCCTGGTAACGTTGTGCCGACAGCACAGGTCGGAAATCGGCAAGTCACTATAAGCTGGCCAGCTAACGCAAATGCTGAAGGTTACAACGTATACGTCAAGGAAGGGGAAACCTACACACCAATTACCGAGCATATTACCTGGAAAGATAACGGTCTTGATGCAGTGATTACGAATCTGAACAATGGCCAATCTTACACATTCGCCGTATCAGCAAGCAATTTGTTAGGCGAAGGGGTTAAGTCGGACATATCGGTTACACCGAGAAGCGGTAGCAGTGGTGGCAATGACAGCGGCACGACGAATCCGGGAACCACTGCGACACCGATACCAACGCCGACGCCGACTAGCAGCGCATCAGCGTCTCAGGCACCAAACCCAGATTCGCAGCCGGGAACATCGGGACAGTCAGCAATAACTTTCCGGGATATCTCTAGCCGATATGACTGGGCAAGGCAGGCTATCGACAAGCTTGCGGCAGAGGGGATTATTAAAGGCACAGGCGATGGTTTGTTCTCGCCGGGAGGAAAGATCAAGCGAGCGGACTTTATTGTGATGGCAGTTCGGGCCTTTAAGCTCAGTTCGGATTCAACAGATCAGTTTGCCGACGTCAATCCAGGCACATATTATGCCGAGGCGTTGTCTATCGCCAAAGCGCTCGGAATTGCTAAGGGTGGTGCGGACGGAAAATTTATTCCGAATGCCGAAATCAGCCGACAGGATATGATGGTGCTGATCGCTAGGGTACTGAAAGCAGCTGGGAAGCTTCCCGAAGAAGGTTTAATTGCTGACCTGAAAGGATTCAGAGATGCTTCGAAGGTATCAAGCTATGCGGTAAGCAGCATTGCTTCACTGGTCAAGGCAGGGTTCGTTAAAGGTGACGGATTGAATTTGAACCCGGGTGGAACAGCGAGCCGGGCCGAAGCAGCAATGCTAATCTATAATACTTACAAAAAATGATCTAGTGGATAAAGCTTGATGCGATAGGCAATAAAAACCTGCGGTTGTCTCGCCAAGACGGCGAAGGCTTCTGCAGGTCTTTTGTTCATACTTGGTTAAAAAATAGAAAAACATAAATTTGTGTGTTTGTACAATTTCCCCCGTACATGCACTTCTAGGCATCTACCCACATACAATAAGATGACCATGAACCCGTAAGGCTAACAGATCGGTTTCATTGTACAAGTGCGGGAGGTGTCGCCAAGTTGCCTGGATTCTTAAGTACGATCGCGTTGCTAATCAAAGAACTGACGTTGCTGGTATCCTACGTAAGGAACAACGCATTTCCACAGCCGCTCTCGGAGCAGGAGGAAAGCAAATACTTAGGCATGATGGCTGAAGGGGATGCTAAAGCCCGAAATTTGCTTATCGAGCACAATTTGAGACTTGTCGCCCATATAGTAAAGAAATTCGATAATACCGGAGAAGACATGGAGGATCTCATCTCCATCGGCACGATCGGCCTGATTAAAGCCATCGAGAGCTATCGCCCGAACAAAGGCACAAAGCTAGCCACTTTTGCTGCCCGATGTATCGAAAACGAAATTCTGATGCACCTTAGATCTTTGAAGAAAACACGGAAAGACGTATCTCTGCACGATCCAATTGGGACGGATAAAGAAGGTAATGAAATTACACTCATCGATATCCTTGGCTCCGAGGCTGATGATGTCATTAAAGAAGTGGATTTGAAGATCGAGAAAAGCAAGATTTATCGTAATCTTGATATACTGGATGATCGGGAAAAGGAAGTTGTCGTTGGGCGATTTGGACTTGATACAGGTGGAGAAGAGCGGACGCAGCGGGAGATTGCCAAGGAGCTGGGGATCTCGCGGAGTTATGTTTCGCGGATTGAGAAGAGGGCGCTGATGAAGCTTTATCATGAGTTTTATAAGGCGAAGCGGTAGGGTTTACAATAGTAATAAAGATTCACAAAAGATTGTGTTAAAAGCGACTTGCCAACAGGGGAGTTGCTTTTTTGTTAATTCAAGTAGTTGGGCTAAATGAACATAAAAAAAGCACATTTAGAAAATTAACTTTTTAACTGCTGAGGGGTGTTATTATGACATACAAAGAAATTTATGATCTCCATATTCAATTGTTACATGTATATGAGAACAATGAAAAGCACCAAGGTCCATATCAGAAGCAAATAATTTACTTTAAGAGACAGTTTTTTATAGCTGAAGATATAGTTCAACGAATTTTTTTAAAAATCAGTTAATAAAAATTCATGAAAAAAGTAGAGAAATAAAGATAAAGTGGTGTTCAGAAGAATACTTTAAATGATGCATAGATTTAATATATATATGTTTTGAATGTAGGAATAAGCTTCTAGATAGATAACTCTAAAATGATCGCTAGCAAAAAAAGAGTAGTAATAATTGTCGCTAGACTTATATCTACAAGAGTTGAAATGATGTAGTAATAATATGGATATAATGAAAATATATTTTTGAGTCACTAACACGCCCTAGTCGCTTTTGATTAAAGAGGATGAATCTGCCGATCAGATCCAATAACCTCGTGAATATCTCTGGAATGTGGATAACCCGAAGCGGTTTAGTAATTCCATGACGTATTTAACACAGCGTTAATACTATATGTGGACAAGTAGGAGGGGGTTGAGGTGAAAGAGGATCTTTTGATTAACAAAAAACTTGTTTTTATTTGATTAGTACTATATAGTTCTATCTATGACGAATAAAAAATTGAACAATGAATCTGCTAAATCTAAGAGTTCCAATCCGGTTAACCGGACCAAGGCAGTTGAAGTGGCTGCACAGTTATTTCTGCGTCAGGGGTACAGCTACGTTAGTATGGATGAGGTAGTACGGGTTAGCGGAGTATCCAAGTCGAATATTTATTACCATTTTAAAAACAAGGAGGAATTACTTCATGCTGTGGTGCAGTACTGGATCGCCCAGTATGAATCAGATCTTTACCTGCTGCTCAGTCAGCGTGAACGAGAGGTAACAGAACGCATCTATTCGTTTATGGCGTTACTGTCCGCAGGCATAGAGGGTCGGGATTATGAAGGAAGTTGTCCGTTTATTACACTGTATATGCAGACACCAGCCAGTGCACCGGAAGTAAAAGAAAGCATATCCCGTTTCTTTCGTGAGTTGCAGCCGATGATGGAGAAATTGTTCCAACAGGGGCTGGATGGCGGGGAGTTTCGTAAAGGAATCGAGCCGGGGCCAGCAGCAGCATTATTTATTGCGGCAATGGAAGGTTCCCTTGTGCTTGCGGAGACCGCGCGTGATACAGGAATTATTGAACAATCAGCACGTACTTTTTGTCAGATGCTTCGGTAAACGAAGCTCTTTTTTTGAATATTATTAGTACTTTATAGTACTATAAGGGGCGGATACACAGTGAATGTTCATACTACTCGTGAAACAAATACGGAGCACACTAGGGACATAAAGCAGGTTATTAACAAGAGGGAAATTGAACCAGCAATCATTTTCATGACAGGCAGTACAGGCTTTATCGGTAAGGAAACAGTAAAACAACTCGCGGCTGGGGACACAAAATTGTTGTTGCTTGTTCGTTCCGAACCAAGAGCCAGAGTTGTGCTGCAAGCTTACGGAGTGAAGAACTTCGACCGAATTACATTTATCCACGGCGATTTGTCCAAACCAGGTCTCGGCCTTGTATTGACTGATCGGCAGCTTGTTCTCGAAGCAGACGTCATCATTCATGCTGGCGGCACGATGGATGTTACTCTGGAGCGTAAAGAAGCAGAACAGATTTTTATGAACGGCGCGAAGGAAGTGGCGGAACTGGCTGGCGAGATCCATCGTACACGCGGACTGAGACACTTTATCCATGTTGTTGGATTTATGAGCCCGTATGGACAACGGGACGAAAAGGGGGAATACATTCAGGTCAACAAACTAGAAAATCATGAAAGTGCATATGAAGAAATGAAATTTCACGCTGATCTGTATATCCGTGAACATGCAGAGGCGAATCAGTATCCGTTGTCTGTTGTCAATCCAAGTACAGTCGTGGGACCGCGGCCCACGGGTGAAACCGAGCAAACGGGTGGTATCGGACTGCTCATTCAGGCGATTCAGAAACGATTCATGCCTGTTGTACCGGGAGGTTCATCGTATTGGTTGCCGCTTGTGGAGAATGATGTGGTTGCAAAGACCCTTGTCTTTTTATCCAAAGAAACAGCTCCAGTGGGAGGAACGTATCCACTTTTGGCGCGCAAAGAAGATAGTCCTAGCATGAAGGAATTACTGCATCTTCTGTCACAGCAAATGGATGTTCCAAAGCCCAAATGGGCTGTACCACTGACATGGGTTCAATGGGCGATGAAATCAGGCGGTACGCGGATCAGCGGTGTTCCAGCAGAATCGGTTTCTTTTATCACCAACAGAACATTTCCGGTGGAAGAGACGGAGGCTCTGTTCACACGTATGGGACAATCCTGGCCTGATATCAGGGAACAGCTTCCATTTGTGACAGCCGACTTGGATTATCGTCTCCGTCATGCATCATCTGGGACTTTGCCAGCCGGTTGTATTCGATCACGGATAGGAAATTTGGCTGCACTTGGTTGGGATGGTGAAGGAGAGTCGTGGATCATCGTACATGGTTTGCTTAGTTGTGCCGATGAGATGTTACCTTTGGGAGAACGGCTTCGGGAACTGACAGGAAACCCGGTATGGCTTGTCGATCTGGCCGGATTCGGTCGGTCACCTGTTCATCAGAAGAGTGAAGCGTTTGAAGGCCAGGTGCATGAACTACTCACCGCACTTCGCGAGTTGGAAGGCCCGATGAAGCTGATCGGTCACTCTGTTGGGGGCGCAATTGCGGCTACGGCGGCATTCAGGAGCGGACGCACAGATATTCAGCTTGGTTTATTGCAGCCCGTAGGTCATAACTCTAACCAGACAGCTCTGCGTATGGCTTCCCGTATGCCAAGAGATTTCGTGCGTACCCTTCTGGCCGGGCGATCCGAAGCTGGCTGGAATCGTATGCTTCAATCAAAACGTGACACGGATCACCGTGTAATTAGAAGATTTGCAGAAAAGGTGAGGTCCAGTATGCAATCTCCACGCATTGCGGGTGCGCATACCGATTTGTTACGCTGGATTCATACCGGGAAGGGCAAAGGAGTCCAAGACAAGTTATCGATGGGGACGTGGAGTAAAGCTGATCAGGCGAAGAGCACAGTAGTGGTCTGGGGCAAGGAAGATGAGGATTACCACTATCCTGAGGAAATCGATCCACAGGTTAAATGCGTAGATGTACCCTATGGTCATTATTTTCCGGTATTTCAGCCCCATGATACTGCTGCGATTCTTGTAGAGTGGTTCAATACCAAGAGATGAGACGAGTCCAGTTCTCTACGGTGCAGGAATCCCGCGAATACTGTCGAAAGGGTCAAGTTCGATTAGGATGTGTCTTAGAACTCCTAAAGGAGCAGATTTTGCCGAATTTAGTTCCAAGCCAGAAACTTTTTCGCAGGCGTACCGGGGTACGTCAAGAGAAAGTGACGCAGCAGGGGGACGAAAAGGCGGTGAAAGATGCCCTTAAGTGAGATTTAAGACACGACCTAATTGATTTGAGAAGTCACTTTCTAAGTAAAGAATTTTGGATATATGTTCTAAATGAACTTAATAATGTAGTTCGAACGGGATATGACTACAGAAGAATTGATACTGAGTTTTTCTCTGTAGTTAAGGGTCTTTTTCGTTGCAATATTACAGATGAGGTTAAAAGAATTTTAGGACAAGTAAATGCAGTGCTTCAACAGATAAATAGTATGGGAAAATAGTAGTAGAAATATTGTAATTGAAGAAGAAAATTCAAGATAGCTAAGTGAAAGGCCACATAGGAGCGTAAGAACTCCATGTGGCTATTTAATTGTTTGCTTGCCCAGAGACATGCATAATTCAGTCCATTTCTAGTTATTACATCGCATCGTGTCCACAACCTCAAAAAATTCGATAATACTGGGGAAGACATGGAGGATCTGATCTCCATCGGCACGATCGGCCTGATTAAAGCTATCGAAAGCTATCGCCCGAACAAAGGTACAAAGCTGGCCACTTTTGCTGCCCGTTGTATTGAAAACGAAATCTTGATATTCTGGATGACCGAGAGAAAGAAGTTGTGGTGGGTAGGTTTGGGCTGGATACAGGTGGGGAAGAGCGGACGCAGCGGGAGATTGCGAAGGAGCTGGGGATTTCGCGGAGTTATGTGTCGCGGATTGAGAAGAGGGCGCTCATGAAGCTGTATCATGAGTTTTATAAGGTGAAGTGGTAAGACTGATGACAATTACACAGTAATAATCCATTAATAATAAAACTTGAAAAGCGACTTGTCTACGGATGAGTCGTTTTTTGTGTGGATAGGGTTCGCCCTACTTATGATACGGTTCATCGCACTATCTGTAACGGCAAGTTATAAGGCCATCCCTTTCGGGATGGCCCTTCCTGTAAACGTGGTTACTCGAGTACTCTGTCATTTTTAATTGAATTTCTTTTAATTAATAGTTCCTAGTAATCTGGAAACAATTGCTGCAAACTCTGCTCTAGTAATATCTTTTTCAGGCTTAAATGTACTGTCTGCGTATCCTGTAATAATATTATTGGATGCGAGTGCATCAATGGAATCATAATACCATGCATTTCTTGTAACATCTTTGAATGATGTGTTTCCAGTACCTGTTAGCTTAAAAGCTCGAGTGATTAGTGCCGCTAATTCACCACGACTAATCTTCTCATCTGGACGGAATCTTCCGTCACTATATCCGTTCATCAAGCCTGATCCAGCAGCTGCACCAATAAACTTATTCGCCCAATGAGTTGGAGATACATCTATAAAGTTACTTTCTTGTCCTTCAAGTCCCATGTAAGTTGCAATTACTTTAATTGCTTCGGCACGAGTCAAACCTGAATTTGGACGGAATGTTCCATCGGAATAACCGGTCAATAATCCCTTAGCAATTAGTGCGTCAATGCTTGCTTTTGCCCAATGATTCATTGTATCTACAAAACTAACAACTTTCGGCTTATCTGCTGGTGTTATTGTTTCTGCAGGTGCCGTTGTTTCTATAGGCGTTGTTACTGCTGGAGGTGTACCTCCTCCAGTATTTGAATTGGTTGGTCCATTATCTGTGTTTGGATTAGGATTAGTAGAGTTTGAAACATATTGAAGTGCTGGAGCAAATGTTGTAAGTAGTCTAGCTTGACTTTGTTGCTCAAGAGCGTAGCCCATGCCTAAAATTTTTGCATCGTCCCATGCTCTACCAACCAGTTGCATAGAAATAGAATATCCGCTGTCATTCGTTCCTACAGGAACAACTACAGTAGGGAGACCCACATTAGAGGTTAATACGCCCGTGTTACGGTCAGAACTTAATTGAGAAGCTGATGCGTCATTGTTATATACGTCACTAATAAAACCTGCATAAACAACAGCATCAACGCCATTCGCGTCCATCCAGTTTTTAATAACTTCCTTATAGTCTGTTCTATACTTAATGTAATCTTGTACAGCTTGTTCAGTCATACGAGTTGGAGTACTATATCCTCTTTGATTATAGATAAGCACCTTATCTGAAGCTAGTACACTTGCTCCATCAATATAAGGGAAGTCCTTATGAAGCTCAATATAACGTGCCCAACCTTCAGTAGATCCATTAATACCTGAAGGACGACTAGGGCCTGATGGTACAGCTGACATTTCAACCATTGTCGCCCCCGCTGCTTGAAGCTCTGAGAACTTATCCATCACTGCCCGTCCAGTATCATCATCAGCATATGCAGATACAAAGGATGCAGGGATATATCCAATTTTCTTTCCTTTCAATGCATAAGCATCCAGAGATTCCATCCAATCCACTGGACGCTTATGATCTGCATCAGCAGTGACTGTGAAAATATCTTGTGGGTCCGTACCCGTTGTAGTATTCAATATAATAGCTAGGTCAGTTACTGTTTTAGCAATGGGACCTGCATAATCTTGTCCCCAAGTGAGTGGAAGTACTCCTGTAGTACTTGCCATACCGTCTGTACCCCGGAAGCTTTTTAAGCTAGCGCCTGTAGTTGGTGCATAGAGAGATACCCCTGTTTGCGATCCCATTGCTGCTGCTGCAAAATCAGCTGCAACAGATACTGCAGACCCGCCGCTTGAGCCAAAAGATGTTTTTGATGGATAGAGTGCATTCCATGTTTGCTGCCAGCCGCTCTCACTAAAGCTTCCGCTGTTAGCAAACTCAGAAGTATTTACTTTACCAATAATTACAGCTCCAGCTTCCCGCAGCTTTTTCACTTGGAATGCATCGGAATCAGGCTGCCAGCCTTCAAGAGCTTTACTGCCACCTGTAGTAGGCATATCCTTTGTGTCATAAATATCTTTTATCGCAATTGGAATACCCAATAAATCACCTTTTACACCTTGTGCACGGGCATCGTCAGCAGCTTTTGCTTGGTTAAGCGCAGTTTCAGATACATGCAGGAATGCATGGAATCCCAATTGTCCCTCATCGTATACCTTAATTCTATCTAAATAGGCTTGAGTAATTTGTACAGAAGTAGTTTTACCATTAATCATATCCTTCTGCATTTCTGCAATTGATTTATTCTTAACATCATACGGCGATGAAGTTATTAATTTTTTGGCCGCAGGAGCATTTGGAATATCCAGATGATCTCCAGTATCAAGTCCCTCTATAGCAGATATATCCCAGTTGCTAATTGAACGAATTTGTGCTTTTGTTAATCCTGTTACATCCAGCAGACTATTAAGTCCATCTAGCATAGCAACCAGATTTTTCAACCCTTCTTCACCAGCTTCTCCAACTTGTACATAATTTACTAGGGACTTCGATTCGCCCGGCCCAATATTTAGTGAATTAATGAACCCATAGAAATTCGCTTCATTTCCATACTCAGCTAAGGGTACTGTGAATGGATCCTGTTGCTGATTCCCTAGACCTGTTAATCCATTATCAAACGGTTTTGGTGATCCCACTGCAACGCCTAGCGGCTTATTGTTTCTGGCACTGCTATCTACAACAATCCATGAATCATCTGTTGTTACCTTTAGATCGCCTGAGTAGGTTGCCTTAACTACTGAAGCATTTGTTGTTGTACCATATCCTAAAGAGCCACCGAATGATACATCAACTTTTATAGCGACATCATTTTTATTAGTGAATGTATCAAAGAATCTCGTTCGATTATGAATAGTATCCACATACACCTCACGTGTTACAGTTACATTTCCTAGATTTACAGATTGAGCCGAAGTAAACTTATTAACGCCATCGTATTTCAAGTCAAACCCACGCATCATTTGACCATTCATCAGTGGAGCTGAAGGCGAGGACACTTTAACAAAGATATTGCCGAAACCTTGTACTTGTGTAGCACCAACTGTACGTAAACTTCCTGTGTCTAAGCTAGGAGCAAAAACATCGTGAATCTCCCATACTGTGCCACTTTCTGAAGTAACTCTAGTTAAAGCGTCAGCTGTTTGGAACGGAATTATACTCGTAGCAATAACAGATAACACAATTGAAGTAGCTATAAATTGCTTTTTACTCCAATTTTTTTTTGCTGGTGAATATTCAGATCGGGTGGAACCAGAATGATCTCTTTTAGTTTCACGTAGACGTTTGAACTTATTCATGTGCGTAATCTCCTTTTCCTTTATGTATTATATTATTTAATGTTAGGAAATATAACACTTGTATTTGTTTCAGTCAATAAATATTATGAATTTAATATATTTTGAGTTTATAAAAAGGAGGAAAAGGCTTTTTTGATTATTAAGTGTAATGTATATGTAAACTATTTTGTTAAATATATAACGTTGTATGATAGGTTTTAGGGGGCGTAGGATATTGAGTATCATCATCCGGCTGCATCATCAAAAACCTTGAATTTCACGAAATCAAAAAGAAGAGGAACAGCTAATAATTAACGGAGAATATTATGTTTTTCATTTCATGAAAGTGGAAGATTTCTATATGGGAGAATGGCATAAAGCAGAATCGCTGATGATTCCAGATGCACTAGCCCGCAAGATCAATAATGGGCATCCTGAAAAGAGTAAATTATCTGCTGGGAAAGAAGCCATAAGAATAGCCAGGTAGTATATCTGGAATAAGTGGGATTTCATTGTGGAAACCACTTTAGCGGGTGGTAACGTTATAAGGCAGATGAGGGATACAAAGGAATAAGGCTTTGAAATTATTGTGTTTTATGTGGGACTAGCAGATGTTCGGCTAAATATTGAATGTATTGCTCTACGTGTGAAAAACGGTGGCTATCATATTGAAGCCGAAGATATTGTTAGACGCAATTTAACAAGTATGATTAATCTGATATCTCACTTAGAGTTGATTGATCAATTAATTGTTATTGATAATAGTAAAGCTGTAATTGGCTAATTTTTTTTGACATCGCATCATGTCCACAACCTCAAAAAATTCGATAATACTGGGGAAGATATGGAGGATCTGATCTCCATCGGCACCATCGGCCTGATTAAAGCTATCGAAAGTTATCGCCCGAACAAAGGGACAAAGCTAGCCACTTTTGCTGCCCGTTGTATCGAAAACGAAATTCTGATGCACCTGCGTTCGCTCAAGAAAACACGTAAAGATGTATTTCTGCACGATCCGATTGGAACGGACAAAGAGGGTAACGAAATCACGCTCATAGATATCCTTGGCTCCGAAATTATTTTTAGGTCTACCATAGTTTCGTGTAAGTAAACTCATTCCAAATGAAGCGAACGATTCAATATTTCTGAAGGTGACTCCCATGATCGTGCTTCCAAGTTGCCCCTACTGCGGGAAAAATGCGCTAAATCCATAACTACGGCAACCGGATTAAGCAGACCCATCGCAGGATGATTCTCATAATAAGCAAGTAATTCTTTCGATGTCCTGCCTAGAATGATGTCTAGCAAAGAGTCACCACGCAAATCATGCAACCCCGTATTGCAGGTATGACCTTCAAGGATAGCAAAATCATCAATTCCTAACACCCCTCCAAGTTTCACTCGTTCCTCATGATAACATCGGTTTTTTTTGAGTGTCTACTTGAAGGGCACACTACCACTTGTCGATTTTTTTATAAGATTAATATATAAAACAAGTCGAATACGTATATCCCCAAAGTGCTTTGATTTGCTGGTTGAAAACAAAAAAACGCTATTCAGATTCTTGATCAGTTTATAGAAGCGCTCTGTAAATAAGTCTCAGTTTTCTGGTACTAATAGCGTTTGTTGGTTGAGCTTTCTCTTGAACTCCCCAGGTGGCATTCCCATTTCTGCTGAAAAAACAGTGGTAAAATAGTGAACTGTTTTAAAACCTGACATTTCTGAAATTTCTTTGAGGGTAAGGTCGGTATCTGAGAGGAGGATGCTGGCTTTTCTCATTCTCTCTCTTTTAATATAATTTGAAAACGATTGGCCTAATTCATCCTGGAAAATACGTGATAAGTGTCTTTCTGAAATGTGAATAAAATCCGCTACATCGCTCATTTTCAATGATTGAGATAGGTTGTCATGGATGTATAGCTTCGCTTGATATACTAAGGACGAATAAATACGAATTTCTTTATTCTTTTTGTATTTAATTTGTTGTTCATTAAATAAACCAACAATACTTGAATAGAAAGAAGAACATAAGCCTTGAAAGCAGTCGTTGAACAATAGGTGAAAATCACAGGCCATAACGAGGATCGAAGTCCATAGTTTTACAACGGGAGATTGGCTAGCATTATTAATAATGAATTTTTTCGTTTTTTCTAGATTAGTGAAAAGTTCTATTAATTTCTTTGTTGATTTTGTTTTTATAATTTCAAATCCAACAAAAATAATTTCCAATCCAGTTTCGCTTAAAATTTGGTGTTTAACGAAGGGGCGGGAAAGGAAAAGGGACCCACTCGTTATATGAAATGAATGTCCATCATCCATATACTCACCTTCACCGTTGACAATATAACACAGTTCAAAATAAGAATGTTGATGTGGCTTGTTATTGTAATGATCGGGTTGAGCACCCCAATAGTGAATTAGAATGGAAACATCACTTCCGTTGACTTGAATAGATTCCTGATTAAGAGCAATTGAACCATCTATAAACAAATCAGTCCATTCCATGGCTGTCTTCCCCTTTCAAAATAATGATGAACCACATTAATGTTCCCGCTTTGATAGTAGCATATTTCTCCACGAGTGTATCACGAATGTCTCGATTTTATAAAAATATGACTGGTTTCTCAAAAGATTAAGGAGAGAACAAGATTTATACTAAAATTAAATATTGAATGATCCAATATAAAAAGGGTATTTTGCCAAAAAGGGATGTGAAGAGTTGTAATGAATAAATATTCGATCGCATTTGATGTCGGAGGATTGTTTATAAAATCAGCTGTTTTAAACGACGATGGGGAAATAGTTCCTAACTCGTATGCCATCTTCCCCTCGAAATCAAAAGAGACTAAAGAAGGTATCATTGAACATTTGGTGTTCATCATTAAGCAGCAAACAAATGGAATTTTGGATAAAGACTTCGAAATAACTGGAGTTGGCTATGCATTTCCAGGTCCATTTGATTATGAAAGCGGGATAAGTTACATCAAAGGTATCGATAAATTTGAAGAGATATACGAAGTGAACCTTCGTGATCTATTAATAAATCGTCTTAAACAAGAAAGTTCTTTTCATTCAAAGACAAGTAATGATTTTCAGATTGTTTTTGATAATGATGCTAGCCTGTTTGCTTTAGGAGAATATGTATCCGGCAAGGCTGGAGGTTACAACAAATCCATCTTTTTAACGATTGGTACGGGGGCAGGATCGGCATTTATGGAAAATGGAAAATTGGTAAAAGACAGACAAGATATACCGGAAAATGGATGGATCTATAATCAACCATTTAAGCAATCCATAGTCGATGACTATATTTCTAAAAGAGGTATCTTAAAACTGGCGAATGAATTAGGCCTTAGTACATCAGACAACGAAGTGGAAACATTAGCCGCTATGGGCAAAAATGAAGACCAGAGGGCAAAGATGGCATTCCGAATGTTTGGAGAATATATAGGAAAAGCTTTAAATCCATATATAAAAAGTTTTAAACCAGATGCGATCATTCTTGGCGGTCAAATTACAAAAAGTAAAGATTTGTTTATGAATGGGGTTTATGAAACGCTTGAGAACAAAACGGTAAACATTGAATGTTCTGAAGAAACCTCACTGAGTACATTTAAAGGTGTAGCAAATCTATTAAAGCAATCTATTAGAAGGAAGGAATAAAATAATGGCTAATTTTAATATGTACCCAGAGATACTAGTATCCAATTCAAATGATCATGCTTGGCAAGATTACGGAAACATTAAGAATGAGCTTAATCGGGCAATAAAAAAACTAGGAAAGCAAAAGACTATCGTTACCGTCGATTGTTATCCTGGCGTAAGAATGGAAGAACTAAAAACTAATCTTGTTTCAGTAATGGAACCTGCCTATACAATTTTTGCAGATGATTTATATTATTCTAGCGATAAAGTAACGGATATGATTAAATTTCATCTAACAACGGATAGAGTATTTGGGAAGATATCGCTTCATAATTTTGGGGATTTTTTAGATGATGAACGTTTGGAAGAGGCTAGAAGTGCTATTAGTAACATTGATAGCGGTTTAATCATTATTTATGGTTCTGGTGCTACTCTTGTATGTGATCCTGATATTCTCATATATGCTGATTTGGCAAGGTGGGAAATCCAAAAAAGATATAGTAATAATGAAATTTCAAATTGGAGAGCAGACAACCATAATGAGGATGCGGTTAGAAAGATTAAAAGAGGCTATTTCTTTGAATGGCCAGTTGCGGACAGACATAAAAGGAAGTTGTTTGAAAAAATAGATTATCTATTAGATACGAACTGCAGCAATGAACCAAAGCTGGTAGAGGGGGCAACCTACTTAGCTGGATTAAAGCAAACAGTCAGCCAGCCTTTTAGAGTGATTCCTTACTTTGCCCCTGGAGTATGGGGAGGGCAATGGATGAAAGAAAAGCTTGGTCTTGATCCGTCAGTTGAAAACTATGCTTGGAGCTTTAATGGTGTACCAGAAGAAAATAGTCTTTTTTTAAGATACGGGGACGTAAAAATTGAAGTCCCAGCTATTAATGCTGTTTTTAGACATCCAGTTGATCTTTTGGGTGAAAAGGTATATGGACGTTTTGGCGCGGAGTTCCCGATTCGATTTAACTTTTTAGATACTTTTGGGGGCGGAAATCTTAGTTTACAGGTTCATCCATTGGTTGATTATGCGCAACAAACGTTTGGGGTGCATTATACGCAAGATGAAAGCTATTACATCGTTGATGCAAAAGAAGATGCTATCGTTTATTTGGGTGTCAAGGATGATATAAATTCCAATGAAATGATTCAAGATTTAAAACAATCATATGATGAAGGCAGTAAATTTGACGACCAAAAGTATATTAATCAATTTCCAGCTAAAAAGCATGACCATTTTTTAATACCAGCAGGTACTATTCATTCGCAGGGTAAAGATTCCTTGGTATTAGAAATAAGTGCAACACCCAATTACTTCACGTTTAAATTATGGGACTGGGGACGGTTGGGGATGGATGGGATACCAAGACCTGTCCATCTTGAACACGGAATCAATTCTATTCAATGGGAAAGAGACGAGAAGTGGGTCAGTGAAAATATAATCAATTGTCTAGAACAAATGGGTGAAGGCGATGGATGGATCGAAGAAAAGACAGGCTTACACGACAGGCAGTTTATTGAAACTAGAAGACATTGGTTCTCAGGACCAGTCATCCATAACACTGATGGCGGTGTCAATGTTCTCAATCTAATAGAGGGGGAGGAAGCTATAGTCGAAAGCCCTACAAATGCCTTTGAGCCATTTATAGTTCATTATGCTGAAACATTTATCATTCCTGCAATGGTTGGCAGCTATTCGATACGCCCCCATGGTAATAGCGTAGGAAAAGAAATGGGGACAATCAAGGCCTATGTTAGAACATAGCTGAATTTTCGAATAAAGCTAAAGAAAACGCTGTTCGAATCATTAAAGAAAGAGCATTTCGAGAAGGAACATAAGCTTACCCTTGGTATTATTGCAGATTGCATACGTTTGGGTCGCATTTGATTTTAATCCACATATTTGATAGCTTATAACCCACGTCGAAGAGGACATCATTCAATGATGTCCTCAGGCTGTCGAGAAAGTCTCGACAGCCTGGGATTATTAAGAGGTTTTTTATGAGAGATCATGATTCAGAGTCCGAATTGGAATGGCCGAACCTTGTAGAAACAAAAGTGGAGTAAAAGCCTGAAATCAATTATTTCACGACGTATTATGACTAAGAAAGGCGTGATTATAGAAATGAAAAAAATCTATGTGGTAAACAAAACTCATTTTGACATTGGTTTTACCGATTTAGCAGAAAATGTCTTGCACAAGTATTGCCATGATTACATTCAAAACGCAATCACTTTAGCTGAAGACTTAAGAAAAGAGGGCAAAGACTTTGTTTGGACAACAGGTAGCTTTATTATTGAATATTACTTCAAAAACATGGATGAAGAAGCTTGTAAAAAGCTAGACGACGCCATAAAGAAAGGTTACATTCGCTGGCACGCAATCCCGTGTACGTTTGAATCTGAAACTATGACACCTCAAACTTTACATTACATGACTTCAATCTCAAAGAAGTTAGATGCTCGTTATGGATACAAAACAACAAGCGCAAAGATGACTGACGTCCCAGGACATACTATCGGGATTGTTGATGAGTTATATCGTCAAGGAATTAAATTCCTACACATTGGTGTAAATGGCTCGAGCTCAATTCCAGAAGTTCCAGATACATTCCTATGGAAGAATGGCGAAAGTGAGATAATTGTCTCTTATTCAGACGACTATGGTGGCGTAATCGGAATTGATTGCATAGATAATAAGCTGGCGTTTATGCATACTCATGATAATAGTGGTCCAGGAACAAAAGAGAAAATAAACGTCTTTTTATCAAAAATGGCGAATGAGTATCCAGACTATGAGCTTGAATTGACTTCAATGGATCAGTTTGCAAATGAAATTTGGGAAGTACGTGACCAACTGCCAGTTATTACAGAGGAGATTGGGGACACATGGATTCATGGAATGATGTCTGATCCGAAAATCATTCGTGATTATCGGATTTTAACTAATTACATGTTTGATAACAAAATAGAAAATGATGATGCTAATTTCTATGCGATGTTAGTTCCAGAGCATACTTGGGGAATGGATATCAAACGCTATTTCAGTGACTATATGAATTATGAAAAGAAAGACTTCCAACGAGCGCGTAGTTTAGACCAAATTACGGATCTTGATTTAACCTACGCTTATGGAATTGTTAAAGATGCAACTGTTGGCGAAATGCAATTCACTTATAATGAGTGGACTGATCGTTCGTACAAATTTTATGAGTCTTCATGGAAAGAACAACGCAAGAACGTTGATCGTGCAATAGCTTGTTTGGAGCCTAAAGATCAAAATAACATTAAAAAACTTATCGAAGTTCCATATCATATCTTTGAAAACCAAGGTATTGAATGTGGTTTGGAAGAATTGATTTCGGTAAACGGGTATCAAGTTATGTTTGCTAGCGATGGTTCAATTAACCACTTAGAAAAGGATGGAACACTTTACTTTGATCAGGACAACAAACTCGGGGTTCTGAACTATACAATTGCTGGGCAAAATGACTATGATAACCTACGTTACAACTATTTGCGTGAATTACAGCATAATTGGTGGGCAATTGACTTCTTAAAGCCAGGAATGGAAATTCAAAAACGAATTCAATTGAATGAAAATTTCACACCACATGTTGTGAAATTAGTTATGGAAAATGATTCTATTATTGCAACTTTAAAGTATAGCCAAAGAGCTGTGGAGGAGTATGGTGCTCCAAGAGTTGTAAAGGTTAAATATCAATTTGGAGATAAAGTTGAAATTGCACTATTATTAAAGGATAAAGATGCAATTCGTTATCCAGAAATTTATTCTTTTGACATTACACCACGTTTGAATTCGCCGTACTTAACTAAGATTCGTAAAATTGATACCGTTATTTCACCTTTTGAAGTGGTAGGTCACGGAAATAAGTTGCAACACATGATTGAAGAGTTAATTTACGATGGCAGCGATAAAAAAATCAATATTAAACCTATTGATGCCCCTCTTTTGGGAATCGGAACAAATAACAATCTAAGTTATAACAACAAATACCATCAAGACAACAATAAATTTACGTTTACACTATTGAACACAACATGGGGAACTAATTTCACGATGTGGTATGAAGAAGATATTTTTGCTCGTTTTGAGTTAGTGTTGGGATAACAATTTCCTGCGAACATAATGGGCATACGCCGATGCCTCTTCATCAAAAAAACAGTTTATTCTCTTATCTAGACTGTTTTTTAGGTGCATTTAGACCGTTTAAGCGATATTCCTTCAAGATGTGTTTGATAAAGTATTCTCAGGCTAGGTCATCATCACGCTAACGGGACACGATAGCTCAATAACGACACAAAGGCAATCGATCAGTGGATCGGCTGCCTTTGTTCAGCTAACGGGCAGGATAGTTTAAATAATACGACGAAATACTCTCAGCATAGGTGCTTCCACGAATACAATCAGGAAGAAAGAGCTGAGCTGTTAGCAATCCGAATTCATATCATCGGCGGCTCAGGAAGCGGTAAATCCTACATCGCGGAGTTATTGAGCGATAAACTCCATATCCCGCATTACGATCTAGACAATATTTTCTGGGATCATCAATCGAACGAGTATGGCGTAAAGGCACCGGGGGATGAGCGTGACCGCCGACTCAGAGAAATCATCGGTCTCGATTCATGGATCAAAGAAGGCGTATACAGGTCGTGGGTAGCGCCAAGTTTTGATGCTGTAGATAAGATCGTCGTACTGATGACGCCGTTGTCCGTTCAGGAGGAACGGATCTGGGAGCGTTATGAAGAGCGTATTGCGGACATCGTCCCAAACAAGAAGCGAGAGACGCTCGAAGGCATCCACAACTTGTTGGCATGGAATAAAGACTACAATCTGACGAAGCTGCCTAACTTGATCGACCATTGGGACTATAAGGACAAAAGGACCCTCGTTCGCGATAATTTGGATCTTCTTGAACTTCAATTGATGTGACTTGTTTTTTCTTTTTTCTTGTTCAACTAACGGGGAACGTTAGTTGAACGACAACAGCGGTAGTCTAAGACTTTATTTATCAAGTCTTGGTCCGCCGCTGCTTCTAATAATGGATCAGTCTAAAACTCATTTTTCAAAAGCTGACGATTTTTCATTTCAAAAACCACGTTAAATCAACGACTCCAGTCTAATACTTTATTTTCACCAAACATAAATAACACTGTGCTGGTCATTTAACAAGTTAATTATGGAAATATATATTAAATAATGCATCCAGACTTGAGTGAACACAAATTGCACTTTGCTGTTCTTTACTAAGCTATAAGATAAAAGAAGCGTTTATATAAATGATGAATCTTACGCAGGATATTGCTAAGCTGAAGGACAAATTGTCCAAGAATATAGCACAGATGAAATTGAGAAAAAACGAATAGGAACTTAACGTATGAATGAGACAATTGCACCGATGTTTGTGTTCCTGGAAAATTGGAAACGATCGTATTTGGTATGTTTTTTACATCATATCGTGTCCATAACCTCAAGAAATTTGATAACACCGGAGAAGACATGGAGGATCTGATTTCCATCGGCACGATCGGCCTGATCAAAGCCATCGAGAGCTATCGCCCGAACAAAGGGACAAAACTGGCCACATTTGCGGCTCGTTGTATTGAAAATGAAATCCTGATGTACCTTAGATCCTTGAAGAAAACACGGAAAGACGTATCTCTGCACGATCCAATTGGGACAGACAAGGAAGGAAATGAAATCACGCTGATCGATATCCTTGGCTCCGAGGCTGATGATGTCATTAAAGAGGTCGACCTGAAGATTGAGAAGAGCAAGATTTATCGAAATCTCGATATTTTGGATGACAGGGAAAAAGAAGTTGTCGTTGGTCGGTTTGGATTGGATACAGGCGGGGAAGAGAGGACACAGAGGGAGATTGCGAAGGAGCTGGGAATTTCGCGGATAGAGAAGCGGGCACTCATGAAGCTGTATCATGAGTTTTATAAGGCTAAGCGCTAGGATCTTAAATAATAACTAAAGATTCACTATAGAGTGTTTTAAAAGCGACTTGCCAACAAGGGAGTTGCTTTTTTGTTAATTTAAGTAGTTGGGCTAATTGAACATAAAAAAAGCATAT
This sequence comes from Paenibacillus sp. FSL H7-0714, assembly GCF_038003765.1. NCBI lineage: Bacteria > Bacillati > Bacillota > Bacilli > Caryophanales > Paenibacillaceae > Paenibacillus > Paenibacillus sp. FSL H7-0714. Next base: position 1,598,434 of record NZ_JBBOPT010000001.1, read on the forward strand.
TCAGATAATTAAGTTTGTAACTGCTGAGGGCGGGGGGGCGAACCCGTACGGTACTCACGTACCGCAAGATTTTAAGTTCTGCGCTTCTACCTACTGCAATTCACCGTGATCCCGATCAGTTTGGTGGTCGGATCAGCCTCCTTTGCCTTCCGGTGGTAGACGCCGGAAAGCAGAACGATAGGCTGCCCAGGTAACACTGTGTAGGTTCGCTCCTCCATCGCAATGGCATACATAGAGCAGCTCGAAATCGTACAGCCTCCTTCTCGGGAACAAGCGAGGTGCGACCCTCTAGAAATGCGCGTAATGGATGGAGGGAGTTCATTCCTGGAAGGGGACTGGCTTGCGGACCAGCGTTGGAGAGGGGGGGCATAGCGGGACAGCTCCCTTACATAGTATTAGACGGAATAACGGAATCGTGCAAAAAGTAACTTTCTTAGCTAAATAAAACTCTCCATCATTCTTATATAATAAAGGTAACAAGGTATCATAACTAGATAAAAGTTATTCTGTAGTAATCCGGTATAATACAAATGTAAGAGAAGGATATGCATGAAGAATGGTAAGTCATCAATGCCCAAGAAGACTAGACGCAGTAGGGAGACTTCGGATTCTCCCAACAAGGAGCTTGGATTAACATAAAATAACCTCCGCGAGTGAGAAGGATAGGATGGATGCATCATGAAAAGGTACGGGGCGGTCGTGATAGGCTGCGGTTATATGGGCTCTCTCCACTTGGACGCGATATTACGACAGGAGCGGGTCCGGTTGATCGGCGTGGCGGATTGGAACCGGGACAGGGCCTCCTTAGTGGCAAGCCAATACGGAGCCGAGTGTTGGAGCACGGATTACCGGGTCTTGATCGAGCGTGACGATGTGGATCTGGTCATTATCGCCACATACCCATCCTCCCATCTGGAGATCGCAAAAGATTGTCTCGCTGCAGGGAAACATATCCTATGCGAGAAGCCGATGGCGGGCAATGCACGGGAAACGCAGGAATTCATGAAGCTTGCCCGTGGAGCCAAAACCAAGGTCCTGATCGGTCACATCCTTCGCCATAACACCACGTACCAGGCGGTTATGAAGATGATCCGGGAGGGCGCTATCGGCTTCCCCTTGGTCATCCGGTTATCCCAATTGAAGCCCTCCAAAAATTGGGCTTCCCAATTGTCCCTGCTCCGGGACGTCTCGCCGATCGTGGATTGCGGCGTCCATTATATCGATGTGATGCGTTGGGCTACAGGGGCGGAAGTGGTAAGCGTCAACGGGATAGGGCAGCGTCTCTATGAAGAAGTCCCGCCGTACACTTACAATTACGGACTCATGACCCTCCGTCTGTCGGACGGCTCCATCGGTTACTTTGAGACGGGGTGGGGTAAGGGGCTTCCGACTGATAACCGGAAGGAATTCATCGGACCGGCAGGCCGGATCCGCATCATCTACAAGAACGATCGACCGCGAGAGGATCAGCATCTGGGAAATCTGGTTGAGGTCGAAGACCACCGGAAAGGAACGGTTCGGCAGATCAATATGGACTTCTCCGTGAAGCCTACGGGTGCCCAACTGGACTATTTCCTGTCCATGCTGGAGAACAACTTGCCCGCTATACCGACAATGGAGGATGCATGCCGGGCGATGGATATCGCTCTCCTGGCCGACCGGGCAATCCATGAAGGAATTACGTTACCTTGCGCGAAATAAGAGTGGACCAACATGGTGATGGTAACAGGGGATGACCCGGTGTATGGTATACACCTGCTGAAGGACTATATCGTCCACATCCATGTGAAGGACAGCATCCGACATCAGCCGGTCGATCCAAGGGATGTGTACGGTGCCATCGGATATCAGCCGCTGGATCATCAACGGATTGCAGAGCTTGTAAGCTCCGAAGTCATATTCCAGGAGGTTCCGTTGGGCGAGGGGAAGGTAGATTTTGACGCCTCCTTCGCCACCTTGCAGGAGAGCCTGAGAGGGATATAGAGCGGGCAGTCTCCTTCATCCTCCAATACAGGTAACGGCAGACGGCCGTGCGAAATCTCGGTGATCGAAACTGCGTATTGGAAAACCGGGGAATCGCGGGTCTAAATAATCAAGTTAATTAATGGGGTTGTTTTGCTGTGTTAGCCCCAGTGGGATTCCGAACAGAAGGGAATGAACCATGGAAAGAAAATTAGAAACCTTAGTAATTTCCCGCCTGACAAATCAGACGGATGGTTCAGATACAGAAGAAGTCCAGATCATCAAGCAGTATCAATGGCTTAAAGGGTATAACCCGGTCGTTACAGCAAGATTAAATTACAGTCAGGACGATCTGAAGCTTCAGTTTAAGGTTTATGAAAAGAATCCAATACGAACATATAGAAACATGAATGATCCCGTGTATAAGGATAGCTGCATCGAGTTCTTTTTTCAGCCTACTCCGGATTCGGACCAGCGCTATATGAATTTCGAATTTAATGCGAATGGCGTAATTCTCTTGCAGATAGGAGCAGATCGGTATGATCGCTTCCCAATCACTATCAATCCGGCACTTTTCCACGTCCTATGCACCACGGATCAAATCAATGATAAAGGAGGAGTGTATTGGGAATTAAGCTTTTCGATCTCATGGGCTTGGGTACAATCTTATTTTTCGGATTTTCGGGCAGTACCGGGAAAAAGGATAAGAGGTAACTTTTACAAGTGCGGCGACGATACGACCTATCCGCATTTTGGAACATGGAGCAAAGTTCATTCGAACAAACCAGATTTTCATAGAAGCTGTGATTTTGGGATTCTGTACTTAGAGTAACTGCGAAATGCAGCGTCAATGAATAACTTCCGAAGCCGCATATACGGGGTTGGAGGTTTTTTAAGCGAGCGTAGTCGTGCAATTTTATCAGTACCAAATTTAATTCAGCACTTTGTAAATGAAGGTTGGGATTACGTCGATAGTAAGGGGATTGTTACATTTCTACCGATAGGTGATGATGATGATTTCAATTGGTTATGTGAAACTATTGGAATTCAATTGTTACGAAGAGATTCTAAAGCCGGATGCGATTTGCTTATATTTAATACGAATGAGATGGTTTTCAGTTTATCAATATATAGGAATAAAATTGTAGTTGAAAGTGATATTGATATTACCGACTTTACTTGGTATTTGGAAAAAATATTGCCTGTTTTTAAAAATCCAAGTTTGCAGGTTGAACAAATCATATGTGAACAAGTAGTATAAGCATTTAGAGTCATTTGATTTTTACAATTTTGACAATGATGATATTGTCCCAAAAGAAGTTGGTCAGTCATGGTGTTTGATGCTGTTGTCACAGGAAGAGTTGGACTTGATAATGTTGAAAGCGGTGAGCTTAAAGTCATAAAGTAGATCTGTTGACATTAAAGTATTAAAAGGCGACTTGTCTGCGGATAAGTTGCTTTGTTTTTTTAGGAAAGGTGATTAGATAACAAAGTATCCCGGATCCTGGAATATTATAAAACGGGATACCTCATTAGCTGTAATAATATCGGACAGCCTCTTTCCTGGAATGTTCCCTTCAATCAATGTTCAGTCCGTTGTTTCTGTATTTTTTTGTTTATCAGGAGAAATGCCGGGAGCTGTGATCTCTGGTTCGTCGCCCTGCAAAGCACCCACGATTTCTTCCAGCTTACCTGTTGCTCCCATATCGCCAGCCAGACTTGAATCGGGTTCGGTTATGGGATCAACACCCGGGCCGCGTCCGTCAAGCGGAGCTTTCTTGTCGTCCTTCATTTAATCGTCTCCTTTCTGTGTAATCTTTGTATTTCTTTCCAATCCAAATCAAGAAAATATGATATAATGACGTCGTTATTGTAAGTTGCATTTTTAATATGAAAATAGGATGGACAATATGAGGGGATATATTCATAACGTCGATAAAAAACGATTGCTTATTATGATTATCGGCAATGTATTTCTGGGCATGGGAATTAGTATTTTCAAGCTGTCCGGCATGGGGAATGATCCCTTCAGCGGTATGGCAATGGCACTTGCAGAGAGCGTCGGTATAACATATGCGAATTTTTTGATCTTACTGAACCTGCTATTGTTTGTAATCGAATTCATAACAGGACGAAAGTTTATTGGAGTCGGGACTTTCGTAAACGCAATTCTTTTAGGATATATTGCTACTTTCTTTCATAATAATTGGCTATCTCTGTTCGGCGAACCTCATTTGTTATGGCAGCGAGTGGTTATCGTAGCAATTGGCGTGGTGGTATGCAGTTTTGGGGTATCCCTGTATCAGACATCGAAGGTGGGAGTAGCTCCCTACGACAGCTTGTCCCTGATTATGAGAGAGAACTTCCCTAAAATATCTTATTTTTGGCACCGGATGTTTACGGATGCTCTTTGTGCTCTGATTTGTTTCCTGGCAGGAGGCATTGTAGGCTTAGGAACTTTGGTGTCAGCACTTGGTCTGGGACCCATCATTCATTTTTTTGATGTGAATTTTACGGAGAAGCTTCTGGCAAAAAGGCGTACCAATTAAAAAATTTATGAATTAAAGAAAGGCGGGGCAGATCAATCTGCCCCGCCTTTACTGTAATTTGAAGGTACATTCCTAATGAGCGGATAAACTTTTTATTTTATTATTTTTATGGATATCTTCCGTACCACTATCCAAGGCAGTCTTGTAGTAGAAGCATTTGTGTTCTATGACTTCCATCGTTTTTTTCAATTCTTCCATCTGCGCTTCTACGGAAGCTTTCCGCTCCAGAAACATGTCATATCTTTGCTGTAAGGTGGAATCCCCCTCAGAGCACCACTCAATGAAATGTTTTATTTCTTTAATTGGCATCCCGGATGACTTCAGGCATTCAATTACCTTTAAAGCGTCCATATCGGATTGTTTGAATATACGTTTACCGCCGGAGGTTCTTTCTATAGAAGGGAAAAGACCTTCCTTGTCATAGTAACGTAGGGTATGTGGTGTCATGTTAAAGGACTCTGCAACTTCACTTATGGAGTATGTCTTCATCATCTATCTCCAATCTCAAATATATTTTGTGCTTGACTTAGAGTTAACTTTAAGTAATAACATATGTTTTGTAAAGCTGACGTTTTAGATTTTATTATTAACCAGAAGAGAGGTTTCACTATGATAAAAGTTAATGCACGCGCTACATTCAGTCAGGAAGGTCCATTCAAGCTAACCACAATCGAACGCCGAGAACTGCAGCCGCACGATGTTCTTATTGAGATTAAATACGCTGGTATTTGCCACTCGGACATTCATACTGCCCGCGGGGAGTGGGGACCGGTCAACTATCCACTCGTTCCGGGACATGAGATCGCCGGAATTGTCAGCCAGATTGGTTCTGAAGTCACAAAGTACTCAGTGGGCGACCGGGTAGGGGTAGGTTGTATGGTTGACTCCTGTGGAGAGTGCAGTAATTGTCATAAAGGTGAGGAGCAGTATTGCCTGAGTGGAAATACGGGCACCTATGGAGCTATCGACCGGTACGGGCAGTATACGCAAGGCGGCTACTCCACTCATATCGTCGTAACCGAGGATTTTGTGGTTCGGATCCCTGACAGTATTCCGCTTGATGCTGCTGCACCGCTTCTGTGTGCAGGAATCACCACCTATTCACCTCTGCGTCATTGGGGAGCAGCTCCCGGTAAAAAAGTAGCTGTAGTGGGTCTTGGTGGGCTTGGACATATGGCTGTGAAGATCGCTCATGCCATGGGGGCTGAGGTTACTGTTTTATCACAGTCCCTGAAGAAGAAGGAAGACGGATTGCAATTAGGGGCGGATCATTATTATGCCACTAGCGATCCGGAGACATTTAAACAGCTTGCCGGTTCGTTCGATCTAATCGTAAATACTGTAAGCGCGCAGATTAATATCGATGCCTATCTTTCGCTCTTGGCGCTGGATGGTACATTAGTCAATGTCGGTGCGCCTGCTGATCCTTTGGCAGTAAACGTATTCTCGCTGATCGGCCACCGCCGCTCGTTTGCCGGATCGATGATTGGCGGAATTCGTGAAACTCAAGAAATGCTTGATTTCTGCGCTGAACATAATATTGCATCTGAAATCGAGGTCATTTCTGCTGATCGGATTGATGAAGCCTGGGAGCGTGTCCTTGCTTCAGATGTCCGTTACCGGTTTGTCATCGACATCAGCACGATGGGGAATGAATAAGAGACGCCCTCTTTGTTGACATCACATCGTGCATCGGCTTGATTAATGCCATTAAGAGCTATCGTTCCAATAAAGGGAGTAGACGGTCATTCTTGTAGTCTAACAAACATAAAGAACCCAAGCGATTGAATTTTAAATCGCTTGGGTTCTTTGCTTCATTTTCTTAGGTTATTTTTTTATCTCAAAATTATGAATTCATCAACTGATATTAGGCGTAGAGTCTCTTATGATGAGTTTGGTATAAATATGAGAAACCTGATAGGGTTGCTTCGGATCATGAATTCGGGAAAGTAGCATTTCGGCTGCTTTGACACCCATCTCATTACTATAAATATGAACCGTAGTAAGATGGGGTTCTACAATGCTTGATTCAGGACCGTTATCAAAACCACAAATGACGATGTCGTTAGGAATGGAAAGTACATTTTTGAGTGACTTCATAAAGGTAACCGCAATATAATCGTTAGCACACACGAAAGCAGAAGGGAGCTCATTGATTTGACTTAGTCTAGTATCTGCCCACTCTGGACTTGAGAAAAATAGTTGATCGTCATCGAGAATGCATTGTGTGAGATCAAGCTGAATCCCGGATTCTATTAGTGCGCGATTAAAGCCCACCCATCTTTCATTGAAACTCCTACAGTGATTATAGTCCCCGATGAACCCCAGTGATTTGTAACCGCCCTCAATTAACTTTTTGGTAAGTTGGTATGTGCTGTGTTCGTTCTCCATGAGAAGTACATCTGCTTGGAATTCAGGGTAACAGACATCTGCAGAGCAGTCGATGAAAATAGTTGGAATACCTAGACTTGTAATCAACTTACTATATTCCGAATTGAACAATTCAATACAAATAATTCCGTCTACATTGGAGACATCAAAATTATTAGGAAGAGACAGGGACTCTTGATCAATGTCTCTAATAATGTGCATGGATAAATTATATCCCTCTGCACTGATTCTTTTTTCCATGCCACTGATCAGTTTCGACCCAAAATGGGAAGTGTTAGGTAAGTTTTCTGTTAATAAAGCGATGTTTCCAGAGTTTCTGGATTGAACACTCTCGGTGTCCATAAAAGCAAATTGTTTATATTTTAACTCTATTGCTTTCTTAATTACTTTGTTTCTGGTTTCATCAGGTATACCGTTCGTTCCATTTAGGGCTTTAGAAGCTGTATTTCTGGAGATTCCTAAAGCATCCGCGATATCTTGTATGGTTACTTTTTCTCTGGCCACCTATGTAATTCACCTCTATATTCTTGTTCTTAATATTCGCCACAAATAGTGTACTATTTGCCATTATTCCAACTCTCTTTAATGTATATTAGTTTGCTAAAAATAGCAACGTTATATTTACAAATGCACAATTTAGTTTACATTTTATTAGGTTGTATATGTGCAAAAAAATAGCTTTGTTTTTATGTTATTGAGAAAATGATGAGATTAAAGTATATATCCTTATTTAAATTGGCTGTATTTGTAATTATGTAAAATAGTATGCGTCATTTATGAACAGAATAATTTGTCATATGCACATAAATATTTTTACAAAATGTATTGACGAACGATTAAGTGTTTGGTAAATTGTAAAAGCAGCAGGACATAAGTGAGATTGAAAGCCCTTACTGCATCAAGATGTAAACATTGATAAGAACGGAGGTAAAGGCATTGCATAACCCAATAGAAGCCGAACACGGAATAACGGTGACGCGACATAAGAGTTCCTTAATGGATTATTTAAAGAAGCACTACTTTCTTTATATTTTGCTCGCACCAGCTGTGATTCTGACCCTTATTTTTAAATACGGTCCTATGTATGGTGCGATTATAGCCTTTAAAGATTTCAGCCCAATCAAAGGAATCATGGGGAGTGAATGGGTAGGTTTGTACAACTTCGAGAAATTCCTTTCTTCTCCCAATTTCGAAGTAATCTTTTTGAATACGCTTAAATTAAGTTTCTTCGGATTAATTCTGAGTTTTCCAATTCCGATCCTGCTTGCCTTGATGTTGAATCAAATTCGCCGTGCAGGCGTCAAAAAGAACATTCAATTGTTCTTGTATGCACCTAACTTTATTTCTGTTGTCGTTGTGGTCGGGATGTTGTTTATCTTCTTGTCCCCAACGGGACCGATTAACCAGTTTTTTACCTGGCTTACAGGTGAACCAATTATGTTCATGTCTCGTCCCGAGTACTTCCGTTCGATCTACATTTTATCTGATATTTGGACCGGAGCCGGTTGGGCATCCATTATTTATGTAGCAGCGCTTGCTAATGTCGATCCTGAGTTACATAATGCAGCCAATCTCGATGGCGCTAATCTTCTACAAAGAATACGCCATATCGATCTGCCAACCATTCGTCCAATTATGGCTATCGTATTTATCCTTGCAGCTGGTGGGATTATGTCAATTGGCTTCGAAAAAGCCTACCTCATGCAAACGGCGATGAACTTGCCAACCTCAGAAATCATTCCGACTTACGTTTATAAAATTGGTTTGCAGTCGGGCGATTATGCCTATTCAGCCGCAGTAGGATTGTTTAACTCTATCATCAACATCGTCTTGCTCCTCACAGTTAACTTCACCGTGAAGAAACTGAATGAGGGTGACGGTCTTTACTAAGAAAGGAGCAACAAGCTATGCCTATTAAACATTCCGGATTAGATCGCTTTATCGTCGTGCTGAACGCGATCTTCCTGACACTGGCCGTACTTATCATCGTACTTCCTTTGATTTATGTAGTGATTGCTTCTTTTATGGATCCATCTGTGCTGCTCAGTAAAGGATTATCATTCAATCTTTCGGACTGGTCATTAGAAGGGTATAAAAAAATTCTTTCTAATCCGGCCATGATCCGAGGTTTTGGAAACTCTGTTTTATACTCTGTTTCATTTGCTATGATTACCGTTCTCGTCTCAATCTGTGCCGGTTACGCACTGTCCGATGACAGGCTCAAAGGAAAAGGGTTTTTCATGACCTTGTTTATTATCACCATGTTCTTTGGGGGTGGACTCATACCTACATATCTGCTCGTTAAGAACCTTGGTCTGCTTGATACAGTATGGGCGGTGATCATTCCAGGGGCGGTCAATGTTTGGAACATCATTCTCTCTAGAACTTTCTTCAAAGGAGTTCCGAATGAAATGAAGGAAGCCGCTAATGTAGACGGAGCTTCGGAGATGCGGATTTTCTTCAGTGTCGTATTACCGCTCTCCAAACCGATTGTTTTTGTGCTCGCTCTTTATGCCTTTGTTGGCCAGTGGAATTCCTACTTTGACGCTATGATCTATTTAGATAATCCGAATCTTCATCCACTGCAGCTCGTGTTGCGTTCCATCTTGATCCAGAATCAGGTAGATCCGGGCATGATCAGCGACCAACTCGCCATGGCGGAAATGAAGCGATTGTCTGAAATCATCAAGTATGCTGCCATTGTTGTTTCCAGTTTGCCACTCATTGTTATGTATCCGTTCTTCCAGAAGTACTTTGAAAAAGGTGTTATGGTCGGTTCCCTTAAGTAGGAAACAGGCTGCACATAGATAAAAATTAATTCATTCATATCTAATTTGGAGGTCATACCCTATGAAAAGAATTAAGAAATCAAGAGTTTCGACGAAAGCAGCTTCTGTAACTGTACTTGCTTCACTTATGTTCCTTAGTGCATGCGGTGGAGGAGGAGGGGGAAGTGCAGCTAGTAAAGAACAGGACGCCAGCGGTAAAGTAACTTTGAACTTTATTACGCAAAGCTCTCCACTTGCACCAACTGATCCAAATGAAAAACTGATTAATAAACGTCTTGAAGAAAAGACGAATGTTCATATTAATTGGAAGAATTTCACGAAAGACGTATTTGTTGAAAAAAGAAACTTGGCTGTGGCAAGCGGTGATCTTCCTGATGCTATTTTTAATGCGGACTACAGTGACTATGAGCTGCTCAAGCTTGCTAAAGATGGTGCCATCGTCCCGCTGAATGATCTCATCGAGAATAATATGCCAAACTTCAAAAAGGTGCTGGAAGAAGCACCAGAATATAAGAGTATGATTACGGCACCAGATGGCAATATATATGCCTTTCCATGGATTGAAGAGCTGGGTAGCGGTAAAGAAAGAATCCAGGCGGTAGATAGTATGCCTTGGATCAATGTGGAATGGCTTAAGAAGCTGGGCCTTGATATGCCTAAAACAACGGAAGAATTAAAAGAAGTATTAATTGCATTCAAGACAAAAGATCCAAATGGCAACGGTAAGGCTGACGAAATTCCATTGTCCTTTATTAACAAGCCTGGAGCAGAAGATCTGGCATTCCTATTTGCTTCGTTTGGATTGGGTGAGAACCCTGACCATGCGGTTGTGAGCAATGATGGGAAAGTGATATTTACGGCGGCACAAGAAGACTACAAGGAAGCAGTTTCTTTTATTAACGAGCTGTATAAAGAAGGACTCATTGATATTGAAGCCTACACACAAGACTGGAGTACTTACCTTGCAAAAGGAAAGGATCAGAAATACGGACTTTACTTCTCATGGGATAAGGCCAACATCACCGGAGATAATGACAGCTACGAAGTTATGCCTCCACTTGCTGGACCCGATGGTGAAGTTAACGTAACAAGAACGAACGCGCTTGGTTTGGGAAGAGGTAAGATGGTTGTCACAAGCGCCAATAAGAACTTGGAAACGACAGCGAAATGGGTTGATCAACTCTTCGATCCGATTCAATCTGTACAGAACAACTGGGGGACGTATGGAGATGAAAAACAGCAGAATATTTTCGAATTTGATAAAGAAAAAGGAATGCTGAAACATTTGCCACTGGAGGGTGCAGCTCCTGTAGAACTACGTGAGAAAACAAGTGTCGGTGGACCCCTTGCTATTCTTGATTCTTATTATGGGAAATACACAACCATGCCGGATGATGCCAAAAGCAGAATGGATATTATCAAGAATATCATGGCGCCAAAGATGAAAGCAGAAAACGTAATGCCGAGTGTATTCCACTCCATTCAAGAGCTTGATCGCCTTACGACAATTGAAACGGATCTTTTTGCCTACGTGCTTAGAATGCGCACGGAATGGTACCAAAACGGTAAAATCGAAGCGCAGTGGGATGAATATCTGAAAGAATTGGATCGTCTGGGCTTGCAAGAATGGCTTCAAATTAAACAAGGCGGATATGATAGAGCAACCCAATAACAAATGATTAATATTGTGGGGTGAAGGCCGTGTTCCATGCAGTTACACTGCTATACACGACCTTCATCTATATAAAGAGAGATGATCTTAGAACTAAGATCTTATTACGGGAGTAAAGGAGAAAACAATAATGTCTACGATTGCGAAACAAAATTACCGAGGTGTGTATCATTTTTCCCCTAAGGAAAAGTGGATGAACGATCCAAACGGAATGGTTTATTTTGAGGGTGAATATCATTTGTTCTTTCAGCACCATCCGGGTGGAATGACCATGGGAGCTATGCACTGGGGCCATGCGGTCAGCAAGGATCTTGTTACATGGGAGGAACTGCCTATCGCTCTCGCTCCAGATGAATTAGGTATGATTTTTTCCGGCAGTGCTGTAGTTGACTGGAATAATACGACTGGATTTTTTGAAGGTAAACCAGGTTTAGTAGCGATTTTTACGCATCATTTGGATATGCCAGAAGGCAAGCCAGCCATTCAGCGTCAAAGCTTGGCCTACAGTAAAGATAACGGAAGAACCTGGACGAAGTATGAAGGAAACCCGGTACTTGAACATGATACATTCATTGATTTCCGTGACCCCAAAGTATTTTGGAATCAAGATACGAATCAATGGGTGATGATTGTAGCTTGTGGTCAAACGGTGTGTTTATATCATTCTCCTGATCTAATTAACTGGACATATGCCAGCGAATTTGGTAACGGAATCGGTTCTCATGACGGGGTATGGGAATGCCCAGACTTGTTCCCACTTGCTATTGATGGCGATCATTCGAACACGAAATGGGTGATGCTTGTGAGCATCGGTGCGGATCCCGCTTTTGTGGAAGGGTCAAGAACTCAGTATTTCACAGGGGATTTTGATGGAGAAGTGTTCACGCCAGATGAAGATTCGATAAAAGTTCGCTGGATTGATTATGGAAGAGATAATTATGCAGGTGTAAGCTGGTCTGATATACCGGCTGAAGATGGAAGACGACTATTTATCGGCTGGATGAGCAACTGGATGTATGCTAACAAGACGCCGGCAGAAGAATTCCGCGGCGCGATGACGATTGCAAGGGAGCTTCAACTCGAATCAAGACAAGGGGAGATCTTTCTTGTGCAGAAGCCGGTACAAGAGTTGGAATCTGCTCGTGTACAAGTCCTTTCTGTGAAAGAGGCAACGGTGCAAGAAATCAATACTCTTCTTAAGGAGATTCACTTGGAATCTTATGAGATTATAGCTGAGTTCACTCGAGGTAAATCTGTAGGCTTCAAAGTAAGAGTAGGTGCGGATAGTCAAACAATAATCGGTATTAACGGTGAGACAGAGGAGCTTTATGTAGATCGGATGGCTTCAGGTCAGCATGATTTCCACGAACATTTCGTAGGACATCATTCAGCTAAGCTCGAAGCGCTTGATGAGTCAAATGATCTCCGTATTTATGTGGATCGCTCTTCAGTTGAGGCGTTCAGTAATGGTGGTCAGGCAGTGATTACGGATCTTATATTCCCTGGACTAGAATCTAAAGGTATAGCTGTGTTTGCAGAAAATGAGAATGACTTGCTGATTTCCCTGGATATCTATGAGCTTACTCCCTCTGCTGAGCAAGACAAGAATTAGTCATCGAGAGGAGTCATGTATATGCGTATAGGAGCGATTGAAGCTGGCGGGACGAAGTTTATATGTGGCATTGGGAATGAAAATGGGGAAATTGAAGATCAGATTAGTTTCCCAACAGAACATCCTGAGGTGACGTTGCCCAAAGTTATTCAATATTTTCAAGGCAAGCAAGTAGAAGCTATCGGAATTGGATCGTTCGGTCCGATCGATATACGCCCAGACAGCCCAACGTATGGTTACGTTACTACAACACCAAAGCCAGGGTGGGGAAATTACGATATGCTGGGCACTTTGAAAAGAAACTTTTCGGTTCCTTTTGGATGGGACACGGATGTCAATGCAGCGGCATTTGGTGAAGCCAAATGGGGCGCTGCCCAAGGGTTATCCAGCTGTTTGTACTATACAGTTGGCACGGGTGTTGGTGTGGGAGTGTATTCAGAAGGTAAACTCATTCATGGTCTTGTGCATCCTGAAGGGGGTCATGTTCTTACGAGACGCCATCCTGACGATGTATTCCCAGGGGGATGTCCCTATCATGGGGACTGCCTAGAAGGGATGGCGGCAGGTCCTGCTATTGAAGCAAGGTGGGGGAAGAAGGGCCATGAACTTCATATGGATCATCTTGCATGGGAAATGGAAGCATTTTATATTGCACAGTCGATTACGGGTGCTATATTGCTTAACTCTCCTCAGAAAATCATTCTGGGTGGTGGTGTTATGCAGCAGTCACAATTGTTTCCACTGATCCGTCAGGCTGTGCTTCAGAACCTGAACGGCTATGTCAGCTCAAGTACTATTTTGGAACACATAGATGAGTATATCGTTCCACCAGGGTTAGGCCAACAGGCGGGATTATGCGGTGCTCTGGCTCTTGGACTCACAGCACTGGAAAGTCAGATTTCTGCTCAATTGTAAAAGAATATATAGAGGAGGTCAGTGCAGTAATGAATTGGCCTCCTTCTTGTTTTTCAATATTAATGATAGAAAAAGAGGGCAAAGAAGATGAAAAATAAAGGAAAAGTCGCAATATGCTTTCTTATGGCAATAGGACTTGTAATGACTTCAGCAGGCATTTATGTAGCAAATCCCGGGACTGGATGGGCTGCGCTCGCTGAACAGGAGGTAAGCAAACGAGCTAAGGAGGGACTTTCTATTTTTGAAAGCGTAACCAATACAAAAACGAATTTGACAGGTTGGCAAATAAAAGGAAAAGGTAACTTGGTGGATACTCCTGAAGGAATCTTACTGACTTCCGATCCAAAAGAAAATGTAATGGCAATCTCCGAAACGGTGTCAGAGGATTTTATCTATGAAGCTGACGTCATGATCAAGGATATGAAAGCTGACGCGACCTTATTGTTCCGTTCTAATGAAGATGGCTGGGGTTCCTACATGCTCCAAATCGTACCGAATGCAGGTATGATTCGTTTACAAGACGCAAGTGGTAGTGAAGGGAGATTAAAAGAGGAGCGAAAAGTTACAGTCAAGGTAGGCGAAATCTATCATCTCAAGGTGAAAGCAGAGGGGGCATTGCTGAAAGTATATTGGGACAATGCATATAAACCTGTGATTGAGGTTCAGGATAACGCGTATCGTACAGGTAGGCTAGGACTCAATGTATGGGATGGTTCTGTTTTGTTCCAAAACATAATCGTAAGTGATCTGAAAGGAAATCTTGGTGCTGTGGTTACAAATCAAGGACAATGGCAGCCTAATATCAGCGGCAAAAAAGGAATGGTGGCAAACCAGAGTAAGTCACTGCAAATATATAACAAACAAGCTGCTGATTTTGTATATGAAGGTAATATATCTCTTCGTCCTGATTCTGTTGCAGCGCTCGCCTTTCGTTCATCGGCTGATGGAACAAAGGGATATGAAGCTGCCCTTACGAAGGAAGGAAATCAGGTCCGTGTAAGCTTGACGAAAGCTAACGGAACAACCCTTGCAAGTTCACAGCATACCTATCCAAGTCAGACCGGAGCAAAACATCACGTTGAGATAAAGGCAAATGGAAACAGAATTCAGGTCTTCCTAGACGGATACACCCCGGCTGCAATCGATCTAACAGATAAAACCTACACCGATGGATATGCAGGAATCGTCGTTAAACAAGGAACGGCTTACTTCCAGGATACTTATGTGACGGATGCTAGCAGTTATTATAATGAAAAATATCGTCCTCAATATCACTATACGCCAATTCGTGGTTCTGCAAGTGATCCGAATGGACTGGTCTACTTCGAAGGAGAATATCATCTATTCCATCAGGACGGAGGCACATGGGCACATTCTGTCAGTAAAGATATGCTGAACTGGAAGCGGCTACCGATTGCGCTGCCGTGGAATGATCATGGACATGTCTGGTCTGGATCGGCTGTGGCAGATTTGACGAATGCATCAGGCTTGTTCGGGGATTCAGGAGGTAAGGGGCTAATTGCCTACTACACTTCCTATAATCCCGATGGCCCGAATGGGAATCAGCGTATCGGTCTTGCATACAGCAAGGACCAAGGTCGTACTTGGGAATATTCCAAGGCGCGTCCAATGGTTATCGAGAATCCAGGCGATAATGGAGGGGAGCCCGGAGGTTGGGATTTCCGTGATCCGAAAGTGATTCGTGATAACGACAATAACAGCTGGGTCATGGTTGTATCCGGTGGAGATCATATTCGTTTCTTTACTTCAACGAATCTACTTGATTGGACCCTGACAGATAGTTGGGGATACGGGGATTATGTTCGCGGCGGTGTATGGGAATGTCCAGATTTGCTTCAACTTTCGGTAGACGGAACATCACAGAAGAAATGGGTTCTGATGATTAGTACAGGAGCGAATCCCAAAACAGGCGGATCAGATGCTGAATATTTTGTGGGTCATTTAACAGCGGAAGGTAAATTTGTTAATGATAATCCGGCAGGGAAAGTATTGCGAACAGATTTTGGAAAAGAATTCTACGCTTCGATGTCTTTTTCGAACATGCCAGATCATCGCAGCGTAATGATGGCTTGGATGACAAACTGGGACTATCCGTTTGCTTTCCCAACGCCCCATTGGAAGGGCGTACTGTCAATCCCAAGAGAAGTCTCATTAGTGACGACAAAAGATGGGATTCAGCTCGCTCAAAGTCCGATCAAGGAGTTGGAATTGCTGCGTAGTCAGCTGTATTCTACTGTTAACAAAGAGGTGAGTCCTTCTTCTCAGAATCTATTGAAAGGGGTTACCTCTGGTGCATACGAGATTGAAGCTGAAGTAGAAATTCCTGCAGGCAGTCAGGTAAGTGAATTTGGTTTTAACGTTCGTGTAGGTGGAAGTCAGAAAACGGTAGTTGGATATAAACCTAGTGAGAGTCAGATTTTCGTGGATCGGTCTGCATCTGGTTTGACGGATTTTTCGAGTTTATTTAGTACAAGACATGAAGCGCCAATGCAAACGGAGAATAAGCGTGTTAAGATGCGTATCCTTGTAGACGAGTCTTCTGTTGAGGTTTTTGGCAACAACGGTAAAGTCGTTTTCTCTGATGTCATTTTTCCGGATCCAGCCAGCAGAGCTTTGAGCTTTTACACCAATGGAGGCAACGTAAAGGTCGTATCTCTGAAGGTGAATCGGTTAGGCTCTGTATGGTATCAGGAGTCCAATTCCGCTACCAAGATAATGATGGATACAAATGATCGTGAACTGAGCAAGGGGCAAAGTGACACACTCTTTGCAATGGTAGAGAATGGAACAGGCAATGGTACACAGCCGCTGAAATGGAATTCCAGTAACAAAGATGTAGTTGAACTAAACATGGCAGATAACTTACAGGCAACCATTGTAGCTAAAAAAGAAGGCGAGTCGATCATTACTGTCTCTACTCCAAATGGGAAGATATCAACAAGCGTATTAGTTAAGGTAACTGATGGTGAATTTCATACGAACTTAGGTGGATGGACTAAAGATCTTTCTGCAGCCTCCTGGGTCATTAGTGAAAATGGAATTCGTGGAAATTACTTGAGTGACGCGAATTATATCGCAGAGAAGCAGGCTGGAGACTTTACTTATGAAGCAGATATGATGTTAGGGAAATCCGGGGGAGCAGGCTCTATGTTGTTCCGCGCCAGCGAAGATGGACGCAGTGGATACTATTTA
Source organism: Paenibacillus sp. FSL H7-0714 (assembly GCF_038003765.1). NCBI lineage: Bacteria > Bacillati > Bacillota > Bacilli > Caryophanales > Paenibacillaceae > Paenibacillus > Paenibacillus sp. FSL H7-0714. Next base: position 1,615,537 of record NZ_JBBOPT010000001.1, read on the forward strand.
AATCTGGATCCGAATATGAAGTCCGTACGTCTCTTTTATAAAATCGAAGGCCGTTTTGAAGAGCGTCAAATACTGGCGAAAGTTCCGACGTTCATTCAGCCAGGTCAAACCTATAAAGTAAAAATCGAAGCGAAGGGCCCGCATATTGTAGTTTATGTGGACGGGCAGAAAGTGATCGACCTGGATGGCACTTTTGCAAAAGGTCGCTTTGGATTACATGTATTTGGCGGATATGCTTCATATCAAAACGTTAACGTGAGCGGAGAAACACCTGCCAACTTGACCACATCCAGTCTAGTAAATGCAAAACTACAGAAATCTCTCTATACAGCAAATCTCGCAAATGGTGAAGCTGTTACCCTGAAGGATGCGAATGATTCTACGGATCAGAAGTGGGTATTCGTGCCGACGGGGGACGATTCAGGTTCCTATTCTATTCGTACAACAGCCGGTCAGGCGCTTGATCTAGACACAGGGCAAAATAAAATTCAGTTATACCCTTATCTCGGATATAACAATCAGCGTTGGATTTTTCACAAAAATGATGATGGTACCGTAAGTATTATTTCTGCTCATCATAAGAAAGCGCTGGAAGTATCAGCGGATGGGTCGACACTGTCCCTAAGCGAGCTTGATCCTACTCTTGATCGGCAAAAATGGGTAATTACCAATTAACCTGAGGATGATAGAAGTAATGGAAGAGCGGCTAAAATTGGCGGCTCTTCTTCTTAATCATTAAAGGTCCTTTTTGTTAATCCGAGCCAGGTTCAATTCTTTGCAATTTAGTTTGATGGACCCCGAGATATAATAGTTAACACTGTCGTATTTAAGGTATGAAGATGAAAACTAGACGACATTAAGGTACAATCATACTTAAACGGAATACCTGATGAATTGATCCCTACGTTCATCGAGCAGGGGGGCTTATGAGAACAGCAAACGCCAACTTAATGAAGGAAATTAATCTTAACAACGTTCGTCAAGTGATGAAACGTATAAATACAGCCACCAAACCCCAGCTGGCAGCACTGACCAAACTGAGCGTCGTAACAGTAAACTCATTAGTCAAGGAACTGCACGAGTTAGGTGAGCTGTTCGAAGACTTGACTGTACCATCAAACGGCGGTAGGCCAGCACAAACTTATCGCTACAATTACAACTTCAGCCTCGGGCTGGTTATTTATCTGAAGGATAAAGAGGGACAGGTACTGATTTCAGCCACCGTTGTGAATTTGGAGAACGAGATTCTGGCGAAGGATGAACATATCATTCCAGTCTTCGAAAGACAATTTTTTTGTGATATTATTGAACACTCTATAGCCTTGTATCCTTTTATCAAGGTTATTGGCATAGGCATTCCGGGACAGGTTGTCAACGGCGAAATTAAAGTCAGCAGCCACCATGAGCTGACTGGCTCACGGATGATTCAAGAGATTGAGCAACAATTTGAGTTGCCTATCTTGGTTGAAAATGACGTTAATGCAGCTATCAGCGGATATTGCATGAACCAGGGAGAGGGAGAGGAACAGTACTTGCTCGGTCTTTACTTTCCAAACAGGTACCCACCTGGCATGGGTATCTATCTGAATGGAAAGATCCTTAAAGGTAATCAGGGCATGTCAGGGGAAATAAAATTCCTGCCCGACATGCCTGACTGGAGTCTCGAGATGGGCAAGGACACGTTCATCGATACTACCTGCCGGATTATCCAAACCCTGAATGCTGTTCTTGCTCCGGACAAAATTGTAATATATCAGGATAAGGTGGAATTAGAAATCTGGACATCTGCTTGGGAAGCTTATCAGCTTCGACATCCAATGCCCATTTATCCACAGATTGTTATGCAAAATACATTTCAAGAAGACTTCGAGGCCGGCCTGGGCTGGTTGACATTGAAGTCATTGGAGCCGGATTTGGTCGAGCTCCATTAAGAGGTTGTCCCATAAGTCATGAGATGAATGACTTATGGGACAAGCCTCTTTTTTAGGTGATCAATATGAGTATTGATCTAATTGCTGATATGCACTGCACACTGATGATACAGCTCCAGATCAGTGAATAGGTTGCTTGACAAAGGAATGCTTATATCGCATACTTAATACATAGACTTTATAAAGTATGTTTATTAAGTGTATAAATGTATTTCTTTACGCGTGCAACGAATCATTTTTATCACGAGGGGGAAGCATGCTTATCTACCTGGTTTTTGATTTTTATATATCTGGCTTTTATCAGTTTAGGACTTCCTGACTCTTTACTCGGCTCGGCATGGCCCGTTATCTGGCCCGAGATTGCTTCATCTCTTGGCTCGGCGGGTATCGTATCCAGTCTGTTCAGCAACAGGATGGTCGAGCGTCTGGGTACGGGTAGAATCACATTGTTCAGTTGTTTCCTTACTGCGGTTGCGCCACTTGGATTTTCCATCGCTCCATCGATGCTCTGGTTCATAGTATTTGCCCTACTAACATTGATGATTTTGAGTACAGAGACGATTAATAGATTGCTGATAAAACCCACGCAAGGGAGGGGATAAAGAGATGGTTTATATCATTTTATGCGCAATCATCTGGGTAGGAGTGTATTTGAATCTAGCCGCCTCGAAGGAATCGATGGATGTGAAGCCTATTCGTTCCGTGAATGATCTGTTTGAATAACCAAGGAGCAACGTAAAAAGCATTTGATCCTAGATCAAATGCTTTTTTGATAGTACATAGACTATATCGTTTTAATTGCATAGTTATACTAGAATGAGGAAGGTTAGTCTTTTGAAGGTAAGTAGGAGCTAACAAGCTCCCCCTTGGTTATATAGATTTACCATACAAGTACTCAACACCCCAAATCATTCCGTTACAGGCGGAATAGCTTGGGGTGTTGCATTTTTTATAGCGCTTATAATTATTAATTAAGTAAAACTATTGGTTTTGTGAAATATAGTGACTTACTGTTTCTTTTGAAGCAGGAAAATATACATATATATTGAATACAAAACAACAAAGAGGGAGGATGAAAATGTCATACAGAGCAAATGCATTACGTTCGTCATTAACCCTAGCTGTTCCAATTATTTTAGATAGGCATTATCATTCTATAACTATGAAAAATATCGAATCCGCCTGGTTTATAGAGACGCATAAGGAATTGTTAGATTCAACATTCAGCACGATATTAATCAGTATGATAGAGGCACTGTTCTTGGATTCCTTTGGTTACGACCAATACCTAAACCTACTAGAAAAAGAAGGGGTGGAGCGAGGGATTTATACTGCAGAAATATTCGGTGATCATTTTGATATCTTACTTGAAATGAGCAAGGATTTAAACTTAATCGCTCAGAATATTATGTTTAAGATCATTGAAGAGATAGAAGATGATTCTACGACTCGATTGTTTTTTTATAATCGTTTAATGGAAAGCAACTGGACCGGTTTTACGGGCTTTGCAAAGGGGTATTTATCTAATAAAAATCAACAGATTGACAATTTGCACGAACAAAAAATTGCTGTTATGGGACAAATGGCAGCTGGTATGGCACATGAAATACGGAATCCGCTTGCTTCGATTAAAGGATTTGCCCAGCTTGTAAATAACAGGCTATATGAACCGGTGATCAAGGCGGATGAATTGCGTGCGTATCTGGATATAACCATCAAAGAGATTGATGCTCTGAACGGATTAGTAACGGACTTCCTAGTACTGGCTCGAAAAGGAGATAGTTCGAAAAATAACGGTGTAGTATATAACGTTATCGAGGTTATACATAGAGTTAATAACATCGTGAATCAACTCATACTTAGTGATGATATTATTCTTTCCGTGGAGTATTCTCTAGAGAAAGTAATGACGTATGGAAACGCCTCTCAACTAGAACAGGTAATCCTTAACATTTTAAAAAATAGTATCGATTCATTCACAGCGTTTCGAGGCAGAATAGACATTACAGTTAGCACCGCTAATGAGACTAACGAAATTATACTTATTTTTAAAGACAATGGGGAAGGAATTCCTCTGGATAAACTAAATCGAATATTTGACCCTTTCTTTACAACCAAGCAAAAAGGGACAGGGATTGGATTATCAATTTGTAAACAATTAATAGAAATGTATGGGGGACAAATTAAGGTAGACTCAGAAGTTCAGGTAGGTACTAGCGTGATGGTTATTTTGCCTTGGGTAAATGATTATCACATTTGAGGCTACGAACAATTTGAATGATTGAATGAAGGATGATAAATGGATCATCAGCTTCGGAGAGCTGATACAGCAAAAATAAACAAGCCTGGCACAGAAGCTCTTCAGGCTTGTTTGTTTTTTTTCATGCTGAAAAGGATCCTCCAAACGATACACAGTATCGCTATTCAAAAATACGCGTTCCTTAGAGGACGGTACAGCCTATTCTACTTAACGCTAAGTTGTATCTCTTTTTCTTTTACAAACTTCTCCAGCACTCTAAAATCCTCGGTAACCTTTTTAAATGGTAAAGATTCCAATGCCTTATCCCGGTAATCCTTTTTCGCAGCAGCAGACAGACGGGAATCAAGTATGCTGAGTACACCAAGGTCAGTCTCACTACGGATCAGTCGCCCGGTTCCTTGTCTTAACCGAAGCAGCATGTCCGGTACAAAAACGTCATTTAAGGGATCCTTCGTCAAAGATGCCTTATATTCATAGACAGGATCGGAAGGAACAGGGAAGGGCAGACGGAAAATAATTAACTGCGACAAATCAGAACCTTCGATGTTCACGCCTTCCCAGAATACACCGGTACTAAGAAGGACGCCTTTACTGCCACGGAATTCAGCGATCACCCCGTCCTGAGACGAACCTTCTCTTTGAACATGCACCGCCCATGCTAGCTTCTCGGATTTTAACTTATTATGAATGTACTTCATATCTTCCTTCGCTGAAAAAAGAACCAATGTCCGTCCGTCCGTTAAATTACAGAGCCTCAGCATTTCCTTGTATGCCGCTTCAAGATAACCTACCTTGTTCTGATGGTTGTAGTAAGGGATGTCCTTAGCAATATACAGCATGGTGTGGTTGTCATAATCAAACGGCGAAGCCTGGCGCTCCATATAATCTCCCTTGTAACCGAGCGACTGCGTCAGATATGCATATTGTTCCTCTAGTGTTTCTCCGGTCTGGCACATGGTTGCTGACGTTAAAATAACAGATGTTTTCCCGTTAAATAAGCTATATCTTAGGAACTGGCTTATGCCTTTAGGACAGATACTAATAGTGGCCTCACGCTGGGTATTGCTTCCCCAAATCAGGTAGTTATCCTGGACTCCGGCGAGTACATCAAAGAGATCTATAAGTCCGTTCATGGCTTCAAAAAGATTATCGATCTCTCGCTCATGCTTGGAAGTTAAGACGGATAAGCTGAGATTAAACTCTTTCAAAACCTGAGCCCCCCGCTTTAACGGAATCCCTGTGATTTCCGACACTTTTATCCGGTCATTATCCTGCTTGGCTGTTTGCAGGAAATCCGTTTCTACCTGTTTGAAAATATGACCCATGCATCTTTTCAAAAATTTAAATTGCGGCAAAAGGCCGTTATCTGCGGATTGCTTGAAGAGAATCTGTAAGGTGTCATCCAGAATACGGCAGGTTCCCCGGTATGTAAACTCGAGCGTTCTAGCATCTCTAACCTTTGCTTCCAGATTATGAGCTTCATCAATTACGATCAGAGCTGGCCGTTCATTGATTAATCCCTTCGTTCCTTCTTTTTTCTTGATCAAATCACGGATGAGCAGGTCCTGGTTGACGATAATAAAATCCATGTCGCTGGCGTCGGCGTTAATCTTCGCTCTCATCTCGTAAAATGAACATGTGCTTTTATAATGGCATCGTTCAAATTTACAATCATTCACACAAACATTAGACCATACTGCATCACTAACCCCGCCCTTAATGTCTGCTCTCTCATCAATGTCATAATTCACAATACACTGGGCAAGTGTAGATAGAGGAGAGCTTGAATCATCAGGTTGTAACAGGTCTGCTGCCCTGTATCGGCAAGCATATTGCCCCATGCCTTTTCCGACTACGGAGCGAACCGATGTAAATCCGAGCCGGCTTCCGATGAATCTCAGATCTTTATGGATCTGTTCTGAAAGTTGTATGGAGGATGTTGCAATAATGATCGGTTGTCTTGAGACTTGGTTAATGAGCAGGCTGGGAATGAGGTATGCAAAGGACTTACCGATGCCGACTCCAGCTTCAATCATTGCGTTTCTACCACTAATATAAGCATCAGCGATATCCAGAGACATATCTTGCTGGCCGATCCGCTCTTTAAGTCCAATCCTGGGAAATCTATCATACATCCGAAAGATGGCATTGACTAAAGAGGGTTCGATGTCCTTTTTTAGCTCCCGCTTCTGTAATTTATATAGATCACTTAACCAGCTAATAACGACCGCCTCTTTTCAAAATCAATTTTCTTCCAGTCCCAGTTTTTTGGGTGAGGTTGTAATTATCGTAGATGAAGCGCTAACAGTCAAGTGTCAGAATATAAAATAATGATTTTTAACCCTTGTTCTTCCAATCATTAGGGATAGGAAGTGCGTAGGATCACAAAGCATTTATTGGATACGTTTATACTCAATATATTAATTAAATTTGAAATATAAATTACATAAGAATTTGGAGGCTACGGGTATGGATCATTTTACTTTTACAGATATGAAAAAAATAAAGAGAGAAAATTTGGGTGATGCTGTACCCTTAGAGCTTTTCAGAACGATTAGACTTATTGGATTATACCAAGCGTTACCCATGAATGGTAAGGGCACAACGTTGACGATAGGAAGAAAAATTGGGGAAGAGTTTGGTGTTACCTCCGTTAATGAACTATTCGGGTTATTCGAACAAATGAAGATAGGGATCCCAATAATAACCCATGAAGATGACAAGGGAATGTCAATTGCAGTACACGATTGTTTCTGCGAAGGGTTACCTATTATGGAAGGGAAAATGGTATGTGACCTAGAGGGGGCCATTATCGAAGGAGCACTTAGCAAAATACGTGGGAAACGAGTTTCCGTCCGGGAAGTGAAATGTAATGTTCATGGGGATGAATGTTGTGAATACATAGTCAAATATTAAAAATTTACGTGATATTTTGATCATAATACAGATGTTTAAATCAGATCTGAAAATGACAGAAGAACAGCGATTCTCCATCCTTGGAGAATCGCTGTTTTGATTTTTTGTTCAATTGTGATTAAGAAGCTGATTTAGGAGTAAACGCTCTACGAATAACCTTCGTCAATTCCATTAGGATGACGGCGCCGAGTGCCAGACCGCTTGCAATCAGCCAATCGGACATTCCGAATGAAGCTGGAATCGAGAAGATTTCTCTAACCCCTGGCAGAACCGCAATCCCGTAAAAGGCAAAGCAGACCAAAACGGCTCCGATGACGTATTTGTTGCTGAAAAACCCAGCTTCAATAGCTGTTTGACTGTTCGAGCGAGCGGCAAAGGTCTGAAGTGTACGAGACAGGATCAGGGTTGTAAATGCCATAGCCACGCCCATATCAGGGGAATGCTGGAGTCCGATATACAGGGATATAATTACGGCTATACCTATAAGTAGACCACGGGTAATAATAGCCTGCATCATTCCTCCGGCAAATATACCTTCCTTCAGTTCCCTTGGATTTCTATTCATCACGTTAGGTTCAGGTTTCTCCATACCAAGGGCAATGGCGGGCAGTGAATCATTCGCCAGATTGATAAATAGAAGCTGAATCGCTGTGAAGGGATTAATCCAGTCGAAGATCAGGGCAAACAGAATGGCGATAATCGCACCCAGGTTGCCTGAAAATAAATAGGCGATCGCTTTTTTGATATTGTCGAATACCGTTCTGCCTACAGACACAGCATTCACAATGGATACAAAATTATCATCGGTCAAAATCATGGCAGCCGCATCTTTAGCAACATCGGTTCCACTGCCCATAGCAACACCGATATCTGCTTGCTTCAAGGCAGGCGCGTCATTTACACCATCACCGGTCATAGCAGTGATTTTGCCTTTTCGCTGCCACGCCCGGACAATTCTGATCTTATTCTCCGGAGAGACTCGTGCGTACACACCAATCTGCTCAAGCTTATTATCCAGTTCTTCATCGGACATGGCATCAAGCTCTTGACCGGTTACGGCAATTTCTTTTTCGGTCATAAGGCCGATATCGCGTCCGATCGCTTGTGCGGTTGTCTTATGATCACCAGTAATCATGATAGTCCGAATTCCAGCCTTCTTGGATTCTGCGATCGCGCCATAGACAGCTTCCCGAGGGGGATCAATCATAGCTGTCAAGCCTACGAGCACCAGATTTTGTTCATCCTCAAGACCCACTTCAGTGACCGTATTTGGTACAGTTTTGTAAGCATAGGCAAGTACACGTAGTGCTCTGCTGGAGAATTCCTCATTGGCTTCAATGAAACGATCAAGAACTTCCGGTGTCATCGGCACTTCTTGTCCACTTAGTAGTACATGCGTACAAAGACTAAAGAGTACATCTGGTCCGCCTTTAGTGATCATTGCTTTTTGTCCGTTAAAAGTGTGTAAGGTCGTCATTAGCTTGCGATCAGAGTCAAAAGGAAGTTCGGCTTCACGAGGGAAATTGTCGCGTATTTCCTTGTAATCTTTATTCATGCTGTTACTGAAGGCAATAAGTGCCACCTCAGTTGGATCGCCTAGTTCTTTACCATCCTCATTAATGTTAGAGTCGTTACAAAGCACGGCAATGTGTAGGAGGCGCCGGGCTTCCTCAGACCATTCTTCGGGCTCTTGATTGAATTGATCACGTTCACCTTCCGGTAAAAAGTAATCTACAACCGTCATTTTATTTTGGGTCAGAGTACCGGTTTTGTCCGTACAGATGACACTGGTTGATCCAAGTGCTTCGACGGCTGGCAGCTTACGAATAATCGCATGTTGCTTAGCCATTTTATTCGTACCTACGGATAAGACAATCGTTACAATCGAGGATAGAGCTTCAGGAATAGCGGCGACTGCCACAGCGACTGCAAACATTAGGGCATTCAGAATGGCTTCCGTGGTATCCAGTGTATCATTCGACAGCCAAACACGTCCGGCTTGGATGGCAAAGATCAAAACGGACAGCACGATAATCGCTACACCCAACTGCTTGCTAAAGGTTTCGAGCTTACGCTGTAGTGGCGTCTGCTTGGCTTCGGCGCTCTCAATGAGTTCAGCGATTTTGCCGATTTCGGTTGTCAGTGCAGTTCCTGTTACTACAAGAGTTCCACGGCCATATACAACCAAAGAACCGCTAAACGCCATATTACGACGGTCCCCGAGTGGAGATTCCTTTGCGATGGTATCCGTATGCTTCTCTACAGCTTCGGATTCTCCGGTCAGCATGCCTTCATTGATCTTCAAGCTTCCCGATTCTATGATACGGCCGTCGGCAGGTACAAAATCTCCAGCCTCCAGTAATACGATATCACCGCGAACAAGCTCTCTGGCAGGGACGGTTTTTAAGGCTCCATCCCGCAACACTTTAGCCTCGGGTGCCGACATCTGCTGCAGGGCATCAAGTGAACTCTCCGCTTTACGAGTTTGGATGACACTTATAACTGCATTGAGAATCAACACGAGGAAAATGATAAGCGACTCCATAACTTGACCCATAACAATCTGGACAATGGCCGCAATAAGCAGTACGACCACCATAGGGTCCTTGAAATTTTCAAGAAAAAGCTTCCAGAGGGGATCTTTTTTCTTTCCTTTTAATTCATTGTAACCATCACGTTCCAGTCGTTTGTCGACTTCTGCCGACGTAAGCCCGTTAGTTGTACTCTGCACTTCCTGTAAACTGTCTGTTACATTCTTGCGGTAATACTCCACTAATGATAGCTCCTCTCCGCTGTGCTGTGTCTTTTTTTAGGTCTCATAAGCTTCGATTTACTGCATAAGTGCACATAACTGCGTGTTCTACACAAGTATGGTATATCAGTTCGTCAAATCAGTAGACTTCAGGACCTATCTTCAAACTTACGATTCAACTTGGCGCAAGTTTCAAAATATGGAGCTTAGTATGCGCATATCTAAAAAAAGATCATTCGTAATCGTCCATATTGTGAAAACTTTTTAATGAATAGTATTGGATTACCTATGAAGAAGTCTTAATACATGGGAAGACATAGGGAATTCCTGGATCTTTCGTGTGTTTTCCTATGATTATGGGGGGTAACACCTTTAGTATTAGTATAGTTGTGGATTGTGTCGGAGTTGTAAAATGGTGTAAGCACATATGTAAGCGGTTACAAATGGGAGGTGAATCTCTAAAGTTAAAGACATTGGCTACGCCTAAGTATCAGGAGGATATTTCATTTTAAAGGGTTGGTTCTAGAAAATTCAGGTAATTAACTGATTTCCAAAACTGGAGGAGGAATGCAACAAATGAGTAGAATGTTTAAACAAGTCATCTCGATCTTACTCGCAGCTGCTTTGCTTATTCCGTCTAGCTGGCTGGCTCCGATTACGGAAGCTGCAGCACCCGATGCGACAGTACCATCAGACTCAGTAATGGTATATCACGAAACCTTTGCGAATGGCAAAGGCATCGCAGGTCAATCGGGCAGTGCTAGTCTTACGCCTGTCACCGATAAAGCATTTGCTGGCAATGCTGACGGAGCTGCTTTATATGTAAGCAACAGAACAAATAACTATGACGCGGTTGATTTCAAATTTAGTGACATGGGCCTAGAAAACGGTAAAACTTACATGGTGACCGCATCCGTTTATGTTGACGCTGATGTGACTGTACCTAGCGGCGCACAAGCTTATCTCCAAACCATAAACAGCTATGGTCTTTTGGCAAGTGTAAATTATGAAGCAGGTAAAGCGATCACCTTGACTAAAGAATTCACTGTGGATACGAGTAAAGATAAGACGCTACGTATTCTGTCGGACGAGATTGGAAAAGCCGTTCCGTTTTACATTGGGGACGTCCTCATCACGGCAAAAAAAGCGGTAACAGAAACGGGTAAAGAAATTTATCACGAATCTTTTGTGAGTGGCAAGGGTTTAGCTACACAATCAGGTAGTGCTAATCTAACAGCTGTCACCGGTAAGGTTTTTGCTGGTAATGCTGATGGTGCCGCATTATATGTTAGCAATAGAACAAATGACTGGGACGCGGCTGATTTTACATTTAGCGACATAGGCCTGGAAAATGGTAAAACCTACACGGTGACCGCAACAGTGTACGTTGATCCTGATGTGACTGTACCTAGCGGTGCACAAGCTTATATACAAGCGATAGGCAGTTATGCCCTTTTGGCAAGTGGGGATTATGAAGCTGGCAAAGGGATCACTTTGACGAAAGAATTCATCGTAGATACGAGTAAAGATACGAAACTTCGCGTCCAATCGAACGCGATAGGTAAAGCCGTTCCGTTTTATATCGGCGATGTGTTGGTTACAGAAAAGGTGACAGCAGAGCCGACACCAATACCAACACCAGAACCACCTAGAGATCCAGCGTTACCTTTTACCACGGTTACTTTTGAGGATCAAAAAGCAGGTGGTTTTGAAGGCAGAGCAGGTAGCGAAACGCTTACGATTACCGATGATGAGAATCATACGGATAACGGTTCATACGCTTTAAAGGTAGAGGGCAGAACGAGTACTTGGCATGGGCCTTCATTACGTGTGGAGAAATATGTGGACAAGGGCTACGAATATAAAATTTCGTTATGGGTCAAGCTGATCCAGCCTGCAAGCTCCCAGCTTCAGCTGTCTACCCAGGTTGGCAATGGAAGCAGCGCCAATTATGTACAACTCGCACCTAAAACCATCAGCGCAAACGATGGCTGGGTTCAGTTCGAAGGCACATACCGCTATAACAATGTAAGCAGCGAGTATTTGACCATTTATGTGGAAAGCTCAAGTAACAGTACTGCATCTTTTTATATCGACGATATCAGCTTTGAAAAAACAGGATCGGGTCCGGTTGGTATTCAAAAGGATCTGATTCCGATTAAAGATGCTTATGAAGATCATTTTTTGATCGGAAACGCAATATCTGCGGAGGATTTGGAAGGCGTAAGACTTGAACTTCTGAAAATGCATCATAATGTCGCTACGGCAGGTAATGCCATGAAGCCGGATGCGTTGCAGCCTACAAAGGGCAACTTCACGTTCACTGGTGCGGATGAGCTTGTAGATAAAGTGTTGGATGAGGGAATGCAGATGCATGGCCATGTATTGGTATGGCATCAGCAATCACCAGCATGGATGAATACAACATCAGATGCAGACAACAACACGATCCCCTTGGGACGGGATGAGGCTCTAGATAATTTGAGGGCTCATATCAAAACCGTTATGGAGCATTTTGGCGATAAGGTGATCTCCTGGGATGTTGTCAATGAGGCGATGAGTGATAACCCGTCTAACCCAACGGATTGGAAAACTGCACTGCGATCCGCCCCATGGAAGAGTGCTATCGGCGCAGACTACGTAGAGCAGGCATTCCTGGCGGCAAGAGAAATTCTAGACGCGAATCCTGATTGGAATATTAAACTCTATTACAATGATTATAACGAAGATAATCAGAATAAAGCGCAGGCCATTTACAGTATGGTCCAAGAAATTAATGATAAATATGCGCTGACTCACCCTGGTAAATTGCTTGTTGATGGTGTCGGCATGCAAGCACATTACAGCATCAATACAAACCCGGAAAATGTGGAGCGGTCCTTGGAGAAGTTTATTTCCTTGGGCGTCGAAGTTAGCATTACCGAGCTGGACATTCAGGCTGGAAGCAACTATCAGCTTTCTGAGAAGCTCGCTAATGCGCAGGGTTATCTGTATGCGCAGTTGTTAAATATCTTCAGAGCTAACGATGAGCATATCAAACGCGTTACCTTCTGGGGTATGGATGATAACACGAGCTGGAGAGCTTCATCCAATCCACTACTGTTCGATAAGAACTTACAAGCCAAGCCAGCTTACTATGGCGTTATCGATCCTGATACCTTCATTGAAGAGCATGAGCCTGAATCGGTTGAAGCTAATCATTCGACCGCTAAATTCGCTGCACCTGTCATTGATGGAACGGTTGACGAGATCTGGAGCCAGACCGCTGAAATGCCGATCAACCGTTATCAAACAGCTTGGCAGGGTGCGAGCGGAGTGGCAAAAGCACTCTGGGATGATCAAAATCTTTATGTCCTGATCCAGGTTAGCGATACGCAGCTTGATAAGAGCAGTGTGAACGCACATGAACAGGATTCGGTTGAAATCTTCGTGGACCCAAACAATGGGAAAACAACGTTCTATCAAGAGGATGATGGGCAGTACAGAATCAATTTTGACAATGAGACTTCATTTAATCCCACAAGCATCGCAGCTGGTTTCGAATCGGCGACTCACATTTCCGGAACAAACTACACGGTTGAAGTGAAGATTCCGCTTCATGGGATAACTCCGGATGACGATACAAAGCTTGGTTTCGATGTACAGATCAATGATGCTAAAGACGGCTCACGTCAAAGTGTTGCGGCTTGGAACGATACAGCCGGTACTGGATATATGGACACATCTGTTTACGGTGTACTTACCCTCAAGGGGAAATCAACTGATACGGAACCAACACCAACACCGGATCCAACAGCGACACCAGTACCAACCAATGAACCAACTGGTAGTAACAACACTGGTAGTGCAGTAACAACTCCACAGCCTGTAGCCATTGCAAACAAAGATGGTGTTGTTACGATTACACTGGAGGTGAAATCCGATAACGGGCGTGCCATAGGCACGATCTCCAGCGACAATTTGAAAAAAGCGCTTGAACAAGCTACAGCAGCGGCAAACGGCAAGAAACAAATCGTGATCGAAGTACCAAAGCAAACGGATGCGAAAGTGTATGATATACAATTGCCAACCCAAAGCTTGATGGGGAAAGAAAACTTTGAACTACTGCTTAAGACGGAAAATGCTACAATCCAAATTCCAAGCAATATCCTGCCCGACTTAACAGACCATGCTGATCAAGTGTCCATACGCATAAGTAAAGTCTCAGCGGACAGCCTGAGTGCAGCTACCCACAATTTGATCGGCAACCATCCGGTTATTGATCTAAGCGTAGTATCAGGCGATAAAGTCATTCCATGGAATAACCCTAACGCTCCTGTCACGGTATCCATTCCGTATACACCGACAGCGGAGGAGCTAAGTAATCCGGATTTAATCGTTGTTTGGTACATCGATGATAAAGGCAACGTAGCTCCGGTTCCGAACGGCCGATATGATGCTGCAACCCAAACGGTTGTATTTCAAACGACCCACTTCAGCATTTATGCAGTAAACTTTGTAAAGAAAAACTTCGGAGACCTGCAGAGCGTATCTTGGGCAAAACAAGCTATAGATGTAATGACAGCTCGCGATGTCATTCAAGGAACGAGCGTGAATAGTTTCTCGCCTGAAGATTCTATAAAGCGAGCGGATTTCATTGCTCTTCTCGTCAGAGCGCTTGAACTGAAGGGGACGGGAACAAGTACAGCATTGTTCAGCGATGTCCAAAAGACGGACTATTATTATGATGAACTGGTCATCGCGAAGGAACTGGGAATTGCTACAGAGTTTGAAGATGATACGTACAGACCAAACAGCGGTATCTCCCGTCAAGATATGATGGTGCTGACAGCACGCGCGCTGGCGGCATCAGGCAAGCAAGTCAAGGCGAGCGGAGCTTTATATACTTATCTGGATGAAGCAAGTATCTCCAGCTACGCGAAAGAAAGTGCGTCACTGTTGATCAAATTCGGAGTTGTGAACGGTAAGAATGGTAGAATTGCACCTAACGACACGCTTACCCGTGCTGAAGCAGCAGTTATTTTGTACCGTATCTGGAAGCTGTAGGTTTAGCAGTAGGGAAGATATTCCTAATTTTTACAAAATTGAACAATGAAAGTATATTGGGCAGTAGTATATTTGGCTAAGATAGTCAATTCAATAAATAGGTTGATCCCTCACTGGATCGGCCTATTTATTTTATTCATTTACATTCTGAAATTTTTTTATTGAGGAAAGGACATGGAGGAATTGATCTCCATTTGCATGATTTCTCTGATTAAGGCCATTGAGAGCTACTATCCAAACAAAGGCTCAAAATTAGCATCATTTGCAGAACGTACCTTCGCTGATGTTTACGTACTCAGCTATTTTGCAGTCCCTCGGTAAGCGGATGGAGTTGACTTCGTTAGCAGTTTAAAAGTTCGGTGGAAATGCGGGATGCTAGCAAAGCCGCACTTCTCCGCTACGCTTGCCACACTTTCATCTGTTCCCTTCAATAATTCCTTGGCAAGGCTAATACGTTTTGCACTCACATATTCCGTCAAGTTCATACCCGTATATTGTTTAAACACACGTGAAAAATGAGCTTGTGATACTAATGAGCTCTTCGAAAACTCCGTAAGACTTTGTTGTCTTTCAGGGTGAGCATCGATCTCGCTTATCACTTTTTTTATCCATGTGGGACCCATACGATTTTCTAAAGGCATCTTGATAAAATGTTCAGATAAATAACGATTAATGTGCAGCAAGAGGCATCCTAACTTGAGTCTAATGGCAGAACGAAATCCTTCTTGTTGGTTAACGCTCTCTCTATAGATGGATTGGATATCTTTTTCGATCATGATTTGATGTGAATCAGACAACTCAATTTTGTGAATTTTATGCTTCCGCGCTAAATCAAAGCAATTCAGTAGCGAGTAAGATTCATCATAGTTATCCATGACCGCCAGTGCAGGAGCGAAAAATAGGGCAGTTGATACGATAGGAAAGGTCTCCTCTGGAATAGAACGATGCACGGTATTGCCTGGAATGATAAATAAATCACCAGGTTTTTTTTCATACAAATTCTTATCTATAAAAAATGTACCTTTACCTTCATAAACATAAACAAGCTCATAGAAGTCATGAAGATGATCAGGTAGTTCATTCTGAGGAAGCTTGGTGTTCTTATGAATAATATGAAACGGAAATAGATGGTCTCCATCAAAAGGTTTACGAAAGGGGGTCACATCAGTCATCTCCTCTAAATATGGATATTTCGATTCTATTGTATATCAAATTTGAGTACAAAAATTATTGAAAATAGCACTTCAATAGAAGGGCGTTATTATATTGCAATTGTTTTGTTGAAACATAATATTTTGAAACAATAACGCAATAAAATAAAATTTGCCTGTCCACTGTGATGATAAAATTTATTCCATTATGAATAAGGAGGAGTACGATCATGAAAGAAATTGGTTTGGATATTTACTCAAAATTACAACCGGTTCCATTTACAGCAAAAATGATGGATGAGAATTACTACATATGGTGTACCAGTGTAGTAGAGGGAGATGATGGGAAGTTTCACATGCTCTATTCCCGCTGGCCAAGGCAGCTTGGACATTATGCTTGGGTAACCGATTCAGAAGTTGCATATGCGGTAGCTGATCATCCGCTTGGTCCATATTACTTTCAGGACGTTGCTTTGCCTCGCAGAGGCAATAGTTACTGGGACGGCTGCGTCACACATAACCCTACGATAACAAGAATTGGAAGTTGTTATTATCTCTACTATACGGGAACTACAGGAACAGGTGATGTGTCACAGCCTACTTCAATGTTGAATTCTGATTGGTGGGAATATCGCAACAACCAACGAATTGGTGTAGCGGTAGCTGATCATCCCGCAGGACCTTGGAAACGGTTTGATCAACCGATGCTGGATATCAGTCAGAATACATCTGCCTTTGACTCCTTGTTAGTCTCAAATCCTAGCGTAATGGCTCGTCCTGAAGGGGGCGTGCTCTTGATATATAAAGGAGTCACCCAAAATAATAATTTAAAAGGCGGGAAGGTACAGTATGGGGCTGCAATTGCTGATCAGCCAGAAGGACCTTTCGTGAAAAAGCAAGGAAGTGTCTTTCAGTTCGAGGGCGAAGGAGATCACTATATGGTTGCAGAGGATCCATTTATTTGGTGTGGCTCGGATCGGTACTACGCGTTAACTCGCGATGTTGAGGGTTTGTTTACTGGTGAAGATGGTGGCATTGTTTTGTTTGAATCTCAAGATGGACTCAATTGGTCTGTATCCGCTCACCCGAAAGCATTAGGCAAAGAATTCAGATGGGAAGATGGCAGTTTCAGCGGAACGAAGCTGGAAAGACCCCAGTTGTTATTCCGTAACGGGAGTCCGCATGTTTTGTTCGGGGCAATAGATGTGAACGAGCCAACGGAAAGGGGACATTCTTATAGCGTATTTATTCCACTAGGTAATGAATCTACCTTCGAGGGAGTAGCTGAATGAGTAACTCAAAAAACACTGGCACCTCTGGTATAATCGTCCAGCAGAGAACTGGACGGAAGCATTGCCTATAGGAAATGGCAGAGTCGGTGGCATGATTTATGGAGGAATTCAGGAAGAACCTCCTTCAATATTTACTTAGTCTTGTTCCTTATTATCTTCGTTGTAGTCATCTTAAACAGTCTTACACTAATTATAGGGAGATCATGCAAATGAGTTTAATAAATTTTCAAACCACCTTGCTTCCTGTACCGCGTCATGCTGTTTTTCGCATGGAGGAGTATCAGGTCTGGTGTTCAACAGTTGTAAAGATTTCAGATGGAGAATACCTCATGTTGTATTCCAGATGGCCTCAGGAATTGGGGTATGATGCATGGGTGACTCATTCTGAGGTGTGCTATGCAACCGCTTCTGATCCACTTGGCCCCTTTACTTTTCAATCGGTGGCTTTGCAAGGAAGTGGTGGAGTATGCTGGGATACGGATGTAATTCATAACCCGACTCTTCTTGAAGTTGATGGCAAGTATTATTTGTATTACACAGGGAATAGAGGGAACGGTGAGTACTGGACCCATCGTAACAATCAACGTATAGGAGTAGCAGTCGCAGATCACCCTTGCGGGTCCTTGGACAACATTTGAAACCCCTGTTATTGATGTGACAAGAGGTTCCTGGGATCATCAAATGGTTGCGAATCCAACTGTGGCTAAGACTCCAGAAGGTAAGATCGTAATGGTATACAAAGGTGTTGGTCAAGGTTCCATGCCTAAAGGAGGGGTGGTTGCTTGCAGAGTTGCTGTCGCAGATCAGCCTCTAGGTCCTTTCCGCAAAATCGGAGGTCCCATTATGGTAAATCCGGAAAATAATTGGTCTGTAGAAGATCCCTATATTTGGTATCAGGAGGATCGCTTTTATGCATTAGTTAAAGATTTCCAAGGGTATTTTACTAAAACTGGCGAGAGCTCGGTTGCGTTGTTTGAGTCTATGGATAGCATTAACTGGTTATTGTGTTCTAATCCTTTAGCATTTAAAAGACAGATTATATGGGAGGGCGGAATTACTCAGAAGGTGAATGCATTGGAACGTCCTCAACTCCTACTTCTCAATGGTAACCCGAGTGTACTATATTGTGCAGTTGGAGTAGATGAGGAAAGAAAAGAATCCTTCAATGTGGCAATTCCTCTTAGAGATTCTTTTTAAGAGTGCAGTCCCTCTAAACGGCTCAAGCAGGCTGCTGTACTATAAAAGCATGCTGATCGATCAGGTACAAGATGATCTATCTATTGCTAATACCAGGATTGATCTATTTTACAGTAAGATATTTTATAACCTTATTTAAAAATTACATGGTGGAGACTCCTCAAAAGTATAAAAGAAAAAGAAGTTTCTAGGTTGTCTTTAGAGACAAATCGAGCTAATTTCCTTTAAGTTATATAAGAAGAAGGGGCTGTCCTTGGGACAGCCCCTTCTTCTTAATACACACGAACTTCGATTACTTCCGCATAATCACTTCCGTTTGTCGCTTCAACGACAAGTCGAAGTTTGTTGGTGTCAATGGGTTGTTCCAGATGATGTACTCGCTTGCGCTTATGGTTATCGGTGACCTGGAACAACAGCTGCCATTCACCGTTGCAAGCTGCTTCAAGACGATAATTCTTAACAAGCTCTGGGATTGTTTCGAATGAAGTTCGATGATGATGCAGATTGATTAAGTCTTCGTTCACATCATCATTAAAAGTGAGATGAATTTCAGCAATTGATTGTTCATTATCCCACGCCAGTTCAAGCCATTCTTGACCATCCGACATTGGCTCGGAAACCCACATATGTGGTCCGCCATATGGTCTGCTGTAGCCATCAATGACTTTGGATGGTGCGTAAGCTTGCGTTACAGGTGAAGTACGGAATACGATGCACTGGCGAACCCAATTCCGCATACTCCACATCATGAGGAGCTGCTTATCATCATGATTTTCCATGTCCTTGGAGGTTAAATGCTTTGCTCGCTTTTCAAAAGTCAATACTCCGCTATGTGGAATATCAGATACATAGATCGATACATTATCATTTGCTCGTATAATAATGAACGCATTCTGCACTTCAACCGGAGTCCATGGAAGGTTCGCACGAACCCACTGCTCCTCACCCGCTTTAATCGAAATAATAGTCTTTAATTGCTCTCGAATGGGAACATAGTTTTCCTTCCGTCCTGTATCCCATAGCTCGATCTGCAAGCTTGTCATTATATCCGCATCTACAAGAAAATCGATGTGCTCGACTTTCGGATCAACAGGAATAATAAATCCAACATCATCTGTTAATCGATGTTTCCTATCTGTTGACGCCACTTCTATCTTCTCTAAGGTACTAGATGCCGAAATTATAGACTTCCGAGCTAGATCATGAGCATCTTCATTAGCAATACCGATAATTGATGCATCCTGACGCAACATCACCTGCTGAAGCTCACTCATATATTGCCCATGCAGCTCCCTTGGCGACAATGATTTCTGGATACATAGAGCTGCTCCGCTGCCAGCCGCTTCCCCCATGACAGCACATGTTGCCATCACTCTTGTTGTGCCGAAAGCAACATGGCTTGCACTAATGTCACGTCCTGCGAACATTAGGTTCGATACATTCACGGAATATAAGGAACGGAATGGGATATGGTAGATTCCATCTGCATGCAAATGCTTCGAACCACTTTCCTCTGCATAGACCCCTTGCGGTGGATGCAAATCGATCGACCAACCTCCAAAGGCAATTCGGTCATCGAATGGTTCTTGTGCAAGAATATCATTCTGATTCAGCACGTAATCCCCAACAAACCGGCGATACTCTCTTTTGCCCGGGACTGAACCTACCCATTCCAAAGTCATATGGTCAGCATCAAAATTGCCTGAGTTCTTAATGTAATCCCATACGCCGTATATAACCGCCCACAGTTCATCGCGAATCTGTTCGTTATCATGGACAATGTCGTGTTCTCCGCCCCACTCAATCCACCAATAGGAACAGCCGTTATCTCCGCTGCGAATCACGCGTCTAAGCGGAATTGTTGTCTGTGTAATATCTTTTGCAAAGCCAGGTGGGACGAACTTTACGGGACGTCCAACATCTTTGGTATAGAATAAAAGCGTACTTCCGAGTGTTATATCGTCAGCAATCTCGGGTGCCCAATCCTCATTGTATTCATGTTTTGCTTCCCGACCGATTTTATATTCAGCGCCTGCCAAAAATCCGATAAGGCCATCACCCGTGCAATCGAGATAAATCGAGCTTTCAAAACGGATCTTGCGTTCAGATGCCATCATCCAGCCAGTTATGGACTTAATCGATCGATTATCGTCTTCACCCTCAGCTTCTACTTCATGAACATCCGTATTCAGAAATAGCTGAATGTTCTTCTCAGCTTGCACGGTTTCTAGTAAAATGAGATCCCAGTAATAAGGATTACCTTCCGGATTACGGTATTGATTCTCCACAAACATCTCGCCCATAATTCCTGTTTCCCGGGCATATCTGTTCTGTCCATGTGCGGTTGCTCCGCAAACCCATACGCGAACTTCACTGCTTGAATTCCCCCCAAGAACAGGTCTATTCTGCACAAGTGCAAC
This sequence comes from Paenibacillus sp. FSL H7-0714, assembly GCF_038003765.1. Taxonomy (NCBI): domain Bacteria; kingdom Bacillati; phylum Bacillota; class Bacilli; order Caryophanales; family Paenibacillaceae; genus Paenibacillus; species Paenibacillus sp. FSL H7-0714. Next base: position 1,636,502 of record NZ_JBBOPT010000001.1, read on the forward strand.
CGTCTGACCTAATCTGGCTGCTGCAACGGCTGCACATATGCCTGCTAATCCTCCACCGATCACCGTAATTTCCGTTTGGACCGTTTCATTTCTCATTAGGTTGAGTGCCTCCATTGGAATAGATATTCAACAAATTACTAAAATTGCATTCAACAAAACTGTGGCCACACATCCATTGTATAAGAAGTGATGGCATTTTATAATGCATGGAATTATCATGTGTATATACTTTATTTCAGTGGTCAGGTGGTGAAAGAAATGAAGGAAGATACGTTAGAATTTGTGCCTTCAGCTATATCGTATGTCCATATGCGAGAGAAACAGCAGTTTCAGTTGCCTTCTGATACTTATGAAAATTGGATTCTGTTTGCAGTAACTGCTGGTTCCTTTTGGTATGAACTAAGTGGGGAAGCAGGAATAGCGAGCTTTGGTGATATCGTCTTTTGCCCACCGGGTATTTTATTTAAGCGTGAAGTTGTCAATCCGACTTCATTTCACTTTTACACCTTTAAATGGAGCAAAACTAATGATAAATGTACAAGCAATGAGCCTTATCCAATAGGTGCAATCAGGATTAAGGACCGCGATCGCTTGCTCTCCACATATACATACTTGAAGCAGGTCGATACTCTCAGAGGTAAGCAACGCCTGCTTTCTATTGATACACTTTTTTGTGATTTATGGCATCAGTACTGGCTAGAGGAGTGGTTGGCCGAACAAACTCCTATTTTAAAGGCACCGAGTGAATCGATGCGTCATGCCATGCAATGGATTCAAGAACACTCATTTGAAGCAGTAAGTTTGAAGTCTTATGCTTTGGCATCTGGATTAACTCCTGTACAGTTGACACGTCAGTTTCAAGCTGCCTTCGGGCAATCTCCGATTGAATATATAACAGCTTTGCGTCTGGAGCGGGCAAAGCAGCTTCTCCTGGAAACGAAGCTCAATTTAGATGATATAGCTGAACAGTGTGGGTATGAGAATGGATTTTATTTAAGCCGCATGTTTACAAAAAAAATGAAAATTTCTCCATCGCAGTTTCAGAAAAAGTATCGTGTATGACTTTGAAATTTTGTACATGATCGTTGAATTTATGTACATTCTTTGGAATAAGTCAATGTGATAACATAAAACCTGGTAAAAGGCTCGTGAAACTAATCAGGATAATAATGGAGGTAAATGTCCATTGAGTTGCATATTGATTATCGATTGCTGGGACGAGGAATGCTTTGTCCAAGGGGAATGGTAATTATCCGATACCGGGAGCTGGATACGACTTACTCAAGTACCGGAGGATGGCATCATCTGTCGATGCGGGTGATGAACAGAATTATTTTGACAGGAGCAGCTTACGCTAAAGACAATGATGAGAAGATAACGGCAATCATGAATGAACCAGGGAATGAAGCGGGCCTCCAAGCATGAGGTAGCGGGAAAAGGAAGACTAGGTGCGGTTCCGGGACGAATCGGCGCTTCACTCAAGGAATCAGCTTATCCATTTAATCCAACGGGCAGATCCGGGATACTTCGAAGGAAGAGTAGCCTTCAATACAGCTTGGAACCACTCTATTGCTTATAGCGCAGCTGAAGTTATCGAGATTATTATCAATAAGCACCAGGCTCATGTCGGGGAAGTCATTTGTATTCGATTAAAAGCGCCTGTCAATATCGATTATGAAAAGGTAGAGACGGCAACAATACAAGTGTTAGATTCGACTAATAGCTACAGTGAACAAATAGGATTAGCTGAAGAAGATCAGGATTGTATGTATTTCTCGAGTACTTACGTGGTTCCTGAAGGTGCTGGGAGCCTGGAATTCTCTTATGGATACGGTTTGTTCAAGAAAACGGTGGTGCTTAATGTATTTTCGAACGATCAGCAATAGTTTAGAGATAGGTAATATTTCCGCTTTGTTTTTGAGCGCTTATTGAAGGCAGCAAGTGATGATTATCAATAGGGGAGGGCATCCTTCATTCACCTCATGGCTGAAGGAAACCCTCCTTCTATTTTTTTTGAGATATCGAATGTGATTAAAATGGGAGTCGTGGAAGTGAAGCAGCAATTTCATGATTCCGTGACATTTCTAACATAGTGAAAAATATTAGAGTAATACCGTAAGAATTTGAACAATTTTAAGAGTAGCTGTAAGTATAATGCTTATGTACAAGCGGCGAGCTTGGATATCTTAATATAAGATAGGGGTTGTCACTATGATACGGAAAAGAATGCAATTAAGCTACTATTCAGTACTCTAGCTGTGGGATTAAGTGTAATCGCTTTCGTCGAAGAGTGAAAATCGGAGCCAGCATATCTGCGTAACTTCTTTTTTTTTCACTAAGCAATGAATCAATATTAAGGGGAGTAGCCGAAAGAATAACTCACAAGAACCACCTGACACCTTTAGTATGATCGTCCAGCAGAGATATGAACTGAGGGCATTAGGTTTTCTAATCTAATTATATATCAAAAAAGAGTACAAATATGATTATAATAGCAATTAAATTCTAATATTTGCTTTCGTATAATAAGGGTGAAGAGAGGGGGATCAGAATGCGAATTGATGCTCACCAGCATTATTGGCGTATTGAACGTGGTGATTATGGTTGGATAACACCTGATATTAATATGCTTTATAGGGATTTCATGCCAGAAGACCTAGCTTCATCTTTAAGTAAACATGAACTGAATGGAAGTATTGTTGTACAAGCGGCGCCTACATTAGATGAGACGGATTTCATCTTAGAACTTGCTGAGAAAACGGAATCCATACTGGGTGTGGTGGGATGGCTGGATTTGTTTGATCCTGCTCATCAACAACACTATGACCGATTCCGTGAATACACCAAATTTCTTGGATTTAGAATCATGATTCAAGAAATGTCTGACTCCAGTTGTATATTGGATCCAAGGTTTATTACGGCTTTACAAGGGTACGCAGACAGAGATGTACCTATAGATTTATTAGTGTTATCCGATCAATTGGAGCATACTGTACAACTGCTTCAACAGGTTCCGAACTTACGTGGCGTAATTGATCATTTGGCTAAACCGAAAGTTAAGGAAGGGGAAATGGACAATTGGTTGAGAGCGATGCAAGAAATTTCCTGTTTTCCTAATATGTATTGCAAACTATCAGGAATCGTGACGGAAGGCAATCATTCGAAATGGAAGCCAGAGGATTTTAAACCTTACATTCATTCTGTCTTAGAGCTATTCGGACCTAACCGGGTGATGTTCGGTAGTGATTGGCCTGTTTGCTTAATGGCAGCAGATTATGACGAAGTCATTCAACTGTTACAAGAGTCTATACCTACTAAATGGGGAGATCAGGAGCGTGCTAATCTGTTCGGTTGGAATGCAAAGGAGTTCTATAAACTATGAAATCATTAAGTAGTGAGATGTTAACTGCAGAGAATCGTGAAGTATTGGAAGCTGTTAAAGCTGCTCCAGTGACGATATTACAAATTGGAGAGGGTAACTTCTTACGTGGCTTTGCCGATTGGATGATTCATACTTGTCGTTCATGTGGATTATTTGCAGGAAGTATCGCGGTAACACAACCTAGACCCGCAGGGAAAGGGCAGATTGAGAAGCTTGCTTCGCAGGACGGTTTATATACCTTGGTCACACAAGGATTGGAGGACGGTAGTCCGATAAAACGCATCGAAACGATACAAGTCTTCTCACAAGTCTTTGATCCTTATTCGGAATGGTCACGGCTAATTGATCTTGCAATAAGTGAGGACCTTAGAATCATCATATCCAATACAACAGAAGCTGGACTCGTATATAACCCTGAAGAGTTAACAGAGAAGGAACCTATCTTATCGTATCCAGGTAAAATTGCCTACCTATTATATGAACGTTATAAAGCTTTTCAAGGTGCTCATAATCGTGGTCTCATTATGATTCCTTGTGAATTAGTAGAACGGAATGGAGATGTTCTTAAGTCAGCAGTGCTTCGATATGCGCAAGATTGGCATTTGCCAACAGCCTTTCAGGAATGGGTTAAGGATCATAATCGATTCTTGAACTCTCTAGTCGATCGAATTGTGACTGGGTATCCAGATAATACACAAGCTGAAGCTTACTTTGCAGAATTGGGATATAAGGATGCGATGCTATGTACCACAGAGCCTTATCATTTATGGGCCATTGAAGCTGAACCAGAAATGGAAGAGATACTTCCATTCCGTAAGGCAGGACTTAATGTGCATTGGACAAATGATCTAACTTCATTCCAACTGCAAAAGGTGCGAATTCTTAATGGTGCTCATACTTGGATGGCTCTAATTGGTACACTGCATGGAGTAGAGCATGTAAGAGAACTGCTGGAGCATCCTCAGCTGGGAGAAATGGTTCAAAGTTTGGTGTTGAATGAAATCCTTCCGACTTTGCCTTATGAGGAATCACAATTGAAAGAATATGCGAAGAATGTTTTTGACCGTTTTGGGAATCCATTTATTCGGCATCGGCTTGCAGATATAGCCATGAATACGATTAGTAAATTCAAAGTTCGTCTACTGCCTACATTTACTCATTACAATGCATTAGATGAACAGGTGCCCTCTCGATTAGTTTTAGGTTTAGCTGCACTGATTCGCTTGTATCAAGTAACGAAAATGGAGCATGGCGTGTATGAAGGCTTAACATTGAGTGGGGAAATATATGTAGTTCGGGATGATGAAAAGGTTCTGGATCGATTCGCAGAGTATTGGAATGGTCGATCTGAAGGGATATCTCTTTATGAGATAATTAATGAAATTCTCTCTGATGAGGTGCTATGGGGAGAAGATTTGTCAGTATGGAGCGGGTTAGTTGAAAACGTGAAAGAACAATTTGAGTATCTTGAACGAGGTGGAGTTTATGAATGATTGGGTTCGTTTGTCGGAGAAAGATCAGGTTGTGATCGCACTACGACCTCTAGCATCAGGTGAAAGCATTCAGCTCGAGGATGATCAGATTCTAGTTGTACAAGAAGACATCCCAAGCGGTCATAAAATTCTAACTGCTTCCGTTAAGGCTGGACAGAGTATTTATAAATTTGGTTATTCCATAGGTAAAGCCAAGATGGATATTCCACTTGGATCGTGGGTACACACACATAATTTAGTAACTGGATTAGGTCCGATACTAAACTATAGCTATGAGCCAGATCGTGCTACAAAGCATGAGCCTATGAATGACGTACGGACATTCCAGGGGTATGTCCGAACTAATCGTGAAGTTGGTATTCGTAACGAGATATGGATCATTAATACGGTTGGATGTATAAATAAAACATGTGAAGCATTGGCCAAACGTGGGAATGATCTATGCGACGATAACATAGATGGTGTGTTCCATTTTGCTCATCCCTATGGTTGCTCACAACTTGGAGACGATTTGCAATATACTCAGAAATTGCTCGGTTCTCTCGTAAATCACCCTAATGCTGCTGGGATACTTGTTGTTGGTCTAGGCTGTGAGAATAATGGTATAGAGTCCTTTAAACAGAGTATTGGGGAATACGATCCTCAGAGAGTGAAATTTATGAGCTCCCAAGTAGAAGAGGATGAGCTTAAGAAAGGATTGCAGCTCATTGATGAATTGATTACTTATGCTAGAACTTTTAAGAGGGAGTCAGTACCTGTCTCTAAGCTGAAGCTGGGCTTGAAATGTGGTGGTTCAGATGGCTTTTCTGGTATTACGGCTAATCCTCTCGTAGGGACTCTTTCAGATCGTCTAATTGCTGCAGGTGGTACAGCAATACTAACCGAAGTTCCAGAAATGTTCGGAGCGGAGACGATTCTAATGAATCGGGCGGCTAATGAAGCGGTGTTCGAGAATATTGTTAGGCTGGTTAACGATTTCAAACAGTATTTTATCCTACATGGACAAGAAATTTATGAGAATCCTTCACCGGGAAACAAGGCTGGAGGGATCAGCACACTTGAGGAGAAATCATTAGGCTGTACCCAGAAGGGCGGTCGAGCAATTGTTAATGATGTTGTAAAGTATGGTGATCGTGTCAGCAAAAGTGGACTTAATCTTCTTGAGGCGCCAGGAAATGACTTGGTTTCCGTAACTGCATTATCGGCTGCTGGGGCTCATATCGTATTGTTCACAACAGGACGCGGTACTCCATTTGGTGGTCCTGTCCCTACAGTAAAGATTGCAACGAATTCGGACTTGGCAAGGCATAAAAAGAACTGGATTGATTATAACGCTGGTCAATTGTTAGAGGAGAAGTCAATGTTTGAGATGACCGATGAATTGTGGCATCAAATCATTGACATAGCCTCAGGAGAGCGTAAGACGAATAACGAGCGTAATGGTTTTCGAGAAATAGCTATTTTTAAAGATGGGGTGACTCTTTAATGAAATATCGTAAATTAGGTAAAACCGGTCTGGATGTCTCCGTACTTAGCTTTGGTGCTTCTTCGTTGGGTTCGGTCTTTCATCAAACGGTTGATAGCGAGGCTATTAAAACGGTCCATGCGGCCATTGACTCTGGTATCAACTATATCGATGTCTCTCCTTACTATGGGTTAACCAAAGCCGAGAGTGTATTAGGTAAAGCTATTCAAGATATTTCGCGTGATAAGTTTCTACTGTCTACAAAGGTAGGACGTTACGGAGAGAATGTTTTCGACTTTACAGCAAAGAGAATTGTCGCAAGCTTGGAGGAAAGCTTAGTTCGCCTGAACACCGATTATATTGATTTGTTATTCCTGCACGACATTGAGTTTGTACCCGCTGAGATTATTTTTGAAGAGGCTGTTCCTGCGCTTCAACAACTAAAGGCTGAGGGCAAAATTCGTTATACAGGCATATGTGGATTACCATTAGAATTGTTTGAATTCATACTTCCGAAGGTAGATGTAGACGCTATCATTTCTTACTGCCATTACTCTTTGAATGATACTTCGCTATTAAGCTTACTACCATTGTTGAAATCACTAGGTACAGGTCTCGTTAATGCTTCACCATTGTCTATGGGGCTGCTAAGTACACGTGGAACGCCGGATTGGCATCCTGCTAGTCAGGAGCTAAAAGCGACATGTAAGCTGGCTGCACATTTCTGTGAATCACAGGGGGCAGATATTGCAAAGCTAGCCGTTCAATTTTCCATAGCGAATGAGATGATTCCTACCACACTCGTAAGCACAGCGAATCCAGCGAACATCGTGAATAATGCAAACTGGACAGACGAACCAATAGATGAAGAGCTACTCAAGAAAGTACAGGAAATACTTGCACCAATTCGCAATGAGACTTGGGTGAGTGGAAGAGCGGAATATAATAGAAATATTTAATTCTAAGAAGAAGGGACGATGAAAAATATGAAAGGCATAGTATGTGATAGAATCGGCTCTTTTCAATACCATGACGATTTACCAGAACCAGAGATGAAGACGGGGGAAGCGATCGTTCGGATAAAAAGAATCGGTATATGTGGTACTGATATGCACGCATTCAAAGGTAATCAACCATTCTTTACTTACCCGCGAATATTAGGCCACGAATTATCTGGTATTATCGAGCGAATCAGTGACAATGAAGCTGGACTAGTTCCTGGAGATCAGGTTGCCATAATCCCTTACATGTATTGTGGGACATGTATTGCTTGTCGTAATGGAAAAACAAACTGTTGCAAGTCCATGCAAGTGTTTGGTGTACACATCGATGGAGGAATGCGGGAACGTGTTTCCATTCCGGTCACTCACTTAAAACGGACAGAAGGTTTGTCATTGGATCAGTCAGCCCTGTTAGAGCCATTTGCAATCGGTGCTCACGCGGTTCGGAGAGCTAATCTGATGCCAGGTGAAACCGTACTGGTTATTGGTGCTGGACCTATAGGTCTGGGTGTAATGGCATTTTCTAAGTACGCCGGGGCAAAAGTGATCGCTATGGACGTGAATAAAGAACGTCTTGAGTTCTGCCGATCATGGGCGAACGTCGATCATATCGTTAATGCACTAAACGGACCAAAGGAGCAACTAGAGGTGATTACGAACGGGGATTATCCTACCGTTGTATTTGATGCTACCGGGAATATGAATTCGATGGAAGGGGCGTTTGGATACGTAGCTCATGGAGGGTCATTAGTTTATGTAGGGCTCGTGAAGAGTGAGATTACTTTTAATGATCCTGAGTTTCACAAACGTGAAATAACGTTAATGGGTAGTCGTAATACAACACTCGAAGATTTTGATCAAGTATTTGATGCTTTGAAAAGTGGTATGATCGATATCGAAAGATTTATTACACATCGTGCTTCTTTCGATAATATGGTTGGCGAATTCGAGGGGTGGCTAGATCCAGCTTCTAAGGTTATTAAGGTAATAGTAGAGCTATAATGTTCTAGATTTATATAATGATAAACAGAAACTCTGGCTAATGAGTATAAGAATATCAAGTACAACAGCCCTTTTGTGACGATTATATTAGAAGTTAACCAAACTACCCTATAGAGAAATGAATCAAACTTATTAGGATAATAGTTGTTTGTATTGTCAGATTAAAAAAGAGATCAGCGATGATTTACATCGCTGATCTCTTTTGCAGGTTACTTAAAATAGTACTAATTGCTTCTATATATTAAGCTTCTTTAGCAATAATTTTTTTGAGCTTCACTTCGGGTTCTTGCTCCGGATCAGGCGCTTGCCCAACACGTTTAATGAAGAAAGAGAGCAGCAGACCGAGAACACCGATGCCCACAATAACTAGATAGGAATCATTGATACCTTGGATAGAGGCTTCCATGAGCATATGTTCCTTTGTTCCGGTCAGTGTGCTGCCTGCAGCCATCATATCATTCATATGCGTTGTAGTACGGCTTGTCATTACGGTGACGAGTAAGGAAGTTCCCACTGCGCCAGCCACTTGTCGAATGGTATTCGAAATTGCTGTACCGTGCGCACTAAGCTTGGAGGGCAATTGATTTAACCCTAAAGTTTGTATTGGCATAAGGAGCAGAGCCATACCGATCCGGCGGCCTGTTGACATATATACCAGATACATGTAACTGGTTGAGTCCGTTAAATTAACAAAGCTTAGCGTAGTTGCAATTGTAATCAGTAGACCGATAATAGCGAGCCACTTTGCCCCGAACCGGTCGAACAGCTTTCCGGTTACCGGCATCAATAGACCCATAATGAGCGCACCAGGAAGCAGCAGTAAGCCGGATTCCATCGCTGTAAAGCCACGGGCATTTTGCAGATACAGAGGCAGCAGCATCATATCTGCATACATCACAATTGTAACTGCGATACTGATGACAGTTGTTAAGGAGAACATACTGTATTTGAAGGCCCGAAGATCAAGCAGCGGGTTTTGGGAAGCTAGTTGCTTCCAAGCGAATAAGCCAAGGGAAAGGACACCCAATCCAAGAGACAACAGTACTTCCGCGCTTGACCAGCCTGCGCTGGCAGCACGGCTGAAGCCATACAGCAAGGTGCCAAAACCGATAGTAGAAAGAACTACGCCAACAATATCCAGCTTAGGATAGATGCGCTCCGATACATTTCTCAAATAAATAAATCCACATATGATTACAATGACGGTCAAAGGAATCATGCTATAGAACATAGTCTCCCAAGAATAATGCTCCAAAATATATCCGGCCAGAGTAGGTCCAATCGCAGGTGCGAAAATAATAGCTAACCCTACCATCCCCATGGCAGCCCCTCTTTTTTCAGGAGGGAACAGGGTCAAAATAACATTTGTGAGCAGTGGCATGATAATTCCAGCACCAGCTGCCTGAATCATACGCCCGGTCAGCAGAATAGGGAAGTTAGTTGCGAGAGCCGAGACGATCGTTCCAGCTAAAAATATAAACATGGAAGCTTGAAAAAGCTCTCGCGTCGTAAACCGTTGCATCAAATAAGCTGTAATTGGGATTAGAACACCATTAACCAGCATATAGCCTGTTGTCAGCCACTGAGCGGTAGCAGCCGAGATATTAAAATCATGCATTAACTCCGGTACGGCAACGCTCATTACAGTCTGATTCAGTGTCGCAAGAAAGGCGCCCAAAATCATAATGAATAAGATGGGTCCCTTTTTTACGGAACTGCTTGTTACTTCTGTCTTTGTACTCACTCCACTCCATCCTTTCAAATCGTTGATCATGGACTAAATTTACAGTGTGTTGTATAGTTTACAATGCATGAATTAGATTATAAATGAAATTTTCATGTAATCAAGCAACGATTTGCAAAAAAATGTAAAATAGTTTACATTCGTTTTAAATTTGTAGTGTTTTCTCATTAAAAAACAACAATTATTTAAAAATTGTAGTTTACGATATGAAAGTTAAAGATTGGAGAGAGTAAGATGAATAACACAACGCAACGTACAGATCCCCGGGTACTTCGTACACGTCAATTGCTTAGAGATGCTGTGATTGAATTGCTTGAGGAAATGGATATTGAGAAAATATCAGTAAACCGTATTGCAGAGCGGGCTAAAATCAATCGTGTTACTTTTTATCTGCATTATCGGGATCTCCCGGATATGTTGGAAAAGATGGCGGATGAAATGGTGGAGGACATTTTACAAGTGGTCAACAACGATGACAACGATCACGAATCGGTTGAAGAAGAGAATTTGAGGATACTAGAGAGTCTGCTTAAGCATATTGCGGAAAATGCCAAATTCTATAAAGTGATACTCACATCGAAAAGAAGCCCTATTTTTACAGACCGTCTGTTCAACTTGATGGCGGAAATCATCTCTGCACACCAGGAGAAAAAGGAGGGTGCTGCTGAGCATTCCAAGATGCCCATACAGAAGGACATTGCCGTTTGGTACGGTTCAGCAGCCCTAATTGGCACGGTTATTTCTTGGCTTCGAGATGACATGCCCTATACGCCAGTGTATCTTGCCAGACAAATTAGTCTGCTGCGTGCGAACTAGTCAAATGAATACGATCGTAAAGAAAAAGCCGTGCATCGCTGCGCGGCTTTTGATGTACAGAGCGGGTAACTCACTGCACACTGAGATTATCCCAGTTGACTTGGAATTCCTTCAGCATGCCTTCTTTGGTCAGCTTGCCACCGAGATACCCTTGGATGCTGCTGGATAATTCCTGCGGCATCCCGTTCGGCAGACGGGTCCAGTTCCAGGTCAGCGCTTGATCCTTATCGGTATAAGCCAGCACCTCGGCGCCCAGCGCTCCAAGATCTTCTTCGGTGCCCTTAATGCTGTCGAGCGCAGGGATGAACTGGAATTCCTTAGTGATATACTTTTTCCCGGTCTCGGAGGTGACCAGCCAATCCAAGAAGACCTTGGCTTCCTCCTTAACGGGGGAGTTTTTATTGATCACCCAATTGCTTGGCACGCCTACATACAGCTTGTCATTGTCTTCGGGGGTGTCGTCAATGGGCATTGGTAGGATACCCAGATTTAGATTAGGATCGATGCCGTCGATCTGTCCTTGCGTCCAGTTACCCTGCTGCATCATCGCGGCTTCTCCGCTCGCTACCATCGTGACTTGGGTATTATAGTCGGTGGAGAGTGGATTTTTGTTGCCGTACTCTACAGTAAGGTCCAGCAGGTCGATCCATTTGGAGAAAACCGGGTCTCCCGCGAAAGTTTTGGTGCCGTCCGTAAGCCCGGCGATAAATGCTTCGGGATCTGGCTGCTGGGCGAAAGCTACGTTCACATTATGATTGCCGAGCACGAACCATTCCTGATATCCATTTGCAAAAGGTGTGATGCCCGCTGCCTTTAACTTCTCGGAGGCTTCGCGCAGAGCGGTTAGAGTTAGGGGGTTCTCGGTGATGCCTGCTTTCTTAAACAGGTCCTTATTATAGATGAAGCCGTATCCTTCGAGATTCATCGGCATGCCATAGAGCTTGCCATCTGCGGTCATCTGTTCTGCTGCTAGGGGCTTTACATCCTTGGCCCAAGCTTCACCGCTTAAATCCTCCAGATATTCCATCCACATATCACGTTCATTGTTGCCGCCAATGGTGAAGATATCAGGTTCATCTCCTGATGAGAACTTGGCGCGTAGGGAGGCGCCATAATCGGTCCCGCCACCCACGCTTTGCACCTCCAGCTTAATATCGGGGTGTTCCTTTTCAAATTCAGTCTTAAGCGAAGCTAGTGCTTCAGATATTTCAACCTTGAACTGGTAGATATGCACGGTTTTAACTCCATTCGCATTGTCGCTATTATCTCCGCAACCGGCTGTCAGAGCAGCCAGCAGCAGGGAGCATGCGAGGAGAATTCCACGTTTGGTTCTCATATTCATTCATCCTCTCTGGCTGAAAATAACATGTATCGTTAGCCCTTTACAGAGCCTTGGGCAATGCCTTCAATAATATATTTTTGCATCGCTAGGAAAAAGATGACCACGGGCGTAATCCCGAGCACAAGTCCCGGAAGTGCCAAATCCCATTGCTTCGTATATTGTCCGAAGAAGCTATAAGTGGCGATGGGAATGGTGCGAAGCACCGGGTCCTGCAGAATAAGCGAAGGCATCAGGTAATCGTTCCAGATCCACAGGGTATTCAGAATAATGACAGTGACAATAATCGGCTGCATGAGCGGAAGCACAATCCGGAAAAAGGTACCATAAGGACTGTTGCCGTCTACTCTCGAAGCCTCCTCAATATCAAGAGGTACCGATTTGACGAAGCCATGGAATAGAAACACAGTCATCGGGGCGCCAAATCCAAGATACGCTAAAATCAAACCTGCGGTTGAATCCATGACACCCAGACCGCTAACCACTTGCACCAGCGGGATCATGATCGCCTGAAACGGAATAACCATAGCGGCCACTAAAGCAATATAAAGTATGCGGTTATATAAGCTGTTATTGCGGACCATTTTGTAAGCGCACATAGAGCAGAGGAACGCTAGCAGAATATTACTAATCACCGTGATAATAAAAGAGTTCATAAAGGCACGAGGAAAATTGATAGCTTTCCAAGCTTCGGCGTAGTTGCTCCACTGGAATACAGAGGGCAGCGCAGCGGAATCCGAAAGAATCTCACTATAGCTCTTAACCGAGTTAGCTAGCAGAAAGTAAAACGGTACTAGGAATAGAAGGCCCAGCAGGATCACAATTACTTCGACGAGAAGCAATGGCACATTGAATTTCTTGGCGGTAGTCTCCATTACAGCTCCACCTCTCTTTTCTTGGTTGCTCTAACCTGTAGCAGGGAGATTACGGCCACAATGACGAAGAAAATCATCGCTTTCGCGGAGCCCATCCCGAATCGGCTAATAGTATAGGCCTCATTGTAAATATTCAACGCTACAGATTCAGTAGCTTTGAAGGGACCACCCTTGGTCAGCGACAGGTTAAGGTCGAACAGCTTAAACGACCAAGAGATAGAAAGGAACAGACAAACGGTTACAGCTGGCATAACCAGCGGGATGGTGACATGGCGTAAAGCCTGAAAGCGTCCGGCACCATCCACTTTTGAGGCTTCAATCAGGCTTTTGGGAACGTTGTTGATTGCAGAAATGTAGATGACCATTAGGTACCCTGCATTTTGCCAGACAAATACGATCACAATCGCCCAGAAAGCTGTCCCTCCGGTGCCCAGCCACGGAAGATTAAAGAAGGACCAGCCCGTAGCCTGTCCAATCGAGGAGAATCCTCTGACAAAAATAAACTGCCAGATGAACCCGAGCAATAGCCCACCAATGACATGAGGGACAAAAAATACCGTTCTCAGAACATTGCGCGTGAACAGCTTACGGGTCAGCACATAAGCGAGTGCGAAGCCGAGCAGATTGGTCAGTACCAGGCCAAATAAAGTGAACTTCGCTGTGAACCAGAATGAATGAAGAAAGGAAGGGTCCTTTGTGAAGATATGTAGATAATTCCGGAGTCCGGTCCACTCCACATCACGTGAGATTCCGTTCCAACTGGTAAAAGAATAATAGAGTCCTAAAAAGAAAGGAATCAGCACAATCATAAAGAAAAACAAGGAAGTCGGCCCGACAAAAACAAACTGCTGCATCAGGCGTGATCTTTTTCTATGGTCCATCGTTCCTCACCCCTTTTTGTTAATGTAAACTTTTCATTCTATAACCGGATTGGTGATTAAGCGAAACAAACATACTTGAAATTATCGTTGCTCAGAATGATTTCAACACAGGCTTGACAGCCCTTTCAAAGAATCGGTATGGTGGACTTGTCAGACTAATAGGAGGTTGATGCGCATGTCAGGATTGCTTGGTAATTTTGTTACGCAGATTGGAATATTGGTGAATGATGTGGAGAAGGTAAGTACGGCATATGCGGAGTTTTTTGGACTCGAAAAGCCGGAAATTATCGTTACAGATACAGAAGATATTGCGCAGACCCGGCATAATGGCGTGGCTACGCAGGCGCGGGCTAAGCTAGCTTTTTTTGATATGGGCTCTTTACAGCTGGAATTGATTGAACCGGATCATGAGCCGAGTACGTGGCGGGATTACTTGAATGAACATGGTGAGGGGCCTCATCATATTGCTTTTGTAGTTGAAGGAATGAAAGAAAAGATAATGCTGCTAGAAGGCAAAGGCTTCCCACTCCAGCAAAAGGGTGAGTATACCGGGGGGCGTTATGCTTATATGGACACTTTCAAGGAGTTAAAAGTAATTGTGGAGCTGCTAGAGAACGATAAGGATAACGGGGAGGAATAACTATGAATATTATCATTACAGGTGCTGGACGTGGACTGGGTTATGAACTGGCGGCCGAAGCGCTGAAGCGGGGCTATGGAGTTATTGCTGGGGTTCGCCGGCCCGATCAGGAACAAACAGCGCTATCGAAGCTTGCTGAAACCTATGGAGAGAAGCTAACCATCGCTGCGCTGGACGTGACGGACGAGGCAGGAATCGCGGCACTGGCTGCGAGTCTACAAGAACAAGGTCGGACCCTCGGTGCCATTATTAATAATGCGGCGGTACTCAACGCTCGGGATACATCGATTGAAGCGTTGGATTTCCAAGATATGCTTATAACGATGGATATTAATCTGTATGGACCGATACGAGTGGTTAAGCATTTCCTGCCGCTACTTACGGAACCCGAATGCTCGATCATCAATATATCGTCGGAAGCAGGAAGTATCACCAATGCTTATCCGAACGACTATCCTTATGGCATTTCCAAAGCGGCGCTCAATATGTTCACACAGCAGCTGCATGTCTATGTAAAAGAACGTGGGATTCAAGTGCTCAGCGTGCATCCGGGGTGGATGCAAACCGATATGGGCGGGGCAGAGGCACCGACAAATCCAAATCAAAGTGCCGAGGGGATCCTTGACCTGATCGAGAAGCGAACTACACCGGAAGGTCATTTCATGTTTGTAGATTATACGGGTAAGGATATGAAGATTTAGGTGATATATAGGCTGAACTAAAGTTGCGAACAAAAAGCTCAGTAGTCACTGCGGTGAATCATTGGACTTCCTGCCGTTGTTGTCCCCAGATTTCTTGATTGAACCGCTCGTAGCGGTGGAAATCTGGGGACAAAGCGGTCAGTAGAAAGAACCTCGGTAATTGTGCCGAGGTTCTTTTGTCTAAACAACTGCTTATTTCTTAAGTAATAAATAAGCGAAATAAGGTACGCCGATTAGCGACACCATGATCCCTGCCGGAATGCCGTCAGGATCGACGAGATTGCGGCCAACGGTGTCCGCGATCAGAAGTAGCCAGCCGCCCAGCAATACAGCGACGGGAATAAACATCTGATTACGCGGGCCGACTAGCGATTTGGCAATATGTGGAGCCATCAGTCCGATGAAGGCGATCCCGCCTGTGACGGAAACCGCGGAGGCGGAAGCTGCAACTGCCGTGAGAATCAGAACGATACGTTCACGTTCGAGATTCAGCCCGACACCAATGGCAGAGACTTCACTTAGGCTGAGCAGGTTGAGTCGCTGTGATTTGTACAGGGTAAAGGGAACTAGTAAGATCAACCAAGGCAGTAAAGCCCAAATGAATGGCCAATCTGTACCCCATATATTCCCTGCGATCCATTTTGCAATAAAATCTACCTTGGCACGATCCGCGGACGAAATGATCACGATCATAACGCCAGACAACGCTAGGGAGAACCCTACCCCAACGAGCACCAATCGAACAGGATCAAGCCCCTTAGTCCGACTATATGAAAATAGATAGATTAATGCTGCTGTAAGTAATGCCCCTATAAAAGCAACCAGCGGCAGCGCATAAATGAATGATCCAGCGCTAACCGGGAAAAAAAGAAAGAAAACAGCGACAGCCACACCCGCACCAGAGTTGATACCAATAATACCGGGGTCGGCTAAATCGTTTCGTGTAACGCTTTGCAGAATGGAACCGGATAACGCCAAGGCCATGCCTGCCAGCAGTGTAATCAGAATCCGCGGCAATCTTACAGAGAATAATACAAAGTCCTCTTTAAAGGTTCCATGCCCGAACAGAACCGGAAGCAGTCTGTCAAAAGATAGGGAAGAGTATCCGATTCCCATGCTGACGATAGCTGTTAGCAGAATCAAACCGGTGCATACACATAGGATAATACGTTGCTTTCGCACGGGTGCAGAGGAAATCATGAGAGTGTTTTACCTCCTTTCCGAACAACAAACAAGAAGAAAGGTAGCCCAAGCATAGCTACGACGGCGACCACTGGCGTCTCATAAGGTGCATGGATTGTCCGTCCAATTGTATCCGCGAGAAGCATGAACGATGCACCCGTAAAGATCGATATCGGCAAAATATACCGGTAATCGGTACCGACAATCTTACGGACAATATGCGGAATCATCAGCCCTACAAAAGCCATATCCCCAATTAGAGCGACCGATGCTCCAGTCAGCAGAATAATAAGAGTGAATAGAATCCCTTTAACCACAGCAAGATTTTGTCCTAATCCGATGGCTACCTCGTCACTTAAGCTAAGAATGGTTAACTGGTTTGAAAATATTAATGCCACCACGATGCCGATGATGATCACAGGTGCAATAGCCTGAAGCTGGCCCCAGGTTGTGCCGATCAATCCACCCGCTGTCCACATGGATACATCCTTGGATATTTTGAAGGCAATGCTTACACCACTTGCGATAGCATACAGAAAGGCAGATACCGCTGCACCGGCGAGTACGATTCGAATCGGAGAGAAGCCACCTTGGCGCACAGAACCTAGAACAAGCACTAGCACGGCTCCTAGGGCAGCGCCAAAAAAACAAGCAATCATGGTACCAAAATAATTCAGTCCCGGCAGAAATACAAACGTAAGAGCCAGCGCCATATTCGCGCCCGAGGTCAGACCGAGCAGGCCTGGGTCGGCTAATGGATTGCGTGTAACCCCCTGCATGATAGCACCGGATACGGCAAAGGCAGCACCGATCAGCATGGCGGCGAGTTCGCGAGGTAGCCGGATCTCACGCAGAATAAGGACATTGTCTGCCTTTGAATTAGAGGTGATGGCAAGCCACAGATCATTGAAAGTGGTTTCTTTAGCCCCGAATAGCATAGCAATCACGAGGCATATAACCATTACCAGCACGCTACCAAGCAGCTTATATAAAAATGGAATGGAAGTTTGCTTCGTAGTCATTATCTTTATTTTCCAAGAAATTGTTGTTCAAAGAATTCCAACTGGTACTCAAGGCTAAGCGGATCGTTAAAATAGAATGCTTTTGCATCAGCCTCGAAAACACGATTGTTTTTGACGGCAGGGATGCTCTTGTAGATTTCTGTATTCTGGAAGGAATTATCTTCATCCGCATTTTTACTGAAAATAACGTAATCGCCCAGATAATCCTTCAGCACTTCTGTCGAGACAGCAAAGAATCCATCCGTTTTGGTGCTTTCTTTTACTGTTTCTGGCATGCCAAGCTTGAAGTCCCCATAGAGGAGTTCAGTTCCGCGGCCAAAGTTATACCCGTATACATACAATTGCTTATTAAAGGTCTCAATAACAGAGACAGTTGCATTATCACCGATCTTCGCTCTGATTTCTTCACCCGCTTTTTTGGTGCGGGCACTAAAATCATCGACCCAAGCTTGAGCTTCTTTTTCTTTGTTCACCAATTTGCCGACTTCCAGCTGTTGGGTTAAGTAATCCACTTTATTATAAGTATAAGTAACGGTTGGTGCGATTTGCTTGAATTTATCGATATTTTTAATATCGGAGAGCCCAATGATCAGATCCGGCTGCAGTTCAATGATTTTCTCCAGACTTTCATCGCTAACCGCTTCTACGTCTTTTAGTTGCTCTTCAAAGCGTGGGTTAGTTTTGGACATTTCATCTACGCCCACAACAGGTACACCCAGTGCCATGACATTACCTGTTAAAAAACGGGTGAGTACAACAACACGCTGAGGATGTGTTGGAACCTCAACAGGTCCATCTTCGGATTGATAAGTAAAAGTCGCACTTTCTGACTCCGCAGCAGGAGTAGAAGATGGGCTGTTTGTAGGACTAGCATCATTCTTCGCCTGATTTCCCCCACAAGCACTAAGTGCAATCCCCATAATAAGTACAAACGGAATAAATATCTTTCTCATTAAATAATTCTCCCCTTTTTTGTATGACAGTGTTACTTTGAACAATTCAAACAGTGTAAATCAATCTTCAGCCTATGCCTTAGAGTGATTATGAGAATCATTCGCATTTGTAATCATTATAGGGATCACTTATGTGCCTAACCATGCCTTTTTGTTGGAAAAAGGACTTGGACTATTATTTGCCTCCGAATAAAGCTACCGCTCGTCCTAGTTGTAAGCGAATCGAAGCCGGGTTATAAGGCACCCAATCATCCAGATCAAGAATATGGACTTTCTTCTGCTGCACTGCGGGAAGCTGGCTCCAATAAGGGGATTGAAAGATCGCTTCAGTATGCGCAGTAGAGCCTTTGGCATCGGGAAATACAATGACTAAAATTCGGTCTCCTGCATAATCTGCAAGATCTGAAACCCCGATCGAAATCGAATGGAACTGATCTCCCAATCTTTTTATCTCGTTGTCAATCAAGGTCGGTGCTCTAAGTCCAAGGGATTGGTACATCACATAACCTACATTCCTTGCTCCGTAAACGAGTAGCTCCTCAGGCTTGATTACCAGAATGGTGATGATATCGTTAGCTACTGTGCTGTGCTGTACTATTTCTCGGGCTTCTAGCTCTTCTTGTTCAAAATCCTTCAGCCACTGCTCCGCCCGTTCACTCCGCTGAATGGCTCGGCCGATTAGGCGTAGCTGATCTTTCCAGCCGATTTCGTTCCAAGAGATCTCCATAATAGGTGCTACAGCTCGCAGCTGCCCGGACTTCAATCCGTATTCCTCCAGATGTTCTTTGGCCGCAATAATCAGTTCAACGTTGGCATCAAGTAATAGCGATCTGATCTGTTCAGCCGAGCTGTTTGTATTGATAAACTTCATCGACTGCGGTGGCTCCTGATCCGAAAGATTCAAATATTCACTGCTTTCAGAGATGGTAACCGCAGGTTCTAAGCCAAGTAACAGCAAATGGCTTGCATAAGGGGTAAGCATTACTGCAACTCGCTGGAAAGAGCTTCGGCTGTAACCAGACGGAGATGCGCCTGTCTGCAGCTTAAAACGACGACTGAGATAAAATTCATCCTTGTAGCCTACCTTTAGCGCAATTTCCCTAAGTGTGCCTGAACCGTTAAGCAAAAGCTCCTTGGCACTATGAACCCGTAGCCGCGACAGATATTCGCTCTGGCTGAAGCCTGTCACCTGCTTGAACAGCGTTGAATAATGCGAGCTGCTTACACCCGCGATGGCGGCTAAGTGCTCACGTGTTATTTTTTCGCTAAAGTGATTCTCCAGGTATGAAATGCTCCGTTCCATCGATGGTTGCTCGTTAACTGTATATCTGGCTTCCTGCTGTTCGAGCAATTGTAGAATAATCTGATGAAAGAGCATTTGATTCTGTACATGGCGTGTTTCTCGATCTGGCAGTCGGTGAAGATACAATTCCTTGACACTGGATACAATGGTAGGCTCATAAGGAAACAACAGTATATTTGAACTCGAAGCCATTTCGCTTTTCCGTATCATCGCACCGCCAGGTATAGCCTGAGTCTGCTCTTGAATCCAGATGGTGAGCTTATAGGCATGAAGAGGCTGCTGGAGATTTGTAATTAAAGAGGCATGAGTATTAGCGGGGAGAAGGATTACGCTTCCTTCCGTAAGCTCATAAGTCAGATTATTAACCTCAAGGCTCCCTTTACCAGCGGCAACGGCCAGTAATACGGTTAGATTCTCATGAATCTGAACTCTTGGTAGATTTGAGGTCCCATACATGGATTGAATGCTGCCAGCGCTATATAAAGGAAAATGAGATTCGGCCCATTCCGGGATAACGTTAATCAAAATAAGGCCTCCGTTACTTGAATATATTTTCAAACTATAATGCTATGGATCGAACTGTATTATTGACGTCTGCGGAACTAATTATAACACCTTCCCTTTTTAGATAAGCCTGTTAATTATTTGCCCTATATATTCTTTTTAAAAGATTCGTCTGTCCAAGAGAACGCATATTGGATCGAATATACATACTACCAGGTATTCTTTATCCATTATAAAGAGGTGATTAAGATGAAAAAGCAGATAGCCTCCACTAAGAAGCGAGAGCTTCTCTCCAGACCTAAGCCCAAACGAAATCTGAATCCTAAAGCAGCAGCTCAGACCATTAACTTCGCGGTTATTGGGGATAGTCATGTGGGATATGGGAATAGCTCTAGCATTTTTAGAAATCTTTTGCCTAAAGCAGTAAGCAGCGGGAATAAGAGATTTGTTATTTTTGGAGGAGATAACACGCAAGCGGGAGCGAATCATGGAAATAATGCAAATGCTTACTACAAGGACTTCAAGGATACAGTAACTAGCACGCTCGGAAGTATCCCCTATAAAGCATCGATAGGAAATTGGGAAGCAAGTACCCAGTCCTTATTCACGCAATATTTAGGTGCAGTAGAAGGGCAAATGAATTTCCCTGGGACACAGGGTAAGGTGAAGTACGTGTGGCTTAATTGTGCTCTGGGTCTGTTCACTCCGGGTAGTATAAATATATTGAAAAATTTAGATGATCAGCATTTTTATATTATTGATTTTCATTGGCCTTTAAAAGTGAGCGGGATCACGGTCGATCCTAGCCATGTATTAAGCGCGGCGGAGACTGCTAAGTTTTTTGCAGCTATTCCTACGAAAGTGAGAGATAAAGTGCTAGCTATTTTCACACATCATGGACATTTGTTTTATCGAAAGCTTACTAATATATATCCAGGTTATACAAATACAAAATTCTTTGTGTGCGGATGTTCGGGTGATTATAAATGTAAGCCGAGTGGTGATCGCGGTTATTACAACGCCACATTAACCATCAATGGGACGGCATTAAATGTCGATGCTTTTAAGGTAGCGGTCACTTAGTGAAGAAGTGGATGCGGTTAAAATAAAATGCTAATTTTCGGGAGATAACCGAGATTAGCGTTTTTCTTTTATTAAGAGTTGCCCATTAACCATGGAGTCACAGGTAAATAGTAAGTAAGCAGGATTATTTAACATATTTGTATAATAGTTTATATGTGTATTGAATAAATTTATTTAGGAGGGCTACCCATGAAAGAACTATTATTTCATTCTTTAGAACAGGCGGGTGTGTCGGCTTACGGTGTAGAGCGCATACGTATAGCAGCTGCACAAATGGTTGAAGACAACATCACACCGGCACAAGTTATTGTTGCTGCGAGAAAGGGGACGCTACTGGTCCATCAAGCGAACGGGAAATTCGGTCCGGAGCTAGGCGCAGCGGAATTAACTGTAGATGCTATTTATCCACTGTGTTCCATAACAAAACTGTTTACGGCAACCGCTATAATGATGTTAATGGAACAAGGGAAGATTGGTCTAAACAGACCTGTTTCCGATTACATCCCCGAATTTACAGGTGAAGGCAAAACTAAGGTATGCGTACATCACTTATTGACACATACCTCTGGCCTAGAAGGTGAGGTGATTTGGCAGAACGGACAGTTGAAAAAGGAACAAGGAGAGTACCCTCCACATGAACCTAATCAAGATCCAGATCAGCATAAGTACTTATATGGCGGTTATGATGCACCGCTTAGTAACGAACCTGGTACGGTCATGTCTTATTGCGGGTATGGCTATGAGCTGTTGGGTGAAATCATCCGGCGCGTTAGCGGACAAGCTTATGATGTATTCGTAAAGGAAACTATTTTTCAACCGCTTGGCATGGAAAATACATATTATCGTGTACCCATGGACGTGCGGGACAAAGTAGTAAGACGTGCACCAGAAGCAGCGTGCGCGGAATGGGTGGACAGCGAGTATAATTTGAATTCCGTATCTGCGGGGGGCGGCGCTTACTCCACGGCTATGGATTTGGCTGTCTTTGGCCAGATGTTTCTTAACGGCGGGATATATAACGGAGTACGATTCCTTAGTCCGGTAACCGTAAAAGAAATGACCCGCAATCAAATTCCAGGCGTATCCTCACAATATAGAGACGAGGTTTTTCCAGAAGCGTATTGGGGGTACGGATGGGCGATTAACGGTTCGAAGCGTGACGGTGGAGATTTGTTCTCGCCAGAAGCCTATTCACACTGGGGCGCGGCAGGTCCTTTCCTCTGCGTTGATCCGATTTATCAGACAGTTACGGTGCATTTATCCGTAGAGCTAGATCACCAGAAGCCATTTAAAAATATGTATGTGGATTACTTCAATAATACTGTTCTGGCAGCCATCACTGATCTTTAATCCTCTTTTTAGTTTTTTTGTCGTGTCATCTATACTTAAAGCGTGCTTTCCCAGTTTCTTCTAAATTGTTTAGGGGTGGTGCCAGTATATTTCTTAAACACTTTGGTAAAATAGCTCTGGTCATTGAAATGTAGCCTCGTAGCGATATCAGATAAGCTAATGCCCGGTAATTCAATTAATCGTTTGGCTTCTACAATCCGCTCGAATTGAATAAAATCACTGATGGTGAATCCTGTTTCCTTCTTAAATAATAGGGAGAGATAGCTTCTGTTCAATCCAGCGACTTCAGCCAGCTTATCTAAGGAGAGTTCCTCATATAAGTGATTAAAAATATAGTTCTGACAGAGGGCCACGGTGCGCGAAAGTTTCGCCATCCGGCTCTCTTTGACATGGTCGGCGAAATCGCAAAGCGCATTAAGAATAGCATGATCTACAGCCGGAACATCCTTTAGTTCTTCGATATGCTGGATATGAAAGTCGCTGAGGGTATAAGAAATCTCCCAATACAGTCCTCCATCTATAGCTGCACGAGTAGCGAGCGTAATACAGGAGATCGCCAGATTTTTTTTGTTGCGTAAATGGCTCTTCTTGGAGAGAACTCCATAATTGTCTTCAGAGAAGGTTGCTTGGACACGAAGTAGCTCTGCTTTATTTCCATTTTTGATATGGTGAAATAAGGATTTTTCCAGCATGGGTTCGTGGTGCAGCCATGTATTCTCACGTCGGTAGGAAACGTCCAAGTCTAAACTGCCTGCGGGAGGCTGTTTATGCTCAAGAGTTCGGGTGTCGAGTAGCAGTTCGCTAAGAGATAACGTCTTTCCGGTGACGAGCGAGTACATCAGCATAGCGGTATGGTAGAGTCTCATTTTATTTAGCACGGTCAAGCTGCGGTAGTATTTCATCCATTGCTCTTGAAGCTTTAATGGAACTTCATGGTCACGCATCAGACTTGTCATATTGTCCTCTGAATGGTGAGTATAAAGTGTAGGACCGATCACAATACTTCCCCCGTTACTGCTGCCTGAGGGCAGATGGAGAAGGATGTAATTCTCTAGGAAGTTAGTGGTGCGAATGATCGGTATAGAGGCATTTGAACTATCGTGGTTAGAGTTGTTCTCGCTTTTAGTAGAGTCTGCAATTTCTGAAAGGAGCTCATTGAGGTTATGAACCCACGGGGCGCTCTCTGAAGAGGAAGGCAGCGCTAGCTCGATTCTCCGATTGGCATCTAGCAGAAACACAGGAATTTGCAGCGATTCATACAACACTTTACAAATATATTGAGCTCCTTCATGACCGTCCAAATGATTCAACATTCTTTCAACCTCCTCGCCCAACCAGAATACCAAAAATACAATGATAATGCCATAAATCTAACATGAAGTAGATTAAAATGGGGATAGTATACATTCAGAGGAGGTATTTTTATGAAAACCAACATTCATGAACTCATATCACAAATGACCCTGGAGGAGAAAGCAGGACTCTGCTCAGGGCTTGATTTCTGGAATACAAAGGGCATTGAACGACTCGGAATCCCCTCTTTAATGGTAACGGACGGACCGCATGGTTTACGCAAGCAAAAAGAGAGCGCCGATCACCTCGGACTCCATAACAGTGTACCCGCGACTTGTTTTCCTTCGGCAGCAGGGATGGCCTCTTCCTGGGATCGGGAGTTAATCGGGCGTGTAGGTAAAGCACTCGGGAAAGAGTGTCAAGCAGAGAACGTTGCTGTTCTGCTCGGACCGGGAACAAATATTAAGCGCTCTCCACTGAACGGCCGTAACTTTGAGTATTTTTCGGAAGACCCTTATCTTTCCTCGGAGATGGGTGGGAATCATATTAAAGGTGTGCAAAGTGAAGGGGTAGGCACCTCGCTTAAGCATTTTGCCGCTAATAATCAGGAGCACCGGAGAATGTCTGTTGATGCTGTTATTGATGAGCGGACGCTGCGGGAGATTTATCTGGCTAGCTTTGAAGGCGCAGTTAAGCAGAGTCAGCCATGGAGCGTGATGTGCTCTTATAACCGGGTAAATGGTGAATATGCCTCTGAGAGTGAATTTCTCCTGACAAAGATTCTTAGAGAGGAATGGGGCTACGAGGGATTCGTCGTGTCCGACTGGGGAGCGGTTAATGAACGGGTGAAGGCTCTACAAGCAGGACTGGAGCTGGAAATGCCGTCAACCGGAGGCATTGGTGATGCCAAGATTGTCGCAGCAGTACAAAGTGGCGAGCTGTCTGAAGAAACGTTAGATCTTGCAGTGGAACGGTTACTTACCTTTGTTTTTAAGGCGGTGGAGAACCGTAAAGATAATGCTTCATTTAATGCTGATGAGCATCACCGTCTGGCTCGTGAAGTGGCGCGGGAGAGCATGGTTCTCCTTAGAAATGAGGAAGGCATTCTGCCGCTGTCAAAGCAAGGAACGATTGCGGTCATTGGCGAGTTTGCTAAAAATCCGCGTTATCAGGGCGGGGGCAGCTCACATGTGAATCCGACGAAATTGGACGATGCTTTTGAAGAGATGAAGGCCCTTGCAGGTTCTGCCGAACTGCTATATGCGCAAGGATATGAACTGAATCATGACGGGATTAATGAAGCTTTGTTACAAGAAGCACGGGATACAGCGGCAAAAGGGGATGTAGCCGTATTGTTCCTTGGACTTCCGGATAACTATGAATCAGAAGGTTATGATCGTAGTCATTTGTCGCTTCCAGAGAGCCATAAAGCGCTGATCGATGCAGTGTCTGAGGTGCAAAGCAATATCGTTGTTGTACTCAGCAATGGTTCACCCATAGAAATGCCTTGGATTCATAAAACGAAGGGTATTCTTGAAGGTTATCTAGGCGGTCAGGCTTTTGGCGGTGCAATGGCAGATTTACTGTTTGGAGAGGTTAGTCCAAGTGGTAAACTGGCAGAGACCTTCCCGATGAAGCTGAGCGATAATCCATCCTTTCTTAATTTCCCAGGTGAAGGGGATACGGTAGAGTACAAAGAAGGCTTGTTTGTAGGCTATCGTTATTATGATAAAAAAGAGCTTGAACCGCTGTTTCCTTTCGGCTTTGGACTAAGCTACACAGCGTTTCAATACAGCAATTTGAGAATCTCCAAGAGCAGCATAAAAGATACCGAGAACGTACAAGTTACGGCCACCGTCAAAAACACGGGTACTCGCGCAGGAAAAGAAATCGTTCAGCTCTATGTTAGCGATGTGAAGAGCAGCGTGATCCGTCCACTTAAGGAGCTTAAGGGCTTCCAGAAGCTAGCGCTGCAGCCTGGTGAAGAGCAAGAGGTTTCTTTTGAACTGGATAAACGCTCCTTTGCTTATTACAACGTTAACATTGGTGATTGGCATGTGGAAAGTGGAGTCTTTGAGATTGCTATCGGTTCATCTTCGCGGGATATTCGTCTGACTGCTTCTATTGAAGTGGAATCGACTGCTCCGCATGCATTAAGTTATCATCGCAACAGTACCGTTGGTGATTTGCTGGACAATCCACGCACGGCAGATAAAGTGAAGGAGTTCAGCAGTATTTTTGGCATGGAAGGTGCGATGGACGATAATCCAGAAATGTTCATGGCGATGATGAAATATATGCCGCTACGGGCGCTGGTTGGGTTCGGTCAAGGGAAATACACAGAAGAAGATTTAGCCAAGGATCTGCAAGAATTTAATGCTTTGGCTGTAGAGTAGGAGATCAGAAAAGGCCAAGTCTGGTCCGAGAACTATAATTTATGGGAATTTAATATAAGTAAGCTAGTGGTACATATTAGTCAAATATAATATGCACCACTGGCTTTTTTTGAAAAAATTTCTTGTTCGGCTACCGTGATTCGTAAACTTGATGATTGTCGCATGATTTCATAGGTGTGCCTCAACGCTTCCTTGAAGGAAATCCGTATTCTTTAGCGCGCCACGCTACTAGTAGCGCAAGAATCAATAGAATAAACAGTACCCACGGGAAGGAGCGGACACCAACTGTTTCAATAAGAATCCCACCCATCACGCCGCCACCGCCGATAGCTAGGTTCCATGCCGTCACTAACATCGACTGGGCCACATCTGCACTTTCGCCAGCTGCTTCAGCAACTGCTGTTTGTAGCAAAGTAGCCGCTCCTCCGAACGTCAACCCCCACACAGCAACCACTAGATAGATCACTACGGGTTGGCTGCTACTAATGCCTAGTGCAATGGATGACAAGGCGAAAGCAGCGAGGCTGATTAGAAGCAATGGACGTAGTTTACGGTCGATCAAAATACCGATGAACCAGATGCCAATAAGCGCAGTAATGCCGAAAATAAGCAGTACCAAGTCAACGCGCTGGGTAAGCCCAGCCTGAGTAAGATAGGGTGCAATGTAGGTATACAGGATGTTATGTGCTAGCACCCATGCCAGAACGACAAACAGTATCGGCCGTACCCCCGGAATAACAAAAACCTTGTAGAGAGGGAGCTGCTTATCAGGAGCCTCCCCTGGATAGTCCGGTAGCTTCCAAAGTACCCAGCCGACTAGCATCAGAGCCAGCAGCGACATGATCCCGAAGATGGAGCGCCAGCCCACAAGAGTGCCAAGCAGTGTTCCAGCAGGGACTCCGAGTGCCAGAGCTAGAGGCGTGCCAACCATCGCTACCGCCATTGCTCGTCCCTTGAGTGACCCGGCACCATGCGCCGGGCATAACCTGCTATCATGCCCCATAAGACTCCAGCGGATACGCCTGCGAAGAACCGAGCTACCAGCGTAAGTATATAATTGGAAGAAAAAGTGGTGACGGTGTTGAATACGAGAAAACCAAGGATGCACATTAGTAGCAGTGGTCGCCGCCGCCATCCACGCGTCATGGTGGTTAAGGGAATCGCGGCCAACAGTGAACCAAGGGCGTACAAAGTGACAAGTTGACCCGCAAGGGCCTCGGAGACACCAAGCCCATCACCTATTTGGAGCAACAAGCCGGCCGGAATCGTTTCGGTAAGAATACAGATAAACCCCGTCATAGCAAGGGCGAGTAATCCTGCCCATGGTAAATGTTCAGAAGAGGGAGTACTGGAGGCACTTTGTGTGGCAGAAGTTGTGTTTTGGGTCATTGGAGAAGCACCTCTCTTTTAAATTGTAAAAAACTCAATGATACACACTCGAATAGGGTTTACTAGACAGAGAGCCTAGACCGGTTCATTCCGGACCAAGGCTCTTTGTGTTCGTTCTTTATTTATTACGTCTATCATAAATGGCATCACAAAGGTCAACAGTAAACTGACCCGACATGCCTTCTAGTGCAGTATTAGTAAATGCCACGACACTGAGCCGTTGCTCGGGGTCGACGAACCACGAATGACCATAGGTGCCACCCATACGCCATGTACCCGGGGATTCCGAAGTGTCTGCGGCGACAGGATCCTTCAGTACCGTAATGCCTAGGCCAAAGCCTCGTCCTGGCCAAAAGGCCATTGGCAGATCACCGATCTGATTGGTCGTCATATCGTGAACCAGAGACTCCGGTACCAGTGGTGCTCCACCCTTGCGTAATGTTTCTAGCAGTTGCAAAAAATCACCGGCGCTGCCGACCATGCCAGCTCCTCCAGAATGATAGGCAGCATCGTCAAGTGCTCGACCAGGGGCAAGCAGGAATCCAGCCGTTCCCTCCACAAAGGCAATACTGTCGGGATCAAGTAAAGGTCGTGGCTCTGGAGTATCATTGGCATAGGAAGTGGCCAGTCGTTCTCGATCGACTGCAATAAAACCCGTGTCGCTCATGCCAAGCGGCTTTGTCACGAGTGAATGTACGGCCTCACTGAGCGGTGTTTCTGTGACCTTTGCAATTACTGCTCCTAGCACGTCTGTCGCGATGGAGTATTTCCACTCGGTACCTGGCGTATAGAGGAGGGGTACAGAGGCAAGACGACGCAAGTTCTCTTCCAATGTGATGCCGGACTGATCCATACCATCTGATACCCCTGCTGACTGATAGGAACCATTCTCTTCTTGAAAAAATCGGTAAGACAGGCCTGCGGTGTGCGTCATCAAATGACGAATCGTCAATGTCGCGAACTCGCCATTTTGCAAACGTGGCCGAAACTCTGGAAGCCAACGATCAACGCGGTCGTCGAGCTGTAGGCGACCTTGCGCAACTAATACTAGGGCTGCCGTTGAAACGATAGGTTTGCTAACCGAGGCGAGCCTGAATAAGGCGTCTTCCCGCATAAGTCGGTTCATCTCGCGGTCGGCAAGACCGGCAGCGCGGCTATAAACCAGTTCCCCATCTATCGCCACTTTAATGACAGCACCGACCAGGCGCTTGTCAGCAAGGGTTCGATCAATTACTTCATCGATGCGACCTGATAACCATTCTGTATTTATTTTGTTTGAATCCAATATACTCAACATTCTTCATCCCTTCGGAATAGTTAAAGCCAGGAACACTTTACTATTGTAGGGTTATTATATATAACAAGTTATCTTGATTACATAAGGCAACTAAGTTAAATTAGCCTTATAACGGTTAATTACAAGCTAGTTTATAGGGGGAACCTTAAATTTAAAGGATGTGATTTTGATGGACCATATTGATAAGCAAATTCTTTTTCATCTTCAAAATCAAGCGAGAATTTCTATGACAGAGCTGGGAAAATGTGTCGGTTTATCGCAACCTGCAGTTACGGAAAGAGTTAGGCGTATGGAGGAGAAAGGCATCATCAACGAGTATCGCACCATCATTTCCCCTGAAAAGATTGGAAAACATGCTGCTGCCTACATGTTATTTCATTCTAGGGATTGTAACGCATTTCTTGATTTCTGCCGCTCCAGTCCTGATGTCGTCGAATGTTACCGTATAAGTGGGGAACACAACTACTTATTGAAAATAGTAACCGACTCTACACGAGCCCTCGAGGAGTTCGGTAATCAATGTGACAAATACGGTACCTATACGATTCTAATCGTGATGTCATCGCCAATCGATCATAAATTTCTTATACCATCGCTTGAAGAAGCAAGCATCAACTTGCTGAGTTAGATTTGAACATTACTCTGCTAGCTCTTAACGACCAAAAAGACTCTTCTATATGAATAGAAGAGTCTTTTTGGAACCTGCAGGCCATTGAATATCGAGGATGGGCTACATTCCATAAACGGGTTAGAACAATGGTTAGTCTAGTCCAAATATAAAGTGAATTAAGTAGCCAAGTTAATGCCAGCATCGCCTAGTTTCCAACGGCAAGTCATTATCAGCTTCTCACCCTCCAGTTCGGCTGTTAGCGTGCCACCCATTTTATTCATCAGACTTTTGGCGATGGAGAGACCCAGCCCGGAGGCTTGAGAAGATCGGGTACGGTCTGCGGTATAGAATCGGTCGAATAAGAGGTTAACATCGCTTCCGTCTAGTTCCTTCGCATCGTTTACTATCGTTAAATCAGCTGTTTCCTGCTGTCGTTCGAAACGGATTTCCACATACCCGGTCGCATGTTTGACCGTATTGACAAGTAAATTCTCGACAACTCTCCGCACAGCGGATTCATCGGCGTATAGGGATACATTTTCCTCAGGTAGCCGTATATCCGGTGTAATATTGCGATCGTTGAAGGAATCGTAAAATCCGACCAGAATTTCCGAGAGTAGGGCCGTCATCCCAAGCTTTTCTGTATGTAGAGGATAATCTAGCGATTCGATCAAGGAAAGCTCAAAAAAATCATTCAGCAGTGCCTGCAGCCGTTTCGTCCGATTTTTAACGATGGCAACATATTCAAGTTTTTCATCAGGGGTAATTGACTCATCCTCCAACAGTTGAATATAACCGAAGATGGAGGTGAGGGGTGTACGGATATCATGTGAAATATTCGCTACAGCCTGACGGAATTCTTGTTCGACACGTATTCGCTGGGCTTCCGCTTCGACGATTAAATCAGATTGACGATTGATTTGTCCCGCAAGCGCCTCAAGCTTCTGGTCGAATAGAGCCACATCAATTTTTTTGCCGGTTGCTCGCTCGTTGTAGGTATGCAATTGCTCTGTTATCCGCCCTAGCTCTCGCCTTAACATCAACAAACGGAAAAGCAGGAGAGCTCCTGCCGCAAACAATATGATTGTCAGAATAAGCAACACTCTCCTGCACCTCCTATTTGTTATTTAATTTCTTTTCTGTGGAATACGAGAATACCGAGTACCCCGGAAACGGCTATTGTCAACAACGGTACAAGTAAAAGCGCTGGCCAATCTCCACTGTCGATACTGGGCTTACCGATATCGCTCACCCGTTTGAAGATGGAATAATCGTACAAACTACTAAAGAAAGAGATCTTCGAACCTATACTAGCCAAAACCGTATCGATCATAAGGAAGAAAATCATTGAGAAGCCGATAGTTTTGCCGCTGTCGGTTAGGATTACGGTGAACAGCGCCCCGATGGCTGCGTAACCAGCTGTGTACAACAACATTAGCCCGAGGGCTCGCGGTATAAAAAGTGTAGTGCTTCCTTCCGGCAGATGACCGAAGCCCGAAAGCAGCGTGACTTCGACTGTGCTGACAATAGGAAAGACGAGCGAAATCGCCATGGCCCCAACTGCGAATACGATTAGTTTTGCTGCGAACAGCCGGCCTCTGGTGTTGCCTGAAGATGCGATCGTCTTCATGACCCCTGTGGAATATTCGTTAGAGATAAAGAATCCAGCCAGAATGGCTACGCCGAATTTAATAATGTAGGCATTGCTTGAAATAAAGGTAGTCAGAAATTCAGCGCCGGTGATCTGAGGTTCCCCATTGGACTGATGATCAAAATAATATAGCAATGGGTAAGCAAGCGAGAGTACGGAAAGTGCCAATAGAAAAGTCCAAAATGATCTATTCTTACGGAGCTTGAAAAACTCCACTCTGATCAGATTATACATTTGGATTCCCCCCAATTCGCTTCGTAAAATAACTTTCCAAGTCTTCACCCATAGGCATAAACTTCTCGATCTCGAGGCCGGCAGAGAATAACGCTGTTGATACTTTGCCTGGCTGCTCAATACGGCTATACAACTTGATGGTTCCATCCTGCATCACTTCAAAATCGGCCGTACCCAGCTCATTCTGAATGACGGCTGTTGCCTTGCCCGGATCATCCACTTTGATAAACAAATACTGCTGACATTTCTCGTTTAATTCCTCCGCAGTGAGTTGTTCAAGCAACTGACCGCGATGAATAATGCCAAAATGACTTGCCATTAAATGCAGCTCACTTAGAATATGACTTGAGATCATTATCGTAATGCCAAGCTCACGGTTTAGTCGCTTGAGCAGTTCGCGCATTTCGACGACACCCATCGGATCTAACCCATTGGTCGGCTCGTCCAGAATCAGAAATTCTGGATCTCCCAGCAAGGCGATGGCAAGACCTAACCGCTGCTTCATTCCAAGTGAGAAATTTTTGGCTTTCTTCTTGCCGGCGCCCTGCAGTCCAACTTGCTCTAGCATTCTAGGAACGCAATCTTTCCCGGGAATACCACGTAGAATCCGGTTTGCTTCTAAATTTTCGCTCGCAGTCATATGGGGGAACAAAGCGGGACTCTCGATAATCGAGCCGATTCGCTTACGAGCCTGGATCAAGGCCTGCTCTTCACTGGCTCCGAACAGCTCGATCGTCCCCTGAGTCGGAAAAGCAAGTCCGGTCACAATCCGGATTAATGTTGATTTTCCAGCTCCGTTTTGCCCAATAAAACCATAAATAGAGCCTTTACGGATTGACAAATTGACTTTGTCCAGCGCTGTATGGCCCTTGAACTTTTTGGATAGTTGATTTGTTTTTAATACATACTCGTACATCTCGTCTTGGCCTCCTTTTCGTGATAGACCAAGTATAGAATTGAAAACATAAGAAGAGCTAAAGCCAAATCTTAAGAATGTCTTAAGGCTTGAGCCGATAACCTATGCCCCATACTGTCTCGATAAATTCGCTTCCTGGTGCGGCCTTGGTTAGCTTGCTGCGCAAATTGCTCATATGGACATTGACCGTATTGTCATCCCCGTAATATGGCTCGTGCCAGACCCTTTCGTACAAATTCGCTTTCGTGAACACCTTCTTAGGGGCCGACAAAAGCAACGAGAGAATCTCAAACTCTAGAGCTGTGAGCGTCAGTTCCGCTCCATTTGCCGTAACCGACATCGCATCTCGATGAAGTACAAGGCCCTGATGCTGGAGCACGTTAGGCAAAGCCGATTGCGCAATCCGCGAATACAAACGTAGATGAGAATCGATCCGTGCAGAGACTTCCTCAACGTCGAAAGGCTTCGTAATGAAATCATCCGCCCCCGCCCGCAGGGCAGATACCTTGGTCTGGGGCTCACCCTTGGCTGAAATGATAATTACCGACATATCGTCCCGCCCGGCAATCTTCTCAAGTAGTTCCTCTCCCGACATGCCAGGCAGCATCAGATCCAGTAGCAGCATGCTCCATTGACGTTGCTCCAGATAGAGAAGTGCCTCCGTTCCCGAGTAAGCAGGTTGGGGGATGTAGCCGCTTTTCTTAATAATGTTGCACAGCAATCGGTTGATGTCGCTGTCGTCCTCAGCAACGAGAATATGTATCGGGTTATTCATTTAATCTCCTTATTCCACCTAAAATAGGTCATTATTCGGATGAATGCCTATTAAATAGGATAGCAGGTTTTAGATTCTGTATCCAGATTCAGCCAATTTCTGCATTTTGGTTATTCAAATCTATATCACCGATTCTGGTGAGTTCATTTTTATATAACAAAGAGACTCTTCTATATAAATAGAGGAGTCTCTTTGCGGTGTTAAGGTATTTAGATAAATAGATTATGACTAGATTGATCGGCTTGACCGAGGTAATAACCTACGCCGCCGATCCCCACGCCGTCGATCAGTTCTTCACGGGTGATGCCCATAAGATCCATGGACATTTGGCAGGCAACGATCTCGACGCCTTGGTCGACAGCCATTTGAATCAATTCTTCCAAAGAAGAGACATTATTGTTCTTCATTACAGAGCGGATCATTTTGGAGCCCATGCCCATCATGTTCATATTCGAAAGCGTTAGCTTCCGACTGCCGCGGGGCATCATCGCTCCGAACATTTTACCGATAATATTCTTGTTCACAGGCACTTTCTCATCCTTGCGGATAATATTGAGACCCCAGAAGGTAAAGAACATCGTCACTTTTTTGCCGCTGGAGGCTGCTCCGTTGGCAATGATGAAGGAAGCGATCGCTTTATCCAGATCACCGCTGAATACCACCATCGTACTTGCATTACTAGTTTGGACGGGCTGTGCTCCTGCAGGTACGGAATCCGCGGTAATGCCTTTGCGCAGATAAGCTTCAATCATGCCAGTAGGCAGCTTCGTTAATTGCAAAAGCGTATGCTTCGACATGCGAGCCCATGCCTTAATATCTTCATAGAATCCCGGATCGGAAGCCGTTACCTTTAAGACTTGCCCGTCCAAGAGCGGGTCCATGCTCATCTTGACTTGGATCAGCGGCCCAGGGCAGCATAGTCCGCAAGCATCAAGCACGGAATCAGGTGTTAGATCGGATTCTTGTTTGGCAGGGGTGGATACAGATGTGCTGGAGTTGGCTGCGAAAGCTGTAGCGTTGGTATTGCCTGCAGCTGAAGCAGTGTGAGTTCCCGCCGGTGCTCCCGTTGCTGCGATTTCTTTACGGGCTGCTGTTGAAATACCTGCGTTTGGCGTCAGACTATCTTTTTTTTTAGGTGAATATTTACTCAGTTGATATGTCTTATAGCCTCCGGTCAGATTCTTCACACGGAAACCTTTTTGCTGCAAAATCCGGGAAGCTGTGTAGCCTCTAAGTCCAACTTGGCAATACACCCAAATTTCTTTACTAGGGTCAAGCTCACTTAGACGACCACGCAAATCATCCACAGGGATGTTAATGGAGCCTTCAATATGACCGTTGGCATGCTCGATTTCCGAACGTACGTCAACTAAAATGGTATTGTTGTTGTCACGACCTTCTAAATCCTTAGGAACGAATACTGTAGTCATGCCTTTCAAAATATTTTCAGCAGCAAAGCCAGCCATATTCACTGGATCTTTAGCAGAAGAGTAAGGAGGGGCATAAGTAAGCTCCAATTCCGTTAAATCAGTGACCGAACCTCTAAAACGAATCACTGTAGCGATATCGTCGATACGTTTATCTACTCCACTGTAACCCACAGCTTGTGCGCCGAGTACTGTACCTTTTGGATCAAAAATCAGCTTCATAGATATTGGAGTTGCCCCCGGATAATAAGTTGCATGAGAGCTTGGATGTACGTAAATCACGTGATATGGTAAGCCCAAACGTTGTAATGTTTTTTCGTTATTGCCGGTAGAAGCACCCGTGACTCCAAAAACCTTAATAATAGAAGTCCCTTGTGATCCTTTGTAAGTAGTGCCTAGACCGCTGACGTTGTCCGCAGCAATCCGTCCTTGCTTATTGGCAGGACCAGCTAGTGGAATAGCAGTTTTAGTTCCGTTCACGAAATCAACCACCTCGACCGCGTCACCTACTGCATAGACCTGATCCAAATTTGTTTCCATGCGCTCGTTGACCAAGATATGGCCGCGTGGACCGAACTCTAAACCACTATCCTTCAGGAAAGAGGTATCCGGCGAAACGCCGATGGCCAACAGAACCATATCACTTTGAAGCACAGTGCCACTTGCCAACTGAACCTCTATTTGTTCACCCACTTCTGCAAACCCCTGGACCATATCGGAAAAAATAAGATTAACGCCATGCTCGTCGAGCTCTTTTGCCAAAATAGAAGACATTTCAGTATCGAACGGAGCTAAGATTTGTGGACCCGCCTCGATCAAGCTTACTTCCAGACCTGCTTCTCTGAGGTTCTCCGCCATCTCAACACCGAT
This sequence comes from Paenibacillus sp. FSL H7-0714, assembly GCF_038003765.1. Taxonomy (NCBI): domain Bacteria; kingdom Bacillati; phylum Bacillota; class Bacilli; order Caryophanales; family Paenibacillaceae; genus Paenibacillus; species Paenibacillus sp. FSL H7-0714. The sequence continues at coordinate 1,672,096 of NZ_JBBOPT010000001.1, forward strand.
AAACCCACCACCGATCACAACGGCGGAACGAGTGCCTTCGGCTGCGACTTTGGTTTTGATTTTGTCGGTGTCGGGAATGTTGCGCAGCATGTGAATTTTGGAACTCTCGATACCAGGTAGATTCGGACGAATCGGTTTAGCGCCGGGTGATAAAATAAGCGCATCATAGCTCTCTTCATAGGAGCCTTTTTCTATACTTTCTACTCTTACTTTCTTGTTCACAGGGTCGATAGACACCACTTCACTTTGAATCCGAACATCGATGTTAAAACGTTTATGCATCGCCTCTGGTGTCTGAACCAGCAGCTTGGAGCGATCCTGAATGGAACCTCCGATATAATAAGGCAGTCCGCAATTGGCAAAAGAAATGTACGGATCACGTTCAAACATGATGATATGAGCCTCTTCATCTAATCTCCGAAGCCTGGCGGCCGCTGATGCGCCTCCTGCAACTCCTCCGACAATCAGTACTTTTTTACTCATAATGTTTTATTCCTCCCCTAAAAATAGCTGAATTAGATGTTTGATTTTCTCGTCTTTAACAGAATAGTTAATTTCCAGCCCATTACGTTCGGTTTCGACAATGCCTAGAGCTCTAAGCTTCTGCAAATGCTGGGATACCGTAGATTGTGGAAGGTCGAGACAGTCCTGCATGAAGCTAACGTTGCAGCTGCCTTTTTCAAGCAGACCTTTAATGATGCACAAGCGAACGGGATGAGCGATAGCCTTTAAGGTCTCGGCGGTTTGGTTATAGGCTTTGAAATTTTTGTCCATGGTTATGAACTCCTCGCTTTATAATATCCTTATATCGTAATATTATGATATAGTGATATTAAAATCAAGTTATTTTTAAAAAAGAGAAGGAGAGATGCTCGATGTCTTTTAAAATTTCAAAGGAAATTACCCCTCAGCAAGTGGTGGAACGTCTGAAGAATGGAGAGGCTCCTACGCTGCTAGATGTACGCGAACCCGCCGAATGGGTGGAGGGACATGTGATCGGTGCGAAGCATATTCCGCTCGGGCAGCTGTTAATGCGTATAGATGAACTAGATCCTAATGGAGAGACGATTGTGATGTGCCTAAGTGGTGGTCGTAGTGGACTGGCGTGTGAGCTGCTGAGCGAAAAAGGATATAACGTTGTGAATATGATGGGCGGATTAAGCGCTTGGACGGATGATTTTTTGGTACGGGGGTAATAGCATGAACATGATGTTTAGGATGCTACTGAGTATAGTAATTGCCTTTAGTATTGTAAGGTTCTTACGTTCCGCTTGGCCAGTCCGTTCACTCTCATATGTGGAAGCCCGCGACGTTCGCGAATTAGCAGATCAAACACTGGACATGAAAATGCTCGATGTTAGAGATGCCGTAGATTATGAGAAGGATAGTATCCGTGGCTCGATAAATATATCGATCGGGCGGTTAGCCTATGTCTGGCAACATTGTCTATCTACTGACGATTCGGTTCTAATTCTTGCTGATAGTTACTATAAAAGAAACAAAGCTGCGAGAATTCTTTATAAGCAGGGCTTTCGAAAGTTATATGCGGTAAATGGTGATTTGTTAGGGAATAAAAGAACGCTCTCCGACATTTCGGTGAAAGGTTGTTGTGAAGGATAATGGATTTAAGCTCATGGATGTCCCGTCTTGGATTTGGGAAAAGCGCAAGTGTAAGTGTAAGAACATTGAAGGTGGCAGAGTTTCGGAGCGAAATGGAGCAATCCAAAAATAGGCTGCTGATCGATTTCCGCGAACCGGATGAATACAAGAGTGGATTTATTCCGGGGGCGAAAAACATCCCGCTGTCTCAGTTGGAAAAGCGGCTCGGTGAAATCCCTAAGGATCGGGATGTGTTGCTCTACTGCCGCAGCGGTATGCGAAGCAAAAGTGCAGCGCGGATTCTGAGTAAGCAGGGGTATGCTCGGCTTGCACATTTGCAGGGCGGGGTAAGTAGCTGGAATGGGAAGTTGAGTCGACGGTAACTGAACTAATTCCTCTGAACAAACTCTATTAGAGCTAACTCCAAATGAGCTTACTTAAGCTGGCCTTGCTTTAACGCAACGTACTTAAACCAACTAGCTTTTTTGATGGATTAGTTAAATTTTGCTGGATCTAGCATTGAATGTAGAGTGTTTATTGACAGCATCAGAAAGCGAACACTATACTTTTGAGTAATAGGACGAAGCACGTCCCGTACCCATATTGGGTGCGGGATTTTTTTATGCCAAGAAGGAGGGTGACGTATGGGATTTACGGAGGAGCATCGTAAGTGGGTAGAGGATCATATTAGTAGAAGAACGGGAGAACGGCGGGGGAGATTGGAGCGTGGACATGGCCATGGTGAGCGGATGTTTTTGGAGAAGGTATGGTGGCCTATGATGGGGCATTTCAATGACCTTCATCCTGAATATGAAGTATTGGATTGGCGTAGCAAGCCCTACTTTGTTGATTTTGTGTGGAAGCCTGGCCAGGTTAAGTTTGCGTTTGAAGTTAAAGGCTACGGTCCACATGTGCAAAATACAGACCGAACACGCTACAGGCAGGAGCTGAATCGAGAGACCTATCTGCAAATCGCGGGTTATCGGGTCGTGGCGATTCCTTATGATGATCTGGATGCGAGTCCTGAACTTACGATTACTTTGTTAAGACCATTGCTGATGCCGTACCTCGCTGTGAAGATGGAGGAGCAGGAGGAGTTTAGCCGACTGGAGCGTGATATTTTGCGGATTGCGGTTCGCACGAATGAGTGCATTCGACCGGTTGATTTGGTGAGGGAGCTTGGGATTGATCTTAGGACGGCTAGAAAGTATATGAAGTCTCTCTCTGAAAAAGGAAGGTTCAATCCGGTAGTTTCCCAGGCAAGCGGTAGAGTTTGTCGTTATGAATATGTTCATTCTTTTAGTGATTTTCATATGTGGTGAATGAACGGTATAAATCCCTTAGAATGGTGTCGTGAGACGGAAAATGGGCAAAAGAACGGTATAAATCCCGTAGAATGGGGTTGTGGGGAGGAAAACGTGCAAAAGAACGGTATAAATCCCTTAGAATGGTGTCGTGAGACGGAAAATGGGCAAAAGAACGGTATAAGTCCCGTAGAATGGGGTTGGGGGGAGGAAAACGTGCAAAAGAACGGTATAAATCCCGTAGAATGGTGTCGTGAGACGGAAAATGGGCAAAAGAACGGTATAAGTCCCTTAGAATGGTGTCGTGAGACGGAAAATGGGCAAAAGAACGGTATAAATCCCGTAGAATGGTGTCGTGAGACGGAAAATGGGCAAAAGAACGGTATAAATCCCTTAGAATGGTGTCGTGGGGCGGGAATTGAGCAAAAGAGGGGTAAAAATACCCCAGATCAGCCCTCTCCAATCCACCTCGTCCCGTTATCATCCGCATCTCACTTCACCAAGGGAGACGTACGAGCGAAACACCCGATAAATCTCTAATTTTGACCTGATTTTCACTTAGATTGTTAAGGTGTTACTTATCAAGCTAATCTTCTATGATTAAGTTGATAGACCAGATTTGTGTTAGACACAGACAACTACCTCGAGAACATATGAAACCGCTATCAACTTGAATCGAAGGAGCGATTATGATGGAAACAGTGACATCTAAATATCCATTTCAACAGATTGATTTACCCTTAAATGACCGAGTGCAGGATATGATCTCCAGATTAACGCTTGATGAAAAAGTAAGTCTGATCCCTCAGTATCAAGCGGCCATAGAGCGTTTGGGTGTTGGAGCCTATAAGCATGGTACAGAAGCGGCGCACGGAATTTCCTGGCTTGGAAAAGCGACCTCTTTTCCTCAGCCAAGCGGACTGGCTTGTACTTGGAACCCAGAGCTAATGAAGGAAATCGGCTCGGCCATTGGAGATGAAGCAAGAGCATTTTACAAAAAGAATCCAACGGTGAATGGCCTGACGTTATGGGCACCAACGGTGGATATGGAGCGTGACCCACGTTGGGGTAGAACGGAAGAAGCCTACGGTGAAGATCCAGAGTTAACTGGACAACTCAGCACATCACTTGTGCAAGGAATCCAAGGCGATCACCCGGTCTATTTGAAAGCGGTCGCAACGCTTAAACACTTCCTAGGGAACAACAACGAGATCGAACGCGGAAACTGTTCCGCCAGCATCGATCCGAGAAATATGCGTGAGTATTATCTGGAAGCATTCAAGCCTGCTTTTCAAGAAGGTGGCGCGCAGTCTATGATGACAGCCTATAACTCGGTGAATGGCGTGCCTGTTATTCTTCATCCGGCAGTAATGGATGTTGTCAAAGGCGAATGGGACATGGACGGTTTTATCGTCAGTGATGCTGGTGATTTATTCGGGATTGTGAAGGATCATAAGTATTATGAATCTTTTGCACAGTCGATGGCGGAATCTATCAAAAACGGAATTGACAGCGTAACAGAAGAAACTGAAGAGACGATCAAGGTTCTTCATGAAGCACTAGACCAAGGCCTGCTGGCAGAGGAAGATCTGGATCGTGCACTAACTAACACATTTAGAGTTCGTTTCCGTCTGGGAGAGTTTGACCCCGCTGAAGGTAATCCATACACAGCAATCGACGATTCCGTAATTCTTAGTAAAAAACATGCCGCACTTTCCTTGGAAGCTGCCAAACAATCCATTGTGCTGCTGAAGAATGATCAGGCAACATTGCCACTGAGCAAGACTGAATTAAACAAAATGGCGATTATTGGTCCACTTGGCGATGAAGCTTTCAGAGACTGGTATTCCGGCACATTACCTTATGGAGTGACCCCGCTGCAGGGTGTTAGTAAGAAACTGCCTGGTAAACAAGTTACTTTTGAGAGCGGCGCAGATCAAATCATTCTTACCTCAGCTGCAAACGGCCAAGCCATCGGAATCACGGGTGAGGACGGAAGGCTGGCTGTACAACATGACATAGCAGAGCACGGAGAATTGTTCCAACATACCGCTTGGGGCTGGACTAGCAATACTCTGAAGGCGACAAGTCGTGGACAGTATGTAACTTTAAGCGAAGCGGAGACACTTACAGCATCTGCTGATGAAATCTACGGGTGGTTTGTAAAAGAATCCTTGAACATCGTCCCGGAAGCTGAGGGTAAAGTCTCTTTGCGGACTTGGAATGACAAATTGATCTCTGTGAATGCTGAGGATGGCACGCTGCAGGTTGCTGATCAGGCCGCAAGTGCGGACGCTCGTCTTTTCAAAAAGAACATCGTTACAAACGGACTGGACGCTGCGGTAGAAGCTGCCAAAGCAGCTGAAGTAGCAGTGGTTTTTGTCGGTAATCATCCACTCCTTAACGGAAAAGAAGAAATCGACAGACCTGATATTGTACTTCCGGAGGAGCAGGAGCGCCTGGTCAAAGCAGTCTATGGAGCGAATCCGAATACAGTGGTAGTTATTGTCGGCAGTTATCCGATTTCTTCCACTTGGATTGACGAGAATATCCCGGCAATATTGTATACATCCCACAGTGGACAAGAGCTTGGCAATGCGGTTGCAGAAGTGTTGTTCGGAGATTACAGTCCTTCTGGCAAGCTGAATATGACTTGGTTCCGTTCTGTGGAGCAGCTGCCTGAGCTGATGGATTATGATATTATCAAAGGTAAAAGAACCTATATGTACTTTGACGGTAAGCCATTGTATCCTTTTGGTCACGGCCTAAGTTATGCTGAAGTGAATTACAAGAATCTAAATTTGAGCACAAAGGAACTGCAGCAAGACGATACGCTTAACATTTCCGTTCAAGTGGATAATACTGGAGCAGTCGATGGGGACGAGGTTGTTCAGTTATATGTGCAAGCTTTGAATTCCCGGGTCAAACGTCCGATTAAGCAGCTGAAGGGTTTTGAAAAAGTGAGCACCGCCGCAGGTCAATCGAATACTATAGAGTTTGCATTACCAGTTACAGAGTTAGCATTCTGGGATGTTACACGCGAACAATATTGCGTCGAAAATGGAGAATACGCAATTCTGATCGGCCGTTCTTCTGCTGATATTAAATTATCTTCAGTAGTAACGGTGAAAGGGGACATCATTCCTTCCCGTAATTTATATAACAACACCAAAGCAGAGAACTATGATGACTACGAAGGCGTATATCTGGACGAATGCAAAGCAGGCGGGGCTTCGGTACATCCGGTAAAAGAGGGCGCCTGGATCGCTTTTAATGACGTATTGTTCGATCATGGAGCAGTAGCATTTGAAGCTTTGGTATCCTCTGCAAAAGGTGGCAGCATCGAGATCAGAACCGGAAGCGCAGCTGGGAAACTGGTTGGAACCGTGACCGTCCCTTCTGGTGGAGTTCTGCAACAGTGGAGCACATTGAAAGGCGAAGTATCCGTGGAGACGGGTACTAGCGTTGTTTATGTAGTTTTTAACGGTGAGGTGCTTATCAGCCGGTTTCAATTTAATCAATAATAGAGATGACCTTTGATTATGGGATGGAGTGTGCTATATGGAGTGTTTGGGATGTCGGATTGCTAACGGAATTGAGCCTAACGTAAAAGTAGTATATGAGAATGAATTTATTACTTGTGTGCTAGATATCGCTCCGTTTAACGAAGGACATCTCCTGATCCTTCCTAAAAAGCATTATTGGGATCTCGAAGACATCGACTCAGAGACTTCCTATGCGATAATGGACGCATCAAAGAAGCTGTCAATCGTCTTGAAGGATCTATTCAAACCGGATGGTATAAGCATTTGCCAAAATGGCGGGAAGTTTAACGACCTGACCCATTATCATATGCACCTCATCCCAAGATACGAAGGCGATGGATTCGCTTGGAGTGAATCAATACACCCGCACGGTGCTGAGAATTTTTTAAGTCACACGCAAGCAAAGATTATTGGTTTTTTAAAAAAGTAACAATCATAAAAAGGGCATTCCTGAAGCAATATCAGGGATGCCCTTTTCCTTTTATTATAGAGTAACGCTCTAATCACATCCGCCACCGCCACCAGCATCTCCGCCACCGAAATCTCCCCCGCTGCTGTGCCCGCTATCCCCGCCCCAGCTATGACCGCTGTCATGTCCAGAATGGTGATGGGAGTCACTCCCGTGATGGTGTTGATGGTGATGTTGGTGATTAGAATGATTCGGGTTATTTGTATCCAGCAGATCTGGATGGCTAGCTGCCATAAAAGACATGCTGGCGGCGTCATCTCGTCTATTTCTCTCAAATCTGTTACTGTTCGAGCTCGAACCATTACGAACTACGGACAGTGTGATTATAAATACAATAACTCCAATAAACAGTATCCCAAAGACCATTAGATCGCCCTCCTAGTTGTTCATTATAAGCTGTATTCTCTTAAATTGTACCATAATATTGAATAAATGGATTGTGAAAAAGAATATAAGCGGCTAACTGTTTTGAACAGAAACTTGGTTTCTTTGCAGTTCAATCCTTGGAACACGAATTGTGCTGCCTATGTGTAGCGTTGTGTCGAGAGGGCAGTAGCTTTAAATCCAAGTAGAAAATATTGGTATTCTATAGTATGATCAAAATTGCTAGAATTACAAAAAAATACAAGGAGCGCGAACATGAAAAAGGGGAAGAATTATTTTATTCTAGTGTTATTATTTATTTTACTGATTAACTCACTGGGGGTTGGAGTTCCCACAGCGAGTGCGGATTCCTCAGCGGTGCCTTTAGAACTTTCGCTTCCGGCTAATTTGACAGACTGGGTAATGGATGAAGAAGCGGGCTATATTTATGCCATCTCCAGCGCGGAGAATAATCTTTATTTTATTCGGCTTAGTGATCTTAAGATTGAGAAGACGCTCAATGTGGGCTCGAACCCGTCTTATCTTGCAAGGGATGGGCAATCTCTGCAGATCGTGCTTTCCGGAGCGACGATGATCAAGACAGTAGACCTGTCCACTCAACAAATCTCGAACACGATAATCACAACTGGAATCCCCAACGCAGTCGCTGCTACTTCCAAATATCTTTTCTATGGTACTAGTAATGGGGTTTATAAATATGACAAGTCCAATCAGACGAACAGTCTATTATTCCGAAACTTTTTATATAACGGTGTGGCTCTGGCAGTTGATGAGTCCTCCAATATGCTGTTTGTCGGTGAAATATCCTCGTATGCCGGAATAACGGCTGTAGATATTAAGACCGGAGCCGTGCTGAGCCAGGATATTGACGACGATATGGAGATTGGAGGAAATTCCATATCGCTTCAGCATATTTTTGTGGATGATCAGTCCGTATATTTTGGTGGGCATCAGTTCAATAAAAGGAATTTGATAGAGACCACGGGTACCTACTCGAGAACGAATGGCGATTACACCTATCTCGAAGCTGTTATATTGGATGTATCAGATACATATGTTCTTACTACGCAAGGGGTATACGATAAGGAGACCTATACTCCATTGGCGTTATTCCCTTCCGACAAAAGATTTGCTTTGCTCGACTCGAACGGTCAAGCTTATCTGGCAGGTGAATCGAACTGGTTCGATAATGCCAAAAGTATTACCCGAATTGGACTTACCATCCCGTCTAGACCCACTTCGCTGTTAACGACAGATGCTTATTCTATTCGAAGCAATCAAGCGATTACGGATTGGACTACTACGGATAATTCTCCTTATATCTATGCTATTATGGCAAGCACTAATGAGCTTGTCACTATCAGTAAGGCAGATATGAGAGATGTAAAGAAGATGTTCATTGGTTCCAACCCGAGTAAGATCAAAATACTTAATAATAAGCTCTATATCCTCTTTAAAGGTGAAAACAATATCAATATTATGGATCTGCAAAATGGTATTCCATCAGATGCTGCTGTCAGCAAAATTACCACTAAGCACTATCCGCTTGATGTCTATCCTGATAACAATAATCGAATTTTATATTACGGCGGGACATTTGGAGGCGGTATCAGTGTAACCTCGGCAGTCTATACCTCGGTTACAGATACGGTATATGAAAAGGAAACTGGGATCAATCGCTCCAGCACCTATTTGCTTCTCCCGGATCAACATATTTTGTATGGTGGAGATACCTTCTCTCTCTATAAATACAACTCTGATAATTTTGATGTGATAGAGAGAAAAGACGGACAAAGTGGTTCTTATGATGCAAAGCTCTTTCTCGATGAAGGTAGTCTGTACTTTGGGAACCGTAGAATGGATGCGAATCAAACGTCTACCCTGTACGGGACCTATGCGGAGCAAATTATCTACGCGCGCGGCAGCCTCGTATTCAGTAACAGCGCCGTCTACGACAGAGACAGCTTTACCAAACTGTATGATTTGTTAATGTTCAACCAGCACACATATGTTGATGCGGATCATACTATTTTTGTATCCGATGCAGGTAGGTTATATAAATTCAATAACCTTCAAGAGATGCAGGCGATAATGAATGAGGGGCGTCAGCCTTCTAATGCCATCTTCGTGGACGAAAACTTGACACTTGGCGCGATTGACGGTTATTTATCTTTTGAACCGCCTGCTAACCAAGATGGTATTACGAAGTATACCGCCTATTATCTTGATCAGAATGGAAATAAACTTAAGCAGATTGGTATCTATAAGAAGACAGAATTATCGACAGATTCACTCCTTGTTTATGAAATATCCCATTCGACTCTGCCCGCAGGAGCGGTAAGTATTGGGGTATATCCGGTTGTTCGTTTTGTAGATTATGGAAGTGAAAGAACACTTGATGTTCATACAACGGCTCCAATCTATGATGCGCCGAGTTATCTGCCTGTGGACTTTTCAGTCACAGATACGAATCCGGACATCAATAAATTTTCGGGTACAGTGACATGGAAATCTGGAATCGCTGAATTACCAGGTGTCCGCTATTCCTTATACTTTATCAATGAAGAAGGTGAGCTTGGAGATGCCATCGCAGTAGTAAATGGTGGGCTAAAGAGTTACTCCCTTACTATTTCTGAAAGAAATGTGCCGGTGGAAGCTTTAGCAATTGGTATTTTCATGGAAAATGATGATTTCATATCACCATTCTATAGCAGATCAATTCTTGAAGATAAAGTCACACCAGATATCTTGGTATCGTCCATTACTATACACAAATACCAGGTGCAAGCGGATAATATCGTTGTGAATAACCTGGTCGCCGGAGATATCGTTCGTGTTTACAATGAGCGACTAACCCGTTTACTTGGTTACGGGATCGTTGATCCAAACAAAACCGCAATTACGATTACTATAAGTAACGTTGGAAATCCGGGGGAGAAACTCCTTATAACCCGGCAATCAGCCAAGAAAATTGAAAGTATGGGGACTTTAGTCGTTGTACCTCCTATTACAAATGATAGCGGCGGCGGTGGTACTGGCGGCGGTGGAACTGGTGGTGGTGGTGGTGGAACTGGCGGCGGTGGCAGCACGGGTGCTGTCCCTACTGACAGTGCCAAGGTAGTAACCACAATCAAAGAAAACACAGATGGAACCAAGTCATCTATGACAGAAGTGGCAACAGCGTTTATTTCAAAGACAATAAATGATCCTGAATTCAAGAAAAATCCAGTAATCATTATCAAGGCTGATGAAAAAACGCCAACTCAAAGCAGTCAATTTCAGATGGATTTAAGTTTATTAACAAGTATTAATAATAACTCTAAGGATGCTGTACTTATTCTGGAATCATCATCGGGCAAGATTCAGCTCCCTGTAAATTCCTTGTTCTTGGCAGTTTCCGGGAACAGTGGTTCGGGGCAGAGTGTTATCATTACGATTGCGCAAGCAGCAAGTGACTACAAGGCCAAATTGACTACTCAACTGAGTGGCTCTGCCAGTGTTACGCTGGGAGGACCTGTGGAGTATGAAGTTAAATTGATTGGAAGTGGTCAGGATCGTATTCTTTCCAATTTCTCAAGTTATGTCGGTCATGTGATGAATTTTAACGTAGCCCAAGATGCTAACGCTGTTTATACTGGCCTGACCTATGATTCGGTCACACGGACTTACGTTCCGGTTCCGACCATCTGGGAATGGAAGGATGGAGTTTTGCAGGTCACAATGAAACGTAAAGGGAACTCTGTATATACTGTAGTTCAAAACCATACACAATTTAATGATCTGAATAACAGCAATCCGTTTAAAAACAGTATCTTAGCCTTAGCGAACCGAAGCGTGATCAATGGCTATTCTGATGGAAGTTTTAAGGCGGAATCTGTTGTCACGCGTGCTGAGTTTGCCACCATGCTAAATCGTGCTTTAGGTATTTTACCGAAGCTGGAGGCTTCTAGAAGTTTTAAGGATGTTAAGGAAGGTGCTTGGTATGTATCGCAGGTCAATGCTGCCATCGATGCTGGTCTGATAAACGGTTTTACAGATGGAACATTCCGCCCGAATCAAGAAATTACGCATCAAGAGATGATTGTTATGCTTGTCAACGCCTTGAAATATGGCGAAATGAACACAACTGTTAATAAAACCTCTTCGACAGCACTTCCTATTAAGTTGCCGGATTGGGTAAAACCTTATTATGTTATTGCCTTGGATAATGGAATTCTGCCGACGGACGGTCCGTTCCAATTCCAGTTGGGTAAAAAAACTGAGCGCCAAGAGAGTGCAATGCTATTGTTCCAATTGATGAAGATCCTTAAACTTACAAACGCTTAGTAAGATGCAGGGGGATTGTGGATCGACTGGTTCACGCCTATTTCAGAATTGTTGTCAAACTTTTATTTAGAAAAGGTTGATTTTATCACCCCGATTTGCTACCATACGATGTAACTTAATAGTTATTGTTTTCTAGGGTTCCGCAGCTGGTGCACAGCTGGTCTGGTCCGAGGGAAAACGCACGAACAGCATCGTTCGTGTCTACACGGAGGGATAAAAGCCCGGGAGGTATCGTTATAAATGACGATGACCTTCCGGGCTTATTTGTTTGTTTCGTGGGCAATTATAAAGTTAGTGAATTGAAGGAGGGCTTGGAATGAAGAACAATTCAGAGTGGTTAAAGGTAGTTGGTGCAGCTGTTTTTGAGGTCATGTGGGTCATCGGCTTAAAACATGCCTCCACGATGTGGGAGTGGCTGATAACTGTGGTAGCTATAATAATAAGCTTCTATGTGATGATTTCAGCGAGTACCAAATTGCCGGTCGGCACGGTATATTCCGTGTTTGTTGGTCTAGGAACTGCAGGTACAGTAGTTGCAGACATGGTTTTATTCGGAGAACCGTTCAAGTTGATGAAGCTGGTTCTAGTGGTTATTTTGCTGGCAGGCGTTATAGGATTGAAAATGGTGACCAAAGAAGCCGAAGTAAAGGGGGAGTCTTAAATGGCATGGGTATTTCTGGTCGTTGCTGGTTTGTTTGAAATGTTTGGAGTAGCTATGATTAATAGGTTGAATAAACACCGGAATTTCCTGTCGTTCGCGCTGCTCTTTCTTGGTTTTGGAGCAAGCTTTCTGTTCCTGTCTTTAGCTATGAAGAGTCTGCCGATGGGAACAGCTTATGCTGTATGGACGGGGATAGGCGCATCCGGCGGAGCGATTCTGGGGATGATATTGTATGGAGAGGCCAAAGACTGGCGCCGGATCGTCTGTATTATTATGATTCTGGGGGCCGCTGTGGGACTAAAGCTGATAGCTTAGGCTGGTATTTATTCTTTACTTTTTCTCTTCAAAAGAGAGATTAGTTATAAATTGGACACGATTCAGATGTTTAGAAAGGTTCTTATAGGTCGTATAAAGTAAGTATACAATACTTCAATAAGGGGATTTTTAATATGACTAAGGATTCAATCGAACATTTGGCTGAAATCGCAAGAATGAACCAATCTAACCGCATGCTGCTTCCAGATGGAACGTCACTTCCCAGAATTGGGCAGGGAACTTGGAATATGGGTGACGACAATTCCCGTCGGGAGGAAGAGATTGCTGCCCTGCGATTAGGCGTGGAGCTAGGCATGGATTTAATAGATACGGCTGAGATGTATGGGGACGGACGCTCGGAGCTTTTAGTAGGTGAGGCTATTCAAGGTATTCGGGATCAAGTTTACTTGGTGTCAAAAGTCTATCCACATAATGCCGGGAATGAGCACCTTATCCGCAGCTGTGAAGAAAGCTTGAAACGCTTGAATACGGATCATCTGGATCTTTATTTGCTGCATTGGCGGGGAGATATTCCACTAGAAGAGACTGTTGTAGGTATGGAGAAACTAGTCTCTCAAGGAAAAATAGCAAGATGGGGTGTATCCAATTTCGATGTCGACGATATGAAAGAACTGCTTGGTATTGCTGGGGGAACTCATTGTGCAACCAATCAGATTCTATATCATTTAGGGTCCAGAGGAATTGAAACTGAACTGCTGCCATGGCAGAGAAGTCACAAGATCCCGGTAATGGCTTACTCACCGCTTGCTCAAGCTGGTTCACTCCGAAAAGGAGTAATCGAGAGTGAAGTCGTTCAGGAAATCGCCAGTGCACATCAGGCAACTCCGCTTCAGATTATGCTAGCTTGGACGATGCGTGAAGAGGATGTTATTTCTATCCCAAAAGCTTCTTCTCGTAAGCACGTCATTGAGAATGCTGCTGCAGGCTTGATTACGCTAAGTGACGATGAAATTTGGAAGCTGGACGAAGCTTTCCCAATACCTTCTTGGAAAGTACCGCTAGATATGATTTAAATCCGTTCTATTCACATAAAGAGAAGCCCTCAATCACTGTAAAAGTGTTTGAGGGCTTCTTCTGTCATTTCTTGTGCGATTAGCTGTTCTCAATAATTGTCTGTAGTGTAGTCCGGTCAAGGCCTTCTACCAGTTTGATCAGAAGCTCTTTAGCAGCATCGTAGTCATCACTGTGAATCACTGATGAAGCGGTGTGTATGTAGCGGGAGCATATTCCGATGACTGCGGAAGGAACGCCAATTCCACTAACATGAACCTGACCTGCATCTGTTCCGCCTTGGGATACAAAATACTGATATTTGATCCGGTGGGTATCCGCTGTATCTTGTACATATTCAATCAGACCGCGATGTGTAACCATCGTAGGATCAAAAATACGTAAGAGAGCTCCTTTGCCCAGATGGCCAAATGCCTGACTGTCACCAGTCATATCGGCAGCAGCGCTCGCGTCCAGACCGAAGAAGATGTCTGGTGACAGGAGATTAGCCGCAGTACGCGCACCCCGAAGACCTACTTCCTCTTGTACAGTGGCACCAGCGAAAACGGTATTCGGCAGCTTTTTACCGTGCAATGCTTTAACTAGTTCAATGGCGAGACCTACGCCGTAACGGTTGTCCCAAGCTTTCGCCAAGATTTTTTTGGGATTAGCAAGGGGAGTAAAAGGACAAATCGGCAGAACTTGTTGGCCTGGTCTAACGCCAAAGCTTTCTGCTTCTTCACGGCTGTCTGCACCGATATCAATATACATTTTGCTGATTTCGCCAGTCTTACCACGTTCTTCGTTGCTTAGCAAATGGATAGGCGTACTGCCAACAACTCCGGTCAGCGTTCCTTTAGGTGTAATGATATGTAGGCGCTGGGATGCAACAGCAGAGGGAAGCCAGCCGCCAAGTGGTTGAAAACGGATCATACCGGTGTTAGTAATTCCAGTTACCATGAAACCTACTTCGTCAAAATGCCCAGCGACCATAATCTTTGGCCCGTTCTCTTCGCCGCGCAGTACGCCGAACAAACTACCGAGACGATCCTGTACGAACTCTTCAGTATAAGGAGTCATAGCATCCTTGACGTAAGCGCGGAGTTCGCGCTCAAATCCTGGGGCTGAGGGAAATTCGGTAAGTGTTTTGAACATGTCCAATGTTTCTTGATTCATATGAATTCACTCCTTTATTAAAATATAAGAACTCATTTATACATCATTCTTATATTTCTACGAGAAACGGATGTTATCCATAATGGACCACATCGTTATTTCTTCCTGCAACCTAGTATGAACATTCTGGGCTCACTTGTCCATGACAAGAGACAATGAACACCGGGCACGAGCTCCACGAATACTATGCATTAGAGGCTTTGGTGGCAGGAGCCTTAGAAAGGATGCGAAGACGAATGAGGGTTGCGGGCAGCGTACCCAAAAGAAGGGTGCAGGGAGGATTGTCAAGTAGGAGCCTACAAGTAAACGGAACGCGCAGACGATACTGGCGCCACAATCCAAGGGAAAGAGAAGCAGTACTTATTTTTGTTCTCTTCTTACTGTTGATTGTTGTGTTACTGTATTTTTCCTGAACTGGAGGGACATAACGAAGCGGAGGATGGCAAACAATAAGGAAAACTTCTAAGCGAAGAAAAACTTAAGGGGCTTAAAAGTGAGTACTATGATGCTTGTCAGCCCCCTTCGCCTAACTTTCAGGAGGTGCCTCAATGCCGGCGAAAACTAAGAAATCGGGTGTCAAGCTGAAGCTTGACACCCTGACTCCACAAGATTACGAGAAATTGTCCAAGCCCTTTGTTCCTGCCAGGCCCGTATTCAAAAACTGCATACGAGCGTTTATTGCTGGCGGCATAATCTGTGTTATTGGACAAGGTGTTCAGGAGGCTTTTATGGCAATTTTCGATATGAGCTCCAAGGAAGCCGCCAGTCCGACAGTCGCGGTGATGATCTTACTCTCTGTAATTCTGACCAGCTTTGGCGTGTACGACAAAATGGCTCAATGGGCTGGTGCAGGAACTGCAGTCCCAGTGACCGGGTTCGCAAACAGTATGTGCTCTGCAGCTCTAGAGCACCGCGCTGAGGGCCTTGTACTTGGTGTAGGCGGCAATATGTTTAAGCTTGCAGGTTCGGTTATCGTATTTGGTGCCGTAGCTGCTTTCATTATTGGTATCGTCTATCTCTTTTTGGGCGTAGACGGGGGTGCACATACATGAAACAGCTTGGTAGTCAGACCTGGGAGTTCACGAACCGTCCCGTTATTTTGGGTTCTTCCGCTGTAGTAGGGCCAGAAGAGGGAGAAGGTCCTTTAGCTTCAGACTTTGATTTTATATTTGATTCGCTGGAAATGGACGAGAAGACATGGGAGAAGGCTGAGCGTGCTCTTTTCGAGAAAGCCTCCCTGCTGGCTCTGATTAATGCAAATATCGATAAAGAAAAGCTGGAGTTTTTTGTCGGCGGAGATTTGATGAACCAGATTATCAGCAGCTCCTTCGCGGCAAGAAAATTAGGTGTGCCTTATCTCGGAGTCTTTGGTGCTTGCTCTACTTCTATGGAGAGCCTTGCGATTGCCTCAATGATTGTTGATTCTGGAGGCGGTAAGTATGCGCTAGCGGGAACATCAAGTCATAACTGTACGGTGGAGAAGCAGTTTCGTTATCCAACGGAATATGGTTCGCAGAAACCCCCAACGGCGCAATATACAGTTACAGGTTCGGGTTGTGCTGTAGTGGGTCAGAATGACGGTTCGGGTAACTATCCAGTCGTGGTATCGGCCACGCTTGGACGTATTATGGATCTTGGTTTGACAGATCCTTTTAATATGGGGACGGCTATGGCACCTGCGGCGGCGGATACCATTACTGCGCATTTTCGGGATACAGGTCTATCGCCCGGGCACTATGATTTAATTGTTACCGGCGACCTGGCATCCGTAGGGTTACCTATAGCCAAGACCCTATTGGCTAAAGAAGGAATTCCTATGGAGCAAACAACCTTTGACGATTGTGGTTTGCTTATCTACGACTTGGAGAAACAGAAATATGTGATCGCTGGAGGAAGCGGCTGCGGGTGCTCAGCGGTTGTAACCTATGGTCATATCCTTAAGCGGTTAAAAAAAGGTGAACTTAAACGGGTGCTTATAGTGGCAACGGGCGCACTTTTATCACCTTTGTCTTATCAGCAGGGAGAGAGTATTCCATGTGTTGCTCATGCCGTAGCTATAGAGAGTGGAGGTGAAGCATAATGATGATTTACTTATGGGCTTTTCTGATTGGAGGAGCCATTTGCGTTATAGGGCAGCTGATGTTCGATGTATTGAAGCTGACACCTGCACATACGATGAGTACCTTAGTTGTAGCCGGAGCGATTGCTGATGCTTTTGGTATCTACGACCCGCTTGTGAAATTTGCGGGTGCTGGGGCAACCATTCCGATCACAAGTTTTGGGAACTCCTTGGTTCACGGGGCATTAACGGAGCTGGAGCGGGATGGCTGGATCGGTGTAGTTACGGGTATTTTTGATATTACAAGTGCCGGCATCTCGTCAGCTATTGTGTTCTCCTTTTTGGCAGCTTTAGTTGTACGGCCGAAGGGGTAAAGTTGATGCTATATGAAAAGGTTGTCGTCAGAAAAAGACGGCAATCTTTTTTTGTTATTTTTAAATTGTAGGATGTTTCATCTTATGGTTTTTTTTGTATCCTCACTTCGTGATCTTCAACAATGTACTTTGGGTCCTCTAAT
This sequence comes from Paenibacillus sp. FSL H7-0714, assembly GCF_038003765.1. Lineage (NCBI taxonomy): Bacteria > Bacillati > Bacillota > Bacilli > Caryophanales > Paenibacillaceae > Paenibacillus > Paenibacillus sp. FSL H7-0714. Next base: position 1,689,462 of record NZ_JBBOPT010000001.1, read on the forward strand.
CATGTAAAATATAAATAATACTGCTTATTCTGGCTAGGAGGATTATATATGCCCGTACGTCAAGAATCGATGCACACCATGAATGCTGTACGCACTAATTTGGAATCCTGCATACTTGGAAAATCATTTGAAATACAATTATTGTTAACCGCTCTGCTTGCTGGTGGTCATGTATTGATCGAGGATGTACCGGGAACAGGAAAAACCCAGCTAATTCGCGCACTATCAAGATCAATGTCCGGTGAATATCGCCGTATTCAGTGTAATCCAGATATACTTCCGAGTGATATTACAGGTGTTTCTGTCTATCATCCTAGGGATGAGATGTTTCATTTCCGGCCTGGTCCGGTGATGACGAATATTTTACTAGCCGATGAAATTAACCGTGCTACTACGAAGACACAATCCGCACTTCTGGAAGTGATGGAGGAACGAAACGTTACCGTAGATGGAGAGACGTATCCACTTCCTCATCCTTTCATGTTATGCGCTACCCAGAATCCGATAGACTTTGAGGGAACCTATACACTGCCTGAAGCCCAATTAGATCGTTTCATGCTGAGAATTAGCCTTGGATATCCTGATGCAGCGACGGAGAAAAATTTATTGCTGAGCCATCAGGAAGGCCAACCGGTGGACAGGCTTTCGCCCGTAACAAGCATGGAACAAATTGCAGGGATTCAGGAAGAGATTCGAGATATCTTCATGAGCGATCATGTGCTGAATTACTTGTTAGATATTGTGCGGCAGACAAGAGAACATCCACTTGTAATGCTGGGTGCGAGTCCACGTGCCTCACTATCCTTTATGATGGCTTGTAAAGCTTATGCCTTTTTGCAAGGACGAGATTACGTTCTGCCTGATGACGTGAAGATCCTTACTCCATTTGCCTTGGGTCATCGAATATTGCTGCGTCCTGAGTCGCGCCTAGATAATATTAGCGTAGAATCTTTGCTTCAAAAGCTTCTGCAGAGCATTCATGTGCCTGTTACGATGAGGCAATGATATGAGACGTTATTTGTCGTCGGTTGCAGCCATCATTCAGCCCTCTAAGCTTGCAAGCATCCTTGTAATTTGGAGTATTACACTCTTATATGTACTTTTTCAGGGCGGGAAAACAGCATTTATGTTGTTTATCATGGTCTCTGTACTTATTGCATATTTGATTGCTGGAGGTTTAGGAGGCGTTCGGCGAGCTAAGGGCACTCGCAGTCTTTATTCTGAACAAGACAAGGGAGATTTGCTCTCTGCCGGAGGGCATCTTCGTGTAAAACTTAAGGTTACAATCCCCGGGATTTTGCCCTTGCCTTACGTTGTTGTAAGGGAAGTTCTTAAGCGGCATAATGGAGAATCGTGGGTATTTGAAGAAAGTGTGATCCCAAGCCTCAGAGGCATTGGGGAACTAAAGTTTCAGACACCAGCCTTAGAGCGTGGAACATACACATTCGCTAATACGGATATTATCAGCCAAGATATATTTGGGCTTGTCGAGCATAAGGGAACATTTTTATCGGAAGGACAATTTCAGGTTTTGCCTCGTGCGATCTACGTTCCGCGCTGGCAGTTATATGAGAGAAAATCTCGGCTATCTGGACCGCAGACATCCGTTGTTCAATCTCGGCGTGAAACCACACAGATTAATGGCGTCCGTGACTATGTATATGGTGATCGCTTGACGCGAATTCACTGGAACGCTACTGCTAAGACAGGCTCTTGGAAATCCAAAGAGTTTGAGCATGAGTCGATTCCCAAAACCATTATAGTCCTTGATGGAAGCACATCAGCTTATATGAATACGAATCAGTTCGAACTAGCAGTTTCGGTGACGGCATCACTACTCGGCTTTGGCATTCGGGAGAGAATTGGAATTGGACTGTGTTGTTTGGATAAGACGACGAAGGTGTTCGCACCAGTTGAAGGTGCTGCTGAGCGTCAGAAGATGATTCAATATTTAATCGATCTAAATGCTGAGGGACGAGGTCCGCTTATCTCCCGATTGGAAAAAGGATACCGTATGTTTCCTAAAGGCTCTTACTTCGTGTTAATTAGTCCACAGCGTGGACAGCCTGTACTTGATGCACTACGCTGGGCTGACAGCAGAGGAATGACTGCTTCTCATATTCATGTGCGAAATTCCGCAGAGATAAATAGTGGTAACGATTGGATAGACGTCCTTAGGTCTCGCGGAATAACCGGTTATGGTATTAGCTCGCTTCAAGAGCTTCCCTCAGTGTTAGGAGGGGAAGGATGATATGAGAACCTGGTGGAATCAGATAAAATTCTCCTGGCACCGTTCCGTCGGCCTATTTTGGCTATTGATTATTGCACAGCAGTGGATTTCTTATACGGAACCCATCTGGTTAAATCAAACCACTGCTTCTGTATGGGCTGCCCTATTAACGATCACCGTCATTGAGATTTTTATCCCTGTTAAAGTTCAATTCAGACTGATTATGGAAGCAGTAGCTATTATCTATATCGTTTATCGCATCATTTCTAATTACGGAATTTATGTTCCTGATCCATGGGCCACAACCCTTCTTGATAAGCTCCAGGATATTAGTGTGTATATGGTGCCGTATATCTGGTTTGCTCTTGGTGCCTCTGCCTTGCTGTTGCTATCGTCTTGGTGGGTATCCTCTAAGAAGCGTATCTTATGGTTTATAGGAATGAACATTGTAGCGCTGGCTGCGCTTGATTCCTTTACATCTATTGTATTGTGGCAGGAAGTGGCTTGGACGGTATTTGCGGGGATGGGATGGCTTGTCAGCCAGCACCTGAGAAGTTTTCAGCTACATTATCCGCGTGGATGGGTACATTTGCTGGAATATCCCTCGAAAATAGTCATGAATATCGCAATCGTCTTCTCTCTGGTTATTTTAATCGGTGTGAATATGCCGGATGTAAGGCCTACTTTGACGGATCCTTATACAGCGTGGCAAGAGTGGAATGGAATTGGGAAATCTTCTGGTAAGAGCACAACTGGTACAACGAATTCCAATACGGGCTCAGGTTCCTCTGTTAACAATACTTCGTCTGGCTATAGTCTGAATGATGACAACCTGGGCGGGGGCTTTAACTTCGATTATACCCCGGTGATGACAGTGGTTTCAGATTTGCGTGTTTATATGCGAGGAGAAACACGCAGAATCTATTCTGGAAGTGGATGGTCGGATAAGGATCGATTGAAGCGAGGACCTATAGAAGAGGTGGAGACGGGGAAATCCTTGGAGCAAAGTGTGGCTTCTAAGGTCACTACCCGCACACTGAAACAGACGGTTAAAGTGCTTAACAATAATGAATTTCCGGTGTTATTCGGTGCTTATTCTGTAACTTCGGTGGATTCATTAAATGGTGAGGCAGCCGGGAAAGGTCTTTTCTGGAGAGACCGTGATAGTGAGCTTCTATGGGATATGGATAAGAAGAAACTAGACTATCCTTCGACCTTCGAGCTGACTTCTGAAGTTCCCGTCATTCCTGTTCAGGAATTGACAGCAAAGACCTATGAGGAGCTATACAAAGGTAATGATCTGGAGGAAAGCTTCCTTCAGCTGCCTGATGACTTCCCTCAACGAGTTAAAGATCTAGCCGAGGAAATTACAGCCCAAGGAACAACTCCGTATGAAAAAACAGCACTTTTGCAACAATACTTACAACAAACCTTTCCATATACCAACAAGCCGGATATAACACGTGTTTCAAGTGAGGATTTTGTAGATGGATTTTTGTTCGAGCTGAAGGAAGGTTACTGTGATTATTATTCTACGGCACTAGTCACTATGGCACGTTCCCTAAACATCCCTGCAAGATGGGTTAAGGGTTATGCACCTGGAGAACAGCCAGAAATGCCTATGAATCTGGCGCAGCAGGTGGGTGCGGCAAATAATAATTACACGATTACCAATGCAGATGCCCATTCCTGGGCTGAGGTCTATTTTGGTGAGTATGGTTGGATTCCTGTTGAAGCTACACCGGGATTTAATGCTCCTCTCCTGACTAAGAATGAGCAAATACCTGAGACAGACCCGGAAGATCAAGATGAAATGGCAGAACCAACACCTGCACCTGTGACTAATGCACAAGCAGATCAAGGCTTCCATGTGGGTTTATGGGTGATTTTGGCGGCAGTGGTTGTATTATTATCCTGGACTATTTTTAAAGTTTGGCATATTCGCTTTAAGCTTCGCTTCTTCGTTCAACAGATGCGAATGGGCCGACCTTTAACGCCTGATCAGAAAGTTGTGGCTGAAACTGAGCGTTGGGTAAGGTATTTGCATCGTAAGGGAATGATGAAGGAAGAGCATGAAACATTGCGTGAAGCCGTAGTCCGCTGGAGTCAGGAACGACCTGCTGTGGCCAATCATCTTTCTTCACTGCTAACGATGTTTGAACAAGCGAAGTATAGCCCTGATGTTATTGAAGACAAAGACTGGCAGAGCGTGTATACTGAAGCTTTGCGGCTGCGGAGAACGATAAGATCCAAGAAATAGCGTTTATGCAGTAAATCATTGCTATAGATTTATTTGCGTAGCGCATGGAGTATGTTATAGTTTTTTGTATGAAATCGAGGTGAACGTATTGTTTGAAATGTTAGTTCCCAAACTCCGGGTGAATACGGTATTCGATATTTCTCTAGAAGAGCTGTATCGGCAGGGATACCGTGGAATCATTACGGATCTGGATAACACACTGGTCGGTGCCAAAGCGCCTGTGGCTACTCCGGAGCTGTTGTTATGGTTTGAGAAGGTGAAGGAAGTGGGCTTTAAGCTCATCATCGTATCCAATAACAACATGGAACGGGTGTCACGCTTTGCTACACCGCTTAATATTGAATTTGTGCATCAGGCTCGTAAACCGAGTAATGCTCCTTTTCTCAAAGCGATGAAGCAGATGGAGTTGCCACCGGAGCAGACGATTGTGGTGGGAGACCAAATGCTTACAGATGTATACGGCGGCAATCGGCTTGGCCTGTATACCGTATTGGTGCTGCCAATCTCCGTTAAGGATGAAGGGTTCGGCACAAGATTTAATCGTCGGGTAGAGCGAGTTGCTCTGACACGGCTTCGTAAAAAAGGATTGTGGCACGAGGAGGAAAAATAGTAATGAACGAACAAAGTGAGACACAGCGTACTGAGAAGTGTAGCGGTTGTGGTATCAAGCTTCAGACGGAGCATAAGGATCAACCAGGATACCTTCCGGAAGTCGCACTAGATCGGGACCCTGTGATTTGCCAACGCTGTTTCCGGATTAAGAATTATAACGAGGCTTCATCTGTTTCTGTGAACCAGGATGAATTTCTTCGCTTGCTGAGTGGAGTAGGGGAGAAGAATGCACTTGTTATTCATATTGTTGACATTTTCGATTTTGAAGGCAGTTTGATTTCCGGCCTTCAGCGGTTTGTCGGTAATAACCCAGTTATTCTTGCAGTGAATAAATGTGATCTGCTACCTAAGGTTACGAACTGGAATAAACTGCGTAACTGGATGCAACAACGCTGTAAAGAAGAAGGATTGCGGACAGCTGAAATCGTACTTTGTAGTGCGAAACGTAATCAAGGCTTTGACCGTTTACTGGAAGCCGTAACAGAACTGCGTGGTGGGCGTGATGTTTATGTAGTGGGTGCTACGAATGTAGGGAAATCCACGCTTATCAACCGTTTGATTTCGGACTATAGTGATTTGGAGCAGGAGTTAACCACCTCGCGTTACCCTGGTACAACACTCGATACGGTCAAAATCCCGCTAGATGATGGCCACTATATTATAGATACGCCAGGGATCGTGTATCCATGGCGTTATAGTGAACTAGTTGAGCGTCAGGATCTGGATGCAGTTATGCCGGCCAATCCGTTGAAGCCTGCTGTCTATCAGTTGAATGAAGGACAGACGCTATTCTTCGGTGGACTGGGACGTTTTGATTTCGTGCAAGGTCCGCATCAATCGTTCACTTGCTTTATTAGTGGTACTTTAAAAATCCATCGCACCAAACTGGAACGTGCAGATTCCCTTTATGCGGACCATCGTGGTGAAATGTTGTCTCCTCCAGGAAGTGACCGGATGGACAAGCTGCCACCATGGCAACGTCATGAGTTCCGAATTAATAAAGGCAGTCGGAGCGATCTATATATTTCAGGTTTGGGCTGGATTAAGGTCAACGGGACAGAGGGCGCAGTCGTGGCTATCCACGTTCCGCGTGGTGTGAAGGTGCTTACCCGCCCTTCGATGATCTAACGGGAGGCTATTACAGTGTCTTTGATAACTGCAACCGAGGGCTACAATACCGGGAATATTTTACTGGGCGTAATGGGAGATCCTATTATACAATCCAAATCTCCTATTATGCATGAAGCAGCACTGCAAGCACTGGGAATTCCGGGTGCTTACGTGCCGCTTCATATCCTTCCAGAGAATCTGGAGGATGCGGTGCAAGCGATTCGCACGCTTGGATTCCGTGGCGTAAATGTGACGATTCCGCATAAGGTTGCGGTGATGGCTTATGTGGATCTATTAGATGAAAGTGCGGTAGCCGTTGGTGCAGTCAATACGATTGTTAATAATAACGGGATACTCACCGGATATAATACGGATGGAATCGGTTATGTACGTTCGCTTAAAGCGGAAGCCATTTCTGATTTGTCAGGTACGAAGATTATGGTGATTGGAGCCGGTGGAGCAGCAAGAGGAATTGTTGCCGCACTGCTTCAGGAGAAGCCTTCTTCTATCCTTATCGCTAATCGCAGTGTTGATAAGGCACAGGACTTGGCTGCAGAGTGCCAGAGCAAAGGGAATGTGATCGGGATTAGCATGAATGAAGTAGCGGAAATGCTAGATGGCGTTGATGTACTGATCAATACAACCTCCGTAGGAATGTATCCTCATATGGATGAGACACCTATAGATCCTGAACTGCTTCGTGCAAGGATGGTCGTAAGTGATCTGATTTATAATCCATTGCGCACGCGTCTATTGTTAGAAGGACTTGAACGAGGCTGTACGATTCATGGAGGCCTCGGGATGTTTGTCTATCAGGGGGCTTATGCATTGGAGTATTGGACAGGGCAGCCTGCTCCAACGGAAATCATGCGACAGACCATACTCCATTGTCTGGGTGGAAAAGAGTAAGAAATGGATTCATCAATTTAGGGTAATAATATATGTTAATTAAGGAGTTATTCATTTATGTTAACTGGTAAACAAACACGGTATCTTCGTTCATTGGCGCATCACCTCGATCCTATTTTTCAAGTGGGCAAAGGTGGAGTAAACGATCACCTCGTACGCCACATTGAAGAAGCTATTGAGAAGCGTGAACTTATGAAGATTAGTATACTGAGCAACAATATTGAGAATCCCAAGGAAATCGGTGCGCAACTTGCCGAACAATCGGGTTCTGAGCTTGTACAAGTGATCGGAAAGACCATTGTCTTGTACAAAGAATCGCGTGATAACAAAACCATTGAGCTGCCCCGCTAATACCTGAAAGCATACTACCAAGGAGGTCGTCCTCTTGAAAGTTGGAATTATGGGAGGTACCTTTGATCCTCTTCATATTGGTCATATGATGGCAGCGGAAGCAGCTAGAGAAACTTATGGACTTCAAGAAGTATGGTTTATGCCTTCACATATTCCGCCTCATAAACATGAGGCAGGGGTATCTGGAGCAGATCGGCTGGCAATGGTGCAGGAAGCGATACACAATCATGAATCTTTTCGCACATTAGATTGGGAAGTTGTCAGAGGTGGCGTTTCCTATACGTTTGAGACCATAAGACGGCTGCAAGAGGCGTATCCGCATTTCGATCTTTATTTCATCATCGGAGCGGATATGGTCCAGTATTTACCGAAATGGAACGAGATTGAAGAGCTTGTGCAGCGGCTTACATTTATCGGCGTAGGTCGTCCGGGAACACCTCTTGATCTAGATGCATTGCCAACTTATATAGCAGAAAAGGTACTGCTAGCAGATATGCCTCTGGTTGATATTTCGTCAACGATGTTAAGAGAACGGGCTGCAACTGGAAAATCCATTCGTTATATGGTACCTGAGGCAGTGTTCGAATATGTTCAAAGGAGTGGATTGTATGGCATACAGCCGCGAAGCTCTGATTGAGGCGGTCTCGACACAAATGCCTGCAAAGCGCTGGAAGCATACACTGGGCGTCATGGAGTCATCCATTCAACTAGCTGAGCAATATGGCGCTGATCCTGAGCGTGCGGAGACAGCAGCAATTCTGCATGATGTGGCCAAGTATTGGCCTGTGGAGAGAATGAAGGAGATTATCGAGCAGAATCATCTGAACTTGAATCTTCTGAAGCATGACAAGCAGCTGTGGCATTCAGAAGTAGGTGCCTTTGTAGCAGAGCAAGATTATGGGATCACAGATCCAGATATTCTTAATGCGATCCGTTTTCACACCTCAGGTCGTGAAGACATGAGTTTACTTGAGAAAATTGTCTGTCTCGCCGACTATATCGAGCCAGGCCGCGATTTTCCAGGCGTTGATAAGATACGTAAGCTGGCTAAAGTAAGTTTGGAAGAAGGACTAGTCGCTGGATTTGATTCTACGATTAGTTTGCTACTGGAAAAACGCCGAGTGATCTTTCCGTTAACGGTACTGGCGCGTAATGATTTAGTTAGAATATTGGAGGATAAAATATGAGTGTACAACCAAGCAAGCTGTTAGAACTGGCCCTTAAGGCTGTGGAAGATAAAAAAGCAATGAACGTAGTGGCATTAGATCTGCGTACTGTTTCACCGATTAGTGATTACTTTGTTGTATGTCACGGTAATTCGGATACCCAAGTTCAGTCCATCGCCACCGAAGTCCGCAAAGTGGTCCATGAAGCAGGCGGAGTAATTAAGGGGATCGAAGGAATGGATTCAGCACGCTGGGTGCTGATGGATCTTGGAGATGTTATTGTTCATATTTTCCACCGCGATGAACGTGAATACTACAATATTGAGCGTCTGTGGTCGGATGCGAAGGTAGTGGAGACTGTATGAGCCTGATTGCAGGAACTACAGTTACACTTAATGTAGTAAGAGAGGTATCCCCATACGGATTTTTCCTGAATGCAGGAGATCAGGATGTTATGCTGCATTATACTGAGCTTACCGAGAAGGTTAAGACAGGCGATAAAGTTGAAGTCTTTATCTTCTTCGATACCGAGGACCGCCTAGCGGCAACGATGAAGAAACCGTTTCTGACATTGGGCGAAATGGCCTTATTGGAAGTGGCTGATATCCATCCGCGTCTAGGTTGCTTCTTGGAAATGGGTCTCGGACGGCAGCTGCTGCTGCCCATTCGTGAGCTTCCAGAGCTTCCAGAGCTGCGCCCTCAGATCGGCGACTATGTGTATGCGATTATGGAGCATGATAAACAGGGGCGTCTTCGTGCTAAATTAGCTGGAGAACAGGAACTAGCTCCGCTAGCTCTTCCTGCGCCTGAATCCTGGATGGGACAGACTGTGACAGCCCGGGTGTACAAACCGCTGCAGATGGGGACTTTTGTTCTTGTAGATGCTGGGGTTTTAGGCTTTGGTATTATCGGTATGGTCCACTCTTCTGAACGGAGTCGTCTACTACGTCTTGGGGAGCAGTTTGAAGCACGTGTCTCCCATATCCGCGAGGATGGACGTGTTAACCTTTCTATGGGTCTCCGTAAAGAAGTAGGCATGGATGTAGACTCTGCCACGATTTTGGAATTCTTGCATGCCCGTCCGGGTGGAGCGATGCCTTATTCGGATGCTACACCACCGGATATTATCAAGCAGCGTTTCGGAATTAGCAAATCAGCCTTTAAGCGTGCGCTTGGAAAGCTGATGAAGGAAGGCCATATTACCCAAAAAGAGAATTGGACGTATCTTGCTCCTAAGGAAGAGGAAGGTTCAACCGAGGGAAATGAAGAAACAACCGAATAATTTAAAACATAAGAGATCTTGTGGGGACGCCTAGAGCGTTTATGCTTGATGGGTCAATAATAGAATCATATTAAATGTTGTAATAGAAAGCGGTGTACTAGTGTCTTCCTATGGGAAATTTGCTTATGTATACGATGAGCTCATGGCAGATATGCCGTATCCTGATTGGATCTCCTTTGCTGAAACCGCATGGAGCAAATACGGTAAGCCTGTAACCGTGGCTGAGCTTGGCTGCGGCACCGGGAGTATCACTATTCCTTTGGCGGGTTCAGGGTATCATATGACCGGAATCGATCTATCTTCAGATATGCTCTCAGTGGCACAGCGCAAAATGGAAGAGCATCCCCAGGGACGGCGTTTCTTGCGCGAAGGTAGTGTTCGTTGGATTAGACAAAACATGAAGGAATGGGAGCTTCCAGAGCTTGTGGATTCTGTGATTTCTTTCTGTGATTGTCTGAATTATGTGCTGGAAGAAGACGATATCAGAGCTGTCTTTGCTAGTACCTTTGCAGGAATAAAGCAAGGCGGCACCTTTCTGTTCGATGTGCATCACCCAAACACACTGATCCGTTATGAAGAAGAGCAGCCCTTTATTCTGGACGAACCATCGGTGTCTTATATTTGGACTTGTGAGATGGATGTTCCTCGCCGCGAAATAGAACATCATCTGTCCATTTTCGCTCGCGAAGAGGGACGGAGTGATGTATATCGCCGTTTCGAAGAGACACATATTCAGCGTGCCTACGATCCCCAGTGGATGAAGGATGAACTGCTTAAGGCTGGATTTAGTGATGTGAAGACTTACGCCGATTTCGAGTGGATAGAGGCGGATGATGATGCGGAACGTTTATTTTATATTGCTATAAAATAAATATTCAACATACTAAGAGGGGCTGTCCCAAAAGCTATGAAAATAGCTGATGGGACAGCCCTTCTTTTTATGAGTTTGGTGTGGTTCCTGCTATTGAAAACGAGAGGCTAAAAATAAGCAAATAACGTCATCTGAGTCCGTATGCTTCATAGAATGTTGGATTCATGATTCATGATTCGTGTATGAAGAAGTAGCTGCAATTGCGCCAATATGTATATCAAAAAAACCGGGTAGTGTTTATGCCACCCGGCATCTTCCAATCCTTACCGATGCTCAAACAGATCAATGGCACCCAATACGACATGAGCCAGACCAAATCCAAGTACGCCTGTTGCTGCCATCTTATACTTGCTTCCAAGAAAAGCGGCGCTAGAAGCGGTTACGACGGTTCCAAGAACAGCGGGAATTAGACCTTCACGCATTCGAAACACTCCTTCTCGGTGGTTTGGGAGACAAGGTTATTATGAGTCAAACTCAAAAAAATATACAAAGAAAAAGAAGACCTTAGACCAGTTATTGCTGGTTCTAAGGTCTTTTTGTTTAGGGAATGTTTTACTCTGATAAGGTAACGGCAGTACGAGAAGCGCCAATTTCAACTTCATGAACATCATATAGTACACGCGCCAGTAAGTCCTGGCTATAGTTGCCGAAATGTTTGCCGTAAATGGTGAGCCCGCGTTTGTTTACTGGCTTGTCCGTTACGGCTATCCGGAAAGTAAGCTCGCTCTTGTAATCAAGCTGAATATCATCCAGGGTCACGTCAGAAATCCGGCAACCGTCAATAAAGCTACCTTCATTATTAATACGGATCAGTTTGAGCATACCATATTGGTTTAAATGTGGAGGCCACCAGTCTGGATTAAACGTTCCACGCGTGTCTCCGAAATCTCCAGGACTAGTCCAGTAGCCGATTTCAATTCCATTTAAGTAGAAATAAAGATCGGAGGGATAGTTATCGTTAGATCCAGGGGCCTCAGAGCCAATCTCCATCGAGAATTGGATTTCGCGGAACGTTTGATTTGCTTTAAGATAGTTCGGAATTCTATATTCGAGAAAGCCTTCAGCCATCCAAATGATCTCGGATTCAATCCGCTGAGGATCAGCGAAATAACGGGGTTCGTCGAAGTCGCCGATAATGCTGTCTTTGGTAGCAAGTCCGCAGGTCGGAACAGCCTGATAGTTGCTATAATGTCCTACTTGGATTTCTACTTCGTAGAGATTATCAACATCCTTGCTGCGAAGATCAACAATAAGCTTATCCTTATTTAAATAGCAGACCTTCTGAATACCGTGTTTACCCACAGATGTGTTTATCTCGATGAGACCGCTTTCTTCTAACTTTTTAATATGCATCGTGATTGCGCCATTGCTGAGGTTCAGCTTCTTGGCAATTTCATTCAGATTCAGTGCTTGATTGGTAGCTAAAAGTTCGAGTATGAGGATTCTGATTTCAGAACTAAGCGCCTTGAATATTTCAAGACCACTCATTAAATCTTTAATATAGATCATTTTATCAATACCTTCTTCCAAATGGTCATAAATGAATACTGTTTTATGAAATTATAAACTAATATAGCATATAAATAAAGTATCCTTCCTTATTTTGTAGAATGATAAAAATAAGGGGGTTTTTTTCCTTTTTTTGCATTTAATCTAATTTAATTTAAAAATTAATGAAACTAATTCACGAAATAAGATGGTTTTACAGCAGAATCATGTTACTTTCACTATTTATTTTATAAAAGTATTAAAAGGTTTAAATAAATATGTTTACAAGTCTTTTTGTCTATGCTATTTTTAAACTGAAAGTCTTAGAAAAGGACGTGAAAATCATTATGTTAGCTGCAACGCCCCCGATGGGCTGGAATAGCTGGGACTGTTACGGAGCTAGTGTTAATGAAGAAGAGGTAAGAGGCAACGCCGAATATATGGCTGCTCATTTGAAGGAATTTGGCTGGGAATATGTTGTTGTGGATATTCAGTGGTATGAGCCTGGAGCGAACTCTTCGCAATATCGTAACTTTGTACCGTTGGTCATGGACGAGTATTCCAGACTTCAACCGGCAGAAAATCGTTTTCCTTCCGCAAAGGGAGGCAAAGGATTTGCCCCACTCGCTGAATATGTGCATGGATTAGGGTTGAAATTCGGCATCCATATTATGCGTGGAATCCCTCGACAGGCCGTTCATGCGGCAAGTTCCATTCTAGAATCTGAGCAAACCGCACGTGATATCGCACATCCCAATTCTATATGTCCGTGGAATACAGATATGTATGGAGTAGATGCTTCTAAAGAAGGCAGTCAGGCTTACTATGATTCTCTCTTCCAGCTGTATGCCAGTTGGGGTGTAGATTATGTGAAGGTGGATGATATTGCCGCTTCACGTATTTATGGATACCACAAAGACGAAGTTGCCATGATCCGTAAGGCTATCGACCGCTGTGGTCGTGAAATGGTGCTTAGTCTTTCACCTGGACCTGCTCCGGTAGAAGAGGCTGAACACTTAGCTGAACATGCTAACCTGTGGAGAATGACCGACGATTATTGGGATCATTGGCATTTGCTGCGTGGAATGTTCGAGCGCTGCGAAAAATGGGCTCCTTACGTTCAGCCTGGCCATTGGTCAGACTGTGATATGCTGCCGCTAGGTCATCTTGGGATTCGTTCCGTTGATGGCGGGGGAGACCGATTTACAAGGTTTACTCCTGACGAACAGGTTACCATGATGACGCTCTGGACTATTTTCCGTTCGCCTTTAATGTTCGGGGGAGAGCTTAGAGACAATGATGAGTGGACATTATCTTTGTTAACCAATAGGGAAGTGCTTCACCTGCATCATTTTGGTAAGGGTGGTAGACAAGTAGAGCGGAACGAAGAGTATGCAATCTGGACTTCTGAGGATGAACAGGGTAACCACTATGTAGCGTTGTTTAATCTCAGTGACAAAGAGTCGACACTTCAGGTATCGTTCCAAAAGCTAAATGTTTCAGTTCCAAAAACGATACGTAATCTGTGGCAAAGCCATGACCTGGAAGTTACTAATGAAGGGGTTACGCAGGTTCTTCCACCGCATGGTTCTGCATTGTTAAAGCTTTAATAGAGGAGAGAGATTATGGATACGAGTAGAGAGTACAACAACCCATTGGTGGAGCAACGTGCTGATCCATGGGTATATAAACATACGGATGGATATTATTATTTCACAGCTTCTGTTCCAGAATACGACCGGATCGAAGTAAGAAGATCGACAACCATCGAAGGATTAACTACTGCAGAACCAGTTGTAGCATGGCGCAAGTATGAGACGGGGCCGCTTAGTGCTAACATTTGGGCGCCGGAAATTCATTACATAGACGGAAAATGGTACATTTACTTTGCTGCAGCACGGACTACGGAGACGACGGATGGTTTGTTCGATCACCGTATGTTTGCGCTCGAGAATGCATCTGCTAATCCCTTAGAAGGAACATGGGTAGAAAAAGGTCAAGTGAAGACTGCTTGGGAATCGTTCGCTTTGGATGCGACAACGTTTCAGCATAAAGGAAAACTGTACTACGTATGGGCTCAGAAGGACCTGAATATTGAGGGTAATTCTAATCTGTATATTTCTGAAATGAGCAACCCGTGGACACTTACAGGTCCTCAGACTATGATTGCTACTCCAGAGCATGACTGGGAAATTATAGGGTACAAAGTAAACGAAGGCGCAGCAGTACTGAAACGAAATGGTCGTATCTTTATCAGCTTTTCGGCGAGTGCTACAGACTTCAATTATTGCATGGGACTATTAGTAGCGGATGAAGACAGCGAACTTCTGGAGGCAGCTTCATGGACTAAACTACCAAATCCTTTATTCCAAACGAATGAAGAAAATGGACAATTCGGTCCAGGCCATAATAGCTTCACTGTCAATGAAAATGGGGAAGATGTGCTCATCTACCACTGCCGCAATTATAAAGAAATTACTGGCGATCCTCTTTATGATCCAAACCGTCATACTCGTGCTCAGATCTTCCATTGGAATGAAGATGGCACGCCGAATTTTGGAGTTCCTGTTAGGGATGCGCAATAAAAATAGTCCATTTTGCAAAAAAAGAGGGTTACCCATTAGCCACGTAAATGGCCGCTGGGTAACCCTCTTTTTCATATGTTACGTGTTGCTGCTTAAGGTATATATTGTTGCACGATGGAAGTGATTACGCCGTCCTGAATCGTAAGGTGATAAGGGAACTGGCTTAGATCGAAAATATCCGTTTTATTAAATTGATCGATAAATTGCTGTAAGGTGATAGCTTCGTTCCACTGAATGTCTAAGTCCTCAATGTTACCAGTGTGATCAAAGATCTGCATGGTGACTTTTGCGTTATCCGCGATCGGATAGGTTGTCAGTGTATCAACATCATTAACAACATAATATCCGTCTGGAGCCCCGCCAATTTCTGCTGCACCTTCTGGGTCTCTTTCAGCAAAGACTCGGTCAGCATCAGCACCCTGATACCAGTTTATTTCATCGGCTGTAATGGAAAGCTTGCCATTCTCGGATTGAATAGTATGGATATATACCGTCTGTTGCTGAGTCTTGCCACTATCTTGCGCATCTACTCGTGTTCCAACGGTACTAGCAGTAGTAATTAGGGAAAGAAACAATAGAACAACAACCGGTAACACATACGCTGACTTTTTCTTAAACATTAGAAATCTCCCCCTTGAGATATGTAAAAAGGTTGTATATATCTTATTACCCGCTACGTTTTTTCCTAAACGGGCTATATACTTCTATTACGTTAAACGAGCAGGTTTTGTTGCAATTTTAAAAAAAATATTTCTGAAAAACGATGCCGGTCATGAATCCACTAAAAATGATAGTAAAAGTTTGTCTCCTCGGGCATATTAAAATGTCAAAACATACAGATTAGGGGGAGCAACGAATGGGTGGAATACTACGGATTTATAGGAACGACTGGCGCAACGTATTTAAGGTTCCTGTGGCCGTGTTCCTGATCGCTGCTTTGGTGGTGTTACCTTCTGTGTATGATTGGTTTAACGTTGCGGCGGTGTGGGATCCCTACAGTAATACCTCTGGCATTAAGATTGCTGTAACCAGTTTGGATGAAGGGACCACTGTGAAGGATAAGAGCTTCAATATCGGCAATGATGTCATGGAAAGTCTTCGGAATAATAAAAGCTTAGGCTGGACCTTCGTAGATGCAGAAGCTGCACACAACGGTGTGAAGCGTGGAGATTATTATGCTAGTATTGTTATCCCTGCTGATTTCTCCAAAAGAATGACAGGAATCCTCGAAGGCAGGATCGTGAAACCAGAGATTGAATATACCGTCAATGAGAAGATAAATGCGATTGCCCCTAAAATCACAGATAAAGGTGCCTCTTCAATTACAACACAGATCAGTGAGAATTTTACGGAAACCATTAGCGAAACCGTATTTACGGCTTTAAAGCAAATTGATTCAAAATTCCAATCTGAATTGCCTATTATACGCAAGGTTGAAAAAGGGTTGTTTAAGTTAGAGGCAAGTCTCCCCGAGATTGAAACGGCAGGGCAACATGTATTGAAAATTGAGGAGCAATGGCCGCAAATTCATGCATCGGCAACGCGCATCTCTAAGCTGGAGAATAAGCTGCCTGAGGTGGAAAAGGCGGGATTGGCTTTAGAAAAAATAGCTGAACATTGGCCTCAAATTGCCAATGTTGCAGATCATTTAGGGGAGCTGCAGGATAAGCTACCCAAAATTGAACAAGCAGCACAGCTAATCGTTCAACTTGATAATCATTTTGGTGAAGTTGAACAAATCATGGACAAGGCGTCGGAAGGTCTTGCGGAAGCAAATAAAGTTGTTAACACTGCCCTAACTGCGCTACCTAAGGCCGACAAAATTGTAACTGCTGGAAATGATTTTGTTCTAGAGCTTCAACAGTTCTTAGAGAAGAGTAATGCTGCATTTGAAGCGGTACCTGCCGCCCTCAAACAAAATATATACCTGCTGCAAAATACGGAGGACGCAGTAGTTCAGCTTGCTGAACTGCTGCAGGGAGAAGATCTTGACCCGCAAGCGGTACGCGAGCAACTTGAGTCAGTTTCCGCTCAGCTGGTGTCGGGAAGTAACGTGATGGATCATACGCTTTCTTTGTTATCGGCACTGAATACATTCTCACCAGGAACAGTAACTAATGCTGAGATTGGCACCTTGAAGGCTGTAAACAATGCCTTAAGCAGACAGACTTCTTTGGTAAACTCACTGGCGACGGATCTACAAAATGAGGGTCAGCCTGATCCGAGTAATGTTAAGCAATTGGGTCTTAAATCTGGCGAAGGGAACGTAGCCATTTCGAAGCTTATTTCCGAATATGAAGCGGCAACTATCCCTGCTATAAAAAATACATTAGAGCAAATATCCACTGCTGCTGAGACTACAGCCACTGCCCTGGATCAAGTTCCGGATCGTCTATCGGCGCTGGGTACCCTTCTTGAGGAGACTATGGCAGCGATTGAGTTCGGACAATCAAGCTTGGCTAGTCTACAGCAAGACTTACCAGCTATTCGTGAAGCGGTACATACAGCAGCTAGCGGTGTCGCAGATAAGACACAGAGCTTTGGTACTTTTGTTCGTGATACACTTCCGCTAATTCAGAGCAGCTTGCCTGTTGCAGGAGAAAAAATACAACAAGCTGCAAATTTCGTCCGTCAGGATCTGCCGGCTGTCGAGGAACGGGTGCACCAGATTTCTGATCTGATACGTACAGGTCTCCCCCGTGCGGATAAGGGAGTAGCGGTCGCAGCGGATATGGTGCGAAATGATCTTCCGATACTGGAAGATTCGATTCGTAAAGCGGCAGCTACCATCCGTCAGATCAAAGATGAGGTGGATCTGGGTGAGATTGCTGAGCTGCTCGGAGGGGATATTAAGAGCAAAAGTGATTTTTTAGCCAATCCGGTAGTATTAAAAGAGAATAAGTTATATCCTATTCCGAATTATGGTTCGGCTATGACTCCTTTTTATGTTGTACTTTCCTTATGGGTAGGTGGCACACTCCTAATCTCACTTCTCCGTACGGGAGTGGACACTGAGGGAATTGTGTACAAGCGGTATCAATTGTATTTTGGACGTTTGCTGACGTTTCTTACGGTTGGGATTCTGCAAGCGTTGGTGGCTGTACTTGGTAATATCTTTATTCTGAAATGTTATGTGGTGGACAAGGTGTGGTTTGTCCTTTTTGCAGTATTAATTAGTATCGTATTCGTGACGATTGTATTTACACTTGTCTCCGTATTCGGCAATGTTGGGAAGGGGATAGCAATCGTATTCATGGTGCTTCAATTCTCAAGCTCTGGTGGTACGTTTCCAATCAGTACAACAGGCCATTTTTTTCAAATGTTGAATCCGTTTATGCCATTTACTTATGCGATTAGTTTGATGCGGGAGGCGGTAGGGGGGATTCTGCCGGAAGTGGCGATTCGCGATTGTCTTTATTTGATCCTATTCGGTGTAATAGCACTCTTACTGGCGCTAACGCTCAAAAAGCCGCTGGAGCGTTATATCGAAAAGGCGGCTGAACAAGCCGAAGAATCCAAATTGATTTCTTAAGAAAAAAAGAGGTTGTACCTAAGCCAATTGCTGTGGCTTTTGGTACAACCTCTTTTAGATTATCTCGCTGGAGCGAAATCGGCTACTGGCTTTAGAATCTCTTCAATTCTCTCCAAAGTATCTAGAGATAGAACGGCATCAACAGCTTGGGCGTTCTCTTCCACCTGCGCTGGCTTACTGGCCCCAATAATTGCAGAACTTACACCAGGTTGCCGTAGGGTCCAAGCTAACGCTAGTTGCGACAGCTTCAAATCAAGACTGTTAGCTAGTTCATCCAGCTGTCCGACAACAGTCAGTACATCATCGCGGAAGTAGCTGCGAATGACGCCATTTACCGAATCATCAGCTGCGCGGGTTCCTGCCGGAGGCTGTTGTCCAGGTTTGTATTTACCTGTCAGAATACCTTGAGCGAGTGGGGAAAAGACCACTTGTCCGAGGCCCTCACGCTGACATACCTCAAGTACCTCATCTTCAATGTAACGTTCGAACATGTTATAGATAGGCTGATTGGAAATAAGCGGACGCAGATTTAGTCTGCGCGAAATGCCGGTGGCGTCAGAAATTTGAGCTGCGCTCCATTCGCTCACTGCCGAATACAGAATCTTACCTTGTGCAGTTAGGTCGTCCAGCGCGCGTAAAGTTTCCTCCACAGGCGTCTCTCTGTCAAAGCGATGACAAAAATAAACATCAATATAATCGGTTCCTAAACGGCGAAGGCTAGCTTCGCATTGCTCCATGATGTGCTTACGTGATAAACCACGATTATTCACATCATCCCCCATGGGGAAGAATACCTTTGTACTCAGCACATAAGATGATCTTTCATAAGCACGAAGAGCAGCGCCCATTGCTTTTTCGCCTTCACCACGGTTATAAGCATTAGCAGTATCA
Organism: Paenibacillus sp. FSL H7-0714; assembly: GCF_038003765.1. Lineage (NCBI taxonomy): Bacteria > Bacillati > Bacillota > Bacilli > Caryophanales > Paenibacillaceae > Paenibacillus > Paenibacillus sp. FSL H7-0714. Next base: position 1,708,749 of record NZ_JBBOPT010000001.1, read on the forward strand.
AAGAAATTGATACCGCATTCAAAAGCTTTGCTGATGCAGGCGTCTGCTGCCTTTTGCTCTGCTGCTGTTCCATATGTAAGCCAGCTACCTAAGCCGATTTCACTGATTTTTAGTCCTGAATTGCCTAGTCTTCTGTATTTCATTATTTTCTTCCCTCCTTGAGTTGTATATGTTAACTTTACTTGTATCCTATGGAACATTCAACTTGAATGTTTCATGTAAAAGACGAGATCAAGGAGATGAATCGTAGTAATGACTATTCCAACTTCTAAAGCTAAAAAAGTGATTTTGTTTCAGGGTGATTCTATTACGGATGGAAACCGTGGTCGTGATGAAGATCCCAATCATATTCTAGGACATAGCTATGCATATATCATTGGCGGCAAGCTAGGCAACGAACGGGCTGAGCAGAATCTCGTGTTCTATAACCGTGGAATTAGTGGGGATCGGATCTCCGATTTATATGCACGCTGGAATGAGGATGCGATTTACCTTCAGCCGAATATCATCAGTATTTTAATTGGTGTAAATGATCTTTGGAGAACAATGAAAGGGGAACCAAGTGGTATAACGGACCGCTTTGAACGTGCGTACCGTCATGTGCTTGAAGAAACTGGGGAAGTACTTCCGCAAACGAAGCTGGTCTTGTGTGAGCCTTTTATTCTAAATACCGGAGCTCCGGCAGAACAATGGGACGAATGGAAAGAGCGGATTACTCATTATCAGGGTGTTGTTAAGCAGCTTGCAGAGGAATTTAATGCTGTGTTTGTTCCTTTACAGGAAGCATTTGATGCAGGTACTCGTAGAATAGATGCAGCCTACTGGCTGTGGGACGGCGTTCACCCGACAGCGGCTGGGCATGATCTTATTGCTGGGGAATGGCTGAAGATCGTAGAGAAAAGCGGTCTTTTAAACGACTAGTGAAATAAAGATTCCCCCTTATCTTTATTTATGCACCTACTGATTACTCAGCGGGTGCATAGATAAGAGATATATGATAGTTATTCAGAAACTCGATCCATTCCTCAGAAGGCTTCTCGTCTGTAACGATATAATCCACTCGATCGAAACTAAATAATTTAATGAACGCAGTCCTATCGAACTTAGAGTGATCTGCGAGCAAAACTACTTTATTCGCCTGCTGTTGCATCAGAATCTTTAGTTCACTTTCTTCTTCATTCGAATCGCTGAGCCCACCAGTCATAGACAACGCTTTACAGCTGAATATGGCTACGTCCACATTATATTTTTGAATAGTCTGTGAGGCGGTATGTCCAACGAAGGAGCTAGTCTCGGGGCCTAGTATTCCACCAGTGGAAATTAGCTTTTGCCCAGAATGTTGAAATTCGGATAATACAACCAAAGAATTCGTAATAATCGTAAGATTGTTTTTCTCCTCTATAATTCTCCGTAAAGCCTCAAAAACTGTTGAACTCGTATCCGTCACCAAACTGTCCCCATCATTAATTAATTGGAGAACATGATCAGCTATCGTACGTTTGGCCTCTATATTTACCTGATGTCTACTCACATAGGGAGGGTCCTCATTCGTGTGGGCATTAAGGATTGCACCGCCATAATTTTTCTTGGCAAGTCCTTCCTTGTCCAATTTATCCAGATCCCGCCGAATGGTCTCTTCCGAGACATTGAATTTTTGCGCCAGCTGAGCGACATGGACTTTCTTTTGTCTATACAGCTCATTAATGATTAGATCCCGCCGTTCAAATGCTTTCATCCGTTCACTCACCTCAATCATCATCTACTTCCTAGTTTACTACATTGTTGTATAAATCAAAAAAATAACCTCATATTCACATAATACCACAGTATAATAGTATCAATACCACATAAAACCACATAATTTATCTATAAATATGTTGTTTTATGTTGACTAAAGCGTTTCCATATTTTATGATGAAGGAGAAATAGGTCCATTACCGATGATACTAAGATGATCTTGAGGAGGAACAGCAGTGATAGAAAACTATCCGAAAATTGGCATCCGCCCGACCATTGATGGCAGAAGAAGAGGGGTGCGCGAATCGTTAGAAGCTCAAACCATGGGTATGGCTCAGCGGGTAGCTAAGTTTATTGAAGAGAACTTATTTTATCCGGATGGCCGCCCCGTAGAGTGCATCATTGCCGATTCTACGATTGGTGGTGTTAAAGAAGCTGCTGCTGCGGCTCAGAAATTTGCTGGGGCTAATGTTGGCGTATCGATTACTGTGACCCCTTGCTGGTGTTATGGTTCTGAAACGATGGATATGGATGCCTCAATCCCACATGCGGTTTGGGGATTTAACGGAACGGAACGCCCAGGTGCGGTATATCTAGCTGCTGTTCTCTCTGCTTATGCACAAAAAGGAATTCCGGCGTTTGGTATCTATGGTGAGGATGTTCAGGAGTCTAGCAGTGAGGAGATTCCAGCGGATGTGCAGACTAAATTGCTGCAGTTCGCCAAAGCTGGGTTGGCTGTCGCTCAAATGAGAGGTAAATCCTATTTATCAATGGGTTCTGTTTCGATGGGGATTGCTGGATCGATTGTGAATGAACAGTTCTTCCAAGAGTATCTGGGAATGCGTAATGAATATATAGATATGTCAGAATATGTACGCCGCTTTGAAGAGGAGATTTATGATAAAGAGGAATATGAGCGAGCACTCGCGTGGACCAAAGAAAACTGCCAAGTTGGTGCCGATAATAATCCGAAGCATCTGCAAATAAGTGATGATGAGAAAGAGAAGCAGTGGGAGACTTGTGTGAAAATGACCTTGATCGCCCGTGATTTGATGATCGGCAATCCTGTTCTCGCTGAGCTGGGCTTTGAGGAAGAGGCCAATGGTCATAATGCGATTGTGGGTGGGTTCCAAGGGCAGCGCCAATGGACGGATCATTTTCCTAACGGAGATTTCATGGAGACGATAATGAACTCCTCTTTTGACTGGAACGGCAAACGTACACCTTATATCGTAGCGACAGAGAATGATAGCCTGAACGGAGTAACGATGCTGTTCAATTATTTGCTTACGAATACTGCACAAATATTTGCGGATGTCCGAACCTTTTGGAGTCCAGATGCTGTTAAGCGAGTAACGGGTCATCAATTGGAAGGTGAAGCAGCACACGGAATACTACACTTGATCAACTCTGGTTCGGCTGCTCTGGATGGGACGGGCGAGCAGACGATAGACGGTAAACCTGCGATTAAACCTTTTTGGGAAATTTCGGAGGATGAGGTAGAAGCTTGTTTGAGCCATACCCAATTCCGCCCGGCTTCTCAAGAATATTTCCGTGGGGGCGGCTTCTCTACGGATTATTTAACTAAAGGCGGGATGCCAGTTACTATGGCACGGATGAACTTGGTTAAAGGGCTTGGACCTGTTCTTCAGCTTGTAGAGGGGCACACGGTTGAGCTGCCTGAAGATGTTCACCATACACTGGATCAAAGAACAGATCCGACTTGGCCAACAACCTGGTTTGCACCTAAGTTAACCAATAGTGGTTCTTTCCAATCAGTGTATGATGTCATGAATAATTGGGGCGCAAATCATGGAGCGATCAGTTATGGGCATATTGGGGCAGATTTGATTACGCTGGCGTCTATTCTGCGCATTCCGGTCAGCATGCATAACGTTGAGGAATCACGTATTTTTAGACCTCGGGTATGGTCGTTATTTGGTACCGAAGATCTGGAGGGAGCAGATTACAGAGCATGTCAGAACTTTGGACCCCTCTATTAAAATCTTCCTGTGAAGCAGGTGTGGTGAACAATGGGTGATACGATTAAGCTTCTAGCCATAGATCTCGGCGCCAGTTCCGGAAGAGTTATGCTGGGGATATATGATGGCGATAAGCTGCAAATGGAAGAAATTCATCGGTTTGAGAATACGCCGGTACAGGTCAACGGGCATTTATATTGGGATACTCTAAGGCTCTTCCATGAAATGAAGCAAGGGGTTCAAAAAGCCTTTAGGCAACATGGAGAACTGACGTCCTTAAGTGTGGATACATGGGGAGTCGACTACGGGTTTATTGATAAAAAAGGAATGATGCTCTATTCCCCCCATCATTACAGGGATCGGAGGATGGAGGCTCACCTTCTTAAATTGGAAGCGCTACTGTCACCTGCAGAGCAATTCCGTATGACCGGTCTTCAGCCAAGTGTCATTAATACACTTTATCAGCTGTTCTCTGATTTTCAGGATAATGATTCTCTTATGGAGACCGCGGATACGATTTTAATGATGCCAGATCTATTTCATTACCTGTTTTCTGGTATAAAAGCAGCAGAAAGCACGATCTGGAGTACAAGCGGCTTAGTGGATGCTGTAACGGGAGAGCTCTCCTCTGAATTATTTAACAGACTTGGGATTCCGAGTAGTCTAGTTCCACAACAGGTTCATGCGGGAACAGTTATTGGATCTATCCTGCCGATTATTCAAGAGGAGCTTAATATAGGCCCGATGAAAGTGATAGCCGGCGCTTCACATGACACGGCTTCAGCAGTAGCTTCAATCCCTTATATTCGTAAGGATGAAGCAGCATTTTTAAGCTGTGGTACGTGGTCGTTGGTTGGTATGGAGACGCCTGAGCCGGTCATTTCAGAGAAAAGCTATGAATATGGTTTCACAAATGAACGTTGCTACGGCAATTCTAATCGTTTGCTAAAAAACACAACGGGACTATGGATTCTACAGGAGCTCCAGAGGAATTGGGCGAAAGCAGGAGAGAATTTTAGTCAAAGTGAAATGGTTGAATTAGCCCAAACGATTAATGGGGCGCCAGCGATCATTGACCCGAATGACCAGCTTTTCAGCACACCTGGTGTGATGATGCAGCGGATTCAGGAATATTGTGAGCGAACGGGGCAACAGCCGCCTAATACGAAAGCTGAGTTTATACGCGTTATCCTTGAGAGCCTTGCGCAATCATACTGTAGAACGATTGAAGAAATGGAAGAGATCACCGGCAAGACAATCACTATCATTCATATGGTTGGCGGTGGGATTCAAAATGAGCTATTATGCCAGCTCACCGCTGATGCTACGGGTAGAGAAGTCGTTGCAGGGCCAGTGGAGGCCAGCGGAATTGGCAATATCATTGTCCAGCTGGCTGCCCTGGGGAAATTGGAAGTTTCTAAGGCGAAAGAGTTCGTGGCACGATCTTTTACCTTTAAGACATACCAGCCTTCTTTGGTGAAAAACTCTAAAAAATAGGATACGAGGAGAGAACTTATGGATAACTTGGAACAAAAACTACGTTCGCAGATTTGTGATATTGGCAGGAATTTGTTTAATAAAGATTTCATTGCCGCAAATGATGGGAATATTTCAGCACGGTTATCAGAGAATGAAATTCTCACTACCCCCAGAGCGGTAAGCAAGGGATATTTAGAGCCACATATGATTGTAAAAGTAAACTTGCAAGGTGAAGTTCTTGAAGCGGCGGAAGGATACAGACCTTCAACGGAAACCAAAATGCATTTGAGAATTTATAATGAGCTACCTGAGATGAATGGAGTGGTTCATGCACATCCCCCGTATGCTACCGCTTTTGCCATTAAAGGTGAGGCGCTCGATAAAATGATGATGCCAGAGTCGGTTATCATGATCGGGGATATTCCTTTGGCGGAATACGGAACACCTTCAACAGAAGAAATCCCGGACTCACTGATGCCTTTTCTTGGCAAAAAAACAGCAGTCCTGCTCGAAAATCACGGAGCACTTACTTGGGGAACGGATGTTATGGAGGCTTATCTGAATATGGAGAGACTCGAATATACAGCCAAGATTACCTTTATTACACGTATGATTGATGGGGAGAGAGAGCTGCCACAGCATCGGATTGATGAGCTGGTTGCTTTGAGATCTTTTTATGGGAAGTAATGAGGTGCTTGGATGTTGAAAAAAATTCCTAAGCTACTATCTCCGGAACTGGTACGTGTGATGATGGAAATGGGTCATGGTGATGAGCTTGTACTGGCAGATGCTAATTATCCAGGACACTCCTTAAACTCAAAAGTACTAAGATATGATGGTATTGGGATACCTGATCTTTTGGATGCAATATTGGAACTGCTGCCCCTTGATCATTATGTGGAACATCAGGTGGCGTTTATGACTGTGGTTGAGGGAGATCCTACGGTGCCGGTGATCTGGTCCACGTACGAGTCGATAATCGCCAAACATGACGCTGAAGCGACGATTAAATATGAGGAGCGGTTTGATTTCTACAATCGTTCTAAGCAAAGTTATGCTGTTGTAGTCACAGGTGAAGAAGCACTTTATGGAAATATTATTATCAAAAAAGGTGTAATCAAGGCCTGATGATCAGCGATTCTGCTTGCGGTATTGCAGAGGTGAGCATTTCGCGATTTGCTTAAATACCCGCCCAAAGTGGGCGATGCTGTCAAAGCCTGTATTCTCTGCAATGGCAGTGACTTTAGTGTTAGTGCTCTGCAAGAGTCGTTGGGCTTCCTTGATCCGAATGTAGTTTAGATATTCAACAATGGTGAAGCCAGTGGTCTGTTTGAATAAACGGCAAAGATAGGTACTGCTGATGAAAAAAGTTTCGGATAGCTGCTCTAATGTAAGCTTTTCAACATAATGTGCCTGTAAATAATCGATCATTTCGTAGACTTTAAGCTGCTTCTCACTGCTCTCAGGAGCGATGGGCTCGCGGCTTATTTCTTGTACTCTGTTCATTTCAATAAATAACTGGATGAGAAGTGTCTGAAGATAGGGGATTTGCTGTGATCGATGTTCTTCCTGTTCTTTTAGCATGGAGAAGAGGATAGATTCGATGGCTCCTTGTTCATGTACTCCGGGACGCAGAAGTAAGCTTTGTGTAGTTAAAAAAGGAATATTTAGGTCGTAGTTCGCCAACGTTTTTTGCAGAAAGTCCTCCTCAAAGTTAATCAATATTCGCTCATGGCGTACTGAGCCCTTAGAAGTGGTGCGATGGAGTTCATTTTTGTTAATAAATATCAGATCACCTTTGCGTAAGGTATAAATCAGATTGTTGATATAATAGCTGCGCTCACCTGCGAGTAAATAATAAATTTCATATGTATCGTGATAATGGTCGGAATCCATGCTGAATGGGCCGGCTCTTTTGATTTGTTCAATGATAAATGGAGGTTCTAGCTCCTGTTCCATTGTAGATTTGCCCCTTTCAGATAATGAAGCTAATATATGCAAAGTTTTCGCTATTTTTGCTAATAATCGCTTAGATTTGAATGTATTTTATACTATAAACTATAAGAAGAAACGGCATCAAAATCAATAGCGATGGAGTGATCCTTGTGTCGAATAAGAAATATGTATTCGTAGGTACCGGTGGCCGAGCGGAGTTCTTCTATGGTGAGATAACTACGAATTATCGTGAAACTTCAGAAATTGTAGGCTTTTGCGATGTGAATGGGGCAAGAATGGATTATGCGAATCGATTACTGAAAGGGAAATATCAGTATCATGCGGTTCCTACTTATAAAGCACATGAGTTTGATCGTATGATTGAAGAGACTAAGCCGGATGTAGTTATCGTTACGAGTATTGACCGCACACATCACCATTATATTATCCGGGCGATGGAGCTTGGCTGTGATGTGATTTCGGAGAAACCAATGACGGTAGATGAAGAGAAATGTCAGGAAATTCTTGAAGCGATTGAGCGGACGGGGAAAAAACTGCGTGTTACGTTCAATTACCGCTATGCCCCGCACAATACCAAAATCCGTGAATTGATCATGGATGGGGCGATTGGAGAAGTGTTATCCGTTAATTTTGAGTGGCTGCTAAATACACAGCATGGGGCGGATTACTTCCGCAGATGGCATCGGGATAAACGGAACAGCGGAGGGCTGTTGGTTCATAAATCAACACATCATTTCGATTTGATGAATTTCTGGTTGGGCTCTCGTCCGGATACGGTCTATGCCATGGGAGATTTAAGGTTCTATGGCAGAGAGAATGCGGAGAAGCGCGGGGTGACAGAGTTTTATCAGCGTGCCCATGGTAGTAGTGCAGCGGAAAATGATCCCTTTGCGCTTCATCTAAAAGACAACGAGCAGCTTAAGCAAATGTATCTGGATGCCGAGCATGAAGATGGGTACCTGCGAGATCAAAGTGTATTCGGTGATAATATCAGCATTGAGGATACGATGGCAGTCATGGTCAAATACAAAAACAAGACGATTATGAACTATTCACTTAATGCTTATTTGCCTTGGGAAGGCTTCATTGTAGTATTTAATGGGACGAAGGGGCGGATGGAAGTTAAGGTTGTTGAACAGTCCTATGTAAACGCCGGGGGGAAGAAAGAAGATGAAGGGGCACTAAAGGACAAGCAAATCACTGTATTCCCTCATTTTGCGCCGCCTTATGAAGTTGAAATTGAAGAAGGCGTTGGGGGACATGGGGGTGGAGATCCGGTCATGCTCCGTGATATTTTTGAACGACCTGTGGAGGATCGGTTTAATCGTGCAGCTTCCCATGTGGATGGGGCGTTGTCTATTATGACCGGGATTGCAGCTAATCGTTCGATCGCTACTGGACTTCCGGTGAAGGTGGATCAGTTAATCAAGTGGTAGAAAGATTAGCAGTTGAAATGGGTCTTTAAAGGCGAACACTGGCGTTTCTCCAGAATCCCTCCACCCCTCCGCTCTGTCTTCACGTCAATTTACTACTATTTTTAGATTGAGCTAAAAAAGTAAAAATAAAAGGCTGCCTCAAAGTCATTGTAGATGACTAAGAGACAGCCTTATTTATTTTGACACTAGTATTTATTTTGACACTAGTATTTATTGTTTGACGACGTTAAAGCCGTCTTTTTGCAATTGAGTCACAATGCCATCATCACCCAGCATGTGTAGTGCACCAACAACGACAAGATAAGTCGCTTTTTTATCACTATTCAAATACTCTTTTATATGCTTCGCCATGTTGGCATTCCGATCCGAAACAAGACCCTTATAGTATTCTGGCTCCTTAGCGACCGCTTGTGTCATAGCTACGAGGGATTGTTCATCCCCCTGCATCCACATTTGGGATAATGCATCCAGCGAAGCCGTTGCTGCAGCATTGTCCGTTTGCTTGAGGCTATCGAGTGTATCAAGGAGAAGCTTTTCTTGCAATCCATCTGAGAATTGATTGAACATGTTCAGCTGCAATTGCATATTTTCCAATTCAATGATAGGTTTATTCAATTTGCCTGCCTTCTGTGTGAAATATAGGTCGATACCTGTATCCGGTGTATAATCTGTTGTTTGCATTTGTAGGCTTGAGATACCTTGAGTAACGACCCATGGCTTATAGGAATCGAATGCATTTCCTGCAAGACCATTCGCTTTCAGAAGCGCAACAACTTTGTTATAGGTATCAGCGGATACGTGATCCTTGAGCTTGGTCCCATCTGTATAAGAACCTTTCTCCGTAAGGAACTTTTGCATCTCCGTTTGATCAACCTTGGTTAAGTCAACCTCGACCCCAAGATACTGAGACGCTTCAAAAGCAGCTTCAATTTCTGGGCGTAGCGGGTACATTTTGTCGTTAGCCACATGGATAGAGCCAAGTAGATAGACGGTATTACCGTTGTTCTCCACTTTCCATAAGAATCCGGTACTCCCTGCAGCCTCGTTATTAGCTACAAAGGTGATGGTGCGCTGCGCCGCATTCCATTCTACCTTATAGCCGATCGTTTCACCGATAAAGCGGACAGGAACATAGGTGACATTGTTGATGGTTTTAGGAGCCACCTCTAGTTTTTTCTTCTCCCCGTTTACCGTTGCTGTGGTGCTGCCGATAGTCAGTGAGAGAGCTAGTCCATTTTTGGTCCCCGTTACGGTTTGGGTCTTTTTATTCCAATTCATATTTACATTAAGCTTCTCTAGAAGTGGACGCATAGGAACCAAGGTAGTTCCTTTTTCTACAACAGGGTTAGAATTGCCTAACTTTACTTCTGTTCCATCAATCCACACACCGACAGGCTTTTCAGCCGCATGGGCAGTGGTAAAGACAGACATAACCATGAAAATGGATAAAAATAATGCACCTAGCTTTTTCATTAATAGGACACTCCGTTTCTAAAAAAAATGAAAGTTGTAAGTCACTTTCTGATTCTAACGTATTTTTCCATAAATAGTTATACGTTTTGTTACTTCGTACAAAAGTCAAAATAATGCACATCAAAGCAAAAATCGCCCCTATTAGATCCTGTTGACTCTCCTTATCATGAAACATAAGAAACGAAGAGCCCGAAGGGAGCAAGGAACTTATGTGGAGCAATGCGATTGAAGATGCGATAGAGAAGGTACGTAAGAATATAGACCGATTCGGGGGCAGATTCCCTCATGTGAGCATGAATGGAACTTACCAGCTCAATAACAATGACGACTGGACCAATGGATTCTGGAGCGGCATGTTGTGGTTGTGCTATGAATATACGCAGGATGACAGCTTTCGTATCGCGGCATCTCATACCGTAGAGGATTTCCGCCGCCGTTTCGCGGCAAAGACGGTGCTTGATCATCACGACATCGGATTTTTGTATTCGTTATCCTCCAAGGCCCAGTGGATTATAGATAAAGACGAATCCGCGCGTCAGTTGACACTGCAGGCGGCAGACTTATTACTGAAGCGCTGGCGCACAGGCGGCGGTTATATTCAGGCTTGGGGACCTATGGGAGATACCCAGGAAGGAGGGCGCATCATTATTGATTGTCTGTTGAATCTCCCTCTTCTGTATTGGGCGGAACAACAGACCGGTGATTCCCTATATCGGCAGGTAGCGGTCATGCAGGCGGATAAAACGAAACGTTATCTGGTGCGGGGAGATGACAGCTCCTACCATACGTTTTTCTTCGACCAGAAGACCGGAGAGCCGATTGGCGGTGCTACACACCAAGGTTATACTAACGGATCGACTTGGACACGCGGGCAAGCCTGGGGCGTCTACGGTTTTGCATTATCTTACCGCTATACTAAGGATCCGTTGTATTTGGAAACATCCAAGCGGATGGCCCGCTATTTTCTGGAGCATTTGCCACAGGATCATGTCGCTTACTGGGACTTTAATGCTCCAGTGGCTGCGGATACGTACCGGGATAGCTCGGCCTCTGCAATTGTTGCGGCTGGACTACAGGAACTGCTGGAGCTAATGGAGGAGGAAGATCCCGAACGGGCTTATTTTCAGCAGGGGTTAATACAGTCGATGACTTCACTTGTGCAGAACTATTCCACGATCGGTGAAGACGCGGAGGGGCTGCTGAAGCACGGCTCTTACCATGTACGCGGCGGTCTGTCTCCGGATGATTTCATGATCTGGGGAGATTATTTCTACCTCGAAGCGTTGCTGCGGCTGCAAAAAGGCACTAGGGGGTACTGGTATGAACGCTGATTGCCGATCAACCTCTCCCTATGCTGTCTTTACGCTACTCGACCTTGAGTTACCCGCTCTAGCTTCCGTGAAGGATGCGCTCAGTCAAGTGCGGCAGGACGATGCGCTGACTGAATTACATCGGTATATGACTAGTCGGAGCACGCCGGGCTGGCAGGCAGAGGATAGACGGAAACAGCAGCATATCGACTATATACAGCAATATTGCGCAGATGAGCTGAAAGCCGTATTGAAGACAGCGGATGAAGTTGTGGAGCAGACGTTTCTCTTCCGCTTTCCCTGGGACATGGAACGCAGCCGCATTCCGGTTACCTTTGAGGAAGAAATTGACTGGGGCTATGTTCCGGACAAGGATGTAGAATGGGCTTATATGCTGAATCGCCACCGCTACTGGGTGGCATTAGGACAAGCGTATGCGATAACAGGTAATGAGGAGTATGCGAGAACATTTTGCTGTCAACTTGAAGATTGGATGGACCGTAATCCTGTTCCAGACATGCCTACGAAAGATACGTTGACTTGGCGCACCATTGAAGCAGGTCTTCGCTGTGCGAACTGGATCAAAGCGTTGTCCTATATACAGGATAGTCCGCTGCTCACACCGACGCTTCTGGCGAAAGTGATGATATCCCTTCATGAACACAGCGAATATTTAGCTTTATCGTTTACGGGCTGGAAGAATATCAGCAATTGGGGCGTTCTGGAGACTTGTGGCTTATTCCAAACCGCGCTCTACTTCCCTGAGTTCACTAGGGCAAAGATTTGGCGACAGCTAGGTGAGGAGAGATTGGGGGAGACGGCTAGAATCCAGGTCATGGCGGACGGTATCCATTGGGAGCAATCGCCTACCTATCACCATGAGGTTCTGGTATGTTTTCTCGACTGCATCCGCTTGGCTCGCATGAATGGACTGGAGCTACAGGATGAACTTCAGCAAAAAGTTCATCAAATGGCCGTCGCTTCCTTGTATTGGGCCAAACCGAATCATCGGCAGCCGATGCTCGGGGATAGCGATGACAGCGATGTCCGTTCGATTTTGACTTATGCAGGTTGGTTGTTCCAGGATTCTGTGCTCCGCTTTGGCGGATATGATCATATGGATTATGACAATGCCTGGTTGTTCGGAATGAATGGAGTTGAAGGCTACGAGCAGCTGATTGCGGAGGAACCGCCTTACTTGTCGCGCTCTTTCACACATTCCGGTCATTATATGATGCGAACGGGTTGGGACGAGCAGGACTTGTACCTATATTTCCACTGCGGACCGCTTGGTGGTGGACATGGTCACGCGGATTTGCTACATTTCGATCTGCATGCCTTTGGGCGGGATATGCTTACCGATCTGGGCAGATACAACTATAGTGATCACACACCACTTAGAAAAGCGTTAAAAGAAAGCGCTGCCCATAATACGACTACTGTTGACGGAATTGGATTCACTGAAATCACGGATACATGGTCCTTCTCCCAAATTGCGAAACCGACAGGCAGCAAATGGATCAGCAATCCGGACTTTGATTATGTTGAGGGCAGCCATGATGGCTACCGTCATTTGGATGATCCGGTACACCTGCTAAGGAGGATCATATTCATCAAGCCTTATTACTGGCTTCTGGTCGACAGCTTTAGCTGCCGTCAGGAGCATACGTTTTCCCAGCATTTTCATTTTGCACCCGGAGCGGTTCAGATGGAAGACGAGACATTCATTTGCCGTACAAAAAATGAGCAGGAAGCCAATCTTTGCATCATTCCCGTTAATGTTAAAGGACTTCAGGGCAAGATTGATGACGGGGTAATTTCCCGCGAATACAATTTGCTGGAACCTAATCAGCATGCCGTTTACGCTCGAACGGGAAAAGGAACGGTATCGATGATGCAGATGCTGTACCCGCAGCCTTCCGGTGAGCCGTTCTGTCCACTGGTTGAACAGGTGCCGATTTACCGCCATACGGGTGAACCTGTGGATGCCGTGCAGGCGGAGGCATGCCGCATCAGCTTCCCTGAAAGGAATGAGGAGCATATTATCGTGATCAGCCATGAGGTTCCATCCAGCCACTTGGATTCCTATGTAGTGGAAGGTGTACAAATATTTGGTGAAGTGGTGCTTATAGTTTTCGCAAACGGTCAAAAGAAAGTCACGGTAATCAGATAATGCATGTATACTGGATAACGGGCTGATAGAATAAAAGAAAAGAGCATGAGAGAGGCGCGGAGAAAACATGTTCAAATTCACTTACTATAGACGTATCCAGGTTTCATTTCTTTTGCTGATTTTTATTCCGCTGATTGCAGTATCGATCATCTCCTTTGTGCTTATTCGGGATACGATGGTAGAGAAGTTGCAGCTCAGCAACGATAACTTTCTGAACGTTATGATTGACGAACTAAACAAGACCATTGATGATGTGACATTTGCATCGCATTTTATTGTAAACGATACCAATTTTCGCGCCAATCTGAAGGTCTTTGCAGATACCGAGCGATTGAACACCTATCAGGATTACGTACATTTTACGCAAATTCAGGATGTGTTTTCGCTCATCAACTCTAAGCCGCTAAATAATAACATTCGCATGTATTTGGTTAACCGGAAACACTTTGTGATCTCCTCTGGGACTGAGAATTTATCCGTGATTAATGCCAACATGGACAAGCTGATGGGACGTGTCAATATTCACGAACCGGAGACCTTGCAATGGCTTGGGATGGCTGACAGCGGTTCCGGTAAAAGCAGTAGCTACTATATTGCCAGAGTAATCTATGATAGCCGGGAGAAACAGCAGGTGTCCGTGCTTCTCATCTCGATTCCCGATGCCTATTTCAACAAATTGTTCGGGCCGGTCGAGTTTGGCAAGCTGGCGTTGTTTGATTCCAGAGGAGGTCTGATCGCCGGGAACTCAGAGCTAGCCCCAGATGGCAAGGAAGCTAGAGGGAGCGTGCGTACGGCCAGAGCCATCGACAAATCCAATTGGGAGCTGGTCTATGAAGCTTCAGAGAAAGAATGGTCGGGCCAGATTTCGCGAACTTTTTATAGTGGCATTGGTTTAGTGCTTCTCTTGTTTATTGTCTTTTCGGCTACTTCCATGCTGATTGCCAAAAGATTGCATAGTCCGATCATGAAGCTGCAGCGCGTTGTGCGCCAGTTCGGGATGGGGAATCTTGATGTCAGGCTGGAGGTCAAGGGCAAGGATGAAATCGCTGAGCTAGGGCAGACATTGAATACTATGCTGGATCAACTGCAAGGATTGATTCACGACATCGAGCTGGAGCAAGAACAGAAGCGAGTGATGGAACTTGAGGCGCTGTTTATGCAGATTCGTCCCCACTTTTTGATCAACACGTTGAATTCGATCAAATGTAGCCTTATTTTGGTTAAAGATAAGCTGCACAGCGGGATCATTGATTCGCTAATGAGTCTTCTCCGTGCCTATCTGAAGGTCAATGAACCGGCTACCTTACGGGAAGAATGCAGACTGCTTGGTCATTATATCGACATCATGAAGATCCGCAACGAAATCCCTCTTGAACTGGAGGTCGATCTGGAAGCGGATACAGAGAAGCTCATCGTACCTAAACTTATTCTGCAGCCTCTCGTAGAGAATGCTATCGTTCACGGTCTAGTAGACCACCCGGCACCGCGTATTGTCGTCCGTGCGCGAACGATCCCTGATGGGATTATGATTGAAGTCGAAGACAATGGCTGCGGAGCAGGGGCAGAAATTCTGGCAGGACTGAACCGCAGATTGCTCTACAAGGACGATGAACAGGATGGAACTTATCAAAGGGTCGGTTTAATTAACGTGGTTCAAAGGCTGAGGCTGACCTATGGTCAGGATACCCGCTTGTCGCTGCATAATTTGCCGCAAGGTGGGGTGTCCGTTTCTCTGTATTTGCCGCAAGGCAATCATCAGGTTAATCTGTCGGAGAGAGAGAGGGATATTGATGTATAAAGTGATGCTCATAGATGATGATGTTCCTATGCTCAAGGTGCTTCAGCAGATGATTGACTGGGAAGCACATAGCTTGCAGATTGTCGGCAGCACCTATTCCAGTGCCAAGGCGTTATTAATGTTTGAGGAAGTACAACCTGATATCGTGATCACAGATATTGGCTTGCCGCAAAAGAACGGGATTGAGCTGGCCGATTACTTTACCCGGATGAAGCCGGAGGTCAGAATTATTTTCCTGACCTGTCATGAGGATTTCCATTATGCTCAGCAAGCGGTAAAGCTGAAGGTGGATGACTATTTAATTAAGGACCAGCTTACGGACGAGCAACTGGAGAAAAGCCTTGCCAAGTCTGTACGCTTGCTTAAATCGAAGATCGGGCTAATCAAGCATGGGGAAACGGGATACAATAGCCAGTTATTCCGGCAGAATCTGCTGCAAAGGGTGATTGGCGGCGCTCCGCCCGAAACCACGCTAGCCTATGCGACGCAAATCGGCATATCCTGGACGTATCCGTGGTTCATGCTGGGCACGGTCAGCATTCACTTTTCCAGTTTCGAGAAGAGGTACAAGCAGAGCGAGTATCCACTTATTTTATATGCCATCTACAATATAGCCCTAGAGCTGTCCGAAGCGTGTGAGGGGATTACGCCTTTTTTGGAGCAGAAGAATATTGTGATTCTGTATAATTACCGTGTGAATCTGGCGCAGAATGCCAGTCTTTATTTTCATGATTATTTACAGCGATTGTGTTCCGAGTGCTCCCATCTCCTTAAGATTCAACCGGGCATCATCGCAGTCACTGAGAAAATAGAGCTGCAGGCGATTGGACAGATTCATCGGCAAATTGTCCAGGACAAGTGCGAGTTCTATGCGAGTGCGGAATACACAGTTCTGGATACTCTGCAAATCGCTACCCCTCGCTTCCAGCCTGCTCCTCAAGGATTTCTGGATAGTTATATCCCGCAGATGGAACGGGCCGTGATTAAAAATGATCTTGAAGCCATCCGTGGCACTCTTCAGGAAATCGCTAGGACTGCAAAAGTTATGGCTATCCATCCGGGCGATTTCGTCCGGGATTTATCCTTTATGCTCCGAGGTATCGAGCTGATGTTCACTAGCCTAACATTCGATGAGGATCTGTTCGTCTATCTCGTGCAAACCCGCACACTGGAGGATACGATGGAACTGGTGGAAAGAAAGCTTGTGCAGATTACAGGCAACAAACAGCAGGTGGCGGGAACTCCCCCGCAGGAGCCCAAGCTGCAGCTTATCCAGCAATTTATCGATCAGCATCTTGGCGATAACATCACTTCAATCGATATGGCACGTTATCTCTTTCTGGACCCGAGCTATTTCTCGCGTTATTTCAAACGCATGACAGGTCTGACCTTTACGGACTATGTGCATCAGCACAAGATGAAGGTTGCGACCAAAATGCTGAAAATCTCCAGCCAGAATCTGGAATCACTAGCCGTTGGTCTGGGATATTCGGACAGAACCTATTTTTCAAAAGTATTTAAAAAGTATGTGGGAACAACGCCGAGCGAATATAAATCCAAACACTCGGTACGCTGAGAGTGCAAATCTCAACCTACCGAATAAACCCGCCGCCCATCTTGGGCGGTTTTTTTGTTGTCGAAAGACAAAGGTCAAAATCTTGCACATCTCGGGTCATAATCACTCCTTCATACGGGAGGCGGATATATTACTATAATGACAAATCAAATTGTCGAGGTGATACAACGTGGAGGCTGCAAAACAACCTGTGCCAAAAATTCTGCAGGAGAAGCGGAAGTTCTGGACTCCGCAACGGAAAGAGGCTTTGACCGGGTGGCTGTTTCTAGCTCCGGAAATTGTCGGAATGCTTTTTCTTAATGTATTTGCACTTGGATTCTCACTTTATTTAAGCTTCTCGAAATGGGATCTATTGTCGGGAGTTCAAGGGATCGAGTTTATCGGATTGGATAACTATATCAAAATGTTCCATGATCCGAGCATCATTCAAGCTTTGAAGAACAATGCTATTTATATGATTATGACCGTGCCGATACCGATTGCGATTGCTTTGGTGCTGGCGGCATTGATTCAAAATAGTGTATTTCTTAAAAATTATTTCAAAGTTGCCTTCTTTATCCCTTATATTTCTTCGATTATTGCAATTGCCGCCGTATGGAGCGCATTGTTCCATCCATCCCTTGGACCGATCAATCAGTTCTTGATGGAGCTTGGAATTTCCAGTCCTCCAAAATGGCTGGTGGATCCAAAGACCTCGCTGTTATCGATTGCCATTATCAGTTCTTGGGCGAGTCTGGGTTACACCATTATTATCTATATGGCCGGCTTGACGAATATTTCCGATGAAATCTACGAAGCCGCCGAAATAGATGGAGCCAGCGCACTGAAGAAATTCTTTGCCATTACGGTTCCGATGCTGCGTCCAACCACGTTCTTCTTGCTTATAACCATGCTGATTGGCTCGTTTAAGGTGTTCGACATCATCGCCTTTTTGACCGAAGGTGGCCCGAACAATTCTTCTACCGTGCTTGTGTTCAGGATCTATGAGGAAGGGTTCAAATACTACAACATGGGCTACGCTTCTGCAATTTCCTGGCTGCTATTCGCCGTCATAGGCTTGATCACCGCAGCTACTTGGAAAATGAGAAATGAAGAATAAAGGGGGGAGATTAACATGCAACTGATTAGAAAAAATATGTCCAGAGTGATCACTACCTGCATCATGGGGGCTTTGTCCATTGTATTTCTTATTCCTCTGAT
Organism: Paenibacillus sp. FSL H7-0714; assembly: GCF_038003765.1. NCBI lineage: Bacteria > Bacillati > Bacillota > Bacilli > Caryophanales > Paenibacillaceae > Paenibacillus > Paenibacillus sp. FSL H7-0714. Next base: position 1,726,869 of record NZ_JBBOPT010000001.1, read on the forward strand.
CTGGATGATTTCCGCAGCCTTTAAATATGAGAAAGATGTTATGCGCTTTCCGATCCAATGGATTCCCGAGAAGATCAATGTAGCGTATAATTTCAAGATGGTTTGGATGGGACGAGTACCTTTTTCTCATTTCTATTTAAATTCCTTTAAAGTTGCGATTATTACAACCTTAATTACACTTATCATTTCATCTATGTCGGCGTACGCCTTGACCAAAATCAAGTTCAAAGGACGAAATATGGTGTTTCTGGCGCTGCTGTCATTCATGATTATACCTGACCAGGCCACACTGATTCCGCGCTTTCTGCTGATTCGCTGGTTCGGTCTTTATGATACTCATGCTGCAATTATTTTAATGAGTATGTTCTCCATCTACTTCACGTTCCTGCTGCGGCAATTTATGATTGGTGTCAGCGACGAATACATTGAAGCGGCGCGAATTGACGGTGCAGGCCATTTACGGATATTCTGGTCTATCATTGTTCCGCTCTGCAAGCCGGTGCTCGCTACGGTGGCGATCATCAAATTTATCTGGACCTGGAATGATTACCAGAATCCGCTGATCTTCTTACTAAATAAGAATTTGTACACTATCCCACTCGGTATGACACTGTTCCGGGACGATTATTCGAACAACTATGCGATTATGATGACGGCAGCTGTTTCGGCGATCATCCCGCTCGTCATCGTGTTCATTGCCCTGCAAAAGCAAGTCATTAACGGAATCTCCCTTGGCGGCGTAAAGGGCTGACCTGCGGGTGTACGATAGATAGTAAAAGTCAAAAATGTGATCCTACAACAGCAAAATTGTGCACTTGGCCAGTAAAGCGGATGCCTATAATAAGAAATGAACAAGGCACTATACTTAAAATTCAGTGCGGGGGGAAGTAAAATGAAAACAAAGAGCAAGAAAAGATTATCCGTTGTACTGGGCTCCATGCTGGCGGTTTCCTTAACGCTAAGCGCCTGTGGAAATTCCGGAAACTCGGAAAAGAACGGGAATGCTGAAGCTAGCACGAATGCCGGGAACACCAAGGTGGATAAGCAAGTCGCCATCAAGTATTATAACTGGGATAATGAAGCCCAGTCGGCTGGTACCGATGCTATGCTGCAGGAATTTATGGATCAGAACCCAGGCATCAAAGTAGAGCATGTGACACTCGTTCCCGGTGATTCTGTGGAGATGCTGAAGAAACTCGACTTCCTGATATCTTCCGGTGAAGCGATTGATGTTGTTCAGGTGCCAAGCTTGGGAGGCGTGCTTGAACGGGCGACTCGGGGAGCGCTTGCCCCGCTGAATGAATTCTATGAGAAAGATAACCTCGTTCCTGAGGATGAATATTATGTGAATGCTAAGGTCGACAACAACTATTATGGGTTGCAATATACGAAGAGCAGCAACTACGTGATGCTGAATAAAGATGCACTGGACGAAGCGGGTCTGCCTGTACCTACTTTTGGCTGGACATGGGATGACTACCGCGACTATGCCAAAAAACTGACCAAAGGCGAAGGCGTGGACAAACGTTACGGCACATATTTCCACACCTGGGAATTGTACATGAACGCTCCAGCTCAAACGATGATGAAAGACCCGTTCGTATATGATGACGGGACGACGATCTTCGCGGATCCGACTTATAAGTATTTCTTCCAGCTGCGTAAAGATATGGAGTCTGCTGATAAATCTGCGAAATCTTATGCAGATGCTCTTGCCGCTAAGCTTAACTATCGTACCGAATTCTTCAATGAAGAAGCTGCTATGATCTTGGCTGGCAACTGGACGATTGCTGATCCAGGTAACACCGAGCAGTATCCGCATGAATTCAAGACAGCCTTTGCTCCGGTACCGGTGCCTCCTGCAGGATCGGAACCGAAAGACTATGAAGGCAAATACTTCACCAGCGGCAACATGCTGGCGATGGGCGCAACTTCAAAGAACAAAGAGGCTTCCTTCAAATTGATGAGATTTATGTCGACGGCTGTTAGTGATAACAGACTGGAATTCTCCGGATATAAAAAAGCTGACAATGAGACCTTGCTGACTAAATTGGTCGCTGGCAAAGAAGATATGTATGATATGGATTCACTCAAATACACACTTTTCGATAAAGAAATTCAGTTCCTTGACGGTGCGCAGGTGATGACGACGGCAACTTCCGAATTGACCAAAATTATCGATGACGGCTTCAGCAGATTCATGCTTGGAAATGAATCGATTGATAAGGTGCAGCAATGGATGGTTGATGAAGCAACGAAAATTATCAACGAAAAAGGTGTCATCAAGTAAATAGGCAATAAGCGAGGTATCCCAAGTTGGGGACGGGGCTTTGGAAGGTCATCAACCGGCTTTCCAAAGCCCTTATTTATACATTGGGCTTACACAAATATACGGGAGAGTATAAAAATGATGGAAAGCATTTCTTCAAAGAACAAGTCCGAAGAGCAAGTACCTTTGCCTTCTAAGGAACAGATGGAGTGGCAGGATCTGGAGCTGGGGATGTTCTGCCATTTTGGAATGAACACGTTTTGCGATCAGGAGTGGGGAGAAGGTAGCGATTCACCTACGGTCTTTAACCCAGTTCAACTGGATGCCCGCCAATGGGTTAGTGCAGCTAAAGAAGCTGGATTCCGTTATTTTATACTGACCGCTAAGCATCATGACGGCTTCTGCCTGTGGCCGACTGCAACGAGTACTTATTCTGTTGCCTCCAGCCCATGGAAAGAAGGGCGAGGCGATGTTGTCAAGGAGTGCGAGGAGGCTTGCCGTGAATTTGGACTAGGCTTCGGCATTTATTTGTCTCCATGGGACAGACATGAGCCATGTTATGCGGATCCGCAAGCGTATGATGATTTCTATTGTCTGCAATTGCAGGAGCTACTTACGGGCTATGGCCCACTTACGGAGATTTGGTTCGACGGTGCAGGATCTGAGGGCCGTAATTACGATTGGCGGCGAATTATGGATCTGATCAAACAATATCAGCCAAGTGCTATGGTGTTTAATATGGGGGCACCAACGATTCGCTGGGTTGGCAATGAGGATGGCCTTGCTCCTTATCCATGCTGGAACACTGCGGATTCCGCTCGGGGTAGCATGTTCAGTGAAGCTTCATTGAACTGGCTTCCCGGAACACCGAGCTGGGTGCCTGCGGAATGCGATGTGCCCATCCGTAAAGACCGCTGGTTCTGGCATCCTCAGGAAGAGCATCTGCTGCTGTCTCTGGAGCAGCTAATGGATATTTATTATCGTTCGGTCGGACATGGGGCGACTTTGCTGCTCAATGTGGCCCCTGACAACCGCGGGCTGCTTCCGGAGGCCGATGTGCAGCGACTGCTGGAATTTGGCAAGGAAATAGGGCGTAGATTCGGCAAGGCACTAGCCGTAACGGCAGGCACTGGAGATCTTATTGAGCTGGAATTGCCTGCTGCAGCTACTGTGATTGACCACGCTGAGATAATGGAAGACATCGCTTATGGCGAGAGAGTGAGCGAATATGTACTGGAAGCATTCAGTGACGGAGCGTGGATGGAGTTGAAACGTGGCAGCGCGATTGGCCATAAGAAAATCGACGCCTTCCCTCCGATTTGCACAGAAAAAATACGACTGCGGGTGCTCTTAACTACTGCAAGCCCCAAGATCAGACGGCTTGCCGTCTTTCACAGCGGGGAATCGTTAGAATAGATGTAAAAAAAGGAGGTTGTAGAGTATGAGCCTACTCACTTGGAACGACGGACACTATTTGCTGGACGGACAGCCTTACCGGATCGTATCGGGAGCTATTCATTATTTTCGGGTTGTGCCTGAATACTGGAAAGACCGGCTACTGAAATTGAAAGCCTGCGGATTCAATACCGTGGAGACCTATATCGCCTGGAATATGCATGAGCCCAAGGAAGGGGAGTTCGTATTTGATGGCATGGCCGATGTGGTCTCTTTTATTGAACTGGCCGGAGAGCTTGGGCTTCATGTTATTGTCAGACCGAGTCCATTCATCTGTGCGGAATGGGAATTCGGTGGTCTGCCGGCCTGGCTGCTGGCTTACAGTGAACTTCAGCTTCGCTGCTGTGATCCTCTTTATTTAAGCAAGGTGGACCGGTATTACGATGAGCTGATTCCTCGGCTGGTTCCGCTACTGTCCACACATGGCGGGCCGATTCTGGCCGTCCAGGTAGAGAACGAATATGGCAGCTATGGCAATGACAATAGTTACCTGAGATATATGCGTAATGGACTTCTCAGCAGAGGGGTCGATGTATTGCTCTTTACCTCCGACGGACCAACCGATGAAATGTTGCTCGGCGGAACACTGGAAGATGTGCATGCTACAGTTAATTTTGGCTCCTGTGCAGACGAATCCTTCCGCAAATACCGGGAGTACCGATCTGAAGAGCCGCTGATGGTGATGGAATATTGGAACGGCTGGTTCGATCATTGGATGGAGGATCATCATGTACGCGATGCCGAAGATGTAGCTGGCGTTCTCGATGATATCCTGACGCACGGCTCCTCACTCAATATGTACATGTTCCACGGCGGGACCAATTTTGGCTTCTATAATGGGGCGAATCATATCGTCGCCTACGAGCCGACGACTACAAGCTATGATTATGATGCCCCGCTCACGGAATGGGGAGATACGACGGCGAAATTTGAAGCTGTTCGGTCGGCACTGGGCAAACATGGATTTGCACCGACTTGTCCGCTCCCTGAGCCGATTCCGAAGATCTCCTATGGGAAAGTTGCCTTGATGGAAAGAGCGGAACTATTCACAGCTTCCAATTTGGAGAAGTTATCCGAGCCGGTGAACAGTGTGTGTGTGCAGCCGATGGAAAAGCTGGGACAATCCTATGGTTTTATATTGTACAGCACTTATGTGCAGGGACCACGGTCCAGGCAGAAGCTTTACATCGAAGGTGTGCGTGATCGGGCGCAGGTTTTCCTGGATGGACAGGTACTTGGGGTCATTGAACGCTGGAATCCGCAGCCACTTGAACTTTCCATTCCTGCCGGAGGAGCGCAGCTGGATATTCTCGTCGAGAATATGGGTCGGATTAATTATGGGCCGCTCATTCGTGATCCGAAAGGAATTCTGGACGGGGTTCGAATCGATAACCAGCTGCAATATAACTGGACGATCCGTACACTTCCGTTAGAACCGGGAACGCTGGCTTCACTTGAGTACAAGGAGCAGACGGTGGAGAAGCAAGAAGCTGCGGCACTTTCGGGTTTGCCCGGATTCTACCGGGGCTGCTTTGAGGCGGAGAAAATTGGCGATACTTTTCTACGGTTCGATGGATGGAATAAAGGGGTTGCCTGGATCAACGGATTTAATCTGGGCCGCTACTGGAACGCAGGACCGCAAAGGGCCCTATATATCCCCGGTCCATTGCTGCGCAAAGGTCGTAATGAACTGGTTCTTTTGGAACTGCACGGCTGTGCGGAGACTTGCGAAATTGAGCTTGTAAATTGCCCTGATCTGGGAAGAACTTCGGCCGTCGATGATGCCGTGCTGAATTTTGTGCAGGAAGATAACTTGTAGACATTTTTAGCGTTGCCGTCATAGAAATCATTCCCCTATCCTCTCAGCCATTAGACACAAGAAACCTGCGTTTTCTTTCATTATTTTACAAAAAAATGAAGACGAGCAGTCAATATAAGGATACCTGAAAGGCACTCCTTCGGGCGTGCCTTTATTTTTCGATGCCACATGGTTTTGTAGTATGATGAGCACAAGGGAGTTACATGGTTGTTCATAGGCTGAGAAGAAAGTGGGTGTCGCTATGTGGTTTTGTATGATCGCGATGGTCGTGATCTTGATCGATCAGGTCTCGAAAATTTGGATTCGGATGAAACTGGATATCGGAGATAGCTTGTTCTTAGGACGATGGGAGATTACACATTATGAGAATAGCGGGATGGCATTCAGTTTATTCCAAGGTTATGCGTGGTTATTCGGGGTGATCGCCATCTTGTTCGTCATCGGTGTGTTCTATTATCGCAGCATGGGTGCCTGGAAAGGCCGATTGGCGGATATGATCGCTGGTTTCTTGGTCGGCGGTGCGGTTGGCAACGGGATTGATCGACTGATGTTCGGGCAGGTCACGGATTTTATCATGTCTCGATCGGGGAGAGGCATTCTCAATTTAGCGGATTATGCGATCAACATCGGGATGATCATGCTCGTCTTAAATATGGCAGTGAGATTCGTGAAGAAGCGGTTCTGGCACGCGCATTGAGGAATTATTCTCTTATCTTTATAGATTCCTTAGAAGTTCCTGTTACGATGTCTCTGCATGGTAAGAGAACGACGTAATAACAGATTTCGAAGGAGGAGAACATTCAACATGCAAGCAACGAAACGATTAACAGGTATCATTTCCCTGGGCCTAGCATTTTCACTATTACTATCGCCAGTGAGCGCCTCGGCGACCGCGCAGAAAATTACGGGGTCGAAGGAGAATATTCAAGAGATTAAATCTTTGACGTCATCGGACTATAAAGATTTAGCGTTTCTGAAGCCGATCTTGAAAGATAAGACGGTCATTAGCCTTGGCGAGAACTTTCACCGTGTCGCAGAATACAGCAGCATGAAGACAAGGTTGATCAAATATTTACACGAAGAGCTGGATTTTGACGTGATTGCATTTGAATCGGGCCTTGGGGATTCATTCATGACGTACGATAATGCAGGAACATGGACATCGCAACAAATGATGGAACGTTCAATTTTTCCCATCTGGCATTCCAAGGAGACTCTGAATTTATTCGATTACATCAAGAAGAAGCAAGGGACGAACGATCCCTTATATCTAGCAGGTTATGACATGCAGTTCACATCAGGGTACTTAACGCAATTTATTGCCGGTTGGATTGCCAAGGTAGACAAGGATCAGGGCGAGAATTATTTCAACTTCGAAATGCAAGCGATGACGGATTTCTATAAGGTGCTCAACCAATATGGCATGGACGATAGTCATCCGGAGGGAAAAGCAGAAATCAAGAAGGTGAAGAATGCGTACGAACCGAAATACAAGGCGTTGATCCAATTCATCCAAGAGAACAAAGAACAACTTGCAGCCGCCTACCCTGCGAACCCGCGGATGGTGGATATCGCTGTCAAGACGTTGGAGGATCGGGTCAAATTCATCGAGATGGGGATGTACGATACGAAGGAAAGCTATGAATTCCGTGATCGAATCATGGCTGACAATGTGGAGTGGTTAATGAAGGTGATGTATCCCGGCAAGAAAGTGATTTTATGGGCGCATAACGATCATCTGGCGAAGAATACGTCCAAAATCGAAACGAAAGAACAAGGGAAATGGATTAACAGCTTTACAAGTATGGGAGAATTGCTACATAAGAAGCTAAAGGATAAGGTCTACGTGTTGGGTCTGTACATGAACAGCGGTAAGGCGAGCACGATTACGACACAGAAGATCTTCGATATTCAGCCGATGCCGAAGGGGAGTCTGGAACAACTGATGATGCAGAGCGGTTATAAGATTGCGTTTGCGGATCTATCCAAGCACAAGTCTCCGAACAAAAATAATGCTTGGATGTTCAAACCGATCTATGCAGCCGAGGATGGCATGACGTCCGAGATCATTATGCCGATGTCGATGCGATTCATTCCAAAAGAGCAATATGACGGGATCATCGTCTTCGATAAAGTCAAAGAACCGACAACGAAGCTCTAACTCGGTTATACCTGAAAATTTAATTGTTCCCCTGTCGTGAACACCGTGTGTGCCGCTGCAGGGGATTTTTGGCGCAGAAGAAGGTACAATGAGGGGATAAAGCTGCTAGATTGATAGACGCGAAAGGAAATTCAAGAGATGAGAGAAAAGATATTAATCGCCGATGATGAGCGAGAAATCGTCGGATTTATGCGCGATGCGCTTCAGGATGATGGGTATGAGGTATCAGTGGCTTATGACGGCAAGGAAGTGTTCGATCGACTGGGAGAGACGCCCGACTTAATCATCCTGGATATTATGATGCCGCATCTCGATGGGCTCGAAGTATGCCAAGCGATACGTGACCGGGTCTCGTGTCCGATTCTGTTCTTAAGCGCGCGCTCCAATGAAGCGGATCGGATCCAAGGACTCGCCGTCGGTGGCGATGACTATATCGTGAAGCCTTTTAGCATGCAAGAATTGAAGGCGAGAATAAGAGCGCATCTTCGTCGGGAGCAGCGGAGCCATCTTGATCATCAACCGAAGCTGCTGCACCATGGCGATCTCACGATGGATCTGGACAGCCATCAGGTATTCTACCAGAACCTTCCGATTCCGCTGACCAGCCGGGAGTTCGAATTGTTCCGGCTTCTCTTCATGCATCCGAATCAAGTATTCTCGCGGGAACAAATCTATGAGAAGATCTGGGGATTCGATGCGGAGGGAGAAGCAGCCACAATTACCGAACATATCAAAAATATCCGGGCGAAGCTGGCGTGCGCAGCACCGGAGAAGACCTTTGTTACAACGGTATGGGGGGTAGGGTACAGATTCGAAAGGAAGTAAAGGCAAGTCGAAAACCGCTGCGCAGACAGTTTATGGGTGCATTTACACTCGTTCTTTTCTATAGCTTCATCGGCTCGATGCTGGTTTGGGGCAGTACGCTTTATGTTTTGATTAATCAAACGGACAAGAGCATTCTACCAGCCAACTATTATGAGCAGCAAATTCCCCAGATTCTAGGTTATGTAGATCAGCAAAAAGACGCCTTATTATCTCCTTCAAAGCAGAATGCGTTGGAACATGTTATTCTGACGAAAGGCATGCAGTATCAAATCGTGAATCTGAAGGGGCAAATCGTCTACGGCTGGAAGGGGCAGACTTTCGTCAACAGCCCGGAGGATGTGCTAAGCAAGCTGAACCGTAGCGAGAAACAGGGCGGGAAATATATCAATTACCACCCGATCCTGGATTCGCAGAAAAAATTAAAGGGGATGCTGGTGCTACGATACAGTTTAAGTGTATCCTCCAACAACCCTGGAAACGGGCTGCTCGTTATGCTTATTTTGTGCAGTTTGATCGCACCGTTCTTCTTCATCGTCTTGTTCTCTTTTATTTTCGCGAGAAAATTGGGTAAACGGCTCGAACCGTCGATCGCACGGATCATCGGGGGAGCTAGACGAATCCAGCAGAATGACCTGAATTTCTCCGTCGCAGGAGCAGGTGGGTCGAAGGAGCTGATCGAGCTCTCCGATGCCTTCGAAGAGATGCGGATCGCGCTGGAGCAATCCTTGAAGTGGGAGTGGAAGCTGGAGCAGGAGAGACGCGACATGATCTCTGCGATTGCCCATGATTTGCGGACGCCGCTGACGATCATTCAAGGTCATGTAGACAATTTAATCGAGAGCGGTGCACGCCGTCCCGAACGGCTGGAGAAGTACTTGTTAACCATTCAGAACAGTACGCAGCGTGCGGACAAAATGCTGACGGAATTGCTGTTCATGAATAAAATCGACACGCCTGATTTTGTCCTCCAGTATACGAGAGCGGATTTACTCGCCTTCTGTGAGCGGAAAAAAGATGAATACGCATTGTTATGCCGTGAGAAGTGGATTGCTTTTGACTTCTCTTATGTGAATAGGCGATGCGACCAAGAACAGCAGTTTCTTGTGGATACATCACGGTTGGAGCAAGTATTCGATAACGTGATTACCAATAGCTTGCGATTTACGCCAGTGGAGGGAAGGATCGAGTGGACGGTCATCGTAGAGGAGACGCAGATTACCTTTGACATGAAGGATACGGGGAAGGGGTTCAGCGCTCTTGATTTGCGGCGGATGTTCGATAAATTCTACACGGGGGATCCGTCTAGATCTCTAGACAAAGGTCATTCCGGGCTTGGATTGTATACAGCACAGTTGCTCATTACAAAGCACGGAGGGCATATCGAAGCAGGAAACCGTGTCGAAGGCGGTGCACAGGTGATCATAACGGTGCCATGTAAAAAAGCCTGAAGAAACTCATCATACGAGTCTTCAGGGTTTTTGCTGCAATAATTCGATAAATTTATGGAACGCGCTTGTCTTGAAATGATCCCGTCGATAGATGAACTGTACGGTCACATGGCGGTAATGATCGGGATGGTACTGCACCGAGCCTTCCGATTCGGAACCAGACGAAGCTGTATGTTTCTGAAGATGCGTATGTCAATGGAGAATCGAAAGCTGCAGTCAATTATAGTTCGGTCAATCTCAAGCCCTTGGACTTATCCCGGGTCGAAGTGACAGGCAATTCGACCCGGGAGGCTCAGCAACTCGAGCTGAAAGCGTAATGATTCTGCACAATCTGCTTGCAATCAAGACTGAAAAATAAGCATTCGTAGCTAGGGCTTTGGGACGGTTCAGTAGAACCATTCCAGAGCCCTTTTGACGTTTATAGAAGTCTCCGGATGACCTCTTAAAATTAAACCGATTGTAATGACGTTTCATTTCACCTTGGTTTGTGAATAATAGGGGATTGAATAGAAAGGAGCATTAGAGATGCAGGCGCATATGGATATTGTTCTTCGTACTGTGGTCGCTATGATCATGCTGCTTGTGATAGCTAAGATATTGGGTAAACAAACGATTTCTAATTTGACGTTTCATGATTTCGTGACAGGCATTATATTAGGATCGCTTGCGGCAAACCTGGCTTTTAATAAAGACCTGAAGTCGTCATATATGATCGTGGCGCTCATTGTTATCACTGCTACGTCTTTTCTACTATCTATCATCGCTATAAAGAGTCGTAGAATGAGAAGCTGGATCTCCGGATCACCTACGGTACTTATTGAAAACGGGAAAATTCTTGAAGGGAATATGAAAAAGGTAAGGTATTCGCTAGACTCCTTGGATCAGGCACTGAGGGAAAAAGAAATTTTTAATCTAGAGGTAGTAGAGTATGCCGTATTAGAAGATAACGGAATGGTATCCGTCTTAAAGAAACAAGAGTATCAATATGTTACCCGAAAAGATTTGAAGCTTCTTTCCGTCCCTCAGAGCTTTCCCGTTGAGTTAATTATGGATGGCGTCCTCATTGAAGAGAATCTTGAGAATAATGGACTGACCAAAGAATGGCTGGAGAGCGAATTAAGACGGAAGGGGAAACGGATCTCCGACGTATTTTACGGGGTAAGAGGAACGCAGCGGCAGCTCGTTTTTGATTATTATGAAGACGGGATAAACAAACCGATTGATAAAGAATAGATTCATTCATATTGGAGATTGACGGATCGCTGAGGACCGCTCTATAATGTTTGTATAATTATTAATTAGTTAATAAAAATATAAATGTTGAAGGGCGGAGTTTATTCATGGCAGATCGCGCAATCCTTAACACAGACATTCGCAAAGGTACGATAAACAAAAATATTTATGGACACTTCTCTGAGCATCTAGGACGTTGTATTTATGAAGGCATTTGGGTCGGAGAAGATTCACCGATTCCTAACACTAACGGTATTCGTAATGATGTTGTGAAAGCGCTTAAAGAAATACAAATTCCAGTACTTCGCTGGCCGGGTGGATGTTTTGCAGATGAATATCATTGGAAAGATGGTATTGGTGATCGCGAAGCTCGTAAACGTATGATCAATACGCATTGGGGCGGCACGGTTGAGAACAACCATTTTGGTACACATGAATTTATGGAATTATGTGAGATGCTGGAATGTGAACCTTATATCAATGGTAATGTAGGAAGTGGTACGGTTCAAGAGATGTCCGAATGGGTAGAGTATTTAACCTTTGGCGGTGTCTCACCAATGTCTGAGCTTCGCCAGCAGAACGGTCATCAAGAGCCTTGGGCTGTCACTTATTTTGGCGTCGGTAATGAGAATTGGGGCTGCGGCGGGAATATGCGTCCAGAATATTATGCAGATCTCTATCGCCAATATCAGACGTATGTACGTAATTATGGGGACAATCGTATTCACCGGATCGCTTGTGGTCCTAACGTGGATGATTATCACTGGATGGAAGTTCTGATGCGTGAGGCTACACGCTTTATGGACTCGATTACCCTTCATTATTATACGATTCCTGGTCCAGCGTGGGAGAATAAAGGGGCAGCAACAGGCTTTGAAACTAGTGAATGGTTTAGTACTTTAGAGAAGGCCCTTCGCATGGATGAGCTGATTACTAAACATGGTGTTATTATGGACAAATATGACCCAGATAAAAGAGTAGGCCTTATCGTTGACGAATGGGGAACTTGGTATGATGTTGAGCCGGGTACGAATCCAGGATTCCTATATCAACAAAATACAATTCGGGATGCCCTTGTAGCTGGCGTAACCCTGAATATTTTCCATAAACACAGTGACCGGGTACGGATGGCAAATATTGCGCAGACCATTAACGTGCTTCAAGCAGTGATTTTAACCGAAGGAGAAAAAATGCTGCTAACGCCTACCTATCATGTATTCAATATGTTTAAAGTCCATCAGGATGCTGAATTGTTGGATTTAACAATCGATAGTGGGACTTACAGCTTTGAGGGCAGCGAGATTCCTAAAGTATCTGCTTCAGCTTCCGTAACAGACGCTGGGATCATTCATGTCAGTCTTTGCAACTTGAATCACGCTGCATCAGCTACTGTACCCCTCGAGCTACGTGGCCTTTCCGGGCAGAAGGTTGAAGTGACAGGCACTACGCTCACAGGTAACAAGATAGATGCTCATAATACATTTATTCAGCCAGATGCTGTCGTACCGCAAGCTTTTACAGCCTTTACACTTGAAGGTGATCTTCTTAATGTAGAGCTGGCTCCAATGTCAGTAACTGTGCTGGAGATTACGCCGAAGGCATAAGGTGGTGTTATCATGTCAACAACATCTGCATGCAAGGGGTGTCGCGACGATTATAAGGTTACCGATGCACAGATAGAGCGAATCTTGTCATCATCCATGTTTAAGACAGAGCTTTGTGTTCCAGATGAGGTTTATGCTGAACGGATTTCTCTTTGCGGGACTTGTCCTAAGCTGCATGAGAGTGTGACTTGCGTAGCTTGTGGATGCATTATTCCTGTTGTAGCTAAGCTTAAGGAACGTGGCTGTCCACTGCCTGGTGGCGGATTATGGGGACCCTTCATTGAACATGAAATAAGGTAAAATAAGAGCCGCATTCGACTCTCCAATGGGAGATGAATGCGGCTTTATTCATGGGTATCTGTGTAGAACAGCTCAACGATTAGATCATCATTATAGTTGCCAAAGCCTTTGCCAAAAAGGGTAATGCCGCCAATATGCTCGGCCTCTTCATCGACGGAAAGCTTGAAAGTCCATTGCTTGTTGCGAATGTTCACTTGATCCAGCGTAACGTCGGACAGTTTCAGGCCGTCCATAAACGTGCCTTTAGATGTAATGCGCAGCTGCTTAAGAAGGCCGTATTGATTCGTGAGTGCTGGCCACCAAGCTGGCGTGTATTTACCACGTCTATCTCCGTAGTCACCCGGACTTGTCCAGAATCCAAGCTGTACTCCGTTCAGTGTGAAAGTGATGTCGGAGGGCCAATTATTATTAATGGAAGGCGCTTCGGAGGCAATCTCCATCGTAATGATTAGCTCCTCGGGCTGTTGACTGGAGAGAAGGAAGTTAGGAATTTTATATTCGATATACCCTTTGCCGAACCAGAGAATACCAGCATTCATACGCTCGAGATCCCAGAAATAACGGGGATCATCAAAGCTGCCAATCACTTGCTCTGTAGTGGCAAGACCGCAGGTAGGCTCGATCATGAAGTCGGAATAATGCCCAACAGGAATCTCCTTGCGGTAGCTTTTGCGCTCATTAATTTGTCTGCCTGGAAAGGTGATCTCGGCACTTTCAGCAGCCAGCGTACAGATCTTTTGCAGACCACTTCGTCCAGGTGCCATATGTGTCTGGATAAGTCCTGCAGCTTCTAGCTTACGCACATGCATTGTCATAATAGCGCTGCTCAAATTTACCGCTGCGGCCAATTCCTTGACATTCATTGGGTTCTCGGCAAGCAAGCGCAGCAGGTGCAGACGAACTGAACTGGCTAAAGCTTCGTAGACGGGAAGAGATTCTTCCGACAGGTCAAGTTTCATAGATGGCCTCCAATTTAGTTCAAGACGTATAGTTAATGATTATATTATTTAAATGCTTGTTTTACAATACGAAGGTGAGAAAATTTCTGGACGCTCATTCACTTTGATCGCGTGATTTAAGATAAAAAGAACGGAGCCTGAGGCTCCGCTCTCTTTCCAAATGATGATTCTCTTAATTTACATTTGAGTTATATTCGGTCAGTATTTCGTCTGATTTGAGTGCTCTGCTATAAATCTTCAGTTCATCAATCATTCCCTTATAAGGTACGTCCCAATAGTTTACGCCAAGAGCGAACACACCATTCTTGTTCTTAAACACATTCGGGAAGCCCTCACCGGAGAATTGCTCAACTCCGTCGAGGTATACCTTCACGGTACCGTTGTTGACCGCAAATGCTACATGCGTCCATTTATTCTCTGGAATCTTCATAGCGGAAACAGCATCATACCACGCCTCGCCAGACCATAGCAGTGTTTTACCTCCGCCGTTCTGTGGAACGAAGCTAATCCAGCTGTTTATCGAAGCAGCACCGAAGAAGGTTGTTGTTGCATCAGTAAGCTGCTCAGGGTTTAACCACATAGATACGGTATAGGTATTGCTGTCAATTAATCCATTAGGTAACCGGATCCCGGAAACACCGTCAAATACTGCTGCTTGATTAGTGATACCGTTACCGTAAGTGATGTTACCTACAGTTGGAGCCTCGATTTTTATTCCCGTAACCTGTCCAGTACCGACCAATTGGAGGGAGTCATCAAGGTTTCCATCAAAAGCATAATAGGCTACTTTTCCATCCGTAACGTTTACCTTATAGTCTGCTGAGACACCACTGCCATCAGCCGCAGTGGCTGTAATCACTGCTTCGCCACCTACCGTTAGTGCGGTTACGGTTCCGGTTGTAGCATCAACTGTAACGGCGCTAGGATCACTAGAACTCCAAGTAAGTTTCTTATTTCCGGCATTGGTAGGCAGTACTTTTACTTGAGGGGTAAAGGTATTCCCCACAGCCACATCCATTTCAGCATCACGGATGGTTATCGTACTTACTTTAATATTACTGTCAGGCTCACCGTTTACCAGCAAGTCTACAGCTTCAGCGGAAAGTGCACTTTCGTAGATACGCAGGTTATCAATCAAACCTTTGTAGGGGATATCCCAGTAGTTTACACCCAGGGCGAATACTGCATCTGCACTGTTAAATACATCCGTAAATCCTTTTCCAGTGTACTTCAATACTCCGTTCACATACAGCTTCACAGTCCCGGCATCGTAAGTGAAAGCTATATGCGACCATTGGTTAACTGGAATCTGCATGCCTGCTTCTGCATCGTGGAAGGTTTGGCTACCAAACCACATCCGGGTAGTAGCTCCACCGTTTCCATAAGGCAAGAGACTAATCCAATTCGTATCTGTTGTAGCACCAAAGAAGGCTGTAGTGAATTGAGTCAGTTCTTGTGGGTTAAGCCACATGCCTATTGTGTAGGTGTTGCCTTTAATCAAACCATTTGGTAGGCGAATACCGGAGCTACCGTCGAATTTAGCTGCAAGACCAACTTCACCTGTCTCATAGGTGATGTTCCCACCAGTATTGTTAATCCGATTGCCGGTAATTGTACCCTTATCAGTACGATCTCCGTTCTCTGAAAGATCTCCTTCAAAATCATACGCTGCCACCAAACCGTCTTCCAGTATATTTCCAGTCAGTTCCATTACAATGATAGTAAAGGTCTTAGTTGCAGTAGACTCACCCAGCGCAATCGTAGCAGTAAGTACAATCGTTGCGTTTCCGAGTCCTTTTTCAGGACGAACAACTGAACCATCGTTTCCTACTACGGCTTCATTGGAAGACGACCACGTAATGACTGTTCCTCTTACGGCCTCAGTTGGGAGAGTAAGATCTTTGTATACTTTACTTGTGTTGCCCAAGCTTAAACTATCTTTAACATTGGATACAATTTGATCTGTGCTCAGCAGTTCAATTTGGCTGCCCCAGACGGTAACACCCTTATTGGACATGGCTGTGAAAGTCATAACATTGCTCTGACGAGTGGAATCCCATTGTTTTACGAATACACCTTTGTAGAGATTTTGTACAGTAGCTCCGTTTTCTATTTCATTGATGAGCAGGTCGGCGTAATACTCTCCTTTTAGCTCCCAAGACCCGGTTACGGACCCTGTAATGGTTCCATCACTTCGCAGTTCGATAGCTGTTGTGGATTTAATTTTAGCAGAAGTATCTTTCCCGTGATTCACGAACTGGTAAGCTCCAATAACATCTTCCTGCATAACAGCTGCGATAGTTTCACCAGTGTAACGATGAGGAGAAGTGAGCGGCCATCCATCTTCGTTGGTGAACATTTGATGCACACGAAGCTCATGTGTTTCACCACGCTGCGGGAAGCGAGTGTGGAAGAAGTTGAATATTTTACCCGTCTCTTCATCATAATTGACTGAATTATGGCCTGATGCAACATAGCCGTAAGTTTGGAAGTCTGGATCACTATTCACGTTCGTGAACATGAAATTACCAAGAACTTTGTTGCCAATGGCCGAATGGTCATTGCTCGTTGCCAGCACTGCACTTTGTCCGGCAGCATCCACATAAGGACCATCCGGATTCGTTGAACGGAACTGACGCATATTGTAACCACCGTCGGACGCTAGTCCTCCATAAGTTACATATAAGAAGTAGTAATCTGTATTCTTGTCGTAAACGATATACGGACCTTCGCCCGATTTGGTCATACCGCCAGAAATATGGGTACCGAAATACCGGTCGATTAGACGTCCATCAGCAGTCGTTCCATCTTTACCAGGATATTTTGGATCGCCGGTAGCTGGATCGATTTCTAGAATAAATATACCGCCTGACCATGATCCATAAGTCATCCACAGCTTGCCGTCTTTATCGTAGAATAACGTCGGGTCAATTGCGTTTGTATACGTTTTGTTCTTATATGAACCGCCTGCGTCAAACCAATCTGGGTTGGCATCTTCTAGTGTTCCGTTATCAATAAGCTTTTGAATATTTGTGTTTGTCCATTTTTTGTTAATTTTGCTGTTAGTATCGTAATCTTCTTCCTTGGTGAAGCCGGAATAAATTACGGTATTTCCATAGGTATAAGGACCTTCAATATTTTGCGAAGTGGCAAAGCCAATCGCTGAGCGGATGTAAGTGGAAGAAGCACTGTAATACATCATGTAAGCGCCAGTGGTTCCGTCCACATTCTTATAATCCTCATTCCAGAAAACGTCTGGAGCCCATATGGAGAATCCGCCTTTACTGTCAGAATCGTTCTCTCCAGCCCATTTAAAGGATTCTGCCAGATTCGCGGAAAGATCACCAAAGAGTACGTTGCCCGGTGTTGTATAACCATTTGTGAAACGAGTCCAGTTCAGCAGATCATCCGATTTGGCCGCATCGATATGAGACCCGAACACATAATACGTTCCTTTGTCTACAGCCACCGAAGGATCATGTACAGAAACATTGGTGAGTGCTGGTGCCGTTGCTCCCGGACTCGGCGTAGCAGTAGGAGTCACTGTAGCTGTAGGAACCGGAGTAGTAGTAGGTGTAGCAACAGCGCCGCCGTCCGATCCACCAGAACCTGAACTACCAGAACCTGAACTACCAGAACCAGACGTTGCCGTAGCTGTCGGAGTAGGTATTTCAAATTTGATTAGATTACTGTATTTATTGTCAAAGCTAACCTTCCCGGTGCCTTGGATAGTAATCATATCGTTTATGCCAAGGATTAGATTCTTGATTGCTGCACCAGCATCTACACGCAGCTTGGCTAATTGGTTCAATGTAACTTCAGTAATATTGCCTGCAGCTAGATGTAGTGTAGGCACTCCTAACGCTCGTACCTCAGCAGAATCAAAGTTTCCTCTCAGCCTGATGATTGAATCGTTCGGGAGTGTATTCTCTATAACGACCCGGCCGAAGCCTGCTCCCGTCAAAGTGGTATCTTCCTCAAGCATTACACCGGAATGTACACGTACACTTGGTACGGCACTCGTTCCTTTAGTAACGACGCGGAGTTTCCCATTACGCTTATCTACAACCATGTTACCTGCATTAGAGTTACTAAGTACGATACTATTTTCGCCGCCGCCGGATACGAATATTGTTCCTTTAACAGTGACTTTATTCAGCGTGATATCACCTTCTGCAATACCTTCGGTAAGATACAGGTTTCCGGAGATGGTGGAGTTGTTCAACTCAACACCCGGGTTACTAATTACCATATTCTGAGTGGTAATCCCCGTATAACTCCCGCTCTTAGAAGTGATTTCCCCGGCCAACTTCTCAATCATACGCAGTGCTTCCGCTCTTGTTACGGCTTTTGCGCCTTTAAAGCTGCCGTCACTATAACCATTCAAATAACCTTCACCAAATAAAGATAATACAGCTTCTTGGCTCCATGAGGGTAAATCTTCAACATCTTTTGGTGCAGAGGTATTTGCAGAAGAATTGAGCTGGAATAGTCTGTGCAGCATAACCGCGGCTTCTTGACGACTTACTACCTGTGTTGGTCGGAAGGTGCCATCGCTATATCCTGATACATATCCTGCAGCCGAAGCTTTCTGGATATCGCTGTAATAAGCACCTGACTCCAGTACATCCGTGAAGGCAATTTCTGATTTTTCCTGCAAATTAAAGACCCGATTGATCAATGTGACCCATTCCGCGCGGGTGATCTCTTGATTAGGTTTGTAAATTCCATTTCCATAGCCTGAAATCAAGCCCTTATCCACCCAGGATTGAAAATCTTTCTGTGCCCAGTGGCCTGAATAATCGACAGCCTGTTGTTGCGTGGATGGTGGGATTGTTTTGGAATCGCTTGCAGAAGCTGCTGAAATGAATGGTGCAGGTACTAGCAGCGTGAGTGCAAGAAGTGAAGCGGTTAGCTTACGAGTTGTTTTCCTCAAATTCATGATCCTCCGATTCTATTGATTAGAGATTGCGGCGGTACGAAAAATGTAAAACGCTTACAATAGAGCTACTGAAAAAACGTTTTTCACAAATCAAAATGGATTTGTTTTATGTTTATACAAACCATATCGTGGAAAACGTTTTATGTTGATCTCATTTTAAGCATGATATTAGCATATAGTCAAATAGAAATTTATGAAACGATGAATCTATTTATATTTTTATTAACAAAAGGTAGTTGGGTTTGGATAGCGTATGAAAAGTACTGCAGATTACTACTGGAGTTGTGGAAAGTGAAAGAAGGTGGGAGATGTGGGCGATAAAGAGATGGATAGGGGAAAGTGATAACTGGTTCATATCACAGTACAGATAGGGGGGCTAAGGAAGAATAAATACTAATTAGTTGTTCGCCCCCATGAAAGAACCAACCTTGATACATGTGCGTACTAGAAGATTTTAAAGGTAATACATTTTGAACATGATATCTTGATCATGATTTCCGAATTTTTTTCCGAAAATTGTCGCGCCTCCGACGTGTTTTGCATCTTCCTTCACTTCGATCCGGAAAGTCCATCGGTCACAGGTCGTATCTAAATCCTCAATCGAAACGGAAGACATGGGGTCACCGTCAATGTATGTTCCATTGTGATTAGTAATTCTAATCGTTTTTAGTAATCCATACTGGTTAATATTATGCGGCCACCACTCAGGTGTGAATTTACCTCTTGCATCAGCAAAATCCCCAGGGCTTGTCCAAGTACCTAATTCCAAGCCGTTCAATGAAAAGGTGATGTCTGAAGGCCATACGTCATTGGCAAATGGAAATTCGGAAGAAAGCTCTAGGCTAATTTCAAATTGCTGCAAGGTTTCATCTTTTTTCAGAAAATTGGCAATGTTGTATTGAACATAACCTTGGGTAAACCATAGAATCTCTGCATCGACTCTTTTAGAATCCATGAAATATTTAGGTTCGTCTACTCTGCCGATAAACTCTTTCTCTGTGGCAAGTCCGCATGTAGGCTTCAGATCATAATCCGTATAATGACCAATCGGCACCGATGTCTCATAGGAGGCAAAGGAATGAAAGATTTTTTTAGGGAAGTTAATCTCAATATGGTCGACTCTAAGAATTGAGATTTTTTGCATTCCGGATTTACCAGGAACTTTTTCTGTTTTTATGATTCCTGCATCTTCTAACTTTTTAATGTGTTTTGTTACGATGGGACTGCTTATTTTAAGTTCTTCTGCCAAATCTTTGATGTTCATCTTATTTTTGGAGAGTAACTGAATGATTTTTATTCGTACTTCACTTGCCAAGGCTTCATAAACAACGAGAGAGGACTTGTCTATTTCCAATTGCATTTTATCCACTTCTTTCAAAGTAATTTCATATACTGTAAAGTTTATTAATCTCTATATAAAGTAACACGAAAGGTAACTGAAGTAAATAATATATCGCTTTCATCTCGTCTTAATGAACTAAAAGGTTAACTAAGTTTTAAAAAAATCTATTAAGTTTATTTAAAAGTTATTGACTACGCTTTCAAAGCGACTGTATACTAAGTTTAAGTTAATCGTTTCCGACAAAGTTAATGTGAATGATTATCTTAACATTACAGCTGCAGGGGGAGAGAGTAATGAAAAAGAAATTTGGAGTAGTATTAGCAACGGTTCTAATGTTAACGACAGTGTTAGCAGGATGTGGTGGTAAAGATGATAGTAAGACGATTACGTTCTGGACACCGCTGACCGGTGATGATGGTGCTTATATGGATCAAATCGTTAAAGAGTACAATGCAACGAATCCAGAGATTAAAGTGAAGCACGTTATTACAGCTGATATGTACACGAAAATTTCTACCGTTTTGGCTTCCAGCAAAGGTGTTCCTGATTTAGCAATTATCCACGCTGACCGTGTTCCTGGGTTTGTTAAGCAAGGTGTCTTAGAACCCATGCAAGATACTGTATTGCCGGCACAACCTGAACTAAAAGCTGAAAATTACTTACCACAAGCTTGGAACACTGGTAACATCGACGGAACGCAATACACAGTACCTCTTGATATCCACAGTAACGTAATGTATTACAATAAAGATTTGCTCAAGAAATATAATGCTGAATCTTTCTTGGATGATAACGTTGTTACGATTGATGAAATGCTTTCCTTACAAGGTAAATTGGATGAGGGTGACTATGTAGTTAATGATGCTTTGCTCGGATGGGTTATCCTGGCTCAAATTCAAAACTTGGGCGGAGATATTCAGGTGGACGGCAAACCGGCTGTTAACTCCCCAGTATTTAAACAAGCCTTTGAAGATGTTAAGAAAATTGCTGATGCTGGTTTGATGACTCCATTTGGTGAAGACGGTTACTTGATGTTCCAATCCCAAAACGTACTCTTCTCCACAGACGGAACTTGGAGTTCTACCGCACATGCTGGAGTTGAAGGTTTGAACTTTGGTGTGACTAACATTTATTCTCCAACCGCTGATAAATTCACGAATAGATCTTCTTCTCACTTGTTCGCTATGCTTAAGAACGATAAGAGAACAGATGAAAAAGAAGTAGGGATTGCTAACTTCTTAGAATATGTGCGTACAAACTCAATGGAATGGGCAAAAGCTGGTCAAAACGTCGCAAGTAACGTAGTTAACCAAAGTCCGGAATACCAAAACTACATGCAATCCTTCTTTACTTCTAATGAAAAAGAAATTGAATCCCTTTACATTTACACATATGAGTACTACCCATACATTGCAGAAGCAGTAGATACTTATTGCGCAGATATCGTTCGCGGTAACGTTGATCTAGATGAGACCTTGGCAACCATGCAGAAGTTTGTAGAAGATAAGATCGCAGAAAGCAGCAGTGCAGCGAAATAAAGCGAAATAGAATAGATTGTACGAAGTAATGTGCCGTACTGTGGTGCATTACTTTGTGCAAAAGGAGAAATGAAATCCTATGAAAAAGAAAATAAACTGGGCACCTGCCTTCTTTGTAGGTCCGCACGTCATTTTGTTTGCTGTTTTCATTTTATTGCCAACGATTTATGGGATTTATGCTTCATTTACAAAGTGGAATTTAATGAGTGACCCGGTATGGGTAGGCTTTGATAACTATAAGGCCATTCTATTTGATGGCAAATCAACGTTTCATACTCAATTTTTCAGAGGTCTAAAAAATACTTTGATCTTTGTGGGTCTCTCTGTTCCATTATTAATAGTTATCCCATTAATGGTTGCTGTTGCACTAGAACATAAAAAAGTTAAAATGAAGAGCTTAATTCAATCTATTCTCTATATTCCGGGCTTGATTTCGATTTCTGCGGCTGCACTAATCTGGCTTTTGATCTTTAATAAGCAATTAGGGATTACTGGTAATCTATTCGGATCACAAATTGCTTGGCCTGCAAATCAGCCGTATGCGTGGATTATCATCATTGTAATCACACTATGGGGCGGTATTGGGGGCAATATGATTATTTATCGTGCTTCCTTAAGTGGCGTTGCGCAAGAATTATATGAATCAGCCGAGCTCGATGGTGCGGGTTCAATTAAAAGATTCACAAGTATCACCTTGCCATCTATTCGTTTTCCATTAATCTATACCTTTGTTATGACAACTGCCGGAGCCTTCAATGTATTCGGCCAACCGTTAATGATGACTGATGGCGGGCCTCGACAAAGTACACACGTACTCATGATGTATATTCGTCAATTAGCTTTCGGTAACGGTGAATCCATTGCAGGGATGGCATCGGCGATGGCAGTGTTATTGGGATTAGTAATCTTGGTGATCTCAGCGCTGCAATATTATGTAATGAACCGAAATGCTACATAAGGTTCTCGGGAACTAACTGATTAACAAGGAAATGGAAAAGGTAGGTGTACTATAATGTCAAATCAGGCGGTAAATGGCCTAGATAATCGTCCAGTTGCAAATAGAACAGGCAAAGTAAAAGGATCATCCAATGTTAGCATTTCAAAATATGTATCATATGCTTTTTTGCTTATCCTTTGTGTGATTTGGATTATTCCAGTAATATTCGGGATTTCCACGTCTTTTAGATCACAAACGGAAGTGGTTTCTTCAGGCTTTAGACTATTTCCTGAAACATGGGTCTTTGAGAACTATGTTACGATTCTGAACAATACTTCTACAGCCCCAATTCTACGTTGGCTAGGCAATTCATTGTTTATCGCTACAACCCACACAATCCTGGTGGTTATTGTGATTTCGATTACAGGCTTTGGTTATACCCGTATTAACTTTAAAGGAAGAGACACACTGTTCTTTACTTTGCTAGGGATCTCCTTTTTCCCGGGTGTAGTTAACTTAATTCCTTCTTACAAAATTATCGATTCCTTGGGCTGGGTAAACACTTCTTGGGCAATGATCATTCCCGGTCTTGCGGGTATGGGGAATATCTTCTTGGTCAGACAGTTTATGAACGGTATCCCAAAAGAATTAGATGAGTCTGCAAAAGTTGATGGTGCTAGTGACTTTAGAATTTTCGCGCAAATTATATTGCCGTTAGTTAAGCCGATTCTGATTGTTTGCGGATTGTTCTCCTTTACGGGATCTTGGAATGACTTCCTCTGGCCGGTTATCGTGTACACAGATGTAGACAAAATGCCAGTCACAGCTGGGTTGCTCTTGCTACAAGATATCTACGGAAACTATCGTATGATCGGGCAATTAATGGGGTCGGCAATCTTGGCGATCGTTCCAACCCTACTGTTATTTATATTTGCTCAAAAATACTTCGTTCAATCTATTAACTTGAATTCAGGTATTAAAGGGTAGATCAAATGAACATAGCTTAAATACACCTTGCCTTCTTATAAGGAAGGGTGTGTTTTGGTGACCCATAAAATTAAAAATAAAGAGAGATATAGGAGTTGTCATCATGAGAGAATTCAATGCGAAAAATCCGCTTATTGAGCAAAGGGCAGATCCATGGATCTATAGACATACTGATGGTTATTATTATTTCATAGCTTCGGTTCCGGAGTTTGATAGAATCGAGCTTCGTCGTTCTGAATCCATTCAGGGATTAGCTGAGGCTGAGGGTAAGACCATTTGGGTTAAGCATGAAACAGGCTTAATGAGTGCCAATATTTGGGCGCCTGAGATTCATTATATTGATGGAAAATGGTACGTGTATTTTGCAGCTGCACATACCTCCGATACGAAAGATGGCTTATTTGATCATCGTATGTTTGCCATAGAAAACTCATCCGTAAATCCATTAGAAGGTGAGTGGGTGGAAAAGGGTCAAATCAAAACGAAATGGGAATCCTTTGCCCTGGATGCAACCACTTTTGAACACAGAGGGGTTAGATACTACGTATGGGCACAAAAGGATCCCGATATCCCTGGTAATTCTAATATGTATATCTCTGAAATGGAAAACCCTTGGACGTTAAAAGGAGAGCAGGTGTGCATCACCACGCCTGAATATGATTGGGAAAAAATCGGCTTCCTGGTGAATGAGGGTGCGGCAGTTCTTAAGCGAAATGGACGTATTTTCATGACTTTCTCGGCAAGTGCAACAGATCATAACTACTGTATGGGGTTGTTAACCGCTGATGAGGATAGTGATTTAATGGATCCGAAATCATGGGTCAAAACACCAGAACCTGTGTTTACAACTTCTGAAGAAAACGGTCAATATGGACCGGGACATAATAGCTTTACAGTCTCAGAAGATGGCAAACAGGATGTCCTAGTGTTCCATGCTAGAAGCTATAAGGAAATTGTGGGAGACCCATTATATGATCCTAATCGGCACGCGCGTGTGCAAGTGATCCAGTGGAATGAGGATGGAACGCCAAACTTTGGTGTCCCTAGACCGGATACGAAATCTTAAAATAATGCTTCTCTAGTGTGAAGAAGCTTATTATATTCTTCTATATGAAAGAGGGACGCTCCAGTAGCCACATGCTATTGGAGCGTCCCTTAATCTTATAATGGAAGATCCCGTCGTCTGAACAGTTCGATCCCTATGGCAAAAGCGAGAATACCGATCAACAGTAACCAACTAGAAACCTGAATAATCTCCACGTTTCCTTGAACGATTTTACCAGGCTGATAGAAGGAGAACAAGGTCATGTAACGTAATCCCTCCAGTTTATCGCTTATTTTGCCTAGCAGATCCAGAGTGAAGAATCCGAAGGTGATAGCGCCGGAAATTCCAAGCGCTTTTTTCTCATCATTACAAACCGAGGATACGAGGAAAGTGAGTCCCCCCACGGC
The DNA here is from genome assembly GCF_038003765.1 of Paenibacillus sp. FSL H7-0714. NCBI lineage: Bacteria > Bacillati > Bacillota > Bacilli > Caryophanales > Paenibacillaceae > Paenibacillus > Paenibacillus sp. FSL H7-0714. Next base: position 1,752,140 of record NZ_JBBOPT010000001.1, read on the forward strand.
AAAAAACAATAAAAACGCTACGCTATTCAGCTGAGTGAATCGGCCGCTATTAAATTCATATTCACTGCCGAGGAACCATGCTTTACCTAATAATCCGGCGAGTGTGGTTACGCCCATAATCAGGAGCAATGCTGTTGTGAGTACAAACGCCTGCGTGGTAGCTACTTTTCTCCGCGTAGTTGGTGCTATCAGAAGATAAGCCATAGAGCCACGATCCACAAGTCGAGCCATGAGCTGCGTCGACATTTGTACACATACGATGGATAGAATCAGTACCAGAATAAGTCCATAATATTCTCCTGAGATAAAAGCCTCAGCACTGGTAAATCCGCTGTTTAATCCAAAGGCTTTACCTACACCTTCCGGCATAGCTTTAATGAGGTCATCAATGGCTTGTGTGCTTCCGGCGATCCCTGGATATAGCCAGATCATAAACAGAATATAGAAGGCAGAACCGAAGGCGTAATTCATAATGCCTTTGAGGTTCACCCTCATCATTTCTTTATAGAGTGGAAGATTCATTGCACGGCCCCCTCACGGTCATAATAGTCCATGAAAATGTCCTCTAGATTCTGCGTGAACACATCCATACTGCGGATATTATATTTCCCGGTCTCCTGAATGAATCGATCGTAATTACCCTGAACGGCAATGCGGACCATATTCCCTTCACGAACTTCCACTTGCAGGCCGGAGGCGGCGAATTGTTCTGCATCTTCGCGACTCGCGAAAACAACCTCAAACAGCTTCCGCTGCATCGATTGTAATTCATGGATATTTTTTACAGTGACTATACGTCCGTCTTTAATGATTGCAGCTCGATCACAGGTGCGCTCAATTTCTTGAAAGCTGTGAGAGGACATTAGAAATGTGGTTCCGGCTGCTTTTTCCTCCAATACGAGATCTATAAATACCTTTTGCATAAGCGGGTCGAGTCCCGAGGTTGGTTCATCCAGAATAATAACTTCAGGATTGTGCATGAAAGCTGCGACAATACCGACTTTTTGTTTCATTCCCTTTGACATTTTGCGGATCGGAGTTGAGGCATCAAATTGCAGTCGTTCAATGAGGCGGTCACGTTTAGTAGTGTTCTTCATCCCTTGCATGCCAGACATGAATTTAAGGAAAGAAATGCCTGTCATCCCGTCAAAAAAGTTGATTTCACCGGGTAGATAGCCGATATGCTTCTGGACTGTACCCTGTGCTTTCCATACATCAAGTCCATGGATGCTCGCATTACCTTTGTCCGGCTTCATAAATCCCATGATATGTCTTATGGTCGTAGATTTACCCGCGCCATTAGGCCCCAGAAACCCAAACACCTCACCTTTATTTACGGTAAACGTAACATCTTCGATTCCCTTGCCATTCGAAAATCGTTTGGTTAAGCCTTCAACTACAAGCATGCCGCCACCCCCGCTGCAAAATAATGAACTATTACTAATTGGATATTTCATATGTTATATTATTCCTAGTGAATAGTGAAGTCAATGGAATTATGAAATAATTGATAATAAATATTTCATTAAATTTAAATAAGCGCACTATATAATGAAGTTAAGGGTGAATAGCATGAATGGATTTGAGAAAAGAGCCGCTCAAATAAAACTCAAAATTATGAAGACTACGATGGAAATGCTCAAGAGCTGTGAGCCCAAACGTCTCCGGATCGCAGACATTGCGAAAGAAGCAGGTGTCTCACAGGTGACGATTTATAATTATTTTGGCAGCAAGGAAGCGCTGCTTGGTGAGTCCTTTAAGGATTTTATAGAGAAGGCGATTCGTGAATTTGAAGATTACATTCATGGAGAGCATTCTCTAAAAGAGATTATTGAATACATTATGACGATGGAGAGAGAAACCTACAGTTCATTGTCTCCCACGACTGTGAAGGAGCTTATGATTGAGGATCAGGACATGTTTCATTATCTTGAAGAACGGTATACAAACGACGTTTTACCATTGATGGTTAAGATGGTGGAGGATGGCAAAGCACGAGGAGAAATTTCAAATAAAGTATCCACCAAAGGGATTCTTTCATTTATGGGAATGTACATGCGAAGTTCGGGGGAAATGCTAGATGAAGCCAGCAAACAAGAAGACATAGATGCCTTCCTGGAGGAAGCCATCCATCTCTTCTTTTATGGGATTTGCGGGCGGGAACAGGAGTAGCGTGAGCTTTGTTGCATTAATAGTTGGAGCACTTACCCAATGTATTTAGATCAGTATTGGTTTAAAAAAACAATGAAGTTGCAGAAAGCTATGTTTACAACGAAATTAAATAATTATCATATTTTAAAATTCCGAAAAATGATCGTAGATTACGCTAACAGTGATTTATCAAAAGATTTTGTTCAAATGCGAATAAATAAAATAGTAGATCCATTGTATACTAACCAAGATACTAAGGAGTTTGCCATTTTTAATGGAAAAGCTTCGGGCACTATTGAAGAAGGAACAACTGACGATTTGAAAGCATTTACTTCTAATGACTTCTCGGCAGGGTTTCTATGTGAATGCAGAGCAGCGGATGAAGGGTGCCCGAGGAGCAGCGAAATACATAGGGGGTTATTTAGCGCGACCGGCGATTGCAGAGTACCGGGTGGTCAGCTACGACCACCACAAGGTGCATTACTGGTACGAAGATCACCGAACGGGGAAACGGGTGGATGTGGTGTCGCCGGTGATGAAGTTTATCTACGATCTCGTGCAGCACATTCCACCGAAGCATTTTCGGATGGTGGGTCGCTATAGTCTATACAGCCGGGGGAAAAACAAAGAGTCACAGAAGGTGATTAATCTGTGGTGGTACATGATCCATAAACAAATCGAGATGACCTTTCCTGTGAAAGAACGAAAGAAGAAGAACTACCGTCAGCGGATGCTGGAGAGCTATGGGCGAGACCCGATGCTCTGTCCATGCTGCAATCACCGGATGTTGAGCCGTGGGAGGAAGAACCAGAGGTATGGATCGATTATGTTTGCGTAGAATGTGGGACGGTAGATCCTGTCCCTGAATTTATAGTGGGAGAGTGTGCCTACGACCTGGAGTCTGGAGAATCCCCAGAGTTTGTCTCTGTAACGGAACCTTGGTGAATAACTTTCTAGCCAGCGGACAAATAACCGCTGGCTAAAAAGTTATTCACCCGTTAGGGTGATTTTGTTCGTATATGTAATTAATCTCACTGCGTTTGTAGTCCCTAATCTAACTGCATATTAAAAAATAGTGTCACAAAATAGCATTACGAGATTGTTATATAGGTAAACAAGAAAGGAGGTGAGCTCTTGCAGCCAACCATCCCCGGGGAAGAGGAAGGAAAATGGAATGCTATTGAAGCGGTTGTAGAACAGGTCAGAGCAGGAGACAAAGAGGCATACAGTGCGATCATCATCCAGTTTGAACGGCAAATGTATACCTACTGCTATTATATCCTGAAAAATCATGCGGAGACGGAAGATGCCGTACAGGAGATCTTTATTCGCGCCTATCAAAATCTTCACCAGTACAGCAGGCAAGTATCCTTCTCAGCCTGGCTGTATAAGATGGCATACCATCATCTAATCAATTTGAAGAAGAGACAGAGCCGCTGGCTTAAGCTGATCGATCATTATAAAGAGCAGCAGCCTGTGCTGCAAATCTCCCGTCATGAGTCAGAGGTTTATGAGCTTTTGACTTTTCTCACAACTGAAGAGCGTCATATTTTACTCCTTAAGGCAGTAGAGCAGTACACCTTTGAGGAAATAGGCGAAATCATGGGCCTCAAGTCCGCAACCATACGGAAAAAATATGAACGATTGCGCCGCAAACTGATGGAATGTAAAAGCCAAAAAGGAGAGATAGCACATGGGACATTCGCCGGAACAAACGGAATTCGCTGAAATGAATGCCATCGAACAAATGATTCGTGAATCGTCTTTACCAAAGAAAAGTATGAGTTATCAAATTATGAATACGATTGGAGCGAGTGAATTGAAAAGAACATCATCCAAACCTAATTTAATGAAAAGAACAGCAGTAGTGGCCGCAGCAGCAGCCATCCTAGGTGCAGGTGTGGTGGGTACGGGATTTGTATCACCGGCAATGGCTTCAACGTTAAAGCAAATTCCTATTGTTGGAATTCTCTTTGAGGGAACCAGCAACGAAGCTTTGGATACTGCCATTAAACAAGGAATCGTAACAGAACCTAACCTGAGTGTAACCCATGAAGGAATCACGCTGAAGGTAGCTAATTTACTTTATGATGGAACCCGGTTGTCCTTCGTTTTGGAACGTGAAGGCGTAGATTTGCCGAATACAGGCTCTCCATACCTTTTTGAAAAAGATGTTGAGGAAAAGGATCAGCTTAAAGGTTATATTAAAATGCCAACGATCCTCGCTAACGGACAAGCCATTGAATATGGCGGAGGCAGCTTTGGCGACTCGCCTAGGCAGAAGAATGCTTATGTAGTTGAAGTGACTAAGGGTCTAAATTTGCCTGACCAATTCGAGCTGACTATTCAGGCGAATGTCACACAGGTGAAAGAAGCTTTTGAATTCAAGATTCCTGTGAACGTGGAGAATAAATCGATTGTTGTGAAACCAGAGGCCTCCAAATCTGACGGACAGTTCAGTTATACCGTTAAGCAACTGGATATTTCGCCGGTGTCCACCCGTTTCGTTCTGGATAGTAAGGGCCAAGTACCACAATCTCCGGGGCAAACCGGTGATTACAGCGCCAGTATGGTCTATTACGAGCTTGTAGACGACCAAGGAAATGTCGTGAATCCGAGCAGATTCGAGTATTTCAACAGCGAACCCAAGACTGAATATCAGATTGATCAACTGTTTTCTCCTTTTGCTGGCACTCCTAAAACGATTACAATCAAGCCATTTACTCTTACTGTGAACAACAAGGATTGGAGCGTTGTCGGCCAAGGAAAGAACAGTGTGGGTGAGAAAACATATCTGAAAGATCTGGAATTGACCATTCCTGTTAAGCATTAATCCATTAGAGAAGGGGACAGTCCCGCAGGTCATCAATAATGACCTGGGGATAGCTCCCTTTTTCTTTTCATAAAAAATAGGACAGGAGCTAATCCATTGAATTCTATGAAACCTGAATTGAGAAAAAAATTCGCTGGAGCAGCATTGGCAGTAACGTTGGTAATGGCAGTCACAGGCAGCGGGTTCCCTTCAACCGTTAGTGCCGAGACCTCCGGGCAATCTGCCAGTTCCAATCTAGCGATTACCCACGAGGGCGTAACGCTCAGTATATCCAAAGTAATGTTTGACGGGAACCGTCTTGACATGGCATTCCGGCAGGAGGGAGGCACTGTGGGTAAGGGGATCATTATTGATATCGCGCAGATCCCGGTTTTGTCTGTTAATGGGAAAAGGATGTTATATCTTCCCTATGTGACGTCTATGCCGGAAGATGAAAGGGCAGCTTTGCTCTCTTTCAACATCCCCAAAGATGGCAAACCGCAGCTCGCGGATGAATTCAAAATGACGATAGAGGTGTACACCAAGAGCGTCAAGGAGCCATTTACCTTTACCGTCCCGGTGAAAAAGCTGAATAGTCTTGCAACCTTGCAGCCGGGTACAACTCAAAAAAGCGGGGATTTTAGCTATACCGTGGACTATTTCCAGATGACGCCGTTAATGATGGAACTCAAGCTGCACAGCAGCGGGAAAGTTCCTGGAGCAGCCAAATCCAAAGGGCGTTCAAGCAAGATGTTGTATGACATTGCCGATGAGAAAGGAAATCTAATTCAGGCAACCGTCAGCGACATCGACATCAAGCGACCGATCACAGCAAACATTAAAGAAGACCTGTTCTATGCAGCCTCCTTCAAAGCAGTGCCGAAAACCATCACAATTAGGCCATTTACGTACACCATAGACGCTAAAGGAGACATCCTGAAAGACTCAGGAAAAAAATGGATCAAGACCTATTACAAGGACTTGGAAATGAAGATTGCAGTTGCTAAATAACAATCTTACAGGTGAGGGGAATTCACGCTGATACCAGCGCGGGTTCCTTTTTTATGCTTGAGGGATTCCAATATAGGTCAATCTCTGGGTGGTCGGCGAACGCTGGGCTGCTCGCTGCAGTGCTCACCCGTGGCCATTCCTGCCTGCAGGAGTGCCTGCAGTTATTTTCGGGCTCCCTGGCTCAGTGCTGGCTCGCGGATCCGCCGCAGATGCTGCTGCTGCAAGTTGCAGCACAACCAGGTGATCGGGTTTTTGATCCGCAGCATCCGGCGCTCTTCCGGAGGCGGATGCACCAGGACCGGCGAACGCCTGGCAGCTCACTACAGTGCCCACCGGTGGCCATACCCGCCGTCTGCAGGAGTGCCTGCCGCAGTTCCCGGACTACCCGGCACGGTGCCGGCTCAGCGATCGGTAGCAGCCGGCGGCTTCCGGATGTGGATACCGCGAACGGCAAACGCAGGGCTGCTCGTTGCAGCGCTCACCGGTGGCCATACCTGCCGTCTGCAGGAGTGCCTGCAGGTATTCCCTGGCTACCCCGGCGCTGGCCGGTTCGCGGATCCACCGCAGCTGCTGCTGCCAATACATTCCTGGTGAATGGCAAGCTGAAGCGCAATCCAACGACCGGCTTATCGATCGGCAGCCGTAAAAGCATGCTTTTGTGGACACTTTAAAAACGTCTGTTATTATGTTCCAAAATGTGGTCGGGAACTGGGCATCGAGGAACGGTTTATTTTTGTGGACAAGCTAACCAGAATCATTAATTTATTAATATATATCTGCTATACATTAGCGCTAATACTATTATCTATTTTGATCCAATCATAGTCATTGTTTGGCCATCTCATTTTGATTTTATTCAAATCTTTATCGATCTTCCTACGATCATTATATTCTCAATAGGATCGAACATAGTTAAGTAATAGAACTATGATCCTCAATTGACTTAGCCACCACTTCATGAATTTCATCATGGAAAGAGCGGATTCCCTGTCATCCCTACCCACAGCTCGGATTGTTCAAGATGGGCTGCAAGCTGAAGCAGTAAATCTTCCCGGCCTTTAGCAGCCATTACCTGTACCCCCAACGGTAGACCCTCTTGCGACATATGGACGGGAACGCTCATAGCTGGCTGACCCGTCAAATTGGCGAGCTGGGTGAACGGTGTGTAGGTTAGGCTTGGTTTAAACATAGCGTAAATCATTCGCTCTTGTTCCTCTTTCGGCAACTCATGTACATGCAGCAGTTTTTCGATTTCAGCAGAGCTATGCGTTAATTCGCCAATCTTAGGAGCTGAATCCGCATTTGTTGGTGTGATATACAGATCGTAGCGGTTAAGCAGACCTGCCATTTGAGCGGCTGCAATATCCCATTCATCCAGACTATGCACAAATTCTGCCGCAGAGACTTTTCTTCCGGCTTCCCCAAGGACCCAAGTAACGATATCGACTTCACTGGAAGTAATGGAACGTCCCATCATTTTTTCCAGCGATACGAACATCGCTGCCACTTCGCCAGTATTCATCGTATAGTAATTCTCCATCAGCCTAACACCATTTACTGGACTTAGCTTTTCTTCAACTTCATACCCCTCAGCTTCGAGCCATTTTACAGTTTTGAGCACAGCAATGACTGCTTCATTCGTTACAGGAGTGCCTACTGGAGAAGCTGTTGTGAACGCTATGCGTAGTTTTCGCTGTGTTGGCATGAATAGATCGTCTAAGTAGACGCCCGGATATAGAGGTGTTTGAAAAGCAGCCTCTGGCTGCACAACCTGTAGTAGATCCAGCATCGCAGCACTATCGCGTACGGACCTTGTCAATGCAAAGTCAATAGAAGCGCCTTGCCATTGACGACCGACACCTGGTCCAACTGGAGTACGTCCACGGGTGGGCTTCAGTCCGAACAAGCCGGTGAACGAGGCAGGGATACGGATCGAGCCGCCACCATCACTAGCACCCGCTGCCGGAACAATACCAGAAGCTACCGCCGCAGCTGCACCACCACTTGAACCGCCGGGGGAATATTCGGGATTCCACGGATTACGTGCCGGGCCATGAAGGACGTTCTCGGTAATGTTTTTGAGGCCGAATTCTGGTGTATTCGTATGTCCAAGCGGAATGAATCCGCCGTTTCTGATTCGTGCTACGTAGTTTGAGTCACGTCTGGCAATATTGTCTTTCATAAGCAAAGCACCCGAAGTAAGAGGTTCTCCAGCGATAGCTTGGGAGATATCCTTGAGCAGAAAAGGAACGCCAGCAAACGGGCGAGTGCTATCATGAACAGGCATATCGTCAGCTTCCTTAAGAGCAGCTTCTCTACGAGTACGTACAACCGCATTAAGAACTGGATTAACTTCATCGAGCCGAGCGAAAGCGGCTTCGACAAGCTCACGAGGGGAGACTTCACGTGCTTTGACAAGCGAAGCAAGCCCTAGAGCGTCATATGTAGAATAAGAAAAGGACATTATAGATAACCTCTTTCGAATAGGCGTGAATTGCCTGTGTTTTATATATAACAATGTATCATTTATCGTCAGTAAAGGACGACCAAGCCCTTTCTTCTGATCCCATTATACATCTCGATAGTAATGATTTGAAAATGGATATCTGACATCTATCAATTCTTTTTTAAGCTCGATTAGGCTATACTTAGTGTTAAATGGATCTTATGGGGTGTACTGATGAACGAAGATAAATATCAGAATGTTGATGGACTAATGGAAGCTTTCCAGCAATTTGCCAGGATGAATTGGCGTAAAACTACAGTCTGGGGATTGAAGCCAAGTGAGGTTCGGATGTTGGTTTCTTTAAAGCTCGGCAAGGAACGGGAAGGGAAGAAGGGCCAGACCGTATCAGATATCAGCAAGTTTCTTAAAGTCACTTCTCCTACGGTTACACAGATGGTCAATAGTCTGATTGCACAGGGATATGTAGTGCGTTCTGCCGATGCCCAGGATCGCCGAATCAGTGAGATCACGCTTACGGAAAAAGGAGAGCATTTGGCCGAAATGGCCGTGACGAAATCCCGAAATACCTTTAAAGGCATGATTGATTATATGGGTAGAGAAAAGACAGATTCGTTAATGGAGCTGTTAAACGAAGTCTACGATTATTTCGAAGAATTGAACGATCAACCAACCGAATCCTAATCTCCTTCACATAAAAAAGAGATGCCGCACAGCCAAAGCTGTTTACGGACATCTCTAATGTATATTTATTTGTGATTAGTGTGCAGCAGGTACTGACTTTTCAAGGTTTTTGCCTTCGCTTTTTCCCTCTGCAGTTACCTCTGTTTTTTTCTCACCACTTCGTAACGGAATCTCTTTAAGGAACAGGACAAGCAATGCTGCAATGACTAACAGTGCCGTGCCGCTTAAGAATACAACCGTCAGGGAATCGCTTAGTGCGTTTCGCAACATCTCAATCAATTGATTGAAGAGCGGCTGGATCTGCTCTGGCAGCGTTGCGTGCAGTTCCTTCAGCTTAGGCTGATCTAGCAGCATTTGCGGATTCATAAATGCGGAAAGCTGTTTAGCGGATTCAGGGTCAAGTTTGGTTAAATCTGGACCCTTGCCAGAGGACACTGCTGCCTCTAGTTTATTCGTTAATGAAGTGTTCATGATGGTACCCATAATAGCGATACCGATGGTTCCACCTAAATTACGGAACAAAGTATTTGTAGCAGTAGCAACTCCTAGCATGGAGGGAGCTACAGCATTTTGCACGGTTAAGGTAAATACAGGCATCGATAGTCCTAAACCAATCCCGAAGACAATCATGCTGACTACGGCCATCGCAATGTTGCTCATAAAGGCCATTATGATCATGGCTAAAACCATAAATGGCATACCCATCAGGGCATAACGCTTGTATTTACCTGATTTGGAGATCCATCTTCCCACAAGCGTACTAAGTACAATCATTGCTAATGACATCGGCATATTAATGAATCCGGAGTTGGTCGGGGAGACACCTTCTACACCTTGGACAAAGAATGGCAGATAGATCATTGCGCCCATCATACCAGCATTCATCAGGAAGCCGACAACCATGGAGATGGTTACGATGGAATTCTTAAATAAGGATAATGGCAATACTGGACTTTTAGCTTTTCGTTCAATCAGAATTAAAATAATAACTCCGAGAATAGATGCCCCGAACAAGCTGAGAATCTCTGGGGAACCCCATTCATATTTTGTACCCGCCCATGAAAAGCCGAGCAAGAGTGCAACAATGGTAAGGGAAAGGAAAATAGAGCCTAAGTAGTCAATGGATTCTGAAGTGGAGCGTGCAGTTTTAGGGAACATTTTCCAAATCATAAAGAAAGCCACGATACCGAAAGGCAAGAAGATCCAGAAGATCCATTTCCAAGCCATGTGATCCACCATGAAGCCCCCAAGGGTAGGACCAATTACACTAGAGAATCCAAATATGGCCATCATAATTCCAGTCCACTTGGCTCTCTCTCTAGGAGCGAACAAATCACCTACAGCGGTTACGGTAGCCGACATTAGAATCCCGCCGCCAAGACCTTGAATCCCGCGATAAGTGATCATTTGGAAAATATTTGTCGACAATCCGGACAGGAAAGCGCCTATAATAAAAATAACGATCCCCGCTAAGAGGAATGGTTTTCTTCCATAGATATCGGATAATTTGCCGACAAGTACGGTAGCGATTGTAGAGGTGAGCATATAGATGGTAATTACCCAAGTATAATGTTCAATGCCTCCTAACATCGCAATAATTCGGGGCATTGCAGTACCCACAATGGTCTGGTTGATTGCTGCGAAAAACATAGCCGCCATTAAAGCAATCATAATTGTAACTTTTTTCTTTTGCGAAAGATGCTCCAGAGCTGTTCCTCTCCTTTAAGTTCTATATATTGTAGTTTGGGATTTCATGTCTTAATAATTAGGTAGCCAAACTATCATTTATGTATAATACACAAATTCATCATTTAGCACAACTGTTTAATTATTTAATTTTTATGGAAACAGAATGTGATTTGGACTTGATTTTTTGGAAATAGGTAAGTAATCTAATTAGATTGAGTTAAATTGGAGGTGCCCTATGGATACTCAAAATAGTCAAGAGCAGAAGCTAATCATTGCCTTTGAAAATATTAAACGTTTGACCTCTCGTCCGTCCTCGAAGGAAGCTATTTCTTATAGAGAATTTATGATGATGTATGTCATAAACAATTTAATGAAGCGAAAGAAGCTTTCAGACGAAGTCGAAGAGCAGCAGGGAGTCATGATTTCTAGATTAAGCGACCTGCTCCAAATTAGCAGACCTACTGCGACACAAATGGTTAACAGTTTGGAAGAGAAGGGTTATGTGGTGCGAACAACGTCCGATACCGATCGGCGGGTTGTATATATTGGTCTGACGAATAAAGGGGAGCAGATTTATGACTCCCAGATGGCTACTTTTTCAGGTATTCTAAGTGAAGTTACGGAAAAGGTAGGTAAGAAGGAGATCGACCAATTGATTTTTCTGTGTGATCGTTTTCAAGAAGCGGTGCATGAAGTCAGAAGCCGCCAGCTTTTTACTCAATCCGATGAAGATCCGCTCGTTATGGATTCCGTATAGCGACCATTACAAAAAAAGATATTTCGGTGCCTCTGCCCGGAACGTCTTTTTTTAATTATAAGAAAGTATAAGTTTCACGATATACTTTATCCTTATAATTCTCGCATAAACGCTCACCGTCCTTTAAAGGACGCCGAAGGCGTTTTAGCTTGCAGCATCCAGAGCAAGGAGGAATTACAATCAGAATATTAGCGATTAGCGACATTCACGGAAGCTATTCCGAATTCAACGCATTATTAAAAAAAATAAACTATCGGCCATCCGAGGACAAGCTCATTCTGATGGGGGATTATGTGGATAGAGGTCTCAATAGTAAAGGAATTGTGGATCAAGTTATGGCCTTAAAGCGGGAATGGGGCGTTACTGTTCTAAAAGGCAATCATGATAAAATGGCCTATGACGCGCTCACCAGCGAGGATGATAAACTGGATACGCATTGGCTAAACAACGGTGGTTTGTATACATTGATGAGCTATTGTGAGGCGGATTCTGACTTTTTTAAAGCGGATTTTGGCTGGCATGATTATATGCTGTTGAAAGAAGAAATTAGACAGAAATACAAACATCATTTGGACTTTCTAAGTTCATTGCCACTTTATCATGAGACGGAAGACCATATCTTTGTCCACGCGGGCATTAATCCATTAATAGAGGATTGGAAGCAGCAGGAGCCGTACGATTTTATCTGGATCAGAGAGCCATTTTATACGAATCCTGTAGTTAGCACTGACAAAACGGTTATTTTCGGTCATACCTCGACGATGGATCTACATGATTCGGAAGACATCTGGTTTAGTCCGCTGGGCGATAAGATTGGTGTGGATGGTGGATGTGCCTATGGTCAACGTCTGAACTGTTTGGAGATTTCCGGTGGGGCATACATCACACATTTTGTTCGGAATGGGGAGAAGCCTTGAGCTGTCTCTCTTTTTTTATAATAATAGAAAGTATAAGTTTTTCACCTATCCTTTGTAGAATAGCACTGTATTTAACGCCAACTATGTATAAAATAAAGAGAATAGGGGGTGTAATAGATGAATGCAAACAACAAATATCATATCCTCATGCAAGGGACTATCAGCAACAATGTGAGCGAAACCTGCAAGGAGTTTGGCATATCCCGGACGATCTATTATCAGTGGTGTAAAGCTTACCAAGAGCAGGGGATGGATGGACTGGCAGAGAAGGAACGAAAGCCGGTAATGCCTAATAAAGTGGATAAGCGAACGGAAAGATTGATCTTACAATACGTTGCCAAATTCCCTGAAGATGGACCCAAGCGAATCTTTTACGAACTGCAGGATGAGGGTGTGAACATAGGGGAGTCAGGTATTTATAATGTGCTGCGTCGAAATGGACTTAGTAAGAGAATAGAACGGGAGGCTTACGCCAAAGAAGTTAAAGCAAAGAAGCGGGACGGCGCGCAAGCGGCTAACAGCAGAGGGTGTAAAGAGAAACCCAAACCTCTGGACTATAGGATGAAAAATCCGGAAAATGCTCATCCCGGGTATATGTGCCAACAGAGTATTAGCTATATGGGAGTGTTCCCAAGGGTAGGAAAGGTGTATCAATACGTGGTCTACGATGCCTATTCCAGATTAGGCTTAGTTAAGCTATATAATCGGAAGTCCGCCATTCATTTTATCGATTTTATGGATTTGAAGGTCATCCCATTGATGAAGACCTTAGAATTCCAAATTAATAATCTGGTTACGAACAAGAGTCGTGAATTTACTACGAACTGGGATAGAGGTAAACATAAATACAGCGATTTTTTACATAAGAACAACATAAATCAAGTAGCTATTACTGCAGATCAGACAGAAGTATTTCAACCCTTACAGCAATTTGCAGCGGTGTTGACGAAAGAGTTCTATCAGCAGGCTTGGTTGGATGATACGATTGATTCCTTTGAGACCTTAGAAAAGCGCTTACACGAATATTTGAGGATCTATAACTTCAGCAGGGTGATCACAGACGGACCTAATCAAGGTAAAATACCATCGGATGTCGCACTTGAGTATGCAGGTCAGCGTGAGACCTTGCCATTATGGTTATTTACAAGGAGATAACGGATGATGACTAATATGAAGTATGAAGACAGAATAGGGATCATCGGTGCAGGGATTTCTGGGGTTACAGCTGCTTACCAGCTCGCGAAAAAAGGATATAACCATATCACTCTCCTTGAGAAGTCAGACCGAGTAGGTGGCAAGTGTCATTCGATTGAATATAAAGGGAAAACCTATGAAATGGGAACCCTAATCGGCTTGCCAACTTATAAACATACGATTGAACTCATGAGGGAGTTTGATCTTATGGATAAGGGGCCACTCTTGGAACGGGGATTTTTTGATACAAATGGGCGAAAAACTACTCAGATTCCTATGGACCAAATTCAGATGTTTACCCAAGAATTCAAACGGTTGCCGGAAATTTTGAAACGTTATAAGTCACTACAAGAACCGGGTTTTCTACACTTACCGGCAGATCTATGTCAGCCCTTTTCAGATTGGTGTACGGAGAATGAGCTATCTGTAATTGGGCAGGTGTATATGCATTACTTCAATACTTTTGGTTTTGGGAGTATTCAGGATGTGCCGGCCGCCTATGTATTGAAATTTCTTACTTATGATAATTTATTATCCTTTATTGAGATCACTCACATGATAACCTGGCCTAAGGGAGTCACTGAACTCATTAGAAGAATGGCTGATCAAGTAGAGGATCTGCGTCTGACTTGTGAAGTGCTACATATGGAGCAAGAGGAAAATGGTCAAGTTCGGGTGGAAACAAACCAGGATATCTTTTATTTTGACAAGGTTATTTATACTGCTTCCTTAGAGCATCTGGGCGATATGATTCACTTATCTTCGGTAGACAGAGCATTGTTTGAGTGTATAATCTATGAACGGTTTCGGGTATATGCCTACAGAGTGAAGGGGTTGCCGGAGCTTTCTGGATATATCCCCTGCAATATGAATCCTGAACGCAAGGGACATATGATGGCATGGTATTACAGGTGGGCAGATATGGGAACAACGGATCTAGTTACGATTTATGTAGCGGAGAATGATGAGATGACAGATCTCGAGATGAGGGAAAAGGTAGAAAATAAACTTCGCGAGCTTGGCGGCGAGAATATCCGTCTGTATATGATGAAGCGCTGGAAGCAGTTCCCCCATGTAGATTCTAATGCGATCCGTGAAGGCTTCTATGAACGGCTTGATCAGATGCAGGGAAGAGATAAGATCTATTATGCTGGAGAAATCATGAATTTTCCTACACTGGAGAACTGTATCGTATATTCGAAATATTTAGTTGAAAGATTTTTTTAAAAATGCGTGAGTAGTAAGCCTTGTCCACAAAGAAATTTGTCGGCAAGGTTTTTTTATATTGCATAAAGTATATATTTTGGGCCTCCCACAAAGTACCTGAGTAAGCATTAAAGCAAAACTCCACTTTGTGGGGGATATTTTACGTTCAAGTTAGGTTTACAGTCTGTAGTTCTGTAGGCATGGTTTCTAATAGATTCCCTTACTTGGGGTAGGACCTTGGATGAATTCCAGTCCTATTGATGTGTAAACTCAACTCGAAATGAGACTATGAAAACCTTGATAAATCAACGTTTTGAGCGGTTTGATCGTTCGAAGGAGGATGGGATATATTGGACTCAAGACATAGCTTATATACAAAATATGAAGGAGGAATACATTATGTTTTTATTCGAATCGATTCCTTGGTACTCTGCTCTAATGTGGTTAGTGGTACTTGCAGGATTAATGATTTTCAACGAAATAGCTCGAAGAAGCAAGTGGTTCTCAATCATTCTGTTTATCGTTGTCCCTATTGTTCTTACCATAGCGGTCTGGCCAAATACGGCAGGCGAAGGCTCCAGTACTGGAACATGGTTTCACTGGGTAAAAGTATATTCTGCCTTGGCAGGATGTATAGGGTTTATGGCTATCCGTTATGTTAAAGGATGGGACAAAAATAAATATATATTAATGTTCCCGGCGATTATCCTTGCAGTTAACATTCTTGAAGCAGTTATCCGTGATTTCCAAGTGTACAGCTTGCAAGGCATGGTGGATGGCGTAATGATGGTAGGTGGTCCTTGGAACATTATGAACGGGATCGCAGGTATCCTGAACATTATTACGATTTCTGGTTGGATGGGTATTGTTATTAGTAAAGACAAGAGTAAGGATATGTTGTGGCCGGACCAGCTGTGGTTCTGGATCATTGCTTATGACATTTGGAACTTTGCCTATGTATATAACGCAGTTTCTGACCATTCCTTCTATGCAGGTGCAGCTCTTCTAATCTCTTGTACAATTCCAGCATTCTTCTTCAAAAAAGGAGCATGGCTACAGCACCGTGCACAAACCTTGGCGATTTGGATGATGTTTACAATGTCGTTCCCGGCGTTTGTTGGCGATTCAAAGTTCTCCGTACAATCTTCTCACAGCGAAACGGCACTTTGGGTTGTGAGTGCATTATCTTTAGCAGCTAATATTGCAGTGTTTGTCTATCACTTTTATAAAATTACCAAACATAAACGCAATCCGCTTAAAGTGGAAGTGTATACAGATTTAGCGGCTTATAAGACGATTGCCGAGAGTGCAAAATAATAGAAGGCTTAATAGTTTCTTTAAGAATCCGCGCCTAGCGCGGTTTTTTTTATGGAATAGAATTTATAAAATTTCGAGATTGCGGAGAAATGTGAAACGAATTTATAGGATGACCAATATTCAACTGGTGGCCATGGGGAGCCCTGTTTTTAATTGAGCACACGCCTTTGGGATGTATAACGGCCCGAGCGGACCTTATATCCTTCGAAATGCATGTTTTAGTCGAGCTTACGGACAAATGTATGCGAAAAACCGAATACAATGTGCCGACGGTAACGTAAGCGAGACAAATGTATGCGAAAAACCAAATACAATGTGCCGACGGTAGCGTAAGCGAGCCAAATGTATGCGAAAAATCGAATACAATGTGCCGACGCTAATGTAAACGAGCCAAATGTATGCGAAAAACCGAATACAATGTGCCGACGGTAATATAAGCGAGCCAAATGTATGCGAAAAATCGAATACAATGTGCCGCCATTAACGTAAACGAGCCAAATGTATGCGAAAAACCAAATACAATGTGCCGACGGTAACGTAAGCGAGCCAAATGTATGCGGAAAACCGAATACAATGTGCCGACGGTAATATAAGCGAGCCAAATGTATGCGGAAAACCGAATACAATGTGCCGACGGTAACGTAAACGAGCCAAATGTATGCGAAAAACCGAATACAATGTGCCGACGGTAACATAAGCGAGCCAAATGTATGCGAAAAATCGAATACAATGTGCCGACGCTAATGTAAACGAGCCAAATGTATGCGAAAAACCAAATACAATGTGCTGATGGTAACGTAAACGAGCTGAATGTATGTGAAAAACCGAATACAATGTGCCGACGGTAACGTAAACGAGCCAAATGTATGCGAAAAACAGAATACAATGTGCCTACGGTAACGTAAACGAGCCAGCGCCGTTATCCGCCCCAAGTCACCCGGGAATGGGCTTGTTTTAGGGAATAAGTGCAATATGGTCCGTCTCTCGGAACCTCACTACGAAGGTGTATATAGATACGATTATGGAATTACGGATGTACTCAGCTTGTAACTCTACTCTACCTCCAAGGAAGCCGTCAGGCGTTTTTCTTGCGTAAATGCAAAGATCGATCATAATCATCAGGCATAACGCAATCCGCTTAAAGACTTTTGCCAATACTTTTGATGAACGAATGATTCTATGGTCTGAAGCTGCATAATTCTGATGAAGTTTATGTTCTCCAAATATGTGAAGGGCAGTTACTGTTTTTTGACTCCTGATTAAAGACTTAAAAGTGTATCTATAGTAAACTGAATGTAAAGTGCCCACGGTATAATGGGTATAATTTGTTGAAGAGCTCTTCGGATGAAGAGTTTTTTCCATTTTACAGAAAAGAATGTGATATGTTATGCAGCTTCGGGCTAGTCTTCAGAAGAAAAGATTGCTGGAGAAATATCTTTCTGGGGAGGGGATGGATTATCGGCAAATTATAGCTTTATTTATTCCAATTCTGATTGACCAGGCCTTCATTATTGGACTTAATCTGGTAAATACCGCAATGATCAGCTCGTCCGGGATGGCGGCGGTCAGTGCAGTGAATATGGTGGATTCGCTGAATATTTTTCTGATCAATGTGTTCGTGGCGGTTGCAACCGGGGGGACAGTGGTAGTCGCGCAGTACAAAGGGAGCGGAAACGACCGGATGGTGTCCCAGGCTACGGCCGCTTCGGTCGCTTCGGTGTCGCTGATCGCTTTGGGAATCGGTCTGCTCCTGATGGGCTTACATACTCCTATATTGAACCTTTTGTTCGGAACCGCCTCACCCGAAGTGCTGGACAATGCCCGCATCTACCTGATCGGCAGCAGCATCTCATATCTGGGCATCGCGGTGGTTCAGGCGGTATGCGGAGCTCTGCGAGGAGTGGGCAAGACACGGGCTTCTTTGATGCTGTCGCTCATCATGAACTTGCTGTATGTTATTCTGAACGTGGTCTTCATTAACCTGTTGCACATGGGTGTGCTGGGGATGACGCTTGCGATTAATATCGCGCGGTATGCAGGTATGGTTTGTGCCCTGGTGTATCTGTTCAAGGTGGATACGGCCCTGCGGGTGCGTTTTCGTGACCTATTCCGAATTCCTCTGACCATGCTGCGGAGAATCATGTTCATCGGCGTGCCGTTCGCAGCGGAGCAGATGTTCTTCAACGGGGGGAAACTGCTCACTCAGGTGTTTATTGTCAGCCTAGGCACTTATGCCATTGCGACCAATGCCATTGCCGGCTCGCTGGCTCTGGTGTTTCAAATTCCAGCCAGCGCGCTGTCGCTAACTATTGTAACGGTGGTCGGCCAATGTATCGGGCGGGGGAATGTCTCTGAAGCCAGAAAGTTCATCAAGTCCTTTCTCTGGATCGGGTCCGGCTCTTTGGCGTTGATCGCCTTGATTCTGATGCCGCTATTCCACCCGCTGGTATCGATCTTTTCCCCACCTTCCGAGATCATTGATGATCTGTTTGTGGTGCTGCTGGTGAATTCCATTGCCCAAGTTCCGCTGTGGGCCGTCAGCTTTATTTTGCCGTCCGCACTGCGGGCAGCGGGAGATTCCCGCTTCACCTCAATTACCTCAATGCTGACGATGTGGCTGTTTCGGGTGATTTTTGGATACATCCTTGGGATCGTACTGGGCTACGGCGTCATGGGTGTCTGGCTGGCGATGAACTGCGAGTGGGCCGTTCGCGGGGGTATTTTTCTTTGGCGATTCAGGGGCGAAAAGTGGTTTGCACACAAGCTGATTTAGAATTGTTGTTAAGGATACGTACTGCCTACGCCAGCTGACGGAAACGTAGCTCTTTTATATTAAAAACGTAAAAATACAGCACAGGGCAGCTTTTCTCATATTTACTAGAGAATTGCTGCCCTCCGTTTTGGTTATCGACTGCTTGCTTTAGCTGATTATGTTTACAATTGGGTCAGTCGCGATTCTAGAGAATTCTCCGATCCCATTTATTCAGCTTGGCACTGCCCCCTCTGATTTCTGCGCTCGGAATTCCTTCCTTTTGAAACAAATTAAAAGACAAGTCAGTAATAACACACAGATTAACGTTGCTGTATGAGTAAAACTACTATTCCAAAACATAATCTGAACATTCATTAAGGAATGGACGCCAATCACGAAAAATAGATTCTTGGTTAAGACATAGAGTAATGAGAATATGACCCCTAGAATTACTAGTACGATAAAATCATAAACAAAATCCATTCCGACTAATCCTGAATAGATCCGATTTGGGATATGTATAGCGGCAAAGATGGATTGTGAGATAAGCATTGCATAACCGATGCGTGAAGTATTGTTATTGACTTTTTTTAATAAGAGATAGATTTGAACTAGCAGAAAGCCCCGAAACAAAACTTCTTCCAGTAAAGCATTTCCGAAAACCTGACCCAGGAATTCACCAAAGACGACGTTCGAATTCGTGAAAATATCATTATTGAATGTTAAACTTGAGTGAGTCAGTAATGTCATACCTAAATCAACAATGTTAATTGCGAGCCAAAATAGAAAAGTGCCGATAAGTCCTGCTAATAATGTATTCCTTTTTAACCCCAAATCCCTCAGCGATAATTTAGCTATTGTACATAAGAAAATAACCACTTCTAACACAAGACCGAACAGATTTGCAGCTAACGTTTCGTTGATCCATCCGTTTGTGCTTTTGGCAATAACGCTTAAAGTTCCATTTGCAAAAAGGACAAGGTTAACCGTTAGAGTGAAGAGAATATGAATAAAAATGAGACTGACGATAAAGCGTATTGATGTAGGCTTAACTTTAACAATCGATAGCTCCTCAGTTACTTTATTGCGCAGCATGATTTGTAATCCTCCTTAGGTTTTACCCGAGCATTGCGTATTCTAGAGCATTATTTATAATACATAATTTTCCAAATACTATCTGAGATTTACTATATTCTTTAAGTGCCCGAGTTCACCATTACAAAAATCATATATTCTCACGTTATCCTTAACTCCTCCTCAGATTGACAGATGAAGGGGCACTGGCTATACTTGAAATGTTAAAATGTAAATCGGATAAAACGTTGATGAAAATGAAGTACGCCGGAGGATGGCTTGATCAGAGAACAGGTTCCTTTACGAAAGCATTTCGTAATGGCTGGGAGAACCTTGAAGACAGGCCGGTGGAAAGCTAATTTCGGAGTGTGAGATCACAAACTCACCGGGGGCACCCGTTATCAGCCGCGACAAGGCGATCGCCCTTTAACTTTCCCGTAAATTGGGTCAAGGCGATAACCAGGGTGGTACCGCGATATTAATCGTCCCTGAATTATTCAGGGGCGTTTTTTTGTTTTTATTTTTTAGAAAATTTGTACAATCTGGCGCATGAGCCGAATTAAAAAGATGAGACGGGAGCTGTAAACAATGAAAGCAAGTGAAATTCGTTCCAAATGGCTTAAGTTTTTTGAAAGTAAAGGTCACAAGATTGAACCTAGTGCATCTCTCGTACCGCATAACGATCCTTCGCTGTTGTGGATCAACGCAGGTATGGCACCGCTGAAAGCATACTTCGATGGCCGTGAGATTCCTGAGAATCCGCGCCTGACGAACTCGCAGAAATGTATTCGTACCAATGATATCGAGAATGTAGGGAAGACACGCCGTCACCATACATTCTTCGAAATGTTAGGTAACTTCTCTATCGGCGATTATTTTAAAGAAGAAGCTATCACATGGGCTTGGGAATTCTTGACTGGCAAGGAGTGGATCGGCTTCGATCCAGAACGTATCTCCGTCACTGTGTATGCTGAGGATGAAGAGGCATTCAAGCTGTGGAATGAAAAAGTGGGCTTGCCAGCAGAACGCATCATTAAGCTGGGAGATGAGAACTTCTGGGATATCGGCGAAGGCCCTTGTGGTCCTTGTTCGGAAATCTTTTATGACCGCGGCGAAGCTTATGGCAGCGACATGAGTGATCCAGAAATGTATCCAGGCGGAGAAAACGAACGTTGGCTTGAAGTATGGAACCTTGTGTTCTCACAATTCAACCATAACAAGGATGGCAGCTATACGCCGCTTCCGAACAAGAACATTGATACCGGTGCTGGACTGGAGCGTTTTGCATCCATTCTTCAAGATGTAGATTCCAACTTCGATACCGATTTGTTCCAACCGATTATTCAAAAAACAGCTGAGCTTGCTGGTGTAACTTATAAAGATAATGTTGAGCAGGATATCGCGCTTAAAGTTATCGCTGACCATGTGCGTACCGTTACTTTTGCCGTAGGGGATGGAGTACTTCCTTCTAATGAAGGTCGTGGTTATATTATCCGCCGTTTGCTACGCCGTGCTGTTCGTTACGGAAAGACCCTGGGTCTGGATCGTCCGTTCCTGCATGAGTTGACGGAAACCGTTGGTGAGATTATGGGTGTATATTATCCATCCGTTGTCGAGAATCGGGAATATATCGCCAAGATTATCCGTACAGAAGAAGAACGTTTCCATGAGACATTGTCTGATGGATTGGCTATCTTGGGTGAGATCAGCGCTAAAGCAAAAGCAGATGGGCACAGCACGATTGCTGGAGCTGATGCATTTAAGCTATATGACACTTACGGATTCCCATTTGACCTGACTGAAGATTTCGCAGCAGAGCAAGGATTAACTGTAGACCGTGAAGGCTTCGATGTCGCTATGCAAGAACAGCGTGATCGTGCAAGAGCTGCACGTCATGACGGTGGCAGCATGAAGATCCAAGGTGGCGCATTAGCGGATCTGACGGTTAAAAGTGAATTTGTTGGATATAATGACTCGGTAACAGAGTCGAAAATTATGGCTATTGTTGTGGGTGATGAATTGGTCGATACCGCTGGCGAAGGCGTAGAGTGCCAAGTAATTCTTGAGGCAACACCGTTCTATGCTGAAAGTGGTGGACAAGTAAGTGACACAGGTCTGCTTACTGGCGGTTCAGTTACAGCTAAGGTAAAAGGATTGTTCAAGGCTCCACATGGTCAACATGTACATTTGGTAACTGTGGAAGCTGGAGAATTGAAAGTAGGCGAATCGGTTCGCGCTGAAGTGGATCGTGCACAGCGTGAAGATATCGTGAAGAACCATACAGCTACTCATCTACTGCATAAAGCGCTCAAAGAGGTTCTTGGCGGTCATGTCAACCAAGCAGGATCTTTAGTAGAAGGTGCACGTTTACGGTTTGACTTCTCCCACTTCGGAGCGATTACACCGGAAGAACTAAGCGACATCGAGCATCGTGTGAATGCACAGATTTGGCGTGGCCTTGATGTAGTCATTGAGAACAAGCCAATTGACGAAGCTAAGGCTATGGGCGCTATGGCATTATTTGGTGAAAAATATGGCAATATTGTCCGTGTCGTTCAAGTCGGCGATTACAGCCTTGAGCTTTGTGGTGGATGCCATGTATCCAACACGTCTCAAATTGGAATTTTCAAGCTGCTTAGCGAAAGTGGTATTGGTTCCGGAGTGCGCCGTATCGAAGCAGTGACTGGACGTTACGCTTATCAGTTCACTGAGAGCCAACTGGATCTGCTCAAGCAATCTGCGGGTCTACTGAAGTCTTCTCTGAACGACGTTCCAAAACGGATTGAAGCATTGCATAACCAAGTGCGTGAGCTTTCGCGTGAGAATGAATCCTTGCAATCTAAGCTGAGCGCAACATTTGCCGCTGAACTAACAAGCAGTGTGAAGACGGTTGGTGCAGGTACACAGCTTCTTGCTGTTGCTGTTCAAGCAGGAAATATGGACGCTCTGCGTTCTACTGCAGATGAATTGAAATCGAAGCTCCCGGATGCTGTACTTGTTCTGGGTGCTGCCATGGACGACAAGGTGAACTTTGTTGTAGCTGTACCACAGGATCTGGTGAAGAAGGGCTTCCACGCTGGTAAGATCGTTAAAGAAGTCGCAGCAGTATGCGGTGGCGGCGGTGGCGGACGTCCAGATATGGCACAAGCTGGTGGTAAAGATGCCTCCAAGCTTGGCGAGGCACTGGCTAAAGCAGAAGAATTAGTGGCTTCCCTAGCATAAATAAAAATTACGAAACTATTTCTTAATTTAAACGTATTACGAAAAAACATAGCGGTACTGAGAGTTTGACATCAGTACCGCTACTCTTTATTAACAGGTGGTTAGATTTTCATGAATAGTTGTGCTTGACAATAGCTTAAAAGCCAAAAATATCATTATTTTTGTAGAGGAAATGCCAAAAAAAGCGTTATTCCACGCGCAGGATTTCCTCGTTGGGCTATGAATATGTTATGATAAAGGAAGCAAGTGAGCTGCACAGTAGCAACTTTGCGAAGCCGCCCTTTTAGGGTGATTTTGCAGAAGGAAGGTGTCACAAATGGACTCCATGGACAAAACGGTCAAATTCAATGTGAAGGGCGACGAAAAGGAAGCTTCTCCCCAGGAAATATTGCTCGCTGTATACGATGCACTGGTGGAGAAAGAGTATCATCCGATCAATCAGATCGTAGGGTATCTACTTTCCGGAGACCCAGCTTACATTCCGCGTCATAACAATGCGAGAAGTTTGGTCCGGAGAAAAGAACGTGATGAGCTGATTGAAGAGCTGGTTAGATTCTACCTCGTCAATCACAAGGTGGATAATCCCAGATGATGAAGAAGTTAGGATTGGATTACGGCGACCGTAGAATCGGTGTAGCCACAAGCGATGTTTTTGGATGGACGGCACAAGCTCTTGAAACGATTGAGCGCCGCGGTACTGGTAATGAGTTCGAACGTATTCGTGAACTTGTTACGGAGCACGAAATTGGAGAGATTGTAGTTGGTCTACCGAAGAATATGAACGGCTCAGTAGGACCCCGGGGCGAAATCTGCATAGAGTTCGCTGACAAGCTACGGGAGCAATTTGCAATGCCCGTACACCTTTGGGATGAGCGTCTGACGACGGTATCCGCAGAGCGGGTGCTGATTGAAGGGGACGTCAGCCGGAAGAAACGCAAAGGGATTGTGGACAAAATGGCTGCAGCCCTGATTTTGCAAAATTTTTTGGATGCTAACAGTAAAAGGTGAGGGGTGCGAGGATATGACAAACGAACAGATTGGCCAAGAGGAAGAACCGGAAATTATCTATATCCCTGATGAGGAAGGTAATGAAGAGGAATTCGAGGTCATTATGAAGTTTGAGGTTGATGGCTCGGACGCTAAGTACATGATGGTGGTTCCGCTTGATTCCGAGGACGAGGAAACCGATGAGGTTTATGCGTTCCGTTATGTGGAAGAAGGCGACGATCTTCAATTGTTCATGATCGATAATGACGAGGAGTGGGCGATTGTCGAAGAGACTTTCAACACACTGGTTGACGAGTTGGACGGAGGATCTGAGAATGACTGATGTATCCGCTGATCAAGCGGTATGGACTTCGCGGCTTAAGGAAGCCTATGGAGAAACAGTAGAACTGGAAGATGAGCAAGGCAAGTCTTCCATTTACGATATTATCGCCGAATTTGAAGTCGGTGGTATTGGCTATGCGGTGCTGAAAGGCACCGGTAAAGACGTGGAATATGAAATTCTGCGTATCGTTGTCTCTCCTAACGGACTTCCGGAACTAGAGAACATCGTGGACGATGAAGAGTGGGAAGACATCTCTGAGCTATATGATGAGATGACTTTTCCAGTGGACGATGCAGAATAAACTTTAAACATGTACGTTACATTTATGATGAGTACGGAAGAGGGCGGAGAATTCCGCGCTCTTTTTGCTTGGAATACGATCAATATAATTAATACAACAATCATGATCATGAAATATGTATTGAATTTTAAGTAGTACACTTTTATACTTTATAGTCGGAAAGTGAGGAACCTGACTTGAAATCCGCAATCCGTACTGTGCTTATTGTTATTCTTTTGCTGGTAGCAGCAGGAGGCGGAGGCGCTTGGTACATTTGGAACGGGATGCAGCCGGTAGAACCTGCAGGACCTGCCGTAACATTTACGATAGAGAAGGGCATGGGCAGCGCGGAAATTGCTGATCTGCTCGAACAAAATGGCATTATTAGGAACTGTCTTTTTTTTAAGGGATATTTGAAATGGACCAAAGAAGGTTCCAGCTTCAAAGCTGGTACTTATGTTGCTAGTCCAGGAGACACCTATGACGAGCTCATCGAGAGGCTAAATGCGGGTGATGTTGTTAAGGAAGAGACCGTAACTTTTACGATTCCGGAAGGATATACTGCTGAGCAGATTGCCAAGAAGCTTGCTGAGGCTTGGAATCAGGATGCTGCTATTTTTCTCGAAATAATGGATACCGGTGCGGGCTTGAAGGGAATTGATGTTCTAGGTATCCCACAGAATAAGAACCTTCGTCATCGGCTTGAAGGGTATTTGTTCCCTGAGACGTATGAACTAGCCAAGGATAGTACGCCGCAGGAAGTTGTAGAGGCATTATTGGATCAGTTCCAGAAGAAACTGGACACGATTCCGAATTGGAAGCAAAAGCTAGAAGCGCGTGGAATGACACTTCATGAGCTGTTGACAGTGGCCTCGTTAGTCGAGCGTGAGGTTGTGGTAGATAGTGAACGGCCACTAGTTGCTGGCGTGATTTATAACCGCTTAAAGAAAGAGCAGAAGCTGGAGATTGATGCTACGGTTCAATATTTGCTCGACAAACAGAAGGAAAGACTGTTATATAAAGATTTGGAAGTTGACAGTCCTTATAATACGTATAGAAATATTGGGCTTCCTCCGGGACCTATTAGTAATCCGGGGCTGGCCTCCATTCAGGCGGCACTTGAACCTGAGGCATCTGAATACTACTTCTATGTGACTAAGAAAGATGGTACACAGGGCCATTTGTTTGCTAAGACCTACAAGGAACATTTAGCCAATATCGAAAAAAGTAAGCAAGAATCGAAATAAAATATTAAAATGAAGAGTGGTGCGGTTGAAATAACTGTACAAGTAGGAGGTACAATATGATTAACAAACCGGAATTGTTGGCGACAGCAGCATCCTTAGAGGAAGCTGCTGCTTTGCTGGATGCCGGAGCAGATGCATTGCTCATCGGGGATGACCGTTTTGGCATGCGTCTTGCCGGACATTTCTCTCTGGAGGATACAGCTGCTGTTGTAGAAATGGCACATGCGCGTGGCTGCAAAGTATATGCTGGACTAGGTGGACTCATGTCCAACCTTCTTCTCGAAGAGCTCCCTGCCTATGTGAAGGCGATAGGTGAACTTGGTGTTGACGGTGTTGAGTTCGGTGATCCTGCTGTGTTAACCACAGTGAAGAAGGAAGCACCGGGCATGAATCTGCATTGGAATGCGGAAATGACCTCTACCAATTACGCAACCGCGAATTATTGGGGGCGTAAAGGTGCTACTCGCGTCGTTCTTGCCCGTGAGCTGAATATGGATGAAATGACGGAAATGGTTCCGCTTTTAGAGGTAGAGGCACAGGTTCAGGTTCACGGCATGACCAATATATACCATTCCAAGCGTAAGCTTGTAGAAAGCTATATGTCACATCAAGGACGTCCAAGCGAGGGCGGCAGTCTTGGTAAGGAACGTGGTCTATTTTTGATCGAGGCAGAACGAGATGACCAAAAGTTCCCAATCTATGAAGACGAGAACGGTACACATATTATGAGTTCGGAAGATATTTGTATTTTGGAGGATCTTCATATCCTTATGGCTGCAGGCGTACAGAGTTTTAAGATTGAAGGATTGTTGAAATCAACAGCGTATAATGTGGCGGTTGTTAAGACTTATCGCAAAGCTATTGATCTCTATGTAGCTGATCCAGAAGGATATTCTTTCCAAGAGGATTGGATGGAAGCTATAAGAACGCTGCAGGATCCAGAACGGGAGCTAAGCTTCGGATTTTTCTATAAAGAGCAAGTATATTAAGTTTAATTTAATGAGAGTTTTTTAGTTCCCCGCAAAGACTAGGTGCAGTAAGCATGCATAGACATCACTTTGTGGGGCGATGGAGGGGAGAACAGGAATGGGAACCATGACAAAGCCGCAATACAAGGGCAAACGTTACCGTCTGGACAAACCGGAGCTCCTAGCTCCGGCCGGTAATTTGGAGAAATTAAAATTCGCAGTACACTATGGTGCGGATGCTGTTTATATCGGAGGGCAGAAATACGGTTTGCGTTCAGGAGCAGACAATTTCAGCTTTGAGGAAATGCGTGAAGGTGTTGAATTCGCCAAGAAATACGGCGCTAAGGTATTTGTTGCAACGAACATTTATGCTCACAATGAAGATGTCGCAGGGATTGAAGAATATCTGCGTAACTTATATGAAGTTGGCATTGCTGCTATTATCGTTGCTGATCCGGTCATTGTTGATACAGCACGCCGTTTAGTTCCTGGATTAGAGGTACATTTGAGTACTCAGCAGTCTACACTAAACTGGCAAGCGGTATCCTTCTGGAAAGAAGAGGGTCTGCCACGTGTAGTACTCGGACGTGAGACAAGCCTGGAAGAGATCGCTGAGATTAAGAAGCATGTTGACATTGAAATCGAGAGCTTTATCCATGGTGCGATGTGCTCTTCGTACTCCGGTCGATGTGTATTATCCAATCACTTTACAGATCGTGACTCCAATCGCGGAGGCTGCTGTCAGTCTTGCCGCTGGAAATATGATTTGTTCGAGGATGCGCGTCCTGAAGGCACTTGGGTATCTGAAGAAGATCAAGCTGTAGCACAATCTCCGGCCCCTTTGCTTCCGGGTGTAACTCAGATTCCACTGCATCAGCAAGGAGATAATCCTTTCTCCATGGGATCTAAGGATTTGTGCATGCTGGAAAGTATCCCTGAACTCATTGAAGTAGGCATTGACAGCTTCAAGATCGAGGGACGAATGAAGTCGATTCACTATGTAGCTACTGTAGTTAACGCTTATCGTAAAGCTATTGATGCTTACATGGCTGATCCGGAAGGGTACGAGTTGAAGCAAGAGTGGCTGGATGAGCTGAATAAAGCGGCGAATCGTCCGCTTAACACAGGGTTCTTCTATGATACTCCGGATCATGAAGATCATATCTATGAGCCTGAAGAAAAAGCCGCTCCTTATGATTTTGCCGGACTTGTACTAGAATACGATGCTGAAAGTGGAATGGCGCTCATTCAGCAACGCAATCACTTCAAGCCAGGGCAGGAAGTTGAATTCTTCGGACCCAATGATACATTCTTTAAGCAGACTGTAGCGGAATTGTGGGATGAAGCAGGCAACCCGCTTGACGCAGCTCGTCATCCTCTGCAACGTGTCCGCATGAAGGTAGATCAGCCGGTAGCATACTTTGATATGATGCGTAAGAGAAAATCTTAATAAGATACAGGGATGTTCTTTCTATAAGAGCATCCCTGTTTTTCTTTTGACAAAGCTAACAATAAGATATATATATTAGTAACTAACAAATAAATCCAAAAGGAGGGTAGAACGAAGGGAGTTTTTTTGTTTCAGAATACATAGGTTAAAAGTTATAAAAAAAGTATAGTAAAGCTAAGAAAAAAGGCCTAATAAACCGATATATAATATGGTTAGCGCTTTCATATGTCCTCTAATATTAGCGGGTAGATGATCATGATGGGGATCCTGATCAAAATAGTATTAGTGAAAAGCATAAAGAGAGAAGGTTAGAGAGATGAAGAAGAACAATAAAAAATCCGTAAATGTACAGAGCAATGAAGTAGGTACAGGAAAGACATCAAAGTTAGATGCTAAGAAAATGATGTTGGGTTGGGGAAGCCAAATCAAGAGAGTTAATCCTATCCAATCCGTCGGTGTGAAGTTATTTCTAATATTCTTATGTTCCACTGTAATCGTAGTTATGTCACTTGGACTTATATCTTATTCGAAGGCAAAAACAACGATAAAGAATAACGTATCCGAAGCCTACCGCCAGACTATTGTTCAGACTGCTGAGAAGCTGGATATTACCTTGAAGCAATATGAGAATACGGTATTGCAGCTCTTTTTTGATGTGCAGTTGCAAACGGATCTTAGATCAATGGCTACTGCACAAACTGCTTACGAGAAATTTGAAGCAACAAGCTCAATAAGTAAGAAATTGTCCAATCAGACTACAACAGATTCTAATATTCTCAGTGTCGCATTGATTCCCGAGTCACTTGAACAGGAAATTGTTACATCTGGCAGTGGTGGCATTTATTTTGATGGATTACGAGAACAAGAATGGTTCAAGAAAATTGTGGCCGATTCTAAAGAATATAATTCTTATTATTCAGACGCTAACAATAACGACTCTAAAAATATTTGGTTTTCAACCTCTCTTCAAGGAGCGGAAGAAAAAGATATTGCTTTGGTAAGATCTCTTAAAAGTCTGGGAGCAGATAAAGGATACATGATTATGCTTGTGTTGAAGAATACACTGCTGGAAGAATCTTTCGCAAGTGTGAAGCTGGGAGACGGCTCCCGTATTCAACTTGTGTCTCCGCAAGGTACAGTAGTGGCTTCTTCTAATCCGCTAGACGATGGAAAGTCATCGGAGTTTTCTTTTATCAAAGAGAGTAAGAAAAATAATAATAGCCTAGAAGCTAAAGATCCAAACGGAAAAGAAATTCTGGCGGTCTTTAATCCGATGATGCGGGCAGATTGGAAGCTCGCAGGTGTAGTTCCTACAGAAGAACTAGTGAAGGAAGCCCGTCCGATTCTGTTGACGACGTTCATTACGGCTGCCGGTGCGGCATTGCTTGCGATATTTATTGGGATTTGGATGGTTCGTATGATTGCTCGCCCTCTGGCACGATTGAAGGATCTTATGGTTCAAGGTGCAAGCGGAGATTTAAGTGTACGTACAGAATATGTGTCTAAGGATGAGATTGGACAACTATCAGCCTCCTTTAACTTGATGATGGAGCGTATTACTGAGCTTGTATCGCAAACTAGAGAAACTGCACGAGATGTGCTAGAGACCGCTGGCGAGCTTGGAGAAGCTTCGCGTAAGACAGCTATTTCCGCGAAGGAAATAGCAGCCGCTACGGAAGAAATTGCTGGAGGAGCAGGCAGTCTGGCACTTGAAGCTGAACGTGGTAATGAGCTTACAGATGTGATAGCTACGCAAATGCAGACCGTGATTAGTGCCAATAGTGAGATGGATGAGGCAGCACGCGGGGTTGGAGAAGCTAGTGCTCAAGGTGCCAAGCAATTAACGGATTTACTGGATCAAACTAGCCGTACTGGGGAAAAGACAGGTGCGCTTGTAGAACGTGTTAACAATTTGAAAGAAACAGTATTCTCAGTGATTAAGGTGCTGGATGTGATGAAGAGTATCACACAGCAGACGAATATTTTATCATTGAATGCGACGATAGAAGCCGCACGTGCAGGCGAAGCTGGCAAGGGCTTTATGGTGGTAGCAGGTGAGGTAAGACAGCTTGCCGACCAATCGAAGCAGTCTATTGCTCTTGTAGCCGGAATCACCGACAAGATCATAACGGAAATGAACGAAACGGAAGCTGTATTATCTGAAGTGGCACCTCTCTTTAAAGAGCAAATAAGCTCAGTGAAGAGCACGAGCGATATCTTTGTATCCGTAAAAGGACAGATGGATGAGTTCATTACTAGTCTGGAATCGGTGACAACAGCGATCAGTAGCTTGAATCATTCACAGGTTGTGTTGTCGGAAGCCATGGGTAACGTAAGTGCTGTAGCTGAGCAATCATCAGCGACTTCCGAAGAAGTGGCTTCACTCAGTAATGAACAACAAAGTGTAAGTGATCAACTCGTTTCATTGTCAGGTAAGCTGGAAAGTGCTTCAGGACAGTTAAAGGACAAACTGTCATTATTCACGATAAAATAAGTGGGTCCCTAACAAATTTTTATGATTTACATAACAAAACCGCTTCTTCGTTATGAGGAAGCGGTTTTGTTATTGTGTAAAGAAGGACTTCCCCGTATAATAATTTTGTTAGGTAAATAATAATAACAAGTTAGGTAAAAAAGGGTTAAGGAGAAGGACCGTATGAAAGGTAAACGCATCTTTGGCTGGTGGTCCGTTATCGGGGACATGAGTATGGAGCGCAAGCTGCTCCTCGTCTTTTTAATAATTATTACCCTTCCGCTTACCTTCATTAGTGTGTTTACTTATAAGAGTTATTCAGAATCTATTCAGGGCAACACCATTGCTTATTCTGAGAAGCTAATCGATCAAATGATGGATGGAGTAGATGATTATATCGAAGATATGAAGCGTATTTCATCTATGCCAGCCTATGTGAACGATATTAAACAAAATTTAATTCGTTCGAACCACTATCACGAGCAGAAAGAGATCATGGGTGGCGAATCAGGCAGTGCTACATTGTTACCCGGAGATTTTGATTTACTGTTGTCCATTCAGCGGGGCATAGAAGGCAACATTTCATTTATTAACAATATTAAGCGAGGCGCGAACACGGTTTATATTTTTGACGCGCATGGGAATGGTTATTATTCTGCCAAGGATGGTGGAGTACGGCTCGACCTCGATCAAAGCTATAAGTACTGGAGTCAGCAGACGAAGGATTCCAGCGGAGAGGCCCTTTTGTTTGGTACCCAATCATTTACGAGTAATTTGCAGAGCACTCGATATGCTTTTACCGTTGTTCGCAAAATCGTGGATGGTTTGTTAAATCCGATTGGGCTGATCGCGGTTGAAGCGAATATTAGCAATTTGGAGAATCGGGTTACGGAGCTGGATAAAGTAACGCATGGCAAATCTCTGATCGTTGATGAGATGGGGATGGTTGTGTACGACAGTGACAAAAAACTTCTTGCCACGGATGTATCTGATTCAGAGCTATTCAAAAGGGTCGATGGGAAATCCGGAAGTTTCTATGATACAGTCAACGGAAAAGATTTTCTAAATATTTACTCAAGCTCTAGCAAGACGAATTGGAAGGCCATTATTTCGATTCCTGTAGATGTGCTAATGCGGGATGTGAAGGTAACCCGTAATACAACGCTCGCTGCTACATTAAGTATCATTGTACTTGCGTTAATTATCTCCATTATCCTTTCCTTTGCACTCACTAAATCACTATCGCAGATGATTCAACTGATGAAAAAGGTTCAGGGCGGCGATCTAGATGTGATGTTTAGGGTTAGACGGCGTGACGAGATTGGTCTGCTCGGGCATCAGTTTAATCGAATGTTGGCTCGGATCAGGCAGTTAATTCAGGATATCTACCGAATTGAAGAACAGAAGAAGGAAGCGGAGCTTCACGCACTGCAGAGTCAGATTAATCCTCATTTTATCTATAATACGTTGGAGTCGATCCGAATGACCGCTGAGCTCAATGATGATATTGAAGCTGCGGACATGATCTCAATTTTAGGTAAACTGCTACGATATAGTACAAGTGATTTGAGCGGCAAAACGACAATGAAGCAAGAGCTTGGATATGTACGCAATTATGTTGAGCTGCTGAACTGTCGCTACCCTAATCGTTTCGTACTCGAGATCGACGTACCGAAGGAGCTAGATAATTACTCTATTATCAAGCTGGTCTTCCAGCCGATCATAGAGAATGCTGCTTATCATGGCTTGGATGATAATAAACCACAAATGCATTTAAGTATCCGTTGTGAGATGACTGAGCAAATGCTGTTCTTTCATATTAAGGACGATGGCTGTGGAATGGATAAGATCACTTTGGAGAGATTGAACGATGGGCTGCAGAAAGAAAGTCCTCCTAAGAAAAGTATCAATGGGGGCATTGGTATGAAAAATATACAGCAGCGAGTGCGCCTTCATTATGGAGCGGCTTTTGGAATTGAGGTATATAGTGAGCTTGGACAAGGGACGGATGTTATTTTGTCACTGCCGTTGCTGGAACCGGAAATGATTAGATTATCTGACTGAAATAAGAGGAGGCTGTCCGTTGATGGGGATGAGATTACACTGGACTACGCGTACCATACTGCTGCTTCTCATTTTGTTATCGATTAGTGGCTGTGAGAACAACACCAAGCAGACGGAATCTACAGTGCCTCCAGTTGGAAACGAGGTGAAGTCTGACTTATCCGGCACCATAGTCATGATGACCAATCGAATAGATCTGATTGAGAACGGAACCTTTCAAGGGTACGCAGACCAATTTAAGCAAAAGTACCCCGAAGCGAATGTTGAATTTGAAGGTTTATCCAATTACGCAACGGACATTCTGGTAAGACTGTCCACCAAGGACGCCGGAGATGTACTTTTGCTTCCTGTGAATCTTCCATCAAAGGAACTGGATTATTTTTTCGAACCGTTGGATGAAGAAACTTCGGCTAGTGAGCGCTTCACTTCTTTTGCTACTTATGATGGTAAGCGATATGGGCTATCTACGGGAACTACCACGGTAGGGATTGTCTATAATAAAAGGTCCTTCGAAAAAGCAGGAATTACCGCGGTTCCACAGACACTGGATCAATTCTACGAAGCTTGCGCTAAATTAAAAGAGGCTGGAATTATCCCGCTGTATATGAATTATGGAGCCGTCTGGCCACTGCGTGAATGGGGAAATAGTCTGGTCAATTATATGACAGGCAACCCTGAGTATCTAAATAATATGGTAAATGAGGATAGTCCATGGCAGCTTGATAATGAGTGGGGGAAATCCATTTCCATTGCTCGAACCTTAATTGCTAAAGGTTATGTAGAGAATGAACTCTTCTCGAACAATTGGGAGATCTCTAAGACTAGACTCGCTAAAGGTCAAGCTGGCATGTATTTACTTGGAAATTGGGCGGTTGGTCAAGTGCTTGATGTGGGGGCTTCACCAGATGATATCGGATTCTTCCCATTTCCTTATGATAATAGCAGTACTCACTATGCGCCGATCAATCCAGACTGGTTCGTGGGTGTTAGCAAATACAGTAAGAATAAAGAGCTTGCAATGGCTTGGTTGAATTTTTTTGTAAAAGAGACTTCGTATTCAGATGATTGGGGATTCCTTCCTGCTGATGGTAGTCTGAACCCTTTTATGCCGCAGTACCGTGAATTTTTATCTTATGAACCTAAGCTGGTTTATGGCACGGTACAAAGTGATGCGTTCATCGATCTGGCAAATGGAGCTAAGCTGTCCTTTTGGTCCGGAGATTATATTCAAGAGTTACTTGCTGCGCCTGATTTACAAAAGTCTTTTGACGAATTAAATGCAAAATGGACGGAAGCGCGGGTAGCTACACAGGTAACTTCTCAGCCTTAACTTTAGTTTAACATTAATTTTATTACAATCTCTGGAGGGTTTAATATGGCTAAAAAGGTCACCATGCAAAAAATAGCTGATCATCTCGGTGTATCCAAATTTGTTGTCTCCAAGTCACTTTCTGGTAAAGCTGGCGTTAATGAGACGACCAGAGAACGAGTGATTCAAGCGGCTTCGCAGTTAGGCTATTTTACGCAAAAAAATGCTTTTGTCCAAGGTGTCAAGCGTACTCCTCCGGTAGGGGGTAGTGATCGGAATAAGCAATCTGTGCTTGTATTAATGCCGAATATCCGCTCGCAAACTCAGGATTCCTTGTATTGGGGAAAAATTGTGGACGGTATTGCCCTTGCGCTGGATCAAGAAGGACTTGGAATGGTGATCATCTCTGAGAATCGTGCGGATAATTTCGTGAATATCCTGAACCCAAGCGGGATTCTTGGTTTGGTAGGTGTGGGCGAAATCTCCACTTCCTTACTACTTGAGGTACATCGCATCGGTCTGCCGATGGTGTTGATTGACCATGAAGATCCATTAATTCCAAGTGATACTGTATTCGCGAACAAT
This sequence comes from Paenibacillus sp. FSL H7-0714, assembly GCF_038003765.1. Taxonomy (NCBI): domain Bacteria; kingdom Bacillati; phylum Bacillota; class Bacilli; order Caryophanales; family Paenibacillaceae; genus Paenibacillus; species Paenibacillus sp. FSL H7-0714. The sequence continues at coordinate 1,787,096 of NZ_JBBOPT010000001.1, forward strand.
GTGGATTCCATGGCTCGACTTACTAATCATTTGATGGGGACAGGCCATACACAAATGCATTTTATCGGGAATATTGGATTTTCACGCAGTTTTAGGGATCGATGGATTGGCTTCCGTAGTGCGCTGGAGGAGAGTGGGATAAGACTGCCTTTGGAAGATGATGCGAATCTCTTTTTAGAAGGGGTGGAGGAAGAGGTATTCCAAGAGGATTTTAAAAATTGGGTGATGAAGCGGAAAAAAGCTAAGACACTCCCAACCGCCTTGGTCTGCGCCAATGACAAAACAGCACTTACGGTCAGTGACATCCTGAAGGCAGAAGGTCTTAATATTCCAGGGGATATCTCGGTCACGGGCTTTGATAATATTGAGGATGCCTCAAGAGGCATTCCGCCGCTTACTACTGTACATGTCCCTAAAGAAGCGATGGGCCGGGCGGCAGTGGAGAAATTGCTAAGTCGGATTGGGCATCCCTCTGCACCATTGGAGAAGATCCTGATTGCAGCAGACATAGTGCATCGTGATTCTGTGGATATACCGAGAGAATAGAAATTAGCCTTTAAAAATAATTGAAAGCCATGGAATTTTGGTTAGGGGGACTCAGTTATGTCAGAAGCAGTTGCAATACCAAAGATCGAAGGCGAAAATATTCATCTGCGTGGTGTAGGAGAGTCCGATCTGGAGGCCTATTACAAATTTTTACTTGATGATGAGATGGGTCGTCTAACAGGGTCGCAAGGGGGAATCTCTCGCGAGCAAACATCGGCTTGGATTCGAAAGATTAGTGTTCCAGCTGAGGATCGTGTGGATCTTATGATTATCGTCAAGGAAACGGATGAGCTTATTGGAGAAGTGGTTCTGAACGAAATAGATCCGGACAACCGTAGCGCAAATATTCGAATTGGGATTCGTAGTGATGAACATAGAGGGAAGGGTTACGGTACTGAGGCTATGACTCAAATGCTGCGATATGGCTTTGAAGCCTTGAAGCTGCATCGTATCCATCTGGGTGTATATCCTTTTAATCCAAGAGCCATTCATGTCTATGAGAAGCTTGGTTTCAAGCACGATGGTGTGGAGCGGGATGCTCTTTATGTAGACGGAGAATTTCATAACATGATTCTGATGTCTATGCTGGAGGATGAATATCGGGCTTTGTACAATTAAAAAAAGTGAATCTATGGTGAGGAAGACGCTGCGTAAATTCCTCACCAGATTCACTTTAAATATTATTCGGTAATATTTCCAGCCATTTTGAGGCGTTTGGCAATTTCTTTAAAGTCTTCGGGGGAGATTCCTGGGGCGAACTCCTCTTCGACAGCAGGAGCTACGGGGATCGGGAAGCCTTTAGGTGCTCCCTTAATGACTTCAAGCGGGAGGTTATCCTCTGGGTGGGTTCCCTTCCAAATCTGATCGATAGCGCCGAAGTCACTGTCACTCCAGGTGTACAGCTTTGTATGCACACCTTTCTCCTCGTATTTCTTCGCTTCACTAAACGATTTGTTATTTAACGAAGGAACCGGCACGAGTTTCGTTACATTAACACCTGTTGCGATTTCGATGGCTTTGGCATAAGCGACCACATGGACACCACCGCGCACTAAGAGAAATCCGACTACAGCGCGTGCAGCTGGATGGTCCGTCATTTCGTAAACTTTCATTTTATGTGTTCTGGCTCCACATTCGAGGAAGAAGTTATGTAGCAGATCTTCCACTAGGTTGCCGCTATTAAATACATTTGCTCCGGTCCATGGATTCCCCGTTGAATCAAAAGGCATAGCACCTTGAGCCCCCGCCAGAAAGTGATAGGATAAACGCGCATCTTTTACGGACCCTAGAGGGGTGGAATCTGGCTCTTTATAACTTGTTGACCCTCGAAGGCATTTGTTGATGGCATGCGAAACTAGCTCCACATGGCCTAGCTCTTCCGCTGTTATACTCATCACCAAATCATAAAAGGGTTTCAGTTTGTCTTTTGAACGGAAATTAAAGGATTGATAGAGATAATTGTTAAGGGTCGACATTTCTCCAAACTTTCCGCCAAGCAGTTCTTGTACAGCGGCAGCAGCATTGGGATCTGGCTTCTCAACTTCAGGAATCTCGATCATGATCTCATCCATACGTTTGAACATTTATATCTCAGCCTCCTTGGAGTTAGGGGATTACTGAGCTATTTTGAGCTTAATCTATAGGAATTAATCATTAAACGGCTAAAAAGTATGGATATTTATCAACAATAAGGGAGTATCCATGAACAGATTTACAAGTCGAAAGAGCATCAGTAAACACTATCAGATACCCACAGTAACGTGCTAGGGGACACAGAATGATCAAAAACGCAGAGCAGCGACCCCTCCATTAAGGAGAATCGCTGCTCTGTTGATTTTTAAGGACTCTGAACTCTTATTTACAGCGCTAAATTACGATCGATGAGGGCGATACGTTGCTCTACACAAGCATAAGAGCGGAGTGGATCTTCTGGTGTGTTCAGTACGTAATCTAACATTTGTTCAACCGTAGTTGTTGCTACATGGATGCGGGTGTCGGAGGAAGCGTAGTAGATATAGATCTCACCGTTATCGCGTGCAATTACACCGTTACAGAATACAACGTTGGAGACATCACCGACACGTTCTTCACCGTCTGGTGCGATGAAATGACCACCTGGTGAATGTGTGACTTTGTTTGGCTCCTCCAGGTCAGATAAAAAGGCATAGAGGACGTATCTAAGCCCAGCTGCAGTGTTTCGCACACCGTGTGCGATATGCAACCAGCCTTTTGGTGTTTTGATTGGAGCTGGACCTTGGCCATTCTTAACTTCCTTGATGGTATGGTAGTGGCGCTCATCCATGATTGTCTCACTTGTAATCACGGCATCCTCAATCGTATCCGAGAGTCCCCAGCCAATACCGCCACCGGAGCCTGCATCAATAAAGCCATCCTGAGGGCGAGTGTAGAAGGCGTATTTTTCATCCACAAATTCAGGGTGGAGCACGACATTGCGCTGTTGAGCAGAACCTGTCTTAAGATCGGCCAGACGTTCCCAGATCTTCAGATCCTTTGTACGGACAATACCACATTGTGCTACTGCGCTGGAAAGGTCACCGTGTGGAGCGTCTGGATCTTTACGTTCTGTACAAAAGAGGCCATAGATCCAGCCATCTTCATGGGGTACGAGACGCATGTCGTAGACGTTGATATCCGGAACTTCTGTTTCGGGCAGTACGACTGGATGATCCCAGAAGCGGAAGCCATCCACACCATTGTCACTTTCAGCTACAGCAAAAAAAGATTTACGGTCATTACCTTCCACGCGGGCAACAAGATAGAACTTACCGTTAAGTTCTATGGCACCAGGGTTGAAAACGCCGTTGACGCCGATTCTTTCAGCGAAGTAAGGATTAGTGTCAGGGTTGAAGTCGTAACGCCAGATTAGAGGAGCGTGCTCGACGGTAAGCAGTGGATAAGCATAACGGTTATAAATACCGTTTCCATAAGGAAGCTTTTCATTTTTACGGGTGATCAGCGCTTCATAACGTTCTGTTAATTGTTGTTTGCGTTCATGAAATAACGATGACATTATACAGTCTCCTTTAGGGTTGAATTCAGTCGTGCGATCATTTCGAAGCAGGCTCTGCTGTTATGATAAGGGCATTTCCAGGCACTAACCTTGGTTGCGTGAGGGAGGGGCAGATGGTTCTCGTCCACGCCCCAGTACCATTCGCCTAGTTTGTGATCCACCATATATTTATCGATAAAAGTCCAGGAGGCTTGGGCAGCCTCGTTAAATTTGCTGTCACCGGTCAGCTGATAAGCATTATAGAATCCAACAACCGCCTCCGCTTGCGGCCACCAATCTTTATCTTTGCTTAGCAATCCGCTCGGATCAGCTTCATTCCATATCCCGCCATCGGTATCTATACCTTCTGCAAGAACAGCTTCTGCCATGGAGATAGCGACGGTTCGAACACGCTGTAGCAGCTTTTCTTCGCCAAGTATTTCTGCGGCTTCCACAAGCAGCCAGCTGCCTTCGATATCATGTCCATAGGAGATAATATCTGACTTTACATTCCATGCCTCATCTAAGAAAAGATGAAAATGCTTGCCTTCGTTATCAATGATATGGTCCAGCATCGTTTTGATTAGCTCAGCCAGCGTACTCGCCAACTCCTCTGACTTCCATACTCGATAAAGTCCGGTATACGCTTCCAACACGTGTAGATGCGTGTTCATTGATTTTTTCTCATTCAAGTCCTTGCTGCTAAGACTGAGGTTATCCGTGATTTGCCATTCCCGAGATAAAGCTTCAACATAACCTTTATAAGTTGAATCATAGCCATATTTCTCAACAAGCTGGAATATTTGAATGGCCTCATCTAACACCTCAGGCCGTCCAGTCGCGTGGTAGAATTCAGCCAATGCGTAGATAGTAAAAGCTTGGCCATAGATCTGTTTTTTCTCCTGAGAAGGTTTGCCTTCAGCATTCACCATCCAGTATAATCCGCCATACTCCTTATCGATGAAATGATCCATCAAATAGGCATAGGCACGTTCTGCCATGGCCAGATATTCTGTCTTGCCGTAGATCCGGTAAGCGCTCGCAAAGGACCAGAGGATGCGGGCATTAAGCACAAGGCTTTTCTTCGCGTCAGGCACAATGTTCAGTTGATTGTCGATTTCACCAACAAAACCGCCGTTGATTTCGTCCTTCGTTTGTTTCATCCAAAAACTAAGAATATTACCCAGTAGCTCATCCTCAAGCTGAGCCAGCCATGATTCTGGTGAATTAATCATTGGTAAGTAGTCACTCCTCACATTACTTATTGATTTTCGAGGTGAAGTATTCGTTGATGATCCCAGCGGCTTGTTTGCCATACATACAATAATCATCATTGTGTTCTGCTTCATGAATTGGATAAAGATGAGTAGGCCAATCCCAAAGCATAAAGCCCTGAACCCAATCTCTGCGCTCACAGCTTTGAAACATTGCCTGATAGAAGTTGCTTTGTTCTGCTTGACTTGGTTCACCCTTCAAGGTCCAATCATTAGGAATCGCCGCACTCCCGCTTCGGCTTGGGCAACCCGCTTCCATGAAAAAGAACGGCTTATTCTGTGATCTCACCACATGCTCAATCCGGTCGAGCTGAGCTTCCCAATCGTTAGCTGGATAATATCCACTTGAAGAAATTACATCGAGCGCATCCCACCAGGTCACGTTATCCTCCTGATACTTATCGCAATTATAAGTAAGAATTCCTGAGTAAACCTTCCGAACCTCGGAAATAAGCGAACGCCATTCGGTTTCTCGTCTATCCGTTTGTACAAGCTCGCAGCCGATACAGAACATCTCACAGCCTGTTTCTTCAGCAATAGCAGCATAATGCAGAATAAATTTAGTATAAGAGCTGAACCACTCAGACCATTTAGGCTCGCAAGGAACATCCTTATCGAAAAAGTTAATGTGAGCACGCCAAGTTCCATCCGCGCAATTAACGATCGGCTTCAGGCATACCTTTAGCTGCAGTGACTTCGCTTTACTGATGGACTGTTTCACTTCTTCGTCGGTAACGGTTGGAGCCTCCCCATAGGGAATTTCCGTAGAATGAGCGGTAGCTTGAAGCGCACTAAAGGCAATGGCCGTCCAGTTCGCTCCAGTGACTGAAGACATGAGTTCCATCGAACGTTCCGCTTCTTCCGTTTTCCATGAACCACGTGTACCCGAGAAGCCCCAGGTTATGCCTGCAATGTATTCGTTGTTAAATATCATCGAGAATCCCCACCTTACATTGAAAATAGAAAAGAGAATAATTAGTAAATTAATTTTGTTATATAGTTATTATTAATTTGTTAGTTTATAATAACAACTTAATTTAGTTATATACTTTTTCGAAGATGATTTCAAGGACAATTTATAGTTGCAGCTGGGAAATTAGAATAACTTTCGTTATAGTAAATACAAGACTATAAAAGAGTGCAATCGTACATTGACGTAATACATAGGAAGAATTCTATTCGTGATGATGGAGCAATCATAATAACTGGCAGATACAACTGGAGGGAAGTGCTCAAATGATAAATGTTATGATTGCGGACGACGAGGAGGTCATTCGCAGGGGGCTCGAAAAAATCACATCGAGGATGGAGCTAGATGTACATGTAATTGGATCCTACGGTAACGGGGTGGAAGCCTGGGAGCATTTTGAAAAGTTATCCCGAGATGACATTGATCTGCTTATTACAGATATCAAAATGCCTAGAATGGATGGCTTTATGTTGATTGAACAGGTTAGAGGACATATGGAGGATATACCTATTGCCGTTCTTAGCGGTTTTAGTGAATTTGAATATGCCCGCCGAGCAATCCGCCATGGGGTGATGGATTATTTACTAAAACCTATTGATAAGACTCAGCTATATGAATTGCTCAAGAGAGTAGAGGATACAAAGAAAAAGAACGTCACAGAGCAGGAGGAGATGTTCTCTCAAGCGGCAGATGGTGGAGAGCATTACGTAGTTGAACAGACTAAAAGCATACTGGAGAGGGAGTATGATCAGAACTTCGAACTTGAGCGTTTGGCGGAGACCGTCGGTATGAATGCGAGCTACCTCAGCCGGTTGTTTAAAATAAAGACGGGGCAAACCATCACCGATTATCTAATTCGGATTCGTATTACTAAGGCGAAAGAATTGCTGATCGAGCATCCCGACTTAAAAAATTATGAAATTGCCGATAAGGTTGGCTATAGTGATCCGGTTTATTTTAATAAATTGTTCAAGAAAATGTGTGGTATGACACCTAAGGATTACAAAAGTGGCTGTAAATTACCGAAAATGGAACGTGAGTTTTAGTCCTATATAGGAAGCTATTATTTAGGAGAGCGATAAGCTCTCTTTTTTTGTGGCTATTTTCAATAAATTAGATAATAAAAACACCATAATAAAAACAAAAATAACAAATAAAAGACCAGAAAAAGCAATTCAAACCATCGTTTTGCGTTAAAAATAGATCTATAATGAGTTTGTAAGCGATATCATCACTTTTTTTTAAGAGTATTTCAGTGAGTTTGATAATAGTGATTACTCTATTAAATTGATAGTGATGATAAAAGTTATTATTTTTGTTATTAAACCAAATTAGAGTCGAATTGAAGAGAGGGGTCGTAAAAGCATGAAAAAAGGCAAAACAATGATGGGCTTGATGGCACTGACACTTATGGCAGGATTGTTTAGCGGTTGTTCCTCAAACAACAACACCAACAATGAAGGCGCTAAAAACACAGGAAGCAATGGATCCTCAACAGAGGCGACGGCAGCTCCGGCTGATGATGCAGCAGCCAAGGATATTAAAGGGGATATCACGGTTATTACGCAAAGAACGGATATTGTTGATACCGTATTCAAAGAGTATGCGGCTAAGTTCAATGAGAAATATCCTGATGTAAAAGTAAACTTTGAAGCGCTTGCTACTTACGAAGATCAAATTAAAATTCGCATGAGCACTAGTGACTATGGCGACGTTCTGTTGTTACCTACAAGCATAGCTATTAAAGATATTCCCGATTTCTTCGAACCACTGGGTACACTCGAAGATATGCAAAAACAATATACAGGTGTGGAAGAACGAGCAGTAGACGGAATGGCTTACGGAATTCCAATGACCATCAACTTTAACGGTATTATTTACAACAAACAAGTCTTTAAAGATGCCGGGATTACAGAGGTTCCAAGAACGCCTGAACAATTCTTAACTGCTCTGCAATCTGTTAAAGATAAAACGAAAGCTGTGCCTCTGTACACAAACTACGCAGCTGGCTGGACATTGACCCAATGGGAAGCGGATCTGGCTACAGTAGCTGGTAACCGTGATTATGTGAACATTGGTCAAGTGGCTAGCGACGATAACTATGTTCCAGGTCAACCTCACTATGAGCTGTACAAAATCCTGTACGATGCAGCACAAAAAGGTTTGATTGAAGAAGATCCGACGACTACAGACTGGGAATCTTCCAAAGCGGATCTGGCTAACGGAAAAATCGGCACGATGGTTCTTGGATCTTGGGCAATCGGTCAAATCAAAGGTTTAGCAACGAATCCAGATGATGTTGGCTTTATGCCATTCCCTACGAATGCAGATAAAATCCTTGTACCACTTGCTGGTGACTACAATCTGGGTGTCAGCGTTCATAGTAAAAACAAAGAAGCTGCTAGAGCTTGGGTGGATTGGTTCATTAACGAATCTGGCTACCCAACGACTGAAGGTGGCGGTATGAGCCCGGCTATCGGTGCAGAGCTTCCAGAAATTCTGAAACAATATGAAGGTACTGAAGTAACCTTTGATACACTTGCAGCTGCTAAAGCCGGTGAAGAAGGCTGGTCTGATGAAATCGACAAACAAGCCGAAATCGGTGCTTGGCAACCAGACTTCAAGAAACGGATTATTGAAGCCGCAATTGGCAACAGAAAAGAATCTTATGATGACATCATGAAGGACCTCAACGACAAGTGGAAAGCCGCTCGCGCTAAAGTCACAGCACAGTAACAACTATAAGCTTTCTTAAATGCTATAGGCGGTAGTGGATGTGGGAGGGGATATGCTAACGGGCATTTCCCCCTTCACATTTAAACGAGTCATAAATAAATGAGGATGCTTTTCTGGAGGTGTATCGGGTGTTCAAGTTTTCGAATTTGAGTTACAAAAATCAACGGATTGCCATCATATGCTTGTTCTCATTAGTGCCGATCGTATTACTACTCACGTTTGCGTATTATCCAGTAATCAGTATGTTTCGGTACAGCTTCACCAGCTGGAATGGCCTAAGTAAAAATATGGAGTACGTTGGGTTAGAAAACTACAAAACCATTTTTACGAAACCGGAGTATTTTTCCGTATTTAAGGTCAGCTTGTATTATTTCTTCACTACCTTTATTCAGATGGCACTTGCTTTGTATTTTGCAACCATTCTGAGCTTTAGTGTTCGCATGAAAAATTTATTCAAAGGGATTTTGTTCTTCCCAACCTTGCTAAACGGTGTAGCGATCGGCTTTATCTTTCTGTTCTTTTTCAAACCAGATGGAACGCTAGATACGATTCTTAACCTGCTCGGACTCAGCGGTTTACAGCAGAAGTGGCTGCTCAATCCGAACTTGATTAACTTCTCGCTCGCAGGTGCGTCACTGTGGAGATACATGGGGATGAACTTCCTGATCTTCCTTGGGGCTATTTCCTCGATCGGTTCGGATATTTATGAAGCTGCTGAGATTGATGGTGCAAACAGATGGCATCAGTTTATGCATATTATTTTGCCAAGTATTAAACGTATTCTGCAATTGAACCTGATTCTTGCGGTCAGTGGCGCCATTGGTGTGTTTGAAATTCCATACGTCATGACAGGCGGATCTAACGGAAGTAGCACATTTGTTATTCAGACAGTCGATGTAGCGTTCAAATATAGCAAAGTTGGATTAGCGTCAGCGATGGCCGTAGTTTTGCTGGGTATCGTTATAGTAGTTACTATTTTGCAGCGCGTTCTGATCAAGGAGGAGAAATAAACTATGCATTCTGTAAAATATACCACTGCTAGTATATTCAAATATCTCACCTTGATTTTGGGAGCACTTGCAGCATTGATACCTATCGTAGTTGTATTTTTTGCCTCATTAAAAACAGGGCCGGAATACGCTTCAACCGGACCGTTAACGCTGCCAGAGAATTGGCTGAATTTCTCCAACTACACTAAGGCTTTTGTTGATGGCAAAATGCTTCTAGGATTTAAAAACACTGTCATTATCGTTGTGATCTCTATCCTGGGTGCAACGCTGACGGGCTCAATGATGGCTTATATTTTATCCCGGTTTAAATTTAAAGGCAGTAAAGTTCTCATCAGTATGTTTCTGATTGCTACCCTGATTCCGGGTGTTACAACGCAAGTGGCAACCTTCCAAATCATCAATCACTTGGGCTTGTTTAATACCAGATGGGCACCCATCGTGATGTACCTCGGTACGGATATTATCGCTGTATATATTTTCATGCAGTTCCTGGATTCGATTTCCGAGTCACTGGATGAATCCGCGATGCTGGACGGGGCTTCGTATTGGACGATTTATTGGAGAATTATTTTGCCACTGCTGAAACCGGCAATTGTAACAGTAATTATTGTGAAGGGCGTAAATATTTATAACGATTTTTACACTCCTTTCCTATATATGCCGAAAACAGATCTCCAAACGATCTCCACAGCACTCTTTAAGTTTAAAGGTCCATACGGATCGCAGTGGGAAGTAATATGTGCGGCGATTATGATCGCGATTATTCCGACATTGGTTGTGTTTACCGCGTTGCAAAAGTATATCTACAATGGATTTTCACAAGGTTCCGTTAAGTAAGCTTAGTAGTAGATTTCATAGCAGTACTAGATAAAATAGCAAACTGAAAAGTTGCATACATTTGGAGGGAATACTAATGAGTGAAGTGAAATTGGTTGGAGCAAGTGCGATTAACATCCCGAACATGCCTTGGCAGGATAAGCCTGCTGGCTATGAGAACCCGATTTGGAGACATAATGATAACCCGGTTATCAAAAGAAATCCTGCAAAAGGAGTAGCCCGTATTTTTAATAGTGCGGTAACTGCGTTTGAAGGTAGTTTTATCGGAGTATTTCGTGTAGAAGATAATACAACGCGTCCGCATTTGCGCATGGGACATAGTGTTGACGGTCTAGATTGGGAAATCGATGATGAGCCGATCCGATTTATAGATGAAGAAGGTAACTCTTATCAGCCGCGTTATGCTTACGATCCACGTCTGGTTAAGGTCGAAGATACATTTTATATTATCTGGTGTACAGATTTTTACGGCGCAGCTATCGGTGTTGCTAAAACGCAAGATTTCAAAACATTTACCAGCTTGGAAAATCCATTCCTGCCCTTCAACCGGAACGGTGTATTGTTCCCTAGAAAAATCAATAATAACTTCGTGATGTTGTCCCGTCCAAGTGACAGCGGACATACACCATTCGGTGATGTATTCCTTAGTGAAAGCCCTGACTTTGTATATTGGGGTAAACACCGCCATGTCATGAGTAAAGGTGGCCAAGGCTGGTGGCAAAGTGTCAAGATTGGCGGCGGACCTGCACCGATTGAAACTACAGAAGGCTGGTTGATGTTCTACCATGGCGTTACTGGTACCTGCAACGGTCTTGTATATAGCATGGGTGCAGTTATTTTGGATATAAACGAGCCTTCGAAAGTAAAATATCGCTCGAAAAATTTTGTGCTAACTCCTGAAGAATGGTATGAGGAAAGAGGTTTTGTGAATAACGTTTTGTTCCCATGTGCCACTCTGCATGATGCAGAAACGGGCCGTATCGCCATCTATTATGGCGCTGCTGATACTTATGTAGGCGTTGCATATACAACCGTTGATGAAATCGTCAACTATGTCATCGACACCCATGAAGAGGTTGGCGATGATGCGGGTTTAGGTAAAATTTAATAGGGTGAACAACCTTTGAGGAACAAGCTTTAGGTAGAGTGAAGTTGGGCAGATATTTGGTGGCTGAGCAGCGTTCGAAAAAAGTGTGCGGCGTGTAGTGTGCTGTATTTTGTGTGCTGGGTTCTGCACGTTGCGCGCTTTGTGTTATGTGTTATGTGGCTTGAGCTTTTCATTGCATTCTCTGCAATAGAAACTCTCGTTTTCGTCTGAAAAATAGAATCTATTGCACTCTCTGCAATGGATTTCCGCAAAAATCACTCTTATGCTCATTTTCGCTCGAACTGATTGCACAAAGTACAATAGAACACCGACTGATGCTCATATGGAGAGATTCTATTGCACAAAGTGCAGCCAAAGAGCAACGAGTGAGTACTATGAGCTCATTCATGAGACGCCAGTATGTCTAGGCTAAAGCCGCTAGTTGCACAAAGTGCACTTAAACTAACCTGTTTGGTGGTGTTTAGTGTAAATAGTTGCACATTGTACACTTATTTCAGGCGATTTTGCCCCGGAAACCCCGCTGTGAGCAATTTTAGTTGTATAGAATGCAATTAAATGAACAACACAACTTACTTAGCTGTAATAGTTGCACAAAGTGCAACTAGCGAGCTCTTGTTATTAGTAGAAACTAACGGAAAACCCACATAAGCGGGTTTTCCGTTTCCATTGTTTTTTAAGTGAAAAAACCTTAAGGAGGACCTTAATATGGGAAACGACATGACATTGTCACAATTAAAAAAATATAACGGAAGCAGCCCAAAACCAGTCGACTTTGACGCATTTTGGGAGCGGGCTTTGCATGATCTGGACGCCCAGTCACTAGATTATGAACTAGAGCCTGCGGAGTTCGTCAGCGAGCTGGCGGAATGTTTTCATCTGTATTTTACCGGCGTTGGCGGAGCAAGAATCCATTGTAAATATGTAAGACCGAAGAAAAGGGGTTCAGAAAAAGGTTCTGGTGTCGTGATGTTTCATGGATATTCCTGTGACAGCGGGGATTGGATGGAGAAGGTGACTTATGCGGCCCATGGAATTAGTGTCCTTGCGATGGATTGCCGGGGACAAGGCGGACTTTCCGAGGATAATCTTACAGTAAAAGGCACAACCATTCGTGGACATATTATTCGCGGCATTGACGATCCAAATCCGGACAACCTTTACTATCGTAATGTGTTTCTGGATACAGCACAGACTGCTCGAATATTGATGTCTATGGAAGAAGTTGATCCAGCACGAGTAGGTGCTTTTGGTTTATCTCAAGGCGGAGCACTTACTGTAGCTTGTGCAGCATTAGAGCCGCGTGTGAGTATGGCCGTTCCTGTGTATCCGTTTCTTTCAGATTATAGACGGGCTTGGGAGCTTGATATCACTACGTCAGCTTATGAGGAAATTAACTATTATTTCCGCTTTTTTGATCCCCATCATTTACGTGAGGACGAGATTTTTAATAGACTGGGTTACATCGATATTCAGAATCTCGCGGAGCGAATTCAAGCCAAAATGTTGTGGGTTACAGGGTTATCCGATGTGATTTGTCCACCTTCAACGCAGTTTGCCGCGTACAACAAAGTACTAGCGCCCAAAGAGCTTATGGTTTATTATGAGTACGGTCATGAGTATTTGCCATATCTTTCCGATCGGGTGTTACAAATGTTCATGACCTTGTAAACGATAAGCCAGTAGGCATAACAGACGACAACGGTGGTGAATGATTAGATGAAAGTACAAGTGAAAAAAGAAAAAAGACGATTCCAGCTGCATCCATCCAAATCCATTGGGGTGCGGCTTTTTCTCATCTTCTTTGTTTCGACGATGGTGCTCGTGCTCTCTCTCGGCTACACTTCCTATTCCGTAGCTGAGCATACGATCGAGACGAATGCGCTGTCAGCCAATCAACAGACAGTCGTTCAAACTGCTGAGAAGTTTGATGTGGAATTGTTACGTTATGAGGATGGTCTAGGAAGAATCTTGTACGACAATGAAATTCAAAATGCACTCAAACAAGGGAATAATCCCACTACAAGTAATGAGGAACGTAAGGTACTATCTAACCAGATTAGTGCGCAGCTAAATGATTGGCTCACGGCATCAAACGGTGTGGAGGCCGTATACCTTATTCCGATGAATGAAGGTTTTCCAATTTCTTCGGCGGGTACAAAAGATAGCGCTTTTATTGAGAGTTTCAGAGAATCCTCATGGTTTAAGCAGCTAGAGGAGAAGCCACAGAGTGTATGGATTCCACGTGAATTACAGGGCCAGGAAGGAAATACGTCAGGTGTTTTCCATTTGGCCAAATCGATTGCCGGTGATTCTAAAAGCTCAGGATACATAGTCATTAACGATATTAGAATTAGCGAATTAGAAAATCAGCTTCGTAAAGTGGATCTTGGAACAAGCTCCTACATGCAATTGCTAACGAATAAGGATGAATTGATTGCCTCCTCCCAGCAAGTGGGGACGGATACATATTTGAATCTGGGAGGGACGCTTCTGGGTGGTCTGCAGAATACAGCAGGCTCATTGCCAACAAAGGATGAGAAGGGGAAATCTATATTAGCTGTATACGGAACACTAGAAACCTCGGGATGGAGGTTACTTGGTGTTGTACCGGCTGAGAACTTGACGAAAGACGCGCTGCGTATTCTCAAGACTACTTATATTATTGTTGCTGTAGCTGCTGTTATCGCCATTTTAATAGGGTATTGGATGTTCAGAATGGTATCTCGACCGCTGACCAGACTTAAGAATTTGATGTCAGAGGGAGCCGAAGGGAATCTAGGGGTGCGTACGAATATCACCTCACGTGATGAGATCGGTCAGTTATCCAGTTCTTTTAACATGATGATGGAACGAATAACAGAGCTGGTTATCCATACGAATGAAACTGCTCGGAAGGTACTGGAAACCGCCGATGAGCTTAGCGGTGTTTCGCGCAAGACAGCTGATGCAGCTATGGATATTGCCGCGGCCACGGAAGAAATTGCGGGTGGTGCTGGCAGTCTAGCCTTGGAAGCTGATCGTGGCAATGAGTTGACGGGGCAAATTTCGGTACAGATGGATTTAGTTAATTCAGCTACTCACGAGATGGATCACACCGCACATAGCATCGGTGAACTCAGTGAGGAAGGCTTCAACAGGTTGAAAGAATTACTTAATGAGACGAATAGGACGGGCCTGAAGACGAATCAGCTTGTGATGAAGGTTAACGAGCTGACAGAAACGGCATCTTCCGTTATGAAGGTTCTTAATGTGATGCAAAATATTACTCAGCAGACAAATATCTTGTCTCTGAATGCCACCATTGAAGCAGCAAGAGCAGGTGAGGCCGGGCGAGGATTCATGGTGGTAGCCGATGAAATACGTCAGCTTGCAGATCAATCGAAAGAGTCTATTGCTGTTGTGGCAGAAATAACAGATACCGTTATGAGAGATATGAACGAGACGGTTGTGGTCCTTTCAGAAGTTGCACCGCTCTTTAATCAGCAAATGACTTCCGTGCAGAGCACTAGCGATATCTTCGTATCTGTGCAGGATCAGATGCAGCATTTTATCGCTCGTCTGAATGCTGTAACTGTGTCGATGGACAGCCTGAGTCAATCGCAAAAGGTTCTATCCGATTCGATGAGCAACGTAAGCTCAATAGCTGAGGAATCATCAGCTGCATCTCAAGAAGTTGCCTCACTTAGTGGAGAGCAACAAAGTGTAAGTGATCATTTGGTAGAGCTTTCTTTGAAGCTGGAGGATGCATCCTTGCAGTTAAAGGAGAAATTATCGAAGTTCAGCGTGTAGGGTAGCCGTAACAGAATACTAAATTAAAGAACCGCTTATTCCTTTTGGAGAAGCGGTTCTTTGTTTTGAGCGGTGACAAGCCAGAATATAAATTTTAGCTTCTGATGTTGCAATGAACATTTTATGGCGATTCTAATGGATGTAGGTAGGACATAATAGGTGTGGAGTCTGCTCAGGAGGGAAGACATTGCGTAATAACAAACATCGGCGTGTATTCAGCGGTCTTCTTATTTTATCTGCGGCTGTAGCCGTGTTGATTCTTAGGCTGGCATGGGTTCAGCTAATTATGAAGGAACAGACGGTTCCTGGAACAAAATATACACTTGCGAAGATGGCGGAAATTCAAAGTGAACGGGAGACTGTACTGGACAGCGGTCGGGGACGTCTGTATGACCGCAAGAATGAGCCTCTTGCGGGGGAAACCATTTGGACGGCGGTTTTTTTTCCACAAGAGGAGATGGCTAAGAAATCTGTGACGAAGGTTGTTTACGAAGAAGCTAAACCCATGCACCGACTGGCGGAGATTCTGGGTGTCAGCTATGAACAACTGTTGAATAAGCGGTCGTCACTTAAAGAACCTTTGCTATGGCCATCTTCAGTGGGAAAAGGACCACTCGCGTTGTCTCAGGCACAGGCAGAAGAAGTGAGTGCACTGGGGATCGACGGAGTAGGCGTGCTTCCTTTCGCACGCAGATATGATGGGATTTCTTCAGGTCGGCAATGGCTAGGCTATTTATCGGAAGCCACTATGCATGCTGGAGCTAAGGCTTCTCCTACGGGTCTTAGAGTTCCTATGACGGGAACGGACGGTTTAGAGAAGACATTAGAGCCTTTGCTTCAAGGGGTAGGACACACGGAAGCATATGTTCAAGTGGATGCGCGTGGGAATCGCCTTCCAGGCAGTCCCATTCAAGTTAAAGCTCCGGGCAATCCTTATTTCCCTCTGTCGTTATATACAACGATTGATAAGAAGCTTCAGGAGGGAATTGAGGAGATTGCGCTCAAATCCGGAATGAAGGAAGGAGCCATAGTGGTGTTAGATACCGGGACGGGAGATATTGAAGCCATGGTATCTTTACCCTTCTATAATCCAGAGAAGATATCTCCGCAAGGCGGGGAGTGGAACAATCGGGCACTCCAGGCTGCCGTTCCTGGATCGATCTTCAAAATCGTTACAGCCGCCGCGGCGTTAGAAGCGGGTGTAACCTCCGCTGACGAGCTTTTTTATTGTTCAGGGCAATTTGAGAAATATGGATTGTCTTGTCTGACAGGAAAAGGACACGGACCCCTTACGCTGGCGCAAGGATTCGCCGTGTCCTGTAATACTGTATTTGCTGCTCTGGCAGAGCGCTTAAGCGGTATCCAGCTTCAATCAACTGCACTGGCGCTAGGACTCGGTAGAGATATCAGCTGGCAAGCCGAGAAAACGCTTGGGTTTCCACTTCTAAAACCACTATCCGGAGAGCAAAAGGGAACCATCTTTACTACCTTACTGCCGGATGACAAGGGAGCCAGGGTACAGACTGCAATTGGACAGCGGGATGTACAAGTCACACCCTTACAAGCAGCTAATCTTATTGTAACGCTACTGCATGGAGGTGAAGTAAGGGCGCCGAGGATTCTGCAGCGAATCACATTTGCGAACGGGCAGAAGCTGGAGGAGCTACCGGGACATCTGTCCCCTTCCTCAGCAGGAAGGATTTCTGAGTCTACAGCCCGCCAGTTACTGTCCATGATGCGCAAAGTTGTGACGGAAGGAACGGGAACCCGTCTACAAAGCACACACTGGCCTGTTGCAGGTAAATCTGGGACGGCACAGACGCTGGTTAAGGGCGTAGCACGCAACAATCAATGGTTTATCGGCTACGGTCCGGTGGATCACCCAAAATATGCTGTATCAGTTGCTGTAGAAAATGTCGCTCCGGATAGTCCGCATCTTGCTATTAAGCTGTTCGGTCAGATATTTGATTTATTATCGTCTTCTACAGAAGCTTGAGGCTCCGGAGGAGTAGCAGTGGCCTTGCCCTTAGATGAAGGCCCATTTGCAGCAAAGGGCGAAATGATAAACTCTTCTTGAGGCAAATAGATCCAGCTCTGAAGATATCCTTGTTGAATTAGTTCTTTGATCAGAATAAGCAGAATCGGCGACAGGATCAGACCGGCCATACCGAAAGCGGATGTGGACAGAATGACGAAGGACAGCATCAGAAAAGCAGACGATACGCCAATCGAATTCCCGGTAATCTTCGGTTCAAGCAGTTGTCTTACAATCAATACAATCACCAGGAGTACGATTAAACCGATTGCTAATGAGGTATTGCCAACAATGAACAGATAGATGATCCAAGGGACTAAAATCGTCGTTACACCAAGGAGTGGCAAGACATCAAATACAGCACAGATAAGCGCCATAGTGATTTCGTTACCGGTCCTTAGTATGAATAAGCCAACCAATACGATAACAAAGGTAATGCTGATCAGAATAAGCTGGGCTTTTAAATAAGAGCCGATGGCTTTAAAGACGTTGCCCTGCAAAAAAGCGTAAGCAGTTTTAAATGTTTTTGGCATTTTGTCATGGGCAATCTTGCGCCAATCTTTAATCTCCATACTAAGGAAAAATGCTAAAATAATGGCGATCCCAAAATTGGCCATGAAGGAGGAAAAGGATCCGAGCACACCGACCATATATTTTAGAAAAGTAACAAGCCATCCAGTAAGAACATTCGTGGCATCTTTAAAGTAGCCATTCACTTTATCGGTAATATCCGGCGGCAAGCTTTCGATTTTTTGCTGAAGGTAGGTTGTGGATTCCACGAAATGTTGTTGCACCACATATGTATACTTAGGAAGATTATTTTGAAAGTGAAGCGCTTGGATGGTGACCAATAGCCCAGCGCCAAATAACGTACCCAGAAGAACGATTAAGAACAGAAGCACTGAGATCGCTGAAGCGAATGGTTTAGCAAGCCCCCGTCGGTTCAAGAAACGGGCAAGCGGTTCAATAAGCAAAAATACAAAAAAAGATAGGAATACAGGTGCAGCTAACTGATACAATTTACTGAAGGCGAACATAACCAGATAGACCGTGAGGACAATTAATCCAATGTCGAAGAACGTGCGCCAATATTTTTTGTATAACGGCAGCATAGATATAAACAACTCCCTTTTTTAATAAGTTGATAGGTCAGCTTGAATACATTGTACATGATTTTACCTGAAAACCGTCTATTTCTTTGATACATGTGTTAAAATAGGGGGTAACGTATTTTTTATCTAACTTCACTTGGCCGTATCACAGGTTCTGCTTGCAGACGTAAGGCGAGCCAAAGTCAACTCTGGAAAAGCGAGGAATTCATATGCAGACTTTGCTGCTCTGGTTATTTTATATCTCATCTTTTTATGCTTTTATCCCGGGTATGATTAGCCGCATTTTTGGTTACCGTGTCTTTCGTAAAGGAACTGGGCGAAATGAGTTCGCGTTGACCTTTGATGATGGACCTGACCCTCGATTTACACCGTTACTTCTGGATTTATTGAAGAAGTATGATGCAAAAGCAACCTTTTTTGTAGTAGGATCTAACGCTGAACGTTATCCGGATCTTATTAGGCGGATACATGAAGAGGGACATCTTATTGGAATTCATAATTATGTTCACAAGACGAACTGGCTCATGCGGCCCGCAACCGTTCGTCGGCAGATTCAGCGCACGAATGATATTATCTACAACATAATAGGCGAGCGTAGTACTTATTACCGTCCACCTTGGGGGATTGTCAATTTGTTCGATATTTCCAAGCGTCGCCAAGTTGAAATTGTTCTATGGTCGGTAATGTTTGGAGATTGGCGTGAGAAGCTTGGTGCGCAGCGTCTCACTGAGAAGATGCTGGCGCGATTGAATCCCGGTGAAGTGATGCTGCTGCATGATAGTGGCACAACGTTAGGTGCCGATCCGGACGCACCTGAGAATATGCTTGTAGCCCTTGAACTGACGCTGCAGGAGGCCCAAAGAAGAGGACTGCGCAGTATTCGAGTGGATGACATGATCAAGATGGCGGAGAAATCACCGATTCGGCGTTTATCCTTTGGTAAACGAGTACTGGTCGGACTCTGGTTGGCTTGGGAGCAGGTATTCCAAGTAATGTTCCAGATCAAGACGATTAACCCGGCCGATCCATTCATGCATTATCGAATGCGTAAATATCAGGGAGAGCCTGTTGAACTTGGTGATGGAACCTTGCTGAGTAAAGGTGATAAAGTCATTGAGCTGCATATTGATAACAGGCAATTATTCGAGTTAGGTATTCATTCTCGTTCTTCTGCTCAACTTGCGATTCGAATGATCCGGAGAATGGAGAAAGGGTTGCCAATGCTGGCAGAAGTTATTGCCGAAGATGTAAACCTCGCGCAAGCCAAAGCACTTTATGGGGTTAGTATGATTAACCGTGGGCCAGAGAAATTCGGCTTTAGTGTACATGATTTGCCCGATGGCATATTCGCACGCTCCACCAAGTTTTACTTAAAGATCCTGTTAAGTGTGATTCATCCAGATGGTGGTGCTAGGCTCAAGGAGCGTAGTGAGGTCCTTGTACCGAAGCTAATCCTGATGCCTGTCTCAGAATTACTCAAGAAGATGAATAAGCAACTGCCTCATGATGAAAGGTCAGTAAGAAAACGTAAACCGCAGCAAGAAGAAGCGTTGTCACTTAATGATTCACTCACAGAAGTGGAATTGCCAGGAGCAACAGTAACGAATTGATTCATGATATTATTTAGTCTTATATAATGAAACGTAATATAGATGCCTCACAAACCAGAAATGGATTGTGGGGCGTTTTTTCTTGTGCCCAATAAAAAAGAGCAGTCCGACCATAGATTATCTAAGGTAGACTGCTCTTGTATGCTAGGAACAACTAGAACTCGGATTTGCTAATTAAATCTTCAGTACTGCACCGTTACTTGCGTTGGTAACCATTTTGGAATAGCGAGCCAGGTAACCAGTCTTAACTTTAGGCTCAAACTCTTTCCAGCCCGTACGGCGAACCGCCAATACTTCTTCGTCAACCAGGAGTTCAATCTTGCGATTGTTGAGGTCGAGTTCAATGATGTCGCCATCTTCAACAAAAGCGATCGGGCCGCCTTCAGCAGCCTCCGGAGAAATGTGCCCGATGCTAATTCCGCGGGAAGCCCCCGAGAAACGTCCGTCTGTAATCAGACCAACCTTAGCACCAAGACCCATCCCCACGATTTGCGATGTAGGAGCTAGCATTTCCGGCATTCCCGGTCCACCCTTTGGACCCTCATAACGGATAACGACTACATGGCCTTCTTTAACCTTACCGTTAGCGATACCTTCGAGTGCGGATTCTTGGGAATCAAAGCAGATCGCAGGACCTTTGTGATATCCACCAACAGAAGCATCTACTGCACCTACTTTAATGATGGAACCTTCAGGAGCCAGGTTGCCGTAAAGTACGGCGAGACCGCCTCTTTCGGAGTAAGGGTTATCGATTTTATGAATTACGGAAGTATCTTGGATTTCATGTCCGGTTACGTTCTCGGCTAATGTTTTGCCGGTAACCGTCATGCAGTCTCCGAACAGAGCACCCGGTTTCTTAAGTAGTTCATTTAATACGGCACTAACGCCGCCCGCGCGGTCTACATCTTCAATGAAAATATCGGAAGCCGGAGCCAGCTTAGCCAGATAAGGAACACGGTTAGCCACTTCGTTAATGCGTTCAAGCGGATAATCGATACCAGCTTCTTGAGCAAGTGCAAGGGTGTGCAGCACCGTGTTAGTGGAGCCGCCCATTGCCATATCCAGCGCAAAAGCGTTATCGAGGGATTCTTTAGTTACGATATCTCTTGGTTTAAGGTCTAACTTAATCAATTCCATCAGTTGAGTAGCAGATCTGCGTACAAATTCTCTGCGCTCATCAGCTACAGCTAGGATGGTACCATTACCTGGCAATGCCAGTCCAAGTGCCTCTGCCAGGCAGTTCATGGAGTTGGCCGTGAACATTCCCGAACAAGATCCGCAGGTAGGACAACCGAATTGTTCTAATTCAAGCAATTCAGCATCGTTGATTTTGCCTACTTGGTGAGCACCTACGCCCTCAAATACCGAGGTAAGGGAGAGCTTTTTACCTTTACTATCTACGCCGGCTTTCATTGGACCGCCGCTTACGAACATGGTTGGGATATTAACACGCAGTGCGCCCATCATCATACCCGGTGTGATTTTATCGCAGTTAGGGATGCAGACCATGCCATCGAACCAATGCGCCGAAACTACAGTTTCCAAGGAGTCAGCGATGATCTCACGGCTTGGCAGTGAATAACGCATACCGATATGTCCCATTGCGATACCGTCATCAACGCCGATCGTATTAAATTCAAAAGGAACGCCGCCAGCTTCACGAATCGCTTCCTTAACGATCTTACCGAACTCTTGAAGATGCACATGACCTGGAACAATATCAATATAGGAATTGCAGACCGCAATAAACGGCTTTCCGAAATCTTCTTCTTTTACTCCGGCTGCACGCAGGAGACTACGGTGTGGAGCACGGTCAAAGCCTTTTTTAATCATGTCTGAACGCATTTTCTTAGCTGCCATATTGACATTTCCCCCCTAAATAAATTGCAATGAAATATAGTGTCGCATTAACGCAATGAACTCCAAAGACCTGCGTATATACGGTTTATAGAATGAACGGGGACGAGCTTCCTAGAGAAGAAGGGCGAAGCCGATTCTATAAAAAATGCCGCTGTTTTGGTATAAACGGTTCCCGCTTTAATGAACGGAGAAGTCATTGTTATTAGTGAGTCTATCACAAAGAGCACGTTTTTTCTACCGGACAATGTGAAGTTTCTCATGAGGAGACCGGCCTTAAATAGTATAAAAAAACCTATCCGCAAGGGGATAGGCCACTTATAATGAGCGCCTTAAGGCAACACGCTGCAGGGTGATCATCCAGCCAACGGGGGGCTCAACAATAGGATGCATCAGCCTTTTTACACTTGGTTGGGCTAAGAGAATGGTCAGTAAGATTGCAGAAAGCACCAATAACATGGCACCTAAAGAATGATTGATATAAGAGTACAGGCCAGAAACAGCGGCAAAACGAACGATAAATCCGTGAAGTAGAAAAACATATAACGTACGGGAGCCCCAGTCAGTCAGCCGGCTAAGCGAGTAAGGAATCCATCCCATAAACGCTAGTGCAGCAGTGATTTGTAGCCCGTAAACGCCCAGACGATAAATTCCAGCGTACCATTCTTGAAGCCCAAGCTGCATGTAGGTCATACTTCCGTAAAGCCAGCCTATCGGCAACTCTGATCCCCAAGATGCAAACAGAAGGAATAGAAGGATGGAGACTGCGGCAGCGGTAATTTTAATCCATTTTTGAAAAAAGCGAGAAAAGAACTGGAATGAAAAATGATAACCTAATACGAAGAATGGCAGGTATACAAAAGTGCGGCTAATGCTTAACCATACGCCATCAAGCTGTAGGTATCCAACGGCAATTCCAGCGGCGACAGCAAAAATGAATTGAGTGGAAGGCGCCCATTTACGCATCCCGATCATCAGTATACGCCAGAAGGCATGACTTGCCAGGAACCATAAGAGCAAATAGGGGGCGAAAAAGGAATGATGGATACCCTGCACCTGATATATGGTGGCGTCCAGCACAGAGTAGAGGCTTTGAAAAATAATGTACTGCAATCCGATTTGCATGATAATGCGACGGCCTTGTGTACCCGTAAGGTGTTTATTGGCAAAAAAACCTGTAACGAGCACGAAGAGCGGCATATGAAAGCTGAAGATCCACATATATAAGCTATGCAAGCTGCTCATTGAGCCTATCAATGGTTCTATGGCGTTTCCAACGATTACAGTAACAATGAGAACAAAACGTGAATTTAGAAAAAAGGTCTTTCCAGGCGTGTCTAGCGAGTTTTCCCCTACCATGACTTCCCCCCAAAGATGCTTGATGCTTTAATTTTAAAATACAAGATTTTATTCAATTGAATTGTGAATTAACTCACTATTGAAAGCGTTATCATGAGTGCCAAATGTGGCGATGTGTTGAAGGTTGTTAGAACAGTGGGTTTCTACTATAATTTTCTTATATGCAGTAACATCCGGGAGTGGAGCATGTTGAAGAAAAGAATAACTAAGCGTCGTATTGGTTTAATTGTACTAATCATTCTTGTTGTAGCCGGATTGCTGTTGTGGAAATATTTAACTCCGTATGCACCGGCTGAAGAAGCCGAAACTGCACTGATTTCAAGCGGTGGAGTTACAGTTGAACAGAATGAAAACTGGATTTCGTTCGAACCCTCCATTACTAAGGGGGCCTCGATCATATTTTACCCTGGAGCTCTGGTGAAACCAGAAGCTTACTCCCCACTGGCGAAGGGCATTGCTGCTGCGGGGCATCCGTTCTACATCGCTAAAATGCCGCTTAATTTAGCAGTAACAAAGGGCGATGCTGCAGAAGAGATTATTCGTGTGCATCCCAAGCAATCTTTTGTTCTAGGTGGGCATTCGCTTGGGGGTGTCATGGCGTCACGTTATGCGATTGAGCATGCGGACCAGCTGGAAGGTGTGTTTTTCCTGGCTTCTTATCCAGATGAAAAAGGTAGTCTGCGTGAGACTACTTTGTCAGTATTGTCGGTAGTGGGTACAGAGGATCAGGTTATTGACAGAGACAGCTACAACAAAGGACGTTCCTATTTGCCGGATAATACGGTTTATAGTTCAATCGTCGGTGGAAATCACGCTCAGTTTGGAAGCTATGGACCACAAAAAGGAGACGGGAAAGCAACCATTTCCGAAGAAGAACAGCAAAATGACACTGTGCGAGCCATGCTGGATTGGCTTGGGAATATCAGGTAGTCTTCGGTCTTTCCAACAAAGGGAGGATACTTATGCCAGAATTACAGATTAACGATGAATGCATACCCTGTTCAGGAATATTGTTCGACAAAGATGGCACGTTATTGGATCTATTAGCCACTTGGGGGAATTGGGCCGAGCTTGTACTATGTGGAATGGAAAATCAGCTTGCGATTATGGGAACTGATTTTATCGTGGATCGGAGTAAAGTGCTAGGTACCCAGTATGATGCTGCAGGAAAATTGATTGGTTATGATCCAGCAGGGCCGCTCACCATGGCTACAGAAGAAGAAAGTTATGGTGTGCTTGCATGGCAGCTGTATGCTGCGGGTGTTCCTTGGAATGAAGCGTTGACCCGTGTAAAGAGTATAGCTAAGGACGCTATGTATGAATTACGCAAACGCCGCACGGCACAACCTCTAGAAGGGCTTCTTCCTTTTCTGGAACAGTGCGCGGCTGCGTCACTCAAGCTAGGGGTGGTTACCTCAGATGGCGCAAAGACCACTCAGGAGCATCTGGATTGGCTTGGTATTGCTCATTATTTTCATTCGGTAGTTACAAGAGACAGAGTATTAAACGGAAAACCCGCACCTGAAATGGCTGAATTAGCCTGCCGGGAGCTGGGGCTGTCTCCTGAAGTGACGATTATTATTGGTGACAGTAATGCAGATATGCAATTGGGTAAAGGTGCAGGCTTACGCCTCGCCGTTGGAATCTCCAACATGGGTGATGGAAATCACTTGATTGACGCAGATGTGATTATTTCTAGCTATAATGAGCTAAGGATTACCTACTGATCAGCATACTAATGGAAAGGATGTGCTACAACATATGGATCAATTGCAGACACTTGCTTCTTGGATTAAAGACTGTGACAACATCGTTTTTTTCGGAGGGGCAGGTACATCAACAGAGAGTGGGATCCCGGATTTCCGCTCGGCAGCAGGATTATACCAGACTCAGCACAATTCACCTTATCCGCCTGAAGTGATGCTGAGCCGAACTTTTTTTATGTCCTCACCGGACATTTTTTTTGATTTTTACCGCAGTAAAATGATTCATCCCGATGCTCGTCCGAATGGCGCACATCTGCTGCTTGCAGAGTTGGAACGACAGGGCAAGCTTAAGGCAGTTATTACGCAAAATATTGATGGCCTACATCAGCTGGCGGGTAGCCAAAAGGTACTTGAGCTGCATGGTTCCATTCATCGTAACTATTGCATGGACTGCTCACGTTATTACGGGCTGGAGCAGCTCCTAAGTACCACTGAGATCGTCCCTCGCTGCCCCGAATGTGGTGGTATTATTAAGCCGGATGTTGTGCTATATGAAGAAGAATTGGACCACTCGGTGCTGGTGAGTTCTGTCGAAGCGATAGCAGCTGCAGATATGCTTATGATTGGTGGAACCTCTCTTACTGTCCAGCCTGCGGCTAGTCTAGTCACTTATTTCCGGGGCAAACGTACGGTGCTGCTGAATGGCGACCCGACACCTTTTGATGATCAAGCTGATCTTCTGATTACAGATCGGATTGGGAAAGTACTCGGCAGTGTAAAGGATCTGCTTGGTTAGAAGGGATAATCTCATGGCTTGTCGGTTGCCAGATTATTATTGCGCTTAGTAGTTTAAAGATAAGGTAGTACAGAAACAGCGCGTAATGAGAGGCAGGGATAAGCAATGGTATATGTAGCAAATGAAGCACGATATGAAGACATGCGTTATAACCGTTGCGGGAACTCAGGTCTTAAGCTTCCGGCAATCTCATTAGGACTATGGCAGAATTTTGGTGGAATTGATACTTACGAGAATGGCAGAGAAATGATCACTCGTGCTTTTGATCTTGGAATTACTCATTTTGATCTAGCCAACAACTATGGACCACCAGCGGGTTCAGCAGAAGAGCTCTTTGGGAAAGTGCTTGCAAGTGATATGGCTCCATATCGAGATGAAGTGGTGATTTCTACAAAAGCAGGGTACAACATGTGGCCCGGTCCTTATGGCGAATGGGGTTCGCGTAAATATATGCTGGCTAGTCTGGATCAGAGTCTGAAGCGGCTGGGCATAGATTATGTTGATATCTATTATTCGCATCGGCCGGACCCGGAAACACCTCTTGAAGAAACCATGCAGGCATTAGACCATGCTGTGCGTTCCGGCAAAGCTCTGTATGTAGGATTATCTAACTATACCGCGGAGCAGACGCTCGAAGCGGTTAGAATCTTAAACAGCTTAGGAACGCCGCTCTTAATTCATCAGCCGAGTTATTCTATGCTCGATCGCTGGATTGAGGGGAGTTTACAGGGTGTGCTGGAACAGAGCGGAGTTGGCAGTATCGCTTTTACACCTCTTGCTCAAGGATTGTTAACCAATAAGTATTTAAATGGAATCCCAGAAGGATCAAGAGCGGCCAAACCCTCTGCTGCGTTAAATGAAAGCCGAATTACACCGGATGTGAAGCGCAAGATCCACGCGTTAAATCAGCTTGCTGTTTCAAGAGGCCAGAGTTTGGCGCAGCTTGCACTAGCTTGGACACTACGTGATGGGAAGGTTACTTCTGCATTGATAGGGGCTAGCAGAGTTAGTCAGATTGAAGAGAATATAGCTGCACTTCAGCATTTGGAGTTCTCGCAGGCAGAATTGGATCGCATTGAGACTATTCTTCAAACGGAGAATGGAACTGGATGAAGACGTAGGTGAAGGGATGAGCTGCATCGATGGAGTTGCTTCAAGATGAGAACAAGGTGAAAGAGTGGGCCGAAGCCAACTCGGAATCTATAGGCTTAAATAGGTCGAAGATTGAGGCTAAGTATATTTGGAATCCTGGAGGGTTTGTAAACCAATCTTATCGCATAACGGATGGTCAAACCTTTCGTCATTTAAAACTCTCGCAAGAACAAAAAGCAGTGGGACTTAAACAATGGGTTAAGATCAGTGAACATTTGACTTATAATTACAAGGCACCACGGTTGATTAGGGAGATTACACAAGAAATAACATCTGGTTATTCTTATGGTTTAGTGTTTGATTTTATCGAAGGTAAACCATTAAGCTCCATTTCCGATCCACTGCCAGTGGTTGAAAAGGTTCTGAGGTCCCTTCATCAATTACATGCGGATAAAGGAATTAGGATGGCAGTTGTAAGTGAGGATGAGGACTACAATTATGCCGCCGCATTTACTGACGAATACATCAATCGATTTGAAGAAGATCTGCAAATTATTAGAGCGGAAAAGCATTTGCTGGACTTCGTAACGGCGGACACTTTAGATTGGTTCGATACAGAAGTGGAAGCTTTGAGAATTATGGTTAGTCAGCACCCTTCTTTTCAGAGAAAGGCGTCGGACATCGTACACAATGATGTGAATTGGCAGAATATCTTAGTCAATGATAATAATGAATTTTGGATTATTGATTGGGATGACCTTACGGTTTTTGGAGACGCTGCAATGGATTATTCCGTACTACTTTGGCCGCTCTATAAATCAAAAGATTGGACTTACTGTAGGGATCTAGTTATTGATTTAGCAGGCCTTGCAATATTGGAACGGATTGAGTTTTATTTTAGAGCGAAGCTCCTTGATGATGTGATTGATGTTCTCGCTGACTATGTTGAAGCGGAGCAAGTGCCAGAACTGAAGGAAATGGCTCAGAAAAGGGCAAAAGAGATACATCTTCGTGCTTACCCTGAATATCTGAGTCTATATGCAACATAACCGAAGCTAACTGAAAGATCAGCTTAATAAAGGGATTCACATATTGGACTTGCCTAATATGTGAATCCCTTTTTCAAAGGCTTCCCTTACTGATTTGTCTTTTTTTCATGTCTAGTCGTTGTGAGACGGTAAGCGGTGGGTGACTGAGCACAAAACCGTTTGAATTGGCGTGAGAAGTATAAAGCATCGGTGAGCCCCACGGATGCTGCTACCTGTTCCACGGACAGCTCGGGCCGTTCACGCAGCAGCTGTCTGGACTTTTCAATGCGCAGCTTCAGCAAGTAGGTCACCGGAGATAATCCGGTCTCTTGCTTAAATACACGGGATAGATAGGCCCGGTTATAGCCAAGAGTATCACACATTTGTTCAATGGATACTGGATGAGCATATTGGGAGGCCATGTAGTGGATCATTTGCTTCACAGTACGCTTAACCTGCGATTCAGCTCCAGGAAGACGGGAGAAGGAAGAGAGTAAATCTGCGGCTTCACCTACAATGAGATAAAGATACCCTAGAGAAGTTAGGTGTGCACTTTCTTTGTTTGCTTTGAAGGCTTGCATGATACTGGAAAGGGCACCTGGGATGACGCTATCACCCGTTGTAGTCACCACAGGTTTTTGAGGTGTAAAGCCTGTCTGCAGCACGAGGCTATCAGCCTCACTCCCAGTAAAAGCTGCCCAGCGATAGCACCAGGGCTGATTTTTATCCGAAACATAACTGACCAGCTGTCCTGGATGAATAAGGAAGCAATCACCTTTTCCCAGTGCATATTGATGATGTTCAGTACGGAAAACACCTGAGCCAGACTCTATAAAGTGAAGTAAATAATAATCGTAAATCTTAGGGCCAGCTTGATGCATAGGAATCGTCTGACTTTGACCAGCAAACAGTACATGGAGATTTTGTTTATCGTAATATACGGGATTAGATTCTACGGAATAAGTATGCTCCATTTGAGACAGCCTTTCTTGTGTTATTGTCATTTTATGGCTTATAGTTTAGGGTGTATCAATTATTTGTGTAATTATTATATTATGGGAAGTCACATTTATCCATACATTACACACATGATTGCATTATCAGAGGATGACTGATTCTATTATAATGAATACATAAAGAACGCTTTACTTATTCCCACTGGCTGAAGCAGCGAAAGGATGGAGTGGCATTAATGAGCACACAGGAACTTAAAAAGAAATTCATCGAAAAGTACGGGGTAAGCGAGCAAGAAGCTCAAGTATTTTATGCACCAGGCCGTGTTAATCTCATTGGAGAGCACTTGGATTATAACGGTGGATACGTGCTGCCGGCAGCTTTGGAATTCGGAACAACATTGATTGTCCGTCCACGCAGTGACAGCAAAGTGAATTTTGCATCTACTAATTTTCCTTATGAAGCATCTATTGATTATAGTGAAATTGGCAAGGCCAAAACTGGAGAATGGATCGACTATCCGGTTGGAGTAATGGTTGAATTGGAGAAGAAAAACACTCCAGTATCTAAAGGTTACGATCTGCTGTTCCATGGTGATATTCCGAATGGCGCAGGCTTGTCCTCATCGGCTTCTCTTGAAGTCGTGACTGCTTATGCTTTCCTAACTCTCGAAGGCGGCGACACGGATACCGTTGAGATTGCACTCTTGTCTCAGCGTGCTGAGAACCAGTACGTAGGTGTAAACTCCGGAATTATGGATCAGTTCGCAGTTGCTAATGGCAAACGAGATCATGCAATCCTGTTAATGTGTGATACGCTTGAATATAATCTGGTACCTTTCATCACAGGTGCTTACAAACTGGTTATCGGCAACACGAACAAACGCAGAGGACTTGTAGATTCCAAGTACAATGAGCGTCGTCAGCAGTGTGATGAGGCCTTGTCTATTTTGCAAAAAGAAGTTCCTTCACTAGCTTATCTGGCACAGCTCAATCGTGAACAATTCGAAGCACATCAAGATAAAATCACAGATGAAATTGTTAGACGCCGCGCTCGCCATGTTGTGGAAGAGAATCAACGTGTACTAGAATCCGTTGAGGTCTTAAAGAACAATGATCTGAAGCAGTTTGGACAGTTCATGAATGACTCACATACTTCCTTGCGTGATTTGTATGAAGTTAGCTGTGAAGAGCTAGATATTATGGTTGAAGAAGCACAGCGTATTCCCGGTACACTGGGTTCTCGTATGACTGGTGCAGGTTTCGGTGGCTGTACTGTATCCTTGGTACATGAAGATGATGTAGAACGTTTCATTCGTGAAGTAGGCGAGGCATATACCACAAGATCTGGTTTGGTTGGTGAGTTCTACGTTTGCGGCATCGGTAATGGTGTCCAAGAATTGAAGGGAGTGTAATCAAATGGCAATTTTAGTAACAGGCGGAGCAGGGTATATTGGATCTCATACTGTAGCAGAGCTGTTGGATCGCGGCGAAGAAGTGGTCGTCATCGACAATCTGCTAACGGGGCATCGTGAGGCGCTACTGGGTGGCAAGCTGTACGAAGGCGATCTGCGTGATAAGGAGCTGCTTGGCAAGCTGTTCGCCGAGAATGAGATTGATGCGGTTATCCATTTTGCAGCAAGCTCTTTGGTTGGTGAAAGCATGAAGGACCCAGTGAAATATTATGACAACAACGTATATGGCACACAATGCCTTTTGGAAGCTATGCAAAAAGCTGGCGTGAACAAAATCGTATTCTCGTCTACAGCTGCAACCTACGGCGAACCGGAAAAGGTGCCGATTGAAGAAACAGACCGTACCGAGCCAGCAAACGTATATGGCGAAACTAAGCTGACTATGGAACGCATGATGGCTTGGTTTGATAAAGTACTGGGTATCAAATATGTAGCGCTTCGTTACTTTAATGCTGCAGGTGCACATGCTAGTGGCAAAATCGGTGAAGACCATCGTCCGGAAAGTCATTTGGTTCCGCTGGTATTGCAAACCGCTTTGAAGCAACGGGAGAGCATCGCCGTATTCGGAGACGACTATCCTACAGAAGACGGTACTTGTGTGCGCGACTACATTCATGTTAGCGATCTGGCTGACGCCCATGTTCGCGCAGTAACTTATCTGCGTAGCGGAAGCAGCAGTAATATTTTTAACTTGGGAAATGGACTTGGCTTCTCGGTAAAACAGGTTATTGAAACTGCGAAGAAAGTTACAGGACTAGAAATCCCTGTAGTTATTCAAGAACGCCGTGCTGGAGATCCGGCAGTACTGGTAGCTTCCTCCGATAAAGCGCGCTCTATCCTTGGATGGAACCCTCAGCATGCTGACTTAGAGAATATCATTCAAAGCGCCTGGAACTGGCATTCTGCCAATCCGCAGGGGTACGGAGAATAAGGGGCTTTAGCATAGCTTAACTAGAGCATGAGACCCTACTTAAGGAGAATTGAAAATGCACAACGAGAATAAGGTTACGCCTGCTGGCCAGAAAGCCTTACATGCAATTGAGCAGCTAGTTCTGTTTGCACTACGTGAGCAGCTCATTGCTCCATCAGATGAAGACTATAGCCGTAATGTGCTGCTAGATCAGTTCGGATTTAGTGAGCCGTTCGTTGGCGAGATCGATCAAAGTCCACTTACAGGTCCACAGGTTCCACTGGATGCACTGATTGATTATGGTTTTGAAATCGGATTGATTCCAGAGAATAGCGACACTTACCGTGACTTGCTGGATGCCAAGATTATGGGACTCCTAATGGCCCGTCCATCAGACGTAAATGCGGAGTTCAACCGTTTAGCTGCTGAAAAAGGTATCTCCGCGGCTACAGATCGCTTTTATAAATTAAGCATAGATTCCAACTATATCCGGATGGACCGGATTTCCAAGAATGTCTACTGGCTGCAAGATTCGCCTTACGGTGACATCGAGATGACAATCAATTTGTCCAAGCCTGAGAAGAGTCCGAAGGAAATTGCTATGGCCCGCTTGCTCCCGCCGCCGGTCTATCCAAAATGTCTGCTGTGCCGCGAGAATGTTGGGTATGCTGGTCGGGTTAATCATCCGCCGCGCCAGAACCTGCGTGTCATTCCACTTCAGCTGAATAATGAGAAATGGCTCTTTCAGTATTCGCCATATGTTTACTACAACGAGCACTGTATTGTATTCCATCATGATCATGTGCCAATGAAGCTTACCAAGGATACCTTGAAGAGGCTACTTAGCTTCGTGGAATCTTTCCCGCACTATTTTATTGGCTCGAATGCAGACTTGCCGATTGTTGGCGGATCGATTCTGACGCATGACCACTTTCAAGGTGGACGTCACACCTTCCCTATTCAGAAAGCGCCTAAGGAAGATACGTTCACGCATGCATCTTATCCGGGTGTCAGCATTAATATCGTAAAATGGCCTATGTCCGTATTACGTTTGAATGGTGACGATCCAGCGGTATTGCTGGAGTGTGGCAATGCACTTTATGAA
The DNA here is from genome assembly GCF_038003765.1 of Paenibacillus sp. FSL H7-0714. Taxonomy (NCBI): domain Bacteria; kingdom Bacillati; phylum Bacillota; class Bacilli; order Caryophanales; family Paenibacillaceae; genus Paenibacillus; species Paenibacillus sp. FSL H7-0714. The sequence goes on from NZ_JBBOPT010000001.1 coordinate 1,819,414, forward strand.
GCTTGGAAGGCGTATAGTGATCCTGAAGCAGAAGTGTTGGCATTCAGCGAAGTTGATGGTGAAGTGCAGCCTCATAATACCGTTACTCCAATCGTTCGTCGGGCAGAAGATGGCAGCTTCGAGATGGATCTCGTGCTGCGTAACAACCGGACTAACGAGCAATATCCTGAAGGGATTTTCCATCCCCATCGGGAGATGCACCATATCAAGAAAGAAAATATCGGCTTGATCGAGGTCATGGGACTCGCAATTCTGCCAGGTCGTCTGAAGGAAGAGCTTGATTCTATTGCGAGCATCCTTACAGGAGATCAAGCACTGTTAGAAGCGGTGAAGAATGATCCTAGTCATCCACTTGCGCAGCACGCTGCTTGGGTTCAGGAGCTTGTAGAGCGTTTCGGAACGGCATTACAGCATGAAGAAGCCGTCAAGATTGTGCAGAACGAAGTCGGCATCAAGTTTACACATATTCTTGAACACGCGGGTGTCTATAAACGGACTCCGGAAGGGCAAGCTGCTTTCCGTCGTTTCGTGAAGAGCTTCGGCGCGATCTAAAGTTTGGAAAGGGGATGTCCTTAAGCCTGTAGGCTTAAGGACGTCCCCTATTTTATGTGGCTTGAAGCTAATCCATTTGAATGCGGGTATTCAGAGGTTTATAATACGAGTGAGCAAAACATTCTGAAATAACTAATGGAGGTTTACACATATGCGTAATTTTGATTTTTATAATCCTACCAAGTTGATTTTTGGACAGGGTACGCTGGAAGCGTTGAAGACTGAGGTTCCTAAGTACGGCAAGAATGTATTGTTGATGTACGGTGGCGGTAGTATCAAGCGTAGCGGTCTGTACGATAAGGTAATGGCTGAGCTGAGTGCAATAGATGCTGTGGTTACTGAACTCTCAGGCGTAGAGCCGAATCCACGCCTTTCCACCGTACATAAAGGTGTAGAGCTGTGTCACGAGCATAATATCGATCTCATCCTCGCTGTAGGCGGCGGTAGCGTGTTGGACTGCGCTAAAGCAGTTGCTGTTGGGGCGAAATATGATGGTGACATGTGGGACTTTGTTGAACGTAAGGCAGCTGCTCAAGACGCTCTCCCACTCGGTACAGTGCTGACGATGGCAGCTACAGGATCAGAAATGAATAGCGGCTCTGTAATCACCAACGAAGTGACCAAGGAAAAAATGGGCTGGGGCAGTATTCATGCATTCCCGGCATTTTCGATTCTTGACCCAGAGAATACCTTCACTCTGCCACGTGATCAGACGGTCTACGGCATGGTAGATATCATGTCTCATGTTCTGGAACACTATTTCCATACTGATGGCAACACACCGGTACAAGACGGCTTCTGTGAGACTTTGCTACGTACGGTGATCGAAACCGCACCGAAACTTATTGAAGATTTGAATAATTACGAACTGCGTGAGACGATCATGTATTGCGGCACAATGGCGCTTAACGGTATGGTTAGCATGGGTTTTGCAGGAGATTGGGCGACTCACAACATCGAGCACGCAGTATCAGCTGTATACGATATTCCACACGGTGGAGGCCTGGCCATTCTGTTCCCACAATGGATGAAATATAATATCGATACTGATCCTACCCGTTTCCGCAAGCTTGCTGTAAACGTGTTTGGAGTTGATCCTGCGGGCAAGAACGATAAGGAAATAGGGCTGGAAGGAATTGAAGCGCTGCGTAGCTTCTGGGATTCCATTGGTGCACCGAAGACACTCGCTGATTATGATATTGATGACAGCGAGATCGGCAGCATGGCTGATAAGGCGGTCCGTTTCGGACCGTTTGGTAATTTCCGCAAGCTTGACCGTGAGGATGTAGTTGAAATTTATAAAATGGCTTTGTAAGTAAATTCTTCTACGAAAGAGACCCTTCGTCTTTAGTCTAGAAGATGTTATAGAACGTCAAAGAAGTGATTCTTCCATAATGGATGAATCGCTTCTTTGCGTTTATGCTCTACTGTGGATTTCTCCTCAACATCGTCCCTGATCTCCGCTGCTGCTGACCGCATTTTTCGTGCGTTTATCCTCAGAATGGAACTTTTATGGGTAAATATCCAAAGTTTGTGAAACCAATGACCTACTTTATTCGTTTAAAGTAATATGACAGTCCTGAATGAAGACAGGAGGAAGTAAATATGCAAACGCTGTATTTAGGCTGCTTGGCGCTAGGCGTCATATTTGCCATAGTCAGCGTCCTGGTGGGTGATGTGATCGGAGATGCTTTGCATGGAGTCTTTGATTTCGTATCCGTAGATTTTCTGAATCCCACCGTACTGGCAGGAGGAATAACCGTGTTCGGCGGAGCGGGCATTCTTCTAACCCGGTACAGCGCTCTGGAAGCTGGGGCGATCATTGCTTTATCTTTGTTAGCCGCCGCTTTTTTGGGAGTACTTATGTATCTAGGGGTGGTTAAGCCCATGGAAAAAAGCGAAATGTCCAATGGTTTCTCTATGAATGATCTGCCTGGCAAGATCGGGGAAATCACAATTCCTGTTCCCGCCACGGGTTATGGTGAGATTATGGTAAAGTTTGGCGCCGGCAATAGCCTGCATACGGCAGCAAGCTTTGATCATGAGCTGCTTCCGGCAGGGATTAAAGTTGTTGTAGTGGAGGTTAGAGAAGGCGTTGCATTGGTGTCAGAATTCGAAAAGAGAAGAGGAGTGGATCTTTAATGTTCGGTATTCCTGAGTATTTGTTAGTCCCTGCTGTTGTCGTTGCTGTTTTGTTTGTGCTAGGTATCGCATTCTGGGCACGTTACAAAACTGTTGGACCAGATGAAGGGATGATCGTAACGGGGTCGTTCTTGGGGAAAAATCATATTTCAGACGATGGATCTGGTCGTAAAATAAAGATAGTACGTGGGGGTGGGGCATTTATCCTCCCTATCTTTCAGAAGGCTGAATTTATGTCGCTTCTTTCTCATAAACTCGATGTGACGACCCCGGAAGTATACACCGAACAAGGGGTTCCGGTTATTGCTGACGGTGTAGCGATTATTAAAGTGGGTAGCTCGACTGAAGATGTGGCGACAGCCGCTGAGCAATTTATGGGCAAACCGATTGAAGCGCTGAAGAGCGAAGCACAAGAAGTTCTTGAGGGTCATCTACGGGCCATTCTCGGTTCGATGACCGTTGAGGAAGTATATCGTAACCGTGACCGTTTTGCGCAAGAGGTTCAAGGCGTGGCGGCACGTGATCTTAAGAAAATGGGTCTGCAAATTGTTTCCTTTACTATCAAGGATGTCCGAGACAAACATGGATATCTTGACGCATTAGGTAAACCGCGGATAGCTGCAGTGAAGCGGGATGCAGAGATCGCTGAAGCAGAAGCGGTGCGGGATGCGAGAATTCAAAAGGCAAACGCTGAAGAGCAAGGGCAAAAAGCAGAACTGCTGCGGGATACGAATATCGCCGAAGCCTCCAAGGAAAACCAGCTTAAAGTGGCTGCGTTTAAACGGGATCAGGATACAGCGAAAGCGGAAGCCGACCAGGCTTATCATATTCAAGAGGCACGTGCAAAGCAGACCGTTGTTGAAGAACAGATGAAGGTTGAGCTGGTACGTAAGGAACGTGAAATCGATTTGCAAGCCAAAGAAATTCAAGTTCGTGAGAAGCAGTACGACGCAGAAGTGAAGAAAAAAGCGGAAGCGGATCGTTACGCAGTAGAGCAAGCGGCGGAAGCTGATAAGGCGAAGAGAATGCGTGAGGCAGATGCCTTGCAATATAGTATTGAAACGCAAGCTAAAGCGACAGCTGAGCAGAAGCGTCTTGAAGGTCAAGCGATGGCGGATGCAGAGCTGGCTAAAGGTACAGCGGATGCTGAGGTTATCCGGTTGCGCGGTCTAGCGGAAGCAGAAGCCAAAGAAAAGCTGGCGGAAGCTTTCCAGAAATTCGGCGAAGCAGCCGTGCTCGATATTATCGTCAAAATGCTGCCTGATTTGGCTGGCCAAATCGCGAAGCCGCTGGCATCCATTGATAAGCTTACGGTTGTAGATACCGGTAATGGTGAAGGTGCGGCACGTGTCAGCAACTATGTAACCCAGTTGATGTCTACGGCTCCTGAGATGCTGAAGAGCGTCTCTGGAATTGACGTAGAGGCCCTGATCAAAGGGCTGACGACTAGATCCTCAGGGTCAACTGGAAGCAAGGCTGTTCCGGTCACACCCGTGACCTCCATACAACCTCCTGCAGCATCGGGGGGAGCGAGCAAAGCTTCAACTTCTGTGGCTGAGCAACTTGAAGACTAGTTAAAGCAATAACTACTATAGAATGATTTAACTTAAGGTAAGCTCGGTGATTGCTACCGGGCTTACTCTATGTTTTGGGTCTTAGCTATAGAATAGGAGAGGTGCGCGAGCGTGCAACTAACTTTAGATCATATCCATAAAAGCTTCGATGGTAAACAGGTGATTAAAGATGCAGACTTCACCTTTGAAAGAGGGAAGATCTACGGGCTGCTTGGACGGAATGGAGCAGGTAAAACCACACTTTTCAATTGTTTGAGTGGTGAGATCCAAATGGATAGCGGAGCTGCCTTTATTGGTGAGAAGGATAGTGCCCGTCCGCTTCGTGACGAGGACATCGGATATGTATTTTCCCTACCCATTTTGCCTGAGTTTCTGACAGGTTATGAGTTCGTAAAGTTTTATATGGACATCAACCGTGAGAAGATCGATCCGAATAAAAGCATTGAAGATTATTTTTCAATTATTAAGTTTGAGGAAGAAGATCGGCACCGACTGATTAAGGGTTATTCCCACGGGATGAAGAATAAAATTCAAATGCTCTGCTTTATCATTACTCGTCCGCCTTTGATTTTATTAGATGAGCCTTTAACTTCTTTTGACGTGGTTGTGGCTCTTGAGATCAAGAAATTGCTGCGTGAGATGAAGCAGGATCACATCATTATTTTTTCTACGCATATTTTGCAATTAGCCGCTGATTTATGTGACGAGTTGGTTATTCTAAATCATGGAACCCTTCAAGAAATTCCGCGTGAGACTCTGCAAAGTCCAGAATTTGAGGAGCAAATTATAGCTTTACTTCAGGATGGCAACAATGATTAGCACACTTCGCAGCATTCAGAGGATTAGAGGTTCGTCCGGAGCCAATCGGCTGATTTACTATTTCAAAAAGCTGCCTGTTCTTGGCAAACTTTTAAAAGGGGATATTTACTCTAACATTGCACTAAAACAAGGCTTCGCTGGGATAGTACTTGCATTGAAGGTAGTGTGGGGGTTTTTAGGCAAGTTCGCCTATTTGGGAATTGTGATCTATTTGCCAATCGTCCTTACATACAAAGAATTGCCGCTCGCCGAACAGTATGCATTGTTCTTACATATTTTTATAGTTCTGAGCTTTATAGTGGCTGGGGTTTCGAATGTATTTATATTAGAGCCCAAACGGGATAAATATATCTGTGTGAAGCTGATGAGAATTCCGGCGAAACAGTATATGCATGCTACGCTTTTGCTTAAAGGGCTAACGTTCTTTATATATTTTATTCCGGCATTAACCGTGTTTGCGGGGATTTTTGGGGCACCGCTATGGCATGGCGTATGGCTAGCACTACTGTTAACGGCCTGGAGAATAGTCACAGAGGCGCTAAATCTTTGGTTTTTTGACAAAAAAGAAATTGTGTTAGTTAAAAAGATGAGCTGGGTGTGGTCGGTGATTGGCCTAGGTGGCCTACTTGCCTATGTGCCTCTTTATCTAGGATATGCTTTTGTAAATGATGCGACAGGATTTAGTGTCCCAGTGAGTTTTGTGATTGTTGTACTTGGAGGAATTGCAGCTGTGTATATTGGGAAATATCCTAACTATCGCAGTGCTGTAGATGTCGTTACCAAGATAGATGATCCATTGCTGGATATGAACCGGATGATGAAAGAAGCGAGGGTGGCAGATGTTCAGACCAAGGAGAAGGACTTTTCGTCGGAAGAACTTAAGGGGAAAGCTTTTCAAGGAAAGACAGGTTACGCCTACCTAAATGCTATTTTTTTCTCCAGGCATAAACGCTTGTTGATTCAACCCATCCAGAGGCGTTTAACGATCATTGGTGTGCTCTTTATAGTGGCTGTCCTAATGATGCTTATTTCGCCGGAGACTTCGTCCGAATTTACAGCATATCTGCTCGGTGGACTTCCCTTTTTTGTATTTATAATGAACTATACCTCTATAGGTGAGCGCGTATGCAAAGCGATGTTTTACAATTGTGATCTAAGCTTGTTGCGCTATGGATTCTATCGTGAACAAGCTGCGATTCTAGACAATTTTAAGATTCGTCTAATTAAATTGAGTGGCCTTAATCTTATTCCTGCTGTCGCCATATGTTTAGCATGTACTCTGCTGTTTCTGCTCTCTGGTGCAGATTGGGGTTTGATGGATGCGGTGATCTTTTGGGTAACGATTCTTTGTCTTTCCTTGTTCTTCTCAGTGCACCATTTGTTCATGTATTATATCTTTCAACCCTACAGCACGGAGCTAAATATGAAAAATCCGTTCTTTTTTATCGTCAACAGCATTGTATTGGGACTAAGCGTCGCTTGTATCGGATTTCCAAAAGCATCGTCACTATTTACGCTAGTTGTTCTTGCGGGAACGATTGCTTATATGGTTATTGCCGTGACGTTGGTATACAGGTTCTCCAGTCGAACCTTTCGGGTGAAATAGAACGCAGAGTGTTCTTCTAATATCGGAATGTTGATGATATGATGGTAGCGAGAGTTTTTTAATCGTACCGTTTCATGTTGCGTTTGCTGCTTGGAAGTCAGGTGTTTAGAAATAAAAGAGGTGTCAAAAATGAGTAGCATAACTGTAGCAAAGGTGTTAAATAACAACGTTATTATTGCAGACCATCCCCAATATTCCGAGGTTGTAGTGATTGGCAAAGGAATAGGGTTTAACCGAAAATTGCATGATCGGATTGATCTATCCTCCGTGGAGAAGATGTTTATTCTTCGCAGCCAGGAAGAACAGGAACAATATAAACAGCTTCTTCCCCAAGTGGATGAGAAGTTGATTGAGATTGTACATGAAATTTTGTTATATATTATGCATAGCAGTAGTCAACCACTTAATGAGCATGTTCATATTGCACTCACTGATCATATCTCATTTGCTATACGGCGTTATGAACAAGATATCCCAATTCATAATCCGTTTCTGTATGAGACTAAGGAAATTTATCCTGAAGAGTATAAGATGGCAGAGTATGCGATTGAGCGGATTAATGAAGGCATGGGCGTGGAATTGCCTGTAGATGAGGTGGGTTTTGTTGCACTTCATATCGTTAGCGCGCTGAGTAATAGACAAATTTCCGAGGTCAGACAGCATTCTCTTTTAATTGGTGATTTGATCGGAATCGTAGAGAATAATCTCGAATATCGAATTCCACGTGATTCACTTGATTATTCGCGGTTGGTGACTCATCTACGATTTGTTCTAGAAAGACTGCGTCGTGGAGAATCAGTGCGGGAGACTTCTACGCTGGATGGTCTTATGAAACGAGAGTATCCCGAAATGTATACCTTGGCTTGGCAATTAACTAAGGTGATTGAGAACCGAGTACGAATTCCTGTGTATCCAGCAGAGGTCAGTTATTTGACAGTTCATTTGCAACGTCTTGCCCAGAAGAAAGAGGATGAAGTGGGTATGGAGACGAAGCGAGAAATATAAGGATAATGTATAAAGTGAAACTTATACTTTCTTATATTTAAAAAAAAGCTTGTCACTACAAAAAAACGGTGCTACAATATCGGTGTCCTAATTAAAACAGAATACCAAGCGTGTAACTGATTCGATCAGGCATGAGTGATTTACAGTATTTTGGTTGCTAGTCCCCATCTTGGGGTAATCTAACCTTAGCGTTAGATAACAACCTTTATACTGTGTTGCTCATGCCTTTTTTGGCATCTGTTTTACTGAAAATGTGAATAATGAAAGGAAGTGACCATGATGTTCAAAAAGCTTTTCGGCGTTTTACAAAGAGTCGGTAAAGCGCTGATGCTCCCAGTAGCCATACTGCCAGCAGCCGGTCTGCTCCTTGGAATAGGAAACATGCTGGTAAACCCCGATTTTCTACAATACGTTCCGGCACTTGAGAACGATGTAGTTCAGGCAATTGCGAACGTATTGATGAACTCAGGGCAAATTGTATTTGATAATTTATCCTTACTATTTGCCGTGGGTGTTGCCATCGGTTTATCCGGTGGTGAGGGTGTTGCTGGTCTAGCCGCTATTATTGGTTTCCTCGTAATGAATGTTACGATGGGTACTGTAATTGGCGTCAATGATTATATCCTGAGCCAAGGCGACTTTTCCTATGCTAGCGTCTTAGGAATTCCAACACTGCAAACGGGGGTATTTGGAGGTATACTCGTCGGTATATTGGCATCGTCCATGTACAAACGATTCTTCAAAATCGAACTTCCATCCTACCTGGGTTTCTTCGCAGGTAAACGTTTCGTTCCGATCATGACTGCGGTAACGTCTTTGATTCTTGGTCTGGCATTGACCTTAGTTTGGCCGCCAATTCAACACGGTCTGAACTATGTATCACAAAGTATGATTGATACGAATAAAACGCTCGCAGCGTTTATCTTCGGAACAATCGAACGCTCGCTTATTCCTTTTGGTCTGCATCACATCTTCTATTCTCCGTTCTGGTATGAATTTGGTACCTACGTAGATAAAGCTGGGGAATTGGTTCGTGGTGACCAACGGATCTTCATGCAGCAGCTTCGTGATGGCGTAGAATTCACAGCAGGAACATTTACAACAGGTAAGTATCCTTTCATGATGTTCGGTCTTCCAGCAGCTGCTTTGGCCATTTATCATGAAGCTAAACCTCATAATAAAAAACTTGTCGGAGGTTTGATGCTTTCCGCAGCATTGACTTCATTCCTGACAGGGATTACAGAGCCGCTTGAATTCTCATTCTTGTTCGTAGCTCCATTGCTGTTCGCAGTACATGCTGTTTTTGCAGGTTTGTCCTTTATGACCATGCATATTCTTAATGTCAAGATTGGTATGACCTTCTCTGGAGGTTTTATTGATTACGTGCTCTTTGGTATTATCCCGAACCGTACGGCTTGGTGGCTCGTAATTCCAGTAGGTCTTGCCCTTGCCGTAATTTACTACTTCGGATTCCGCTTTGTTATTCGGAAGTTCAATCTGATGACACCGGGTCGTGAAGAGGATACGGGTGAGGTTGAAGATACTAACACAGAAGCCGTTTCTAAAACGGGTGATGATTTACCACGAAACATCTTGTCTGCGCTGGGTGGTAAAGAGAACATCGCTCATCTGGATGCTTGTATTACCCGCCTTCGTGTGGAGGTTAAAGATAAATCAGGTGTGGATAAGACTCGTCTGAAGAAGTTAGGTGCATCAGGTGTGCTTGAGGTGGGTAATAACATTCAAGCGATCTTCGGCACACGTTCCGATACCATTAAATCTCAGATTCAAGATGTAATTAGCGGGAAGACACCTGCACCAACGCCGGTAGCGGCTACGCCACAGCCTGAAGAAGAACAGCAGGCAGGTGAAGCTGGTGAAGCGATTATCAAAGAAGATATCGTCTCTCCGGTAAATGGTGAACTAGTGGATATCACTGAGGTTCCTGATGCAGTATTCTCCCAAAAAATGACGGGTGATGGTTTTGCTTTCTTATCCGATGATGGAAAGATTGCTTCACCGGTCTACGGTAAAGTGTTTAATGTGTTCCCGAGCAAGCATGCGATCGGCATTATGTCCGATGGAGGTAAGGAAGTGCTCGTTCATATAGGGGTTAATACAGTTAAGCTTAAAGGTCAAGGCTTTACAGTTCTAGTCGAAGAGGGCGACCTTGTAGCTGCTGGACAGCCGATCATGGAAGTGGATTTAGAATATGTAAAAGCACATGCACCATCAGTAATGTCACCTGTTATTTTTTCCAATTTACCAGAAGGCTCTTCCGTAACCTTGAAGAAGCCAGGTAAGGTATCTATTGGTGATAAGGATATTATTACCATTCAGTAAAAGTGCAAGGGTGGACGCTTCCTTTAAACATTAAAGGGAGCGAAGCCTTCACTATAAATTTAAAAATATTCTATTAAAAGAAAGCGAGTTGGATAATATTATGCAAACAACATTCAGAATTATCGATGAAGATGGAATTCACGCACGTCCGGCAACTGCCTTGGTAAATACAGCTACGAAATTCAAAGGTACGGAAGCTTTTGCAGAAGCAAAAGGCAAAAAAGTTACATTGAAATCTATCCTTGGCGTATTGTCATTGGGTCTAGAAGCTGGAGACACTTTGTCTCTGATTACTGAAGGTAGCGAAGAAGCTGAAGCTCTGAGCGCACTTTCTGATGTAATGATTAAAGAAGGGCTAGGGGAAATCCATGAATAAAATTTCAGGAATCGCGGCTTCAGCAGGGATTGCAGTAGCCCGTGCTTTTATCCTGAAACATCCGGATTATACAATTACAAAAACTAATATCAGTGATCCTGAAGCAGAAGTCGCCAAGTTGAATGACGCACTAGCTAAATCAAGTGCTGAACTGCAGACCATTAAAGAGCGTACTTTAGCAGAACTAGGAGAGAAGAAAGCAGAGATTTTTGCATCCCATCTGCTGATTCTTGAGGACCCTGAGCTGATTAATCCCGTAATTGATAAAATTCGTCAGGAATCGGTTAACGCGGACTATGCACTAAACGAAGTAGCTACACAATTCATTGAAATGTTCGAAAACATGAAGAGTGCTTACTTACAAGAACGTGCAGCTGACATGCGTGATGTGACCAAACGCCTGCTGAACCACTTGCTGGGTATTCATTATGTTAGTCCTGCAGAAATCAATGAAGAGGTTATTGTTATCGCTGAGGATTTAACACCTTCTGACACAGCACAGCTAAATCGCAAGTATGTTAAAGGCTTCACAACAAACATTGGTGGACGTACGTCACACTCCGCGATTATGGCACGTTCTTTGGAAATTCCAGCGGTAGTTGGAACTAAGAATGTCATGACAGAAGTGAATTCTGGGGATCTAGTGATTGTCGATGGTCTGAACGGTGACGTTCTTATTAATCCTAGTGAAGCAGAAGTGGCAGAGTACGTTCGCAAGCAGGAAGCTTACGACTTGCAAATTGCAGAGTGGAAGAAACTTCGTGATAAACCAACGATTTCTGCAGACGGTAAGCACGTGGAGCTGGCGGCTAACATTGGTACACCAAACGATGTCAATGGTGTAATTGAGAATGGTGGCGAAGGTGTAGGCTTGTATCGTACTGAGTTTCTATACATGGGCCGCGATAAGCTGCCTTCTGAGGAAATTCAATATAACGCCTATCGTACTGTGCTTGAGAATATGAAAGGCAAACCGGTAGTCGTACGTACACTTGATATCGGTGGCGACAAAGAACTTCCGTATCTGGATCTTCCAAAGGAAATGAATCCTTTCTTAGGATTCCGTGCGATTCGTCTTTGTCTGGATCGTCAAGATATTTTCCGTACGCAACTGCGTGCTTTACTGAGAGCAAGTGTTCATGGGGATCTTCGCATTATGTTCCCTATGATCGCAACACTTGGTGAATTCCGTGCAGCTCGTGATCTTCTGCTTGAAGAGAAAGCGAAGCTTCGTGAAGAAGGCAAGGAAGTATCTGACAACATTCAGCTCGGCATTATGGTTGAGATTCCTTCCACTGCTGTACTGGCTGACCAGTTCGCAAAGGAAGTTGATTTCTTCAGTATTGGTACGAATGACCTTATTCAATATACAATGGCTGCTGACCGTATGAATGAACGGGTGTCTTACCTGTATCAGCCATACAATCCGGCCATCCTGCGTCTGGTCAAGAATGTAATTGATGCAGCGCATGCAGAAGGTAAATGGACAGGAATGTGCGGTGAGATGGCTGGGGACGCAACAGCGATTCCACTCTTACTAGGTCTTGGCCTTGATGAATTCAGTATGAGTGCAACGTCAATTCTACCAGCACGTAGTCAAATTTCTAAATTGTCGGCTGCCGACATGAAGGAACTGGCTGCAAAAGCATTGCAACTTGGCACTGCTGAAGAAGTAGCTGCACTTGTTCAAAGCATCACTAACTAACTATTTCCATATGCATTACTCCGTTAAACGTTTTATAACGTTCCAACTACTATTACCGACTTCCGATGTTTGGAGGTCGGTTTTTTTGTGTGTATATCGATAATTTTATTTCTTACGTTGGCTTAAGTTCATACGTGAGCGTTATACTCAATTTAGAATAATTAAATTCACTTTTTATTTGCTTTATTGCACAGATGTCTATGCCGATAGTAATAGTGATGAGTATAAAGTCGGTAAGGAACCCAAACCTGTAAATATGTCTTACATATAATAATAGTATGAATCCATAGAAAGTTTATACTCCTTTACCGACTTGCAGAGCTGTGCAAGTATTAATATGATCTAAATTGGAAATATTTGGACTTATAAGCATCCCTATAAGTTAGCCAGGGAGCCATAGGATGGTGTTAACTCATGAGTAAAAATGTTATAAATACAGAATTAATGTTAGAGGTCTATGAAGGTAAAGACCTGGGCTTGACGTACTCGGTGGAGTACAGTGTATTTAAAGTTTGGGCACCTACTGCTTTTGCTGTATCTCTAGTTATGTACGAAACAGATGGAAATCAACGTAACATTGGATTTGATCCGAGCTCTACAGATAGTGGGCGTATTATATATATGCAGCGTCAGAACGGCGGAGTCTGGCAGACTAAGTTATCAGGTGATTTAAAAGGGAAATATTATATGTACCGTGCTGTATTTGCTGATGGAAATGTGACGGAAGCAGTAGATCCTTATGCAACAGCCGTATCGGCAAATGGTTTAAGAACAGCAATCGTTGATTTGCGTAGGACCCATCCTGAGCATTGGGAGAAGGACGTTTCTCCTCCATTGCAGCATCCTGCAGACGCGGTTATTTATGAGCTGCATGTGCGTGACTTCTCCTCACATGAGAGCTCTGGCATGTACTATAAGGGCAAATTCAAAGCATTTACCGAATTTGGCTTAAGAGATCCGGAAGGAAATGCAATAGGTATTGATCATCTGGTTGAATTGGGTATCACCCATGTACATCTGATGCCCGTGTTTGATTTCCAGACCGTAGATGAGTTAAGTGTAATAAATCGTGGTTCGTCCATTGAACATACCGACTACAATTGGGGATATGATCCTCAGCATTATAATGTACCGGAAGGATCATATAGCACTGATCCTACCGATCCAGGTCTACGGATCCGGGAATTTAAAGAAATGGTTCAGGCTTTGCATAGTCGTGGGATTTCAGTGATTATGGATGTGGTTTACAACCACACGTACGCTGTGGAGAAGGGCCCCTTCGAGCCGCTTGTCCCAGATTACTTCTATCGACGTGATTTCTTGGGACGTTTATCTAATGGCTCGGGAGTTGGTAACGAGCTGGCTACAGAGCGTCCGATGGTACGCAAATATATTAAGGATTCGTTGTCCTACTGGGCTACGGAGTATCATATTGATGGCTTCAGATTTGATCTTATGGGTCTGATGGATAGTGTGACCATGCGTGAAATAACGGAAGAGCTTCGACTTGAGGTGAATCCTAATCTGCTGTTATATGGCGAACCTTGGACAGGTGGAGATTCTCCACTGGCAACAAAGACGCTAAAAGGTGTGCAGCGGGGGAAAGGATATGCTGTCTTCAATGATAACTTTCGTTCCGCGATCAAAGGTGATAGTGATGGATGGGGACGGGGCTTCATTACAGGGGAATACGGCAAAGAAGGGGCTATTGCAGCCGGAATCAAAGGAGCCATCCACGAATTTACAGACTCCCCAGTGGAATCGGTGAACTATGTAACGGCCCATGACAATTTGAATTTATGGGATAAGGTGCTTACCGTTCAAGGGGGATTTCAGGATGCCGTTTCACGGGCTAATCCTTACGTGAATGTAGATCTGGAGAATATTCTCAGCAATGAGACCGTGCGCCGATCCCTACTTGCAAATGGAATCATCCTGACCTCGCAAGGGATTCCATTCCTGCATGCCGGTGATGAGCTACTGCGCAGTAAATTTGGAGATCATAATAGCTATCGTAGCGGTGATACGATTAACGCGATCCGCTGGAACATGAAGAGTATGTTTAAGCCTGTATTTCAATATTATAAAGGTTTGATTGAACTGCGGCGTACACATCCGGCATTTCGTCTACATGGTCGGCAGGAAATTGAGCGTTCGCTGGAATTTCTGCGCTGTGATGGGGGGATCGTGTCGTACCTGCTTAGAAATCATGCAGGAGGCGACCTCTGGAACAATATAACAGTCATCTTTAATGCCAATAATGATCGAGTAAAGCTATCTCTTCCTGAAGCTAACAACGGTTGGAACGTGGTAGTGGATCATACCCGAGCGGGGACAGAAGCATTCCGGAAGGTCGCAGGTAGCGAAGTGGAAATTGAAGGCTTGTCGATGATGGTGCTCTATGATGAATGTGGTGAGCCAGCACCGCGGTCCAAAATTATCGAAGTACACTATGAGCGGCCAGATGGGAAATATCAAGGCTGGAATCTTTGGGTTTGGGATACAGGAATTCAGGACGGACAATGCGACTTTCGGTATATGGAGGATGGGCGTGCAGTTGCACGAATTGAGGTCTTGCCAGATACCGATTCTATCGGGTATATATTACGACTTAATGACTGGGAAGAGAAAGATGGGGATGGCGATCGCTTCATTGATTGTTCCAAGGATGAAGAGTTGATCAAGGTCATGGTTATAGATCGTGATCAGGAGAATGATGGGATCTCAGATGATCATCTGCAGTTAACCAGTTAAAAAAATAAAAAAGAGCTGCTTCAGGGTTAGTTGTACCCCGGAACAGCTCTTTTTGTTGATCTTATGGTTTTCCGATGATCTGGTTGGATAAACCTACATCTAAAAGCTCGTAGTAGAGATTAGCTTCATTCCCTCCATGGTCTTTGGAAAGGTACATAGCTAGATCAGCGGCACGCAGAAGTTCATTAATACTGCCTCCATGCTCAGGAAATAGGGCTACACCAATACTTGCGGAGGTGTGGAAGCTAGATCCATTGTCAATAGACCAAGATTTGTTGAATAACTTAAGCAACCGTTGTAGCATTTCATCTAACATTTCTGGAGAAGTAAATCGGTGCAGTACCACCGCGAATTCATCACCGCCAATCCGGAACGCCTGGCCTACACCTTTAACCGTTTGCAAAAGCTCTCGAGAGAGCAGTTGGAGAAATTCGTCTCCGGCCAGATGTCCTAAGGTATCGTTTAGCTGCTTGAATCTGTCACAATCCAGCAATGCGAGTGCAATATTCTTTCTCCGTTCCTCGGGTTGGTTGATGAGATTCTCCATGTACATTTTGAAATGAGCACGGTTGGGAATCGCGGTTAAATGATCATAGAAGGCTAGCTTATGTAATCGTTCTTCGTATTGCTTCCGTTGTGTAATTTCACGGGACACTAACATAAATTGTGCTGGGAAATTATTGCTTCCCCGAACAGGCGACACCTTCGTTTCCAGCCATACCCATTGCCCTTCAGCTCCACGCATTCGTAGCTCTGAGATACGAGGGGTTCCTTGAACGACACTCTTTAGTTTAGCCCAAGCAATTTCCGGTTCACGAATGTAGTTGGAGAGTGGGTCACCCTTTTTAGGAACATAGCCGAGAATACTTGAATGTGAAGGGGAGCTATATAGTATCAACCCGTTAGGATCAGTCAAAATAATAAAGTCAGACATGGTTTCACCGATTAGCTGATAGAGTGTTTGTTCCTCCAGCATTTCATTTTTGAGCCAAATGATTTTGCGACCCAGATAAATAATAACTAGAAGCAGAATAAAGAAGACCAATGAGTATAGCGCAAAGAGTGCACTCTTTTTATCTTGGAACCCATCTGTTACTTGTAAAGCGTAGGTGTCTATCAGGTCTTCTGATTGATCTAGATGAGTTCTGACTTCATTTAACTGCATGTTCAGACTTACAGCATGATATGAAGCAGGGTCCCATCCGATTTGCATCCGTTCAGCTATCAATTTACTTCCTGTACTCTTCCATAGGACTAGGGATGTTTCGAAGGCATGGAGCTCGTTCTCTAATTCAGTAAGTATATTTGCCTGTTTCAAATCACTGTAGGGTTTGTTGATAGATTTGATGTCTGAACTTGCTAGGCCTACCCGTTCTTGTGCTTGTTGATTATTGTCCTTAAATTCCTGAATGAACTGATCACGTTCAGCGTCAGTGAGGTTCGAGCTCATGGAGGAGTGGAGAGCGATTGCGGCTTGATGCAGATCACGATCAGCGCTCAGTATGAGCTCAGAGTTCTCAAATACATCTTCATATAAAGAATCTGACATTCTGTTAATGGTGTGATTTAGATAGAGTAAAGAAGCTACACTAATTCCAACCAGTAGAATGGAGATCGCAGCGAAAATAAAGATTAGTTTGCGTGTTACTTTGATATCGAAAAATCCAGCCACGGTCATCTTCTCCCCGCATAAGATGTTTAACAAATCTTATTGCTGCTAACTATAACCTGCGGAACTTCCATTTGTGGCAGGCGTGTTTTATTTTCAGGCAAAGATGTTGAGAGTAATTATGTAAAAAAAAGAGGTGTTGTAACATAGTGGGAATTGAGGCATGGGAAAGATAAATTGTGTGTGGATCGCAGTTTGTAGTACAACAAGTATATAGGACGTCCTACTTATAGAGCAATCGCTTCCTCAAATAAATATCAATAATAAAAAATTTAAATGATTATGGTATGGGCCTATTGCCTTATCTATATTCAAATCCATAAATCCTATTACCCAACGCCTTCGTAAATGATACCCAGCTCAGCCCCAAAAATATGAGTTCTGTTATGTTAAAAAAAAGCTGCCTAGTCATAATAATGACTGTGGCAGCTGACTTGAAGTTACTATTCGTTACGTAGTGCATGAATGGGGCGAAGCCGTGCGGCTTTGTTCGCAGGCATCATTCCGAAAATCACGCCGATAAGCAAGGAGAAAACAAAAGATATCAGTACCATATCCCAAGCAATGGATACTGTAAGTGAAGTGTACTTTCCTAGTAACCAACTACCAGCGACTCCAATGCCAACACCGATCACCCCACCTAATCCGCTAAGCACAATGGATTCGATCATGAATTGAGCGAGAATATCGAGCTTTTTGGCGCCGATTGCTTTGCGGATACCAATTTCTCTTGTTCTTTCATTAACGGATACGATCATAATATTCATAATGCCGATCCCCCCGACAAACAGAGAAATGCCGGCAATTCCCGCAAGTGCCATTGAAAGCGTAGCTGTCGTAGAATTTACAGTTTCCAGCATCTCTTGAGAGTCAAAGACACTAAAAGCATTATCCGCATAATTAAATTTAGCATCCAGTGTACTCTCTAGTTTATCTTTTACGGTAGCTACAGTGTCTGCTGAAGTCGTCGCAATTGTGATGGAACGTACGCCTTTGCTTTTTAACTGACGTTCTGCAGTAGCTATAGGGATCAATAAGATATCATCGTTGGAACCACTTAGACTAGAGCCTTTCGCTTCCAAAAGACCGACGATTTTATAGCTGATCCCGTTTAGCTGTACCTTTTGGCCTACTGGATCATCTGTGCCGAATAAATCCTCAGCCGTACCTGTGCCGATTAGCGCTACCTTCTGCCGGTACTCCGTATCAATATCAAGCAGGAAACGTCCTGACTGTACATGAAAATCCTTAACGTCCTCATAAGAAGGTGTAATGCCCTCAACAGTAACGCTAACAATCTCAGTATTATGCTTGGCTGTAACGTTGCCACTGATCACAGGAGCTACATTTTCTATCCCCTCTATATCTCCAAGTGCCAAAGCTTCTTCATAGGTGAGGGAGGTGGTAGCCCCACGGCCAGTGATGTTTACCGTCAGTTGATTTGTTCCGAGTCCATTAAGCTGCTCCGTAATCTGAGAAGTAGTTCCCTGCCCCACAGAAACGAGGATGATAACGGATGATACACCAATAATAATACCCAGCATCGTTAAAAAAGCTCTTACTTTACTGCTGTAAATACTTTTTAGAGCCATCCGCATACTTTGAAATAATTTCACCTCGCATTCCTCCGATCTTCTACGAGGTTGCCATCCTGAATACGAATGATCCGCTTTGCTTGCTTTGCAATTTCGAGGTCATGTGTGATTAGGATGATTGTATGACCCTGCTCATTTAATTCTCGTATCATCTGCATGACCTCTTGTCCAGTTCGCGTATCAAGCGCTCCGGTAGGTTCATCTGCAAGTAGAATCGGGGGAGATCCAGCCATGGCTCGCGCAATCGCTACACGCTGTTGCTGTCCTCCTGAAAGCTCAGAAGGTCGGTGATGCATTCTCTCCTCCAAACCAACTTTAAGGAGTGCTTGCTGCGCTGTTTCTCTGCGTTCTCGATGTGAGAGGCCGCGGTATATTAGCGGAAGCTCCACATTCTCGACAGCAGATAACTTGGGGAGGAGATTGAAGTTTTGAAAGATAAAGCCGATCTTCTCATTCCGGATAACTGCCAGCTTGTTGTCGGATAACTTGCGAACCTCTTGTCCGTCTAGAAGATAGCTTCCCTCATCCGATACATCCAGGCACCCGAGCATGTTCATTAGTGTTGATTTTCCAGAACCGGAAGGACCTATAATCGCTACGAACTCTCCGAAGTCGATTGTAAAGGAAAGATTTTTTAGAACTGTCATAGTTTCTCCGGCCATAGTATAGCCATGGGTCATATTCTGGACTTGGATCAGTGGCGTTAAAGCACTCATCTACTGCCACCTCCGCCACCACCAGGTGCTCCGCCCGTGCCACCAGTACCACCTCCACTGAAGCCACCACCGCCACTAAAGCCGCCGCCGCCGAAACCGGCGCCACCCATACCGCCCATGCCACCTTGCATTTGCATCTCAGTACTAGTTGTACCTGTTTTGGTAGAGATGACAGTAGGGATGATCACTTTGTCTCCTTCATTAAGCCCACTGACAATTTCAATACTGCTCTCATCATGGATGCCCACTTCGACGGAAACTGTTCGCTGATTACTATTTCCACGGTTTCTTGTGCCAGCTGCTCCGTTAGGCATAGTACCGCCGCGAGCATCAGGCGCTCCACTAGGCATAGCGCCATCGCGAGCATCAGGAGCCCCGCTAGGCATCGGTGCTTGGCCCTCGCTAGAGGCTTTTGAGGAATCGGTTGAACCCGCTGAACCCGCTGTTAAAGGGAGAGAAACTGTGTACTTGCCATTTCTTTCTTGAACAGCTTCAATAGGTACGGTTAATACATCTTTTTTCTCAGCTGTTGTAACTGAAACTTCTGCCGACATCCCTACAAGGGCACCTTCGGAGGTGGTTAAGCCAACGGTAACATCGAAGAGGGAGACTCCGTTCGAGACGGTGCCTTCCTTGGCAATCTTAGTAACACTCCCCTTGAATTCAGTGTCGGGCAGGGCATCCAATGAAATGGTAGCAGGCATCCCTATTTTCACTGTAGGAATATCAAGCTCATCCACCTGCACTATGACGCTTAAATTAGCATAATCGGTGATATCGATGAGTTCAGAGCCATCCATCGCTTTTTCACCGCTGGCTATGTTAACTGCTGTAACAGTTCCGTCAATAGGGGCGGTAAGGGGATCTGGAGGGATCATATCCTCTTGTACAGATGCAATTTTTTCGATTTGAGAAGCGATATCCGTTTTCGCTTTTTCAATCGAACGTTTGGCACTGGCTAATTCATCCTCGGAGGCACCTGCCACGGCAAGCTTCTTATACTGCTCCTGCTTGTCCTGAAGATCCTCTTCAAGCGAGGTAAGAGAGATTTGTTCCTGCTTGAGATTGTCGCTCAAATCATCGCCTTCGAAGGTAATTAATGTCTGACCTTTTTTCACATTGTCGCCTTCTTTGACAAGCACCTCAGCTACGGTTCCAGCGTCCTTCGTTTTCACTTTTCCTGTTTCAGTGGCCGTGACGGAGCCTGCTCCAGATACATTTACTACGATATCGCCCTTCGTAACCGTGGCTGTATTAACGGGCACTTCAGCAGCCTGACTGCTCTTATCAGGTAAAAATGTATACACCAACAATCCGGCTGTTACTACAGCTACTACTCCGATGGTCCAGAGCAACACTTTTTTCTTCTTCATTTCTTTCCTCCATAGATCATCAAATTTCTTTTAACATAGGCCACACCTCGCACACTTACTAAGTGTCGGATGGATTGTTAGCACTAGAATCGGTGTTTGAAGTGGAATTGTTGTTTGAAGTCGTTGACGCTGCCTGATAAGTGACAACATAGGTCCCAGTTCCCAGCAAATTTCGATGACCTTGGAATTCGTCGTATACATTCAATTGGATCGCGCCGCCACCTAGAGTTTTGTAAAGATTGCTTGTGAATGTTGTGGTGTATGACTTGAAGTTCCCTAATGGTAGATCTGTGCCCAGTGTTAATGTCTTCTCCATCGTTTGTCCGAAGGGGTCGATCAGCTCTAGTACAAGCTTGTGCTCATAGGTACCCGATTCGTAAAGCGTGCTGCTCGACAGGTTGTAGGTTAGGACAGTGCTTAGCGTATCTTTTCCACCAGTGACGGAGGCGACTGCATTTGTAACGGATAGGGTATAAGGGAACAATTCTACATCCAAAAGATTACTTTTTGACTCCACCGCAACATTATTTAGAGCCAGTGACACCGTATTGATATATCCCGTTGATTTCCCGCCAGGAGCCGTAAGTTTTCCTTCGGATACCCCTTCACCGACATAAAGAACAAGCTGAGAAGGATCTACTCCAAGTGGAAGCTTAGTCCAGACGGTAACCAGATTTTTTCCGTTAGGGCTCGTGGAAGTGGTAGACTGGTTGACCTCGGCTTCGTAATATTGATTGTCAGGCGTTTTGTAATAAGCTACGAGTTGAGCCTGCTCCGATTTACGTGTTTCCTCACTGTTCATTTCCAGTTCTGTGTACATGATATTGGAGCTTGCACCCTGATAAACCGTTGTCCGGCGCTCTAACACTTCTGCTTTTTTACTTTCAAGGTCAATTTGGAAGGAACTTAGTGCTGCAACTTCCTGAACACGGCTGTCCAACTGATTTGTACTTAAAGAAAGAAAATTAATTTTGCTTTCGCCGGAGGTTTCTTGCAGCGTTATTTTTAATTGATTGAACTGGTAGGTGTAAGGAACATTGGCCACGACATAAACGTCTGCGGATTCATTTGGCCCGAGTATGGTTTGCGTGCTTTCTGTGACGACTTGGGAAGTGCTGCTAATATCACTCTCACCAGCTTTAATGACACTTGTAAATGCAGGAAGCTGCACAGAGGTCGATTTCGTGTTGCGAATATTGATTTTAGCTACAAGCTGATCTTTGTCTGCCCAAGGTAGCCGCTGGATGTTCTCAAGCTTGACAGCAAATGTGCCGTAACTGTTCTCCACCGCGTATTCTGTATCCTGCCAATTGTTAGTTTGGAGTGTGTAAGGAATCTGATAATAGGCTGTAGGAAAAATGATCTTACCCTCTACAGCGGGTTCAGTCATTTGCAGCTGTAGCGTTCCTTGAGCTATCGTTAGCGGAACTTCTGCACTGAGCTCAATTATTTTTTCTTCAAGGGGTTTGAGTGTAAGGTTTGCGAAAGCCTTCGTGTCCAACGGAAAGCTATATCCCTCAGCGGCTTTAACGGTAAACTCATAAGCAGGCAAAGTAATCGCCTTGTTGCCGCTATTTTTTACTCGAAATTGCAGCGTCCACTTCGCGGTGCCGTTGTCGGCATAGACATTGGCGCTTTTTAACTGCGTCTCGACAGTATTATTGTTGATCGTAAGCTTCTTGATGACATTGCTAGCTACGACAAGATCTGGTGTGGTAGCAGCGGGAAGGTTATAGGTGACGATGGGCAAAGCAATTTTTAATGAGGTATCTTCTCCAGCAAACTGCAGAGTCATATTGTCTGTCTTCATATAAGAGGGAATTTCCGTCATGTAGTAGATCGTCTTTTTTTCCTGTGGCTGTACTTTGTAGTTACTGCTCGTATCATCAAGCGTTAATTCAAATACAGATCCTCCTGCAGATGCGAGGTATCCCTTAAGTCCAGGATCACTTAGCACTTTGGTTCCTTGATTGGTTAAGCTCACACCTACTTTGGCGTATACCTTACCGTTATATTTGTAAATTTGCAGACTTTCTGTTTTGGTTGTTACGGGCTGATTATTCAAGGTTATCTTTTTACTTTGGCCTCTAGCGACCGCTTGTGAAAAAGCCACAGGCAAGGTGAAGGTCCCCAGCTTTTTTTGATAATCAGTACTGCTGAAATCCCAACCGAATACTGAAATCTTCACTCCATTTAAAGATGTGGATTTACCGACGTTTGCGTAATAGGTTACGGATTGACTGCTTTTGGAGGGGATAGATTTGATGGTTGCACTGCTGGTTACTGGGCTTCCTTGGATAACGGTTCCTCCTGCAGTAGTTACTTTAGAGAAATAGTCCACAAGATTGATGCTGTTTCCGCTCCCATTGTTATAGCTGAGGGTGTATGTAAGAATATTGCCGCCATCCTGAGTCAAAAAGCCAACATCGGTCAGCTTCACACTAAAGTTACTCTTTAAAGCTATCGAGCCGAGTTTATCCAGAGTGGATACAGTGGTGGCAGTTGCTGTTTTGGTGGATGAAGTAGTAGTTGATGCCGCGTATGCTCCATACGCTGAAGCTTGACTCAGAACTGCTGCGCTAAGTATGATCACAGCTACTTTTGTTCTTCGTGCATGCATGTAATTCCCTCCCGGTATGAAAGTCCTTGTATTTTGAAGGTGATTTATGATTGAGTACAACCATGCCTTCTTAATAATGGAAATTATCAAGCTCCGCTGAACGTTAGCTGAAAAAAAGTCCCCAAAATGGCTCTGAACCTTAAAGCCAGCTTAAAGCCAGATAAAAATTGCCCTAATTATGCTTGAACTTGTCAAAACGACAGATTTTGCATATAATAAACAGACATATCTCTTGCATAAAAGAGATACCTGACAATTAGATTGAATTGTGAAATGCAGTGATGGAGAAGAGTACACAGTGCCTGACTTACAGGGAGGAGACGCCGGTGATTGAGAGCGTTTCTAGGATACAGAGCTGTCGAAGTTCACTCCGGAGCAGTTCCTTGAATTCCTTAAGATTGCCTTGTAAGGAAGCGTAGGGGAAACCGGTCACAGACCGTTATTTCTGTATAAAGTGAGATAGGTATCTGTCCAGCTAAAAGAGGGAATGAAGCTCTTAAGGGGAACAGATCAGCTTGTCTAACAAGGGTGGTACCACGGTCTTTTCGTCCCTTACCGGGAGGAAAGGCCTTTTTTTGTTGAACTAGACAATGATTGAAGGGGGCTGTACACGGCCATGAAAGAGAAGTTGGAAGCATTGAAGGTTGAAGCGCTGGCTAAGTTGCAGGAGGTTATGGATCCACAGGTTTTGAATGACCTAAGAGTGAAATATCTCGGTAAAAAAGGCGAGCTTACAGAAGTTCTACGTGGTATGGGAGGACTTAGTGCTGAGGAGCGTCCGGTTATCGGGCAAGTAGCGAATCAGGTGCGTAGTGCCATTGAGGAGATTATTGGAGCGAAGCAAGAGACTTTTCAACAGCAAGAGACTCAGCAACGTCTACAGGCTGAAAAAGTAGACGTAACATTGCCAGGTCGCCGCATGCAGCAAGGGGGCGTTCACCCGCTTAGCAGAGTGGTTCAGGAAATTGAGGATATTTTCATTGGTATGGGTTACCGTGTGGCTGAAGGCCCGGAAGTGGAGACCGATTATTATAACTTTGAAGCCCTAAATCTGCCTAAAAATCACCCGGCACGCGATATGCAGGATTCCTTTTATTTAACGGATGACCTGCTTATGCGTACTCAAACGTCTCCGGTACAGATTCGTACTATGCAGGCTATGAACGGTGAAGTTCCAGTTAAAATCATTTGCCCGGGTAAAGTATTCCGCCGCGATGATGACGATGCAACGCATTCCTTCCAGTTCCATCAAATTGAAGGTTTGGTTATTGGAAGCAACATTCGGATGAGTGATCTGAAAGGCACCTTGCAGCAATTCGTACAAGAAATGTTCGGCCCGAATACAGACATTCGTCTTCGTCCGAGCTTCTTCCCATTCACCGAGCCAAGCGTTGAAGTGGACGTAAGCTGCTTCAAATGTGGCGGCGATGGCTGCAGACTGTGCAAGCAAAGCGGATGGTTAGAAATCCTTGGCGCCGGCATGGTACATCCAAATGTTCTGAAAATGGGTGGCTATGATCCTGCTAAGTATAGCGGCTTCGCATTTGGTATGGGTGTTGAACGGATTGCTATGCTTAAATACGGCATCGATGACATCCGTCATTTCTATAACAACGATATGAGTTTTGTAAAGCAGTTCAAGGGCGTTTAGATTTTTGGTGGGCGAGCTGGCTGACGGGTTAGGAGTAAGTAGCAATTGGGTTACTGATCTTGCTTAATAAAAGACTATTAATAGAAGGAACGGAGAGAAATTTTGGAACTGTAGAAGCGCCAGCGTTCGCCTTTATCCTCGGATTTCTACCGCGAGAAGTGGTTTTAATCAGGAAATCTGAGGATAACAGCGATCGGAAGTCCAATATTTTTCGTAGTGACTGCTCTAAATAGGACGGTTATGAAGCTTTGATCGAGTAATCCTAAATTGTACTACTCCCACAGGAAGCAGATCGAACGGCAAGTAGATAAATACATCTGAAACATAAAGGAAGTGAGCGGACATGAAAGTATCAACCGGATGGTTGGCTGATTATACATCGATTGAAGGAGTAACCGCCGAAAAGCTAGCGGAGAAGATTACCGCTGCCGGCATTGAAATTGACGGAGTAGAGCGCCGCAATAAAGGGATTTCCGGCATCGTAACCGGCTATGTGAAATCGAAAGAAAAGCATCCTGATGCGGATAAACTGAACGTATGTATCGTGGATGCAGGTCAAGGTGAAGATCTGCAAATCGTCTGTGGCGCAAAGAATGTAGCTGCGGGACAAACCGTTCCTGTAGCTCTTGTTGGCGCTAAGCTGCCAGGGCTGGATATCAAAAAAGCGAAGCTGCGCGGGGTATTATCACAAGGGATGATCTGCTCGGCTAAAGAATTGGGACTCAATGATAAATTGCTTCCTAAAGAGCAGCAAGAAGGAATTCTTGTACTTCCTGAAGGTACAGAGATCGGTCAAGATATTTCAAAGTTGCTGGGTCTAGATGATGAAATTCTGGAATTCGATCTGACTCCGAACCGTTCAGACTGTCTAAGTATGATTGGTGCTGCTTATGAAGTGAGCGCGATTCTTGGACGTGACATCAAATTACCAGATCCTGCGAGTGAAATGATTGAGATCAGCGGAGCAGCTGCTCAATCTATTTCCGTTAAGATTGAGAATGAAGAACATTGCAGTCATTACGCAGTTCGTTATATCTCAGGTGTTAAACCTGCAGCATCCCCGCTGTGGATTCAGAATCGTCTGATGGCGGCAGGGATTCGTCCAATTAACAACATCGTTGACATCACTAACTATGTGATGCTCGAATACGGACAGCCGCTTCATGCTTTTGATGCAGATAAAATAGAAGGCGGAGAACTCGGCGTTCGTCTTGCTCACGAAGGTGAAGTCCTGACTACACTTGATGGCCAAGAACGGAAGCTTGAGCCACATATGCTCGTTATCGCTGATGGAGCTAAGGCTGTAGCTCTGGCTGGAGTAATGGGAGGTCAGGATACGGAAGTTACTGCTGAGACGGTAAATCTCGTTCTGGAATCTGCTAAGTTTGACGGAGGAACCGTTCGTAAAACCTCGCGTCAACTGGGACTTCGCTCGGAAGCATCGCTTCGTTTCGAGAAAGAAGTGGATCCAAATGCAGTGATCCCTGCATTGAATCGCGCTGCAGTACTTATTGCGCGTTATGCTGGCGGATCTGTGCATGAAGGAATTGTGCAAGCAGGAACAGTCGCAGGAGAAGAGAAGGTACTTACTTTGTCCTTGGAGAAGCTGAACCGTTATCTCGGAACAGATCTGTCCTTGCTAGAAGTGAAGACTTTGTTTGGTCGTCTACATTTCAAATGCGGGGATACTGCACAAGGATTGATCGAAGTTCAGGTGCCAACTAGACGTGGCGATATCAGCTATGATGTTGACCTTATCGAAGAAATTGCTCGTTTGTACGGGTATGACAATATTCCAACGACTCTGATTGAAGGTGTTACAACGCCAGGCGCATTGACGCATAAGCAATCACTCCGCCGTGAACTGCGTCGCCTGTTGTCACATGGCGGTTATCAGGAAGTGATGGGTTACTCCTTCATCCAGCCGAAACAAAGCAAAATGTTCCCTGAGTTATCAGAAGGCTCACAAGCGGTTAAATTGGCTATGCCAATGAGTGAAGAACGCAGTGTACTGCGTACTAGCCTTCTGCCACAACTATTGGATATTGCTAGCTATAATACCAACCGTCGTCAAAGCGATCTAGCGTTGTTTGAAATCGGCAATGTCTTCTTCACAGATGAAGAACAGTTGACTCGTCAGCCGCGTGAACTGCCGGTGCTGGGGTTGTTGCTTAGCGGTAGCCTAACCGTGAAGCAATGGAACGTTTCTGCACAGCCTGTAGATTTCTTTGATTTGAAGGGTGCGCTGGAATCTGTATTTGCTTATTTGGGTCTTACAGACAGAATTATCTACGAGGGAGATAGTCCAGAAGGGTATCATCCTGGACGTTCCGCATCGGTATATTTAGTCGGAGACGAGGGTCGTGTGAAGATTGGAACTATGGGCCAGCTTCATCCGGAACTGCAAAGAGAGCTTGATCTAGTGGATACTTATGTAGCCGAGATTCTATTGCAGCCGCTGTATGATAACACGCAAAGCCGTCTGCAATATAATGAGCTTCCACGTTTCCCAGGTATGGAACGGGATATTGCAGTGGTTGTAGATTCAACGGTACCAGCAGGCGATCTGCTAGCTTCCATCCGTGCAAACGGAGGAACTTTGCTGCAATCCGTACAGGTATTCGACGTGTACACTGGTGGCAAGTTAGAGAGTGGAAAGAAGAGTATTGCGATCTCACTGCTGTATCGTCACGGTGAACATACATTGACAGATGAAGAGGTTGGAGAGGTGCATGATAAGCTATTATCAGTCCTTCAACAAACTTTTGGTGCAGAATTAAGAAAATAGCAGGAATTGTGTAAAGCCGCAGCGAATCCATTTAGAAACTGAGATTCGCTGCGGCTTTTTCTGGGTAGAGTGAAATGCGGAGGATATCAGCGAGAATCTATTGATTACAAGGGATTTTGCCAAATGCTTAAGAAAAAAGCTACAATAGAAACAGTAAGACTAACTTAGAATCCGCACACATACAAAGGAGGGCACAACTGTGGCTATGGACCGGACACGTGTCGCCGTGGAGATATACGGAACTTCCTATAAACTCGTCGGAAGCAGCACTGAATATATGAAACAAGTGGCCCGTTATGTTGACGAACATATGCGCACGATTTCTAAATCACACAACAGACTGGATACGCCGCGCATAGCGGTGCTTGCAGCAGTACATATGGCGGAGCAGGCTATTCAGGTTCAGGATTTTAAAAATGAACTCAACATGATGACAGGTGAACGCAGTGAACTGCGATTGGAAGTATCTCGCCTGCTGGAGGTTCAGCGGGAGCGACAAGAAGAATATGAACGCCTTGAAGCGGCGGCTAAAGAAGAAGCTACACGACTGATTGCTGCGGTTGAAGAAGAGCGCAAGCGTCATCTGGAAATTCAGGAGAATGAGCGTAAAGTACATGCTAACCAGCTGCAAGAGGCAACCCAAGCGGCTGAAGCCGCACGAGAGAAGCTGGAAGAGGAGCTGCTTGCGCGTGAGCTGGAGTTGCAGGAACTGCGGGCAAGTTATGAGGCTGAACAGTCTGCTATGCGTGAGAATCATCGAGAGGAACTAGCGAATGCAGAAGCCATCCGTCTACAGCAGTTGGAAGAGCAGAAGGCAGCGCATTTGCAAGAGCTGGAGAACATCCGTGAGACGCTGACTAAGGAGAATTCAGACTCCTTGTCTGCTCTAGAGCTTGAGTTAACCGAGACCAGATCAACCTTAGAGAAACAGCTTGAGGAAACCAAATCAACATTAGGTAAGGAACTCGAGAAGACGAAGTTGACACTGGGTAAGGAGCTTGAGAGCACGACAACGAAGCTAAGCAAGGAATTGGCTGAAGAACGGGAAGCTTTACAACGGGAGCTTGCTAAGAATAAGGAACTTCGTCAGTCACAAGGTACTCAGGAACATAGACATAAGCAAAACATTCAAGAGCTCGAGAAACAGCTGGCTGAGCTTCGTGGTGGAACAGGACAACTTCAGTCTAGACTCCGTTCGGCTGAAGCCAGTCTTAAGAGTGAACGAGATGCTCGTCAGACGCTGCTCGGACAATATGAAGCGGTGGTTAAACGTGAAGAACAGCTCAGTGAGGAGCTGCGTACTGCTACTGAGCTAGGCACGCTGTTGAATGAAGAGCTGGAAGAATTGCGCCAGCGTTATCAGCAGTCTCAGAATGAAGCATCAGAGCTGCGGAAGTCACTACAGGAAACGAATGACAATCTGCACCGTGTTCAGGAAGAACTCGCTGGATCTATGGCGGAGGCAGCAAATTGGCAGGAGCTCTCGGATAAACGGATGGAAGATATTAGTGAGCTTGAAATGAACCTACTGGAGACCGAAGAGAAATCTTTGGCGCTTCAAAAGGAGATTGAGATCCTTCGTGGTCAAGCGGATGGTTTAGTACAACAGTTAGATCGGGAAGCTCAGCTTCGTACAGATGCAGAACACGAAACTGCAGCACTCCGTGAACAAGGTGGACAGGTTCAGAAGGAACTGTCTGCACTTCGTGAACGCTATGAGGAACTGATCTCTCAATATGATGAAGTGCTGCAAGATGGAGAACGTCTACAGGAAAGATATCAACTGCTGCAAGAAGAAGGCGAAGAGACAGCTCGACGCTTAGAGGAATTGTCTGAAGCTAGCCTTGAGGCCGCTGCTACGGTTGCAGAGCAGCAGGATGTTCTGAGGGAAGCAGAGGCGTACGGCGCTTCATGGAAGCAAAAGTACGAGGAATTATTCGAGCGACAGCAGCAGTGGAGTGATTTGGAAGCGAAGCTGCGTGAAGAGATAGATATTTGGCAGCAGGAGGCCGGTGAGGCTGAGGCTAAGCAGAAATCTATTGAACGTGAACGCAGTGAGGTGCTTCAGCAGCTTGGTGAAGTCGGCGAGAACTATGAATTGGCCCAAGGACAACTTCGTCTGCTACAGGTCCAGTTTGAGATGCATCAAAATGAGCTACAGAAGATGACGGATGAGCATCGTAATCTTCAAGAGGAATATGCCAAGCTTCAGAATGAATATAATGAATGGATTCAACTGATCGAACAGGACAGTTGAATGTCGGATGCAAGAAAGAGGGCTGTACCTGATGTGTAGAGAGATCTATTTCAGGTCAGCCCTCTTTGTTTAATATATTCGAAAGAATAAGATTCACACCATGTCTTATATTTCTCACTTCATTAAAAAGCCGATCGTCAGGGCAATTCCCTAACGATCGGCTTTTTAATGATTCATCTATTCCACAATGATTTTTGCGTTCATGCCGCTATGTCCGGATCCACACATAATCGAACAGGTCATTTCGAATGTGCCGGCTTCCTCTGGAACAATTACTTTCGAGGACTTTTTGCTATTAAGCTGGAGTTCAAATTCAGGGATAAGGATACCGTGATTGCCGCTATCATTTTTAAAAATAATTTTGACGGGTACACCTTTTTTTAGATGATATTCTTCCTGATCAAAACTGTAATTCGTAGCTGTAATTGTAAGTTCTGTTTCTGCCTCGATCTCCGGCTCCGATGTGTTAGCATTGCCAGCAGCACTATCATTGCTGTTTCCACAGGCTGTAAGTGCTATAACGAACACAATTGAAAGTAGAATTGCAAATTTTTTAATGATCCAAACCTCCTCTTAAGAAGTCCAAGCATAGTGAAAATGTGACAATTATGTAGACATCATAACTTAAAATTTAAGTAAGCGCTTTGATTAAATGTGAAAAATCCGTGAACAAGGGAGACTGTTCAAACTTTGTCGTAAATTGCAAATAAATGATGAAAATATAACTAAAATTTATTATAATGAAAGCTATTACATTAACGTACAAAAGTAGGGGATACATATTTCAAGCACTAACGATACGCTAAATACGGAGGTTTGGCACCGTAGAATCTTAAAAGGTTATTGGATGGTAGTTATTCTTTTATTGTTCTCACAGTTGCTGTTTTTGTCGAATATTGACCGACTTCAAATAAAAACAACCATGGACACGAATCTATGGCACTTATTTATTGCTTGTAATTTACTAATTGTGGTCCTTATGATTACTGCGGAGCTGTGGCTTCGTTATAGTAAACAATCCCCTAAATATGGGGTGGTTAGTTGTGGGTTTTTAGTGTCCTACCTTATGTATTTTGTATTAGAGCCTTTTGTCGATGGTGCTCAGATGACGCTCATGATGCCGATTATGGTCGCTCTTATTTATTTTGATCGTAAGCTCCTGTATCTAATGGGACTATTTAGTATTGTGTTTTATGCGGGAGTATATTTCGGGTTGGAACGGCCATTCCTACATAAACCGCTGCTTGAATTCTTAATAGTAGAGTGTGTGTTTATAATATTTGTAGGGATGGCTCTTGCTGTAATTATTCGTGCGCGGGAAGCGCGTGTAAATCTGGAGAGATTAACGAAGGAAGGCCAAGATCTAATGGTGGAGAGGGCTATTTCGGATAAGCTGCTGAAGATAGATGCACTCACTGGACTATATAATCATAAAACCTTTCATGAATATTTGGATTCATTATTGGAGCAATGTGAAAGCAACAACCTTCAACTACAGCTGGCGCTCTTCGATATAGATAATTTTAAGCAAGTTAATGATACCTACGGACATAGGGTTGGGGACCTTGTTCTTAAGGTAATTGCGGACAAGGTGGGCGGTATGATTGAGTTAAATGATTTTGCGGCTAGGTATGGCGGTGAAGAATTCGCTGTGATTTTTACAGACAAAAGTTTTTCAGAGTCTTATGAGGCTGTAGAAAAATTACGGATCAATATTGCTCAAATCGAGCATTTGCAGGCTGGGAATAAGCCGATTACTGTCAGCATTGGAATTTGTGATTATCAGCTTGGGGATGGGAAAGAGCTTCTTTTTCGTAAAACGGACAAAGCGCTCTATACCGCTAAAAAGCAAGGTAAGAACAGAGTGGTCAATTGTGTTGAGAGTCATGAAGCGGAGATTGTGTCATAAGGATAAAAACAACACAGAACCCTTATTACCGGAAAAGAACCGGAAATAGGGGTTCTGTGTTATGAATAGCTTTCGTTACTTTGCTGCCTCAAACGGCGTGGATACCGGCAAAAATAAATCGACAATACCGATGACCAACGCCGCCAGGATAGCTCCTAGAATGGAAACACTGACCCCACTCACTACGAATTGAGCGACCCAGATGACTAATGCACTAACGATGAAACCGACGATACCGCGCCCGAAGGGCGTTGCTTTTTTGCCGAAGATTCCTTCGACAACCCAGCCGAGTAACGCAATCACCAGTGCAAGGATTAGAGCGCTCCAGAAGCCACCAACCGAGAACTGTGGAACAATCCAACTAACGACCATCAGAACAAGCGCTGCTACAATAAAACGACCCACATGACTCAAGAAATTCACTGTACTAACCTCCTTTGGCCCAAGCTAAGGATATGTGCAGTTCTTATTGTGACCTTAATACTTGTTTTTATGCTTTAACCGATACCAAATAGCGAAATTGGCTTGAATTCTGTATAATGGAAACATCTATGAAGGGAGCTGTGACTGTAATTGGACGACAAAATTTTGCATACGCTTGAATATCGCAAGATTTTAAATAAATTAATGCAATATACGCAAACCTCAATGGGGCGAATGACTGCGGAGCAACTAAGACCGTCCGGTGATTTTGAAGGTGTAAAGAAGCTACTTCAAGCCACGGACGAAGCGGCTAATGTAGATCGTCTGAAGGGTATTCCTTCATTCGGCGGGATAAGCGATATTCGAGCAGCACTAAAACGTGCCTCTATAGGTGGAATGTTGGGAACAACTGAACTGTTGGCAGTGGGAACTACCATTGGCGGCGCACGAAGAGTCAAACGATTCCTGGCAGCTATGCATGAGGAGGAGAAGATTGAATTCCTATTTTCACTCAGCGATGTTTTATCGGAGCAAAAACATGTAGAAGATGCCATCCGTTTATGTATAGACGAGAACGCAGATGTACTTGACACAGCTAGCTCTGAATTAGCTACGATTCGCCGTGAATTGCGCGGAGGAGAGACCCGAATTCGTGAGAAGCTGGATTCCATGATTCGTTCTTCTTCCGTTGCTAAAATGCTGCAGGATCAGCTGGTAACCATTCGTGGAGATCGGTTTGTTATTCCTGTAAAAGCGGAGTATCGTGCGCATTTCGGTGGCATTGTACATGATCAGTCCGGATCAGGAGCCACTTTATTTATCGAGCCTGAGTCCATTGTGGCCATGAATAATAAGCTGCGTGAAACACGGCTGCGTGAAGAACGGGAGATTGAGATCATATTGCATAGGTTGACAGCGCTTGTAGCTGATATAGCCGAAGAAATGACTTATGATATCGATATTCTTGGCGAGCTTGACTTTATCTTCTCCAAGGCGCGTCTTGCCCGAGATATGAAGGCTACACAGCCTCGTATGAACGATCGTGGGTATTTGAAGCTGCGCAAAGGACGCCATCCGCTTATTCCCGCGGAGCATGTTGTTCCTCTGGATGTGGAGCTCGGCAACCAATATAGCTCCATTATTGTAACCGGACCGAATACGGGTGGTAAAACCGTTACACTCAAGACCATTGGACTGTTGAGTCTCATGTCGATGTCTGGGTTGTTCATCCCTGCAGAAGAAGGCAGTCAAATGTGTGTGTTTGATGCCATTTATGCAGATATAGGCGATGAACAGAGCATTGAGCAGAGTCTGAGTACATTCTCCAGTCATATGACGAATATTATTTCCATTCTGCGGAGAATGACTCCCAAGAGTCTTATTCTGCTTGATGAAGTGGGTGCAGGAACGGATCCGGCAGAAGGGTCCGCGCTGGCGATTGCCATTCTGGAACATATTCACCGGACTGAATGCCGTATGGTCGCTACCACGCATTATAGCGAATTGAAAGCTTACGCTTATGAGCGTAAAGGGGTCATCAATGCCAGCATGGAATTCGATGTCCAAAGTCTCAGCCCTACCTACCGTTTGCTGATTGGTGTTCCTGGACGAAGCAACGCCTTTGCAATTGCAGAGCGATTAGGTCTGCCAGGTGCGATTCTGGAGCATGCACGCGGCGAAGTGAAGGAAGAGGATCTACGTGTAGAGCATATGATTGCCTCTCTCGAAGAGAATCGACTTGGAGCGGAACAGGAACATGAGCGAGCAGAGAGTATCCGTCGCGAAGTAGAGGAATTACGCAGCAGACAGCAGCAAGAGCTGGAGAAGCTGGAAAGTCAGCGAGACAAACGACTGGAGAAAGCTGAGAAAGATGCCAGCGCAATCTTGGAGAAAGCGCGTAAAGAAGCTGAGGAAATTATCAGTGATTTACGCCGCTTAGCTATGGAAGAAGGCGCTTCAGTCAAAGAGCATAAGCTGATTGAAGCACGGAGACGTCTAGACGAAGCCGAACCTTCACCGCGTAAGAAAGCCGCTACTCGTAAGCCTGCTAAGACTCCGCGGACGATTGGTCCTGGTGATGAAGTGAAAGTAGATAGCTTAAACCAAAAAGGTTTTGTAGTGGAATTAAGCGGCTCTAAAGAGGCTTTAGTACAGTTTGGGATCATGAAGATGAAGGTAAGCCTGGATGATTTGGAACTGCTCTCTTCGAAAGCGGCCTCTGTACCAACGCCCCTTCGGCAGGCGACAACCGTTAAACGCTCCCGTGATGAGAACATTCGTAGAGAACTGGATTTGCGAGGTACGAATTTGGAAGAAGCGATTATGGAGACGGATCGTTTTATTGATGAAGCCTTCTTAGGAAATCTGGGCCAAATTTCTATTATTCATGGTAAAGGCACAGGTGTGCTCCGCACAGGAATTCAAGAATATTTGCGTAAGCACAGACATGTTAAGAGCTATAGGCTTGGAAATTATAATGAAGGCGGCGCAGGCGTAACCGTGGCTGAGCTGCAATAGCGGGATTGCCCGGCAGAAAGAAGGGAAAAGTGTGCAAGGAGATATTGATCTTTTGCTGGGTCATCCGCTAGGTGCCTTGCTTGGTTACTTTGCAGTAGCAATTCTTGGGCTTGTTGTATTTCTGTCTATTTTTGAAATGGTAACGAAATATAATTGCTGGGAAGAAATTCGCAAGGGGAACTTGGCAGTAGCCATGGCTACTGGTGGCAAAATCTTCGGAATTTGCAACGTACTGCGTTTCAGCATTGAATCAGGTGTTTCGATTTATGAGACGATGAAGTGGTCGGTCGTCGGTTTTTTGCTGCTGCTGCTTGCCTATTTTTTATTTGAATTCCTAACCCCAGTGTTCTCTATTGATGAGGAGATCGCTGCAGATAACCGTGCTGTTGGGCTAATAGCGATGCTGATCTCGGTTTCGTTGTCTTATGTGATCGGTGCAGCTATATTTTAAAAAATAGAAAGTTTTGCACCTCCCTACAAAGGATTCCAGATGAAGCTGGACAAGCTTTGAAATGAGCAGCTCCACTTTGTGGGGTATTAGGAGGATATCATGAAGATTCTTACCCGAGTTCTGTTTGTGTCAGCTATTGCTTTTATAGCAGCCGGTATTATTTATTTAATGATGAACTAAATTTAAACGTGGAGTATGAAGGAGATTATTAAGATGGAAACAACTGTATGCCCTTGGTGTCATACCGAAATCGTATGGGACGAGGAATTCGGACCCGAGGAAAATTGCCCTCACTGCAACAATGAACTTAACGGATATCGTACAGTTACTGTAGGGATAGACGGCATTGAAGAAGAGGAAGAAGAAGTTGTAGAAGAACCTAAACAAGAGGTTATTAATGATGATGATCTTTGGGGAGACGTCGACAAAGACAGTGTAGTTCCTATTTACAACACGCTCAACCAATTCGGTGACGATTATGATTTGAATAAGTATGAAGAGCGTGTATCGGGCATCTTAGCGATTCAGGAAGAAGCTCCGGAATGTACACAATGCCATGAGTTAACTATCCTTGCTGGTAAACAGCTTGTTAGCAACTTCGAGCCGTCTGCACCGGCTACACTAGGTGGACCTGTACTAACATCTCCATTCTCCCTTAATGTGTATGTGTGCCCGTCTTGTTTCCATGTACAGCACAGTCTAGCGCAGGAAGATCGTATTCAGCTCGTACGTAATCTGAGTACCGATAAAGCATAAGCATCCTCATAAAAAGCTTAGTCCTCTTAATGAACAAAAGGGGACTAAGCTTTTTTTAAAAAACCTCAATATTGCTTATTCACGTCCGTTTTCTAAGAAGGAGAAGGTTTGGCTGATCGTGTCAATGAGAATAGATCAAGCTCCGGCCGATGTTTACCCGCAATCGTATCTGTTAATAACTCTGCAGCAATCATGCTGTACACCGTCCCATTGCCTCCATAACCCTCGATGAAGTAACAATGAGGGTACTTGGGATGAGGGCCGATATAAGGAAGCCCATCACGCGTAGAGCCGAATACAGCACCCCAGGAGTATTCTATCTCAATGCCTTTGATCTCAGGAAATAAAGCTTCCAGCTCTTCCAATAACCTTTGACTTTGTGAAATCACTCTGATATCACGGCGCTCTGGATCCGTCAACGGTTCATCTTTTCCTCCTGCAATAATACGTCCCTCCGGTGTTGTCCGAAAATACAAATATGGACGGGCGGTTTCCCAGAGGAGGCTCCGCTCATGCCACTTGGGGAATTCCTTCAGAGGTTTGGTCATCACTGCATACGTATTGATCAGCTCAGCGCCTCGGTCTTTTTTAAACTCCTGCGTTTCATAACCCATTGCAAAAATAACCTTCTTCGCAATAATACGTCCGTTCTCTGTGTGGCAAATTACTCCATCTTCAGTAAACTCATACTGTTTAGCCTCGGTCTGCTCATAAACGTGTACACCATTCATTGCTGCCTTGGCGATCAGGCTGTGAACTGTCCGGAAAGGGTTCGCTTCTGCATCACTGCGTGAATAAAGTGCAGCAGGTTTAGAAAAAGAATACACCGAAGCAATTTCATCCTCTTCCCAGAAATCAGAATCGAATCCGTGAGCAACAAGATTCTTATATTCTTCTCGCAGAGCAGGTACATCATCTGGTGTACTGGCATATAGAAGGCTGCTGCGAGGAATGATCTGGGGATCGATATCGAGCTTGGCTCGCAGATCCAAAATATTTCTAACCCCTGTTTGGCACAGCTGATAAAAGAGCAAGCCGCTCTTTTCTCCAAACGTGTTCATGCATGAGGTTAACGATTTGTCGTTAGATATCTGAAGTAAACCAGTATTGGCATGTGAGCTTCCGCTTCCGACGCGTCTTTTTTCGATCAGAACAGCCTCAGCTCCGCTTAAAGACAAGCGATAGGATGCCATTGCTCCACCCATTCCAGCCCCTACAACCAGGCAATCACAGTGAATGGTATCCTCTAGCGCAGGATAAGTTGGTGGGTCTTGTAAAGTACTTCTCCAAGGTGGGGTGCCGCTATTTAGTCTCATGAAAATGATCGCTCCTTCATTTGTTCCATAATTTAGTATGGGCGGCATTTTACCGTCTCATTCGCAGCATGTTCTTATTTTTGTCATAACTCTCTAGTGCTGTTGGGCAAATAAATGGTGTGCTTTGGCGGTATACTAAAGCCTGTTTGGATCAACTACAAGGAGGGACTACAACTCATGCAATCAATGCAAATGCAGGCACTAAGTGGAAAAGAATTGGAATATATCGCAGACTCCATCTCTAATGAGGACTTGCTTCTTAAGCAATGTGCGGCTACCGCCGCGACAACGCAGAACGAGCAGGTCCGACAAGTTTGTTTGCAGCATATCCAAAATCACACGCAGCACATGGATACACTTACTCAGTTACTCCAGCAGCATCAACAGTACGCACCAACAAGCCCACAATAATTGCATTATTAATCTTAAGGAGGGTATAAAATGAACGCACAGAATCCAGCAGCATTTATGCCAGATGAGGATTTAATGAACACCATTTTGTGTGATTTGAAGCGGACGGTTCGTGAGTATACGACAGCTGCTACGGAATCGGCATGTCCAGCGGTTCGCCGGGTCTTTAATGAGATGACTATGAACACGCTTCGACTTCAGGGCGATCTGTATACGCATATGTCCCAAATGAATATGTATCCTGAGCCTGCAAAAGCATTGCGCCAAGATGTGGACAAGCAGCTTCAAACTGCACAGCAATTGCAACAAAAATCAGGTCAGTTCGTGCAGCAAAAAACAGGACAAACTGGATCTATTGCTCACAATGCGAACAGCCACCTTCATTCGAATGGACAACATCAACCGTCTCATTTAATGTAACCAAGATGGTTAGCGGATGAAGCATCCTGCCACATAACCTTAAGGCTGACGCCCGTTTATACCGAGAGCTCCGGTATAAACGGGCGTTTTTTGTATAAAAATCCATTTAGCTGAGTAAACCTAGTCTTCTATGCGGATATCATATGGGGTTATTTTGTTTGCAGAGATGCTCAATTCATGTCATATTAGTATTAAACTCTTTTCGCGGGGCGACGCATGAATAGCGCAACGTCATTTGCGAACTATCCGGAGGGAAGGCATGAAGGAAATGAACGAACTAAAGAGGAAAGTGCTGGAACTGCTTAAAGAGGACGCGAGAAGATCTACTGCACTCTTAGCTACGCTGCTTGGCGAGGAAGAAGAAGACGTAAAGACGGCGATTGGGCAATTAGAGAAGGACCATGTAATTGTTAAGTATGCAGCCGTTGTAAACTGGGATAAAGTCGATGACGAGAAAGTGACAGCGCTGATTGAGGTACAGATTACACCCGAACGGGGTCGCGGATTTGAAGGCATTGCCGAGAGAATCTACCTGTATCCACAAGTGAAATCCGTTTATCTGATGTCAGGTGCTTACGATCTACTGGTAGAAGTGGAAGGCCGAAACTTACGTGAAGTGGCCAATTTTGTTTCCGAGAAGCTGTCTCCAATTGATTCAGTACTCTCAACTAAAACGAATTTTACCCTTAAAAAATACAAACAGGATGGGATCATCTTCGAGGAGCATGAGGAAGACAACCGTCTGATGATCTCTCCATAAAGGAAGTAATCATATGATCACGAATAAAACGCAGC
The DNA here is from genome assembly GCF_038003765.1 of Paenibacillus sp. FSL H7-0714. Lineage (NCBI taxonomy): Bacteria > Bacillati > Bacillota > Bacilli > Caryophanales > Paenibacillaceae > Paenibacillus > Paenibacillus sp. FSL H7-0714. The sequence continues at coordinate 1,857,957 of NZ_JBBOPT010000001.1, forward strand.
TAACTGGAGAAGACAGCAAATCAATGAATTCTTATTTGGCCCCGCTGGTACAGCAAATTCAGCCTTCGGGTATTCGTAAGTTTTTTGATCTGGCTGCAGGCAGCAAGGATATCATATCACTCGGAGTCGGGGAACCTGATTTCAAGACCCCGTGGCATGTCAGAGAAGCTTGTGTCTATTCGCTGGAAAGAGGATTTACAGGCTATACATCCAACGCAGGAATGCCTGAACTAAGGGAGGGTATTGCGAACTATTTGCACACCCGTTTTGCAGTGGAGTATGATCCTGCCAATCAAATTATAGCAACGGTCGGCGGAAGTGAGGCTATCGATCTGGCTCTGCGCGCTTTGATCACGCCGGGCGATGAGATCCTCATACCAGAACCTTGCTATATTTCTTATTCGCCGATAACGGCTATTGGTGGAGGTATTCCTGTAGGTATCGAAACCATCGGAGAGAATGACTTTAAACTTACTGCAGAGAGTTTGGAAGCGAAGATTACTCCACGCTCCAAAGTTCTAATTCTGTGCTACCCGAGCAACCCAACGGGAAGTGTTATGACCCGAGAGGATTGGGAGCCGATCGCCAAGGTTGTAGAGAAGCATGATCTTATTGTAATTTCGGATGAGATCTATGCGGAATTAACGTATGGAATTAATCATGTCAGCTTTGCCTCATTGCCAGGTATGATGGACCGTACGATTTTGGTCAGCGGTTTCTCCAAGGCTTTTGCCATGACTGGATGGAGAATGGGTTATGCTTGTGGTCACCCTGATTTGATCTCCGCTATGCTTAAGATTCACCAGTACACTGTGATGTGCGCTCCTTCGATGGGCCAAGTGGCTGCACTTGAGGCACTGACCAATGGGATGGAAGAGAAGGATCGAATGGTCGATTCTTATAACCAACGGCGGAGGCTGATTGTTAAGGGTTTGCGTGATGCGGGACTGGAGTGCCATGAACCACAAGGTGCATTTTATGCTTTTCCAAGCGTGCGCAAAACAGGACTGACATCTGATCAGTTTGCACAGCGATTATTGCTTGAATATAAGGTGGCAGCTGTACCTGGAAGTGTCTTTGGTTTAGGTGGTGAAGGTTACTTACGCTGCTCCTATGCTACATCAGTAGCTCAACTGAATGAAGCTATTGAACGCATTGGTGCTTTTGTCACACAACTGGAACGAGAGAGAATGGAATAGAGAAAATTGGACTATAGCCTATCCTATAATCCTATGGTATTATTTTACTTTGAGAGTAATTAACCCCTATAATAGAACTAACAAGGACGTATTTTACTCTGGAATTAAGCGTTGCTTTGAAGTTGCTTTTATTACTTTAATGACATTTTGTGGCACGCGCTCAATAATACTTTTAGGAGGGATGATTGTGCTTAGTGCCGATTATTACTTACCTTCCTATGGAGGGCAGTGTTTTTCTGGAAGTGGGAAACTGTCCCCCAAGGGTGATGCTTCTGCTCGCATGCTCTCTCTGGAAGATGAAATTAGAATACTCCGTAGCAAAATGGAGCAGCTTTTTTTGCAGGAAAAATCATTCACTTCAGATAATGTGATTGAAATTAGCAGTTTACTGGATCTCAAGATAAATGAATACATGAAGGGGCGTCCAGTTGGAAAATAACGTCGCTACATGCTGTTGAAGAGGACCCTAGGGTCCTCTTTTTGTTGTTCCTTTAAGCTCACACATCGCAACATTGCAGTCACACTTGGAGAGAATATGCCTATACTCTTCATTTGCCATTTTTATATAAGAAAGCTTAAACTAGCATTATGTGATTTGAAGATGGATAGGAGGAGTAAGCCATGGTGATCTATACACGCACGGGTGATGCGGGTCAAACTTCAGTGATTGGCGGCCGGGTTGGTAAGGACGATGTCCGAGTTGAAGCTTACGGAACGATCGATGAACTGAATTGCTTTGTAGGTCAGGCAAGGAGCCTGATGGAGGACGATCAGTTTGATGATGTACGCGAGCAGCTGCTGGAAATTCAGCATGAGCTATTCGATTGCGGAACCGATCTGGCTTTTATTAAGCTAGGTGATGGTGGTCAATATATGGTAACAAGTGAGATGGCTAAACGGTTGGAGGGCTGGATTGATGAGCTTCAAGCAGAGAATCCACCACTAGAAAAATTCATCCTCCCTGGGGGCAGTCCGTTGGCTTCGGTTCTACATGTGTGCCGTACGGTTTGCCGCCGGGCGGAACGCCGGGCAGTTACACTTGGACGAAATGCAGACATTAACCCGGAAGCGGTTATTTATTTGAACCGGTTATCCGATTATTTCTTTGCACTGGCTAGGACGGCTAATACACGGGCAGGGATTACTGATGTAGAATACATTCGCAGTAAAAAGGTGTTCCGAGACTAATATGACTAGCTATTATTCACCAATTACTTACATTATACCGCCAGAAGAGGATGACTGGTTGCTGAAGACGATCCTGCATAAACGGATGGATGTCTCACGTAAATTGTTGTCACGCCTTAAGCAAACAGAACAAGGGATTACATTAAATGGAGAGCGTGTTTATATCAGCGTACATGTTAAGGCAGGCGATATTGTACAGATTCGCATGGAAACAGAGACTTCGGATGATATTTTACCGCAGCCGATTCCCTTTGAAATTCTATTTGAAGATGAGCATCTGCTCGTAGTAAACAAGGCAGCAGGGATCATCGTGCATCCCACACACGGACATTACACTGATACGCTGGCTAACGGAGTAGTTCATTATTGGGCGCAAAAAAATGAACGTTTCCGCTTTCGACCCGTCCATCGTCTGGACCAGGAAACCTCCGGTGTGTTAGTCATCGCCAAGAATCCGTATAGCCATCAGCATATTTCTGAGCAGATGATTGCGGGTACAGTGGACAAACGTTATGCTGCATTTGTTCATGGGGCTCCTGTGGAGCCTTTCGGCGATATCGACGGACCTATTGACCGTGATCCTGAGGAGCCGCATCGACGTATCGTGACACCGGATGGTTATCCTTCTCTGACTCGGTATGAGGTTAAAACCGTATACGCACAAGGTTCAAAAGTTGAACTGAAGCTGGAGAGTGGTCGTACTCATCAGATTCGGGTCCACATGACCTCTATCGGCTGTCCTTTGATTGGTGACAGCATGTATCGTCATGAGCTGTATAATCTACCGGAATTGACTTTAACTCAAAGTGAACAGTTGGAGTCCGTTGCAGCACTAGATGCCTCCATACCACGTCAAGCACTGCACGCGGTGCGTCTGACGTTCAAGCATCCGGTGCTGCTGCAGGAAATGATCTTTGAAGCTCCTTTGCCGCCTGATATGGCGGCCTTGGAGAATGTATTGGAGCAAGGCCCGAAAGCGAATTTGAGGTAAAAATTATCTTAGTGATGTTAGCGAGAGGGCGAATTGGTTCTGGAGAAACGGAGTGTTCGCCTTTATCCTCGGATTTCATCCGCAACAAGCGGACTAAATCAAGAAATCTGAGGATAACAGCGATCGGAAGAATAATTTGCCAGCGTAGCGCACTCATCACTACCATTAAAGGAGAACAACATGAGCAAACTAAAAGTATATCAATATCCAAAATGCAGCACCTGCCGCAGTGCAGTAAAATGGCTACAAGCTCAAGGTCATGAGCTTGAGCTTCAAAACATCGCAGAACAGCCGCCTACCGTTGAGGAGCTGCGAGAATTGCTGGCCAATAGCGGACTTGAACTGAAAAAGTTTTTTAATACAAGTGGTGAAGTCTATAAAGCATTGGGTATTAAGGACAAAATGTCACAGCTTAGTGAGCAGGAGAAGCTTGAGCTGCTCGCGAGCCATGGTATGCTAAATAAACGTCCGATTGTCACTGATGGTGTTAAAGTTACGGTAGGCTTTAAAGATGATCAATATGCTGAAGCTTGGAGCAATGCTTCCAAAGTATAAATCCGTAAAGGGGATGTCCCAACAGTCATTTCATGGCTGTTGTGGCATCCCTTTTTGGATATCTAGGAAAATCACAAAAGACCAAGATTCTATAATATACTTATATTTCTCGCTTAAGCTTACCGCCCTTGCAAGGGCACCGATGGTTTTTTTACTTGTTAGTTTCAAAGGATAAGAATAAGCTCCCATATGTGTAACTATATGATCCCTTATCAGATCATGTATTTTCTGATAGAATACTCTTTGTGCAATAACATGGACAAGCGCTTAATAACAATACAATGAACGATTAAGGGAGAGGTTTATACATGAGAGCAGAAACAACGGGCCGTGTAATGCTTGTAGATGGAATGGCTCTGCTGTTCCGGGCCTTTTATGCGACCTCTTATGGAGGATATATTCGCAAGACAAAAGCTGGATTGCCGACGAATGCGGTGTATGGTTTTTTGCAGTATTTTTTCGATGCGGTAAGCACATTTGAGCCTTCTCACGTCGTATGCTGCTGGGATATGGGCAAAGGAACGTTCCGCACCGAGAAATACGATGGATACAAATCGAATCGGATTGAAGCCCCGTTAGAGCTAATTCCTCAGTTCGATCTAGTAAAAGATGTAGTAGCTGAGCTTGGGGTGCCGAATATTGGACTTGCAGGCTATGAAGCGGATGATTGCATTGGTACGCTGGCTTCTTGTTACAGTGAAAACTCTGAGGTATATATTTTGACGGGTGACCATGATATGCTTCAGCTCATTGATGAGAATGTTAAGGTCGTCATTATGAAAAAGGGACGCTCTAACTATAAAGTGTATGACCTTGCAGAATTGCTGGAGGAAAAGGGTCTAACGCCTAGACAGGTGATTGACCTGAAAGGCTTTATGGGCGATACCAGTGATAATTATCCCGGCGTAAAAGGGATTGGTGAGAAGACTGCGCTGAAACTGCTGACCGAATACGGAACAGTTGAAGGTGTAATTGAGAATTTGCATCTGCTCCCTAAAGGCGTGCGTACCAAAATCGAAGCAGATCTGGATATGCTGCATTTATCGCGAGAGCTAGCGGAAATCCGTTGCGATGTGCCGGTGGTCTGCGAGCTGACGGAAGCCTTGTGGCAACTACAACGGGAAACAGCTGCGCGCAAATTTCAGGAGCTAGAGTTCGGCAGCTTGATGCATTTGATTGCTGAGGTGCAGGACGAACGAGGAATTGTACAGATTGAGTTAGGCGATTTGGGTTAAGATCAGACACCCTTCAATGCAAAGATGCATGGAGGGTGTTTTGTTAAACTATAAGAACGTATAAGTTTCACATTATACATTATCCTTATCTTTCTCTCTTAAACGCCTATTGCGTCCTTATAAGGACGCAATAGGCGTTTATACTTGTTGTGATAGCGCTTCATTCGACGTATAATTAGGGCTGGTGATTGCTTTTTTTAATGATATTATTCATTTGTGTATGGGTAGCGTTTCAACTTCTAACTAGAGAAAGGGAGAGAATTGCTGTGAAGCTATTGGGAGCGATTGAAGCAGGCGGAACAAAGTTTGTATGTGGGATTGGTTATGAGGATGGTACCATTGTTGACCGAGTTAGCTTTCCGACAACAACACCGGAAGAAACGATGGGACTAGTAATAGACTATTTTAAAGAGAAGAATGTAGAAGCATTCGGAATCGGATCTTTTGGACCGATTGATCCCGTACTGGACAGCCCTACTTATGGTTACATAACAACGACACCAAAACCTCACTGGGGACAATATAATCTGGTAGGCACAATGGCTGAGCAATTTAACGTTCCGATCGGCTTTGACACGGATGTGAATGGTGCAGCGCTTGCGGAAAGTAAATGGGGAGCGGCTAAAGGTCTGGACAGCTGTCTTTATATTACGGTTGGGACAGGCATTGGAGCAGGAGCGGTTGTTGGTGGCCAGATGGTCCATGGATTGTCACATCCTGAGATGGGACATATTCTAGTTCGTAGACATCCAGAGGATACGTTTGAGGGTTACTGTCCTTATCATGGCGATTGTCTTGAAGGATTAGCCGCAGGTCCGGGGATCGGCAAACGCTGGGGACAACCGGCAGGAGAGCTACCAGTGGACCATCCGGCTTGGGAAATGGAAGCTCACTATCTTGCACATGCACTCATGAACTATGTGCTGATTCTGTCTCCTCAAAAAATCGTAATGGGCGGTGGTGTTATGAAGCAAAGCCACCTGTTCCCGTTAATTCGCACTAAGCTGCAAGAGTTATTGAGCGGATATGTTCAGCATCCATCGCTTAATATTGACATCGATAATTATGTTGTCTCACCAGGTCTCGGAGACAATGCAGGGCTTGCTGGAGCGATTGGATTGGCTACATTAGCTCTAGCTAGAAACTAGTATAAAAAGACATTGACTGTTCGGTAATATATGGTATTCTAGGATCTAACAGTATAGCATTTAATGAGGGAGCACCTCTTTCGCGTTTATCGTGAGAGAGGTGCTTTCTTGCGTTCGGGGTCTGATTGAGAAAGGATTTGTTCGCTCCGAAGGAGGCTCTTCCCAGAAGGTTATTGTGCTTGCTGTAATGTTGAGAAAGGTAGGGATGAATATGCAAATTGTGTTTATGAACCGTTTATCCAGAATATCTGGAGTGGATCAAGAGGTGTACGCCCAGCTGTGGATTGGAGAGGAAGAGGGGATCTGGAGTTTGGGCTGGCGTGATTTTTCAGGTGGGGAGAATTACATTGAGAATTTGTGGTATGAAGGTGGTTCATGGAATGAGATGCTCTGTGTATACAGGCATGAGCTAGCAGTGAAGATGGGAGATGGCTATCGACCCTTAATCGATGGGATATTCCACGAGGAGGATAGTCTTACTGGGCGTAATCAGGAGCAGCTGAAGCTTCAATATTACAGCGAACATTATGGGAATGAAGCCATTTATGAAGAGTTATGTGCTTGGCGCCGTGGTAAGGCTTCGAGTGAACGGAAGGCGCCCTATATTCTCGCTAGTAATCGTCTGTTGCGCTTGTTAAGTACATTTCTACCGCATACGCCAGAGGAACTGATGCAAATTCCGGGTGTGGGAGAAGGCAAGATAGCGCAGTTTGGGGCTGATTGGCTGGCTATAACTACTGCGGTGGCAAGGGAACATTCCTTCCCTCTAAATTGGGTGCATGAAGTAATTGAAGAGGAGTCTTTCGTATCTTGGCTTTATAAACAGAAAGAAGTCAAATATAAGAAGCAGCTAGAACGACTGCGCTTGCGGAGGATTTTGCTGCAGGGGATCGAGAATGGGTTGGGCTTGGAACAGCTTAAGGTGAATAGTGGAGTGAACCGGCGTGAACTGATTGAAGCGGTAGAGGAGCTAGAAAGAGAAGGTTATTCTGTCGAGAAGCTGATCCATGTAGAGCTTGGCAATATGCCGCAGAGTGAGCAGGATGCGATATGGAATGCCTATGTGGAGCTCGGGGATCTTTTCCTAAAACCGGTGTTACATAAGGTGTATGGCGACGACTTTTCCGCTGCTGAAGGATTGGATATTTATTATGAGCGTCTGCGATTGATACGCATCCGTTTCCGTCGAGAGCATACGCATAAAGTGGGCATGGCGACCAGCTTTTAAATTTGCGCATACCAAAAAGACGAAGGCTTCCTTATACCTTACGGTTACAGGGCCTTCGTCTTGCTTATTCGTCCGGTTCGTTTCATAGCCATTCCTTCTTGCGGAAAACATAGAGCATCCCACAGCCTAAAGTCAACATGATGCCTATAACGCCATAATAGCCATATTTCGTATGAAGCTCGGGCATATGATCAAAGTTCATACCGTAGATTCCGGTAATTACGGTCAGGGGCATGAATATTGTTGTGATCGCAGTAAAGACTCTCATAATTTCATTCGCGCGGTTGGCGATACTGGATTGGTATGCCTCTCGTAAGTTGCCCATGAGATCGCGATACGTCTCAAAGGTTTCAGATATTTTAACCGCATTTTCATAAATGTCGCTAAAATATTTCTGCAGCTGATCATCAATCAGACGGAGGTCTTTTTTATTTAGGGTATTGATCACTTCTTTTTGTGGCCCCAGCATTTTCTTCAACCATAGAATTTCACTTCGCAGACCGATAATTTCACTAAGATGTGACTTTTTGGTATGCATGAGGATATCTTCTTCCAGCTTCTCAATCCGAGCTTCAATTCGGTCGCCGACGGAGAAATAGTTATCAACGACAAGGTCAATTAGCAAGTAAAGGAACATATCCGGTTCACTTACTTCTTGCTCCCAGAGCATAGGCTTCAGGATTCGTAGTTCATTGATCTTTTGTTTCGTGACAGTGATGATGTAATGTCTTCCAAGGAATACATTGAGTGCCCGTAGGAAAATTTCTTCATCGTCAAAGCGAATGCTATTTACAACAATAAAGTAGTGACTTTCGTATATTTCGATCTTTGGACGCTGATCCTCTTCGCTAAGGCAATCCTCAACAGCAAGATCATGTAGGTTGAACAAGGGCTGAAGCAGCTCCAAATCCTCAACATCGGCGTCAATCCAATAGAACCCTTCCGTTGGGGGTGTTAGTGTTTCATCAAGTTCATCAATAGGTGTAAAAACCCCTGCATTTACCAGCCGGATTTTCATCTGATTTCACTCCTCCTATCCCCAGGTCTTCACTAGGGACTGCTAAATTAAGCACAGAGAAAAAAATCAGCTTGGCCGGCGGTACAATCAATACATAGGGCCAAATGACGTTTCGAGGGCATGAAGAAGAACTGCTCCCGCCGCCGGCAAGCTGATGATTATCCTGTGTGGTTGCTCATTCTGTACACATATTTGCGAGCTCGGGTCGCCTTCCATCCTTCTTCTCACCTCTTCTTTTCGTTCAGGTATGAAATACTTGTCTAGTATAACAACGGAGTATGCCTCTTTCAAGCAAATTTATTGTGATTTTGAGGCTTCTTCAGCATTGTATGGACTTGACGAAAAGGAGGTTCATGATTTAAAGTGAATTTTAAAGTAATTTAATTGAATACAGCTAAATCTTATCAAGAGCAGGTGGAGGGACTAGCCCTATGAAACCCGGCAACCGGCGTGTAAACGCACGGTGCTAATTCTTGCGGAATTTCTGCAGACGTCTAATCGTCTTCAGGAACATTCTGGCAGATGAGAGAGGCGCATATGACTGTAGATATGACCTTTCTCGATTTCCGAGGAAGGTCTTTTTATGTTCAGCAAGCCGCAGTGCGGCAAAATAACTAAATTCAGCTAAGGAGTGGAAAGACAATGCCAATTAAAATTCCCGACAGTTTACCGGCGAAAGAAGTACTATCCGGAGAAAATATTTTTGTGATGGACGAAAGTCAGGCTTTCCATCAGGATATCCGTCCACTACGGATTGCTATTCTGAACCTCATGCCGACTAAAGAGACGACAGAGACTCAATTGCTGCGTTTAATTGGAAATTCGCCACTACAAGTTGATGTTACTTTATTGCATCCGCGTTCCCATATTTCCAAGAATACTTCTGCTGAACATTTGAAGAGCTTTTACAAAACCTTTGACGAGATCAGCCACCGCCGTTTGGATGGTTTAATCGTTACAGGTGCTCCTGTAGAACAAATGGAGTTCGAGGAAGTATCGTATTGGGAAGAACTGAAAGAGATTTTTGAATGGAGCAAGGACAATGTGACTTCAACCATGCATATTTGTTGGGCGGCACAGGCAGGCTTATATCATCATTTTGGTGTTCGTAAAGTGGCATTGCCTGAGAAATGCTTTGGCGTCTTCGCTCATACGATTAATCAAAATAACATTAAACTGTTGCGCGGCTTTGACGAGGTATTCCATGTACCACACTCTCGTCATACCGATGTCTCCCGTGAAGATATTGAGAATAACCCAGATCTGCAGATTCTGGCGGAATCCGAAGAAGCTGGTATGTATCTAGTGGCTACAAACGACGGTAAACAAATATTTGTGACCGGACATTCCGAATACGATCCCCTATCCTTGAAATGGGAATATGACCGTGATGTGTCTAGAGGGATGGAGATGGCTTTGCCGAAACATTACTTCCCTAAAGATGATCCAGAACGTACACCTCCAGCAGTGTGGCGTGCGCATGCCAATTTATTATTCTCTAACTGGCTCAATTACTATGTATATCAAGAAACGCCTTATGATATCGACCCGATTGTTTATTAATAATAGCGCTACAATATAAATTAGGAGGCATTAATCATGGATGACAAACTTAGGATTGAAAGTAGACTGGCTCAAATAGGTTCTCAAGAAGATCCTGCCACAGGAGCAATTAATTTTCCGATTTATAATGCAACGGCATTTCGTCATCCAAAACTCGGTCAAAGCACAGGGTTTGATTATAGCCGCACCAAGAGTCCGACCCGTTCAGTGCTTGAGAATGCAGCTGCGGAACTGGAATCTGGAGATGCAGGATTTGCTTGTAGCTCAGGGATGGCAGCGATACAAACAGTGCTTACCTTGTTCGCTCAAGGCGACCATCTGATCGTTTCGCTGGATCTTTACGGCGGTACCTATCGTTTGTTGGAACGGATTATGTCCAAGTTTGGAATCACTGCTTCTTATGTAGACACGAATGATTTGGATGCACTGGAAGCTTCGCGTCGTCCAAATACGAAAGCTGTATTTATTGAAACGCCAACGAATCCACTTATGATGATCACGGATATTGAAGCCGTGTGCACTTGGGCACGTCACCATGGGTTACTTAGCATTGTAGATAATACGCTGCTGACTCCATTCTTCCAACGGCCTATAGAATTAGGTGCGGATATTGTAGTTCATAGCGCTACTAAGTATTTGGGTGGTCATAATGATGTACTGGCAGGCCTGATTGTATCCAAGGGTGTAGAATTATCAGCTGAATTAGCTATTCTACATAACTCTATTGGCGCCGTGCTCGGACCAACAGACAGTTATCAGTTGATGAGAGGCTTGAAGACATTGGCGCTGCGTATGGAGCGTCACGAAAGCAATGCACTAGCGATCGCTCACTACTTATTAGAGCATCCAGCGATTGCGGAAGTGTTCCATCCAGGATTGCCTGATCATCCAGGACATGAAATCCAGAATCGTCAATCTTCAGGCAATACCGGTATTTTTTCTTTCAAATTAAAAGATGCCAGATACGTAGAGCCGCTTCTTCGTCATATTCGTCTTATTGCATTCGCAGAAAGCTTGGGCGGCGTAGAGTCACTTATGACTTATCCGGCTGTACAAACACATGCTGATATTCCTGTGGAGATTCGAAATGCTGTGGGTGTAGATGATCGTTTGCTGCGCTTCTCCGTCGGTATTGAACATGCAGAGGATTTGATTGCTGATCTTGGCCAAGCACTAGAGGCCGCTAGGGCAGAAATTGAGTCCAAGTAACAGGAAGAAATGTTCAATCGAGTGTTAGTGGAGAAATAGAGTATAACTAGCAGTATCGCTTAGTTCGATGCTGCTTTTCTTCTGGATAGGAATTTGCGAAGAATGTAAAAGCATTTTTCAAGCTGTTCAGATTGTGATACGATGAGGAAATGAACTGTTCAATTGTATGAGAAAGGGTTGTCACCTTGAAAAAGAGACAACGTTTTTTCTTCCTGTAATTTTGTGATTCTACCATACCCCTAAGGGTTTAGAAGGAGGATGCGAACGATGAGTGCGATAGATCTTATTTTGGACAAAGCCCTACGGGGTGAACGTCTCCAATTGGAAGATACCATCCGACTGTTCGAGAGCAACGAAATTGAGAAAATGGGTGCAGCTGCAAACACCATAATGGAACGCTGGCATCCAGACCCGATGGCCACGTTTGTAATTGGTCGTAATATTAACTATACGAATGTATGTGATGTCTACTGCCGTTTCTGCGCATTTTATCGCAGACCGGGCTCTGATGAGGGTTATGTATTGCCGGATGAGACGATTTACCAAAAAATCGCTGAGACTATCGCTGTAAATGGTACAGAAATACTGATGCAAGGCGGTACGAACCCAAATCTTCCTTTCAGCTATTATACCGATATACTTCGCGGAATTAAGCAACGTTTTCCTGAGATTACAATGCATTCCTTCTCTCCTGCTGAGATTATGAAGATGAAAGAAGTATCTGGATTATCGCTCGAGGAAGTTGTGCGTGAAATCCATGCTGCTGGCCTGGATTCACTACCAGGTGGGGGAGCGGAAATTCTCGATGATCGCACACGCCGCAAGATCAGCCGACTTAAAGGCTCATGGCGCGAGTGGATGGACGTAATGCAGACAGCGCATAAGATCGGTATGAATACGACAGCTACGATGGTCATTGGACTTGGTGAGAGTATGGAAGAACGGGCATTACACTTACTTCGTGTGCGTGAGGCTCAGGACGAGTGTATTGCCAACAAATACGATTCAGAGGGTTTCTTGGCCTTTATCTCTTGGACCTTCCAACCGGACAATACTAACCTGAAGCTGGATAGACAAACGCCTCAAGAATATCTGAAGACGGTAGCCATTAGTCGCCTTGTTCTAGACAACATTAAGAACTTCCAGTCCTCTTGGGTAACAATGGGACCAGAGGTCGGCAAGCTTTCCCTTCAATATGGCTGTAACGATTTCGGCAGTACAATGATTGAAGAAAATGTAGTATCTTCTGCGGGCGCGACCTACAAGGTCAATATCGAATCAATTACTCAGCTGATCCGCGAAGCAGGCAAAATCCCGGCACAGCGGAATACACGCTACGATATTCTGCGCGTGTTCGATGATGCTAATGCGAAGATTGATAATGATTTCATCATGCAGAACTAGAACTAATATATAAATTAATTCAGCGCTTGTTGCTCGTTAATCCGTTTTGTGGATGATTGAGCAGCAAGCGTTTTTTTGTATGGTTAAGATTTCGAAGGTTTATTTTACCTGTGAACATAAATTCATTATTTTATTACATTTTTGTATACACATTATTATCCAAAAGTGATATCATAATCATATCAAAAGAATATCTTATGGGGGTGCTTTTTATGAAGGAGAAGACGCTTCGTCCTGTCAGCGGATTTTGGGTTATCGCATTAATTGCAGTTTGTTTGGCTGGTGGAATCTATGGTGCTGTTCAGGAGTATATTGCAGTACCGGTCATTCTGTTCGTTGTATCAGCAATACTATGTACGAGTATTACGGTTGTACAACCTAATAAGTCGGTTGTAGTCACCTTTTTCGGAAAATATGTAGGGACTATTGCAACGAGTGGACTGTTCGCAGTTATTCCGTTCAGCGTACGTAAGACGGTTTCCCTACGCGTTCGTAACTTTAACAGTGTGAAGCTCAAGGTCAATGATGTTGAAGGTAATCCGATTGAAATTGCTGCAGTTATCGTCTTTAAGGTGATTAACTCCGCTAAAGCCCTCTTTGATGTAGATAAATACATGGCTTTCGTAGAGATTCAGAGTGAAACGGCGCTGCGTCATGTAGCCAGCAAATACCCTTATGATAACTTCAATGAATCTGGGATGTCCTTGCGTGCCAATGCAGATGAAATTGCTAAAGAGTTAGCGACTGAGCTTCAAGAGCGTTTGTCCTTATCTGGTGTAGAAGTCATTGAAGCCCGGCTTACACATTTGGCTTATTCAACAGAAATCGCCAGCACCATGTTGCAGCGGCAGCAAGCTTCTGCCATTCTGTCTGCTCGTCAAATCATTGTTGAAGGTGCAGTTGGCATGGTCGATATGGCGATTAAACAGCTTAAAGAGAGCGGTGTAGTGGAGCTTGATGAAGAACGTAAAGCGGCCATGATTAATAATCTGATGGTGGCGATCGTGTCGGAGCGCGGAGCGAGTCCGGTCATTAACGCCGGCTCGTTGTATTAAGGCGGTGCATCATGGCGGCCAAGAAAAGCTTTCCATTGCGGATCGATCCGGATCTGCATGAGGCGTTGGAACGTTGGGCGGGAGAGGAATTTCGCAGTGTAAACGGACATATCGAATACTTGCTGCGTGAGTCTTTGAAACGTGCAGGCCGCTTACCTGGGAAACGCCGAGAAGAGTAACCTGTTAAGGACAGTTCTAGCGCTATTTCCTGGCTGCAGAACTGTCCGTGTAGGTGACTGTTTCCGCGGTTTACAAAATTTTGCCCCCTCTACAGACTTGACTGTCAGAGAGGACAGATTTATAATTACTCCATAATTCACGTTAACAGCTTTGACAAAGATATGAATGGATTGTTCTGGACCGTATCAGAGAGAGGGAACATAGGCTGTAATTTCCTCCGGTATCCTACTATCGATTTACCCCTTTGTAGCTGCGGTTATGAATTCCCTGAAATGGGATAGTAAGAACCGCCGGTTCATGGTCGTTATTCCATGCTTACGAAGGATTCTGACTCGACTCTGCTTTAAGAGCAGATTGAGAGAATCGAATTTGGGTGGAACCACGGGTGCAATCGCTCGTCCCTTTGCGGGACGGGCGTTTTTTGTATGCGTGGATATTTCCGTTTCGAAAAATTTAAAATTGTTGTTTGGCTTAAGGAAATGAAGGAGGAAATTAAAATGGTAAGTATTAAACTTCCGGACGGTTCCGTTCGGGAATACGCAGAAGGTAGTAATATTGATGATGTAGCGGCTTCTATTAGTAGTGGACTTCGCAAGAATGCGGTGGCAGGGAAATTGAATGGTATTGTCGTGGATCTGTCCACTCCGCTAGAGGAAGGCGCATTGATAGAAATCGTAACTTTGGATTCACCAGAAGGCTTGGAAGTTATGCGTCACAGTACTGCCCACTTGATGGCGCAAGCTGTAAGACGTTTATATGGAACAAAGGAAGTTAAGCTTGGTGTAGGTCCTGTTATCGAAGATGGCTTCTACTACGATATGGATTTGGAACATCCGCTTAATCCTGAGGATCTGCTAAAGATTGAAAAGGAAATGGATCGCATTATCTCTGAGAACCTTCCAATCGTACGTAAGGAAGTTAGCCGTAAGGAAGCGTTGGAAATATTCGGTGAGCTAGGCGATCCTTACAAACTTGAACTAATTGAAGCATTGCCTGAAGATAGTGTGATTTCGATCTATGAACAAGGCGAATTCTTCGACTTGTGCCGGGGACCACACTTACCGTCGACTTCTAAGATCAAAGTCTTTAAATTGATGAATGTAGCTGGTGCTTACTGGCGCGGCGATAGCAAGAATAAAATGCTTCAACGCGTATACGGTACAGCTTGGATTAAAAAAGCGCAGCTCGATGAGCATCTTCGTCTGCTTGAAGAAGCGAAGAAACGCGACCACCGTAAGCTGGGTAAAGAGCTTGAAATCTTCACATTTAATCAATTGGTAGGCCAAGGCTTGCCGATCTGGCTGCCTAAGGGTGCTAAACTGCGCAGTATTCTGGAACGTTACATTGTGGATCTGGAAGCAAGTCTAGGATACCAGCATGTATATACTCCGGTTCTTGGTAATGTTGAACTATATAAAACTTCTGGACACTGGGAGCACTATCAAGAGGACATGTTCCCTAAAATGACTATTGATAATGAAGAATTTGTTCTCCGCCCAATGAACTGCCCGCATCACATGATGATTTATAAGAGCTCCATGCACAGCTATCGTGATCTGCCGATCCGTATTGCTGAACTGGGTATCCAGCACCGTTATGAAATGTCAGGAGCATTGACTGGCTTGCACCGTGTGCGTTCGATGACTCTTAATGACTCCCATATTTTCTGCCGTCTGGATCAAATTAAAGGCGAGTTCATTCGTGTAATCGAGTTGATTAAACAGGTATACAGTGACTTTGGTATTAATGACTACCGTTTCCGGTTGTCTTATCGTGATCCTAAGGATACTGAGAAATATTACGCTAATGACGAAATGTGGGAAACTGCACAGCGTATGTTGCGTGAAGTTGTAGAAGAAGCTGGTCTGCCATTCTACGAAGCAGAAGGCGAAGCTGCTTTCTACGGTCCTAAGCTGGATGTGCAGATCAAGACTGTACTAGGCAAAGAAGAAACTCTCTCCACTGTACAGATCGACTTCTTGCTGCCTGAACGCTTTGAATTGGAATATATCGGTGACGATGGTCAGAAACACCGTCCAGTTGTTCTACACCGCGGTATTTTAGGTACTATGGAGCGCTTTGTTGCTTTCTTGTTAGAGAACTTTGCAGGATCACTGCCGCTTTGGCTGTCTCCACAGCAGGTTAAAGTTATTCCTGTTTCGACTGCCTTCGACGATTATGCTAAGGAAGTTACAGACAAGCTGCGTCGCCGTGGTATCTCTGCTGAGGCAGATTTGCGTAATGAGAAGCTTGGCTATAAGATCCGTGAAGCTCAGCTGGAGAAGCTACCATACATGTTCGTAGTTGGCGAGAATGAGATGAATGCCGAGACAGTTTCCATCCGTAAGCGTGGAGAAGGCGATATGGGAGCTAAGCCGCTTCAAGAAGTTATTGAGCTGCTGGCTCAGGAAATTGCTGACCGTGTAATCTCCTAATTACTTGTAATAATCAACACCAAAAGTACGTCTAATAACGACCTCTGTCATATGCCCGTAAGGATCGAAAATTGATCTTTATGTATAAAATTTTGTGAATCGGGAAACCTTCGCTAATAAGGGGGAGGTTTATCACATGAACAAAATGGGCATATTTCAGAGGTTTTGGTGTCTTTTCGTCACAATAGTCCTACTGTTGACTGCTGCAGGTATCATTCCTGAATCCAAGCATCAAGCAGTTGTGGCCAATGGGACAGAAGACACATTACAGCACACAGATATTAGCAAAACGCTTTCGAACGAATTGCAACATACTCAGGCTAACTCAGGTTCAATGAGAACCAAAGATCAACAAGCTATTCTCACCACTGGCCGTGCTACCTTGTTATCAAACGAGCCATATTCCAGCGTACCGATCGTTCCTGCGACAACAAAAAATAAACCAGTAGCTACAAAGTCACCACAGAGCACTAAAGCTCCAACTACCAAAGGGAGTGGGGGTACAGGCTCTTCAAAATCGCCGAATTCTATTCCCGTAGCTGCGCCAGCTCCTGACCAAATTATTACTTCAATGAAAGTGATGGCGACGGGTTATACTGCGGGTTATGAATCTACAGGTAAAACATCTAAACATCCCGAATACGGAATTACCTATTCAGGTGTTAAAGTACGTAGAGATAAGAACACAGTCTCGACTATTGCTGCTGACCCTAAGGTAATCCCGTTAGGGAGTATACTTTATATACCTGGTTATGGATACGGCATCGTCGCTGATACAGGATCTGCCATTAAAGGGCGGAAGATTGATTTGTATTTTGCTACTACGAAACAGGTGTATAAGGAATGGGGCAAAAAATCAGTTGTAGTTCAGCTCATTAAGCGAGGAAACGGTACATGTACAGAAGTGATGCTGAAGAAACTTACTCAGGCGATTGAGACTTACAATGCTGTACCGCAATCCCTGCTGGAAGAATCCATTTAAGATATAGCGGTTATATTTCAATGAATTTGGTGGATTGAACTTAATTTCACTTGGTCATGCATAATAGTGACATCACCTTGCCATAATACGGACTGGGGCAGAGCAATAGCCTCATCTGAGATGTTCTCTTAGTAAGCATTATCTATGCTGCATAAGGGATAAGGGAGGTGAATTCCGTGGCTAATAATAAAAAGTCTAAAGTTCAAGAAAACTACAAAACACCGAATGAAAAATACAATGCTGAGTTTGCTGTTGAGAATGACGGCACAACTAAGCAAAGTGGAAATACTTCTAAACCAGCTCAGAAACCGCAACAATAATGCGCTACTGAAGCAGAAGACTGCTGAATAAAGAGACTGTCCCAAATCAGTTTATAACTGAGGGACAGTCTTTTTTTTATATTTCATATATAATGAAGTAAATGGAATATTAACCCATTCGTCTCGGTCTAGAGACTGAGTGGAAGTTCCTTCTCTCGCCGCTGTTTATGAGCGCTTCCTTCCTGTAGACTAAGGCTATAAGATTGAAGAAGAGAGCGTTCCACTAATTTAAAGGGGAAATGGAATATGAAAAGAAGGTTCACAAGTCAGATTTTTGGCGGCTTGATCCTGATAGGGATTGGAGCCATGTTTCTACTTAGACAGTTGGGTTACACCGATTTCAGCTTAGGTTATTTAATCTCAAATTATTGGCCTGTTATCTTGATCCTCATGGGGATGAAGCGACTCCTGGGTACGGGAGACGAACATCAAAAAGGTGGATCTTCACCTATCGGCGGCTTTTTCTTTCTGGCGATCGGAGTGTTCTTCCTTGGACGAAATTTGGACTGGTTCGATATTTCAGCCGGGGATTTTTTCAAAATGTTCATTCCAATCATGCTGATTGGCGGCGGTCTTTATGTGATTTTTAAACCACGAGGTTCTGTACCACCAGTGCCACCTGCGCCACCATCACCACCTGATTACTTTCCTCCAGGAAAAAGCTCGCTAGATGTGGAGCCGCCAAAACCGCTGGATTCCACGCTAGATGAACAATTCGAGCAGAAATTCGGTAAATCTTCTGGTGGGCGAGACTGGAATATTAATCTGCAAAAAGATGAAGAAGAGGATGAGGACGGAACTGGAGCTTTTAAATCCACCGCTGAATCACGTTGGCAGGAGAAACAGGAGCGTCATGAGCGCAGACGTCAGGAACGTCACGAGCGTCACGCTAGAAGACATGGGGAATGGCATGAGGAGTTCCATAAGACAGAGAGTAACAACAAGGAGTCAACCAATCGCTCTGCTTTTATCGGGGATGTTCACATGGGTCGCGAGCATTTTCAACTGAAGAACACAAATGTCTCGCAGTTTATAGGTGATACTGTACTGGATCTGACGAACGCGCAAATTGCTTATGGAGAGACGAAGATTAATATCTCCGCTTTTATAGGCGACATCAAGGTGTACATTCCGAATGATATGGATCTTGGGATCTCAGTGAACAGTAGTTCATTTATCGGCGATATGGAAGTTCTGGATCAGTCTCGGAGTGGATTTATGAGCAGTGTTCAATGCAAGACGCCTTATTATAAAGAAGCGGGCAAAAAAGTCCGCATTAACGTAAGTGCTTTTATAGGTGACATTAAAGTTAAAACGGTGGGTTAGATGGGAACAATCTTTAGTAATACCAAATGGTTGTTGTTGTTTTACTTTTTGCTCACTGGAGCCGTAAGCGCCGGGTTGATGTATGCAGGCACTTGCCTTGGGTATATCGAAGTAATGGATTATCGCATGTGGCTGTACTTATGTCTTGGGATCGTGTTATTCACTGTTGTAATCGGCTATATGGCAGGTCAGCGTATTCAGCGGCGGATTGATCATCTGGATCTAAACATGCTGCAGGTGGCAAAAGGGAATTTGTCCGTTCGTATGCCAGAGAGTGATGACCAGTCTTTCGCGAGAGTGTACCATGAATTTAATGTCATGATGGATACGGTTGAGAACAAGATGCAGCTTCTACAGCGATTGGGTGAACAAGAGGTTATTGAGAAGGAACAGGCAGCGGAGAGTGCGGTGTTGGAGGAAAGAAGGCGTATGGCCCGGGATTTGCATGATACGGTGAGCCAACAGCTTTTTGCCATCCATATGTCGGCTTCTTCGCTGCCTAAAGTGCTGAAGGTTAATGAAGCTCAAGGTCAATTGGTAATGGATCAGTTAATTGCAATGTCACAGATGGCACAAAAGCAGATGAGAGCACTTATTGCACAGTTGCGACCGGTGGAGCTGGAAGGCAGGAATCTTTTCGAAGCACTGGAAAAATGGTTCCCTGATTATTGCCGCCAGAACGGCTTAAAAGGAATGAAGGAGCTTGAGCTGCAAGGAGAATTATCTGAGGCTATTGAACATCAGTTATTCTTGATTATCCAGGAGGCTATGGCGAATATTGTGAAGCATGCTGAAGCTAGACTGGTCAGTTTATCACTGCGTGAAGGGTCAAGACAGGTTGTGCTGAGTATTAGCGACGACGGTCAAGGTTTTGAACATATACAGCAAAAACAGGGTTCGTATGGTCTTACCACCATGCGCGAACGTGCGGAGAAACTGGGTGGACAAGTGGAGATTATTAGCCGTAAGGGTGCGGGAACGACCATACGCGTACATATCCCTAAGTTTGTGCAAGGGAACTCTGAGTTAGAGGAAAAAAGAGCATTAGGAACAGATACAGAGGACGAGGAGGAATAGAGCATGAGCGTCATAAGAGTGTTGCTCGTGGATGATCATGATATGGTGCGGATGGGTCTTAAAACATATCTGATGCTGGAGCCGACGTTTGAGGTTATAGGAGAAGCAGCAAATGGACAGGAAGCGCTGGAGATGCTGCGTGCTGGCGGACATGAAGGCTTACCCGATCTCGTGCTAATGGATCTGATGATGCCTGTGATGAATGGTGTGGAGACTACTCGTGCAGTGCTATCGGAATTTCCTGGTCTCAAAATCGTTATCTTGACCAGCTTCTTAGAGGATGACCTCGTCGTGGATGCTATAGAAGCTGGAGCAGTCAGCTATGTGCTCAAAACCGTATCGGCAGAGGAACTGATCTACGCACTGCAAGGCGCATTTCGCGGTATGCCAGTTATGACTGGTGATGTATCGCAAGCGTTGACACGTGGCATTCGCCAGCGTACCGTGCAAGGTGATTCCTCCGGCTTGACGGAGCGTGAGAAGGAGGTCTTACTGCTCATTGCTGAGGGCAAGACCAATAAGGATATCGGCGAGGAACTACATATCAGCATCAAGACAGTGAAGACGCATGTCAGTAACCTACTGATGAAATGCGAGCTGGATGATCGAACCCAGTTGGCTATTTATGCTCATCGGAAGGGTTGGGCTCAGGGTTAGGGATTGGTGTTTAAGATGATTTGGAGTAGTTTATGGGGACTTAAAAGTAAGTTATAGGGAAAACTTCCCTTTAATCTTGAGTTTTACACTTGTATACAGGATTATAGGGAAATCCTCCGTATAAATTCCTTGTTTTTCTCATAAATAGCTATATTGCTGAGAATTATAGGGATGTATTCCCTTTAAATCTTGATTTCTTGTGATTTTTGGTAAATTATAGGGAGTTTATCCCTATAATTATTGATCGTTGTTTGTTCCTTGTTCTTGGACTTCGTTCACGGACGTCGTTCTCTAGGGTTTTGTTCTAGGTTGTATGTTGGAAGTTCGGGCCACGTTGTTATCCGCGCCCGAGCTTCTTTTTTACATACCTGCCTAGGGATTGGGTATCAGAGCGAAAAGTTTACGTCCGCCCTTGAAATCATGTTCCACTCGCAGTGTCAATTCATAGGAACATGATTTCAACAGCGGTGTAGCCTGAAACCCATTCCCGACCAACAGCGTGCGCCTTTTGAACCAAATCCCGTCTATTCGCCTATATCTTTTATCTCCGCTTAAATTGTTTTTAATGTGACCTTAAGGTTTAAAGTACAAAATAAGAAACAAGAAAACAAATTAATCCTTGTCAGGCGACAGGATGCAGGAGGTAAATAAACATGGACGATAACAAAAACAACTTTAATCGAGACAATGGACCAGCACCAGATCGGGATTGGGACAATAATAACCATAATAGCAATAATAATCAGTCATCCGAATCCGGATCATCATACTACTATTCTTATGGACCATTTAAATCATTGAACAAAGATGAAAGTAACGTAGACGGAAGTGCTCAGCATTACAACCGGATGGAGCCGGAGCGGGTCGAGATTACACCTCCACAGCCTGTAAAACAACTTCCATATAACAGTTCATATCGCAGTACAGGCTTTGATGGTAATGGCGGTGGACGTGGAGGAAACGGCGGAGGCGGTTCTGAAGGTGGCGGTGGCTGGCAATTTAATAAAAAGCCAAAAAGCTCAGTGAAAACAATATTTGTTTCCTTCTTAGCGGGTATGGTCGTTCTCTCAGGTTCTATGTTCATGGCAGATCGAGGCAACTGGTTCACAGGGGACGCAACAACCATTGCAAGCTCAGGATCAAATGGAACGGCGAAGACGACGAATGAGAGTGCTAGTACTACACCTAATACTACCACTACATCATTGGTGAAAGGATCTCGTGATGTGACTGGCGTAGTTGATGCGGTTGGACCAGCAGTAGTCAAGATTGAGACGCTAGTGAAATCCGGTTCACGTAATGGAAGTTCATCCAGTCCGAATTTGAGTGATCCGTTCTCTCAATTTTTCTTTGGGGATCAATACGGTGGAAGTGGTTCTTCACAAAATGAGCAGGACTCGAAGTCAGGTTCAAATTCTTCATCGCAGCTCATCCCTTATGGAATTGGAACAGGCTTCATTTATGAGAAATCCGGATATATTTTGACCAATCAGCACGTCATTGAAAATGCCGATGTCATCCAAGTTACAGTGGATGGCGTGACTAAACCATACGAAGCAAAATTGCTAGGTTCTAGCAAAGATCTGGATTTGGCAGTACTGAAGATTGAAGGAGATACTGATTTCCCTACAGTTGCTCTGGGAGATTCGGATAGCTTGAAAGTAGGCTCAGAAGTGGTTGCTATCGGTAACCCGCAAGGCTTCGACCATACAGTAACCTCTGGTGTTCTTAGTGCAAAAGGACGCAGCATTGATATTAACGAAGAAGATGGTAGTGGAACACGCAACTACAAAAACCTGCTGCAAACAGATGCTTCTATCAACCCTGGTAACTCCGGTGGTCCGTTGCTCAATATGAATGGACAGGTAATTGGTATGAACGTAGCTGTTAGCACAGATTCCCAAGGTATAGGTTTCGCTATCGCTGTGAATACGATTAAAGAAGTCGTAGATAAACTCGAAGCGAACCAAGCGATTCCAAAAGAACCCGTACCATTCATTGGTGCAACGCTTATGACGATTACAGATGAAGTAGCTAAGCAAATGGGCACGGATATTAAAGAAGGTTCTGTAGTTGCAGACATTATCTTTAAATCGCCAGCGTATGCCGCTGACTTGCGCCCTTACGATATCATTACAGGTGCAAATGGAACAAAATATGCAACAAACCAAGATCTGATCGCTTTCATTCAAACGCTAAAAGTCGGTGACAAAGTAACGCTGAATGTGGTGCGCGATGGTAAAAATATGGATCTTTCCGTAACAATCGGCAACAAGAATGATTTTGATACGACTACTGGGCAAAGTCAGAAGTAATAACACCGGACGGTGAATAACGCGGAAGGGGCAACCCTTCCGTTTTTGTCTAATCATGGTGTGACTGCTACAATATAAATAAATAGAAATGAACAATGGGGGCTGCTTGATGCGACCGAATATTCTTATTATTGATGATGATGAAAAAATTATTTCCATGCTGCGCCGGGGGCTAGCTTTTGAAGGCTACGATGTGAAGACAGCGGTGAATGGAGCGGATGGTTTACGAGCAATCCTAAGCAGCGATCCGGATGTGGTGATTTTGGATGTTATGATGCCTCAGGTAGACGGATTTGAAGTCTGTCGTCGTTTGCGAGAAGGGGGCAGTAATGTACCTGTTCTAATGCTTACGGCCAAGGATGAAATTGAGCATCGTGTGAAAGGGCTTGATCTGGGTGCGGACGATTATCTAGTTAAACCATTTGCGCTGGAAGAGTTACTTGCGCGTGTGCGAGCATTGCTTCGGCGCAAGAGTGAGCAAAGTGGCGGCAGTGAGCAAGCGGTTACTTACGAGGATATTACCTTGGATGTGGATTCACGTGAAGTGACACGCGCCGGCAAGAGACTGGAGCTGACAGCGAAGGAATTTGAGCTGCTACATCTCTTTATGCAGAATCCGAAACGGGTGCTTTCGCGGGATCTGATCATGGATAAAATATGGGGTTATGATTATAGCGGTGAATCAAATGTACTTGAGGTATACATAGCTATGCTACGTCAAAAGACGGAGGAGCATGGCGGTAAACGCCTCATTCAAACGATCCGGGGTGCCGGTTACATTCTAAGAGGTGACAACTAACATGTCTATAAGATTGCGGCTGACTGCTTGGTATTCAGGGATTTTGGCCGTTATGCTGCTGGCCTTATCAGCCGCAATTTACGGTTTTGTCTATTTTAATACGTATGGGGACTTGAAGGATCGTATACAAAAACAGGGAGAGCAGCTCGTAGCCAACCTAAACCCCAATTGGGGGTATGACGGTTCGTTGCAGAGTGTGAGCATAAACCCTTTCTTCGGTAACAAACTGGAGGAAGCTAATATTCTGGTGCAAACCTATATTTATAATAATGAGAACCTGCAAAAGTCAGAGAACTTGCATTATCTAGATATTCAGTTCGATGTTCCAAAAGTGGTTGATATTGAAAAAGCACATGGGTTCAAACAGACTACCCTTGGCGGATATCATTTGATGATTTATCAGATACCGATATATGACTCGAATAAGAGCCCTGTGGCGCTTCTTCAGGTGGCAACACCGTCAAACTCGGAAGACAAGCTTATGGAAAGGCTCAAAAACATTCTGGTTTTCGGCACATTTGCGACTCTGATTGCGGCATTCACCTTTGGACTGTTCTTAGCCCGCAAAGCTATGAGTCCTATCGGTAAGGTTATTGAGGCGGCAAACGGTATCCAGACTGGGACAGACCTAAGCTCCCGTATTGAATATGATGGACCTCCGGACGAAATAGGTCGTTTAATTGAGACTGTCAATAACATGCTTGGGCGGATGGAAGGATTCTACACAGAGTTAGAGGATTCTTATGCAGCTCAGCGTCGATTCGTTTCCGATGCATCACATGAGCTGCGGACTCCACTAACAACCATTCGTGGGAATATCGATCTGCTGCAAAAAGTTTGGGAGATGGAACCGGGCGAAGGGAAGATGAGCGAGGCTGAAATTCGCCAGCTCTCGATGGAATCGGTGAAGGATATCGCGGACGAGTCTAAGCGAATGAGTCGACTCGTTGCGGATATGCTCTCGCTCGCTCGTGCAGATACAGGGCGCACTTTTGAGATCGAGCCCGTAGCACTGGAACCGATGATGACTGAGATTGCGCGTCGGGCATCCTTCCTGCCTCGTCAAGCGGAGTGGGTTACAGGGGATATGTCCGTCTTAAATGGAAAATATGTTGTGGGTAATAAAGATTATTTACAACAAATGTTGTTTATTTTTATTGATAATGCTTTTAAATACACGCCTTCTGGCGAGGTAAGTTTAGATACGATTTTCTATCAGAATCAGGTTGGTATTCGGATCACCGATACGGGGATAGGTATGGATAAAGATGAGGTTCCATATATTTTCGACCGTTTCTATCGAGCAGATGAATCACGTGGAATTACAGAAGGAATTGGGCTTGGTTTATCCATTGCTAAATGGATTATTGACGAGCATGGTGGGTCTGTGGAAGTTGTTACACGCCAAGGCGAAGGAACTACTTTTGTGATCTGGTTGCCGCTTCTCTTTGCTCCGCCGCTGGAATAGGGTATAATTTAAAGTGTGTCCTATTACAGAAGTCAACGAAAGCAGAAAGTTGGTGAAGTCATGGAAGTCATTAAAATTTCTCCACGGGGATATTGTTACGGAGTAGTCGATGCTATGGTAATGGCACGGCAGGCTGCGCAAAATCTCGATCTTCCCCGGCCGATTTATATACTGGGCATGATTGTTCATAATAGTCATGTCACGAATTCGTTTGAGGACGATGGCATCATTACCTTGGACGGTCATAACCGTCTGGATATTCTCGATAAAGTAGACAGTGGAACCGTTATATTCACTGCTCACGGAGTTTCACCTGAGGTACGCAAGATGGCTAGGGATAAAGGATTGACTACAGTCGATGCTACCTGTCCTGATGTGACAAAGACGCATGATCTCATTCAGGAGAAAGTCGATGACGGTTATGAGGTTATTTATATCGGCAAGAAAGGCCATCCGGAACCGGAAGGTGCTGTCGGCATTGCGCCAGAGCATGTGCATTTAATTGAAAAAGAAGATGAGATTGCAACTCTATCCATTCCTTCTTCACGGATTGTAATTACGAATCAGACCACTATGAGCCAGTGGGACATTAAAAATATTATGAAAAAGCTACTAGAGACCTTCCCAGGTGCTGAAGTGCATAATGAGATATGTATGGCTACTCAGGTGCGTCAAGAGGCTGTAGCGGAACAGGCGGGTCAATGCGATCTAGTGATTGTCGTTGGCGATCCACGAAGCAACAACTCTAATCGTCTGGCACAGGTGTCGGAAGAGATCGCAGGTGTTCCTGCTCATCGGATTTCTGATATCTCCGAACTAAACACCGACTGGCTGATGGGTGTAAATATTGTGGGGGTTACCTCTGGCGCGTCTACACCTACACCAATTACCAAAGAAGTTATTAATTATTTGGAGCAGTACGATTCCGAGAATCCAGAGACCTGGGAGATCAAGCGTACTGTGAATATGGCGAAGCTACTTCCTCCGGTTAAGGCGAAGAGCGCGAAAGGTACTTGAGTTCTCTTAGTGATTATTTCACATGTTATTACTATTGAATCATTATTTTAAACCCCTCTACTAGATATTTTGATAATAAGATAATTTATTGGCATCTTCTCATATAAAATATGAATATTGAACATATGTCAATGAAAAAGCCGCCAATAGGCGGCTTCAGGCTGTCGAGAAAGTCTCGACAGCCTTCTTTGTGTCACAATTATTTAAAGCGACACCTCGTTAATGTTTGAGTGTAAAAGAGTACGAAGATCTATTCAGTGACAGAGGGAGCAAAAAGAAATAAGCCCGTTTAACGGGTAAGTGAAAATGACACATTACACTGAGCCCGAACAGATTTGTGTCAGACTAGCGTCTTTAGGCGCAGTTTGGTAACAAGGGGTTATACTCCAAGAGCAAACCACCCGTTGGACGGGTGGTTTTGATTGACGATACTTATTTATCTGATTGCAATTCTGTTTGTTCGAATGTCACTGCTTTCATTGGTCCCGTTTTGTATACGGTACCTTGATACGTAGCGTTTACGTTATATAATCCATTCCCCTTATCGTCAAAAAAGAAACCTGAAAGCGTCAAAGTACCTGCCCACTGAGAATCAACATAAAAAAAAGTGCTTGGAGCTACAAAATCGGCAGTAACATTGTAATAAGTAACATTTGTTAGAACCGTTTTAGATACTGTGGCTGGCGAAATTATATACTCCGCTGATTGGGGTGTTTGAAGTTGTTGTGAATCAGAAGCAGCAAACGTTGAAACAGGAGCTGTACTGAGTAGACCTATTAGTACGATAGATGATACAAGTTTTCTCAAAAAAACAACCTCCAATTTAGTAAATTTTTTCCTTACTATTAAAGTATAGGGATATTAATCTGACTTGTCTATGTTAAAATTGGCAATTTACTATATTATTGAAAATAGACATCTTTATATATACAGGAGTTAAAAATCGATTTTTAATTATAATTAAATTTTAAGAAAAATAATTCAGGAGATTTGGATTTCATGTATACAATTTAAATTGACCTATTACCAAAGAAGTTATTAATTATTTGGAGCAGTACGATTCTGAGAATTCCGAGACATGGGAGATCAAACGTACTGTGAATATGGCGAAATTACTTCCTCCGGTTAAGAATAAGAGCACAAGCACTACTTAATGCGCTGTAAGCGAACTTATATATTTGTGTTAGGACAAAAGCGCGTAACCTCGTCTATCGAGGTTACGCGCTTTTCTATTTAGAAAAAGCGGTTTCATATTATAAATCAGGAAATAGGATTGACGGTAAAGGATTTTTAGAGTAAAATCGCTTTATCGGTTAAAAGCATAAAAGCTTAAAAGCTTAAAAGCGAACACGCGTCGTAGTGTGAGTGTATTGAGCGGAATTATTATAAATTTTAAGTGTAGAGAGGAAGTTATTAAAATGATCGTCATTACATCCAATCAAACGCCAGAAGAGCAGGTTAAAGATATTATTGCAGTTATCGAAAAAGAGGGTCTGCAGGTACATCTCTCTAAAGGTGCAGATCACACTGTTATCGGTTTAGTAGGAAGTGTCACACCTAAGCTTGCAGAGCATTTGCGGCAAATGAAGGGAGTAGAGAACGTCGTAAAGATCTCCAAGTCTTATAAGCTAGCTAGCCGTGATTTCCATCCAGAGGATACCATTATCGATATCAAGGGTGTGAAGATTGGTGGAGAGAATCTGGTGATTATGGGCGGACCATGCGCCGTTGAGTCTCCAGAGCAGATTGATGAGATTGCCCGTCTGGTTAAAGCTTCAGGTGCTCAAGTACTGCGTGGAGGCGCGTTTAAGCCCCGTACAGGTCCATACAGCTTCCAAGGCGTAGGTGTAGAAGGTTTGACTATGATGGCTGAAGCAGGAAAGCGTCATGGCCTATTAACCATTACAGAGGTTATGACACCAGAGTATGTGGATATTTGTGCAGAGCATGCTGACATCCTCCAGGTCGGTACACGGAACATGCAGAACTTTGATTTATTGCGCAAGCTGGGTACTTGTGGAAGACCTGTCCTTCTGAAACGCGGCTTCAGTGCAACCTATGATGAATTGCTCAATGCAGCGGAGTACATTTTGGCAGGCGGAAATAAGGATGTAATGCTCTGTGAGCGTGGTATTCGTACATTTGAGACTTACACACGCAATACGCTGGATCTATCGGCTATTCCGGTTCTACAAAGCTTAAGCCACCTTCCGGTAATCTCTGACCCAAGTCACGGCACTGGACGTCGTGAGTTAGTTGAACCTATGGCTAAAGCTTCGGTTGCAGCTGGTGCAAATGGTCTAATCATCGAAATGCACACAGATCCGGACAATTCTATGACAGGTGACGGTGTTCAATCGTTATTCCCTGAGCAGTTCGATAATCTGCTTAAGGATCTAGAAAAGCTTGCTCCGATTGTTGGACGTAAGTTTTCAACTTCACCAGAAACCGTTTCGGCGCTATAATTTTTAAGAATATAACAACCTTGGAAGTCCTCTAAACCCGCGGTACAGCGGGATAGTAGGGCTTCTTTGCTATTGGATAAGTTAGAAATGTTATGAATATTAGCGAAAATAATGGATTTCACGAAAGCGTTAGAATATCTTACATTGCTGAAAGAAATACCTGACATAAGCATTGACGATGTTAGGTATGAGATTTATAATGACGACAGCAAATAAAAATGAAACAAGAACATTTGCATACTGTGAGGGGCTTAATGTTCGGAACTTGGGGGAGGAAAAATTCATGTCGGTTGAAAAAGTGTTGCAAACAATTAAAGAAAACAATATCGAGTGGGTAGATTTTCGATTCGTAGATTTAGGTGGCCGTGCTCACCACATTTCTCTGCCTGCTTCTGAAGTGGAAGATGAAACTTTTGTAAATGGGGTAGCATTCGACGGTTCTTCCATCAAAGGATTCCGTGGTATTGAAGAATCAGACATGGTTATGATGCCTGATCCGAACAGTGTGTTCATTGATCCGTTTACAGCTCATCCAACGCTGAACGTTATGTGCGACATTTTCACTCCTGATGGTGAACGCTATGAGCGCGATCCTCGCGGTATTGCTGTGAAAGCAGAAGAATTCCTTCAGAAGAGCGGAGTTGGAACATCAGCATTCTTCGCACCTGAGTCTGAATTCTTTATCTTTGATGATGTTCGTTACGAGAGCGGTATGAACAGCTCCTCATTCTTCGTAGACTCTGAAGAAGCGGCTTGGAATACGGGTCGTAAAGAAGAGGGCGGCAATCTTGCATTTAAAGTTGGCGTTAAAGGTGGATATGTACCTGTAGCACCTGTGGATTCCCAACAGGATATCCGTAGTGAAATGTGTCGTCTGCTTGCTGAAGTGGGACTACGCATTGAGCGTCATCACCACGAAGTAGCAACTGCAGGACAAGCGGAAATTAACTTCCGTTTTGATACCTTGAAGAAAACTGCTGATAATCTCATGACTTATAAATATATTGTACAAAACACTGCACGTCAGTACGGCAAAGTAGCAACCTTCATGCCAAAACCACTGTTTGGCGATAATGGTAGCGGAATGCACGTACACCAATCGATCTTTGACGGAGACACTCCTTTGTTTTACGAAAAAGGCGCTTATGCTAACTTGAGCGAAATGGCTCTTCACTACATCGGCGGTATTTTGTATCATGCACCAGCTTTGATCGCTTTGACTAACCCAAGCACCAACTCCTTTAAACGTTTGGTTCCTGGTTACGAAGCGCCGGTTAACTTGGTATACTCCAAAGGAAATCGTTCTGCAGCAGTTCGTATTCCAGTAGCGGCTGTGACACCGAAGGGCTGTCGTATCGAGTTCCGTACACCGGACTCCACCGCTAACCCTTACCTGGCATTCTCCGCAATGCTGATGGCAGGTCTGGACGGAATCAAAAACAAGATCAACCCACAAGAACTGGGTTACGGTCCTCTGGATAAGAACATCTACGAATTGTCCGATGCAGACAAAGAAAAGATCCGCAGCGTTCCAGGTAGCCTGAGCGAAGCGCTTGATTCTTTGGAAGCTGATTACGAATTCCTTACAGAAGGCGACGTATTTACTAAGGACTTCATTGATAACTATATTGCTCTGAAACGTTCCGAGGCTCAAGAGGTTGCGATTCGTGTTCATCCACATGAATATTCTCTGTACTTCGATCTGTAAGATTGCTCAAATCATATAAAGCTTTAACAAATAAAGGTGTTCCTAAGTCATGGAAATGACTTAGGAACACCTTTTGTATTGATCCTAACAAAAATGAGGATATCTTTGGCCATTGATATGGCTAAGGATATCCTCATTTTGCTTCTATAGTTTAATATTCTGCCCAGTAGTTCCGCTTTAATTAAGTAGAGGTATCACTTAGGGATCTATACTAAACCCCGCTCAGGAGCTCCGCAGGATTCTCTTATGATGAGCTCTGGCTCGACGCTGAAAGAGCTCGTGCCTGATTGATTGTTTATTAGATCATACAGCATTAACGCAGCTAGACGACCGATCTTATCTTTATTTTGCTTAATCGTAGTCAAGAGTGGTGTTGTGTAATTGCAGGCTTCGATATCATCACAGCCAATAATCGCGACGGTTCCAGGAACAGCAATAGCAGATTCCTTTAGGGCACGCATAGCCCCAATAGCTAGCTGATCAGAAGCCGCGAATATCGCTCTGGGTAAGTTTCCATTCGAAATCATTCTACGCATGGTCTCATAACCGCTGGTTTCAAAGAAGTTGCTGCCGTTTAAGAACCAGTTTTCGTTGATCGGTAGTCCTAAATCTTCAAGTGCTTTGCGGAAACCACTTTCACGTATATTGGAGATTTCTGACTCAGAGGAGCTGCCGATATAACCAAGTTCTCGATAGCCTAATAAGTAAAAGTGTTCGACTACCTTGGTAGACAACTTAAAATTATCAGACATGATATAACCCGAATTGTCGCCTGACAGCTTTAAATCTACGCCGATGCATGGGATAGAACTATTATCCAATTCGCTGATGGAGGTTTCTAGCTCTTGTCCGGTAATAAGTAGGCAGCCATCCACATTAAAATGCAGACAACGGGCAAGATAATCATTAGTATCGCCACTTTGAAATTTTTCGTTAGAGAAAAAGATCAGGTCATAACCTAACAGTCCCATTTGTTTTTTGAAGGAATTTAGAACTTCGATGAAAAAAGGGTGGGTAAAGTCAACGTTCAGCATTCCTGCAAAAATAACACCAATTAGATTCGATGATTTTGTAGCTAGTGTTTTTGCTGAATTGGAGGGAGTATATCCAGTTTCCTTTATGATTTGTTGTACCCTAGTCTTGGTGTCTTCCGAAATATCGCTGTAGTTATTTATGATTTTAGATACTGTCGAAACAGAAACTCCAGCTATTTTCGCTATGTCTTTAATGTTATAGGCCAACTTTAGTCCTCCTTATAATGCGAAATACTCCGTAATCTATGATAAAAGTATAGTTGAGTTAAACTTTTTATGGATTTCAAATATGAATTACGAAACGTTTTCGTAAATGATTTTATAATTATATAGGTAGATAGTCAATGGGATCTTTGGCGATCAAACAGATAAATCCTTGATTTTAAAGGGTTTTGGAGGATTCTAGTTCAAGAATAGTTCAAAGATAGAGAATAAAAAAAGACTTTACAAAGATAAATAACGATGTAATAATAAAAACAACGAAACCGCTTTCTGTATTATAATCGCTAAAGTTTCGTAATTTCAGGAATTAAGATGGTGTTTCGTTAAGAGGTCATACAAATCATCTGGGGGGTAACAAAAATGGTAAAGAAGCTTTCTGCGGTATTGTTGAGCTCAGCGCTAGTGCTCTCATTAGCAGCATGTGGAAGCGGCAACAACACAAATGGTGAGGCTACTTCGGGCAACGGAACAAGCAAGCCCGCAAATGGTGAGAAAAAGGTTATTAAAATCTTGCACTGGAAACAAGAAAACATTAACAAGGTCATTACAGACATTAATAAGAAGTTTGAAGAGAAATATCCAGAATACAAGATTGAGTACACGACGACAGGTCCGGACGATGAATTTAAACAAGCACAAAGAGCAAGAATTACAGCTGGTGACGTAGACGTCCTTGCCGATTTGTCCGGTATGAGATTGTCTCCTAAAGATTGGACACCAGGAGCGAAAGTGCCAGACTGGCAACAATGGATTGATTCCGGTTTGATTGCTGATCTGAGCAACGAAGCTTTCGTTAAAAACTACAATGCGAATGATATTGCCAAAGCGGGTACTTACAACGATAAAGTGTATGCGATCCCAACCGGTAAAGTAGCAATGTCAGGTTTCTTCTATAATAAAGAAATTTTTGAACAAAACGGTTTGACTGTTCCAACAACATGGACAGAGTTCATCAGTGTTCTAGATACTTTGAAATCCAAGAGCATTGTACCAATCGTAGTGGCTGGTAAAGACGTATGGCCTTTGAAACTGCCAGTGTTCGGTTTGCAAGCTAAGATTCTAGGTGGCGGCGACCAACAAAAATGGATTGAAGGCGTTTGGAAAGGCACTTCGGCGTTCAACGATGCTGAGGCTGTAGAAGTATTGGATAAAATGAAGACCCTTCAAGATAACTACATCATCGATGGTTTCTTGGGTATTGACTATGCAACAGCACCTTCGTACTTCGCAACAGGTAAAGCAGCTATGATTGCTGACGGAACTTGGGATGCACCTACAATCGCTGCGGCAAATCCTGATGTGAAATTCGGATATTTCCCAATCCCAGCTACTGAAGATGCTGCTAAGAACGCTTCTCTTGTCGGCAAATACGATGTAACTTGGTATGCAGCAGAAAAAGGTCCGAACAAAGAAGGCGCATTGAAATGGTTGGAATTCTTCTCTGAACCAGAAAATTACACGGAATATGTTAAGGCTGCCGGATTCGTACCAACACAAGATAACATCGCAACTGGCAGTGACTTCATTGACAACGAACTTGCCCAATACATGGCAGAAGACTTTGAACTTGCTTATGAAATCATAATGATTAACCGCGACAATGTAGGCGAGCACATTGCTGCTGAAGGCGTTCACACTGAATACCTGGCACCAGGCGGCGAATTCAAAACCGCTAAAGAACTTGCAGATGTACAACAAAAAGAATGGGAAGCGGCAGCTCCTAAATAAGCTGTTATCCTAATAAACAGACATCTACAACATACTGTGCACCATCATGTACTACAACATCGGGGTCTGTTCGTACAGACCCCGATCATTTTATTGAATTAGGATTGGGTAGGTGAGAGAAATGTATCCGTTCGGAAAAGGTATAAAAAGATATTTACCGCTTCTGCTGCTTATGATTCCATTATCGTTGTACGTTATTTTTTATTTTGGACCCTCTATGATGACGGTCATTTATTCATTTACAGATATTACTAACGTTCCAGGAAGCAAATTGAATTTCGTAGGCCTTGACAATTATTACAGTGTTTTTAACTCCGGAAATTCAGGCGAACGATGGGATTCCATTATACGAACAGTTTATTTCATGGTCATTGTTACAATCGTACAAAACGGTGTCGGTCTCCTTATGGCCGTAGTGATTAATCAGAAGCTGAAAGGCGATTATTTTTATCGCGCAGTTTTCTTTTTGCCGGTTGTGCTCGGTGTATCGGTAGTTGCACTGGTATGGGGCTTGATGTTCGATCCGCTAAGTGGTCCCGTAAATCAACTGTATGATTCATTGTTCGGTTATAAAGATATGTTCTTTGGAAGCTTCACCCATGCGTTTGGTTATATTATATTCACGCAAATTTGGATGTACATGGGTTACTCCATGCTGATTTTCCTTGCAGGCCTACAATCCGTACCGAAAGATCTGTATGAAGCTGGATATATTGATGGAACTACGAAGTGGCAATCTTTTAAGAACATTACATTCCCGCTTATTGCTCCATCGTTCACCATTAATATTATTTTGTCCATTATCGGTGCGATGTCGACCTTTGATATTATTCTCGCAACTACGGACGGTCGTTTTAACACAAGAACGATGGCTTATGACGTGTATAAAGAGACGTTCCGTGGTTCTCTACAGATGGGACTTCCATCCGCGCTTTCTGTGGTGCAGTTCCTTATGATTCTGGTCTTCGTTGTATTTGCAGTTAAACAAATGCGTAAGAGAGAGGTGGAGTATTAATGAAAGATTCCAAAACCGCCAAAACTCTCTCCTATATTCTGATTGCAGTATTGCTTGTTTTGTATATCATGCCACTATTGTTTGTAATAAATATTTCATTCAAGTCTTTTTCGGATTACTTGCTAGACCCAATCGGAGTCGTGAAAAGTATTCAATGGGATAATTACAAGGAAGCTTGGTTGAAAGGTAATTTCTCTAATTATTTCATTAACAGTTTGCTGTACACAGTTGTAGCAACGGTACTAACACTAATCGTGTCGTTATTCGGAGCTTTCCCGGTGGCGAGAAATTATGTGAAGTGGAGCGGGTTTATTTATTTGTTCTTCTTGATGTCACAGTTCTTACCTAACCCTATGGTTGCACAGTTCAAATTGATGCTTACCTTGAAACAAGAGCTTGGATTTGTGGGCTATGATACGAAGCTGGGTTATATTCTCCTAAAAACAGGAGGAACAGGGATCGTCTTCATGATGTTCGTAGGTTATATTAAAGGGATCAGCCGTGAGATGGATGAAGCTGCAGGTATGGATGGTGCTGGGTATATGCGGTATTTATTCCAGATCATTATGCCACTGATGAAACCTGTTATCGCAACAGGTGTTATCCTGACGGCGATTACCATTTGGAATGACTTTGTAGGTCCAATCATGTATTTGCCAAGTCCGGAACATTATCCAATTACCTTCGGGCTTAAAGAATTCCGCGGTCAATACGGAAACAACTGGCCTATGTTGGCGTGCGGTATCATGATCGTATCTGCACCACTTATCGTCCTGTACACCTTCATTCAAAAGTATATTGTTGACGGTGCATTGGCAGGTGCGGTTAAAGCTTAAGTAGATGTGTAAATGAGAGGATGGGGACAATGGACCGCAAAAAAATTCAAGGCTTTGAATTCACCGGAAAGGACGGGGAGTTCAAGCTTCAGCAACCGGATCATAGTAGTTTCTTATACTTCCCTCTAGTAAATGAGGGGGGAATGATGTCGACTGTAACCCCGAAGCTTCATGGTCAGGCGACAACAGGTCATAATACATTTTTAACACCGCCATTATCTGTTGAAGATTTGCATAATTCACGCGCCTCGCGTAATTTCTGGGTTTACGTCGAAGGCAAAGGTGCTTGGTCTGCAGCTGGAAACTCTGCTAAGCAAAATGCAGCGTTCTACACCCCATCTGCTGATGATGCAGTACTTGAGGCTGGATTTCTATGGCATCGTGTGACTCGCAGCAACTCTGAGATGGGTGTCAAAGCTGAGATTACCAGCTTCGTACCTAGCGGTAACGACAAGGTAGAACTTATGAAAGTTACGTTGACGAATACGGGAACAGAGGAGCTTACTCTTACGCCAACGGCGGTAGTTCCCTTGTATGCCCGTTCCGCAGATGATCTGCGCGATCACAGACATGTAACTTCCCTGCTGAACCGGATTTACACCTCAGCTTATGGTGTTGAGGTTCAACCTGCACTATCTTTCGATGAGCGTGGTCATCGCATTAATCACACTTCTTACGGTGTATTTGGTGCAGAAGGTGATGGCAGTCAGCCTGATGGTTTCTTCCCGATTCAAGAAGAATTTATCGGTGAAGGTGGAAGTCTTGACTGGCCAGAAGCTGTTATTCTGAATGCTACGCCAGAGATTGGTAAAGGTGGAGGCGTGGATAGAGAGGGTTATGAAGCCGTTGGCGGTCTTCGTTTTGCTTCAATTACCTTGTCTTCTGGTGCAAGCCATTCTTATGTCGTAGTTATGGCAATTGATAGTGATAGAATTAACGTTGAAGCGTTGATGAGTAAATATGGTACATCTGAAGCTTTTGATCATCTGCTAGAGGAAACTAAAACGTTCTGGGCAGACAAAGTGAATATGGTTGAATTTCATACCGGCGACTCGGATGCAGATCAATGGATGAAATGGGTAACCATCCAACCAGTCCTTAGAAGACTGTATGGTAACTCCTTCTTACCGTATCATGATTATGGAAGAGGCGGACGTGGCTGGCGAGATCTTTGGCAAGACTGTCTGGCACTGCTCATTATGGAGCCTGCCGAAGTTCGTAGCCTACTCTTCAACAATTACGCTGGTGTGAGAATTGATGGCAGTAACGCAACCATTATCGGTCAACAGCCAGGTGAATTTATCGCTGACCGTAACAATATCCCTCGTGTATGGATGGATCATGGGGCATGGCCATTTTTAACAACGATGCTCTATCTGGATCAGAGTGGTGATCTTGATTTCTTGTTGCAAGAACAGACTTATTTCCGGGATACTTTTATGAGTCGTTGTAAGGAACGTGATACTTCATGGAATACCTCTGTAGGCAGTGATCTTAGAACAGTTTCTGGGGAAATCTACAAAGGTACAATTCTGGAACATATTTTGCTGCAAAATCTAGTTCCGTTCTTTAATGTAGGAGAACATAATAATATCCTGCTCGAAGGCGCAGACTGGAATGATGGCCTCGATATGGGGGCGGATCGCGGAGAGAGTGTAGCATTTACATCTTTCTATGCTAGCAATCTATTGGATATTTCCCGGGTCCTGCGAAACCTTAAGAATTCTAAAGGTCAGGAAACTGTTGAATTAGCCGAAGAAATGCAGCTACTGCTGGATACCCTTAACGAGTCTGTGGACTATGGTTCTGTATCAGGTAAGCATGAGAGATTGGATCGATATTATGCTACCGCACCAAATAAGGTGAGTGGAGTTCGTGTATCTCTCGATATTGATAAAGTAGCTGACGATCTGGAACAAAAAGCGGAATGG
Source organism: Paenibacillus sp. FSL H7-0714 (assembly GCF_038003765.1). Classification (NCBI taxonomy): domain Bacteria; kingdom Bacillati; phylum Bacillota; class Bacilli; order Caryophanales; family Paenibacillaceae; genus Paenibacillus; species Paenibacillus sp. FSL H7-0714. The sequence continues at coordinate 1,895,265 of NZ_JBBOPT010000001.1, forward strand.
TTATTTAACCATTTGCGTAGCAACGAGTGGGTACAGAGTGAGAATGGCGATGGCTGGTTTAATGGTTATTATAATAACGATGGTGAACAGGTAGAGGGTGAATTTTCTGAAGGCGTTCGTATGACGCTTACGGGCCAAGTGTTTCCGCTAATGGGTCATGCAGCGGCTCCGGAGCAAATTCCACACATTATAGCTGCTGTAGATCGTAATCTATTTGATGATAAGATTGGATACAGGCTTAATTCACGTTTCGGTGGGATTCAGCAAAATCTGGGTCGTGCTTTTGGTTTTGCTTTTGGCCATAAAGAAAATGGGGCCATGTTCAGTCACATGACCATCATGTACGGAAATGCGTTGTATAAACGTGGTTATGTAAAAGAAGGTCATAAGGTCCTCGAATCTCTTTACAGCTTGAGTACGGATTTCGAAAAAGCTCGTATCTACCCAGGTATTCCTGAATATATTAACGAGCAAGGCAGAGGGATGTACACGTATCTAACAGGCTCGGCAAGCTGGCTTTTGCTAACCATGGTCACTGAAGTATTTGGTGTGAAGGGCAAGCTGGGCGATCTATTGCTAGAACCTAAATTGGTTAAAGAACAGTTTGATTCCGAGGGTAAAGCATCAATTAAGACGATCTTTGCAGATCGTGAGTTTGAAGTGGTCTATAAAGCCACTGGAAGCTTTAACTACGGAGAGTACCAAATACACTCCGTTACGTTGAATGGCAGTGAGGTGACGCTGCAGCGCGGCTCAGGAAGTGCTATTATTCCACGTGAGGAGCTACTTGCTCTGCAGACAGAGAAGCTTCACGTGATTGAAGTGACTCTGGCGTAATCTTAACTGAAATTTTTATAAACGTCTGCACCGTTATGAATAGCGGCTGCAGACGTTTTTTTGAAAATTATAAAAACTAAGGTTCTTCATAAATGATATAATGGGGCTAATTTACTTATTTGTTGAATGATTGAAAGGGGTTTGTGTAGGATGGGTTACAGGCTGTCAAATGGCGTATTATCTGTGGATATCGCTGATATTGGAGAAGATTATAAAGGGACTCGTTTTGACTGGACGGGGTTTATCACACAAGTTACGTTAGAAAAGGGTAACCATACATTTTGTGTGCCAGAGAGCTTGAAGGAAGGCGAAGGTACTGGCGGAAGTGGACTATGCAACGAGTTTGGCATTTCCCGGGCAATTGGGTATGATGAAGCGCCGATCGGAGGCTGGTTTCCAAAGCCCGGAATCGGATTGTTACAAAAGCTGGATTCGCAGAGCTATAGCTTTCATAGTGAATATCCACTAACCCCCTTTGCTGTTGATATGGAGGTTAGGGATGATTCGATTACATATACTGTTCAGCCGATGGAAAGTAATGGATACGCGATGCTTTTGACCAAAACGATCTCTATAAAGGGCGACCAATTGAAAATTGCATATGAATTGCATAACAAAGGGGATAAGCCAATCCAAACCGAGGAGTACATCCATAATTTCGTAGGAATTGATGGTTTGAATATAGGTTCGGATTTTGAGTTACGCCTCTCGAATGGGCTCAAAGTAGAAGAGCCAGAATCTCAATACACGAATAATCTGCTAGAGGTATCTGGTAATACCCTTACTTGGTCAGAAGAGCCAGACCGGTCATTTTACTGTAAGCTGAGTGGCTGGGGAGGTCCTGAAGCTGAGTTCAATTGGGAGTTGGTTCATAAGCCTAGTGGAACAGGAGTACGCGAGAGCGGAGATTTCCCAGTAGCACGAATGGCGCTATGGGGAGAACGCCATGTGGTCTCACCTGAAGTTTTTGTGAACATTAGTCTTTTACCGCATGAAAGCAAGTCCTGGAGCCGAACTTATCATTTTTTCACATCATGATAAGCAGTAATCAAAGCTTTTATGTGAATAATTATACTTGCTGGTGTGTGAGATTATTGCTATCATAAGCGATATCCATATTGATAGGAGAGAAAGGGTGGGGAGTAGTTTTGAATAAGAGAGCATACAATTTTAATGCCGGACCGGCAGCATTGCCGCTTACGGTACTGGAACGCGCACAAGCGGAGTTTGTTGATTTCCGAGAAAGTGGAATGTCTATCATGGAGATGTCGCACCGTGGAGCAATCTACGAATCCGTGCATAATGAAGCGCAGGAACGTCTGCTTTCGCTCCTCGGCAATCCGAAGGGCTATAAGGTATTGTTCGTACAAGGTGGAGCAAGCACACAGTTTGCTATGATCCCTATGAACCTGATTTCCGAAGGCCAAGTAGGTAGCTATGTTATGACAGGTAGCTGGGCAGATAAGGCTTATAAAGAAGCTAAATTGGTAGGGGGCGCTCATGTTGCTGCTTCTTCCGAAGACAAGAAATTCTTAGCTATACCTGAATTGAGTTCGATTAAAGCTGCGGAAAATGCTGCCTACCTTCACGTTACTTCCAATGAGACCATTGAAGGAACGCAATATGCAGAATATCCAGATGCTGGCTCGATTCCGCTCATCGCAGATATGTCCAGTGATATCCTTTGCCAGCCAATCGATGTCAACCAATTCGGAATGATCTATGCTGGAGCACAAAAGAACCTTGGTCCTTCCGGTGTGACTGTAGTTATTGCTAAAGAGGAATTACTCGCAGAATCACCTTCTAACATTCCAACTATCATGCGTTACAGCACTCATTACAAAAATAACTCTCTTTACAATACACCTCCATCTTTCTCTGTATATATGGTTAACGAAGTATTAAAATGGATTGAGGAGCAAGGTGGTCTTGCTGGTATCCATTCCAAGAACCTTGAAAAAGCGGGTCTATTATATGATCACATCGATGGAAGTGACGGCTTCTACAGTGGCGTTGCTGAGAAGAGCAGTCGCTCCATTATGAACGTTACCTTCCGGATGCAATCGGAAGAACTCGAAAAACGGTTTGTTAAAGCTGCTGAACTGGAAGGTTTTGTCGGCTTAAAGGGACATCGTAGTGTGGGTGGCTTGCGCGCTTCCATTTACAATGCAGTTCCTTACGAAAGTGTTAAAGCACTTTCTGATTTCATGAACCATTTCCGGCAAACTCAAGGTTAATGAACTCTATCGTAAACCTTCCGCCTATGGGTGGAAGGTTTTCAGTTTGTTTGGAGAAGCTATGGTTATGCACTAGAGTAAAACATCTGGCTATTAAGCCTTTAGAGAGGAAGGAACCATATAATGGCACTCCATATCGTATTAGTTGAGCCGGAAATACCGGCCAATACTGGAAACATTGCGCGTACCTGCGCAGCAACAGGCACTCATCTTCACCTGGTTCGCCCGCTCGGATTCCGTACAGACGATGCTACATTGAAAAGAGCAGGATTGGATTACTGGCACGCTGTTAACATTGAATACCACGACTCTTTTGCTGAGGTACTTGAGAAGTATAGTGAGGGACGTTTCTTTTACGCAACGACGAAAGCGGAGAAGAGATATAGCGATTTTGATTTTCAAGATGGAGACTTCTTTGTCTTTGGTAAAGAAACGAAGGGGCTTTCTGCTGAAATTCTGGAAGCGGGTAAAGAAACAAAAATGCGCATGCCAATGAGTGATGCCGTGAGATCGCTGAATTTATCGAATTCTGCAGCTATTATTGTATATGAAGCCCTTCGACAGCTGGATTTTCCTAATCTTGTTTAGAAAAAAGACATTTTTTTTGTTTTTTTTCAGCAGGATTCGACATTTTAATAACGAAATATAATGAATGAGCCGAAATATATAGTAGCTACAAATTATTAGTTGAACAGGAGAGGTGTACGTTAGATATGAAACCTGCTGGTGTAGTTCGCAAAGTGGATCAGCTGGGTAGAATTGTTCTGCCTAAGTCCCTGCGTAAAAGGTATCAGATGAATGAAGGCGACCCGGTTGAAATTTTAGTACAGGGTGACCATATCATCTTGGAGCGTTACCGTCCAAAATGTGTTTTCTGCGGATCAATGGAAGGTGTGAGTGAATATAAAGATCGTTATATTTGCGCTGCATGCCTATCAGAAATGACGCAATTGCCAAGACACGCCTAGGAAGTACATATTTACACATTTAGAATTCTGACAGCCAATAGTTTTCTAAATAAAGAAACTGTCCCATTCGTAGATTTCTCTACTTATGTGGCAGTTTTTTTGTTTCAGGCTTATAAAAAAATGCCTCAGAGCCAAGTGGCTGCTGAGACATTTCTTGCTTATAGACCTTTTGTTTTGTCGTCGTTGTAAGATGAGGTAAGGATGCCGACCATAAATAACACAAATACGATAGTTACGATCCAAAAGGTTAATGAGAACGACATACTGGCACCTCCATTAGCAAATGTATTCGTTATCAAGATTATACCCTGCAAATCAATAAAAATAAACGCAAATGTGATATGTTGCATAGACATTTTACTATAATCATTTAAAAAACAGGAAATTTGTTGGTACAGCTCTAAGATTTCCGTCTGATGGCTTGTTGACTACTCTTCCATTGAAGATGAGTGATGACGATCCTCCACCATCCAGATTATAAGCATCCATGACACCCATGTTGTATAGCTTGTTCTGAATTTCCTCTAGCCGAGCACCAGAGCTGCCAAGCTCATTATAGCCATCTGCTACAAAGATGAGAAGCTGATCATCCTTATAATTACCGATTACTGTACGTGGCGCCCGATTGGGGGATGTTTTCCACTTTTCCGGGATCGGTACTTTGACGTTGTTCTTAAGTAGAACAGGCACAAAGGTTGCACCAAATACGGGTTCGAGTTGATCTAACTGTGCGCGACTGTAAAATTTCCCGCCGATTAACTGTCCGGACTTGTTCAGACCTACGAAGCTGAGATCCTTGAATGTCGGCTCGAAACCATTGAGATACTTTCCATCAACCACAGTAGTGCTTAAGGGATAGCGTTTTCCGGCTTTATCCGCAAAACCTCCAGCATTAATACCTGCAATAGCACCATGACTTTGTACAGCGTGCATAGTGGTTTCTGCGCCACCAGTAGCTTCCTTCGCAAGACTCATCTGCATCGCAGTTGGATCCTTCAATTTGATCTTCAAAGCATAGGCCTTATAGTTACCTGGATTCAGCTTATACAGCTCGATTCTAATCCGGTCGCTAGTAAGGATCTCCGAAGGTATTCCAAGCTTGGCGGATATCCGGCGGTTATAGATAAGCTCAGGACGGCTCGCTTGAGTCTTCGCTGTCTCGACTAACTTATTCATAGCAGTAGTGGTTCCTTTATATAGCTTAGCGCTAGCGCTGACTGCATCTATGGTGTAGGATGCAGTACCTTCGGCTAGGGTTAAATCCTTTTTTAGGTTAGCTGTTTCATTCAGAGGCCCTGAGATAGGTGTGAATTGTCCTACATCAAGATCCAGCTCGAGCGGTGGTCGATACCACCACATACATATCAGTAAACCTAAAAAAGGTGCGGTCAGAAGCATAAAGAAACGGTTCACTCTTTTGACTGGCGTCATCATTTGATCAGATCCATTTCTTTCTTCAAAGCTTCTAACTGTTTGCTAACTTCGCTCAATTGCGTATATAGCTTGTTACTATTGTCTGTCTTGGCACTTGCATTATCTTTAGTGAAGGTTAATAGTTCGTTAAAACTTTGCACTGTATTCTGCAATTCCTTCACTTCTTCAGTGAGAACGGCAATTTTCGACTCATAGTCGGTCTTAAGAACGGTTAGCTGCTGCTGGCTCTGATTGCTAAGTTCGCTCAGCACTTGCTGCTTCAAATGGTTTGTGTAGCTGTATACAGCATATACACCGATTCCAATCATCACGATCCAGAACAGTAAAAACCATTTTACGGAAGGGCCGCTTCTCACAGCAGCACGGCGCGAGTGTACCGGGGACGTTTCCGCTAGCGGTTGCATTTGATCACCTCGGGTTGGTCTTTTTTTCAAGTCCCCATTCTATCAGACTTTGACTAGTTTCGCAAAAATGTAAGAGAGTGTGAAAACTAGAAAAAGTAATTGCATCCTATTAAACTACTGCGATACAATTTCTATAGATTGGAATTTCTGATAGACGTACTCAAGGTAACCAGCGAGAGAATAAACGAACAAGTCATCATACTTCCTTGCTTGCGTTTAAACCGGAAACGCTGCGGCGCTTTCCTTTCTGGATGATTATATAAAGCAGGGGGTCTGGGCATTAATGATGAAGGTTTGGCAGGTGGTTATTGTGGGGTGTCATCCTACAAGTATGCTGGGGACAAAATTGATTTTGGAAGAGGGAGGAGAGCTAAAAGTTCTAGGAATGTATTCAACTTGGGACGAAGGCGCTTCCATCGTAAGGGAAAAGAATCCCGAGCTAGTGCTGGCAGATTATCATATGCCTGAAGGTAATATTGAGAGTGTGCTGTTAAATATGAAAAAAAGCTCACCAAACTCACATTTTGTCGTAATGACGGATGAAGACGGCAGGGATCTGCTTCAGCCCCTCATAGAGCTGGGAGCCAGCGGGATCTTCTCCAAAGGATCTTCTCCTCATCAGCTTTTACAGCTGATCCTGGGTTTGCGGGTGGGTTTTCTTTCAATGCCGCTAGAATGGATAGAAAAAGGATCCTGGCCGATTTCGACTTCTAAAGGACTGGATGATGTTCTTCAATTGACGCAGACAGAGATGTTTATTATGGAGCGAATCGTTCAGGGGATTACTTATGATAAAATAGCGCTTGAAATTGCAGTAAGTCGTCGTTCGATTGACAATTACTTGCGCAAAATTTATGTGAAGCTTGATGTTTCGACGCGAGCGCAGGCCATTGAGAAATTTGCTCTCTTTTCAAGACAAAACAGGCAAATCTACGCATAACCCAAGCTATACGACATAATGACGGGAAAGGCGGAATATTCTTGAAATAGAAGAAAGAAAGCATATCACGTTTAATGGATAATCGTCCTCGAAAGAGGATAACTTAGCCATTTCTACTTGGTACTAGGGAAGGGGGATTTCGCATGCTTTACCAATTTTCTGCTCGCGCGCACACACTGCTATCGTCACCGCTTCTAAGTATTCGCACCCAAACACGGAGAAGCTCCATGATATCGCTTGCTGAAGAATTACCAGCGGAAGAACTGTTCCCATTATCGCTGCTTGCCGAAGCAGCCTCTACGGTGATATCTGCAGATGCAGGGGCACTTCAATATGGTGATCCTGCAGGGTATGGTCCACTTCGGGAGTGGCTTGCCGGGGATTGGCTCAGAGAAAAAGGGGTAACTGTTACTGAGGGTGGAGTTCTGCTAACAACGGGGAGCCAGCAAGCGATTGATTTGTTGTCGCGGGTGTATATTGATCCGGGAGATCGTGTATTAGTAGAAAATCCGACATCTCCAGGATTCTTGCAAACTCTTCGGATGCAGGGTGCCATCATTATTCCTGTAGAGGGTGACTTGGACGGGCTTCATCCAGATCATTTGCGGAGGCAAATTGAACTGCATAAGCCTAAGATGTTGTTCGCAACACCAAGCTTTACGAATCCAAGTGGCATCCTATGGAGCTTAGAGAGACGGCGTGAGGTGTTGGATCTTTGCATCGCGTATAACATCCTGATTGTAGAAGATGATTCTTATGGTGATCTACATTTCCAGAAGTATGGTGAGCATTGGGCCACAAGATATCCATCCTTGTATGCGCTGGAAAATATAAGTGATGGCGGACACGTATTATATATCGGTTCGTTCAGCAAGACCGTTGCGCCTGCGCTGCGGACGGGCTGGGCTGCAGGTAGCCGGGAAGTGATCGGGATGATGGCTGCTGCCAAGCAGATGGCAGACTGGCAATCGAGCGCATTAAATCAGCGGCTCTTGCATCATTTATTGGATGTGACCGCTTTTGATCTTCGTGAGCATATTGCGCAGCTGAACCGAGAATATAACACCCGACTGAAGTTAATGGTTGAACTGCTAAAACGTCCAGCTTGGAAAGGAAGCTCCTACGACCTGCCGTCAGGAGGTATGTTTCTATGGGTATCTCCACCGGAGGGAATGGATGTTATGGCACTGCTAAAATGTGCGCTAGGTAAGGGAGTGGCATTTTTGCCAGGACCGTTATGTAGCGTAGATGGAAGCGGAAATCACATTCGTCTTAACTTCAGCCATCCCGGCCGGGATGAGCTGCTACTTGGTATGAATCTGATGAGCGAGGCGGTTAAGGAGTTCACGGCTCGGAGTTAGGTGGGTGCTGATTAGGAATCTGATGGATCGGACGTATAAAAGTAACACACAGGTTGATGAGCGGTCATATGCGCAGGTAGATGTGTGGGCAGATGAACTGGCAGATCAATGTATGACACACCCAGGAAGTCATAAAGGACAGAGTGGTGCATTAGGCAAGGAGTAGAGTGCGGGGGAGGTCATTATAGGGGATTTCTCCCTATAACTGGCTGATTTATATTCTGGAATGGAGATTATAGGGAATCTCTCCCTATAAATTTCGGAAAAAGCCCTTTTTATGGAGCAATCTATGCTTTTATAGGGAGGAAATCCCTAAATATCGGTTTATAGCGCGTATATTGAGGAATTATAGGGATGATTTCCCCTTAATTCAACTTGTCAGCTTGAGATTAATGCTTCGAAGGTAAGTTCTGTTTCTATGGCTTAACGGATTGGAACACAAAAAGCATCCCGTCGATGGGATGCTTTTTGGCGTTACCTAGACATTGTTACGTGTGCATTAGAATAATAAGTTTAAAGTCCGAGTGAAAGATCAAAAGCAGAGAAAGGCTCCAGCAAAAATTTGAAATTGAAAGAATTTTTTGTTTAGTATAGGCAAGCTAATTACTGTGATGATTGCTGTCATGGGGTACGCCGCCAGTTATAGCGGCGTATTCTACTAGCGCGGCCTGACCGGCTGGGGTCAGGGTATAGCGCCCACGGCTGACACGGTGGAACCAGCCGTAGTAGTTGTGCTGCAGCATAGCGGCGGCGTTCGGTACGCCGCTACGCTTCCGCAGCTCGGCCGGAGAGATCCCGGCCGAGCGGGCGCTTGAGGCAGCGCTAGGGGCACCGCTTCGCGTGCCAGCCGCCGCTGCCTCCCGTGCTGCCGTGTCCCCGGCAGCATGCCCCTCCGGCGCTGAGCTCAGCGCCGGAGCCTGTGTAGCGGTGCTCGCCGCTGCACGTTTGCCCGCTGCGAGCGAAGCCTTCGCAGCGGCCTTCTCGGCAGCGACGGCGGCTTCCGCCTCCGCTGCCTGCAGAGAAAGCGCGACACGCAGCGCTTTCTCACGGTAGGCCGTCACGAGCTTGACGCGCGTGCTGCCGCCGATGTTGTAGTCTCCGCTGCGCTCGCGGAACTCATAGAGCAGGCGCTCGCGCCGCCGCTTGTTGCTGCGCTGCGCAGGTGGCGTCTCGTCCGGCTCGACGAGCACCTCGACCAGCGGGGCCTTGGTTTTATAAAAAACAACGGTGATCAGCCCGAGACCAAGGCGGCGGCACAGTCCGCTAAGCTCGCCCCAGCGCTGGTTTACCGCCCCTTTTTTATCACGGACACGTTCTACTGCGAGATAGACCGTAGGACTGAGCTTTAGCCGTTCCACGCCTTGCAGGAGCAAGGCGAGGTTGAACGATTTTTTCATCTCTACGATTAGAGGCTGCTCTAAATCCTCACGAATACCCACCAAATCACAAGTCCGAACCTCACCCTTGATGCTGTATCCTTGCTTTTCAAAAAAAACCTTCAAAGGAGCATACAGCTCCGTTTCATGTCGTACCGCCATAGTGTCACTCCCGTAGCTCTTTTTTTCGGGTTCTCATTAAGGTTTTACTGCGATTTTATGATTCTCTATTATAGCACAGCAAAAAAGAGGTCAACTATTCCGCGCTTGCCGCATAGGTATGTAATACACTTTTTAACGCTATAGGAGAGCAAGTAGGAGCGCAAGAGGAGGCAGCGAGCAATGGATATTTTTGAGCGAATAGCTTCGTATCGGGCTGAGAACGACCGTTTGGCGTGGAGCGGGACCTTCAAGCAATATATAGAACTTTTGAAAAAAGACCCCTCTCCCGCAAAAACCGCTCACTCCCGCGTTTATGACATGATCAAGTCGCATGGCGTAGAGGACATAAACGGACGCAAACGTTATAAGTTTTTTGAACAAGAGATTTTTGGACTTGATCGTGCAGTCGAAAAGTTAGTGGAGGAGTATTTTCACTCTGCAGCACGCCGGCTAGATGTTCGTAAACGGATTCTGTTATTGATGGGACCTGTCAGTGGGGGGAAATCGACCCTAGTCACGCTGTTAAAAAGAGGTTTGGAACAATACTCGCGGACGGATGCGGGTGCGGTATATGCGGTTGAGGGTTGCCCGATGCATGAGGATCCACTACATTTGATCCCCCTGGAGCTTCGTCCAGAGATTGAAAAAGAACTCGGTGTGCGTATTGAGGGCAACTTGTGCCCATCCTGCCAGATGCGGCTGAGAAATGATTATGCGGGAGATATTGAGCAGGTTAAAGTGGCTCGTGTCATTTTGTCAGAAGAAGAGCGGGTAGGGATTGGTACTTTTAGTCCATCCGATCCGAAGTCGCAAGATATCGCCGATTTGACAGGAAGTATCGACTTTTCGACCATTACTGAATTTGGTTCGGAATCCGATCCACGCGCTTACCGTTTTGACGGAGAGCTGAACAAAGCTAACCGTGGGCTGATGGAATTTCAAGAAATGCTCAAATGCGACGAAAAGTTTCTATGGAATCTGCTGTCACTGACGCAAGAAGGAAATTTCAAGGCTGGCCGGTTCGCGCTAATCAGTGCGGATGAAATGATCATAGCTCACACCAATGAAACCGAGTATAAGTCGTTTATTTCTAATAAAAAGAATGAAGCGCTCCAGTCCCGTATGATTGTGATGCCTGTTCCGTATAACCTCAGAGTATCGGAAGAGGAAAAAATCTACGCGAAGTTGATCGCCCAGAGTGATATGAACCATGTGCATATTGCGCCGCATGCGCTGCGTGCCGCTGCTATTTTCTCGATCCTGACCCGTCTGAAAGAAAGTAAAAAACAAGGCATGGATCTGATCAAAAAGCTTCGCATGTATGATGGTGAAGAGGTCGAAGGCTACAAAGAAGCAGATCTCAAGGAGATGCAAACGGAGTATTTGGATGAAGGCATGTCCGGAATAGATCCGCGGTATGTTATCAACCGGATTTCCAGTGCTTTGATCAAAGGTGATCTGCAGTGCATGAACGCACTGGATGTGTTGCGTGCAATTAAAGACGGCCTGGATCAGCATCCATCGATTACAAAAGAGGAGCGGGAGCGTTATTTGAACTTCATCTCCATTGCCCGCAAAGAATATGACATTTTAGCTAAAAGCGAAGTGCAAAAGGCCTTCGTCTACTCCTTTGAGGAGTCCGCCAAGACATTATTTGAGAATTATCTCGATAATATCGAAGCCTTCTGCAATTGGTCCAAAATCCGCGATCCGCTGACGGATGAGGAGATGGAGCCGGATGAGCGGTTAATGCGTTCGATTGAAGAGCAAATCGGTATCTCTGAGAATGCGAAAAAAGCGTTCCGGGAAGAGATCCTGATCCGGATTTCCGCGTATTCACGCAAAGGGAAGAAATTCGAGTACAACAACCACGACCGCCTACGGGAAGCGATTGAGAAGAAGCTATTCACAGATCTCAAAGATATCGTCAAAATCACCACCTCGTCCAAAACGCCGGATGAAAGTCAGCTTAAACGGATCAATGAGGTGTGCGCTAGACTTATTGATGGGCATCACTATTGCCCAATTTGCGCTAATGAGCTGCTGAAGTATGTGGGCAGTCTGCTTAATCGGTAAAAGAATACAAGTAAATTTGCGGACCACCATTTGGTGGTCTTTTTTTATGTGATAGATATTTTTTACGTGTATCAATACGTGAGATTGTGTGGAATTAGGCTTTGGTCGCGCATCCGAAAAGTAATGCATGAACCATGAAAAGTAGCAGGGGGAGCCGCCCTTACAGGAAAAAACTGCAAATGTACATTATTATATATGGCAAAGCTCTTTAAATTAGTAATTCCTGCAAATCTGCAGTTTTTTTGCGGTGTAAGTCACTTTCAAACCCCAAGTAGGGAAAATTCCTGTATTTTTTCAGCTTTTGAGCTAGATGAGGACGATATCAATGTAAAAAGCTGCACATTTGCAGTTTTCTATGACAGCTAACTAAAGAAAGTGTTAGATCATACAGCATCATACAGCTCAGCAAAACAGGAACAATCCTACTCGCTTGCAGTTGATATAATGAAATCACCGTACGGGGGAAGGCTGGTGCTGCACTTGAATTACAGTAAAGATATAGAGAAATGTGTTGAATATATTGAAGCTCATATCAAAGAAAATATAACAGTGGAAGAAATAGCCGCTGAGGTTGGATATTCGGTGTATCATTTTTGCCGAGTGTTCAGCTTATGCAAGGAAATGTCCGTGATGGAATATGTGCGGAGCCGGAAATTATCTTTAGCGTCCATTGAATTGTTTGCCGGTAGAAGAATCATTGATATCGCGCTGGACTATGGTTTTGAGACACAAAGTGGATTCACTAAGGCCTTTCGCAAGGCTTTTGGCTATAGCCCGACACAGTATGCCGCACGGATGGACGGATTTACTAAAGGAAAAACACTAATTGAAATCGGAGGTTTTATAATGAACCCTGTTATTGTTCGCAAGCCTGCATTTAAGGTCGCTGGGTATGGGATCCAAACTAATGTTGCTGGAAGTATGTACACCAAGGATATTGCTTCTTTTTGGAGTCATTATGAGGGTGAGAATCTGGAGTCCAAAATGTATAAAATACTAAACCCGCCTAAACACGGAGAAGTCGGCTTATGTATTCCTTCCTCAGATAATGGTAATGCGACTTATCTTCTAGGTGTTATTGTAGAGGACTACTCCAAGGTGGAAGATGATATGTTGACGATGGATGTGCCAGAAGCCGAATATGCTGTGTTCACAACGCCGCCAGTGGATACATCAAAGGATACAGAGCAAATACAGTTTGCACAGGTTATAAAAAGCACATGGAAGTACATCTTCGAAGAATGGTTTAAGGATAGTGGCTATGTTTATGATGATAGTAAACTGGATTTCGAATTCTATGATGAACGCTGCCACTCGCGTCCGGATACGGTGATGGAGATCTATGTTCCAGTGAAAAAATCGACAGAATAATTTGAACGAAATAATAAAGCAAAGGGAAAGGCTCCCCGGTGATGACAGTAACTACGGGAATGTTTGGACTTTCGGTCGCTGTTGTCTCCAGATGTTCTTGATTTTTACCGCTTATGCGGATAACATCCGAAGACAAAGGCGAGCGCTACGCTCCTACAGTTCCAAACTTCCCTACGTTACTTTCACCTCTGCAGCATTTGCCATGTTCTAATTATTCAGTCGATACGGGGTGTCGACGTAAGAAGGTCCGCAGCGGGTTATACGCTGCGGGCTTTCTCATTTATTGTAGGAGGATTGACGCTTATCCCCTCCCGTAGTCTAATAGAGTTAATTAGACATGTAACTTGAAAATCTAGGGGAGTGGAACAGATGATTAGAGAAGCGAAAGCAGAGGACTGGCAAGACATAGCGGAATTATTAGAGCAGTTGGGTTATTCAGAGACAGAAGCGTTCATGCAAGAAAAAATAGAAAAGCTAGTCCTGCATCCGGATGAGGAATTATTAGTTTTCGAGGAAGATCATAAAGTAGTCGCCTGCATTTCCATGCATTACATACCTCAATTAGGGCTCACAGGGGATACTGCAATTATAAGCTATCTTGTGGTAAGTAATGCGATTAGGAGCAAAGGCATTGGACGGATGCTTGAGGAATATTGCACTGATTTAGCTAGAAAAAGAAACTGTGACCGAATTCAAGTTCATTGCCACTCTAGAAGAACTGATGCGCATAGATTTTATGCCCGACAAGGATTTACTGAGGCTCCGAAATATTTTTCAAAGATGTTAAATGAATCCGAGTAATCAACAGACCAAATAAAGAGCGGCAGACCAGGGACGTACTACGCGTCCAGTTCTGCCGCTTTATTATTCAAGCAATAGAGCACTACTCACTTATTCCTCTTTTAAATAAACTTACGCTGCACCTTTTTGCCATCATACGAGAACCGCGCCTTTTTGTCCTCCACGACGGTCTGTAGATGAACGGTGCGCCCCCATAATGAGTAGATATGCGGGAGTGTACGCTCCAGGTACTTCAGATCCAGCTCGATACTTTCATAGCGGTGGGTGATAAATAACTCGCCATTCTTCTCGAAGTCGGCATCCTCGATGACCAAGTAAGGTGACCCGCCATTGACTCGAGCGAGCACCAGTTGATCTCGTACATTTTCCCATGCTTTGTCGGTGATTTTCCATTCCGGCCCTTTTTTCTCAAAAACATAAAGATCGAGGTCGTTCACCAGTTCTTTGGACAGATAGCTGCGGATAAAAGAAGTATCAGACTCCAACTCGCGAACCTCAAATATTTTCTCACGGTCCCAGCGGCGTTCGATGTCTTCGAAGATTTTTAGACCAAGATAGTATGGATTCAGGCTTTGCCGTGAAGGCTGCACGACGGAGGAATTTAGTTTAGCGTATTCTACGGTTTCTTCTTCGGTCAGATCCAGTTCACGGACGATGCGCTGATGCCAGTACGAAGCCCAGCCTTCGTTCATGATCTTCGTCTCCATTTGTGGCCAGAAGTAGAGCATTTCATCATGAAGCATCGTCATAATATCGCGCTGCCAATCCTCCAAGACGGTGGAATATTGCTGGATGAACCAGACAATATCTTTTTCCGGCTCAGGTGGGAACGCACGATTTCCGGATGATGCTTCCTGTGGTCCAGAATTGCTCTTGTCTAGATTCCATAACTCGTCGTACGGATTAGCTGGTTTGGAGCCACCCGGAGGGGCATCCTTGAGTTCTTTCATTTTGGCTTCCAGCAAATGGGTCTTACCTAGCTTACGCGGCTGAATCAGGCTGGGATCTATATGCTCTTGAATGGCCAGCACGGAATCGATGAAGCGCTCCACTGCATCGGTACCGTAGGTTACTGAATAACCGGCGATCCGATCCGCTGTAGCCGACATGCTCTCGACCATATCCCGGTTGGACATGGAGAAACGCATGTTATTTTTGAAAAAATCGCAGTGCGCCAGCACGTGAGCTACGATCAGCTTGTTCTGAATCAGCGAGTTTCCGTCGAGCAGGAAAGCATAACAAGGGTTGGAGTTAATGACGAGCTCGTATATTTTACTCAGCCCGAAATCGTATTGGGATTTCATTTTGTGAAATGTTTTTCCGAAGCTCCAATGACCAAATCTTGTCGGCATTCCATAAGCACCGAATGTATAAATAATATCGGCAGGGCATATTTCATATCGCATGGGATAAAAATCCAAGCCGAAGCCAGTAGCTATTTCCGTAATTTCAGCAATCGCCCGCTCCAACGCATTAATTTCTTCGCTTGGCATGATTCTGTGCTCCCTCCTATAATTCTGTAGATCCAACCTGAATAAACCCTCACGAAATGGGGTTTGGCTTCATATAGATGGGTCGATCAATGTAGTTCATATTATGTATATGGGTAGGGGGAGGGCAATATGACGGGAGGGAGAATCCGTTATATATCTTTATGATTTTCTCAAGGTGATTCGTAAGTAGCTTGGAGTTATCAAAATACCATCATATTAATTATCGTGGAGAATTATTAATTCAATAGAAGAATAGAATGGTTATGGCGCACGAGTAGTGAAAGCTGGCGTATCCAAGGCATGGGATGTGAGTCTCCTTTGAAGCCTAAAGTCGTGATCGCTTTAGACGTGGGAGGAACCTTTATTAAGTCTGGTTTGGTCGTGGATGGAGAATTGCTACAGGCTAGCTGCAAGCAACATCCTTCCTTCGCTGACCAAGCTGCCGATGTGATTATAGACCAATTTATTTCTATATTTGAAGATCAATATCAGTTCTACTCCGTTACACTAGGGAAATCCTCAGACTGTACTTGGCGCATCGGTCTCGCCTTTCCCGGGCCCTTTGATTATCAGCAAGGCATCTGTTATATTCAGGGGCTTAGTAAATATGAGGCGTTGTATGGTGAGAATATACGAGAAGTATTATATACCTGGTTCAATACCTTACAACATAAGGAATGGGCGAAACACCTGCTGCAGGCAGATATTCGATTTGAGAATGATGCGAAGCTGTTTGCCTTAGGCGTAAGCAGATTATTTCCAAATGAACGATATATTTCGTTAACTTTAGGGACAGGGTTAGGCTCCGCATTTATTGATCGTGCATTGATCCTGAACGAAGGACCAGGTGTTCCCAAGGACGGTTGGCTTTTTGATAAACCTTTCCTGGAGAGTACCATAGATAACGCCTTCTCACGTCGCGGAATTCTTCGCCTGGCTGATCAGATAGGAGCTCTAGAAAAAGGAATGGACGTGAAGGAACTCGCAGAACAAGCTAGAAACGGGAATTGCTTGTGCTGCAAGGTGTTTGAAGAATTCGGTACACGATTGGCTAGGATGCTAAAGTCCTATGTTATAGACTATCAGCCAAACCGCATCGTTATCGGCGGACAGATTGCTAAAAGCATCGATTTATTTAGCCCCGCCCTCCAGAAGGGATTGGCTGATTCATCTATTGGTATATTTACTTCAGAAAATGTGTTCGAACACACGCTTATCGGAATATCGAGATTATTTGACGATTCCTTAGGGTTCAATTGATAATTCAAAGATAACCAGTTACCGATCCATGTCGGTGACTGGTTATTTTTATGCTCCATCTTCGGCCAGAAATTGAGCATTTCATCAGGGATTATAAATGAACTTGTCGGTTCATTTATAGTTCATATTCCAGTGATAGGATTCACAGTATAATAATAAGCGTTGGAAGGTCGTGCAACATGACAAAAGTAAAACAAACCGTAGATTATCCATTGTATAATGGACAGCCGTATTTCATGCCTATTGGCAAATGGGTAGTGATCCTTGCAAGTATCGTTGTAGGCTATTTAACAATGACAGTAGAGATTCCTTTTCTGCCTAATGAAGTGCAGATCAAGATTGCTCCGTTTCTATTCACGCTATTTCCGTTAATCGCATTAGTATGGGCAACCAAAGGGAAGTTAGGAATTCTCTTCAAAAAGCCTGAAGTAAGTCATGTATTATACGGGATTTTATTCTTTATTATTAATTTCATCGTAACGTTGGGGGTAGCCGCGCTGCTTTCATCGATGGGAGCTGTAACAGTAAATGCGGTGCTAGGTCATGGGGATACCCTTTCAACAGGTGAGAAGCTCTGGACATTGTTCTTCTCAGGATTTCAATTAATTGGCGAGGAATTGTTAACGATCTTGCCATTCCTGGCGATTATGCAGCTTTGCTTTATTGGCTTTAAAATGTCACGCAAGGCGTCCGTGTTTATTGCATTAATCGTAACAGCGCTCATTTTTGGTGCACTACACTTAAAAACGTACAATTTTAATTTTGCTCAGGCCATTCTGGGAATCGGAATCGCTCGAATTATTCTAACGCTTGCTTACATGAAAACAAAGAATATCTGGACGTCGATCATTGCACATATTTTAAATGACTGGGCAATATTTGGGACTAGTATGTTAGGTGGCGCAGTAGCAGCACCGTTCCTGATGCATTTCTTGCATTAAGAGCCGGAGGAATTTCCGTAGACTCACAAAGAGGTTAAGCATATAGTACGATAGATATTGAGAAGGTTTCTGAGGTACAGAAGCACAGCTGATTGGATATCCAATCGGCTTTTTTTGCTATCTAGTTTAAATTTCTATCAATCTCTCTATCATCAGATATCCCTCTGAAGGGATACCCAGCCCCCGTTATTATTGGTATACTTTAACAAAAGATTCTACTTATGGAGTGTTTAAGGAGGTTATGATCGATGAGATCGAGCGGTATTCTTCTGATTTTTATAGCGCTTATAGTAACCGGTTGCTTTAACCAGCCATCCAATGGAGAAGACAAATTCACAACTACCATTAATGAACAAGAAGACGTGATAAACAGCCATGGAATGATTGTTAAGAATCTTAAGAAGTTGGATGCTTTTATCCAAAATAAAGCGGGTAAGCAGCGTGTGGTTCATTACACAATTGAGGGTGATCCGATCTTTAATGACTTGAAATATACTGACCAAGGGATTGAAATGCGGCATGATAATTCCGAAGATACGTTTGGTAGTCCCCAAGTAACCACATACACTTGTCAGAACCTTGTTAGAAACGAAACGGATAAACTTCTGTCGTATACCTTAACGGGCTGCGAGGGCGAACAAGCAAAGATCGAGCTGCTACAGATTCCTTTTGACGTAACGAAACAAGATAAGTTTGAGTTTGTTTTAAAGTATGGTGTGAACCAAAAGAACGAAATGAATACGATAGAGAAGAAGTTGGTCAAAGATCTCCAGAATGGGGAAGTAGTCGAGGTTAGTGATTTCGGGCTTTCTGAACAGGAACGTGGACAAATCTATAAAGAAATGGTTCTAGCGAATTACTTAGATGAAAAAGAATTATCTACTGAGTGTAATCGAAAACCTGCTGTAAGTTACGATTTATCGGTTGAGATTAATAGTGGAGAGCGTCATTATCAGTGGACGGAATGCCAGAATACTGAGGATGACGGTCAGATGACTGAACTAGCCCAAGCGATCATTAAGATCGTGCAGGCCGGAAGCATTTATAAGCAACTGCCTGAGGTTAAGGGGCATTACGAATAATTTAAATAAGTTGAACTAAAACATTCTAAAAAGGAAGAGTGGCGGAGGGGAAGTTTGGAACTGTAGGAGCGATAGCGTTCGCCTGAAAGCTTTCCGTAGGAAAGCTCGCTCCGGAAGCATAGGCTCACCGGATTTCAACCGTGAAACACGGTATATAATCAAGAAATCTGGGGACAACAGCGACCGGAAGTCCAAACATTCACCGCAGTCATGTTTACCTTAAAGAAATACCTTAAGTTTTTAACTAATTTTTATTCTCAGATCATTGGAGGCAGCATTCATGCACCGAATATTGTTAATTGAAGATGACGAAGCAATTAGTGAAATGGTTAGGTCCTATTTAGTAAAAGAGGGCTATGAAGTGGAAACGGCGTTTGATGGTGAAGTAGCGGAAAGGACATTCCGTACTAGTAATCCTTTTGATCTTGTATTATTAGATCTCATGCTGCCCAAGCGCAGCGGTACTGATATTCTCCAGACGATCCGTGCGACAAGTCTAGTTCCGGTGTTGATCATGTCAGCCAAGGACAGCGATGTGGATAAAGCGCTTGGACTTGGCTTTGGGGCGGATGATTATATTACCAAGCCATTTTCAATGATCGAATTAGCTGCAAGAGTGAAGGCTGCGATTCGAAGAGCGGGTTATGCTACCCCCACCATCCAACCGGAAGCTCCAATTCCTGCGAAGCAAAAAATTTCCATTGGTGGCCTGACTGTAGATTTGGATAATTTCTCTGCGCTAAAGAACGGGGAAGAGGTGAAGTTAACGTCTAAGGAATTTCATATTCTTAAGCTGTTCGTTACGCATCCGGGCAGGGTCTTCACCAAAGCGCAGATTTATGCTAGCGTATGGGCAGATGATTATTTCGGAGATGAGAACGTTATTAATGTACATATGAGAAGATTACGCGAAAAAATAGAAGATGACCCCTCGCATCCAGAGTACATCAAGACGTTGTGGGGGATCGGATATAAGCTGGGAGAGCAGCTATAATGAGCATGGCGCTTAGTGTGGTCATTGTACTCCTGCTCGTCGTCATTGGATGGCAATATCAGCATTCGCGTAAAGCTTCCAGAGACCTGAAATATATTCATGACAAGCTAAGTAGCATCATGGCTGAAGGTTCACACGAAAGACTGCTGTTATTCAGTAGTAATGTGGAGCTGCAAAGTGTGCTGATTGATCTAAATCGGCTGCTCGACATTAATCATAAAGGAAGCATTGAGCGCGTGAAGCTGGAGAAGTCCATGCGTAATATGCTGTCGAACATTTCCCACGATCTTAAGACTCCGCTAACGGTAGTACTCGGTTATATTGAGACGATTCAGCAGGATGAACATATGCCAGCCGAAGAACGGGAACGTATGATGAACACAATTCACCAAAAAGCGAATGAAGTGATCCATCTGATGAACAAGTTCTTTGACTTGGCTAAGCTGGAATCAGGGGATCGGGAAATCAATCTTTCACGTGTTGAGGCAGGCGAGGTATGCAGACGTAATATTCTCTCTTTCTATGATATCCTTAGCGCCAAGGGCAGTGAGGTAGAGATAGAGATTCCTGATGACTCGCTTTATTTCATGGGAAACGAAGAGGCGCTTGACCGGATATTGACCAATTTGTTATCGAATGCGATTGCTTACGGGGATGCCGGAGGCGTATTAGGTTTGAAACTCTATAGTGATAAGAACAAAGTATACATAGATGTTTGGGACAGGGGAAAAGGCATTAGTGAAGTTCACCAGGATAAAGTATTCGAACGGCTCTATACACTGGAGGATTCGAGAAATCGATCATATCAAGGGAGTGGTCTGGGTCTGACGATCACCAAAAGATTAACGGAGCAGATGAATGGTACCATTACACTGGTTAGTCAACCGTTTGTGAGAACAGTATTTACCCTTTCTTTTCGTAGATTAAGCTTCTAAAGAATGAAATTGTGTACAGCTTAAGATTTTTGTAAGAATCGAGTAATAAAAAAGAAAATTCTGCTGTGTACAATATGAACTAAGGAAGACGAGACGAAAACAAAGGGGAGCACGGAAATGACTACGATACTTCGAACAAGAAATTTAACGAAAACCTACCAAGGCAAAGAAGCCGTTAGCAATGTGAATATGAATATTAAACAAGGTGAAATTTATGGCTTTCTTGGACCGAACGGTGCCGGCAAAACAACGGTCATGAAAATGATCACGAACCTCGTTAAACCTACAAGTGGTGAGATTGAGTTTTTTAATGAAAAAATGACAAATCATTCGTATGAAATGCTCAAACGGATGGGCTGCATCATTGAATATCCAGTGTTTTATGATAAACTCACAGCCAAGGAAAACCTGATCCTGCATGGAGAATATATGGGCTATTATGATCCGCAAGCGATTGGCGAAGCGCTGGAGCTGGTAAAGCTTACGGGTATCGATAAAAAGCCGGTGAAGCAATTTTCGCTTGGGATGAAGCAGCGTCTTGGTATTGCCAGAGCCTTTATGACGAAACCGGAGCTACTCATTCTGGATGAGCCGATTAATGGACTAGACCCTGTGGGAATCAAAGAGATGCGTGAAGTGTTCCGGATGCTTAGCCGTGAATATGGAATGACGTTACTTGTATCTAGTCATATTCTGGGGGAAATCGAGCAGATTGCTGATACTATCGGTGTGATCCGGCAGGGTGCTCTGGTAGAAGAGGTGGCGATGGATTCCATTCGCGGTCAAAATACAGAATATATCGAAGTGGTTACGAATGAGATTAACAAAGCAGTGTACGTGTTGGAGCACAAGCTTGGCCTCAATAACTTCAAAGTACTTGATCATATTACAGTAAGAATCTATGACGGTGAAATCTCACAACGTGATCTGAATAAGGCGTTAGTGCTAGCAGACGTGGAGATTGAGAGCATCAGCAAGAAACAACATACGCTGGAAGATTATTTTTTACAATTGATTGGGGGTGAAGGCGTTGCTTAAATTAATATCTTTGGAGATTCGGAAGAATAAGCTAAAAACTCTTCTTACAGGGGCAGCAATCGTCAATCTCGCTATTCTTGGGTTTATGATTATGGTTTTATTCGTTGATCGAAATGAGAATGAACCGTCGTTCGCTTCTTACGCAGATATGTTTGAGGGTGTGTTCGTTTTTGTTAAGGCTGCTTATATTATTTTCGCTTCCGTTATTATTAGCAAGCTGGTGATTGATGAGTATAAGAACAACACTATTACTCTTCTCTTTATGTATCCTATCTCACGTAAAAAGCTAATGACTGCGAAAATATTGATAGTGTTCGCCTTCACATTTGTTGCCATCATCGTGTCAGACATTGTGGTTGGCGCTATCCTAATAGGATTCAATTCTTTTGTAGGGCTTATTCCGGGTGAGTTAAACCTTCCTATGATCACTTCAGAGCTGATCAAGTTAGGCGCAAACGCATTTTACGCAGCGGGTATTGCTCTGATTCCTTTGTACTTTGGAATGAAGAAAAAATCAGTTCCTGCCACCATCGTCTCGGCTGTGTTAGTTACGTCCCTAATTTCTGGTGGATTTGATCAAGCGCGCTTAGGTAATTTAGCGGCGGTGTCGATCTCGCTTGGCTTGATAGGAGCAGGTATTGCCTATATGGCGATTCGCAATATTGACCATAAAGATATAGCCTAAAATATTTATAGAAATCCCTCTTAAGAATCTCAGTACGATGTGTAAGTCATCGTGGTCGGGTTCTAAAGGGGGATTTAGTGTTTATCTGCGACCGATTAAAGTATATTTGCTATAATGGTCAAAATAGAAGAATTTAAAATTTAAGATGATTTCCGCTCATTTTAGGGTAATGATAATGGATGAGAGAGCCTGAGGTGAAATGAATTGTGGATAAAGACTGGACGTCCATTCTAACACGATTGCTTTCGGAAGAGAGCGCTTATAAATCGTTATATGACCATCATCCTAATTTGATATTTGTGTTGGATCGGCAAGGTCGCTGCGTAGGAACGAATCGTACGTTCTATCTAGAATCCAGTGCAGAAGCATCGTTCCAAGATATAGGTCTGACAGCACTTAAAAGAATATACCTTGTTGATGTAGCTAGTTTTGAGGCTACCCTGCAAGGGAATCCCTCTAGCTTTGAATTGCAAGATCTGAACAATCCCAAAGCGGACGTTGTGAAGGGAAACTTTATTCCTATAACGATAGACGAGGGAATTGTTGGGGTATTCGCGATCATACAAGTGGATAACAGCAACTATCATCATTATTCGGAAGGGTTACATGACTGGCTAAACGCATTAGCAGATTCTTTTCATGCTAAATTATCGGATAAGGTAGAACTAGAGTCAAACTTCAAATCTACTTTTGCTGCTGAAGTCGAAGATAAACGAGCGAACCTTATTCTGAACTCCGTCTCAGCTGGAATATTCGTACTAGATAATATAGGGCGAACGCTCTTTATTAACCGTGAGGGAGCAGATATGTTAGGTTACCAGCCTACAGAATTGGTTGGCCTGAAGCTGATGGAATATATTCATCAAATTCAAGGCGATGGCTCACGTTATTCAACCCCTGATTGTCAGATCAGTCTTACAATTGCAGATGGAATTATCCGCAGGAAAGACGATGAGATCTTTTGGCGTAAGGATGGAACCAGCTTTTTTGTCAATTATCGGGTCTCGCCTCTTATGGATGGGGGGATGATCTCAGGAGCAGTTATTGCTTTTAGTGATATTACGAATGCGAAAGAAATCATTCGCGCTAAAGAATCTGCGGAACAGGCGGCGCAAGCCAAATCTGATTTCTTAGCGATGATGAGTCATGAAATTCGGACACCGATGAATGGAATGATAGGGATGTCAGATCTTTTACTTGAAACTGATCTTGGAGAAGAACAGCGGGGGTATGTCGAGATTTTACGAAGCTGTAGTTACACGCTTTTACAGATCTTGAATGACATTCTTGATTTCAGCAAGATGGAAGCGGGTAAGATGCCACTGCAAACCGAATCGTTTGAACTTCGAGAGATGATATCGGACATCATTGATTTATTTACGCCTAAAGCCGAAGAGAAGAAGCTGGCCTTGCGGTGGTGGGCGGATACGAGTGTTCCAACAACGTTACTGGCTGATCCGATCCGTTTGCGACAGATTATTGTCAATCTGGTAGGCAATGCTCTGAAATTCACAGAACATGGGAGCGTTACACTATCGGTTAAGAACATTCCACTTTCGGATTCAAAAGAATATTTATTGGAATTCTCTGTCCGTGATACAGGTGTTGGGATTGCCGATAATAAACTCAATTTATTATTTCAATCCTTCTCACAGCTGCACCCGATCATCAACCGTAAATATGGCGGTACAGGGTTGGGACTCGCTATTTGTAAGCAGCTGGTTGAGCTGATGGGTGGGACAATCTTTGTAGAAAGTGAAGAGAATAAAGGTTCAACATTCCGGTTTATGTTACCCTTCATAAAAAAAGAGGTCGAGTTAAATTCAACTTCAAATCAGGAGGGGTAAACGCACAAATCCCCGGTTCATTGACTTACGAAGCAATGACCGGAGATTTGCGTTAGAATATTAATCTTGAAGCATATACATGAGACCTACAGTATGTGGGCCACAATGGCTACCAATAACACAACCTGCGTTGAGGATAGCGATCTCATTCACTTGAGTTTTCTCTCGTATCGCTGTCTCTAGATAGCGAGCATCTTCTTCCGCTAAGGTATGAACAACGATGAGCAGCTCTTTATCCATCCGATCGACGTTAACCAAGGCGTTCTGGAGCATTTGTTCCACGGCTTTTTCTTTTTTGCCACGAATTTTACTAGTAGGTACGATACTGCCGTCTACAAGTCTAAGAACAGGACGAATTTTTAGCAGACTACCGATGAAATTCTGCATACCTGAACAGCGTCCACCCATATATAAGTAATCTAGCGTATCTACCACGAATTCTGTTTCTACAAGATTACGACTCTGCTTCAGCATAGCTGCAATCTCAATGGCACTGTAACCTTTTTCAGCGGCTCTGACAGCTTTCATAACGAGAAGAGCGATGCCTCCACATAAGGTCTGTGAATCAATAACCTGTACACGCCCCTCTGGGAATTCCCCAGCAGCCAAAAGTGCATTCTGATATGTAGAGGATAATGATGAGGAGAGACTGATATATACAATATCATCTCCACGGCTAATTACCGGATGAAAAGCGGCGATAAAGTCAGCTGGCGAAGGCGCGGCCGTCTTTGGCAATACTCCGCTTGCTGCGACACGGCGATACACTTCTTCTGGTGTGATATCTTCACCATCTTTGTAGGTTCCTTCTTCAAACACTACGTAAAGGGGAACGATGCCGATATTAAAAGTATCCTTCCAGCCTTGAGGCAAATCGGAAGTGCTGTCTGAAAATATTTTTACAGTAGACATGAATTTCTCCTTCACCGATAATCGGACGACAATAGTCATTATTGAATCACATAATCTATTTATTATACCAAGATTAAGCCGATTCTCAAAATGAAATCGTAGAAATTCTGAAAGAAAGAAAGACTATCCGGAATTCCGAATAGTCTAAGTAAGCATTAATTTTTTTTCATAACCGGTATCCAGATCTCACAGCGATAATCCTCTGCATCAGGACTTCCCGGAAGGTATAACTCAAACTCGGGTCCTCCTGTATGCTCATAGCCTGTTGCAGGGAACCACTCCTGAAAGATCCGTGACCATGCTTGCTGAATAGCATTCGGCATTGGCCCTACTGAGGTGAACACAGCCCAACTCGCAGCTGGTATCGTCGTAGAAGCAAAGCCCTGAGCGTCCGTCTCTGGAGAGGCTTCGACAGCAATCCAATAGGAGAAGGTTTCTTTTTCGTGATTGAAATCTTTACAAATACCAAGGATGTCCTTATCAACACCGATCTCAATCAGCTTATCCGACGTACCATTTTCGTTAGCTTCAATCCACAGCTGGGGGATACGGCGTAAATTCTCCCCATCTTTCGTTGTCATTTCCTCTACTAGTCCGATAACATTAAAAGCGTCTCTTGTCTCAATTCTGTAGTCCATTTCTTTATCTCCCTTCAGTGATAGATGGAAGGAGAGTCTAGGGAAGGCTTTGAGCTGAACCCCTGACTCCCGCGCAGCAGAAGGAGTAATTCCATGTGCTTTGCGGAATGCTTTGGCAAACGACTCGGGAGAGTCATATCCGTATTTTAATGAGACATCTAGCACCTTAACTTTAGAAATAGCGAGTTCCTGTGCCGCCAGAGTTAGTTTCCGTTTACGGATATAGTCTTTGACTGATACTCCGGTGAGCATGTAGAACATACGCTGGAAGTGAAAAGGGGAGGAATAAGCAACCTTTGCTATATCTTCTATATTAAAGGTTTCCTCCATTTTGCTCTCCATATAATCTAAAGCTTCTTTCATGCGGATAAGCCATTCCAAGCCTGCCATCTCCCTTTGAGTTCATACTATCATGCCACCATTTGCAAATCCTGTTATTCCTTGCTCTCTAATGACAGGTTGCTGATGGAAGAATGATCTTAACAAAATCATCCTATATAGTATAACTCAGGAAGGTGGAGAGAGTCAGCTTTGTAATCTGTACACTCTTGCTTCGTAAGGACGCAGAATTTCTCGTGTGGGTGATTCATCCGGGTAATTTCCAATGATTAAATCAGTAGCGGTGCTCAGCTCAGCGGAGAGATCAACGGTTTGAGGAGCCTCGTTGAAGTTGAGCAGGATCAGCCATTGTTCATCATCTAAAGTTCTTGTATAAGCATAAAGGTTCTCATGATCAGGCAGTAGCAGCTTATATTCTCCATATACCATAATCGGATTTTTTTTGCGTAAAGCAATTAATTCCTGGTAGTAGTAGAAGATTGAATCAGAGTCTGCCAATGCTTGCTCCACATTAATTTCCTTGTAAATCGGATTTACTTTGAGCCATGGTTCTCCTTCTGAAAATCCAGCATTAGCAGATGCATCCCATTGCATCGGGGTACGGGCGTTGTCTCGGCCTTTGACATGGATAGCGTTTAGAATCGTTTCATGATCTGCGCCACCCTCAGTTACTTTTTCACGGTACATATTCAGAATTTCGATGTCTTTATAATCTTCCAGCGTTGTGAATTTTACATTCGTCATCCCAATTTCTTCACCTTGGTAAATATAAGGGGTGCCTTTAAGTGTATGTAGTAAGGTAGCGAGCATTTTGGCAGATATTACGCGATACTTCCCATCATCACCAAATCGTGAAACCATACGCGGCTGGTCATGATTGTTTAAGTACAGACTATTCCAACCCTTGTCAGCCAGACCGACCTGCCATTTATGAAGTATGTCGCGCAGTTTAGTTAATGTCCATGGGGCTACATCCCATTTGCCTCCTGGGCCGGAATCTACGTCCATATGCTCGAATTGGAATACCATTTGAAGTTCTTCACGATCTTCGTCTGTATAAAGAACGGCATCCTCTACTGAAGCCCCTGGCGTTTCCCCGACGGTCATAATGTCATAGCTTGAAAGAACCTTTTGGTTCATTTCATGTAAAAACTCATGGACTCGGGGGCCATTCATAAAGTAATCGCCACCCCAAGCAAGTTCCTCTGGCGCCTCACCCTCGATTTGGAAGGAAGGTAGCCCTTCTGCTTTAGAAATCAAATTAATGACGTCCATCCGCAATCCATCCACACCCTTGTCGAGCCAGAAGGTAATCATCTTGTATAATTCATCGCGCAGCTTTGGATTGTCCCAGTTGAGATCCGGTTGCTTGCGTGAGAACAGATGTAGATAGTATTCACCGGTAGTCTCATCTAGTTCCCAAGCCGGACCGCTGAATATGGAACTCCAATTGTTTGGACGTTCGCCATTCGGTCCACCTGGACGCCATATGTAGTAATCACGGTATGGATTATCTTTTGACGAACGGGACTCTACGAACCATTGATGTTCATCAGAAGAGTGGTTGATTACAAGATCCATCATTAGCTTAATGCCACGATCATGCAGTCCAGTCAGTAGTTCCTCCCAGTCTTTTAGCGTGCCGAACTCATCCATAATATCTTCGTAATCGCTGATGTCATAACCATTATCATCATTTGGCGATTTATATACTGGTGACAACCAAACTACATCGACACCGAGCTTCTGCAAATAATCCAGACGTGAAATGATGCCTTGCAGATCTCCAATACCGTCACCATTACTATCTTGAAAGCTGCGTGGATAAATTTGATAAACGACAGCTTCCTTCCAAAAGGTTCTTTTCATTAATAATCACTCCTTATATAAGTTATCCATTTAGGAAAAAAATAAAGAGACCCTAAAAAGCTATTGGCTTCAAAGGGTCTCTTGTGGTGTCGGTTTATACTGTGACGGAATTGCTGTCAGCAGTGATGCTGCTTAGTCCGTTCACGGTATATTCTTTGTCATAGATAGTAATAGAAGCTGGAATATCAGTTTCATTCGTAACCGTAACCTGTGCGTCCGAAACGCTTACTTTTAGACGGGAGCCGCGGAACATGATTTTGAAAGAGTACGCTGTCCAGTGACCTGGGTTCGATGGGCTCAGAGTCAGTCTGCCATCATGAACACGTAATCCGCCAAAGCCATGTACGATTGACATCCAAGTTCCGGCCATACTAGTGCTGTGTAAGCCGTCTTCGGTATCATTGTTATAGTTATCAAGATCCAGTCTTGAAGTACGCAGGTACATTTCATAAGCCTTATCCTTATATCCTAGTTCGCTGGCTAGAATAGAGTGGATACAAGGGGATAGGGAGGACTCATGAACAGTGATCGGCTCGTAAAAGTCGAAATTCCGTTTTTTGGTATCCAGATCGTAACGGTCCCCTAGGAAATATAATCCCTGCAGAACGTCCGCTTGTTTAATGAAGCAAGAACGAAGGATACGATCCCAAGACCATTTTTGGTTTAGCGGCAGGTTCTCAGCTGCCAGATCCTTGACTTGAATAATCTCTTTATCTAGGAAGCCATCTTGTTGTAAGAAGATACCCATTTCTTCATCTGCAGGATAATACATTTTGGCAATGATATCATTCCATTTTGCAGTTTCGCTCTCTTGGAGTCCTAGTTTATCAACTAGTTCTGCATAGCGTGTGGATTCGTTCTTTTTCAGATAATCCAGAGCTTCTAAGGTATATTCCATAGTCCAGGAAGCCATCCGGTTGGTGTACCAGTTATTATTTACGTTATTTTCATATTCATTAGGTCCCGTTACGCCAAGCATCACGTATTTGTCTTTACGATTTGCATAGTGAACACGTTCTTCCCAGAAGCGGGAGATTTCCACCAGAACTTCAAGGCCATATTGACCAAGATAAGCTTTGTCTCCTGTGTAGTTCACATAGTTGTAAATCGCATAAGCAATAGCACCGTTACGGTGAATTTCTTCAAATGTAATTTCCCACTCATTGTGGCACTCTTCGCCATTCATTGTAACCATTGGGTACAATGCGCCTTTTGCGAAACCAAGCTTACGAGCATTTTCCTTAGCCTTCTCCAAATGCTTGTAACGGTAGATCAACAGGTTGCGAGCAATAGAGGAGTCTGCTGTACTGAGATAGAAGGGAACGCAATACGCCTCTGTATCCCAGTAAGTGCTGCCGCCGTATTTTTCACCTGTAAAGCCTTTAGGTCCAATGTTCAGACGGTCATCTTCACCATTGTAGGTTTGGTTTAGCTGGAAAATATTGAAACGAATCGCTTGCTGTGCCGAAACGTCACCTTCAATAATGATGTCGCTTTCTTTCCATTTCTCTCTCCAAGCTTCTATTTGTTCTGTCAGAAGGGTTACAAAACCAGCTTCCTTAGCAGCTTGCAAAGCAGTTTGAGCGGCATCGACCAATTGTCCAAGACCGTGATTACGCGAGGTTACGTTAGCAACATATTTATAAATGACGACTTGATCGCCAGATTGTACGGATACATTCATTTTGCTGGCTACATATTTCTCTTGTTCAATAGCTTCAGCATCAGCGTTGACTTTCTCACCATTGACAAGGATATCAAAAGCCATAGCAGAGGTTACATGGAAATCGAGTTTTTTAGTCTTAAGGGTGAGGTGTCCACCTTCAGTGCCTGCTTGCTTCTCAACTTCATTCCAGAATTTCTCGTCGTAGTTGGAATCCTTGTTCTTCACGTCACCGTCGAGATAAGGAGTGATCGTAATCTTGCCTGAGAAATTCACAGGAATGATGGAGTAACGAATAGCACCGATTTCTTGACGAGTCATGCTGACGAATCGGATACTCTCAACTTTAACTTCCTTACCATCTTCGAGTGTGGCAGTGAAACAACGGGAAAGCGTACCTTCCTTCATGTTAAGAACACGACGGAAATCGGAAACCGTACATTTTGCCAGGTCTAAAGGAGTTCCTTCAATGTCGATGTTAATACCGATCCAGTTTGTGCTGTTCAGTACTTTAGCAAAATATTCAGGATAGCCGTTCTTCCACCAGCCGACCCGTGTTTTGTCAGGATAGTACACGCCAGCCATGTAGCTGCCTTGTAGGCTACTTCCACTGTATTGCTCTTCAAAATTAGCTCGACCACCCATAAATCCGTTGCCAAGGCTAAATACACTTTCAGAGATTTCTTGTGTCTGTGGATCAAAGGATTCTTCAATAATGGACCATTCATCAATTGTTAAATATTGTTTCACGATAACCGGCTCCTTTAAATATGTTGTGGGGATATATAATGAACTATATCTCTACTTTGGTGCTTGTGAGTCGCTCCGCTGGCGAAAGGTTGTTACGATCGCTGTTGTCCCCAGATGCTTAAATTTGAAGAATTAAAGGTGAGCATCTGGGGACAAAGGCGAACGCTAGCGCTTCTACACAATCCTTTCGCCATCTCCACTTCAAGCGTACCTCTAGATATACATATTTCATTTATAAGTGGAATGCAGCAGGGCGAATCACATTAACACTTTCAGTTGATTAATGTTCGTTAGACTTTAAGCAAAAGATTTTTTGAGTTGTGACACACTCATATGAGCGAGCGATGGAACGACGATGTTCGCCGCATTGAGCGTTTCCGGTGAACCAATACCAACGCTGAACATTCCAGCACGCGACGCAGCTTCAATTCCTGCTTCTGCATCTTCGAAGACAACACAGTGTTTAGGATCAGCGCCAAGTGCTTTAGCTCCTAAAAGAAAAACTTCCGGATCAGGTTTAGCAGCACTTGTGTGTGTGCCATCGATGATTGCATCAAAGTAAGGGGTCAATCCGGTATTATTTAATATCGTCATTGCGTTCTTACTAGCAGAACCGAGGGCAACTTTGATGCCATTTTCACGGCACTCTTTCAGAAAGTCAAGCGCACCTGGCAGAATCTCTGAGCTGTCCATTTTCGCAATATATTCGACATATCGATTATTCTTTTGTTCCGCAAGCTTAGCTTTCTCTTCTTCATCGATAGTTAGTCCGCCGATTTCCAGCAAAATATTTAGCGAGGCAGTTCTGCTGACTCCTTTAAGGCGTTCGTTATCTTGTTCTGTGAAGAGAAACCCTAATCCATCTGCAAGCTCTTTCCATGCGATATAATGGTATTTGGCAGTATCAACGATAACACCATCCAAATCGAACAAGCAGGCTTTAATTTCAGTCATTGTAGTACCTCCTAAAATTTGTGACAGTATCGTGATCCATTGGGTAATCGTATCTGAATTTGCTTTCAATTCGTATAAGCTTTGCTAAAGATGTTAAGTTTATCTTAACCTCAGATTCGATTATTCACCCTGAAAAGAACTGGATCAAGAAGTTTTAGTAATTTAGCGCAAACGTTTGTACAGATTTTCAAAAAATAAATGAAGCGTTGATCGCTTCACTTATTCATTCGGTTTTGTTCTTAGCATGAGAGTACATGGATGACTCTCTCACGATCAAGCGATGTGGAATAACAAATCGGTTTGTATAACCAGCATCGTGATTCGGACTCTTGATATTCTGGATAAGTACCTGAGATGCAGTGTAGCCAAGATGATAAATTCCAATATCAATACTACTGATCGGAGGGCTGGATAATTCAGATAATGGAATATTGTTAAAGCTCACAATAGCGAGATCGTCAGGCACTTTGTATTTCAGTTCATTCAATCCGCGTAAAATTCCGAACGATACCATATCATCCACTGCAACTAGAGCAGTAGGCCGATTAGGCAAATTCATGAAAAAAGACATCGCTCTATATCCGCTATCCTGTAGAAATTCACCTTCTACAATCCATTCATCACGCATTTCAAGACCGCTATTCAGCAATGCTTTACGGTATCCTGCGAGACGATCGCGAGAAACAATTAGATTAGGCGGTCCACTTACGAAGCCAATACGTTCATGACCCATTGAAATGAGGTGGTTAGTAGCATCATATGCTGCCATCACATTATCGTTATCGACAGATAAAATATTCTCATATCGATCACTTCGGCCTACCAGTACGAATGGATAATCGTTACTCTCTAGAAAATCAATAACAGCATCATCTGTACGAGAGTAAAGCAGAATAACACCATCTACTCGACGACCCTTTAGAAGTCTTGAAACGGCTTCCAATTCTTCCTTCTCGTTTGCTCCGGAGCTAATTAACACGTCGTAGCCGGAACGGCTAGCTTGTGTAACGATCCCTCGGATTAATTCCATAAAAAATAGATTTGAGAACAGCTCTTCAGCTGGTTTAGGAAGACTGAAGCATATGCTATTTGTAGTTTTCGACACTAGACTCTTAGCCATCATGTTAGGTGTATAGCCCATATCTTCCATAATAGCTTTGACCTTGCGGGAAGTTTCCAGGCTGATTCTGGGGTGATTGGACAATACCCGGGATACCGTGGAGGGAGATACTCCCGCTTTCTTGGCCACATCCTTAATGGTAACTGTCATAGAAACCTCCTTATGGAACCGTTTGCTTTACACAGTAATATTAATCTAAGAGTTCTAAATTGTAAATAGATAAAGTCATTTGGAAGGGCAATATTGCTACTTTTGGAAAGAGTATTAGAAATTTATGTGTAAAATTGTTTGTTTTCACCAAAAAAGTATGAATGATTTAGCAAGATTGAACTTAATATGTATAAAAGATATCCGATTTCTTTGAAAGGAGCATTTCGTAAATGCAAACGTGTGGCTTAAATTTTTTGGAACAATTCGATTCGAGGAATGGAATTAGAGAGACATTCAAAAAAAGGGATAAATCCTAAATGGGATTATCAGGTTTACTTTTCTTTATTTTTACTTTTATGATAATTTGAGTTC
The DNA here is from genome assembly GCF_038003765.1 of Paenibacillus sp. FSL H7-0714. Lineage (NCBI taxonomy): Bacteria > Bacillati > Bacillota > Bacilli > Caryophanales > Paenibacillaceae > Paenibacillus > Paenibacillus sp. FSL H7-0714. Next base: position 1,928,274 of record NZ_JBBOPT010000001.1, read on the forward strand.
GTTAAACACATAAAAATACTGGTTGACAATACCATAAATACAGCATTAGTATGTAAATCAAAATATAGCAAGCGTTTACATTGGGCGATTTTGGATCGATATCAGTTGTGTTAAGGAATGAATTTTATGTACTTAGGTTTGTGCACGACTTATTGCAAACGTTTGCACTGATTTCATGATTTTTGTGATGTTCTTTTACTTTGATAAGGATGGTGATGCTGTTAATCTGGTTTGACGAGCCGCACACATAGACCTTCTCCAACCACAGAAGGAAGACGCATGATTTCATAACCTCAGAATAATTGGCGGGGTTCGAGAAATTATGTATCCGCTTGCACAAAGGGAATTCATAATTATGGGAGGTTTTACAAAAATGAAAATAAATTTATGGGGTAAGAGGACGTTCGCGATCTTCATGATCGTTGCTCTTGTGTTCTCCAGTCTTGGCTTACACCCAGTTAAGGTTTCAGCACAAACGACAAAGGTAGTTTTGGTCGGTGATTTGCAATCACAGTTTATTTCTACTGGGGCGGAAAATCCCGGCAAGGATTGGGATGAGACATCAGTAGTCACCCAAATGACTTACTCAGACAATGGGTTGTATTCTTTTACTGGGACTCTGCCAGCAGGAGAATATAATTATAAGGTTGCTCTGAACGATAGTTTTGATGAGAGTTATGGCTACGGAAATTACACCAATCCTAATGGAGTTAATAATAAAGGCGATATCCACATCAAGCTAGAAACAGAAACGACTGTAACCTTTTATTATAATGACATCACTCATAAAATAGCTGATTCTACGTATTACACGCCAATTACGCCTAAATTGACAGGGAACCTGCCAGCAGAGGCATTGTCCACGTTATCAGATCCTGATTTTGATGGTGTGTACAGTACAGTTGTTACTGTGCCGCAGGGAGATTACACATATAAGGTTTCTGTTCCAGGAGCCACAGAAGCAGAGGATATGTCTTATCCAGAAAGCGATCTAGCGTTGAGCCTACCGTTAGATCTTAAGGTAACCTTCAAGTACAATACTGCAGATCACAGTGTGACCGCAGAATATAAAATCCCTACTGAACCTGTAGAGGTTACACCAGTTCCAGCAGGGCACATTCGTGTTCACTACAAAGCTAGTGATTACACTGATAAGGGATTGTGGTTATGGGGTGATGTTGTAAATCCTTCTGATAATTGGGCTATGGGTGCGACCCCTTTCCCTGAAGGACAAATGGATTCTTATGGTGCATATGTTGATGTGCCGATTAAGGATGGGGCTAAGAAAATCTCATTCATCGCACTTCAGCGTGCAAGTGGTGCTAAAGATGGAGGAGATAAGAACTTCTCGATTAATACTCCACAAACTAATGAAGTATGGATCACAGAAGGCTCTGATGTAGTTACGCCTTATGAACCGGTTAAGCTTCCGGCAAATACCGTTCGGATCCATTATATGAGATCAGATTCCAATCAAAGTCAGTATGGATTATGGTTGTGGGAAGATGTAGCAGTTTCACTTAAGGATTGGCCTAAAGATGCAATTCCATTCCAAGCCGATCAAGTAGGTCGCTTTGGTGCTTATATTGATATTCCATTGAAAGAAGCTGCAAAAAAAATTGGGTTTCTCGTAGTGAACCCGTTGAATGGCGATAATAAAGACGGCGGTGACAAAGGATTTACTCTACTGGATCGTTACAACCAGCTGTGGATAAAAGAAGGAGACAACAATGTATATGTTTCACCATTTGGTGAAACACCTATCGGTTTAGTATCTGCTGAAGTGTTGTCGACGAGCAAAATCCTTCTTGGCTTCACGTTAACTGACGGCTTGGATGCAGCAGCATTGAAGAATGAGATTACCGTTAAAGATAAAGACGGTGTTGCTATTCCTGTATCGGCTGTAACCATTACTAGCAAAACTTCAATTGAAGTTGATACAAAAGCCTTTGATCTGGATAAAGTTCCGCTTAGCGTTACTTATTCAGGCAAAACGGTCTCTGCGGCTAGTGGTTGGAGAATGCTTGATGAAATGTACAATTATACAGGAGATGATCTAGGGGCTACGTACAACGCTGACAAAACAGCCACGTTAAAATTGTGGGCTCCTAAAGCTAGCTCGGTTGTCGTAAATGTGTACGATAAGAATGACTCCAACGTGCTTGTGGGCAGTGTTGACTTAACGAGCGGTGAGCAAGGAGTCTGGTCGGTTGATTTGAAGCCGACTGATTTGACAGGCACGACTACAAACGATGTAAGAGGATTCTTTTATCAATATGAAGTGACGAATGACGGTGTAACCAATAAGGTCCTTGATCCTTATGCTAAATCAATGGCGGTATTTACTATGGATACCACAGGTGCAGCTGGTGCTGGCGGGGATACAGTCGGTAAAGCGGCTATCGTTGATTTAAGACAGACGAACCCGGATACCTTTGGTTATGCTGATATTAAAGGCTACGAAAAACGCGAGGACGCAATCATTTATGAAGTCCACGTCAGAGACTTTACATCCGATGTATCGATCGAAGATAGTCTGAGTGGCGAAAGATGGGGCTCTTATAGCGCTTTTGAAAAGAAGCTCGATTATATTAAATCTCTCGGTGTAACTCATATTCAATTACTTCCTGTAATGGCTTGGTATTACGGGGATGAGACGAAGATGGGGACTAGAGAAACAGAATATTCCGCTAAAAACAATGAATACAACTGGGGATATGATCCTCACAACTACTTCTCTCCAGATGGTGCTTATTCGCAGAAACCTGCTGATCCTGAGGCACGGATTAAAGAATTAAAAGGTTTGATTGACTCCGTACATGAAGCTGGAATGGGTGTCATTCTGGATGTAGTGTACACACATATGGCTAAAAAAGAATTCTTAAACGACATCGTACCTAATTACTACGCGTTCCAAGATGCAAATGGCAACTTTATCGGAGGTTTCGGAAACAATCTGGCCACTAACCATAAAATGGCTGAGAAGTTGATGGTTGATTCCGTGAAATACTGGTTTGAAGAGTACAAGATAGATGGAATGCGCTGGGATATGATGGGCGATGCGACAGCGGAGGCTGTTCAGAATGCTTATGATGCCGCGGCAGAAATTAATCCGAAGGCACTTTTTATCGGTGAAGGCTGGAGAACATTCGGCGGTGCCGCAGCCGATCCTTCCCTTGCTGGAAAAGGGGCAGATCAGGACTGGATGGATAAAACGGATAGCGTCGGTGTTTTCTCTGATGAATTCCGTAATGAATTGAAATCTGGATATGGTTCCGAAGGTCAACCTAGATTTATTACAGGCGGAGCGCGTCCAATAGCGACAATCTTTAACAATATTAAGGCGGAGCCCTCAAATACGCCTGCTGATGATCCAGGTGATATCGTTCCGTACATCGAAGCGCATGATAACCTGACGCTGCACGATGTTATTGCACAAACGATCAAGAAAGATCCTGCTATTGAGAAGAATGAGCTTGAAATCCAGAAACGGATTAGACTTGGAAACATGCTTGTTCTAACCTCCCAAGGCACTGCCTTCATTCATGCAGGCCAGGAATATGGGCGTACCAAGCAATGGAATAGCACTTCGATTCCTCAGGATAAATACACTGAAATGTTTGATAGTGAAGGCAAATCCTTTGGTTATTTTATTCATGATTCGTATGATTCTTCGGATGCTGTCAACATGTTTGATTGGACTAAAGCAACGGATGAATCACAATTCCCAGTACAGAATACGACAAGAAAATATACGTCAGGTCTGATGGAATTGAGAAAGTCTACCGATGCATTCCGATTGGGCGACAAGGATCTGGTTGATTCCAATGTTAACCTAATTCCTGCACCAGAAATGAAGACCGATGATCTTGTCATTGGCTATTCAAACAAAGCTACTGATGGCACAGGTATCTATTATGTCTTCATGAATGGCGATAGCACAGCTAGAACTCTGACTTTATCGGAGGATTTGACGAGTGGTCAGGTGCTTGTTGACAATGATGAAGCTGGTGTTACTGCGGTTAGTCAACAGAGTGGTTTCATTTTAAATGCTAATTCAATCAAGCTAGATCCTTTGACTGCAGTAATTATCAAAATGGAAGCTGAAGCCGCTACGCTTACTTCTATAGAGACCGATAGTGCAAGCTACACGCTGGCAGCAGGCAATACGCATCAAACAGCTGTTTTTGCGAAGTACGACGACAACAGCAGAAGAAATGTTACGCAATTGGCTACTTATACTTCCAATAAGCCTGAAGTGGCTACAGTAACCAATAAAGGTCAAGTGAAGGCAATTGGTAATGGAACAGCTGTAATTACCATCACTTATGGCGGTATTTCTACAACTGTTACCGTAAAGGTTACTGATAAGAGATATGTCCAATTTACCTATAATCGTAGTGATAAGGATTATAAGGATTGGAACATCTGGGTCTGGAATACAGGAGTTAAAAATGATCAGATTGATTTTACAACCTTTAAGAATGGCACAGCGAGTGTTTTGATTGAGGTTGCTGAGAATGCGACAAGTGTAGGGTTCGTCATTCGTAAAGGTGAAGGGGATGATCCTTGGAAGTATAAGGATGCATACGGGGATGACCGTATCATTCCGCTGACGCCTGGTGAATTATTCACTAAAGTGAACGTTACTAGCGGGGTGAAGGAGTTTGATATCAAACCAAGTATTAGCGGTCCTATCCTTAAGGATGGAACGATTACTTTTAGATATCGCGATGATGCCTTGTTCCGTAATGGAAATATGGATGGGATCACAGCTGCAAAAGTAAAAGTGAATGGAAAAACATATCCAATGGTTTATGATTCCGCTAACGAGTGGTTCACTTACACGTTGACTGATTTAGTAGAAGGTACGTATAAGTATACGTTCTTGATCACGAAAAACGGAATCACTACTGAATTTACAGATCCTAAGAATACAGTCAATGATGAATCTATTGTTGTGTATCATATTCCTGACGTTAAGATTACGACATCCGTGAATCCGGAAGCAGTTACATCTAATCAGAATGCGGTTGTAACCATCAATGTAGTGACTTCAGAGGAGGTAACATATTCAGAGGGATACATGGATTTAACCAATCTTGGTGGACCAAGCAAAGTTAAGCTGGATACGGGGCTGATGAAACAGACAGTTGCTGTGAAGGACACGGTGTCAGCGGGGATCAAAAATATTCCGATTACGCTCGTGGACCAGTATGGAAATTCACATAAAGAAAATGCTAAACTCGAGGTAAAAGCGAGAACCTACACAGGTGATAAGCTGGATTTTGATTGGGATGAGGCTCGTATATACTTCGCGCTTACAGACCGCTTCAAAGACGGAGATCCAACAAATAATGAGAATGTAGATAAAGATCAACTGGAAGCATACCACGGTGGTGATTTCCGAGGAATGATCGACAATCTCGATTATTTGCAAGAACTTGGTATTAACACGCTTTGGATTACGCCAATTGTAGATAATATTGATTTTAATAAAGGTGATGGCTTCAAACAATACGGATATCATGGCTATTGGGCCAAGGATTTTACAAAGCTCGACGAGCATCTTGGTGATATGGAGACCTTCAAGGAATTGATCGAAAAGGCACATGACAAGGGCATCAAGATCATGGTCGACGTTGTACTCAATCATACGGGCTACGGTTTAAAGGCTGAGGATAAAGAGCCGACGATTACAGCTGAGGATAAAGCACGTTTTGAAGGAATGCTTCGTACGGATGGTGTATCCGCGGATACAGATCCAATCAAAGGCGAGCTTGCAGGATTGCCGGATTTCAAAACGGAAGATCCAGCCGTTCGTGAAAAAATTATCGCTTGGCAAACAGGGTGGTTAGATAACGCTCGGACGGAACGTGGAGATACGATTGACTATTTCCGTGTGGATACAGTCAAACATGTAGAAGATACAACTTGGAAAGCATTTAAAAATGCACTGACTTCAATTGATCCAAACTTCAAAATGACCGGTGAATACTTTGGCGGAACCATTGATAGCAATGGTGGAATGCTCGAAACAGGCCAGATGGACGGACTGCTCGATTTTGGATTTAATGATGCTGCGAAAGACTTTACTGATGGTAAAGTTAACAGTGTTGATTCCTATTTGCAGGAACGAGAGTTAAAGATTGATAACACGAAGATGATGGCTCAATTCCTGAGTAGTCATGATGAGGATGGCTTCTTGTCTAATTATGTGGATGGAGATAAAGGCAAGCTGAAAATCGCAGCCGCTCTGCAAATCACAGCCAAGGGACAGCCAGTCATTTACTACGGAGAAGAACTGGGGAAATCGGGCAAAAATGCAGGAGACATGTCTAAAGGTGAGTTCAGCGAGAACCGTAAAGACATGCCTTGGGATCAGTTGACTGCAGAAAAGCCACTTCATGATCATTATCAGAAGCTGTTGAATATCCGTGCAAAATACTCCAAAGTGTATTCCAAAGGTACGCGCACGAAGCTGGCAGGTTCAGATGATTTAGGTTATTTAGCCTTCAATAAGTCTTACGATAATGAGAACGTCGTGACGGTTATTAACACTAAGACAAGTGAGGAATCCGCAACGATTCCGGTACCGTTTGCTGCCAGTTCATCTGTAAAGGATGAGTACAGCGGTAAAACATACACGGTATCCGAAGATCAAAAAGTAATCATTGATCTACCAGGTAGAGATGATGGGGGTACGGTTATTCTGGTAGAGGCATCGGATGTAACACCGACACCAACACCAACGGCGTCACCAGAGGCAACCCCGACACCAACAGTGTCGCCAGAAGCAACACCGACACCAACGAAGACACCAGAAGCAACGCCAACACCAACGAAGACACCAGAAACAACACCAACACCAACAGTGTCGCCAGAAGCAACACCGACACCAACAGTGACACCAGAAGTAACACCAATACCAACGCCGTCGCCTGAAGTAACAAATTCACCAACTTCTGGAAGCGTGGCAGTTAGCCCAACAACTCCTGCTGATATGCAAGTTGTCAGTGAGGATAGCTTAAAGAACGTGAAAGAGGGTAAGGTAGAGATTGTTATTGCTGCAGGTAAGACAGCGGTATTGTTACCGTTGCAAGCAGCAAAAACATTGGGATCTAATGATCTAGTATTTAAAGTGGGGGATCTATTGGTTACTATCCCTAACAAACTGTTAAGCACAATACCAAGTTTAGCTTCAGGTGTGGATACGGAAGGTGCTCATATCCTGTTGGAGCTGAAACCATTGGTCCAGTCTGCTACAAAAGCATTAGTCGATGGTTTAAACAAAGAGGTGGGGACCGTAACTTCGCTTTCCGATGTGTTTGAACTGAGACTTAGCGTTCTGAAGAAAGATGGTACCCGGATTGTAGTTAAGAAGTTCGATGAGCCAATCACAATATCGTTTAAGATTAAAGGTCAATCGAATAAAGATCTATTGGGGATTTACTATTTAGGAGATAATGGCGAGCTTGAGTACGTAGGTGGACAGCTGAAGGGAGACGTGATATCCACACAAGTCACGCACTTTAGTAAATATGCCGTACTTGAGATTGTGAAGTCGTTTAAGGATGTTCCAACTACTTATTGGGCATTCCATGCCATTCAGTCTCTTGCTGCAAAACAAATTATTTCAGGGGTTACGACAACCGAATTTAATCCGAAGAGCAATGTTAGTCGTGCGGAATTTACCGCATTACTAGTTCGTGCACTTGGTTTAAATGCGGAAGGACCAGTTCAATTTACTGATATCAAGTCAGATGCATGGTATTCATCATACGTAGCAACAGCGTCTAAGCTGGGCATTGTTAGTGGTCGAAGCAAGGATACTTTTGCGCCGAATGCTTCCATTACCCGTGAGGAAATGGCTATCATGGTGATCCGTGCGCTTGAAGTGAAGTCTGGTAAGAAGATCGAACCAGCAGTGGGTGTCACGACATTTGCAGATGCATCTAGCATTAGCAAGTGGGCAGATAGCTACGTGAAGACAGCAGCAGGTCTAGGGCTTCTCCAAGGCAGAGAGAACAATCAATTTGCTCCAAAAGGGTGGATGACCCGCGCCGAAAGCGCACAGATTATTTATACACTACTGAGCAAGTAAATTGGACTTCGGTGTGCTGATTGTTAGTGCACCGAAGTATTAGTAATTGGCTAGTAATGTGACAGTCATTCTTAGTCATCTCTAATAGAAAACAGGGTATCCCACAGCTATCATAGCTAGTGAGATACCCTGTTTTGTTATGTTTTATACGGCCAAAGGCATTTAAATCTAGTTGATTGCTTTAAGTATAGCGAAACCATAAGCAGGCATCTTCACGTTCAGCTTGCCACGCTCAGCACGCACTGTATCGGCCGTGAACAAGTTCTCCCAATTTCGCTCGTCTACGTCAATACGGAACGTTTGGGCGGTCTCTTCGCTATTGATCAGTACAACTATAGTCTCAAGATCCAATCGGCGCTCATAGGCTATCTTACTGCCTTGTCGACCTGCCTCTAAGAAAGTAAATGTCCCCGTACGAAGTGCAGGTTGCTCATTGCGGATTTGAATGAGCTGACGGTAGAATTCGAACAGATCACGATCCTGCTTCTCAGGGTTCCACTCCATGCATTTACGACAACCTGGATCACCTTCACCGTCCATTCCGAACTCGTCGCCATAATAGATACAAGGAGTACCCATAAAGGTGAACTGGAATAGTGCAGCTAATCGCATTTTATTTTTGTCCCCAGCAGCCAGCGTAAGTAAGCGTGGAGTGTCATGACTATCTAACAGATTGAAGGCAACTTCACTTGCTTGCAGTGGGTAGCGCGATAACTGTCTACCAATAGAGTTGGCAAACCCCTCTGCATCAAGGTTACCATGAACAAAAAAGTCTAAGACAGCATCAGTGAAGGGATAGTTCATGACGGCATCGAATTTATCACCCTCCAGCCACGGAGCAGACTCATGCCAGATTTCTCCAAGGATGTAGGCCTCCGGATTAGCGCGCTTTACCACCTTGCGGAATTCACGCCAGAAATCATGATCTACTTCATTGGCTACGTCGAGGCGCCAACCATCGATTCCAACTTCTGTAATCCAGAATTCAGCGACCTTTAGTAAGTACTCTTTAACTTCAGGATGTTCGGTATTAAGCTTTGGCATATGTGGTTCAAAGGCAAAAGTATCATAAGTAGGAATCCCGTTTACAACTTGAAGCGGAAACTCACGAATATGGAACCAGTCTTTGTAAATGGAGTCTTCTCCCTTTTCCTGAACATCTAAAAATGGAGCGAAGGTTCCACCGGAGTGATTGAATACTGCGTCTAACAGCACACGAATACCACGTTTATGGCAGAGTTCGACGAGTTTTTTTAACGTTGCAATATCCCCGAAATGCGGATCAACTTTCATGTAATCTTCTGTATCGTATTTATGATTAGTAGTTGCAGTGAAGAGTGGTGTGAAATAAATAGCATTGATGCCAAGCTCGTTAAGATGATCCAGATGATCAATAACCCCTTGCAGATCGCCGCCAAAAAAGTTGGTTGGTGTTGGCTCTGCTCCCCATGGCTGAACATCTTTTGGATCAAGGCTAGGGTCGCCATTTGCAAAGCGTTCAGGGAAGATCTGATAGAAAACAGCATCCTTTACCCAGGCAGGTGGAGTGAACACATCAACAGGGTTAATAAATGGGAACTCGAAAAGCTTGTTTGGATTTTCTGGCCGGTTCGTTTGAAAATCATTTTCGGTCATCCAAACTTTCTCGTTATCCTTTTGCAGTAAGAATCCGTATTTCAATCGGCGATAGATGGGAACTGAAGCACATTCCCAATAATCGAACATAGCATCAGAGGTGAAGAGGGTCATGGGAATTAGCTCTTTCGTGGTATCCCAAGTGTACTTATCCCCTGCAAAAGCAAATACTTCTGTTAAATCCCCTTTTTTAGCGCGGAGACGCAAGTGAATCGTACTCTCATTATAGGCATAAGACCAATTTAACCGCGGGCGATGGTACACAGCTTCCAGTAACATGAATAAGTCCTCCTAAAGTTTTGTAAGCGATACTTCCCTGACCAGCTTCGGCAAAACTACTTCGAAAGCATATGCTTAGTTTTGTAAGCGATACTTCCCTGAGCAGCTTCGGCAAAATTAACTCGAAAGTATACGCTTAAGTTGTGTGAGCGATACTTTCCCGAACCATTCACCACAGCGCGTGGGTTTTAGAATGTCGCTATTGTTATTGGTTGCACAGTTTTTTATGCAACATGCGCAAATGATGAGACAAACTTGCACATAACAAAGAGGCACAACCGCCGCGAAGTAGCTTGTCCGAGGTTGTACCTTTCATAAGTAACATTGCCTTTTAGTTATATAGAACAGGAGGCAGACAATAGATGCAATGATTCATGTTGGGTTGCCTCTTAACGATTTGGATTATAGCATGGAATAAAAGGGCTTTCAATACTCTTGTTCAAACCATTGCACAAATTTTCACTTGAGTATATGAGCGTTTCTACTGCCCGATAATTGTAAATCTACTGGAAAAGTGAATTTGTGGTATATCAGGGGCAAATAAAATAGTAATTCCATTTTTAAACACATGAATAATCGACTAATTAAAAGATATCATGTGAAAAATGGAGATAAATGCCTATAGTGTTTATCAATTAATGGAAAATGGTCAAATATGGTATGTGCAAACGTTTTTAAAAACAAACGATACTGTTGTATGATGTATTCATGAATGAAGCGCTTTCTTGCACTGCGAAATGCAGCTCAAGAAGGAGCGAGCTAAAAGAATAACTTTTTTTTTAGCTTTTCTGAAATCGTTTGCGCAAATTTCTTGCTCTACTATTTTATCATCTTATGCTTTTTTAAAATTGGGAGGGGTTAAAGTAATGAAGTTAAAAAAAGTGATGGTTATCACCGCTGCTGTCTCTATGGCACTGTCCGTTACAGCGTGTGGTTCGAGCAACAATGGGAATGCCGGGGGAAACAATGCAGCAAAAGCTACTAATGCTGCTAACAACACTACAGAGACTGCAGCGCCAGAGACCACAGATGCAGCAGCAACAGAAGAAATTGTACCTGAAGATGGAGCGACACTAGTTGTATGGGAAAGTAAGGAAGAAAGACCATTCGCAGATGAAATTGCTAAGCAGTTCACAGCAAAATATAACGTTCCAGTTAAGATTGAAGAGTTGGCACCACCAGATCAAGTAACTAAACTTACGCAAGATGGTCCTTCAGGATTAGCAGCAGACGTTGTTCTTATCCCTCACGACAACTTAGGTAAAGCGGCAAGTGCGAGCTTGGTTCTTCCTAATGACGTCTTCGGTGAAGAAACAAAAGCTAGCAATACTGAAGCTTCAATTATCGGATCTTCGTACGATGGCGAATTGTATGGCTACCCAAGAGCAGCAGAAACTTATGCATTGTTCTACAATAAATCACTCGTTAAAGAAGCACCTAAGTCTTTCGACGATGTTCTTGCTTTCAGCAAAACATTCACAGATAAATCCAAGAACAGATACGGAATTATGTGGGAAGTAGGAAACCTGTACTTCAACTACATGTTTATCGCTTCTGATGGTGGATATCTATTCGGTAAGGACGGTACAGATAAAGATGACATCGGACTTGCTAATGAAGGAGCTGTTGCAGGACTTAAAGAATTTGTGAAAATGAAAGAAGCATTGCCAATTAAGAGCGGAGATATCAATAGTGACATCAAACGCAGCTTGTTCAACTCAGGTGATGTAGCGATGGATATTACTGGTCCTTGGGAGCTTGGAGGATACAAAGCAGCTCTTGGAGATAACCTTGGTATCGCACCGATCCCTACAGTAAATGGCAAAACAGCTATTACATTCTCTGGTATCAAAATTTTCGCAGTTAACTCGTTTACTCAATATCCGAATGCTGCTAAATTGTACGCTCATTTTGCATCAAGCAAAGACGCTCAATTGTTATTGAACAAAACGATCGGTTCTGTTCCTACAAACAACGAAGCGCTTCTTGATCCACAAATCGTTAATGATCCATTCGTATCCGCTTTTGCAGCACAAGCTAAGAGTTCCCAGCCAATGCCTTCTATCCCTGAAATGGGTAACGTTTGGAGCCCTGTAAATGCAGCGCTTCCAGAAATTTGGGATAAAAATGTGGATCCAAAAGCAGCAATGGACAAAGCCGTTCAACAAATCAAAGATTTGAACAACAGTTCATCGCAATAAGGATCATAAATCACAGTCTTAACAGCATACAGTGAATCAAGCTGCCCGTCGCATGTTTAGCGGAGGGCAGCTTCTTATTTTCACTCGGAGAGGAGAACGGAAGCGAAATGCAGCGACATCGCACGAGGGCCGCAGTACTGTCGACGATTTTCATGGGATTGGGACAAATATATAACCGCCAATTCATCAAAGGAATCATGTTTTTAGTTGTAGAAGCCGCCGCTGTTTATTATTTTATTCAGAATCTTGCTACTGCTTTATGGGGTTTTGTCACACTAGGAGAGAACCCTAGCCGTTTGGTAAAAGTAAAAGGCATCGCTAAGATGGTAGCTGGGGATCACTCGATTTATATTTTGATTCAAAGCTTGATCACCATTCTAATGCTTATCATCATAATCCTCGCTTGGTATTTGAACATTAAAGATGCTTATAAGACTGGAGAGAAACGCGATAACGGTCTTCAGGCAAACACCTTTAAACAAAGTGTTCGCTATATACTGGATTATAAGTTCGCTCAGACGTTCTTGGTCTTGCCGGGTATTGGTGTTCTATTCTTTACGATCATGCCAATCATCTTCATGATCCTGCTGGCGTTTACGAACTATTCCGCACCTGATCATCTTCCACCCGCTAAATTGGTTGACTGGGTTGGATTTCAGACTTTCCGAAATTTATTAGTTCTCAAAACATGGAGCCACACTTTTTATGGTGTATTAACATGGACGATTATATGGGCAGTTCTTTCGACGATCACTACATATTTCGGAGGACTATTGGTAGCCTTATTGGTGAGCCAAAAAGGTATTCGTTTCAAAGGAATGTGGAGAGTTATTCTGATTGTACCTTACGCAGTACCGCAGTTAATCTCTTTACTGCTCATGCGCAATTTATTTAACGGTCAATTCGGTCCCATCAACCAATACCTTGGGTATTTTGGAATGGGTGGATTACCATGGTTGACAGATCCATTCTGGGCTAAGGTTACCGTAATTATTGTTAACATGTGGGTTGGTATTCCAGTCTCGATGTTACTTATTATGGGCGTACTGACTACAATTCCTCGGGATATGTATGAAGCCGCTGAGGTGGATGGAGCATCAGGTTATCAGAAGTTCCGTATCGTTACGTTACCAATGGTATTGTTCTCCACAGCGCCTACTTTAATTACACAATTCGCAGGTAACATTAACAACTTTAATGCGATCTTCCTATTGACAGGCGGTAGTCCTGTAAATGGTGATTATCAATATGCCGGTTCCACGGACTTGCTAGTAACCTGGCTATACAAATTAACACTTGATCAGAATAAAAACAACATGGCTTCGGCAATAGGGATTATTATCTTTATCATTGTTGCTTCATTCTCCCTGTACAATTACCGCCGGACGAAATCATTCAAAGAGGAGGATATGATCCAATGAGCAGAAAGATCGCGAACTTTATTCGCTTAAGTGGTAGTTACATCATCTTGATTGCTTTGTCGATAGCGGCACTCTATCCGGCCCTCTGGATTCTGTTTGCTTCCTTCCGGCCTGGTAAATCACTGTACAGTAAATCGTTTATCCCTGAGCAATTCACCTTTGATCACTACAGAGAATTGTTCACGTCACCAAGCTATATGTTTGGAACTTGGTATGCGAATACATTGAAGATAGCTATATTCTCCATGCTTATCGGTGTAGTTCTTACCTTGTTAACCAGTTATGCAGTATCCAGATTCCGTTTTAAAGCGCGTAAAACAGCGTTATCTACGGTTCTGATTCTTGGTATGTTCCCTGGTTTTATGAGTATGATTGCCATTTATATGCTCCTTAAGGAGTTTAATTTGCTGGATACACATATTGCCTTGATTATCGTCTATGCAGCCGGGGCGCCGCTGGGGGGAACCTTTATCGCCAAAGGCTTCCTCGACACGATTCCTCGTTCTTTGGATGAGGCGGCTCGAATAGACGGGGCGAGTAATTTCGGGATCTTTATGCGAGTGATTCTTCCCTTGTCACGTCCTATGATCACTTACATGGCACTGACTCAGTTTGTCGGTCCTTGGGTCGATTTCATTTTCGCCAGACTTATTTTGCGGACAAAGGAGAACTGGACCGTCGCGGTCGGAATGTGGGATATGGTTAACACGAACCAAAACACTAACTTCACCTTATTCTCTGCCGGTGCTGTTCTGATCTCTATCCCGATTATGATTTTGTTTGTATTCTTGCAACGTCTGCTTGTTGATGGATTGACTGCAGGAGCTAGTAAGGGGTAACAATTTCGCTTCATACTAAAGAATGAACTGGGTACAGCCTTTGTACAGAAATGGAAGGCTGTACCCTTTTTCCATCATAGGGAGTGAACTTAATGAAAAAGCTATGGACCCTACAGTTTAGATCAGTTGGGATAAAATTGTTCGTTATTCTTTTCAGCTCCATAGTGCTCTTATCCTCTGTTCTAGGATTGACTTCATATTTTGCTGCCAAAGATATCATTACAGATGAGGTTGCCGCGGCCTCCTCACAGTCTATAGTTCAAGCAGCGGACAAGCTGGATTTTGTCCTAACAGAATACGAAGCGCTCTCAAGGCAGTTTGCCCTCGACTCCACATTAAAAGGTGATTTGGAAAACATAAAAAGTGGAGAACTTACAACGGTAGCCAAAGTTTCCGCAGAAGATCGGATTCGTAGAAAGCTAGACTTAGTTAAAGGATCAGATGAGCGGATGTATGGCGTCAGACTGGTATCTAAGAGCTTGGAAGAAACAGAATCGTATAAATCTACAGGAATTAGTGGCCTTCGTAGTGATGAAGGTATTGCTGAAAGACTGAAACAAATTGCAGATGCTAAAGGGGAGCCAGTGTGGTTTCCGGTTCGTGAGAAGGGCTTCTTTGATTCTTATACTGAACCTACTTTAACTATGGGGAGATTGCTTCGCAATCTTGTACATCCTGAAGCGGAGTATTACATGCTGATCGAAGTTAAAGGCAAGGCAATGACCGAAATGTTGTCTAATCTTCAG
This sequence comes from Paenibacillus sp. FSL H7-0714, assembly GCF_038003765.1. NCBI lineage: Bacteria > Bacillati > Bacillota > Bacilli > Caryophanales > Paenibacillaceae > Paenibacillus > Paenibacillus sp. FSL H7-0714. The sequence goes on from NZ_JBBOPT010000001.1 coordinate 1,943,499, forward strand.
ATTGGAATTACAGGTGAGATTCGAATTTTGAGCTCAGAAGGTAACATAGTTTATGGTGCGGATCATGCTAAACTGGGTCAACCCTCTTACATAAAAGTATCAGAAGGGCAAGATGTAGAAAAGAAACATTCATTTACAGCAGCCGATGAGAACGGAAGTCCGCAGCTTGTCGTGTATCAGCCTTTAAAGACTGCAAAGTGGACGCTCATGGGATATGCACCCGTTAGTGATTTTACGAAGTCGGCAGATAAGCTTCTTTATATCACGTTCTCTGTGGTGCTGGCAGCTGCCGTGATAGCTCTGCTAATTGGTTACGTTCTTGTTCGTTTGGTTGGGCGTCCACTAGGTAAACTGGCGACCTTAATGGAAGAAGGTGAGCGAGGAAACCTTCGTGTACGAACGAATTTTAAGGGTAAGGATGAGATTGGTCGGCTCGGGCATAGCTTTAACAAAATGATGGAGCAAATTTCTCTGCTTGCAAGCCAGAGTGAAATGTCAGCGGATGAAGTGCTTGGTACTTCAGAGCAATTAGTCAAAGCGTCAGGTACAACCTCACTTCATGCCAGAGAGGTTGCATCTGCTACGGGTGAGATTGCACTTGGAGCAGCAAGCCTTGCTGTCGAAGCAGAAAAAAGCCATGCTAATGTCGAAATCATTGGCAGTAAGATGAGTGATGTAACTGAACTAAATACAGTAATGGACGCTTCGGCGGAGCGGGTTATTGAGGTTAGTGATCAGGGGACAGAGCTGATGAAGCTGCTAGTAGAGCAGAGTGAATCTACGGTGGAGATGTTCAATCGAATACAAGAGAACTCCAATAAGCTAAGAGAGAGTACTCATTTAATTCGTAGTATTCTTAGTCCTATGATTGCCGTAAATAAGCAGACCAATATTTTGGCGCTAAATGCCACTATAGAGGCGGTAAGAGCCGGTGCAGCAGGCAGAGGCTTTATAGTGATTGCTGATGAAATCAGACAGCTCGCTAACCAATCGAATGAGTCGATCCAATCGGTCTCCAAGATTACGGAAGAGATTGGTCTACACATTGAGAACACGGTAAAAGATATCAATGAGACCGCTCCAAAGTTCCGTGAGCAGATTTCTTCCGTGCGTGAGTCGTCAACGATTTTTGCGAGTGTCAAAGAGGAAATGGAACACTTCATGGGACATCTTAGTGAATCCTCTGCTTCTATTCATGAACTGATAGAGTTTCAGCGTCAATTAGGTGAATCCATGGCGAGTGTCAGTTCCATTGTGCAGCAGACGACGGCTTCGACGCAGGAGGTAGCTTCTATGTCTTCACAGCAATTTACTGTAAGTGAGGAGCTAGTTTCCTTATCTCAAAAGCTGGAGAGCTTAGCAGCAGATCTTAAGCAATCTATGGTTTCTTTTCAAGTATGAGAATTAAATCTTATTAGTAAAAACAATAAAACGAGCAACTCTCCTGTGTATTGGAGTTTTGCTCGTTTTTTTCTAACTTAATGACTTCAAGTAGCTCTTCTTGTCTTAGAAGTAGTTAGAGAGATACACTTGGGTTAACATTTTAATAGAAGAAAGGAGTGATCGATTGACGAAATTGCATCTAAGTCTTAGTGGGAGTCTTTTTCAGCAGGCATTAATCGAAGGGGATTATAGTCCTCATTTTTTTGCTTACTATTATAAACAGTGGAACAACTACAGTGTGTCTTACCATCAGCATAATTCAACCGAAATCATGTATTTGATCTCAGGAAGCTGTGTTGTGGATGTCCGTTCAAAAACATGTGAAGAAGAGAGATTTAGGTTAAAGCGGGGAGAACTGATCATCCTCGATGCAAATGTACCGCACAGACTGATTGTCGAGGATGGGACGCCTTGCCGAATGCTGAATGTGGAGTTTGGATTTATGGAATATACAGGGGTTGCTCCATCTATCGGCAAGCTCGCTCGGAAAGAAGCGGCACTCGCTGAATGGTTACAGGTTCCCTTTTCCAGTCTAGTCATGCCTGATCCGGAGGAAATTTATCATGTTCTAAAAGGACTTGTACTAGAGCTTGATCAAAGTGGCGGGAAAGGCGGAAGTATGGTCGACTTATTGTTCTGTGAGCTTCTGCTTCGAGTATCAAGCTTGCGACAGGATCAGCTTCATGCCAGTCAACAGCCTTCGCAGCTCTATGTGCGGCGCAGTATCGAATTCCTGCATCAGAATTACGACCAGAGTATTCAGGTTAAGGATATCGCTGCCGCGGTCAATCTGCATCCCGGATATCTGCATCGTATTTTTAAGTCACATACAGGTAGGACACTCAGTGATTATTTGAATATGCTGCGAATGGAGAAAGCAAAGATGCTGCTGGGACAGAGTGATATTCCAATTGCTGAAATTGCCGATTATGTAGGGATTAGTAGCAGACAATATTTTCATCTCCTCTTCAAAAAATATACTGACAACACGCCCATAGAATATCGTAATTCCATTGAGCGTCATGCTTGGAGTTATGAAGAGATGGATGTTCAATAGATAAGTTAGGATTTTTGACACCTTCCTTCAAAAGAGGTCATGATATTGGTTACGCTTTCTCTAGCGCCCTTGCTACAATGGACAGGAACAATCAATTCATTACCGGAGGCTGATAAGGATGTCATTTAAAGTGTCTTTTATAGGGGCAGGCAGCATTGGATTTACCCGTGGATTGTTGCGGGACTTACTAACCGTGCCGGAATTTAATAATATTGAAGTCTCATTTATGGATATTAATAGCCACAACTTGGAGATGGTTACCGAGCTGTGCCAACGTGATATTAAAGAGAATGGATTAAATATTCAAATCCAGGCAACGACGGATCGAAGAGAAGCCCTGAAGGATGCGAAGTATGTATTTTGTACTATTCGTATGGGTGGACTGGAAGCATTTGCTACAGATGTGGATATTCCATTGAAATACGGAGTCGATCAGTGCGTAGGGGATACCCTTTGTGCAGGAGGCATCATGTATGGTCAGCGCGGGATTGCAGAAATGCTGAATATTTGCAGTGATATTAGGGAAATGGCTGCGCTGGATGTACTCCTACTTAACTATTCGAATCCTATGGCTATGCTGACTTGGGCTTGCAACAAATACGGTGGTGTACGGACGATTGGTCTGTGTCATGGGGTGCAGCATGGGCATGGGCAAATTGCAGATGTGTATGGGCTGAAAAAGTCGGAAGTCGATATTATTTGTGCGGGTATCAATCACCAGACTTGGTATATTTCGGCGAGTCATAAGGGTAAAGATTTGACCGAAGGTCTTTTAGAAGCTTTTGAGAGTCATCCAGAATTCAGCCGCACAGAAAAAGTTCGGATCGACATGCTGCGCCGCTTTGGATATTACAGTACAGAATCCAATGGTCACCTAAGTGAATATGTGCCATGGTATCGTAAACGCAGCGATGAAATTATGGATTGGATCGACCTGGGAAGCTGGATTAACGGTGAGACGGGTGGATATCTACGTGTCTGCACCGAAGGGCGGAATTGGTTCGAAACGGATTTTCCGAATTGGATGAAGGACTCGGCACTGGAGTATACAGTGGAGAATCGCGGAGAAGAACATGGTTCATTTATTATTGAAGGCTTGGAAACGGGCAGAGTGTATAGAGGTCACTTTAATACTGTGAACAATGGCGTGATCTCTAATTTGCCAGATGATGCGATTATCGAAGCACCAGGGTATGTGGATCGGAATGGTATATCGATGCCGCTTGTAGGTGAATTGCCTTTAGGAGCAGCCGCAGTGTGCAACGTTAGTATCTCAGTGCAACGTTTAGCTGTTGAAGCTGCTGTGCACGGCGATGACAAGCTGCTACGTCAAGCATTTATGATGGATCCGTTGGTAGGCGCCGTATGTAACCCGAAAGAAATCTGGCAGATGGTCGATGAGATGCTCGTAGCTGGGGAGCAGTGGCTGCCACAATATAGCGAGGCCATTGCAAAAGCGAAGGAACGCTTAGCTTCAGGAGATCTTATTCCAACGAATGCCAGCAATGAAGGCGCAGCTCGCCTGAAGGTAAAGACGGTGGACGAGATGATGGAGGACCGGGAAGCAGCGAATAGAAATGCCGGTGAATCTGATAAAGGCAAGGATAGAGAGAAGGTTCAATAGGTAGTAGAGTTTACAACTCATTTGGAATATGACTCTTGCCATCTATTTTCTGAGTGGTAATAAAAGTATTGTGGAACGGTTTAGGACAGTTGAATAGATTTCAATAAAAAAACCTCCCCTACCAAGCTCTGAAGTGCACCCCTTAGAATAGACATTGGATAAAACCCCTGGTTTGTCCGATGAAATTCTAGGGGGTGTATTTTTATGGCGATTAAAGGACAGAAGTTCAAAACTTACTCGGATGAGATTAAAAAAGAGGCCATTCGTTTACATGTGGAGGAAAGATGGACTTACCGGAAAATTACGGAGCATTTTGAGATTCAAGACCAAGGGCGGGTAAAGAAATGGATGAAGAAATACCGAGAGCTAGGGGAATTTGGGTTACTAGATCAACGGGGGCGTCGTAAAGAATATATCGATCAAGATAGGTATGTTCAAAAGCTCAGACGGGAAAATGAAATGCTAAAAAAGTGTTTGGAAATCTGGATGCAGGAGGTGAAACGCACAAATATAGAGCCATTGAGAGCGCTGCAAAAGAGTATGCCGTTAGCGACCTGTGTAAACTCTTTAGGGTCTCCAGAAGTGGATACTACGCTTTCTTGAAGCGCAAAGGAACAGATCGGGATCAGGAAGCAAAGGCGCTCATTCAAAAGGTATATGAACGGTATAACGGAGTCTACGGTTATCGCCAAATTCAATTATTCTTGCTACAAGACCATGGGGTTTGGATGAATCATAAGAAGGTACTCAGAATTATGCAGGATTTAGGCATTCGTTCGAGGATCCGCCGAAAACATCGTTTTAATTATGCTACTTCCGAAGGAGATCGTGTGGCGAAAAATATATTGAAACGGGATTTCAAAGCGGATGCTCCCAACCAAAAATGGGTGACAGACATTACGCAATATCGCATAGGCGAAAAGTGGCTCTATCTTTCAGCTATTAAAGATTTGTTCAATAACGAAATTATTGCTTATCAAATGAGCGCTAGGAACGACAATGAACTGGTTCTCCGGACCTTTCAGCAGGCGTGGAGTCAACAAAAAGACGTGACCGGACTGATCGTTCACAGCGATCAGGGGTTCCAGTACACGTCTCATGCATACCACGACATGCTGCCAAAGGTTGGCGCCCGAATCAGCATGTCTCGCCGAGGCAATTGTTATGACAACGCCTCTATGGAGAGCTTCTTCTCGCATCTCAAAACGGAAGGACTCTATCCTTATGATATCCGAAATATCGATGAGGCACAAAGGAAAATTGAAGATTACATTCGATTTTATAACCAACATCGGCCACAACGAAAGCTAAATAAGCTGCCTCCGGTAGAGTACCGGAAACAGCTTATTGCCTAGGGTCTTTTTTCAGTGTCTATAAAATGGGGGCTTGACCAGCTCTGGAATGGAGGTTTTTTTATATGGGTAGGACAATAGAACAGGCAGTCTAGCTGTGGGCTATAATCAAACGTAGGAATTATGAATTAACAGTGCCCTTTTGACTGAAGAAGGTCTTTAGCGCCTGGTACACTTCTTTTTTGTCTTTAATGACATAATGCATGAATTGCTCGTGCTTCAGATGACGATAAGCGGACATTAGTGTGCTGCTGCGGTTGTACTGATTCACTTCCCCGTAACCAAACATATTGCTTCGTTTTAGCAGTTCTCCAATTAGCTTTACACAGCGTTCGTTGTCGGAGGTGAGGTTATCGCCATCAGAGAAGTGAAACGGATAAATGTTGTACTGCGCTGGCGGGTATCGGCTGTCGATAATCTCAATCGCTTTTTGATAAGCTGAGGAACAGATGGTTCCTCCACTCTCTCCGCGGGTGAAGAAATCATGCTCGCTGACCTCTTTAGCCTCCGTATGGTGGGCGAGAAAGACAATCTCCACCTTCTCATACTGGCGGCGTAGAAAGCGGGTCATCCAGAAGAAGAAGCTGCGAGCGCAGTATTTTTCAAAAGAACCCATCGAACCTGACGTATCCATCATCGCAATAATGACCGCATTGGAGTGAGGCGTTCGAATGTCATCCCATGTTTTGTAGCGCAGATCATCAGGACTTATGCTGTGAATGCCGGGATTACCTCTGCTTGCATTACGCCGAAGGTTCTCCAGCAGGGTACGTTTCTTATCGATGTTGGACATCATGCCTTTTTTACGAATATCGTTGAAGATGATGGATTTAACCTCGATCTCTTCCTTATTCTTGGGCTTCAGATGTGGCAACTCCATATCCTGAAACAAGATGTCCTCCAGATCCTCCAGATTGACCTCTGCTTCCACGGTGTCCTGACCGGGTTGATCGCCTGCTTTTTCCCCTTTGCCGGGCTGTGCCGACTGTGAATCCCGCCCAAGTACATCACCGACCTGACTTTCCCCGTCGCCCTGTCCTACATGCTTTTGCTTACGAAAGTTATAGATAATTCGATATTCATCCAGACTGCGAATCGGAACCTTTACAATCTGCTTACCGCCTGACAAAATAATATTTTCTTCGGTCACGAGATCCGGCAAATTATCCTTGATAGCTTCTCTGACCTTTTGCTGATGACGTTCCTGATCCTGATGGCCTTTGCGATGAAGGGACCAGTCTTCTTTTGAGACTACAAAGGAAAAGGGACCAGATGATTGCGACAGGATGACCACCTCCCATGGAATATAAATATTTATGTTTTGGGGTTGTAACTAAAGTATATTCATGGGGATGGGGGATATGTGATTTCTTATTCACTGATCTCTTCCACAGTCAATATATAACTGTTCGACTGGCTCTCGCCAGTGTATTCACGTCCATCCAGATTGAAGAAGTGTGGAGCGGTTACTAAGCCTTTAAGGAAACGACCCAGTACATGTTCACTAACCCTGACAAAATAATGGATGTTTACAGTGGTAGCAGCTTTGACTGTCCCTAGCGACAAGATACCGTTAAATGAAGATTGTGGATTTGGAATCCCATCAATCACAATGCTGCTAGGATCAATAAGACATTCCTCCGGTGTGAGCCGATCAAGGGATACTTCTGCTGGCCAATTCCCACTATTCGTTAGGGAGATCCAGCATTGGACATGTTCTCCTTCTTCGACAAGGGTAGGCTTTGCATAAGTTTCGAGAGAAATGATAGGCATGACTATTAAGGTAGTAACGATATTGGAACGAGAGGTTTGTCTTACTGTCCGTCCGTCCGGGAGCACAAAAGTATACTGAACACTGCCATGATTTTGGACAGCTGCGTGGGCATGAATGTTTATAGCTGCAGGAATGCTCACTTGAAAGACCACGACCGCTGAAGTTCCGCCTCTTAATGTGCCTAGCTGAATGCCATCAGCAGGACGGGCGCCTTTTTGCATCACTCCGTTTAAGAGAACACTATCCCATACGAAAAGAGTGCCCGAAGGGATAGCATCGGTCAGAACCGCATTTACGGCCAAGTTCCCGCTGTTGGTTACCGTTAGTTCATATCTTAGGTTGTCACCTGGAGCTGCTGTAACATGATCTACTCTCTTGCTGATGGTGACGCCTGCCAAAACAAGTGAGACAACGAGGGTGTTACTCTCGGTGGTATTGGGATCGTCGTCGACGGTATAAGTGACAGCTGCATGGTTAGTCAGGTCCAAGGATGAGGGGACCTCAGTAACTCGAACGCGAAAGGTAATATCAATGCTTAGGTCTTTATCAAGTTGACCAATTAATATTCCTTGCGTAGGCTCTGATTCTGGATAATAGACGCCACCTGCAATGACACTCCCTGGAATGAACACAGATCCGTTAGGAATAGAAATCGTTGCGATGATTTGGTTTAATAGGCTGTTACCTTCGTTCGTAAGCCGTAATGTATAGGTAATTACATCACCTATAAAAGAGGTCGGAGTGCTTGCAGACAACAAGGTAGAGAGCTGGTAGGAGCGCAAAGAAACTAGTACGGAATTAGAATATAAATCTCCATTAACGATTCTTCCCTCGGGTGTGGCAAAAGAAAAACGGCCCAGTGCTTTATTTTGCAGCACTAGTGAAGAGGGAAGTGAAATGATAACCACTTGAAAGGCGATGCTCACTTGACTCTGCGGAGCAATAGATCCTAGCGGTATGCCCGAAGACGGTGTAGCCCCTGGGAGAGGCACACCGTCTCTAAGCACGCTGTTGGAAATAAAGGATACACCCTCTGGAAGAATGTCATACACGGTTAGCGAAGCATCTGTGTTTCCATTATTAGAAGCTTTAATGGTATACACCAGAGTGTCACCTAAAGAGGCATGGAGTTTGTCTGTACTCTTCAGCAATGAAAGCACGGGGCCCACGACCGGGGTGTTAACGGTATTGGAATAGACAATGCCGTCAACACCCGCTGCCGAGTTGAAGAGTACCATAGATTGATTGGTTACGACAGGTTGGGTACGTGAGCCGGGAATCATAACGCTACTACCTGAACCTGGAAGGTGATGGTTGAGGAAGCGCCAGCAGCAATCGTTCCGATGGCAATACCGGAAGCCGGGCTGCCATTAGGTCGTGGGGTTCCGTCTACAGTGATGCTGCCTGTTACAAACTGGCTGCCTGCTGGGATAGGGTCAACCATGATGACGTTATTGACTGGTGAAATCCCTAAGTTGGTAACAACAATCGTATAGGTGATGATATCACCGACAACGGCATCAATAGAAGTAGTGCTCTTAACGACACTTACATCCGGAGAAGAGACAGGGATAATTAGGACATTTGAAAGTGAAGTTCCGGTGAGCAGACGACCATCTGGTGGTGTGAATGAGAAAGTTGCTGAAGCCTGATTTACTAACTGCTGCGGTGACGGGAGGGAGGCTACTGTAACCTGCAGGGTTATGGTCACTGTTACCGTGCTTCCCGGAGCAACTGCTCCAATATTTAATCCAGTAGCCGGGTCGGAGCCTGGTTGTGGCACCCCATTAATGAGCACGCTGTTTGGAACGAAGATAGCTCCGCTAGGAATCGTGTCAGTTATGACTACATTTGCTATGAGGTTACCAGTATTAGTCACATTCAAGGAGTAAGTAATCGTATCTCCGACAGTTGCGGCGGTTCTGTCTGCCCCTTTGACTACAACGATGATAGGCTGATACACCGGAATAACAAGTGTATTAGAGAATGAGGATCCCGAGAATGCTCCAGATGTGAAGCTGACGGAAGCTTGATCGGTGAGCGTGGCAGGATTAGGCAGTACATTGACGATAGTGTTGAACGAGATATTGACCGAAACGCCCGGTGCAATTGTGCCGAGCGAGATGCCATTCGCTGGATTGGCATTAGGATGCGGAGTGCCATCAACGATCACACTGCCAGCAACAAACGAAGAACCTGCTGGTATTGGATCACTGATGTTTACATTGCTGATATTGGCGATTCCGCTATTGGTAACTGTAAGGTTGTAAGTAATTGTATCGCCAATAACGGCATCTGTTGCTGGTGATGACTTAGTTACGATCACATTCGGTGAGGATACCGAAATCGTTGTCGAATTGGAATTGATCGAACTGTTAAACGTCCGCCCATCAGGCAAGGTGTAAGCAAATGCTACCGATGCTTGGTTAATCAGTTGCTGGCTTGCTGGCAGTGTTGAAATGAGTACTGAGAACATAACAGATAGTGTTGCACCTGCGGATATGACACCGAGTGGAATGCCAGCCGCTGGATCTGCTCCCGGAGCTGGGGCACCTTGAATAAGCACACTGTTTGGCACAAATGTTGTTCCAGATGGGATAGTATCACTCAGAGTAGCCAAAGCCCCGTAATTCCCTGAATTGGTTACATTAATCGTGTAGGTAATCGTATCTCCAACGGTCGCTTGAATTGAATTCGAGCTTTTTGCTGCGGCTAGAATCGGTAAGTAAATAGGCGTTGATACAATATTAGAGAAGGCAACATTCGAGAGAACTCCAGAGGTGAAGCTCACCGTTGACTGGTTATTTAGGAGGCCTGAAGGTGGCAATGAGACTGTATTCACTGTGAATGCCACAGTTACAGTTACACCTGGTGCAATACTGCCCAAGGTTACCCCGGTGGAAGGGCTACCCCCTGGACGAGGTACGCCATCTACTAATACACTGCCAGATACGAATGTAGTACCCGCAGGAAGTGCATCCGTGAATACGGCATTATTAACAGTATCGATTCCATTATTGGTAATAGCGATGGAATATGTGATGGTGTCCCCAACCGTGGTTGATGTTGTTGTAGTGGATTTAACTACAGCTACATTAGGAGAAGAGACGGGGATAGTAATCGTGTTAGATAGGACTGAGCCACCAAGTGTACGCCCATCCGGAAGCGTGAAGCTATAAGTAACTGTGCCCTGATTGACCAGTTGTTGTGGGTTTGGCAATGAGGTGATATTTACTGTGAACACTACTGCTGTTGTACCACCTGGAGGAATCACTCCGGCTGGAATACCCGTAGACGGATCTACTTGCGCTAAAGGGAGTCCATTAATAAGTACGCTGTTCGTAACGAAGGTAGTGCCGGCTGGAATGTTGTCTGTAACTACCAAACTTGCGGGGTAGTTCCCCGTGTTACTAATGGTCAGGGTGTAGCTGACAGCGTCACCTGTTGTAGCGTTATTCGTACTTGCTGTTTTGACAACCGAGATGTTCGGCTGGTACACAGGGATGGTAACGGTATTGGAGAAAGTCGAACCGGAAAAAACACCTGATGTAAAGGTTACGGATGCCTTATTGATAAGTGTAGCAGTAGGAGGAACAGAGATCACGGTAACACTGTAAGCAACCAGAGCTGAAGCTCCAGGCGCCAGGGTACCAATTGATATCCCCGAAGAAGGATTCAGGTTTGGAAAAGGTACTCCATTTACGGATACGCTACCCGTTACAAAAGCAGCGCCTGCTGGTGTTGGATCGTTAAGTATCACGCTATTAACAGCTTCTAAACCGTTATTAGTAATATTTACGTTATAAGTGACCGTATCTCCGATCGCTACGGAAGTTGAGGTGGAGCTTTTGACTACCACGATATTAGGAGCTGAGACCTGTAGTGTGACGGTATTAGATACAGCAGTTCCGCTTAAGGGCCTACCGTCGGGTGGAGTAAAGGTGAAGCTTGCAGAAGCTTGATTGACGATTTGTTGCGGTGTTGGCAGGGAAACGATATTAACAGAGAAGCTAACAGGGATACTGGTACCTGGTGCGACATTCCCTACAGCGATGCCGGTATTGGGTGCTGCACCTGGTTGCGGCATGCCTCCTACAATAACACTGTTAGGATTGAAGACAGTTCCAGTAGGAATGTTGTCGGTTAAGGTTACATTTGCAGCAAGATTACCTGCATTACTTACAACCACTGTGTAGATGATGGTATCACCTACAACGAGAGCATCGGCATCACCATCTCCATCGACGGCACTCTTTAATAAGGAGATCTGTGGCTGAATGACTGGTGTGCTAGTAATGTTGGATGAAGAAGAACCGGAGAATACACCGGATGTAAAACTGACGGACGACTGATTATTAATTTGTGATGGTATCGGCATCGTTATCCTCACCTCGAATGTTACGGTAGCTGTGGCGCCTGGACCCAGACTACCGATTGGAATGCCGGCGGACGGAACTGCTAGCGGCTGAGTAATGCCGCCTACAATTACGGTTCCGGGAATAAAAGCTACATTCTCAGGCAGAGGATCGCTGAGAATGATGTTGCTTACAGTAGCTATGCTGTTGTTCGTCAATACTGAGGTGAATGTAAGGATATCGCCCGTAACGGCAGTAGCTGCATTCACACTTTTTACGACACTGACGTTAGGTGCGGATACAGGGACAGAGAGCGTATTTGATACTACGTTTCCTCCGAGTTGACGCCCGTCCGGGAGGGTGAAGCTATATGTTGCCGAAGCGGAGTTCAGTAACATCTGTGAAGGAGGTAACGCTGTTATCGTAACCAGAAAGCTCACAGATACGCTGTCACCTGGTGCCAATGGGCCTACAGGGATTCCGGTTACTGGATTATATCCGGGTAAAGGTGTTCCCCCGATGATTACACTGTTCGCGTTAAATAAAGCTTGAGGTGGAAGATTATCAGTTAATAGTAGAGTGGTTGCAATATTCCCGGTATTGCTGATGAGAATCGAGAAAGACAAAGATCCTCCTACGGATGCCTGAGCGGTATTCGCGCTTTTGACCATACTAATAATAGGTTGATACACAGGGGTTACTACCGTGTTCGAAAGTGAAGAACCAGTGAAGGCACCGGATGAGAAAGACGCACTAGCTCTGTTTGCAAATTGTGATGGATTTGGTAAAGAAGAAACATTCACTCTAAAAGAGACTGTAATAGAGCTGCCAGCCGCAATACTACCGATAGATATTCCTGTACCTGGATTTGCGGCTGGTACCGATGAACCGCCAACAATAACGCTCCCTGCTACAAAAGTGCCTCCCGTAGGAATGGGGTCAGAGACGACAACGTTATTCACAGCTACGCTGCTTGTGTTGGACACTTGGACTGTGTAAGTCAGATTCTCGCCGACTGTGACATCAGCAAGGCTTGCGGATTTGGTTAGCGTAATATTTGGAGCGGAGACTGGGATGCTAACGGTGTTTGATTGGCTAGTTCCGGATAAGGATCTACCGCTTGGTAGTTGGTAGGTGTAGCTGCTGCTGCCTTGATTGTTCAGAACAGCTGGTGAAGGCAAAGATTGTACAGAGACAAGAAAGGTTACAGGAACACTAGCCCCTGAAGCTACAGTTCCTAAGTTAATTCCTGTAAGTGGAGAATCAGTTGGTCTAGCAACTCCATTAACTGTGACACTCCCCGAGACAAAGGAACTTCCTGAAGGAATATTGTCACTGAGGACTACAGATGCCCCGATATTTCCAGAATTCTGAACATTCAACGTGTAGAGAATATTGCCCCCTACAGTGGCACTGGAAACGTTCGAACTTTTGACAATCTGGATTACAGGTTGATATACCGGAGTCGTAGTCGTGTTGGAAAGCGAAATGCCAGTAAAGGCTCCTGAGCTGAAGGATGTAGAGGATCTGTTTAATAGTTGAGCGGGAGTTGGCAATGAGATCACGTTGACCTGAAAGGTGACCGCAACGGAACCGCCAGGCGTGATGGTTCCAATAGAAATTCCTGTACCGGGATTAGCAGATGGCTGTGCCGTTCCACCTACCGTAACACTACCTGAGACTAGTGAAGTCCCAGCAGGGATAATGTCTGAAAGCGATACGTTGGTAACTGCTGCAATTCCATTATTGCTGATAACGGAGGTGTAGAGCAGTGTATCTCCTACAGCGACGTCAGTAAATCCAGCGCTTTTGAGCACTGTTACGTTGGGAGTTGTAACTGGAATAGACAATGAATTGGATGAGGCTGATCCAGCTACGGTTCGCCCATCTGGAACTTGAAAGGTGTAAGTGGTGCTCGCTTGGTCGACCAGTTGTGGCGGTGAAGGGAGACTGTTCACCACTACGCGGAATTGAACGGTAGAGCTGCCTCCAGCAGCTATCGTTCCAATAGCAATACCTGTAGCAGGATTTCCAGCGACAGGTGTTCCATTGACGGTAAAGCTACCCGCAATATATGAGCTACCTGAAGGAATATTGTCGGTAAGGGTTGTTATAGCACCAATATTTCCAGTGTTGGTGATTTGAAGGGAATAGGTGATCTGATCTCCGACCGTCGCATTTGCAGTATTGGCAGTTTTTACAATGTTAAGAATAGGGGAATATACGGGTAAAGTTACCGTATTGGATGGAATAACCCCGGTCATGATAGGGCCTCCTGCTACACTTTGAAACGTAAAAGCAGCATTGGCGGTATTGGCTATATTTTGTGGACTTGGTGGTAATGAAGTGACTTTAGCTTGATATGTAACCGTTATTGAAGAGTTCAAAGCTAATGACCCCAAGGAGATGCCTGCTGTAATATCAAAGGTGGGTCTTACGACACCGGCTACTACTACACTTCCAGTGACAAAGGTTGAGCCTGCTGGCAGAGCATCTGATAAAACGACGCTAGCTGCACTCGCTGTACCAGTGTTACTGACAGTTACAGTATAAGTTACCGTATCCCCGACTATAGGGCCGGACACATTGGCACTTTTAGTGAGATTTATTTTGGGTGCATTTATATCTACTTGTATGGCATTTCCATTAAGCACATAAGCGTCACCAGAGGTAGTTAATTGTAAAATCGCTGAAGACTGATTATTTGCAAGTCTGGCTGACACGTCAACATTAGTAATGTCCCAGCCTTGTCGGCCACCGATGATGTTGGTTCCTGGATTCCCGTTCGTCTGATTGCGTGTTCCAAATGTTCCAGTTGTATTGAGATTACCTGTATCATTGTTTATTTGTGATGCGAAAAAGTTGTTAGCAAAGTTATTGGGGCCAGATAACGCTACGAGTGTAGCAGCAGTTGGACCAAACAAGGCCTGGTCGCCTGAACGGTTTGCATCTCCCTCCTGTGCGCTGAATAATGCTCTGCCTCCAAGCGCACCTGTTATTGGTGTTGCGAATCCAGTTATCGTAGTTGAAACCGGGGCTGATGTTGCCTGTACTAGTATTGCACCTGCCCGAAGGGACATATTGCGGAATGGGAGGGCTGTATTCTGGTAGATAACACCTAATGTCCAGCCGGCATGGTTGGCTGTCGAGTCTCCTGGAATTACAATTGTGCCTACAACGCCGCCTGTAGTATAGGTACCGGCACCACCTTGTTGTATAATGCTGGTTACATTGGCGGAACGGACATATGCAGAAGCACCACCTCCCAAATCGACTACGTTACTCGTTGCAGAATCAGGTGTAACGCTAAATGAAGTCCCGGCAGGGGTAATTAAGGTGACTGGGTTGTTTATCGCCGAACTGAGGTTTACGGTTCCATTTATATAGGTGCCACCCCATATCAGCTCTGCATACAGCACTGTGCTACCTGAAGGAAGGACCAGTATGGCTGCTGAACTATTGCTTGTATAAAGACTAGTCGTTCCGTTAGGGTAGGTTCCAAAAATAGACGACGTATTGACAGTGGTAAAGCCACCGATGCTGTCCTGTGTCCCAGGTACTCCGACTGTATCAGAGCGACTAAGTCCAAGTGTGTTGCCCGTAAATGTGATAGCACCGGTCGCATTGATCGTTGCCCGTACGACTAGTGGAATGATTCTCACCTCCTTCGAGGTTAATTTTCTTTTAAAAAAGTGAACCGTCCCATAATCAGGACGGCACAGTTAATACCTGTATGTTAGCCTATGATGTAATTCGGGTATAATTGTATGTCCCATCAATAAATTATAGGGAATTTTGTCTATCGTGTGATTTTAGCCTGCGTTTCATAAGAACACGCGGTTCAGCGTAAAGCCCTCTACTCATCAATTCCAGCTCATGAATAGAAATATTTTCTTTGATTACGGTGAAATGGTACATGATTTCATGCACAACATTGGCTTGAAGCGTCTTTAGTATTTCTAGTTCTTCTGTTTCATAAAGAGGATCTTCATAAGGGTATTGATAGAAAAGCTCCATCCGCAGCAATCGATAATCGAACGGCGGCACCGGGATGGGATAGTCAGGAATCGATGGGCATACTGGACCGGACGGGGGCTGGAAAAAGGATCCTGTGAAATACCTCGGAGTATATTCATCAAACTTCTGCTTAAAGGAAGGATTGGACATATGAACAAAACTGTGGGCATACGGGGCCAGTATACAAACAATGGCTTTGTGGGTGCTAATTCTGTGAATTTCCGACATAACCGCGGATAAATCGTCGATATAAGGTAATACACGACTAGCCATTACAAACTCGGCGGTATTGTCCGGCAAAGGGATGCCTTGGCTAATGTCACAGACAATATCTACGTTGGGACCCGCGATGCGATCGATCCCGAGATAACCTGCTTCTTTACTGGATCCGCAGCCGATATCGATTCTCAAGGGGACCACTCCTTAGGGATAAATCAGGCTCAACACTATTGTATTAATCTCGCTTAAGCCTGCATCCGGCGGATGCCTATTAAAGATTGGAAGTTACTAAAAATAACGTATTATGAAACCTTAGCAGAGTTGATACGTTTATAGGAGTAGGCTTATAGAAAATGACTTTGCAAACAACCGCTAAACATAGAGGAGGCAGTCAACATGAAAAAACAACGTTCCTTACCCGCTATAGCTGCAATCGCAGCATTAACGCTAGCCCTAACCGCTTGCGGTGCTACTAATAATTCAGCACAGCCATCTGCAGAACCAAGTGCAACAGCTTCTCCAGTGCCAACAGAGGAGACCACAAGCACACCCGTACCTACAGAAGGTACAAGTACCACTGCACCAACAGAGAATCCAAGTACTCCCGCACCCAAACCTACTGCAAATCCAGAAGCTAAAATTCTTAAAGGAACAGGCGTTTACGTCGGCCAAATAGATAGTCATTCTGTTGAGATTGAGACCAAAGAAGGTCCTACGGCTTTTGAGATCACAGCAGGTATGGAGAGCGTTATTGAGAAGTTAAATACGGATGATCCTGTAGCTTTTGAATATGTTGAAAAAGCAGTGGAAGGCGATGCTACAGTTAAACAGCGTGTACTTTCGAAGCTGTCTCTTGCAAAATAAAGAAACGCTATCATTTATGAATAACAAAAGGGCTGCTCCTGATTGATTTCAGGAACAGCCCTTTTGTCTTGGAATTAGAAGTGAACGTTATAGCGTCCCGGCATTGACTAAGAAAATAGTAATAAGCAGCATAAAGAGTAGGATAATCACACCGTTGATGATAGTGCCTATAACGCCGAAAACCTTACGTCTCTTCCGGATGGAAAGCCCAATAATGCCGATGACAACACCAATTACATTAAGAGCTGAAAGAATAATAACAGTCATTCCAAGAAGCATGATGGACTGCGATGATTCGGCTAATAGATTCGAGTTCTCGTTAACCATGGAAGAAGCCTTCATAATAATGAAAACGAAGAGAGCTGCATAACCCATTATGGTCACGAGGCTGATGATGAAAGAAGCAATACCAGGTCCAGAGTGTTGCAGGTCATGATCTACTTTCTGGTACGAATACGACGAACCAGCACTTGGCTGACTCAGATCAGGTTGGGTATTTCCTACCTCTGCTGTAGGCGCGTCAGATTTTGAGAGAGAATTAAGGTCCATAGGTTGCACTCCTTGAGAGATAAGAATGAAATGTTGTTAATATCCACTTTTTCATATTGATGCTAAAAAAGCAACCCCTGATTGTGGCTAATTCGTAAATGGCTGCTGGAAAAAGCAATCGGTAATCGTTTATGATAGAAGAAGTCTAATATTAAGGAGTTGTAATCGCATGCAACGGAAACTTATGGCCTGGGGGGCTGTGCTAGCAATGCTGGCAGTAGGAGTAGGCGCTTTTGGCGCTCATTTATTAAAACCTGTTATTAGCGAAGAATATATGAAGGTATATGAGACGGGTGTACAGTATCATTTGGTACATGCGCTGGGTGTAATTCTGATAGCACTGGCTGTAGGTCAATGGGGAGAAAGTACCCGGTTACGCTGGGCAGGAAGGCTATTAATAGCAGGGACGATTTTGTTCTCTGGTAGCTTATATGTACTGAGCATTTCCGGGATTAAGGTGCTTGGAGCGATAACACCTATTGGTGGTGTATGCTTCATAGCAGGCTGGTTATGTCTGGCTGTGGAAGCATTCTCACGCAGCAAAGAGGCATCCTAAGCGATCAAGTTACAGAAGTTGATAAATAAGCATCCGTTCCATAAAGGGGCGGATGCTTATTTATCTGTAACGTATACGTTTACAGAAATTCGTCGATTTCATTTAAATTAAAGCTGTATACCTGTTTCTCATCCACGTGATAGACACTAATAGAGTTGGCTGCTTCATCAAAATTTAAAATACGACAGGGCATGGACACTTGTTTTCCGTACCGATTCGCTCGTAAACGTACTAATTGGTTGTTCTGAATATACTGTCGAATTTTCCCGTATGCATCAGCTGGCGTCTCAATAGCTGACTGTTGTGCAGGCAATATTTCCTGTTTATCAATCGGTTTATCGAGCTGCTTTTTAGTGGTCTTTGGTGGCAGCTTAAATGAAGTTGGAGGAGCAGAGCTTTGATTCAAGGCTAGTTTGGCAGAACGAAGCAAGCTGTCAATGGTTCTCCCCAATTCAAGACCGGAGTTAATGTTGAAATCTGTGATTTTGTCATTATTGTTCAACATTTCAAGCAGATATTGCAATGCAAGCGGGTTGGTACGGGCATTAATCAGGATGTCGACATTAAATAAATAGTTGCCGTCTGTGTGTTGTAGTTTCTCGTCCATAGATCCCCCAGCTTTTCGTTTGAACATTTCTTTACAATTATAAGAATGTAAATAAACTATAACATTAAACAAGCAATAATCATATACCTGACACTAGAGAAAATGGGACCAAGGTACTGTGTTTTTTACGAAAAGCCTAGGACTACCAACTGCACATCAGCAGGGGGTGAAGCATACATATACATCGTGGTTGGTGAATAAAGGAGGTGCTGCTATTGGTTACTATGGAGCCCATTACCGTAGGTGAACATACGCTGATCGGGGTAGAAGTTAAGCTTCCGAAAACAACGCTGCTCTCAATCAGCACAAGCCGAGGTTATATTATGTGTGGTGCGCTGGATGTTGGTTTGCTCAATGAGAAGCTCAGTGATCGGCATATTATCGCAGCCCGGGCGGTTGGTGTACGTACGCTGTCACAGCTGTTAGCTGCCCCATTGGAGTCTGTAACCATAGAAGCGGAGCGTCTAGGTATCGTACCCGGCATGACGGGGGCGGATGCATTACTTCTTATGGTCTGACTGAACAATCTTACAAAATCCAAAACACAAGAGGCCAATGGCCTCTTGTGTTTTTTTGCAAGAATCAGTAATTGAACATAATAGAGAGCATCTTTAGTTTAAATAATTTAAACAGAGATTTTATGGAAGGCTTCTCCTTGTTTCGTCTTACATGCTAAGGGGTAAATTAAGAATAGACAAGTTGCTGCCGGATGAAGGATTAAGTAGCCCGGTAAATATAAAGGATAAGGATGGGATCATCTCATGGCTAAAGCATCTAATAAAGTAAATACAACTTCACTGGAACAAATTTTGAATCGTCAGGTTGCTAACTTGAACGTATTGTACGTTAAAATCCATAATTTTCATTGGTACGTAAAAGGAGAACAATTTTTCTCTCTTCACGTGAAATTTGAGGATCTATATAATGAAGTGACGCTGCAAATGGATGAAGTTGCAGAGCGTCTGCTAAGCATCAAAGGAAGTCCCGCTGCAACGATGAAAGAATATCTGGAATTGGCAACGATTCAAGAAGCTACTGGTAAAGAGGATACACGTGGTATGGTCCAGTCTCTGATTGAAGACTTCGCTACTATTTCTGAAGAGTTGACAGAAGGCATTGAGCTTGCTGAGGAAATTAAGGACCAGCCTACCTCTGACATGTTTATTAAAATTCGTGGTGATCTTGAGAAACATCAATGGATGCTGCGTTCCTACCTTAGCTAAACGATAAAGTATATGAAATAAGGCTTCCTGCGGGAGGTCTTATTTTTTGCGTTAGGTGGTTACGGAAAATAGCGAAACATGCGGTGCATTAAAAGGATAAATAAAAAGAGATATTTGTAAAAAGACAGGGTTTGTTATAAAATTGTTGAGAATCATTGATAATCATTGTGATTCAATTTATAATAATTATAATGTGATATAAAATCTAATTGTGCTGGGAATCAGGATCATCCTGTTTCAATACAACTTTTGATTTCGCAAATCGATCAATGGAGGGAATAATATTATGGCAGCAGATTTTGTCATTGAGGGACTTAAAGCGACGATTGAGGGAAAAGAGATTTTGAAGGGGATTAACCTTCAAATGAAAGGTGGCGAAATTCACGCCATCATGGGACCAAACGGTACAGGTAAAAGTACCTTGGCGTCAGCTCTTATGGGTCACCCTAAATATGAAGTAACTGAAGGAACAGCAACACTTGAAGGTGAAGATCTTCTGGAGATGGCGGTTGATGAACGCGCACGTGCAGGTCTTTTCCTTGCTATGCAGTACCCAAGTGAAATTTCCGGAGTAACAAACTCCGATTTCTTGCGCTCTGCCATTAATGCCCGTCGTGAAGAGGGAAGCGAAATTTCTTTGATTCGGTTTATCCGTCTTATGGAAGCGAAGATGAAAGAACTGGACATGAATCCTGAGTTCCTACACCGTTACCTGAACGAAGGCTTCTCCGGTGGTGAGAAGAAACGTAACGAAATTCTACAAATGATGATGCTAGATCCAAAAATCGTGATTCTTGACGAAATTGACTCTGGTCTTGATATTGATGCTTTGAAAATTGTTGCCGAAGGCGTAAACTCCATGCGGAGTGAAGATCGCGGTTTCCTGGTTATTACCCACTATCAACGTCTCTTGAACTACATCAAGCCTGATTTTGTACATGTTATGATGCAGGGCAGAATTGTAAAATCCGGTGGTCCTGAGCTTGCACAACGTCTGGAAGCAGAAGGCTACGAATGGATTAAAGAAGAACTTGGAATTGAAGACGAAACAGTAGGGCAAGACGCGTAAGAAACGCCAGGAAGGAGGAGAACACTTATGACGACACAGACCATTCTTCCGGTGGATGCCGAGCGCTTGAGCGAATTATCGCATAGTAGCGGCGAACCGGGTTGGCTGAAAGAAAGCCGCTTGAAAGCACTTGAACTGGCAGCTACTCTGACACTGCCTAAATTAGAGAAGACACGGATTGATCGTTGGAATGTGAATAATTATGGTAGCTACAAAGCAAGCGAAACCATTGCTTCACTGAAGGATGCACCTGCTTCCATTTCCTCCTTGATCAAGGATCAGGAAGAAGGCAGTCTGATTATTCAACGTAACTCTGGTGCAGTATATACACGACTAGCTCCTGAACTTGCAGCACAAGGTGTTATTTTTTCCGATCTGCAAACGGCTGTTAAAGAGCACGGAGATTTGGTACAACGTTACCTTCATAAGGCGATTCAGCCTGACGAGCATTCTATCGCTGCGCTTCATGCAGCACTATGGAACGGGGGAGTATTCCTCTATGTTCCTAAGAATGTAGTGGTTGAAACTCCACTTCAGGCGGTGCTGTTAACAGATGATGCGGAAGCTTCATTTGTTCCTCACATTCTGATTGTAGCGGATACTAACAGCTCCCTGACATACGTAGACAACTACGTGTCGGATAAAGAGGAAGCTGGCTTGCACAATGGTGCTGTAGAAGTATTCGTGGGTGCAGGTGCTAAAGTACGTTATGCTACAGTGCATCAGCTGGGCGTGGATACAACAGATGTGACTTACCGCCGCGCTGTTGTTGAGAATGACGGAACGATCGAATGGATTGTTGGAGAGATGAACTATGGTGATACAGCAAGTGATACCAAATCTGTGCTCAAAGGTAATGGCTCTAGCTCGGATGCTAAAGTAATTGCTGTAGGTACGGGATCACAGAAACTGAATTACACTACTCAAGCTCAGCATTTCGGCAAAAATACCCCAAGTGACATGATCACTCGTGCAGTTATGCGTGATAATGCTACTTCGATCATCAACGGAATTACCAAGATCGAGAAAGGTGCTACTAGAGCCGACGGACAGCAAACGGAGAAAGTATTGATGCTGAGTCCAAAAGCCCGTGGTGACGCCAATCCGATCCTGCTGATTGATGAAGATGATGTTACAGCAGGCCATGCCGCTTCCGTAGGACAGGTCAATCACGAGCAAGTCTTTTACCTGATGTCCCGCGGAATTACACGGCATGATGCAGAAACTCTGATCATCTATGGCTTCTTGGCTCCTGTTGTGTCGCAAATTCCACTAGAGGGACTGCGCAATCAGCTCCAATCTCTTGTGGAAAGGAAGTTAGGTCAATGATTAGCAACGCCATCCGGGAGCAATTTCCCATACTGAACCAGAATGTGAACGGCCATCCACTGGTCTATCTTGACAGTGCTGCTACTTCACAGAAGCCTCGTCAAGTGATTGAGGCGGTCAAGTCGTATTATGAGTGGGATAACGCCAACGTACACCGTGGCGTCCATACTCTAGGCAGCCGTGCAACAGATGCCTACGAGGGAGCCCGGGAGAAGCTAGCTAAGTTTATTAACGCCCGCAGCACTAAAGAAATCATCTTTACGCGCGGCACAACCACTGCCCTAAATCTTGTTGCCTCTTCTTACGGGCCATCTGCAGTGGGTGAAGGCGATGAAATTGTCATCACCCTGATGGAGCATCATAGTAATTTGATCCCCTGGCAGCAGCTAGCTAAGAAGACAGGTGCTACTTTAAAATATATACCGTTGCAACCTGACGGAACGATTACGCTTGAAGATGCTGAGAAGACGATTACGGATAAAACCAAGATCGTTGCTATCGCTTATGTGTCTAATGTTATGGGAGTAACTCATCCGATTAAAGAGCTTGCGGCGATTGCTCATCGAAACGGTGCGGTAATTGTCGTAGACGGCGCACAGAGCACACCTCATGTGAAGGTCGATATGCAGGATCTGGATTGTGATTTCTATGCACTTTCCGGACATAAAATGCTAGCACCGACTGGAATTGGGGCTTTGTACGGCAAAAGAGCACTCCTTGAAGCTATGGAACCTATTGAGTTCGGTGGCGAAATGATTGATGATGTAGGTCTCTATGAATCGACATGGAAAGAACTTCCTTGGAAGTTTGAGGGCGGTACGCCGATCATTGCAGGAGCTGTTGGATTAGGTGCAGCCGTAGATTTCTTACAAGAAATCGGCATGGATGAGATTCACAGCCATGAGAAGCAGCTTGCCGCATACGCAGAACAGCGTTTATCTGAAATTGATGGCTTGACCATTTATGGTCCGCGCAATCGTGAAGTTGGCGTTGTGACTTTTAATCTGGGTGACGTTCACCCGCATGATGTCGCTACAGTACTAGATGCGGAGGGAATTGCTATCCGTGCTGGTCATCACTGCTGTCAGCCGCTGATGCGCTGGCTGGAAGCCAGCTCAACAGCACGTGCGAGCTTTTACCTGTATAACACCGAGCAGGATGTAGATCGACTGGTGGACGCTTTAATCAAGACAAAGGAGTACTTCGGCTATGAACTTGGATGACTTGTACAGACGCGTTATTATGGATCATTATAAAAGTCCTAGGAATCGTGGTTCATTTGAAGATGATGCTCTGAAAATTGAACTGAATAACCCAACTTGTGGTGACCGTATTACACTTCAGCTTAAGGTAGAGGATGGAATCGTCAAGGATGCCCGTTATAACGGTGAAGGTTGCTCGATCAGTATGTCATCGGCTTCGATGATGACTGAGGCGATCAAAGGACAAACGGTTGAACGAGCACTCGAACTAGCCGATAACTTCTCCTTACTGATGAAGGGTGAAGACGTGGATTTTGGAGATTATGAAGACATTGAAGCCCTATCGGGTGTGAATAAATTCCCTGCGCGGATCAAATGTGCAACACTGGCTTGGAACGCGCTTCGTAAAGGAATTGACGAAGAAGAGCAACATAAATAACAGTAGAACAAGGAGGCTGACACCATGGCTAAGAAAGCGCCTGATATGGAAGAGTACCAATACGGGTTCCGTGATGAGCATAAGTCGATATTCCAGTCTGGTAAAGGTTTGACGGCCGAAATTGTTAAAGAAATTTCAGCAATCAAAAATGAACCACAGTGGATGCTTGATTTCCGCTTAAAATCCCTTGAACAGTTCCGTAAAATGCCGATGCCTACATGGGGCGGCAATATGGATGATTTAGATTTTGAGGATATTCAATATTATGTAAGACCTTCCGAGAAACAAGGGAAGACTTGGGAAGAAGTTCCTTCCGAAATCAAGGAAACCTTTGATAAGCTGGGTATTCCTGAAGCGGAACAGAAGTTCCTCGCCGGCGTATCGGCACAATATGAATCTGAGGTTGTATACCACAGCATGCAGAAGAGCCTTGAAGATCAAGGGGTTATTTTTACAGATACCGATACTGCACTGCGTGAACATCCAGAACTTCTTAAGAAGTTCTTCGGGACGATCATCCCTCCAACCGATAATAAATTTGCAGCACTTAACAGTGCAGTTTGGTCAGGCGGAAGCTTCATCTACGTTCCTAAAGGTGTGAAATGTGAAGTTCCTTTGCAGGCTTACTTCCGTATTAACTCCGAGAACATGGGACAATTTGAGCGTACCTTGATCCTCGCTGACGAAGATAGCTTCGTGCATTATGTAGAAGGCTGTACAGCGCCAATCTACAGCACGAATTCTCTGCACAGTGCAGTTGTTGAAATCTTGTGTATGAAGAACTCACGCGTTCGTTATACTACGATTCAGAACTGGGCTCCAAACATCTACAACCTCGTTACTAAACGTGCGGTTGCAGAAGAGAATGCAACGATGGAATGGGTCGATGGCAACATCGGTTCCAAGCTGACTATGAAATACCCTGCGGTTGTTCTTAAAGGCCGTGGAGCTAAAGGTTCAGTACTGTCCATCGCGGTAGCGGGTAAAGGCCAGCATCAGGATGCGGGTGCCAAGATGATCCATTTGGCTCCAGACACAACATCCACTATTGTATCGAAATCGATCAGTAAGCACGGCGGTAAAGTAACTTATCGTGGTCTTGCTTCCTTTGGCCGTCAGGCAGAAGGTGCGAAATCGAACATCAAATGTGATACGCTCATTTTGGATAACGAATCCACTTCGGATACGATTCCTTACAATGAAATCATGAACGATAACATCGTGCTTGAGCACGAAGCAACGGTATCCAAAGTTTCTGAGGAGCAGCTGTTCTATCTAATGAGCCGCGGCCTAACAGAAGCTGAGGCAACTCAAATGATCGTTATGGGCTTCATCGAACCGTTCACCAAAGAACTGCCGATGGAATATGCGGTCGAAATGAACCGTTTGATAAAATTCGAAATGGAAGGAAGTATCGGTTAACCTTGATCTTCAAGGTTCCGGCTTCATTCTAATAAGTAATACAAAATACGTATTCGCAGTGATCTTGATGCTTTTATGCTCAAGTCACTCGAATACGTATTTTTTATTGGAAATTGAGATGGGGTTTTCATTCTAGAGGGTTAAATCCAAATTTTATGCAAAAAAGCTTGATAAAAGTTTATTTTGGAGGGGGCGATCAGATCAAGGATCATGATGTTTCTTAATTCAACAGCATTAAGGAGGAAACTCGAGTATTTTAAGACAATGATGGTCGTTTATCACCTATATATGGGTCTTTTTTCCGAAATAACAGGATAAACGCTCAATTCTACCCTTTGCCGCTTTAAATTAGGGATGATACACTGCTTAAAGTCACTAAAATTGAAAGCGCTAAAAAATAGCTTTATTTTGTAAAGCTAAGTCTATGCTTACGAAGCAGCTTTACTTCGTAAAGCTTTAAGGAGGAGAGATATGGATGTTCTCAGGCAACTGCGAGGCTATTACCGAGAGAAGCTACATTATTTGATTCTTTCGATTGTATGCTTGGCCGCCGCAACTGCAGTGGGGCTAATTACCCCCAATTTGTTAAGGAAGCTGATCGATGAAGTAATTGTTCCACTCAAGTTTAAAGAGGTGCCCGTGTTGGCTCTCAGTGTGTTAGCTGTAGTTATCGTAAAAGCATGCCTGCAATTTGCACATGGTTTTTTTGGAGGGCGGTTAGGTAATTTTCTAGCATATCGGCTACGTAACGCTTGTTATGAGAAATTACAATTTCTATCTTTCCGTTATTATGATACCGCGAAAACAGGAGATCTGATGTCCCGGCTGACCGGGGATTTGGAAGCGATTCGGAACTTTATCGGTTTTGGTTTTGCTCAGTTGCTAAATGTGTTTTTTATGGTGCTCTTTGGTTCTATCATGATGTTCACCATTAATTGGCAGCTAACCTTGGTTACTTTGATTACTATGCCATTTCTGGCAGCAGTAGCTTTAAGATTTGAGTCCAAGATTCATCCGGCCTTTCAAGAGATGCGTCTTGCGCTAAGTTCTCTGACAACGGCTGTACAGGAGAATATCACCGGTGTGCGAACTGTCAAATCGTTTGCTAGAGAGGCTCACGAAGTTGAAAAGTTCTCACACCGTAATGAACGTTATAAGAATAATCAGATTTTTGCCGCTGAGCTCTGGAGTAAGTTTTTTCCGGTCATGGAGCTTTTAGCATCGGTCAGTATAGCTATCCTGTTAGGCGTAGGTGGTACACTCGTCATTAACGGGAAAATGTCACTAGGTGAATTGGTTGCCTTCTTCAGTTTGATTTGGTACATCATTGGACCGGTATGGGGTCTAGGCTTTCATATTAATAACTATACACAGTCCAAAGCTTCGGGAGAACGTGTACTTGAAGTACTTAATCAAAAAATTGATGTTAAGGATAAAGAGGATGCCCGTGAACTGGTGCCTTCCGAGGTTAAGGGGGATGTTGCCTTTAATCATGTCACCTTTGCGTACGGGAACAAAATGCCTGCTGTTACTGACATCCATTTTGAAGCTAAATCAGGTGAAATTATCGGATTTCTTGGAGGCACAGGTTCAGGTAAATCCACTATTACTCAACTGATGATGCGTGCTTATGATGTCAATGAAGGGAGTATTACGCTGGATGGCATTGATATTAGAGAATACAGTGTGCGCAGCCTGCGGTCACAGATTGCTACCGTATTCCAGGAAACATTCCTGTTCTCTTCATCCATCCGCAACAATATTTCATATGGCTTGAAAAATGTAAGCATGGAGGAGATTATCCGTGCTGCACAGCTGGCAAAGGCGCATGATTTCATTATGGAGATGGCAGACGGATATGACACTGTAGTGGGTGAACGCGGGATGGGTCTCTCTGGCGGACAAAAGCAGCGGATTGCGATCGCAAGAGCCCTGCTTAAGAATCCGCGTATCCTCATCCTCGACGATGCGACCAGCGCTGTGGATATGGAAACGGAACATGAGATTCAAGCGGGCTTCCAGGAGGTCATGAATGGGCGTACAACACTTATAATTGCCCATCGTATATCCTCCTTGCGACATGCGGATCAGATCATTGTCATGAACGAAGGTCATGTTCAGCAGCGTGGTACTCATCAGGAGCTAATTGAAGTTCCGGGTCCATACCAAGATGTATACCGGATACAATATGCTGACTATCTGGCCAGAGCTACCGGAAGAGGGGAGGAGTGAGGCATATGAAACTTGAAGCCAAACAGAACACCGCTTCGGGAGCAAAGCGTAAAGCAGCCGAGCAGAAGACACTTGATGAACGTTTCGTGTACAAAGATGATGATGTGATCGACAAAGCGTTTGACTGGAAGCAGTTCACCAGATTATTCAGCTATATGAAGCCTTACGCCAAACAGATGCTTCCACTGGTTTCTATCATGATGATTCTGGGAACCATTACGAAGCTGACCGTTCCTTTCTTGACAAGTTTAGCTATCGACCGTGCTATAGCGCCTAAGGTTGGGAATCCAAGCTTAACACTTCTTTATTCGCTTACGGCAGGTGTCATTGTCTTATATCTCATTCAATGGATTGCAGGTGTGTACCGGATTAAGTACACGAACATCATTGGACAAAGAGTCATTTATGACTTGCGTTCTGACTTGTTCAAGCATATTCAGAAGCTCTCTTTTAACTTCTTCGATAAACGCCCAGCAGGTTCGGTATTAGTACGTGTGACGAATGATATCAACTCACTGCAGGATTTGTTCACGAACGGGGTAGTCAATCTGATGATTGACTGTGTACAGCTTTTAGGGATTACCATTATTTTGTTATTGATCAACTGGAAACTTGGTCTTGCAGTAATGGTTACGGTTCCGATCATGTTCTTTATTTCTACTAAGCTGCGTCAGAAGATTCGGATCGCTTGGCAGGATGTGCGGATGAAGAACTCTAGAATTAATTCTCACTTGAACGAATCGATTCAGGGGATCAGAGTCACACAGGCCTATACACAAGAACGTGAAAACATGAATTATTTCGATTTTATGAATACAGATAGTAAAAAGTCCTGGAATAAAGCATCTGCGATGAACCAAGCTTTCGGGCCGATGATCGAGATCACTGGTGGTTTTGGAACGATGATCCTCTTTTGGCTAGGGGCGTATCTCATCCAATCTGGCGAGCTTACTGTCGGTTTGCTGGTAGCGTTTAGTTCTTATGTCAGCAACTTCTGGGACCCGATCAACCGTCTGGGGCAGATGTATAACCAGCTGCTGGTAGCGATGGCCTCCTCAGAACGGATCTTTGAATATTTGGATGAGCAGCCTTCGGTTCAAGATAATCCAGGGGCTAAACCACTAGGAACGATTCGTGGAGATATTAACTTTAATAAGGTTGTTTTTGAATATGAAAAAGGTCGGGCGGCTTTAAAGGGCATCGATCTGGATGTAAAAGCTGGGCAATCGATCGCGCTGGTGGGTCATACTGGCTCGGGGAAAAGTACGATTATTAACCTGATTGGCCGGTTCTATGATATTAAGAGCGGAAGAATTACGATTGACGGTGAAGATATCCGTGAAGTTACTCTAGATAGTCTGAGAAGGCAGATCGGAATCGTGCTGCAGGACACCTTCATTTTCTCAGGAACGATTCGCGATAATATCCGATTTGGTCGACTGGATGCTACCGATGAAGAAGTGGAAAATGCCGCGAAAGCAGTAGATGCCCATGACTTTATTATTAAGCTTCCTGGAGGGTATGAGACAGAGGTAGAAGAGCGTGGTAGTGCCTTGTCCATGGGACAGCGTCAGCTGCTCTCCTTTGCCCGTGCACTATTGGCGAATCCACGGATTTTGATCCTTGATGAAGCTACGGCAAGTATTGATACAGAGACGGAGCTGAAGATTCAAGAGGCACTCAAAATCTTACTTCAGGGCAGGACCTCCTTTATCGTCGCTCATAGACTATCTACCATTCGCCATGCGGATAAAATAGTCGTTCTGGATCATGGTGAGATTAAAGAAGAAGGAACCCACCGAGAACTGACATCACGTGATGGTGTGTATAACGGATTAATAGAAGCGCAGTTCCGCTTTCTATAGCAAAGAACAACAGCCCATTCCCCTTGCGAAAGCAAATGAGGAGTGGGCTGTTTTATATCGTACGTCCAATTATTTCGGGCGTTTAGGTAATCTACCCGTTATACGTAGCTCAAACATTTGGGCACAAATATCCTGATGCCACTGTGTATCCGTTGTTTGTTCCGCTAACAGTATTTCATTCTGTAGTCGTGCCATCTCCCAACAGTAAGTGGCATTCACCTGTAGGCATTGCTGTTGTTCCGTTTCTTCGGAGGCTGTAAGCTGGCGTAGACGACTTAGAGTGAACAGCTCGGCAAGACGTTCATGGACTGGAAGCATACTTTTTACCTCCTAGAAATATTTAAACCACATATTAGTCTCGCCAAGAGGTTTGTATTTCAATCATCTATTGCAGTATTTACAATAGAAAGCTCCTTATCCACTCATAAAATAGCATCTACTGCACTTTGTGCAACAGTATTAGGAAAATGTGCTTATAAAAGACGTTTTCTTTATTTTTGATTGCACAAAATACAACAGAACTACAATCCAGCTCTACGTACATAAATTCTGTTGTGAAAAATACAACAGAAAAAATCCCCCGAAAGAAAACGGGGGATCATGGATTTCGAAAGATAGCTTTGAGGCCCCGATCTTTGCGCCAGCAAAGCAGGAGCCTCAAGGTGAGGTTACACAAGGCGTTCCTTCTATCCACCATCGCCACAAGTATACATCAAACTTCCGGGTGTCCAGATGGCGGAGCCCTTGGGGCCCTCCCTTGGAAGGGAGGGTTTGGGAGGGATCGAAATGCCTTAGTCCATGTAAATTTCTACAATGGCAACGTTCCGTTCGCGGGAAAGGTCCACGAACATTCCGTCAACCTTTACCAGTGGTCGGAAAATATCGACCAGATTGTTCATAATAATTACGCCAATATCACCTGTGTTCAGCAACACACGCTTGCCGATGAAGTTGGGCATTAAATGCTGGATAAAGGCTTGAACGGTTTTAGCGTTCAGTTTACCGAAACTTAGATTGTTTATTTCACGCAGGACGGAAATAAGCTCTTGCTTCGACTGATAGACTCGTTTAGAAGTCATCGCACTATAAATGTCAGCTACAGCTGCAATTTGTGCATAAGGATGAATATCAGATTTGGTTAGACCGCTCGGATAGCCAGAGCCGTCCTCACGCTCATGATGTTGGAGCGCAGCCAAAGCTGTGTAAGAATCGTCCATGGAATTACGTATAATTTCGTAGCCGTACTTAGTATGTAGTTTGATTTCCTCGAACTCATCTGGCGTTAGCTTCCCTGGTTTATTCAAGAGGGAGGGTGAAATTCGGCATTTTCCAATATCAATCAAATAGCCTGCACGACCAATTTCATAGCATTCTTGTTTGGAATAACCAAGCCATATCGCAATATAATAAGAGAGCATGCCTACCTGAAGGGAGTGATTATAGGTATAGTTATCTTCCCGATCTAGCAAAAGCAGGAGGGACACTACATCTTTATGCTTGTCCAAAGTTTGAAGCGAAGGCTGAAGAATGTCGTTTACCACGGATTGGTTGAAGCTTCCTTTTAATAACGCTTCCATATAAAGAGACTCGAAGCCGTCAATCATGGTATCAAAACTAGTGGTCACCGTCTGAATAATTGAAGGTCTGCTGAGGGGTGATACCTCTTCTTCTAACGTCTCGATATCAACATAATCAACTCCAAGCTGCATCAGCTTGGCGATATCATTTATTTGGAGCAGTGATCCTTTTGGTAGTACATGTAAACCCCTAGAACTATATGCGTCCGCGTTAAGGTGATTACCAGGTTTTAGATCCGAGACGTGTACTCTCAATGCCTATGCCACCTTTTATCCGATTTTATCCAGAATATCAACAAAGTTCAGATTTTTCAATCAAAAAGGAGAAAAGATTATTTGTGGATTGTATCGCTAGCTTTTTGATCAGAGTTCACCCAATGTTGGCCCGATTCATTAATGTCTTTTTTCCAAACGGGAACCGTCTGTTTCAATCGTTCAATGGCAAAGCGACTGGCTTCGTAGCAGGTATCGCGATGGGGTGTGGAGACGGCAATGATAACACTTGCTTCCTTTAAACCTACAAGCCCAATGCGGTGAGATATGGCGCAGTTTGCGTTCCAGCGGTTCTTCACTTCTTTACCAATCTCCTCTAGTTTACTTAAGGCCATAGGAATATAGGCATCATAATGAAGTGCGGTTGTACGTTGTTCTCCGGTCATTTCACGTGTAGTGCCGATAAATAATAAGGATGCTCCGTGATTGACGTCAAGAACGGCATCTAGAAGCTTCTCTGCATTTAAAGGCTGGTCCGTTATGCTATAGAGACCATCAGTAGTAGTTTCATATATAGTGCCATTCTCTCCCCCGGAAACTGGAGGAATAAGTGCGACTTCGGAAGACGCTGTGATGATAGAATCATCAGGAGCATATTCCCGGTCAATGGCAATTAAAGAAGCCCCAATTTGGGATGCTGCATTCGGATAAGAGGCAGATAAAAGCTCCTTCAGCTTGCCAGCTGTTAAGGGAATCTCAGTCGCTTGGAAGGACAGAGAAGAAGAGCCGATTGTCTCAGCCAGACCCGCGAATAGTCGGATAGTAATATGCATTTTTATTCTCCTCTGATGTATGATCTGATGTCTTCAATATACCATAATGTGTCTGAAAATGTTATGCTAGGCTCTATAAGATCACGCACCGACTGCTTCATTAAAGAGCAGCTCAAGGGTAGGAGGAATGTTGCTTATGGGGCATGTGCCACAAAGACTGACCATACTTCATACCAATGATATACATAGCCATTTTGAAATGGTAAGTCCGGTGGCAGCGGAAATCGCCGCACAAAGGGCTGCAGCGGGAGAAGAGCCTGTACTGCTGCTGGATATTGGTGATCATATGGATCGTGCAGCTGTTGAGACAGAAGGCACAATGGGTCAGGCTAACATCGACGTATTAAACTTAACAGGATATGATGCTGTAACCATTGGCAATAATGAGGGGCTCACTTTCTCTCAGGAGATGTTGTCATCTATTTTTTCCGGGTTACAGTGTCCGGTAGTATGCTGTAATTTTGTAGAGTCTTCGACAGGAGAGCCACCAAGCTGGATGAAGCGTCATGCGGTCTTGGAGAAGGATGGAATTAGAATTGGAGTGACCGGAGCAACAGCGGCATTTACTTCGTTCTATTCCCTTTTGGGCTGGGATGCTTTAGATCCTGAGACAGCACTCCGGGAACAATGCCTACTTTTAGCGCCACAGGTGGATATTTTAATCGTTCTATCTCATCTCGGACTTCCTACGGATAAAATTCTGGCAGAACGGTTAGAGGGCGTACATGCCATTCTTGGTGGACATACGCATCATCTGTTAGAAGAGCCTATTATGATTAATGGTACTGCCGTATGTGGTGCTGGGAAATTCGGTCGGTATCTCGGGCGTCTACAATTTGAGCGACTAGATCCTCAGTCTGATTTCAGCTTAGTGACGGGTGGATGTATTCCTATTGACCCCCTTCTAAAGGAGGAGGTTATAGGTCCTGCAGTCGCTATTCATTTGAAGCATGGCCAAGAATCTCTTCAGACGATCGCTGCGATTACTGACCGTGAGCTTCCTTTGAACTTACGGGGAGAGTCCCCCTTTGGCAATCTTTTGGCACAAGCAGTACGTAGATTTACAGGAACTAGTATGTCATTAGTTAACACGGGTCAGCTGCTAGGACCATTGCCCGAAGGCGAGGTTACGACAGGGATGCTGCACGCACTTTGTCCTTCTCCCATCAATACTTGCATCATTAAGCTGAAGGGTATAGATATTCGCACAGCTTTGGAACAGAGCCTTACAGAGGAGTTTTATAGTAAGGTCATTTACGGGTACGGTTTCCGTGGGAATCATCTGGGCAGCTTGGCAGTAGATGGATTAAAAATCTTGTACGACCCACTAATGATACCGTATGATAAGAGTGTTGCAGTTTTTGTCGAAGGAAACCCACTGGAGGATGAAAGAGAGTATAATGTTGGTACGCTGGACATGTTTACTTTCAGGGCCGGCTATGAGACGATCGCGAATGGGAAGGATGCTTTGTTTCTATTGCCACATTTTTTACGCGATCTCTTGCGGATGGAGTTACAGCGTCCAAACAGCCTCGATGAATGCATGCTCACTCGCTGGGAGGCTAAGTCTGAATAAGGCCGACAGCTCATAATCTACACTTATAGACTCCATTTAACAGTGCTAGATTCCCAAAAATAGGAGGACATTATGGACACGATTACAGCTATTATTTTAGCAATTGTCGAAGGGATCACTGAATTTATTCCTGTATCTTCGACCGGACACATGATCTTGACCACGAAGCTATTAGGCTTCGCTGAGCAAGATTCGATTATGAAGACTTATGAAATTGTAATTCAACTAGGGGCGATATTGGCGATTGCACTTGTTTACCGCAAGCGAGTACTCAATTTGCTAGGGATTGGACGTAGTAGTTCAGGTAGAGGAGGCGTTATGCCGGCATCCCGTCTGAACTTAATTCATGTGATTCTCGGGATTGCCCCAGCACTTGCTGTGGCATTTTTTGCCCGCGATTTTATCAAAAGTCTTTTTGGAGCTTCCACTGTACTCTGGGCACTGGTGGCCGGAGGGATTCTAATGATTGTTGCAGAATGGGTGAACAGACGCAAAATACGAATTACTGCTCACGAACTGGATGATTTGTCTTACGGACAGGCGCTCGCGATTGGATTGTATCAGATTATTTCGGTACTTTGGCCGGGCTTCTCCCGTTCCGGGTCTACTATTTCCGGGGGGATGTTAAGTGGGGTCAGCTACAAGGCTTCTGCGGATTTTTCCTTCCTCATAGCCATTCCTATTATGTGTGCGGCTTCCGGGTATGAACTGCTGGATTCGTATAAAAACTTCACAAGTGAGACGATTGGTTATTTTGTAATTGGTTTTTTGATTTCTTTTGTAGTGGCATATTTAGTGGTCATTTTGTTTATGAAATGGATTCAAAAGATTCGATTAACGCATTTCGCGATCTATCGATTTATTCTTGCTGCTGTATTCTGGTTGTTTATTATGCGTTAATGCCCGTTGGCATAGACCTAGACACATCTGATTTTCTTTAAGGTACACCTGTCTGAATTTCCATAGAAACGGTATAGACAAAGCGTGTGACCCAAGGATTTCAATACAGAATAGCATTTTACCGTTAAAGGCAGGAGTGAGTTTAGTGCGTTTAGTATCCGTGAATCAGCTTCAAGCAGGCATGAAATTAGGTAAAAAAATATATAATGATGAAGGTCTAACTCTACTCGCGGACGGGGTGGAGCTTACGGATGCATTGATCAAGCGTCTTGCAAGAATTGATATCGGCTATATCTACATAGAGGATTCTGTCACGGACGATATTGTGATTACTGGTATTCTACAGGATGAGACGCGCAATCAGGCCCTAAAGGTGATTCGTAATCAATTTCAGCAAATGTCTGGGGCTTCAGGAATTACCAAGGGTCTGTATCATCTGGACAAAAAATTTTCTAAGATGATGGATAACATTTTAGACGATATGTCTTTACAAGAAGATCCGATGATCATGCTGATGGATATGCACACTGCTGATAACTATTTATATGTCCATTCCCTGAATGTCTGCTTGTACACTTTAGTGCTTGGTATTGCTCACGGGTATAGTAAGGAGGAACTTCGAGTGATTGGGCTAGGCGCGCTGCTGCATGATATTGGGAAGACACAAATCCCGATAAAAATCGTACAGAAACCCGGCAGGCTCAGTGATGAAGAATTCCGCCACATGCAGGCTCATACCGAGATTGGGTTTCAGATTCTAAAGGAGGAGCCGAATATCCCGCTGCTCGCAGCACATTGTGCCTTGCAGCATCATGAACGCATTGACGGTTCCGGATATCCTCGCGGATTAACAGGACCCCAAATCCATGAATATGCCAAGTGGCTGGGTGTGGCGGACTCCTACGATGCCATGACCTCCAATAGAGTCTACAAAAAGGCTATGCTGCCACATCAAGCCGTTGAGGCCCTCTATGTTGGTTCCGGTACTTTATATGAGCAGAAGCATTTAGAATTGTTTAGAGATCGCGTAGCTATCTATCCGCTGGGGCTTACGGTGAAGCTCAGTACGGGGGAGAGCGGGGTTGTGGTCAAAATAGATCCAAGTACGCCTCACAGACCCACCGTTCGTGTGCTTACGGGTCCTGAAGGAGAGAAAGTCGTACCGTTTGAACGAGATCTTAGTAAAGCCCTCTCCGTTGTTATTATTGACGTCGCAGAACAAGGCGGTTCTCTGGAAACGCCAAATTGATTATTTATAGCAGCGTGGAGAGAAGATTAGGCTTGTCCGAAGATATGTCGGAAGCCTATTTTTCGTCTCGCTGCTTTTATTTTTTTTGAAATGTAGCGCAAGTATAGAAGGTCAGAAAGACATCATAAGTGCAGTTTTTTTGACTAACGTGGTATGATATAGGGTAAGTCATCGTTCTTTCTTCATGATTTTGGGTTAATAATAGGAATAAGATTTAAAGGAGCTAGTGCAAATGAATGTTTTAAGACCATTAACATCTTCACCGAGGGAGCTGTCGCCAAGTTACGATCCATGGGATCCAATCACTTCTCTACGTAAGCATGGCCGCCATGTGCTAACGAGTGTGGAATTCACTGTAACCAATTTATGCAATATGCGGTGTGAGCACTGTGCTGTTGGTGATAGTCTAACCTCCAAAGAAGGAGATATGCTACCGCTTAAGAATATGCTAGACCGTTTAGAGGAAGTTGAGCATCTAGAAACTATTAGTATTACGGGTGGAGAGCCCATGTTCCGCGCCGGAACGGTGGATAATATCATTGTACCATTGTTGAAATACGCCAAAGAGCGAGGAATCAGATCACAAATTAATTCTAATCTGACGATGCCGTATTCCCGTTATGAGAAGCTGCTTCCATATCTGGACGTTATGCATATTTCATTTAATTATGTGAACGGTGACGATTTTCATGAAGTCGGTTTTGCGAACAGTGGTCATGCGGTTGCCAAGGAAGCCGCTTACCGGCTATATAATACAATGATTGAGAACTCTCGCCAACTAAGTGAGGATGGTATGTTAATTTCTGCGGAAACTATGATTAATTACCGTACCCACACTAAGCTGCCTGAAATTCATAAGCTGATTCTCGACATGGGAGCAAAACGCCATGAAGTTCATCCGATGTACAATTCGAGCTTTGCTTCCGCTTTGCCAGTGTTATCTTTAAATGAAATGCGGACAGCGATCCATTCGTTACTGGACCAGCGTGATCCAGAGGTATGGATGTTGTTCGGCACGCTTCCGTTTTTTGCTTGTAGCTTCCTTGAAGAAGATCAGAAATTGCTAAGTAGAATGCGTGCAGAGAAGAATGTTACGCTTCGTAACGATCCGGATGGTCGGAATCGTGTGAACGTAAATATGTTTACTGGAGATGTTTTCGTTACAGATTTCGCTGATATCGCAGCCTTTGGTAACATAGACAACCAAAAACTGGATGATATATTTATCGATTGGCAGACGAAGCATCCGCTGAACCAGAAGGTGAATTGTTACTGCGATGCAGCAGGTTGTTGCGGACCTAACCTGTTAGTAGCGGATATGTATTATCCGGAAATTGATTTCAAAACTAGAAAAGCGATCAATCTGTAGAAATGAGGCGTTGTTAAAGTGGCGCATACGGAATTTGAAGTAGGGAGATTAATGCTTAATCTTTTGCTTGTTCTGGTGCTCGTATTATTGAACGGTATTTTTGTAGCAGCGGAGTTCTCATTAGTTAAGGTCAGGCAGTCTCGTCTGACCCAACTTGTCAGTGAAGGTAATAAAATGGCTGGATATGCACTCAAGGTAAATAAGAGACTGGATTCTTACTTATCTGCCACCCAGTTTGGGATTACACTCGCGTCACTGGGATTAGGCTGGGTCGGTGAGCCGGCCATTTCAGAGCTGCTCGTTGAACCGTTAATGTATAAAATGGGGATTACCGACGGTACTCTGATTTCTACTGTTTCTGTTGTTATCGGATTTTCGATTATTACATTTTTACATATTGTACTTGGTGAGCTTGCACCGAAATCACTTGCGATTCAAAGAACAGAAGGATCTGCGCTACTGCTCTCGGCACCGCTGATGTTCTTCTATAATCTCTTCATGCCTTTTATCTGGATACTGAATGCATCGGCGAACGCATTGCTTCGTTTAGTGGGTGTTGAGCCCGCGAATGAGAGTGAGGCAGCCCACTCGGAAGAGGAAATTCGTATTCTTATGAATCAGAGCGCTAAGAGTGGTGTCATTGATAAAGATGAGATGAAGCTGATGGATAACATCTTTGAATTCTCTGATCTTCTCGCTCGTGAAGTCATGTTGCCTCGTACGGATATGGATGTGCTGTACAGCAATCTTTCGCTCGAAGAAAATATGAAGATTATTACAGAAACAAGACATTCACGTTATCCGGTTGCTTTTGAAGACAAGGACCGTATTATTGGTTTTATTCATATTACCGACCTGCTGTTTGCTCCACCTGAGCAGCAGAATGATCTTACGACGCTGGTTCGACCGATTCTTAACGTGCCGGAATCGATGGAGATTAGCCATACGCTTCGTTTTATGCAGAAGAATAAAGCTCAGCTAACGCTAGTTGTCGATGAATATGGCGGTACAGCCGGGTTACTGACAGCAGAAGAAATTCTGGAAGAAATCGTAGGCGATCTGCATGACGAATTCGAAGATGAGCGTCCGAGTGTGGAGCGTAATGGTGATTATATTTCCGTTGAAGGCCGGATGTTGATTGAAGATGTCAACGATCTTACGGGTGTAGTGATCGAGGATGATGAAGTGGATTCCATCGGTGGCTGGTTGTTTAAGGAGCTGGAGGGGAATCCAACCAAAGGAAAACGGGTTAAAGTAGAAGATGTGATATTTGAAGTCGAGGAATCGACAAGATTGCGGATCACTCGAATTAATATCCATCGGGAACCCCCCATTGAGAACGAAGAAAATCCATCAGAGCCGGACGGAAATAAAGAATAACCTATTGAAAATTGTGCGTATTGTTCCGAGTGATCAGGGATAAAATGAACTCCTCCTGCTAGAGCTGCATGGCTCATGACAGGGGGAGTTTTTTTTGTGGACACATAAAGGACATAACACTCGACTATGCTAATATTTATAAATGGTTTGAAAGCGGGGTCTAGATTGAAAAAGAAGCTTCTTCTCGTTGAGGATGAAATTCGTATTCGTGAACTGGTGTCTGATTACTTCATACAGAATGATTGGGAAGTACTCGAAGCCGATAATGGAATAGATGCATTGGTTTGGTTTGACTCACTGCTGCCGGATCTGCTGATTTTGGATATTATGATGCCTGCTATGAATGGCTTTGAAGTATGCCGTGAAGTTCGTGAAAAATCAGCGGTACCTATCATTTTGTTAACCGCCAAGTCTACAGATGACGACAAAATCTACGGCTTTGAATTAGGAGCGGATGATTATGTTACAAAGCCATTTAGTCCAAAGGTGCTGGTAGCCCGGGCAAATGCACTTATGAAGCGTGTTGAAGGCTCCCATCAACCTGAATCTAGCATAATAAAATTTGGTTCCGCGATGTTTAACACCTTAGCTCATCGGTTAGAGGTAGAAGATGCGGAAGTGGAGCTTACCCCTAAGGAATATGATCTTTTATGGCTTTTAATACGAAATAAA
The DNA here is from genome assembly GCF_038003765.1 of Paenibacillus sp. FSL H7-0714. Taxonomy (NCBI): domain Bacteria; kingdom Bacillati; phylum Bacillota; class Bacilli; order Caryophanales; family Paenibacillaceae; genus Paenibacillus; species Paenibacillus sp. FSL H7-0714. The sequence continues at coordinate 1,982,466 of NZ_JBBOPT010000001.1, forward strand.
GGGATTGTCATTTCAAGGGATACGATCCTTAGTCGGATCTGGGGAATTGAATTTGAAGGAGATTCCAGAGTTGTGGACAGTCATATCAAAAAGCTGCGAAGTAAATTGGGTTATGAATCTCGGTTTATTCGTACGGTGATTGGCACAGGGTACATGTTCGAGGAAGAGGCATGAGAAGACGGGGAATTACTTTTAAACTGTTTGTGATGACCGTTATCTTTTTCCTTTGCTTCTATGGCATGGTGATTCTAAGCCAACTGCTGTTGTTTGACAATTTCTATCAGAAGCAAAAAGAAAACCGCGTGGAGAAACATCTTAAGAGCTTTGCTGCAAGATATATAAGCGAGCCGTGGGGAAGCACTCGAACCTCTCAGGAGCTCGTTCGGTTTATGCTGCGGAATAAAACACAAATGGTTATTTTGAAGCTGGATGGAAAAATGAATTCGGAAGATCCATTTCATATAAAGTTAATTGATGATGACGGAAAGAGTATGGTTGTTTCTTTATCGCTATTCATGAATCAGTACGGGGATGCGCTTAGAGCAGCAAACATAAAAGTAGATGACCGTTTGAGCATCGAAGGCGAACTACTGGATGAAGACAGTTCTTCACCTGCTATAATCTACCCTATAAGTATTACAAAAAAAGAGACCGGAACAATAGGGGATACGGAAGAGACTGGGATGATTCACGCTTCAGGTACTGTTACAGAAATTGTATTGCCTGATTTGAAAATATGGAATCCACGCCAAGGAATACTGTTTGAAGCTCTAGAGGAATGGTTTCCTTTGACACCGGCGCAGATAAACGACTTCAAGAATTTGAAAATACAGAAGCAAGACTGGATTGCTCCCTGGAGCGGGAGTCGCAATTCTGTGATTATTTTGCCCCTTAAGCAAAGTACCGGAGAAATTGAACTATTATTCACAGTGACCTCGTTACAGGAAGTTAAGGATTCGAATGAAGCGTTACATTGGTTCTTTTTATATTTGGGAATTGGCGGCATTGTCCTGATTCTGATTCTTTCCCTCTTTTTTTCGAAAATGGTAACACGTCCGCTAATTAAGTTAAACAACATAGCCAAACGGATGGTTTCTCTGGACTTTACAGGGGACACATCAATTCGGCAGAAGGATGAGTTAGGCAGCCTTTCTAATAGCATGTTCACCTTATCGCTAAGTTTGGATTCTGCTTTACGAGAATTAAGAGAGGCCAATCAGCAGCTAGTTGAGGATATGGAGCAGAAACAAAGAATGGAGATCATGCAGCAGGACTTCTTTGCCAATGCCTCCCATGAATTGAAGACACCGCTCAGTATTATCAAAGGTTTTGCCGAGGGATTGGAAGACGGCGTTAGCGCGGGCAAGCAGGATCACTACATTAAGGTGATTATTGAGGAAGCAGATAAAATGGAGTTTCTTGTTAAAAATATGCTAGATCTAGCGCGGTTGGAGTCGGGCACGATTAAACTTCGGAAAACTTCCTTTATGTTAAGTGAACTGACGGAAAAAGTGACGGACAAGCTGGTTCACTTGCTGAGTGAAAAACATTTGGAGGTCATCATTATTCCTGCAAACGAATTACCGATATATGCTGATGTGAACTGGATCGAACAAGTTCTGCTGAATTTTATGACCAATGCTATCAGACATGCGGAAGAAAGAAGTTCTATCACCGTCAATATTGAGAGTCATGCCCAGACTATTGTATTCACTGTTCAAAATATAGGAAAATCCATCCCCGAAGATCAGCTAGAGCAAATCTGGGAACGGTTCTATCGGTCTGAGCCATCTCGCAGTCGAATGACGGGCGGTACAGGTCTGGGGCTTTCCATTGCGAAGCGAATATTAGATATGCACGCTTGTCTTTATACTGTGAAAAATACGGAGAACGGCGTCAGCTTTACTGTGACCTTTGAAGGTTAAACGGATCAACAAAAATACTACAATGAAAGGGGTGAAATCGTATGAAATTGAATTGGTTGCCTTCAATGTGCACACTTGCAAACTTGGGGCTCGGATCACTATCTTTGTATTTCACGATTCAAGAACGATACAGCCTGGCTTTATTAATGATATTGCTTGCGGCAATTTGCGATGTACTCGATGGATTACTGGCAAGAATACTGCAATGTACCAGTGAATTCGGTAAACAATTGGACTCATTGGCGGATATTATATCATTTGGTTTAGCGCCAACCTTCCTTATCTTATTGTATAGGTTAGAAGATGCTCACTGGATTGGACCTGCAGCTTCAGTTTTCTTTTTGATCTGTGGTGCACTTCGTTTGGCCAGGTTTAATCTATCGGCGCCTTCCAAAGGGTTCGTGGGGATGCCCATTACTGCTGCTGGAGTCATTCTGTCGATGATTTCTTTACTAGATGAACGCATGAAACCAGGACTGGTCATCGTATTAATGGCAATACTGTCTGTAATGATGGTCAGTCGTATTCCATTTCCGTCACTTAAAAAATCCTTCAACAGGAAGTGATACACCCATGCCTTGGATTATTGAGATCATTTCGCAGTACGGATATTTAGCCATATTTGCCCTTATGGCGCTTGGGATTATCGGACTTCCTGTACCGGATGAGGTGTTAATGCTGTTTGTAGGCTATTTATCCTCCGTTATGGTTTTGGACTTTTCACTTTCGGTATTGGTTTGTTTCATGGGATCTATCACCGGAATGCTTATCAGCTATACTATTGGTTTAAGACTAGGGCAACCTGTGGTAGAAAAATTCGGCAAGTGGGTTGGCCTTACACCTAAGCGTTTTTCCAGTATGAAAAGATGGTTTTTGCGGTTCGGCAACTGGGCGATTTTCATTGCCTATTTCATTCCCGGTCTGAGGCATGTATCAAGCTATATCTCTGGAATCAGTGCTATGTCTTTCAAAAAATATATACTCATAACGACTGCAGGAGCGCTAACCTGGTCACTCCTTTTTGTTTCCATCGGCTTTTTTGTGGGGGCTAAGTTTTCTTTTTTATAGCCAGTGGATGATCAGCAATATTAATCGCAATCGAATGGAGCAAGATCTATGAATGTATTGAAGCGATTCTACGCGAATATAACCACCAGGCGTTTTTTTATTCTCGCACTTATCGGGTTGCTGCTGTTCAGTATTCGAGGGATGCTTAATCTGGTGTTGCTGACGTTTTTGATTGCTTTTGTCATGAACAGCTTTCAGACATTGCTTAGTAAACGAATTGGTAAATTTATGAAGGTTAACAGTAAGGTGATTATTGTCATTTTATACCTCGCTTTAATCGCAGTGATTGTACTGGCCCTTGCTAAATATCTCCCTAAAGTATTGGAACAGATTAAGCAATTAACCATCTTCCTTACCAATCTCAAACCAGAAGATCTCCCGCAGAACAAGATTACATTGTATTTGTATGATATGCTCAGGGACCTTAACTATCAGTCCTACATCAAAAGAGGTATCGATTATGTGTTGAAGGTTAGCAACTGGGGTGCGACTTTCGTTATATCGACCATTCTAAGTTTTGTGTTTATTCTGGAGAAGAACCGGGTTGTCAGTTTCACTTCTAGAATGAGAGAGAGCCGAATTGCCTGGTTTTATATAGATCTGGAGTATTTTAGCCGAAAATTCATCGTTTCCTTTGGGAAAGTAATTGAAGCGCAAATTCTCATTGCCTTATTCAACACCTGTCTTACTATTATTGGCTTGTGGCTGCTTAACTTCCCATATTTATTTGCCTTATCGATCTTGATTTTTCTGCTTAGTCTCATTCCGGTGGTTGGTTTTTTGATTTCGCTCATTCCGCTCTTAATCATCGGCTACAACATCGGCGGTCTGACAACAGTCACTTATGTGCTGGCGATTATTGCGGTATTACATTTTATCGAAGGCTATTTCTTGAATCCCAAGTTGATGTCCACAAAAATGAATTTGCCGATGTTCTACACCTTTATCGTGTTGTTGTTTTCTGAGCATTATATAGGTGTCTGGGGACTTCTTCTTGGCATTCCCATCTTTGTTTTTATGTTGGATATCCTTGAGATTACCCACGAAGATTCGTCAAAAAAGTGAAGTCTAGATCTTAATATTCAATAAGATCCAAGTTATAAGCTGTTTTCGGCACTTTTCCGAAGGCAGCTTATTTGTTGTGCAATTGTATGACAATCTTGCTCCAGTGCTTTTTTTATAAATAACGTTTTATAATGTGTCCTGCTGTCATAAGTTAGCTAAGGGAGTAATAAACAAGGAACAGGAACAAAGGAGGTACGAAAAATGGAATCACAGCTACGTAGGTATACCCCGTTTAGGGGCCCGTTTGATCCTTGCCCACCGGTGCCATTCAAGACATATGTAGTTCCACCGAATCAGTTCATTAACTTTCAGCCACCCGATCTTCCGCAGTTTAGTTTACAGGAAGCTTTGAAGTATGGCACGCTCTGGCCAGCACTGTTCAGCCCGTATGAATCTAAGTGCAAAGGAGGAGGGAAGTAGACTATGGAGGCAAACCCTTGCGATCAACGATATTATGAAATGCTTGAACAGCTGCAGACTCTTGATTTTGCCTTGGTGGAATTAAACTTATATCTGAACACTCATCCAGATGATTTAAGAAGTATTGAACAATTTAATCAACTGACTCAGGAACGTACCAAGCTAGCGAATCAATTTCAGGAATTATATGGTCCGCTGCAGAATTTTGGTCGCGCTTATTCGAAATGTCCGTGGGAATGGAATCAGGCTCCTTGGCCTTGGCAGGTGTAAGAAGTGTGTACTGTAAGGAACTAAGTTTCTAGAGGAGGGGAAGTTCCCGAATGTGGATATATGAGAAGAAGCTGCAATATCCGGTACGGGTCGGTAAATGTGATATCCGGATGGCGCGTTATTTAAGTGAGCAATACGGAGGAGCCGACGGTGAGCTCGCCGCAGCCCTGCGCTATATGAATCAAAGATACACGATTCCGGATAAAGTTATTGGCGTTTTGAACGATATTTCTACAGAAGAATTCGCCCACCTCGAGATGATTGCCACGATGATCTACAAGCTGACAAAGGATGCGTCTGTTTGCGAATTAGAGGAAGCTGGATTAGGACCGCATTTTGCAGCACATGATCATGCCTTGTTCTACAATAATGCCTCAGGCGTACCTTTTACAACGGCTTATATTCAAGCTAAGGGTGACCCACTGGCTGATCTTTATGAGGACATTGCGGCTGAAGAAAAGGCTCGAGCTACATATCAGTGGCTGATTGACATGACGGATGACGTGGATCTGCAAGATAGCCTTAAGTTCCTGCGGGAGCGGGAAATCATCCATGCGATTCGGTTTAAAGAAGCGGTGCAGATTATTATTGATGATCGGGATCAGAAGCGGATATTTTGAGGGATACTAAAAAAGAGTAAAGTGACCTATTGGTCACTTTACTCTTTTTAAATTTATACGTCTGCATGTAGTTAAGAGTATAAGGACAGCCTATTGGAGTGTGTAAAATCCAGAAGGTGAACTTATATCTTCTTTACGAAAAGGACTGAATTCTTTGAACCAAGCTTCTACTAATTCAAAAAGTGAAAAGAAATTGAAATGGTGGCAGTTAAGCTTATTAGGCGTTGCAGGTACAATTGGAACCGGGTATTTCTTAGGTTCAGGCTTAGCGATTTCTATAGGCGGGCCAGCAGTACTGATCGCTTACATCTTGGCTGCTATTGGGACGTATATAGTATTTGATGCTCTTTCACGTATGACAGCAGAACAACCAGAGCAAGGATCTTTTCGTTCCTATGCAAAAAAAGCATTCGGCAGCTGGGCGGGTTTCTGCAGTGGTTGGGTTTACTGGTTTTCGGAATTGTTAATCATGGGTAGTCAACTAACTGCTTTATCTATTTTTTCGCGCTTTTGGTTCCCAGCGGTGCCTATGTGGATATTTGCTGCAGGGTTTGCTTTATTGGGACTTGTCATCGTCTTTTTTGGGAATAAAGGGTTTGACCGGGTTGAGAATGTGTTGGCTGTAATAAAAATAGCTGCTATTCTCATGTTCTTAATCATTGCGGCTTCTCTATTGGCTGGTTGGATAGGCGGAGGGAAGTATACACCGAAGGTTCCATTAAACTACACCGCGCTATTTCCTAAAGGAGGGGTGGGGTTGTGGTCTGCCTTTCTGTTCGCTTTTTATGCTTACGGAGGGATTGAGGTACTAGGAATTATGTCCAATAGACTTCAAAAGCCGGAGGATGCACCAAAGGCAGGAAAGGTTATGCTGATCGCCTTGGTTATTGTATACATCTTGTCTATTGGTCTAGCTGTAATCATGGTGCCGTTTAGTGCGTTTAACTCGAAAGAAAGTCCGTTTGTTCTAGCGCTAAGTAGTGATCATTTGGCTTTCGTGCCTCATTTATTTAACGGAGTGTTGATTGTCGCTGGCTTCTCTACAATGACTGCGTCACTCTACGCTGTAACTTCAATGATGATTACCCTGTCTCAAGAAGGAGATGCGCCGAAGTTATTTTCTCGGAAGTGGAAGGATAAATATCCTTTTTATGCCCTTACTTTGATCACCGTTGGGATTACGGCGGCAGTGGTGATGTCACTATTGTTACCAGGAAAAGTGTATGAGTATATCACTACTGCGGCTGGGTTAATGCTACTGTATAATTGGTCGTTTATCCTGCTGTCTTCTGGAAAACTGTTAAAAGGAAATCGGTTTAGCACGATTAAACGTTGGCTAGGATTGCTGCTCATTGGGCTCGCGGTCACAGGTACTCTTTTTCATTCACTCAGCCGCCCAGGGTTATATATTAGTCTGTTGCTTGTCACACTGATCGCCGTTTGTGATTGGATCGTGACACGTGTTCGTAAGAAACATACCGTTGATACGGATAAGGAAGCGAGTAAAGGGAATTTATTGTTAGAAATTCAGGGAATAATAGATTACTCAAAGGGTCCGACAAAAATCATTAGACCCCAAAAAAACAAAACTTAATGAAAAAACAATAGCTGAGCAGCTTGTATACCAAAATAAAGCCCAAAACCAACAAGCGAAAGACCTGACAGCACGGAGATCGATTTTAAAACACGGGTTGTCAGGACTTTACGAAACATGCTTGTGGCGACCGCCATAGATACATCCCAGATCAAAATTCCGAGTACAATAGCTCCGCTATAAATCAACAGCTGTTGCATCGGATACTCCATGGCCGCTTTGGCCAAAATGGACCCGTATATCCCTAGCCAAAATAATATGGAAAGCGGATTGAATAAAGACATCAGTAATCCGGACCAATAAGACTTAGTTAAAGATGAATCACTGCTTCTCATACCGGGTTCAGAAATCACACCAGCATTTTTAATGCTCTCTATGCCCGTATACACCAGCACAAAGAAACCAAATAACCACAAGAATGCTTTAATAAAAGGGGATTCGAGCAGATGGATCACCCCAAAGTAAACTAATAACATGAAAATGATATCTGCACTTATGGCTCCAAGCCCCACTACCCAAGCATGCCAGAAGCCCTTACGAATTCCATTGTCCAGTTGAGCGGCATTAATAGGGCCAATAGGTGCGGATAGCGAAAGACCAAGAAAAATATATCCTATGAAAGTATTGATAGCATTCCCTCCTCTCTAATGTTTGTGTGTAGTACTAGCCTATTCAAAAGAAACATTTTGTAGGACAACCAAAAAAGGCCTACGATTTATCGAAGGCCTTTTCAGGGTACAATCAAATAATGAGAAATGGTATTATTCACTGTGGTGTTGTAGCTGTTTCAATGATTCCAATCGCATAGCTGTAAAATAGAAGCTCCGCCCCAACAACGGAGCGGAGCTAAACACATTTTAAGAATTATTCAGACTCTGGTCTTTTTACCTGAAGTGGTGGAGGAATTAACCAGCCTTTTTTCTTGCTCAAATTGAGGATTTTAACGCCTATCGCTGCTTTAGTTAGGTGATATTTTGCAAATAATGCACCGATATCTTCTCTGATAGAAAGACCCATAACCTGACTACAAGCTACCAATCCTGTAGCAGTGTCAGCAGCAATTTTAGCAGCAATCTCGGGATCCGTGAATCGTGCACCTACAGGAATATCTTCAAGCTTGGCTTCGGGTCTATTCGGCATCGCTGGTACGGAAGCAATCCCGTTATCTGCCAGCAGCGTATCACACTCACTAACCTCAAGCTCGGCTTGATCAATTAATGCGCCTAATACTTTTTTGAGATCATTATCACCGGCATGATACAAGTAAGCTCGGTAACACGAAAGGGCCCCCTTTGCTACCATCGAAGCTTGCCATACACTAAAGATCTCTCCATAATGCATCGGTTCATCCTTGGGGTTGCCACCTAAAATTCCTGTCATAAGAAAGCTCCTTTATATTTAAATTTAAACGTATGTATTATGCCCATAAAGGTTCAAATGTTGCAGTTTTTGTCTGCTTCATAGAAACCTGCTCAGCTGAACAAAATGATATAATTAAGAAACGTGGTTAATGGCAGAAATGATCAGATTGTTGATCAGCAAAGGAGAGAGAGAGTTGAAGAATAACATCATCGAATATTGTTTGAAAAAGAAAGGGGCGACTCAGGAGCATCCGTTTGGGCCTACTCCATTGGTCATCAAAGTGGCTGATAAAATGTTCGCACTTATTTTTGAGGAAACAGGGAAGGTTGTTCGCTTAAATCTAAAATGTGACCCGATCATTGCGGAGAACTTAAGAGAGCAACATGATTGCGTTCGACCAGGCTTTCATATGAATAAAAAACACTGGAATTCAATCATGATCGATGGTTCCTTGTCAGCGTCGGATGTCTTTGACATGATAGACCATTCCTACGATATGGTTGTCAAAAAGCTTCCTAAAAGCCTCCGTGAAGCTATATTGGAAATGAATAAATGAATAATCAAATGAAGGATCGTTTTGCCAACCAAAGTATACCCAAGCTTATTTTCTTATTGGCTATTCCTGCCGTTATAGCTCAGCTAATCAATGCCATGTACAGTGTAGTTGACCGGATGTTCCTCGGAAGAATGGAGGAGGGGGGAACGCTAGCCTTATCCGCTATAGGGATATCTTTTCCGATTATTATGTTGATTTCAGCATTTGCAGCTCTAATCGGAGCTGGTGGGGCACCCCTAGCTTCCATAAAGATGGGCGAAGGAGAACATAAAAAAGCAGAAGAATTACTGGGAAGTTGTTTTACTATGCTGCTGATGGCATCCATAATCCTAACCGCTTTGTTTCTTATCTTTAAGTCGCCATTCTTAACGTTATTCGGGGCGAGCCACGATACATTGCCGCTAGCCAACGATTTTTTAAGCATTTACCTTCTAGGAACTGTGGCGGTGCTCATTTCTTTAGGATTGAATCCGTTCATTGCAGCACAAGGATACGCCAAAACAGCTATGCTCACGGTATGTATTGGAGCGGTTGTGAATATCGTCCTTGACGCCATTTTTATTTTTGAGATGAATATGGGCATTAAGGGTGCAGCGTTGGCAACTGTAATTGCCCAATTTATTTCGGCTATTTGGGTATTGGGGTTCTTAATCTCTAAACGAGCTCATCTGCGCTTGCGTCTATCGAATATGCGCATTAAACCTAAAGAAGCTGCAAGTGTACTTGCATTGGGGCTTTCTCCGTTTATTATGATGTCGACCGAAAGTTTAATTCAAATTGTATTTAACACGTCCTTAGCTAAATTTGGAGGCGATATGTACGTTGCTGCCATGGGGATTATGGGCACGCTGATGCAAATATTTGGGACGTTGTTATCTGGTTTTGCACAAGGGGCACAGCCTATTATTAGCTATAATTATGGAGCTCGCGATTTCGCACGTGTAAAATCCACCATTTTATATTGCAGCGTTTTTTGCGCAGCTTTCGGATTGTCGATGTGGGGCGTGGCCATTTTTGTTCCGAAGCTGCCCATTATCATTTTTACCAATAATCCTGAGCTGGTGGATCTGACTGCTAGATTAATGAAGATATTTTTCCTTGGCACTTGTATTTTTGGTATTCAATTAGCGTTTCAACAAGTATTTATTGCTTTGGGACAAGCACGAGTTTCTATTTTTATCGCGATCTTGCGTAAGATTATCTTGCTTATTCCATTAGTACTTTTGCTCCCGATATTTATTAGCCCGAAAACAGATGCAGTGATTATTGCTGAGCCTATTGCTGATTTTTGTGCGGCACTGACTTGCTGTGTTTTATTTGGACTCACTATAAAGAAGCTTTTTAAAGATAGGTCTGATAAAGCTGGAATACTGTGAGGATGCCCGCAATGGCGAATAGAAGTCGGTGTTCTGAAAAGTATATTTCAAACATAAGCCGGCAAGCTTCCCTTAGGAGCTTGCCGGCTTAGTTCGTGACTTACATATATTTAGACTGGGATACCCGATTATTTAGTTACTCTATTCTTAGCAGCGAATTGCTGGTTTAGCTCGGAGTAATTAAGTTCAGCAGTGTGGTTCAAGTTCATATCAGCGATGGACAAGTTCTCCTGTAAGGAGATATATACAGCGAACATACCTGCTGCTTTGATCGCTTCTACACCGGCGACTGCGTCTTCGACCCCGACGCAGAATTGCGGATCTACCCCAAGCGCGGCTGCGGCGGTCAGGAATACTTCCGGGTCTGGTTTGTTGCGTGCAAGCTTGGCGGCATCCACAATGACTCCGAAGTCTTTCTCCATACCGAGAAGGCGGATAACCGTAAAGGCATTTTTGCTAGCGGAGGCGATGCCGGTTTTCACTCCGTGGGCCTTCAACTCGGCGAGCAATTTAGAGATACCCGGCAGCACATCGGCCGGAGTTACCTGCTGAATGAGCTGCTGATAAAACTCATTTTTGCGGTTCGCCATCTCCTCCATCTCTTCGGGAGAGTAGGTGTGCGGAGTTGCCGCTTGTCCAAGTAGCAACTCCAGTGAGGCTATGCGCGATACACCTTTGAGGTTCTCATTGAACTCACGGGTGAACGGGAGGCTCAGCTCTTTCGCAATCATGCCCCAAGCCTGATAATGATATTCTGCGGTATCGGTAATAACGCCGTCTAGATCAAAGATTACGGCTTGAATTTGAGAGGTTGCATTCATTGTGATTCGCTCCTTATCAATTAGGCTTGAAGCGCCTGAGTTACCGGCTTGTTGATGCCCAGAGTCACCAATTGGCCGTAGAGAGTAAGTTCAAGGGCTTCACCCTCTAGCAATTCAAGCTCCACGCCTTCCTCGCGAATGGTTACAGCAATGAGACGGCCGCGGAAGGTGAGGCGGAAGTTGTATTTCTGCCAGCCCGTAGGTAGGGACGGAGCGAGCGACAGGCCATTTTCTTTGAGACGTGTTCCGGCAAAACCGTACACAATGGCCATCCACGTTCCACCCATATTGGCAAGATGTAATCCGTCTTTGGTGTTTCCGTGCGTATTGTCGAGATCGAGCCGCGCCGTCTCTATAAAATAGTTATACGCTTTATCCTTATACCCGATCTTCGAAGCCATAATGCTGAATATGCAAGAGGACAAGGAGGAATCATGGGTAGTGATTTGCTCATAATAATCATACGACTTACGAATGGTCTCATGCGACTGCTCGTCTTCCAGCAAGTAATGAGCCAGTACAGTATCGGCTTGCTTGCAGACCTGATAACGGTATAGCGTGAGTGGATGGTAATGCAGCAACAACGGATGTTTCTCCGGTGGTGTATTCTCGAAATCCCAGACCGCTTTGCGTAAAAAAGTATCATCCTGCGGATTAATGCCCAGCTTCTCGTCGTAAGGAAGCAGCATGGCATTCGCCGCCTTCAGCCAGCTGTCTGCTTCTGGTCCAGTTACATGCAGGCGCACACACAAAGCTTGGAATGCAGCCTCGTCATATTCTTGAAGTCGCGCAAAACTGCGTGCGGCCCATTTTAAATTATGTTTGGCCATTACATTGGTGTAATAGTTGTTGTTCACAAGACATGTGTATTCGTCCGGTCCAGTCACTTCATCGATGTGAAACTTGCCTTCGTAGTAATGACCGATCTCCATCCAAAGCCGCGCTGTCTCAAATAGCACCTCGGCGCCGTATTGGAGCAAGAAGGCGTCATCTTCTTCCGCTAGATGGTATTGGATATAGCTGTAGGCTACATCGGCGCTGATATGATATTGAGCTGTACCGGATGGGAAGAAGGAGGAACATTCCGTACCTGAAATCGTCCGCCATGGGAACAATGCACCTTGGGCGTGACCCATCTCTTTAGCACGTTCCCTTGCCTCCTCCAGCTTGGAATACCGGTACAATAGGAGCTGCCGGGCCAAGTCAGGGGAAGTCATTAGGAACACAGGGAACATATAAATCTCCGTGTCCCAGAAATAATGGCCTTCGTACCCTTCACCGGATAAGCCTTTAGCAGAGATGTTGCTATGCGCGTCGCGTCCGGCTGATTGCAGCAGCTGATAAAGGTTGAAACGTATGCCCTCCTGAAGCGACAAGTCGTTCTCGATGACTACATCGGAACGCTTCCAGAAGTCAGCCAAATAATGCTCCTGCTGTTCCAGCATGTCTTCAAAGGAGAGGTGCTTCAATGATTCTTGTACCTGAATACCGGTATCTACAAGCATTTGTTCATGTCGTAGTGTATCGGTATAGACATTCCATTTGGTCAACGATAGTGGCCCAGACAAGGAGGCGATTGCCGTCACTGTAGCATCGGTTTCTCCAGCCTGAGTTTCAACCTGCCATTCACCTTCCCATTCATGCCTGGTAACACAGGAGGTCCGCAGGGCCGAAGCCATCGTCACGTTCTCCAGGCATACATATTCACCCCGAGCTTCGCACGCTACTACACTCAGGCGTTTGGAATGTCCTGCAGCTACACGCGGGTCATTCGGGTTCGTATAGTTGCTAACATCGCCATTTACACGAGAGACAACCCGGATTGGACCGGTGAAATTGACAGGCTCAACAGTCAGATGAATGGCAAAAAGTTCACGGGTAGTGAAAGAAACGAGTCTACGGAAATGCAGCTTGAGTTCTTTACCGGAGGGGGATTTCCAGTGGATTTTACGCTCCGAGTATCCCTTGTCCAGATGGAGGTTACGCTCATAGGCGAGGACATTCTCTGCTGTAAGTGCAAATGGCTCCATATCTTCGCCTATATAAATATTTATCCCTTGGGAATCTATAATATTAACCAGTTTTTGCTGGGTACCTGGAAAGGCGAATAGCTTCTCCCCATAGGGAATGTCAATCACATCGTGAAAGGCGTTTAAATACGTTCCGCGGATACTGCGGATTTCTTTATCGGAATACCCTTCTTCAAAATTGCCACGCACGCCCAAATATCCATTCCCCAGCGCAAAAATACTTTCCAAATTCAGTAGGGTATCTGCCGACAATCCCTGATTGGCAATGCTCCAGCTCATGCTTATGTTTCCTCCCTTGATGGTTATGAATTGAATTTTAAGTCCGAAAGGGCTAGAATTATACTAAATTATTTAGGATATTATCAAAATTTTTAGGTGAGGTAACAAGTATGGATCAACTTAAAGGACAACATAAACTACCGGAATATTGGTCCACACGTTCTGTGGATCTGTCAGAGGGATTTGTCCATCCTCCGCTGGATTATGAACAAGAGCTTTTGGAAGCTATCCGACTTGGTGACGAGAACCGGGCACTGGAAGCACTGCATAGAATTAACGCAATGGAAGCTGCTACGCTAGCCCGATATCCGCTGCGCTCCAAGAAAAACGCTATGATTGCATCCTGCACCTTGTTTACACGTGCGATTATCCGGGGTGGTGTTGACCCTGAGACAGCTTTTCAGCTGAGTGATACGTTCATCCGTTCGGTGGAAGCTACGACGGAGCTTGAGGCACTTCATCGATACGAATATGAAATGGTTCTGCAATTCATTACAGTGATGCGCCAGCAGAAGGAGAACCTTCACTATTCACATATTGTCAATCTATCCGTATATTTTATACGCGAGCATCTGTTTCAAGATTTGAACCTTAGCCTGATCTCCCGGCATGTTGGTGTGCATCCCAGTTATTTGTCCGACCGCTTCAAGCGTGAAACGGGTATGCCGCTCACGGAATTTGTCAACCGGCGTAGAATTGAGGAATCGCAGTCGATCCTCATTCACACGAATCAGTCTATTTCCGAAATCTCTTTAATGTTTAAATTTTGCAGCCAAAGTTACTATACACAGTTATTTAAAAAATACACTGGCTTGACCCCCAAGCAGTTTCGTCGGGACGGTGGAGCAATTACGAAATGAGAGAAATTGAATCATTAACGATCCCTAAAATTTGCTGTCCATGCTTCCCTGGTTGGGTACTGGATAGCTCTTCTTACGTTACAGCTTCAATAGTAAATCTACTAAATAAGTAAGAGAGATGATCAGATGGCCATTTATTTGGAATTCCCACGACTGGATAAAGCCTTTCCGTACCGCTGTATTTAGAACGATGGCAGTATATTAACTACACCACATTGGCATAAGGAAATGGAAATTATCTGGATTGTTAAAGGGAGAGTGAACCTTGGAGTAAATGACCAGCCGATGCAGCTAAAAGAAAATGAGTTCGTCTTCATCAAAGGTGGAGATATTCATTATGTGATGGCTTCACCTAAAAGTGAGCGGCTGGTCTTCCAATTTGACCTTGGTTTTTTTCAGGACGTGATGGATCTGAATAACACACCTTTTACACTAGAGGAGCTGTTTGCCTCAATTGAACCGTATTCCACGTTCTGGAGACCGGATATTCAAGAGTTGGGAGGTTTATAAATGAGAAGTAAGCGTAACTTGATAATGCTGTTATTGTTTGCATTGACGATTATACTTTCAGCCTGTAATGATAAAAAAACTGCGATATTATCCATGGATGAAGTACGGGATCTAGCTCAGCAAGGCGAGGCGTTGTCGTGGAAGGATTTTGAAGGTTATCCCTTTGAAGACGTCGGTTCAGGTTTGTACATCCGCAAATATGAAATCAATGATGACTACCATGTATTAGTTGGTGGCGGAAGTGTTGATACAGCTCCTCTGTATATAAATCTTGTCAAAAGAAACGGAGAAAAGATCGATATCCGTTATGATGACATCGATCATTTTATCCTCAATTAAATGATGGGCTTTTAGGTTATTCAAATCTTATTCCGTTAGACATTTCATCCAAACGATCCCAGTCGAGTACTACAATTTCTTGCTTAACTTTATATAAGATCTCCATGTCGGTGAGTCGCTGAATGACACGGTTTAAATGGCGGGGAGTAGTCCCAATTAACGATGCTATATCTGGGATATAGGGTGTCTGAATTTCTTTTCCAAACTCCCGTTGGAGCTGTATCGTTAATAGATAACTTGCAAACCTTTCCTCGACAGCGCCTAGTAAGTTCGTCCGTGATGCGGATGTGCAGGTTAGAAGCTTGTAAGAAAGATGTTTCAGCAATAAATCTTTAAAGCTATGGTTATCCATTAGGTCAGACTCAACCTTTTGTTTCGGGATAAATAAGAGAGAGGTTTGTTGTACCGCTTCCACTTGGGATTGGACCACAACCTCCTGCACGTATTCAATGTCCCCGAATAATGACAAGGGTGAGCAGAACCGTAATAACAAGGATTTTCCCGTTCCCACACTAGAGTAGACCTTAGTACGCCCCTCCACTTGAAAATAAATTCCGTCCAGCTCATCCCCCTCATGCAAAATGATTTCATTCTGCTCATAGACACGTAACTGAATTAAAGCATGTTTTGATATCGTAAATACTTGATTTAGATTAAATTGGGTAATGTAATGTGCTATAAGATTTGGATCCTGAATAGTTTTCATTGCGTACTCCTTTTTGGACATCGGTCCTTTCTATTATATACGAACTCGTTATTATAGATAAAAAGGGGAGGATACAGATGATGAAATTTATTTTTGATTTAGATGGAACCATATGTTTTAGCGGCAAACCTTTGAGTGAACGAATCGTACAAGCCTTGGATACTCTAATTGAAAAAGGTCATGAGGTTATTTTTGCGTCAGCCCGGCCTATTCGTGATTTATTGCCTGTGTTGCCTGCACATATGCATCATTTTTCAATGGTTGGCGGGAATGGTGCATTTATTGCAAAAGGTGGAGAGGTTATTTCGACGATACATTTTGACGCGCAAACTTCGGACATCCTCTTGAAATTAATAGAAGAGTTTAATGCGGCTTATTTGATTGACAGTCACTGGGATTATTCATATTCGGGTTCTGATGATCATCCCATTCGGAGAAATGTAGATCCAGAACAACGCGCCAAAAATGTAAGTCCATCTGAGCTGGATGAGCTTGTGAAGGTAGTTATTTTGAGCAGTCTGAACGGGGAACAGCTTATACATAAGCTGCAAAATCTGCCTATTGTGATCTACCAGCATGGACAAGAAGATATTATTGATATAAGTCCACAAGGTGTGAACAAATGGACAGGACTAAAGAGATTAGGCGTAGACCCGCAGCAATTTATTGCTTTTGGTAACGATGCTAACGACATAGAAATGTTTAGACATTCCGCTCATTCAGTTTGTGTTGGAGAACACACAGAGCTTGGTGAATTGGCAACGGAAAAGGTGAGCAACGAAGAGGAACAAATTGTTAGAAAAATACTGGGGCTGATGAGTGGGCTGCAGTAGGTGTCTTGGCGGAATCGCGAGAGCAGATGCCATTGTTACGCGTATCATACATGATCTTAGCTCATCGTACAGTGCAGCACATACAGGGAAACTATAGTTCAAATCCAAAAAACCTGCCGATTCAATCGACAGGTTTTTTAAGTAATATAGATGAGGTTAGATAAGTTCTTGGCGGCGATGTAAATAACGATATAGAATACAACCGGATATCGCGCATATCGCTGCACATAATCCGATAAAACCATAACCGGCTTGAAGTCCGCGTAATAAGCCTATTTGCGTCTCTGCACCGTAAAGCCGCTTCACGCCTTCGATCACAGCACCTATAGCATAGTTGCCGATTACGCTACCCACTCCCATTAATGTGACTGTAAATGTGATGGCGGTGTCGCTACCATGTGGATATCTTTTCGCGATAAAAGCCATAACCGTAGGATAAATCATCGCAATCCCGATTCCTGCAGCGGCAAATAGAAATGCGAGCTTTTCTCCACCCAAAATTGCGGCAAACGTACACAGGGCAGAGAAGGCTGAAAAGATGATAAGCGATAGGTTAAATCCAATTTTATCAGTAACCGGCCCCAGCAGGAGCCTTGCTAACGAGAAGCAGAGAAAGAAGGTAGACAGCATCCCAGATGCAGTAACCGTATCCCACAGGTATGCTTTTTCAAGGAAATTCACGAGCCATCCGCCTACAGCAAGCTCCGACACTACTCCGAAGGAAAGGATAAGAACCATTAGCCATAAAGCAGGGTCACGGACAAGCGTTTTTAAGGGAATACGGTCTTCATGTGGAAGATCGTCACCTGGAAAAGTACTCCGTAAGGCAAATATTATAGGCAGTAAAGATAAGCTAAGCATTATTAGATACATTCCGCGCCAATCCAGAGTATGACCGAATATACTTACCGTCATCAGCCCTGTTGCCAGTAGGGGAGCTAACGTGGAACTAAACCCGTAAAAGAAATGGGATAAGTTCATCATGGTCCCGGTATTTTTAACGAAGATACGTGCTCCCAGAATGGCAAGTCCAATCTCAAGCATTCCGTTTCCAATATACATCAGGAAGTATGAAGCCGAGAAGAGGGGATAGCTATGTGAGATGTAAATTAGAACGCCAGAGAATATCATGGATGCGAAAGCGATAATACTGACAGCCTTGATCCCCCACTTACGAACCAATACAGCTGTGAAGGAACAGGCGATCAAATAACCTAGTGCGTTTAGGGATAAAAGGGTACCCAGCTGCTTTTCGTCCAGACTGAAGTCAAACTGAATTCTTGGAATGGCTGGCCCTTTAATATTTTCCGATATCCCAAACACAATAAACCCCAAAAAGATCGTTGCCAATTGCATGGCATAAACCTTATTAAATCCGCCAAAACGCTTTTTCAACGTGAGAACCTCCAGAATCGGGTATCTTTATTGCTCGATGTCTCTGTAGTACTCTTCTTTAAGCTTCTCCCAGTGTTGTTTATCGTCCTCTGTAATTTCTCTTAGCACTCTGCAAGGATTCCCCACTGCGATTACATTGTCAGGTATATCTTTAGTTACGACAGAGCCTGCGCCGATGATTACATTGTTGCCGATATTTACCCCGGGATTGATAACGGCATTTCCGCCAACCCAGACATTGTTTCCAATGGTAATCGGTGTACCGAATTCGAGCAGACTAATACGAACGTCCGCATCTATGGGGTGGCCAGCGGTATATACACTTACTCTAGGTCCAAAGAGAACATTCTCACCTATCGTTACTTTTGCTACGTCCAGGATAATGCAGTCGAAATTGGCGTAAAAGTTATTTCCGACGGTAATATTGCTGCCATAATCGCAGCGGAAAGGTGGCTCAATATGCAACGATTCACCCGTAGACTCGAATAATTGCTTAAGTAATTCTACTCTATATTCGCCTTGTTCTTCCGTCGTATTGTTAAATAAACGAGTGAGCATTCTGGATTTTTTGCTATCTCTAGCTAATTCTTCTCCACCAGCCATGTAAAGCTTTCCTGCAATCATATTCTCTTTGTTTGTTGCCATTCGTATTTCCTCCTGAAGTTCTTGTTGGTTTTAGATCCAATCCATAATGCAAATGTTAGGGTCATAAAAAATACTTACCGGCGCTTCTCAACCAGCTGCAACGAATAGGTCAAGCTTTCCAGCGTGATCGCAATTAATCCGTCCATGTAATAATCATCAGGGTGATCCAGCACAATTAGATGAGGCATATGCTCTTCTGGAATGAATGCCAGACAACTTTGATAGATATGTGGCACATCCTCTTGTCTAACTTGTTCACCTGTGAGCGCAATCGTCTCAGGGTTAATAACTGCCGTCAATGAAGCGATGGTATGAGCTGCCAATGGGATAAACGTTTCTGTCTGCCCCAAACGAATGAATTGCTCGTCACGCGAGATTCCAAACGGTAAAAATGAGACTTCGCCCGCGAATCTAGTATTGCCTTTGTGGATATGCCCGTCGATCATCATCCCTGCACCTGGAAAGGCACCTTTGATAAAGGTCAACACGACGATGGTCTTATCCTCTTCGTAATCCTGCTGGTTATAGAATCCGTAAACGGTTAGATTCATGTCATTTTCAACTGTGACTTCAACCTCGTATTTCTCTCTGAGGAGTGACTCTAAGGGTGCATGAATTAAAGTGTTGATATCACAAATATTGATGACACCTCGGTGAACCAGTCCCGGGATTCCAATGCCAACGGCTTTGATGTTGTTATAGGCTTGAATTAGTGTGCCTACTAAATGATCAATGGTTGTAGCGTCAATACTCTCAGCCTTGATATATCCATCATCTACACGTTCGCCAACGGAATTTGTTACTGCATAGGTTAAGGATTGTTGGCCATCTTCAATTTTGGCATAGATGCCTGCGATGTAGGAGAAATCGACATTATAGATGAATCTTCGGGCCGGCCGACCTCCATTCGAAGCCTCCAGCTCCGTCTCAATGACTTCACCTGTCTCCATAAGCTCATTTAGAATATTTCCGCAAGTGGCAATACTTAACCCGGTGGCGGTAGCAATCGTTGATTTGGTTCCTTCTTTCATCGATTTCAAGGCTTGCTTGATGAGCTCCTGATTTATCTTTTTAACACGAATAGAATTGTTTGCGATTTGGTTTATTTTATTCACCTCTAGACTTTTGAAAATAGTTATTAAAAGTGTTATCAATACTATAACTTGGTGTTTCACAAATGTCTATATTAGTTGAACTTAAGATTTTTCTATATAAGGTAATTGTGTGACTGCGGTGAATGCTTGGACTTCCGGCCGCTGTTGTCCCCAGATTTCTTGATTATATACCGTGTTTCACGGTTGAAATCCGGAGACAAAGGCGGGCGCTATCGCTCCTACAGTTCCAAGCTTCCCCTCTGCCACTCTTCCTTTTAGAATGTTTTTAAGTTCAAAATGTCTAGCCAATGATCTTATAATAAAAAATCGTCGCATGTAATTCGCCGTTAGCTGATATTGCATAACTCGGTATACGTCCAGCTTGTATGTAATCCATTGAAGTATAAAGGAGATTGGAAGGGTCGCCTTCTCTTGTATCAAGCACTAATAACGATCGTTCTTCCTGCTTAGCTCTTTCTTCAGCCTTTTCCATAAGAGAACGAGCAATACCATTACGACGATAATTAGGGTGTGTCATTAGCTTTGCGATTTCGGCTCGGTGTCTTCCGTTTGCTTTTGTACATAAATGTAGTTGTACACTTCCCACGATAATATCATTCATTGTTGCGACAAAAAGAATCACATCGGGCGCCAAAACATTGTGCCAATATGATGTAGAGTCTGACGGATCTAAGGGTGGTAAAAAACCAATGGAGGCTCCATCCTCCACCACCTGTATTAGAAGCTTTGAAAGCTCATTAATAGATTCCTTAATCGTAAATAATTGTTTGATTCTGACATTGCTAACCATATAAATTCCTCCAGCACTTATAAGTTTAAAAATATAGCGAAATCATAACTGAATACATATAATTTGTATAACGAATTTTATAGATCATAATCATTAATATTTTGAATCGTAGAGGGTGTTATCCATGGACTTATCTCAATTAGAAGCTTTTTTGGCGGTATGCAGAATTCGAAATTTCACCAAAGCCTCAGAGCATCTACATATCTCCCAGTCCGCCGTTACCGCAAGAATAAAAGCTTTAGAAAACTCGGTGGGCAAGGTGCTCTTTACACGTGATAACCGGAATGTTAGCTTAACGCAGGCAGGGATATCTTTTGTTCCATATGCTGAGCGGATGCTTCGTTTGTTTGAAGAGAGTAAGGTGACTCTATCCGAAGAACTGGAGAACTATATCATTTTGAGTGGACCCGGATCCGTATGGCATTATTATTACCTGCAGCATATTCTTTCATTTAGACGTGATCATCCCAAGGTAGCCATCAAATTCCTAAGTTATATTGATTCTAGCTATATGATACGTGATCTTTTACTGGATGGAATAGTCCAGGTTGCGATTAAATATGACCCGCCGGAACATCCTAAGGTGACCAGACATCTCCTGTTTGAAGATGAGATTATTCTGGTCTCCACA
Source organism: Paenibacillus sp. FSL H7-0714 (assembly GCF_038003765.1). NCBI lineage: Bacteria > Bacillati > Bacillota > Bacilli > Caryophanales > Paenibacillaceae > Paenibacillus > Paenibacillus sp. FSL H7-0714. The sequence goes on from NZ_JBBOPT010000001.1 coordinate 2,003,676, forward strand.
CAATTAAGAGAAACGCCTGTAAGTAGGGAGGATTTTTTTCAGCGGGAGTATTGTCATTTAGAGTGGGGAGGTCCGTTTCCGGAATGGTTTACTAGTATCGTTGGAGCGGGCTATGTACCTATACTTCAGACTGATCACTCGATGATTATGCTGGACATGCTGCTACTAGGAGCAGGCTTTGGATTTCTACCACGATCTATAGCCCAACCTTATCTCGATCAACAGAAGCTATTTCAACTTCAATGTGCGTTAGACACGCCGATTATAAAAGCTTACGCTCTTTATTTAACTGAGAATGTAGAAGATATTCGTGTACGGCTTGGGCTGGAGATGCTTGGGGTGGATAGGTAAACAGTGTCTGGAAGTAACTTACAGGCGGGACTTTGAGAGATTTTTGTGAGAGCAGCGGGGTAGAATGGTAGAATTACTCGCTGGTGAGAGGAGCCTGAAGGTTGAGGACGATGAAATATCGTGGAATAGTTGGGATGGGGTTGTTTTTTATCCTTGCCTTTTCCCTATTAGTAAGTATTATTTCCCCAACGATTCAGGACCAAGATACCCCGGTGGCCAAGCAGGGCGTACTGGATTTGTCGAGATGGGACTTTGAGAAACAGGGATTAGTTGATCTAGACGGAGAATGGGAGTTTTATGAAAATAAATTACTGAGTCCATCTGAGATTCAGCAAAGTATAGATAAGAAATCTACATATCTATCTGTCCCAGGCACATGGAAAGGCAAGATCATAGAAGATGGAATGGACCGTAAAGGGGCTGGCACCTATCGACTTAAAGTGTTGGTCAAAGATTCGGATGAGATTCTTGGTTTGAAAATAAGAAGTATCCGTATGTCTCAAAAGTTATTTATCAATGGGAAGCAGGAAGGAGAGGACGGGGTTCCTTCAACAGAAAGTGAGTCATTTAAGCCAGGGAATACTCCGTATACGGTATTTTTTCAGTCTAATACCCAAGAGATAGAAATTGTAATTCAAGTGTCTAACTTCAACTTTATTACTGGGGGAATCGTAAATTCAATCCCACTGGGCGTGCACACGGATATTACAAAACTGAACAGTATTCAGACGGGTACTGACATTGGAATTATATTGATCCTGGGGATGTTTGGAGCATATCATCTCAGCTTCTATTTCGTTGGGCGTAGAGAAAAGGCCTATTTGCTCAGCGGTTTATATTTGCTTATTCTTTCTTTGAACAATTCTCTATATGGAGAGAAGATATTTCAACAGTTATTACCCCATTTCCCTTTTGAATCAACTTACAAGCTATTGGAAATAAGCCAGTTTGTCGGTTCGATTATCATTATTATGTTTTACTGCTCGGTCGAGTCCCGGTTGATGTCAAGTAAGAGGATGAAGATTGTGTTGTCTCCATTTGTCCTATATCTTGTATCGGTTTTGGTGCTCCCGTATGGTGTACACATTCGTATGAAGTATCTATTTGTAACCTATCTTGGAATCGTTATGGTGGTAATCATAGTCAGAATGATCTATTTATATGTTCGCAGCCAGAGCCAGACGACGGATCGAAAAGAACTGTTTTTGTTCATTGGCGGTGCGATTTCGCTCCTGATATTTTTCTTTGATGTAAGTCTTTACTCTGAAAATGTTCTGCAGACCGATTTGGTGGGTAAATGCGGAGTCATTGGTTTTATTGTTTTCTTCAATATTATGTTAGCTGTACGATTCTCAAATACTTATGATAAGACGGAAATGCTGTCCCGTCAGTTGCTAATCTCGAACCAGCTTAAAGATGAATTTCTGATGAACACTTCTCATGAGATCAAAACTCCGCTGCATGGCATTATGAATATGACATCCTTTTTATTAGAAGATGGCGAAGATAATCTGTATCCATTACAGAAACAGAATCTTTGGTTAATTAAGGACACTTCTACAAAGCTGTCAATGCTCATTCAGGATTTGATTGATGTTAGTCTTTTGAAGCATGGAGAATTACGACTACAGCAGACAGTGGTTGATCTAAGGGTGGCTTCACAAATTGTATTTGATGTGTTGCAGTTTGAGCTCGCAGGGAAATCTGTGCGATTAGATAATCAGGTGGAACCCGATGTGTGGGTGATTGCGGATGATAGTCGATTAAGACAAGTCATGTACAATTTAGTTCACAATGCGATCAAGCATACGGATAAAGGATTTATTACCATAAAAGCTTATGTAGAGGGAAATACAGTATCTGTTACGGTTGAAGATTCAGGAACTGGGATATCCCCTGATATGCATACCGCCATATTTGAATATTTTGAACAAGTCGATAAACCACTTCCGCAAGATGGTTACACAGGAATGGGTGTGGGTCTGTATATTAGCAGAAAGCTAATTGAGCGGATGGGCGGTGAGATTCGGGTGGATTGGTCTGAGGTTGGTCAAGGCACTCGAATGATCTTCACCTTGCCCAAAATCGAGCGGATCCCAGGCTACCGCGAAGTAGCAGCTACAGGGGTGGGGCAGCACGCGCATTTTGAGCAGACCTCGCTAGATATAGTGGATCAGAGTGGATATACGATCCTAATTGTGGATGATGAGGCCTCTAACATTCATATTCTGCTGAATATTTTAAGACGGCATCATTACAATGTAATTACGGCGTTTTCAGCGAATGAAGCAATGGACAAAATGGAGCAATACCCTAATATGGACCTAGTTATATTAGATGTCATGATGCCGGGGATTTCAGGAATTGAGTTGTGCCGAACGTTGCGGGTGCGTTACTCCATTCTGGATTTACCTATTTTGTTTGCTACAGTAAAAGACGCGCCAACAGATATTGCGCTTGGCTTCAGGGCTGGGGCGAATGATTATATAACTAAACCATTTGATGGAGAAACGCTGATTGCGAGAATTCAAACGCTGATTGCAATGAAGACATCGATACAAGAAGCGATACGAAATGAGTATGCCTTTCATCAAGCGCAAATCAAACCGCATTTTCTGTATAACGCACTGAGCAGTGTGATCTCTTTCTGTTATACAGATGGAGAGAAAGCCGCCTATTTGTTATCCATGTTAAGTCAATACATCCGTTATATTCTCGATATGGACCGATCCACTTTAGTTGTTCCTTTGCACCGGGAGTTAGAGCTGATTCAAGCCTACGTGGAGATCGAAAAAGCGCGTTTTGGAGAACGGTTTGATTTTATTTTTTATATGGATGAGGGTCTGCGTTCTGTTGAAATCCCTTCCTTATGTATTCAGCCATTTGTTGAAAATGCGATCAGACATGGATTGTTTGAAAAAGAGGGTCAGGGCAGAGTTTCGCTCACGGTTCAAGCAGGTAGTAACTATATGAAAGTTATCATCGAAGATGATGGTGTGGGTATGCCAGATGACTTGCTATATCAATTAACTGGAGACGAGCAGCCGGATGGCAGTATTGGAATCCATAACATTCGAAAGCGTCTAGGCGCTATACCCGGAGCTACCCTAACCATTCATTCCGACCTTGGGTTTGGGACCAAAGTAACAATGTATTTACCAGCAAGCCTTGGGGGCATGGAGGGAGAAACACGATGATTCGTGTAGTGATTGTTGAAGATGAGAAGCCAATTTTGAATTTGATGAAGGTACTGATCGGTCGTAATCCAGATTATACCATTAGCGGGGCCTTCTCAAATCCATTAGAGGCACTGGAGTGCATACCTGATTTACAACCGGATGTCGTGTTTATAGATGTTGAAATGCCTAAGATGAATGGTATTGAGCTGGCAAGCAGAATTCAGAAGCTGATGCATCAACCGGAAATTGTATTTACAACAGCTTACAAGAATTATGCACTGGAAGCGTTCGAGGTTAGTGCACTAGATTATATACTTAAGCCAATAACTCCCGAAGCGATCAACAGGGTTACTGAACGACTTGTTAAACGAATGAGACCTGCGGTGATCCTAGAGCCAAAGAAAACGGGGCCTATGATCCGCTGTTTTGGCGGATTTGAAGTTTGTGATTCAGAAGGAAAGCCCATTCATTTTCGAACGCGCAGAGCAGAGGAATTATTCGCATATTTTCTATGTAATGCAGGTCGTTATATCAGTAAATGGAGAATAATTGATTTGTTATGGCCAGATATGCAGGATGAGAGAGGGGCATCCAACCTGTATAATACGATTTACCTCTTGAAAAAAATGCTAAAAGAAAAGGGCTTCGGCATGGAAATCCGTAAAATGAATGATGGTTATATGCTGGAGACCGGAAATGAAAGTTATGATGCTCTTGATTATCAAAGGTTTCATTTAGAAATGGCTGAAGGGAAAGAAAACACTACTCAAATGGAGCGGCTTTGTTTCTTATATCAGGGGCCCCTGCTGGATGGGAAGCCTTATCTATGGAAGATTTCGCTGGAGGAAGCTTACTGCAAGTATTTTACAACCTGGACTCGATTGCTAGTGGACAGTGATTGTGCTGCTCAGGACTGGCATAAAGCGGAGCAACGATTAGAAAAGTTCTTGGGTTTATATCCTCTTCATGAAGAGATGAACGAGCAAATGATTGATATATATGCTAGGCTCGGAAATAAGGATAAGATCGCACGGCTCTATGAGAAATTCGAGATTGCTTATCGTTCGGAGCTGGGCATGGTTCCTTCATCAGAGTTTAAAGAACGTGTAGCTGCATATCTGGCCTAGTATTTATATGAAAAAAGTTACAGCAGAGAGAGAAATCTCTCTGTTTTTTTCTTTTGTTCGGCATTAACCGACAATTTGTGAGAATTTGGTGAGTTGTGGTTGATATGATTTTCCTAAACATGGGAGTAACAAAATACATAGGAAAGAAGTTGAGAGTGTGCTTCGATTAGTCAGGTCCAAGAAGGCAATCAGCATTCTGTTAGTTGTATTACTGGTCAACATAAGCTCGTCCCTATTTATTAGAGGCGGAGAAATGGCTTACGCTGACTCTGCGGATATGGATACGACATCGGTATTTCAGAAGGCATATGTTACAAGTTTTATGAGTGGTGTAGTGGATGTAATAGATTTAACGAATTTATCGGTGGAAAAGGCGAAGATCAAGGTGGGAAATCAGCCGAATAGCGCCGCCATTAATCCGAATAAGACCCAGGTCTTTGTAACTAACAGAGCGGATGGGACTGTTTCTGTTATAGATCCATCCACTGACACTGTGATTTCAACCATTGCAGTGGGGACGTGGCCTCATGGCGTTGCATTTAACTCAGACGGCAGTAAAGCCTATGTGGCCAATTACTCCAGTAACTCTGTTTCAGTGATCAATACAGCTACGCTTTCAGTGATACGTACAATATCTGTAAGTGATAATCCAGTAGCAATGGTGGTGATTGGAGATCGTCTGTATTTAACCCAATCCGGTAGAAGTGAGGTCTCTGTACTGGATGTTAAGAGCGACACTGTGATTTCTAAAATTCCGGTATCTTCGTCACCCTATGGTCTTTCAGTTAATCCCGCGGGCTCCAAGATCTACGTAGCGACAGTTTCAGGTACTACTTTAGATGTGATTGATACAGTAACAAATAAAGTGGAAGCTACCATTCCTGTTGGTGGTCCAGCTTACGCAACAGAAGTCAGTCCGGATGGGAGTAAGGTTTATGTAGTTAACGCTTTAAGTAATTCGGTTACTGTTGTCAATGCAATAACGAATCAGGTGGAAACAACTATGAGTGTGGGTTCTACGCCATATGTAATTGGTCTCTCCAAAGATGGGAGTCAAGCATTTACGGTTAATTATGGTGCTAGCAATATGAGTGTAATAGATACAACAAAAAATACAGTAATAAAAACTATAAATCTCAGCCCAGGACCTTTTATGGTAGGTACCTTCATGGTTCCTGTAGCTGTAGCTGTTAATACAGACCCCGGGAATAGTGGTGGTCCAGAGGATAAAGATGCGCCGATAGTATCGACATATGCCCCTGAGAAAAATGCGCAGAATGTAAAGGTCGACTCAGACCTTACGTTGACCTTTAATGAAGGTGTAAAGGCCGTTTCGGGTAAAAATATATCGATTTGGAAACCACAAGTTACTTCTAACGCCAGTGGTTCCGAATATCCGGAGGTGCTTGCAAACTCAACCAAAATAGAGACGATCGCCGCTGATGATACAAGTAAAGTGACGATTTCGAACAATGTTGTAAAGATCAACCCAGCTGCTGACCTAGATTATAAAACGAATTATTTCGTGAAGATCGACCCGGCAGCGTTTAAGGATTCAGCAGGTAATCTCTATGAGGGATTGAATGGAGAGATAGAGATTCTTGATGGCCAAGTCCATGTGCCGGATGGCTTCACGGGTGCTGAGGTATGGGATTTCAAAACAGGCGCCGGTAATGATACCACTGCACCTATAGCAACAGAGTTCTCTCCTGCGAAGAAAGAATTGAATGTAGCAACAGATGCTAATTTGACTCTAACTTTTAGTGAAAACGTACGAGCGGGCAGGGGGAAATTTATAAGGATTATGGTACCGGGAACAATGTTCTCGGATGGATCATCTAACAATTATACTGAGGCTGTCGAGTTCGAACGGATTTCCACGAGTGATACTACAAAAGTGACGATTTCAGGCAATAAAGTTACGATCAATCCAGTAAAAAACATGGCAAATAATAAATATTATTATGTAACCATGGATAGTGGAGCTTTCCAAGATACCTTCAATAATGATTATGTTGGGATTGCCACTTCGGTACAGTATATTAATAATGTACTAATGGAGATTGGCACAGCTCCGTGGTATTTCAAAACAGGAGCCCCAGCTGATCTAGTCGCGCCAACGGTATTGGGATTGACTCCTACCAATGATGCCAAGGATGTTCCAGTGAATACCAACCTCGTATTGGCGTTCAGCGAAAATATCAAGGTGACTGGTAAAACGATCAAGATTCTTAACAAGGCAGACGACAGTGTTATAGAGACGATTACAGCGAGTGATCCTACGAAAGTTACGGTATCTGGAAACAAAATATCGATTAAGCCTGCTACAGATTTGACGTATGGTACTGGGTACTACGTGCAGATTGAAGCTGGAGCTGTTCAAGATATCGCAGGTAATAGCTATGCAGGTATCAGTGACAAGACGAAATGGAACTTCACAACAGTGGCACCAGATGAAACTGCTCCAACAGTGACCTCTTTGGCACCCGCTATTAATGCAACAAAAGTACCTCTGAACACGGAACTCACTGTCAAGTTCAGCGAGAAAGTAAGGGCATTAGTGGGGGAAGAAAAATATATTAGAATCATGTTACCGGGTAGTGCTTTTTATTCTGAAGATTATTATGAATCTCATCCCCCTGAAGAGGTAGAATTGATTGCTATTGATGATACTAATAAAGTAACAATCACAGGGAACGTAGTAACGATTAAACAGACCAAATTGGATTATGGCCGAGAATACTATGTAACCATTGATCAAGGTGCTTTGGTAGATATAGCAGGAAACAGCTATGAAGGTCTATACGGTTTTGCGGAATATAGACATTTCTCAGGGTCACCTGCGGTAGGTAAGGAAGTAGCAGAAAATACATGGATCTTTGAAATGGTAGCCAAACCGGATACTACACTACCAACTGTAACGACACTATCTCCTGCTGATGAAGCAACAAATGTTGGAGTGGACTCCGATTTGAAGCTTACGTTTAGTGAAAATGTACTAGGTGTGACAGGCAAAAAGGTTATGCTCAAAAAGGAGCTCGATAACAGTACTGTTTATACGTTTGATATGGGCGATATAACCAGTGTTAGCGTCTCAGGCAAAACAGTGAGGATCAATCCTTATTTGATGCTGTCAGATCATGACGGAAAATATATGGACTACAATACGAAATATTATGTACAGGTTGATGCCGGAGCAATAAAGGATGCGAAAGGTAACGCTTTTGCAGGGATTACGGATAAGACCACTTGGAACTTCACGACAGGATTAGCTCCAGATAAGACGGATCTTACGGCTACATCATATTCGCCGGTAAAAGGGGCTACGAATGTAGCAGCGGATACAAGTTTGAAGCTGACATTCAATTCAGCTGTTCAAGATGTGTGGGGTAAAAAAATTGAAATTCGCAAGAAATCTGATGATAGTGTTGTCTACAGCTTCGAAACAGGTGCTATGGGCGTCAATGTATTGGGTAACACCGTAACGTTTAATCCAATGATTGTAACGCCTGGCAACGGTGTGAAAGTGGGCTATCTACAACCAAGTACAGAATATTATGTCCTTGTTGCAGCTGGGGCGTTTAAGGATGCTGCCGATAACAAGTACGCTGGAATTACGGATAAAGCAGCTTGGACGTTTACGACTGAACCAGATACGGATGGGGACGGTATCCCAGATAGCTTAGATCCATTCCCAACCGACCCAACAAAGCCAGGTAACGGTGGTGAACTGGATACAGACGGAGATGGTATTCCAGACAGTCTAGATCCAGACGATGATAACGATGGCCTGACGGATGAACAGGAAATCGTGCTCGGAACAGATCCGAAGAAGGCAGATACAGACGGCGATGGAATCAACGATAAGGATGATCCCTTCCCGACGGATGCAACGAAACCGGGAAAAGTCGGTGATGAGTTGGATACAGACGGAGATGGTATTCCGGACAGTCTAGATCCAGACGACGATAATGATGGCCTGAGCGATGAACAGGAACTCATTAATGGAACTAATCCGAAGCATCCAGATACAGATTATGACGGAATCAATGATAAGGATGATCCGTTCCCAACAGATCCGACGAAGCCAGGTAACGGTGGTCAACTGGATACAGACGGTGATGGTATTCCAGATAGTCTAGATCCAGACGATGATAACGACGGTCTGACAGATGAGCAGGAAATCGTGCTCGGAACAGATCCGAAGAAGGCAGATACGGATGGCGATGGAATCAACGATAAGGATGATCCCTTCCCGACGGATGCAACGAAACCGGGAAAAGTCGGTGATGAGCTGGATACAGATGGAGACGGCATTCCAGATAGTCTAGATCCAGATGATGATAATGATGGCCTGAGCGATGAACAAGAAATCGTGCTAGGCACCAATCCGAAGCATCCAGACACAGATCATGACGGAATCAATGATAAGGATGATCCATTCCCAACAGATCCGACAAAGCCAGGTAACGGTGGTGGTGAGCTGGATACCGACGGCGATGGTATTCCAGATAGACTAGATCCAGACGATGATAACGATGGCCTGACGGATGAACAGGAAATAGTGCTTGGAACAGATCCGAAAAAGGCGGATACAGACGGCGATGGAATCAACGATAAGGATGATCCCTTCCCGACGGATGCAACGAAACCGGGAAAAGTCGGTGATGAGTTGGATACCGACGGAGATGGCATTCCGGACAGTCTAGATCCAGATGATGATAATGATGGCCTGACCGATGAACAGGAACTCATTAACGGAACTAATCCAAAGCATCCAGATACAGATCATGACAGAATCAATGATAAGGATGATCCATTCCCATTGGATCCGACAAAGCCAGGTAACGGCGGTCAACTGGATACAGACGGAGATGGTATTCCAGATAGTCTAGATCCAGATGATGATAACGACGGTCTGACAGATGAGCAGGAAATCGTGCTTGGCACAGATCCGAAAAAGGCGGATACAGACGGCGATGGAATCAATGATAAGGATGATCCCTTCCCGACGGATGCAACGAAACCGGGAAAAGTCGGTGACGAGTTGGATACCGACGGAGATGGTATTCCGGATAGTCTAGATCCGGATGATGATAATGATGGCCTGAGCGATGAACAAGAAATCGTGCTAGGCACCAATCCGAAGCATCCAGATACAGATCATGACGGAATCAATGATAAGGATGATCCATTCCCAACGGATCCAACGAAGCCAGGTAACGGTGGTGAACTGGATACAGATGGAGATGGTATTCCAGATAGTCTAGATCCAGATGATGATAACGACGGTCTGACAGATGAGCAGGAAATCGTGCTCGGAACAGATCCAAAAAAGGCGGATACAGACGGCGATGGAATCAACGATAAGGATGATCCGTTCCCAACGGATGCCACGAAGCCATCCTTAAGTCATTTAATAAATGATTACAATAAGTTGGATATTATCTATGGTGCAGGGGATCATGCGAAACATGTGACCAAAACGTTATATTTGACTGAAAAAGGTTCTTCTGGAAATACATCAATCACTTGGGAATCAAGTAAACCTGATGTCGTTAGTGCAACGGGTAAAGTAGTTCAGCCTGGACCTGATGAAAGTGATATCGAAGTCACTTTAACTGCAACGATTCTTGACAAAGAGACTGGTGAAAAGCGTACAAAGACATTTAAAGTGACCATTGTCAGAATGTCAGATGAGGATGCTGTTAGAGATGCTGCTAAAGCATTAGGGGTAGATAAGGCTTTTAAATTCTCGGATGGAGATACATGGGAGTCAGTTACAAATGAATTCTTGTTGCTTGGTACAGGAAAACATGGAACGAAGATTACATGGACCTCGACCAATATCGATGTTCTTAAGCTATCCAGCAAAGATGGTGAAGAACATGGTACCGTGAACAGACCTGAAGTTGGTGATAAGAATGTAATTGTTACCGCTACGATCTCTAAGGGTACCGCCAAAATCACAAAGAGTTTCCTTCTGGTTGTTACTAACAAGAACATAGTGAAGGAAAAAGAAAATACACGCCAAGAGAGCGGAAGAACGGCTGATGTAAAGGCAAACGCAAATGACATGATTCACACGGAGAGTCTGAACATACTCAGAACAACGCTCAGCAATCAGGTTAAGATTGATACTGTTATCGTTGATCCGTCAAAAGTGGAAAGTCTGACGAATTCTTTTAATCCTCAGGATGGAGATATTAACAACCGGACGCTAACTGTTGAAATTAAGCAGCAAGCAGATGATAAGGCAGATGAGATTGCCATAGAGATTCCAGCTGCAGCTGTTTCAGCACTGGCTGACAGAAATGCGGGTATGAATATCTTTACCGATGAAGGTTCTGTAAAGTTGAGTCAGGAAGCTTTAAAAGACGCAGCAGCTAAGGGTACAGATCTTTATTTCCGAATTGTACCGATTAAGAACGTACAAGAGGATAGTGAGGCTAAAAAAGCAGCGAATACTGACCCTAAGGTTACTTTAGCCGCTGCTGGGAATCAGATTAACTTACTGGGTCTTCCAAGAAAGATTGAAACAAACTTTGGTGGATTTACCACAAAGGTTGTTCTCCCATTAAGTGGAATTACCATTCCAACTGAGAATAGACAAGCTTTCCTAGACGCTTTAAAGGTGTTCATCGAACATACGGATGGCACGACAGAGTTGGTATCAGGAACTATTCAATATGAGAACGGCGTAGCAAAAGGGATCCAATTTGAGATTTCGAAGTTCAGTCGTTTTCAAATCGTCAGTTTCTCCGCTCAGCCGAATAAAGAGAATAATTCGGAAGGAACGAACACGTCCGGTGGCACTACAATCACTAATCCTACTAAAAATAGTGGCACGGACAAGGAACAACCTAACAATCCAAATGTAGTCCATGAATCGCATAAAGGATATATTTTAGGCTATGCGGATGGCAGCTTCAACCCGGAACGAATGATTACCCGTGCGGAAATGGCAACGATTTTGGCACGGTTATGGGGTAAGAATGAAGCACAAGTTTCCTCATCTTATAAAGATGTAGATACAACTTATTGGGCTTTGCAGTCTATTAGTATAGTTACAGCACAAGGATTAATGAAGGGGTATGAAGATGGCAGCTTTAAGCCGAATCAGCTAATTACTCGTGCAGAAATGGCTATCATTGTAGAGCGCTTGCTGGATAATGCACAAAGTGGTACCAGCAGCTTTAAAGACATTAATAGTGGACATTGGGCAAAAAATGCGATTGATGGGGCCAAAGCAACTGGTATTATCAACGGATATTTGGATGGAACATTCCGTCCGAATCAGACATTAACTCGTGCAGAAGCCGTTGTGATGATTAACAGACTTTTGGGCAGAGGACCATTGCATGGAGCACAGCAGAAGTGGAAAGACGTCAGCGATAAACACTGGGCGTACGGACACATTCAGGAAGCTAGTATGAACCATTCCTTTGAGAGACAGCAAATTGGTGGAGAGCAATACATTCCTGAGGTAAAATAAATGAATCTTTTATAAGTGAATAAATATTTTTTAAAAAGAGAACCCCCTTACGCTATACGGTATCTATATACTGTTAGCGGTAAGGGGATTTTTTTGTGTAACTTTTCTTTTATAAGTTTTTTCTACTATCAGCTAACATTTGGAGAACTTAACCGTTATACATACGAAGGGAGGTGCAGGATGAAGCCCGGGCAGCTACATCAGATACTTCAACCGAAAATGCAAGAAATCCAAAAATACTTGATTCGTCTCGGGGCACCTGCAGCCGATGCTGAAGATATTGTACAGGATACGGTGTATAAGGCGCTTTTGTATATCGATTCCATTGATGAGAACAAATTCAGTGCATGGCTATATAAAGTGGCGATTAATCGTTATTATGATCTGTGCCGCCGCAGCAAGCGGATAGTCATTCCTATTGGTTATGTGGATGTGCCTGATATGGAACTGCCGGAGGATCATGTGCTGTTAAAAGAGAAACGAGAGGACATCGAACGTATACTAGATGAGCTTCTTCCTCTCCACAAACAGCTCATTATTATGAAGTACGAGCTGGAGCTGTCCTATCAGGAGATAGCTGAGCTCCTTGGGATCACAACGGATACGGTCAAATCGGCATTGTTTCGTGCCCGCAAGCAATTTCAAAAAAAATACAGAGGTGAAGCGGAATGACGGCTCCATGGGAACAAAAGGATGATCAAAACCTTTCAAAAATAATTAAGAAAGCAAAACGAAAAACAATGATCCGTAATACGGTCATTTCTCTGATCGTGACCATTATTGTATTGCTTAGCGGCATGCTCGGTATCACTCAACTGACAAGCTGGTTAGCGATGCGTGGTCTGGATGAGGAGAGGATTATGATGGAAATTAGCAGTCCTAATCTTCATGAGCTGAGAACTGAGCTGGATTTAGGCTTTTTATCGGGCAAAGTTGAATTGAATACGTACAAGGTTGTTGAGGGTGTACCTGTCGTGTGGGATACTAAAAAGCTGGAATTCAGTATGAGCAGCCGCTTTTCTCTGCTTAATAGGGGTTACTCTAGTATAAATGTTCCTGATCCAGTAATGACCAGCCAAAATTATGAATATTACCGAGGATATAACAGTCAAAATGGACAGCGGGAAATGATGTTCTATGTACCTGGGGTGAATTATAACGGAAAGGTGTTGAATGACCTAACTGCACTTGAACAAATGAAACCTGGTAAGCTGGTAGAAATGGCAGTTTCATTTGATAAAAGCTATACACAAGCAGAAGTAGAGAAGATGCTGCCAACAGAGCTGACACAGAAGTGGTATTGGGTAGATACGTATGACAATAAAAAGAAGCTTGAGTTTATTACGAATGACAACAGCCCGAATAAATATGCATTACCGGAATCAGCGAGACAAGTATACGGTTACGGTGTCAATTGGGAAGGGTTATTTAAACCGAAACCAGAGGATTTTTTACAATCACTAGCATATGGGCTTCAGAAAGAGGGCAAGTATTACGGAGAATTTGAGCGAATCTCGAACTATTTGAAAAAGGATAAAGCGGCACCGGATGCCAGTGACGTACAGCTATTGGGAGTTGTTGTTACAGGAACTGCTAAGGAGCTTCAGAGCCTTAGAGGAAAACCGTATGTAAATACGGCAGTACTCGGCGCAGTTGTGGATAAATACTAGATCGTATAGTAAAAAAGAAGCCCCGGGAACGATGATCCCGGGGCTATTTTGATCATATCACAACCTACCATTTATGCTACGTCCATTTGGCCGACCATAGCTTCATTTCCTTCAAAATTTGATGCAAATCCTCACCTTTTGGAGTTAAAGAATATTCCACTGTTACCGGTACGGTAGGAAAAACATGACGTTCTAGTACACCGTGTTCCTCTAAATGGCGCAGAGTACTAGTCAAAGCACGAGGGCTGACATTAGTAATTTTTCGTTGAAGCGCTCCAAAGCGTTGGGTACCGTCGAATAACTCTCTTAGTACAAGAAAAGCCCATTTTCCGCCCAATACCTCAAGTGTTTTTTCTACATTACATTCAATAGTAAGTGGGGTTTTAGGGATATAATTATTGCTAGATTTAGCTGTTGTCAAAGAATCTCCTCCTGTTTTGGTGCCACTATACTCTTGTATAGTAACTACTCTAGAGATCATATAGTAAACTAAATTTCACTTCTTCCTATTATATACAAACTATTCTAGAATGAATATGTGCGTTAGGCAACCTGCCGAAATCATAACACGGAACTATGGAAAGGAGCAGTTATTATGAAATATCGTAGATTAGGTGGAACAGGCCTAAAAGTTAGCGAGATTAGTCTGGGAAGCTGGCTGACATACGGAGGCTATGTAGAAAGAGATAATGCTGTTAAAGCCATTGAAACCGCTTACGACTTAGGCGTGAATTTTTTTGATACGGCAAATGTTTACGAAAAGGGTGCTGCTGAGAAAGTGCTAGGCGAGACCTTGCGGAACTATCCGAGAGAATCCTATGTGCTGGCCACTAAAGTATTTGGCGAAATGGGGACGGGACCTAACGATCGTGGTCTATCCCGCAAGCATATTACGGAACAATGTCACGCAAGCTTGCAGCGTCTCGGCGTAGAATACGTGGATATTATGTATTGCCATCGTTTCGATACGGAAACTCCAATTGAAGAGACCTTACGTGCGCTGGATGATCTGGTTCGTCAAGGCAAGGTATATTATGTCGGTGTAAGTGAGTGGACTGCGGCGCAAATGACAGATGCGCTAGCTGTAGCAGACCGCTATTTACTGGATCATATCGTGGTTAACCAACCGATTTATAATATGTTTGAACGTTATATTGAGAAAGAAATTATTCCGCTCGGCGAGCGACGTGGCATTGGACAGGTTGTTTTTTCTCCACTGGCTCAAGGGCTGTTAACTGGTAAGTATAACGCGGACATCCCTGAAGATAGCCGTGCGGCTAAGCTGGATCGGTTGAAAAAGGCGATTACAGAAGAGAAGATTGAAAAGGTTCGCCAACTAAGCGGGGTAGCTGCGGAGCTGAATATTTCTGTTGGAAACTTGGCTCTGGCTTGGATTCTGCGTCAGCCTAATGTAGCAAGTGCGCTAGTGGGTGCCAGTCGTCCGCAGCAGGTAGAAGAGAATGTTAAGGCTTCGGGAATAGAACTTTCCGAGGATATTTTGAAGAAAATTGAAGAGATTCTTAACTAGAGATAGATTCATAAAAAAGGAGATATGATCATGTCGAAAGTAGTTGTTACTGGCGGAAGCGGGATGCTCGGCAGATGGGTGGTCCGGCATTTTGTTGAGCAAGGGTATGAGGTTGTGAATGTGGATACGCAAAAATCTCCAGATTCCTTGTGCCAAACGATCATTGCTGATTTGAATAATTTAGGTGAAGTGTACGGCGTACTAGCAGGCGCTGATGCAGTTGTGCATCTGGCTGCGATCCCAGCCGCAAATATAAAGACGAGTGAAGTCACCTTTCAAAATAATGTAGTATCCACCTATAACATTCTGGAGGCTGCTGCTGGACTAGGCATTCGCAAAGTAGTTATTGCTTCCAGTGAATCCTCTTACGGGATCTGTTTTGCGGTTAACCCGTTGGGACCCCAGTATGTACCGATGGATGAAGATCATCCACAACTTCCTGAAGACAGCTACGGTCTATCTAAAGTTGTGAATGAAAAGACAGCTGAGATGTTCCAGCGCAGAACGGGTATACAAGTCGTTTCCCTAAGAATCGGAAATGTCATTGACCCATCGACGTATGAACGTTTCCCTTCCTTTATTCATGATCCCGCGCAGCGTGATCGGATTCTGTGGAGCTATATTGATACACGGGATGTAGCGACAGCTTGCCAATTGGCGATTGAAACGGACGGATTAGGCGCAGTTGCTCTTAATATATGCGCAGATGAGACCAGTATGGCTGTTCCTAGCAGAGAGTTAATGGCCGCACGTTATCCAGAGGTGACGGATTTCCGCCAGCCGCTGGAAGGCCATGAGTCGTTACTTAGCAATGCGAAGGCGAAGAAGTTGCTGAATTGGCAGCCAAAGCACTTATGGCGAGATTACGTTAACGAATAAATGACGAGCCAGGTTTACTTTTACTATAAATGAGAGTTCAAAAAGTACGCTTTTTGAACATCCTCTATAAGGAGTGTGTGAAATGAAGGTATTATTTATCGGAGGTACGGGACTGATTAGCCAGGCTGTATCCCCGCTCGCCGTAGAACAAGGAATAGAGCTGTATTTGTTCAACAGAGGACAAAGAAGCGAATTCGTTCCGGATGGGGCGAAGGTGATTCAAGGTGACATTCGTAATCCGGCGGAGGCTGCCGAAGTATTGCGAGATTATGAATTTGACGTAGTGGTAGACTGGATTGCTTTTACACCGGAACATGTGCAGACAGATATTGACCTGTTTACAGGTAAAACGAAGCAGTACATTTTTATCAGCTCGGCCTCGGCTTATCAGAAGCCACAGCGTAATTATATAATCACAGAAGAGACACCTCTGGAGAATCCTTATTGGGAATACTCGAGAAATAAAATTGCTTGCGAGCAGCTATTGATGGAAGCTCACAAGAACAGCGGATTCCCGGTTACGATTGTTCGTCCTTCCCATACTTACGGAAATACAGCCATCCCTGCGGCACTCACGAGCGGACAGCATCCTTGGTCCTTGATTGATCGTATCCGTCGTGGCTTGCCTTTAGTCATCCATGGAGATGGAACATCTTTGTGGACACTGACGCATAACTCAGATTTTGCCAAAGGGTTCGTCGGATTGCTTGGGCATCCAGAAGCGATTGGGGAGGCCATTCATATTACTTCCCATGAGGTGTTGAACTGGAATCAGATCTATGCGGCCATTGGGCAAGCGGCAGGTGTGGAGCCGAAAGTGGTTCATATCTCTACAGACTTTATCACAGCCTTCTCCCCTCCAGGGACGGCGGATGGCTTGATCGGCGATCAAGCGGTCAGCAGTGTTTTTGACAATCGTAAAATCAAATGTCTCGTGCCTGACTTCCAGGCTGCCGTTCCTTTCTCTGAAGGGATAAAGCAGTCAATTGCTTGGTTCGAGGCTCATCCAGATCAATGCACGGTTGATGTGGAATGGTCTGCTTTACTAGATCATTTGATCGAGAAACATGGAGTTGAGGCCAAGCCTCTATCCTTTTACTCATAAAATTTGTACGGTTAATATTTAAAGACGGTCTGTTCCTAAGGGAGCAACCGTTTTTTTTGGGTTTGTCTCGCTCAATGTAAGGTTATGGAATGAATCAGCAAATCATGAATATACTCTCACTACCTTAAATTCCGTTAAAAAGGAGTCCTGGCCATGCCAACACATCCCTTTGTCTCGCGTTTTTTTGTAAACTCAGATGCAAGCCGTGAGAAGTTAATTTATGATTTGCCAGAATCCTGGTGGAGCCGTCCCTTTGAATATGAGTGGTGTATTAACTTTATTTCTCCACATGGTGTGGTGCTGGATGCTGCTTGTGGAATTCCTCATCCCTTGAAATTTTATTTAGCTGGGGTATGTGCAGAGGTTTATGCTTGCGATATGGACAGCAGGGTTATTTACCGGGAGGACATCCTAGATGCGATTACTGATGAGATCGGGGAAAAAGCGGCAAAGCAGGTTATAGCTAGAAGAACGAACAACTTGCATCTTGCTCAGGCCAATCTTGCGGCTCTTCCATATGAGGATGAGAGCTTTGACACTATTTTTTGCATATCAGTGCTGGAGCATTTGACCTTAGAGGATACGGTCGGCACTTTACGGGAATTTCACCGAACGTTGAATGAAGAGGGGCTGCTCGTGCTAACGTTTGATTACCCGACGGTAAACTTAAATCTTATGAATGATTTGCTGCTGCAGGCTGGTTTTCAATATTGGGGGGAGACGGATTTTGAGTTGCCTGCAGATGCTGTGTCCACAGATTTGTGGGGTGGGTTACAATGCTTCCGGGCTGTTTTGAAAAAATCAAAGGCATAACAGGTCTTCTTACCCTTAAATTAATAATCTATTTCCAGTAAGCTAGAATAATAGCTAATATAGATTCCATAATGAGGATAGGAGGCTGTATTTTTTGAGATTAGGGTCGAATGTACTGCGCAGCATGCTACTTACTACACTTCTATTATCACTGATCCTCCCTTCTACGATTGCATCTAGTGCAGCTTCGCCATCTTCAGAACCTATCAGACTTGCTTTTGCTGGTGATATTCTCTTGGACGGTTTTGTGGGTGATCAGATCGCGAAATACGGAGTGAACTTTCCGTTTGTAAAAGTCGCACCTACCTTGCAAAAGGCAGATATCGCCTTCGCGAATCTGGAAACGCCAGTGTCTATTCGAGGGAAGGCAGCAGAGAAAACCTTTGCCTTTAGGTCCAAACCAGCAGTGCTTAGTGGCTTAACCTATGCTGGGATTGACGGCGTATCTTTGGCTAATAATCACATTTTAGATTTCGGAACAGACGCTATGCTTGATACACTGGTGCATCTGGATCGAAACAAGATTGGCCATACAGGAGCAGGCAAAGATGTAGAGGAAGCGTTCAAACCGTATACAAGGACGGTAAAGGGGAAGAAGATCGCTATCTTAGGTGTAAGTCGAGTGCTTTCAGGGCCTTCTTGGTATGCCGGCAACAATAAACCGGGAGCTGCCTCAGCGTACACCTCGCAGCCTATGCTTACGGCTATTCAGAAGATGTCTAAGGAGAATGATTACACGATTGTGTACATTCACTGGAATGAAGAGTTTAAGGATTACCCTGAACAATACGCCCGCACGCTAGCCAAACAGATGATTGATAGTGGTGCAGATATCATACTCGGCGCACACAGCCATTGCCTGATGGGCATCGAATACTACAAAAATAAACCGATCTATTATTCACTTGGAAACTTTGTGTTTAATCGTTCAACACGTGGTGGGGAAAAAACCCTTCACTCGATGCTAGTGAATTTTGAGATTAATGATGCCCAGGTGACGAGTAAGATTACGCCAGTCAAGATTATTGGGGGACAGCCCAACTTTATGGATGATTCTTACAATAGGAAGACGATCAAGCTAATGAATAACCTTTCTTATAATGCAATTATTGATGCGAATGGCAGGGTTACGGAGAAGGTATTATAACGATAGAATAGATCGACCAGAGATCACTGGTCGGTTTTTTTTGTAATTAAATTCAATTAATTATGCTAAATTTATCCAATATTTGATCTTTCTATTAATAATATGTAATACTTATATTAAATCAGTACATAGTAGAAAGCTGGATTGTCGAAAAAAGTAGATGCATAAAGCATAAATAGTCTGTATTAATTCTACTAAACGTTTCTTTGCTCTGATATACGTCGGAGTGTTTCCAGACTTGATGTATTGGGTAAATGATGGTATCAATTGGGATACTCTGCAAGCTGATTTGTAATCGCAATGTTGGATATTTATTAATTTCAAGACGAATAAATTGGATCGCTTTACAGCATTTTGTCGAAAGTGTACATATTTTTGTCGAATAATTGTCGATAAATATCATATTTTGTAGAAATAAAATTGACAGGGAATGAATAGCACTTTAATATTAGAGTATAGCGTAATCATTACTATCACATAGAAGCCTACATAGCTTTTAGCAAAAATGATTATTAATGTGAATTTAAGGGAGGATGTACGATGATGAAAGCGACAGGCATAGTAAGAAAAGTAGATGAATTGGGACGTATCGTAATTCCTATTGAACTACGTAGAACGATGGGAATTGACATAAAAGACCCGCTCGAGATTTTTGTAGATGGAGAGAAAATTATTCTTAGAAAATACGAGCCAACTTGTATCTTCTCCGGAAGCGCAGAGAACCTCATCAATTTCAAAGGTAAAATGGTAAGCAAAGATGTTCTCGATGAGCTGATTTCTAGCTTTGACAGAGTATAATCGATAGATTACACATTTTTGCTAAAAAAGAACCGGTACAGCAAGCACAATTTGTGCATGCTGCCGGTTCTTTTTTATGATAGCACAACAAAAAAAGCAGCAAATCCCCTAGAATAATAGGAAACCTACTGCCCACATGATCCTTATTCAGACTCCAGCACACTTTGAATTTTTTTGATAAAGGCTTCATATTGCACAAGGCCCAATTCCATACACAGCTTTTGGTAAGGGGACAGTTTGCAATCTAGTTGCTTTAATTTCTGATCAAGATCATCGTACATTGCCTGCTTTTCTATCAATGCTTGCCGAAGTAGATTATCTATGTTCTCTTTATCGGTCTTATCTCCGAAATACAGATGCATAAAAAAGTCTGAACGCAGAACTTCCTTTTCTGCCGGTGTTTGCAAGTAAGCATGGAACTGATCCAAGCCGGCACGGGTAATGGTAAATACATTTTTGTCAGGTTTGCCTTCCTGCCGTATGGATTCTTTGGTGATTAGGTCCAGCTTCTCCATCTTGCTCAGGGTTGGGTAGATGGTGCCGTAGCTGGCATCAAAGAAAAAAGAAAAGTATTCCTCGAAATGCCGTTTTATCTCATAACCCGAATGAGGTTTTTCACTTAATATCCCTAGAATGACATCTTGTATATTCATGAATCGTTGTCGCTCCTCTCTTTCACCTCCTACCATATCACAACTGCATTTCGCTCTCAATTTGAAAAGGCATAACCAAGGAGGCAAACTAAATAATTACGCATTTGCTGGTACGGGCTCTTGTTCTTGTGATAACTGAGTTTCCTTGCGAATGAAGGTTAGGATAATGCTTAATCCAGCTATTGCTGCACCAATGCAGAGTAGATAGAACATATCTTTCCATATACCAGTACCTCCGATAACCAGGTCGAGCATGCCATTTACCGCGTAGTAAGCAGGTGAGAAGGGACCGATCCAGCTATAAAAAGGAGAAAGCACATCGCGAGGAATTGTTGCTCCGGAAGCTAACATTTGTATGGAGAGAAGTGCGATATTTAGCCAGGCGCCAGCGTCGCCGAGTAGCAGCAGACTGAACTGTGCAAGAATCATGCAGGAGAGAATCACAGTGAACTCGAACAGCCACATGAGCAGAAAGCCATGGCTGGAGTGGATACCGAGTGAGTTAACCATGATAGTCCCCACTAGAGAGGTTAGTACAGCCGTTGCACTCATAATGGCAAACCGGGCTGCAAGGCGATCCCATTTACCAAATTGACCCGATAAATTGGAAGATGCTTTTTGGAGATTCATGACGAGTAACATAGCTCCGGTAAAGGAGGCGGTAACAATCATTAACGGAACCATAGTTTGTGCAAAATTAGTTGTGGGATGGATGACTTCAACGTTTGCGGAGATTCGGCTGCTTGCCGCACTTTTGATGATCTCTGCTTGTGCCTTCGGCAGCTTCATAGCTTCAAGGGTTTGGTTTAGTGCTGTATCACTGCTTTGAGTGTTCATGGCAGCCGTGACTTTAAGGGCTACAGTCTGCATAACATTGCTAACCATTTGCGGATTGGATTCATTTACGAGGTACCGGAGTTCAGCCTTTGCGGAAGGATTGCTAATCGCTCCGGTGAACCCTTGTGGAATATTGATAATCATGCGGATTTCTCTATGCTCAAGGGCTTCCTTGGCAGCTTTTAGTGGAAGGTCCTGTCTGGTTACGAACTGAAGGGACTGGGTAATACCATCGACTACAGGCTGAGCATTCGCACCATCCTCATTCACAATAGCAATGGGCAACTGATCTACCCGATCAGTTACATGGTCATACCCTGTAATCCAGATTAAGCTGAAAAAGACTTGGAACAACAGTGCAGTTATAATCCCGACGATGGTAGCAGGCTGCTTGAGGAAGCGCATGATTAATGGACGTGACATGGTTATCTCTCCTTTATATTTCAACATGTTATATTACAGTTTGTAATATAACATGTTGAAATATAAACTGCAACAAGAAAAGTGGAGAGCATGGACATTCCGAAGTGATATCATATATCATAGGGCTTGTACTGGAAATTTCGTGCAGATGAATGTGCTTACCTGAAGCAAAAGAGAATGGGGAGGAACAACAGATGAGTAAAGAGGTACAAGGAACAGAACTGAACGCGGTTCACTCGGAGTTGAACAAGCCGGAAGCGATTGTTTTTGATATGGATGGAACATTGTTCCAGACTGAAAGTCTTTTATTACCTGCATATCATAAAATGTTCGATATTTTGCGGGAAGAGGGATTATACTCAGGACCAACACCGCCGGAAGAGCTTATTCTAAGCGGCTTAGGGATGCTGCTGGCAGATATTTGGAAGAAGGTTATGCCTGATGCCGATGAGGCGGTGCACCGCCGTGCAGATGAGCTGCTATTGCAGCTTGAGGTCGAAGGACTTGAAGCAGGTGGGACGTTACTGTATCCTCAGGTGGTCGAAACACTGACTGCCCTAAAAGAGCGTGGAGTACGGTTGTTTGTGGCTAGTAATGGGCTGGAGGAATACATTCACAGTATAGTTGTGGTGCATGAGCTTAAAGAGTTATTTGAAGGATTGTATAGTGCCGGTGGTCAAGGCACTGCGACGAAGACAGAATTGCTACGCATTTTGCTGGACAATCATGGAATCAAGAGTGCCTGGATGGTAGGCGATCGCTCGTCCGATGTGGAGGCAGGTAAGGGAAATGCTCAAACCGTCATCGGCTGTGCGTATGCAGGTTTTGGACGTCAGGATGAGCTGAAGGGCTCCGATGTAATTATCACTTCCTTCGATGAGTTGATAGACTTGTACGACAACGCATCGGTTAGCGAATAGGAATATTGCGATTTATATTTGGTAAACGAATAAAAGGCAAACCTCATCTAAGCAGAGGGTTGCCTTTTTTAATGTTAAGGTTCTAAATGCAGATGCAGGAATAGCTCAAAGCTAAAAAGATATACATAAACAAAGGGGATGATCCGATAGATCATGGAAAGGGGTTAATCCTATGTGATGATAAGGATTCGAGAAGCATGTTAAAGGAGTATGAAAAATGATAATGAGCTTCCTTTTTATTGCTTTAAGCGCTGCACTTGGAGTAGGCATGTGGTTTTTAGTAATAGGTATAGTCTTTTCTATTGGTGGCGGAGACTTATTTATAGTTACTCATTATGATTCCTTATTTTTTTATATTGCTGTTTTTTTGTTGTGTATCGTGAGCTATCTTTTGTTTATAAAACATCTATTAGAGAAGGACTTACAGCTCTTGCTCCATATTTGTGTGGGTACAACTATGCTCTTCTTTTTTCTAACGCCTTGGCTCAGCTAATCAAAATCTTCAATACAACGAGTTTTTCTAATATAAGTTCCCTCAGAACATCAGAAGTCATACAACAACCGCACTTTCTGCATATTGCAGAGAGGCGGTCGTTTTGTTGTTGAGTATCAATTTATTCCTCAGTAGTCTTAGCTGTGGTTGGGGCACCTTTGTTATTATATAGCCATAACGCATATTCTAAAGGTCGCACTAGTGCTTTGCGATAGGTGTTGCCGTCCCCTGATCGGGCAAACACTTCACGTGCAGGCTTTGGATTAACCTCCAGCACATAGATTTTTCCTTCTCGATCAATGGCAAGATCCAGTGCAAGTTCACATAAGGCTCCGAAACTTTCTTCCAAGAAGGCAGCGGCATCAAGACCTAACCTTTCGGCAGTTTTCATAACCTTATCGGTCTTATCTTGACTACCCAGCCATTCCTTCAGGAGCGTTTCAGCTCGAACGGCGTGCCCACCGCCATGAAGATTTGAGGTTACGCTTCGGGCGGCACCGACCCTTGCTGCCATACCTGTCAGCTCCCAGACGCCTTGCCCATTCTTTTGAACGAGCATGCGATAATCATGGAAACGTCCACCAGGCAGCCGTAGTGGAATCCCCTGTTGGACGAGGAAACGTCCACCAATACACCATTGTCGAACGATGGAATCCAATCGGGAGGCAGAGACCTTTCGGGGTGGAATAATCCGGCGATCTTGGCGACGGCCTTGAATATCAAATCCCCCTTTACGGTCCTTTACCCGCTCAATTCTAAGGATACCGCGTCCACCTGTGCCGTTTGCTGGCTTGATATAGAGTACCGGGCTCTGCTTCAACATTCGGTGCAGATCGGCAGAGGAATGATACAGTAATGTTTCTGGCATATGCTGCCGGAAGCGACTCTTTTGTGAGAACGTTTGGTGTATGGTCCATTTGTTGCGCAGTGGACGATTCAGAAACAGCAGATGTTTATAGCGTTCACGGAAACGAAGCAATTGTTGAAAGCGCGTGCTGCGCTGGATACGGCAACGGTCATAAATCATGTTCGGGAAGGAACGCCATTTGCGTGACCATTTCCCGCTCTTTGGATCAAAGACAAGGGCATGGATCTGCTCTTTGCTGGGATGGACATCCATGGGGGTAAACACAAAAACATCCAAGCCCATTCGATTGCCCTCAATGATCATTCTCCGGTACACGGCCTTTTCTTCAAGCTGCTTGGCTTCATTTATATACAAAGTAAGAATGCCTAAGACGGGCTCTGGCACAGGAGTTCACCTTCTTGTGGAGAGTTTGTAGTACTGACGGTATTCTGTGGTGACCGGATCAATAAAGTTGGCTTGCCAGTAGGGCCACTAGTAAGCGCTACTGCGGCAAGACCAACATTGAAACACATTTTCAGACTGGCCGTATTATCGCTGGCAACACTGCATTCCAGACGGCCTAAACGCTTTAACTGGGCGGCCATAAGGGCGGTGCCGGTATGCCTATTTCGGTATAAGGGATGCACGGCAACGAGACAGGCCTCTTCACCAAAACCGGATACGAAGCTTACTCCTGCTAGCTGACGCCCATTCTGACCGCGTACGGTGGCGACAAGCAGCGAGACACCCGGCTCTGACAACTGTTCTGGAGTTAATCGGGCCATTACCTTGCAAGCTTGGTTTGTAATCCGACGCTCCCCATGCTCTCTTATAAACTCAAGCAGTCCGGTTAGCCGCGATTTCCACTTTTTAGCATCAGTGTCGTAGATAGAGGATATCTGCATGCTGTGTCACATCCTTTAATGGATTCTATTTGATATGGCGTGCTAAGTGCTGGCCATATTGAAAGATTCGCTCCAAAGAAAGCTTGCGAATCGCAGGCTCATCAAATTTCATCGGCCGGGAGTTTGCCTCAAAGAACCAGAGTCCGCCGTTCTCATCGACACCGAGATCCATCGACATCTCCCCGAGCATAGAATCAGAGGCTCTTTCAATTTGTCTGGCAATTAACAGAGCAGTTGTAGGTACACTTTTTAAGATAGAGGCTGCTCTTTCGGTTCCAAATGTGCTTTCCAGCATGGTGGAGGGCTCCTCGATACTTCCGCCACGAGGTACATGCGTAGTGATGCTGCGGGCACCAGCTAGACGCGCACCTATGCCGGTCATTGCCCAGCCGCCTCTGCCGTTTTTCTGCAGAAGTACACGTAGATCAAATGGTCGTCCTCGGTGAGTTGCTAGTTCAATAGCTTGCTGTACGATATAGCGTGAGCTTCCCTTTTCTTTTCCTATCCGTGCCCAGAGGCGTTCTACTGAGGCAGCTTTGTAGGTCACATTTTTTTTGCCGCTTTGAATTTGCAGACGATAGGGTAAGGTGGTATCTGCACGGTATTTTAAACGCATAATTCCTTTACCTGCTTTGCCATTCTCAGGTTTTAGGTAGAGACTGGTATGATTATTTAGCATGGCAATAAGCGTGTTTGCACTGCGTAAACGTCTGGTTTTTGGAACATGCTTTGAGGTGGCATGCGAGCCCTTCAGCCATTCAAATAGACTCCATTTATTGAAAAAATATGGATTATATAGCTTAATGCCTGGATGTTCCAGGCATTGAGCTATTTTGCGTACGACAGCAGGTTTTTCCTCATCCTCACGGGTAGGAATTCGATTATAGATGATTTGTGGAAGAGGTACAGGAATGCTGTACCATATTCTTCCGCTGGATGATGGGACATAACCGTTCACCATCCGTTCCTCGAGCTTCAAGTCACGGACAGTGACGACGTAGACAAGAAATCCCAGTTCCTTGCCTGTGCGAATGATGTCCCGGAAATTATTACGGTTGCCATTAAAATGCCTTACTTTATCGCTGGTTGTCAGTATGGCAATAACGGGTTTTGTTTCATCCGGAATATGGGTGTTCACATCTCATCCCTCCTGCGGAATTTGCTGAGGTATAGACAATGCTCCAGAATGTGCTCGATGGAAGCTTTGCCCTCAGCGCGCAGGGAAGGATGACGGAAGATGGAACGTCCTGGTTTGGCGTTGGCCTCGAACATCCAGATGTCTTCATCCTGATCAATGCCGAGATCAAAGCCAATTTCACCGAGCAAATGACGATGCTGGATTTCTAAGGATTCTGCCAGCTTAATGGCTGTACTCTTCGCACGCTGTAATACTTCATCTGCTCGGCTGCCGAATACACGCCCGAGCGCCTGCCCAGGTGTAAGCAATGCCCCCCCGTTTTTGAGGTGAGTGGTGACACTGCCCCGGCCGGCTTTCTTAGCGCCAATACCGACTACAATCCATTGATTACTGCCGTTTTTATGCATATGGAATCGGAAGTCAATGGGGCAGCCATCAATTTCAATCAAACGTATTCCTTGTTGAACGATATAATTTTGCAGGCCTTGACCGTGTCGTGACCGAAGCATACGCATGAGGCTTTCAAAGGTAGTGAAGCGCAGAAGTACGTTTTTTCCACCTTTGCGGTAGCGGGCAAAATATCCTTTTTTCGGCAGATAGGTAAGTCGGTAAATCCCGTGACCCAGGCTGCCTGCGGAAGGTTTGTAATATACAAAATGGTGGTGATCCAGCATTTCTCTCATTTTTTCGGAGGAGGGATTGCTGTGTGTCTCAGGTACGTAACGGTTTGCAGCTCCGTCATTCTCTAGCAACCGATAAATATCGGACTTATTGAAAAAGCTCCAGTTGAAGTAAGGGATTTTCTTGCGCATAAAGCGTTCGCGAAGCTGGTTGATATAAGGTGAAGTCTCCGCTCTCCGACTGGGTAGCCGATTGTAGACGACATCAGGCAGAGGAACCATTTTACGTTCGAATTTGCCGCCTGCGGTTAAGAAATAACCATAGACCTGCTCCTGTTGCCAGTTGATATCACGCGGCATAAAGGCAAATATATAACATTTGTTACTGCCTTCCCGCAGTAATTGCTTTATAAAGCCAGTGCGAGAACCGAAGGGTTGATTTGGAGATGCTGGCCCATCGGTCAATACACCGACCAAAGGTCCAAGCTGTACCTCGTCGTTTTGCAGATTGCGTAAATAGATACCACCAGATTTCGGAACCTTGATAGCACTCTTTACACCAGTGGCGAGGAATAGATGATTTCCGGCGCGCTTGATGGGCTTGATCATGGTCGGGATGGCATCTTTACCGAGTCTAAGGCGAATGTTCTTCTTCCCGGTTAATTTCAAGCTTTTCATCAGTGCACCTGATACATATACAACTCTTTGGGGCTGCTTAGTAAAATGCACATTGCAAAAAGTGAGACTCATTTATGAATCCTCCTTAGGAACCATTGTTATCATTCTCCCGTTTATAACGGAGCTGTCCGTAGATAGGGATGGTATCCGTCGCTGTGTGAGTAGCAGATGGCGCGCATAAGACAGTGGATTCTCGGCGGCGAGCTTAGCAGCCCGGCGGTCGCCCGTCAGCCGGAATACCGTGCGCCCTGGCTTGGAATTTGCTTCAAGTAAATGAATCCGACCGCTCGAATCAATACCGAAATCTAGGCCGAGTTCTCCAAGCCTACCGCATGCAGCCTCCAGAAGAGGAGGCAAGTATGCAGCTTCTGCAGCAAGCTCCTGCATGATGTCTTTTCCGTCCTGACCATATTCTGCAAGCAAAAAGGGCAAAGGAGGAACCGCAGTTCCACCGCCATGCAGGTTCGAAGTCAGTGAACCATGATTACCCAGCCGAACGGCCATGCCAGTAAGATCCCAGCGACCGAGGCCATTCTTTTGCATCAATACACGCACATCGAACGGTTGCCCCTTACGATTAGTTAGGTGCAGATAAGGCTGTATAATATAGCGGCGTGTGCCGATAAATTCATGAATCCAGTTCAGTCCTTCATCCTGCGAGCTGAATACATATTGAAAGGGTGTATTTGTCCCATCACGCCCTCGTACTCTTATGCCTCCTCCAGAGCGTCTGTTCTGCAGTATGGCATGTAATGTACGTTTGCCATGAGAGCCTGCTTTGGGTTTTAGGAAGACCCCGTATTCTCTTTCAGCGAGCATATTGCTTAACTTGCGTGTACCGGTATAAAGAACAGTTTCCGGCAGTAAAATAGCGGCTCTTCGGTTACGCTTCAAGATCTCGTATACGCCCCATTTATCAGGTAGACCTCTTGACCAAGGTAGTGAGCGGTGAAGGAAAGAGAGTGCAGACGAGGCTTCTTTTCTTTCTTTCGGACTATTGTAAAAACAACGATTATAAATGATATCTGGTGGTGTAGAGGTCGTATTGTGCCAGCTTCCGTCTTTCCATGTATAACCGGTTATAGATGACCCGTCTGCCGCTACTCCGTCCGGATGAAACACGAGGACTTTAAGGTTATAGCGCGGAGCTGCACGGCATAAATGACTGCAAAATTCTGGCTCGGCAATCGGAGGATTCCCGTGGCGACGGCCCGTCATAATGCCGAGGAACCCCATAGCTGTTTCAGTCATTGTGTCCTCCTTATAAACCGGCCAAATAGCGGCAATACAGAATCATTTGCTTGACGGACGGTCTGATTTTTTGATCGTTTAGCGGTGTATTATCGTTCTTGGAAGGTTTGGAGTTAACCTCCAAGAGCCATATTCGTCCGGATTGATCCAGTGCCAGATCGATTCCGAGCTCTCCGAAATGAGCAGGGATAAAGGTTTCTACTCCTCTTGCAATGGCTAGTGCTGCTCTTGGAAGCTGAAGCTGTACGCTATCCTTGGTACCTGGAGGAAGGCTGCTCTTGCTAACGGCTTCACGGACAGTACTGAGACTGCCACCTCTTGCTAGATTGGAGACGAAATGATTGCTACCAGCGGTGCGAGCGACAATGGAGGTAACGCCCCATTTTCCGGTACCATTCTTCTGTACAAGTGCTCGGAAATCTACAGGACGCTTACCGAGCTCCATCAAAGGTAATCCTTGTTGAATCTGGTAGCGCGTTGTCTTCATCTTGGGAGCAATGGACTGATACAGTTTAGCTAATGTTGGGTAGCTTTGCTTGCGTGTACCTATAGAGGTAGTAGATAACAAACGGTATCCTCCGCCTTCATCTTTGGAGATTCGGAGAATGCCTTTGCCGAGACTGCCCCGTACAGGCTTTAGAAACACGCTTGGGTATTGGCTGCACATTTTCTTTACAACAGCAAAACCGTTTAAAGCATGCGATTCAGGTAAATACCGCTTCAATGAAGGGTCTTGCGCTAAAGCTTCAAATACTTCTGTCTTGTCAAGAAATTTTTCGTTGAAGAAATGCGTTCCATACCGTGATTTTACATCCGCCAAAAAATGCTGTACGCTAGGTTTATTCTCCACCTTTCGCGTCGTTAGCCGATTGTTGATTACATCGGCAATGGGCAGACTCATTTTCCTCCAACCCTCGTTGTATACCCAGCCCTGGATGGAAGAGCTGCTTGTTTCCAGCGCTTCCGGGGTAAAGAAATATACATAGGCGCCTTGTGAGTGGCAGGCATTTGTTAATTCTCGACAGAACATGGTAATGGGTCCAAACAGCCTGTCGAGATTATCTGGATGGTCACGGCTGACGAGTACACCGATCAACGGTCCAAGTCGCAAGGTACGACTTACGGAGCTGTAAGAGGCGTTGAGGGTTTGCCGATGTTTCCATCCGGTCCGCCGCGCCAGTCCTTCGCTTACACGCAGGCTTTCGGATTTGGGAGCCGGGATAATGGTAACCTCCTGCCGGAAAGAGCCGAAAGCCAGCTGGAGCGTTCCGTGAGCCGGGATTTTGAGTCTTTTCATGGATCGTTCGCCAAGCATTATAGCGTTTTCCTGCAGGATGCCCGTGTGGACCGTATGGACCGGGATCTTGAATTGGGACATCGTGGATCTCCTTCCGGTAGGCAGCGTGATGCCGGCAATTTGGTAGCTAAGGGTTACATATCATTCATCATATGGAGACATATGACCCTTGGTGATTGACCTACTCTTTAAAAACCTTGCCGCATCATTTCATAAGTCTGACCCAAGAAGCGAAACAAGCATGGGATGAATCAATATTTGGAAACTTAAGCGTATGCTTCCGGTGCGAGTTTTGTACGAAGTAACTCTAGGAAGCGAACGCTAACAAAACTTAAGCAACGCTTTCGAAGTGAGTTTTGTACGAAGACGAATCGAGAAGTAGTGACTTACAAAACTTTTAGGAGGAATCATAATGAGTATTCACGACAAAGCACATGAACTGGCGAAAGCCATTAAAGAAAGCACTGAGGTAGCGGATATCACCAACGCGATGAAACTGGTAGAAACAGATCCTGAAGCCAAGGCGATGCTCGACAACTTCCGTAATGGCCAATTGGAGCTTCAACAACGGATGATGAGCGGAGATATGCCTCCACAGGAAGAAATGGAGAAGATGGAGAAATTATTCGAGGTGCTTAACATGAATCTTGGGATTCGCCGTCTGTTCGATGCAGAACGCCGTCTGAGTGTTGTAATCGAGGATGTAAACAAGATCATTACCGAGAGCTTGTCGCAATTGTATGGCGAATAAACGCTTTTAGTAAGCGGGTATTCACCTGAAAAGTTTGATCAGTGCAATCTAAATAGGGTGTTCCCGAAGCCGGTTGGCATTGGGAACACCCTATTTATTCTTGTGACTAGCACATGAGTAAACTCGCTAATCTTGTTTTCCTTCGATTGCGCAGAGAAGAATACCAGCAGCCAAACCTAGGCGGCGATCAAGCATTCCCTTGGGATCCTCAGAGAAGTCAGCGATGATTTTTGTAACGAATGGATTAAAATTTTGTTTGAAAGTCGGGATCGTTGTATCATTCATCTCGATATTATATTTTTGAGGGATAATAGAGATGAAGCGGCGGAGTATAGCCATTGCGGTGCTATCTTCCTTGATTTTTCCGATTTCCTGATCATGATGATCGAGAATCGTCCATTCATCTTTCAAAATCGATTTGAGTCCCTTACGCCGAAGAGCACCAACATGCTCGCCAGTCTCCGAATCATGCACATCATAAACGGCACTAAAGTCGATGGCATTGCGGGCTTTTATACGCAGAAGCTCCTTTTGCATAGACTCATCCGTGTACAATGCAATATCCTCTTTCAACTTGAATGCTTTCATTTGTGAATAGAGTACAAGCTGCTCGGCGTTATCATAAATATGAAGCTTCGCACCCATGATGGAAAATACCTTTTTTCGAATTATGTATTCGGTATGAGTATAAGTTGCATTCAATTCTAAATCGCCCCCTAAATGAAATTATCATCTCATATATAAGCTTTGCTAGCTATATAAATGCGTATTATTTTATATAATTTTTTGAATAGAAGTATATTTTTATGGACTTGTCTCATATTACGGGCTTTATGTTCATAGAGTAGAGATATAGATTTAATCGAATATCTTGTCTACGAGGAGCTGTGGGTTATGAGAAAAAGAAACAAGTTTAAACATGGTGTTTATCTGTTGCTGGCGTTGGCCATGCTTTTGTATGCTCTGCCGAAGTTATCGCTTGCGAATGGGCCTAGCTGGGTATTTGGTTTTGGGGTGGTCTGGTCACTTTTTGCCTTTATGGTCATCGCGGCACATCTGCATTTTATTATCGGTGTTGATGAGGAGAAGACCAAGCGTTTGGAAGCTGTGCGAAAAGCAAAATTGGAGCAATGGCAGTCCAAATGGAAAGAAGAAACTAGAGTTACACAAAGATCATAGAATTGGGTAGCTTCCTTAAGTAACTAGATTTAAATATTCCCGTGGAAAACGCTGAAATGGCGAAAAGAAGGGTATAAATCCCCTAGATTCTCGTGAGAAGCGCCGAATTAGCTAAAAGAAGGGTATAAATCCCCTATATTCCCGTGAAAAGCACCGAATTGGCGAAAAGAGGGGGATAAATCCCCTAAATTCCCGACAAAAGCGCCGAATTAGCAAAAAGAAGGGTATAAATCCCCTAGATTGCAGTGAAAAGCGCCGAATTATCGAAAAGAAGGGTATAAATCCCCTAGATTCCCGTGAAAAGCGCTGAATTAGTTGAAGGAGGGGTATAAATCCCCTAGATTCCCGTGAAGAGCGCCGAATTAGCTAAAAGAGGGGTATAAATCCCCTAGATTGCCGTGAAAAGCGCTGAAATGGCGAAAAGAAGGGTATAAATCCCCTAGATTCACAGAAAAGCCCACTAGCTTAAGCCAGTGGGCTTTAAAATTGCCCTGCAAAGCAGGGGGATTAAAGTTATCTTGCACCTGTAAAAGGATTGATCTCATCCGAGAGATCTTTTCCAGCTTTCTTTTCTTCTGCAGATATCCGTTTACCTAGAGCCGCGTAGTACCACACCGCAGGAACGAGAATCGCGAGTATAAAAAGAAATTGCATAAAGTCATCCCCTTTCACCTCTCCATCATAACATATTTTTCCTTTTTTCTTAAGGGACTATTCTCTATTCGCCTACCCACTACCCAGTTTGTCTAATAAACGGGTTACTCTTTACTGACAGAGCATTCTACTTCAAATACATAACTGGCGCTCCCCTGAGGCCATCTTGCTTGGATTATATACAGATGTTTTCCGCTACCTGCTGCGAGTTGAAAACTGTTATTTTCTACGGAAAGAGCTTCGTCCGGTCGTTCCTCACCAGGAAATGAAGCTATAACCTCTATCTCTTTAGGTGCAGATGAGAATTTGAGTTTTATCTGATCTCGGCTGGTGGCTTTGGGATGTACCTTCTGTTTGGAAACCAATTGATCGTAAGAAGCCATATCTACACACACGCCTTTGCCATTGTCGTTCCAGCAATAAGAGCTTTGAATGGCATCAAACTGTTCACCGCCAACAGTAACTTGGACGCTAGGGGGCTGTGCTTTAGCAGTGTCTTCTGGAGAATTCTTATCTTTTTCAAAAGCCGCTTGAAACAAGTCCAACAGATCTTTTTTGCTGATATCTGACAGGCGATAGTGACCCATTTGGCCCGATTTAATGAGTAACCCACTATTGCTTCCGACGATCCAAAAAGAGAACTCATAACTTATGCCGTCCTTCATGTTTACGGTGGTTCTGTAATCGCTTGGAGCAATATCTAGTTGTCTTTTATCATATTCAGCAGTAGTTATGGCTTGAACGAAACGTTCCAAGGATGATGCTTCAGAAATAGTCGTCACCGGCTGGTCTTTTTCTATTAAGTTAATAGAAACTATATTTTGTGCATCCAGCTCTATTTGGTTTGATTGTTTTACTTCTGTTCTCGCATTTCCACAGCCGATCAGTCCTATGAAAAGCAAAGTAATGGTAAATATTATTAACATGGTCTTGTTCATATCCACAATGCTCCTTTCCTCTTTCTTTAACTCTCAGACTATAAAAAAGAGGAAAAGGTTGCTAAATAACGGGCAGTTAAATTCGAATTCGATGCTTATGAATCGGTTGTACTGTGCCATTCTCTCCGTGTATAATGAGTACAGTATAGTACAGATCGGAGTACGGGGGTGTAACAGTTGGAAGGTCAAGGCGATGCAATTACTAAACACGAGCAACTGCTGCAGCATATTGAAAGTCTTAAGGTAGGCTCCAAAATATCTGTTCGTAAGCTTGCAAAAGAAATGTTGGTCAGTGAGGGAACGGCTTATCGTGCCGTTAAGGAAGCTGAGAATCTTGGAATTGTCATTACGAAGGAACGGATTGGTACAGTACGTGTAGAAAAGAAGCCTCGTAACATTTCTGAACAGCTGACGTTTGGTGACGTGGTTGATATTGTGGAAGGTCATGTTCTCGGTGGGGCTAGCGGACTGAGTAAACATCTACATAAATATGTAATCGGTGCGATGAAGGTCGATGCGATGATTCGTTATATAGACGCAGACAGTCTGCTTATTGTGGGTAACCGCGATGATGTTCACTCCTTGGCGCTAGAGCAGGGTGCCGGAGTTCTGGTTACAGGTGGTTTCGGGACGAGTCGTGAAGTGAAGGCATTAGCCGACGAACTGGATCTCCCCATCATTTCATCAAGACATGACACGTTTACCGTGGCATCAATGATTAACCGAGCAATTTTTGATAGATTGATTAAGAAAAAAATTATGCTGGTAGAAGATATTGTCGACAGCAAACCGCGTATGATTACGTTAAAAATTTCAAGCACCGTAGGTGAGCTACGACAGATTTCAGAGGAAACTGGAGAGCAACGTTTTCCCGTTACAGATGAATGGAACCGAGTGATTGGGATTATCGGCCGACGCGAAGTAGAGGACCTGGCAGAAGGGCAAAGTATTGAAAAGGCTATGGTTCGGAGTCCGGTTACCGCTGCGCTGCATACCTCACTTGCTTCAGCTGCGCAGATCATGATGTGGGAAGGTGTCGATTTTCTCCCCATTGTAGACCGTAACCGCAAATTGGTGGGCTCCCTAACCCGTAAAGAAGTGCTGCAAAGTCTGCGAGATGTCCGTAACACTCCACAGCTTGGGGAGACCTTCGATCATCTCATCTGGAATGGTTTTGCAGATGAGCGGGATGAAGAGGGACGATTGTTTTTTCACGGCTTTATTACGCCTCAGATGGCCACAGACCTTGGTACCATTTCTGAAGGTGTATTGTCTACGCTAATGACGCTCTCTGCGTTTAAGGCAGCTAAGGATATTACAGGAAATGACTATGTATTAGATAATATGTCCACCTATTTTATCCGGCCGGTACAGATCGAACATGCGATTATTGTAATGCCGAGACTGCTCGAGATAAGTCGCCGTACATGTAAGCTAGAAATAGAGATCAGCTATTCGGATACCCTGGTAGCGAAAGCTGTCCTGATGCTGCAATCCATTGATCACGGCTAATAGATAATGAATCACAAACATGCTAAATAGACTGCCCTCAACGATGATAGAGAGGGTAGTCTATTTTATTCTTGTAATCCTATGAGAGGGATAGTCTAGGCTTTCGACTGGTGTTGTTCCTGGCTGCGGCTACGGCTGTAATAACTATAGCTGCGTATTCCTGAGAAGATGTTAAACACACCGATTAGAAGAAAGGCAGCTTCAACAATGATATTAATGGTGGAGCCGCGAAATAGAAACATGGAAATCAGGGAAAGCGTTACGAGCATACAGCCCAGCATCACATTCATGACGGAGCGTTTTAGTCCCTTATCTTGGGGATTTAAGGCACGGCGAGAGGATAAGCTGTACACAGCGGCGCCGATTACAAAGATCACCAGCAGGATAAACAATAAGTACTTGATAAATAAAACCATGGACAGCCAGCTCCTTTATCATGTCGTGAAAAACCTTGAAGTAATTTCCACTTTTGTCTGTCCATTATTGTATCACACGATTGATGTTAGTTGCGCTTAAAAGGACTGATTTCCACCCAGATTTGCAGAACACCTTCCATGACGAGCATCGTCCGGATTTTGACAGAGTATTCCTTATCGCGCACAATGTAAAGTTTTCCATCCAGCAGCAGTCTAACCAGTTTACTGTCCGTGTCAATATCGAACATGCTGCGGCCACGCATGGGCTCCAGATCTGATCGTATTTCACTAAGTATTAATTTTAAAGTTACGGGGTCAACTGAGGTTGAGCCTTCTGCTTGGGCTTTGCTTTCCTCTGATCGAATTTTTATTTCTCTGATTACCGTAGAGGTATTATTGTATTTTTTGAGTGTTTTAATATCCTCTTGATATTGCTCGATCTGTACACGCAGGTCTGCATTATTCAGCCATAACACGTTATATCCAACATGGTATATACCGTTGTATATGACGGCTCCTACGACGATCCCCAGCATGAATATAGCGGAAATTTGGGTGAATCTACGAAAACGACTGAATGGTGGAACTCTCACTGGCGTTACCCCCTGCCGCACACCCATTTTACTAGCTCGCTGCCCATATGAGCTCCGAGAAAAGCGAAGGCAATATACATGATTTGCTTGATGGCGGGGGAGAGGTTACCTCCAATCACATTGCTTTCAATGACCCGTAAAGGGTCCATAGTACCCCCTACAGCGGCGGCAAGTGCCCATATTTTAATCCGGTCTGCTACATCTAGCATGGTTTGCGTCGGTGGTTGCAGGGATACTACGGCGCCGATTCCGCCGACCATAGCTCCGCCAAGTACGATGCCGAAGGCGATAAAGAAATCGAGGATCGCTTTGCTCATAAAAATGCTCATAAAGGCCCCTTCCCGGACGAGGCATCTCTAATCGTTGCCTGTCCATGTGCTCTTAATCCATTCTATGGGCGGGTCCCCCTTTAATATGATAAAATAGTTTCATCTTATAGTGCGAGTTCAAAAAGTACGGTTTTCAGCACCGAGAAGATTGAAAGAAGGTAGAAAATGAGGAGTGGAGCGTAGTGGAAGCTACGTGAGCACCGGAAGTTTCGCCTGAATTCAAT
Source organism: Paenibacillus sp. FSL H7-0714 (assembly GCF_038003765.1). NCBI lineage: Bacteria > Bacillati > Bacillota > Bacilli > Caryophanales > Paenibacillaceae > Paenibacillus > Paenibacillus sp. FSL H7-0714. The sequence goes on from NZ_JBBOPT010000001.1 coordinate 2,040,426, forward strand.
CTTCGATGTCGAGTAAGCTTCTTGGGTTACTTCGTGATAAAAACGGACTTTTTGAACAACTATTTATGTTTGATTTTTGTAGTAGAAAGGAAGTGGGATAATGAGCCCTTTCGTGCATTTGCATGTGCACAGCGAATACAGTTTACTGGACGGGGCGGCGCGCATTACCGATCTCGTGCGCCGGGCCGGCGAATACGGCATGAAGTCGCTGGCGCTTACGGATCATGGAGTGATGTATGGGGCGATCCCCTTTTATAAAGCGTGTAAAGAGAATGGAATCAAGCCGATTATCGGCTGTGAAGCTTATTTAACCGCGGGCTCTCGCCGTGAGCGAGGCAGTCGTAAAGATCAACCGATTTATCACCTGATTCTGCTCGTCAAGAATGAAACCGGCTACAAGAACCTAATGAAGCTGATCTCTATCGGTCATCTGGAAGGTCATCACTATAAACCTCGTATTGATATGGAGGTTCTGGCCGCTCATTCGGAGGGGATCATATGCCTCAGTGCCTGTCTTGGCGGCGAAGTGCCGCAGCATCTGTTGCATGGAAGAGATGACGAGGCGCGAAAAGCTGCGCTGCGATATAAGGAGATTTTTGGCGAAGACTTCTACCTGGAGCTTCAAGATCACGGAATTTCCGAGCAAAAACGAGTAAATCCGAAGCTGATCGCACTTGCCAAGGCCTGTGAGATCCCACTTGTAGCTACGAATGACGTCCATTATTTGGCCAAGGAAGATGCAGAGGTACAGGATGTTCTGATCTGTATTGGAACAGGTAAAACTGTGGATGATGAGGAACGGCTCAAAATCGGAACAGATCAGCTGTTTCTCAAAAGCAGTGATCAGATGGCGGCGTTGTTCCCGCATGTGCCTGAAGCTATCAGTAACACGCTATTGATCGCAGAAAAATGTAATTTGGAGCTTACCTTCGGTCAACATATTCTGCCTGCCTATTCACCAATTCCAGAAGGTAAGGACTCCGCTGCATATTTGCGAGAGTTGTGCTTTAAAGGGCTTGAAGAACGGTATATAGACACACCGCTTTGGGCATCGCCTGAGCAAAGAGAAACCGCTGAAAAGCGTCTTGCCTATGAGCTTGGCGTCATCGAGAATATGGGTTTTAGCGATTATTTTCTAATTGTGTGGGATTTTATCGCTTATTGTCATCGTCAGGGGATTGCTACTGGTCCGGGCCGGGGTTCTTCCGCGGGGAGTCTTACCGCTTATTCCCTACGAATCACGGATGTAGATCCGCTTAAGTATAACTTGCTCTTTGAACGTTTCTTAAATCCAGAACGGATCACGATGCCGGATATTGATATCGATTTTAGTGATGAGCGTCGTGATGAGGTTATCGCTTATGTGGTGGAGAAATACGGCAAAGAACATGTGGCACAGATCATTACGTTCGGAACCATGGCTGCACGGGCTGCAGTTCGTGATGTGGGCAGGGTACTGAATTTACCTTATAACGAGGTAGATAAGGCTGCCAAGCTCATCCCAGGACAACTAGGCATCAGCCTTGCTAGAGCGCTGGAGACTACTCCAGACCTAAAAGCGCTGTATGACAGTAATCCGAAGATCAAAGGCTTGCTGGATATGGCAATGAAAGTGGAAGGTATGCCTCGTCATGCTTCGACACATGCTGCCGGGGTTGTTATTTCCAAAGGTCCGCTGACTGATGCTGTACCCCTTCAAGAGGGCAACGAAAGTACAGCGTTAACTCAGTACTCTATGGAGCATTTGGAAAGTGTTGGGCTGCTGAAGATGGATTTTCTGGGCCTGCGTACTTTGTCGATTATCGAACGCTGCATGAATTCGATTAAAGAAATGAGTGGCAGTGTTCCAGATTTTAAAATCATACCAGATCATGATCGGCTCACGTATGAAATGTTAGGTGCTGGTGAGACGACTGGGGTCTTCCAGCTGGAGTCGGCGGGTGTAAGACGTGTGCTTAAGGATTTGAAGCCTAATGGTTTTGAAGATATCGTATCGGTCCTAGCCTTGTATCGTCCGGGTCCGATGGAGTTTATCCCGAAATATATAGCAGGTAAGCACGGTCAGATCGAAGTAGAGTATCCGCATCCTGATTTGAAATCTATATTAGCGGATACCTATGGGATAATTGTGTATCAGGAACAGATTATGCAGATTGCTTCGCTTATGGCTGGATTCTCGCTTGGTGAAGCGGATCTGCTCCGCCGAGCGGTTTCTAAGAAGAAGCGCGAGACGTTGGATAAGGAACGCAGTCATTTTGTACAGGGGAGCTTGCAGCAAGGATATAACGAAACGGATGCGAATGCCGTTTATGATATGATCGTACGATTTGCCGATTACGGCTTCCCTCGTGCGCATGCGGCGGCTTATGGTGTGCTGGCTTTTCAGACGGCTTATCTTAAGGCGCATTATCCGGTACAGTTTATGGCATCTATGCTGACCGCCGTGATGGGAACCCACCGTAAGGTGGCGGAATATGTACTGGACTGCCGCCGCACGGGCATCGGCGTATTACCGCCGGATGTGAATGAGAGCGGCGTACTGTTTACCCCTGTTCCAGGAGAGGAAACGGGAACAGGGCATATCCGCTTTGGGCTCGCAGCGATTAAGAACGTCGGCACGTTAGCAGTGGAGAATATTATGTCGGTTCGCAAGGAGCGACCGTTCGACAGCCTGCTCGATTTCTGTCGACGTGTGGATCTGCGGGTCTGCAACAAGCGGGTAGTGGAGTCTTTGCTGCAGGCAGGAGCCTTTGACTGTCTGCCGGGTCATAGGGCCCAGCTGCTAGCTATGCTGGACGAGACCGTTGACGCCGCAACGAAATGGCGCAAGGAGCGGGATGAACTGCAAATTCAGTTGTTCGACGATTTGGTGGAGACGCCGAATTGGGAGATTCGCTATCCGGATATCCCTAAGTTCACAGTAGGACAGCAGCTGGAGATGGAACGTGAGCTGCTGGGGCTGTATCTATCAGGTCATCCGCTCGACGATAGTGTTGAGCTGCTTGATGAGCCGGGTATACAGCGGCTGATGGATCTCGGTGAAGCCGCAGATGAGAGCCAGACGGTTACGGCCGGCATGGTCGTATCCGTTAAGGAAATTACGACGAAGCAAGGGAAATCGATGGCCTTCATCGAATGGGAAGATCAGATCGAGCGCTGCGAAGTCGTGCTCTTCCCCGAGGTGTGGAAGCGAAGCCGCAGCTTGATTGCCAAGGGCGCGCTGCTGGCCTTGCGCGCCAAGGTGCAGCAGGAGGACGAAGGCTTCAAGCTGCTGGCCGAGGAAGTGGCGCTGCTATCCGCGGAGACACTCCGCGGCCTGCTGCAGCGCCGTAGTGCCGCCGCATCCCGCCCGTATAGCGCGGGACGCTCGGCCTCAGCAGGAGCGCCGCCGCGTGGCGCGGCTCCTGCTTCGCGGGCTAGCGGGGCCGCCACTGGCCCCGCTGGCAGACCTGCAGGCGGCGCAGCTGCGCCTGCAACACCTGCACCGGCCGCTGCGCCAGCGCCGGGCTCAGGCCAGCGTGTCTTTATCAAGATCACGCCGGCCGCCGAGAATGCTGCGCAGCTGTCGCGCCTGAAGGAGCTGCTGCAGAATCATCCAGGCCCAGTAGCGACGATTCTGTTCTACGAACGGGATCAGAAGCTCCTGGCCCTTAGCGATAATTATCGGATTAAGCCTACCGAGGAGCTAATCGCGGCTATCGAGTCTATGCTGGGGGCAGGTACCGTAAGAATAAAATAAGAACAATTCCACCCTTTTCCGCATACATTAGGAAACCACAGGGCGAATCCCTGGGCGGAAAGGGGAATCACATCATGTCCTATCAAATGGCAGTTGATCTGTTGGAACGTAGAGGCGTATCACTTTCTTCCATTGCTGAAATCGTATATATTTTACAATCGGTCTATTATCCCGGTTTATCCAAGGAAGAATGCCTTTCCAGTGTGAAATCTGTATTGGGAAAAAGAGAAGTGCAGTACACGTTAATGACGGGGATCGCACTTGATGAACTGGCAGAGAAAAGACTGCTTCCGCAGCCGCTCCAGGCAGTAATGGAAGCGGATGAATCACTTTATGGAGCGGACGAGACTCTAGCCCTTGGCATCACAGGGGTATATGGGATGATCGGACTTACAGGATTTGGGTACTTGGACAAAATAAAGCTTGGAATCATTGGTGAATTGAACGATGATAAGGGGAGGATTCACGTGTTCTTGGATGACTTAGTAGCGGGTATCGCTGCAGCTGCTTCTGCTAGAATCGCTCATCGGCAGGAAGGGGCAAAAGTATATCCTCTGGTCACGGACACGGAATAAATGACCCGATTCATTTCGTTTGAATGAGTTCCTCAGTCTTGCTTCCTTTGCCCTACGCCTGTTGCGGGAAAAAAGAAAACTGTGTTATCATAATTCCATTATACGGGATACGGCTGGGAATTAAGATTGGGGAGGCCTTGCAAGGCATGTGGACGGTAATATATATCGCGCCGACCGCCAAAGTGGCGGATATGATTAAGAGTAAGCTGACTGAAGAAGGTTTTTTAGTAAAATGCCGTCCAATCAATATGTCCAAGCAGCAGTTTGAGATATTGGTTCCTTCGGGTGAACTGGAGGAAGTACAGGAAGTCCTTAATCTTATTCTGCATCCCTGAATTTCTATCAAGAGAAAAGTCATGACAGCGGCAAGCTGCATAACGCAAATAAACGGCTGAAGAGGTGCGGGTGTGTTCAAAGATTTATTTCAGAAGAAACGGAAGTACGCGACTATTCCTTCAGAACGTCTGGAGCGAAGCGGCGTGCCTGCAGAAGGCGAACGCCCCAAACGGGAAATTCCAGAAGGATTAATGAGTAAATGTAATAAATGCGGAACGATCCAGTATAGCAAGGAATTGGAAAAGAACCTAAAAGTATGTCCTACTTGTGGTCATCATTTGCGCTTGAACGCCGTAGAGCGTATTGCTATGACGTTAGACCCAGAGGGCTTTATTGAGTTTGATAGTGAAATGTATTCTATAGATCCGCTGAAATTCCCGGGTTATGCCTCTAAACTGGAGCAACAGCAACTAAAATCGGGACAAACTGATGCCGTGATTACGGGGCAGGGATCTATTGGCGGACATCCAGTGATCGTAGCTGTGATGAATTTCGAATTTTTCTCCGGCAGTATGGGATCTGTAGTTGGTGAGAAGATTACCCGGGCGATTGAAGAAGCCACGGAGAAGCAGCTTCCACTCCTTATTTTCTCTACTTCTGGCGGAGCGAGAATGCAGGAGAGTATTCTAAGTCTCATGCAAATGGCGAAGACCAGTGCAGCGCTTGCTCGTTTCAACGAAGTGGGCGGCCTTTATATTTCTATAATTACGGATCCGACAACTGGCGGAGTATCTGCGAGTTTTGCTAGTCTTGGCGATATTATTATTGCTGAGCCTGGGGCGGTATTCGGTTTCGCAGGACGTATAGTCATTGAACAGACAATTCGCCAGAAGCTTCCGGATGATTTCCAGACGGCTGAATTTAATCTGCAGCATGGCTTGATTGATATGGTTGTGCACCGTAAAGAAATGCGCGCCACACTGACCAAAATTTTGGAATTGCATGATGTGAAAGGGGGATTTTAGGTTGGCAGGAGAGTTGCCTTTTGAAATGCCTCTGGTTGAAATGCGCAAGAAAATTGCCGAGCTAAAGCAGTTTGGCGAAGAGAAAAGTATTGATTTTACGGATGAGGTAGCAAGACTGGAAGAACGGTACCGTGTGCTTGAGGAGGAAGTTTATTCTAATATCTCTCCTTCCCAAAAAATGCATCTAGCTAGACATCAAGGACGTCCGACTTCTCTTGATCTTATGGGGCAGATCTTCACAGATTTTATCGAGCTTCACGGGGATCGAATGTTTGGGGATGATCTTGCAATTGTAGGCGGTATCGCCAAACTTAACGGTGTCCCGGTTACGGTCATTGGCCAGCAGCGCGGTAAAGATACGAAGGAGAATATTTTACGCTTTTTCGGCAGTGCACACCCTGAGGGCTTCCGTAAGTCACTGCGTCTGATGCAGCAAGCGGACAAGTTCAATCGTCCCATTATAACCTTTGTAGATACGAAAGGTGCATATCCAGGCAATACAGCTGAGGAAAGAGGACAATCCGAAGCAATTGCCCGTAATTTACGCGAGATGTCTCAGTTTGGTGTTCCTGTAATCTGTGTGGTTATCGGTGAAGGCGGAAGTGGGGGCGCATTAGCACTGGCAGTTGGTAATAGAGTGCTTATGCTGGAACATGCCATTTATTCGGCGATATCTCCTAACGGTGCTGCATCAATTCTATGGAAGGATGCTTCGAAGGCTGATCAAGCGGCAGAAGCCATGAAGATAACGGCATCTGATCTGCTTGAAATGGAAGTCATCGAAGAGATTGTTCCTGAGCCAAAAGGCGGCGCACATCGTGATTACGAAGCTACGGCAGCTGCAATTAAGGATGCATTATGGCGTCACTTGCAGGAGCTGATTCTTCTGGATAGAGCGGAATTGAAAGAAGATCGTTATCGTAAATTCCGTAAAATAGGTGAGTTTGCTGAAGTCCAGCAGGAGCAGATTTTCCTTGAAGAAGAAGTGGAATCTGAAGTGTGAATAGTGCCTTTCCATTTGCACTTTAAGACATATAACCATACTTAGTGGACCATATTGAATTAAGTGTAAATTATACATTTTATTGGAATTAAAATAATCTCGACGCAATGCCGGGATTATTTTAATTTTTTTTGTGCGTTCAGATAATTCGAGCTCAAATTACATCTAAAAGAGCCTACAACATTGATTTTGTGTCTAAGTTGCAGTAATATTCATAAGGGCGTAGTTAAAGGCACATGTGACAAAGTTCCTATTTAATTAGTTAGCCTTGTAGTAGATTTTGTAGTTGGAAAAAGTGAGACAGAGAGAACGAAAAAACGGAGGAAAACCTAATGCGGAAAAGTAAAATTGTATGTACGATCGGACCTGCGAGTGAATCGTTGGAGAATATCAAAAAATTGATTTTGGCTGGTATGAATGTGGCCCGTTTGAATTTCTCCCACGGCGATTTTGAAGAGCATGGTGCTCGGATTAAAACGATCCGTCAAGCATCTAAGGAACTGAACAAAACTGTTGCTATCCTGCTCGATACAAAAGGACCGGAGATTCGCACAGGCAAGTTGGAAGTAGAACCGATTGAACTAGTTCAGGACGAGTACCTGACACTAACTACGGAAGAAATCCTTGGCACCCAAGAACGTATTTCCATCACGTACAGCGAGCTTCCTAATGATGTTCAAGTAGGCTCCACCATCCTTATTGATGACGGTCTGATTGGTTTGACAGTTGTCGACATTCAAGGAACTGAAATCAAGACCCGTATTGTAAACGGTGGTACGATCAAGAGCAAGAAGGGCGTTAACGTACCAGGAGTAAACATCTCCTTGCCGGGTATTACGGAAAAAGACACCAACGATATTCTTTTTGGTATCGAACAGGACATCGATTTTATCGCCGCTTCCTTCGTTCGCAAAGCTAGCGACGTTCAGGAAATTCGTGAGCTGCTTTCGAAAAACAACGCTTCTCACATTCAAATCATTTCCAAAATCGAAAACCAACAAGGTGTTGACAACCTTGATGAAATTTTAGAAGCTTCCGATGGCCTGATGGTTGCTCGTGGTGACCTTGGTGTTGAAATTCCAGCTGAAGATGTACCTTTGGCTCAAAAATTGATGATTCAAAAATGTAACGTTGCTGGCAAACCAGTAATCACAGCTACACAAATGCTGGATTCTATGCAACGTAACCCACGTCCTACTCGCGCTGAAGCAAGTGACGTAGCAAACGCTATTTTCGACGGAACAGATGCAATCATGCTTTCCGGAGAAACTGCTGCTGGTAAATATCCAGTAGAATCCGTTCTTACAATGTCCCGTATTGCTGAGAAAGCGGAGTCCGCTTTGGACCACCGTGAGATTTTCTCAAAACAACAAACTTTACAAGAAACTACAGTTACAGAAGCTATCAGCCAATCCGTTGCAATTTCCGCTTTGGATCTGAACGCTAAGGCTATTCTTTCTTCGACTGTTACAGGTCATACTGCACGCGTTGTTTCCAAATACCGTCCTAAAGCACCAATCATTGCTGTTACGACACAAGAAAGAACTATGCGTCAATTGTCCCTCGTTTGGGGCGTAACGCCAGTATTCGGTAAAGTAGCTACTTCCACAGATGAATTGCTTGAAACAGCAATCCAAGGTGGTAAGGATTCCGGTCTGGTTCAAGCTGGCGACCTAGTTGTGATTACTGCAGGAATTCCACTTGGACGTTCCGGTTCCACTAACTTGGTAAAAGTAAGCACAATCGAGTAGTACTCGACTGTGCTTTGCCTGATTCGTAGATTTTACGCAAAATAGAAGAGCTGTCTCAGATGTAGTGAAAATCTACAAATGAGGCAGCTCTTTTTTTTGTGCTGAATCCATTTATGCTGTTAGTATATACGTTTGACGCTAAAAGAGTCCCCTCGAGGGCTTGGACTGGAAGGAACCGCAACGGTGGTGTTATTCTGGACCATGATCCCTCCATTAGAAAGAGTTAACCTAGGTTGTTTTCCATTGATTCGACAGCAGTTGAAGCAGGTAGTGCCCACGCGGGCCAGCTTTGCGATGGAACCATCGACCTCAGGAGCCTCCATAATCCATTCGCCGGAGGTCTGCGGACCAGTATATCGCTGAAGCGTTCGGAAGGTCCAATTTCGGCTTAAATTCCGGAGTGTGATAGACCACTTCGTGTGGCTTATTTTTGTGATAGTACCCTTCATATGATCTCCGGGGTATACTGGAAAAGGGATTACGGTCTCGACGTCAGGTAGTATTTCCCACCAGGCGTAATAACGGGCAATCCCATTTACGAATTCATGACCTGTTCCCGTCTGAATAAGGTTGCTGTTCTTGAAGCCGTCGATGCCAATCCATGCGGAGGAATAGGTGGATTTGTGGGTTGGTTTTACGTATGGGACGGTCCATTCACCGGAAATGCGATTGAAGGCACCTTTTCTACCAGTAACAGTGTAGCCACTCCAGTTCTTAGATGACCAGCCAAAAGCAGAGCTTTGTCTATTGCTCGCATTAGATTTGTCTGTTAGACAAGGATGATTTACCATGAGAGAGTTATATTTTATGCTCAACTTGTCCACCCCCTTTATAGTACTGCTATATTAAATGCGATGATTACATATGAAGTACGGGTGTTCTGTTAAAATATAAAAATATAAAGCTGGAGGACTCATAGTACAAATGGAAAAATTATCGAAGCTGCGCGGCTTTTATCTATTTTTAGGATTGGCCGGCGGTTCATTTGGCTCTTATCTTTCGCTGCTGCTGGTCCATAATGGACTTAATAGTGGACAGATAGGTATACTAATGGCAACGGGCACACTAGTTGCAATCACCATTCAGCCGATGTGGGGGATTATCTCTGATCGGTATAATCAGACGCGTTTAGTACTTATCCTAAGTGTGGCGGTTCCGGCCTTACTAGCTGTCTTTTATCGTTCGGAATATTTCATTGTACTTCTTCTGGTGTATACGTGCTCAACGATCTTCTCCTCTACACAGGCTCCTATAGCCGATTCTTACGCGATCTCGGCGGCGAATAGAGCTGGAGCCACTTACGGTAGCATCCGGCTTATGATGAGCATTGGAGCGGCTCTGGGAGCTTATGCAGGAGGGGTGTACGTATCTACCTTCTCTGTATCCACGATATGGCTACCTTTTCTCTTTTTTAATCTGATTGCAGTCCTTATTGCGTTTACATTGCCGAAGCAGGCGGAAGAGAATCATATGATGAGGCAATCGTTTACTCAGGGGGTAAGACAACTGCTGGGGAATCGGGTCTTCCTTGCGTTTTTGGGTGGCAGCTTTCTTGTGAACCAGACGATGGCTGCTTTTGGTACATACTTTGTAATTGCTTTTCAATCGGTTGGAGGGTCTACGCGCTATGCAGGGATTGCGCTCTTTCTCGCATCGGTGACGAATGTGCCTTCCATGCTGTTTGCTTCTAAGGTGATTAAGAGGTTGGGTCGTGAGCGGACCTTGCTCCTTGGGGCTCTTATTTATGTTTTGCGGTGGGGTATTCAGGTTGCTTTTCCTTATCCATCGGTAATGATCGGAGTGCAAGTGCTGCATGGTCTTTCATTTGGGTTCTTTTATATTGCTGCAGTCGAATATGTATCTCAGATCACGTCTAACGAGATGCAGGCCACTGGCCAAAGTGTATTTAATATGGTGTTTGCAGGTTTTTCTGGCATTGTCGGTAATTTACTGAATGGATTCTTGCTCAATCAAGGCGGGGTAGAAGTAATGAATCTGTCTTGTATGTTGAGCTCTATCGCAGGAGCAATGCTGCTGTTCTATGTTGCCAGAAACTCTCGGCGCAAATTATCGACGACGCTATCTTCAGGCGGGACCCAGGCTTAACGCTTCCCTGCTGCTATGCTGAAAGGAGTATTTATAGATGGAATTAGAACGAGCTGGCTTGCCCAGCCGATGGTATAAGTCAACCCTGCGTGTTCGCTATCAGGAAAGTGATCAGATGGGTGTCGTGTATCATGCGAATTATTTGAACTGGTTTGAGTCTGGTCGTACGGAGATGTTTCGTCAGGTTGGTTTTACTTATCGTGAACTTGAGAAACAAGGCGTCTTACTTCCTGTCACCTCAGCAGATTTGCAATTTAAAAGTCCGGCGCGATATGATGATCTTATCTCCGTGTATGCGCGAATGACTACCTTCTCAGCGTTACGAGTCGTATTTGAGTATCAAGTGCGGAGGCTTTCGGAAGAAGAAGGTGGAAATTCAGAAGATTTATTGGCTACTCTAGGGGAGTTGGGGTCGATGGATCCACCTGGGGAGCTGCTGGTTACCGGCACGACAAGTCATGTTTGGGTGAACCGGGAATGGAGGCCTGCTAGGCTGGATAGAGCCCTTCCAGAGCTCTTTCACGCAATAAAAGAGGCGCTGCGGGAAGAAGGGGGTTCAGTATGATTAGAAGCAAATGGTTATGGGCTGGACTATTTATTATTCCTGCTGTGGAATTATTCGGTTTTATCTACGTAGCAGATCAACTTGGAGCATTTAAAACGTTGCTGCTTATGCTGACCACTTCAGTAATCGGTCTACTAATGATGCGATTTGAGGGTAAGAAAGTGCTGCAGGACAGCAGAACACATATGCAGGAGGGCCGCGTTCCTGGTCGGACGATGCTGGATGGTTTATGTATTTTTTTCGGAGGATTGCTACTGATATTGCCGGGTTTCGTAACCGATATTGTCGGTTTCACGCTAGTATTTCCATTAACTCGGCCTTTGTACCGTATATTTTTGCTGAAGTGGATTGAGAAGAAGATGAAGAATGGCACCTTCACCTTTTACCGTCGTTAGTATACTTTTTACAACAATAACAGAGCGGACCCCTGTCATTGCTGAAGGGACCGCTCTGTTTGCTATTTTACGAATTGATGATTATCGGTTCCTATCTTAATCTGCCGCTAACAATGTAGCTGTGCAAAGCTCGGAATACGCCCGCTCGGTTAAAGGCAACAAGGACTACTAGGACAACGGGTCCGATGATCAGCCCTAGCATACCGAACAACTGCAGACCGGCGAACATACCAATCAACATGGCAAGGGGATCAAGTCCGATGCTGCTGGCGAGCACTTTCGGCTCAAGCACCTGCCGGGTAATAAGAATAACAGCGTAAAGTATGGATAGTCCTATCCCTAGTGCCAAATTGTCCGTCATATAAGAATATAACGCCCAAGGCAGCATCACAATTCCCACACCGAGATAAGGCAATAGATCCACAAAGCCAATCATTAAGCCGATAGCAAATGCAGACTTCACACCCAGCAGCAACAGCCCGATTACTACAATGATCGCTGTGATGGAGATCAGGATGACCTGTGCGCGAAGATAACCGAAGAGCGCTCTGCGTAAATCTCTCCAGATATCTGACACAGGCTTTAGGAATACTGTCGGCAGCCAGCCTGTAAGTTTATCATTATGACGCTCCCAACTCGTACTAATGAAAAAGGCAGCAAGGACAACCACGATAAGAATCGTACCCATACTAGGAAGTGCGGAGATCAGTTTCAATATTACATTAAAAAATCCCGTGACCACTTGCGTGACTGCGTAACCTACAGTTTCCGTTGTTCTGCTGATATTGCTGTCAATCGTAGCATGATAGTCAGGATTGTCTCGGTAGAATTGATTAATCTGGTTGATGATGTTCTGAATGCTTGCATTCTGGCTTAAGGACATCAGAAGATCCTTCCATTGGTCGGTGTGGAGATTAAAGGTTTGCAGCAAGACGATTAATTCTTTTACGAGTCTTGTAATCATCGCGGTTAAGACTAGTGTGATTCCGCCTATATAAAATAGCAGTGCAAGTGATACCGCAAGCCAGCTGGGTAATTTAAAGCCTTTAAGAATAAGTACTAATGGATGCATGATATATGCGAGCAGCCAAGCGAGCAACAGGGGGTATAACAGCGGAAGTAATAAATAGATTGCGAGCAGGAGGATGGAAGTTGCCAGAACGACCCACAGGCCGCGCAGCAGTCTTTTTAATACCAAACGATCCATACCGAGACCACACCTTCTTCATTCCTGCATAGACAGGGGAATAAGAGCTCGTCTTCATATATATTCATAGGATCGATTTAAAGACTAGAATGCGGGATAAATATTAGAATGGGCCGGAATCTCTAAACTGAAATGAAAAAATTGAATCAGGGGATTAGAAGTTTTTTTCTATCTCTCTGATAAAATCATTTGATGCGCTCCAAAGCTTCCACATTGTTCACATAACCGACAAAATCCAGTATGATGAATAAAGATACGAAGCATGTTGGTCATACAGCATTCCTGACGGAAATGTTCTTACACGCACTTATTAGATTTTTTAATGCTTTCAATTGGAAATGTTTTCATGGAACTAAGATTGTTTTTATACCTTGTTGGCAAAGGAGAGATATGCTATGACAGCTACCAAAGGCTTGGAAGGTATCGTTGCAACAACTTCATCCATTAGTTCTATTGTGGATGGTGTACTCACTTACCGCGGTTATGATATTGATGAACTTGCAGAACATGCTACCTTCGAAGAAACAGCTTATTTGTTATGGTTCGGCAGTCTGCCGACGGTGCCAGAGCTGGAAGCGCTCAAGCGGGATCTTAGTGCCTTCGCACAGATTCCTGAACAGGTAATCGAGCAAATGAAGCTCTATCCAAAAGACGCCAACACCATGGCAGCATTGCGGTCGGCTGTATCAAGCCTTGCTCTCTATGATGAAGCGGCTGACGATATGAGCAGAGAAGCGAACGAGATTAAGGCGGTAAAACTGCAGGCACAACTCCCAACAATTGTGGCGGCACTGTCGCGTATTCGCAAGGGGCTTGAACCAGTGGCTCCGAAAGAAGGCGTTTCTATTGCTGAGAACTTCCTTTATATGCTGTGGGGAAAAGAGCCGGACAGCGTATCTGTCAAAGCACTTGATACCGCACTTGTTCTTCATGCGGACCATGAGCTGAATGCTTCAACTTTTGCTGGCCGGGTTACAGTTGCGACATTATCCGATATTTATTCTGGGGTCACCTCCTCTATTGGTGCGCTCAAAGGCCCGCTTCACGGTGGGGCGAATGAAGCAGTTATGAAGATGCTAGAGGAGATCGGAAGTTTGGAAGCGGTTGAACCGTTTATCCGTAAGAAACTGGATAACCGTGAGAAAATCATGGGCTTCGGTCATCGAGTATATAAGAATGGTGATCCACGTGCAAAACATTTGATGAAAATGTCGCTGGAGCTTGGCACGATGAAAAATGACACCACCCTTTACGACATGTCCGTAAATATTGAACAATTGATTACCGGGCAAAAGGGATTAAGACCGAATGTTGATTTCTATTCGGCTTCTGTTTATACACAGCTAGGCATAGATCGTGAACTGTTCACTCCTATTTTTGCAATTAGCCGGACTTCAGGTTGGACTGCGCATATTCTGGAGCAATATACAGATAACCGCATTATTCGTCCACGTGCAGAATACACGGGTATGGTTGAACAGAAATACGTTCCAGTAGACGAAAGATAGAAGAGCAGCCTTGCGGGCTGCTCCTAAAGTTTAGTAGAATGAACCCTAGCAATAGTGTTTTAAATTTTTGATTTTAATGATGATGAGAGTTTTGTTCAAATATAAGAAAGTATAAGTTTCACACGATACTTTATGTCTTATATTTCTCGCTTAAACACTTACCGTCCTTATAAGGACGCCGAAGGCGTTTATGCTTGGATGCTTGTCAATGCTATTTAAATCCCACAAAACTTTAGGAGGAATACACTCAAATGTTGAAACTAGAAAAATTCGATCTACCTACAGAAGGCGAACAAATCACGATTAAAGAAGGAAAACTACAAGTTCCGAATAATCCAATCATTCCTTTTATCGAGGGTGACGGCACAGGCCGTGATATTTGGAAAGCTTCCAAGCGCGTACTTGATGCAGCAGTAACTAAAGCTTATGGTGGCACTAAGCAAATCGCTTGGTACGAAGTATTTGCTGGCGAAAAAGCTTTCAATACATATGGTGAATGGTTGCCAAATGATACGTTGGAAGCAATCCGCGAATATTTTGTGGCGATCAAGGGACCACTTACTACTCCAATCGGAGGCGGTATTCGTTCATTGAATGTAGCTTTGCGTCAAGAATTGGATTTGTACGTATGTCTGCGTCCAGTTCGTTATTTCCAAGGTGTTCCTTCTCCTGTTAAACGTCCTGAGCTGGTGGATATGGTTATTTTCCGTGAGAATACAGAGGATATCTATGCAGGGATTGAATATCAAGAAGGCTCTGCTGAAGTGAAGAAAGTCATCGAATTCCTGCAAAAAGAAATGGGAGTTAACAAAATCCGTTTCCCTGAAACTTCTGGTATTGGTATCAAACCGGTATCCTCCGAAGGTTCGAAGCGCTTGGTGCGCGCTGCAATTGAATATGCGATCAAGCACGGACGTAAGAGCGTAACGCTTGTTCACAAAGGAAACATCATGAAGTTTACTGAAGGTGCCTTCAAAAACTGGGGTTATGAAGTAGCTGAGCAAGAGTTCGGAGATAAGGTCTTCACTTGGAGTCAATATGATGTGATTAAGGAACGTGACGGTGAGGCTGCCGCTAATGCTGCTCAGAAGGATGCTGAAGCTGCTGGCAAAATCATTATCAAGGATGCAATTGCGGATATCGCGCTGCAACAAGTTCTGACTCGTCCAACTGATTTCGATGTTATTGCTACGTTGAACCTGAACGGGGATTACCTGTCCGACGCACTGGCTGCACAAATCGGCGGCATCGGCATCGCTCCTGGAGCGAACATTAACTACATTACTGGCCACGCCATCTTTGAAGCTACCCATGGTACAGCTCCTAAATATGCAGACAAAGACGTTGTGAATCCCGGTTCTGTTATTCTGTCCGGCGTAATGCTCTTGGAGCACTTGGGCTGGCAGGAAGCAGCGGACCTGATTTATAAAGGTATGGAAACTGCTATCAACAATAAGACCGTGACTTATGACTTTGCCCGTCTGATGGAAGGTGCAACTGAGCTGAAATGCTCCGCATTTGCAGACGAAATTATTAACCACCTATAGGTTAGATTAGCCAGATAACATTAGCCTTACCTTTATCATTTCTAGGAGGCGAATCTGTGGCGATCAAGCGTTATAAAATTACAGTGGTAGGCGCCGGTTTTACCGGCGCTACTACAGCTCTTATGTTAGCTCAAAAGGAACTTGGAGACGTTGTGCTGCTCGATATTCCACAAATGGAGAACCCAACCAAGGGTAAGGCGCTTGACATGCAAGAAGCAGGTCCTGTGCAGAGATTCGACAGTCATATTATAGGAACCTCAAGTTATGAAGATGCTGTAGATTCTGATATTGTAATTATCACTGCAGGGATTGCCCGTAAACCTGGGATGAGCCGCGACGATCTTGTGAATATCAATGCAGGGATTGTAAAGTCGGTATGCGAGAACGTAAGAGATGTAGCACCGGAATCCATCGTAATTATTTTGAGTAATCCGGTAGATGCGATGACTTATGCTGCATTTGAAGCGTTAGGCTTTCCGAAAAACCGCGTAATTGGACAATCCGGCGTGCTGGATACAGCGCGTTACTGCACTTTTATTGCGCAAGAACTGAACGTATCCGTTGAAGATGTACGTGGTTTCGTAATAGGAGGACACGGCAATGATATGGTACCGCTCGTTCGTTATTCTAGTGTCGGAGGCATTCCAATCGATACATTGATTCCTACGGATCGTATCGAGGAGATTGTGAAGCGTACACGTGTGGGTGGCGGGGAAATCGTTGACCTTTTAGGAAATGGTAGTGCGTATTATGCTCCTGCAGCCTCTTTAGTTCAGATGACGGAAGCGATCTTGAAGGATAAGAAACGGATCATTCCGGTTATTGCCTTGCTTGAAGGCGAATATGGTTATGACAATCTGTTTCTGGGCGTTCCAGCTCTTCTTGGTGCGAATGGGATTGAGAAGATCTTTGAACTGGAGCTTACGGCTGAGGAGAAAGCGGCTTTAGATAAGTCCGCAGAGTCCGTACGTAGTGTAACAGCAATATTATCTGTGTAGATTGTGCCAGATGAAAGGGGAGGGTCCCGAAGGCCGTGAAATGGCTTAAGGGCGCTCTCTTTTTTTATATCAACAACTTCAAAGAATGGACACCTAAGTTGCTTTTCTTATTCTAATATTATGGGTATAATTATATGTAACTATTATCACAGTTAAATTGGAGGAGATATGATATGGATTGGAACGTTTTGTTTTTCTTACATATGATCGGGACGCTGGCACTAGGATTTTACCTTGTACTGCCTTTCATCATCGGTCGTGTTGAAAAATTGTCGCCTGCAGCAAAAGAAGGTACGTTAAGTGCAGTTACTGGATTTAACCGCTTTGCCCAGTACGGTTTAGTGATCCAACTACTTACAGGTGGTTACATGATGACCAAGGGTGATTATTCTGTAGCATGGATGATCATTATCGTTGTATTGTTGCTAGCAATGTTTGCGCTTGGTGGTATTATGAGCAAGCCTCTGCGTCTTGCTGCTGCTGGAATTCGTGAGAACCGTGATGTCAAAGCAGAAACAGGCAAATTGCGTACGCTTAGTGCGCTGCTGTCCGTGTCATTGCTGCTGATGGTATTCTTCATGGTATTTAACGATATTATTTAATCTGTACGACTATGAGCCCGCTTCCGTAAAGGAGAGCGGTTTTTTTTGTGTGTTGAGAATATCACAGTAGTTATTTCCTAGAGAAAAAAACGTTTTCAATTACGTAGTAATAGAGTAATATAAAAATGTTTATGCGATTGGTTTAAAATTACAATTATTTTATTATCTGAGGGATTACGGGGGAGTTTGGATGGGTGTGAAGTTAAGAAGGATTGTGAGTGTAAGCTTGGGTCTCAGTTTAGTATTTAGTTCGTTGGGTTCCGTATCCGCAGCAGCAGATAGCTCGGTTAAAGACTATGAGGGTCACTGGGCGCAGCAGCAGATCGAAAGCTGGTTAGAGAAGGGCTGGTTAAAAGGATTTGAAGATGGATCGGTAAAGCCTAATCAAAGCATTTCGAGAGCTGAATTTGTTGCCCTTGTGAATCGTTTCTTCGAGATCACAAAGAGTCAACCAGTGAAATTTACTGATTTGCCTGCAAGTGGCTGGGTGTATGAGGAATTCTCCAAGGCAGTTACGCAAGGTTACATAAAGGGCTATGGCGATAAGGTTCGCCCAAATGATCCTGTTACCCGCCAGGAGGTTGCGGTAATAATCAGTATGCTGCTGAAATTGGAAGATCCAGACCCTGTCGTATTGGATCAATTCAAAGATCGGGACCAGATAGCGTCATGGAGTGAGAGCAAGGTAGCGGGAATGGTGAATCTAGGAGCAATGAAAGGATATCCTAACGGGAATTTTGCTCCATTGCAAGCTTTGACCCGGGCTGAAGCAGTAGCTATATTGGAATCCTTGAATACACCAATGGGTGGTGGATTTCATATCACGCAGTCAGGAGTTTTTGGCAGCAAAGACCCTGCTCACCTAACGGGTTATGAGAGTGTAACAGTGAGTACTTATGGGGTTAACCTTCAGAACGCTGTTATATACGGGGATTTGCTTTTGGATGAAGGCATTGGAGAAGGTGAAGTATCACTAGATAATGTAACTGTAAAAGGAAAAGTCTTTGTTAAGGGTGGAGGTGTTGATTCTATACACTTCAAGAATTCTATCATAGAGCAAGTAGTCGTTCAGAGAAAAGGCGGAGTTGTTCGTCTTGTAACTGAAGGAGCAACCCAAATCAAGAGTATATTTGTACAGACTGGAGCAATTCTTAAACTAGGCCAAGGTACTACTGTGAATAAGGTTATTCTGGATGCACTCACAAAGGTAACTGGACAAGGTCAGCTATTATCTGCAACAGTGAACGATGGGGCTAAAGGGTCTTCGTTTGAGAAAAAGCCCGATCTGTTAGAGGGATCTCTGAAGGATTCCATCACTATGCCTACTCCCACCGTTACACCTACTGTAGGAGCGGCTGCTGGTGGTTCGAGCGGTGGTGGAGGCGGTAGTGGCGGGGAAACACCAACAACCACACCAACACCAACACCAACGCCAACACCAACACCAACACCGACACCTGCGGTGAATGTTCCCGAAGTGAACGGCATAACTTTAGTACAGGAGGCTGTATATAAATATACGAATGCAGCTACTATTACAATTAAGATGACTGGATTATCACACGAAATATTTAGCAAAACTAATCACGCAGAGTATTATTTCACTACCGTTCCTGAAGAAGCATTAGATTGGGAAAAAGAACGTGAGAGCTTCCCTGTATCTTCTTTAATTAGTTTTCCAATCTACTCAGAGCATGTAAAGGATTACATGACGATAATTTTATTTGGTAAGAATGGTGCACCCATTGGCTATAAGACAATAAAATTGGATCTTAATGTGAAATATACTACTCTTGATATGTCAATGGTAACTAAATATAGTGAGGGTGTAAACATTACAGGAGCGAGCAATTCGCAATACATTCAAAATAGCATCTCGATAGCTAGTGCATTTGTTCAGCAACATCCTGAAGTGAAGTACTTTACTACAACCCCAAATACAGCATTCTATATGTTGGACCCTACTAAGGATTTTAATGTAGAACATATTTCATCTACGGTAGCGTATCTTAATGAGGTTTCTAAAAGTTATAGCGCTGTTGAGTATTCGTATGAAAGTTTTGATTACGATGAATCACCATTTTATACTCAACCGAATTTTGAAGAGGAATATATGGTTCTTCTATATGACTCGGAGTTAAAGGTGTTGGGTTACTATCAGGGAAAGACTAACTTAACCGACCAACAGAAAGCAAATAATGTGGGTTTTAAGATTGGCAAGCTTCCTGCTGTAGATTTGTTAGTATTGAATGATGAGGCAGCAGTAAACTGGGTGTATGACAGATATATCAAGCTAACCGACGATCAAAAGAATCTGATTGCGGGAGATCTTATAACTAAAATTGTAGAGCTTAAGGCAAAATTGCTTCTTCTGAAGCAAAGCTAAATTTCATTAAACGATAAGGACTGTTCCACATCGCCATTTCATGGCTTAGGGGACAGTCCTTATTTGCGTTCAAATGAACTTCAGGGTGTTTGATTCTCTCAGCCATGTGGTAAGTAACTTTTCATACAGCAATTTAAAAAAATGATAAAGCCGGCGTATAAACGTATACGCTTGAGCCATCCTAAGACGATCAGTTAACTATCAATTACTTAACGAGAGGAGCTAGGATTATGTCAAACGACAAGCAAGCTACGAAAACCTTACCCCCGCAAGAACAGCATCATCAACCAGGAATTGAGAGCGAAATGAAGCCGTTGCCCAAATATGAGCCGGCTAATTATAAGGCGGCAGGTAAATTGCAGGGCAAGGCGGCACTTATTACTGGAGGAGACAGCGGGATCGGACGGGCAGTGGCTGTTCTTTTTGCAAAAGAAGGCGCCGATGTAGTTATATCATATCTGAATGAACACTCTGATGCAGAGGAAACGAAACGCCAGGTGGAGCAGGAAGGTCGCAAATGCATTCTGATTCCAGGAGATATTGGTGTGGAAACCTTCTGTAAAGATCTCATTAAACAGACGGTAGAGGGCCTCGGGAAACTGGATATTCTCATCAATAACGCGGCGGAGCAACACCCACAAGCTAAGATCGAGGATATTACGTCCGAGCAGCTAGAGCGAACATTCCGTACGAACATTTTTGCAATGTTTTATTTGACCAAAGCGGCTATGCCTCATCTAAAAGCAGGATCTGCTATCATTAATACGACTTCGATTACCGCTTATCGTGGTAGTCCACAATTACTGGACTATTCGTCAACGAAAGGAGCCATTCTGAGCTTCACGCGTTCCTTATCTACGAATCTGGCAGAGAAAGGCATTCGGGTAAATGGCGTTGCTCCGGGTCCAATTTGGACACCGCTTATTCCATCTACTTTTGATGCAAAACAGGTTAGTGAGTTCGGCGGTACGCAGCCTATGAAGCGACCGGGACAACCGGAGGAGCTGGCCCCAGCTTATGTATATCTAGCCTCCGACGATTCGAGTTATGTGACCGGACAGGTCATCCATGTAAACGGTGGCGAGGTCGTAAACGGGTAGAGGCTCAGCCAACCAAACCTAGATACTTATATAAAAAGCTCTAATTAGGGTTAGCCGAATTAGAGCTTTTTGTATTGATCTTGGGATTTAGTTTCCAGCAGACAGCTCATCGAGCGACATTTCAAAGCTCGGAGCCATATGAGTGAGGAAATAATCTACTTCCTGTAAGCCGAGTCCGCGTAGCTTCGCACCTGTCTGCTCTTTCGCCGCTGCGAATTCACGGTTGCCCGCAGCAACCTCCCAGACACACTTTAGGTAAGCATCCAGTCGATCGGCTGCCTTAACGTAGCTGTGCAGGAGAACGTCCTCCGAATCGGGAGAACTGTCTTCTGGCTGCATGAGCTGCGTGTAAATGCCCTGAAGTTCGGGAGGAATCATACCGGTCAAGCGTTCCGCAGCAATTCTTTCCATTTCGCGGAAGCTGGTTAGTAGCCGAGGATTATTGTATTTCACTGGTGTGGCAATGTCACCCGTGAACACTTCGCTGGCATCATGGAACAGGGCCATAGTTGCTGCTCTTTCGGCGTTTAATGAACGTCCATAATGAATATTACCAATGGAACAGAGCATATGTGTGAGCAGAGCTACATGGAAAGAATGCTCAGCAACGTTCTCAGGTGCGGTGCTGCGCATTAGGCTCCAGCGCTGAATGTATTGAAGCCGATATAAATAGGCGGAAAAATGGTAGTTCAATTTTAAAGTAACCCCTTTCATGAGCTGCTAGGTATGATATTATTATACTAATTGTATCAGACTTTTGATAATCTGGATCTGCTGAGAGGAGCTTGAATGAATATGCAGCATTTTGAAGACAGCATTTATAATCTAATTGTTGAAACGTCCACGAACTTGCCGGGTGATGTACGCCGGGCGGTCGCCAAGGGTCGCGCACTAGAGGACAGAGCTACCCGGTCAGGTCTTGCGTTAACTACGATTGCTCAAAATATCGGAATGGCTGAGCAGCAAGTATCACCGATCTGTCAGGATACGGGAATGCCTACATTTATCATTCACACACCTGTGGGAATCAATCAGATTGAGATGAAAAAAGATATTCACAACGCCATTGTACGGGCGACCAAGAATGGTAAGCTTCGTCCAAATTCTGTAGATTCATTGACAGGTGAGAACAGCGGAGATAATTTGGGAGCAGGTACACCGGTCATTCATTTTGAACAATGGGAAGAGGAAAAAATAGATGTCAGACTGATTCTGAAGGGTGGCGGCTGCGAGAATAAGAATATTCAATACAGCCTTCCAGCAGAATTAGAAGGATTGGGCAAGGCAGGCCGTGATCTGGACGGAATTCGCAAATGTATTTTACATGCTGTTTATCAGGCACAAGGGCAAGGCTGTAGCGCTGGTTTTATTGGTGTTGGTATCGGCGGCGACCGCACAACTGGCTATGAGCTGGCTAAGAAGCAGTTGTTCCGCAAAGTGGAGGATGTTAATCCAATAGAGGATCTCAGCAAGCTGGAAGACTACATCATGGAGAATGCCAATAAGTTGGGTATTGGAACGATGGGCTTTGGTGGGGAAGTTTCGCTGCTTGGTTGTAAGGTCGGCGTTATGAATCGTTTGCCAGCCAGCTTTTTCGTATCTGTTGCCTACAATTGTTGGGCTTTCCGTCGCCAAGGTGTGCTGGTTGATCCGTCAACAGGCAATATAGAGGACTGGTTGTACGAGAGTGGTACAGGGATTTCGGTTGATGATGGACGGGACCAGGCGTCGGAAACGGAAGTGGCAGATGCAGGTGAAGACAATGCAGCTACTGGATCTCGCGAAGTCCACCTGACTACACCGATTAGTGAAGAGGATATCCGTAGTTTACGAGTTGGGGATGTAGTAATTTTATCCGGTGAAATGCATACGGGCCGTGACGCACTTCATAAATATCTAATGGATCATGAGGCTCCGGTGGATTTGAACGGTGCAGTTATCTATCACTGTGGTCCTGTAATGATGAAGGACGAGGAAGGCTGGCATGTTAAAGCAGCCGGTCCGACTACTAGTATCCGTGAAGAGCCCTATCAAGGCGATATTATCAAAAAATTTGGAATTCGTGCCGTCATCGGAAAAGGTGGAATGGGTCCTAAAACGTTAAAAGCTCTTCAGGAGCACGGGGGCGTATATCTCAATGCGATTGGTGGCGCTGCACAGTATTATGCGGAATGCATCAAGAAGGTAAATGCTGTTGATTTTATGGAATTTGGCATTCCTGAAGCAATGTGGCATTTGGATGTGGATGGTTTCGCTGCTATTGTAACGATGGATGCCCATGGTAACAGTCTGCACGCAGATGTAGAGAAAGATTCCGCAGCAAAATTAACTCAGTTTAAAGAGCCTGTATTTAAATAAGTCGGGTACAGTCCGGTGAATTAGTCATAAAGTGGGGACATCCGCTGCTATGGCTTTTTCTCCGGTTTTATCGAAAATATAAGAATTTATATGTTCCACGCTATAATTTATCCTTATATTCCTCGTATAATCACTTAGCGTCCATATAGATAGGGATGTCGAAGGTGTTTATGCTTGTCTAAAGGAGGTTTACGAATGGTACCACATTATATTAGAAATGGTCTTCTTAACGTTACTCCGTATTTTATCGTGGCTGGTGCAGATCAATTGATTGATTTTGTTGTGAACTGCTTTGATGCAAGAATTAATGATATGCTGCGGAATGATGAAGGCAAGATTAGACATGCAGAACTTAGAATAGGAGATTCGATCATCGAGGTTTCCGAAGCTAATGAGAAATATTCACCAGTACAGCTCGCTATTCATCTATATGTAAGAAATGTGGATGAGACCTTTCGTAAGTGCTTGGATGCCGGGGCATCCATCATTGAAGAACCATTGGATAAGCCTTATGGAGAAAGAGGAGCGGGTATTAGAGATGCTCAGGGCAATCAGTGGTTTCTTGCAACCTGTATAGAATGAAATCATGATATTTTACAAAAGTAATACAAAGTAACAGTCCAGAGATAATCAACTTGGGCTGTTATTTTTATATAATCTATTATAGTAGGGATTTATGTCACGAAAATAGTAGCACTGGTTTTTTGATGAAAATGAAGTTAGGATAAAAGATACAATGAAAAAGGGAGAGGCACACTTCAGATGAAACCGTTTCGCGCTCGTCTTACGTTTATACTTATGGCCTTAATCGGTATTTCCATGATTGGCACTGGATTTACGATGGCTCATCTGTTTAAGAGCTCCCATATAGCTGCTCTCGAAGAGAACATGTCCCGGGAAATAAATTTACTCGCAGGCACATTGGAATTTGTAGATATGAACGCCACCAATGCCATTCCGTATTACACGGAGCAGGCAGAGCATGTCGCCGAGCTTCTAGATTCCCGGATTACTTTTATCAGTAAGTCAGGTGAAGTTTTAGGGGATTCAGAGAAAAATCCTCTGGAGATGGACAATCACGCCAATCGTGAAGAGGAGATTGTTGCGGCTAAAGAGGGGACTGGACGAGCCATTCGTTACAGCGAAACTTTAGATCGCGAGATGTTATATGTAGCTGAGCGGGTGACCTCAGATCATGGTTTTGACGGTTACATTCGGGTCTCGATGGGACTGGATGCAGTAACGGAAGGGCTTAACCGTGCTTGGATGATTATGGCTGGGGGGTTAGTTGTTTTGTTCCTGGCAGCAACTATTGTCAGCTACAAAGTGGCATCGAGCATGACTTCACCGCTTGAACAAATCACGAGAGTCGCGCGGCGTATTACAGATCTTGATTATGATGCAAGAGTCCATTTGAAGCGTAAAGATGAGGTCGGGCAGCTGGCGACAGCAATAAATGCCATGGCTGACAGTCTTCAAGCTCAGCTTAAGACTATTCGTGATAATGAGGATCTGCTGCAAAGCGTACTGGACAATATGACTGGCGGCATCATAATGATCAATGCGGACGAAGAAATTGCCCTGCTGAACCGAGCTTCAGAGCGGATGCTGGATGTTAGCAACAGTGAAATGGCGGGTCATTCGTACAAGGAGCTAAAGCGTCATTATGAGTTAACACGTCTGCTTGAAGAAGGGGTATCGAATAAAGAACCGCTCCATGAAGAACGAAGTATTTACAATCCGAGAGAGCGGATTGTACGCATGGACGCAGTACCTATGATCCAGGACGGGACGTATAGAGGCATGCTCTTCCTGCTGCAGGAAGTAACAGAGATTCGTCGCTTGGAGCGGATGCGAAGTGAATTTGTCGCTAACGTATCCCATGAATTGAAGACGCCGGTTGCCGCTGTTAAAGGATTTGCTGAGACCTTGCTGGGTGGTGGGGTTAAGGATGAGAAGACAGCCCGTTCCTTCTTGCAAATTATTTATGATGAGAACGAACGCTTAAATCGATTGATTGGAGATATTCTGGAATTATCTAAAATCGAATCTAAACGTGTGCAGCTCGATTGCTCACCTGTTCATATTATTGAATTCTTTGATTCCGTGCTGGGAACCATTAGCAAAGTGGCTGAGAAG
The DNA here is from genome assembly GCF_038003765.1 of Paenibacillus sp. FSL H7-0714. Taxonomy (NCBI): domain Bacteria; kingdom Bacillati; phylum Bacillota; class Bacilli; order Caryophanales; family Paenibacillaceae; genus Paenibacillus; species Paenibacillus sp. FSL H7-0714. Next base: position 2,065,706 of record NZ_JBBOPT010000001.1, read on the forward strand.
AAAAGTATTAGTCTTAACGTAGAGGTTCCTGAGGAGCTGTTCATTGAGGCCGATGAAGATAAACTACGTCAAATTTTTATGAATCTGCTCTCCAATGCGATTAATTACACGCATGAAGGGGGTAGCGTAAAAGTCTACGTTAAGAATATACTGAAGCCAGATGGTTCAGAGAATGTCCAATTTACCGTTACCGATACAGGGATGGGGATTCCCAAAAAGGATCTGCCGCGCATTTTCGAACGTTTTTATCGAGTGGATAAAGCAAGATCAAGAAGTTCCGGTGGAACGGGGCTGGGACTGTCTATTGTGAAGCACTTGATAGATCTGCACCATGGTGTGATTTCGGTTAAAAGTGATCTGGGGATCGGAAGTTCATTTATTATTGAGTTGCCGCTCTTGCAGGAAGAAAAGGTGGATTAGATTTTTGTAAATTCATCTTATTGATTTTACACCAAGTTAACATTGTGGTGATATGATTGTTTTGTTGTTGCTTTGTAAAAATCAAACTATATGGAAGACGGGGGAACCTATGGCTCAACGATTGCTTGTCATTGAAGACGAACCGACACTGGCCCGGCTGCTGTCCTATAACTTAACGCAGGAAGGTTACGAGGTAACAGTAGAGGATCATGGTACGGCAGGATATGATCGTGCGACGAGGGAACCTTTTGACTTGATCGTATTAGATCTGATGTTGCCAGGTATGAATGGCATTGACATCCTTGATAAATTGCGTGGACAAGGTATCCGTACACCTATTATTGTGTTGACCGCCAAAAATGCGGAAGAAGATGTTGTTAGAGGGCTGAAATCAGGTGCTGATGATTATATAACCAAACCATTCGGCGTCTCTGAACTGCTCGCTAGAGTAAGTGCTGTACTTCGGAGGATTTCTGGACTTGCTGAGGAAGCACCGACAGAAACACCTATCTCTGCTTCTACCATTATCTTAGGTCAATTAGAGATTTACCCTGAGAGATATGAAGTCTCCCTCGGTGGTCATAGTATTAACTTGCGGCCTAAAGAGTTCGAAGTGCTATTATATTTGGCTCGTAAGCCAGGAGTTGTGTTGACGAGAGATGATCTCATGAATGCTGTATGGGGCTTTGATTATATTGGTGGGCAGCGTACGGTGGACGTGCATGTAAGTTCACTTCGTAAAAAGCTTGAGCTGGATCCAGAATCCGTTCATATCGATTCGATTCGAGGCGTAGGCTATAAATTAGTGGTTAATAAAAAAAGAGCTCCGGTCATTTAGAGTGACTGGAGTTCTATTTTTTCTATACTTTTCATAAATAAGAAATGCTCGGAGTACTAGTTGGCTTCTGGGGAAATACTGTGATGTGGACCCATTCATCTCACTGATTTTACATTGCGTTAACATTTCTCTCCAACTGTATTTACACTAAAAGCTTATCATGGAGATCGAAGATGATGAGAAGGAGACGTAAACACTAATGAAATCCATCATTGACATAGAGAATCTTGATCTCTACTATGAGTCGTTCCACGCACTGAAGAATGTGAATCTGCAAATCCCGGAGAAACAGGTTACCGCTTTTATTGGACCTTCCGGTTGCGGGAAATCCACGTTGCTTCGCACATTGAATCGTATGAATGATATGATTCCTGGCACACGTATAGAAGGAACTGTAAACATCGGTGGCAAAAATATTTATAGTGATGAGGTAGAGGTGGAAAGCCTGCGTAAGCAGGTCGGTATGGTGTTTCAACAGCCGAATCCTTTTCCTAAGTCGATTTACGACAATGTAGCTTACGGTCCCCGTTTACACGGCATCCGTTCCAAAAGTGAACTGGATGAGATCGTAGAAAAAAGCTTGCGTCACTCCGCCCTATGGGAGGAAGTGAAAGATTTTCTGAAGAAATCTGCCCTTAGCTTGTCTGGTGGACAGCAGCAGCGGCTTTGTATTGCTAGAGCGTTAGCAGTACAGCCTGATATTCTGCTAATGGATGAGGCAACCTCTGCGCTCGATCCTGTATCCACTCTCAAGATAGAAGAGCTTGTTCAGGAATTAAGAAGTGAGTATACCATTGTTATGGTAACTCATAACATGCATCAGGCCGCACGTGTATCCGGTCGAACCGTGTTTTTCTTAAATGGTGTAATTGTAGAGGCGGCGGACACAGAGGTGCTTTTCTCGAACCCTAAAGATTCCCGCACTGAAGATTATATTTCCGGACGTTTCGGCTGATCAGATTTAAAAGGGTGTTCGTCCCTGGAAATGGCAAGCTGACCATACGTTAATGAGGAGGATCGCTCTTATTATGATTCGCAGAAAAGAATTTGATAAAGACTTGGAAGAGCTGCGCAGTCTGCTGCAGCAGATGGGTGAGCATGTTAAGGATGCTCTTGAAGGTGCAATTAATGCATTACAAAATCTAGATACAACGCTCGCACAGGAAGTCGTTGAAGCGGATTTACAGCTGAATGCCATGGAAGATAAAATCATGGAAATTGGCTCACGCTTAATTATTACGCAGCAGCCCGTAGCTAAGGATTTGCGCCGCATTATCGTTGCCTTCAAAATATCAAGCGATTTGGAACGCATGGGGGATCTGGCGATTGATGTAGCTAAGGCGACCATGCGTCTTCAAGGCCAACAGTTGATTAAGCCCCTTGTAGACATTCCTCGTATGGCTGAAATCGTGACAATTATGATCGATGAGGCGATCCAGTCTTACCTGGATGAGAACACTGATCTGGCTTATAAAATGGCACAGGATGATGATCAGGTCGATCAATTGTATGGTGCGATGATCAATGAGTTGTATTCTTATATGGTAACAAAGCCGGAGACAGTATCCCAAGCTATGTTATTGACACTGGTAGGCCGTTATATCGAACGGATTGGCGATCACGCTACTAACATTGGTGAAAGCGTAGTTTACCTGGTTACCGGTAGTCGTCCAGATTTGAATGAGTAGTGTTTTGCAAAAGATGTTCAGTGGCTGGTAATTACAGAGAGTGTTTGGACTTTCGGCCGCTGTTATCTCCAGATTTATTTTATTTTAACCACCTTTAGTGGTGTAAATCCAGAGACAAAGGCGGGCGCTCTGCTCCTACAGTTCCAAACCTCTCCTCCATTACTTGCACCTTCACATCTTTTGTGTTTTTTAGGTAAATGAAAGTAGCCGTCCTTGTATAAGGGCGGCTACTTGTTGTATAGCCGTTTCTACTTGGACAGGCCATATGTTAAGATGTAAGAAGTAAGCATGAAAAAGGCGAGGTGCACTATGGACAAGTTGATACTTATAGATGGAAATAATATTATTTACCGCGCATTCTTCGCGATGCCCCCGCTAACGAATACAGCAGGGCAACAGACGAACGCGGTGTACGGTTTCACAACGATGCTGCTCCGTTTAATTGAAGAACACAAGCCGACACATATGATTGTTGCCTTCGATGCAGGGAAAGTCACATTCCGGCATGAAGGTTATGAGGATTATAAAGGCGGTCGGCAAAAGACACCTCCCGAGCTCTCCGAGCAGTTTCCACTGCTGAAAGATTTGCTCAGAAATCTGGGTGTACCGCAGTTTGAAATTGGCAATTATGAGGCCGATGATATTATTGGAACCATTTCTCGCCAAGCAGATGAAGCAGGCCGGCAGGTTATGATCGTGTCGGGAGACAAGGATATGCTTCAACTGGCTTCCGAACATACGACCGTTGCGTTGATCCGCAAAGGTGTTACTGAGGTTGAGCTTTATGGACCAGAACAAATTCGTGAGAAATATGATTTAACACCCGAGCAGATCATCGACCTTAAGGGACTGATGGGTGATGCGAGTGATAACATTCCGGGCGTTCCGGGTGTTGGTGAGAAAACAGCGCTCAAGCTGTTGCATCAATTTGGATCGGTTGAAGGCGTATTAGCAGGAACCGGTGAGCTTAAAGGTAAAATGAAAGAAAAGCTGGAAGCTCACGCGGAAGACGCTGTCATGAGTAAGAAACTGGCAACCATCTATCGTGAAGTGCCTCTTGAACATTCGTGGGAAGATATGATCTTTAACGGAATTTCTGCGGATACAGCAGGACCCGCACTCGCAAAATTAGAATTCAAATCACTTCTGGAAAGGTTGTCACTTAGTGCCTATGCTCCAGTAGCTGATGGAGAAGAGGGTGCAGCGGAAGTAGAAGCTGCTACACTCGATATTTCGATCGTGAGTGAAGATGAACTTGAGGCGCTAAATGAAGCGTTGCCTAGTATTTCAGCGCTGCATGTGGAATCCAATGGGGATAATCCGCATCGTGCCGAGGTGATCGGGGTAGGGCTATCTACTCTGGAGCGACATTATTATGTGCCGTTTGGATTACTACAGAAACCAGCGGCTGCGAAGCTACGCGACTGGTTAGGAGATGAGAAGGCTCCGAAGAGCGGATATGATCTTCACCGTGCTGATTTGGCACTGCATTGGCAGGGGATTGCTTTTGCAGGTGCAGCCCATGATGTGCAGCTGGCGGCTTATTTGCTGGATCCGACGGAAGCTAATCAGAACCTAAACGATCTCGCTACGAAATACGGCTTGCCAAGATTGTCACCTGATGAAGATGTATTTGGTAAAGGCGCCAAATATAAGATTCCTGAGCTTGAAATCTTAGGAAATCATGTCGCACGTAAGAGTGCTGCGGTACTTGGCATCGCACAGAAACAACAGCAGGAATTGATTGAAACGGCGATGACCGGACTGTTCGAGGATCTCGAAATGCCATTATCACGTATTCTTGCGGATATGGAGAAACAGGGGATTGCAGTCAACGAAGGGGATCTTAAAGAATTAGGAAAAGAATTCGAAGCTCAGATTTCCAAGCTGGTCACCGAAATTTATGAAATTTGTGGCACAGAGTTTAATTTGAATTCACCAAAGCAGTTGGGCGAGATCTTATTTGTAAAACTGGGTCTTCCTGTCGTCAAGAAGACGAAGACCGGATATTCAACAGACGCAGAGGTGCTGGAAAAGTTAGCACCGTATCACGATGTGGTACGTTTGATTCTACAATATCGCACGATTGCTAAATTGCAATCCACCTATGTAGAGGGGCTGCTCAAGGAAATTTCCCCGAAAACAGGGAAGGTGCATACATTCTATCGGCAGACGATTGCTGCGACAGGACGGCTTAGCAGCCAATTTCCGAACCTGCAGAACATTCCAATCCGCTTAGAAGAAGGACGTAAAATCCGTAAAGTGTTTGTTCCATCCGAACCGGGCTGGTCCATTCTGGCGGCGGACTATTCGCAGATTGAACTACGGGTACTTGCGCACATCTCCGGTGATGAGCGGATGAAGGAAGCTTTTCTCCATGATATGGATATTCACACGAAGACAGCGATGGATGTATTTGGAGTTACCGCCGATCAGGTTGATAGCAATATGCGTCGTGCTGCTAAAGCCGTTAACTTTGGTATTGTGTACGGAATTAGTGATTATGGTCTGTCGCAGAACTTGAATATTCCTCGCAAAGAAGCCGCTCAATTTATTGAGCAGTATTTCGAGGTATACCAAGGTGTACGTCGATATATGGATGATATCGTAGTTGATGCAAGGAAATATGGTTATGTAACCACGCTGCTGGAACGCCGTCGTTACTTGCCTGAGATTAATGCCAAGAACTTTAATCTGCGTTCTTTTGCGGAACGTACAGCAATGAACACACCTATACAAGGAACTGCCGCTGATATTATTAAGCTGGCGATGGTGCATATGGACAAGGCGCTATTTGAGCGTGGGCTAAAGAGCCGTATGTTGCTTCAGGTACACGATGAGCTTGTATTCGAGGTGCCAGAGGATGAAATGGAGCTCATGAAGACGCTTTTGCCGGAAGTAATGGGTGGAGCATTGCAGTTATCGGTGCCGCTTAAAGCAGAGGTAAGTTTTGGCAGCAACTGGTACGAAGCGAAATAGGCTCCCTTTAAGGTGTGCATATCAGCTATAATGTAGTTGAGGTGAAGACATCATGCCGGAATTACCGGAAGTAGAGACAGTCAAGAGAACACTGAATGATTTAGTTAATGGAAAGCAGATAGAGAGTGTAACCGTCCGGTTGGCCCGGATTATTCAGCGGCCGGATGATATTCAGGCTTTTGCCAACCTGCTCGCAGGTCATAGCATTGTTAATGTTGAACGAAGAGGGAAATTTTTGCGCATCGTGTTAGACGGTTTGGTGCTGGTATCTCATTTACGGATGGAGGGCCGTTACGGACTTTTTTCGAACGAAGATCCACTGGACAAGCATACGCATGTGATATTCCATTTTACCGATGGCACTGAGCTGCGTTACACGGATGTTCGTCAGTTTGGTACAATGCATCTTTTTCAGATTGGTGAAGACCTCCAGCTGCCTCCTCTTAATAAGCTAGGACAGGAGCCGCTGGAGCCATCCTTTACGCCGGAGAGGTTTAAGCAGATTGTATCAGGCAAAAGCACAAAAATTAAATCACTGCTGCTGAATCAGGAATATATCGTCGGCATAGGTAATATTTATGTAGATGAGTCGTTACATCGTGCAGGGATACATCCTGAAGTCAGCGCCAAAGATCTTTCGGATGAGCAACTTGATCAGCTACATCACGCTATTGTCAGTACGCTAACGGAAGCGGTAAACGCTGGTGGTTCGTCTGTAAAATCATATGTGAATGGTCAAGGTGAGAGCGGCACTTATCAGCAACAGCTGTTGATTTACGGTCGTAAAGATCAGCCGTGTAACCACTGTGGAACGATGATTGAGAAAACGGTTGTAGGTGGCCGCGGCACGCATTATTGTCCAAGTTGTCAGCGTAAGGTTGAAAACTGAAGAGGTAATTAGGTTGGCACCCACTACTTGTCCCGCCCATATACTGTGTGAAGAATGCTTAATAGAGAACGGAAGCTGAATGAAGTGTATTCTTCAGTGTTCCGGTTCTTCACAGGAGGGATTGCGGGTGCTCAGCCCATTTTTTTCACTAATATTACTAGCTTTTGCTTTGAGTTTGGATGGTTTTGGCGTTGGTATTACATATGGACTGCGTAAAATGAAAATACCATTGCTCTCCATTCTGATTATCTCGCTTTGTTCGGGGGTAGTTATCTGTGTATCTATGCAAGTGGGTGTTCTGCTTGCCAAGGTAGTGTCTCCACATGCAGCTTCTGAGGTTGGCGCTGTTATACTCGTGCTAATGGGGTGCTGGTCGCTCGTCCAGATGTTAATGCAGAAAGAGAAGGAACAGACAGGTGAGCGTAAAGTAGGTAGTGAAGAAAATGTGCTATCCACAGAAGCTCGGGCAGAGGTAGCTGTTGATACTGAAGATGTTGTAGAACAGGTTACCATGGCTCCTGAGCAGGCAAAGTCGGCTGTCTTTTCCCTTGAGTTACGACGATTGGGGATTGTTGTACAGATCTTGCGTACTCCGTCTTCTGCAGATATGGATGATTCCGGGAGTATTTCTTCGATGGAGGCTATGCTGCTCGGGATTGCCCTCTCTCTAGATGCTTTTGGAGCTGGACTTGGCGCAGCATTGCTGGGGTTCAATCCGATATGGACATCACTTACAATTGCTCTGTTTAGTGGTACATTTCTATTGCTGGGCATGAAGACTGGATTAAGATTCGCCGGGAACTACTGGATGAAGCATGCTGCTGCACTACCCGCGTTATTATTAATTACAATGGGAATACTGAAGCTATTATGAGGTGAGTACATGATTATTGGCTTAACCGGAGGCATTGCATCCGGAAAAAGCACGGTGTCCGCACTGCTTGTGAGCAAGGGAGCGAGGCTGGTTGACGCGGATGTGATCGCCAGAGAAGTTATGCTCCCCGGTCATGAGGTGCTGGCTGCGGCTGTGAAACAATTCGGAAGCGAGATCCTCTCTTCGGATGGCACACTGAATAGGGGCAAGCTGGGGGACATTGTATTTCAAGACCCGGCGGCCCTGCAAGCCCTGAACAATCTGACGCATCCCGCAATCCGGCGGGAGATTAAAGAACGTATGAACAGCATGGAGGAAGAAGATCCAAAGAAGTTAACCATTGTGGATATCCCTCTTCTTTTCGAATCAGGACTCGAGAACATGTTCCATGAAATACTGGTGGTCTACGTGCCTCGTGAAGTGCAAATCGCTCGATTAATGGAACGTAACGGACTTTCTATAGAACAAGCAGAAGCACGCTTAAATGCACAGATGGATATTGAAGCGAAGCGTAACAAAGCGGACTATATCATTGACAACAGTGGCGAACTTGCGCACACTGAGCAACAGGTTGCTGTTCTTTGGGACAGGCTGGGCTTATCATGAAATGGTTACGTAAAAAAAGAGTCCTTCTTCTGTTATTCATTGGTTTTACTGCGATATTGTTTCTGAGTACGAACTGGATGTCCTGGTTTTATCCGATCCATTATAAAGATGAGATCCGTAAGCACAGCGTTACGTACGATATTGACCCATTTCTAGTGGCTTCGATTATCCGAGTGGAAACGAACTTCAAAACTGGACGAGAATCCAGAAAAGGTGCTATAGGTTTAATGCAGCTTATGCCGGATACCGCCAAATGGGCCCTTGAAAAGGCCAAGCTTCCTGATGTTTCTATGGAGGAGCTAAAGCATGAACCATCAGCAAATATTGAACTAGGTACCTGGTATCTTTCAACATTATCCCGTCAATTCGAAGGTAAACGTACAGCGGTTATCGCTGCATATAATGCTGGACCGGGTAAAGTTCAAAAATGGCTGGATGAGGGGATCTGGGATGGAACGGATGCTACCATTAAGGATATTCCGTTTGGTGAAACCCGCCATTATGTACAGCGCGTCAACTATTACTATGATCAGTACACGGATATTTACAACGAATTCTAAAACCGTGTTATGTATAAAAAGAAGCATTAAACGATCTTGCGATCGTTTAATACTTCTTCAGTAAGCTTATGTGGACAGGTTATTTGTATTGACCTGCCAATTGTTGTTCTGCCAGGGTTACAAGACGTTTAGTGATGTAACCACCGATCGAACCATTTTCATAAGAAGTTTTATTGCCTTGGTAACCATCTGGGGAAAGCGTGATTCCGAGTTCTTGGGCAACTTCATATTTAAGTTGTTCCAAAGCACCACGGGAATTTGGAGCTACAAGGTTATTGGAGCTGTTGTTTTGGCTCATTGCTGTTCACCTCCTCTGTTGGTAACTGTATTATGTGCCGGACTTGCCATAATCATTACAATAAAAAAACGGTGATTTCTGGAAAAAATGAAATAGCCCTTTAAAAGCCGGATGTTTAACATACCGGGACTAAAAACATTATGTAATAGGAAGTGATGAAGCTTATGAAATGCCCTTACTGCGATCACACAAATACTAAAGTGCTCGACTCGCGACCAGCGAATGAGAATAAGTCCATCCGCCGCAGGCGTGAATGTGAGCGTTGCAGCAAACGGTTTACAACCTTTGAAATGATCGAGGAAACACCGTTAATCGTGATCAAAAAAGACGGCAGCCGCGAGGAGTTCAGCCGTGATAAAATACTGCGTGGTCTTATCCGTGCTTGCGAGAAACGCCCCGTCTCTGTAGAACGTCTTGAGAAGATCGTCTCTGAGGTGGAGAAATCCCTACGTGGGATCGCTGTAGCTGAAGTAGAGAGCCAACAGATCGGTGAATTGGTTATGGAGCAGCTCTATCCAGTAGATGAGGTCGCTTACGTTCGCTTTGCATCCGTATACCGGCAGTTCAAGGATATTAACATGTTTATGAAGGAACTGAAGGGTCTGTTATCTAAGAGTACTGGGGATCTGGACAGATTGTAGGGTTGTGGCTAGTCTAATGACTAAAAAAAGTGTTGACAGCGAAGGCGATTTTTTATATTATATAGGAGTCGCCTACGGCGCTTGGATTTGTCAGAATGACTTAAATACACCGAACTGAATTTTAGAATGTGTGATTACATACATCTGAAAATTACGTTTGGGGCCATAGCTCAGCTGGGAGAGCGCATCGCTGGCAGCGATGAGGTCAGGGGTTCGATCCCCCTTGGCTCCACCAAACTTCATATGGACTCTTAGCTCAGTTGGTAGAGCAGTAGACTCTTAATCTATTTGTCCAGGGTTCGAGCCCCTGAGAGTCCATCCTAAAGAAACGGCAGAAATGCCGTTTCTTTTGTTGTTCAGGAAGCGGAGTGACTTTTTATTTGGTTTTGATCGTGGTATAGTTTGGGTAGATAAATCGTACAATGCAAAGAGAGCCGTGCGGAAACACGGCTCCCAGTGCAATAGCCGCTTTTAAGGGCGGCGGCTTTCAGGTATTACGGGTAGAAATAGACCGCATCCTTTGGACTAGGGCGGTCTATTTCTTTTTGAGGTAATTCAGAAGCTCAATGCTAAAAAGGTAGAACAAGTTGAAATGCAGGCTCTCTAGACCTATATTCCTGTTTGGCGCGAGGTATTTAAGAAAGCTTCTACTGCTAAAAAGAAAATGATGCTTAGTACGATCATTGAGTGTGTTAGGGTTTTCCGAGATTCAGTAGAACTGACGTTAAAATTGAACATTAGCTCGTTTTTAGCGACTTCAAGTGTAAGTAGTCTAAAAGGTAATGATTATGATTTGAAGGCTGGCAAGCAAGTGCATGGCATTCATTATGGAAATCAGTTTTCAGGCATTTTCCAGCCTAATTCATCATCCCACACGGCATCGATATCATCCAGGTGAACATGCCATTCACCACCGTCTACTTTTCTACGTATCTCGGTCAAACATTTCAACCAATGAAATAAATCGTTCAGCAAATCTTCAATCTGATCCGTCATGGACAGCTTGGTAGCGCCAGCGAAGATCTCCGTTGATCTGGACGAATCGAATTTGTACACTGTGAAAGACTCCGCCCGGTCTTTCCCTTCAAAATCCTGATCATAACGTTGGACAATGGCTGTGATTGCTTGTTGTTCGCTTTCTGTTAGGACGTATTCCCTCGTGCATGTGTAATAAATAGAAACACTGATAAGTCATTCCCCCCAAACATAGAAATGGATGCGATATCCAGTTCATGTTTATTACCCTCCAAAAGTCGAAAGCAAACTAGGCCAAACCTGCATTCTGGCGCCGCATGAAGGACAATTCATTTCCCCGGCCAAATACGGCAATTGGTTCAAAAAAGAGGAATCGCCCAGCTGATCGGCTCGCTCCGCCAGTATTTGATGTTCCGCTTCAACGAATGCCTCAACCGGAGTAACCTCATGTGCTGCCTGAAGGGGTTCGAATACCGGATCTTCCGCGAATGCTTGTATACGACCGCCTTCTCCGCTCGGCCACAAGTAAGCCTCTTGATTACATGCTGCGCAAACGGCCGCATATTCGTCGCCAGCCGTAAAATTCAGAAACATGTTTGCCACGCTCTGGGATTCCCGATAAGCCGCGTCGGCAATGAGAACATATCTTTTTTCGGTATCGCTGCTTATTTCTTGTTTGGCGTAGGCCAACATCTCTGGAACCAGCGAAGCAAGCTCCGCTATCGCTTTTAAGTAAGATTGGTACATCTCCGCGCAAACCTCGTTTCCCGCTTCAGCAGCGAGTTCGTTCCAATCCGAGGGATACGGCTCAGATCTAGTTTTGTCATGACACGACTCGATAATCCCGCAAGTGATGTAGATTTCATGGCGCACTTCCATATTTTTTGATGCGAGAGCAAGTTTGGCCAGATAAGGTACTGCCGCGTAAGTGACGGTATAGATCGTATTTTGGTGATATAAGTGCTCCTGGAATAGCTCGTCGAAAACTTCTTTATCGAAATCAAGCATCAGACGCTCCAACAGTTCAGGTACCATTTCGCCCGACTCGTAAGGACCGGTTAGCTTGCCCCACAGTTCGCTGTTTAATTGTAACAAGAGGAATCACTCCCATTCCTATTCAAGTGGATACATTTTCTATATTATCCTATAAGATCGGCGGGTCCTGAATAGGGCAACGGATATACTCCCCCTCGAGAATAGGGCTTAAAGCCTAGGACGATTCCCCTTAATTCCACATCAAATGCCAAGATTTGTTCATGGGTCTAGTCGTTTTAGACTCCCGTGACGGGTAGACGGAGAATGTGCAGGGCGTAGCGTATCCCCCTAGGCTCTATTTCCATAACATGAAGAAAAGCCAATTCTACTGAAATGGCTTTTTTTCTTTTTCACTACTCTTCGAAAGGATCACGATTTTGTACTATTAATTAGCATGAGATATGACAGAAATGTTGGCATGCTTGATTCACCTTAGAAGGCCGAATGTCCACATTTGTATATGTATTGTAAAGACAAGTATATCGATGAAACGAATGCCCCTACTTATAATAAAATTGCTGCAGCAGTTGAGCATGGAGGGTCATGCGGTAAGCTGGAGTAAAATTCGAGCTAATAAACAACGGGGGGGATCTTAGTGCGTTTACGGTATAGGAATATTTTTTTAGTGTTTTTTGTTACCGCTTTCATTTTAGTTGCCGTTTCATCGGAGAAGTCCGACGCCGCAACAGGTAATCTGGCTTTAGGAAAGACGGCTTATTCGTCGTCGAACGAAGTAGACTTTTTCGGGCCTGAGAAAGCGGTCGACGGTGGCAATCGGGATGCAAGCCGCTGGTCTTCGGAAAGAACGGATGACCAGTGGTTCTACGTTGATCTGGGCGAGCCTGTAGAAATTGGAAGAGTAATCATCAACTGGCAGACTCCGGCGGAACAATATCAAGTTCTCGTGTCTGACGATGCGGTAACCTGGAGGAACGTATTCGCGGACAACCGCGTGCTCGTCGCCCGCGGATCAGTCGAGGATACGATCGATTTTGAGCCGACACTGGCGCAATACGTTAAGTTCCAAGGAGTAACGCGACGTCCAATTGAGGGTATCTATTACGGATACTCCTTCTGGGAATTCGAGGTATACAAGGGCAAACCGCTGTTGCCGCCTATGATGGATGCGGTCAAAAACAGCATCGTCGTCTCCGAGGGAGACACTCAGCTGAACCTGCCCGCTGTACCGGATGGTTATACGCTGACACTGGTGAACACGGACAGCTTGCCGGTGATCGACGAGCAGGGCAATATTCATGCGCCGCTTGTGGATACTCAGGTTCAGCTGCTGCTGCAAATCGAGAGCGACAGCGATCCGACATATCTGTTAGCGGATAATGCGCTAGTCACCGTACCCGGTCTCTACGAGCAGACGAGCGATCGGAACCCGGAGCCGCGAGTCATTCCTTCTTTGCGTGAGTGGCTGGGCACAACCGGCGAGTTCCGCTTGACGGATAAATCCAATATCGTCATTCGCGCGGAGGATGAAGCGGCTCTGAAGGGGACAGCCAATATTTTGCGGAAGGACTTGCTTGATTTAACGAAGCTTCCGCTGACGGTTACGGTTGGTTCACCTCAAGAGGGGGACATCTATTTGGTGCTGGATGCCGCGCAAACGGGATTGGGGACAGAGGGCTATGAGCTGAATATCGGCGAATATACTTCCGTCGCTGGCTCCGATCAGACGGGCGTCATGTTCGGCACAAAAACGATCCTTCAACTGCTCGGCCACGATGCCGATCATAAGACGATGCCCAAGGGGCAATCGCGCGATTATCCGAAATACGCGGATCGAGGCTTCATGCTCGATGTGGGCCGCAAGTTTTATACGATCGAATTTTGCGGGATTATGTGAAGTTGATGTCCTACTATAAGATGAACCGGTTCCAGATTCATCTGAACGATGATGTCGGCGATGTCGGTTACTTCCGTCTGGAGAGCGAGAAATTCCCGGGAGTGACGAGCAAGGACGGCTTCTATACGAAGCAGCAATTCAGAGACCTGCAGCTGCTTGGGATGGAATACGGCGTAAACGTCGTGCCGGAAATCGATACACCGGGCCATTCCGGCGCGTTCATCGCTTACGACCCTAGGTTGGGCAGCAACAATCAGCTGGATATCAATCGTCCGGAGACGCTCGACTTCATTAAAGAACTCTTTGACGAGTATCTCGACGGCAGCAATCCGACCTTCGTCGGCCCGGACGTGCACGTCGGCACGGATGAATATTTCGGCGACGACAAGGAGGCGTTCCGCAGGTACGCGGATATGCTCCTTAACCACATTAACAGCAAAGGCAAGCGCGCTCGTCTGTGGGGCAGTCTGTCCGCATATGACGGCACGACGCCAGTCAGCAACAAAGCGACGATGGACATCTGGTATGAGCCGTACGGAAGTGTCCTGCAGGCCATTGAGCTTGGCTACGACGTTGTCAATACCAACACGAACTTGCTCTATATCGTTCCGCAACTGTACCGCAGCTATTTGAATTACGATTTTATTTACAATGAGTGGGAGCCTAACGATTGGCTGGAGACGAAGCTTCCTTATGGGCACCCGCAGGTAAAAGGCGGCATGTTCGCGCTCTGGAACGACGTGTCCGTAGAGAAGGGCGTCTCCATGGCGGACTCGCATCAGCGTATCTTGCCTTCCATGCAAGTGTTGGCGGAGAAGCTGTGGAGAGGCAACCGCGTCGACCGGAACTTTGCAAGCTTCCAGGCGGATGCCGCAAAGTACGTGGACCCGCCGGGTGTTCATCAGTCGCACAAGCTTCAAGTCGACAATGAGCGCAATATCGTTCTCGATTATACTTTCGACGAGGGCTTCGCGGATCGTTCGGGCAACGGCTTTGACGGCAACGCGGTGAATGCAGGCACGGAGAAGGGAATCTTCGGGCAAGCAGTAAGGCTCAAAGGCGGAGCCAGCTACGTGGAAACGCCGCTTCGCACGCTCGGTTTCGGATGGACGATGTCCATGTGGATCAAACCGGACGCTGACAACCCGCAAGGAGCTGTGCTGCTGGAATCTCCGGATGGACAGCTGAAATATAACATCGGGGGCAGCGGCAAACTGGCCATCACGAAAGAAAACTACGTCAGCGAATTCAATTATAAGCTGCCGACCGACCGCTGGACCCATGTCATTATGATCGGCGACGACACGGGGACCTCCATCTTCATTAACGGCAGTGAGTATACGGCTACTCTAAAAGACGGCTCCAAGTTGGAAACGTTCGTATTGCCAGTAGCCAAAATAGGCAGTGAAACGAATGCTTTTAAAGGCTTGATTGACGAACTCATCGTAAGGAACACCTACGTGGACCTGCATGGAAATCTGGCTTTGCATAAGCAAGCCGAATCCTCGCTGCCGGAATCCTCGTCCTACACGGCGGACAAAGCGGTGGACGGCAGAGGGGACACCAGATGGTCCAGCAATTGGGTGGACGATACCTGGTTCATGGTGGATCTGGGTGAAGTGAAGAACATTGATGCTGTATCTATTTTGTGGCAAACGGCTTACG
Source organism: Paenibacillus sp. FSL H7-0714 (assembly GCF_038003765.1). Lineage (NCBI taxonomy): Bacteria > Bacillati > Bacillota > Bacilli > Caryophanales > Paenibacillaceae > Paenibacillus > Paenibacillus sp. FSL H7-0714. The sequence continues at coordinate 2,081,029 of NZ_JBBOPT010000001.1, forward strand.
GTTTGAAGTACCGCATTCTCGTGTCCGAGGACAAGGAGAACTGGACGAATGTCGTGAAAGACAACAACGGCGTGATTAACGGCAAGCCGGGACGCGTCGTGACTACCTTCCAAAGCACGCCGGCCAGATACGTGAAGTTCGAAGGCGTGTCCAGAGCTACCATGTTCGGCTATTCCTTTGAGGAATTTGAAGTGTACGGCGAGGAATATAAGCTCGGCAATATACGGCCGATTATCGACCTGTTGACAGCTATCGAGGCCTACAAGCTCGTGGAGGACAATTACTCTCCTGAGGGCTGGGCACAGCTTCAACAGGCGATAGTACAAGCGACTGCGGCGATTCAAACCGCCCAGCTGACTCGTCCTGAGGCCGAGCAGGCGTATGCCGGGCTGAGCGTTGCGCGCGATCGTCTAACGATCGAAGACGTAATGGGTCTGATCGAGCTTAATGTGAATGAAAGCATTGCCGCGAATCTCTATCTACCGCAGAAAGGACAGCTCGGCACGCGTATCGTCTGGAGCAGCTCGAAGCCCGACTATCTGAATGCCAACGGACAATTGTTGCAACGTCCGTCAGGCAGCGACATGGAGGTCATGCTGACCGCGACGATCAGCAAGGGAGATGCATCCGCGAAAAAAACGTTCAAGATCAAAATCAAAGCGTTGCCTAGCTCTGGTGGCGGAGGATGGGTTCCGACTCCAATAACTCCAGATCCGGAAGAAGGCCAAAACGGCGGTTCGAATCCGGGAGGCGGAGATCCAGGCAATGGCAATGAGAACGGCAACGGCAATGGCGGGGAGTCTGGCGGATCGACAACGGTTCGACTGAACGATATTGCGAGCCATTGGGCAAAAGCGTCCATCAAACGGGCCGTCGAGCTTGGATTCGTAGCGGGCTATACCGACGAGACGTTCAAGCCGAATAAGACGGTCAGCAGGGACGAATTCGTCGTCATGTTGGTCAAAGCGTTGAAGCTGCAAGGTACGAACAGTTCGCTGGACTTCGCGGACGCAGGCTCAATTCAAGCTTGGGCGAATCCTTATATTGCGCAAGCCTTGGAATCCGGCCTGATCAGCGGCTATGCGGATGGGACCTTTCGTCCGAAGGCTTCGATTAGCCGAGCAGAACTGGCAGCGATGATTGTTCGCAGCTTGGGCCTGAAGACTTCGGAAGGGCATGAGCTCTCTTATGCGGACGCGGATCAAATCCCGGATTGGGTGAAGCCGTATGTGGCAGCAGCCCAGGAGGCGGGAGTAATGAACGGTCGGGGGGACAACCGGTTTGCCCCGGCCGCCTCGGCGACGCGTGCTGAAGCTGTGGTCGTCATTCTGAACATGCTCGATGCGCTTGCAGAATTGCAAGCGCAGGAGCAGAACTAATTATGTATAGAAAGAGAGCGTGAGCTTAAGTGAAAACTAGACGAAGTTTGACTGCTTTGCTGCTTGTCCCGGTCATGCTGTTCTCGTTGATATCCTCCGTGTATGCGGAGGAGCCGGGCGGAGAAAGTGCCAGCTTTTATAATTTGGTTCAAGGGAAAACGTACACATGGTTGGATCAGCCGGAGGACGCTTTCCCGGATGACGGGACGAAGCTGACGGACGGCAATGCCGTAGACTCATCCCGTGACAGCGGCAACTGGGTGGGCCACCGCTACAAGAAATCCCGTTCGGTTGTGTTTGATCTAGGCGAGCAAAAAACGATCAAGGACGTGAGCGCGCGTTTCTTGCAAGATTGGCCGAACAACGAAACGCTTGTACCGCTCACCGTTTCATTCTACGCGTCTGACGATGGGGTGAACTGGGGCGTATTGTCTCATAATGCGACTAAATTGTTATGGGGCGATCAGACCAACACCGAGACGTATAAATGGGACGGCAGCCCAGAGACCGGAGTCGTCAAGCGTGGCGATTATACCGAAGGATTGGTTTACGCTCAGTATGTGAAAGTGGTGTTCTCCGTGCATCCGAGGGCGTGGACTATGATCGACGAGGTGACGATAACCGGCGCGGACGGCTTGATCGACGGAGCCCAGCCAGTGCAGCCCGAACCTTATGGTCTCCAGCAACCTGGGGAGGCTACTGGCGGGATTGAAAATTTGGGCTTGCTGTATAACGGGCATTACCCGGATGGTACAGGAACCTGGACGAAGGAACGGGTTATCCCTAATATCAGCTATGTGAACAAGCAGGGAGAGCCTGTCGATTGGCTGTTCGACGGCGTGCTGTATCTGGGTTTGACGTCGGAAAACGGCAGAGGCTTCGGCGCGGTTGAAGTGGCCGGCAAAGCCAGAAGAGTGGAATGGGAATGGTATTTGAATAAAACGTTTAACACCGGCGGCGATATGAGCGCGCTGAACGAGGCGACGGCCGAGGTAGGCGCGAAGCTTGGCGAGCCTGACCGTAAGACGAAGGTTGTTATGATGATACCCGATCCGGGCGAATATCAGTCCGATTTTGGCAGCATTAACGATGAAAATCTGGACTTCAACCTAAGTGTGGTCGGTAATGACGTATCGCTGAACAACCGGGCCAAAGCGATTCAGTGGTGGACCGATGAAGTGCAAGCAAGATGGGCGGCTGCGGGCTACTCGAATCTGGAGCTCGTCGGCATGTATTGGCTGGAGGAACAAATAAGCACGCATACGACTGGCCCGGAGATGGTCAAGAAAGCGAGCGACATCGTTCATAACGCTGACCTGAAGATGTTCTGGATCCCTCATTCTTTGGCTTATAAGAAATTCATGTGGAAGGACGTCGGCATCGATGCCGTATCTCTGCAGCCGAACTATTTCTTCGAGAAAATGGAGTTCTCGCGCCTGGAAGATACAGCGGATATGGCGAAACGGTACGGCATGTCGCTGGAGCTGGAGTTCGATGACCGGATGATCAATGACGCCGTCTTCCGCGAGCGGTTCATCGATTACTTGAACAGCGGCGTGGATACAGGGCTAATGCAGCAAGGGTATAGAGCGTACTATCAAGGCAACAACGCCATTTTCAGCGCGGCGAAAAGCGAGGATCCTGCTACCCGCGTCCTCTACGATTGGCTGTACCAATTCGTGAAGGGCACTTATCAGAAGCAAGACGCCGCTGCGCCTGATCTTGTAGCGCTCATGAACGGGGAGCCGATCTCGGAGCATACGATTGTGCCTGATACGACACAGGCCGCCTTCACCTGGGCCATTCCGGGAGATGATGACAGCGGTATCGTCAAAGTAACGGCCAAGTATGACGGCAAACCTTATACGCAAGGAACTATAGTAGATCTGACGGGCAAGCCGGGCAAGCATGTGCTGGAGCTGACGGTGGCGGCTGCCAAATCCATGACGGTTAAGTTCGTAATAGAAGCTCGTTTGGGCGCTGAAGGTCTATTGGCTCTTGTTGATAAATACGCGGACAACAAGCAGCTTAGCAATGCCGATACGGTACGCGCTATGCGCAACGCTCTGATTATGATGGAGCGTACGCAAGAGAGCGATCCTGAGGAAGCCATAGGCTATTTGCTGGCATTCAATGCGAAGCTGGAAGGGGCTAAAGGCCTTGAATATGTAACGGAAGGCGCTTATACGGCCCTGAAGGAAGGCGTGTATTACGAGATTGGCAGCATCGCACAAGACAAAGAAGCAGAGGCATCCTCGATGGAAGCCGCAGGTCTAGAGCCTTCTAAGGCGCTGGATGGCGCACCGGGTACGCGCTGGGCGAGCGAAGTGCGCGATACGGCTTGGTTCCAGATCGATCTGGACAGCAAGCAAACCTTCGATACGGTCCGCATCGATTGGGAATATGCGCGCGCGGACCAATACCGTCTGAGCGTCTCGGATGATAAGCAGACGTGGGAGCCCTTGAAAGTCGGCAACAATGGCGTGGTTAAAGCGTCCGACGGCAAGAATACGCTGGTATTCCCGGCAACGACGGCGAGATACATCAAGTTTGAGGGACTGAATCGGGCAACGTTCTACGGTTATTCCTTCTATGAATTCGGCGTGTACAATCTTTCCCAGCGGCAAGAGCTGAAGACATTGGACGGCATACAAGCCGCCGTGGACGCATCCACGAAGAAAGTTACGATCAATGGGTTAGTCATGAACGGCAAGAAAGAACATTTGTATGTCAAAGTGCTTGACCCAAAAGGCAACATTCAATATACCGGCCAGACGGGCACTGAGGATGACGGAAGCTTCCGCATCGCCTTTACGTTAACCGGAGAAGAGCAAGGACTGTATACGGTCGAGCTTGAAACGGATGACATGACGACTCCAGCGCAGGCCGCCTTCGAATATCGCAAGCCGCCTTCCACTGGCGGAGGCAATGGGGGCAGCATTGGAGGCGGTTCGGCGCAAGATCCGTATACGTTGCAAACGTACGGTTCAGTCAAAGCCGTGCTTGTCCCGACATTGAAAGGCAATCAGGCTGTGGCTTCGGTCGGAGCAGCGGATCTGAATTCCGCGATTCTCAAGGCAACAGCCGACAGCAACGGCAACAAGCATATTCGTCTTGAATTGAAGCTGTCGAACGCGGCTGGCAGCTATGCTTTGGAGCTTCCCGCAGCTAATCTGACGAACCAGTCTAATCTGATTCTGCATATCTCCACGCCGTATGCCCAGCTTGCTTTGACTGGCGACATGCTGGCTGGAGTCAAGGAGAATGCCGGAAAGCTGCTCGTTATCGTAAGCGACCATGCAGGCGAGTATCGCGGCAACGAAGCGGCTGGCCGGATCGGCAACAGGCCAATCGTTGAAGTTGCATTGCAACTGGACGGTGAAGCTCTGTCTTGGAACAATGCGAAGGCACCGATTTCCATTGCGATTCCGTATTCGCTTCAAGCGGGCGAGCAAGCTGCTGATCTGCAAGCTTTCGAGCTGACGGGCGACAGCGCGGCGGCAATTGATGGCACGTCTTATGACAAAGACAAGGGCGTACTGCGATTCTCCATCGACCAAGTCGGCGTCTATGCTGTCGGCGGCAAGAAACCAGTTGCGTTCACTGACCTCGGCAAGCATGAATGGGCGCGCGAGGCGATAGAGAAACTGGCCGAAAGAGGCATCGTCAAAGGCACTTCGATCGAAAATGGCACTTTTAGCCCCGCAAATCAAGTAACGCGAGCTGATTTTATCCTTATGCTGGTGAATATGCTTGACCTGCGCGCCGAGATTACCTCGACGTTCACCGATGTGAAACCGAATGATTATTACTACGATGCGGTGTCCATCGTCAAGCAATTGGGAATCGTTTCGGGAGTGAACGAAGTTAACTTTGCTCCTCGTGACTCAATCAGCCGCCAGGACGCTATGGTTATGCTAACCCGAGCGCTTCAAACGACGGGGGCAATCAAGCCGTCCGCATCCGGTTCAACACTTGAGGGCTTCCGTGATGCGAGCCAGATTGCGCCATATGCTGCGGACAGCGTGGCAACTCTGTTCGAGCATGGGCTGGTTACGGGCTCGGGCGGCTATATGAAGCCGAAGAGTACGACCAGCAGAGCGGAAGCGGCGACGTTCTTGTATCGCGTTCTTCAATTAATCGAGGGGCAGCAGCAGGAGTAGACGCGGAAACAATCGATTAAAGCACATTCCGATTAGTGCGGCAACGCGACCGGAATGTGCTTTTTCGACGATACAGAATAAAACTTCCTGAATGGACGGATGAAGCCGGTAAGCCGTCCCGCGCTTCCGCGATGAACTGCGGGCGCGTGATGGCGCCTCCGACCCCCCACGTAAGCCGCCCCGGCGCGCATGGCCGACGCCGCTTCCTCGGGTGTCCTGATGCGCCTTCCGCGACGAACGGTAACGCACAGCGCTTCGCTCATCCACCGGACGAGCTCCAGGTCGGTGCCTTCGGACCGAGGGCCATGCGGCGTATAGCCGGATAACGTCGTCCCGACGAAATCCATAGAATGGATTGCAAGTTGTTTTTTTTTTTTTTTTTTTTGGGAAAATTCTTGATTGCCTCGGGGTGTCTTTGGTAGTGAAACCAACAACGGCGGGAGAGCGCTTCGCTGGCAGCGATGAGGTCAGGGATTCGATCCCCTTGGCTCCACCAAACATCATATGGACTCTTAGCTCAGTTGGTAGAGCAGTAGATTCTTAATCTATTTGTCCAGGGTTCGAGCCCCTGAGAGTCCATCCTAAAGAAACGGCAGAAATGCCGTTTTTTTTTGTTGTGTGGAGAGTGGAGTGGCTTTTTATTAGATTTCTTTCATGGAATAGTTTGGAGAGAAAAAATGTGCAATGCAAGCGAGCCGTGTGGAAACACGACTGCCGGTGCAATAGCCGCTTTTCGAAGGATCAAACAGGAAATAGACTGTATTCCTTTGCGAGAGAGCGGTCTATTTTTTTGTGCTGAGGTAAGATCCGGTGCTCTCTCCCGGTACATCGACGACCTCAAGACCAGGCAATGCTTCATCAAGTCAACAATAGACTCTAGTCGGGACGAGCGACTTAGGTTAATATGAAAGCGCAAACATGTTTTCTGGAAGTCTTGAAAGCTACAATTTAGCTACAGAGCATAAAGGTAATCTGAACGGAGGATACGATGGAAAACTGGTTGGGTAAGTCGTTAAAGCAGAAGCTGAGCTTGTTGATTATTATTTCGGTATTGGTACCGGTGTTGTCTCTGGGACTGTTCTCTTATTATATTGCTGAAAGCTTAACGGAGGAGAAAGCGAAAAGTTCCGGCATGAACACGCTTCGGCAAATTGGGGCTTATTTGGAAAATATGGTGAGCGATGTCGAGAATCTATCTCTATTCCTCATCGGCCACCCTGATGTCCAAAGCTATTTGAAAACACCGGAACACGATTTGCTAAAGCAAACCTCGATCGTTAATTTACTTACAACATTATCGATTTCCAAACCATATATCGCCAATGTCATGATCGAATCGAATGAAGATAATAAGCCGTCGGTTTCCTTCAGATCCGTCCTCGAATCAGAATGGACCGATATTCAGAGCGAATATCCCAGTTATTATGAGAAACATCCTAAATGGTGGTCTCCGGTGCATCACTTCGTTACGTCGGACGGCAAAGAGGATGTCATTACGATGTCACGGCCGATTCGCAGCACATCAAAATATTACGATATCGGCATGCTTAAAATTAGCTTGACACAATCGGTTATCTCTAGCCATTTAAAGCAAGCTGGACTAGAGGGTGAAGGCGTCGCCCTGCTGTTGGACGAACAAAATCGGATATTGGCTGGGCCAGAAGGGTACTCGACTAACAAGAACTTGAACGATTATTTTCCCGGAATAGTTGATTTCAAGAGTAAGTCGGGTTCGTTCGATTACGGAGAAGCGGAGGAGCGGAGTACCGTACTGTACTATCAGATGCCGAATGTTAACTGGAGGCTCGTAGGCATCATTCCGGCAAAAGCTTACAGAGCGCAGAACCAGTATTTTTTAACGTTAACTGCAATTGCAGTCAGCATTTCCATGCTTTTTGTCATCGCTTTTGTACTTGTACTTATTCAAAAGGTAACGAAACCGTTGTCAGCATTAACGAATTTTCTTAGAAATTCCAGCCCGGACGAACCGCTGCCGACGCTGCCCGTCACATCGATCGATGAGGTTGGACAACTGATTATTAGCTATAATCGGATGAGCTCGCGAATTATTAATTTAACCGATGAGGTGAAGCACAACGAAGCGTTGAAGAAGGAAGCGGATATGTCGGCGCTTCAAGCGCAGATCAATCCGCATTTTCTATACAATACGTTATCGTCAGTCCACTGGATGGCCCTAATGAAGGGAGACGAGAAAATTGCGGATATGGTCGGCTCATTGAGTGATTTTCTTCGGTTCAGCTTAAATAAAGGACAGGAATATTGTGCAATCAGCCAAGAAATTTTGCATGTAGATCATTATGTGAAGATCCAGTCCATTCGATATCCGGATAAATTTGATTACGAGGCGAATATTCCGGCGGAGCTGCTCGATATGAGAATGCTGAAGCTGCTGCTCCAGCCGCTAATTGAAAATGCGATGATTCATGGCATTTTGAAAAGAGAGGGTAAAGGAAGTATTATCGTTAAAGCAATGTCAGCGGGAGAGCAAATAACCTTTATCGTTCAGGATGACGGTGTCGGCATGAGCAGGGAAAGATTGGAGCTGCTGAGGGAGAAGGTAAGCGCAAACTTGGGCATTGATCCGCTGAAGAATAATGACTCGGCAGGCAGCAGCTACGGATTGCGCAACGTGCATAATCGGCTGCAGCTTCATTATGGGCATGAAGCCGGTTTGCGGATCGAAAGCGTAGAAGGAAGCGGCACTAAAGTTAGTTTTACCATTATACCGCTCCAATCAGAAATCAAATAGGCTGCAACCTTTGTGGGAAGGAAGGAGAATGTGCACATGAAGCTTTTAATTGTAGATGACGAAGTCATTATTAGGACCGGCCTTAGCACGGTTATTAAATGGGAAGAGAATGGCATCGAGCTGCTCGCGCCGGCTGCTTCCGCAGAGGAAGCGCTGATGCGCATTCCGATAGAGTGTCCTGACATCATTCTAACCGATATTCGGATGACGGGAATGACGGGATTGGAATTGTCTCGCGAGGTTAAGCGGAATTTTCCTTACATTGAAATTGTTATATTGTCTGGATTCGATGATTTCGCATATGCACAGCAAGCGATGCGGGAAGGAATAAGTGATTATTTGCTTAAAAATAGCCGTCCTGGCGATATTATGACTGCGGTTATGCGCGTGAAGCAGCGTATCGTCAATAGACGGGAGGCTGTGCTTCAAGAATCCATTCATCAAACGGCATACCGTTGGAAGCAACTGGATCGGTTTCTTCGCGGGGACAATCTCCTGACGGAGCGTGAAAGTGAGGAACTGTTGATCTATTATCCTGAGCTGAGGCTCGGATCGGATATGGAGAAGCTAGAGCTATGGCTAGTGACATCTGCATATCCACTGACAATGAAGGAGGAGACGGAAAGTGAAATGAATGAGGCGGCTGCGATGATTAGGGATTCACTTGGCTGTGTCATTCTGGATTGGGACTATGGATGGCTGCTTATTTTCCGCAGGGGGCAGCCGGGCGCGAAGCGATTGGTTAAGGCGTCGATGGAGCGGGCGGAGCGCGTTTATAGCCAGCCTTTTTTTGCAGCATGCGGTGTATGGGCCAGCAATTTGGCAGAACTTAGGGAGTCACTTCGCACCGCCGAACATACCGCCTCGTACCGCTGGTTGGCAGAGGAAGCAAGAATGCTGGCCTATGAGGAAATTAAAGACCGGAAAGGAATGCGGACCGTTTGTACGGAAGAAGTGGAGAGTAAGCTAACCGCCGTTCTGAGAAGCGGGAGCCGAGAAGTCGTACAACAGTGGATTAAAGGTGAACTGGAGAGCATTAGACAGGATACGGAAGCGACGCCTTGTTCCGTTCAAGCGTATTTGCATTCCTTGATTGTTGGGGGGTACCGCTGGCTAGAGCGTGCAGCAGCATCCGTTGGTCAATCGATGCCAAAGCTTCCACAGCTTGAACAGCTGGACATAAAGCTGCTTACTGCGAATCCAGAAGAAACTTTGCAGCAGATGTTGCTTGCAATCCATGCGCAGTATGAACGATTAAATGGCAGCCGGAATGAAGCCATTGACCGAACTGTAGCCTATATCCGCGAGCATCTTGCAGACAGCTTGTCTTTGGCGCAGGTAGCGGCATGCGTACATATGAATCCGAACTATTTTAGCAAGCTGTTTAAACAGGAAACAGGTAAGAACTATATTGAGTATGTAACTGAGGCGAGAATGGAATGGGCTAGCCGTTTGTTGAAGGAAACGCCAGCGAAGGTAAGTGAGATCGCTAAGCGGGTAGGTTACGAGGATATGAAGCATTTTAACCAGCTGTTTAAGCGTTACAGTGGCGAAACCCCTTCGCAATATCGTTCAAAATGAATAGACGAAGGTGAAAATATCCCCCGTATGGGCTTAACTTTCCCCCCTACGACTTCTCGTCTGTCTTATCTATACTAGGGTTATCACTAAAGGGGGAATATTTGAATGAAGAAGAGACTTGCGTTTGTAACGACAATTATCTTGATGATTGCCCTTTTGGCAACCGCTTGCAACAATAGCGGAAAAAAAGAGCAGAGCAATGGAGACAACAAAAGCTCTGAAGAAAAAACGAAAATTTCAATATGGCATAACTTCGCGGGTGACGACCTTCGTGCCAAAGCGGTTAGAGACCTGATCGACAAGTATAAAGAGGAGCATCCAGACGTTGAGGTAGACGCGCAAGCGATCCCGGTTGACGGTTATCGTCAACGCCTAAGCACGGTGGCTGCGGCAAATGAAATGCCAGACGTATTTTTCGTATATGCGGGCAGCCAATCCCAAGAGTTCTATGATGCCGGTAAGCTTCAACCGATTACAGAGTTGATGGATAAATACCCAGAATGGAAGAACAGTTTCTTGGCAGGTGCATTCGACCGCTATGAGTTTGAAAAAGGACAAATTTTCACAGCGCCGCTCGGTATGTCAGCAACTTCGTTCATGTATTATAACAAAGATCTTTTCGAGAAGCATAGTGTAAAAGTGCCGACGACTTGGGAAGAGATGATGACTGCAATTAAAACGTTCAACGACAACGGCATTACGCCGATTGCCCTCGGCAATAAAGCGCCATGGGTTGCACAATCGACGATTATCGGTTCGTTGGCTGACCGCGTGACGGGCACGGAATGGTTCTTGAAAGCTGCAGCTCAAGATGGAGCGTCTTTTACAGATCCTGTGTTCATTGACGCTTTGGGCAAGTACAAAGAGCTCGTTGACAATAAAGCGTTTCAAGATGGCGCAAACAGCATCGACAACACGCAAGCAGAGCAATACTTCATTCAAGGCAAGGCAGCTATGATGATTAACGGCGCATGGTCGCTTACGAATCTTGCAGCATCTGCAACTCCTGAGCAGTTGGCACCTATCGAAGTCACAACAATGCCTGGCATAGAAGGTGGAGCAGGCAAACCGAATACGATTTCCGGTGGCGCAGGCGCAGGCTTCGCGCTTAACAAAAATACAAAAGGCGCACAGAAGCAGGCAGCGCTTGATCTGATCTACGCAGTAAGCGGACCGGATGGCCAAAAGGCGATCGCAGAAAGCAACTCAATGGTTATGTACAAAGTAGAACTGGATAAGTCGAAAGTAAGCCCGCTTTACTTCAAAGCTTATGAATTGGCTGTGAATTCTGAAATTACGCCGGTATATGACGCCTATTTATCTGCTGAAGCAGGCGAAGTGATCAACAACGGTCTTCAAGAGCTTATGATGGGCGGTAAGCCGGAGGATGTAGCTAAAAAACTGCAGGATGCGCAAGCGCGTTCGACTAAAAAGTAATCAGACAAAAGTACGTAAAGGAGGCTGTCGCCATGCCTGCATCATTGCGCAGCAGAAGCTTCGTCATCATGGCGCTGCTTCCTGCACTACTCATCTTTATCATCTTTGCGATCGTTCCGATTTTTTGGTCAGCTTACTACGGTTTCTTTGAGTGGAAGGGACTCGGTGCTGCTAAGCTTATCGGGTTGGATAATTATCGAATGATACTAGAGGATCCAGTATTCTGGAGAGCACTGAAAAACAACCTGATCCTTGTTGTCTCGGCAGTAATAGGTCAAGTATCGGTCGCATTGCTGCTGTCATTGTTCTTGCTCAAGAACACGATGTTCAATCGGTTGATGCGCTCCGCTGTATTTCTCCCGATGGTGCTGTCTACAGTCGTCGTCGGTCTCATCTGGGGCTATATTTATCACCCGCAAATCGGTTTGCTGAATCAATTATTGGAGACGCTGGGACTGGAATCTTGGCGCCGGCCTTGGCTAGACGACCCTAAAATCAATATGTTTGCCGTATCGATCCCGATTAACTGGGCGAATATCGGCCCGTATCTTATCATTTTCATCGCTGCACTCCAAAATATCTCTTCAGAAATTGAAGATGCTGCGAAGATCGACGGGGCAGTAGCCTGGAGAAAGCTATTTTTCGTGACGCTCCCGATAATTTGGGGAACAGTTGTTGTAACCATCGTACTGTGCATATCTGGAAGTTTGAAGGCATTCGACCATGTTATCGTCATGACGCGCGGCGGTCCTGCACAATCGACAGAATTGCTCGCCACATATATGTACAATAACACCTTTACGGTATACCGTTACGGCTACGGCTCTGCGGTATCCACAATGATTATTCTGATTAGCGCCGTGCTCATTGGCCTAAATCATATCATCACGAAGAGACGCGGCTAATGGGCGGTCGGCTAATGTTAGCCCGGCCGATGAAGGAGTGAATCGCTATGCAAGCAATGATAGACGCTCGGTCGGAGAAGATGAGAGGCTCGCTGTGGCGTAAGCCGATTTCCGGAATTGCGAAAATCATCCTGTTATTTTATGCCATAATTACATTGTATCCGCTATACTGGTTAGGAATAAGTGCATTCAAGTCAAATCAGGAATTTTTCAATCGTCCCTATTCCTGGCCGCAGCAATGGCAGTTCGACAATATAACCCGGGCATGGGATCTCGGAAATATGGGCCGGGCGGTGCTCAACTCCACAATTGTTACCCTCTCAGCACTGCTGCTGACCATTGTGCTCGGTATGCTTGCAGCTTATGTACTTGCTCGGTTCCCATTCAAGTTGAGTGGCGTTATAAAAGGATTGTTCTTGCTAGGCATGCTCATTCCAATTCATAGCACACTCGTTCCATTGTTTATTTTCATGAACAAGCTCGGGATGCTGAATACGTACTGGTCACTCATCCTACCGTATACGGCATTTGAATTACCAATTGCGATCTTCCTCGGAATGTCCTACATCGTATCCATTCCGAGAGAAGTAGAGGAAGCGGCGATGATCGACGGCAACGGCTGGTGGGGAATTTTCGGACGCATCATTTTCCCGTTGTCCCTGCCGATCGTCGCTACGATTACAATTCTTGCATTTTTGAGGTTTTGGAATGATTTCTCCTTCGCGCTCGTCTTTATTAATTCTCAAGCGTTGAAGACGCTGCCCCTCAGCTTGTCGCTCTTCTCCGATGGATTCGGAACGGACTACAGCTTAACGATGGGCGCGATGTTTATTGCTGCAATACCAACCATTCTCATCTTTTTGATCTTCCAAGAGCAAATTATGAAAGGCATGGTAGCAGGCTCGGTCAAAGGTTAACACCCTTGATCGAGTTTTTGGTGTAATTTTATATATATTTCATTTTTGTGGAGGGATTGATAGTGAAGTTACATTTTATAGGAGAATTGAGCGAGCTTCAATCAGGACTTCGGTTGCTGCTTGCCGAACTTAAGTCAGAATGGTCGGAGGATGGAATTCCCGTTTTAATAGAACCGTCTTCAGGAGAACTGGAAGTTGGTTATGATGGTAAAAGCGCTTATATTCGTTACGGCGCTAAACATCAATTTTTTCGAGGCTTGGGACTGTTGATTCAGAAGATTAGGGGCGGAGAGAGCTTTCAAATTACAGAGCAACAACAATTCGATGTGATCGGTCCGATGTTTGATTTATCGCGCAATGGAGTGCTAACCGTTGAAAGCTTCAAGTTTATGCTGCGTAAAATGGCGCTGATGGGCTTGAATAGCGTCATGCTCTATTTGGAAGACACTTACGAGATAGAAGACGAGCCATATTTCGGCTACATGCGCGGCCGCTACACGGCGGCGGAGTTGAAGGAAATCGACGATTACGCCGATCAATTCGGCATTGAAGCGTTCCCGAGCATTCAAACACTGGCTCATTTGGAGGAGTTTTTGAAATGGGAGCCGGTAAAGGAATATAAAGATACAAAAGGCGCGTTGCTAGTTGGAGCGGAGAAGACCGATCGTCTGGTCGAAAATATGATTGTCAGCATTAGCGCGCCGTTCCGCAGCCGGAAAATCCACATCGGCATGGATGAAGCGGAAGAGCTTGGACGCGGTAAATTTTTGGATCGCAATGGACATATGAACCGTTTTGATATTATGACAGGCCATCTGGAGCGGGTGCTCGCAGTAACTCGACGCTTAGGGTTGAAACCGATGATGTGGAGCGATATGTTCCTGAAGCTGGCTTCAGCTAACGGTGAAGATTATTATGGCCATGAGACGCAAATATCAGAGGACATGTCGAGCCGCATTCCTAAGGACATAGATATGGTTTACTGGGACTATAACCACGTCGAGGAGAAGGACTACGAAACATTGATCGCCAAACACCGGCCGCTCGGTAATAATCTTATTTTTGCGGGTGCTGTGTGGGTATTCAATACGTTCGGCGTCAATTACGGGCTATCCTTGCCGGCGACCGATGCAGCGCTGACGGTATGCAAGAAGGAAGGCATCCGGGAAGTTTATGCGACGATGTGGGGTGACGACGGAATGGAGAGCAATCCGTACATTGCTTTGCTCGGCTTGCAGTTTTATGCGGAGCATGCTTATTCTTCGTCGACGCCGACTGACAAGGCGCTGGCCGAGCGCGTTCGGTTCTGCACCGGCATCGAGGCGGACGCTTACATGGGGCTGAAGTATTTGGACGAGACACCGGGAGCTGCACCAAATAATCAGAAGCAGAGCAATCCGTCTAAGTTTCTGTTGTATCAGGATGTACTGCTGGGGCTGTTCGACAAACAGATTGATGGGCTAGATATGGCGGCTCATTATGCATGGGCGGAAGGCGAAATTGCAAGCCGCAGAAAAGCTGAGGCAGAGCTAGATTACTTGTTTGAGGTGCCACAAAAGCTATGTGCGGTGTTGAAGCAGAAGAGCGAAATCGGTCTTGAGCTGAAGCGGGCTTATGACAGTGGAGACAAGGCAGTACTTAGGCGGATTGCAGAGGATGTTTTGCCCGAAATTTCGCTGGGTGTGCAAAATCTTCGCGCCGCACACCGGAAGCAATGGCTATCGATGTTCAAACCGTTCGGCTGGGAGGTGCTCGATATTCGTTACGGCGGTGTTGTAAGCCGGCTGGATACAGCGAGCATGAGGCTGTTAGAATATGCGGACGGAAAGCTCGAACGGATCGAGGAGCTGGAGCAGGAACGATTGCTGTATAGCACGACGAACCGTTTCACCGACAAAGGTGCAGGCTGGTGCAGCTATTATTACCGTATGGCGTCGCCTAACGTCTTTTTCCATGTGATCAATCCATTCTAGGTTGAAGAATTATTCTCAAGCAAATTGAAATCAAAGGTACTGGTCATGAAGTGATGGTTAGGGGCTCCGTTTTTTGTATATTTAATGTACAAGCAGGGGGAACGAGGATAAAATACGTGGTGAAGACTGTAAATGATTAGATATAAAGAAAGCTGTCGAGACATTCTCGACAGCCTGAGCAGCTCGTGTCCCCATAGAGGGCGAGCTGTTTTTATTTTGTAAATCTTACTATTCGCAGTTGTTCTTTACCTTAGTTTACCAAGCCATTAGTAGCTTGTTTTTCTTTCCATACCATCGTAATTACAAGACCAATAAACATAATGACAGCCGCAAAGAGATATGGATAGTTGATGTTTACATCAAATAATACTCCGCCTAATGCAGGTCCGATGATATTACCAAGGCTAGTATAGGTTGAGTTCATGCCAGCGACAAAGCCTTGCTCTTTTTCAGCCGTTTTTGATAAATAGGTCGTTAGTGCTGGACGGAGTAGGTCAAATGCGAGAAAGATGAAGCAGGTTACTAGCAGAACAGTTAAATAGTTATTGATCATGGTGGAGGCTACAGCTAAGGCTACGCCAGCAATTAAGCAGAGTTGAATGAGCTTTTTTTCACCGAGCTTATCTACCATTTTACCGAATAAAAAGACCTGCACAACCACCCCGAAGATTGAGCTTATTGTAATGATGGTTGCAATATCCCGTGGAGTGAAGCCAAATTTATGATCAGAAAACAGGCTAAACACAGTTTCATATGCCGATAAGCCAAAGGCGAGGACAAACACTATAATAAACGCAATAATATATGCTGGATGAAACGAGCGTTTCAGATCACTGATAAAGTTGGTGTCTTTTTTAAGTTTACTGATTTCCAAAAGCTGCTCTTTGGATAGTGGCTCTTTCAGAATAAATATCGACGAAATACAAGTGATTAAGGCGAAGCCAGCAGCAAAATAGAATGGAGCACGTATACCTAGTTCAGTAATAAATCCTCCGATTCCTGGGCCAATAATAAAACCAATACTAATGGCGGCAGAAACATAACCCATTGCCTTAGGTCTTTCCTCTACTGAGGTGATGTCCGCAACATAGGCTGTGACGGCAGGCATAATGAATGCACCAGCAATCCCTCCAAGAATTCTGGCGATATAAAGAACGGATACATGTGTGCCTAAACCAAAGATTAATTCCGATGCACTGAAGAGCACTAAGCCGATAACGATCATTTTTTTTCTGCCGTAAGTGTCAATCCAACGCCCTGCCAGAGGAGACATGAGTAATTGCGCGAATGCAAATGCTGCTACAAGATACCCCATCGTTTTACCTGACAAATGCATAATGTTCATAAAGGAAGGCATAACAGGGACGATCAGCCCAACGCCTAGAAAAACAATGAATATGTTACTTAGTAGAATGAGTAAGACTGTTTTTTGTTCTTTCAATGGTTTCTTCATGAAGTAATACCTCTCTTTGTAAAATCACAGCTGTGAAATACCTCTCCAAAATACGGTCCATGAGGCATTTAGTTTTTCATTTAAACGGATTTCATTATTGCCATACACAAGCTCTAGCATGATCGAATCAACTACACCTAAAAAGGCAAGCGTTGGAATGGAGGCTGCATCTTCCATGATGACTTTGGCATCGATCCAAGCTTGGAATTTACTTTCAAGTACGGGTTGAATCTTTTTCTCTGTGTCGATTACTTCTTCATCAATCGCTTTAGCAAGATGGGGCGGTGGAAAAAAAGAGATACGCAGCCAAAACTTTAACTGCTCGTTCTTTTGAAACATATCAATGACCAATTGCAGATATCCTAATAAATCTGTTTTAGGATTTTGAGTCCCTACCTTACTCAAATATTGTAGTTTGGATGAGATTTCTGTCTCTTTGGCATCTTGTAGAACTTGCAGAAAAAGATCATCTTTCCCTTTGAAATGAGCATAAAGAGATTGTTTTTTCATCCCGACTTGCTCAGCAATTTGAGACAAAGAAGCCCCCTCATATCCATGAGTTGTGAAACATTTCAAAGCAATGTCTTTAATTTCTTTACTTTTCAAAAAAAATCACCTCGATATTAACGAACGTTCGTCAGTTATACTATCAAATTAAATTATTTTATGCAAATGAATATTGTTTGAAAAGACGATTGACCAACTAAAGGAGCTGATCCTAAAGTAGAACTTTCTACAATAGTGTCGGCTCTTTTTCATTTTGAATCAGCTCGTAAGCGATGTCGAAAGATGAAAATAAACTCGGATTTATTTGTGAAGTAAATTTGAATGTGTAATATTCTGAGTACTTTTGTCGCCATGCAGGAAGTAGCACAAATTTAAGGGAATATGTTGTTCAATATTCATGGTGAGGTAGAAGTGAGCGTTTATAAGTTATCTTTTAAAGGGGAGGGAACTTATGAGAAAAAATTGGCGGATGTCTAGCACATTGAGGCTTTTTTTTATACTTGTAGTCATTCTGCCGATCATCTTATTCTCCATCATTATTCTAAATATTTATAAGCGAGATATTCTTCAGCAAAATACATCACGATCTCAGCAAACGGCTCAAGCGATCTCCTATTCCGTTAGTCAGGAAATAAGGAGGTTGACGGGACTATTTGCTTCCATCGGTATGGACAGGGATGTGATGGCAAAGCTTTATGAAATTAATCGTAAGAGTGGAGTCGAGAAACAGCAGGCTTACTATGAGCTAAAGGTCTTAATAGAGAAGTACACGGCATCCATCTCAGGACGAGTACTGTCGGTGAACTTCCTATTTAAAGACCATCAATCCTATTCGTACTTAAAGAATTTGAATTTGGATGATTCTTATTTTCGCCAAAAAACGTGGTATGGGCAGGTGCTGAATAATCCCGATAGCGTTCATTTTCTGGGGATGATGCCCAATATTTTATATGGTAACTACAATCCTTACAATATGGTTGCTGCCCTATCTCCAAGTGTAATCAATCCTTTATCCCAGCTAGAAATGATTCTTTTTACGTTTGAGAGTAGTGCCTTTGATCATATTTTGCAGTCACGTGATAATACGGAATCCAGCCTTTTTATCGTCACAGAGGAAGGTCAAATTATCTCATCCAATACCCTTGCCTCTAGAGGGGGGGGATTCCAAATGCACTGGTTCGCAAATCGTGGGCCGCAGGAAAAAGGGTACGTTGTGGATGTTAATGGTGAAGATAGAAATTTGATAACCTACGCCAAGATTGATCAGACCGGATGGTGGCTTGTACAGTCTATTCCATATGCTGATCTAACAGCCAATTACCTTAGTGTGAATTATATCGTCTGGGTGTTTGCATTGATGATCATCTTAGCATTTATTCTTGTTTCATTTTACTTTGTATCTAATGTTACTAAGCCGTTAAATGAGCTTCTCCGGCAAATGGATCTGGTTACTGAAGGTGATTTAAACGCTAAATTTATGAGAACCGGCAGCCTGGAGCTAATTAAGCTTGGGCATTCTTTTAATCATATGACGGAACGTATTCAGGATCTGCTCTACCATCATGAAAGGCAAGAGGTGGAGAAGCGAAAGGCGGAGTTTGCAGCACTTCAGTCGCAGATCAATCCACACTTTTTAATAAATACACTCAATTCAATCAAGTTTATGGCTTTAATCAGTAAAGCAGATAACATACGGAATATGACGCATGCGCTAACTCGTCTGTTGGCTTCTTCTTTTAATCGAGGTGGAATTCTGACTACGATTGATGAGGAAATAGATCATTTAAAGAATTATTTGTATATCATGGAGATTCGTTTTGGTAGACCGATTCAAACGAGATGGGAAGTAGATGAGGATTTAGCAGGTTATTATATATTGAAATTGCTAATACAACCTATTTTAGAAAACAGTATTATTCATGGACTAAAGAATGTTGACTATCCTGGTATCATCGAAATCATAGTGAGCAAACAAGCGGAAGATCTTCTTATAACTATAGCTGATAATGGTGTAGGCATGTTGGATATGGATGCTCAGGAATATGACAGCGATGGTATACGCCATCAGCATTCTTTCAGTGGTATGGGAAACAGTAACGTTAATAAGCGAATTCAGCTACATTACGGGAGGCGTTACGGTTTAAAGTACGAGAAGAATAAACCTCAGGGAACGATAGTATCGATAAGACTACCGTTGATCGACACGCCGGAGGATGAGATGCAGGATCAGTTGTTAGGGGAGGGAGGATGAAGCAAAATGCTGCGGAGGATCATAAAAGATCATAGTCCAGAGGGAAAACATCATTCATGTGTAACTTCAGAGGAGGTATGATGGTATAAACTTTTTTTCGAAGGCTGTGATTAATAGAAGTGAAAATAATACTCCGTGTGTCCTTAATAGGGATCATTTCTCTTATTTTTGTAGGTGGCTTCTTCTCTTTAAGTAAGTTTAGTCCCAAAGGAGGGGCAATAGAGCAACAACAGGGAAAGGTGAATCTGGATCAACCGATTAAAATAAAATTCGGCATGTGGGAAGCGAAGACAGATATCAAATTTTGGACGGAAAAAGTAAGAGACTACTCTAAAATTAAGCCTAATGTAACGGTTGAAGTAGAGACAATTCCCGATAATAGCGGTCAGTATTTAAAGGTTCGTTTAGCAGCCAATGATTTGCCGGATATTTTTTACCTGAAGCCAGATGACCTACTCACTTACAAAGCAGTACTTCTTCCACTGGATGGATTAACCGCAGCAAAAAACAATAAATATCCCGCTAGATTAGATCATTCCATTCTTGGTCTACCACTTGTATCCTTCTCTGAATATGTCTATTACCATCCAAGTATCTTTCAAGAGGCCGGCGTAGAGATTCCGCAAACGATGGATGAATTTATGGATGTGATGATGAAGATTAAAGCGCATGGCAAATATATTCCGATTGCGATTGGCGGGAAAGAGAATTGGACGTTCTATCCTTTCACTGAGTTTGGGCCGCCTCTACTATCCAAGGATGAAAATTATTTATCTTCAATCGCACAGACGAAACGCCCTTTTGGAAAAGGTTCTCCTTTCGAGAAAGCAGCAGTGATGATTAAGAAAATAGCAGAGAATGAACTAGCAGGGCCCGATGCACTCAATATTGGTGTGGATCAGGCAACGCTGCTGTTTCAAAATAATAAAGCGGCTATGCTTGCACTCGGTCAGTGGTATCTTAGAGATCATTTATCCAAAATGAAGGATGATAAAGATTTAGATGCGTTCACATTGCCCTGGAGAGAGACAACTTCAGAGCGTTTGCAGGCAATCACTATGCCAGATCAATATATGGCGATCAATAAAAACTCCAAAAATACGGAAGAAGTTAAAGCATTTTTGGAGTGGGTATTTAGCCGGGATGTTTACCAAGTGTATATTAATTATTCGCAAAATTCATCGACAGTGATCAATATTGAATCATTCCTGCCGTTCTTCAACAATGTTCAAGAGAAGCACCCCTTTGAGCCGTTTATGTACCTGGGGATCGATGAGAAGTTTGAAAAAGTAAAAAATGCCATACAGTTTGATGAAAAGAAGGCTGCACAAGAAATTTTTTCAGGTGCTGAGGTGTCCGATATTCAAGAAAAATTGAATGATGATTGGGAGATAGCGGTTGAGGCTTTGAGGTAATCCTATAGATCAATTATGGAGGGATTTATGATGAAATTTAAAGCTCTCATTGTTGATGATGAACCATTAGCTAGGTTAGCCCTCCGGGAGTATATATCCATTGCTTCGACCGATTTTGAGATTGCAGGGGAAGCAGGAGATGGTAAGGAGGCATTAAATATGCTGAAAATCCATCAGGATGTGGATCTAGTTCTGGCGGATATTCAAATGCCAAATATGAATGGAGTAGAGCTACTCGAAGCACTGAATAACACTACTTTTTCGAATCAACCGTTAACCATCATGCTTAGCGCATACGGAGATTATTCTTTTGTAAGAGATTCCTTTGTGCTCGGCGCCTTTGATTACATTGTTAAAGCCAAGTTAGATGAAACTTATATTGCACCGGTACTGACTAAGACTGTGGATGAATTGAAGCGGCGGCAAAGCTCCTCAAAGACAGTATCAACATTAGAAGACGTAGAAGCTTCGATCTGTTCCGTTCTGCATCGACTTTGCCTATCGGATTCTTTAGAAGTGACAGATGATGATATAACGCCTTCGTTGGAGCTTGTTCGAAAGCATATGGGGGAAAAAAATCTGGAGGTTGCGCTTCTTAGGCTATCAGATACCGTTCAATTTGAAGATTCACACCGTATGATTATGCAGACGATACGAACGGTAACGAATCGAAGTAGAAGTGAAGGGATCTGCAAAGTATGCAGATATGATGACAGGCATTATGTTTTGTTCTTCTCTTTTCCAGAGCAATGCAGCATCATCGCCATTCGTAGATTGACAGACATAATCTTGTCTGAGGTGAGCATGAGATTAAAGCAATTTATTAATTTGAAGCTTTCTATGGGCATCAGTGATATTGTGGATGGTCATCAGCAGTGGAACCGATTATTCCGCCAAGCTGAACGATTAGCAGGGTTGAGTTTCTACCAGGGGTACAATCGATTATATTATCCGGAAGCTGAAAGGCGTCCAGCTATTAAGGAAAGTGACTGGAAAGAGGCATGGTATTTGGCTAGAACCGAAATGCTGAAGTCATTAAGTGATCCGGATTTAATGAAATGGCAGGAGGTCTATGAACACTGCTGTAGCTTGTTGATTCAGCGATACCCTTGTTCACCTGAGCTTATCAAATCAGATGTAGTCGATATGACTTGGGAGGCAAGTGCATTAATTTATCAAAAAGGCGTTTCTTGGGAAAAGCTTCATGATAAGCTGCCTTATCCTATCACGGATCATATTTATAAGCAGGAAACCTGGGAGAATACGGTGCATTGGTGCCGACTGTTCTTGGAACATCTGCATCAAAAGCTGCATCCGAAAGATCAACCCAAGGAATGCTTTCTTAGCCCTGTTGTTGCTAAAACGAAAGAGCTCATAGAGAAAAACTTTAACGAAGATGTCCATTTGTCGAATATTAGTCAGATTGTCGGTGTAAGCGAGAGCTATTTAAGCAAACAGTTTTCCAAAGAAATAGGTGTTAATTTCATTCAGTTTCTGACGAATCTGCGAATCGAGAAGGCTAAAAAGGCGCTGGAGAGCGGAATGAAAATATACGAGGTTTCTGAGCAAGTAGGATACGTGAATCCAGAACATTTCAGTCGTATTTTTAAAAAAATCACAGGAATTAGTCCCTTAGCTTATCGCAGAGAGAATGAATAACAAAAATAATCAATGTTGAACAAAATAAATCATGTGTATCCGATTTCAAAATCCATATGATAGGGGGGAGTTAAAATTCACGGGTGAAGGGATGTTCTTATGAGACGCAAACGATTCACATTCGCACTAATCTGTACGTTATGTTCTTCCATGTGGTTGAGTACAGTCCATGCTGAAAAAGTCTCTGACTTCGAGATGCAGACATCAGCTACTGAATCTGCTAATTCTACGTTCACCGTTACATTAAAGGGGAAAGATATTCAAGACTTATACGCATATGAAGCTAAATTTAATTTTGACCCGAAAGTGCTTGAGATTGTAAAAGCAGAAACGAAGATCAAAGGCTTTTCTGTATCTCCAATCGTGAAAAACAATGAAATTACGATAGCCCATACCAAGATCGGAAATGTGAATGGTGAAAAGGGTAATTTGGACATTGCCACGATTACCTTTAAAGCTAAAAGGGCTGGTACAACTGCAGTAAAATGGACCGCATTAAAGGTTCTTGATCGTAATCTGAAAGATCAGGAATTCACCCCGAATCAATCCTCAACATTCACCAAGATTTTCAGCGATATCGTCTCACATTGGGCGAAGCAAGATATCATGGAAATGGTCACTAAAGGAATTGTTGAAGGCATGGATGCCGACAGCTTTGCCCCGAATAATAACATCACTCGCGCACAATTCGCAGCTCTTATAGCCAGAGCATTAGATCTTAAAGAAGGTTCTGGAGGTAATCCGTTTACGGATGTGAAATCAGGAGTTTGGTACGAAGATACGGTAAAGAAAGCTTATGCAGCCGGAATTATTAGTGGTTTGTCCAAGACGAAATTTGCTCCGGAAAAAAGCATTACTCGTGAAGAAATGACAACGATGCTGATGCGAGCGAAAGCTTATGCTTCCGGTGTAAAGGTCGATAGTATGGCCTCAGATTCCACCACTGCGTTTAAAGATGATAGTAAAATAAGCCCGTGGGCTAAAGCGTCGGTGGGCTTTGCCTTGAAATCTGGATTAATGAAAGGTAGAACTCAGACTACATTTGCACCAAAAGAATCTGCTACAAGAGCGGAATCAGCCGCTGTTATCAAGCGATTGTTAAATTCCAAGTAATACAAAAAAACATATAATGACGCACCTTCTTATGGAAGGAGGGCTCATTATGTCCTTGTGATGTCAAAAACATACAATTAAAGGAAATATGTGAATTGATAATGTTCATTCTACTTATATTTAAGTGAAAAGAGGTCGTAGAGATGAGAAAACGTTACAAAGCGGTTAGCTTGCTATTGACGTTGTTGCTAGGGGTACAGCTTGGCTTGCCATCGGCAGCCGTATTCGCGGCTCAAGAATCGGACGTGTATTTCAGAGATTACAATGATGGCAACATCGAGGGATGGGCTGCAGCTAAGGGGACCACTACTTTTTCGGCGGATCAAGGTGCTGTTAAGGCGGTGACACAAGGGGTTGTTATTTTAGCAGACCAAGATTCACCTCAGGTTGCCAATGCTGAATATGAGGTGAAGTTAAAATTTAGTCAGCCTGCCACACGATTTGGACTGGTCTACCGATTCGTCGATAGCAATAACTACAATGTTATCCAATATGATGCGGGTTCTTGGGGCTGGGATGCAATGAAAGGAGGGACGGAATCGTATGGAAATATTACGGCTCCTAGTTTTACCTTTGCTGCTGACCAACAGTATACCCTCAAATTGCGCTATGAGAAAGGTAGCGTAGCTTTATCGATCGATGGCAATAACGTGCTTACGACGAGTCTTCCCTCATTATCGACAAGTGCAGGGAAGATTGGACTACGCAGCTGGTTTAATAACAAGACCCTATGGATTGACGATGTGAAGGTAACTCCAATTGTATCCACTGATCCAGTACCGAGGCCGATTACGATTACTGAAACTCTAAGCTCTGACACCATGAAGGTTGAAATCGATAAAGAGTTCCCTCGGGTTAAACAATACACATGGTTAGACAGCGGCGCGGAAATGTATGGACAGTTAAATGGATTTAATGAGATAAAAATCAACGAGAAGTCCTATTTCATAGTCGCTTCTGATTTTAGTAAAAAAGCAGCAGATGCCACTCATGGTGAGTCTGCAGCCTACACGCTTCAGATTCCAGAAATTAAAGTGAATCTCAAAGTTGAAATGGAGGTTCAGGATAACATTCTTCAGTTCAAAGTGGCCAGCATTGAAGAGAATGGTACTGAAAAAGTAAGAACGATCGAATTCCCTGATCATGACCTTGTCTCTGTAATTGGAACCCAGCCTACAGCGCAGGAAACGGCTGTCCGGATAACTGGGGGCTGGAACGTTGTACAGGACGAATTTAACGATCTTAAGACAGGAGTAGCAGACGTGAGTGGGGGTCGTGCATACGCATTCGTTAACTCCGACGTCTTAGCTGCGAGTGTAATCACCAATGTAGTAAATGGTTTTGATAAGGTACGTATTAAGGTAGGCGATGATACAGCACTCCATACGAAGAAAGCAGCGTTATCAGGAGGCTCATGGGTTTATCGTGGAAGTACTGTGCTTGATCCGGAGCCACTGCCTTGGGCTAAGGTTGTACTGACTCCAGATGCGAATGGAGACAAAGTTGTTGACTGGCAAGATGGAGCTATTGTATATCGTCAGAATACGGATGCTCCAACCGGCAGTGAAATGATAAGGGACAATATCTCTTATATCAGCATGAACATCGGATCTACTACAACTTCTCCGTTCTTGCGTGCTTTTGATAATGCGAAGAAGATCTCTAATCTCACGGATGGCTTTGGACAGCTGATTCTATTCAAAGGATATCAAGCGGAAGGTCATGATGACTCTCACCCAGATTACGGCGGTCATATCGGTATCCGTCAGGGTGGAGTGAAGGATTTTAATTATATTTTGAGTGAAGGAAAGAAATACAATATCCGCGGCGGTGTACACATTAACGCAACAGAATACGCGCTGGATGCTTTCGGCACCAAAATGGAAAATATGAATCAGCCATTGAGTAAAGGTTGGGGCTGGCTGGATCAAACATTCTATGTTAACAAAACCAAAGATGTGGAATCCGGTGAATTAAAAAGACGTCTGGATATGCTGAAAAGCGACACAGGCGACAACCTATCGTTTGTATATGTGGATGTATATGATGGTGCCGATTACAATGCGAAGAAACTCGCAGATTATATCAACGGTAACGGCTGGATGCTCGGAACAGAATTTGCAGGACCTCTGTTTGAGCAGGCAGCTTGGGTTCATTGGGGAACAGATCCGGGGTACCCGAACCAAGGTGACGATAGCAAGGTTACCCGTTTCCTACGGAATCAATCGCTGGATGGCTTCTTAACAACCCCTTTACTGAAAGGGAATAAGCAGGTAGGGGTGGGTTACTGGCAGAACAGTGCTCCATTCTACAGCTACCAATCAACTAGTGCGGCATTCTTCAATCACAATCTACCAACAAAATATATGCAGCATTTCCCGATCATCAAGATGACCGATAACCGTATTGATTTTGAAAAGAAGGTTGTAGTTGAACGTAAGCAGGACGGTAAGATCCATTTAAGTAAGGATGGTCGTGAAATCGCTATCATGACAGATAGCAGCAACATTAGTGACAGTACGGTCTTTATTCCATGGAGTCCTGAGACAGAAGATAAAATCTATCACTGGAATCCAGCGGGTGGCCAAACGACTTGGAGTCTTCCAGACTCATGGAGTAACGTAACGACGGCACAGTTATATAAGCTGACAGATTTAGGACGTGAGCATGTTGGCAGTGTAGAAGTAACTGGAGGTAAAGTCACACTTACCGCGCAGCCGGGGATTGGTTATGCCCTGTATAAGACAACAGCTGCTGAAGAGCCGGAAATGGTATGGGGCGAAGGGAGTTCGGTAAAGGACCCGGGCTTTGACAGCCAAACATTCGGTAGCTGGAAGAAATCTTCCACAGCTGCAAGTGATGATCACATTAAATTTGTGAAGAACAGTAACGCCGATGACCAGCTTCAAGTGAAGGGTCCTGGTGATGCAGTAATTCAGCAGGAGATTACCGGACTTACACCGGGCAAGATGTATTCTGCATCAGTATGGGTGAAAGTAGATGGGAAACGCACCGTGGAAATCGGTGTGAAGCAAGGGGCTGACAAGGTTGTCAATACACTGGATAACACAGAGCATGGCTTTTTAGCCCAGCAGCATAAATATGTGAGCACGAACTTCCAGCGGATTAAGGTTACCTTTGATGCGGTTAGTGAGACCGCCAATCTCTATTTGAATGTAGAAGATGGAAGTTCGACTGTAACCTTTGACGATGTAAGGGTATGGGAGAATCCAACCAAAACCGACGTTGGTAATTCTGTATTATTCGAGGATTTCGAGAACGTTGATGAGGGCTGGGGCCCCTTTGTTTATTCTAAAATAGGTCCAGTTCGTACGCATTTAGTTGAAAAAGGCGACAATCAGATCATGAATTATGTTCTGGATGGTAATTGGTCGCTTAAAACGAATGAAGAAGCAACCGGTGAATGGCTGCGTACATTGCCTCACACGCTCCGAATGAAGGAGGATAACCGCTACCATCTGACGATGGACTACAACTCGGATGAGACGGATATGTACACAGTGGCTATTCGAGTGAAGGAGAATGGGGTAGTTCGTGATCTGGTTAGTGAGAATTTGAAAGAAGGACGCAGTACGCTGGATCTGTCTTTTACAACCGAAGGGGTGAAAGATGCCTATCTGGCCATTATCAAAAACAAGCTGAACAGTCAGAAGGAGTTAACCGGTACGCTGGTGGTCGATAACATTCGCGTCGATGATGAGGGTGCGATCGTTCCGGAGGAAGGTGTACTTGTTTCGACTATTACACTAACGCCAAATAAGATGGATCTGAACAAAGGACAGTCAAGCACTGTTAGCGCTCAGGTAAAACCAGCAAATGCTCAGGACCGGACACTGCTCTGGACTTCTGACCATCCGGAAATTGTATCGGTGGATCAGGCCGGAAAAGTTACTGCACTTCAAGCGGGAACAGCCATCATTACTGCTACCGCAATGGATGGAAGTAAAAAAAGTGCAACCTCGACGATTAATGTGTATATGCCTAACACGCAAATTCCACAATCGCAAATTACTGCAACGGCGAGTAGCTTCCAGCCTGGAGGTGAAGCGAGTCTTGCACTCGATGGAGATATGTCTACAATCTGGCATACGAAATGGACCCCGGCACACTTACCGGAATCCATTACTTTGGACCTCGGAGGTAAATATAACATTAATCAATTCAATTATTCACCTAGAGTATCTGGAACCAATGGAACGATTACAAGCTATAACCTGTACACGAGTGTTGACGGAACGAATTTCACAAAAATTGCAGATGGATCATGGTCCCTCGATCAGACCACAAAAATTGTTCGCTTTACAGCTGTAGAAGCAACACATTTGAGACTTGAGGCTATAGAAGGCGTGGGTACCTTCGCATCTGCTGCAGAACTCAATGTGTTCAAGACGGAGGATGAGGCAGAGGTAGTAAAAGTCACAGGCATCGCTATGGATAAAGAACAGCTAGAGATTAAAGTAGGCAGCACGGGCGAATTGAACGCTGTAATAGAGCCTCTGAATGCTTCGAATAAAAAAGTACTCTGGAGCAGCAGTGATGAAGCTGTAGCAACCGTTGAACAGCAAGAAGGTCATGCTCTAGTTAAGGGATTGAAGGTAGGCGAAACCGTAATTACGGCAACAACAATGGATGGGGGCTTCTCTGCGACCAGCCGAGTTATCGTAACAGAAACAGACGGTGAGTTAAAAGCTTCCTCTACTTTGACAGCGCCAAGTCAAGTTCAGCCAGGAGAAGTGTTCAAAGTTCAATATGGACTACGGAATCTATCTGATAAGATTTTTGCGCAGGACATCGCCCTAGAGTATGCCGCGGATGTTATGGAATTCGTTGAGGCGCGTTCGTTAATTAGTGGGGTAAGCGTTATTGATTCAATCAACAGCACCCCAGGTAAACTTCGCTTTATTGTAGCAAGTGAAGGTGCGACCCATGGAATTAGTAACAGTGCAGATGTCCTCGAATTAACCTTTAAAGCGAAGGATGTTAACCAAACGGTAAATGGGGCAATCGCCGTTAAGAGTTCAATCATTTCAGATGATCAGGGTAAAGAAATTTCGGCAGCGATCTCTTCCGTAAATATCGAGATTGGTAAGAAAGGAACGCAAGGCGACATCAACGGTGACGGTAAAATAACGATCGGGGATCTGGCGATGGTTGCAGCGCAGTATGGCAAGACTTCAGCAAGCCCTGATTGGGAGAAAGCGAAGAAAGCAGATATTGACGGTGACGGCAAAGTCGGATTGGAAGATTTGGTTATTGTAGCACGCAAAATTGTAGAGTAATCAAAGTCATAGGCCAGGTACATGTGTGAGTAACTAAACATGATGTACCTG
Organism: Paenibacillus sp. FSL H7-0714; assembly: GCF_038003765.1. Taxonomy (NCBI): domain Bacteria; kingdom Bacillati; phylum Bacillota; class Bacilli; order Caryophanales; family Paenibacillaceae; genus Paenibacillus; species Paenibacillus sp. FSL H7-0714. The sequence goes on from NZ_JBBOPT010000001.1 coordinate 2,109,903, forward strand.
GTTTTTTTCAAAATTGATGATTTGACTAGTAGGAGGATGACAGATGAAAAAATGGTTGTACGGCTTTACAGTTTTTTGTCTAGTGCTTTACTCTACTCCACTACCATTTGCAGCAGCGGCTGAAGCAGAGAATGCTAAACCAAAAGTGATACCAAGTTTACAAGAGTGGACTGGCGGTAGTGGTTCTTTCAAGATGACGGACAGTTCCAAAATCGTAATTCCCACGAGTGAATGTTTATGCGAACTACCAGCTACGGCAGAGGTCTTTCAAGAGGATCTTAAAGAATTAACAGGGTACGATTTACCGATTGTCCAAAATAAGCCTGCTTCAAAAGGTGACTTCCTGCTTAGGCTCGATAAGTCAGCTGATGAATCAATTGGTAAAGAAGGCTACTACTTTGAAGTTGGCGATTACGTGGAAATACATGCAAACACCGAGACCGGTGTGTTCTATGGAACAAGAACGGCACTACAAATTTTGGAGCAAGATCCTGAGAAGGCAAGCATTGTAAAAGGGGTAGCGAAGGATTTCCCTAAGTATGGAGAACGCGGTTTTATGCTTGATGTAGGACGCAAGTTTTTCACGATAGACTTCCTGAAGGATTACGCCAAATTTATGTCCTATTACAAAATGAATGATTTCCAGCTCCATCTGAACGATAACGAGATTTTTAAGGATAACAGCAGGGAGCATTGGAACAAATATACGGCTTTCCGTTTAGAAAGTACCAAGTATCCGGAATTAACGGCAAAGGATGGACACTACACGAAACAGGATATGCGTGAATTGCAGGACATCGCCAAAATACGGGGGCTTAACATCACGCCGGAAATTGATACCCCCAGCCATGCTCTTTCATTTACAAAGGTTAGACCAGATCTGGTTAAGGATAATTTGCCTGTCGATCATCTGGATATTACACGTCAGGAAACGGTCGATTTCATCAAGGATGTGTGGGACGAATATTTAGATGGGGAATGGTTTGATTCAGAAACGGTTCATTTTGGAGGCGATGAATTCGCACCTAATGATCGGACTACTTTTGAGAAGTATCGCGAGTTTTTGAACACGATGAACGAACACTTAAAGAGCAAGGGAAAGAAATCAAGAATGTGGGGCAGCTTGAATGCATTCCCGGGTACCACGGTAGTAGATAAGGATATAGCCGTAAACGCCTGGAATAACGGTTGGCAAGATCCGGTAGCATCGGTGAGAGATGGATTCAAAATTATCAATACGGTGGATTCCACACTCTACATTGTACCGAAAGCTGGATATTACCATGATTATCTGGATTCTCAGTGGTTGTTTAATAACTGGGACCCAACGAACTTTGGTGGAAATACGAAGCTGCAGGAAGGTGAGCCGAACCTGCTCGGTGCGATGTTTGGGGCTTGGAACGATATGATGGGCAAGAAAGTAAGTGAGGCGGACGTCCACGATCGTGTGAAGAAAGCGATGCCTGTCCTTGCAGAAAAGATGTGGAGAGGCCAGTCCACGGACAGCACATTCACCGAGTTCCAGCAGTTGTCAGCGAAGCTAGGCGAAGGTCCTGGAACGAATTTATTACATGAAGTGAATACGGTCACTGATCTTGTTGTTCATTATCCATTTGAAGAAGGCGCGCAGAGAGTCTCTGATCAGTCCGGAAATTCCTATAATGCTACATTAGGTGCTGGCGTTACTCGCGTGGATGATGGAAAAACAGGAAAAGGCGTACGGTTTGCAGGGACTTCAGATCATATTCAAACACCGCTGCAAATAAAGGGCTTCCCTTGGACGGTCTCCACGTGGGTTAAGCTTGATGATCAACAAGAATCAGATGAAAAAATACTGATGGAATCCGAATTTGGTGCAATTAAGCTGAAGCAGAAAGGGACACCAAATGCCGGATTCACCCGAGAGGGCTATGATTACAGCTTTAATGCAGCGATTCCTGTTGGGCGCTGGGTACATGTTGCCTTCAGAGGAGATCTAAATGGAACTTCTCTGTATATTGATGGAGATCTAAAAGGCTCTGTTGCTGTAACGACAATGCTACCTGCGGCTATAATCGGCAGTTCATCCAAAGCATTCACTGGACTACTGGATGAATTCAAGATTTTTAATCGGGTACTATCAGGAAAAGAAATTGCGGAGGAAGCAGGATCACCCGCTTGGACCATCAATTTAGCTGCTCACAAAACAGCAGTAGCTTCTTCCGTCGAAGTACCTCAATTTCCGGCTAGTCTTGTAGTGGATGAGGTTGATACGGGAGCTTCTCGCTGGTCCTCCAAATATACCGACAACGAGTGGATCTATGTTGATTTAGGCCAAAGTACTGACATTAGCAAGGTTATTTTCAAATGGGAAAGTGCTTATGCCAAAGGCTATAAAGTTCAAGTATCCGATAATGCGGAGAACTGGCGGGACGTTTACACGACTAACGCTGGCGTTGGCGGAGTAGAGATTGTCAAATTCCCAACTGAACAAGCGAGATATGTCCGAATGTTAGGTACGAAGCGAGTGGGAACCTATGGTTACTCCATGTATGAATTTGAAGTCTACGCTCCTAACCCAGAGGATCCTGTAGAAGTTCCAGCGCCTGTGAGATATTCAGCGAGCTTTGAGAATAACTCGCTCGAAGGCTGGGAGCATGTCATCGGTAAAGGTGTCGGACGTATGGAGCTTGTAGAAGCACCTGATCAAGCGGGTGAGCATGCCGTTAAGTTCACCTCCAACAGTGTAAATAATCTGTTTATCGATCAGCAATCTCCGAGCATTGGAGATGGTGAGATCGAGTTTAAGATTACGCCGCAGAGTGATGTTATACGAACGGGTGTTATTTTGCGCTATGTCAATAATGATGATTGGGCTTCTATAGGCTTTGATCAAGGTGCTTGGTACTGGGTGAACGCTCAGGATTCGTACGGTTTATTGAGCAATGCTCAGGCCGCCAAATTGAAAAAAGGCACAACATCGACCGTAAAAGTGAAGTTTGAAGGGAAACATGTAACGCTGATTATCAATGGAACGACTTATTTCGATGATGCTATTGCACAGATCCCAACAGACGCTGGGAAAATGGGGGCTAGAGTTTTCGGTCCTTCAGTTACCGTGTTTGATAATTTTATGTACAGCAATAACGTTCCTGAAGTTCCGGTAACCGGTATCAAGCTGGATAAAACTGAAATTTCGATGAAGGCCGGAGAAACACAAACGCTGAGTGCTTCCCTTCAACCGGGGAATGCAACGAATAAACAGGTGACCTGGAATAGCAGCGATGAAGCTATTGCGACTGTTCAAGTTCAAGGCGGGAAAGCTGTCGTGACTGCGTTAAAGGCAGGAACCGCTGATATTACTGCAACTACCGTATCCGGAGGACATAAAGCGGTGAGTAAGATTACAGTGGCTAGGGAGGTTCCAGGTGAAGTGGCAACAAGTTTAGCTGCTCCGAAAAGCGTTCCTTATGGTCAGAATTTCGACATAACCTTAGGTCTCCACAATGTTACAAAGGCGGTGTACGCCCAAGATATCACGATTGAATTCGACGCTTCACTAATGGATTATGTATCCGCTAATGCGTTGGTGGACGGCGTGAGTATCCTTGAGACGAAGAATACAGAAGGCACTGTACGTCTGATTCTGGCTAGCCAAGGTTCAGGGAGTGCGATTAAAGGGGATGTTGATGTAGCTAAGATTACCTTTAAGGCTAAGGATCTGACAGAACCCCAAACCGGACGTATTACTGTAAAGCGTGCAACGCTTGGGGATAGCGATGGACAGGAAATAAGCGCAGCCACTTCCTCGGCTCAGGTGGAGTTTACAACAACAGTGCCAGAACCTTCTAAGGATTTGAATGGTGATGGCAAAGTCAGCATCGGCGATCTGGCTATTGTCGCAGCTAACTACGGAAAGAGTTCTGCAGACCCAGATTGGGATAAGGCGAAACGGGCAGACATCAATAGTGACGGCAAGGTCGATCTGACGGACCTGGTGCTTATAGCTAAAGACATTGTTATCGAATAACAATAGCAACTTGAATCCAAGCGGCAAGACAAGGAACTCAAACTACAGTGGAGGCTGTATCCTGTCTTGCCGCTTCATTTGAATGGAGGGAATGGATTGAGATCAATTTATAATCGCTTTAGTATGTGGATGCTGGCATTGATGATCCTTATGGTTACAGGGCTCATGATTCGCCCGGAAACCGCCCATGGTGCTTCCGTTGGTAACATTTCTGACTTCGTAAAGAAAGATAATAACACGTTTGAGATTACGTCAGGCTCTGACAAGATTAAAGTGATTTTTCAGCGGGAGGATATGTTCCGGATTTGGCTTGGTGTGAATGGGCAATTCAAGGAATTGACAGGAAAAAGCGCGGAAAAGCCGATCGAGCCAATCGTCATCAAGGATGATTTCGGACCTGTTAACGTAAAGTGGTCTGATGAAGGTACGTATTACAAGATGGAAACAGGAAAATTCGTGCTGAGAGCCTACAAAAATCCGTTAAAATTCGCCATGTACAAAAGTGACAACCAAACGGTGGTGTGGGAAGAATCTGCTAGCTTGAACTATAACGGACAGTCAGCCTCACAACAGCTTATCCGGGGTGAGGATGAATATTTCTACGGCGGCGGTATGCAGAATGGATTCTTCAATCATCGTGATCGCAAAATTACCATCGCTAACAACTATGGGGATTGGGGAAGCGGCACGGTTTCGAATCCTGCACCATTCTACTTGAGTACTGCAGGATACGGAGTGCTTCGAAACACTTTTCAAAGCGGTACTTATGATTTTGATTCGACCGTCAAGCTGACGCATAACGAAAATCGGTTTGATGCTTATTATTTCTACGGTGAGACAATGAAAGATATTTTGAACGCTTATACAGATCTTACAGGTAAACCATCCTTGATTCCTCGTTGGGGTATGGGGCTTGGTGATGCGGATTGTTACAACAGAGATCCAGAAAAGACCTCCGATGTCGTTAACCTTATTGCTAAAAAATATCGGGAAAATGATATGCCTGGAGCCTGGATTTTGCCGAATGATGGATACGGTTGCGGTTATACGGATCTAGGCAACACCGTTGACGAATTACATAAGGAAGGTTTCTATACCGGACTATGGACTCAAAATGGTGTTGATAAAATCGCGCAAGAAGTTGGTGTAGAGGGTACAAGGCTGGCTAAACTCGACGTTGCCTGGGTGGGACCTGGATACGATTTCGCCCTGGGTGCCAGCAAACAGGCGTTTACAGGAATTGAAGATAACTCTGACGACAGAGGTTATGTCTGGTCCGTTGGTGGATGGGCAGGTACCCAGCGATATTCTACCGTCTGGTCCGGAGATCAGTCGGGAAACTGGGAGTATATTCGATTTCATATCCCGTCGATGATCGGGGCAGGGCTATCTGGGATGCCGTACTCAACCGGAGATATTGATGGGATTTTCGGAGGAAGCGCTAAAACCTACGTTCGAGACTTACAGTGGAAGATCTTCACTCCAATCCTGATGAACATGTCTGGTTGGTCAGCCAAAGATAAGCAGCCTTGGGTATGGGGAGAACCTTATACGAGCTATAACAGGGATGCTTTGAAGCTAAGACAGCAATTGACACCATACTTGTATACCTATCTCAATGAGTCTTACGAGTCCGGAGCTCCGATCATGCGGGGAATGATCTATTCTTATCCGAATGATCCGAACTCCAAAGGAACTTTAACACAGTATCAATTCATGTCTGGGGAATCGTTCCTGGTTGCGCCAGTATATACCGACACGACTATGCGAAACGGAATATATCTTCCGAAAGGAAAATGGATCGATTACTGGACAGGAGAAGAACATTACGGTTCAAAAATGTTAGACGAATACAATGCTCCACTGGATCGCTTGCCGCTTCTAGTAAAGGGCGGGGCTATCATCCCGATGTATCCTGAATCGTTATACGACGGTCAGGTTCCTCCTGATCCAATTACTTATGATATTTATCCTTATAAATCGTCAAGCTTTACGATGTATGAAGATGATGGTATATCGAAGGAGCATCGTACAGGCAAATTTGCCAAAACATTAATAACCTCCACCGCTCCTGAGCAAGGGAGTGGAGACTTGATTATCAAGGTTGGAGCAAGCGTAGGTGACTATAAAGGCAAATTGGAGTCACGTAAGAATCAGTTTACAATCCACATGCCAGATCACCCGGAGGCTGTTTCTGTAGATGGAACATCCTATCCTGAATTGCAGTCCAAAGCAGCATGGGATGGCGCAACAAGTGGCTGGTACTATGCTAAGCAAGATAAAGGCGGCATCCTGTACATTAAAACATCATCCATATCCACTGATAAGGAATTTGTTGTGAAAGTCGCAGGCTTTACAGCAGATACGACTCCACTAGTAGATGCTGTCAAAATTGAGCTGCCTCAGGTGGACACAGACCCAAGTCGTATTCCGCAGGAAGATATGATTGCAACTGCAACGAATGCGGCTTCGGATACGCCGGCAGCTAATGTGCTGGATGGCAGCTATGAATCGATATGGCTTTCTTCAGCAAATGCTGGAAGTAAGCAGAGCATCACTTTAGACCTGGGGATTAAACAGTATGTGAATAAAATGAAATACTTGCCACGACAGTACGGTGGCAAAGATGGCACAATTACAGGTTACAAGCTGTATACGAGTATGGATGGAACCAACTATACGCTCGTAAGCAGTGGACAATGGAATGATGACAAACTAGAGAAGACGGTGAATTTTGATACAGTTGAAGCTGTTTTTGTGAAACTTGAAGCGACAGAAGCTGTTGGGGGTGTCGTATCTGCTGCAGAGATCAATCTGTATCGTGATCTATCACAGCCTTCACCGACAGTGATACCTAAAAATGAGATGACAGCCTCAGCGAAAAGCTTTCAGCCTGGTGCGGAAGCAGCTAAAGCGATTGATGGGGACCGGAATTCCGCATGGCATACGAAATGGGATGGATCCGATAAGCTCCCGCAATCCATCATTCTCGATTTAGGTAAGGTTCGCAATGTTAGCCAATTCCGGTATGCACCACGTCTGGATGCTGGGAACGGAACCATTACCTCATACAACCTTTACGTCAGCACAGATGGAGAAGCATATACGAAGGTATCCAGTGGTACCTGGCTCAGAAACAACTTGAAAAAATACATCCTTTTCGATAGTGTTTCCGCCCGCTATGTGAAGCTTGAAGCAGCTGTTGCACTTGGAGGGTTCGCTTCGGCTTCGGAGGTCGATGTCTATGAGGCGCCGAAGGCAGCTCCTGAAGTTCGATTGATTTCAGAAGGTAAACCTGCTACAGCGGACAGTGAGGATCAAGCGCATCCGGCTGGCCTCGCTAATGATGGGAATGTGGACACATTCTGGTCAGCAGCGGATAAGAACAATAGCCATAGCTGGACGGTTGATCTCGGTATGATGCATTCCATTAAATCCTCCGAAGTTTCTTTTGAACACAGTAACAAGGCTTATCAGTACAAAATTGAAGTTCGGGAAACCGCGAACTCCAATTGGATTACAGTAACGAATCGAACGAATAATCAGGAAACTGGCACCATTCAGGATACATTTGGAAGCCAGGGTAGATTCGCTAGAATTACGATCACCGGACTGCCTGATGCTCAATCAAAGGCTGCTATTCGTGAATTCAAGCTGTTCGGCATCCCGCTGGAAGACGGACAGAAGGTTACTGGCATAAAGCTTGACCGTGAGACACTCTCACTTAAGGCGTTGGACGCACCGGTTCAATTGAAAGCGAGCATTGAGCCTGAGAATGCCGGTAATAAGACAGTTAAGTGGGTAAGCAGCGATCCTGGTGTTGCCAGCGTGGACAGTAAGGGAATGGTCACACCAAAAGGGCAGGGTACGACATCGATTACCGCGACGACGGAAGAAGGCGGATTTACAGCAACAAGTGTGGTGACGGTTACTGGACAGAGCAACCTAACCGAAATTCCGCAAAGTCAAATGAGTGCAGAAGCTACGAGCTATGAAGCAGGCGAAAACGATCCGAATTTGGCATTGGACGGCGATCCGGATACACATTGGCATACGAAGTGGTTTAACGTTGATCCACTTCCGCAGTCGATAATGGTGAATCTGGGCGGAAAGTATACCATCAGCAAGCTAGGATACTTACCTCGGCCGGATGAAGGCAATGGCACAATTACTGCTTACAACGTGTACACAAGCACCGATGGTGTGAATTACACGCTCATGACAAGCGGGAACTGGCTGCGAAGCAAACAGCTCAAGGAAGTGAATTTCGCTCCGGTGGAAGCGACTCACATTAAGCTGGAAGCTGTAAAAGGCGTGGGTGAATTCGCATCCGCAGCCGAGATTACAGTGTATCAAGTGCAGCAGGAAACGGCTCAAGTGCAAGCCGTATTGAGTGCTGATGCATCCGTTACTTCCGGCAAGCCTTTTGTTGTCCGGTATGATGTGAACAATATCTCCGGGAAGGTATTTGCACAGGACATCACCATTCAGTACGATGCTGACCGCATGGATTATGTGTCCGCTAAATCACTGATCCAAGGTGTTGCGATTGTTGAAGAGACAATTAAAACACCTGGAAAGCTTCGTTTGATTATGGCGAGTGAAGGTGCGGAATACGGATTAAGCGGAAATCAACAAATTGCCGAGCTGACATTCCAGGCAAAAGAAGTATCTGAGACGGTTACCGTTAATATCAGCGTGTCAGAGGTACTGCTTGGTGATGAAGACGGAGCAGAGACCGCAACTGCACCAGCTACAATCTCTGTAAAAGTGAAACCAGAACAAACAGGAATATCAGGCGATCTTAACGGCGACGGAAAAGTCAGCATTGGTGACCTGGGTATCGTTGCTGCACACTACGGCAAAGATTCATCAAGTCCTGATTGGCAGCAAGCGAAGCGTGCGGATATGAATGGTGACGGTAAGATCGATATTACAGATCTTGCTCAATTAGCGAAACAAATCGTAACTCAATAACACACGCTAACATCCTGAACAAAATTTAAAAGATGAAGGTGAGAAGAATTTGAACAATAGTCGATGGTACAAAAAGGCGGTAATGATGACCATTATCGCCGTGGTTTTAAGCTGTGTATCTTTTACGAATCCTGTAGTGAACGCAGATGCATCTGATCCTATGCCTTCAGCTACTTTAGTAGGGAGTAAGAAGGTTGTTATGCCGGGGGAGTCTTTTACCGTGAAGTATGGGATCACCAGTGTCTCCAGTGATGTGTATGCACAGGACATTACCTTTGAATTTGATCCGGCTGTCATGGAATACCTTCCAGATTCAATTCGCTCACTGCAGGAAGGCGTAATTATTATCAATGAACCATCTACAAGTACTCCCGGTAAGCTAAGGGTTCTCTTGGCAAGTTTGGGTAGTCAGTATCCGATTACTAGCGATGCTGAAATTGTTGAACTTGGTTTCAAAGCAGCAGATGTAATACAAGACACAGAGGGAGTTATCCGGCTTACTCAAGCGATAATAAGTGACAGTCAAGGGGAAGAATCCGTGCTCCAATCGACATCCTTAACCATTCAGATCACAGTAAATACGGAATTACCTGGAGATTTAAACGGCGATGGCAAAGTGAGTATCGGCGATTTAGGAATCATGGCTGCCCATTACGGTAAGGATTCCTCCAGTCCAGATTGGAGTAAGATTAATCACGCAGATCTGAACAAGGACGGCAAAATAGATATTGCTGATCTTGCTGCACTTGCGAAAAAGATTGTGGAGTAGTAGGTTGCCTCATTTTTACAATCAGTGGTTGTTATTATGAGAGGGGATCAACGCATGCCAATCGGTAAAAGTAGATTAGTCAGAAAGACTGCAATTCTACTATCTGTATGGATCGCTTGCTCGCAGCTACTTATCAGCATACTTCCGTCTAATGGTGTTTTAGGTCCAAAAGTGTATGCAGATGTTCAGTCGGCAGCTGAAACTGCGCCTACGGCAGATAAGGATTTGTCATTATGGTATCAAGCACCGGCCACGAACTGGGAGACGCAGGCGCTCCCTATCGGAAATGGTTATATGGGTGGCATGGTATTTGGTGGTGTTGAGCAGGAGCGAATTCAATTTAATGAAAAGACACTGTGGAGTGGTGGGCCTGGAGCAGATTCAAATTACCAATATGGTATTAAAGACGGTGCTCAGCAACATGTTGATACCATAAGACAGCTTCTAAAAGAAGGGAAAATTAATGAAGCTAAGGCTCTTGTAGGGAAGATTACTGGTGTTATGGGTGCTGGTGATAGTTCTTTCGGAGCGTATCAAGCATTTGGTGACGTGTTCTTAGATTTTAACCGTCAGTCAGCGTATACGGTAACAGCGAGCTCGGATAATCCACAATACGGCGAGCCTATTTCCAATTTAACCGATGGTTCGGTAAATACGAAATGGTATTCAGGTGATGGAGCACCACCTTTTTGGGTGCAGTGGGCATATGAAGAGGCTAAGGTAATTACCGGCTATTCGTTCACTTCAGGGAATGATGTGCCTGATCGGGATCCGAAGAGCTGGACGCTGAAAGGCTCGAATGACGGGCAGCAGTGGACCCCGCTAGATAACAGATCCAATGAAGAGTTTGCAAGCCGCAAACTGAAGAAATCATATACTTTTTCCAATGCTACAGCTTATAAATTCTATAAATTCGATCTTGTAAGCAAGGGCGGAACGAAAATTCAATTGTCCGAGATGGAGATGACAAGCGCATCGGGGAACAGCGGTGCTCAGACGTACTCTGATTATCGGCGTGAATTGAATCTTAATGATGCCATGGCAAGAGTGTCCTATACTTCGGGTAATGTAAAATTCAAGCGGGAGTATTTCATCAGTTATCCGGATAAGGTCATGGTGTTGAGACTGACAACGGATGAGCATCAGCCGATGACCTTCGATGTTCGCCTTACTGGAGCTCAGCCGTCCAATACGGTGAAGGGGGAAGGAAATAAACTAACGCTAAGTGGAAAGGTACCCAGTAATAAGATGGCATACGAAGCGCAGCTTCAAGTACAGCATGAAGGAGGAACTGTAACAGAGAAGGATGGGAAACTTACCGTGAACGGTGCGAGTGTTGTCACGATCCTGATGACCGCTGCAACAGATTATGCCAATAATTATCCTACGTATAAGAGTGACAAGACGCCAAAAGAAATTGTAGAAGCGAACCTAAACGCAGCATCCGCTAAATCATTCAATCAGTTGCGTGCATCCCATTTGACAGATTATAAGGAACTGTTCGATAGAGTCTCACTTGATCTTGGTGGGGTTGCTACAAATCTTCCTACGAATGAGCTTTTGAATGGTTATAAAACGAATGTTAGTGACGGAGAGAAAAGAAGCTTGGAGGCATTATTTTTCCAATATGGCCGTTATTTGCTTATCGCATCCTCCAGGGAAGGCTCACTGCCTGCTAACCTACAAGGGGTATGGAATCAAGTAAATAATCCACCATGGAACAGTGACTATCATACGAATATCAATGTGCAGATGAATTATTGGCCTTCCGAGGTTGTTAACTTAGCGGAAACCGATATTCCGTACATTGATTATATTGATTCCCTGCGCGAGCCGGGTAGGGAAACAGCCCAAAGACATCATGGAATCGAAGGGGAAGGCTGGGCGATTCATACCGTCAACAACCCATTTGGTTATACTGCGCCAGGCTCTGATTTTTATTGGGGCTGGTCACCGGCTGCCAACGCCTTCATGGTGCAGCAGGTGTGGGATCACTATGCTTTTAGTGGAGATAAAGATCTTTTAAGAGGCCAAGTATATGACATTATCAAGGAAACAACACAATTCTGGGTTAAATACCTGGTCGAAGATTCAGACGGAAGTCTAGTATCATCTCCTTCCTACTCTCCAGAGCAAGGGGATATATCCATCGGTGTGTCTTATGATCAGGAATTAGTCTGGGAGTTGTTCACACAGTTTATCAAGGCTAGTGAAATCTTGGGTGTGGATGAACAGCTGCGTAACGAGGTCATGGAGAAACGAAGCAAGCTATGGATGCCGCAGGTCGGAAGCTGGGGGCAGGTGCAGGAGTGGAAGAATGATATCGATAGTCCAACAGATCAGCACCGCCATATCTCGCATCTGATCGGCTTGTATCCAGGTACGCTTATTAATGAAGTGAATAGTCCGGAGTTGTTTGCAGCAGCAAGAGTCACCTTGAATTCTCGTGGCGATGGTGGAACGGGGTGGAGTAAAGCGAATAAGATCAATTTATGGGCACGTCTGCTTGATGGTAACCGTGCACATAAACTGTTAGGTGAGCAGCTTAGAGGCAGCACGCTCGACAATTTGTTCGATACACATCCACCGTTCCAAATCGACGGTAACTTCGGAGCAACTTCAGGAATCGCGGAAATGCTTCTACAAAGCCAAACTGGAAGTATCGATTTATTAGCTGCTTTACCAGATGCATGGGCTACCGGAAACGTTAAAGGACTTGTGGCAAGAGGCGGATTTGAAGTGGATATGCGCTGGGAAGGTACGATCTTGAAAGAAGCATTGCTTACTTCTAAGCAGGGTAATAAGGCTTCTGTTAAATACCCTGGATTTGTACAATCCAATAAATTCAAGGTCGTTCGTGTTGGAAGCGAGGAATCCATCAACTTCACGGTGAATGGGAACTTGATTGAATTTCCAACAGTGAAAGGACAGCAATATAAGATTGTATCCAGTGTAAAGCCACCAGTGCTTCCAATAAAAGTAGATGATAAAGATCCGTCGATTGTATATACCGGAACGTGGAGTCCTTACAGTGACACAGGCGATTACAAGGGCACAGAAAGCTATAGTAATCAGCAAGGGGCTTCAGCGTCGTTCACGTTTACAGGAACATCGATTAAATTTATCAGCGCTTTGCAGGCAAACCACGGACATTTCGATGTGTATCTCGATGGAGGGCTAGTCGCAGAGGCTGTTGATGGATATGGTCCATCGACGATGAAGCAGCAGGTATTATTCCAACAATCCGATCTCTCCAAAGGGGAACATACAATTAAGATTGTCGTGAAAGGGGCGAAGAACAACGCCTCTTCGAATACCATTGCGATGATTGATGCTTTCGAATATGTTCCTGTTGAACGGAATGAACCTACTGCGATAACTTTAAGTGGACCTAAGTCGATAAATCAAGGTCAGACCTTTACAGTTGACATGGGCGTTAGCAATGTCACGGATGCGACCTATGCGCAAGACATTCGATTGAAGTACGACGAGAATCTTCTAGAGTACATCTCGGGCGAATCGATGAACGATGGGATACAGGTGTTAGAATCAAAGAATGATCCAATCGGAACCATTCGCCTAATCACGGCTAGTACGGGAACTGGTCTAACCGGTGATGCCAAGGTGCTTGAACTAAGCTTCAAAGCAAAGCCAGTGACGAAGTCTGAGTTAGCGAGCATAAAGGTAAGCAGTGCTGTATTTGGTGACGCGAATGGACTGGAGACAGAAGCCGATCTTTCAAATATCGAAGTCGAGATTAAGGCAGATGAGCAACCGCCGATAAAATCCGGAGACTTAAATGAGGATGGTAAAGTGAGCATCGGTGACTTGGCGATTGCAGCTTCGCACTATGGTAAAGATCAGAATAGTGTAGATTGGCAGACGGCTAAGCGTGCAGATCTTAATAATGACGGAAAGATCGACATTATGGACTTAGCAGCAATTGCTCAAAAAATACTGAATTGAGAGAAGGACACCTGAGTTTTTACTCAGGTGTCCTTCTTTTGTAAACAAAAAAGGTTCTATAGGACAAAAAGTATCAACTCCACATCAAAAGAGATCATGTGGTTACGTTTTTATAGCCTATATAATGGAAAAGTGTTAATAGAATTACAGTCAGAATTGCAAAATCAAGTGTGTACAGAAGTCGAGCAAGTTTATTCGAGGGGGATAGCCAATGAAAAGCAAGGGTAAAAAGAAAGCGGCATTAAGTCTAGTTATGATGTCCATTGTATTGTCTCTGGCAGGATGTGGCGGGGGGACAAATGGGGCTGAAGCTCCAGCTCCCGAGAAAACAACAGCTGCGACGCAGACTGAGCCAGCGAAGACAGACGAGCCCAAGCCTGAAGAGCCGAAAGTAGCGGGAGACCTCGAAATCCAATACTTTGTCGGTGGTTATGGAGACGGTTGGTGGAAAGAAGTCATTGGTGAATTCAAGAAGAAGTACCCAGATGTCAACATTAAAGAATCCGCAGGTTCACAAATCAACGAGCAAATGAAGCCCCGCTGGATCCAAGGTAATCCGCCAGATGTTGTATACATCGATGGAGCAGGATCGAACGAAACGCAAATGGTGCTCGACGACCAATTGATGGATATTACAGATTGGATTAAAGATGCGAGCAATGTGGACGGCGAGCCGCTTACGAGCAACTTGATCGCACCTCCACAAGACTACAGTGGCAAAAACTATACGATTCCACTCGTATTCGGATCATGGGGAACCTTCTATGATGAAACCCTGTTTACTGAAAAGGGATGGGATGTTCCGAAAGATTGGGATAGCTTCCTCGCCACAAGTGAAAAAATCAAAGCGGATGGCGTATATCCTTACATTCATACCGGTAAATACCCATACTACATCGTGGGAGGTCTCTTAAATACAGGTTTTGTATCTGAGAATGGGGACAATCCGCAGATCTTAAAGGATCAAGAAGCTGCTAAAGAAGGTTCTTTCAAAAATGATGCTGTAGCGAATACCTTGAAAAAGATCGTTGATATGAGGGACAAAGGGTATTTCGATAACGCATCGTTCGGTATGAGTCATACAGACTCCCAAATGCTCTTCTTGCAGCATAAAGATGCAATGATTCCTAATGGCTTGTGGCTCGAAAATGAAATGAAAAAAGATGTTCCAGAAGGCTTCAAATTTGGATTCATTCCTTCCGTTATGCAAAAGCCAGGCGGTAAATTTGTGGCTATTCCTTACACTAGTAACATTGCAATTGCAAAGAAGGCTAAAAATCCAGATGCAGCAAAAGCATTTATTGAATTTATCTTTACGAAACAAGCCGCAGTTCGTTGGGCTGAGCTGACTGGAGCTTTGATGAACGTCAAGGCAGATCTGGAATCTTCAGGCGCAAGTGATGTTGTTAAAACGGCAATGAAATATTTCAACGGTAGTGACACGATCGTTGCTCCTGTATTTAAATTGGCCGCGGACATTGAGCAGGCTGAGAATGATGCAACCATTGCATTGCTGCAAGGTTCTATTACACCAGAAGAATGGATGGACCGTATGGAGAAGGCGGCAGCCAAAATCCGGAAGTAAGTTCATGACTCTTCTTTCTAAACAATCAGAGGACATAGGTGCCTCTGATTGTTCTTTCAAATTTAAGGGGAGGATGGCTTACGCCCATGAAGAACAATAAATTGTGGAAACGTAATTTGTTTATTGCGAGTTTCTTGCTGCCTACGTTTGCTATCTTTTGTCTATTTACTATTTATCCGCTGTTTCGAGGCTTGTACTTAAGCTTCTTCGATTGGTCAGGTGGTTCCGAATCGATGAATTTTATCGGTATTGATAATTATAGACAATTATTCTCGGATGAGATCATACCAAAAGCCATTTCGAATGATTATTTCTTGATTTTTTGGAAGGTCATCTTAATCATGTTATTTGCAACGTTTTTCGCAGTTTCATTAACCCGTTTGAAATTGAAAGAATACGGTTTTTACCGAGTGGTGTTTTTCTTTCCGAATATCATTTCCGTAGCCGTTATCGGTGTATTGTGGAGTTTTATATACAATCCCCGTCTTGGATTCCTGAATGCATTCATCTCGTTATTTACAGGAAAACCAGTGGAAACGAACTGGTTAGGTGATTCAAACCTCGCAATGTGGTCACTTCTTCCTCCTAGTGTATGGGCTGGTATCGGATTCTACATGCTGCTCATTATCGCTTCTATTCTAGGTATTCCTTCCTCGCTATATGAAGCAGCCAGTATTGACGGTGCGGGGCAATGGCAACAGTTTACTCGAATTACTTTACCTCTGATTTGGGAGCAATTCAAAACCTCTATCATTCACATCGTAATCACAACACTGAACGGCTCCTTTATTATCGTTAAGCTGATGACGGATGGTGGCCCGGATAATCAGACACAAGTGCTCGGTTATTATTTGTATCAGATGGGCTTCAAGCAGTTCCATTTAAGCTACGGGGCAACCATCGGGGTGCTGATCTTACTGTTATCTTTAATCACTACTCTAATTTTGCAGCGCATTCTTCACCGAGAGTCCATTGAAATGTAAGGAGGAAAATACTTTGAACGATAATCCCGCCAAAAAACCACTTCTGCTGATATCAAAAATTGCAGTTCGATTTTTCCTCATCTTGTGGAGCTTGGTAGTCTTATATCCTGTTCTTTGGACATTCCTGACATCCTTAAAGGATAATCAGCAGGTTATGCTCGGGAAACCGTGGGATTTCCCATCTATTTTTCGTTTTGAAAACTATTCAAATGTGTGGAGCAGAGCAAACTTTGGAGATTACTTCCTGAACTCCATTATAGTAACCGTGGCTAGTACACTGTTATCGCTTATTATGGCTGCTACAACAGCATATATATTAGCTCGGTTTACCTTTAAATCTAGAGGCCTGTTTTATTTTGTATACGTTGCTTCAATGATGATTCCAACCACACTCGGATTGATACCATTGTTCTTTCTTCTCGGAGATATGAATTTGTCCAACTCCTTAGTAGGGCTCACGCTTGTTTATTCTGTCGGAACGATTGGCATCCTTCCATTCGGTATCTTCTTTCTGGTTGGATTTTTCAAGGCACTTCCCCGTGAGCTTGAAGAAGCCGCAACAATTGATGGATCTTCACTATACGGCGTTTTCTTCAAGATCATGTTGCCATTATCGAAGCCAGGATTAATCACAGTAGGAATTATGAATGCTTTAACGGTGTGGAATGAGTACATCATGGCCACGGTATTGATCAACGATCCAGCGAAATACACCATTCCTGTCGGAATAGCCATTATGCAAGGGGAAATGCAGTACAGAACGGAATGGGGGCCATTGTTTGCGGGTCTTTCCATTTCTATGATTCCCGTCATTGTGATGTATGTGTTGTATCAACGTCAAATTACGGGTGGGTTAACAGCAGGTGCGTTGAAAGGTTAATTATAGGAGGGTTAAGGAAATGCCGAAGAAGATTCTCAGTATCTTCATTACACTTATGATGGTGGCCGGCTTGTTCTCCAGTTTTGCAGCTGCAGCGGATGTAGCTTCTGATCTTCCACAAAAAGATGCAAAATTAACGGAATCCTATGAAATCTATCCATTACCGCAGCAACAAACCGAAGAAGAGACAACCTTAACCATTACACAAAATGTAAACGTTGTTATTGAAGATTCGATTGACCAGCCGACAAGAAAGCTGCTTCAAAGGATACTGGATTCCAAATCACTTCAGGTCACTGAGTCAGGAGCTGTAGTAGCAGGGAAAACAAATATCTTTTTGGGAACTAGAAATTCATCAGGCTATGTAGACAACTACTTCACTCAGAATATTCCCTATGAGGCGGATCACTTCAATGAGCTGGACGCTTATGTTCTTAACGTTAGCACCAAGCAACAGAATAAAGGTGTTATTGCGATATTAGGTAAAAATACGGATGCTGCTTATTATGGCCTGGCATCGCTGAAGATGATTTTTGATCAAATTCCTGATCTGCAGGTTCGTAATCTCACTATCGAAGATTTCTCTGATACTCGCTCGCGGGGATTTATCGAAGGCTTTTACGGCACACCTTGGTCACATGAAGATCGAATGAGCTTGATGCGTTTTGGTGGAGAACTAAAGATGAACACTTATATTTTTGCACCAAAAGATGATAAGTACCATAACGCGCAATGGAGAACACCTTATCCTGCAGCTGAGCTTGCCAAGATCAAAGAACTGGTGGATGTCGGTCATGAATCCAAGACGCAGTTTGTATGGGCGATTCATCCAGGGTTCAATATGATCAATTGGAACAATTATGATGCTGAACTCCAAACCTTACTTGCGAAGCTTGAACAATTGTACAGTGTAGGCGTACGTCAATTTGGACTATTTATGGATGATATCAGCACATCACAATCGTTAGTGGATAAGGACAAACATGTTAGGCTTATTACGGATGTTGCGAATTGGGTAACGTCCAAGAAAGACGTCAAATCATTAATTTATTGTCCTCCATATTATAATAAAAGCTGGACAGGAACGACTGGCAGACCCTATCTTGAAGCCTTGAGAAATGTGCCAGAGAATGTAGATATAATGTGGACCGGGAACGGCGTTGTTGCCTCTGTTAACGCGGCAGATATGCAGTGGCCCAAAGATGCACATGGAAGAGACCCTTATATGTGGTTAAACTGGCCAGTGAATGACTATAAGGATGCAAGACTGCTGCTCGGTAAAGCAGAAGTGCTCATTCCAGGTACACATAATATTTCAGGTGTAGTGTCTAATCCTATGAAGCATGCGGAATTATCTAAGATCGGTATATTCGCGGTTGCGGATTACACTTGGAATGTAGATGATTTTGATCAAGAGGAGAGCTGGCTCGATTCATTTAAGCATATTGCTCCTGAAGTTGCTTCTGAGCTTAATACGATCGCCTATCATATGAGTGACCCATCGCCTAGCGGTCATGGACTTGTAGTAGGTGAATCGGAAAATATCAAAGCTGAGCTAGCGCAATTCTTAAGTGAATACTCAAGTGGTCAGCCGATAGAAACGACGGGGAATACATTGATTCAAGAATTTGATCTAGTATTGGATGCCATCGCGTCGTTTAGAGTAAATAACACGAATGAAAATATGGAAGAAGAAATTGATCCATGGCTAAATAGCTTGCAAAATGTCGTTCTTGCCGATAAATTGGCAGTTCTCTCTGCGATAGCAATCCAGAAAGAGAATGTTGATCAGGCATGGGAAGCACTGGCTAAGGCCACAAGCGCATTAAGCTTATCCAAAACATTCAAAATTGAGAAGCTTAATTCTCCAGATGTGACGGTCGAGGCAGGAGCAAAGCGGCTGGTTCCTTTTGCTGAGCAGCTTATCAATAAACTGGATGCTCAGATTTATACTTTGGTGAACCCGGAATATGTTAAACCTCTAGCTGTAAGCTCTTATGGTTCTCCTTCAGGATTAAACCTGATGGTAGACGGAGATTTAGCAACGAACGTCTATATTCAGACGCTTCAACAGAATGGAGACTGGTATGGTGTTGATTTTGGAAAAACCATTAAAGTGGAAGAAATTGCGATCACACAAGGTAGAAATGATGCGGATCACGATATATTCCAAAGGGGGATTCTTGAGTATTCCGTGAACAGTCAAGAATGGACTGCAATCGGAGAAGAGCGTTCTGGGTATAAAATTTCTGCTTCCGGGCTCAATGTGGAGGCAAGGATGGTTCGATATCGATTGACGCATGCTGGAATACCTGGAGGTAAGCCTGATTTATGGACGGCAGTTCGCGAGTTTTCCGTAAATGCAGGTAAAGATAAGGTAGCCATTTACACCGATGTGACAGAGTTGAAGGATACTCCTGTTATGGTAGCAGATAATTCTGTGCAATTATCGAATATGAATGGAATCACATTAAAGCCATCCCAATATGTTGGGATTAATTTGAAATCCATTGAAGAGATCACGCAAGTTGCGCTTGAAGCTTCTAACGGAGAAGTTCGGTTAGAATCCTCAAAGAACGGTGTGGAATGGGAACAGATTAATGAGGGGAATGGGGCGTTTGCTAGTGCTACCTATTTCCGGATCATAAACAAGGGAACTGAGAATATCACTGTAGATTTGACAAGGCTCATGATCAAGCTGAACAAATTCTCTCCACCAATGATTACTCATAATTACGGAAGCATTTATGAAGGTTCTATCAACAACGTGTACAATGCTTCTTTAGAGAACAAGGTTTGGTTCGGTTCGATTCAATCGAAAGGGAAGTATATTCAGATCGACATGGGCGGTGTGGTGAATGTCCAGAATGTAGCTGTCGTGATTGGAGACGGTGAAGGAGATTTCTTCCGTAAAGGAGATTTACAGCTGTCGCTAGACGGAGAGACATGGGATACGATCCATACGTTTACTAATCCGAGCGATCGGAGTTTGAATTTCCCAGAGCACGAGGTGCCTTACCGTTATAAGCGAGTTCAAGTTGACGGTGGCAAGCAAGCCCGATATGTAAGATTAATTTCAACAGAAACACAAGATGCATGGCTCGCGCTCAATGAAATTTTGGTTAATGAAGGAATTGAAAGACCGGGAACTGCCAATCCGGCTATTCAGGCTGAACCTGCTGGAGTTATAGGGAATGAAGCGTCTCTGTCCGTTGATCAAAAGCTATCCACCTTCTATATGCCGGGTACTGGGAATACGGGTTCCTTAAATTATAAGTTGTCGAAGGATACAAAGGTAAAAGAAGTGATAGTTTTGCAAAATCCATCGGATAATTCAAACGCTGCGGTGTCCGTGCGAGATGCGAGTGGATGGCATAAGGTAGGTAACCTGTCCTCATCTTATAATACATTTGATACCTCCAAGTATAGTAATGTGTTTGAAGTGAAGATTCAGTGGGAGGGTTCAACTAAACCCAAAATCCACGAGATCATTACCGTTAAAAAAGACGGGAATGGTGAGGTTGATCCATCGGGTAAGATGACTTCTGTTCTGTCTGGGGTAGACACTGTAGCTGGAGGTAATGACTTTCAACTGGCGTTTGGGGTAAAAAGTGTAACAGATGCTGTATATGCGATGGATATAACCATGAACTATGATCCTAAGCTAGTGGAATTCAAGGCTGCTACTTCCTTGCGTAGTGGAATCCAGGTGCTTGAAACTGCTAATCACACGCCTGGAAAACTACGACTCCTGGTGGTGAGTGAAGGTGCGGGAAATGCTGTGACTGGCAATCTGCAGCTGTTATCCTTGGATTTCGGTACTAAAACAGTAGCGGAAGCTACAGAGAGTACTATTCAGATTGAAAAAGTGATCGTAGCAGATGCGGAAGGCAAGGAGAGCGAAACTGTTACGTCGGGCCATAAGCTCAAGATAACTGCAGAGGAGCCGGAGCCTGGTATGACTGGTGACATCAATAAAGATGGCAAAGTGTCCATCGGTGACTTAGCGATTGTCGCTGCTAATTATGGCAAGGATACCAGCAGTCCGGATTGGGCTGAGGCCAAACGTGCCGATATCAATAAAGATGGTGTGATTGATTTGAAAGACTTGGCGCTGGTAGCTCGTAAGATAACAGAATGAGTAGTAGCCTTCAACCTATAACAAATTAGCAGATATAATCAAAAAAAAGGAAGTGTCACCGCAGCCATTTCATGGCTTTTGGGACACTTCCTTTTTTTTGCTTGAAGAGTGCTAGCCTAGCTATGCTCCGCTAACTGTACCTCGAAGCCGTCCGGGTCCAGTATATATAAGAATCGCAGATGGGGATTTGGTGTGATCGGTCCACGTGCGACGGGGATGCCTTGGCTTTTCAAATACGCTATGGCATCGTCGAGCGATTCCACTTCGAAACCAACAGAAACGCCGCATTCCGGCTTCAGTGCCGGATCACTACCCTGAATAAGCTCGATTTTGGGCTGATCCACCGTGGCTAACATAACAATTTGTTTTCCTCTACTCTCAAATCTGCGGTCAATGGGAAGCCCCAGAATCCGGTTATAAAAATCAAGGGAAGCCTCCAGATCGCGCACCCTAAGCGTTACCCAATTCATTCTCAACTTCATGATTGTAATGTCCTCCTCTATCTATTTCTATGACAAAGTCGATTCTACTTAATTATACGCTTTCTTGTTCACTAAAAGTTCGTAATATTAAACCTAATTCACGAAGGAATACATAATTGTTAAATGATGCCTTGAATTCTAGAATGATGATATTGGAATTATATTACTTTTTCAAATCCAAAATCATTCTGGGAGGTTGTCATAATGAAGCGTAGGCTTATTTACGTTCTTACGATCCTAGTAATCGTTCTAGGTTCCTGGTTGTTACTGCATAACCAAGAGAATAAGAACGCTTTAGAAAGGGAAGGAAAAGAAGTGACTAACGTGATTACTACTGACAGTAGTACATCAGCGGCTAAAGTTACTGTCAATAACGGACAAATTTCGGTTCAGTACTTGACTCCCGCTTATAAGGTTACAGTGAAAGGAGATATTTTGTATGCGAGCAAGAAGAATGAGACAGATGCTCTAGAACCGCTGAAACTCGATCTGTACGAGCCGTCTGGCGATAATAACGAGAAGAGGCCTGTATTTATTTTCATTCACGGTGGTGGTTATACAGAAGGGAATAAGAACGATGCAGCAGACTTTTCTACGGGATTGGCGAAGCGAGGATATGCTGTATTGTCCGTTGATTATAGGCTGAAAAAAGATCCATTTACTAATTTCAGCCGCACACTTAATGACGCTTATGAAGATATAACCGATGTGATTAAATGGATCAACGATAACGCAGAGATTTACGGGATGGATGCAAGCCGTATTGTTATCGGTGGTGATTCGGCGGGGGGACATCTAGCCATAAACTTTGTCAATCAATATGTATCACAGGATCCTTCCATCATTAAATCTGTATTTTCTATTGTTGATATTTATGGCGGTGATCTGACGAAAAGTGCGGACAGCAAGCTGCCGCCGGTCCTCATCATTCATGGAACGATAGACAAACTGGTGCCGTACCAGCAAAGTGTTGAATTGGCCGAACAGCTGAAAGAGAAGGGGGTGTATCATAATCTACTCACCATGGAAGGTGTCGGACATGACTACAAGAATGATAAATACATCGATGAAATTATGGAGACGACAACACATTTTCTATGGAATGTCATGAATAGTTCTGATCTTGCAGAGCTGCCAGAGAATTCCGGGATTTCGATTGCTTCCGGCGATGCCTTTGATATTAAGCTGCCTGGGGCCTATCGCATTCCTGCGAAGGAGTCGATGAACATCGATTTGCCTGAGGGCTGGATACTTCGTGAGCAGGAGGAAGAAGACAGACTTCGGATACAGGTTCCGGAAGGCTTGGTGCGAGGAAACGATACACTGTTTGTCTCACGAGGCGAAGATCCTAAAACGGCAATGAGCTTCGCTGTCAATGTTAACGTAATCGACCCGCTGATGGTGAAATATGAGACATTTTATGATGAAGCTGCTAAGGAAATAAAAACTCATATGGATGTTACTAATCAGTCTACGAACAATTTCAATGGTTCTGTGGAAGCCGATTATGATACAGAACGTTCTACTCAGGGGACCTACAACGCCACTGTGGAGAATCTGGAATTAGGAAAGAGTGTGCGGTTAGAGATTCCTGAGCTTGCTAGAGGACAACGGACGCTTAAATCTTATAATGACATAGGTAATCTATTGCAGACGACGTTAGATTCCTTTAACGCGCTGTTGTTGCCAAAACTCAGTAAGCCCGTTGAAATTGATGGTAACCTAACAGATTGGAGTGATCTGGCTCGCTTTGATGTGAAGGATATCAAAATCAATTGGCGAGGTAAGCAGGATATCAGTGCGACCGGTTCCTTAGCTTGGGACGAGGATAACCTTTATCTAGGGGTAGAAGTTATAGATGACAAGCATGAACAGTCGGCATCAGGCGATGCCATTTGGAGTGGGGACAGCATTCAGATTGGGATTGGTATTGCAAACTTAGACGGAACGGTACCCTCGGAGTATCATGAACTAGGTGTGGCTCGGGGAAATGCAGGGAATTTACTCAAGTGGCGCTGGCTAACCCCAATGGGATTCAATATAAATGATGCCCTAGAGCTAAAGTATGCGGTGAGTCGTTCAGATTCAACAACCAGCTACGAATTAGCCATACCCTGGCGTGAACTGAGCCATGACATTACGCAGGTGAAGCAAGGAATGAAGCTTAAGTTTTCGCTGCTGGTCAATGATAATGACGGCGAGGGGCGTAGAGGCTGGCTGGAATACAATAGTGGCATAGGTTCTTCGAAGGATGTTAATGCCTTCGGGGATCTGTACCTGATGGATTAAGAGGATCTCATGAAACTATAAGTTTCTGTAACTATCGGGAAAACGGCAGAGATGCCGTTTTTTTATTTTATTGTCGCTCAATGAACGAAAAGATAACAAATAAGTTTTGCATTGACACATCCAACTTTTGACATTATGATATGAATGAAAAAATAATTATTCATTCATGGAGATGCGGAAAGTGGAAGATAAAAAAACAAAGATTTATGATTGTGGGAAAGAGATATTTAGCAATAAAGGTTTTAAGGATACGAATGTCTCGGACATTACAAAAAAAGCTGGAATAGCTATAGGAACTTTTTACAATTATTATCCTTCTAAGGAAAAGCTTTTTATGGATATCTTTCTTGAAGAAAATGCGAAACTCAAAAAAAACTGTATGGAATCCCTTGACATGACCCAAAGCCCTGTGATTGTAATTCGGCAGATGATGGCACTCAATGTGGAAGGCATAATATCCAACCCCATTCTAAAGGAATGGTACAACAAAAGTGTTTTTGGGAAAATCGAACAGCTTTATCGAGAAGAAACCGGCATTCAGGTGAACGATTTCTTATATGACAGCTTCCATGAAATTGTGCAGCAATGGCAAACCGAAGGCAAGATGCGAAGCGATATGGACAGCAAAATGATTATGATGGTCTTCGCCGCCATGATCAATGTGGAAACCCACAAGGAAGAAATAGGACTGGAGTTCTTTCCACAACTACTGGACCATATGATGGAACTAATCATGAAGGGTCTTACAGACTGCCCCAAATAGAACGAATGAGGCAGTTTTTTTATCTCTTAAAGTGAATGAATATAATAATATTCATTCAAAAACTGAGAAGAGGGGCATGCGAATGAACATTGTTGTAAGAAGTAAAAGGAAGATCTCAATGTGGATGGTTATACTGATCATCTTCGTCGTGATTGTAGTCATCGTATGGGGAGGGATTCTCTTAAGCGCTCCAGGGAGGCGTGAAGTTCAGAAGCTTACTATCAACGTCATTGATTTCCAAAAGCTGCGTGATGGAACCTATGTGGGAGAATATATCGGCACAAAGGATCATTCCAGAGATACCAAGGTTCAGGCATCAATATCTGAGGGTCAAATTTTAGATATTAAAATATTCAAAGGCGCTTTAGATAAAAATGGAAATCCGCTGAAAATGAAGGGGGGGATAAGCATTGGTGATTTGTTTAGACATGTGATTGAATCACAATCCCTTCAGGTAGACGTTATTAGTGGGGCAACGCTTACCTCTAAAGCACATCTTAAGGCACTAGAAAATGCACTGGAGCAAGCAAAGACGAAATAATTCGTTTCAGGAGGGCTAAGATGAACATTGCAGTCATATCGTATTCATTCACAGGCAACAATGATGCATTAGCTGGCAGTGTGGCTAAAGAACTGTCATCTGAATATTTTCAGATTTCTGAATCCAAGCCGCGGACATTGAGTTCCATTACAATGGATATGATTTTCAGCAGGATACCGTTGGTACAGCCATCACCTAATGTATTAGTGAAGTATGATTTGATCCTCTTTTTCGGGCCGATCTGGATGGGGCAAGTGGCCACACCACTCCGACCCTATTTAAAGCATTTGAAAACAAACCCGAACAAGTATGGTTTTATTTCAATCAGTGGCGGAGCGGACGGACCCAACACGAAGGTACCAGGCGAACTCAGGAAAAGAACTGGGGCTGATCCCGTTGTATTTATAGATCTGTATATCGCTGACTTAATATCGACAAATCCTAAACCGACACGGAAAGCTACTTCTGCTTACAAGTTAGATCCTGGGGATATCAAACAATTAACCAGTATAGTAGTGAAGAAAATAATGGATGTGACTTAAGTAAGAGTTGACCCATAAATAAACGGCAGAGATGCCGTTTATTTATTTTCTCCTCAACTGGTAGGAATTTGTCTATTATTAAAGTGTCAGTTCAATTCACTAGATGGTATGATAGGAGCGGGAGGGAATTTAAAATGACCAATGAGATAACAAATGAGAACGAAGAAACATTAAACGAGAACGAGGAAATAACCAATGATCCAGAAATGTCTGAGGAGGATATGAATAAGCTAGTGATGGCTGTTCATCATAACGGTCTCGTAGCTTTGAGAGTGCACTTTCAAGACGTTGAAGGACAAGTGTTGAATATGGAGGCCTACGGCCCGGTTTTTGTTTTTCACGTAAAGTCTGAGTTAGACCATGTCTATTCTTGTGGCTTTTTTCTGCGTGAATTGATTGCAAGATTCCAATCGGGTAAGGATCCTGCAGCATGGATGGCTTCATTCTTTGTTGATCTGATGAAGATTGAGGGCGGCAAAACGCTTCCAAAACCGCCTTCAAGTGAAGAAGAAGCTAAAGCGATCATAGACAATGTATTAGTTCCGCAATGTATTAAAGAAATAACTGAAGAATTTGCGCCAGAAGATGTACATGTTGGACTAGCTTGGAATGAAAAACTAGGTCCGGTTTTCGAGGCTGGATTTCCAGCGATAAGCGATGGGAATAACGTTTGTGCGTTCCCACTGCATTTATTGTTAACGCACTTGCAATTGAATCGGGATCCTTCCGAGCTGCTTGTTCAAGGCATGTATAACATCCGTAAGGAACATGGATTGGAGTAAAACAGGCTCCGAGCCCTGGCCATCCATAAAACAAAGAAACGGCAGAAATGCCGTTTCTTTGTTTTATTTTATGAGTTCTTACAATCCGTAGAGTCAATTCACTTCAGAAGCGCTTTTGAAATTCTAATCTTTTTGATGGGCATCCGTATATGGTGGATACTACCATTGATTATTTCGCGCAATCTTCCAAATCGATGGGACTTTTGGTACCACAGCCGCCATCGGAGAGCTATTACTGCAAAGCCATGAGGAGTGCGGTCAACGATTCCGTTGACAACAGAAGCACTTGATTCTATATTATGCACAACACGATATGGATTCTATAGTTATGAATTTAGCATTCCAGCGCGTGAGAATGTATATTTAAGGCTATGATTTAACGTAGTCTTTTAGGAGGTTTTCTAGTGAACATCAGAGCATTGTGTGAAGGGATAAAGCTTGATCCAGCGGCTAGACAGCAGGTTTATGAGTTTCAGATGAAAGAGGATGAATATCTAGTTTATAAACAACATTTTTATTTTGACAGATTTTCTTTTTTTGAATCTGTGAAAGCATCGGAGGGCTATCGAAAGCAACTATTATATTTATTTGTGAGATTCGCAGTAGATGCTTATGAAGAGTATCGTATTCGTAACATTGAGGATGAGATCTATTATGATACATTCTCAGATATTCAGATCTGGTGCATGCAATGTCTACGTGATTACGGTGAATATGGTATTGAAGAATATAACTGGCTGCAAGAGCATGTTCAGCTTCGTTTATTTCGTTTGGGAAGAATGCAATTTCAACCTTTTGCGATGGACAGGGATTTAGTCGTGGATGGTTGTAAAGTCTTTACCAATCAGATCGTGCTTAATGTGCACATTCCAGCGGGAGAGCCTTTATCCGTTCAAAGTGTGGAGGAATCCTTTCAGTTAGCCAGAGCTTTTTTTAGAGGTATAACTCCAGTGTTTATTTGTCATTCATGGCTGCTTGATCCGGAACTATGTGAGGTATTGAACCCAGAATCGAACATTATTCAGTTTCAAAGCCAGTTCAACATTTATGAAGTCGATAAAAGTTCCAAGGAAGCAGAAGAAAGAATATTTAGTAAACTAAGTATGACCCCTCAAGAGTACGAAGAGAACACCCAACTGCAACGGCGTGCAAAAGCCTTTTTAATTGCAGGAGGTAAACTAGGAAGTGGCTATGGGATTAAAGTACATAAGTAAGGTTGAAATCTTGGCATATTACGGATAGAGAAGACGTACACTGCAAATGAAGTGATGCGTTAACCTGACTCTGGCTGTAATAGCTGGTTTTGGGGATAGTGTTTTGTTTTATCCAAAAACGAAACCGGTTTCAAGTGTACGAGCGCGCCGTGCAATGAAATCAATAAGATCAAAGAGGTGATTCCATTGGGCTGACCCTGGGCAGATATCGTCTTAAGCATTCCTGTGTCCTATAATTTTTTCATTTATTAGGAGGAGACGATGATGTTGAGAAAAGGAAAAATGCTAAGTCTATTTCTGCTGTTTACACTCATGATTGCTCTAGTGCCTACAGGTAATTCAAGTGCAGCCTCGAACTGGAATCTGGTATGGAGTGATGAATTTGACGGGAATTCTCTGAATACTGGTAACTGGTCCGCCGAAATCGGCACAGGGAGCGGTGGCTGGGGTAACAATGAACTTCAGTACTATACTAGTCGTTCGCAGAACCTGCAAGTTACGGGTGGAAATCTGGTTATTACAGCGCAAAAAGAATCCTACGGTGGAATGAATTACACCTCTGCACGGATCAAAACACAAGGACTCAAAAGTTTTACCTATGGGAAAATCGAAGCTAGAGTTAAGGTGCCTTCGGGTCAAGGACTCTGGCCGGCATTTTGGATGCTTGGATCAAATATTGATACAGTAGGTTGGCCTAAATCCGGTGAAACAGACATTATGGAACGTGTGAACAATAATGCTTTTGTTAATGGGACGGTACACTGGGATGCCAATGGGCATGCCGAGTATGGGCAGGTATCCGGAAATCTGGATTTCTCTCAATACCATGTGTACAGCGTTGAATGGGATGCGAATTATATCAAGTGGTTTGTAGATGGCAACCAATTTAATGCTTTTTATATCGAGAATGGAACGGGAAATACGGAGGAGTTCCAAAAACCCTTCTTTATCCTGCTAAACCTTGCTGTTGGTGGGAATTGGCCTGGAAGTCCAAACGCTTCAACTGCTTTCCCGGCGCAAATGCTGGTTGATTATGTACGGGTGTATCAATCCGCGCCTACCTCAAACATCGTTAGTGGTGGGATTTATACTTTAGCCGACAAGGCTAGTGGCAAGGTTCTGGACGTAGTGGATGTGTCCACAGCAAGTGGGGCAAAGATGCAGCAATGGACCAATTACACAGCCAATAATCAGAAATTCAAGGTGGAAAGTACGGGAGACGGCTACTATAAGCTGACAGCAGTGCATAGTGGAAAAGTATTGGATGTGCCAAACTCATCAACCGCCAGCGGCGTACAGTTGCAGCAATGGGATGACAATGGTACCAACGCTCAGCGGTGGAGCATTGTAGATGTAGGGGGTGGCTACTACAAACTAATTTCTAAAGTGAGTGGATTAGCTATGGATGTAAACGGAGCCTCAACCGCAGATGGCGCAGCGGTTCAGCAGTGGACGGATAATGGTAGCGATGCTCAGAAATGGTTTTTTACTAAAGTGAACTAAAGAATCTATTATACGATCATGTTTAAGAAAAACGGCAGAGATGCCGTTTTTCAGAATGACGAGAAACCCAATTCACTGGATGGCCTTGGGTTTCTCGAGATCCTGCAGCCCCTATCTAATAGGGGCTGTATTTTTACGTTTAATACGTCGTTGATATTGAATTCTTGTGTTGATTACTGTCCCTTTTCTTCTCCTAATCGTTCTAATTAATTTCAATTGAAACAGCGAAAGGGGCGAGATTCTTGTGCGAATAATTTTAATTCTACGTTTATAAATGATTCGTCTATTACTTTTTCGCATGAACCGCCGCTTAACATAGCTGACCTTCCGTCTTCTTCGTTTTAATTTGGCTTTAAAAGCTCTCCAAGGGGTTAAATTTAGGAACTTGCGATACAGCGCAAACCCTGAGGAGTCTTTATTCCAGCATTTCTCATCCCCGGCAAAATGGACAATTTTATTATTATAGTCATGATTTGGGATGGCCATGTTAAATGAATTAAAACGGATATCGAGTGGGAGGTAATTCGCTCCAAAAACCGCATTTAAAACATCCTGGTCAGGCATGGTGACATCAGGGAAAGTGCGCAAGAAGTTCAGCATCTCTTGGTACCAGTTCGTATTCTGGCGGATATTATTCAAAGCAAATACGATCACTCCAGAATTAAAATAAATCTCGGGATTCAGCCCTTTGGCGCTCACAATAGGTGCAACATCCATAATGCCCTGATCCCAAATCGCCCCTAAATATTTTTCATTCAGCTCGACCTGCCACAGCTCCGCGATGTCTATGTTTACCAATACATCACAATCCAGATAAATAATTTTGTCAGAAGGAATTAACGCGGGAAGCAGCAATCGGTACATACTTGCATGTGTCCACATATCGATAGAATTAATATTGGCAAGAACCTGGAGCATATCTTCGGGTAAAGTAATCGAATAAAAGCTAATCGTATGCTGATGTTTAGTGGTTAATCTGGTGAGCTTTCGCTTGTTAACTTCGGTTAAAGAGGCATCATGTAAAATATGAACATGGATTGGGGAACTTGTATGATGAAAAACTGACGCTAAAACGACACCGGCATGCTCTACATATTTTCCATCCTTATCTTGAAAGGCCAAGGCAATTTCGATCATTTGATTTATCCTCTCTCTACATTAGTGTACGAATGTACCACAGTATACGTTTGCCCTGGCGAGAGGATAAAGGCATTACACCTACGATATTCACCCAATTTTTTTTGCATATGAAAAAACCAAGCTCTGCAAATCAGAGGCTTGGTTTATGAAAGCACTTATTTATTTTCGCAGCTTAATGCGATCTATGTGATGATTGTTATTTTTAAATAGAATAAGATCTGCACGATTTCTGGTAGGTAAAATATTGTGTATCAAATTTTTAAAATTGATTTCTTTCCATATTCTTTTCGAGATCTCGATAGATTCTTCTAGTGATAACTGTGCATATTTTTTAAAATAAGATTGCTCATCTTGGAAGGCGGTATCTCTAAGCTTAATAAACCGGTCAATATACCATTTCTCAATATTATTCACATCAGCATCCACATAAATTGAAAAATCAAAGAAATCAGATACAAAATAGTTTGGCATACTTTGATTAATTGTCAAACTAGTCTGAAGAACATTTAATCCTTCAACAATTAGGATGTCCGGGTTCTCGATAGTAATACATTCATTTGGCACGATATCATAAGTTAGATGCGAATATACAGGGCTTTGAACACCCGAAACACCAGACTTCACTTTAGTTAAAAATGAAATTAAACTACGTGTGTCATAGCTTTCAGGAAATCCCTTTTTCTTCATGATTCCACGCTTTTCCAGCTCAGCATTGGGAAGTAGGAACCCGTCAGTCGTAACTAAATCTACTTTTGGATGAGAAGGTAATTGAGAGAGGAGCTTCTGAAGAAGTCTAGCGGTTGTACTCTTGCCAACAGCGACACTTCCGGCGATGCCTATGATAAATGGACCTTTTTTAAGATCGTTATTAAGAAAGTGATTTATAGAATCTTTAAATGTATGAGAGGCTTGAAGCTGCAAATGTATCAATTGGGATAGAGGAAGATAGACCTCATTTACATCCTCAATCGAAATTTTATCGTTAATACTTTGGATATCACTAAGCTCTTCTTCTGATAATTGGATAGCGGTGAAATCGCTTAGCTTCTTCCAATCCTCACGTAAATAAAGTGTATATGCTGAATTATTCACCATTAAAGTTTCCACATCCCTGAGTTTTTTAAAGATTCACCTGCACTTAGGTATTATAACCGTTCATTCAACTTGATTCCATTCATAGCAATCGACATTAGTATGGACATTATGGAGAATTCATTTCAATAAATAGGAAAATAAATTAAAATATAGTGAACGAGGAAGAATGGAGTGGAACCATGGGAGTTTTTCGAAAAGTTGAAGTATTAACGGATTACACGCGCAAGGGTACGTTCCAAGAAGAGTCAGAGCCCAGAAAAATCGTGATAAGTATTTATTATCCGGATAAGGATGGTTTGCTCGATAACAACGAATCTGAAATGAAATATATGGATCTTTTCCGGCCCTGTGAACAACATGCAAGAGAAATTCTAGAAGATATTGGAATGAATATGGATATCATAGATGGATTATCTACCTCAATCAGCGAGGGAGCATTGCAACAAAAATCTAAACGATCCTATCCTGTCATTATCTACTCTCCTGCACTAGGCTTAGATAGAGATATGTATATTTACAATATACAAGCGCTGGTAAAGCGAGAATTTATAGTGGTAACCGTCAGTGCTGCTTATGAAGCCATGTTTACAGTTAGTCCAAGTGGAGAATTTATGAATCAATCAGAGGTCATGAGGACTATACAGGCTACAGATTATAGCGAATTACATCACTTAATTTCTATTCGAAAAAAGGATATAAAGTATGTATTAGATCACCTATCCAATCTGAATTCAAGAATGGAAAGTTTGGATATGGACAAGGTTGGAATTGTTGGACATTCAATCGGTGGTGCTACTGCATTAGATTTAACTATGGAAGATGATAGAATTAAAGCCGCAGTTTTATTAGATGCAAGTATGCATTTATATATTGAGAATGAAGTGAAGAATACCGTACCCCTGCTTGTAATAAGGCAAAAAGCTTCTACTTTAGAATCCTTAAGCATTATTTTACAGGAAAAAATAGCAAATGATTTCATCAAAGGACAAGAGAAGCTTTTCCGGAATTGGAATGGATATAAGTCTTTTTTGAAAATACGAAAGGCAACGCATATGTCCTTTAGTGATATGCCTCTTTTTGAGGAGGACGAGACTTTATATCATAGAACTTGTGGGATTCATAATCAGATAAATGAGCTTGTCGCTAATTTTTTTCAGGAGCATCTATTGAATCAGGGTAATGCTTATTCTACATTCATTAGTTATAATCATAGTGATTTCTGTGTGATCAATGGCAGTGGAGATGAAATTCTGTAATCTAGTAATAAATCCACTTCGTTTATACCGATAAACATATATAAGGGAGGGGATTATAAATGCATTCAGCTCAGTCTCATCAGATAATATGTAATCATATTGAACAATACATAGGGGTTATTGATAATGTTTTTAAAGAGGTTATTTCAGATGTTCTGTCCATTGATATTCTAATTGTTAACCCGACGCCTGAGCGGAATTACTATACTTTAATTACATCAGGAATGAGTGAATTTGCGATGCAGGTTCCAGATGGTGCAGAAGAATATCAATTTACTGAATTAATGATTTGCCTTCCTCCTACATGGAAGCTGTCTGATGAGGCTTTTAAGGACGAAAGAAATTATTGGCCTGTACGTGCGCTAAAAACAACGGCTAGGTTTCCACATGAATATAATACTTGGCTCTATATGGGGCATACGCTAGTAAACGGTAATCCAGTAAAGCCTTATAGTGAGGATACAGGATTTCAAGGGATGTTTGTGTGGGTGCCAGATGTTGAAGATACAGCTGGATTTTTTAATTTGGAAATGAACAGTGAGAAAGTTGTGCACTTCTATACTTTAATTCCGCTTTATGGAGAAGAGTTAGATTATAAAGTTAAGCATGGCGAGGAAGAACTTCTTAATAAGTTAAATAAGATTGGGGTCACCGATGTTCTGAATCCTTCCCGTAAAAATAGCTGTAAGAAGATATTTGGACTCTTTTAAAAATAAGAAAAACGGCCGAGGGCCGTTTTTTTTATCCTTTAATCCCAAAAGCAATCCAGCGCCCATCAACATCTTCAATAACAAATTCCTTGTTATTATAGTCGGTGTTGGCTAATGCTCGGACAATGTTAACACCAGCCGCTTCGAATTCTTTCTCCAGCTGCTCTTGCTGTTTCGTAATAAAATAGGCATCGTAACCATAGCCATACAATTCTCGATTAGGAATAACCCTTTGTCCTTGGGATTGAGTAAGGATAATTTCTGTATCATCACGATAGAGGCAAACATGCGGTTCTTCCGTATCTAAATAGGGCACAACTTGAAAGCCTAAGTACTGATTGTAATAAGCAGCGGTGCGCTCAATATTCAGGGTAGGAAAGATACTATGTGATTGTAAAAGCTTTTTGTCCACTTGTGAGTTCATCCTTTCTAAGAAAATAGATACCCATATATTACCTTGGGGCTAAGATTTCAACAATACATGGAGTTATTAAACCGCAGGAGACATTCATGGTTGACACCTTAGTTATTCTATAATAATATACATGCATGAGCATACATTAATTAATTTCTGCTAAAACATGTTTTTAATGTTCATAATAAATTTAGTTTTTTATAAAGAGGAGAGATATCATGAAGAACTTGTTTACCCCTTATGAAATGAAGGATTTGAAATTGAAGAACCGCGTGGTTATGCCTCCAATGTGTCAGTATTCAGTGACTAACAAGGACGGAATTGCTACCGATTGGCATTATAATCATTACGTAAGCCGCGCCATTGGAGGAACAGGATTAATTATTATTGAAATGACCGATGTAGAGCCTGATGGCCGAATTACTGATTTTGACCTTGGCATTTGGTCCGATGAGCAAATACCTGCATTGGCTAGAATTGTTGATGCTTGTCATGCTTATGGGGCAAAAGTAGGTATTCAAATTGCTCATGCTGGGCGTAAGGCTGAAGATGCAGCAGTTCCTGTATCCTCTTCTGCCGTTCCATTTGATGCTGACTCCAAAACACCACGTGCCTTAACGACTGAAGAAGTGAAGGGTATGGTTGAAAAATTCCGGTTAGGCGTGAAGCGTGCGATTCAAGCGGGGTTTGATGTTATCGAGCTTCATGGTGCGCACGGTTACCTTATTCATCAGTTCCATTCACCATTAACAAATCAAAGAACAGATGAATATGGCCAAGATTTGACCTTGTTTGGTACTGAAATCATTCGTGCAGCGAAAAGTGAAATGCCTGAAGGAATGCCATTGATCATGCGTATCTCAGCTCAAGAATATGTAGAGGGCGGATACGGCATTAAAGAAAGCTTGGCATTTAGTAAAGCTTATAAAGAAGCTGGCGCAGATATTTTCCATATCAGTGCAGGTGGTGAAGGTCCTATCGCGGCTGCTGGCAAGCCAGGAACACATGCGGCGTATCAAGTTCCTTTGGCAAGAGAGATCAAATATGGTTTGAATGTACCGGTGATTGCTGTAGGCAGATTGGATGAACCTGCTCTTGCTAATGCAGTCATTGGGAATGAGGAAGCAGATCTTGTTGCGGTTGGTCGGGGGATGCTGAGAAATCCATATTGGACGCTGGAGGCTGGGGTTGAGCTTCAGCAAGACCCTAGTATTCCTCGGCAGTATGCCTTTGGATTTCCTAGAATTAAAGGCTAAGGACTAACGAATTAAATGGAATCATTTGGAAAGACCGACTTCTTGGAGAAACGGTCTTTTCTCTTTTTTGGATTAAGCTTGGCACAATGGATGGGGAGTGTAGTACTATTATATAGAAGAAAAAATTCATGAATAGTCATACGCTCAGGAGATGAAGAGATAGATGGACAAAATTCTTAACAATGACCTTATCGCGAATTGGTTGACGTTAACGCATATACAAATGAATGTGACGAATGAATTAGAAGTTAATTTGCAAGCGAATCATGGATTATCTTTAAAAGAGTTCTACTTGTTATTATTCTTGTCGGAAGCCCCAGAGAAAAAACTGAAATTGCAGAAACTTGAATCCATGGTTGGTTTAAGCCAAAGTGCCGTTTCACGTTTAGTTAGCCGGTTTGAAGCCAAGGGCTGCGGAGCTTTAGAGAGAAAAGCATGCGACAGTGATCGCAGAAGTATTTATACCTCCCTAACCTCCATTGGTGAGGCCAAGCTCATCCGTGCACAAGAAACCTTTAAAGACACGCTAATGACGGCATTCCCGGAAAAAGATGTGGAACAGCTTCTAGCGCAAATGCTTCGTATGAAGCAGCAATCATGAATCAGCTCAAAAAAACCTCTGTTTAGGTAAATGGATCGTATCTCCATTTCCCATGCAGAGGTTTTTGCTTGTGCTGTAATCTATCAAAAGTGTGCCAGCATTCATTAAGCCTTCTATTGCCATTACCGCTTAGAAAGCTGGTAATAATTATAGCTTTCATTTTCAATCGTAATTTCATTCATTAAGTCGAAGTCACATTTTTGTATGACTCTATTTGAGGGCGTATTGTGTACCAGAGCAATAGCGTTTAATACATCGGTAGAAGTGTGCTCAAACAAATACTTAATTAACCCCTCGGCAGCTTGTGTGGTATACCCTTTGCCGCGATGATCCTTGGATATGGCATACATGATTTCTCTGTTCGGAGCGGGTAATTCATCCTTCATTCCTGTACAGCACCAACCGATAAACTCATTCGTCTCTTTTAAAATAATGCCTAAACGAAGACGAAGCTCCCCGATATTTCCATCCGCTGAGACCGCTTGTAGAAACTGTTGGTTTTCTTTCATTTCATAGTTTATTAACCAATCTAGCCGTTGTTCTTTAGGGACATTCCAGTCGGGCAGAAATTCTATGATTTCAGGCTGCGTGGTAAGTGCGTGAAACTCGTCTAAATCCTCCACTCTAAACTCTCGTAACAGGATATCTTTACATTCAATTGTAAATAAATCGCGTTTTGTTGTTTCATAACCTACATGGTTATTCATATTTCATCTCTCCTTCGTGCATTCAAATTCATTTTATCATGAATAAAAAGTACGATTTGGTAATCTTTGATTATAAAAAAAGTTTTCTTTTATTTCACACAAATATTAATTAGTTAATATATTAATTGATTATAAAGTGTGTTATTATGTTTCGTATAAAGGTTAAATGATTCACGGATGGGGCGGTTTTGTCGTAGTAATCAGTAGATTGGTTAGGCTTTTATGATTTCTAATACAAAAGATGACAGGTGATCTTCTATGAATAATGACAACAGTAATAAATCTATTAATGGTAATTTGATAGCGCATTATAAGTTTGATAACCCCGATCATGTGGGTCAAGATTACTCAGGGAATGGGAACGATGGAACCGCTTCAGGGACTAAGCTGCCATCCATACAGACTGTAGCGGGTAGAAGTGCTGTTTCAATAGCGGGTGGAGAACATGGCACATCCTATATTTCTTTGCCAGATGATCTGCTTAAAGAGGTCAGCGACCAAGCTGGCCTTACTGTCTCGACTTGGATGCATGTAAGTACTGGCGGGAGTTTATGGGAAAGACTGTTCGATTTCGGCAAAGGCGAGACAGGACCCTATATTTTTTTAACGCGTAATTTCCGGGGGACTTGTTTTGCGGGGGAAGATTTAGTCGCAGATCCCGGTAAATCCTTTGCTGCTGGTGAATGGGTGCACGTTGCCTTTGCGGTCACAGGAACAAAAGGTGGAACACTAAGCAGTGCAGGACCTGTGATGTATGTCAATGGTGAGATCGTTGCGGATGGAATGATAAGTCAGACTTCTAGCGGTACATATGCTAAGCTACGCACGTGGTTTGCTACATTTGAGGATCAAGTGAATTATAGTAACAATACGATCGGCAAGTCCCAGTACGCTGCAGATGTAGATTTTGGCGGCTCTCTTTCGGACTTCCGTGTATATAAAGCGGGATTAACGCAGGACGAAGTGATTGAGATTATGTGTGAGTCTTTGACAGATGAAGAGATCGTTAAGCTCGCAAAAGATAAATATTTAACCTTCACTAGTTCAATCATCACCAAAGATATCGAATTACCAGCTTCGCTCATGGGTGGAAAAGTTGACGTGTCCTGGGTATCCAGTGACTCAGCAATTATTTCTAATGCGGGAGTTGTAAATAAAACCGTCCATTCTGCTAAAGGTGTAACGCTTACAGCAGTTTTGAAAAAAGGTGACAGTACAGTAGAGAAGAGCTTCACCGTGTCTGTGCTCCCAGAAGGTTTGCCACCCTACACCTTAACGATCGATGGAAACCATGAGATTTTGGATGTTAGCGAAGTTCTATATGGCCTATTCTATGAAGATATTAATAATGCGGCAGATGGTGGAATTTATGCAGAGCTAGTGCAGAATCGTTCCTTTGAGTCGTTTGCTTTTGACAGCTATTCGCATGTATGTGGTGTGCACGGGACTTCAACAGGAAGAAATTATACACCTCTTCATGCATGGTCCGGTGACACGGACAAAATGACGGTTCATCATACAGGCGGATTAAATGATTTCTTCGGAATCGAAGATAAAGATATGAATGCGCATTATGTGACAGTGGCAGATGGCGCGACGATCAATAATAGAGGCTTTGCGGATTCCAATCAGCACTGCTCAATGTTTATTAAGAAGGATGCTAAGTATAACTTCACGATTTGGGCGAAGGCTGAGGCAGCGGGAACAATCACCCTGCAATTGCTCGACAAAGATGGTAAAGCCATTAGCGATACAACGGTAGTTGAGTTGTACGGTGACGGTAACTGGAAGAAGTATGGTGTAGAGTCTAAGCTAGTATTAACAGGATCTGAAACTGTACTCGGTCAGCTAGCTTTAACCTTTAACGGTGAGATTTCCATTGATATGGTCTCCTTAATGCCAGAAGATGTTTGGGGCGCTGGGGAAGAAGAACGCTCTGCTACAGCTCATGCTAACTATAAAGGAAATTCCAACTATAGATTGCGAAAAGACTTAGTGAATGCACTCGTCGATCTTCATCCTACATTCTTGCGTTTCCCGGGGGGCTGTATTTCTGAAGGCTCTCACATTTGGGAGAATGTGTACGATTGGAAAGAGTCCGTCAACGATATCGAACTTCGCAAAGAGAACTATAATGTATGGGGCTACATGATGACCATGGGTCTTGGATATATGGAGTATTTTCAATTAGCCGAAGATTTGAATGCAACACCACTTCCGGTTATGGCCTGCGGCGTACTCTGTCAAGCTCGTTCGGATTATGCGAATCCAGCTGGCGGTGCGTTAAGAGATTATTATGTGAAGAACTTTACGGATCTGATTGATTTCGCGATTAGCATGGATTTTGACAATAACGAGTGGGCCGCTTTGCGTAAAAAGATGGGCCATGAAGCAGCGTTTGACCTGCGTTACTTGGGCGTGGGGAATGAAAACTGGGGAACAGAGTTTTTTGCCAACTTCGAGTATTTTAAAACAACGATTGACGAATATATGGTGAAAAACTACCCTGATCATGAACTGACCATTCTTTCTACGGTTGGAGCACAAGCAGATGATGATGCCTATCAACAAGGCTGGAAATTCCTAAGCGGAAATCTACAGGGCTCGGAACAGATCAGCTTCACGGATGGGACATCGAGTATTGAAGAGACGGTTACCTGGTATGAGAAACAAAAAAACTACATGGATACGATTGCGGACGAGCATTACTACCGTTCCAACGAGTATTTGTTAGAGAATGCGGATCGCTACAATTACTATTACAGAGCTTATAAAGAAGACGGCAGCTTAGACGAGGCTGAAACTTCGAAGGTTTTTGTGGGTGAATATGCTTCGACAGATAAAAATACATTGGCAGGAGCGATTGCTGAAGCGGCGATTATGTCCAGCTTTGAGAATAACTCTGATGTGATTAGACTAGCTGCAACGGCACCTTTGTTCAATAAGGTATTAACAGATGGCACCTACAGATGGACACCAGATTGCATTTGGTTCGATGATGAAACTGTATGGTACACGCCGAACTACTATGTTCAACAGTTGTATGCTAAATATCTCGGCACCAAAGTGGTTGGCACATCGTTCTCGACATATCGCAACGGGGAAAAGGTAGACCTCATTCCTCACGGAGGAATTGAAGTGGCTGCCGGGAAATCATCTGTAGTTGTGAAGCGGGTGAAGGTTACTTCGAATACGGATGGCAGCGTTATGCTAGAGCAAGATTTTACACAGCCGCTGCATGAAGCTTGGAAAGTCATTCCTGGTTCTGCCGGATATACGATTGATCCTTCCAAAGGTCTAGTCTTGAAGGCACAGAACAGCGGGCTGAATGGATTGTATATTCTCAATGACGCGTGGACTAATTATAAAGTAGAGGTCGTTCTTGAAAAAGCTTCCGGCGAAGATGGCTTCTATGTAGGTGCAGGTCTGACAGACATTTCACCGGAAAATAAAGATGCTATCGAATATGCGATTGGCTATAATGGCGATGCCACAGGAGTCAAGGTGTACAAGCAAGGGATTGAAGCTTATACACTCGGCGATTATTCTTCTAGTACAGCAGCGGGTAACCTAAGAGCTAGTTGCTATGAAGAACTAGCGGATCATACGGAATATACCATCACTGTTAATTATGGTGGAGCAGATGGCAAGCATTTGATTTGCTCTTACACAGATGGCAAGACAACAAGCAAAGTGCTTGATTATAAGCTCGAAGCGTATAACAGAGAAGTATACAATTCCGTTACTAAAGATGATAAGCATCTCTATGTGAAGCTTGTGAACGCGGATCGTGTAGAGAAAGCAACGAAGCTTGATCTAAAAGGCTTAAACGTAGCTACTACCGGTAAATGGATTACTTTAACGGGCGATGCTTCGCTAGTTCACACACCTAATGTGAACAGAAAAAATGATGAGAAGGTTACTCCAGTTGAAACGGAAATCAGGTTTGATAAAGACACTGCAATTGTAAATCTAGCTGCCCATTCTGTGAACGTGATTGTTCTGGATCTTATTTAATAGAAAAGATAGCATTCAGCGCGCGCCGATAATACTTCGGCGCGTGTTGTTGTTTAGGAAGGCTTGTAATCGGTTGATGTTTATATAGGGAGAACTGTCCACTTCTTGATGAATCTCTGAATCTAACATACACTGGTGAAAGCACAATCACCCGAATGACTCTCCATCCTGCGATCCTCCCAGAATATTTTTTCAAAATATAAGAAAGTATAAGTTTCACGCTATACATCATCCTTCTATTTCTCGCTTAAACGCTTACCGTCCTTGTAAGGACGCCGAAGGCGTTTATGCTTGCCACACTAATGCTTTCATTTCACGAGAATATAGTTCATATCTTGCCCCAATAGGAGGATGATACAATGATGAAATTATTCAAAACGGACTGGAAGGCAAATCTAAAAAATCCACAAACGATTATGGCTTTGTTTACTTATCGTTTTGGAAATTGGGTGTATTATCGGGTGAAAAGTGGCCTGATCCGCAAACCTTTGTGGCTCCTATATCGAATAATGGATGTGCTATTTGTTCGAATTGTTGCAAGTGGAGAGCTTCATGCAGAGGCTCAAATTGGTGATGCACTTCATTTACCTCATGGGTTAAATGGCATTATCATTAGTCCTAAAGCGGTGATTGGCAACAACGCTACTATTTTTCACCAAGTGACCATTGGGGGGAGAAATAACTTAGGGGAACCCGTGATTGGTGATAGAGCATTTATCGGAGTAGGTTCTAAGATACTAGGCCCGGTTACGCTGGGGAACGATGTTAATATCGGAGCTATGTCTGTTGTGGTTAAGGATGTGCCGGATAATGCTTCAGCAGTAGGGATTCCTGCCAGAAATATTTTGCGAGATGAACCCAAACCTGAGAATACAAGATAACGGCGGGATGTTCTATTACATAGGGTTCGCTTTATTTTAAAAAGTTACAGGGTATAATTAAAGCATCCAAGAAATCTTGTAATAACCTTCTAGAGATCGGAGTAATGAAATGAAATATAGCAATTTAGAAGAGTGTGTTAATGATTTAGAGAAACATGGACATTTGGTTCGTATTCGTGAAGAAGTGGACCCTTATCTGGAGATGGCCGCGATTCACTTGAAGGTTTATGAAGCTGGTGGCCCTGCATTATTATTTGAAAATGTAAAAGGCTCGAAATTTCGTGCCGTATCTAACCTTTTTGGAACGCTAGAGCGCAGTAAGTTTATTTTTCGGCGTACTTGGAACTCCACACATAACGTAATTGCACTTCGTAACGATCCTATGAAGGCACTTAAGAATCCTTTTAAATATGTAGGGACAGGACTATCTGCGAGAAAAGCATTGCCTATCAAAAAGCCAGGGGGTTTACCAAGTGGTTTTCAGGAAATCAGTATTTCTGATCTTCCGCTGATCACACATTGGCCAGAGGATGGTGGCGCTTTTGTCACATTGCCGCAAGTGTATTCTGAAGATCCAGACAAGCCAGGCATTATGAACTCCAATCTGGGGATGTACCGTGTGCAGTTGAATGGTAATGATTATGAGCTCAACAAAGAGGTTGGCATTCATTATCAAATTCATCGGGGTATCGGCGTGCATCAAGAGAGAGCTAATCGAAAAGGAGAGCCGCTTAAAGTGAGCTGTTTTATCGGCGGACCTCCTGCGCATACGTTATCGGCTGTAATGCCATTGCCAGAGGGTATGAGTGAGATGATCGTTGCCGGTTTACTTTCGGGACGTCATTTTAGCTACAGCTATGTAGATGGATATTGTATCAGCAATGATGCGGACTTTGTGATCACAGGGGAAATTCATCCTGGTGAGACGAAGCCAGAAGGGCCATTTGGCGATCATTTAGGCTATTATAGCTTGGTGCATCCTTTTCCAGTTATGAAAGTACATAAAGTGTACGCTAAAAAGAATGCAATCTTTCCATTTACGGTTGTCGGCAGACCCCCACAAGAGGATACCGCTTTTGGTGAGTTAATTCACGAGTTGACGGGCGGAGCTATCCGACAAGAAATCCCGGGTGTCAAAGAAGTTCATGCAGTAGATGCTGCAGGTGTTCATCCCCTTTTGTTTGCGATTGGCAGTGAACGT
This sequence comes from Paenibacillus sp. FSL H7-0714, assembly GCF_038003765.1. NCBI lineage: Bacteria > Bacillati > Bacillota > Bacilli > Caryophanales > Paenibacillaceae > Paenibacillus > Paenibacillus sp. FSL H7-0714. The sequence continues at coordinate 2,152,608 of NZ_JBBOPT010000001.1, forward strand.
TATACACCTTATCAACAAGTGAAGCAGCCAGCGGAGATTCTTACGATCGCGAATCGGATATTAGGCACAGGTCAGCTTAGTTTAGCTAAATTCTTGTTTATTACAGCCGAAGAGAAACAACCTATCAGCACACATGATGTTGAGGATTTCTTGACGTATATTTTAGAGCGAATTAATCTTCGCAGAGATATTCATTTCTATACGAATACAACGATTGATACCCTTGATTATTCTGGTACAGGACTAAACAGCGGAAGTAAGGTGATTTTCGCTGCGGTTGGGGAGAAGAAAAGAGAGCTATGTACAGAGGTTCCTGACATACTTGAAGAACTACAGGGATTTGGACATGCAAAGATGGTGATGCCGGGTCTCGTGGCGCTTCAAGGCTCTAAATTCACTACTTACGCTGAAGCAGCGCAGGAAATGAACAAGCTTAGCGAAGCGATTCAAGTACAGGGAGCACTCCCATCTTGTCCGATGATTATTGTGTGTGATGATAGCGAGTTCTTAAGTGATAGAATTGAGAATTTCCTATGGGCGACGTTCACACGCAGCAATCCTTCTCATGATATATATGGCGTGAACAGTTCAACGGAGTATAAGCATTGGTCATGTGATAACGTGATTATTGATGCGCGTGTAAAACCTCATCAAGCGCCACCATTAATTCCGGATCCAGCGGTTCAAAAGCATATCGAACGATTATTTGCTCCAGGTGGGAGCTTAAACGGTAAGATTTAACCATAACTCAAAGACCTTCTTGGGAAACCAAGGAGGTCTTTTTGCTGTTTTTTGAAATGATTTTACTCATATGAAATTAAAAATGTATAGGTGTATTCTGGGTTTTATGTCCCAGCTTGTCACAAAATCGTAGGATTTTATAACTAGAGGCGAGTGAATTGAACGGTTTAGTGTATGATAAACTCTGTTTTTTAAATGTTCATAGTGAAACTTAGGTGGTAGTATCGTGTTGGATATGAGTGCATCTGGAAATAATTATCCAGAAAAGTGTCTGAGCAAGGAGGAGGGGATACGCGCACGAAGTGAACTTATATTTGAAGAACGAATGACAATGAAGCTTATTGTAAGCGTTTACTACAAAAGGGCCAGATGCGTACTAAGTTCTTTCAATCATAAGAAAGCGGGTGAAGCACGGAAGATGAAGAGAAATAAAATGGGGAATAAAATACTTATTGTGTTATTGTCGTGGGTCTTCATTTGTTCATCTCTAGTTCCCTCTACAACATTTGGAGTGCAACCAGCCAGTGCGGATTCAGGTCCAATAACTTTGCGATATGATTTTGGAACGGCAACAAGTCCTGTAATGAGTGGTTATACAGCTGTGCATGAATCAAAGTTGTATACGAAGGAGCTAGGATATGGTTTAGATCAGGCGGTTGCCTCAAGAAATCGCTCGGGCGGAGATGAACTGACTAATGATTTTGTACTGGGATTGTCCTACGCCTTTCTAGTGGATCTTCCTAATGGGGATTACGATGTGACTGTATTCTCAGGAGATTTATTGGCAGGCACAAGTACAACTAAAACTACGATTACCTTAGAAGGTGTTACGGCGGGTTCAATAAGCAGCAAGCAGGCTGTAAATCAAGCCACTTACCGCACGACTGTCCAAGACGGTCAACTAACCGTTGGCATCACGGGTACAGGGGTTGGCGGGTATTTAAATGGACTTATGATTCAGCAAATCGTGCCGGGTCCACTGCAGGCTCCCGAGGGCTTAGCGGTTACGAATCTCTCGCCCACTGCGGTCTCCCTCGGGTGGAGCAGCGTGACAGAAGCAGTCTATTACAATATATATCGGACAGAGCTTCCTAGCGGGACCATTCAATCGATAGATCAAGTTGCTGCGAACAACTACGTGGATTCAGACGTAAATGAAGGCAGTGGCTACATTTATAATGTGTCTGCTGTTAAAGGCAGCGGTGAGGAGTCTGCTTTGAGTGCACCTGTGACGGTAGATGAAATTCCGGGGGCAGAGGTTCCGGCAGTACCAACGGGCCTTTCGATTGTCAGCGTGGGTGCGAGTTCTGTTCAGCTAAGTTGGAACAACGTGGCGGGAGCTACCCGTTATACAATCTTAAGGTCTGATTCAGCAGATGGATCCTTCCAGGAGATTGGCCAGTCGGAGACGGCGACATTTACGGATGTAGCAGTGGATACCTCTAAACGCCAATATTATGGGGTAAAAGCTGCTAATGCCCAAGGAGAATCCCAGTTATCTAACAAAGTTGAAAGTATGGTATACACGCCACCTGTAACATTGCCAGAAGGAAATGTATATTCCTTTGATTTTGGCCCAGGTGCTGCGGCGGAAGGTTATCTTAAGGTCGATGCAGGGGTATCTTATTCCTCTGCGGTTAAATATGGATTTACGGATATATCAAAGGTAACTGGTGTAGACCGGGGAACCACTGATCCTTTGCGATCGGATTTGGTAGTCCCTAAGGATACTACCTTTAATGTAGATTTACCGAATGGTGACTATACTGTGTCACTTATCGCTGGAGATAGCGTCGGAGACACGGACATTGGCATCAAAGTAGAATCCATTCAAAAAGTTCAGCAGACAAGTAAAACAGCTGGTCAGTATTTGGAAATGAGCTTTGACATCGCTTTGGTGGATGGACAAATGAACTTGGTGTTCTCTGGCATGAAGCCTAATATCAATGCACTGGTGATTACTAAGCAGCCAGATCGTCCTGCTAATGAATTGCCTACAGTTTATATTGCGGGTGATTCCACTGTGCAGACTTACGATCCTTACTGGATACCACAGGCTGGCTGGGGACAAATGATTCCTGATTTCTTTAGTGAGGAAGTAACGTTTAAGAATCACGCTATCGGAGGCCGCAGCTCTAAGTCATTTATTGTAGAGGGGCGGCTGGATGAAGTACTGCGAAAGATACAGCCAGGTGATTATTTCCTTATCCAATTTGGCCACAATGACGCAACGATCAGTGTTCCTGATCGGTATGCCTCTCCAGCAGATTACAAAAATTATTTAAAAACGTATGTCGAGGGTGCCAGACAAAGAGGAGCGACTCCGATTCTGGTGACCCCGATGGGCCGCAGAGATTATAATGCTGCCACGGAAAAATTTAATGTGAGTTTCCCTGAATATGTGCAGGCGATGAAAGAGGTAGCCAATGAGCTGCATATGGAATTGGTTGATCTTAGCGCGCTAAGTGTCGCTTATTACAATTCGATCGGTTTTGCAGCTACACGCTCTGTATTCCTTCACCTCGATGCAGGGATATATGGTGCTTTCCCGAATGGGTCGGCAGACGATACTCACTTTCAAGAGTACGGAGCGATTCAAATGGCTCGTCTGCTGGCCAAAGGAATAGAGCAATTAAACATTCCGCTTTCCAGCTTTGTACAGGACATTAAGCAGCCAGAAACAGTGCCTGCCAAGCCAAAAGGTCTTGTGGCGGGAAGTATCAATAATGCAGGTGCAGTACTGAAATGGGATAAAGTAGAGGGTGCTGATATTTATAAAATCTATAGTAAGCTAGCGTCAGAAGCTGAAACTGCTTACGCATTGGCGGGAACTGCCACTGTTCCAACTTTAACATTAAGCGGAATGGCGGAAGGTAACAGCTACTCCGTTCGAGTGACTGCAGTAAATGGGTTAGGAGAGTCTGAGCCTTCAGATGAAGTTAAGCTGACTACGAAGTCCGCTCAATATCGTTATGATTTTGGACCTGTTGGCTCACCCGTTGCCGCCGGTTATACGGAAGTGAATCGTAATGTACTTTATACAACAGAACGTGGTTATGGCTTGTCCTCAAGTGAAGGTATGAGTGATCGAGATCGCGGTAGTGCAACTGATGCCCTTCGTAGAGATTTCGTGATCTATTTTGGAGGCTCGTATGAATTTAAAGTTGATTTACCGAATGGTTATTATTCCGTTAAGACCTATACCGGAGATTGGATTGGTTCTACCAAGACGAATGTAGCGATTGAAGGCAAAGATTATGGAACAGTCTCTTCAGGTAAGGAAAATATTGCTGAGAAGCTGTATAACCAGATCGCTGTCAAAGACGGTCAGATGAATCTTGTTTTTAGTGGCACAACGGCTCATCTCAATGGACTGGAAATCACACCGCTATTATTAGCCCCAACGAATCTGAAACTGGGTAGTCTGGACTTAAACAATGAGCCTATCACAGCTAATCTTTCTTGGGATGGTATGGATGGTGCGCTAAAATACCGAGTGTATCGTCAGGCAACGGTTGCGAATAGTTCAGAGCTGCTGGGCGATACAACAGAGCCGCTTTACACAGATACCACTGCGGATATCGGTATGGAATACATCTATACGGTAACTTCGGTGGACAGCACGGGACTGGAATCCGTAACATCTAATGCCTTAAAGGTGTCTATGATTGATCCAGCTGTAGCAAAAGCAGCCGTACCTAGTGGTCTAGCAGTACAATCTACGAACAAAAATGATGTGACCTTTACGTGGAATGAGGTATCAGATGCAAGGATGTTCAACATTTATCGTGCGAAATCCGCGGATGGTGAGTTCATTCTAATCGGCAAATCATTCGAAGCTTCATACACAGACACGACCATTTTAAGTACAATTCCTTACTATTACAAAGTTGCCTCGGTAAATGCAGGCGGTATCTCTGATCTTTCCGCTTCGCTGGAAACCTCAGCGGTGACAACACTATACCGGAAGATGGAGGCGCTGGATCGTGCGCCTGTAGCGGTTAAGACAGATGCGGGTGTTTATATCAGCTGGCGGATGTTAGGTCTGGATCCAGAATCGATTGGATTCAATCTGTATCGTGGGGAAGAGAAGCTAAATGATTCGTTGATTACTCATAGCACGAACTATCTTGACACTTCCGGTACAGCTGACGCCAAATATAGAATTACATCAGTAATCAATGGAGTCGAAAAAGCGGCTTCGGAAGAATTCAGCATATGGCAGAAGCAATACCTATCTATCCCCTTGCAAAAACCAGCAGATGATTACACCAAAGACGGTCAGCCTTATACGTATAGTGCAGGGGATGCAAGTGTAGGGGATGTGGATGGTGATGGGGTCTACGAAATCATTATGTTATGGTCGCCTTCGAACAGCAAAGATAACTCTCAGGCAGGTTATACAGGACTAGTCTATATGGATGCTTATAAGCTAGATGGCACACGTTTATGGCGGATTAATTTAGGGCCTAATATTCGTGCGGGCGCGCATTATTCACCATTCATGGTTTACGATTTGGACAGTGACGGGCGTGCTGAGATTATGCTGAAGACAGCAGATGGTACGGTTGATGGTCAAGGTACTGTGATCGGTGATGCTAGTGCAGACTATCGCAACAGTTCGGGTTATGTGCTCCTCGGCAATGAGTATTTAACAGTGTTCGAAGGGGCAACAGGCCGGGCTGTGGATACGGTTAGTTATGATCCACCGCGTGGTGACGTAGGTGCTTGGGGCGATGCCTATGGTAATCGGGTGGACCGCTTTTTAGCCGCCGTAGCTTACTTAGATGGTGAACAGCCAAGCGTGATTTTCAGTCGTGGATATTACACTAGAACTGTACTTGCAGCGTATAACTATCGCGGAGGTAAGCTAGAGAAGGTATGGCGATTTGATAGTAATGAAGAAGGGTATGGCGATTACGCAGGGCAAGGAAACCATAACCTTTCAGTAGGAGATGTAGATGGTGACGGCAAGGACGAAATAACCTTCGGCGCGATGGCGATCGATGATGATGGATTGCCACTGTATAATACAAAGCTTGGTCATGGGGATGCGATCCATTTCGGAGATCTTGATCCTACCAGACCGGGGTTGGAGGTCTTTGATGTACATGAGCATACCGATTCCAAGTATGGTATTGAAATGCGTGATGCAGCTACAGGGGAAACCATATGGGGTGTGTTCACAGGAATTGATACTGGACGCGGAATGTCAGCAGATATTGACCCGCGTTATGCTGGGGAAGAGGTATGGGCTGCAACGATCACCAATGAAGTGCAGATCCCTGTTACAGGCGTATACAGTGCACAGGGAGAGCTAATCACGAATAAGCTGCCTTCCTCAACGAATTTCGGCATTTGGTGGGATGGCGATCTTTTGCGGGAATTGCTGGATTCTAATCGAGTGGATAAGTGGGATTACACTAACCAGACAACAGCTAATTTGTTGACGGCAACTGGGGCCTCTTCTAATAATGGCACCAAGGCGAATCCAAGCTTGCAGGCGGATCTGTTCGGGGATTGGCGTGAAGAAGTGATCTGGCGAGCAACGGACAGTTCTGAATTACGAATCTATACAACAACGGATATGACAGATTATCGTATCCGCACTTTGATGCATGACCCGATCTACCGACTGGGAGTGGCTTGGCAGAACGTGGGTTATAATCAACCTCCGCATCCTGGATTTTTTCTTGGCGAAGGCATGGAACAACCAGCGGCGCCAAAAATTCAATATGTAGGTTCACCGGGGGAAACAGAAGATACTACACCACCTGCAATCACGGGTTTACCTTCTACTCAAATGAGTGAATCGGATGTTTTGAAAGTACAGGTCGTAGCAGAAGATCCTGAATCGGGTGTTCGTAGTCTGGATATCACCTTTGATGGAAAAGAAGTTGTCTATGGTGATGAGATTCCACTAACAGGACTTACGGGATCACATACGTTCATCGCAACAGCTGTGAATAACGCTGGACTCTCGACGACAGAACAAGTAATTATAGTCGTAAACGGGCCTCAGAAGGCTACAGGAATTCCGGGGCAACCGGTTCTATCCAATAACAATGGGCAGGATACAGGACTCTTGGATGGTGATTACCAAATCACAATGAACATGTGGTGGGGTAATAATGGTACGATCTACAAGCTATATGAGAACGGTACCTTAATAGACACGCAAACCTTACGTGACGACTCCCCAACCGCACAGACCGCAGTGACTAGTGTTACTGGAAAAGAAAACGGTACCTACACCTATACGGCTGAGCTGACCAATTCTTTTGGCACAACGGTGTCTGCTGCTCATGTGGTTATCGTGAAGGATGCTGCACCAGGTAAGCCAGTGTTATCTAATGACAACTGGGATGGTGATGGAGAGTATAAAGTGACCATGAATCTATGGTGGGGGATGAACGGCAAAATGTATCGCTTGTATGAGAATGGAGTGCTGATCGATACACAGACTTTAACAGCAAATACTCCGAATGCCCAAACGGCTTCTACTTCGATCACGAATCGATCTCCGGGTGTTTATGAATACCGTGTAGAACTGATGAATGATCAAGGCGTTAGTGAAAGTACAGTTATGAAAGTCTCGGTAAAATAATTAAGCAATAGTTAAAAAAGCGCCTACGTCGGTAATATCCGGCTAGGCGCTTTTTGAGATTATCTAAGATTTAAAGGATTCTGCAAGACTATTTCCACTATCATCGTCATATGAATCTAAACAACGAATGATAGGGAGGATTGTAATCATGGAATTGACGGATATTATCTCTAAGATTGTGGTAGTCATACATGTTATAGCGGCCATAGTGGGAATTGGACCAGCTTTTGTGCTGCCAATACTGACAAGCTCTGCCAAGACAGGCAGCCAGCTTCGTTTTGTATTTGGCATGATGAAGACAATCAACAGATTCCCTAAAACGGGTGGAATTACCCTGATCGTTACAGGCATTTTGTTAATGATCATTGATAAAATGGGCTTGTCGGTATTATGGATCAATCTTTCGTTATTATTTTTTATCGTGATAGAAGTCATTATTATTGGATTTGTTGAGCCTCGATTGAAAAAGCTGACCCAGCTCGTGATGGCGAGTGAAGGCGACGAAATCCCTGTAGGCTACAACGCCGCTATGAACAAGATCGCTCCGTTAGAAGCAGCTGTACATGTGCTCACTATCGTCATTATTATATTAATGGTAGTAAAGCCGGTATAAGATCGAAGCGTCTATTCTCAATGATCTCTTCATATTCGCGAATGAGTCCATCAAAAATGCTCTCCCACGAGCGGCCGAGCGCCAGCTGTCGCCCCTCATAACCCATAGCAGCCAGCTTTTGGGGTTGCTCTATACATGCACAAATTTCACGAATAAAAGCATCCGGGGAACGAGGTGGGGCGATTATTCCGGTGCGACCGGGTGTAACCAGATCCTTCACCCCGCCTTCATTTACGGCGAGGACAGGCAGTCCAGAGGCCATGGCTTCAAGGACAACATTACCGAAGGTTTCCGTACTGGAAGGGAAGACGAATAGATCAGCTGAGGCATACAATTGGGCAAGCTCTTCACCGTGTTTGTAGCCCGTAAACGTGACATTTTGCGGCGCCTGCGCCCGCATCTCTGATAATAAGGGACCGTCTCCAACAACTAACCAATGTACCTGAGCTTGCATAGACTCGGGCAATTGCTGCATGGCGAGAGCAAGGGTGTTGATATCTTTTTCAGGAGCAATCCTTCCCACGTACAGAAGTAATATCGGTGCGGTAATTCCGTAACGATCACGGACCTGATGGCTGCGTTTTTTCGGAGTGTAGAGATTGCAGTCGATGCCTCTAGACCAAAGCTTCAAACGTTGAAAACCTTGAGCTTGTAGGGAATCGAGTGTTTCATTGGAGGGCGCGAAGGTAGCATCGCAGGACCGATGAAACCACTTCATGTACTTCCAATAAAGAGGAACAATTTTTTTCATTCGATAATATTCAAGATAGCGATCAAAATGGGTATGGTAGGAGGCGACATGAGGCAGGCCAAGCTTTCGCGCATAGCGAAGGCCGCATAGACCGATATTGAACGGAGTAGCCAAATGAAGCAGATCGGGTCGAAACGCTTTTAGCTCTGACTGGATGGAGGACATATTCGGCAGCGCGAGTCTACATTCCGGGTATAAGAAAAAGGGGATACTGGTAATGGGACGTATGGGATCGGCATAACTGTCTTCAGGAGCAGATTTCGGCGAAAATAGCAGATGCTCGATACCTCGCCAGTTCAAATGAGTGGTTAGGCGCTGAAGCGTAAGTGAGACACCATTCGTTTGCGGAAGAAATGTGTCTGTAAATAAAGCAAGACGCATAGAACCCCTCCCAGGTACTCTTGATGTCTTGATCATAACAGCCCATTATTTCATGGAGGTCAAACGGATGTTAAACAGAATATAAAAATCCACTGCACACGGTAATGAGGTGTACAGTGGATTTTTTTGTATGTGATCTTATATTTACGCTTCTTCATATATCTGCTGTAAAAAAGCGATGCTTTCTCTTAGATGCGATTCAGGAGTACTCTCTAAAATGCCCTGAATATGCGGACGCTCGTATTTCATATAACGGAGAATCGGCTCAAACTCAAGCCAGCCCTGACCTACAGGAACAATTTTGATCGCTCCATCTTGCACGATAAAATCTTTTAAATGAATGATGGCAATTCGATTTCCTAAGAGCTTCAAAGCTTCCATAATAATTGCTTCCTGATGCAAGTAATTTGTAGGTGACATTAGATTTGCGCAATCCAATATGATCTGAAGATTATTAGAAGGAATCTCATCCAGCAGTCGGCGAGTTAAGGAAGCGGAATACAGCGGATGATGAAGTCCTGCTTCAATACCTACCGTCACACCAAAACGTTCGGCCTCTGCGACCATTAGCTTTACCGAAGTAACGACCTGTTGAAAAGCTTCTTCTGTAAAATTATCTGTGGTATACCCAAGTCCCATACTTCCGGTTTCCGTACCTACTAGACTGGCGCCGAAATCTCTGGCCAAGCGAAGATGGGTATTGAACTCGGCTAACGCTTGTGCCCGTTTGTATGGATCGGTGTCTACAATATTAACGTAACAGCCAAGCACCGCAATCTGAATACCAGCCTGTCTAAAGGCATTTCTGTAATAACTAGCTGTTCCAGGGCTTATAGCAGTCAGACTCGGAGTGCTGTCAGGAAAAGATTTCTTAAGTGCAAACTGAATATGAGCGAAATTATAAAACTGAATCTTTTCAATTAAATCCTTCAATGGAACTTGTGTGAAATCATGTGCTCGAACACCTAGGTGCAGGGGAATACTCATATGATCGATCGCTCCCATTAGTATTGTTGTTTGTGTGGCGCTAATTTATCCCAGTAAAAGGTAACCCCAGTGCCTGTTACTTCAGGCGCAACTGCCATCCCATTGTCTTTGTTAATCACTAGCGGACGTGTAGTGTATTGATCGATAGGGAAGCTATGCATTTCGAGATAACCTGCATTTGGCATAGCTGCTAATAAACTAACGTGTAATTCCTGCATCCCATGTGTGGAAACGGAAAGGTTATAGGCTTGTGTTAAGTGAGCTACCTTTAACCAGCCCGTAATTCCGCCTATATTGGAAGCATCCGGTTGAGGGAAATCTACATGGCCATATTGCAGCATGTGATGGAATTCGGTTAAGGTCCGAAGGTTTTCTCCGCCTGCAACAGCAATGCCTGATTCTTCTGCAATACGCGCATAGCCGGCATAATCTTCCGGAATCGTTGGTTCTTCTAAGAAGAGGATATCGTATTTCAAAAATTCACGAGCGGCTTTAATCGCTTTTTCTACACTCCAGCTCATATTCGCATCGACCATAAAGGCCACATCTGGACCGATTAATTGGCGCACCGCAGCCACTCGTTCCACATCTTCAGCTAATGTTTTTTGGCCTAGTTTAATTTTGACAGCCTGCAGGCCCATATCTAAGTATTTTTGATTGTTGAGGAGGAGCTTTTCTAATGGGAAATTCAAATCAATCGCTCCGCCATAACATTTGACCTCATTGCTTGCGCCACCCAGAAGTTTGTAAAGCGGTTCATCTGCTTTCTTCGCACGTAAATCCCATAAAGCGATGTCACATGCTGCAATGGCGAAGCTAGCCAGACCCCCGCGAGCAACATAATGTATTCCCCAGTTCATCTGCTCCCAGATACTTTCCACACAGCTAGCATCCTTACCGATTAAGATCTGAGTTAATTCATTCGCAATTAGTGAGCAGATCGCTTTGCCGCCAAATCCGCCAGTATAGGTATAACCTACCCCTTCACGACCGTCATCGGTTCTAATTTTGACAATGGGAACTTCAAAGTGAGTGTGCAGTCCGTGTTTAGCGTCCTCCATGATTTCCGGCAAAGGGATACGATAGTACTCTGTAATAACTTCTTTAATTAGAGACATCTGTGATCACTCCTTGTAGTAGTTGTTGTAAGTCTGTTAATGGTAAGGCAGTAGATTGTTCAATAGCCTGAACCACAAGTCTGGCGATGTGCTGAGCACCTTGATCAGAGAAATGAGTATCATCCATAACTCCATTTGGGTAATTCGGATGTGCTTTTTCAGGCAAATGCATGAATAAATTTTTGGATTCTTCAACACCTAACGAACGATAGAGCACTTGCGAAGCTGCGAAAATATCAAGCAGTGGTGTTTGCGTTTCTTCAGCTACCTGCTTCATAGCCTCGGGATAAGCGCCTACAGCAAGCGGGTCAAGCTCTCCATCGGAGTTGAAGCGGCGGCGACTTACAGAGGTTAATAGAACCGGAGTCCCGCCTAACTGCCGAGCAGCTTCAATATATTGAATTAGGTTGCGGCGATATTCAGTGTCGGGATCAGTGTAACGCAAAGGATCTTCTTTTTTCTCATCGTTATGTCCAAATTGAATGAAGAGGTAGTCACCGGCCTTGAAGTCTTTAAGGATGTCCTCCAAACGGCCGTCAGTTATAAAGGATTTGGTACTGCGACCATTAATGGCGCGATTCTCGATTCGAACAGAAATCCCAAAATAACCTTGCAGGTATTCTCCCCAGCCTGTCATAGGTTTTTCTCCAGCGCCTTTGATAGCCGCAGTGGAATCTCCCGCGATAAATAATGTGGGTGTCATAGGATCTTCTCCTTGAATGTAGTGGTGTTTACTTAGCCATTTCTCAGAAAGGGAAAGCCATTGCTGGCAATGAGGATGTTCTTTAGCAAGCCCTAAACCATGCCGTCCTTCTTCTCCACAAGAACGCTGGCATCATTTACTGTAGTCCATATAAAAGTTGGAGGTGTTAGAGAAGTCATCTGTGATTCTGAGGAGTAGGCGTGAAGCTCAGCTTGTGTTGGGCGGTCTCCCAGGCGTTGCAAGAGGATAAAGGGTGAGTAGTGAGATTTCCAGAGAGAGCTCGGTTTGTTCTGCATGGTTGGAATGTACACGAAAGCTCAACATTATGTTCCAATTCCTCCTTAAAAGGCGATATGCACACGTTAACATATTTCAGAAAAAAAGAGAGACTCTTTTTTTTGATTCCACCTGAACAATAGTTCTCTCTTTTTACATTGATTCGTCAAAGGTGGATTTAAGTTTTGTGCCAGCGTTGTGATCCCGGTATTGTCCGGGTGTCATGCCCTCCTGCTTACGGAAAGAGCGAATGAAGTTCTGAGAGTTGTTATATCTTAATTTGGCTGCAATATCTTTAATGGGCATATCAGTTTCCTTCAGCCATTTTTTCGCCATTTTAAATCGGTACATCGTTAAATATTCGCTGAAATAGTACTGGGTCTCCTTACGGAAGACGCTGCTGATATAGTTGGCATTATAATGCAGACGTGAAGCACATTCTTCTAAAGTCAGATCTGTATCGTAATCATGTTGTATTAAATCGATGATCTTCTCTGAGATGTTGTGGTATTGAGCATTTTGTCTGCTGTTAAAAATCTTGATCATCGGATAAATGACCATGCTCCAGAACCAATCTTCAATCTCCGTTACAGTATGGAGGTCATGCAGCTCCTCAAATATGGAACCATTAGCATGATAAATTTGATTTAAGCTAATACCGGATTCCTGCATCATAATGAGTAAATTATTGAGTAAGCGCGTCAACGGGATCTGGTATTCCTGTGGTGAAAGCTCATGAGCAAAGATAGATTTGAAGAGCAAATGAATGAGTTCCTTTGCTTTATCTGTTTCAGCTAATTTGATAGCGTCCAGTAAGTCATTTTCTTTATGAGTAGGGTAGTTCAAATTCAGATAGTGCTTGCCAGAGTTAATATTTTCATACTGGATAATGACACCTTTACCAAGTTTGATCCGATGCTTCAGTGCTTCGAGTCCCTCTCTGTAAGCCGTGGATAATTTATCGAAGGTGTTGAAGGGAAGGCTCAGACCAATGCTCACCTGAAGCTTTAGGTAGTTGTTTATTTCCTGCTGCAGCTTCTCCGTTAATGAATATAATGTCTTGTGAAAAGACTCGGTATCACTGTCTGGACTCCCCAATAAGACGACTACTGCATGATCCATAATTACAGGTGCCAGTCGTTGTTCAGGGCAGACTAACTCTTCGATTATATTGTGGGCAGCGAATAATAAGAGATTAAGATCTTTTTTCTCATAGCTGGAATCATCGGCAAAATCAATCGACAACGTAATCACAGCCATCGTCTTCCATTCTTCGAGCTGCTTATGGTAGCCGAATTGTTCCAGCTCTTCATGCAGATCGCGCTTCTTAACGTTGCCATGGAAAGCATTGATTAGGAAGAAGGTACGCACCTGTTGGATATGCTGACGGACTTCTTTTTCAAGCTGTGATTTGGATTGGAATAAAAGATGAACTTGTTCTCCAATAATCTGAAATTCATTCGTGTGTCTGGATTTAATGTCCGGTTTGCGTTGGCCCATTTGATTGAGTAGTCTTTCAATGGGAGTGTACATCCGTCTTGAACCGATCCATGCCAAGAGAATAGACAATAGAAGCATAAAGCTACACACGAATATCGTAAACAGGCTAATTTTTTTGGATTCTTTCGTTAAACTTTCCATGGATGTGACCGAAAGATAGACCCAGCCATTCATCTGAGAGCGCATGTAAGTGACGGAGTAATCCTTCTTGTGGATCCTGGTCTTAAACTGACCTGAAAGTTTAGATGGATTAGTAATGAAAGAATCTTCTGTAAATCCGCCTTCTTTCATTGGTTTCCCGATCAAGTTGCGGTCCGGATGGAGCAGGAATCGACCTGTCTTATCCAGAACGATAATATCATCGAGTGGCTGTACATCCGAGTTAATGAAATCCTGAAGACTGCAGACAGGAATATTAGCTAAGGCAAGCCCATATTTTTGCAGCTTATTGGTTGGGAGTTTCTTGATAAGACTAATGCTGTAGTTACAGCCTGTGACGTTAATGCTTTCCTCACTGTAAAATATGGAGGACGGGTTCAGGATCCACGAGGTATCTTCGGCAATATTCATCAGGTTGGTGAGCTGCGCATGGTCCTTGTACTCATTTAAGCGATAAACACCAGAATTTTTGATCATCCAATTTTGCTGCTGATTTAATAAGATGACATCTTCCAGCTTCGTATCGAAGGACTGCATATTGCGAATTTCGTTTCTTAAATCATTGTATAAAATGAAATCGGTTTCATTTAAAGGGTTGTTTAGTGCTTTTTTTAATACACTAGAATTGATCACTTGGTTTAATGTTTGATTGACAGTTGTTAACTTATGTTCTACATTTGAGGTGATTTGTAAGATTAATTCCATTTTGCTGTTGTTAACGTTTTTTTGAATTTCTTTTGAAGATGTGAAATATGAAAAAGAACCGATGAACAATACAGGCAGCGTGCTAATTACAAAGGCAAACATCGTTAGCTTACTTAGAAAGCTTAATGGTCTCACGGGACTCAGCACCTTTACTTATGTAGAAGTAGACACTTGATCTAAGTGTATGTAACTTGGTATGAAATAACAATAATCATCTCGTTCTGTGATAATCATTAGCTCTAATTATGCTTATAAATTGTAAAATTTTCAAGATATAGAGTGATAATCCTTACAATACCTAGGAGGCCACAGAAATGTTTAAAGTATCTATGGGTAAAAGGGCAACGCTGTATTTCTGCTTATTTACCATGCTCGTCTTCTCTTTTTTAAGCGCTTGCAACGATAAGGAATCTGCCGAAGCCGGCCCAGTAGTATCTTCCCCTAGCATCTCAATTTTGGCACCCCTTCATTTTCCACAACAGCCTTCGAAAGAGATTATGGCAGAGATCGAAAAACTGACAGGTGTGAAGCTCGATATAAGGTGGGTTCCAGAGGGGGTCTACACGGATAAGATGAACACGGCGCTTACGACCAATTCCCTGGGAAAGGTCACATTTGTAAAATTCTCAGACTACAATCTGGTGAAAAATGCTATTCGTTCGGATGCCTTTTGGGAGATCGGCCCCTATCTTCAGGAGTTCTCCAATCTAAAACAACTGAACCCCGCTATTCTTAAGCAGACTTCTGTAGATAGTAAGATCTATGGCCTATATACGGAACGCCCCTCTTCCAGACAGGGGGTGATTATTCGTAAGGATTGGCTCGACAATCTCCATTTAAGTAATCCACAAACACTGGATGAACTGTATGAAGTTATGAGGCAATTTACATACAACGATCCAGATCAGAATGGCAAACAGGATACCTTCGGATTAGTTGATCGAAATGATCTTGTGTATGGGGTATTCAAGACATTAAGTTCGTATTTTGGCACCCCGAATAATTGGAAACTAGAGAATCATCAATTCGTTCCTGAATTTGTGACCGCTGAGTATATGAACACCATGAATTTCATGAAGAAATTATATGATGAGAAAATTATTAATCAGGATTTCGCCTTAACGAGCAAAGAAGTACAACGTGATAAGTTCATTAATGGTATTGCTGGTGTATTTATTGGCAGTATGACAGATGTAAAGCGGCTGTCTATTGAAGCTCAGAATTTGAATCCAAAGGCAGAACTTACGTTAATCAATCGGATCGAAGGGCCAGTAGGATATAAGGTGTGGTCGATACCCAATTATAATGGACTCTATCTCTTCTCCAAAAAAGCCATTGCTACGGAGGATGAACTCCGCGAGGTACTCGAATTCTTTGATCGAACCATGGATAAAGATGTAGCGAATATAATGATGTATGGGTTTGAAGGGCGCCATTATAAGCTTGAGGGAGGAAAAATCATTCTTCCCGAGGAAACCTCAGAACTGCGGGTGCAAGAAGTAAATCCGTTATATTCTTTGATGATTGCAGATATTAGTAATAAGAACATTATGGAGGTGGCTCAGAAGGAGCAATTGACCTCACTTGCGGATCAGCTAAGTAAAGATAATGAATCTTTTCTGGTCGACGATCCGACCGTGTCTTTAAGCTCATCCACCTATGATGAGAAAAATGTGGAATTGTCTACAATCATTGTGGACGCTACGTACAATTACATATTAGGCAATATAACCGCTGAGGGATTCCAGAAGGAAGTTGAGAAATGGAGAGCTAGCGGAGGAGATCTGATTATTAAAGAATATGGTGAGGCTGAGCTTGGGATAGAAAAGTAAATAGGTTAGTTTGATCCACTGCGGATGACGCGGTGGATTTTTTTGTGTTATCACCATAATCATTTGCTCAGATCCCTTTAAGAACGGGGCTTTATGGGGAAATGATTGTTTTCGTAACCTTGCCGACGATGTAACGTGGAACTCGTAACCAATACAAATTATGGAGGTCAAAATGGTATGAAGAAGAAATCCTTCACCATGTTGTTGACGGCACTGTTAGCGTTCAGCACATTGTTAGCTGGATGTGGTGGTAACAACAACAATCAAGCAAGTTCTGAAACTGCAAGTGGTGAGAGCACTGCTAAGCCGGTTGAGACAGAAGCACCTAAAGAAGAAGTGAAAGCAGGACCAACAGAAATTAAGATTATGCTTCCGTTAAATATTCCAGAGACCCCGCCTGATACGATTAAGCTTGAACTTGAAAAATTGACCAACACGAAGCTGACCTATCAATTTTTCCCGGCTGATACTTATGAAGAAAAACTTAATTCATCTTTTGCAACCGGCTCACTGCCGCAAGTGACGTACTTGAAGAATCAGACAACCTTCATTCAGATGAAAGAAGCGATAAAAGACGGACAATTCTGGGAAATAGGTCCGCTATTAAGCGAGTTTCCTAATTTGAGTAAATTGAAACCAGAAATTCTGAATAACACGAAAGTGGACGGCAAGCTGTACACCTTATATATCGGCCGCCCTCTAGCACGTCAAGGTATCATTTACAGAAAAGACTGGGCTGATAAATTAGGACTTGCTGCACCAGCAAATGTAGATGAATTATTCGAAATGGCTAAGGCCTTCACGGAACAAGATCCAGACGGTAATGGACAGAAAGATACTACAGGTATTATTGACCGTAATGAGTTGACCTATGGAGCTTTCAAAACTGTCTCTTCTTGGTTCGGAACACCGAACACCTGGGGAGAGAAGGATGGAAAATTAGCGCCTGAATTTACATTCGATGAATATTTCGACACGATGGACTTCTTCAAAAAAGCTCGTGATGGCGGATACATTAATCAAGATTTCGCTGCTACCAGTAAAACAGATGCTGTAAATATGTTTAAGGCTGGAAAGGGTGGACTCTATATTGGGGGCTCCATGCAAGATATTGATTCCCTCAATAAAGATACTATTAAGAATAACCCTGATGCTGTTTTGGATGCGCATAGTATGGTTGCAAGTCCAGATGGAAAGTATGCTCAATGGATGATTCCAGGCTATAACAATGTTGTCTTGTTCCCAAAATCTGCTGTAAAAGATGAGGCAGAACTCAAGAAGATTCTTGCTTTCTTTGATCAAATGATGACCCCAGAAGTAGCTAATTTGATGTATTGGGGAATCGAGGGTACTCACTATACCGTTGAAGACGGTAAAGCAAAAGCTACAGATGACAAAGAATTGATTGAACGTGAAGTAAAAGGATATAAGGACAGCGTTATCGGCGAAGCTGAAACCAATGGAATGTACGAGAACTATAACACGCTGCCAGGAAGAATTCATGCGGATCAATTGGTTCTTGAGAATGTCAAGGTGGGGGTACCAGATCCAACAGCTGCGATGGATTCGGCTACGTACACAGAAAAAGGTGTTGAGCTTCAACAGATTATTACCGATGCAACTTATAAATATATCTATGGACAGATCGACAAAGCAGGGTTCGAAAAAGAAGTTGAGAACTGGAAGAACCGTGGCGGAGCTAAGATTATTGATGAGTACAACGCATTGTATAAGAAATAAAACCTAGCTGAAAAGGTTGTTGATTTTGTTTCAACAACCTTTTCTCTTCATAGTCACATGGAGAAATAAAGAGTTTGAATAAAGAAGGAGAAAGGAAGAGAATCATGCAGGAACTCACCGCACAGCCCAGTCCAGCTCCACAAATAAAGCGTGAGACTTACAAGAGCAGCAGTGAACTTAAAAAGCGTCTGTGGAGAAATAAATGGCTCTACGTCATGCTAACACCGGGAGTGCTATATTTTATTATTTTTAAATATTTTCCTATGTACGGACTAATTATCGCCTTTCAAGATTACAAACCTTATCAAGGAATAACAGGCAGTAACTGGGTAGGAATGAAGCATTTCAGCAGGTTGTTCACAGAGCCGGATTTCTTAAATATTTTAGTGAACACACTTGTGCTTTTCGGATTAAACATTCTTATCTATTTCCCAATGCCGATTATTCTTGCCCTGATGTTAAATGAACTTCAAGGCAGCTTTTTCAAAAGAACCTTTCAGACGATCTTCTATTTGCCCCATTTTCTGTCGTTGGTTATCATCGTCTCCATTTCTTTTGTAATGGTTACGATGGATGGAGGAATTATCAACGAGCTACTTTCCTATTTCGGATTTGAAAAAATTAATTTCCTGCTGAATCCTGGATGGTTCAGGCCCATGTATATTATTCAGGTGATTTGGAGAGAAGCAGGCTGGGGAACGATTATTTATTTAGCTTCCATAGCTGCCATTGATCCAGGACTTTACGAAGCATCACGTATGGATGGAGCTGGACGACTCAGACAAGTCTGGCATATTACACTTCCAGCGATTAGAGGCGTAATTATCACATTATTTATTCTGAAAATTGGTTCCGTTCTGGATCTTGGATTTGAACATGTGTTTCTGCTGCTTAACTCCATGAATCGAGAAGTTGCGGAAATTATCGATACGTATGTATATACTGCTGGTCTGAGACAGGGGCAGTTTAGTTACAGTACAGCCATTGGATTCTTCAAATCAATTGTCGGCCTGATCATGGTTATATTGGTGAATAAAGCATCTAAGAAAATGGGAGAAGAAGGCGTTTATTGATATGTTGTGGGAGGAATAGAAATGGTAGAAGATAAAACAATCAGTGGCAGAATTTTTTCTGCTATAAACTTCACGCTGCTTGCGATCATTGCTTTAATAACTGTGCTCCCCCTTGTTCACGTTGTAGCAGGCTCTTTCACAACGAGTGCAGAACTAGCTTCTAGTAAGTTTGTACTGATCCCAAAGGTATGGAGTCTGGAAGCATACAAGTTCATCTTTTCAACGAATACAATATTTAAAGCCATGGGTGTTTCCATTGGTGTTACGGCAGTCGGTACTTTCCTTAGTTTGTTTATAACTTCTTTGATGGCCTACGCTCTTACCAGAAGAGATCTGGACGGACGTAAAGTGGTTAACTTTATGGTTGTGTTCACGATGCTCTTTCATGGTGGAATGATCCCAACCTTCCTCGTGGTAAAGGAATTGGGACTAATAGACAGTTATGCAGCGCTTATTCTTCCTTCAGCAATTAGTGCGTTTAACATGATCATTTTGAGAAATTTTTTCCAAAATATACCTGAAGGTCTGGAGGAGTCGGCCAAAATTGATGGTTGCAACGACTTCGGAATATTATTTCGAATTGTATTGCCATTATCCTTACCTGCGTTAGCGACTATCGGATTGTTCTATGCGGTTACGTATTGGAATACTTACATGAATGCGATTCTGTATTTGGATGATAGTTCGAAGTGGCCAATACAGGTTCTGCTCAGACAAATTGTTGTCCTTGCCAGCGGTATGGATCACAGCTCTACACTGGATACAACTGTTCCACCGCCAGACCAAACAATTAAAATGGCTGTTATCGTTGTTGCTACTTTACCAATAGTTTGTGTATATCCATTCATACAGAAGCATTTTGCCAAAGGTGCCATGTTAGGTTCTATGAAGGGCTAATAAGAGGAAGAGAGAGATTATTCTTTGGAAGGAGCTTGGAGATGACTGGCAGGATACCAACAACACCAATGGATTGGGCAAAAAAGGCATGCGATTCTTTAATGGATACTTATAGAGCGGGAGAGCTTCCTCCAGCACATCGTTGGCATTACCATCAAGGTGTATTTCTGTGTGGGATGGAGCTTTTGTGGAGTGCTTATCAAGAAGACCGCTATATTAACTATATTCAGGAATACGTGGATGATTTGGTAGATGAATATGGTAACTTTTATTTCGCCCGCGATGAGCTGGATGCTGTTCAAGCTGGACAACTACTGTTTAATCTTCATAAACGGACAGGTAAACTCAAGTATCGCATTGCTGCGGAGAAGCTGAGGAATTTATTGCTTTCGTTAAACAAAACCTCTGAAGGTGGGTATTGGCATAAGGATAAATATGCTAACCAAATGTGGTTAGATGGGCTTTATATGGCAGGCGTATTCTCGTTAAAATATGCTAATGTCTATGGCGATCCTAGCTTGCGTGATACAGTTCTCCATCAAGAGATGTTAATGCGTAAGTATATGAAAGATGAGACAACCGGGTTATTGTATCATGCTTGGGACGAGAGCCGCCGGATGCCATGGTCAAACCCGGAGACAGGGTGCTCACCGGAATTTTGGAGCAGATCGCTGGGCTGGTATGGTCTCGCATTGTCGCAATTTCTTGATCTGTTGGCCGTCCAAGACCCAGCCCGAGCTGAATTATCTTCTACTTTACGTGATTTTGTTGATGCCCTTATTCGTTATCAAGATCCGGTAAGTGGACTTTGGTATCAGGTCGTAGATAAGGGTCATGAGCCGGATAATTGGCTGGAGACCTCAGGTTCATGTTTATTTGTCTACACGATTGCCAAAGCAGTGAAGCATGGCATTGTAAGCGATGTGGAAGTCGCTACAGCCTCGGCTAGAAAAGGGTATGAAGGGTTAATCCAAATCATTCAGTGGGATGAGCAGGATAGGTTGATTTTGCCGGACATCTGTATCGGTACTTCGGCTGGAGATTACGAGAGTTACGTCACTAGACCTAAAGTTAAAAATGATTTACATGGCGTAGGCGCGTTGGTGATGGCTTGTGTTGAGATGGAGAGCTTAATCCAAGGGTGATTCGATTGAATTCTTACTAGACAATGACTTGATTCTCTGGGACTGAGAATCAAGTCCTATTATTTTGTGGGAAAGTTATTCTTAAATTTAATGATAATCAGGGGGTTGGGATGAAGAGATCACATTGGGCAATCCGCACAGCAGACTCAATCATGGCGAGGACACCAAAGCTCTATGAAGATAAAGGCTACAACGGAAGCTGGACGTATGACTATGGTGTCGTATTGAATGGATTTGAATGGCTTTGGAAGCAAACTGGTGATGCGAAGTATCTGCAATTCATTCAAGATCAGATGGATAACTTTATTCAGGAGGATGGCAGCGTTAAGGGTTATCGCATAGATGAATACAATATCGATCACATTAACAACGGGAAATTATTATTTACGCTATATAAAGAAACCAAGCAGGAAAAATATAAACAAGCGGCTACCTTATTTAGAAAGCAGCTTGAGACACATCCGCGAACCTCGGAAGGTGCTTTTTGGCATAAAAATATTTATCCCTATCAAATCTGGTTAGATGGTCTTTATATGGGCGCGCCTTTCTATTTAGCCTACTTGCTAGCTTTTGAAGAAGGGCAGGGGCTTGAAGATGTTACGAAACAATTTATCTTGTGTGAGAAGCATACGAAGGATTCGGAAACTGGTCTGCTATATCATGCATGGGATGAACAGCGTCTTCAACCTTGGTGTGACCGCAAGACAGGATGCTCTCCAAACTTTTGGGCGCGTTCACTTGGCTGGTATCTTATGGCTTTAGTAGATGTTCTAGAGTTATTGCCGAGTGAGCATTCCGATTATCCAGAGCTGGTGCGTATTCTAAACGATACTTTATCAGCTGTGAAGAAATATCAGGATCCTGAATCTGGCGTCTGGTATCAAGTAGTGAATCTGGGACAACGCAAAGGGAATTACTTAGAGGCTTCTGCTTCTAGCATGATTGTGTATGCTATGGCAAAAGGTATTCGATTAGGCGTATTAGAGGCTAGTTGGTACGAATCGTTAGATCTCGCCTTCCAAGGACTTATCTCAGAGTTTGTTCTTGAGACCAAAGAAGGATGGGTCAATCTAAATAAAAATTGCCAAGTAGCAGGGTTAGGTGGAGCAGATCAACGCGACGGCACGTTCGCTTATTACATTAGTGAGCCTATTGTTACTAACGACCAAAAGGGTGTCGGTGCTTTCTTGCAAGCCTGTGTGGAGTACGAACAATTAAGAGGCTGGATCTGATATAGAATAGGAGTGCTATAAAATGTCCGTATATAATATTGAGGATTTTGGAGCGCTTAAGAATAGCGGGATGTTAGCGACAGAAGCGATTTCGCGTGCGATTGAAGCGGCAAGTGAGGCTGGTGGAGGAACCGTTTATGTGCCAGCGGGTACTTACTTTACGGGTGCGATTGTTATGAAAAGCAATATTGAATTAAATTTAAATCCAGGAGCGATCCTTTCATTCAGTACGAATCCGGTGAATTACCCTGCGGTGGAATGCAGATGGGAAGGGGTGAAGCAGCAGGTTCATACGCCTTGTATTCATGGCAAAGGTTTAGTCAATATATCGATTACCGGAAGCGGAACTATTAATGGTAATGGCAAAGCATGGTGGGATGTATTTCGGAATCGTCGGGAAGAGCTCAAGTACCCCCGTCCGACTTTGATTGGATTTGATAGCTGTCAGCGGGTAACGATTAAGGATGTCTCGCTAGTGAATTCTCCAAGCTGGACCGTTAATCCTGTGGGCTGCTACAATGTGACGATTGATAATCTGTCCATTAATAACCCGGCTGATTCTCCGAATACAGATGGTATTAATCCAGAATCTTGTACGAATGTTCGGATTAGTAACTGTAATATTGATGTAGGTGATGACTGCATTGCTATCAAAGCGGGAACTGAAGATACGAAAGAGCGCATTCCATGCGAGAATATTACGATCACCAATTGTACCATGGTTCATGGACATGGGGGAGTTGTACTCGGAAGTGAAATGAGCGGAGATATTCGTAATGTAACCATTAGTAACTGTGTATTCAAACAAACCGATCGTGGCATACGAATGAAATCAAGACGTGGACGAGGAGGGACGATTGAAGATATTCGGATCAGTAATATTGTAATGGAAGACGTCATTTGTCCGTTCACACTAAATCTATACTATTTCTGTGGACCTCGCGGGAAAGAGAAGTATGTGTGGGACAAAAACCCTTATCCGATTACAGATGAAACGCCATGCTTTAGACGAATTCATTTCGCCAATATTACCGCACGTAATGTACATGCATCTGCGGGATTCTTATATGGACTTGCAGAGCAGTATGTATCGGAGATTACTTTTACAAATATTGATATCTCAATGGCACGCAATGCAGTTCCCGGGCATCCGGATATGATGACAGGGATCGAGAACATGAACAATCGCGGATTTTTTCTGGGCAATGCAAGGGATGTGCAATTTCATCAGGTGAGCATCGAGAATCATGAAGGGCCTGCTTTTTATATTGAAAATGGTGAAGCGATAGAGATCATGAATTGTCATTCGAAGAACACGAGCAAGCCAGAAAAACTAGTAGAACAAGTTACAGTTTCGCCTACAGAACAGAATGTGTGTCGGTAAGGGAGGGAACCATGGAGCCTGATAAACTGAAGGAACTGTTGGGCGATCTTCCGTTGGATAAGCCGATTGCCGTAACTGTGATGAACCAAGAGGAGTGGGACGGATATATTCTGGAATCTCTTTTACTGGATCTTAATGGAATTGAACAGGTACCGGCTTATGTGGCAATCCCTTTGGATAAGGAAGGGCCGTTTCCACTAGTTGTCTTTAATCATTCTCATGGAGGGAATTACGCGAATGGACGTAACGAGTTTGTTCGGAGTAGTTCCTATTTGCAACAGCCCTCTTTTGCTAAAGTCTTAACAGAGATGGGTTACGCTGCTTGCTGTATCGACATGTGGGGATTTAATGAGCGTGGTGGCAGAACTGAGAGTGAGTTAGTGAAGGAAATGCTGTGGCAGGGGCAGGTCATGTGGGGCATGATGCTATATGACAATATTCGTATGCTAGATTACATGTGCCAACGTGAGGATATTGATACGTCACGAATCGCAACAATCGGTATGTCCATGGGTGGTTTGATGGCCTGGTGGCTGGCTGCATTAGACGAACGAGTCGGGGTGATTGTCGATATTTGTGGTCAAGTAGATGCGCATACCTTAATTGCTGTAAGAGGACTAGATCACCATGGTTACTATTCTTATGTGCCCGGGTTATTGAAGCATTTCACAACGCTCGATATTCAAAAGCGGATCGTTCCCCGCCCGCGAATGAGCCTGGTAGGCAGAAATGATCGGCTATGTCCCACTGAAGGAGTAGAACTCTTGGATAGGGGGCTGTCCGAAGCTTATCAAACGGCAGGGAAATCAGAACATTGGCAACCTGTCATTTCTAGTGGTGGGCATATGGAGACTGTAGAAATGCGGACTTTATGGCAGCAATTTTTGACGAAGCATCTCTAAAATCCATAGAAGGGAACTGAACCAACGATGCTAGTAGTAGGCAAAGAATCCTTTTGTGACTATCACACGATTCAAGAGGCGATAGATTCGCTAGAGTGCGAGCCATCGGGCCAAGCAGATACGCTTTATATTTTGTCAGGCATCTATAATGAGACAGTTAGGATTTATCGCTCTTATTTAACGATTATAGGGATTGGCCTCGTGGAAATAACCATGAATCATTATGCCAAAGAGCGTGATGAAGCGGGTGAAGAAATCAATACGTTTGCTACACCAACGTTATTTCTGGGAGGTACCGACCTGGTCTTAGAGAACCTGGTGATTTCTAATAGTGCTGGGCAGGGAGAACATATTGGTCAGGCGGTAGCCGTTTATGCGCATTGTGACCGAACTGTGTTCAGACATTGTACCTTTAAAGGGCATCAAGACACGTTGTTCACAGGGCCTTTGCCACCTACTCCACGAGAGCGAGGGGCATTCGGAGGCGTTCCGCTGAGAGAACATCATGCCCAGTATCATCAGTTTTATCAGCATTGCTATATAGAAGGAACGATTGATTTTATTTTTGGCGGTGCAACGGCTTATTTTGATCAATGTGAAATCCGCAGTTTACGTCATTATGAAAACAATACAGGGTATATAACAGCTGCCTCCACACCCGAGAGACAGTCACATGGTTTTATTTTTAAAAATTGCTTCTTAACAGCCGACCCTGATATTGCTCCGGTGTATCTAGGACGTCCTTGGCGTGAGTACGCTAAGACTGTATTTGTGGGTTGTCAGATGGGTTCGCATATTCATCCTTTGGGCTGGGACAACTGGAATAACTCAGCGAATGAGCAAACTGTAAGATATCAGGAATATGATGTGAAGGATGCTGCGCTCCTAAGTAAGAAGCGTGTTCCTTGGGCAGATTGCTTTGAGGATGGGGGAGAAGCGCTGGATAAAAAGTTTGTTTTTGCTGGGTCGGATTTTTGGAAGTAGGTACTGTAATTGACTTGTCTAAAAAAAGAGGCAGCCCTGGACGAGTGAAACAAAGTCCTAGGCTGCCGTTTTTTAATGAATGAGCGCTTTATCATTTATTCTTTTGTTTTCTTTCAATATATCTCCAAAAGTAATAGATCAACCAAAATACCATAGGAACTATTAAAACATAAGGCCTTTGGATTGCTGGAAGAATGTAAAATAAAAATAGCCCAATTATTATCGTTGGTAGCAATAGAATAAAATACTTTTTCCAATGCATTTCTTCTCCGCCCTTTTACTTAATACTAAAAAAATATCTTGTTGCTTTAAGTGTTAATGCCCTCGTATATCAAGATCACTTAATGGATAGTCACTACTGCCCCAAGTATAAACAATATAATAGCTGATTAGTTGTTCCTCTGCTTTCAATGCTTTGAATTTCAAATCACGATGTTCAATAAAGGTAATGTTATTACTCACTTGCTTTTCAACTACGTAGCTCCACTCATTCTCGCGATACTTTGAATAAAAATTATTTAATTCTTCTAAAGTTAGCTCCGATTTGATTAAAATAGCGCAAAAAAATGGCATTAGATTTTTCTTTGTGGAATATGCAATATAATTGTTAATAAATGGAGTGGTTCATTAAGCTAATGGGTAGGAGGTTTAAGATCAATCTCGGAGAACCGTACCACAAATAAGGGCAAGTTTTTTTTGGAATTCCTTGCGGCGTATGGGTTTGAATATATGTGCGTAGGTCACATTTCGAAGAAACAAGAGAAAGGTGCATCGGTTCATTTTTTGATTTGTAAAAAGGTGTATATGAAAGTAAACAGATATCTATTTTCAAGCATAAAATTGCCTCATAGAATTAGTCGTAAAGGGGCCGTTTGGAGCTTGGATAAAATGGACACTCGGATCAAGACCATGTACCAGACTTGTTAAAATCATTTAAACCTAAGAAATGGGGATGAAAGATGAAGCGAAGTCAGAGGTATCCAAGACGAAGTTCCTTGCTGTTATCATTTGTGTTAATCTTATCGATTGTTTTTTCTGTTCAACCATCAGTAGTGAAGGGAGAAGGGGATAGGTCGCCGAAGATTTCGCAGGGGCAGGAGGATCAACAGCCTTTACTTGAAGTTCCTAATCAGCAGGGACAACAAGAAAAGTCCGATCCTGATCTCGAGCAACAACCCCAGTCTAACTTAGAACAGCCGCTTACCGCTGCTGCTGCAACAGGATATTTCCCACCAAATACCGCGGCATCTGGGAATGTGAAGAACATGGCCTTGCTTTATACTGGATATTACGGTGGACGAACGACATACGAGGGAAGAGAAATCGGCACGTATGACAAGAATACGCTTTTGCCCTATGTTGCGCACTACAACAGTAATAATGTGATGGATGACACCTTTTTCGATTCATTTCTATTTCTAGGAATCAACACATCTGACTATAGAGATTTTGGTGATACAGCGGACCCTGCCAAGTGGACCTATAAGGCGGATTGGGAATGGTATATAAACCGCATTTTCACCTCTAATCAACAGCTCGATGCCCTCAACCAAGCAACCCAGCAAGTTGCAACCACACTAAACCTAACAAATTACAAATCCAAAGTATATATTATGCTGCCTTATCCTAATAGCGAAATCACCAATTTCGGAGATGTCGATAACGACGGAATCAACGAAAATCTGAATTCGATGCCTAGCAATATGACGAAGGTAACCAAATGGTATATCGACACCGTATTAAGCAGATGGAATCAAGCCCAATACAGCAACCTTGAATTAAAAGGCTTCTACTGGTTCCATGAAGATATTGATCCCGGCAATCCGGGTGAAGTAGATGCAATTAATAACTCTGGTAACTATCTTCATACGCTTGGTCTGAAACTTGCCTGGATTCCATACTTTGGTGCCGGACAAAGCAACAACCGGAATAATTATGCAATCGATTTTAGCATCCAGCAGCCCAATCACTATTTCGTTCCGGAGACTGATTATTCGAGAATGACGAATGTATCGACCCAAGCTCAAACATATAATAAGGGCATCGAAATGGAGTTTGACGAAAGAGCGATGTTCGACCCCGATTTTAAAAACAGATTCGATAATTACTTAAAGGCCGGCGTAGAATACGGATACATGACGGGAGCGGTCAAGGGTTGGTATCAAGATATTTTTGGGATATACAACTTGTATAAAAACAAGAATAACAACGGTGTAAACGGAGTTTATGACGGGAGACAGATGTATGAAGATATCTACGAATTTGTTAAAGGAACGTATACCATTCCAGTTAATCTTGCAAGCGGTAAATCGGCAGTAGCCTCATCCAACCAAAGTTCTTCTCTATCCGCTGCTAAAGCTGTTGACAATTTGCCGGGTACACGGTGGTCAAGCCAACAGTATTCAAGTACAGAGTGGATTTACGTCGATCTCGGGCAAGCTAATAACATCAAACGCGTTAAACTTAACTGGGAGTATGCTTACGGCAAGAGCTACAAAATTCAAGTATCGAATGATGCGGTCAATTGGACCGATGTGTATTCGACAACGACAGGCAACGGAGGTGTAGACGATATAGGCTTTGTGCCTACAACGGCAAGATACGTGAGAATGCACGCAACAGAGAGGGGCACGAGCTATGGTTACTCTATTTATGAGTTTCAAGTATATGGAGACAGCGTCGGATCCGCTACTACAACAAATTTGGCGTTAAATAATACAGCTACGTCATCTTCCAATCAAGAGGCAGCTCTTTCTCCGAATAATGCGGTTGACGGTAACGTGACGACAAGATGGGCCAGTCAGTTTGCAGACCCGCAATGGATTACGATCGACCTTGGGCAGGCTTATAACATAAATCGAGTTATATTGAATTGGGAGCTTGCCTATGGCAAAGGCTACAAGATTCAAGTATCGAATGACACTGTCAACTGGATGGATGTGTATACGACAACGAATGGAGACGGGGGGATTGACGATATATTCTTTACTGCCGTAAATGCAAGGTATGTAAGAATGTACGGAACCCAAAGAGCTTACTCCTTCTATGGCTATTCCTTATATGAATTCCAGGTTTATGGCAAACCGAATCTAGCGTTAAACAAATCGGCAACATCCTCTTCCAACGAGACATCCACATTAACGGCCGATAAAGCGGTGGATGGTAATGTAACGACAAGATGGGCCAGCCTGTATTCAAATCCGCAATGGATCTATGTAGACCTCGGACAGGAAACCCGCGTCAACAATGTCAAACTCAACTGGGAGTATGCTCATGCTAAGGGCTATAAGATTCAGGTGTCGAACGATGCAACCAACTGGACGGATATATACATGACAACGAATGGAGACGGTGGTATAGACGATATCTACTTTGAAACGGTAAATGCAAGGTATATAAGGATGCATGCGACAGATCGAGGCACAGGCGACTGGTATTCTCTTTATGAGTTCGAAGTTTATGGCAGCTGATCCATTAGCATACGTAAAGCCTAATATGGGGTTCTCATCCCAAATAACAAAACAAGCCCATGCACGAAACACTGTGCCGGGCTTGTTTAGCTTGGACCCCATCACATGTCAGGCGGAATATATCCAATATCTCGGCTATTAGTTGACCGGATTTGCTGGTGGGCACGTGTCGGCGGGACTGCGTATTTGGAAAAATATGACACTCCCGCAAAGGATGGCTCAAAAACTTGCCGTTACAGACAGCGCGGTGAACCGTATCACAAATAGAGGCAATTTCTCTGAAGAAAAACTTGCAGAAGTCTGTATTTACAGAATGCGGACCATTAAGAGTAGGTCAGTCTTTATGGAGTATATTGTGTAAACAAGCCTATGCGCGCTTTTTTATTGTTATACAACATATGGATTTATTTTGAATGACAGACTCACTCTTTAAAATAGGGCGTAATCCCTCTTAAATATAGGTTCTCCACTAACTCGAAAAATTCTTCTGACGATAAATCCTTTTGACGCTGGAGCCAAAGACGAAATAAAGAAAGGGAAATTGTCAGGTAAAACTCAATGAAGTATGGCGTTAAGGAATGGTTTTGCGGTACGTTTAATTCTAATTGATCCATAGTGATTTCTTTTTTTAAGCGTTTTAAAAAACGGGCACTTCCATAATCACCCAAAAGGGCATTAAGAACCAGGAGATGTTCTTTTTTATCCAGACAATAGAGCGTGTCTTGAACCGTATCCAACGATAGCTCTTTATTTGCCAATTCTTTTTTCATTTCATTCAATAGGTCATTTTCAACAGAGTCTAACAATTCGTAAATGTCAGTAAAGTATTGATAAAAGGTGCTGCGGTTATATCCTGACTTATTCGAAATTTCCTGAATCGAAATTTTCTCAATCGGCTTTTGGCTATATAACTCACAAAAAACTTCTACAAACTTTTGTTTTCTCCGTTATTTGGGGTTGCTTTTTCATGTTTCCCTCCTACTAGCGAATAAGAATATCATCCGACAAATCATAAAAAACTGATGGTTGATCAAGGAATAATGAAGATTTATAATCACATCATACAACATGTTGTCGGATAATCAAAAGGGAACATTAATAAGTAGGGGTGGTTAATATGTCAGCAAAACAAGATAGAATTTTAATTTTTGGTGCAGGTGTCATCGGGAGCATGTACGCAATTAAGCTTCTTGAAGCTGGGTTTGACGTTAGCTTGTTTGCACATTCGAATAGATATAAATCATTAAGAGAAAATGGCCTGCAGTATACAGAAAAAGGTACAGTTAGATCGATACAAGTGAATGTCATTGATACGCTCGAAAATGACGATGTATACGATTTTATTTTCGTTACCGTTCGTTATGATCGGTCCGAAGCAGCGTTGTTAGCGCTAAAAGATAATCAAAGCAAAAATATAGTTACGATGACTAGTAATTCAATTGGATTTTCTTCGTGGCTGGATATCGTAGGGGATAGACTTTTACCAGCTTTTCCCGGCTTCGGCGGACAGATTAAAGATGGAGTATTGCATGCTCGATTTCTACCAAAGTTTATAGCGGCAACTGCATTTGGAGAAATTAATGGTGTAGTGACAGAACGCATAGAAAACCTTGCAATATTATTTAAAAATGCAAAGCTTCCCTACGTTATTAAAAAAGATATGCAAGCGTATCTAATCACACATTCCGTATCAGACATTGCCATGTTGAGCTTTTTGCATTCTGAGAATAAGATCATTGACAAAAAAACAGCCAGAACTAGAAAGACGGCACGTAAAATAACATTCACTTTAAAAGCGTATCTAAGGGCAATACAAAAAGCTGGCGTTTCAATTGATCCTCCAATGCTTAAAATGGTGCTTAAATTTCCAAACTTATTTTTGGACCTTTTCTTTATGAGATGGCTACGAACTAAAATGGTTAGGGATATGATGTTGCCGGATTATGCGAATAATGCTAACAATGAGATTGTGCAGCTGAGTAATGATTTAATGAAATTTTTAAGTCAACATGATATCAAATCAGAAATACATGTTCAGTAATTAAATTTGTCAATATCCCTTGGGCATGACATGCGGCGGAGGGGGCTTTTCTTTCCCCTACATAACAGCATATTGCACTGCGCCATCGTCACGAAACCTTACAAAAGTGTTAGGTAAATGTCATCTAGATCAATGAATTGTCATCTAGATCAATGGCATCAACCTAGCAGCTCCTCTATACTAACCCATTGATAGGATTATTTTTAAGGGGGAGTTGGTCGTGAGGTTTTTTGAAATGCTGTTATTCTTTTCAAATGTTAGTTTTTTGGCACTCCTGTTCATTTTAAATCAACGTATTCGAAGATCTGCTTTGCTCCTGACAAGCGGAGCAGGCTCCATTTTTTTAGTGATACATTTGCTTGTCGAAGGATACAGGGTTCAGCTTGTATTTTTATACGGATTTACGATCCTGATGCTTATGCTTTCGCTTATAGACGTTTTCATAAAGCGGAAAGTCGCTCGGACTGCCTCGCGAATTCGTAGGGTGCTGGGCCGCCTTTTTATCGTGATTGGGCTAATCGTAACGGGGTGCTTCCTATATGTGTTTCCTGTATTCGACTTTCCGGCGCCAACCGGCGAGTTGCAGGTAGGCACGAAAATCTTTCATTTCATAGACCAAAACCGGGAGGAAACATTTAGCAAAACCGCGACAGGCAAGAGAGAGTTGATGGTTCAGGTATGGTATCCGGCTCAAGATGGCACCGGCAAGTACGCTCCCTTTATTCCAGATACCCAGATTTTACGTTATATGGCTATGAACTATGGCCTTCCCGGGTTTACTTTACAACACCTAAAGTACGTATCCAGTCATGCTTATTCGGAGGCTGAAATCTCTTCTGCACAGACTTCATACCCACTGATCCTTGCGAATTCCGGCTTCGGCTCTTCCAGGTTCCTCCACACGGCGCAAGCTGAATATCTCGCGAGTCACGGATATATCGTGGCAGTGATTGACCACACCTACAATACATTTGCAACCAAGTTTCCAGACGGTCGAATCACGACCAGCACAACTAACGATTTATTCTCGCCTGACCATGATTACCAGACGGAAAGAGGTAATCGCGACAAGTTGGGTAAAGTTTTAACCGACGATGTGGCGTTTGTGCTGGACCAATTCGAGCTCATCCAATCGGGGAAGATTCCAAGTCATCTAAAAGGGAGAATTAATCTCGGTAATGTCGGTGTATTCGGTCATTCCATCGGCGGAGCGACGGCCTATGACGCCTCTTACGATCCGCGAATCGCGGCTGGAATAGACTTTGATGGAGGGCTTTATCGTTTGCGTGAAAGAGAGGGTCTGCGTAAGCCGTTTTTGTTCATCCACTCGGAAAGCGAATTTGAAAAATTAAAAATGGTGATGGATAACCGGGTCTACACGGATTCAGAGCTTAACCGTATGGGCTCAACAAGAGAGTGGGAGGATAAAGTAACGGAAGATAAAAAGTTAGAACTTGAACGGATGCGCCAGACAGTCGACGAAGGGGGACAGGTTCTCTATATCGAAAATACGGAGCATTTGAATTTCACCGACGTACAGTTCATTACTCCGATATTCAAAATACTGGGCGTTACCGGAAAGATTGCTCCCGAAAGAGCAAACTCCGTTATTAATGCCTATATGCTTGATTTCTTCGATATGTATCTGAAAAATAAAGGCGGAATCTTAATGAAAGGACCGAATAGCGGCTTTCCGGAGGTGAAGTTCGTAACCTCACTATTATAAATTACGTAACAGGCTACCGATTTTGATAAGCTCTTCTTCAAGTAGACAGGGGTTTAATTAATAACCGTTACTTGAAGGGGAGTTTTTATTTTGTCTAAGAAGAATGATGTTCCCATTCGTTTTAAGCAGTGTTCTGTTAATCCTAATTTGCTTGAAGATCCGACTCACAGACTCGTCAAGCTTGTTGCTATTGAACGGAGGGTATATGAAACAAATTAGAGTCTTTGGACCGCAGAATTTCAGAGTCGCAACGACGGAAGTTCCGTTATTGGCACCCTACGAGGTATTGATCGACCTGCAAGCTTGCGGCATCTGGCTGTCGTGATGACCGGCTGCCTACTAGTCTTACTAAGTTATCGTTTCTTACAGTTAGCTATGCTCGCCCTTATTTGGGTCAGTTACTATTTAAGATTAGGTTTTATCTAAACGTGTTATGCCTTCAGACGCTTTACATCCTGTTTAGGAGGAAAACCAAACATGCGGGAATACTCACGGCTAAATTGCGAAGGACTTTCATAGCCTACTCGAAATGCCACATCGGTGGCATCTGCTGACTCGGTTAGTAATAACCGGCGGGCTTCCTGAAGTCTCAGATGTTTTTGGAACTGAATAGGGCTCATTGCAGTTACTTCTTTAAAGTACCGATGAAACGAAGAAACACTTATATTCGCTATTTCGGCAAGCTCCTCAATCTTAAAAGAACTAGCATAGTTATTCATGATATGTTCAATAACATCTTTGATTAGATGAGTTGAGCTTCCTTCCATTACAATATGCTCCAATGCAATCCCATTTTGCCCTTGTAGCACCCGATAAAGAATCTCTTTTGTAAATAATGGAGCTAACACTGGAATGTCTTTAGGCTGATCTAACAAACGAGCTAACCGTAGGACCGCATCCATTAAGGAAGACTCCATCTGGCTAACAAACATAGCTCGCTTAGGATTTTCTTTAGCGTAAACTCGAACTTCAGATTCCTGTAAAACCTCTAAAATTTGACTTGGTGTAAATTCAAGCTTGAACCCTAAGTATGGAACATCGGAAGTGGCTTCAGTGACTTGGGCGGTAACTGGCAGGTGAACGGATGCAATGAGGTAATCGGAGGGGGTGTATCTAAAACGCTCCTGTGCCAGCCATACCTCCTTAGCCCCTTGTACCACCAAACATAAGGAAGGTTTGTAAACTCCATGCTTTGGTATGGACGCATTCGAGTCACGCATGAAAAATAAAGAGGGAATAGCCGTTTGGTGAACACCATCTTTTTCTGTGTAATGGTCAATGATTTTTACGAGTTCATTCTGCTGTTTAGTGATTATTTCAGGCATTTGATCCTCTCATTTCGTTATCTCTTTATAGTCTGATTATAGTCTATATTCATCCCTTACATAAGTGTTAGTGAGAGGATTAGGCAAACATTTGGCAAGAATGGGATAACGGTCGCTTTGTCATCAGGTACATAATAAGGATATGCAAACAGAAAGAGGATTTACACTTAATCATTGAAAACTTGGAGGGTAATATTATGCAAAAAGTAGTTTTGAACAATAATGTTGAAATGCCTATACTCGGTTTTGGTGTTTATCAGATTCAAGATGCAAATGAATGTGAGCAAAGCGTTTATGACGCTATTATGGCAGGTTATCGCCTGATTGATACTGCCGCCTCTTATCTAAATGAAGAAGCAGTTGGCAGGGCGATTAAACGGAGTGGCGTGGCAAGAGAGGAATTATTTATCACTACAAAGCTTTGGGTTCAAGATACGGGTTATGAACGCACAAAGAAAGCATTTCAACAATCACTGAACCGATTACAGCTTGATTATTTGGACTTGTATTTAATTCATCAGCCATTTGGCGATGTGTTTGGCTCATGGCGAGCTATGGAGGAATTATATCGTGAGGGCAAGATCCGTGCTATCGGCGTTAGTAATTTTCATGAGGATCGTTTGATTGATTTAATTCTTCATAATGAAGTAGTCCCAGCTGTAAATCAGGTTGAAACGCATCCTTTCAACCAGCAAATCGAAAATGCGGAATTTATGGCTGAAAATAATGTTCAAATCGAGTCATGGGCACCTTTTGCTGAAGGGAAAAATAATTTGTTCCAGAATGAGTTACTGGTATCCATAGCTGAAAAGTATAATAAATCCGTGGCTCAGGTGATTTTACGGTGGCTCACACAAAGAGAAATCGTTGTGATTCCGAAGTCAGTTCGTAAAGAAAGAATTATCGAAAACTTCAATATCTTTGATTTTGAATTAAGCCAAGAGGATATGGCATCCATTGCTACGTTAGATACGAATCAGAGTTTGTTCTTTTCACATCGGGATCCTGAAATGGTGAAATGGATTGGTACTCGTAAACTCGATATCTAACATATTTTCGAATGAACTACTTTGTAATTACTCCAATCTTATGAGATAATAGAGTTTTTCCGTTGATTCTATTTTTCATGGCATAACGTGATATGCCTGATCAAATATTGGAGGTAGGCTTGTTGGCGACACAGTATCCTTTTGAATATGATCGGACCAGACCTTTT
Organism: Paenibacillus sp. FSL H7-0714; assembly: GCF_038003765.1. Lineage (NCBI taxonomy): Bacteria > Bacillati > Bacillota > Bacilli > Caryophanales > Paenibacillaceae > Paenibacillus > Paenibacillus sp. FSL H7-0714. The sequence goes on from NZ_JBBOPT010000001.1 coordinate 2,188,116, forward strand.
ATGGAGCAAGTAGGGGAATGGGTCGGCGATGTATTCTATGAAATTCTTCCTGAGGCAGGATTTGAAGTTCGTGATGAACAGATTTACATGGCGTTTCAGGTGGAGCGAGCTTTTGCTGAGAAGAAGACGATTTTTGCTGAGGCAGGGGTCGGTACGGGTAAGACTTTAGTGTATTTGTTATATAGCATTTGTTATGCGCGGTATATGGGTAAACCTGCGATTATCGCTTGTGCGGACGAGTCCTTGATTGAGCAGTTGGTGAAGCCAGAGGGTGATATTGCCAAGCTTGCGAAGCATCTGAATATGAATATTGATGCCAGACTAGCGAAATCTCCAGATAAATATATGTGTCTGAAAAAGCTGGATCATGCTCGCAACAATGATGATGGGAGCTTGCCGCTGGAGAGTTTATATGGTACTTTACCTGATTTTGTACATTCTCATGCACCGATGCAGCAGTTCCATGCCTATGGCGACCGTAGGGATTATCCAGATCTGAATGATGAACAATGGAATAAGATCAACTGGGATACGTTTCAGGATTGTTTTACTTGTGATATGCGTCATCGCTGTGGACAAACGTTGTCCCGTGATCATTACCGGAAATCAAGCGACCTGATCATTTGTTCCCACGATTATTACATGGAGCATGTCTGGACTTATGAAGCGCGTAAACGAGAGGGTCAAATTCCTCTGCTTCCAGAGCATTGTGCAGTTGTGTTTGACGAAGGGCATTTGTTAGAATCTGCCGCCATGAAGGCGTTAGGCTATAAAATGAAGCATGTTGTCTTTGAAGAACTAATCTCTCGTCTGTTACAGAATGAGATTCGTGAAACGCTTGCTGTTCTTATCGATGAAGCGATTATGCAAAGTGAGCAAATGTTTAAACACATTCGTCGTCAATGCCGCACCATTCCTGGATCGGATCGAAAAAGCATTGAGCTAAATGCATCGCTAATCCGTGAGGTGCATCGCATGCGTAGTGTAATTGCCGCTATTGAAGAAGAATTAGTATTCGAAAGTGGACTGTACACGATTGATGAATATCAATTGCGGATTGTGGAAGAACGTTTGGAGACCATAGAGATCGCATTGAGGTTGTTTGAGGATTCAGGTGCATTAATCTGCTGGGCGACAGAAGATAGCGATGGCTTAACGCTGTCGGTCATGCCGCGTAATGTTAAAGAAGTACTTCAAGACAGCTTATTCACGCAAAAAATGCCAATCGTATTCTCTTCGGCTACATTATCCGTGGATAAATCATTCCAATACTTGAAGGATAGTCTTGGGATACACGACTTCCTGTCTTTCTCTGTAGACTCACCTTATGATTATGAGCACCAGATGAATATCTATGTACCTGAGCTTCAGAGCGGTGATTTTGCTGAGAAAATGAAGATCTCCCTGAAGCTTATCCAGCAGACAGAAGGAAGAGCCCTGTTGTTATTCCGTACTCGAGAAGAACTTCTGCAGTTCAAGCAGCTCAGCTCGCAGAGAGCAGAATCCAGCAAGTATTCTTTCCTCTATGAAGGGGATCAGGAGATCAGCTATCTGATCTCAGCTTTTCAGCGGGATGAGCATAGTGTGCTTTGTGCGGTGACGCTGTGGGAAGGATTAGATATACCAGGACCTTCACTATCTAATGTGATCATTTGGTCGCTACCTTATCCTCCGCTTGACCCTGTATTTATGGCAAAACGTGCGGAGACTTCCAATCCTTTTGAAGATGTGGATTTACCTTACATGCTGCTAAGACTTAAACAAGGAATGGGACGTCTGATCAGAACGGGTACGGATCAAGGAATTGTGACGGTACTTGCGGAAGCTGAAGGCCAACATCCCGTTCACGAGTATATAACTTCTGTACTCCCGAAGGGAACTAAGCTCCAGAAGCTTGAAGTGTAAATTTAAAAAAATTAATATAGGAACACAATTGCTCTTTTGGAGAGGTGGATGCTTCGGTATTCTCCTTCTCGAAGGAGTTTTTTTTTGCATGGATTCAAGCATAAGGAATACTAATCTTACGGATAGTATATTGGTATTTAACTTTCGAGCCATGGCGTATTATTGTTGATTCATGGGGGAAGGGAAATACATACCTCCGTCATCTAGAGATTCATACAAGGGGTGTACACGACATGGGGGATTCACAGGGATTATACCAATCGAACAATAAGAAACAAGTTGGTTTTGCACTTGGCATTGGGTTAACCTTAATCATTGCATTAGTCGCAAAATATTTAGCAGGCTTTCCTTTTCTCTCTATTATGGGCCAATTGGTCATTGCTATCTTAATCGGAATTATTTGGCGGGCAACAGTTGGAGTGCCGGGTACGATCACCCATGGCACTGATTTTTCCAGCAAAAAGCTGCTACGTCTAGGGATTATCCTGCTCGGTATGCGGTTGAATTTAATGGATATTGTTGCTGCAGGTCCACGGGTATTTCTACTGGCTGTGATTGTGATCGTATTTACGATCTCTGTTGTATACGGACTTGCCCGACTATTCAAGGTTGATAAGCGACTCAGTATCTTAACAGCCTGTGGAACAGCGATCTGCGGTGCGGCAGCGGTGGTGGCGATTGCTCCACAAATCAAAGCCAAAGACGACGAAACTGCGATTGGCGCAGCGATAGTTGCAATTTTAGGTACAATATTCACGTTGCTATACACATTTTTGTATCCTTTACTAGGCTTATCGCATCTAGGCTATGGGGTTTTCTCTGGAGCGACCTTACATGAAATTGCTCACGTCATTGCAGCAGCAGATGCAGGTGGGAGTGCAGCAGTAGATATGGCGGTTATCGTCAAATTGACTCGGGTGGCCTTACTCGTTCCTGTCGCTATCTTAATTGGGGTTTGGACCAATCGTGCAGAAAGAAAAGTGCAAGGTGGACAGTCTAAAGCCTCATGGAAAAGCATTCCTATTCCTTGGTTTATTCTAGGCTTCTTACTCGTCAGTGGTGTGAATTCATTAGGGATCGTATCAGCATCAGTGGCAAATGGAATTGTAACGATAGCTTATATGCTAATCGCTATGGCGATGGCTGGACTTGGTTTAAACGTTGACTTGGCGGCATTTAGACGACTGGGGATGAAGTCTTTTGCAGCAGGGCTTATAGGTTCGGTCTTGTTGTCCTTAGTTGGATTTACATTAGTTCACTGGTTTGGTCTGGCGTGATCTTTTGCATACATTAGAATCGTAAGAAATGAACTACTTCATATCTAAAAATGGTCCTTCTGTGTATCATTTCATGTGGCTGGGTATGCATGATATGGATGGAGGGACATCAGTTGAAATATTGCATAGGGGAATTTGCTTCCATTCTCGGTGTGACTGCGGATACGCTGAGGTTATACGAGAAACATGATATTGTTAGACCCACTAAAGATAACAGCAATAATTACAGATATTTTAATGATTTAGATGCAAGAGATTTGCTTATGAGTAGATGGTACAGAAGTATGGGAATTCCATTACCGGAAGTGGCAAACCTCATGAAGGAGTCTTCTTTAAAGCAAGTTATGGGTAGGATGCAAGAAACAGCGTTGAATTTAGAAGAAGAGATCAAGCAGAAGACGATGCTGCTTAATAAGATGAATGAAATTCATAAAGAACTCAGGGGATTAGAGTCCTCTTTATATACGTGTAAACTTAAACAACTGCCAGGTATGTACAGACTAAAGCAAACGGATAAGAATGCATTAATAAAAAATGATATGGTTAAAAGTTTGGTCAACACTTGGATGGATTTACTTCCTTATGCATTTTATTCTTTTAGAATTGAAGATACAGATAACTTTGTCAGCGAAAACAAAAATTTTGATTACAGCTGGGGCCTTACCTTACTAGAGGAAGAAGCGCAAAAATTCGAAATGGATAGCGAAGAATATGCAGAGTATATTAGCCCAAGTCATTGTATCTCAGCTACCATATTATGTCCGGATGAAAAATATATCACGAAGAACTCTTTGCAGTTCATGATCGACTATATTGAGGCTAATCATTATGCCATAACGGGAGATGTGGTCGGGAAATTATTGCTTACTGAGAAAATCGAAGGCCAGAATAGATCTTATTTGGAAGTGAATATCCCAATCCAATAGCTTCTCTTATTAAACATCTGCTCTTTGAGTAGATGTTTTTTTCTAGTTGGACAAAAAGTATACATTGACCTTGGTGCAGCACCAAGGTTTACACTTCGGTATATAGCCTGTCGGATTACGTTGTTGATTAATCATTAAGTTTGTGAAAAATATCACGTTAACGGTTTCAGGTTATAAGAATTTAGACACTGGGGGAGAACAGAATGCGTAACAGAAATTTCGTCAAGAAAATGCTCTTGTTATCTTTTTGTATGGTGCTGATCGTTTCCATGCTGAGCGGATGTACGGGAAATGGGGAGTCGGCTAATTCGTCGTCATCGTCCTTTAAAGCGGGTACGTTCACTGGGGAAGCGGAAGGTAAAGAGGGAATTATTAAGGTAGAAGTAACTATGGATGAGCCCGATAAAATTAAAGATATTAAGATTGTAAGCCAGTCGGAAACAGGGGGCCTAGGCGATAGCGCACTTGAAAAAATGAAAGAACAAATTCTAGAAGGGCAAACCTTGGCAGTTGATGCTGTTAGTGGTGCCAGTCTTTCCAGTGAAGCCATGCTTGCCGCTGTAGAGGATGCTGTAACCAAAGGTGGAGGTAATCTAGAAGTCCTCAAAGCTGGAGGTGTCAAAAAAGCCGGTGAAGGGAAAACAGAAAAACTGGAAACCGACGTTGTTGTAGTGGGCGCTGGAGCATCCGGTGTATCTGCAGCGGTTACAGCAGCTGATAAAGGTGCGAAGGTTATTATTATAGAAAAAACTGGTGTCATCGGGGGAGCAAGTAATCTGTCTTGGGCAGGTAAGTTCTACAACTCCTCTGCTGCTACTAGTAATAATCTAAAAGTAAATGTGGAAAAAGAAATTGCGGATTGGATTGTCAACAATCACTGGAGAGTGGATGCAGCAGCGATTAGACAATATGTTACTAAATCCGGTGAAACTTACGATTGGTTAGCCGAAAAAGGATATAAAACTAGCTTCCTGAACTTCTTCGGTGAACAACTACATGTGCTGCCGGCTTATGAAACCCGTGAAGAGACCCTTCGGAAAATGTTGTCCGAATCGGTTGAACAACATGGCGGACAAGTGATCACAGAAACGACTGCCAAGAAGCTGATTACGAATGAAGCTGGAGAAGTTACGGGAGTAGTCGCTGAGAAAGCAGACGGTACAACGCTAGAAATCTCAGCGAAGAGTGTCATAATGGCAACGGGTGGTTATGCTGCAAATAAAGAGATGGTTAAAGAGGCTTTTGGTTTCGAAGGGGTTAACGGTGGATTAGGACAAAACGTAGGGGAAGGTCTCGAAATGGCATGGGAAGCTGGAGCTAAGGTACCGGACAACTTCGGTGGACAAATGCTTCACCAAACATTAGCTAGAGCAACACAAGGTCTAAAAGCACAATATGAGCCTTTTGAAGCAAGTTATCCACTAATGTTGACTTATCTTCCGAATTTCATGAATGTAGGTACTTCTGGCGCAAGATTCAGAGATGAAGCAGCGACTCTAACTTCGGTTGCAGCAGCGAACACAAGTGCATTTAATGGACCCTATCATATGGTTATTGTCTCGAAATCCCAATTGGATGCACTTCAGACCAAAGGAATGAACGGTGTTCATGCACCAAGTCTTCCAGGAATGCCACCGGAATTCTATGCTGAATTTGCGGATCAATTTACACTTGAGAACCCTTGGGCAAATGTCGGGAAAGTATTTGATTCGATGGTGGAGAACGGAGATGGCTTCAAAGGAAATACGATTGAAGAATTAGCTACGAATGCAGGAATGGATGTTGACGTGTTTGTAGAAAATCACAATAGTTATAAAGAAGCGACAAAAACTGGTGTTGACTCTGAATTTGGTAAAGCTGCTGAGTATTTAGAACCTATGGGTGAAGAAGGTCCATATTATGCAATCATTGCTGAAATCAATAACTTGGGTTCTGTTGGGGGCTTGCTAGTAAATACAAAGTTCCAAGTTCTGAATGATAAACGGACGCCAGTGAAAGGATTGTTTGCTGTGGGTCTTGAATCTGAAGGCGTGTTGTTTAACGATACTTATGTTGGAAACGGCGTTGGTATTGGGTACTCCTTTACCTCAGGTCGTCTTGGCGGGGAGAGCGCGGCAAACAGTGCTTTGAAAGCTAATTAACGACAATTTCCCGGAAAATAATTGAAGATTTTTAAAGACGCAGGGTGGAGCCCTGCGTCTTTTTTGCTTGAGCTTAGAGCCATTCTTCTTTTAACAAAGATTTGAGATGCTCTACGTTAGCTGCCCCAAGCTTGTTAGCGATTCTTTGCTCTAATTCGATTTTGGTGATCATCATTCTTTGATTGCATTCGATACCCTTCTGGGTAAGGATGATGTTTTTGTCACGTTGATTTCCTTTGACCTCCACGGCTTCTACATAGTTGCGGGATAACAGTCCTTGAATACTTTTATGCGTACCCTGTCTTGAAATATGAATAATTCTACTGATTTCTGAGATCGTGAGCATTTCATGTGTTTCAAGAACTGCTAGGATATGGGATTCAGTCTTATTAATTTGGTCCGGGTCTTGGTCAGTCACTATTTTACGTAGGGCTAGATGTTTCTCACTAAGTAAATCAATAAGATTCATTTCTTGCAGATGGTTATCCATGTGAACACTCCTAAATCATCGCTCATTAATCCAAGTATAAGTCATTTGTATTTATTGTCAACTTGGTTGACTTAGTTGGAATGGCTGTGATATTGTAATCCAGGTTGACAATACTGAAAGATAAAAGGAGCTTGAAGATGGGAAGAAACAAAAAAGAAGCATTATTATTTACATTCATCATGTGTGCTTTGATGGTGCTGGGTATGAGCATTTACAATGTAGCGCTGATGGAGGGCTGGTCAGGTACGTTAGTTAAAGATGTGATCATCGGCTACATACCTGCGTTTGTAGTTGCATTTATCCTGGATGTCTTTGTTGTAGGGAAAGTTGCGAAAGGGATCGCACATAAGCTGGTAAAAGAGAATGATCCGATGATCAAAAAAATCATGTTCATCTCCTTTTTTATGGTGACCGGAATGGTGCTGTTTATGTCCTTCTATGGCGCAGTTCTTCATGTAGGGTTCACCTCAGAACTACCGATGGCTTATCTGTCTGCGATAGGTAAGAATTTCATTGTTGCACTTCCACTGCAAATTCTATTAGTCGGGCCTCTTACACGATTTATATTTGTGAAAATTACTCCTGCTACTGCATAGAGAATGTTTACATCACCATTACGTAAATCTGCAGGTTAGGTAATACTATTAATCTATATTGATAGAAACTATCAATAGGAGTGAAAATCTACTTGAAACCCACAGGTAAAGCTATTGTTTCTCTTATGCTTACAGCTGAGATGTTGTTAGGTTCCGCTTGGATGGCAGGTCCAGCAGTGGCTGCATCCGTTCAATCAGGTACGCCTTATACGGCAGACGGTCAATACAATGTGAAGATTCCTCATATTATTGTTAATCAAGTTTATGGTGGGGGTAACACTGCCGATGCATCAGGTGGATTTTTCTCGAAAGGTTACATTGAATTATATAACCCAACCGATTCCGATGTGAGTTTAGTAGGTTGGTCTGTACAATATTCGGATCCTAAGCTCGCTGGGCAATGGAGCAAGTTGGATTTGAACGGAACCATTAAAGCTCATTCTTCTTATCTCATCACCGATGATGCCAACAACAAGGATCACAAAAACGATATCAGTGCCAAAGGCGATCAGTCCTGGCCAGGGATGTATTTTAATAACAAAGGCATGAAGGTTGTTCTACTAAGCAGTACAGACTTGCTGCAGGTTGTGAATCCATTTCAAACAATGTCAAGTAGTTACGTGGACATGATTGGTGTAGCAGCAAATGATGATAATGCTAAGATAGATGGATACGAGACGGACTATCCTACGGGGAAAGCGGAAGGTACTTCTAAACAAAAGTCCGTTCGACGCGTTGATTTCGTAGATTCAGACAACAATAAAGCAGATTTCAAACAGATTAGCTTTGATGCCTTAGATGCTTCAGCTTTGGCCTTGGCAAAGCCACATAACAGCGCAGATGGACAATGGGGAATAAATGTAGGCGATTTTGGCATCGCAACTCAGAATCTTTCAGAAGCAAAGCTCGGATCGCCTTATTCGGTAACATTGTCCGTTTATGGGGGAGTACAGCCTTATTCTTTTGAAGCTACGGGTTTACCGGACGGACTATCACTGGATGCAGCATCTGGGAATATTAGTGGAACTCCGACGAAAGTAGGGGCGGCCACCGTAAGTATCGCAGTGTATGACAGTTCGACACCCCGGAAGAAGACAGAAGCTATAGTACCACTGAATGTGGCGGAAGCCGCAGCACCTTTGACTCCAGATCTACTTAGTGTAACTAAGATCGGCGGATATGCTGTAGGCGTGACCAATAAAGATGGCGGCGTGGCGGAGATCGTGAAGTTTAACCGTGATAACGGCAAGTTCTACCTCGTTAATGGTTCATCTCACCCTGCAACAGTCGATATTGTGAATCTCAAGGACCCTTCTAATCCGCAAAAAGAATATAGTATTAATGTAGAACAGCTATCCGAAGTGGATGGATTTACATACGGAGACCTGACGAGTGTAGATATCAACACCGCTACTAAACGAATCGCTGTAGCCATTCAAGAAGAAGATGCTATGAAGAACGGTAAGGTTCTTGTACTCGATTATGATGGTAAAATGTTGGCTTCTTATGAAGCTGGAGTACAACCGGACATGGTGAAGTATACCGATGATGGCCGTTACATTTTGACAGCGGACGAAGCTGAACCACGCACGACTGTCGGTGATCCTGAAGGTAGTGTAACGATCATTGATACGCTCAAGGACACTTCGATTCAGGTGAAGTTCGATAACCCTGATGTAATTGACGATCTTGTCCATATTCGTGGAGTAGCTGATCCGGTAACTAAACAGATTACGGGCAAAGGTGAAAAAAAGGATGCGATACGTGATCTGGAGCCGGAGTTTGTGGTGCTTTCTGATGACCAGACCATTGCCTATGTAGCGCTTCAAGAGAATAATGCTATTGCTGCCATCGATATTGCCTCCAAGCAGGTTCTATGGGTTAAAGGATTAGGTTTCAAGGATTTAAGCCTTCCTAACAATGCTCTGGACCTGGTAAAAGATAATAAAGTGAATTTAGAAAATGTTCCATTCTTCGGTACGTATATGCCTGATGGTATAGATCAGTACACGGTCGGAGGTAAAACTTATCTGTTCACGGCCAACGAAGGTGACGCAACGGAATGGGATAGTAAAGTGAACGTGAGCTCAGTCAAAAAAATGAAGGGCTCATTAGATCCGGAATCAGATGCGGCTAAGTTTCTGAATAAAAATAAAGATAAATATGATAGTGTAGAAGTTATGTCTGACATGGGCAATGATGGAATTTACTTGTACGGTGGCCGTTCATTTTCCATTTGGGAAGCAGATTCTATGGAACAGGTCTACGATAGTGGCAGCGACTTTGAAAAGATTACCGGAGAACGCCTGCCAGAATATTTCAATGCAAGCAACAGTAACACGACCATGGATAACCGTAGTACCAAAAAAGGACCGGAGCCTGAGTATGTCAAGGTAGGCAAGGTTGGACAAAAAGCGCTGGCCTTTATTGGTCTTGAGCGAATCGGTGGTCTGATGACTTATGATGTGACGAATCCAGAGAAACCGAATTTTGTGAACTATATTAATACACGTCAATTCACACCTGCGAACACCATTGAAACGGACACTGGTCCAGAAGGTATCGAATTTATTTCGGCAACATCAAGCCCGACTGGATTGCCATTAGTACTCGTAGCGAATGAAGTTGGTGGTACTGTGGCCATTTATCAATTGAATGTATCGAAGGTAACACTGAATCGGACTTCTTTGTCATTGAAGGTTGGCGAGGCTTCAGCAACGCTTGAGGCTAGCGTAGTTCCTGCTGAGGGTGGATCGAATGTGGTAACTTGGAGTTCTTCGAATCCAAGTGTTGCTTCCGTTGATAACAACGGAAAGGTCACGCCCTTGGCAAAGGGAACAGCGGTTATCTCCGCCTATAGCGCAGATGGTTATGGCGTAGCTGAATCTACTGTGACCGTATCCGCAGCAGATCCGGTGATTTCAAATCCGGGACCTGGTACAACGGTAACGACTAAAGATCCAGTTAAACAGGCGACAACACCAGCTGTAACCACAGAAGGTAATAAGATTATCGTAGAGGTTAAGGCTTCAGCGGATGCAGAAGGTAAGTTAGTTGCCTCCGTTACTTTGGATATGGTTACAGAGGGACTTAAGTCTCTGGCGAATAATGCTAATGGTCAGTTGATATTCCGCTCTAAGGTTGATGCAGCTTCAGGTGAAGTTCTACTTAACTTCCCGTCGAGTGCTTTTGCGGCACTGACAGGTAGTACTGCAAAGTCAGTTGTAGTTGAAGCAGGAGCTAGTACGATAACATTGGATCGTAATGCACTCTCGGCTGTGCACGCAGCAGCAAAGGGTGAGGACATTAAGCTGTCCATCGGCAGTACGGACACGGATGGGAAAGGCAAAGCTCAAGCTGTGGTTGGCAGTCGTCCAGTAATAAACCTTGCGATTTCAGCTGGCAGTCAGCGTCTCTCTAACCTAGGTGCTGGTTTTGCGACAATAACAGTGCCGTATACACTAGGAGCAAATGAAGATGCTAATGCAGTCGTAGCTTATGATTTGACGAATGCGGGGCAAGCGGTTGTACTAGCAGGCAGTAGCTATAACGCAGCAAAGGGACAACTGAATTTCCAAACTTCACAATTCTCCACGTATGCAGTAGGGTACAACAAAGTGAGCTTCTCTGATATTGGCAGCAGCTTTGCTAAAGATTCTATTACGTATTTGGCAGCTCGTGATGTAATTACCGGCATTGGTGAAGGTAAGTTCGGAGCTAAGAGTCAACTAACCAGAGCAGATGTTACCTTGCTCCTAGCACGATTAGCTGGTGTTAATTTGGGCGCAGAAGGAGCAGGAAACTTCACAGATGTTAAGGCTGACGATTATTATGCGGCAGCGGTAGCGTGGGCTAATCGCAAGGAAATTGTTACCGGAGTAAGTGATGGACAGTTCAATCCTCGGGCAAATGTAACTCGTGAGCAGCTCTCTGTCATGATCGTGCGATTAGCGAAAGCTATGAACTGGACATTGCCTGTAAGTGGCGACAGTTCAGCTTTTGCGGATCAGAAGTCGATAAGCTCTTATGCTCTTGAAGCAGCCGCAGCTGCTCAGCAGGCAGGAATTATTTCAGGCAAGCCTGTTGCAGAAAGTACGGGGCTTAACTTTGCTCCAAAAGATACAGCGACTCGTGAAGAAATAGCTCAAATGTTAGCGAAGCTGTTAAAGCTGAGTCAATCATAAGCGATCATCATATTTTTTGATGATAATAAAAACGCTCTCCAATGCCATGATGGGCAAAGGAGAGCGTTTTGTTTTATGCTCTCTTTTTTACAGGTTCGAGCAGATTTAATACATACTCATTTCCGCTGCCTTTGGGACTATCGTTACGGATATGCTCCTCAAGACATAATCTTGAATCGTGGTCAGCTTGATAATCAAGGTTATTATCCAAAAAACTCATCAGTGCTTGCCATGAGCCGTAGATATCATCACTGCTTTCCGTCATCGCATAGAGACCGCCGTCGAACCGCATCTCTTTAAGGTGGCTTGGTATTTCTACATTTTCAGGAATGGAGGCACAGAATCCATAGCCATAAGGGTTATTCTCACCACTAGGATGCGGATTTGTATTCCCGCCAAATAAACGTGCCGTCCCCAAGAGGTGTTTAACTTCCAACCATTCCAAGACAGGTAGCATAGCTTCATCCTCTGGGGATGTACTGACTGCAATGTTATAAGCAAATCTCATAGTTGGAAGTGTAATGAATCTTACATGGATAGGTGGAGAGTGTTTAATTTTTGTCATAGATAGAACCTCCTCATTCTCATTCAAATCATCCAATGTATTGCATGATTCTTCATTCAGCTCTAATAACAAATGGTTAGTTATGGACTCCTCCGTACGTGCGGATATTAATTGTAATAAGAAGCGGATTTCGCGATCTTTTTGTGTTAGCTTGGATTTCTCATTATGAATTGAAGCGGATTGCTGAAGAAGTGTTTCATACAAGGACTGTACGGACATGTTCTTTAGAACGGTTCCGATATCTTTAATACTAATATCAAGCTTTCTTAATAATGCAGTGATTTGAATGGCAAGGATTGCGTGCTCATCATAAATTCGCCAACCCGAGCTAGCCTCACGGTGACTTTCAAATAATCCTTGTGCTTCCCAGTGACGCAACGTCCGACTCGTCAGTCCGATTTGCGTAGAAAGCTTATCAATGGTCACAAATCCACTCATAGACAACTCCCGTTCTATAGATTGATAAGGCGCCCTATGAGAAGTATTTTAGCACTTAACGTTACGTCAATTGCAATAGGACAGTTGTGAACGTGTACTCGACAAAATTTACATTTCTCATACAAAACTGTGTCCGGTATTTAATGTACAGCTTCTACAATTTAGATATTAGTAAAAAGTACCTATTGCCATATGAGGCTTTATACGGAGGATGATATTGTTGAAGGCTAGGTCTATGCATCTATCAATGAAGTGGAAGTTGATCTTGAGTTTTTCTGCCGTGGTTCTATTCTTTCTAGGGGTAGCGCTATACCAAAACTATAAAATCAATCAAGTAAAAATCTCTATGGAAACACAAAAAATGGAGATGGAAAAAAGAATTACAGTATCCACCATTACTCAACTGCTTCAAGAAATGAACAGTGTGGAGACCTCTCTAGCGGGTTCTAGCGATTTAGAGTTTACTCAGCCTTTTAAAGACAAACAGACAAAGTTAATGGAAGAATTGGGCAAAGTGAAGTTTGAAGCAGATTCGCCAGCGTCTAAGGAGTTAGAACAATTACATAATCAAGTTGGAGGATATACAGGCTATTTTGACGGATTAGTGAATACCATAAAGGACGAGCAACTTGATCCCATGGCCGTTCTGGAACGAATAGATGAATTACATACGAAGGCGCTAGCTATGAATAAAGCTATGCTGGAGACCAATGAGAAACTATATACCGCTGCAGCAGAGAACGCAGAGAAGGCTCAAGACTATTCTTTTGATTTGTTAAATCTGACTAGTTCTATGGGGGCTTATGCAGCAATACTAGTATTCATTTTCACACTTATTATTGCTGTTATGCTTATTCGTTCCTTCCTGAACCCTATAAATAAGCTGCAAGTAGCTCTACGTAAAATTGCTGAGGGAGATTTGCGGCAGCAGATTAATTCGCCATATAATGATGAGCTAGGAAGTCTGAGTCATCATTTCGACCATATGGTGTTGCGGGTTCGAGAGATGCTTCAGCAGACCCAATCGGTAGCTTCTTCGCTCGCGACTTATTCGCACTCTTTTCAACAATCTTCATCGATCACCGCTCATACGAACCAAGAAATCGTAAGCACAATACAGGAAATCTCTGTAGGCGCTGAGCAGCAAGCCGGACAATCGGAACAGAGCGCAAGCTTGATTCAGGAATTGGAACGGGAAGTTCATGAAATTACGGAATATACCGAGGTTATGCTCTCGACAAGTCAAACGGCTAATCACAATACTCGAAAAGGTTCTGAGTCCGTCATCGCTTTGCGCGAGGTATCAGAGCACTCACGTGAGTCTGTGAATAAAGTATATCTTGCTTTAACTAAATTGAACGACCAATCGAAGGATATCTCCAGAATTACCAAATCGATCACAAACATTTCAAACCAGACCAACATTCTCTCACTAAATGCAGCGATTGAAGCAGCGCGGGCGGGAGTTTATGGGAAGGGCTTTGCTGTCATAGCAGATGAAGTGAGACAATTATCTGATCAGACCAAAGAGTCCTCCGTACATATCAGTCAGATTATTAACGAGCTGCAAGCAGGGATGGATGAATTTCAGCAATATATGCTGGAGACCAAAGGAAATCTTGAAGAACAGGATCAAAAAGTGGCAGAAACGTTGTCGTCTTTTGAAGCGATAGATCAGTCGATCGTTGAGATTAGTAAGCAGATTGGGCAAATCCATGACAAGGTAGATATGACACAGACTATGAATCGTAGACTCGCAGAGTCTGTTCACAACGTGGCTGCCATTGCTGAGGAAACTGCGGCAGGGGTTCAGGAAGTGAATGCCTCTAGCGTACAACAGGACAACGCGATCCACGACATTGCCCGCCAAGCTGTTGAGATTAATGAGATTTCGCAAAAATTATTCAAGGAAATCAACGTCTTCAAGATTAATTCGGACATAGTAGACGAGATTATCGCTGGGGATGACAGTGACTCACCTGGCGCTGAAACGCCTGAGGAGCGCTCTTATTTGACAATCTCCGCATAGGTAGGGAGAGGTTTGCTTCTTGATCGGATGCACACATATAGGGAGTGACTTGATTTGCTAGTTCTGTAATGTTAAAAGGTAGCTAAGAGGGAGACTTCTGGTTGCCTTTTTTGTGGTTAGTTGTATTTAATGCAGCTATTAAAGTTTGTGTTTTCTGCTATGAGTGTTTAATTGCACTTAGTGCAATTATTTCTACGAGAATTGGCTGTTAGTGGTGTTTAGCTAGATTTTAATTGCACAGAATACAACTAAAGTTGAACCTAAGCCTGATTGGCCTGATTTAGTTGTATAGAGTGCAATTATTTAAATATTCGCAGAGGTTTTGTACAATGAAAAAGCTGCTCTATCGTAGATGAACTCTACTTTGGAGCAGCTTTTTTGTCGTTTAGATAAATGAGGGAGGATGAGGGCGTATATTACTCGTAGGTTTTGTTCAGAGAGCTAACTAGCTCTGGGAGCCAGTTCTTTAGATTGAGAAACTTGTATCCCGCCGACTGGGCTTTTGTCGTATTCATAAACCAGGATTGTTCAATTCCGAAGGGTGACATATGCTCGTCTGCGGTTTGCTTCTGGATGAGGGCGTGTTTCTCTGTTTCTTCTTCAATCATTGTGAGAATATCCTTAATTCTAACCGTACCGTCTGAGCAAGCGTTGAACGGTCCTGTCATAGTTGAGCTACAGCCGAGCCAATATAGGAAATCAGCAGCTTCATCCGAACGGATAAAGGAGATATGTGCTTCGGGATTCGGTATACCCATAGGCAACTCATTACGGACATGCTCAATATGAAAATGAAGTCTTCGCGTATAATCATCTATGCCCAGCACAATTGGAAAGCGAACCGTGGCGACTGGAAAGCTAGCCTGCTGCATGAAGACGGCTTCCGCCTGTCTTTTTCCTTCTTGATAGGTGAAATCATTTCGCCCTCCGTGGCGGATAGGGTAAGTTTCAGGATCGAAAATGTCCTCGGTCAGCGCTTCTTCACTGAAATCATAAACGGATAAACTTGAGGTGAGGATATACCGTTTCGTTTTACCATCAAAAATCCGGCGTGCCTGATCCGCTTCGTCCGGTGAATAACAAATATTATCGAACACGACATCCCATAGTGTATCTCCTACCGCCTGAGCGAGCTCGTTTGCTTGGAAACGGTCCGCATGGATCCGGTGAACGTGATCTCCAAAGGAATCGCTAGTTTCCCCGCGTGTAAGTATTGTTACGTCGTTTACGGAATCTTGTAGCAATCGTTCAACTAACCTTTTTCCAAAAAAGCGCGTGCCGCCTAAGATAAGAATTTTCCTCATTAGATATCACTCCTAACTAACATTAATGTTTATTTATAAGTCTAATTAAAGGTTTCCATAGAAAGCAGGGGAATTGTACCTTAAAGAGTGATGAGTGGTGATGAATGAAGCATAAAGATATGTGAGGAGATTTCATTAGTGTGATTGTACTTTGTGCAATAGAATTTAAACTATATAGGACATAATTTGATTCTATTGCACTTTATACAATCAAAAGATGAGAAATCGACTTAAAAGTCACTTTTATTAAGAATCTATTGCAGATAGTGCAGTAGATTCGTTTTTGACCTAACTCACAAAACATACCTATCTCATCAAACTCACACTTTTCAAAACTAATATTTGTTCGGTTATAACGTAACGTAATGTGCTTCATTTGGCTAAGCTTACTCCAGTATTACGAAATAGCGTCACGAAAGACTAAGCCACCATCCGCATTCCTGGCTCGGAATAGTTCCAGCCCATAGAGCTGAATCCGCCAGATTGGAAAGGTTGAACGCTTTGGAAGCTCTGGAAGTTTTGGCTGGACACGGCCATTACAGTTTCTTGACTTTCATCTGCAAGGACAAGCTCAATCAACTCGGCGATTTGTCCTTGTTCATAGGCGGATGCAAGACGATTCAAGGCAATCTGTAGTTCCGTCTCCTGCAGTATGGAGGGGCCGTTAGATTGAAGAAGTTCTTGTCTGACTGCAGGGAGGGCTTGGCGGGCTCGATGCAGAGCAGCTTTGATGGCTCCTTCTGTGGTGTCGAGGATTTCGGCAGCTTCGCTTCCGGAGTGCTCGAATACATCGCGGAGCAGGAACACTGCTTGCTGCAGTGGAGACAGATGCTTCTGTAAGGCTTGAAAAGCAGCCTCAATCTCAAATAAACCATACTCTGCTGCTTCCTCTGTCCGTGGTTGATCCATTTCCAGCACTCGTGACAACGTGGCTTTTCGCCGCATAATATCTGTCCAGGTATTTCTGGCAATCCGCAGGAGGAGTGCTTCGGGATTGGGGTGATTCGTTAGTGTTGTGGAATTTGTACTACTAGTAAGATTTGACTTGTTCATATGATCTGAATTGTTCAGTTGACCTGTATTGTTCATTTTGCCTGTATCGTTCATTTGGTTGTGTTCATTCATTTCCTTCGAATGTTTGGAAGTCTTCATATAGCCCAGTGCTTTGACCCACGTATCCTGAGCCAAATCTTCGGCTTCCCACGGGGATTGTGTCAGTGCAAGGCAATACCGCTTCAGGGCCATTTGCAAAGACGTGGTATGATTCTCATCCGGTTCATGGCCGGCGCTAAGCTTCTCAAGGCTGATCACTCTGCATAACCCCTTTTCCGGTAAAGTGCTTTCGGTTACTTCTAATAATAAACGAATGAGCTCCAAATTAAGATACGCAATAATAAAAATAATATTTTGCCCGCTTAACGTATCCTATCCATAGACTAATCCGTTTACAAGGTAGATTTCAAATAAAATAAACGGATGGAGGTCGCATACGCATGGCGTACATTCCTTATGTCATTGAACAAACGAATCAAGGGGAAAGATCCTACGATATTTATTCGCGGCTCTTAAAGGACCGAATTGTGTTTGTAGGGGCGGAGATTGAGGATCAATTAGCGAATAGTGTTGTTGCCCAATTGCTGTTCTTATCAGCTGAGGATCCAGATAAAGATATACACATGTATATCAATAGTCCAGGGGGCTCCGTAACAGCGGGATTAAGTATTTATGACACAATGCAGCTCATTAAACCGCAAGTAAATACGATCTGCACAGGTATGGCGGCTTCCTTTGGTTCACTTCTATTGTTAGCTGGGGCTAAAGGTAAACGTTATGCGCTGCCGAATAGTGAGATTATGATTCACCAGCCACATGGTGGTGCGCAGGGGCAGGCCAGTGATATTGCGATTAGAGCCAAACGTATTTTGAAGCTACGGGAAGTGCTTGTCCAGATTACAGCGGACCGAACCGGACAGACGGTGGAGAAGGTACAACAAGACATGGATCGGGATTATTTCATGTCAGCCGAGGAAGCAGTGGAGTACGGGATTATCGACAAAGTTATCACAAATCTGTAAGTCGAAGGAGTGAAGTGAATGATGCTGGAAGCTTTGCAGGGCAAAGAGGTAACCATTTATTTTGTAGATGGCTCTAACGCTAGAAAAGGCATTTTGGAAACGGTAACTGAGAAGTTTATCAAATATCGGACAGAATTTGAGGAGCTTTATATTCCCATGACTTCCGTCTGTTCCATTACACTAGATACTAAAGGACGGGAACGCGCCCGTGTAGGATTTACACAATAACCATTATCAGATTTAAAAATAGGGTTAGGGAAGCTTTCCCTAACCCGTACTTTCACGAATTGCCAAATAATGAGCTACATTTGCATGATGCTGAATACCAGTCTCCCCTTTAATCAGCTTGATTAAAGTTCGGGTAGCAGTCATTCCAATCTCCGTTCCGGAGTATTCCACCGAGGACAGCTTGGGACGAACGACAGAAGCGATAAAGCTATTATCGAATCCGAACACCGCAACATCCTCTGGCACCCGAATACCGTTATCGATCAGAAAATTCATAGCCCCTACAGCTATCCAATCTGTGGAGCAAAAAACCGCAGTAGGTAGTTCCCCGCTATCCTTAATCCGGCGCATAGCGTCACTTCCATCTTCTACGGCCATTCCACTTTCTACTACCCATTCTTCTCTTAAGGTAATGCCTGCATCCATAAGTGCTTGTTGATAGCCGCGATATCGATCGCCACCCACTGCATTATCTCCAGATACCCGGATCATGCCGATGCTTCTATGTCCTTTTTGAATCAGATAAGTAACGGCTTCATAGGAGGCGGTAACATTATCCAGATGGACAGAAGGGATCGAATCAATCTGAGATTGTTCTCCAACTAACACGCAAGGTGACCCGGATTTCTGGATAATCTCCAAATGCTCCTTACTCGGAACCGAGCCTACATATATATAACCCTCAGTCCCCATATGGTGGAATAAGTTCAAATAATGAAGTTCACTATTAACACTTCCGTCTGTTAACCCGACCAAAACATCATAACCATATAGCTCGGCGAGATCACGTATGCCAATATTGAAATCATCAAGCACGGTATTACTGTTCTGCGGAATAATGACACCAATCAGAGGTGTATCCGATCTACCTGCATCTGAACCGATGACATTAGGGCGGTAATTCATTTGTTTCATGGCTTCCAATACACGCTTACGAACTTCCTCGTTTACTGGTTTGCTGTTATTGACAACCCTTGAAACGGTAGCTATTGAAACGTCAGCCATTTTGGCTATATCTTTAATTTTTACCTTCAAGAATATCACCATAACTTTCCAATCTTGTATTCGTTCTAGAATATATCGCAAGCATATCACGGATAGCTTCAAGAATCCAAAAGATTGTTATTGACCGGGAAAATAAAAGATCCTATAATGATCGCATAGGAAAATAATTTCCTTGAATAAACCCTAAATAGATAGTTTTTTAGTCGATAATCTTAAGTTTTATTATGAAAATCACTAATTCGTGAATTAAATAGGAAAATATTTTCCTGAGAGGGTATATGAATACGAAGGAGCTGCATACATTGAACAGAACATGGTGGAAAGAAGCCACAGCGTATCAAATTTACCCACGGAGCTTTATGGACAGCAATGGCGATGGTGTTGGAGATCTGCAGGGAGTCATCTCAAAACTTGATTACTTACAGGACCTTGGCATCAATGTCATTTGGATCTGTCCTATTTATAAATCCCCGAACGATGATAATGGATATGATATTTCAGATTACCAGGATATTATGGCGGAGTTCGGCAGTATGGCTGATTTCGATCAGCTATTAAGCGAGGTTCATGCACGGGGCATGAAGCTGATTCTGGATCTTGTCATTAACCATACTTCTGACGAACATCCTTGGTTTGTAGAAGCACGTTCCAGTAAGGACAATGCGAAACGCGATTATTATATTTGGAGAGATCCTAAGGACGGTAAGGAACCGAATAACTGGGAGAGTATTTTTAGCGGTTCGATCTGGGAGTTCGACCCTGCTACAGAGCAATATTTCATGCATGTGTTCTCCAAAAGACAGCCTGATCTCAACTGGGAGAATCCTGAAGTACGTCAGGAATTATACGGCATGGTTAATTGGTGGCTGGATAAAGGGATCGACGGTTTCCGAGTGGATGCTATTTCACATATTAAGAAAATCCCAGGTCTACCTGATCTGCCAAATCCAGATAGTCTTCCGTTCGTTTCGTCCGGTGCAGGTCATATGAATCGGGAAGGAATTCACGATTTTCTTCAGGAACTGAAACAGGAAACATTTGATCGTTATGACATTATGACCGTTGGTGAAGCGAGTGGTGTTAGTGTCGATCAAGCGGAAATGTGGGTAGGCGAGGAGCAGGGCAAATTCAATATGATTTTTCAATTCGAGCATTTAGCACTTTGGAATAAGAGTGTTACGGGTGGCTTGGATGTTCTGCAGCTGAAATCAGCACTTTCCCGTTGGCAAAAAGGTCTTGAGGGTAGAGGCTGGAATGCATTATTTATCGAGAATCACGACCAACCGCGTTCAGTTTCCACTTGGGGAAATGATGGTGAGTATTGGAAGGCATCGGCCAAATCGCTGGCTACGATGTATTTCCTAATGCAAGGAACACCGTTTATTTATCAAGGTCAAGAAATTGGGATGACTAATGTACGATTTGATTCCATGGATGATTATGATGATGTGGCGATGAAGAACCTGTATCGTTTAGAGACAGAAGCCGGAAAATCACATGAAGAAGTCATGGAGGTTATCTGGAAGAACGGCCGCGACAATTCTAGAACGCCAATGCAATGGGATGACTCTGAGAACGCTGGTTTCAGTAGCGGCAAGCCTTGGATGAAGGTCAATCCTAATTTCACGGAGATCAATGTGGAACGTGCGAAGCAGGACCCTGATTCCATCTATCATCATTATAAAAAGCTAATCGCACTTCGGGCCGCTAATCCTATTACCGTTTATGGAACCTATGATTTGATCCTGCCTGAAGATGAACGAATCTACGCTTATACTCGTACACTTGGCAATGAGAAATTGCTGGTCATGTCAAACCTGACTTCAGAGGAAGCGCTGTTCGACCTTCCGTTTGATTTGGAATTTGACTCCAGTGAGTTGCTGTTGAATAACTATGAAGTTGACCCTGCCGAGAAGATCGAGACAGTGGCATTACGCCCTTACGAATCTCGTGTGTATATGCTGGTTAACGCGCCTGTAGAGCAAGAGGTAATTCTTAAGAGTGTGCCTGCAACAACGGTTTAATTATTTTAATAAACGCAAGAATGCCCCTCGGCCAATGGCTAAGGGGCATTCTTTTTATTGAATATCAATTATTTGCTCTGTTCGCCATCATCCGTAGAAGATAAATCCGGCCGTTGCAGAATATAACTATTAGACATATTCAGGAGCCGCTGAACGGCATCAAATTGCGCTTGTGTCGAACCGCCCTCAGTTTCAGATCCGTCGATTAGGTCATAGTTATTTCCATCATCGTAATCGACACCAGTCAAGTACAAGCTTGTGTCATTAATAAAAGAACCAGTAGGAAGAAAATGTCTAACAGGTAGCAGATTGGTCTGTTGATTCATCAGATCTTCTCCGAAGTGGAGCTGGTCCTTCATAGAAATCCCTAACAGATTAGCTACAGTTGGTAAGATGTCAATCTGACCGCCAGTTTGGGTATACACAGTAGGTTGGTCTATGCCGGGGGCATGAATTATGAAAGGAACGTTGAACATATCGGTATATCCATACTCGTGTCCGACCATTTCCTCCATTAATGATTTCTCATTGCCGTTAAGGGAATACAGGGATACACCTTGATGATCTCCGTAGAAGACAATCACGCTATCGTCCCATAACCCGCTGGACTTCAGTTCGTCTAGAAATTGTCCCATGGCGTAATCCGCATAATTTTGGGCTAAAATATAGTCGCCGACTAAGGTCCCTTCATACCGTTTAGGCAACGTCATTTTAAGTTTAGATTCTGGCATTTTATAAGGGTGATGAGCGCTCATAGAAATGACCATCGCGTAAAAAGGATCGTCTTTCGCATCCATTTTGACTAATTCAGGAACAGTCTTGGCATACAGCACCTCATCGGAAGATCCGAATGCAATATGATCATCATCTCCATAGAAGGACTGATCGTAGTATTTATCAAAGCCTAGCACCTTGTATAAGGTTTTGCGGTTCCAGAATTCTACGCTATTGGTGTGAAAGGTGGACGTGTTATATCCATTAGCTTTCATCAGCTTGGGCAGACTTGGAAGTTCCTTAGTCATATAGTTGGATGAAGTGGCTACTTCGTGATGAGGAACATAGAGAGAGGTGTTCACTACAAACTCAGCATCCGATGTTGTTCCTTGCCCCGCATTTGTATAGAAGTTATTGAAATAATGTTCGCTTGAAATAAGTTTATTTAGATTGGGAGTTACTTCCTGTCCGTCAATGCTTAAGCCAAGCAGGAAATTCTGAAAAGATTCCATCTGCACTACAATGAGATTTTTACCTTGAGCCGCTGCCCAATGCTTCGGAGAGACGGGCTCCGTAATCCCCTTTGTAGCGTCCACAGACTGCTGCGTAATTTCTTTGCTGTCGATCATTTCTTTCTTTTCTGTGGTGTCGGCAAAAATGGTATATACCTCGTAATTGAGAATCCCCATACGCTCTGCCTTTTTGTTCTCGTTCATACTGGCATGATTCGGCCAAATATTAAAGACACAGATCGCAAGTGAAACACTGATGATCCCAAGCAAGGCGGTTCGGTTCATACGCCGGTTCATGCCTCTTTCTTTCCAGATCGCAATATACTTTGGACGGAACATAAAGAACATGAAGACTACAATATCCACAAAAATGAACAAATAGTAAGGATCCAGCAAGGAGTATGTGCTTTCTCCGACCTTGGTTACCTTATCTGCCTGTTGCAAAGCATGGTAAGTGGCAATTACGCCGTAATATTTGTAATACATCAGGACGGCAAAATAAATTACTGAAATTAATAAGTTCGCAATCATGTAATACAGAAACTTCCGTTTGGAAGCCATCCACTCAATGAGTCCAAAGACGATAAAGAAGAACGGAATCTCTGTGAGCAGCATGCTCCAATTAGGGCCGTCACTAAATACCACGAACCAGGCCACTGCGCATTTTAAGAGCAGGATGAAGCTAAAAATTAGAAAGGGCTTGTTTTTTATTTGAAAATCTTTTTTCATTCGTTATCATCCTCTCTGGTGCAAAACACACTAAAATCCTGCATAACTCTGTATGTTGTGGGAATCCGTTGCAATATGCCGATGCTTATTATGCTCTTGAAGTTTTTGTGTGTCAAAAGACGGACGAGAGACCTAGAGCGCAGCAACAAGCGATTTATGCCATATAAACAGTTAAAATCAGCTTCAATCCTAAACTACAGGTTAAAGCGTATAAATTGATTTGAAAAATTACAGTTTCTCGCAACTTTACATAATATTCCACAGTCTATATAAGAAGATTGAATACAGTGGGGGTCTCTATTGTTGCAGATCAACAGTTTGACCCTACCGATTCTAAAAGGAGTGATCTTAAGTGGGAAGACAAATTTCAAGCATTAAAATTCAGATAAGACGAATAGGTATTGTAGTTGTTGGGGCAGCTATTATCCTAGCTACAGCCTCACCATTATTCGTAAGAGCGGAAAGTGTTGTGAATTTCCCGGATGAAAAGAAGTTATTGTCTGGCATCACAGGACTGGATGCGGGGGATAGAAGCGCTTATGCCATCACTGCGGATGGAACAGCCTGGGCTTGGGGTGGTGGATACGGCTCTATTGGTAATGGGGCAACCACACCAGCGTATACTCCAGTCAAAATGCGCATCGATCATGTTAAGCAAGTTTCAGGTGGCTACCGTCATAATTTGATGTTGAAAGATGATGGAACAGTGTGGGCAGTAGGGGGGAACGAACATGGACAACTTGGCACTGGAGCGCAGTCCTCGACAGTCCTTCTAGAGCCGGTTCAAGTGAAGGGGCTAACGGATGTGATTTCTGTTTCAGCAGGAGACACATTTAGCATAGCGCTTCGCAAAGACGGAACGGTATGGGCGTGGGGAGGCAATGAGCAAGGAGAACTCGGTGATAATTCGGGGAAAAACGGGCTAACACCGGTGCAGGTGAAAGGACTACCCTCCATTTTAGCTATAGCTGCAGGATCGAATAATTCAGTGGCACTTGGGAACGGCGGAGAGGTGTGGGTATGGGGCTCATCTAAAACTAGAGGCATTAAAAAGGATGCGGTTCTAAAGCCTACCCTACTTAAAGGCGGCGGGGAGTATAGAGCTGTTGATACTGATGGGTGGAATGGAGTAGCTTTGAGATGGGATGGTACCGTTTGGTTATGGAATAATTACACAGATATGAATCCGGGTGGAACTTTACAGCCGATTCAGATTCCAGGACTCACTGATGTCGTATCGATGACAACGGACTCAGCAGTAAAAGCCGATGGAACCGTATGGCAGTGGACAGTTGGCGATAAAAATAAGATGGATGTTAAACAGATTAGTGGTATTCAAAATGCAGTTTCGATTACCAGCGGGAACAGAAATCATTATGTGCTCTTAAAAGACGGTCATGTTCTTGCATGGGGAACGAATGAATTTGGACAGACTGGGTTGGGGGTTAGAGATTTTATGATTGACATGCCTCAGCCCGTGAAGAAATCGATACAGGTCCTGTTGAACAATAGTGAAATGGATCTGACCATGCCTCCTTTACTGCTCAACAATTCTACTTACGTTCCTTTAAGAGGAATATTTCAGCATATGGGAGTGGATGTACGTTGGGACGTTCCATCGAGATCAGTTATTGCCGTGAAGGAATCTACATCTACTACGCTGATCTTAAATTCGGTTAATGGACAAACGACAGTGAATGGAAAAGTAATAGCCACAGATCAAAAGCCAGTCTTTATTAATGATAGTGTATATGTACCTTTAAGACTGGTGAGTGAAATGTTAGGCGCTAAGGTAGAATGGGATGCCGAAGCTTATGCTGTTCAAATCCATTCAAACCAATAAAAAACAGCTCGAAATTCTTAATCATGATGCTGATGAATATAGGATCAATGGGACAACGTATAATAACCCCAACGATCATTCAATTAGGGTCTTGAAACGGATGGGCATAGGAACAACGGTAATATTGGGACAAAAACGGGTAAGAGTATACATTACGGCCTCTTTATATTCATTGCAGTGCTGTTGATCGGAACTGGTGAATGGCCGTTCAGGATGCCACTGAAACTGAACGTCTCTACGCGGAGTTGAAAGGGTGGTGAGGTTTCTCATTGAGTTTAAAATAAACGTATGAAGTAGCCCCCTCTTGTGATAGAATAATCTAGTTGTCCAAGTTTCCGGAAATTTACTCCATTCCAGCGATTTTCATTAGATATATAGGTGGATAATCGAGGAAATATGAGCATTCAAGAGTATTAACAAGAATCCTTGAAGATTTTACACAATAAACATCAATTTTTGTCGGTTTTTATTGATTTATTCAAAAATATTATGTATAATCAGCCTTGTTGATTTTGCAAATGGAATTTTAGGAGGTTTTTATTTTGGGAAAAGCGTTAATTATTGGCGCTGGCGGTGTTTCCAGTGTTGTTGTTCACAAATGCTGCCAGAACCCGGATGTATTTGAAGAGATCTGCATAGCTAGCAGAACTGTCGCGAAATGTGACGCTCTGAAAGATAAATTAGCCGGAGGCCGCACGAAGATTTCTACTGCTCAGGTCGATGCAGATAATACGGACGAAGTCATTGAACTGATCAAGAGCTTTGAGCCGGATGTCGTTATTAATGTCGCTCTCCCATATCAGGACCTGACAATCATGGATGCGTGCCTGGCAACAGGAGTGCACTATGTGGATACTGCCAATTATGAACCACAAGATACAGCGAAATTTGAATACTCTTGGCAGTGGGCTTACAAAGAAAGATTCGAAAAAGCAGGCCTTACCGCGTTGCTTGGTAGTGGATTTGATCCAGGTGTAACGGGCGTGTTCACAGCTTACGCTCAAAAGCACTATTTTGATGAGATTCATACCATTGATATTGTAGACGCCAATGCTGGTGATCACGGATATCCATTTGCAACAAACTTTAATCCTGAAATCAATATTCGTGAAATTACAGCCAATGGCCGCTATTTCGAGAATGGCGAGTGGATTGAAACTGCACCGCTTTCCGAGAAAAAAGTATACGATCTTCCGGAAATTGGACCAAAAGATATTTATCTTTTGTATCATGAAGAATTAGAGTCTTTGGCCGTTAACATCAAGGGTGTAAAGAAGATCCGTTTCTGGATGACCTTCTCGCAGAATTACCTGACTCACTTGAAAGTGCTTGAGAATGTGGGCATGACTTCTATCGAGCCTATCATGTATGAAGGAAAAGAGATCGTACCTCTGCAGTTCTTGAAGGCGATTTTACCGGACCCCGCTTCCTTGGGACCAAGAACAAAAGGCAAAACGAACATTGGATGTATCATCCAAGGAACTAAAGACGGAAAGCCAAAAACTTATTATGTATACAATGTTTGCGATCATGAAGAGTGCTATGCAGAGGTTGGCTCCCAAGCCATTTCCTACACTACAGGCGTTCCTGCAATGATCGGAGCGATGTTAATTATAAAAGGTATCTGGAAGAAGCCGGGCGTATTCAACGTTGAAGAGTTCGATCCAGATCCATTCATGGAAGCTTTAAATAAACATGGTCTGCCTTGGCAAGAAGATTTCTCGCCAACGCTGTTAGACTAAGGCGCGATAATGGATATAGATATCAGCGCGGTCCCGTCACCATGTTACCTTGTAGATGAAAGATTGCTTACACGTAATCTTGAGATTATGAATTCTGTACAGGAACGCACTGGAGCAAAGATTTTGCTCGCGCAAAAAGGCTTCTCCATGCATTCCTTGTATCCGTTAGTTGGGAAGTACTTGCATGGTGTAACCTCAAGCTCCTTGTTCGAAGCCAGACTTGGCTATGAAAAGATGGGCAAAGAGGTTCATGTGTACGCACCAGCTTATATAGATAGTGAGTTTGATGAGCTCCTTGGATACTCCGATCACATTGTGTTCAATTCTTTTGACCAGTGGAATCGATTCAAGGATCGCGTTAAGAATGCACCGAAGCACATCAGCTGCGGCATTCGAGTGAATCCGGAATATTCCGAGATCGAAGTTCCGTTGTATGATCCGTGCTACAATTATTCCAGAATGGGAGTAACTCTCCCTAACTTCAGACCGGAAGAGCTTGAGGGCATTGATGGACTACACTTCCATACAATGTGCGAACAGAATTCGGATACACTTGAGCGTACGCTCAAAGTAGTCGAAGAGAAGTTCGGACCTTATCTCAAAGGAATGAAATGGCTTAATTTCGGTGGCGGTCACCATATTACACGACCTGATTATGATCTGGAGACCCTGGTCAAGTGTATTCTACACATGAAAGAGACTTACGGTGTGGAAATCTATCTGGAGCCGGGAGAGGCAGTAGCTCTCAATACCGGATATCTGGTAGCTACCGTTCTTGATGTGATGCATAACGGAATGGACATTGCGATTCTCGATACCTCAGCAGAGTGCCACATGCCGGACGTACTGGCTATGCCGTACCGTCCGAACATTATCGATGCTGGACAACCTGGGGAATTTCCTTATACGTACAGATTAGGTGGAATGACTTGCCTTGCGGGAGACGTTATCGGAGATTATTCCTTCAAGGAGCCTTTGAAATACGGCGACAGACTCGTATTCCTTGATATGGCCCATTATTCCATGGTGAAGAATCATATGTTTAACGGTGTGAATCTGCCTTCTATTGTTAGTTACAATGAAGAAGAGGGAATCAAAGTAATCAAACAGTTCGCTTTCGAAGATTTCAGCGAACGTTTATCTTAAGATTAATAAAAAGGTGTCCCGTGATGGGACACCTTTTTTTTGATTACTCCTTATTGCATCGTGATGGCGATGCGCTCCTCCTGTGGGAGCCACTCGACATTTGCTCCGAGCTGCTCACTTATAAAGCGAAGTGGCAGATACATCGAACCGTTTACGATGAAGGGTAGTGTAGGAAGATTCACGGATTTATTGTTCACCATTGTCGCTCCAGTTACACCGTTAATACTGATGGCGAGAGCCGGTTTATCTGTAGTGGTTCGTGTGATCATAATTTGTTTATCTATTGTTTTCGCAGCTGTAATGTTCTCTTTATAGGTAATTGTGGCTCCTAATTTTTCGAACAGCGATCGAAGCGGGACGAAATTTTGTCCGTTTCGAGTAATAACTCCATTTGAGAGTGGGATAGATTCTCCGTTTAAGGAGATCGAAATAGGCTTTTGCACTGGAACGGGCCCGGCATGGCTGAATTCATAGTCGCCATAGCCCAGCTGTGCGTCCTTATTGACGCCCCAGCCCCAGAGTGAGCCGTCTTTCTTTTGCATGATGATATGTCGTCCACCTTTCTTTAGGCTACTTACTTCTTTTTCGAGAAGTGTAAATTTTGAATCTGCGGGCATCATTTCGTTTTCAATAGAAGTTTGATAGACGTTTCCTTCCCCGGTTAATGCAACAATAGAGCGCTCTACGATGTAAGCATCAACTACATTCTTGATCCCTTTTAGAAGAATCGGTGGTTGTTCATGATAGGTTGTTCCGTCTGAAGAACCTGTAATGGTAGCACCCCAGAACCATAGTTGAGAGGCCCCATCAATGGCTAATAGGCTGTTCTGATTTCCTTTTAAACTTTTAATATTACTGATTCCCTTGAGAAGGGTCGCAGATAGATCTATTGGAGCTCCTTGGTTCTTGTAATAATCTTGGACTGGCCAACTCCATATGGAGCCGTCCTTCTTAAGTGCAAGATTGTTTTTGATTTGAATAATATCCGTTAAATTCTGGATGGTTTCGAAGCTTTCGAAGTCATCGCGTGTAGTAGAAATAGTTCCATCTTTCTTTAAGAACACGTAACGTGTCCAGCTCTTATGAAGATCAGACTCATAGTAACCGCCCACAGCAGTCACGTTATCGACGCCGGAAACGGGTGTGAACGCGGAGGTAGTGAGTCCATCGGACGAAAGGGGGGCGCTTAGAATCGTCCCGTCTTCCTTAAGGGCTATCGTTCTATTTCCCGTCATGAACATATCGACCAGATTGTCTAGCTCTTGAACGGGGGTCACTTTAACAGCTTCAGAGTATGCCGATGTTCTCCATTGCCAGACCGAAAGGTCTTTCTTCATTACATATTGGGAACCAAAGTATGCTTGTACCTCATTCAGGTCATGGATTTGCGTAGGGACGGAGCGATTACCTCCCCATACCCAGAAGGAACCATCTGTTTTCGTCAGATAATCCGCGCCATACGAAGTGAGGTTGGATGTCGTGGTTGTGTTCTCTGCAGCTGCAGCTGCGCTTACGTTACAGGCGAGGCTTAATACTAGAAGAGCACTAACCATGCTGATCCATTTTTTTTTCATAGGAATACCTCTCTTTTTCTTATTAGATAAATTTGATATGTTCACGATATAATCCATTATCTTACATTTAGACGCTAGAACTACTGGAAAAGTTTCTTCATATTTACCCGCTCACAAGAAAGGTCTCATGTGATACAATAATTTAGTCTGTTTTAAATAAAGAAAGTATAAGTTTCACACTATACTTTATCCTTATATTTCACGCATACACACGTACCGTCCTTATAAAGACGCCGAAGGCGTTTATGCTTGATTAGCTATTGAAAGGTTCGTATCTGAGGAGGAAGTCAGCGTCAATGAGACATGCACCGTTTATTGCAGTGGAAGGCCCAATCGGGGCTGGAAAAACAACATTAGCGTCTATGCTAGCAGAGGAGTTAAATTTACCGATCATTAAAGAGATTGTCGATGAGAATCCGTTTCTAGCTAAATTTTATGAGAACATGGACGATTGGAGCTTTCAACTGGAGATGTTTTTTCTCTGTAATCGGTATAAACAGCTTGAAGATACCGTTACACAATACATAGATAAAGGGATCCCGGTCATTTCGGATTACCATATTTATAAGAACCTGATCTTTGGAGAACGAACGCTGAATGGAACGAAACGTGAAAAGTATCGGCAAATTTATCATGTGCTTACGGATGACCTGCCAAAGCCAAATATTATCCTCTATATTAAGGCCAATTTAGATACGTTATTAAACAGAATTGAAAAACGTGGGCGGCCCTTTGAAGAGGGGATGGATACTGCGTATTTGGAGCAATTAATTAAAGATTATGATGACGCGATGGCCGCTCTTGCCATTCAGGAGCCTTCGACCGTTATTATTACCATTGATGGAAATGCAGTCGATTTCGTGGAGAATCCAGAACACTTCACTGAAATTGTCTCTTATATAAAGGAGCTAATGAAATGAATTCATATCATATCCCGGAAAATGCCATAATTACCGTGGCTGGAACTGTCGGGGTGGGGAAATCCACTTTAACAGGCGCCTTGGCCAAAAGACTTAATTTTCAAACCTCGTTAGAGCAGGTCGATCACAATCCTTATCTCGAAAAGTTCTATCATGATTTTGAGAGATGGAGCTTTCACTTGCAAATCTATTTTCTTGCTGAACGTTTCAAAGAGCAGAAGAAGATGTTCGAACTTGGCGGTGGTTTTGTTCAGGATCGTTCCATCTATGAAGATACCGGTATTTTTGCGAAAATGCATGCAGATCAAGGTACGATGTCCAAAACGGACTATGAAACCTACACCAGCCTGTATGAAGCTATGGTTATGACGCCGTACTTCCCGCATCCTGATGTGCTGATTTATATTGAAGGCAGCCTGCCTTCCATCCTGACCCGAATTAATGAACGTGGCCGCGAGATGGAAATTCAAACGGATGTTTCCTACTGGGAACATATGCATGGCAGATATTCGAAATGGATCAACGAGTTTACAGCTTGTCCAGTGCTTCGTTTGAACATTGATGATTATGATGTAAATGATGAGACTTCGATGTCTGATATTCTTGTGAAGGTGGGCAATGCGATTCGTAAGCCTGCTGATAAAATATAATAATTAATGGTTAGAAGCCCCCGGGATTTGGGGGCTGTTTTTTTATGAAATCAGAAAGCGAATTAAGCGATATAAACTGAGTTTGAGGGATGATTTGTAAAAATAAAAAAAGACCCAAATCATAGATATGGGTCTAATAGGGAAATGTCAGTTGTCCTAGTGATAAAATACGAAAAACAATACAAATTGGTGTGGACATTGTAATCTACTCAAGGGCCAGCCCCTATTTTTATAGCCCTTTTTTATAGAAATAGGTTCCAGTCTAATAGAAACTAGTTATTGGTCCATGTCCAAAATTAATAAGATGCGTACACTGAACTATCTTTATAGGGAGGTGTACGTATTGAGTTGTCCAGATGATAAAAAGTGTCATAAGAAAAAAATCGCCACTGTATTTCCTTCGAAAAGAAAAAGAAAAGAACATCGTCGAAAAGTTATTAAGAAGATTGTAAAAGTCACATGTCCTCCGCCCGAAGTAAATGTTACCACTCCAACAGTCGTTGGTGCTACAGGACCTCAAGGAGCACAAGGAATCCAAGGAGTACAAGGGGCCCAAGGAGTACCAGGACCCCAAGGAGCACGAGGAATCCAAGGAGCAGAAGGACCTCAAGGTCCCGCCGGTGGGCCCCCAGGACCCCAAGGACCGCAAGGTCAACCTGGTCCAGCGGGAGCAATAGGTCCACAGGGTGTAGCGGGACCCGTTGGTCCTCAGGGTGCGCAAGGAGTGCCGGGTGCACAAGGAGCCGTAGGTCCTCAGGGACCGCAAGGTTTACCTGGTCCTGCAGGAGCAATAGGACCACAAGGTTTTGTGGGAGCAACCGGATCGACTGGAGCGGCTGGAGCACCTGGGGTACCGGGAGCACCAGGAGCACCCGGAGCGGCAGGAGCAGCCGGACCAGCAGGAGCAACAGGAGCACCAGGAGCGCCGGGAGCAGCAGGAGCGACAGGGGTCGCGGGAGCAACCGGAGCACCAGGAGCAGCAGGAGCAACCGGAGCACCAGGAACGGCCGGAGCAGCAGGAGCAACTGGGGCGCCAGGAGCAGCCGGACCAGCAGGAGCAACCGGAGCAACCGGGGCACCAGGAGCAGCAGGAGCAACCGGAGCACCAGGAGCAGCAGGGGCAGCAGGAGCAACCGGGGCACCAGGAGCGGCCGGAGCAACCGGTGCGACAGGAGTCGCAGGAGCAACCGGAGCGACCGGAGCAGCAGGAGGAGTATTAGGTTTTGCTGATTTTTTTGCCCTGATGCCCCCTGATAATGCAGCAACTGTAGCACCGGGCACAGACGTGAGTTTTCCTCAAAATGGCCCTACCAGCGGGACGACGATTGCACGAACGGGCCCTAGTTCTTTTAATTTAGCGGCAATAGGGACTTATCAGGTGTTGTTTCAGGTTAGTGTAACCGAAGCAGGCCAACTCATCTTGACTCTTAATGGCGCAGATCTGGCCTATACGGTAGTTGGACGTGCGACAGGTACATCAGAAATCGTAGAAATGGCTATAGTGCAAACAACGGTCATTAACACCATACTGACAGTTCGGAATCCTGCTGGCAATTCCACCGCACTTACTATTACTCCTCTTGCTGGAGGAACAAGATCTGTTTCAGCACATCTCGTTATTACACAATTAGCATAGCGAAATCTCTTACGTATAGATAATTTGGAAGTTTGCCACCTCTAATCAGGTGGCTTTTCTTATGGCATTTGCTGGAATTTCCATTTGACTTCAATTCAGAGTTGACGCAAAATAAGAGGGAGATGATGTAAATTTGAATTTTTCGGGGAGAATTGTACATGAATAATAAATCAGGTCGTCATTCCTTCCGAGAGCGACTGGATCATATGGTGGGTAAGATTCGTACGGATATCCTAAGTGGAGTGCTACAACCAGGTGCGTATCTGCCAGCAGAGAGTATGCTAGCCAAGCAGTTTGAGTTAAGCAATAAATCTGTCAGAAGAGGGCTGGATGTATTAGTCCAAGAAGGCCTTATCGTCAAAATCGACCGTGTCGGAAGCAAGGTTATGGAGTCCGTGCAGGAGAGAATCCGTATTCATTTTGGCTGCAGTGCCTCGCTGTCCAAGGACTTTCTGCTGGATGATCTAATTGGTGAATTTCATCGACTGCATCCCGGTATTCATATTCTTCCGCTGGCGCTGAATGATTTTGACCATGTGAATTCTGCCGTAGAGATGATCAATAATGGGATGCTTGATGCCGTATCTCTGAATAGCACGCAATTTCAGGAAATGGCTGAAAATGGCTCGGCTGAGCTGCTGGAATCGCTTGATCCTGATCCTGAATTATATCCAATCGCGACAGAAGCTTTCTATCATGAAGAACAGTTGTATGCTTATCCGATTTCCTTCTCCCCCGTGGTGCTGTGCTACAACAAGGCTCATTTTCGGGAAGCGGATCTTCCTGAGCCGGATAGCTATTGGACCTGGGATGACTTAATTGAGGCGGCTCGTCAGTTGGCAGAGAAACGTGGACGCCATGCTATTTATTTTGTGCCTGCTTCCGAGAACCGTTATTCTGTATTCCTGCTGCAGAGCGGGATTCAAACCGTGGCAGACGGGACCGAACACCGTACACTTAGTCCGGAGACGGCAAATAGTCTCAGTGTGTATAGCCGGCTCGTGAACAACCATCAGATTTTCCCTAAATATCTTGCTGGTAATCATGAAGATGAGACGATTTCTTTGTTTGTCCAAGAACAAGTTTCTATGATTCTGACGACCTTTTTTAATTTAAATGAATTCAAGGCCTTAACGCTGAACTATGATCTTGCTCCGTTACCTAGGCTGAAAACAAAAGATCCGCAGAAGACATTACTGGTCACGATCGGAGCGGCTGTGGTCGGAAATTCACGACAAAAGGAAGCGGCTCGTCAATTCGTTAACTTCCTTGCTTCCGTAGAAGCACAGAAAATTATTCGGGAACGCACAGTAAGTATTCCAGCTCGAAAGCGGATCGCTGAGATGAGTACGGCGGATCATTTGAATCGTCCTTCGAGATATCTGATGTACAGAGAGCTATTTCCAACCTTCTCCTACCTTAAAGATTTAGGACTTCCTATAGCCGTTCTAAAAAGCTTTCGTAAATTGTTGAACGCTTATTGGTCTAAGATGATTGATGAGGAAACGCTTCATGAGGAATTGAGTCTCTTAATCTCGGAACAGGATGCTGCTGCCGATCAGAAGGTCTAAAAGGTGTTCTTCTGCGAAGGCTGTTCTCTTTAGAATATCAGTAAAGCGTGATAATGGTGCTGGTGGGCCATTATTACGCATTTTTTTAAATAAAAGCAAGCAAAAGTTGTATATTGTGCCTAATCTGTATGAGATCAGAGATGGCTTATTTAAAGCAGTGAAATACGAGTAATTTTGTAAGCGTTTTCTATTAAATTTGAGGGATTTCAACATTTTGCGACAGGTACATGTTATATAAGATCACACTTATTAGAGATATTTCTTATTATTATATTGACATCATGTAGGCTGGAAAATATAATGAAATACATCAGATATATATCAGATTAGTGAAATAATAGATCTGATACTCTGAAATGTAAATCAAAAAGAAGTCAGAACAGATGTTTTCGTCTAATTAAAGTAGAAAAGAGGCAGTTGAAAGGAGGATATCCCCTATAAAAGGTAATTTTCAGAGTGATGACTCATTTAAAAATTTATTGATGTATCGTTGATTCCTTCTGATTGATGTTAGTGAATATATCATAATGATTATCTTATTTTTTAGTTATTAATAGGGGGTTGAATTATGAATGTTGCTAAAAGGAAATTAGTTCTGCTGCTGCCTGTCCTGTTGTCATTAGTTACACTCGTATCTGCTTGCGGCGGTTCGAATACTAAGACGGGCAATACCGCAGATCCTACTGCGGAAGTTCAGAAGGCTACGCAAGCTCCCGCTAAGGAAGGTAAAACAGTAGGTGGTCTGCAGCTCCCGATTGTTTCAGATAAGCTTGAACTGTCACTTTGGTCACCCAGCGGCGGCAATTTCAGAGGAACTAATTTTAATGAGAAATTATCCTTTCAGCAAATGGAAGAGAACACTAACATTCATATTGACTTTCAGCATAGTACGGAAGCCAGTGCGGAAGCCTTTAGCCTATTGATGTCATCTGGTAAGCTGCCGGACATTATCTACAATGATCTATGGGGCACGGATTCCGGAAAATATGGTACACAAGGCGCGCTGCTTCCTCTGGAAGATTTAATTGAGAAAAACGCGCCAAACTTCAAGAAAATCCTCGACGACAACCCGGATATCCGGGGACAAATTACTTCGCCTGAAGGCCACATTTTTTACCTGCCTAATCTCGTTCTTGATTCACAGGATCTCACTCAAATGTTCCCGCAAGTACGGAAAGACTGGATCGATAAGTTGGGTCTGTCTATGCCGGAAACTACCGAAGATTGGTATAACATGCTCAAGGCTTTTAGGGAGCAGGATGCCAACGGAAATGGCAAAAAGGATGAAATTCCACTAGTCACAGTCAACTTGGAAAATATCATGATGTTATTCGCGCCTGCCTTTGGCGTCGACTACGGATTCTTCGTGGATAATGGCCAAGTAAAATATGGACCGAATGATCCTAAATTCAAGGATGTCGTAACCTATCTGCACCGTCTTTACGATGAACAATTGCTTGACCCGAACTATCTGGTAGATACCACATTCCAGACGCTGACTGAGAAGGTGACTACCGATGTGGCAGGGGCATGGTTTGGTTGGTCTGGCTCCTACATGGGGAACTTTACTACCCTAATGGAGGGCAAACATCCAACCTTCAAAATTGCACCAGCCATTCCACCTAAAGGACCGAACGGTGATCAACGTCATGTCTCCTTCCGCTGGCAGGCAGCAGCACACGGATTAGCGGTTTCCTCGCGGACGGAACATCCTGAGGAAGTGATGAAATGGCTGGATTATCAATACTCAGAAGAAGGCATTCTGCTGAACAACTTTGGGGTTGAAGGCAAGTCATATGATCTGGTAAACGGAGAACCGATTTATAAGAAAGAAGTAACTCATCCGACCAATGGCCTCACGAATACGCAAGAACTGCTGAACCATACGATCGGGGGCGGAAGCTGGGCTACGGTAGCGGATACCAGATATGCTGAACAAATCCGAGAAGCTAACGGGCAAACGGAGAATCCGCTCGAGTTATATAGTGACTATATCGATTTTGATAGCAAGTTGCCTCCAGTCCAATTCACAACAGAGGAAAACGATGTAGTTGTTCCTTTGATGGCCGATATTCAGACCTATGTAGCCGAAACAATCAATGCCATGATCATGGGGCGCCAAAAGATTGAGGACTATGACAAAGTAATGAAGCAACTTGAGAAGATGGGAATTAACGATGTGTTAAAAGAGTATCGGGTTGCATACGAGCGATTTAAAGGGAAATGATTCAGCTTGTGAGGAGGTTGTCGTGGGTCGAGCGGTTCAGAGAGTGCTTTGTGACCGCTCGCCACATGACAGCTATGACTAACGCCAGTGTCCGGGAGAGGAGAACTATATGGCTGTACCTGTAAAAGTCGCTAAAGTTGAAAGCAGGAAGCTTCCGGTCAAGAGGAGTCCGATTCCCTGGAAGCGGATAGCCTCCAATCGCTATCTTTATCTCATGCTCCTTCCTACGGTTTTGTATTTTCTGATTTTTGAATACAAGCCGATGTATGGGGCGATCATTGCCTTTAAGAATTTCAACCCCTACTTGGGGATCACGGATAGTCCTTGGGTGGGCTTCAAGAATTTCGAAAAGTTTTTCGAAAGCTATTATTTTCTCAGACTGCTTAAAAATACCTTCTTAATGAGTTTCTACTCACTCATCTTCATTTTTCCTGCTTCACTTGCTTTTGCACTGCTGCTCAATGAGCTGCGGCTCAAAAAGCTGAAGTCCTTTCTGCAGACCGTGTCTTATTTGCCGCATTTTATTTCGCTGATCGTTATCTGCGGGATGATTATTGATTTCACCAAGCCCGGAGGCATTATTAACAGCCTGTTGCTTGGCATCGGCCTGATCTCGGAGCCTATTCAGTTCCTGATTCTGCCGGAATGGTTTCGAACGATCTATGTAGGTTCTGGCATGTGGCAGAGCCTGGGCTGGAACTCAATTATCTATTTAGCTGCGTTATCTGGCATCAATCCGAGCCTGTACGAGGCTGCAGTTGTAGATGGTGCAGGGCGATGGAAGCAGCTAACGAATATAACGCTGCCTGGGATTTTGCCTACGGTGTTAATCCTCTTGATTCTGAATGTGGGTACCCTGCTGAATGTGGGCTGGGACAAAATTATATTGCTTTACAATCCTGGAACGTACGTCACTGCGGATGTTATTTCAACATTTGTTTATAGACGAGGTGTGATGGAGGCGAATTACAGTTTTTCTGCCGCGGTAGGATTATTCAATTCCATAATTAACTTCACATTACTCGTTCTAGCCAACCGTATCAGCCGGAAAACAACTGAAAGCAGCCTATGGTGAGCATAGCTTCCGATACGAGTTTTGTACGAAGTAAATTCAATGAAGCATTGCTTACAAAACTTTTAGGAGGGTAGACAATGGTTGTGAAACGCAGTATGGGTGAAATCATTTTCGACAGCTGCAATGTGCTGTTTCTGATCTTGTGTTCTTTCCTGTTCCTGTACCCGATGTGGTACGTGCTGGTCTCCTCATTCAGCGATGCTCATGCTATTGCTGCGGGGAAGGTAAGCTTCTTTCCAATCGGCTTTAATCTGGATGCTTACAAGCTGGTATTTGAGGATACGCGGGTATGGACGGCTTACGGAAATACTTTCTTTTATGTCATTGTCGGTACGTTGATTAATCTGGTGCTAACTACACTTGGTGCTTATCCTCTGTCCAGAAAGAATCTGGAGGGGAGAAATGTCATTATGGCTTTCATAGTGTTCACGATGTTTTTCAGTGGTGGTCTAATTCCTGCGTATCTGAATGTCCGTGAGCTTGGCTTGTATGATACACGGTGGGCGCTGCTGTTGCCTGGTGCGGTTAGTGCCTTCAATTTGATAGTGATGCGGACCTTTTTTCAGTCTATCCCTGATAGTTTGATAGAGTCTGCCAAGATAGACGGCGCCCACGATTTCAGAATTTTACTGCGGATCGTACTTCCGCTCTCCATGCCGGTTCTGGCGGTGATGACCCTCTTCTATGCGGTAGGCCACTGGAACAGTTGGTTCTCGGCCATGATTTATTTACAGGATCGGAATTTGTTCCCGCTTCAATTGATATTGAGGGAAATCCTGATTCAATCCTCTGCGCAAAATATGCTGGCCGGCGTTACCCAAGATGAGGTGTTTCGTATTAGTGAATCTATTAAATTCGCTACGATTATCATTGCTACCGTTCCCATTCTAATGATCTATCCATTTTTGCAGAAATATTTTGTAAAAGGCGTAATGATCGGTGCGTTGAAGGAGTAACAGCCATAGAGAAGATGCTGCATGTGACGGAATCGTTTCTGAAGCAATCGGGAGGAGAAGACATATGAAGGCGGTAATATCTCAGGAAGGACAGATTCGCATGTCGGATGTTCTAACACCAGTCATTGAAGATGGATTTGTACTAGTCCAGACTGAATATTCGGCGATTAGCCCCGGAACGGAAATAATGATGAATGGCCTGCACCGTACGCAACAAATTGTACTTGGATACAGTGCAGCGGGTGTAATCCGAACACGTGGGAAAGGAATGGAACACTGGCCAGAGGGTCTTCGTGTAGCTTGTTACGGCGGACCTTATGCAAAGCATGCAGAATGGCTGCTAATGCCTCAGCATCTGATGGTGCCCATTCCTGACCATGTTAGTTCGGAGGAAGCATCAACAGTAGGACTTGGAGCCATTGCAGTACATGCAGTAAGGCAGGTTGCACCACAGTTTGGGGAGACACTTGTGCTGATCGGTGCCGGAATTCTTGGGCAGTTGATTGCTCAGATTGCTAAGGCGGCAGGATGCCGGGTGATCGTCTATGATTTGCTTACAGAGCGCTGTGAGATGGCTGAGCGCCTTGGAATTAGACATATTGCTACTAGCCCGGAGAAGGTTAAGGAACATCTTGCTAACCTGACGGAGGGCATGGGAGCAGATGCAGTCATTGTATGCGCCGGCGGTAAAACCGGAGACCTTATTGATCAAGCGCTAGAGTGGGTACGGGATCGCGGCAAGGTACTGTTGGTTGGAGATGTTAAGCCTGATTTCTCTCGTGATCTGATG
Organism: Paenibacillus sp. FSL H7-0714; assembly: GCF_038003765.1. Classification (NCBI taxonomy): domain Bacteria; kingdom Bacillati; phylum Bacillota; class Bacilli; order Caryophanales; family Paenibacillaceae; genus Paenibacillus; species Paenibacillus sp. FSL H7-0714. The sequence continues at coordinate 2,227,388 of NZ_JBBOPT010000001.1, forward strand.
TTCGGTAAGGAAGCCCAAGTGCTGATTTCTAGAGCCGGAGGTCCCGGACGATATGATCCTATCTATGAGCGGAAGGGGATCGACTATCCTTACGGCTACGTGCGATGGACGGAAGGTCGTAATATGGCTGAATATATTCGGTTAATCTCTGAAGGGGACATTCAGGTGAAGCCGTTGATTAGCGCGATATTCCCGGTTGAACGCTGTGAAGAAGCCTTTCGGCGTTATGCAGAGGACCCCGTGGATCTGTTGGGAGCGGTCTTAGCTTATCCTGCAGCAGTCTCTGGATGTGAAACGAAGGTGAAGGAACAGCTGACGAAAGAAGGCGGGAGCAGATGAAGGCGCTGCGGATCGGTGAACCACTGAATGGTCTGGCGGTTTGGGCCTCAGCTTATGGAACATGGCAAGGGGCAGACCGGATCTACGCTGTTTCTTCCGGAAGTCCTTGTATCTTATTTGTTCTAGACCCGAGCGGTGAACAAGCGGTGGAACGGTATGCGCTGGAAGGCTCGGATCATTGCTGGGGTGTAGTCTTAACAACCAGCGGAGTGTATATCGGGGGAAGTGGCATTTTGTACAGGTACACTCATGAGAATGGTGTGGAGAACCTGGGTGAGATGATTCCCGGTGAATTCTATACGTGGCGGTTGGCAGCAGATACGCAAGGCAGGATCTATGGGGGGTGTTATCCTGGGGGGAAAGTGTTCCAATATGACCCAGCGACAGCAGTGTTTAGGGATTACGGTGCTATGGTTGCAGGAGAACAGTATGCGCGTTCTATGGAAGCATGGAACGGTAAGCTCTACGTGGGTGTTGGAACACAAACCCCGCATATTGTTGTACTAGATACGGAGACAGGAGAACGCTCGGAAATCAGGCTGCCAGATGAATGTAAAAGCGAGCAACTGGTTTATGACTTGAACATCGTTCAGGGCAAGCTTTTTGCTCGAATCACACCTTCTGCACGGTTGTATATTTATGATCTGGGACTGCAGGAATGGGGCGACACTCTGGATCATGTGAGTGGCCTTAGTGTTTCGCCGCCGGATGAGCTGGGAAATGTGTATTTCATTAAAGATGACTATTTGCAGCGTTATGATATCCGAACTGGAAGTCTGTTCGTTACTTCACTAGCAATGCCGGAGCCGGCAGGTGATTATGGCTGGCTGAATAACCATGCTCTAAATCCGAAAACACGCTGCTTAACTGGTGTATACAGGGACGGGAGTTGTTGGATTTACGATCCAACGACGGATCGACATATGGTGATGGACTTCGGTCTGCAAGGTCAATCGGTTCATTTGCAGTCCATGACCTACGGACCTGATGATGCTCTCTACATCGGAGGGTATTTCGCAGGTGGGCTGGCCAGATTCGATAAGGTAACCGACGAGATCATTTCTTATCGTGGGATTGGTCAGACGGAAGGTATGATAGCTGGAAGTGGTTGTTTATATCTAGGCGTTTATCCGCGGGCGAATATTTTTAAGTATGATCCAGACGAAGACTGGAAGCCGGGAGAGAATCCAGAGCTGCTATTTTCCTTGCAGGAAGAGGAGCAGGACCGCCCTTTTGCTTGGGCTTGGACAGGAGAAGAGCTGGCAATTGGAACGGTTCCTTCCTATGGTCGGCATGGAGGAGCGTTGACACTGTACAATCCTGCGAGCGGTGTGCGTGAGGTGTTTAGAAATCTTTTGCCGCAGCAGAGTGTAGTGTCCCTTGTCAGTAGTGATCAGTTCTTGTTCGCTGGAGGGTCCGTTTGGGGTGGACTTGGAATTGCTCCTCAGCGTGCAGATGCGTCTATAATGATTTGGGATCTAGAGAAGCGCTGCAAAGTATGGGAAGGTGTACCGGTGCAAGGGGAAAGGGCTATTTCTGCTTTGGTTCTAGATGATGCAGGGCATCTTTGGGGTTTGACGGCGGGACTGTTATTTCGGTTCGATCCACAGCTGAAGCAAACTATAAAGACTTACTCATTGTTCCCCATGGACTGGAATGTAGTGACTCATTTTTGGCGCAGTGGTAATGAACTGCTTTATAAGGAAGGCATGTTGTACGGCGTGTCGATGAATCGCTTGTTCAAGTTTAATATGCGGAATGAGGAGCTTGAGGTGTTGGATGACGATGCGCGGCTGCTGGCAATGGACCGTGAGGGTGATCTATTTTTTGCAAGAACTACAGCATTGTATCGGATGCACAAGTAAGGTCTGCACTATCCTTGGCGAAGGGTGAGGGATGATGAGAATCTTATATTTTTATAAATTCTGTATTCTAGGTGGGGTAACCACTCAACTTGCAAATAGACTTAAATTTTTGCGGCACCACTCGGAAGTGCATTTTGCTTTTTTGGAAGATTACGGCGGGGCAAGCGCTTTTGATGGATACGAGCATGTCCGAATTCTGGGGACGGTTGAAGAGATTAAGAGCTACATGGAAGTCTATGATTTCGATGTCATTATTACTATTGATACTTACGAGCTGTATGAAGCGCTTGGGCCTGTACAAGAGGGGAAGGTTATTATTCATGAGGTACATACCACCTATTCCGAACCCCTGCAGAAGTTGGCCGCAACGAAAGATAGTTTGCCTTTTCACTATGTGATCACTCCCTCCGCTTACATGAAGAATTATTTGGACGGTATCGGCATAGCGGGTGCTTATCATATTAATAATTGCCTGGATACCGATTTGTTCCGATATGAAGCGGGTATTGAGCAGGAGCCTGCCACTATTTTGTGGGTGGGTAAACTGGATGATCACAAGAACTGGTCGTCCTATTTGAACATTGCTGGAAAGCTGAATGCCAAGATGCCAGAGCTGCAATTTATGCTTGTTGGGGGATATACTGCTCCCGACGAGATCAAGAAACAGCTGATGGTAAAGGTAGAACAGCAGGGGATTAAGCATTTCAAGTGGATTCCCAAAGTGGATTACGATGAGATGCATCGCTATTATTCATCGGTTGCGCAGAATGGTGGGTTATATATTAGTACCACGACCAATGAATCTTTTGGGATGACCGTACTGGAGGCGATGGCCTGCAGGTGTCCGGTAGTGGTTCCGAGTGTAGGGGCGTTGCCGGAATTATTGGATGGTCCGTTAAGTGTTTCCCTATACGAATCAGGCAATGAAGAGGAGTGTGTGGACAGATTGAGCGCACTGCTGGAGCAGAATAGTCTGAGGGAAGGTTTGAAGTCATTGGGAGAACAGAAAGCTAGAACTGCTTACAGCATCGAACAAGTGGGAAAAGAATACATGGAACTACTTGAACGTTTCAGGGAAGAACGTTTAATTCTTAAATAAGTGGATCACTCCATGGGGCTGTCAACCGAATAAGAGGTGTTGTTGAAATGGAAGAGCTGCAGATCGGTATGGTAGGAATGGACACTTCACATAGCAGGATTTTCGCGGCGCTGCTAAATGATGAATCTCATCCGCTATATATTCCGGGTGGCAGGTTACACTGCGGTTATCCGGGGGGTTCTCTTGATTTCGAGCTAAGCTATTCACGTGTGAGACCGATTAGCAGGGAATTGCAGGAGCGCTATGGGGTTGAATTGCTCGATTCTATAGAAGAAGTTGCGGAGAGATCCCATGCGATTCTATTGACTTCTGTAGATGGGAGAGTGCACAAGGAACAATTTGCGGTGCTGGCTCCTTACGGAAAGCCGGTATTCATTGACAAGCCGTTAGCGGTTTCTTCTGAAGATGCGAAGGTGATTGTGGAATTGGCGGAGAGGTATGGAACGCCATTTTTCTCCAGCTCTATGCTACGTTTCGGTGGACCGCTGGCAGCCCTCTTAGAGGATGAAAGTGCAGGTGCTATTCTAGGTGCGGATTGCACTGGACCACTCGATCTTCAGCCGACACAACCGGGGTTATTCTGGTATGGTATACACGCTGCTGAGATGTTATATGCCGCTCTTGGAGAAGGTTGCCATTCGGTACGTGCCGTCAGTAACGATGCGCAAGAATGGGTAGTCGGCCAGTGGAAGGACGGGCGAATCGGGACGATCCGCGGAAACCGTACAGGCGGCTCTGATTTCTATATCGTATTGCACCGTGAACGGGGGAGTAACGGAATTAACGCGCTCGGAGCAAATTACAACGCAGGACATCAGCAATTACTGAAGAAATTTATAGCTATGGCGCGAGGGGACTCTCCACCGGTACGAACTTCCCTAACACTAGAGTTGATTCGCTTCATCGAAGCGGCCAACGAAAGCCGGGTAAGCGGTGCTGATGTTCGTCTGTAAAGGAAAGCACAATCTGAAAGGAGTGTAGTGTATTGATTAGGACAGCAGTGATTGGATGCGGTGGCATGGGGACTGTTCATGCGGATCGCTACAAGTCCATGCCCGAAGCTGAGCTTGTCGCCGTATGTGACATCGTTGAAAAAGCCGCTGAGGTGCTAGGAACTTTAGTGGGTGTTAGCTATTTTACATCTGTACAAGAAATGCTCGAGCAGGTAAAGCCAGAGGTGGTCAGTATTGCTGTGCCAACTTATTTGCATGTAGAACTGGTACGGATTGCGGCTGACCATGGTGCACATGTGATCTGTGAGAAGCCGCTCGCACTCACTTCGCAAGAAGCAGAAGAAGCAATTAGTTACTGTAACGAGCGCGGTGTACGTTTGTTTGTGGGCCATGTCGTTCGTTTCTTTCCTTCTTATAGACAGCTTGCGGAGGGAATAATGCAGCTTGGCAGTGTTCAAGGCGGAATATACCATGCTAAACGGGCGGGTTCACATCCCGGAAACGTGCAAGCGTGGTTTCGGGATCCATTTCTTAGCGGTGGCGTCATTATGGATTTAATGATTCACGACATTGACTACATTCGTGGGGCTTTTGGTGAAGCCCGTGAAGTATATGCGTTCCAGCACCAGTCGGAAGACATAAATTATGCTTCAGCCACTTTCCGGTTCAAGAATGGAACCATTGCACAACTTGAAGCATTTTGGGGGTATCCAGGGCCGTTCCATTCCTCTTTTGAATATGCGGATGCGGAAGGAATCATCTCAGGCGGGACCGGGGATGGCGAAAGTCTGCATATTCGCAAGTCGATAACGACGGGCTCTACATCGGGATTTGTGGAGACGCCTTCGAGTGTGCTGCTGAAGGATCCGTATTATTTGGAACTGGAGCATTTTCTAAGCTGTCTAACAAGTGGGGAAGAACCGATAGTCACTGCGCAGGATGCGCTGGAAGCTGTACGCTGGGCTGAAGCCGCTCAGCAATCAGCAATGACCCATCAACCGGTGAAGCTTGAAGTGAAGGGGGATATTTAATGAGCCGTTTGAATATTGGCATGATCAGTTTCGCGCATGCGCATGCTTTTGACTATTTGGCAAGTTTACTGCACATGTCTGAAGTGACGGTCAGTGGAATTGCTGATGAGGTGCCGGAGCGCACACAGGCGCTCGCAGAACGTCATTCAATTCCCTATTATGCTAACTACAAGGAACTTCTGGAAGATGCGAATATAGATGCCGTAATTATTTGCTCGGAAAATGTCTATCATGCTGAGCTAACCATCGCTTCAGCCCGAGCGGGCAAGCATGTACTGTGCGAGAAGCCGCTAGGTCTGTCAGTAGAAGAAATGCAACGCATGATTTCGGTCTGTTCTGAAGAGGGAGTACAGCTTATGACAGCCTTTCCTTGCCGCTTCCTCACTCCGGTTGTGCGGGCTAAGGAATCACTAGATCGCGGCGATATTGGTGAAATTATCGCTTTTAAAGGAACTAACAGAGGTTCTTTTCCGGGACCTAGATGGTTCTCTAATGAAGCCCTATCGGGAGGCGGTGCAGTTCTAGATCACACTGTGCATGTGATGGATCTGATGAACTGGTTCTCCGGTTCTTCTGTAGAACAGGTGTATGCCTATGCGGATACCTTATTTGATTCAGAGCGCAAGCGGACGATCGATGATGCTGGAATGGTGCATGTAACTTTTGAAAATGGTGTGTTCGGAGTGCTGGATCCTAGCTGGTCACGCAATCCCGGCTTCCCCACATGGGGGGATGTAACCCTGGAAATCATTGGAACTAAAGGTGTTATCTCCATAGATGCTTTTAACCAAAAAAACAATGTATACGGAAGAGCATCTGGCAAAGGGAACTGGTCCTTCTGGGGAGATGACATGAATGAACTGATGCTGAAGGCTTTTGTACAGGCGCTTCTAGAAGGGGTGGAGGTACCGATTTCGGGAATAGATGGGCTCCGATCCACAGAGGTTGCACTTACCGCTTATCAATCTGCTCATGCAGGCCAACCGGTGCGTTTAAATAAATGAGGATGCTGTAAGCACAAAACTTTGAGGAGGATGGAATCGCCTATGAAGGATCAGGAATTGTTCGATAGTATGTGTGAAAAGCTCTACTCTGCGGTAATCTCTGATACGTTGGATCAATTGGGCTATCGTAATCAGGTGATGCGTGAAAATATTAACCCGATAGATCCTACCTGGATCGTTGCCGGAAGAGCAAAGACCATTCTGTCTGTGGATATTCATCATTTGCCGGAAGATCCGTACACGAAGGAGATTGAGGCGGTGGACAGCGTTAAGCCCGGTGAGATTGTCATCGGCTGTACGAATGAATCGCGGCAGAACGGACTGTGGGGAGAGCTATTGTCTACGGCTTCCAAAATGAGAGGTGGCCGCGGAGCCATTGTAGATGGACTAATCCGTGATACTGCTAAAATTCTGGAGCTTGGTTTTCCTGTCTTTGCTACCGGGACCAAACCTGTTGATTCTCAAGGGCGTGGAATTGTTATCGACTATGACATTCCGGTGCTATGCGGTGGCGTAATGGTCCATCCCGGAGATGTAATCTTTGGTGATCGTGATGGTATCGTTGTGATTCCGGGCGCCATCATCGATGAAGTGTTCCAATTAGCCATGGATAAGGTGACTCGCGAGAATCATACACGGGATGAACTGCTCGAAGGATATACCTTGCGGCAGGTCTACGATAAATATGGTGTGCTCTGAACAAGGTCCGAGGGAGTGATATACATGAGGCTGGCTGGCAAAAGAGCATTGGTCACAGGTGCAGCAAGAGGGATTGGACTTGGAATCGCCCATCGATTTCTGGAAGAAGGCGCTCAGGTGGTGTTGCTGGACCGAAGTGAGGGTGAGCTTCTTATTGCACTTGAAACCTTGAAGGATTATGGTGAAAAAGCTGCAGTAGAGATATGTGATCTTCGCGATGTCTCACAGTTAGAACAATCTGTTGCCCAAGCCTTTGAAAGGTTCGGTGGGATAGATATTGTAGTGAACAATGCCGGAATCGCCTTTCGTGAACACTTTCTTGACATCTCGGTTGAGCATTGGGATGCAGTATTTGATATCAACGTAAGGGCGGTTTATTTAATAGGTCAGCTTGCAGCGAGACAAATGATTTCTCAGGGTGGCGGAGGCGCCATTATAAATATGAGTTCCAAAAATGGTCTATCAGCAAGCTCGGAGCTCGCGCATTACAATGCTTCTAAGGCTGCTGTTATACTGCTAACCGAATCGATGGCAGTGGAGCTGGCGGCTTATGGGATCCGGGTAAACGCAGTAGCACCGGGATTTGTGGATACACCCCTCGACCGCAAGCTGCGCGAAGCTTCGAAGCTCCCGGCTTATTCGGAGCATACACCGATGAAGCGGGCGGCAACGATAAGGGAAGCTGCCAATGTATTTCTTTTTCTGGCTTCTGATGAAGCCTCCTATGTAACGGGAGAAACCATTCGTGTGGATGGTGGACATTTGGCTAATGGTAGTGAGCTGTAAATAGAAGAAGGAGTGAACGTTTTGGAAATTACAGAAATTCAGGCAGAGTTGATGATTGATGCTCAGGCTGAGCTTGGTGAAGGGCCGCATTGGGATGCCGAATCCAAACAGTTGTACTGGGTGGATGTTACGAGAAGGAAGCTTAGAATATACAACCGGATCACGGGTAATGAAGTAGTCCGCTCCTTCGACCGGATGATCAGCGCAGTGATTCCAACCACTGTGGGAGGACTTGCATTGGCCATGGAGGATGGGGTCTATCTCTCTCAAGCTGAGAATTCTCCTGTCTTATTGACTTCGATAGAAGCAGAGCTACCACTCAACCGATTAAATGATGCCAAATGCGATCGACAAGGCCGACTGTGGGTGGGAACGATAAGCTTGAACAATGATGCGCCGGATTCCGGAGGTTTCTACGTCGTGGAGCCTGATGGTTTCACACACCAATTGTTATCCGGCATCGGCTGCTCGAACGGAATGGCTTGGGACTATTCCCGGAGCAAGATGTATTACATTGATACGCCGACTAGGCAGGTGGATGTATTTGATTACGAGGAAAAGTCTGGAAGGATAAGTAACCGAAGAGTAGCGTTCCGAATTCCTACAACAACTGGCTATCCGGACGGAATGACAATAGATAGTGAAGGCATGCTTTGGGTCGCCCACTGGGGCGGCGGCTGTGTATCACGATGGAACCCGGAGACGGGTGAGCAGCTTGGACTCATTCGAGTTCCAGCACCACTGGTGACCTCGTGTACTTTTGGAGGCAGTGATCTAACGGAACTCTACATTACAACTGCAAGGATAGGGATGCACGAGAAAGAGTTACGTGATTATCCGTTTGCAGGCGGTTTGTTTATGGCTAAGCCCGGGATGACTGGCTTGTTGCCGGGAAACTTTCAGGCTAAGGAGTAGGAAGAGGAGGCAAAGCGATGCGACTCAAAGATAAGATCATCATAATAACCGGAGCTGGCTCGGGAATTGGAAAAAGCACGGCTGCTTTATTCGCTTCAGAAGGAGCGACAGTAATCATTGCCGATGTCCAAGAGGATTCAGGAAAAGCCGCTGTCACTGAAATAGAGGCGACGGGTGGAAATGCGATGTTCATACCCTGTGATGTAACCGATGCTAGCAGTACTACCGTGATGGCTGATCAAGTCTTTAATACTTTTGGACGTATCGATGTGCTCTTTAATAATGCAGGAATCAGTGGCGTGGGTGCGGTACATGAGGTTTCCGAGGAAGTATGGGAGAGGGTCATGCGGGTTAATGTGACGGGTGTGTTCTTAACCTGCAAGGCTGTCCTCCCTTATATGATGAAGACCAAGAAGGGTTCTATCATTAATATGTCCTCTGGCATCGCCGAAATCGGAGTCGCAGAGCGAGCTTCCTACAGTGCTTCTAAGGGAGCTGTTCTATCTTTAACTAAAGCAATGCAGGTTGATTATGCACCTTACGGCATTCGTGTAAATGCGCTGCTACCAGGTACGATTATGACCCCGTTTGTAGAAGGTTATTTGAAGACTTCTCTGGATCCAGAGGCTTCGGTTGCGGCCATTAAGCGTAGACAGCTTAGCGGTGAGCTTGGCAAACCTGAGGATGTGGCACGAGCTGCACTATTTCTAGCTTCCGATGAGTCCGGGTTTGTAATGGGTTCGCCGCTATATGTGGATGGTGGCCTTGTCTTCGGAAAAAATGCATAAAGTGAAGGAGAGTGTAATAGATGAGGCTAGTTACCTTTTTGCAAAAAGAAGATGATCATATGGGCGTTCTAACCGACCATGGTGTGGTGGATATTGAGGCGGCACAGACTGCATTATCCACTCGGACGGAGGTTCCGGTAACGGTTAAGCAATTGCTTGATGGTGGGGAGGATGCACTTAACCAACTGAGGATTTTTGTGAATGAGTTGCCTGAAGGAGAAGTGAATCCATCCTGGCTGAAGCAGGAAGATGAATTAGTATTCGGTCCCTGTGTTACTGATCCTGGAAAAATCATCTGTATTGGCCTTAATTATCGCCGGCATGCGGAAGAGACTGGGATGGCCATTCCCGAATTTCCCATCCTGTTCAATAAATTTAACAATACACTAACAGGACATGGCTCAGAAGTTCCGCTTCCGAGGAACAGCCAGAAGGTAGACTACGAGGCAGAGCTTGGCATCGTCATCGGACGAACCGCGAAATATGTGACGGAGGAAGATGCACTGGATTATGTCTTCGGGTATTGTACGGCTAATGATTTGTCGGCGCGAGATTTACAGATGCGGACGAGTCAATGGCTAGCGGGAAAGTCTTGCGATAAATTTTCACCCATTGGGCCTTACTTAGTCACTGCGGATGAAGTAGGCGATCCCAATCAGCTCGATATTCAGTGCACGGTGAATGGTGAACTGCGTCAGAACTCCAACACTTCGGACATGATTTTTAATTGCAAGCAGATTGTCAGCTATGTATCCCAGTGTATGACGCTTTCGCTGGGGGATATTATCCTGACTGGAACCCCAGAAGGCGTAGTGATGGGTTACCCTCCAGAGGATCAGGTCTATTTGCAAGCTGGTGATGTGGTCACGGTGCAGATTGAGAAGCTTGGTGCCATTACAAATACAATGGTTAGTGAATAGGAGGGAGTAGGGATGATCTTCGATTGTCATACCCATTTGTTTGGACCGGGAATGGTTTCAGGACCTACGGATGAGGCGATCAAACGGGCTTGGGGACCGAATATGAATATCGAAGCAACCCCCGAGCAACATCGTAGTAATTTGGAAGGATTCTCTGGTGCTATCGTATTGGCCATGGCAGCGCATGCAACAGGACTGGTTGTACCGAATGCGTATGTCGCAGATTACTGTCGTACGGATCCAAATCGGTTATTCGGTTTTGCGAGCGTAGATCCCAATCATCTGGATTGTGTTGCTGAATTTGAGACTGCGATCCGTGAGATGGGATTAAAAGGGCTGAAGCTTGCGCCTATCTATCAGAACTTTTATCCTGATGATCCCCGGTATTATGCCCTCTATGCCAAAGCAGAACAGCTAGATGTACCTATTCTTTGGCATCAAGGAACCTCTTTTGTACCGGAGGGTTATCTGGATGCATCAAGGCCGGCGATGCTGGACCCGATTGCCCGTGCTTTTCCGAAGCTAAAGATGATTGTAGCGCATATGGGTCATCCCTGGATTGATGAATGTATTTCATTGGTGCGCAAGCATCCTAATCTATATATGGATGTTTCTGCTTTAGGAAGTAGACCTTGGCAATTTTACAATGCACTGGTGTCTGCGATGGAATATGGGGTTCAAGATAAAATATTGTTTGGGTCGGATTATCCGTTCTTTGGGACACAGAAGATGCTAGAGGCTCTGTACCATATCAATGATCTAGCGGAGGGAACGAAGCTGCCACAAATACCGCAAAAATATATCGAGGACATAATACATCGTCTAACACCGGAAATTCTTGGTTTTATCTGAGGGATTAAGTGCTTGGTCTATAAGCGAGGTTGTTAAAAGGAGATGGGGTCATGGCGGAGTGCAGGGACAGCGAGGAGAGTGTGGCTGAATCCGGTGATAAGTTGAAGAGCGAGGCCTATTTTCAGGAAAAAGATTTATGGGGATTTATCCATCGTTCCTTCACGAAGTCTATGGGGTACACCGAAGAAGATCTCCGCAAGCCAGTGATCGGCATTTGCAACACGTTCAGTGAGCTGAATAAATGCCATTCCCATTTTAATGAATTGGTGGATTATGTGAAGCGTGGTGTTTGGCAGGCAGGGGGAGTGCCGATGGAATTCCCGACGATCTCGATTGGTGAGCCTTATGTGAAGCCTACAACGATGCTGTTGCGTAATTTGATGGCGATGGATACGGAAGAAATGATGAAGGGGCATCCCATTGACGGGGTAGTGCTGCTTGGGGGTTGCGATAAAACGGTACCCGCTCAGCTGATGGCAGCCGCTAGTGCCAATATTCCAGCCATTGTGCTGACAGGTGGCCCTATGCTAAACGGTCGACTGGGCGGCCGTAGCCTTGGAGCGTGCACGGATTGTTATGGCTTTACGCTGGAGCATAAAGCCGGAAATATAAGTGACGAAGAGCTGGCTGTTGCAGAGAATGCAATTTGCCGTAGTGACGGTCACTGCATGGTGATGGGCACAGCAAGCACGATGGCCTCGATCGCCGAAGCGATCGGCATGGCGTTACCGGGCTGTGCGGCTATTCCGGCGCCGGACAGCAGACGCAGGCATATGTCCGAGCGAACGGGCAAGCAGATCGTAGAGCTGGTTCGCCAGGGCATTCGTCCCCGCGAAATCATGACTGCGGCGGCGATAGAGAATGCGATCACAGTTACGATGGCGAGCGGCGGATCGACGAACGCTATCATCCATCTTATAGCGATCTCCCAGCGGCTGGGGATGAAGCTGCCTTTAGAGACATTTGACCGGATCAGTAGTCAGACCCCGTTTATTTTGAACCTGCGTCCTTCGGGCAAATATCAGATGGAGGAGTATTTCGAGGCAGGTGGTGTACCCGCGCTGATGAAGGAGCTGGAGCCGCTGCTGCATGGGGATTGTTTGACTGTAACAGGCAGAACGGTTACAGAAAATCTGGTTCAGGCGGCAACACTTGACGGAGATGTGATTCGTACCTTGGAGGAGCCACTCGACAGCCAAGGTGGAATTGCTGTGTTGCGCGGGAATCTGGCGCCGGATGGGGCGCTGATCAAGCAAACCGCTGTATCCGCTCATCTCAAAAAGCATATCGGACGCGCAGTAGTGTTCGAGAGCCCGGCCGATCTAAATAAGCGGATCGATGATCCTGATCTGGTCGTGGATGAGAACAGTGTGCTAGTGCTTAAAAACGCAGGTCCGAAGGGTGCTCCAGCGATGCCGGAGATCGGGCAAATCCCGATTCCGCAAAAGCTGCTGAAGCAGGGCATACGCGACATGGTCCGCATCTCTGACGCGCGGATTAGCGGTACTTCCTATGGCGCATTAATTGTACATGCGGCGCCGGAAGCTGCTGTTGGTGGTACGCTGGCGCTTGTGCAGGATGGCGACGAAATTGAGCTGGATATTTCCGCGAGGCGCTTGGAGCTGAAGGTGTCGGATGAAGAATTGGCACGACGTAGGGTCTCATGGCAAGCGCCCAAGCCGCACTACGACAGGGGGTATGGCTTGCTGTTTCATGAGCGGGTGCTTCAGGCGAACCTTGGTTGTGACTTTGACTTTCTTCTCCCTGTTGAGCTTAGAGAAGAGTTGCTGAGCGAGAGGGAATCGGTGCACTCGAAATAATAGCCGAGACTGAAATAATCAAATGCTTGTGAAGATAAAATAGCTGCACTTTATACAACTACAGTATATCGTAATCGTCTCATGTGGACTTTAACTGCACTTCATACAGTTAAATCTTATCAAATCGCTGTTTGTAGGCTCATTTTGGATTTTTAATTGCAGATAGTACAACTAAATTGTCATCTACGGGAACAGGAGTTGATATAAGTGTACGAAATACACTTATATCGCACTAATTGTACGAATTGTACGAATTGTACGTATCGCACGTATCGCACGTATCGCACGCATTGCACGAATCGTACGTATTTGCGGCTCCGGAAGTGGCTATCGGAGGAATTGCGACCCTTGTGCAGGATGGCGACGAAATTGAGTTGGATATTTCCGCGAGGCGCTTAGGGCTGTAGGTGTTGGAAGAGAATGAGACCAAGCGTCGGATTACAAGGTAAGCGCCTAAGCTACACTAAGACAAAAGTTAGTATGAGTTTACTAGATTGTTTGACTGAACTGGATAGGCTGGACTGAATTTGGTTTATTGCTTTGAATGATTTGAATGATTTGAATGTGATGATTGCTTTGCTTTGAGTGATTGCATTTTATGCAATAGATTCCGCTCTAGAGAGGCTGGACTTTGATTCTATTGCATTTTGTGCAATGAAATTTCAGATAATCACCACTAAACGAGCTTATAGCGGGAATCTGATGTATGAAGTGCAATAGATTCATTTTTTAGCGATGAATTTGGAAATTCTATTGCACATTCTGCAATCAGGGAGTTAGTTTTCGATTGTAGCAAGCTGGTTTGTGAATGTAGCTAGTTAGCTTTCGATTGTAGTTAGCTTGGTTTCCGATCACAACAAGCTAGTTTCTAATCTCAGCTAGCCTGGTTCCCAATTACAACTAGCATCGTGTCCGATTACACCAAGCTTTGAGGTCATTTGTGGTAAAAGCAACAAACTTGAGTCAATAGAGAGGAGAGTTCAATGATGCGAACCGTTCAAGAGTTGGAGGAGCGCTTGGCAAGTCCATCGGCAGCACTGATTGAGGAACTTAGCCAGCTCGATGGAGATATTATGCTACTAGGCGTGGGGGGCAAGATGGGACCCAGTCTCGCAAGGCTAGCGGTGAATGCAATTCGCCAAGCGGGGCTAAACAAGGAAGTGATCGGCGTATCCCGTTTCTCGAATAAAGAGCTGAGACGTGAGCTTGAAGAGGCCGGGGTCAAGATTATCTCCGCCGATTTGTCTGACGATAAGGCGCTACATTCACTCCCTGAAACCCAAAATATTCTCTATATGGCCGGGAATAAATTCGGCACGACCGGGAATGAGCATTTCACTTGGATGATGAATGCCTATCTGCCGGGCCGCGTTGCGGAACGTTTCCGTAATTCACGAATGGTTGTATTCTCGACAGGCAACGTTTACCCTTTTACTCCGGTCAGCCAAGGAGGCGCAACGGAAAGAACTTCTCCGAACGCGAACGGGGAGTATGGGCAATCCTGTCTGGGCCGGGAGCGTATATTTGAACATTTCTCTCATAAAAATGGAACGCCGATGTTCATTTATCGGCTGAATTACGCCATTGATCTGCGGTATGGTGTGTTACTGGAGCTTGCTCGATCGGTTAGGGAGGGACTTCCCATTGATATCACAATGGGTCATGCCAATGTGATCTGGCAAGGGGATGCGAATGAAATCGCATTGCGAGCACTGCTGCGTTGCAGTTCGCCGCCTAATGTCATGAACATTACTGGGCCTGAGACATTGTCCCTGCGCTGGGCTGCGAATGAATTCGGCCGAAAGTTAGGCATTGAGCCGATTTTTACAGGTGCAGAAGCACCTACTGCACTGCTAAGTAATGCAGCGAAAGCCGCTGCCACCTTTGGCTATCCGCGGGTATCGCTGGCCGAAATGATCGACTGGATTGGCGATTGGGTAGGGCAAGGCGGAGAAACCTGGAATAAACCCACGCATTTTCAGGAGCGGGAGGGCAAATATTAATGACACTGACAAGAGTACCTTTGACTTCGGAATTACATGCCGCGCTTCATGATGGGTTGGCTATTCCCGCACATCCTCTCGCCTTAACTAAAGAGCGCAAGCTGGATGAGCGGCGTCAACGGGCACTTACCCGATATTATGTTGCTTCTGGGGCGGGTGGAGTCGCGGTTGCCGTGCATTCCACTCAATTCGAGATCAGGGATCCAGAAGTAGGGCTGCTGGAACCTGTGTTACGTCTAGCTGCGGAAGAGGTGGAGCTTGCCCAGCTAAATCGGCCATTCATGAAAGTAGCGGGTATTTGCGGTGGGACGGAGCAGGCTGTTCTTGAAGCGCGCCTTGCCGCAAGCTTTGGGTATGAAGCGGGACTGCTTAGCATGGGAGGCCTGCAAACCTTGAGTGAGGAAGAACTGCTAGAACGAACACGCAGAGTGGCAGATGTGATTCCGGTGTTTGGTTTCTACCTTCAGCCGTCGGTGGGAGGACGGATTTTAAGCTTTGATTTTTGGAAGGCATTCGCTGAAATAGAAGGCGTAATCGCCATCAAAATGGCGCCGTTCAATCGTTATCAGACGCTGGATGTAGTCAGAGCTGTGCTTGAATCCAGCCGTAGCGAAGAAATTGCTCTGTACACCGGAAATGATGATAATATTGTCAGCGATCTGCTCACGACCTTCCGATTTATGGTGAACGGCAAGCCCGTTGAGAAAAAAATAGTCGGCGGCCTACTCGGTCACTGGGCAGTCTGGACGAGCAAAGCAGTCCAGCTGCTTAATGAGATTAAAAAGGTCAGAAATGAACCCTCGTTGGCATCCAATTGGTTGACGCTTGGGGCTGAAGTGACGGACAGCAATGCGGCGATATTTGATCCCGCGCATCATTTTCATGGCTGTATCCCGGGTATTCATGAAGTGCTTCGCCAACAAGGATTGCTTGAAGGCTTATGGTGTCTAAATCCGGAGGAACGATTATCCCCGGGGCAAGTGGAGGAAATCAACAGAGTGCGCAGAGACTATCCCCATCTGGTGGATGATGGATTTGTGGCATCGCATTTGGAAGTGTGGCTGCAATAACACGTAGTTGTATAAGAGTTAAGGAGGGCGCACTTTCGACAAGTGCGTTCTTTCTTATCCAGAGTGCGATATCCTCCGCCTCATGATACAATAAGGGACAAGTTTATAAGGATGAGGTGACTTTAATTGAAGTATGATTTCGATCGCGTAATTGACCGCCGTAATACACGTTCTTACAAGTGGGACCAGTCCGAGAAGTTGTTTGGTGAGAAGGATATTATGCCACTTTGGGTGGCAGACATGGATTTTGAAAGTCCTCCTGCAGTGAAGGAAGCGATTCTGCGCCGCGCAGAACAAGGGGTTTACGGATACAGTGTACCTAGTGACTCTTATAAAGAAGCTATCACGTCGTGGTTCAGAAGACGGCATGATTGGGAAATTAAACCGGAATGGATTTCGGATTCTCCCGGAATCGTAACCTCCTTAAGTTTTGCTGTAGAGCTGTTTACCGAGCCAGGGGACGAGGTTATTTTACAGTCGCCAGTCTATTATCCCTTCTATGACGTCATCCAAATGAATGATCGCAAGGTCGCCAAGAATCCGCTTGTTATTCGTAATGGACGCTTCGAGATGGATTATGAGCAATTGGAAGGGCTGATGCAAGGTGGAGCCAAGCTGCTGCTTTTATGCAGTCCGCATAATCCGGGTGGTAGAGTATGGGAAAGAGAAGAGCTGCTGAAGCTTGGTGAGCTCTGTCTGCGTTATGGAGTGACCGTAATCTCTGATGAGATTCATTGTGACTTGGCGCTTCCAGGTTATGAGCATATCCCTTTTGCATCCTTATCTGAGGAAATTGCGAATATTACACTAACCACACTTGCCGCGACCAAAACCTTCAATCTACCGGGGTTACAATCTTCTTTTATCGTGTCTTCCAATCCGGAATTGAAGCTTAAATTTGATCGAAAAATGAAAGCCTTGAGTTTACATATGGCTAGCTACTTCGCCCAAGGTGCAGTAGAAGCTGCCTATAATGATGGTGAAGAATGGTTGGATGAGCTTTTAGAGTACGTGTCAGGCAATGTGGACTATGCGATTAGCTATCTGTCGGAGCATTTGCCGCAGGTCCAAGTGATGCATCCGCAAGGCACATACCTGCTATGGGTTGACTGCCGCAGTCTGAATCTGGATATAGATGGACTTAAACAGCTGATGTACAAAGAGGCTAAAGTTGCTTTTAATGAAGGCTCTGTCTTTGGAACTGAGGGACAAGGTCATCTGCGGATCAATTTGGCTTGTCCTAGATCTATTCTAGTTGAAGCGTTAGAACGCTTTTGCCGAGCAGCTGTAGCTTATACTGCGAAATAAAAGGTATTCCTGAAGCTTGATGATTCCTTCTAAGGGGATCGTCGAGCTTCTTTATTTTGCAAAAAGGTAAAAAGAATAATAAAATGGAGTCCATTACGTCAAGCAGGAGGACTTCAAATGAAATGGGTAGCTCAGCTTCCGTATTATAAGATACAGCGAGAAATTAAGGATGGAGAACAACGAAGTATTACATGCAATCGCTTAATGTATTTGTACAAAGATAGAGTCGTGACTCGTCATCGTGAATTTCCAATAAAAGATATTTTAGATATGTCCTATCGCTCAATGGGAGGTTCAGAGGGGATGTTCTATCTGTACACGAGTAAGGGTGTATATACTTATTTGGTAGAGTGTGATCCTGAAAGCTTTATTCATACTTTTAAAGAACAGCAAATGAATAAAATTGAGCGTACTGGTAGGCCGTGATATGATAATCCATACGATATTATTGGGTGGGAGAGAACATAAATGAGCATAACACGAATTATTATTGATGCAGACACAGGTATTGATGACGCACTGGCAATTCTATATGCATTACGCGCTCCAAACGTAATTGTAGAAGGAATTACAACCGTTTTTGGAAATATTGATGTCGACAAGGCGGCGGACAATTCACTGCGACTGATTGAGCTTGCTAAGCCTGGTTATGAGATTCCTGTAGCTATCGGAGCATCGAAGGCACTTGTTCGTGAGCACTCAGGCTACGCCACTCATGTGCATGGTGAGAACGGTATTGGTAATGTGGAAATTGCTCCATCCAGCCAGCGTCCCATTAGCGAAACTGCATCAGAGTTTATTGTCCGGATGGCTAATGAGAATCCCGGAGAAATTGTATTAGTTACACTGGCACATCTAACCAACCTTTCGATGGCGCTTGATATGGACTCTGGTATTAAGAATACTTTGAAAAAAGTAGTGGTGATGGGCGGTACGATCTTCAATCCTGGCAATAGAACACCGGTTGCAGAAGCGAATATTGCTGGAGACCCTGAAGCTGCAGATCATGTATTTACATCTGGACTTCCCGTTATGATGGTGGGCTTAGACGTTACGCTTAAGACGCGGATTACCCAAGAGCATATCGATTTGTTAAACCGTTTTGGACGTGAAGAGAATAAAGCGATCATTTCGTTTATGGAACAATCGCTCACTCATTATTTTAATTTCTATCGTGAAGCGAACTTTTTGATTAACAGTGCACCGCTGCATGATCCACTCGCGCTTATGGTTGCGCTGCAACCAGATCTAGTAACCTATAAAGAAATGAATGTTCGTGTGGAGCACAAAGGTGAGTTTACATCGGGAATGGTCGTAGCGGATTTGCGGGCTCAGCCAAAAGTGGGTAAACCCATACAAGTTGCTGTGGATGTAGATGTTGAACGAGCAGTGGGAACCTTTTTGAGCGTGTTTATGTAATTTTGTCGACCTCTACTAATATGAAAAATAATTTCGAAGCTCATAGATGACAATCTATTAATTTTACAATTGGATAATCTTTGGTAAAATGGTAGAAGACATATAAAGAGTTTAAGAGATTACACTTCATATTATGGAAGATGGGAGACTTAACAGTCATGAACAAACGGATTGGCAAATTGGTTTTATGTCTGGCGATTTCGCTAGGCGGCACCACGGCATTATTCCAAAACACTACACAAGCAGCCCCCGCAGGTGGAGTTAGTATTGTGCTGGATGGTTATGCACTGCCGTTTCCAGTAGAGCCTGTTGTGATGAACGGAACAACGATGGTTCCATTCCGGGCGATATCAGAAGCGCTGGGGATCAACGTAGAGTGGAATCAAGCGCTTAAGAAAATTACCGCGACCAAGACGGATACAGCGGGTACTAAAGTGGTAACGTTGACCCTTGGTAGTAAAAATGCAGGCGTAAACGGCGAAGTTGTGAAGCTAGGGGTTGCCCCGCAAACGATCCGTAATAACACGATGATTCCACTCAGCTTTTTCGGCCAGCAGTTTGGTGCGGGCGTAGCTTGGGATCAAGCAACCAAAACGGTATCGATCACTTCACCAAAGACGGATATGTATAAGCTGGGCTTTTATGCGCTTAGCTCATACAGTGAAATTTCGTTACTTCCTAGCTTCGATGCTGTAGCTTTTGGGTGGAGCGGGATTGATAAAAGTGGACAATTCACCACGACAGGCACTGACTTTAGATGGCCTCAAGCAGCTGGGGATGTAACCCCAGAGTCTATTATCTCGAATGCAGCAGCAGGTGGCACAGCGCCTTATCTGATGGTCTTTTCTGGTGACACTGCAGCGGAGCTCACGAAGAATCTGGAAGATAAAGCGCTTCAAGAGCAGACGATTACAGGAATCGTTGATCTGGCTACACAAAAGGGATTCCAAGGTATCACACTGGATCTCGAAGGACTGGGTCTAACGGGAGATAAAGCAAAGGTGCAAGCCGATTACAATGCTTTTGTGAAGAATTTGTCTCAAAAAGCACATGCAGCAGGTCTTAAGCTCACGGTTATTCTTCATCCATTAAACAGCTCTTATAAAGGTTATGATTACAAGACGCTGGGAAGCCTCGCAGACGATTTGGTCATTATGGCTTATGATTATTTGCAAGAGAAAAAAATTCCAGAGCCGATGAGTTTAGTTGATGAAGGCATCCGGCTTGCACTTCAGCAAGTGAGTAAGGATAAGCTGATTCTCGGTATTTCCGTATACAGTGAGAATGAAACATCAGTAAATTCCAAGGTTGGACTTGCAAAACGTTACGGTCTTAAAGGGATTGCAATCTGGCGTGTGGGCTTGATTGGACAGCCTGTCTGGAATGAGATGGGCAAGTCGGTGGAGTTGTAGGCGGGATTATGATACGTTATCAAAAGAAAAGGGCTGCCATTTGGCAGCCTTTTTTTATTCATATGTACCATTCTTGATGGACTCGATAGTAGTGAACATCCCTGAGTATACATTTTTAATGTTGGGTTCGTTTACTTTGCCGTTGTAAAGCCCGTATTCCCAAGATCTAAATTTTTCACCATTATGGAAATAGCCTGTGACATACATATCATTATTAAAATTTATTAAAGAATAGTGCTCATACGATACGTCTTCAAGAACAAACGGCATAAATGATTTCGTAGCTCCAATAAAGAAGAAAGGAACACCTGCATTTGTGTATACTTTAACATACTTGTTGTCGTCCGCTTCTTTCAGATGCTCTTTCGTAATAACTACAGCATCATATTGGGAGGAGAGCTTTGAATATTCTTCTAACTCCTCAAAAGAAATACTTGTGAAGTGCACATGTTCTTCTCTTATTTTAGGGACCGCGCCAACAACACCTATAAATAAGCTTTTCCCTGAGTACAGCGGTGTATCAACCGTATCGGCATTAGATGTACAGCCTGTAACAAATATGAATATTAGTATTATGAGTGAGTTTAGGATGATTTTCCTCATCTTTTGGCTCCTTTCAAGAGTTCTACATGAGTTGTGTTTGCTTACAATAAAGCATTATACTGGAAATTAATGGTTCAGACCAGTAAATGGGTCATGGAATTCGAAAGAAGCCTGATTCAGAGGAGGGTTATGTTGCATCCAATTACAGCAATAGAAATCATATTTTTGGTTGTTTTTGTCCTCATTATATTTGGAGTAGCCTTGTTTTTACCCCGTAAGATTAGGAGGTCTGGTTTAATTATAGTATCTTCAATAACTGTACTTTTGCTTTTATCCTTCGCTATTCGCCCCTACTGGATTGATTATCAAGTATCCCGAAAAACAGAACAACTCAATCACTATTTGGAGGAGAAATACCCTAATCAAGAATGGGAAATTAGTCGACAAGTAGGTAGACAATATAATCCATATCATTTACAAGTTAGATTTAAAAACGAAGAAGGTTGGATTTATATTTATTCAGTAGTAAATGAGAAGAAAATTCACCAGAGCGTTTGGGTACCATCAGGTGGTAACTCCTCTGATTTAGGGAAACATTATGAAAAATAACTGTTATATACCTCACATTAACCTAAGCCATAAACCTTTATAATCTCTAAGATTGAACCCTTGAATCAAATCATTATTTTTCAGGAGGACTTTAGAGAATGATATATAAAGCATTGGAACTAGACAAACCGCTTACTTATGAGCTGGAAGGCTTAGAAATAGGAGTTACCTCGAACTGTAATTTTCGCTGCGATTATTGTTGTGCGTATAATAGAAATGATGGACAAAGCATCAAGGCTAAAGAGGTTATCCGAATTCTTGAAGAGCTTCCTGGTCTGAAAAGAGTACGCTTGTCAGGTGGCGAGGTCACATTAAAGTTCGATGACTGTGTGGAGATTGTAAACTACTGCTCATCCAGAGGGATTCAGACACAGCTCAATTCGAACGGCAGTCTTTTAAATGCTGAACGGATTGATCAATTGGTCGCGGCAGGATTAACGACGATACATATTTCCTTCAATTTTACTACAGCGGACGCATTCTCTCGTTATTATAATATTCATCCAAGCATCTACGAGAAAATTAGAGAGAACATTACTATGTTCGCGGCAACTAGTGTAGATACGGTGCTGGAAACGCTGTTGTTCAGCGAAACTCAGGATAATATGAAGGAAATTAGTGATCACGTATATGCGATGGGTGTCAGAACACATGAGATTCAGAACAGTATTATCATGGATCATACGGGTTGGAAGTCTATAGCTGCCCGTGAACAATTAAAGAATGCTGTGAGTGAACTGATCGCTATGAAGAAAGAGGATACGACCCTGTATTTCACTTGCATGGACCGGTTTATGGATGCGCTTGGGTTCGAGGAGCAACCGGGCGTTTATTTTCCACACTGCATAGAGGGCAAGAAACAGCTTCATCTACATGGCAATGGAGACATCCTGATCTCTGAATTATGTCATCCCGTTATTATTGGCAACATTTATCAGGGAACCTCACTGAAGGACTTATATAGTAACATGCCAGCGCCTTTGGCTCAGTTCCTGGATAAACTGCCATGCCCAGCACTGGACGCATTGTTTCCGCAAGGGGTTTAAATCGTTAAGCATTGCTATAAAATTACGACATGGAGCCAATTTAATGAATTGGTTCCTTTTTTGTGTAGTAGATTAATGGAAAGTCCTGTATGATTTCTGTAAGCTTATAGAGACTGCTATAACTTAAATTTGCGGATAAGGAATGTATGACATCCATACATAAGGTATGCGACACATGCTTACGAATATAAGAAATGGACTCATCAAATCCAATGTTGTTCTCGAAAAAATCATGCCACTATTAACACCTACTGCCATCGTGGTTGGTGTGCTTAATGAAAGCAGACTGCTACCATTCACAGGTCTCGTCCCATGGATATTCGCTTTTATGACATTGATCGGAAGCTTGAAATCCAATCTCAAAGATCTGCTGGGCGTACTGCTGAAACCACAGAAGTTGATCGTGTTGATGATTATTCTTCATATCGTGATGCCGCTCATTGGCTGGCTCGTTGCAAGTGCTGTTTTTCCGGGAGATCCTTACACAGTGACAGGATTTGTACTGTTGTTTGCGATCCCAACGGGTGTCGTTAGCGTGGTGTGGGTATCCATATACGGCGGGAACATTGCACTAACTTTGGCACTTATTCTAATCGATACGCTCTTGTCACCGATTGTCGTTCCGGGTACCTTGTATTTGCTCATGGGAGCGAGTGTGGAGATTCAGCTTGGGGAAATGATGAAAGGACTCCTATGGATGGTTGTCATTCCTTCGGTAGTCGGGATGCTTCTGAATCAATGGACAAAAGGCAAGGTGAATACGGTATGTGGACCTCCGCTTTCCCCATTTGTAAAGGTTGGGTTGTTCATGGTTGTTTCTATTAATGGTGCTAGCATTGCCCGTTATCTGAAACACCCGGATAGTAAATTAGCGATTATTATTGGCGTAACCTTCGTAACCGTAGTTCTCGGATATGTAATCGGAGCATTGGTATCGCGCCGTTTCCGCTTTAGCTACGAAGATTCTGTGGCCGTACAATTTAATTCCGGCATGCGTAATTTAAGCGCGGGAGCTGTGCTCGCAGTAAAATATTTTCCTCCGGCTGTTGCACTCCCTGTGATTTCAGGAATGTTATTCCAGCAAATTCTCGCTGCAATGTCTGGTCTGTTTTTACGTAGCAGAACTAAACACCCTTTAACAGATGGTGCAATTACGCAAGTTTCCTCAGCATCCCAGTCAGAACCGCCTATTTCATCTTAGAAATAAAACAGGTCTTAATAACTAGTATAAAGAAGATGACCGAACTAGTAGAACTAGTTTTTTCTGCATTTATATGCAAAAATTCGACATTTTTTGATATTTTCCGTATTTTCGCTTCGTCAATATTCACTAATTTATCATCATATCCGATAGTAGTTGTATTATTTACAATTGCATTGTTCTCTAATGAACAGTAGTCGGAAGGATGAGGGAAAATGAAGATTCGTCTTAAACTATCACTTATGATGATAGGTGTGACCCTATTATGTATTGCAGTAATGGGGGTTTTTACATATTTAAGGTCAACTCAGGCCATTGTGAGCCTTACTGAGAATTCTATGAAGCAGGTCAATACGAATAAAGCTCAGACCATATCGGCTATGATTTCGAAGGAGCAGAGAAGTATTGAACTTATTGCAGGAAGGTCAGAAATTGTCGAATTATTACTCCAAGCAGGGAATGGTGGCGTCGCCAAGGGGAGTAAGCTACAGAATGAGGTAAATATCAGCCTTCAGGGAATTGTGAAGGATGCTGGGAACCTCGAACATGCTTTTGTCAGTGATATGAATGGCATCGCTGTGGCTGACAGTGATATTAAGCTTATAGGTACGGATTTCAGTGATAGAAATTATACGAAGAAAGTTATGGAGACTGCGGCGCCGGTAATTAGCGAAACACTGAAATCGAAATCTACTGGGGCTTATGTGGTAGGATTTGTACATCCGGTTAAGAGTAACGGGAAGATGATTGGATATGTAGCTTCAGCGGTTTCCGCAGATAGTATGATTAAGTATTTAGCAGATGCAAAAGTAGTAAATACAACGACTTCGTATGCTTATCTTCTCGATGAGAATGGGAATACACTGTATCATCCGGATAAGAAGCAAGTAGGACAACCTGTTGCCAATGATCAGATCATGGCTGTGGTAAAGCGTGTGAAATCTGGTGAAAAAGTAGAAGATAGCCTGCTTAGCTATACATATAATGATGTGGATAAAAAATCAGCCTATACCGTTATGCCTGAGACCCACTGGTTGCTTGGGATAACCGCAAATTTAGATGAAATTGTAAAACCTGTGAATGAGATGAGAAGCTTTAATCTGTTTCTGGGTGCAGGAAGTT
This sequence comes from Paenibacillus sp. FSL H7-0714, assembly GCF_038003765.1. Classification (NCBI taxonomy): domain Bacteria; kingdom Bacillati; phylum Bacillota; class Bacilli; order Caryophanales; family Paenibacillaceae; genus Paenibacillus; species Paenibacillus sp. FSL H7-0714. The sequence goes on from NZ_JBBOPT010000001.1 coordinate 2,252,192, forward strand.
TGATTATTGCATTGTTGATTGCTTTATATTTTGCCCAAAAAATCTCTTCACCGATTGCTAAACTGACAGAGTTGATAAATAGAACGGCAGAGCTGAATCTGACGTATGACTCCCAGTACGAGTATCTGACGAAAAACAAAGATGAAACAGGTACGATAGCCATAGCGATGCTCCGAACACGGGTTATTCTTCGTGATATGGCGGGTAGTCTAATCATGATCTCGACCAAGGTGCTTGATAATGCGGAGACTCTTGAAAAGCTGTCTATAGATGTACGGGAGAATGCTCATGATAATTCGGCAACAACACAGCAGCTATCGGCAGGGATGGAGGAGACAGCAGCTTCAACACAAGAGATGACGGCAGCGATAACTGAAATTGATATTAATGTGTCCGAGATCTCCAGTAATGTGAAGGAAGGCGCTGAAGTTTCCAAGCAGATCAGTGAGCGGGCGATGGTGTTACAAGATGAGGCGATAGAGTCTACGGATAATGCGAAGCGAGTGTATGAATCTGTTCGTATCGATATGGAAAAAGCAATTGAACAGTCGAATGCGATCTCAGAGATTAATGTACTGGCGGATACGATTCTATCGATTACTAGTCAGACCAATCTGCTTGCTTTGAATGCAGCGATCGAAGCGGCTAGAGCAGGTGAGGCAGGTAGAGGATTTGCTGTTGTAGCTGGTGAAATCCGCAAGTTGGCTGAGAAATCGTCAGAGACTGCGGCTGGGATTCAAGGAGTCGTTTCAGGAGTTTATGCTTCTGTTGAACTAATGAAGGAAAATTCAGAGGCGTTACTAGCTTTTATTGACCAGAATGTTCTTGGAGACTATGAGCGGTTAACGGAGGTAAGTCAGCAATATAACAGAGATGCTACAACAGTGAATTTGCTGATGAATCAATTTGAGACCGCGGCTGATCATCTAAGTATGGCCGTTTCTAGTATTTCTATAGCGGTCAATGAAGTGGCTGCTACAGTAAATGAGGGGGCTATTGGGATTCAGGATATTGCGGTGAAGACGGCTGATATCGTTGAGAAGACATTCCATGAAGTTACGGTGGCTGACGAGAATACCCAAAGTGCCAAGGAGCTACAAGGGCTGGTAGATCGGTTTAAGATCTAAGTAGGATTAAGGGAATCTTTATCCGTCATTCATAAAATATTAAGCTTGCAAGGTTATAGTACATATATAAGCTCCCTTAAATATAAACTTTGCCCCGCCGGTCGTCGGCGGGGTCTTTTTTTTATGTGAATCTTTTTAAGCGAATACCAGCTTAGCCAGTGATGAGGTAAATAGCTTCATCCAGCGGAACGATAACCTCTGTTTGTTCCACCATATCTTTCAAACGTACCTTATCAACACTTGATTCGCTTTCACCGATCAGTATAACGTAACGGATGTTTTTGGATGAAGCTGTGGCGAGCTGCTTTTTTAATTTTCTTTTACCGGATACGAGAGTCGTTCTTATAGAACAGGCACGCAGCTCGGCTGCTGCAATCAAAGCTTGTGGTAGTGTCTCACCAATGGGAATGACCATAACATTTGCTGCTTTATTTTCTTGGATAGGTCGTTCTGCTAGGAGTGCCATGATTGACTCCATACCAAAAGACAACCCCACCGTAGGATATTGAATATCTTCTCTGCCCACTAGCTGTCCGATAATCGCGTCGTATCTGCCTCCGCCACCCAAGCTTGAGGCAAAGGAACCAGATGCATCAAAGATCTCGTAAACTGTTCCTGTGTAGAATGAAAGACCTCGGGATAAGAAAGGATCGAAGCGGCAAGTCTCCTGTAGTCCAATGTCTTGGATTAGATTTTGTAGGATGAGAACCTCTGACGCACCCGGTTGTGTTGTGAGATTGTATTTGTCGCATAACTGCTCAAAGCTTGGATTGTCCATTTCGATAAGCGCTAGAATCGCTGCGATGGTTGCACGTTCTAGCCCCTTGCTAATGAACTCGTTCTCCACTCCACTAATGTTGATTTTCTCAAGTTTATCAAGGGTAAGCATAACGGATAGTTGCTCTTCCGCAGGTACGCCGATGGATTCTAGAATCTCACCGAGAAAACGTCGATTGTTCCATTTTAGAATGATAGGAATATCCAGCTTGCGGAACGCTTCGGTAGCCAGTTGCATTAGCTCAGCTTCAGCCTCAGGGCCGGAAATGCCGACCACATCGACATCACATTGCAGGAATTCACGCAGACGCCCACGTTTTACGGGTCCATCTCGGAACACTTTTCCGATCTCATACCGCTTGAAGGGGAACTCTATCCCTGGATTTAAAGCGATCACTTTGGCAAAAGGAATCGTCAGATCATAACGCAATCCCAATTTGCGGTTGCCCTGATCCGTGAGTTGGTACATTTCCTTGAGAATTTCGTCCCCGCCTGCATATTTTGAGGTTAATAACTCCAATTCATTTAATAATGTCGTATCCATCGATTCAAAATCATAGAGCTCGAACAAGTCCTGCAGCGTATTTTGAATGTTCTTTCTGAGCGCTTGCTCTTGACCGAAGTAATCATAAGTTCCTTTAATGTTTTGCATCATTAGTAGCTCCTTTGAATTGGCATAGTTTAGAAAATAAAAAAACGCGCAGGACCTCTTGGTCCTGCGCGTGATCTATGCCGCAGGGAGGCCAACGCGAGTAGCGTTAGCCTCCCTGAAAATATTCAGGAGTGCTAACGCTGTTTGTGATAATAATGAAGTTGATTCAGCATGATTGTATTTGTATTCATCAGAACCAATTCCCTTCGAAATTTTGATTACTGCCGATTATAGCGGATCATTTGGAGTCGTGCAAGCAAGAATTTATAATTGGTTCGATTTCTTGTGGGCGAATGGACAAGTTATCAGCTATAATAGGGCTTCGATATTCCTTAAGGAAAGGGAGTTTTTCTACGATGAATGAATCTTTAATTATAGTTCGAACCGAAGATTTTGTTAAAGAACAACTTGGACAAGATACTACGGGTCATGACTGGTGGCATTGCGATAGAGTGCGCAACACCGCCGCTGAAATTGCCAAGATCGAGAGCGCAGATGTATTTGTTTGCACGATGGCCGCCTTGCTGCATGATGTTGCTGACGAGAAGCTTAATCCGTCTAAAGAAGAAGGTTTGCTTAAAGTACGTACCTGGCTTTCTTCAAACCTTACAGATGAGCAACAAATTAATCATATTATGATGATTATTGAGACGATGTCCTTTAGTGGTGGCGGGGGAGAACCGATGCAGACGCTTGAAGGCCAAGTGGTTCAAGATGCCGATCGACTTGATGCGCTTGGTGCGATTGGCATTGCCAGAACCTTTATTTTCTCAGGGGCGAAAGGTCGTCCAGCTTATGATCCAGAAGTGTCTCCAAGAGATGAATCGCTTCAAAAGGAGTACAGGGATTACAGCAAAGGAACGGCTATCAATCATTTTTATGAGAAGTTATTAAAATTAAAATTCCTGATGAATACAACCTATGGACGCAAGTTAGCAGAAGAACGGCATGATTTTATGCTTAATTATCTGGACCAGTTCTATAAGGAATGGAATCAAGGGAGCCAATAGCTGTTATAATGATAAGTATGCATAAGATGAAGGATCGCGGAGTTTCCGCTTTAACCAGAACAATCGGCATAGAAGAGGTTGAACGATGAGTGAATTGCAATTTAGAGATTATGAGTTAAACGAAGACATTATTAAAGCGCTGGATGTCCTGAAATATGAGACGCCAACAGAAGTTCAAAGCAAAGTGATCCCTGTAGCTCTTCAGCAAAAGGATCTGATCGTTAAATCGCAAACGGGTAGCGGAAAGACGGCAGCTTACGGAATCCCCGTCTGTGATTTGGTGGATTGGGTGGAGAATAAGCCGCAGGCTTTGATTCTTACGCCTACTCGGGAGCTTGCCATGCAAGTGAAAGAGGATATCACCAACATTGGACGATTTAAACGGGTTAAGGCCGTGGCTCTTTTCGGTAAGCAGCCTTTTGCTCCACAAAAAATTGAACTTACTCAAAAAACACATGTTGTCGTAGGTACGCCTGGACGTGTGTTCGACCATATTGAAAGAGGTACGCTTCCGCTAAATCGGATCAAGTATTTGATTATCGATGAAGCAGACGAAATGCTGAGCATGGGGTTCATTGAGCAGATCGAAAAGATCATTAAGCAGCTGCCAAAAGAACGAGTGACTTGTGTTTTCTCCGCTACATTACCGGAAGTGATTAAGAATTTGTGCCGGAAATATATGAGCGATCCAACGGAAATTGAGATACAAGCAAGTGGAATTACAACCGCTACAATTGAACATGCGTTGATCGAAGTGAGACAAGCTGCCAAGTTCTCGCTACTGAGCGATATTATTACGGTGGAGAATCCGGATAGCTGTATTATCTTTTGCCGTACACAAGAACAGGTGAATGCGGTATTTAGAGGGCTGGCTGATTTGGAATATCCCTGTGATAAGATCCACGGGGGAATGGAGCAGGACGAGCGCTTTGAGGTCATGAATGCTTTTAAAAGAGGGCAGTTCCGTTATCTAATCGCTACCGATGTAGCGGCAAGAGGCATTGATATCGAGAACATCACTCACGTGATTAATTACGATATTCCGCTGGAAAAAGAAAGCTACGTGCACCGTACAGGCAGAACCGCTCGTGCAGGTAAGACAGGCAAAGCGATCACTTTTGTCACTCCAAATGAGCAAAAGTGGGTCAAGGAGATCGAAGGTTATATTGGCTTCAGTATCCCACCTATGAAAGCTCCTTCGGACGATGCTGTTACTTACGCGAAGGAAGCGTTCGAGCAGAAAATTAACAAGCAGCCTGTCCGCAAGAAGGACAAAAGCGAAAGCTTGAACAAAGAGATCATGAAGCTGTACTTCAACGGCGGCAAGAAAAAGAAGCTAAGAGCCGTGGACTTTGTCGGCACAATCGCAAAGCTTGAGGGTATATCTGCAGAAGATATCGGTATTATCTCGATTCAGGACAATGTGACCTACGTGGATATTTTGAACGGTAAAGGTGCAATGGTACTGCAAGCGATGAGAGAGACGACGGTGAAGGGCAAGCAGCTTAAAGTGCATATTGCGAAGAAATAAGTACGTGAACAGCAGTTTATCGCTAATCACCATTCATAAGTGCCGCTATTGATGCGGTTTAATTAAGAGGGAGTCGTGTTCTTTACGCGGCTCCTTTTTTATTTGTTTTTTACAGATTGAAAATAGAGGATTAATCTATCGGTATTCAGAACTGTTACTAAATAAAGAGGTGGTATAGTGAAAAGTGAATTTAAGAACATTAGGATTAAAGCGATTCTGCAAGTTCTAATTGTTGTATTTTTGCATTTTATAACTATCTATTTTTTGAAGCTGAAAACTGAAGATTGGGATGAAGAAATAGTAAACCAGATGTTCTTAATGTATTCAGCACCAATATTTCTTACATATATTTCTTGCATGAGGGCTTTAAAGACGAGGAAGCTAAGGTAAAATATTGCATGATTAGTTATCAGTACTTTACCTAGCATGAGAATTCTATTTTACTTAAAAGAATATCAAGGGAAAAAATCTGCAAATCCTGGTTTCGTTGAATTTGATATTCCTCAGATAGAGCTTATTTATCTATTTCCTGTTAGTTACTTGGGTATCCAACTAATTTTAATATTTTTAATGTTGATAGGGAAAACCTCCCTATAAATCGCCTGAAATCGGCTGTTATGAGCTAATTAGGTGAATTTAAAGGGAGAAATTCCCTAATTGTTGAAATCAGGACCGTAATATCGATGAAATTGGGGAGGATTTCCCTAAATTTCATTCCCACGAATCCATAGGAAAAAACGCAGTATGCAATTATAATTTGTTTGGTATTAAAGCGAATAAATCATATAAAGGTGATTATTGCTTGGCAAGAACACATGAAGAAGTGGATGGCGTACGTGTGCCCACGACTTCAAAATTCCGGAGCTACTCTAGCGTAGCAGGATCTTTTGCTGACCATTCGGATTTCCTACTTAAAAACAGCCGTTATCGTTTCGCATTATCCAAAGAAAATCCTTATGAGTTTGCTAACGAACTCCAAAGAGCTGGTTATGCGACGGATAGTCAGTATGCCAACAAACTGAAATCGATTATCCGAAAACAAAACTTAGCTTCGCTAGATATGAATCAAGGGATTGACCCCGCAACGGCCAACCCTTTACTGATATCGGGTTTGTTGGAGGAGGCAGTGGGGACGGTGGGGCTGGTAGTTTAATTACTGTGACCTTTGGGATTAGTCAATATTATGGTGGGCCGGCAGTTAAAACCCATCAAGAAAAACGTATGGACGGTAAGTATTATACCGTTTATGAAACCATAAACGATCCCACAACCGGAAACCCAATAATTAATTTTGAAAATTACGATCGTGTGGTACTCTCATCTGAAGCGCAAGCTCCAATCATTGAGATAAAAGACATCCCAGAAGCAATTAGAGTAACCATTTATGCACCCAATGAACGAGAATTTTATGTGATGAACGTAGACTATATAAAGGGGACCTATTAATGAATACACAATTGGTTAATCTGCAGTTCAGTGATACTTACCTCATGGTCAATTTCGAGATTACTTTCCAAGAAATTCAATCCTGGTTGTCTATGGCCGGCCACAACATGGATGATGCATCCCTTTTTCGAGCTTTGTTATTCCCAGAATCATTAGATTCGGACCAACAGACCGAGTTGTGCTGGATTATCCTACACAGATACGAGGATGTTTTCTTTCAAACCAATCGCAACTGGACGGATCCGGAACATCCAGCAACAATGAACAGCGTGCATCAGTTATTGCTTCGCATGATGAACAGCCGCACACTTAATGGTGAAGATAATACGAAGCTGGACCTTTACTTACTCTTGCAGGAAGACCGTCAAGCTGATACACCGTTATATCCTACGCTACATCATCTGTTTGATGTGAAGTGGGGCAGTTCCGCTTCCGCGTAGTGTAGCAATTTGAAATAGCGTTTAATCCTAATAGCAGAAAGAATTTAATTACACCGCCTTCGAAAGAAGGCTTTTTTTGTTAGTCGATACCTTTCAATAAAATAGTGGAATATTAAAATACGCTCTTTTAGTCGGTATGGTATCAACGGAACTAAATGATATATCAAGCGTGATTGTAAATAAAAGGAGTGATTTAATGAGTTATTTTATCGAGTTTTTAAGAACCTTATTTCCTGATTCAACACCCGCTGCAATATCAATTATAGTACAGTATTAGTTTTTTGGATGTATAAGGAGCTAAGAAGCAACTTTCGTGAAAACAGTAAATCTAATCAATAACGGGTAGATAAGGCTCTTGATATCTACTCTGACATTGAATTTGAAATATATAAATACCTCAATGAAAAAAGTGACCTTTTTACAGTAGCTGAAAAGATATCTAAAGCCTCTTCGCTCCTTCCTTATGATTTACTAAAATTATTCATTAAGTTTAAAGAGACAACTAATGAGTCTTTAAAAAGGGAGATGTTGCTTGAATTACATAAAGATATAGAAAAGGAAATCTATAGTTTGAAATTTAAACAAGTTGATCCAGTAACATTCAAGAGTGATAAAAATATAGCCGCAAGTGTTGAATACTACATAAAAACGAAGATTGCACCTTTTGGAATTCCTTTTATTTATACCTACTTTAATTTTGTATTTTTGTTATTACTTATACTGCTCATCGCTTTAATTGATAGCGCCGCGACAGTAACGGAACAAATTTTCTTGATTTCCTTGATTTTCGCTTCATTGTCCTACCTTATGGTTCTATATAATATTATTTCTGAAGATTTTCTTAAAAGACGATTCCAACGCTCCTATATAAACTGGATTTTATTGTTAATATTTGCACTTGGGATGCCATCATTGATGGTTTTTACTGACGCATGGTTCAGAGGCATCCTCGTCTTTGTAATGATATTTATTTATGGTTATTATGCAGGACGAAAGTGTATGAGAGAACGTGCTGTATAAATGGTCCCCGCAATCTGCTTAATAACAACCATACAACTGATGTGAATTATGTTATGGTTCATTCACTTAGAGCTTGGAACAGATGTACCGCGGTGAAGATAAATCAGGGTGAACCGTACCATAAGTGACTGCAAGTTTTATCGGGAAATCTGGAAGTAGGCTTGGTAGGGCGCTTTGCAGGGTATGGGTTTGGGATTGGCTACGTATTAGGCAAGTCGGAAACAACAGGCTGTTGAGAGCTTTTTTGGTTCACAGAAGGATGAGTCATCTGGCTCCCTATATGTATTAAAGTTTGCTTGAATCAGTTTTAGGCTTACAGGAAGTTGTGTTTAAATATAATCATATTTTACCATGTTAGTTCATATCAAGTGTTATACTGTACAGTTATGAATAAGAACGGAACGCTTGTTTGGATAACGGAGAGCGACTAGTAAAATAAAAGAAAAAAGGTAATTTAGCGACTAGTTGCCTATAAGAAAGGGAGTATTTATGCAAATAGAATCGCTTAATTCTAGCGATAAGTTATGGCAAGTCGTTGCTGAGTATGCGCTGAATTGTTCATGGAAAGCAGGAACTACTTTAGCTAAACAAATGAAAGAATTCCATTTTTCAGACTGGGAAAGAGTTTTTGCAGCATTAGATGGTGATCGTATTGCTGGCTATTGCACTTTAGCAAAAACAGACTGCATACCTGATGTTTCCTATACACCTTATATCGGGTTTGTGTTTGTGGGAGAGCAGTACAGAGGCGATCGATTAAGTGAAAAGTTGATTTTATCTGCCTTGGCATACGCTAAGGAACTTGAATTCGATAAAGTATACCTTGTCAGTGATCATGTTAATTTGTACGAAAAATATGGTTTCAAGAAGGTAGATGAGAAAGAGGCACCTTGGGGGGCAATGGAGACTATTTTTATGCACTTGGCGTAACGTGCTGCTATCTAGCAAAGGGCCATTCCGCAAGGGATGGCCCTAAAACTTGCAGTTTCAGCTAGCGCGGAGAACCCTATCACAAGTAATGTCGAAATTTATGAAAAAGCTAGTAATTAAGAGATTACATAAGGTTTTAGAGAGAGACCCCGTATATACGTTAGCGTCAAGTACTAGCAAACGAAAACAAGCACACCTTCACAATTAAGATTAGGTGTGCTTGTCATAGCTTGTATTAGTCTATTCTGTTAGTCATTGCAATTTACTTTGTCATAATATTGTAGAGTGTCTGAGCAAATTCCGCTCTGGTTGCTTTATCTACTGGTAAGAGGTTACCGTTTAATCCAGATATAACTCCATTATTCACAAAGTATGTCATGGCAGCAGTTGCATAAGCAGATACTGTATCACTATCTTTAAAGTCTTTCAGTTCATTTGGAGTAGTTCCGGTCGGCAATGCATTAATGCTCTTAAGCGTATTATATGTCAATACAAACATTTCCTGTCGTGTAACTTCTTTTTCAGGTGCAAACATGTTATTGCCCGCACCATCTGTTATACCCAACCGCTTTGCCGCTGCTAGATACCCAGTATAGTACGTGTTTCCAGCGTCACCGAAGTTGTTTTCAGAGTTTTGATCTGGATTGATACCAAAAGCTTTCATTATCATTACCAGAGATTGTGCGCGGGAAACTTTTGTTTCAGGACCAAAGTTCCCATTACCTAATCCATTGGTTATGTCTCTTGCTGCTAAATAGCTTACGGCATCATTGTACCAAGCGTTGGCTGCAACATCGGTAAATTCAATATTGTTGTACCCTACAGCATATTGCGAGAAATGAGGTACACTGAATGTTAGTGTTTGGGTTGTCACATCATACACACCATTTTTCACCACATTAAGTTGGCCAGCAGTATTGATATGGTAAGCTACAACTGCAATTGGCTTCTCATCGGACTTAAGTGCATAAGGTATTGTTACTGTTATGTTTCCACTAAACTCCGATATCGTCTTGTCACCGCTAGTAATATCGAAATTCACAACGGGTCTATCTCCAACTTTGTGCTGATAATCAGCATCTAATGTTGATGGTTCCATCTTCGTAGCAGTAATGGTAACAGTTCCTGTTGCTTGATCGGAGATGCTTGATATCGCATTTCGACCAAATGTCATTGTTCCGATTGGCGTAGATATTGTTAAGGTAACCGCCGTATTAGATGTGAATTTCATCAAGGATTCATTTGATAATGTAACTTTGACTGCTTTAGCATTTGATGGAGCGTCCACATCCAGTTTAATTGCTACTTCAGTATTTACACCTTGATCAGCAGCTTTTGATACAGCTGTTGTGATAGCATCATCAATCAGTTTGCCAGGTACTGTAGTAACTGCTATTCCATTTTCATCTGTAGTTTTCACAGAAGTTACAGTTGTTACCTTGCCTTGAGAAACAGTTGTCTCATAAACGGGAACGGGCTTTGTTGTAACTTCACCACCACCTGATGGAGGTTGGACAACTGGAGGTGAAACCACTTGTTTCTTTAATACGGTAACTCCGATACTTACTTTCAATGAAATACTATTGGTATTTACCAAGTCAGAAGGCAATATTACTTCGCCATTTACTGTAAACGTTTGTTCTGTCTTGACTGAAGGATCGTAATCAGCAGAATTCACATCCCAAGCTACAACTGCATTCATTTTTCCGTTATTAGTTACTAATACAACGGTAGCAGGTAGCTTAAGATCAGCGATTGTCTTTAGAGTTCCGTTAGGCAATCCGGTTATCGCTGTCGGTGCTTGAATGCTTACAAGCTCTATTCCAGGAATCTTCTCAAATTCAGCAGTAATTATTACATCTTGAGCTGGCATTGTAAATGTATCTTCGAGTATCACATTGCCATTTACTTTCAGAGAACCTGTTTTTAGTTGATATCCAGCATCAGGTGTTACTGTCAATTTTACAGTTTGACTTGGTTTTGCTGTCGATAGATCTGATGTTACTGAACCATTAGTCATAACACCAACTGTAATCGTGTAAGGTTCATCTGTATCTTTTACTACTCTAATCGTTTTATCAGCAAACTTCGTCGAATCAACTTCAGATGTTGCTCTAATTGTAAGCTGATCTGCTGTTTCATTTTCGTTAACCATCAGCAATCCGTTGAAAATTTTAGTATCGACATTTTCAGCACCATAAACAGCCCATGTAACGGATGTTGATGCGTCATTTTTTACTGCCACATTAGCAGTGAATTGCTGAATCTTACCAGCCTCAACGAAGTCAACTTGGTCAGGGATTGTAACACTGATTACTTTTGGAAGTAGTTCATTTACTACTAACACTTGTGCTATTCCTGATTTTGTTGTATCAAACGTTGAAGTTGCTTTAACTGTCAGTACACCACCAATTTCTTCGTCAGCAGCAACACGGAGTACCCCGTCACTGATGGTAGTATATTGACTTGAGTTACCGTACACATCCCAAATAACGGTATCACCAGCATTACCTGCGACTTTAGCTTTAAATGTTAGTGTAGTTCCGATCTTTCCATCCACATCGTTAGGGGTTATGGTTACAGAATCAACTACGTGGTCTCCACCCTCTACCAAACGACTTACCACATTATCAAGATCAAACCTTAACTTTTCAAGTTCAGTCTTTGTTACAGCTATTGTAGAAGATTCTACTCCACTGATAATACCTTTAGTTTTTTCTAAAACATCACTAAAGAGTTTAAAGCTATCAGCTGTATATTGATCTTCAGTGTATGTTTTTTCATATTCGTTACAGACTTCTTTAAGTCTTTGAATATTTCCAATACTACGAAGTGCTAAGGCCGATTCTTCTAATGCAGCTCTATATCCTTCTGCGTCACTCGCTGTAACTGCTGTTGATAGTGCTGCTTTAATAGCGTTTAAAGCTATTGAGAATGGCCCCCATGTAGCGGGAACATAATTGGCTTCATGCAAATTACTATAACGATTGACTAAATCCTTCAAAGAAGCTTGGTCAACATAAAGCTCATTAGTAGGATCATAAGTATATTCTAGTCGTCCTGAGTTAGGTTTCCCATATTGTTTCAGTTCATAATACAGCGTGCCACCATCTTTGGACAACGGAACTCTTGCCTGCCTAATGAAATCTTGGCCTTCTTCTACTTGCTGTGAATGTAAAATAGGTGATTGTGAATCAGCAGTTTCATAAATCTTCATAGAAGTCCCAACATCTAATCCTTCTAAGGTAAACACACCGTACTTACTACGTGTTTGGTTACCCATTAAAGAATGCTCCAGCTTAATTGATGTTGGTAGCTTAATTTCCGTTCCAACTTCAGGCGCATATTCAATACTAGAACGTAAGCTCACCACTCCATTTACATTAGTTGTGTAATACAATCTGCCGCCTTCAGGAATTAATGTTAAATTCTCAAAAGAAGCCACTCCACGATTAAGCTGCTTGTATTTATTGTTTGGTTGTGTAGCTTTTACCTCTGCAATTGGTTGGTCAGACTTCAGGCTGTCATAGATTTTCACGATACCTGTATCATCTGCAACCGTTCCCCCTGATCCGATAGGCATTGCAACATTGTCTAAAACTACAGAATCAGTTGCTCCAACATTATTTTTCACTGTTACATTGCGGTCTAGCAAGGCTGTGGAATGAGGGACATAAGGATTCTCATACAATTCAAATTCATAGATACGAATTGCATGCCAAGGACAGTTATCACTTTTTGTAACGTGAAGCCTAATATAACGTGCTGTAATAGGAGTATCAAGTACACGGTCGGTAACGTCTTGACGGTTTCCGATTACCTCATCGACTTTTGTGTAATTTAATTTTATAACTCTCTGCTTACTAGTAGGGTCATTAGGATCTAAAATAGGTTGTCTATCATCTTTCGCATACTGTAAATCAAACGTGTCGGTATTAAAATCTACGCCCTCACCTGCACCGGCAACGTTAGCATGCTTAACAACCCAACGGCTAATATCCATATCTTTGCCCAAGTCGAAGTAAGCAGATGCAATTGTTTTACCTGAAGCCCATTTACTGTTTGGAATAACACCATCGTTAATTTTGTCAACCTTGCCCCCAGGGTCAAAAGAGCCATCATCAACGACCGGGACGTTCAACGCAATATTAGTACCTTCTACTTGCGCTACTTCGAAACCACCCGTAACAGCTGGCCAGTTGAAATTGAATGTTTTTACCCCGCCAACTGTTCCATTAGCGCTGTATGATGTAATTTCGAAAGTAGTCTGTGCTTCTTCATTGTCTCTTACAAATCTACCTAAATAAAAAGCATCACTTGGTGTTGCGCCAATGAATTCTTTTGTCCCATCAGCGTATACGCGATGGATGGTGTATAGTGACGCATTGGCAGATTTATCCCAATATATTCTTGCTTCTGCTGTTGTATCATTTACATATATTGAATCATCAAGTGTAATTGCAGATGTTGCTGCAGGAGCAGCTTCATTTGTTGTAAATGCAAGTCTTCCGATATTTATAGAATAGTCCTTAACATCCTCATTTGCATTTATTTTCAATGATATCGCAATTGCTTTTTTATCGTGTTTTGATAGGTCGATAGTAGAGGTTGTCCAACCATTCTTCTCTGTACCAGCTGGAACAGGGTAGAATTCGAAATTACTATCGTCATAAGTATCGCCAAAGCATAAACCAACATACACATCGACATCTGAAGCAGGTGTTTTATATGTGATGCTTATCTTACTATTATCAGTGATCTCTAACTGTGAGCTGTATAGCTTTATGTGATTTGCTTGATTTGCGTCTAGATTACCTGATAACTTTAACGATGATCCTCCCCACCAAGCATCTTCATAATCAAAATTAGGAGCTAGCTTAGAACCTTTACTATCAACAATCCAACGCCAAGTTGGTGTTATATCCGTTAGTGAACGGTTATACCAACCCTTTTCCTTACCAGTAACAATACCGTCTTCATAGAATTTCTTACCGTTACCAACTGTGAAATTTGTTGCAAATTCATTTCCTATAATTGGTGTTTGGTCTGCAACAAGATTTGAAAATCCAGGAAAAACACCGAGAGTACGTGTTTTATCTCTAGGATCGAATGCTGGACCTGTCCACAAACGTAGTTCTTCATGGTTCATAAAATCATCGATACTCTTAGAGCTAATGAGTGTTGCGTTAGGCCCTAGAATACCGAGAGATGTTTTTAATTTCCCATCGGGACCAATTAGATTAGTAACATCAGCACCTTTGTCGGTATAAGGGAAGTTCTCCCATGTCGCATGGATATCAAAAGGGCTTCTACCAGCGTCTACGACTGACTTAATTGAAGCATTAATATTTCTCCAGCTCATGTCAAGCCACCAGTCGTTATTTAAGCGTGTATCCCCATCTTGCATCCAATTTTTAACGTCAGATTCACCTAATTGACCTTTCCCGTTATACCAAGCCATAGTAAAGTTATCTGGCTTCTTCTCCTGAATATATGCGAGCATCTCTTTAAGTTTTGCCATGCTCTCTGGACTTGAACTTGATTCTTGATTAATGGTAAAACCATCAAATCCATAATACTGAGCAATTTCAACTAATTTATCGGCAGCAACAAAATTACCTTTAGCGTCCTGTTCCACCAACTGATCAATAAACTTACCACCATATGCACTGTCACCCCAAGGGATGAAAATAGTTCCAGTTGCCTTTACACCGTTTCTATGTGCAGAGTCTATATGCTCTGGTGTCGGTATAGCAATTGGCCCCTCAGCTGACGAGCCTCCCCAATAATTGTTGATATCAACGTATTGGAAATTTGTCATTGCATATGTGTAAGCGCCATCGCCACCCTGTGACGGTGATTGGCTTGCACGTGCACTTGTACCACTAAGAGGGATTATTCTTGCATCGCGTGATGCATTAGGATTGACGGATGGTCCCATCCACCTTTTTGCCAGAGGAACAGCACTCCGATTATATCGGGCATCGGGGTCATTATCAGGAGTCCAATTTTTCAATTCGTCGATTTGGAATGCTGCCCCATAAGGCTGCAATGTTTCATTATGCAAATAGTACTCATTTGATATCGGCAATGGTTCAGGCCAATACCCCAAGGCAGCTTGTACTGGTTGCCCTGTAATCAAAACAGTAGAAAGAGTGGAGCCAACAAGAACACAGCTCAACGCTTTCTTAATAAGAGGTTTTTTCATCTGATTATCTCCTACTTTGTGTATTTTTTGAAGATTTCGTGCTGCTATTTACTCCTATTAGGAGTTGAGAGACACTATTTAATTCTTCATCCTATACGCTAATCAAAGCAAATGACTAGACTTCGTGGGACGTATTCATATCCCAACATCTTACCTAGTACCGCCTTCTGAGTGTTTGTATCAACCCCTTTATGAGATATTATCTAGTGGGCTTCGAGTGCAATAAACCTTAGAATATCTGTACATAAGCAAATCATTCGGTCTCTGAACCAAACTAGTAAGCTATGGTGAAGGGCGAGAGGTTCGAATCCTCAAGCGGCTCTTCACAGCCACAGATGCGTTCCAAGCAAGTACTCTAGACCACTCTGTCACCTTACCTTATTAAGTTGGGTAAAGGAGAGATTCGAACTCTCGGTGATACTGCCGTACCACAAGGGATTCCCCTCTGCAATCAACCACTCTGCCACTTCACCCATAATGGAGGACAAAACAAGATTTGAACTCGCGAGAGCAACTGAAGGCACTAAACCATTGCACATACATCTTGCCCATCACGCCAAATGAAAGCGGTTTCAAAAATTCATTAGTTACATTCTAGCAAATACGTGGATTTTAAGACTACTGTACAAACAATAGAAAGTAGTCAAAAAACTATAGGGTTGACCAAAGTTTTCAATAGTTCTTTCGCTTATACGTCTCTAAGTCAGTTGCGCTGGTTGCCAGAGTAATGGCCCTAAAACTTGCCGTTACAGACAGCACGGTGAACCGTACCATAAGTAGGGGCAAGTTTTTTTGAAAAATCGCGCTGAGGCTTGGAATGGAGCCTTGAAGGACATGGGTTGAAGAGCGGTCACGCGCAGCAGCGAAGATGGAGCAAACGGACTTTTGCGAGTTTTTTGGAGTTGCAAATTACAAAATAATGGAGGGTTATAAATGAAGTGCTTTTACGGAGTATTATCTTTTTTGGGACTCGTCTTGCCCTATTCGCAATTCATCCCTTGGGTCGTGCGCAACGGCCTCGATTTGTCTCTCCTATTTGAAGCCATAACCAGTACGCGTATCGGAGCTTTTGCATGGATGGATGTTTTAGTTACCGCGATCGTGCTTATGGGATTTATTCTGTTAGAAGGCACCAGAAAGAAAATGAAATATTTATGGCTGCCGATTGCAGGTACGCTACTGGTAGGTCCTTCACTGGGTCTTCCCTTGTTTTTGTTTCTTCGACAATTACACTTGGAGAAAAACATTCTAAAATAGTATCAAAGATGGGAACGGAAACATGGTTAAACGAATCAGTTTAAAATGTTCGGCATTTCTTGAACGTCATACTTCCATCGACGCAGCAAAGAATGTAATCTCGGATGCAGAGGCATGGATCGTAGACTTCAAAACGTTCTCCAACACATGATCACCTTTCAATTCATTATTGAAACAGATAGCGTGGGGCGTTTGCTTGCTCAGATTGAGGCATCTCCCCTTACTCTTTTTTCAGAGTCATCAACAGAATTAAAGCTGCGTTTAGAAGATTGGGAAACGAAACGTCCGACAATAGAACTTAATGGTTCTTTAGTAGTGTACATCGTAAACGATGGGCCTGATGTTGAAGTTGACGTACCAGCGGTACCAGGCTAAAGACTTCCTGCAAATGAATTGAAGGGTTGTCCACTATAATCTGTTTTAGTATGAAAGCTTGCCGGTACAGACTGAGCGGAGAACCTTATCATAAGTAGGGCGAATTATTATGCTTTTGAGTATGAATCTTCGCACAATCTCCGTTGTCGGCTTCGGTAAATGACTACTAAATTAATTTGTCATGTGACAATACTGATGACAGCGGTCACTATTAAATACAATTAGTTCCATTATAATAGATCTAGCTAGTGGTGCTAAGTGGTATACCCGGATTGTTCGCGACAGATGAAGGTAAGGCATATGCGGCAGTGAGCTTTGCTGGAGGAACGGGACTTGAAGGTGATCCCTATCAGATTGCAACCGCCGAACAATTGAATGCTGTTCGTAATTATTTAGGTGCTGGTATCTACTTCGAATTGACTAAATATGGGGGAAAGTAAAGTGATAAAAATAAAAAGACTGCAGTTATCTATTGTACTTGTGCTTGTAATGACGTTGTTTGTGGTCCCTGTTGCTCAGGCGGCTCCGGTCGGCCAAGTGGCCGAGATTTCTATTATCGTTAATGATAGCGTAATCCCGAGTGACGTCGAACCCGTTGTCCATAAAGGAACCGCGCTTATGCCTTTGAGGGTCCTTGAAGACTCGCTCGGCGTGTCTCTTAACTGGAACAGTTCTACACAAACAATAGCGGTTTTTAAAGGAGATGCATCGGGTACGCTGATTATAGGCGACCCGACCGCCAGCATTAAAGTCGGTGATGTAGAGGAGAAGGTCACGCTCGATCAACCTGCTAAGATCATTCAGAACCGGGTTATGGTACCGGTACGTTTTATTGCCGAATTATTCGGTGCAAAAGTAGTATGGAATTCCACCATGAAAACCATCACCATCAGTACTCAGCCATCGGTTGACCAAGAATCGCAGAATTCTAAAGGCAATGGAGTCAAGGGTGATAAAGGCGATACCGGAGCGACTGGGCCAGCGGGAGCACAAGGCCCAGCAGGACCGGCGGGATCACAAGGAGATCCAGGGTCAGCGGGAGCACAAGGCCCAGCAGGACCGGCGGGATCACAAGGAGGTCCAGGGTCAGCGGGAGCACAAGGCCCAGCAGGACCGGCGGGATCACAAGGAGATCCGGGGCCAGCGGGAGCACAAGGCCCATCAGGACCGGCGGGACCACAAGGAGATCCGGGGCCAGCGGGAGCACAAGGCCCATCAGGACCGGCGGGACCACAAGGAGATCCAGGGCCAGCGGGAGCACAAGGCCCATCAGGACCGGCGGGACCACAAGGAGATCCAGGGCCAGCGGGAGCACAAGGCCCAGCAGGACCGGCGGGACCACAAGGAGATCCAGGGCCAGCGGGAGCACAAGGCCCATCAGGACCGGCGGGACCACAAGGAGATTCAGGGCCAGCGGGAGCACAAGGCCCAGCAGGACCGGCGGGACCACAAGGAGATCCAGGGCCAGCGGGAGCACAAGGCCCAGCAGGACCGGCGGGAGCACAAGGAGATCCAGGGCCAGCGGGGACTTCTTTTACCTCGGAAGGATTTTCTGTTACGGGTACGACATACTCAATCGCTAGTAGCACGCTATTTACGAATTGGAGTGAGGCGTCCCCTTATTACGCAAGCCCTGCATTTAATCCTGCTACAGGGATATTTACGGCACCGGCCACTGGCAAGTATGCTATACATGCAACTGTTAACTATAAGACTAACGTTCCAGTTAGTATAAGCTTAGGAAGTGGCATTGATCCATTTTTTACCGTAAAGAAGAATGGCAGCACTGATTTAATAAAAGGTTATATGCCTATCTTGGACGTTAATATAGCGTTAATTTTAACTATAAGGACCGTACTAAGTAGTGCGACGGTGACGCTATCCGGTGATGTAGAGCTGCAAGCAGGTGAGGAAGTTGGATTATATTACGAAGCTGACGGTCTAACCCTTGGTTTCAGTACGGATATAGTATGGTCGATTCATCGGCTATCCTAATACAAGGTTGCATGAGGTGAAGTTGAACCTTTGGTAATAGAAACACATCTTAACAGATATAGAGTCGGGCCATTCTCTTTGGGAGAATGTCTGGCTCTATTTTTGAATAGGACTCTTTAACGAGGATAGTTAAGCAACTGTCTACAACAAATTATTGATCTTTAGGGGTGACTGGTTCAGAGTAGAACTGTTGATATCGTTCCAACAATTTCTTACCATTCTTCTTGACATAGTCTCGTTGCTTTCTAACATTATATCCTTTATAGGAACCATAGAAAATTCCTGAAGATGTGTGTAGATTTACAGCGTTTGATGCCACGCGGTTTGTAGGTTCTGTATTAATTTCTACACTGTCATAAAAGCGACTTCTTTTTGCATCTACAACAGTTGCATTCCAACCTTGCTTGTTTTTAATATCAGCAATCCGTATCCTAGCAACTATTGCTACAACCACTTCTTGCTCATTGTTCTCATCAGTTACAAATGCGTCGATAATATGTTTATTACTAGCTAGGTCAAGAACTTGTGTAACATCAAGTGTTTTTATTTCATTTGATCCGTTCGTCATATAAAACAACCCAACCTTTCATATTCAGATATAAATTGTATCGGAAATATATGGGTAGCTTATTACATCAAATGACGAAGGTAAGCCTGTGATTCAATTTCGGGGCTTTCTCTGACAAAGGAAAAGCCCCTTCCGCTTGTCAATCAGCTTCGTTATCCCTCGTTTGTTTCAAATGAAGAAACAGGCGTAATCGCGATTCGAGCTTCCTGTGCATTTTGACTTAAGAGAGTATATCCCTCCGGATGATCGCCACTTGCGAGTTCATCTTCGATTTAATCATGATCTCGCAGATAAGGTGAAGGAATCCAACTATCATTACATTGAAGAAATGAAAGAGCATCAAGCTGGATTAGATGTGGTTTTACGCGTACGCCAACTGGATGAATTACTGCAATGGGTGCTCGGCTGGGGAGCGGGTGTAATCGTATTGGAGCCTGAATCATTCCGGAGTAAGATTCGTGAGGAAGCCCGAAAAATTTCAGAACGCTACTGACATAACGCTGTCAGTAGCGTTGTTTTATTATCGGGTATGTAAACATAAAGGAGTATAGAAAGGATGGTATTTTGTGAATTTTGCTTCTGTACGCATCATTACCGACGATGTGAATCGTCTCGTCGAGTTCTATGAAAAAGTTCTGGGTGTTTCGGCGGTGCACCCCGCGCCTGTTTTTGCCGAACTCGTTATGCCAGCATGTACCCTGGCAATCGGCCACTCCCAAACGGCGCAGCTATTCGGCGCTGGTTCCGTAGTGGCAGCGAGCAATCACACTGTCATCATCGAGTTCCGCGTCGACGATGTCGAAGCCGAATATGCACGCTTGAAGCCAATTGTCTATGATTGGGTAAAAGAACCGACCACGATGCCGTGGGGAAACCGTTCTATGCTGTTCCGTGATCCCGACGGCAACCTTGTAAACCTCTTCGAGCCGGTGACCGAGGAAGCGATTAAACGGTTTAGTGGCAGGCATTGATTAACTGATCTTCATGAGGGTCATGTCGAGGTCGTAGCTAATTAATAGGTTTGTCATGTGGTCCTGATAGTAGTCAAAATATAACTAATTTTGCGTACCTCTCACAGCATAGAACACATCGGAGACAGACTTGCTCTGCTGCCGCAGCACCTGCTCCAGCCATTGACGGTCAACCTGTTGTGTACGAGATTGTCTTCCATGATTTTGCCTCCATAATCAGTTCAACAGGGAACGACTGGACGGCCGCGGTGAACCGTATCATAAGTAACGGCAAGTTATTGCTTAATTAGTCTGGATGCAGAAAGACCGACCTGCCTTGCATATGGATAGTCCAGCTGAAAGACCGTGTCCAATTGGCGACGGTGAAGCACGAATTTAGCTAACCCTTTGACCTCAGTATATTCATCAAGGAATGGTTCGAAATAAAATGTGCATTGTGCACATAATTTGTGCGATGCACATAATTTCGAATGAGAGCTGGGTGTAATAACTATGAAGGCAGCAACAGTGAAGAAGAAGGGGACCATTCCCGTAATGGGTCATTTTGATTCCCCTGTTGCGACAGGTGGGCAAGTTATAATTAACGTTTCGGCAACAGCCTTGAGTCGAGTTAGCAAGTTCCGTTCAATGGGTAAGCACTACTCATCAGAAGTTAATTTTCCAATTGTAGCTGGTATTGACGGTGTTGGAACTTTGGAAGATGGGTCTCGAGTTTACTTTGCACTGCCAACGGCACCGTATGGTAGTTTGGCTGAGCAAACCGTTGTCAACGAGAAGCTAGTTGTTCGTTTACCAGATGGTATTGATGATCTCACTGCTGCCGCTATTGCCAACCCAGCTATGTCGTCATGGGCTGCATTGGTATTTCGGGCTGGCTTCAAATCCGGCCAAACGGTTTTGATTAACGGCGCTACTGGGGCATCCGGTAGCTTAGCAGTTCAGATTGCTAAGGGCCTTGGGGCCAAGAAAATCATTGTAACGGGACGCAATGAATCGAAGCTACATTCACTTGGAGCCGATGAGGCCATTGCATTTGATATGACAGCTGACTACGGACAAAAAATGTTTGAAAACGGCCTAATGCCAGTTATTGCTGAAGGTGTTGATGTTATATTGGATTACCTTTGGGGTGATAGCGCATTCGCCATCATGGCAGCTCTTTCTAAGAATAATACGGATCGTGTAACCCGCTTTGTAAGCATTGGAACTTCATCTGGACAAGAAAACATAAATTTACCTTCATCTATTTTACGCTCATCAACAATTGAACTGGTAGGTAGTGGAGATAAGAGTGTTTCTAAAGCTGATATGTTATCCGCTGTTCAAGGTGTTTTTGAGATGGCCGCCGAGGGGAAGATAAAGATTGACACAACAGAGTTTGCTCTAGAAAATATCGAAGAGGCTTGGAATGCTCCGCTTACACCACGTCCAGTAGTAAAGGTGCGATAAAAAGAAATGGAGAATGAAATTTTTAAAGCGCTAATTGATTTAGTTTCCATTATCAATCGGCCAGACCGTGATAAGAAAATGATTGCTGATGCTGGTGTAAATTTGGAGGCAGCAGCCTTTCGCGTCTTTGTTGGTATCGAGCATCTCCAACCGACTAGTGTTGGTGATTTGGCTGCTATGATGGGGAAAAACTATTCGAGTGTTAGTCGGCAAATCGATAAGTTAGAGACCGCCGGGTTGGTTTATACTTATCCATCAAGTTCAGACTCTCGAATTCGTGTGTCTGAATTGACAAAATACGGGGAGGAAATCAATACAATGATTAACCTCGCCCGTGAGCGCAATATGCATGAAGCTTTAGCTGATTGGACTTGGGATGAAAAAAACGCATTATTAAATAATTTAAAGCGTTTATTCGAATCGTTGCAAAAGTTCGACTGAGTACTGTTGTTGCAACTTTTTCTCTCCATGTTCGAATGCGACTCTTGTGTTGTGTTGTTTAATCATCCAAACTCATAAGTTCAATAGACGTTTCTCTACGACCAAGAAAGGAGCTGCCACGGCAGCTCCTTTCGCATTTTTCGCCGTTAGCCCTGTTACGGTGAACCGTATCACAAGTAGAGGCAAGTTTTTTGAAGAAAAACTCACAGGAGCCTGTGTTTACAGCAAGCCTAGTGGCCGTATCTGTCTAGTACAAAGAGACGATTGCCTGTACGGTTACGTCTCGGAGTTGGGAAGGGAAGAGGCTAGCTGGGGGCAGCGTAATGAAGTCTTGTTGGGTTTTGAAGATTCGTATATTCAGCTCTCCTGAAACTAAAAAAAGCTCATTCTACATCCGGGTGAACTTTTTTATAGAGTGTATAATAATTATTGGGACACAGATACTTCACTCATTAGAGCATGTACATTTTGGTCGTGGTCATGAAAGAACGTCAATGTAGAAGCAGCGATGTTAAAAATGATAGTAGGTACCTAGGTCACTGGACCCGACTCATGTGGTGTGCAGCCTCTCATGCTGGAAATAGATGAGAAGCACGAAAAAACAAGCCTAGTCGCCAATAACGTGGAGACTAGGCTTGTTATTCTTGAAAATCTCAGCAGCTGAATCAATCATTCTACAGAAGCTCCAGATAACGTCCCTAAGCGTTATATTGTGCCTGATGCAGCCGGCTGTATATGCCACCGGCATGGACTAACTCTTCATGGCGGCCTTGCTCGGCGATGCCTTCTTCGTTCACGACCATGATCCGGTCGGCATTCTTTATCGTCGTCAATCGGTGGGCGATGACGAGTGTGGTTCTACCCACGGACAGATCCGCAAGCGATTGCTGAATCGCTGCTTCCGTTTCTGTATCCAGTGCTGAAGTAGCTTCATCCAGAATCAGGATCGGTGGATTCTTCAGGAACATGCGGGCGATCGCTAGGCGCTGCTTCTGTCCACCGGACAGCTTCACACCGCGCTCGCCGATCACCGTATCCATGCCATCTGGAAGATTCTGAATGAGATCTTCCAGATGGGCACGCCGAGCAGCTTCCCAGATTTCGGGCAGCTTCGCATCCAGCTTTCCGTAGGCGATGTTTTCACGAATCGTACCGGAGAATAGGAACACATCCTGCTGTACGATCCCGATCTGCTTACGTAACGACTCCAGCTTCATGTCACGGATATCGATGCCATCTATGGTGATAGCCCCGCCTGTGACATCATAGAAACGAGGGAGCAGGCTGCAAATAGTTGTTTTGCCTGCGCCAGAAGGTCCAACAAAGGCAATCGTTTCGCCAGCCTTAACTTTTAGGCTGATATTTTGTAGAACCGGACGGTCTTCGTCGTATCCGAAAAAGACATTCTGGAAGGTAATATCACCGTGTAAAGTACTTACCTCTACGGCATCCGGCTTATCGCTGATATCTGGCTCCGTATCAATAATTTCTAGATAACGTTTAAAGCCGGCAATTCCTTTTGGATAACTCTCGATAACGGCATTGATCTTCTCGATCGGACGGAAAAAGATATTGGACAACAGAATAAATGCCACAAACTCACCGATTTGCAACTCGCCATTGATGAAGAACCAAGCGCCGCTGATCATCACAAGGATCGTAATGAGGCGTGTCATCATATAGCTGACGGATAAGCTTTTGGCCATGATTTTATAAGCGAGAAGCTTAGTTTTACGGAACATTTGGTTATCTACTGCGAATAGCTCTTGTTCATGCTGCTCATTGGCAAAAGATTGAACAACCCGGATACCACCGACATTATCTTCGATACGGGCATTGAAACTACCTACATTTCCAAAAAGCTGGCGGTAGGTGGAAGTCATGTTGCGTCCGAAGTAGATGATCACCCAAGCCATAATTGGAACGATAATAAAAGTAATAATGGCCAGCTTCAGATTAATATCAGCCATAAGGAGGAAAGCACCGACAAGTGTCATGATGGCGATAAATATATCCTCAGGACCGTGATGCGCCACCTCGCCGATATCATTTAAATCGTTGGTGATTCGCCCGATGAGGTGACCTGTTTTATTGTTATCGAAGAATCGGAAGGACAGTTTCTGGATGTGATCGAACATTTTTTTACGCATATCGGTCTCGATATTAATGCCAAGCATATGCCCCCAGTATGTAACGATATACTGCATAACTGTATTCAAGGCGTAAATAGCTAGGAGCGCGACACACGCAATAAGAATTAGCGGCCAATCTTGACCCGGAAGCAAATCATCAATAAATTTATTGACAGCTACCGGAAAAGCTAGTTCTAGAAGACCTGCAAAAACAGCGCAGGAGAAGTCCAATATAAATAGTTTTTTATACGGACGATAGTAGGAAAAAAACCTTCGAAGCATTCTGTTCACTCTTTTCTATAGGAATATGTAGGAGATCGAATGAAATTGATTCTCAATTGTCTTGATTATATGGATACTAAAGATGTCATTCGATTTTGTCAATAATAGGGTTATAAAATTACTTAAGGCTTGTAACTTTTATAATAATAGTGGATGATAGGTCTTAATGCCATGTAATAAACATTTTTATATTTCTGGCGTAATCGCTCACCGTCCTTACAGGAATGTCAAAGGCGTTTATGCTTGTTGCAATTTAGGAGGATACATGATGAAAGCATCGCAACGAGAAGGAAACATTCAGAATAGAGGTTTAACGGATACCAAATATGATCGCTGGCTGCTAGTGTTGGGGATTGTGTTTATCGCAGCGGCACTTAGAGCGCCTTTCACATCCGTCGGTCCACTGGTACAAATGATTCAGGATGATCTAGGCTTATCGAACACTTTAGCAGGAGCTATAACTACTCTACCATTGTTGGCTTTTGCCATTTTGTCCCCGTTTGCTCCAAAGCTAGCTCGCCGTTTCGGCTTGGCTAATGTGTTATTAATTGCAATGGTTATGCTTGCTATGGGGATTCTAATCCGGTCGGGATCTGGAACGGGACTGTTGTTCACAGGTACGGCGATACTCGGGCTTTCTATTGCAGTATGTAATGTATTGCTTCCGGGTCTGATTAAAGGGAAGTTTCCTCACAAAATTGGGTTAATGACAGGTGTCTACACCGTCTCAATGAATTTATGTGCAGCCGTCGCTTCAGGTATTAGTGTACCGCTAGCTAGTCATGCTGGATTTGGCTGGAGAGGGACTTTGGCGATTTGGTTTATGATCGCTGCGCTAGCAACCCTGTTCTGGATTCCGCAAATGCGCAAGCTCGATCAAGGGACTGGGGCCAAGGGGTCGATCTCTAGTGGAAATATGTGGCGTTCTTCGCTTGCTTGGAAGGTAACGATTTTTATGGGCTTACAGTCGTTGCTCTATTATGTCTTCATAGCTTGGTTCTCTGTTCTCCTTGGTGAGCGAGGGATGTCATCAAGCCATGCAGGTTGGTTACTATCACTAATGCAAATGGCCCAGCTGCCGTTTACTTTCTTCGTGCCGTTGTGGGCAGGTCGGATGAAGAACCAACGTATTCTAGTAATCATCACGGCTATTTTGTATTTCATCGGAATCGGTGGCATATGGTTGGGAAGCAGTGCTTTAATGGCTGTCTGGGCGATCTGTTTTGGGATTGCCGGAGGATTTGCCTTCGGACTTGTGATGATGTTCTTCAGTCTACGGACCAGAAGCACTCAAGAAGCAGCGGAACTGTCGGGAATGGCCCAATCCGTAGGTTACGTGCTTGCAGCAATGGGCCCGGCATTATTCGGATGGCTTCATGATGTAACGAATAGCTGGACGATGCCGCTTGTTTTATTGCTGGGTGCAAGCGTATTGCTGCTGGTTGTCGGACTTGGTGCTGGTAGCGATCGATATGTGGGAGATAGAAGATAGATGGTCATAAAAAGAGTGTACTGGTGCGGACACGCGACAGTACACTCTTTTTTTTGTTGCATAGGAAGAAGCCACGCCCTTCATTGTTAGACGCGTTTGTAAGCGACGACCCGGATTCTTCGATAATCCATCACCCAGCGGCCATCCTGAAATAATGTCGGTCTAAGTTTCTGTTCCATATAAGAGAGGACTTCTTCTCGTTCAGATGGTGTTAGGACACTTAAGATTCCATTAGCAAAAGTGTTCAGCCAGGACTGGAACCCTTGCTCTCCAGCCTCTAGTGGGGTTGGACGGTCGAAACAAAGGGCGAGGTCAACAGTCAGTCCATGTTGTTCTAGTAGTGTTGTATATTGTCCGATGCTTGGGAAGTACCAAGGTAATTGAAGCTTATCACTACACCCTATAGCGGTAAAAGCATTTGGAAGCTCAGTAATGATAGAAGCGATATTGCCCAGCCCACCGAACTCAGCAACAAAACGCCCGCCTGTTCGTAGGCTAGCTGTGATAGAAGCAGCTGCTCCGTTCGCGTCGGTCAACCAGTGTAGAGCAGCGTTGCTGAACACGGCATCGACTGGCTGTTCCGCCACATAGTTTTGCCCATCTGCTAAGATGAAGTTTAGCTGGGGATGCTTGTCACGGGCAGTCTGAATCATTTCGGCTGAAGCATCAATACCTGTTACAGTGGCACCACTAGCAGCGATGGCTGCTGCCAAATCACCAGTTCCGCAGCCCCAATCAACAATTTGTTCGCCAGGCTGGGGGCGAAGAAGTTCAATCAATGACTCTCCAAACTGAGACACAAAGGCCATATCAGTATCATAGGTTCCGGTATTCCACTGCTGGTTCATACGTATTCGTCCTTTCTGGTTTGGAATTACAGTGATACTTCTGATGCAGCACATTCTTTTAATTATGTTGTATCATACCAGCCTCTTATAAGTGAAATATATAAACTGAATAACTGTGATTGGTTATGCCTATGGGTATTTGAATATGTTATATCGCTTATATCGCTGTTGTTAGATTTATCTGTACATCGATTCAAAAATATGTTGCTATTTATCCGAAAAAAGAGTATATTCTTATGTACAGTGATTATTTCATTGGTGTACATAATGTGCGGTCGTGGCGGAATTGGCAGACGCGCACGGTTCAGGTCCGTGTGGTAGCAATATCGTGGAGGTTCGAGTCCTCTCGACCGCATCATCAAATAGGCTTATACAATTGCTCTTGGGCAGTTGTATAAGCCTATTTTTTATGTCTGAAGAAAGTGATGGTGGTCCAATTCTAGTGGCTTCTAAGTCCGATACACCCCATGCGTAGTGGAAGGAATAGATTTAATTAGATGGGGTAGATCCAAGTTGAGGGGATTGCGATCATGAACCGTCTGTAGGCATGTACTGTAGGCTTTTTTTCGTGGTTAAGATCGGTTAGGTTTACTAAAAATAGGTATTTTTGTATTGACAATTATATCGGCTTCCGTAATAATGTTATTACGGTAACCGATATATCGCTAACAGTAATAGAATGGAGATGGAATCATGCCTGAAAGCTCAGAAAGAGGAGCCTTAACGGAAGCTGTATTTTACATTTTATTGTCTTTATACACCGCAATGCACGGATACGCGATTATGCAGAATGTGAAGGATTTAAGTCATGGTCGAGTGGAACTTGGAGCGGGCACTTTATATGGAGCTATCAACACCTTGCTTGAGAAAAACTGGATAAGAGCTATAGAAGGGGAAGAAGGCTCCCGAAGAAAGGAATACGAAATTACTGAATTAGGGAAGACAGTGATTCAGGGGGAGCTTATTCGGTTGGAAGAACTGATTGCCAATGGGAAGAGAATAGCTGGAGGTGAGTCCAAATGAAACATGTGGTTCGCAAGCTGTTTTGGGATTTTGAGAAGGAAGAACAGTGGCTTAATGAAATGTCTGCCAAAGGGTTAGCCCTTTCAAGCTACTCCTGGTGTAAATATGTGTTTACTGACTCGCCTCAGAATGAGTATACGTATAGAATTGAGCTTTTAGATAATGTGCCTACTCATCCGGAAAGCATGGCATACCTCAAGTTTCTAGAAGAAAATGGAGTAGAGTGTGTTAGCAGCTATGTTCGCTGGATTTATCTTAGAAAGAAGTCATCCGAAGGTGCGTTTGATATTTACACAGATCTGGAATCCAAAATAAAACACTTTAAGCGAATCAACACACTATGGAATTCTGTCATGTGGTTAGAGTTCGTTGTTGGTTTGGCCAACATTCTCATTGGGGTAACGAATTATTTCAATTCATCCAGCAGAATTAGTTTGATAAACGTTGTTCTAGGCGGGCTTTTAATCCTTTTAGGACTTGTTTTTTTAAGAGCAGGCGCACCTATCCGTAAGAAAATTAAGAAGCTTCAGCAAGAGAATTTAATAAGAGAATAGTCATTTGAAGTTGTGATATGTACTAACAGCAAGCTTCCCGAGTGTTGGGGGCTTGCTGTTTATTTTTTGTCTGTGAGGATAACGCGCAATCTCTTTGATTTATACCCGCCTATCATTTAGGACTCAGCTATCAAGCTTAATTACCGAAAAAAAGGTATACTGGAATAGATTACGAGATTGTAATAAAGTTTGTCCCCATCTCAAAAGAGGAGGCTACTCAGGTGTCTGAATTTCTTTTTAAGCAACTATACTTACGGTCTTCTATAGGGGTTGCTGTAGTCTCTCCCAAGGAAGGAACCTTGATTCAATCTAATCCAGCACTTTGCCGTATGCTTGGTTATTCTGAAGAAGAGCTTTTAAATATGCACTATCTAGATCTTATTTATCCAGACGATGTAGCTGATGATGATCATTACGTTATCCTGAACAATCTCTTAGCAGATCCTGGGACCGCAATAGAGTTAGAAAGACGGTTCTTATGTAAGGGTGGCGAGATAATCTGGGTAGCTCAACATATATTTCTGATTCTTCAGGAGAACTCTAGTGAACCCCTTGTCTTGATCTCAGAACTTACGGATATCACAGACCGAAAGCTTGCGGAAGATAAGATTCAGGAAGATCAGCATTTATATAATTTGATCACACAAAATACGCCAGATATGATTTCTTTTGGCGGACCAGACGGTACACTGCACTACGTTTCTCCTTCAGTGGAGTTGTTGCTAGGATATCCTCCAGATGAAATGATCGGTACGAAAAGACCTGAGTATTATCACGCAGAAGATGCCCTTGAAATGACAAAACACGGAAAGCTCTATTCTGATACGGATGTGTATACACGCAGGGCCCGGCATAAAGACGGACATTATTTGTGGATTGAGAGCAGCTCACAGGTGGTACGTGATGAGCAGGGGGAAATCAAGCAGATATTAACGATCGGCCGTGATATTACGCAGCGTAAGAAATATGAGGATATGCTGGCGCAAGCCCAATATCTTGCGAAAATGGGATCGTGGGAATGGGATGCGACGAAAACGCGGTTGACGGTTTCTAGAGAGATGCGTAACATTTTTGGCTTTTCATTGGACGACAGCAATCATTCCTATTTTGATTACAAACGAGTGCTTTCCTGTATTGATCCAGATGATTTTACTAGACTTCAAAAGCTGGTTCACCAGTCTTTAGCGAATGGGACGAATGGCGAAGTTATGGTTCGAATTAAAAGTGCGGATGGAAAATTGAAGTTTCTGGATGCACACTGGGAAGTGACTAAAGATGAGGAAGGAAGAGTGCTACAGATCAGTGGGATTGCCCAGGATGTGACTGAACGTCATCGTATGGAGGAACAGATGCGTGATAGTGAGCAGAATTACCGACTCCTGTCGGAAAATTCAATGGATTTCATTTCACGTAATACAGCGGACGGAGACCTCATCTATCTATATGCATCACCCATTTGCCAGACGATGTTCGGCTATACACCGGAAGAAATGTACGAAACGAGAGGTATTGATTACATACATCCTGAAGACAAGGAGAAAGTGGTGTCCTATCTTAGCAACTGTATGGAAGGGAAGAAGCTCGACCCTGTGACCTTTCGGTTTCTATGCAAAGATGGAACGTACATTTGGACGGAAACAACACTTCGCTATATTTACTCGGAGACCTTTGGAGGACGGGAGCTTGTGTGTGTAACCCGGGACATTGCGGAACGGGCGCGGCATTTTGAAGAAATAGAGAAGTTAAGTAACGAGCATGCTCTAATATTGAATTCGGTATCTGAAGGCATATTTGGTATGAATCTTGAAGGGGATACGATGTTCATCAATCCAGCGGCGATTACTATGCTAGGATACGATCCAACGGAATGGTTGAACAGCAAATTCCATACGATTCATCAGACTTGGCTGGATAATGAGCCATTCTTGGGCATTCAGAAGACGCTGATTCCCTCGCACTTCAATAATCGCTCTTTTGATGAGAAAGAGGGTGTGTTTTGGAGGCAAGATGGTTCCAGCTTTTTGGTCAGATATCACATGACTCCTCTTTTTGATGGAGAAGAGCGGATCGGGGCTGTAGTGGTTTTCCGAGATATCACAGAAGAGAAGGAGATTGTGCGAGCGAAGGAGTCTGCAGAGGAAGCGGATCGGGCGAAATCGGAGTTTCTAGCGATCATGAGCCATGAGCTGCGTACGCCTATGAACGGTATTATAGGAATGGCAGACTTGCTCTCAGGGACAGAGCTAAATGAAGAGCAGAGCTAC
The DNA here is from genome assembly GCF_038003765.1 of Paenibacillus sp. FSL H7-0714. NCBI lineage: Bacteria > Bacillati > Bacillota > Bacilli > Caryophanales > Paenibacillaceae > Paenibacillus > Paenibacillus sp. FSL H7-0714. The sequence continues at coordinate 2,282,984 of NZ_JBBOPT010000001.1, forward strand.
TACACACAAATCATTACAAGTAGCGGAGAAGCATTGCTTCATATTTTGAATGAAGTGCTGGATTTCAGCAAAATTGAAGCAGGCATGATGACACTTGAACTGCAAATGGTAGATTTGCGTGAAGTGATACAGAACGTTAGTGAGCTATTCTATCCGAAGGTCAAAGAAAAAGGGTTGTTATTAACTATCAATATTGCACCTGATCTTCCATTTGTCGTTGTGACGGATGAGGCGAGATTGCGCCAAATTCTCGTGAACTTAGTGGGAAATGCGGTGAAATTTACGGAGACAGGTGAAATTAGTATTGCTGCCAGTCTGGAAGCTTCTCGAAAGTCAGGAAATATTATCGTTAAATTCATGGTTAAAGATACGGGCTTGGGGATCCCGGTTGCCAGTCAAGGGTTATTGTTTCAATCGTTCTCGCAATTGCATCCTTCCATTAATCGAAAATATGGCGGAACAGGACTTGGACTGGCGATTAGCAAAAAGCTGGTGGAGCTGCTCGGAGGAGCGATTGGTGTGAGGAGCTGTGAGGAACATGGCTCAGAGTTCTTTTTCACCGTGGAGGTCTCTTTGCCAAAAGAGGAATGGAATCAGAAGGTTACGCTCCGCCCTTCAGTGGATACAGACAAAAGCAATAAACCTAACGCCAAAGCGTCTGATAAGGGAGAATATGGACCGATGTCTATTCTCATCGCTGAAGATCATCCTGTGAATCAGCAACTGATGCTGGCTTATATGAAGAAGAGGGGATACTTCCCTGACATTGCATCAAATGGCGAGGAAGCAGTTCGAGCTGTGCTGTCCAAGGATTATGATCTCGTCTTTATGGATATCCAGATGCCTATTATGGATGGGATAGAAGCAACAGGAATCATACGTGAGAAGCTTGGGCTGTCTCCCATTATTATTGCGGCCACAGCTTTTGCCAGAAATGAAGATAAAGACATGTGTCTGAGTGCAGGAATGCAGGATTTCATCTCCAAGCCTATCTCCATAAAGGAGCTTGACAGGGTATTAAAAGATTGGTCTACTCGGATTCGTTAAGGATGAGGAGTGTCATTGACAAAAGGGCGTAAGATTAATATATTTGTAATCGTAATTATTACGAATATATTGTCAATTAAAGGATCCATACCTTGTTAAAGATGAAGCGTGGCGATTTTGTAATCATTTTTTTAGCTCTATTCGCAGCGGGTTTGATTTACGGAATCAAGTGGTGGGACACCCATAATGAACAGTATCAACAAGGCGATTTGAAAGCTATAATTACGGTTGATGGTAAGGAATACAAGACCGTTTCTTTGACTAAAGAAGTGCAAATTATAGATATTCAATCGAAGTTTGGTCACAATACCTTAAAGGTATTTGATTACGGGATCCAAATGACATATTCTGACGCTCCTTTGCGAATCGCTTTGGAAATGGGGTTTATTTCTAGGCCAAAGCAGCAAATCATCTGTATACCCGCCCGTATTATGGTTGAAGTATTTAACCCTAACCGATCTGTGAATGATGAGGATGAGCTGGACCCAATTATTTAGTAGATTTGGCCGTATTCGTCAAAGCTTTCCATGCGGTTATGGAGTCAGCACTCGTGTAAATGTAGGGTGTTGTTGGTTGCGCGATAGGTGTAATTGCTTCTGCGCGTATTTGCATCATTTCTTGGCCTTTGTATTGCACAATTTGAAGCTTGCCCCGAACCTCTATCCAGGTATCGGTGGGCAAGCTTTTTAATTTGCCGGAATCAACCAACATCCCAAACGGAGTAGCATCGGCGGTACAGCACTGAACCAGAAATCTGCCAATGGCAAAAGCATTCTCTGGCGTTTCACTGTCATCGCGATATAGAAAACCGGAAACGGAAATTTCTTTGCCTTCAAATTGTTGTTTATACATGTCAATAGCGCCTAGTGTTTCAGAAAAAATATCAGAATACACAGGGATAGTAGGCTGAGCATATAAGATCTTAGCTAGCTCGGTGAGCTCCTCATGATAAGGATCAATCGATTCGAATCTAACAGCGTTGGTAGTCTCTGATGGTAAAGAGGAGAACGAAATCCCCTTTTTACTAGCGGCCATACTTCCCAAGGCACGATCAGGAAGTGCAAATCCAAGCAGCAGTGGAAACAGGAATAATCCATAAAGCGCTGTACTTTTAAATATGGAATGTGGGAGGCGATGCTCGCAGTCACATAGCACACTTCCCTTACCAAATAAGGCTTGAATGGCCAAGCTGAGCGCCATTAGTGTCAGAGGAATCGGACATAACTGAACCCAGCGTGCTAGCTTAGGCGCTACATAATAATGCAAAGCGTCCTGCTGCACTAAATGCCCAATATAGAGAGCAAAGGCGAGCAGAATGACCGCCCTTAACAAATAGTGAAATCGGATGCTTCGAGAGTCATTCATGCGCTTCCTCCTAACAATGGGGTAAGCATCTGCTTGCCACCTCTATGATTACAGCCATAAGGACATGAGTACGGCTCCGATAAATACGCTCGAAAAGATAAGAAAGAACAAATAAAGAGCGAATTTGGTCTTAAACAGCGAGAGTAGCATCAATGAATTTTTGAAATCTAACATCGGCCCAAATACCATAAAAGCGAGCAGTGCTCCTGCTGGAAAAGAATGTACGAAGGTGGAAGCTACAAAGGCATCTGAGGTGGAACAGAGCGAAAGCACAAATGCCAGTCCCATCATGAAAAAATAAGACCCGAGCGGCTTATCTCCGATCGCAGCCAAACTGTCCTGAACCATAAACGTCTGAATGCCAGCGGTCAATAGGCAGCCAATGATTAAGTATTTTCCCATCTCGAAAAACTCATCCGAGGTATGCACGAAGACGGCGGCTAACTTTCCTCCACGAGAATTATTATGATGTGTGTTATCGGTTTCGCGCTGAACGCTAAGGCGTATCGGGGACTTTTTCACCGTTGCATAGATAATCAAACCTATAATACAGGCGACTACAAAAGCTAGACCCATCCGGGCATAGGCCAGTTCTGAGTGGTTGCGAAATGCCGTCAGTGTTGCTCCGTAGACGACTGGATTTAGGATGGGTCCGGATAAAATAAACACGATCGCCACGTAGACAGGCATCCCCTTATGGATTAGTCGGCGGACGAGAGGGATCATTCCACATTCGCATACTGGAAAAATAATTCCGAGCAGGCAAGCGAATAAAATGGCTGGAAGCGCCTGCCGTGGAATCCAGCGGGAGATCATTTCATCTGGGATAAAGACGCGAAGCAGCGAGGATAATAAAGCTCCTGCTAAAACAAACGGCAAGGCTTCTAGCAAAATCCCGATAAAGCCGGTTTTGAACGTGTCAATGTACGCGTTATCTAGTAGCTCCAGTTGATTTGGCACCCATATAAAACCAATGATAATCAGGAATGAGATCGGTAGAAGCAGCGGCAGTAGTTTTAAAGGGGAAAGGGTAGTCAAGGTTCGAATAAGGTGGACCACCGATCTGCCAGCAGTTCCTCATCTAAATTTATCCCGATGAATACCACATAAGGCATTCCAGGGTAACGTGATGCCTCCCAGCTTGTACGCATTCCCGCATATTGGACAAGTTGAACCGGTTCCTGTTCGGACAAAAGGATATGCCCTTTGGCACGGAGCAGGTTGTCACCCCATTCTTGAAAGAATGCCTCTAGCTGTTCTTTGGAAGGCATTGTAGTCCCTGCTTGTGGAATGGTTAACGTGATCGCGGTCACTTGGGAAAAAGAAGCGTGGGGCTCTTCTTGTCGTTCTTTTACAGCTGTAGCTCCCTGTTCTGAATTCATTTGTTTAAGTGTTGCGCCTTTAAAGGTTTGAGGTGCTCGTTGTGGCGCGGGAGCGATGATTTTACGTGGGATGATTCCTGATAATATCGGAGAAAGGTTGATCTCGCTGTAATGGGTATATACGATTTCAGCCTCTGTATTTTGTTTTCGGACTCCCTTTTCAATTCGCCATAAGATTTCAGGCTCTACAAGATCGCTCTTATTAACAACAATGAGATCGGCGGTGGACAGCTGCTTGCGAAGGGTACGAACCAGCTGTTTGTCAGAGGAGAGTCTGCTGTTATATTCCAAGGCGTTTTCTGCATCCAATAAGGTGATCGTAAAATGCAATTCGACCCTTTCTTGTAGTGCGGCTTCTTGTAATGTTTTGGCGATTTCTTCCGGATTCGCGACGCCAGTAAGCTCGATATAAATAGCATCGGGACGTCCTCTTAGCAGTACCAGCAGGCTGTCTGCCAAATCCTCTTTACGGCTACAGCATACACATCCATCCAGTAGCTTAGTCACGGTTGTACCCGTATGCTCCTGCAGAATATACCCATCTACATCTCTCTTTCCCAGCTCATTCATAACTACGCCAGGGTTCAGACCCCTTACCTTGCTCTCTTTCAGCAGGGACAACAGCAGAGTTGTCTTCCCGCTCCCCAGAAACCCGCTCAAAATAATTACTGGTATCTTCATGATCTCCACTCCTGCCTGATTCTCTTGGAAATACAAGAATCATATTTTTATATTTCCATCTATACGTGATTTGTTCGCAAGAAAGACCACAAAATTAAGAGAGTTGGAATTTTTACAAGATCATAGTTGACAGATTGTGAATAAAACGTGTACGATATGTTAATCGTAATTATTACGATTTAAAAAAGGAGATGGAACAATGAGAGTAATCATTACTTTGGCATGCACGGAGACAGGAGATCGTAACTATACCACTACCAAGAATAAGCGAAATCACCCAGAACGTATGGAAATGAAGAAATATTGTCCACGACTGAAAAGAGTTACATTACACCGCGAAACCCGGTAAGAGCTATAAATGCCAAACATAAATGCTAATCAATGATAGGAGTGATCGGAATGAAAAAAATCCCCGTTACGGTGCTAAGTGGCTACTTAGGCTCAGGAAAAACAACACTGCTAAATCATGTCTTGCACAACCGTGAAGGCTTGAAAGTTGCTGTTATCGTTAACGATATGAGTGAAGTGAATGTGGACGCCAACCTGGTGAAGTCAGGTAATGTGCTTTCTAGAACGGAAGAGAAATTAGTGGAAATGTCTAATGGTTGTATCTGCTGTACACTCCGCGACGATTTGATTGTCGAAGTAGAAAAGCTGGCAGCTGAAGGCCGTTTTGATTATATCCTCATTGAATCATCTGGCATTAGCGAGCCTGTTCCGGTGGCACAGACTTTTACTTATGCGAACCCAGAACTGGATATTGATTTGACTTCACTCGCACAATTGGACACGATGGTGACCGTTGTGGATGCTGGCCGATTCTGGCATGACTTCTCTTCTGGTGATAGTCTGATCGATCGTAATCAAACGGCTGGTGAAGACGATTATCGCGATATTGTGGATTTGCTCATTGATCAGATCGAGACTTGTGATGTGTTATTGCTTAATAAGTGTGATCTGCTAGAAGAAGAAGAGCTTAACAAGCTTGAAGCTGTGCTTCGCAAACTTCAGCCGACAGCCAAGCTGATCCGTACGGTTAACGGAGTGGTAGATCCGAAGGAGATTCTTAATACTGGATTATTTGATTTTGAAAAAACAAGCTTGTCCTCCGGTTGGATTACGGAGCTTAACAAGGAGACACATACGCCTGAGACGGAGGAATACGGAATATCTTCTTTTGTCTATCGCCGGAGAACCCCCTTTCATCCGCAAAGGTTAAGCTTTTTCTTTAGTCATTGGCCGGAGGAAGTTGTCAGAGCGAAAGGGATTGTATGGGTTGCCGCAGAGGGTGATCTTGCAGCGAGTATCAGCCAGGCTGGACCCTCGATTCAGTTCGGACCTGCCGGCTACTGGCTAGCTACAATGCCTGAGGATCAGCAGCAGGAGGTATTGGAAAGCGAACCTGAAATGAAAGCCAAGTGGGACGAGCTGTGGGGCGATCGAATGAATGAAATCGTGTTTATCGGTGTTAGTATGGACTCAGCACAAATCGAAGCGAGATTGGATCGATGTTTGTTGACGAAAGATGAGTTGAAGCAGGATTGGACAACGTTTAATAATCCGCTTCCGTGGCCTGTTGAAGAACTCCTTGCGGCAGCGGCTGAGGAATAGAAATTCAGATGAAATAGCAGATGAAAATCCGGAATCCAGGAGGTAGAGGTTCCGGATTTTTGCTGTGCAATTATAGTGACTATGAATTATCATAGAAGGAATATATTTCAATTAAAAATAGAGGTGATGCCCATGAGTTATACAAACACTTTCATACGTGTAGCAGAGGATTGTCCTGAGGAAACGGGAATCCCGCCGATGTCTTGCCGTACACTCCCGCCTGCGCATGTGATTCAATATGAGCTGCTTATTAATGAGCCTTACAAATACAATCATGAAGAGCTTCTGTTTGAGGTTCATGTACGCCATAAACAAATTCCGCTAGAAGATCGTGTGACCCGTAGGGAAGAAATATGGAAGGAGCTATTCTCTAGAAACCATCCATGCCTGCGAGCCTCTCTACTTCCGAAGCGATTCGGCTGGGCTGTACATTACAACCATGAGGGGAAAATAGCCATTTATGGTAAGGAGTCTCCCGAATATGACTATTATATTTCGTATGCTGATGAAGCAGTGAAGCTGCTACCAGCGATGCGTAATAAGCGGGAACATGGCTAATAAGGAGGAGATAACTTGTATAAAGCAATTGAAGAAATCACACTTAATACTTGGCCAGCGGAGCAGAGTGTTCTCCTGAATGGCTGGGTTCTGCGCACAGCAGCTGGATATACGAAAAGAGCTAATTCGGTCAATCCGTTATACGGAGAAAAAAGCTCTCTTGCGGATCTTACAAACCAAATTAAGCTTGCTGAGCAGTACTATAAGGATGCTGGATTAAAGCCAGTATTTAAAATAACGCCGTATATCCAGCCTGCGAACCTGGATGAGGCGCTAGCGGAGCGTGGTTACACAGTTGTCGAGCCATCATCTGTTAGGCTATTAGAACTGGAGGGATTAGCTACTCCTGATCTTCGATATGAGATACAAGTTCAGGAGAGCTTAACTGAAGAGTGGTTAAATGCATTTACAAAGCTCTCTGCGCTCTCAAAAGACAATCGGAGCACCTTAACTAGAATGTTATCCGCTTGTCTTTTGCAGCAGGGCTATATTCTGTTGATTAACAATGGCGTTCCTACCGCTTGTGGTCTGGGTGTTATTCAGAACGGCTACATAGGTCTCTTTGATATTATCACTGCTTCCGATCAGCGTAGACAAGGTATGGCGGAACAACTGCTGCTTGCATTACTACACTGGGGCAAGACGCAGGGTGCAACAACCGCTTTTTTGCAGGTTGTACAAGCTAATACTGGAGCTTCGGCTTTGTACGACAAGCTCGGATTTAAGGAGATATATCAATATTGGTATAGAGTGTAGTCTTGAATGATGCGGGGGCGCATTGGCTATTTCAGCAAAATGGGACCCCGTAAGGAAATCACACGAACTTCCCTTGACCCGGCAACGCCATTTCCTTGAAATTCTTGCATAAATGAGCAAGCTGAGTAGATAATTTTTCACCCTCCATAGGCACCCCATGTCCAGAGAGAACGATATGAGGATCTAGCAACGCAAGTGTGCGGACCGACTTTTCCGCGTCTTCCCAGTCCGTCGTGAAATAAGAGGGTGGGCCGTGCACCACCTGATGCTGGGTAGCTACTGCGAATACGGACTCTTGTTTGACTGTAAGAAAGGTGTCACCAGCAATCAGTACCTTATCTTCTGGTCTGAATAGTGAAATATGTCCGGGACTATGTCCAGGTGTATGGATCCATTTCCAGCCCTTTGCTCCGGGGACGGTTCTGTCTTCGGGTAATGGATGTATAGCTGATCCAAGGTCGATGCCATGATGTGAAAATAATGAGGACACCATACTCATCAGCCCGCCGCCTACGGCCGGATCGGCTGGAGGATAATCCGCTTTACCTGTTAGATAAGGAAGCTCTAGTGGGTGAGCATACACGGGTACATTCCATTCCTCAATAAGCTTTTTCACACCTCCGATATGGTCAAAATGCCCATGAGTCAGGATAATTGCCACCGGTGGCTTCTCATACTTCTCCTTAGCATAATCTATAATTCTGTTTGTGTAAGAGCTAAGTCCCGTATCTACAATGATCCAGTCCGAATTGGGCTGGCCGATGAATGCGCAATTTACGAACATGGTTCGTAGTCCGATGACACCGGGGGCCACGTCCCAAGTATCGGTGTAGCCTTCAGATAGTATTCCGTCAAGTCTCATCTTACGCCTCCTGTTCCGTTCTTTAGTACTGAACAATGTACCTAAACAGTAGTATGACCCTTTTTTAAGAAAAAAATATGGCAAAAAACCCTTCTCCTAATTAAGGAAGAAGGGCTGGCCTTGAACTTATTAAGCGATAGGATCACATTAGAGCGTTCCGCAGTCTGCAAATAGAATATGTCGTGGAATTCGGAAGAAGGTTTCGGCTTTTTCCTGCAGAGCAGGGGTAGGCAGATGGCTGCTGTGCAACCATTTTCGAAACGTCCCGGGATGAACACCTATCCAAATACTTACATCGGTTACGGAAAAATCGTAAACCATACAGAGGCCGGTTAGAATCACATTGCTGCGGGGCGAACTGGTAATACTTCTTTTCATAAATCGTGAAGGAGTTGGTTGACATACAATTGGACTCTGACGAATCAGTGCTTCATTGAACAAAATGTGGGGCGGGTACCCGAGTAGGCGGCAGGTCTTGTCAATGTTATTGTTGGAAGGGATACGACCTTCGTATACCCAGGCGCTTACGCTGCGAGAGGATATACCAAGATCTTCTGCGAGTCGTGAAAGTTTGATATCCTTAGCCATCAATACAGCAAGTAACACACGGTTTCTAATCTGGCTGCGCTTTGGACGGCGGAATCTTTTTACACGAACGCCTTGTCCAAGATATTTGCGGTTGATCAGAGACCACGCCTGGATATTATGAGTTTCTTGTTGGTTACTAGGCATAATTCCTCCGATTTTTTAAAAATATACTACAACACTTTCATATACATCGGCAATGGTTAATGCTGCTATTTCTGACATCACTTTTTAAGTTTCTTCCAGAACGCGTACGCTTATGATATATTTTTAATATCTAATTACAATATTACAACAGGGAGCGAGATAGAATGATCAAGCATATTGTGTTTTTTAAATTGAAGGACCGGTCCGAAGAAAGCGTTGCGGCAACGGTAGCCGTACTGCGAAATATGGAAGGTAAAATCCCGCAGCTCCTTTCGATTGAAGTGGGTGCTGATATCATTCATTCTGATCGATCCTTTGATATTGCTTTAGTTACGGTGGTAGCTTCTCTAGATGATTTACAGGCTTATCAGGTTCATCCGGCGCATAAGGAAGTTATAGCTCATATTAATGAAGTTAAAGAACTTTCAATTGCTGTGGATTACGTAATTTAAGCGATCTACTGATTAACAAGCATCATCATTTTATACCGGAAGCGGTGACAGGAATGCGTGAGCTCGAGTATCCGATGGAAGCGTTAACTTATTTGGTCGTTTTTCTTGCGGCATGTTTCATTATGTTCTTTTGGCTGAAACGCCGCGGCAAACGCGGTAAGTAGGGATAATGCAGATTTCTCTAACTATTTTTGACATGGGGGTATTGCTGTGTATTATGTCAACCGCAAACAAATCGAAACCATTCTTGCTCAAATCCCAGATATAACTACAGGTCTTCGGACTGTAACAGCTTCATGGGATGGCAATACTTTAACCGGACTAATACAAGAACGCTGCCTTCATCTGGCGATAGAGGTGGTTACGGACGTTGGTAGTTGTCTGATTGACGGTTTTATTATGCGTGATGCCGGAAGTTATGAGGATATCATTTCAATTATACATGAAGAAAAAGTACTAGGTAAAAGTGAGATCTACGAGCGATTGATAGAGCTTGTCGCACTTCGTAAGCCGCTCGTGCAGGATTATTTTGCCTGGGAAAGAGAAGCACTACACCCGCTCACACCAATCCTTTCAGAGGTGCTAGAGAAGTTTGCTGTTGAAGTAGGGAATTATTTGGATCAGGAACTTGGGTCCGGTGTAACGCTATAATAGCATAAGATAGAATCATATAAAATAGGCGGTAGCCGTGAAAGAGAGGGGGTTCCTTTATGATGAAGATGGGGCAGGAAAATGGATCGACAAGGCACTTGATTATGACGCTCCTGAAGACGAAAGGACCACTGACCATCGGCGCGCTGGCAGAAGAATTGGGAATTACAGAGATGGGTGTCCGTCGTCATGTGCTTCAGCTGGAGCAGGAGGGACTTGCTAAGACAAAAGTGGTTCGGCAAGCGATGGGGCGGCCTTTACATATGTATTCTTTAACGGAGAAGTCCGAAGAGTATTTTCCAAAAAGCTATCACAATCTGGCTTTGGAGCTTTTGCGTGAATTGGATTATGGCAGTGGGTTGGAAGCTGTTAATACATTGTTTGAGGGACGCCGTCGCCGGATGCTCACCCAGTATGCACCGATGATGGAACGCCGGAATTTGGAAGAGCGAGTAGCTGAGTTATCGTCGATCCAAAACGCTGGTGGATATATGGCGGAGTGGAACCGAGAAGAGGATGGTTCGTATGTCATAAAAGAATACAACTGCCCGATTCGCCAGGTGGCTACTCAGTATCGTAAAGCTTGTCAATGCGAGCATAGCCTATTTGAGGAATTGCTGGATGCTAAGGTTACACGAAGTGAATGTATGGCAGAAGGCGGACAATGCTGCCGATACGCAATTGCACCCAAAAATGTAACAGACAAAACTTCTGAAAAGTCGTAATAATTAGTCACAAGACAAACTCCTGCTGCTTATGATATAGCAGATATAGGCATTAGCCCGGTAGAGCGGGGAGCAATGAATTTAAAGGAGAGATGAAACGATGAAAAAGGACACAAAAGGTTTGTTATGGGGAGCTTTAGTCGGAAGTGTGGTTGGATCAGTGACAGCACTTCTGTTCGCGCCTAAGCCAGGTAAAGAGCTGCGCAAGGATATTGCGGAAGGAACAGCTGCTGGCATTGAAAAGGTACAGGGAATTGCCGTGCAGGCTGGAGACAAGAGCGTTGAGCTGTATGACAAAGCTAAGGATTCTATAGGTCATGTAGTCCATGAGGTTCGCGAATGGAGCAAATCATGTTCGAATGCTGTAGAAGAAGATACTGCTACTGTAGCAGTAAGTGGAACTGCTACGGAAGAAACGATTCAAGAGGCAGCGGCAACTTTGGAAGAGGTAACGGAGTTAGAGGTATCGCCTGTAAATGAAGAAGTAAGCAGTGAAGAAGCTAGTCTTGAAGAAGCACAGCTAGATGACAAGGACAATAACGAAATCGCATAATGAAACAGTGGATGGAGTGTTTGGTTTTACGGTCAAAAAGTACTTATTCTCTTTTAATAGAGCCGCTTTTTCGCATTGGGCGGAAGGTGGCTTTTTTATTTCATTCTCATAGACCTGTTAAATGATGGAAAAAGTATTGGCTTGAACTAAGAGTCCAAAAGGAGTAATATCTGCAATTGGGGCTGAAAGTCAGGTACATTTTGTTTTCGGCTTACATAAGCTACACAAAACAAGTAGAAGGAAGCGGTGTGTTCGTGCAGCAAGCTATTGCAATATTAGACTCAGGTGTGGGAGGGCTAACAGTTGTCAAAGAAGTGATGAGGCAGCTCCCGCGGGAGAAAATCATTTATTTCGGAGATACGGCCCGAGCTCCGTACGGACCCCGTTCGACCGAGGAAGTAACATTGTTTACAGAACAAATTGTAGATTATTTGATCCAGTTTAATCCTAAAATGATTGTTATCGCTTGTAATACCGCAACAGCTGCGGCACTCGATTATATCTCAGCCAAGGTCTCTATCCCTGTCATTGGGGTGATTCATCCCGGAGCCCGTGCTGCAATTAGCGCGACCAAAAGCGGACATGTCGGCGTGATCGGTACAATAGGAACCATCGGCAGTGGGGCTTATACTAACGCACTAAAGCAGCTGTCTCCTTTTGTTGAGGTTGTAAGTCAAGCCTGCCCAGCACTTGTCCCACTCGTTGAGCAAGGCATGTTCCGCTCTGAGATAAGTTATGAAATTGTAGAGCATGCATTGGAAGGCATTAAAGATAATAACATCGATACTTTAATTTTAGGATGCACTCATTATCCATTTCTTGTTGAGCCTATTGGAGAGACCATGGGACCGGGAGTCAAACTGATCAGTTCCGCAGATGAGACAGCTCGTGAGATCAGCACGATTTTATACGATAAAGGCAAGCTGTCCATCGGGGATGAAAGTCCAATTCATCAGTTCTTCTGCAGTGGTGATGCTGAAATGTTTCAGCGAATTGCCCGAGACTGGCTTGGAGAACAAATTAAACGTACCCCAGTAGTATGGCAAGTATCCACGTTATAAGCAGAGCAATGTTGAATTGAATAGGGACAAACTCTACGGAGTGTAAGATAAAATAGGCTGGGAAGCATAATTCCCAGCCTATTTTCTTGTGATTCATTTCTCCTTCATGCAGGGTAGTGGCTCTTGCATACAATAGAGTTAAGTGCTGTTTGCTGCTATTTTTGTATCCACCGTATCAGCAATTTAAGGCCGAGAGGATGAGACCTAATGCGACAATATATTGCAAGCAGGGGAGATACCGTAAGCCGAATTGCCGCCCTGCATGGATTAACCCCTGAGCATGTCATTCAAGGCAATCCATGGGTTGGGAGACAGTCTTATTTATATCCGGGCCAGGTTTTATTTCTGCCGTCTTCGCCACGTAAAAGGTATGCGGTGCAGGAAGGGGACGATCTTGAACGCATAACCTCATTATTCAATGTGAGTTTAGATGATTTGGAGAAGCTTAATCCAGGTGTGTCCTCAGGGCGCTTTTGTACACCGGGAAAAGTGCTCGTCATTCCGCCTCCGATTCCAGAGCGAGTGGTATTCTTACGTGGAGAGTACGGTCCGGTTGATGTTGAGAACGATATCAGCAGTCTGATTGCACAATATCCTTTTATACAAGCATATCCAATTGGCAACAGTGTGCTCGGCAAGCCAATTCATGTGCTTAAAATAGGCAATGGAACCCGCCATTTGCATGTTAATGCGGCTCTACATGCTAATGAATGGCTGACCTCGCCTTGCCTGATGTCGTTCATAGAAGAGTATGCAGCAGCTTATGCTAAAGGTTTGGCATGGAATGGTCATCGTCCAGAGGAATGGTACAATAATTGGACCCTATGGGCTGTACCCATGGCTAACCCTGACGGCGTGGAGTTAGTGCAGGAGGGCGTTTTACCAGGCCACCCTTATTATGAGGACCTTATGAAATGGAACGGGGGACGGCGGAGTTTTCGCCATTGGAAGGCCAATATACGCGGTGTGGATCTCGGGGATCAGTTCCCTGCTCATTGGGAAGAGGAACGGGAACGCCGTGGTGTAATCCTGCCCTCTCCGCGTGATTACAGTGGTCCTGAGGCGCTAAGTGAACCTGAGGCAGCCGCTCTAGCGGTACTTACTGAGAACGCGCCCGGAGAAGCTGCAGTGTCTTTGCATAGCCAAGGAGGAGAGATCTACTGGAATTACCGGGGATATGAACCTCCCGAAAGCCGCGAATTAGCAACACGGTTGGCCGCAGCGAGCAGCTATCGTGCAGTCGAATTAACTGGCAGCGATGCCGGGTATAAGGATTGGTTCATCCAGACCTTTCGTAAACCAGGATTTACAGTAGAGCTGGGGATCGGCAAAAATCCGTTGCCACTGGCAGATTTTGAGGATATGGCGCTAGAAACGGGTCTAATTTTGGGAACGATACTATCCAATGTGAAATAATTATGAAACAATTACAGTAAACTTGCGTAACATAAACCATAGGGTATGGCCGCTGTCGTCACTACACGTTATCCGCGGCTGTATCCTTTTTACTTGGGAGGAGGGTCACTATGAAACTGAAAAAACTGCTGTCACTGAAACAATGGTCTACTATCTTCAGTAGTTCCTGGCGATATGTGATCTCCCCTAAAGTCGCAATAGGGGACAAGCTTTTATTCACAATCCCAGTTCTGCTCTATTGGGTGTTGCCGGATTTTATGCCTTTTTTACCGATCGATGATATTGGTGTGACGATGCTTCTTATGGGCTGGTTCGTGTCACGGATGGGACGAAAATACCCGGCACTTCAGGCCGTAAAATGAGGCAGTGAAGTGAGATCTACCTTGGATTGTGTATCTAATTTGTTAATATAGTTGCTTTTAGATATCATTTACCTTTAAAATAGGTAATTGAGTATTTAATTTAAGTACTAGGAGATGGATGATAGATGAAGGTCAAAATTACCCGCAATGCGGCTAAAGTGATAAAGAAACAAATGGAACTTGAAGGAAACAGCGAGTTGAAACTTCGCGTAGCGATTACGCATGCTCACGGTGATCATGCTCACTACGGACTGGATTTGGACACGCCTAATGAGAATGATGTTGTAGTCTCGACAGATAAAGAAATCGATGTTATTCTAGATCCGAATCAACCGCTCCTTGATGGTGTGGTCGTTGATTATTTATATCTTCCTGAAGAAGGTTTTGTTATTACTAATCCGTCTAAAGGTAATCACGGCGATCACTAAACGTTTCGCCTTAAATTTGGGACATAAAGAAGGGTTGCTCCATGGCTAACGATATACAAGTGTGCGATGAATGTAATTTTATGAAATTGAAGAGTATCATACCCAAACTGCAAAAGATGGCGCCTGATGCAGAGATCAAGGTCGGCTGTAAGTCGTACTGTGGTCCATGTGGCAAACGGGCCTTTGTATATGTTAATGGTCGTTATGTGAGTGCTCCAACAGAGGAAGAAGTGTTGAAGAAGGTAGAAGCTTTTATCAAGCAACCGGCCGTTCAGAAATAATGCAGAGGTCTTATCCATCAACTTAAAAAGCCCTAAACCCGTGTTGATGACGGAGTTTAGGGCTTTTTGTTTTATAAATGAAATTTTTATGGTGCAGATTCTTCCTTTCGGAGCATCTTGATGCCATCGTATTTCATGATATCGTCTGAGATTTGCAGTCGTTGCTTACTTGTCTCGAACCCGGTGCTGCACCCCGCAACGTCAATGGCTTCGCGGCTGTCGAGGCTATAACAGGTGCCACTGTTGAATTGTCCATTTTCACTTGGAAGATAGGAGCGCTTCGCATCGGCAAAGGCACCGGTTCGCAGTGTCACAAGTCGCTCTTTGCCACTGAACAGATTATTACCCATGAGATAATAAGGATCTTGTGAGATCCCAAGCAGATGGAGTAAGGAAGGTGTGAGATCCAATTGACCAGCCGGATTAGAATCAATCACCGAGGTGTTATTACCCGGCAGATGAATGAGTAATGGAACTTGATGCATGATTTGATGCATGTCGAGCTTACTTAAGCTTTTACCAAGAAATTGTTCGTAATAAGAGGTTTCTTGGATCGAGTTATCATGATCACCATAAAAGGCAAGGATCGTGTTATCCCACAACCCACGCTGCTTCATATCACTCACCAATTCACCTAGAGCTTCATCTGTATAATGAACAGCCTGCAAATAATCTCCGAAGATGGTACCTTTAAACTCCCCGGTATCAAGCCCTTGCTTAGCCGCAGGGAGAGAATATGGGTGATGACTAGATAGTGTAGTCAAAAAAGAGTAAAAGGGCTTCTGGATCGATTCTACAGAATCCATAATATTTAGGGACTGCCGCAGGAATGATTTATCTCCCAATGACCAGCCTAGGGGCTCGTCGATCTTAAAGTCTTTTTTGCTATAAAAATTGTCATACCCCATCGCTTTATACATAATCTGCCGATTCCAGAAGCTTCCTTCATACGCATGGAAGGCATTGCTGCTATAGCCCTTGGACTTCAAAATGGCAGGTAACGTGTCAAATTGATGATCCGGGTAACGGACAAATACTGAGCCGGAGACCAGCGGATACAGTGAACCATTCGAGGCGAAATCCGCATCGGAGGTTCGTCCTTGTGAGGTCTGATGATAGTAATTACTGAAGTAGGTATTCTCTTTGATTAGAGCGTTCAAATTAGGTGTGACCTCTTGTCCATTGATCGATCGTCCCACTACAAAATTCATAAAAGCTTCGGCCTGAATAACAACGATGTTGCTTCCGCTGTATTTTCCAAAGCTGTCGTTAAGAGCACTTTGCTCAGCATTGTGTTCATTGAACCAGAGCTTCATGGAGCTGGCTTCCTTTTGTGAAAGCTCAGGCTGCGGGCCTAAATGATCTTTGGCATACAAGTAAATATCATAACCGTGAAATCCAATTAGTCCAGTAACGTTATACATCGCCAAGCTCCACCAGTTACCAGTGAATAAACCCTTGGCCCACGTAGTGGCGTAAGAGTGGATAGGGCCAAAGGTCAGAATACAGCCTAATACCAATGCAACGACCCCGTTAACGCTCCGTCTTAGTCCTCTCATTAAGCGTGAAGAGGGACGAAAATGCCTTGTGCGAGCATAATAGGAAGGCTGTCCATTATTATAGGCAGGCGTGTTCCGACGGAATAACACTACCCAAATGGTGTAAACCAGAAATATCAGCCAATCCGCGAACAAGTAGAGATCAGAGGGACGGAGTAGTGCAAAGATACTTCCGCCAAGTGCATCCATCTGTCCGGCTTGAAAAAGAACGGGAACGGTGATGAAATCCTGAAAGTAGCGATAGTAGACAATATCAGAATAAATAAGTAATGTCAGGAGCACGTTTATGATTATCAGGGCTATGGTTTGTCCACGTCGGGGGAGCCATAACACCCAAAAGGATAACAGCATAACTGAACCGAGAGCAATGAGCTTGTCGAGACGGTTCATATCAATATTAGGAGCATGCAGGCCGCTGTGAAGAAACATTAGCTTAGCGAGCATAAGGACAAGAAAAAGGATATAACCAATATAACGGGAGCGGACAATAGTGATCATTCTATCCGTTATGGATGAGCTGCTCCTACTAAATGGATCTCGTGACACGTTAAAGCCTCCTAGCGCAGAAGTTGAGTATGTAAGAAGAAACGGACACCGTCCTCAATCGAGGTAGATGTCCGTTCTTATATTTCTCGCATAAACGTTTACCGTCCTTTTAAGGACGCCGAAGGCGTTTATGCTTGGCGTAATTGTCTTCCGAATTATTTCGGATTTCTAGGTGGAAGTGGACCCAAGTATTGATAATATTGACACTCAATACGTCCGTTATACAACTTGCGACGTTTGTCCGCTTTACGTCCGTAATATTGTTCGAATTCCTTATAAGGACTAATTGCAAAGAATGACCAAGTCGGTAGATACAACATCATTTCACCAAACTGGCGAGTCAGCTTCTCCACCTCTTTATCATTACTGATCCGTTCACCATATGGCGGGTTGGTAATGATACAGCCGTATTCGCCTTGGGGTCTTGCTTTGGCGGCAGCCATCACGGTGAAGGTTATTTCTCCGGACAGGCCGGCGCTTTTAGCAGCGGCTTCAGCAATTTCTATAGCAGCAGGATCGATATCCGTGCCGGTTAGCTGCAATGGATAATCGTCTCGTACGGCATCGAAAGCTTCTTCGCGAGCTTCTTCCCACAGATGCTTAGGAATGACTGGCCAATGTTCTGAAGGGAAGGAACGGCGTAGTCCCGGTGCGATATTCCAAGCGATCATCGCGGCTTCGATCAATAATGTTCCCGAACCACAACATGGATCATATAACGGACGGTGGCCATTCCAGCGGCTAAGCTGGATTAAAGCTGCGGCCATCGTTTCCTTCAGTGGCGCTTCTGTAGCCTGCCTGCGGTATCCGCGTTTGTGAAGAGCAGGTCCGGTGGTGTCTAGCGTGATAAGCGCGATATCGTTTAACAGAATCACTTCGATCACATATCGAGGTCCGTTCTCTGGGAACCAGTCCGTATGATAGGAGAGCTTCAGCTTCTCGACGATAGCTTTTTTGACAATCCCTTGGGAAGCGGGTACACTCGTTAGTTGTGATTTATGGGATCGTCCTTCAACCGGAAATTCTCCATTCTCGGGAATCCAGTCTTCCCAAGGCAGCGCTTTAACACCCTCAAATAACTCATCGAAGGTTTTAGCGGGGAATTGACCCATTTTTACTAATACGCGGTCGGATGTACGCAGCCATAAATTACAGCGACAGATGTCGATATAATCACCACTGAACAATACACGACCATTCTCGACCGTGGTCTCATAACCCAGTTCGTTTAATTCGCGCGCTACTACAGCTTCTAATCCCATAGGGGCAGTAGCGATTAATTGTAATTTGCTCAAATACTCTCAACTCCGTTTAACTTGTAGATAAATACAAAAAACCAGTACAATAAGAAAAGCCAATACCATAAGAAAAGCATCCATACAAGTATAGGGGAATGCGGGACACTTCACAATGCCCGGCATTCCATAAACCATAAAATCTTCCCCGTCATCCCTTCATTCGAGAAAACGGGGGATCATCAAAGGAGAATCTTTATGCTTACCCAAGAAGAATACAGTGAACAACTTTATACCGAGGACGAAATCCTGCTTCAGGTAAAAGAAGCTATCGTCCAAGCGGGGATGCCGGAGGTATCTGTCGAGCCGGGGTACGGAAGACTGCTCACTATGCTTGTTAGACTGTCCCGCTCCACGCGTATTTTGGAGATTGGCGCACTTGGCGGCTACAGCGGGATTTGCTTATCTCGCGGCTTCACTGAAGGTGGCACGCTGACTTCGCTAGAGCTGAGGGCCGATTATGCCGAGCTTGCTCGCCGTAATTTAGAACTGGCCGGATTCGGTGATTCTACGGAATATAGAATAGGACCCGCGATGGACAGCCTGAAGGCACTGGACGAAGAGGGAGCTAAGTTCGATTTCTTCTTTATCGACGCAGACAAGATTAACTATACCAATTACTTGGAATATGCCATCAAGATGGCTAATCCAGGCGCGATTATTGCTGGTGATAATATCTTTCTCCGCGGACGGACGCTAAATACAGATCGAAATGGACCTGCCATTCTGGCTGTACGGCATTTCAATGAAATGATCGCCACCGATGACCGTCTGATCAGCACTTGTCTGCCAGCCTATGATGGACTGGCGTTGGCAATGGTGAAATAGCAGAAAATTAGCGAAATAGCCGTGGCGGAGTAGCTTTGTATAGCTTAACCCGGACCCATACGGTGTTTAACAGCAACAAGCTTCCGGAGATGATAAACAGTCCCTCAATACCAATATAACCAGATAGAAAGCCGCCTATGATAGCTCCCAGCATATTGCCCAGTGACAATGTGCTGCCGTTGAAGCCGAATGCGCGGCTTTCTTTCCCGTCAGGGGTATAAGACCGGATAAGCGCATTAACGCTGGGCAATAGGCCGCCCATAAAAATTCCCATGAGAAAACGGACAATAATTAGCTGCCACACGCTAGTAACGAATGCTTGCGGAATCAGGAATAGCGAGGCCCCGATTAACGCGTAGGTCAGAATGCGGTGTGCGCCGACTTTATCACTCAGCTTGCCGAGCAAGGGGGAAGCCAGCATGTTGGAGATCCCTGTAACTGCGCTGACCATTCCGGCTAAAAAGGCTATATTCTCAGCAGGCCCATTTAACTTTTCAACATACAGTGGCAGCAAGGCCATGGGGCTGATCATTGCAAATTGCAGCAAAAAGGTTACACCAAACAGCGCCGGGAGCTGAGGGATTTTGATCAATTCCTTCAAGCCCTCCATTACTGACACCTGTGGCTCCTGTGCGGCTTCTGCACGATCAAATTTCTCTTTAACGAGAAATAATGCCAGCAGAGAGGCGATGAAGAGCAAGGCGCCAACGACATAAAAGATCGGACGAAATCCGATTAAATCAGCAAGAAAACCACCAATAAGTGGTCCAAGGATGGTACCTGCAACAGAACCCGACTGCATCAGCCCCATCGAAAATCCCATACGTGCTTTCGGAGTAGTACCCGAAACGAGTGCGATGGAAGCGGGATTGAAGCCGGAGATTGTACCGTTTAGCAGTCGCAGTAAAAGCAGCTGCATAGGGGATTGTGCGAAGCCCATCAACACCATAACGATAGCCATGCCAAAGCTGGAGCGCAGGAGCATGATTTTACGTCCATATTTGTCAGCAAGTTTTCCCCATAGTGGCTGGAAAATGAAAGAAGTTAAAAAGTTTGCGGCAAAAATAAGGCCCGCCCAAATTCCAATTTCATGCTCACCCTGAACTCCAAGATCCTTAGCAAGATACAAGGTCAGGAACGGTGTAATCATCGTCATTCCGGCATTTACCAAGAATTGTCCGAACCAAAGCACTAAGAGGTTGACCTTCCATGTCTCCCATTTCTTCAAAGTGCTTTCACTTCCTTTCAAAGAATTTCAGAAAATACATGATTCACAGAAAAATAGACATTTTATCAGTATATCATTTTTTTAGCTTCAAAAGTGCAATACATGTCATAGTAATGTCATAGGATTGTCATTCCACGATCTTCGTTTTGCTTGTTACAACCTTTTAAAAAGGGCATAATAGTAAGTATGCCGATCAAGCATAAACGCCATCGGCGTCCTTATTAGGACGGTAAGCGTTTATTTTAAAAAATCTTATAAAATATAATGGAGATCTTATCATGACCTACAACGACACTTTTATCCGCGCCTGCAGAAAGCAGGATACGGAGCACGTTCCCGTATGGTACATGCGGCAGGCCGGCCGTTATGATCCCGAGTACCGTAAAATCAAGGAAAAGTACTCATTGCTTGAAATCTGCAAACAGCCCGAGTTGGCGGCTGAAGTAACCTTGATGCCTGTGCGCAAGCTAGGTGTGGACGCGGCCATTTTGTATTCAGACATTATGAATCCGGTCGCTTCTATCGGTGTGAAATTTGATATCGTCAAAGATATTGGCCCTGTGATCGAGAATCCGATTCGCTCTGCAGCAGATGTCGAGAGACTGAAGCCCATTGATGTTGAAGGCGATCTCGGACATATTTTGGAGACGATTGCAATTCTGGATAAGGAGCTGGACGTGCCCTTGATTACTTTCGCAGGCGCACCGTTTACAATTGCCAGCTATCTGATCGAAGGCAGACCTTCCAAAGGATATATTCGGACTAAAGAGCTAATGTACAGTGAACCCCGTGTCTGGGAAATGCTAATGGACAAGCTCGGCGATATGATTATCGCTTACCTCCGCAGTCACGTGCGTAGTGGTGGAAAAGCGTTTCAATTGTTCGACAGCTGGGTCGGTGCCCTTGCGCCTCGCGATTTTGAAAAGTATGTGTTACCGACGGTTTCTCGTATTTTTTCCGAATTATCCGATCTTGATGTACCGAAAATATACTTTCCTGGCGTAAGCTCTGGCGAATTGCTACCGAGTCTTACGAAGCTTCAAGCGGATGTAATCGGGGTGGACTGGCGTGTGAGCTTGTCCGAAGGTCGACGCAGAACCGGTGGGAAATTTGCGATTCAAGGCAACCTGGATCCGTATTTACTTACAGCGCCGATGGACGTCTTGAAGGAGCACGCGAAAGCGTTAATTGATGAAGGGGTACAAGAGCCGGGATATATCTTCAATCTGGGTCACGGCTTATTCCCGGAGGCTTCTTTAGAGAAGCTTAGAGAATTAACGGAATATATTCACGAATATTCACAGGAAGTATTGAAAGAATCAGCCAAACTGCGTTCTTAAAAATAGCCTATTAAATCTATAAGGGGATGGAATCCGTGACAGCAAAAATAGGTGTTCTCGTCATGTCGTATGGCACTCCTAAAAGCTTAGAAGACGTTGAAGCATATTACACTCATATTCGGCGAGGTAATCCGCCGACAGCGGAGCAGCTTAAAGAATTAACAGATCGCTATGAAGCGATCGTCGGGGGTGTATTCCCGCTGCGGGAGAACACAGACCGTCAAGTAGCTGCATTACAGGCAGCACTAAACGCGGATAAAGCTGGGGCGGATGTTGAATTTGTCTGCTATCAGGGTTTGAAGCATGCCTATCCGTTTATTGAGGACGGCGTCGAGGCTATGGCGAAGGACGGCATTACCCAAGCGGTTGGTGTTGTGCTTGCCCCTCACTATTCAAGCATGAGCGTGGGTGGCTACATCAAACGTGCTCAGGAAAAGGCTGATGCATGTAAAATCAACATGGGTTTTGTGGAGAGTTACCATATGCACCCAGTATTGATCGATGTTCTAAGCCGGAGAGTAACTGCGAAAATAGATCAATATATCGAAGCAGGCGCTACTCGCGATGAGATAAGGGTATTATTTAGCGCGCATAGTCTTCCAGAGCGTATTCTAGCTATGGGGGATCCTTATAAAGATCAACTATTGGAGACCTCAAAGGCTATTGCAGATCAAGCGGGGATAACCAATTGGCAGTTTACGTGGCAAAGTGCAGGACGGACTGCTGAACCATGGCTTGGACCAGATATTCTGGATACACTTCAGCAGCTTAGCAAGGAACAGGTAGAGTATGTTCTAGTGGCACCGATCGGGTTCGTATCCGATCATTTAGAAGTGCTGTATGACCTTGATATCGAGGCAACAGCCGTAGCTTCAGAGCTGGATATGCGTCTTATGCGGATTGAATCATTAAACAGCGATCCTGCGTACATGTCCGTATTGAGCGATGTTGTTCGTACAAGACTGAATCAAATGTCGGCCGGTCAGTCATGACTGGTCCCTCTAGGCGAATTGTTATCATAGGCGGTGGGCTGAGTGGACTCAGCGCCGCCTTTTACATTCGTAAGTTTTACAAAGAAGCTGGTATGAAACCTGATATTGTACTGCTAGAGAAAGACAAGACTCTTGGTGGGAAGATCGAAACATTGCACCGGGATGGATTTGTGATTGAGAAAGGTCCGGATTCTTTTTTAGCTAGCAAAACAGAGATGATTGAATTGGCTAAGGAATTAGAGCTAGATCACGAGCTGGTGAACACAAATCCAAAGGCAGAGAAGACCTATATACTACAGCGTGACAAGCTTCATCCTATGCCTTCCGGTCTTGTGCTTGGAATTCCTACTGAACTAAAGCCATTTCTATCAAGTGCTCTGGTTTCATTCGGTGGCAAAATACGCGCGCTGATGGACTTGATCCTTCCTCCTAAGCGGAGTAATGACGATGAATCCCTCGGACAGCTGATTGAGCGACGTTTAGGTACTGAAGTGATGGAGAATTTGACCGAACCGCTATTAGCCGGTATGTATGCTGGGGATTTACGCAAAGTCAGCCTACAGGCTACCTTTCCGCAATTTGGAGAAGTAGAGCGGCAGTATGGTGGTCTTATTCGTGGAATCATTAAAGAACAGAATTCCTCCAAGACAAATACGAGCACAAAGAACAGCACTTTTCTGACATTTCGAAAAGGACTACAAAGTCTCGTGCATGGCTTGATTCATGAACTGCATGATGTAGAACAGCGAACTGAAGCTGCGGTGGTCTCTATACATGCTACAGGAACTAATGCTTCTCGTTATGAGCTAGAACTGGAAAGTGGCGAACGGCTGCTTGCGGATGAAATATATATCACCACACCAAATTCTTTTGCTGCCGAACTTTTGCGTCCACATGTGGATGTTTCAGCACTCGATGCGGTAAATTATGTATCGGTTGCGAACTTAGTCATGGCCTTCGACAAGAAGGATATCGAAATTGATGATGCTGGAGCAGGTTTTCTTGTGCCACGTAAGGAAGGGCGCAATATTACTGCCTGTACATGGACGTCAACGAAGTGGCCGCATACGAGTCCAGATGATAAAGTACTTATGCGCTGTCATGTAGGCCGTTCCGGAGATGAGCAGAATGTTCAACTTCCAGATGAGGCTCTTACGGAGCTAGTGAGTAAGGATTTACGAGAGATCATGGGCATTACAGCGAAACCTATATTCACGGAAATTACTCGTTCGGAACATTCGATGCCACAGTATCCTGTTGGACATCTTGACAATCTTTCTAAATTCCATAGGGAGCTTGAGACCACACTTCCTGGGATATATGTCTTTGGAACTGGATATGATGGAGTGGCAATGCCCGATTGTGTTAAGCAGGCTAAGCTTACAGCACAAAGCGCTGCAAAGCGTATATCGAATTAATTGTTCATTTACGGGAGAGTTAGAATTATATAATGAACGGTGAAGCGAAGATTTTTTTGCTTCACCGTTTTTGTTTGAAAATTAGATTATACTATTTTAATGGACTCTCGTATTTGGAGGGACAGGTGCTAGGTATGCTATAATAGAACCAATTTGAGAGTAGAGGAGATCATAGAAACAATGTATCCGCCGCGATCGCGTTCTAGACAGAAGAACAAACATAAGAGCAAACGTAAGCGCAGAACGGCCTGGATGTGGGTCAATGCAGGTCTACTTCTGTTGATTATTGTGGCGCTCAGCTATAGTTTTATGGATGACAGATTCAAGGGAAGTTCTGAGCCACCTCCAGTGGCGCAAATGACGGCTTCGCCTACGCCGGATAGTACTGCTCAGGAGACAGCACCTATAGTGACTGCAACGCCTGAAGCCACGGAGTCTCCCATCCCTTCTCCAACGGTAACCCCGGAAGCTACACCTACACCAGAGCCAAAGAGAGAAGAAAATGTTGAAACACAGGCGCCTGTACCAACTGAGACCCCTTCGCCAGATGAAGGTAGCTCCCAAGTCGCAGATGGTGGTTCTGTGTCTGGACTTCCATCAGATGACCAGGCTTCTGGCAATACAGTGACCTTGAATTTTGGTGGAGATGTTATTTTTTCGGGGAAAGCCGGGGAATTGCTCGAAAAGAAAGGTTACGACTATTCGTATGCCGCGCTCGATGGAATGTTCAAGAAGGATGATCTTACGATTGTGAATCTGGAGACTCCTGTGACCACGGGTGGGGTTGGCGCCGCTAATAAGCAATACGTATTCAAAGGCTCGCCCAAAGCACTAGATGCTCTTAAAGCAGCCGGAGTGGATGCAGTAAATATGGCGAACAATCACACGCTTGATCAAGGGGAGGAAGGCCTGAGAGACACGCTGAGTCATCTCTCGGAAAGAGGCATTCCTTATGTTGGTGCTGGACTCAATAGTAAAGAAGCATTCTCAGCGCAATATTTTGAGCGTAAAGGGATTAAGATCGCCTTGCTGGGGTTCACACGGGTGATTCCTGCATCTGATTGGATGGCGGGAAAAAATAAACCCGGGCTTGCTTCAGTATATGATAGTAGAGAAGGACTTAAAGCGATTGCTGCAGCTAAACAAAAAGCTGATTTGGTTGTCGTAGTTGTCCATTGGGGTAAAGAACGGGTAGAGCAGTTCGATAATACTCAGCAGACCCTTGGACGTAGCTTTGTCGATGCGGGAGCTGATCTTGTCATTGGTGGTCACCCACATGTATTGCAAGGTGTGGAGCCGTACAAAGGCAAGTGGATCGCCTACAGCACTGGTAATTTTATTTTTACGAGATCAACGGTACCTGCCACTTGGGAAACTGCTGTATTTCAGGCGGAATGTAGTAAAAAAGGTCAATGTTCATTACAGCTGAAGCCTATGACTGCTGAGCTAGCTCAGCCCGTGCCCATGAATCAGGTGAACGGACAGCTTTTGCTGAAAAAAATAGAGTCTTTATCTGCTGGTCGAGTTAAGATCAACAGTGACGGCAAAGTGACTCAAGTTACAAAATAGGGTTCCTGGGAGGTCCTTATGATGAACAATTTATGTGTTGCCCATCGGGGATTTTCCGGTAAAGCTCCGGAGAATACATTAGCAGCGATCCGGATGGCCATTGCCATGCCTTTTGTACACTGGATGGAATTGGATGTCCAGCTCTCGAAGGACGGTGTTCCTGTTGTCATTCATGACTTTACACTGGACCGTACAACCAATGGTCATGGTAAGGTGAAAAATATGGATTGGGAACATATCCGGCGTCTCGATGCGGGTAGCTGGAAAGGGCGTTCTTTTCGGGGAGAGCGGGTGCCTTCCTTGGAAGAAGTGCTCTCATTAGCCTCCGGTAGACTTCGTCTCAATATTGAACTGAAAACAGTGGGCAATATGTATCCTGGCATCGAACAGAAGGTGACGGATCTTATTTCCTCTAAAGGCATGCGGGACGACGTGATTTTGACCTCTTTTGACACAGATGTGTTGAAAAAAATCAAGGAAATAGACCCCCGCTTTCGTACAGGCTTAATTTTTGATTCAAGGTTTGGTAATCCTGCTCGAAGGCTGCATGAACTGGAGTGTTCTCTTTTGTCGATTAGCTTCTCGCGTTTAAATCCTAGATTGGCTAAGGTTTTGGCGGAGCAAGGTGTGAAGATTATGGCTTGGACCGTGAACAAAGGGAAAGAGATGCGTCGCTTAGCAGATATGCATTCTGATATAATGATTTGTACAAACCGTCCGGATATCTGGGGCGATACATTTCTAAAAGTATAAATAATCCAATTCGATGGGAAAGAGAGCTGATTGTCTGTGTGCGCTGCTGTTAATAATTTGTATTGTGTTGGACGGAACTACAAGCTACATGCGGAGGAATTAGGAAATAATGTCCCCGTAGAGCCACTCATTTTTTTGAAGCCCTCACATGCGGCGGTTTCCCTCGATAAAGCAGTCATTCAGCTTCCAAAGGATTCAGGTCAGGTTCATTATGAAGGAGAACTTGTGCTACGGATCGCGCGTGATTATGTACCGGGTATGAGCGTGGAGGATTTGGTGGATGTTATGGCTCTGGGACTGGATTTCACACTGCGTGATGTGCATAATGATCTGCAGAAGAAAGGTCTGCCTTGGACTCCGGCTAAAGGCTTTAAGAACGCTGCTCCACTCACACCTTACATTGCGTTTCCTGACAAGGAAGAGCTGGAAGGAACGGATTTCACGGTTTTAAAAAATGGTGTTGAAGTTCAGCGAGGTAATGTTAAAAATATGATTTTTTCGCTCCAAAAAATTGTCGATTTTATCGCTGCGCGTTACGGGCTGGGTAAAGATGATGTGATATTCACAGGAACACCAGAAGGTGTAGGCTCTACCGTATCAGGAGATTCGTTTGAATTGTACTGGGGTGACAAGCTGATGGGGACTTGCCTGATCGGCTAAAAACATCTGTTGGAGATGAATCTATGTTATGGATTATCGGCGCCCTTGGCGCTTTGTTAGTTGCGGGGGCGGCTTATAGGAAACAATCCTTAAGCCTTTCCGGCATGCTTGCCGCGGTAGCCATGGGGACCATTTATTTTGGTGCTGGAAATGCCTTTTGGTTTGGAATATTGTTGGTTTTTTTCATCTCTTCAAGCCTGTTGTCTAAGCTTCATCATGATAATAAGGCAGAGCTTGAGCTGACTTATGCCAAGACAGGTCGCCGAGATGCTGGGCAGGTCTTTGCTAATGGTGGGCTTGGGATGGTTTTCGTTCTATTGAATGCGATTGTTCCGATGGAACATTGGGAATTTTTATTTATCGGCGTTATGGCAACGGTAACCTCTGATACATGGGCTACGGAGATTGGTACACTCAGCAAGAAGCTGCCTCGGTCTGTCCTGACAGGTAAAATACTTCCTGCCGGTGCCTCAGGTGGCGTATCAAGCCTGGGTACGCTGGCCGCCGCCGCAGGAGGTGCACTTATCGGTGCATCTTCATGGCTGCTACGGATGATATCTGGCATGCCAGATCAATCCTTCTTGTTGCTTACATTGGCAGGACTCACAGGTGGACTTGCGGGTGCGTTCACGGATTCTATTCTAGGGGCAACCGTTCAGCTGATGAATCGTTGCACCGTTTGCGGACGCGAAGTGGAAAGTACACATCACTGCGGTAAAAAGGTTGAATACGCACGTGGCTGGAAGTGGATGACTAATGATGCAGTCAATGCTATTAGCTCTATCGTCGGAGGGGCTATTGCCTTATTGTGTGGGATGATGTTTTAAAGGAGGAACCGATGAGCAGCACGTCCAATCATAAACATACTGCCATTCTGGATGCCGCATATGAGCTCTTCGGTTCAGGTGGATTTTACGAAACGAAGATGTCGGAAATTGCGGTTCAGGCCGGAATTGCTAAGGGCACCGTTTATTTATACTTCAAGAGTAAAGAAGAATTGTTCATGGCGGTAACGCGCCGGGATTGTGAGGGATTCCTTCAGCAATTACAGGAAAAGCTGAAGGCTAGTGATACTTTGGCAGGTAAACTGTCAATTATCGCCAAACATCATCTTTACTATTATTATGAGCGTAAGCGACACACGAAGCTCTTTTTCCGCGCACCGAACAATAACCCAGAGCTTGTGGCGTATATGACACTTTTTATGGAAGAATATATGCAGGCAGTTGTGAAGGTATTGCTGGAGGGCGGAGTGTCTGAGCCTGAGCTTATGGCGCAGTCCTACATAGGGATGTTGGATCGACTGAAGATGGATATTTTGTTCGATCCATCTTTTAAGGAAGAAGATGCGTATAAACGCGCTGGTTTCGCTGCGGGTCTTTTTATTAAAGGGGCTATGGATTACTTGAATTTAGGTCAGGATGATAGACCGGTGGAATAGCAGCTTCATGCTGCGACCGGTTTTATGAAAATATAAGGCAAGCGAGGAAATAGCATGAATATTATGACCGTGGAACATCTTTCCAAAAGTTATGGAGAGAAAGTACTTTTTAGTGATGCTTCATTTGGTATGGACGATCGGGATAAAATTGGTTTGATCGGTGTGAATGGAACGGGTAAATCAACGTTTTTACGTATTATTGCCGGTCTGGATACCCCGGATGGTGGGCAAATTGCGATCGGAAATAATGTTCGAGTGCAGTACTTAGCACAGAACCCTCCTTATGAGCCGACAAATACAGTACTGCAACAGGTCTTCGCCGGAGATGATCCAGATCTTGCCATCATGCGTGAGTATATGGAGATCATGTCTCGCCTTGAAAAAGAGCCAGGTAATGCAGAACTGGAAGGCAAACTGGTGCGGATTGGGCAGGCTATCGATGCAGCAGGTACTTGGCATTTGGAGAGTGAAGCTAAGAGCGTACTTACTAAGCTGGGTATAGTGAAATTCGATGCGCTGATGGATACGCTGTCTGGTGGTCAACGGAAACGTGTAGCACTTGCGGCTGCCCTGATTACTCCATCTGAGCTTCTTATTCTGGATGAGCCTACGAACCATATTGATACGGACTCCGTGGCTTGGCTAGAGCAATATTTACAGAAACGGCGCGGCGCTCTCTTAATGGTAACGCATGATCGTTACTTCCTGGAGCGTGTCGCAAGTGTCATGCTAGAGCTGGACGGAGGAAAGTTATACCGTTATGAGGCCAACTATTCCCGTTTTCTAGAGCTAAAAGCCGACCGTGAAGAGCGTGAAGCCTCTGCGGAGCAAAAGCGTAAGAACCTGCTTCGTACGGAGCTTGCTTGGATTCGTCGTGGAGCTAAAGCACGATCAACGAAACAAAAGGCAAGAATCGACCGTTTTGAGAAGCTGAAAGAAAGTACAGGAAGCAGTTCGAACGGTTCGCTGGATATTTCGGTGGCATCCACACGTTTGGGTCGCAAAATCATTGAAATCAATGAACTGTCGAAATCGCTGGATGGTCGTCAGTTGATTAAAGATCTGACCTATATTGCTGTACCACAAGATCGCGTAGGTATTGTAGGTCCAAATGGTAGCGGTAAATCAACACTTCTGAATCTGATTGCAGGTAAGCTGCAGCCGGATAAGGGAGAGGTTCAGCTTGGTGCGACGGTTAAGTTGGGTTACTTTACGCAAGAACATCAGGATATGGATGACAGCATGCGAGCTATTGAATATGTGAAGGAAGAAGCGGAAGTCATACGTACAGCTGATGGTAGCGTCATTACCGCAGGCCAAATGCTCGAACGCTTCTTGTTCCCTCCTGCGATGCAATGGACGCCGATTTCCAAACTGTCTGGTGGCGAAAAAAGACGCCTGTATCTGCTTCGTGTATTGATGGGAGCACCAAACGTATTGCTGTTGGATGAGCCTACGAACGACTTGGATATTGGCACGTTGGCTGTTTTAGAAGACTATCTGGATGAATTCCCGGGCGTCGTCTTTACAGTTTCCCATGACCGTTATTTTCTGGATCGTACTATAGATAAGCTGATTGCTTTTGAAAATGGTGATATCCGGATTCATGTTGGCGATTATACGGAATATGAAGAATGGCTGGCCCAAAATGTTCCTTCACGCAATGCAGAATCGAACAAAGATGACGGTAATGCAAAGCGTAAAGAGACTACAGAAACAGTCAGTAACACAGCGGCATCATCAGCTTCCAAGACCAAACTCAAATTCAGTTTTAAGGAACAGCGTGAATATGAAGGAATTGACGAGCAGATCGAGCTTGCAGAACAGCGCTTGACTGATATTAGTGCGGAGATGGAAGCAGCGTTTGCTGACTCTGGGAGACTGCAGGAGTTAGTGGAAGAGCAGCGGCTTGCCGAAGCCGAGCTGGAGCGTCTAATGGAGCGCTGGACCTATCTGAATGAGCTTGCAGAGAAAATCGCTGGTAAAGCATAAAACGGATTGTCCATGTGTGACAATAAGGGAGGGCTCAGTTTGGAGAATCAACTTGTGGAAGCTGTAGCCCTGCGAAACGAAGGTAAAGCTGAAGAAGCCAGAGTGATGCTGTTAGAGCTATATGAGCAGAATAGTAATGATGCAGAACTTCTGTATCAATTAGCGTGGACGCATGATGTGCTCGGTCTGGAACGCGAGGCAGTACCCTATTATGAGAAAAGCTTAACACTAGGCTTATCTACGGAGCAGAGAGTCGGCGCTCTATTGGGACTGGGCAGCACCTACCGAACACTCGGAGAATATGAGAATTCCAAAGCAATATTGGAGCAGGCCATTCAAGAGTACCCAGAGAATAAGGAATTTCCGGTGTTCCTTGCAATGACCTTGCACAATCTCGGAGATCATAGTCTGGCTATGGGGATGTTACTTAAATTGCTGGCTGAAACCTCAGCGGATGAAGGAATAAGAAGTTATAGTAAGGCCATTTCATATTACTCAGATAAGCTGGAGCAAGTCTGGGATTGAATAAAATCACAAAAAGAAGCGATCTCTAATAGCAGAGTGGTATTATCCCCTCATGGTTGACAGTGAAAAAAGAGCACATGGTATCATGTGTTTAACACAGTCGAACGGAGGGGATTTTTCATGGCTAAAAAGGGGCAGACGTTTACGAAGTATTCAGAAGAATTGAAGAACGAGGCGGTTCGACTTCACTTAGAGGAGCATATGAGCTATTCACAAATTCTAGAAAAACTCGACATCAAGAGCGATGCTCAGTTGGTGAGGTGGATACGTAAATTTAAAAGTGGGGAGACCTTTGAGGACCGACGCGGAAAAGGTGGAAGGAAGCATTTTGACAGTAAAGACGAAGAAATCGCGTATTTGAAGGCACAGGTCGAATACTTAAAAAAGCTCAATCCCAATCTACATGGGGAGGGAAGTTGGATACAAATACCCGGTGCCAATCCATTCAAGAAATGAGCGAGCGATACCCAATTGTTTGGCTGTGCAAACTGGCTGAATTGTCCCGGGCTGCATACTACAAATGGAAAAAGACCTCTGACCTGCGGGAAGCACGCCAAGAGAAGGATACGAACCTTAAGGAACATATCTTAGCCATTCATCGGCTACGTCCTGCCTATGGCTATAAGCGAATGCGTACAGCGCTTCGTAAAGAGGGATTTCCCGTAAACCATAAGAAAGTTCGCAGGTTGATGAGAGAGCTAGGCATCCAATCAGTGATTCGCAAGAAACGCCCGTTTGCCGGGCGTAAGCCTTCTGTCTTATTTCCAAACGTACTCAACCAGAAATTCACAGCCCACGCTCTTCAGCAAAAGCTAGTCACGGATATTACCTATATCCGTACAGGCCACGAGTTTGTCTACTTATCTGTAGTGATGGATCTGTACAACAACGAGGTTGTGGCTTGGAGAATCTCTGTCCGTAATGACTTGAAGCTAGTGGTAGATACTGTGAAATCTCTCCAAGACTCAAAGGCTCTCCTGCACTCAGACCAGGGCTTTCAGTACACTACTCGGACGTATGCCCAGGTTTTAGAGGACAAGGGTTTGGTCGGTAGCCACTCCCGGCGGGGGAATTGCTACGACAATGCTTGTATAGAGTCATTCTTCTCTCACCTAAAGACCGAAAAATTGTATTTGGAGAAACCTAAGAATCTTGAAGATGCTGAACATTTGGTTAAGGAGTACATCCTTTATTACAACAAGGAACGCTTCCAGAAAAAACTCGGCGACCTGTCTCCGGAAGAGTACCGGAACCAGATCGCCGCTTAAAAGGCTTCTTTTTTACTGTCTACTTGACGGGGCTATGACCAGAGTATCGCTTCTTTTTGCTTTATTTCGTTCCGTCCACCGCGATCATTTGCACCACGGCACGAGAGTCACCAGGTAAGATGATTTCATCAGCATTCATCTGTGAGGAGCCATCACCATCTAGAAAAATACCTTCGAGACCTTCAGCAGGCACGCTCTGTAGGATGGCTGAACGGAACTCTGCCGCCGTCGAGAGTGTTGGCGTAACAATCAGCCACAGCTTGCCATTATCGTCATACAGCATGCCTGAGCGCATTCGTTTCTCATCCGAATAAGGAAGATGTTCTTTCGCTATCACATCTTCCCAGAGATCCTCATCCTGCAGATTCATACTAATGCCGCCTTGCGCAAAATAATGCTGGCGATCCGTAACGTTCAATTCTTCTCCCGATGAGACGACCTGTACGGAAAAGCTACGACTGGCACCATCCCAGACCAGGGTTCCGCGCGCATATTTAGCGTTAAACCAGCCGGATCCATACGCCTTTTTAACACCGTTAGTGGGGATATCATTCATGATAGCAATGGATAGAAGTGCATCTCCATAGAAGAAGCCTCCATTAATCCCATAAGCAATCACCTGCTGAAGGGGTGCACCAGCGGCTCTGAGTTTAATATCTTCGGGTGAAAGTGACATCATATAGAGTTGAACATTTTCTGGACTCACGGTCTCTAAATAAGTGTAAGCGTGTTGAAGACCATCAAAGGGATTTTCCTTGTGGCTTCTGGAAAACAGGAACATCGAGATTGCTGATGCTGCTATCATGAGCAGCAGAAGTGAGACTATCAGCCATTGTCTACGTCTCCAGAGCTGCTTTAACTTGCCAGTACTTGCCTCAGTTAGTGCCCACATAAGCAGCGAGAAGCTTAGCAGTGTTTACTACAGCTTGCTTATGTGTACGTTCCATGGAGTGGGAGGCGTGTACGCCTGGGCCGATCAGTGCGGCACGAATATTATTGCCGCCTCGAAGGGCAGCGGAAGCATCGGAGCCGTACATTGGATAGATATCAACGGCATAAGGAATAGCAAGTGCTTCTGCCAGTTCAATCAAACGGCCAGTCATAACATAATCATAAGGGCCGGAAGAATCTTTTGCACAGATGGACACATCGGTTTCTTTACAGCTAAGATCGTCGCCCATGGCGCCCATATCGACTGCGATCATTTCATTAATCTCGCCAGGAATCCAAGCTGTGCCATGTCCCACTTCCTCATAGTTGGAGATGAGGAAAGAAAGGTTGTGGAGCGGTTTCCAACCTTCGCGCTTCATGCTTTCCAGCAGGCCAAGAAGGGCAGCAACGCTCGCTTTGTCATCCAGATGTCGGGATTTAATATACCCGCTAGGTGTAATCACCGCACGTGCATCGAAGGAAATGAAATCACCAACGGAGATGCCTAGCTTAAGTACATCTTCTTTGTTAGATACTAGCTCATCAATCCGTACTTCCATGTTCTCCTCTGAACGTTTGAAATCACGAGCATCTGGATATACGTGAACAGATGGATGGCTGGTTAAGATGGTTCCAGTATAGGTTCTGCCGCTGCGGGTATGGATCACACAGTATTCATTCTCGATGCTGTGCATAGTGAAGCCACCAACAGAGGTCAGTCGCAGTGTACCATCAGATTTAATAGAGCGAACCATGCCTCCAAGTGTATCCACGTGAGCGCTGATGCCGATAGTACGGGAAGGATCTAGGCCTGGGACGGTTAGAATTACGCCGCCTTTTTCATTCCAGCTTAGCGGTACATTTAATGCTGCCGCTTCTTCGGCAACAAGGTTCATTACTTGTGCTGTGAAGCCGCTGGGGCTCGGTGTATCCAGCAATTTTTTTAGGATTGAGAGTATGTAATCTTCGTTTGGTTGAATAGTAATCATTAGTTAAGTCCTCCTGTCAGGCCATCATTGTCTGTGTTAAAAGAATCTAAAGAAGTGTCGGCATCACGAAGTTTGGTTAGCTCAGCATTTAAGCTTTTAATTTGTTTTTGTAGTTTGTACTGGCGAAAAATACCGTAAGAACCCACGATGATTCCACCAATTAACGCGCAGCCCAGAATAACTAGGATCAGCGGTATATTAACTACATCAAAACCGAAATTGACTTGAACGGGATCCACGTTGATGACTGCAAATATGGCTGTTAGCAGCGCAAAGATTAGACCTGCAATTAAAGACCATTGAATTCTCATTGAATTCTTCCTCCTCAGGGGATATAACAGAATAAAATCCCTTGCCCAAATAGGGCAAGGGATTAATGCAATACTAAGCTCTCTGCCTTATTTGGTCAACTGTTCCATTTGAGCGATAACATCTTCGAAGACACTCATCGCTTCGCGAATCGGCTCAGGAGAAGACATATCAACACCAGCTTTAGACAGAATATTAATGGAGTAGTCACTGCCGCCACTCTTCAGGAAGCCGAGGTAACGATCTACCGCAGGTTTACCTTCTTCAAGAATTTGTTTGGCAAAGCTAGTCGCTGCTGAGAAGCCGGTTGCGTATTTATAAACATAGAAGCTGTTATAGAAATGCGGAATCCGCGCCCATTCCATCTCGATATCCTGATCTACAACCATTTCTTTACCATAGTATTTAACATTCAGGTCATAGTAGATGCTCGAAAGATCTTGTGGAGTAAGCGATTCACCTTCTTCAACACGCTGATGAATGATTTTCTCGAACTCAGCGAACATCGTCTGCCGGAAAATCGTTGTCCGGAACTGATCAGCATAGTAGGTGAGCAAATACATTTTTTCTTTAGGATCTGTAGACTTTTTGAGTAAATAATCCATTAGCAGCGCCTCGTTAGTAGTAGAAGCAACCTCTGCTAGGAAAATCGTATATTGCGCATCCCGATAATTCAGAGCGTTATCCGAAAAATACGAGTGTAATGCATGGCCCATCTCATGTGCCAGTGTAAACATACTGTTTAAATTATCATTATGGTTCAGCAGTACGAAAGGATGCGTACCGTATGGCCCCCAGCTGTAAGCCCCGGACCGTTTATTCTCGTTCTCATACACATCGATCCATCCGTTGTCGTAGCCTTTTTGCAGCACATTCAGATAATCTTCACCGAGCGGTTTGAGACCCTCTTTAGTGATTTTCTTGGCTTCTTCATAGGTGATATCTAATTTATATTCATCAACAAGCGGTGCAAACAGATCATACATATGTAACTCATCGACACCCAGCAGCTTCTGACGCAGTTTCATATAACGGTGCATCAATGGAAGGCTTTCGTGAATCGTATCAATCAAGTTGGTGTAAACCTCTTTAGGAATGTTATCACCATAGAGTGACATTTCCATTACAGAAGGATATTTGCGAATTCGTGAGTAGAACACATTTTTATTCACATTCGCGCTAAGCGTTGCTGCGATAGTGTTCTTCTGCTTCCGGTAGGTATCGTAGACTGCCTTAAAAGCATTTCGGCGAACCTCACGGTCGTTACTTTCGAGAAACTTGATATAGTTGCCATGAGTCAGCTCAACTTCTTTGCCATCCTCATCTTTGATCTTAGGGAATTTCAGATCCGCATTGTTCAGCATACTGAAAATATTCTGAGGTGCTTGAGCTAAATTTCCGACCTGAGCTAGCAGTGCTTCTTCAGCCTTAGAAAGCACATGGGCTTTTTCACGTTTCATTTCAGTTAAGGTGAATTTATAAGCGGATAGG
Organism: Paenibacillus sp. FSL H7-0714; assembly: GCF_038003765.1. Taxonomy (NCBI): domain Bacteria; kingdom Bacillati; phylum Bacillota; class Bacilli; order Caryophanales; family Paenibacillaceae; genus Paenibacillus; species Paenibacillus sp. FSL H7-0714. The sequence goes on from NZ_JBBOPT010000001.1 coordinate 2,319,040, forward strand.
TTCGGATCAGCGATGAACTGGTCCAACTTCTCAACTGGCAACGCCAGAATTTCTGGGGTTACAAAAGATAAAGCTTCACCTGCTTCAATACCAAGCTTTTTCGCTTTGGAGGACAAAGCTTGAGAGTCAGGATTAGCTGTGTCTTCATCTTGACGCATATGTGCATACACGAAGAGTCGTTCAGTTAGGATGGACAGCTTGTCATCCATTTCAAAACATTTTTTTAGAGCATCCGCGGAATCTAGTGTACCCTGAAAATCCGCAGCTTTTTTGATTAAGGATTTAGCTTCAGCAAATTCTGCATCCCAATCCTTCTGAGAAGCAAACACATCTTCAAGCTTCCAACGATTCTCAGCAGGTACTTCGCTTCTTTTCAATAATTTTTCCATAGAAACCCTCCTAGAATGATGAGATGTAGTAGGCATAATCTCCCTCGGCAATACTGTAGATGATAAATCACCCGGTAGCAAGCTGAGCACAAGTAGAAGAGGGATGGACTTGGGTGAAATAGGCATAACATCCTCCTCTTGAAAGTAGAGTCGGCTTATTATGCCCTATTAAGTCCTGATTATTAATATTTAGTCTTCTTTAAATATATGAAAGTATAAGTTATGCCAATAAGCTATAAATAACAAAGATGAAGGCGAACAGAATCATAATGACTGCAGTTAAGGCCATGCCCCGCTTAAACTGCGGCGGGACACGATCCTTGGTCATAATTAGAACTGCGCCTAGACATAAGACTAGGACAACATAAATCGCGATATTTTCTGTGTTCATGTTCTGTTATACCTGTTTGAAGGCTGCGATGATATTTTTATACTCTTCTTCATTATCTTTATAAGATTCTTTGTTGAATCGGTTGTTCACCCACTGCATCATAGCTGGACGACTAAGGAAAGTATGTGTTTCTTCTCCCCATTGATCGGAGATTTCGCGAAGTACGATATAACGTCCTTGAACTTCTACCGTCATCATATTCCATTTGTCTGTTTTGTATATTTCATGTTTTTTGATCATTATCATTACCACCCTGGCGATTTTTGGCTTTTGGCTCAATGATAACGCACTGGTCAAGGGAAAAGCAAATTAAATCACATATTTAAAGATCCAGATAGATTGATTTGAGTAGAAGATTGCAGTATAATATAGTTATACGCCATATATGGCGGTTATTTTTAGGAGGTTGTTCAATTGAAAGGTACAGTAAAATGGTTTAACGCAGAAAAAGGTTATGGTTTTCTTCAAGTAGAAGGCGGCGAAGATGTATTCGTACACTTCTCAGCAATTCAAGGTGAAGGATTCAAAACTTTGGACGAAGGTCAAGAAGTAGAATTCGATATCACTGATGGTAATCGTGGACCGCAAGCTGAAAACGTAGTAAAATTATAAGAAACGGCAAAGACAGTTAAGCTGTCTGCTATAAATATATAATTTACTTGGCAAGCCCTTGCAAGAGTGGTTACCAACTATAGAACACAGTTCTTTCGGGAACTGTGTTTTTTTACGTCTAATAGACATCAATTTAAATGAAAGGTCTTTGCATTCCCAAGTGAAGGGATAGCAAAGACCTTTTAATATTTTTGAGTATCAGAAGTGTTCTATTATAGGGAAGCTTTTTTGTTCTTATTCTTGAAATAGCGCATTGAATCTCGATGGGTATCCAATAAATGCTGTCCTAAAAAGCCTACAAAAGCAAGAAGGCTGAAGCCAACCGCTACCATATAGAAGGTGAAGCGTCCAGCTTCCTGATAGATCATTCCACCAAATGTACCACTTAGAAGTCCAGCTGCACTTGACCAAACAACTGTGTAGATTGCAAGACCGGTTGCTCGGAGACGATCAGGAATAATCCGAGTGATATAACGGACACATGTTACAAAAAAGACGCCAAATGTCAGGCTATGCAAGGCTTGAATCGCGATTATAGAGCCTGGGTGATCGGCGAGCGCCATTAGTAGAAAGCGAAGGGCATACATGAGACTGGCTAAAATTAATAAGGGCAGTTCTTTAAATTTGTCGCCGTATTTGCCGAGTATAAATAATACAGGGATTTCACTTAGTGCCGAGGCAAGTAATGCCCAACCGATCACTTCCTCACCAGCGCCCAGGTTCTTTAAACTGATGGTGAGAAAAGCTTCGTTCATTCTATGGCCCAGTGCGAGTACAAAGACACATCCGAAGAACCACAGCACTTCTTTTCGCAAAAGAATATCTTTAAGCCCATGCTCTTTCTTGCCTGGTTTGGTAGTAACAGCTTTCTGATTGGGGAGCTCTGGAACAGTTTTTTTGACATCCTTTAGGCCAATTGTAATTAGAAGTGCGATTATAATGATAATAATACATAAGGTAAGACTCCAAGTAGCACCTAAAGCTCTAAGCGCATAACCGACAGTTAAAGCAAAGAAAGAATAGCCTAATGAGCCAAATACACGAATTGTAATGAAGTTTCGTCCGTGTCGCTCCGCAATTTTGATGGCCATTGTATCAGCAAGCGGAAAAACTGGGTAATAGAAGAAGTAGAAAAAGGACAAAATAAGCATAACGGAAGAAAATTCGGTCGCTCTGGCTAATAGAAGTCCGGTAACTAATTGCCCCGCGAGTAAAATAAACATGATTTTTCGAATGGTACCTAGCTTATCGCTCATCATACTCCAGAAGAGATTGGATAGGATGGAGATGAGGGGACCGAGAGAATACAAGTAGCCCACCTGAGAACTGCTAAACCCTAAATGTGTGTAGAATAAAGGAAAGTAGGATACTACAAGAACGCTAGTGCCATAAATCGTAAAAAGAAAGGAACGAAGCCAATTCTGATCACTGTAAGGGCTTCCGGTCCGTTTTGAAAACATGAAAGTGCACTCCTCTGAGATTGAAATATGGCTAGTATAGCATAAAGCAATGGAGGGTTATGTGTTTTATTCTTGAATTGCGTTATTTCTGAATCTTTCATAATTTTACGAAAGTGATTTTGTTGTTTGTACAAATACGTCTGATCATATTATAATAAGTGGTGATTTGGATAAGGAGACAACAATGTGGAGGCACTATCATTGAGTGAATTAGAGCAAGGCCGTTACCTTAGCCCGCGTGGCCCTATTGGGCTTATGAACAGGGTCTATAAGTACGTGCTGCCAGAAGTGAGAGAAAGTCTGGACTTCTGGCGCCAAGATGCGAATGGGATTCCCGATCCCGAGCTCCGGAAGCAAGCACTTGCCAGCATTGAAACAAAGGAGTTTCACTGCATAGGTGGAGGTATTTATGCCGCCGGCAATTTATCGATGAGACATATACTTATTCCGCTTATTGTTGCTTATCAAACTATCAGTGATTATCTAGATAACTTATGTGATCGCAGTACTTCGCTTGATCCTGCAGATTTCAGGCTGCTGCATCAATCTATGCTGGATGCCATTGATCCAAACGCTGAACCTGTCAATTATTATGCGCTTCGCGATGAACAGAATGACGGCGGGTACTTGTATAGGCTAGTTCGAAAATGCCAGGAGATGATCTCTTTGCTGCCAGGTTATTCCGCTGCTGCAGCGGAGATTCGTGATTTGGCTGTGCTGTATACAGATTTGCAGGTATATAAGCATATCCGCCCGGAACTCAGGGAAACAGCCCTGAAGGAATGGTGGGAGCAGCAGGGTAGCCGTGCTCCGCATCTGCATTGGAACGAGTTTGCAGCTGCAACGGGCTCTACTTTAGGCGTATTCATGCTTTTTCTATCTGCATGTGATCCGAAGCTAAGTAAGTCTTCTTCGGAATCGATTCGAGCTGCATATTTTCCACATGTTTGTGGATTGCACATTATGCTGGATTATTTGATTGATCAGGAAGAGGACCGAGCAGGCGGCGATCTTAATTTCTGCAATTATTATGACGACACGGATACCATGTTAAGTCGGATCGCTTCCATGGTTGAGTGGGCCCGTAAGGATGTACGTGAACTTCCGGAATCATCTATGCATCGTATGGTGATTGAGGGATTGCTGGCACTTTATTTATCTGATCCGAAAGTTAGCGAACAGCGGGAAGTTCGCACTGTGTCTAAAAGCCTGATGAGAGGAAGTCCGCTTACAAGGCTGTTCTTCTTCGCTAATAGCCGCTGGATACGCAATCGTTTTTTGTAACAAGGCTGCGAAGCTTCATCTATACAACAGATGGGGCATTGCACAACTTTAAGGAGGAACAACAGAATGTCAAAAATCAAAAAAATTGCAGTACTGACTAGTGGTGGAGATTCACAAGGTATGAACGCCGCTGTTCGTGCGGTTGTAAGAAGCGCACTTTATTATGGCATTGAAGTTTTTGGAGTTCAACGTGGATATCAAGGTCTTCTGAATCGCGATATCTTCCCTATGGATCTTCGCAGTGTTGGTGACATTATTCAACGTGGGGGAACCATTCTGCAATCTGCAAGATGTCTGGAGTTCACAAAACCAGAAGGTCAGCAAAAGGGTGCAGATATTCTTAATGAAATGGGCATCGATGGCCTAGTGGTTATAGGTGGAGATGGTTCTTATAAAGGTGCTAATAAACTAAGTAAACTCGGTATTAAGACGATGGCATTACCGGGAACAATTGATAATGATATTTCCTACACGGATTACACCATTGGGTTTGATACAGCAGTTGGTGTCGTTGTAGATGCTATTAACAAGCTGCGTGACACGATGTCCTCCCATGAGCGTTCTTCCATTGTAGAAGTTATGGGACGTCATTGTGGAGATATCGCGCTACATGCAGGTCTGGCTTCTGGAGCAGAAACAATTCTCGTGCCAGAAATGCCATATGACTTGAATGAAGTTGCGGATCGTATGCGCGACAACTTTGTCAGAGGTAAACGTCACAGTATCGTCATCGTTGCAGAAGGTGTGGGTAAAGGCGAAGATGTGGCCCAAGCGTTGAAAGATCGTCATGCTTCTCTGGATGCACGGGTTACTGTACTTGGACATATTCAGCGGGGAGGAACACCAACACCTGGAGACCGGAACCTTGCTAGCCGTCTTGGTGACTTTGCCGTTCGTAAACTAATTGAAGGTGAGTCTGATAAAGGTTGCGGTATCATCAAGGGAGAACTAACCCTTACAGATATCGATCTTGTAGTGAATACGAAGAAAGACTTTGACGTGGAGTTGTACGAGCTTGCATCCCGTCTTTCACAATAATTAACACACAAAAAAGGAACAGCTGCGAATTTCGCACTGTTCCTTTTTTGTATTCTTTTGATTATTAGTGATGTGCTTGAGCGTCTGCATATTGTGTGGCATAACGGCGTTGAACTTTAACAAGCCGAGTCAAGAGTAATGTAGCCCCAATCGCAAGGCCGGTGATCAAGCCGATCCAATAACCATAAGCTCCTAGATCCGTATAAGTAGCAAGTACATAGCCTGTAGGAAGCCCTATAACCCAATAAGCTATAAAGCAAATAATGAAGGCTGGATTAACATCCTTATAGCCACGAAGTGCTCCTTGTGTAGGTGTTGCAATCGCATCGGAAATCTGGAAAAAGATCGCATAGATTAAGAAATGCTGAATTAATGAAATGACATCAGGTTCATCAGTGTATAAACCAGCTACATGATGGCCGGCAAATAAGAGCAGGAGTGCAGTTGCCAGGGAGAGGATAGCCGCAAGTCCAATTCCCATAATAGCATATTGACGGGCATCCTTTTGCCTGCCGGATCCAGTCTCGAAGCCGACGAGAATGGTAAGGCTCATACAGATACTGAGCGGAATCATATATAACGTAGTTGCAAAATTAATGGCTGCTTGATGAGCTGCAATCGTTACAGTATCGAACCGACTCATCAACAAGGTTACAGCGGAGAACACTGCGGTTTCAAAAAAAATCGAGAAGCCAATAGGTACACCGATCTTCAGTAGATCTTTGAAGCTTTTTAGCGATATAAAGTAGAACTTTCGGAAGATTCTAAGGCTTGCAAAGGGTTCTACTCGATAAATGAACAGCAGGGCAACCGAAAAAATTACCCAGTAGGTGATAGCTGATGCCACTCCAGCTCCAATACCACCAAGTCGAGGAAACCCGAATTTTCCGAAGATTAGTAAGTAGTTCAAACCAACATTCACGGGTAGGGCTATGAGTGTGATCAACATGGACACTCGTGTTTGTCCCAGAGCGTCTATACAACTACGGAGAACTGTATATCCAAACAGCGGGATAATTCCAAAGGAGATCGCACTTAGGAAACGAAATGCAACATCTCTTACAGTCGGCTCCAGATTCATAAAATTAAGGATAGGTGACAAGGCGAAGCTCCCGATTAGTAAGACAATTACAGAGACGATCAGTGATAACCAGATTCCCTGTGTGACTTGATAGGCTACATCCTTTTCTTTTTTGCTTCCGATGAGCTGAGAGACGATGGGGGTAATTCCCATAAGGATTCCACTTAAGCCCGTTTGAATTGGAATCCAGAGACTGGTTCCTATCGCCACACCTGCCAGATCGGCTGTACCAAACTTACCTGACATGTTTGTATCAAAGAAGGTTATCGCTGACAAAGCAATCTGTGTAACCAGAATTGGAAATAAAATATGAAAGAATTGTATTGCTTTTTGTTTTAAAGAGGTGGTTTGTATCATCGTTCTTTGCCTCATTCTTTGTTGGTTTTTAAAGATTACAGTAAAAGTTCCCTTTTTCTCCATTAAAAGACCCGGCAAATGCCGGGTCTTTATCTTTATATATCATACCTGATTTCAATTATACATAATAAGGGCTATATACATCATTTCTCATAATCGACATCGGAGGTATATCGGTTATTGGCGTTCCAGAGCAGAAACTCCTCTACATTTTCATCTTTTAAAGCGCGGATTTGATCCTCCACCTGTTTTTTACCGTATTTAATATAATGACCTTTTCCGAGCCAGCTTGCTGTAAAATCTTGAATCCAAGGACGAATAACAGGTTTGTAGCTGCCTAGAGGATCAAGCTTCTTATGGGTATCAACCATGGAGCCTTTAATGGTAGCATACGGATCTAAGTCAGGCTCTTTCACTCCAAACCATCCCGTTGAATAATGACTCGGATAAATCATCGGGCTGATGACATCCACATTCTTGGATATTTTAACGAAGTCTTGTCCTATGCCCTCAGCAGGAGCAGATGCGGCATATCCAAAAATATCTACGGATACACGAACACCAAGTGGAGCAAGCTCTGCTTTTGCGTATTTCACAAAATTAGAAATGATATCTACGCGAGAATCGCTGGTTTTGGTGTATTTAAGTGTGTCTGCACGTTTTTCGAATCCTTCAGGAAAGCGCACATAGTCGAATTGAATTTCTTTAAAGCCGAGTTTGACAGCTTCTTTGGCGATATCGACATTGTACTTCCAGACATCTTCATTATAAGGATTAACAAAGCTATCGCCGCCTTTATTCTTCCATACTGTGCCGTCTGCATTTACAAAGGATAATTGCGGGTTCTTTTTGGCAAGTATAGAGTCCTTAAAGACAACAATTCGAGCGATAGGATATACATCATGTTTATTCAATCTTTCCATCAGTTTATTGATGTCGCCAATAAATGGCTGCGGATTACCGAGTTTCTGAAGTTCAGGATTATCGGTTTTGTACGTGATGTAACCTGCATCATCCTTAATGTCGATGACCATAGAATTTAGTTCCGTCTGATCAAGTAAAGAAAGAAGCTTTTCCATTCGTTCTCCACCGGCACTGTATGCGGTAACATAGATGCCTTTTACTTTTGGCGCATCCGGCTGAGGATCTGCGTGTAGCATACTTTGTGAGTCGTTTGTCTCTGGTGTAGCATTTGGAGCTGGAGTTGAACCATTTGAATTATTATTTTGCGCAGCGATGATGGGGGGATTCATGGCGGACTTCAATGCAATTGCCACTTCAGCGTCATGTTGATTCTGTTGCACGCCTACACTTCCCAAGGCCATCATCAGTAGAGCCCAGGTGATGTTCATTCGTATTCTCTCCCTTTATGTACATTTCCTAAATTATATAGGAACGGTTGCTTCTAAAAAGAACAGTGTTGTAATAATGTTGGCTCAGATCGGGTCTGAAAATCCATCCTTGATGTATATAACCGGGACGCACAGATTCTAAACGTATTGTTAAAAAGTAAATGCCGCCTCAAAACGGCAACATGGCCGAACTTAAGGCGGCAACTATCAAGACTTCTCTTGCGGCTTACTCATTGAAGATACGCAGAATTCTGATGTTCACAGATACTGTAATGGATGATATCCATGGCATCTGCAGGTTCCAGAATACTAAGCCCGTCACGCAGAACGATTACGGAATTTAATTCGTCCTGTTTGAGAAACGGCATCATATCAGGATACCACCTCATGACGATTGCTGACAGCTTTACCGTTTCCATTTCCACAAAAATCACCCTTTCCTTTTTCGATAGGTCTGAATGGAATTCAGTAATCATCGGAAAACGAAGTGCTTGGAAAAAAGAGGGGTAAATCTCAATCTTTATGAAATTGTTAGGGTTCTGCGTGATTATAATATATCACAATTCTGTGATTGGTGCATTTTCCAAATTAATACTTTTCATTGCCGGTTTTTATCTTTTTCGGAAGGAGCCCATAACACCAACTGTCTCGACAATATTTACAAATGCTTGAGGATCTGTCGTGCGGATAATACGTTGCAGTTCAGCAAGTTCGTAGCGGGTTGTTACTGTCATTAGCATGTCCTTTTCAACATGAGAATAAGCGCCTTCTGTTTTAATCTTTGTGACACCGCGTTGAAGCCCCATTAGATGCTGAAGGAGCTCATCTGTACGATTTGTTACTATATATACGGTTACCTTTAAATGGCTGATGTGAATCATGTCCAGTACCTTACCAGTTACATATATAGATACCATTGATGCAAGAGCCAAGTTCCAGTTGTTATCAAAATATGCCGCGGCAAGAATAACGAGTCCGTTTAAGCTAACCACCACGTTTCCAACTGGGAAATCGCGGAATTTAGTGATGATGGATCCCAGGATATCAAAACCTCCGGATGAACCACCTGCACGGAAGCTGAAGCCACAGCCAATACCAACCAGCACGCCACCAAATACAGAAGAAAGCAGCATATCAGTAGCTACCAAATATTCGGGAATGATCGTCAAGAACCAGGTTGTTGCCACAACGGATAACATGCTTAGCATAATAAATCTCCGGCCTAGCTGGAACCAACCAGCTACAAGCAATGGAATATTAAAGAGAAAGTACAAGAGGCTTATGTTTAGTGGTGTAAAGTAACCCACTAACATCGAAAGCCCGGATACTCCTCCGCTGAGTAAGCGATGAGGGATTAGAAAAAGATTAAATCCACTGGCGATCAACGCTGCCCCAAAAATAACTGCAATACAATTCCAAATCTGTCTTAACAAGCAAATCCACCTCTATAAATAAATTTAAAAATAAACCATGTATGCAATGAAAAGAAAGGAACCCACTGGTATTCCTACTTAGAGTTGTGATATAATGTACAGGATATTCTTGAGTAGGACGTTACAATGGTATTTTTGCATTGCATCGGATGTAAAGCTACAGTTGCTCAGGTACAATGAAGTACCTGATGAAAGGGAGGCTTTTCGTCCCAAAAGCGCTATATCATGCAGAAAAAAGAGCATGATTGGACAGCATATAAATGTGTTTACCGCTACTTAAGAATACAGACAAGCATGTGGAATGTCCACTGTATAGAAGGAGCATGAATAATTTGAAAACATTCGCAGAATTTGGCTTGGAGCCAAAAGTGCTACAAGCAATCACAGAGTTAGGATTTGAGGAGGCAACACCGATACAGGAGCAGTCAATCCCATTGGCATTGACTGGGTCGGATCTGATCGGTCAAGCACAGACTGGTACAGGTAAGACTGCTGCTTTTGGTATCCCCCTCATTTCGAAGATTAATCGCGAAGACGAAAAAATTCTGGCACTTATCATGGCACCAACTCGTGAGTTGGCCATTCAAGTATCAGAAGAAATCGGTAAGCTAAGCCGTTTTAAAGGTCTTCGTTCGTTGGCAATTTATGGCGGACAAGATATTGGTCGCCAAATCCGTGGTCTTAAGAAGAAACCACAAATTATTATTGGTACACCTGGACGTTTGCTTGACCATATCAACCGTAAAACCATTCGTTTGGATGATGTTCAAACTGTTGTATTGGATGAAGCAGATGAAATGCTGGATATGGGCTTTATGGAAGATATTCAGACAATCCTCAAGCTCGTTCCTGAAGAACGTCAAACTATGTTGTTCTCGGCTACAATGCCTCCAAACATTCAACGTCTTGCACAGCAATTCCTGAACAACCCGCAACACGTCTCCGTTATTCCGAAACAAATCAGTGCTCCGCTGATTGATCAAGCATATGTTGAAGTACCTGAACGTCAAAAGTTCGAAGCGCTTAGTCGTTTGATTGATATGGAATCACCTGAGCTTGCAATCGTGTTCGGACGCACGAAGCGCCGGGTTGATGAGCTTGCAGAAGCTTTGCAAAAACGTGGATACTCTGCTGATGGATTACATGGTGACCTGTCTCAGAACCAACGTGATGCTGTAATGCGTAAATTCCGTGATGGCAGCATTGATGTGCTGGTAGCTACTGACGTAGCGGCTCGTGGTTTGGACGTATCCGGCGTTACTCATGTAATTAACTTTGACTTGCCGCAAGATCCAGAAAGCTATGTACACCGTATCGGTCGTACTGGTCGCGCTGGTAAAGAAGGTACAGCTTGGTCTTTCGTTACTCCACGCGAAATGGATCACCTGCATTTGATCGAACGCGTTACTCGTCACCGTATTACTCGTAAACCATTGCCAACTATGGCTGAGGCTATTGAAGGAAAACAACGCGTAACAGCAGAACGTTTGCTTGAAATGGTTGAGAACGGTGAATTGAATGAGTACAAAGGTATTTCTATTCAATTGCTTGAGCAATATGATTCCGTTCAATTGCTGTCAGCTGCAATGAAGCTTCTGACTGGTGATAAGAAGGATTCTGCAATTGAATTGACTCCTGAAGATCCAATCCGTGCTAAACGTCGTGGCGGTAAGAACGACATTCGCAGTGGCCGCAAACCTAATGGTGGTTATGGTGGTAACCGTGGTACTTCCGGTGGCAGCACTGGCGGATACCGTGGAAACCGTGACAACAACGGTGGCGGAAGTCGTGGTGGCTACAGCAGCGGTGGCAGTAACTATGGTAGTGGCAGTGGCGGTTATGGCGGTGGCTATAAAGGCAACCGTGATGGCGCAGCTAGCCGTGATGGTGGAGCGAACCGCAGTGCGGACCGCAAACCATCTACTCGCCCAAGCAGCACAAGCACACGTCCAGCAAAACGCGAAGATTTCGATAATTAATACTTGATCAGAACCCGCGGGGTATGATTTATCAAAATATAAGAAGACGAGATGCCGAATAGCGGTTCTCGTCTTCTTTTTGCTGAAATAAAAGGGTGTTTATTGAATTAGCAGCTTATTTAAATGAAAGTACGAGTGATGATAACGAGCAGGATAAACAATACGAGGATCGTACCAGTGGAAGTCCAGCCGCCGTAGCCAACAGGTGAGGACATACAATAACCTCCTTTAGAATGTGGTGATTTTGGAAATTCTTATGGTCACAATCCCAATATATGGACTTTATAGACTTAATGTATAGACGATGACCTAGAATTCAGAAAGTTGGGCTATGGAAAAGAGTAGGTCAAATGAGGTATAGTTAAGATAAGCAGTATGCAAGAGACAGAGGAGGAAGGGAATTGGAGTTTAAAGGAGCAATGGGTGGTTTATACCGCATCACAGAATGGATTACACGTATCGCAGCTAGTAATATCTTATGGGCACTATGTTCCGCCCCGTTTTTATTTTTTGGATTGATGAAATTGATGATGCTTGGGACAAGCTCAGGTGGAGTAAATGAGCAGCTCACATTGAACTGGGCTATGGGGATTCTGGCGCCATTTACAGTATTTCCTGCTTCGGCGGCTTTATTTACCGTTGTGCGCAAATGGGTTATGGGGAACACGGATGTAGGAACTTTTCGTACGTTTTTTCAGGGGTATAAAGAGAATTATTTAAAAAGTATGCTCGGTGGAATTATCTACACATTGATGTTCGTTATTATGTACGTCGATGTAACGGTTTACATGACACAAATGCCTAACTTCAGAATTGTTGGTATTTTGATGTTAGTGCTCATGATTATTTTATCGGTGTCCATGTTTAACTTCTTTTCTATTGTCGTTCATTATCAAATGAGCTTTAAACAAGTGATGACTAACTCAATATTGCTGACTATAGCACGTCCAATTCGCGTGTTCTCAACTTTGATTGCAGCTGCAGTGCTAGCTTATATTGGTCTTAGATATCCAGCACTGTATTTCATCTGTATTCCAACGTTGATTGCGATGGCTGCTTTCTTTAACTTCTATGCTACCTATAATAAACTGCAATTGCAGGTGGAGCAGAAGAAACTGAAAGAGGAAGAAGAGCGAGAAGCTGCTTTGAACAATCAAGAGGATGACGACGATGACGATGATGATTTTGAAGACGATGTTGAGGATAAAGATGTAAAACGTATTTAACAAAGACGAGTATTAAGCATTGGAAATCGTCAGTAATTTAATTCCAGTGTAAAATAAAGCGCATACAGGTTTACTTTTTCGTTAAAACGCAATATAATAATAACAAATCCTGCGATGTTCGTTACGGTTGCTCGTTGTTTTGAACCAATGATAATGTCTTGGGAGATCTACACGAAGCGCAGCTGAACAGCCCTGTCTATATGACTTGGGGAATTCAAAAACGTTTTCTGCGATCACCCACCTGCTCTAGCAGGTTCAGAAGACACTGTAGCCGGACGGCATAAGCGGGTTTTCTATTGTTTAGGCCAAAGCGCCCTGTATCCCGTGAAAGTTGGGAACGGGCGCTTTTTTGTGTGTCTGGAACAAGGAGAAAGTGAGTAATACCCTTTTGTTCCTGAGACAAGAGTGTTACACTTAGAATAATGAACTTGGGATTTGTAGAGGGGGAAGAATTTTGTCGTTAAAAAGAACCTTGGTCGGTTTATTCCGTAGTCATGATGGAACAAGCGACCGCGCAAAAGATCCGACATTAAAAACGCGTTATTACAATCTAACGAAAGACAAAGCTTGGGAGGAAGTTTCATCAACGCTTAAGAAGATTCCTGGATTCAAGGTGCTTCATGAAGTGGAGTCAGTAGGTGAGATCACTCTGGAGAAGAGAACGGCATTCGGCCGTACACTGGACATTACTGTCTCTGTGCTCAATACCACACCTGTACGTTGTGGCGTAGATATGTACTCTGCATCAAGAGGTTCGCTAGGTGATTTGGGTGCTAATTACCGTGTCATTCAGCGGTTATATGCGTCCTTGGACAAAAAATTAGGAAAATACAAAGCAGACTAATTTTCAGAGATTCTTACTAAACCTTCTTACTTAGGGATTGTTTGAATGCGTTTACGCAAATGTTGACTGCTCTGGATATTATCGATAAATCTTTCTATTACAAAAAAAGCGGGAGAAGGATGGACCTTCTTCCGCTTTTTTCAAAATATAAGAAAGTATAAGTTCTACACCTATACTTTATGTCTTATATTTCTCGCATAAACACTTTGTCGCCCTTGTAAGGACGACAAAGGCATTTATGCTTGCAGTGATAAGTAAGTATTGTCGAAAATGGCCGCTAACTTGCTGTTCTAGAGAATTAGAGCAAGCTCTTCACAGCAGCTATAGCATCTTCGTAATTAGGGTGCTCAGTCATTTCACTCAAATATTCAACATAGGTGAGTGTGTTGTTCTTGTCTAGTACAAAAATAGAACGCATATCTAACCGGAATTCTTTGATTAGTACGCCATAAGCTTGTCCGAATGAGGCTGCTTTGTGATCGGATAGAGTGATTACGCGATCGATCCCTGCAGCGCCACACCAGCGGGCTTGAGCAAATGGTAGGTCCATACTTACCGTGAGGATAACTACATCGTCACCTAGCTCTGCAGCTTCGCTATTGAACCGGCGGGTCTGTGCATCACATACACCAGTATCTAGAGAAGGTACAACACTGATCAGCTTGATTTTACCGGCATAATCACTAAGAGACACTTCTTCCAGTAGATTCTTACTTAGAACAAAATCAGGAGCGGGATCACCAGCTGTAAGCTTGGGTCCTACGAGAGTGATGGGGCTGCTTTTGAAAGTAGCTACGCCTGTTCTTTCTTGCGTCATATCCTTGTTTTCCTCCTCGAATTGTAATATTGGCTCTTACTGCCACAATAAATTATAATCTTATTTACAGGGAGATGTCCAACAGAGCAAGATATAAATGTAAAGGGATGGGTGTAATGATATTTATTCGGTATGAAAATTGGAAAAGTTATCTCCGGTATTACCCGGTAACATGTCTTCTCATTGTAGCTAATGTGATTATGTTTATGCTCATGGCGTTCAATGGTGGATCCACCAATATACAAACACTTGTTGATTTTGGTGCTATAGTTGATGTTAGCCCGTATAAAGAGGAACTGTGGCGTTATGTGGCGGCTATTTTTTTACATAATGGGTTTTCCCATCTATTCTTTAATAGCTTCGCTCTACTGGTATTTGCACCGCCTCTGGAGCGCCTGCTTGGCTGGTGGCGATATGCAATTCTTTATGTGGTAGGTGGAGTTCTTGCGAATTTTCTAACGATTGCAATCAGCAGTCGCTCAGTATTAGAGGTAGGTACGGTCTCGGTAGGTGCTTCTGGAGCAATCTACGCCGTCTATGGCGCATTTTTATACATTGCTGTTATTCAACGGGCGATGATGGACGAAGGCTCGCGAAAGACGTTATACGGTTTGCTTGTAATCGGGATCATTATGTCGTTTGCAACACCAAATGTGAATTGGGTTGCGCATATCGGAGGCTTGGTTTCTGGCTTTTTCCTATATGGACTTATTATTCGTATATTTAAAAAAAGCCTAAGACAGGGGCGATGATGGAGTGGAGCTAAGACAGCTGCAATATTTTCTAAAGGTAGCCCAAAAAGAACATGTAACAAGAGCGGCGGAGGAACTTCATGTAGCGCAGTCTGCGGTAAGCCGTCAGATTCATCAATTGGAGCAAGAGCTTGGGGTTGACTTGTTCATGCAAAAAGGGCGTAATTTGCAGCTTACGCCGGTTGGACAGCTCTTTTGCAAGCGGGTGGATAGTATTCTTAAGGAATTGGAACATTCGGTAAATGAAGTGCATGAATTTCTAGATCCGGAACGTGGAGAGATTCGTATAGGGTTTCCTCACAGTCTTGGAACGCATCTTATCCCGACTATCGTTGCAGAATTCCGCCAGCACTATCCCCATGTTAAGTTTCGCTTTAAGCAGGGCTCTTACCCTTCGCTGATAAAGGACGTATTATCTGGAGAGGTGGATTTAACGTTTATTTCGCCTTTTCCGGAAAATGATGAGCATGTCTCTGGAGATATTGTTATGACTGAAGAGTTATTTGCAATACTTCCTCAGAATCATCAGCTGGCAGGAGAATCTGAGATCCGACTGGAACAGCTTCAAAATGAAAAGTTTGTTCTATTCAGTCAAGGTTATTCTTTGAGACCGATCGTTTGGCAAGCGTGCTTGCAGGCGGGATTTCAACCACAGATTGCATTCGAAGGTGGGGAGACTGATACCATACGTGGTTTAGTGGCGGCAGGGATGGGTGTAAGCCTTCTGCCGGAGATGGCGTTCTATCAGACGAATCCTCTCCAGCCAGCTCAGGTAAGGGTTGTGGAGCCTGCTGTGACGAGGACGGTTGGTTTGATTTACCGAACAGATAGTAAGTTGCCGCTGGTTGCACGTTCGTTTCGGACTTTTTTGATATCCTATTTTAAAGCGAGGCAAAATAATACCCCGGTTGGCTCTTAGCCTTCCGGGGTTTCTTTTTGTGCTGTATTTTTGTATTAGTCGCGGTTACCTAAAAAGACGGTAATCAAACGAAGCAGTTCGAGTAAGGAGACTAGCGCCGCGGCAACGTACGTTAATGCAGCTGCGTTTAGGACTTTGGCTACTCCGCGTTCCTCTTCGTTACGAATGTAGCCTTGCTCTACCATGACTTGACGTGCCCGGTTGCTGGCATTGAACTCAACTGGGAGTGTCACAAGCTGGAAGGCAACGGCGGCCGAGAAGAAAATGATACCAAGGCCTACAAGATTAAAGTAACCGAATATAAATCCTGCCATAAGCATGAATGGTGCTATACCTGATGCAAAATTAACTACTGGGAACATCCGGTGACGTAGTGTTAACATAGGATAACTTACTTTATGCTGAATGGCGTGACCCACTTCGTGACAAGCGACTGAGACTGCTGCGATAGAACTCTCATAATAAACAGGCTCTGATAAGCGTACAACTCTGTGGATCGGATCATAGTGGTCAGAAAGCGTACCTCTTACTGGCTCAATCGGAACATCGTGAAGTCCATTTGCGTCGAGCATGCGTCTAGCTGCTTCATATCCTGTCAGACCGTTTAAGTTGGCGACCTTGGACCATTTGCTGAATGTCCCTTTAACTCTGAACTGGGCCCATAATGAAAAAATAAAAGCGATAATTACTAATAGATACATTCCCATAGCTGCATTCCTCCACTGTATTGTAAATATGGTATTTACATTGGCGGTCCTTGCGTAAGCAATAGAAGCCGAATCGCCTCCATGCAGGCCACTCCTTGTGGGAGTAAGTTAGAGAGCGCGCGTCTGGCCTGTCCCGGCTTCAGACCGCTTATAATGGGTTCAAGTGCCTTTACTTCACGTTCTAGTCGTTGCATATGCTGCTCAAGCTCGACTAATTTATCGGATACGTCAGTTTCAGGAGTAGCCTCGCTCCATTTGCTCATCATGGATTTGATTTCTTCCAATGAATACTTGTCATGCTTTAATTGATTAATACGTTCTAAGTCGACCAAGGTTTCATGACTGTAAAGTCGGTAATTTTTGGTGCTTCTTGACTCTGGGGAGATTAACCCCAATTTCGTGTAATAATCAATGGTGCGCTCACTGATGTGAGCAGCCTTAGCTAATTCTCCAATTCGATATAGAATCATATCCCCATGCTACCTCGCCTCACTAATCGAATTCGACTGTCCATAAAGGATAGTCGTCTCCTATATTGGTGGTTTCTATTATGCTATCTGTAATGATAACAAACTGGAAACCATACAGTCAAACGTCATACTTTCATAAAGTATATGCATTAAAGAGAGGTTAATTCATGAAATGAAATGCGTTGTTTATATACAATACACTCAAACTCCATGTGATATCAAATTTGAAACGATTATGCTCATTAATAAATCCTAACTATAAACATTACATTTAATGTTATGTTTATTGGAGAATCAATAAGGATAATTCGGTAAAAAAGTAATATTAGAGCGGATCTTCACGTAGTTATTTCAATGAATTCATAGCTGTATGGGCCTAGAATACTGAGATAGTCCAAGTGTACTATGGAGAATTTGTGAGTTTAGTGAAAATAAAATAAAAACATTCCCAAAAATAGTCTTGTCAATTTACCTGACTTCTGATTATAATGACATTAAGAGTTTCACGCTTTGTTAGAAAATATAACATTGGGGAGTGGGGTAAAAATGAAAAAGAAATGGTTGATGATGTTACTGGCCATGATTACGCTGATGGTTTATCCGGTAAGTGCTTTTGCGGCGGACGGTCCAACAAATGCAGATTTGCAGGTCGGATTGGATACCGCGTTTACCTTCCTGGCATTCATCTTAGTTTTCTTTATGCAAGCAGGGTTCGCGATGCTTGAAGCAGGATCAGTTCGAATGAAGAATGCAGGTCACGTAGCCGGTAAGACGGTGCTGACACTAGCCATTGCGAGTGTATGTTTCTGGGCCGTTGGCTTTGGACTTGGCTTCGGTAACGGTAACGGCTTCTTCGGTACTACAGGCTTCTTGTATGGCGGAGATTCAACAGCATCTTCATTTGAATCACTTGCATTTTCTGATGTTACTTTAAATGTTAAATTCTTGTTCCAAATGGCGTTTGCAGCAGTTTCCTTAGCTATCGTATCTGGAGGCATGGCAGAACGTGCAAAGATCAGTGTGTACATTATATTCGGAATTTTATTCTCAATTGTAATTTATCCTGTCGTAGCACACTGGGTATGGGGCGGCGGCTGGTTGGCTGAGCTGGGAATGCAAGATTATGCAGGTTCTACGGTTGTCCATCTTACAGGTGCCACTGCAGCGGTAGTAGCAACCATATTGCTTAAGCCACGACTTGGTAAGTTTAATAAAGAAGGTAAACCTGTTATTATTCCAGGTCATAACCAAGTATTTACTGTACTCGGTGTGATTATCCTCTGGTTTGGTTGGTTCGGATTCAATCCAGGTAGTGCTTTGTCCCCAATGGGAGGTTTCTTCGGTCACGTAGCATTAACCACGAATATCGCAGCAGCAGCAGGCGGTTTGGCGGCATTAATTGCTTCTTGGTTGTATTTTGGTAAATCTGATATTCCAGCAATGCTGAATGGTGTTCTAGCTGCATTGGTTGCGATCACTGGTGCATGTGCTTACGTTGAACCATGGGCAGCAATCATTATTGGTTTAGTAGCGGGTGCGTTCACATTCATGACTTCCCAATGGCTGGAACGTGCAGGACTTGATGATCCAATCTATGCTTTCTCGGTACACGGTATTGCGGGAATGTGGGGCGCGGTTTCCACGGGTCTATTCGCTGCACCGGATCTTATTACTAAAGGTGCTTTGGTAGGGGAAGCCGGATTGTTCTACGGTGGAGGTTTCCACCAACTGGGTGTTCAAGTGCTTGGGGTAGTAGGAACATTTGCTTTCGTAGCCGTGCTTTCATTCATTATCTTATATGTAATGAAGGTAACAACAGGACTTCGTGTTACGGAAGAAGAAGAATTGATGGGTCTGGATATAAGTGAGCATGGTACTTACGGATACCCTGAACAAATGAAATTAATTGCAGAATCGGAATCCAAAACCCTTAAACAATAATATGAATCCTCAGATAGGGAGGCGGACCGTGTGGCTTCGATGGAGTTAACAGACGGGTATGATGAAGAAAGCTTTAGTACCATCGTTTTAGCCGGTTCGCCACAGGAACTTAGGGAGAGGCGAATTGCCTGCCAAAGTATTCTACTGGAACAGTTGAATGTAATTCCGATTGAGGAATGGATGTTTCGTGTGAATACAATGCATGATCTTATTGCAGAGACTGCAGTACTAATATGTGAGGCGCAGATGAAAGAGGCGGGCTATGGCCCGCCTCCCTGTGCTTATTCATTTATTGTGTTTGGCAGTAGTGGAAGGCAAGAAGCTACACTGTGGAGCGATCAGGATAATGGTTTGATCGTTGAGGGTGAACCGGATGGGGAGAAGAATAGATACTTTGAGTTTTTTGGAATGATGTTATCCGATCTGCTTGAAGAAGTGGGATATGAGAAATGTGCAGGCAAGGTAATGTGCTCCCAAGGGATGTGGAGGAAGACGTTATCGGAATGGAAGGAGCAGCTGAAGGAATGGAGAACCCAGTTGGAATGGGAGCCAATTCGGTATCTTATCATTTCTTCAGATATGCGTCATGTTGCGGGAAGTACGGAGTTATCAGCATTGTGGCAAGAGGCATTCTATGAGGGTTTTATTGACAATGAGGAGTTGTCTGTGGCTGTTCTTCGCAATACAGTCCGCCATAAAGCGACTTTAAATCTGCTGGGACAGGTGTTAACAGAGCGCTTTGGGGATTATGCAGGTGGATTTGACATTAAGTATGGAGTCTATATCCCGGTAGTGAACATTGTTAGACGCTTATCGTTATTGCATCATATTAGAGCTAGCTCGACCTTAGAGCGAATTGAAGAGCTTGAAAGACTTCACAAATATCAACATCTGGATGATATTCGGCGAGCTTTCTTATTGGCGATGCGGATGCGAGTGAACACGCCATTTAGTGTCCAGAATGGCTTGTTAATCAGCAGTGATTATATTGCTGAGAGTGAACTGAAGAATAAGCAGCTGTTGTCTGAGCTGCGTGAAAGTCTGCTGCTTGTTAGACGCCTTCATCGGGCGTTGCAGCGTCAGCTCCGCTCAGCGGAAAGGTGGCGAACATGAGGGAGCCAAGCAAGAATGGAGGATTCTGGAACAACCTGAGACAAGGTGGAATGCCGTCGGCAATCGCTTCGATGAGAGGGGGAGAAACTGCTCATCAGACTGCGCAGCAAATGGCCTACATCCGATCTCTCATGCGTGAGAAGCGTCGTCCTGAGGTGCTGCGTACTCCGCTGTCTGAACTGGAGACGGTTATATTTGATTTAGAGACGACGGGATTTTCTCATCAGCATGGAGATGAAATTATGTCGTTTGGTGCAATTAAGGTTGTTGGAGAGGAAATTAAGGAAGATGAATGCTTTTACACCTTGGTGAATTGTCAGACGGCAATTCCAGAAGATATTACGAGGTTAACAGGGATAACGGAAGAAATGACACAATCCGCCCCATCCTTAATTGATGGCCTTCATAATTTCATGTCCTTTGTGGGGCAAAATGTGCTAGTGGCACATGCAAGCTCGCATGATAAAGCTTTTCTCAATGCCGCGCTATGGAGAACTTCTAAAGTTCAGCTTACACACCGGGTGCTGGACACGATGATGCTTGCACGTTGGCTCGAGCCGCAGCGAAATAACTATACACTCGATGAACTGTTATTTGTCCATGAAATTCCGATTCATGGACGTCACAATGCATTAGAGGATGCCAAAATGACAGCCCGGCTGTGGGTGGCTTATCTTCGCGAAATTTCGGAGCGGGGCCAAGTAGATACCTTAGGCGATTTATATGCTTATTTAAGTAGAACGTGAAGCGGGGCATGAGAGAGTTCAGGGAAAGCTGTTCCTTGTTCATTTGAATACCGCTCAATATAAAATCCATTCAGAAATGGAGAGCAGCCATCTTCAGTTCTGGGAGAACCAATAAGGTAGACCTTAAATTCAGGTCCAAGTGCTGTTAATCCTTTATAATCGGCAACCGAAGGTATAGGTTCTGAATTTGGGTGGGAATGAAATAAACCGATGAGTGTCGGCTCATTGTAAAGAACATGAATCCACTCTTCAGGGTGGGGAGTAAATGTGTGCAGCGGGTCTGGCGCTACGTTGCGCATAGGTACGTAAGTATCGATGAGCATGCCACCCGCTGCGGCAGCACCCAGCAGGACTCCGCATGCTTCATGCGGGTAACTGGACAGCAAGTGCTTCCCCAGCGCTTGCTGTACGGAATATTTCAGTCTTATAGGCTGGACATTTCCCTGTAATGCTGCCATTTGTTCACCCCTCTCTCTTCATTAGGGTTTCGTCGCTGACGATACCCTCTTTTTATTTTTCTTTTTGTCTAAAAAATGGATGGTTTGAAATTGAAGTTAATGAGGGTACAATAGTAGAAAACTATTCCATTCGAAAAGGAACAGATCCCTATGAAAGCAGTAAATAAATTGAATATCACGATAGTGATTCTTATTGTATGTGTAGCTGTGTTTGCGGTGTGGCATAATCGTGAGCCGAAGGCTACCGCTGTTTTTGGACAACAAGATGAGCCGCCAATGAAAATAGGACCTAAGGCTGGACTGCTCGCTCCCTCATTTTCACTCCAAGGAACGGATGGGACGACATATGTAGTTGACGGACCACGAGAGAAGGCAGTCCTCGTTAATTTCTGGGCTTCATGGTGTGATCCCTGCAAGGAGGAAGCTCCGGAGCTTAACACCATGGCCACTAAGTATAAGGATGTTCTAGATATTTACGGTATTAATGTGAGTAGTCAGGATTATAAACCCAATGCGGAACGTTTTATTAAGAAATACGGTCTTGTGTTCCCGGTTATGTTTGATGTGAAAGATGAGGTGTACAGCAAATATAACGGGGCAGTATTTCCTACCAACGTGCTTATTGACAAGAATGGAGTGATCTCAGAGATTATTCTGGGCATTCTTAGTCCGGAAGAGCTGGAGAAAAAAATTATCAAGCTTACCGAATCATAAAGGATCTACACCAAAGAATTATAAAAGGCCCCCTTCATTACAGTTAAACTGTTGAAGGGGGTTCTTCGTCATATGAATGCTTATGAAAGGTATGAATTAATGATTTACCAGGCCTCTAGGTTCAGTACTTCCAGACTGTTTATTTTCCAGCGAGAGTTGATTCAGAAGTGCGTAGCGCATACTGTCAACAAGCGCTTCCCAGCTGGCTTCAATAACGTTACTGGAGACGCCTACCGTACTCCAAGTGTCTGTGAAGTTCTTGGATTCAATCAATACCCGTACTTTCGCAGCAGTCTGATCCTGTTCATCTATAACACGGACTTTATAGTCGGATAGATGCATTTCCTTCAATTGCGGGAAGTAGGTCTGCAGCGCTTTACGAAGAGCGTTGTCGAGTGCATTGACCGGACCGTTACCTTCAGCAGCGGTATAAAGGTTCTCATTGCCAACCTTCAGTTTAACGAAGGCTTCAGATACAACTGGATGCTCTGCGGTTTTTTCGACTAACATCTTGAAGGATTCAAAGGTAAAGGTTTCGTTCATCTCGCCAGTAGCTTCCCGAAGCAATAGCTCCAGCGAGGCATCGGCACCTTCGAATTGATACCCCTGATGTTCCATCGTTTTGATCTTCTCGATCACCCGGCGAGCTTGCTCACTGCTTGGATCCAAATTCAAACCCATATCTTGCGCCTTGGAGAGCACATTGCTCTGTCCAGCCAGTTCAGAGACCAGCACACGTTGTTTATTCCCGACAAGCTCAGGAGCGATGTGCTCATAGGTCCGTGAATCACGCATGATGGCGGAGACATGGATTCCACCTTTGTGAGCGAAAGCTGCATTTCCGACATAAGGTTGATTTACCGGCAGATTAACATTGGCAACTTCACTAATATAGCGTGCTGTGTTCGTAAGCTGCGGTAAAGAATCACCAGGAATACAGTGGTATCCCATTTTGAGCTGAAGGGTAGGGATGATGGAACATAGGTTGGCATTGCCGCATCGTTCACCGTAACCATTAATGGTACCTTGAACTTGCCGTGCTCCAGCACCAATGGCGCTAAGTGTATTAGCTACCGCCAGCTCACAGTCATTGTGAGTGTGAATTCCGAGATTTGCTCCAGGTAGCTGTCCAGCCAGAGTGGCAACAATCTCATGAATTTCAAAAGGCAATGTTCCACCGTTGGTATCGCACATTACAAGCCAATCTGCTCCGGCTTCCCGGGCTTTGGACAGAACGGCTGCTGCATATTCAGGATTGTTCTTGTATCCATCAAAGAAATGCTCGGCATCAAAAATCACTTCAAGGCCTTTGCGTTTCAAGTAGGATATGGAGTCGCCAATCATGGCGAGATTCTCCTCAAGCGTAGTCTGTAATGCAGTGTGTACATGAAAATCCCAAGACTTTCCGACGAGTGTAGCAGCAGGAACTCCTGCATCAATCATACGTTTTAAATTGTCATCGTTTTCGGCCAAGGAATTCTTCCGCCGTGTGCTGCCGAACGCTGTGATTTTGGCGTTCAGATGAAGCTCCTTGACTCTTTTAAAAAATTCAATGTCTTTATTGTTGCTTCCCGGGATGCCACCTTCAATATAGTGCACACCCAGATCATCGAGCTTCTTGGCAATCTTCAGCTTGTCGTCAGCCGACAGACTGATGCCTTCACCTTGGGTGCCGTCGCGTAATGTAGTATCGAAGATGGAGATGGACTTAGACATGAGTGTCCTCCTAAAAGTTTTGTAAGCTTCGTCTTCCGGATTCACTTCGTGCAAAACTCACATCGGAAGCATTGGCAAGGGAAATGAATTTATACATTATAGCATTTTTACGCGGGAATGTAACAAAGAACTTTACAGCCTCTTAAGTTGACCTAACCGCAGCGGAGAGGTATTCTAAATTGGACAATAGAGACCCTGAGGATAAGAAGGTAGATATTGTGCAGAATGTTGATCAGTATTATCCAACGAGTGGCAGGGTTATCCTGCATGTGGATATGAATGCTTTTTATTGCTCGGTACATGAGGCAGAGGATCCTGACCAATTCAGAGGTAAGGCTACTGCGGTTGCGGGTAGCGTTGAATTACGGAAAGGGATTATTGTTACTTGTTCGTATGTCGCCCGCAGATTGGGGATCTCGACGGGTATGCAGGTTCAGAAGGCGCTTCGTATTTGTCCATCGCTTATCGTTATTAAGCCGGACTTCCATTTATACCGCAAATATTCTAATGCGTTTATGCAGATTGCTTATAGCTATACACCATTACTGGAAGCAGTATCGATAGATGAATGTTACTTAGATATAACTGGCTCTCGACAATTCGGTACGCCTATGGAAATTGCGGAAACTATTCAGCGCCGTATAATGGAAGAATTGGGCTTGCCATGCTCCATTGGTATTGCTCCAAATAAGCTCCTGGCGAAGATGGCTTCGGATTTAAAAAAGCCAAATGGTATTTCGGTGCTGCGACTGCGGGATGTACCTAAGATTTTATGGGATAAGCCATGTAATGAAATGTTCGGTATCGGTGGAAAAACGGCAGAGAAGCTCCGTAAGCTGGGAATTTACAGCATTGGTCAATTAGCGGCGTCTGATGAAAAAATGCTGGTTGAGAATTTTGGAGTTATGGGCTCATGGCTAAAGCGTGCAGGGAACGGCATCGATCATGGGATAGTAAATCCTGAGCGAGAGCAAAGTAAGTCGATCGGACACACCACTACACTGCCGCGGGATGTTATTGGCCTTGCTGAGGTACGCCCCATTTTGCTGAATCTAAGTGATCAGGTAGCGCG
This sequence comes from Paenibacillus sp. FSL H7-0714, assembly GCF_038003765.1. Lineage (NCBI taxonomy): Bacteria > Bacillati > Bacillota > Bacilli > Caryophanales > Paenibacillaceae > Paenibacillus > Paenibacillus sp. FSL H7-0714. The sequence goes on from NZ_JBBOPT010000001.1 coordinate 2,343,911, forward strand.
GCGCTTGCGAAAGCAAGGGCTTGTGGCTTCAGGTGTGCAGCTTACCATTCGGACACCGGATATGAAGACCATTACACGTTCGCGGCAGCTTGAGGCGCCTTCAGAGAGTGGAGAAGATATCTACAAGTCTGTCTGTGATCTTTATGTTCGACATTGGAATGGTGAGAAGCCCGTTCGACTGCTTGGTGTGACCTTGCAAGGATTGATCGCTAAAGAGGATTCTGCAATTCAGCTGGATTTGTTCGATTACGAACAGCAGCCTAAGAAAGAGTCACTGACCAAGGCCATGGATATGCTTCGCAATAAGTTTGGTGAAAATGCAGTTTTGACCGCTGGGATGTTAAGTGACACCCATTCTGCAAGGCTCCGTAATCATAAGGAACGAGGCACCTCACTGCAAAAGGATAATCTGTTGTCTGTTGAGTCAGATAAAGATTGATAAAACGTGTCGAAATTGATACTATAGAATGCGTCAGAAATGCAAACGTATTGAAAATCAATTGAAATTGTATTCTTTTTATATTAATATGAGAAAAATAAGACGCTGGTTCAACAGCGCAGCATTGCTTAACGGGAGGCAGAGAAAAAAATGGCTAAGTACACTTGGGTCGAAAAAGACACTTGTATCGCTTGTGGTGCATGTGGCGCAACGGCTCCTGATATTTTTGATTACGATGATGAAGGTTTGGCAGAAGTTATTTACGAAAATGACAGAAACTGCGGTGTGACAGCGATTCCGGACGATTTGTTTGATGATCTCCAAGATTCCTGTGATGGTTGCCCAACCGACTCCATTAAAATTGCGGACGAACCTTTTAACAAAGAAGGTTAATTACTCGATAAAGAGTAACGTGCGACACCAGATAAAGACATCTTCTGCGAACATTTTGTTCGGTTAGGGATGTCTTTTTTGCTGTGTCTGACCGATATTAATAAAGTAGGAATTATAAACTCTCGGAGGTTCCGATGAAGAACTCACAGCACCTCAAAGCATATGTACAGATGCACCCTGATAACAAAATGGCATGGTACTTGCTGGGGAAGGAATACTATAAGAACGGTCAACATGGAAAAGCTAATTATTGCTTCAATCAGGCTGGTGAAGTGTATGAGGCTTTCGAGCATAGTAAAGTACCTGCTGAAATGCTGCGCGAATACGAAGATGGATTGCTGCAAGCGAGTCGCCAGCGTGAGCGCGGCCAACAAAGATTGAGATACATATCACTGGCGCTAATGCTTCTTATACTGTTAATGGTACCTTCAGCAGTGGCTCCGGGTATTGGTGTTACTGAAGAACAAGAAGTCCTTCAAGACACGGCAGCTCCAGAAGTCAAAGATCTGCCAGATCCAAAAGACTCCGTCCAAGAGCCAGTTATTGAGGCGAAAAAAGTGATGTATACAGCGCAAGAAAATGCAACTGAGGCTTCGCAAGGAAAGTTAATGGCGAAAATGCTAATGCGTAAAGAACCTTTTGAAGCTGCTGCGTTAGGGATGGAGCGAGAGGGGAAATGGCTGCTCTGGAAAGAAAAGCTTCCGCTAAATTTCACACTGCAAAAGAATGGAAAGGGACGGCTGGTATATCAGTCTTACGATCCTAAGGAATGTGCATGTGAACCGCCAGAGCAAGGGCAACTCGCCAAGGATGGAGCAGAATGGCAGGGTGACCAAGAGGAGCTTGCCACACTATGGAGTGCAATTCGGGCTTATCAAGATGCTAAAGGGAAGCTTCCAGATACATTAGCGGATTTGACGGGATCTTTTCCTGAGAACTGGATAGGTGGGACGACAACCGTCATGAAGCGGGAATTCAGCCCTCTTAAAGCGGTGGCTAAGAACAAGATGGCACCGGGAACAGAAGACATAGCGGAGCCTTCAAGCTCATCTAACGATGGTGTGAGGACTATACCGACAGCATTAAGTGTGAGTGGAAGTGTTGCGAGTGACGTTCCTTTTTTTGATCAGCCGCTGAGGGTCGTTGTGGATAAACAAAATCATCGGTTGGCGTTAGTCAGCGGTTCTATTATTCTACGAAATTATGCGGTAGGACTTGGTGGAGATAAAACACCAGAGGGGAATTTCGTGATTACAGATAAAGTCGTCAATCCAAATGGTCGAGATGATGGGGATTTCGGCAGCAGAGGGCTTCAGCTTTCGGACAGTAATTATGCTATTCATGGTACGAATGAGCCTGACAGTGTTGGTAAGGATGAATCCCTTGGATGTATTCGAATGGGCCGAGAAGATGTGGAGGAGCTCTTCGCGCTGATTCCTAAAGGTACAACAGTAGTGATTAGTAAAGGGGTTCTGCCTGAAAAGCAGCTTGTGCCGGCTAAACGCTTCAGCTCTACTGCTAAGCATGATCAGACCAACCCCCACAAAGTATACCACTGGCTGAATTAGTTTCCTGCAACGATAAACAGAACGATGATTAGAAGAATTAGTAAAGTTAAACTGACGCCAATCCACATTAGCGCTTTACGGTTAACTTCTTCTTTCTTTTGCTGCAAAGTTGGTGGTTTACGTTTAGTAGACATACTGGGATACCTTCTTTCTCTCTTAATCGCTGATTACACCTATATTGTAATGCGTTTACAACAAAATTACTATACTCTGCGTTATGTACTCAATATACTCGCACTGTAAAATACTTTTCTTTTGTTCAAGAAAAGGCTAAAATTAAGAAGAAACCTACAGAAACGGGTAGACACGTGGATTAGTGAAGTACCCCTTAAGGAGCGAGAACGGTGTTGTATCGTAATTTTGGTAAACCAATTTTTTTCAAGATTGATCCCGAGAAGGCTCACCATCTCGTCATAGGTGGATTGGATAAATCGTCATCAGTGCCAGGTGGAAGCGCGGCGCTACGTTTAATGTACGGAGTTCCTGAAACGGCGGATTTAGCGGTTGATCTGTTTGGCACGCATTTCCCGACGCCAGTTGGACTTGCTGCAGGTTTAGATAAAAATGCCGATGCGGTAGTCGGATTCTCTTCGATCGGGTTTGGATTTATGGAAGTGGGCACGGTTACCCCTAAGGGTCAACCAGGTAATGATAGCCCTCGTTTGTTCCGTCTTCCTTCGGATGAAGCGCTGATTAATCGAATGGGCTTCAATAATGAAGGGGCTGATGCTATGGCACAGCGTCTGAAGAAAATAAAGAATCGGAGAATTCCTATAGCAGTTAATATTGGCCGGAATAAGATAACTAGTAATGAAGCGGCTCATGAAGACTATCGTCAGTGCATCCGTACGCTTTATCCGTACGGTGATTTTTTTGTGGTCAATATTAGCTCGCCGAATACACCTGGTCTTCGCAATCTCCAGCATGGCAGTGAATTATCGTTCCTGCTGGCTCAAGTGAAGGAAGAAATGGAGATTCAGCGTAAAGCGACCGGGATTACCAAAAGCTTGTTGGTTAAGATAGCACCAGACGTAAGTGATGAAGAGCTGGAGTTTATGGTTCAGACACTGACAGAAGCTGGTATGGATGGTATTATTGCTACGAATACTACATTGAACCGTGATGGACTTAGTCATGAAAAGGCTAATGAGACGGGGGGCTTAAGCGGCAAACCGCTGCGGGACCGCTCAACGGAGATCATTCGCAGTATTTATCGCCAGACGGAAGGAAAGATGCCGATCATAGGATCAGGCGGCATTTTCACCAGTCAGGATGCGTATGACAAGATAAGAGCAGGTGCGAGTCTGGTCGAAATTTATACAGCTCTCATCTACGAAGGACCGGAGGTTAACCGCAAATTGCATGCCGGATTACGGCAGCTATTACGGCGGGATGGATTCAGTCATATCTCTGAAGCAGTGGGCGCTGATCATCACTGAAGGAGACGAAAGGACAGGAGGACGAAGGCGATGGACGGCAGGGACTGGGGAACTTTTTTGCTTCCATATGAACAGACTGTGGAAGAATTGAAAGTTAAATTCAAAACAATGCGTTCGGAGTTGAAGAAAAGAGAGGAATACACGCCGATAGAATTCGTAACGGGGCGTGTAAAGCGGCTGTCAAGCATTCTGGAAAAGGCTAAACGGCTGAATGTGAAGATGGAAGATCTGGAGACGGGGATTGAAGACATTGCAGGAATTCGGATCATGTGCCAATTCGTGGAGGATATCCGCAGAGTGGCCGAATATATCCGGGCCCGTAAGGATCTTGAAGTACTCTATGAGAAGGATTACATCACTAATTATAAAGAGAGCGGCTACCGCAGCTTCCATATGATTATTAAATATCCTGTGCAAACAGCGCTTGGCCAGAAAATTGTGCTCGCGGAGATCCAAATTCGTACGCTAGCTATGAATTTCTGGGCTACCATAGAGCATTCCCTGAACTATAAATATCGGGAGAGTCTACCCGATGAAATGCGTGTTCGACTAAAGACGGCAGCTGAAGCAGCATCGATCCTCGACAGTGAAATGTCCAGTATTCGGGAAGAGATTCTGGAAGCACAGAAGACATTCGAGGAAAACTCGAATATGACCACTCAGATTCTCAAGGCCATTCATCAATTGTATTTCTATCACTTGGTGAATGAGGCTATAGATACGCAGGCTCGCTTTAACGAAATATGGCAGGTTCAGGATATGGAAGCGATGAAGGAACTTCTAGATCATGTGCGGGGACTTCTTTCCGCAGCTAAAAAGGATAGTTTGCCGGATGGCTTATGAACCATTGTACTTGGAATACCTAGTGTACTTTAATCGTGACAGGGATTATTTCGAATGTCACGAGGTACTCGAAGAACTGTGGCTTGCCCAGGAACGAAATCCTTTGTACAAAGCACTTCTCCAAGTAGCGGTAGGGTTATACCATTTTCGCAATCAGAATGTGCGCGGTGCAGCTATTATGCTGAGTGGTGCTTCTGCCAAACTGGAGGAATATCCAGCAGCGACACTCGGCATTAATCTGGCGAAACTCGTGGAGGAAGTGAAAGATTATGTTCGGCGCTTAGCATCATATGATGAGCGGCCATTTTCTTATTACGATCTGACCATAGAGATTGTTGATCCGAGTCTAGCGGACCAAGTGGAGAATGCAGCTGTAGCTATCACACCGAATAACCCTCAACGACGTGGTCCTCAGAGACCGACATCCTTTCATCGTAAGTAAAAGATCCTCTATATATGAGTATTGTATAAGGGACACCCGTAGGGGTGTTCCTTGAATCTTTAAACACCTAAATTTTTGCAATACTATCAGGAGGACGGCATCATGGCGGCACAATTGCCCAGTTCTTTCAGCGAGCGTATGATGGACATGCTGGGAACAGATTATAATCAATTTGCGGATTCTTATAAGGAAACCCCATACGGAGGCGTCCGTGTTAACACCTTGAAGATTTCCGTGGAGAGCTTAAAGGCTCTTTCTACTTTAGGACTGGAACCCATTCCTTGGTGTCCGACAGGATTTTATACAGAGAATGGGGCTAGACCTGGTAAACATCCTCACTACCACGCAGGTTTGTATTACATTCAAGAGCCGAGTGCGATGGCACCTGTGGAATTGCTTAATATTGAACCAGGTGATCGTGTACTTGATTTATGTGCCGCCCCTGGGGGGAAATCTACGCAGATTTCAGCCAAGCTGTTAGGTGAAGGATTGCTGGTTAGTAATGATCTTCATCCAGAACGGACTAAAGCTCTAGCTAAAAATCTGGAGCTGTATGGGGTTCGTAATGGTATTGTTTTGAACGAAAGTCCAGATCATATCGCGGCTGCATTCCCGCTTTTTTTTGACAAGATCTTGATTGATGCTCCCTGCTCTGGTGAAGGGATGTTCCGTAAAGATGAAGACATGGTGAAGCAGTGGGATTCAGGTACACCTGCCAAATATGCTTCCATGCAGCGGGATATTTTACGTTCTGCTGCAACAGCATTGGCACCGGGAGGTACACTTGTCTATTCCACCTGTACCTTTGCTACAGAAGAAAATGAGGAAATTATAGCGGAGTTTATTTCTGAACATCCACAGTTCTCAGTGGTAGCGGTAGGAGGTACAGGCTCATTCGCTCCTGGCTTCGGAGAACTCTCAGGTACAGCAAGACTGTGGCCGCATAAGGTGAAAGGCGAAGGACATTTCATGGCTGTATTGCAACATGGGGGAACTAAGCGCTCAATGGAGGAACGTGATCACTTAGAGGTCAAGTTAAACGAATCTGCAAGAGCAAGAACTACTACTCCAAAAAGTGCAGCACACGTTAAATCATCCAATAAATCAGAAGGAAGACGGGGGAAAGAAGGGAAACCCTCTCACAAACCTACTGGTGGCGCTGACCGTGGTCGGCAAGTTTCAGGTGACGAGCAAGCTTTGACTGCGTATGGAAATTTTGTGCGAGATCAGCTTGGTTGGGAACCGCAAGGATATCCGGTTCTGTTCGGTGACCATCTGTACATTTCTCCACTTCCTAAGGAAAGACTAAATGGATTAAAGACGATCCGCCCGGGATGGTATGTAGGACAAATCCGTAACGGAAGATTTATTCCAGGGCATCCAATGGCTACAGCTTTGCATCCGGAAGAAAGCTGCCGGAGTGTCTCACTCTCCAGTACGAATAATGAAGCTATTTCCTATCTTAAAGGAGAGACGTTGTCGATTTCTCAAGAACGTCTCTCTATTAGAATAGGAAGTGCCCAAAAGGGATACGTTCTGGTCTGCATTGATGGCTACAGCGCAGGCTGGGGTAAGTGGCAGGATGGCATACTCAAGAACGAATATCCCGCAGGCTGGAGGTGGATGTAGCAATGAGCCAATCAGGTAAGCCCGCCAAAAAACAACGATTAGATAAAGTGTTGTCCCATATTGGAGTGGGGTCGCGCAGTGATATCCGTAAACAAGCTAAACAAGGCTTAATATTGGTGAACGGGACCGTGGTAAAAGATAGTGGGTTCCATGTGGATCCTTATGCCGATAAAATAGAGGTAGGGGGAGAGGGTGTTACCTACCGTGAATTCATATATCTTATGATGAACAAACCCCCGGGTGTCCTGTCAGCTACGGAGGACAAGTGGGATCGGACGGTTTTGGATCTTTTAAAGCACGAATATGCACAGTTTGAACCGTTTCCTGTAGGAAGGCTAGATAAGGATACTGTGGGACTGCTGCTGATCACTAATGATGGAAAGCTTGCCCATGAATTGCTGTCGCCACGTAAGCATGTCCCGAAAACGTACGAGGCAACCATCGAGGGCGATGTAGACGCGGATGATGTCGCGGCTTTTGCAGCAGGGGTGGAGCTGGAAGATGGCTACGTTACTTTACCTGCACACTTAACCATTCTTGGAAGAGAGCGCGGCAGCAAAGTGATTTCCCATATTTCACTTATCATCACTGAGGGGAAATTTCATCAGGTGAAGCGTATGTTTCAGGCGGTAGGCAAAAAAGTCACTTTTCTGAAACGTGTATCTATGGGAGAATTGAAGCTGGATGAAAGTCTGCCGCTTGGAGCTTGTCGGGAACTGACGTTAGAGGAACTGGCACTCTTAGGCGCAGATGGGTCAGAAGGATAGTAGAGAAAATGATATATAAATTGATATATATATATTGAATTTGGAAACTTGGGATAAGAGAAGGGAGAGACGGAGGGGAATTTTGGAACTGTAAGAGCGATAGCGACCGCCTTTGTTTCCGGATTTCATCCGCTTTTAAACGGTATAAATTAAGAAATCTGGAAACAACAGCGGCTGGAAGTCCAAACATTCACCATAGTTGCGACTGACACTTAACACAAAAAGCCTCAAGTTCAATTATATATAGAAAAAGAAAGACAAGGATGGTGGAGTATGAGATACAAACTGATTGCACTAGATGTGGACGGTACGCTATTAAATGATGATCACCACTTAAGCTCTGAGAATAAGGAAGCTATTGCTGAGGTTACACGTCTTGGCGGTCAAATCGTATTGTGTACGGGACGCAGTCCACAGAACTCGATTCCTTTCATGGAGGAAATGGGGCTGACTGGTTACGTGCTTGGTCACAATGGAGCAGCGACGGTACGAGTGGAAGATCGAGAAGTGCTGCACCAATATGGTATGGATGCACGTGGTCTTGACCCCTATATTGACTATTGCCGTAAGCACAATATTCATTATGATGTGAATACTGCTTTTGATATGTATGTTGATAATGTAGAGAATCTGACTAAAGAAGCTAATTATATGTATGAGCACTTCCGTATTGTGCCAGCGACGCTGCCCGCATGGGAAGATTTCCGTGAACCGGTTGTTAAGTTTACTGTATTTACACAGCCAGAAATCCTTGACGAAGCTGAACGTAAATGGCGTACTTGGGCTCCTGAGTACAATATTTTGCGGAGTGGTGAATTTTTCGTTGATTTGATGCATCCCGAATCTTCTAAGGGAAACGCATTAAGAAATCTCGCTGTGAAGTTGGGAATTCCGCAAGAAGAAGTCCTCTCAATCGGTAATTATTTTAATGATATTTCTATGCTTACCTATGCGGGGATGGGCGTGGCGATGGATAATTCTCCTGTAGAGGTAAAAGCGGCAGCGAATGCTGTTACGGGTTCGAACAATGAGCATGGTGTGCGTGATGCGCTCGTTAAATATTGTTTATCCTAATAATGGAAAGCATAAGGCGGACTTGAGTCCGTTCTATGCTTTTTTTGTTATGAAGGAAATAAAAGAGATACATAACAGAATTGATTCTATCCAAAAAATAACCCGCCCTTAGGATTAACTAAAAAGGGCGGGACAATAGATTAACTTCCTGTATTAAAGTTTAATTTCCTCGTTCCGGCTAGGAGCGCTATATTTATAGATACCAGGGTTCAGTTCGATTTTTTCGTCGAAAGGAATATCTTTGTAGCTATCAATATTAGTTCCTGTAGATATCATGCCCTTAGGTGTAATTTCAGGCACCACTTCTTTGCCATTAATCCGTAACGTAGTTTGGTTAACGCTTTTGAAGTGAGGAGATTTGGATGATGATTCAACAATCAAATTTTCGCCTTCAGTATAGTACGTGAATTCAATGTCTAATCCATCGACATCAAGTGAAGTGAACTGTTTTTCTTCTTTAGGTTTGTTTATTGTGATCCAATTCTTACTGGTATCACGTTTCTCAATGACAGCATCCTTTAATATAAGTTTCATTGGAACATCGGACCAGTTGTTATACCATTCCGGAGATTCAAATTGAAATAAATGCTGGTAGCTTTCGGAATGATCTCCTTTCAAATTCCAACCCCCAGTGATTGTTTTATCACCTATAACCAACTGAGCGGTATTATAGTGGACAATTCCTTTTTTAAGCGAATCATTTTCATCTATTAGAATTTGGATATCCAAAGGGGTAACCACTAGCTGATCTAAGGTTATACCGGTCTTTTCTTGAAATTCAGGACTGTTATACAGTTTCTTAGTGTAAATCGCCTCACTTGCTTTTTGTCCATCTGCTTTAAAATCGAACTTCCATGTACCTGAAATACGTTTCGCTTCTTCAATGTAACTAAAATGAAGACTAGCTTCCTTCCAATCTGATTCAGTTATATTGAAAACCTGTTCAATAAATAAATCCGATCCTTCGTTAGGCATGATGGTTGGAATTGCCTCATTCTCTTGACCTGCAGTACTAACTACCAAATGTGGGTTACCCCGTCCTAAGTCAGATGGTGATGCAGCGACTTTGTAACGGATAATGGTTTGATTGGAAACATGTCGAACGGATTCGATTTGAATGCTTGGATATTGCTTAACTCCAGTATCGATTGTATCCCCTGCTTGATGATTAGATTGTAAGGGAATATTCTGATTACGGTAAAAAATGAGATTCCGTGCTTCAAACTTGTAGTCCTTTTTATCATCCTTTAATGTATCAGGTGTCTCATATACTCCAATGAGTTTCTGGCTTTCAGGATCGTATTCTAAATAACCGTATACCTTTGCCTTGGCACCGGATTCACTAGTCATGGTGTTTTCCTCTGTAGCAAATCCAGTATATTGGGATAGATCAGATTTAGTATCAAGTGATAACAGCATTTTCATTTTTTCTCCGTCAGTTACAACACCGTTCAAATTCATTGTTACTCCTGAACTGGAAGCTTGAAGATTATACTGTTGACCGATGCCGTTATTTAATGCATTGCTCACACTTCGCCCACCAATTTTATCCCAATTAATCGTCATACTAGCGAATACAGGAATGGCGACAAGTAAGAGGCAAGAGAAGACGATGCTGATAGGAACAACCTTTTTATTAGGCCTAGGAGTATTCTGGGAGGCATTCAGATTTCTTTGACGTTTATATGCTTCTTGTTCAATGGTAGTCCACATCAAATCATAATCCGGTCGGGGAATATGTCTATCTTTTTCAATATACAGATTCATTACTACTCAGCTCCTTTAGTTGAGTTCCACCCATTCTATTTAGTATTTTAAGTCCCTTGTTCAGTCTGGATTTTACAGTTCCTTCGGGTATGCTCATAACTTTAGAGATCTCGGGTACAGTCAATTCGTTTATAAAACGAAGGACTACTACCATTCTGATTTTGTCGGGAAGCTGACTGTATAACCCTTGTAATTCTTTTTTAGTTTCCTGTCGATCCAACCGTTTTTCTACAGGGTTTGATTCCTCAGACCTGGATAGTAAATAATTACGTACTTCTTTCATCCACCCCGTCTTACGCCTTTTAATCACACTGTGGCACTCATTCGAAGCAATTCGTAAAATCCAAGATTTCAAGTTTCTTACCTTAGACTTATCCGCTAAGATAACCTTTACAAATACCTCTTGGCAAATATCCTCTGCATCTGCCTGATTTTTCATTAAGTAGTAACAAAAATAATATACTTGTTCTTTATAGAGCTCGAAAATTTCTCGGTCACACATTTTGCTGCACCCCCTGTCTTTGCTGTTCTCATTAATAAGACTTATAAGCGTATGTAATCGTTCATTTTTCATTTTGAGTGAAGTATTTCTTCTGAGCATCATAGCGAATTTGAATGGAAGATAAGTCGTTTACAGGTAATTATAACCATGATAAAATTAGCGGTGGGACATGCGTCCGTAAGCTAATTAAAACTAATTGAATGTCCGCGTTAAAGGTAAAATCATCGAAAGATGATGACACAAAGCCATGGGTCTAAAGCCTTTCTACAGAAGGAAATGATCGCCAGGCCGCCATAGGGATGTCTTATGAAGCATAAAGGATAGCTCTAAGAATATGTAGTCTATTTTGAGCTCTTTTATTATTTCGACCTATACGGCGTTACATTATCGCAAGGGGCCGAAAGGGGAAGTACATGAACAGTTTTTTCAAAACAATAGGCACTAGTTTGGCAGTAGGTGCTTTATTGCTGTCCGGAACGATCGGATGGATGTCTAATCCTGAAGTCGTGTCTGCAGCTACCACAACAGCAGTAACCGCGGATCAAATGATTAGCAAAGTAACGGCGGCCTCTAAAGCAATAAAGAATTTTCACTTAGATGTGATCAAAAAACAGGATATTCAGAGCGGTGGGGTACGTATCAGCAACACTAACACACTGAAGCTGGATATTAATCGACTGCCGAATTTTGCTGCAGCTGGCACCGTTGATAGTAGTCTTTTAGAAACATCGTACAGTCTATATGCCAATGACAAGGAGTTTTACTATCTTGTAGACGGAAGTGAACTGATCGATGAATCTGAAGATGAAGGTTACGACGATGACGGCGAGCCAATCGATCCCGATGCACAGTATTGGATTGCACTGGAGAAGATGGAGTGGGATTCTTTTTACTCCAAAGGTCAATACGATCCTGTTTCCATGCTTGATTCGGTTAAAAATTATAAAAAATCTATGAAAGTCAGCACTGCTGGCGCACAGACTGTCCTGCAGTTCACGGTAACTGATCCGACAGCAGCTAAGGGAATAATCAAACTCTATGACCAGGAGAACCTCTGGGATGGAGAGACTGTTCAACCTAAAAGCGTAACTTGGAAATTATTCGTCAATACTAAGACCTGGCAAACGGAAAAGCTGACAGTCGATCTGAGTTATGTACTGACAAGTGACGGAGAAAAAGATACATACAACACGAAAATCGAAGCTAAATATTCCAAGAATAACAAAGGTACAACCATTGTAAAACCGGCCGAACTAGAATAATAAGGTCGATTTCATATTGAGCAAAAAGCGCTGTTCTGTAGAACAGCGCTTTTTGCTGTATTCTCTATTTTAATAACGTTTCTATTCCTTCTTTAAGATTGTTGTCGTATGTTTCAACATTCGATTCATGAGATTTCGCCGCTCTGTTTTTATGTCGGTGGCGCTTCTCTTTAATGCGTCGCGGATGGGGATGATCTCTGTAATTTTCCTGCCGCTTTTTATTCTTCGATCTACACAAGTCGGGATGTAACCTACGTTAGTTATACTCGTGTTTCCTTTTTCATCCTTCTTTATTTTAAGCGTAAGTATGATACCGCTTTGTGTATAAGGAATATTCATTAATTTAGTAGAAACAAAATTCCCCAATGAGTAAATAACGAATTGTTTTTTTCCACGAAGCGCTAACGGTTGAAGAACATGTGGGTGAGACCCCAGTATGATGTCGGCGCCATTTTTAAAGAAGAGATTGACCAGCTCTTTTTGCCTCTTGTTTGGAGTGTAACGATATTCGCTTCCGAAATGCAGATAAAGCAAGACTAGATCGACTTTCTTTTTTAAATCTCGAATCTCCCGAATGATCTTGGGCGTAGATATCCGGTTAACCAGCCATGGCTTACTCACTGGTATAGGAATTCGGTTGGTTCCTGCTGTGTAGGAGAGGATGCCAATCGTAATTCCTTTGACGTTTTTAATAAGCGTTCTCTTGGATTCTTCTAATGATTTAGCTGTTCCCGTGTGGTCGATTCCATTACGGTCCAGAACTCGTAACGTCCGAACCAGACCCGGGGCACCATAATCCATGCAATGATTGTTGGCCGTTACTAATACGTCGAATCCGGCTTCCTTAAGTGCAGGGGCCAGTTCGTCTGGACATTTGAATATCGGACCGCCTGATCGTGGGCTTTTCCGGCATTCGGGGCCACTTCCAGCAAAGGTGGTTTCGAGATTGCCAATCGTCAAATCAGCCTGTTTCAGATAAGGAGCTACTTTTGCAAACAGGGGGCTGAACGAATAGGTTCCATCAGGCTGTTTAGCATCCGAAATAATATAACGTTTGACCATTAGATCTCCCACAGCAGCTATTTGTATTTCAGTCATGGATATCCACCTTTTTATTATTTTCATTAGGATATGGCATAAAGTTGTTATGGGTTATTCTTTCTTTAAGGCGAAGTGCAAACATTTGTGTGGCTTTTTATTTAAAATGTGACCCAACGCATAATCACTTTATTTAGATCGTCTAAATTAAAGGTATTCATTTTTTTCAAACTTTCATAATTTGATTCAAATCCTCTTTTTTGTTTGGCAGCCATAATAAAATATGGTTGTTGATAAACATTATCAATCAAACATTGGAGGTTATAGAAATGAGTACACAATTCAAGAAAATCGCCGAGGATATTTACTGGATAGGCAAAATTGATAACCGTCATGTTCCTTTTCATCGCCTGATTCTGGCAAAAGGAACTACCTATAATTCTTATTTATTAAAAACAGGTAAACCAACTGTCATTGATACCGTAGATATGGAATTCGGACGTGAATATGCCGAGTGTCTGGGTGAAATGATTGATCTTCTAGATATCCATTACATTGTAATTAATCATACAGAGCCTGATCACTCTGGTGGACTGGCAGCTCTCGCTGCCAAGGCTGCAAATGCCACGATCGTATGCACCGAGATTGCTGTTCCCGAATTGCAGGAAATGTACAAGCTTCATAGCCGGAACTTCCTGGTGGTTAAAGACGGAGATAAGCTGGATATTGGCGGGAAAACGCTGCTGTTTAAAGAAACACCGTATCTCCATACCGCAGAAACGATGATCACCTATTGTATCGAAGATCAAATCTTATTTCCTTGTGATATTTTCAGCACGCATGTTGCGGTGGAGAATCTATTCAGCGATGAAGCCGGGTTTGATATTACGGAAGATTTCCAGGGCTATTACGCAGCAATTATTCATCCTCACAGAAGATATGTAAGAACCCTGTTAGAGGCTGTTAAGGATCTTGAGATCCGGATGATCGCTCCTTCCCATGGGTTTGTGATCCGGAAGGACATACGTAAATATATCGGGATGTACGCCACATTGAGCCGTGAAACGACGCAAGGAAAAAAGGCAACCATCGTATATACCACCATCAAAAACAGTACCAAGAAGATGGCCAAAATCATACAGGATTGCTTGCAGGAAAATAATATAGAGACAGAGGTCTGGGATGCAGATAAAAGTAGTGCCACTGATATTCTGAACAGCATAACGTCAGCGGACGCGGTCTTTATTGGCAGCTCCACTAAATACGCGGACATGATTGGGAACCTGGAGAACATTTTGAAAGAATTGCACAATATGAATCTGGAAGGTAAACTTGCTGCAGCCTTTGGCTCCTACGGCTGGAGTGGTGAAGCCATTGAAGTCATTCAGGATTATCTGAATGGAACAAACATGACGGTGCAAAGCACATCTGAGGTTATTAAAACCACGGGGATGACACATGTAGAGTTCCCTGTACGAATCAGATTTTCCCCGAAAGAGCCTGAGAAAGTTCAAAAAATTAAAAATGCGGCTGAATTTGTTTCGGATTTGCTGCTGAGTTCATTTTAGGGAGGAGGAACATAGGATGACAAAACATTACGTTATTGTTGGCGGAGGAGTAGCCGCCGTCCATGCCGCCAAAGCCATCCGTGATCAAGACGCAGAATCGGAAATTTCGATCCTCGGGGAGGAAAGTCAACTGCCCTATAACCGGATTAAGCTGACCAAAGGGCTGTTTACCGACCTGCACAGTGAGAAGGTGCTGATTAAAAAGGAAAAATGGTACCGCGATAACCGTATCTCCGTAAAAACCTCGACCCGAATCCGTTCTGTCCACCCGGACCGGCAAATAGTTGTGACAGAAGATGGGCAGAGTGTTTCTTATCATAAGCTTTTATTGTGTATGGGAGCGAAGAATCGTGCACTCTCCCTTGAGGGCTTCGCCCTGAACAATGTTCATACCCTCCGGGATATGAACGACGCGGACAGATTGAAAGAAAACCTGCAGGATGGCAGCCATGTAGCCGTAATCGGTGGGGGAGTGCAGGGAATCGAAACCGCTTGGGCGCTGCATGAAGCTGGATATCAGGTAACGGTGATCGAAGCTTTTCACCGGTTGATGGGCAGGCAGCTTGATGAGAAATCCTCACAGCTCCTTAAAGAGAACCTTGAACAAGCAGGTGTGAAGGTTATTCTTCGAGCTGATGTAGCGTCTATAACAGGAACTGAGTATGTTACCGGAATTACGCTGCACGACCAATCTCATTTTTCCTGTGACCATGTAGTCTACTCTATTGGTATTGTACCGAATACGAAACTGGTAAGTGGCTCGAATATTCAAGTCCGGCAGGGCATTATCGTAAATGAACAAATGCAAACAAATGATCCGCATGTGTATGCAGCCGGAGATGTGGCTGAAATTAACGGGCATGTGGAAGGACTGTGGGGCGGAGCGATTGAGCAGGGCAGGATTGCCGGCAGTAATATGGTCGCCAATCTGACGGCGTATCGTAGAGCTGTTCCGGTTACCTTGTTTACCGCCTTTGGTATCTCTTTATTTTCGATAGGCAACGTGGATGAACAGTGTTGCGGTACGGCGGTAAGCGGAGATGACAATGGGGCGTATACGCGTATCTATGTGAAAGATAACACAATGATCGGTGCGATATCCTGGCAAGGTGCAGCTGCTTCTCTTGGGTATAAAACCGCTGTAGAGTATGGCATCTCCCTTGAGGGGATCGATGTTAACGGGAGTAGCATCGAGGAGATCATGGCTGAAGTACAAACCAGGTTGAACTAAACTATTAACTTTTTAGGAGATGATAAAGATGAAAAAATACATTTGTCTACCCTGTGGTTATATCTATGATCCGGCATTAGGCGATCCCGATGAGGATGTTGTTGCAGGCACTGCATTTGAAGATTTGCCTGAAGATTGGGTCTGTCCGGTATGCGGTGAAGATACCAGTCATTTTGCGCCGGTTGAAGATAAAAAAACTTCTGTATCCTAAAGGAAAGTAGGAGTTGTACAAAAAAATGAACAACAGGGGGGACAGTTATGAAGGAGTATTCTTGCCAATACGCTGCTGAACCTTGTACCCGCAAGGTGCCTATTTTTGCTGCGTTAAGCGATGACGATCTCTCCCGGATCAGCACTATGATCAAGCATCGTAAGTTTACTAAAGGTCAACCTTTAATTCTGGAAGGGGCGCCGTCAGATACGCTGTACATTATTCAGCGAGGGCATGTTAAATTATCCAAAACAACTCCTGAGGGCAAGGAACAAATTTTGCACATCTTGACGAATGGAGACTTTTTCGGGGAACTGAGCATTTTTAACAGCGATGAGCTGAGTAACTTCAGTGCTTATGCTCTGAAATACACTAACATTTGCATGCTGACCCGAACGGATATGGAGCAGCTGATGAGGGATAATCCGGATATTTCGCTCAGACTACTGAAGAGTGTGACCAAAAGACTAGCCCATACGGAAAATCTGGCGCAAAGCCTGGCGACCAAAGATCCCGAAATACGAATTGCTTATATGATCATGGAACTCAGCGACAAATATGGTAAGCAGCGTGGCACTCATATTCATATTGACCTTCCGTTGTCTCGTGAAGAGCTGGCCAGTTATGTTGGGGTCACCCGCGAAACTATTAGCAGAAAATTCTCAAGGTTTGAAGATTCAGGTCTTATTGAGCTAATCGGAAACAAGCAAATGCTCATTATAGATCCAGCGGGTTTGGAAAGTTATATGGGGTATTAAAATAGTAATTAAAAATCTAAAATGATAAAGCGGCATTTCTACCATAGATTACGGTAGAGATGCTGCTTTTTTTAGGGGCTCGCTTGAATTCCAGCTCGATTATTACTGGATATACCCTAAAGAAAACACAAGCTTACTCATAGAAAATCCATATTGCAAGCGCTTTATTGCAGGTAGAATGAGGTTAGATTCAATCACTATTCGAGGAAATGGAGGAAAGCTGATGCCACATATTGAGATTAGGATGTACGAAGGCCGAACGAGTGAGCAGAAGGAGGAGATCGTTACTGTATTCACACGGGAGTTATCCCGAATTATTGAACGGGAGGAACGGTTTATTACCGTCGAATTTCAAGAAATTCCCTTAGATGAGAATGCTCCAGCGAACCTGCTGAAAAAAGGACCTATAGGAAACGGTTATGAAGGCTAAGTTAACCGGGATTGACCTTATTAACTACAAAGCCGACACGAGAAGGTCACTGCTCTCAAACATGTGGAAATTCAGAGCACTCTATGTGATCGCGATTCCCGGGATCTTGTATTTTATCATTTTCAAGTACTTGCCGTTGGCCGGTTCAGTGATTGCGTTTCAGAACTACAACATTTTTAAAGGCTTTACAGGTAGTGAATGGGTAGGGCTTGAGCACTTTAGGACGATGTTTCAATACCAGGATTTCGGAAGAATCTTAAGCAATACGATTCTGCTAGGCTTGTATGATCTCATATTTGCCTTCCCGGCTCCAATATTGCTTGCGCTTCTGCTGAATGAAATCCGTCTTGTGTTTTACAAACGGTTTTTGCAAACGGTGGTTTATATGCCCCATTTCCTGTCCTGGGTAATTGTGAGCGGTATCGCCTTGGGTATCCTCTCCCCAGGAACAGGGATTGTGAATCAGGTTTTACAAGCCTTCGGCTTCGAACCGATTTATTTTCTTGGTGAAAATTCATATATTCGCACGATTTTGATCAGTTCCGGCATTTGGAGGGATTCCGGGTACGGTACGATCATTTATCTGGCCGCGCTGGCAGGAATAAATCCAGATCTGTATGAGGCTGCTGAAGTGGACGGAGCCGGGCGCTGGAAACAAACCTTAGCCATTACACTTCCATCACTGATACCGACGATTATGATTTTGTTCCTTCTCCATATCGGGAGATTTCTTGATCTTGGCTTCGAGCGGGTATGGGTATTCCTGAACGCGCTTAATACTGGGAACGGGGAGATTCTGGACACTTATATCTATAAGGCGGGGCTGCTGTCTCAGCAATACAGTTATACAACAGCAGTGGGGCTATTCAAGTCGGTAGTTGGACTCATTCTGGTGCTCATCGGCAACATTTTGAGCAAAAAAACAACCGGTGAATCGCTGTATTAATCGCTCTTTATGGAGGTAGGGATGATGAGAGTACGCTATACTCGCGGCCAGAATCTATTTAATGTGTTCAATCTATTGTTTCTAACCGCTCTCGCTTTGGCTATGTTTCTGCCGTTTCTGAATGTGATTGCCCAGTCCTTTAGCAGCTCTGAAGCAATTATTAATGGCAGGGTAGGCTTGCTGCCAAAGGACTTTACGGCGATCAATTATCAGTACGTTTTCAGCGATCATTCCATTTGGCGGGCGTTCGGTGTCTCCGTCTATATTACGGTGCTGGGCACCGCTATCAATCTGATTGCGACAGCGTCTCTCGCTTATCCGGTGTCACGGCCGGAATTCGTAGGACGCAAATATATTGTCATGATGGTATTGTTCACTATGGTATTCAGTGCCCCTCTTATTCCAAACTTTATCCTGATCAAAAATTTGGGTCTTATGAACTCCCTTTGGGCACTTATGATTCCGGGCGCCATCAGCGCTTTTAACTTTTTCGTGATGAGAAGTTTCTTCATGCAGCTACCTCAGGAGCTGATAGATTCCTCCAGAATCGATGGGTGTGGTGAGCTGCGGATCATTGTCAATATGGTACTGCCATTATCCAAACCGGTAATGGCCTCATTGGGGATTTTCTACGCCGTAGGGCACTGGAATACGTACATGAGCGCTCTGTATTATATCAACAAGCCTTCTTTATGGCCTCTGCAGGTGATGTTGAAGAAGCTCTTCGAGACGGACGATATCAGCATTGATCCGGCTTCCTCAGTTTATAGTTCTTTGGCCCACACCTCACCTGAGGGCATTAAAATGGCTGTTATCATTGTCGCTACTATTCCGATTATCATGATTTATCCGTTTCTTCAACGCCATTTTGTTAAAGGAATGATGGTCGGATCCGTCAAATCCTGATCTAATATAGTGTGGTAGAATAGGAACGCGTTAAGCGAGACGAATCGGAAGGTGGTATCCATGGATGAGATGTGTATTAATCGTAGACGACGAGCCCATGATTCGAAAGGGACTGTCTATCATGATCCAGCAATGCAGCGAGCATCCGTATAATATCAAACTTGCTCAGAATGGCGAAGAGGCAATTCAGCTCATTATGGAGGAACAGCCGGATTTTCTTTTTACAGATATCCGCATGCCCAAAGTCGACGGACTGGAGTTATGCCGGCGGTTGTCGGAGATGGAAACGGATATTCAAACCGTTGTTATCTCAGGTTACGGTGATTTTGAATACGCCCGCCAATGTGTGTCTTATGGAGTGAAAGAATATCTCCTGAAGCCCGTGAGCAAAGTGAACCTTCAAAATGTGATCGCCAAACTGGAAGCGTATAGAAAGAAGCTGGAGAGTTTTGTTTCTGTCGCTAAGATTGATGAATGGGTCATGCGTATGGATGATGCCATCTGGACCTTGGATAAAGAGAGGTTGTACCTTGTACTTCAGGAATGGGAAACTGACTTCCTCCAGCGCAAGATGAGCCGAAGTCAGCAAAAAGAGCTTTTGGAAGAGGGCTACGCCTTGCTCGTGAAGAAGCTCCTTGTCAATTCGGTCATACCCGGTAAAAGCGTGTTAGACTTGTCCGCAGCAGCTGGACCTGAACAGTTATTCCACTGCTTCGCAGAAGCGTCAGCAACTATATTGGAAGAACTCCGTAGAAAGCGCAAGGGCAAAGCGAAGGATCCGATAGAGGAAGCTAAAGCATTCATCGAAAAGCATCTCGCCCAGGAAGTATCGCTCGAGGAGGTGGCGGAAGTACTTGGTCTAAATGCCTCTTACTTCAGCCAGATGTTTAAACACTCGACGGGAGAGACCTTTGTACATTACCGCATCAAACGTAGGATGGAGAAGGCCAAAAGGTTGCTTGCCGATGCAAGCTTTCGGATAACCGATATTTCCTATGAGGTCGGGTATGCAGACCATCCCCATTTTACGAAGACATTTAAGAAGTTTACCGGGCTGGCTCCTTCTGAGTATCGCAACCAGCTGGGGATAGATTGATGAGAAAAAGTCTGTCGAACAAGTTGTTTGCCTCCTTTTTGACCGTTATTCTTCTTTCCTTGTCCATGGTTGGATTTATCTCCTATTTTCAGGCTTCGGCTGAGCTGGATAAATCTTCAGAGAAGTCCATTGCCCAAGTCATCCGAAGCGCGTCCTATCAAACGGATTTGTATTTGCAAAATTATGAAAAGGCTAGCGACTCCATCCTGTCTTACAATCAAGTCAAAGAGTTCCTGGATATGGACCCGGAGAATAGCTACTCCTACTATCAATATACGAATGATATTCAGAAGTATTTGTTTCGGTCTTTGTTTATTCTGTATCCCCAGATTAATCTGATATACGTTATCGGTGAACATGGCAAGGCCATTAGCGATGATAACTCAAATCAAGCGCATAGCCTGAAGTTTCATCCGCAGGAACGTTACCGCTTCTTAAGCGAGCATACGCCGGAGAGCGGCCGCATCACCATTCTCAACACGAATGTGATGAATGAAGGGGATAAGAACATTATTACGATGGTCCGCCGGATCAGAGGACTCGCTTCCTATCGCCCGAAAGGTATAGTAGCCATTGAATTTAAGGCAGAGGATCTGGCCCGCATATGGGAGCCTCTTGATCTGGGACAGGGCGGGTCCTATTTTATCATGGACGAATTCGGCAAGCTCCTATATCGGGCAGAAGGAAACAAAAACTATTCTGAGTTATCTGCTGAGCACATTCAGAACGTATTTCAACACCCAAATGATTCTGTCGTGGAAAAGGTAGACGGGAAAGAGTATTTGTTCGTGTCGAGAAAATCCGATTATTCCAATTGGCAGCTTGTAGTATCCATACCGGTTGGCGAGCTACGCAAGCCTATTTCTACCATTCGAACGACCACACTGGTGGTGGGAGCTCTTACGCTTGTTGGCACACTATTGCTTGCCATCTGGTTCGGACGATCCATCACGAAGCCGATCCTGATTCTTAAGGAAGGGATGAGGGAGACGGAAAAAGGCAGGTGGCGCAGGCTTGAGATGAACGGCCGTCAGGATGAGTTGGGGGGATTGATGCGCAGCTACAATCTCATGGTGACCCGGTTGTCTGAAATGATTGAGCGGGTATACGAAGCGGAGCTTACCACCCAGAAGGAGGCTCTGGAGCGTCATCAGGCTGAATTCCAAGCACTCCAGCTGCAGATTAATCCACACTATCTATATAACACTTTAGAGACTATTAAATGCTACGCGGTCGTTCAGGATTCGGATGAAATTACAGAAATAGTGGAAGCTATGGCATTTATGCTGCGCTACTCTATCCAAACCAACCTTGAGGAGATCAGGATTGCCAATGAGCTTAATCATGTTCTGAGCTACATGACGATTCTCAAACACCGGATCGGCAGGGAGTTCGAAATCGACGTTGTGATTCCACCGACGCTGCTACTGGCTAAGATGGTCAGGCTGACACTTCAGCCCTTGATCGAAAATATTTTTCAGCATGCGTTTCCTGAGGGAATTGAAGACAGGCATTATATTCGAATTGACGCCAGAATTGAGGGAGATCGGTTTCTAGTTTTCATAGAGGATAACGGAGCAGGGATGTCCCATGAGCGGCTTGTTAAACTTCGTGAGAAGCTGAATCTGAATCAGCTGGCGGATACGGAAGGAGACTCCCTCTATCATACCGGTGGGATCGGGCTCATGAATGTGCACCGGAGAATTCAAATGGTGTTCGGTGAACAATACGGATTAAGCGTCGAAAGCGTGGAGAATGAAGGTACTCGGTTGATCTTATCCATGCCTGCGGAGTGAGAAAATAGATGTGTTCAGACAAGACTATTACTAGGAGGAAATTAGCAATGAAAATTGACTTAACGGGTAAAATTGCGCTTGTTACAGGGTCCAATGCAGGGATAGGCCGGCAAATCTTGCAGACCTTGGCTGCTTCCGGCGCAAAAGTAGTTGTAAACTATTTGCTTGGTTCTGCGGAGGAGACGGTCGAAGGAATCCGTCAGGCCGGAGGAGAAGCTTATGCTTTTCAGGCAGACGCAACAAGTCCAGCCCAACTGGACAATATGGTGAAGGAAATAGAGGAGCATTTTGGCGGAACCATCGATATCCTCGTCAACAATGCGGGCGGTATGATCAATCGGGTCCCCAATACTGAAATGAACGAAGAACATTACAATAAGGTAATGGACGTCAATTTTAAATCATGCGTGTTTGCCTGCAAAGCTGTAGCAGCGGGAATGATTGCCAAGAAAAGCGGAAAAATCATTAATGTATCTTCCCTCGCGGCTCATGACGGCGGCGGACCGGGGGCTTCCGTTTATGCAGCAGGTAAAGCTGCAGTATGGTCTTATACCAAGGGACTTGCCAAAGAGCTGAGTCCTCACGGAATTAATGTAAACGCTATCTCTCCCGGATTTATCGGTCAGACCGCTTTCCATGCCACCTTTACCGCGGATGCGGCAAGACAGGCGACGATTGCGAAGATTCCGCTGGGCCGGGAAGGTGTCCCACAGGATGTGGGCAATGTGGCACTCTTCCTCGCTTCAGAGCTGTCGGATTATCTGACAGGCGAAATTATTGAAATTAATGGAGGCTTGTTCATGCGATGATGAACCTTAAGGAGAAAGCAGATACTTTTTCCTGGGTTGGTCTCGAGGTGGATAAATTGAAAATGGAGCTGGAACCCTTCTGGAAAGAAGAGATTCTGCTCCCGACAGAACCCGGTGGTTGGTGGCACCAATATGTGTGTCCCCAGCATCATACTGAGCTAATCTTCGATGCTATGGAGCGCAATGCGGTTGTCTTTGCTTGTCCGAAGGGCTGCAAGCTGGAAGGTGAACCCTACCGGGGAGCATGGTTGGTATACCGGCATCAGGCGATGGCGCGATATGCACTGCATGCTGCCGCGGTATTCGCCGCAGACGGGGAAGACTTCTATAGCGGCTTAGCCCAGAAGATTCTTGTCGGATATGCAGAGCAGTTCCCCTTGTATCCAGTACATCCCGATGCTCAACCCTGGATGCTCAGTGGCCGTGCCTTTCATCAGGCGCTGACAGAGGCTATCTGGTCCACCACGCTTATTCGGGCCTATCTGCTGCTTGTGGATCATGGAGTAACGTTCACTGGGGAGGAAGAGGTAAAGCTGCAAGTGTTCTTCTCGATGCTGGAGGAGAGTATGGAGCAATACCGCCACATCCTCATTTACGAGAATAAGAATGCAGAGAACAATTATACCGCATGGCTGAACGCTAGCCTGGCTTGTGTATATGCCGCCAAAGGTACCAGAGAAAAGCTTGCTTCTTTGCTGGAGGGAGAAGGCGGATTTTATCATCATCTGTCCATTGGCGTGAAGCCAGATGGTTTTGAATTTGAAGGCAGCACGTACTACCATATTTTTGTATTGCGGGCTTATCTCATAGCAGCCGAGATGTACGGGCGCTTCGGGGTTGACCTCTATGCTGCCAAAGGAGATCAGGGACAATCCATCCGTGGCATGTTTCAGTTGCTGGTAGAGCTTAGCGGCGATAACGGGGAGCTTCCAGCCGTGCATGATGGTCCTTATGCGCGCGTTCCTTTCGCCCGAGAAATTGCTGAAGTATTTGAAATAGGAAGTGGGGTATACACAGAGCTTAACCTCCAGCCAATACTGGCGAATGCTTATAGATATCTATACGGGCAGAGAGAACGAATTGGTCTGGAGGCGGTGCTGTACGGAGTAGGTGAGAGTAGGGAGCTTCAATCCACTTATACGGTGAGGGACTCTGTCCTACTGCCGGATTCTGGCTTCGCCATGCTCCGCCACCCGGACAATCCACTGTCCGTTCTGGCGGATTTCGGAGAGCATGGCGGATCACATGGGCATTTTGACAAGCTTCATATCACGATTATGCACCGATGGGGGGAGGTTGCTCCCGAGCTGGGTATGGTTCCTTATGGATCTGTTTTGCGCAAGGAATGGTATTCCGAAACCGCGAGCCATAACACGGTCACCATCGGAGGCTGCTCCCAAGCTCCACATACCGGAAGCTGCTGTCAATTCCGCCAGGAAGGCAACGCTACGTACTTATGGATTCGCTCAGACGGCGCCTATGAAGGAGCTGTTCTAGACCGGCATCTTGTTTTGGCCGACGGTTGGCTGCTGGATTGGTTTCATGTTGAGCAGGTGACGGAGCGGAGTCAGGAAGTAGACTTATGGTTTCATCCGACGGGACATTTGCTGTTACCGTTCGACCCTCACCGTGTCCAGAAGGATTCTCCGACAGTCCTTGGACTGGAAGCGGGTTATGGCTCAGTAGAAGTACTGTCCGCAATGAAAAATGAGACGGAATGTACGTTAAATACGGAGTGGAATATCCGTTATGATGGAGTGAGCACCGGCCGGGAGTATGAACTATCCACGAGTACTCTACTGGCGCCCAGCTCCACTATGTATGAAATCCGCACACCGGGTAATGCCGAAGATCCGAGTAGATTGCTAAGAGGCATTATGCTTCGGCACAAAGGTCCGTCGGTTGAATTTATTACGGTTTATCGGGACGGTCACGAACCTGCTGTACTGAAGCTAGTGAGTCAGGTGGGCGAACCGCCCCGAATCCAGATAGCAACAACTGGGCAAGTAGTGGTCTATTGCCTTGACCCTAAAGAGGGACTGATTCTGGAAGAGTCCCGGAATACGGAGGAGTAGAGATGTTAGAACCTTTATTTCAACCTACCAGCGGCGTACTCGACCTGTCATATGGGCCAGATGAAAATACAGATGTTGGAGAGAATCCTCCACGGTTTACTTGGATGCCTGCATGTCTGGAAGAGAGTATGTATGAGCTGCAGATCTCCTCAAACACTGGATTTGAGTCTGAAGGTACGTTGACCTACAGTAGAATTCCCTATAATTTGTTTACCCCGGATAAGCCGTTGGCGCCCGGCTCGTATTATTGGCGATACAGTCTTATCGGGGAGAATGATATCAGATCCGAGTGGAGTAAAGTAAGAGCTTTTGTGGTGGAGGATGAATTGCCGCTAACGCCACTGCCTTCCCGAACAGAACGATATTCAACTGCTTCCGCCAACCATCCGCGGCTTTGGCTTCAAGCGGAGCAACTTCCGTCTTACCGGGAAGTTGTCCGCCAAGACTCCATTTCAACTGGCTGGGATGACTTCCTGAAGCATTCCGTTCTACCCTGGACAGAGCGCGATCTTATTCCAGAACCTGCACCGTATCCAGATAATAAGCGTGTCGCCAAACTATGGCGGCAGATGTATATGGACTGCCAGGAAGTTTTCTATGCTGTCCGGCATCTTGCTATAGCTGGAGTTGTGTTGGAAGACGAGTCGCTTATCGCCAAAGCTAAAGAGTGGCTGCTTCATGCTGCTAGCTGGAACACGGATGGTACCACCAGCCGGGATTACAATGATGAATGCTCCTTTCGCATAGCCGGAGCGTTGGCATGGGGCTATGATTGGCTTCACGGCTCTCTTACGGAAGAAGAACGCCTTAAGGTAAGGCAGGCGCTACTGCGAAGAACCGGGCAGATCGCATTCCATGTCATCGAACGTTCCCGAATCCATCAAGTTCCTTATGACAGCCATGCGATCCGCTCTTTATCCTCTGTACTCGTCCCCTGTTGTATTTCCATGTTGGGTGAGGAGGAGAAGGCGCAGGAATGGCTTGATTATACGCTGGAGTACTTCTCCGCCATGTATACCCCATGGGGTGGCAAAGACGGCGGGTGGGCGGAAGGTCCGATGTATTGGACCACTCAGATGGCGTTCGTTACGGAGGCGCTCAATTTAATTCGCAAATACATGGCAATCAATTTCTATGACCGTCCTTTCTTTCGCAAAACCGGTGATTTTCCGCTCTATTGCTTCAGTCCTGATACCGTGAGGGCCAGCTTCGGCGATCAATCGTCGCTGGGAGATCCGGTCAATCTCAAGACGGGCTTCAATATCCGCCAATTTGCCGGTTTAACCGGAAATAGGCAGTACCAGTGGTATTTTGAGCAAACTAAGGAACTGAACCCTGATACCCAGATGATCTTCTATAACTACGGCTGGTGGGATTTCCGGTTCGATGAGATGGTTTATCGCACGGATTATCCGCAGATTTCTTCAGAGCCACCGGTGGCTGCAGAACCTCTGAAGTGGTTTCAGGATGTGGGATGGGTGGCTATGCATCATCGGATGGAGGATCCGCAGGAACATATCATGCTGTTGACCAAGAGCAGCCGTTACGGCTCTGTGAGCCATAGCCATGGGGATCAAAACGCCTTCCTGCTGCATGCCTTCGGCGAGCCCTTGGCTATTGAAAGCGGTTATTACGTTGCATTCAACAGTACGATGCATATGCAGTGGCGCAGGCAGACCCACTCCAAGAACGCAATTCTTATTGACGGCAAAGGCCAATATGCTGGCACGGACAAGTCGAAGAACATGGCAGCCTACGGCAAGGTGTTGAAGGCGTACAGTACGCCCGGAATCAACTACACGCAAATGGATGCCACCGAAGCCTACCGCGAGAATGTACCCTATATCAAGCGGTATGTGCGGGAAATATTCTTCTTTGATAGCGCTTACTTTGTTATCACAGATAGTGTCGAGCTGGAACGTCCGGGAAAATTGGATTGGCTATTTCATACGCTGTATCCCATGAAGTTGAAGGATCAATCCTTTAAAGTAAATGGTAAAAAAGCTCAAATGGAGGGCAGATTTGTCTATAGTTCCTCGGGAGAAATGGCACTTAGTCAAAGCAATCAATTTACAGATGTAGATCCGAAAGAATGGGAAGGGCTGCCCGAGCATTGGCATTTGACTGCCTCTACCCAAGAGGCTGTAAGTCATCGGATCGTCACTCTTCTGATTCCACAAAAATCAGGAAGCCGGGATTACGTATCGTACTTTATGGACGATCAGGACCATGGGGTTCATGTCTACTTTACGAATCAGGGAATTACCCACCGGGTTGAGATCCCAAAAGCTTATTAGTCTTAACATATCTTCATTTTACGTATACACCCCATTGTACAAGGAGAGGGTTATATTATGAAAAAATGGATTGGCATCTGTCTGGCTATCGTAATGGGTGCTACCGTTATTGCAGGTTGCTCGAACAAGGACAAAGAAGAGACTGCCGGAGGCGCATCAAATACGCCGCAGAAAACTGAATTCTCGATCTCGATGCGGACGCTGGCTTTTAACTATGTTGAGAAATCACCCGACTTGAATAAGGACAAATGGGTGAAAAAGCTGGAGGAGATGACAAACACAGACTTGGATATTGTGTTGGTTCCTCATAAAGAGTTCGAGCAGAAAATGGTGCAGATGTTCGCTACTAATGATATACCGGATGTCGTTCAAGGCTCGGGCGGCGTAAATGGCAAGGAGATGGCTGGTTCTGTTGAAGCTGGTGTGTTCATGCCCTTGGATGATCTGCTGCAGCAAAACGGCCAGAACCTTTTGAAAGTAATCCCAAAGGAAGCTTGGGAGAACGTCACCTATCAAGGAAAAATTTATGCAATACCGGAGTTTCTGTCCAATCCTTCCCGCCGGGCGACTTGGATTCGCAAGGACCTGCTGGATCAAACCGGCTTGCAGGTTCCAAAAACGGTCGATGAGTACTTGACTGTGTTGCGTGCCTTCAAAAAGCTGGGGATAGAGAACCCGTACATGGGCCGTCAAGACTTCAAATATGCGGATGCTTTCTTTGGCGCTTATGATGTTTTTCCGTATCTGACTATGTTCGAGGAAGTAAACGGCCAGGTTCAGCCGAAGTTTATGGATAGCGAAAATATGATGAAGGCGTTACAAACCTACAACACCATGTATACAGAGGGTTTGATCAACAAGGAATTTGCCACCATTAACCCGACCAACTACAAAAATGCGATCCTCTCAGGCAAAGCCGGTATGTGGACGATGAATGCAAACGAACTTCTACAATGGGAGCAGCAATTGAAGGCTTCAACGCCATCCGCCAAGCTGGAGATTATTGCTTCGCCAGTTGGACCTGACGGAAAAGGGGGTTCCTATTTGTACGGCTCCGCTACGCGCACCTACTTTATCAAAGAGGGGACGAAGAATGCTGCGGATATTGTGAAATTTTTTGACTGGATGCTGAGTGAAGAGGCAGAAACCTTCTTTACCTTTGGGATCAAGGATGAAACCTATAAGGAAGAGAACGGCAAAATCGTATACACTTCTCCTACGGATTCCGTTGCTGTAGATGAGGAGCGTTACCGTCAGTCTTTCCTCTGGTTGGTGCAGGATACTACGTATAACAAGGGTGCCCTTAATACGACAGAAGAAGGCAGAAGCTTGATCAATGTATATGATACTATTCTGGCTAATGAAGGCCGTGATGGAATTCAATTCGACCCGCGGCTTGATGCCTTGGTGAAGAATCCAGACATTGCACCTAACTCGGACACTGCTCCTCCGGTGCTGCTGACGCATATGGTAAAGATGGTATATGGGAAGGAGCCTATCAGCGACTGGCCGAAGGTTGTAGAAGAGTGGCTTTCCAAAGGCGGCAACGATGTCATCAAAGAAGCTACAGAAAAGTATAATAACAAAGTAGGCGTTACCATGCCACGCAGATAAATTTACCTTCCTGAGGAGCTGACGGTTAAACCGGGCTCCTCTTAAGGTTATAGAAGACGCAAACCATACATATTGAAGTGAGATCAGTATAGAATAGTTAAATATAAAGTTGACCTTCCAGTTCGTTAGATTTTGTTGTAACAATAGTACTGAAAAGGTATTATTAATAAGCAATATATTACATTTTTGAGAATTGACATGGCTTTTCATAGAATACTAGAGGAGTGTGAATGATGTTATCAACTACAGAGCTTAGCAAGCTGCACGAAGCGAATTATAGGGAGGACCGTTTAGAGGCACTTAATCATTTTTATGAGGATCTCTGTAATAAGAAAGTAGCAGATGGCTATATTTATTCTCTTAGTCGTTATGGAAAAATATTTGCTAATGGAGCGGGGGGACGCTTCAGTTACGAAGAAGATAGCGACCAAGAATTAAAAACGGATACAATTTTTCGAATCGCTTCTATTACCAAGCTGTTTACGGCAATAGCGATCTGGCAGCTGGCAGATGATGGCAAAATTTTTATGGGACAACCAGTTAGTTCTATTCTTCCGGAGTTTGATGCCGATCCTTTTAAGCCGATTACAATTGCTCATTTACTGACTCATACCTCCGGCATCGCACCTGATCATGGCACTATAAGTGATACCTACTATAAAAGTGCATGGTGGTATATTTATGAATCAGAGCTTGGAAAAGAAAACTGGATTAAAGCTGGACTTTCCTATGGCATTCGTTTTCCGGTAGGGACTCAATGGATGTATTCATCGTTCGGATACGTGGTTCTTGGTGCAATTATTGAGAAAATAACAGGTGTTTTTGCAGAAGATTACATAATGGACAACATTGTAAAACCGTTAGGCATGACAGATACTTTCTTTGATATACCGCCTGAGAAAGCTGGTAGGATCGCTATTCGTTCGGAAGAAGCCAAGGAATATCTTCTGAAGCTGCAAAACGGGGAAATTACGGATGAAGAACAAAGGTCTGAGGAAGAAATCAAGACTCCCGGAACTGGTGGGGGACTGTATTCAACCGTTAATGATCTACAAAAGTTCGGAATCATGCTGCTTAACCATGGGGAATACGAAGGTGGTCATATCTTAAGTCGGATGGCTGTTCAGAGAATGACCAAGCGGTTCAATTCTGAAAAACTTCCAAACTACGCATGGGGAGATGGAGGAGCGGATAGACCATATGGTCTTGGGCCAGACCTTCGATATAATGAAAGTACATCTTATTCTGAAGGCACTTTTTTTCACGAAGGATGGGGGTCTTGTTCTTTGGTCGTTGATCCGGTAGAAAAGCTGATTGCCGTTTGGTATATCCCTTTTCATAAAAATATATGGGACGGTAGAGGGATTTTCGGTACAAACAATGTGATCTGGTCCGGACTCGAATAAGAATAAGATTATATGTTGTGAGATATCAAAGATAGGCAGGATGTGACTTATGTTTGAGAAGATAAAGCACCGCTTTCGCGTTATGAGAGCGGTTGCTTTTGTTACTTATAAGGAATGGAGTGCGTACAGAACGCATTCGATGGTTTCTATTTTTGTAGGCCCGGTATATTTTTTAGTGCAGTATTATATATGGAGCGCTGTTTATAGCGGAGAATCCTCTATTAACGGGATGTCGCTCTCTCAGATGCTCTCTTATTTTTGCGCTACGATGTTGATCAACTACTTGACCATGGATTTTGCCGATTGGAACTTGCAAATGCTCATTCGCACCGGGAAATTCATTACGTTCTCTTTAAGACCAATGAATCATATGTTCTATGCATTGTCTCAGAAGGCAGGGCATAGGGTACTTGGGCTTCTATTTGAATTTATACCCTGCTTTATGATCTTCTTCTTTATTTTTCATATTGATGTTTTACCCGCAAATTTACTATACGCAATGCTATCGATAGCTATGGCGTTCATGATGAATTTTTTCATCCACTATAGTATTGGAATGGTGGCCTTTTGGATGGTGCAATCCTCCAGTATTCGTAACTTTTTTAGTCTTTGTGAGGGGATATTCTCAGGATCACTGATTCCATTAGTCTTTTTTCCAAAGTCCTTACAGATGGCTTCCTTTTTCTTACCGTTTCAATATACGACCTTTCTGCCTGCAATGGTCTATACAGGTAGCTATACTTTAGCTGATATAACCTTACCTATTCCCCAAGTTTTGTTGTTGCAGCTTGTAGCCGTTATTATTGCCGGAATAGTCTGCCGGGTGTTGTATGCGGTATCGCTTAAGCATTTTACGGGGGTGGGCGCATGAAACGTATGTATCTAATATACAAAACTTGTATGAAGGCGAATATTGCTTCTGCGATCACCTATCGCGTTAATTTTATTCTTAATAGCCTTATCATGCTCATAGGGAATGTATTGTTTCCCCTAGTAACGGTGTTCATCTATAATTCGAATGCTTCATTTGAAGGATGGACCTTTAAAGAGGCACTATTAATTCAATCCGTTTTCATTTTGTCTACGGCTTGTGCCGGGATTTTTTTTAACGGAATCATGTGGAATACGATGTCCCATGTAGTGGAAGGAACGCTGGAAGTGGTATTAATTAAACCAACCTCGAGCCTTTTTCTGCTGTTGGCCAGATCTTTTGAGTTCGAAAGTATCGGGCTTTTAGGTGGAGGAGTAGTCATGTTCGTTTACGCACTTAGCGGAATCGATGGGATGACCTTCAGCTCTTGGTTATTGTTCCTGTTATTGTTTGGAGCAGGGCTGCTTGTCATGTTTGGCGTGGCGCTCATTGTTGCAGCGATTTCCTTCAAATGGGTGGCGAATTCCCGCCTGCCGGAGATGTTTGAGAGCATTAAGTCTTTTGGACGCTATCCAGGGACGATTTTCCCTAAAGCAGTCGTAGCCGTGAGTTCTTTTCTTTTTCCGGTTTCCATGATTGCTTACTTTCCTGCATCTACACTGCTTGGACGATGGGAAGCTTATTTTTTTATAGCGATTATCCCTTGTGTGTTATTTGCGGCCTTCGGAATTTGGCTCTATACGTACATGCTTCGTAGTTACAAAAGTGCCGGAGGATGAATTTGTATGAAGGAGAATTACATTGGACATTATTACCGTCAAGAATTTAACTAAGCAATATGAAACGTATCACCGTGGACAAGATGCAAAAAGCGTATTTAAAAGTCTGTTTCACCGTGAAAAATCGATTATCACCTCTGTAGAAGATCTTTCGTTCAGTGTTGGAAAAGGAGAGATCATTGGCATTCTGGGGCCAAACGGTGCAGGTAAATCTACGACTATTAAAATGCTGACAGGCGTTCTCTATCCTACATCAGGAGAAATAAATGTTCTAGGATACAACCCTCATAAGCAGAAAAATCAATATGTAAAGCAAATCGGAGTGTTGTTCGGACAGAAATCTCAGTTAATATGGGACATTCCTCCTTTGGATAGCTTTTATATGAATAAGGAAATTTATGATATTCCTACGAATGACTTTCGTACAAGACTAGACCGATTTGTTAGCATGTTTGAGATTGGTGATATTATCACTAAGCCTACGCGCACCCTTTCACTGGGAGAACGAATGAAATGCGAGTTTATTATGGCAATGCTTCATTCTCCGCCAGTGGTTTTTTTGGATGAGCCGACGATCGGGCTGGATGTTATAGCTAAACAAAGAATCAGAGAATTCATTAAGCAAATGAATCAGGAAGGCACCACATTTATTCTAACGACACATGACTTGGAAGATGTGGAGCGTTTGGTGCAAAGAGTACTAATTATTCATCAAGGTAAAAAAGTATATGACGATAAGTTCTCCGAACTTCGACTTCATTTAGGCGCTAAAAAAGTGGTCAGGCTTTCTGCAGCTACAACGATTGGAGATATTGACCTGCCTGGGACTCTGATATCAGAAAGAATATCGGATTACGAAGTGGAATTAGAGATCGATACCGAGCAGTGTAAAATGGGTGAGTTTCTTCATATTCTTAGTGAAAAGGTAGAGATTCTTGATATATCCATTAAGGAGATCCAAATTGAAAAGATCATCAGCTCCATTTATGAGATGGATATGGGATAATATTTTCAAGCTTGAGAACGGATCATTTGCAGATTCAGATCTAGCATTGACCATAACTTTTCAGTAATTTCTTTTGCAGAACAAGGATTACTATGGGTAAACCACCATTCAATCACTCCGACAGTCGCCGAACTCAAAAATTGTACGGATATATCCTTACTTAACTTATCTAGGTTTAAATTGTTTTCTAAGAATTGTGTTTTGATTTGATTATTTATCATATCTTGTAATTGGTTTCTAAAGGAGAGCAAAGCTTTGTTTCTTAATAAAGTCTTATAAAAGAGAGCATTCTCCTCCAATTGTTCCAGTGTGCGGAGTAATGATGTCTTAGAGGGATTGGGGTCGGTTTCATCCTCCACTGCGGAGCAGCTTTCGATTAGTTGCTGGAGCTGAGCCGCCAGGCATTTATCCATCAGATCATATTTATCCGCATAATGGGAATAAATCGTTCCGCGGTTTACATCAGCGCGCTCTGCGATTTCGTTAATCGTTATTTTTTCAAAATCTTTTTCAGCCATTAGTTGAATTAATGCATTCATGATGGCTGTTTGGTTTTTTTTAATTCTTCTATCCATGGTAATACTCCCTTTTTATTAAACAATGTATTGTATTTTGTTGAAAAATCAACAAAACCGATCAAACTAACGATTGAACCCTACCGGAGATGTGATAATCTGATTTTATCGAACAGATGATCGAAATTCAACAAATGTCTAAAAAGGGATAGAGGAGTTAGATATGAGAATATTAGTTTTCGGAGCGGGAGTTTTAGGCAGCTATCTTGCACATGTCCTGGTGCGTGGGGGAAACGATGTCACAGTGCTTGCCAGAGGGAAGCGTGCAGAGCAATTGACGAAAGACGGTCTTGTACTTCGCCATTATTTTCAATGTAAAAACACTATGGATTCTGTAAAAGTCATCTCAGAGCTTCAACCGGATGATCACTATGATCTTATTTTTGTTGTTATGAAATACAATGATTTTCCGGCCGTATTACCTATTTTAGCTAAAAATCAGAGTCAGAATATAATTCTTGTGGGTAATAATGGCGATGCTCACGAAATGCAAAAGGATCTTCAGGAAATGAGCGATGTAAGAAAAAATATACTCTTTGGATTTCAGCTTAGCGCAGGAATTCGTGAAGCGAGCGGTCGAGTTATCAAAATACATGCAGGTGGGCAAATGGTACTTGGCAGTCTTGACGGTGAGATCCCAATAAAACTCTTACTGGAAAAAGCGTTTGAGAACGCTAAGTATAAGCTAACTTATCATGAGGATATGGATGCTTGGCTCAAAAGTCATATCGTGCCTATAGTGGCTTTGAACTCCCTTAATTATCTTCATGACGGGGATTTGAAAAAGGTATCTAAAGATAAGAAGCTATTAAAACAAGCCATTTCAGTAATGGACGAAGGGTTTCAAATGATGGAGAAGCTAGACTATACGATCACTCCAGCAGGTCAAGTTGACTTTATTCGAAAACATAAACAGGGTGTATACTATGGTCTGAAAATAATTCATAAATTACCCTTTATGAAATTTGTAGATGGTTCTTTCAGCGAAATTGCAGCTTTGTTTAATTCGTTTGATAAGTTGAAACAACAAGCAAACATTGCGACGCCCCAGTGGGATCAACTTCAAAAACAAGCGATCTCGAAGTATAATGCAAAATAATCTTTTTTGGGAGGTGTACAATCGATGACTATATATTTTATACGGCATGGAATAGATGATGAAGGCTATCGTGGGGGTTGGAGTCAACGTGGACTTGTAGTAGAGGGCTATAGACAAGCCGAACGACTTGGTTGTTATCTTAAGGAAAATCAGTCTAGCTTTAACATCACTCGTATCCTTAGCAGTGATTTGCAGCGTGCGTTAGATACAGCAAATGAGATCGCCAGAGCGCTAAGCTTGCCTGTTGAAAGCAGTCAGTCTTGGAGAGAAACGAACAATGGTGTAATCGCTGGAATGCCCCATGAAATTGCAAATGAACGATACCCGGGTCTCTATTTCTCAGAATTAAGAATGGATGAGAGATTTCCAGGAGGAGAGAACCCACAGGATTTTTTTACGCGAATTAATACAAGTTTCTCAAAACTATGTAATGAACTGGAGAGTACTGATCCAAAAGAAAATGTATTTGTGGTTACGCATGGTGGCGTAATTAATATTATTTATCATATTTTAAAAGGGCTAACGTGGACCAATAAGAATGCCCATTTCCCGACTTCATATACAAGTATTCATAAAATAGAATATCAAGTAGATAAGTGGGTAGTTACAGCTGAAAATCTTACGGAACATATATCAAGTGATCAGGCTGCTGGTTTGTCCAATTGATTGGGAGGTACAAATATGGGATTATTGAATGCACTGATCGATCAAGCCAAGAACCCGAGAGGATTCGTGGGGAATATCATGATCAAGATCATGAACCGGGCACATTCCAGCATAACAACGTGGGGGCTTAAAAAAATAGAAGTGATGAACAACGCACCTATTTTGGACATAGGCTGTGGTGGCGGTCAAACTATACATATGCTTGCAAAACATAATAAATATCAGGAAATCTACGGCATAGATTATTCTCAGCAAGCTGTGGAGACATCCAATCAAAAAAACAATAAGGCTGTTGCCGCAGGTAAGGTGAAGATTAGTCAGGGAGACGTATCGGCTTTACCGTTCAATGATGGATTTTTCGGGACGATCACGGCTATTCAGACGCATTATTTCTGGCCAGATCTTGAACAAAATATAAGTGAAGTGTTTAGGGTGCTGAAGACAGGCGGAACGTTTGTTATTATTTCTGAGGTCTATAAAATCAATTATCACATGAAACAATACACAAAAAACGAAGAGATAGATCAGTTATTTCGGAAAGTTGGCTTTCAAACGGTAAATATTCACGAGAACAACAAATGGAGATGTTATGCTGGAAAGAAATAAAGCGGCCGCACCGCCCTACAAAGGACGACACAGCCGCTTTAATTTCACCGTCTAATTAGCCGGATTGGTATTAAACGAACAACGAACGGGAAATGATTACGAGCAAGATAAAAAGTACCAAGATCGCTCCAGTCGAAGTGAAGGCTCCTCCATGAAATTCACCCATGTTAATTCCTCCTTACCATATGTCTTTGTTCTCAAGTGCTGCGGCGGGTGTCGCAGCTTTCTGAGATAATGACATCATATGCCAAAGTGGACTGGATGTACTGGTCTATGGCCTATTGCTCGTCAATATGGGCTTTTAAGATGCGAAGTCCTTTAGGAAGATGATTCTTAAGTTGGCCTGCACTTGCTTTGCCCCAACTTATCGGCAATCCATCTAAAGTTACAAGTGTCCATCCATGTAATTCCACCGGCACTGGTAAGCTTTCTCCCCGGAGCCAAGCATGTATTTCCAGCCCCCCACTACTGAGATCAAAACTACGTGTTACTTGTGTGTGCTGAATCGCCATCGCTAGGGCGTGAGCGGGTTCAATCCGATTTTTCTTCAAATGGGCAATATGTAGCCCGGCACGAGGAATACGCAAACCATCCAGCAGCCCAATATGGAGGTTGCCATTAAAGGATTCAGGCAGTAAATATAGGGATTCTCCGAACAGCAGAGGGACGCCTTGATATGAGAAACCAGGAAGCTCTAACGAAGCCCAGTCTTGGAATAACTGGTATGCATCGCGAACGGAAGAATTTATTTTTGGGTTGCTTTTGCTTCGACGCTTTTTGGTGCTGCGTTTGACGTCATCGTTAACGTCGTTTTCGGTAACACTGTGCTTACGTAGGAGTGCAACAAAGTGGCCTTCGCCTTTTTCTAAATGTGGCCAAAGGCGCTTGTGGGTAAGTAACTCCATATCGGGGTAACGATCCGTCAATCGGGCAATGATCTCCTCATTCTCTTGACGGTTAAAGGTGCAAGTAGAGTAGGCTAGAGTCCCCCCAGGCTTAAGCATAAGGTAGGCGTCTTGCAGGATGTCCCATTGTCTCGCCGCACACATAACCACATGGTCAGGAGACCACTCTTGAACGGCATTTGGATCTTTTCGAAACATGCCTTCTCCTGAGCAAGGAGCATCCAGCATAATTCGGTCAAAAGCAAGTGGAAAGCGCGAAGACAGCTGCTCTGGCGTTGCACAGGTTACGAGGGTATTCTTAATGCCTAAACGTTCTACGTTCTCTGCAAGAATTTTTGCGCGCTCTGGATGGATTTCATTAGAAATTAAGAGGCCTTGTCCTTGCATTAAACCAGCGATATGCGTAGTTTTACCCCCTGGAGCTGCTGCAAGGTCGAGGACGGTTTCACCGGGTTTAGGTGCCAGCAGTTCAGCTGCGGACATTGCGGAAGGCTCCTGAATATAATATAGTCCAGCAGCATGGTAAGGGTGCCTGCCTGGTCGAGCGGGCTCTTCATAATAATAACCATCAGGGCACCATGGGATAGGTTTCAGATCAAACTGTGAGACTGTGCGTTCTACTGCGACTTGACCTGAATCTGAGATACTTTTCAATGGATTAAAGCGAAGTCCCTGCGTTCGTGGAGCTGAATAACTTTCTAGAAAAGCATTTGCCTCTTGCCCCAGCATTTCTTGTATATATGCGGTGTAAGAGGCAGGCAGCTGTTCTTCCTTCATAGATCATTCTCCTTTTTCTTAGTTGCTGTTTCATGTTTATACCGATAAAATCAAGGTATGGGGAACGTAATCGTACCTGAAATTCTACATATACACAACTATATCATAATTGCCAAGTCTTACTGTACGTAAGGCAATTGTAAAGGGGATGTACCATATGAATTTGCTGCAAGCGCTCTTCTTCCCGCCGGAGCAACCCGGTGGTGTATCGTCCATGATCCCTTATCTTCAGGAAAGGTTCCGTTCAAGCCGCTGGGAGATGGATTTGTTTTGGTTACCTAAGCGGATTCGCAACAAGGGACATGAAGAAGTCATATTCGAGACCTTTGATTGGACCCAGTTTGGGGAAAGTCAGATCGTTCAGAAATATATTCAGACCTACCGTGATTATCTATGGTGGACTAAACTACGAATGAGCAAGACATATGATCTTATCCATTCCCATCATCCAATTGCTGGTCTAGCAATGAAAAAAGTATTTCCAAATACTCCGTTAATTCAAACCTTACATTCCAGTTATGAGCGAGAGCTGATTCTGAATGGAGCTATTTCTGAAGGTGGGCTGGAACATCAGTTTCTAGTTTCGCTATACCGCGAACTTGAGCATGTTAGTGATCGGTTAATGACTGTGTCGCAAGCTTTTGCAGAGTATGTGGCGCCTTATATTCTAGATCCTTCTAATATAGGAGTAATACCGAATGGTTTTGATGAGAAAAGGTTTAAGCCAGTCCCGCATGACAACGCTGTACCACAGTTAGTGACTGTGACACGTCTAGTTCCAGCCAAAGGAATTGATACTTTACTCAAGGCCTGTGCTGAGCTTAAAAATCGCGGCCATGAATATGTACTGCATATTATTGGAGATGGACCTTCCCGTGCGGATTTGGAAAACATGGCTAAGCAATTAGGGATTTATAATGAAACGATTTTTTATGGATATACGCTCCATCCGGAAGAATTCATGCCTTTCTTTGATATTTTCGTGCTGCCTTCTCGGGCGGAGGCCTTCGGATCGGTATTTGCAGAAGCAGCGCTTAGCTGCTTGGCTTTAGTTGGGACGAATGTAGGCGGGATACCAGAGCAGATTGAAGATGGTGTGAATGGCCTGCTCGTCAGTCCTGATGATGAGATTGCTCTTGCTGACGCTTTAGAGAAGGTGATATCTGATCCGGCTTATCGTTATGAGCTTTCTCGTTCAGCTTGGGATAAAGCGAAAAGCTTGTATTCGCTGACTCGTGTCGCTAATGAACTTAAAAAGACATACTTACAGTATCCCTCAGGAACGAAGGGGTGAGCAGCTATGATTCCATTTCGATTTCTACATGCTGCTGACTTACATCTGGATAGCCGTTTTGCTGGGCTGGCGCATATTTCGCCAGCCATTCGTTCTTATTTACGTGAGTCGACCTTCGCCGCCCTTGGGCGGCTTGTCCGCGTTGCCATCCAAGAGAATGTTGATTTTATCGTCATCAGTGGAGATGTATACGATGTTTCTGACGCTTCCTTACAGGGTCAACTGCGATTTCAGGAAGCACTCAAGGAACTGGGTCAGCAAGGAATACATGTGTTTCTGATCCATGGCAACCATGATCCACTTGACGGATTGCGTCTGACTACAGAAATGCCCAGGCATGTTACCGTGTTTGGAGGAGAGAAGCCAGATCTCGCCACGGCTTACCGTCGCAAAGATGGTCAAGAAGTAGCTATTGTTAGTGGAATCTCCTATCCGACTGCGAAAGTTACGGACAACACTGCAGTGACCTTTTCTCGAAAGCCTGGCAGCAGTCTGTTTCATATTGCTATGCTGCATGGGAATGTAGACGGTGATTTGCTGCACGAGACGTATTCTCCTTGCAGTCGCAGGGACCTAATCGAACGGGGTTTTGATTATTGGGCACTTGGACATATCCATAAACGTAGTGTATTGCATGAAAAACCGGCGATTATATACCCGGGCAATATACAAGGACGTAGCATTAAGGAAACCGGACCAAAGGGTTGTTATGTTGTGGATGTTGATGAGGCTGGAAGTGCCACGCCCCAGTTTCATGAGCTTGATTATGTTCGCTGGCAGGTACGGGATCTGTCCATTGAGGGATTGAGTAATGAAGCGGAATGGATACAAAGGGTGGAGCAGGTGATTGACGATATCAGGGAGGAACTCCCGGAGCTGATGTCAGTGGTCAGATTTCGTCTGATCGGACGCGGGGACGTACATAAAGTATTAGCTGAAAAAGGAGCGGTAGAGGATCTGCTGTCTGAACTCCAGCGCCGTGAGGCGGTTCGGGCTGAGCGAAAAGATTATAAGGGACTTGTCTGGGTGGAAGGATTCGCTGTAGAATCCGGGTTAGCTATTGACCGTGAACGGTTATTAGAGGAGGATAGCTTTCTTGGAGAAATGCTGCGAATTACAGAGCGTACGGAACATTCAGCAGAAGCGCTTGAAGAATTAATAAATAGTGCGCTTAAGCCGCTCATGGAGAATCAGGAGCTGCGACAGCTACTCTCGGTGACAAGTCAAGAGGAGAAGTTAAGTTGGCTTCGTAGTGCAGCGGAACAGGGAATCACCATGCTCGGTGGAATGGAGGGTGCTCCAGAAGATGAGAATTGAACATTTGCAGATCCATGGCTTCGGACGTTTGCATAACCGAGAGATTGAACTATCGGAAGGAGTTACTATACTCTATGGACGTAATGAAGCAGGAAAAAGCACGACGTTACAGTTTATTCGCTCCATGCTGTTTGGAATTCCAAGTCGTGGTAACCCTACGGAGAGGTATGAACCTATGCAAGGCGGATTACATGGGGGAATACTGAAGGCACGTGATAGTAATGGTGCCCTGTGGACCATTCGTCGCCATACAACTGGTGGTGAAGGCTCAGGAAGAAATGAGAAACTGAACATCACGGTTAACCATCCGAATGGAACAACGCAAGAGCTAGGGCAAGCTGAAATGGAGCGTCTTTTGCTTGGTGGTATCTCTCGGAGCATGTTCCAT
Source organism: Paenibacillus sp. FSL H7-0714 (assembly GCF_038003765.1). NCBI lineage: Bacteria > Bacillati > Bacillota > Bacilli > Caryophanales > Paenibacillaceae > Paenibacillus > Paenibacillus sp. FSL H7-0714. Next base: position 2,384,500 of record NZ_JBBOPT010000001.1, read on the forward strand.
CAATTGTTCGCGGTCTCTCTCGATGAACTGCAGGAGCTTGCTGCGCTTCAATCAGAAGAGATGGGCAGCTTTCTCTTTCACGCGGGTATGGGCGGTGGTGGAACGATCATGCGTGCGGAACGCCGATTGGTACAGGAAGCTGAGAAGCTGTATAAACCTCGGGGCAAGCTACAGGAAGCTGCTAAAATCGTTCAGGCTATTGAGAAACTAGAGCGTCAGATGGCGGAGAGCCGCTCTTATCTTCCACGTTATAACGGTAATATAGCAGCATTAAAGGTTACGGAATCTGAGCTAGATCAACTGGAACAACAACGTAAGCTTACTGGAGACAAGCTCGTGATGCTTCGCAAAGCTCAGGATGTTCGTGAATTGTGGTTAAAATGGAGCGATGCGCAGCTCGAGCTGCAGGACCTGCCAGCGATTACAACCTTTCCTGAAGATGGAGCGATTCGCTATCAGGCACTTGAAGGTGAAATTCGGAATGCTCAGGGAGCAGTAACTCGTTATGAACGTCTGCAAAGTGAGCTTACGGCTGAGCTGGAGCAGAATCCGCCGAATGCGTTGTTAACAGCGCAAGGGCCTGCCCTGGAGCGGCTGGATCGCCATCGGAGCAGCTATGAAAACCTGCGAGTGGAAAGACAGCGGCTAGAAGGTGAATTGACCGCGCTGAATGAGCATTTGCAGCGAATTCTGCGAGGCATTGATGTCAGCTGGAGCGCGGCAGAGCTGACTGCATTTTCGGGTGCAGCGGCGGATCGTGAAGCTGCACGGAGGTTTGCGGCGGCGTTCGCAAGTTATGATCGCCGCATGGAAGCGGAGGGCGCAGCGCGGCAGACGCTGCGCTCCCGCTTGGCCGCTGCCTCAGCTTCGCTGCAGGCAGCAGAACGGGCGCTGGCGCGTGAACACGCAACCGGCGCCGAATCTTTTGCGCAGCTGGCTCCGCGCAGCGCCCGAGAAGTGCTGCAGCTGTGGGACGAGCTGCAGCAGGCGGCCGAGCGCTGGCGCGAAGCACAGCTCAGCGAAGGGCCGCAGCGCGGCCCCGGCGCCGGAAGTGATGTCCCTAGCGCGCAGCGCATGGCCGCGCTCTACCGGCGCCTGCTGTGGGCTGGGGCAGCACTAACCGTGCTGCTGCCCACAGCGCTGTGGCTGACCGGTGCTCCGCCGGTCAGTGCAGTGCTCGCGATCGGCCTGCTTGGCGCGGCCGATCTGGCCCTTTGGGCCGGCCTCAGCGGAGCGCGCCGGCCGGAAGCGTCCCCGCCAGTGCATGGCGGGGACGTGGGCACAGCCGCAGCCGAGATGCTGCGGCTGCGGGGGCAGCTGCTCTCCGGGGCGGAGCCGGAGAGCGCCATGCCGGGGCGGCGATCGGCCGCCCCGGGGTCCAGCCCTGACGCAGGCGGGCTGGAAGCCTCCATGAGGGAGCTTCGCAGGCTCATGGAGGCTTGGTCCGCTTGGCGGCAGCGCATTGAACGCTATGCCGCCGAGCGGGATGCCTGCCGCACGGAGCTGGAGACGCTGGCAGGCCAAGAGAAGCTGCTCGCGGAAGAAATGAGCCTGGCAGAGACGGCTTTTACGCAAACTGCTGAGCACTATGAAGAATGGCTGCGTGAGCGCAGATTGCCCGAAGGGTTGTCTCCGGAAGGGCTGCCGGATATCTTCGCTATGGTGGAGCAGGGGAACGAACTGCTGCGCCAAGAGAATAAGCTCTCTGTACGTCTGAAAGAGCTGGAAGATGAGTGTCACGTGTTCGAGGAGGAGCTGCTTGCTCTCATTTATGAATCAGGTACTGACCCTTTAGACGAGTCTGGCGTAGCGGCAACTAGCTTTGATATGGATCCGCACGATGGACAGCGACGATCTGCACTAACTTTACTAAGCTGGCTGGAACTTCGAAAAAGAGCCTGGGATGAACTGAAAAAGGACCTGGTTCGCCGGGAAGGTATTCAGTCACGGTTACAAGAGCTTCTGGAAGAGCTTAAGGAGAGCCATAGGGTATTAAGTGAGTTAAGAGAACAGCGTGAACACCTGTTGCACGAAGGCGGAGCAACAGGCGGGGAGGATTTCTTAAGGAGATCGGCTGCTGTACAGCGGCGTAGTGAGCTGAATAAATTCATTCGCCAGTGGGAGCTAGCCATGTTTGGAGGCTGGGAGGATGAGCGAGTTAACGCCTTGCAGTTATTATTAGATCATCATGATGCTTCTGCACTCCAGAAGGAACGTACGGCAGCTGAAGACCTAGCTGAACGGGAAGAAGAACTGTGGAACACCCTGCTGGAGCAACGAGGAAAGCTGCTTCAGGAAAGGGAGTATTTGAAAGAGCGTTGTATGGAGGACTCTGTTATTCAGCAATTGGAAGAGCAGAGAGCTGCTCTGCGAATCGTGGCTGATAAGTATGCGGTAGCAGCATTAACTGCTGAATTAATCGGAAGAACCCGCCGTATTTATGAACAGGAGAAGCAACCGCAGGTACTTTTGCTTGCATCTGACTATTTCTCCAAGCTGACCGAAGGGGAATACAAAAGAGTAGTTATGACTCTAGGTCATAAAGAACTAAAAGCGGAACACAAAGATGCTGGACTGCTGGACAGCGGTCTGCTCAGCCGTGGGACGGCAGAACAGTTGTACCTTTCCATCCGCTTGGCACTTGCAGAGACGATGTCTCGGCAAGTATCGCTGCCACTGCTGTTCGATGATCTATTCGTCAATTTTGACGAGGCTCGTCTTCATGCTGCGCTTTCACTGCTTGGTGAACTGTCGGTCTCCCGCCAGATTGTGATGATGACCTGTCACAAGCATGTGGCGGAAGCGGCAGCACGAATCATTCCAACAGCAGCAGTTATTTCCGTGTAACTGGTTTTATGGATACAAGGCTGTTCCCTTTTCCACTCGAACCCGATGAAGAATCGCTACGTGGTGGAGTAGACCATGGCGTACGTAGTAGCATGACAGCCCAGACCATCGACAAAGCTCCGAAGATCGGGTAGAACACGGAGAGTAGAGAGCTAAAGCCAAATTGGCTCAGTAAATAACAGACCAACATCAGAATCGGCGTAATCAATGCGGGTTTAACTGGAATTCGTTGTTTAAGCTGCATGGTGACACCATAAATGTCGGCGACAAAAGTGCTAAAGATCTCCAAAAAGATCAGCAACAAATATATAGTTTGTACTACAGTACCCAACCGGATGGCGATGTTGCCCATAGGGATTTCAAATTGGAGAATATCAGGCATCTGGGAGCTCATCGCGAAATGTGCGGCGATCAACATAAAGCCGATTCCGGCACCACCAATAATACCGCCCCAGACAAGAGATTTTTCTTCATCAGTATGTCGAGCCATGGGAACTAATACGGCTTGAGCCATACCTAGATTGAAGGCGGTGTAGAGCAACGGCGACATCCAAGCGCCAAAGATTGTCCGATCCGTTTCTAGGAATAAGAACCGCTGAGCTCCTGGAATTTGAAAGGTATTAAAAATAATGATGAGTGACAGCGTAAGCATTAATGGGACGATCAGACTGTTCATTTGCAGAATACCGGAAATTCCCCGTTTAAGCAGAAAATAAGAACCAACCAGCGTGAGTATTAGCCCTGTTTGATAATGAAATCCAAGATGCTCTTGAAAAATAGCGCCCGCGCCTGCAAGCATAATACTATTGACACCGATTAAGATGACCATCGTGAACAAACTGATGGTGCTTCCGACTTGGTCGCCGAAGAGGTGTCGGTTAAAGTCTTCATAAGACTCTGCTTCTATGCGCCGAGCGATGACCATCATTTTCGTACCCAGCCATATAAACAGTATAGTAGAGAGCAGGATGGTCAGGACTGCCCAGTGTCCGTAACGAGTGAAGAATTTTAATATTTCTTGTCCGGTGGCGAATCCGGCTCCTACAATGGTGCCAATGTAAGTGAATGCGATCTGTAATGTTCGGACATGTGATTTCATGGCTCCCCTCCTAATAGTTTTAAGAACAAAAGAAAAATCATAATGCGTGCTATGCAGGATTGCCTTGTGCACTCTGTATAGTACAGGTTATGATGAGGATCAGTAGGACATGACTTCCGTGATTCATTTGTACGGAACGTCTGCGATTATAAAGGGTATTGGAGGTTCAAAGTCATGGAAGTGTTGAAACAGCGGATTTTGGAGGAAGGTGTCGTCGTTTCGGATGAAGTGCTGAAGCTTGATGCACTGTTGAATCATCAGGTAGATCCGCAGCTTACGATGGAAATGGGACGGGAGTTTGCCGGGAGGTTTGCGGACTGCGGAATTACACGTATTGTGACCGTGGAATCCTCGGGCATTGCCGTGGCATTTGCCACCGCATATGAGTTAAAGGTGCCGTTAGTTTTTGCACGTCGCAAAAAAACACTGTTAGCAGATCCGGACGCACTTTGTGAAAGAGTTCCTTCTTTTACGAAAGGTATTGTTACCGACATTATGTTGTCTCGCCAATTCATCTCTCCAGAAGATAAAATCCTCTTTATCGATGATATTATTGCTAATGGTGATGCAGCACGTGGATTGATTAAGATCATCGAGCGCTCTGGCGCTGAGCTGGTAGGTCTTGGCGTTGTAGTGGAAAAAAGCTTTCAGGCAGGAGCCCGGACGATCAAAGAACAAGGCATCCGACTGGAGTCACTCGTAAGAATTACTTCTCTTAGTGGAGGCACCATTGAATTTGGGGAATAACCCGTTTTTGAGATAAGAACAGGCCTATTTTTCAAACAACTGCTTTTCACCCTATAGATTTTCCTTTATAATAAAATCAGACATAGGGAGGAGGCGTCACAATGGGGAAAGAACCGGTGACTGAGCAATTTTTTATTGATAAATTAACCGAGGCCAAGGATCACTTCGAGCGTGCGCTGGATTGCAAACACACGGAATTCGACGATCTGTATCCCTATATGATTGAACATCCTCAGTTTTTTTGGTACAAACGCTATGTAGCTTGGTCAGAACTTTTGACAATCAAAGGTTTATGTGAGGAACTTTCCTTCCCTTGGAGGGAGAAATTCACAACAAACCAAGTGGAGTATCTGGAGCAACGTGTGATGTCCGCTAAAGTTCTTGATTTCTGGTTCGAGAAGAATGAAGCGCTGATATAAGAATGCTTTAGTAGACATGCAATTGGTCAATTACTTATACGAGACCCAGATGATTTTTCATTTGGGTCTTTTTTCTGGATGAAAATAGGATAAGCTATACAGAGGGAGGAATTCATGATGATTAGCGATGAACAATTGGATGCATACCGAATTTCCGGCGAGAAAATTCGTGTGGTGCGGGACGGCATAGAAAGTAATGATGTAAAAGGGATTGTTCTGGCTTGGGATGATTCGCAGGTGATGATACGTCGTCAGAATAGACGAGTAGTAAAGCTAGATCGGAATTATTTATTCCAACCCTTCAGCGAACCAAGGAAAGAACCTGATAATATATAGTTTCCGCAGCAAAAACAGCTCCTTACCCAAATCGGGTGGGGAGCTGTTCTGCTTACATATAAGCCTCTGACGGATTAAATACTTAAAGCTAGCTGGGAGTCACTTTCTTCTCTGGAGAGTATGGAGAGCTCTGTGGACAGTCCGAGATACGCACGCATTCGCAGCATCATCTCTCTACGGAATCCTGGCCATAATATATTCATCTCACCTTGATATCCTCTACAGGAGTACAAGGCCTCGACTCCTCGTTGATCTTGGCGAACGGTTGTGATCTTCAGATCATGTGAGCTCAATTCACGCGTAACCTCTTGAAGCATTAGTGAGGTTTTCTTAGTGGCACCAGACAAGAGCTCCATATAAAGCTGAGGGGTCTTAAATAGACCACTCTTGCTGATTACACGGCAGTCACGCTCGAAAACTTTATGAATAAACGTTAGCAGCAAATAGCTTCTGACAAGGGACAGTTCTTCTTTAGTAACATCTTCATCAACAATGGATGTCTTCAACTTCGTAGTCGCCATTATAAATCACCTCATTTATATTATGCGAACTTTTGTTCTCATTATACCTTATATTCGGAATTAAAAGCAATAATTATCCATAAAATAATGATCGATAAGAAAAGCTGGAAAATATATTGACGCTTTAATCTCAGCATGGTATGATCTATCTTGTGACCGCAAGTTTGATATGTAGTCATTATGATGTGCGGTCGTGGCGGAATTGGCAGACGCGCACGGTTCAGGTCCGTGTGGTAGCAATATCGTGGAGGTTCGAGTCCTCTCGACCGCATCACAAGAAACTCCCTTGAGAAATCAAGGGAGTTTTTTTTGTGAATATAATTAATCGAAGGTAACTTTAGCATACTCGTATCTAGATCGATAAATATCGAATTAACCCTAATAGAGCGAAGGCGAGCAAAACTGTTCCAGCACCAATGCCTGTAATTGCACTGTTTGCGACCTTAAGTTTTTTAGATATGAACAGTGATACGATAGAGATTGCAACCAGAAGTGCTGCTAAAAGGTATAAACTGAAATCGTTAAACACACTTTTTAAGCCAATAAAATGAATCCCTACTATAAAGGCAATCCAAGGAGCAACATAATCATTATACTTACATTTCATCAATATAGAAGCTCCAGCACCAGCCAACAATAATTCAATATAGACAGAAATTAGATAATTATCAAAAGAGGTCTTGTCATTTAATACGGAGGGAGCATCCCAGTTCGTCACACTTAAATAGACACCAATCAAGCAGACGAGAAGGGATACACCAGAAGCTATGCCAATATATTTTCGCCAGCTGGATCTGGGGTTTTCTTGTGCCCAACCAAACCAACTAAAACTAAACATACCGAATATAGAAGCATACATGGCGTAATCCCTCACATAATCCATACAATACCCCCTATAAATATTAACAATATTCCAGGCAGAGTCTTATACTGTAGACTTCCGAAGCATCCAGAACGATAAGAGTGCATACAAGACCGTCAAGGGCATACTCCACAAGGCAAGTTCAAATGCGGTATGGCTAGCCAACCAATTAAATACATCTACCCACCACTGATAATATGTCATTAACAATCCAGCGACACTGTACAGAATAAACATGACTGCCGCGAAAATGAATAGGCCGCTTCTACCAAATCTACGGAAGATGCTGGATATAACAAATCCCCAATAAAACATATGCAACAAGATCATGAAATAGATCCACAGCTGCTCTAGGACGGTACCATCATTCAAGTATGGTAGGTGAAAATAATGTAGCTGCACACCCCATCCAGATGTTAATTTGGTTTCTATAATAGATAGCAGGAACAGAAGTAGTGAGAAGCCGGCACTTGTTATAACGGCCATCAATGATGTGCCGAAGAAATAATCTATCCTCCGTAGGCTTAAGCCCAAGGCAAAGGGGAAAGTCTGTACTAAAATGATGATACCTATGACAAACATATAAATAAAGATTGAGACTAGGCCGCCGGTATACATTGGTTCTTGCAGGAAAAAAGCTATGACAAGATTAACCAAAAAGCTGGACAATAATATAATCCAAGGCATAAACAACCAAAACCATTTATCCTTATAGTGCATTTTTAATATCCCTGTCATTTGGTTCATTGCACTGCAACTCCCTTCTCTTGGGATTTTCTGTTTGTAAGATGAACAATTAACTGTTGTAAAGATATCGGGGAGATCTCCAGACCAAGCATCTCAGCACGTGATAGATCTGTTGAGTTTAAGCCAATAACAGTGGCAGAAAGTAATCCGCCAAAGGATTCACGAGAGATGATCTCTTTACCGGTGATTAAATCTTCGACCTTCGCAGCCGCACCGATAACTTTAGCAGCCCGCCCGCGAAGAGCTTCAGCATCCTCATTGATAATCAGCTTACCGTTGTCGATAACAATGACATGCTCTAATAGCTGGCTTACCTCGTCAATTAAGTGTGTAGACAAGACAACTGTTCGCGGATATTCTGAATAATCCTCAATTAGTCGATCGTAAAACAGGCTTCTTGCTACAGCATCGAGACCTAAATAAGGTTCGTCAAAAATAGTCAGCGGAGCGCGGCTCGCCAAGCCTACTACAATGCCCACCGCCGAGAGCATTCCTCTGGACAGCTTCTTTATTCTTCTTTTTAAGGGGAGATTAAAGTCCTTGATTAAGGAGTGGGCGTAGTCCCGATCAAAGTTAGGGAAGAATAACTCGGATACCTCTAGAACATCGATAATACGGTACGTATCCGGATACTTTTGGCTTTCCTTAATAAAGCAAATCTGATTGAGTACGCGGTTATTCTCGTAGGGATGTTCCCCGAACACCTTCAAATCACCGCTTGTAGCAAATAACTGTGCTGTGATCATGTGCATGATCGTTGTTTTTCCTGCACCATTTCTACCAAGCAGGCCATAGATTTTATTCTTTTCTAAAGAAAAACTAATGTCTTGGATGACGGTTACCTTTCCATACGACTTGGTCAGTCCCTTGATCTCAACGACTTCATTCATGATCGATTATCTCCCCTCTGAATCATCTTCGTTAATTGATCCAACGTAATTCCTAATTTCTCTGCTTCACGGATCATAGTTACAACATATTGCTCATAAAATTGCTCTTTTCTCTTTTCCATCAATACTGTGCGCGCTCCAGAAGCTACAAACATGCCGATACCTCGCTTTTTGTATAAAATTCCTTGGTCGACAAGCAAATTCACACCTTTCGCAGCCGTCGCCGGATTGATCTGGTAAAAAACAGCAAATTGATTTGTTGAAGGAACCTGTGATTCCTCCAAGAGTGTTTCTTCGATGATGTCATTTTCTATGCGTTCGGCGATCTGCATAAATATCGGTCGAGTATCATCCATTAAGCTTCCCATGTATTCACCGCCATGTTCATTGGTTAGTTAGTTATGTAATTAACCATACATGCAACAGACCTATTTGTCAATCATTACTATGTGGATTTTTTGATCCTTTGAGCCCAAATCCAGTGAATTGGCGTATCAGCATAAATAAAAAGGCAGTTCGGATTCACACCGAACTGCCTTTTATTTTATTTGGATGTCTGCTATGATTTTGTCCTATTAGAAAACAAGAGAAGGGTGAAACTATGAATGAATATGGTCCGGATTTATTTAAAGGTACGGCAGTGTACTATTCAAAATATCGACCGCAGTATCCTTCATCCCTTATTCGGTTCTTAATTCAGAAGTTTTCGCTTAACGGAGAAGGCCGTCTGCTTGATTTAGGGTGTGGTACGGGTCAGCTGGGACTAAGATTTAGTGATTGGTTTGAAGAAATGATAGGTGTAGATACGGAAAGTGGAATGTTGGAAGAGGCTAATCGTCTATCAAAAATCCATAGGGTTGATAACGTTAGTTGGATGCTTGGTAGAGCAGAAGAGTTGCAGAACGTCTGGGGTTCCTTCCGTCTTACCATCCTAGCCAAAGCGTTTCACTGGATGGATAGATCGTCTATTCTTGAAATCCTATACCACAGTTCGGACAATAATGGCGGTCTAGCAATTATTGATACTTTTAATGTAGGGCAAGAGCCATTATCTTGGCAGCTTAAGGTAAATGAAGTAGTGAAACGCTGGTTAGGTAACGAAAGAATCGCAGGAGACAGCATCTATACTCATCCTAAAGAAAGACATGAGGATATTGTTGCGCGATCTAGCTTTAAGGATGTGGAAAGATTGATTTTACCGAGTTATTCAGTGACATGGACGGTGGATTCGATTCTTGGCAATTTGTATTCCACTTCCTATGCTTCAAAGCGCTTATTTGGAGATCACTTGGAACGATTTGAAGCGGATTTGAAATCTTCTTTATTAGAAATTGAGCCTACGGGTAAATTTACTGAAGTGTTATCAGTTTCTGTTATCACAGCTTTAAAGAAGGAAGCAAAATCACAATAAAAATCTTGCATTGATCTCACCAGAGCCCGCTGTGTTAGGGGGGAGTTTCAGAGAGAATGTGTTCTTTTTTAGTATGGATTTCACTTGCTTAGGAGTTAGTGAGGGATTTCTCTGTAGCAATTGAGCAATAACACCAGAGACTATAGGTGTTGAGACACTGGTACCGGACAGCACAAAGTAATTTTTAGCGATTCGCAAGTAAGGAAGCTCGCGATCTAGCTTGGAATGAGGCGCACGAAGAGAGATAATGGTTTCGCCAGGGGCTACGAGGTCTGGTTTCTTTCGCCCTCCCGGTGCAGGTCCGCGGCTTGAATACGAGGTAATCCGGTCGTCCTTTTGTGTGAGCGTGCGACGGTCATCCACTGCACCTACGGTAATTGCAGAAGGACTAATACCAGGAGATTCTATCGTCCTGCGTCCAGGGCCGCTATTTCCAGCTGCAATCACAACAGTGAGTCCAGCCTTTATTGCTTTTTCTACGGCTTGGCACAGCGGGTCATCAGCACAAGGTGAATTTACCGTACCCCCTAATGACATCGAAAGGATACGTAGTTTTAGTCGCTTTCGATTCGCAATACACCACTCAATTCCTTTAATAATCGTGGAGTCATATCCGTCGCCATTTTTATCGAGTACTTTAACACCGACGATCCCTGCCTTTGGAGCAGGGCTTTTGTATTTTCCTTTACTCATCCATCCGTTGCCTGCCGCGTCCCCTGCGATATGAGTCCCATGGCCGTTATCGTCGTAGGGAAGTTTTCTGTGATTGATAAAATCTTTAAAAGCTACGATACGGTTACAGGGCTGAATCAGATCAGGGTGCCTATACACTCCTGTGTCAAGAATGGCAATGTTGATTCCTTTTCCGGTAAGTCCCTGTTTCTTTTGGACGGATGTAGAACCGATGGATGGTGTCGCTATATAAAGTGATGTTTTTTTAATTCCGTCAACATAGATTTTATCGATTCCATGCCAACTGCACATCTGTTTCAGACAGTTCATCGAAACTCGTGATGATACAGAATTTAGTATGGGGAGATGATGTTTGATAGGAAAGTCGTGTGATTCTAGATGTTTTTGTAATGACTTCAGCTGTGCTGGGGTCATTTTTTGTTTGAATTTGATAATGATAGGAATTTTAGCGGATGTACCGCGACTGACTTGGGAGTGTTGAATTCTTTTTCTTAGCGCCCTATGGATTCTTGAACTATATTGCTCTAGCCACAATTGTCGGCTCATTTATTAATGGATCACCTCACAAGTGCATTATATGCACCACTGATCCAGTGGGTACGAATCTATGAATCTAGGAATAAAGTACATTTCTAGAATAGTAGGTAAAAGTGAGGTCAAGCATTCCAAATCTTGCATCTAATATCGTATCCTAAAAAGAAAGTGGTGAAGGAAAATGGCAATGATTAAGAAGCCAGTCAATAAGCAAGCCGTTATGGCGGCCAAAGCCCTCGCGGCAAAAAGAGTGAAAGCAGCTGCAACCCGGAAGAAACGGAGAATCAGACAGACATTGGACAGATTTATTGTTCTCGCTATTGGTACAAATGCAACTGGAACACCTAAAGACACTACAGGGTGGACCGCTTCATTATTGAGAACTGGAAATCCAGCTATAGTTGCTGATTTCGATGAATTTGGTGTAGCTAGATTCCCAACAGTTAGCACACTAACAACGGTGCCGTATCTTCTCACATTAAGAGATGAGAACGGAAATGCTATAAAAAGCTTTAATGTACCGTCAGATCGAGAATTCTATGTAGCTAGGTTCTAAATTTGGACTAGCTTAGTTATACTCAAGTTAACAACAGCACGTGTCGATCCTATTTCGCCGCGTGCTGTTTTATTTGTCTTATTTTAGATTATGCAGATTTTAACCATACTTGAATCTCATAAACCCACTGAAACATTCCGGTGAAAATGACTGTCTGGATGATGAATGGAATCTCCGTATTATATTCGGCTTTAGCATGTGCAGCGATATTCTGCATCGTTTCCATTCTCTGCTCCTCCGAGCAATAACCATAGAGATAAATTCCTTTAGGTAATATTGAAATACAGTCGGCCTGTTCAGGGTACTTCTCACAAACTACAAAAAAGACAGATGGATTCTCACTAGGCTCTAAAGTAGTCATAATATTGTGAATATGGCTTCACCGATTTTTAATATTATTTCCTGTAAAGGGATCTTAATTGCTATTGGAGGAAATACATTAACCGCTATTAGTCTGGGAGAGCAGAACAAGGGGAAAGCCAACCACTACTTCAATAATGCTTTTAACACACTGCTCATGATAGCCGTAGTTATTTTCATAATGGTAGTTTTTTTTCCTCATGTACTGGCTAGAATAGTTGGAGCAAATTCAGTGCTTTTTCCTATGGTTGGTAATTTACTGAGTGTAGTCTTGAATATCATCTTAGATTTGGTTTTTATCTGCGTTTTCGATATGGGGATTACCGGTGCTGCTTTGGCATCCGATTTTGGCGATTTTACGGTATGTCTTGTTGATGGGGAATTTCTTTATCCTTCCTTTAATGTTTGGTAACATCGGCTTATGGCTTTCCTTTGTAGTGGCAGAGATAATCTGTGTCGTGGTAAGCTATGTTTGTTTGAGGAAGACAATGCAGAAGTGGAGTATCAACTAGTCAACAGCAGAATAATAGAGGAGTTTTGAAGTGAAAAAGTGGTACAAACTTGATAACGCAGCAAAACTATTTCCATCCGTTACAAACACAAAAAACACTTCCGTTTATCGGATCTCAGCTGTTCTGACAAATCCTATAGATGTGGATGCGTTACAGCAAGCCGCCGATACGGTATTCGACAGATTTCCGATGTTCACTGTGAAGCTTCGCAGGGGTGTGTTTTGGAATTATTTAGAGTCTAGCACGGATAAAATTGTGATCGCTGAGGATCAGCAGTATCCTTGTCGCAACATTGATCCAACTACAAACAATGGATATTTATTTAAGGTTTTATACTACAAAAATAGAGTCTCTGTTGAAGTGTTCCATGCGCTTACGGATGGTAATGGGGCTGTCGAGTTTTTAAAATCACTGCTGTACTATTATCTAATGTATATGGGACATGAAATTGACACTGAGGACCGGATTTTACTCGCTGATTCAGGAGTGGATATCCATGATATGGAGGATGCTTTTCGCAGATACTACAAGGATTGTTATGTTGAATCGGTTAGAAACAGCCGAGCGTACCACATTAAAGGTACAGCTTTCGAACAGTTCGGAAATAACGTGGTACACGGGGTCGTAAGTGCCTCCCAATTGAATGCCCTCGCTAAGCAAAAAGGTAGTACGATCACTGCTTATTTATCTGCATTACTGAGTTATTCTATTTATCAAACAAGAATCAAATATAGCAAAAGTAACGCTCCCGTGGTTATCGCAGTGCCTGTCAATTTGCGCAAAGCATTCCCTTCACGTACTCTTCGTAACTTCTTTGGCGTAGTTAATCTTGGCGCGCGAATCACGGAAGATACCACACTGGATGAATTAATTTTTAGAATGAATGAGATGCTGAAGTATAAGACGGGGAAAGAAAATTTGCAAAATATCATTTACAATAATGTGGCGCTTGAACGGAACAAAGCTACGTTGTTTGTCCCGTTATTTTTGAAGAACTGGTTCGTGAATTTAGGGTTTCATATGCTAGGGGAAAGTAAAAGAACACTGACCTTGTCCAATATCGGCAATATTATGTTGCCACAGCAAATGTACAAGCACGTAGAGCTAATCGAGGCATTAGTCTATCCATCCAATAAAAGCCCTATGAACTGTGGGATCAGCTCAGTCAATGATAAGCTGGTGATCACGTTTACCAGAAATATAGTGGAATCCGATATATTGCAATATTTCTTTTCGACCTTAGCGGGTGAGGCTGGACTTGAAGTTAAGATCTACTCAAACGATTGGGGGATTAGCGAATGACCAAATGTATTCGTTGCAACGTGACGGTTGATAATCAACATTATCGTTGTCCACTATGCTCCAAGCCACTTAAGATCAGGGGAGAGAGCACGACAGAATACCCGTCCTATAAAGAGATCTATCAGGAAACCAAACCATTTACGGTAGCTAAATTGTTCCTCTTTTTGACTATATCTGCGATCGTGCTTTCGATTACAATTAATGCGTTGACCTATCATATCAATCCGAGAATATGGTCAATTATCGTAAGTACAGGTCTTATCTATGCGTGGATCGTTGTTAAAGACACCATTTTATCTAATAAACATATTGGCAGGAAAATTTTATATCACTATGTCATGTTGTCCATTTTCCTTTTGGTGATCGATATATTTGTTGGTTTTAAGGGATGGTCTACCAACTATGCAATCCCACTGTTTGGAGTGGCAGCTACATTTATTATGACTGTGCTCGCAATTGTTCAAAAATCATTATGGCGTCATGATATAGGCTATATTTTAGCGATGTTCTTTATTAATTTATGTCCTATGCTTCTGTTTGTATTTAATTTGTCTCATGTCATTTGGACCAGTGTTTTCTCTATCGTATACTCACTCCTAACCATTATTGGAATGATAATTTTTTCTGACCGGAAATTTATAAGCGAAATCAGAAGAAGATTCCATTATTAATAATCGAGATAGATTTATTCCAATCTATAATTAAATATTTAGGTTTATTATGCATATTAACCACGTCCTTTGGATGTGGTTTTTTTGTGGATTTAAGAAAGTGAAGGGTTCATACGACACCAGATTCCTATTTTTCTACAAGAAAGGTTGTCCTTTTTAATGGGATGTTTAAGGCATTTTGGCTAGTTTAAAATTAAAATAAAATTCTTGACACTTCCTAATGATAACCATTATCATAGGAATGGTAGATGAAAATGAAAATCATTATCACTACTTGGAACGTATAATTATACATACTCGGAGGGATAGAATTTGAAGAAATTATTAGTACTTCTGGTTGTTGCAGCGCTTACTGCAATGACTGCATGTTCGTCCACCAATACAGCGGACAATCAAACCAAGAATGAAGCCGTAACGAATACAGCTGCTAATGAAACGAAAGAAGCAAATGCAGCGAATACAACAGAAGCAGCGAAAACAGCGGATGCTGGAAAGGAATACAGTCTGGAGAATGATGGTGTAGATGAAGCATTGTTCAATGAAGCATTAAGCCAGTTTCCAGCCACAGTTCCACAGCGAATTGTAACTACATCTGTACCATTAACAGAAATGCTCTATTTGCTTGGAATCACACCAGTTGGGGTGCCAACCTCCACCAATCCAATTCCTGCTGATTTTGAATCGATAGATAAAATTGGTTCGCCAATGGCACCGGATCTTGAAGTAGTAACAAAGCTTGAGCCAGACTTGCTGCTGGGAGCAGAATCGCTTCGAAGCACGCTGGATAAGACACTGGAAGGCATGGATTTGCAAAAAGCATATCTACGCACAGAATCCTTCGAGGATTTAAAGCTTAGCCTTAAAGTATTAGGTACTTATTTTAATAAAAAAGATGAGATGAATGCGGCTTTGAGTAAGATTTTGGATAAAGAAAATGAGTTAAGTAAATTAGCCGAAGGAAAAGAACTGCCGAGCGTGATGCTCGTTATTGGAACCTCTGATTCCTTCATGGTTATGAGTGAGAAATCTTATCTAGGTAGCTTGGTGAAAAAGCTTGGCGCTGATAACATCGCTACTTCTGTACTTAAAGTTACAGATACTTACTCTCCTATTAATATGGAGAACGTCGTAGCCGCTGATCCTGACGTCATTCTCGTATTGGCTTCAGGTGACCACGGAGCGACAAAGGACAAATTTAAAAAAGAAATCGAGAAAAATGAAACTTGGACGAAGCTCTCTGCTTATAAAAACGACAAAATCCAGATTTTGGATTACAGTGTGTTCGGCGTAACCTCGATCATTAACGCAGAGACAGCTCTAACTGAAATCGCAAAATACTTCTATGAATAATTAAAGGAGACAGCAAGTGATAAATACATCTCGTAGCAGAATAGTTGTTATTGTAACGCTTCTATTAGCGCTCGTTGCCGCGATTATTGCCATCGGATTAGGCTCTGTTTTCATTCCGGTATCAGACATACTAAGCACGATCTTTGGTTCATCGTCAAAGGCGGTGAATGCCACCATCATATGGGATATTCGATTGCCACGTGTGTTACTGGCGATGATCATCGGAGCGAATATAGCGATCTCGGGCGCACTGCTGCAAGCTGTGATGGGTAACCCACTTGCTGATCCTGGATTGACGGGTGTAACTAGTGGCGCGGCTGCATGTGTTCTTGTCATAATGCTTGCTGCACCACAGTATACTGAGTTCATTCCGATTGCCGCTTTTGTTGGAGGGCTAATTGCTGCTGGTATTGTATATGCATTAGCGTGGAGACGAACCGGTATTTCACCGATTACTATTATTTTATCTGGTGTTGCTGTGAATGCGCTTTGCGGAGGACTCATTGGACTATTAACAATCATGTACAGCGATAGACTCCCTGCAGCGGTTCAATGGCTTAACGGCAGTCTTGCGGCAAAAGGGAATAATGCGTTAATGATGGTCTTCCCATATGCGATTGCAGGTTGGATCTTATCGTTCTTTGCCATTCGTAAGGCAAATATCATTCGTCTGGGTGATCAGGTGGCTTCGAATCTGGGTGAAAATGTGAACCGAATTCGTATCCTGCTCTCCTTGCTGGCAGTATTTCTAGCGGCTATTTCTGTAGCAGCCATTGGAATGATCGGATTTGTCGGTCTAGTTGTACCTCATATGGCGAGATTACTCGTGGGTTCAGATTACAAATATCTTTTGCCGATGAGTATGGCTCTTGGTGCGTTGGTTCTGTTAATTGCGGATACAGGTGGACGTACCCTGTTTGCACCCCTAGATATCCCTGCGGGTATCCTTATGGCTGTGATTGGCGGACCATATTTTCTATACCTGATGAGAAAGAAGGCGTTCTAACATGTTTACTGTCGATTCCATTTCGATTCGGTATGAGCAGAAAAGCGTGATTAACAACTTCTCTTTTTCCGTAAAAAAAGGTGAGATCGTCTCCATCATAGGACCGAACGGCTCCGGTAAATCCACTTTGCTCAAAGCAGTATCACGGCTAATTCCTTATCACACGGGTACGGTCATACTCGATGGTACGGATCTGAAGACCATGAGCGCCAAACAAGTCGCACGAAAAATGTGCATGCTGAGCCAGAAGAATCAAGCACCGAGTGATATGACTGTGATCGATCTGGTCTCGTATGGCAGATATCCACATAAAAAGTGGTTTGAAAGATTGAACCAAGAGGATATGGACATTGTTCATTGGGCCCTTGAAAAGACACATTTGATGGAGTATAAGGACCGAGCCGTAGCTTCATTGTCAGGTGGTGAATCACAGCGTGCCTGGATTGCAATGGCATTAGCGCAGCGTCCACTCATCATGTTGCTTGACGAACCAACCACGTACTTGGATATTTCGCATCAGCATGAAGTGCTTGAGCTTGTTCGCGAGTTAAATCAAGACATGGGCATGACCATAGTGATGGTGCTGCATGATCTCAATCAAGCTTCTTCTTATAGCGATAGTATCGTTGTAGTGCAGGCGGGTGAGAAGGCGATGTATGGCACACCGAATGAAGTCATGACAACCGATATGATAAGGGATATATACCGGATGGACGCGGAAGTCCAGTATGTGCCCACAGAGAAGAAACCTCGTATTCATTTGTTGAGTACTGTTCGATAGATTCATAGTGTGACACAACCTATTCATGGAGGGATTTTAAATGAAGAAGCCTGTAGATGTGGAGAAAAATAAAGAAAACTACTTGCAATTTATTAATAAACGTAAGAACCTGATTTTGAGTTTGATTGATGATGAAGGTAAGCCCTTTATTAGTTATGCGCCTTTCGTAAAGAAAGACGGCAAGCTGTATATCTATATTAGTAAAATCGCAGAGCACTATGGCTATATGGAAAATAATGATTATGTGGACGCCTTTCTAATTGCGGATGAGTCTGAAACAAACAATAAATTTGCAACTGAGCGTGTGCGCTGGAGTTGTACTTCAAGCAATATCGGAAATGATGGATATGAGGATATCTTTGAATTGTTCAATACTGACCATGGTGAGGCCATGCTGAAATTGCTGCGCGGACTGGATTTTTCACTGTTCGAACTAACTCCGTTGAAGGGGCGTTATGTTGTAGGTTTTGGGTTGGCGTTCGATATTGATGTAGATGCGAATGTATTTAATCACGTTGTTATTGATAAGAAGAAAGACGAAGAAGCAGCTGTACAAGGGAGCAAATAGCCGATGACTATTACTTCAGTACTGCCCATCTGGCAAGCGGTTCAAGAGCGATTTCATAAAATGGTGAAGGCATTGCCGGAAGAAGATTTAAATCTTAAATTAGGAAATTCATCCATCGGAGGATTGATTTCTCATAATGCCGAGGTAGAGTTTATGTTTGCAGAGTGGTTCTTTGGTAGACCTAAACCTCAAGCCGATGATGCAGCATATACTACATTAAGTGAACTGGTGAATCTGCTGTCTGCTTCCAACGAGAATCTGATTGCAGCGATGCGGGAGCTTCCGGAAGATGCTTGGCATGTAAGCGTAGAGTCGTCTTTTGGCACATCTACTCCGCTTGAAGCGGTAGGAAGACTTATGTATCACACAGGTATTCATGCCGGACAGATTTCTCTAATACAGAAAAATGCGATTCGAAGTGAAGTGTTGTCGGTAGAAGAGTAGACATGGGGAAACGGCAGAAATGCCGTTTTTTTGTGTGTAAATAAGGAGTTTTAAATTGATCCCGATTAATTATTGGCTCTATTTTGATACCCTCTGTATTATCTGGATTTTGGTATAATATAGGTAATTCCAAGGGGGCGTAGATCATGTCGGAGTACTTGCGAGGTCAAATGGCCAAGATGGCAAATGTGAATATGGAAACACTGAGGTATTATGAGGAACTGGGTCTAATTAGTACACCTTTACGATCGGAAGCCGGCTACCGTCTTTATTCTGAAGAAGCGCTAAGTCGACTTACGTTTATACATAATGCTAAGCAATGTGGATTCACCCTAAAGGAAATTAAAAAGGCATTGTTAAAATCGGAAAGCAGTGGCATTAGCATAGATGATTTTGTGAAAGTTGTAGATAAAAAAATGGATCGAGTCCGCAATGAAATTGCAAAGCAGGAGATAAAGCTTGCTTCTCTCGCAGACTTGAGAAAAAATTTATTAGCCACGGATAAACATCCTGGAGTACAGTCAACGCTAGAAATCCTAAAAATGGAATCTTAACTTGACCTTGTAGTCACCTACAGGCTTTATACTTTGAGTTGAAAAGACCTGTAGGAGGGATTATCGATATGGAAAAGACGAGTATAGAACAGCTTGCAGCAATCAAAGATTACCTGAAACAAAACAATCGGTTTGAAAGTAAGTCTATAGAGCATATCCGGCAAGAAATGGTTGAGGCGGCTGCGAATATGCCTAGTCATACGGATGTTACAGTCGAGCGGGTCAGGGTTGGGCCATTAAGCGGAGAGTGGATCATTCCTGTGGAAGCAGCTCCACCTGATGATAAAGTGATTCTTTATTTTCATGGTGGTGGTTTTGTTTCAGGAACCTGTGAATTTTATCGGGATCTAGCAGCACGAATTGCAAAGGCGAGTGGCATGAAAGTGCTAATCATTGAATATCGCCTTGCACCCGAGTATATCTATCCCGCCGCTAATGAAGATTGTATAGGGGCTTACCGGTGGTTGCTTGCAAATGGATATTCTGCCAGTGATATCGTGTTTGGAGGAGACTCTGTTGGAGCCAGCCTTGCGCTGATGACACTGATTACTTTGAGGGATGAGGGGAGCGACTTACCAGCAGGTGCTTTTTTTATCTCGCCGCATACAGATCTTGTTCATTTGGATGGTGAATCGTATCAGAGTCGTGCGGAGCTTGATCCGACAGGTAGCTTGGAAGGGAATAAACGGATACTTGAAGCATATGTAGGTACTCGAACCGAGTGGGCTTCAATATTATCGCCGTTAAGAATGAATTTGCAGGGATTGCCTGATTTACTTGTTCAAGTAGGCAACCATGAGGTGCTATTAAGCGATTCAACGAGGTTGACTGAACGGGCGAGTGGAGCGGGTGTTCATGTGGAACTGGAAATATGGGATAATATGTGGAGTGTTTTTCATTTCTTAGCGTATATGCTCCCAGAAGCAGAGCAGGCGATTTCGAAGATTGGTAAGTTTGCTAGGGCGAAGCTGGACGAGTGAGTAAGTAGATGAAAGTAAGGAACCTTCTTGAGAAATCAAGGAGGTTTTCTGTTGTTGGGGTATGGTAGGTACTCAGCGGCTGATGAGAATTGGATACCAAACGTGGACCTAAGTTTAATAAATTAGTGCACGTATATACTGATAGTGATTCTACAAATGACAAAGTAAGATTATTGTCAGTTCGTTTTTGAATAATATATGCTATGATAAGTACCATCAGAATTAGAGCGAGGGGAAATAGCAATGTCGAATGATCTTCCATTATCTAAAGAAAACATTTTGGATGCGGCTGAACAAGTACTCCGGCGTTTTGGCCCGGATAAGACTTCAGTTGTTGATGTAGCGAGGGTACTGAAGGTTAGTCATGGTACGCTATATAGACATTTTTCCAGTAAAGCAGCTTTGCGCGAATCGGTAACCGAAAGATGGTTGCATCAAAATATTTTAGCCCCATTGAAGGACGTTACTGAGCAATTTGATGGGAATGCCAAAGAGCAGCTACGTCTGTGGTTAGATACTCTAATTCACAGTAAACGGAGCTATGCTGTAGATGATTCCGAAATGTTTGCTATGTACGCCTCCGTAACTTTAGAAACCGTAGATATGATTACCCAACACGTAGATCAATTAATTGGGCAACTCGCACGCATTCTTGAAAAAGGTATACAAACCGGGGAGTTTAAAGCATTGGAATCAGAGGTTACGGCAAGAGCTATTTTTAATGCAACATCACGATTTCATCATCCTGCTCACGCGAAAGAGTGGCAGTCGGGTTCGATTGATCAGGAGTTTGCCTCTGTTTGGGATTTGATGCTTTCCGGAATTTCGTCATAAATTGTTATAGCATATTTCATAATAGAAAAATGATGGACTAAACCTTTTGATGAAGATCGGAAGGTTTTTTTGCGTCTGGAGAACAATTATATCGAATGACAAAAAATAATAATTGTCACTTGTTATTTGCGAGTGTTCGATTTATAATCAGACCAACAAGAAAGGTAAACGAATAGGAGGAATAAAAGATGGATCAGAATTTGGTTGGAAAAGTTGCATTAGTGACTGGAGCTTCAAGAGGTATGGGACGGGAAATTGCGGAGAACTTGGCGTTACATGGTGCGAAGGTTGTTGTTAATTATGCAAGCAGTCCAAGCAAGGCAGAGGAAGTTGTGAACGAAATTAAGCAAAAGGGTGGAGAAGCTATCGCTATCCGAGCGGATATCAGCCAAGTGGCAGAGCTAGAACAATTATTCCAAGCCACATTGGAAGCTTATGGACAAATCGATATTCTCGTTAACAACGCAGGCATTATGATCACAAAGCCGATTGCGAGTATGACGGAAGAAGACTTCGACAAACAGTTCGCTATCAATGTGAAGGGTACCTTTTTTGCTTGCCAGCAAGCGGCTAAACATATGAGTGAGAACGGACGGATCATTAATTTCTCGACATCGGTTACAGGCCAGATGTTCCCAACCTACAGCGTTTATGCGGGAACAAAGGGAGCAGTGGAACAATTCACTCGTCAGCTAGCTAAAGAATTTGGACGAAAAGGAATCACGATTAATGCGGTTTCGCCAGGTCCTGTTAATACGGAACTTTTCACAGTTGGGAAGTCAGCTGAAGAGATTGCGAATGTTGGGAGTATGAATTCTTTTGGACGCTTGGGTGAGCCTGAGGATATCTCGAGTGTAGTGCTGTTTCTAGCCAGTAAGGAATCACAGTGGGTTACGGGCCAGACGATTCGTGTGAACGGCGGATTTATTTGAGAGGTTAGAAAGTTTTATTTATGTGTAAAATGGCTTATCGGATGGGTGTTTACACTTGGAGAACCATACCTATCTCATCCCTTTACATACAAAGAGTAATGTCTTATAAATCGAATCGTTAAAGACGTAGCAAATAATCAATGTATAATCATCGGTCATGTCTGCGAATTTGGAAAAGAGACCGCTGTGTTTTTCTGCAGCGGTGTCGAACAAACTAAGAATAGTGTTGATACCATTGGCATATTCAATCTAGCACAAAAGAAAATCAAATGGAACTTCCGCCTCGACACTAAGTACTGTGGCGGTTATTGTGTTGAGTAAATATAAGAGTAAAAGTAATTTTGTTTAGGACAGGATTACACATGTTAGAGACCATTTAATATATCATGAAGATAAAGCAAGAATGAAACTTCAGCCCTCTTGAAAAATAACATAAGGAGGACGTGCTTGAAGGTGATGAAATTCGAATACTCACAACTAAAGTCTAAAGTCGCTGGCAGCGTCTCAATAGGCTCTTTGTGCTGTGCAAAATCAATCAAATGGAGTGAGAAGCGACGAGACCATTGGTTCTCATCGCTGTAAGCATAATCACGAATGGTTCATGATGGCTTTAAATCCATCACTGTGAACAATATAAACAGTCAACGTCTCTTTTCTAATATTGTACCTAATGATATTCTGGCTTTTAATTTGTAATTTTCAACTTCTATTATAAGAATTCGATAGCCGAAATTTAATAAAGACTGTCGTTCTTATTATGTGCCTGTCTCTGAGGGGGAAGTATAAGATTGTTTGCTGAATTAAAGTGGTTGAAAAAATGCTGATCCAATATAACTTGAAAAAGAGAATTCTAATGACCGATCTTTGTATTCACATCATTACTATACTCTTTAAAAAGTATGTTCGCAAAGAGTGCTCGTATGAACTTCTATCACATCCTTCTTATACAATCGACCCAAAGGAAGTATGTCCTTGTTTGTCATTACTACTTTACTGGAGGTGAATTTTTGAATATGCTTCAGGTTAACAATGGCAGATTTATGTATCTGATAGAAATTCATATCGAGTCTTTCTGAGAGCTGAGTCAATGTTATCGCAGAATATAATACCTGATCCAGGGTGGTTATTTTAACATGTAGTTTATCTACTTTGACCAATGATATAATTTCAAATGTTTGTAGAATTACCTCTCCATCCGTTGTTTTTAGCTTAATGTGAGGGTAGATGGCGGTATTTATATATACGAATGCTCTTTGCAATAATACTTGGAACGTTTCGTAAACCAAGGGTTTTAACTGATAATAAAATGGTTGTACATTAAAACTATCGATCATATATTCCGGAGAATCAGCTAGAAAAATGATCTGGACGTTATAGTCTGGTTCAGCGCGAATTTTGAGTATAGTGTCTATCCCGCTGATGCCGGACATTTCGATATCTATAAGGATTAAGTGGAAGGTATATCGACCGGGAAGACTATAATAATATAATAATTCCTCTCCCGACGGAAAATATTGTACATAAAAGATAGATGAAGAATTTTTTGAAAATTCTGAAAAAAATTTCTTGAACTGCTGAAGCGTTTTTTCGTCATCATCGCATACTGCTATATGCAACAACAAAATCAACTCCTTTAATATGAGAAATAATCCAATTAGTGGTCATTATACCAGAATGATTATCTTAAATGCAATTTACTAGTTTAAACAAAAAACTGATTGATAACGGTTTCATGTCTGATAATTCATCCAAAAAATGTAAATTAAATCAAAAACACGCTGTTCATATCTTTGAAATGGAATTATATCCAATTGCTTCCATTTTATTAGTTTATATGTTATATTGATTTTGGAAGAGGCAATATTGCTAGAATACTTTGTGAAAAAAATCCCATGAATCTTTGATTTAAAAGTAAATTACCAGTATTGAGTACGAAATTCCTAGTACTATGGACTACAGCCGTAACTGAGAAACTAGAAGTCTTTTCACAGCTATCTGTATTTATTTTGAACATGACATGATTTGGAAAATGAAATGGTAGTAGAGAGATTAGAAATATATAGATTGATTCTAAGAAAGAGGTGGGAAAATGAGTACATTAAAGTGTCATGAGGAAATCGAGCGTTTGTTTGGAATAAAACATTATAGTGGGATTCATCGTTTGGGTAAGCTCTTCTCAACGGGGCAGAATATCTACTATTATGACACCGGAACGGGAAAGGTGCTGCAGTTGGATGATGATGCCTTAAAGATCATGCAGTCCCTCTTTGAATTACCTGATGTTAATAATGTCAATGAATTGATGAGAGTACAAGGGATATCGATCTCAGCGATCAATGATTTTTGCCAAACGGTAGTCGATGAACATCTGTTTCGAGCATTTAAGCCCGACCGTTTGTATACTCCTGGCCATAACGAGCTTTTAGAGGAGCGGGTTAACAATGAGTTATCTCAAGTGATTCTAGAATTAACCGGTCGTTGCAATTTGCGCTGTGGATATTGCATTTACAATGAAGACTGCGACTTGAACAGAGATTTTAACAATAGTGATATGAGCCTGGAAATTGCGAAGGCAAGTATTGATTATGCGGCAAAGCATTCTGGAGAGAAAATAGCCGTTACTTTTTATGGCGGAGAACCGCTACTGAAGTTTGATTTATTGAAATGGGCAGTCGAGTATTCATTGGAAACCCTAAAGGGAAAAAAAATAACCTTTTCATTGACTACGAATCTGACTTTGGTGACTAAAGAAATTGCGGATTACTTGGCATTCGTTCCAGGAATGGGGGTTGTTTGTAGTCTGGATGGGCCGGAATATGTACAGAATTCATATAGAAAATATGCTAATGGTGAAGGCAGCTACTCACGGGCTATTCGTGGCCTGAAGCTGATGAGTGATTCGTTTTCAAAAAGTGAAAATGCACTTTCCATTAACGCTGTATTTGCGCCCCCATATTCGCATGACAAGTTGAATGATATTAACTCTTTTTTTGCAGATTTGGATTTCTTGCCTCCCAACGTAGACATTAACATTGGTTATGTTGCGGAAGGTAGTCTTCCTAATGCAGAAATAAAACTGAAGAACAATCATAATGTTAATCCGCAGGTCATGGATCCTTTGTGGTCGTGGTTGGAAGAACGTGCTTTGATTCGTCCTGACATTAGGGGTGATATTAATGACATTTCTTCGTCTGGTATTGAAAGCTCGTTAATCAGCATAGAAAAGCGTTATCTTACGGATTCCCCCGGTGAATTTTATCCGTTTAATGGCTGCTGTACTCCTGGTGCACGTAGACTTTATATCACTACTAATGGCGAACTATATGTTTGTGAACGAGTAGGCGCTTCTCCTTCCATAGGAAATATCGTGGAGGGCATTGATTTTGATCGTCTGAAAAAATATTATGTTGAAGACTATTCCGAAGGTTCGATAGAGCAATGCCAAGACTGTTGGGCGATTAGATTGTGCTCTGTGTGTTATGCCCATAACTATACAGAAGAAAAATTTGATTCTGTTGAAAAAAATAGAAAATGTAATTTGCGCAGAAGTGTCCATCTCAAGGATTTGGTCCTTTATCATACACTACGGGAAAATTCACCTGAAAAGTTAGAATTCTTGGAACATACTGAAATTTATTGATGATATTTTTCCTCATATTATGAGGATCAATATAAATGAATTAACAATAAAGGAGGTGAATAGATCATGTTAGTAATCAATCCCTTGTTTCGTAATCAAGATGATGCTGTGACAGCTGCACATAAGTGTAACTGTATATGTAATGTGGACACTCCTAATCAACATGATAATACTGGAGACAGAGCATGGTGGTGGGGTGTTCCGGATTGTGGCTGCGGATGCAACAGCAATATTACTGATAATAAAGAACGTAATACCTCTACAGCAAGTAATGGATCATAAATGAATTGAATTTTGAAAAAGGTGATCTAACTTTATGTTAGCTCACCTTTTAATTTAATATATTTATATTCTCTTATTAAGGAGATAGGAATAGGAATGAAACCTAAATTATCTTTATCTTTTCAACAAGAAAAAAATATATATTTTGTTAACGATGAATGTGAAGAGACACTGGTAATAGTGTGTATTAAAGCTGGATGTGGTCAGGAGCCATCGGGTAAAAATGGCATAGCTCATCTAGTTGAACATATATGTCTTTCATACCGTAAGTATATTCCTTCATCATGCAATAGTTCCCTTATTTTTAATGAGATTCGTTCATCAGGATTTACTAACTATGGTCAAACAGTCCTAATGTTCTCTTTTCCATCTCACATGGATAATATCAATATGTTCCACCAGATTTTAATGATAATTCTTAGTAATGCTATTATAACTAACAAGACTTTTGAGATATCAAAATTAGAGCTATTGGCTGAATGTAAACAGAAAGGATCTCAGTGGTACTGGCAACAGGAACTCATTTCTTTTATTACTAATAGCCAGATCAACGAGCTTCCGGTAGGTAAGGTTGATGAGATTGTGCAATTACAGATGAAGGATGCGGTCACATTTATTCAAAACAACTACACTAACGATAATTTAGCACTAATATATTTTACCGGACTTCAGGTGCCTGAAATTATATCAAATCTAAATCAAACAATACCATGTGTAGATACTGTAACTCCTAATTCATTAAATCATCATGAGTTAGGCATCAGTTACGGAGTAGAACAGCAAAAGTTTAACTTGTCAATTTGTAGACTGGAGCATCCTACTAATTTAAAAGTCGTAGATTTCTACTATCAACAAACCTATCAATCAGTGAATCTCAAAGAAAAATTGACAAGGATGTTATTTGAAATCATTACAAAGATAAGTATTGATGAATATGTGTCTGTATCCCCTTATGCTAATAGATGCTCGGACGTTTCAGTAAAGGATAAGCATGTGTCAGCTTATTTTTATTATGCTGTATTTACACTAACCTTTATTTCCATAGATGACACAATATCTACTTTTGCAGAAGACGTTGCTTACTATTTGAAACGATTATTGATCACAGAAGAGAAACTGAAAGCATCGAAAGAAAGTATTTCTCCATTTTTGTGTGAACCAGAAAAGCCTAGCAGAGTTGAATTATTCCAAAATATATCCTCGCATTTTTTTCATGGTGAACCTATTCATATTACGTGTGAACATTACAATCAGTTAAAGGAATTGCTAGATAAAATAGAGGTAAGCGATTTAATGAGTTACAAGAACTGGATTTTGAATGCTCCTTGCAAAATAGTAATCTCTACCTAAAGGTGATGATGAGCTTGATTAAAAAAGCAAAACTATTGAAGCGAAATTTAATGGTTTTTTCAAAAACCATTGTTCTTCTTTGGAAGACAAGTCCAGCTACTTTTCTGTCAATTCTTTTTATAGATACACTTATCGGATTGACAGTTCCAGGGAAGTTATGGGCATGGAAAGAGTTCATAGATGCGGCGACTGAAATTTTGTCTGTTCCTTTTACCTCTTTCAAAAAGATGTTTTTATGGTTGGCCGTAAATTTTCTTCTTGTACTGCTAGGCTCCGTCTTGGGTAAAGTGTCAAATTTTGTGCAGAATTTATTTTCAGCGCGATTGAATAAAGCTATAACAGATAATATTTTGCATAAAACAATGGCTTTGGATATGAAAGATTTTGATGACTCCGACACTTACAATCAAATTCAAAAGTCTAGTGACCAGTCGTTGAATCGAAGTATAAGTATATTGCAAACAATTGTAAGTTTTATAAATAATATTACGACTCTTTTTGGTGTTATAGGAATTCTTGTGTTTTTAAAATCTTCCATCGTGTTACTATGTCTTATTTCAGCAGTCCCGATGTTTTATATCAGTATCAGAATTCTTAACAAATGGTTTGGTGTGTTCAACGAACGGTTTGAACAAAATCGATTTATCAAGCATTTGAAAACAATATTAATCACAAATAATTATGTCAAGGAACTAAAAATTTCCCGCTCAGATCAATATCTCACCAAGACTATTCTTGAAATATTGGAGAAATACATACATGAGGATACAAAAATTAGAAAGCGTTTTTTAATAGAGACATCCTTGGTTGATATCATAGATAATGCGATAATGTATATCATTAAGATTTTGGTAATTATTATTTGTGTGAACAGCAGGTTAACAATTGGATCTTTAACAATGTATGTAACCGCAGTAGATAATCTAAAAAATGCTGTATCTAATATTCTCTCGTTATTATCGATGGCTTATGAGAATTGTCTGTATATGCAGAGTATATTTCATTTGCTGGAGATCCCAGAAGAGTATCAGGATGGCAAAAGGGAATTCCCTTCTCCATTTGAGCGTATAGAATTTAGGCAAGTTTCCTTTAGGTATCCTGGTACGCATCATTATGTACTTAAGAATATCAATGTGGTGCTTGAAGCAGAACATTCCTACGCACTTGTGGGATTGAATGGATCCGGAAAAACAACGTTTATTAAGTTGCTGCTGAATTTATACCAGCCAACTGAAGGAGAAATATTTGTAGATGGTATAAATATTAGTGAATTTAATCGTTCGAGCTTGTTTCTGAATGTCGCCGCGGTATTTCAGGACTTTATACAGTATCCTTTTGATATAAAAACTAATATCGGTTTGGGAAATTTGGAAGAGGTAAACAATCTGGACAAAATAATTGACGCGGCAAAAAACTCGGGAGCAGATGAATTTATTGCCCAACTTCCTGAGAAATATGAGACCAGACTAAAAAAGGAATGGTCCGGCAGTGTCGATTTATCGCTGGGACAATGGCAGAAGCTGGCCATTACGCGGGCGTTAATGAAGCCCTCCGCTATACTAATTCTGGATGAGCCAACTGCATCATTGGATGTGATCTCAGAACATGAAATTTTCATGCGTTTTCAGGAAATGAAATTCAGTAGATTATGCATAATGGTAACTCATCGATTTGTTAATACCAGAGATGTGAATAACATCATTGTTCTTCAGTCGGGAGAGATAAGAGAATTAGGCACGCACGCCGAACTGATCCAGAAAAAAGGAGTGTATGCGAGTCTGTACAGGATGCAAGCAGATTCGTACGAAAAGGAAGCGTCTGAAGAATTTCACGAAAAAGTCACAATGTAACTTCATTTTTTTTCTGTATAAATCAGTTAAACATAATAGAGAGGAGGGACGTAGTGGATGAAGTGGAGTGGATCCGGCGAATACATGAGGGGGAGACGCAGTACTTAACACCGCTGATCGAAAGGTATTACCCCGGAATCCAGAAGTATTGCTACTACAGGGTTCGAAGTGAGGAAGAATCGAAGGATCTGACCCAAGAAACTTTCTATCGATTTTGCAGATATATTGACAGATATAAGAATGCAGGAAAATGCCTCGCATACTTATACACAATCGCTCGTCACCTGTGCAATGATTATCTGCAAAAACGGTATCCGTTGTGCTGTGTGCATGTGGAGGAAGCAGAAAAACCGTTTTCACAGCCAAACGGCTCCATTGAAGAACAAGTAGAAGGAGAGCATCTGGTTCATGAGCTGCTTCTACTTCTGCCTGAAGAGCAGCGGGAAATGGTTTTTATGCGGTTTTGTCTGGATATGACCTTCCGCGACATAGCTCGTGTTACGGGAGTAAATGTATGCATGGTTCAATATCGAGTGAAGCGTGGGCTAATTGTTTTAAGAAGCTATTTGGAGAGGAGTGAATTCGTTGAAGAAGAAGCAGCGACATTCCATAGTAACTACACTAAGAAACTACCCTTCGTTTCCCGTTGATCGGGGGCGGTTAGAGGAGACCATTCATGAGGCAGCTATAGAACTGCGCCAAGCACAGGCTACACAGAGAACCTCATTTACAGAGTTCTATAAGGCTCAACTTCGCTTCATCAGTTGGAAGGTATGGGCATTACAGCTGTTAATTGTTGCTGGAATGGGGTTACTTCTGCATAACTTCATTAATCATCCTCACGGAAATATCCAAATTGTCATGCTAGCATCTATTTCAGCTCCATTACTGGTGATCACGGGGCTACAGACACTGACTCGATCTTTAACCTTTCATATGCTGGAGATTGAATTAAGTACTCGGCATGTACTAGAGAAACTGACGCTGGTGCGTATGAGTTTGCTTGGAATAGCGGATCTTATCGGCTTGACCTTGCTGGCCGTTCTATTGAATGTTTGGATACAGACGGGGATTTTGAGCCTCCTACTGTATCTGCTGGTGCCCTTCAATATTGCTTGTCTTGGTTCCCTTTGGTTATTGAACCGGATTCGTACATCAAATTGTGGATATTATTGTCTCCTTTACTGTGCTCTGTTGGTAATTGTGCAGATTATATTTACATTTAATTATTCCTTCTCACTGTTTTTATCATCAGTAACTGGATTATGGCAGGTATTACTGGTGCTTTCTACGGTTGGAATTGTTTACGAGACTCGAGGGGTATGCAGGACATGCAGAAGCCTGGAAACGGCCTCAAGAATACAATTTTAAGATTGTGTGAGACAAGTCAAAACAATAGAGAATAAAAGGAGGAAGTCTGGAATGCTCGAACTGACTTTAAATCAGGTGAGTAAGCATTTTTCCGCCAAAAAGGCGGTAAACGGAATCTCAATCCGACTTACCAATGGTGTCTACGGTTTACTGGGGGCAAACGGCGCTGGAAAAACAACATTGCTTCGGATGATCTGCGGTATCCTAAACCCTAATTCGGGAACGATACAGATGAACAATGAGGAAATTGGTCGTATGGGGGAACGCTATCGCGATTTGCTTGGTTATCTACCTCAGGACTTCGGATATTATCCTGATTTCAGTGCAGAGGAATTTCTGTGGTACATAGGTTCGCTAAAAGGATTGACGCTGGCGGCATCAAAAGGGAAAGCTCGAGAACTACTCGGCACTGTGGCTCTGGATGATGTGGCTCGGAAAAAAATCCGTACTTTTTCCGGAGGGATGAAACAGCGGCTGGGTATCGCACAGGCACTACTTAATGATCCCCGCTTGTTGGTACTGGACGAGCCGACTGCTGGACTTGATCCTAAAGAACGGGTCCGCTTCCGCAACCTTATCGCCGATTTGGGTAGGGACAAGATTGTTATTCTTTCGACACATATTGTATCCGATGTGGAATATATTGCTGATCAGATTCTTGTAATGAAGAAAGGTAGTTTGCTGACAGCCGGCACGGTGGATCAGCTGACGGCAACGATGAAGAGCTTCGTATGGTCATGTCGTATCCCAGTCCGGGAGGCTGAGGAATGGAATGCCCGTTATTGTGTAAGCAATTTGCGGCATGAAGGGGATCAGGTGGAACTGAGAATTGTGTCCGCAGAGAAACCTATTGAGCAGGCGACATCGGTCGTGCCAACGCTGGAGGACTTCTATTTATACCATTTTCAGGAGGAAGAAGATATTACGGCTATTGAAAAATAGGGGGCATGACTTATGGATATATTGACCCGTTTCGAGCTGCGAAAGATCATGCGCCGAAAATCATTTTATGCAGGAATTGTAATCTTGATAGTGGCGGCGTTATTCTTATCCATTATATTAGTCGCAAATATACAAACCACAGGAAAAGATGGTAAGTTCTTGAATGGAGTGGCAGCTATCCAATTAGAAAGAGAGTACAATCGGCAGCTTGCCGGTCCGTTGACCATAGAAAAGATGGAAGCAGCGGTTAAAAGACATCAAAAATTACTTCGTGACCCTGAGAACCTTGATGAAAAAGGTGAGATGACCGTCGAAGCAAATGCCAAATATGACGTTAAGGATAATCAAATTCAATTTTTGATTACAGATGCATTTTCTCCTGCAAGCGGATATGATTTTTACCTTATAAACAAAATAAATCCTGAAGACGTTAAGGAATTTTACCAGAAACGGATGGAAAAAGTCCAAGGATTTTTAAAAAGTAATGACTCAGGTAGCAATTACACAGTCAAAGAGAAAGCTTTTTTCACCAAAATGAATGAGGAAATTCCGGTGCCTTTTCAAATGAACTATGTTACTGGTTGGAAAAATGTATTTGAGAATTTGCCGAGTCTCTTACTAATTATTGCATTTGTCATTGCGGTCTGTCTCGCTCCCGTATTTGCAGGGGAATATCAGAAAGGAACAGACTCCATTGTGTTATCTACTCGTTATGGTCGCAGCAAAGCCATCGCTGCCAAATTGAAAGCAAGCTTTATCATATCTGTAGGACTTATTGTGTTAGCAATTGGGGTTTATACATTCTTAATTCTAGGGGTATTTGGATTCGATGGAGCGAATGCCAGCGTGCAGATGATTAAATTTTTGGCTCCTGTTCCCTACACGGTGATGCAAACCTATATGTGGGCGGTACTTATCGGTAGCCTTGCTTGTCTATTGGTGGGAGCGCTGACACTTTGGCTCTCCAGTCGGATGGGCAACTCATTTTCCGTTATTATAGCCGTTGGAATTCTTCTTGTAGGTACCCAGTTTATTCCTGAAAATAAAAATAGTCGTCTATTTAATCATCTTATAGAATTGCTGCCAGGTAGTATGTTTGACAGCTTTAGTAAAATAACAGGTTATGAAGTATTCCAACTTGGGTGGCAGTTGATTCCTGAGTATAAGATAATGGTTGGATTCTCGGTAATAACTATAACACTATTGCTGCCTTTAAGTTATCGGGCATTCAAAAAGCATCAGGTTATATAGGAGGCATAAATCATGGACACGCTGACGCGGTTTGAACTGCGGAAAATAATAAGGAGCAAGTTGTTTTACGTCGTAATTGCGATTGTAATAGCAGTAGCCCTACTTTTAGCTAACATGAGGGTCACAGGGGCATACATAACGGGTAAGGATGGTGAGGAATTAAAAGGATTGGCTGCAATTTCCCTCCAAAGAGAATACGGACGTCAGCTTGCCGGTCCCTTAACGACGGAAAAATTGGAAAATTCGATTGAACGACACAAAAAGGCTCATCTCGATCCGAACAATATTGATGATAAAGGGAATTTAAAGAATGAAGCTTATGCTAAATATGAAGTCCCGGATGAACAGATCAATACTTTAATTCGTTACGCATTTTCTCCTTTGAGCAATTATGATTATTCTGTAATGGATAGATTGCAACCAGATGATGCTAAAATGTTTTATGAGAAACGGATTGAAAAAGTTAACGGTTATTTAAATTACGATTATTCTTATGGTAATTATTCAGTCAAGGAGAAAGCATTCTTTAATACAATGAACGAGCAGCTTCGTGTTCCATTTCAGATGGACTATGTTACTGGATGGGAAAAAGTATTCCAAAATCTTCAAAACCTCTTTTTAATTATATCTTTGGCCATTGGAATATGCCTCGCTCCCATGTTCGCCGACGAATATCAGCGGGGTACGGATGCGATCATTTTGTCTTCTCGTTATGGTCGCAATAAGGTCATCACCGCCAAATTAAAGGCTGGCTTTATTCTATCTATAGCACTACTATTGTTAGCGCTCGTGGCATACACGCTTTTGCTGCTCGGAATATTTGGATTTGAGGGTGCGAAAGCAAATGTGCAGATGATTGACCTTTTGGCTCCCGTTTCCTTCACAGTCTTCCAAGCGTATCTGTGGGCGATCCTCATCGGTAGTCTAGCCTGCCTGATGGTGGGAGCATTGACTCTGTGGCTGTCCAGCCTTATGAGTAGTCCCTTTTCTGTTATCATTGTCATAGGAATATTGGTTATTGGTCCACTGTTCATTCCTGCCAGCAAGAGCAGCCGACTGTTTAATCATCTGATAGATTTGCTGCCAGGTAATATGTTTGACGGTTTTAAAAAAATAACCTCATATGAATTGTTTAATCTGTTTGGTGTATTAATTCCAGAATATAAGGTCATGGCAGGCTTCGCTCTTGTTGTTATAGTGCTACTACTGCCTCTTACTTATAGGGCATTTAAGAAACATCAAGTGGCCTGAATTTGAGAATATTTTGAAATGGTTTACTATTTATACTCATAGATGATTTTTCGCGATAGATCTTTTTTTATAGCCAGTCTGAAGCAACACTCCTTAGAATAAAAGAATATACAAAAAGAGGAGTGAAACCATGACGCAGATCTTATGTTCACCGACTAAATATATTCAGGGGTATGGCGAGATTCGTAAGCTGGGAGATTATTGTTTGCAGCTAGGATCGAACAGAGCTTTTGCGATTATAGATCCTTTTATTTTTTCCATGTACAAGGAGGATATCTTACACAGCTTTGAAGTGAACGATATTCCCCTTATGATGCGCGAATTCAAGGGTGAGTGCAGCCGTAATCAGGTGGATGAGATAGTGCTAGAACTTGGTCTGAAGGACGTTGAAGTTATCTTAGGAATCGGTGGCGGCAAGACCCTAGATACGGCAAAAGCAGTAAGCCACATGGCGGATCTCCCGGTAGTTATTGTACCCACAGTGGCCTCGACGGATGCACCTTGCAGCGCTTTATCAGTGTTGTATACGGACGAAGGTGACTTCGACTGTTACCTTCCATTAAAAAGAAATCCTGATATGGTGATCGCAGATATCGATATCATCGCTAAAGCCCCTGCAAGATTACTGGTGGCTGGAATGGGTGATGCTTTGTCCACCTATTACGAAGCAAGAGCTTGCCGTCAATCAGGAGCGGTTACTCATGCAGGCGGGACTAGCACAATCGCAGCGTTCTCTTTAGCACGTGCTTGTCTGGACACACTTCTTGCTGAAGGTGAATCCGCACTCCTGGATGTAAAACAGGGGATCACCTCTTCTGCAGTGGAACATATTGTTGAAGCTAATATTTACTTGAGCGGCGTTGGGTTTGAGAGCGGTGGGCTTGCTGCAGCCCATGCTATTCATAACGGACTGACCCTGTATGAGGAATGCAGGAATGTGCTACATGGTGAGAAGGTTGCCTTTGCTACGATCGTGCAGTTGGTCTTGGAGAAGGCTTCAGAAGATGAGGTCGCTCAGGTCAGTGCTTTCTGTAAAAAAGTCGGCCTTCCCGTTACACTTAAGGAGCTTGGGATTACCAGTAGCGATATGGATAAATTAATGGTGGTGGCAGAAGCTAGCTGCTCCCAGGATAGCCCAATGAAGAATATGCCATTTGAAGTTCAATCTGTGGATGTGCTGGAAGCAATCCTTGCCACAGACAAGCGCGGGCATTAGCAACAGCTCGATTGTAAATTTTTGCGAACCCTCCCCGTACATATTAAACCTTCGTGAACCAAACAATGAGAACAATTGTTTAAGACGAAGGAGGCGTTCCTCTTGATGAAGGACAGTCGAAAGGTTAAACGTTACTTACTGAATTGGCTTGCTGTTGCTGCAGTATTGATTACCACAATTGTTCCGGCTACGCCGGCTGTCTCTGCTGCCACGTCTAAAGACAACGCTACAAATACACAGCTTGAAGAGAGTGCACCCAAACGTGATAAGGTCGCTATCATTATTGACGATTTCGGCAATGGCATGAAGGGGACAGATGAAATGTTCTCGTTACCGATAAAGCTTACTGTAGCCGTCATGCCTTTTTTACCTACATCCGTAAAGGATGCCACCCGCGCACATGAACGCGGAGATGATGTTCTGGTTCATTTGCCGATGGAGCCGCGCCAAGGTAATCCTAAATGGCTTGGACCAGGAGCCATATTGGCCAAAATGTCCGATGAGGAAGTGCGACAAAAGGTTGAGGCAGCACTCGATAATGTTCCTTATGCGATCGGGATAAATAACCATATGGGTTCGAAAATTACCGGAGATGAGCGGATTATGGCAGTGATCTTATCTGTATGCAAAGAACGAGGATTATTTTTTGTAGACAGCAAGACCAACTACCGTTCCGTTGCTGGCAATATGGCTTATCGGATGGGATTGCCACGCGTAGAGAACCATATCTTTTTAGATGACACACATACAGCAAGTCATGTTCTGAAACAAATGGGTCTCGTCAAAGACATGGCGAAGGATCAACGATTTTGTGTAACGATTGGTCATGTTGGTGTATTTGGGAAAGAGACCGCCGCAGGAATACGCAGCGGTATTGAACAGATGAAAGACAATGTTGAGTTTATAGGGATTTCTGATCTGGTTAAAAACGAGATGAAATGGAGCTCCCAACTTAAACTTCCATAAGATAAGCTACAATACCATCAGCGATGGCTTCAGCGATTTGTTGCTGCCCTTTAGGGGTGCATAACTTTGCGCGGTCAGTCGGACTGCTTACAAAACCCGCCTCAACGATAACAGTTGTGGCGGTTATTTTATTGAGTAAATAAAAGGGCTTGCCTGGTCTTGGATGAGCTTCGACATCGTAAAGATTGTTTAGCTGATGCTGAATGGACTTAGCAAGCATGAAGCTACGACCCTCTTGACGGTACAATACAAGTGGACCATGTTTGGAAGGGGAAGGCGCCCAGTTAATATGGATACTTACCACTACAGTAGCAGGTAATGTCTCAGCAAGCTCTTTACGCTGTGCAAGATCCCGCAGATGTCGAGATTTACTACGCAGCCAGCGGTTTTCATCACTAGGGGCATAATCTCCATTGCGATTTAAAGCAACATCAAAACCATCGCTACCCAGAAGTAGAAATAATCGACGTGAGATATCTAAGGTGATATCTTTTTCAAGAATATTACCATAGGAAGTTCCACCGTCGATGCCTCCATGTCCCGCATCAATTAGGATCATACGGTGTCCGTGACCTAATAAATGCTGACGGTCATCCTTCATCACGGGTTTCTCTGGTGTCGCGGAGGCTAAGGAGCTGCCCATAAACAACATTAGTAGTCCTAGGGTAGTTAGAGTGATTCGAAAGCCGCATAGAACAGCTGCTGTACTGGGAAAGGGTTGTTTTCTCCAGTTGTTCAAGTGAAACGCCTCCTTGCAAGTGAATAACGTCTTCTGGATTCTTTGTTAGATTGTGCTTTAATAGGTAAACCTATTCGACAAATCAGAAGTCTGTAGTTTAGATCCAAGTGGAGTGGTGCACACTAAGACCATGGAACGGATGCTGATAATCTGAATTCACTTACATTTTTAGGAGGTGTTAAAATGGCTTCCGGTGGCGATGAGCTTGTAAAGTATATAACGGAGAAGGTAGTCGTATATATCGAGGATCCGCGTGCCATTCATGCTCGTAGAGCGGCTACGAAGCAGCCGTGGTCACAGAAATGGTTTGGCATGCTCCCGCTTGGGTGGTCTATCTGGCGAAGCAAGTGGAGTCATGGCAAAAAAGAATAAAGGTATAAATAGCAAATAACCTTCCAGTGCCATTATTCATGGGTGGCAGTGGAAGGTTATTTGCATTTGTTTAAATATAAGAATTTATATGCTTACGTTATAAATTATCCTTCTATTTCTCGCATAAACACTTACCGTCCTCATAAGGACGCCGAAGGCGTTTATGCTTGTGTTAACGATTATATCCGAGTGCTTTGGTCGTTCTGTCGGGCAGCTTATGCAGTGTTCCATTATTTTGTAGTGCAGTGAGTGGTAAGTATCGTTTTCCTTCAGGGCCTGAGGCCGCGTATACGGTAATTTTATTGTTCTCAGCTTGACCTTGAGAAGGCTGCCAGCTCTGATAGCCTGTAATCATAAATGGTGCCCCGACAAGGTCGTTTCGTCCAGCAGCTTGATAAGCGATGCTTTCTTTAGGTCTGATCAGAAGTGCGATATTGTCACCGCTCACTGTAGTTAGTTTAGGAGCGGTCAGCCAAAGGATATCTTCGTAAGGATCATCTGACCCTCCACTATTGAAGGCCGATAGCGGTGATACGTCAGGATTAAGATTAGTAATTACATCTGTTGCTGGAGGCTGCTCTTTAAGGACTTCTTCTGCCTTGCTCAGTGTCCAAGGTAAAATTTGCGGTACGGAAGCATTGATGTAAACCGTCTTTTCGTCAATAGTTATTTTCCAGACCGGTAGAAGTGGTGCATATAAAGCAGTAAGGTTTATTGTTCCTGAAAAAGATGATGTAATGAGACCTTTCTGCACCAAAAACTGGCGCAGATCATTTAAACTGTATGGGAGTCCGTAAGTGCCGGCTCCATATTCACTTAGCATATATCCGCCTGTATCTGTGGCAGAAATGATCATGTATCCGATCCGCTCTTCACCCTTCATTACATTTACAAGCCAGCCATGAGTACCTGGACCAAGGGGATAATATTCTATCCTTGCATCCTTCCAGGCTGTAAATGGAGCTTCTGCAGCGAGCTTGTTCAATGTAGCCTTAGCGAATTCTTGGACCGTACTGGGTGAAGGTAAGGTACTCATCTTCAATACAGGAATTGCATCCTGCGTGACTGACTGGATCACACTTACTCTGGCCAGCGCGAGCGCTGAAGGGGAACCAGAACTGGATACAAACAGTCCAAAGCTTAGAAGCAGGAGGAGGCATCCTTGACCCGCAAGTTTCAGCCTCCGTTGCAAACTTATTTTCATGGCGTCGATCACCTTTCTTTGTTAAGAAATGTCAGGAAAGTTAAGCTTTACTCTATTGTAGTGGACAGGCAATAAAAAGGCTGTTGCTTGCTGTCGCGCTTGAAGGCGGAAGTTCTCTTGTTTTTTTGCCTGCTTTTAGCGAGTAGGGTCGCATTCTATAGGCTTCGCAGATGAAACAGTCCGTAGGTTATCGCAGAAACTGCAATTTGCGGCTCATATTGCCAAATGGTCTCCTGTCGACGACGGTTATACTGCTCTTGAGTGCCTAAACGTTTTTCTTCATCAGGCTCTTTCAGCAGCTCTCCGTAATAAATATCAATGATAGCCAGCTCGATTCTAAGACGCTCACGTGCCTGTTCTGCCCAAGTGTAATCGAGTTCGGCAAGATGAGAGGTAAGATGAGCCTCTAATAAATCTGTAGCGGCTGTCACTGTTAATTCATAAGGCTGAATATGGACGTTTTCTGGTAAACGGGGGATCATCTCCCGCGAGGCTATCTTAGTGTTAAAGTCATCAATGATGGTCCCTTTTGTCAGCGATATTCCAAGATAATGCAGTTCTTCCCGTTTCAAATCGCAGCTCATCTCCACTTTATAGCAGACGCCGAGCCACGGTTCATAAGCTGCAGAGAAGAGTGTATTCCGCTGCCTGCTACCGGGATCTTCAAATAAGTAAAGGCATTTCCCTTCATCTTGCGCCGCACTCCAAATTTGCTGCAGGCGCTTGCTACCATAGATGATATCTTCACGTCTTATCATACCGGGCCCAATTCGGGGCAATGCAGGTACAATACCGAAGTAGCGGGCTAGGATGCTATCTTCTGGATTT
Organism: Paenibacillus sp. FSL H7-0714; assembly: GCF_038003765.1. Classification (NCBI taxonomy): domain Bacteria; kingdom Bacillati; phylum Bacillota; class Bacilli; order Caryophanales; family Paenibacillaceae; genus Paenibacillus; species Paenibacillus sp. FSL H7-0714. The sequence goes on from NZ_JBBOPT010000001.1 coordinate 2,423,718, forward strand.
GAGGAGGGGATATGAACCACATTAGATTCAGGTGATGTTGGATTCAATAGATCTGCGCTAGCCTCAGCATCTGTTGTGGCGCCCATCGCTGGGTTTTCGGTAATTGGCGGATTCAATGCTCCGATGCTGCGATTTACCGTTGGCGGAACTTCTATAGCTGCCTGGCTATCGTATTTTTCCGGATCAAATACAAAAGTGAAGGAGAGTGTCTCCGGATCAACACCAGTACGCTCCACGAATCCCCAATAATAAGGTCGATCTGTAAGCATTCTGTCAGCTCTTGGCGATAGCTTTACAGTTACGTGAATGGGCGATACTTCAATAATGGAGCATTCTGTCGCCTCCAGATAATCCATTACATGTTTACGTACTTCCTGTGAGTTGAGGGTCATGTCGAAGTCTCACTTTCCTTTTTAATACCCTGAGTCAACTCACTTAGGGATTCACCGATATGATCTAACTCATGTCGCAGCTCTTCATCGGAGCGGGATTCGAGCATGATTTTGTATAAACTTTTCTCCAGCGATTCTTTCTTCTCAAAACGCTCCAGAATCACATCCAGCCCGCCAATGACCATTTCGAACATATTGATCTTCTCGTGTAGCAGATGCAGAATATGTTCTTCAATCGTGCCCTGCGTGGACAAATTATAGATAACCACGTCATTTTCCTGACCTAACCGGTGCACCCGCCCAATCCGTTGTTCTACTCTCATGGGATTCCAAGGCAGATCGAAGTTGATCATATGGTGACAGAACTGCAGGTTAATGCCCTCACCACCCGCCTCAGTAGCGATCATGACTTGAGCACGACCGCGGAAGAGGTCCATCATCCAGTCCTTTTTACCACGATTCATCCCGCCGGAATAAGAAACACACATTAGCCCATGTTCGCGGAAATACTGAAGCAAATATTCTTGAGTCGCGCGATACTCCGTAAAAACGATGACCTTTTCATTCATTTCTTGAATGAGAGATAGTGTTGTTTCGGCTTTGGTATTGGTCTTAACCGTACGAAGTGTCTGCAATAGCTCCATCATCCGATCGCGTTTCGGCGAATCAGCAGGCAGCTTCTTGATCAGATTAACTAAAGTGATGAAGACGGCATCCCTACTGCTGCACACCTCACGCTGAAGCGTTACCAAGGAAAGCATGCTGCTAAGATTGCCGCCTGATTCCTGATACTGATCTTTAACAAAAGAAGTGACAGCGTCATATAATACTCTCTCTTCCTGTGAAAGAACTAGCGGAATATTACGGACTTTTCGTTTCGTAAAATTAACTGGACCTTCGCCACGCCGATTGCGGATCATCACCTTCGATAGCTCGTCTCTTAGTTGACCTTCATTCTTAGGTTGGCGTTTATCAACGACGAAATTCGAAGCAAAATCACCCTGATTTCCTAGTTGCCCCGGTTTCAGTAAAGTGATCAAATTAAATAGCTCGCCCAGATCATTCTGAACGGGAGTAGCGGTTAGGAGCAGGCAATATTTTTTGCGTAATTGCTGTACAAATAGATAATTGGTCGATTTCTTGTTCTTCAGCTTATGGGCTTCATCAATAATCAACATGTCATATTCATTTTCCAGCAGCATCTCTTTATGAGGATCGCGCTTCGCGGTATCCATAGATGCGACGACAATCGCATTCCCCCAGGAATATGCTTTTTTCTGTGCAACAGCAGAGATGCCAAACTTGGCATTCAGCTCGCGGACCCACTGCAATACGAGGGAAGCGGGTACCAGAATAAGCACTTTAGAGACTAGACCGCGGACAAGATATTCCTTGAGTACAAGTCCTGCTTCAATCGTCTTTCCTAGTCCAACCTCATCTGCAAGAATCGCGCGGCCCGACATCTCAAACAAAACCTTATGCGCGGTATCGAGCTGATGAGGAAGCGGGGATAATCCGGATAAATGCTTCATGCATTGCAGCTCATCGAAGCTGGTTACTAGACCCGTTTGTTCACCTTGCACAGCAAGCTTGGACAGACGGTAGTCTCCCCACGGACCACCTTTATCTAGTTTAAGTTCTAGATCCTGTAGCCAATTCCGGTCAAAAGAAAGAGGAACAGGCAGTATAGGCGCTGACTTTCCACCTTTGTGAGGTAGAGAATTACGGAATAATTGCGTCATGGTACAGCCTCCTCAGGTGCTATTTCATATCATCATTCGTAGGAGTAGTATGCTCTTAAACAAGAGAATTCATAACCTTCTATTTTTCTTGATAGCCTTTAAAAAAGAGAGTAAAAGCGAGAAAACGCGGCAAGGTTTGCGATATTTCGGCTGCTTGACTCTATTTTCGAAAAAGACCTTCGATACAATATGTGGTATAGTTTAAAAGCTGACGCACACAATATATTGTGACAAAAGCATGAAAATGTGATTTTTTAAAGTGCGTAGCTGCTATTTGTTATTGACAAGATGAACTTCCTACATACACCCGTAAGACGGAAGATAAGTGTAAGGAAGTTTTTGTTGTGGGTCACAAAATGTACGCCCACACCTGAACTGGAACTAATATTTACTACATTGCGGGAGGTTTTTCTATTGGGTAAAGTGGAACGTAAGCAACGCCTTGAAGGGCTAAGTGAAAAAATATTTTTGGATCGTTATGCTTGGAAGGATGCCGACAGCAATAATGCTAAAGTAGGCGATGTTGTACTCGTTCTAACAAAAGATGATCCGAAGTTTCCCACGAAGGAAGTCGGAGAGATCGTAGAACGTAACGGCAGAATCGTAACCGTGAAGACGCGCAGCGGCGAACTTGTGAAATCAGATGTTGAAAAGCTGACGCTTAATATAGAAAAAACACCAGAGGAAATGTGGGATCGTCTGTCTACAGCTATGGCTTCTGTGGAGAAGACGCCTGAGCTTCAAGAAGAATGGGCGGGTAAATTCCGTTCGATTCTGGATGATTGGAAGCTCGTACCGGGTGGACGAATTGCTGCTGGTGCAGGCGCTAGTGAAGAACTAACCCTGTTCAACTGTTATGTAATTCCTTCTCCAAAAGATAGCCGTGGCGGCATTATGCAGACGTTGGCTGAAATGACAGAAATTATGGCTCGTGGTGGCGGTGTAGGGATTAACCTATCCTCTCTACGTCCACGCCGGGCAATTGTGAGAGGTGTTAATGGTTCTTCCAGTGGTTCTGTATCTTGGGGCGGTCTGTTTAGCTATACCACTGGATTAATTGAACAAGGCGGTAGCCGTCGTGGTGCACTTATGCTCATGATTAATGACTGGCATCCAGATGTGGAGGACTTCATTACCGTAAAGCAAACGATGGGTCAAGTTACGAATGCGAACCTTTCGGTATGTGTGAGCAATAGCTTTATGAAGGCTGTAAAAGAAAATCTGGATTGGGATCTCGTATTTCCGGATACAACAGATCCAGAGTACAACGATGTATGGGATGGCGATCTAGACAAGTGGAAGGCTGCGGGCAAAAACGTTATTCATTATCGCACCGTTAAAGCGCGTGATGTGTGGCGCACCATTATTGAATCCGCTTGGAAATCCGCTGAGCCAGGCGTTGTGTTCATGGAATACTACAATCAGATGTCCAACAGCTGGTATTTTAATCCGATCATTTGTACGAACCCATGTGGGGAGCAAGGACTGCCAGGCTGGGGAGTCTGCAATTTGTCTGCTGTGAACCTGTCCAAATTCTACGATGAGAAGAATCATGATGTAGACTGGGAAGATCTCGCGACTACGACGCGTTATTCCGTACGTTTCTTGGACAATGTCATTGATAAGACGCCTTATCATTTCCCGGAAAATGAAGCGAATCAGAAAAACGAACGCCGTGTGGGTCTCGGAACGATGGGTCTTGCTGAGCTGATGATCAAATTGAACATCCGTTACGGTAGCCCGGAATCTTTGGCGTTTCTGGACAAGCTTTACGGCTTTATGGCTCGTGAAGCATACCTTGCTTCTGCAGAGATTGCTGGTGAGAAGGGATCCTTCCTAGCTTTTGACACAGAGAAATATTTAATGAGCGGCTTTATGAAAAATATGCTCGAAACGTATCCAGAGGTTGGTGAAGCGATCCGTAAACATGGCATGCGTAACGTTACAGTGATAACACAAGCACCTACAGGTAGCACAGGTACAATGGTTGGCACCTCGACAGGTATTGAGCCTTATTTCGCCTTTAAATATTTCCGTCAAAGTCGCCTTGGCTACGATGAGCAGTTCGTTCCAATCGCCCAAGAATGGCTTGAAGCTCATCCAGGTGAAGAGCTGCCAGATTATTTCGTGACTTCGATGGATTTGTCAGCTAAGGATCATATTCGTGCGCAAGCAGCGATTCAACGCTGGGTAGATAGCTCGATTTCCAAGACAGCCAACTGCCCGTCTGACTTCACAATAGAAGAGACGGCTGAGCTATATGAAATGGCCTTCGATCTGGGCTGTAAAGGGGTTACGATCTACCGTGATGGTAGCCGTGATGTGCAAGTACTGCAAACCTCGAAGAAGGAAGATGCAGCAGAAGAGGTAGCTCCAGCAGTTGAAGTTGCAACGACTCCTGAAGCAAATGTTGTAGCGGCAAGCCCAGCACCTCAAGCTCCTACTAAAGAGCTGGATAAACAATACAAGAAACGTCCGCAGGTTCTGCGCGGCGCAACCTATAAAATCAACACACCTTTTGGTATGGCGTATATTACGATCAATGATCTAGATGGTACACCGGCAGAAATCTTCCTGAATGTAGGTAAAGCAGGTTCTGATGTCTTTGCGATGGCAGAAGCACTCGGTCGTGTCTGCTCCTTGTTCCTCCGTTATGGAGATCATGGTGAGAAGGTAGAATTGTTGATCAAACATCTGAAAGGTATCGGCGGATCAGGTGCAATCGGCTTCGGTGCGAATCGAGTAGAATCCATTGCAGATGCTGTAGCTAAGGCATTGGAGACTCATGTACTGAATAACGCTCATGATGATCATTTGCCTGCACCAATTGCAGCAACTTTGGAGCTAGAAGATTTCAATGAAGCTTTAAATGCGGAGTTGAAAGCGAGTGTTCCTGTAGTAACATCTACCGATGATGGTCATGGTGCGCATAACCACACTAGCGCTTCACGTGATCTTTGCCCATCTTGCGGCGGCGCTTCGCTGATTAATATTGAGGGCTGTAAGACTTGTGGCAATTGCGGGTATAGTCGCTGCGGGTAAACGGTAGAGCCAATAAATGTTTTATGCGATGTGAAATTCCATAATTAATTGGAATTGTAACAGAATTCATTGGACTAGAATTCCATAATTAATTAGAATTTGAATATTTATGCATAGATAATTATCTCAATAAATACACACAACAATAAGCCCAAACCATAAGAGGTTTGGGCTTATTGTTCAAAGAAAAGTATTAAAATGAAAAATAAAGTAACGAACTGGGCAAATAAAGTTGTAGACTGAGAGAATTGGAAGTGGTGTTGTCCAAAGAAAATAAAGTATTTGACTACCTGAAACTTCATTAAGCTCCCTCAATATGATTTAGTTTTCTCACTCAGGCTCATGAATTTGCAGGATTTCACCATACGTTTTGGTATACACTGAATTGGCACGTGCGCAGGCAATAAACTAGCGTTGCCGCTAAGATTATTTTCTACTAACCAGAACGGTATAGATACTATATTGATTCAATTTTTTCTATTTCATTTTCATCTTTTATTTAAAATCCATTTACCATATAATAACTTATTATGGTCATGAATAATGGGTATGAAAATGGAGGGGTTAGAACTGTAGGAGAGCTACTGTCCACCTGAAAGCTTTCCTAAGGAATGCTCGCTAATGAAACATAAGCAGTCTGCGGATATAATTAAAATCTGCGGTCACAACCGCTGAAAGCTAAATATTACTTCAGTGACGTTAAGCTCTAAGCTAGCATCTTAAGTTCAACTTAAATAGTTTTTGCATAATACTTCAAAAAAGGGAGATTGCTATATTGAGTTTGACTAGAGAATCCATTTATTTATCGCATGATTCTTTATTTCAAAAACAACTTATTGATTAGAATAAATATGGATGTTTACGTTGTTCAAGTATCCATAAATTGTGAATTACTGAGCGTGTATAATTAATTGCCCAGCCTGGAGAAAAACTCAATTCGCTCGGGATACATTGGTTTATGGCAAAACCGATGCAATATAAAGATAGTGAGGATGAGTCTAGTGTTGGAATTGAAGTGGAGTTACTTGGTAATACTCAAATAATTGATCAGATTCCAGCGAACTATATAATTAATCTTAAGAATTTTGGTTTAAGTTTAGATTCTCCTTATAGTTTTTCTGAATAACGATGGTAAAACGGTAGTGAATATAAAATTATTCAGGCACTTAGAATTCATGGGGCTGGTGGATACGATATCAATAGAGTAGACTTTTATAAAGTAGCAAGAGATTCATTTTGCTCCTCGGAAATCTGATTTTTCGTTCCCTATATAAATGAGGAATTTTAGTGGCTTTTAACTTTAAATTCGCTGTTGCTAATGTTATGTTAACTATCCTGAATATTGAAAGCTTAATTCTTTAATCCTGAAATTATAGCACCTGAAGCGAAGGGAGATTTAAAGGTGAATTTTTCATGAGTAAGAATGGTTGGAGGATTTAATGTGTGAATGTAAAGCAAGAAATGAGAGGAATGTTAATATGAATGAAAAAAATTCGAGAAAATATGGGAGTTTTGCTGATTTAAGTACAAGAACTGAGAAAAGTATTACTAAAGTAATTGAAAAATTAGATGAAAAACAAATAACTTACAATATTTATTATGGCTATCCAGTAATTGATGAAAAGCAGAATAAGGATTACGTAAAGGGAATTATTATTAGCGTGAAAGGAATCTTCGTTTTATTTGAAAATGAAAAAGAACAAGATAGATATGTATCCAGAGTTACTCAACTGCTCACACAAGATACCGATCTTTACAGTCTAATTAGAAAATTGAATTATATAGAGGAAATTAATCTTAATAATGCAGATGGAATTGTTGATATCTATGAAGCGAGTGAGAGTGTTTTCGATGATTCAATTATTGAGAAGGCAAATAGAGCTATACAAACCGCCTATGGATTATCTAAAATTGATGATCGGGAGGTGACTAGTCCAGACAGTCTGGGAACTAAATTGAAATCGAGAAATACATATATTGGAACATTTGATGAAGACCAATTTAATATGATACATGCGTATGACAACAATAACCTTAGAATCAGAGGTTTGGCTGGAAGTGGAAAAACAATTTTGTTGGTGAAAAAAATGGCGTACCTACATTATAAATATCCCGAAAAAAATTTGGTGTTTGTATTTTTCACAATATCTTTAAAGCAGTACATTTTTGAATTATTTAAGAAGTATTATAGAGACTACGATCGGTATGGAGATCCTAACATGAATAAAATAGAATTTTTACATGGTTGGGGGAGTGCAGGGAGAATGGGATTTTACTCCCATGTGTGCAGTAAAGTTGGATTTACACCTAAAAATTTTAATGACGCAATAGCTTCGAAAACTAAAGGGGAAGATGCTTTTGAATATGTTTGTAGAGATCTACATGAGTATATAGATGATAAAAAAATTGAGAGTAATTTTTATGATTATATTTTCATCGATGAAGCACAAGACTTTAAAATAGAGTTCTTTAAACTGGCTAGAAAAACTTTATCGTTAACCGGTAATCTGATCTATGCATACGATGAACTGCAATCTTTAAATGATGAGAGTTCTATGCCTAAAAAATCAGAAATATTTGGCGAGCAAGAATGTATTGATATCAATCTTACTAGAAGCTACAGAGCCCCATTAGAAATCCTTGTTACCGCACATGCTTTAGGACTAGGCATGTATAGAGAAGTTGAAAAAGATGAAATCCCATTTGTTAATATTCTAAGAGATACAGAAGTATGGAGTGACATCGGATATCACGTTATTGATGGACGTTTAGCATATGGAGAACACGTAGTTTTAGCTAGGTCAGAAAGTAAATTACCTAATGAGAAAATAATAACAACTATTGGATGTTATAATGAAGAGCAACAATATAGAGAGCTTTCAGACATCCTTATTAATTTAATGAAAAATGAAGATGTAATACCTGAAGATATACTAATAATTGATCTTTCGTATAAAATCGCAGATAATCATACAAAGTTTAGAACTATTTTTAATAGTAAAGCTCGTGCAGCAAATTTAATACTACCCGGTAGTGAACAGCTTGCTGCATCTATTAATTTAGTAAACAAAGATAACCCTACAAGAATGAAAATGAAGAACGCTATACCGTACACTACAATTTTTAGAGCAAAGGGAAATGAAGCGAATTTGATTTTTATTGTAAATGCTGATTCCCTAGAGATGATGAAGAGCATATCAAGGAATAAATTATTTACTGCTATGACTAGAGCGAGATATGCTGTTTGGTTAATGGGGATGGGACAAGTTAAGTCTTTTGAGAAAGAAATATTAGAAGTTGAAGCTAAAAACTTTACTTTAGATTTTACTTATCCGACTGAAGCAGAATTGGATAGAATAAAAACTTATGGAGAGCAGGAGACAGTTAATGAACGAAAAGTTAGCAATGTTGTTAACGATATCAGTTCTATCTCCAAAACAAATCCGGAACTAGCTAAAAAGTTATTATTGGATATGTTAAGCCAATTAGGTGATGAATAATGACAGATTATCAGATTGTAAAAAAACAAATTGAGCATTTGTATATAATACAAGAACATGTTCCGATAATTAATGCTGTGAATTGTTGGAATGTTAAGGGACGACAAATTGGGGAGAGGACAAATAAATTAACCCTTGAAAATTATCATGAAGTGTATAAGAAGATGTTAGAGGAGCAAGAATTTCATCTTCTCATAAATGATGAATCTGTTATATCCCTTTTTTATCTGTTTGATGAAAATGGTAAAGTTAGTCAACATAGCTTGTCATATATTCCTTCACTTGATATAGAAATCTATGCGTCTGATACATTGAGTTTAGAAAATCACATTTCAATTTCCAGAACTGCAAATAATTATATTAGAATTGATTATGATAAAACAGGTAAAAAAGATGTTGTACATACTGATGTACACATGCATTTTGGAATCTTCCATAAACAAAATCATATGTCGTCCTCTGAACTACGTATTCCTTTAGAAGGAATTTTGTTTCCTTACGAATTCATATATATTATTTTAAAATATTTGTATGATGTTGAAGATGAATTTCTAACAGCTTTATTTGAAGACAAATATATAAAATTTTCTTGTCTTGAGAAAAAAGAACAAGATAAATTGATTTTGTCTTTTGGTGAGAGGAATCTTGCATGAGAGGTTCTTAATGGGATTTTTTCTAACTATATTTTTACTTATGAAAAATCCTTGAAAATCCAAGGATTTTTTTTGAAAACATAAGTCATAATATAGAGGCAATTTGATGTGTTGAATTAGAACGAATTTGATTCTAATAACCTTTATCTTCTCTAAACAAAAAGTGTTAACGATATAAGTTTTTGAGAATGTGAAATTCTCATTTGTAAAGCTATTCTTTTGTAAATCCTGCGATAGTAGAAAACTAATCAATTAGTTAGTATAGACCATTATTTACCTAAATCAATATTTCCTTCTCTCGCTGTAGCACCTGTTAATCTTGTTCTGGTTTGTGACCAATGTAAAAGTGAAGCTGAATCAAGCTGCAGTTACCTATGAGAATAGCACACTTGGAGATCATTTGTTCTATTTTTAGAAATATTCGGTGAATGGATTAAGTGTTGTTAAATTAATTGGATTCATCATTCATGGGAAGATTAAATCACATTCAAATGATCAGGTGCGGAAACTTACAGACACGTATTTTTCAATTTTAGATCTCGAAAAATGTGTTCGGATACTAAGAATTGAACGACAAGTTAGAGAGGGATTTTACGTGACAGAAGTTTTAAAAATACTGAGATTTGTGAGAGAAAGACGTGGATTCTTATACAATTAGGAAAGTTGATACCAGATAAAGAAATTAACTTAAAGGACGGCAGAAAACGATACATGATTAGAATAGAGTTACAGAGAAACAATACAAAGTATGATGGAAGAGATATAGTGTGATTGATTAAGAAAATGCTAAAGGGTTTATTGATAACAAATAATAATATATGATTAAGAATTGACATTACAAATTATGATTAATATAAAAAAGAAGGGGATAGCATTCATGATTAACTCTACAAGTCAACATATGATGGAAAAACCCTATATTAAAGATGTTATTAGTGAACTTAAAATTTTGGGGTATGAGGAAATCTTAGCGAAAAAGATACTTATTAAATACTACAGACCATTGAAGAGGTCCTTGGGATTCGAGCTTAATGCTTACGATTTCGCTAAAGAATTAGATCTAATTGATAAGGCTAATCAACGAAAAATAGATCCTTCTGATCCTAACATGATATACATAGGTCATTTGAAGATCCGAATGAAATCAAACAATTAAAGGGGTATTACTAACGCAAGCTATCTGTGTGATAGTAGTTGAAAACTCAATACTACACCTAAATAAATTAGAGTTTAAAACTTTATTCTTAATGGCTCAGTATTATTAAAGAGGTGAGATAACGTGAGCTTTAATTTTTTTGATCACCGTGAAACGATTGCTAAAAACATAGTGTCATTTCTTCGGTTGAAAGGTTATTCTAAATTATCTTTATCCAAATTAACATATATCGATCGAACTACCATTGATCAGATCATCAAAGGTGAAGGTCTTAATTCTAAACAATACAATACACAAATCATAAAGATCAATAAAATATTTGATCTTCCAGAGGATTATTTCATAACCTCTCCAAGCTCTATAACCCCAACAATAATGAACGTTTACTCAGATCACGATGTTGATTCAGAGAAAAATGCAGAAGTTAAGGAATTACTGTGTGGTTTGAATAACATCCTTGACATTTATTCTCTGTATTTAAAGTAAATGGTCAGGCTAATCATATGCAGATCATTGTCTACTAAAGAACTATCGTAATAAATTTTAAAAAGATGATAATCACACATTAAAACTAAGTGTTAACCTCATCTTGACTTAATCCGGTCTTTTTGTATTGATTCAATTAGACTTGAAAGGGAAGAGAACTACATTAAAGGATACAGTGGTTAGGTTGAACGAACTGTGCGAATTGCAAACTGGTGATATTAAGCCAATAAATTAAGAAATCCTTGTATGCGCAAAAGGTGATAAAGAACATAAAGTTGAAAGCAAAATTTCGGATTTCTCACTTGTTATACTCTGTAGATATATTAAATTTCGCTATACCCCTCCCTTAAGGACACTAGCTACAATATTAATTGAATAATGTTTTCGTATTTTGGGCTTCGACCGTCATAGTCGGTCGAAGCCTTTTTATTTTAGTTGAACGCGACTTCCGTAAGATGTTCACACTAACCGAGGGAGGACTTACAGATTTCGCTAGGCAATTATTGTAGCGAATTCCTTCACTGGTGGTATTTCATTTAGCTAGCTGCATGAGATTGAGTTAAAGCTACAACCTTCTAAACTTTGTCTCTTGGAGACATGGACTCGGGGTTATAGCAATTATTATATGAGTGTTGTCAGGGAATAGTTGGATAATTGCATGCTATAATAATCGAAGCGTGCCGATTTTTAGGAGTATTTGTTGAGGGATTCAACGATATAAATAAGGCTCAACTTACACTGCTAAAAAATCGTGTAGCAAAAGAAAGTTTCTTTGGACAGAAATAGCAACATTGCTCACATATCAATAACTATTATTTCGAGAGGACGGATGCCTAGATGAATTTATGGGATAAAGAGCGCTGGAATAACCGATTCCGCTCCATATCTACGAAGATGATTGTGTCATATTCCATTCTGCTGATCGTCCCTTTAAGCACATTAGGTTACTTTGCATATGTTAAATCTTCCACGTCCATGGAAGCGGATATGAGAACACACTCCTCCAAAGTATTAGGCCAAACTGCGTTTTTGATGGATGAATACTTTGCTCATATTGAGAATTCAATACAGTTCGTATCCGTAAATCAAAATGTTATTGAAACTTTAAAAACTTCCAAGGGAACTCCGATTATACAAATTATTTAAATAAGCAACAAGTTATTCGTATGTTGGGTGATATCCAGGCACTAAATCCGGATATCTATAACATGATGATCTATAAAAGGAGTTCCATATGAGCTCGAATATCAGTGCCGTCAATTTGAGTTCACCTTTCTTACAGGAATTGTGGAAAGATAAGCTTGATGTGAAACAATTGAAAATCGCGTATTACGGCAATCATTTAACCAATTAATATTATCTCCCATACGTTCAAGAACGGATGTCGCTAAGTTATCCGACCCGAGATTTGAATGGTTTAAGCAGGTCTAACCTTGCCATATGTTTAGTGGATGTAGATTTCACCAAAATTAGGGACATTATAGAATCAATTAGTCGTTATTGATAACAGTAAAACTGACGGTGAAATTATTCTTGGAGCAGATAAAAGTGGAATGAAATATTATTCTGATGAATTGCCTGAATGGATACAAATCATTGATCGACAATACGGAACAGGGAGAAAACAAAAAATGAAATCAATTCGAATCGGAATCGATCAAAATTGGTTCACTTTTTTTACATCGTATCGTGTCCACAACCTCGCCATTGAGATCTAACGTTGAACAAAGGACTAGACTGGCCACTTTGCTACCCGTTGTATTGAAAACGAAATCCTGATGTACCTAAGATCTTTAAAGAAGACACGAAAAGATGTATCACTGCACGACCCGATAGGGAAAGACAAGGAAGGTAACGAAATTACACTCATCGATATCCTTTGCTCCGAAGCGGAGCATAATAGCCATACAGGCACGCCGCTAGCCTCCTATTCTTTTCAAGGTGATTATTAACCTGCAACCTTGGTTCGCAAAAAATCTGATGGGTGTTTGTTAAGAAGACCAAGTTGATGTGCGTTTTTCTTTAATATACCCAAAATATTCCACTCATACATCTATTCCATTTAACATATTTGGGCAGGAAAGGGAGGGAAACCTTTCCTTTTGTCGAAAGAGTTAAGTGGAGGGGATTTTAATGAATATTAATAATGTAAACAATCTGATTTTTAAATTGAGCTCTGTGAGCGATGATCAGATAGTTGATATAGACCTATCGTTTCATCTGGTTAGAAAGCAGAGTGAATCGGATTATTTATATCAATCGTTAGAGATTCCTCTAGCGCCAGAGGTAAAAAAATGGGTCCGGGGAAATATAGTTAAAACATTGAGAGAATTTAAGCACGTAGATGAAACAAATACAGAGATCTTTCTTGTTGGCGATTATAATCATGAGATAGCACCTAATGATAAGATCGCAAAGTTTCCTCTTAACCAACCCCTTATAGATAAAAAAGGAAAATTAATAGACGCTCTTAGTAACTCTGATCCTGAGTTTCCTGAAAAAACTGCTAATTTTCAAATCGTTAAATTAACTTTTGAAGAGAAGAGTGCATACTTTTGCTACTACCGTGGTACAAAGAAAAATAGTTCAAGAAAAAAGATGGTATTTAAGAATTCTAATCAATTTGTGTTTATAGATGATTCAATTATTGATGTAGGCGGGAACATCGACTTCTTTATAGTTGATGACTATATTTTTATAATAAATGTTAAAAACTTTGAGTATGCTTTTGACTACAGGGATCATATCAACGTCTTGCGTAACCAAAACTTAACGCAAATCATCTCAATGCCATTCTTTGATCATGAAGGGTCTAATAAGTCAATTTTTGAAGAGTCGTGCAAAAGATTTTTCTATTCAAGAAGTCTTGCTCAAATAAAACCTGAAACACTGAATGCTATACAAGCGAATTTTCAAGATAGATGTACTGAACTAGCCTATATCAAGGATAATGTTCCAACAGAGCAAGTAGAGAAAGAGAAGTATATGTTGAAGTACGGTACATTATGGGATCTTTTTGAGTATATTGATCTTGAAAATTATAAAATTGTTTTCTCAGAAGGGGCTTCCCCTAAGACGCTTTTACACTTTTTTGCAGATAAAATCGTAAGGTCTTTCCTAACCGAAGATTTCAAGGTTGCTAGTGCCTATGAATAGCCACATTCTAAAAAAGCTATGTGAGTGTCTTTGGGAGGGGAAGTACATATGGGGTTATGGAGAAAAAGAGAACAAGTAATTTTGTGGAGTACAGCTTATTTCCCGCTTCTTCTTATAATGGTGTATAGATTCGTTGATAGTAATGATTATTTCAAAAAAACAAAATGGGGTCTATGGCTTGGAAGGCAAGTAGATAAGACATTGTTTGACTTGATTGTCATTCTAGGGATTATTTCTTTCTCTTTATTAATTTATCGTTTAGTATCCAACTGGCTTTTTAGTGATTATGATAGACAGCTAAAGGATAAAGAGATCGGCAAAGACATCTCAATTAGAAAATATGAACGAATAAGTGTTAACGATTATTCATTTTTTCTTATGACGTTGTTACTGCCGCTAATTTCAATTGATCATGCTTCAGTTATTAATTTCACAGTGACCTTCCTTATTATCGTAATCATTATTATTATATATGTTAAAACAGATTACATAAGCGTTTGTCCAGTTTTCTTTATTTCAGGCCGTCATTTATTTAAAGCAACCATATCTGACCAAAGTAGAGCCAATGAGGCAATTAATCCATTATCACGGCAAAAGGTAATTATCATTACTCGAGATAAATCAATGAACCTAAACAATAAATTTAGGACGGAAAAATTAATAAACAATATTTATTACGTGTCGAACACCAGTAATAACCCAAGCACAGAAGGGAATTAGGAGATTTTTTTACGACAGTTAGATTTTTTTATGGTGCAAGATAATATGGAACACTAAGTTTTAGTTCAATAAGTTACTTGGACGTTGATTGTATATTATGCATGAACGCTGTATAAACCACAAACGCGTTTTTTCTCGCTTGAAATGAAATATTAGAGGTGGCCTAACATACGAATCTTTATCTTCTCATTTAAAATGAAAACTCACAGTGAACGTGAGTCTTGCATCATTAAGTATATCATTAAGTATGTAGAAGAACTCTCCAGATTAACCAAGAGTTTAATGGAGGTGAAGAGAGACCTCCCGCTAAAATGATTGAACGCCTTGAAACTAATCAAAGTTTTTATTCTTTTTGTTATGATGAACCTTATGGTGAAATTTCTGAATTGTATGAAGAAGCCGCTCGAAGAATATGAGTAGCCGTTTTAATAATTTCTTGACTAGAAAAAAGCCTTAAAGCTCGTGGTGTGAAAAGCACTAAGGTACTTACGGGTAGGAACAATAGTGCTGAAATTAAAACGTATCAACAATGCAATTTTGTATATATCGACAGGGATACAGGCGAGAGGAGATTCGATCCGGAGTGATAATACCTGAACAATATGATGTAAAAGGAAGAATTCGCTGGTTTACGATCCGCGGGTTAAAGGGGTCGATTCAGCTCAGCGTGACGTATACAGAAGACCCCAACGGTGAACGAGAATACCAGGTTGATAAAATCAATACTGGCGCGGGTTGGACAAAGAAATGTCCCAAAATGCCTGACATCTTAATGAGGCACATCGGCGAAAACTATATTGGAACTTTAAATGGAACTCGATTGAAATGGCTGAAATGGGTTTATCACAGCAATGAGTCTAAGCAAACATCAGCTCCGCTAGTACCCGCCTTAAACAAACCGAAAGACCTTCTTCAAGGAACTACATTTTCCCTCAAGGTGGAGATCGGTGATCGCGTGGATGTCGTAGCTGCTTTCGGTGGCAGTTTCCACTTTGAAGCGAAAACACATGGGCTTCAGTCGCGGCAGTGTTTTTCCATGCCTGATTACAAGCTTAGCGGGAACTTATGGCTAGGGTTAGGTCCAACTGGTACACGAGCGGCTAAAGAAAATGGCATTACCTATTCCATTCAATCCCCAAAATACAACCACTTTATCCTTAACATTACCGGCAGAACTATTGATGGGAAAACGACATCTCTCTCTACACCTCCAATTGAGTTTCAATGTAATGACCAGAAGGAGTTTAATTTTGACATACTGGGTCACATGATAAAGAACGATGTCCTGCAGTTCTCAGGCAGTAAGACATCCAAGCATGTAGCCAGAGATATTGAACTGCTTGGTTGGGATGAAGAACTCGATGGTCAATCCACCCATACGTATCGCAAGGATCAGGTCAAACTCCGTCAGTCGTTGCTTGCGGGTCGAACGCATGCCCCTTGCGTCATTTGTGGGGAGACATTCCCGAATGAATTCCTTTGGGCAGCCCATCTAAAAAAGCGAACTGCCTGTAAGGATGAAGAAAAGCGCGATCATGAGAATATTGCCAGATTAATGTGCAAATTCGGATGTGATGATTTGTACGAGAAAGGATTTTTGAGCGTTGTAGAAGGGGAAATCCGATTGTTGAAAAAATCGGGTAGCGCGATCGTCGATAAGAAATTACAGCTGCTAGAGGGACGTATCTGTACCGCTTGGAATCCAAAGACGAGTTCTTATTTCACATGGCATTATGATTATTTCCGCGACTTATGACAAGTGATCTGTTTGAATATACAGTAACGGGTAACGAGAGCAAAAGTGCCTGTCTGCCTACTTATGATGAGAATGGGGTTAAATATTTGAATGGTGAGTTTGTATGGAGAATTTTTGTTGCAGAAAGTAGAGAACGATTCCCCGACTTTTATCCAATCGCTCTTCACGAGGTACATGAGAAAGCGATTGAAGAAGGATTTCCAAATGATATGAACTACCAGTTGCTAAAGCTTCCGTTGAATTAGAACTTTGTGGCAAACATCGTGGCGTCAAATTGCTGGCAACCGTTGATTATGAAATAGGCAAGATCGTAGGCAGGAAACTGAGCAGTATACTGCAGAAACTTTTCTAAACTTTTTTAAAAAAGTCATGCAGGACTACCGATAGGCAAAATCGCAATGGTTTTAGACAATTCGCGAATCCACCATGGAGCGAATACACCCTGCAAAGCTGCTAATATCGCTGCTCATGGAGATGAAAGATTTACAGAAACTGGTTTTCCTGCCTCCTTACAGTCCTCAATTGAATGTGGCTGAAGGTTTTTGGAAATGGCTAAATTGGATGTGATTAATAATGTCTTCTACCACATTCGCAGTTACTAAATATAAACGAAAAAAATGTAGAATATTCTGGTCTAATCAGATTTAAATTGATTATTATAAAAAATAATTCTTTATGTTGCCGAAGACAATGTTCAGCGGATTTTGTTTTAAATCAGTTGTTAAATATACATGAAAATACTCGAAGATTACTTGTCAAAAGTTGTGCTGAACAATACTTTTCAAAAGATATTTGGGATAATAATGAATCTAGTATTTAAAAAACTAAATTTATACAATATAATTTAAAAGACTTGATTTAAATCTTATTGTGACAATTAATAAACAAAATTAGCGGTGATCTGCTTTACAACAGAATAAGCAAATACCTCAATTCCTAAAAAGATGAGCATCGCGAATATATTGCGCTTGCTCATCTTTTATTTTATGTGTACATACTTAACCCAAAATTATAAAGACCATGAAAATTACATAAATCCTAAAAGATTACTCTGTGGCTACCTGTTATAATGAAGCTATAAAATGAATTTTTTATTTTATAAGGTTTGGGTGGGATTATATGAAATTTATAAGAGTAAGTAGTTTGCCTGCGGAAATGGATGAAGATACGATTTATTTGGAGTATTCGTATTGGGACGATTATGGATTTTGTACGACTTTTACAGCACACTATAAATATGAGCAATTAGGTATTGTTAAAATTGGTTGTAAATCATTGCAAAGTAAAGTATCGATGGGAAGTTCGTCAAATAATTACGCATCCTATTCAGTACAAGAACTAATACCATTGGATAATGAATTTTATAATTTACCAAAGGATTTTTTTTCGTTAGGACAGGATGTAAGCTACTACAAAAATATTAATCACTATTTCCCTGAAGAAAAGATTAATTACTTAACTTCTATGAAAGATTTATCCTTTAATTTTAGCGGATTCAAAGAACTTTATGATTATGGTGAAGCTTGTTTACTTAATTCACTAATGAGAAATTTGCATGTTTCTAATGTAGAGCAATTTCACCGTATAGCGACTGGAGGATCAGAATTAACTCCTTATAATTTTTCATTTGAATATATGAATGAACATATTGAAATAGATGTATTTCCTGACGCTGCACTACCGAGTAATATTCATGTATTAATTGGGAGAAATGGAGTTGGAAAGACTTGGCTACTGCACAATATGGTGTTTTCATTGCTGAAAAACAGTGGTGTAAATTTTGATGTCGATAAATCAGAAAAGTATTCTATAAGTGAGGACTTCCTCATTAATTGCCGTAAGGATAGTTTTGCTGGGATTATTGGTCTTTCGTTTAGTGTTTTCGATGATGCTCTTTCTATTGAAATAAATAAAGAAAAATCAGAAGAATCTGGATTAACGCAAAAACAAATCGATGATTTCAAGAAAAAATATAGATATATAGGTTTAGTTGATAAAAATCAGAAAAACGGAAAAATTAAAACTAAATCTATCGATGAACTATCAGTCGAATTTATAGAAACTCTTAAAAAAATAAAAGGAAATAGAAGTAAAATAGATTTATATATGGAAACATGTTCGTTTTTAAATGCTGATCCCATGTTTAAGGAGAACGGATTTATAGAAATCCTTAATCAATATTTTTCATCCCGTAAATCCCTCCCACGCCAACGCAATCAAAATGATATTGATCCTTTATCGGGAATTGAGAAATCTTTTAAACGATTAAGTTCAGGTCATATGATAATTATTCTATCCTTAACATTACTTGCTGAGTCAATTTTTGAAAAAACTATTGTATTAATAGACGAACCAGAAACACATTTGCACCCACCGCTACTTTCTACATACATAAGAGCTTTGTCGCATTTATTAATCAAGAGAAATGCAGTTGCAATCATTGCAACACATTCACCAATTATTTTACAAGAAGTACCACGGAGTTGTGTGAATAAAATCAACAGAACTGGAAGGAAAATGAGTTTCAATAGGATAGAAACACAAACATTCGCAACAAGCGTAGATACCTTGACTAGAGAGGTGTTTGGGCTTGAGGTTGTTAAAACAGGGTTTTATCAACTGATTGAAGAGAAGTTAGGTAGAAATTTCGATTCCACTTATCGGAAATTCGATAATGAAGTAGGCTTTTTGGGGCAACTACTAATTCAAAGTCTTTTAAAGAAGAGAGAGTCTGATGAGGAAAATTGATAAGCCTACTGTTATACAAGAAGAAATTTGTAACTGTTTTCGAGGTTTTGCATATAAAGATAGAGTTTTAGAGAAATCGCAGGAATATGATGATGATTTCCTACAAGTAGCTGTGTTTTTGCAACAAGAGGCTTTTTTTATTAATCAAAATAATAATTATAATAGCCATATGGTTAGTATTTATGACAATAGACTTTCTAAGAAAAATTCTCCGTCTTACAAGTATTATGAACAAATTAAAGGTAAAATTAAATGTCCATATTGTAATTTTCCTTCGAGAGATGCAATTGAATTGGATCATTATCTACCTAAATCTCATTTTCCTACGTTTGCTGTAACGGCAAATAATCTTGTTCCAATTTGTGTGGAATGTAATCAAATTAAAGATAACTACTACAGTATCGATATATCAAAAATGTTGATTCACCCCTATTATGATCTGGAAATAGAGCGAGTAGTTGAATTTTTAAAATGTAGGATTTTCGAAGATCTACACATTGGATTTGAGTTCTTTATAGAAAGATTACCTGGCTGGTCTAATGATTTTTTTGAACGAGTAAAGTATCATTTCAGTAAACTCGAAGTAGATAAATTATATCAAGGTGATTTTGTAGCTGAATTTAATGTGAAAATTCAAGAAATGAAACTATTTTTCGCTGAAACCGGTGATATTCAAGATGTCAAAAAGAGTTTACAACGAAGAATAGATGCACTACGTATAGAAAAAATTCGTCCATGGGAATATGTGGGTCTCATCAGCATCTTAGAGAATAACTGGTTTTTCGACATATATTTCCCCTACATTTGCTCTGGTAATGTATAGATTTTTAAATAAGAAATATCTATTACCTGTTTAAATAAATGAGGAGTATAAATTATACGAAAAAATTATCTGTATAGTTGCATAAACCGCATCAATATACGCTTAGGGCATCAATTTTTAAAGAGGAGTGTTGCTCGATGAAGAATTTTGAGGTTTTTACACCAGTTCAATTGAGATGGGAAGCCTGTTTTTATTGCGGAGGCCATCTTCCCGCTCTAAAGAAAGAGCATATCTTTAATTCGAGCTGGACGGGAAAACATAAGACAGGTGCTTTAATATGTGATGAATGCAATGCTGCTTTTAGCTTTTCGGTGGATACTGCCTTCAAATCTTATACAAAATACCACATGAATGTATGGTCTTTAAAAGGTGAACGGCAGAAATCGGTTCCGACCATTGAAACTGAAGGTGAGATCATTATTAAGTCAGGAGCTCAGCCGGAGGAAAAGCCATCAAGCTTTTTTAGTTACGAGGAGGGTAATTTGTTTTATACGGCCAAAGCACCAAATAAACCAGCATTACGCCAATATTTAAATGAACAACTTTCTAAGGATCTGGGGCGAGATCTAAAAGAAGACGAAATTAAAGATATAAAAAATATGGTTAGAAATGCGAGTAGTGAAATAAAACCACTTAATAGCGTACAATTGTATGATTCGATTGATCCATTCCTCGAAATTCGTTCCACCGTCCATACAATTCTAAAATGCATGGCGCTTTTTGACAGTGATTTTACGAAGCATGTATCCCATAAAGTATTGGACTTTAGTCGCCACGGAGTAGGAAATTGGCAAGAGTTTGCCTTCCTCGGTAATTCAAGCTTAGATGTGGCAAGCACATACTTTAAACACCATCCCGACTATAATGCGGTCGAGGTGTATTATTTACCATCAACAAAACAAATTTTAGCTAAACATATTATTCTTGGTAGAATTATACGATGGGTAGTTCTATCAAATATATACGAGGGGCCCCATAAAATTTTATTTGTAGGCGAGCCATCACTTGGAGGTATACTTAAGAAATTCCTTCTTATCTTCTCTGAAACGTTTCCCCCTTCAGCTCAAATCGAGCGAGGGATGAAGGAAGTAGATTTTATTGAGGATTTAATGACATTAGCTCAGATTACACTTGGACCTGACGCCCAATTAGCACGATTGTTTCGTGGTATGGAGGGGATTTTTAATGATTTCGATGTCTTGACTCAAGAACATATTGATGAATATAAGGATACTCTACTTTTATTTTTAAATAATATGTTCCGAATAACCTCGCTTATTATACAGTGTCCTATTCCATATTCGGAAGAAGACATGCTCTGTGGATTAATGGATAATGGTCTCACTGAATTGGAAGCATATGTTGGTCAAATCAATATAGCAGAAGGAATCATAGATACCATGTCTCGTCCAATTCAATATGTTTTTAGCCAGGTCGTTCAATTAGGAGAAGAAGCGAAATTAAAAGAGAAGAATAAATAAATTAATTTTTTCTGGATATGCGAAGTTTTGAGAAATCGAAACTTCTTTTTTTTTGTTGGCGTGCCCAGAGCCACGCATTATCTAGTTGGTGAAAGTCCAACCAAAGGAGGGACCAAGCCACCTTTGTAGCTAGGATGCTTGCGCATGGCGAAATCTGTGTGTGAAAGCGCATCGACAAAAGTACTTATCAGAGATAGGGCGAGCAACAACCTAGGCCGCAACATGAAGTGAATCCTGCCGCGTCGTCAAAAAGGCCCTGCGAAGGGGAAAAGAAGGTACCGAGTCTCGCAACAGTAGACGAAGGCCAAGGAAGCTGTACAGAACTTGGGTCAACAGTGAAGAACCTTCCGGCGTAAAGGGAACGGCATGGGTTGAAAGATAATGCAGTGAACTGGGGAGACCCTCCCCCACACAGATTTTTTTTTAGAAGTCCGTAAAAAGGTGCTCTATAAGTTCAAAAGACGAAGTGTACCGCCTGTGGGAAGGGAGTCCGAGGGGCACATAGTACCTAAGAACCTAAAGACAACATAATTTTAGGGAGGGAAGGAGCCCTGCTTTGTTTACGCTTTTAAAGGAGGTACGAGTGAGTGAATGCCAAAAGGATAACGACACCAAAGGGAAAAGTTCAACAACTCCAGAGAAAGCTATGTCATGCTGCCAAGGAAAACAAGAAACGTAAGTTTCACGCACTATATGACAATACTTGCTGATAGGAGACCTGAAACTGTCCAGCTGTCTTTTGGTAATCATGTTGATTGCTCAGACAATACTGAACGATATCGATCCGTTCTTGCCAAGTCGTAGTTCGCCCTTTTGTCATAGCTTTTCCTTCCCCTTTATAGGCTGTTAAGCTGCTATGACCATTATACTTGTTAATCCAATTGAAGAGCTGCCTCGTACTAGCAATCTTGTATTTATCGATGATCTGATACTGAGACAAGCCCTCCTCAAGATAGTCTTTCACCGCCTGGAGCTTCAGTTCAGCACTGTACCTTTGAAGATGTGTACGGCGCTCTAGCCCTTCATATCCATGTGTCTTATATCGACGTTGCCATTTCATTAAAGTCGTCTTGTTAATCCCATATTTCATCGCAGCTGCTAAAAAACCAATCTCCCCATTCGATACCTCTTCGAGGATGGTGAGTTTCTCTAAAGCGTTATATTTCGCTCTAGACATAAATAAGCTCCCCTCACAGTAGCAGGCTTTTTTTATTTCGCCTGTCTACCGTATGGGGAGCATATCAGACTTTATTTATCAAGTCTTGTTCTGTCGCTGCTTCATTTAATGGACCAGTCTAAAACTTATTTAGAAAATGCTGGCGATTCTCCAAATCAAAAACGTTGCTAGATCAATGACTCCAGTCTAAAACTTTATTTTCCTAAAACAACATCCATACTCTTCACAGTTGAACAGTTATAGAGACAGTAGTTGCTTTTTTTTTTAAGCTTTCTTAATAAATTATAGTATATGGTATAATATTACATGATGAAGGTGGAAATGAGGTCGATTTTTTGGATAATATGAAATCTGAGTTAGGCACACGTGCTGCTTGGAAGGGGTTTACATCTCAAACAGTATATATTGCTTATAGACTGATGTTATTAGAAAATGAGTATGACTTTTTCCCGGAACAAGCTGAAGATTTAATGATAAAGAAGAATAATAAAATCCTTGAACTTGTGCAAGTGAAAAACTTGACTGCAGATTTAGCATTGTCACATTTATCTCCTAAGGAAAAAGATTCATTCTTCCAAAGATGTTTGCAATTAAGGTGTATTTCAAGAAAGGACATCATTTTGAATATTGTTTCATTTGGAGGCATCGGAGAGGAAATTAAAAAATTCTGTGATAGTGAATACTCTTCACAGCTAGCAATAACAGTAAAGTTATTATCGTACGGGTACAATGAAGATGATATTCAATGGATACATCGCCACTTGAAAGTGGAGCAAATAGACGAAAAGGAGCTATTGGTTAAGATTCATCAAAATCTTGAAGGCTCTGTGCGTACTATGGCAGCACCATATGTAGCATTTGATGTACTTATTAACTATATCTACGATTTATCAAGAACAGGAGGGTATACATCGAAGCAGCTATGGAATCAAAAATTAGATAGAATGGCATTAGATTTTTCTGCTGCTTCAGGAATGGCAAAACAGCTTGGTCAGACTATATTCCCAATATATGAATATAAAGATTTATATGATCATGAATTATTGCAAGCCGAATATAATGCCGGTATTAATGCGTTGCCACAACATATACGGGCCAATCTTGATTTTCCCCGGAAGAGATGGAGCGATAGTATTGATATCGCATTTCAAACATCTAATATTGTTGTCGTTCGAGGAGTGTCTGGACAAGGAAAATCAACAATAACTTATCGATATTTATTGGAAAATTATTTAGAGCGCGATATTATTTGCATTGAAAAAGTTCTATCTGAAGATCAGGCTATTGAGATTTCGGCTGCACTTCAAGGTATGGCTAGGGATAGGCAAACAATGCTTGCTGTGCATTTAGATGTTAACCCCTACGATACGTCTTGGTTATGGCTTTGCGAACAACTATCAGCGCATGGAACATTATTAAAATTAATCATTACTATAAGGGAAGAGGATTTCCGAAGAGTTATCATAGATTACTCGAAACACCGTTTTGTCGAAATTGAGCTACATTTATGTAAAGAGGAAGCCCAAGAAATATATACAAGATATCCTTCTGCTAATTTTTTGTCATTTGAAGCAGCCTGGGATTCTTTTGGTGAAGATGGACCTTTTATGGAATTTGCATATATGTTAAATCAACAAGGGACTTTAAGAGAGAAATTGAGGGCACAAATTGATAGGATTATTCAACAAGAGGCTTATGCAGATGATTGGTTGCAAATTCTTGAAGTTGTCTCATATGTAGGGAAATATAATTTAAAAGTTAGCATTTCATCCATATTTGAAAAGCTCCCCTGCCCGCAGCGTCGTAAGATGTTATCAGTATTTGAGAAAGAATATTTTTTGCGAGAATCAAAAGATAAACAATACTTGGAGAGTTTACATGCTTTAAGAGCCAGCATATTATTTGATATTTTAAAAGAACACAGTATACTGTCTGACCTGGATACATTAAAAATATCTCTCCAAATTATAAGAGACACTCCATTAATGTTAGTAGTTGAGTTTCTTGAAAGTAATGGGATGTCATTAGAATTAATTAGATCCCTTGCAAAAATAAATTATAACTCTTGGAGTGTCTATGCAGGTGTATTAAAGGCTGTGTTGTGGGGAGAGGTGCATACATATTATTGGAAAAATAAAAATGTAATTGATAAAGGGAATGAGCTCATTGATAATTTTATAATATTTGGAATTACTGACGTTACAGGATATCTTGAAGATTATGACTTTTCCATATTATTTGATTTTTGGAAAAGTGGAAATCCATCAATATACCAAAGGCTTTTGGACTTAAAAGCTAATTTGGCCCCCAAAAAGCTGTCCTATGAGTTTTTAGATCTGTTTATTATTGAATCTTTTTCATCTATACCTCTTAATACAATTATGAGAGCAGAAGATTTAACTGCAATGGGTTTCTGCCTATATTGGTTTTCAATCAGGGAACACAAGGTTCCTGAGCAGACACTTGAAAGCGTTCTTCCATATATGAATTCAACTAACATAGAGGATTATTTAAATCTTTTGGTGGGGTTAAATTATCAAAATTGGTCATTTAACTATAATAGGTTACGAACATTAGCAGAAAAAATTCTATTTGCGCAACTGGGTATAGTTTATTGCGAGGTAACGAATGAAGTAACAGTTCACGCCATTTATAATATTCTAGAAAGTGAAGATATAGATTTTAACATAAGGATATCAAGAGTTGTTGATGCAATTCGAAAGTTATATCCGCAGAAACAAAGGTACAATGTCGAAATGATTGGTTTTAATATAATTGACAATATTGAATTGCCTCCTACTAAGAAAAATATTCCTATTGAAAACTTACCACTGGTGTGGATAACACAGCTTAACCGATGGTTATTAAATATCGAAGAATATATAAATGCCCCGATTTCATGGGATGATGTCTATCAAGAGGTTTTACAGATCAAAGAAAATATAATTTCTTCAGTTAATTATATTATTAAAGGAATTGATTATATTTATAGCAAACAATCACAAAAACGATTAAATGAACGTTTATCTTTAGAATCGATTAGGAATGTTAGAAAGAAATTAACAGGTTATACATTTCCGACTCCAAAATGTGCGCTCGATCAGTATGGGATAAAATTAAATAATGTAATAGTTGATAAAAGTAATGGGGATTTACGATTATATTCTGTATCCTCAAACAACGAAAAGAAGTTTAAATCAAACTGGAATAAATTTTGTACTAGTTATCTTGCTTTCCTTAATCAAATGAATGATCTACTTATTGTCAAAATAAAGAGAAAAGAAATAACGAATGAAGGACGCTTGTCTTTAATTAATTTAATTACTGCGTATCAGGAAATTAATGAATTGGAAACCCGTTTTAAAATTGAATTTACAAAGTATGAATGTGAATTTTTTACCCGTGAGGAAAAGCATAAAGTACTGTTACTCACTGCTGTATGGTCGCACCTATATAACCTGCCTTTATATAAGACAAATTCACTTTTGTACGATTGCAATTTATACCTGAGAAATTATTCTGATCGGCTGAAAGAGTTCTTTTTTTATGATTTGACTAAGCTCGACGGAGTTATAAGCCAAAAAAATATTGATAAGAAAGTCCAATTGTTAGTAGATTCAGAGCAAGTGGATTTTATATCTAGAGAAATATTCTTAAGGTTTAAGAGAACATTCAATGAAATTTCTAGACTTACTTTTGAAGAATCAATCTTTAAAGATTATGTACAAAGTGTAGATATATTAGTTTCTTTTAATGGACAACCTCTGCCTGGGGGACATTTAATAGGGCATGAAAGGTTTGTCATTTATGAAGAGCTAGAAAAGTTCATGTCAATGCTTGCACCCTCAACTGATACTCGTGGAATTACATTAGAGGAATCTCCCAAAACTGCTGTAGTCAAATTATCTGCACATCTGCACGTGTTGCCTATGCTGTTTAAGCATAGCACTCAAGTTACCAATTTAGTTTCAACTGTTAAATTAAATGAAGCTTATATATCCTCAACGTATAACAGTTGGTTATCTAACACATCGGATTATCTTGTGGAAATAATAGAAGATATAGAATCAAATATAGAAATTATTAGAAATCATAGGCACGGAACTGACGATAAGGACGTGGATAAATTTGGTAATTTTATATTAAATGTTTTAAATGATATTAAGGGGAATTCAAAGGGAATACTTGTTGTAGAGGGGGATGATGAGATTTTTAAAGTTGTGTCTATGCTTAAGGAAAAAATCGAATTTTTTATTGACCTATATCCTGAAGAATATTTCATGTAAAACAACTATTTTCATATTTGTTCAAAGTGAGGGTACAAAGTGAAAAGAAAAGTTAAGTTTTTTGATACATCGTTATTTAAAGATTTCTTGTATATCTTGTCAACAGCCGGTGTCTTTTTTTCGTTCTTCTCAATAATTATAGACGTTTCTAATAAAGCAAAAATTTATGTTGGATTGGCTCTTATTATAATTCTGTTCATAATTTATTTAGGTATGTGGATAAGGGCTAATACATTGACCTCTATTGAATTAAGTGTTGATAATTCAAAAGTTATTGTTAAGATAGGTAATATTTTTAATGAGCCGGGACTGAAAGTTATTGCATTTAATGAATATTTTGATACTACAGTCGATAATGAAATTATTTCACAAAACACACTTAATGGATTGTATTTAAACACGATTGTACCTGATATTGAGGAACTTGATAGGCTTATTGAACAAAGTGAATACTTACGAGAAAAAAATGAAAGTGAAAATGCTACTAGAGTTAAAGGCAAAAAGAAGAGATATAGATTAGGTACTATTCATCAAAATGATGAGTACTTATTAACAGCATTTTCAAGGTTTGATAACAATAATAGAGCATACTTATACATGAACGACTATATCAGTCTCTTATTAAACTTTTGGAATGAAGTTGACATCATTTATGCTGGTCGATCTGTCGTTCTTCCACTCATGGGATCTGGAATCACAAGGTTCAAGGAATATAATAATGTTACCGATCAAGAACTACTAGAGTTGCTTCTGTGGTCTTTCAAAATCAGCAGGATAAAGTTTACTCATCCCTCTACTGTGACCATCATTATCCATAGCTCAAGAAAAGACAAAATCAATTTCTATAAATTAAAGGGGGTTCTTTAATGTCTTATAGAAATGGTACTTATGTTGCATTCGATGGAAACGCTACGACTGATCCTTCCAAAGGAGATATGAAGTATTATGGATTGTTACAAAGATGGAATACTTCAATGGACTTTGAATTGAAATTCAGTGATAGTCATAAAAAGACTTATCAAGTAAGGGATACTAGTTTAACTCGGACATTACAAGCAAGGCTCCTTGAGAGAATGCGAAGTTCTAAAAATATGCTTTTGATTATTTCTAAAGACACAAACTGGGACAGGGGTATGCTGAATTTTGAGATTGAGAGGGCAGTAGATGTATTTAATCTCCCCATTATAGTTGCGTATCCTGGGTATGATTTTATTTTGAATCCCTCATTGCTTGAAGATAAGTGGCCACGGGCTTTGTACGAAAGAATAAAGGATCAAACAGCAAAGTGTATACATATTTCTTTTAAGCAGAAGGCAATAGCTGATGCCGTATCCCGATTTAGTATACATAATAAAATAGATCAACTAACTGCCCCATTGCACTTCTTTTCGGAAAGCGCATATAGTGACTGGGGATATAGAAAATAAAATTACTTATGGTTTCATTTCTTTTGTACCAGATCTTTCTATCTAAACCGAGCTCTCAATTTGTTCTGCCTAATCATGACTTTCCTCAACCCTACGAAATAGTAGGGTTTTTTGTGTTACATAGAATAGATATTTTTTTATTGGAAATAATTTAAATTGAAGAGGAGGGAAAGCGGTGCAGTTACTTTTTAGACCTCGCATCAAAGAAGAGGAAAGTCTACTCGGTTACATTGAGAGACTAGCATTATTAAATCATTATAATAACAGCTTGGGAATTTTTAACCTGTTAAAGTCATCTAACAGAGATCTTCAGAATAATTTATTTCAAATTAAAGACACGGTTATCTTAGAGCAATTAACAGATGAAAGCTCAGACCTATTATTTTCAAGAAGCTTTGTAAAAATAAATATTACTAAAAAGATTTACGGAAAGTACATACTGAAAAATAAAATTAAATATTGTGCTCAATGTGTAAAAGAGAATAGGATTCATAAATTTATATGGGGCTTTCATCCAATCTGCGCTTGCTTACAGCATCTATCGATACTTAGGGATTGTTGTCCTGAATGTAGTAGGGGATTAACGTTAAATGAATTGATGCAAATGGGCATTTGTAGGAATTGTGGTTTTCAATTATTATCAACCAAAGTTAGTGAAAATGATTTTGAATTATCAGATGAGTATATCCACTCACAAATACTAATTGATAAGAGTTTGATTGAAGGTGCTCCCGTTTTCAAAGAGATTGGTTTAAATGAAGTCGCACAGTTCTTCAGTTTAGCCGAAATTTCATTTCACATATTAGAGGGAATGCAAAGTTTTATTGATGAAATTCCTCTATTAATCAGCTCTTTCTCAAATAAAAGAAATGGTAATTTTGATAATCAAAAGAGTTTGATTTCTTGGGGTAATTATGTATGGATGTATGAGGATTTTCCCACTAATTATTATAGGGTACTTAATGAATTTTTGAAAAAAGATAAAAAAACAATATATGAACAAAAAAACAAATATGAGGAAGGGTTAATTAAGAACGAGTTCTCAGTGATTAAAGATGCATATGAGCAATTCTGGATTTTAAAATTAGATGAGGGGATTATTCGCAAAGATTTTTCTGTATTCAAATATAATGAAGACTTACTAAGACAACGTAAAACTATCCGGAGAGAGGAGGTGAAGAAAGAGAGTGGAATGTGTTATCCAATAATGACTAAGCTTCAAAATCACGGAAGACTTGATATAAAGTCAATAATAAATGGGAGGCAGCAAAGGTTTTTTGTTAATCAGAAATCACTAAATAAATTAATTGAAGATAGGGCTATATACATAAATAAATTTGAAACTGCTTTATTACTTGGAATTACACGTGATTCAGTTACACATTTGATCAACGAGAAGTATCTTAAGGAAATCCTGACTCCTTATGCTATCCATACGATGATACTAAAAAATGAAGCTGAGCTCTTACTTATAGAATGCACTGGCTCCTACGATCCAAATTTCCAAGGAATTTCTTTTCATGACGCATTAATTAAGTATTCCGTACTTGGCCTAAAAATTGCAGATTTAATTCGATTTACAAAAGAAGGATTAATTTATCCAAAAACAAGACGTCTTGACGGAACGTTTGTTGATGTGTTGTACTCTGAGTATGAATTAGAAAAGTGTTCTGAAAAATTGAAAGATGAAAGACGGAAAGTTAAGGGATATTATTTTACTGAAATTATGAAGATTCTACACGTTGGAGAAAGAAAATTGAAGTCGCTTTTAATACATGAAGACATAGAACCTGATGAGACAATTGAATTAAAGGATGGGCGTAAAAGATACCTTTTCAATCATGAGAAAATAGAAAGAATACGAAGGGCATTAAATAAAAACTAAAATAAATTTAGTATGAAAAACAGAACAAAACAGCTATAGCCAGATCAAATTTGAAGGAGTAACGAATATGGATTCTAAAGTATACGTTTCTATAGATGGAGTAATAAGGGAAGCTATTGGTCCACAGCCGAAAAGTGCCTTGCTTTTTGCAGCCTCGCAGAAAAGTGCTAAAACGGTAATAAAGGAGCAAAGAGAGAAGCGACTCAGAAATAGTGAATTTTTAAAGCAACGTTTTTCGGAAGCGGTTAAGAGATGATTAAATACCAATAACAGCTGAAGTTGACAAAGTACAATGGTAAGTTAAGGGCCAGCTGCGAACAAATAGAGAGTTTGGCTCCCAATCATGGTCTACAGCTGAAGGCGTAAAGTTATATCCGGGGTTACGGAGTTTGATCAGCAGCATACTTTTTTTTGGGGACCCCTAGGGGTCCTTTTTTAATTTTGGGTGTGCCAAGAGGTACGCATTATCTAGTTGTTGCAAGTCCAACCAAGAGAGGGGGCTAATCCACTCTTGTAGCTAGGATGCTTGCGCATGGCGAAATCTGTGTGTAAAAGCGCATCGACAAAAGTACCGGTCAGAGACCGGGCGAGAAACAACCCAGGCCGCAACATCAACCTCACATACGGTTTGATGAGGAGGGGTTGAGTTATACCAGCCCTTTACTCTAGCGATATTATGTAACATATGTGCATTTCGTCATATGGAGTTAGATTAAACATGAAGGATAATTCTACGAGTTGAAAAAGAGTCTGCTGAGGGATTATCAAATCTAGTTAACCTATCCTGTGTTGAGGCTTCGCGTGTAATAGCTGTTTTGGCTATTACGTACATCAGAATCTTCGCTTTATATTTTGTAAAAGTGATTTGGCGTGAACAAGTAGAAACATTAAGTAATTGAGGTTTTGTTTCTTGTGTTTAAAATAAAAATAGTTGTTTATTTATTACTATAATCGTCAATCGGCGATTCAAAAGTATGAGTTGAAAACTGAATGAATATAAAGTTGTATTAGTTGCTTGAAAATACTACAATTTACGAAGTTAATTAGATAGAAAATAACTTACTCTGTTTCCTTATTAAAATCTAGGTATTTGGAGGGAAAAATGAATAAGTTACCCCTGCAACCGCTACCTTTACGGCCCCTTCCATATTATGATGAGAGTTTTAGTGGTTATTTGTTAAGATTTTCCTCAATGAATTTTGTAGATCCAAAATTTCTTTATCGAAAATTAGATTTATTTAGTGAGAAACCGCAAATTAAAAGTTATTTTATAGATTGGAATTATTTCAATGATAGAGATTTGAATTTTTTGACGAATATAACAAATATTAAAGCTGTAGATATTGTTAATATGATGATATTTAAATATAAAAACCGGGATATTATATTTAACGGAAATCATATTTTGCAAGATGATATTGAGGTTGTGCGGGCAAAGATTTGTCCTTGTTGTTTATCGGAGAGTGAATATTTTAGAAAAATATGGCTCCTAAGTAATGTGACTGTATGTCCGTATCATAATGTTGAGTTAATGGATAGTTGTAGTGTATGTTCTGAAAAATTATCTTGGAGAAAGGGAAATATATTTATATGTATCTGCGGACATCGATACAAAAAAAGTGAAGCAGTATTTGCTGCAAATGAAGCAGTTAACTTTTCAGAATATATCTATTCTAAATGTGATTTATTCAAAGAAAATTTAACATTTAACAACAAAAGTGATTTTTTAGATTGTGATCTATTAACTTTAAACACAATACTTCGGTTTTTAAGAAGAGAAATAACTACTGGATTGAGCGTTGAGGATAAGTATAAGCGAGGATATATTTCGTTTTCAGAATATGCAGAAGTCCAACTTAATGTAATTCAAATTTTGAGTTCATGGCCACAAGGCTATAAAAATTTCCTTAATGATCTGTATCTCACAAAGTATTCGGATTTATTTTTATTAGACAAGTCTTTCATTAAGTTTCAAAGAGAAAATGGTAATTTAAAACCTCTAATAGAGGAGTATCATTTATATGTGAAACCTATAAAAGAAAAAAGGGTACGGGAAGAAGAAGAACAACAGAAAAATCAAATCGAAGAGTTTGAAAGAATGGTAGGAATAATAAAAGATAATGAAAGAGCACTATCTTTAAAAAGAAAGGAACAAGGCCTGTTGCTTATAAAAGAAGTTGGCAAATTATTAAGATGTCAAGAATGGCATGTAAAGTTTTGGATGAAAAAAGGATTACTTGATAACAATAAAGAAGATGGGCTTGGGGCTATAGTTACCCTAAAAAGTTTTAAGAAATTCAAAAGAACATATATAACCTTGAAAGAAATACAGAAAAAACTTAAAACTTCTTATACTCAATTATCGAAGCAAGGTATTCTACCAGTATCAGGTTTAAAAGTGGATGGTGGCAGAATGTATCTATATCGAAAAAAAGATATAAAAGTCTTGTTGAAATAAATATATAATGAATGTATGGAACGCTAAGCAAATCTTAACGGGTTAGATTTGCCTTGTACATTTTGATAAATGTATTCTATACTGCTATGCTTGAAGTATAATGACCGACGCTGGAAAAACAAATTCCGTGGTCTTAAGAATAAAAATCCCCTTCCCTCAAGAAGAGCAACCCAATCAATTAAACAAATTAAAAGGCATGCACAAAATGAGCTATCTCCTAGTTGAGATAGCTCATTTTGTAGTGGGATTTGTGAATTAAAAACAGTCTTAACTTTAAAGTATATATCAAAACTATTAAGCAACGCTTTTTACGCTACTCTATATGACTATGAAGAATAACTTTATGACTTAAAAAGAAAATTGATAAAAAACAAATAAACGATGTTTAGGAAGATCTTTTAATACCAGATTCATTTATTGAATTTAAATGTATTTCAAAGTTTACGATTCAAATAAAAATTTAAAATGAAAAATTTTTTTGCAAATAGATTTTTCCACATTGATTACAAGAATTAATGAAGTGCTACTGCACTCAGATTCAAGAATGTAATAGTTTTTTTGAGATTTTAAAAGAAAAAGGAAGTTTGAAAAAATAATCATTAGAGAATTTATAATTTTACTAATTGAAATGCTAACTATATGGATAAATCTCAAGATAAATTCAATGTAAAGCAATGTTTAACATCTGAATTTATGAATTATATATAATATACAATACCTAAATTAGTTATTAACAAAATTATATGAATAATAATCTTTCAGTACTGTATGAAGAAAATGAGTAAAGGCTAAAATAGATTTATAGAGTTATTAAAGTTAAGGAGGGTAAAAGTGATAACACCAGTCCGTAGAATAAGGCCCACAAAAGGCATGAACTATAGAAGTAAAATTGGGTCTACAAAAAATTTACAAATAATTTATGCGGAAAGTCTTCTTGAGCGGGATTATGTTAGGTTATGTAATTTTGATCCTTCCGTTTTGAAAATTTATTATCAACCTAGAGGAATAGAATATCATTATAAAGGAAAGAAAAGGACATATTATCCTGATTATTTGATTATCAGTTCGGAATTAAAATATTATTTGGTTGAAGTTAAATTGAAAGAGTTTGTGAATAAAAATACCAATAAAGCTAAATTTGTAGTTGCGAAGGAATATTGTAAGCTGAAAAATTGGACATTTTTAGTTCTAACAGAGGATCAAATAAGACCAGGCTTTTTGCAGAAAAATTTGAGAATACTATTAGAAAAAACAAAATATGAAAATAATCCATCAGTTGTGGAGTATATAAAAGTTGTATTGTTACAGTCTGATTTTCTAACTATTGGAGAATTGAGAGAGTTATGTAATGTAATAGAGCCATCCGTTTTTATGATTAATCTCTATAAGATGATTTATAACGGGGAAGTCGGTTTTGATTTGTTTTCACAGACATTAAATGACGAAGGAATAATTTGGCTTAATCCTTAATAGGAGGTGTAGGATGGCTCGAAATCAGTTTAATGTTGGAACAAAGTTCTTAATGGATGGTTTAGAATATTTAATTAAACGTTCTGGACATGAAGAACTATTGGTTGAGGTGAAGAAGTATAAGCAAACTCAATTCGTAACAATAAAAGAGTTAGAACAAGCCTGGTATGAAGAGCGGCTTATATTTAAGGATCCAACAGATAAAGTAGATAAAATTAAACTTGATTTAGGACAACTTACTTCTAAAGAAGACAAAAAAATCAAAATGAAGTTAGAAGTGCTTCAACCTGTAATCAATGGGACATATCATACCATAAATCTTGATAAATATCTTAAAGAATTGGAAGAGCAAAAAGGAATCAAGGTCAAAAAAGCAACTTTCTACAATTGGAAGAAAACATGGGAAAAGTATCAAGATGCTCGTTATCTTTTGGATATGAAGACAGGCCCCAAGAAAAGAAGAACTGAAGAGGAGGTTATGGGTACCTTAGAAAAAATTATGGATGAAGAGATTTATGGTGGTGAAGAGACATATTACAGAGAAATTTATCGTTTGTATAAGGGAAGTTTAAATAATGTCAATGAACTAAGGGATGAAAATCAAAAAGAGATCATTCGATCATTTCAAACCATTTGGAGAATTGTAAAAGATAAACGTGATTATTACCGTCAGCAAGCTGCAAGAGAAGGACCTGTTGCAGCACGTTTAAAGCGTGATGGTTCAAAAAGTATGTCAGAGAAGCCAACTAGACCATTGGAACGAGTAGAATTGGATTGGACACCTATTGATTTGAAGTTGGTTGACCCAAAAAACCTGCAGAGAAAAAGACCATGGCTTGTTTATGCAATTGATGTTTTTAGTGGGGAACCACTAGGATTTTATATTACTTTTGATCATCCAGACAGCTTTGCTATCAAGCAATGCCTATTGCATTGTATTATGCCAAAAAGTTATGTGAAAAAATTATACCCAGATGTCAAGAATGAATGGATTGCTTATGGAATTCCTAAAGAGCTTGTAATTGACAATGCTTCACAGAATAACTCATATGATTTGGAAGAAGTCTTTAATTTTCTCGGCATCCAACCACTTTATCCAGAGGTTGCAGCAGGACATAAGAAGGGAACAGTGGAAAGAGGACTAAAGACCTTTAACGATATTATGCATACGTTAAGAGGAACAACTTTCTCAAACATTTACCAAAAAAAACAATACGACTCAGAAGGAAAAGCTTGCATTACATTACAAGCCATTTATTACATTGCACATATAATTTTTGTGGATATTATATCACATAATCTGAGTCATACTCGTATGGGGGGGACTCCTCATCAAAAATGGAAAAATGCATTTGAAAATGACCCTAGTCTTACAAAAGATTTACCATTTAGTAAAAAAGAAATAACATTAATATTGTGTGGCGGTAGAGAAAAAAGAATAATACAAAACAGAGGAATAACGATTAAAGAGACATGGTATACCAGTAATGAATTGATGGAATTGAGATATCGATTAATTCAAAATGGCGATGAAAATACGAAAGTCTTAGTTAGATTTGACTTTTCTGATACAAGAAAACTCTATGTTGAAGATCCATATAATAAAAGTTTTATAGAAGTTTTCATTGATCCGAATAAAGTAAATGATATGGAAAATCATTACGATGTGGAACCAAATCTGCCTCTTCCATTCGAACAATTAAAAGTAATATGTCTATCGGAAGGGCGCTATCATCGTGAGTTTAATGATGAACATGTAATTCAAGGACTTAAAAATATTAAAAAAATCGAACAAAATCAGCTTAGTGATAAGCGAAATAAGTATAAAAATACTCTAGAAGAGATGAGAGTTGCGACAGAGGGACTTGCCATGCAGTCATTCGACATGAGCACATTAGATGAACCTGAAAATATCGAGTCGTTGGTTTACGTTGGAGAGATTACAACGATGAAATCAAATAAATCGAAGTTAACAGCTAAGAAGGATAAAGTAAGTCTAGATAAAATAGAACATTTGAAAATTCCGGAAGAAGCAAAAATTAAGGCTCATAATAATAATGATGATGATGACTTACCAAGCTATGGTGTTTCTAAACTGGGAGGTTAAGAAATGAAAAAAGAGGACTTCCCGCGTTTAAGTGGAAAGCCAGTTGAAGAAATAGATTTACGATTGAGATTAGAACATCTTGATCAGATCGTTGTACATCATCGTAAATTCAATGAACTCTATGAGGTTATAAAAGATTGTCATAATTTTAAGAAAGGAGCAGCTATCTTAGGGGATACTGGGACAGGAAAATCTACATTATTCAAAACGTACGAGAAAAATTTCCCGAAAGAAAACAGAACTAAAATAATCAATTCCCATACCATTATATATACTGCAACGCCTGTTCTTCTATTGGAATTAGATTCAAATTCAAAACCGCAAAACGTGGCATCAAAAATGTTGCAAAAACTGGGAGACCCATTATACAACCAAGGGACTGAAAAGATATTAACGGCTCGTTTAAAACAATATCTTCTAACTACAGACGTTGAATTATTAATTATTGATGAACTGCAACATTTGATTGATACAGATACTCAACGTGTAATAAGAAAGGCAGCTGATTGGTTAAAACAACTGCTTAATGATGTCAATCTGCCAATAGTTTTTGGTGGTATCAAGGAGGATGCCATAAATATTTTTAATAGTAACAGACAATTGGATGAACGTTTTCCTTGTAAACCAGATTTTTTTGGCTTTCAATATAATTCTGAAGAAAATATAAGAGAGTTTCGAGGTTTTTTAAAAAGTATAGATCTACAACTGCCATTTGCCGATAAATCTAAAATATTCGATCCTTATCTTGCAGAAAAAATATATTACGCAACGTTAGGTATTTCTAGAACATTAAATCATCTTTTGCACCATTCTATAAAATACGCTTTAAGAGCTGGAAAAGATAGGCTTGAAGAAAGCGATCTTGAATATGGTTTTTCTTTATTATATTTAAAAACAAGACCTAAGGTAATTAATCCATTTGATGGAAAAGTTTTCGATCTTAAGGTGGCTCTTGATAAAGAAAAACGAAAAAATAAGCTAGACGGGTATTAAAAATAGGTTGCTTGCCTTAAAACTATAGAATTCTTCTCTTACACCTAATTGTTTACGAGATAGACGTTAAAATGATGTTTTACTCAAGGGGCCAAATGTCGTAGTGAGGTAGACTATTTAATCGGACTGAATAGAACCTAATCTTCGATAATATTAAAATTTTCAAGCTACTGAACTGTTATGATGCAGAAGTTTTTTAACAGAAATCATTATGTTGTTATGGCTACATTCAGAAAAGAAAATACTAGATATTTTCTAATCAAAATTGCTCAGAAGGCTAAAATTAAGATGAAAAAAAGTAATGAGTGGAGCAAGAATAGAAAGCGGATACCCGTTATCGAACGAGGCGATATAAGGGGAATAGAGGTGTGTTCGCGTGGGAGAACAACGACAACGTATCAATGAAGAATACAAGAAGCAGACGGTGAAGTTCATTCAAGAGCCATACGAAGAGCATTGAGGATATCGCAGAAGAACTCAGCACTACAAAAAGTACACTGCATCAGTAGATGGGACAATATCGTGAGATAAAGAATGAACGGCAGCGAGTAAGGATGGGTATAAGAACTCGAAGCAGAGTTGAAAGAGATGCGCCGTCAGCTCCAGGAACGAACACAATGAATCAAAACTTTAAAGTATTGAAACCCCATACCGTGGAGTGACCCACATTACGTCTATCCCAGCCGAGGAGGTTGCTTGTACCTGGCCAGCATCATGGATCTATGCACGAGTAAAATCGTCGGATGGCAGTTGTACAACCATATGGAAACTAGTCTAAATATGGATGCATCATTACAAAATCCGTTGCGTGAGTGTCTACTTTCTTGACAGAGGTTCAAGTTTCCCATTATTAAGAAAGGGGAGGAGATAATGAATTCTAACCACGATATCTTTTTAAATTCGGTGAGGAATAGTAAGATAATTGTAACTTCTACAGACGTCATTTCGAAAGATGAATCACTTCTCCTGGAAGAGTTAAAACTCAGAGAAGAAGCTGGGAATTATCAAATAAGCTCTAAAGCTGAAAATACAAAGGCTGCGTATGTTTCTGACTGGCTGCATTTCGAAGATTTTTGCAAAAAATTTGGATACCCATGTATGCCGGTAGATGAAGAAAACTATGTTTTATACATTTCTAGCCTTGCGTTGCATGGGAATAAGCCAAATACGATTATTAGAAAAATGACTTCCATTTCCCAAGTTCATAAGGCTAACGGCTTCGCTGATCCCACAACTTATAAAATAAGTAAAGTGTTATCTGGAGTTCGAAGTAAACACAGAGCTAAAGCTAAAGGTAAAATACCAATCCTTGTTGATATGTTAATATTGATGTTGGATCATGTCCCAGACAATTTAAAAGGGATACGAGATAAAGCGTTGTTATTAATCGGTTTTCAAGGGGCATTTCGGAGAAGTGAGTTAGTGTCCTTAGACCTTGAAAATATAACCTTTGATGCTCAAGGTATCAGTATTGAACTAGCTTATTCAAAAACTGATAAAGAAGTGAACGGTGAAATTGTCGGGATTCCATATGGACAAAGCCCA
This sequence comes from Paenibacillus sp. FSL H7-0714, assembly GCF_038003765.1. NCBI lineage: Bacteria > Bacillati > Bacillota > Bacilli > Caryophanales > Paenibacillaceae > Paenibacillus > Paenibacillus sp. FSL H7-0714. The sequence goes on from NZ_JBBOPT010000001.1 coordinate 2,462,721, forward strand.
ATGACATGTCCGGTGAAATCTCTGAAGAGATGGATTGAAGTAGCTGATATCCAAAATGGTCCAATATTTTTAGGAATAAATAGACATGGTCAAGTAAGTGTGAAAAGACTCTCTGACCGCTCTGTTGCCCTGATTGTTAAGGAATACGTAAAAAAAACTGGTCGTGATGAATCTAAATACGCAGCACATAGTTTAAGGTCTGGTTTTGTTTCATCTGCAGCGATGGCTGGAAGTAGTGAACGTTCTATAATGGCCCAAACAAGATATAGCTCAGAAAAAATGTTACGTAGCCACGTAAGAAAGGGCACCGTTTTTGAAGATAATGCAGCAAGTAATACTGGGCTTTAACATTCAGTAAAATTGATTCTTCAATGAATTTAAACTTAGGTTAGGCAGAGTTGAGCAGTTTGAGATGAAATCATTGTCTGCAACATCAATGGTGTTTGCATGCATTCTGAAAATGAAATGCTAGTGCCAGCGGCTGACTATAAGACGAACATACAGCTAGTGGTTAAAGTTCATCTTCATGTGCAGGTGCAAATCTCTTGAATACAAAAGTAAGTTAGACATGCAGTAATAATTTATCACCATTTTACTAAGTGAGATTTAAAACCAGCTTGATCATTGAGAAAAGTTTTGAATAGGGCTTTTTCATTTTGTGGTTCAAACAATTTATCGATATGTCTAACTATGAATTATTAGGTTTGAAAACATAATCTATAAACTTAAATTGAAGGATACTACTAATAAATCAGAGAGTGGATTGTTATGCTTTTAAATGAATATATATTCAAATGGGTTTGAAAATTTTTCTATTGAATTCAGTTGTAAATTAAGTTGTCACCATATATGAATATGATTTGTCATCGCCTGAACCTTTGTTGGTTCAGGCTTTTTTTAGTTATTCAAACATCTTACTGTACTAGTTTTACCAGATTCTCATTTGGTAATAATTGAGGTTATGAGCCAATGAAAGATGGAGTTAGAAATGTCATTTTTATGACGGGAAGGGATAGCCTGTGGACTGGCTGAGCGAAAAAACTTGGAGGAAAGAGGATGAACTTTATTCACCAAAGCGAAAAAGTCAATAATAAAGGGAGCCGAAATTCCCCTCATATTATTGGGTCAATACCAAGCCGGAAAATGGAACGGCATATTCCCTACGAGTCTTTGTGGGGGGAATGCTTGTTTTATTATTTGTTGGAGTTGGATCCTATAACAGTTAGGTACTATCCACAACCTATTTGGGTCCCATACCAAGTGATGAATTCTCGATTTGTATTGAAAAAAAAGAGTATGTGCCGGATACATTAGCTTTCAGGCAAGGAAATCCTCCTCATTTGTACCAAGTAAAAGGCGGCGATATCTTTGTAGAACAACAACCACATTTTATAGTGCATGTATGAACTATAGTATTAAGGAAGGGTGGGGCTATTCTGTTGTGAGACCAAAGTTACTTCCCGAGACAGTGAAAGAAACATACAGCTAATTATGAATCACAAGCAAAAGAGAGAGTACTACAACATATATATCCATGAAATTATGAAGAAAGTAGTTTATTTTAAAGACCACAGTATTGAATATCTTGCTAAGAGCTTTATTGCAAAGGTAAATGTTAGGGACATAGTTCCATTAATTTACGATCTAATCTTTTTAGGTGAATTAAAAGTGGATTTGCTACAGCCACTAGATTTATTCTTTTGATCCTAATCAAATCTTCATAGGGATTTGAAAAGGTGAAAGAACTAAATTATTGAGAGCAGAGAAAGGGGGGGCGATTAGTCCATTGGTTATAACCATGAACATTAGGATAGTGACGTGGCCCTTGTTGCTCTAATTTAGCGGCAAATAGGCCAGATAAAGTAGTATTAGAAATGAGAAAGCAAGTCTATGAATAAAAATCGAGTTTGATGGTTTGGAGTTATATGTAACTGGAGCCTAGAAGATAGATCTGGGAAATTACGGGAAATAGAATAATGAATTTAGATTCGGCAATCGAAAAAACACTACCAATTGTCCTAATGGTCAATTGGTTAGCGATTAATTCTAATCAGACAAATGTGACGACCAATGTAAAATTTAGTCGGGAATAAACACCTTAAACTGTTTGGCTTTTTGTTTGTTGGTTTCTCTGATATCATCAACCTTGTGACTCTTCTCTCGAGTGTGATGATCCTTCAAGTTGTAAATAATATCGAGTTACACATAGTAGTTTATACCTTCAAATGCATATGTTGCTCCTATATAGCTTTGCACTAGTTCAGCCTTTTCTATATCAATATTCCATTGATCCATAAGTAGAAATACAAATTCGATGGGAATGGCGCTTGCATACCGCTCTAACCGTGCCGCCTATCCGCATTGCTTAGTAGATGAGGATTATTGGAAGTATAGATTTTAAGCGGAGTTTCTGCAACAGCTTTGATCTTTTCTTAATTTGCTTGAAGCTATAGTTGCATTCCTTCTTGAATGTGAAACACTCTGTTTTAGCACACCATGCTACCATTTCCGATGAAAGCAATCTTTAAATGGATCAGGGTATTCATGCAACCTGAATATCGTATGAAGGGACGATCAGGAGCAGTTCTACATTTAGTAATCCCTGCCCACTTTGGCAATACCTTAATCCTTGAGGCGATGTAAAATCCTCCTTCCAGAGCTGCTGAACTACTGTTAGTGGCACTTAAGTATCTTCAAAAGATATGTTTTTTGAGGGCAATAAACTATAATGACTTTCTGAAAGCATTAGAGTTATTTTAGAAGGTTAAGGATATATTCTGTTAATTGTGTATAGTCTATCTTTTCTCCGTTTACAACAAAAGATGGTGTTCCATAGATACCATTTGCAGCAGAGATTTTAAAATCTTTCTTTACATCAATTAGATATTTATGTTCTTGAAGATCTTTCTTAAACAGATCAAAATCAATCTCTTTAATATTATCTTTCACAAATTTGAGTAAGAACTTTTCCGTAGCCCATATTGCTCGTTCTTTCCCTTGTATTTGAAATAGTTTTTCTTTGAATTCCCAAAAACTATCAGGATTTTGATTATAGATAATTTCGGCTGCTACAGCAGCTTCTATAGAGTCTGGACCAAGAAACGGAAAGTTAATGAAATAAAATTGAACTTTTCCTGTATCTACAAAATCACTTTTAAACTTAGTGGCATTGTCAACATCCCAATTTCGACAAGCAGGACACTTGAAATCTGCAAACTCTATGACTTTAATAGGAGCATTTGGATCACCAATAGATGGCTGAGAAGAAAGCTGAAAGTCACCAACTTTAAGTTCGATTTTTCCAGTAGCATCCATCAAAGATGGAAGTTTCCTCAATTCGGATTCATCACTTTTAGACATAAATGCTGTAAATGCCAAAAGTAGAATTAAACATAACATAATTACTCCTACAAGCCAAAATACGTGGTTCTTTTTCATCAAGCACCTCAGTTGTTTATGGTTGGATTTTATACTAAGGTAGTCCAATAAACTTTGTATGTGAGAAAGTTCTCATATAATGATCCATAAATATTAATATAATTACTTTTTGACTTCTCTTTATTCAAACTGTGATTTTATTTGAATTGAGCATTTTGCATTAATCTAAGCCCTAGATACACAAAGGGATTTTGGGTAAAGTCAAGTAGTATGGCTATAAGTTGCACTTGGCCGTCGATGCCAAGAGTGAACTTCCCATGGCACTCAAGTTACCCTACCCATGTGAACGACGGAGATGCAGGACCTGCGATTAAGACGCTTGTGGGTAAGAAATCAAAGTGAAATTCTTTATGCTGGATGCGGGATGTGACCTAATGAAACTATGTGGCGATACGGCATCTCAACGCACAGGCTATTATCCCGATGAATCTCTGGAATGAAAAAGAACTGCCAGCGAGGATCCATGCAAAGACACGCCCTGCTGTTCAATGGGATTTCCCATGACGAATTGGGGACACGAAAAGGCATGTTTAAAATTCCGCTGTTCGTTTGCGGACAGGTCAAGTAGATTGTCCTTTAGGCATGACCGCTTGTTCGTCCTTTAAATATGGAATGGTGTTCAAAACAACAGTCAATCGAATCTCCGGTGCTATGTTTACCGCATAAGGAAGGCTGAGGTGAAAAGGAATTTTACAATAAACAAACCAGTGTAGAACGCTGCAATTCTCGAAAAAAACCCTTTTAACCGCTGAGCAGCTCCATGTTTGGGAGGATTCAAATAGCGACAATCGACCAATATTTGAATGCGATTGTGTTACTTACTTCTGCACTCGCCATCGCGAAGCAACAAGTCCAAGCGCCGCTTAAAAATTTTAGATTCACCGAAATACTGCCCGTCTGCCCATTTATTGCTCATCTCACACAACACTGAGATTTCGTTGCGGACTGATCATGCCGCTGTATCAAAATATGAATTATACGAAATGCTCATGTAAAAATAATGGTAAAAAAGTGATTAGAAATAATTATATGAATATTTTTTCTTTTTGTGGTATATTATCCAAATAAATATTTATGGTGATCACATAGAGCTTTCCATGTGACTTAAAAGGGGAATGTTGGTGAAATTCCAACGCGGTCCCGCCACTGTGAACGCACTTAAGAATTGCATTGTTAACTTTAAAAACAGTTGATGGTGTAACTCTTAATAAACTGCGAAGTCAGAATACCTGCCATAAATAAATTCAGAGATCCCACGAGGATGGGGGAGGTGTTTTTTGTCATGTCCAATTTTTTTTTTTGTGCTTTACTGTTATTAGAGTGAATATGGAATTAATTATATTCATTCTTAATGGATTTCAAAGATTCATAAATACGGAAAATGTTCGCTGTTAGCTTCAGCGGTGCTGCTATTGATATGTACTATTAGTGGTTACTGATGTTGTATCACCATCGATAATTCTCCTATATTTACCGCGGCAAAGTAGAATCAGTTGTCAAATGATATTGTACAATTGAATGTATCAATTGTACAATATGTAAAAACGAATTTATTTAATAGGAGAGAAAATATATGAAGAAATATAATGCACTTTTGCTTGCCTTATTTCTTTTAATCGCATCTTATAGCGTTATATCTTATGTGAATGCAGATAGTAGAAATAAATCAGAAGGGCCATTCGTTGGATTGAAGTTGATTCCTGAAGAACAATCAATTGATCTATCAGAAGGTTCTCCGTTGAATGTGGAATTTGCGCAGGGTATTAGCGAAGGTCAGTTTTTTAATTTGATTAATTTAGTGAATATTAATAGTAACAAGTCGATAGACATAAAGAAATCGATCAAAGGTCATCAATTAATAATTACCCCTCAGATTGCTTTGGAAAACGCTAAAGAATATATCTTGTATATACCTCCGTACTCCCTTGCAAATACAAATGGCGAAAAATTGAAAGACAATTACATTCTTAAATTTATAGTTGTTAGTGAAGAGAGTTATCAACAAGATTCTGTAATAAACTCCACATATCAAAATTTAACGGTAGTTGAATCCACATATGATGATTTTAGTGTAATTAAATCTACTTATGGTAAGCATTTAATGAAAACTGTTTTTTTAAGTGAAAGTACTAATGGATCAGTTCCATCTTTAACTCAAGGTGCACAAGTTGGTGGGGAAATATATGCTGGTATAGATAAGAGTGGTTTTATAGGTGCAAATGGAGATCTATGGTTATGGGGAAGTAATGAAATGGGACAGTTGGGAGACTTTATAACTCCATCTAGTAATAAACCAATACAGTTAGCTGGCAGCGATGTGGTTGCGATGAATAAAGGCATTACTGGTGGTACTTATAGCACATATGCTTTGAAAACTGACGGTACAGTGACGACTTTTGGATTCAATTATTATGGTTTTTTGGGTTTAGGTCCTGCTGGAGATCAGACTGATTTTATTGTCTCTCCAACCTCCATTTATGGATTATCAAATGTAAATAATATTAGCAGTAGATACTATCATACTCTTGCTGTTAAATCGAACGGATCATTATGGGGATGGGGAGATAATCAATATGGGCAAGTAGGAGGGGATAGTACACAACTTATTACAACTCCTGAACAAATCAAAGGAGTAAATGGGAGTGCTCTTACGAATATTATAGCTTCAGATGTTGGTGAGATACATTCTATAGCACTTTCTTCAAATGGAAATGTTTATGTTTGGGGGGGGAATAATCACGGTCAACTGGGGAATGGAACCCTCGTAGGTAGTAATATTCCACGTTTATTGCAAATGAGACCGAATGATGCTCCTTTAATGACAAATATTAAAGCAATTAGTTCAGGAGATAATTTTAACTTGGTATTAAAAGATGATGGGACCGTTTGGAGCTGGGGGCAGAATGATAATGGGCAACTTGGTGATGGTTCTACTGTAGAACGTCGTATTCCTGTCCAAGTAAAAGGGGGAAATGGGGTAGGTCTACTAAGGGATATTATCGCTATTAGCGGTGGTGGGAATTATTCTTTAGCATTAAAGTCAGATGGGACTGTTTGGAGTTGGGGAGGAAATAACAAGGGCCAACTTGGAGATGGTACAACTGAAAGAAAACTTGTCCCTATCCAAGTGAAAGCGTCTAATGTATTGAAAATAGACGCAGGCGAATCACACAGTATAGCGCTTACAAGAGATTCGGTTATAACATGGGGAAATAATGAGTTTGGCCAATTGGGTAATGGATTAACAAATTCTTACTCAACTCTTCCAGTAAAGATAATCACTTTAGATAATAGTCATAATGATGAATATATTTATGATTCTAATAATCGGTTATCAGCAATTATCATTCATAAAGGGAGTATTAATTATCGGCGTGACTTTGTATACGATGGTAATGGGAATTTACTTTCTACAGATACTAATCGAATACAGTAGCTTGATACTTTAGATACTAAACTAATAATTATGATAAACATAAAAAACATTGTAATTGATACTGTGAGTAGATCATCAATAATAATAAAAATGATAGGCATTTGTTTGGAAATGTATTGTGTATGAGTATAGAGAAAAAATGTAACTGTAAGTGAAGATATGTACCAATTATCATTTAAAGTCAAAGAGTCAGAAATGGGATAATAGTTTTGAAGGAATTGATGAATAAACACTTTAATGGTGAGTAGGAGGAAGTAAAGTAGACACTTCAGTTAAGGAATATGATTGAAACTAACAGATTCTTATACAACAATAAAATATGATAGGGGAACCTTTGTGAAAAATTCATTGAATAAATTCTTAATCATTTTTTTAATTTTTGCTATAATTGTACCCTCTTTTAATATTGTATCGGTGAATGCAGAGATTGCCAAAGAACCTGCACTAAATACTAAGGAAATACCCGATATTTCTGATGATGTAACTACTATGATTAAAGGAATAGATCTCAGTCCTCAAGCAATAAAAGTCACGTCTGTAACCGAAGCGGTTTATGAGTCTGAATGGCGGAAAAATGTACAGGAAAAGACTTTAAAAAATTTTAATAAGCGACTATATAAACCAATAGCATATGTATACACAAAAAAAGACTTGGAAGAAATTATTCTTAATGGAGCAACAGAAGAGGATATTTACATATCAGACCAATTAGGAAATGAATGGTTAACCCAACCACGGGATTTAATAGAGCGAAAGAAAGAGTTGAATCAGACATGGGAGGAGATTGAACAAAGTCTGAAATCTGAGAAAGAGGCAGAATTAAAAGAATTAATTAATGAAAATCCAAACATAGAAGCAAATTTGAAAAGAAAAAATAGAAGTTTAAGTACCGCTGAAGAAATAGAAATAATTAGAGCAGTCAAAAAGAACAATAAGAAATCTATAGATGGAATTATTCAAAGCTTTGAACAGAAAGGCAGCGAAGAAATTCAAACAGAATCACAAATGAAACACACCGATGAATTAACTTCAGTTACCGAGTCCACCTATAATTTATCGGTTATGGATGCAGTATATTCTATGGACACTCAATCAAATGTTGCTAAAACATTTCAAATGACCAATTATTCAGAAGATATTAATAGTATTTACAATGGTTTAATTACTCAGATGCAAATTAATCAGACTAAGAAACCACAATTCTCAGATCATAGTGGTTCTAGCGAGTCCGTTGATCCGGCATCTGGAAAAATGGTATGGAAGAAAACAGATATCAACTTACCCGGGAGAGACGGGTTGGATCTAAATATTGGGGTTATGTTTGACTCTAATAACGCTTTTCCTTACATGAAGAATTATAATTACGGAATGAATGATATGAAAAAGTATAACTATTTTATCTCCCGATATGACTTGGGCATGGGGTGGTCATTCATGTTCCCTTCGATTCAAATGGCGGAGGGTGGATATATGTATTATCATCGTGGAGATGGAGCCGTATATCAGATTGATTTGAACGCAACAGATGCTGTGGGTAGCTATACCCATTTAGTTGGCTACTCAGGGAAGGACCTACGCCTGATTCGTGATTACCAAGGTGAATTTAGTAATGGACAAGAAACTTCTTCATATTATTTAGAATATGCGAATAAAAAACGTGAATATTTTGCAATGGACGGTCGTTTGCTTGGGATAACGGATCGTTATGGTAACGTGATTAAATTTCAGCATGCTAATCGCTCAGTCTACGATGGACAGACGTATAAAGTGATTTCTTCAATCACCGATACGATGGGGCGCATCGTAAACTTTGCATATCAGTCCACCCTTCAGACACCGGATGAAACCAATTTTGGAGGAGAATCTATTGTCGTCACAGTAAAAGATCTGAATAACCTAGACCAAAAGCATGTGACATATATGAAAAGTAGGGCGAGTTTGACGCTAAATGGCCAATTTGATGGCTATGTACCTGCATTCCAGTATATTCAAAGCAATAACAATGAAAAAGTTAATTTCCATTATGTAAATGATGGGTATACCAATTTTGATTATTCTCGAAAGGAGTATTCGAGTTCATATACTAGTACTAATTTTTCTACGTTGCTGCAAATGATTCAATATCCTCGGTCTGTGACTTGGTTTCAATATGAGAAGTTTTCTAGTAAATTGGGAGATTCAGGCTTTACAGAAGAATTCCGCGTCAGATCAAGAAATGATACATTATTTAAATACAACGCTGGTAGTGGTCAATTTAGTACTTCCATTACCGATCCAGGATATAATCAAAAAAGTTATACGTATACTGGCAACTATACTGGCTACACATCAAATTATGATTCGCCAAGCACTTATAATTACTCCAGTACCTCAACCGTTCAGAGTTCATCTGCGATGAACGGATTATTTACTATAAACTTATTTAACCAGGATGGGCAAAACCTATCAACGACGACTAGAGCCTCTAATGGAGAACGAACCGTTGTTGACAATCTAAGTTTTGATCCAACTTACAAAAGTAAGCCTACTCAGATACAGACCTCTGATTATGGTAGTGACAATGACCTTTCACCAAATCAACAGTATTCTCAAGTAAGTTATAATGAATGGGGGGGGATAAAGAGTGAGACGAAGCCTTTAACCGAGGCCCAGTTTAATGATACTGCAACCAAAGAGAAATATACCACTTCCTATACTTATGAACCCAACTTTTATTTTCTGAAAACGAAATCATCGTATCAAAATAACGATAAGCAGTTAACCGAGACGTACGATTATTATTCGAATGGACGGTTGAAGTTATATACTAATGCTAAAGGTATAAAAACACTCTATACTTATACGGCTATCGACGGAAATACGATAACATCTAACAATTCGAACCCTGATGTTAATGTAGTTGGAAAGCTTATGAGCATTCAAGAAACCACAAATTTGGAGAACAATTCTAAACAAGCTGTAACTATAACTAATCTATCTGCAGATACCAATTATTTGTATCCGGACGAAGTGATCAGTAGTTTTAAATCAAAAGATGGAACAGGGCAAAATATCATCCAAACTGTAAAAAAAACTATGACCTATTATTTAGCGACCGGTTTAGTCCGAACAGAAAGCGATGGAAATGGAAACCAAACTTCGTACACTTATGATGAATTAGGTCGGATTACGAATGTTACGTATCCAAATTTCAAGAATCTGAACAATGTGACTTACAGTGTTTCAGATGAATATTCCTATGAAAATACCAATACACCCGTCGACATAGACGCGCAGAACTCGGGAACGCTCAGTCAAAAGGTTCATTACAACCGAAAATATACGGATAAAACTAATGGTAAGGTAACTCTGATATCGAATCAGAATTCATATTATGATGGACTAGGCTTTTTGATGTATGATCAGCAGGTCAGCGAGGGACAGGTACAGACCACCCAATACCGCGGGGATGATCTCAGGAATGCTATTTATCAACTGGATCCAATGGAGAATAGCATATCCGTTGTGTATGATGCATGGGGTGCACAAAAAGAAGTACGTGATGCCTACGGGAATCTTTTTGTATCAGAATCTCGGCTGAAATCCCGCCAATCGGCACATTATTTTGTGGCTGCCGGTGATATTGTAAGTTACCGTAACAATACGTCACAAAATAACCTGAAATCCAGCTATGTAGAGCAAGAATATAACCAGTGGGGACAGCTCATTACCAACCGGGTGTATAAAGATTGGCCGAATGTAAGTGCACCTTCAACTGAACACTATACCTATGACATTGCTGGTAATCTGGTGAGTTATGTCGATCCTAAGCGTAATCTGAATGGAGAGGGTGTCACTACAAAATATAAGTATGATGCGCTCAATCGATTAAGCGAATTGAAAAATGCTCTTGGGGAAATCTCGAAGTATCAATATGATAGACAGGGACAAATTATCGGCACAACCCTGCAAAGTAATGAATCCAGTTCCCCGGTTATCATCAGCGCCAAAACGTTCAACGAAATTGGTTCGTTGGATTCAAAGTCTGATCCGGCGGGCCAAGTAACCTCCTACAAGTACAACAATCTTGGTCAACTTGAAGGAATGAATGATCGGAACGGAAGTGTGCTCACATATCAGTACGATCAACAAAGTCGTTTGACGATACAAAATGCAACAGGAATAACAGGGAATAACCAGCAGGTCAAAACTATCATTGGTAGCAATGGAATTCTGTACGACAACCAAGTAAAATACACGAATAGTATCAAAACATCCTCAATGACCTCCCTGATGGATGATTTGAAACGTGTAGTATCTGTTCAAATACAGGGCGTCAACAGTTATTCATCGAATCTGCAATTAAATTATGATAATAGCAATCGGATTAGACTGCTAAATGTAAGCAGAGAGGGATCAACTGATATATTTTCCACTCGATATAAATATGACAAAATTAGACTGGATAAGGTGCAGACCGATGGTCTATCAACCTTGAATGAATCAGATACGGCCAATGTGAAATACACCTACTATCCAAATGGACAAATTAAGTATATAACTTATCCACCTTTAGCAGATGGGAGTATTCTAAAGACTGAATATACCTACAATAATTTAAATCGTTTAACAACCGTTATGAATAAGAAAGGTTCGACCTTGTTATCATCCTCTAGTTATATTTACGATGATAATGGGAACATCCTGACAACGACGCAAACAGCAAGTAACCAACCAACACAAACAAATACGTACACGTATGATAAATTGAATCGCTTAGAGAGTGTCACAAGTGACGGGTCCTCTGAGAGTTATACGTATGATCTGCGTGGGAACAGGTCGACGTTAATCGATACAGCCGGTGATTCATTTGATATGTCTGATACTAGTTATCAATATGATTTATTCAATACATTAATTTCCATTACCAAAGGTAGCAGTACTACATCGTTTGATTATGATGCAGGTGGCATGCGGTATAAGAAAACAAATGGAACAAATGTGAAACAATACAGGTATAATACAAATAAGGAAGTGATCTCGGAAGTAAACGGCAGCAATGCTGTTATAGCAGATTTTGTACGCGGAGACCGTCTCTTGGTCAAGAAAGATAGGCTAACGAATAAAGATTTTTACTATCTCTACAATGGTCATGGAGATGTGATTCAAATCGTGGATAAGAGTGGAGCCATCGTAAACTTCTACGCTTATGACGAGTGGGGGAATATCACAAGCCAGATTGAGGAAACACAGAATTCCTTCAAGTACGCTGGGGAGATCTATGATGAGGAAACAGGGCTTTACTATCTGCGGGCACGGTATTATGATCCTAGTGTAGGGCGGTTTTTAAATGAGGATACGTATGAAGGCGAGATTGATAATCCGCTGAGTCAGAACCTTTATACTTATGTGCATAATAATCCCTTGATATATACTGATCCGACAGGGAATTATTGTGAATCAGCCGATGGGAGATTTTCACATTCTAACGGATGTACTAATCTTAATAGTATTTATGTACCGGATAGAATCAAAGATAAATATCCTAATAAATCAACTGCTGAACTTGTGAATATTTATAACAAAGAAAAAGAATCAAAAGTAGCTTTGGCTGGAGCAGTCATAAAAAGAAATGAAGTTTCTCTACCTTATCCAGGCAGTTCTGCTGGATCGATAATTAAGGGGTTAACCAAAGTAGCGGGGACCATTGTGGCAACAAGTTTAGTGGTTGACGCAGCCTCTAAAAATAGAGCTAAAGAAGGGACAATTATTTACAGATCTTCTTCATATAATGAGTATCAGTTAACTCCAAGGCCAGTAATTGATGCAAACGGGCTCTCCTTTTTTACTTTTATTATGGAAAATAATAATAAAGCGGTTATGACAACGGTAGAGGCAGTGAAGAATGAAAAGGATTTTTTAATAGTAAAAGATCCTAAGAATCCTCAACACTATCTTATTTCCGCAAAAGATCCATATGAACACCAACTTTGGATGAACTCAAAAACAAATGCTAATAATAAACCATACTATTTAACAGAAATACTAATGAAAATATCAGTTCCAGTCCAAGTTCAAAAATAGTTTTTGATTTGATTGGAATAATGAATTTTTTACCAAAAAGGGAGGGGAATCATTTATGGGGAATTTACCTCTAAGTAAAATGGATTATGAGAGTATTAAAAAATTAAAGCAATTAAATAAAAATGATCTTTTAGATCTGATTGAAGGGTTATCGATATATTTAAAGGATAGGAATTTTCCTATATTTGAAGATGTCGTGGAGTTATTGCTTAATTTTGATAAGGAACTTATTCCTTTCATCAATAGGATATTCGAAGGGGAGGAAAGTGATTGGAAATTAAATGTTTTAGAATATTTATTGCCTCAGTTTCCTATTGGAGTTCTTATTGAACTAGAAGTCAGTTTAATCAAGCTTGTGGAAACCCCAACTACATTAGATAGGGAATTAGAAGTTGATATGGCTGCTAAGGAAGTGTTAAAAAAAATTCAAGTTTAAGGATGGAGACACGGCTAGTAATTCAATAGACTTTCATATTCACAATTTTGCGAGTAGCTTTAAGGCAATAACCTGATTTAGGGTTATCACTATGAAAGTTACAGATCTTGTATTATTGACCACATGGACTTTGAAATCCCATGTGGTTTTTTTTTATTTTATAGGGCTATGTTAAACTTAAATTTTGATTTTAAGTTATAAAAATAGGCAGCTCTAGGCTACCTATCCCAACTATATGCTTTTGAGGGCTTTTTCTATTTTCTCTCCGAAATTTGTTTCGTTTAGCTTGGATGTTCGAGTTTTTGAATAGACATGGCTGCAATGAATAACAATATATTTTAAATGTTAGTAAATAATTAGTGCGTGGAAACTGAGAAGCTGAATACTCTCTTTAAAGTGCTTTTTTTCAATATCTCGATTTTCCTCCGTCCAATAATTTACGGAAGAATATATTTCTCTTGGGGATGTTCTAATGATAAGCCGATATATGGAAGGGTTCGAAGTCGCGCCGAGCCTTCTTCGGTTACGAAGGTTGTGATTCATATACTAACATGCGTCGCTTAGATGACACATCTGATAACCAGCTCGCTGGCGTTGGACAGGACCGGATGACACCGAACGCTGCGATGGCGACGCCAAATGTGCGCTCGGCGATCGGATTCACGTTGGAACGGATTCTGTCAGCGGAGCTTCAGGAGAGCTGGACATTCTGTCTTGGCGGTGTGGGTGCTGTCGTAATGGATCCACCTCCTGGTCTGAAGACCACGTATCGGTTTGCGGTTACATTTTATCATGGTGGTCTGGTGACGACAGGGATCGATTCGTAGTAGTATTACACGAAGTTGTTCGCAAATATTGAGGAGGCAACTTCCTTTGCGTTGGAACGCTTCAATGATATTATAGCTGCTTGCCAAGCTACGGGAACGCGCTGGAATACCGATGGCTTAAGTGAGGATCAGCAGTTCCAGCTTTTTCATTCAATCCGCAGCTATTACGGTTCGACTCAGCTGATGGAGACAAATGGCAAACCAATGTGGATTGCGTTACTCGTTTCGGGACAATGTCTGCTTTCTAGGAGACAAGACAGAGTATACCGGAGACAGATCGTGGTATCGAGGTGGTACCTGAAATTGAATTACCTGGACATACAATTTCTATCCCTACGGCTTACCCTCAATATAGCTACTCACTTAAATTGAAGGATACTACTAAGAATGGATTATTATTCTTTTTAATGAATATATATTCAAATGACTTTGGAAATTTTTCTATTCAATTCAGTTACAATTGTATTTTTTTGCTGTATTTATGCGTAATTCTAAATAATTCTGTTACAATAATGATGGGTTTTTGCTAATTTTAAAAGGCTTATTTTAATTAATTATGGAATCTCACAGCGAAAACTAGAAATGTGACTATGCATAGCTACTAAAAGCAAGCGATCATCGAGAGGAAGTGTTAACCTTTTATCTCAATGGATCGCTTGTTTTTTTATTTATTGATGATGTTATAAGAAACAAAAGAAACAAAAGAAACAAAAGAAACAAGAATCAAAAATTATAGATAATCATTGAGAGGTTTTAACTATATGAGTTTGATAATTAGTGTAATTCAAAAGGGAAGTATAATTGTAGATACTAATTTTTTGGAGGAGCAGGTACCCGCGCCACATAATAATTTGTTTGGTTTCGAATCATGCAGAAAAACTCTCTGGGGAAATGATTTAATTAGTGAACTCGGATGTGAGTTAATATATTCTTTAAAGAATACGAATATTTTTGCATTTGATGAAGGAATAGAAAAACTGGAAAGTGAATTCCTTATTTTGCTTGATAATTTAGATACTATAGAACTACATACAGACTATGATAAAGAATTTATTGAATTTAGTGTAAGAAATGCTTTGGAAATGATAAAGGTAGTACTTAAAGAAAAAGATAAGGTCGGAATTGCGATTTGGTAAGTCACAACGTATTTACGCGGTGTGTTTGGTCTGTGAACTCTGTGTTCTGACTAAGCTTTTAAACATAAAAACACGTGTACTTGTCTACACAGGTACGCGTGTTTTTGATATTCCACTATGGTAGGTATTATTTTTACATATCTAAATTTTTGAATGCGTAAGGCAATAAATCCCTTAAACACAGCTCTAAGATTTCTTTTTTCTCATTGGTTAAATAGACAGGCATGTCGGGCAAACAGAATTCCGATAATACTTGTCTGCAGATACTGCATGGCGGCAGAAAATCCATTGTGTCACCTGCAACAGCTATAGCCTGAAAATCACCTTTAGTATAGCCCTTTGTAATAGCTGTGAAGATTGCTGTTCTCTCTGCACAGTTAGTAGCACCAAAAGATACATTTTCTACATTTACTCCATTAATAACATTTCCATCTTTAAGTAATAAGGCTGCTCCAACTGGAAATTTAGAATAAGGGGCATAAGCAGCTTTCTTTGTGTTACGTGCGCTTTCCATTAATTCTTCTTTATTCATAATACTCACCCTTTTTAAATAAGAATGAACCTTTCGGTCCCCTTATCGCCAACTTTAAGGTTGGCAGGACTTCTAATATTATAGTCAGACCAAATGGTTGTCAACATTAAAATCTAGAAGTTCCGCCTCCATGATGAACTACTCGATAAGTACCAATAGGGAATCATAGCTTTAAAATATAACTAGATATAGTAAATATAAGTTATACATATTAAGCCTGCCATGGTAGCCTTAACTTAAAAGAGACGTGTAGAGGAGTTTTTTATTTTGGGAGCGGCAGAGAGTACATTTAAACAAAAAATATTGAGCAAGAAACCTGGTATTTTAACATATGGGATGACACCACCGAAGGCAAGCCATTCACCAGAAAAGATATCAGAAATTGCACAGAAACAGGTTGAAAGACTTAAAAACGTTGATTTAGATGCTTTAATTCTTTACGACGTCCAGGAGGAAGCAGAAAGAGTTGATCATGAAAGACCTTACCCATATTTACCAACGATTGATCCGGCTGTCTATGGTGATAAATATCTAAGACAAGTGGAGGTCCCGAAAATAATTTATCGGTGCGTCGGTAATGATACAAGAGCTTCGTTCGCTGATTGGATTAAGACTGACGAAAGTGAAGACAGATTTTCCGTGTATGTGGGCGCTTCATCAAGTAAGCAAGAGGTGAAATTGAATTTACCAGATGCTTATAAGCTAAGCAAACAGTTAAATAGTAATTTGAATTTTGGAGGAGTTGTCATTCCTGAAAGACATATAAAAAAGAATGATGAGCATATACGGGTTGTCGAAAAGATTAACAATGGATGCAACTTTTTTATCACTCAGGCAACTTATAATGTAGAGGCATCAAAGAATTTATTGTCTGATTTATATTATTACTATACAAATAAGGGTTTTGAAATGGTTCCTATTTTATTTAATCTTGCACCATGTGGCACAGCGAAAACATTACAATTTATGAAATGGTTGGGGATCAGTATCCCGGGATGGTTAGAAAACGAGTTGAAATACTCGAACGACATTTTGGATAAATCAATTCAGCTATCTCAAAAAATATTTGAAGAACTATTTGAGTTCGGGCTGGAGAAGGGAATTCCAATTGGATGCAGCATTGAAAGTGTTTCAACAACTAAGTTGGAAATTGAAGCATCCATTCAGCTTGCTAAAGATGTAAAGGCATTTCTAGATAAAAAGCTGTTGAGTCTAGAGAGTAGATGATTAATTGTTTTAAGGAGATTAGAAATATTAACGTTATCGCATTGAATTTTCTAACAGAGAATTCTCGTTTAAAATGAAAAACCACAAAAACTAACTATTCATTGAGCCGGTAATCCTTTCTGTTAAGGGTTACCGGTTTTTTTATAAGTTAATAGGGACATAATCATCATCTCAATAGCTTGTCTAGTATCTTTCTTGCATTATTGTAGCTAAATCCTTCATGGAGGATGGTTATGTCATTGGATAATATGGATCTTCGGGCGTTACCGCATGCTGTCGGTGGTGAGAGATTCTGTACAAGCTACTAGATTTCGGCTACGATTCTTATATAACAGATTGACTGAATGGATGGTAGAAATATGTATTGTAAACTGTCAGAAGCATCACCAATCACCATCGGACTGCTAGCACATGTTGATGCCGGCAAAACCACCTTCGCAGAGCAGCTCCTATACCATGCTTCCGGAATTAAGACTCGGGGGAGAGTCGATCATCAGGATGCCTTTTTGGATAGTCATGAGATGGAGCGGGCACGGGGGATAACGATTTTTGCTGACCAGGCGGTGATGAAATATAACGAACAATCGTATCAGCTCATTGACACACCGGGGCATGTCGATTTTTCAGCTGAGATGGAGCGCGCTTTACAGGTCATGGATTATGCGGTAGTCATCTTAAGTGCTGTGGAGGGCATTGAAGGGCATACTGAGACGGTCTGGCAATTGCTACAGGAATATGGCATACCCACTTTTATATTTATTAACAAAATAGATCGTACCGGTGCTGACGTCCAGCGTGTGCTAAAAGCGTTAAGACAGCAATTTTCGCCGGATATGTTGTATTTGGCAAAAGGTCTAGATCAGAGCATGCTGCCTGAAGAGGTCATTACCGCCGTTGCTGAGCGAGATGAAGCCTTGATGGAGGCATATTTCGAAGACAACATTTATCCTGGGCAGGTATTGGCTACGCTGAAACAAATGGTTAAAGAACGGGTGGTTTTTCCCGTTATGAGTGGAGCAGCTCTATTGGATCAGTGGATTGCGGAATGGATGCAGACGATGCAACTACTAATGGAATCGACTTATGAAGTAAACGCAGTATTCGAGGCACGAGTATATAAGGTGCGTCATGAGCTGCAAGGCACGCGACTGACTTTTATGAAGATATTAGCTGGAAAATTACGGGTACGGGAGGATCTCTGCTATAGAACTTCAGAACATGAGGAGTTAAGCCAGAAAATCACTTCTATTCGTATCTATCATGGGGGGAAATATACTTCATGCGATGAAGCTTCCGCGGGACAGCTTGTTGCCGTTACGGGCCTAACTGATGCAGCCATTGGACTGGGTATAGGTAATCATTCAGATCGAGTAGAATCCCGTCTTGTGTCAGCGTTGAAATCCAAAGTTGTATTCAATTTGGGGATATCATCCAGAGAAGTGCTACGCTATTTCATGATCCTGCAAGCCGAAGACCCTACGCTGCAAGTGACATGGGAGGACAAGCTGGAAGAGATTCATGTTCATGTGATGGGAATGATCCAGCTAGAGGTACTTCAGCAGGTGGTGTTAGACCGTTTCCAGCTCAAGGTATCGTTCTCCAAGCCAGAGATATTATACAAAGAGACGATCGCAGACATTGTGATTGGTTGTGGGCATTTCGAACCTCTTAAGCATTATGCAGAGGTGCATCTCCGGCTTGCGCCTGCGAAACGTGGTGAGGGAATTACATATCGCAGTACATGCCATGTGGAGCAGCTCAGCACAGGGTATCAGCATCTCGTCGGTCAGCATTTACTTGAAAAGGACCATCGTGGAGTTCTTACCGGCTCTCCCGTCACCGATCTGTATATAACGCTTTTAACCGGGGCAGCGCATCAGAAGCACACTCATGGTGGTGACTTTCGGGAGGCGACACTGCGGGCACTGCGGCAGGGATTGGAGCAAGCGAACAAGATTCTACTGGAACCCTATTATCAATTCAAAATCAAAGTCGATGCAGAGCTTATCGGACGCGTAATGTCTGATATACAGCTGGCCCATGGTGAATTTGACCCGCCAGAAATGCTAGGTGAATCGATGTTTATTCAGGGACGTGCGCCTGTCGCGACGTTCATGCATTATGCAGTAGAGCTTGCATCATTCACGAAGGGCAAGGGAGCAATCTCGATGAAGTTAGGCGGTTATCAGCCATGTCATAACCCGGAACAGGTCATCGCAAGGATTGGATACGACCGCAGCGCTGATCCTGAGTACACCTCCAGCTCTATGTTCTGTGCAAAGGGAGCGGGATATAGCGTTCCTTGGGATGAAGCGCCTTCGTATATGCATTTGGAGATTCAGGAATAGGAGTGAGAAAGCATTCTAGGATTTATCCTTCACCCCAATATTTCTTTGTCCCCATTCAACAAAGGATTCAATTAAAGGCACTAATTCTTTTCCAGATGAAGTCAGAGAATACTCAACTCTTGGTGGCACTTCGTTATACTGCTCCCGATGAATGATTCCATAATCTATAAGATCCCTCAGTGAGTTGGTTAAGGTAGTCCCTGTTATTCCATGCAGTCTTCTTTTTAACTCGTTATAGCGTATGTTGTCGTTCTCACTAAGAATGGCTAGGATCGGGAGGTTCCATTTTCCGCTGATTACATGGAATGCGAAGGTTGCAGGACATAATTGATCAAGTCTAAATTCGTATTTCATACATAACTCCTTTCCAATAGTATTATTAAAGATACTTAGTATTAAAAATAAACGTACTTGTTTGAATTTGTATTGGTATTATAATACTCCCATACAAAGAACTTCTACAAGAGGGCACTTTCTTTGATTCTCCAGCGAAAGGTGATTTATATATGAATAATTCAAATATGATGTGTGACCTTAAAACCGGTGTCTGTGGGCCAGGGGATGAAGAGCAAATGGAAATGATCGACTTTAATCTACAGTCCCCCAAAATCACACTTTACTATGCAACTGATCCGATCTGTTCCCACTGTTGGGCGCTTGAGCCGGTACTCAATCGTTTTATTCTGCAGTATGGACAATATTTTAACGTGAAGACGATTATGGGTGGTTTGCTTTCTAGCTGGCATGGTTTTGCAGATGTCTCCAATGGCATTCAACAGCCTTCAGATGTTGCGGAGCATTGGAGAGAAGTCGGTTTACATTCACGTATGCCTATCGATGGTTCTTTGTGGAAAAACAATCCGATTCTTTCTTCGTACCCGCCATCTAGAGTATACAAGGTTATACAAAATATATATCCGGGTAAAGAAAATGAGTTTTTGCGTCAGGCAAGAGAAGCTGTATTTGCCTTCAATCAGAATATTGGAGAGGAGAAAACATTAGTTGATATAGTCAACAACATTGGGCTAAATGGCGAAGAAATAGTGGCGAATGCTGCTCTTGGGTCGGCACAAGATTTGTTAGAGCAGGATTTTGAGTTAGCAGGCAGACTTGGTGTACGTGGATTTCCAACCATTATCTTGGTGAATGAAGAAAATAAAGGTGTTAAAATTGTGGGGGCACGATCATTAGAAGCCTATGTCGACGGACTTCAACAAGTTTACAATGGTGATGTAAAAGCTGAAAATGTTCCACCTCTCTCTGAACTTATCAAGGAAGGAAACATTTTGTTCTCCAAGGAAATTGAAGTGTTGTATGATATTGAATCTAGTGATATGGAGTCATTTATAGCCACGGAAATGATAGAGGGGTCATACAGTATTAAGCGTGTTTTAGGTGAATCATACGTCGTATCTTAATTATAATGAAAGAAGCCAGTAACCCAAAGAACTTTGGAATTACTGGCTTCTTTGGCATTCGCTTTGATAAACCAAATAGAGGAGAAAATAATGGGAAATGATAAATTAAATATCGGAATGATCTTGGGAAGCACCCGTCAATAAGCTAATTTGAATGGGAAGGTGTTCGAGATTTCTTTCGGTAATTCTGAGGCGTCAATCCAGTCTCATTACGGAAAACTGATGAAAAATAGCTCGCACTTTGAAATCCGCAGTTCATCGCAATTTCACTAATCGATCGATTAGTTCCTACCAGCATCTCGGAGCTCTTTTGAATACGATATCGCACTAGGTAAGTATTAGGCGTTTGGCCAATGTATGTGCCAAACAACTCGCAACATCTGCTCCTGCAAACAGACCCAGCGGTAGCGATGTCATTCAGGGTTACTCTAAGGTCAAAATGATGATGAATATATCCCGTCATTTTCCAAACGGCAATCCATGACTGGTCATCATTTATCTGCCCAGGAACCCTCTGTATATGATCTCCGACGTCTGCACAAAGTGATGTAGCCAGTGAAAGAAGGCGTAGTGGGTTGCAAGGAATGCTGTTCATTTCTTCATAAATCCGATGTAAGGAATGCAGGATTTCCTTTCCCCACGTGCTTTGCGAAGTAATCATAATATAGTCTTCAGTTTTAGAACCGAATTTCTCGTCCCAATATACTTTGCCTACATGTGTGTTTATTCCGAGTAGTGAAGGATGGACAGCAACGACAATGAATGTACAATCCAATTTATTGGTGGAGAAACCATAATGCATACGCTTGCTATTAACGAATATTCCGTTACCTCGTTCAATCAGTACAATTTCTCCGTTTACAAAATACTCCATCTCCCCATCTAGTACTAAAATAAATTCCAAGTCCGGGTGCCAATGGCATGCTGCTGCATATTTATCGAAATGATTAAGTGCTCCTTTTCGTACGTATAGCGGAAAATCAGGAAGATTATAATTTAGTTCTTCCGATAAATCAGAGAATACTTCCAGCTCTGCACTCACAATCACATCTCCCTCAAACAAAATACGATTTTAATAGAATTATATTTGATTTCGGTGGATAGGACTACATAGAAATTATACAATTTTGATATTGCTCGACAATAATACAAAATCCAAAAGATATTATAAGGAGCCAGAAATATGACGATGAGAGAACGTATTGCCTCCGGTAAACTATTTACTGATTACTGTGAAGGACTGCCTGAAGACAGACTACAGGCAAAAAGAAGAATGCATGCCTTTAATATAACAGCGCCAGATAATCTAGAAAAACGTACACAACTCATGCAAGAGATATTTGGTAAAGAAACGAAGGTGTGGATCGAGCCGCCCTTTTACTTTTGCTATGGTACGAACATTGAGATTGGAGATGGAACGTACATCAATTTTAATTGTAATTTTGTTGACGACACTAAAATTATTATCGGAAAAAATGTTATGTTCGGTCCATCTGTAACGATTGCTACAGTAGGACATCCAATCCATCCAGATTACAGAGGATATATGTATGCTGATCCGGTGAAAATTGAGAACAATTGTTGGATCGGGGCGAATGTTACAATTTGTCCAGGGGTCACAATTGGAGAAAATACCGTTATTGGTGCCGGCAGTGTTGTAACAAAAGATATTCCGGCTAACTCTATTGCTGTTGGTAATCCATGCAGGGTGATGCGCACCATTAATGAACACGACCAAAAATACTATTACAAAGACAAAGAGATCACTAAGGAAGATCTGGATGAAGAAGCACGCTTGAGATGAGAGATAAGCATTTCAATCGTCAATTGCTTAATTTGGTCATTCCGATTGCTTTACAAAACCTCATTTCATCGTTAGCCGTGACAATAGATATATTCATGTTAGGTTTTATTAACCAGTCTACAATGTCTGCTGTATCGTTGGCTGGGCAAATTACATTTGTTTTAACACTGTTTTACATGGGATTGGCAGCAGGTGTAGGGATTTTGACTGCACAGTATTGGGGAAAGAAAGATTTAATGACAATTGAACGAGTCTTTAGTATTGGATGTACGATGTCTATTATTATATCCGCTATCTTTTTTGGGATATCGCTGTTGATGCCGGATCAATTAATGAGGTTTTTCACAACTGACGTCGAGTTAATTCAATATGGATCGAGTTTCTTGCGAGTGATTTCATTCTCCTATCTGATAAGCGGAATATCCCAAATGTACTATAGTGTCATTAGAAGCATGGAAAATGCCCGTGTGAGTGCCTGGATCAGTTCTATGTGCCTTATATTGAACATTCTCTTGAATGTAATAAGTATTTTCATACTTTATCCGGGTAATTCAGAAAAGGCTATAGTGGCAGTTGCTTTCTCTACAGTTTTGGCACGTATCGTTGAATTTAGTTGCTGTATCATCCACTCTATCAAATCAAATATAAAGTTTAGGTTACCTTTACGTGATATGGTTCAGCGTAATTTGATTAAGGATTTTTTGAGGTATACACTACCCGTCCAAGGAAATTATATTGTTTGGGGATGCGCATTAACTGTGACATCCTCAATTATTGGACATATTAATGCAGATATGATCGCTGCAAATTCAGTTGCCTCGGTCGTTAAGAATCTGGTCATTGTATTATGTGGAGGTATTGCAAGTGGTGGCTCCGTACTTGTTGGTAAATATCTAGGCAATGGCGAAATTGAAATGGCTAAAAGAGCTGGGAAAATATTAAATGTATATGCTATTTTGTTTGGCATTGTTGCAGGTATTACTTTGCTATTACTGAAGCCTATAGTGTTTCTACTTGTTAATTTGGATGATCAAGCACAAATATATTTGAGTGGAATGCTTCTTGTCTGTGCTTATTGTTGTATTCCGAAATCGATAAACTCCACGACGATTGGAGGAATATTTGTTGCTGGAGGAGATTCTAGATTTGGCTTTTGGTGTGACACGATTGTAATGTGGGGCATCATATTACCATTAGGATACATGAGTGCATTTGTGTGGCATCTCTCCCCTCTAACGATATTTATTATCATCAATTTAGACGAGGTTATTAAAGCCCCGATTGCCTTAATGCGTTATTTTAAATTTAAATGGCTTAACGATATTACGAGGAATTATGTTCAAAACTAATACATGTAGTGACGGAAAGGAGATTTTTATGAAAATTGAACATATTGCTATGTATGTACAAGATTTAGAAAGCTGCAGACAATTTTATAGTCAATTCTTTAATGCGAAGTCAAATCAACAATACCATAATCCCAAAACGGGATTAAGAACCTATTTTCTCACGTTTGAGGGCGGCGCGAGATTGGAGATTATGAGCAGACCGGATATGGTAGAAGGAGTTCATGATCTCTTGCGGACGGGCTTAACTCATTTAGCTTTCAGCTTAGGCAGTAAGGAACAAGTCGATCTACTAACCAAGCAATTGGCAGAAGCGGGATTTAGAACGTTAAGTGGACCACGGACCACAGGTGACGGATATTATGAAAGCAGTATTTTAGGGCCAGAAAACATTCAAATTGAACTAACTGTCTAAAAACTAAAAGAGGTGAACAATTTGACAGAAGAAGAACGAATATTCAAAGGGATATTATACAATCCAGGTAACATAGAGCTAAAGCGTAAAAAGCTTCTCGCCCACAATTTGAGTAGTCAATATAGCCGAACATTTGAGGATCAGACAGAGGAGCGGGAAGCGATATTGTCACAGTTACTTGATAGCATAGGGGAGCATTGTTTTATCCAGGGTCCCATTTTTTTTCATTATGGTGTTCATACAAAAATTGGTGATCATTTTTTTGGAAACTATAACCTTACAGTCCAGGATGATGCACAGGTTACGATAGGTGATCATGTGAATTTTGGACCTAATGTAACCATCGTTACGCCTATTCACCCATTCGTTGCCTCCGAGCGTAGACAAATGCTTGATCAAAATGGTGATGCTGCGTCTTTATGCTATGCTAAGCCTGTTAGCATTGGTAACGATGTTTGGCTCTCAGCAAATGTAACGGTATGTGGAGGTGTTACGATTGGTGATCGATGCGTAATAGGTGCAGGTAGTGTCGTGACTCAGGACATCCCAGAAAATTCTTTTGCTGCAGGTGTACCGTGTAAGGTGATCCGTAAAATAACCAATCAGGATAGCATGCGCCATAAACCGGAAATACTTTCAGATTGCGATATAATCGAGTAGAAATGTAGCATCCCAAACCATAGACCAGATTTTATTATGCGAAAATCATGAATACTCCGAAAGTCCCCTTTTTCTCAAGTTAAGTGAAAAATATGATGATCCTTTAGATTATTTGTAACAGGCCCTGTGACAGGTTATAATTTAATTGGTATGACTAAGTAATCGTTATTTAACGACCAATAAAGGGGATTTCAAATGTACAGAACAGTTCAAGATTTTCTAGGAGAATGGGCAAGCGCTTCTGCAGGAACAATTCGCGTTCTTGAATCACTTACCGATGACAAATTAGATCAGGTAATTGTTGAAGGTCACAACTCATTGGGATGGTTAGGTTGGCACTTGGCAACCTGTCCGATGTTTTTTGGTGGTCAGGTAGGGTTAACACTTACTCCAGTAGGCAATCCGAAGGAAGTTCCGGCTCATGCGGCTGTGATTGTTGAATCTTATAAGAATATCGCGGCTAATATTGCTTCTGAGGTTGAGAAATTAACGGACGAGCAAATGGTTGAGAGTGTACAGACCTTTGCTGGTTTAATGCCTCGTGGTGCAATGCTTAGATCGCTTATAGATCACCAGACACATCATCGTGGTCAAATGACTGTCCTCTTACGTCAAGCAGGTCTTCGTGTACCTGGCGTAATTGGTCCTACTAGAGAAGAACAAGCTCAAATGAAATAGTTACTGGTGCTTGTCCCTAGTGAAAGCTTGCCGAATAGGGGCACTCCGAAAAAATCTCGTTTCCTAGACATTTTTCTTGGAAACGAGATTTTTTGTTGTCGGACGGAGTGTCACTATTATTGCTAAAGAATGCTGTTGCTTTTTGGAGGGGCCGGCGATCACTATCAGCCTGCTTCAATTTGTTGCATATATTCTCTGGGTGAAATCCCCGTCACTTTCTTGAAGACCTTACTGAAATAGAAGGCACTTTCATAACCGAGTTTTTGGGAAATTTCGTAAATACGACCTTCACCGCGCATCATCATTTCCTTGGCCACAGTGATTTTAGTCTCCGTGATATATTCTACATAATTGACCTTAGCGACTTTGGAGAACAGATGGCTCAAATAGTTTGGACTGAAATTGAAGACATCTGCTACTTGATTCAGTGAAAGCTTAGTGCCGAGATTTCTTTTGATGTATTCCTGGACATTTTTGACGATTTGTTCTTTATAGCTTTGTCTTCGAGTAGAGAGAATTTCCGAGCAGCCATCACGGAACTGAATCAACCAGCCGGCGATCTCTTCGATTGTATGCATCTGATAGATGGCCCGGTAGCCTTCCGGTTCATTTTCGAAGATATGCTCTACAATGTTTTCTCCATCCGCAAGAAGCGAAGTGGCCATATACAGAATATTGCAGGCAGCATCGGTGGCGGGCACCAGTAAGTCAGGTCGGTCTTTGAAGATTTCAATCATTTTGGAGATGATGGTGTATAAAGCAAGGGTATCTAGTTCTTCAAAAGCACGGCGGATCTCCGAACGAGATTCAGAGAAATCAAACAACGGATGTTCCTGCTCTAGAGGTTCATTCTCATCGAAGAAAACAAAAGACCGTTCTTGCACGGCAACTGGCAATGCCTTTCGAGCTGCTAGGTAGCTCTCCCGCATTAAATAAGGGTCCTCGACGGCAAACCCTATGGCACCAATAATCGTTACATTGAAATAGTTATGTAATACGGATGCCATGTCGGTAAGTTGCTTCTCAATGTCAGACATCCAGTGACGGGGATCGACTTCGGGGACAGGTAGAGCAACGGCGAAATTACGTAAGTCAAGACTGGTTACATAACAGGGTTGTATAGAAGTAAGCGTGTCCTTTGCCATTTGCACAGTGCTTGAGCATAAGGCAACCAGCTTATCTCCACGGGGAGGAACAGTGTCTGGGCCCAGAATGCGGCAAGTACAGACTAGGTAGGCGGGCTCGGAAAACTCTAACGCCAAATCCTCTTTCTGCAGGAGATACTGGTTCTTATTCTCGAACAGGTTATTGAACAGACGAATGAAGAATTTATCACGCTGCGCCTGAAGGTTGCCACGGTGAACCAGCTTTGGGTAGCTTTCCATCGTCTGGTAACTCTCTAGAAAGGAAATAGCCTTTCGGATGGATTCGGCCAGTGCTTCCGGAGTGAGTTCCAGCTTTACTAGATAATCCGTGGCCTGCACCTCTATAGCTGCGCGTGCGTATTGAAATTCTTCATAACTAGTCAACATAATGAATAGCGGAAGTCGACCATATTTTTGGCGTATCGAAGCGGCAACCTCTAAACCGCTCTTAATTGGCATTTTGATATCGCTGATTACGATGTCCGGGCGGAGAGTGTCAATCATCTCTTCTTCTTGAGCACCGTTGTGCGCGATACCGACAATCTCTATATTATATTGCTCCCATTTCAGCATAGACTGCAAGCCGATACAGACAAGAGCTTCGTCGTCGGCAATTAATAATTTAATCAATTTGACCACATCCTTGCTAGATTTGCCATTCTACTCTTTTTGTATAAATGGTAGAAGGATTTTCATTAGAGTATACTGGCCCATTTCACTCTCAATCGAAAGACCGTAATTCTCCCCAAAGGCTAGCCGTAAACGCTCATTTACACTATGGAGTCCAACGTTCTCGAAAACTCCCCTAGTTCCATCCTCCGATTCACACAGAATGGTGGAGATTTGTTCTTCCTTCATGCCTACACCGTTGTCTTCAATCGTGACCAGGATATCGGCAAAGCCGCTTTTTTTCACCGTGATGAGAATATCTCCTCTACCTTTGGGCTCGATGCCATGGAAGATAGCATTCTCAACCAGAGGTTGTAATGTGAAACGGGGAATTAGGCCGGAGAGCAGTTCCTCATCTTCAATTTCCTTCACCATCGAGACTGTACTGCCATACCGGTATTTCTGAATCAGAAAATAGTCATCGAGCAGGCTTAACTCATCATTCAGTGGCATTAGTCTCCGGTTGTCTTTGGCGATGCTTCGCAGCAGTCTGGAGAGTGAAGTAGTCATTTCTGCAATGCCGGTAGCATTCTGAATCGTAGCCATCCATTTGATCGAATTCAGTGTGTTGTACAAGAAGTGGGGATTGATCTGACTTTGCAGCATCCTGTACTCTAGCTCCTGTTTCTGCTTCTCGTCAGCGAGCCGGCTATCCATGAGCGCAACAATGTCCTGTGATAGACGGTTGATACCTCGACCAACATCACCTAGTTCACTGTTCCATTCGATATTGCGGTCCAGCAAGAAGTTGCCCTGGGCAATCTTATCAATTCGCTTCTTTAATTTCTCTACCGGGAGACTGATGTTACGGGTTAAGTACAAAGTAATAATGCCGCTTAAGACGATGACTAGTAAACAAACGCCAAGCATTACCAGAATCCATATATTTGCTTTGGGAGCGAATTGATCATTGGATAAGGTCTGCGACAGAATCACTCCACTCCGCACGGGATAAGAGACCACGATTTGGCTTTCTTCATCCTCCAGCTTGATCATGGACAGCTCGGTTTGTGGACCGACAGGCTTATCATCGGTATAGGCCACAGGTTCATACGGCGTAGTCATTGCAGTCACTTTATCGCCAATGATCTGATAATGATGATTGCCGAGCGTCAACAGCATTCGGGAATTCTTAGGCAGGGAATACCCCTTCAACTTGTCGGTAATTAAGGAAGTATTGGCGAGTAAGTAGACCGTTCCAATCCGGGCAGCCCCATCTCCGTAAATAGGTAGAACAAAAGGAATTCCGTTCGTGGTGGAGAGCGGGTCCTTAATTACTTGTTCCCACTGCTCCACAGCATCTTTATTTAGTCCGGGAATTTGACCGATATTGTGTACAGTAAGTGGAATTGAAGTGCTGACGGAATTATCCACCTGCAGGAACTTTCCGTTGTTACCCGTAACAATCAAGCGGCGGACATAGCTATTGGAGCGATTGATCCGAAAGTCCTCCTGCATGGAGTTAAATACATTAACAGCATCCTTGGCGCTTGCCTTTGGAGATACAAAATAATCAGTGAGTAATGTATTGGTGGACGAGTTGGTGCTATTGGTCATCGCTAATGAGGAGAGATTAATCAAATCTTGTTCAATAATATGGGAAACTAGCTGCAGGTTGAACTCAGTCGCCTGGATGGTTGTTTTACGCTGATAATAGGTAATCAATTCATAGCTGAAAAAGGATAGCAGAGCGGCGATTAGTAGCGCAAAGATGGTCATGATCAGAATAATGCGGCTCTTAATGGTTGATTTTCTTACCGTATTGAACACTCCTCTACAAAATGCAGAAAAATATAAAGCGGTTTCAAAAATATCTTTCAATTAATGCATGTTCAAAGTTAATCTTCTATTTATAATATGCTTAACTAGTTTATCGATATCCATATTAACACCATAGCATATTCCTGTGATTCCATACAGTGGAAGGCAGAGGTGCTGAGAAATTTACATGTTTTAAATAGGATTTTACAGGTTTGAAGCAAGGAGGAAGAGAAGAACAAAGAAAAGTGAATGAACTGAGTTTGAAAATACATGCCATTCTAGATGGGAAAGACTTAAACTTTGAAATAGATCGGATGAGCCGATCAGTGTAAACAATCAGAAGGAAAAGGGGATTTTTATATGAAATTGAAAAGATTCTATGGCATGACTTTTGCCACAATACTCTCCCTAAGTGCGCTAGCCGGATGTTCCGGTAATAACAACAACGAAGGCAGTGCTGCAACAGCTGCTCCAGAAACGGGAAATACTGCAAACGCTTCCGCTGAACCGAAACAGGATCCTGTGACCTTGAAATGGGCATTGTGGGATTGGGAAGCCACAGCATACTATCAGCCGTTGATTGATGCCTATAAAGCTGAGCATCCGAATGTAACGATCGAATATGTCGATCTTGGTTCCACTGACTATATGACAATGCTGAGTACACAGTTGTCCGGTGGTGCAGATCTGGATGTACTTACGATTAAGGATATTCCTGGATACTCAAACCTCGTGAAACAAAATCACTTGGAGCCGCTCAAGGGATTCATGGGAGACAAAAACATTGATCCATCCGTCTATGGCGGTACTGTAGAACAGATTGAAGTGAACGATGAAGTGTATGCGCTTCCTTTCCGGAGTGATTTCTGGGTTGTCTACTATAATAAGGACTTGTTTGATAAAGCGGGAGTGGAGTATCCAAGTAATGATATGACATTCAACCAATATGATGAACTTGCTAGAAAAATGACCTCCGGCAGCGGTTCTGAAAAAGTATACGGAGCCCATTATCATACTTGGCGGAGCGCGGTTCAATTGTTCGGTATTCTTGACGGTAAGAACAACGTTGTCGGTGGAAACTACGATTTCCTGAAGCCAACCTATGAACGGATCTTGAAAGAACAGGAAGATGGTATCGTTATGGATTACGCCACACTAAAGACTTCAAGCACGCATTATTCCGGTGTATTCTACAACAATTCCGTTGCGATGATGAACATGGGCAGCTGGTTTATAGCAACTCAAATTGAAAAGGTGAAGAGCGGCGAGTCTCAATCAACCAACTGGGGAATTGTGAAATATCCTCACCCGGATGGTGTGGAAGCCGGTACAACACTGGGTACAATTACTTCCCTGGCTGTAAATCAGAAATCCAAAAATAAAGAAGCGGCACTTGATTTCATGAACTTTGTGACTGGTGAAGAAGGTGCAAAAGTCATTGCTTCCACCGGAACCATTCCAGCGATTAAGAACGATGAAGTTATCAGTTCCATTACTTCGATTGACGGTTTCCCTACGGATGATAACAGCAAAGCGGCACTGACTACGGTTCAGACTTATTTGGAAATGCCAATGCATGAAAAGAGTGCGGACATTGAAGTAATTCTAAACGAAGCCCACGATAACATTATGACCAAAAACGCTTCGATCGACGAAGGCTTGAAGGATATGAATACGCGCGTACAGCAGCTCTTGAACAATTAACCTGAAGAGAGTTGGTGAATTCTAAGGGCGGGTGAAAGCCCGCCTTTTATAGAAAGGTTTGGAGGAGAAAGAATGCAGAACGAAACCATATTGGATACAAAAAAAATCCCTAAACGTCATTTGTCAAAAGGTGTCCGGGAAAACCTGGTAGCGTACAGCTTCATTGCGCCGAACTTTATCGGATTTGCCGTGTTTACACTAGTACCCATGTTTTTCGCCTTTATCCTAGCTTTTGTGAAATGGGATGGGGCCAATCCAATGAAATATATCGGACTGGACAATTTCACCCGGCTTATTAAAGATACAACATTTCATAAAGCATTATGGAATACCATTGTTTACACTATTGGCGTAGTACCGTTCACCATGATTGTTGCGCTGGCGCTGGCGATTTTGCTTAATCAGAAGATCATGGCCCGCAATTTCATGAGAACCGTATTCTTTTTCCCATATGTGGCATCCTTGGTAGCCGTTGCTGCGGTATGGAACTTTATCTTTAGCCCTACGATGGGGCCGATCAACAATATTTTGCATACCCTTACCGGTATCCCACTAGAGGATCTTCCCCGCTGGGCGGCGGATAAACACTGGGCGATGTTCACAGTAATACTGTTCACTGTATGGAAAAACATGGGCTATTACATGGTCATTTACTTGGCAGGTCTACAGGGGATCAACCCTGAATTGTATGAGGCTGCTGAACTTGATGGTGCTAACGCCTGGAGAAGATTCCGCAATGTGACGGTCCCTCAACTGGCGCCTACATCCTTCTTTGTGCTGATGATTCTAGTCATCAATTCGTTCAAAGTCTACGATATTTTTATCAACCTATTTGCCGGCGCTGATAACCAGTTGAACGATTCTACAAGGGTTATGGTTTATCAAATCTACAATACGGCGTTCCGTTCGCTTGATTACGGATATGCCAGCGCCATGGCCATTGTATTGTTTCTGCTGGTACTTGGCATCACCATCGTCCAGTTCCGCGGCGAGAAGAAATACGGACAATAGGAGGATTCAAAAGATATGGTGGGTACAAATAAAGGAATTAGAATCGGCACGATGGTGCTAGTGTATATTTTGTTGTTTGCTACGGTGTTCTGTATGCTTGTTCCATATATATGGATGTTGTCTTCTTCGCTCAAGCTGAACAAGGATGTGTTCTCATTCCCGATGCAATGGATTCCGGCGAATCCGCGCTGGGGAAATTTCGTGGATATCTGGACCCGTATTCCACTGGACCGCTTCATTTATAACACGGCGAAATTATCAATTATCGTAACGATTTTGCAGCTATTGACTTCAAGTTTTGCTGCGTATGCATTCTCCAAACTGCAATTCAGAGGGAAAAATGTTTTATTCCTTGGATATATCGCTACGATCGCGATACCTTGGCAGGCATATATGGTGCCGCAATTTATCTTGATGCGTTACATGGGACTTAACAATACTCATCTGGCAATCATTCTATTGCAGGCATTCTCGGCTTTCGGAGTATTTCTGATGCGCCAGTTCTATCAGGGTGTCCCAGATGAATTATGCGAGGCGGCCCGAATCGATGGCTTGAGCGAATATGGGATTTGGGCGAGAATCATGCTGCCATTATCCAAGCCGGCTTTGTCCACCTTGACGATTTTTACCTTTGTTGCTACTTGGAATGACTTCTTGGGGCCGATGATTTATTTGACGGATACGAAACTCAAGACCATTCAAATTGGACTACGAATGTTCATTTCGCAATATTCTGCCGAGTACGGTCTGATAATGGCTGCAAGTGTGGTTTCCATTATTCCGGTTGTGATTGTTTTCTTGGCACTTCAGAAGTACTTCGTTCAAGGCGTCGCAGCATCTGGTATTAAAGGCTAGACAGGTTTGAACCTGGCAGTTGCAGTTTTCGCATGCTGCCAGTTTTTTTTAGCTTATCAATGAAATGAATGCGCTTTCTTTGTTTGCTGGGCGATAAAGTCAAATCAAGCATGAAACATGCCGAGAGACCATTTATAGCAAAAGGAGGATTAAAGAATGAGCAGAAAACACTCCGTTAGAAAAAAGCTATTCTCAATGATGATGACCACTGCGCTTGTAGTTGGAATGTTTCCGGCACTCCATATGCCATCTGTATCTGCGGCTACGGTGGATACTATTTTCGCAGCCGCCTTTATGGGGGCGAAGACATCTGCTGACACTACTTTGCCTGCTAGCATTGACATTGGAGGCCAGTCTGCGACTGTGAAATGGAATATAGGTGAAGATACCTTTGCCGTTCCTTATGACACAGTGACAGTCACGGGTACAGCGAATGGTGGGCCGGTTGTTGCCAATGTAGAAGTTATTCCACCTTCAAGGAATCCATTGGTTTACTTTGTGGATAGCGGCAGAGGGGGCGATTCCGTAGGTAATGGTCCTACTTCTTCGCCACTGTACGAAGCAGTAAAAACGCTGTCCGGTAGCACATTGCTCAACCCGTCACCAGATCAGAAATATGTCAGCGGAACGACTGCCTGGGGATTTGATGATTCCATCAACAAGGTGAAGAACTCCAAAGACGGAGGACTTACCGATCCTGCAACTGATCCATCCATATGGACAGTAGGACTTCGTGCCGACCCTACTAGCAATCATATTGTATATAAATTAATGGCTCCAGAAGCTGGAACCTATACACTCAGTAGTGGTTTCCATGATTGGTATGGCAGCCGCACTCGAGTAATACAGCCTCAGATCGAATATAAGGATACAAATGGGACAGCAAAGACGATCTCGTTTGCACAATTCAATACTAATGTGACTCCGCTTATTTCCGGCGAATTCACTATTCCCGGTGATATCGACGCTAGTAGCCCTATGACATTGACCTATGCTTATGTTTCCGGTGAGAAACCAATCTTGAGCTGGTTCGCCGTTGCCAAGGGCGGGATTCAAAAAGAGATCGAAGATGCTCGGCAGAACGCAGCTTCCATGGTCAAGGTTCTACTCGACGGCAACGATATTAAAGCGGACAATGTCAACGGCTTAACGTTCAAGGGATTTGGCGTACTAAGTGCCAACAGCACCAGTGCCCTGTTGATGGATTATAAGGCTGAGCATCCGGAAGCTTACGCAGAAATGTTGCGGATTCTGTTCGGTGGAGAGCATCCCATCATGACGCATGTAAAAATAGAGATGGGCAATGACCGTAACAACTCTACCGGCCCGGACCCGGCTACTATGCGTACGGCCGATGAAGAAGCCAATGTCACTAGGCATCCCGGATTCCAGCTTGCGGCTGACGCCAAGGCTACGAATCCGGATCTCAAGGTCAGCATCCTGCGATGGAGTGCTCCGGCCTGGGCAAGCAACAACGATAAAATCTATATCTGGTATAAAGATACAATTCTTGCTGCTTACCGTGAGTATGGCTATATGGTCAACTACGTCAATCCTCATATCAACGAGCATACGCCGGATTTGACCTGGACCAAACAGTACGCTGAGCGTGTTAAAACAGATAACGAAGGTTTTACAAGCCCAGAAGAGCAAGCGCTCTATAACCAGATCAAAGTTGTGATCTCTGATGAAGTAGGGATTGGTTCATTTGGCGGCAGTATGGTAAGCGACGCTTCTCTAAGGGATGCGGCTCCGATCGCCGGATATCACTATAACACTGACGACGACAGCGCAGGCAATTTCAAAAAGCTCGCGGAACAATATGATATTGAAGTATGGAACAGTGAGGCGCAGTCCACCTTCAGTAACTCTGCCTTCCGTCCCAACAATAATGTGAAGGACCCTACAGTGGAAGGAACCGGCATCGGCGGTGTTGGCAGTCCACTGGAGATGAGCAATACGATTATTAAAGGATTCGTCAATTCACGCCGGACGCACTTTATTTATCAGCCGGCCATCGGCTCCTTCTACGAAGGTGGACAATATTCGTTTAAGGAACTACTTAGCGCACGTGATCCGTGGTCGGGATGGATTCATTATGATGCAGGTCTTGTTGCTCTGCAGCATTACAGCTGGTTCGCCAATGTGGGCTGGGAGAACGAGGATAATACGGCAGGGATTTGGAGAGCAGTTCCTAAGGCTAGCTCCACGGGTGCGACAGGCACTAACCCTGTTAGCGGTCGCAATGGTTCTCCTAGCTATATGACGCTTGCTTCACCTGACAGAAGCGATTTTTCAACCGTTATCGTGAACGATAGCGAATATGCCAAAACCTATAAGCTTCAGACGGTAAATATGAACTTTGTGGGTAATCCCTCATTGGAAGTATGGGAGACTCGTGCGGCAGACGCGGGCGAAGCTTTCAACAGCAATTATATGAAATATCTCGGGGATGTCGCTGTTGATGGCAGTGGGGTTTATACCATTCATGTCAAACCATATTCGACATTGACTGTGACCACTCTGAAGAACAAGGACAATGAGGCGTATCAAACACCGTTACCTGTAGAAGGCGACCGCATCGTGCTTGATACCGACGCCACAGGGAAGATTCAAAATACAGCGGACAATATCCTGTATGCCGATGATTTTGACTACTCCAATCAATCCGTTGTGAAGATCGGGGCAGGTGGGCAGAATGCTGGCACCCAAAGTTATATAGAATCCCGCGGCGGCTCTAAAAGTGTGATACCGCGCTATACGCATGACCGCAACGGTGCATTCGAAGCGTATCTTCCGGACGGTTCTGACAACTATGTTCTGCGCCAACAGCTGGATACGGAAATTATGGGGCTGGGTGGCACTTGGAACGGTGGAGATCCCGTAACAGCTATAGGTGATAACCGGTGGACAAATTACAAGGCCAGTGTAGATGTTTCGTTCGAGACGAACAGTACGCAGGGCGGAGCCAATTATGCTGCGATTGGCGCACGGTATCAAGGAGGCGGCAGCTCTCACACTATAAACGGCACACCTTATGTACTGAAGTTCTGGTTTGACGGAGGTTGGCAGCTGCTGGTCAATAATAGCGCAGTAGCGAGCGGCAATGTAGTGAGCGGTTCCGGTGGAGTAAAGCTGGATGGATTTAACACCGCACATGATGCCTGGCATAACATTGCCATTCAGGTTGCAGGCGATAAAGTGACTGCCTATTTGGACGATGTGAAACTGGCTTCTTATACTGATCCGAACCCTGAATTGTCTGGTCGGGTAGATTTAGCCAGTGGATATTATCATGTTCGTTTCGATAATCTGAAGGTCGAGACGATTGACGGCTATACGCCATACTATTCCGAATTACTGGATAATCTTGAAATGTATGATTTGGCTGCTACACCAAACCCTAAATTAAAATACGGCGGTTTGTGGAGTCATCAAAACGGGGCTGGTATGTATATTTATCAGCGTTCCCTATCTACCAGTCAAGGTGCAGCTGCTACGATGGAATATTCTTTTGAAGGCACCGGGTTAGATATTCTGGGACCGAATAATGGATCGGCTAAGTTAGAAGTGACTGTTGATGATGAAATTGTCACACTGTCAGCCGATACGATGGCCTCTAAAGAACTCTACCAAACGTACACGCTTCGCGGACTTAAATATGGACAGCATAACGTTCAGATAAAGGTATTAAGCGGTACTTTGGTTGTGGACGCGGTGGCCGTTGTTTCCGGTGAAGTAAAGGGTGCTGTGGATACAGCTGCTCTTCAATCAGCGGTAATAGCAGCGAAAGAAGTTACCAAACTGGATGAATATTCGGATAGAGACTGGCAGCTTTTTGCAGCCGCACAGAACACCGCCCAAGAAGCACTAGACAATGCTGCTGATTTCAGACTGGATCAGGAAGGAGCTGTGCAACTCGCGGGACGTCTGATCTCTGCCCAGAACCAATTGACAACAGGGGATATACGGGAGCTTGCTGCTCCTCAGGATATTGCCACTTATGTCGGGAAACTGCCGAATCTTCCAGATAAGTTGGAGGCTACCCGAGAAGATGGATCCAAATTGCAGGTGTCTGTGAAGTGGAATTTAGACGCGGTCAGCTTCAACACACCCTATGAAAGAGTAGCTGTAACCGGTACTTATGGCAATCTAAAAACCACTGCTAATGTGGAAGTAGTGCCAGAAGGTCTCGTGTACTTTTTGGATGTCGGTGTTTCGGCGGATGTCGTCACACCACCCTATACGGTGATCAAGAATTTCGTGGGCGACAGCCTTCTGAATAGCACCGCGGATCAACTATCAACAGGCGCTGTGTGGGGTCATATCAATACAGGGGCAAATTATAATCTCAAAGGGCTTGGCGGTGCCGTGGTTATCACGGATAAAACTCAGACAGGTGTCTACAGCTCGAATACAAAGAATACACCTCTGATCTACACCCTCCCTTTGAGCGCAGGAAAGTACACGATTACATCGTTCCATCGGGACTGGTGGAATATGAGCAACCGCACGATGGATATCACGCTTAGCTACACTGATGCTGAAGGGAAGACAGTGAACCAAACGGTCAAGACCGGTGTACTCGCAGGTCCTAATGGCGTCACGATCACTCATGACTTTATGCTGCCGGTGAGCGGCGTCGTGAAATATTCGATAAACAATACGAATAGTCAGGCATCTGTGATCAGTTACTTAGCAGTGGCGAAGGACAGGGTCAGCATTGTCAATGAGCAGGCTGTAAACGAGGCTAAAAGTATTATAGAAGGTGCTGCATATAGCGTGCAGAAGGAAACAGCTAACAGCGAAGATGGAGTCCGGACCTGGCTGCTCCAAACGATGAACGGTTTAATCGGGTTCAGTGATACGGGGGTTACGATGGGGGATATCACCCTATCTTCGTTCCAGGAAGCTACTGATGACACAGCCGGCAGCTTCAGCTTCACAGTATTACTGAACAAGGGCGAGGCGAAGGCAGAAGCTGCGGCCAGCGGAACGATTAAGCTATCGGAGCCAGATATGAAGCAGCCGGAGATTACCTTGATAGGTGAAGCCATAGTCAATCTGCAGATCGGTTCTGAATATACGGATGCAGGAGCCACTGCGTATGACGACCAAGACGGTGATATCACAGACCGCATCAATACAACGGTCAGCAGTGAAGTGTATGGTCTGACTGAGTTAGATACAGCGCAAGCGGATATCTACACCTTCCATTACAATGTCAGCGATGCCGCAGGCAACACGGCTGCGGAAGTCACCCGAAAAGTAATCGTATCGGAAGATCCAGATGTACTGAAGCCGGTCATTACACTGCTTGGTGAACCATCTGTTCAACTGGACAATGGCGCAAGCTATACAGATGCCGGAGCCACCGCAATGGATAACCGCGATGGCGATATTACAGAACGTATTGTGGCGACGATTACGAAGGATAGAAATCATACGGAGACGCTAGATTCCTCATCAGCAGGCACTTACATTTATCATTATAATGTGAGCGATTCCGCGGGCAATACGGCTGTTGAAGTTATAAGAATAGTTACAGTGGGAGAAGCACAGCAACCGCCGACTTCAACACCAACGGTAGAACCAACACCGACAGTTGAACCCACAGCAAATCCTACACCAACACCTGTACCTGAAGTAACCTCAGGGCCGGTGTCGACCACAGCACCGACGGTATCGCCAACACCAACACCGCTGCCGCAGACCATGCGTATTCTTAACAGTGATGATTTCACGGCTCCGGTTGGAGGGGGAATAACAGTTCAGCTCACAGAAGCTACTGATTCCGTACTGCTTCCTGTGGGAGTGTCAAATATCATCGGAGTGAACACGCTGCGTCTCGTATGGAATACATTTGCTATCCAACTGACCCCAGAAGCGCTAAAGAGTATCCAGGAGAAAGCTGCAGGAGGTCAAGTGGATGGAGCACGAATCAAACTCTCGGCCGTGAAGGCATCCAGAGTTGCCGTGGAACAGCTTATGAATAACCCAGCTGTCAACGGCTCGGTTCAGTTATCTGCTGCAAGTGATGTAATTAACTTCAGTTTGGAAGTTATTAGTACGAATGGCACTGCCGTACCGGTAACCCGTTTTGAAAAGCCACTGACGCTTACCTTCATAGTAGATTCAGATTCCAATCCTAATTTGCTCGGCATCTACAATATAGCCGGGAACGGAGCTCTTGAATTTATGGGCGGAACGCTAGCTGATGGAAAATGGAGTACGGAAATACAGCATTTCAGCCAGTTTGCAGTCCTAGAATATGACAAGACATTCTTGGATGTCAGTACGGATAGCTGGGCTAGCGATGTTATTAAGATAATGGCGGCTAAACATATTATCCAAGGTATTTCCGATACTGAATTTAATCCGCAGGGGAAAGTGACAAGAGCACAATTCGCGACCATGATTGCAAGAGCGCTAGGCTTAGAGGCGGGAAGTCATTCAACGTTTGTTGATGTGGACCCCAGTGCTTGGTATGCCGAATCCATTGCAGCCGTAAGCGAAGCGGGTATTGTGCTCGGACGTAGTTCGGATTCATTCGCACCGGACCGCAGCATTACCCGCGAGGAAATGGCCGTAATGATCGTTAGAGCTTATGAATATTTACAAGGCAGCAAGGTAAATGAAGTTTCCGCAGGCTCGTTCAGTGATTATTCCCTGATTCACGACTGGGCACAGAAATCAGCAAGTTTCGCTGAGCAGGCAGGGCTGATAAAAGGACGCGGCAATATGCAATTCGCACCACAAGAGATGATGACCCGTGCCGAAAGTGCGCAAGTCATCGCCAATCTGCTGGGATATTTGTAAGCCGCACTTCCATGAACCTGGCAGCTGCATTTAGCGGGTGCCAGGTTTTTTTATAAGTTTAAAGAAGGGTTTATACAATTGCTAGGCGTCGATAAGTGGAAAGATCAGCTTTTTTTGCCGTATTTTCCAGGTGGAATGCCCGTGATGTTCTTGAAAGTACGTATGAAATTGGCATAGTCATTGAAGCCGGATAGATAACAGGTATCGGATACGGAGTTTCCGGCGGACAAGAGCTGTTTGGATAAAGCGATTTTTTTAAGCAGGACGTAACGGTAGATCGTTCCTCCTGTCTGCTGCTTGAACAGGTGACTAAGATAATATTTATCGATGTTTAATTCACCAGCGATCTGCTCTAGCGACAGATTCAGATGCAGATGGTTATCGATATAGCGCATGGCAGATTGAATATGCGATGAAATAATACTGGGTATGGTGGAACTAGTACGGCTATATAGCTCATTAATGAGGACCAAAATCTGGATCAGATAAGTTAAAGCCAGAACCTCACTGCCGTATTGAGGATTCTCCAAGATTGCAATCAGGCGAAAGGCAAGGGCCATGTACTCTGCAAGCAGTGTTTCATCCATTTGAGCGAGATTCTGCTCTCCAGGCTGACGGTTCTGGAAACAGGCGAGCAGATTTGTGGTTGCGGTGCAGAAGGGATATACAAGTGGAGCTTTGAAATGAATTGTTAATCGTTCGTAAGGCTCCGGAGATAAATTAATGATTTTATGAATCTCGTGATTGTTGAATAAGAGCACATTGCCACGTTGAAGCGGATAGCTGTACTGATCCACAAATCCGTTCACCGTGCCGCCTAAAAATAGGAAGATTTCAAAGTGATCATGAATATGAAAATCTTTGGTGGGTGAGATCGGTGAATTGCCGATGCCCGCCAGTATGTCGCCTTCGAACGGCTGATAATACTGGGCATGTTTCATTCTGATAACCCCTTTCAGATTAATAGCAATAAACGCAATAAATAATCATTAATCGCAAAGACATTGCAATAATACAACACTAAACTATAGAAGAAGATTACGCAATAAACCAAGTATACAGCTGGTCTGAACATGAGTAGTAGGGATCTGCATCTGCTGAATAGACGCAATTGAAAGGGTGGATGGTGTATGAATAGTACGAAACACCGCAAATATTGGCTGGATACGATGCTACAGATCGGGAACCCAGTACTTGACGCTTTGTCGCAAAGAAAATTAAAGGAACGGCTGCCCACCGAGTTTCATAGTGACAGGAGCAAGTTTGCGCATTTGGAGGCATTCGCCAGGTTGGCCTGTGGAATGGCCCCATGGCTAGAGCTTGAAGGGCTGGAGGGTGAAGAAGATGAGCTCAGGGCTCGTTATGTCCTATTGATGCTGGAATGCATCGATGCTGCTGTTGATCCATCATCACCTGACTATATGGATTTTAAGTCCGAAGGCCAACCGTTGGTCGATGCGGCATTTCTCGCTCATGCGTTGGTGCGTGCACCGAAGCAGCTTGCCGGGCGGCTGAATGAGCGGGTCAAAGGTAATTTAATAACAGCCTTGAAGCGTACGCGCCGGACTGCACCCAGCGGGAGCAATTGGCTGCTGTTTAGCGCAATGGTTGAAGCAGCTTTGTATATACTCGGCGATTCAGAATATGACCGGATGCGTGTTGGTTATGCGATCCACATGTTCATGGATTGGTATAAAGGCGATGGTATCTACGGGGATGGCAAGGACTTTCACTGGGATCATTACAATAGCTTTGTCATTCAGCCGATGCTTGTGGATGTGATTACACTCTTTGAACGGGACTCGGAGCAATACTCCGCATTGAGGCCATTGATTCTGGAGCGGGCACAAAGATACGCAACTGTTCTGGAACGGATGATTGCGCCGGACGGAACGTATCCGTTTATCGGGCGCTCTATCGTTTACCGTTTTGGTGCGTTTCAGCTGCTATCACAAGCGGCGCTACAGCATTTTCTGGAGGATGCGCTATCACCCGCACAGGTACGCTGCGCCTTGACCGCTGTAATCACACGGACTATGGGATTTCCAGGGACGCTGGATGAGGACGGGTGGCTACGTCCGGGGGTGTATGGTTACCAGCCCGAGCTTGCGGAGAGCTATATCAATACGGGAAGTCTCTATTTATGCGCTTCAGTATTTCTTCCTCTGGGGTTACTTCCTTCAGATCCTTTCTGGGCAGGGACAGAACTGAAATGGACAGCACAAAGAATCGCAGCCGGAGAGGATGTTATGAGAGATCATGCCTTGAGTAGATAGGGGGATCTGATCTAATCGGTCAAAGGGAGGGGAAAAGCATGAACAGACAGGAGCTTTTCGGAATTGTCCAAGAAATGAAGCCAGCAAATCTGAGCTTGTATTATCCTGATGGAGAGTCGGATGTTTTTTGGAAACAAGCCTTATTATCCGAGACATTAAAGGAAGATATCAGCGAAATCCGCGAGGAGGCTCAAAGATTAGACAGCCAGCCTATATCAGAGCTGACGGATACGCTATTTTCAATTTTTGCGCGCACGGGTTCGAGGTTAGAATATGAACGGGTCTATTTCGAACGGAGAAGAAGGCTGAATACATATGTATTTATGACCTTGCTTGAGCCGGATAATGTCAGACTTCTGGAGAACCTGGAAAATATCCTATGGTCTATATGCGAAGAGTACACATGGTGCCTGCCAGCCCATCTTCCTGCAGATCATAATACAGAGAATATTGATCAGTTTATTGATCTGTTCTCCTCGGAGACCGCTTTTACCCTTGCCGAAATTTCTCTATTACTGGGGGAACGACTTCCGCTGCTTCTTCGATCCCGAATCAGACATGAAGTAGAAAAGAGAATATTTCGACCTTTTATTGAATGTGGTCCTTATGAATGGGAGACTGCACGTCATAACTGGGCAGCAGTGTGCGCAGGGTCGATCGGGGCAGCCGCCTTATTGATGTTGGATGATCCTGCTGCGCTGACGAATATCCTGCTGAAGACAGAGCGCAGCATGAGCTACTATCTGGAAAGCTTCGGGGATGATGGGGCCTGTCTGGAAGGTCTGAGTTACTGGAACTACGGATTTGGCTATTTCACGTATTACAGCGATCTTCTCCGGGTTAGAAGTGAGGGAAGAGTAGACTGGTTTGCAACGGACAAAGTGCGAAGTATCGCTCAGTTCCAACAGAAAATCTTCATCGGTGGCAATTTTGTCGCCAATTTCTCTGACTCAGAGCC
Source organism: Paenibacillus sp. FSL H7-0714 (assembly GCF_038003765.1). Taxonomy (NCBI): domain Bacteria; kingdom Bacillati; phylum Bacillota; class Bacilli; order Caryophanales; family Paenibacillaceae; genus Paenibacillus; species Paenibacillus sp. FSL H7-0714. The sequence goes on from NZ_JBBOPT010000001.1 coordinate 2,505,683, forward strand.
TCGAATTCACATACATATGGGCTTGTCCCATTATTTAGCTGATACCTATCCAGAAGTAGAATGTCCTCCGCCTGTGCTTCGCACTCCTTACGCTAAGGATCACTGCAGCCGCTGGGCTCCGGCTTTTCGAAATCTCATCTGGAGAAGGACCGGCGATGAGAAACAGGATCAGGATTGGGGAGCCACCAGTTATTATCTTCCTGATGCGGGATGGCTTGTCTCGCGTTATCAGTCCGGAGGAAGTTCGTTCGGCTTTGCGGCTAAGGGAGGGCATAACGCTGAACCTCATAATCATAATGATCTGGGACAGTTCATTCTGTCAGGTGGAGGCGAAATCTATGCAGCTGATCTCGGCTGTGGAGAGTATACGGCTGAATATTTTGGGGCTGGCCGTTATCAATATGATTGTAACGGCTCGCAGGGACATTCGGTTCCGATCATCGGCGGCCAGTATCAACTGGCTGGCAGGAAGCATAGTGCTACAGTTCTGTACGCGTCGGCTGCGGTTGAAAAAGATGAACTGAAGCTGGAGCTGTCTCAGGCATACGAAGTGGAAGAGCTTCAATCCCTGATCCGCTCTATGGTTTGGTATAAGGGGCAGCATCCTCGCTTGGAGTTAATGGACGAGTACCAGTATAACGGTAAGTCAGTGAGCTGGACAGAGCGGTTCGTTACCTGGCGTCGTCCGAAAATGCTGCGTTCTGGTGTTGTGCTGCTGCCCGGAACTGGAGTAGGCGGAGTGGAACTGACTTATGATGTTCAGATCGTTGAGCCAGAGATTACTGCACGTGAGTACCGGGATCATTTTGGCAGGGATACGGTCTGGCATACGCTAGACTTTCATGCTCTTCAGCCCGGTTCTGAAGGGAAATTAGTATTCACCTTTCAATTTATATAAATCATGAAAGAAATAGTGAACCATTCTAAGAAGGCGGTGTTTGAAATGAATATAACGGAAAACCCAACTTGGCTGGATGATGCTTGGAACAAGGCACTTGAAAAGACAAGATGTAACAGTGGAAAGATCGGTGCAGAATTTCCACACGCGAGTCAAGGTGGTAAATACTTGCTTGAAGCACCGAACTGGTGGACAGCAGGGTTCTGGCCGGGAATGCTCTGGCAGTTTTATTCTGAAAGTGGGGACGAAAATCTTAAAATGATCGCAGAGTGCTGCGAAGAGAGACTCGACGAGGTACTGGACGGCTACGTTAAGCTGGATCACGATTTAGGCTTCATGTGGATTCTTACCAGTGTGGCAAATTATAAGTTGACGGGTAGCGAAGCGTCGCAAATTCGGGCATTAAAGGCGGCCAACTATCTGGCAGCCCGCTTCAATCTGAAAGGGCATTATATTCGGGCTTGGAATCCATGGAGTGAAGGGGAGGACAACAGCGGAGTTGCTATTATCGACTGCTGCATGAACACCAGCCTGTTGTTCTGGGCTTCCGAGACAACAAGTGATCCCCGCTATCGTCATATCGCAGAGGCGCATATGGATACTGTGCTGGAGCATTTTATCCGACCGGACGGCTCCGTGTACCACATCGTCAAATTCAACCCGGATACGGGTGAAGTGGTGGAGAAGCTTGGTGGGCAAGGCTTTGCGCCCGAATCGGCTTGGTCACGCGGCACGGCTTGGGCTATTTACGGCCTAGCGCTTGCCTATCATCATATGGGAAAGCGAAGCTACTTGGATGCAGCCAAGCAGGTAGCACATTTCTTCTTGACCCGACTGCCGGATGATCACGTTCCACATTGGGATTTTCGCGCTCCCGGTGAAGTCGGCGAGATACGTGATAGCTCCGCTGGTTCCTGCGCAGCGAGTGGATTGCTGCTGCTAGCCGACCAGGTGGATGATGCGGAGTCCCATGTGTACCGGAACGGGGCTATAAGAATAGTGGAATCTCTCTACAGGAATTATGGCAGTTGGGACAATGCGGACGAGGAAGGGTTGCTGCTTCATGGTACAAGTAACTACCCTGAGAACCGGAATATAGATGTTCCGCTTATCTACGGTGATTTTTTCTATGTCGAAGCACTGGCTCGGCTTAAAGCAGCAGGACCCTTCTATTGGGAATAGGGGGGATTATGATGAACAATGAGAAATCTTTTTTTCGTATTGGAGATAATCCGCTAAAGACCCGTGAGGATCTGGTGATCGCACTTGAGCAGCTTACGGATCCACTTCGGCCGTTCTACAGCAAAGGTGGCTCACGACTTAAAATTGGCAAAACAGGGGCGAGCTATTCGGCAGCAACTGCTGAAATGGAAGGTTTCTCGCGGGTGTTGTGGGGTTTGGTACCCCTGCTCATTGGTGGTGGAGACAGCGAACTCTGGGACATCGTGCTGGATGGCATTCGGCATGGCACCGATCCTTCTCATGAAGAATATTGGGGAGAGGTGAAGGACTACGATCAGCGTTTGGTCGAAATGGCGGTCTTCGGCTTCGCATTGGCAGCCATTCCTGAACAGATTTGGTTGCCGCTTGCTCCGAATGAGCAGGATCAATTATACCGTTGGCTGAATCAAATAAACGCCCATCCTTGCTATGATTGCAATTGGCTGTTCTTTAATGTTCTAGTCAATATCGGATTCCGCAAAATCGGTCGTCCCTACGACGCAGGACAACTGGAGAGCAATTTAAAGCGCATGGATGATTTCTATTTGGGAGAGGGCTGGTACAGCGACGGGATTAATGGTCACAGCGATTATTACGTACCTTTTGCTATTCATTACTATGCACTGCTGTACGCAAAGCTGATGGAACAGGAAGACCCCGAACGTTCCCGTGTGTTCAAAGAACGGGCTCGATTGTTTGCTGCTGAATTCATCGGCTGGTTCGCACCCGACGGCTCCGCACTTCCTTATGGGCGTAGCTTGACTTACCGCTTTGCCCAGTCGGCATTTTGGAGCGCCTTTGCCTATGCAGACGTTGAAGGATTTTCTGCTGGTGTGGTAAAAGGTGTGGTGCTGCGAAATCTGCGTTGGTGGTTCAGTCAGCCGATTGTTGACGCCGATGGCGTACTGACCATCGGATATACTTACCCGAATCTGGTCATGGCGGAGAATTATAATGCTCCCGGATCTCCGTATTGGGCGTTAAAGACTTTCTTGCCGCTGGCTCTAGGGGTGGATCATCCGTTCTGGAAGGAAGAGGAACTGCCGCTACCGGCCATTCCGGCTGTCATGGTTCAGAAGCCTGCCCATCTTGTCATCGTCCGCGATTCCGTTTCCGGTCATGTGGCAGCCTTCAACAGCGGACATTTATACACGAATGAACATACCCATACCTCGGCCAAATACGAAAAATTCGTGTATTCAACAAGCTTCGGCTTCAGCGTGCCCCGCTCCGAATGGGGGCTCTCCCAAGGAGCGTTCGACGCTATGCTTGCGCTGAGCGAGCGCGGAGACAACTTATACCGGGTACGACGCCAGAATTTAGAGTCTGAGATGATAGACAACGTCCTTCGTTCCGTCTGGAAGCCGTGGGCCAATGTCGAGGTTCAGACTTGGGTTGTCGCCGGACTTCCTTGGCATATTCGGATTCATCGAGTCGAAACTGGACGGTCGCTGGATACCGCAGAGGGTGGATTCGCACTTGGCCAAGAGAATGAAATGCTATCGAAGATCGATGTGGCTGGTGCGATGGCCTCCACTGCTTGGGGAACCAGCTCAATCAAGAATTTGCTAGGTTGTCGGAAGGGTGAGCTGGTCTGGCCGAACGCCAATACGAACCTGCTTCACCCTCGAACGGTGCTGCCGATGCTGACGAGCACCCTTGAGCCGGGAATTCATTGGCTCGCTTCGGCCGTCTATGGTTGTCCTTCAGAGGGGGCTTTGGATATTCAGGCTGATCAAGCTGATGAGGTCCTCAAGCATTCACCTGAGCAAGATTTGAAAGTTAAGTTCACCGAGGGAACGTTAACCATTGTCACTCATTTTGGGAGAGAAATCGTTCTTAATATATAATGAGTTGGTTGAATATTTCTCACACTAATTGAAAAGTCACAACAATAGCCCTGATGCAGAACTGCTGCACTAGGGCTATTGTTTTTATGTGGATTTTTATGATTTTATCTTTTAATTATTGAGTTTTTTATCAAATGTTTTCTTAGATGGACAATTATGCTATAGTACTCTATCTAGTCATTTACAGAAGTATTGATTTATCAGACGATGAATAAACTGACTTTTGGCAAAACTAGAAATACCGACATCTATAGAAAGATAAGAAAGGCAGGAACTCCTTATGGACAACGGCAGTCTGGTCACGTGGATACTTTCATTTGTTATGATTATAAACATATTGCTCTCTGCTGGTTTTTTATTTTTTGAGAGGAGAGATATTGGTTATACGTGGGCGTGGCTTATGGTTTTTTATTTCATTCCCATTTTGGGCTTTATTATTTATCTCTTTCTTGGTCGTAATTTAGCAAAAAAGAATTTCTTTGGCCTTTCAGCTGAAGAAAGTAAATATCTACAATCAACTGTAGATCATCAATTGGCTACATTAAAGGATCAACGCGAGAATCAGAACGCTTTGTTAACGAAATATGCTGATTTAATTCATATGAACCTTGTTTCATCGAATGCGCTAATGACAACAGATAACGAGATAGCTATTTTTAACGATGGTAAACAAAAGTTTGACTCTTTATTTAATGATATTAGAAATGCCAAAAAAGAGGTCAACATTCAATATTACATCATCCAGCCTGATGATTTAGGGACAAAATTAAGAGATGAATTAACTAAAAAAGCCAAAGAAGGCGTAAAAGTGAGGGTTCTCTATGACGAAATCGGCTCCAAGAGACTTTCTCTTAAGTTCTTTAAAGAACTACTTTCTGCTGGTGGAGAAGTAGAGGTATTCTTTTCATCACTGCTTAGACCGATAAATTTTCGGATGAATAATCGAAATCATAGAAAACTATGTATCATCGATGGGGAAATTGCTTATATTGGTGGATTTAATGTGGGAAATGAATACTTAGGGATAGATAAAAAGTTTGGATATTGGCGGGATACACATTTTAGAATGAAGGGTGGTTCCGTTAATCAAATTCAAGGCAGGTTTCTTCTGGATTGGAAACATGCCCGGAAACACGAGCAGGTAAGCTTCGATCAATTTTCCTTTACTACTGGAGGTCATGCCGGATCAAGTCCCGCTCAAATTGTGTCTAGTGGTCCTAACTCGCTAGTTGAGCATCTGAAAAATATGTATATTAAGCTGATCTTGAACGCCAAACGGAGTGTGTATATTCAGACGCCATACTTCATTCCAGATAGCAGTTTTATGGATGCATGTAAAATTGCACTCCTATCCGGTGTGGATGTACGGATTATGATTCCAAATAAACCTGACCACCCTTTTGTATACTGGGCAACTTGGGCGTATGCAGGTGAATTATTGAATTATGGAGCGAAAATTCTGTTATATGAAAATGGTTTCTTGCATGCCAAGACGATTGTGGTAGATGAAGAAGTAGCGTCCGTAGGGACAATGAATATTGATTCCCGGAGCTTTAGACTCAATTTCGAAGTTAATGCAATTGTTTATGATGAGCAAGTTGCTAAACAGCTTCAAGAATTGTTTCATGAAGATAGCCAGTTAAGTACAGAGCTTACCCCTGAGCGTTATAAAGAAAGGTCCCTTATAATCAAATTTAAAGAGGGGATTTCTCGTCTTTTTTCGTCCATCCTCTGAATACACAGACCCTATACTCCGTACAAAAGGCGAGCTGTGTACTTGTAAATGCACAGTTCGCCGCGGCACATGGATTCTACTATGCTTCACACCATCCCTTGTTTTGATTTCATGCACTTGAGATTGTATGTGCGACCGTATACTTTTGCATATCTGACAATTCGGTCAATCATACGGGTGTCTTTCAGCTTAGTAAACGGGCACGGATCGGGAGCCGTATTCACTTCCAAGATCCATGGCTTGAGACGTTGATCTAAGGCAATATCTACACCGATTTCCTGAAGGCCAGGATAGACAGTGCTAAGCTGTCTGGCGGATTTCACTCCAATTTGCTTCAGGGATCGGATCAATATTGTACAATTCTCTGTGTTTGTGTAGGCTTTCAATAATTCCTCAACCGGATAAATCGTTCCTCCTTGACTCCCGTTTGTAACTACTTTGCGAGGATGCGCCACGCGTCCTGCAACCCCTGTTGTTTCCCACCCACCTTTAGAATTTCGCTGCACCATCACCCGGATATCGAATGGGCGGCCATCGTACACCAACAGCCTGATCCCCTTTTGAACTAAATAGGACTTCCCTTGGGCTTCTCGTAAGAGGGCCCGATATGCCGTGTCGTAATTAGAGAATTTGTGTACGTGGGTACCGGACTGATAGCTGTATTGTGCACGAGTAAGTTCAACCCGTATCACGCCCTGTCCTAAAGATCCGCAGCAAGGCTTAATGTACACCATCTTATATTTTTGTAGCATTTCATAGAGAGTGTTCTTATCCATTTTTTTTGTAAGCGGGACATGTTTATTTAACTCTTGATTTCTAACCAGCACCCTTGTCTTTGTCAGCTTATTGGATATACGACTTATCTGCTTCATCATTTTGTCCCTCCGTCTCAAAAGATCCATAGGCTATATTACGGAAATGCCTCAGCTTTTGATTGGGCAACCACCGAATCGTAGAACACACTGAAAGAACTCTACATATGATTATGGTAGGTATTTATCTATGGGCTGCAGCTAGCGGTCAACAGGAGGCGGCCATCATGCTGCTCGACAAAGACAAATTGCAGGATAAGTTATTTGAAGTAATTGAGGCATTTCCCTGGTATAAGGGGCTGATCGGCGGCGAAAGAGCGAATTCTAGCTTAGAGACGCTTCCGCTTATGACGTCGACAACACTAGATACTTATTATTATAATCAACCTTTTGATCCTTCTTTGACCGTATATAGGACGTCGGGTACAAGCACTGGCCGTCGAAAAGCGATACTTTACTCTAAGGAAGACGATAAGCACTATATAGATATTAAAACGAAGCTGTACGGTGATCTTATTGCGGGAAGCGGATGTGTTAGCGCTTTGGCGGATATGGGTACTGGGCATGCGGCGAACACTGCGCTGTCCATTTTTGAGCGGTTAGGATTGGAACATCATTCAATTCCCTTCGAATTGCCGATTGAGCAGCATATTGAACAGCTACAAACCTTCAAGCCTGACTTACTCTACACAATGCCTTCCATCCTTGATCATATCGTACATGCTACTAGAGATCCGCAGGCTTTTGGAATCCGAAAGATTATTTTGGTAGGGGAAATCGCCTCATTAGGTTGGCAGCGGAATATGGCCCGTCTGTTCGGTCTTGAACCGCGCGACATCATTGATACGTATGGCTCTATTGAAATAGGCACGATTGCTTATTATTCACATGATCTTGGCAGGTATATTTTTGCTGATGGGATTTTTGCGGAAGGGGTCGGGGCGCAGGAGATTGGCGAAGAACTAAGTCCGCTTAGTAATGATGAAAGTGTTCTTGTTCTTACCTCCATGGTTCGCAAAATGCTGCCAGCTATTCGTTTCGTTACCTATGACGTTGTAAGGGACTTTAGGTCTGTGATGATAGATGGTGTGGAGAAGCAGAGCTTTAGTTCCATCGTCAAACGGGTGGGTCGGGAGCTGAAGCACGGGGAGAAAATAAGCCTGTACGATATCGAACAGGTCGTATACCGACATCTTGAAGATGCGATCATTCGGGTCAAAGTGAGGAAGAACGCGCTGACCGTTTATATCAAAAGTAAATCTGCGGATAACACCATTGTCCCGAAGATCAAAGAGGAAATTAGGGAATGCATTCCGGAAATCGGCATGATGATTCGAAACCATCTGCTGGATGATATTGAGGTCATTATAGTAGGCAAAGACGAGTCAATGGACAGCGGAAAGGTTAAGAACAAAAAGCTATATTACCAGAAAGATAAAGATCGCGCAGAGATGGACTTCACTGATGGTATTTTGTCGACTATCGGAAATACACCCTTAATCAAGCTGAAGAGCTTGTTCTATAAAAGTGAGTTTGACGTCTATGCAAAAATGGAGCTGATGAACCCGGGGGGAAGCGCCAAAGATCGTCCCGCCCTGCGGATGATCCAAGAGGCATGGAAGGAAGAAACAATAGGCCCGGGAACCACCATCATTGAATCAAGCTCTGGTAATATGGCGATCAGCTTGGCCATGATTTGTAAGTATTTGGGGATGCGTTTTATCAGCGTTATTGATCCTAGAACCACGGAAACGAATCTGCAAATTCTGAAGGCGTTGGATGCCAAAATCGACTATGTCGCCAATCCCGATCCCGTAACAGGGGAGTTTCTTCCTGCTAGACTGAAACGTGTGCAGCAGTTGTTGGCGGAGATACCGGGCAGCTACTGGCCGAATCAGTATGCGAACGCAAATAATTATTTAGCCCACTACCATACGACAATGAAAGAAATCGTGACTGATCTTGAACGAGTGGATTATTTATTTTGCAGCGTTAGTACATGCGGAACCATACGGGGTCTTGCGGAATACGCAAGAGATCACGGACTTCGGACCAAGATCGTGGCTGTCGATGCAGAGGGAAGCGCGATTTTCGGCGGAAATAAGAGTACACGGCGCTTCCCAGGACTGGGTGCCGGCATCGTGCCACCTTTCTGCAGAACAGATATAATCGACCATATCGTGCATGTCTCGGATTCAGATATAGTAAAAGGTTGCCGGATGTTGGCGCAGAACGAATCCATCCTGGCTGGCGCATCCTCCGGGGGAGTCATTGCCGCCGTGAAGCAGATGGAGCCAGAATTGACTCCGGGAGCTGTCTGCGCAGTCATACTGCATGATAAGGGAGAGCGTTACCTCGATACCGTATATTCTGACTCATGGCTTCAGAACCAATTCGGTCAGGAGCTGTTGGCTGAATGTGATGATCTCACTGAGATGTAAGAAACGATATGTTTCATAAGGAGGTGACGGTATGCTGTACTTAAATGATCGAGATATACGGGCAGTAGGTGTTGATTGGCCTATTCTTGTGGAATCGGTAGAGACTGCTGTGGGTATCATCGATTCAGGTGATTATGTCCAGCCGATAAAGCCCTACCTAAGGTATAAGAGTCCACAAAACCGGATTATTGCAATGCCCGCTTACGTAGGGGGAGAGGTGAACGCGGCAGGGATAAAGTGGATTTCTAGCTTCCCAGATAATATTGAGGCTGATCTTCCTCGCGCGCATAGCATCATTGTATTGAATGAACCAAGTACAGGCCGGCCTTCAGCCGTCTTGAACTCTCCGCTTCCCAGTATTATTAGGACGGCTTCCATCAGCGGACTGATGATTCGTTACTTTTTGCTGGCGCGTTCAGTGGAGCGGATTCATCTAGGCATTATCGGCTGGGGACCGATTGGGCAGTATCATTGTCAAATGGTTACGGCTTTGTACGGGGATCGAGTCGAACGTATCCGGATTTTCGATATCAAGGGAGTAGACTTATCAGGAATCTCATCTTTCTATAGAAATAGGATAGAAGTGGCTGAGACGTGGGCGGACGTTTATCAGCATTCGAATATCTTTATTACTTGTACTGTATCCGAACATCGGTATATCGATCTGTATCCTGAAAAAGGTAGTCTTCTGTTGAATGTTTCACTGCGTGATTATAAGCCGGAGGCGTTAGCTTCGTTAAAAGCCATTATCGTCGACGATTGGGATGAAGTGTGCCGTGAGAACACGGATATTGAGCAGCTTCATTTGGAGCAGGGGCTCACTCGTGCTGACACCCAGATGATTACCGATGTTGTCTTGCGCCACAGCCTAGCTGAATTCGGCGAAGATGAACCGATCTTCTTTTGCCCGATGGGGATGGCCGTCTTTGATATCGCTACAGCGGTGTATTACGTGAACAAGGCGAGAGAAAAGGGGATAGGGACCGAGCTGGAGTAAGGAGAGCAAGAATGAGAGCAATTCTGTCCATATAACAGCGATAACCCGCTTATTGAGCGGGTTTTTCATTATGTTATGCACTAGTATATTGGTTTCATATGGATATGTTTGCAACGTGGATTGCTGTCTATTGTGATTGGTTGATTAAGTCGGCATTGTTTATTTGGCGGTATATTAGTGGGAAATGGACAAAATTCCAAGCGATACAATAAAGACAGCCCTGATGAAGAATACATCGGGGCTGTCTTGCAACTGGTGCAACTGATTAAAGGGTATAACCGAAGCCTAGTATAGTAAAACACTTATCCTGATCTTCGGGCACCATTTTGATTTCTATCTGATGCTCACTGCTAGCTTCGTTTTGATATAGAATTACCGGATTGCAATGTGTCCAGTTGTTCACGTGAGGATCAGCAGTAACTGCAAGGCTGCCGTCTACGAAGATATCCGCCTTGCCGAATTCGCTGCTGCCGGAATCCTTGTATACGAGGATGAGATTTTTACTCGTTATTGTCAGCTTGAAGCTTTCTTCTCCAGACGCTCTTGAATGCATCCAATTATGAGGGAATTCCGGAGTACCGTGAGAGTCAGCATCCATTTCTACCCGCTGCAAATCGGTATCGATCCCCGAAAATCCGCCTACTTCGATCTTACCTGCGTCAAAATAGTTTTTTCGATCCAGCAGGAGGGTTCCTGCAAAATCATTCCCGATAACTGGTCGTTGATCCAATAAGATCTCATCTTCATTCATTAGTGATTTATGGGTTTCGGTGAATAAATAAGCGAGACAATCAGCCATTACCCGGTGCCCCTCATTTGTCGGATGATAGATATCATAGAAAAATTGCCGTTTAGAGATGATGTTGCCTTCAGCTTTACTCAGGCGGAACTGCTCGGATACGGCATCCTTTACACTAACCATAGGAAGATTATAATGGCGGCCAATGGGGGAGAGCCGATCCTGCAGGTTCCAGTCATTCATAAACACACTGAACAGAAGGATTACGGCTGGCTGATGATCGGCGGAAAGTATTTTTAAGCATAAGCTTTCAAAACAATTGCCTTTCGTTTCATCTCCTTCGTCGTTTACCGCAAATTCCACTACCACGATATCTGGTGTTACGGAACCGTCTCTAAGAATATCTCTTTCATAACGGATGACGCCAAGCTCGGAGGGTGTTCCGCCGACCCCAGCCTTCACAAAATGGATGTTCTCGCCACCCTTTGTGCCGAATAAGTCTTTAAATCTTAAATACGACTGATAGGCATAACATTCCGTGTGTATCGGCTTAGCACCGGCTCCTTGAGTAATGGAACCTCCAATATAAGCGATCGTGACTTCCTCGCCCTTTATAGCCTTATTTATGGCAGCTTTTAATCTTTTATTATTACCAGCGTGCAGCAAGGATTGTGTAATGATCTTTTGGTACTCATTCGATTCAAAAGCAACTGGTGGTTCAAGGATTAGCTCTGGAACAGAATAACCGTCATGCAAATAAAAAATAACACTCGCAATCGCCATTTCGCCTGCGTGATTAAATTCAAAAGCAAATTTTCCGAGCACATCATCTTCTTCAGAACCCGGACAATCTGCTAACCTCAAAATAACCTCTGAACCATCGGCGGGGCAGGGTACACGTAAATAACTGCCGGTTTCATATTTACTAGTTTTGCCCCAGTGCTGCAATAAAAAAGTGACTGGATCTTCCTGCGCGTTAGTCCTTCTCACGGATACTCCGATACTATGGACCAATTTGCGAAATCCAGTGCTGCTCCCCAGAAGCTCCAGAATCGCCTCGTCTGTAACACCGCCTATAAATCTGGTCTTGTCGATCAGATAGTTACCTTCCAGATAAACTTCCTGTGACGGTTTGCCTTCGGCTCTTGCTGTTGCTTCAATTGCTGTTTCATACAGCACAAAAAAGCCGTTTCTACGATCAGCCGGGTCCTTTGGAGCCTTCGGACCTTCAATCTGTTCGCCTGCAATGAGTTCGTTATTCTTTTCCATATGGATCATCCTCGCTTTATAAGGTTCTCTTGTTATGGATGCGCTTGCAAAAGAAATGATTCTGCTACAAGGGAATACCTGTTAACAGTAACACCAAATATCTAGATTGTTCAACCAATAAACAAAGTTTCATTTAATAATTACAAAAACTTGCTAGTTTACACATGGAAGTTGAAATCGCTTACTTATATAATGTGCCTAGCCATACGAAAATAGGATGCTTAAGGGGAGAATAATCATGCCTACGCAGGAATTAAACCTTGTGAAGCAGGGCAAAGCTGCTAAGATTTACGTGGATCCCAAAGGGAAGGATTATGCCGGTTTGCGCCGCGTGGCTCAGTCTTTTGCAGCAGATGTTAAACAGGTAACAGAGGTTGAACCTGAAATACATACACAATTGAAGACATTGGATGGAACCGTTGTAATCGCTGGATCGATCGGCAGTAATGAGCTTATTGATCGTTTAATTGCAGAGGGGACATTGGATGTGTCTGCGATCCAAGGGAAAAGGGAATGTTATAGGATTCAGGTAGTTGAAGAACCGACAGCAGGAGTGGACAAGGCGCTCGTCATTGTGGGAAGCGATAAACGCGGGACGATGTACGGGATTTATTCTATCTCTGAAAAAATTGGTGTTAGTCCGTGGAAATATTGGGCAGATGTTATACCAGAGAAAAAAGCAGATTTGATCTTACCTGATAGCCAGCTACATATGATTTCCAAAGAACCTTCGGTTAAATACAGAGGGATTTTTTTGAATGACGACTGGCCGTCCTTGGGCTCTTGGGTAACTCAAAGATTTGGTGATTTTAATGAAGATTTCTATGACAAGGTGTTTGAACTAATTCTTCGATTAAAGGGGAATTATTTATGGCCAGCGATGTGGAGTGCCGAATTCAGCCTTAACGGTAAAAACAATCCAATCGCCAACGCCCAGCACGCACAGGAATACGGCATTATAATGGGAACCTCCCATCATGAACCTTTATTTCGGGCAGGCAGTGAATGGCAGAAGGTATACAACCAATATGGAACAAGTAACTTATGGGACTTTGCCCGAAACAAACAGGCTATTACGGATTTCTGGGAAGATGGAATCAAACGGAATCAGGATTTTGACAATTTAATTACATTAGGGATGCGGGGAGAAAGTGATTCTGCGCTGGAGGGCTCCGACCAGGAGAATATTGACCTGCTGAAGGACATCATCCTTACGCAAAAAGAATTATTAAAGAAATATAATCTTGAGCACTCGCCCCAAATTCTAGCCGTATACAAGGAAGTGGAGAAGTATTGGTATGGCACTGCTGAGGTTGAAGGCTTGAAGGACTGGGAAGTCCTGAATGAGGTTACGATCCTGCTGGCAGATGATAACTTTGGCAATCTCCGCAAAATCCCAACGGAACACGAACGCGATCGAAGTGCAGGATGGGGGATGTATTATCATTTTGACTATCATGGGGGTCCACATTCCTATGAATGGTTAAACACGATTCCGCTGGAGAAGGTTTGGGAGCAAATGTGTATGGCATTCGACTATGGCATCCGTGATGTATGGATTGTGAACGTCGGGGATTTGAAGCCTATGGAATTGCCTATTTCCTACTTTATGGAATTGGCCTATGACTTTGAAGCTTGGGGTACTGGAGCGATTAATCGGACTGAGGAATATACCAATCGTTGGGTAGAGCAGCAGTTCGGATATGCACTGGAACATGAGACATGCCTGGGCATCGCGCAATTGCTGAGTGAGTATACCCGAATGAACGGCCGCCGCAAGCCGGAGATTATTTATCCGTCAACCTTCAGTCCAATCCATTACAATGAGGCACAGAGAGTGCTGAAGCAGGCGATTAGGATGGAGAATGCCGCTGACCAATACTATGCTCTTATTCCTGAATCATTAAAAGATGCGTACTACCAGCTTGTATATTTCCCTGCTGCTGCATCAGCCAATGTGCTCAAAATGCAAATATATGCTGGACTTAACGAGCTATATGCTGGACGAGGCAGTGTATTGGCCAATACCTACGCTACCCTGACTCATGAAGCCATCGATAGGGATAAACACCTGGAGCAGGTTTATAATAACGAAATTTCAGAAGGAAAATGGCAAGGAATGATGAGTTCCCCTCATGTCGGGTATGTTCACTGGAATGCAGAGGGGTGGAAATATCCAGAGGTGAGCACTTTGATTCATGACAAAGGTTCTATAATGATTATTGATGTGGAAGGTACGGAGCAAGCGTATATTTCGGGTACGGCAAAGCTTCCTGTATTTACAAATCTGCAAAAAGAAAACTATTGCATTACTATCAGCAACGGTGGAGAAGCGGGCTTTGAATATCAGGCAAGTAGCAGTGCAGCTTGGATCAAGCTTGAGAAAACATCGGGGTGGATCAAGGCTGGGGAGACCTTACAGGTTTCTGTAGATTGGGAAAAGGTTCACGAGATATCGACGGGTGAAATTACACTCTCTGGTGCCGGGGGCATCGTTAAGGTGAATGTAGCTGCGGACTGGACTGACATTCAGGATGTGCCAGCGATGACCTTTATCGAGACGCATAATAGAGTGTCCATTGAAGCGGAGCATACCTCAAGTCGTGTTGCACAATCAGGGGTGGACTGGAAGACCATTGCTAACTATGGGCGTTATTTATCCTCGGTTAAAATGTTTCCGGATACGGTATCTTTTGAACAGCCGGAGAATGCGCCTTATCTGGAATATCAGGTTTTAGTACAGCAGAATGCAGATTACAGCTTAACCGCGTATATTGCTCCGACAAACAACCTGTCACAGTTCAGTGGATTAAAATATGCGGTAGGTTTCGATGCACAGACGCCAGTGATTACTGATGCTTTACCTACGGATTTTGCGGGCGGCAATCATGATAATGAACCGTGGTGCCGCGCGGTTATGGATAATATTCATACCGTGACCACAAGTCATGCGTTAACAAAGGGGATTCATACCCTCCGCTTTTACGGATTGGATGCAGGCCTGGTCCTGCAAAAGCTTGTGTTGTCCGCTGCGGAGCTGCCTTATTCCTATTTGGGCCCAAAGGAGAGCTTCTATACTAGGGGGACGCACTAATTCATAGTTAGAGCTAATTGAAGGGCTGAATCCCCGAATGGTTCAGGGGCCTCCGTTATTTCAAGGCAGATGACGGAGGATAACCCTTGATATTTTTGAAAACATTACTGAAGTAGGCGACATCTTGATAACCACAGTGCGCTGCTACTTCGGACACATTGAAGCCACCTGCGGACAGAATCATCTCAGCATTGTTCACTCGTACTTTATTTATGAATTCCTTATAGGTGGAACCGGTGTTTTGCTTGAACAGCTTGCCAAGATATACAGGATTTAAGGCAACCAAATCAGCTAGTTCCTTGATCGTAACTTCCTCCGAATAATGATCCATAATATAGGTCATTACTTTTTGGATTCTCAGATCGATCAGAGGTGTCTCTTGATGGTGGGTTATGCTTAACAGGCGATACACAATGAGTTGAAAAATGGCTCTGGCCTTCATTTTATAAAAAGGCTGTTTGCCCATCCATACATGCGAGAAATCTTTGATGTCCGCTAGGATCTCTTTAGTTCTCCAGTTTTTGGTTACGGTCTCAAAAGGGAGCTGCACATGATTGTCCTCCCCTTCCCAGAAGAAATTAAACGCAAAAGAACGCATGGGTGCCTCCTTAAAAGTCTGCGCTTCCCGAATACTTCCGGAAGGTGCATAGAGCATATCACCAGCTTCAACCGTAAATTTCTCCCCATTAATAAAATAGTTTGATTTCCCTTCCACAATGAAGGTAAGGTCATGGAAATCAATTTTGCTCCTCGTTATCTCCCAATCCGGGAAGGATCTGCGGTCGACGAACAAAAAAACGTTCGGAACTAGATTCTCATATTTGCCAATGTCCATTTCAGCCATTGCTCCTTCCATATAACTAGAGCCGTACGAATACCGATTGGTATATTATACCGAAATGAAACCTATTACGAAAAGACTCTTTTAATCATCGGGAATGCCGTACGCCATGCATAATGAAATCCTTGAATTGTCGGTCTGTTGCCCGGTCTTCCTCCGTAACCACACCGCCCCGCTGATGCGTAATAATAACGGCTTTTTGTAAATACATGAAATACAGGTGGGTGGACTTCTGCAGAATGTTCAACCACTTATTTTTTTCCTCCGGAGCCACTGCTATTGTGTCAAGCAGTATAAGTCGCGAATACCAGCCTTCCATAGCCTTCTTAAAGTCAGGCAGTTCTGCAGGATTTTTAGAAAGTGTGCTGTAGTAAACTCCAAAAATGGCATCATAGTAGATCAGTGATTCCTGATGATCTCTTAAAGCCAAATATTTATCCAGAATGTTCTCCAGTGATTGTACCGGCTGTTCAAAATCAAAATCAAACAGCAGCTGTCCAAACATCCGCTCCAGGTTAAGGACATAGATTTGAGCGGCTAATTCTTCTTTGTCCTTATAATGATGATACAAAGTGCGCCGGGAGACCCCGGCTTGTTCTGCAATTTGAGCCATATCCGTGCGCTCAATACCTTGAGCACAGAACAAGCTTAGCGCTGTATCCTTAATGATCTCCCTCGTCATTTGCATCTGCTTTTCACGCAAATTCATTAATTTTCTCTCCTGCCTTGTGCGAGTATTTCGCTAATTCTGTGCTATTTCTGAGCTGGCTTCGACGTCATGAGGAACTTGCTGCCCACTGAATAGGGTTTCTGATGGTTGACTGCATCACCTAGCCATTTCAGAAGCTTCACACCATCTTGTTCAGCCTGAAAGAAGGTCTCTCTGGTTGCAAAAGTGTGCGGGGTTGTACCCGTCTTAGCATTTAGCCCATAGTCGGTCAGATAGTAATAATAATTAGGTAAAGTGGCAGCCAAAGAAGATACAGATTGCCGCATTTCCTGTGACCATTCATTAATAATGCGTTGATCTCTGGGCCCCTTGTAATCATTGATGTTGTTCTGAAAGTGGATCAGAATCTCGTCAAATACCGAGTAGGATTGCAATATTACCGCATTCGCAGGCAGTAGATGACCGTTCGCTTTAAATGCTGCCCCGATGATATCCGCTTCAGGGGTATACCCAAAGTTCTTAACGAAGTCTGCCTGCCATTCCTTATTCACAACATTTGGCCACTTGTCTGATTTCAGGAATGAACTATCTGAATATTGGAAGATCTCGGAGTCTTTGTAATGAGAGGCGATCTCCGGAGCCCAGAAGGCGGACCCGAATCCACCAGCACTTTCACCTGCAATTAGCAGTTTGCCGGGCTTTTCCACGTTGGCATATATCCAATCAAGGCTGCTTCGCACATTATTGCTGCCGTTATAACGCATTGTAAAGGTGCTGCCGTCCTCTTTTTTATATTCAGCCGTACGGTTACCGATATGGAAATCACCCGTCGAATAGGGAAGGTAGACCACATTCCATCCATGAAAAGGATTGGCAGGGTTATCCGTATCCATCATGCCTCTCAGCAATGTCAGCATATAGAAGGGGATGTTCTGGAAATAGTTGCCCGTATCTCCACCTTTAATGAAGTTCATTAGCTTGATTGGGTGCGCGGCGCTTTGGGCATCCCAACTGGCCCCTCCCCCGGAAAAGAAGATGATCCAGTTATTAGTCTCCCCCTTTTTATTCCAGATAAAATACTCTGATCCATCACTTGAAATGACATTTCCGTCCAGCTTGACTTTATTCCACTCATAAGGCTTCACTTCCGTGATTACGGGGGTGGCGGTGGCCGGTCTCTTGATCACAAAAGCGCTAATCGCAAGAATAGCAATCAAAGCAAGGCTCAATAATCCAACGCATGTGAATATCGTAATTTTCCCCATTCTTCTCATATACATCTCTCCCTTAATTGGAGTATACGCTACGGTAACTCATTGCGCAATGTGTATACTTAAATTCAAAATAAACAATCATAATCGAAAAACGGGGTGTCCTCGCAGCCTTTTATACATGGCTACAGGGACACCCCGATTTTGTATGTTACTCCATTTAATTAGATTCTACACTTCGATTTCAAATGTTCTAATTTCGTAAGGTTCAAGTACAAAGGTAATGACAGGTTCAGTGTGAACCTCACCTCCAGGACGTTCCATTAGATTACACTCTTGCCACGAAATAATGTTCAAGTCGCTCGTCATATCAATCTGCTGGCGGCTTCCGGAATAGTCGTGAACACGTACAACTAATTTTTGACCATCTTCAGATTTCTTAAGGGCAGATACCATAACCGTATTCGTAGAAAGACGAATCATGGACTTTGTTTCTACTTCAGCTTGCCCCATGGTGCTCCGCAGTGGATTGTTGATGGACCAGGCTTGACGGACGGTATCACCTTGTAGCCAATCCCCAGTATGAGGCAGGATAGAGTAGGTGAATGAATGTTCGCCTTGATCCGCATCAGGGTCAGGGTGTGTTGCCGATTTGATTAGGGATAGACGCATCACATTATCCTTGATGTCGTAGCCATATTTGCAGTCATTCAGCAAGCTAACGCCATAACCACGATCTGATAAATCTGCCCACTGATGACCCACAGTCTCGAATCTAGCGTAATCCCAGCTAGTGTTCCAGTGTGTTGGACGCTTAACATTACCGAACTGGATATCATAAGTGGCTTCGGTAGCTCGTATCGCAACAGGGAAGGCTACTTTCATTAGCTGTTTTTTCTCATGCCAGTCTACGTTCGTCACGAAGTCGATACGACGATGCCCAGCGTGTAAGATCATTTGCTGTTTAATCGTGGAATCCATATAGCTCCATGTGAATTGCACTATACAACGCAATGAACCATTTTCTATGACTTCAATGCTAGTGCAGTCGATCACTTCGCGCATTTTTTGCTGATAGTAGATGTCAATGTCCCAAGCTTCATGTGCTAATGGTTTATCCTCAAACACTTGGAACACATTACCGTGACTTCCATTAGCTAATACTTGACGCTGTTCGTGTTTATCATAGATGGATGACAATTGACCTTGCTCGTTCCACGCTATTTCAAGGTGAGGCGTTGAAATTCCTGATTCATTCAGCTTGAATGGAGTGCTTAGTGGCTCAGAATTCACATCTGCCACGAAGGAGATGGTGGTGTATCCGAGAGAAGGAATGTCGGACACTTCAATGATCCAACGGTCACCTTCACGCTGAGCTTGTAATGGTTTACCTTCTGTGTTTATCCAATGTCCTGTTTCCATGCCAGGCTCTATAGTAATTTCTACGAGCTCAGTTAATTCCCAAGAAGCATTGTTCCAGATGGTATATTTACCGGCTTCACTTCCGTTCACTAGTGCCTTCGTAGATTGTTCCCATACAGATTGACCAATGGCTTCGGCTTGAGCATATTCAATCGTACTGTCTTCGTACACTTCACGAATTGAAGAACCAGGAATAATATCATGGAATTGGTTACGCAAAATAATTCTCCAACCCTCGTCTAAATCGGTCTGACGATAGTTCGACCAATCTTCAGACACCACACTTTGCAGTGCGTTTAGCCATTCCGCCTCGCGGTATAGCAGTTCAAGCTTGCGGTTCATCCGCTTATTGTAGGCTTGGCTAGTGTACGTGCCACGGTGATATTCTAAGTAAAGCTCACCATCCCATACATGGACATAACGATCTGTATTAGCAACGGTTTCTTGCAGATTACGGAAGTAATCTCCTGCTGTTCCTGTTTCAATCTTCGGTAGTCCTGGGAGATCGTTGAGTCTGCGGCGCATCTCGAGCATTTCGCGGTTAACCCCGCCGCCGCCATCACCATATCCGTAAGAAAGTAATAAATTGCGATTCACTTCTTTATCCCGGTACGTATCCCAAATTCCTTTTACAGTCTTAGGAATGATGCGGCCATTATAGGTGTAGAACCAAGAATCTTCTTCAGACCAAGGCTCTGGTGTTGTAATGAAGTGTGTTAATACTTCAGTGCCATCAATACCGCGCCATTGGAAGGTATCATGTGGCATGCGGTTGTATTGATTCCAGCTAATTTTCGTGGTCATAAACGTATTAATTCCTGATTTTTTTAGAATTTGTGGCAAGGACCAGCTGTAGCCAAATACGTCCGGCAGCCATAAATAATCACATTCAACACCAAATTCATTACGCAAGAAGCGAGTACCATATAGCAATTGACGGACAAGAGACTCACCTGAGGTCAAGTTACAATCTGCCTCGAGCCACATGCCACCGCCAGCTTCCCAGCGTCCTTCAGCAACACGTTCACGAATCTTCTCGTAGATTTCTGGATAATCGTTTTTGATATATTCATAGAGCTGAGGTTGAGTCTGTAAAAAAGTATAGTCAGGGAACATTTCCATCAGACGGAGTACGGTCGAGAAGGAGCGCGCACATTTCTCACGGGTATGCTTCAATTGCCATAACCAAGCTACATCAATATGGGTATGACCAATACAGGTAACAGTAACTGGCGAAGACTTTTCCATTTTATTAATTTCATCACGCAAATAATTACGAGCTTCCTCGATCGAATCGTAGAAGACCTCTGAACCTGGACGAGACCAGTCAATCAGAAGAAACGAGCGGTCTACTGTACTTAGCAGCTGTGTATATTCTGGTGTTTTTGAATCGAGTACGTTCAGCGTCTCAACTACAGCAAGTGCAGTAAAGTAGAAATCATCCGTTGCATCGTCAAGCCAACAAATTTCTGCCATACGAATGCCATGTGTTTGATCTTTTTTAGGACCGCCACCTTCTAGTCCCGACCATAAACGGAAAGTAAGTGGAAGCTGCGTACCTACCGTTTCATCCGGCAAGAACACTTCTGTATGATTGGAATCTACACCTTGATAGGGTTTACCATTGTAAAAGAATAAAGATTCAAAGCCGGAATTGTTTCCGGCACCTGTCTCGCCAAAATCAAATCGACCCAGTACCCTGCGTCCTGTCCAAGAGGCGGGTACGTCTATCTGTGTCGTTAGCCATAAATACAAATCGCGGCCTTTCCAGGTATCGCCAACTTGTAGCTTAGACCATTCTCCATCCACGGGTGGTTCCGCTGCAATTTCACCTTGTTCGTCAATCATAGAATTGAAAAAAGGAATGTGTATTCGATCCCGGTAACGATATTCGGAAATCTCGTTTAGTTGGGAGTTGAGTTTACGTTTGGTTAGAAACATGAGTAATAGCCCTCCATTATCTTGATGGGGGACGAGGATTATAAGACTTATAGGGTGATTACAGGTTTGTTTGGGGGGTAGAAACCAACTATAGACGATTTTTAGCGAGATGTAAACTCATGATAAAGAAAAAGGTTGTAAGGAGGAAAGATTTACATCTAAAAATGAATGCGCTCCCATTGCACAAAAAGAAAGGTGGTGTTAAGCTTCTAATCCTAAAGGCTAGATTTTAAAGGAAGGTGAATTTGTTGAATATAAAGAAATTTTATCAAAATCATTTACGAAAAAAACTGTTTAATAAAATTTTAGCTATATATTCATCCATCATCATTATTACGCTCATTGCCTCTTCCATTACCGTTTATAAATACTATGAACAGACGATCACGCGTCAACATGTTGATGCTAATCGAGAGGTACTGGATTACGTGAGTTTATATATGAATCAGCAGTACGAAGGGATTCAATTGGCCATCCAGCAAATTTATAGTGATGCTTCTGTAAGTGAGGATTTGTCCTACTTTTTGCAACATGATTATGGAGATTATCTTAAATATCGTTTAGATCAGTTTGCTGAAATTGGGAGCTTTGTACCCCATACATTCGATACTTACTTCAAAACGTATTTGAATCAGAAAAGTGGTATCTCTGACGTTATCTTATACAGCACTGAGAAAGAATTTTATTATTTATATAAAAATAATACACGACAGCTCTACAAAAGAGATATAGATATTTCGGAGCAAAAATCACCCATACCCAAGAATGGTTGGGTTTCGCATGAAAAAAAATTATTACTTAAGGAAATAAGGGAAGACAATAACAATTTGTATACGATGACTAGGGAGCTTAAAGATCCGATTTCATTGAAAACGATCGGTATGCTCATTATAGATTTTGATGCTGAACTTATTTCAAAATGGCTTGGTACGAAAGGTACAGAGAATAATGGTCAAGTATTGGTTCTAACACCAAGCGGTGACGTCATATATGATTCCTTAGGAAGGTATATGGGACAGCAGTATCCGCATATCGCTGGTCTTTATTCAGACAACTGGACTGCACTGGATGGACTATCCAAAGTTAACTTAAATACAACGAATAGCTCAGGTCTTATTGTGGCAGGAATCATTCAGAAGTCGCAGGTCAATAAAGAAATGGTGGTAGTACGAAATTGGATTATCGGGATTACGGCAGCACTAATTGTTGCGGCAATGTCCATTACATACGGAATAATTTTACGTTTCTCTAAAAAAGTGAAGATCATTGTCAAATCTATGAAGCGCTTACAGGAAGGCGACTTAAGCACGCGCATTCATCTTAACCGGGAGGATGAATTGCAGCTTATTGCCAACAATTTTAACTATATGTGTGAAAGACTAGAGCTGTATATTAATAAAGTTTACATTTCAGAAATTACGCAAAAAAATGCAGAACTCGTTGCTCTTCAATCGCAGATTAATCCGCATTTTTTATATAATACGCTTGAAGCTATAAGGATGCGGGCTATTTCGCAAGGTGCGAAGGATGTAGGTCAGATGATTTACATTTTATCTACGTTATTCCGAACGATGATTAAGAAAAGTATGGTTGTTACCATCGCTGATGAGATTGAATATTGCAATCTATATCTTGAGCTGTTTCAGATTAGGCATAAAGATAAGCTTCAAATCGAGTCGCGAATAAGTCCAGTGGCTATGAATTGTTCTATCGTTAAACTGCTGATTCAGCCGGTCATTGAAAATTATATTGTTCACGGATTCAGGCCCGAACGCTCCGATAACTTAATCCGCATTGAAGTAACTGAATCAGACGGTAGCATTCAAATTGCTATTAGAGATAACGGAAATGGGATTATTCCCAGCAAGCTAACGGAACTTCAAAAAACACTTCAAGTCAGTATGCGAATGGATGCACCACCTTCCTCGCTTGGACTATGTAATGTGAATGAGCGAATTAAGCTTTATTATGGGATTGAATATGGATTATCGATTGCTAGTGAGATCGGTGTAGGAACAACAGTCATCATGAATATACCAGTGGTAAGGGAGAGTATTAAATAATGCACAACATACTTATTGTGGATGATGAACCTCTTATTCTCGAAGGATTACGTTCAGTGATCGAATGGGAAGATTATGGACTAAGAATCGCAGGGCAAGCGAGTAATGGGGAAGAAGCTTTAGAATTTTTGCATAGCCATAACGAAGCCATTGACATATTAATTACAGATATTACGATGCCGAAGCTAACGGGACTTGAACTCATTCAACAAATTAAGTCTTTTGATTCAAAAATGAGATTTATTATCTTAAGCGGCTATGAACAATTTGAGTATTTAAAAGCTGGAATGAGTCTAGGCATTGAGAATTATATTCTTAAACCCATTAACATAAAAGAATTGGAATCGACCATTGAGCAAATTGTTGAGGTCCTCAATCAAGAGGATGTTGAACAATTTCATGCGAAGGAGGATCAGCAAGTTTTACGTAACAATATTCTAAATCGTTGGGTCACTGGAAATATAGATCGACAGGAGCTATTGCATCGTTCAAAAGTCTTAAATATTTCCTTGGACTGTTCATGTTTTACGGTGGCTGCGATTCGGCTTATTACGGAACATGAAGAGGACGAGAGTCAACTGCACCCTAATCAACTTATGGAAGAATGTTATCGTATCGCAGTGCAGTCCGTAGCAGAGCGCGGAACAGTTATTGTATTTATAGATATGGAAGGTGATCTTGTTCTTATTGTTGCGGAGTCGGCTGAAGATGAGAACAAAGAAGAAATGTATTGCATGCTGCAACAAGTGCAATGTGAGATTATGCATGAATTAGGAAAGTCTGTCTGGATTACGATAGGAAGTAAGGAATATACTTTTCAAGAAGTACCACAAAGTTATAAAAAAGCGAAAAGTTTATATGTGGATCATCTGATGCTGCCGGGCTACCCGATTATAGATGTGGACCAACTATCGAAGATGGTGTTACACGAGGAAAAGCTCGAAATTGATTATGAAGCATTTACTAAACTATTATTATCTGGAGAGCGTGAGGCGGCAAATCAATTTATCGCAGAAACATTCCAAAAGCTGTTCGGATGTGGCGTGATTACACGCATTGATAATTACAACGTAGCGATTGAATTAATGTTGATCGCTAAGAATATGGAGAAAAACTGTAATTTCAGTGCTGTGTTTAATCCTTTGCTACGCATCCATACCATTGAGCAGTTGCTTCATCATGTGCAGGAAAGTGTGAATGAAACGCTGGACCAATTATCGTTAGTGAGTGATGAGCTCAGTCCGAATATGAGATATATGGTGGATCAAGTGAGCAAACATTATAGAGAAGAACTATCTCTGAAGACGCTCAGTCAGCGAATGAATATGCATCCTACTTACTTGGGACAGCTATTTCAGAAGGAGATGGGGCGAAGCTTCTCTGATTATGTGAATCAATTCCGAATTGAAAAAGCAAGACAACTGCTGCTTCAAACTACGTTATTAACCAATGAAATAGCAGCTGAAGTAGGGTATCTAGATCCAGCGTATTTTTATCGCCAGTTCAAAAAATCAGCAGGCATATCTCCAACAGAACTTCGAAATATGTATAAAAAAGAAAAGGCGTAGGATTTAGGAAATGTTCCCGGGTATCACGTTCAAGTGGAGGGTTCACGAACGTTGGTCACGAGAATGTTTCCTTTTTTTTGTTCAAATCTTAAGGGATTTCAAGCCTCACGGAGGTCATTTTTTCTTGCGATCTTTAATTTTTACATATCATTCTGGAGTTTTTCAACTTTATGAAACCGCTTTTATAGCGCAGAATTAAAGATAGTTAAAGGGGCAAGGAAATAAGATCGAAAGGGTATTACGGGGATTGTTTGGGGATAGAGAAGGGGGATGTGGAATAGTGTCTGCATTTTTCAAAAGCTTAAATAAGGATAAAGTACTGTGGTTTATGGTATTACCAGGGACAATATGGTTCCTAATCTTTTGTTACTTACCGATGTTCGGAACCATTATTGCATTTAAGGATTTCAAGATTCATCGGGACGGATTCTTTGCAAGCGTTTTAAATAGTAAGTGGGTTGGCCTTGAAAATTTCAACTTTTTGTTCTCGACAGAGGACGCCTATATTATTACAAGAAATACGATACTGTATAACGTGGCGTTGATCTCTCTCGGTTTAGTTCTTGCGGTGGGCATTGCAATCACCTTGAACGAACTTGTGAACAAACGGATGGCCAAAGTTTATCAAACGGCGATGTTTATGCCTTATTTTCTTTCTTGGGTTATTATTAGTTTCTTTACATTCAGCTTCCTAAGTGTAGATAAAGGGATCTTGAATCAAGTGATTGTTTACTTCGGAGGCGATCCTGTTTCCTGGTATGGTGATACTCGCTTTTGGCCATATATCCTAATTTTCATGGGAATTTGGAAATCAATTGGTTATTCAAGTGTTGTTTACTTAGCGGCTATAGCGGGTATCGACAAGTCCTACTATGAAGCGGCAATGATTGATGGGGCCAGCAAATGGCAGCAAATTAAGTTTATTACACTTCCTTTGCTTAAACCTTTAATGGTAACGCTAACTATTCTAGCGATTGGTGGTATTTTTAGATCTGACTTCGGTCTATTCTATCAAATACCTCGGGATTCCGGTGTTCTATACTCCGTAACGAATGTTATCGATACTTATATCTATCGAAGCATGAGTACGACAGGAAACCTAGGGATGAGTACAGCAGCGGGTCTATATCAATCGATCGTTGGATTTATCATGGTAATTGTAACGAATTCTATTGTGAAAAAGATCAGCAAAGAAAACGCGATATTCTAGAAAGGAGTCAATTGACGTTATGGAAGTATTCAAACGTAAGCCGAAAGAAGTCGACAACAACGCCATTACTCCTTTTTGGAATGTGGTACTCAATATTGTGATTGGAGTTTTCGCCTTTACCTGTGTGTTTCCGTTCTTGTTTGTCATAGCCATTTCTTTTACAGATGAGAAAGTACTCGCTTTAAATGGATTTAGCTTAATTCCAGAAAAATTTAGTATGGCGGCGTATCAGTTTATTTTTAACACAGGTGATCAGTTATTTCGTTCCTTTGGAGTTACCTTACTTGTTACTGTACTAGGTACGCTCATTAGCTTATTTCTAATTACAACTTACGCCTATGTTCTTTCTCGAAGATCATTTCGCTATCGTAATTTTTTCAGCTTCTTCGCCTTCTTCACGATGTTATTCTCAGGCGGAATGGTTCCAAACTATATTGTGGCCACACAGTTTTTACATTTGTACAACACGATATGGGCTTTAATATTGCCAATAGCGATGAATGCCTTTTTCATCCTAGTGATGCGGACCTTCTTCCAGACTTCAGTGCCTGATGCACTCATTGAGGCAGCCAAAATCGACGGTTCAGGGGAGTTTCGGACATTCCTGCAAATTGTACTTCCGATCTCATTACCGGGGATTGCAACGATTGGATTGTTCTGTACGCTGGGCTATTGGAATGATTGGTTTAATGCGCTGCTGTATATAGATGATGCGAGTCTTGTACCGCTCCAAGCGATGCTGATGCGAATTCAGAATAATATGGAGTTTGTTATCCAGAACAGCATGCAGATGGGATCAAGCTTTGAGATTGCTGCGACATTGCCGACAGAAACCGTTCGTATGGCGATGGTTGTACTGGCGACCTTGCCTATAGCACTAGCGTATCCCTTCTTCCAAAAGTATTTTGTAAAAGGCTTAACTGTTGGCTCTTTAAAAGAGTAACACTACTAAGATGTATTTATTCGAATCGCTAGAACAGGAGTCGATATAAATAAAGAGTTAATTAAACTAAAGGGGGAAAATAGAAATGAAAGTGAAAAAAAGTTTAACGCTCGCTCTTGCTGGAACAATGCTTTTCTCTGGCCTTCTTGCTGGATGTGGTTCGAATAATAATACAAATGCTGCTAAAGAAACAAACAATTCAGCGGCAGCAGGGAATTCAGCAGGGAGTACATCGGAATTAAAGCCATATGAGCTGAAGATGTATTTAATTGGTGGACCTCAAAAGGATTTGGATCTTGTATTAAAAGAAGTTAATAAATATACCCAAGAAAAAATTAATGCGACGTTGAACATTACGATGTTCGATTGGGGTGATTACGATAAGAAGATGCAAGTCATTACCGCTTCTGGTGAGCCTTATGACATTGCCTTTACCTCTTCTTGGACAAATGATTTCCGCCGTAATGCAGCTAACGGTACCTTCTTGGGTCTGAACGATCTGCTAGATAAGTATGGAAAGGAAACGAAAGAAGTTTTGGACCCACGTTTCTTAGAAGGAACTAAGATTAAAGGTGAGATCTATGGTGTTCCTGTAAATAAGGAGCTTGGACAGCAATGGGTATGGCGCTTCAATAAGAAATATGTAGATAAATATAACATGGACATTTCCAACATTCGTACATTGGATGATCTAGAGCCACTTCTTAAAACGATTAAAGAGAATGAGCCTGCGGATATTACACCGCTAGCTGTTCCTAAAGGCTTTAAACCATTCATGCCATTTGACTATGTATTAGGTGATGAGTTACCTATTGGGGTCTATATGGATTCCACAGATGGCAAGGTTGTTAATATTCTGGAGACACCTGAACTTGCAACATCGTTAGATACGATGCGCAGACTTTACACAGCAGGTTACTTACGCCCAGACGTTGCAACACTTGAAGGTATTGATAACATTAAGACAGGTAAATGGTTTGCCGATCGCGAAATCACACAGCCTTATGCAGAAAAAGGTTGGTCTCGTTCAGCAGGTTATGAAATTGTAACTTCGCCTATGCATGAGCCTTATGTGTATACACAGTCCGCTGCAGGTTCGATGCACGCTATTTCCGTAACCTCAGGTGATCCTGAACGGGCTATGATGTTCTTGAATCTTTTGAATACAGATAAGTACTTACGCAATTTGCTCAACTATGGTATCGAAGGCACTCATTATAAGAAAATTTCCGAGAATGTCATTGAAGATCTGCCAGCTATGCAAGATAGCTATGCAATGCCAGGCTTCACGCTTGGAAATATGTTACTGACTTATCTGCATGCTGATGACCCTGCTGATAAATGGGATGCTTTCAAGAAGTTTAATGATTCATCAAAAGAAGCCCCTACCTTCGGTTTTGCATTTGATCCTACACCTGTAAAAACAGAAGTAGCGGCCATCAACAACGTAACTAAAGAATTTATGCCAGCGCTATACACAGGTTCTGTTGATCCTAAAACATATCTGCCAAAAGCAACCAAGAAATTTAAAGAAGCTGGACTGGATAAAGTCATTGCTGAAGTTCAAAAGCAGCTTGATGAGTGGAACCAGACAAAGAAATAAGCTTTGAACGTAACAAAACGCCTACGATTAATCTAAAGGTAACGCAAATAGGATTAGTGGAGACGGGCAGCCATGCTGCCCGTCTCTCTATCTATACTCATTTTTATCAAGAGGAGTGGAAATATGGAACAATTCAGACTGCCAACCATCTCAATGCCGAAGCTTCCGCTTCCACAAGCGATTCAAGAAGTATTGAACGAAGCAGAGGAGAAGTTAGCTCATCGGCCTAAACTATTGCAGCTTTTCAAGAACTGCTTTCCGAATACACTTGAGACTACGACTAAGCTCATGGATGATGGAACAACATTCATCATTACTGGTGATATCCCAGCTTCCTGGTTGCGAGATTCTGTGGAGCAGGTTATGCACTATGTGCCATTTGCGAAGAATGATCCGGATCTTCAACGTATCATTAGCGGTTTAATTAAACGACATATTCAGTATATACATATTGATCCGTATGCCAATGCGTTTAACGAAACAGCGAATGACTGGCATTGGAGCACTAGCGATATTACGGAAATGTCCCCTTGGGTGTGGGAACGTAAATTCGAGATCGATTCTCTCTGTTTTTCTATGCGTCTGGCTTATGCCTATTGGAAAGAAACGGGGAAAACTGATATATTCGACGCCGGATTTAAGGCAGCAATGGTCAAAATATACAATTTATTTAGAACAGAGCAACGCCATGCTGAATTATCTCCTTACCGCTTTATGCGTAATAATGGAATACCTGAAGATACGTTACGCAGCAACGGTCTTGGTATGCCTGTAAATTACACGGGGATGGTCTGGTCCGGGTTCCGATCAAGCGATGATGCTTGCGACTTCCATTACAATATCCCAGGGAATATGTTCGCCGTTGTTGCATTACGTCATATGCAGGAATTCGCAGAATGGGTATTCCGTGATCTTGAATTTCTAAAAGAGCTTAAAGCATTAGAAGCGGACATTGATCATGGAATCAAGCTGTATGGTATTTATCGTCATCCGAAATTTGGCCCAATATACGCCTATGAGACCGACGGCTACGGCAACTACTGCTTGATGGATGATGCGGGAACACCGGGACTCATGTCGATTCCTTATCTAGGCTATGTTACAGCAGATGATGAGATTTATCAGAATACACGCCGATTTGCGCTGAGCAAGGAGAATCCTTTTTACTTCGAAGGAACAGCAGCGAAAGGGATTGGCAGTCCACATACTCCGAAAGATTATATCTGGCATATGGCATTGTCTATGCAAGGTTTGACGGCTTCCACGAAGGAAGAGAAGCTGGACATGCTTGCGATGCTAGAGTCAACGGATGCGGGGACTGGTTTTATGCATGAAGGATTTCATGTCGATGACCCGAATATGTTCACTAGAAAATGGTTTGCCTGGTCCAATAGTCTGTTCTCCCAACTAGTCTATAAATCGATGAAGGAAGGACTACTATGAGCAGACCTGTAATCATATTCTATGATTCTGATTTCCCAATTTCCAATTCGATTCCTAGTGACGCGATTAAATCCATGCGTGAGTTCGGTACGATCGTGAATGCGAATCAGCTTTCGGCAACGCTTAAGGAAATCGAAGGTGGATGTTTCATTAATCTGCATGCACCCTATTTCCCAAAAGCGGCATGGATAGACATTCTTGGATATTTGCAAAGAGGTGGTGGACTGATCAGCATTGGAGGTGCCCCCTTCAAACAACCCGTTCGCTGGAAAAATGAACAATGGCATGTGGAAGTGGAACAGACCTCTTATCATCAAGAGCTGTCTATTCATGAGGTACTGCGTGTTGATTGTTCTCGCAACCAGTCCTTGCTTGCATCAGATGTGATTCCTCTGCTTAAGGGGCAAGAAGCTCTTTTTATAGCGAGTGAAGAGACATGGAACCTTGTGCCACATACGACGAAGACGAGTGATTTACCCCATCAAATGGGGTCAGCAGGTCCGATGAGCACACGGATTTACCCGCTTTTGAAGGGAATTACGCATGAGGGGCGGGAAACTGCTGCTCCAGTAGTTCTTTGGGAGAATACGATTGGTTTATTTGCAGGCTCACGCTGGCTGTTCGTAAATACGGCTGCAACGGCTTCTTTATGGAAGGAAAAAGGGCTGTCCGCGATGTCTGAGTGGGTTCGTTTCTGTAGTAAGGGTGTAACGGAAATGTGGGTTAAGCCAAATTACGCTTCATATGAGTCAGGAGAACGGGCTTCTCTGACACTTCAGATTCAGCAGCTTGAGCGGGTAAAACCTTCTTTGCGAAATGAAGACAAATGGAAGTTTACAATGCATGTTGAGCATGAATCCGATCCCTCCTTACATTGGTCCCATTGTTTAGAGATGAAGGCTAATGCTGAGCTTAACATCGTTCGGGTGCCTATTCCTCTGGAAATTAGGAGTGGTCTGTTCCAAGTGGTCTGCGAAGCGGAAGCCAGTGATGGTGAGGTCCGCATTCTACGTCAAGGGTTCTGGGGGCATGCCCCTGAACTTCTGGCAGCAGGTGAACCGGTAACGAGTGGAAGAGATTATTTCATAAAAGATGGGCGTCCGCTACCTGTTGTGGGAATGACTTATATGACGAGTGATGTGGCACGAAAATTTCTATTTCTGCCGAACGTTGGGGTATGGGATCGCGATATGGGTCAAATGCGGAAGGCAGGGATTAACTGGATCCGAACAGGAATCTGGACTGCTTATCGTAATGTGATGCAAGACGATGGTCATGTTTCAGAAGAGGTACTGCGAGCGATTGATGCCTTTATCATGACGGCGAAGAAGCATGATCTTCAGGTGACTTTCACGTTCTTCTCCTTCACACCGGAAACGTGGGGTGGGGTAAATCCTTATTTGGACCCACAAAGTGTTGAGGCTCAGAAGCGTTTCATTCGTTCTATTGTATCTCGTCATAAAGCGTCTTCGAATGTAGATTGGGATCTTATTAATGAACCGTCGATGTTTGATCCGGCACGTATTTTCTCGGATGGTCCGAGTTCATGTCATGATCGCTTCGAGCAACAAGCTTTCATAGAATGGCTTCGACATAGACATGGGGAAATCGAAGTACTACAGGAACGTTGGAATATGACACCCGCACAGCTTCCGGACTTTGCATCGGCAGGGCTGCCAGAAGCGAAAGAGATGAACTTCGATGTTCAGGATATGCACAGTGCTAAAAGAGGGACGCGTTGGCTTGATTATTGCTTGTTCTCCATGGATATGCATAACCGGTGGGTGAGGCAGTTATATGACACCATTAAGGAGCAATGTCCAGATCAGATGGTTACGGTTGGGCAGGATGAAGGGCTAGGGGCTCAGCGACCTTCACCGTTCTTCTACGAGGAGACGGTGGATTACACCAATGTACATTCCTGGTGGTTTAATGATTATCTGGTGTGGGATGGCATCTTTGCCAAGACGCCTAATAAGCCAAACCTAATTCAAGAGACTGGCGTCATGTATGTAGAAACTCCTGATGGACGAGCCAAACGTTCGGAGCTAGAGCTGCGAAATCTACTCGAACGCAAATATGCCTATGCGTTTGGAACTGCTGGTGCGGGGGCCATACACTGGATTTGGAATACGAACTTCTATATGGATAATGCGAATGAGTCCCATATCGGAGCATTGAGAGCAGATGGAACCGAAAAGCCAGAGGCGGATGTCTCTTATGACTTCGGGAAATTTATAGAAGGCATTCGTGACGTATTTGGAGATCGGAAACTGGAAGAGATCGCTGTGGTGTTTCCGTATTCGAATGATTTCTCTAACCGGAAGCTGGCTTTCGCTGCTACAACAGAGCTTACCCGCATTCTTTCATATGATCTAAAGATGCCTTTTAGAGGGGCTTCTGAATACCACCTAGAAGATTTGGAGAACCATCCTGTGAAGCTTATTATACTGCCAAGCGCGCATAACTTCGATGATGCGGCGATGGAAAGGTTGTTACACATCGTTGAAGAGACAGGTGCGGTATTGCTTGCTACAGGCCCGCTCGACATTGATGCTTACTGGCGTTCTTCAGAGCGCTTAAGTGATATTCTTGGCAAGCGTGAATTGCGTAATGTACGCCGTGAAGAAGTGCTTAGCCTTCAAGGCCAACAACTCCCCGTCTCCTTCGGTCACCGAAGGATTGCTGAGGTATCGAAGGAAACGATGATTCACGAATCCGGCGGAAGCGGAAGCTCTACTATAGACTCAGTCATAAACATCCCGCTTGGCAAGGGTCGACTCCTATGGAGTCCACTGCCTGTTGAATTGAGCGACCGAAGTGATACTACTTCTGCACTGTATCGCTACGCGCTCCATGCTGCTCATGTGGAGTGTGACTTGGAGTGGATTAGCGGAGGGGACTTAGTAGGTATCTACGGACGAAAATTGAGCTTTGCTACGGGGGCTCTCTTCACCTTCGTATCGGAATATGCTCAGGATGCGAAAATCGAGGTGAAGGATTCAGCCACTGGCCGAACCTACGCGTTCTTGTTGGAACAGGAACGTTCAGTCCTGTTTGCTACGGACTATAAAGGTGATCTTCTTGGCGTGTATCGCCAGCAGGAAGTCGAAATCCATATAACTTATCCACATCTACTACATTAAGCATCTTAGTAGAGAGTACGTATTGCATATAAGGAGGTCTTTACATTGGAACGTTCAGATAAATCTATTAAACCTCAGACTGCCCATATTATTTCTCATACTCACTGGGACCGGGAATGGTATCTTCCATATGAAAAGCATCATGTACGCCTTATTAAACTGGTCGATGAATTGCTGGATCGATTGGATGAGGATGGTGAATTTAAGAGTTTTTATCTTGACGGACAGACAATCATTCTGGAAGATTATCTTCAAGTTCGTCCCGAGAATCAAGATCGTCTACAAAAACATATTACGGAGGGTCGTCTTCTGATTGGACCTTGGTATATTCTGCAAGATGCTTTCCTTACCAGCGGAGAGGCAAATGTACGTAATATGCAGATTGGTCATCAGGATTCGAAGCGTTACGGTGAACCTTCTAAGATCGGTTATTTTCCGGACACCTTTGGTCTAGTGGGTCAGACTCCACAATTAATGAAGCAATCAGGCATCAATAATGCCTTTTTTGGAAGAGGTGTAAAGCCGACTGGATTCAACAATACAGTATCGGACGGTGGATATGAATCTTCGTTCTCCGAGCTGATATGGGAAGGTCCGGATGGATCGAAAGTGCTTGGAATTCTATTTGCGAATTGGTATTCGAACGGAAACGAAGTGCCAGTGAATGAAACAGAGGCAAAAGAGTTCTGGGAGAAGAAGTTAGCAGATGCTCGGAAATTTGCCTCTACAGGCGAGTTATTATTCATGAACGGCTGCGATCATCAACCGGCTCAACTGGATTTGCCGGAGGCTATTGAAACTGCGAAGCGGCTATATCCAGATATGGAGTTTATCCATTCCAACTTCCCTGATTACCTTAAAGCTGTAGAGGATGTAATGGATCACAACAATTTGTCGACCGTAAAGGGCGAACTGCGGAGCCAGCACACTGACGGATGGGGGACGTTAGTGAATACCGCATCTGCTCGTGTCTATTTGAAACAGATGAATCAGGAAGGGCAAGTCTTGCTTGAAAAGGTGGCCGAGCCACTCGCTTCATTCGCACATGTATTGGGCAAAGATTACCCTCATCATCTGTTCACCTACGCCTGGAAGACGCTAATGCAGAATCACCCTCACGACAGCATTTGTGGCTGCAGCGTGGATGAGGTACATCGCGAAATGGTAACCCGGTTTGATAAAAGCCGTCATGTAGCAGAGACCATTGTTGATGATAGTAAGCGCATGATCGCTGAAGCTGTGGATACGTCCGGTTTTGCAGCATATGGTGAAGAAGTGCTTCCGTTAGTAGTCATGAATATGACAGGGTGGAGACGCACGGGTACAGTGAGCATAGAAATTGATGCGGCACGTCTATATTTGCGAGAGGGTTTCTCTCTAGAAGAAACGGCCAGCCGTATGAAAGATATTGACTTAAACGGTCGTGAATTAGTAGACGATCAAGGGAATGCCATTACATGCCAGATGGAGGATTTGGGTCTTCAGTTTGGTTATGATTTGCCTGACGATAAATTCCGCCAGCCCTATATGTGCCGCCGAGTAAGACTTACCTTTGAAGCTGGGCAAGTTCCGGCGCTGGGTCTTCGTGCATATGCGTGGGTTCGTCGTGCTAACGCAGGGTTGCCTATAGCTCCTGAATCTTTGCTTCAAGGGGATCGGGTGTTGGAGAATGAGACCATCAAAGTAGTGATCCATGATAATGGTTCATTTACGCTAAGTGACAAAGCCAGTGGCATGACCTACCGGGATCTTGGTGTGTATGAGAACACAGGTGATATCGGGAATGAATACATGTATAAACAGCCAGAGGGTGAACAAGCTTTAACGACCAAGGGACTACAGGCGAATATTTGCGTTCTGGAAAATACACCTTATCGAGCATCTGTGGAAATTAAGCATGACTGGGAGATTCCAGCCTCAGCAGATAATAAGCTGGACGAGGAACAGCGTGCCCTTGTGTACTACCCGGAGCGGAAAGCGCAGCGCAGTAGTGACACAGTCATTCTTAAACTTCGTACCGTAATTAGCTTGGAGCGGGGCGGGAAGGGGCTGCATATCGAAACGACGATAGACAATAAAGCCAAAGATCACCGGATTCGTGCGCTATTTCCGACAGATTTGAACACCGCCACACATCATGTGGATTCGATGTTTGAGGTTGTGGAGCGGAATATTGAGCCAGCTACAGAATGGATGAATCCGAGTAACACGCAGCATCAGCAGGCCTTTGTTGATATCAGTAATGAAACAGCCGGTCTAACCGTCGCTAACTTTGGATTAAATGAATATGAAGTGTTAAGAGATGGTCGTAACACCATTGCGATTACACTACTCCGTAGCGTGGGTGAATTGGGAGACTGGGGTTTGTTCCCAACTCCAGAAGCGCAATGTCTCGGAGAGCACGTTGTACGTATGGAGCTCATCCCACACACAGGAGATGGTATAACCTCAGGTGCTTTTGCTGAAGCTTATCAATTCCAAATTCCTTGGGTCGTATGTCAGACTGATGTACATGAAGGAGCGATTGCTCCGGTGTATACTCCATTCGAATGGGAGAGTCAGGAGCTCGCATTTTCCTCTCTAAAAATGAACGAGCAGACTGGAGACCTACTGCTTCGCTGGTACAACATGAGTCAGCAGAGTACCGACCTGACCATCCGTTCAACGATACCGCAGCAGTATTTCTATAAGACGTCGATCCTGGAAGAGGAGAGCCACCCACTCTCTAGCGAAGAGAAAGGTAGTTCGGCCTTACAGATCGGTCCATGCGAAATTGTAACGATTGGTATTCGGAGATAATATGAATATAAAGACGATAGTTAACCTAGGTATCAGCTTAGGAGCTATCGTCTTTTTTTTGAAAAAAAGATTGCCAAATATAACTAATAAAATTAAAATTAGTTTGTATAGAAAACTTGGTTTTGTATAATGTTTGAAAGAGGTGCTCACATGGACAAAAAATATTGGGTGCCTGCTTTGGAGAAAGCAGACGGGATTCTACGCCTTGTATCAGAGGAACCCTATAAGCATCGATTAATTGATTTATCCAATCAGCTTGGTATCCATAAGAGTTCTATGTACTCTATTTTGCAGACTATGGAAGTACTTGATTGGGTGAATAGAGATACTAACGATACTTATGCCGTTGGCTCCGCTGCGGGAAGGTGGGGAGATTCCTACTTGCAAGGTCAGGATTTAATCTCATCATTTCACCGAGAAGCTACCGCCACAAGAGATCGTCTGCAAGAGACAGTTCAGTTGGCCAGACTTGAAGGTAATAAAGTGTTGTATCTAGCTAAGGAGGAAGCGCCGACTATGGTCAGGCTAGCATCCGGCCCCGGTATGAAGTTCCCTGCTCATGTGACTGCACTTGGAAAATTGCTCCTGTCGTTCATTGATGATAAAGATCTGGATTCATTGTACCCGATTCAAGAATTAACGAGCGCTACAGAGTATTCATTGAAAACGAAGGCGGATCTGGTTAAGCAACTGCGAATCATCCGTGATGAGGGGATTGCTTTCGATGAGCAGGAAGTTATCGTTGGGTTCAGCTGTGTTTCAGCCCCGATCCTATCTAAAACAGGTGAGGCTATCGCAGCAGTAAGCTGTACCATGCAGCAGCATATCTGGGAGAAAAAGAAGGATGTTGCGGAGGCTGAAATTCGTCATTTGGCGAATCGGTTATCGCTATACCAAGGAGGCAATCATTAATGAGATTAGCCAATAAAGTCATCTTAATTACGGGATCAGGTTCAGGGATCGGGAGAAGCACGGCATTGCTATTTGCTCGTGAAGGTGCAACTGTAATTGTGAACGATTTAGATGAAGCTAGAGGTATAGAGACTTTGAAGGATATTCATGCAGATGGAGGAAAAGGTCATTTCATCCATGCGGATGTGACCCATGCTGAATCTGTAGAGCAGATGGTAGATCAAATCATTGAACAATATGGTCATATAGATGTGCTTTTTAACAATGCAGGGATTAGCGGAGTAGGCGCTTTGCATGAAGTTGAACCGGATGCATGGGAACGGGTAATTCAGGTTAATATTCGGGGGGTATATTTGCCCTCCAAATATGTGCTTCCTCATATGATGAAACGAAAATCTGGCAACATCATTAATATGTCCTCTTGCGTCGCAGAAATCGGGCTCGCCAGAAGAGCTTCTTATTCAGCTACCAAAGGAGCGGTATTGGCCCTGACGAAATCCATGCAAGTAGATTACGCAGCATACAATATTCGTGTAAATGCCCTTTTACCAGGTACAATCCTAACACCGTTCGTTGAGAATTACTTAAAAACCTCTTACGATAATCCGGAAACTGCGATTGCGTCAATTAAGAAGCGTCAGCTTAGTGAAGAGCTCGGCTTACCTGAGGATGTTGCCCAAGCCGCCTTATTTCTCGCTTCGGATGAATCAAAATTTATGATGGGTTCTCCTCTCTATATTGATGGAGGCGCAACTTTTGGGAAAAATGCCTGAATAGCATTAAAACGATAAAAGGAAGGGGAATTAATAATGAAGTTATTAACATTCGTTAACAATGGTGATTACCAATTGGGGGTCGTAACAGAAAAAGGGATACTGGATGTTGCAAGCGCTTTAATAGATTTGCCTACACAGCATGGATATTCCGTACCTATGACCGTTCACGAAGTCATTGACGGTGGTGAGGCAGCGGCTTCGAGGTTGGATCAATTCACAACTCAAGCACTGGATATGGCTGGAGAAGACTGTTCATACCTATTAGATGAAGCGAAGTTGACGCTCGGTCCATGCGTGACTCATCCAAATAAAATCATCTGCGTCGGTCTTAACTATCGCAAGCATGCGGTGGAAACGAACGCAGCAATTCCTGAGTTCCCGATATTGTTCAATAAATTCAATAACACGTTGACGGGACATGGCGACGATATTCCCCTTCCAAGAGTGACGAAAAAAGTTGATTACGAAGCAGAGCTTGTTATCGTTATCGGTAAATCAGCTAAGTACGTTACGAAAGAGGACGCGCTTAACCACGTATTTGGTTATTGCAACGTAAATGATTTATCTGCACGGGACTTGCAGCTAAGGACTCAGCAATGGCTGTTAGGCAAGTCATGTGATAAATTCTCTCCTCTTGGACCTTATCTAGTTACAGCGGATGAAATCGAAAACCCGAATGATTTAGAGATTAAATGTACAGTCAACGGAGAAATCCGCCAGCACTCCAATACGTCAGATATGATTTTCCAATGCGATGAGATCGTAAGTTATATTTCGCAACATATGACGCTTGTTCCTGGAGACATCATTCTGACTGGAACACCAGAAGGCGTCGTCCTCGGTTATCCGGTAGATCAGCAGATTTACCTGAAGGATGGTGATATAGTCACGATTGAGATTGAGAAGCTCGGCAAGCTGACGAACCGGCTCGTTAAGGAAGACTGACAATGTACTCAATTTGTGAGGTGAAAGCATGAGAATTGATGCGCATCAGCATTATTGGCAATTAAGTCGAGGAGATTACGGATGGCCTACACCAGAAGTTCCATTACTATATCGAGATTTTATGCCTGATGACCTGACAGAATCATTATTACGACATGGAATCACGAAAACTATTGTTGTTCAAGCAGCGGCTACTGTTGAAGAAACTGAATTTCTACTAAGTTTATGCGAGACCCATGATTCAATAGCTGGTGTTGTGGGCTGGTTGGATTTAGAGCAGGACAATTTTGCGGAAACCTTTGAACTTTTGCATAAATATCCTCATTTTATTGGCCTCCGATTGATGCTTCAAAGTATTGATGCTGATGAATATTTGCAACGTCCTCATGTTATTCATCATTTAAAATGGTTAGAGACGATGGGATTCCCTGTTGATTTATTGATCCATGCTGCACAATTTCCAGCCGTATTGAAATTGCTCAAGCTTGTGCCAAATTTACATGCGGTCATTGACCATATAGGTAAGCCACAAATTTCCCAGCAAGAATCCTCACCTTGGCAAGAGTGGGTTACGGAGGTCGCGCAATATCCGCAAATGTATTGCAAGCTTTCAGGTATGGTTACCGAAGCAAATATGGCGACCTGGGTAGAATCTGACTTTAACTTTTATATCAAACACGTCATACATGCATTTGGACTAAACCGAGTCATATTCGGTAGTGACTGGCCAGTGTGCCTGCTTGCAGCAAGCTATGATCAAACAGTAAGCATTTTGTTAAACAATTTACCTGAAGCGCTTACAGAGCAAGAATTAGACGATGTTTTTGGCAATAATGCGATCCGCTTTTATCAATTGGAGACATCACATTTTATTGAAACTGGAGTGTAGCCTATGCAATTACAAGGGAAAGTCGTTATTGTTACAGGCGGTGGCTCCGGGATTGGCGAAGCGACTGCCAAATTATTTGCCAGTGAGGGTGCTAAGGTGGTCATTGCGGACTGGAATGAAGCTGAAGCTAAAAGAGTAGTCGAGGAAATTCATTCAGTTCATTGTGGGGATTCTGTTGCTTATGCTGTGAAAACAGATGTTTCATCGGAGCTAGAGGTTAAACAATTGGTAGAATGGGTCCTAAATAAGTTTGGCAAGATTGACATTCTATTCAATAACGCAGCTGTTGTATTGCCGAAGTGCTTGGAGGATATTTCTGAAACAGAATGGACTCGTACCTTGGATATCAATTTGAAGAGTGTCTATTTGATGATTAAATTCTGCATTCCTTCGATTAGAGAAAACCGTGGCTGCATCGTGAATATGGCTTCATTAAGCGGAATGGTAGGCCAAAAGCAAAATCCGGTATACTCGGCTTCAAAAGGCGCAATTATTGCAATGACTAAAGCATTAGCGTTGGATTATGCGAACGATGGAGTTCGTGTCAATTGCATATGTCCAGCAGGTGTAATGACGCCTTTATTAGAAGAGTGGATCGGTCAACAGCCCAATCCGGCAACTACAGTACAAGATTTGATCGATATGCATCCATTGGGAAGATGTGCTTCAACGGAAGAGATAGCTAGAGCCGTGTTGTATTTAGCGAGTGATTTATCCGGATTTGTTACGGGTGTAGCGCTCCCTGTTGATGGTGGAGCAGCCTTAGGTTATTAATGAGTTATTGGAAAGGGAGGGGCGGAATGACTCGATATGGGAGTGTTATTCATGTCAAGGATGAGAAGCTAGAAGAATACAAATCGTTACATGCATCTGTATGGCCAGAAGTGTTGGATAGATTAAGGAAATGCAACATTAAGAACTATTCCATTTTTTATAGAGACGGCTACTTGTTCAGTTATTTTGAATATACAGGGGATGACTATACGGCTGATTTGGCCATCATGGCTGAAGATCCTCGTACACAAGAATGGTGGAGTTTAACAGATCCTTGTCAGTATCCTGTGAAGTCTGCATTAGAGGGTGAATGGTGGGCGAGTATGGATGAGGTTTTCCATTTGGATTGAGTATTCATTTCATTTAAAGCTAGGGAGATGAAAAATATGAAAATTACTAACGTAGAAAGCTTCGTCTTACACGTACCGATTACACCACCAATAACGGATGCAATTAATGTTGCTACGCATTGGGGACTTGCAGGCGTTCGGATTTTTACAGATGAGGGTTTTGTGGGGTATGGGTATACAGGAACTTGTGCACATGGTGATGATATGATCGTTGATACGATTGATCGTTATTACGCTCCTTTATTAATTGGCAAAGATCCGTTTATGGTGAAAGAGATTTGGGATGAGCTGCGTTTTGGAAAAATGCATTGGATTGGTAGAGCGGGAGTTACTCATATGGCGTTGGCAGCAGTAGATATTGCACTTTGGGATATTATGGCGAAGGCTTCCAATAAACCTTTGTGGCAGTATCTTGGAGGACATAAATCCAAACAAATAAAAGCTTATAATACAAACGGCGGCTGGTTGAACTGGTCCAAAGAACGTTTGATTAAGGACGTTACTGAAATTGTAGAGCAGGGCTTCACTGGAGTCAAAATTAAAGTGGGTAAAGCAGATTCACATGAGGACTATGATCGTTGCAAAGCTGTTCGTAAGGCGATAGGAGATCAAACCATCTTCATGATCGATGTGAACCAACAGTGGAATATCAATACAGCGATGACATGGGGGAAGAAGTTAGAGGAGTTTGATTTGTTCTGGTTAGAAGAACCCTTAAATCCAGATGACATCATGGGACATAAGAAACTGGCCGATGCATTAAATGTACCTATTGCGTTAGGTGAACATGTCTATACGAAATATGCATTCCGGGATTATATCCATCAAGGGGCACTCGAATATTGCCAAGTAGATGTAACACGTGTTGGTGGGATTACGGAATGGCAACAGGTTGCAGGTTTAGCCGCTTCATACGATATTCCGATTTGTCCGCATGTTGGTGATATGGGGCAAATTCATCAGCATTTGGTTGCAGCAACACCAGGTGCGATCATGCTGGAATACATTCCTTGGATCCGCCATATTTTTGTGGAGCCGGCTACGGTTGTTAATGGGCACTACATACTACCTCAAATGCCGGGTGCATCAACGGAGATTATACCAACGCTGTTTGAGCAGTATCGCGTGAGATAATGAAGTGATGCTTCACAAAAAGAAGAGGCCTATGCGAGCAATCGCATCGACCTCTTTCTTTTTAGTGAATCTTCTGTATCCGAACAATCTTGCTTTGATTATCGTCTTTTAAATGATGCTTTAAGCCTACGCTCATAAGTGCTTGACTGCTATACAGTCTTTCCAGTCCGTAAATTCGGAACATGAACAACAAACCCCGCTTTATGCATGTTATATGCAATAAGCGGGGTTTGTTGTTTTTAGCATTTGAGTCAAGAAGAAGACTTACTACGCGTTGGGGAACTGATATGATCAATCTGCTCGTCTAGAACGGTGCTGGCTTTGCCTAAAAATTGTGAAATGAGGGCCAGTTCTTCATCCGTATAGGAAGCAGCCAATTTAACCATAGCGGTATGAAGTGGCATGTACGTGTCAATGACATCTTCTTTATTTTCATACAACGGGACAATAATTACTTTACGGCGATCATTAGGGTCATTTTGTCTGCGAACGTATCCGTTTTTTTCGAGACGATCTATTAATGCAGTAACGCTACCTGTGGCAAGTCCAGTTAGTTTGGACAGCTCTCCAGCGGTAATGGGGCCTTTTTCACGCAGGATATCCACAGACAAAAAATCATTATTGTATAACCCAAGAGAGGCGGCTACGTTTTGCTGGTATACCACCGTTCGGGTTCCCAGACCACGCATGAGTAAGGTAAATTGTTCTTGCTCTGGTGTAGGTTGTGCTTGTTCATGGCTTGACAAAGGATAACGCCCCTTTTAAAATCTTTATATCTCGTTAATCAAGATATTTGATTATGAAGTTATTTTAAAATGTGTTATTTTACAAATACATTCTATCGAATTAAGCATACTTTTGCAAAAAAAGTAGTATGACAGCATTCGTAAATGGTTATGGATAAGAGATATATCTAGGTGTGATTGCTTTAATTGAGAGGGGAATCATGGTGAAAGAAGCTATTGTTATTAAAGGTGCACGAGAGAACAATCTGAAGAATGTCTCGCTCACGATTCCTAAGTATAAGCTTGTTGTTCTGACGGGACCTTCGGGATCAGGAAAATCGACGTTAGCTATGGATACACTTCAGCGGGAATGCCAAAGACAGTATTTAGATTCCATGGGCATGACTTCAGATACGATCAGTAAACCAAAGGTCGAGTCCATTGTTGGACTGTCTCCATCCATTAGCGTTGGACAGCATGTTACGAATCGTAATCCACGCTCGACAGTAGGGACTGTAACTGACATCTATACCTTTGTCAGGTTTATTTTTTCTAGATTAGGGGAGCGGATTTGCCCTTCTTGCAATGGTAGCATACCACCTTCTTTTGAAGCGAGGGGGCTACTAATAGAAGAAGACGAGGAAATGGAAGGTCAGTCGATGGGCTGTCCGCATTGCGGAGCTGAGCTTGAGAAACTTGGCATGTCACATTTTTCCTTCAATAAGCCGGAAGGGGCTTGTGAAGCTTGTGGTGGACTTGGGTCTGTGGCGACTATAAATGAAGCAGCGGTATTTAATCCAGAGCTTAGCATGAAAGAGGGGGGAGTAGCTTCTCTGAATGGCGTTCATCGGGATATACAGATGCGGATATTAGTAGCGGCGGGAAAACATTTCGGATTTGTGTTTGACCCGGATCAACCGTTGAAGGATTACGGTGAGATTCAGCGTGATTTGCTCTACTACGGTGTGGAGAGTGAAGCTTTTAAACGCCATTTCCCTAATATTAAGCCAATCCAAGGGACGAAGTTTGAAGGTGTTATACCCGGTTTGTGGCGGCGGTATAAGAAGAAGGAAGGGGAGGCTGGTACGCAGGAGAAAGATGGCGGATTTTTTCATGAGCAGCAATGCCCGGAATGCCTAGGAGCTCGCCTGAAAAAAGAAGTTCGTCTAGTTCGAGTAGCTGACGCATCGATCATAGATGTATCCGACTGGTCGCTTAGTGAGGTATATGAGTGGACGAAAGGACTGGAGGCGGCACTGCCTGCCGAAGGTCTACATCTACTTGAACCGA
Source organism: Paenibacillus sp. FSL H7-0714 (assembly GCF_038003765.1). Lineage (NCBI taxonomy): Bacteria > Bacillati > Bacillota > Bacilli > Caryophanales > Paenibacillaceae > Paenibacillus > Paenibacillus sp. FSL H7-0714. The sequence goes on from NZ_JBBOPT010000001.1 coordinate 2,549,394, forward strand.
TCCTTCATGATATGCCTACTAGACTAAAGCGGATTATCGATGTTGGCCTAGGTTATCTTTCCATGAACCGGCAGACAGTCTCTTTATCTGGCGGGGAAGCACAGCGCCTGCGTCTAGCATCACTGCTGGGTTCAGGGTTGACCGGTGTGTTATACATTCTGGATGAACCGACGACGGGACTACATCCTCGGGATACAGTTGGCCTTATTCGTGTGCTTCAGGAGCTGCGTGATCTTGGGAATACTGTGCTCGTTATTGAACATGATATTGAGATGATGCGTGCTGCGGATCATATTATTGATATGGGTCCAGGTGCTGGATTGCATGGTGGAATCGTTGTTGGTGAAGGTAGTTTAGAAGATTTGATGGCAAGCGAGCTTTCGGTTACAGGAGCTTATCTCAGAGAAGAGCGTCTCGAAGTTCCCACACGTATTCGCCGAAAAGGGAACGGAAAGCAGATCACTATCCGGCAGGCACAGTACCGGAATATTGATATTCAAGAAGTCTCCATTCCACTTGGTTGTCTTGTATCTGTAACAGGGGTTTCGGGTTCGGGTAAGTCCACGCTTATATTTGATATCCTTGCGCAAGGAAGCTCTAATGGTCATGAACAAACAGGCTGTAAGGAGATTACGGGTTTAGGTGAAGTCGGGAGCATTGTGATCTTTGACCAATCACCCATGGGTAGAATGCAGCGTTCTAATGTAGCGACCTATACCGATGTATTTACACATCTGCGTCAGTTATTTGCGGCTTTGCCAGAGGCGAAGAAAAGAAAACTGACCTCCAAGCATTTCTCTTTTAACACACCGGGGGGACGGTGCGAAACCTGTCAGGGACTTGGTGTATTGTCCGTAGACATGAACTTTCTGCCTGATCTAGAAGTAAAGTGTCACGCCTGCAAAGGAAGACGGTTTACGGATGAGGTCTTACAGGTGAAGTATGATGGCTTCTCTATCTCAGATCTGTTGGACATGTCTATACAGGAAAGCTTGCCGATTCTTAAGTCGGAGGCCAAAATGGCCGGTATTATTGAGACGTTGTGTGAGGTGGGTCTTGGATACCTTAAATGGGGACAATCTGTCAAAACCTTATCAGGCGGCGAGGGACAGCGGATCAGGCTGGCCAAAGAGCTGAGCAAGCCATCTAAAAATCATACGCTCTATTTGCTGGATGAACCAACGACAGGTCTACATCCGTCAGACATCAAGCAACTTCATACCTTATTGAGCAAATTGGTAGATACGGGAAATACGGTTGTTGTTGTGGAGCACAGCTTAGAACTGATTCGGGAGTCTGACTGGGTGATCGACATTGGCCCTGAAGGGGGCACAGTTGGAGGTAAGCTTGTAGCTGAAGGCACACCGGAGCAGGTCGCTGAAGTACAGGAATCTTATACAGGGATGTTCTTGAAACGGATTCTGGCTGAGGGCTTTAATCCACTTTAAATCAGATATCCATTTGGAAAAAAGAGAGTGCCCCGAAGCCATAGAATTCATGGCTTCGGGGCAATTCTTTGTGTGTTCCGGCGTATTCACCAACCCTAGCATTGAGCGGCAGAAGACGAAGCATCTAAACCTCCAAGAAAAATGAATTGAATTTATTGCTGTCGTCATAGTAACATTAGGTTAAGCGCTTAACTTATGTGAAGGGAGGATGCAATGACTACAATCCATCTCTCTATCATTGCAACTCACCCATTAAATAAAGAGGACGGTTATTGAGAACATGGACGAGAAAAGGTTAATTATCTTTTTTGACAGCGGAGATACCATTGTTGATGAATCGACTGAAATTAGGGATGAAGAAGGAATCGTACGGAGTGCGGATCTGATTCCGGGAGCAGATATCACGATTCAAACCTTGCATGAGAGAGGATACACGCTTGCTCTGGTTGCAGACGGTGATGCGCAATCCTTCAAAAATGTATTTAAGCAGCATGGACTAAACGATTATTTCAGCGCCATGATTATTTCCGAGAATATCAAAGCAGTCAAGCCAAGCCCGCGCATGTTCAAGGCAGCTATTGGTGCGCTTGATTTGTCTGAAGCGGATTTCTCCCGTACCGTTATGATTGGCAACAATCTTAGCCGTGACATGAAAGGGGCCAATGCGCTAGGCATCACCAGCATTTTTCAGAGCTGGACGCCCCGTTATTCCCATGAGCCGGCAGATGAGTCTGAGCGTCCGACGTATACAGTTAGTGAGCCGCTGCAATTGCTAGAGTTGATTGAGAGGCTGAACGCTGAGCTCAAGTAAGCTGGTGGTCGTTCATTATGCTATTTTTTCATATTTAAATACAAAAAGAGAAACCCAAGGTCATGAGAATGACTGGGTTTCTCATCTTTTTAATCAATCTGCAAGAGTTACAAAGCAATCTAATGATCTAGCAGCTTAATAATCTAGAAGGCGTCCATGATCATGCCATTGACCATACATTTTATTTTCTTTAGTGTTTGTTATAAATTTATCTAATTTACTCTTAAATAATTCTGGTTGATGTTTATTACTTTGTATCGTGTCGATCCTGACTCTTTTATAAAGAGCGGGAAAGGCTAAGAAATTCTCATATATCTGCTGTTCCTCTTTTAGCCTTTGTTCTATAACCCTATCGACTTTAAAAGAAGCGAGATTCATATCGGGAAGTACCTTTCTTCCTTCGTCACTCATTAACCCCAGTTTATCGAGGCGGCGGACACGTTCTTTATTTAATTCTGTCCAAGAGCTTCGTTTGCTTCTGGGAGACAGTCGCTGCGCCAGCTCCGTTTCAGAAACTTTCTTTTTCACTCCATCGATCCATCCAAAGCACAAACATTCCTCAACCACATCCAAATATAGCAATGTTTCTGGGTTTGGCGTCATACTTACGAGTACCCAACAAGATTTTTCAGTCTTACAATTTTCCTGAAGCCAAGCTCTTAAATGTTCTCTCGATTTCACTGTAATTAGATTTTCAATCTGCATAAATTAAATAGCTTCCGCAGGCATCTGATACCAAAAAAGGGAATAGTCATTCATGGTGGAAGCGTGTCCTAACTGGCGTAACATAGTTGATATATTACCTCTATGATAAGTCCCGTGATTGGCGGCATGCAGCACAATTTCTGATAGGCGTGTTTGCCGGATTCCAGCGAATGGGTTATCAAGTAGAATAGTCTGCTCCAAATCGGGTTGGTTTTGTATCCATTCTTTGTATTGTTCAGATAGCTGGGCAAAAAGATTAGCGTATTCATCAACCGAATCTAGAATGCTCATATTTAGCGGGATGCTTTTTTGAAAAGCCTCAGGCATACCAGTGCCTGTTAAAACCAGATACCACATCGTATCCACCGCATAGATATGGCTAAGGGCATGAGCGATGGTGGGAAAAGAGCTATTCACTTCTTGATTTAGCACAGAGGGAGAGAGTTCCTTGATTCTTCCCAAGATCGTTTGGTTCGCCCAAATGTGGTAATTAAACATTTCTACTGGATGATTGGTCATTGTATGATCTCCTTTTGAGTTGTGATAGATTATTTTGTAGCTGTTGTTAATATAAAAGAAGAAGTATGACAGCAGACTGTCATACTTCTTCATAAAGATTTAGGGTATTTTGCAGCTGCTTTTTTAAGATACCTCGCAGTGCAAGAGGTTCGAGGACTTCAGCGCCGCTGCCGAAACTTAGTAGAATTGACCATAGCCAGCGGGCTTCCAATGGTTTATACACAGGAATTCGCATCGTCATGCTCTCATCGGTATGAAATTCCTTATCTACCTGGTGAAATTGATCCAGCGCTTCTGCCAAAGCCTCAGGTCCCACCCGGATCACGACTTCCTCAACCTGATCGGCCCTGTTTGAACAACCGGCCTCTATGGGTACCTCATGTTGGGAATGAAAGGTATTCTGTGTCAGAAGCAAATTCATCATCCGGGATAGCCGGAACTCTCGATAATCCTGTCGTTCCTGGCAATAACCATAGATATACCAGTTGCTATATTTAAAATGAAGCTTTACTGGTTCCATATTACGGGTTGTGCGTTCGTTTTTTACATTGATGTAATCAAAACGGACAATATTTCGTTCCGTAATAGCCGTACGTAAAAGAGAAAGTGCATCGGGATCCATACGACGAGTTTCAAAATCCACCGCTAGACTAGAAGTCTGTTGTTCTGTTCCAATCGTTTGCAGCCGTTCAATGGTTCCTTGCGCTTGTTCGTCTTCAAACACGGAAGAGAGACTGTTCAGCACGGTAATCAAAGAAGTGACATCATAAGAACGGAGCAGGCTTTTATCCATTTTATATCCGTCCATGATGCCATATCCGCCTTTAGTTCCCTGATACGATACGACCGGGATGCCTGCGGCACAAATGACATCGATATCCCTATAGATAGTTCTCTGGGAAACCTGAAACTCTTCAGCCAGCTTGGAGGCAGATAAAACTTCGTGGTTCAACAGCTTGTAGATCATAGAAATCAAACGTTCCAATTTCATTTTTGTATTCCCACCCATTAGTCCATTTCGTGTTACTGCATGATTATAGCATAGATTTTTCAAGCTAATTTGGGGGAGGATTTTGGTGGTGTTGCACAGGAAAGTACTAATTGTACCTCACAGAGAAAAAAGATTGACAAAATATGGTTGGTGGGTTAACTTGTGAATATAAAATAAAATTATTCATAAAACCATAAAAGCGAGTTGAGATGTATGCCTAAGAAATTCACAGAACAAGAAAGAGAATGGATTAAACATAAATTGTTGACAGAAGGTCGCCGCTGTTTTGAAGTACATGGCATTAAAAAAACTAGTGTTGAAGAATTAACAAAAGCTGCCGGGATTGCGCAAGGTTCGTTTTACATGTTCTTTGGATCGAAAGAGGAATTGTTCTATCACATATTGCTTGAAGAGGAACAACGAATTCGTAGTACAATGTTCGATTCATTTAGCGTAGGCGTGCCTGTAAATAAGGAAGAAATCAGATTATTTTTACTGAAATCTTTCCGCATGATGGAAGAGAGTCCGATCGTCCGCCAGATGTTCGTAAGAAGCGAAATGGAGCAGCTATTAAGAAAGTTACCTAATGAGTTGTTGGAACAAAATTTTACAGAGGATAAAGACTTTTTTATTCCTTTCATTCAATCATGGCAAGCCGAAGGTATCATGGTTGGGATTGACCCGGAATTAATCGTAAGCATGATTCGCTCTGTAGTCCTTCTGTCTTTGCATAAGGAAGAGATCGGTGATGAACGCTATCAGGCAACTATAGAGCTTTTGATAGGGGTTCTGGCTGAGGGGATGACTTCTTTGAAAGATAATATGACTGGGGGAGTATGAAATGATCGAAGTGAAGGAGCTTCATTTTACCTACCCAAAAATAAAAGAGCCAACCCTTAGTGGACTTAACTTTTCCATACCTCAAGGAGAAGTGTTTGGTTTTCTCGGTCCTTCGGGAGCGGGTAAAAGCACAACACAAAAAATACTAATTGGAGTCTTAAAAAATTATCTCGGCAGCGTTAACGTAATGGGCAAGGAAATAAGAAATACCGGACCGGAGTATTTTGAGCGAATAGGGGTAGCTTTTGAGTTTCCAAATTTCTATTCGAAGTTTACTGCGCTGGAAAATTTGCAGCTATTTCGCTCTCTGTATTCAGGGAGAACAGCGGAACCGAGGTTTCTCCTGGAGCAAGTAAATCTCACTGAAGCTGCAAATTTGAAGGTCTCCCAGTTATCGAAGGGGATGAAGATGCGGCTGAATTTCTGTAGAGCACTCTTAAATAACCCACAAATTCTATTTCTGGATGAACCCACTTCCGGGCTCGACCCTGTTAATGCGAAACGAATGAAGGATTTAATCCTGGAAAAAAAGGCAAATGGGACAACTGTAATTATTACAACACATAATATGCAAGCCGCGGAGGAGCTCTGCGACAGGGTCGCTTTTATTGTAGACGGTCAGATTAAGTTGATTGATTCTCCTCGGGAGCTTAAGCTTCTAAATGGAAAAAAACGAGTGCGGCTAGAATACCGCCATCATAATGAAGTTAGAAATGAGGAATTCTCACTTGATGATATAGGGGAGAACGAATATTTCTTAAAGCTTGTTCGTGAACATCCAATAGAAACCATTCATTCGCAGGAGGCGTCTTTGGAACAAATATTTATTGACGTAACTGGGAGGCAGTTAACATGAGATTCAGATCTGCGTTTGCCTTTGACATCCGGTTTCAATGGCGGCATGGGTTTTATTGGATCTACGTCATTATCTGTGCGTTTTATTTGGTATTGCTGCATCTTATTCCTGATCATTATCGAGAACAAACGATGTTGTTATTGACCTTTAGCGATCCGAGTGCTTTGGGGCTTATTCTCGCAGGGGGGATTGTGCTGCTGGAAAGAGACCAGGGCATCCATGATCCTTTATTTGTTACTCCGATTCGTGTTAGGGAATATTTGCTTTCAAAAGCAGGCTCATTATCTGTACTCTCCCTGTTAGCCGCTTGGGTTATTCATGTAATAGCAAGCGGGATTCCGCAATCCCCGTTTGGCTTTTCTACTGGAATCATTCTAACGTCAAGCTTTATGACGCTATTGTCGATTGGAGTTGTGGCTCGTTGCCAGACAATTAATGGTTTCATTCTACTATCACAAGTATTCGCATTGCCTTTTATACTTCCATTGCTTGGTTATTTTAAGGTGTGGAACTCCAAACTTTTTTTATGGCTTCCTACGGAAGGAACACTTCGCTTGTTGAGTTCGGGAACCTCGGCTATGTCATTTGGCAATTACATCTACTCCATATCGATATTACTGCTATGGAATGTTGTGATATACGTATGGGCAAAAATGTCCTTCGAAAATCATGTAATGATGCGCATAGGTAAGGGAGGAGCAAGAAAATGAAGAAGTATCGTATGCTTTTTATAAGCGATATCCGGCATACTGGTTTGGACCCAGTGCTCATGGTCGGCATCTTTGCTCCTTTAGCACTTCTAGTCGTCTCAAGATTTGGATTTCCAATGATAGCCGATTGGCTTACGAACGGTTATGCTTTCGATTTATATAAATATAGTAGCTTTGCTGCGATTTTCTTAGTCATGACCTTTCCCATGCTAACCGGTATGATGACAGGTCTTTTAATGCTTGATGAAAGAGATGAGAATGTCATCTCTTATTACGCGGTTACACCATTAATGCGCAGAGGGTACATGGTGTATCGTCTAGTTCTTCCATCTCTTCTCTGTACATTTCTTTCATCGCTATTTTTTATAGTCTCCGGCTTATCTAGCTTCCAATTAGAGCATATATACATCCTTATACTACTAGCATTTGAAGCCCCTTGTTTTGCATTATTCCTAGCTTCTTTCGCTGCAAATAAGGTAGAAGGATTAGCTTTATCAAAGATCGGTGGTCTGTTTATAGTAGGACCAATCGTAGCTTATTTTGTTCCATCACCATGGCAATTTATCGGGGCGTGGATTCCTACCTATTGGCCTGCTAAGTTATTTTTTGTTATAGAAGCTTCTAGTGGTTTTATTGTGCTTGCATACTTTATGGTGGGACTTCTATTTCACTTGAGTCTTCTGAGCATCATGATCAGGATTTTTATTAAAAGAGCTGATTGATTAACCTCCTCCAAGCAGCTTAGGCAACAGGGTTAGAAGCTTTTCACGTGTTAAAGCATCTCCATAGTTCCATTTGCTTCCGTCAAGCAGATAAGCTTGCCCCTTACGTACAGCGGGTATATTCTTCCATAGTGAGCTGTCTAGTAGTTTCTCCATAGCAACTCGCGAGTCTTGACGTTCCGGAATAAGCATAAAGATATGATCTCCGGCGTAGAAAGGCAGCCTTGCTGGATCGACCTCTGCAAATCCTAACTCTCCATCGAGAATCGCTTTGATCTCATCTGTGGGCTGTAAACCGTTAGGGGCATAGAGAGCAGTAGACAAACCGGACATTCCCATAGCATATAGATGATTTCCATGGTCATAAATCAATGCAGAAGCTGTTTCTCCAGGTCGAAGAGTATTCATATAAAGCTGCTGCCACATGGCAGCATTTTTTGCTGCGAATGAATCCAGCCATACTTCTGCTTCGTGCTGCTTCCCCAACCAGCTTCCAAGTGTCCGCATACGGTGTTCAAGTGGAGCAAATGAATCAAAGGTAAGTGTCGGGGCGATGTCGACGACTGCTCGATAGGCCTTATCATCTGAATTAGCTATAATAATTAGGTCAGGATTTAATGAAGCGGTAAGCTTCGGATCCAGAGGAAAGCCAACGTTAGAGAGCTTTTTAAGTCGATGTTTATAGACTCTGTTCCATGCAAAGACTTCATCTCCTCCGATAGGCTTTATACCTAATGCGAGCAGATCGCCAAGCGTCTCACCATGGTAGACAATGCGCTTTGGACGCTCCGGAATATTCACCTCATGGCCAGTCCAGTCTTTCACAGTAAGCTTCCGACCTTGCTGATGCGCATATTGTCCGGGTGTAATTCCAGTCTTTTGACGAAACCGGCGACTAAAATAATATTCATCGGAGAAGCCAACCAGACGAGCAATCTCACGCAGCGGTTCAGCGGATTCCAGAAGGAAACGCTTCGAATGGTTAATGCGCAGTTCGGTCAGGTAATCGAGCGGTCTTTTTCCGGTAAGCTTTTGAAAGATTGGAGTATATTGCCACAATGTTATCCCTGCGAGCTCTGCCAGTTGCTTCACGGTGATACTCTCCGTATAGTGATCTTGCATATATTGGATGGTCTTTTCCACGGAATCCGCGGGACTTGGCACCTGCTCGGAAGGATAATTATGCTCAAAGAGTAAGAGCAGCAATTCTTGGAATTTTAATTGGCGCTTAAAAAAATGCACATCATCGGCATTTTTTTTGCTCATAAGCAGATCTTCAGCAAGGCGGATTACCCTAGTGAACGGGTGGACAATTAGCTCCTGCCTACCTGGAAGGAGTTCCTCTGAATAATATTCGGGAAACTCGGCGTTATTAATTGCTGTAAAAGTGATGAGATAATAATAAAGAGTCGTCTCTTGATTGTCCGTGCTATAGGAAGTTCCAGGAGATAGGAGATAACATGTATCTGTAGTCAGTGTTATGGTTTGATCGCTAAGGATCAGCTGTCCACTTCCGCCAGTGAATATTAGAAGTCTATAAAAGTGAGTTGTAAGAGTCTTAGCGCAAGAGCCTGCCGGTTGAATATTTAGTTCCGCATCAGTCAGCTGAAACAGCAACGAGCGGAGCGGTGCAGCGACGGGTAATGTTTGCAGCAAGAGGAAGCCTCCGTTCATTTGGTGAGAATCATTATCAATTAATTCATTGTATATAAAATAAAGAAGCATATCAACAGCTGTTGACATGCTTCTTGCAGTTTTCTATCAGCTAAGTGCCAAACGCTTCATGAAGGTGAAAATTATTTCATATTCAAAAGCTGTGGGAGTTCACCGAGCAGCCATTCTCTTGTTGTTGCATCACTTGAAGTCTTCATAATATCTTGTGTATAGACATATCCGTTCTTGACGGCAGGGAGACCTTTCCAGATCGGACTCTTTAATAGCGTAGCTGTGGATTGCTTGGCTTCATCGGCCACAGGAGTTAGAATGAAAATCCGATCTCCGGCATATTCTTTAAGCACTTCCATGGATACTTCCTGAAATCCCATGCCTTCATCGAGAACCTTCTGAATCGCTGGGGTTGGCTTGAAGCCATTCTCTCCATAAAGGACTTGCGAAAGTCCGGTCGTCGCCATAACAAATAGTCTGTCACCAGGATAATAAGTAAAGACCGTAGCTGTTTCTCCTTCTTTTATGCCCGCTGCCTTTAATTGTTCCCACATGGCATCTTCACTCGTTTTATACTTAGCCAGCCATGCCTCTGCTTCGGTCGTTTTCCCAAGAATTCCACCAATATCAAGCATCCGTTCATTTAGTGGGGCAAAGGTATCAAATATTATCGTGGGTGCGATTTTGGACAGCTGCTCGAAATCAGCTTCATCAGTTCCTGCATAGATAATCAAATCAGGCTGAAGTTCCAGCGTCTTTTCCAGATTGATAGGGAACCCTACATCTTCGACACCTTGTAGCTGATCTTCAAAAACCTGACCCTCACCCATGGAAAGTGGATATCCTACCGCTTGCACACCAAGTGCGAGTAGATCACCATAGGTTTCTCCTGAATAAATCACGCGCTTCGGGTTAACAGGTATTTCTACGGTATGGCCTATGTAATCCGTGTAGGAGCGAGTAGTTGCCGCAGTTTCATTAGTGCCCTTGTCGGATGTTTCTGGAGAAGGTACAGTGGTAGCTGAAGTATTATTTCCGGCTGCGTTCGACGCATTGTTCTTGGCTGGTTGTTCTCCTGAGTTTCCGCAGGCGAGTAGTAATGTGGTCATCAGAAAGAGTACACATAATACGGCGAACGGTTGTCTTACCTTATTCATATAATATTGCCTCCCTAAAATATGTAGCGATCACCAATAATGATAATCATTCTCGACGAAAACTATCATAAATTAAAGTCTCCTTTTACTCAATGGACAAAACACATTAAGGCTATTTGATTTGTACAAGCCTATTGTTCTGACGTGGCTCAAAAAAGTCCTAATGTAGAGTAACTACATTAGGACTGCTGAGAAAACTTTTTTATCTTAATCTAACTCAATCCGTAAAACAACCGGAGCCTCACTGTGGACAGTGGACGTATAAATGGTTAATGCCTCATCTGTTCTTTCCCAAGTAGGCCGTTCATCAAATCCTAAGATATGGATATCTTTTATTATCCCATGGAAGTGGGTGGACTTTTCTTTAAGAGATTGGATATGAACGATCCCATTCTCTGGATATACAAGAACGGTTGCATAAAGACAACTTCCTTTAACTGTAAAACGGATATCTTCACTAGTGAAAATCTTTGTGGTTCCATCCGTAAACTGACCTTCGATGATCTTAGTAGGGCCTTCACCGAAGGTGCGCCAGTAGGTCGTATCATAGATCGCTTCACCATTTACTTTTAGCCAATCACCAATGGTAAGAAGAATCTCCCGATCCTGAGCGGGGATGCTTCCGTCTGCCTTAGGTCCTATATTGAGCAGGAGATTGCCGTTTTTACTTACGATATCTACTAAATCTCTGATGATCTCCATGGCAGACTTATAATCATTATCCGCTGTATAACACCATGAATTTTTGGCTACAGCTGTATCCGTCTGCCAGAAATAAGGCTTAAGCTCGGAGAAAAGTCCTCTTTCAATATCTGGTACAGCTGAGCCGAACATAAATGCATCATGCTTATAATTGATTGCAACCGGAGTCCCCCATTCATCTCCCTTATTGTAATAATAAGCGGCGAACTTTTTGAGATAGGGTTTGAAGGCAGCTGTATGAATCCACCAATCAAAGTAAAAGACCTTCGGCTGATAATTGTCCACCAGCTCACAGCAGCGAATTAACCAATCCTCCAGAAATTCTTGATTCGGCGGAGAGCCGAATAAATCTTGATGATCGGGCTCGGGCATAGATGGCCAATAGAAATCTCCGCATACAAGCGGTTCTTGAATATCGGAATCAAATTCCTTTCCATGTGATAGGAAGAACCAGTGCTCTGCTCTATGGGAAGACACACAAAACTCTAACTCTTGCTGCTCGAAAGCAGTCTTCATTTCACGTATGAAATCCCGTTTAGGGCCCATCTCATATGTGTTATAATGGGAATATTCGCTTTTATACATTTGAAAGCCGTCATGATGCTCTGCTACAGGCATCACGTATTTGGCACCAGATAATTTGAAGAGATTAGCCCATTCCTCAGCGTTGAACTGCTCAGTCTTGAACAAGGGGATGAAATCTTTATAGCCAAAATCTTTATGTTCACCATAAGTAGCAATGTGATGCTCATATTCGTTTGATCCCTGTATATACATGTTTCGGGAATACCATTCACTAGCGAAGGCCGGAATCGAATAAAGACCCCAATGAATGAAAATGCCAAACTTGGCTTTCTCATACCACGTCGGTACTTGAAATTGACTTAGTGAATCCCAATCGTCTTTGAATCTTCCATTTGAAATGGTATCGTCGATCACTTTTAAATACTTGCTTTTATCCATCATGTTGTGCTCATCCTTTCAAAGGCTTATTTCTTACCTTCATTGTAGTGATTAGATGTAGGAAACAAAATGTAGGACATTAACTTTTAGATGTACAAAACTAACTTGATAAGGCGGAGTAAGGGATGGATAACCATGTTTTGCTTACAAATTATTTATCCAATTTGAAGGTTGATTTATTTATGGCTGATTACAATCTTTGTGGGCGTGACTGGAGAGATCTCGACTATACACCTGATTATAGTAAATTTTATTTTATTTGCGCGGGGGAGGGTTGGTTAAAGATCGGAGATCAGGAATATTATCCGAAGCCTGGTCAGCTTTTTTTAATGCCTGAGGGAGCTAAGCAATCTTATTCTTGCATAAGTGATCAACCCTTTGAGAAGTATTGGTGCCATTTCAGTGCAAAAGTCGGAGATATAAATCTATTCAATATGTTAGAGTTAAATCACTCATGTAGAGAAGTAGATCCTCATGTAATCCAAGAGATATTCAGCAGCCTAACGAGTCATATGAAATCTGATAAGGTGTATGCTCATTTGTTAGCCAAAAGTAAGTTAATGGAGTTATTTTCTTATTTTATTATGAACATAGATGTAGACGAAATCACCTTTAAGAATCCAAGCTCGATCGAAAAATTAATGAAAATATTAACTTACATAGACGCTCATATCGAGCGTAATATCACCATACATGAGCTTGCAGAGATTGCGTACATGCATCCCAACTATTTTATCCGGCTATTTAAACAGCAAATCGGAGTTCCACCCATTCAGTATATAACCAGAAAAAAGATAACTAAGGCCAAGGAGCTATTGAGGAGCACGCAACGTTCTGTCGGTGAGATTGCCCATGATCTCGGTTTTAGTGATCTTTATTATTTCTCCAAACAGTTCAAAAAAAATGTTGGACTGAGTCCTTCGGAATTCAGACAAGGAACAGTAGTGCTGAAATAAATAGAACAAGGCCGTCTTGTTTGGTAGAAACCAACCAGAGACGGCCTTTTTTAATAGATGAAATTAGAGAAGAGAAAGGGTGAAACGGAATGCATATGGGCGATTAGCCGGTAGAGTGAACTCTTCGTGGGTTGGTGCACCCCAGCTATCGTCACCCCCAACTCCCATTTGCTTGTAGTTGACTCTCAGTACGCTTTTGTTCGAGACTGGCAATTTATATACGTGATCATGTGCTTCCAATTCCTCGGGTTTCCAAGGCAGAGCATTAATCTCCATAGGGATTGCACTATCAAAATAAAGTCCTGATCCGTCGTTGCCATCTGTAATCGAAGCAAATCTGACATCCGTCTTATTGCCGCACTCCTGCGGTCTAAGATAAGGGGTGAACTGGTCACTGACTTTGCCCGTATAGCGGCCAAGTGGTGCTCCAGTCTGTCTATCCCAATAATTCTCATGGGGTCCGCGGCCGTACCATGTAAGGGTATCGAGTCTTCCAGCAAGCACGAACATCATTCCGAACTCAGGAATTTCTGGTAGATCGTTACTACCCGGATTCAGTTCTTGCAGGATCTCTAAAGATCCGTCAGGGCGAATCTCATACTGAACAAGAAGGGTGGAATACGGATTCGTTGGCAGAAGGTAAGTGGTGGAAACGAAACAGAGATTTCCTTCAGTTCTATATACCATGCTCAACAGATTCCGCTCATTAGAAGCCTGCTTCCACACTGCACAGCGCTTTGGCAATCCATTGCCAAGATCATTATCCGTGACCGCTCTCCAGAAGTTAGGTCTTACGGGCTCAAGCAGATGTTCTTTACCGGCAGCATGGTATGAGTTTAGCTCACCAGTTGTTGTATTAAAGTTTAGAGTGAAATTCCCACCCTGTACGGTCAATGCACCTTCATGTTCCTGCACATGTAACGTTCCATCCGTTGTCTTTGGAGCCTTTGTCACGATACGCGGGGACAGAATGAACTGTTCCCAAGCGATTTCGTGGTCAGCATCAGCCCAAGAAGTTTCTGAACGCTGAATAAAGGAGAGATTCAGAATAGCTTCATGATCACCTCTATGTGAAATCAGTTCATAAGGGATAGTGCATTCAACGATTTCTCCTGGTGCAGCAGAGATTTGCAGCAAACCTTCTTGCGCAGTTACTCCGTCTAAAGCAACTTCCCATTTAAGTTCGTATTGTTCAATGTCGGTAAATAAAAAGTTATTACGAATCTGAAAGAGACCTTCACGGATATTTAAAGCAGTTACTTTAATATTTTGATAGCATTTTTTGACCTTAAATAGCTTTGGAGTAACCGAACGATCGGCAAAAAGTAATCCGTTTCCGCTAAAGTTTCCATCATGTGGCGACTCACCAAAGTCACCTCCATATGCTAAATATGAGACACCTTCGGATGTTTTGGTTCGGATGGCCTGATCCACCCAATCCCAAATAAAAGCACCTTGAAATACATCGTACTTGTCAAACATATCGGTGTATAGGTGTAATCCACCGCAAGAATTCCCCATAGCATGGCTGTATTCGCAGATGATGTAAGGCTTCTGAGGATGACTTAGCGCATATTTTTCAACATCGTGCGGTTTAGCATACATAGTCGACTCTATATCACTAGCTGCTTCTGATTCTCTGCAATGGAAGATCCCTTCATAATGAACAGGTCGTGTTGGGTCAGCTTCTCTGAGATAGTCATGCATGGCGATAAAATTATCACCACCGTAGGACTCATTCCCCAGTGACCAGATGATAACCGAAGGATGGTTCTTGTCTCTTTGCATCATGGAGTTGCAACGGTCAATCACATTGGCCCGCCATTCCGGTTTGCTAGCAGGTACATTTCCCTCATGTATACCTTGTTGCCCATACTGCCAAGTACCGTGCGTTTCCAGATTGGTTTCATCGATTACGTAAAGTCCGTATTCATCACAAAGCTCATACCAAACAGACTGATTCGGGTAGTGAGAGGTCCGAACCGCATTAATATTATGTGTTTTCATCAGTTTGATATCTCGGATCATGTCGTCTTTGGATAGCGCACGTCCTGTGTCACAAGAGAACTCGTGCCGGTTAACGCCTTTAAGTACGATTCTTTTGCCGTTGATCTTCATAAGTCCGTCTTTGATCTCAAAGGTACGGAATCCGACCTTACAGCTGACCGTTTCAGTAGTGTTTCCTTTATCGTCAATCATGGAGAGAACCAATGTATACAGATACGGTGTCTCAGCACTCCACTTATAAGGATCTTCTACATGCTCAGAAAGCTTGAAATGCTGAACGCCCTCTTGATCAATGGAAGTGACTGTAGATACTGGTGACTCCCATAGAGGTTGATCCTCTTTATTGTATAGCTGCATATGGAGTGTATAAGGGTTTAGTTTCTCGTTAAAATAATTCTCTACTTTGATGTCTACGTTTAAATCCGCATGTACGAAAGCTTCATCTAGCTCGGTTTTAACGAAAAAATCAGCAACATGAACGGAAGGGGCCGTGTACAGATAGACCTCCCGAAAAATACCGCTAAGCCGCCAAAAATCTTGATCCTCCAGCCAACTGGCATCACACCAACGATAGACCTCGACAGCTAGTTTATTATCACCAGCAATTAAATAAGGGGTAATATCGAACTCGGAAGGTGTAAAGGTGTCTTCACAGTAACCGACCCGTTCTCCGTTTACCCATACATAGAAAGCGGATTCAACCCCCTGAAAGCTAAGGTATACAGGCTGACCGTTCCAAGATTCAGGTACAGTAAAGGTTCGGATGTACGAGCCTACGGGATTATATTTTGTCGGAGCAAAGGGGGGCTTGAGATCAGGTTCAGATTCCGCCCAAGGATATCGGACATTCGTATATTGCGGGTAATCATACCCATGGAATTGCCAGTGCGAAGGTACAGGAATCGTAGCCCAATTGCTGGAATCGAAATCAGCTTTATAGAAATCCACGACCCGTAGATCAGGTGTTTCGGAAAAAGAGAACTTCCAAATACCATTAAGCGTTTTGTAGTATGGCGAGGTTTCTTTATCTCCCACCAGGGCTTGCGTTAGATTGCTATAAGGGATCATGGAAGCATGTGCATCCAAGCGATTTAGTTCGAAGATTTCCGGATTATTATTCCATTCTGGATAACCGTTTGCAGGAGGCTGGTAAACAAATTTTGCTCGCATGAGTAAATCTCCTTTATAATAGTGATGTTATTATATTCATATTATAAATTGGAGTAATGGTAAGAGATATAAAAGATTTTTCATCCAGTATAACAAAATATGAAACGAGTGATCAGATGGAGAGTAAAATAATCTTTTGCCAAACGGAAGATACGAATATGCTGCCGCTGTATGCTACAACCATTGGATTTTGGGAGCATCAGGCAGAAACCTTACGTCCTACCGGATTTCCAGATTATCAAATACATCATATTCACGAAGGCAAAGGCGAACTTGTCATTCAGGAGAAGCGATATATTGTGGGTTCAGGGGATGTATTCTTTTTGTTCCCGAATATTACGCATTCGTATGCCCCAATCAGCAGTAAGTGGAAGCTGTCATGGATTTCATTCAATGGTAGAGAAGCCGGTCAAATGCTGCTGTACGCAGGAATCCGCGAATCAGGCCCTGCAAGGTTGAAGGAGGATAAGTGGCTAAATCCTTTAAAAGACATGCTCAACTTGTCAGATAGTAATGAACTGGAAACGAATCTGGAACGATCCAAACAACTATACGCGCTGCTGCTGGATTTAAAAAGCAACCTAGTTTCTCCTCTAAACGAGGCTCTTGAATTGGAGCGAATTAAACCGGTGTTGCGACATATAGAAAGGAACCTTCATAGGACCCTCCCATTAAAGGAACTTGCGGAGGTTATTGCAGTGTCGCCACAGTATTTATGCAGGCTTTTTCAAAAAACAATTCATGATCGACCTGTAACCTATATCAACAAGCAACGTATAAACTTGAGTAAACAGCTAATGTTCAATGAACGAGATAAAAAAATGTATGAAATTGCTCAGTTAGTGGGCTTCGAAAATGCCAGCTACTTTTGTCTAGTGTTTAAGCGGTTGACTGGAATGAGTCCAGAGCAATTTAAACAGCTGCATGGTTTGGACTAGAGAGATAGAGTCGCCTCTTGGACTTATGATAAACGCTTACTTGTTAGCGTCTAGCACTCCATGATATAGTTTAATTGAGTTCATATGTTGTTTATTTCACGAATTCGCTCATTCTCTTGCATAATTAGTATGTTCACCTGAAATCAATACATAGAACCAAATTTTCGATAAGATATCTAGTTAAGCATCAGGAAGGAGTCATCAATTTGAATGAGAAGTTAAAAGAGGCATACGAACGTTTGGACTTGCCTGTAGACATTACCCGGGAGGAACTGAATAAAAAGTTTGATTTGCACTTGAAACGCCGTAAATCAAATTCCTCAGAAACTGAGGCTGCAGCCTATGAAGAAGAATTTCTGGCTTACAAAACGATCTTAGACGGCTTAGATCAGCAGGAAATTCAGGAGGCAGAGGACAAGCGGCTAGAGAAATGGGGAGCATTTTCCGGCATAGCGCGTAAATCGGAGAATTTTTTTAGGCTATACAAAGTCCATACATTTGTATCTATCGTTGTGCTGTTAGTGCTAATCTTTGGAGGTAACGCTCTTTATAATCAATATCAAGCCAAAAAATATGAAGCTTCTCTCCCGCCAGTGGATGTAACTATCATGTTCCTAGGAAACTATGAATCTCAAGATCCATCAGGTAAGGATGAAGAGCTTAAACAAGAGATCGTCAATCGTTATCCAGCTTGGAAGCGGGTAAAGACGGAAGTCGTATACCTTCCCTCAACAGGTGGAGAAGGTGGAGGCGCGTTAGATATGACTTATATCCAGCGCGCGATGGCGATGTTGGCGGCGGATCGTCCGAATATTCTTATTTTGGATGATGCTACTTTTGATTGGATTGGACAACAGCAGGGACTTAAGAATCTAGAGCCGTTTGTTAAATCAGCGGGACTTCCTCTAGATGATATTCGTTTGAAACGTATAAAAAATACGGAGAACGGTGAAGAATGGATCACAGGCGTAGATATCACAGATACGAAATTTGCTACAGACCTTCCAATTCATTCACGGAAGATGATCATTGGGGTGTTTGGAGAAGATGAAGATAAGAACAAATCAACTGATTTTGTTGAGTTCTTAGTAGGGCAAATGACTGCCAAATAAATGAGTAGGTATAAATGGACCTGTGTTATAAAGGCCGATGTTGTATGGATTCTCATACGATATCGGCTTTTTTGTTGTACATTCGAAGCATCTGAATTGACGAATGTGAAGTGAACTCACTATAATGATTCATATAGATGTGAACTAAGTAATATAAATATAAACTAAACTGAATTTGACAAGGGAGTGATGAAAGAATGAAGACAGAAGGAAACCTGACAATACATACACAGAAGCGTGGTGCAGCATTAGGTGATTTATTTGGAATCTTCTTTGAGGATTTAAATCATGCGGCAGATGGTGGACTTTATGCTGAGCTAGTTCAGAATCGATCCTTTGAATTTGATCCGATAGATCGGGCCGATTATCATGCGTTAATGGCTTGGGAGCCTGTAGAACGTGGAGATGGGAAAACCGTAATCACCGTGGAGGATAACGAGCCTTTGAATGATCGTAATCCACATTATGTTGCCATTGATATTGTGGCTGAAGGTGACGGCGTTGGGTTGATGAATCTGGGATTCAATAGTGGTATTCCGGTAAAAGAGGGCGAGAATTATAAGTTCTCGGTATATGCTCGTCGGGAGACAAGCTTTGACGTACCCCTTATCGTATCCATTGAAAGTACAAATGGTATCATTCATGGTGAAGCGGAAATCGCTGTGAATCACTCCGAATGGACTCGATACGAAGCAGTTATTAAGTCTAAGGCTACAGATACTAGTTCACGTCTTGTAATCGTTACCAAAG
Source organism: Paenibacillus sp. FSL H7-0714 (assembly GCF_038003765.1). NCBI lineage: Bacteria > Bacillati > Bacillota > Bacilli > Caryophanales > Paenibacillaceae > Paenibacillus > Paenibacillus sp. FSL H7-0714. The sequence goes on from NZ_JBBOPT010000001.1 coordinate 2,568,416, forward strand.
GCAGCGGCAGGGTATATCTGGACATGGTTTCTCTGTTTCCGGAGAAGACCTTTATGAATAGACCTGGGGGCATGCGTGAAGATATTTCACTGTTGCTCGCCGACTTAAAGCCTAAATTCATGCGGTTTCCGGGAGGTTGTCTGGTACATGACGGTTCCTTAAATCAAGATGACAGAGATTCTATGTACAGATGGAAGAATACAATTGGGGATGTGGCACAAAGGCCGGCAAGGCGGAATAACTGGTCCTACAATCAGACGCTTGGGTTAGGATACTTTGAATATTTTCAATTCTGTGAGGATATTGGAGCTAAGCCGATTCCCGTTCTTCCGGGCGGCTACGATCCGCATCATAAACGTATGGTGCCACTGGATGAATTAATGCCCTGGGTTGAGGATGCACTGGATTTGATTGAATTTGCTAATGGGGACATTTCATCGAAGTGGGGAAGGATACGTGCGAACCTTGGTCACCCGGAACCTTTTGGGCTAGAGTATATCGGCATCGGCAATGAAGAGGTAGGTGCACCCTTTTTCGAGAGATATCCATACTTTCATCAAGCCATTAAAGAGAAATATCCGGATATTAAGGTCATTAATTCGAGCGGTCCATTCTCTGCTGGTAAGGAATATGAGCGGGGCTGGACATCTGCAAAAGAGAATAAGTCTGATCTTGTAGACGAGCATTATTAATGTACACCTGAATGGTTCCTGGCGAATCATCATCGTTATGATGACTTTAAGGCCGACGAACCGAAAGTGTTCTTAGGTGAATATGCTTCATGGGGCAATACCTATTATAACGCATTAGTGGAAGCGGCTTTTATGACGGGACTTCAGAACAACGCTCATGCGGTTGGTTTGGCATGTTATGCTCCTATGCTCTGCAATGTGGATTATATCAACTGGAAGCCGGATCTAATCTGGTTTAATAATCATGAAGTGTACGGAACTGCGAACTACTATGTTCAAAAGCTATTCATGAACCATCAGGGAGATCAGCTACTGGAGATAAAAGCGAACGGCTTCACAGTACCTGAGGAACGCAAAGCTGAAGCGATCACAGGAGCGATTAGCTTGGGTGTGGATGCATCCGCTGCTCGATATTCAGAAATCACACTGGTCAACAATGTTACGGGAGAAGTGAAGACGTATTCTGAGTTGTCAGAAGAAGTATCAAACCTGCCTGATCCTGCTCAGAACGGAACGGCCAAACGAACACTAGAGCTTGGAGAGACGGAGTGGGAGAGCTATACCTTGAATTTTAAGGCTACTAGAACCGCAGGGAATAAAGGGTTTGTGTTCTATTTTGGTAAAGCAGATGATCAGAATCATTTGTATTGGGAACTAGGTGGCTGGCAGAATCAGGATTCCATTGTGGCATCAATTATTAACGGGAGAAACTCTGTGCTTACACATTCTATGTTTACAGTTGAAACAGACGTAGAATACGATCTGAAGCTAGAAGTATCAGACAGACATATTCGTACTTATATTAACGGAGAGCTGATCAATGAGACGGAGGACAAACTTCCGGTCATCGAACCGCTGTATTACACAGCAAGTGTGGAGGATTCCACAGGAGATATCATTCTAAAGACAGTGAATGTACAAGAGAACAGCGTTTCTGCTGAAATTATTTTAGAAGAGTTGGCAGAAAAGAATTTGTCCATCGAAGTATATGAACTGTCGGGATACCAGCTTGAGGATGAAAATAACTTCGAGAATAAAGAGTTTGTCTCCCCTAAGCAAACCAATTTTACGACGATGGGCAGCAGTTTTTCTTATGAGTTCCCTAAACAATCCGTAACGATTTTTAGAATAAATAAAAACTAAAAACGCCCCTCTGAATCCTTAGTGTTAAAAAGGTTCAAAGGGGCGTTTATGTCCGGTTGTATAGCTGTTCACCCACAGACGATCACATTCTAGGGTATTCTCGGTTATGATAGGTGCAATATCATTAATAGCTGGCCGACGCAGACCATCTTTACACGGTTCACATGTTTTAGTAATGTAATGAGACAGCAGCCACGACCAGTGTTCTTCTAGTGGGTATACATCTTCGAACTCTAATTTTCTTCTTGCTCTTTTTCTTAGCTTGAATATAATCACAGGTAGTAGCTACACTGCATCCATACTTATCTCGCTTATGTTAAATTAATGATTAATATTATTGTTAACTAAGAAATTGATTTGTGAATACATAAAAATACTAATTCAAAGGCATAGGAGACAATAAAATGCACTTAACTACAGATACAGAATCGCTTCGAGTCTATGAAGCACTTGCAAGTGAAGTCAGGTTAAGGATTATCGAACTACTAGACCGAAAAGAGATGCATATTAAAGAACTGGCTGCCGAGCTCTATATAAGTAGTGCGATGGTTAGCACCCATGTTGCCAAGCTACAAAAAGCAGGCCTGATTAACTCTAAAATGAGACGTGTGGATGGAGGGACATATAAGTATTGCTCACTGTCTACGAACTGCCTGCAGATTAAATTATCAGGATCTCGGGGAATCTGCTAATCAGATATTGTGAATGATACGAAATAGAGAATTAATAAAAATAAAAAAAACATATTGTAATGAAAACGTTTTTATGATAATTTAAATTTATAAAAACGTTTTTATTTGTAAAGGAAGATTGAATCGTTATGGAAAAGGTAACTATCAAAGACGTTGCTAGAGAGGCTGGAGTGTCCATTTCTACAGTTTCCAACGCACTAAATGACGTTGATGTATTAAATCCGGAGACCAAATCACATGTGCTTAAGGTTGCGAAGCAATTAAATTATGTTCCAAACCTAAATGGCAAGCTCCTAAGGAACGGAAAAACTAAAATGCTAGGTTTTTTCACGACAAGTGTAGCGGGCCCGTACTTCTATAAGCTGGTGGAGTCCATGTCTCGTGAATGTGATCGGTTAGGTTATGGTTTAAATGTATTTGTTACAAAGGATAAACAAGTAATTATGAGCAATATTCTAGGCCGACGTGTGGATGGTGTCATTATCTACGAAGAGCTGAGAATAGATGAAGAAGAAATTGCCGCAATGGTGAAAGACAAGATCAAGGCTGTGTTTCTGGATCGACCACTTAAGAATGAAACGATGGGAAGCGTAATCTTTAATTCGTTTGAATCTGCTTACGAAGCAACTAAATATTTAATCAGTCTGGGACACAAGAAAATTGCTTACATATCTGGTGTAGATGAGATGTATGACAGTGTTCAGCGGAAAGAAGGATACTTGGCCGCCTTGCGTCAATATCAGCTTCCGACGAACGAAGAGTATATTATCCAAGGATATTTTGAGGAAGAGAGCACCTATAACGCTATAAAGTCTCTAGTTCATTTAAGTCCTGAAAAAATGCCTGATGCTTTTTTAGCGGGGAATGATTTGAGTGCCATTGGATGTATTCAAGCTTTGAAATCGAATGGATATGAAGTCCCGTTGGATATAAGCGTTATGGGGTTTGACGATATTGATATCGCGCAGTATTTCTCACCGCCATTAACGACGGTAAGAAATCAAATTGCGAGACAAGGTATTCTATCCATAAATCACCTGGTTCGCATGATTCAGAAGAAGGAACAGGGCGAAATGATGAAATTGCCAGGTGAACTAATTGTACGTGGTTCTACTCAAGTGAAGATTGATCGGTACTAACGCTTTCAAGAAGGGCAACAAGATAGTATCCGATCATTTTTTAAATATAAGAAAGTATAAGTTTGCACCTATACTTTATATCTTATATTTCTCGCTTAAACGCATATCGTCCTGATAAGGACACTGAAGGCGTTTATGCTTGATAATTTTATTGCTTTTAGGAGGTTTTTTTTAAAAAGAAATAAAAACGTTTTTATTGTTATGGGGATCATGATTTGGAGGGGAGAAGAAAAACGTGGATAAATTAGCCGTAGTGCCAGTGAACGGGAAGAATCCAATGAACAGTAAGAAACCTATGGGACAGAGGGTCAAAGAATTTGTGATTGATTATAAGAGGCAATGGGAGATTCAGTCCATGGTCATCCCGGGAATCATTTTTATGATTATCTTTTGTTTCATTCCTATTTACGGATTAACGATTGCTTTTAAGAGCTACACCGTAATAGACACGCTCGATTCTGCACCATGGGTGGGGCTTGATAATTTCAGAATTATTTTATCAGACAAATATTTTTGGGATGCTGTAGTCAATACCTTGGGGATCAGCTTTCTGAAATTAGCTATAGGTTTTGTTATTCCAATTATTCTATCCGTCATGATTTATGAATTAAGCGGTGGACGCTTTAAGAAAATAGTACAAACAATCTCTTATTTACCACACTTTTTGTCCTGGATCGTTCTGGGCGGGATGTTGATTGCTTGGTTCTCTTCCTCCGGTATGTTTAACGAAATCCTGCTCAATTTGGGGATCATTTCGAAACCGGTAAATATCTTGCTTGATGCGAACAAGTATTGGTGGATTGCAACGTTATCGGATATTTGGAAAGAGGCAGGTTGGGGAACAATTTTATACTTAGCCATCATGTCCAAAATTGATCCTACTTATTATGAAGCTGCCAAAATAGATGGGGCAAGTCGTATGAGACAAATTTGGAATATTACCCTACCTAATATGAAGCCAATTATCAGTTTAAATCTGATTCTGACTGTAAGCGGTTTATTAGGATCCAATCTGGATCAAACATTGGTCTTGATGAATTCTCAGAACCGTGCCAAAGCAGAGGTAATCAATTCTTATGTGTATCGTATGGGTATGACGCAAGGTGACTTCTCTTATGCTACTGCTGTTGGTTTAGGTGTCTCCATTGTTTCTGTGATCCTACTGATTAGTGCCAACAAAGTGTCCAGCAAATTAAATGATAATCAATCAGTTCTGTAGAAGGAGGCATTTTTGTGAATCGTACGGTAGCTAAAGAAGATCTCGACAGTCGAATCTTTAACACTATAAATATTATTTTACTCTGTATCTGTACTGTAATTATCGTTGTTCCTTTATGGAATGTGGTCATATCCTCCTTAAGCTCAGGTAAGGCGCTCGCGGAAGGTGGATTTATATTCTGGTCTACTGATTTCTCCTTAGAGAATTACCGCGCAGTATTTAATGACGAGACGATAGGATTAGCCTTTCTAGTCTCCATTGCCAAAACGTTCATCGGTGTCATTACCCACGTATTCTTTTGCGCGATGATCGGTTATGGCTTGAGTAAAAAATACATACGTGGCCGCAAGCTATACGTTGCCATGGGTGTAATCACCATGTTCTTCTCAGGTGGTATGATTCCAACGTATTTATTGATTAAATCACTCGGTCTATTGAACAGCTTTTGGGTTTATATTATCCCGGCTTTGTTCAGTTATTATGACGTAGTTATTCTAATGAACTTCTTTAGAAACGTACCGGATTCACTTGAAGAGTCAGCCAAAATCGATGGTGCAGGTGACTGGCGTATATTCCTGAAGATTTTTATCCCTCTTTCCATGCCGGCTATGGCTACGATCGCGTTATTTAACGGGGTTGGGCAGTGGAATGACTTTATGACCACCAAATTATACATTACCGATCAAGCACTCTATCCGCTGCAGATGAAGCTCTATGAAATTATCGTTCAGTCGCAAACGCAATCCATGCAAAATGTCGGCGGATCTGCGATTATCGAAACTACTACTAAAGGGGTTCAACTAGCAACAATTGTCATTACAACTTTGCCGATTGTTGTGATGTATCCAATATTACAGAGGTACTTTATTTCAGGAATGATGATGGGGGCGGTGAAAGAATAGAAAGATTGGAGGGGTTTTATAGCAAACACTTATGTACGAAATGATCCATCGGAAGTGTAGCTTGTACTATCAGATCTACACTTCCGTTACTACCAAAACTTTTTTAGGGGGAAACAAGGGATGAACAAAGCATTTGGGAAAAAAGGACTCAAACTTTGTACTGCGCTTATGGCTGTTGTATTGGTATTTACGGGTTGTGGATCGAAGGGTAGTTCTGATAACTCCAGCAAAGAATTAAGTTCCATTGAAGGGCGATATACAATTGACCCAGAAACACCAGCTTGGAAGCTTGATAAAAAAGAAGAAACTACGGATCTCACTTGGTATGTAAATGCGGATTGGTGGAACACAGACTTTGGTAAGGACCTCGTTACTAAAAAGATTAAAGAGGACCTGAACATCAATATTAAATTCATTACTGGGGACGACACGAAGTTAAATACTATTTTTGCCGGTGGCGAAATGCCGGATATGTTGACTATCTTTGATTCGAACTCACCAGTGGTACAAAAGGCCGCAACTTGGGCATTGCCTTTGAATGACCTGGCGGATAAATATGATCCTTATTTCAATAAAGTAGCAGCAAAAGATACGATGAACTGGTTCCAATTAGCAGACGGTAAGACTTATGGCTATCCTAACTATTCTAATACGCAAAACGATTTTGACAGCGGTAACATTCCTGCTAAAACGGCATTCGTCATCCGTAAGGATGTTTATGAAGCGATTGGAAAACCAACCATTGGAACTCCTGAAGAATTCAAGAGTGTTATGCAGCAAATCAAAAAGCAATTCCCGGCAATGATTCCTTTTGGTTTTAACTCTATTGGCACAGGCACTGGTTCTTTGGGAGATGTTCTTCAGGATTTCATCGGCGTACCGATGGAAACCGAAAATGGTGAATTCTACAACCGTAACCTAGATGAGGATTATCTGACTTGGTTGAAAACACTAAATGAAGTCTACAGAAATGGTGACATCAGCGATGACAGCTTTGCAGATGACGGGACGGCTTTTGAAGAAAAATTGAAATCCGGTAAATATGCAACGCTGATGCTCGATGGAACACCTCAACAAAGTGGTAACCTGCAAATCTTCATGACAGAAAATCCAGACAAAGAATATATCGCTATTGATGGACCGCAAAGCACAGTTGGACATGAGCCAACGTTGAATCAGTCAGGAATTACAGGCTGGATGATTACCTATGTCACTAAAAAGGCTAAAGACCCTGCCAAAGCGATTCAGATCTACACTTATCTATTGAGTGAAGAAGGACAAAAGCTTATGAACTATGGTATTGAAGGGGAAACCTATAAGGTTAACGAAGCGGGTAAAATTGAATTTTTACCTGAAATCAAAGATCTTCAATTGAATAATGCCGATAAATTTAAAAAGGATTACCGGATGGGCGAATTTATGTTCTTTGGACATGACCGCGATAAAGCTCTAAGTAATGACGCATTCGCAGATTCTATTAAACAAATGCAAGAGTGGGGTAAAGGAAAGCTGAAACCACACTTTATTCTTGAAAATATCAACCCGGCTCAAGGAACGCCTGAAGCTCGTAGCCTATCTGCAATCGATACAAATTGGAACACTACGCTTGTGAGTATGATTCGTGCTAAGGATGAAGCAACATTTGATAGCACCTTGGCTGCTTACAAATCATTCTTGAAGGATAACAACTGGGATAAGATCGCAGAAATTCGCACTGAAAAAATGAAGAGCAACAAAGAAAAATTAGGTCTTAAATAAGTAAAAGGCTGGATGGGGCCCCTTTACCGGGGCCTTATCATACAGAAACATAGCAAAATATATAGAAAAGTGGAGGGAAACAACATGACAAAACTTAAAATTTATCAATCTACAGGGGAAAATGAATTGTTCGTAGAGCAAACGCTAGAACAATTGACTCCAATGGCTTCAGATGAGCCGGTCACTACTGTAAACCTCGATGAGAATCAAACCTTTCAGGAAATGGATGGCTTTGGGGCATCCTTTACGGATTCATCCGCCTACTTGATTAACCAAGTCCTGAATAATGAACAGAAAAAAGAAGTCATGAGCAAGCTTTTTGATTCCCAAGATGGAATTGGCTTGTCCGTATTAAGAAATCCAATGGGAGCATCGGATTATGCTAGAGATATTTATAGCTATGACGATATGCCTGCTCAGGAAACCGATACAGAATTAACTCATTTCTCCATCGCACATGATGAAGCTGATATTATCCCTTTGTTACAACAAGCACTGGAACTTAACCCTGAGATCAAGCTGATGGCTTCACCTTGGAGTGCACCAGGCTGGATGAAGACTAGCGGATCGATGATCGCCGGTGAACTTAAACAAGAATATTACCAGGCTTATGCCGATTATTTTGTACGATACATTCAAGCATTTGAAAAGCATGGTCTGCCAACTTATGCGGTAACCCCGCAGAACGAGCCTCTTTTTGAACCAAAGCACTATCCTAGTATGTTAATGTTGCCAGAGGCGCAAAGAGATTTTATTAAAAACTATCTGAAGTCCAGCTTCGTGAAACATAACATTAACACAAAAATTCTCTGCTATGACCACAACTGGGATCGTCCGGATTATCCACTAACCGTGCTGGATTATGCAAAAGATGAAGTAGACGGTGTAGCTTGGCACTGGTATGGCGGGAATGCGTCAGCACAATCAGAGGTTCTGAAGGCTTTTGCAGATAAAGAAGTACATTTTACAGAAGGTTCTGGTGGCGAATGGATTCCTCCGTTTGAACAAGCTTTCTCGAATGTAATGAGAACAGGGATTGATATTCTTAGAAACCATAGTAAATCCTTTGTCTTGTGGAATATGGCCTTAGATGAGAAGAACGGTCCAACTGTCCCGGGATTCGGTAAAAGTACTTGTCGCGGTATTGTGACGGTCAACCAAGAGACTAAGGAACTTACGTATACACTGGACTACTATGCACTGGCACACTTCAGCAAATTCATTCGCCCTAAGGCTGTACGTATTGACGCTTCCACTAATCAAGAAGTGATTCGTTCCGTAGCTTTTAAGAATACAGATCACTCTATTGCGGTTGTTCTGTTCAACGATAGTGAAAAGGCTGAGAATGTAGCTGTGAAATTGCAGGGTAAGGATGATTTATCGTTCCGTTTAGGCTCTAAAAGTGCTTTATCTATTTTAATTAAATAATATGTGTATGAAGTGCTCGAATTTAGATTCGAGTACTTTTTTTTGCCGAAAAATGCATAAAAAATCAGTGTTCGTGAATCTTAAACGCATACCTATAGCGAGGAGATATGAGCATTGAATAGAAGGTTTGTGCTGACGCTGCTAGTTCTGTGTTTGATGATTACTGGTGGCTCTAGTATTTATGCGGTTAAAAGTATGCTACCTGTAAAGAGTGAAACAACCAAATGGGCAGTGGAGCTCCATAAAAGTAAACTGCCTTCGCCACAGCCGGAAAAATATAAGAGCTACGAGCTATTAGTCACAAATTTGAGTGAAGATACGATAGATGTAACCTTTGAGTTGTATCGACCAGTACAAGACGCTAATCAGGAACAAATCATCTTAGCTGATCCATTTAGCTATGATATGAGACCGAATGAGACGGTTAGCTTTAGTCAATTTTTTATAAAGAGTGGGGCAAAAGAACTGGAAGTCGTTCTCTCGTGGAATGATCAGAATAGACGTAAGCATAAGCAAAGTATTAAGTTTGCGAATTTTGAATAATCAATCATAGAAACGCTAAATATTACAGGGTATATTCCTATGGAATATACCCTTGTTGGTTTGCTCCATCCCTTGTTTTACTCTATAATGTGCTTTATATAATTGCAGTTGAAAGGGGAGATGGGGCATGAGTACAGCTAATCGTGGAGTGAACATCGGACCTCCCCGTTTTAAAATAGCGGTACATTCGATCGTTTGGCTGGCTAAAAGCGGGAGCATCCTATCTAGTGCAATGATTGCAAGCCAAGTCAATTCACACGCAACCTTTATGCGTAGAGTGATGCAGTCTTTGGCAACTGCGGGAATCGTGGAGTCCAAAGGTGGAAGAGAAGGCGGGTACGTTCTTCTGAAATCTGCCGATGAGATTACACTGGGAGAGATTTATGAAGCAGTTAGTACAACGACGGAGGAGTTAGAAGTGGATATGGCCTGTGGAGCAAGTGCTTTGCTCGATGTAGAGCTTGAAAAAATTCTCCAGGAGACAGAACAACGGACCATTGAATATTTACGCCAATATACGATTACTAATGTGATGGAGCGGGTAGAGTTTTTTTCTTAATATTTTAATTTTCAATAAAAAAGGTACTGGTAAAATATTTATTAAGCTACTATAATAAAGTGAGTTGCAGTCGGCACTGCAATTTTATTTTGTAGGTATTGTGCTTTAGGTGAGCACATATAATAGCAAGGGGGAATAAACAAAGCGGAGTAGCGTAAGTAACATCTATTGTTTAGCAGTGGGTTCATGTACTTTAATATGTGCTTATTATAGTTGCAAATTATTTTAGGGAGTGATGATCATGAATATTGTATCCATCGTATTACAAAGCTTGTTGATACTTGCTTTCGTTATGGCAGGGTCGGGAAAAGTAGCGGGTTCAAAAATGCACGTGGATAACTTTAAAAAATGGCGTTTACCACAATGGTTTCGAGTAGTAACGGGTCTAGTTGAGATTGTGGCAGCGGCAGTATTGGTTGTTGGCTACTGGGAGCCTAGCTGGGCAGCAGCAGGCGCACTTATACTTGGCGTTACAGCTATCGGCGGAATTCTGGTTCATATACGCGAAAAAGATTCGTTCAAAGAGACGTTTCCGATTATCCTGCTTGGCGTGTTAGCAATTATTGTATTTTTCATCCGTCTTACCGATCTGGCTGATTTTCCAGGGTTTAAGTAATTATACTCACCCAATAAAAAAATGGCAGTTCAGTGCTGAAATACAGCATCTGGACTGCCATTTTTGTTTCAGGATCTGTAGCTTAGGGTTCTAACGTTCTAAACGATAGCCACCATGAAATACAGGACCCACATATTCATTGAACGCAAAGCCATTGCGAATGGCAGCGGAGACAAAATCTTTAGCTTTTGCTACAGCTTCATGAACGGACAGACCGTTAGCTAAACCGCCTGTAATGGCAGCGGCAAAGGTACATCCAGCCCCATGATTGTGAGCAGGCTCGATTTTGGCTGTTTGAAATACGGTGTACTCAGCACCGTCGAAGAAGACATCAATCGCTTGATCGCCCCCGAGTGCTTTGCCGCCTTTAACCACGACATTACTTGCTCCGAGCTTATGAATCAGACGAGCAGCTTCTTTCATATCCTCTAGGGTAGAAAGTTTGCCAAGACCTGAAAGAACGCCAGCTTCAAACAGATTTGGTGTAACCACAGTGGCAAGTGGCAGCAGTAAATCACGAATAGCCTCCGCGCTGTCTGGGTTCAAGACTTCATCTTCACCCTTGCAGACCATGACCGGATCAATCACTACATTGGTCTGTAGATTTTCTTTGATCGCTTGCTCAGCAACACGCACAATTTCAACACTTCCCAGCATACCTGTCTTCATGGCATTTACTGGACCACCTGCGAAAATAGTTTTTAGCTGCTCAGCAACAATGGAGGCGTCAATTGGATAAACATTATGGTGCCAGCCGTTGTCCGGGTCCATTGTAACGATAGTTGTCAAGGCACTAAAGCCGTAGGTACCATACTCTTCAAATGTTTTTAGATCCGCTTGGATGCCTGCGCCACCACTGGAGTCGCTGCCTGCAATAGTTAGAGTTTTAATAATTTGAGTCATGGTAACGTCCCCTTTATATATGTCTGAATTTATAAACAACGCATTGCATTGATTATAACAAAAAATAGCACCTAAGTCTTTCTAAAAAGCAAGTGTAGGATTCCATTTCACTAACCCTGCATATCAATATAGAAAGAAATTTTAAACAAAACGCTTAGGAGGGTGAGTATGGTCACGATTAGTTTATGTATGATTGTACGAAATGAAGAAAAAAGCCTGCATAAATGTTTGTCTAGCGTTGCAAATCTTGTAGATGAAGTGGTTATCGTGGATACAGGCTCGACGGATAAGACGAAAGAGATCGCAATGTCCTACGGAGCTGTGATTTACGATTTTGAATGGATCGATAACTTTAGTGCCGCACGTAATTTTGCCTTCAGTAAAGCTACTCAGGAGTATATTTTGTGGCTGGATGCGGATGACTATATAAAGGAAGCGGATCAGATTCTGTTTAAAAAGCTAAAGGAGACTCTGCCAGGGCATTTTCACAGCGTGAACATGCAGTATAATTTGGCTTTTGACGAGGCGGGGAATGTCACAGCTAGCTTGCGTCGGAATCGGCTAGTTCGCCGGAGCTGCAATTTTCAATGGATTGGCCCAGTACATGAGTATCTAGAGGTAAGTGGCCCTTCCTTTAGTAGTGATGTCTGTATTACCCATGAGAAGGATAAGGAATATACAGACCGTAATTTGCGGATTTACCAAAAAAGAGTGGCTGAGGGTGAAGCATTCTCTCCAAGGGATCAGTATTATTATGCAAATGAATTAAGGGATCATGCTATAAATGAAGAGGCTTGCAAATACTACGAGCTGTTTTTGGCGGGTGGACAGGGCTGGATAGAAGATAATTTTCAAGCTTGCTTAAGGCTTGCCGAATGCCGGGAACGGCTGGGGGATAAAGACGGTGCATATGAAGCATTATGCAGAACGTTACAGTACGATAAACCACGTTCAGAGTTCTGCTGCCGACTTGGGGCCCTTCTATTGGAAAAGAGTCAATTGCACCCAGCAACATACTGGTATGAGCTTGCGATACAGCTGCCAAGGGATAACGATTCGATGGGGATGAAAAATGGGATTTTTTATACCTGGCTGCCGCATCTCCAATTGGCACTCTGTTATGATCGCCTTGGCCAACACGAGTTAGCGAATCATCATAATGAAACGGCGCTGAACTTTTATCCGTCCCATCCTAGCATGTTATATAACCGCACTTATTTTAAAAATTTGCTTGGCGACAAATATGTAGCGTTTCAAGCTTAACAAAATTGCCCCCAGTAGTCATGATTTTGACTCTGGGGGTTTTCGTCGTTAAGCCACCCTCTTTTTAATATGCTGGATTGTATTGTTGTTCTTTTTTGTAATCGTTGGGAGGGAGTCCAACCTCTTGTTTGAACAGCTTAGAGAAATAGGAGTAGTTGTTATAGCCAACCTTGTTTGCGACAGTATAAACAGACATATTTGTGGTTTCCAATAGATGCTTTGCAGCCGCGATTCTAACTTGGATGACGTAGCTGCCTAATGAAACACCAGTTTCTCGTTTGAATATTCTTGCCAGATAATCAGGATTGAGGTAGACAATTTCGGCCAAATCATTTCGTGTCAGATCATCACCGTAATGCGAATGAATGTATTGTTTGATTTCCTCCGCGACGGATTTGGTCTGTGCGGCAAACTCACGGTATTTCATCGCTGTAGTCACTAGATATTTAAGATATTCTTCCATATCCTCGATCGAGTTCAGAGAGTGCAAGGATAGTTTATCGTTAGTTTTGCCGGAGTATAGTTTATGTGACCGTATCCCTTTGAGGTTGAGAAAGGAATAGACTAGCTGAACAATATCTAAGCGGAACAAGCTAAGGACAGAGGTCTCCAGAGTTCTATTGTTAAGCATAACCCTTAGAGATTTCGTAACTTCCTCAAGAAAAGTAGTGAATTGATTCTGGTTCAGCAGCTCTTCCAAATAGACAAGATCCGGTGGCGTATAGCCAGTTTTATTTTGATAGAGATAGGCTTCCACTAAAAAAGTCTGATTTCTGCATCTCGTAATTTCCTCATCCATGCGAAGCGATTGTTTCAGAACATTCCCCACATGATTCAGTTTATCGTATAAACCAATATTGCAGCAGACGTCGCATTTTAAATAAGGAATCGCCTTTTGAATAAAGGAAGAGCATAATTCTTCAAGTAAGGGCGTGTCTGGTGTCTGATTCCATTTTAATATGGCGATCCAATTATAATCTTTATATTCCAGAATGCTCTCGATGGTAAAGCAAGGACTCTGTAATAATTCATATAATACGTTCAGCAGAGCAAAATCAAAAAGATCCTTCTCTTCTTTTCCCATACTGCCGTTGTAAGGAAATAGGTTAAAGATTAAAGGCTGCAGGTTGTCACTCATTTGATAGGAGAGGTTCTGTTCCTCAATGGCAAGGGTGATGTCCGCTAATTTAATCGGAAATGATGTGCTTCCACTAACCAACTTACGCCAAAAATGCTCGAGAATCTTCGCCTGGTTTTTTTGCCAAAAGTAACCGCCTTGAATGGCTTTTTCATTTCTTTGCTGCTCTTTTGCCTGTGTGACAGCCTTGTGGATAATCAGCATCAGCTTATCAAATTCGATGGGCTTAAGAAAATATTCAAAGCTTTGCAATTCAATCGCTTTCTGGGCATAGTTGAAATCCGCATAATTAGTAAGAAGTATAGTCTGAATACTATAATTCCCTTCGCGAATCCAGGCCAGTAATTCCAATCCGCTGCCCTGAGGCATTTCAATATCCGAAATTAGAATTTGAATAGAATGCTTTTCTATTATTTCACGTGCCTGAGCGACATTATTTGCTGTATAGACAGTATCAATGTGTAACGATTCCCAATCTATTCTCTTTTGCAATGCAGCAATAACATAAAAGTCATCATCAACAAGCAGTACATTCATAGTTAGCTCTCCATTCATTTAGATTTATTTAGGAAGCTCCGGGAGAGATAAGATTACACTAGCGCCGCCGCTCTCCAAATTGGAAAAGGTGATAGTTGCTCTTTTTAAATAGAGATATTCCAGCCGTTTAAGCGTATTCATAATACCGATCTGCATACCGTTGCTTTGATCCAAGGGCTCACCAAGATTAAGCTTCTCTAACACTTGCGGTGGAAAACCGGGACCGGTGTCGGTGAGCTGGATAACGAGCATGTCTTCCTCTTCAATCCGTAATCGCTGGACTGTAAGCCTGATCTCTACTTCATGTTCTCGTGAAATCGCATATTTAATAGAATTTTCAATGAAGGTTTGCAGCACTAATGGCGGAATTTCCACACAGCTTGCCTGATCCTCTTGCTCAATATTGTAAATAAATGCATCCTGATATCGTTGCTTTTGAATCTCTAGATAGGTTCGGACATGTTCAATTTCATCCTCCAGCCGGACAAAATTCTCTCCATTTTGAAAAATATAACGGAAATATTTCGACGTAGATAACGTCATATTCTCAATTTCTTTATACATTTCAATTTGGGCCATGCTATAGATGCTAGTCAGGCAATTTAAGAAAAAGTGGGGCTTGATCTGTAGCTTCATATAATCCAGTTGTATCCGCTGCTTCTCCAGTTCCTGCTCGTACATAGCGATTTTGAAGGTTTTGATTTGATCAACTAAATCTTTAAACTGTGTGTTTGCTTGTTCCAGCTCTATAATCTCACTGCTTTTGAAATCTGCGGGTTGCCCAGCCTCATTAATGAAAGCAAGGTTCTCAGAGAAGCTTTGAATCGGGCCTAGTACTCTTTTCTTGAAAAACAGCAGGACGATGCATAAAGTGGAAGTGACAATGAAGAAGAGTAACATTATAAGCAGCTGAGCAATGATGATTTTTTCGAATATGCCATATTTAATGACCATTTTAGTGCTAAAGGTGGTGTCTGAGAAGGCGCTGTTGATTGTTGTACGCGATTGCAAAAGATTTGAGAAGCCTCCCTCTTCCGTTATCAGCTTTCCGCTGTTCGATATGGGACTCGATAAAGGCTGTTCATTCTCATCTACGAGAGAAACATAACCATTGGCACCCAGATTAATTTGGCGTAGAGGACGGATCAGATTATCGGCGGAGATCAGTCCAATTAAATAACGATTGTAATAGGGAACGATATTAATCACGTAGTAGTGGTTGTTAACAAGGATTGGCGTCCATTTGGAATAAAACTTCTCATACATCTCCTTATCATCAATATAAGAAATAATCTTCGTTTTGAGCTGCCTGTAATCCGTATAGGTCACACTGATCGGTGCACAATTTAAAAAGTAGTTCTCATTTTTCAAATAGTAGAAAAAGTTGTACTCATGTCCGTAGTTTTTTTGCAGCTCGGTAAAGCGTTTATGCAGATTATCATTTGCCTTCAAGAACTCGATACTGTTGACCCCGTAAGTATTCATCGCAAGCAAGCTCTCATCGTTCCCAAGCGTCCAGCCCATATAGTGATTAATGTAAGCGAAATCATGATTGATACGATTAATGTAGAGTGCCGCAGTATCCTGTAAATTTCGAGTGGACTGCTGCTTAACGATAGAAATGGAAGTAATGCTGATCGCTAAATCCAGAATGAGGACTGTGAACGAGACTGCCATCATGACTTTTATATAATGACGAATGGGGTAGGTTTTGTGCTTCGCTGTTTTTTTGTTCATAAAATCATTATAAGACCTCTGCAGGAAAAATACAGGAGAACTCGCTAGCGATTTACCGCAAAGTCCGGAAAGCACATACAGAAGTCGGGATACTGTTATTAAGTCCCTTCAAGCGAAGGCTTTTGATTTCGTGTTTTTTGTAAGCGGATTCAAAGGTCTGGATAACCGTCTTAAAGGGTCCGGAATACGAAAAAATAAGACGTTATGATTAAGCTATTCAGATAATCTTTGATTAATTGAAATGGGGGATTAAGAGGATGAGTCAACACAGTAAGAAAAAGACGGCAAAGAAATGGACTGTGGGTCTGCTGGCGGCGGCTATGGTATTTGGTATTGCTGGCTGCGGCGGAAAAGACGGGAATAATGCTGCGACTAGTGAGACGAGCAGTTACAACAAAGAAGGTCTGCCAATTGTTAATGAGCCTGTAACACTCAAGGTGCTGACCGTACGTTGGGGAAGCATGGGAGACACGTTTACGCAGAACCAATGGCTGAAGGATCTGGAGAAAAATACAAATGTCAAAATCGAATGGCAAGTGATGTCCTCCAATGACTGGGCCGAACAGAAGTCCATTCTGCTGGCTAGCGGTACACTTCCAGACATTATCCTCGGAAATCAAACCTTCGGAGATTCTGATATCGTTAATAATCTAAGCTTTTTCCGGCCGTTAGATGATTATATTGAAAAAAATATGCCAAATCTTAAAGCGGCCATGGAAGAAACGCCTGAGTTGAAAAAAATCAGCACTTTTCCTGACGGGAAAATCTATTCACTGCCAACAAGACTTCCATCGCGTCCAAAAAGCTCTCGTCAGCCTGTGATTAACAAAACTTGGCTCGATAAATTGGGCCTGAAGGCTCCTGAAACGATTGATGAGTTATACAACGTACTTAAAGCTTTCAAAGAACAAGATCCAAACGGAAATGGCAAACAAGATGAGATTCCGTTTATTGAAATTGGGAATGACTTGATCAGTCCTTTCGGAATTGCCGACTTGAATAACAACAATATGATCATCAAGGACGGAAAAGCGATCTATTTCCCTGTTTCGGAGGAGTTCAAAGAAGGCCTCAAATGGGAAAATAAATTGTATGCGGAAGGTTTATTAGATAAAGAGGTATTCACTCAGGATGATACGATGAGATCGGCGAAGTTCCAAAATCCGGATGCTCCAATCGTAGGCTTTACGTATCAGTGGACCCCGGACGCTGTGTTTGGTAAATGGAGCGATCAATATGTGACGATTCCACCGATTGCCGGACCGGATGGTAAGCGTTATACAATCGGTAATCCAATTGGGATGAGTCTTAACCGTAATGAACTGCTGATTACTACTTCGAGTAAGTATCCAGAGGTTGCTGCGCGTTGGGCAGATCAGTTCTACACGAACGAAGCGAGCATTCAGAATTTTTGGGGTGCAATTGGAACTGTAATTAAGAAGAATGATGACAGCACCTATACATTGATGGATCCACCAGCTGGAACCAGCGCAGATGCCTGGTACTGGGATCAGTCTCTTCGAGATTTCGGACCGAAATATGTGAGCCCGTCCTTTGAACAGAAAATCGTTCTTAATCCTGAAAGTGGAGATGGACTGAAGCTGCAGCTGGATAAGCTGGGTAGTGAATATGTAACAGAACCTTTCCCTAACGTTATGTACACCTCCGATGAGTTCGAGGAGCTGCCAACCTTGACCACGGATATCGACGGTTATGTGAATACAATGCGCGCTCAATTTATTAGCAAAGGCGGAATTGACGAAGGCTGGGATGATTATGTCAAACAGCTTAATAAAATGGGGCTTGAAAAATTAGTTAAGATTCGCACAGATGCTTACAGTCGTTATATGAGTGTGAAATAACCTATTCGTCTTTCGAAAAAGGTGCTGCCCTACATAAATTTGTGGGGTAGCATTCTCTATTTTTAATAAGGAGGGGATGTTATGAAATCTGATCCAATTCATTTGAGTCGGAAACTCGGACAAATCAAACAAAACTGGGGTTTATATACGTTGCTTTTTCCTGCAGTAGTCCTTACGTTATTATTCGCATATAAACCCATGTATGGGGTGCTCATTGCCTTTAAGGATTATAGCCCGGCGTTAGGAATAGGCGGAAGTCCATGGGCCGGATTCAAATACTTCGAGAAGTTCTTTAATTCCTATCAATTTTCTGCAACGATCAAAAATACGCTAATCATCAGTGTGTACAGTCTGATTACGTTTCCGATTCCGATTATACTTGCGCTGATGGTTAACCAGATGAGACCAAACCGTTTTAGACGGTTTTTTCAGACGGTATCCTATATGCCACATTTTATCTCAACCGTAGTTATGGTGGGCTTAATGATGATTCTGTTCTCACCTAGCACCGGACTACTGGGCAATGTATATAGTCTTTTTGGAAAAGAAGCTCCTGATCTAATGGGCTCTGCCGGATTATTCAGCAGTGTGTACGTCTGGTCGGATGTGTGGCAGCATGTCGGCTGGGACAGCATTATCTTTATCGCTGCTCTCTCTGCTGTTGATCCTAGTTTGTATGAGGCTGCAACCGTAGACGGCGCAAGTCGGATGCATAAAATTCGTTACATCGATATTCCGATGCTGATGCCAACAGCGATAACATTGCTTATCCTGCGGGTCGGGGGACTGCTTGGGGTTGGATTTGAAAAGGTGTACTTAATGCAAAATGACTTGAACATTACTTCAAGTGAAATTCTGTCTACTTATGTCTACAAAATTGGTCTGCTCAGCAGTCAGTATAGCTTTTCGTCGGCGATCAACCTGTTCAACACGGTCATTAATTTTATTTTATTGATCATGGTCAATCAGATTTCTAAAAAATTAAGCGAAAATAGCTTGTGGTAGAAGGGAGGAGCATTGAAATGGGAGGTTTAGAGACAGCGACTAAAGGAAATGTAGGAAAAATAAAGAAGAATCGCTCCTCAGATACTATAATGGAAATTGTGATGTACGTTATATCGGCAATTTTTCTAATCATCCTGATCTATCCGCTGTATTTTATCGTCATTGCTTCGTTTAGTGATCCTTCCGCGGTTGCTGGAGGTCAAGTTTGGCTATTTCCTAAAGGGTTTACCTTTGATGGTTATAAAGAGCTGCTTCGTCATGAGAATATTTGGATCGGGTATTGGAATACCATTCTGTACACGGTGGTTGGGACTGCAATCGGTTTAGTAGTTAATATTTCAGCTGCCTATGCGTTGTCAAGAAAGGACCTTGTGGGGCGGAAATACATTTCGCTGTTTTTCATATTTACAATGTTCTTTAACGGGGGGTTGATTCCTACTTTTTTAACGGTTCGTGATTTCCATCTCTATGATACTTTCTTGGTTATGGTATTGCCTTTCGCAGTTGGAGTTTTTAATATCATAGTGGCACGAACTTTTTTCCAGACTAGTATTCCTGGCGATTTATGGGAAGCAGCGCAAATTGATGGATGTGGCAATCTCCGTTATTTTGCACAGATAGTTCTACCGTTGTCGAAGGCTATTATTGCAGTGTTAGGTTTATGGATCGCTGTAGGTTATTGGAATTCATATTTTAATGCCTTGATTTATTTGAAAAATCCTAATATGTATCCTTTGCAGCTGATCCTGCGAAATATTCTGATTACCAATCAGATGCAGTCTGGTATGGGGACCGGAGAAGCCGCACAAATCGCGTTACGGCTCGCAAATATGATGCGGTATTCGGTTATTATCGTAGCAACTGTTCCAATTATGTGTGTATACCCATTTGTGCAAAAATACTTTAACCAAGGGGTAATGATCGGCGCAGTGAAGGAATAAGCTCTTCTACTTTTCAACTAACATTTGTGAGGGAGCAAGACCGTAATGAAAAAGCAACCCAAAAACAGTATCAATAGAACAATCACCGTCATTCTTCTAGTGACAACGTTGCTTGCTGGCCTTACAGCCTGTAAAGGGGATAAAGGGGTAAACTCTGTTGAATCTGATCCGGGTCAATTTCATAAAGAAGGTTTGCCAATCGTGGATAAGCCCATGACGCTGAAGGTTCTAACGGTTCGGTGGGGAAGCATGGGAGATAACTTTATCCAGAATCAATGGCTGAAGGATTTGGAAAAAAATACGAATGTCAAAATCGAATGGCAGGTGATGTCTGCTAATGATTGGAGTGAGCGGAAGTCCATTATGCTGGCAAGCGGTACACTTCCAGATATCATTTTAGGGAGTGAGACCTTCGGAGATTCGGATATCGTCAATAATTTAAGCTTATTCAGGCCGCTTGATGACTATATCGAAAGCTATATGCCTAACCTCAAAGCAGCCATGCAGGAAGAGCCTGAATTGAAAAAAATCAGTACTTTTCCTGATGGGAAAATCTACTCTTTGCCTGCAAGATTACCTTTACGTCCTAAAAGCTCACGCCAACCCGTGATTAACAAAACCTGGCTGGATAAATTGGGATTGAAGATTCCCGATACGATTGATGATTTATACAACGTGCTAAAAGCATTTAAAGAACGTGACCCTAATGGGAATGGAAGGCTGGATGAGATACCTGTTATCGAAGTAAGTAATGATCTCATCAGTCCCTTCGGAATCACGGATCTGAACAATAACTTTATGGTCGTCCAGGACGGAAATGCGGTATATTACCCTGTTTCAGAGGCGTACAAAGAAGGGCTCAAATGGGAGCATAAATTATTTGTCGAAGGTTTGCTTGATAAAGAGTTATTCACGCAAGATGAAACGATGAGATCAGCCAAGTTTCTTAATCCGGATGCTCCTATCGTAGGATTCTCGTATCAGTGGACGCCGGATGCCGTGTTTGGCAAATGGAGTGATCAATATATCACGATTCCTCCGATTGCAGGACCTGATGGTAAGCGCTACACCATAGGAAATCCGTATGGAATGAATCTGGAGCGTAACGAGCTGCTAATTTCCACTTCTTGCAAATATCCAGAGATTGCTGCCCGCTGGGCTGACCAGTTCTATACCAATGAAGCAAGCATTCAAAATTTCTGGGGAGCGATAGACACCGTTATTAAGAAAAATATCAACGGTTCTTATACATTGATGGACCCACCGATGGGTACCAGTGCTGATGCCTGGTATTGGGATCAATCACTCCGGGATTTCGGGCCGAAATATGTCAGTCCAGTGTTTGAAAAATCCATCTTTCTAAACCCAAAAACCGGAGATGGACTGAAGCTGCAGCTCGATAAGCTGGGAAGTGATTATACAACGCCACCTTTCCCTGATGTAATGTATACCGCTGAAGAGTTTCAGCTGCTGCTGACTTTGACTACGGACATCGATAGTTATGTCAATACAATGCGTGCTCAGTTTATAATTACAGGTAAAATTGACGAGGGCTGGGCTGATTATGTGAAACAGCTGCGGGGAATGGGACTGGAGAAGCTGGTTAAAATTCGTACCGATGCTTACAGTCGTTATGTGAATGTAGAATAGAGCATTATGTGAAATACTGACGGCTAGGCTGTAACATCCTATTTCACTTATTTAACAAAGGAGGTTCTCTCTATGCGAGTGGCATAAAGAGAACCTCCTTATTCTTTTTACTTTATTAGCAGGGTTTGAATGGCATGAGCCGGAATCATGTTCTCAGCCAAGTTGTTATGGAAGCGCAGGGTGAAAGGAAGCTCTTGTTCCGTGCGGTTCATAACGATAACAGCAATGGTGCCATCTGGGTTACGGAAAGCCGTTGTTTCAAGCTTATCAGTATATTTAGAGTGCCCAATTCGTTTAGCACCTGGGCGAATGTATTTACTGAAATGCCCGATGTAATAGAAGGAGCTCTCAAATATTATTTCATCGTTTTTCGTATCTCCAATGATTGGAGCATCGCAGTAGTTACCTACATGGTTAGGGCCCCCTTGCTCGTCCAAGACAATATTCCAGTCCGTCCAGCTTGACATCCAGTTATTCAGGTTACCAATGATATCATGGCCGTAACGTTCGCCTGTATTCCATGAGCCGAGATGAACGCCACCTTCTTGGCAACCTTCGCTGAAGAACAGCTTCTTGTCTGGGAAGCGATCATGAACGGACGATAGGGCTTCGAAGTGATCTCCGGAGTACCAGTGGAAGCAAATTCCCCAAATGTATTTGGAAGCTTCTTGATCTTCAAAAGCAACCTTGGCACGGTCGTACACGCGCTCCTTGTTATGATCCCAGATCATAACCTTTACATGAGCCAAACCGGCTTGTTCCAAGGCTGGTCCCAAGTAATCACGAACAAAATCTTTTTCTTCTTCGGCAGTATAAAGGCAAGAATCCCAGATTTGAACAGCCTTTGCTTCATTCTGAACACTAACAGCCCAAATATCGATGCCTTCAGCTGCGTAAGCCTGAATATATTTTACGAACATGTTGGCCCAAGCCTCACGGTATTCAGGCTTAAGAGCTCCACCACCGTTCATTTGACCGTTCGTTTTCATAAAAGCAGGCGGACTCCAAGGAGAGGAGAACAAACGGAAATCTTCACCAACAGCTGTTGCAGCATTTTTGATTAGGGGGATAATTGACTCTTGATCTCTGGAAATATCGAACGAACGGAGCTCTGCATCGCCTTCTTCTACATAAGCATAGTTGCCCAGTGAGAAGTCACAGCTCTGGATATGCGAGCGGCAAAGGGTATACCCAATTCCGTGCTCAGGATCAAAATAAGCGTCGATGATTTCTTTTTGTTTAGCTTCACTTAGTTTAGCGATGGTAACAGCAGAAGCCTCAGTAAGTGCACCACCGAAACCTTCCATTTCCTGATACTCCAGATCATCATAAATATTGATGAGCTCTGATTCGACGCCTGATGTGTCAGGGAGGAAGATCAGAGGGTCTTTTTCTGTCAGACGGTCGGTAGTTTCTTTTGCTGTTTGAATGACGCGAACAATTTTACTCATAGTGGTTGGTAACCTCCTGTACATATAAATTCTGTCTTTATTATAGAAGGAGATTAACTGCTCTTTGAAGAAACAATATGGCTAAGAACCTCAACGATCTGGTCATCGACTACTTAGTGAAGAGGAGTGAATGCAATGGAAACTAATTGTGTCCAAATAAGCCTATGCGGCTTTATTTGCCATACTCAGCCTTTTCGGCAATTATATCGCAGTGGGCTGGATACCTATATCATCAGGCTGCAAGCAGAAGGGGAGTGTGAAGTACTGATCGATGGGGACATGGTAACCGTGGTGCCTGGTGATCTGTTATTATTTAAGCCTCAAGATATATATGATCTGAGAATCGGGGAAAAGAAGAGTCCGCTGGGACATAGTGTGGACTATTTTGTAATGTGTACAGGGGAATGGGTGGATCAATGGTGGAACCTGCGCGAAAGACCGAAGAAGGTTAGAATTGCGGATGATGGCAAGCTGCAAAGTATATGGCAACAGCTTGATCTGGAGAATAGAAGACTAGATGGGGGTAGCCCTGAAATACTTGAGGCGCTGTTTAAAGCGCTATGTCTGCTGTTAGATCGGGCAATGGAAGAAGCACCTGCATCATCATCAGCCTCACTGCTACACGGGCTTAAGATGAAGAGTTATGTAGAGGAGCATGCTACATCAGAAATCAGGCTAAAGGATGTAGCTGCCCATGCCGGAATTAGTGTAACGAGGGCTGTGCATGTATTCAAAATTCAATTCGGCTACTCTATTATGCAATATGCTGGGCAAATTCGGCTTGCTATGGCACTTCGATTAATGGACAACACCAATTATACCTTAGAGCGAATAGCAGAGGAGACGGGGTTTGGAAGCTACACCTATTTCCACAGGGTATTTCGGGAACGTTATGGCGTCTCGCCAGGCAACTATCGTAAGAGAGAGTAGCCTTCACTATTTTTAAGATCGTCTAGTTTTTAACAAGAAGTCCCTAACCGCTTGCTCAAATAACCTGACACTATTTGCCCATGTCCATTTGTGGGAAGATCTTTCACCTTGTGCAGCCAATTTAGTTCTTAAGTTTGGGTCTCGGATTAGGCGGATGACATCTTCACCAAGCCGATTCTCGTACCGATAGGAGAGCAGGCAGTTCTTCTCGTGATTTGCGTATTCTATATTTCCACCTGAATAAACACAGACGAGTGCTGCGCCACACCGCATGGCTTCAAGCCCCGGCAAAGAACCCGTATCAAAAATACTAGAACTAACAAAGATATCTGCACCGTTGTAATGGTAACAGAGCTCTTCATCATTCGCTGGCGTGAAGAATCGATATTTGCCAGTAGCTTTCATTCTTTGGAGATCTTCTGAAGTGTTGAACTCGTCGGGCGGACTGATAAAGTTAATATTTACATTGGGAAATTGATTTTTCACGTGATCCAGCTGCTCTATAAGATAGTCTTGCTCACGGTGCCATGAGAAACCACGTTCTGCTTTTCTTAATATAGCTGTTATGTTTAAAGGCTCCTGAAGACTGTAACGGATATTCATATTCTTGAAGGAGGAGCTTATGCCAATGGGCACGATTTTTCCTGTGATCCCATGATTTAAACGAATCAGCTCCTGCTGCCAATACGATAAAACAATTAGATGCTCTGTGACATGATAAGAAGGGAACGACAGTGAACTATCTGGTAAAAAGGGGGGTTCATAACATAATGACAATCTTACATGAATTCCTTTTCCTTGATTGCTAGCTGCTTGAGAGGTAGGGACTGTCGTATGAAAATTAGAAACAATAACATCGCCTGAGGGATAGTCCTGTTCTTGAAGCTCCATATGTGTGGAACGGATTAAGATGGAGCGGACATCATAGGAAACAACCCCATCCACAGGCATGAGGATAGTAACCTGATGCCCCATAGCTGTTAGCCCATTGGTGAGTTCTACCAGCATGCGTTGAGCTCCACCATGAGATAAGGTCAGAATAGGGAATGTGAATCTCATCGGTAATCCCGTCCCTTCCAAGTTAGGGCTTAATCGTCAAACGATGTTACTCAATCGTTCTGTTTCTTATTTTATTCAACTCGCATAGAAAGGTACCATTTAGCTAATTTTGAAAAGCGTTATTTTTCCATATGAGCAATATTCTTCAGTAAAGCAACGGTCTCATTAATCTCGAGGTTCGTTATATCTTCTAAAGATAGGTCGATCATGGGCTTATATTTTTGGAGTTTGCTCAGGAATGCTTCGGTATGAAAATGCCCTCCACCAGCCTTACCGTGGTAAATTCTCTCTCCATCTTGATAGATGTCTTTTAAATGCGCCAAAATGATCCGATCCCCGAACAACCTGAAGGCGTCATCAACAATTTGATCCTGCATATCTACAGCGTCACCAATAAAATTGCATGGATCCAGGACAACCCCAATATTGCCAGAGGGAATTTCATCTAAGATGCGGCGCATCTTGTCTGGTGTAGAAAGAGTATGTGTGCAGACCCCCTCCAATCCCAGAAAAACACCCCATTTTTCAGCTTCCTCTGCAAGCTCTTGTACAGTTGCCTTTAATATATCCCAGCCGATCTCTTCGTAATGGAGCGGATCTTGTGCTTGGAAAGTAGTCAGTGCGCCCGTCTCCGTAGCCACCATAGGGGCGCCGAATTGGCGGGCATGCCGTAGATGTTCTTTAAAGCGATCTATTTCTAATCTCCGAATAACAGGATCCGGGTGAATGGGATTGATATAACAGCCTAACACTCCGATGCGTATACCTGCTCTGTCAAATTGTTCGCCAATATAGTTTGCGAGGCCTGGACTTAATTTACCTGTGGAGGTATCGATGTCCTGAATAGCTTTGGATAAAGCAAGTTGAACAAAATCGATATCATAATTCTGAAGCGTTGCTGTCAACGATTTGAGGGGTAAACAACCAAATGTATGCGCTAATGTTCCGTATCTGATGGTAATCATCTCCTTATCTAGGATGGGTATGTGTAATTACAAACATAATAGTAGCGCTTTCATCTGGATGCAAGCGATTTATCATTATCGTCTGTCAGGAAATTGATGATCTCAGTGTTTACTCTATCCGGTTGCTCATGATTAATCCCGTGTCCCGCATGGGGGATGACTTGGTAATAGAACTTTCCATCTTCTAAAATATTTATGAAATCCTTCGATTGTTTTAGTGCGTGTTCTCCAACAAGAAAATAGAGCTTGTCTCTAACTGCGACTGCAGTGTTTTTATCGTATGGATGAAGCTTATGCACAAACATAGCTTGCTGATTATGAGTGCGCATTAAAAGGATCAGATGAGCAGCTAATGCTGGATGGTTGTCAAATAAAGGGGAGTGAGGTGCGCTTAACTTCTTCAGAACTTTCAGTAAATTGCGATCCGTTGGAATCAGAATCTCCGGGAACATCATCATTAAAGTTTGGATCATGGCTTTAATCGGTGCAGTGACCATCCCGCCCTCCAAACAAACGACACGGTTCACTTTGTCCGGTTGCTTGGTCGCATAATTAAAAGCAATATAGGCGCCGTTGGACACTCCCGCGATATGAAAGACGTCTATACTCAAATGCATCGCTATTTCATTAATCCATTCTATTTGCTCAAACTTCTGTTTGTTAAAATGCTCGTTAGGGATGCTTTTTCCGGGTCCGCCCAAAGTATCAATCGCGATGCAATAAAAATGCTTCGATAACTCCTCGATATTTAAGATCCACATGACCGCCGAGTTATCACCAACACCATGAAACAGTAGTAAAGGTGGATTATTCTTTTGACCAGCAAGGATACAATGCGTCAGTCCATATGTGGTTGGAACATCAATCTCCTCAATTGGAATGGGCCACTGCTCAATCATCTGCTCATAGGAGTGCCACACTCGTTCTTGCGCCTTGGCATTCTTAAAGCTATTTACCATCTCAAACCTCCTTAGCCAAAATAAAACATCTGTATCTTATTCCAACTAGTATACTACGAGAGTTCGCAAGGAAGAGATAGAAATAGAAACATTACTGTGAAAAAGAGGGCGGGAGCAGATAAGTGTATTTAATACAACTAAACAGCTAATGTACTCCGGTTATTGTGATATAGATGTACTTTGTACAACTATATCTCTGGAAATCAGCGGATACAGCTTAATTGGGGGAATTTAGTTGCACAAAGTACACTTAACGATAGACAGGCGTGCTGAAGTTAATTTTAGTTGTAGAAAGTGCAATTAAATAATGCAGAGGGCTCTTTTTTGCAGTAAAATTTTTTGATATGGTAAGCAACTTTGTGTTCTAGGGGGGATTATGATGTTGATTGAGCTAAAGGAAGCTAGTTTGTCAGATGGACGCGATATTTTTGAAATGATTATGGAGATCGGCCCTGGGGAGAATGGATTCGTTAACAATGGGTTTAATTTGGCTTACAGTGAATTTCCTGATTTCATCAGAGATCGGATAGCACTCTCAAAAGGCGATAATCTCCTACCAAACTATGTCCCGCAAACCAACTATTGGTTACTGATTGACTCTTATCCTGTTGGTGTTGGAAAGCTAAGACATTCCTTAAATGATCAATTAAGAAAATCAGGTGGACACATCGGATATAGCATCAGGCCTAGTGAGCGAGGAAAGGGCTTTGGCAAGATTTTTTTAGCAGAGTTGTTAAAAAAAACTGCGGATCTGGGGATTGATAAGGTCATGCTGACTTGTGAGCCGAACAATGTATCTTCGAGAAAGGTTATTGAAGCGAACAGAGGAATACTTAGCGGTATCGAGGATGGAAAATGTAACTACTGGATTAGTTTATGAGTCGAGTCGGTGCTGAATAGTGGGGGTGAAGGAGTTGCTAATTGGCAACTCTTTTTTTGTTTTTTCGCAATGGAATTTCAGTTCATCCAAGGAGGATTCGTCTAACTTGTGAAATAAATTTTAAATTTTGTTGAAAACGCTCTATTCAAACACAAACAAATAGATTAAAATCAAAACAAACAAAAATAAACAAAAAAATAAACATTCAAAAACGGAGGTATTCACAAATGGTACAAAGTTTATGGGATTCTGCACGGGGAAAAGTCATCAACGGAGGTCTGGATGCACTGGTCTATCGCTCCAATCTGTTGGGTGAAGATCGTAGAGTCTGTAATTTTGGAGGAGGGAATACCTCTAGTAAAACTATAGAATTAGATTTCCGTGGTCGTGAGGTTGAAGTCATGTGGGTGAAGGGTAGCGGCTCTGACCTAGCTACGATGAAAGCAGGCAATTTTACCGGATTGCGGCTTGAGGATATTGCGCCTTTGTTTGATCGGGAGGAAATGCCTGATGAGGAAATGGTGGCTTACCTCGCGAATTGTATGATTGATCCTAAGCATCCGCGTGCTTCAATTGAGACGCTGCTGCATGCTTTTTTACCATTCAAACATGTAGATCATACGCATCCAGATGCGATTATCAGCTTATGCTGTGCTCATAACGGTAAAGATATTGCGCGGGAAATCTATGGGGATCGTTTCGTATGGGTGCCTTACATTCGTCCTGGGTTCACTTTATCCAAAATGATCGCTGAAGGCGTACTTGCTAATCCTCAAGCAGAATTGGTGTTGATGGAGAAGCATGGCCTCGTGACTTGGGGGGATACGCCGGAAGCTTGTTACGCGAAGACGATCTCTATTATTAATGAAGCAGAGCGTTACATCCAAGATAGAATTGAAGATGAGAATCTGTTCGGAGGTCGCAAATCGGAAGCGCTTCCGGAAGAAGAGCGGCGGGCTGTAGCAGCTGCAGTAATGCCATTGATTAGAGGCGCAGTCAGTGATGAGCGCAAAATGATACTGACCTTTGATGATGCAGAGGATGTGCTGCGTTTTGTAGGTGGAGTTAACTCGGAGAAATTATCCAGTGTAGGTGCAGCTTGTCCGGATCATTTGGTACATACCAAAATGCTGCCACTATTTGTGAATTGGGAACCAAATGCCAGTGATATTGATGGTTTGAAGACGAAGCTGAATGAAGCGATTACCGCATACAAAGAGCAGTACAAAGCGTACTTCGATCGCAATAAGCATGAGGGAGATGTAATGTTCGAAGCCGCACCGCGTGTGATTCTAATTCCTGGAGTGGGAATGATCAACACAGGCAAAAGCTGGAGCAACTCTAAAATTAGCGGTGCCTTGTATCACCGGGCGATTGCTGTTATGCGCGGAGCTACCACATTGGGAGATTTCGTCTCTCTAAGTGAAAATGAATCGTACAATGTGGAATATTGGCCTTTGGAATTATATAAGTTATCGCTGGCACCAGCAGAAGCAGAATTCTCGCGTAAGGTTGCGTTCATTACTGGTGGCGCAGGAGGAATCGGGAGCGAAACCGCTCGTCGTCTAGTGTCCGAAGGGGCGCATGTTGTGCTGGCAGATCTCAATCTGGAGGGCGCACAGAAAATTGCCGAGGAGATTAACGATAAATACGGTGAGAATCGTGCGTTCGCTGTTAAAATGGATGTAACGCAGGAGGAGCAAGTTACCGCAGCTTATGCAGATACAGCACTTTTTTATGGCGGAGTAGATATTATTGTGAACAATGCTGGGCTTGCGACTTCCAGTCCTTTTGATGAGACTTCATTAAAAGAGTGGAACTTGAACATTTCCGTGCTAGGAACTGGATATTTCCTCGTTGCACGTGAAGCCTTCAAGGTAATGAAGGAGCAAAAGATCGGCGGTAGCATGGTATTTATTGGCTCTAAGAACTCTATATTTGCTGGAAAAAGCGTATCGGCTTACAGTTCTGCCAAAGCACTCGAAGCACATTTGGCTCGCTGTATTGCAGCTGAAGGTGGAGAGTTCGGTATTCGCGCCAATACAATTTTGCCGGATGCCATTCTACAAGGCTCAGCGATTTGGAATTCGAACTGGCGGAATGAACGGGCTGCTGCTTACGGGATTGAGCCGGATCAACTGGAGGAACATTATCGTAAACGTACAACACTGCTTGTAAATATTTATCCACGTGATATTGCTGAAGGGGTGGCCTTTTTCGCTTCATCCAAGTCAGAGAAGACTACGGGCTGCATGCTGACGATTGACGGTGGAGTGCCGGCAGCTTTTACTAGATAAGTGGAAGATGGAATATAGATAAATATAACGGAGGGAAGCCATGCTGATTGCAGACAGATATGAAAGAATCGTAGAACTAGTGAATGAACGTGGCAGCATTCGTGTCTCGGAACTGAGTACATTATGCCAAGTGACGGAGGAGACCATCCGCCGGGATCTTGATCGCTTGGAAAAGGCGGGGAGGCTGCTACGCTCGCACGGCGGTGCAGTCAGTCTACGTGATCGTCAGCCAGAGACGCCATATGCTGAACGTGAAATTATGAACGCAGCGGAGAAGCAGCAGATTGCTCGTGAAGCAGTGATGATGATAAAGCCGGGAGATCGGATTTTGCTGGATGCTAGCACAACTGCATGGTATATGGCCTCACATTTGCCGGATATGCCACTAACTGTACTGACTAATTCTATTAGGGTAGCTGCGGAGTTAAGTGGGAAGGAACGAATAGATGTGATCTCAACTGGCGGTCAACTGAGCCGCAGATCGATGTCCTTTGTTGGTCATTTAGCCGAGCGTTCGCTTGAGTTGTATCACGTGGATAAGATGTTTTTTTCCTGCAAAGGATTTCATCTCGAACGCGGCGCCAGTGAAACGAATGAGCTGCAAGCGATGGTGAAGCGAAAGATGATTTCTATCGCGGAGCAGGTGATCCTACTTTGTGACTCCAGCAAATTCGGAATTCAAGCGTTCACACATGTTGCCACGACTAGTGAATTGGATGTTGTGATAACGGATTACAGCCCTGCCACAGAACAGCTAAAGCAGCTACAGGAGCTGAACATCGCAATAACAACCGTGTAGAAAATAGTGTTGCAGGAGGTGAAGACATGAAGGTATCGATGTTTATTACTTGCATCAGTGATGCTGTGTACCCGAAGGTCGGAGAAGCGATGGCACGTCTGCTTGCCAGATATGGCGTGCAGCTGGATTTTCCCGAAGTGCAGACCTGCTGCGGACAGCCTGCGTACAATAGTGGCTATTGGAATGAGGCACGTCAAGCTGCACTTACGATTTTGCAGGCTTTCGAAGACAGTGACTTTGTCATTGCTCCTTCCGGGTCTTGCACCGGGATGCTTCATCATTACCCGAAACTGTTTCAGGATGATCCGATTAATTTGGTCAAGGCGCAGAATTTGCAGCGTAAATCCTATGAGTTCAGCCAGTTCATGGTACAGGTGCTTGGCGTAACGGATCTAGGGGCAGTATTTCCGCATAAAGTTACCTATCATCCTTCCTGTCATGGCACTCGGATTCTGGGGATTCGTGATGAGCCTATGTTACTTATGCAGAATGTGAAGGCGATGGAGCTAGTGCCATTACCTTTTGCTGAGGACTGTTGTGGGTTTGGTGGAACCTTTGCCGTGAAGATGTCAGATATCTCCGGGGCGATGGTCACCGAGAAGTCAGATCATGTGCTGGAGTCGGAAGCAGAAGTCTTAACGGGTTTGGATATGGGCTGTCTCATGAATATTGCTGGGAATTTGCGTTATCGCCACAAACCAGTCCGAGTCATGCATTTAGCAGAGCTACTGTATGAGGGGGTGTGTGGACAATGAGTCAGAATGCCGCTCAGACTAAATCGGAATCGATTAATGTGAAGCCAGCTACGGTAAAAGAGCGTGCCGACTTGGCGCTGAATAATGACTTTTTGCGCAAGGCGGTTCGCTTTACTACGGAAAGGCTGCGTGACGGGAAACAGAAAGCGGCGAACGATCATGGACACTGGGAAGAATGGCGCGAACGTGGGCGGCAAATTCGCCTGCATACAATCGCTCATCTGGATTATTACTTAAATCTATTTGCGGACAATGCAAGAGCGAACGGCACGCATATTCATTTTGCGGCAACGGGTGAAGAGGCAGTGAAGATTGCTTTAGAGATTGCACAGCGAAAACAAGCGGCTTCCGTGGTCAAATCAAAATCGATGGTGACTGAGGAGCTGCATTTGAATACGGCTCTTGAATCCATTGACGTAGAGACGATTGAGACAGATCTTGGCGAATATATTATCCAGCTTGCCGGAGAAACTCCGTCTCATATCATTATCCCAGCCATCCATAAGAACCGCTATCAGATTGCTGAGCTGTTGTCCAAGGAGGCAGGGGAGGAGCTTTTGCCTGAGACTACAATCCTTGCAGGATTTGTACGGCGCAAGCTGCGGGAGAAATTCCTAGAAGCGGATATTGGGATGACGGGATGCAATTTTGCGATTGCAGAGACAGGTTCCATGGTTCTATTCGAGAATGAGGGCAATGCTCGCATGGTCACCACCTTGCCAAAGACGCAAATCACTTTGATGGGGATGGAGCGGATTATTCCTTCTTGGAGCGACCTTGAGGTGATGGCTACGTTATTACCTCGTTCAGCAACTGGCCAGAAGCTAACAGTGTATATGTCCGGTATTTCAGGACCCCGTAGAAAGGATGATGGGGACGGGCCGGAAGAGCAGCATATTATTATCCTTGATAATGGTCGATCTGAGCAGCTCGGTGATCCAGAATTTCAGGAGCTACTGAACTGCATCCGCTGTGGAGCTTGTCTGAATGCCTGCCCTGTCTATCGTCATATTGGCGGTCATGCCTATGGTGGGACTTATAGCGGACCGATCGGAGCAGTGTTGACCCCGGCGCTGAACAAAAATGTAGATCAATGGGATGATATCGCAGGTGCATCGAGTCTATGCGGTGCGTGTTATGAAGCTTGTCCAGTCAAAATCCCTCTGCATGATATGCTTATCTATTTACGGCGACGTAAGGTAGAGAGAGGTTATGGAGACAAAGCGGAAGGTCTTGGCATGAAAGGTTTTGGTGCGATTATGGCGAAGTCCCAGCGATTCAGTAGTGTGATGAAAGTAGGCAGAATCGGACAAAAGCTACTTGTGAGAGACGGCGGAATTCCGTCAAAGCTTGGGCCGCTGAAAGGCTGGAATAACTACCGGATCGCTCCGAAGCTGGCGGATGAATCCTTCCGCGAGAGCTGGAAAGAGCTGCAGGAGGAGTTAGACAAAAATAGTCGCGAGATGGACCCGTCGATACAGAAACGGATGGAAGATTTATTAGCGAAGCGGAAGGCGGAAGAACTGAAAGGAGAGCCCGGATATGACTGAGGAAACGCACAGAGAATGGCTGGAGCGTATGGACCATGATTCTCGTGAGAAACAGCAGGCATTCATGAACGATATCGCTCGTCGCCTGAAGCGGCCAAGAACGACTGCGGCTCCGGTACATCCTTTTCGCGGTGCTCCAGATTATTGGCAAGAATTCCAGTGGAGTCCAGAAGAACGCATCGATCAATTTACTGCGAATTTTCAAAGTGCAGGTGGACATGTGTTTCGTATGGCAACGATGGATGAAGCTAAAGCTTTTATCGTCAATAAAGCGAGTGATATGCTCGCCCGTTATATTCTTCGGCAAAATGTAGCTGAGCTTGAGGCACTTTGTCTAGAAGAAGAACTTGTAGATACGCAGGTATCTGTCTGGAATACGGATATGCAAGAAGCATGGAAAGCTAGGGCGGCGGAAGCCGATATTGGGATTGTGATCGCGGATTATGCAGTTGCTTATACAGGCTCTATTACAGTGTTATCTTCTGCGGATAAAGGGCGCTCTGTCAGCCTGTTGCCAACCGCATTAATTGCCATCGTTCCGCTGGAGCGGCTGAAGACTCGTCTGGGTGAGGTGCTTATTGATTTTGATGAAGCGGGACAATCGGGTCTCCCCGCAGGTATTCACTTTATCTCTGGACCTAGCCGTTCAGCGGATATTGAGAATGATCTGACGATAGGTGTGCATGGCCCTGGAATCGTATTCGCCTTGCTGGTAGACTGATGAGGAGATAAGGAGTGTTGTTTAAGAGTGAATGCTGGGGCACATAAACAGGGTCAGAATCATATTGCTATTGATATTGGAGCCTCTAGTGGGAGAGTCGTTTGCGGAACCTTGCAAGAACTGGAAGGAACCTTATCATTAACAGAAATTCACCGTTTTAGTAATGGGTTCTCTGAGAAGAATGGTAATCTTTATTGGGACGTCGATTATTTATTTGCTGAAATTGTAAAAGGTTTGCAGAAGGCGAAGTCAAAAGGAATTGAGCATTGTACCGTCGGAATTGATACTTGGGCCGTGGATTACGTACTTCTAGATCAGAAGGGTACACGAATTCATGAAGTTTTTTCTTATCGTGATTCCCGAACAGATGGAGCGGTACAAAGCCTACATCGCAATATATCAACTGAAAGCGTTTACCGAAAGACGGGGATACAAGTTCTCCCGATTAATACGTTATACCAGCTGTTTGTGCATGATCAGGCAGATCTTGAAGCAGCACATTCAATCCTGTTAGTCCCTGATTATCTCTACTATCGGCTTACGGGACGAAGAATTAGTGAAGTCACGAATGCTTCAACCACGGGTCTGCTGAATCTGCAAACTCGGGATTATGATACTGATTTACTGGCACTGCTTGGTCTTTCAAAAGAGCAATTTCCTCCCTTAACGGAACCTGGGGAACGAATTGGCGGATTGACTGATGACTTGGTGGCACGGAGTGATCTTCCAGATTGTGAGTTCATAGCAGTTGCCACACATGATACAGCATCAGCTGTACTAGGCGTTCCTGCAAGTAGCGACAAATGGGGATTTCTCAGTAGTGGTACTTGGTCCCTCATCGGGGTGGAACGAGCTTCAGCCATTACATGTCCCGAGGCGATGGAACGTAACTATACGAACGAATGGGGCGCCTTCGGCTCGTTCCGTTTTCTTAAGAACATTATGGGGATGTGGCTGATCCAAAAGGTTTGTGAGGAATATGGTGGTCAATACAGCTTCGGCGAACTGGTGGAGCTAGCAGAGCAAGAGATTCCTTTCAGATCCATCATCTACTGCAATGATGAACGATTCATGAATCCATCCAACATGATCAGCGAGATACAGAGCTATTGTGCGGAAGTCGGACAGTGGGTACCAAAGACACCAGGGGAGATCTCCAGATGTGTGTTTGACAGTCTTGCTCTTTCTTACTATTTCTATGTTCAGGATCTTCAGCTATTGACCGGCGAGAAGTGGGAGCGGCTGCACATCGTAGGCGGAGGGGCGAATAATGGATTGCTATGCCAAATTGCGGCGGATTTACTAGAGATGGAGATTTACGCTGGTCCAACGGAATCCACCGCATTAGGTAATGTAGTTATGCAAATGATCAGCGTGGGTACAGTCACAGATATTAAAGAAGCAAGAGAAATTATATTTCGTTCATTTGATGTAACAATCTATATTCCACAAGAGATGGACTCTTCCCTAAAAACCGCGGCATTGGCTGAGTTTGCTCGACTGCAGGTCGTATAAGAGTAACTAATAAAGTAACCTAGAATATATGGGATGTCTATTAATAGATAGCTATGGATGAGCAAAAGAGGTACAAAAATCCCCTACATTGAGCGTAAAAAGCGGAAAACGAGCAAAAGAAGGGTATAAATCCCCCACATTGAGCGGAAAAAGCAGAAAACGAGTAAAAGAAAGTTATAAATCCCCCTCATAGAGCGCAAAAAGTGAAATACGAGTAAAAGAAGGGTATAAATCCCCCTCATTGAGCGCAAAAAGCGGAAAACGAGCAAAATAGGGGTATAAATCCCCCACATTGAGCGTAAATAGCGGAAAACGAGCAAAAGAAGGGTATAAATCCCTCTCATTGAGCGTAAAAAGCGGAAAACGAGCAAAAGAAGGGTATAAATACCCCTAAATGGAATCACTAAGAAAAATTCAGGAGGCTCAAGCATGGTGCAGAATACAGAAAGCTTAAAGAACATTCAGACGAGCTATAATGAGGCGAAAAAGCTCTACGCACAGCATGGCATTGACGTAGATAAAGTATTAGAGCAGCTTGCAGCAATCAAAATTTCATTGCACTGCTGGCAAGGAGACGATGTAAAGGGCTTCCTGAATAAGGAAAAGGAACTAAGTGGCGGAATCGCGGTCACGGGCAGTTACCCGGGGCGAGCTAGAAATCCGGAGGAGCTGCGCCGTGATTTGGAGCAAGCACTAGCACTTATCCCCGGACGTCATAAAGTTAATTTACATGCTATTTATGCCGATACGGAAGAAACTGTAGATCTTGATGCGCTAGAGCCTAAGCATTTTGAAAGATGGGTGCACTGGGCTAAGGAGCAGGGGCTTGGATTGGATTTCAATCCCACTTGCTTCTCTCATGAAAAAGCTAATGATGGCTTCACACTAAGCCACTCGGATCCTGAAATCCGCAACTTCTGGATTGCTCATTGCAAGGCTTCACGCCGAATCTCCGAATCTTTCGGTCAGGCACTAGGTCAGCCTTGTGTAACCAACTTCTGGGTTCCAGATGGATATAAAGATACACCGATCGACCGTCTGTCACCGAGAGTGCGACTTCAGCAATCACTGGACGAGATCTTCAGCGAGGAGATCGATGAGCGATATAACATTGATGCTGTAGAAAGCAAGTTGTTCGGAATTGGTTCAGAAAGTTATGTGGTAGGTTCGCATGAATTTTATATGGGTTATGCACTAAGTCGGGGCAAAGCGGTTTGCTTCGATGCTGGGCATTTCCATCCGACCGAGACCATCTCGAATAAACTATCCTCTTGGCTGCTGTTTGGTGATCAATTGTTGCTGCATGTTAGCCGTCCAGTACGCTGGGATAGTGATCATGTGGTGACTATGGATGATGAACTGCTGGAGATTGCTCGTGAACTAGTTAGAGGTCAATTCCTAGAAAGAACTCATATTGGACTCGATTTCTTTGACGGAAGTATTAATCACATTGCCGCTTGGGTGATCGGAACACGTAACACAATCAAAGCTCTGCTACGTGCGATGCTGGAACCGATAGAGCTATTGAAGCAAATTGAACTGGATGGGGATTATACTACTAGACTTGCACTGGTAGAGGAATTGAAATCTTATCCGTTCGGAGCTATTTGGGATTATTATTGTGCGACGAATGGTGTACCTGTCCGAGAAAGTTGGCTGAGTGATGTGAAGCAATACGAAGTAGATGTTTTATCAAAGCGATAAAGTACTTGTTATGGCGGTTACCACACGGTAGCCGCTTTTTATGTTCATGATTCGTACTTATTTGAAAAGATATGTGATCTCTGCTATGTTTTATCAAAAAGAGAGAGAGGCGTTATTATGGAGAAATATGGACCGAATCCGAATGTGCTCTATCCGAATGAACAGATCAAAAGCATCTGTTATATCAAAAATGTGATTACAAGAAAAAATATTACGATTGGCGATTATACGTATTATGATGATATAGACGGTGCCGAAAAGTTTGAGGAGCATGTAACTCATCATTATGATTTTATTGGTGACAAGCTTATTATTGGGAAATTCTGCGCGATTGCCAAAGGTATTGAATTTGTCATGAATGGTGCGAACCATCGAATGAATTCTGTTACGACCTACCCTTTTAATATCATGTCTAATGGCTGGGAGCATGCGGTTCCAGAACTATCAGATTTACCCTTAAAAGGAGATACGGTGATCGGCAACGATGTGTGGATTGGGCAGAATGTTACGGTTATGCCGGGTGTACATATTGGTAATGGAGCCGTCATCGCGGCCAATTCAACAGTTGTCAAAGATATCCCGGCTTATAGTGTAGCTGGAGGAAATCCATGTAAAGTAATTAGACAACGTTTTGATGATGAATTGATCGAACATCTAGAAGCGCTTAAGTGGTGGGATTGGGATGCCGAGCGTATCTTTAAGAATCTTGAAGCGTTATGCAGCAGTGATTTGAATAAAATCAAAGAAATTAAATGATATTGTGTAAGTTTCATAGAACGAGCTATAGTTTATCTTAAAGATATAAATAATAGCTGAGGGTATACTGACTGTATGTACTTCATATGAACCTTGCGGAGGGAAAATCTAATGAAGAAAGATGATGATAAGATCACTGCGGAACTCACAGCAGAGAAGTTTCCATACAGTAAAGAGAACGAGGAGATGGTGACGCGGAATTTTTGGACTAAAACTAAAAAGTTCGCAGGCAAGATCCCATTTACTAAAGATGCTATTGCGATGTATTATTGCGCAGTCGACGCAAAGACCCCTTTATGGGCAAAAGGAATTGCCTTCGGAGCGTTGGCTTATTTCATCTCCCCGATTGATGCGATACCCGATGCGATTCTCGGCCTTGGATTTACAGATGATGCAGCGATCATTGCAGCAGGCATTAAAGCGATATCTGGTCAGGTAACCAACGAACATAAGGAAAAGGCCGAAGCATTTTTTGAAAAATAAAAGGTGCAGCTTTGAGCTACACCGTAATATTTGTACCTTCTGGACAGCTTTCTGCGGAAAGCTGTTTTGTTTTGTAAACCTCGCCCCAGTCTTTCATGAGTTTAATAATAGGGGTCAGTGTCTTGCCAAATTCAGTTAACGAGTATTCGACTTTCGGGGGAACCTGATGGTAGACCTCGCGGTGAACAACTCCATCTTCTTCCAGCTCTCTAAGCTGCAAGGTTAACATGCGTTGAGTGATTCCTGGGCATATCCGGCGAAATTCGTTAAAGCGTTTCGTTCCATCCATCAAGTGATAGATGAGAATCCCCTTCCATTTTCCTCCTATAACATCGAGCGTAAATTCCACAGGGCAAGCTTCCTTATTTCCCCCTGGGAAATCTCCGAATCCACCTTTTCGATCACGCATAGCCGTTCAACTCCCATAGTATCATTTTGTATACTACATAACATTAATGTGCGTACTTTTAAAGAAGTGATATATATTCTAATATTAAGCATGAGAACGGCAAACAGTCAAATGGGCCGTTGATTCTAAGCAAATAAAAGGAGTGTTAAATATGGATACTTTATCATTAAACAAGAATGAAATCCTGTCTGCTTACCAGTTCAGACATGCAACTAAAGAATTTGATAGTCATAAAAAAATTAGTGAGTCAGACTTTCAGTTTATTCTGGAAACAGGACGTCTGTCACCAAGTTCATTCGGATTCGAGCCTTGGCGTTTTGTCGTAGTACAAAGTCCGGAAATACGTGAGAAATTACGTGCTCATGCCTGGGGAGCACAAAAGCAATTGCCAACCGCAAGTCATTTTGTAATGATTCTCTCACGTCTTCCTAAAGATATGGCTGCTGATTCAGATTATATTAAAGGGATCATGGAGCATGTGCAGGAGCTACCTCCAGAAGTGATGGAAGGGAAAGGTAATATGTTCGATAAGTTCTTGAAGGTTGATTTTGGATTGATGGAGAATGAGCGTGCAATGTTCGAATGGAGCTGCCGTCAGACTTATATAGCCCTTGGTAATATGATGACATCAGCCGCTTTAATCGGAATCGATTCTTGCCCAATGGAAGGTTTCGATAAAGCGAAGATAGAGCAAGTTCTTACCGAAGAGGGGATTATGGATGCCGAACATTTTGGAATCTCCTGCATGGTAGCCTTTGGGTATCGTTTGAATGAACCACGTGGAAAAACAAGACAAAGCGCAGAGCAAGTCGTTCAGTGGGTTTAACTAAGCTGGAATTTCATTTTTGAGCTGCATAACGAAAATAATGAAACCTGCAAAGTCTCCAGTGTCTTGGAGATCATGCAGGTTATTTTTGTTTAATTCTTACAAGATTCGAAAAGTAATTGAAATTTTCATGAAAACTCTGATA
Organism: Paenibacillus sp. FSL H7-0714; assembly: GCF_038003765.1. Classification (NCBI taxonomy): domain Bacteria; kingdom Bacillati; phylum Bacillota; class Bacilli; order Caryophanales; family Paenibacillaceae; genus Paenibacillus; species Paenibacillus sp. FSL H7-0714. Next base: position 2,608,347 of record NZ_JBBOPT010000001.1, read on the forward strand.
CTCTTATTGAGGTGACCCATTTTAAGCTTTATCGAGTTAATTTAATAATGAAGGGATCCTGCATCATGAAAATCATTCGCATAATTATCCAAGTGTTCCTGCTTTATTTGTTCTACTTGGCTGGAGACTTCCTGCAAAAGCAGCTGCATCTTCCCGTTTCCGGGAGTATCGTCGGATTACTTTTGCTCTTTGTTTTATTGCTATTCAAGGTTGTACCAGTGAAGTGGATTGAAGATGGTGCAACAACAATATTAGCTTATCTTCCGTTATTTTTTATTCCAGCGACGGCTGGGATCGTGAAGCATATGGATATTTTTAGTGGAAGAGGTTTGCTCTTAATCTTGATTCTTATCGTTAGCAGCGTCCTCACAATTGCAGCAGCAGCACATACGAGTCAATGGCTTTCAACCTTGAAAGGAAAGAGCAAGGCGGGCTGGAGCAGCAAGAGCTTAAGCGAAAAGGGGAAGGAATTATAATGTTTTTTATCGCGACAGGAATTGTCCTGCTTAATGTTGCTATTTATTTGATGATGTCCGTAATTTATAGACGTTTTCGGTTTCCTGTACTGATTCCCGCGTTAACAGCAACAGTCCTTGTTGTAGCAATACTTCTATTTTTTCATATTCCGTATGATACATATATGATAGGCGGTCAGTGGATCAATCAGTTACTCGGTCCTGCTGTAGTGGCGCTAGCCTACCCATTGTATAAACAACGTAATGTGTTAGTCGAGAATCTTCCAGCCATCCTGGGGGGAGCGATTGCAGGACTGTTATTAGGGATGTTTAGTGGTCTGCTTTTGGCGGCTGGTCTAGGATTCTCTAAATTGTATGTTCTGTCCATTTTGCCAAAATCGATCACAACACCTGTGGCGATACAAATCTCAAATGGTTTAGGTGGGGACTCCTCGCTAACCTCCGTATTTGTAATGATTGCCGGATTTACAGGTGCGATTGGCGGTCCTCTCATTATTAAACTGTTTAAGATTCGAAGCGAAGTTGGGATTGGGATCGGGTTAGGAACGGGTTCTCATGCACTTGGAACTGCAAAGGCACTGGAATACGGTGAACAGTCAGTTTCAATGAGCTCCGTAGCGATGACCGTTTGTGCTATTGTCGGTTCATGTATCGGTCCGGTGGTAGCTTGGATCATGTACCCTTAAATTCATTCATCGTAACTATGTTTGCAAAACACTCCATCGGGTAACTATAACTAAGGAACAAATAAAGCAAAGCACCTGAGGAGGATTTCACATGTCAGATTATTCTCAAGATGAAGCGGAAATCCGCAACAAGGAAAATAAAGACGGCGATTCATTAGCTGAAATTAAGAAGATGGAGAATGGTGTGGACATCGAGCCAGAAGCAGACGATTGGGTAGCCAAGCCTGCAGAGTCCTCGCATCCTGATCCGCTTCCTAACGATTTGGACTAAATGATTCGGAAGACAGGCTGTCCTTTATTGGGCAGTCTGTTTTTCTTGAGATGATTTTAGCAATTATTGTATAATGAATTCAGGTACAACCTCATCAGAGAGTTTTCTCCAAATTCTTAGTAGCTTTTCGCAAATTTCACAGATCTCAGCCATTCTTGTAGCAGGGAGGAAATGAAATGCGTAGTCGGAATGAGAACAGCCGATATCGGCAAAAACGTGGTGAGGCTCTTGTAGGCAACTTTGAGAAAAAGTATGGTTCAAACTTTGGCGTACGTAGTGAACTTACAACGGATACGTTAAAGAAACAAGACGACGATCAGTCGCTAATATCGGCTCAGAATCACGAAGAACGGCTTAAACCATAAGCGTGGATGGATAGAGAATCCGCTTCACTTTTTATAATTTGTAATGAAGACATAACCTTTGGGTTATGTCTTTTTTGTTGCGCATATCTCCTGAAGGATTAAGGCATAATAGGTCCGGATGGATATTCAAGAAAATAATGACAACTAGGAGCGGTGTATAAACATGATGACTTCTATATTTTCTTCAAGCGGAGATTCTACGATGGCAGTGGCTGGCCAATATTTCTTTTATTTTATGATCTACTCTTTTTTAGGCTGGGTATTGGAAGGTACATATAACTTATATAGTAATGGAAGCTTTCGCAAAGAAGGCTTTCTAAAAGGCCCTTTTAAGCCAATGTATGGATTTGCACCACTGCTTCTATTGATTGCCAGAGACTTAACCCTGCCTTTCCCAATTTTCCTCCTGCTTGCGTTAGTCGTTCCTTCAGCTGTTGAATACGTAAGTGGTTGGGTGCTAAAAACTGTGTTTCAAAAGCAATGGTGGGATTATTCAGGGATGTCTTATCAACTGCAAGGGCATATTTGCCTTCGATTCTCCCTATATTGGTGGGCGCTATCGGTAGCTTGTGTATATGGGATTCAGCCGTTTATGGAGCGTTTGTATTCACTATTCTATAATGTTTGGGGAATTATTTTTCCTTTCGTGGGACTCTATCTTATGGCTGATTTATTGTGGACTTGCTGGAGTCGGTATAGAAGTGAGAAGACCCCCCAATATCAAGATTAATGATGCCTATATGGACATAATAAGCATTCTTTTGTATATGAAGCACAAAGATTTCAGTGACAAGCATTTCGATCTTGCATATCAGTTTTGTGTCGTAAATAATATAGCCATATATTAAATACTAGACGGACTGGTGGAGATTACGATGACAGGGAAGATTCTAGTAAGCGCATGTCTGTTAGGACATAAAGTGCGTTATGATAATGGTGATGTGCCGTGTCTCGATGCTCGTTTCTTGAAGTGGTATGAGGAAGGGCGTTTTGTCCACATTTGTCCTGAGGTAGTCGGAGGGTTATCAACGCCTCGTCCTGATGCCCAACGGCAAGGTGAGCGGGTGGTAACAGGTGCAGGTGTGGATGTTACGGAACCTTTTATGAAAGGTGCTCAAGCAACGCTGAAGCTGGCTACAGAACATCAAGTTACATTAGCGATATTAAAACAGGATAGTCCTTCTTGTGGTAGTCTTTATATTTATGATGGTACTTTTAGGGATACGAAGATGTCAGGAGAAGGTACAACTACGGAGTTATTACGGCAAAATGGCTTTAAAGTGTTCGGCGAAGATCAACTAGATGAAGTGGAGAAAGAACTTGCTCGTATGGAGGGGTAAGTCATTCTTAAAGTAATAAATCGAACTCACGTTACATAGTGTGTATAAGGGGAACGAAGCAGTGTCCTTGGGAGAGGAAATGCCGTCCGAAGAGCCATCCTTCATTTGGGATTGGAGGCGGACGCAGATGAGTATTGATCAGCTCATTTCATTGCTTGTTCTTGTCATCATGATCGTACAGCTTGCCGGCTACAAAGGGAAACATTAAGTTCAAAGTCTCACCTCATTGTAACTGCTTCCGGACCTCAGAAAGTATTGAGCCGTTCGGAAGCTTTTTTTGTTCCACGCTAAGCATATTGCTGATTCTAAAGGATTCCATCACAGAGATGTCTAATATATACATAATGTGGGTTTTTGGGAAGCCGGAGGAAAATAGGATGATGTTCTACAAAACGGTGTGAGAGGATGGATGAATAGCGTGCCGATGTCTGAGTATTATCAGGAGATCCGAGGAAAAGTGGGTTCAGAGTTATTAATGATGCCTTCCGTAGCTGCAGTAATAAGAAATAAAGAAGATGAAATTCTATTTATTCGAAAACCTGAAGAGTCCTTGTGGGGATTGCCAGCAGGCGCTATCGAGCCAGGGGAACGGCCGGGAAGAACTTTGCGCAGAGAAGTATATGAAGAGACTGGATTAATGGTGCATCCTACTTCCATTCTTGGGGTTTTTGGTGGAGGGAAATATAGATACGAATATAACAATGGAGACCAGGTGGAATATACAGTCATCGTATTTGAGTGTTCTATCATCCGTGGAACGCTGAGAGCAATGGATGGAGAAGTCGAAGAATTTAAGTTCTTTAAAGAGAGTGAGCTGCCCGAGATGGCCATTCCCTATCCAGTGGAGATTTTCAAGAAAGACCGCGAAGTGGCAAAAACGATATTTGAATGAGCTGGAGAGGAGTAACTCATGAAGACTTTTATTTATATGATTAGACACGCAGTATCACCTTTTGTGCTTGGGGATGAGAGAGAACGAGGATTATCTGATAAAGGGCATGAGGACGCATATAGAATTAAAGAACTGTTGGCGGAGGAAGAGATCACACATTTTGTTTCTAGTCCTTATAGACGAGCCATAGATACGATTAAGTATTTGGCTGAGGCATCGGATCAAGAAATTGAGCTGTATGAGGAACTTAGAGAAAGAGCCATCGCAAACGTTGAAATCGAGATCAGTGAACAAGAATTTCTTCAGGGTATCCAGACATCATTCACAGACTTACAATATAAAATGCCAAATGGTGAGAGTACTCAGGAAGCGCAAGAGCGTGCGATCCCCATCATGAAGCAATTGATCCAGCAAAATAAAGGCGGCAAAATAGCACTAGGTACCCACGGGAATATCATGACCATTATCCTGAATTACTTCAATAAAAAGTATGGTTATGAGTTCTTTGAACAGACTTCGAAACCAGATATTTATAGGCTGGAATTTGACGAATTAGAGCTCACTAGTGTGGAACGAATGTGGAACCCCGAAGTACTTAGGGTTTGTTTGGATGACAAAAAAATATTTGAGCGGTAAAAAATCCATATATTTCACTACGATCCTGTGGTTTCCCTATTTGGTTCTGTTTATTAATTTATTCGCAGCATGGTTCCCAATTACAGAAGCTGCGGATAAACCAGTTCCGGTAACGGGGTTAATCATAATAGGGACCATGATTATTTATCCGTTTTATATCGTGATGATTAATATTATATCAAGCATAAATTTCAAGTCAGACGCAGGATAGAGGATGGAAATGAGAGTCAATGCTTTAAAAGAAAGGGTTATTTATGGATGCATCTGCTTAATTGTTATTGTACTGGGGTTATGCTCTAGAGCATTCTCGGAACAGCTACCTTTGTTTGTAACGAGACATTTTGGAGATGCGCTTTGGGGTAGCATGGTTTACTTTATGTTTCGTGTACTGCTAGTGAACCGGAAGCTGTGGATCGCTTTTATGTGGAGCCTGATGTTTAGCTTCGGCATAGAATTTAGCCAACTGTATCAAGCAGAGTGGATCAACAGCATCCGTGCTACCATACTCGGTGGGTTGATTCTCGGAAAGGGATTCCTATGGATTGACCTTGTTCGATATACCGTTGGAATTACGCTTTCTTACGGACTGGATCAATACTTTCGCCCAAAACTGCACCGAATAGATAAATAGCTTTCAATGGAGATGAACCTAAAAATGGTAAATAGTTTGATTGTAGTATGCTTGCTTACAATGATTATTCATACAGCAGAAACCTTATCTTATTCGGTAAGATACGCCGGGGTGAAGCTGAACAAGATAGCTATTGCTTTGTCTCTGACAGGCATTATTGTTCTCGTGTCAAGAACTGCAAACATGATTCAAGCTCCACTGACGGCTAAATTCGTAGATTATGCCAAAATACATTCTGATTTCCCACTTCTTAATTACTTGAGAATTATATTGTTAGCTTCTTCATTAGGGACATTAATTGCCATTGCTATTTTCCCTACTTTTGTAGGTTTGTTTGGGAGAATCATCTCAAAGCTTGAAATCGAAGGTTCTATTCCCAAGCTGCTTACGAGCGTAACGATCGGGCAGTTAAAAAATACTAGAAAATACATGAGAAAACCAAAAGTGAATCTATATAACTTCAGATACCTGGGGATTCCTAAACGTTTTATTGTTATGAATGTTTTTGTTACAGCCTTTTACACCGTAGGGGTCATATCATCTTTGTATGCTGCTCATCTAATGCCTCAATATAGCACGACTGCTTCTCAAGCCTCAGGATTGATTAACGGAATGGCGACTATACTGCTGACCATATTTATCGACCCACAGCTTGGTCTTATTACCCATAAAGCCACTGAAAATGTAGAATACCGTGATCAGCTAGGAAAAATATATGTGGTATTGATGGGTTCACGATTTATAGGTACTATATTTGCTCAGCTCCTAATTGTGCCCGCAGCCCAACTAATTAGTATGTTAGTGAAGCTGATATGAGCTGGTGGGAGCGAATCCTTATGGAAGCTTAGACTCTGCAGATCGTAGAGCTAGGGAGATCTTCTGCTCCCAGCTGTAAATATTCTGATGCATGTCATGAATTCGTTTCATTTGCTCATAGGATATTCTCATTTCTGATACTGCCTTAATCGCATCCCCTTGTTTTACAGCCGATTTATATTGTTTATCTGCTTCTGAACGAACTTTCTGTGCTACAGCGATATTCTTGTTCTCGGCGGTGATTTGCTTCTTCAGAGCTGTGACTGGTGCCAGAGCATCTTTGATAGGCTTGATCTTGGCAGCTGTTTGCTTGCGGGCAGTTGCAAAAGCGTCTGTCTTGGCCTTAATTTCAGTTCGAGCGAGTGTTACCGCAGCTTTGAGCTTATTGCGTCTTAGATCCAGGAGAGTGGCTGTCTTAAAGTCCTTAGCTTTCTTGGCTGCGGTAGACTGCTTACTGAGTGTGCTGTATTGGTCCAGTAGAGGAGCATGTTTCTTCTGAGCCGACGTTGCTTCAGATGATAAACGACTCAGCAGAACCTTATCTGTTGACTCTATGACAGAGTGAATAGATTTCAGTGTTTCATTGTTCTGCTTACGTAGCATTTGAATTTTTGAGCTATCGGACTTGAGGGCTACTTGAAGCGAGGTATAATTACCATGGAGACCGTTAATGTCATCTAAGGCTGAATCCCAGTCTGTACCTGCAGAAGCTAATGTAAGGTTGATGTTGAGGAGAGCTACTACTAGGATTAATTGGACAAACCTCTTTAAATAACTAAAATTGTGAATAAACATTCATTTCAGCTCCTTAATTAGTCTATGTGCGCAAAAAAAAGCACCTCCAAGATAGGCATGAAAGCCTATCTTGCGAGGTGCTTCTCCCGCAGAAATATAAATGATACACTTACTATAACTTGAAATTAATGGATAGTCAATCCGAAAAAGAACATTTGTTTGCTTTTTGAAATAATGAAACATAAGGAGAGTCAAAGATGAATTCACATCTAGATCGAATGCATGATCGAGTGGCCTTAATAACCGGAACCTCTAGTGGATTTGGACTGCTCACAGCCCTTAAACTAGCAGGACAGGGATTCAAAGTTGTAGCAACCATGCGCGATTTGAGTCGTAAAGGCGAGCTTGAACAGCAGGCAGAGCAAGCAGGACTCTTGAAGCAGCTTCATTTTATGACCATGGATGTTACCGATAGTGATTCTATACAGGCGACTATAACCTCAGTACACGAAACATTCGGAAGAATTGATGTTTTGGTAAATAATGCAGGCTTTGCTATAGGCGGCTTCATAGAAGAGATATCCATGGAAGAATGGCGTCAGCAAATGGAGACGAATTTTTTCGGATTAGTCGCGGTGACAAAAGCTGTGCTGCCAGTTATGCGAGAACAGAAAAGTGGTACGATTATTAACGTGGGGAGTATAAGCGGGTTGTCCGGGTTTCCAGGGTACGCTCCATATGCAGCTTCCAAATTTGCAGTAGAAGGATTCAGTGAAAGTCTGCGTCATGAAATGTCTCCTTATGGAATACGTGTAGTATTAATTGAACCTGGCTCCTTCCGTACTTCGATTTGGGGAAAAGGAATGGCACTAATTCGTCAAGTCGAGGATTCTCCTTATAGAGACCGTCTGGACGCTGTGCTACGATATTCCAAGCATACCGCTGAAACTGCACCTGATCCAAAGCAAGTGGCAGATCTCATCGGTCGTATTACTGAAATGAAGTCACCGAGGCTTCGGTATCCTATCGGCAAAGGCACCCGGATCTTGATCTTAGGCAAAACGCTGCTCCCGTGGAAATGGCTGGAGAGAATTATTGCGAAAGAATTGAGGTGATGGAATGGAGCAATCCATAAACTTAACAATCATTAAACTCATTGGATATGTATCCAGTTTGATGACCGTTTTTTTATGGTTTATATTTATATTCATTAATCCGTATGCTGAGGTTACGAATCAATCCAGTATTATAATAAGTATGGTAATGTTGGTGTTGCCTGCCGGATTACTTGCGATAGGTGTCTCTTTAAACAGAAGCCTTCTCATGCTTCTCGCCTTTATTTGGAGTTTTCCATACAGTTTATATATGTTATTAACGCCGGGAATCTTCAGGTTGTTCGGGATTACAAGCTTAATGTATTTATTGTGTTTTGTGTTATTTAGAATCATCAAGATCAGATTTTGAATAGAATTGAGGTGTGCTGATGCTAGATTCGTCAGGACTACATATTTGCTTCGATCCAGCAGGCCGTGAAATTGAAATCCTTGATGTTACTCCAGTCGGTAAAGATAAATACCGCATCGAAGAGACGCCGATCTTTAATCCAAATGTTACAATGGGTGATATTATACGGGTGAAAGAAGAGCTAGGGATCTATTACTATCAGGAAACTGTACAGAAATCTCATTTCAAAAGGTACGCTTGGCTCCTCAGTAAAGAGGCTGTTGATTCAGCAGCCATTTCTGCTTTTAAACAACGGATCACAGAGAATGATGGGAAATGTGAACAGATCTTTGGCGGTTTGTTGGTTATTCATATTCCTAAGAATACTATGATGGACGTAGATGGGGAAATGAATCGCATTATTGAGCGGTTTTAGAAGTGTGGGTACGTAAATATTAACGAGTATGAATAAGAAAAAAAATGCTGCGGCATGAAATGCAAGGAAGCTTGCACATGATGCAGCAGCATGGAGAATAGGTGAAACGGTTTAGACAATCTGAGCGATACAATCTATACTTATTTTATTTCTTTCATAAATGTCTTAAAATTTTCGGCGATTTCTTTTGATTTGGTATGGTGCAGATAATGTCCTGCATCAAGTTTTACCAATTTTCCTTGTACGGAATTTTTGACTTGCTCTTCATGCAATGATATCCAATCTTTTAAGAGAGTATCATCCCCTTGTACAAAGAGCAAAAGGGGAATATCCTTTGGAAAAGTTGAATTTAGAGCCCCTTTATAATTAGAAGACATATGTTCCACTTCATTTAAGTTAGTGTAATTATAAGTGTTTCTAAGCGTAAGCAATCTCAATTGTTCTTTAGTTTCATCATCAAACGGCAATTCAGCATAGGGATTTCCACTTGATTTAAATAACAATCTGCCCAAGCCTGATTTTCTAAGTAGTTTTAATTTTCCTGTTGGTATTTTAACACCTATTCTGTCTTCCGTTGCAATACTATTATCAATCCCGACAAATGCACTCACTTCGTTTGGATATTTGTTCACATAATTCAAACTGTACATACCGGAAATAGAGTGTGCCATTAGAATATAACGGTCAATATTAAGCTGCTTTACAGCTTCATGAATTTCACTCACAATGTTTTCTGTGGTTCGCTCTTTTTCAGTTCTATCACTTAATCCATAACCGAAAGGCTCAATCACAACAACTTTGTAAAATGGTGATAGTTCATCTATTAACAGCTTAAAATCAAGTCCCGGTGCCACCGTTCCATAACCAGGTAAGAGCACGACTGTCTCTTCACCCTTTCCTTGAATCAAAACGTTCATATTTTTACCATCGACGCTTACAGACTGACCATAGGGTTTTATTTTAGCTTGGTCCGATTTATTGAGAAAAATATTAGCGACAAAAACAGTCACTAGAAAAAGCACTATTGCAGTAGCTAAAGCCCCTAAGGAAATAAGTATAATTTTAAGCGGTTTATTCATCCTTTTTTTAATAATCTCTTCTTCTGGTTTCACTCGTCTCTTCACCTGTCCTCATCAGTTATTCTGGCTATCTTATCGACTTACCAAAGAAAGCATATCCGATGAAGGTGAACCCTACATGACGACAATATGAACTGAATATGAACGAGCGAAAAAAGCTTCTGCACCAATCAAAGAGTTTATAAAATGAATATGAGGTGAGCAATTATGTTGAAATTTATCAAACAATATTTGCCTAGTGTTGCTATCGCAGTGGTCCTATCTTTGTTTGTAAGAACTTATGTTGCTGAAGCCATGAGGGTTCCTACTGGCTCTATGATTCCTACAATTGAAATTAATGACCGTCTAATCGTTGAAAAAATGTTATGGATGACGACACTCGATCATGGAGATATCGTCGTGTTTACGCCTCCGGTAGCAGGTGATGAGAATAAAAGATATGTAAAGCGGTTGATAGGGTTGCCAGGTGATACCATTGAAATTAAAGATGGAGCCCTTTACAGAAATGGAACGGAGATCAATGAACCCTATCTTAATGAGCGGATGAATTATACTTTTGGACCCGTTACGGTTCCGGCGGATCATTACTTTTTTCTCGGAGATAACCGGAATATAAGCTATGATGCTCATCTCTGGGCTACTCCTTTTGTAGCGAAGGATCAGTTGATTGGAAAAGTGATAGCGGACTTTAGTATTCCTTTTTAGGTGATGTTGCGGGGGTCTTTTGAACTAATTGAGAGTGTTAATGAGACTTTAACCATATTGTGACTTTGGAATAATTTAGCTATCCTTAAGGTAAAATATACCTATTGATAGGAAGGGTGCAGAATTTTGAAAGCTCATGTCACGGATCTCAAACATGGCGATTGTCTTATGTTGGACACTTTTAATAGTGTTGGTTTACACGTGCTCCCAAAAGGGACAATTGTTTACCAAGAAGAAATCACCCTCCTGATGAGACATCGTATCGATTATGTCGATATTGAACCTCGCAGCATTGCGATGGATAATGAGGGAACGAATCTGGAGCAAAGCCTTAATGGAAACTTTGATCTAGCGATCCAAAACTATGAATCTATTTTTCTAGAAGCACTCAGCAAGGGCAGTTTCACGCAGTCAGATGTTGATCTTACGTTGCAGCCCTTGCTGGAAAAAATGGATGAACATAAGGATGTAGTTTCCTTATTGCTGTTGCTTGAACGAGAAGATGTTGGTACATACAATCATTCATTACAGGTCGGACTGCTATCATTTTACATAGCGACTTGGTTAGGTTATACCAAAGAAGAACGCTACGAGATTAGCCGGGCAGGGTATTTACACGACATAGGAAAAAGTCAGATCGACCCATCTATCTTAAATAAGACGGGGATCTTAACCCCTGAGGAAACTGAAGAACTAAAGCGTCACACTTCGTATGGATACGATATTATTCTTAAATCTATGAATGACGAGAAGACCGCTCTGGTGGCGCTTCAGCATCATGAATTCGAGGATGGGACTGGTTATCCTAATATGCTTCGTAAGGCGGACCTGCACCCGTATACACTGATTGTGGCTGTTGCTAATGCCTATGTTGGGATGACCTCTGCAAGAGTGAATCAACCCAAACAAGGGCTGATTACCGTTCTGCGCAAGGTGCATGAGCTGGGATTTGGCAAGCTGAATGGAAATGCGGTACAAGCTTTGATTGGACATTTACTGCCGAACTTCGTAGGTAAAAGTGTTCAGCTTAGCAACGGAGAGCAAGGTACGATTATTATGAACAACCCTTTGGATATTTTTAAACCGTTAGTGAAAGTAGATGAAACTACGTTTAGGGATTTATCCAAGGAGCGAAATTTGACCGTTGAGGAAGTATTTATTTAACGAATAGTTTTGTCTGGATAAATGGAAAGGCTATCTCCTGATTCAAAATCAGAGGATAGTCTTTTTATGTTATAATCGAAATTGGGTTAACAACCCATTAATATGAAGTAGGAGAGTGCTTATCGTGATCATCAAGTTCATTCGTTTGCGTTAATTCGAGGTACAATTCAATGATACCAACATCCATTTATTTCAAAATGTGACGGGTCTTATTTAAGTGTGCATTCTTTGATTACCAAATTCGAATGAAATGAGGAATAAACAATGAGCGAAAAGATATTTAAAGTAAACGGTATTGATATATGTTCGGATAGTTTTGGAGAACCCAGCAATCCTGCAGTATTACTAATTATGGGTGCCACTTGTTCAATGGTTTATTGGGATGAGGAGTTTTGTCAACGATTAGCAGATACAGGACGATATGTTATAAGGTATGATAACCGGGATGTGGGACGTTCTGTTGTATATGAGCCTGGGAGTTCTAATTATACGGTAATTGATATGGCCGATGATGCTGCTGGGTTACTTGACGCTTATAATATAGAACAGGCAAATATCGTTGGGATGTCCTTAGGTGGAATGATTGCACAAGTCCTTGCTATACGTCATCCCCAAAAAGTTCTAACCTTAACATTGATCGCATCTAGCATTTTTGAATCTGATGATAATGACCGGAACTTACCTCCAATGGATGAGAGGATCCTCGCTTTTCATGCCAATGGAGCTAGTCTGGATTGGTCAGATGAAGAAGCGGTCGCAGATTACTTGGTTTCCGGTTCCAGCATACTCTGTGGATCAAAACATAAATTCGATGAGAAAAGAGCGTATAAACAAGTTAGGATGGAAATAAAACGTGCAAACAACTTGCTCAGCATGTTTAATCATTCGCTTCTTACAGGAGTGGATGACTACGAGGGGAAGGCGAAAAATACCATGGTTTCTACCTTAGTTATCCACGGTACAGAAGACAGCGTACTTCCATTGGAGCATGGTCTGGCGCTTGCCGATGAAATTCCTAATGCGTCGCTACTAACCCTAGAAGGAACGGGTCACGAAGTTCACCCTGATGATTGGGAAACAATAATTAATGCTATTTCGAATCATACATTAGGCAGTAATAGTTAACGAGGCTTAAATAGTTAGATAAAGAAGGGTTACAATACGGTGATGCCGATTGTAGCCCTTTTTCTACTTCTCCTTAGGAATTAAAGCGTTTAACTAATTTTTCCTTATGTGCAGTAAATGCCTCTTCTAAAGTGATACCATACAAATCGGCTAACAAGGCTATATTTCCTAGCACATCACCAATTTCCTCAATCAAGTCGTGTTTCAGTTGCTCTGGTGGAAGGGTAGATTCATCTGGGCGATCTCTTCCGATTTCATAGGAGCGTACTGCCCGTGCAACCTCACCGGTCTCTTCCATAAGAAATCCAACCCGTATAAAAGGACCATAATCGGTCCAGCCTCTTTGTCCATAATAACTTTTAATCCATTTCTGCACTTCATTGATCTCCATATTATGTAGCACTCCTTAATCTTTTATATGATTTATTCTCCAACATATAGTATATTAGATGTCGGATATTATCAATATATAGTTTGGAGATGAGGATTTGAAATCAATTTGTGTTTTTGCAGGATCGAATTTAGGGGTGCATGAGGAATATAAAGTCAAAGCTGTTGAACTTGGAAACTACATGGCTATGAACCAATATCGCTTAGTTTACGGGGGATCAAGAATTGGATTAATGGGTGAGGTCGCCAATGCTGTTTTGAACGGTGGAGGTGAGGTGATCGGAGTTATGCCTAGGGGATTGTTTAATGGAGAGATGGTACATAGAGAATTAACGCAGCTGATAGAAGTGGACGATATGCATGGACGAAAAGCAAAAATGGGGGAGCTGGCGGATGGCTTTATTGCTTTACCCGGCGGTTTTGGGACGTATGAAGAGCTGTTTGAGGTTTTGTGCTGGTCACAAATCGGTATTCATAAGAAACCGGTAGGGGTTTTAAATATCAGGAATTATTTTGATCCTCTGATGAATCTAATTCAACATAGCATTAACGAGGGATTTTCTAACGCTTCGCATCTTAGTTTGTTAAATATAGATCAAGAACCCTTGGAACTATTAAAAAAATTAGAAAGCTATGTCCCTCAAACGTTGGAGCAAAAGTGGAAACAGCTTAACTAAAGAACAGTTACTGTAACAGATGAAAGGGCTGCCGAGAGGGAGCTCTTTTTCTGCTAATCATTAGATGTGGTAGAATATGGGTGTAGTTCAAGGAGGTGTGCGAATGAACGTAAAAAAGAATGTACTATTCATTTTATGTTTAGTTGTAATCGTAGCTATTATTGGATGGATCACTATAGAAGTTGGGCATTCCAAATGGAATTTTGAACGTCAGTTAAATGCGGAACTACAGGGACTCCAAACCATAAATCAAGTAAATTATAATTCCGATGCTGATGCAGTGAAAGAAATAAGCCTAATGAAGCATCCTTTGAACATAAAGGTCCTTTCTACAACTCCTGAAGTAGCACCAAGACCTGATTATTTTCGCGATGCAATGGTTGAAATTAATGATAAGCCTTTTAAAGTACGAATGGCTTGTTATACTAAACCCTTGTCTAATACCCCATTTGAAATATGGGATTTGAATCAAATTAACTTTGAATAACCTCACATTCGCTCGCTGAATTTGAATTTCACTAGTGGATTGGCTATGATAAATATAGAGAAAAGCTACAAGAGGAGAAATGGATAATGACCCCCGAGAATCAAATCGAACAATTTAAGAAGCTTAAGCACGAGATCACCCGATTTATGTTGATTTATAAATTTGCGCTTGATGAGATGGAGACGAAGATTGAGATCCTCAAACAGGAGTTTCAGTCTCTTCACGATTACAGTCCTATTGAACATACCAAATCGAGAATCAAGTCTCCCGAGAGTATTATGAACAAAATGCTCCGCAAAAATGGAGAATTATCTCTAGATTCTGTGAGAAATTGTATTAAAGACATTGCAGGTCTACGAATTACCTGTTCTTTTATCTCAGATATTTATCATGTAAGTGAAATGCTTCAGAAGCAGGACGACTTAACGGTTCTTGAAGTGAAGGATTATATTAAGAATCCCAAGCCTAACGGTTATCAAAGTTTGCATTTGCTGATTCAGGTACCTGTATTTATGTCAGATCGTCAGGAGTTAGTGTGCGTTGAGGTACAAATTCGTACCATTGCTATGGATTTCTGGGCAAGTCTCGAACATAAAATTTTCTATAAATATAATAAGTCAGTACCAGAGAGTATGACGCGTGAATTGAAAAATGCAGCGGATGCCGCTCATGCACTTGATCTGCAAATGGAGCGACTGCATCGGGACATTAAGGAAATCAAAGACGACGATGAAGATGATGATCTTAGTTCCTTTGAGGAGCTTCGCCGTATAGTGATTCACAATCAGCAATTCACACTTCCAGCTAACTTTATTAAGCTGCTTGGAGACAAATAATCTGATTATATCACCTAGAGTTACCGTTTCAGGTTAACTCTAGGTTTTTTATATTGTAGTTATCATTGCCACGTACAACTAGAATAGAGTATTCTCAACTTGAAAGAGAGACTTGTAATCATTGGCTTCATCAAATTGATATGAAGGAGAATGAAGATGAGTGAGCGTAGACTCCGAACCATTACTGTAAATCAAATCGGATATCCGGTGGGTGGAGAAAAGATTGCAGTGTTTACTGGTGCTGGACATGACTTTCAGGTTGTTGATGTTGATCATGGAAATGTTGTATTCGAAGGGCAGACAGGTGCTCCCAGATTTGATGAGGCAAGCGGAGTAACTGTACATACAGGTGAATTTTCTGAGGTTCATGCAGTGGGCAGATACCGGATTGAGCAAGGTGAGGGGATAGCTTCGGCATCATTTATAATCTCAGATAAACCTTATCACGAGCTTCAACAGGGCTTGTTGAAGGCCTTTTATTATTATCGTTGCGGGGTTGAGTTGACTGAAGAGTATGCTGGAGATTGGAAGCATAAGGCATGTCATACAGCAGAGGGAATTGTATATGGTGAAACGGAGCGTCGTCTAGATTGTTCTGGAGGCTGGCATGATGCAGGTGATTATGGTAAATATAGCGGACCTGGAGCCAAGGCCATCGCTGATCTATTACTAGCCTATGAGTTATATCCATCTGCTTTTGTAAGCGCTATCCCGATTCCTGAAAGTGGGGGGATAACTCCAGATATACTGCTGGAATGCAAAGTGGAGCTGGATTGGTTATTCAAAATGCAAGACTATAGAACAGGTGGAGTGTATCATAAGCTGACTACGCTGAGCTTTCCAGATTTGGATGTGATGCCAGAGGCTGATACAGCAGATCTATATTTCTCACCGGTGTCAGCAACCGCCACTGGAGATTTTGCTGGAGTCATGGCCATGGCAGCGCGGATATATGAGCCCTTTGACTCAGCCTATGCGAAGAAATGTCTGGATGCCGCAACACTAGCTTGGAAATGGCTTGTTCAACATCCAGATGCACCAGGGTTTATAAATCCGCCAGAAATTAGCACCGGTGAATATGGAGATGGGAACGACAAGGATGAGCGGTATTGGGCAGCTGCGGAGCTCTATCGTACGACGGGGAAAGAAGAATACCATCAAGCTGTTCTGCAACTGGTGCAGTTGTCTTTTTCAAAATACAGTCTAGGCTGGGCAGATATGGGGGGCTACGGCACACTTGCATATCTATTAAATGGTGAAGATCTAGCAGACCGTGCTTTGTATGCTTCCTTAATAGAAGGACTTCTAGCTGAAGCTGGACGTTTATCTGAACAGAGTCGCGAGGATGGCTATAGGATCTCTTTGAAAGAGGAAGACTATATTTGGGGTAGCAATATGCTAGTAATGAACAATGCTATGCTGCTGCTAGTGGCTGAATATTTTAGTGGAGATTCGAGCTTTGCGGACTGTGCGCTAGATCATTTGCACTATCTGATGGGTCGTAACGTACTGGATATCAGTTATGTTACCGGATTTGGTGATCATCCAGTGATGCATCCGCATCATCGTCCATCTGTTGGTGACCATGTGGTTGATCCTGTGCCGGGTCTTGTATCTGGGGGGCCAGATCGTGGGCTTCATGATGAATATGTAGTAGAACATTTACAAGGAAAACCAGCCGCTCAGTGCTTTGCCGATCATGAACTTAGTTATTCTACGAATGAGGTAACGATCTACTGGAATTCACCTGCGGTGTTCGTTACAGCTCGGTTTAATCAATAAATTAATTAATATAAGGGAGAGGCATGTCTCATGGGGGGAGATGCCTTTCTCTTTTTTTATGCAGCTAAAATGCTATAATACGAAATGGTATGATATTTTTTCGATTGGCAATAGGAGGTAAAGCATTGAGCAGTATTTTTGAAATTCAAAGACTTGCAAAATTGAACTGGAAAAGCAGCGAACAAGCTTTGAAATATCTATTCTCTGACATCTCCGCTGAAATATCTGAATCGGACCGAATCGCTCTGATCGGTGCCTCGGGTCAAGGTAAAAGCACACTACTTAGAATAATGGCTCTGCTGGATGCTCCAGATGAAGGGGATATGCTTATCAAGGGCACTTCATTCAAAAATATGGATTCAAGGCTGTGGAGAATGAAAATCGGGTTTGTGGCTCAACAAGCGGTTATGTTGCCTGGCAGTGTGGAGGATAACCTAAGAACCGTCAGCAAGCTGCATGACAGACCATATGACCATAAATTAGTTCAGCGGTTATTGGAACAACTAGGGTTGGAACAATTGGATTTAAGTAAAAAAGCAGCAGATTGCTCTGGCGGTGAAAAGCAGCGGATATCCCTGATTCGGTCATTGCTGCTACGACCTATTGTTCTACTGCTCGATGAAATCACTGCATCACTAGACATTGACAGCACTCAAAGGGTAGAGGATCTACTAGAACAGTGGCATAAAGAAGAAGGGACTTCAATGATTTGGGTGACCCATGACCTTAAGCAGGCTAGCCGAATAAGCACTACTACATGGTTTATGGGGAATGGTAAGCTGGAACAACACTTGAGTGAATCTTTTTTTGCTGAATCTGCGGAAGACTTGGCAAAAAGATTTATTCGACCGTTAGAAGGAGCGTTATTCTTATGAGTTATACTGCACTGAGTTTCACGCTTCTGTTTGTGCTAGGGACGATGTTGGTCTCGGTATGGCAAAAGCTCGGACTAGAAAAAGATATTATTGTAGGCACGATAAGGTCGGCAATTCAATTGCTTGCGGTCGGATATGTATTGCAATTTATTTTTAAAACCGATCAGATGATCTATGTTATTTTGATAATAATCTTCATGATAAGTGTAGCCGCATGGAATGCAGCGAAAAGAGGATTAGGTCTACGTGGATTAGTCTGGAGAATTGGACTTGCGATCGCTACTATGGAGCTCCTTATGATGGGGATTCTGCTCGGCTTACATATTATTGAGGCGACCCCACAATATATCATTCCCATTAGTGGCATGACCATTGGTAGCGCTATGGTTGTCTCGGGTTTGTTCATTAACCATATCAAGCACGAAATACAGCAGAGCAAAGGTGAAATCGAGACCCTGCTGTCACTCGGTGCAACGGTTCCACAAGCGATCCATGAAGTTAGAAAAAGATCTGTGAAATTCAGCATGATCCCTACCATCGACGGAATGAAGACAGTAGGACTTGTCCAGCTTCCAGGTATGATGACGGGGATGATTATAGCAGGCGCTGATCCGGTAATCGCTGTTCGCTACCAGATTCTGATTGTGTTCTCATTCACCGCCTCTGCGGCCATAACAAGTATACTGCTAAGTGTACTGAGCTACCGACTCTTTTTCACGCCTGATCAACGGCTTAAACAATCGGTAGAACGATAATAGATTTCTATTTCTCACAAGCGATTCCGTTATTGTCACGGTCGCTTTTTTTGTTGGCATTTTGGTTACATAAAAGTTAGCGATAACGGGGAATAATTAGAATTCAATTCACATGAGGTGAAAAAGCTTTCTATGAGGTGATTCTGATTAGTAAAAAGAAATTGGCGGCTACTCTGATCGCAGGCGTATTGCTTCTGCCAGGAATCGCAATAGGTGCACCTGATAACGGAACGGTGATTCAGTCTAATGGAAAGCTGCTCTCAGCCATGCCTTTGCCAGCTCCCGAGTCTAAACGAATCATATTGCCTTCTGCGTTTCAAGCGGCTGAGCTATACGGGTTCGGTTTGCAGCACCGGAATGCGTCAATTCAATATTCGATCTTTTCCAAGGAACTCAAAAAGGTTATGTATCCGCAGTTTGTTGAACTGAATTGGGTAACGGGCGTATCCAGTCCGTGGATTACAAAGTACGAGGTTACTAAAGAAACAGTAATTAACCCGAATTCAGAGGTCATAGAAATGCGCATAGATTCCGCGACTTCAAATGGTCCGGAACCATCCATGCTACTGACGATCTCACTTGTTAAAGATCATAATAGCTGGGTGATTACCGGAGTGAAGCCGAATCCTTAAATGACATGCGGAGAATTGTAAAAAGAGCAAGCATAGTAGGGAACATTCCCGTACGCTTGCTCTTTTTTACTGACTGAATGCATTTTTCGCTATTACGCGACTAATCTCTACCCGCCTTGACCATCAATTCCGCCATCATTTTTGGCTCGGTTCGGACAGTGGTCATATGATCACCTTTGCCCTCGATGAAGCGGAAAACGCCCAAATGACTGGATTGAGTCGGGTGAAACCCATATGGACCTTGTGGGATAGCCGTGTCTTCCGTCAGATAAAGATAACTTTTAGGGATTTGGAGACTGTAGAATTTCTTGAGATCCAGCTTTTCAAACAGTGGGGTAGCTGGTTCAGGCGGAGCTTGTTTATAAAAGGCTTGTGCTTGCGCAAGACTGGCAGTGTTGACGAAGGTATCCCGGAAGAGCGGGAAAGGGAGCGTGATGGTGTTATTACCGGAAGCGTCTCTTAGCTGTTCAAAGGATTTAAGTGACTCAGCAGGAAATTGATCTGCCACACTTTGCCCGTCAAGCGGCGCGAAGGCATCAAAGAACACGATCCGTTTGATCCGATCAGGTACTTGCTGGGAAACTGTTTGAATGACTGATCCGCCGAAGCTATGTCCGAGCAGAATAAAATCCTTCAAGTCTTTTTGTTTAATATAGTCGACAACGGACTTTGTGATTTGCTCATGTGTTACATTATTATTCTTATCCGCGCCATGTCCTGCATATTCCGGTGTGTAGACGGTGTGCCCTAACTTACGAAGCTCAGCGGCTGTTTCATCCCAAAAACCTGCAGTAGCCCAAGACCCATGAATCAGAACAAAGGTTAATGGAGTCTGTTTAGAAGAGGATTTGTGGTTAGCGGCTGCAACCGTGGAGTGTTGATTCAAAGGCTGCAACCCCATAATGGTGAAGATAGAGATACATAACGCTAATACTATTTTAATGTGAATCGATTTCATACTTTGCCTCCTGTATAGTGTGAGAATTTAACATTATAGAGGATGCCCCGATTGACAGAGAAAGATGAATTTTTATTGGAGTCAGTGAATCTCCGGCACCTAGGCATAGGCAAACGCATATGTTGTTCTAGGAAATCAAAAATTTACGGGAACAGAAGGGTAGGAATAAACAGTGACTTCATACATGGATTATACATCCCCTAATACACAATTTACTTTTGATGTGAACACTAATACTCTCTTTAAAAAGGATGCCAACAACTACATTAATTTACTGTCGGTTAAGCAGTTGAACACACTGGAGAATACCTCACTCCTTGATATTTTTCTTAGCAAATCGAATGTGGTGGAGCCTCATTATCATCAAAATGCGGCAGAGCTTGTCTATTGTATCTGCGGTTCAGCAGTAGTGTCTATACTCAATCCGTTTACAAATGAACTTCTTCATTTCCCAATATGTCCAGGTCAAGTGGCGAATGTGCCGCAAGGCTGGTGGCATTATGAAGTAGCTACTGTCGATAATACACATCTGCTTGCCATTTTTGACGCACCTATTCCTGAGGTTATCTTAGGCTCGGATATTTTGAGCAAAACTCCGGCAAATGTATTGGCCCATACTTACTGTTTGAATGAAGCATTGGTAAAGGAAGCGTTAGCTCCTATTAAACCTGGCACCTTTATCGGCCCACCTGCCGACTGCTGTGAGGAAGATAAAGTAAAGGGAGTCAATAATATGGCCCCGAATATGGCACCAAATATGGCACCAAATATGGCTCCTAATATGAATATGCATGCAAATATGAAACCAAATATGCAACCTAACATGCATCCAAACATGCAGCCATATGCTCATATGCAAGCTCAGCCCATTCCTATAGCTTCACAAATGCCTCCAGCGACGCAAGCATTTAATTATCAGCCTTACCCAATGCAAGGATACTACACTCAAGGCTATGAACAGCACTATCGCCAACAGCCTTATGTACAACAACAGCCGAATTATCAATATTCAAATAATCAAGAGTCCTAACAAGAAAACCTCCCGAGATTAAGTCTCCCGGGAGGTTTTCTTGTTAGGGCTTAAGATAAACGGACAAGCACTCTGCCTCGTGTGTTTCCTTGCAGAATATCTTCCAATGCTTGTGGCAGTTCATTCAAGGTTACTTCACGATCTACAAGGTTCTCAAGCTGTGCAGGCTTCAAATCAGTCGCCATCCGTGTCCACACCTTTTCGCGTAGCTCAGCAGGACACTCTACGGAATCAATACCGAGCAGGTTAACCCCCCGAAGAATAAAGGGAAGGACGGTAGTTGGAACAGAAGTGCCACCGGTCAGGCCGCTTGCAGCAACAGAACCTCTGTAGGAGATTTTACTCAAAATCGACGCAAGTGAGTTTCCGCCAACGGAATCTACAGCACCTTGCCATAGTTGCTTTTCTAATGGTTTGCTAGATCCGCCCGTAACCTCTTCGCGTGAAATGACTTCTTCCGCGCCAAGAGTTTTCAAATATTCGTTAGCTTCTGTATTACCTGTGCTGGCCACTACGCTATAGCCTTTTGTGCTTAGCATAGCGATAGCCGATCCACCCACACCACCGGTCGCTCCCGTTACGAGTACTTTGCCTTTGTCTGGTGCTAAGTCATTGTCTTCCAGAGCTTGAATGGACAAGGCTGCAGTTAGTCCAGCTGTACCATAAATCATAGCTTCTCTTAGTGTAAGTCCTTCCGGAAGTGGGGTGATCCAAGCGGCAGGAATTCGTGTATATTCGCTATATCCTCCAAAGTGAGATACACCCATACCATACCCTGTAGCGATAACTTGCTGTCCTTCATGAAACCGCTCGTCTGTAGAAGACACCACAGTACCGGATAAGTCGATGCCTGGAATAAAAGGGTATGATCTTACAATTTTTCCGTTAGGGATACTGGCTAATCCGTCTTTATAATTCACACTGGAGTATGCAACCTTAATTACAACTTCTCCTGCGGGTAGTTCTTCTAAGGCAACCGGCTTAACAGCGACGGAGAATAATGATTCTGTTTTGTCGACAACTAATGCTTGAAATGATTCTGTCATAAGTGTAAGCTCCTTCAACTACGTTATAGGTAAGACATGTATATAATATTTATTCTGATCAGTCAACTCGTCATTGTCTATGATATAACGCAAGTTAGACGTAGTGTAGGACTCTTTGGTTGTGTATTGTAACATTATAATCGAACTATCCATGTTATTTGTACAGTGGACGTGTTAAGTTCAGACTGCTGGTATACAACTTGTTTTTAAGGGAGAATTGTTGAAATGTCTATTATAAAGTTAATTCGTGAACATGAGATCGAACCGTATTTGGAACTCTTAGCTGAGGTTGAACATATCCATCTGGATAGAAACAATCCTAACCATGAGCAGTGGCTGAGACGTCGCATACAATCACATTTTCAGCGGGGGGCGTTGTTTTATGCCTATCATGAGAATGAACAAGACGATGCTTTTGGTATTGTTGCCGTTCTGCATGAGGAGGCACCGATTGGCATTCCCGCGCTTGGAGCAAGAGCCGAAGTCCTAGATATTGGAGTATGTAAAGATCATCGCAGAAAAGGAATAGGAGGTATTTTACTACAGCATGTAGAAGAAGTTGTTAAGAGCAGGGGAGCTTACTGTTTACTTATGCTGACCTATGCAGAAGATTATGATGTGATTGCTTTTTACGGTAAAAACGGCTTTGTGCCCGTCGCTACAATCCCTGATGTATTTGGTCCGGGTGCCGAAGGGAATACTATCTTAAGAAAAATACTAAGGTGATCTATTCAATAGGAAGAAAGTTTGTTTAAATGGTATAGTATAGTGTATTTGAAATCTTAGGGTTGAAGAAAGAGAGGCTAATTCATGGCTATTGCAACAACGATGATTGTCAGGCTCGAAATTCGGAAATCGGTTGCTTCTTTTGGTGATGTTGCTTCAGGAATTGCCACTGCAGGTGGAGATATCGTTGCTATTGACGTGATTCGTGCAGGTAAGGATGTAACAACTCGAGATATAACAATAAACGTGCAAGATGCCTCGAATGGAGAAATGATGTCTATACTATCGAAGATGCCAGGAGTCAAAGTAATTAATGTATCAGATCGAACTTTTCTAGCTCATCTTGGCGGAAAAATTGAAATCACACCTAAAATGCCTATCAAAAATCGGGAGGATTTATCGCTGGTGTATACACCGGGAGTTGCCCGAGTGTGTACGGCGATTGCCGAAGATCCGAACAAAGCCTATTCTTTGACGATGAAGCGGAATACAGTAGCCGTCGTTACAGACGGAACGGCTGTGCTTGGACTAGGGGATATTGGACCGGAAGCGGCTATGCCTGTTATGGAAGGTAAGGCTATGCTGTTTAAGCAATTAGCGAACATCGATGCTTTTCCACTATGCTTAAATACTAAAGATTCAGATGAAATCATTAATATCGTTAAAGCAGTATCTCCTGGATTTGGGGGAATCAACTTAGAAGATATCAGTTCTCCGCGCTGTTTCGAGATTGAACGTCGGCTTGCCGAAGAGCTGGATATTCCGGTATTTCATGATGATCAGCACGGTACATCTGTTGTAGTTTTGGCAGGTCTTTTGAATGCGCTTAAAGTAGTAAATAAATCTATCGAAGATGTTCGAATTGTCGTTGTGGGTATAGGTGCGGCTGGTGTGTCCATCTGTAATATGCTTCTGGCGGCAGGAGCTCGCAAAATCTACGCGGTAGATCGTGAAGGTGTTCTTAGAAAAGATCTTCAGTATGATAATCAGGAATGGCGGAAGCTTGCTGATGCAACTAACCCGGAAGGTATTGAAGGTGGACTGACGGAGGTTATGCAGGGAGCAGATGTCTTTATTGGGGTGTCACGTGGTGGGATTCTATCCGTCGATCATCTCAAGAGTATGGCCAGCGATAACATTGTGTTTGCAATGGCTAATCCGACACCGGAGATTGAACCAGAATTGGCCGAGCCTTTTGTTCGCGTGTTAGCGACAGGTAGAAGTGACTATCCGAATCAGATCAACAATGTGCTGTGTTTTCCGGGTATTTTCCGTGGCGCACTGGATTGCAGAGCAAAAACAGTGAACCTTGAAATGAAGCTGGCCGCGGCAAAAGCGATTGCTTCAGTCGTTCATCCGGATGAGGTTAATGAGCAATACGTAATCCCAAGTATTTTTAACGAAAAAGTGGTAGAGTTAGTGCGTCTGGCAGTGATCCATGCAGCTATTGCAACGGACGTAGCCCGCCGGATCCCTAAGGATATTGATAAGGATATGGAATAAAAGCGATACTATAAATGGACTGCTTTGCTTAGTGAGAGAGCAGTCTATTTTTTTATACATTGACACATAACTGAGAGGCGTATCATAATTAGGGCTAAAAGTATTTATTCCCATTTTAGTAAAGTGGCTGATATAATTACAATAATGTATGAGATGTAGAAAGGGCATCCAAGTGGGTGCCCTTAAATTTTGCCTCTAGAGAGGGTAGTATCCAAAAAAGGGTTAAATTAATATAGAAGTGGTGAATTCATGAAAGAGTTTTACAGTCAGGTGAATCGAAAAATCTATTACATTGTAATGTTATTAAACATTACCCTTATGATATCTGGATTAATACTGTCTACAACAGAGTTGAAAGGGATTAATTTTGGATACATTGTACAATTTTTGTGCGTGATGATTCTATCCATTAGTTTATGGATCTATCCTAAGTATGAGACATATACCTTTAGAAAGATCATCATTCTTTTTGGATTTGCTTACTTCTATACGCTTTTCTTTTTATATCCTCAAACTTGGACCACCTATATTTTGATTTGCCTAATTCCTGCACTTTCTATACTATTTTTCGATTTAAAATTGTTCTACTTTTCCTTTATTATAAATGGAATATTGATGGTAATTACTTTTAGTTATGTCATCTTCATTGATAAAGGTGCATTATATAGTTACTTACATCATGACATTATAGGCAACATTATAAATATAATAGCTGTTCAAGCATTATTATTTTTCATTTTCCATCTATCATTTAAACGGATGAAAAAGCAGCAACTGTATTATGAACAATTACAGCAATCCGAGCGGTTAAAGATGGTTGGACAATTAACAGCTGCTGTTGCACATGAAATTCGAAATCCTATAACCGTGGTTAGAGGTTTTTTGCAATTGTTCAAAGAGGACGATTCATTTGATGATTCTAAAAAAAGTAAGTTCAACTTAATGATTGATGAATTAAACACAGTAGAACAGATTATCTCTCAATTTCTAACCCTATCCAAACCAAATGGAGATCAAAGACTAGAGAAAGTGGATGTGAAGGATGTCCTTCAAAGTGTTACGGGTCTGCTTCATTCCTATGCCATGCTATCTGATAACCAAATCGATATAAAGGTAGAGGAAGATTGTTTTATTTCCATTAATAAAATTGAGTTTAAACAGTTACTCATTAATATTATAAAAAATGCGCTAGAAGCCTCGGATGTAGGGAAATCCGTCTCAGTCATAGCAAATAGAAATAATAATTTTATCGAGATCATGATCACCGATGAAGGAAGTGGGATGTCCGAGGCTGAGGTTAAGTCGCTGGGCACGCCCTTTTATTCATTAAAAAGTAATGGAACCGGTTTAGGGTTAATGATTTGCTTTAATATTGTAGAAAAATATGGTGGGGAAATTTATTATAATAGCTCTAAAGGTAAGGGGACAACAGTTACTATTCGCTTTTTATCAGAATCGGGAGGGATCTATAATGATTAAGAGGCTATCCGCACTGATGCTGTCTGGAATAATCATAGTTCTTCTTGCTGCCTGCAATACAACTACCTATAAACACAATTACACATTTACAGGTGAAGGAAAAGTATGGTCGGCTGAATATGTTCAAAAGGCAACGGAGAAGTTCATCGATAAAAAGGGTGAGAGACCAGATTATGAAACCTCGCAGCAATCTACATTTGAGCTTAAATATAAAGGTGAACAAACGGATCTTGATAAGATTAATTCTTTTAAATATAGCTTCAAGGGAAGATCAGGTGGAGGAAGTAAAACCTTAGAAGATGTCGAGGGAGTAAGAAAAAGTGAGCTGAAGTCCGAAAGAGCTGGAAGCGGGGCGTTTGAACACGAGGACTCGATTATTAAGGTTGTTGTAGAGTGGGATGGGCAGAAGGATGAATTTGAACTGAAGGTTCGTAAATAGTGGAGCATGTATGAGAAAGATTCTTAAATTAAAGAAAGCAGGTTGAACATTTATGGTCGTTATTAAAGAAATAGAATTGGAGTCTCTCCATGAACTTGGTGATTTATATCAGGAGCTGATGAATCAACCTTCTGATCTTAATAAAATGGAACAAGTATTTAAAGTAATTAAGACAGATCGTCGGTACATATTGTTGGGCGCTTTTGTGGACGGGGAGTTGATGGGGTCTTTGATGGGTATCATTTGTCATGATCTAATAGGAGATTGCAAACCGTTTATGGTGATTGAGAATGTGGTAGTTTCATCGCGTGCCCGTCGTCAAGGTGTGGGCAAAAAACTGATGCTCGCCATTGAAGAAATAGCTCAGGAGAAAGACTGCTTTTATATCATTTTAGTCTCTGGAGAGAAACGTAAGGAAGCGCATATTTTTTATGAATCGTTAGGGTATAGAGATGAGAAGGTAGAAGGATACCGAAAATATCTAAGTTCCCATTAAAAGGAGGCCTTGATCTGCAAACATTCTTTCAATATAACTGGATGGTTCGTGAACAATGGTACGAATGGTGTGAGAGTATTTCTGAAGAAGAGTTGCTTGGGGTACGTACTGGTGGTGTAGGCAGCATATTGAAGACTCTCTTTCATATTGTTGATGTGGAGTGGAGCTGGATTCAAGTGTTGCAAGGTAAACCGGATTTTCAGGAGGATTTCGAACATTACAAGTCTTTGCAGCAGGTAAGAGAACTGGATGCGAAATTCCGGCCCGATGTAGAGCCCTTTGTACTTTCTTGGCATGCGGGTTTGGAGCAGAATATGTTTGAGGATCACCTGGCGGATGGCCGGATCGTGACAGATACTTGGGGTGAAGTGATGCGCCATGTGATCGCTCATGAAATTCATCATGTCGGACAGTTGTCCGTTTGGGCAAGGGAAATCGGGAAGGAGCCGGTTTCTGCCAATTTGATTGGAAAAGGGCTCCAATGATTCTGCAATCGACTGGGCATTGCGTATATCATGAAGTACTGTCGCTGGAGATCAGCGGCGGGAACCACAAATGACGAAGATCAACCCAGCCCTGACTATTGAAGCTTACACCTCGGACCGAGGGGAGATAAGCAGTTTGGGTGGGTTTTTCATACAAGATGTGCAGATGATGTTCCTCAAGAAGACGGTTTTCGATCATACTAAAGCTCTCAGATCTAGCCTCAGGGTTAGGTTCTCGTGCAATGGTATAGAGCCAGCCTTCAATATCCGCACGAGTATGCGGTTCTATATGCTGGGAAAGCGTGAGATATAGATCAAATAAACGAAGCTGTTCATCCTCGTCACGAAATAATGAAAAAACAATCAGGTCGGACTCCAGTCGAATTGGGCCCTTGAACTCCTCTGGAGACACGGAAACAACCGTACACGGATAACCTTGACGCTCTAGTTTAGCAGCAATACATTCAGCATCGTTAGCATATTGCGGAATGGTAGTTATTTGCAAGGTGACCTCATAGTCTTCCATTGACTTATGCGTTACAGATGATGACTCTTCTTTTAAACAGGATACGATCTTTGCCCGAAGAAGGGGGTCGCTAAGCGGTCCTTTTTTTTGTGTGTTGCAGGTAACAAATTTACGGATGTAGGACTCTGAATGAATCCGACTCCAAGAAGAAGAATTGTTGGATGAAGGATTCTGAATCACATGAAAAGCCGACCCAGTATCTGAGGAATCGGACGCAGTATCCCACGGAACATACATTATTTCGACTCGATCTAAATGAGCTCTTCCTAGAAAATAATAAGGAAAAACCTCCAGCACACAAGTGTCCTCATTCATGTCCACAACCTTAAATGGTCCTGTCCCCACAGGTCTGCGGCCAAAGCTAGGTTCGTCCATTCCTTCTAAATCACGCGGAACAATTGCCGCTCTACTCGTACACAAGAAAGGGAGGAATAGCTCATTGGGCTGTTTAAGTGTAATTTGAACGGTGGATGGGTTTAGTGCGGTAACTTGCTGGATTTCTTTGAAAATATAGCTATAGAGTGTCCGCTTTGAGGTTTGTATCAGCCGTCCCAAGGAATAGACTACATCTTTTGCCGTCAGTACTTTTCCATGATGGAACAGCACTTCTTTGCGAAGAAAAAAAGTCCAAATCGTACGGCTCTCATCCACTTCCCAGGCATGAGCTAGACTAGGCACAATCTTATCCCGTTCCCCGCTGCGTCTCACTAATCCGTCGAAGACATGACTGGAAACAAAAGACTCTGCCAATAGATTCATATGAAGCGGGTCGAAGGTATGTAGCTGCTGGGTGATGGGAAGCCGCAGGGTATCAATCTGTTTGTCACTACGGATTTCGGAATGATGACCAAAATAGGTCAGCAGCCAGCCTTGTAAGGTATTTTGCAGCGAGGAAGAGCTGGCATGGGTTTTGATGCCATCAATAGCTTTGTGAACATCTTTACGGCTGATAGCCTGCATCATGGATTGAAGCGCAATTTCTTCGGAAGGGACAAGGAACTGTAATAAGGAACGACTTCCACGTCCGCGCTTCGGCGTCCATTGGACCCATTCCAGCTGCATCATTTTATTCACAATATGCATGGCATTGCGGTGTGTACATCCGAAGGTCAAGGCTAGCTCATCCATCGTAACTGAGATTTCTGTGACTCCCCCAAACTGTGAGTGCAGCTTTAAATATTGGCTATGCAGCTTCATGGTTTAAGTCCCTTTCAGAAAATAGGAAATTATTAAAAAATTCTTTCTCTTTTTTTTCTTATTTTATCACTTAGAATAAGGATAAGAAAGTAAGAATATGGGGGTGTTTACCATGACCGATGAAACGGAGCTTAAGCTTAATCGATCACTTGCCGCTTTAATTGTTGCCTTCTTACTGGCGATTGTTCATCAGTTGTTGTTCTACGGAAAGTTGCCAGGTGTTTCTTATCCTATCTTCGTTTGTCTGTTTTATGTTTATATGCTTTATTACGCTAAGTCTAAAATGCGCAAACTGACCAAACTCAGTTATTTCTGGTTTGGAGCGATTTTTCTACTCTCGATGACCTATGTGTTGTTTCATAATCTTTTCTACTTTGGGTTGAACCTATTAGTAATCCCTGTGCTGATTTTATTACATATGACTTATTTGCTAAGTGATAAACGCCCCTCTTGGAGTCAATTCAGAATACTTTGGGATACACTAGAGCATTTGCTTCCCCAGAACTTTCGCCACTGGGGTACTGTGTTCAAGGACGTCAAAAGTAGCAGTGATAGTAAGGTGAAGGATGGACGCAAGCAAGTGCTGGGGAAAGTGTTTACAGGACTTGCGATCTCTTTACCGATACTGCTTGTTGTGATTACCCTGCTGGCCTCGGCCGATGGTGTGTTTCATCATGTGCTAATATGGCTGCCAAATATGCTGGATCGAATTTCATTTGGTGAAATTATTGTGCGGACGTTATGGGTACTCCTGATAGGCATGGGATTGTTCGGCTTAGTATGGGGCTTTGTAGATTCGAAGGTCTATGACTGGAATGTGCAACCAAGGGAGTATGGACCTGTACAGGCGCCTGTGACCTTTAAGGTTGATCCAGTAATTATGACGACAATTCTTATAGCTATTAACACGGTATATGTTCTGTTCGTAATCGTCCAATTTTCTTACTTGTTTGGAGCTTGGGAAGGGATGTTACCAGAGGGTAGTTCCTATGCTGATTACGCTCGTAGTGGATTCTTCGAGTTAATTATGGTGACCGCGATTAATTTCGTGATTCTAATGCTGGCATTGGGATCAGAAGGAAAGAGGGGCGGACTGCTCCAAAAAGTCATTAATATTATGCTGTATATCTTAGTTGGCTGTTCAACTGTCATGTTGTATTCTGCCTATACTAGACTAACCCTATATGAAGAGGCGTATGGATATACTACGATTCGTTTCCTAGTTCATGCATTTATGATATTTATGGGTTTGCTGTTGATTCTTGCAGCTGTACGGATTGTAGTGCCCCGTTTGCCGTTGGCTAAATGTTATATTGTGCTAGGTCTGACCTCTTATGTTGTTATGAACTATATAGGTATGGATGTCATTATAGCTAATAAGAATATGGAGCGTTATGAGGTGAGTGGTAAGCTGGATGCAGATTATTTGGTTGGTCTGTCACCGGAAGTCATCCCTTCTCTGATTAAGTTCAGTCGTAAGGAAGACGGGATGCTAGATCAATTTTTGAAAAACAAATGGTGGGACGGTGCTCAGCGAGAGCGGAAGTGGCAGTCCTTTAATTTCCCGGAATATCAGGCGCAGCGTGAGCTGGAGAAGTATTTTGCACAGTAAAGGTTAGAAGAAGGTGTGAGGAAAGTGAGAAAAAAGCCATTTAGTAACGGCTGGTTATTTATCATCATTTTTATTACGGTAGGTTTAAGTTATGGGATCTATCATATTTATTTATACAATGCCCCAAGACAAAGTCATTACTCTCATGTATCCAGCAGCAATTTAGAGCAGGAACGTCTTGGAGACATCCAGCTGCTTCAGAGTCTCGAATCGCTCATCCAGGCACCTAAACCACGTGACGATATTGAACGGTATCAATATTATCATTTGGACAACGAAACAACAGTAGCCACAGCGCGTGGTGACGATAAAATCATTCTAATTAGCGTCTATTCCGATCTGAAGATGAGTACTGCCAGAGGTATTCACGTGGGGTCTTCTACAGATGATGTGATTGAAGCTTATGGCTCTTCTTATTATAAAAGAGGGGAACAAGGGGCTGATATTATCGGGTATGTGGATAAAATCAATCATCGGAATTTAGAATTTTGGTTACAAGATCAGAAAGTGAATATGATCCGATATAGTGTGGACTCTGTTGTGATGTAAGATGTTTTGGGATTTCCTTACAAGCATAAACGCCTTCGGCTTCCTTTACAAGGTCGGTAAGCGGTTAAGCGAGAAATATAAGAAATATAGTATTGTGTGAAACTTATACTTTCTTATATTATTAAAAAGGACATATGTCCTTTTTTTGTGGGGTATTCTAAATTACACTTATTTGAGCAAACAATAGAGGGGGGCACCACATGCAAACGATAAATGACCGTGAAGCTGTCCGTGCCTTGGCAGTGAAGAACGGTCTGGACGGAATTTTTAGCCCGCTAGTCACATATAAAATGGAATTGAGACGTTATACGGATGAAGAGAAGCTGTGTTTGGTTGGCGATCAGTTGGATGGGATGTTCATATTGGTTGAGGGCAAGCTCAAAATTCAGACACTGCTGCCGAACGGCAAATCTATGCTGGTGCGGTTTACAAATCCGATATCAGTGATTGGGGATGTGGAGCTGCTTCATCGCTTTCCTGTCAAGAATCAAGTGGAGTCTGTGGGTGAGAGCTTAATTCTTTTTGCCGGGAGAAGATTACTGCTGAGAGAGCTTGAGGAAAATACAGCTTTGTTACGTTTTCTCGTAGGGGAACTTAGTCACAAATTGCATACGCTCGGTCAAGCCTCCGCACTTAACCTGTTGTATCCGGTCGAGAATCGATTTGCCAGCTATTTGATGTCTTTATTCGCCGATAAAAACGGTGACCGACGTGTGGAGGAGATTCGGACCTCTAGCCTTATAGAGACAGCAGAGTTGTTAGGTACAAGTTATCGGCATCTTAACCGGATCGTGCGTCGTTTTATTGATGAAGGAATTATTGCAAGAAATCGTGGACGCTTAAGCGTACTGGATGAAGGGAAGCTGGCGGAGCTGGCAAACGGAAATTTATACGAATAAAAAGATCTCTAAAGACCATTAGTTCCAGCCTTGGGCCGGACGTAGAGGTCTTTTTGTTTTTTTAAGCGAACATTCAGTTCAATTTCAGAGAAGCTTAAGGGAACAATAGTAGGATAAAAGTACCAATTAGAAACCTACTATACATATAGAGATGAGGAACAACGATGTTCAGAAATATCCGCGGAAAAATGATATTGGGATTTACTGCTGTGATTGTGGTCTTTCTAGTGGCAATAGCAGGAAACACATGGTTTCAAGGAAAGGCTACGATGCTGACGGATCAGGTCAATCGCAATTGGAACAAACTGTCGCTTGTACAGGGATTAACGGATAAAATTCGTACGGCAGATGAGCTAGGGGCTCGTTATGTGATGAGCAACACAGAGGCTGAGCGGAAATCATATCTTTCTAAGTACGAAGAGACGCTCCCATTGATTGAGAATGCCATCAAGGAGCTGGAGAGTGTTAGATTAAGTGAAGAAGAACTAAAGGGTGTAACGGAGCTGAAGGGGAAATGGAATGATTATTTGATCGTTTTGAAGGAAGCCTTCGCCATAGCCAAGGACGGAAACTTCCCGGAAGCGCAGAAGAAGTTTACCAATTTATCTTTAGATTCAATGATTGAATCTCTGATTGTATTCCAGAGCATGCTCATGGAGGAAATACAGAACGGGCAGAGTCAAGCAGAAGCCCATCGTAATAACGCTATGATTACTAGCTTTGGTGTGACCGGATTATCGGTTGTTCTTGCCCTAATTCTTGCACTATTAATATCTGGACGAATTATTAAACCACTTCGTGATGTGAACACACAGCTGAAGGAGATTGCAGATGGAGATGCCGATCTTACTCGCAAGCTAAACGTCCGGTCAAAAGATGAGATTGGTGAACTGGCGTTTAATTTTAATAAAATGACAGAAAATTTGGGCTTGATGATTGAACAAGTGAAGCTATCGGCGAATAGTCTCGCGAATTCCTCTACAAATCTTACCTCGGATAGTGGAGTGACAGCAGGTGCGACAGAACGAATATCGGATATTATGGGTGAAGTAGCTTCGGGAACTGCTAAACAGATGAATGATCTACAGACCAATACAATAACAATTTCAGAAATATCGATTGGAATCGGTCAAATTGCCTCTAGTGTTCAGGATATTTCTGAAGCCTCGCATCGCTCTGCGTCATTTGCTATTGCCGGAGATGAATCACTTCAGGCAGCAGGGCAGCAGGTGGAATCCATTAATCGATCTATACATTCTTTGTCACAGCAAGTCCAAGGCTTTGTGAATCGATCACAGGAAATTGGCAGTGTTGTAGGAGTTATAAAAGGGATTGCTTCGCAGACAAATATGCTGGCGTTAAATGCGACAATTGAGGCAGCCCGCGCGGGTAAGCAAGGGAGAGGCTTCGCTGTAGTTGCCGACCAGGTTCGTAAGCTGGCAGAGCAATCCGCAGAATCCGCTAATCAAATTGCGGAAATGGCGAGCGGGATTCAAAGTGAAGCAGATAATGCGATGAAAGTCATGATGAGTAGTATGAGTGAAGTAAGGGGAGGCACGGAGATTATTCAGCAGGCTGGACGTTCCTTTGGTGAGATTCGGTTATCTATAGATTCACTAGCCGAGCAGGTTCAGGAAGTATCCGGAGCTGTGGAAGAGATCACAGCGGCTACGGAAGAGATTGTGGAATCGCTTCGAAGTGTTACGACAATTGCAGAAACGACTGCAGCGAGTACACAACATGTGTCGGCAGCCTCACAAGAGCAAAGGGCTTCGGTGGAACAAATTGCTTCCTCTGCAAGTGAACTAAACTTAATGGCTCATGGACTACAGGGGCTGGTAGCTAGATTTAATATATAAGGCGAGCTTCGGAGAGTTGAGGGGGAATCCCAGTGCTCTCTGGAGCTTTCTTTTTTTATTTGGTTGAACGTAATATCCCACATACTAAGCATAGAAATTGCCATCGACGTCCACCTGCCTATAACTTATATTATTACCATTATTAGTTAGTTTGTGGTCAACCTCTGGGTATAGATCAGTGACTTATTGAAGTCAGAGTCAAGGATACGGGAGGACAGGCAGCTAATAATAAAGCGATTGTTAAGTCTCGTTGAAAACTATCAGGTCCATTTTAGGAGGCGAATGTCTATAACAATACTATTTTGAAAGCGTATTCTTATTGGCTGCATAGCTTCACAAAACTTTGGGAGGTGGTTCTCTAATGATAGCAGCTTCTAAAAAAATTACGGGTAAGTCGGCAGTAATGTATTTTTTGATTGTAATATTGTTTGTAGGTCAATTAGCGTTGTACCCCTCGGTGAGTTTAGCTGCGGGGAATTTAGCCCAAGGTAAAAGCATTACTTCAAGCTCATTTGGCGATGTTTATGTAGCAACTAATGCCAATGACAGCAATCAAGGAACGTATTGGGAGAGTGTAAGTAACGCATTCCCGCAATGGATTAAAGTGGACTTAGGCGACGTAAGCAGTGTCAATCAGGTTGTTCTAAAACTGCCGACGAACTGGGAAACAAGAACCCAAACGTTGTCGGTGGAGGGAAGCTCTGATGATTCTACTTACACTAATTTAGCAGCCTCTGCCAATTACACCTTTAATCCAGCAAGCGGATCTAATACTGTGACCATTAATTTTACAGCTGCGAGTGCTAGATATGTTAAATTGAACTTCACGGCAAATACAGGATGGCCAGCAGCACAGTTATCGGAATTTGAGATTTATGGCAGCACAACGACACTTCCAACAACAGGATATGAAGCGGAGAATGCTGCTTTATCCGGTGGAGCAAAAGTCAATACAGATCATACCGGTTATACCGGAACCGGATTTGTAGATGGCTATTTGACACAAGGAGCAACGACTGCCTTTAGTGTTAATGTTGCCTCTGCTGGAAACTATGATGCCGCATTAAAATATGCAAATGCTTCAGGCAGCACAAAAACAATAAGCATTTATGTAAATGGGACGAAAATAAAGCAATCTTCTCTTTTAAATCTGGCCAACTGGAATACATGGTCCACAAAGGTTGAAACGTTAGCCTTGAGTGCTGGTGCTAATACGATTACTTATAAATATGATGCAGGTGATACTGGAAACGTGAATCTGGACAACCTGATCCTTACTCCATCTTCAGCACCGACAGCAACACCATCACCAACGGCAACGCCAACACCGACAGTAACCCCAACACCAACGGCAACGCCGACACCAACACCAACCCCAACACCGACAGTAACACCGACACCAACGGTAACTCCAACACCTGGGACGGGTTCAAATTTGGCTTTGAACAAAAGTATAACTGCGTCGTCCTCGGTCTTTACCTTTGTGCAGACGAATGCGAATGACGGTGATGTAACTACTTATTGGGAGGGGGCAGGGGGAAGTTATCCGAACACATTAACTGTTAATTTGGGCAGCAATGCTGATGTTACATCGGTTGTTCTCAAACTGAATCCTGCATCGGCGTGGTCGACACGTACTCAGACCATTCAAGTGCTTGGGCATAATCAGAATACAACGGCTTTTACGAGTCTTGTACCTGCGACCGTGTATACCTTTAATCCGGCAACCGGCAATACAGTGACGATTCCGGTCACGGCTACGGCTAGTGAATTGCAGCTAAAGATCACTACCAACTCTGGTTCAAGTGCTGGACAAATTGCTGAATTTCAGGTAATTGGTACACCATCTGCGAATCCAGATTTGACGGTGACTGCTCTTACATGGACTCCAACCTCTCCAATTGAGACGGATGCCATTACACTTAATGCAACAGTTAAGAATATAGGATCTCTAGCATCTGCTGCAACTAATGTGAATTTTTATTTGGGCACTACCCTTGTAGGTACTAGTCCAGTAGGTGCTCTAGCTGCTGGCGCATCAACTAGCGTATCTCTTAACTTGGGCGCAAAAGATGCAGCAACCTACTCATTAAGTGCAAAGGTCGATGAGAATAATACAGTGATTGAATCAAATGAGGGGAATAATAGTTTTACTAGTCCGGCTTCCCTTATTATTGCTCCAGTGTCCAGTTCTGATCTGGTTGCTTCCTCCGTCAGTTGGACACCTGGCAATCCAGCAGGCGGCAACACTGTAAGCTTCTCAGTTGCCATTAAGAATCAAGGTACAGCAGCTTCCGCGAGTGGTGCGCATAACATAACTCTGACGGTTTTAGATGCTACTACGAATGCGGTGGTTAAGACTCTAACAGGCTCCTATAACGGCGTGATCGCAAGTGGGGTGACCACAGCGCCTGTAGCTCTTGGTAATTGGACTGCAGGAAATGGCAAATATACTGTGAAGAGTGAAATTGCAGTAGATGCTAATGAGCTGCCTGTAAAACGGGCTAATAATATTCAGACGCAGTCACTGTTCATCGGTCGAGGTGCGAACATGCCTTACGACATGTATGAGGCTGAGGATGGAGTTATTGGCGGTGGGGCCGTGAAGCTTTCAGCCAACCGGACCATCGGCGATCCTGCAGGTGAGGCTTCAGGCAGAAGAGCAGTCACTCTGAACACCACAGGTAGCTATGTTGAATTCACGACAAAAGCCAGCACGAACACTCTGGTTACTCGTTTCTCGATTCCAGATTCAGCGAGTGGTGACGGCACAAATGCTACGCTTAACATCTATGTTAATGGTGTCTTTAGCAAAGCTATTAACTTAACCTCTAAATATGCATGGTTGTACGGTTCTGAGACAAGTCCTGGAAATTCGCCAAGCGCAGGTTCTCCACGGCATATTTATGATGAAGCTAACATTATGTTTGATAGTACCATTCCGGCAGGAAGTACGATCCGTTTACAAAAGGATACCGCTAACACTTCTCAATACGCCATAGACTTCATCAGTCTGGAGCAGGTTTCACCGATTGCTAATCCAGATCCGGCTAAATACACTGTTCCTGCAGGCTTTACGCATCAGGATGTTCAAAATGCGCTTGATAAAGTGCGGATGGACACCACAGGAAATCTCGTAGGTGTATATTTGCCACCAGGAAACTATCAGACCTCTAACAAGTTCCAGGTCTACGGCAAGGCAGTGAAGGTTATCGGTGCGGGTCCTTGGTATACAAAGTTCATTACTCCAACTAACCAAGAGAATACCGATGTAGGATTCCGAGCCAGTGATACTGCGAATGGATCTACCTTTGCGAATTTCGCTTATTTCGGAAACTATACTTCTCGTATCGACGGTCCTGGTAAAGTATTTGATTTCTCCAATGTGGCGAACATTACGATCGACAACATCTGGACTGAACATCAGGTATGTATGTACTGGGGAGCCAATACCGATAACATGGTGATTAAAAACTCTCGTATCCGTAACACCTTCGCTGACGGCATCAATATGACAAATGGAAGCACGAATAACCTCGTGTCTAATATTGAAGCACGGGCAACAGGTGATGATAGCTTTGCATTGTTCTCGGCGATTGATTCCGGTGGTGCAGATATGAAGGATAACATCTATGAGAACCTCACTTCAATCTTGACTTGGCGTGCTGCTGGTGTAGCTGTCTATGGTGGATACGCAAATACCTTCCGTAACATTTATATTGCGGATACACTTTGCTACTCCGGAATTACAATCAGCTCTTTAGACTTTGGATATCCGATGAATGGCTTCGGAGCTTCACCGACTACGAATTTTGAGAATATTTCTATTGTTCGTGCAGGTGGGCATTTCTGGGGGGCACAGACTTTCCCGGCGATCTGGGTATTCTCGGCCTCCAAGGTCTTCCAAGGTATCCGAGTCAATGATGTGGATATCATTGATCCGACCTATCATGGAATCATGTTCCAGACCAACTATGTAGGTTCCACTCCACAATTCCCAGTAACAGATACCATCTTTAATAATGTTACAATTACCGGTGCGCAGAAGAGCGGCGATGCTTTTGATAGTAAATCCGGAGTGGGTATCTGGGTGAATGAAGCTGCTGAGGCTGGTCAAGGTCCAGCCAGAGGCTCAGCAACCTTCAACAATCTGAAGATTACGAACACGGTAACAAATATTAAGAATAATACATCTACTTTTACCATTAACGTGAATCCGTAAATTGTAGATCAGTAGTCAGTTATAATGAAGCCGCCTACCCATAAATTTGGGAGGCGGTTTTTAACTTAGGGAGCTTGCAAGCTCCAGAATCGACAGGAGATGCCACTCAAGTTACAATGAAGGGTATGTAAAGTAATGAAGGAGGCGCTATATATGACACCACTAGTTGTTAACAATATAACTGAGCTGATTGGGAATACACCGGTTGTGCGACTAAATCGGTTGACCACCCCCCAAGATGCAGAACTATATGTGAAGCTGGAACGCTTCAATCCCAGTGGCAGTGTAAAGGATAGAGCAGCTTATAATCTGATCCTGCAAGCAGAACTAGCCGGGCTGCTGAAGCCCGGAGGGACCATTATAGAGCCGACAAGCGGAAATACAGGCATTGGATTGGCTATGAATGCCGCTGCAAAAGGCTATAAAGCGATTCTTGTCATGCCTGACAATATGACGAAGGAACGAATCAATATTCTAAAGGCTTATGGCGCTGAAGTTGTGCTGACTCCTGCAGTGGAGCGGATGCCGGGAGCAATTGCAAAAGCAATCGAGCTGGGGAAAGAAGTGGCGAATAGCTTTATTCCACAGCAATTTGAGAACAAAGCGAACCCTGACATTCACCGCACTACGACAGCTCTTGAAATTATGGAGCAAATGGAAGGGAAGCTGGACGTGTTCGTTGCTTCTTCGGGAACAGGTGGTACGATAACTGGAACTGGGGAAGTGTTGCGTGAGCAGATTCCAGGTATTCGTATTCTAGTTGTTGAGCCGCAGGGCTCACCAGTGTTATCTGGTGGAAAGCCTGGACCGCATAAGCTGGTTGGAACCAGTCCGGGCTTTATACCCGTCATTCTGAATACAAAGGTCTACGATGAAATTGTTCAAGTTTCGGATGAAGATGCACTGAATACCGTGAGAATGCTGGCAGCACAGGAAGGGATTCTGCTTGGCCCATCAGGTGGAGCCGCAGTATGGACAGCATTGCAGGAAGCACGGCGCCTCGGGGCCGGCAAGCGAGTGCTATGTATTGCACCTGATGCGGGGGAACGTTACCTGAGCATGGGAATATTCTAACTTCGTTTGGAGGAAAAAGAATGAATAAGCTTATGGCAAGTTTCTTTATTGTTCTTATGTTGGTGGGTTGTTCCAGCAACAACTCTTTGACCAGTGATGGCGATCATGTTGAGTCTACACCGGAAAAAAGTGCGGAAACTGTACTGCCTTCATCAACTCTTCCTCCAAGCGCAGAGCCATTACTAACTCCAAGCAAGCAGAAGACTGAAGCATATCTAGATACTGAGAAGCTGAAGACGAATTTTGGCTTTGCGGATGCAGAGGGGCGGAATATTCTAGTTACCGGGCATGAAAAAGGGCTGGATCAGGAGATGGCACAATTAAATGAGGCTATTGGTGATCAGGGGAATGTGTTAAAGGTTAAATTTAATAAATGGCAGGATGGAACAGAGAACAGCAATGGCCGGGAGATGGCACATAATTTTGTAAATCTGGCGGGTTATCTTTTTACGGTGGAAGAAGCAAGTGCGACCCCAGATGAAACCTACTATTTGACGGATCAAACGGACTTTAAGGTTGATGCGCTTTTGCCTATTGAATCCTTAGAGGGTCAAGAAGCTTTATCTACTGTGGAGGAAAGTGTTCGACAGCGTATTGTAGATACGAAAAAACGTGAAATTCAGAAAATATGGAAGCTGGCAGACTTATCTACAGATCGACAGCTGTATCTCGTTCAATTCGTAAGGCTGGATCAGGATATGTTATTTAGTCTCGTTTGGAAAGAAAAAGATGAATTTACCTTCATGGACTA
The DNA here is from genome assembly GCF_038003765.1 of Paenibacillus sp. FSL H7-0714. Lineage (NCBI taxonomy): Bacteria > Bacillati > Bacillota > Bacilli > Caryophanales > Paenibacillaceae > Paenibacillus > Paenibacillus sp. FSL H7-0714. The sequence continues at coordinate 2,648,432 of NZ_JBBOPT010000001.1, forward strand.
TCCAGCGGTGATTCAAGGAGATGAATATTCGGTCTGGCGGGTGGATGATGGCGGAGAGGTTATGCCTGAAATGTTCTCCATCCTTTTTGCTGCTGAAACCTCAGAGGGCCCATTACTCGGCCTGAATTGGTGGGGCTCAGAGGGAGTAAATACGTTTTTTCTGAAAAAAGAGGGAGATTCGTTTAAAGAAATGGATATCCAATATGGACGTTATACTTCACCACTTTAGGTAGGATTTCGCAGTAAAAGTAGAAATGATTGGGTGCATCGTGAGATGTATCTTTTTTTTGCTACAATATAAGAAAGCCTGCTTATGATATTATAAATGTCAGCAATCACCTTTTAAAATACTTAAATTTGTAACATTAATGGGTCTATATAGCCCGATCGAGTCATGTCGCTTAGATGAGACGGTGATATTGTTAAGCATAAGATGTGCAGGAGGGGACGGCAACGTATAAACAAATAAAGTATATGATCCTGTTATTGCCAACGCTAATGGTGGGGATCTGGGAGATTGTGCGTCACCAGTTTCTAATGCCTTATATTTCTATGGATTTGGGGAACTATTTGACGCCAGTCCTGGTGTTTTTAGTCAGTCTTGTGTTGCTCGTCCCTTTGTTCTCTCTTATGGAGCGGAATCAGCGGGAGCTGGAGCAGGAACGTGCGCTTAAAGATGCAATGAAGGCTCGGGAAGGACTTGCCAAAGAACTGCATGATGGAATGGCGCAATCTTTATTTCTCTTATCTGTCAAAATCGACCGGCTAGAAGCAAGCCGCAAGAATGGTGAGGTCAGTGAGGAAAATGTGGATCAGATCAAAAAGACGGTCCATGAGGTGAACCGTTATGTGCGGCAGGCCATTGCCAATCTGAAGATTCCGGTCTCAGAGCAGAGTTCTTTTTCATTGGAACAGTCGGTAAAAGATCAGCTAGCCCAGATGGCGAACGAGATTATGATCGAAGCCTCTCTCGAATGGAGCCTGCAAGATGATGCGCTCTCCCCTTCGGAAAAATCAGAATTGTTATCCTGTATTCGCGAAGCGATCATTAATGTTCGTAAGCATACACGAGCTGGACTGGTTTCAATTACTGGCGCTGGCGATGAGAAGAACTGGAGGGTAGTTGTTACAGACAATGGAGAAGGATTTCAGTATGATCCATTTGAAGTGAGTGGCAGCTACGGACTTCAGATCATGAAGGAACGTGTCGAGGGGATGGGCTGGAAGCTTAGGCTGACTTCTGGTGACACAGGCACCCAGGTTGAAATTACGAAAGGGGAAGTCAGTCCATGAGCCGATACCGGGTTTTAGTTGTAGATGACCATGCGCATGCACGTGAGGCGATGTGCGAGATTTTGTCCATGGATGATAGTTTTGAGGTCATTGGAGTAGTGGAGAGTGGTGCTGAAGCGATCGCTTTCACAGCCCAGTGGATGCCTGATCTCATCCTAATCGATATTCAGATGCCGGAAATGGACGGGCTGGAGACTACTCGCCGGATCAAGCAGGAATATCCTTATGTCAAAATCGTTATCGTTACCGTATCGGACGAAATTTCCCACCTCCTCGAAGCGCTAAAGCAAGGAGCACAGGGGTATTTGCTAAAGAATCTGGCACCTTCCACCTGGATTCAATATTTGCAGGCCATTGTTAATGAAGAAGCACCGCTTAGTCGGGAGCTGGCTTTTCAAATCTTGAAGGAGTTCACCGTACCCTCTGTTACGGATGAAGGGGAGTCGTTGACGGCTAGAGAGAAAGAAATTTTAAGCTGTGTATCTTCTGGATCAAAAAACAAGGAGATTGCAGTGAGCTTGGGGATTTCGGAGCATACCGTAAAAAACCATTTGAAGAACATCCTCCAAAAGCTGCAACTCCAAAACCGAACGCAGCTGACGCGTTATGCCTTGGAGCAAGGGCTTGCTTCGCGTAAACGAGATTTTTCGAAAGATGTATAGCAGGAAGTTAAGGACGAAGATATATAATTATTGATGAGAAGAGGCTAACTATGAACAGATTATCTCGCAAAATAATGACGTTATTCGCACCAGCTGCAGCAACACTGTTATTGTTCGCAGCAGTGGCTAGCGCGCACGTAACAGTGGCACCAGCACAATCTAGTACGGGGGCATGGGAGACTTATACATTAAAGGTTCCTTCGGAAAAAGACGTGGCAACTGTACAAGTTGATCTACGAGTTCCAGCAGGTGCCGAGTTTAAACAATATGAGGCTACACCCGGATGGGATGTTACCATTGAGGGGAATAAGGTTAGCTGGATAGCTAATGGTGAGGGCATTCAGAAAGGGCAATTCCAACGCTTCTACTTTACGGCCAAGAACCCTGATGCCGCTGGCGACATTGCATGGGATGCTTATCAGCACTATGCCGATGGAAGCTTGGTGCAATGGTCCGGTGAGGCTGGAACAGAGAATCCGCATTCCATTACTACAATTGTACAAGCTTCCGGTGGGGATGAACATTCTCACGGTTCCAATGTGAAGAGCGATTCCATGAGCATGGAAGAGCATAATGCTATTATGAAAGATGAGGAAAAATCAAACAGTGTCAATCCAATGGTCTACATCGCAGTCGGGATATCTTTACTTGCCTTTTTAATAGCGGCTATAAGTATATTGCGCGGGCGGAAAGAGTAAGCGGAGATCGTTGGATTCCGTGATCTGAGTTGGATACTTTGATAAGAGAAAAGTTTGAATTTATAACTGTGAACAGTCTCGAGTGAAGTTTGAGACTGTTCACGGTTTTTTTTGTGGAAATTTGGCAATATGATCTTTAGGACATGAAAGAAGCCCCAGCCGATAAACGACGGGAGCTTCTTTTATGTTTTTTTGTTGTGAATTACTTTTACTTGTCTACAGCCGTTTCCGCTTATAGAAGGTCACAAAGACTGCAGTCAGCAGTAAGAGAAGTATCGCGATCCCAGTAGTGATGGCTTCACTCGTGCTGCCTTTTTGCTGCATAGCGCCAGCACCGCCGCCAAAGTTACCACCCATGCCACCAGGCATACCGCCACCCATTCCGCCACCGCCAGGCCCTCCAGTGAATCCACCTTGAGCGGCTTGCCCGTCGGTGTTGGTTTGACCACCTTGAGCAACTTGCCCGCCAGCTGTTGCTTGCGTGTTACTGCCGGGACCCGCGCCGGCATCAGGGATAGCCGGACCGCCCATGGCACCGGGCTCACCGCCTGCGCCGCCCTGAGGAGCCTGCCCATCCGTGGCAGCTTGCCCAATTTCGGCATTCGCAGCTGCAGCGCCAGCACCTGTACTCTTAGCGGTCCCCGCGTCAGCACCACCCGCGCTCTGATCCGCCCCCGCGCCAGTCTGTCCGTTACCCGCGCCGTTCGCGCCTTGTCCAGCACCAGCACCAGCACCAGCGCCATTCCTAGCACCACCACCAAAGCCGCCGCCCATGCCACCACCCATACCGCTTCCCGATCCGTCACCGGAGGAAGGGATGGTTCCGTCGAGCTGCTGCTGGATATTTTTAGCCATGTTCGACATGAAGGTCTTAACAGATTTAATCCCTTCTTCATATTGCTCGAAGGTGTAGAAAGCAGAAGGATCTGCTTTGACATAGCTGGAAATCATCATGTCCAGCTGATCCATTCTAGTTTGGAACGTATCATCCGCTAGATAGCCATTAATCATTTCGCTGACGATCTCGTGATATTTCGCTTTGTATTCGTCGTTAGCAAGTAGCTTCGCAATCAGAGGACGTTCAGCCAGCGCGCCTTGTGTAGGCTCGTCAATCAGTACGTCTGCGCTGCCCATGCCGCCAAAAGCCATATTATAATCCCACGGCAGGATCGAGAAGACGCCTTCGTCTTCATATAAGTAATAATTTTGTTTATTACCACCTAAATAACTGTCCATATTTGCCGTGACCGCATTTAGAGCGATATACTTCAGCGATTCCTCTACGTTGATGTATTTTTCATAATCGGTGCCGTTATTAAGCTCATTCAGCATATCGATCAGAATATCATCGTTAGATTTATCCGACTTCATTACTAATCCGGTATAGAGGGAAGGGTCCTCACCAAGCCAAGTTAAGTCACTGCCCTGACCGGTCATTTCCCCTTTATAAAGTGCACCATAAGAGTTTCCGAAGTTACGTTCCAGATAAGCATCGCCGATCTGTTCCACCGCGAGGTAGAAGCCCTTCAGTTCATCGTTGACGTATACATTAACGAAGGAATATTTCGGCGTCGGGAGTCCGACACTCTCAGCGAGCTCATAGGTCAGAAATTCACGCATATAAGAAGCATCGCTGTAATTGTTATTCAGGTTGATCTTAGTGATGCCGAATAAATTCTGGTTCACATATTCATCAAAAGAAATTTTAAAGCTGTACCGATCAGAGTCCGTCATCTGTACTACACTTCTGAGACTAAGATTTCCTTTGGTCCGCACGGCAACGTTATCGAATTTAACGCCGTTGTACTCAACCGATGCGGTTTTATATTCTTCCGCGCTGGCATTATCCAGCATATCCTGAAAATCATCCGGGTCTAAAGTAATTTTGACATCGACAACCTTATCTTTTGGAAAGACCTGCTCGTCTAGATTTTTCTCGTCGCTCGAGACTACCTTATCCTTAGAATCTGTTGCAGTTTCGTTTGTTGCCGATGGACTTGCGTTCTGGCACCCAGCTACAGCGATGACCAGCAGCAGGCAACAAAGACTCAGCAGGATAGATTTACCTTTTGCTTTCATCTGGGGCACCGCCTTTCATCTTATTATGTTTAGGATACATAGTCACCGCTGTAGCTGATCAGAAGTGCGTTTTTAACGCCCTTTAAGTCGGAAACAGTATTGACAAAGCCACCTACTTTATCATCCAGACGAAGCTCCAGTGTTAATTCGATATTGTTTGCAGATACTGTTTTTTGCTTCACGTTGTAGCGTTTCACGGATTTTGTGATATGGTTGTGGACTTCACGTTCACTCTCATCGCCATCACAGTTAATGACCAGCAAGTATGGTGTTTCGATAGAAGAATGCTTGATGAACAGAAACAGAATTAGACCAATGATGATTGAACCCACAATAGCCAAAGTGAAGAATCCTGCGCCAGTTACAATGCCTGCGACTGCTGCCCAGAACAAGAAGATCAGATCTGTTGGATCTTTGATCGGCGTTCTGAAACGAACGATGGACAATGCGCCGACCATACCGAGGGACAGCACAAGATTAGAGTTTATGGCGATAATGACAGTGGCTGTAATCATGGTCATGCCCATTAGCGAGACGTTGAAGCTTTTGGAGTATAACACTCCGCTAAATACACGTTTATAGAGAAGGTAAATAAAGTAGCCAATCAGAAAAGCCACACCTAACGTGATTAGCATTTTCGAGATGCTTATATCGGAGACAAAGTTGTCTATCACCGAGTTTTTAATGATATCTGAAAAAGTATTTGTGGTTGTATCTGTTGTTGCGGTTGCTGCCATTGTTGCTAGTGATGCATTCATAATCAATAATCCTCCCAAGTGTTAGTTTTTAAGAATTTGCGGCAGATCACATATTTTGAAGCGGACTGTCTGTTCAGCCCCTCTAACTGCAGCGCAATTTTAATGTATTCCGGAATGTACTCATCGAATTTCACTTCAAAAATAATAAAGTTCTCATCAATCGCCCGAATCGGATGCAAATCCTTATCAAAAATATCCGTCGAATGCAGACCGGTACGTAATTCTTTATCGAACGTGATCCGCACGTTGCCGTTGTGGCAAACATAGGGCTCGCGAACATAATCCACGATGACCTTCGGCCGAAGAAGGTTATGGCGCATCTGATTGTATAATTCCATGAACAGTGGACTGTCCGGGACATTCAGGACCTCATAGTTACCTGCCATGATCTCGTCGTACATTTGACGGGTCAGCGGCTCTTTAATTTTGGCGATATAATCGTCCATTTTGATTTTTTTCTCAAAGTGAATGATGTTGTCTTGAATGTTGTAGATACGAATACGATATTTGGCGCGTTCTCTGAGACCTCCGAGTTTGTCGGCAAGCGCCGAGTTGTTGATGTCGTCAAAATACAAACTGCGGATATGATATTCGCCACTTTCATTGGCATGCTGGTCTGTATCAATCAAACTCTGTAATCGTTGGCGTAATACAAGGTATTGATGATAGTTAATGAAGAATTTTAGTTCATGCCGGAATTGAAGCTTGTTACTCATTTTCCCACCTCGTTTCTATCTCTATCTCTGTCGTTGGCTAACCTTCTTGCACAACTAATTCTAGGAGACAGACCTTATGCTTAACTTAAAATAGACTGAATGTTAGCTGAATGTTTTACACTGCGTTAACAAAAGTATAGATCTATAGATTTGACTTCTGACTTTCTGGAAGGCTATCTTAGTTAGAAGACTAGAGAGAAAAATGAAGGAGGAGCCGTGATGAAAGACTATAAATTCGCCATCATCCTAGGGATAGTAGTGATTGTTCTGATCTTGGTGGCTGTTGGGATGGAGTGGTCCAAATCCGGGAGCTCCAAGAAATCATCAGCCCCGTATGATCTTGTTACCACCTTTAAGGGAGATGCGGGAACGAGTCGTGCGTTTACTTGGTATACTAGCGATTCCAATGCCGCAGGAGTTCTGGAGTTAGTAAAGGGACAGATGTCCTCTTTTGTAGAATCGGATGTACTAAGGGTAGAAGCAAATAGTAGCACCATAAAAACGGACCATGGTCCCAGAGGTGTTCACAAAGCGGAGGTTACAGGACTTGAACCTGGGACGTTATATTCTTACAGAGTGGGCAGCGGGCTTGAGGGAGGATGGAGTTCAGTTGCGGAATTCACCACGGAAGAGGTTGAACTAGATAGTGTTACGTTTATCAACGTCGCGGATTCTCAAGGGGAGAGGGCGGATGATTTTAAGCTGTGGGGGAAGACATTGAGCAAGGCCGTTCAGACCTTTCCAGAGGCGAAATTTATTGTGCATAATGGTGACTTAACGGAGAACCCGGAGGATTCGGCGGGCTGGGATCAATTTTTTGGTAACGTGCAAGGCTTGCTTTCGGGGACACCATTAATGCCTGTTACGGGAAATCATGATCAGGTTGATGACGATGCGACAGACTTTACTTCTCATTTCAACCTGCCAGATAACGGGGCAAAAGGTTCTATTGCGGGCACCTCGTATTCCTTCGATTACGGTCCTGTACATGTGTCTGTATTGAATACGGAGAGCAATTTGAAAAAGCAAGCTGAGTGGCTGAAGCAAGATTTGAAGAGCACGGATAAGGAATGGAAGATTGTTGCGATGCACCGTCCGGCATACGGGGGCAATTCATATAAGAAGGTTGAAGATTGGACGGATATTTTTGATGCATATAAGGTCGATCTGGTGCTGCAGGGGCATAATCATGAGTACTCCAGATCCTACCCTTTGCGGGCTGGAAAAATCGTTCCTGAAGGTGAGAATCCGGTAGGTGCTAAAAAAGGTACGGTATATGTGGTGACCAATGCATCTGGTGGGAAGTTTAATGAGAAAAAAGAAGATCAGTTCTATCATGCGGTGCATTTTCAAAACTACAAGCAAATGTTCGCAGGGATTAGTGTTACCAAGGATAGTTTGACTTATCAGGCTTATGATGTGGATGGTAAGATGCTGGATGAATTTGTGCTTACGCATTAACCAGTAGTAGCTTTCTTCACCGTTAGGGTGGAGAGGGCTTTTTTGGGATTCTTCTGGATTTTTGATTTGACACTCCTCTTAGGGGAGGCATTAAGCTACTTAAGGAAAGGAGGAATGAACAACATTGTACACGGTAAAAGAAGTATCGGAACTGTCCAAGGTTACAATCAAAACGCTTCATCATTATCACAAGATCGGTCTTCTCTTACCAAGCAGGATAAGTGATGCTGGATACCGGTTGTATGGAACGAAAGAGCTGGAACGTTTGCAAGAGATTCTATTTTACAGAGAATTAGAATTTTCTTTAGATCAAATCAAGGAAATGATGGATCATCATTCGGACAGGTACTCTATTCTTTCGCAGCAGGAGGAGCTACTCCTTGGCCGCAAAGCCAGACTGGATACGATTGTTCAGACATTACGTAAATCTATTGGTTATTTAAAGGATGGGGAGCGCATGGATAATAAGGAAATGTTCGAAGGATTTGAAAGCGAAAGAGAATGGAAAGAAGCGCTGATCGAGCAAAATCAATATTTGAAGGAATCGTATGGGATGGACTCTATTGAAGTTTTACCAGAAGATGTTCCGGATATGAATGAACAAGCACTTGAAGGCATGACATTTATGAATAAAATAGCAAGTTCATTAAGAGAAGGGTTAAAACATAACGATAAGGAAATAGAGAATTTGATTCGATGTCATCTTGAATTTATGAACAAACATGGCCATAACATATCTGTGAAAGACTTTGCAGCGCAGACTCAATTTTTCTTAAGTGATGACTTTCATCTTAAAATGCTTGAGAATCAGCAAACGGGGTTGGCTTATTATCTTTCTGCAGCAGCAGAGTCGTTTGCGGCAATAAATCAATAAAGTTAATCGAGAAACGGATGCCATCTCAAAAGGAGGCATCTGTTTTTTTTGAAATAGATTAATGTATATGCTTACGCTATAAATTATCCTTCTATTTCTCGCTTAACCGCTTACCGTCCTTATAGGACGCCTAAGGCGTTTATGGTTGTGAAATGTAATCTATGGTGTGAAAATGGTACGATTTTTAGAGACAAACTTCATGAAAATACAACCATTTTCTCTCGATAATGAAAAACATTACCATTATAATGAAAGCGTTATCAGAAAAATTTAAATAGTCGAGTTTAAGGGGGGGGGGGAAAGCAGGGATACAGAGTAGGAGGAAAGCAAAAGCAAACCAATAAAATTGTAGGAGGCGTAAAACGTGATTCGTAATCGTATCCGAAAAACTGGATTGTTAATCCTGCTTGGCGCGATGATAGGCTCTTTATTCTCTGCATTCCCAGCTACTACTCATGCGGCTGCAAGTGAACCTTACAATTGGAAGAGTGTTGTAACGGGAGCCGGCGGTGGTTTTGTACCCGGAATTATTTTTAATCAGTCCGAACCCAATTTAATTTATGCCAGAACAGATATTGGTGGTGCGTATCGATGGAATCAGGCTACCTCTAGTTGGACTTCGATTAGTGACTCCGTAGGCTGGGTCGATTGGAATAAGAATGGTGTAGATGCCCTTGCTACAGATCCTATTGATCCGAACAAAGTCTATATGGCAACAGGTACTTATACTAACTCCTGGGATAATAACGGTCAGATCATGCGCTCTAGTGACCGGGGAAACACCTGGCAAACCACTCCACTGCCTTTTAAAGTAGGTGGCAATATGCCGGGCCGCTCTGCGGGTGAACGCCTCGTCATCGACCCGAATAAGAATAATATTTTATTCTTCGGAGCCAGAAGTGGCAATGGGCTCTGGAAAAGTACGGACTCCGGTGTTACTTGGTCGAAGGTAACCTCCTTTACGAATGTAGGAACATATATTCAGAATCCGACACTGGATTATGGAAATGATCTCGTTGGCTTATCCTGGATTACGTTTGATAAAAGCACAGGAACACTTGGCAATGCGACTCAAACGATATATGTAGGGGTTGCCGACACAGCAAGCAGCGTTTATCGCAGTACAGATGGAGGCGTAACTTGGACAGCTCTGGCAGGACAACCTTCAGGCTACTTGCCACATCATGGCGTGCTTTCATCTACAGGCGATCTGTATATTACTTATAGCAATGGTGTAGGTCCTTATGACGGAAGTAAAGGTGAGGTTTGGAAATACAATAAAACAAGCGGTGCATGGACGAACATCAGTCCTTCAACCGGAACGGATAATTGGTATGGCTTCGGTGGTTTAGCTGTGGATGCACAGAATCCTAACACAGTTATGGTATCCAGTTTAAACGCTTGGTGGCCTGATGAAGTGATTTTCCGCAGTACTAACGGTGGTGCAACATGGAGCCGAATTTGGGACTGGGGCAACTATCCAGAACGAACTTATAAGTTCAGTATGGATATCACAGCAGCACCTTGGCTCGATCATGGAACGACTTCGACCTCGCTTGATCCTTCACCGAAACTGGGCTGGATGATGGGCGATCTGGAAATTGACCCTTTCAACTCTAACCGGATGATGTATGGTACGGGGGCCACCATTTATGGCTCGAACAATTTGACCTCATGGGATACCGGAGGCAAGGTGAATATCTCGGTTATGGCCAAGGGTGTGGAGGAAACGGCTGTGCTCGGACTGATAAGCCCGCCAACGGGAACCTCCCATTTGATCACTGCACTTGGTGACGTTTCTGGTTTCCGTCATGAGGATTTGTCGGTAGCTCCAACTAAATTCCAGACCAGTCCTTCATGGGCAACAACAATGAGTATCGATTATGCAGAGTTGAGTCCATCTTATATGGTACGGGTAGGCAGTGCAGATAAAGAGAAGACACCAAGTATGAAATCCATTGGTATCTCTAACGATGGTGGTGTGAACTGGTACATGCCAAATTCAGAACCGTCAAATGGCACCAAAACAACAGTAGGGCATGGACAAGTAGCTGTGTCTGCAAGTGGGAACTCTATTTTGTGGAGCACCTCGGATATTGGTGTGTACTACTCCAAAACAACAGGTAACTCTTGGACAGCAAGCGCCGGATTACCTGCAGGAGCAAAAGTAGCATCTGACCGAGTGAATGCTAACAAATTTTATGGTTTTTTTGCTGGGGTCTTCTATGTTAGTGTGGATGGCGGAGCTACATTTACTGCCACTTCAGCTTCAGGTTTCCCAACCAATAATGTAGCTGGATTACAGCCGAATGAAGCTCAGATCAGCATGAAAGCAGTACCAGGTATTGAAGGTGACATCTGGTTTGCAGGAGGAAATACGACTGAGAATAAGTATGGTTTGTGGCACTCCACGAACTCTGGTGCGAGCTTCACGAAGTTAACCAACGTACAAGAAGCTGATCTCATTGGTTATGGAAAGGCTGCGCCGGGTCAAACTTATATGGCACTGTACACGGTAGCGAAGATTGATGGCGTGCGGGGTGTCTTCCGTTCCGATGATGTTGGCGCAACTTGGGTTCGTATTAATGACGATGCCCACCAATACGCCAAGATTAATATGGCGATTACTGGTGACCCAAGAATTTACGGACGTGTATATCTCGGAACGAATGGCCGAGGCACATTGTATGCTGATCCTGTCAATCTACCAGCTACAGGCTCAACCATTACTCCAACAACTGCAAGCTTCGATAAGAAAACAGCGAATCAGGCCGACGTCGCAGTAACGCTGACACTGAATGGAAATACGCTCAGCACGATCAAGAACGGAACGGCGACATTGGTTACTGGTACAGATTATACGGTCAGTGGATCTACTGTGACCATTAAAAAAGCGTATCTAGCGACGCAAGCGGTAGGAACAAACACGCTGACGTTTAGCTTTAGCGCAGGGGCTAATCAATCATTGGCGGTTGCGGTGACGGATACGACAATACCAGTAACTAACTCCACGATAACACCAACAACCGCAAGCTTTGATAAGAAAACAGCGAATCAGGCCGACGTCGCAGTAACGCTGACACTGAATGGAAATACGCTCAGCACGATCAAGAACGGAACGGCGACATTGGTTAGTGGTACAGATTACACGGTCAGTGGATCTACTGTGACCATTAAAAAAGCGTATCTAGCGACGCAAGCGGTAGGAACGTCCACGCTGACGTTTAGCTTTAGCGCAGGTGCGACGCAATCCTTAGCGGTTGCGGTGACGGATACGACAACACCAGTATCCAACTCCACGATAACCCCGACAATAGCAGGCTTTGATAAGAAAACTACGAATCAAGCAGACGTAGCAGTAACTATGACGTTGAACGGAAACACGCTCAGCACGATCAAAAACGGAACGGCGACATTGGTTACTGGTACAGATTACACGGTCAGTGAATCTACTGTGACCATTAAAAAAGCGTATCTAGCGACGCAAGCGGTAGGGACGACCACGCTGACGTTCAGCTTTAGCGCAGGAGCGACGCAATCCTTAGCGGTTGCGGTAACGGATACGACAACACCAGTAACTAACTCCACGATAACCCCAACAATGGCAGGCTTTGATAAGAAAACTGCGAATCAAGCAGACGTAGGAGTAACTATGACGTTGAACGGAAATACGCTCAGCACGATCAAAAACGGAACAGCCACCCTCGTAGCAAGCACAGATTATACAGTGAGTGGTTCTACAGTAACGATCAAGAAAGAGTATCTGGCAACCCAAGCGTTGGGAAGCACTACGCTTACCTTTGAGTTTAGTGCAGGAACCACACAATCCTTGGTTGTCACGATTGCGGATACGACAGTAGCTCCTACTGCAGCATTGAAAGTACAGATGTATAATAGTTCATTGTCTGCTTCCGGAAATACGTTGAATCCAAAGTTTAAGCTGGTGAATACGAGCACAAGTGCTGTGACACTCTCTGATGTGAAAGTGAGATACTATTACACTATTGATGGTGAGAAGGCACAAAGCTTCTTCTGCGACTGGTCACAGGTGGGAAGCGCGAATGTAACAGGAACATTTGTAAAATTGCCAACAGCTAAAGCAAATGCGGATTATTATCTGGAGGTTGGTTTCTCAAGTGCAGCAGGTTCACTTGCGGCGGGTGCGAGTATCGACATTCAGGTGCGTGTGTCTAAAGAGGATTGGACGAATTACACTCAAACCGGAGATTTTTCTTTTAATGCGGTGGATACTAATTATGTGGACTGGAGCAAAACACCAGCATACGTGTCAGGAAACTTGATTTGGGGTAGTGAACCTAACTAAAGACATCACCAATATTTATGCAATAGAGGCTGTCCTAGAAGTAGAGAATTCTACTTTTGGGGCAGCTTCTATCTTTATAAAATAGACCAAACGACGATCGTGTGAGCTAGAGAGGAATTAGGGAATAACTCCCTGAAAATAGCCGATTTTAGCCTTAAATGAACGAAAACAGGGAATTCCTCCCTAAAAATCAGGGGAATTTCTTTATTTTCCAGCAAATCAGCTAAATTATAGGGAGGTTTTCCGTAATTACTATTTGGATGAGTAGATATATCAGAATTATAGGGAGAAATCCCCTAATTATTCAATCGGCGCTTCAATTGATATGCCATTTGTTTAGTTGTTACAACGTTTGTCCACTATCTACCGTAATGATCTGTCCGGTCATTGCTTCCTGTTCGAGTGTCGCGCAGACGAATTGAGCGATATCCTCAGTGGATGATAGACGCTGGAGCAGCAGATTAGGTGCTAATTTATGCATCTGTTCTTCTCGACCAGACCACCATCTAGTAGCAACAGCTCCCGGTGCGACACAGTTCACTCTAATAGTTGGAGCTAGCGCATGGGATAGAGATTTCGTGAGGCCATGAACAGCAGCTTTGGAGACCGCATAAGGAAGGGAAGAGCCTAAGCCAGTTTGTCCGGCGATGCTGCCGAGATTGACGATGGTGCCTGAACCGCTATGGTTCATATACGGAGCAACTGCTCTGGCGCAGAAAAACATTCCTTTCACATTCACATCATAGAGTTCATCCCAGACTTCCTCCGTTGCTTTTTCCAGATCACCCAGCGCAATATGTTTAGTAATACTGGCGTTATTCACCAGCAGATCTACCGTTCCAAAATGCTGAATAATCGAATGGACCATACTTCGCACTTCCTGATCCTTAGAAACATCGGCTTGTACTGCTATCGCTTGCCCACCTTGATTTATAATCGTATTCACGGTTTCATAAGCTTCTGCCTCGGATCTAGAATAGTTCACTGCAACAAGGGCTCCGCGTCGGGCTAATTCCAGACTTACAGCTTTGCCAATTCCAGTACCTCCACCAGTTACTAAGGCTACTTTATTGTTAAGATCCATCCTTATTCACTCCTTTGGTTGGCGTATGTTGTTGATATAGAGTATTCTATAGTGATTATCGGATTTCGTATAATTGAATTAATTGAAGCTTTGGTTCAATTTATTTGAATTAAGTAGTGGAGGGCTCAGGAATGGATCTGAAAACAATAAAAACCTTTCAAACCATTGTGATTTCAGGAAGTTTTAACCGTGCAGCTGAGGAATTGAATTATGCCCAATCCACGGTCACGATGCAAATGCAGAGGCTTGAATCCGACTTAGGGTGTCAACTGCTTGAGCGGGGAAAACAAATCTGTTTAACAGAATCTGGTAGATTGTTTTATGAAGAGAGCTTACATATTGTTAAGGATATGGAGCGGTTACAGAGCCGTTTGGCCGATTTGAAGATAGGTGAAGCTGGCAACATCCGCATAGGGGTAACGGATCCGACGGCGAGCTATCGTTTGCCGCAGCTGTTAAGCAGCTTTATGACGCAGTTTCCGAAAGTGAAAGTCTCCGTGGAGATCGCGGGAACCGCTGCACTCAGTGAACTGCTTTTGCGAGGCGAAATTGATATGGCTGTATGTTCAGCTCCAGAGCTGGGTAAGGAGCTTTATTTTGAACCCTTATTTACGGAGGAATTTGTGTTACTTATGCCAGAAGAGCATCCGCTAGCTTCCAAGGAGAATATCACGCCAGAGGATTTACAGGATCATAGGTTACTTATTACGGCAGCAAACTGTCCTTATCGCAAAAAATTAGAAAGTGTGCTACAGGAATCAGGTGGTGCACCGTTCGATACTATGGAGATTGGAAGCATGTCGGCTCTAAAATATTTTGTAGAAAGTGGCTTAGGCGTCGCTCTTGTCCCTGAGATAGTCTTGAATCCGGCCCCTGCAGGAACGGTAGTGCGAAAACTGGAGGGAAAGGTTATCGATATGACCTGCGGTATCCTATGTAAACTTTCGGATTATCCCTTGAAGCTGGCGAGCTCCAGATTGTATCATTTTTTAAAGCAGGAGCTATCCGCGACAAGGATATTTTGAATTTTAAACGAATTGTATGTATTAGGAAAAAAAGAGAGGGCGGTGCTTGATGTTTTTAAGGAGAAAATTCAGTTTCTGGTTTTCGATTATTAGTATCATCATCTGTCTGGGTGATTATTTGGGGATTGAGATCGCAAACATCATTCTTGTACGACTTAATCCAATTATAGATACGCTGATCTTCATGAAGCCCTTTGCAAACTGGATGGTTGATGTTAATAATACGGAATGGGCTGCAAGCAGTATATTAATCAGCGTCAGATTTCCCACGTATGTAATTCATTTTGGGACGTTCCTAATTTTAGGACTTCTTATAGATTATCTTATACATATATTTAAACAGAAGTAAAAAGCGAGCAGTATTAGCCGAGATGAGGAAAGGTGAGATGAGATGAGCGGAGCAGAGGGAAAGCTTGAGTTGGAGAGGATTGTTTTTATAGGAAGGACCTTTGAGGAGTATTTGCAGATGTTCAAATTGAAAGAAAAGGATCTTGTAGGCAGGCGGATTTTGGATTGTCCTGCAGGTGCCTGCTCTTTTACAGCGATATCGAATCAGTTAGGGAGTGAAGTGACTGCTGCGGATATCGCTTATTATTACTCTGCGGATGAGCTTGAAGATAAAGGTATTCAAGATATTGAGCATGCTATGTCTGAACTGGTTAAGGTACAGGGCAATTTTGTATGGGACTACTTTAAGTCTATAGAGGATTTGACACAAGCGAGGAGTAGGGCTTTAAACGATAACATCAGGGATCAGAGACAAACCCCGGAGCGATATGTTCCTGTGATTTTACCTAATCTGCCGTTCAATGATGAGGATTTTGATCTGACATTGTCTGCGCATTTCCTATTTATGTATAGTGATCGGCTGGATTATGATTTTCATCTAAGGACTGTTAATGAACTTATGCGGGTGACTAGCGGAGAGCTTCGTATTTTCCCTTTAGTTGATCTGTCTTGCAAAAGATATGAGCATCTAGATCGCCTTATAGATGAGATGGTTCAACAAGGTTTCGCTGTGGAGGAGATGGAGGTTCCTTATGAATTTCAAAAAGGGGCAAATCAGATGCTAAGCATTAGAAGAATGAAGCCATAAGATAGTAGATAGCTATAGTTTGTAAAATAAAAAACGAGGGTGTCCCTAAGCTATTTTCATCACTTGGAGACACCCTCGTTTTTTAATATAACCCTATAAAAAATTACGCCACTTTCTCTTTACGTTCTGCTACATAACAAGCAATCCCCAGTACCAGACCGAGTCCTACCAGAACGGCACCGACCCAAGGCAGCGAAGTAATCGCAAGATGAGAAATGACCCATCCGCCGATGAAGGCACCTGTTGCGTTTCCGAGATTACCTGCGGAATGACTGGTTGTAGAAGCGAGTGCAGGAGCGGCCTGAGCCAGACTCATGATCCGTATTTGTAGTCCTGGCATGACCGCAAAGGATACCAAACCCCAGAAGAATATTGTGATGACCGCAGCTACTGGACTATGCATTGTGAAGGAAAAGATCGTAAGAATGACACTAACCGCGAAATAAAGTCCCACGATAGAAGGCATCAGCTTCCAATCTGCAAGCTTCCCGCCAACGATATTCCCGATGGTTACACCACAGCCGAAGAGAACTAGAATCCATGTCACACTATGCTCGGCAAAGCCGGTAACTTCCATTAGCAGTGGCGCTATATAAGTGAACACCGTGAACAAGCTGGCGTTACCAAGCGCACCGATCAGTAAGAATAGAAGCAGTTTAGGATTAGCTAGCGCAGAAATTTGCTGGATTACACTAGCAGGTTTGTCTTGTTTAATCTTTGGAATGAAAATAAGAATGCCGATTAGTGCAGCGACGCCCATGACTGCTATCGCAGCAAATGAGGCGCGCCAGCCCATGTTTTGCCCAATAAATGTTCCTAGAGGAACACCGACGATATTAGCAATCGTTAGACCAGCCATCATAATGGATACGGCTCCGGCCCGCCTATTGGGCTTGACCAGATTAGAAGCGATCACTGCACCAACGCCAAAGAAAGTCCCGTGTGTTAAAGCTGTGATGATACGAGCAACCATAAGAATGGTATAGTTTGGAGCAGATACAGAGATTCCGTTACCCAGAATAAATAATACCATGAGCAGGCATAACAGTTTCTTTTGCGGAATTCGTTGTGTAAGGATGGTTAGAATAGGAGCACCGACAGCTACCCCAAGGGCATACATCGTGATGAGCTGACCTGCAGTAGAAATACTAACCTGTAAATCTTTGGCGACATTTGGTAAAATACCCATGATGACAAATTCAGTCATTCCAATGGCAAAAGCGCCTACCGTAAGCGATAGAATAGAGATGGGGAAAGGTTCTTTGCGTGTTTTTTCCACACGGGCTGGTTCCTTGTTGAGGTTTGGAATTGCGTTCATGGTGCCGATGTTCAACCTTTCTTCTGTCTGTAATGAAGCTCCACCCTTATTAAGATGATAGATCCGACATGTAGTACTGCTTTATATTATTTAGTTTTCTGAAATTATTTTCAAGAGAAATATTTATTTCAGATATTTTCATTTTAAATAATCATAGAAGGGATGAATTATTCATGATGGATGAAGGTGTAGTCCAAGTGCTCGAATTACCAGAAATGAAGCTAATAGGCTTGAGTATTACTTCTTCTTTTGTAGGGCACGAGACGGAAAGAGTAGAAGCGATGAAGCGAGAGCAGTATGATCGTGCACTGGCTATTGAAGTCTATCAGTTTGCTAATCCTACGTGGCCTGATGAGGTTGATGTGTACATTCCATTGCGATGAGAAATAATTATAAGCAAGCAGCTTTAATGGCGCTCCGGCACTTTGACCTCGATTGGACACAGATTCGTTTTATCCAACGATCGGACACCTGCACTTTTGTAATTGAGACAAATAAAGAGGGGACTTTTTTGCTGCGTCTTCACTCAGGGAGATCTAAAGAAGAAATTAACTCCGAAATCGCTTGGCTGGAGCTTTTGAAGAGCAAAATCGATGTCCCCCTGCCAAAAGGCGTTCATGATCGAACGGGTTCTGTTACGTTCAAAGTGGAGCAAGGTAATGAGGATGGTATATATGCATCGTTAATGCGCTGGGTTGAAGGCGAACATGCGAACGAAAGACTTACCGAAGAACAAATTTACAAAGAAGGCGTTCTATTAGCCAAGCTACATAAAGCGGCACAGCAGCTTGAGTTACCTCCAGGCTTTAATCGTCCTGTGTGGGATGAACATAGCTTTAGAAAAGCAATGCTCCGATTAAAGCTGCACTACCATAGTTTTCTTTCGGATGATGAGTTCGTGCTGTATCAGTCTGCGGCTGAGAAATTATACGGCTGGTTAAGCAAGCAGCATAAAAATAAGAACAGAAGGACATATGGGCTCATCCATGGTGATTTACATCAAGGGAACATCATATTTAAAGAGGGTGAACCTCGACCGATTGATTTCGGAAGATGTGGCTGGGGATATTATCTTTATGATGTGGCACATACCATTCTAGGGTTGTATCCTTTACAAAGAGAACTGGTCATTAAGGGTTACGAAAGTGTGGCCAAGCTTGATGGGGAGTGGTTTCAGACTTTAGAGAATTTTACGGTCATGGTTATGATCGAAAATTATTGCCATCACGCACCCGACCCTAGAGAAACCGAGGGACTGAAAGCAGAACAGCCTTATGCACAAGCGATTCTAAGGAATTATCTTAGGGGAGATCCCTTTCTTTTTAACACAATTGAGATTTAGCGTATAAAAATAGGGCTTCATTGGGGAATTTATAAAAAGTTCCCTAAGGAGGCTATTTTGATGAAAAAAAGCTGGATTGCTCCTCTTCTTATCGTAGTTATGTTCTTGCTGGGGCAACAACCTTGCTCCGCTAATGGGTTAGTTCAACCGCAAGCCGAGGCTCCGTCCAGAGCTGATTCGGAACCGAAGCTTCCAGATCAGGATTCCCGCGAGCTCATGTACAAAGACACAATGATGCTCTTTCTTTTACCCCATATTGAGAAAAAAATGGCTGAGATTTATGCGCCACTTCTGACGGTAACTCCTACAGTGTATCCTTATTTAGTAGATGTTACAGATATAAAGCGAGTGAATGGATTTCGTCGGTTTGATTTCTTAATTACACTCAATATACACCCTACAGTGGGTCCACATCTTTCCGTTGGAGAGGATACTATGACTTTTAGAATCACTCCTGGTCCTAAGGTGAAGTTAGAATCATTCAAGCATTTGAGAGACCCACGAAAGTCTGACCTTACACCAAATTACCAGAATATCTTGAGATAGTGTGGTAATTAACTCTTACAATCACAATTTCGAACGCTTACCCAGCTAACCACACACTCCGATCTATGGGGTGTTTTTTTTGTGTCTAGAATGGTGGTGGATTATTGGCATGTATGGTATTATGAAAATAGTGGATTTATTGATTTTAGTTACTAAATTCAAATTATGAGGTGTGAGGATTGAGTGATCATAAATTCGAAGACGAACACAGAGATGAAATTTTAAGTGAATTCAATTCTAAAATCACAAGCGATATCACAAGCAGCTCTAAGGATAAAGTTAAGGTAGGCGTAGCGACTAAAGATGGGCAGTTAGGGTTTCTTTTTACGAGGGGAGGTCTTCGGGAAGGGGCTGGCAGAAAAAGCACCGGTATAACTAAAAAGGTATCTTTGACGTTACCAGAAAACATCTGGCAGGAGATAGAGCAGGCCTGTGAGGAACAGAACGTATCTCGCTCCCAGGTATTTCGGAACATTATTGAGGCACATTTTGCAAAGGAATCTAAGGAGAGTTAGGTGAGGTCTTTGCTAATCCATGTGTCAAAAGATTCTCTTAGCACTGCACTACAAGCAGCCTTAAAAGCTATATCCGCGAATAGTTCCTCCCGTGTTCTTTCCGGAATACATATTCAGGCGCAAGCGGAGGGTCTGACTTTAACAGCCAGCAATATAAGAATGACCATTGAATATAAGCTTCCTGTGAAGATGGATTCGATGATTGTACACAAACCAGGTGAGATCGTAGTGCCCGCACGTTATTTTTATGAGATCATCCGCAAGCTTGACCCTAGATTAATTAGGCTGGAAATCGCAGAGACATTGATTCTAAATATCCAATCGGGCTATACTCAGTTTCGTTTATGCGGGATGGACACTGCAGAATTTCCGAGAATTCATTACGTGGATCATCCAAACACCAAAAAGATACGCATGAAGAACACACTGTTGAAGCAAATATTTAAACATGTGGTTTTTGCGGTCTCTTCGTTGGAAACTAGACCTGTGCTCACAGGTGTTTCACTTCAAATAGATAATCAAAACATTCGCGTAGTCGCCACTGATGGCATCCGCCTCGCTCAGCATGTTGTTGAAAACGTAGAAGATAACGGAGCAAGTCCTTTAAATGTCATTATACCGGGCAGCACCCTTGAGGATCTTTTAAAAATAATAAACGATGATGAGGGCAGCAGCACCCAAATTGAGATAGGTCAGAAACAAATCAGATTTATTTCTGATGGCTTGAGGGTTCAGTCTGCGCTACTTGAGGGCACTTATCCCTATGTCGATAATTTAATTCCACAGGTATATATATCCGAAATGATCGTTAAGACAGAGCGGTTGTTACGTGTGGTTGAACGTATTGCTATATTGGCTGGTGAAAGTGTAACGCTTGGTGTACATCCCTCCGGTATACTTCATTTAATATCCAGGACCGCCGACGTGGGTGAGGCAAAAGAGGAGATTCCATTGGAGTATCTAGAAGGTGAATATTTTCGAGTAGCTTTTAACGGAAAATATTTCAGAGACATCCTTCGGGCGATCGATAGTGAGACGCTTAGAATAAGGTTTGCTGGAAAAGAAAGACCACTGGTGATACAGCCTGTAGACATGACTTCGTCCACACTATTTTTAATTACACCAATGAGGACGCAGGATGGAGGATAGGCATATGAGCTTGCTAAGAAGAGTTCTTTTTGCTGAAAAATATTATATTAATTACTTGGAGGGATGATCTATGAATCTGTTTCAGATGGGATCAAAGCCGCTTGGGACCGAACGAATCACAGCATTTTTAGAGGATAATTATGTGAGTATCGGCTATCCCGGAATAGGGGATTTGGAGAACATCAGTAAAGTGGAGCTCCGTGATCGGATGATTCACACATACCAATACAGTGAGTTGGAGCTTATTGAACATATACAAGCCATTCATCTGTTCGTACATACGATGCAGGATGGCGATTATGTGCTGGTGTGTGATGGCGATTGGGTACATCTAGGTGATCTTGGCGATTATTTTTACAATGAATTATTTGACGCACCAGACATCGGTACATGCCATCGACGTGGTGTAACTTGGCTGAAAAGTCTTCCTATAACCGATCTAAACGCAGGGATAAAAGAGTTTCTTAGCAGTAGTGGAGTGGTCAAACAGTATAAGGGGCCGATGCCTAGTGCTCGTGTGGATCTGTGGATTACAGGTTCTTCTGATTCAGAGCAAGCGATGAGTAATCGAATGCATGTGGATGAAGAGACATTATCAATGGCGCTCGATATTTTGAAGGAAGCTCTTGTTAGTGAGAACGCCGAACGACGGGAACGAGCAGCAATTGCAATTCTTCAGTATGCTAAGTAGTGAAGAAAGATTTAAGCTCCACATCCTTAGTAAAAAAGCGTTCCATCCGAACTTCAAATATCGGATGAAACGCTTTTGTTGTATCTATCGATATCTTCCAATAACCCTCAGATAAATTCAACGAATTCATTGACCGGTTTACGATAGCCACGTGGTCTGATTTTATGTTTCTTGTCTTTGCCGATAGTGATCAGCATAACAGGTACCATATGATCGGGTAGATTTAAAGTGGATTGAATTGCTTCCGGATCAAAGCCGATCATCGGGCAGGTATCCCAGCCTTTATCTTTGGCAATCAGCATGAAGTGCATGGCAGAGAGTGAAGCATTCCGAATAGCCTCATCTCTTTGGAAAGCATCATTTCCTTTGTATGCATTGTTAATCGTTTCTATCTCTGCATCATAATCCTCTTGACTCATAGCCCCTAAAGCTTTAAGTCCTCCGAAGATTTCTGGGGCTTTCAGATAAGCATTCTTATCCCCGAGTACCACTATTACCGCTGAGGCGGAGTGGATTTTATATTGACCGTAAGCCGCTTTACGAATCTCATCTTTTAAATTCTCATCAGAAACCACTTTATAATTGGCATGTTGAAGATTATATGCAGATGGAGCCAATCTGGCGTAAGAGAACATTTCCTCTAGTTCATTCTGAGGGATCTTCACCCCTTCAACAAAATTCATAGCAGACCTGCGGGATTCAATCAAATCTGTAAAAGCGCTCATGAGTTATTCCTCCATATGTTATGTATTTGCTTGTTAATTATAAATAAGTGATATTTATAAATGAACTAACTATTAGTTACTAACTCAAAATAGCACAGTTAATTATATTCGTCAATGATTAAATTCACTTCATTTACATTCAGCTCTCTAAGTACTTTGGAATGTCGAAGAATAATTACTATGTTGTAAAATATTGGGATGTAAATTAGGATATTAGGATACGAAAAATTTAAATTGCTTTTATTAATGAAAGGGTGGGAATGTTGAACGATACTAGAGAGCAGTTGATAATTGACTTGCAAAGAATTGAAGAGAACGATTACGAGCTTAAAAGTGGGGAGCAATTAAGGGATTATGTGAAATTGATGCTTGAGTACATAGGAGATCCACAGCCGAAGCTACGAGATGACTTGATCTATTCCACCTTCTACAAATGGATTAACGAGAAACAATGGTTTAGTGATGCGGAGCTTCGTGAACTACTTTTGATTCTCCTTGATGAGCAGCATTTGTTCTATTACATTGGCAGCAAAGAAGATCAGGCTGTGTTCACAAGAACGTTTTCGGTACTGATCGTTGCGCTGATTCTTCAGCGGCATAGGGAACAGGCTTTTTTAGCTAGCGCAGAGTTTACAAATGTGAAGGAAGCGCTGATTAGATATTATGAGGAAGAACTGGATTTACGAGGATTTATGCCAGAAGAAGGCTGGGCACATGCTGCAGCCCATGGCGCAGATGCCTTGGATGAACTGGTACTCTGCTCGGAGAGTGATGCTGCAATAAGAGAAGAGGTTTTGGCAGTCATCCAAAGGATGCTTTACAACGATCAGCACATATTTAGCGACGAAGAAGATGAACGGATCGCTACGATTGTAGCTACAATGATAGATCATCATTTACTTCCACAACAATCTATTGTCGACTGGATTCGCAACTTGGAGCAATGTGGGGGGTGGCCGAGAAGCCGTGGCCAGTACGTTGCTCGTGTGAACACCAAAAATTTCGTTCGTTCTCTGTATTTTAGATTGCTACCATTAAAGAACAATCCGGCAATGGTCGAGGTTTTATTGAAAGCGGAGATGAATTTGAATGAATTTACACAATAAGCATTTAATCATCTATGCATGTATAAAAAATATCGAAAATTATGACTAATTTATTTTAATGTAATAAAAATCACAAAACTTTAGAAAAAATCAAAAACTTTGTGACATTTATAACTTGATAAGTGCTATAATAGAAATATGGCGTTATAAGTTTTTATTTTTTTATTACTATTAAGCAGCAAAGCTTATTTGCAGAGGAGATTCGGATATGTCAGAAACAATCACTCAAACACAACCTGAGCAAGAATCACCAAAATTAGCTGTCACTCAAGAACAAATGAATGTTCTAGAGCAGCTATTGAAGCCTGAAGTTCAGGAGTCGTTAACTGTCTTAGTGGAACAGTTGCCAAAATTAACAGAGCTTGTCGGCGTGCTCACAAAGTCATATGACTTTGTTCAAACTGTTGCTGCGGATGAAGTCTTGAAAAGTGATACGGTAAGTGCAATTAAAGAACTTGCTGAACCAGTGGTGCATTCGGCGAAGAATATGGCAGCTACAGTGATCGAAGCGCAAGATCGTGCGAATGAAAATAGCGATGTGATCGGTGTATTTGGTCTTATGAAGATGATGAAAGATCCACAAGCACAGAAGCTTTTCCGTTTCGTAAATGCTTATCTTCAAGTTGCCGGCGAACGCAGTCAACAGAAATAATATTTTTTATATCTCATTCGTAAGGACGGAGGAAACATCATGTCTAAACATATTGTCATTCTAGGAGCAGGTTATGGTGGTCTACTAAGCGCCTTAACTGTACGCAAGTACCTGAAGAAGGACGAAGCTAAAATTACAGTCGTTAATCAATATCCTACACATCAAATTATTACAGAATTGCATCGTCTTGCAGCGGGTAGTGTTGCAGAAGGTGCTGTTGCTATGCCACTAGCTAAGCTTTTTGCAGGTAAAGATATCGACCTGAAAATTGCAAAGGTGAATTCTTTTTCTGTTGAAAACAAACAAATTACACTATCTGATGGTGTGACATTGTCCTACGATGCTTTAGTTGTGGGTCTTGGAAGCACTACGGCTTATTTTGGCATTCCAGGTCTTGAGCAATACAGTATGGTTTTGAAATCGGCAGCAGATGCTAACAGAATTCACCGTCATATTGATGAGCGTATCCGTGAATATGCGAAGTCTAAAAATCCAGCGGATGCAAGCATCCTAATCGGTGGCGGTGGCTTAACAGGTGTTGAACTTGTTGGTGAAATCGCTGATGTGTTGCCAACACTCACTAAGAAATATGGCGTGGATCCTAAAGAAATTAAACTGATGCTGGTTGAAGCAGGTCCTAAGATTCTACCAGTATTGCCAGATGCATTGATCGAACGCGCAGTGGCAAGCTTAGAAAAACGTGGTGTTCAATTCTTGACAGGACTACCTGTTACGAATGTAGCGGATAATGTCATTGACTTGAAAGATGGTCAAAAAATTATTGCTAACACCTTCGTATGGACTGGCGGCGTACAAGGAAATCCACTGATTGGTGAGTCCGGTCTTGAAGTGAACCGTGGTCGTGCAACGGTAAATGAATTCTTGCAATCCACATCACACAAAGACGTATTCGTTGCTGGTGACAGCGCCGTTGTCTTTGCCGAAGATGGTCGTCCATATCCACCAACTGCACAAATCGCTTGGCAAATGGGCGAATTGATCGGGTACAATCTTTATGCATACTTGAAGGATAAATCATTTGAATCCTTTAGTCCGATCAACTCAGGTACGCTTGCGAGCTTAGGTCGTAAAGACGGTGTAGCCATCGTTGGTGCTAGCTCAACTCCGCTAAAAGGATTACCTGCAACCTTGATGAAGGAAGCAAGTAATATTCGTTACTTGTCCCACATTAAAGGATTGTTTAGCTTAGCTTATTAATTGTATTATTGGAAAACCTGCTCTAATTTGAGCAGGTTTTTTTGTTGATCTCTAGTGGTTTCTACCATGAATTGTT
Source organism: Paenibacillus sp. FSL H7-0714 (assembly GCF_038003765.1). NCBI lineage: Bacteria > Bacillati > Bacillota > Bacilli > Caryophanales > Paenibacillaceae > Paenibacillus > Paenibacillus sp. FSL H7-0714. The sequence continues at coordinate 2,673,840 of NZ_JBBOPT010000001.1, forward strand.
AATGATTGTCCTAGTACGTAGTATTCATTTTTGATATACTATATTGGCTAATATTAACAGGGGAAAATAGGGGAGGATTACGTGATGTTATTCCGACAAAACGATGTCATTCTGTTTCAAGGCGACAGTATAACGGATTGGGGTCGTAATTATGATGATGCTTCATCGCTTGGTGTAGGTTATGCATTGATGGTCGCCGCTCGTCTGGGGCATTTATATCCTGAGAAGAATCTTACGTTCTATAATCGTGGAATTAGCGGCAACCGTGCAGTAGATTTGCAGGAACGCTGGGAGAAGGATTGCCTGAATCTGAAGCCGACTTGGGTGTCCATATATATTGGGATAAATGACACTTGGCGCCGCTTTGATTCTGGTCAGGAAACAACGCCTGAACAATTTGAAGCTGCGTATCGTGACCTGATCGAACGCACGCAGCATTCGCTGGCTGCTAATTTAGTCTTAATCGAGCCATTTGTGTTGCCTGTCCCAGAAGATCGTAGAACTTGGCGCCAGGATTTGGACCCTAAAATTCACATTGTTCGTGAATTGGCACGTGAATATGGTGCATTACTTGTTCCGTTGGATGGCCTGTTTGCTGCGGCATCCGTGAAAGCAGAGCCTGCTTATTGGGCTCCGGATGGAGTACATCCATCACCTGCGGGCCATGCACTTATTGCAGAGGCTTGGCTTAAGACGGTTAGCGCAATTCAAGCTTAATCGTCTGATCATATCACTACATATTTACTTGATTCTATAAGACTAGAACCACTCATTGAAGGAGCAGGTTGTAGTCTTTTTTTTAAATATAAGAATTTATATGCTCCATGCTATAAATTATCCTTATATTTCTCGCTTAAACACTTCGGAAAGTCGATTTCTTTATATTTATGGACGCTGTTATAATTAGGTTATGTTTCTTTTCTTGGAGGTGGTTCGCATTAGGAAATTACTATGGGTTGTACCCTTGTTCTTGGTTGCTCTTTTAAGCGGGTGTAAGAATGATGTGGGCTTCATCAATGCAAGGTGGATCGCCGGAGTGTCTTTAACTCCTGTAACAACTAGTGATCAGAACCAAGTTGATCGACCCGAACATTTTGAGACCCTAATACTGAAGGACTCCGCTCTGATTAAGGCGCTTTCGGAGGCTATGAACAAGAGTGAAAAATTATCAGGTGAGCTAGATTGGGCTCCTGATTTCGATATGGAGCTTGTTTATGGTGATGGCTACTCGGAGGATTATTACATAGCAATAGGTAATGAACTTGGCTATAAAGGTTTATTTACTACAGCTGAGAATGGTGGTCAGGGCTACTCTATTCCGGTGAAAAACGCAGATCAAATAAGACAACTCATCTATGGAACAGCAGATCAGGCGAACATAGAACAGACGGAGTCGCTGGAGTCTTCTGTTAAGGTTACAGGTCCAGTAACGATATCACATAATGATCTCTATCCCTTAACTAATAGAACTGGATTCTTGAATCTGCAGCTTTTAGATGGAACCTACAGTGAGGATTGGACAATACCAGGTCCGTTGATGGGAAGGAATTGGAGTGGCAGATTTGGGCTTGTTCTTATCGATAATCAAGGGAGAACTTTGAATAGCTTTCCACTCAGTGAACATTTTGAGGATCCCATAATATTTAATGATTTTTTTCAAATTCAGTTTGAGGACTATAATGGCGACGGCGATCCGGATTTTACGATTGGTCAGTACGGATCCAGTAACGGTTACTTCTACAAGCTATTTACGCTTAGAAAAAATAACGTTATAGAGGAATTAGGGATCAAACCCGACTCTGATTTATTTATCAGCAGTCCTAAGGGGTATTCGATAAAGCTTGATAAAGTGGATGATCATAGCTTCAAGAGAAGTTATTACGATAATGTAGCGGGTAAACAGATGGAAGATATTTTTCAGTGGAATGGAAGTGCATTTCAGAAGTTAGACAAGTGATTCATACCAGAAGTGAGAGGAATGTGTGATAGATGACGAGTGATACCATACAAGATTTAGAAGGGCTAAAAGCCATAGGGAAAGTAGTAGGACATACCATCGCCGAGATGAAAAAGAAAGTAACTCCAGGTATGACAACAGCGGAGCTTGATAAGATTGGAGCTGAAATTCTAGCGGAATTCGGAGCATCTTCAGCCCCGATGATAACGTATGATTTTCCAGGCAGCACCTGCATCAGTGTGAATGAAGAGGTTGCTCATGGGATTCCTGGTCCTAGAGTGATTAATGCTGGTGATTTGATCAATATTGATGTATCTGCTGAACTGAATGGTTATTATGGGGACGCCGGAGTTTCTTTTCAATTACCACCTTATAATGATGACATTCTTCGTCTATGCCAGAGTGCAGAGGAAACTATGATGAGCGTGATCAATCATCTGAGAGCAGGGATGAAGGTCAATGAGATTGGCAGAATGATGGAACTCGAAGCTCGGAAACGCGGCTATAGGGTGGTACGTAATCTGTGTAGCCACGGGATTGGCAAATCACTCCATGAGAAGCCTTTTGAAATCTTACCTTTCTACAATCCAAGAGTGACTACAGTGTTAAAAGAGGGACAGGTGATTACGGTTGAACCCTTCCTTTCTACTGGAGCAGATTACGTGGAGCAGCAGTCGGATGGATGGACACTGAGTGTCGTAGACAATGGCCGGGTAGCGCAGTTTGAACATACGATTATTGTGACTAAAGGTGAGCCTATTATCCTAACCAAACCATAAAGAGGAGAGTGCGAAATTGAAAATTGCCTTTATACTTTTTGACGGGATTACGTTCTTAGATTTTGCGGGGTTCTATGATGTTATTTATCGATTGGGGCAATTTGAAATCGGCAAAAATTTGTCTTGGGATATATGTGCAGCGTCGGAGGAAGTGACGGATGAGTTAGGTTTCACAGTTAAAGCTGGAAAAGTGCTGCCAGAGCTCTCGGATTATGACATGGTATTTGTACCTGGAGGAATGGGGACACGTCAACTCCGGCATGACGAAGCCTTTGTCTCGTGGATTGCTGGCGCTCACAATGTTCCTTATAAGGTATCCGTCTGCACCGGCTCACTGCTGCTTGGGGCTGCGGGGTTACTAGAAGGTAAAAAAGCCACTACCCATCCATCTGCCTATGAATTACTAAAACCTTACTGTGAAGAAGTTGTGGAGACCCGTATTGTGCATGATGGTAATGTGATTACAGGTGGTGGAGTTTCCACTTCCATTGATCTGGGATTATATCTGATTTCATACTTGGCTGGAGAAGCAGCAATGATTTCGGTAAAAAAGCAGATTGATTATCCATACGAGATGCAGGGGATTGTTCGAATCTGAAGGTAAATACCGGAGGGACCAGAGATGGCTGGACAAAAAATGATGGATATGCTGTTTCAGCAATGGGTAAGCGATAAGGAGCAGTGGGTACAGCTTAGAGATTTGCTGATGAAGGAGAGCAATCTTCCCGGACCACGAGTGAATTTGGAGCTATCAGGCAATTTTGCCAAACATTTTGCCCATCCTAAACTAACAGAGACAGACTGGGAGTTTCTTAATTCATGGGCTAATCTTACAGAGGCAGAAGCTGGGGTGAATGATCCCCGTGAGTTTCTGCCGTTTTGTGCGGTTAGAGCGCTGGGCGCTTATTACAGCTACGCTGAAGAAGAGCAGCGAATTGTGATTCAGAACATCATTAAGACAGCTATGAACGACTCCAGATGGAGGATGCGTGAAGCGTCTGCTATGGCGCTGCAAAGTATAGGGGAGGATGGTTTTTCTCTTGTCAGGCAGCTGATCGACATGTGGGGGAAAGGTGCGAATAGGCTTGAACAACGAGCCTTTGTAGCAGCGTTAGCGCATCCTCCTCTTTTAAAAAAGAAAGAGAATACGCTTTATTGTCTTCAGTTGGCTACTCGAATTATGGAGAGTTTGGGTAGTGGGGAAGTACAATATGAGGACGCTGAGCATTTTCGTGTATTATCTAAGGGACTTGAATACAGCTTAAGTGTATTTGTGGCTTGTGAACCTGAAGCGGGTTTTGCCATGCTAGAGAAATTCGCTAAGAGCCGAGATACCCGAATGATTAAGATTGTGAAGAGTAATCTTGGTAAGTCACGATTGAGTAAAAAGTATGCTCTACAGGTTGCTGAGATCCTTAAGAGTTTGACAATACAGGAGAGGACATGAGGATCAGCTCTCCATTGGAATTATGAAGTGTAGTTTTACATGCATTTAACATGCCACATATGCTTAAGTGATATAACAGAAGGAACTAGGTGAAAAGGTGGCTGTTAGATGAAACTAAGTAAAGAGGAAAAATCATGGATTTTATATGACTGTGGAAATTCGGCTTATTCGATGGCGGTTACAACGGCTTTACTGCCTATTGTATTTGGGATGTTTTCGAATGTTAACAACAGCATGGATTTGGGGTATTTTAATTCCATAGCGAGTATTCTGGTGGCCATCCTTAGCCCGATTTTAGGAACGATGGCAGATTATAAGGATAAGAAAAAACGCTTCTTCATATTTTTCTCATTGATCGGCGTGATAGCTACTGCTTCGCTGGCTTTCGTTGCACCTGCAAGTGGGCAATGGCAGTTATTGATTGTATTTTATATTTTGTCAGTCATAGGTTTTGCAGGAGCCAATATTTTTTATGATTCTTTTCTGGTGGATGTAACCACGGATGAAAGGATGGATAAGGTATCCTCAAAAGGGTTTGCTTTTGGATATATCGCCAGCGTTATTCCATTCGGTATCAGCCTACTGCTGATTCTGTTTATGGGGATGGATAAATCAATCGGCTATCAGATTGGATTTATAATCACTGCCCTTTGGTGGGGACTGCTGACCATGCCTATGATCAAGGATGTGCAGCAAAGATATTACATAGAACCTGAACCCAAACCGGTCATTAATAGCTTTAAAAGACTGGGAGACACGTTTAAAAATGTCAGACAGCATAAAGTAGTATTTGTATTCTTGATCGCCTACTTTCTCTATATTGATGGGGTAGATACGATTATTAAAATGGTAGTGCCATATGCCACATCGGTACTGGGTGCGGATGCTTTTGATACCTTTACTTTACTGGGGATCTTATTAGTTATCCAGATCATCGCATTTCCGTGTGCTATCCTGTACGGTAATCTTGCCAAAAAATACTCAGCTAGAACAATGATCATCGTGGGGATTTTTACATATATCATTTCTTGTATCGCGGCTTACTTTATTACTTCAGTGTGGCATATATTTATTCTGGGAGCGCTAATTGGATCTGCCCAGGGAGGGATTCAAGCGCTTAGCAGATCTTATTATGCGAAGATTATTCCTAAGGAAAAATCCAATGAATTCTTTGGCTTTTATAATATCTTTGGCAAGTTTGCGGCGATTGTGGGTCCTGCTGTAATGTCATTAACAACTACCCTAACAGGCAACGCTAAATTTAGTATTTTAGCGATTATCCCACTATTCATTATTGGATTCTTCGTATTTATAACTTTACCAAAAGAGAAGCTTGAACAAGATGAACCGAAGGGACTTATCCTATGAAGTCAAGCAAAGAACAAACGGCAATGGCCAAACATCTGATTGTCATCTCTTACGATGCCTTTTCAGAAGACCAATGGGAAATGGCCAGCCGTCTTCCAAACCTATCGAAATTGATTAAGAACGGAGCGCATAGTAATCAATTAAAAAGTGTATATCCCACGCTCACTTATGTGGTACACACTACGATAGCAACCGGTGTATATCCAGATAAGCATGGTATCCACCATAACAATCCATTTCAGCCGTTTGTGAAGGAAAAGGAGCAAAGCTGGTTCTGGTTCAGAAATGCGATAAAGGTGCCCACGATTTATGATGCTGCGCGCGAGCATAACATGAGTACCGCAGGAATCCTCTGGCCGGTATCAGGGAAATCCTCAATCCAATATAATATCCCTGAAATCAGAGCCATCAACAACGAAAATCAGGCACTGAAGGTGTTAAAAAGCGGGAGCCCGTTATATTGCATTGAAATGGAGCTGAAATATGGACGGCTTCGAAAAGGGATTGAACAGCCTTATCTGGATGACTTCACGACAAAGTGTGCGATAGAAACGATTAAGCGTAAAAAGCCTAATCTTCTTATGATGCATTTGATTGATCTGGATGACGCCAAGCATGTCTACGGCACTGACAGCGATGAAGTGAAGCGGGTAATCACACGTATGGATAAGAGATTAGGTGATATTATGCAAGCAGTGGATGAAGCCGGGATAAAGGATGACACGGTTTTTTTAGTTTTGGGTGACCATGGCCAGTTCAATGTTCGGTACAAAGTGCATTTGAACAACCTTTTGCAGGAAAAAGGGTTGATCTATGAAGAGAACGGCGAAATGAAGTGGAGAGCTTACTTTCAGTGTGAGGGCGGATCCGCTTATCTGCATATTAAAGAAGGTGATGAAGAAGCTGAACAATTAGCGTTAGCTGTTATTCAGGAATATATGGATGATGACGCTTCAGGTATAGAGGAAATGTATACTAGAGAGCGGCTGAATCAACTTCATGTGGGCCCATCTACTAAATATATGCTTGAAGCTAGGAGAGGCTATTGTTTCGATGAGAGCATGGATGAACCTACGATTGTTGATTTGGACAAACAAGGGATTAAATATGCTACGCATGGCTACTCTCCCGATAAAGAGGATTATAGATGCAACTTGGTGATCTCAGGGAACAAGGTGAAAAGTGATTTTCCCATAGGGGATCTTAAAATGGTAGATATAGCTCCTACGATGGCAAAGATTTTAGGGATTGATTTTAATCCTTGTGACGGAAGACCTTTAGATGAAATTTTCTTGGTATAGATTGAATATATATAAAGTCGGAATACTTACTGGAGCTATATCCATATACAATGAAATTAAAATGGAGTAAGAGGAGAATTGGATATGGATGCTGATATTAGACAAAAAATTCTAAATAAAAATGACAGACTTATTAGTATGGTTATTGAACGTGCTAAGAGAGATTTTCCTGATGACATTGCAATCATTGGGCTTACAGGTTCTTTCAGTACCGGAGATTTTCATGAAAAAAGCGATCTTGATCTAATTATAATTAATAACACGGCCCAAGGCTGGGGGATATCTACGTGTTTTATTCTGGAGGATGTTGGATACGACATCTATTGTACGCCATGGGAAACAAGGATAGAAGATCAAGCGAATCTAGAGAGCCCAATGATTTCGTGTCTGATAGATTTAGAGCTGTTATATTGTGCGAAACCCGAATATCTGGAAAAGCTAAATTTATATAAACAGAGAGCTTTCGATGCTTTGGCTAAGCCTATAGGGAGTGAATGTATTAGTAGAGCGAAAAAGAATATAGACATAGCAAAACAAGAATATACGAATACATTACTTTCTGAAGATATCGGAGCAGTGAGGTATGCTTCATGTGAAGTTGTATACAATTTGGTAAATGCTCTAACACATTTGAACAATACCTATTTTAAAAGGGGACTTAAGAGATATCTGGAGGAAATAGCTACGTATCGTTATGTTCCTGATGATTTTGAAAATATATATATGGCTGTGATCGATGCGAAGACAATTATTGAAATCAGAAGTGCATCATATAGATTTTTAGAAAGCGTCAATGATTTATATAATAAAATGTATAAGGATTTTGTGATTCAGCCTGTCCCTACCTATGATAATCTTGGTGGCACCTTTGAGGAATTATGGTGTAACTGCCGCAATAAGGTTATAGCAAGTGTGGAATTAAATGATAAATCTTATGCTTATTATGCAGCCATGGGCATACAAAATTTTCTTGATGAAATGACAGAATCAAGGGGAACAAAAAAGTTTGATATTATGCAGTATTTTGATTCAGATCATCTGCATTTATTTAAAGAGCAGTTCCTGCAGGTCATGGATGAATATCTGGAAGAATATAATAAGGTGGGAAGGAAAGTTGAACGATACGATACTTTTGAGGAATTGTATAACGAATACATGAAGGTGTGATAGAGAAGATTACCAGATTACGAATTTTCGTAGTCTGGTTTTTTCATTTTTTATGGAACGATAAGATTATTTTAAGTCATATGGGTAAAATAATAGATATCATACTAGCGGCGTCTGATTTGCCAAAGTGGTGACATTTATTATAGACTGTTTTTTGTCGGCTTTTGTCCAGTGGATGTTTTTCACTTGCAGTGATATAAAAAACTAATTTGAAGTGGGGAAATGGAATGCATGGAATAAGACAGCATCAAAAATCAAATAAGCTGAAGATATTTTCAAAAGTCATATTAATTATTATAGGGGCACTTATAACTTCATATGGCCTGGAATCCGTATTAATACCTAACAACGTTTCAGATGGTGGTGTAACAGGCCTAAGTATCGTTGGCTCACAGCTGTTTGGATTACCGTTAGGGCTGCTAATTGTTATAATTAACATCCCATTTGTTTGGTTAGGATATAAGCAAATTGGTAAAAGCTTTGCTATTTATTCCATTATCGGTATTGCCTCATTAGCCATTGGTACAAGCCTTATGCACCATGTGCCAACGATTATTGAAGGAGATACATTATTAATTACTGTTGTAGGCGGGATTATCATCGGTTTTGGTATGGGTTTAGCGTTACGTAATGGTGGGGCGTTAGATGGGATCGACATGTTGGCTGTATTGCTTTCACGAAAAATACCTTTTGGGACAAGTGATCTAATCTTATTCCTAAACATGTTTGTCTTTATTGTTGTTTCAACTGCATTTGGGCTACAAGGGGCGATTCTATCCGCACTTGCTTATTTTATTGCTTCTAAAGTGATTCATATCGTTGAAGAAGGTTTGAGCGGCTCTAAAACTTTCAAAATCATCACCGTTCAACCGGAAATTATGGTGGAAACGATTCGTGACCGATTGGGACGTGGGGCAACCTATACTGACGCATACGGTGGTTACTCCAATGAACAATTCAAAGAAATTACCTGTGTAATTAACCGTCTGGAAGAAAGCAAAATCAAGGAAATCATTCATGAAATTGACCCTAACGCTTTTGTCGTAGTATATGATGTAGCAGAAGTTAAGGGTGGTAATTTCAAAAAGCATAATATTCACTAATTACGATCCTGAAGTGCATCTCCTTAAGTGTTTGACAAATGCATAAAATGTAACTATTATTGTTGCATCTGATTAATGCACTTGTTGCTAGCCGGGTAGTATGGCAAAAGGAGAGATTTATAGTGAACATCAGCACCCGATTTGCGGTAGCCATTCATATATTAACGTTAATCGACAGTAATAAAGAGGGTAAAAGTACCTCGGAGTGGATAGCTGGTAGTGTGAACACCAACCCTGTAGTTATCCGCCGGCTAACTAGTATGTTGCAAAAAGCAGGACTGGTAACGGCTCGCCCCGGAGTCGCAGGAGCCTCACTTTCACGTAGTAGCGCTGAGATTACACTACTTCAGATTTATAAGGCAGTTAACGCGGTGGAGGAGGATTCGTTGTTCTCGGTTCATGAGCACCCTAACCCAGATTGTCCAGTCGGTAAAAATATAGCCAGCGCCATTGTACCGGTATTCTCGCTCGCGCAAAAGGCGATGGAGAATGTCCTTCAGGAGGTTACTTTGGAGCAGATTGTGAATGAAATGCCTGAAGTATAACCACTCCATATCGCAACGTAGAATGAAGACCACAACATGTGCTAACGTGATTGTGGTCTTTTTTTTTATTGGAAACATATCAAGAGGCTCCGAATGGCTCGGGTCAGGAGAGTAGTGACTTAAAGAAGGGAAGTAGGGCGTAATCATAGAATCTGTATTTAGAAGGCATAAAACAGATAATACTTCATATAGGGAAACTCTAATATGCTGAAGTGGAAAATGAACGGAGGATTTACAGTGGAACAAATCGCATTAATCTCAGATATTCATGGAAATATCCCGGCTTTGACAGCCGTATTAGAGGATATTAAGCAGCGTGGAATTAGCAGGATATTTTGCCTAGGTGATATTGTTGGTAAAGGACCAAATTCAGATCTAGCCGTTGATATCATTAAGAACAATTGTGAAATCAGTGTTATGGGAAACTGGGATGATTTAATGAATCAGGATGTTGATTTTGAAATGGCCCGGTGGAGTCGGAATTTGTTAGGTAAAGACCGCCTCGCTTATTTAGGTACATTACCGTTCTCGATTGAGTTTATGATGAGTGGTAAGTTTATCCGATTATTTCATGCTTCACCACGAAGCTACTATGAACGGATTCAGCCTTGGGATGATTATGAGAAGCGGTTGTCTATGTTTGGTTGTTCTGATCACTGCCAGGAGAAGCGACAAGCGGATATCGTAGGTTATGGGGACATTCACAATGCTTTTATACAACATTTAGAAGGGAAGACTTTATTTAATGTTGGCAGTGTGGGGAATCCTCTAGATGTCACTCAGGCATCTTATGTGATTTTGGAGGGGGAGTATGGAGGCCTGACAACAGCATCTTTGAATATACAATTTGTAAGAGTTCCTTATGATATTGAGTTAGCCATTCAACAAGCCATAGATGCAGTTATGCCAGCTACAGAGCCCTATATTCGAGAGCTTAGAACTGCGCAGTATAGAGGGAATGCGCGGGGATAGAAGATGAGCTTTCGAGCGGTAACCTTGATTCACAACATCAAAAAGTAACGGAGGGAACGAATTGAAGCTTAGTCATGTATTTGAGCAATTCCCTACTTTGGAAACCGAACAACTAACACTGAAAAAAATTGAAGTTAGTAACCTTGAAGAGGTATTTGGAATTTATAGCAATGATCAAGTGTTTGAGTACTGCGGAATTATTCCGAAACATAATAAAGATACAGTAAAGAATATGATCGGACATTTCGAACGTGATTTTAATAAAGGGTTAAGAGTGAAGTGGGGAATTTTCCGTAAAAATAATCCGTACATACTGCTAGGTATCATCGAAGCTATGGATTTTAATCAAAAAGTGGATATGGTCACGATTGGTTATTTTTTGGCGGAGTCTTATTGGGGAAAAGGGATTGCAACTCAGGCCGTTGAAATGGTGAAAAAATATTTATTTGAGACGGCAGAGGTCAATCGAATCCAAGCTGAAGTCATGCCTTTTAATGAGCGGTCCAAGCGGGTCCTTTTGAAAAGTGGCTTTATGAAAGAGGGGACGTTAAGACAAGCCCATGTATGGTCAGGTAAAGGGCTCATTGATTTGGAGATTTACAGCATTCTTGCTGAGGAATACGGAAAGGGAGAAAATAGATCCTAGTGAAAGTAGGGGAGATTATGGGGACTATCGTGGTAATCGGTGGGGGAGAGCTAATCGATCTAGAAACGCTTGAAATGGATCGTGAAGTTGTGAAGTTAACCCAGAAAGCTAATCCGAAAGCGTTATTTATTCCAACAGCTAGTAGTGATGCACCAGGTTATTGTGATACGTTCAACAAAGTGTACGGCGAGATTCTAGGATGTGAAACAAGTCATTTATTGCTTGTGAGCCAAACCTATACCCATGAAGAAATCGCAGAGTTAATTATATCCGCTGATCTGATTTATGTTGGTGGTGGTAATACCCGAAAGATGCTGGAGATTTGGAAAAATACCGGCGTAGATGCTCTTCTAAAAGAAGCGTACAACTCGGGGACTATTTTGGCAGGGCTGAGTGCAGGTTCCATTTGCTGGTTTGAATATGGGCATAGTGACTCTGAAGCGTTCGACGACCAAGGGAACTGGCAGTATATTAAGCTTGAAGCGATGGGGATTCTGCCAGGTATTCATTGTCCGCATTATAATGAGGATATTCGGGTTGAGGATTTTTCGCGTATGGTAAAAGACGGAGGTTTGCTCGGAATCGCAGTGGATAATAACTGTGCCATCATCTACAAGGATAATGAATATAAGGTGATGTCGACCAGAGAAGAAGCTAAAGCCTACCGTGTGATGGACTCAGAGCAAGGTGTTGTCGTTACGCAAATCGAAGAACACCCAAGCTACAGACCTCTTCATGAAGTGTACGGTGGAGGTGATCAATGAAGTCTAATCAAATCTCAATTATCGTGGCGAGTCTTATTCTAGGGATTTCATTTATTATTGGATGTTCAATAACTAATGGCGATAAAGAGTTGGAAGTTGATCAAGACCAGACTCCATCCATAGTAACGGCAGATAAGCTTTTGATGGATATTAAAGAGACGGCCTTATACTTAAATCTGACTGAAGATCAAGTGATGAATATTATTAAAACGGAGCATGAGAATTTAAGTAGATCGGGCATTTTTGAAGGGACTATGTTCCCTTATATCAGAGTTGGTAATGAATATCTTTTTAACAAAGACTTATTAACAACATGGGTTTCGGATGCCTCCTTAAATAGGAGGGTTTATCTAAACCGACAAACGAAATAAGGTATTAATCGGATAAGGAAGGTGCTCTCTATTAAACTACTGTTTGTCTGCAGCCAGAATCGCTGGCGGAGTTTAACTGCGGAGAAGATATTTCAAGGAATTGATGGTCATGAAGTGAGATCTGCTGGAACAGAGGATCATGCCAGGATCAAACTTTCTGAAGGAAATGTGGGCTGGGCGGATGTTATTTTTGTGATGGAGAAGAAGCATGTTCGAAGAATTCAAGATAAATTCAGAGACGGTGTAATCGGCAAAAGAATAATTTGTTTGAATATATCAGATGATTATAAGTATATGGATGAAGACTTAATTGGACTTCTTGAATCCAGTGTATCTGAATATTTACAGGAATGGCACTCCTAAGGATGAGGTGTTCTTATGAATCATGTTTGGCTGTGAATCAGTCAGCATGATTTTTTTGTTGGTAATTGACAAACATATAGAAGGTAACTATACTAAAGATAGTTAATTTGTAACTGATCAAGTTACAGGAATAGTGGGAGGAAATATAATGACAACTAAAACAACACTTCATCCGGACGTAGAGATTGGTCTGGTACAAATTAGAGTAAGTAATTTAGAGCGTTCGCTCACCTTTTATCAGAACGTGGTGGGGCTAAGTGTCTTGCGGCAATCTGGCCGTGAGGTGGAAATGACTGCTGACGGTCAGAATGTGTTATTGATTCTGCGGGAGATTGAGAATGCAAAGGTTCTTCGTCCGAACTCAGTGGCTGGATTGTATCATTTTGCTATCCTTGTTCCGGATCGTCCTAGCTTGGGACTCGTTGTACGCAATTTGATCGCGTCGGGAATTGAAGTGGGTCAGGGAGATCATTTGGTGAGTGAAGCACTGTATATTCAGGACCCGGATAACAACGGAATCGAAATTTATAGAGATCGTCCTAGGGATACATGGAAGTATGATGCGGAAGGGCATGTAATGATGACAACGGACCCAGTGGATGTAGATGGTTTGTTGGCGGCTTCTGAAGGTTTACAATGGAACGGGCTGCCAGCTGGAACGGTGATCGGACATGTACACTTTCATGTGGGTAATTTAACTAAGGCGAAGGAGTTCTACGTTGGTTTGCTTGGTTTTGATCTAGTAGCTAATTATGGCAGTGCGGCAATGTTTATCTCAGCAGGTGGGTATCATCACCACATTGGATTGAATATATGGGCAGGGCAAGGCGCACCTGTGGCACCTGCTGATGCAGTAGGAATTGATTATTTCACCTTACTTCTTCCGAATGAAGAGGAGCGTACGTCTGTAGTGGAGCGTGTTAAGCAGGCGGGTTACACCGTTGTTGAAGAGAATGGAGCCCCTACATTCAAAGATCCATGGAACATTGGAATCAGACTTATAGTGAAAAGTCATACGAAATAACTAATCACCAATCGAATTCACCTTTTTCTGGATAGAAAGAACTATCCATTTTTGTCCATTTATTTTATAATATTTGGAAAAAGATGGGCGGAAGGGTGAAGGTTGTTGGAATCATTCAAAATGGCGTATGTGATCCTTTGTCACAAAAATCCTGAGCAGATCAATATGCTAATCGATAGTTTAACTAATGACTCCGTCGGGTTTTTCCTACATGTCGATCAGAAGAGTGGTATTGAAGCTGACATTACTCATCGTAACGATATTCATTTTGTGAAAGAGCCTATTGATGTACGGTGGGGACATTACAGTCAGATTGAATGTGTTTTGAAGTGTTTTACGCTGATCAAAGAACATGGGAAATTCAATTATATCCACATCATAAGTGGTCAGGATCTGCCCTTAGCTTCCAACGAAGTTATTCTTGATTTCTTTAAGAAGAATCAGGGGGACGAATTTGTGAAGTATCAGCAATTACCGAATACTTCTGAAACGTGGGGATGTTATGAGCGGGTGTCGGTTTATTATCCTAGATTCCTGATCTCAAGAACCAGGCGTATGGCTGCCATTAGGATGAGGTATATTAAAGCAGTAATGAACGTTCCATTCTTGCAAAGAAGGTTGGGTGTTCTGCCAAAATCGCTGTATAAAGGCTCTAACTGGATGTCTATTACAGGTGAATGTATGGAATACATCATGGAGTTTACTTCTACTTCTCCAGAGTATGTTAGATTTTTTAAGAACACATTATGTGGAGATGAAATCTTCTTCCATACGATTATTTTGAATAGTGCGTTTAAGTACAATGTACGGAGTGAAATTAAGAGGTATACAGACTGGGAAACAGGACCGGATTATCCTAGAACACTAACGATAGAAGATTATGACCGGATCACTCGTACGGGTACAGAATGCTTTTGGGGGAGAAAGTTTGATCTCGATATCGACAGAAGCATCGTTCAGGATCTCCTTGATATAAATACTAAAGTAAAAACATCGTAAACATATACAGGAGGAAATAATATGAATATCGCAGTTGTAGGAGCAAGTGGAAAAGCCGGAAGCCGAATCACTCAGGAAGCGCTAGATAGAGGCCATGAAGTTACAGCCATTGTACGGGATGCATCGAAAGTTGCAAATCGTAAGGCCAAGGTCATCGAAAAGGATGTATTTGCACTTACCGCTGAAGATTTGAAGGGTTTTGATGTTGTTGTGAATGCTTTTGGAGCACCATTTGGACAAGAGTATCTGCATGTGGATGCCGGAAATGTGCTTATTGAAGCATTAAAGGATGCCCCTAATACAAGATTGATTGTAGTTGGAGGTGCGGGAAGTTTATATGTAGATGAAGCTAAGACGCTTAAAGTGGTAGATACCCCTGATTTCCCTGACTTTATCAAGCCAACGGCTACGAATCAAGGGAAGAACCTGGAGATCCTGCAAGGTACAGACTCGCTGTCTTGGACCTTCGTTAGTCCATCCGCTAATTTTGCAATTGGGACTAGAACGGGTTCTTATGTGAAAGGCAAAGATCATCTGCTTGTGAATTCCAAAGGTGAGAGCTATGTCAGCTATGAAGATTATGCGATTGCTATTGTAGATGAAATTGAACAGCCGCAGCATATTCGTGAACGGTTTACAGTTGTTTCGGAATCATAAGTGAGTATAACGAGTAGGGAATATATATAAAAAGAAAGCAGAGCCAGATAAGGGCTCTGCTTTCTTGCATCAGTTTATTCTCTTCCTTCCGCAATTTCAGCAATCCGTTTGTTTGCGTTTCTGCGATAAATTCCGCCATGATAGCAAATGACCGTTTCAATCTCATACTCGGCGAACTTTGTCAGAGAGATTAAAGCTTGCTTCATGTCAGGCGTTGCCGAAGGAGTGGGGCCGTGCAGTTCACCGCCTTGAACGGTAAGAGCATCCGCGGCAATTAGCGTACGGCTATCATGATGGTATAGACTCAGATGTCCAGGGCTATGTCCTGGTGTATGGATAATCGTAATTCCACCGGCAAGAGGCAGTATTTCCCCATCCACTATGGTTTGATCTACTCTTCCTTTAGGGGGATGAGATAACACGGATAGAAAAGCGCGGCGCCATTCCTCTGGTACATGAGGGGGGATCATGGCTTCTGCCGCAGCTAAAGCTTCGGGGGTGTGTTTAAGGAGCATTCGCTCTCCTTCAATATAAGGCTGCTCGATTTCGTGAGCCAGAACTGTCAGTTCTAGACATTCTTCTGATAGTAAATCAGGTAAGCTCCCGATGTGATCTAGATCTTGATGTGTGATGATTACGGTGCGCAGTTGTTCCCAAGGCACATGGGTTTCTTTTAGAGCTTCTTTGAATTTTGGGAGCAGGCCCGGAAATCCGGTGTCTACGAGTACAGCAGAATTTTGATCCCAGAGCAGCGTGGGGTAAATCGTGTCACTCCCGCCCATAACCTGTGCTGTAATCTCTAACATTTCTATTCCACTAGCAATATGCATAAGATCCCTCCATGATTGATGATAAGAGCGATGCCGTTAGGCTAATGCATATAATACTTAAAATAAAATGTAATTTCAATAGCGTAATTTATTATTATAACATAAATAAATATTTTTGTCAATATATATCTGATGTATTTTTTGTGTAATTTCTAGGGGACATTATTGTTGAGAACTTCTATTTCTATATTTTTCCCTTACCCGAAGCTTTACGATATAATAACCAAATAAAAAAGGGAGTTGATGTGGTTTGGAGACTTTTCTAGTTGTACTCGTCCTACTGGGCCTTATCGCAATTTCCAACATCATAAACCGATTTATTCCCTTTGTGCCAATACCGTTAATACAAATTGGTCTGGGTGTAATGGTTGTGTTAATGCCTTTGGGAATACATATGACATTGGAACCAGAGCTGTTTTTCGTATTGTTTATTGCACCGCTTTTGTTCAATGATGGGAAACGGACGCCAAGAAATGAATTATGGAACTTACGGGGTCCGATATTAATGCTGGCGCTGGGATTGGTTTTTGCTACGGTGCTTATTGCTGGATATTCGATAAACTGGATGATTCCAACGATCCCGCTAGCAGTTGCATTTGCTCTGGCAGCGATCTTGTCACCTACAGATGCGGTCGCGGTCAGCGCAATCGCTGGAAGAGTGCATCTTCCTAAGAGTATTCACCGCATTCTAGAGGGCGAATCATTAATGAATGATGCTTCCGGGCTTGTTGCCTTTAACTTTGCCATTGCTGCAGCAGTTACGGGTATGTTTTCTTTACCGAAAGCCTCGATTAGCTTTGTAGTTATAGCTGCAGGCGGGTTGATCGTTGGGGCATTATTGGCTTTTCTTCTGATTCGGCTAAGCGTAATTATTCGCAGACTGGGGATGGAGGATATCACAGTGCATGTGCTGCTGCAAATCCTAACTCCTTTTATTATTTATTTGATCAGTGAAGAGATAGGGGTATCTGGCATTTTGGCAGTGGTTGCCGGGGGGATTATTCATGCGGTTGAGAAGGACCGTGCCGTATCTCCGCAGTATAAGCTACAACTGGTATCCGCTAGTACATGGTCTGTTCTGCTCTATATATTGAATGGGCTGGTCTTCCTTATTCTTGGCTTATCTATTCCAGACGTTATTGAAGTGATCTACCGTGATACGGCCGTGGATAATCTTATAGTTGTAGGTTATGTATTAGCCATTACTATGCTGCTGTTTGTATTACGGTTTGTATGGGTGTATGTGTTCTCTTTAGTAGGATCTCGTCTGCGAAAAATGGAGATATCATCTGTTAAGTCACTATTAATCCTCACGATTTCAGGAGTGCGTGGAGCGGTTACCTTAGCCGGTGCGTTCTCGATTCCCTTTTTTCTTGGGGATGGATCACCATTTCCTGAGCGTGATTTAATCATCTTTATCGCCGCAGGTGTTATTCTAATGTCGCTGCTGATCGCTAGTATCTTTTTGCCAATTCTAGCAGGTAAAGAAGAGCCAGTTGCTGAATCAGGTGAGACAGGAGCCGAGCAGGCGGCCAAGTCTAAAGTTATTGCTGCCGGTTTAACCATGCTGCAAAGTATGATGACAGAAGAAAGTAAGGAATCCGCACAACCGGCTTTGAGTGAATTTAGAGAAAAGGTTTATAGTCTAAACCGTGAGGACCAATCAAATGATCCAGCACTCGAGAACTTCCGCCGACTGGGTGTTGAAGCGAGGATTGTGGGTCTGCAAGCTGAACGTAAAGAACTGAACCGATTGCTAGAGAACAATGAGATTCCCGCCTCAGTGGCTCAGAAGCTGGGAGGATTCTTGGATCATAGTGAGGTCTTTCTGGCCAGAAGTCTAAATTCACAAATTAGAATATCGATTACCGAGATCAGACGGCTGTTTGCGGGAATGTTCTCAGGTCAGAATGAAGGGGAAGCCAGCCAACAAATGCTGCAACAGGCTGAGTGTGCTAGAGAAGCGAAAATTGCCATGGCCCATGCTGCTATAGCTGCTATTAATGTCTGTAAGAACGAGAACAACCGAAATGCAGCCGAGAAGGTTGCATGCAGTTATGAGCAGTTAATTTCTCGTCTGGAGCAAGGGAAAGGCTGGACAAAGGATGGGCTTGTTGATGATCAAAAGCTTGAAATGAAGCTGAAAGCCATTCAAGAGCAGCGGGATAAGGTGCAGCAAATGTATCAGGATGGAACCATTAACCGCAAGCTAGCTGGTAAATTACGCAAGTTCGTAGATCATTTAGAGACATCGATTTGGGAGGATTAGCTGTACTGAACACCACGGCATCTCTTCACACGAGCTTTATTCGCTAGCTATCAGAAAATTTTAGGGGGAATCCAGATCTGAAACTTGCGGAAGCGTTAGTGAAGCGAAGTGATCTAACCCGTAAAATCGCGCAGCTAAAGCAGCGGCTGGAGCGAGTCGTTAAAGTTCAAGAGGGTGAGGAGCCGGCTGAACAACCTGAAGCTCTTTTGCAGGAGTTAGAAAGAGCTGTGAATGAGCAGACGATTTTGATCCGAGTGATCAATCGATCGCCGATGCGCTAGCGGAACGGGACAAAATGCTACAGCTACGCAAGCTGTTTAGCGATTTGCTTGAACAGACTTCCATTACTCAGGATCGCTTCAGTCGCTCGGAGGTTCGTTTTCAAAGAACAGTAGATGTCGCTCAGATTCAGAAGCAGATGGATGAGTTGAAGTTGGAAAACTGACAGATGCCGGGGGCAGGGATATTTTTGCTGTGGTTTAGCTTTTTCATAACATGAAGTGGCTCTATTAGGATAGGTATATTCGTCATATATAATGTGAAAAAATGTCGAATAATGTTGAATTAAATGGATTGAAATTTGCTTGAAAGGCCTGTTTTGCCTATATTAACGCTTGTTATCCTGTATAATTTACGAATACGCGGATTACTTAACCGCTGTTCAATTCTTAAGTTGATTATTCAGGGTGAGCGTGTGATTCACTGGTCAGAAATTATTGGCCCTTGTCTCCTCATTCATTCTACTATTCCTTTTTATGAGAGAGAGAAGTGACAAATGACCATGAAATCAATTGCCTGGGTAACCGACAGTACAAGTATCATAGATCCGGAGTTCGCTAAGAATAATCATGTATATATTATTCCGTTACGGATTATTATTAACAACGAATGTTATAAAGAGAATATAGATATTACGATCGATGACTTCTATGAGAAAATGCGCCAGCATGAAAAGGTAGGCAGCTCACAGCCTCCAATCGGTGAGTTTATTGAGCTATACGAACGGTTGAAGGAAGAATACGATGAAATTATTGCTGTACATCTTTCTTCAGAGCTCAGTGGCACTTACAATGCTTCGATGCAAGGCGCCGAAATAGCGGAGGCTAATGTAATTGGAATTGATGCCAAGGTTGGCGCTTATCCAATCCGAGAAATGATCATGCGCGGTATACATTGGCAGAAGAAGGGTCTTTCTGGACTAGAAATTAAAGCGAAGATTGAAAATATTATTCAGAATATGTCCTTTTACTTAATTCCTGCAAGCTTGACACAGCTTCATCGCAGTGGACGTGTTTCTGGATCACAATTTGTACTTAGCCAATTGCTGCGTATAAACTTGCTGCTTCGTTTTGACGAAGGGAAGGTCGTTGTTGTGGAGAAAATCCGTACAATGAAGAAAACGCAACAAGCGCTTTTGGAGATATTTAAACAGGATGTAGGGCTTGTTAGTGATGTATGTATCATGCATTCGAATAATTTAGAGATGGCACTCAAGCTAGAAGAGGACATAAAAGCAATGGCGCCTGACATACGAACTGAGATTATGACCTATATTCCTGCTGTGGCTGTTCATGCGGGTGAGGGTACTGTAGGGCTGTCCTGGATCAAGAACACTAGTATCAATAGTATTCATCCGGGTGCTGCGCCTTTAGTCTTCCCTGAAGCGTTATTTGCATAGAGATGAACAAAGAAATCGCTCCTTGGGAGATGGATGGGTGACCACCATTGTACCAACAGGCGATTTCTTTTTTTTGAAGAAGTATGCTGTTATTTGATTGCACGACGACGGAACATTTGTCCAATTACATCACTTAGCACGAGTCCAGCTGCAATGGCTCCAGAGAGCATTAATGCCCGAACTGCGATTTCTACAGCCAGAGTATAGTCCTCTTCCACAAATTTACGCATAGCATCGTAAGCGAGACCACCCGGAACAAGCGGGATAATACCACCTACACTAAAAATAATAACCGGCATTTTGAAGGATCGCGCAAAAAATTGGCTGACGATGCCCACTATTACACTAGCTGCAAACGTAGCTACAACAGGTCCGAACTCTACATTAAGAAGCACATACACCATCCAGCCCACCATTCCGGCAAAACCACACTGTAGTAGTGAGCGCTTAGGCGCATTAAATAGAATACAGAAGGTTGCCGCGGCGATAAAACTGGTTATAAGTTGCAAAATCATGAAGGGCTAACCTCTTTCACATGGATATTAAAATAGTGATAGTACAAGCCCGATACCTGTACCGATCGCAAATGCAGTTAGAAAGGCATCGGCTCCCTTGGATATGCCTGAGACCAGATGACCGGCCATCAGATCACGAACGGCATTAGTAATGAGTAGTCCGGGTACTAGAGGCATAACGGAGCCGATAATGATTTTGTCCATCTCTTGACCAATCCCCAGCTTTACAGAACAGAAGGCTAGAAGTCCGATCAGGAAGGAAGCAGTAAACTCTGCGAAGAATTTAGTCTGCACTAAACGATGCAGATAAATGACCGCAGCGAAGCCTAGTCCGGAAATCGGCAAGGCGGGGAGAGCATCCCACAAACTGCCTTTAAACATAACGGTGAAGCAAGCACCAGTAAGGGCGGCTGCTAAGATCTGCAGCCATACGGGATAGACAGGTGAGGCTTCATCGACTTCTCCTAATTTTGCACGAGCTTCCTCAGCTGTAATCTGACGTTCGCTTAGACGCCGAGAAATGTCATTGACCTCCGATACCTTCTGCAGATCTGTTGTTCGCTCCGCAATTCTGTATAACTTAACAGGTTCTATTCTATTTGTGGTGAACATAATAACGGTTGGCGTCACATAGCTATGAGCTCCTGGGAACCCGAGAGATCCTGCCATTCGTGTCATCGTATCTTCAACTCTGGATGTTTCTGCACCATTCTGCAGCATGATCTTGCCAGCAAGAAGACAGAGATCAACGATTTCATAATACGTAGTGTTAGTGTTGCTCGTGCTATCCAACTTCTCCGGTCCTCCTCTGGAATGTAATTATCTATGTTTACATATTTCGATTGTCGCTTCATCTACGTGAAAATAACAATCCCAATATAGCATTATAAACGATATGGTGTGTAATTTAATATAGTTTTTATTTATAGTGTCCGCCGATCTTTCCAGATCTGTCTTTAAGCTGCCCGGCATCTGTAAAAGAAGCTGCTCGCCCAATGATCGTCTCCCCGTATTTATTCTTGAGGGCATCGGTCGCCCGTTCGAGTTCACGATAGCGAGGGCGAGACTCAAATAGGGTTAGCTGGTACTGGCTTTCGTCAGATAGATTGGACAGGCTTAAGTGGATTCTACGCACAGGCTGACCGTCCCAGTGGAGTTTGAAGAGAGAAAGAGCTGCTTCATATACCAGCAGGGTGGCGTTCGTAGGATCGCTCATTGTAGTCTGTCTTGAGAAGCCTGTGGGGTCATCAAAGCTGGCACCTTGACAGCCGATAGACACGACTGCACCATGCACTTTCAATTTGCGGCAACGTCTACATACAAGCTCAGATAGCTCAAGAATGATAGTCTTAATATCTTGCAGCTTATAGTAATCCCGGGGCAGCGTCATTTGGTGCCCGACACTCTTGGGTGCGACTTCATAGGTGCTTGGGCTCACGGGGCTGTCATCGATGCCATTGGCTATCCGCCAATATAGCTCGGCGTCGATATCACATTTTTTGTGAAATTTCTCCCGCATGCGCCATTTTAGCTCGCTTAGCGGCATCTGTGCCAAATGGCCAATCGTCGTAATACCCATACTTTGGAAATGGGCGGACATGCGGCGACCTACCATGAACAGCTCGCTAATGGGGAGAGGCCAGAGCACATTCGGAAGCTCCTCGTGAGCGAGGGTGAATATACCATCCGCGTTCTTCTTGGCCCACAGGTCGCAAGCCATTTTGGCGGTAACCTTGGAATATCCAATGCCGATGCGCGCACGCACACCTGTGTTTCTACGAATTAGATCCTGAATGGCGGTAGCGATCTCCCTTGGACTGCCAAATAAGCTGAGGCTACCGCTGACATCAATAAACTGTTCATCGATAGAATAGGGCTCTACCTGGTCGCTAAACTTACGTAGAATATCTGTGATTTGAGAGGAGACATCGATATATTGCTGCATATGTGGTCTGACCACGATGACTTCGGGGCATTTTGCCAGCGCTTCCTTCAACGTCTCAGCGGTAGTAATGCCATAGGATTTGGCTATAGGGCAGGCAGCCAGCACAATACCGCTCCGTCTAGCTGGGTCTCCAGCAACGATCAGCGGCTTATTGCTGTACTGCGGATTAGAGGCTTTTTCCACGGAGGCATAGAAGCTTTGGCAATCAGATAGCATAATGACACGCTCTTTATTCATAGGTTCACACGCTCCAGGTGAGGTAGAGATACCTTATATTTTTTCTCCTTATTATAATGCGAACGTATGATCGTGTATATTCTTATTTATTTCCATTTATTTCGTCTCAAGTGTGCATAGACCCGTAGCCACGCCCCCAGAGATAATCGTGAGGATGGAGTGGAAGAAGGTTTCCTTGGAAATCAGGAGTCCTCCCGCGCCGATAATCATAAAGTCGGTCAAAAAAATGATGAATCCAAGGTTCAGCGGGACATACCTTTTTATAAATTGAGCGAGCAGATCGGTGCCACCCGTACTTGCTTTAAACCGCAGCATAATCCCAAGTCCCGTTCCCATCAAAAAACCGCCAATAATGGCGCTAGAAATGGAACCAAACTCAAAATAATATAGAAAGTGATATTGGAAAGGACCGAGAAGCTCGATCAGAAATGATGAGATCAATAGGCCGAGTACACTGTTGTAAAAGATATCGCGTTCCTTTAACCAAGCGAGCAGAAAGATAGGAAAGCTGCAGAGAATTATAGCTACGCCAATTTTAGCGTCGGATAAATAATTAATAATGAGGGCTATCCCTATTATTCCCCCATCCAGGATTTTATATGGTACGAGAAAAAAATTAGTTCCCGCAGCAACGAGTAAGCTTCCTAAAAGAATGATAAGGTATCTTAATGGCCGCATATTTAACATCTCCACATTAAAGGCATGTCTATAAATATGCTTGTCACTTCCAAAAAATTGCAGTTGAACAAAAAAACCTGATTATGAATCAGGGTTAAAAAGTCTTATATTACATAGTGTGTGAGGAATAGACGGTTCCTAACGCTCAAAAGACACCAAGTAACTAAGCGTAAGCAAGTCAGAAATGAAAGTATGAATGTAACGGTATGGAGGAAGGAGCACGTGTCCAATAATCGGAGACGTGCTGCTTGTGTTTTTAACGGGAGTAACGCTTACGAAAGCGAAGCGGAGAGATTCCGATCTGCTGAGCAAATCGACGCGAGAAGTAGGCGGCACTCTCGAAGCCGGTACGTTCTGCGATTCCGGCTATAGAAAGCTCAGTCTTAAGCAGCAATAGCTTAGCCTGTTCCAAACGGTAATCCGTCAAATACTCCATCGGAGTCAGCCCATATACTCGTTTCATGCAGCGAGTAAGGTAGTTATAGTGAAAATGCAGTGCGTCCGCTAGTGAGGCATTGGAGAGAGGCTCCGCATAATGATTACGGATATAAGTCTCCGTCTGCTCTGCAATTTCCACCGCGTGACTTTCTGAAGTATCATGCTGTGCCAGATCCATCATCCGCAGCATTTCTTCAAATATCCGTTGCTGCTGCCAAACTGCGCTGGAACGCCGGCCCGTAGACAGCTGTAATAGCATCTCAGCTTGTCCACTCCGTTCAAAAGGGTCAGGGAGAGGGCCGAACTGTGGCACTCGAATGGTATACGGAGGAGTAAGAAACTGCCGAAAATGTGTTTCACGGTTGATATACACGGGTCCACCCTCAGAGCTAGACCAATCTGCAAGGGTATGAAAATGAATCCATATAAATGAAGTGGTCTCATCACATGGCTTAACGGAGTAATGATAGCGATCGGGCAGCAATAGCAGTGTATGTCCCGCCGAAACCTCCCATTGATTATGGTCCTCCCCGATAAATAGACAGCCTTGTTCTACAATAAGTAGATCAAATATTCCAATATGGCTTCTATTCGGATGCTGATCTCCGGGTTGATAAACCGTGCGATTGCATTCTAGAAAATAAGGAAATGGCGGCGCAGCGAAATGTATAAATGAAAGGCCCATTTTGTAATTATCCCTCCTTTCTAAAGTGTGAAATAGTACAAAAAAGGGGTTGCTTCTGATCGTATTTTTAATCTATTCTACCCCCTATAATTATTATTAGCGAGTATGAAATAAGGCTGAGGGGAAGATGAGGATGAACAAGATTATACAGGATCAAGAAGTTGTAAAAGATCAAACTGTTACCATTCAAGATGATTTCTGGGGCGGATACATTAGGCTGGTCCAGAACGTTGTTATCCCCTATCAATATGAGGCATTGCACGATAGAGCTCTGGGAGCTGAACCGAGTCATGCCATTGCTAATTTTGAGATTGCTGCGGGCCGGAAGACTGGCGAGTTTTACGGCTGGGTATTTCAAGATAGTGATGTGGCTAAGTGGCTGGAGGCTGTTGGTTATTCCTTAAGCATTACACGTGATCCTGAGCTAGAGCGTCAAGCGGATGAAGTGATTGACCTCGTTGGCGAGGCGCAGCAGGAAGATGGATACTTAAATACTTATTTTACGATAAAAGAACCGGGTAAACGCTGGACCAATTTGAACGATTGTCATGAGCTGTACTGTGCTGGACATTTCATAGAAGCTGCCGTTTCTTATTATGAAGCTACTGGCAAAAGAAAACTGCTCGACATCATGTGCCGAATGGTTGATCATATCGATTCTGTGTTTGGACCGGAAGAAGGCAAAATGCAGGGCTATGATGGGCATCAGGAGATTGAACTCGCGCTCGTTAAGCTGTATCGATTGACAGGTGAGGAACGATATTTGAAGCTCAGCAGCTTTTTTATTAATGAGCGAGGTCAACAGCCGAATTTCTTAAAGGAACAATGGGATAATCTGGGGAAGATCAATTTTTTCACAGGTCGGAAGGAGGATCTTGATTTAAAATATTACCAGAGTCATCTTCCAGTAAGAGAGCAGAAGGTGGCTGTAGGCCATGCTGTACGTGCGGTTTATATGTATACTGCTATGGCTGATCTTGCCGCTATTACTGGAGATGAATCACTTCGTGAAGCATGCGAGAGACTGTGGAATAACATTACGAACAAGCAAATGTACATTACAGGCGGGATCGGCTCTACACATAGAGGGGAGGCGTTCACCTTCGATTATGATCTGCCTAACGATTCGGTGTACGCAGAGACTTGTGCCTCTATTGGGTTGATCTTTTTTGCACAGCGTATGCTGAGAATATCACCGGATGCACGTTATGCCGATGTCATGGAGCGGGCGCTTTACAACAATGTACTGGGCTCGATGGCACAGGATGGCAAGCACTATTTTTATGTGAACCCACTAGAAGTATGGCCTCAGGCATGCAGTTGCAACCCGGAGAAACATCATGTGAAGTCTGAACGTCAAGGCTGGTTTGGCTGCGCCTGCTGCCCTCCGAATGTCGCGCGTCTACTTACTTCGCTCAATCAATATATTTACACGGTTCATGGCGATACACTCTATACGAATTTGTATATTGGCAGTGAGCTGAGAACAAAGCTGGGCGGAACGGATGTCGCCATTCAACAACAAAGTACCTATCCATGGAAAGGTATAGTCTCGATGAAGATCAATCCGAAAGAGGAAGCGGAGTTTGGGATTGCTTTACGGATTCCATCGTGGAGTCTAGGAATGGAAATCAGAGTCAATGGTGAAGCGCTGAACACTGCTGAGAACATCGAGCAGGGATACCTCGTTATTCGGAGAATGTGGAGAGCAGGAGACATAATCGAAGTGAATGACCCAATGGAGGCACATCGCATTTACGCTCATCCCAATTTGCGTGCAGATGCTCAAAAAGTAACGATTCAACGCGGACCGCTTGTGTATTGCCTTGAAAGTATCGATAATGGTGAGCCTTTAAGCTCTATTTCTTTAAAAGAAGACGGTGAACTTACGGCGGCTTTTGATGAGACTTTGCTTGGTGGCGCTGTTGTTGTCGAGGCAGATGGACTGCGTGTTGATCAAGAGAGCTGGAGTGGTGGACTTTACAGCAGAGAGAAAGCACCTCTTCAATCCGTTAAGGTCAAAGCTGTTCCATATTACTTGTGGGGCAATCGTGGCAGTGGTGAAATGAAGGTATGGATTCCGGAAGGTAGTATGTGAGTTATGGGACAGGCGAAGTAATTTAAGGTTTAGGATAGCTGGGATTTACGCTTTATTGTATGCTATATTTGATCGGGACAAGGTAGCTGATCATTTTACAGAAAATATTGGAGGCATCACAATGAGCAAACGTTATCGAATTACACGAGCTATGCAAAATGATGGAGGTTCAACACAAACCATATCTTTAGAAGAGTGCAAGCAGTATTTCGCATCAAAACCTGATTTCACCTATACATCAGTTTATACAGTAGCAGGCGCCACTACGATGTCTATTGAGGGAGATTTCTTTATGTGGAGCTTTGGTGATACTACAATCCCATTTAGGCATTATCAAGGGGATATTTACGTTTCTGGAAATAATGAAGCTGTGATCCCGAGAATGCTTGAGGTTGCGAGTGATTTAAGAGCAGATGTTGTGGAAGGGTAAAAAAAAGACCCCTGAAGAGTTCAGGAGTCATTCAGCGTTAATTATAGATCCGCCCAATCGTTCAAGTGAACGGTTGAGCGGATTTTTTTAACCCAGTTCTACAACTACGTGGTGTACTGCACCGTCTCCAACTGGAGCAATGATGTTACCTTCGACAGCTGTGCCATCCAGGGTAAGACTAACTACACCTTTGGATACATGGTTCGGGTTCTTGATTTGAATCACATAAGTATCTCCACGGAAGACGCGTGTGATTTCAAAGCTATCCCATTCAGTAGGAATACAAGGATCGATCTTCAGACCATTGAAATCCGCTTGGATGCCAAGGATCGATTGAGTGATGGCTACATAGTTCCATGCAGCAGTACCAGTCAACCAGGAGTTTTTAGCTTCCCCGTGACGAACGGCATCTTTACCTGCGATCATTTGGGAGTAGACATAAGGCTCTGTGCGGTGAATTTCGCTGATATCCTCCAGGTAAGCAGGAGCAATTTTTGCGTAAATTTCAAACGCTCTGTCGCCATGTCCAAGTACAGTTTCAGCGATCATGATCCAAGGGTTATTATGGCAGAAAATACCGGCATTTTCTTTGTAGCCCGGAGGGTACGTAGAAATTTCACCCAGGTTCAGATAGTACTTGGAATACGGTGGCTGTTGCAATACGATACCGTATTTAGTATCCAAATGCTCTTGTACGGATGATAGAGCTTTTTCAGCTTGACCATTTTCCACACCGATACCGGCCATTACGCAGATCCCTTGTGGTTCGATGAAGATTTTACCTTCTTCATTTTCTTTGGAACCGATCTTGTCGCCATAGTGATCATAAGCACGCAGGAACCAATCGCCATCGAAGCCGTGCGTCAATGTGATTTCTTTCATGTTGTCAATCTTAGCTTCAGCATCCACAGCTACATCGTTAAGTCCGCGCATCCGGCAGATTTCAGCATAGTCCGGTCCAACGAAGACGAACAGACCCGCGATAAATACAGATTCCGCAACGCGACCTTCGATGTTGGCAGTAGTTTGGAAAGATTCACCTGGCTCAGTAGAGAAGCAGTTGAGGTTCAAGCAGTCATTCCAGTCTGCGCGCCCGATCAGTGGCAAGCCGTGAGGTCCGAGATTGTTAGTCACATGCTCGAAGGAACGTTTCAAGTGCTCGAACAGAGTAGCGGTGTTATTCGGATCGCTGTCAAAAGGAACCTGCTCATCAAGAATCGAGGTATCGCCAGTTTCTTTAATGTAAGCAGCCGTTCCTAGGATCAACCAAAGCGGATCATCGTTAAAGCCGGTGCCGACTTCGTTGTTCCCTTTTTTAGTGAGTGGTTGGTATTGGTGATAGGCACTGCCATCTTCAAATTGTGTAGCCGCAATATCGAGAATACGTTCTTTAGCACGTTCAGGAATTTGATGAACAAATCCGAGCAAGTCTTGGTTAGAATCACGGAAGCCCATACCACGGCCAATACCGGATTCAAAGTAGGAAGCAGAACGGGACATGTTGAAGGTAACCATACATTGATATGGATTCCAGATGTTAACCATGCGATCCAGTTTCTCGTCACCGCTTTGGATTTGATATTTAGACAGCAGGTTATCCCAGTGAGCAGCAAGTGCAGCGAGTGCAGCATCTACTTGAGCATCTGTAGCAAATTGTGCGATCATAGCTTCTGCTGGTTTTTTGTTGATTACATTCAGGGATTCCCATTTATCTTCTTCAGGGTTCTCGATGTAGCCGAGTACAAAGATGAAGCTTTGTTCTTCACCTGGTTCAAGCGTAATGTTAAGTGCGTGTGATCCGATAGGGGACCAGCCGCTAGCTACGGAGTTAGTAGGTTCACCTGCAACTACAGCTTGTGGGCTTTCCAGACCGTTGTACATCCCTACGAAAGCTTCACGATCAGTATCGAAACCAGCGATTTCTTTATTTACGGAGTAGAAAGCATAGTGATTTCTGCGCTCACGATATTCAGTTTTGTGATAGATAACGGAATCCTTCACTTCAACCTCACCGGTGCTGAGATTGCGTTGGAAGTTAGTCATATCATCTTGTGCATTCCAGAGACAGAACTCTGCAAAAGAGAACAGTTTCACGGATTTTTTAGCAGAGCCCGTGTTCTTCACTACAAGACGATGTACTTCTGCATTATGACCCATAGGGACAAAAGCAAGCTGGTTCACAGAAATTCCGTTCCGTTCGCCAGTAATGGAAGTGTAGCCAAGACCGTGACGGCATTCGTAGAAGTCGAGATCACGTTTTACTGGCATCCAGCCTGGGGTCCAGAAATCACCATCATCATAAAGATAGTAGTAGCGGCCGCCGGTATCCAGTGGGATATTGTTATAACGGTAACGGGTCAATCTTCTGAGACGAGCATCTCTATAGAAGGTGTAGCCACCAGCTGTATTGGAAATAAGTCCGAAAAATTGCTCATTACCAAGATAGTTAATCCAAGGGTAAGGGGTTTTAGGTGTGTTAATTACATACTCTTTTCGAGTGTCGTCAAAGGTTCCGAATTTCATGTGAGAAAGTCTCCTTTCGATTGTGAACGCGCGTTTATAAGTTTCAGAAAAAATTCCCTCGAGGGAAGGGAGTTTTTTCAATGCTTTTAAGCAGGACAATTAAAGCAGTAGTTTCGATACCGAATCAAATAGCAGCTTCACGGAAAAATATGTAGATTTCTTCAGCGAAGGATTGATCTTAAGCTATTTCTTCGGCGGTTGACAGGAATCTCTCTCCACTAAACGAGCTGGAAAGCTGATCGTGCTAAACGTCGGCTGCTGTGAATCACACAGCTCGATTACTTTTTCAACTGCAGCCTTAGACATTTCATAGATCGGCAAGCGTACAGAGGTCAGCTTAGGCTGAATACGGGATGCTAGCTGAATGTCATCAAATCCGACCATGGAGAGATCTTCAGGGACAATGATTCCGTGTTCGGAGAACGCTTCCATCGCTGATATAGCCATATCATCGTTGGAGGAGAAGAATGCCGTTGGCAAAGGATCTCCAGAAGCAAGGAGCTTCTTAACCTCTTCGTAAGCAGTCTCTTTCAGAAAATCACCTTTCAGAATAAATCTCTCATTTACAGGCAGGCCATGTTTCTTCAGCGTATCTTCATAAGCCGTATAACGCTCTCGTCCAGAGTACGTATTCATTTGCCCACAGATGATGCCAATCTCTTGATGACCCAGAGAGATCAAATATTCAATCGCTTCTGTGGTGCCCTCGTAATCTTTGGAGTTCACAATGGCCAGATGATTGCGGTCAAGATGCTCCGACATAATCTCAGAAATATCATAATCAATTAATACGAGAGGAGAGTCGAGCCCTACCATTTCTCGGACGATATTAATATCCTTCTGAGTGCCGACAATGATACCGCCGTCAATCCGTTTTTGAAGAAAAGCTTGCTTTACCTTGATGAAATCGTCGGGAGAGTAAACCGTATGAATCAGTACATAACATCCGCGGGCATTCGAGGTGTCGACTACGGCATCAACGAATGGAGCAAAGTAATTGTTCTGATAAATTCGGGTAGTATTCTCCTTCTCGTTCATACTGATGGCGAAGAGTCCGATCGTATCGGTCTTCTTACCGGCTAAAGCCCTTGCAAAGCTGTTCGGTTCGTACTGATGTTGCTCAATCACCCGCAGCACTTTGGCCCGGGTTTCTTCAGGGACGTTGGAATAATTGTTGATCACGCGGGATACCGTACTTCGGGAAACCCCGGCCAACTTAGCTATATCTTCGCTGCGCATGTTTCCCCTCTTTTCATAAACGCGCGTTTATGAGTTTATTGTAAGCGAAAGCATTGTATAAATCAATCGTAAATAATAAGAAATTTGTGAAGAAGGGAAGAAACTAGTTAATAGTTTGTATAAGATTTTTGCAGAGAAAGTGCATTGAAAGCTATAAAAGTCATGCTACTATTGTGATAATGATTATTGAGAATGATAATCAATGAAAATATAGCATTGGAGTGAAGGGATAATGGTAAGATGGGGTCGGAAGTTTTTATGGTCAGCAGTACTTATTATGGCATTGACCGCGCTGGCGGCATGCGGAACGAATAGCAATACTACGAAAGATAATGTTGCTAAAACAGAGAATGCAGAGGAATCAACCTCAGCTAGCAGCACACCGAGCGCAGGAAGTGGAAATGCTTCGGAAGAGGTTGCAACTCGGACGATTACAGGGGAATTCGGAGATGTTGAGATTCCAGTCAACCCTAAACGGGTGGCCGGGATTTACCTTGAAGATTATTTGAAGGCATTGGGGATTACCCCGGTGGTTCAGTGGTATCATCCAAGCTGGGGCAAACAGGATTACTTAAATCTCGATGTGCCAGAATTTGATATCACCGGAAGCTTGGAAGCGTTGTTGGAGAAAGACCCTGACTTGATTATTGCGGACGGAGGCGCGGATGCGACGAGGTATGAACAATATTCCAAGATAGCACCAACGTATCGTCTCCCTGAGGCGGCGCTGCAGGACTCAAGACAAGTGCTTACAGCGATTGCAGATGCGCTCGGTATTCCGGAGAAGGCTGAGGCTGTGCTCGCCGAGTATGATCAGAAAGTGGCAGATGGAAAAGCTAAACTGCAACAGGCTCTGGGGCAAGAAAAAGTAGCAGTGATCCGGCTCAACGTAGCGGATAAGACCTTTGCTTTGTTCGGTGTTAAAAACCGTTTTATCGGTGTGATTTATTCTCAATTTGGCCTGACACCCGTGCCTATGGCTGCAGAAATGACCGAATATCAATCTATTATTTCCGAAGAACTTATTCCTCAGCTCGAAGCGGATCATATCATCGTATTCCCTGACAACGGGGGCTGGGATACTGAAGGAAATCAGGAAGCGATCCAAATTCTTGATGGGCCGCTGTGGAAGAGCCTACCCGCAGTGAAGAACGGGAATGTTTATAGAATGGAACGTTCCCACTGGCAGACTGGTGCCATCACGGCCAATTCGATGAAGCTTGATGACCTGCTGGAAGCTATGGTGAAATAAATGGCAGCTGCCTTGAAGGAATAGCAAAAAGAAGGTCTATCAGCACCCTTGATAGACCTTCTTTTTTGTTTTACACTGAAGTGAATGAAAATGGTTCTCAATTGGGGGCGGGAGAATGGCAAAAGATTTGCAAGACAGCAATAGAAGGAAGCTATTCTATAGCTTGATAAATATAGAAACCCTATCCCTGTCAGGAAGCGGACAGTGTGAGGTGTTTCAGGATCATACACTACTCATTGTATCGGAAGGACAGGGGTATGTTGAGGCTGAGTTGAGGCAGTTTCCACTGGAAAAAGGTACTGGGTTCTTGTTCGAACCAGGGTTATTAAGCAAAATCAATGCCGAGGAGCGGGGGCTTAGCTTTTATCGGCTTACTTTTGAAATCATCGAAACCGGGGAAAACAGGCAGAGTGAAATAGAAGGAAGGACTAAAGAGGACATCCTTCGATCTGGTTTGTTAAGCTGTAGACCCTTTTCACAATGTAAATTACTGCTAGAGGCTATCTACAATAGCCGTAGAAGCACAGATGAGATCGAATGGTTCGCAGGCCATACGCGCTTTCAGGAGCTGCTGCTGCTAATCATGCGTGCAAATTCCTCTTTCGTTCAGGTCACGGGTGATCATGAGGCAATACAGCGTTCCATTCACTACATGGAGGAGCATTATAACCAAGCCGTAACCGTCGATCAGTTGGCTGAAGTAGCAGGTATTACACGTGCGCGTTACACACAAACATTTAAAGAGGTGACAGGGAGGGTTCCCTTGGAGCATTTGAACGGGCTTCGTATCGAAAGAGCGCAGCAGCAGCTACTGCTGACGAATGACCGTATGCATGATATCGCGGTATCCGTCGGATATAGTAATGAGTATTATTTTAATCGGCGTTTTAAAAGATCGGTGGGTGTTACTCCAGGCCAATACAGAAGCTTCCATCAGGATGGGTTGAGGGTGTTTGCTCCTTTTTTGGAAGATTATCTATTGGCTCTGGATATTACGCCTGTGGCGCAATATTCTCACGCCGAGTGGGGGAAACAAGAGTACTTGGCTCTCCACAATGTGCCTGAGGTAGATATTTCGACTCGTAATTGGCAGGAGCTCTCCCGGTATACGCCCGAATTGATCTTGCTGGATAATGGCTTTCATCGTTGGCATCTGGAGGAGTGCAGCCGGATCGCTCCGTTGTTCAAGCTGCCTGTTCATCAAGAGGATTGGCGTGCCACATTGTATTCCGCAGCAGCAGTCTTTGGCAGAACGGAACGTGTCCAGGAAGTGATCGACAATTATGAGCATCAGGCACAGCAAGCCAAGCAGCTGCTTACCAGTTCCGTCTATAGTCAGACCATAGCTTGTTTAAGAATCTCAGTCTACGGAATCACTCTCTATGGATGTGAGGATTTGGGGTATACAGGAAGCGTGCTTCATCATGATTTGGGCTTGCAACCCCATAGCTTGGTTCGGAAGTTGACCCGTGGAAAGAATCGGGTGAACCTGACAAAAGAAGAGCTTGCCAATCTGACTGCGGATCATTTGTTTATTACCTTTGATCAGCTTGAAGGGGGAGGACGGGAACTGCTGGATACACAACTCTGGCGCAACTTGCCTGCTGTACGTAACGGCAGCGTATATGAGGTGGATTTCATGGCCTGGATGAATTACGGCGTATTGTCGCATCAGCGTAAGATTGAGGATGTATTAAGAGCGTTAGGATAAGTCAGAAACTAGACCAGATAAAAAAGAGGACAATAAGTGCCACTATACTGCTGACGCGGGTCATTAATAAATAAGCCTCACTTGGCTCAACGTCACCTTTGACCATCCATCCGTATCTCATGTACCATCCGAATCGTGGGAAAAAGATGTTAAGTAGCGCTAACAGAACAAAGAGGAAAATAAAAAAGCCCATGATTTATCACTCCTTTATGTAATGTATACGCGAAACTGTATGGAGGGTGTCCCGATTCATGTGTGAGTTTCCATATATTTATTTAAGCTTACGCAATATAGACTGATAAAAAATGAAAATTGCTTAAGGAGCGGATAAATCGTATGGAACACACAGGTCTTTTTTTCGGAGGGGGAGTAGGTGTTTTGTTCTTTTTAATTTGGTTGATATCAATTGGCTTGGGAATCTACTTCTTCGTCCTGCTAGTAAAATTGGCACGTAGAGGAATAGTGGCTTTAGATTTATACATCTACGCTAAAAATCGTGAAATACGTACTCGTTATGAGTCGGTTCCAGACAGGTCAGAGGAAATTTAAGGCCATTAAATGATTAATGATACTTAAAGTATGAGATACCCTAGCCACCTTAACAGGTAGTTGGGGTATTTTTTGTGGAAATATTCAGGACTATGCTATCGATGAGGTATGTTTAGCGGTGTACTGTTGTGTTTACATAAAAAAGAGTTCGTTAAATAAAAAATGGTTTTTTAAAAATAAAGGAGGAATTGATCGATGTCTAACCAATATACGATGCAAGATCCTACCACTCAGTACACCAAGGCAGGACCAGAATTTCAACAGCAGCAACAAGAGCCGGGGCTTCAGAAGAAGATGAATCCCGTGCCTGATACAGGTGAAGATACCTATCAAGGCACCGGACGTCTGACTGGACGAAAAGCGATTGTTACAGGGGCAGACAGCGGGATAGGCCGAGCTGTTGCGATTGCTTTTGCTCGTGAAGGCGCAGATGTTGTCTTATCCTACATGCCGGAGGAAGAAGAAGATGCAAAGCAGGTTCTCAAGCTGGTGCAGGAAGCAGGACGAACCGCAATCGCCATCCCAGGTGATCTTAAGGACGAGGAGTACTGTGAACAGCTCGTCGATACTGCGGTCAAGCAGCTGGGTGGGATTGATATTTTAGCCAATGTAGCGGGCAAACAGCAATTCGTCCCCGATATTGCTGATCTTACTACGAAGCATTTTGACGATACCTTTAAAACGAACGTATATGCTATGTTCTGGCTGTGTAAAGCGGCAGTGAAACATATGCAACCGGGTAGCGCCATCATCAACACTTCTTCCATTCAAGCCTATAACCCTTCGCCCATCCTGTTGGACTACGCGACGACCAAGGCTGCGATCAATACATTCAGTAAATCTCTCGCTCAGCAAGTCGCTGGTAAGGGGATTCGAGTCAATGTAGTGGCGCCAGGTCCCGTATGGACACCTCTTCAGGTGGTGGGTGGGCAACCAGAGGAAGTGCTGAAGGAGTTCGGTGCGAGCACACCACTAGGCCGTCCGGGACAGCCTGCAGAGATGGCTCCGGCTTATGTATTTCTTGCTAGCCAGGAATCGAGCTATATTAGTGGCGAAACGCTAAATGCCAATGGCGGAACTCCAACCCCATAGAATATTTATTGGGATGTTGGTATTGTAAATATGGAGAATTATTCAAAAGTACCCTACTAATTATAGCTGTGGGGTGCTTTTGTTTTTATATGGAGAAAGGTGTATTATAGAATTTAATACTTTTTATCCCATTATTTTTATAGAATATGATCTAGAACTGATCAAGAATGTCGAATACATAGATTTCCTGCGATTACCCGAGAAATATTTGAGTTGGTACAAGGTTTAGAGTTTAGTGTAGACCATAGAAAGAATTAGGAGCTGTATTATGTGTAAAAAGAAACTAGCAATACTCATTTTTTCCTTTGTTCTGATCATGGCGTGTTTTTCATCAGGAGCAGTCTTTGCGGATAAAGGAAACGGAGCTGTAATGGATAGTGGAACAAAGGAAAGGCTGATGGAAAAGTATGATCTTGTAGAGCCTGAACTTACAAATCCAAAATCACTTTGGAGCCAAAGCGATTTTGGAGTCAGTAACCCTATTGCTATATTTGTAAGTATCAGTAGGTTATATCTGAATCCATATGCTTTTGCTGCGCAAGAAATGATTAATCATTTGATCGACCGAAACCGTCAACATTAATGACCCATGTGAGGGTCATTTTTTAATAAGAGATAAATTAATCGCGCGTTATTTGTATATCTTTCAAAATATAATCCCAGCTATCATAATCGTTCATATCATCAGGAAATTCTAACACAAAAATATGATTAATATTCCAATGGATTTCTCGTACTGATGTTAATTCACGAACGGGATAAAGGGTAAGGACAGTGAATTCGTTCGGTTTTAATATATCAGACAAAATCGCTTGTAGCTCTACAGTCTGTTCGTATGTGGCGAACCATCTAATGAATAGAATTTTTTTACTGCTTAGTAATTTGTCCCAAAATCTCTTAATTCGTAAATCCAGCTTTGCTTTATAAGATGGATAGGTCGTAGACCAATGTTTACCCAAGGTGATAGGAAAATCATGTACAGAGATAATGTTATAAAAGGTATCCTGAATAAAATACGATTTCACTAACGCATTCTTGTTTCCATTAGGATAAGCGGGCACTCCATCCTCTAGAAAAAAATGTGTCTCTTCGAGCATTTGCAGATTTGTTAACTCCATGAAATTATGAAATCTATTTTTATAAAGTCTGTTTACATCAGTTAATGAATAAGAAATCATCCAGTCGAGAGGCATGGAGAATGTTCTCAAGTTATTTCTTTGCATATTTATAGCAGGAGCACAAGACATACCTAAGCTTACGATTAAATCATAGCTCTTCTTTACATCTTGTAAGTTCATGGACTCACCTAATTTCGATCAGATTCAGGTTCTATTCAACGTTAAAAAAGAGCAGCAACTTAGCTGCCCTCTGAAAATATTAATGGCGTTGTAACAGCAAATAGCCGCTAATCCTTGAAGTTTTTTTACGAAACACCACTTTAAAACCAATGTCATTATCTAATAAACAAGCTAAGGCAGTGTCGAGTAGCCTATTGGGTCTTAAGCTAGGTCGGCAAGGCTCAGCATTTCCAATGATGCGGACAGAAATAATCCTACGTGCAGAGCCACGAACCAAAGGATTTCTGCTCCAAGTGATCAATACCAAATCAGGTTGACGAGTTGCCATTCTGATCCACCCCTTTCTATTAAGCTTCTCTATATAAAATGCACAATAGATTGTAATGTGCTAAACAGAAGCGGAGTGCTATTTTGATCAGCGGTGAGAATTAAAGAGTTACTCTTGTTTAATTTAGGTTTTCAGAATACAATAAAGTAAATTTATGGGATTTTCGAATGGCGTAAACGTAGATGACCACAAGGGAGCATATATTCATAACACCGTACGACTGAGCAAGTATTTGATCAATGATCAAATACTTTTTTATTTTCGTTTATAAGAAGCTAAATAGGGGGACACGATGAAGATAGGGAAACCGATTAGAAAGAAGGTATACGGATTTATTTTGCAAGACAATGAAGTTGGAGAAAAGACCTTATTAGTTTATCTTAATGTACCAGAAGTACCCTTTAGATTAGTAGGTGGTAATGTCGATGCCGGGGAAACAGAAGAAGAAGCCTTATTCAGGGAAATTCAAGAAGAAAGTGGACTTAAACAATTTAAATTAGTAAAGAAAATAGGAACACAATATTATTATAAGGATTATATAGATGCAAATGTTGAAAGACATGACTACCTTCTGATTCCAGAAACAAGATTACCTGAAAAGTGGAGATTCACTGTAGAGGGTGAAGGAGAGGACTGTGGAACTGTTTTTAACTACCAGTGGATAAAACAAGATGAAATATACTTATTAGATAAAGAATTTAGAGAATATATGTCGGGAAAATACATACAAGAATTGTTCGGCAATGGCATTAGATGATCCTTACTCTGAGGTGATAGATATGAATAATCGTAAAATCTTCTCATTTCTTCCTTTGATCATTTTTTTATTTATAATATGGTACCTTTTGATGGCAAGTACATCTGCTGTTGTTAATGTAGTGTCAGTAGATAAAAGAGAAATAGTAGTACAAAATATGAGCGGTGATCAAACTACAGTCACAATCCCAAAAGGAATATTTAAGTTGATTAATATAAATGAGGAGTACTTTGTTTCCTATAATAGTAGAATAGGGCAAAAACCTTTTTTAACTTCAATAGAACCAAGTGCTAAATGATTATTGGAAGCAGATTTAACAATAGAACTTATGAATAAAATGGCTGATATATAAAGCATAAAGTTGGTGGGATTACTTTGCGTGTAGTTAAGCATATTATGTTATGGTTTGTTTCGATGATTTTATTCACCTTGGCCACTTTTGGATTAGAGCTATGGGAAGGAAATAAGATCAGTACGACTGAATACTATGGGTTTCAAAATATAGGGTTTGTTTTTATTTTCTTAGCATTTCTTTTTTCAGCCGTTCTTTACCCAATCATAATTTTTCCTTTCTCTTGGGTTGTTCGAATGATTGCAAATCCTTTGATTAGCCACATAATGATATTGCTTCTGAGTGGTATCGGGGGATATGTTTTCTTTTACAAGGCATACGATGAACGCTTTATACAGGAATATCATTTGAATAGTAGTATAGCCATTATCCTTTTTGGTATTGCCGGTTCCATTTATGTCTTGGTGGATTATTATCTTGATCAGAGGAGTTGAGTATGTGAGCTATTTTGAAAGAGTTAATAAAATATCAAACATTTTATTTTGTGTTTTTGGATTGTTTTTTATTTTGACTATAATTTTCTTTTCTACTAGCAGCTTCTCAGAAATCTTGCGTTATAATTTCACAAATGACTTAAGAGGAGCAATGATTACAGTCATTAGTTTTATGATCTCTTTATTTTCACTTGCCCTGGGCATTACTTTGAAATGTCTGGTAAAAGACTCTGATGAAACGATCCAGCTTATCGCCACAAGAATAAAGTAGTTGTTGAAATCTCAGCAAGTATAACAAATCCCTGCAACATTTGCTTATGATGAAACCATTATATTGGATATTCGTATTCCTATAAAATGATGTTGAAAGGTCGTGTGCGTGATGGATAACGGGTATTTTGTTGGATGGGGTACATTAGCATTAATAAATGCCGGGTTAGCACAAGGTAAAAATAGGAGTGGATTAAACTGGTTTTTAATTTCTTTGCTTTGTGGCCCATTGGCTACATTTTTTCTTGTAATATCGAGTAAGCTGCAAATTCATTAGCCCATTATATTTCGGGAGGGGATTTTTTGCTGAAAGCACTAAGGCTGTTCGGTATTCTATTTAGTGCAGCAACAATCATTCTGGCAATACTATTTTTCAGCGGTCAGGATCAAGTGATCATGTCTTGGACAATGATGGGGATGTGTGGAGCTCTGATTTTTAATGGAGGAGCTACCTATTTTAAAACTAAAGATAAAATGGCTGCTCTATCTTCGATTGTTGGGATGGTACTCTTAATATTCTCGCTTACTAAATTTCCATTTTAATAAAACACCCCATCAACCTATAAAGGTCGGTGGGGCTTTTTTACGTTTTATCTCTTTTTCAATCAAGTTATAGTAGGTTGCTGCAGGCTATGCTTATTTCTTTTTCTTCTTTGTAGGTCCAATCTGGCGCCTTACTTTATTGTTCTCATCAACCTCAATAATATAAATGTCCTTCACTGTACCGGAAAGAGTAAACCATTCACGTAGAGCATCAGCTTCAGTCATTGGTCCCAATATTCGTTTTCCCCTATAACATATAAAAAACACTCCTACTCCTTAGTGAGTTTGCGAAAATGCAATAATCCTCAAAACGATACTCATTGACGATTTTCAGTAAGTCTCATTATTTTATATTAATGCTAAATTATAGGAGATGCAATGTTGAGAGATTGTTCCTGTTTAGTTCAAGTAACGTTTAGATAAGGAATCATAGGGATGAGACCCCATAAGGAGAGATAAACGGTTCCAGAAGAATGGAAATCAACGCTGTGCGAATTTGATGTCATCAAAGAAGGTTATTGGAAAGGTTGGGGACACCTTAGACCAGTGGTTTTCGTGGTTGTTTATAGATTCATGGCGATGTTATTTTTGACTTTTCGAAGTTTATGCGAAGCTATCAGCAAGCACGATAATAAACAGCGATTGACAAAATAGAAGAGCTGCCTAATACTAATTGATAATCATTATCATTGTTTAAGATGTAATTAACTTAAATAGATTGTGTAACGGATCGGAGTGAAATGCAAGATGAAGCTGGAAGATCATATTGCCGCATGGAATTATGCAGCCGTTAAAGTGCTGGATATTCGACATGCTGTGATGGAACCTGGGGACAAGCTGCAAGGCTATATATTGATTTTTCATATTATTCCGATATCTAATCTCTTGATAAGCAGCTAGATTTTGTAGTTGAGAAGCTAGTGTCAACGTATGAAAAAAATAGAAAGCTAGATGATAAAACAGCTGTTATCCCTAATTTAAGAGGGTAATCGTATTTCGGTCTGTTTTTACTCCTAGGAATATTGCTGCTGCTTTCAGTAGCGGCTTCTTTCTCTTTTGGTTCTGATTCCATGAGCCTGAAGATGGCATGGACAGCGATAGAATTGAAAGGATTGTAAACAGGCTTCCACGTATTTCATGTTGCAAAAGTGGGAAGGGAATTATATACCAGTAAAGCGGTATTTAGGAATTGGTTGAAGGGTAGAAGCGATGATATTTCCCAGAGGATCAGATGAACTGATACGAAAAGTAATCGCGATTCGTATCAAATTCGTATCACAGGGGTTTTTAATAGAATGATAAGTGAATAGAAAACAAAAAAAGCCTTGAAATTCAAGGCTTTTCGATATAGGACGGATGGGGTTCGAACCCATGACCCCTACCCTGTCAAGATCACGGCGCGTACTTTCCTTA
Organism: Paenibacillus sp. FSL H7-0714; assembly: GCF_038003765.1. NCBI lineage: Bacteria > Bacillati > Bacillota > Bacilli > Caryophanales > Paenibacillaceae > Paenibacillus > Paenibacillus sp. FSL H7-0714. The sequence goes on from NZ_JBBOPT010000001.1 coordinate 2,714,867, forward strand.
ACTTCCTCAAACCTCCGAACCCTTACTGTTGTGCGGTTTTTTAGTGTTCGTACACCGTTCGGTTCTTCCTCTAAAATCCTCAATTTACCTCTTTTGCGGCACCAATAATGGCACCAGTTTTTTTGAAGAAAACACTACCAAAGAGATCGGCTGTCTCTTGTTGCATATCAGGCATTACATGAGCATACCGATCTATCATTTTTACACTTGACCAGCCTAATCGATCCGCAATTCGTTTGTTATTTTCTCTAGCTTTCAACAGCATGACTACGTGGGTATGGCGTAAGTCATGAAATCTGATTTTTTTGACCTCAGCTTTTTCAACCAGTTTAGTGAATGAACGGTTAAGGTTACGGGGAGACACTGGAGTTCCCAAAGCTGTACATATTACCAAATCATTATCCTGGTAAATGTGCTTTTCTCCGATCTTCTCCTCATTACAACGATGCTTAAGCGTCCTGAGAGCTGTAACGGTTGTAATATCGATACCGATGGACCGTGTACCAGCATCCGTTTTAGCTCCGGTTTGAAAAGTCTTTCCATCATGGCTTAGAATCTGCACGACAGAGATAGTCCGCTTGTCCAGGTCAACATCCTTCCAGCGTAGGCCAAGAACTTCACCTTGCCGCATGCCGGTAGTCAATGCAAGTAGAAAGGCGTAATAATATCGGTCATTGGCTGCTGACTGGAGAAACTTATGTGATTCTTCCTCTGACCAATAAAGCATTTCTTTTTTCTCTGCTTTCGGTCGTTTTACGGCCAAAGCAGGATTCTTAATAATCATGTCGTGTCCAGCAGCTTTATTTAGAGATTCGTTGATGATGGAGTGGACCTTCTGAATATTCTCATCGGAGAGTTTCCCAGATTCAAAGAGTTTATTGTATAAATTTTGAATATGGCGTGGCTTGATCTCTCCAAGTTCTAAATCGCCTAGAGTTGGTAGGATATGATTGTTTACCAAGGCTTTGTACATCTTAAGAGTACTCTCTTTGACACTGGTCTTCTTGTCGTTTAAATGATCCTCCATGAAATTGCTATACAGTGTTTTAGAAGCTTTTAAATCAAGGCCACCCTTCAACTGGTTGAGTAGCTCACGTTCAGCTTCTTCAGCGTCTTGCTTGCGCTTGAACCCTCTACGTTTAATACGCTTGCGATCTTTGCCCACACCATCTTCAATGACAAAATACCATTTGTTTTTCTTCAGCGAATCATCTTTGAATGCTGTCATATCTTCGTTTCAACCTCCTGTCGAAACTCTATAATTTCACATAGACTCTCGCATTCTAAAGCCTTGCATAGTTTATCTAAAGTCTCCAAATCTACGCGCTTAGCTCGACCGTGATAGAGCTCAGCTACCGTATTACGGGCTAATCCAGTTTTTTCAATAACATCAGATATCTTCAAGCGCTTACGTCCCATAATCTCACTTAATTTGTTTTCAATCACGTTATCATCCTCCTAATGATTAGTATCATATAGAAGTTTATGGAAATGATCAAGAAGTTAATCATAAAAAATATTACATAGATATATCAAGGGAACTCATAGTAATATTTACCTATTACATAAATTGGGGGATAGATTCAATGAAATTTTGGAAGCCAGTTATAGAGAAAAAAGATATGGGTTATTGGATCGTTATACTAGTCTTAGTATTGATAGGTGTCTTGACTGTTAAATTAGGGGATAACCCTGATGTAATCGATTATTTAGGTTTTGGGGGGACCATTGCGAGTATTTTATTGGCTGTTGTTGCATTGATTTATTCTTTTTTTCAGACCGCCGCAAGTGGGAATACAACAGCTTTGCTTGAGGATTCGGCAATGAGAATCGAAAATGTCACTAAAAGTTTAGAAAAGGTAAATGAAATAACAAATATTACTGAAAAGCTTGAAGAATCACTAGGCGCGTTAAACTTAATAAGTTCGAATATGAATAATGTAACAGAACTATTTCAAGAAGGAATATCTCATATTGAAAATTCAAGAGCGTCACAAGAGGTTGCTATAACTAAAATGGATGTTTTTTTGAATAACTTTAAAATGTCTGATCAAGAAGTCATTGTGGAAGATAATATAGATAAGTTAGGCATTCTTAATTTAACGGGGGTTTCTGGAAGAGAGTTTGTTACTTTAGTTTCATTATTTTTGGCATACGATAATGACAAAAAATTAAATCTCAATAAATTATTTGATTTTTGTGTTGAAGCGAATTATTACGTGGGGTTAGAAGACTTAGACGACTTTAATAGCTTGGATGAAGAGTCGAAAATAGATCTGAGAACTCGAAATATTGGATATTTCGAATGTGTATACTATCGCTATTCTTTTAACAACATTATTTATGCTGAGGGAGCGTTTTCGGACATTAATGTTACTGAATTCGATTCAAACCTAAAAGAAGAGTTAATGCGTGTTTTAAAAAAAAGCGAAAATAGCGGAATTAAGTTGCCTAAATTAGAAGATGTCACAAACTAAAAAAATGCGAAAAATATCCCTGTAAAATAAGAAGAACGTATCAGTCATTAGGTTTTAAACGTGGTAAATTTATAGCATAGGAAATCAAGAAAGAGCAGCACCCGACACAAACCAGTACCTGTTTGACGGCGGTAGGTGGCCTTAGCGTAAAGAATCCTACAGAGAGTCACAAGGGTATCATTTGCGGGATAGCTGTTCTTTTTGTTTTCTATTAAAGAGAAGGTTTATTTTGATTCCTCAATTTTCTTAAGAGTATTCCGACGAAATATACTAGAATCGTATTTAACAAAGTAATCAGATTCTTCATTCAACTTGCTTGTATCAAATCGAGAAGGGACGTTTACCTTAGTTTTTTCACCCAGTTGATTTATTAAAACAATACTGTTTTCTTTAATCTCGGATACACTAACAATTGCTACTGTACTACGGGGATTGTAACCATACACAAAGAATAAGATGATACACGAGAGAAAAAGGATACCGATTTTATTTATTCTCATTATTTTCCACCTCTTTGGTGTAATGATACAATAATGGAAGTAGTAATTAAAGTTGAGCAATGGGTTATATGTCCTCGCCTGAGTAACGACCGAAAGTGGAGGTTCGAATCCTCTTCTCCGCTTAAAAATATTGGAGGGATGTACATTGGAACAATGGTAGATTGAATGTGGTAAGGGCATCTAAAAAGGTTTTTTAAAGGTCAGTGGCGAAATAGCTTACCAAGAAATGGAGGTAAGTTATGAATATCGATTATAAAAAGAGGCTTATTCAAAGAGTGTTAAACGGAGGCGAAAGAGACAAAGACTTTGAAGAGTATGTCCAGGAGTTGTTAGATAGTAATCGTCTTGAGAGTGATCCGGTCATTGGTATTGCAAAGCGAATCGTCTCTCATGGGGTTCCTAGTTTGAGTGATGCTCAACTTGAGACTTTCATTAATTACGGGTTATTGGCTGATAATTACTTGGAAAATTGTGAACAGGATTACATCCAAATCCGATGGAGTGATATGGTTTTCGCAGTAGAACGCGGACTTTGTGATCGTTGTCGACACATGCAAGATAAAAATGACTAAATATTGAAGAATCCTGCGAGTTACCTAGCGAGACTCGACTTTACTAGATGAATCGTGATCATTTAATTGATCATCGAACTCTGATATTGGAGGAGGTGATTTTATGAAGATAGAAGGGACGCATAAATGCAACAGTACGTATAAGGATTGTGATCATACATATGAATGGATGGTTCAAATTGCTACGCACTCCAGCGCGCCTGAAGTCGAAGTGTTTGATAAACCAACAGGTAGGATCATTGAAACATTAGATAATAAATATTCTGTCAAAATCATATGTCCTAAATGTCATCAAGATAACTTGATCGAATATATTCGAAACTAAGCACCTTAACAGGTGCTTTTTAGTTGAGTTACAAATAAAGGAATCAGTCGCCTAGTGTCGAAGTTTGATGCTGGGAGGTGATGATTATGAGCAAAGTACACACAAAGGTAGTGTTTACGAGTAATGCGCACGAGGTAGAAAGTAAAATTAATGCGGAACTATCCAGTATCCCTGGTGAACACCTAATCGATATAAAATATGCGATCAGTGAGTCTGCGGGCAGCAGATTGTTCTCCGCAATAATTATCTACACTAAATAAGTTTGTAGAGTCTCTGGAAGTTTATAGCTTTACAAAAAGCCATCCATACACGGGTGGCTTTTTCTATGCCAATACTCTTGAATACTTATACACAATATACATACATCATGAATGCTCTTGGGGGAGAGTTGTCCACCACTAAGCATATACATCTTTGGTGGAGAGTTCTCCACCACCGTGGGGTATGATTCTCCACCATTAGTGGGGGAGAGTTCTCCCCCTAAGATAACTAAAAGAAACATTAAAGAAAGTAATATATAAAGATATATAAGAGACACATATTCTTATGGATATACAACCTCATAAAAACATGTATAAAGGCTGCTCTTAAAAGAGTGGTCTTTTTATATTTCAAAGAAAGGAGTGAACGATCTGATTAAGCACATGAACATGTCAGTACGCATACGAAACAGGAACTCCAGGAACGATTAGATCAGATTAACCCATATTCTAAACACCAAATGCTGCAGAGGTGAAGGTACATGGGTAACTCAGCAGGAAACTCCTTTCTAGATGTCGAATCGTAATGTCGAAGGGAGGGGATCATGTTGGATTACAAAACTAATATAGAAGTCGTTGTGAAAATAGGAAAAGAAGAGAATAGACATGTCTTCAAGAATGAAATGTTAACCATTAACAGAACGGGGCACTTATGGTTTAAAAGTATTAGTGAATCTGAATCTGAATTACTCGAACAAATAAGAGATTGGTATGAGCAGGACAAGGTTCAAGGTAAAACAACTTACTATAACTTCAAGACAAGCGAACTTACACCAGTAAATTCATCCATAACTTATAAAGTGGATAGTATTAACGAAGAAACTGGAGCAATACTGTTCGGAGAGATGTAATCTGGAGGCACCCTAACCGGTGCTTTTTTAGTTGAGTTACAAATAAAGGAATCGCCCGCCTTGTGTCGAAATGTGATGCTGGGAGGTGAATGTTTTGGCAGCAGAGAAAACATATCGTGGTTGGAATATCCAATATCAACGCGTTCGAGGAACATGGGAAGCAACTGCAACAAAGGGAGCGTTCCGTGAAAATGCTTATGGCGATGACGAGAAAGACGCGTATATAAAGGTGACTTCAAAAGTGGATGTTCAAGAAGACTTTGCAAAAGGGATATAATGTTAGAGCTTTTTAAACCGAAAAAGGAGATGGAGTAATGGAAGAAAAGCTGGTTTTTGCAAAGTTGTTAGGAGAAATGTATCGGATACAAAAGTCACAGGGTATTTATAACGGAACCGATGGAAGAATATTTGGATTGTTAAACGGAGTCGAAGAGGATGTTGAAAGCGAGATTGAAAACTTAGGGTTCATTAGTCAGAAGGATATAGATAAAGTTTCTGATGTATTTGATCCCTTTTATAAAGAAGAAATAAGCTTGGATGAAATCCCTTCTTCTAAAACGATTCAATTAAGTTTAGAGAAAGAAGGGATTAGTGAAAGCAAATATATAACTATCCTTGATTATCTATATCTTAATGATAGGTACACTCTTGAAATCGAAAAGATAAAGAGTGGCATAAAGTTTGCTGGAAACAATATTTAAACATTACTAGCACCTTAATCGGTGCTTTTTCTATGAGTATAGTTAAGCTTATAATTCACTTTACAATCATCATTCGGTGACGATACAATATCATCATATGATGATTAAGGGGTGGGCATATTGACAGATAAATACATGAAAGAAACTGATTTTTTAACTCCATCTGAAGCAGCTTATCGATGGGGTGTTAAACGTAATACCTTGATAGCGGCACTAAACAGAGGGAGGTTTGACGATTATTTAGATAGTAGCGAGGTTAAGAAGTTTACACAGCATGGATCGACGGAATGGGCAATCTCGGTAAGAGCAATGAGGGAAGTGTTTCGAGACGAAGATATGGTTCAAGTTTTTGAAATGGCTAACTTAGTCGGGGAGACACTCAAGCCAAGAAGCGCAGTGTTTTTTAACGGACACTTTGTTTATACGACTAAGCCTGGTGAGAGAATATCTTCTAAACTGCTAGGAGATTTACGTAAATGTGATGATCACATGACAGCATGTGAACTTCTGAAGCAGCGGGTATAGAGTATGACTGAACCTTTTGTTAAAGTTCCCCATTGGGTAGTAGAATATCTTATGACCGCTGAGTTAAATATGACGCAGTCTCGTATTTTCAACGCTGTAGTCCGTTATACATTTGGGTACAACAAGCAGGAAGGTTGGTTATCTCTCGACTATCTTTCTCAACTCACAAGGTGTGATAAACGGCAAGTCAGGAGAGAGTTGAAACGTATGATTGATCGTCAAATTATCCTCGAACGGAAAGAGGATAAGAAAAGGCATTTGCGCATTAACCCTAAATTAAAGAATCAAATTGAGGACTCGTTAGACCCCTATGTAGAGGACTCATTAGACCTCTATAAGGAGGACTCGTTAGACCCCTATATAAAGAAAGATATTAAAGAAATAAAAGATAAAGAAAAATATTACATCGATTTAACAATCGACGACTCTGATTTTATAAATATATATCTTAACTATTTCTCTGAAAAGATGAAAAAGAAACACCCGAGGGTAAGCGAAGATAATTATGCATTTGTCATAAATCAGATAGAACACCTAAAGTCCTTCGATGTAACAGAGGAAAATTGGAAAGAACAGGTTGTAGATCACTTTACTGTATTACCTAAGAGTAATAATGGGAGTATCGTAGCATTCCTACATGCTTCACATCGTTATTTCGAAGTCCATATGTATAATCAGTTTTAATTAAATATACAACGCTGAGGTCACTGCTAATAGAGAGTGGCTTTTTTGCATAAAAGAACGCATGTAACGTCACTCAAACGTTACGGTAATAACACAGTAATATTACGGTAACACGACAACGATCTGACCATACTTTTACAAAGTGAAGGGGTGAATGATTTGGATAAGAATCAAAAGACTATAGAGCTACTTAATACAAAAGAGATAACAGAAGAATTGTGTCGGCGTGAAGGTGTCGAAGAGATTGTAATCGATGCTCATGCAAAGTTTCGGATTGAAGTTGTAGGAAAGGCTCCTAGAGACTTTGAGGGCCCGGCAAGACTCCTCATCATCACTGATTAAGAAAGACTAAAATAAAGGAATTTGGAGGGATGTGGTATGAGCAAATCTAAGAGTTGTTTAACGGCAATGCAGCAATTATTCGTAAAAGAGTACCTTATCGACCTGAACGCCACACAGGCAGCCATCAGGGCGGGCTATAGCGCTAATACAGCCACAGAACAGTCTAGTAGGCTGTTAGCTAATGTTAAGGTTCAAAAGGCCGTACAGGAGGCTATGGCAAGGCGAGAGAAGAGGACGGACATCACGGCTGAACGGGTGCTGAGCGAACTGGGTAAAATCGCCTTCTCCGATTTGAACGCTTTCGTCGAGGTTTCTGAAGATGGAAAGATAACCGTTAAGCCAAGCAACCAGCTGGACGGAACCGTGCTATCAGAGATCAGCGAGTCGGTTACAACAAACGGCCGGACAAGGAAGGTCAAGTTGCACGACAAGATGAAGGCCTTGGAACTCATCGGCAGGCACCTTGCTATGTTCACAGACAAGCAGGAGATCAAAATCGAGAAAACAGACGACGACAAGCAAGCTGCCGTCAATCAGCTGAAGAAGATGCTGGAACAGTCCGAATCACCGCCAGAACAGTAGTCTCAAAAACCTTCATTTGTGTGTCACTTCGATTTAACCTTGTTTGTATCATTTTTAATGACACATAAAGTATCATTTCCTTATTGTGATATGTCTCATTATTGTATATACTTTATGAGACGGTGCGATGACGAGGGAGATGATCTGTGTGGTTATTAAGTTGGGGTACGCACGAGTTAGCATGAAGGATCAGAATCTGGATAGGCAACTCATAAAATTTGCAAAGCTCGGCATTGAGGAGCGGTTCATCTTTACTGATAAACAAACCGGGAAGAATTTCGAACGCGACGGCTACCAGGCAATGAAGAGAACGCTCCGCGAAGGCGATCTGCTGTACATGGATGCGCTAGATCGATTGGGCCGCGATTACGACGGAATCATTAGAGAATGGAAAGAGATCACCCGCGAGATTAGTGCTGACATTGTCGTTCTTGAGAACGAGACTTTGTTTGATAGCCGGAAGTTTCGTGAAATGGGCGACCTCGGCAAGCTGCTTGAGGATCAGTTCCTTTCTATGCTGGCTTACGTTGCAGACCAAGAGCGTAAGAAGAATAAGCAGCGACAAGCCGAGGGCATAGCAGTGGCGATGGGAAAGGGCGTTCAGTTTGGCCGTAGAAAGATTGAGATCGATGATTCGTTCATCGCTGCATATACCATTTGGAAGGCTGGGCAGTCTACGGCTGTCGCTGCTATGAAGAGTGTCGGAATGAACAGAGCTACGTGGTATCGTCGTGTGGCGGAGTACGAGGGTCGTGAGTAGGTACAGCGCATAAGACAATTCAATACAAGATTTAGCCAAAGCATTCCATTCAGGAGTGCTTTTTATTTTGCCTTGGAGGTGATGCACATGGAACAGTGGGAACTGGAACTGATGCAGGAGTATTTGCAAAGACACTTTCCGACAGACCAAATAAGCAATCTTCTTGACGAGGGCACTCAGCTCACAGGTAAGGATGGATTACGAAGGCAGCTCGCCGAGATCGATCAAGAGTATTTTTGCAAAGCCTACCTGCCGCATTACTTTAACCTACCGTTTTCCAAGCATCACCACGAAATGTTTATCGACCTTAAGAAGCTTATAGATAGCAGCGGTGGTACGAAGATGTGCCGGGCAGCTCCTCGAGAACATGCCAAGTCGACACAGCTAACACTCGGGTTGCCGCTGTACTGTACTCTTTATGGTCTTAAACACTTCATTGTGCTTGTTTCGGATACAGAGGATCAAGCCAGCGGGTATCTTGAAGCAATCCAAGAGGAGATGGACGAGAATGTTGCCATCATCGAGGATTTTGGTCAACTGAGGGGCGTAACTTGGAACGTAACGGAAATGGTCACTTCCAACGGAGTTTGTCTCATTGCAAAAGGTATCGGCGGCAAGATCCGCGGTCTAAAGTACAAGAACCACAGGCCTGACTTGATCGTGCTTGATGATATCGAGAACGATAAAAACGTTAAGTCAGAGGAGAACAAGCGCTGGACGTATGACGAATGGTTCATGAAGGCCGTACTTAGGGCAGGTGGTACCGGCCTTGGTGGTAAGTCCCTGACGGACATCGTCGTAATGGGCACAATCCTTGAGTCTGATTCTGTGCTTAAGCGAATCATCGACAATCCCTTGTTTGATAGCAAGATTTACAAGGCGGTCATTGCGTTCGCAGAGCGTGAAGATTTATGGGATGAGTGGACACGGATAGCGCTCAATCTTGAGAACCATGACCGCATTCGGGATGCTGAGATCTTCTTTAAATCCAACGAGCAAGAGATGCTTCGAGGTTCAGAAGTGCTGTGGCCTGAGAAGCATACCTATTACAGCCTCATGGTAGCTCGCCTAGCCTCCGAGATGGCGTTTAACTCGGAGTTGCAGAATGAACCTATAGATAAAGCACAATGCCTCTTCAACGGGCTTGTAGAGCTTGAGAGTGGGCCTACTATGGAAGAGTTGCGAGAAGACTACATTATTTTTGGAGCCTGTGATCCATCGCTTGGGAAAAAAGCGAAAGGCGGAGACTATTCCGCTATCGTTGATGTTGCACGTCACAGGCACACAGGTCAACTGTGGTGTGTCTATGCCGATCTGGAAGTACGACATCCGGACAAGATCATCGACGATATATTTGGACGGGCACTGTATTACAAAGATAACGGGATTGAGTATGAGGATTTTGTAGTTGAGACTGTTCAGTTCCAAGAGTTTTTTGCAAGTGAAGTGAAAAAGCGGTCTGCTGAGAAAGGCATCTACCTGCCTATCTCTGAGCTCAAGCAAACATCAGATAAAGTGTTACGGATTACACGTTTGCAACCGGACATCAAGAACCACTATCTTCGCTTTGCAAAGGGGCTACAGCGCGTGCTCATTGAGCAATTGGAGTCATTCCCGAAGGCAAAGAAGGATGACGGACCAGATGCACTGGAGATGGCAACGCATGCTGCTAAGAATGGTCGCGTGACGGTAGACCCAGAAGTTGCTGCATTGTTCGGAAGGGGGCGGGTATATGCCTAAATGGATATGGATGGATAAAGTCTTCGGGGAAATGTCCAAGCTGCGCCAAGGGCTAAGCGGTCTATGGGGAGTGGTTACGGGTACCTTGGGAGGGACGTATACGCTTGATTCAAGCCGTGTGGACTATGCCAAGGCGCGAGCACTATATGACAACACTGAAGAAAGCTATAAAATCGGGGCTGGCTTTGCCAAGAAGATAGTTAATGCACCAGTTGGTTACATGGGGTTGCCTGAGTTTAAGTCATCTGATGAGGACGCCCAAAAGACCTTGAATGACTTTATGAAGAAGAACGAGTCAAAGGCACAAAGAACACATCTGAACGCGATCAAGGAGGGCGACTGCTTTGTTTGGTTAACAAGAGAAGAGAAGAAATCCAAACTCTTTCCAGAAAACGAAGTACGCATTGTTTATAACATCATCCCTCCTGAGCAGGTCACTCGTATAGACCTTGATCCTCTTACTGGTGAAGTTATTCAATATGTTCTAGAATCTCAGCATTCATGGCATGACGAATCAGGGAGCAAAAGAACATGCAAAATTCGGCAGAAAATAAGCGCAGAGCGTCGTGTTATTGAGATTGACGGCGAGAACCCACCGAATGCAGAACCAGGAGATCACGACAATCCGTGGGGTTTCATACCTATTGTTCATTTTAAGAATGACGGAGATGAGACTACAGAATTCGGTAAAAGTGACCTGGAATCAGTAGAACCGTTTCTGAAAATCTATCATGATGTGCTACTTGCTTCAGTGCAAGGATCTAAAATGCACAGTACACCAAGGCTGAAGCTGAAGCTTAAGAATGTCCCTGCTTTTTTGCTTAATAATTTCGGAGTTACCGATCCGAAGAAGTTTGCTTCAAACGGTGGGCAACTCAATTTACACGGTAAAGAGATCCTTTTGTTTCAGGACGACGAAGATGCTGGTTTCATTGAAGCCAAGTCTGCCACCGGGGATGCAATGGCATTGCTGGAATTTGTATTCTACTGCATCGTATCGGCTTCTGAGACACCAGAGTTTGTTTTTGGGGTCCATACGCCGTCCAGCCTATCTAGTGTGAAAGAGCAAATGCCTATCTTCATTCAGAAAGTAGAGCGGAAACGGAAGTCATTCGCTGACTCGTGGCAGATGCTGGCGAGAATGGTCCTTTCTATGACGTCCCAATCGGGGCTAGTCACATTTGATACCTTTGAAACTTCTCTTGTTTGGGAGACTGTGGATCAGCGAGATTCCAAGGATGTAGCGGAGGAGCTTAAAACGATCGTTGAAGCCCTGGATAAGGCGCTCGCTGGCGGTCTTATAAGCGAACCGGCGGCAGTAGAATACCTGGCGTACTGGGTTGATACTATGCATAGCTATGAAGGCAGTGACGACGTAGAAGGAGAGAAGGATCGCATCTTAAAAACAAAGTTGCTCCTTAGACGCTTGGAGGACGGGCAGATTTTGGATGCAGAAAAGAACGAGGCGGTGTAGCTTATGGCAGATTATGCAACGGAGTCAGCCCGGAAGCTACTACAGGAGTTGAAGATGTCTGCTGGTAAATATGCAGTCTTCGCACTTGCTGCTCGGGAAAAGTACACCTCCGTTCTGCTCAATCAGGAACCTGAAGTACGCAGGATATTCATTCGGACCGGAGATCAAGTTGCCAGAGAAATTCGAAGTCTGCGGAGCCGAGGATACGGCAGCCAATTAAACGAGCGCTATCTTGATCCGTTGATGAAGATGTTGCGAGAAACAAACATTCCCCAATCACTTCGCGAGAAAATGAATCAATACATCATTAAGGGCGTTGATGCCGGGACAAGTTACTCTTTTGATATCACGAAGCTGCATATTAGCAGTGCTAAGATTCCGATAGAGCCGTTAGAACGAATGATATTTCGAACCAACAAGCAGGCTGTCGATGCCATGTGGGCACGGAGCGAGAACGGACTGATGCTATCAGACCGGATATGGCAGAAGGGGATCAAAGCCCGTCATAGCATGACTGAGATCATTCAGGACGGTATCAAAAACGGGGAAGATCCGGTAAAGACTGCCCGCTTCTTGGAGCAGTATGTTCGCCGCGGGAAGAAGACGTTAGCTGGAGATTATCCGGAAATGATGGAGCGGATGGGCGGTCGGATTCCGAGCGATCTATCCTATGAAGCCTTGCGATTGGTCCGAACGGAAACTGCTGCGGCGTTTGGAGAGGGCACGATTGCAGCTGCCCGAGTAAGTCCAAGCTATGCCGGCATGAAATGGGTGCTCTCTGGTGCCCACCCTAAGCCTGATATCTGCGACGAACTGGCAGGAGCTGACCACGGAATGGGCCGCGGCGTATGGCCGGTAGGTCAAGAACCTCATATGCCGGCGCACCCTAATTGCATGTGTGTTCTGATTTCTGTTCATGAAGACCTTGATTTGTTCATGCACCGTCTCAACCAATGGGCTAAGACTCCGACGAGTCAGCCAGACCTGGAAGATTGGTATCAAAATGTGTACTCGAATGTCGCTTAGTGAAGCGGCCTATTTGTCGTGCGAAAAGGAGGAATTGTATTGAAATCAGTGATCTTTACAGAGGAACAACTGAAAGAGAAATGTGCTGAGTGGCAAAAGGTGCTTCGGTTACAGGACTGGGATGTTAAGACCAGCATTGAGCGTGGAAGGGATATGAACCTACCTAATTCCAACGGTGTAATCACGGTTCAAGAGGAACACAGGTCCGCAAATATTCGTATTCTGGACCCTTTGGATTATTCGCCTGATGAACTCCACCCACAAGATATGGAAAAAATACTGATTCATGAATTATTGCACATACACCTTTTCCCAATGACCAAAGATTACGAGGGATATTTGGCAACGGCCGAAGAGCAGGCCATTAATATGATTGCTGGAGCCCTTGTTGGGCTGGCACGAAAGGGGGTGAATGCAAATGCATAAAATCATGTATTACGGTGAGATGGCTGAGGAAGACAGGTTGTTTCGTCTTTTTGGTGGAGTTGCTGGCGAAATGAGTGTCGAGGACATCCCCTCGGCTCCAGGAGTGGATGTTGAAGCAATCAAGCAGGGCGATACGGACCCATATGAGGTTGTGGTAGAAATACCGGTTGGCAAGTCGAAACGAGGCTGGAACTACACTCACAAGTCCTTGCAGGACATTGTTGATGCAGTCAATACACGTACCCTTGCTGGATTTAAGGGGCACCAAAAGGCTGAAGATGTGTCAAACCAATTTATTGACCCAGCAACTCACTGGATCGGGGCAAAGATGACTGATAAGGCTGCTTACTTCCGTGGGATCATTGATCAAAAAGAGCCCGACCTTAAGAGGTACTTGCGAACAGGAAGAATTAAGCAAGTAAGTATCTTCGGTAGGCCGGCACTTAAGACGGCATCGGGTGAAACACAGGTCGTAGGGTATGACCCTCTTAGTATTGACTGGACTCCATTGGATCGAATGGGGATGCCGACCCGAATTGTTGCAGTAAGTGGTGAAATGTGGGATTTAGATGGGGGAGGCCCCGAACATTCGAAGGGAGATGATGGGCAAGTGGAATGGGCTCAGGTAATAGCAGAAGTAAAAAAGAAACATGGTCTTAAAGGCGTCACTATTGGTACATTGGCTGGTGAAATGGGCTTGACTGATCAGCAGGTTGTTGAAGAACTTACACCTGAATTCGCTAAAGAAGTTCAACGTGCGCTTGAGATTAGTGGTAAAGCTAAGGATATTCTCGGTGTAACTGGCGAAATGAACGTCGAGGACCTATTTAAATCGCTTAAAGCGGCATCTGAAAAAGATGCTGGAGCGGGCCGCGATCAAATTGTTGGCGAAATGATTACAGAGAAAGTTACTTCTGAGGCGGTCCGCAAGGACATCAAGGACCCTGCGACAGCAATCGGTAAGCTTTGGTCATATCACTCTTCTTCCATCGCTGCTACAGCGACCAAAGAGCAGATTGCCGGTGAAATGGATGCCTTTTTGGCGGACACAGCTGTTAAAGCGATTGTCAGCAATTATCATACTGACCCGGCAGCGGCTACAGGGAACGGATTCAACAATAACAATAATGCTGGCTCCAGCGTGAAAACACGCCGTACCAGCATCTAAGAGAAGGAGTGAAAAGAATATGTCATTTAGAGGACAACCAGTACCAACAACCAGAACCAGTGTAGCTCGGGCCAAAGTCAGTGACGGTAAATCTGTTCGGGTGATAGTGCCTCAGAATACTGTTATCGAAGCTGAAAAGTTCTATCTGCTCGGTGGTTTCTTCGGTGTTGCAAAGCAATCCGTCACAACTGGAGCTGGGCAAACTGGAGAGGTCATTTTGGACATTGAACAAGCAGAATTTGAAACGGACCAAATCAGCACCAGCCAGGCTTTTGCTGCTGGCACTGCTGTTTACTGGTCAGCCAGTACCAGTAAATTTACTGAAACGGCTACTGATAATCGTCAAGTTGGTCGTATAACTGTCGGTAAGGATGCAAACAACGTAATCTGGCTCATTCTTGGGCCGCAAGTATAAAGGGGGATAACATCACATGACAAGAGTAATCAGCATTGATACATTGCGCGAAGAGCGCCGTAAGGGCACATTCAAAACGGATGTGGCCTTTGTTGTAAATGGGGAAGTTCTTGCCGTTGCGAAGAACATTGTAAACGGAGAAATGGAAACACTGGAATTCACTAAGCCTGTTGGTGAAATGTTGACTAGTGGCAGCTTGGATCAATTCAAAGATTTGATGAGAAAAGTGGTATTGGATGTCGAACTGGGCCGTGAAGAAGTGCCGGTGCTGTATAAGCCCATTTACCAGACTATTTCCGATTCCACCCTGCCAAAAGTGGTTGATGTTAAATGGGCGATTTACGGTGTAGTTGTGTTCACTGACCACATGGAAGGGGAAGAGGTGAAATTTGGAGCCTTGTCCGCAGAAGCGGGTCCTATTGCACGTATTCTGACACAGGCCGCTGGTTTCGAATACACCAAAGAAATGAAGGATTTCAATGAATATTTCACTGTTGAAATCATGAACAAGGCGATGGGCGAAGCCTATAATGCCAAAGTGAATCACATGCACTTGGGACCTATCATTACCTATACGTACAAACCAACCAACAAGACTGCATATCAAGGCGAAACAGCCGATCCAGCTTGGGTGCGGATGTATAAAACACTTACTAAGGCACAGGGTGATGCCCGCACAGCTAAACGGGCTGGGAATATCCTGCTGGCGTCCAGTTTGGACAAAGAGAATATCGATATGGTTCTCAAAGGCGGGTACACCATCAACGGCACCACTTATCCTGCCGTGTCCGGGATAGATACAATTATTTACTATGATGGCTGGGAAGTAACTGTAGGCAAGAAAGAATTTGCATATCCGGGAGTCCAGCAAGGTAAGGCTTACCTTATCCGTCCGAAGCGGGGGTTCAAAGAGCTCGAAAAGCAAGACTTGCGCATTGAGTCCACAGCAGCTGATCTGTCTCGTTTAATCGAAGCACAGATTGTCGGATGGTCTTACCGCGGCGTCTATGCAGCGGTGGAAGAAAACGTTCAGGAAATCTCATTCTCTTAAGTAGGTGATTTTATGGAAGCTACAACTGAGCTCCGCACCCGCCTCCGGAAACTGCTGAATGAGCGGATTCCCGAAGGCGGGACGGAAGCAAGTACGAATTTCACCGACTTTGACCTAGATACGCTGCTGACCGAATCAGATATTTTAGATTCTGCAGTAGCGAAAGGGTGGATGGAGAAAGCCGGCTTGTTGCAGGCGGACATTGAGAGCTACAGCATCGGCTCTGAAAAATATGATCTCACTTCCTTGAAAGACCGTTTGAATCATACTTTGGCGATGGCTAAACAATATGGAGCTACAGCTGACGCTGTAAAGGAAATTGCGAATTACGGTAGCTATATGTTCAGCGTCCAGCCTCCAGAGGTGCTGTGATGGACTTTGTAGCTCTTCGCCGTAAGCATATCGCCTGGAATATCAGTCAGAATCCTTCTTCCATTGCTATCCACCGGAAGGGGAAGCGGAGAAAGGGCGGCGGGTATGAAGAATTTCAGGAAGACCTGCCGTCCATTACCGTCCGGATTTTTATCGGCGGTAATGCCCAATCTCCGCAGGTTGACTCGGGCACCATTGGTACCGTTCAGATTGATAGGGCATACAGCCTGCTGGCAGACGAATATGCAGATATCCAAGCGGGCACCGAGGTATCTGATTCGTTCAACCATTTGGGAGACAAGTTCAAAGTTCTGCAGGTTATGCCGCATGTCGTTAACGGTACTGTTGTGGGCTACAAGGCAGATCTGGAGAGGGTGAGGTAATCGTGCCGAAACTTGGGGATAATGCCCGCGCCCACATGAGGCGCAAGCAGGCCGGGGCGTTTGCGATTATTCAGAACCTTGCACAAACTGCAGAAGGCGAAATGAAGACGAAAGCCACCTGGACTGACCGCACCTCAACCGCTCGCAGGTCATTGCACGCCGGAGCGAAGCCGATGGGCAAGAACAAAATTGTAATGTACCTGGCGCATGGCGTTAAATACGGCACGTACTTGGAATTAGGTACGAAGCCACATGTAATCCGGCCGAAGAATAAGAAGGCGCTGTACTGGCGGGGTGCGGCTCATCCGGTGAAGAAGGTAAACCATCCCGGCACGAAGGCACGGCCCGTTGTCTTACCGACTGCGAAGAAGTACAAAGGTAAAATCAAGCAGGCTCTTGCGAAATGGTGGGCGATGCAATGAGGAATGCAATTCGAAATCGTATCATTGAAGCTGTCCCATCGTTGACAGATGTGTTTGAACCGCATGCTGCGAGTAAAGACAGCGTAAAACCATATGCTGTTGTTCTCCAAGGTGACGATGATAACGAATCTGCATGGGCAGGCTTCCGGCGGATCATTGAGGTATGGCCCTATGTGTCGCGTACCAGTTTCGAGGCTGTTGACGATCTAGAACAGGAGATAGCTGCCGCTCTGGTGGCTGAGCCGCTTGTAACGGAAGCAGGAGAGGTATTCACCTGTTCATATATGGGTTCATCTCAGGATACCGTTGATGAGGACTGGGACGCCATTACGCGCGGCATGCAGTTTGCTGTAATGGCTTTGCAGCCTATGGGTGCCGGTGTTCCGGTGACATCAGATCCATGGCTTAATGCACTTGCTTCCTGGACTGAAACGCTATTCGGACGGGAGTGGAGTGTGTATAAGGGCGTTTGGCCCGTTGGATATACCCGTTCCTCTATCATGTGGCGGATCACCGGCATGGAAGCTAAGCCGCTCGGAGTTGGAATGTTCCAGATCACGAAGCGGTTCACCGCGCATGTCCTTGGTCCGGATGGCAATCAAGAGCATTACAGTGTGCTTAAACTCATTGAGGCGATAGGCAGCGTACCTAAGATACCCCTCGATCTACTGGACCGTAGATACATGACTGTTGCCGATCTGAAGGCGAATATCGAAGCGGACGCCATAAAAGAGGGACAGATTACCATCAGTTTAAGCCGAAAGGTTCAGAAGCTGACAGATGAAGGTCCACTGATGGCTGAAGTAAACTATAAACGAATATGAGAGGTAAGGTGGTAAGCGTGGCAGTGAAATCAGAAGCTGCAGCACAGCCGGTTAAACCCTCCGTACCTGTTCAAGAGCTTTTGGCGCATGCCGGGGCTCTTTTTTCATGCGGTCCGGAGGTACTGGAAGGCGCTTTTTATGGCAGTGGAAAAACCGAATTGACTGTGGATCAGGCGCGAAGTCTTATTGATGAATTTTTAGGAAGGAAGGTGCTGTAAATGGCAGGAGGAACATGGAGTGCAACAGATATGCCGGCATTGCCAGGTCTTTATATGATTTTTCAGGCTGCTGCACTGGCAGCCATTGAGCCAGGAGCCCGCGGCACTGTCGTTTTGCCTGTTAAAGCTCACTGGGGCCCGATGAATGAATTTGTAGAAGTCGGTAGCGAAGCGGCGATTACTGCTCTGTTTACGGATGATGAGACTGGAAGCGCCACGGCTCGAACTACCTTGAGGCTGGCCTTACTGGCTCAACCTAAGAAGGTGCTGGCATATCGCCTTGGAGATTCTTCAGCAGCCATCGCAACCAAAACACTTCAGGATACGACATCAACTCCGGTAAACGCCCTGAGGATTGATGCCAAGTACAAGGGAGCCCGTGGAAATAACTTCCGCTTGACCGTTGCTACAAACTTGGTAGATAACAACAAGAAAGATATCAAGCTGTATGACGGTACGACCCTGCTGCGAATCTTTACATTTACCAGCGGCACCGTTGCGGCGGCAGCGGCGGCTATCAATGAGGACGCCGGAAACATATGGATTTCCGCTTCCGTTCTGCTCCCTGGCAATGGCATACTGGCTGATGCTTCGAACATCGCACTGACTGGCGGTAACTCTGGGATATCGGGCATTACCAATGCGGATTATATCGCCGCTCTTGGTGCGTTTGAGACTCAGGACTTTCATGTGCTCGCCTTGGACGGTGTTTTCGATGCGGCCCTTAGAACCAGCGTAGTAGCTTGGGTGAAACGATTGCGGGCAGAGGGTAAAGGAATCACAGTTGCACTCGGAGGTTCCGCAGCGGAGGACACAGGAGCTACAGCAGTGAGCGTTGCTCTTACCCGAAGCGCGACAGTGGACTTTGAGGGCGTTATTAATGTCGGCGATGGTGGCGTATTGGATGGTGTTTCTTACAGCTCCGCACAAACAGCTGCATGGGTGGCTGGACTTGTTGCGGGAACTGCACTTAGTGGTTCTACCACTTATGCCGCTTCCCCGTTTGAAGACGTCACCCGCCGCTGGACACGTTCTGAGCAAGAGGCAGCTGTCAAAGGCGGGGTGTTCCTCCTTATACATGATGGCCGGAAGGTGAAGGTACTGAAGGGTATCAACAGCTTAGTCTCACTGCGGTCCGGTCAGAACAAAGGATGGAAGAAAATCCGGAAGATTCGCGTGATGGATCAGATTACCTACGATCTGATGCAGACAGCAGAGGATAATTACATCGGCAAGGTCAATAACACCGCTGAAGGTCGTCTCGCTCTTATTGGAGCGGGCAAAGATTACCTCAGGACACTGGCTACTGAAGGCGTAATCGAGTCAACAGGCTACAACGTATCACTTGATCCACGGTTTTATGGATCCTCACCAGCGATCAAGCCGGACGACGATCAGGTATTCCTCACTTGGACGGCGGATGATACCGACGTGATGGAGCAAATATTCGGCACGTTTAACGTGCAATAAAGGAGTGAGATGTTATGGCAATGGACCCAACCCGGGCGATACTCGGGACGTTTGGACAGGCTTTTATTGATGGAGTGTGGCAAACGAATATTAACCACTTGGAAGCTAAGATTGATGTGGACAAGCGGGAACTGAACTTAGTCGGTTATAACTGGAAGCAATTTAAGATCGGGGCTCAAAGCGGCACCGGCACAATCAGTGGTTATAAGATAACCTCTGGTATGATCCAGCGCGGATTTTCAAAATTCGATATCATTTCAAAGTTGGAAGATCCCGAAGCTTATGGATTCGAAAGGGTTCGTTTGATCCGTTGTATGCCGGATAGCATCCAACTTGCTAATTGGACGGCAGGGGAAGAAGTAACGGAAGAAACATCCTTCACATTTGAGGGTTATGAACTTCTCGATCCAATTGTCGCTAATTAATAAATTATAAAAATGGAGGGTATTAAACAATGAGCGAAATGACCGAACAACAGATTTTGGCGGAACTCTTTGAAACTGCAGCCACATCACCAGAAGAATCGGTGTTTATCAAGCGGCTGGGCCTGCGTGTCACACTGAATGGATTGACCTCCAGTCGTGTGGACAGCATCCGGGAACGATGCACATCTCGTAAAAACGTAAAGGGCATCCAAACCGAGAAGCTGGACAACGAAATGTTTAACTCCACGCTTATTCAGGAAGCGACAAAGGAAATTCAAGTTGTAAAGAATTATGGGGAGAAGAACGAGCAGAAAGTGAGCTTGAAGGGATGGGGAGACGAGCGGATTACCAGCCAATTGAAACTTTCTGGTGGCGATCAAGCTGTCCGTCGGCTGCTACTAGCCGGGGAAATGGATGCTGTAGGGGATAAGGTGCTCGAATTGTCCGGATTCGGTGTAGATATCGAAGAAGTAAAAAACTAACCCGCTCCGGGGGAATGGTCACGCTGCTGTTCCATTTATGGACAAAGCATGATCTACGCCCCGGGGCGTTTTGGTCTTTGCCCAAAGGTGAACAGTTGCTCTTGCGGGCATTCACGGAGCGAGAGCTTGAGATTATTTCAAAGGCACCACCGGGGATGCCAGCAATGCCAAGTGGTCGCCGAGGAAGGCGGGTGACAAATGGCTAATGAATTTTATCAGTTAGACCTTGTGATCGGCACAAGTGGCGTGGAGCGAACAGAACAGCAGCTTCGTGCTGTTGAACGTTTGATGGAACAAACTCAGCGACGAGCTGCAGCATTGGGCCGAACCCGGATGAATCCGACGGTTCAACTTAATGACCGTCTAACCTCCTCAGCTAGCCGGATCACATCGTCTATGAACCGGTTAGACCGTATGAATGCCAAACCGGAAGTAAGGCTGCTTGATCGTGCTTCAGCGGGGATAGGTAAGTTATCCTCTATGTTGGGTAATCTCACTCGAAAGGCTTTCCGGGTTACGGTCAATACAGCAGTTACAGGTGCGGCAATACTTACTGGAGCAGCCGTATATACAGGCGTAAAATCAACGCAGAAAGCGATGAACTTTCAGAACCAAATGAAATCGATTCAAGCCCTGACCCAAATATCCGATGAAGATCTGGGTAAAATGCAGGCACTAGCGCTTTCTGAAGGTATGCGGACGAAGTATAACGCACTGGAAGCGGCTCAAGGAGAAGAGGCGCTACTTAAAGCCGGTTTGTCAGTAAGCCAGGTTCAAGACGGCGGTCTCGGCGCGGCGCTGAATCTAGCGACTGCAGGCGGTATGCAGATGGTCGAAGCGGCTGAGCTCATGTCTACATCCTTAAATGCCTATAAAAAGGACGCTCTATCCGCGGCGAGGACATCTGATATCCTGGCAGGTACAGCGAATGCTTCAGCGGTTGACCTGAATGACCTTAGGTATTCCTTATCTATGGTAGGAGCGGTAGCAGACGGGGTTGGAGCGTCCTTCCTTGATACTAACTTAGCTCTCGGGGTATTAGGTAACAACGGCTTAAAGGGTAGTGATGCGGGTACTTCCTTGAAGACATTGCTCCTCAACTTAGTTCCTGAGACAGCTAAAGCCTATGGGCTCTTTGAGGATTTCGGTTTGTTAACGATGGACGCGACGAAATCTATACAGTTTATGCAGAAGAATGGTATTAAGCCAGCATCATCATCGTTCGATGAGATCTCAAAGGCCATGGAAAAGTTTGTGGCTAAACAAGAAGGTATTAAAACAGGTACAGCCCGGGCGGCAAAAGCAACCAGGCAGTTCCTGATGTCACAAGGGCTCATTCACTCTGCGTTTTATGACGATCAGGGGAATATCAAGGATATGACTTCTATTGCGGATACCCTTCAGAAGAGCTTGAAAGGGCTGACAAATGAGCAAAGACAGTTCTACCTTAAACAGATGTTTGGCACGGATGCTATCCGGGCAGCGAATATTCTGTATAAGGAAGGCGCCAAAGGTATCAAGGACTTCCAGCGAGAAATGTCCAATGTAACAGCACTCAAAGTGGCGAAAGATAAGATGAATTCAGCGACCGGGGCGGTTGAGATGTTCAAAGGAGCGGTAGAAACACTCCAAATTTCAGCCTTGCTTCCGACAATGCCGATTATTCAGAAGGTTGTAACGAAATTATCTGAAGTAGTTACTCGATATACACCTGAGCTTACTGCAGCCATGGAGAAAATGACCTCACAAGCTGAATCCTATGTCAAAACTCATTTCTTAAATAATACGGAATTCCAGAATCTTAGCCTTAAAGGGAAAATTGGATTTGTTTTTGATGACCTCCAGGCTCAATTTGATACATGGTGGGGAAGTACAGGACAAGGTGTTGTGGCAAATATGGCCGGCAAGATCGGAGCGGGATTAGGAGGAGCGCTGAAGGGCGTCTTTATGGGTGCTTTGGGACTGTTAGATGATGGGGATGATTCACCGTATAAGACAGCGGGAGAATCTGCGGGTGCAGCGTTTTTCACAGGGTTTATTGAGTCGTTTGATGCAGGAGTTATAGCTAAAAAGGCAGCAAGCGCAATAGGCAATGTGTACGGTAATGCTATCACAGAACCTTCGACTGGAACTTTAGGACTTGCAGGCGGCATAACAGTAGCTGCTGCTGCGTTGGGAAAACCAATCTATACAAAAGTCTTAAAACCAACAATTGACATCGCAAAGAGCGTTTTAGGTACAGGTAAAAATGTAGTACAAACGTTAGCGGGTAAAGCTCCGGCTGTTGTTGCGGGTTCAGAAGGTGCAATAATTGCCGGGGAATCCGCTGCTAGGGGAGCGGCTGCGGGTGTAGCAGATGCTTCTCAGTCAAAAATCCCTTGGAATGAGTTGAGGAGAGATCCGCGGTATCGTCCTGGTGGAAAGCTAGTCAATCCTCCGAAGGATTTCGCTGTTCCGGGATTAAAAGTAGCTTCAAAAGTAGCCTTGCCGTTAGTTGCGGCCGTTGATGCTTACTCTATAGCTACGGCAGATCCCGGAAGAGACAGAGCTGAAAAAGTTGGGTCTTCACTCGGTGGATGGTCTGGTGCTTGGGCAGGGGCTACGGCTGGCGGCGCAGTCGGTTCTGTTATACCCGGGCCTGGTACTGCTATAGGTGCAATTGTCGGCGGTATTGGTGGCGGTTTGGGAGGTAGTTGGGTAGGTGGTGGTTTGAGCGACTTGTACATGGATAAAATGTACGGCAAAAAGAAGCAAACTGCTCCTGTTATTGATGCGGTACTTGGTAGTAAACTTCCGGTGGGAGTAGATGCTGTATTAGGGCGCAATCCAGATCCATATACCGGAAGAATGAACAATACCAAAAACAGTACAGAAACTCAAACTGTCCGGATTTCTCCAGAACAGATCAGTAGTATGGAAAATGGTATTCGTAATATCAAAGCTGAGACCACAAATCAGTTTAATATCACTCTGCCACCCGGAACCGTTCAAGTAACTGTCCAAAACGAGGAAATTGATTATGATGTCATTGGACAGAGAGTTGGAGGCACAATCGCTGCAGAAATGCGGAGAAGAACGCAAAATTTCAAGCCATAAAAGGAAATTCCCCTCATAAGGAGAATACAATCATATGAGGGGTGATATTAATGGATATTCTTCTATGGATCGGAACGAAAATGCTTAATCCCTGGGTATACTATCCTTTTCTAATACTCATAGCTTTGACTTTCGCCGTTACAACTCGTGATGCAATATGGGCTTATAAAGAAAATGACAAAAAAAAGTTCTCTAAAGAGTTATTTCGAACTTTTTTAAGTGGTTTTGTGATTATATTTTTTCTGTTTTTCTTTAAATAAGCGAAATAAGTGGGGTGATCCATATGGAACTACACCTTATAGATGGAGCGGGCAAAAACTTCGTCTTCCCGGTCAATCCGGAAGAAATCAAAATTAACCGTGGGAAAGGTATCGAAACGGTTAACATAGTAAGATTCGGAGAGTTTGACTATCCGAGCGGGGAGAAGGTGAAGGAAATCACCTTCTCTTCTTTTTTTCCCATAGAGCCAGATACGTACTGTGTCACACAAAATATACCCAAGCCCCAGGAGGCCATGAACCTTTTAACTACCTATACGGTTAGTAAGCAGCCGGTACGTTTCATCATCACAGATACATTCGTAAACAATCTGGTGATTCTCTCTGTACATGACACGACCTTTAGAGGTGGCGAACCGGGGGATGTTTACTTTGACCTGACTATGCGGACCTGGCGAGAGCCGGTAGTCCATACGAAGGCAGGAGCGACAAAAGCGGCAACCACTAAAAACGGCACAACCGCAAGTACGGCTGTAAGCCGACCAGACACCAAGAAGACGCCAAAAACGTATACGGTGAAGTCAGGAGACTCCTTGTCCAAAATTGCGAAGCTGGAGCTGGGCAACAGCGCGAAGTGGGGAGCCATTTATGCCTTGAATAAAAGTACCATCGGACCGGATGCCAATAAGATCAAGCCCGGTCAGAAGCTGGTGATGCCCACATGAGCTATGAGGTTGTCCACCTGGATAAGTACTATCTTCGGGAGCTGATCGAGAGTATTTTGTTGAAAGACTCTCTTGACCAGATATCATATACAGCTAGCGTAAAGATCACGGTTCCTGCTTCCATGCAAGTAATTAACCCTGCAGACATTATCCGGGTCAGCGGCGTGCCGTATGGTCAAAACGTTTGGAAACCTCTCCTTGATCCTGGGGTAGTCTGGGAGGTAAACAGCGGCACTGGCGACATCAAAACACTGGATCTAACGATTTATGACCGGACTATATATATAGCTAAATCCGAAGACGAATACTTGTTTCCAGCAGGGCAAACGGCCAGCCAGCGGCTCCGGAAGTATGCGACAGACTGGGGTATAAAACTCTCCACTATCCCGGATACCAAGACTAAGCTGAAAAAGGCTGTTTACCGTTCGCAGGCCATTTACAACATGATAACATCCGATTTGCAGGAAACAGTTAAAGCGGGCGGGGACATGTATATCCCTCGCATGACGACTACGGGCCTGGAACTCTTTAAAGTCGGTAGCAATTCAACAGTTTGGGTCTTAGAGGCGACAGAGAGCATATCCCGCCGCCGTACATTAGAGGGGACTATAACCAAAGTAAAGGTAATCGGCACGGAGGACCGCAAGAAGACAGTACGTACTAAAGGATCAGGAAGCAAAGAGGAATCGCCGTCCCCGATCCTCGCTATTGCAACTGGCGAAACTGAGAAATACGGCACGCTACAGCGCATGGTGCAGGACGAGGATGTAAAGACAGCGGCAGCCGGGAAGAAGCTGGCAGAATCGATGTTGACCGGGATACAAGAGACCATATCTTACACCGGGCTGGATATCAACACGCTGCGGGCTGGGGACTCAGTAAAGCTGAACGGAGTGGAGCAGATCGTGACGTCCATCACTCACATGCTGGGAGACCCTGGGCATATGAATTTGGATCTGGCGAGCGTCGATTATGTCAAAAGGAGGTATTTTCTGAAATATGGTTGATGCATATGATGCACTACACGACGCATTTCACGAAGCGTTTGGTAAAAAGATTGGGGAGTCATTAGTTGGCGTTCCGGCGGAAATGGGCACCATCACAGCTTCTGGTCTCAAACTGGACAGTTTCAAGCATGAGATTCAGGATTATCTCGTTGCTGGGTGGACGGTAACGCTTGGAATGCCCTCCTATACCTTATCTGGGACTATAAACACCGGCAGTGGGAGCGGGGCGGCCACCTTCAACGTGCCTGCGAAGGAAATCGAAGATGTACAAGTGAATATGGCCGCCGGTCTCCAGCCAGGTGACAGAGTACTGACTATACCTGTAAACGGTGGGAATGACGTTGTAGTCATATGCAGGGTGGTGGATACCGGTGGCTAATCTATTTCCGGACGACATCGGGTGGAGCAGTTCGGACTCCGGTACATCGACAGATTCGGAAGTGAAATTCGGCCGAAGCTGGCGTTTTGACTATGAAGCGGGTGATTTCATTATGACACCTACCCGGAAAGTTGCCGCTGCTGGAGAAAAGGAGGCCTGGGTACAGTGGTGTCGAAAAGCACTACTTACTCCGCGATACCGGTATGTCATTTACTCCCGCAATCATGGACAGGAATTTGATGATCTTATCGGCAGGGGCTACAGCAAGGCGGTCCAGGAGAGTGAAATCCAGCGGATTGTAACGGAGACGCTTATGGTGGACCCGCGAACGGCTTCAGTAAGTAATTTCGCGTTTACTTGGGTGGATGATACCTGTAGTTTCTCATGCACAATTACGAATGTACGAGAAGAATCAGAAACAATAGACGGGAGGGCTGATGCCTGATGTCTGATTTACCTCTTTACTTGCAAGACCAAACCGAAGAAGAAATCATGCAGCGCATGCTGAACCGAGTGCCCGAGGACATTGATAAGTCCGAGGGCTCTTTTATTTGGGATGCACAAGAGCCGGTAGCCTTTGCACTGGCGGAAGCGGCTATATGGGCTCGTGAGATACTGCGCCGCGGCTTCGCCAGCACGGCTGCCAGCACTGATCCGGCATATCGTTCAGATGAGCTGACGCTGCGGGCGGCCGAGCATGGCGTCACACGCCGCGATGCAGTGGCAGCAGTGGGACAAGTGACGTTTAACGGAACTCCCGGGAAGGTTATTCCCGCCGGGACGATTGTAGCTACACCAGCAGATGAAGCATCCGGTGAGTCAAGTATTGAGTATGAGACCACCGCAGCCGTAACAATAGGATCAACCGGAGCGGGTACTGCATCGATCCGTGCAGTAGTGGCTGGAGCTGCCGGCATCGTCCCCGCTGGCGTAATTGAAATTATTAGTACGCCAATCAGTGGAGTGACGGCTGTAAGGAACCAGGCAGCTATTACTGGCGGTGCAGATATGGAAACAGACACATCGCTACTTGAACGCTATTACCTCCGGGTGCGCAATCCCGGGACAAGCGGGAACAAAGCTCATTATATGCTATGGGCAAGTGAAGTCCCTGGTGTTGGAGCGGTACAGGTTAAGCCATTATGGCAGGGACCGGGAACGGTAGGTATTTACCTCTTGGACACGGACAAGCGCGCTGCGAACGTTAGCATTGTAGCAGCGGTTCAAAAATTTATCGACCCCACCCAGGATGGACAAGGAGAAGGGGCGGCTCCAGGCGGTCCTGTGGTAACAGTCATGCCGGCAGTAGAGGTACCCATTAATATTTCCGTAAAACTAACCCTGGCTTCCGGAGCTTCATTGCTAGCAGTAAAAACCCTGATTGAATCGGGTGTAACTGCCTACTTAAAGCAGCTCGCATTCGTAGATTCGCTTGTACGGTATACACGGATTGCGGCGGTTCTCTTGGATATTCCTCCGATTATTGATTTTTCAGACCTGACAGTCAACGGACTTTCGGATATAAACGTCCAAATCAACCCGGGACAAGTAGCGGTACTAGGGACGGTGAGTGTCAGTGAGTGATTTCCCTATTACTAGCGCAAACGGTCAAAAGATGTTCGCTAATCTGCCAGCCTATTATGAAAAGTCACGTGTCATACAAGTGGACATGAACGCTAAGGGAGTGGAGTTGGATTATTTTACGCAGGCGTTAAATGAGGTGTTAAATCAGTTCTTCGTTAGTACCGCTACTTGGGGGATTGAAATATGGGAGAAAGAGCTCGATCTTACTGTTGACACCTCAAAGCCTATTGAACAGAGGCGCTCTGTAGTCGAATCCAAGCTTAGAGGAGCGGGTAAGTTCTCGGGGCAGTTGGTTAAAAATGTGGCGGAAGTATATGACGGCGGAACCGTGGATGTTTCGTTCCGCCCTGCAGAGTATGCTTTTACGGTTCGCTTTATTGATACTCTCGGTATTCCGCCAAACCTTGACGACTTGAAGGCTGCCATTGAAGAAATCAAACCAGCTCATATGTTAGTTGATTATAAATATCGTTACCTCTTAATTCGTGAGATCCAAAACACCATGACGATAAACCAACTACAGCAGCGCAAGCTGACCGACTTCGCGCCGTTCTTGGAAGAATGAAGGGAGGACAATCATGCCAAGTAATACCAAGAATCTAAACCTATATAAAAAGAACCCGCAGACTGACGGGGAAGACACATTCAACATTGAAACGATGATCAACGAAAATTTAGACAAGATAGATGCGGAGTTCGATGCTTCTGCGGGTCATAAACATACCGGAGCTGCAGGCGATGCTCCTAAGATCACAGCAGCAGGACTTGCCGCAGGTGCTGCTGTTGATACTGTTATAGGCGATCGCACAGCTGATCCGGCTACTGCTACTGCTTACGGAGTAAAGGGTTCTATTACTCAATGGTTCTCATGGATCACTAAGTACCTTAAAGCCATTACAGGTAAAGCAAACCCCTTCGATGTACCTGACATTACACTAGCTGCTACTAAGACTCACGTAGACAACACCTTAGTACACATCACAACCGCAGAACGTACTGCTTGGAACGCCGCCGAGACCAATGCAAAGAATGCTTCCATTCCCAAGACAGAGAAGGGTGTATCCGGTGGCGTAGCTGCTTTAGACGCCACGAAGCTCATGCTATCGGACGGTACCATATTAGGTAGTAGAGTTGTTGAAAGAGTGTTCAACTTCTCGTTTGCTAACGGGGTTGCCAACCAAAAAATCGATGTTATTTTCCCTGTCAACGGTGGTCTTTATGAGATTGAAGTCATAGGTTCTTTCAACACGGTTAACACCGCCGGGAAGCTGGTTAAACGATTCAATGGTACTTATTCGAACCCGGCATCTTACCCAACGGGCTCACAGTATACAGAAGTAACAGGCGTACTTAAAAACCATATATCTATTGGTGAACCTTTTTTTGACGCAGACTTGAAATGGCGAGTTACATTAGAATCGCGTACAACGGCACCAAACCCATTCACTGTAATTGCAAGGATTGCGAGTGGTGGTGGGATGGGGGCTGCTCCAACGCTGAGCGCTGTTTACACGGGCACTGCAACCACCCTCCCTGTAGCAGTGCAGGCTATACCAGACGATACAGTAACTCAGTCCGGGTACTTACTTCAGAAGCACAAGCTAACAGAGAACGACGGAAAGGTTATACGTCTTGCACCTAATACCGACCTAAACACGGTTAATCGCAACGGGCAGTATGATGGGTATCCCCTTGTAAATGCACCGGGAGGCAATACCGGGGCTTGGTTCTTTATTGAGGTGTTCTCGCACTCACAGAACCCAGACACCATCTTCTTCCAACGGGCTACTACGTTCTCCACTGTACCAAGATCATACATTCGGGAGTGCTATAACAGTGTTTGGGGAGAGTGGACAGAAGAAGAAAACGCCAGTCGTAAGAACGTAGCTAATGGTTATGCAGGACTGGACTCTAGCGCTAAACTTATTGATGCTCTAGTACCATTAAACGTCGCACGTAAGGCTGTAGAGATTCTTGCTAATGAAGACCTAAATAACTACACATCTGAGGGAGAGTACTACGCGTTTACCTCAACTATTGCCGCCACTCTTGGCAATAGACCAACCAGTATAGCGTTTCACTTACGGGTTGCTAAACATAATGGAATAAACCAAACTGTAACCACCTTCGGAATACCCGGCACTGGTGAGTTAAGTATATTCATGCGAAACAAATATCAGGCTACATGGGGAGCATGGGAAGAGGTAGAGACTACCCGCAAGAAGAACGTAGCTAGTGGTTATGGCGGTCTGGACTCCCTCGCTAAGCTACCAAGAGCGAACACGTACAATTCCTTAGCTGGTACGACTACCACTATCTCTAATCTAGATACCCTCCTTACTGCTGGGACATATCCAGTGGCTAATACAGCATCAGGGAACCCTTCCGCAGGAGAGTACGGGCAAGTTCTTGTACATGTTAGCAACAGCGAAACCCACGATAGCGCAACTAACTGGATATGGCAGATGTACTACGGAACATCTGGTAGCACATTTGTACGCCGTAAGATAAATAACAGTGCTTGGCAGCCTTGGGTTCCTCTGTGGAGTGGTTACAATGATTCTGCGCTACTCGTGACGAGAAGCGCAGTCGCTAATGGCACAGATTTTAACTCCCTAACAACGAATGGTGTCTACGCCATGAGTCAAGCTACGGGGCTGCTAAATCCTCCACCTAATGTATCATTCGGGGTAGTGATCGTATCGAGAACTGACGGGAGTTCCCCTTTTGTAAAACAAGAGGCTACAGATGTCACAACGGGGAACACCCAAACACGCTTTAGGAATGGGTCTAACGTCTGGACACCATGGGTAGCCAATATAACCAGCGGTGGTGTAGGGGTACTGGAAGCCCCTCTTACTAGAAGGTACACAGGAACCTCGTATAAGTACACCAGTGTAGCCTCCTACTATCAGGGTGCACAGGCAACAGGTACTATCAAGATCACTCTGCCTGTAGCGTGGACGCTCGCTATGATGTGTATCAAAATAAGTGGTTACGATTACAAGACACCGGGTGGGGCTTGGGAGCTTACCCTTGGGGGGTATAACTTCACCAATGGGTGGGCGCATACATCCGCATTCGCCGAGGGTATCCTACCATTTTCGTCTGTAAGGTTCGCATTTGATGGGACAAAGTGCTGTATACTGCTTGGTGGTGTTACAACTGTATGGAATTTCCCTAGTATCGAGGTATCGGAAGTTCTAGCAAGCCACGGGGGAGCTTCTGGGCTCGGCGGAGCATGGGTGATCTCTTTAATCACCTCAGAAACGGGAATCACCAACATTGTAACCCCTGAACTTAATCAAGTAGGAAGTAATGCAAGTACATTAGGGGGATATTCTGCTGCACAGGTTACGCAAGGTACACTTGCCTATGCAATTACCACTGGTACTGCACCAACTCTGGTAGCTACTTTCAATCCAGCAGTTGCAGCCCTATCAGCTGGTCTACGAGTAACCATTAAAACACATGCAGCTACAACAGGTCCGGTTACACTCAATGTAAATGGGCTAGGCGCAAAATCTATCAAAAAGCCAAACGGCAATAACCCGCCTTTTGCTCTTGGTGGTGTCTATACGGTTGTGTACGATGGCACGGCTTTTATCTTACAGGGTGAAGGGGGTGAATATGGGACAGCTACAGCAGCGGAAGTCCTGGCGGGAAAAACGATAGGAACAGAAAACGGACTGGTGAATGGGACAATGCCGGACAAGCGCGGCATTGCCACGGATGCAGTGGGCGTGACCTTAAGTGGTTATGATTTATACCTAAATACACCGGAAGGACACTATAATTCAGTTTCTTCTATTCGTGTGAGAGAAGACAACTTAGCTGATCCTAGCAATTGGAGAAGTGACAGGACGATGTTCGGTAAACAGGGAACCATGCCCGTTATCACATCTGGCGAAGATCCGGCTCTTAGTGTAGGGAAATGGGGTGATGGTAGCTTAGCGGTGTACCCAACAGAGGGCTACCGCAAAGGTGGCCCTGGGGCGGGTGAAATAAAAGTAACAACAGCACAACTACGATCTGTAGAGGGCGACCTAGCCCCTGCTAACATTCGTAGCGGTGTAGAAGTATTTGGAGTTACAGGAACACTAGTAGAGCGAATGTACGCCGAAGGCTATACAGGTGCCCACTACAGTAACGGAGTGTATCAAATCAGTGGGTTGTCATTTAAACCTCGAATTGTACGTTTTACTTTCTTTAAAGAAAATAGCCAAAGCACTTTTGTATATCTTGGGACAGATACTGAACGATGGAATTTTGTAGAGTATGCAGGAACTAATCCATATGGAACAGTAATTTCGAGCGGTGAAATGCCAAGTCCGAGTTCATGGGGCAATGGATTTTCTGCTTATTTAAATTTCAGTGGAATATCAGTAAATATATTGTGGAATGCATGGAGATAAAAGGAGGTTTTATGATGGAAATCGGAATGAAAATATACTTTGAAAAAGCAACAGGTAACGTGGTAGTAAATACAGGAGAACAAGTTGGAAGGTTGGTAGTTGAAACAACAGAGGATCAGGACTTTGCAACATACAAGGCACTGGCTGAACGGGTCCGTGATACCATTGGCGTAGTAAAGCTCAAATACGGTCAGTTTCGTCGAGAGTTCGCTGAGTGCAATGGCTACCGCGTTAATCCTGATACGGAAGATTTAGAGTTTACCTATCCTGGCGAGGTTCCAGCAGAGGTGCTAATTAAACGTATCGAAATGGTAGAGGAAGAAAGTGCTCAGACTGCACAGGAGCTAGAGCAAACCAATATGAAACTCAAGCAGACAGAAACGCAACTTGCTAAGTCGTTGGAGAGACTGGGGCAAACTGAAACCCAATTGCAAGAATCGCAGCTTGCTCTTACAGAAAATTATGAAGAGTTACAGACTGCCAAACAAGAGGCGGCAGACGCACAATTGGCGCTCACAGAGCTTTATGAGCTGGTACTTGCCGGACAACCCGTAGCACCTACAGAACCTGTAGTGGGAGGTGAAATAGATAATGGCTAAAATATATGCAAGCTTGATCCGTAAAGGACTTAAGAAGTTAGAGCAGGTACCGGAGATTATCCGTGAGGATGTCGCAGCAGAGCTAAAAGAATAGATTAAATTGCTAGCGCCATATAGTAGGCGTTTTTATTTTGCCCTCGTAGCTATTACGGGGGCTATTTATATTGATCAATAAATAGAGAGGGGAGTTGTTATATGTCCATTGGGGGAGTCAATCAAGGAGGAGGGGCTGATGATGTAATGCCGCTGCATCGGTTGGAGGATGTCGAGAACAGACTTACAGGTATGCAGGATGAGCTTATGCGCTTTGGTGCAGAACATCTTAACTTTTCCACGGAATTGCGATTGCTGAAAGAAAAACAGTCTCGGCACGAAGAAGATGTAAAGCAAATAAAGGAATCTACTATTGAAATGAAAATCCAATTTAACGAGATTATGCGGCGGTGGGATACTTTGGATGCACGCATGTTCCAATTGTTACAGCAGTCGCAAACAGATAGTAAATCTGAGCGAAAAGTATTTATTGATCTACTTAAATATGTATTGGCGGGTACGGTATTTGCAATCATAGCTTTCTTATTCAAAGGAGGTTTGTAATAATGATCAAGAATAAATACATCATCGAACGGCGTTACATCGACAAGCGCCAAAATGTACGGCCCGGCACCCGATTAACCTCGGGAACGCCGGGCTTTTTAGTTGCTCATGATACAGGTAATCCGGGAGCAACCGCGGATAACCATTTTACTTATTTTCAAAACCTCAAGGACCGCTCAGCCTCAGCTCAGACATTCATTGACGATAAAAAAATCCTAGAGGTCATCCCAGCAGGTACTGGTTCCGATCCAGCAGAAAAGGCTTGGCATGTCCTCTACAGTGTTACAACAGACAATAAGCTTTATGGAGACGATGCTAATGATATCGCTCTAGGTGTGGAGCTATGTTATGGCGGCAAGATAAATACCCTTGAAGCATACAAGCGCTTTGTCTGGTATATGGCCTACTGCTGTGACAAGTGGGGTCTAAATCCACTGACACATATTCCAAGTCATAAGCAGCTAGATCCTGCGCGTAAACGCGACATTGATCAAGCATTAACTTCTGTAGGTAAAACACTTAAAGATTTGCTTTATGATGTGGTATCAGAGATTAAGGAACAGCCAGTGTCCGTTATACCGCCTATTGCTGTACAGATGCCTGCCAGTGTAGCTCAAAGGCTAATCGATGATTATGTATCCCCAGCATGGTTTGTGGCTCATAAGGAAAAGGATCAGGTGGGTTTAACGCACTTTCACAACCTTGCTGATAATCTTAGAATGGCTTCGGGTATCCCCTTACAGCCAGGTTCAACAGCGCCATTTAAGCAATTGCATAAAAGTAATGCCCAAGAAATTATATTCCGTTGGCTCTCGCCTGAATGGTATACTGCCAAGTCTAATGGGGATAAATCGGGGATGGTACTCTTTAATAATTTTGCAAATCACTTGCGTAGAGCAGCTGGTATGCCAGTAGAATAAGGGGGATTAATGTATGGGAAATCAAAACTTAACAGATGTTCTGGCGTTCGCCTCGGTGATCGCTGTTTTTGTGTTGGCAGGCGTACAGTTCGTGAAGACTACATTTAACGTGCCTAAAAATATTTTGCCGCTGATTGGTTTGGTTATCGGCTTACTGGTTGGCGCTGCTACTTATCCATTTACGGAGCTAGAACTTGTGCTTCGATTGTGGGCTGGAGGGTTGGCTGGGCTATCAGCAACTGGACTATTTGAATTAGCGTTTAGTAAGAGGGATGGGACTACAAAAGAATAAAGAAATTAGCCCACTGGCTTCGGCTGGTGGGATTTTTTTGTCGTTTACAATTCATTTTTTTCAATATGTTTCTTAAGGCTTTTTAAAATTTGTTCTTCACAATTACTACAAATTAACATAGGATACGTTTGATTATTCAATAGTAGATGTTCAATATCCCTTATCGAATAGTCTTTTACTTTTGCCTTTATTTGTTTGCAAACTGGGCAGAAAATATCTATTAGAATCATATCCATCTTCACACACCTCGTTCTGAATAAATACTCCTACAGTATTTTATGCATTTTATCTGGTGATAGATTGTTCGAATACCTTATTCTGAAAGTACTTGATTAAATAAACTAGAAGGGAAAAGTCTGTAGTTAAATTGGAGTGGTCAGCGGGGTTTATTTCTCCTTCGGAAATAAATGGTTGAAATCAAACGTTGTTCCCAGATGAATTGTCCAAGCTGTAAAACCTCGTAGGACATATAATACTGCATCTTATCGAAAGGAGGTTGTTCATTTGGGAACTTATCTTGATGGAAGAACGTCGCAGAATGCGAGCTATGCAAATTCTATTGCAATTCCAATTACTTTACTAAACACTCCACAATTATTCGGACAAGTAGGGCTTATATCGCAAGGAGTTACTACTAATCCTCGTGTGCTACTTAAAGGAACGATATCCGTTACGCTTCCGCTAGCTTTAGTGGGTATTACAATTAGGATTGTAAGAGGAACCTTGCCTACAGATCCATTAATTTACTCAGCCACTTCAACTTTTGGATTAAGTATTCTTGCTCCACAAGTTATTGCGTTTTCTGCTGATGATTTTAATCCCCCAGTAACACCGCAATTGACTTATACTGCTTTTGTTTCATCTAACTTGCTGGGAACAGTTCGTGTAGGTCCAGAAAGTTTTGATGCTATTCTGGTTTCTGATTAAAACAAGAATTTTAAATTATGCCCACTGGCTTCAGCTGGTGGGCTTTTTTTATTTATGCTGTAGCATTCTAAAAACATTCATAGTAACTATTTAATAATAGTAAAATGTGTTTTAACACTGATTCACTTAACTATTACATTTATTTTTTGGGAGAATAGAATACAATATCTAGTTTTAGGAGGTGATTCTTATGTCGATTCTCTTACCTCAGCAGTTTTACTCTCTGGCTGCCAATATTGGTAAATCTTATTTTGAAAACTTGAACGGTGGAGCAAATGCTACAATTACCGTTAATAATAACGGTCCGGCTCCGATCAATCTTGTAGTTATACGTGTCAATGCTCCTGTCATCACTTATGTAATACCTCCAACCAATAGTCTCACGTTGGAAGTTGCTTTGCTGTTGGTAGCCGCTCTCCAGACCACAGCTGCTGGTGCTGCTACAGGTACAATTCAAATTGCTACTGCTGATTTTTAGTTTTAAAAACAACGAGAGATAGATTTACAGATACATGCGCTATCTATTATGATTGTATTAACGGAAGCACCGTACCCTGTCAATAATGGCAGGGTATTTTAGTACATAGGAGTGATCGTGTTGAGCAATATATACAAAGTTCTTAATACAGACTCTGAATTTCTTACTGCAGCTTTAAAACAGGCTCAAGTGGATATACTCGAACGCCGTGGTGATCTGGCAGGCTGTATTATTGATTGTGGAGGTCCAGTCCAGAAATGGAGTCCTGTTAGTGTTAAAGTCGCGGACGCTTATTACATGAGAAGTGAATTTGAATTCAGAATGGTTTTGGCCTAAGTATGCATAATAAACACCCCGTCAACCTTAATTGGTCGGCGGGGTGTTTTTACTTTACTCGTAAATTTCATTTAGGATCATTGGCGAGAGTATGTTTTACATGAAAAAAAGAATTTGTGGATACTATAAATTCTGAAAGATAAATAAAGGAGTGGATAATCCGATGTCAGGTATTCTTAATGGTAATTCAAAAGATGAACCTATGCACTTTGGTGAGATTTTTAGTGTTTGGCAAACTTCCGTGATGGCAAGAGGTGCAGTGTCTTGTTACCAAGCATTTTTAAACCATGCGGGTGATAAGGATTTGAAAAAGGTTCTTAACAGCCTAATCGATCAAGCTGAGTTAGAAATTAAAGAATGCGATACACTTCTTACCGATAATGGTATCATCCCAGCACCCATAATGCCAAAAAGACCAGATGCAAAGCTTGAGGATATCCCAGTCGGTGCAAGATTTTCAGATCCTGAAATAGCAGCACATATTGCTGCTGATATTGCCGCAGGCTTAGTGGCTTGTAGCCAAGTAATGGGTCAATCCATTAGAGTGGATATTGGAGCCTTATTTGCTAAGTATCATTTAACGAAAGCGGCATTAGGGGTTAAAATACTTGAAATAACTAAAGAAAAAGGTTGGCTTGTTCCCCCACCTTTACAAATTAAACGACCAGAAACAGTTGAAGCTTAGAAAAAAAGAGATCCTGCATTTTTTTGCGGGATCTCTTTTTTAAACAATGAAATTAGTAAACACCGGGCTCCGAAGCATGCCAGATTTGGTCCAGTTCCTCATTCTTACCTTTGCTCGCAGGTGGGGCTCCAGATGTACAAACTCTTTATCTTCACTTTTAATAAGTTGCTGAGCCACACCGCGGAATGCCTGTTTATGAATTGGTGACGCACCGAGTTCAATGATTCCTGCTGGACGTAGTTTTCCGGACGTACCGGATGGAACAGCAGCCAGCCAACCAAATTCCTGTTTGCGATAACCTGTAATAAATACATCCGCATAAGTCCAATTGATGACCTTTTGCCATGCGTGAGAGCGGCGGCCAGTCTCGTATAAGCTGTTCTTACGCTTACCTACTACACCCTCCATACCACGTGTTTCGATCTGTTCAAATAATGCCTCTCCAGCACCTTCTACGTGTGGTACTAC
Source organism: Paenibacillus sp. FSL H7-0714 (assembly GCF_038003765.1). Lineage (NCBI taxonomy): Bacteria > Bacillati > Bacillota > Bacilli > Caryophanales > Paenibacillaceae > Paenibacillus > Paenibacillus sp. FSL H7-0714. The sequence goes on from NZ_JBBOPT010000001.1 coordinate 2,752,068, forward strand.
TCCAAAGCTATTAGACGGTAGAGTTAACCCCGCCAGTATCTCCTTACGGCTCATCAAGGGCAAACCACGTACATCCTGACCTTTGTACATCAAGATGTCAAAGATGGCATAATACACGGGGAGCGTTCTGGTAAGTTGTATGATCTTATCTGCTCGTCTCGCCTGAAATCGACTCATAACAGACTCGAAATCAGACACGCCAGTTTCAGGATCTACACAAGCGACCTCACCATCTAATACAATATCCTCAGCAAACGGAAGGTGTAGCTCAGGGTACTGATGAGTACAATCATTATCGTGTCTGGTATATAACTGGATCTTGCCGGAAATTTGAGAGTAAATAAGACGATGACCATCTATCTTTGGTTCAAATATATAATCACTGTGCGAAAATTGCTCGGGAGCCGTTTGCAACAGCATTGGGGATATAAACATAGTTTCACCTCTACCTAATTATAAATGCCAATGGAAGAGGAAAGGGCAGGGAAGTATTGGGCATAAAAATACCCCGTCAACCTTAAGTGGTCGGCGAGGTTTTTTTTATTTCAATTATTTTTTAGCCAATTAAAATCGACAATAATATTTTCCCTGGCAACTCAACAATAGATATCACCTGAAGATATTGTTCTCCGTTTATTGTTGCTACAACACAAACAACTCGGTCATGAGTATACACCTCCGCTGAAAACGCGCCAAGATATTCTCCCATGTTCCCTGCATCATTTTTATAAACTTTCACTGGAAAACTTGCGCTTGTATTCACTTTTCTGGATTTTCGCGTAGCGTGATTATTGTTTTGAATAAAGTCAATGGCGTGGTCTTCATGCACATCTCTAAACCATTCAAACCAAAGATCCATTCCTGAATTATTTTGAATAGTTAGATGCCGTCTTGAACCAAATACGGCTTCGAAGTCTTTTAGAAGTGAATTTCCATAAGTAACATCTGCATAAGGAATTGCATCTGTGAACGGTACGCTTATTGATAACACGTTTTGATTGTTGCAGTCGATGTTTTCAGGTTCAGGTTTCAACTTTGTTGATATTAAAATTGTACTGTTACAATTTAAGTGCTCTTTTTCGATTCCTAAAAAACGATAGACCACTAGTTCATTAAGTGTGGATCCACTGCCTACATATTCAATTAAACCGAAGACATTACTCATTTCTTGTGGGCTAACTTCACTTTCCAGTGGGACTACATAGATTTTGACAAAATATTCGTTATCACTTAATTCCCTTAGCGAAACCATTAGTATATCCCTCCCTAATTAGATTAAGTTAGAATAACCATTTAAGTTTGTAGTTATACCTCTGTATTTATACCGACAGGGACTAGACTTGGAAGGTTACCCAATGGATTATGGTGGATTTATAGAAGCCAATTCTCCAGAGACAATCAAGATAGTTGGAGTCCTGTTTATCCGAGAACGATTTGGATTTAGAACATACATAAGGTAGTACTCCAATTTAATAAATAGGAGTGATCATGTTGAGTAATATATACAAAGTCTAATGACAGACTCTGAATTTCTAACAGCCGCCTTAAACAGTCACAGGTAGATAACTTGAACGTCGCGGTGTTCTAGCGGGCAGTATAATCGATTGTAAGTGTCCAATCTAGAGATGGAGTCCAGTTAGTGTTAAAGTCGCGGATGCTTAACAAATACCCCGTCAACCTTAAGTGGTCGTCGGGGTTGTTTAATTTATTTTATTTTGTTGTGTACTCACTTACTTCAAAGGTAAGTATCTTATCGTGTACAACATATTCAGTACGTTTGCTAAAAGGGCCCTTGTTGTTCTCTTGTTTGTCTATTCCATATTTTATTGATCCTGATGAGCTATCATACCAGGCAAGGAAACTATTGACCTTTGACATCGGAAGATCAAATTCTTTTACTAAACCTGTAGTAAGAGTTATCGTTAGAATGGCGTGATCGCCCGAAGGTGTTTCTGGAGTCGGTGTAGCTGTTGGTGTAGCTGTTGGTGTTGGTGTTGGTGTAGCTCCTGGTGTTGGAGATGTACTATTTTGACCGTAAACATCAAGTTCATAGGCTGTTCTATTATTTATTGTAAAGGAAATTTTTCTAACATTACGTATAGTGTAGGGAAAATTAAATTTATCTCCTGCACCAGTTACATTATAAGCAATAATTTCTTTGTCATTTAAGTCATAAAATCTGACAGCTAGATACTGCTTATCAGACAGCAGCACTTTGACTGCATCTATATCTTTATCTTCCGTAAAAATATACCATGCCGTCGACGGATCTTTACCGTTAAACAATTTACCTGTATTTTTATTACCATCTGTTAGTACATCAGTATTACCTGAGTGATTGAATTGATAATCACCGTAATTAATCATCTTACCAAACAAAAGACCTGTTTCATTATGAATTGGTGTTGGCGTTGGTGAAATTGTAGGTGATGGCGTTTCAGATTCATTAGCATAAGTTAATGATGTAGGTACAAAAGACGTAGCTATAGTTATTATTAAGATAGCAACCATAGATAAAAAAATAATACGAGCTTTTTTTGACACTTGAATATTCCACCTTTTTTTGAATTTAATTAGTAAATATTAAGTTAGATGGTGGAAATAGTCTAAACAGTAAGTGCTATATATGGGATTAAATATATCATTTCATATTTTATCCATATTTCTACATGTTAGTAATAATTTTTAGGTTGTTTAGAGAACATTCGTTTGGTTATAATACAAACAAATGTTCTTATTTTTTGGAGGCGATCACATGAAAATGAGTGTTGGCCAAATAGTTGAAATTGTATATATGGATAAAGCGGGGAAGATCACGCAACGCAAGATCGAGATCCTCGGCATTCGTGCCGGCCGTATTAGGGCTACTTGCCTGACCACCGGGGCGCCGCGAGTGTTCTTGGTAGCGAGTATCCTCTCGTGGCAGCCTGTATCGAATAAGCGTCATGCTTGATGATACTTCGCGCAAGCTGCTGCGGATTATATCGCAGTTTAGATATCACTTCAGGCGGATGCCAAACATCAAAGAGTTGGGACGATTGAGCGGACGCCACCCAGCGGAGATAATTAAGGGGTTTAAGGTGTTGTTTGAGGAGCAATATATAGTTTGGGATGTGTCTACGCCTATCGAGACAACAATTATTATCGAGGGATGGGAACGTAACGTGTCGTACGAAAAAACGCCACAACAAGGCGCAGAGAGCGGCAGTGGCTGTACTAATATTGATTACTGGCTTTATCATTAGGAGGGGTCACTGTGACCAAATTGGACGGTAATGAACGCTGGAAAACGAAAATGATCATGACCGAGCATGTTGAGCAGTACGAGGAACAGCAGCGTGAGAAACGAGATAACATGATAACTATGGAGGAACGTACGATGGTTCGAGACCTCATTTTGCTTCCCTATATAGATACGATGGTCGGCAAGAGCCTGAAAGAGCTCGAGCACTCCAGCAGTATACTTAAACGTACCTTTTTGATGGCTGGCGAAGCCATACAGCGCCGGATCGTGCAAGATACCTATCGACTGCAGAAAGAGCTGAAGCAGCGGAATATCAAAATGCTGGCGGATGAGCAAGACGAATTTATCACGTATTACAAAATCTTTTGCCGGGGATATCAGGAACGCTTTGGACTAACCCGTGATGTAATGCGCACTGAAATTAGCTTAAGATTGACTAAATATACTAATGAGCTCGGTGGGATTCTTAAAGGTCATCTAATGGGTTGAAAAAAACATCCCCGAAGTTTTCGGGGACACTACTTTGAACAATTATTATTTATCCATTACCTGCTACTGCAATCCCACTAAAACTTCGTGCTCCTAGAGTTGCAGTTCTAATGGCTGATGCAATGATAGTATATTGAATTTGGCCTGCAAGCACATCACTAGCCGGTGGGAAGTCTACAGCGGTTATTCCTACCATTTCATATTGGGTCACTGTATTATTAATGTTTCCTGGGTAGGTTGTACTAAAGATTAATACATTATTGCGGTAAATGCTAAAAGTAACATCGTTTTGAACTATAACGCTAACATCAACACTAAGCCTTACATAAGCATTTAATGTGACTCTTACTAAGTTTGCATTTTCAGGTGTAACACTAGAGGTTTGGAGTCCAATATCACCAAAAACTGCACCTGAACGGACCAAATCAATACCAGGTGTATCCACTACACTAGTCTGTGAGATGCGCATATCCAAAAACTGAATACTCATTAAATACACCTAACCTCTCTTAGGAGATAATATATTTTATGAGAGGAAATATCGAATGCTTGTGCTTATTCAAAAATGTTAATAGGTACGGACTGGATAAATAAACCCCGTCAGTGAATATATTGACGGGGCATTTTAAATAGATAATTTATATATCAAATTCAGCCCAGCCTGGCGGCAGTGATTCGAAGTCAAATTCCTCGATTGCTTCTGGTTCAATAATTACTAGTAGCGGTTCGTGTATGTCAATTAACGCACCTATACGTTCGCTGATTCCAATAAAAGTACCAATCGCTACAACTCTTCAACACCATCCAACAAATCCGCTATTGTGATTCCTACAGCTACCAGGCTTTAATTCTTCCCATCAGAGATGCCCCGATGCTAACGATACAACGACAGTACCAATATACAAATAATCGGGCTGTTAGCTCGATGCGGGTTCCCGCGACCATCCTGCGCTGTAGCGCAAAATGGTTTCGGCTGGTATCTTCAGGCGAGTTCATCAGGCAGTCCAGCAAAGCACCCTATAGGATAGGGATGTTCGCAAAGAGTTGTCTAATTAAATGCGTTGCTTGTCGATCCCAAGACTTCGTTTCAAACCCTCTTGTAATACTTGGCTAAAGTTCAGATGCTGTTTTTCTGCTTCATCATTTAACCATTTTGGCACCGTGAGGGTCTTTTTAACAGCCTTGGCTTCCATTGCATCCCTAACAGTAGGCATATAGACTTGCACTTCACAGGCAGCCTCTGTCGGATCTGCTTGCTTCAAGATATCACCGAGCACAGATGGTGAAGGAATAGGGTCATTGTCTTGCTCCATCACATACATAAACCCCTCAAGAGCTTCACGTGCTGCGGCGTGTGCTTCTTCAGCTGTATCACCAGAAGTCAGACATCCGGGCAGATCGGGAAAACGAACAGAGATTCCTTCGTCTGCCGTGTCTAGCAATGCCCAGTAGCGATAAACATCTTTCTTACTCATTTATATTAACCTCCTTGGTGGAGAGGGGCTTGCGCCCCTACAACCCTGCTGATTTTAGGATACTCTTTTGTGTCTTGGGAGGAAAGCTTGCTCTAGGATGCGGGACTGTTATTTTCCCTGCCTTCGTTGGATGTTTGTAGTAATGGTGGCTACCATGTACTCCAACTATGTACCAACCATCTTCTTCGATAATTTTTATGATTTCCCTCGAACTGTAAGCCTTCATCTCAACCCTCCTTACACTTAAATTATACACGTATTTATTACACGTGTCAACGTATTAATAACACGTATTATTAAGTGGGGAGAAAAAAGCCCGTGACTTCAGATGTTTGTTTTTTATCGTTTACAGAATGTTCCAAAACTATTATATTCAGATTATACAAATGAATATTCTGCATTAGGAAAGGTTGGGGATATATGAGATGCTAGGGTATATAACTGGAGATAATATTAAATGGTTATTAGGAGTAATTATACCAATGACTGTTACAGTAACTGGTTGGATTTATGTATATAAATTGGGTCAGAAAAATGTAATTAGAGATAAGCGAATAACTACATATATTAGTGCCTTCAATTTCATAAAGGATCCACTTTATAATGCTATTAGAAAAAATTCCGATTTTTGTACGTATCTTGATACTACAAGGAGACATCTAGGAGGCTTACAAGTGGAATCAATATTGTACCAAGCTGATATGAACTATTTACTACTAAAATCATATAATGAGAGAGAGTTTGAAAACCTTAAAAACATTGCGAGTAGTTCGTACTTAGAGTTTTCTTATGCATGGGAACAATATGAAATTGTATTGCTTCCACTTGTAAAACAAAGATATGCTCTACAGGAAGAATTTAAAGAAATGATCATGATTATTAATAATAGCTACATGGGATACAATGCATTCCTTTATTCCCTAAGTGAAGGGATAGTATTTAAAGAGGAACAACGGGCGGGACTTGTTAATTCTATTGCAATTACGCATGATCGACTTCTAGATTTTTTTGCATGCTTAATGGACGTAAATACTAATGTCCAAAATTTTGTCTTTAAAGATTTATTCAATAGAAATATAGAGGAAAGAAAAGTATTAGACGAAAAATATCTAACGATAGACAAATTGATTGAGAAACATAAGGTGGATAATTTTTAGATGCTTTTTTTGTAGGAGAGATTATTTTGAGCGCTACATACAAAGTTTTAGAGAGCGATGCTGAATTCCTGATAGCAGCCCTAGCTCAATCCAAGGTATCCGTATGGTTTCGCATGGAACCGGACCCAATTTGTCACCTTATGGATTACGGCGGCTTCGTAGAGGGATATACGCCAGACTCTATTAAGCTCGCTGGAGCTCATTTTGTGCGGCGGCGGTTTGAATTCAGAACAGAAATAAAATAGACCCTCAGGGCTTGTACCTGACGGGTCTTTTGTTGTTATGGGATGAACTCTGTTAATACTGACTTCTGTAACATTCCGTAGTTTTATTTCGTGTATGGGAACCAATTATCCAATAAAGACAGTGGTATTTTTACGTTGAAATGCAGTAGGTAATTCTTCCACAAGTGGATCGAAGTTTTCAAAGAAATAGTCTTTGTCAGTATCCTTTAAATTGATGGCTGCCCATTTTTTTAATTGACTTAATTCCTCAAGAATGATAGGCAAATCTTCCTCGGTTACATTAACGCCTGACTCAAAAAGTTCAACCCATCTCAAGCCTAGTTCGTTAATACCAGGTATCCAGCATCTTCTGAAAAAAGATAAATACGCAACCTGAATGTAAAACTTATCTTCAAAATCATTTTGAGGGTTGTTAATTATTACACTAATTGCCATTTCTCATATCCCTCCTCCAAAGGTAGCGCTAAATTTATAATCAGGGAACTCCTGTCTAAGATCATTAAGAGCATTCTCAGTGGCTTGCCTTAATTCTAACGAATCTGCTTCCATCCTAAAAATTAAAACTAAATTGAAGTACTAAAAGTCCTGAGTATTTAAAATGATAGATTACCAAAAATATAAGACTAGTGACTCATTGTAAAATATATCCTATTTATATAATAATATATACTATAAACCAGAAGGAGGAAGAAAATGAAAAAGTTATTATTGAGGAGTATTCTTATTTTATCGTTTGTTTTTATGATAGTAGGTTTTATGCCAGTCGGACAATCTGAAGCTAGTGCAAATTCAATTGATCTTCAAGAAAGTCTTAACAGTAATCAGGTTACGGTAACAACGGATACTTACAGTGATCAAGGGTTAATTCAGCCGTTTGCAGAAATCGGTCCTACATATCCTGGAACTAATGTTCAGATGAGAATTGGAGATGTTCTTTATTCCACAAAAACTTTAGGTACAACTTCTCAAATAGTAGGGCATACAGGAATTGTGAATTCAGACTTCAAAGTTGTTCATGTAACATTACCAGTAAATGGTGGGACAATAGATAATATGACGGGATACATGAATAGACATGGTGCAGGAGAAACTATTAAAGTCTATCGGCCTACAAATGGAATGGGAGTAAGTGCCGCTAAATGGGCTACATGGAACTTCCAGTATGTTAAACAATATTCTATAGATCCTTTTTCGTTATTAGGTACCCTTTCCCCAAACTACTGCTCTAAATTTGTTTGGCAAGCATTTTATTATGGAGAAGGAATAGACTTGACTAACGTTAATAATACTCCTGATCTTAGAGGATTTGTTACTCCATCAATGGTTATAAACTCTCCTTTCTTAATCTATATGACATCATTTAAAGCTATTTAATAATTAACTGCCAGCGGTAGATCAGATTTAAGCTGTTGAGTGCCCCCTGTTTTTTTGCAGGGGGTTATGATTATTCCTGCTAGTTTCAAAAACGTAATACTCTGGTCAGTCTTTACACTTTGTGTCTAAAACTTATTTTTTAAAAAAAGTAATATTAAAAATATCACTGAACTATGTTAATATGTATGGGAATTGAAGTTTTATCAGTTTTTATCTAGTTTTAATACAGGAGGTGCTTCTAAAATTAGAAAATTCATGGCTATTACAGCAATAATTATTATTTTGCTCGTTATTGGAATTTATGCAGCACTTCAGTATAAATATAATACGCTCGAAAAAAGCCTGAAAGAATACTTGATTACTGTAGAAGGGTACTCTGAATCTGATTTAGTGAGTATTAAAGCTAAGCTTAGTTCAATGCCGAAATTTCCTGTATATGTAAGATTTGCTGATGACCCTGATACTAGCTACATTTTCACAGATAGAGATGCATCTGACTGGAAACAACTAGACCCTAAGGAACCTCAGCGATTAAAAAAGGGTAATAATTAGTGTTTTTTAGGAAGCATATATAATACTCTGATGTGATTTAATTAATCTGTTATTTTAGAGAAACTGAAATATTGCTTTTTTTAAAGAGTTGTTATAATCTATTGTCATAACTAAGAACGAAATAATATAAAAACAGTGGCAAAGCCTATCGCTTAAAGATGTCCAAGGCCGCTGTAATCAGTTGAAGAAAGTTCAATCACATTTTTTAAAAAAAAGGATTTTTAGGGCGTACGCTATAGATACGTTACTAAAATACTTTTGTGATTGACTAATCTATCAAACTGATTGCAGCGGCCTTTTTGCGTTCTCATTTTATTCTATCATGGAGGTGATTGTATTATTACAAGTTGCGTGTTCGGCAATTAGCGACAACAAAAGGCACTCCTCAAGCAGGAATGCCATACAGTTCTTTTTTATATGGAATTTATATGGAAAGCGTTCGTATATTTGTTCTCATTTTTATGGTATACTCGTTTCAATATCGCGGCGGAAATATATTACAACTGGAGAGTGATGCTTTATCCGAAAAAAACAAATTGATTTATCCAGTCTTTCTATTGTTCTTGGACGAGACCCTGACTTCTTAAAAAATATTATTTCTGGTTCTGATCCCGGTATAGACGTTCGGCACGAACAGCAGCAATCATCCGTTGATACTCTTCCTCCGTCAACTCTCGACCATCAATCTTAAACTCAAACGTGTCCTTAATATCTTCATTAGATAATTCTAACGACTTATTAAAAAGCTCCTTCTCGTGCATATACGGGACGGAGCTTTCTTTAACCCCGTGAAATTCTCCCTCTTCAATAATTCCTACCCAGTCGTAAATATTCACATCAGTTTTCCCTAACAGGTAATCCGTAGTTGTGTGAAATATATCTGCAAGCTTACTAGCTGTCTCTGCGCTTAATGTACGCTCACCTTTTTCGATATCGTAATAATACTGCGGTGTTATGCCCAATTGCTTTGCGACATTGATGCCGCTTAACTTCTTATTATCCTTTGTTCTGAACCCTTCCCTAACGCTTTTTAAGCGGTGTGGTGTGCTCATTCCAATAACACCTCCTATTTTTCAGCAAATAGCTTATATAAATAATAACACTAAGAATTTTCATAAACAACAAGCAAATAGCTGATAAAATGAGAAAATTTACGTATTTTGAAGCAAATAGCTTATTGTATGCATGAAATACTTTGTTTAGAAGCTATTTGCTTACAAATGCTACTTGTCCAATGACAGCTATTTGCTTATTATTTAGTCATGGAGGTGAACACGATGGACTTTACATCTACTGTAAAAAACATTCTTTCCCAAAACGGTATGAAGAATGCGGAGCTTGCAAGGCAAGCCGGATATAGCTCACAGCACATTCACGATTTGCTGTCTGGAGATCGTAGGTGGAATGAAGATTCAATGAACAAGGTCTGTGATGTGCTCGGAATAAAGGTCAATTATCAAACAACTGAGTCGAACGTGGAGGTAATAAATCAGGTTGATTGCTCTCACTAAATATCCGTAGTAAACGCCACACTGAACTCGCAGTGTCAACAATTTAAGCTTAAGCCGGAAAGGATGACGAGAGTATGAATATCCGAACTGAAGACTGGAACGGTTATGAGATACGTTTTGTACAGTTCTCTACAGGTGAATGGTACGGAGTAGCGAAGGATGTATCAGATGCTCTACAGTACAGCGGAACAAACGCGATGACTCGCCATTTGAAAAGCAAATATCTCACATCCGTCAAATTGACGGGTATGAACCAGAAGTTCACAGCTATCAGTGAACAAGGCATTTATAAAGCAATCACTCGTTCTCAAAGACCTGAAGCGGAGGAGTTTGAAGATTGGATATTCGATATGTTGAAATCACTACGCCAATCCAGTGGTTTTGAAGGATTTCAAATATTTCGAATGCTTGATAAAGAGCATCAACGTGATGCAATGGCTAGACTTAGTAAATCTTTACAAGAGCCAAAAGTTCCTCATTTTATCAAAGCAAATGTAATTGCAGACAAAGCAGTTTCCACAAAATTTGGTCACCCAAAAATGCTAAAAAAAGACCAGATGACTCCAGACATGCTAGTTGAGAGACAACCTATATTGGAGGATACAGTAGTGCTAATGTCCGCGGTAGACCGCTTTGGTTTGGAATTGTCTGTAAGTCAAGCGATTTATAGTAAGCATGCTCATTGAAAGGAGAACGGATAGATGATCGCAATACACCCGTTACACCGCCAGTTGGCATTGATCGCAGCTATGAACATTAACAAAGAAGGCAAACTCGAAATGGGCCGCCTTGAACTGGAGTTTATTAAGCCACTACTTATGAAGAATCTTGAGTTGGTAGCAAAGCTCGACAGCTTGAAAGAACTCGCATTCCTTGCTCACGAAATGAACGAAATGGATTGGCAAATGGATATCTGTAAACAAATCGAAGAATTGGAGGCGCAGTTGATATGAACGAGACAAAAGATGAAATCACGTATCACCGTGACGAAATGGCTTTCTGGCTCATGTATCAGAAGGATGCAAAATCCCGTGGTGATGTAGCTACTGAGCAGCTTGCAACAGAAGAATACCGCAAACATCGTGACGTTGTACTCGCAATCTGGGCTTCTTCTACGGAGCATCTGGCGGTGTGCGTATGACAGTAATCATTTGCAGCACAGTCAGATGCCCTTATCCAAATTGTGGTCATACGGTGATGTAATCACAGTCAATCATTGCCGTACGGCTCACGCTATGGAACGCAAGGAACTGTTTGGTAAATACGGAAAGCCGCAAAGTATAGGATACGATCCGCAAGCTGCAAACAAAAACCTAGAGGGACATGTGCCTGCTCAGAAGGTGAACATAGGCTACCCTAGTGATTCTAGGTTTGCGAAAGATAGGAGATCAACTAGGAGTAAAGGGAGGTGAACAAGGTTTAATTGGCAGGTCTGGAATTAGGTGAAATCTCGAAGGTCTATTATTTTTTTGCCAAAATCGGGGTTTTGACCACAAAAATAGATGAAAGAGAGGGAAAAAGTACATGACACTTATCAAAATCATATCGGCAACAGCTCACAATTTTAAAGCTCACCGTGACCTCATCGTTACCTTTGGCGAGAGAACAGAGATCACGGGAGACAACGCTCAAGGGAAATCATCAATCCTCGAACTCATTTCATGGACATTATACGGCACGGATGTACTAGGCAGCAAGCTTGATCCTACACCGACAAACTACAAATACGACATTGTTAAGGCAGAGCTGCTGCTGGAAGTGGACGGTAATCAGTTCCTTCTAGGTCGCGGAATTGAGAAAAACAAGGCTACTTACTACATTAACGAGGTTCCGGCAAAGGCTGGAGATTTCGAAGAAATTGTTAAATCCCTGTTTGATAGAGATCTGTTCTTATCCCTTTTTAATCCGACTTACTTTTTTACTCTGCACTGGAGCAAGCAACGCGAATTGATGATGAGATTTACAACTCCACCAGCAGCCAAGGAAGTATTTGTGGAAATGAGCCGGTTGGCTCCTGAACAGAAGTTTAAAGACATCACACTTAACCCGCAAGCTGCGAAGCTACAGGAGTTGACCAAGAAACATACCAGACCTCAACTCAAAGAAATCCATACGAAGAACAAAGCAGACAAGGACACGGCATATAAGCGGGCCCAAGGCAAAGTTGAGGCGCTAGAAGGCCAACTGTTAAAACTAACGGAAGCACCAACGGATATCGAAGCAGTGAAGGCAGAAGATGCCGAACTGTACGTGCAAATAGAAGCCTTACAACAAAAGATTGAACTGGCAGATGAACCAAAGCGTAAACGCATGGTTCTTGAGAGTTCTCTTGCCTCAGCACAACAGAAGGTAGCAGCGGCTAAGGAACGTTATCTGAACGTTCATGGTGAAGTTATCTCAGAAGAATGCCCCACATGCAAACGGGCTCTTGATCCTGAATCTATCGAATCTGTCAAAGCCAATAAAGAAGAACGTAAAGCGCCACTTCGTGCCGAACACGATCAGGCTGTAACAGAGCGAAAGGCAATTGAGGCAAATCTTGCAGCGGTAGAGCTGATTGATGTATCTGAGTTGATTGAGCAACGCAACGCTCTTGAAAAGCTAAGAGACGTAACTGCGACCGCTATTCACGCCCAAAGCATTCGCGCACCACTACAAACCGATCTGGATAAAGCACGATCTGAGGAAACTGATACACTCGCAAGCCGCAACGACAGCATCTTTATCCTTGATGCTCTCAAGGCATACGAGGCAAAAGAAGCAGAACTTCAAGCCGCAAAGGTTCAGGGGATGTTTACCACACTTACTATAAGCCTGTTCAAGGAGATTAAAAGCACAGGGGAACGGGAACCAAAATTCGAGATAGAACGTGACAACAAGCCATACAGTAAACTCTCGCGTTCAGAACGTGCTCATGCTGGTATTGAATTAGCCGCAGTCCTCAGTGAGATGGGTGAGATCATAGCACCGTTAGCAGTGGATGACAGCGAAAGCGTGTTTCGCATCAAACAGCCAAAAGGTCAGCTGATTCTTGTTAAAGCAGTTGAAGATCAAAAATTAGATATCAAATAGGAGGCAAATAACATATGAGCAAAACAGATACGCAGATCCAGAAAGTTGACCTTTCCCAAATTCAAGCCATCGGAGAATTCGGATTGCCTGAGCTCCTGACAATGAAAGAAACACTCTGTAAGAAACTGTCTATCCCGCAGTTCAACCTGTTCATGTACCAAATGAACCGCATGAAACTTGATCCTTCTTTAAAACATGCATTTGCTATTCCTTACGGAGACACCATTGATATTCGTGTATCTTATGAAGGCTATCACGCCAAGGCGCAAGAGTCTGAAGGATACGAAGGAGTATTCACGCAAGTTATCTGCGATAACGAAACAGATGACTTCGAGGCAGAAACAGATGAAGAGGGATTAATAACTTCCATTAAGCACAAAATCAAATTCCCACGAGGCAAAGCAGTTGGTGCCTATGCCATTGCTAAAAGATCAGGTAAAAAGAATGTCATCGTACTCATGGACGCTGCTGAGGTAGGGAAATGGGTCAAGAAAAACCCGAACTTTTGGAAGCTTGATGACGGAACTATTGACCCGGATATGTTCAAAAAACACGTCGGTATTCGGGCAATTAAGGCTCAATATGATATCGCCGCTGTTGTGGAAGAAGGTATGGAAACTATGAATGCAGCTACTGCAGCACCGTCATATGATCCTCTTACTCGCCGAGATATCACAGAAGAAGCCACTGAAAATAATGTTTCAGAACCGGAAGTGATTACTGCTGGAGGGAAGCCGCTATCCAACGGTGGAGATAAGCCTGATGAAGCAGCCAAGTTGAAACAAGCGCGAGACGAAATGAAGAAGAAACTTAGTCAGCTTGGGATAACTGAACCGGAAGATATAGCTGCATATATCTCCAGCAATGTAAAAATCAAAGGAGACAAGCCTACATTAGCTGAGCTGATTGGGTTAAACAAGACGATGGACCTGCAAATTGCTGAAATGCAAGCGGCTCAAGCCCAAGACGATGATCTCCCGGAATGATGTTCAGCAAGTAGAAATACACGTTCGCTGCCCAGACTGTGAGTTCTGTGGCAGCGAGATCAATCCGGGACACGAGGAATATATCAAACTAAAGCGCGTGTGTCCTCGCTGTTATGGAGAGCTGACAGGAGGCGGCGGTGATCGTAAAGCACGAAAGTATCGAGCAAATGGACTTGTTCGGCGGTATTGATCTCAGCGCTCCAGTAGTTGAAGTTCTGAACGGAGTGTACTACGAGCAAGCGTCAGGTAAGTTCGTATCATTCGTACTCGGGAGGCGGCATTACGAGTGGTCAGCAAAGAATTGTACTTTCGATAAGGAATGGCAGGAGAAGACGAAGAAGGAGCGAGCGATATGAAGCTTGGGGAGAAGGTATCTTTCAATCGCTGTTATAAAAAGTCTGGTGAATCGATTGATGAAAACAACTTGACTGAAGACCAACAAAAAGAGCTCGACGAGAATGATTGTATAGTGTTGAACCGCCTTTCAGAGCATGCTTTTGAGAAAACGATCGAAGGTATTGTCTGTGGTAAGCGTCGGAGAGCATACAAGTCCACATTTGAGCACGGAGCCAATAGATTTAACCCTGAGTGTGATGAATGGATTTTCGCGATAACGAAGACAGAATGTATCGACATTTATCTGATTGCATCAAACTTGACCGGATTCTACCTTGTGCCTTCAAAGTGGCTAGAAAGAGTGGGTGAACCGAATGGAAATTAACATACTAGCATCCGGTTCCGCTGGTAACTGCATCGCGCTGACATCTTCAAGTAAGACGATCCTAATTGATGCAGGTGTGGCAAAAACAAAGATCGAGAAACGCCTGCTAGAAGTTGGTATACGCCCAGACAGCATATCAGCAATCTTCATTACTCACGCTCATGGTGACCATATCAAAGGCTTACCGCTCGCTAATAAGTACGACATTCCCGTATGGGCTACTAATGGAGAGTGGAAGGGCATATCCGGTGTAGACATGCGATTACAGCGGGTCGCAGAAACACGGTTCGGACGATACGAAATGATTGAGTTGGATGGCATGCACCTTTACCCATTTAAAACCCATCATGATGCTTACGAGCCAGTAGGGTACGCTATTGAGCCAGACGAAGGACCTCGCACCTGCGTAGTCTTCGACACTGGGAAGGTAGATTCCGAAATGCTAGAAATGATGGAAGGTAGTGTTTATATCATTGAGTCCAATCACGATCGTGACATGGTGCGAGAATCTAATTATCCGCTTAGTGTGCAGGATCGTGTGCTGAGTGATTTGGGACACCTTAGCAACGAGCAGACAGCAACGGCGCTCCAGAAGCTGATTAAAGGCAAAGGTGAACGTATTTATCTTACTCACTTATCAAGCATTAACAATATGCCAGCGTTGGCAGAAGCGACTGTAAAAGCAGCACTTCGGAAGCGTGGATATATAGAAGGAACTCATTATCATTTGGAGGTAGTTTGAATGGCAATCGAGATTCAGGTCGAGGATCTACCATTTTAAAGCAGGTGAGGTAAATGGCAAGTCCACAAACTGAAAATGGCTATACAAGTATTGCTCATGAGATTTTGGAGCAAGTAGCTAGGCAACGGTTTAATGGCATTCAACGTTCAATAATCGATATTGTATGGCGGTACACTTACGGATTCAAACGAAAGTCACACCAATTAGCCGCCTCTTTTATTGCAGAGGCAATTGAAGCAGATATAAAAGGTGTGAAGGTGGAACTAGCAAAGCTGATCCAATGGAAAGTTGTACTAGTAATAAAAGAAGGACATGGAGCACGGCCACGGACTTTATCCTTCAACAAAAATTATGATCAATGGATTGTGGGGGACTATTCTCCACCAGTAGTAAAGAAACTTTGTGGTGGAGAATCACACCCCATGGTGGTGGAGAGTAGTACCCCATTAGTGGGGGAGAGTTCTCCACCTAAGATAACTAAAAAGAAAACTTTAAAGAAAGAAGAGATAAAAGATATGGACATCCCTTCTGAAAAGATCAAGTTTCATGACACTGTATTTCTTACTCAAGAGCAGTATGAAAAGCTCTGTGAAGAATTCGGGAAAAGAACAGTGGATGACACGATAGAAGCTTTAGATGAATGGCAAAGCAATAAAAAACCCAGCCAGCACAAGAAGGATCATAATAAGACGCTTCGTGTTTGGATCAAAAAGGATCAGAAAAAGCCCATCTTTAAAACCAAAGAGCAAAAGAAGCTAGAGGAAATGGAGCTACTGAAACAGTTCAGCCAAGGAGGAGGGATGCCACATGAACAATCAGGAGACCTCCAGCTTACTGGCGGTAATCAAAACGGCGTTTCCTGAGTTCGCAATTAGTAATGAAGTTATTCAGGTCTGGTACCTATTCCTTCAAGAGATTCCTTATGACAGAGCACAGCGCAATCTTAGAGATCATATAGCCACATCACGTTTTGCTCCACGAATTGCAGATGTGATCCGTGAGGATTTGCATCAGCCGTTGACTATTTACGAGATTCAACGCCAGGAGCAAGAACAAGCCACATTGGAATTGATGGAGTATCATGCGACTGAAAATGTAAAGCCGATGCCCGAACGTGTTAGTAAGTACCTTGAGAATTTCTTTACAAAAGTGAGGTTGAACGACGATGAGCCTTGAAGCCCAGCGTGCTGTGCTAGGGGCTCTGCTGAAAGATCCAGAGTTAATGGACGACTGCTATTTAAATAAAGAGGACTTCAGCGAAGAAGAGCATAACCGAAAGATATTCACTGTCCTTCAGTATGCGAAGGAGCATTTTAAAGAAGCTTCGAACCCTTATGACATGGTGCTAATTGCAAATAAGTGGGGTAAGAACTTGCAGCAGATCGGTGGTATTTCTCATTTCGTCAAACTAAGAGAATCTGCTCCCCATGCCTCGAACTTTGCCTATTATCAAAAAGCAGTACGTGTCGATAGGGTACAGGCTGATTTGGTGGAGCTTGGTAAGCAGATCGCTACAAGTGGTGGGGATGTAGCAGACATACAAGCCAAGATGGTTGAGCTTGCAGAGCTGCAACATGGAGGAGACGAAGATGGTCCTGTCCATGTGTCTTCTTTATTGGAAGGACACCCTCATACAGTCGCTTCTCGTGCCAGCATCAGTGGGATTACTGGAGCAAGGATGGCCTGTGAAGATATCAACCAGCTTAGCGGAGGTCACCAAAAAGGTGATTTAGAGGTGTGGGGGGCAAGACCCAGCATTGGTAAAACTCAATACGTCATGAACGATATTGATGCTGTGACGGATGATGGATGGACCGCTGTAATGTTTTCCCTTGAAATGAGCTCCTTGAAAGTTGTGGAGCGACTTGTATCTGCTGTCGGAGGGATCAAGAGTAAAAGGATTAAGTCCGGAATGATGTCAGACAATGACTGGGATTCCTATAGCAAAGCGATCACTATCATCACGGGGCGTAGCTTATACATCGATGACAAACATGGGGCTACAGTCGAATACATCCGCCGAAAGGTCAAAGCGCTGCGAAAAAAGCATCCTAATATCATCGTATATATCGATTACCTCCAGTTCATAGAGACGGAACAAAACTTTTCGAAGAACACTGAAAAAGTTGGGTACATCACCAAAGAACTAAAGGGAATCGCTAAGGAACTTGATGTCTGTGTGGTTGCTATTTCAGCAGTTGGTCGGAAATGTGAAGAGCGACCGGATAAACGACCTATGATGTCGGATTTGAGAGAGTCGGGAAACATTGAGTCTGACGCTGATGTAGTGGTCTTCCTTTACCGGGATGACTATTACAACGCAGATACCCCAAAGAAAGGCATTGTGGAATTCATCGTTGCCAAAGGTCGTGATATTGGAACGGGAACCTTTGAAATGGCCTTCTTAATGGATATTGGTAGATTCGTAAATTTAACGCCTGATGATAAATACAAGCTGGCGGAGAAGGTGAAAGCACATGAGCAGCAACGGAAGAATAACCGATGAGGCAGGGTATCAAAAATCACTCGGCTGGCTAGTAGAGAAAGCGGTGATCTTGGAAGACCCTCTTATTGATCCGGAGGAAAAGGCTAAGCTTCAGCGGACTTATGATTTTGTTGAACAGAGATTACTGGAATATCGACGCGGTGAGTTGGTTCAACTGTTTCCTGGTCTATGGGACATCTATAAGATTCTCGGTTGGGCAGTTCAAGAGCACGAACCGATCACTAGCGAATCTGAGACTGATACAACGCCAATAGAAACACCAGTCATAAGTACACCGCCTGAGCCAAAAACGCCGCCAGTGAAGGCAATAGCATCCCAAAATGAGAAGCCAAAGACTGTGGTTAATCTCTCAGCTTGGCTGGACGATTGAAAGGAGGAATAAGTAAATGGAACACTGTAAATGTTCTGATTACCGTTCAGTAGCTACACATACATGGGCACTTGTACCATTGTGTCAGGAACACTTCGAGGCAGTAAAAAAGGAAACAGAACTCTATTATAAAAAGCGGATCGCTTATGCGGCGCGAGTTAATTACTTGAGCATCATGTACTTGATTCCTTGGAGTCGGAAGGAGTGGGGGTATGCGATTTCTAGGAATTGATCCAGCCACTACAACCGGATTTGTGGCGCTGGATGAAGAGGGGAATGTTTTGGTTGAAGAAGACCTACGAGGAACAGGAAAGACGGTTCCCGGGGGAATATCTGAGGAGCAACTAGCAAACCTTGGACACAGCCTATACAACCACCTGCAGCCGGGTGATATTGCAGTAATGGAGAATGCTGCACCGGGAACTCAGAGAGGAATCACAACAGGAATGATACATGGGGTTCTGCGCTATATGATCCACCGTCGGAAGATAAAGCCGGTATTCCTAATGCCGAACACGGTCAAAAAATATGTTGGTGTTACTGGGTGGATAATCGAGGCTGGTAAGAAGAGGCGTCTGGAAGGATCCGAGAAGAAAGCTCATGTAGCTGCTGGTGTTCTAAGCCACTTCGGATACTCTCACAAGAGCGACAACGTAACTGATGCCTATATCATGGCAAAGATCGCTGAAGCGGTATATAGGGTCCAAAACGGTCAGGAATTGAACTCATATGAACCGTATCAGCAGGAAGTCATACAGGCGATTATCAGCCCAACAGTAAAGCCACCAAAGAAGAAGAAACCTAAATCACAAACGAACAAACGCCCAGGGAAGCCTGTGGCGGCGGGTAGTCACATCCATTTGAAGGAACAACAGTTCTTATTTTAGGGAGGTGCAGGGGTGAATTGGAAAAAAGCAACGCTTGGACAGCTTTACGAGATTGCCTATAACGATGACGGGGCTGCACCTATTTATAAACGCAATGCTCTTGCTGAGATCCAGCGGCGGCGGGAAAGACCCAAGAGTAAGGTCAATCACATTATCAAGGCGGTGTATCCAAGATGAATACAATATGGCGGCATAAGGCTGGGCAAAGGGTATGAACCGCCTTGGAGCAACGTATGCAGTGGGCGACATAATCGAGCAGCAATGCCGCAATTGTGATCGTCGCGAGAAGATAAACGATGCTGGTACTAAATACGGCCTGCTACAAACCTACTGTATTAACGATTGTCCGGTGGGCAAGGAGTTGCAGGATCTAAGTAGCTACTTTGGCGGACCAATGCGGAAATACAAGAGCAAAAATGCGAGGGGAAGGACGAATGCGAGTGAAAGAGATCATAGTTGATAACTTCGCTGGGGGCGGCGGTGCTTCAACAGGAATAGAGCTCGCAACTGGACGGAGCGTGGACATAGCCATTAACCATGATCCTGCAGCTATAGCTATGCACCGAGCAAATCACCCTGAGACAGAGCATTACTGCGAATCGGTTTGGGATGTAGATCCCCGAGAGATTGCAGCAGGTCGCCCTGTAGGATTGGTTTGGTTATCACCAGACTGCAAGCACTTCAGTAAAGCCAAGGGTGGAAAACCTGTAGAAAAGACCATTCGAGGGCTTGCATGGATCGCAGTAAGATGGGCAGCTACCGTCCGGCCAAGAGTGATCATGTTGGAGAACGTTGAGGAATTCAAAACATGGGGTCCATTGATGAAAAATGGTTACCCAGATCCTGACCAAAAGGGACGGACATTTAACTGCTTCGTCAATGCGTTACGCCGTCAAGGATATAACGTGGAATGGCGCGAGCTGAGAGCGTGTGATTACGGAGCACCTACAATTCGGAAGCGACTGTTTCTAATAGCTCGCCGCGATGGTCTCCCTATAGTCTGGCCGGAGCCCACGCACGGAGCACCGGACAGTCCGGAAGTGTTAGCCGGCAAGCGTAATCCATGGAGAACGGCTGCCGAGATCATAGATTGGTCTCTTCCTTGCCCATCCATATTTGAACGTAAAAAGCCATTGGCAGATAACACTTTACGTCGAATCGCTCGGGGCATTCAGAAGTTTGTAATCAATAATGCTAATCCGTTTATAGTGCGGGTGAATCATAGTGGATCTAATCATCATTATTGCGATTCTATCGAAGAGCCATTTAAAACCATCACGTCAAAGAATGGTTGGGGTGTAGTGACTCCTTATATTGCTCGGATTGGACAGACTGGATTTGGTGGTGACCGCCTGCAATACGAAGTGGAAGATCCATTAACTACAATCACTACCAAAGCAGAACACTTGCTTGTGACTCCGATTTTGGGGGTCAATACTACCGGTCATCCCGGAAGTCCACCACATGAACCACTCAGGACGATAACAACTGGAAGTCATCATATGCTGGTTAGTCCTACACTGATTCAAATGGGTTATGGAGATCCGGAAGGGCGCCGAGTTCTAGACCTTGATAAGCCAGTCGGAACCGTCACAGCTGGAGGTAATAAGTTTGCTCTTGCCGCAGCTTGCTTGATTAAGCACTACGGTGGCGGATATAAAGGACCGGGTAACGCAGTAGACGAACCGCTTTCCACTGTCACAACGGTGGATCATAATGCCATCGTTACAGCTCACGTTGCACGTCATTTCGGAGAGTCAGTTGGTAGTGCGATGGATGATCCGATCGGAACAGTGACAGCTGGCGGAGGTGGAAAGAGTGCTTTAGTTACAAGCCACATGGTCAAGTTACGGGGAACTAATATCGGACATGCAACAGATGAACCAGTTCACACAGTGACAGCTGGAGGGTTGCATATCGGAGAGGTTAGAGCCTTCCTGATTGCTTATTACGGTTCTAGCGTAGGACAGGATCTATCAGATCCCTTGCAAACGGTAGTTACCAAAGATAGATTTGGGCTTATCACAATCCACGGTGTGGAATATCAAATTATAGACATTGGAATGAGAATGCTTGAGCCTCATGAACTATTCGCAGCTCAAGGATTCCCATCCAATTACATCATTAATGTGGATGCCGACGGCAAGCGTTATTCAAAAAGCGCACAGGTTGCCCGTTGTGGAAATGCTGTACCTCCACCCTTTGCTAAAGCACTGGTTAAGGCTAATCTTCCAGAAATGTGCGTAGGCGCTGGGAAGTTGTTCTCACTTGAACGATATAAGTCAGCAGTTGGACAGATGGAGTTTAGCCTATAAGTTGAACCAAATAAAAATTCTCCACGCAGCTTTAGTGGCGTCCTTTATTAGAGCCACGGTTCTTGGGTGTCCTTCGATCCATTTAATAATTTGAGTAATTTTATTATTCATTTAAACTCTCCCTGACAATGTGAGATCCATGGGTAATTTCCATGGTCACACTAACTATCGCTGTATCTATCAATTTGGTTGGGGAGAGAAATAAATATTTTAAAGCATAGCCCATAAGGAGATAAACGAAATGGCAAAACAACCAAAGTTCAAAAAATCAGGACTGAAACCGGAAGACAAAGTAATGATGCATGCATGTTACGAAGCTCGGAAGGAAAAATACAAGGATAAGGTATGGACGGTGAAATCGGAACCGTGGGACTTGTGCGGATCAGAGGTAGTGTTGCTTGAAGGCTTTAGTGGTGGGTTTGCGACTGAATATCTGAAGAAGGTGGAGGGTTAACCATCCTCTACTTCCCCGAATAATAAAACATATAGTTGAGTCCAATGAAAAAGAGAATTAATAGAGCAACTGTTACTATACCGAGCCAGATTAGTACCTTGCGATTCATTAATTATCACCTCTTGAAATTTTCATAATTATACCATAGGGAGGCATAACCAGTATGAGCACATTAACACTCAATCAAATGTATGAAATGCAGAAAGTATTGGATGCACGGATCATCAAAGAAAAGGATCTTGAAGGTGTTGACCTGCTGCCGAACACAGTCTTAGCTCTTCAGGTAGAAATCGGAGAACTAGCAAATGAATGGCGCGGATTCAAGCATTGGAGCAATGACCAGGAGCCACGCCGAGAGAAATATTCAATCGCTTTTGCAAATCCGGGCGGACCATTCGAATATGTAACTTATCCTTTAATTGAAGAATACGTGGATTGTCTACATTTCTTTCTGAGTATCGCGCACAGCTCGAACTTCCAGCTGATGATCTGTATGTAATGGAAGATGTGGTTGAAGCAGAAACAGCAATCTTATTTACGGATTTATTGCACAATGTTGGGTTGATTCTCGGAGACAAGTTGCTAGCAACACCTCCTAATGATAACGCTGAGTTTCAACGTGAACATTTCCGGTCGGCTCTATTCGTCTTTTATAGCCTCGGGGAGCAACGACTAGGATTTACCTTCGAGCAGATCTCAGAAGCCTATGCAGCCAAGAACCAAGTAAACCATGAACGTCAATCCAACGGATATTGAGGGATGAACAAATAATAAAAGGCGGGCTACGAAAACATAGAAAGTAGCCCGCACATCTTCTACCTAATTCCTGCCCATGTAGCCAAAACTGTATCGTGTGAGTGCGCCTTTTCATCGAACCCACCAAATTGTCCATTACAATTTGTTGCGGTCTCCAAAAGATCAACAAAAGTTAGGAGATTAGCATAAGTTCTTCTGTGAGATCCGATTACTAGTAATTGCTGTGGTTTCATTTTGCTCAGTTGAGTCTTCGTTTTTTGAATAGCTTCGGTACGTTTAGCCATGCCGTTTCCTCCTAATCATATTGAATTCTATTTATTTATACTCAAAAAATAACCCACAATCAAGTCACTACAGACATCTGAGAGGTGTATGCGGAACGATGAGGCGCGCCCACGCGGAGCCTAAAAAAAATTTGCGAGGAGAGATATTTTACTATGAAAATTCAAATAGCAGCACATTTCAATAAGCAAACGAAGGATTCAAAAAAGGAACTTGTACAGTTCCACGTAAAGGGCGAAGACGAGAAGAAGCCAGAACTCAATGCAATGACGAGATCGGTAGTTGTATTGAGTATTGACGGTGTTGAGCAGGCATTGACCACGGAGTTCAGCAAGAGCACGAAGGATGCCAAGAAGACAGTACTGGAGTTCATTGTCAAGGGCGATACATCCTCTGAAAACTCCTATGAATTCTATCGGAAGGCCGGATCAGATGTAGTCTTGGAAATCGCTGAATCTCAAATGAGCATTGAAGAGTTCCGAGGTGATGACGACGAAGAGGATCATGAAGAGCCAAGAGAGGGAGTACGAGGCAAGGTTAATCCAGACGGTACGATTGAACTGGAAGACAAAGATCAACTCACCATTGAGGAGATCGCTGCCGCTGGTGAAAACGGTCCGCCGATACCTGAAGGTGACGATGATCTGCCGTTCTAAGATGGTACACGCCCCGGCTTTGGTCGGGGGATTCTTAATAAAGGGGTGATTGCCCAGTGCAACAGAGTTTTTTGCCTGAGATAGATAGAGAACAGACGCAAGCTGCCGTTGAGGCGGCTCTTGAAAAATATAGGATATTTAAGTTTTTGTCTTTCGAGGAGAGAGAGGCAGCGACAACCGCAGCTTGGTCAGACTCCCCAAAAGGATTTACTGGAGTTACAACTGATCAGACCTCCAACATAGCTATTCATAATGTAGATACTCAAGCACACCGAAAGAACTTTTGTGAACGGATAGAACGAGTGGTGAATCGCATGCCAAAGATGGAAGGGTTCTTGATTAAAGAACGATATATGACAACAGAGCATGATTATATTACTCATGAGAAAGTGTATAATTTTAAATTTCAGCCGCCGATTAGCTCGGGAACATATAGCAAGATACGTTGGAAGGCTTTTTATAAGCTGGCTTTGGATTTGAATCTAGTGATCGAGAAGGAGGAAGAAAAAGATGGTTGAACAAATGTATAAGACTACTTCTGATTATCCCTCTGTACTTACAGCGAAGGAAATACAACAAATACTTGGTATAGGTGAGCGTCAAACATATGAACTATTAAACTCGGGTCAATTTCATATCGTGCGGGTAGGTAAGATGATAAAAGTCTCAAAAGATGTATTTCTTAAATGGTTACAAGGATAGAAAAAGTGGTGCCGATTATGGCACCACTTTTGCTTTAGTCAACTACAGGGCACCATAATGGCACCAATTCGTATTTTACTCAAAACCTAAACATCCCTAAACAAAAGAAAAAGCCTTATATAATAAGGCTTTTTCAGTATAGGACGGATGGGGTTCGAACCCATGACCCCTACCCTGTCAAGATAGTGCTCTCCCGCTGAGCTACCGTCCTGCGACGAATTTCATAATACCATACGATAGAGTAGGATGGCAATTCTTTTTTTACAATCTATAGGGATGATAGTTTACATAGTCTTTAAAATAATAAGAAAAGGGGATGCCGCTCCATCCCCATGAGCCACGTCAGATAAAGAACGGGAGTAGAAATATATCGCTTATACCGAAAAAAGGGATGCGTCGTGGAAAGAAGCGACGTCTTGGGAAAAAGCCAGGCCGGAAACCAAATTGTCTATACGCCGATTCGTGTGTAGGCATTCCGTTTAAACGTTCTACCATTTCGTTGCTAGGAACCGCAAGAGTAACATAGTTTTGATCTACATGGGCAATAAAGCCATCAAAGGACTGACCGTCAGTCGTTGTAATACCAACGTATTTGTTCATACAATTCCAACTGACCTGTTGATGTAAATTTGCATTTGTATCCATAAATAACCTCCTCAATTGAATAACCCTGATAACAGTTTATGGTTCGTAGCCTATAACGTTCACGGCGTTAGCCCATAAGGTAACCATAAAATTTGGGTTATTTTGTGTGAGGTGGTGGTTGTGTATTGGAGCGGAATCACTTTCTTCCCTTAAATAATAGTGAAAATTATCCATTATCTGTTTGTTTGACCTTGAAACGATTCTAAAAGTTGCGTCGTATACTTAGCCGAGTGCTTTTTTATGGAAATACTCCTTAAGCACTTATGATAAAATGGAGGGTAATGTACAGCAGTTAGATAAAAATTGAAAGAAAAAGGAGCTTGAGATCTTGCCGCAAAATGAGCAGAAAAAGAATTCTTCCACGCCATGGAAATGGTTGGGGGGCGGGGCGGCGATGCTCCTGTTTAAAGGAAAGGCGATTTTGTCTCTTCTGAAAATAGGTAAAATTGCCGGGCCGTTAATATCAATGATGATTTCAATATGGGCTTATGCTTTGATTTACCCGTGGGGGTTTGCCGTGGGCTTTGTCCTGCTCTTGCTAGTCCATGAATTAGGACATGTAATAGCAGCGAAACGGATCGGGCTTCCAGTCAGCGCTCCACTATTTATACCGTTTTTGGGAGCTTTAATTACAATGAAAAAACAGCCGCTGGATGCCCAGACGGAAGCTTATATTGCTTTTGGAGGTCCGATCTTAGGAACCATTGGGGCTACAGCCGTTTTTGGGGCGGCTTATTACATGGATAGTCCACTTCTCTATTCCTTGGCTTACATAGGTTTTTTACTTAATCTGATCAATCTGCTGCCGATTCACCCGCTTGACGGTGGCCGTATTGCAACCGCGGTGACGCGCTGGCTGTGGCTTGTGGGGCTCGTGGGTGGTTTAGCCATCATCATCTATATGCGTTCGATCTTGTTCTTTATTATTTGGGCGTTATTTGCTTACGATCTGTATAACAAATATGTGAAGAGACGCACTAACAATCGCCTTTATTCTGTAACGAAGAGTTTCTTAATTCCAGTAGAGCCACTTAGAGATGCAGGCTACATGATTCCAGGACCAGAGCATAGAAGAGATTTACCTTTTACTACTTACAGTGATTTGGAAAGACAGCAGTATGTAGGGGTGAGATGGGATCAACTGAACTATATTGGTAGAGCTACGCTTCCGCAACAATGCATCATTGAAAAGGTACGTATCTCGCAGCTAGAGCCTGTGACCTTAGAGAATGGGCTTCATCTTAAGATGAATTGTGATATCAGCTATTCGGTCTACGAGAACGATAAGTATTACGATGTGCCGGTTAGCTCACGCTGGAAATACGGTATCGCTTATTTTGTATTAGCTGGCTTTCTGGCAGGAATGATGTACATGGTCCATGTCGTTGGAAATGTGAATCTATAAGGGTTAGAATCGGGCAATGAAGTGATCCAATGGTTTATAAAACTCATGAACCGTCAAAGCTGTAATGAGAATAACCGCAGTTGAACGGTGAAAGGAGTAAAACCATGCCTAAATTTTTGAAATGGGAAGTCGGCGTTTGTTTGCTGTTACTGATGGTTTTGGGAGGATGTTCCGAGGCGAAGCCAACAAAAGTCATGGAAATCAAAGAAATGACCAACCTAGATGGAAAGCCAAAAGGTCAGTACCCTCCATTGTCACCAGTGATGCAAGACACATACAATCGTTCGATTCCTGAAGAAGTATATTCTGCAGATTAGAGCAGCGTAGAAGACGATTTCTCATGCTCAGGCTTTTCTTTCTAGTCGAATTTTTATATAATAGACAACTATCGTTGGATACATAGAGAGAGGAGTTTGGGACTAACATGGCGGCAGAAATCTTACGGGTAACTACAGAGGAACAGCTTCAAATGGGGCTGGATATTCGTACCAAAGTATTTGTAGAGGAACAAATGGTACCGGCTGAGGAAGAAATTGATGAATACGATGTTATCGGTCCGAATGCGCACCATATTCTAATTATAGATGAAGGTGTACCTGTGGCTACGGGAAGATTGATTTATTACAAAGCAGGTACAGCCAAAATGCAGCGTATCGCCGTACTGAAAGATTATCGAGTCAAAGGATACGGACGTGTTCTGTTGCTAGCTATGGAAGAGCTTGCTCGGGAGCTTGGACTGGAAGCTTCGATTCTTGATGCACAGTGCCAAGCTGAGAATTTCTACAAGAAGCTAGGATATGAAGTGATTTCTACGGAACCTTTTTATGACGCAGGTATTCTACATGTACGGATGCAGAAAACTCTTTAAAAATAGTGCACATAATTTACCGTTCCATGAAGCAAGCTAGGATGTGCCATATGATGGCAAATCCAAGCGCAAGGGGCGAGCTGAAGTGCCAAATAACGAACGCGAAAGTTTCGTAGCTGTACAGAAAAATGGAGACGGAGATTTAACCAGTTTCCAGACCTCTACAGGACGTGTCCTGGCGTATGATCAAGCGCTTCAAGAAGTACAGGCCGGAAATATTGCCGGAGTGAATGCTTTTAAAGGTAAAGACGGAGGAACTTATATTCGCGGCGACGCGGATGGGGATCCAACCAACAATTTGGATAATCTTCCGAGTTTCTCATAGTTCTAAAGGCAAAGACCGTACATACGTCATCGGACGTCAATGTACGGTCTTTTTTTAATCATAATCAGAGTTTATAAATTACATGCTGCTCAATAAACTCCATCTCTCCAGTAAGCCCGACGAATTGAGGTTGTTCATCGCTATAATGCATGAGCTTGATGATACGTCGAACATCTTCAGGTAATGACATTAACTCCTCCAGTGTGGTGTGAACAACACCTGATCCACCAAGCTGACAGTCATGCAGAATCATACGGATGCCGTGCTCACGGACAAGGCGTATAAGTAGATCCGGCTGAAAAGTCATGTCCGCGCTGTAGAAAATCTCATTATTTATTAGAAGGGAATAGCTATCTTTGCCAGGAATATGCGGCGTATGTATGATCTCGAGCGTAAGAGAAGGAGCGAGCTTGTACGTAATTCCGGGTTTCATAGGTTTAACCTCGAAGATATCGGTCAGGGAGGCTACTGCATCTTTTTGATATAATCCACCCTTTAAGGTGTTGTTCCAAAGTGGCTCAACAAGCGTCTCAGGTAAATTTAATCTCATAGTTTTCCCGTATACGTGCTTTAGTGTAAGTGCTAGCTCTTCCAGACCTCCAACATGGTCCGCATGAATATGCGTAATTAGAGTAGCGTTTACGTCACGGAAGGATTTCCCGATGGTATGCATGGCAAGTGGGGCTGTAATCCCGCAATCAATCAGTAGGGTATAATCATCAGCTAGTAGCAAGCCATTATTGTTAAAATAGTTTTTTGCAAAAGCATTGCCAGTTCCTAGCATTTGTAGGCTCAGACTCATAAGAAAGTACCCTCCTGAAATCGCTGTTAGCTAATATATCAACTTTGAACAAGTACATAATATCATTTTTCGGAAGATGAATGAAATATTTACCTACAATTAGCGCAACTTGCTGAGACAAAGTAAGTATACATTAATAGCATGAATTATTTGGAGGGTTTCAAATGAATAGATGGAAAAAAGTCACTTTATGTGTGTTTGCTTTTTCCTTGATGGGTGGCTCCTTATTGTTCGCCGATTCTGTGAGTAAGAAAATCAGGGTATGGAACAACGGGACGGAAATTGTAGACGGCGGTTATTTGATTGATGGAAAAACATATATTCCCGCAAGAGAAGCGGGCGGGGTAGTGAATTGGGATGGATCTGGAAAAGTGACGATTCTTAAGCCTAATGTTCATATTGTTCTTTTTAAGGATAATACGGTCTTTGGTAACGTAAACGTAGGCAAGCTTAAGATTAAAATATTAACCCAGGTAGATAGCTTAACAGAAGAGGTTTCAGCTGTAAAAGTAGCAATAACGGACCCCTCTGGTAATGTTAAGGATATTCAGTCGCAGGAGCTTGAAGGCTCGCAGAAGGATAATTTCTGGTTTCCGACCTCGGAGTTTACTTATGATTTTAAAGAAACCGGCAAATATCGGGTAGGCTTCTACATGAAAGCTTCCAAAAATGCGGATTACGTTCTTGTGTCAGAAAAGGTAATTACAGCTCTTAATTAAGGGTTCTAAATTGACCTGAACTAATCTAACGTGGTAGTATACCAGATGTAGGATAATACAATTCAAAGTGAGGTATTACAATGAGCGATCACAAACATGAGCATGGTGAAGCATGCGGTTGCGGGCATGATCACGACCATGAGCACGAGGAGTTTGTGCTGACCTTGACGAACGAGCAGGGCGAAGATGTTGAAATGGTATTGGTTGAAACTTTCGACATCGGTGAGAAACTATACGCGCTGCTGTTAGAAAAGGAAAATCCTGAAGCGGATGGCATTATTCTGCGTATGGAAGAAGAAGACGAAGAAATGGTATTGTACAATATCGAAGATGAAGAAGAATGGAAAGCTGTTGAAGAAGCTTACAACAATCTGCTTGCTCAGCAAGAATAGATTTTAGCGACTAAATTAAGCTGTTCTATTGTGTATATGACAGTTGATGTTTATATACAGAAACCCGATACTTATTATGGTATCGGGTTTTTGTATAAATGAATGAAGTTTTTTAGGAAAATAATGGATCTTAGGAAATAGGATCGGCTTCTACAATCACTTTTATGTTCGTGATGCTGCGATCTTCAGGACCTTTAACCGGAAGTCCGATCTCCACATGGTCAATAATATAATCGATGTTATCCTGAGTGATAACCTCGCCAGGGAGAAGAATAGGAATTCCAGGCGGATATACATATATAAACTCTGCAATAATGTAGCCAGCAGATTCACGGAATGGAACTAACTGCGTATCCGCATAAAAAGCGTCCCTTGGAATCAGAGCAAGCTGTGGAATTTCTGGAACCTGAACCTTAAGTTCGTAGATTTCACCCTTGCTGTAATGAATGGCGGACAACACCCGAAGTGCAGCTAATAATTTATCTACTGATTCTTGGGTATCACCTGGGGTAATAAGGCAAAGAATATTATACATGTCACTTAGTTCTACTTCGATGTTGTACTTCTCGCGCAGCCAGTTTTCGGTTTCGTATCCTGTGATCCCTAAATGGCGCACATGAATGTTCAGCTTAGTTGGGTCATGATCAAATGTAGCTTCTGTCCCAAGGATCTCTTTTCCAAAGCTGTACAGGCCTTCGATCGTATTGATCGTTTCGCGTGCGTAGTTGGACAGTCTGATGGTTCTTTCCGCCATTTCATGACCGTTCAGCGCGAGATTACGTCTTGATGTATCCAAAGACGCTAATAAAATATATGAGGTAGATGTTGTAGTCAGCATGCTCATAATGGTCTGTACCCGTTGCGGGTTAATCAGACCCGTCTTAGCATTAAGATTCAGTACCGAGCTTTGCGTCATGGAGCCGCCAAGTTTATGCACACTAGTGGCAGCTATGTCCGCTCCGGCCTGCATGGCCGATACCGGCAGATCCTCATGAAAATGAATCAGTACTCCATGTGCCTCGTCCACCAATACGGGTACACCGTAACGGTGAGCCAGGTCGACAATCGAACGCAGGTCGGCGCATACACCGAAGTACGTGGGATTGATTACTAGAACTCCTTTGGCGTCTGGATGACGCCTTAACGCTCGTTCCAGCGAACTGGTCGTTATGCCGTGATCTATCCCGAGATTCTCATCCTGAACAGGCGAGACAAACACAGGCTTGGCTCCGGAGAAGATAATGGCCGACATCACAGATTTATGAATGTTGCGCGGCACAATTATTTTATCACCCGGTGAGCAGACAGAGAGGATCATCGTCATGATGGCATTGCTCGTGCCCTGTACGCTAAAATACGTATAGTCGGCGCCGAAAGCCTTCGCAGCCAGCTTCTGAGCTTCCTGGATTACTCCAGTTGGCTGATGTAAATCATCAAGCGGTGCGATGTTGATTAGATCGATGGATAGAGCGTTATCGCCGATAAACTCACGGAATTCGGCATCGGTTCCTAGCCCCTTCTTATGCCCCGGGATATGAAATTGAACGGGATTGCCGGCGGCATGCTTTTTTAAAGCTGTGAAGAGGGGAGTACGGTGTTGATTCATTTAATGCTGTCACAACCTTTCGCGAATATTAAAATTTAAGGCAAGCATCAGTATAACAAAACAATCTACAGAATACTAGGATTTGGATGTGATAGAATGTCCACGAAAGCTGCGCAACGTACACATATCAGTTTGACGTCGCCATTTATCATGGAGATGTGGGTAATTATTTTTTTAGTTGAGTTTGTTAAAGGGTCGCTACTTGTCGCTTTGTTACCCGTATATATGGAGAATATTTTGGGTCTATCTGTTACGGTAGTAGGCTTTGCCTTTGCACTCCAGTATTTGGGGGATAATCTATTCCGCAGTCCTTCTGGCTGGGTTATGGAGCGCATAGGATTTCGCTGGACCATGACAAGTGCCTTGTTGTTGATCCTAGTAGCTGTTGGAATGATAATATATGCCAAAACAGCAGTTACGCTCTCGATTGCCTGTCTTATTCTTGGGATCGGGACATCCCCGCTTTGGCCTTGTGTGATGACCGGAATAACGGAATTGGCGGGATCTACTAAAAGCGGCAGCAGTGGTGCAGCTATGGGTGCTGTAGAGATGGCATCGCTCGCAGGAACGGGAATCGGTCCGATTGTAGTGAATTTTTTGATGGATCAGGGTGGACAAAGCTATCGTGTAGCCTTTTTGGTCCTGCTAGGGTGTGCTGCTGTAGTAGTTGTAGTTGCCCTATTTCTACCTAAAAGAATCTCGTCAAGTGGCACTCATGCAGTTGTTAGGGACATGGAGGGGCTTGGTGGAGTCGTTGAACGTAAAAAAATTAGTCCGTTAGAAAGTATAAAAAGAACACTACATCAGGTCAGAACGACGCTTAAAGTCAGTCGCCTACTATATCCGGCCTTATTTCTTCAGGCTTTTGCCATTGGCTTGATGACGCCTGTAGTTACCTTGTTTGCACGTACGGAGCTTCATGTTAGTCCAAATCAGTTTAGCCTACTTCTGATTGCCGGTGGTGGGATTACGGTGCTCGCTCTAATTCCAGCAGGCAAGCTGGTAGACCGAATAGGAACAACTGTGTTTCTGAACATTGGCTTTTTGCTCGCCGCCTTTTCCCTTGCCCTGTTCTCACAGGTACGCTGGCTCCCGCTTGCTTTTATCGCGGTGGCATTGGTCGGTATAAGCTACGCGCTTATTCTCCCGGCATGGAATGCCTTTCTGGCTAAGCAAGTGCCTAAAGGGGAACGAGGGACTGTATGGGGGCTTTTCTTGACCTTGCAAGGCTCAGGGATGGTGGCAGGACCCGTGATATCAGGGAGACTATGGGACCATGTAGGTCACGGTGTTCCGTTTCTGATGAGTGCAATTGTAATGTTGATGCTCTTTGGGCTGCATTTACTAATTGTACACAGAACGAAGTTGAAATTTAAAACTAGTTGACCTTAGATGTGAAAAGCCGCTGACAACCTGAGAATTAGTTGTCAGCGGCTTTTTTTAGGAATTAAAAGGACTAAAAGAAATAAAAATTCAATCAGCGTTTGGAGAAAGTCTGTTGCGGGTAAAAATAGTCAATAAACCAAGTTACCGCTACATAAACTGAAGTATAAAATAAGACTAAGACGAACGCAAAAGTAACTACTACTTGAAGAGGTCCGGCAGCCATAAATAATCAAGAATTCAACAATTGAGTTGGCTTTGCAGATGTGAAGCAGTTAGGGGGGAGTGCCGTGAACAAAAACGACGAGGTGGAGTATTGTAACCTGGAGCTGCGTTTCGACAGACAGCATATCCAGGACCTGATCAAGGATTTGATTCAAAAAGGTTATTCCCTATATTGGAGCGAGAACGAACAGGTCTTTGTAATTTCGGTCCGTACGGGTCGTAAACTGGTGAAATTACGTTTTCAAAGGATCAAAGATGGCTATAAACTCGTGGGTGACTATATGATTCGTGATGCTCGCTTGTCAGAATGGATGGAGAAGTTAATTGGGGACATGCGAGGCCATGCCATTGTAAAGCGCTTCCGGGACCGTCAGATTATTATTGAAAATATTTTGTTCGGTGAAGTGATCCGTCTTGTTGAAATCTCGGGTTATCAGCAGCGAGTCTTATACCAGAAGGGTCCTATGCTCACAGATGAGGAGCTGACCAAGCTCTATTATTCTGTTGAAGGAGAGGAACGAATTCGCCAGCGTAGGATTGAAGTGGATGAGCAGCTGGATCGATTAAATGATGCAATTAAGGCTGAGGATATGATTCGCGCGGAGAAATGCCGAGCTCAGCTTACCTTTTTGACGAAGGAATTGTATATGTTAGAATGGTAAACAAGGTGCCGAAATAAGTTGCTTAGGGGCACCCCGAATTTCGGGGTGTCTTAGATTTGTTTTAGAACTTGCAGACAGGGGTTCACTTCTGGCGCTAAAAACGTTAAAATAGTCATTGTGATCATTTTCATATTGGCAATGGTTTTGTCGATGAATTTGATCTTTATTCGCAGGGCAGGCTTTGCTGTCTCTGATAAAGGGTGGTATTCTTATACTGCGAGAAATGGATTTCCCAAAAATATAGGGTGCAAAGGGTGGAGGACCAGATGGCAAAACAACAAATCGGCGTTATTGGCTTGGCGGTAATGGGCAAGAATTTGGCTCTAAATATCGAAAGCAAAGGTTTTTCCGTATCCGTGTTTAACCGCTCACCGGAGAAGACACATGATCTTCTTGCTGAGGCGGAAGGTAAAAACCTCGTAGGCACATTTTCGGTTGAGGAATTTGTAGCTTCGCTGGAAACACCGCGCAAAATTCTGATCATGGTTCAAGCTGGTAAAGCTACTGATGCTACCATCGAGCAACTGTTGCCGCATCTTGATCAAGGCGACATTATTATCGACGGAGGAAATGCTTATTTCCCTGATACGGTTCGTCGCAGTAAATATCTAGAAGAAAAAGGTTTCCGCTTTGTCGGAACTGGGGTTTCTGGCGGTGAAGAAGGAGCTCTAAAAGGTCCTTCCATTATGCCTGGCGGTCAAGAAAGCGC
This sequence comes from Paenibacillus sp. FSL H7-0714, assembly GCF_038003765.1. NCBI lineage: Bacteria > Bacillati > Bacillota > Bacilli > Caryophanales > Paenibacillaceae > Paenibacillus > Paenibacillus sp. FSL H7-0714. The sequence goes on from NZ_JBBOPT010000001.1 coordinate 2,786,305, forward strand.
GTATAAGCTAGTTGAACCAATCCTAACTGCAATCTCAGCTAAAGTTAACGGTGAGCCTTGCTGTACATATATCGGACCAGACGGTGCGGGACACTATGTTAAAATGGTGCACAACGGTATCGAATATGGTGATATGCAATTGATCTGTGAAGCTTACCAGCTGCTCAAAGACGTTCTAGGTCTGGATGCAAAAGAACTTCACAACATTTTCAAAGAGTGGAATAGCGGTGAGCTCGACAGCTACCTGATCGAGATTACTACAGATATTTTTGCTCAGTATGATGAAGAAACTGGTAAACCAATGGTTGACGTGATCCTTGATTCCGCTGGCCAAAAGGGAACTGGTAAATGGACAAGCCAAAGCTCATTGGATCTTGGTGTACCTTTGTCCATGATTACCGAATCCGTATTCTCACGCTTTCTCTCTGCAATGAAGGATGAGCGCGTAGAAGCAAGCAAAGTGCTTAACGGACCAGAAGCTACACCATTTGATGGTGACAAAGCTGAATTCATCGAGAACGTGCGTAAAGCATTGTTTGCAAGTAAAATCGTATCCTATGCTCAAGGTTTCGCTCAACTTCGCGTAGCTTCCGACGAATACGGTTGGGATCTGAAATATGGCGAGTTGGCTAAAATTTGGCGCGGTGGCTGCATTATCCGTTCCCGTTTCCTACAAAACATCACGGATGCTTACGAGAACAATGCAGATCTTAAGAACCTATTGCTTGATCCTTTCTTCAAGGATGTTATGGATAATTATCAATCCGCATGGCGTAAAGTTATCGCTTCAGCTGTAACGATGGGTGTTCCAGTACCTGGATTCTCCAGCGCATTGGCTTACTATGATAGCTATCGTACAGAGAGACTGCCTGCGAACCTGCTTCAGGCTCAACGCGATTACTTCGGCGCACATACGTTCAAACGTGTAGACAAAGAAGGCGTTTTCCACCACAACTGGATGTCTGCAGAATAATCTAGTTTATTACGGTTATAAGCAATAACGCCTTCGGCGTCCCTAAAGGACGGTAAGAAGCGTTTATGCGAGAAATATAAGGTTAATGTATAACATGAAACTTGTACTTTCTTATATTTTAAAAAAGTGGCCCGAATTGCTTCACCAGAAATGGGGAGGCTTTCGGGCCTTTTTTGTTGAAGTTTTGATGTGTATTTACTATGTGAAGCAGATTGTCTAATGTTTTGACCCTGTGTTATGATATGACAAATATCGCGGTTGGAGGATAGACATGACTGGGGATACAGAAGAATTTAAAGGGTTCAACGAAGAGCAAAGAAATAAGAACATTATTTTAGTAGGGATGATGGCAACGGGGAAGTCAACAGTAGGCGCTATTTTGGCCGAGGAACTGGGTTACGAGCTGGTTGATCTGGATCATGTCATTGTTGAAACTGAAGGCCGAAGTATTGCAGAAATTTTCGCGGAAGATGGAGAGCATTACTTTCGAAGCGTGGAAACAGCAGTACTAAAGCGTATGCTAGAGTCTGAGAATAAATTAATATCTACTGGTGGTGGCGCGGTATTGGCGCCGGGGAATACAGATTTAATGCTGAGTAAAGGGCATGTGGTTGCGCTAACGGCAACAGAAGAAGAGATTATTGCCCGCGTTAGTGGAGATCAGAATCGTCCGCTGCTCGCCGGCAATGCAGAAGAACGGGTTAGACGTATCATGGAAGACCGTCGAGAAGCTTACCTGTTCGCGCATTACACGGTCGATACAACGGGACTGACAGCGGCAGAAGTGTCGCAATATATTTTAATGCATTACCGCGGCTGAGCTTTTAAGAGAGTGTTTCATTCCATTCAATCATACCGCCGCTTAAATTTGTAGCATGATAGCCAAACTGTTGTAGATATTCGCAGACACGCTGGCTTCGAGCACCGGAACGGCAAATAAAGATCACTTTGGCATCGCTTGGAATATCCTCAGTGCGGTGTGGAATTTCTCCCATGGGGATATGCTGTGCACCGGGAATCATCCCGAAGGCAACCTCTTCGTCTTCACGAACGTCGATGAGTACAAGGTCTTCCCCTGTCTCTAGACACTGCCGCAATTCTTGCGGTGTAATTTGTGGAACATTATGCATGGTTGTGACCTCTTTTCATCAGAAGAATGGTTTAATGATAACACAAGCATGGAATACCCTGTCAAACGAGCACTACATACAACTATATCTACTAAGGAGAGTTTATATTATGGACGTTATTGTTAGGCCAACGCCATCCCTGCAAGGAGAATTTGGGGCCCTCTCTTCCAAAAACTATACCACTCGTTATTTGCTGGTTGCCGCATTGTCAGAAGGCGTAAGTACGATTTATCATCCGGCACATAGTGAAGATAGCGATGCCATCCGTCGTTGTATTGCAGATTTGGGAGCTGTACTCACAGAAGATGATGAGAAGATTGTGATTCAAGGCTTTGGTCGCAAACCTAAGGATGTTAAGGAGCTTAATGTGGGGAATGCAGGAGCAGTATTACGTTTTCTAATGGCTGTAGCTGCTTTAAGCCCTGAGGTCACATTCGTTAATACGTATCCTGACTCCTTGGGCAAACGTCCACATGACGACCTGATCGTGTCTCTAGAACAGCTTGGTGTGAAGGTAGAGCATAATGAAGGTAAGTTGCCGATCACGATCCGCGGTGGCAAACCTGTTGGGGGTAGAATTACAGTTTCAGGTGCTGTCAGCTCCCAGTTCCTAAGTGCTCTATTATTCTTGACACCATTGCTTGAAGAAGATAGTGAAATTATTGTCCTTGATGATTTGAAATCAAAGGTTGTCGTAGGTCAGACGCTAGAAGTATTGGAGCAGGCTGGAATTGTGGTTCATGCGGCGGATGATTATATGTCCTTTAAAGTGCCAGGTCGTCAAGCCTATGCGGCAAAAACGTATACCGTTCAAGGTGACTATCCTGGCTCTGCGGCTATTCTAGCAGCAGCTGCGGTTACAAAGTCAGATGTTAAGGTACATCGACTTGTGGAACAGAGTAAGCAGGGAGAAAGAGCCATTGTTGATGTGTTGCGTATGATGGAAGTACCGCTTACTCATAAAGAGGGAACAGTTCACGTACAAGGGAACGGCGTTCTAAAAGCTGTTGAATTCGACGGAGATGCTGCAACCGATGCGGTGCTGGCTATGGTAGCTGCTGCCGTATTTGCTGAAGGCACTTCACGATTCTATAACGTTGAGAACCTTCGGTATAAGGAATGTGATCGTATAACTGATTACTTGGCAGAGTTGACTCGTGCAGGAGCCAATGTTGAGGAACGCCGCGATGAAATTATCGTTCACGGCATGCCTGAAGGCGTCGAAGGTGGTGTGACGATTAACGCGCATTACGACCACCGTGTAATTATGGCGCTGTCAGTAGTAGGTTTACGAGCGCGTAAACCACTATTGATCAAGGATGCTCACCATGTCGCTAAGTCGTATCCGCAATACTTTGATCACCTGCGTGCGCTTGGTGCGAATGTGGAGTGGGTACAATAGAAGTAAGGGAGCTAGCGAATTTAGCTTCAGTTAAATAAGGATCATAAAGTGTAACTATGGAAAGGGGCACTATGTATGAGCTTTGAGAATCCAAGTCGGGAACAGATCGGAGATATCCTTGCTTCTGCTGGTAATATTGCAGTTGTTGGCCTGTCTGACAAAACAGACCGTACCTCCTATATGGTCGCGGGTGCTATGCAAAGTCGGGGATATCGGATCATTCCTGTAAACCCATTGGTTGATGGTGAAATACTGGGAGAAAAGTGCTATCATACGTTAGCGGAAATTCCAGAGCCGGTGGACATTGTTAATGTGTTCCGTCGAAGCGAATACTGCGCAAAGGTCGCACAGGAGGCCGCTGAAATCGGCGCACGTGTGCTCTGGCTTCAGCAGGGTATAATCAGCCAGGAAGCCGCTGAAATCGCCGCTGAGAACGGTATGACGGCGATTATGGACCGTTGTATCAAGGTCGAAGAAGCGATCACGATGCATGGGCGTACTCGGGCATAAGGTTCGGTAGTTCAACACTTTATCTGACTATTGAAAAATGATGATCAGAGCGTGTATCAAGGGATTTCGAACGAACCGACGAGCGGGCAAACGATGAACTGACGAGCTTATGAGCTTACGAGCCGACAAACAAATCAACAAACGAACCAACAACGAGAGAACAATGAACCGGCGAGCATACGAGCCGACAGACAAAAGAACAAACTAACAAACCAGCGAACTAAATTTTTTGACGCTGAAGTAGTTGCGAATTTAATGTTAAAGAACAGCCAAGATCAAAAGCATCGTTTGATTACGATTCGCTGTACAGACTGTGCAATTTCTAATGCAAATCACTAACTGAGCTTGTTATACTGAAGTTAGACGAAGAACGTCCTTTATCCGCATAATTTGCGGTGAAGGGCGTTTTTTTATTTTTATAGGGGAGGATACCATAATGGAATTTGAAGAAGCACATGGTATGTTCATTAACAAGCACTTGACTGAAAGATCAGGAGAAAGAAGGGGGAGGCTGGTTAGAGGGCATAATTATGCGGAGAAGTTGTTCTTGCAGAATGTATGGTGGCCATTGTTTGAGAGCCTTGATGATTTGCATCCAGAATACGAAGTGTACGACTGGAATCGTAAATCTCAGTTTCTGGACTTCGCTTTTCTTCCGCAGAGCGGCGGCAGTCTCGGGATTGAGTGCGACGGGTTTCAAAGTCATGTGAAGGACATGGACCGCGAGAGATTCAACTACGCAGTTAATCGGGACACTTTTCTGACCGGAATGGGGTGGAAAATGATTCATTTTTCTGTTGATGATCTTCAGCACCGCCCCGAGGTGTGTCGGATGCTTTTGCAATTGGTGCTGGCACCTCATTTGGCGCGCAAATCTGCAGGCGTGGATATTTTGTCTGAGGAGAAGGAGGTTCTGCGGTTGGCTTGGCGACTGGGTAGGGCGATCCGTCCAAAGGATGTGACCACTCATTTCAGCATTAACTTTCGAACGGCGCGCAGATTGTTGCACTCGTTGAGTGAAAAGGGGCTAATAAAGCCTGTAATTACGGGAGAACGGGTTCGACAATACGAAGTGAAAGCTATGCGACCAGATCAAATATGGTAGGAGTGGGAGAATAATTGCACTATATACAACTATATCGGAAATATCTCTATTCTATTGTGGTTTAGTTGTACTTTGTACACTTATTACACACCAAAGGTAAGGAAAATGGTGGAATTATTAAAAATAATTGCACAAAGTACACTTATATGGATTTCAGTTTTTATAGGATATAAATAGTTGTACAAAGTACAACTAACATCTTCTTTTATCATCGGCAGCAAAAGAAAGAGACTCAGTCAGCAGACAAAACTTCATTCAATAAATATAACTCATACACTTGAAGTATTATTAGAGACGCACATTCATTCAGAGTAACTTTTATCGGTTTTAACCAACTTTAGCATTGTTTGCTTTAGTGCTTTGGAATCCTGAGCCCATAGAATGGTGTTTCTAGGTGATTTTATTGTGGAGTGAGTGTGTATTTGTTTTAAATATATCCTGATCTTTTCCTTCAGTTTATTTTGACAAAAACCCCCGCAGCGCTTACCATTCAATATAGAAAGAAAGGAGAGGGTAGCCTTGAATTGGCTCGGATCATTGCAGCAATTGGGCAGAGCCATAATGCTTCCTACCATGGTACTGCCGGCGGCAGCCATTTTGCTTAGTTTGGGCAGCTTACCTTGGTCTGCATGGGGACTTTCTTCGGTATCCGAAGTGGCTACATACGCTGGGCAGGGAATCTTTTATTTTATGCCTTATTTGTTCGCTGTGGGTGTAGCATGGGGATTATCCAATCAAGCTGGAACGGCGGGTCTTGCAGCACTGGCTGGAATGTTCACTTACGACCGGATTGTTACCCATATGGGAGACGGGCTTGTACAACCTGCAACACTTATCGGAATTTTGCTGGGTATAGTTGCCGGTATCGCTCAAAACCGGTTCAAAAATATCAAGCTTCCAGAGGCGATACAGTTTTTTGGAGGTTCGCGTTTTGTTTTGCTGTTCATGGGATTGTTTTCGGCTGGCTTTGCATGGGTGATGTTAGGGATCTCTCCACTGCTGCAAAGAGGACTGGATGATCTTTTTCAAGGGATATTGCAGACAGGCGGCTTTGGCGTTTTTATTTATGGAGTGCTATATAGAGTACTAACAGCCTTCGGTCTTCACCATATTCTCAACAATGTGTTTTGGTTTCAGTTTGGAAACTTTACAACTCCTGATGGTAGCACTGTCGTTCAGGGTGATTTGCCACGTTTTTTTGCAGGCGATCCTACGGCGGGCATTTTTATGGCGGGTTTGTTTCCGATTATGATGTTCGCACTGCCAGCCATTGCTTTTGCAATTATTCAGGAAGCGCGCGAGGACTTGAAGCCTAAGATTACAAAGACTTTTATGCGAGCGGCTTTGGTCTGTTTTCTGACCGGGGTTTCGGAGCAGATTGAATTCGCGTTTTTGTTTGCTTCTCCGTATTTATTCGCGATACATACTGTAATGTCTGGCCTTGCTATGGTACTGACGTATATGCTGGGAATTCATCACGGGTTCTCTTATTCGGCAGGAGCAATTGACTTCTTTTTGAATTTGCATCTGTCACAGAGGGCTTGGCTTTTGATTCCGATCGGTATTGGTTATGGGATTGTGTATTATAATTTGTTCCGCTGGGCGATTCGCCGTTTTCAGATCCCGACACCAGGGCGTGAAGAAGGTTCCGAACTTGGTGATTGGGCAGGCAATATCCCTTATCAGGCACCATTGATCTTGGAGGCGCTTGGTGGCAAGGAGAATATCGTACAAGTACAATCCTGTATCACTCGTTTGAGGCTAACCGTCCATAATGATCGATTTATAGATACAGGGGCGCTTAAAGGTCTTGGTTCCGCTGGGATTATCAAGCTCGGTGGCGGGAATGTCCAGGTAGTATTTGGTACGTATTCAGAGTTGATCCGCGAGGAGATTAATAAGCTAATGCTTCGTGATTTGCCTCAGGTATTGTTCAGTTCTCCGATGCAGGGTAGAATGATGCCCATTGAGGAAGTGCCGGATCACATCTTTGCAGCGAAGCTGGTGGGTGATGGAGTTGCATTTTTGCCGGAAAAAGGGGAGCTGACTTCGCCTGTATTCGGGAAGGTTATGCACGTCTATCCTACAATGCATGCCGTTGGTATTGCTACGCCGGAAGGGCTGGAGGTACTTATGCATATAGGGATCGACACTTCGCAGCTTAAAGGGCCATTTGAGGCGGTTGTAAAAGAAGGCGACAGCGTGGAACCAGGTCAATTGCTTGTTAAATTCGACCTCGCTTATTTGCGTGAGCATGCAGCTTCACTCGCTACACCAATGGTGATTACGAATCCTGATCGAGTAAAATCATGGAGCTATGCTCCATTTAAAAATGTTAAAAAGGGGCAATCTTCAGTAATGTCCGTAGTCTTACATGAAAGTAACGTTGGAGGGATAGAAGGATGATACAAGGCATAGGCGCAGCAGCAGGTGTAGCTATCGGGAAGGCCTTTGTCTTACCGAACTGGGAGTGGAGCTTACCAGACACACAAGTGAACCCAGTGGATCTAGCTAAGGAGTTTGAGCGTTTATACGAAGGTATCCGTACCTCTAAGGACGAGATTGAATTCATCAAAAAAGAATTCAGAGAAGTAGTCGGTCCGGAGGAATCCAGCATTTTTGATGCTCATCTGGCGATTTTGGATGATCCGGTGTTTATGAGCGAAATCCGGGGGATTATTGAACGCCAATATAAGGCGGCGGAAGTGGCTGTTAAGGAAGCGATTGATCATTTTGTAGCGATGTTTGATCTGCTGGATGATGAATACATGAAGGAGCGGGCGGTTGATATCAAGGATGTCGGTAACCGTCTGTTAAAGCATCTTTTAGGTGCTCCTGAGGTCACGCTGCCATCGGATACACAGCCGTATATTCTCGTAGCGAAGGAGTTGTCTCCTTCCCAGTTAGCTCACTTGAACCCAACTTATGTTCTAGGTATTGTTACTATGATGGGCGGTAAAACCTCACATTCCTCCATTATGGCTCGTGCGCTGGGCATTCCGCTCGTAGCAGGTTTGGAGAATAATTTATCTAACCCAATTCAGACCGGAGACATGCTCGTGATAGACGGAGACACCGGATCAGTGCAAATTCATCCTGATGAGGTAACGATCAATGAATATGTTTCTCTTCGGAATAAGCAGCATAAAAAGAAAGAACAACTGGAATTGCTTGCTACAGTCGATGCCGTCACTAAAGATGGCGTAAACCTGCGATTGGCCGGTAATATCAGCTCCGTCAAAGAACTGAATTTAGCGCTCAAGTATGGAGCCGAGGGTGTAGGTCTATTCCGTACAGAGTTTCTTTATATGGATCGCAGTTCTTTTCCGACGGAGGATGAACAATTCGAAGTGTATAAACAGGTTGTCGAGAAGGTAGGCAGCAATATGGTTGTGATCCGTTCGCTGGATATAGGCGGGGACAAGCATCTGGATTACTTCCAGCTGCCAGAAGAACAGAATCCGTTCCTTGGCTATCGTGCCATTCGAATCAGCTTGAATCGACAAGATATGTTCAAAACTCAGCTAACCGCCATTTTGCGGGCGAGCGCATATGGGAATGTAAAGCTAATGTTCCCTATGATATCTTCCGTAGAAGAAGTACAAGCAGCAAAAGCTGTACTGGAAGAAGTGAAGGCTGAACTGGAGCTACGGGGCATACCGTTTAATCGGAATATTCCAGTCGGAATTATGATTGAAGTTCCAGCTGCGGTTATGATTGCGGATTTACTGGCGGAGGAAGTTGATTTTTTCAGTATCGGTACGAACGATTTGGTGCAATATGTACTAGCCGTAGACCGAATGAATGAACAAATTGCGCATATGTATCATCCATATCATCCAGCGGTTCTGCGAATGATCCGTATGACTGTAGAAGCAGCGCGTAATGCAAAAATAGATATTAGTGTATGTGGTGAAATGGCGGCAGATGAGCGTTCTTTGCCACTTTGGCTGGAGTTAGGGATTAGTGATCTAAGCATGTCGCCACAGGCACTGCTGAAGGTTAAGCACCGTACCCTGAATACACTGGCTATAGACGCTACAAGGGTTGCCAAAGCTTGCTTCCATCATCGTACAAGCTCGGAAACGGAAGAAATCCTAAGTGCTTATGCTCAGAAAAGCGGTATTACGCTTGGAACGAGCGTGGAAACAAAGGAGAAAGCTTCTTCATAGTTATCATGCGCTACATCATCAAGACCACATCAAGGTTCGGCATTCTTGCCGAGCCTTTTTCTTTTGTACTAGATTGTTATAAAAAAACAAAACCGTTTCCGCTTCGGCGCAGTCTATACATAGAGCGTGTTGTACAGGAATGATTTATGCGTGAAGGCAAGGGGGGAGGACAAAACAAGGATGGAACACATTATTAAAGACGAAATGGAAATAGTTGCTACGGAAGAAGATACATTCTACGAGCTGGTAGCTGAACAGAAAAGAAAGCTTTACAGCATTGCTTACAGCTATCTGCGAAACGAGGCGGATTCGTTAGAAGTACTGCAGGAGGCAACCTGCCGCGCATGGATTAAACGTAAAAGCTTAAAGGACTCCGAAAGGTTTGTTCCTTGGTTAACACGCATTCTGATCAATTGTTGTAATGATGAGTTGAAGCGCAGAAAGAGGAATGCTGTCACAGAAGCTACTCGAAGTGATATAGGGATTATGGAGATGAAAAGCGACCGCAGATTGGACATGGAACAAGCGCTGGATGGGGTTAAGCCGAAGTATCGCCAGGTGCTTGTACTCAAATATTACAAGGATATGACCCTTGCAGAAATTGCAGAGGTGCTCGATAAACCGGAGGGTACGGTAAAGACATGGCTCAACAAAGGTCTGAAACAACTGCGTGACAGAATGAAACGGAAGGGGGATCTATTTTATGGCTGAGTCTGAAGAAAAGCTACTTAACGAATATTTTCATAAAATTAATGTCGAGGCTGAGGAAATCCCGGAAGTTAAACTAGATGCCGCGATTCGCAAGGGGATGCAGCTAGGTAACCAAAAAGGGTTATATTTTAGAAAAAGATACGCTGTTATTACGTTGGCGGTCTTAGCTATTGCCTTATTGATTATTGTCCCATGGGTAAATCAGATGGCCAATCCTGTACGGGCGCAGTTACCACCAAAAAGCTGGGGATCGCTTGAGGTGTTTAGACCCATTATTGCTAATAATCTGACGATTAAATCAGCACTTGATGCAGGTATGTTGAAGGAGGTAAATATCTCCTCTGCTGAGGTAGATGGGATAACATGGACTGTTAACGGAATCATCGCAGATCATAGAGGTATTGCTGTGCTTTATACAATCCAGAATAATACAGATCAGAAGTTGCAGACTATGGGATTAACGTTGAAAAGAGGCAGAAATGATCTTAATTCTCTGACTGGTTACAGTGGATTTAGCACGTATGGGAAGCCGGAGGATGGTTCTCCAGGAACAACTCAAATGTTTGAGCAAATTGTATGGGATAAGTATCAGGACAAGCTACCGGAAGAACTAAATATTACATTAACAATCATGCCACAAAATGCAGATCAATCTCTAATGAGTAAAAATATAAGAAACTTGAGTGTTAACATTCCGATGAGTGCTGAAAAAGATTATTTTCAAGGTGAGGTCGTTGATCTGAAGAAAAGTATTTCTATCGCTGGACAGGAAATTAAAATGGATAATGTCTATATTGGACCTACAGGGATTTATATGCGGGAAACCTTTGGAAGAGAGAATACAATGAGGATTTTTAATTTGCTTACACCTAAGCTAGTTATTGGAAAAGGGGATCATCAAGAGGAACAAATATGGGCAAATAGTGTTTCTTCAGTAAGCGGGGGCTTGAAAACTTATGTTTACCACAATGACAATATGAGACCTGATGATCCAATCAAACTAGAAGTTGGAGGAATCTCCGCTCTAGATCAATCAAAGGTCGAGCTTGTGATTAACACCGAAACACAGGAAATTCTAAAGGTACCGGATAACTATCTCACGATTTCAAAACGGACCGCGGACGAAGAGAAGGGGATTATAGTATTGGATTTATTGATTCCCAAAAAAGTTGAGGAGTTGCATGAAGCAACCGGTTTTGGGATAGACGATAATTTTGTTGATAGCGCTGGAAGCGGACATTGGCTTGTTCGAGATTCTGATAATTACTCTAGATATAGAGAGTATAGTGAGGATGCTAAAGGAACAACAGTAACTTATTTTCTTAACGTAGGCAAGGAAAAGCTGCCCCAACCCTTGACCTTTAGGTTTACAAATTATCCAAATATGATCATGGAGACGGATTCTGTGAGGATTAGATAATCAGAAAGAGACTGCGAAGTGATTAATCAAAAGCCCTGTTCCTCAAATTGAGAGACAGGGCTTGTTTGATTTTAAACTTTATTTCTACTGTTTATTCCCCTGCTAACGCATCACAAAAAGCTTTGCCATAGGGCGGCAGATCTGGCGGGCGACGAGCAGAAATAATATGTCCATCCGTAACCACAGCTTCATCTTTCCATATCGCTCCGGCATTCTCCATGTCATCACGGATGCCGGGTGTGGAGGTGACGGTTACACCTTCCAGAATTTTAGCGGAAATTAATACCCAGCCTGCGTGGCAAATCTGCCCAATAGGTTTCTTAGCTGCATTGAAATCCTGTACTAGCTTTAGTACGGCACTGTATCTACGGATTTTATCAGGGGCCCAGCCACCAGGAACTAAAATCCCGTCATAATCTGCGGCATTAAGATCGTCCCAGGAGTACTCTGCTTTTGCAGGCACACCATATTTGCCGATGTATGTTTTATCTTTTTCCAAACCTGCCAAGTGAACCTCAGCGCCTTCTTCTCTTACTCGGTACACGGGATACCAGAGCTCCAAATCTTCAAATTCATCGTCTACGAGTGCTATGACCTTTTTTCCATCTAGTCTCATTTTGTTAAGCTCCTTTCGTATCACATGATCCTTCATATTCTATCAAATTTAAAATACGAAGTCATCTAAAGGATTGTAAATTATAGATGAATTGCCAATTTAATCATTATATGCAATTTAAGAGGGTTTTAATCGAGGGAGGTCGAATATAGAAATTGAAAAGTCATACTTTGTACTTAATTCATTTCTTGCAAGAGGTGTAGAAGATGTATACAGATAACTTAATGGAGAAGTTGTGTAGCTGTGGTGGCCTCATGAACTTACATATGCATTCATTGATTTTTAATACGAGGGTGAAGATTACACATGTCCCTGTCTATACTTGTCCGAAATGTACTAGTTATGAGCCCTTGTCGTTTATTAAAGCAGATTTAGGAAAGTTAGTGAAAGAATTGAACGCGGATGTGCCAAGGCAAGATTTTTCGTTTACTCAAAGAAATGAATTAGCTAGTGTCCTAAAAGAAGCTTTGACAGAGGTTATTGTCGGAGGATTTCAAGAATTAGAGTTGGCTATCCGAGAGAAAATTCAGGCTAGAGTGGATATGTTACTTGATCTATACCGACTAGCTGAGGGGCTTAAAGACCAGAATTGGATGGAAGAAACTAGTCGAAGACTGTCTCAATTAACGTTCCAAACGACTAAAAACGCAAATTATTAAAACATTCTGTGAAAATAATGAAAAACTTTCACGGAATGTTGGATTTTTCACTCACTTTTTGTTACGATAGATAGAAGTTACATGATTGTGCTCGTGAATAGGGAAACCTACACTAGTCAAAAATTGTAATTAGGGGTTACGTCTTCAGCCTTGAAAGAAATTTTGAAAGGAAAATGAAGCGTTATCATTGCACAATTGTACAAAGTGTCGTATCATATTTTTAATTAGTCGAACGATAAAATTTATCGCAATGGAGAGAGTAATTTGACGGTAACCATTTACGATGTAGCTCGAGAAGCAGGCGTATCTATGGCTACGGTATCACGGGTTGTGAACAATAACCCTAACGTGAAACCGCAGACCCGGAAGAAAGTTTTTGAAGCGATTGAGCGTTTGGGATATCGTCCCAATGCCGTGGCGAGAGGACTTGCCAGTAAGAAAACGACAACCGTTGGGGTTGTCATCCCTGATATTTCAAACTCGATTTTTGCAGAAATTGCACGCGGGATTGAAGATATCGCGAACATGTATCATTACAATATCATATTGTGTAACGCGGATAAGCGTAAAGAAAAGGAAATCCGTGTCATCAATACCCTTTTGGAGAAACAGGTCGATGGTCTGCTCTTCATGGGTGGTACGGTAACCGAAGAACATATTCAAGCTTTCCAGACTTCTGCAGTTCCGATTGTCCTATGTGCTACACGGGATGAGAAGGGAACTTATCCTTCCGTTGACATCGATCATGAAACCGCTGCTTTTGATGCAGTGAATACTTTGATTCGTCACGGTCACCGAGAAATCGCAATGATCAGTGGTACACTCCAGGATCCTGCGAATGGATATGCACGTTTCCATGGTTATAAGAAGGCACTTGAACAGGCTGGAATCGAGTATCAAGAAGACTTGGTACGTATCGGTAACTACCGCTATGAATCCGGTGTCGAAGCCATGAAGTATTTCCTTGGACTCAAGAAGAAGCCAACCGCTATTTTTGCCGCAACCGACGAGATGGCTATTGGTGCAATTCACAGTATTCAGGATGAAGGCCTGAAGGTACCGGATGACTTCTCCATTATTAGTGTGGATAACATCCGTATGGCTTCGATGGTTCGTCCATTGTTGACAACTGTAGCCCAGCCTATGTATGACCTAGGTGCGGTAGCAATGAGACTTTTGACGAAACTCATGAAGAAAGAGACGGTTGAGAATCCGCGGGTTATCTTGCCTCATGAAACGATTCTCCGCTTGTCTGTTAATCATCTGAATAAGTAATTTAAGAACTAAACAGTACTTCCGTAAAAAGCTCCTTTTGGAGCTTTTTATGTTTTTTACAGAGTAAATCATCGGAGGAGGCGTTATCTTTGCCTGAAATAATCGGATTAATTGGTGCGATGGATGAAGAGATTAAGCTATTACTAGAAAGGATGGAGAATAAGGAGACGAAGGTCAAGGCAGGAATTCATTATTACATAGGAAATATATTAGGAAAGTCTGTAGTGCTCTGTAAATCTGGGGTAGGTAAAGTAAATGCAGCAGTTACGACACAAATTCTAATTGATTCCTTTGGTGTGTCTCGTGTGTTGTTTACTGGGGTTGCTGGGGCTGTGCACCCTGAATTGAATATTGGAGATATTGTTATATCATCTACTTGTGTTCAGCATGATATGGATGCTACAGCACTTGGCTTTTCAAAAGGTGAAATACCTTATCAGGATAATTCTGTCTTTCAGGCAGACCCTTCATTGGTGCTACTTGCTGAGAGGGCGTGTAACGAGTTAGGCCAAAAGTACTTGGTCGGCAAAGTACTTTCAGGTGATCAATTCATTTCTAATGCGGAGATTGTAGCTAAATTAAGAGAGGAATTGGACGGAGCGTGCGTGGAGATGGAAGGGGCGGCGGTTGCACAAGTGTGTGTGATGAACGCCACTCCCTTTGTTATTATTCGTTCGATGTCTGATAAGTCTGACGGGTCAGCAAATGTGAGTTTTAAGGAGTTCACGGTGGAAGCCTCAGGGCGCTCACATTCTATCTTAGAATATATGCTGCAGCACCTTTAATACTCGTTTAGTACATGAAGCGCTGTCTAAAGCGTACCCTGTCGAAAGTCTCCTGTGAGGACATAGGTACCTCTTGTCCAATACGAACCATTAGGCAGTTTGCTGGATGTGAACAGATTTCGGGATCATCCGTAGCATACCAAACCATATTTACAGTTTTCATTAGCCGCTCCATCATTTGACGATAAGCCCACACATCAAGCCCACTTCCTTTTAAGTCCCAGTGCCAATAATACTCTGTTGTAAAGACGATACAATTCTCCAATTGCTCTTGCTCAAAAGCAGTGGAAATCAGCAGCCGGCCTAGTCCGGCTCCCCTATAATCATTACTCACCTCAATAGCTCCAAGCTCAATTAGATCCATCATTCCACCCTGTGACCAAAGCTCCATTTCATCCGGATAATGAAAAGTTACATAGCCAATTATAGTGCCATCTTCTACAGCTGTAATTATACGTCCTTCTGGCAGGCTAGCAATCTCTATGAGAGCTTCGTGCTGTTCAATCGGCTTGCGGAAGGCGTCAAGATCATGATGCATGTGGAGGGCTTTAAGGTCCTCTGGAGATCGGGGGCCACTTATTGTTATTGTTCTACCTTTATATGAAAGCGTATGGGAAACAGGGATTTTACGATGCTCCATAGCCGTGCTCCTTTCGGATGATAAAATATGGAATGTAAACGTTTGCTATGTTATACTAATTCAGACATAAAAAATTCACATTCATTGCATTGACATCATTATCTAAGAGAAGAGTCTTACCCTTAAAGCTTAAATCAAACGAGTGAGGGAGGCAAGAGTGATGGGTCAAGTCCATAGCGAAATTTTGCCTGGCCGTGTGCAGAGCTCCAATATGTCTGATTACACCCAGGCAGTAGCCAATTTTAAGTGGGAGGATGTTGAACGTAACTTCTCATGGTATGACACTGGAAAGGTTAATATGGCACATGAAGCAGTGGATCGCCACGTTCAAGAAGGACGGGGAGCGGCAACGGCCCTGCTCTACAGTGATGCGGTGCGGGATGAATCCTATACATTTGCCGATCTGCAGGAACGGTCGAATCGGTTCGGAAATGTATTGCGTAAATATGGTATCGGGAAGGGAGATCGGGTATTTATTTTTATGCCTCGTCAACCGGAACTATATTTTAGCTTACTAGGTATTCTGAAGATTGGGGCAATAGCGGGCCCTCTGTTCGAAGCCTTTATGGAAACAGCAGTTAAGGACCGGCTGGAGGATAGTGGTGCGGTTGCTTTGGTTACTACACCTGAACTACTTCATCGTGTGAAGCGAGATGAGCTTCCGAATTTGCGTCATATTTTTCTAGTAGGCGGTACCACTGATATCGAGCAAGGTAACTTAGGTTTCACTGAGGAGATGGATAACGCGTCTTCTGAGCTCGAATTGGAATGGCTTGACCTGGACGATGGCCTTATCATGCATTATACATCTGGTTCTACAGGAAAACCTAAAGGCGTTTATCATGTGCAAAGAGCAATGATTCAACATTATTATACAGGTAGAGTGGTGCTGGATCTACGTCCAGATGATATTTACTGGTGTACAGCTGATCCAGGCTGGGTGACAGGAACATCTTACGGAATATTTTCTCCCTGGTTAAATGGGGTAACGAATGTCGTGAGAGGGGGACGCTTTAGTCCTCAGGATTGGTATAAGACGATTGAACGAAATAAGGTTAGTATTTGGTACAGTGCACCTACAGCATTTCGTATGTTGATGGGGGCAGGAGAGAGTTCAATTCAGGGAATTGATTTGAGCAGCCTGCGCCATGTCCTGTCTGTTGGAGAACCGTTAAATCCTGAAGTGGTGCGGTGGGGAGATAAGTTCTACAATCAGCGCATTCATGATACCTGGTGGATGACAGAGACGGGAGCGCAACTGATCTGTAATTATCCTGGAATGGATATCAAACCAGGTTCTATGGGCCGTCCGTTGCCAGGCATTGAAGCAGCGATTTTAGATGATCGAGGCAATGTTCTCCCACCATTCTCAATGGGGAATCTTGCAATACGGACACCTTGGCCATCCATGATGAATTCGATCTGGAACAATAAGGCGAAGTATGAGGAGTATTTCCGCATTCCTGGTTGGTATATTTCTGGTGATTCTGCTTATATGGATGATGATGGATATTTCTGGTTTCAAGGACGGATTGACGACGTTATCAACTCTTCTGGTGAGCGTATAGGACCTTTTGAAGTGGAGAGTAAATTGGTAGAGCATCCTGCTGTGGCAGAAGCGGGTGTAATTGGTAAACCAGACCTGGTGCGTGGGGAAATTATCAAGGCTTTCATTTCGCTGAGGGAAGGCTATACTCCTACAGCTGCTCTCAAAGAGGAGATCGCGGCATTTGTTAAAGCCGGACTGTCTGCGCATGCTGCGCCGAGAGAGATCGAATTTAAGGATAAACTTCCTAAGACACGATCAGGTAAAATCATGCGGCGTGTATTAAAGGCTTGGGAGCTTCATCTCCCAACTGGCGATTTATCAACGATAGAAGATTAGAATGGATCATAAAAAAACACCGTTCCCTAAAGAATTCAAGGGAACGGTGTTTTGCTGTGTGAAGTTATTCTTCGGACTACCGGTTAATGGTTTCCAGTCGTATTGCCGGCTGTACCACTATTACTGTTTCCGTTACTGCTACCTTCGCCAGATGGCGTTGAAGTAGGCGTAGGTAGAATGGTTCCAGGAATCTCGATATCCTCTCCTGGTGTACTCTCAGAGCCTGTAGGAGGCGTTGTCTCCGGTTGCTGATCTGGAGTTGGTGTTGCTTCCGGAGTTGGTGTAGTGCCTCCAGCAACGCTACCAGAAGCTGTCTCATTACCTGCGACATCAACAGCACTGACATAGAATGTTGCATTGGCACTCGCAGGAGTTCCTGGCGAGAATACCTTGCTCTCGTCAGCCATAATTACAGCTTGCTTCTGGAAAGACCCGCCGTTTAAAGAACGGTATAAGCGGTACCCTACTACATCTGGAGAGCCGCTTGGGGAGAAGCTGATCACAGCTTTTCCAGTGCTGTATGAGACACTTACATTTCCAGGAGCAGAAGGCGAAGTACCGTCGTCCACGCGTGGATCGACTTCAGTAGGGAAATCTGTCTTAGCATCGGCTGGCATATAATACTCCAGGGATTTATGCTCCTTCATCTTAGGGAAGGCTGCCAAGAGTTCCTTAACTAATTCCTGGATCGGCTTTTCACGTTTAACGACGATTTTTTCTTTCAGGAAATCCTCCGGTGTACCTTCGAGTGGGATATAGTTGACGCCATTGTAAGTAATATACTTGGCTTTGGAAATCCCATCGTCGCTCTCTTTAGGTACATATTTCGCATTGAAAAGATCCGTTGTGAATTTGTCAGTTAGAGCCGTTGGCAGCTTACCGCTGTATGCGGAAACTGTCTTTTTGGTAATTCCTTCAGGTTGTGTGAATTTGTCTGTAACGAACAAGTCTGGCTGCTTATCGATAACAGCATTCATGACTTTAGCCCATAAGGTCTGTGCTTGTCGTTTTTGTGTATCTCCTGTAAGGGTATTAATTTGTTCCTTATAACCAACCCACATGCCAAGTGTGACATCAGGGGTGTAGCCCATGAACCAGACATCTCCATAGTTCTGAGTGGAGCCAGTCTTACCTACAATAGGAACGTCTTTAAAGTGTTTATAATCTCTTCTTACTGTGCTTGCAGTACCTTCTGTGATTACTGTACGCAGCATATCGGTCATTAGATAAGCAGTTTGCTCAGAGAATACTTGTTCAGGGTTAACCTTGTGCTGATAAACGATCTTGCCTTCCGAATCCACGATCTTCTCAATCATATAAGCATCATTAAATGCTCCCTTATTGCCAATGGCGGAATAGGCATTGGTTAATTCCTCAACGGATGTACCGTATCGAAGACCACCTATAACCCCAGTCTGCGCTCTGTAATCATCTTCGGTGAGTGTAGTGATCCCTAGCTTTTTAGTAAAGGCCCAAGCATCCTCTATTCCGACCTTCTCGTTAAATAGTTTAAGCGCCGGTATGTTGAGGGATTTATTAAGTGCATAGCGAGCCGTAACTAAACCCTGATAGCGATTGTTAGCATTTTTAGGGATATGGAAGCCTTTCCCGCCATCCTTCAAAATGATTGGAGCATCATCTAAGATTCCAGCAGGTTGAATCAGTCCTGCATCTAAGGCAGGTAAGTATGCTGAAATCGGCTTCATCGTTGAGCCGGGTTGCCGGACCATTTGGGTTGCGTAGTTCATTTGCTCGATATTAAAATCGCGGCCCTCAATCATACCGAGAATGGCTCCGGTCTTGTTGTTGATCAAAATGCCAGCCGTCTGTTCAACACCTTTTGTTTTGCTGTCCTTGGTGAAATTACTACTATCTTCGGAAATACTGTGCATTGCACTGTATACTTTCTTATCAATCGTGGTATAGACTCGGTAACCGCCGGTCATTAACTGTTGTCTTGCTTCCTCAAGAAGTACGGCATTATCACTAGAGCTAGTGGTATCAGCTGTACTGTTATTCTTTTCATTTAGTGACAAAAGAATCTCAGATGCTTTACGCTCCGTCTCCATCATTAGGTATGGATATGTAGCATAGGCTTTCTTAGTGTGAGGAGCGAGAGAGCTTTTAATATCAAACTTGAGTGCTTCATCATATTGGGAGGTAGTGATCTTGTTCTCCTCTAGCATACGACGAAGTACAAGCTGTTGACGATCCATAGCTCTATTGAACGCCTTTGCGTTGAATTCTCCAACACCATTGAATGCTGAATAAGCGGAGGGGAGCTGTGGAAGACCGGCCAAATACGCCGCTTGGGCAATATTCAACTTGTCTAGATCATCCAGACCGAATATACCTTTGGATGCAGCTTTAATCCCAAATACGTTATAGCCATTCGAGCCATTACCGAACGGAACCTTGTTCAGATAAGCCGTTAAAATCTCTTGCTTGGTCAAGAAGCGTTCTAGTCTAAGTGAAAGTAGAATTTCTTTTGCTTTACGATCTTCTGTTCGATCCAGATTGAGAAATACACGTCTTGCGAGCTGTTGAGTAAGTGTACTGCCTCCGGTCTGAACGGATTCATTTAATATCTTTTGTTTGACGGCACGTAAGGTGCCTTTGAAATCCACGCCATTATGCTCATTGAAATTATTGTCCTCTATAGCGAGAACTGCATCAATAATAATCTGGGGGATGTCGTTGTATTGAATGAGCCTTCGATCTTCTTCTGTACGAAGCTGGCCGATCGGTGCGCCATCACGGAAGTATGCGAATCCGGTGATCGCATTTTGTCCGACTTGTTGTTGAATCATTTCCTCAGAGCGAACAGGTTCATCTTTCACCATGGAAGTGACATATCCTGCTGCTGCACCACCGACGAACAGAATGCCTATTATGCCAAGAATAAACATCCACTTAACTACAGAACCGAACCTGCTAAGCCCAGATCTGCGGGGTGAAGGCTTCTTTACGTTTTTTTTCTTGTTCTCTTGAACCATCGACGATAATTCCTCCTTTTAACGGAATTATTATAGCACAAATTGGCGATTTTGAATGCAGTCGGAGTGTTCATTACCTATTAGAATAACAAAAAGCCTCCGGATAAATCCGGAGGCTTTGGTCATACTCGCTATAAGCGAGATATTAACGGTTGTAGAACTCGACGATTTGTTTCTCATCGATATCCTGGGAAAGCTCGGAACGTTCTGGCAAACGAATGTATTTACCTTCGAAAGATCCTTCAGCAGATTCCAGGTAAGCTGGAAGGTGGGAACGGTTAGCAAGAGCTTCTTTGATGGAAGCCATGCTTTGGCTTCTTTCGCGAAGACCGATAACGTCGCCCAAGCTTACACGGTAAGAAGCGATGTCGACTTTTTTGCCGTTAACAGTTACGTGTCCGTGGGATACCAACTGACGTGCACCAGCACGGGAGTTAGCAAATCCAAGACGGTAAACTAGGTTGTCCAAGCGGCTTTCAAGCAAGAACATGAAGTTTTCGCCCGCAAGACCTGGAAGCTTTTGTGCTTTAGTGAAGAGAGTTTTGAATTGTTTCTCTCCCAAACCATACATGTGACGCAGTTTTTGTTTTTCCAAAAGCTGCATTCCGTAGTTACTTACTTTTCTGCGTTGGTTAGCTCCGTGTTGTCCTGGTGGAAAAGGGCGTTTCAAGTCTTTTCCTGTACCGCTAAGGGAAATTCCCAGACGGCGGCTGAGTTTGAATTTAGGTCCGGTGTAACGTGCCATGTTATAGTAGACTCCTTTATAATTGAAATTTCAGGGTAGGGCCTATTTGCGCCGCATTTCGTATCCGTGATTAGCATTAATGGCTTCCACACTGCCAGGGAAGTTCAGCCGCTGCCCTGGCAGTAACGAAATGCGTGAGGGTGACACAACGTTACGCCCAAGTAAGACTTGTTACAGTCTTGTTCAACAATAAATATTATATGAATACAGTATATAAAGTCAAGCGCTTATTAAAAGAGTTTTTGTCAATCTTTGTCGATAGTTCTTTGGTCCTAAAAAAAAGTCCCGGAAATGATGAAAATATAATGCAATGCACAAAGAAAGGGAGTAAAATATAGTTAATTAGTTGTTACTAGGGAAGATAGTTTTCTTAATCAAGATGCAAAGGGGATCTTCGTTATGTCAGAGCAGAAAGCATACGTCCATAAAGACAGCCGTATGCTGTTACAGGACAACTTACACGCTAGTAGAGATTCCGAAGATCCCACCGCCTGGCTTAGGGAAACGGAAATAGTAACGCATGACTTCCCTTATCTAGCAAATTTGATTGCAGACAGTTTCAATGAATGGTTTGGTGGGCTCAATGTCCTTCCATTCTCTAGATCATGGGAATGGTGTGTGCTGAATTTTGAAGGAAAATATATAAACAATAGTTTGGATCAACAAGAACTATGGAGGCAGCAGTGGGAACAGGCGGCGGCTTCTAGCTTGATTTCAGAAACAATCTCTGCCGTTCCGTTAACCGTAGAAGGTAAGGATCTGAGTTTTTTTACCATACCGCTATTCACTCGCGTCGACAATAAAATTTTTGCATTTTTGGGCTGTTCTATGCCTACGCAACAATATGAAATGGGTGGACGAGATACTGCAGAAGCTATGTCGCTGCATTACCGCACCTGTTTTTATCATAAGTTTGAACATATATTTGTAGCTGATCTTGCAAGTACCCATATTCATGCAGAACGTGAAAGCAATCGTCGTTCATTGTTATTTCAGATTGTTCAGCGGATGCATGACAATATTGATGTAGATGCTGTACTTTCGGAAGTCATTGATAGCATCTCTGCGATGTATCCTGGAGCCAGACTCGACCTGTATATGTCACAAGATCATCGCAGCACTAATCCGCAGGTCAAACCGTTACCTTTCCACATGTCCAGTGATGATGTCTGTGCCAGGGCGTTCAAGGATGGACGTGTTGCGCTGCACACTAGTGATGAAAATCACCGAAATGTAGAAATAGGGCTTCCGTTAGGTGGTAAGCAGGGGGTTTATGGGGTATTCCATATGGTGATGGATAATCCAATCTTCCCTGACGTTGATTTGCGGTTTCTCACAATGGTAGCCGATACGGCAGGGACTGCTTTTGAGAACGCCAAGCTTTATGAGCGCTCCAATCAGCTAATCCGTGAGCTTCGCATGAGTAATGAGCTTACCCAGCGTTTGAATCAAAGCTTGCGTTTAGGCGATATTTTTCAATTTGCGTTTGAAGAGCTACTTGAAATGTTTGGTGCAGATTACTGCTGTATCTTACATATGAATGAGGAAAAGGGTGGCCTAGAAGTTATTGCCTGCAACCATCCGTCATTGCAGAATGAAGTATTAGAAGTAGGGGCAGGTTTAGGTGGAAAGGTGTATTCCACAGGTGAGTCACTGATCATGTCTGACTACATAGATAATCCTAAGACAACTTCCCGACTAATGAATGCTACCGGTTCGCAGTCGTTGATTGCCACACCTCTTAGTGTAGGTGGAGAAGTGCGAGGTGCGATTATGCTGGCACATCGAGATTCTCATTATTTTTCCTATGACAACTACAGGCTATTGCAGGCGATGGCGGGACATATTGGTCTAGCAGTAGGTAACGCCAGGCTACATGCTGAAGTCAGACGTCTTGCGAATAGAGATAGCCTAACAGGTCTCTATGCTCGTCATTATTTGGACGAAGAGATAAAAGAAAGACAGTCAACGGACTTCTGCGGTTGTTTAATTGTTGTGGATATTGATCAGTTCAAAATCGTGAATGATACCTATGGTCATCAAAAAGGCGATAAGATTCTAAAAGAGGTTAGTGAAATTGTGAAATCTTCCATCCGTCAAGGCGACATTGCTGCGAGGTGGGGTGGGGAGGAACTCTCCGTTTATTTACCGTTAATGGGAATGCAGCAGGCGGGTTATGTAGCTGAGCGTATACGCAAACGCGTTATGGAAGAAACTGAACCTAGTGTAACGGTATCCTGCGGAATAGCGGAATGGAGCTGGATGGACGATCGAGTAAGTGTTGAGTCATTATTTTATCGAGCGGATATGGCGCTGTATAAAGCTAAGAATAACGGCCGGAACCAAGTTGTTTTTGATACGAAAGAAAATGATAGCAATATTAAGAATCCGTGAGGTAAGCCTCATGGGTTCTTTTTTTATATGCACAGTTATTCTGGCTCTAATTGCGGTATAAGGCTTGCAGGAAGGGAGAACCCTATACGTGGGTTGTACTTAAGCAAAATACTCCGAGAAAGGCCTGAGGTCCGTGAGAAAGCTATTATTACTTAAGGGAGGAGTCCCTCTAGTTCTGACACTGTATTGCCTGTTATGTAGCGGATGTAGCGTCATAAGAGACAAACCTGCGAAGGAAGATTTAAGTTTGGCGTTGGCAGGGATGGCTGGAAGTGATGAGGTTGTTTTTGAAGGGGCAAATGTGCTGAAACAAGGGGGAACAACGGTCCCTGAATCCTTATTGTTCTACGGAGGCACAGTGGAGGATCATAAAAAGGTCAAGCTGTACACGCTTCTTCCAGATAAATCCATGACCAAAAAAACAGCAGCTGATGGCGTTAAAGACTTAAAGAGTAGCGCATATGCTCTGAAACCTTATTACAGTCAGTTAGAGAAAAAAGAGGGCAGATGGGAACTTCAGACTACTGAAAATTCCTCGGAGGAGGGAAATCCATTACCTGCGCTAAATCCGCTAAAGCAACTCGAGGAGCTTGAGTCCATGGAGACGAGTGTAACCGAAGAGGCTGGAGCTGGCAGAGGGACAAGTGTGCTGCGAATCGAATTGACGCCTTCAGAGGCTAGGAAGCAGCTGTCAGCTGAATTGGAGAAAGAAATGCAGAACCTTCGTCCTAAAGTCCCCGAATCCGCTGAGAACAACGCAGAGGCTGATCAGGCAGTGATGAAAGCTTTGGAGAAGCTGTGGCAGAAGAAAAACAATGAGCTACAGCAAAAGCTGAAACAGGCTAATGTAGAAACGGTCTACCACCTAACGGTTGATAAGAAGCATAATCTTCCCAGAAGGCTTACCTTGAATCGAAAAGTAAGCTATTCCGGTGAAATGATGAATAAATCTGAAAATGAAACTTATGTATCTAAGGTGGATTTCACAGGTTACCGTTAATCTTTACATGGTTATGCAGGTCTTGCGCTCCATAAAGGGCGTGCTACAATAGAACAGCATGCTTATTTTTCAGACAGAGGAAGGAAGAGTACACAATGAAAGATCCCAGAATTCAAAAGCTGGCGGCAAATCTTGTAGGTTATTCCGTAGATGTTCAGCCAGGCGAGAACGTGCTTGTAGAAATGATTGGCAATGAAAGAGATTTAATCAAAGCTGTTGTTGAGGAAATCGGTAAAGCTGGCGGTCATGCTTTTGTTCAGTTGACAGATCGTACAGTCCTACGCAGCATGCTTAAATATGCAACACGTGAGAGTCTTCAGACATGGGCTGAAATTGACTTGAACCGGATGAAGCAAATGGATTGCTATATCGGCATCCGTGCAGGTGAGAATGTAAATGACCTGTCCGATGTTCCAGAAGAAAATATGAAATTGTATAATTCTTTGTATTCCCATCCAGTGCATAGTGAACAACGCGTGAAGCATACGAAGTGGGTAGTATTACGTTATCCCAATGCGAGTATGGCTCAGCTTGCAAATATTAGTACAGAAGCATTTGAGGACTTTTATTTCGAAGTGTGTAATTTGGATTACGCCAAAATGGACAAGGCTCAGGATGCATTGGCTGATCTCATGCGCAGAACAGATAAGGTACATATTTCAGGTCCTGGAACAGATCTTAAGTTCTCCATCAAAGGAATCGGTGCAGAGAAATGCTCTGGACAAAAGAATATTCCGGATGGCGAGGTTTACAGCGCTCCTGTTCGTGATTCTGTAAATGGAACGATCAGCTATAATGCACCATCCGTTTATAACGGAGTGACTTTTGAAAATATCAAATTCAAATTCGAGAACGGTAAAATTGTTGAAGCAACAAGCAATGACTCCGCTCGCTTGAATGAAATCCTGAATTCAGATGACGGCGCACGTCACATTGGAGAATTTGCCATAGGCTTTAACCCTTACATTTTGCACCCAATGAATGACATTCTGTTCGATGAGAAAATTGCAGGCAGCCTGCACTTTACACCAGGACAAGCATATGATGTTACAGATAACGGAAACCGGTCCTCCATTCACTGGGATCTTGTATTAATCCAACGTCCAGACTATGGCGGCGGGGAGATTTATTTTGACGATGTATTAATCCGTAAGGATGGAATCTTCGTGTTACCAGAACTGGAAGGTCTGAATCCTGAAAACTTGAAATAAGCTGTAAAAGTAAGAAAACACCTTGCACAAGTAAGCGGATTCAAGGTATCATAAGAAATGATTACAAATGACTTATGTTTCATAATCAAGTTGCGGAGGGATTTCTATGTCCAGTAACAATGCGGCAATCGTTGATATTGCTCAAACGGCAGGTCAGTTCAACTCTTCAATCGTTCTTCAAGCGGACAACAAGTACATTGATGTTAAGAGTATCCTTGGTTTGTTCACGACTTTGGTATCAAGCCAAAGCTACGAGCTTCATGTTCACGGAACAGATGCAGAAGAAGCTAAGAAGGCAATGAGTGAAGTTTTTGCTAAACACGGTTTGAACTTTACAGTTGTAGCTGAGTAATAGTTGTATGTAAAGACGTCCTACCGATTTACGGTGGGGCGTTTTTTCTAGAAATAGATGAGGAATTAATGCCAGCCCTTATAAACAACATAGCTGCTTATTTCAAATAAATGGTTAGTATAAACAGAATTGTTGTATTGATATCCGATTTCGACTAATATTAAGTAAAATAGTAAAAGCAGCTTAACTTTTGGACATGGGGGGGAAGAGGCATGACTTCGTCGGAATTACAGGAACAGTTTAATCTTAAAGCGATCAATCTTCTACAAGAAGATGCCGATAAAATTCAGCAACTTATTGAAGTGCAGATGGAAAATCTGGCAACACGCTACTGCCCTCTCTATGAGGAAGTGCTTGATACCCAAATGTACGGTTTCTCAAGAGAGGTCGATTTTGCGGTTAGAGCAGGTTTGGTGCCAGAGATTACCGGTAAAATGGTGCTGAGTAAGCTGGAGCGGAATTTAGCAGTACTCTATGAGGCATTGAATAACAAAGCAAAAGAAGAATAAGTTTTGATTTATAGTATTCATAGAAACGCACATGAGGACAGATCGTCACTCATGTGCGTTTTTTTTGAGAATTATAGAATGAATAGGTAGGTATTTATACTAGATAAAAGGAGACTCCGAGAATTAGATAAACCGTTAATAGCAAGAGACCCTCATACCAGTTGGTCGAACCATCCTGAGTGATTGATTTGGCAATAAAGACCGCGACACCAATGGCGACAATTTCGATCGTTGTAAACACAATGTCCATAGTATCACCCATGAAATAACTGGCGAAGATAAGTACAGGCGCTACAAATAGTGCAATTTGAAGACTGCTCCCGACAGCGATTTCTACTGCCGCACCGATTTTGTTCTTCATGGCTAGCATAATGGCTGCACTATGTTCTGCGGCATTACCGATGATTGCCACGAGGAAGGCGCCTACAAACAGTTCACTAAATCCAAAGCGCTCAGTTAGTGTCTCAAGCGTCCCTACCAGCCACTCACTCACAAAGGCTACCATCACGGTAGCAAGAAGTAGATAAAGGATGGATCTGTTTCTGGACCACTTAGGCGCATGCTCATGAGCCATTTCTTCCTTACCGGCTTCTGTAACGTCCTCTAGATGTTTCTTGTGTGTAATCATGGAGAAGACCAGCCAGGCCATGTACGAAGCGATGAGCAGCCCAGCAACGATTAAACTCAGCACGTCTGTATCTTTTTCAGTTATGGAATGGGTATTGAAGAACATAGCCGGTACAAATAAAGCGATCACCGCTACGATCATAAGGGAGCCGTTCATACCGGCAAGGGTTACGTTAAAGTTCTGTACTTTGAACTTCATTCCGCCAGCGAAAATACTTAAACCTAGGACAAGCAGCAGATTGCCAATAATGGAACCGGTAAGACTGGCTTTCACCATGTCAAACAGTCCTTCCTTCACTAGGAAAAAGGCAATGATTAGCTCTGCGGCATTACC
Organism: Paenibacillus sp. FSL H7-0714; assembly: GCF_038003765.1. NCBI lineage: Bacteria > Bacillati > Bacillota > Bacilli > Caryophanales > Paenibacillaceae > Paenibacillus > Paenibacillus sp. FSL H7-0714. The sequence continues at coordinate 2,813,756 of NZ_JBBOPT010000001.1, forward strand.
GAAGGTAGCGTTTAGGAAGCCGCCTAACCGCTGTCCAGCATAATGTGCTACACTTTCTGTGGCGCGGCCCAGAAAGCCAGCCACAAACACAACGGCTACTGCAGAGAGAACGAACTGAAGCGTGTGGTCCCAATCTGCATAATGTCCTATGGCACTAAGGATAAAGGTGATTGCCAGCAAAGCTGGTGAAATCCATTTTTTCAATGTAAAGTACACTCCAATCTATGTATTCAGGATCAATTCATAATCAATATACCCAAATTATTCCTAAGTGTAAACGAGAAAGCGAGAAACTGATTTGCTTTTTAGCCTGTTTAGGAATTACAATAATTGATAATGAGTTAAGGGGGGATATGGCATGGCAGAACAACTTCAATTGGAAATGGGAAATATACGAATTTCAAATGACGTCGTCTCGAAAATTGCCGGATTGGCTGCCTTGGAGACTCCAGGTATTGCAGCCATGTCAGGTGGCCTATCAGAGGGCTGGGCAAAGCGTCTTAGTGGCAAGAACGTCCAAAAGGGCGTTACCGTTGAAGTGGGACAGCTAGAAGCAGCAGTAGACCTGCGTATTATAGTTCTCTATGAAACTCCGATACATGAAGTGTGCCGGATGCTTCAACAGAACGTACGCGAAGCTGTGGAGAGCATGACTGGACTTCATATTGTTGAAGTGAATGTCAAAGTTGAAGGCGTAGCCTTTAAGAACGATGAAATTGCTTAATGCAAAAGTGCTTGTACACAAAAAAGCAGTCCAAGATATTTAACTTGGACTGCTTTTTTATATATTCCATTACATCCGGATTTATGAATCTTACCGGGAACGAACTTGTCTAACCGTAGTTACAGATTTCGTGACTTCCTCTTTAGCTGGAAGATTAGTTTCTCTTGAAATGCTCAGCATAATTCCCATGGACAGCATACTCACAAGAAGTGAAGAACCGCCGTAGCTGATAAATGGCAAGGTTACACCAGTAAGCGGAATCGTCTTCGTTACACCACCAATATTGACAAAGGCCTGAATGGCAATGAGGCCCATAATACCAATGCCCACTAGTGTGCCAAAGGGATCCTTACACCTTAATGCGATTAAAATACCTCGCCAGATAAAATACAGATATAACATCAGAAATAATGCCGTTCCTACAAAGCCGAATTCTTCACCAATCACAGGGAAAATAAAGTCCGTATACGGGTATTTAAGATAATCCAGCTTTTGAATGCTTTTGCCAAAGCCAGAGCCACTGACTCCACCTTGTCCGAGAGCGGTCAAAGACTGAATAATATTATATCCTTCGCCTTCAGGATCCTGATAGGGATCTATGAAAGCTTGAATACGGCCTTTTTTATAGTCTTGATTGGCGGCTACTTTGTCGGTTGCGGGGGAAAGGGAATCAATCGCTGCTTTAGCCCCCATAACAATTCCTACCCCTAGCACCAAGAGTGCAATAGAGCCCAGGATATGCTTCATGCTGGCACCGCCTGCATAAATGACAAGTCCACTGGTAGCCACGAGAATAAGGCATGAGCCCAAATCTGGCTGCATCATAATAAGTCCGGCAACTATACCCACAATGACCATTACAGGGATATATCCTGTACGGAAATCTCTAAACCGTTCACCTTTTTTGGTAATTAGTGCAGAGAGATACAGGATAATTGATATTTTGGCCAGCTCGGTAGGTTGGATCCCTAGCGTCCCGATACTTAACCAGCTCTTGGCGCCATTGATTCTTTCGGAAAAGGCTACAAATAGCAGGAGAATTATGGTGATGATAAAGATAGGCACATACCACTTCTTGAATTTACTGTAGTGAATGTTCATGGCTGTAAACATAACAACGATTCCAAGTACGATCCATATCATCTGGCGTTTCATGAAAAATAGAGGGTCATTACTGAACTTCGAGCTTGCTAAGGTCAAACTGGAGCTAGCACTGAAGACCATGACTAGACCGAAACCCACAAGTAGTAGTGTTAAGATAAGTAGTTGGAAATCGGGTGTTCCTCTTTTGGGCAGGCTGACATTTTGTTTCGTCTTTCCCTTTCTGTTACTCAAGCCTCCAACATCTGCTTTAATTCGAGAATCCGAGTAGCAGCAGTGTCCAATACTGGTTTAGGTACCGGGGAGTCATACTCCAGGCCATGGGGGAATGTTGCTTTCCCTAAGTATACGGCTTCAATTGCAAGTACGGCATCAGCTTTCTCCAGCTTCCCCTCGACAGCGCGAGTGTTGATGCGTAGAAAGTATTCGCCACCATCCTGTGGGTCTTCAATTTTGCAGTCGTAAGTGGCACGATAGTATTCCCATTGCCAGCGAATGAAGCCAGCCTTTGTCGCACTCTCGTCCAGATAGAGAAGATCACTCTTCAATCCTACGAGGCCCGTGTTCTCAAAAATCATAGCACGCATATCCCCCTTATGAAGTATAATGATGAATTCATGATCCGTTTGCTGATGTTCTACCTCATGATAGTATGTTTCTAAACGTTGTGCAAGAGTAGGCACCTCCTAACGATACCCAGTTTTTTGCGTTTCTGCTACAATAAAAGAATTATAGCCGTATACGGCTGGAACAAAGTGTACAGGACTGCTGTCGCATGCTATTGATGCGGGTTTATGAAGAAGGGGATGGAGAACGTATGAAGAGCTTAGCGGTTGATTCGCTCATGCCGGAGATCGTGGAATGGAGACGCCATTTACACCGTCATCCGGAGTTGTCTTTTCATGAAAAGGAAACGTCAGCATTTATAGCAGACAAGTTAGCAGAATTCGGCATCGAAGTTAGAAGAAGCACGTCCGGGTATGGTGTAACAGGTATATTGCGAGGACATCGGCCGGGGAAAACGGTAGTCCTTCGCGCGGATATGGATGCACTACCTATTAAAGAGGAGAATAAGAATGACTACGTTTCGCAAAATGAAGGGGTTATGCATGCCTGTGGGCATGATGGACACACTTCAATACTGCTGGGTGTAGCCTTTTACTATAGCAGCCGCCTTGAAGAGTTAGAAGGGGAGCTGCGTTTTCTTTTTCAGCCTGCGGAGGAAGTATGCCCGGGTGGAGCACAGGGGATGATTGCCGAAGGCGTGCTGGAAGGCGCGGATGCGGTGTATGGTTTGCATTTGTGGACTCCGCTTCCAATGGGGACCGTGGGCAGTGCGCCAGGACCTCTTATGGCATCTGCTGATGAATTTTTCATTGATATCATCGGCAGGGGCGGACATGGCGGTATGCCGAATCGCACGATAGACAGTATTGTAGCCGGGGCAGCGCTTGTGACTCAGCTTCAGAGCATCGTAAGCCGCTCTGTGAACCCGCTGGAGCCCGCTGTTCTCAGTGTAGGAACCATTCAAGGGGGATTCGCCCAGAACGTCATAGCTGAGCGTTGTCGCATTACAGGAACCGTACGGGCGTTCGACGAGGAGACCCGTTATCTGATCCGCAGCAGAATCGAAGAAATGACAGTTTCAATAGCTGGCGCATACGGTGCAGAAGCTAAGATAGACTATGTTATGGGATATCCGCCACTCGTAAATCACGAGGGGGAATACCAGCGTTTTTCCGAGGTGGCACCGGGAGCACTAGGAGAAGCTGTTCAAGTGATTCGCATGGAAAAGCTGATGCCAGCTGAGGATTTTGCCTACTATGTAAAAGAAATTCCTGGCTGCTTTATGTTCGTAGGGGCTGGGAATCCAGACAAAGATGCAGCTTACCCGCATCATCATAGCAAGTTTGATTTTGACGAGGATGCTATGTTGCATGGGATGAAATTATTGATCGCTATGGCGAATTCCTGTTTGCAAGAGAAGACAATCGTATAATTTCGTTTCATAGAGGAGAACCTATTCCATAACATGGAGATTACGTTTAGGAGGGTTCGTTCTTGAAGACAGTGAAAGAGGTTATGACGAAGGATCCAGTAACAGTTACACTACTGGATAATGTGTATGAAGTCGCTGTTAAAATGAGAGAGCATGACACTGGATTTATACCAGTCATTGATAATGAAGACAATAAGACATTACTCGGTGTAATTACAGATCGTGATCTAGTGATTAGAGGTTACGCGGCTAAACACCCTGGATCAACAGCTGTGGAAAAGGTAATGAGTAGAGAAATTCAGACCGTCTCAGAGAATGCATCTGTAGATGAGGCTGCAGAACTGATGTCGAGCTGGCAAATTCGCAGATTGGCTGTGACTAGTGGCCAGAAGCTGATAGGTGTAGTGTCCATCGGTGACTTGGCTGTGCGCAACATTTTTGCGGACGAGGCTGGCGAAGCGCTTCATGATATTTCGCAGCAGCATTTACATTAAATAGTTTGATAGGGAAGCTCATGACCGTTATGCGGGGATGAGCTTTTTCCTGTTCAAATCTAAGAAAATATAGATTTCACACTATACATTATCCTTATATTTCTCGCATAAACGCTTAACGCCCTTTTGGGATGCCGAAGGCGTTTTTGCTTGTATGAATGTAAGCAGATTACATAGCGCAGGCTTGAATAAAATTAATGATTGGGGAGGGAACGTTATGAATGAAACAGGGGCTTGCATTGTGCGAAGGGATCGGACGATTCTACTGGAATGTGCACATCCTGGTTTTGAGAAGGCAAGGAAAGAACTGGGAACCTTTGCAGAGCTCGTAAAGAGTCCTCCGGCTTATCACACTTATAGAATCACTCCATTATCATTATGGAATGCAGCAGCGCTTAATTATACAGCTGAAACGATTATTTCAAGTCTTCATCAACTCGCGCGCTGGGGTGTTCCTGCCGGGCTGGAGGACGAGATCGCAACTCTTCTCTCTAGGTATGGGAAGCTCACCCTTCACGGTCAGGAGACTTCGAATGAGCTCATTACGCTTAGGGCTGAGACAGCTGAGATTCTGAATGGACTAGTTAATGAATCAGGTCTAAAGGAGTTAGGTTTGCAGAGAATAAATCCACTAGAAAGCTCATGCCGTGCGGAGAACCGAGGGCTTTTAAAGCAAGAGCTGATGAGACTAGGCTACCCTGTACTGGATTATGCTGGTTATCATGTCGGACAAGCTCTAAGTTTGACCTGGAAGGAGTCTCACAATCACGCAAAGGATGGAGCGAAAGGTGAAGCTTTTAGACTGCGTGAATATCAGCAGGAGGCTGTCCAGATGTTTCAAGGCATAGAAGGGCAGGGAGGCAGCGGGGTAGTTGTGTTGCCTTGTGGAGCGGGTAAGACGGTAGTGGGACTGGCCGTTCTTGAAAGTCTACAATGCGAAACACTGATCTTAACTTCAAATACAACTTCGGTAAGACAATGGGTAGATGAGCTGCTTGAGCGAACCGATTTGGCTGATGAGTCTATTGGCGAATACTCCGGTGAAAAAAGAGAAGTGCGGCCTGTTACTATAGCTACCTATCAGATATTAACGCACCGTCAATCCAAAGGCGGTCCTTTTCTCCATATGAAGCTGTTCAATGAACGCAACTGGGGTTTGATTATTTATGATGAGGTTCATCTGCTTCCAGCTCCAGTATTCCGGGCTACAGCAGATATTCAGGCTACTAGAAGACTAGGTCTCACTGCAACTCTGGTTAGAGAAGACGGGAAGGAAGGGGACGTATTCTCATTGATCGGGCCTAAGCGTTACGACATGCCTTGGAAGGAGCTGGAGCAGCAGGGCTGGATTGCAGAGGTAGAATGTGTCGAGATGATCGTACCGATGAGCTCTGAGCTGAGACAGAAGTATTTGTATGCGGAAGCGAAAGAGAAATTTCGTATGGCCTCATGCAATCCTGCAAAAGCTGAGGTTATAGTCGAGATTCTAAAAGCCCATCAGGGATCATCGGTTCTGGTTATTGGACAGTATCTCGACCAATTAATTGAACTGGCGGATAAGATCGGTGCACCTCTGATTACGGGTAAAACGAAGCAGCGAGAAAGAGATGAGTTGTATGCAGCTTTTAACGAGGGAATAATACAGGTGCTTGTTGTCTCTAAAGTAGCGAATTTTGCGGTGAATTTGCCAGATGCGTCGATTGCTATTGAGGTTTCAGGAGCTTTTGGATCCAGGCAGGAGGAGGCCCAGCGCTTGGGTCGAATCTTGCGTCCGAAGGCGGGTGAGAACAAAGCGTACTTCTATTCGCTGGTATCTGAAGATAGCCGGGAGCAGGAATTCGCTATGCGCCGCCGCATGTTTTTAACAGAACAGGGGTATGAATATGTCGTTAAAATGGTGCCGAACGGAAAGGAGCGAACGATCCATTGAACCAGCTATCAGCGGAAGCCTTAGAGGTCTTAAAGCGATTATGTGCTGCTTACGCGGCCCAGCCCTTTGACGAGGGGAAAGAAGAGCGGTGGCGTCCTACGACGCTCTGCCGGGCAGAGCAAAAGCTTGCAATGAATGAACTGCGGCGCGCGGGGTTGTTAACTGCGAGGCATAAAATATTGGGGGAGAAGCTGTATCAGATTCCTGTTGAACAATTATTAGTGCTAGAACAAGAATTCTTCCCATACCAGCCTAAGTTTATTGAGGGTTATTCAGTGAATCTATCCATGGAGGCGGGTGCTGGACTGGCAGTAGATCTGTTTCGGGCCTTGCTGTTCATGGCTCGTGAAGGCTTGCCTTTGACCGCTAAGGGAATTATTCATAAAAAGAATTTAAATCGTTTAGCGGCTCAGCTTTCTTTTCAGGAAAAGCATTTAGCGGGGCTCTCTATGGGCACTCCTTCGAATGAAATGGATGCTCTGTCAGCGGCTCTTGTAGTAGATATCATGTTGTGTCTTGGGCTTATTACCAGGCTGAAAACAGGCTATAGACTGGACAAGGATATGCTGGGAAGTTGGTTGCAACTTCCTGAGACAAGAATGACTGACATCCTGTATGGGATTGTTATTCATCGTTTTGGAAGCATTGGGCCTGCCGATCAGCATTTTCGCTATTTAATATCCAGCAATGCTTTTGTATCAGAGAAATGGACAGCGTTGCCTGAGCTTCTGGACTGGATGGCAGATATGAATTTAACCGGAACAGTTTCCCGGAAAGAGCTGGAACAATCAAGCTTGAACTGGCTTCGTTGTCTAACAGGCTTTGGATGGTGTGAACTGGGGAGCACGCCTGAGGGTATCCAGTGTTTTCGCTGGACTGCTGCAAAACCGAAGCTAATGTACAGTAGTGAGTCCTCCCCTGATTCTGTGTCAGAGCATTCGAATGACCAGTTTATTGTGCAGCCCGATTTTGAAGTCCTGATTCCACCGGATGTTCTCTATACTGTGCGCTGGATTTTAGCTGAATGCGCTGAACTTCTGCAAACAGATACGATGTGGAGCTTCCGACTGACTCGTGAGATGCTAGTGCATGCATCAGAGCGAGGGATGCCTCCAGAAGAAGCGATAGCTTGGATTAAAGATCATGCACTGGGTGGTCTGCCATCTGTGGTAGAGCTGTCTTTAGAGCAATGGGGAAAGAGCATTGGCCGAACATCACTCTCTGAAGTGATTCTGTTGACTTGTCAGACGGAGGAGGACGGAGCGGCTATTGCAGCCCATCCGCGACTGCAAGAGAGCCTTAAACGTATCGGACCGCTTCATTTCCTTGTATCTCCGGAGTCTGTGGAGCAGATGCGTAAGGAGCTGTTCTTAGCAGGATTGGCCCCTTCTAGGATGATTGGAGGACATGAGGAAGAGGTGGATGCTGAATGGACTTCTTTTCATCAAGAAGCCGAAACCGGGCAAGCGTTGTATTCACTTCCAGAACTAAATGCTGAACTAAGGCTACTCGACAGAGGGAATCCCTTTTTAAACCTACCAGTTATTTCTCCTGAGCAGGAGGAGGATATCTTATTAGGTGGAGAAAATGTACCACAGATCTGGAGCAAGGAATGGCGCCATTATCATAGCTCAACCGCTCAGAAAGTAATGGAACAAGGGTTGAAATGGGGAATTAAGGTGCGGTTTTCCTTAAAGGACCAAATGTTAGATTTCATCCCCTCCAGAATAAAAGGTAATCCTTGGAAAGTGGCAGGACATCTGCTGTATAACGATGGTGAAACGGTTGAGGAAATAGAGCTGACCCCTGAAGACTGGAAGGAAATGAAGTTAGTAATTCCCAAAAGGCGAAGAAATTCCTCTTCTGCTGAAGCGAGTGATTATGGTATGATAGAAAAGTCTACTGAATTCGGTAGAACATTAACGTAGAAAAGAGCTGAGTTCATGAGCGTAGCGGAATTAAATACGGTCGATATGGCTGAAGTGCTGACATACGCCTATGAATTAGGCGATATGATTAATCAATCCGCCGAAGTGTCGGATTACTTATACTGGAAAGGACGGGTTGATTCGAACCCAGAAATTCAGGCCATGGTCAAACAGCTTCAAGCCAAGAAGGAGTTGTTTGAAGAAACACAGCGATTCGGACATTTTCATCCGAACTATCATTCAGCGAAGGATGAGGTTTCGGCAGTAGAAGCGGAATTGGAGAAGTTTGAAGAGGTCGCTCGTTTTAAGCAGGCGGAGAAGACTCTTGATGACATTCTGCATTCCATGTCGGAAGCGATTGCTTTTTCAGTATCGGATAGCATTAAAGTACCAAGCAATGATCCTTCCCCTAAAGGTGGATGCGGTAGCGGGGGAAAATGCTCCTGCGGATAAGCTTCCCTTAGGATTTAGAGAGAGAAAGGCGGTTTAGCTTATGTTTGCGGAACGGACAGGATACATCATTTGGGTAAGTGACGTTAAAGCGGCACGTAACCTTGAGAAATACGGAACATTACATTATGTTTCTCGGAAAATGCATTATGCAGTGATGTATGTAAATGCAGAACGTGCCGAGGAAGTTATGAAGAATGTCCGCAGACTCTCCTACGTTCGTAAGATCGAAAGATCCTATCGAAACGAAATTAAGACAGAGTATACCAGTAATGGGCCGGACAAGTCCCGTAATTACGGTATGTAATTCTTGGAGGTGAACAGGTGCTTAAGTAGCACCTGTTTTTTTATGCGCAGCTCTCGGGTAACCGCGGTTTCTTCCGTGCTCTGGAACTTGTACAACTTTCAGCAATGAGGTAAGATGACAACATTAAGTACATACAAAGACCCTTATGGTGGAGTGTGATGATGATGCGCAACAAAGGGACGGATTGGCCCAGTTCTTACGAGCCCTTCCACATCATGCTGAACGACTACAGGGTCGCTGACATCGTTATAACAAATCATGCGAAGAGTCGTTATTTGGACCGGATCGGTAAAGGTGTAAGCGATGACGAAGAGGTCGCCGCATGGATGTGGCAGTGCCTGATGCAGAATCGGCTCAAGCCCTTTTCAGACAGTGATTTTAACGCGTATTTAATTGACGATGACTCTGTAGTAATCGCTGAGTTCACGGAATTGATAGGTGAAAAAGATATTTCAGGTCAGCCATTATATTCTATGATCATCGTTTCGTTTCTTGGTAGAATCTCTGCGACTCCACAGTTGAGAGATTTAAAAACTTACTTTTCGCTGCTGCGCAATTCCCGCCGCACTAAGCTAACGAAGAAGAAGCGTAAACGTAAATAGTGTATAAAGAGCGAACAGGAGGCATGCGGCGGTGGCTGCATGTCCTTTTTGAAAATAAGAATATATAAGCTTCATATCGTACATAATCCCTTACTTAAGTTTCTTTTATAGACAGCACAAGGAGTTGCAGAGCATGAACTTTCATCAATTACATATTTTTTATACTGTCTTAGAGCGAGGAAGCTTCTCGGCAGCGGCACAGACATTACATATGACTCAACCAGCAGTGACCATGCAAGTACAGGCGCTAGAGGATTATTTTGGAACCAAGCTCTTCAATCGTTCTACCAAAAAAATCATGCTCTCCGAAGCAGGTCATACGTTAATGCCATACGCGCTGCGCAGTATCCAATTGATGCGGGAGACGGATCAAGCGATGTCGGCGTTTACGCATATGTTGGAAGGGCGCTTGCAGCTTGGGGCAAGCCTTACCATTGGGGAGTATGTGCTGCCACGGCTCTTAGGTCCTTTTGGAAAGCAATATCCGAACATTTCAATCATGATGAAGGTCATGAATACCTCGCAAATTATGGAGGAAATCCTAAAACATCAGTTGAATTTTGGTTTAATTGAAGCGTCGGTAACACATCCTGATATGGTGATTGAGCCGGTGATGGGGGATGAATTGAAGTTGATTGTGCCCTATGATCATCCGCTTGCAGAGCAGCAAGAGGTCACTTTGGAGGAGGTGCTTCAGCACCCTTTTGTCCTGCGTGAGCAGGGCTCAGGAACGCGGCGTGTGATGGAAGAGCAGCTGTTCTCGAAGGGGCTTGATCCGGGATCGATGAAAATAGTGATGGAGCTTGGTAGTACGGGTGCTGTGAAGTCGGCAGTGGAGGCAGGTCTTGGGGTTACTATTATCTCGACTTCTTCTGTTAAACATGAGGTTGCGCTTGGACTACTGAAAATCGTGAATATCTCGGATGCCTCATTTAAAAGACAATTCTACGCCATTCATCTAAAATCGACACTGCTGCCAATTTCTGCAGTGACGTTCTTGACTTTTTTGCGCGAGCATTCGAATGATAACTAAAGCAATATGACCAGAGGCAGGAAACTTAGAAACTAGCGATAGAGGTGATAGAATTGGAGAATGAAACTAGACTGGATGAACTGAAGGGCGACAGACCGGAGAATATTGACGCCTCACGATGCGATCTTCACACGCATACTCTAGCCTCTGATGGCATGCAGCCACCGGAGGAAAATGTACGTCTCGCTAAAGAGAAGGGACTAATCGCAGTTGCCATTACGGATCATGATACTGTGGCTGGTGTGAAGGAAGCTCTCGAAGCAGGAGAGAAGTACGGAATCACTGTTGTACCGGGTGTAGAGATCAGCACTCGTGCTGGAGGAAAAGATATTCACGTCCTTGGATACTACATAGATCCAGCAAATGAGTTGTTTCTTTCCCGTTTGGAAGGGCTAAGAGAAACCCGGGCACTAAGGAATGATGCGATCCTCTCAAAATTACGTGGGCTTGGGATTGAAATTACGCTTGAGGCAGTTGTCGCGGGAATTGGACGGGAACTGAAGCCTGATGAGAGTATTGGTCGACCACATATTGCTGATGAGCTGGTTCGTCTTGGAGCAGCTACGGATATGAGAGATGCGTTCAATAAGTATTTAGCCGAAGGTGCAGCGGCTTACGTGTCACCCCCACGAATCACGCCCGAGGAAGCCTGTGATTGGATTATCGAGGCGGGTGGGTCTCCAGTATTGGCGCATCCAGGCCTATATGGTGACGACCAGTTAGTACGAGGGATTATGGAGCGGGGGGCTTTTAAAGGGATTGAGGTTTATCATTCGGATCACGAACCCGCTGATTCAGAGCGTTACCTAACCATGGCTGAAGAATACAGCTTAATTATAACCGGTGGCTCGGATTTTCATGGTGCTCGTCAAGGTGTTGTATTCCATGGAGATATCGGTAGTGTTACGGTTTCTGTTGAAGCTCTGGAACAGTTGAAGAAGGTTGCTGGCATGTTACGTCAAAACTAAGTTCAATCAGTTGAACATAATATACTGAAAAACGAAAACCGGCTGTCATCCACAAATGGACGACAGCCGGTTCTTTTTGTTATTTAGCTTCTCAGCGTATTTGGAAGACTCTTAATGCGATTTTCATCTGGAGTGACAAACAATGTTTTCTGATGATCATAGATCACAAATCCGGGTTTCGAGCCACTCGGTTTGCGGACATGGCGGATCAGTGTGCAGTCTACAGGCACACTGCTTGACTGCTTCGCCTGACTGTAATAAGCGGCAAGCTGGGCGGCTTCTTCCAGTGTGGCATCTCCAAATTCCTCACTACGGATGACAACGTGAGAACCAGGAATATCCTTGGTATGCAGCCAAGTGTCATTAGGTGAAGCCAGTCGATTAGTGACGTATTCGTTCTGTAAATTATTTTTTCCGACATAAATGTCGATGCCTTCAGACGAGGTGAAGACCTGCAATGTAGGTCTGGTTGCTTTTTTCTTTTTCTTGCCTTTTTTGCTTCGGTCGCGAAGATATCCTTGACTTACAAGCTCGTCGCGGATCTCTTCAATGTCATTCAATGAGGCATGGGCAAGCTGTTGAAGTAAACTTTCCATGTAGGATATTTCCTCATGGGTCTTAATCAGCTGCTCATTAATGACAAGGAGGCTGTTTTTATATTTGTTGTACTTTTTAAAATAACGTTGTGCATTATCCGATGGGCTTAATAAAGGGTCGAGTGGGATGACCATTTCTGCCTGATTTTCGTCATAATAGTTGACCAAAGAGGCTTCTTTATCTCCTTTGGACACGGCATGTAAGGACGCGAATAGCAATTCACCCCAAATACGATAGCGATCTGCGTCTTGCGCTTCGTCTAGATCCTTCTGTAGATTGGCAAGCTTCTTAACGTTTTTGCTACGTTCGTTGCTCAGGAAACGGATCAAATCACTTACCCGTTGCTTCACCGTATCACGTTCAGCTTTATCCCCGTAATAATCCTCCATGCACTCACTAATCGTGTTATATTGCTTCGCATTCTCACCCAATAGAGATAACGGAATCGCGGAAAAAATCATTTTCCCTTTCGTATTCGCACCTGAAATAGGAGAGAATTCGCAATTATGGACAGGTCCCATTACAGACTGGAAGGCGTCCCATAACTTTGTTGGAAATTCTGGTGCAGATCCCTGTGTAACACCTATCGCAAGGTCATTTCTGAGACGAAGAGCAATCTCTCCGGCAACAAGTGGACTCATTCCGCTGAAGGCATGCACCATCCAGCCTACCGGGTCAGCTGATGGGGAAGGACCGCCTGAGCCGTCAGGTTTCTGTTCAACCTCTTCTTTTGTAATCAGGTTGGCGAGCTCACCTTCAATGATTTCTTCCGGTTCGGCCTCCTTCTCATCTTCTTCCAGTAGAGCGGATTCTTCAGCAGCTGAGATCAAATTGAGAAATCGTTCTTTATCGATCTCCAGAGGGTTCAGCTTGTGTTGCTGAGGAGGCTCTGTGTAAGCGACACCGGGCATTACGATCCGGTAGCTGCTGATTGATGGAGTAACATGATGAATGCCGTCTATGATCGTTCCTGTGCTGAGCTCAGTAAGGATGATATTACTATGCCGTCCCATGAGCTCTATGATGATCTTTTTGGCAGAAACGTCTCCAAGCTCATCTCTAGTCTTAACATTTATGTGAATAATTCGTTCCATGCCTACCTGAGTGATACTCTCAATAGCCCCACCTTCACAATGCTTACGCATGAGCATGCAGAACATAGGTGCTTCTGATGGGTTTATGCTGCTTCTTTCTGTAAGATGCAGACGCGGATATGTCGGATTAGCAGAGAGCAATAGCTTGCCGCCGCCACCGGCACCCCGCAGGTTGAAGATAAGATCGTGATTGCTCGGTTGATATATTTTGCCTATACGCGCACCGATGAATGATTGCAGTTCGTGCACGATAGCTCGGGTAACAATGCCGTCTAATGCCATGATAAAGCTCTCCTGTCGACGTGAATTGAATTTCTGAAAATATAAGAAAGTATAAGTTTCACATCATACTTTATATCTTATATTTCTTGTTTAAACGCTTACCGCCCTTATAAGAACACCGAAGACGTTTAAGCTTACCTCTCTATGATGCCATACTTTGGGACATTCGCGCAAAAGGGGAATTGGTTAGGCGGTGATATTATTGGACGACCTTGAATACACTTGGTCATGAACAGGTGGAAAAGCTGTGCGCCGCCGGAAGTCAAGAAACGACCGGGAGGGAAAGAAAAGTCATGGAACAAAACAGTTGGCACCGGCTCGGTGCAGAAGAGCTGCAGAAAATGTTCAATGTCCATCCGAGGACGGGCCTCAGTGGAGAGGATGCCGCGGAGCGACGGAAGCAAAATGGGTATAACGAGCTGTCCGAAGGAAAGACCGTATCCCCGTTTACCCTGCTGTTGAACCAGTTTAAGGATTTCATGGTGCTTGTGCTTATGGGTGCGACGCTCGTATCCGGTTTGCTTGGCGAATATTTGGATGCCATCACGATCATCGCGATTATCCTTTTAAACGGAGCCCTTGGGTTTGTTCAAGAGTTCCGCGCCGAACGTTCGCTAAGAGCTTTAAAACAGCTCTCCGCACCTTCTGCCAAAGTACTGCGTGGGGGGAACAGCGAGGTTATTCCAGCAAAGATGTTAGTACCAGGTGATATTGTCTTGCTGGAGAGTGGTGATCGAATACCCGCGGATATTCGATGGCTGGATTGCAGTTCTCTATATGTGGAGGAATCCGCGCTAACTGGGGAATCACTGCCTGTCTCGAAGCATTCGGATGTGATCCGCGCGGAGGAGATTCCGCTCGGCGATCAGAAGAATCTTGGGTTCATGGGCACAATGGTAACCAGGGGTACTGGTAAAGCAATCGTAATTCGTACGGGTATGGACACAGAGATGGGTAAGATTGCAGACCTGATCCAGAATACAGAATCTCAGGAGACTCCCCTTCAGCATCGTCTCGAGCAGTTAGGAAAAATTTTGATCTATGTATCACTAGGTTTAACTATTGTAGTTGTAGCAGCCGGTATTTTACATGGACAGCCTGCCACAGCAATGTTCTTGGCCGGGGTAAGCTTGGCGGTCGCTGCGATTCCGGAAGGGCTTCCGGCCATTGTAACCATCGCACTTGCGCTGGGCGTGCAGAGGATGATCAAACGAAAGGCTATCGTTCGTAAGTTACCTTCAGTGGAAACCTTGGGCTGCGCATCCGTCATCTGTTCGGACAAGACGGGTACATTGACTCAGAATAAAATGACGGTGACCAGATTATGGACGGGCGGACGTGGCCTTGAAGTAACAGGTGAAGGTTATGCTCCGAACGGACAGGTTCTGGAGAAAGGTAAACCGGTAGATCTCAAAAATGATCAAAGTTTAAGACGGATGCTACAGGTGGGTGCTTTGTGCAGTAATGCGGAGATTATTGAGACCTTTCCGACCGAAGTGCGAGGTAAGCGTAAAGGGAAGGATAAGGGCATTGTAGTTGATAAATCTTCTGACAGCTCATCGATCTGGGAACTCAAAGGAGATCCAACGGAAGGAGCTCTAGTAGCGCTTTCAGGGAAGATGGGTTTGACCGCCCAGACGCTAGCCGTAACCTACTCCCGTGAGAAGGAATTTCCTTTTGATTCCGAGCGGAAGTTAATGTCAGTTATTATTGGTCATCCCGGAGGACGGATGGTATGTACGAAAGGCGCGCCTGATGTGCTGCTTAATCGCTGTTCGTATATGCTCTGGGAGGGCGGTGTCGTGCCTTTAACGCCAACATTGCGGCAGAAAGTACTTGATGCCAATGAGCAAATGGCTTCAGGTGCACTTCGTGTCCTAGGTATGGCTTATCGTGATATGCGTCCAAGTGAACATGTGGATAGTGAAAAGGATGCGGAGTGCCAACTTGTCTTTATCGGATTGGCTGGAATGATTGATCCGCCACGGCGTGAAGTTCGCGATGCCATTAGCGTCACACGCCGAGCAGGAATTAAGACTGTGATGATTACTGGGGACCACGGAACGACTGCAGAGGCCATTGCTCACCAATTAGGAATTCTGCAACGTGGGGGCACAGTATTAACAGGGGCTCAACTGACTCGGATGGATGATGATGAGCTGGATAAAGTATCGGATAATGTGTACGTATTCGCCCGCGTTTCTCCAGAGCATAAGCTTCGTATCGTGAAGTCTTTGCAGCGCCGTGGTCATGTTGTGGCTATGACCGGAGACGGAGTCAATGATGCTCCAGCCATTAAAGCGGCAGATATAGGAATATCTATGGGGATCACCGGAACAGATGTGACCAAGGAAGCATCTTCATTAGTGCTAGGGGATGACAACTTCTCAACCATTGTTGCCGCCATTGAAGAGGGTAGAAACATCTATGAGAACATTCGTAAATTCATTCGATACCTGCTCGCATCAAATGTAGGGGAAATCTTGACCATGTTCTTTGCCATGATGCTCGGTCTGCCTCTGCCATTAGTGCCTATTCAAATTTTATGGGTCAACTTGGTGACAGACGGACTGCCAGCGATGGCGCTTGGTGTTGACCAGCCTGAGAAGGACTTAATGGAGCATAAGCCGCGTGGTGCAAAGGAAAATATTTTTGCCCGTCGTTTAGGGTGGAAGATCATAAGCCGTGGATTTTTAATCGGTTTATGTACGTTAGGAGCATTTTGGCTAACCTTACGTGTAGCACCAGAGAATCCAGCGCAGCTGATTCGAGCACAATCTGTAGCTTTTGCAACACTCGTTATGGCTCAGTTGATTCATGTCTTCGATTGCCGCAGTTCTCGTTCGGTGTTCCATCGAAATCCGTTCCAGAATAAGTACCTAGTTCTTGCTGTATTGTCATCCGTGATTTTGATGCTGGCTGTTATGTATATTCCATTTCTCCAGCCCGTCTTCAAAACAGTGCCGCTTAATTTCCGTGAATGGTGTCTAGTATTCGTAACAGCGGGAATTCCGACCTTCTTGATGGGGGCTGGCAGTGTTTGGGGCGGTAAACGAAATCGAGGTCGTAGCGGCAGTAATTCGATGATAAAAAGTACAAAAATTTCGGCATAAAGTTAATAGTAACGCTCCATTCCTAAAGGTATACTTGTTGCAGTTAACAGCTCGTATCTAACTTAACATAACCTTTAGGAGTGGACTTTCAATGGAATTCACAAAAATGCACGGCCTAGGCAATGACTTCATCGTAGTTTTCGGCGAGCAAGAGCTACCAAGTAATGCAGCGGATCTTGCTGTAACGTTATGCAATCGATTCTTCGGAATTGGTGCGGACGGACTTGTATACATCCTTCCGTCTGAACGCGGCGATTACATGATGCGCATTATGAATTCTGATGGCTCGGAAGCAGAGCAGTGCGGAAATGCCATTCGCTGTGTATCCAAATATGTCTACGATCATGGCCTGGTAAACTCCGAGCAGATTGTTATTGAAACGATTGGTGCCGGAGAACAAAAGGTTACCTTGAATGTAAAAGACGGTGTAGTGGAAACTGTAACGGTTGATATGGGTGAACCTGTATTGTCCGGTCTTCAAATTCCGGTAGCTATTGATGCAGAACCCGTGCTCTCAGAGCGGATTGAATCGGATGGAACCGAATTTAAGTTTACTGCAGTATCTATGGGTAATCCTCATTGCGTTATCTATGTAGAAGATGCAGTTTCTTTCGATCTTGCGACATGGGGACCTAAGCTAGAGGTACATCCATTGTTCCCGAGAAAGGTAAACGTCGAGTTCGCGACGGTTCTGGATCGAGGCAGAGTAGATATGCGGGTATGGGAACGCGGAGCTGGACCAACACTTGCTTGTGGGACTGGAGCTTGCGCAACTTTAGTGTCTTCTGTGCTCAATGGTCTGACAGACCGGGCGGCTTGGATTAGTCTAAAGGGTGGCGATCTCTATATTGAATGGAACGAAGAGGATAACCATGTGTATATGACAGGTCCTGCCGAGGTTGCATTCACAGGCAGTGTAGCCATTTAGAAAAACACTTAAAAAGGCAGCCTAAGAGTAATCTCTTGGGCTGTCTTTTTGTGTTTCCACATCCTTGCGACTTTATGTAGCCGAATAATGGAAGGGATAACCGAGAATAATACCCCTAAGATTGAAAAAAAGGGGGGACCTTGTTGAACATAAACGGGATAAACAGAAGAAACAAATCCGCTAAGGAACAACAAGGAGCCTCAGGTCATGAAGATACTCGAATTCCGAGGCTTACCGATGATTTGGACCAAACGCTCGACCAAATAGATAATGAGTTGGGTCATAGTCCTGATCTCAAAATTCGTCAGGTAAAGATCGGAGGTGAGAGCCCCGTTCAAGCAGCAGCGATTCATCTTAATGGTCTTGTCAACAAGGAAACGGTCGATGAATTCGTAATCGGTTCGTTACTCGGAATCACAGACGAAATGCTCAAAGAGAACATCTCTGCAACAAATGATCTTAAGGAATTCGTATTGAACCGTGCTTTGGAAATAGGTCAAGCACAGCTGCAAGAGGAGTGGAATGAGGTTCTACTGGCGATCCTTTCTGGCAAAACGGTCATTCTGATTGAAGGTTATGACAGTGCAATTGTGTGTGAGACCGAGGGAGGAGAAGCTCGCTCCGTCAGCGAACCATCCACCCAGCTAGTCGTGCGAGGCCCAAAGGATAGTTTTGTTGAATCTGTAGCTACGAACATTTCCTTGATTCGGAGAAGAATTAAGTCTTCTAAGCTAAGACTAGAACATTTAAAGATCGGAAAGGTAACTCACACAGATGTGGCCCTCATGTACATTAAAGACAATGCAGACGAGAAGTTGGTAGAAGAGGTGAGAAATCGGCTACAACAGATTAATGTCGATGCCATCATGGAATCAGGTTATATCGAAGAGCTGATTCAGGATAAAACCTTCACACCTTTTCCAACTATTAATAATAGTGAACGGCCTGACGTTGCAGCGACGAACCTATTAGAGGGTAGGGTTGTGATCATTATAGATGGCACCCCGTTTGTATTGATTTTGCCTGCGGTATTTACACTGTTTTTTCAGTCTGCCTCGGATTATGCTCAAAGGTTCGATATTACAATTCTCATGCGTCTTGTTCGATATATCAGTTTTATTGTACTAATTCTTGGGCCTTCCGTTTATATAGCGTTAACCACTTACCATTATGAGATGATTCCTACAACCCTGTTAATCAATCTATTATCACAACGTGAAAATGTACCTTTTCCTGCTTTTGTGGAGGCACTCCTGATGGAGGGAGCGTTCGAGATCATTAGAGAAGCTGGAGTAAGGATGCCGCGTGCAGTGGGACAGACTGTATCCGTTGTAGGGGCGCTTATTTTGGGTCAGGCAGTAGTGGAAGCAGGAATTATCACACCGGTTATGGTTATTGTAGTAGCGCTGACAGGGATTGCGAGCTTTGCTATACCTGCGTATAACATGGCGATATCAGGAAGAATTATCCGTTTCGGATTTTTAGTGCTGGCCGGTATGTTTGGTTTTTATGGGATTACTTTAGGCTTAATTGTTTTGCTTGCACATATGAATAGTCTGCGTTCATTCGGTGTCCCTTATCTATCCCCTATTGTGCCTATATCCTCACATGGTCAAAAAGATGCGTTCTTAAGACTGCCCTTATGGGCTTTGAGAACGGAGCGAGTTTCTACAACAAAGAGGCAAGAAGGCATTTCGGAAGGAAAGAAGATCTCAACAGGACATGAACAGAATGTTTCTCCTAAAATCCTTGAAAAATCTACTGGGGCAAAGCATCCAAAAAAAGGAGCGCAGGATGAAGAGTAATCGCACTATTTTTATTGGGGTTGTCCTGCTATGTTTATTGATATTTCTCAGTCTTACAGGCTGCTGGGACAGTGTGGAGTTAAATAGAAGGGCAATCGTTTCTGGAGTGGCTATTGATAGAGGTCCTACAGATGAGGAAAAATATGTATTATCTTTTCAGATTATAATTGCTGACGAAATCTCTGGCGAGAACGCCAGAGGTACTTCGCCAGTCGTAGTATATAAAGGCAGTGGACGTACAATGTTTGAAGCGCTGGCTAATGCCTCGCGTCAGACTGCGCGTTTCTTGTCCTTAGGACATATCCGAGTGATCGTTATTTCGGAGAAGTTTGCTCGCGAAGGTATCAAAGATATGATGGATGTCCTAGAAAGAGAGAGTGAAACTAGGCTAAGCAGTTTTATTTTTATATCAAAGGGACAGCCGGCGGTAGATAGTATGACGACCATGACTACGTTTGGCAAAATACCCGCCAATGATCTAGTGGAGAAGCTGCAGACGACCTCTAAACAGTATGGATATAATTACCGTATGGAAGTAGACGATATAATTCGTGGTATTCAAATTCCAGGTGGTGGGCCTATCGTCAATGGGGTAATGGTAACAGGCGAATTGGACAAAAAAGATAATAACGACAGTTTGAAAAATATAGATCCTGAGGCCATTCTTAGAGTTACAGACTTCGCTGCATTTAAAGAGGACAAGCTGAAAGGCTGGCTACGAGGTGATGAAGCTATGGGCACTGCCCTGCTAAAGAATAAAATTACACAAATTCCAGTAGTGGTTTCGATTGGTGAGGATGAATATGTAGCGTTCATCGTGTATTTATCTCAGGTACATATTCATGCTGATGCGAAGGACGCGGAGCATCCGGTAATCACAATAAATATCACTGAGCAGGCAGGTTTAAAAGAATCGCCTAATGCTTTGGATTTGACAGATCCCAAGGTCTTAAATAATCTTTCGGAACTTCTAGAACAGAGTATCAATGATAAGTTACATGCAGCTGTCTCAGCAGCTCGTTCGTTAAAAAGCGATTATCTTGGATTTGGTGAAGTTGTAGAACGAGAGAATCCGCGGGGGTGGAAGCAAGTAAAAGATCATTGGGATAGCATATTTGCAACCTGTGAGATCAAGTTTAATGTGGATATAGTTATTCGGCATACCGACATGCGGAGTGATTCCTTTCAGTCCAAAAAGAAATGATAATTTAGGAGGGCAGCTATGGGAAATATAAAAATAGGACTACTTCAATTTTTCACCCTGACAGTGTTGTTTGAACTAGGGACGGCGCTGGTAGTGAATCTTGGAATGGAGTCTGATAAGGATGCTTGGATTTCCATATTGCTGGGGAATTTGATAGGATTAATTGTTTTTGCAGGATATGCCTATCTTTATAGAAAGTTTCCGAATCTGCCCCTTACGGCATATATCCGGCAACTATTTGGTAAATATGTGGGTTCGTTGATATCCATAGCTTATATCGTGATATTTCTTAATTTGGCTGGTCGTGATCTGCGAGATGGTAGCTCTATGCTAGTTATGGCTACTATGCACAGGACGCCGTTATTCATTGTAGCGATGTTAATGGTATTATCTAGTGCTTATGTATTGCATAAAGGAGTAGAAGTGCTGTCCCGAACTTCGTTGGTGTTTGCGGTGATTGTGATATTAATCGGTTTATTTTGTTCGAGCATGTTAATGTTCTCGGGCTCCATTAATTTGAACCGTTTGCTCCCTGTTTTTGAGAATGGAATTAAGCCAATTGTTTCTTCTGTTTTACATCAAAACTACATTTTCCCTTTTGGTGAAATGATCTGTTTTACTATGCTTATGCCCTATCTGAATAACGTTAAAAAAGGTCCTTGGGTAATCGCAGCGGGCATATTTGTATCAGGTATACTGTTAAGTATGACCATGGCCTTAAATATATCGGTGCTTGGTACAGATATTGTCAGGCGTTCTCCGTTCCCCTTAATGCCTACGATCAGTAAGATCTCTATCTCCGATTTTATTCAACGTGTAGATATTCTAATTGTCATGGTGCTAATAATCGGTGTTTTTTTCAAATTGTCTGTTTTTTTTGCAGCAGCACTTATTGGGATTTCAGAATTGTTCAAGATTCCTTACCGAAGAATGGTGTATCCGGTAGCTCTAATAATCCTGTTCAGTTCGATGCTGAATGCCCGAAGCTTCACAGAACATATTGAAGAGGGAGGGAAACTGCTATACACGGTCTTTCCCTTCTTTATGGTGTTGATTCCATTGCTCCTAATTATTATTACAGCGATAAGAAGTCACAGTTCCCCTCCTCGTTCTGGTTGATGCCCCGTCTTCCAGGCTAGGATATCGGGAATAATCAGGCATAGCAATAAAATACAAGCAGCGACTTTCTCAGAGGGGGTATATAGCAAGTAATTTAGAATATAACCGATATTGCCCAGACCATATCCGTACATCCAATCTCCCAAATACAGAAATAATAAGCAGAGAATGCATAAGAGTAGAATTACCGTGTATTTTCGGATCAGAAACTTTCTTGTTTTTTTCTTCACTTAAATACCCCTTTTATTGTTTTTAACGTTAGTATGAGGCTTTTAATACTTGATCATTCATACCACTGGGGGGTTGATTGCTTTTCTTATGAAAGCTTATCATCCATAGCGATTTATGTTACATTAGTATGAAACTAAAGTAGAACCTAATGTGACAGGGGAGGATCTTGCAGTGAAGCCGGATTTACGTTCCGCATGGGGAAACAAAGTATTGGTCGGAGACGGAGCGATGGGTACCTATTTATATCAGAAGGGTTTCCCTGTCGGCATTTCCTACGAAGAATTAAATTTGACCTCTCCGGGGGTTATCGAAGATGTCCATCGCAGCTATATCGATGCAGGAGCAGTGCTGCTAGAAAGCAACACCTTCTCAGCGAATTTTGACAGGCTGTCCAAATATG
This sequence comes from Paenibacillus sp. FSL H7-0714, assembly GCF_038003765.1. Lineage (NCBI taxonomy): Bacteria > Bacillati > Bacillota > Bacilli > Caryophanales > Paenibacillaceae > Paenibacillus > Paenibacillus sp. FSL H7-0714. The sequence goes on from NZ_JBBOPT010000001.1 coordinate 2,836,065, forward strand.
GTTTGGAGTCCAAGGTTGAAGAAATTAATCGCGCCGGAGTAAGAATCGCTCGTAAAGCTGCTGGAGATACAGGCTATGTATTAGGTGCTGTAGGCTCTATTCGCGCCGGTAAGCGTGCAAATCTCTCATCGACAGAGTTGAAGAGGTATTTTACACAGCAGATTACAGCTTTGTTAGAAGAAGAAGTAGACGGCGTTATGCTAGAAACCTTTTACGATGTCGAGGAACTGCATCTTGCGCTAAGAACAGTACGTAAACATAGTACTCTCCCAGTCATTTGCCAATTTGCTGTGGATGAATCGGCACGTACATTAGATGGATTGACGTTACCAGAGGCTTTCCGGATCTTAGAAGGTGATGGAGCGGATATCATCGGATTTAACTGTAATACTGGCCCAAACGGGATTAAGAGAGCACTAAAAGCGGTACAAGGCAATCTTATTCTGCCTACCTCGGTCTATCCGAATGCGGGCGTTGCGGATTATGTAGATGGAGAATATCGGTATGGAGCCTCACCGGAATATTTCGGACAAATGGCAGTTACTTTTGCAGAAATGGGTTGCAGAATTATTGGGGGCTGCTGTGGTACTACTCCGCAGCATATTGCTGAAATTTCTTCCGCATTGAAAGATTACGTACCTCAGCCACTTCCAGAACCGACGCTTCCGACTGTGGAGCGTGTATCTTTGCAGGAGCATTTTGGCGAAGATGAGGGAAGAGATGGTCGTGAGCCGAACCTGCTTGATCTAGTCAAGGAACGTCATACGGTGATCGTTGAGCTTGATCCACCTCGTGATTTGGATATCGGCAAGTTCATGAAGGGTGCAGAAGCGTTGAGAAGAGCAGGTGCGGATGCGCTGACACTCGCCGATAACTCACTGGCTGTTACACGGATGAGTAATATGGCTTTGGGCCATTTGGTGCATGCTAAAACTGGACTCCGTCCACTAGTGCATATTGCTTGTCGCGATCGCAATCTGATTGGTACCCAATCGCATTTGATGGGTTTTGATGCGCTAGGAATTGATCATGTGTTAGCGGTGACTGGAGATCCAGCGAAATTCGGAGATCTTCCCGGCTCAAGTTCGGTTTACGACTTAACCTCTTTTGAGATTATTCGTATGATTAAGCAGTTGAATGATGGCATTTCCTTTTCAGGTAAACCTTTGAAGCAGAAAGCAAATTTTGTTATTGGTGCTGCCTTTAACCCGAATGTGAAACATTTAGATAAGGCCGTACAGCGACTGGAGAAGAAAATTGCCTCTGGTGCTGATTATATTATGACTCAGCCTGTCTATGATCAGCAGCTTATCGTAAAGATCGCTGAGGCAACTGCACATCTGGATATTCCTGTGTTTATTGGTGTGATGCCACTGGCTAGTGGGCGTAATGCAGAGTTCCTGCATAACGAGGTTCCGGGAATCCAGCTTACGGATGATGTCCGGAATCGCATGAAGGGACTTGAAGGAGAAGCAGGAAGAGCTGAAGGGGTCGCCATCGCTAAAGAGTTGTTAGATGTTGCAACTGCCCATTTCAATGGGATCTATTTGATGACACCGTTTATGTTCTATGATATGAGTACACAGTTGATCGAGTATGTATGGGAGAAATCAGGACGTAAATTGTCCCCCTTGTTTCGCTAGTAATAATCAATTACAATAGTGTAATGGATGTGATTCCGTTGTCATTTAGCATGACCGGATACGGTCAATCGTCCCTGCAATTCGGCGGCTACAAGATTATGTTCGAAGTGAAATCGGTGAATCACCGGTACTGCGAAGTTGTACTGCGGATGCCCCGGGATTGGACGGGTTATGAGGATGTGCTGAGAAGAAAGGTTCAGCAGCACGTCAAACGGGGAAGGATAGATGTTACCATCAATAGAGAGCACGATGAGTCGTCTTCCGGACCGGTTCTGAATCGCTCTACTGTCATGACTTATCTTAAGGCAGCAGATCAGCTTAAGAACGAGTATGGTTTGTCCGGTGAGTTGACTCTACGTGATATACTTTCTATACCCGGTATTATGGAAAGCAAAGATGAGGCTGCGGGTGCCGTGTCCGCGGCCTTAGAAGACTACTCTGAAATGTTGGAGACGGGACTTGAGCAGAGTTTGCAGTCTCTGCTAGAGATGCGCGCCCGTGAAGGCAGTTTTCTAGCCGCTGATATTGAACAGCGTCTCAATCATCTCGAATCCATGCATGCTGAAATGGTCGAACTTGCACCTGTTGTAATCATTGAATATCGTGACAAGCTTCGTCATCGATTAAATGAGTTAAATGATGGGACGTTCGCTTTTGATGAGCATAAATTCGGGATGGAAATCGCTATTTTTGCAGATCGCTGTAATATTGATGAAGAGTTGACCCGGTTGTATAGTCATTTCGAACAATGCAGAACCCTCCTGAAGGGGAAAGGACCGGTAGGACGCAAGCTGGATTTTCTCATTCAGGAGATGAACCGGGAGACGAATACAATCGGATCGAAATGTAATCATTTAACACTCGTGGGTCTTGTGCTAGACATGAAAGCTGAGCTGGAGAAGATTCGTGAACAAGCGGCAAACATAGAGTAACCGGGAACAGGCAATAGCATAGAACTTTATGGGGGGAACTACCGGAACATGGCAATCAAACTTATCAACATTGGCTTTGGGAATATTGTGTCCGCCAATCGCATTATTTCCATCGTCAGTCCGGAATCTGCACCAATCAAACGCATTATCCAGGAGGCTCGAGATCGACATATGTTGATCGACGCCACCTATGGCCGACGGACTCGTGCCGTAATCATTACAGATAGTGATCATGTCATTCTGTCGGCTGTACAGCCGGAGACTGTAGCGCATCGCTTATCCAGTAAAGATGACGACAACGACGAATAACAACTAAATGGAGTGTATTATGTCAAAAGGATTGCTCATCATATTATCCGGACCTTCCGGCGTGGGTAAAGGTACTGTATGTACTGCGCTACGACCGAAGATGCCCGAACTTGTCTACTCAGTTTCTGCTACTACTCGCAGTCCGCGTGCGGGTGAGGAAGACGGCGTGAATTATTTTTTCAAAAGCAAAGAGGAGTTTTCGGCTATGATAGAAGCCGATCAACTGCTTGAATATGCGGAGTACGTAGGTAATTTTTACGGTACTCCACGTGATTTTGTAGAGAGAACTCTCAATAGCGGCAAAGATATTATTCTCGAAATTGAGGTTCAGGGAGCTCTCAAAGTTAAAGAAAAATTTCCTGAAGGTATTTTTGTGTTCCTTCTTCCACCTTCTATGGATGAGCTGAAGGACCGCATACGCGGACGGGGTACGGAACATCCAGATGTGATCGATCACCGCATGACTGTAGCGGAGGATGAGATTAATCTAATGCAGCATTATGATTATGCTGTTGTAAATGATGAGATTGATCTGGCCTGTAAGAGAATAGAAAGCATTATTATCGCCGAACATTGTAAAGTTAGATAATGAATGCTGCAAGGCTGAAGGTATTACCAGTAAACTATGAAGAGGTGTCCCTGTGCTATATCCATCAATTGATGAAATGATGACCAAGGTTGACAGTAAGTATTCGCTCGTTGTAGCCGCAGCACGTCGTGCTAGACAATTGCGTGAGGGTGGCAAGACAGATGTGAAGAACCCTAGATCGCATAAATTCGTCGGTGTTGCTCTTGAGGAAATTTACGAAGATCGCATTACGCTTACCCGTGGTGAAGAGTAGTCTCAAGCCTATTTAGATATGACCTTTTGTAGAAACGGATACCGCCTATTTGTTATTAGGCGATGCCGTTTCTTCTTGGGTTATGGAGCAATTATGGGTCTTTAATGAATGCTGATAGCCCAAGACCGGGCTGTTTCTGACAACCGGAAGGTTGTTATTTTTTTCTCAAAATATAAGAAGTTTAAGAAATAGATCATTCGTTGTAAGAGAAGGGAACAGGGGGGAGATCATGTTGAAGAGCTTGAAGGGGAAGACTATTTTACTTGGGATTACAGGGGGAATTGCCGCTTACAAAGCAGCAGCCCTGACCAGTAAGCTTGTCCAAAAAGGAGCCGAGGTTCATGTCATTATGACAGCTTCGGCAAAGCAGTTCATTACAGAATTAACTCTACAGTCACTGTCGAAGCAACGAGTATATAGCGATACATTCCAGGAACGGGACCCATCCTCCATCTCGCATATTGATTTGGCTGATTCGGCGGACCTTGTGATAGTAGCACCAGCAACTGCAAATATTATTGCTAAAATGGCGCACGGAATTGCGGATGATATGTTATCCACAACGTTACTCGCTACTACTGCACCTATAATGGTGGCACCGGCTATGAATGTTCATATGTATCAGCATCCCGCTGTACTTAGCAATTTGGATACCCTCGCTAAACGAGGTATTCAGTTTATTGAGCCTGGAGAAGGTCTGCTGGCATGTGGTTACGTGGGTAAAGGACGTTTAGAGGAACCAGAGACTATTGTAAGTAATGTTGAGGATTTTTTTGCGTTGCAAGAAAGTGTGAAGTCTAGTCCACTCAAGGGTAAAAAGATCGTCATCACAGCTGGTGGTACAGTAGAACGGATTGATCCGGTACGCTATATCTCCAATGATTCCTCCGGTAAGATGGGTTTTGCATTGGCACGTGCTGCACGTGCAATGGGTGCTGAGGTTACCTTGATTGCTGCGCGAACAGATGAAGCGCCTCCGCAGGACCCGGATATGAATGTCATTCGTGTTCAATCTGCACAAGAGATGTACGATGCGGTTACTGCGCAGTGGGATAGCTGCGATATCATGATCAAGGCGGCTGCTGTATCGGATTACCGGCCTAAGCAAAGTGAGCCATCCAAAATTAAAAAAAGTGGAGATACACTGACTCTTGAGCTTATAAAAACAACGGATATTCTGGAAACGCTAGGTAAGAACAAAGACAAGCAGTTCTTGATCGGCTTTGCTGCGGAGACGGGAAACACAGAATTTTATGCAAAGGACAAGCTGGTCCGCAAAAACTGCGATCTCATTGTTGCAAACAATGTAGCGGCTGCAGGAGCCGGATTCGGATCGGATACGAATATTGTATCGATTTATGATGTAGATGGATTGGTGCTCGAATTGCCACAATTGTCTAAGGATGAGGTCGCTCGCCGCTTGCTGACGCTCGTGGCAGAGCGGATTACTGGAGCTTCATTATAATGGATATTGCCAAGGTCATTGTGGATGTGCCTGTACGCAGCACTGACCGGCCATTTGATTATAGTATTCCAGAATCACTAAAGTTATGGATTGAAGTGGGCAGCCGAGTAGCAGTACCGTTTGGACACCGCACGGTGCAAGGCTTTGTCGTTTCTCTGGAGTCAGGTGAAACAGTAGTGAATCCTGGTCTTAAGGCTATTCAAGAGGTGCTGGATTTGCTTCCACCTTTATCTCCTGAATTAGTTGAGCTAGCGGACTGGATGAGTAAAAGATATGCATGCAGACGAATTTCAGCCCTGCAAGCGATGCTGCCCACTGCTCTAAAAGGGAAGGCAGAACGACTGATTTCGCTAGGAGATGTGGAAGAAGAAGCAGCATTTTCTGATGATGAATTATTCCCTATGTTTGCAGATACAGGGAATGAGGAACGACTAATTACTGAGTTTATCGGACGTAATGGCGAAGTTTCCATGAAGCAGCTCACCCGTGCATTTCCGGAGGCTGCGGAGACGGTGAAGTTCATGCTAAGACGTGGAGTTCTTGTAGAGAGCCAATCGATTAAAGATAAAATGGGCAAGAAGAAGCTGAAAGCAGTAGATCTTGCGATAGGGATCACCGCTGCTCGTGAGGCGTTGAATAAATTCCCCAAAAAGTCCGCGCGACAGAAGGAAGTACTTAGCTTTCTGATTGAAAGGGAAGCTACACTCCCAATGGCGCTTAAGGAAGTCTTGTCTGCACTTCAAGTGACGGCAAGCACCGTGAACGGTTTAGAGGAAAAAGGCTTTATCGAAATCAGTGAAATCGAAGTCTATCGCGACCCTTATCAAGGACGTGATTTTAAGCCTACTACGCCTCTGCCACTTACAGCAGAACAAGAGATTGTATACACACGTATTTCACGAACGCTAGAAGAACAGCTCCATGAAGTTTTTCTGTTACATGGCGTTACGGGGAGCGGTAAGACAGAAATCTATTTGCAATGTATCAAACGTTGTCTGGATCAAGGTAGACAGGCCGTAGTGCTCGTCCCGGAAATCGCATTAACGCCGCAGATGGTGGAGCGCTTTAAAGGGCGCTTCGGAAGTGGTGTCGCGGTAATGCACAGCCGATTATCTGTTGGCGAACGTTACGATGAGTGGCGCAAAATCCGTGAAGGAAAGGCTACGGTTGCCGTTGGCGCCCGTTCAGCGGTGTTTGCCCCGTTCTCTAACCTAGGTTTGATTATTATGGATGAAGAGCATGAAACCTCATATAAGCAGGAGGAAAATCCGAAATATCATGCCCGTGATGCAGCGATTCGCAGAGCCGAACAGTGTGGGGCAGCCGTGATTTTAGGCTCCGCCACGCCTTCGTTAGAAAGCTATCATGCTGCTAGAGCGCAGAGTGATATTCATTTTTCACCAGTCCTTCTAGAGATGCCTACCCGCGCGCTTGGTAACGAACTACCGAAGGTAAATGTCGTGGATATGCGGGAGGAGCTTAAAGAAGGTAATCGCTCAATGTTCAGTCGAAAGCTTCATGCTGCATTGGCTGAAAGATTGGAACGTGGAGAACAGACCGTGTTATTGCTTAACCGTAGAGGTTTCTCGACGTTTGTTATGTGCCGGAGTTGCGGATATGTAGCAGGCTGCCCCGAGTGTGATATTTCATTAACGTACCATAGTCGTAGTGACAATTTGCGTTGTCATTATTGTGGTCATGCTGAACCGGCACCTAAGCTTTGTCCAGAGTGTGGAAGTGAGCATATCCGGTTCTTCGGAACGGGGACGCAGCGGGTGGAAGAAGAGCTTGGTAAGTTGTTTCCTGGGATACGGGTGATTCGTATGGACGTGGATACAACGACAGAAAAAGGTTCGCATGAGAAGCTGCTGAATCAATTCAGAGACAAAAAAGCGGATGTTCTGCTAGGCACTCAGATGGTAGCAAAAGGTTTGGATTTTCCTGACGTAACTCTTGTTGGCGTAATTACAGCAGATTCAGCGTTGAACCTGCCCGATTTTCGTGCAGCGGAGAAGACCTTCCAATTGCTTACACAAGTTGCTGGAAGAGCAGGTCGGCATCAGCTTCCGGGTGAGGTCGTTGTTCAGTCCTATACACCAGAGCATTATTCTATTATTCATGCTAGCGGGCATGACTATCTCTCTTTTGTAAGGGAAGAGCTGAAGCATCGCAGAGGGCTACATTATCCGCCTTATTGCAGACTGATACTCGTTACATTATCCCATGAGCAGTTACCGCTACTACTCCGGATGGCAGAGAATTACGCTATGAATCTGCAGGGGAAGGCCAGAAATCTAAGATGGTATGGGAGTCTAGATAAGCTAACCACGGATGTACTAGATCTGTTAGGTCCCGTAGCTTCTCCAATCCCTCGCTTAAAGGGTAGATATAGATTCCAATGTATGATAAAATGGCGCGGCGCCATCGATGTGATAGGGCTTGTTCGACAAGTGGCTGAGGAGTTGGAGGATTCTGTACGGGATACAGGGCTTCAGATCAGCATTGATGTTGATCCGCAAATGTTGATGTAAATCGTTATCATGTTACAATGTAAAAAAAGAGCTAGATCAATAAACTCTAAATATAGAGATGTACAGAACGGGAAGGTGTTTTTAATGGCGATACGTATGATCGTTAAGGAACCGGATGAAGTGTTGCACAAAATAGCAAAAGAAGTAACTGTAGTTACACCTAATGTTAAAAAATTGTTAGATGATATGGCTGATACGATGTATGACGCTGAAGGTGTAGGGCTGGCAGCTCCACAAGTTGGCATTTTGAAGCGCCTAATTGTGGTGGATGCAGATGAAGAGCACGGGCTGATCAAAATGATTAATCCGGAAATCATCGGTACAGAAGGGGAGCAGCTAGGACCTGAAGGATGTCTTAGTATTCCCGGATTAAATGGTGATGTACGCCGTGCAGAGACAGTAACCGTACGTGGTCTTAACCGTGAGGGAAAAGAAATTACCATTACCGGCAGTGGTTTACTTGCTCGGGCTTTTCAACATGAGATTGACCATCTAAACGGAGTACTGTTTACCGATATCGCTGAAAAAGTATACGAGATGACAGCTGAACGCAATGAGACTGAGGAGTGAGGATATGAAGATTGTATTCATGGGAACCCCAGCCTTTGCGGTACCAAGCTTGCAAATGCTGATGGATGAAGGCTATGAAGTTGTAGCAGTCGTCACCCAACCAGATCGACCGCAAGGACGTAAAAAGATCTTGGCTCCTTCACCAGTTAAAGAAGCCGCATTATCTCTCGGTTTACCTGTGCTCCAGCCTGAACGGATGCGCAAACCTGAGGCTGTCGCAGAGTTAGCTGCATATGAGCCTGACCTGATTGTTACAGCTGCTTATGGTCAAATTTTGCCTAAAGCTGTATTGGATTTGCCGCGTAATGGTTGTGTGAATGTTCATGGTTCACTACTTCCTAAATACCGGGGTGGCGCACCGATTCAACGTAGTATCATTAACGGTGAGAAGGTTACCGGCGTTACCTTGATGTATATGGCTGAAGGACTTGACACTGGAGATATGATCTCGCGCGTCGAGGTGGCTATCGAGGATGAGGATACTTCCGGCACGATGTTCGAGAAGCTTAGCCTTGCTGGACGTGATCTCTTGAAGTCTGAAATGCCGCGATTAGTAAACGGCCTTGTTCAAGCGACTCCGCAAGACGACAGTCAAGCGACCTTTGCTCCTAACCTAAATCGTGAGGATGAGCGTTTGGATTGGAACGCTGGCTCACGTGATAACTATAATCGAATTCGTGGATTAGTACCTTTTTCCGGTGCGTTTACGCTTTGGAATGGAGAGACCTTCAAAGTATGGGCTTCAAAAATTCCTGCTGAGCAGAAATCAACTGATAGTGCGCCAGGAACGGTACTTTCGGTCACTGAACATGGTGTCGAGGTTAAGACAGGAGACGGAAGTCTGCTGCTAACTACGGTTCAACCTGCTGGTAAGAAAGCGATGAGCGCTGCGGATTTTAGCCGTGGCGGTGTCATGAAACCAGGGATGGTGCTAGGTTGAGCGCGGGCGGTAACGGTGCGGGCCGATCAGGAGTAAGTCATAACTCTGGTAATAAAAATAGTAACGATCATAAAGCAGTGAGTGGTAAAAAGGGCGGTAGCGGAAATAAAGGTAATGCTGCTACAGCTTCTGCCCGCGATATCGCTCTCGATATCCTGGTTAAGGTCGAACAACAAGGGGCTTACAGCAACTTATTGCTGAACAGCAGTCTGCAGAAGTCTGCACTTAGCAGAGAAGATGCTGGACTAGTTACAGAGCTTGTCTATGGAACCATCTCTCGGATGAATACACTTGATTATGTGCTCGAGGAATTTGTTAGCAAAGGGATCGCTAAATTGCAGCCCTGGGTGCGTAATTTACTGCGTCTAAGCTTATATCAAATTATGTACCTGGATCGCATACCATCTCATGCAGCTGTAAATGAGGCTGTTAATATAGCTAAGAAAAAGGGCCATCAAGGAATTTCGGGTATGGTTAATGGCGTGCTTCGTAGTGTGCTGCGCGCTGGAAATCTGCCGGTAATACCTGATGGATTGGGTCCTGCGAAACGGATATCTATTCAGTATTCCCATCCTATATGGTTAGTGAAACGCTGGATTACGGAGTATGGTGTTGACACTGCGGAAGCTATTTGTGCTGCTAACAATGAGCCACCTGCTGTCAGTGTACGCGTAAATACTACGATGATTAGCCGTGAAGCCCTGTTGAGTCAGATGATTGAACAAGGTCTGCAAGCTTCTGCTTCTGAAGTAAGTCCTTATGGTATTGTTGTAAAAGGCGGCGGTAATCTGGCTCTTTCATCCTGGTACCGGGATGGATATCTATCTGTTCAGGATGAAAGCTCCATGCTTGTAGCTGAAGCTGTTGCACCTGAGCCTGGAATGAGAGTGCTTGATTGCTGCGCCGCGCCTGGGGGCAAAACGGCCCACATGGGCGAGCTGATGAAAGATGAAGGATCTATTTTCGCTAACGATCTGCATCCACATAAAGCTAAGCTTATCTCGGATCAAGCTGCACGGTTAGGTCTCGAAAGCGTAGTAACAGGCAGTACAGATGCACTGGAGCTGGAGCTTACCTTAGAGCATCATTCCTTCGATAGAATTCTTTTGGACGCGCCTTGCTCTGGGCTTGGTGTAATCCGCCGTAAGCCAGATCTCAAATGGCGTAAGCAGCCTGAGGATGTTGTAAGTGTAGCATCACTGCAGGGTCAGCTGCTGCAGTCGGTTTCTAAACTGTTGAAACCGGGTGGTGTTCTGGTTTATAGTACCTGTACGACTGAACAAACGGAAAATAGTGAGGTTGTAGCTGCCTTTTTGGAGCAAAATCCTGATTTCACTTCTATAACATTTGCTTCCCCGCTGTGGGGGAGATTGGAAGGTACTGCGCTGGCTGTAGGTGAGGGGATTCAGTTATTGCCACATCATTATGGCAGTGATGGGTTCTATATCTCCAAGCTTCAAAGAGTCTTGTAATATAGCAAATTTACTGACAATCGTTGTATCTTCCGCCCGCCGGGCTAACGTACGGCGGGCTATTTTCTTTTACCGTCTCTGAAATTTGTGTTAAAATAGGAAGAATGAGAAATAATACGCATATCCTTATGAAAGAACAGGTGCTAATAATAATGAAACCTTTAATATATGATTTTTCTTTAGAAGAGTTACAGCAGTGGGCGAAAGATAACGGTGAGCCTGCTTTTCGTGGTGGACAGATTTTTGATTGGTTGTATGTAAAACGTGTAAGTGACTTCGAATCCATGAGCAATTTGTCTAAAGGACTTCGTCAGAAGCTGAACGAGCAATTCTCCATTGCAGCGCTCACTGAGATTACTAAAATGGAATCGAAAGATGGAACAGTAAAATTCCTGTTTGGATTGCATGATGATCATGCGATCGAGACAGTTATCATGAAACATAATTATGGAAATAGCGTTTGTGTAACAACTCAAGTAGGCTGCCGAATCGGCTGTACCTTCTGCGCCTCTACGCTTGGTGGATTGAAACGTGATTTGACAGCGGGTGAAATTGTAGCTCAGGTTGTACGCTCTCAACAGATCTTGGATGAGCGGGGTGAACGTGTCAGCAGTATTGTTATCATGGGTACTGGTGAGCCGTTTGAGAACTATGATGCAACAATGAGATTCTTGCGTCTTATGATTCATGAGAAAGGTCTAAATATCGGACAACGGCATATTACTGTTTCCACTAGCGGGATTGTGCCGAGCATTTATAAATTTGCAGAAGAAGATACACAAATAAATTTGGCGATTTCGATTCATGCACCTAACGACAAACTGCGTTCGAAGCTAATGCCAGTTAACCGTCGCTTTCCGTTTGATGATGTGATTGAATCTTTACGTTATTATCAAGCTAAGACGGGGCGACGGGTCAGCTTTGAGTATGCATTGATCGGCGGGGTGAATGATCAGCCGGAGCATGCTGAGGAATTAGCAGGTGTGCTTAAGAACATGCTATGCCACGTCAATTTGATTCCAGTAAACCACGTGCCAGAGCGGAAATATGTACGTACTTCACGCAATGATATCTTTGAGTTTCAACGTATTTTGGCTGACAACGGCGTGAATGTTACCATTCGCCGTGAGCAAGGCCATGATATCGCGGCCGCATGCGGACAGCTGCGTGCCAAACATATGGAGTTGGGGTGAGGATATTTGATCAGAACAGTTCATGCCAGCGATATTGGCCGAGTGCGCTCTGTCAATGAGGATTCGGTCTGGATCGGCGCGACGCGCCACGGTTATACACTCGGCATAATTGCCGATGGGATGGGTGGACATCAGGCTGGTGAAACCGCGAGCAGGCTTGCTTTGGAGACGATGAGGAATACCCTAGACGGGCTCCTGCCTGAGCTTCAGGACGAAGCACTGCGTGATGCGTTATCAGCTGCTATTTTGGAAGCTAACAGCACTGTCTTCAAGGAGGCTTCCAGCGACGAGAAGTACCACAATATGGGTACTACTGTCGTTGCTGCCCTGATGAATGGTTCAAACGGATATATTGGCCATATCGGAGACAGCAGAGCCTATTTAATAAAGGACAGTGCAGCAGTTCAATTAACCGAAGATCACACGCTAGTCAATGAGCTGTTCAAGAACGGTCAGATCAGTGTGGAGGAATTAGATAATCATCCGAGACGGAATGTGCTGACGAGAGCACTTGGAACAGATGCTGAGGTGCTGGTTGATTTAGCCCCTGTTACCCTGCTACCTGGGGAACTTTTGCTTCTCTGCAGTGATGGTTTAAGTAATTTTGTTAACAATGAGCATTTGGGCAAGGTAGCGGGAATACATGAGATACCGTTAGAGGAAAGAGCGGACCGCTTACTTCAGTTGGCACTGCTTGCTGGCGGCGGCGATAATATTAGCGTCGCTTTGTTAGAACATCATGGAGAGGCCGCTGTGCCCGAAACAAAGGAGTGGGATTGATGATCGGTCACGAACTGGGCGGCCGTTACCAAGTCATCGAACGGATCGGCGGAGGTGGAATGGCGCTCGTCTATAGAGCACATGACATTCTTTTAAACCGAAACGTCGCCATTAAAGTATTGCGTAATCAATTTGTTCATGACGAGGAATTTATCCGCCGTTTTAGGCGTGAGGCGCAATCAGCTGCATCTTTGTCTCATCCGAATGTGGTTAGTATTTACGATGTAGGACAAGAAGACGAAATTCATTATATTGTCATGGAATATATTGAGGGCAAGAATCTTAATGAAATTATAAAAGAACGAGCGCCATTACAGGTTGACGAGTCCGTAAGGATCGCTTCACAAATCTGTGATGCACTTGATCACGCTCATCAGAATCAAATTATTCATCGGGATATTAAACCACATAATATATTGATCGGGCGCAATGGCCGGGTGAAGGTAACAGATTTCGGTATTGCTCGCGCGGTAACATCTACTACCATTACTCAGACAGGCTCTGTAGTAGGTTCCGTTCATTATTTCTCACCAGAGCATGCTAAAGGTGTATCAACAGGAGAGAAATCCGACCTGTATTCATTAGGGATTGTACTCTATCAAATGCTTACAGGAAGTCTTCCATTCTTAGGGGAGAGTCCGATTAGCGTAGCTCTAAAGCATCTGCAAGAAGAGTTTGAAGAGCCAAGGCTCATAAATCCACTTATTCCGCAAAGCGTTGAGAATGTAATTCTAAGATCGATGCGTAAAAATCCGGAAGAGCGTTATCAGTCTGCAAAGCAAATGCTGCAGGATTTAGAAACCTGCTTGTTGCCGGAACGCCGTAGTGAAGCAAAAGTTCTTTTTAACGATGAGGAAGACGAGGATCGAACGCGGGTCATACCAGCGATTAAACCGATCCAAAGAAGCAATGGAAATCGTAATCATCGCCACGACCGGATGGATAATGATGAAGATGATGATGACGATCCGGTACCTGTGAAAAAAGGTAAAAAACAATGGACTAAACCTGCATTATGGATTGGCTTAACTTTAGTGTTACTGCTGGCTATGGCCAGTCTCGTGTGGTACGTTAAATCCCAATTAGTTGTTCCTGAGGTATCGGTTCCTTACGTGGTCGGTAAACAGCTGGAACAAGCGAAGACTGAACTTGAGGATTTGGGGCTTGAGGTTGCTGATCCTATACTGTATGACTACAGTCCGAATTTCGAAGAGAATGTGGTCATGAAGCAAAGTAGGGAAAAGGACGCCAAAGTGAAAAAGGGAGCCTCCCTAATACTAACTGTGAATACGGCGAAACCATTAACTAAGATGCCAGATGTTACAAATTTAAGCTTTGACGAAGCGGTTAAAGCGCTAATAGCAAAGGGTGTACCCCAGAATCAAATTAAGAATGAACCTCTCTTCGATGAAAATATGGAGGTGGGTAAGGTTGTAAAATCAGACCCAGCCATTGACAGCGAGTTTGATCCAAAGACGGTTTCAATCACCCTCTACGTTAGCAAAGGAGAAGAAAGTGTCACGATGCCAGACCTCATCGGTAAGACGGAGAGTGAAGCTAAGGCGCTTTTGGAAGAATCCAAACTGGTCCTCGGAGATGTAAAGGAAGAATCCAGCTTCACAGTTGATGAAGGTAAGGTAACGAAAACTTGGGCTTATGAGAAAGGTACCTCTGTTCCACCTGGAACAGCGATTACGATTTACTTAAGTACAGGTTATCCACCTGAAGCCCTGAATTATACCTTTAATGTACCAGTAGCTCCTGCACAGGATGGAAAGAAGAGCAAGATTCGAATTGAATTCGTTGATGCGCGCAATAATGGTGAAAAACAAGATTGGGGAACGCGTACCATTGGAAAGAGCCAAGTGCTGTCCGTTAATCTAGTGCTTGCTCCGAATAAAGATGGCTCTGTTATTGTTACCCGAGATGGTGTGCTTTTAGACACTTATGTGATTCCATATATTGATGCCAAGAATGGCACGGTGCAAGAACCTGAACCACCGACGGTTCCGACTCCGCAGCCGACTCAGACACCGATAGATCCTACACCTACTGCTGAACCAACCATTGAGCCTGAGATCCTGCCTCCAAGTTCAGACAACGAAGGGTCTACTAATACTGGATCAGTCAATCAGACGGGATTCCTTACTAACAATTCGGTGAATAATGAATCGACCAATAGTGGTAACAACAAGAACAGTAATAAAAATGATGACAAGCATAATAATAAAAACAAAGACAAATCTAAAGATAAAAGCGATAACTAATCAGGGCAGAAGTGCTTGAATAGTTGTGGCAGCGAAGTGACCCGGGGATTTTCAAACTTGGGTCATTTTCGCAAAATCAGGAGAGGAAGGCTCACTATGTATGCCTGAAGGAATAATAGTAAAGGCGTTAAGCGGATATTATTACGTAAAACCGCTTCGTGAAGGATTAATTGCAACAGAGGAAGTTTCAGTTCAATGCAGAGGCCGAGGCATACTTAAGAAAAAGGGGATCGCTCCTCTTGTAGGTGACCGCGTGATCTATATGCTGACTGAGCATGGTGAAGGGATGGTGGATGAGCTTCTCCCTAGAGAATCTGAGTTAATTCGTCCACCTGTAGCGAATGTAAGCCTTGCCGTTCTATTATTTTCTGTGCGGGAGCCTGATATGAACCTGAATCTATTGGACAAGTTCCTAGTTCATATTGAGCACTCGGGACTGGAACCCTTAATCGTTCTGACCAAACAGGATTTGGCTAATGATAATGGTGAAGCCACTAAGTATGTTAAAGAGCTCTATGAGGATATTGGTTATGAAGTGATGGTTACAAGCTCAATTACAGGAGCTGGCAGTGATGAACTAAGAGAGCGGCTTACTGGTGGTATTAGTGTATTTGCCGGACAATCTGGGGTAGGAAAGTCGACCTTATTGAATCGTATTGTGCCAGGACTTAAACTGGAGACAGGTGAGATCAGCTTACGTCTGGGCCGTGGTCGTCATACTACCCGCCATGTAGAATTGATGGATATTGGCGGGGGCGGATTTGTAGCGGATACCCCTGGTTTTAGTCAGCTTGATTTTCTTGAGCTTGGGGTTGAAGAGCTCTCTACTTGTTTCCGTGAATTTGCTAACTATGCTGGGGATTGTAAATTCCGTGGTTGTAGTCATCAGCATGAACCAGGCTGCCGAGTTATCGAGGCATGGAAAGCTGGGAATATCGCTGATAGCCGGTATGAACATTACAAATTATTTTTTAATGAAATGAAAGATAAAAAGCGGAGGTACTAAGTCATGATACGAATTGCACCATCTATATTGTCTGCCGATTTCGCAAGTTTAGGTTCAGAGGTTGCAGAAGCTGAGGTCAGTGGCGGGGATTGGATCCATGTGGATGTAATGGACGGGCATTTTGTGCCGAATATAACGCTTGGTCCACCAATCGTAAAAGCGGTCTCGTTACATACCAAGCTTCCACTAGACGTTCACTTAATGATTGAGTCTCCAGAACGTTATATTTCTGATTTTGCTGCCGCAGGCGCTAGTGTGATTACTGTCCACGCAGAGGCTTGCGTTCATTTACACCGTGTGGTGCATCAGATCAAGGAATTGGGTCTTAAGGCAGGAGTAGCTATTAATCCTGGCACACCGGCATCAGCGGTGCGTGAGGTGCTTGAGGATGTGGATATGATTCTCGTGATGACTGTCAATCCTGGCTTTGGAGGTCAAGCATTCATTCCTAACACGTTGCGCAAAATTACTCAAATTAGAGAATGGGCGAATGAAGTCAATCCAGATCTACTTATTGAAGTCGATGGTGGTGTTTCGGAAGCTACAGCGCCATTGGTTGTCAGTGCAGGAGCGGATGTTTTGGTTGCAGGAAATGCAGTTTTTGGCCGGAGTGATCGTGCTGCAGCGATCCTTGAGATTCGAGAAGCAGCGGAAGCGGCACTTCGTTAAAAAAATAGGCTATTACGACTAAAGGTATAGGCCAAGTCCTCGACGCATAAATATGGTTACATGAGCAGAAATCTCATGTAGCCTTTTTTGTTTTGGCAGGGAGGACTGCAGTACGTTACCGTTAGAACAAGAAGAAAGTCTCCTGCGTACGGCATGAATTGATGGGAGGGTAAACCATGAAATTTTACACGTTTAAGCTGCCAAGGTTTTTGGGAGGTTTTGTTAAAGCGATTTTGAACACATTTCAGAAGAGTTGATCTTGGGCTTGGAACAGAAAAGAAAACATGAAAAAAAGCACCTTACAAATGTAAAGGGTGCTTTTTGCTTCATATGAGTGATCGCTCGGTCTTTAAAATTGCAAAAGACTAAACGCGTTCAACTTTACCGGCTTTCAAAGCACGGGTGCTGACGTACACGCGTTTTGGTTTACCGTTCACGAGGATACGGACCTTCTGAACGTTAACTCCCCAAGAACGACGGTTGCGGTTATTGGCGTGAGACACGTGGTTGCCGCTGCTCGGTTTCTTGCCTGTTACTGCACATTTGCGGGACATAGATTACACCTCCTTATTCCTAACACCTGCATAAAACAATACTTATCTATAATATCACAGCAAATTTTGCTACGTCAACCGATTCAAAAACATTTATTTCTTTTAATACTTATAGTACAATGTAAATTAGTGCATTATGTCCTGTTAATCATAGAATGATTAGGCATGAAGTTAGGAAGGGGAATTCTCAATTGAGTAAGCGTTCTATAAACGGAACAGATTTTACCGCTATGGTATTGGCTGGAGCGGATAAGCTGCAACAGCATGCAGAACACGTCAATTCCCTAAATGTTTTTCCGGTTCCAGACGGAGATACCGGAACTAACATGAATTTGACGATGACCGCAGGTTCGAATGAATTGAAGAAAAATAATACAACGTCTGTCGGTCAATGTGCAGGTGTACTCTCTAAGGGCTTGTTAATGGGCGCACGGGGGAACTCCGGAGTTATTTTATCTCAATTGTTCAGAGGCTTTAGCAGATCTGCAGCTCAACATGATGAGCTAAACACACAGCAATTTGCTGCTGCATTGCAAAGCGGAGTTGACGCAGCCTATAAAGCAGTTGTAAAGCCTGTAGAAGGAACTATTCTTACAGTGGCTAAAGAGGCTGCAAGACATGCTGTCTACTATGCTCGCCGAACTACAGATGTTACAGAGCTCATGACAGAGGTATTGGCCAAAGCAAAGGAAGCTTTAGCCTATACACCGGAACAATTGCCTGTCTTGAAGCAAGTCGGTGTCGTAGACTCTGGCGGTCAAGGACTGGTCTATATTTATGAAGGGTTTCACCAGCATCTGACGAGCGGAAGCTCCGGTGTGTCTGAACCTGTAAAAGGACAACCTCAGGCACCAGTCGTGCCAACACCGGTACCGGTGTTAAAGAAACCTGAAAGCGAACTGTCTTCTGTACAGTCTTCTGCACAATCACAGCTTTCTACAGAGGACATAGAATTTCTATATGATATGGAGTTCTTCATTAATCGCCAGTTAGGTGGTAACGTGAGAACGGATTTTGATGAGGAAACCTTTAGGAAAGCGTTGTCAGTAAATGGTGATTCCATTATTGTAATTTCGGATGATGAAACCATTAAAGTGCATGTGCATTCCAAGGCTCCAGGTGAAGTTTTGAATCTGGCACTTCTCTATGGGGAAATTACGCAGATTCATATTCTCAATATGCGTGAGCAACATCGTGACTTGTTAACTGCAGGGATGGATATTGCACCTATGCCAGATGTTTTCGCCGATATGCCGGATGAACAGAGCCGGGTACAATCAGCTCCAGCCGAACCACCAGCAGATGATTTGGCACCTTACGGATTCATCGCAGTATCATCAGGCGCTGGGATTGCAGATATTTTCAAAAGCCTCGGTGTGGATGTTGTCCTAGCTGGAGGTCAGACTATGAACCCTAGCACAGAGGATTTCGTGAACGCGATTTCTTCGATATCTGCGAAGCATGTATACATTCTGCCGAATAACTCCAATATTGTTCTTGCCGCTCAGCAAGCTAAAGATCTCTTGGAGGGCGAACGTGAGATTACGGTTATTCCAAGTAAAAGCATTCCTCAAGGAATCGCTGCAGCCTTTGCGTTCCAAGAAGAGGATTCCGTGGAGACTAATTCTGGGAACATGCTAGAAGCAATCTCACAGGTCAAGTCGGGACAAGTAACAAATGCTGTCCGTGATACAAGCTTTGATGATCTGGAGATTAAATCCGGGCAATTTATCGGAATTTCGAACTCCAAAATTGTCGCTGCCGCAGATGATCTGTTAGCTGCAAGTCAGGCGCTGCTGTCCAACATGCTTGAGAATGGCGATGAAATCGTTACGATCCTTATTGGAGCAGAAACTGATTCTGAGGTCACAGATTCCTTAAGCGAGTGGCTGGAAGAGACTTACCCGAATGTGGAAGTAGAGATTCATGAGGGTGGCCAACCCCTTTATTATTATCTTTTCTCCGTAGAGCCATAGGTAGATGCTGAGGGTTCTATAACAATTCAGGAGCAACTTGCTAATTACGTAGTTGGCAAAATTATAGTATGGGGGAGATAATCCATGAATCGTACCATTATCGTCACCGACAGCACATCTGATATCCCGCCAGCAATGGCGGAAGCGTATGGCATTGAGGTCGTCCCTTTGACTTTGATGTTCGGCGAAGAGGCTTTCCGGGACAATCTGGATATGACGCCGGAGCAGTTCTATGAGCGACTTCCCCGCTCGTCACAGTTGCCGACTACTTCTCAACCCTCACCGGTTGAATACATGAATGTGTATCGAGATATTTTGGAACGTTACCCGGGAAGTCCTATCCTTTCGTTTCATATTTCTTCTGGACTAAGTGGTACGTACCAATCAGCACTATTGGCTAAATCGATGTTGGAGGAAGAGGGAGAAGGGATCACTGTAGTAGATTCTCTCTCCGCTTCTTACGGTTTTGGATTTATGGTGGTGGAAGCCGCCAGATTGGCTGCTGAAGATAAGAGTCCCGAAGCGATTCTTGAAGCTGTAGAAAGTCTGCGCCAATCTCGTAAGCTTTACTTCTTGGTAGATACACTTGAATATTTACAAAAAGGCGGGAGAATCGGAAAGGCCTCGGCCATTCTGGGAACGCTTCTTAATATTAAGCCGATCCTGTCTATTGATGCAGAAGGAATAATATATGCGGTAGAAAAAGTTAGAGGCCGTAAGAAGGCTATTGCCCGTATGATTGAATTATTTAAGAAGGATATTCAAGGTGTAGACAAAATCAATGTGGCCGTGGGTCATACGGCTGAACCGGCTTCCGGTGAAGAGTTCCTGAAAGAGCTGTCAGGACATTTTACACTAGAAGAGAAAGTGCTGACGAACGTCGGCCCTGTCGTGGGCAGCCATGTCGGAAACGGTACGTTAGCTGTATTCATTTGGCCTGCAAAATGAGGGATGAATATGACACTGTCATTAAATCAAATTGAAGTAAAAAACATAACTGGCGTGAGTGCTCAAAAGCAAAGCGAGCTTCACGCCTTTGGTGTCTTTACAGTAAAGGATTTGTTAGAGTATTATCCGTTCCGTTATGAGGATTATCGCCCGCGCTCGCTGAGTGAAACCAAACATGGGGATAAAGTGACTACAGAGGCTAAAGTGATCGGTATCCCTGTACTGCAACGTTTTGGAGGCAAGTCACGACTTAGTTGTAAAATGGTTGCGGAGCCTTGGATGTTCACAGCTACATGGTTTAATCGTCATTACGTGCGTGAGCAACTTACTGTGGGGAGAGAAATTGTACTCACAGGTAAATGGGATCAGAAGCGAAATCAAATTACAGTGACGGATTTTGAATTTCCCGATCGTGGGGAAGGGAAGACAGGGACTCTACAGCCGGTCTATTCCATCGGTGGAAAGATCACGCAGTCGTGGATCAGGAAAAGCATTAATCAGGCGCTTCAACAGTATGGAGATTTAATTCCCGAGATACTACCACATTCTATTATGCGGCAATATGATTTTATGCCTCGTAAACGGGCGATTGCAACCATTCATAGGCCAGAGGATACGCGTGAAGGGCAGCAGGGACGCCGCAGGATGGTGTATGAGGAGTTGTTTCTGTTCCAGTTGAAGATGCAGGCATTCCGGGTACTTAATCGCGGTAGGATGGATGGTGTAGTCCATACTGTAGATAACGCAACCGTGCGCCAGTTTGTTCGCAGCTTACCTTTTGAGCTTACAGATGCTCAGAAACGAGTGGAGCTGGAGATCTTACATGATCTGCGATCACCATATTGCATGAATCGACTGCTTCAAGGTGATGTGGGTTCCGGCAAAACGGTACTAGCTGCCGTCGCGCTTTTTGCCACCGTGCGATCTGGTTTTCAGGGTGCGCTTATGGTGCCCACTGAGATTTTAGCAGAGCAGCATATGCGTTCACTTACGAAGATGTTTGAGCCGTTTGGAATTACGGTTGGTCTGTTAACAGGGAGTGTAACTGGACGGAAACGTAAAGAATTGTTAGCTTCACTACAAATGGGGATGCTCGATATTGTTGTAGGGACGCATGCATTGA
The DNA here is from genome assembly GCF_038003765.1 of Paenibacillus sp. FSL H7-0714. Lineage (NCBI taxonomy): Bacteria > Bacillati > Bacillota > Bacilli > Caryophanales > Paenibacillaceae > Paenibacillus > Paenibacillus sp. FSL H7-0714. Next base: position 2,857,285 of record NZ_JBBOPT010000001.1, read on the forward strand.
TTCAGGAGGATGTATTTTTCCGTGATCTGGGTCTTGTAGTTACGGACGAGCAGCATCGGTTTGGTGTAAACCAGCGAGGTGTATTGCGGCGTAAAGGATATAATCCGGATGTACTTACGATGACTGCAACACCTATTCCACGTACACTTGCGATCTCTGTTTTTGGAGATATGGATGTATCCACGCTGTCGGAAAGACCGAAAGGCCGAGTGCCAATAACTAGTTATTGGGTCAAGCATGATCTCATGGATCGTGTCCTAAATCTGATTAAGCGTGAAATAGAGCTGGGACGTCAGGCTTATCTGATCTGTCCGCTCATTGAAGAATCGGAGAAACTGGATGTACAGAATGCTATAGATTTACATATTCAAATGAGCCAAGCTTTTCCTAACTATAAAGTTGGGCTTTTGCATGGAAAGATGTCTCCAGCTGAAAAAGATGAAGTGATGCGAGCATTTTACAACAATGAACTGCAACTCTTAGTATCCACAACGGTTGTAGAAGTGGGTGTAGACGTTCCTAATGCCACGTTGATGATTATTATGGATGCAGACCGGTTCGGATTATCACAGCTGCACCAGCTTCGTGGACGGGTTGGTAGAGGTCAGCATGCCTCTTATTGTGTACTAGTGGCTGATCCGAAATCTGAAATCGGGCGTGAACGAATGACTGCTATGACGGACACCGATGATGGATTTGAGATTTCGCGGAGAGATTTGGAGCTGCGTGGTCCAGGTGATTTTTTTGGAACCAAGCAGAGTGGATTACCGGAGTTTCGCTTGGCGGATATGACGGCTGACTTTGAAGTGCTGGAGCAGGCGCGTGATGATGTGGCAGAGCTGCTTAAGGATGAGAAGTTCTGGACATCTCCTGAATATGCACCTCTTCGGCATTATTTACAAGGCGAGCAAATTTTCCAAGGGGAATTAATTGACTAAGTAGGCACATCTAGCTCCGAAGCCTCATATACTGTGAAAGATTGGATATGACGGGAGGTGCTACACTTGGGTTATCAACAATTCGGAATTAGCCCTCAGCTCGTGGAACGCATCAAGCTGAAGATGAAAAACGCGACTGTCAAAGATCGTATTAAAAATATGATTAACGGCGTCTCGAAACAAGAGCTACAGGACACGGCAGTTGTTCGCAGGTTGGTACGGAATGCGTCAGGTGTACTGAACGAGAAACTGACCTCGACGCAGGAAGACCAAATTGTGAAATTTATTATCGCTCAGAAAATTGATCCAAACAACACCTTCCACTTGATCCGTTTGTGGGGAATGTTCCGTTAGGAAAGTGTGCTAGCGAGTATAGGCTAGATCTTAGGTCTAATTCTCAGCTAGCTAAAGGAGTAGAGGCTGTCTCAAAAGTAGTGAATGCTGCTTTTGAGACAGCTTTTTTTTGTGTGAATCAAGGATGAATTCTAGGGAAAAGCAGACAAACTAACACTGGCTCATTAACGTTGATTAATGAACGCCGACTGACGAATGTAGACTAACCAATAATTTTCCGGCGAAAATCCTGCAATAGTACATCTTTAGATGATACGAGGAGGGTTAAAGTATTGATTCCTGCAAATCAGCAGGAATTCTTGCGTCAGAAGAAGCTTTCGAGCTATAAATGAGGATATTCCTGTACATTTGCAGTATTTGGGCTTAATGGAGCGGATATCTGAGCCAAAAGATGTATTTTTGCAGGATTTCGCTATTCTAGCGAAAGAACCTCGGTTGATAACGCAAAAGTAGCGCTCCCCCCATACAAGGGAGAAACGCTATTTATCTTACGTGGAATAATAAAGTGTACCTTCAAACATAAGAAGACGTAATCGGCCTACTCACCATGCTCATCATACTGCCCTATTAGTTAGGATGGCAGATTACTCAATCTTTGATCACTAGCAGCTGATTTGAGCACAATTTGGCTGTCAGGATCACAATTAAGGACGATGGTCCGCAATTGATGTTCTTCCATTTTGTTGATGAGACAAAACAATGTGCTCAGCTCTCCATTTTGCCCGGAGCCTTCAGCCAGCCCAACTTCTCGATTTAATGAGTTTTCGAGCGCTTCCTGGATATCCATGCAACAATTGCTGGTAATCCATGCAGCGCGTGAATCGGATAACCCTCGGAGTGAGAATCTCACACCTTCGAAGGCCAATAAGTAAGCAATAATGGAGTACATGGCTTGCTCCCAGCCAAATAGTGTGCCTGCTATAAGCAAAATAGCACAGTTCAGAATCATGATGACGACTTCGGTTGACTTTGGCGGTCCACCACTCAGAAGTGAATATCCTTGATCACTTGCATGTTTGTTCACACCACCAAATCGGACAGATATACCGATACCGAGTCCTAAACAGATGCCACCTGCCATAGCAGCAGGTAAAGGATCACTAATCACTGCAGGAAAACGGTGTAGAGCAAGAGAAGCGATGGTCAAGCAAGCTAATCCTAGAACGGTATACAGAGCAAAGCGAAGATTCACTTGCTTTCGAGACATGAATATAAAAGGTAGATTGAATAGAAAAAGAAACAATCCCAGCCGCATTTCAGTGGTATGAGCGAATAATGCCGATAAACCTGTGATTCCACCAACTACAAGCCCATGTGGTATGAGAAATAACTCTAATCCTACTGCGGCAAGTAGTGCTCCTGCAATAACGGTTAGAACTCGGAATACTGAATTTTTACGTAATTGTTTATGTTGTGTTGTCTTAGTCTGCAATGTTTTTCCTCCTTTAGCAGGGGAAACAACTTTATTCATTTTCGTAGAGAGCGACAGCTTTTTGGGATAATTTTAGCAGCATGTCACTTCTTTAATTTATATACTGTATCCAATAATTTATAGATCCATTTTGATTCCTATGCTAGAAGTAAGTTTGCATAACAAATTTTTACCGATTCCCGGTAAATCCGATTCTCTATAATCCATGAAATTCTAGCCTGCATTTAGGTGTCTTATAATTATTTCGCTTTCTTCGAATTTTTATCAATGGAAGTTCTAAATGACCTTCAGTAACAATCATTTAAGGTAGAGATGAAATTCGCATTGCGTGATATTAGAAAGTGAGAAGTGAATTTTAACAGGTACAGTCGCAGTCGAAGCAAGAATTTATAGATCACAGGACGGAATACAAAAGAAAGCACAGGGAGTATCGCGGCTACCGCAACAGATTTAGTTCCCCACTGTTCAATTATTTTGATGGCTCCTATTTGAGGAGTTATTTGGGGTACCGTCCTTACGGGAGCTATAAACTTTCGCTCGTAGCGTTCAATTTCGGTTGTCGTTGATTCTTGCTCCGTAGTGAATAATCCGCCAGACCAAACCGGTGGAAAAGAAAACATCATTCCTAGAATTAGGACTATACGAAGAAACCAAAGTAGTGACAAGCGCGCTATATATTGCACCGAAATAACACCTCCCAACTGTATGTAGTATAAAAAGCATACCATACCTTTTCATTTGTTTCCAAATTGTTTTGTGAAAAAAATTCATTTGAAAACGATGAAAACAAGAAACCGAACGGGAAAAATGACGTATTTCGTAGAAAAGAAGACTTTTATTATCTTGTATCAGTCAGGAGGAATAAATTTGAGCGAATGGCAGGATTTTAACGGTTTTGATAAACGAAGCTTTTTCGGAAGTTTCATTCATGAGATGCCCCTATTTTTTAAATTATTTGCTTTGTTTATTCTAGGTGTTTTCGTTTTTATAATTTATAAATCAGTGAGAAGCTGGATAGCCAACAACGCAAGCCCCTTGATAAAAGCTAGCTCTAAAGCTGTGACGAAACGGACTGAGGTATGGGGTGGTTCGGGTGAATCGAGCGCACATACTAGTTATTATGTGACGTTTGAGTTTGAGGATGGTGGACGCTTGGAATTGCAGGTTCGAGATCAGGATTTTGGTCTGATTGTAGAAGGGGATCGAGGAGAACTCCTTTATCAAGGGACTAGATTCAAGAGCTTTGATCGAGTCAAGCAGACGGAACAGCTTAATTTCTAAAATTGTACATAACGTTCTAGAATCACCATGCCTTTTTTGGGTAAGACTCATATGAGAGGTTTTACCAGAATCTCAATCCCGGAAGGAGGCTATTGTCTTGAACTCAAATGATCCAAAATCGCAGGGGCAGGTACCTTTTCATACACTAAGTGAGGAAGAAGTGCTCAAAAGGCTGGAAACAAGGAAAGATGGTTTGTCTTCCGGTGAAGCCGCTAAACTTCTGGAGCAGTATGGGAAGAACGTACTTCAAGAAGCAAAAACCAAATCTCTGCTAGGAAAATTTATTGAACAATTTAAAAATGTAATGATCTTTATTTTGCTAGTGGCGGCAGTATTGTCTGGGGTTTTGGGAGAATGGACAGATACAGTCATTATTTTGTTGGTAGTCATCCTGAATGCGGTACTTGGCGTTATTCAGGAAAATAAGGCAGAGCAGGCGCTAGATGCCCTGAAAAGTATGTCCTCTCCGCATGCCAGAGTGCGACGTGGAGGTCAGGTCTCAGAGATTAAAAGTGAAGATCTCGTACCAGGGGATATCGTATTGCTGGAAGCTGGAAATGTAGTTCCGGCGGATATTAGACTGTTAGAAGCTGCTTCTTTGAAAACAGAGGAAGCCGCATTAACCGGAGAATCATTACCTTCAGAAAAGAAGGTAGGTGTGCTTGAAGGAAGCGATATTGTTATCGGGGATCGCACCAATATGGCATATATGAGCAGCAATGTAACTTACGGTAGAGCGGTTGGTGTCGTCACAGCTACAGGAATGCAGACTGAAGTCGGCAGGATTGCTGGGTTTATCTCGGAGGAAGAGAATGATGTAACACCGCTGCAAAAGAAACTGGATGAACTAGGAAAATATTTCACCTTTATTATTCTTGGTGTCTGTGTAGTCATTTTTGCCGTCGGTATATTTGAGGGTAGAGAGCTGCTGGATATGCTTCTCACCTCGATCTCACTTGCAGTAGCAGCGATTCCTGAAGGACTGCCAGCAATTGTGACGATTATCTTGGCACTCGGAGTGCAGCGGATGGCTAAACGTAAAGCGATCATTCGCAAACTCCCCGCTGTAGAGACGCTCGGAAGCACCGAAATTATTTGCTCTGACAAGACAGGTACTTTGACTCTAAACAAGATGACTGTCGAAAAAGTGCATGTCAATGGAACTACGAAAGAAGCTGCTGAAGGTGTTGAAGGGACACCGGGTGGTGAACTATTGCTTCAGGCTATGACGCTTTGTAATGATTCCAGCATTGACGAAGGAAATTCCTCTGAAGTACCTGGAGGGAATGAAGGAGCTAAGGACCCGCAAACAAAGAGTGGTAAAGCGATTATCGGGGATCCTACGGAAACAGCGTTAGTGGACTATGCGCTCAGTATAGGTACTGACAAAAGGGATTTAGAAAAGAAATTCCCACGTAAAAATGAACTGCCATTTGACTCCGATCGCAAGCTGATGACGACGATTCATGAAGTTGAGAACGGACGTTATCGTGTATTAACGAAAGGTGCACCAGATGTGCTTTTGTCCAAATGCAGCCATATCTTCGTGGATGGAGAGATCGTTCCTTTTAATGATGAACATTCACGACATATCATGGAAAGTAATACAATGCTTGCGAATGATGCACTGAGGGTGCTGGCATTTGCTTTCAGAGATGAACAGCAGCTACCGACTAACCTCTCCCCGGAAGCTACGGAGAAAGAACTTGTATTTATCGGTTTAGTCGGTATGATTGATCCTCCACGAGAGGAAGTACGGGATGCGGTAGCTATCTGCCGTAAAGCAGGGATTAGACCTGTAATGATTACAGGAGATCATCGAGATACCGCAGCGGCCATTGCTAAAAGATTAGGTATTATCGAAGATGAGACGGGCGTATTGACCGGCAGTGAGCTGGATAAATTCAGTGAAGAGGAATTTGCTGAGAAAGTCACTAATTATTCGGTTTATGCACGTGTATCTCCTGAACATAAAGTTCGGATCGTTAAGGCATGGAGGAAAAAAGGGAAGATTGTTGCCATGACGGGTGACGGTGTGAATGATGCTCCTGCGCTTAAATCATCAGATATCGGCGTCGGGATGGGGATCACAGGAACGGATGTAGCTAAGGGCGTCTCAGATATGGTGCTAGCTGATGATAACTTTACGACCATAGTTGTTGCTGTTGAAGAAGGACGGAAGGTTTACAGCAATATCCGTAAGGCCATCCAGTTCCTACTCTCAGCCAATCTTGGGGAAGTGCTTACGCTATTCATTGCAACCATGATCGGCTGGCGTATACTCGAGCCAATTCATATTCTGTGGATTAATCTTGTTACCGATACCCTACCGGCATTAGCTCTTGGGCTTGAGAAGGCGGGGGATGATTTGATGTCGAAGAAACCACGCAAAGCCAGCAGCAGTATCTTTGCTGGTGGCGTGGGAATCGGGATCATCTACCAGGGGATATTAGAGGCGGCGCTTACGTTGTTTGTATACCAGTGGGCACATACCCATTACAATGAGGGAATTGCGGTTACGATGGCATTCGCCACATTAGGATTGCTGCAAATTTCTCATGCATTTAACGTCAGATCCAATACGAAATCGTTGTTCCAGATTGGCTGGTTCAGCAACCGGTATATGCTGTGGGCATCACTGATCTCTACACTTATGCTGGTGCTGGTGATCATCATCCCAGGACTGAATGACTGGTTTGGTGTCTCACATTTAAGCGGGTTACAGTGGGGAATTGTAATTGCTGCAGCACTGGCGATTATAGTGATTGTAGAGTTTGTAAAGCTGTTTGTACGTTTAAGTGGCAAGGGCAAGAACTGGGATTAAGAATACCAATTTATGCTGCAACAAAGAAGCCTGAACCCTTCCATAGTGGAGGATTCAGGCTTTCTTAATAGGTGCCTTTAGCCAGTGAATGTGGGTTACAGAATGCGCTGCATATGCAGGATTACGTTGCTCCAATACCCTGAGTCAAGCTCACTGATCTGAACCCCGGGATCACCCCAGGTGTGAATGAACTTTCCATCCCCAATGTAAATACCGACATGCCCGGGTATAGCGTCACTTTCAAACCGACCTGGGACAGTGAAGAATATAAGATCGCCGACATCTAGTGCACTGCGTTGCACGCGAGAACCTATATTATCTTGATCCTTGGCTAAACGCGGTAAGTTTACACTGAATTGTTTGAATACATGCCTTGTAAAAGAAGAGCAATCAAATTTCTTAGTCTCTTCATAAGGCCCGGTACCGAATTCATAAGGCACACCTAAGAATTTTTTGGCATAAGTAACTAATTCCTTCTTGTCTGCTTCAGAAATACTTTGAATGTGAAATGGTTTAGCTTCATTTAATGATTTAGCAGATGGTGTTTTTATAATAGCTTCATGGTCGGTCGGTGTGGCTATGTTGATTTCACCAGACTGAGGATTCCAACCCACCTCCGTTTGAAGAAATTTGGATAGAGCTAACGGTGTGATATAGATTTGACCTTCTTGTCGTCTAGGTGCCTGCGGTAATGTGATTTTCTCACCTAGGGAGAAGACTTGAGTAGAGCCAGGGCGCAGCATATACATAACATCACTGTAGCCAATTTTGGTGTATCCCCCATGAGTTGCATCATCTTTCATTCGATAGCCGAGTGATGTAATCGCAGGTTTGAGTGGAATCCAGTACTTTCCTTGAGCATCGGTGATGGCGGACTTTTCATAATAACTTGAGGCTTGCATGCCATCGGGAGTTACGGCGTTTACCTTGGGTTTTTGTGATTGTGAAGAGTAACCGCATGCGGTACTTGATAAAACGGCAGCGAGCAATACAGTAGCAGTGGATAGTAATTTTTTGTGGTTATTAGGCATTTGACACGCTCCATGTTCAAACTGTAGTTTAAGTTTGTGCAGGGGGCTTTTTTTTATGTAATGAGGCCGAAGGCAATCACTGTAAGACATAACCAAGTCCTTCCTATATTGGTGAGTTATGCGCTATAAAATTTGTAATCTATGGAAGTAGGATAAGTGATTGACGGATAAACAACCTCCATATAATATAGGTTTAATAGATTTCCATCATTATTGTGAGGTACGTGTAAGCTTATGCTTTAATGCTTTTATCGATAAAAGTAATAATGCTGAGTCGCTCACTTTGATGCACGCGTTAATAATCTAATGAAATGGGGTACTTTAATGAAAAAGAGAAACATTTTTGCAGGTTTAAGCTTATGCTTCATGCTAGTAGCTGCTGGCTGTGGCAACAATAATGCCGCTGTAAATTCAGGAAACGCAACAAACACTGGTAATGCGCCAACGAATGCCGGAACCGCTGATTCCAAAACGTACAAAATCGCAATTTCGCAATACGTTGAACATCCATCACTTGATGCTACACGCGAAGGTATTCTTGCTGCTTTGAAGGATGCCGGGCTTGTTGAAGGAGAGAACCTGAAGGTTGACCTTGAGAATGCTCAAGCTGACCCTGCGAATAACTTGACCATTGCTCAGAAGATTGCTGCTGACACTAATGATTTGGTATTGGCTATTGCGACACCTTCTGCTCAATCGGTTGTTCAAGCGCTTAGTAAATCAAGTAAGGACACTCCGATACTGTTCGCAGCAGTGACTGATCCACTCGATGCAAAGATCGTAACTGATCTGGAGCACCCAGGTGGAAATGTTTCTGGTGTATCAGATACGAATCCTGAAGCTATTAATAGATTAATGCAATTCATTGCTACTCAATTTCCTAATGTGAAGAAGCTGGGCATTGTTATCAATGAGGGTGAACCAAATGCTGTAATTATGGCGGATATTGCTAAGAAAGAGCTGGATAAACATGGCATTGAGCTTGTGAAGGCAGCCATCACAAATACTTCTGAAGTGAAGCAAGCTGCTGAATCACTCGCTGGTCGTGTAGATGCATTCTACATTACTTTGGATAACACAGTAGTGAGTGCTGTTGATACGATTATTCAAACAGCTAATGATAAGAAAATTCCGTTCTTCTCCAGCGACCGGGATACCGTTGAAAAAGGCGCATTTGCAACCGTTGGCTTCAAATATTTCGACCATGGTTACCAAGTTGGACAAATGGCAGTGGACATTCTGAAGAATGGTAAAAAGCCAGCAGATATGAAAGTAACGATGCAAGAAAAGCTCGATCTTATCCTTAACCTTAAAGCCGCTGCCGCACAAGGTATAGATGTGACGGATGCGATGAAAAAAGAAGTTACCGATCAAGCTAACAATATTATTCAATAAGACATTCTATAGGGGCGATTCCATGAGGGCGCCCCTTGATGCTTGAAAGGAGAAGACTTCTATGTATGATTCAATGCTCGGGGCTGTGGAAATGGGGTTGCTCTATGCATTTATGGCTTTAGGGGTGTATATTACTTTTCGCATTTTGGATTTTCCTGATTTGACTGTAGATGGAAGCTTTACTACTGGCGGCGCTATTGCTGCCGTTATGATTACCAATGGTTATGCACCCTGGTTAGCCACGCTTGCTGCTATTGCAGGTGGGATGCTGGCAGGAATGTGTACGGGTCTACTACATACGAAGGGCAAGATTAATGGATTGTTATCCGGGATTCTAATGATGATCGCACTTTATTCCATCAATCTGAGAATTTTTGGCGGTAAACCTAACTGGTCACTAATGGGTGATACCACGTTGTTCTCGTCCATCAATCCACTTCTTGTTCTTCCTTTTATTGTTTTATTCGTGAAAATTCTAATGGATTTATTCTTGCGTACTGATCTTGGGCTTGCTTTAAGGGCTACCGGAGATAATGCAAGAATGATCCGTAGTCTGGGTGTAAACACAGATAATACGACAATTCTCGGAGTCAGTTTATCCAACGGAATGGTGGCACTTTCAGGTGCATTGATCACTCAGTATTCCACTTTTGCGGATTCCTCAATGGGAATAGGGATGATTGTTATCGGATTAGCTTCGGTAATCATTGGTGAAGCCATTTTCGGTGCTGGAAATGTATTCCGTGCGACGTTGGCAGTTGTTCTGGGATCTATTGTTTACCGAATCGTAGTTGCACTAGCCTTGTATGTACCATGGTTGAGACCTTCGGATCTTAAGCTGATTACGGCGATTATCGTTATTTTCGCACTTGTATTCCCATCGATTCAGCGTTTCTTGAAGCAGAAGAATATGGCGCGTAAACGTTCGCTTGAATTAGCTGAACAAGCGTTTAGCAGCAAGAGAGGAGGCACCATCGATGCTTAAACTGGATAACGTATCTAAGCTGTTTAATCCTGGAACACCGGATGAGAAGATCGCGCTACTTGGCATTGATTTGGAGCTTCTTCCCGGTGACTTTGTTACCATTATTGGAAGCAACGGTGCTGGTAAATCAACGCTAATGAACATTATTTCTGGTGTGATGAAGCCGGATCTTGGTTCAGCAAGTATTGAAGGGAATTCGATCAGCCATTTAGCAGAATATCAGCGCAGTCGCTGGATCGGACGGGTTTTTCAGGACCCGATGGCAGGTACGGCTCCACGGATGACGATTGAAGAAAATTTAGCGATGGCTTACAAAAGAGGGAAGAGTAGAGGACTATCGTTTGGTGTAAATGCAGCGAGACGGACGATGTTTCGTGAGGAGTTAAGTCGTCTCGGGATTGGATTGGAGAATCGTCTGCGAGCAAAGGTAGGGTTATTATCTGGTGGGGAGAGACAAGCACTGAGTTTGCTAATGGCAACCTTTACCCAGCCGCAAATCTTGTTATTAGACGAACATACAGCGGCACTTGATCCTTCACGAGCGGAGCTGATTACTAAACTGACAGAGTCTATCGTCCGTGAGATGAAGCTGACTACGCTTATGGTTACCCATAACATGGAGCAGGCTATACGTCTTGGCAATCGTCTTATCATGATGGATAAAGGCCGTATTATCCTTGATATTGATGAAACAAGGAAAAAGGATCTTACGGTAGAACGCCTGCTGGGAGAATTTGAGACCATCAGTGGTCATAAACTGGCGGATGATCGAATGATGCTTGGTTAGTCTTTTATAGGAGTATCTTAGGCTCAGGATAGGGGCTTAAAGTGAATTCTGACTCTGGATTTCGCTTTAAGTCCTTTTTGTTGTAAGTTTTCCCAAATGCTTCAATATCATTTATGATAGGATATAGTGATGATAAATATTACTTCCCATAATAAGGGTTTGGAGTGAATTGGAGGATGCTTATGTTTTGGAAGAATGTTAGCGCTTACAGGAGTTCAGGAATTTTTAATAAAATGATATTGATCATTTCATTTTTGCTGCTGCTGTCCTTTCTGTTCTCTTTAACCGTCCTGCAGTATGTTTATCGAATTTATGACAAGCAAATCTATGAAAAGGCATCTGAAGTGCTGGGAATGTCATCTATCAGTATAGAGAGTACTTTGAGAGAGCTGGAACAACTTTCTTTTACAGTGGTCTCTGATGAGCAAATTCAGGAATGTCTTCGCCAGTTGCAGGATGATCCTCAACCATATGAGCGGCAGGTCCTACATAATAAAATCATTAACAGGTTAGTTGCCTTTGCAGGAGCAGAGAAATACGTTTATTCCATGATGTTGTTGGATACGAATGGCGGCGCTATGACTGCGGGTAATCGGGAAGGTGTATCACAGGATCTCCAGGATCAATTAAAGCCTCTGGCTAAGGAAGCTAGCGGTAGTATTGTGTGGTATCCCCAAGGGAATAAGAATTCACTCCTGGCTGTTCGGCAGATTAAATCTTACACCGGATCAACCTTTACGCTGGACGATTTAGGAACGTTAGTCATTCGAATTCGGATTGATCGTATTATTGCAGATAGCACTAGTAACACTTCGGATGGCGATCAGTTGATTGTTGCAGATGCGGCTTCAGGGCTAGCGGTTTATCCCCAAACTCCAATGTTGCTGCCAAATGAGCTTAAAGCGGAAACGGAACGTTCCGAACTTTATCGTACGGCTAAGTATGAAGAAGGAACATATTTTATAACGAAGACTAAATCATCTTATATGGAATGGATGTATATCAATGCGACCCCCTTCAATGAGATGTTCAAACATATTACTTTTGTAAAAAAATTGGTCGTCATCATATTCGCGCTCATATTACTAATTGGATTGCTCTTAGGCTATCGATTAGCCCGAAGTATTGTACGCCCGATTTCAAAGCTGACCAAAAAAATGAAACAAATCGAAAAGGGAGATCTGGATAATCTGGAGGAACAGTCGCTAGGTGTCGTTTCACAAACTGCGCAGGACGAGGTAAGTCAGCTTAACAGAACCTTTAAAATGATGATCCGCAGAATCAGAGAACTTATCGATGAGAATTATGCGAAGCAGCTCATTATTAGAGAGACCGAGCTTAAAGCACTGCAGGCACAGATCAATCCGCATTTTTTGTACAATACACTTGAATCGATCAATTGGTTAGCGAAGATGAACAAGCAAGCTAAAATCTCTGAAATGGTAGAAGCGCTTGGCTATTTGTTTCGCAGTTCGATTGGTCTTAAAGACCCGTTGATTACGATTGAAAAAGAGCTCACCATTGTGCGCAATTATGTCATTATCCAGAAGACACGATTTGACGAGAGACTTGATTTTCGCATGGATTTTCCAGAGCATTTGCATGACGCTTTAATTCCGAAGCTGACGCTTCAGCCGTTGATCGAGAATGCGATCCGATATGCATTGGAGCCTAATATCGAGCCTTGCACGATTTCTATAACCGTAAGTGAGGAAGAACAGGGCCTTGATATTCTTGTTAGTGATAATGGGCCGGGGATGAGTGCCGAGTTCATCAAAGATTTACAGCAGGGAAGAGTTAAGACACGTGGCGAAGGCATTGGGTTAGCGAACATCGCAGAGCGTATTCAAATCGTATTTGGCCCAGAATGGGGTACAGTGATTGAAAGTGAGCCAGGTCAAGGAACGACAATACATGTACGTATACCTTATTTAAAAGGAGTGCAAGAGAATGTATAAGTTACTGCTGGTTGATGATGAACGGTTGATACTAGAAGGCATATCTCAGGTAGTGGACTGGGCACAGGCAGGAACGGAACTTGTGGGTACTGCGCGAAACGGGATAGAAGCCTTAGAGAAAATAGAGGAGCTTCGCCCTGAAATAGTGATTACTGATATTTCCATGCCCGGATTGGATGGACTAGGCTTGGTGCAGAAATGCAGTGAACGGTTTCCTGAGGTAAAGTTCGTTATGTTGACGGGGTATAAGGATTTTGACTACGCCTGTATCGCTATGCAGCATGGAGTGAAACATTATCTGCTTAAGCCGTGCAACGAGAATCAAATTCATGATGCGTTAGTTGAACTGGTAGCAGAGCTCGATGAACTTAAGGGCCGGATGGAATTTGTAAATGATATGAAGCAACGTTTTACTAAAGTTCTACCGCATGTAAAGGAACAATTTTTGAAGGAATGGATCTCTAACAAAACGTACGGGAGTCAAGATTTAGAGTATTATCAGGAGCTGCTAGGCATCGAATTAAATGACAAAGTGGTGCGTTTGATCTTGTTCAGACTGGAAGGTTCTTATGAATATGAGCAACTATTTGCTTTGCAAAATATTGCACAGGATATGCTGCAAGAAACGCTGCTTAGTACAAGGATAGGCGGATTTATTCTGACACTAATGGAAGTCGAAGGAGAGGCTGCGCTGAATAGTACACTGCTTGAACGAATTTCTGATGTAAGGAAAATGTTCTACAAATTTTATAAAGTGGATGTAACCATTGCGATTAGTGATGCGGACTTCATGATACATTCACGGAGATTGTATCGTCAGACTCTGCAATGCCTTAACCACTGTTTTTATATGGAAGAGGGAGGTTTGATCACAGGAAGTGATATTCCTAGTGATGAATTAAGCGGAAGAAATGACATTGAACTAGATGAAGAGCAAATCTGTCTGCTGATTAAGGCGGGCGAACAAAGTGCAGTAGAATTTGAATTAGAGCGGTTATTTAATCTGCTAGCTGAACAGCGTGTAGATATTAATGTAACGCGATCTTATGTTTTACAATTGTATTCTGCGATGATACGTCTAGCCGTCCCTGATGAAAGAAATACCTTTACTTCAAGTATGGTGGAACTGGCTGAGATCAGGACTTTAAGTGGTCTTAAAGCCTATGTAAAAGATGCTGCTGCTCGTTTGACAGCGATGTATGATCGTCATTTTCGCTGTCGCCAATCCTTAATCGTAGATAAAATGTTCAAAATTATTGCGGATGATTATAAGAATGCGGAACTGTCACTTAGCTCAGTCGCTGCTGAGATGTTATATATGAATCCTGATTATCTCGGGAAAATATTCAAGAAAATCACGGGGGAGAAATTCTCTAATTACGTTACCAATTACCGGATTACTAAAGCATCAGAACACATTATGCATAGTGGTGATGTAAGAGTATTTGAGCTCGCTGAAATGTTCGGCTTCGGTGGGAATGCACAGTATTTTAGTCAAGTGTTCAAAAAAGTAACTGGGCAGACACCCACAGAATTTATGAAACCCTCTCAAGGGAACTGATTATTGAACAAACAAGACGGTTTTTTGTATTCAACAATTACTGAATATTTGAGAAGATTTATACATGAAAGCGCTACCTAAAGGGATCAGAGCCTTTATACTATTATAGGAAAAGGGGACATGAATTTGAAAAAGAGATTCGCTTTACTAGCCGTACCATTGTTGTTGTCATCGATGTTAGCTGGTTGTGGTGGAGGTAATAACAATAATAGTGCTGCCGCTACGGATTCCGCTACAAACACGCCTTCAGAAACGAAACCCGCAGCTACAACTTCAGCAGAACCCGTAACTCTGCGTATAGCTTGGTGGGGTGGAGATACACGGCATTCTTATACACAACAAGTGATTGATATGTATGAAGCCAAATACCCGAATGTAACGATTGAACCTGAATATGCTTCATTCGATGATTATTGGAAGAAGCTTGCCCCTCAAGCAGCAGCGAATCGACTTCCTGATATCGTTCAAATGGATATTTCTTATATTAATCAATATGGGTCTAACGGACAGCTCGAAGATTTGAAGCCTTATTTGAACTCTCAGATACAAGTCGGCGATGTGAATGAGAACGTCCTTAGTACTGGGGTAATCAATGAGAAGCAATTCGGAATTCCATTAGGCGTTAACGTACTTGGTTTTCAATATGACCCAGAATTGCTAAAGAAGGCAGGGGTGGATTCCATTCCTGAGAACTGGACTTGGGATCAATACAAAGAAATTGCTGCGAAAGCTAAATCAGCTGGACTGTATATCGACGGTTCTATGGCAGCTGACGTATTCTTCAACTATTATCTGCGTACAAAAGGGCTGGCACTTTATAACAATGATGGTTCAGCGCTTGGATATGAGGATGATGCCTTGTTCACTGACTTTTTCGGAATGTTGTCTGGTTTAATTAAAGATGGAGCGGTTCCATCCCAAGACAAACTGAGCCAAAACAAAGGCGTTATCGAAGAGTCTGATATTGTTAAAGGAACAGGCATCGGCGTATGGCAATGGTCGAACCAATATGTTGCTTTGCAAATCGCTGTAAATCGCCCTATGGCACTGGCACAAATGCCTGGTCCGGATATGGAAAAAGGACTCTACATGCAGCCAAGTATGTATTGGTCGGTTACTTCTAACTCAAAAGTGAAGGAAGAAGCAGCGAAGTTCGTTGATTTCTGGATTAATGATCCCGAAGCCAACAATTTAATCAAAGGCGAACGTGGTGTGCCAATTTCAAGCAAAATCAAAGAATCTGTAGCTTCACAATTAACGGATTCCGGTAAGCAAGTATTTAAATTCGTAGCTGACATGGAGCCTACTACTTCTCCAATGAGTCCGCCAGTTGGATCGCCAGAGGTAGTAGCACTCCTTACAGACCTTGCTGAACAAATGAACTTCGGCAAGATTGACCCAGCCGCCGCCGCCGCACAGTTCCGAAAAGAAGCGAACGCTATTCTCTCCAGCCGGTAATAGAAGGTAACAGATAACTATACTGCGTCTAACATGGGAAACGGCATGCCATTTGGTTAGGCGGCAGTCCGTTTCCCTTATTATTCACATAAAAAGGAGTTGGAGACCCTTGGCATCCACGAATCCCCTTCCTTCGAATCCGCTGGCTTTTAAGAAAAAGAAGCTAACAGACCGGAGTTTACGAAGCAACCTTACAGGATATGCCTTTATCAGTCCATTCGTCATTGGCTTCCTTTGCTTCACACTGATCCCGATGATCATTTCTCTTTATCTTTCATTTACCAAATACAATTTGTTCGCTCCACCTAAATGGATCGGATTTGATAATTACATCAAAATGTTCTCGAATGACCCGAAATATTTACATTCATTAAAGGTGACGCTGCTTTACGTATTTATTGGTGTGCCTTTACGTCTCACCTTTGCATTATTTGTGGCTATGATTCTAAATACTAAATCGCGCATGATCGGAGCCTATCGTACAACTTATTATTTACCTTCTATTATAGGTGGCAGTGTGGCGGTATCCATCATGTGGCGTAATATTTTTAGTGATACTGGAATTATTAATGGCATGCTCGGTTTTTTCGGCCTTGGTCCAGTAAGTTGGTTTGGTAATCCGAGCGCTGCGCTTATTATGTTGATCACTTTATCCGTGTGGCAATTTGGTTCATCCATGTTGATCTTTCTGGCAGGTCTAAAGAATATTCCTGGTGAAATGTACGAGGCAGCTAGTGTAGATGGAGCAGGCTTTTTCAGAAAGTTCTTTAAGATTACAATGCCCCTCCTAAGCTCAGTTATTCTGTTCAATCTAGTCATGCAGACGATCAGTGCATTTATGACCTTTGTTCCAGCTTATATTATCTCTAAAGGTGAAGGCGGACCAATGGACGGTACGATGTTGTATTCTCTATATCTATTCCGTCAGGCCTTTATGTTTAATAACATGGGTTACGCTTCAGCTATGGCGTGGGTGATGTTGTTGCTAGTCGGCATCATGACCGGAATTTTGTTCAAGACATCCAAATCGTGGGTCTTCTACGAATCGGAAGGAGGAAAATAATCCATGGCGAAAATGAAACTGAAATGGCCGCTGTATCACATTCTTATCGGTGGCCTCGCTATCATTATGCTGTATCCGATTTTGTGGATGATCATGAGCTCTTTTAAAGAGAGCCGGCTTGTATTCGTTACCGCTCAGCAGCTTCTTCCCGATCCATGGGTATGGGGGAATTATGCTAAAGGCTGGGAAGGGATTGCCGGATATTCCTTTGGTGTCTTCATAAAGAATTCATTAATTATTGTCGTTGTAGCCACTCTAGGAGCGGTGGTTTCTTCTTCACTGGTAGCCTTCGGATTTGCACGTAATAAGTTTGTAGGGCATGGCTTATGGTTCGGTATCATGATGATGACGCTTATGCTTCCTTCAGATGTAGTGCTAGTCCCGCAATATATCATCTATGCGAAATTGGAATGGCTCGATAGTATCAAGCCGATCGTGGTTCCACAGTTCTTCGGTGTTCCGTTCTTTATTTTCCTAATGCTGCAGTTTATTCGGACAATACCTGTTGAACTTGACGAAGCGGCTACGATTGATGGGTGCGGGAAATTTGGTCTGTACTTCAGAATCATTCTCCCACTCATCCGTCCATCTATGGCTACTGCAGCGATCTTTTCCTTCTATTGGCGCTGGGAAGACCTGCTTGGGCCAGTGTTGTACCTGAACTCTCCATCTAAATATACAGTTTCTATGGGGCTGAAAATGTTCCTCGACAGTGAGTCCGTGTCCAACTGGGGACCCATGTTTGCCATGTCCGTTCTTAGCTTGGCACCCGTCATGATTATTTTCTTTATCTTTCAAAAGCAGATTGTGGAAGGAATCAGCACCAGTGGTTTGAAAGGATAAAATATCTAATGAAGAAAGGTGCGGCTGAATTTGGATAGCTATCATTTTGACTTTGGGATTAAAGATACAGCGTCCGGCTACACCAAAATTCGGCCGGACTCACGATACTCTCCGGATGCGCAATTTGGTTTTACTTCAGACTCGACAGTATTCGGGCGTTCCAGGGGAGGAGCAGATACATTAAGAAGTGATTTCTGCATTCCGCAGAAGGCAGTCTTCCTGTTAGATATTCCTGATGGGATTTACCGGATTTCTTTGTTACTTGGTGACTCCTTAGCAGATACGAGTACAATAATTCGAGCAGGTGATGGTAAGTACGTATTAGATACATTGAACGTCCCGGCAGGTCAGTATATACGAGAATCATTTGCGATGCGAATCATGGGTGGTCAGCTAAAGCTCTCCTTCTCAGGTATTGCGCCTCGAATAAATGCTCTCGACATTGAGCCTGACAACGAAGCGCTCGTCTTATATTTGGCTGGTGATTCTACGGTGACCGATCAAGGAGAAGCTGGTTATCCCTATGCTGGCTGGGGCCAGTTGCTGCCTCGCTGCTTCAAAGCAGGTCTTGTAGTGGATAATCGAGCCATTTCAGGACGTAGCTCCAAGAGCTTTATTGAGGAAGGGCATTTGGACAATATTTCTACTGTGCTTCGGCCCAGAGATTATATATTCATACAGTTTGGTCATAACGATTCAAAAGGGGATGAACATAGACACACCGAACCTTTCACTACATATAAAGAATATTTGCTGCGGATGATTACAGTTGCTAGGAAAGCAGGAGCCTACCCGGTACTGGTGACCGCTGTACATAGGCGGAGATTTGATCCTGCTGAAGCTATAGTAGACAGTCATGGAGAGTATTTAACGGCAATGAAAGAGTTGGCTGAGACTGAGCAGATCCCCCTAATCGATTTGGCGGAGAAGAGTCGTAAGCTTTTTGAAGCCTATGGTGTGGAAGGAACGAAGGATCTGTTCATGTGGTCCTATCCGGGAGAATATATCTTGCATCCAGTTGGCGTACAAGACAATACACATTTTCAGATTTTAGGAGCACGTCTACTTGCTGATCTTATTGTAGAGGGCATCCGTGAAGCCGGATTAAATGATCTCATTATCCATCTTCGGCAGGGTGAATAAAAATAATCCTTTGGGGTATTAAAGATCTATCGATTCAACTTCTGTATGCGAGGTTAAGGTTAAGGAAAGAACTTAACTGGAAGGCTTGCATGACAAGAAGGAGGATACTTAAACATGGCAGATAAGAAGCTGGAAGGTAAGGTAGCGATTGTAACAGGAGGTGGTTCCGGCATTGGAAGAGCAACTGTGCTTGAGTTCGCTCGTAACGGAGCCAAAGTTGTGTTGCTGGATAGAACTGTTGAGAACGCAGAAAAGGTTAGAAAACAAGTGGAGAAAGAAGGCGGAGAAGCTCTCGTAATTGAATGCGATGTTGCTGAACCCCCACAAGTGGAAGCTGCCATAAACAAGGCGGCCGCGAAATGGGGTCGTCTTGATGTTGTTTTTGCAAACGCAGGGATTAATGGAGCCATGACGCCCATTGAAACGATGGATATTGAGTCTTGGGACCAGACGATTCACATCAACCTTCGTGGAACCTTCGCGACTGTTAAATATGCGATACCGCATCTAAAAGAAAGCGGTGGCAGCATCCTGATTAACAGCTCCATTAACGGAAATCGTGTATTTTCTAACATCGGTTTTTCTGCTTACAGTACGACAAAGGCAGGTCAGGTTGCTTTTATGAAAATGGCAGCATTAGAACTGGCTCAATTTCAAATTCGCGTAAATGCAATCTGTCCTGGGGCTATTAAGACCAATATAGATGACAACACTTTTCCATCCGAGGATCTCAAAGAGGTAAAGATCCCTGTCGAATTTCCGGAAGGGGATCAACCGCTAGAGGAAGGTCCTGGGCGTCCTGATCAAGTTGCAAAGCTGGCACTTTTTCTGGCCTCCGAGGATTCCGATCATATTACAGGAACTGAGATTTATTGTGACGGTGCAGAATCGTTGCTCCATGGTTAAATAATCTTTCACCAAAACGGATTCTATCCTCTTCGTTATGCGGATTATATAAGCTGTCTGCGCATATACATGGAGGATAGGAGTGCCGTTTTTTTGCTGTAAAATAAAGCTAATCATAATCTCCGTTTTCCGTTATAATGGAGTATCTGTGGAGAAAGGAGAATGAACTATGGATTTTCATATTGAATCATTAATTAAGCTGCTAGTGGCCATGCTGTTCGGGCTGTTCATCGGGATTGACCGACAGATCAAGCAGAAACCGCTGGGGATTCGGACCAGTATGGTCATTAGTATTGCCTCTTGTCTTGTAACTGTAGTGTCTATTCATGCCTTTGATAAGTTTGCAGGTCCTGAGCATCCAAATATGGATCCGATGCGCCTCGCTGCTCAAATTGTCAGTGGGATAGGGTTCTTGGGGGCTGGTGTTATCCTGCGTAGAGGCGGTGATGCGATATCAGGTTTGACCTCGGCAGCACTCATCTGGACAGCTTCGGGGATTGGTATAGCTGTGGGAGCAGGATTCTATATTGAAGCAGCATATGCGGTTATTCTTCTAATGTTTGCGGTGAATTTAGTTCCTCATTTAATTCGTTCGATTGGTCCTGAAGTGCTTAACAAGCATGAAGTTTCGGTGAGAATCATCATGGAAGCTAATTTTGTCCTTACTGAAGTGATCCAAAAAATTGAGAGACCTCAGGTTAGTACCCAACGAAGTACTAGAAGTCCATCCCGGGCGATCCGCAGAATGAAAATTAAGGATTTGGAAGATGGAAGACAAATGATCGATATGGTGATCTCAGCGCCGGATAAAGATTACGCTACAGAGATTTATTATGATGTGAAGAAAATTGATCATGTCATGAGCGTTGAAGTGGAACAGCTCTAAAAAAGGGCATGTCACGTCATGACCAGATGTGGTAATCTATCAAGTAGAGACAATTATCAGACACTGGAAGGGAGAACACATTATTATGTCTATCACAGCCTATGAAGGACAATATGAAGGAGAAGCAGCCATCTGGTTGAAAGCTGGCCGTTATGAGGCAGCTATCTTACCAGGCTTCGGTGGCAACTTGATCTGTTTCCGTGATACCGAAAACGGTTACCGTTTCTTGCATGAACCGGGAGCTGAGGAAATGGAAGCCTTCAAAGCAAGTCCAGGCATCCATGGTATTCCTGTATTATTTCCTCCGAATCGTTATGAAGATGGCAAATTTCCTTGGAATGGTCAAACTTATCAACTCCCGGTAAATGAAGTCGCAACAGGCAACCATTTACATGGATTTTTACATACGGCAGCTTGGGAAGTGGAAGAGTTCGGTAGCGGTAAGACCGAAAGCTTCGTAACCGTATTCATCAAAGTGGATGAGAACCATCCTTCTTATCAATACTTGCCGTTTAAATACACAATGAAACTACGTTATACCCTTGGTGAAGGTGGCTTATCTCAACAGGTACAAGTCCATAATGATGGTGATGAAGAGATGCCTTGCTTGTTGGCATTCCATACCGCGATTAATGCACCATTCGCACCAGGTAGCACACCACAAGACTACCTTGTAAAAGCGACCATCGGTAATCGCTGGGAATTGAACGACCGTATGCTGCCGACTGGTAAATTTCAAGAGCTGGAGCCAGGTGAAGCTCAGCTTCGTGATGAAGGTGTGAATCCTTATTTCGCTTCGATGGACAACCATTACACAGCTGTAGCTCAGAATGGACGTAACCGGATGGAGCTTACCGACAGCAAAGCTGGAGTCACTTTAGTTTATGACGTTGGGACTTCATACAAGCAGTGGATGATCTGGAATAATGGTGCTTCTGAGCAGTTCTTCTGCCCAGAGCCGCAAATCAACTTGGTTAATGCACCAATGGTAGATCTGCCAGCGGATGAGATCGGCTTATTCAGTCTCAAACCAGGCGAGTATTGGGATGAAAGCAGTCGTCTGTACGTGAAATAGTGTCCCTGTGAATATTAATATGTGATCAAAAAAGGGGCTGTCTTGTTCGTACATTTCTACGAATAGACAGCCCTTTAACGTTTAATTTGAAGCAGAGCTTTATTTTTTACTAACTATTTCTTCACTAATCTGTTCAATAATCTCTTGGATACTCTTTGAACCAAGATCACCCTCACCACGTTTTCTTACAGAAACACTGCCAGAGTTTTTCTCATTCTCACCGAGAACGAGCATATAGGGTGATTTTTCAAGTTGGGCTTCACGAATTTTGTAACCTAGTTTCTCATTTCGGATATCAACCTCGACACGAATGCCAGCTTGTTCTAAGGATTGTTTCACCTGAAATGCATAAGCAACGTAGTTCTCAGAGACGGGCAATAACTTCGCTTGAACGGGTGCTAGCCATAGCGGGAATGCTCCGGCATAATGCTCCGTAATAATCCCCATAAAACGATCAATCGACCCATAAACAGCGCGATGGATTACGACCGGGCGGTGCTTAAGGTTATCTTCCCCGATGTAAGTAAGATCGAATTTCTCTGGCATTTGCCAATCTAGTTGGATGGTTCCACATTGCCAGCTTCGTTTTAACGCATCTAAGATATGGAAATCAATCTTTGGTCCGTAGAATGCGCCATCACCTTCATTCACACGATAATCGATTCCGAGATTGTCTAATACACTTTGTAAAGATTGTTCAGCTAGATCCCATAGTTCTTCTGATCCCATATAATCTGCCGGGCGAGTAGATAATTCAATCTTGTACTCAAAGCCAAACACTTGATAAATATGGTCAATCAGTGAGATTACCCGGCTTATTTCATCCTCAATCTGCTCTGGTAATACGAAGAGATGGGCATCATCCTGACAGAACGTACGAACACGCATCATCCCGTTAAGTGCCCCAGAGAACTCATGGCGATGTACTTGACCAAATTCGGCAATTCGGATAGGCAACTCTCGGTAAGAATGTAGATTATTTTTGTAGATCATCATATGACCCGGGCAGTTCATCGGTTTGAGTGCGAATTTTGTTTCGTCTACATTGGTGAAATACATATTGTCTTTGTAGTGATCCCAGTGTCCGGATTGCTCCCAAAGCCGATTGTTCATCATCAGTGGTGTACGAACTTCATCGTAATCTCTCTGTCTTTGTAATTCACGTGCGAAATTTTCAAGCTCTGTACGGATAGTCATCCCCTTGGGAAGATAGAAGGGCATACCTGGAGCTTCTTCAGAGAACATAAACAATTCCAGTTCCTTGCCGAGCTTACGGTGATCACGTTTTTTAGCTTCTTCAAGAAAGAGTAAGTGCTCTTCAAGTTGAGCTTTCTTAGGAAAAGCAGTTCCGTAAATACGTTGCAGCATTTTATTATTCGAATCTCCACGCCAGTAGGCACCTGCTACATTCAACAGCTTAAAAGCCTTGACCAAGCCAGTTGAGGGAAGATGTGGGCCTCGACAGAGATCCGAGAATTCACCTTGATCATAAATAGACAATACTGTGTCTTCCGGTAGATCACGGATAAGCTCCAGCTTTAAGGGCTCATTCATCGCTTCAAAAAGCTTGATTGCTTCAGCGCGGGGAACGACACGGCGGACAATCGGGTGATTCTCTTGAATAATTCTCGCCATCTCTTGTTCGATTGCTACAAGATCATCCGTGGATAGAGGTGTCTCAATATCAATGTCGTAATAGAAGCCATCTTCGATTACTGGACCTATGCCGAGCTGGACACCCTTGTCTCCATATATACGTTTTATGGCCTGCGCCATGATATGTGCTGTACTGTGTCTATAAATTTCCAGGCCTTCTTTGCTATCCAACGTAACAATTTCGAGCTGGCAATCATGTTCGATCGTTTGGTTTAGATCAACGGATCTTCCATCGATTATTCCAGCTACAGCATTTTTTTTCAGACTGGTACTTATGGCACCTGCTGCTTCTTTAATCGTCGTTCCTTGCAGTACCTCTCTAATTGTTCCGTTTTGCAGTGTTACCTTGATCTCCATGATTGTTAGCCTCCATTTCTCAAAAATTGTTAGTGGTGAACGCAAAAAAACGCATCTCTCCCAGAAAGGGACGAGTGCGTTCAGCTCGTGGTTCCACCCTAATTCGACCTATCACAAGGATAGGACCTCATTGGTATCCTTTAACGTGGATAAGTCGGTGCCACATACTACCGCAAAATTTAGATCTGCGGATTCAGCGCCACGGCTACAAAGGGGTAACTTCACAATCGTGTACTGGAGAAGCTTTCAGCCTAGACCTCTCTCTCTGGACAGTTCGTATAGGAAATCATGTCTTTGATCATTGCCATATGATGTTGCTCGTTCATAGTACTCAATTGCACCCCATAAGTCAAGAGGCAAGAAACCAGAAATTCAGTTCTCTTTTATTGCAGTCATCATTTGTGTACAGGCGAAGGAGATGAAGTACTCATTGGCGAATGTATGATATCAACTTATTTTAAGGAGGTTTGATATGCAGATTCTCGCCATGCTGACGATGCTAATCGACCATATTGGCTATATCTTTTTTTCAGAGGATATTGCTTGGAGATATGTAGGAAGAATAGCCTTTCCAATCTACTGTTACGGGCTTGTGCAGGGCCATATCCATACATCATCCAGACCGAAATACTTGTTCCGACTGCTCATTATCGCTATTATTGCTCAGATCCCATACAATTTAGCGATTAATCCTGGTGGATGGAACGTGGTGTTTACGCTTTTGTTATCCGCAACCGTATTGGTTATTTTAGATAAACTGCCTACTCCATGGCTTGGAATACCAGTCGTCATTGCAGCTATCGCGTTAATGGATTATTTCCCGATAGATTATAATGCGTACGGCCTGCTGCTAGTATTGATATTCCGTTATACGAAGTCATATTGGCTTGTTGTAGCACATTTGGCACTTAATCTGTTCTACATGTTTTATAATTATTGGGTTGTGCAAATGCTTAGTATTTTACCAACGCTGTTGATTGCTTTGGCGCCTGCACTTTGGGGATATTTAGAGCGTCACCGGGTACCACGCTGGGTGTGGTGGTCTTTTTATCCTGCGCATCTACTGATTTTAGCGTTATTTAAAGGCGTAATATACAATGAATGGGTTTCTGTCGAATGGCGAACTTTGTTGAATCTATAGTATTTTTACAATAAGTAATACTTTGATTTACAAATGTTGCCTTTGCTGAGATAATGGATTGATTTCAAAAAATCTTAAAAAAAGGAGACTTGCTATGAGGAGAATGAAAGCTAGGGCAAAATGGTTTATTCCTTTTGTCGCACTGCTGCTTGTTCTGGCCGGTTGTCAATCGGTTGGAGGTTTCGATGTTAATAAGGCATTGATCGGGGATGTCGATGTTAAATCATCAGAATCCAGTATGACTTTTTCTATGAACGCTGAACCTTCAGAAGGAATTAGCGCAGAAGATAAGGAAATGGTCGATCTCATAAATTCTTTTTCCCTGAGTATTAGCAATGCAAAGTTACAAGAGAATGGTAATGTATCTGCCAATGGAACGATCGGCTATAAACAATTGAATATTCCATTCTCATTGTTTATGGACAAAAAAACTTTAGTCTTTACGGTTGAAGGAGCAAAACAACCGTTTTACTTCCCGGTTCAAGGCTATGATGAGGTCTTTGCTGAAGTTGGATTGGATCTGACTAAAGCTGAAGATCTTAGTAAGCTGCTAACGAAGTTTGTGGTGAAGAATCTTCCTAATCCAAGCGCAATTAGCGTAACACCCGTTAGTGAGGCTGTGTATGGCCAGCAGGTGAATATGACGAAGTTACATACCGAAGTGACTGGTGATGAGCTTCCGGCATTGTTAAAAGGATTCCTGAAATCGATCTCTAAAGATACGGAAGGCTTTACAGAATTGGTTGGTGGTCTATATGACTATCTGTATCCTGTGATCAAAGCTATGGACGAAAAAGCCTCCGGTGATTATGAAATTCCAGGTATTGGAGTAATTCCTCTGGGTGATAAAGAAGCTGTTGTAACTGTACTGCATGATGCAGCAAAATTGGCTGTGGATGCGTTACTGCTGGTTTATGACAATCAACTAGACAGTCTTTACAAATCTACCCCTGAGCTTAAGACGGTTCTGAGTAAGGATACGAAGCTTGCTGTCGACATTTTTGTAGACAGTGGACTACATGTTCGTAAACAGAATGTTGATCTGAAAGTGGCGCTTCCAGGTACTGAAGATATGCCATTAAAGAGCTTCTCTCTTAAGGCTTCCAGTCAGATTTGGAACATTGGTGGAGCTGTAACGGCAGATCCAATCAGTACTGAAGGAGCACTTGATGTTTCTTCCGGTGACCTGACTCCTGGAGAGACTTTGAACAATTTTGATCCAAATTCTAACGTTTATCGTATATTGAAAGACGATCTTGGTATCACCAAGAGAACGATTGTCATCGAACCAGACGACGAATATTATTATCCGATCGTTGACAATAATACGACGTACATTCCTCTTCGGTATTTTGCAGAAGATTTAGATGCTATTGTGGAATGGGATACAGTCAATCGTGCTATTATCGTAACTGATGGTGTGTACGGTGATAAGCTGGTATTCAAAATCGGTTCTTCCGAAGCAGTGATTAACGGTGAAAAAGTGAAGCTTGCAGAGCCTGTATTTGTTGACGAATATGGTGATGCCTATGTATCGCTACGTCTGCTTGCTGAAGCACTTCATGCTACTGTGTATGTAGATGAAGATGGTTGGATTACTATTACACGTAAATAGTTAGTTCGATCCTCATTGGCTAAATAACACAAACAAACCCAGCTTCTAACTTCGCAGTATTGCGGGTGGAGCTGGGTTTTTTATATGAAATAAGGCATCTTTTTATTGCTTCGTTAAAACCACCTCTAGGTCGACATTACTTAACGCTTTTTCTTCAGCCATACTTTGGACATAGCCTCCTAAGAAACCGTCCTGCTGTTCCTCCCAAAGCTTGTAGCCAGGCAACGCTTTAATATCCTTAGCAAAAGTACCCGCAGTTCCTGCGAAGTATCGTACATTCAGCTTGGACATTACCTTCGCCATGGATTCTTTTTCAGACTCCGTTAAAGGACTTTCCTTAAGACTATCCATAGCTTTGTCATAGGAGTTAGTAGCAAAGGCTTCTTCGGCATAAGCCTTGAAGTTTAAGAGATTGTGATCTGTAATCTGGTTAGCTTCAGCCCAACCTTCTACGTTCAAAGACGTTGCTTTATAATTTACGGTTCGCGAGACGGGATCGAAGGTCATGGCTCCATATTGATGCGGATTGACGGCCATCGCACTCGTAGCGATATCATAGATTGGCATTTGTTCAGAGGATGCTGTATCTTGATTCGCGTCTGCTGGATCTACTTGAATGTCCTGCATATGAATATGTCCTGAGAGAACTAGATTAAGTCCATTCTTCCGTAAGGATTTTATAGCTTCCTGGCTGTTATTAAGCTTGAAGCCTGAAACAGACATAGAAGTGTGACTTAATAAATTATGATGCATCACCGTGATCACTGAAGCGTGCTCTTTGGCTGCAAGCTTAACGGATTCATCGATCCATGAAAGCGTAGAGGAAGCAATACGTCCATCGGTCTGAGGGAAACCGTATTTTTTATTATTAAGGTATTGGCTACTGTCTATCATCAGAATCCATAAGTTGGGGGCAGCCTTGACGATATAGCTTAGTGATTCCTTATCACGTGATGCAGCTTCTTTGTAGCCGAAATCCGCATACATTTTGACGAAATCCTTATCTGTAATTGAATCCGTAAGGAGCTGTTTATCGCCACTGAAGGATCTAGCCCAAGGATTAAATAAGTCGTGATTGCCTGGAATGACATAAACAGAGGTTCCTTGTTGTTCGATTCGTTTTAAATTTTCGGTTAATTTTTGATGGCTGCTGCGTTCTCCATTATTAGTTAAATCGCCACTGAGGATGATAAACGCAGGTTTTTTCTGTTCAGCGTCATAGACCAAAGCTTCACCCATTTCATCACTGTAGGGCAGCATTTTTCCATCGCCTCCAGTGACATAGGTCTGAAAAGCCTGTCCACCATCCTGAAGATCCTTATCCAAAAAGTGAGTGTCTGTGGCGACCCAGAAAGAGACAGGTTTTAGTTCAGCTTGACCAAGTTCCACAGCGTTTAAATTAGACGATTTTGTGTCTTTACAGCCAGTTAGTACCAAGCTAAGGAAAAAGAGCACTACACAAGAGAATATGACCATTTTTTTATGTAGAATAAGAACTTTATCTGTTGAAAAATTCATTTATATAACCTTCCTTCTGCACTTTTGCTGCACTATTGTAGCTTATTTTTAGCCGAAATGTATATCGGAAAAGTGAAGGGGAGATGTTACTAATCGAGGCTAATTGTATATCCGACAAAATAAGTTGTGAATAGATGTTGTATTTTCAGAAAAAAGGTGATAAGATGTACAAAAGTAAGTTACTTAAATAAATGGAGGTAGTTATTTTATGTCTAACAATTTTCTTGAAGCAGTTAAAGGAAGACGTTCCATCTATGCCATCAGTAAAGAATCCACTGTAGCCGATGCTCAAATTATTGAAATCGTTGAGCAAGCGGTTTTGCATAGCCCAACCTCATTCAACTCCCAAAGCTCTAGAGCGGTTGTTCTTTTAGGTGAACAGCATGATAAATTATGGGATATCACGACAGAAACTTTGCGCAAAATCGTTCCAGCTGAACAATTTGAAGGAACAGCGCAAAAATTAGCATCTTTCAAAGCAGGTTACGGTTCCGTATTGTTCTTTGAAGATCAAGCGGTAGTGAAGAACCTTCAAGAAAACTTCGCATTGTATGCCGAGAACTTCCCAGTTTGGTCTAACCAATCTTCAGGCATTCTGCAATTCGTAGTATGGACTGCACTTTCTGAAGCAGGTTTAGGTGCATCCCTGCAGCACTATAACCCACTGATTGATGACGAAGTGAAAGAAGCTTGGGGCATCCCGCAAGACTGGAAACTGATTGCTCAATTGCCATTTGGTAAGACTGTAACTCCAGCAGGTGAGAAACAATTCCAACCGGTTGAAGATCGCGTTAAAGTCTTTAAATAAGCTTAAAAAGAGCGTTTAAAACCTCCTTGACCAGGCTAATTAATTATATAGTCTGGTCAAGGAGGTTTTTGTATGCCGTGGAATAAAGACGATTATCCTGATTCACTGAAAAACTTCACAGCACCTGTTCGTAATAAGGCAATTGATATTGCTAATGCACTGCTAGAAGAAGGATATGAAGAGGGAAGGGCGATCTCTATTGCTACCGCACAAGCGAAAGAGTGGGGAGAGAATCGTGATAAGCAGGTCCGTAAAAAAGGACATTAATTAAAAGTTCGGAAATAGAGGTACAAAAAAAGCAGGACAGCGTCTATTAACGCTTGTCCTGCTTTTTACTGTCGTATTATTTAGCAGATTCAGTTCCTGCTTCTGCGCTTGCAGATGGCTCAGGAGAAGCTGTTGCTTCTTTTTTGGCATCCGTAAGTGAATTTGTGATTTTTGCTTTTGCAGTTGTATCTGATAACCAAGTAGTGGAAAGAGTGGAAACCTTTTGAGACACAAGCGTCTTTTTGATTTCATCTTTCTTTTCTTCCAAGGTGTAGTTTTTAGCGTCTTTGTGGTCGGTAACTTTAATGATGTGATAACCGTAATCGGATTTCACAGCACCGCTTGTTTCTCCAACTTTAAGCTTAAAGGCTACATCGGAGAACTCAGCAACCATGTCTCCACGTTTGAAGAAGTCTAGATCTCCGCCATTAGCTTTGGAACCAGTGTCTGAAGATTTTTCTTTAGCAAGTTCAGCGAAATCTGCTCCATCTTTCAATTGCTTCAGAATTGCATCCGCTTCTTCTTTAGTCTCAACGAGAATGTGGGAAGCGCGAACTTGTTCTTCTTCATTGAAAGTAGCTTTATTTGCTTCATAGTAGTCTTTGATTTCTTGATCCGTTATAGTCACTTGCGGCTCAAGAATCTTACGCAGTTTTACTTGCAGCGGCATTTGCTTCTTCAAGTCATCAACGGTCATTGAGCTTTGTTGCAATGCAGCATTAAATGCAGCTTCTCCGCCGAATTGTGCTTTAAGGTCTTCTAATTCAGCATTGATGTCTTCATCAGTAACGGTTACGTTGGCTTTTTTAGCTTCTTGATCAACGAGTTCAGTAGTAATCATAGCTTGCAGTGTGCTTTCTCCGCCTGCTTCGATCAATTTATCATAAAGTTGTTCTTTAGTAATGTTAGTTCCGTTAACGCTAGCAACAGCTGTGCTGCTGTCGTCCTTTTGGAATGGAGGCTTAATCAATACAATGATGAGTGCCGCAGCCAGAACCACAGAGGCAATCATCCAGCCCTTGTTACCTTTAGGAGAAACTGGTGGAGCAGGTGGCGTCGTATTATTGTTGCTGCCGACTTTGTTCATTACTGGAACACTTTCTTCTTTTGTTGTATTCACAGGTTCTTCAGCAGCTACGACCTCCACTTCATTTACTTCATTGGTATTCTCGGTAGTGTTCAATTCTTCTTCCGGAGTACCGTTGTTTTCTAAGTTCTCATTTCCATTCAGATCTTTTTTGTCCATTATTAGTAATGACTCCCTTCAATATAGGTGTTGCTTGTCTATTTACAACTTTAACAGAAATCCAGATCCTAAACCTTAAGAAAGTATAAAAAAAGATAGGATCTTTTTAAGTTTCTATTAATAAAAAGCAAAAAGCCGGAAATGGCATCGGTAACATGCCCTTCCGGCTTATGGGAATAAGATGTTTACTTCAGTCCTTTCAATAGATGACGAATACTTTCTTGTTTCCGTCTTGGGACCCGTACGTTTTTAGCGAATAGGCCCTTTTCTCCGAAATAAATGCAGTCGTCTTCGATAGAACTGATCTTGTTTAGATTGACATAACAGCCACCGTACACATGATAGTAAGTAGAATTGGATAACAATCGTTTTAATTGCTCGGCAGTCATTCTCTTTTTTATGTTGTAGTTTCTGCCGTGAAAAATGACCAAATCATGGTCCCCGACCTTAAAGAACAGAATGTCTGTTTCCACCTCGAAGTCCTCGTATACATTTCTGGCTTCCAGCAGGATGCTACTCATTCATGTTCCCCCTTTATACTTAATAAAAGACTAATGTTAGCGCTTTCATTATAGCACAATCCCTAATCATTGGAAAGCCTTATTTTTGAACTATTTGTCACACTTTTTACTTTATGGTTTGTCTTTAACGTTTAAAAATTGTAAATTATATAATAGCAATACTTTGAAGGAGGATGTAAAGATGGAAAAGCAGACTAAGTTATTGCTGTTTACGGGTTCCTATGCAAGTGCCACGGATAGCGGTGTGCAGGTATTTGAATTCGATGGCGAAGCAGGAGGTACGTTAAAATTAATCGACTCGGTTCAGGGTCTAACTAACCCCACCTTTGTTAATGTAGATGCTTCAGCCCTGCGTTTATATGCCATAGGAGAAAAGCCAAATGGTGAAGGTGGAAAAGAGGGAGAAGTCGTTACCTTTGCTATCGATGCTAAGCGTGGGAAATTGAGCGAATTGTATCGAATAGCCTCAATGCCTGCTTCAGGTAATGGTCAAACTACCACATGCCATATTTCTAGAGATCTAAGCGATGAATACATTGTTGTATGTAGTTATCATGGTGGCAGTGTAGGCTTGATCACATTAGATGAAGAAAAAGTTGCTAATCAACTGGCGGATGTCGCGATTCATTCCGGTCATGGTCACCATCCTGAACGTCAGGATCGCCCGCATCCCCATTCGGCTATTTTCAGTCCGGACGGACAGTATCTGTTTGTTTCTGATCTTGGGCTTGATATTATTCGGTCCTATAAAATCAATAGAGACTTGAACAAACTAGAAGTTCACGGAGATACTGTGCTTCATCCAGGGGCGGGACCTCGTCATTTTACTTTTCATCCAGATGGAAAGTCTGCTTATGTTATAAACGAGGTGGATTCCACGATAACATCGTTTACATATGACAGTGCTACAGGGACTCTTCACACGGTAGATACAATTTCAACTTTGCCTGAGGATTTTAAGGAAGAGAATACTTGCGCTGAAATTGCCACTTCAGTAGATGGAAGATATCTTTACGCTTCTAATCGTGGAGCGGATAACATCGCAGTGTTTGCAGTGGATAACGCTACTGCCAAGCTTACACTAATTGAATATGTATCTACTCGTGGAGGGCATCCACGACACTTCTCATTAACTCCGGATGGGGCTTATCTTATTGTTGCAAATCGTGACGCTAATAACCTGGTTGTGTTCTCTATTGAAGAGACCAGTGGTCGTCTCGTCTTTACTGGAAATACTGCCGAGGTATCCAAGCCGGTGTGTGTGAAGCCTGTGATTTTCCCAGTATAAAAGAAACTCGTTTTGAAGAGTGAATAAGACAATTTAAGAAAATAATAAAGGGAACACCGGAGATGTAGTCCGGTGTTCCCTTTATTATTGAAAATAGGATGAAGAAGTTTAATGAATGTGTGAACTATTTGAGTGAGACGGGCTTGAGAGGTACAATAGTGGATACTGCAGATTTGAAGAGCACATTCTGTCTGCCATCACCTTGACCCTGTAAAGTGATTGTGAATGCATCATACGAGGTTACGACGCCTTGCATTTTTACACCATTTGTTGTAAAAATCGTCACGGGCACCTTTGTGGAAATAAACTGATTCAACAAACGTTCCTGCAATTTTAGACTCTCCACTTTGGCAGCACTCCATCTTTTTGTATATTTATTTCTCTATAATTATAGCACGGGTTATAGCTTCTCAGGAAATGTGATCGACAGGCACAAAATTAGACACGGAGGTATTTATGCTTTATTATCAGAACTGGTCTAGAGGTTTTCGTTATTTTATAGGGTTTGCTGCTTGTTTCGTCGTTATTGCGATCCTAGTTCATATGAACAAGGTATCATCATTTGATAATTATATGATTCATTTTGTTCAATCCGCTGAATCACCTGGACTGACCACATTCGCCAAAGGACTATCTCTGATTGGTTCCTCCAAGGTAGCGATTGGCATATCGATCGGCACGATGGCACTGCTGTATTTTCTGCTGAAACATCGGCTTGAGCTAATTCTGTTCCTATGGGTTGGACTAGGCTCACAGCTATTGAATACACTTATGAAGTTATGGTTTCAAAGGGAGCGTCCAAATTTCAATCGTATTGTCCAAGAGCTAGGTTATAGTTTCCCAAGTGGACATTCAATGGCAGCCTTCTCCCTGTATGGGGTAATTGCCTATTTACTGTGGCGTCATTTGCCGCGAAGAAGTGAAAGAATCCTGTTAATAATATTTGCGGTATTCATGACTGTGGGCATTGGCTGGAGTCGTATTTACCTGGGAGTTCATTATCCTAGCGACGTAATTGGTGGTTATGCTGCAAGTGGCGCGTGGCTGATGTTATCCATCAGTCTATTTGAAGCCTATAAAAAACGGATATCCTCATAAGAAATGAAGATATCCGTTTTTGTGGGGATATTTTAAAATATAAGAATATATATGTTTCACGCTATACATTATCCTTATATTTCTCGCATAAACGCTTACCGTCCTAAATAGGACACCGAAGGCGTTTTTGCTTGAGGGTTCATCACATGATGTTCCGAAGATTTATGATCTTGGAAATGACCCATTTTACTTATTTTTTTCTTCAGCATAGAAGGAAGTCCAGCCTTTAGCTTTTGAGCTTCGTCTTTTGTTAGACGTCCCTCGCTGATGGCTTGATCCAGCCGCTTACTTGCGGATTCGCTGAGCTTTTGAATATATTGATCTTCTGTCCAGCCTTTCTTTTCAAGGGCAAGCTCGGGGAGGGTTTTGCCTGTTTTAAGGCTATTGATTAGCTCCGTACGATCCATCTCAAGCAGCTTGGCTGTTTCGAAAATAATGAAATGTCCGCCGGCTCTGAATTTCCCGTCTTTCCCTGGTGGGGGTCTATGACCTTTTTCCGAAGGCCCAGAATCAGGTGCAGTGGAGGTTACATTCTCAGCTGACACGCTCCGAGTAGGAGCAAGTGCTGGAGACAGACTGAGGAAAAGAACAGCTGTGATGGTCACTAATTTTTTGATGTTGTTATTCATTCACTCACCTCGTATGTTATATGTGATAGGTACTTACTTGAATTAGTATTCCCTGAAAGCTGAAAGAATCATAAGTGAGAGCTTAAATGATCATAAAATTCATCAACATTAGGCTTGGGTAATTAGAGGAATGAGGGATTCGTAGATGTCCATATTGCAGAGTGGGCCAATTTTTAGGGGGGATATTTTTGGCTTTTGGAGCTCGCATATTTAAAACAGGAATGGCAGTCACGCTTGCCTTGTATTTAGCCGAACTGCTACATTTTCCATCTTCTGTGGGCGCTGCGATTGCAGCAATTTTCGCGATGCAGCCATCTATTTATCGCTCTTGGCGTTATTTTCTTGATCAGCTGACAACGACTACAATGGGTGCGGTACTCGCTCTTCTGGGAGGAATGCTGTTATCCAATAGTCCAATTGCGGTTGGGTTGGTCTGCATTCTTGTCATTATGATCAGTATGAAAATTAACCGAGCGGATACTATTAGCTTGACACTGGTCACCGTTATAACAGTGATGGAGGCTTCTGGTGAATGGCAGTTCGCGCTGAATCGGTTCTTATTAACATTGACAGGGATTGTTTCTGCATTTCTAATCAATATTATAGTAGTTCCTCCGAAACCACGGAAACAGTACATCAGGCAAATCGAGAACGTCTTTGCCAGTCTTTCCTTGCTGCTAAGAACGGCTGTATCTCATGAGATGAAGGAAAGTGTGTTTCGTGATGAAAAACTTGCACTGGAGTCATCTATTAAATCTTTAGCGGATAAGTACGCTTTATTTGAGGAAGAGCAGAAACAGCTAAAGAGGGCGAAGTACAGTCAGACTAGACAAATGGTTGTCTATAAGAACCTGTTATCTTCTTTGCAAAAGGGCTTCGATGTTCTTGAGGCTGTGGATCGGCATTATTTTCAAGCGGATCGAAGTGAAGAGACAGATGCATTGTTTGACAGTCATTTGGAGCAGTTAATCAAATATCATCAACTGATCTTGCTGAAATTTGAAGATAAACTAAAACCAAACACTAATGAATCGGAACCCTTGGGAGACGAGAATGATGGATTTTTGAATTCAACGATCCTGGGGTATAATGCGGAGAAAATAGGTCAACTACGATTGTATGTTGTAGCCGCAGCTATTTACGATTACGGATATCAATTAGAACGGCTTGATAAAGTGGCAGATCAGATGAACCGTATAGCGACTGAGGAAAAAGAAACGGATCGCGAAGCTTAAAACATAACCTTGTGATGTGCAACATATAAGCTTAAGGATTCATCTATTAAGAGTATCCTCACTTGAAATATCAACCTTCCAAAGGGGATGAAATGTAGTGGAGAATCATGAAATTGAATGGAAAGAGGAACAGCAGCGGGTTGACGGATTGACTAAGCTTTTGTCTGCCCATATCCGGCGATTATCTGAGGAGCTCGGACTCCATCGCAGTGATGTGGTGGATATGCGGAAAGACTTCTGGGAAGAGGTAACGGTAA
Organism: Paenibacillus sp. FSL H7-0714; assembly: GCF_038003765.1. NCBI lineage: Bacteria > Bacillati > Bacillota > Bacilli > Caryophanales > Paenibacillaceae > Paenibacillus > Paenibacillus sp. FSL H7-0714. Next base: position 2,892,841 of record NZ_JBBOPT010000001.1, read on the forward strand.
ACTTCAGTAGTCCAGATGATTTAGGGGAAACTTCAACAAGTCTGCGCCAACAATCCCAAATCTTGAATGAACGTGAACGCCATCATTTACAGTCGAGCAAGGCTCTAAAAAAATATAAAAAGCTACTCGTCTCTCCTTACTTTGGGCGTATTGACTTTACAGAAGCACCAAATGGAGAAACGGAAAAGATTTATCTGGGGATTGGATCCTTGATGGAGGATGATGGCACCTTCTTGATCTATGACTGGCGGGCGCCTATATCGAGCTTATATTATGACGGAGCTCCTGGCCCAACAGCTTATGAGACACCTGGTGGACTTGTTTCCGGTACAATGAATCTTAAACGTCAGTTTGTGATTTCTGATGGTGTTATTGAAGTTATGTTTGATACTGGGGTAACGATCGGCGACGAGCTTTTGCAGCAAGTGCTTAGCCATAGTGCCGATGATCGAATGAAGAGTATTGTAGCTACCATCCAGAAAGAGCAAAATGCGATTATCCGCAACGACAAAAGCCGAATGCTGGTCGTTCAGGGTGCCGCAGGAAGCGGGAAAACCTCTGCAGCATTGCAGCGCGTAGCTTATCTTTTGTATAAATACCGTGAAGTTCTGCAAGCAGACCAGATGTTGTTGTTCTCGCCGAACCCGCTGTTTAATAGCTATGTTTCAACTGTGCTCCCAGAGCTAGGTGAAGAAAATATGCAACAAACCACTTTTCAGATGTATCTTGAGCATCGTTTAGGACATGAATTCCAGCTGGAAGATGTCTTTAGTCAGACGGAAAACCTATTGAATGCCCCTGATGGCCCTGAAGTGGGTATACGCAGAGAAGGCATCGCTTATAAATCATCCGTACCTTTTCTCGATGTGATTCGTCGGTATGCTACGATGCTGGAACATGAGGGCATGCTGTTCAAGCCTTTAATGTTTCAAGGTAGAGCGGTAGTCAGTAAAGAAGAAATGGAACGTCATTTCTATGCCTATGATCCCGCCATTAAGCTTGCGAACCGTGTAGACTTAATGACACGCTGGTTACTGAAGAAGATCGCTGATTTTAGCCATGAGGAAAGAAATGCTTCATGGGTTGAAGATCAAATTGAGCTATTGGACTCCAGTGATTACCATCGTGCATATCAGATGTTGCGACGTAAGAAGAAAGCCACGCAGGATAGTTTTGATGATTTTGATACTGAAAAAGAAGTGTTATCCCGGTATGTAGTCAGCCAACGCTTAAAACCACTGCGCGGATGGACTAAACGAGGTCGTTTTGTGGATGTTAAGGGGTTGTACAGTACGCTGTTTACGGATCGGGAGCTTATGGAACGCCTAAATGGTGTTAATTCTCTGCCGGAAATCTGGGATGAGATCTGTGAACAAACACTAAAATCTATCGCAGTGAACGAGCTTGCCTACGAAGATGCTACACCATTCCTTTATTTGAAGGAGTTAAGCCAAGGCTTCCGTACCAATACGCTGATTCGTCATGTGATTGTGGATGAAGTACAAGACTACTCACCTTTCCAATTAGAGTTCATGCGCCGTTTATTTCCAAGGGCAAAAATGACCGTATTGGGTGATTTGAATCAGGCGATCTATGCACAAGGTGAGGTGCTCGGTGATTTGTCTAGTTTGGTAAGCATTTATGGGGAAGAGAATACAGAAGTGATCTCGTTAACCCGAAGCTATCGCTCCACTTTTGAAATTGTAGAATTTACGCGTTCAATGATTCCTGGAGGGGAAAGAATTGTGCCGTTTAATCGACGAGGAGAAGAACCTCAGCTAAGTGTGGTGTCTAGCGAGGATGAGCTTCTGAATGCAGTTGAAATGGATATCCGGAATTTGCAATCCAAGGGGTATCATTATGTGGCTGTCATCTGTAAAACAGCAGAAGAAAGCGCAAGAGTTCATGATGAACTACATAGTAGGCTACCAGTAAGGCTCGTTACGAAAGAAACGCCGAATTTCCAGAAGGGAACATTGGTGTTACCAGCTTACTTAGCTAAAGGTGTGGAGTTTGATGCTGTCATCATTTACGATGGTTCAGCTGAACGATACGGCAGAGAAAGTGAGCGTAAACTGTTTTATACAGCTTGCACTCGAGCGATGCACTTGCTGCATATTTTTAGCCTAGGAGAACCAAACCGGTTTCTTCCATCTGTAAAAGCGAAGACCATGATTACAAATTCGCTGTAAAGCCCCATCTTCTGATCATAAGATCGTCCTTTCGCATTGGCGGGGGGACGGTCTTTTTATATGTATGAATAAAGGGGGATGAACAAACCACAATATAGAGAGTCGTCGCAAACAAAGACAAAGGTGGTCAGTTCATGAAGGAAAGAAAATGGGATCTGCTTGCACTGGCATCCATTCCACTAATTATGACCCTCGGTAACTCCATGCTGCTCCCTATTTTGCCGCAGATTTCTAAAGAACTAGGCATTAGCTCTTTTCAGGTGAGTATGCTGATTACTGTTTATGGATTGATGGCTATCGTGATGATTCCTATTGCAGGGTACCTGTCTGACGCTTATGGACGAAAAAAGGTGATTCTTCCGAGTCTGATCATTGCTGCTATTGGTGGAGTCGTCTGCGTGGTGGCGGCTTGGTTTATGAAGGGCGTTACCGCCTATTGGGTCATTCTGGCCGGACGTTTGTTACAAGGGATAGGTGCGGCTGGTGCTTTTCCTATTGTGCTGCCCTTCGTTGGTGATTTATTCAAGGAAGAAGAGGATGTAAGCAAAAGTCTGGGAATTATTGAAACCTCAAATACCTTTGGTAAAGTACTCAGTCCGATTCTTGGTGCTTATCTTGGAATATGGCTCTGGTTTGCACCTTTTATCGCTATTCCTGTTCTATGTCTAATTTCATTTGCTTTAGTTCTTTTTCTGGTTCGAAAGCCGGAAGCGAAGGAACAACCTGAGAAACAGGGTATAAGAGAATTTTTATCCGGAATTGTGAGAATTTTGCGAGAAAAGGGACGATGGTTGTATGCTATTTTTGCCATAGGCGGTATCTGTATGTTTGTAACCTTTGGCGTTCAATTCTATTTATCGGAAATGCTGGAATCTAAATTTAAAATGCATGGGGCAATGAAGGGATTTGTGCTGGCAATACCATTAGCCTTGTTATGTCTGTCTTCATATGGAACTGGAAAGATCATTGGTCAGAACAAAACGCTAATGAAATGGCTGGGCTTTGGAGGTATGGTGTTACTTACTGCAGCAATGATCTTTGCGGGGTTCAATAAAGGTATTTATTTCTTAGTCGGGTTTATGGGCTTAGGTTGTGTTGGAATCGGGATTGTGCTTCCTTGTATGGATGCTTTGATCACGGAGGGAATTGAGAAAGAAAATAGCGGCACGATAACCGCTCTCTATAGCAGTATGAGGTTTATAGGGGTAGCCGCAGGACCGCCAGTGGTATCGCTGCTGTTAAGCAGTGGTCATTGGATATTATTCGCTTTGATGGCTACAGTCGGCGCAATTGGTGGATTGCTGACCTTATTTGCAGTAACGCCAAGCAAGGGGAGCAAGGGAGAATCTGACGTGAAAGAAACGGAGCAGGTAGATGCTCGACTCTTGTCAAAGCGTGTTCGTCAGACTTCTGCAAGGACTTTAGATGGAAAAAAGAGCTATCCTTAAGCTACGTTGCCGTAGCTTGCGGAATAGCCCTTTAATAAAAGAATGAAAGACAATCTTATGCTTGTGGTACGGATTCCCAATCCTTCAGGAAGCGTTCGATACCGTTATCTGTCAGCGGATGCTTCCAGAGGGTAGGCAGGAGCGAACCTGGTATGGTAGCAATGTGAGCACCAGCAAGAGCGGCTTGCTCAACATGCGCAATGTTACGGATGGATGCTGCAATAATTTCGGAAGTCATACCGTAGTTAGTTAGGATGGTCTTCAGATCCTTGATCAGCTTCATTCCGTCAACACCGATATCATCCAGACGTCCTACGAAAGGAGAAATATAAGTTGCGCCTGCTTTTGCAGCCATTAAGCCTTGAGCCGCTGAGAAGACAAGCGTTACGTTAGTTTTGATACCTTTTTTTGTAAGCTCATAACAAGCTTCCAAGCCATCTTCAGTCATAGGGAGTTTAATGACAACGTTTGGAGCCCACTCAGCAATTTCGTATGCTTCTTTAAGCATTTCTTCTGCTGTAAGTCCGATTACTTCTGCACTTACTGGACCTGGAACGATTGCTACGATTTCTTTGATAACATCTTTAAACAATCTTCCTTCTTTAGCGATGAGCGACGGGTTAGTCGTTACGCCATCCACTAATCCGAGGCGAGTAATACGTTTGATCTCTTCAATATTTCCGGTGTCCAAGAAAAACTTCATTTTAAGTTTCCTCCCTTGATTTCCATATGGATTGACAAACAATATTCATATTTTCATTATGAGACATGTCAAACGAAGTTTCAACTGTTATTTTGAATATTTCAAAATAACTTTATAGATTGAATATCGCTTACACTTGTTATAGTGTTGATAATATAGGATTGGTCTATGCAGTTATCCATGATAATATATAATCGGTATTGTTATTATGGAGTATTGGGTGGGACGTGATGAAATGTACTCGATATTAGTTATTTTGCTTGTGCTCGTGTTGTCAGTTGCCGGATTCTTGGCTTACCAGAACAGCAAATTGGTATCTAATCAGAAAAAATTAGGAACTTTATCACGCAATCCTTCACTAATGTATTCTATCTTTGACCAATCTTGTGCTGCTAGTGTGGAAGATCCAGACGTAATTCCTTTAGTTCAATACACAGTTTTTGTGGAGTCCAGCGGGCAGGCAGTTGTGAATAAGCCTTTAGCAATCATTAATCTATGTAGAGTAAGTGCGGGTAGAGGAAATCTAGTTCTCGCTGATGTCGAACGCAGTGTGCTGGAGCACATTAAATTGGCAGCCCCCTCAGATGCTTTCATTGAGCATAAAGCTTACTTACATAGGGCTGCTAACCACGCTGAAAAAGAGATGATCCTAAACTTAGAGGATGTAGTGAAATTACAATATACATAAGACAGAATGAAGAATATTGATTTTTTTGGCTGCAAGAAGGATAATACGAATTTGGATACAAGAAAAGAGGGAAATAGAGTGTCGCCCGTAACAGAAGTGAATTTTGAAGTAGTTGATCCAGAGAACGCTGATTTAAGAGAACTTATTACGTTTCTGGATGAGGAACTGAAGATGCGTTATCCGCATGAGACGATCTATGTTGTTGATTTCGAGGATCCCAAAGTAAAAGAAATGACTTTCGTAGTAGCCTACTTAAACGGAAAACCAGTGGGCTGTGGTGGGCTTCGTCCACTGGATTATATCGGAATAGAGATCGCAACGATGGAGTTGAAGCGCTTTTATGTAGATTCTAGTTATCGTAAAATGGGCATAGCTACAAATATGCTGTTATTCCTTGAAGAACAAGCTTTAGCGGCGGGGTTTAAGGAGATCCGATTGGAGACCGGAATTAAGCAGCCAGAAGCGATTGCGCTTTACGTCAAGCATGGCTACCAACCGATTGATTTATTTGGACCCTACATAGGTGATCCGGATAGTCTCTGTTACGGCAAAATACTATAAAACTTTATAATGGATAACATGGGGGTATTAAAATGAGTATCAACGTTAAACAACTAGCAGCTGAAAAAGCAGTGGAATATGTAGAAGATGGAATGAAGGTAGGTCTGGGTACGGGATCAACTGCCTACTGGGCAATCCGCAAGCTCGGTGAACGCGTCAGTGAAGGCTTGAAAATTACCGCAGTAGCTACTTCACGCGCTTCCGAAGAGCAAGCACGAGAGCTGGGAATTCCACTGGTAGCTTTTGGTGATATTGATAGTCTGGACTTAACCATTGACGGAGCGGACGAGCTAGACAGCAGTCTGCAACTAATTAAAGGCGGCGGCGGCGCTTTGCTTCGTGAGAAGATTGTAGCTAGTAATAGTACCCGAATGATTGTGATTGCCGATGAAGGTAAAGTTGTAAACACGCTAGGCAAATTTCCGTTGCCGGTGGAAATCGTTCCTTTCGCCTGGGAATGGACTGTGGCAGAGCTTGCCAAACTGGGTTGCCAACCTGAATTGCGTCGCAGCGGAGAAGAGTTGTATAAGACGGATAATGGCAATTACATTGCGGACTGCAGATTTGAAGCGATAGAAGCTGCACCGAAGCTAGCACTGACCATCCAAAACATCCCGGGTGTTGTAGATCACGGCCTATTTATTGGAATTGCAGCGATGGCGATCGTAGGTAAACTTGATGGAAGTATCGAAATTATTGAAGCTCAACCTAAGAATTGATTAACCGCAGACATAAAGAAACTTACCGTTCATGGCCGCTAAAAGGATTGACACGGGTAGTGCTAACTCTGTATAGTGCTACTGTTATCTATTGGATGTTTATCGGATTTGGACGTGAGGTACATACCGGAGGTCCTCTTCAGTATAATCTGGTTCCATTTCGCACGGTGTCACTTTATTTCAACTTGGATAACGGTTTATCACTTATCAATCGGCTAGTAAATCTGCTAGGAAATGTTGTAGTTTTTATTCCATTTGGTTTTCTTTCGCCATTAGTAAAGATACGTCCTGTTTCTTGCCTTAGAATCTCGCTATATGCTGTCCCTTGTATTCTGCTTTTGGAGTGTTTGCAAATGCTGCTGCATGTGGGAAGCTTCGATATTGATGATTTACTATTAAACATGCTAGGTGTGTGGACAGGCTACGGATTGTTTCGAGTGATTAGCTGTAAAAGGAACAAAGAAGGAGAAATGTGAAGAATGTTGATTGATCTTAAACCCCTCATTGGTACATCTGAGGTGAATGAGCTGCTGACCTATGCGGTCATAGATGATCCGAATGCTCTAAAGCAGACTTCGTCTGAGTATAGCGAACAAGCCGGGCTAAAGTTATATGGCTGGGAAGAGGAAGAATTACTGCTTGGTCTTGTAGGCTTTGAAGAAACAGAAGATGGTTCCTTGGATATTCGGCATATTGCTGTATTGCCAGAGAACAGAGGAAAAGGTTATGCACGAGGGATGATTCTGGAGCTGCTTACTACGCGTCAGCCGCGTTATCTGGTAGCTGAAATAGAGGATGAGATTGCTGCAGATTTCTACCGTAGTCTTGGGTTCATGGTGTACAGCCTCGGCGAAAATGCAGCAGGCATTGAAACGCTGAGATGTGTTTATGAAGTAGAAGAGATCGAGGATGAGGAATAAACAATTTTTAGAAGACATACAATGGCAGGTCGAGATGAAATCTCGGCCTGTTTTTTTGTTGGGTCACCTTAAATTGTTCCTTAGAATTGTAAAGTTGACTTTTGAAATAAATGGGATTATAGTTTGACAATGAAACTGTTCTACAGTTGAACTATATTTGGAGGTAGGAAGCTTTGGAAGATGAAGTTCAGCATTGGATTAACCGTTATATGGATGCTTATATGATGGTGACTAGACAAGTAGCCGCAAGAATTAAAGATAGCATTGCTGCAGATACAACGAATGATCAGTATCAAATTCTGCGTCTGATTAATGCTCAGGAACAATGTACATCTACATATCTAGCAGAAACTTTTTGCGTGGGTAAAAGCTCCATTACAGCAATAATCAACAGACTGGTGCAAGCGGGCATTATTGAGCGCACTCGTGACGAGAATGATCGTCGTCAGGTGTATTTATCGGTGTCAGAGCATGGTAAAAGAGTATTTGAAGCAGCTGAGTCGCAAGTACATGAAGTAGTGGCCCCGTATTTGTTTCATTTTGAAAAGAAGGATATTGAGACATTCATCATGATGTTTGAGAAACTGGCAAGTCTAATTCAGAATGATAATGGAGGGAAGAGCCAATGAAGACGATTCTAAAAACAAGATGGGCGGTTATCGCAATCTGGCTCGCTGTAGCGGTGGTGCTAGTGATGACGGCCCCGTCTTTCTCTGATCTTGTCCGTGAGAAGGGGCAGGTTACGGTTCCAGAGGGATACCCTTCATCTAGAGCAGCAGAAATCATGAAGGAAGCATCAAGTGACAAGGGAGGCGAATCACTCCATCAAGTAGCCCTTGTGTTCAATAACCCGAAGGGAATCGGAGCGGAAGAAACAGCAAGTATTCAACAAGGCGTTGAGAAGCTGGCTGCGAATAAGGAAGCTCTGCAGTTAGATTCCATCACCGATCCTTTTTCACAAAGTGAGCTTAAAGATACACTGATTGCCAAAGATGGCAAGACTATTATGGTGGCGTTGACCGTAAAAGGTGAAGGAGAGGCTGTTACTGCTCTGCCAGATAAAGTGGATGAGATGCTCTCAGGTGTTAAAGCAGATCATTATTTGACCAGTGAAGGTCTGATTACAGAGGATATGATTGCTAGCTCAGAAGCAGGGCTAAAGAAGTCGGAGTATATTACAGTTGTCTTTATCCTACTTATTCTATTCGTCGTGTTTCGTTCGTTCGTAGCGCCTTTTGTACCGCTGCTGACCGTGGGTATCAGCTATATTGTATCCCAATCTGTCGTGGCTTTTTTGGTGGATCGTTATGATTTTCCTTTATCAACGTTTACTCAAATCTTTATGGTTGCGGTCATGTTCGGGATCGGTACGGATTATTGTATTCTGCTGATCAGTCGCTTTAAAGAAGAATTGATGACCGCAGAAGATACTAAAAGTGCAATCATTGCAACTTATCGAAAAGCTGGAGGAACGGTGTTCTATTCGGGCTTAGCGGTGTTTGTAGGTTTTGTAGCGATTGGGTTATCGAAATTTATTCTTTATCGTTCAGCAGTAGCTGTTGCAGTTGGTATTGCAGTTATGCTATTGGCACTTGTGACGATTGTTCCATTCTTTATGGCTGTTCTAGGCAAAAAGCTATTCTGGCCCTCCCGTGGCAAGCTGGAGCATAGTGAGAGCCGTATTTGGGGATGGGCAGGTTCTTTTTCTTTAAAAAGACCGTGGGCCGCACTTCTAATCGTTGCAGTAATCGTATCCCCATTCCTAGTTACCTATAGCGGTAAGCTGTCCTTTAACAGCTTGGAGGAAATTGGCTCGGAATATGCTTCCGTAAAAGGCTTTAATATTATTTCGGAGAGCTTCGGACCAGGTGAATCGATGCCTGGCAAGATCGTTATCAAGAATGATGATCGTATGGACAATTCAGAATATCTGGGACTTGCGGAGAAAATTAGCCGCGAGCTGGAAAAAGTGGATAGCGTAAAATCCGTTCGCAGCATGTCACGTCCTACAGGTGAGCTGATTAGCGATTTCTTGATTCCGAATCAGGTCGGTACACTTTCTGATGGACTGGACCAGAGTAACGAAGGTCTGACCAAGATTCAGACCGGCTTGTCTGAAGCTAGTAAACAGCTTAGCGATAATGCTCCTAAACTTACAGAAGCTGTTGCAGGGAGTGCTAAGCTGACAGAGGGCACAGCGGATCTCAAAGACGGAATTGTTGCTTTAGGCGCTGGGCTCACCCAGATTGAGAGCGGGATTAAGAGTGGCTCAGCGGGTGCAGGAGAGATCAAATCCGGTCTTCAGCAGGCAGCAACAAGTGCTAAACAGTTAGCAGATGCAAATGCGAAGTTACTTGAGGGCTATAAAAAAATCGGTGGAGGCTTAACCCAGCTGGATGAAGGACTCGGGCAGCTTCCGAAGCAGCTACAAGGTGTTGCAGAGGCATTAAAAGGACTGGACGGTTCCTTCGCTGGCCTAGAGAGCAGTTATCCGGAAATTGTTCAGGATGTAAATTATTTGACGATCAAAGGTACAGTAGCACAAAGTGGTACGGGTGCAGCGCAACTAGCAGCCGGTCTTGGTCAGGTTTCAGAACAGCTTAAAGGTGCAGCTACTGGCTTAAATGAAGCGAATGCCGGTTATGCCAAAGCTGCGGCTGGGCAAACCGCGCTCGCGCAAGGTTTAGCTAAGCTTGTAGCTGGAATCGGTCAACTGCAATCTGGACTCGACCAGGCGGCAGCAGGTCAAGGACAGATCGTAGAAAAGATTCCGTCTATCACAAGTGGTCTTGATCAATTGCAAGGCGGACAGAAGCAGCTTGCAGATGGTTTTGGTGAATTGACAGGTCAGATTGGAGCCTTAACCACTGGACTAAGCGATAGTGCTGATGGATTGAAGCAAATTACAAGCGGTCTGGGCTCGGCACAAGAATACTTGAATCAGATTCAAGCGGCTAAGGATGAAGAGCTGAGCGGATTCTTCGTACCGGCTGAGGCACTTAAAGCTGAAGGTATAAAGCAGGTATTTGACACGTACTTATCTGATGACCGTAAGGTGATGACATTGGACGTGGTATTCACTGAGAATCCTTACAGCTCAGAGGCTATAGATAGTGTGGGTGATATTCAAGCAGCAGTAGATCGTGCAGTTAAAGGTACGAAGCTTGAAAATGCTGAAACAGCTATTAGCGGGGTTACAAGCAGTCAAAGCGATTTGCGGAATATTTCCAATGAAGATTATACGCGTACAGTAATCTTGATGCTGAGCGGTATTTTCATCATATTAGTGTTGCTGCTCCGTTCAATCGTAATGCCGATTTACCTTATTATTTCACTTTTGATCACTTACTTTTCAGCGTTGGGCGTTACAGAGGCTATTTTCGTTAATCTTCTGCACTATGAAGGGATTACCTGGACGACGCCATTCTTTAGTTTTGTTATGCTGATTGCACTAGGTGTGGATTATAGCATTTTCTTAATGGCCCGGTTTAACGAAAATAAAACATGGGACGTAAAAGAAGCGATTCTACACGCTATGCGCAATATGGGTACAGTTATCCTTTCAGCTGTAGTTATTCTGGGTGGTACCTTCGCTTCGATGTATCCTTCTGGGGTATTGTCGATGATGCAGATTGCTACAGTGGTGCTCGTAGGATTGGCCTTGTATGCTTTAATCTTCCTGCCGTTCTTTGTCCCTGTAATGGTACGGATCTTCGGCCGAGGAAATTGGTGGCCATTTTCGGTTAAACAGAGCGGAGAAGTTAACAAGCAGGATTTAAATATGTAAATGGGACTATACCCCATTTATGAATCAGAAGTCATAACAAGTTGTTTTTTTGCAGCCAGCCACCGATATATTTATCGGTGGCTGGCTTTTTATTTGAGTAGAATGAATCGTTTCGATGGGGCATTATTAGCGGGGAGAACTACTAATCCGTTCAATTGTCATGGGTCTTTTATCCATTGACGTCTGGTTCTTTAGGTTATTGTTATTATGTTTTTAGAAAATTATAATAACACTGGATTCGTTTTCAAAGTCTCCAAATTACAACTAGAAAGCGAGATGATGAATGATAAAAGTAAGCATGAAGAACAGCAGTATCGCAAAGAAGGTTGCTCCATTTGTTATTACAGCGGGAGTTATTGCCGGAGTAGGACTTATCGATACCGATAAAGCGTTAGGACACGGTTATGTATCCGAACCAGCAAGTCGTGCGAAGCTTGGTGCAGCGAATAATGTGGGTTCTGTTCAATATGAGCCACAGAGTCTAGAGGCACCAAAGGGTTTCCCATTGGCGGGTCCTGCGGACGGGAAGATTGCATCTGCGGGTGGCATGTTCGGAGGAATTCTGGATCAACAATCAAGTGATCGCTGGATTAAGCACGATATGGTTGGCGGAGTCAATGACATCACTTGGTATCATACAGCACAACATAGAACAACAAAATGGCATTACTATATTACGAAAAAAGGTTGGAATCCTAATACGCCAATTAAACGTTCCGATTTAGAGCTTATTGGAACTTTTGAGAATGGCGGTAAACAGCCTGAGCGTTCTGTGACGCACAAAGTAAATGTCCCAACTGACCGCAGTGGATACCATGTTATTTTGGCGGTGTGGGATATTGATGATACAGCGAATGCCTTCTACCAAGTCATTGATGTGAATCTAAAGAACGATGAATCAGGACCTGGGGTACAACCAGACACGGAGAAGCCGTCAACAGTAACAGGGTTACACACGATGAGTGTAGAATCGAGCAGTGTAGATCTTATGTGGAATGCTGCAACAGATAACGTAGGCGTAGATCATTACAAGATTTATCGCGGGGATAGCGTCGGTATAGCGAAACAAATCGGAACATCCTCAACAACGAGCTTTAAAGACATTACTGTAGAAGCAGGTAAAATTTATACATATTATATTGTTGCGGTGGATCGTGCAGGAAACACGTCAGGCGCAAGTAATATTATTGTTGTTAGCACACCAAACCCGGAAGTGGTTATACCTCCAGTGGAAACACCAGATACTGTGAAGCCTTCGATGGTTGAGGGGCTGCATACCATGGCAGTGAAGCACAATAGTGTTAATCTGATGTGGAACGCCGCCCAAGATAATGTAGGTGTTAATCATTATGTTGTGTATCGAGAGGGTGTTGAATTGACTCAAACTAAGGGAACTTCCTTTACGGATTTAACGGTGCAAGCATCCACTACGTACAATTATCATGTGAGAGCTGTAGACGCTGCTGGTAATATTTCAGACAAGAGCTCTTTGTATACAGTCACAACCCTTGTGAAACCCGTATTACCAGATGTAGCAGCTTGGAATGCAACCGGGTTGTACATTGTAGGAACAAAAGTTGAATACAAAGGTAACGTTTATGAAGCTCGAGTGACATTTAGAAGTTTCGGTGATACCAACTGGAATCCGGAGTCGGCACTATCGCTTTGGAAATTAGTGACGAACTAATAACATCGTTTCCCCCCAATTTATTATAAAAAAACGGAGATCATTTCTGATAATCAGAAGTGATCTCCGTTTTTTGGGTTAAGGAGTCGTCAAGTTTATTTCATCTTGGCGAAAAAGCTGCGCAACGCCCAACCGCGCTCCTGCCGTTTTTTATATTTAGGCAGTGAACGATAAACAGCGGTGGATTCTTCGAAAGCTCGCTTCGCATCCTCTGATCTGCCAAGCGCTTTATACATCGAGCCAGCCAGATAATACGCCTCAGAAGAAGAAGACTGGATTTCTTGATACTGAGTAACGTAATGCAATGCTTTATCATGATTCGTATGGCGGAAAGTTTCCGCTAACCAAAGATATGGCTGTCCATATCGAGCCTTACGGTTGATCTCCAGACCACGAAGCATTTGTGCTTCGCCTTCCTCCAAAGCGCCTAGCTTAAGATTCACATGTCCGAGTTCTACCCAATATTCAGCAGATTGTTCATAACGGTCCTCGATTTGCAGTAGGAGATCCTTCGCTTCCCTGTATTTTTTACGTTCTGTCAAACTCCGCGCTAAATCAAATTTGGATGAAACATCATTAGGATTTAAAGAAATGGTTGTACGTAACTTGGAAATTTGACGCATTCTTTTGAAGGGCTTTGTAATGCTGGGGAAGATGCCCACATATCGCCGATCCAAGAAATACAAGATAAGAAGCAGGATGAATATAGCCAGAAAAGGGTTGCCCACTAATCTGAAGAGCAGTAAAACACCTATAAATTTAAGCATAACTTCCCTCCATAATCATTTGGTTCCGGTATTGCGATTGAAAAGAGTAGATCTAAGAGCGTAATTATAACATAATTCGAAGCAATCTGAATCCCGGGACTTAAAAATTATACAACTTTGAGCAGCTTAATAGCGTCTTAGTGTAAGATGAATAATAATTACAATAATATCATAAGAAGGGAAAAACAAGATGAACTTATTAGCAAGGAAGCTACGGCTGTTTAGTTTGGTTGTTTGTTCTACTTTTATGGCTGTTACGTCAGTCCCACAAGTGATAAGCGCGGATCCCTCATCCGCGAAGCTGAGTGGAATTAAGGAGATTGTTGCCACTTCTGGATTTTGGGGAGGGAGCTCCTTCGCACTGGGGACTGACGGAACCGTATGGTCTTGGGGGAGCAATGTTTTTGGACAATTTGCAAATGGAACTGCAGGTCCTGAAGGGTGGACGATTACTCCCCATAGCATAGCAGCGCTTGATCGTACGAAGCAGTTAGAGATCGGTGGAATTTATTATGTTGCGCTGAACGAAGACGGGACGGTTAAAGCTTGGGGAGATTACCGGGATAAGAATGCTATAGAAGCAGGCAATGGGGTAAGCACTAAACAGCACAAGGTGCTGCTTCCTCAGGTTATCTCTGGGATGACCGATGTAGTCAGTATAGCTTCAGGCATACACAATACATTAGCTTTGAGAAAGGATGGAAGCGTACTCCAGTGGAATCCTCCAGAAATCACTGATGTAGGTTTTACAGAGTTGCCTGCTGCTACCAAGGTTCAGGGTTTAAGTGAGGTAATGTGGGTCGGTAACAGTGACTATCAGGCCGCAATTCGCACCAACGGTACTCTTTGGATTTGGAGCGCTAACCCGCAAATAGAGAATACAAAAGCGGTGAAGAAGCCGACCCCAGTCAAGGATTTATATCATGTGAAGTCCGTTTCTATGAACTGGAGGAGTATACTGGCGTTAACTGAGAATGGAAGTGTCTGGGCAACGGTTGACAGCAATAATAATAACGAAATCATGATGAAGAAGATGCCAGGTCTTACGGATATTGTATCTGTTCAGACGAAAAATGGGTTCAATCTTGTTGCCAATAAAAAAGGAGAATACTGGGTATGGGAAGCTGGCACTTTATTGCAAGGTCTGCAAAAGATCACAGTCATAAAGCCGATCTCCAAACTTACGCTGGATTTAGGTGGCTTTGTAGCTGTTAAAAAAGATGGCACCGCGTGGACTTGGAATACCCAATCATCAACCGACAGTAAATGGGTCTTTACTAAACCTAAACAAATCAAAGGCTTGAGCAATCCGGTTTCTTTTGCCACGGGGGAAAATAGTAAATATGCAGTTTTGAAGGATGGAACAGCAGTAGCTTGGGGGACGAATATGTTTGGTCAACTTGGAATCAGCGCGCTTGATTCACGTCCTTTTACTGTATCTCCTATCTTGAAGCCTGTTACTGTAATCGTGGATGGGAAGAAGATCGACTCCGCACAGTCTGCTATATTCTTGGATGGAAGTGTAAGAGTACCGATCAGGGAAGTGGCGGAAAATCTGGGCTACACCCTCTCATGGGACGGAGATATGACGCTCTCGAAAGAAGGCAAGAAAATCATCTTTAAAGAGGGAGCCATTAAAGTAAGTTATGCATCACTTGTTCCAGCGGCAGCTTTGGCTAAGGCACTAGGTGTTACTGCAGAGTGGAATAGTAAACTGTACCAATTAACGATACAAACAAAAAGATGACTTTCATTTAACACTTATTTTAATATTCTGATGTACAATAAGTGAATTATCTCAATTGAACCATAATAACCAGTCTGGAGTGATAGGTATGGCTTTTACAATATGTGTGTTCGCCGGTTCGAATCCAGGTCTTAATTCAGAATATACAGAAATGGCTAGAGAGTTGGGTTATCATATAGCTGCACAAGGTTGTAGGCTGGTTTATGGAGGTTCAAGAAATGGCCTGATGGGACAGGTGGCAGACGGAGTGTTGGCAAATGGTGGTGAAGTCGTCGGTATCATGCCAGTGGATCTTTTTAAAGATGAAATCAGGCATTCTGGGCTAACGAATCTGATTGAGGTCTCTAGTATGCATGAACGAAAGGCCGTTATGAGCGGTATGGCTGATGCGTTTATTGCCCTGCCGGGTGGTCTCGGAACCTTTGATGAGTTATTTGAAATTCTATGCTGGATGCAGATTGGGATTCATCAGAAGCCTATAGGGCTGCTGAATATAAGAGGTTATTTTAATCCACTGTTAGCCATGATCACTCATAGTGTAAGTGAAGGGTTTGCTCCAAAAAATGCGTTGAAAATGTTAGATATGAACTCTGATCCCGAATATTTGCTTGAACTGATGAGAGGTCAAGTTGATTATAGTAATAAAGGTTTTGGGAACGCTAGATTTCCATCACAGCGTTAGATTCTAGGCTTCCACTGCTATAGGGAGCAAATGAACGGTTTACACAATAAGGACGCAAACACTTAACGGTGATTGCGTCCTTATTGTTATTTTTTTAAAAAATCATTCATTAATAGGGGGAAGGTTTATGATACAAAAATTAGGTTTTGCGATTGACGACCGTTTGTTAATTATTAATGCCGACGATTTTGGAATAACTAAAGGAACTAATGAAGCTATTGTTAACTTATTTGAAGAAAAAGCAATAACATCCACATCTATTATGATCCCTTGCCCAGACTCAAATGAAGCAATGGAGATTGTCAATAGTAAAGGGATAAAGAATATTGGAATTCATCTAACTTTAACAAGCGGCGAGAAACATCTGTATCAACCAGTATTCAAAGAAAGAAATTTAAATAGTTTAATTACGGCGGAAGGATATTTTCATCAAGATGCCACTCTTCTGGAAAGAAACGCTGCTGCTAATGAGGTTAAATTAGAGATGGAATCGCAGATCCAAAGTGCAATTGTACAAGGCATTGATCCAACTCATCTGGATAGTCATGGTGGAAGCATTATGGGGTTATTCACAGGGCGAGATTTTATAGAAATAACATTTGATTTATGTGAAAAGTACCAACTACCCTTTAATTTACCTAGTAGGATCTTAGACCAACCATTTTTTAATAATGATCAATTGAGATTGTTTCAAAAAAGAATTTCTTCAGCAAAAGAGAGGGGGATTTTATTAATCGATGATATAGTTTCTCTTCCATATTGTTTTAACCCCACTGCTGAGTACAGCAAAATGAAAAGGAGATTAACTGATCTATTAAAGAATCTAAAACCTGGAGTAACCCAGTTAACTATACATCCTTCTAAAAAAACAGAGCAGTTAATAGCGATAACGGAATGTTATACAGAAAGAGAATTGGAGTATCTTCTTCTAAATGATATTGAAATTAAGCAAGTGATTAATAATGAGCAAATCAAACTTATTTCGTGGAGAGACATTCGTGATTTACAAAGAGGTATTTAGCACATTGCAAAAAGGGATCATTTAAATTTGTTTAAACAGAAAGTCATAAAAGTGATTAAACTTTGGAGAAGCTGGGTAAGTAACCATATGCAATTAAGCGAAAATAGAAATTTCAGGAACGACACGGAAGGAGGTTAGAATTCAATGAATGTGATGGTACATAATCTTATGGCTTACAATCATCAGTTTTTTAGACCTCAGCCCGTGGTCAATCCTAAACAAGAGAGAGCTAATAAGAAGAAGCAGAGTTTTCAGGAAGTCTTGAATGAAAAAATGAAAGTGTATGGCACATACAAAAATATTAAGTAAGAGCTACTACATATGTCTGCTGAAAAAAGCCGGAACGCATTGATCCCAAGGGTCAGTGTGTTCCGGCTTTTTTTAGGGTCTAACCTCATAAAATTGGCAACTCTTACGAGCGTAATAAGTCAGATCGCTAACCCTCGACTGAATAACTACATCAGAATCGGTGAAGCGGACAACAGTGGCCCCTGAATTCACCAAATGATCGTCCTGAAATACACGAACAGGTAGTTTGCGGTCAACGGCTTCTTGGAAATCGCTGTCTGTTAGCAGCGGGCGGTTAATTGGCATAAGTATTTAACTCCTTTTGATCATTTAATGAAGTTAGAAATAAAAATAGTATAACTGTGGAAGCATGAGAAATCCAATATAAATGAAGCTGACGAACATTCTATGAGCAGCACATTTGGACAAAATTCTATACGCCCATCTCAGACATAACATAGTTATGAATGTATTAAGGGGGTCTAGATATGCATTGGCTTTCCATCATCATTATTGGGTTGGCTTCAAATTTGGATAACTTAGGAATAGGCGTTTCCTTTGGCGCTAGGTCCACAAGAATTACACCATTTTCTAATCTGATTATTGCTGTTCTGTCGATGCTGGCTACATATATCTCAATAACCTCAGGTGAGTATGTGTCAGAATATTTTTCTGAAGCGAATGGAAATGCCATTGGAGGGTGCTTGATTCTGTTTATGGGAATCTGGAGTATTAAAGCTGTGCATAAGAAACCAACTTCAAATGTAAGCATGGATATAGAGAGCAACGTCCTCAGCACAACTTCTACAGATACTGGCTATCGTCATGTTTTAAAATGGCAAGAATCGGTGTGGTTGGGTGTGGCGCTAGCTATCAATTGTATTGCTACAGGCTTTGGAGCAGGGATCAGCGGCGTGAACGCAACATTCACAGCGATCTCAGTGGGTGCCTTTTCGTTTATCACTGTTGCTGCCGGAATGAAAATCGGGAATCGAATGTCCAAAACTTGGCTAGGTAAACATTCTGATCTTATCGGTGGATTGTTATTAGTAGGCATAGGTCTGTATGAAATATTTATTTAAGGAAGGTCAAAGATACGAAGTAAATGTTTAAGACCACATTCAATTGAATGTGGTTTGTTAGCAACGATTTTTGAACGCTTGCTGGAAAATCTAACGAAAACAATCATAAACCGTTAATCGTGGAACTCATATCGACGGCATTGTAGATACAGTTAGCTGCAGCGGTACATTCGTAGTCTCTTAACAATGTCCTACCCTATCACCCGGTTTTTGGATATACTTGGTATATTAATATTTTGGAGGTCAGACATTGAAAAAGAAGATTATCGAAACTTTAGGGCATAATGCTACCGATGACAGCGCGCAAGCTACAGAGCTGGAGAAGAGGCATGAATAGAAAAACACTTTATTTGATGCTCCTAGTCATATCTTTATCAGCATGTTCTTCAAATGTGCAGAATACACCACCGGAACCCACGAAATCACCCGAAGAAGTCAATAAAGCATTATCCGGTCTGATTGAGGAGAGGGATGAGTTTGGAGAATTCTCAGTCTATTATGCACAAACAACCATTGATAACATAGACAAGAATGATTTTTACGTTTATTTCATAAAAAACGAAGAAGGTATTGTCTCAAATCTTCATTATGTGGTTGATTATATAGGTAATCGTGAGATTGACACAAAGTGGATTAAGATTAGAGCAGATGAGGAAGTTTTTGAAGTTACTAATAATGCGGGAATTCTAATAAAGAAATCATTTTCTTATAGTACTGTACGTGAAGTTTATGAAGATACTGTTTATCTTAAAGATTTAAAGATGATAAAGGCGATGGCTAATGCCGAGAAAACAATTGTGCGATTGACAGGATTGGGTTTATACCAGGAAGACATAGTACTGAGTAATCGTCAGAAACAGGCCATGCTAAACGTTCTCAGAGCCTATAAAAACGCTGGTGGGGAAAACAAATTTTATGGTAATGAACTTTGAGTCCTCTTATGAGGGCTTTTTTTAATTGAATCAGAAGTATTTCCACCATAAATCGGAAGTTTGCCTCCTCAAAAAAAGAATATAAACCCTGTACACTAAATCTTGTAAGAGAAACCTTTGAAAGGGGTACAGGGGAATGAATAAAGTAAAACACTTGGCGCTTTCGTTAGTCGCTATCATGCTTGTAGGTTCACTGGCAGCATGCGGAGGCAACAACGCCGAGAATAATGCATCAAGTAAAAATACAGGTAACAACGCAGCAAGCACAAATGAACCTACAAAAGACGAGGGTACTGAGCCTGCTGAGAAAATCGAACTTTCTTTCTGGACACTCGGTAACGTGAACTACGAGGATCTAGCGAAAGAGTACACGAAGGAACATCCAAACGTTACGATCAAGGTTCAAAATACCGGTGACCAAACGGCTCACCATAATAATTTGACCACTGCTTTATCGGCGGGGTCGGGCGCACCAGATATTTTCCAACTTGAAATCGGTTTCATGGAGCGTTTTATCAATGCACAAGATAAATTCTATAACCTGAATGATCTCGGAGCCAAAGATATTCAAGCGAACTATCTGGATTGGAAATGGAAACAAGCCTCTTCCGTAGATGGAAGCTTCCAGCTGGGTCTTCCTACAGATATCGGTCCAACGGTTGTGTATTACAGAACAGATTTGGCTGAAGAAGCAGGATTGCCAAGTGACTCCGAAGGATTTGGCGCAGCGATTGATACTTGGGACAAGTTCGCAGCTGTAGCCAAAGCTTTCAAGGAAAAGACAGGCAAACCGTTTGTAGACCTTACTGATCTTACATTTAACGCATTACGTGACCAATCTGCGGATGAAATCTATTTCAGCAAAGCGGATGGCAGCTTTATCGGAGACACTAATCCGCAAGTTCGCAAAGCTTATGATTTCACAGTTAAAGGTATCCAAGAAGGCTGGATCAGCAATGTGATGCTCTGGTCTCCTGAATGGGGACAAGGGATGAACGACGGATCATTTGCAGTGGTTATGGGACCTGCTTGGATGGCAGGGAATGTTAAGAGTAATGCTCCAGACTCCACTGGCAAATGGAAAATCGCGCAGCTTCCAGAAGGTGCTGGTAACTGGGGTGGTTCGTTCTTGACACTCCCTAAAGAAGGTAAGCATTCTAAAGAAGCTTATGACTTTATCGCATGGATGGATAACAAGGATAATCAACTGGAATCATTCAAAACTAAAGGATTGATGCCTTCTATACCTGCCCTGTACGAAGATCCGGCATTCGTAGATTTCAAGGATGAATTCTTCGGTGGACAACAAACGGCTGTTGAATTTGGTAAAGCTGCTAATCGTGTAAAACCTGTATACTACGGTCCTCTTCATGACCAAACCGATACCTTCTTCAAAAATGCACTGAAAAATGTGCTGGAGAAAAAGGCTGATCCGGATAAAGAGTGGGATGAAGCTGTAAAACAAGCGAAAACACTGGCTGAACGCAGTTAAGATTTCTAATAAAAGCACTCTATTTCTAGAAGGTCCGGATTCATGGAGAACGGTATTCTCTATGAATTCGGATTTATCTGGCATAAACGCTTAGCGTCCTTATAGAGACGCCGAAGATGTTTTTGCTTAATACGTTAGATTACCTGGAGGTGTGACATGGCTGAGCCTGTTATTTCGAGTCCGCATGCCGAGAGCAAGCGCCCGTTTTTAACTGAACAAAGAAGGAGCCGCATCACCGCTTATACTTTCATTTCTCCTTTTTTTATTCTGTTCTCGATATTTGGACTATATCCGATCTTCTTTACGATCTACCTCTCATTCTTTAAATGGGATGCCTTGAATCCTATGAAATTCGTAGGAATGAAAAATTATGAATTGGTCACAAGCGACCCTACCTTTTGGATTTCTTTTAGCAACACCTTAATTATGGGACTGCTCGGAACTGTTCCACAGATCCTATTGGCGCTTTTGATTGCCGTATTGTTGAATTCGGGGATGACTCGTTTCAAGAAAACGTTCCGTGTTCTCTTTTTCATGCCCAATATTACATCTATCGTTGCGGTTACCCTAGTGTTTAGTACGCTGTTTGGGAACAACGGGATGCTCAACTGGATGCTCAGTGGTTTAGGGCTTGATAGTGTGGCCTTCAACTCTGGCTGGTGGGGGGTCAAAATCGCGATCTCAACCATGGTGATGTGGCGCTGGACAGGGTATAATGCCATTATTTTTCTATCAGGACTTCAAAGTATACCGACGGATTTGTATGAAGCAGCCCGTATTGATGGAGCGAACAGAAGGCAACAATTAACCTTCATTACATTGCCATTACTGAAACCGTTCATCGTATTTGTCACTTTGCTCTCGACTATAGGCGCCCTGCAGCTATTCACTGAGCCTTATGTATTCTTAGGACAATCAGGAACGGGATCTACACGTCAGGAAGGCATCACTATGGTTACCTATTTGTACAGCGAGGCATTCCGCAATGGATTCTTCGGTACGGCGGCGGCTACGGCAGTCCTGCTGTTTGTGGTCACGATTATATTTTCTGTCCTTAATATGCTGGTTTCAAGCCGCATGGGTGGAGATACAGGAGGGGGTAAAGCGTGAGTACTGTGCGTCTATTAAAAAAAGATCCGGATGATCTTGGGATTTTCGGCAAAATAGGATTTTATCTCATTCTGATTCTTGGTGCACTCGTGTCCATCTTTCCTTTTTACTGGATGTTTGTAGTTGGCACAAATGATAGGGGCGCAGTATTCCATGTACCCCCTTTGCTTACGGTTGGGAACCAGTTTTTTGATAATTTCCAGCGGGTTCTGGATAAAACGGATTTTTTCCAAGCTCTTGGAAACTCATTATTCGTCTCGTCTATGGTAACCATATCGGTCGTATTTTTCTGTACACTTGCTGGTTATGCTTTTGCTAAATATGAATTCCCGTTTAAAAATATTCTGTTTTACTTTGTAATTGCCACTCTATTTGTACCCCAGCAGCTTGGTGTGTTACCTACTTATGTAATTATGGCCAAGCTCCACTGGATCGACTCTTTCAAGGCGCTGATTGTTCCGGCTATGGTTAATGCCTTTGGGATCTTTTGGATGCGGCAGTATATCTCTACAGCTGTACATACGGAACTGATCGAAGCAGGACGGATTGATGGCGGCGGACATTTCCGGATCTTTTGGAACATCGCCATTCCAGTTATCACTCCAGCTATGGCAACACTAGGCATATTGAATTTTATGACCGTATGGAATGACTTCTTCTGGCCTTTGGTCGTGTTAAAGAACCAAGAACATTTTACAATACAAATCGCGCTCCAGCAGTTATTCTCCAATCGCGACGGTCTGGATTATGGAATGATCATGTCAGCTACGTTTACGGCGACCTTGCCACTGCTGATCGTCTTCCTGTTATTTAGTCGTTGGGTAATTGCAGGACTAACCTCAGGAGCTATTAAGAGCTGATTTTACTTTTAACATTTACAAGGGAATGGGCGGTTTCGTGAAGAATACTAGAGGACAGAGACAGCAGGGGGAAGGGGAATACCATGAAGCTCCGCCGTAAAATCTTGTTCGCTATTATTCTTCTCGTCTTTATTCCAGTGATTCTGATGGGGATTGTTACTTACGTTAACTTCTCTAACGCTATGGAGAAAAAATCAAGTAACTTCTACTGGGTTTCACTGCTCGAAACGGATCGAAAGCTCAAATTCGCACTTAGTGAAATCTCCTCGATCTCAAATTCTGCGATCACACAACCGGTTATTCAACAATCGCTCAAGCAGTCTAACTTTGTGCTCACCTATGATCGCAAGCAGGAACTCAACAACTTACTCATTAATCATCCGATGATTACTTCATTTAGTTTATATAGTAAAGATCGGTTGCTTTATCAATACAATGCGCCGATGTCCTTTGAGGAGATGAAGAAGCAAAGTTGGTTTCATACTATGGAAAACGCTGAAGGGCGCCCCGTATGGTCAGGACCTGGTGAGAATGGTTCGGCGTTATCGGGCCATCCGGTACTTGTGCAAGCCAGAGTAATCAAAGATTATTATTCTCTTGAAGATATAGGCTATTTGGTCGTTAATGTTAAACCTGATTTACTGGATCAGATTTTCTGGGAGGCAGCAACGCTTAAGAAGGGTGATATTCTGCTGGTGAACAAGCTGGGGAATATCGTTTTTAACAAATCCGGTGAACATATTGGGCAGCGCACGGAGTTCCCTTTTTTAGAAAATGATTATGCCAAGGAACAAAACTATTACATCGACAACTATCAGGGGGAAAAATCACTCATAACCTTCCTTCCTTCACATAATAAAGACTGGTATTTGGCAGCGATTACACCGATGAATCTAATCTCTTCGGAATCTATATCTATTCGTAATATTGCGATTATTTTGAGTACGGTTTCATTGTTATCCGCCATTTTGTTTGACCGATATTTTGTTAGAAGGCTCGTTTATAGCATTAACAGCGCGGTCAACGGGATGAAGCGGGTGAAGCAGGGGATATTTACACCTATCACTACACGTTATCGTGCGGATGATGAAAGTGATTTTCTGATTGATGGCTTTAACCGGATGAGCACACAGATCAACGAGTTGATTGTGCAAGTGCAGACGGAGCAGGGTCGCAAAAAGGAAGCGGAAATGAAGGCATTAATGGCGCAGATTAATCCTCATTTTATTTATAATTCACTGGAATCGATTAATTCGATGGCCGTGCTTCAAGGTAATAAAGATATTAGTAAAATGGTCATTTCACTCGGCAAGCTGCTGCGAATCAGTATTAGTCAGAATCAAGAGCTGATACCTCTGCAAATGGAGTTTGAACATGTTCGCCATTATCTGGATATTCAAAAGTTTCGTTTCGAGGATAAATTCTCGTATATTATAAATCTTCCTGAGAGTCTTAGAACGTTTATGACTCAAAAGCTGATTGTTCAGCCCATTGTAGAGAATGCATTGTACCATGCAATTGAGCCGATGGAGGACCCTGGAATCATAGAAATCACAGCCTATGAAATGGGTACGGATATGATCATTATCGTAAAAGATAACGGTCCGGGCTTCGACTTAGCCAAGATGATGAATCTATGGGATAACGAGGGAGGCGGCCAGAAGAAATATAGTGATAGTGGTGTAGGGCTTAAGAATGTTCATGAGCGCCTGAATATCAGATTCGGCAGTCCATATGGCTTACTTGTGTGTTCATCCCCTGGATTTGGTTCAACGATTCGAATCCGAATACCAAAAATACTGCCATAATCGATCATACAGAGGAAACAGGGGGAGATTGACATGAAGTGGTTATTGAAGTGGGGCTGGATGTGGATATATCTAGTGCTGATATCTGGCGCTGTTCTATTTATTACGTTAGGAGATCACGAACCGATTGAAGATAATTCACCAGAAAAAATAACGCTGACTTTCCGTCACTTCTGGATCAAAGAGCATGATCGGCCACTGCTGGCTATCTTTGAAGAGATCGTGGATAAATACCAAATTGCGCATCCGAATGTGAAAGTCAATTTTGAAGGACTAGACCAGACGATACACCGTGAACAAAAGCTGAAAAGCGAGATGGTTACTGGCACGCCACCAGATATGTTTGTTTTATTTGGTGGAGCTGAAATAGAGCCGTACGTGCGCTCCAATCGGCTGGTTGATCTGACTGATTTTGTTCGAGAGAACGGTCTAACCAATCAATTCAAGGATCTGCATCTATGGACCTTTGACAACCATATTTATGGATTGCCCATCGAAGGAAACGCTGAACCACTGTATTTCAATAAGACTATTTTCAACAAGCTTGGTCTAGGGGCGCCTACAACGCTTCAAGAACTCGATGATGTCATACTGAGGCTCAAGGCTGGAGGATACATTCCGTTTGCACTCGGGAACGAGGATCGCTGGCCTGCCGGGATCTTTGCACATTATTTAATGGATCGTTATGCTGGCTCCGAAGTGTTCCAAAAGCTAATCACAGGTGAAGATCAAGCGAGCTTTCAGAATGAGTCCTATTTAAAGGCTTTTGAGCATTTGGATCAATGGATAAAAGAAGGTGCCTTTAGTCCCCAGTCTAATGATCTCTCAACTGAAAATGCAGTCGGTTTGTTTACAAGCGGCAAGGCTGCGATGTATTTAAACGGGAACTGGGATATCAATTTATTTTCTGGTAGTGCGGCTCCAGCAGATTTTCAGAATGAGGTAGGCGTTATTCCATTTCCTGCCTTGAAGCAAGGAGAGGAGCCTTCGATTGCAGGGGGATATACCATCGGCATCGGTCTTTCCTCCGAACTAAATGGAGCTAAACGGGAAGCCGCTTTGGATCTTATGAAGGCTTTTTACACGCAGGAAGTTCAGACCCGAATTGTATATGAAGGACTGAGAATTCCATCCATTCGTATTGCTTTTGATCCGGAGAAGACCGGTCCGGTATTCGCGCAAGTGATGGAAATGATGGAAGTGAACCGCAAGAGCTTTGTGCCTTACGATAACGTATTATCACCTGAAGTTAAGAAAATGTTCCTAAGTGTCATCGAAAAAATGATTAACGAAGAAATGTCTGCAGATCACGCTTTAAAGCTAGTGCAGGCATCATCGATGGAATACTGGAATCTGATCCAAAACTCAAGTGTTCAATAAGCATGGAGGTGCTGGAATGGATGAGATAGAAGAGAAATATAAAGTACTGCTCGTAGATGATGAGCCGATTATTCTTCGTAGTCTAAAAGTAGCTATTCCATGGGATGATCTCCAGATGGAAATTGTGGGAGAGGCTCGAAATGGAGAACTAGCCCTCCGCTTAATAGAAGAAACTACACCGCATATTATAATCAGCGATATCCGTATGCCAGTGATTGACGGAATCACTTTGATGAAGGAAGTATTACCAAAGAATTCTAAGCTGGTATTTATCTTTATAAGTGGTTATGGGGAGTTCGAATATGCGAGAGAAGCTTTGCGTCAAGGAGCCTTTGATTATTTGCTGAAACCCATCGACCATGACGAACTGGTTGAAATGCTATACCGAGCGAAAACGAGGCTGGATGAGCAAAAAGAGAACGATCAGATGATGCATTCCGTTCAGATGCTGTCGATGCTAGCTCGTGAACGGATGTTTGCTGAAATTACTTTGGGAAATGCAAGGCCGCTTGAACACCTGAAATGGCTGGAGAACAGTGAACTTGAGAGTGGATATTTCATGGCTGTTGTCCAATTGGATGATTATTCTGTGCTTACTGGGCAGTGGAGTGTGGAAGAAAAGCGGCTGTGGCTGTTTGCGATCCGTAATATTGTTGAAGAGTGGTCTCTGGAACATGGAGTACTTACAGTCTTTCCTTTTCATAACGGGGAGTGGATATTGCTCTTTCCTGGATCTTTAAGCGCGAGCAGAAGAGAACTAGGTGAACATTTAATTACAGGGATCAAAAGATACTCCAAGTTAAGCTGCTCTGTAGGAATCAGCCGCTGTACACAAGGGATTGATCAATTAAGTACGGTGTATCCATTGGCTGCGAAGGCTTTGTATCAACGTTTCTATTATGGTCTTGCCGGGGTGTATATAGATGAGGAAACAACCTTCGCAGACAATACAGAAGTGAAATATCCAAAAGAGCTGGAGACCTCGTTGATAGAGAGTATTCGTACCTTGAATAGAAACCAAATGTCATCATTGTTTGATGAGTTGGCATTATATATTGAGGCTCAAGCTATTCCTAAAGAGATAGCAGAACGTCTTCTTGTGGAAATGGTTGTTGTGTTATACAGACATTTTGAACATTTGAATCTAAATTCGGATTGGTCTCTACATGGATTACTAAGTAAGCTGCACCATTTGGTTACCTTGAGTGAAATGATGTCTGCGTTGAGGGAAGAATTTGGGGAGCGATTGGATCAAGGTAGTAAACCTGTGAATCGGGAAGATACACGCAGTTCCATCGAGAAAACGAAACGTTATATCGAGAGTAATTACTATAAAGACTTAAGTATTGAAGAAGTATCGGAGCTTGCCGATCTTAGTGTCAGTCATTTTTGTACTTTATTTAAACAAATAACAGGCTATACGTTCTTGGAGTATGTGACTCACTGTCGAATGGAGAAGGCGAAGGATATATTGCAAAGTAGTAATGTGAAGGTATATCAGATCGCTCCACTAGTTGGTTATCAGGATCCGCGATATTTTACTCAAGTCTTTAAAAAAGCTAGCGGTCAGACGCCTACGGAATATCGTGAAGAGCATACGAGGCAGGTTAATTAACGAAGAAGTACACGGATTGCATAGCAAAAGGGGGGAAATAGGGCATAAGTATGACATTTATCATACCCTTTACTTGATGTTTATGACTTATAGGATGACACTTTATCTCCTATACTTAGGATAGATAAAAAGATCCTTAGCCAGACACATCAAGGAGGAAACGATAAAGATGACTACAAAACAGACATCACAGCTCTCCAGTCTTAAAAAAAGTGTAGCCCCTTACGAAAAAAACGACCGCAACGCGAGCATAAGACAGCTCATTAATACTTTAGGGCCACTTGTGCTGTTATGGGGCGGAGCTTATTTCTCTTTATCCGTTTCCTACTGGCTCACCCTTTTGTTGGCCATTCCTGCAGCAGGATTTGTAATCCGAACTTTTATTATTTTCCATGACTGCACACATGGTTCGTTCTTTAAGAATCGTAGGGCGAATGACATTATCGGAACGATTACAGGTGTACTTACACTTGTTCCTTATCGGCAGTGGAAGCATAGTCATTCCATTCATCACGCCAGCTCCAGTAACCTCGATAAAAGAGGGATTGGTGACATATGGATTATGACTGTCGATGAATATGAAGCAGCTTCATCCTGGAAACGTCTGTATTACCGGATTTACCGTAACCCACTCGTGATGTTCGGTTTAGGACCTATTGCTGTTTTTATGATTCAATATCGGTTTAATGCTAAAGGCGCTAGACGTAAAGAACGGATGAATACCTATTTAACAAATGTATCTATCGCAGCTCTCTACGGTTTGCTTATTTGGGCGATCGGCTGGCAAGCCTTTATCATGGTGCAATTGCCAATAGCCTTTGTATCCGGTTTTCTCGGAATATGGTTGTTCTATGTTCAGCATCAGTTCGAGGATTCCTACTTCGAGAATGAATCGGAGTGGAGTTATGTTATGGCTGCAGTAGAGGGAAGCTCATATTACAAGCTACCTAAGCTATTGCAATGGATCACAGGGAACATCGGGTTCCACCATGTCCATCATTTAAGTCCAAAGGTACCCAACTATAATTTAGAAAAAGCACATAATGCTACGCCACCATTGCAAAAGGCGACGACCATAACGCTTAGCACTAGCTTGAAGGCTCTACACTTCCGTCTTTGGGATGAGGAGAATAAGTGCTTCATCAGCTTTAAAGAGGTAAAGTCGAGACTAAGCAAACCTAAGGTAGCGGGAGAAGTCCTGCAAGTTCATAAGACTAGACTCCAAGGAGAATAATAACTATAGGTTCGAACAAAATAGGAGTATAAAGAAAGGTTAGAGCCGGAGAAATCATTCGTGGCTCTAATCTTTTTCTATTTATCGTAGTGGTTCAACAGATTTTCACTGAATTTGTGCTAGAATAAGGAGAGTAATGTATGGTAAAAAGGAGAGCGGTCATGCAAAAGTGGCATCATATTTTTCATAAAAGCACAGGTCTCAGCCCTTATGTGTGGGTCGTTTTTTACATTCTACCGTTTTATTTTATATTTCGCTCCTCCTCTACCTACCAAGTAGTTTGGGGAATCTTGATGATTGCTGTATTTTTTGTTTGTTATGTGCTTTCCTTTGTTTCTAAGGGGTGGCTGGTTTATTTCTGGACGAGTGTCCAAATTATAGTTTCTATAACAATGACGCTTTTGTTCGGATATATGTATTTTGCGCTTTTTTTAGCCTTTTTTATTGGGAATATACAGAATCGAGTAGGGTTCTTCACACTGTACTCTATTCATCTGTTAACTACGATCATTACAATCAATTATGAGCTGCTCTCGCGTAATTCAGTGTTTATTAGTCAACTACCGTTCGTGCTAGTAAGTATGATTGCAGTGATTCTACTTCCAATCAGTACGTATAACCGAAATAATCAGGGCAAGTTACAAGATCAATTGGAGGATGCGAATAAGCGAATCTCCGAACTCGTTAAGATTGAAGAACGTCAACGGATTTCGCGAGATCTTCATGATACATTAGGTCAGAAGCTTTCATTAATTGGTCTGAAGAGTGATTTGGCAGGAAAGCTAATCGACTCTAATCCTACCCAAGCAAAAGCAGAGATCAATGATGTTCGACAAACGGCGAGAAGTGCGCTGAAAGAGGTTCGTGAGATGGTTACGCGAATGCGTGGCATTCGGCTTGAAGATGAACTTATTCATATTCAGCAGTTTCTTGCAGCTGCTGAGATTGATTTTAAGCTGGAGGGAAATCCGAAGCTAACCAATACCTCATTGATAACTGAAAATGTGCTAAGCATGTGTATAAAGGAAGCTGTCACTAATGTTGTGAAGCACAGCGGGGCAAAGTCTTGCTCTATTCAGATTAACCCCTCACGCACGGATCTAGTCATTAAAGTGAAAGATGATGGGACCGGTATACCTGGAAATGATCTTTATTTTAAAGGTCATGGGCTGCAAGGCATGAGAGAGCGTCTTGAATTTGTGAATGGCTGTATGGATATCGTGAGAGATAGCGGGACTACAATTGTGATTAAAGTACCCAATGCATTCAAACATCAGGAACAGGAGGTCATCCTATAATGATTAAAATTGTAATCGCTGAGGATCAACGAATGCTCCTCGGGGCGTTGGCTTCTTTGCTTGATTTAGAAGAGGATATGAAGGTCGTAGGCCGAGCAAGTAATGGGGAAGAAGCTGTTGCAATGGTTCAGCAGCTTAAACCGGATATCTGTATTATGGATATTGAGATGCCGGCAATGAGTGGTCTCGACGCTGCAGAAGCCCTGAAGACTAGCGGCTGCAAAACGATGATATTAACGACCTTTGCCCGGGCGGGATATTTCGAACGTGCGCTCAAAGCGGGTGTTCATGCTTATTTGCTGAAGGACAGTCCTAGTGAAGAGCTGGCACTCTCTATCCGGAATGTTATGGCAGGCAGACGCATGTATGCACCGGAGCTGATGGATGAAGCCTACAGCGGTGAAGTGAATCCATTGACTCAGCGGGAGAAGGAAGTACTCGGCCTGATCGCCGATGGCAAAAATACGAAAGAAATTGCCAGCGAGCTGTACATTACCACCGGTACGGTACGGAACTACATTTCTGTTATCCTCGATAAGCTGGATGTGGGAAATCGGATTGAAGCGATCACTCGATTTAAGGAAAAAGGCTGGTTTAAATGAAAATATTAAATTTTTTAATGTTATTTTGATGTTAACACTCGCCAAATGTTCTCGACCCGTATATCATTAATTATCGGCCTATTATTCACAATAGGACAGTTAATCAAAAGGAAGTGTATTTTCTGATGTCAAGAAAGCTAAGAGCCGGCATAGTTGGCGGCACAGGTATGGTAGGACAACGTTTTATTGCCCTTCTAGAGAATCATCCTTGGTTTGAAGTAACTGCGATTGCTGCCAGTGCGAAATCTGCTGGGAAAACGTATGAAGAATCGGCCAAGGGCAGATGGAAGCTATCCACTCCAATGCCTGAGAACGTGAAGAATATTATGGTTCAAGATGCTTCTAAGGTAGAAGAAGTAGCTGCGGACGTAGACCTGATCTTTTGCGCAGTAGACATGAAAAAAGAAGAGATTAAAGCGCTCGAAGAAGCTTATGCTCGTACGGGTACTCCAGTTATCTCCAATAACTCAGCGCATCGTTGGACACCGGACGTGCCTATGGTTATTCCTGAGATTAACCCAGAGCATCTTGAGGTTATTGCGCAGCAAAGAAAACGTCTGGGAACTGAGACTGGTTTCATTGCGGTTAAACCTAACTGCTCCATTCAAAGTTATGTGCCTGCGCTTCATGCACTTAAAGAATTCAACCCTTCTAAAGTTGTAGTCACCACTTACCAAGCAATTTCGGGTGCGGGCAAGACTTTTGCTGACTGGCCTGAAATGCTAGACAACGTGATTCCTTACATTGGTGGCGAAGAAGAGAAGAGCGAGCAAGAGCCATTGCGCATCTGGGGAAGCGTACAAGAGGAAGGCATCGTAAAAAGTGAAGCGCCGACGATTACTTCGCAGTGTATCCGTGTGCCTGTAGCGGATGGACATATGGCTGCTGTATTTGTTTCTTTTGAGAAAAAGCCATCCAAAGAAGAGATTCTGAAACTCTGGAATAGCTTCAAAGGACGTCCTCAAGAGCTTGAACTGCCTAGCGCCCCTAAACAGTTCATTACTTATTTCGAAGAGGAGAACCGTCCACAGACCAAACTGGATCGTGATATTGAGAATGGTATGGGCGTATCGACGGGCAGACTTCGCGAAGATGCCATCTATGATTACAAATTCGTAGGTCTCTCCCATAACACCCTGCGCGGAGCAGCTGGCGGTGCTGTATTGATCGCTGAGCTTCTGAAAGCAGAAGGTTATATTCAGCCTAAATAAAATGGATAAGCTGTAAAGCTGATTCGAAATAGACACCTCATCAAAGCTTAGTCTTTGATGGGGTGTTTTTTAATGGGTTGATTTGGTAAAATAAGTTAGGGAAGGAGCTGATATACCTGTATAAATATTTATTAGCTTTTTTATGGTTACCTTTAATACTATTCACAAGCGGATGTACATCATCAACTCAAGAGGAGCAAGAGTACGGAATATCTTCTATAAATGCTGAAATTCCTATTCCTAAGAAAGCAAAGGAAATCGAAGTGACAACAACTTCAAGTAACCCCAATATAAAAATAGGCGTAAAATACGAATTGGATAATATAGGGGGAGAACAAGGTCTCTATCGACCTGACCACTACTTTAATAAATTAGAGGATGCTGGCTGGGTGGAGTTGGAGGACAAGCGGTTAGGGCATGTGCAATTTTTCGAAAAAGAGGGTACTGTCATCGCGATTGAAATACATGAAGATACCTTTGATATTCATGAAATGAATAAAGATGCTAAATACTAATCAGAGCATCGTTAGACGAAGCTGAGCTATTACTTAAACAGAAAGTTTGAGAGTGTGGTAAAATAGATGAAGTGTATAAACTATACGAATTCTGAATGACTGACGGAGTGATAAGATGGGTGCAAAAAGTAAAGGTGGCGGCACGGGCAGAGGTACGGGGAGTAAGGGCTGGACACGCTGGAACAAAACAGCAAAACCAGTTAAACCTGCAAAAGGTGCTCCAACCACGGGTCCAGGCGCTAAAGATGCAAGTGGAAGCAAGGGCAATAACGTGAAAAAAAGCGGAAGCTCGAAATAGCTCCCTTGAAATCAATTATTCCTGAAGGTTAACATCTGATTTTGATCGTTAAAATCAGGTGTTTTTTTATGGATAGATGCAAGTATCAGTATCAGAAGGAAAGTAGGATCATCAGTGAGAATCGATAAATATATAAGTGAAACAGGCTTCTGTTCCAGAAGGGAAACGAAACGACTCATTACCGCAGGGCGGATCGCTGTTAACGGCATCGTCTGTGATGGGAATATTCTTTTAGAGCCAGAGGATATCGTATGGATTGATGGAGAGCCCATAACAAGCAGTAAAGGGGAGCCGGTATACCTCGCGCTGAATAAACCGATAGGCATCACCTGTACAGCTGCGCCAAATGTAGCTGGGAATATTATAGATTTTGTAGGTTATCCCTCACGGATCTTTGCGATCGGCAGATTAGATAAACACTCGGAAGGCCTCATTTTGTTAACCAACGATGGAGATATCGTAAACAAAATGATGCGTTCCGAGAATGGGCATGAAAAAGAATATGTAGTTCATGTAGACAAGCCAATAACGTCAGAGTTCATACATGCCATGTCTAGTGGTGTGGATATTCTTGGCGTCACAACAAAACCTTGTGAGGTCTCTCGGGTCGCGGAATGTCAGTTTAGAATTATCCTAACTCAAGGCCTTAATCTGCAAATACGTAGAATGTGCAAGGAGTTAGGATATAGAGTACTAAAGCTAGAGCGTATAAGAATCATGAATATTACACTTGATAGTTTGGAGCGAGGACAATGGCGGCATTTGAGCGGAGAAGAGCTGAGTGAGCTTATGACCCGCTTAAATTAACTTCGTGAACAAATCCTCTGGCTGCCAAGGTGATGTCTTCAGCGCCCGCAATAGCTGAGATAACGGAGATACCGTCCGCACCCGCAGCTAGTACTGGTGCTGCATTGTGCACCGTGATCCCGCCTATGCCAACCAAAGGAATCGTAATGCCGCTGTTTCGTATTTCTTCAATAACTGATGTGCCTCGAACAGCTTGGGCATCCTCCTTGGAAGAGGTAGGATAAACAGGACCAATGCCCAGATAATCGGCTCCATCCGCTATCGCCTGCCGAGCTTCGGCGAGCGAATGAGCGGACACACCAACGATCTTATCCTCGCCAAGCAGCTGCCTAATCGCCAGCGCAGGGGTATCATCTTGTCCTACATGAATGCCGTCCGCATCAAGGGCGATGGCTAGATCAATATCGTCATTAACGATAAAAGGGACTCCGTTAGCACGACATATCTTTTGGAGCCGTCTTCCTAAATTAAATTTAACTTGTGCAGTTAATGCCCCCGTACCTTTTTCACGAAATTGGAACATCGTTATGCCTCCCGCGACCGCTTCTTTTAATACCTTGGCTGGGGCTATCCGACAATTCACACTGCCCATAATGAAATAGACTTTTAATAAATCCCGCAGTTGATCACTGTCTATTTGCTTCAAGGTTCATCCCTCGCAATCTATTCTGATATGCAAAATGATTCGTAGGTCCATGTCCAGCCCCTATGCCCAGCTCGTCTTCAATCGCCGCTTGTATAAAAGCTTTAGCTATGTGTGTTGCTTCGGGAACGGTTTTGCCCTTAGCAAGCTCGGCAGTGACTGCTGCTGAATAGGTGCAGCCTGTGCCGTGCGTGTGTCTAGTCTGAACTCGTTGACTCTCCATAAAGATGAATTCGTGACCATCATATAGGAGATCCACAACAGCCGTAGTTGAGGTATCATGCCCACCTTTTAGCACTACATAGTTAGAGCCCATGGCATGAATGAGTTTAGCCGCTTCTTTACGATCGTCTATAGTAGTGATGCTTCTGTTGGTAATCATTTCAGCCTCTGGAATATTGGGTGTCGTCACTAAGGCTAGCGGGAGGAGATGATTGATTAAGGACTGAACAGCTTCTTGCTGTAGCAGCGTGGAACCCCCTTTAGCAACCATCACAGGATCAACTACAAGATTACGCCAGCTGTATTGCTGTATCTTCTCTGCTACGATACGTATGATGTCACTGTTAAAAAGCATCCCGGTCTTCACAGCATCCGGCTTCAGATCAAGTCCAATGGAATCAAGCTGCTGAATAATAGCTTCCAGTGTCAACGGATAAACGCCTTGAACTCTGAGGGTGTTCTGGGCTGTCACAGCCGTAAGAGCACTCATTCCATATACAGAAAGCTCCTGAAAGGTTTTTAGATCTGCTTGGATGCCAGCGCCACCACCGCTATCCGATCCGGCTATAGTTAAAGCTTTATATATCATCATTGTTCACTCCTTAGGGTTGTTATCTGAGTTGCTTGATTATTGATTTATCTTGGTAAGTTTCAGCTGTGACCAAGCTCAATTGATTTAGAAACTCGATTTGAAAGCTCCCCGGACCTTGTCCAGTCGTTAGTTCAGCGGCGATTTCAGCAGCCACTCCATAGAAGGAGAGGGCTTCGACTGCGGCTTCAAGAGATGCTCCTTCACTTACCGCTAGAAATGCACCGACTACTGCACTTAGCAGACAACCGGTTCCCGTTACTTTCGTTAGAATAGGGTGACCGTTGCTGGCAATGTAGGTGTTATCTCCATTTGTGATGACATCGTCTTTTCCGGTGATGATAACTACACAGCCTAACTTCCGCGCGGCAGTCTCAGCCAAGACGACTACGTCGCCATCCCCTTCGCCTGCATCTACCCCTTTAATAGACCAGCTTTCACCAATGACATTGGCAACTTCAGCTACATTGCCACGTAGAGCGGTAATCTGCATCTCATTCACTAGCTTTTGAGTGACCGCTGTTCGATAAGAAGTGGCTCCCGCACCCACTGGATCAAGAACTAAGGGAACGCCGTGCTTATTCGCAGATTGTCCCGCGAGCACCATGGATTGAATGGCGTAGTCATTCAGTGTACCGATATTTAGAACTACGGCAGATGAAAATGCTGCGATATCGACCACTTCCTCGTGAGCATCCGCCATAAAGGGGGAGGCACCGAGCGCCAAAAGACCGTTGGCTGAGAAATTGGCTACGACGATGTTGGTGATATTGTGGACCAGTGGATTGGATTTCCGTACTTTGGATAGATAACTCATGATTATTCCTCCTCAAGTTTTATGAGCGAATAGCTAATGTTTAAAGATTAATAAAAGCATCCTCAGCTTTGATGTCAGTAGACAGTAAATCATTGTCCGATAGCCACTGTCGTACCTTCTCCCAAGACGCGGGCGCTTGATATCCAAAATCTTGATCACCCGCATTCATTAGCGGTAGTAGAATCGCCAGGCTCTTCTCTTCAATTTGCTTATCGAGTGGAGAGGTCTCATCTTCGTGTGCAAGCAGCAAATTTAACGCTTTTTCCGGATTATCCTGCACAAATTGTTGTCCTTTTGTAATTGCATTTAGAAACTTTTTGAAATAGGATTCAGAATTTTGTATTCCTTGATCGCTGGCGACAAGGACTAGCTCATAATAATCGGGGACTCCGTAATCCGTGGGATTGAACGAGTTCACGCGATGACCTTCTTTTTCCAAGATTAATTGTTCGTGGTTAATGAACCCTCCCATAATGGCATCCACTTGCCCCGTCGCAATCGCCGGAATAAGGTCAAAGCCTACGTCTATTAATTTGCTGGCCTTTGGGTCACCCCCATCGTTTTGGATCATCGTACGAATCATGGCTTCATAAAGAGGAATGGAAGAATACCCGATCTGTTTACCTGTGAGGTCTTTTGGACTATGAATGTCACCAGCCTGAGGTACCATTAAATGATTAAGCGGATGTCTCACAATCGCTGCAATCGAACGTACTGGAATGTTCTCACTGCGTGCCATGAGCACCTGAGGTTGATAACTAAACGCTAAATCGATTTGATTCGCTGCTACAAGTTTCAGTGCGTCATTGCTGTCTGTGGGCATTTGGATCTCTACGTCCAGACCTTCCTCTTGGAAATAACCATTCTGCACAGCAGCATATAAAAATGAGTGAACGGCATTGGGATACCAATCGAGCATAATCGTCAGCTTGTGCGTTTGTTTAATTTCGTTATTAGATGAATTAGCAGGAGGACTACTTACATTGGATGCTTTTCCGCAGCTGGTGAAGATTAGGAGTGAACATATGAGAAATACGGGAATAAGCCATTTTCTTTGGGAATTCAAATCATTCATTGCTTAGATCCTCTTTTCTTTAAAAATAATGGTTCGAGCAGAGCTATCATCAGAAACAACACTACACCAAGCGCGGACAACAGAAATACAGCGGCGAACATTTCGGCACTTTGCATATTTCCGGCCATCCTTCGGCTAAAGTAACCGAGTCCTTTGCTGCCGCCGAGCCATTCGCCGATGGTTGCTCCAATCACGCAGTACACAATGGATAGCTTTAGTCCTGAGAAAAAAGAGGGCAGCGCCAGCGGGATTTGGGTTTTAGCAAGCAGTTGCCAGCGGTTTGCGCCAAATGTTAACAATAAGTCTTTGTAGGCTTGACCACTTGTACGAAGTCCGTCATATGTACTCACAACGACTGGAAAAAAAGCAGTTAGAAACACAACAGCCACTTTGCTCCACAGCGTATACCCGAACCACATAATAAAAATGGGGGATAGCGCGATTAACGGGATCGTCTGACTGATAATAAGGAACGGATAGATGGCCTTTTCAAGGGGGCGAAATAAGAACATTCCGGTGCCCAGCAGTGAACCACAGATAACCGAGAGAACAAAACCTACCAATATTTCCTGCAGTGTCGCCAATAAATGCGGTCTGAGTAATTGCCTGTGTTCGATCAATGCGATACCTATTGAAGAAGGTGCAGGTAGGATAAAGGCTGGAATCAAGTGAAGACGAACAGCTGATTCCCAGATCACAAGAATGAACAATAGCAGTAGAATGAAGGGGCCGTAATTGTTTAAATATTTTTTAAAAGGTATGGGCTGCATACAGTCTCCGCTCCAACTCTTCCCGTAACGCTATAAACCGGGGTTCATAGTTCATCTTGTAATGTCTTGGCCTCGGTAAATCAACGACGATCTCCTGTAATTCGCTATGCATGCCTCCAGACAATAAATAAATCCGATCGCTTAGTAACAGCGCTTCCTCTAGATCATGGGTGATGAGCATCACTGTTTGATCCAGCTCATCCCAAAGCTCCAACAGCCAACGGTGTATCTCACGTTTGGTCATAGCGTCGAGCGCTCCAAATGGCTCATCTAGCAGAATAAGACCGGCCCCGCCGCCAGCTACAAGCGTTCGTAGAAATG
This sequence comes from Paenibacillus sp. FSL H7-0714, assembly GCF_038003765.1. NCBI lineage: Bacteria > Bacillati > Bacillota > Bacilli > Caryophanales > Paenibacillaceae > Paenibacillus > Paenibacillus sp. FSL H7-0714. Next base: position 2,930,732 of record NZ_JBBOPT010000001.1, read on the forward strand.
CGACTCGCTGTTTCATGCCACCCGATAGCTCATGGGGATAAGCCCTCTCTACATCGGCCAAACCGAAGCGTGACAGCATTTCCCGAATGTGAGAGATCGTCTGTTGTTTACTAAACCTTGGTTTAATCTCCCAGGGCAAAAGACAGTTGTCGAGCACGGTTCTCCAAGGCAGCAGCAAATCCTGCTGAGGCATGTATGCGATCTGACCTAAGCGAGAAGAGGATGACGAGTTCGAATGAATTTTTATTTTCCCATGAGTGGGTTCGAGCAAGCCTGCTATAGTTTTGAAAAGCGTACTTTTCCCGCTTCCGCTAGCCCCAATGACAGAGACAAATTCTCCTTGCCTGATATCCATTGATAGATCTGCGAATACAGGGGGTTGTTCTGATTCCGGAAAGGAGTAGGTTAAGCCTTGAATGGATAGGATTGTCGTGATGATCGAACCTCCTAAAAAGTTTTGTGAGCGTTGGCTTCTTGGAAAGCATCGTACAAAACTTGCTTCGGAAGCCTACGCTTAAGTTTTGTGATTGATTGTAAACAAATAAAGACCCATTCATTTCCGGTGGGAAATAAATGGGTCAAAAAGTTCATTCAGCATAGGAACACTAAAAATGCATGGGATGAAAATTCTGCTCCACTTCCCTCCGCTGGTATGATCCAGATCAGGTTCCAAGGGTCCGGAGCTTGAAGCTCCGTCTCAGTCGGCCGACTCCCCTAGTGAAATAACAGGTCCATATTTAATTTGTTTATAAATATACCATATCTTTCTGAGATGTAAAGAGAGGATCTTGTGAAGGATTATTTTAAGAATGGGTAATATAAGGGTAGAGATTTACCTAATATTACAATTCCGATGTATATAATCGGAAAAAACCATTGACGGTAAACAGCAGCCAGTGTAGTATACAATTTACCGGATGAATTCCGGGTAAAGAGAGGGGAATTAATAATGAAAAAACTAAGTTTAACTATTCTATTGGCGTTAACCGTGGTGTTTGTAGCGGCCTGCGGCAATAATTCGAATACCGATACTTCTAAAAATTCTTCAGCTGGAACGAATGGTGGAAATACAGCCACTGCGCAAAACAGTCTGGAAGCTGTTAAAGCTAGCGGCAAATTGCGTATAGGAACAGAAGGGACGTATGCACCCTTTACTTATCATGACGCTTCGGGGAAACTGACCGGCTTTGACGTAGAAATTGCTGAGGAAGTAGCGAAGCGTCTCGGTGTTGAACCAGAATTTTTTGAGACACAGTGGGACGGTATTTTTGCTGGGATGGATGCCAAGCGGTTTGATGTTATTTTTAACGAAGTATCCATTAATGAAGATCGTAAAGTGAAATATGATTTCTCTGAACCGTATATCGTATCTAAAGCGGTATTGATAGTAAGTGAAAACAATGAGGATATCAAAACATTTGCAGATCTTAAGGGTAAAAAAGCCGGACAATCTCTAACCAGTAACCTGTCCGATATCGCCCGTGAGAACGGTGCTGAAATCGTTGCTACAGACGGGTTCAATCAAGCGATGGACCTATTGACCTCAGGCCGTATTGATGCGACTGTAAATGATGGTTTGTCTTATCTGGACCTGAAAAAGCAAAAGCCTGATGTGAAAATTAAAGTGGTAGATGAGATTCCTGACGGTTCGCAAAGCGCAGCTGTTTTCTTAAAAGGCAACGATGAGTTGGTAAAAGCAGTTAGTGATGCAATTGTTGAAATGAAGAGCGATGGCACATACTTAAAGATTTCTGAGAAATACTTTGGTGCTGACGTTTCAAAATAATACAAGGTTTCAGAAGCTAACTAGCTTGGAACCAAAAAAGGATGTCTAAAAATGGATGACCGCAAAATACAAATTTTCTTAGATTCACTGCTACCCCTGCTAAAAGCTGGGGTGGCTTTTACCATTCCTTTGGCATTGATATCATTTGCACTTGGACTGATCTTAGCGATATTGACTGCACTAGCTCGTCTCTCCCCGTGGGTACTTCCGAAGCTGATCGCTCGCTTTTATGTATGGGTCATTCGTGGAACCCCTTTGTTGGTACAACTGTTTATTATTTTCTATGGTTTGCCGGCAGTTGGAATCGTGCTCGACCCTTTCATAGCCGCGACCATTGGATTTACGCTTAGTGTAGGAGCTTATTCATCAGAAATCATACGTGCTGCTATCCTGTCTATACATAAAGGTCAGTGGGAAGCGGCCTTCTCCGTTGGGATGACTCGTGCCCAGGCACTGCGCCGCGTTATACTGCCACAAGCTGCCCGTGTTTCTGTTCCGCCGTTATCGAATTCCTTTATTAGCTTGGTCAAAGACACTTCACTGGCAGCGACCATTACCTATACGGAGATGTTCAGAACAGCACAGCAGGTTGCTTCCACCTCCTATGAGCCACTGCTGATCTATTGCGAGGCAGGATTGTTCTATTTACTATTCTGCTCAGTGTTATCAGCACTGCAAAATTACTTGGAGAAACGACTGAGTCGTTACTCTGCGAGCTAAAGGGGGAGACAATTATGATTGAAATACTTAATTTGCATAAATCCTTCGGTGAGCTGCAGGTATTAAAGGGCATTGATCTCGAAATGGAACATGGCAAGGTACTGGTCATTATTGGCCCATCGGGTTCAGGCAAAACAACGCTTTTACGCTGCTTTAATCTGCTTGAAGTCCCTGATCAAGGAAGCTTATCGCTCAGTGATATTAAAATTAATTTCACGGATAACAAGAAAATCCCCCAGAAGTCCATTTTGGCATTACGCCAAAAAACAGGGATGGTCTTTCAGTCCTATAATCTTTTTCCGCATATGACTGCACTAGGCAACGTGATGGAGGGGCAGGTGACGGTCCAGAAACGATCCAAGGACGAAGCACGCGAACGTGCCCTTCAGTTGTTAACTAAAGTTGGCTTGGCGGACAAAGCGGATGCTTATCCGCACCAACTGTCTGGTGGCCAGCAGCAACGGGTAGCTATCGCTCGTGCCATGGCAGTAGATCCAGAGGTGCTGTTGTTCGATGAGCCTACCTCTGCGCTTGATCCTGAGTTGGTGGGGGAAGTGCTTAAGGTTATTAAACAGTTAGCGGCAGAGGGAATGACTATGGTGATAGTGACCCATGAGATGAAATTTGCTGCGGATGTGGCTGACCGGATCATTCTGATGGATGGAGGCCATATTCTAGAGCAAGGGACTCCGCAAGAAGTTCTTGAGCATCCGCAGCATCCTCGTGCTCTGCAATTTCTGAACAGAATTAGTGGAGAAGAAGTATAGAAGAAGATCAAGACGCAAAAAAGCAGTTCAGGACTATACCTGGGCTGCTTTTTCTTGTTTACCATTCAATGTTAGTGGTGCGTCGCTTCAAGGTTAGGATTTAATACCGGTCTTCAGGAATTCCAAAGCATTATAGAGCATAATCGCAGCTTCGGCGCGAGTGATTTCACTTTTTGGATTAAACTTCCCATTGGCGTCTAAACTATTAATCTTGTATTTAAGAGAACGTTGAATGCTGCCTTGATAAGAAGGATTCAGCGCAGCATCGTCAGCGATATCTACGGGCACTATATTGATCATCGGCAGATTCCCAATGCCTTCGACCCCTTGCACTAGATAATTGGTGAACTCTTCTTTGGTCATTGTTTTGGTTGGATCAATGTCCTTAGGAAGCTCGACACGATTGTAATACGCATTGATAAAGGCTTCAGCATACCAAGCTTTATCCTTGACTTTCGTGAACAAGCCACTAGCAACAGGAGCTTTGTTGAAATCAATAGCCGCGAGACTAAGCTGGAGTCCACCCGAAATGAACTGGATCCCTTGTGCTGTTGTTACTTTGGAGCTGGGCAAGAATTGGGATTCACTAACCCCTTTGATCAAGCCTTGATTTTTTAAAGAAATAATTTTTTCTTTGCCGTTTATATTATCAATATCCTTAAAGGTATTTCCGGCTGCAAATATTTGGCCACCCAAAGAGAAGGAGAGAATCGTAACGGTTGTAATCGCGGCTAACGTTCTTTTTTTCATATTCATGGTTATTTCACCTCGTTGTATGGATAGGCCTCGTGGCCGCTATCAAATTCTTAAACGCAGAAAAATATGGAAAGGTTGCGGTCAAACCTACATTATTTCACGAAAAAGTAGATTTTGGTAGAAAAATAGGCAGGATTGGGTGAAAGAACTTTGGATAAGAGAGCTAAAATGTTATAATGATGTCAGGCTCTATTCATTCGTGATTATTTTTGATATGATTATATCGTAACGATTACTATTTACGTTTAATATTTTGATGCATAAATGGGTGCGTCTCAGTGGATACGGATGTTAAATCATTCCGGGAAGGTAGGAGATCAAATGGATCAAATTTCAAATATCAGTCAGCTTTTTGCGGCGCAAAAATATAAATTAACGCCCCAGCGTGAGGCCATAGTGAACATATTGCTCGACAATGAGAAAGATCATCTCAGCGTAGAAGAAGTATATATGCTTGTTAAGAACAGTTATCCGCATTTAGGGCTGGCAACGGTATACCGTACACTTGAGCTCTTATGCGAGCTTCACATTGTAGAAAAGATGAACTTCGGAGATGGAGTCGCTCGTTACGATCTGCGCGGGAATGATCATTCTCACATGCATCATCATTTGATATGCAGCGTGTGCGGCAGGTTGGAAGAAATTAAGGATGACTGGCTAGTGGAGCTGGAGAAAAGAGTGGAACGTGAATATGGCTTTAACGTCACGGATCACCGCCTTGATTTCAAGGGTACTTATGACACATGTAAACGAACTGGCTGCAAAAAAGAAAAAGCAAACAAAGCGGTTTCTTAAGCCGCTTTCTACCTAAAAGAAGAAGCTGTCTCAGAAGTAGTAAGTACTACTTAGGGGGCAGCTTCTTTTTCGGAAAGGAATTAGGGAAAAACTCCCTCTAAATAACTGATAATTGGCCGATACGAATGGAAATGGGGAAATCCTCCCTATAAATCTGCGAAAAATCTATATTTCACAACAAATCAGTTGAATTATAGGGAGGATTTCCCTAATTAGTAGTCAAATGCTCAGAAATCTCTGAATTATAGGGAGATATTCCTTAATTTGCACGCAAAGCAGCGCTTCTTGAAAACCGGAGAAGCGCTACATTGCGTTTTAAGTTAAAGAAAATCCTACTTATGGGAAAGCCTATGTCATTTTTCTTAGCTTCGAGTGGGTACGAAGGATTTAATCCACGTTCCGAAGCTCCCAGGGTTACGGCTCTGAACGAGGATTACACCTTCTCCGCGGAATCGGCAGACAAGCGCTTCACCACTGGTTAAACTGTTCAACCAACCCGAGGCTGCTTTTTCTACCTTATAGTCCATATAATCTGGCCAAGCGACGAGATGTCCATTGTCGATAATCATCTCTTCACCAGGTGCTAAGTTAATGGCGTGGATCGCTCCGAAGGAGGACAGGAATACTGTTCCTCTGCCGCTGATTTCTACAATGAAGAAGCCTTCGCCAGAGAAAAGTCCGCGTGTTAAATTTTGCATTTTTGTATTTACTTGAATGCCTTCCGTACCGGCTAAGAATCCGTCCTTTTGAACTAACAGCTTATAGGATCCATCTAATTCGATAGCTTGGATATCACCTAATGATCCAGGAGACAGTAGGACCTCACTTTGACCACGGATAGCTCTGAGTTCCTGGAAGAAGAACTTTTCACCGCTCAGCATTCTTCCCAGACCCCGCATTACGCCTCCATCAGCGGTTCCTTTTAATTCTACGTTAGGAGACATGGCAACCATTGCGCCCATCTCAGCTTTAACACTTTCGCCGGGGTCCAAATATACCTTTAACATTGCAAAAGCACCCTCGTACAAAACATCGTATTTCATCACTAAAAACCTCCGAATCTATTTAGATAAGTAAGAAAACTTGCAGTGATCTCATTGTAACGGAATTCTGGCTGCGCTCATAGTCTGTATTATGTTAAACTGTAGTTGTCTAATAGTTCATCAATGAATAGGAGAGTGGTGCCACATGGCACGAACCAAGACTCAAAAAGCCTTGTTAAAGGCAGAGCGCTCAGGTATCTGGTGCGCAGCTCAAAGTCGCAGATCCAATGGGGATTATAGCGCCATTTCACAGCATGTACGGTTAACGCCGAGCAAACAACAGCAATTGAATAAGAACAAACACAAGGAGCGGATCTTCCAAGATGATGCTCCTTTTTATTTGGCGATTTGAAAATAATGTGTCACTCTGTAGGAGGACAAGAACATAGTCCCATTAGAACCCGCGCCCAGCGCGGTTTTTCTGTTTTATGACGAAAATGGACAAGAACATGGTCTCATTGCCGATTTGATATATGTCTAATTCAGATATTCTTTACGATAGTAGGTCGTTCCAGAGTTATCATGATCAGGGACTTGTACAAAATGTGAATAGAATTATGCAGATGAACTGTTATTACCAATCTGGATCTTACGAGTGCAAAAATGAATGATAAAGCAGCCTTAAGTACGTCAAAGAAAGGGGTTCCCTTCTCCGTATTGTAATTGCCATATACTCAAATTCTTCACCCGCCAAGCCAAGCCAAACCAAACCATCGTACAATCGGGTGATCCTTATTGTCTTGAGAGACTTGGAAAGTATTATGAACGGTTAAAAAAGGCAAAGAAATGACCTTCAGTATGCCTTTGAAAATTAACAACTATACCCGGGTCTGCCAATTACAGAAGTAAACAACCGTCTCGATCAAATCCAAAGCGAAATGGAAAAGTGGAAGCAGCTGCGAGGGCATTTTCGAGTTATCCATACAAATGTCCTGAGGTTCTCAGAGCAAAGTAAAATCAAATATTTCGTAATTAAACCATATGTAGTCCATTAATTATGCTCCTGTTTAAAACGATAAAGGTTATAAATACAATATATCATTGAACTAAACTGCTCGTTAGCTTAATGAGGCAATGACAGTCTAACACTCTATTTTCAAATAAAAATTACGCTAAGGTCTATGTCAGTTTCAGAAGAATAATGGAGTATATAAATTAATGTTTAAGAGAATAAAGAGCTCTGAGTTGATCACACTGAGTATCTTTATCTTTATTACTTTGATGTGCTGGGTGAAAGTTGCAACTATCGAGAAGGAAGGGTTCATCTGGTTTCAAGATACTTCTGAAGCGGTAATTTCCCGTCTCTAATGTGCTTAGTGCCCATAAGCGACGCTAAGCCAAAGCAGCACCACGGACTCGTCACGTACTAAATCGAAAATACAAACCTTTATTAATGTGTGAGCAATTTAACCCTCGGAGAAATCTTCAAGGTTTTTTGACTTCAAGTTATTCTTTTAAAAAAAGAACGATGGTTTCTGCGGCAAACTCTGGTTTGTTGCCTCAGCTGTATTCTCCTTGACCGCTCACTAATGGAGAACAGGTACACTTTTTCTTGAGCTGATTTAGAAGCGGTTAAATAATCTAACCAGCTGGCTAGAAAGGAAAATACGGAGTCGAGTAAGGAATTGATAGCCTTCCAACCGATTACAGATAAAATGATTCCCAGAGTATTAAAGATTTCATGAATAAATTGTTGCATAATAAAATTCCTCTAGATTTATTCGCATATTGCCTTCTGCTTCCAATTAGAGGGAGTCCACCGGTACAACGACTCTTTGCGCCTTCCTGAATTAATCATCGCTCCATCATGACTGAAGGTTGTGGAATGATTTTAACTATTTCAATTCATCGTCTTCTCTATACAGAAGATGACTGGTCTACTATTATCCGGAACCACGATTACGGCAATTGAATGTTTCGTTTTGACAAAGTTATTTTAACTAACACATTCGATACGCAACGAGTTGTCCATTACGCCGTTAAACAAGTCAAGGATAAGAAGATGGCTGCAAGGAGAAATTCACGGACGGAGAGAATATTGGCGACTAAGATCGCTTGAATGTTCTGGCTGCCGAAGTAGGGCTTGATGTTGCAAAGGTTGTGGAAACGCTGGAATCTTCCATATACAAAGAGTCGGTACGTGGAGTGGAGAAGTAAGAAAGGAAGCATACTGAGCAGCCGTCGATATGATTACGATCGCCTCTAAATATCTGCTTGCTACATTAAAGATAAGTAACCGGTTTTCAACCCGGTTGCTGTCGGATTATTGCTTTCTAATCCTTTTTCAATATAAAGGTGTTCACATCTTGAAAAAATTCGAACACGTTACATAAGGGGAAAAAAGGTGCGGAATAGAGAAAAGGAAAGACCAAGCAGTTTAAAATTGTCGGTCTATAGGAGTTAAAAAGGCATTAGTAATAAGAGTGTGGATTTTCTCTCTTATTCTTAAAAATGGTAAAAAAGGGGGGGTGAAAGAAATGGCTATTTTATCAACTGGACCGATTGAGAATAGTCCGGTCAGTGGTGTAAGGCCAACACAACAGTTGACCATTAATATTGATAATAGAAATATGGTCACAAATGCGATTATTTTGATTCAAGGTTATTACCTAAATGGGACTAGAACGTTATATGTACTTGAATTAATTAATGTGAATCCAAATCAAGCAATATCGAAGGAGTATTTTGCGAACCTGGATGTATTTGAATTTGTCTTTACAACGAGCGGTTTAGCAGAACAGCAGATAGATATTTCAGTTTGGGGAAAGAATTCTGTGGGACAACTCGTAACACCTCACCGTATCGTATCTTCAGAATTGTTAGGAGCAAATGAAAGAATCATAGGAACAACCGGGGCAACGGGTGAAACCGGAGAAACAGGTGCAACTGGAGCTATAGGTGCAACTGGAGCTACTGGCGCAACGGGCGAAACCGGAGTAACTGGCGCAGTTGGAGATACTGGCGCGACTGGTGTAACCGGAGTAACTGGCGCAGTTGGATTTACAGGGGCAACTGGAGCAACTGGAGTTACAGGCGCAACAGGAGAAACAGGAGAAACTGGCGTAACTGGAGCAACTGGCGCAACGGGTGAAACCGGAGCTACAGGGGCAACTGGCGTTACAGGAGTTACAGGCGCAACAGGAGAAATAGGAGCAACTGGCGTTACCGGAGGAATAGGAGCAACTGGCGTTACCGGAGAAACAGGAGCAACTGGCGTTACCGGAGAAACAGGAGCAACTGGCGTTACCGGAGCTACAGGCGCAACTGGTGTAATCGGAGCAACTGGAGAAACAGGAGCAACAGGGGCAACTGGCGTAACCGGAGAAACAGGAGCAACTGGCGTTACTGGATTAACGGGAGCAACTGGCGTTACTGGATTAACGGGAGCAACTGGCGTTACCGGTGCAACTGGCGTAACCGGAGAAACAGGAGCAACTGGGGTTACCGGAGAAACAGGAGCAACTGGCGTTACTGGAGTAACGGGTGCAACTGGCGTTACCGGAGCTACAGGAGCAACTGGCGTTACCGGAGCTACAGGAGCAACTGGAGTTACAGCGGAAACAGGAGCAACTGGCGTAACAGGGGCAACTGGAGCAACCGGAGCAACTGGAGCAACAGGCGCAACAGGAGAAACAGGCACAACAGGAGAAACAGGCACAACTGGAGTTACAGGGGCAACAGGGGCAACTGGCGTAACTGGCGTAACCGGAGCAACTGGTGTAACTGGAGAAACAGGAGCAACTGGCGTTACAGGAGAAACAGGCACAACTGGAGTTACAGGAGCAACTGGTGTAACCGGAGCAACTGGAGCTACAGGGGCAACTGGCGTAACAGGGGCAACTGGCGTAACTGGCGTAACCGGAGAAACAGGAGCAACTGGAGCGACTGGTGTAACTGGAGCGACAGGAGCTACAGGGGCAACTGGCGTAACAGGGGCAACTGGAGCTACAGGAGCAACTGGCGTTACCGGAGCAACAGGAGGAACAGGAGCAACTGGCGTAACCGGAGCGACTGGAGCAACAGGGGCAACTGGCGTAACCGGAGCTACAGGCACAACTGGTGTAACCGGAGCAACTGGCGTAACCGGAGAAACAGGAGCTACAGGGGCAACTGGTGTAACCGGAGCTACAGGAGCAACTGGCGTAACTGGAGCTACAGGAGCAACTGGCGTAACCGGAGCAACAGGAGAAATAGGAGCAACTGGCGTAACCGGAGCAACCGGAGAAACTGGAGTTACTGGAGTTACTGGAGTAACGGGTGCAACTGGCGTTACCGGTGCAACTGGCGTAACCGGAGCAACCGGAGCAACAGGAGCAACTGGCGTAACCGGAGCAACAGGAGAAACAGGGGCAACTGGAGCAACAGGAGCAACTGGCGTAACAGGGGCAACTGGAGCTACAGGAGCAACTGGCGTTACCGGAGAAACAGGAGAAACAGGAGCAACTGGCGTAACCGGAGCGACTGGAGCAACAGGGGCAACTGGCGTAACCGGAGCTGCAGGAGCAACTGGCGTAACCGGAGCAACCGGAGAAACAGGAGCAACTGGCGTAACTGGAGCTACAGGGGCAACTGGCGTAACTGGGGCAACTGGCGTAACCGGAGCAACAGGAGTTACTGGAGTAACGGGTGCAACTGGCGTTACCGGGGTAACAGGTGTAACAGGTGTAACCGGAGCTACAGGGACAACTGGCGTTACCGGTGCAACAGGAGCAACTGGCGTAACCGGAGCAACCGGTTCAAATGCCACAATACAAAATGGATTATTTAATGTCAGCGTAGTATCAGTAGTAAATGGGACAGCAATTTCTTATACAACTTCATTCATTAATGGCACTAACATTTTGCATCCATCGAGTACAACCTTTGTTCTAGCATCAGGACACATTTATTTGGTTTCGTATACGTTCAGAGCAACTAGTTCTGTAGTTGGAAACGTAACGGTGACACCAAGATTTAATACCGTATTTCAGAGTCGATTTTCAGGTAGATCAGTTACTGGAACTCTAGATGCAAATGTTAGTGTATCGGGTACGTTCTTAGCTGATGCCACCTCAACTGCGATCACAATCGATTTTCTTTATAATGGATCGGCAACAACCACATTTACGGATGGTTCTGTTTCGATTATTCAGGTTCAGTAAACGAATGGGGAATGAAAGTGTAAATTCATTGCTTCGTAAGGATTTACTTACGGAGTGTTAAAGAAGTCATTCAGAGGATCAGTTAGTAATCTAAATGAAATCGACATTTTTTGTTTTTAAGTTGTAGCTATTTTGATTTTAATAATCCTATTTATTAGTGGGGAGGAGCAAATACAGATCGACTATTAAATACTAAATAATGAATGGAATTGTGATTTTCCGCCTTTAATAATACGGAAATAAAAAGGAGAATCAAAATTTATGGCTATTTTATCAACCGGACCAATAGAAAATAATCAGGTCAGTGGTGTTAGGCCAACGCATCAACTGACTATTAAAATTGATAATCGTGACTTAGTGAATAGTGCGAATATCTTGATTCAAGGATATTACCTAGACGGGACCCGAACGTTATACGTAAGCGAACTCATTAATGTAAATCCAAATGAAATAATAACGAAGAATTATTATGCAGACTTTAATGCTTTTGAATTTGTATTTACAACGAGCGGTGTAGCAGAAGATCAAATGGAAATCTCGGTTTGGGGAAAAAATGATGATGGGCAACTTGTAACTCCCCACCGTATCATATCTTCAGAATTGTTAGGTACAAATGGTGTCATTGGAGCAACCGGTGCCACTGGAGTTACCGGTGAGGCCGGTGTTACTGGAGCTACAGGAGCCACTGGAGTTACAGGCTCGACTGGAGTTACAGGCTCCACAGGAGCTACAGGAGCTACAGGAGATACAGGAGCTACAGGAGCTACAGGAGTTACAGGAGCCACTGGAGTTACAGGCTCCACAGGAGTTACGGGAGTTACAGGAGTTACAGGGGTTACAGGAGTTACAGGGGTTACAGGAGTTACAGGGGTTACAGGAGTTACAGGAGTTACAGGAGCCACTGGAGCCACTGGAGATACAGGAGTTACGGGAGACACTGGAGCTACAGGAGATACAGGAGTTACAGGAGTTACAGGAGTTACAGGAGTTACAGGGGTTACAGGAGTTACAGGAGCCACAGGAGTTACAGGAGCCACAGGAGCTACAGGGGTTACAGGAGTTACAGGGGCTACAGGGGTTACAGGAGTTACCGGAGCTACTGGAGCTACAGGAGTTACAGGAGCCACTGGAGCCACTGGAGTAACAGGTGCAACGGGTGTTACTGGATCAACTGGAGTTACCGGAGCCACTGGTACGATTGATCCTACTGCTACCATCGTTGGAATAGGACCAAATGTTAGCTCCCAATTTAGCGAATTAAGAACAAATGAAAAAACGCCGCTCATTGAGTTGACTTCGGTATATGGCTTATCCAACCTAAGAGACATTGTTTCCACATTGGGAGGAGCTACAGTAGGAAGTAATAATACGGAGTTTCAATTAACTACAACCGCATCCGGAGCTGATATTGCTATCCTTCAAAGCTCGGAGAGAGGAAGGTATGAATCAGGTTTTGCCGCAGAAGCGGGAATAGGTATCCGTTTGCCGGTTGCTCCGACAGGAGCCCAAGTGGTGAGATGGGGCGTTTTTGACGATCAGAACGGCTTATTCTTTGGCCAGAGCGTAGCGAATGGAATATTTGTAGCGATCAGAAGAGCAAGCGTTGACACTATTATTCCTCAAGCAGCTTGGAACGTGGATAAATTAGATGGAACAGGACCAAGTGGTGCGACACTTACTTTATCTAAAGGGAATATATTTCAAATCGTGTTTACTTGGTATGGGTATGGTGTAGTCGAATTTAGAGTCGTCATCCCTGATCCAACGACTTTAGCACAAGAAGTAATTATCGTTCATCGATTCTCTCCGAATGGGCAAACGAGTCTGGCCGATCCTAATCTTCCTCTTCGTGCAGAAATCTTTAATAATGGCACGGCATCTGGACTCAATTTATTTGTTGGAGGAAGACAATATAGCATATTGGGCAAATATAGTCCCGTTTTCAGAGTTACTTCCGAAAGAAGAACCATAACTGCAACAGGAACGCTTACACCGATGTTGTCTTTCCAAAGAAAGACAACCTTCCCGCCAGGTTCGGGTAGGGCTAATTCAGTAAGTATCAAACTAGAAGGGATTGACCTTGTCACTTCAGATGACATTTACTATCAGATCGTATTAGGCGGAACGGTTAATGGAGCCTTTGCAAACTTTCCAACTGCGACGACTAATATCCCAACTTCGGAGACAGCTCTACTAATTAACAGCACGCTAACAACAATTTCGGGTGGTCAAGTACTATTGCAAGGCTTAGCAGCCGGAGTTGAGGGAAGTGCCAGAATATTAGCTTCTGCTTCATTATTGGATTTTCAATTGCCAGATACTGAATTTGTTACTTTAGCTGTTGCGAATTTAAGCGGCGGTACGAATTCCGTTACGGCAACCTTCAGTCTTACTGAAGAATGGTAAAAAGCAACAGTCATGGGGGATTCATTTTCTCCCCCTTTCTACAAAGGAGGAAGTGTGATGTCAGATATTATCATCTCGAATATTGGCCCAAATGTAAGTTCACAATTCGATGAGCTAACGGTATCACAAAAAACTCCAATCGTGGAGTTAACTTCTGTATACGGTCTATCCTCTCTAAGGGATGCTGTTACGACTGCCGGGAGTGGGACGGTTACCAATAATGCTACGGAATATAATTTAAGCAATACCGCTATCGGAATAGATTCGGCCATTTTAGAAAGTGTACTGAGAGGCAGGTACGAGCCAGGCTTTGCAGGGGAAGCTGGAATGGGTGTTCGTATACCATTGCTACCAACAGGTAATCAGGTTGGACGATGGGGGTTGTTCGACGCTCAGAATGGAGCATTTTTTGGAGTCAATAGTACAAATGTATTCGTGGTCATACGCAGAGGGGGAACGGATACAACAATTCCTCAAAGTTCATGGAATGTAGACCGATTAGATGGAACTGGTCCAAGTGGAGCGACGCTTAATCTATCTAAAGGCAATGTATTTCAAATCGTCTTTACCTGGTATGGGTATGGAGTGATCGAATTTAGAGTGGTCATCCCTAATCCGTCCACTTTAGCGCAAGAGGTGATTACCGTAAATCGGTTCTCCTCAACAGGTCAAACGAGTTTTATTGATCCCAATCTCCCATTAAGAGCACAAATCGATAATAACGGAACCGCCGCAGCCTACAGCCTTTTTGTTGGAGGAAGACAATATAGCATTATCGGAAAATATGATCCTACCTTTAGAGTGACTTCGGAAAGGAGGAGAATTACAAACGTCACATCAACACTAACACCCGTCCTATCATTTACAAGAAAAGCAGTTTTCCCATCGGGATCAGCTAGAACCAATTCTGTGCAGGTGGATCTAGAAGAAATTAATATTATTTCATCCGTAGATCTTAGCTATCAAGTACTTGTGGGAGGAACGCTAAATGGATCATTTGTTAATTATCCCACAGCTACAACGATCATTCCCGATAGTGAGACGGCTCTGTTAGTAAATAATACGTCCACAACGATTACCGGGGGAGAAGTGGTGTTTCAAGGTGTTACAGGAGGCGGGAAAGGCGATACCAGGATACTAGCTTCTTCAGAACTGTTGGACTTCACGCTTCCTGAGAATCAAACCGTAACATTAGCTGTGGCAAATATTGGCGGGGGAGGTTCGAATACAGTTGATGTGGTATTTAGAGTAGCTGAGAGTTGGTAAAACCCACGGGTTGTAATCATATTCTACAAATAATAGAATGGGGGAAAAAGAGAATGATTTTATCCACCGGACCAATAGAAAATAATCCGGTCAGTAATGTAAGGCCGACGCAACAGTTGACTATCAAAATTGATAATCGTGACTTAGTCGATACCTCGAGTATCTTGATTCAGGGATATTACTTAATCGGGACCAGAACGTTATATGTACTTGAGTTAATTTCTATAGATCCATATCAAGTTCTAACAAAAAATTATTATGCAGACTTTGATGCTTTCGAATTTGTCTTTACAACGAGCGGTTTAGCAGAACAACAAGTTCAAATTTCGGTTTGGGGTAAGGATGCAGATGGACAGCTTGTATCAGCGCATCGCTTAGTAGCTTCTGAACAACTTGGCGAAGCATAAGAAGCAAGACAATCTTAATAGTTGTATATTTCCGAATGGCTGCTAATTATCTTTGTACAAATACAACAATCTTCCCGAAAATTTTAGTTATCGGAACAAGTTTTTGTCAATTTCTGAAGACAAGAACTTGTTCCGATTTGACAAGAACATTATCCGATTCCCGTCGGCTTACGCCACAGGTACTCCTTTCGCTGCTGCGAGGCGAGGATTTTTTTGTGGGTTGGAAACGAGGGTTCGAATCGGTCAATATATCTCTTACTGGTGATTGATTCTTGCTATGTTGGGTTCTCTAAATCACATTTCGTTTGCAGGGCTGACTATAGGATTGCTGATCATTGCAGCTGATTCTCCTTTCACAGAGTTAGGCTTAGTGTTTCGATTATGGGCGGGGGCTATCAGCAATAGGACTATTTAAACAAGAATATTTCGGTTTGGATCGTTACCATTTCGTCACCGTTTTGGTGTAAAAAAAATAAGTGATGGGGCCAAGATTCATGATCATAATTTACAGGTAAGAGAGAAAATTAATACCCTAAGTACGGGGATCATTTCAATGAGTATACTGAAAATAAGATTTTTTGTTATCATGGCTAAGAATATACTGATGGAAGACATTATGGATAGGAGATATATAACTGATGAAACAAAATAAATACGACGATACGAATTTCTTCTCAGCCTATAAACAAATGCCTCGTTCCATTGGTGGGCTTGAAGCAGCTGGAGAATGGCATGTATTACAACCTCTGATCCCAGACTTACATAATAAAAGTGTTCTTGATTTAGGCTGCGGATTTGGCTGGCATTGTCTATATGCACGCGAGCAGCAGGCAAGCTCAGTCGTTGGCGTAGATATCTCTGAAAAAATGCTTCAAGAAGCGCGTGAAAAAACAGACGATCCAGCTATTTCTTATATCCAGATGCCGATTGAGGATATTGAATTTGCGAGCGAACAATTTGATGTGGTCATCAGTTCATTGGCCTTGCATTATGTAAAGTCTTTTGAAGCTATCTGTCGCAAGGTTCATACTTACCTTAAGCCAGGCGGCAGCTTTATATTTTCAGTGGAGCATCCCATCTTTACTTCTCGAAATGAACAGGATTGGTATGTGGATGACCAAGGCAATCGTCTTCATTGGCCTGTAGATCATTATCAGTCTGAGGGATTGCGTGAAACGACCTTCTTAACAGAAAATGTGATTAAATATCATCGTACAATTTCAACCTACTTCAATGACTTGATTGGAGCCGGGTTTGCTATCAAAGCAGTTAAGGAGCCTAAGCCTTCTGATGAAATGAGCGATGATCCGTGGATGAAGGACGAGGATCGCAGACCGATGTTCCTGATTATTTCAGCTGAAAAAGAATAATCATCTCATTAACATGACTATTGTTTGAATATAGAAGCGAGGGTTATCCTCGTAGTAGTTTATCTACTATAGGGATAGCCCTATTTTTGTTGATGCAATTCACCTCTATATTATACTTGAGTTCTGCTGTGTACACGGTACTGTCTAGGGGACATGCCGAAACGACTTCGGAATACACGGTGAAAATAAGTATAGTTCGCGAAACCGCAGGTTTCTGCTACTTGCTCCAGCGGCATCGGGCTGAAGGTTATTCGTTCTCTTGCCATCTCTAGCCTGACATCATTTACATATTTGATAATACTGGTCCCGAAGGCCTCCTTAAATAAATGAACGGCACGGGAGACGGAAATATCTACATGTGCGGCAACATCCTCCAACAGAAAAGGTAAGGTTGCATGCTCCTCAACATATTGCTTCATTCGGTAAGCTAGATAGCCTTTAGGCGTAATCGCTGGCTGATCTGTAATGAGTCTGTCGATTTCCATACACAGGATTTGCAGATAACAGGCAGATATCGCTGGTGAGAAATCGGAAAGACGTCTGTGCTCAAGAATCAGCTGACGAAATAAGCCGAGGAAATTCTCACTCAGTGGCACACTTAAGAGTGAGGGTCTCTGAGCACGTTCCCACCATTCAACAATCCAAGTTCCTTCACAAAAAATATGATAATCTCCGCTTTCAATCCGCGGCTTACCTACAGGATACTC
Organism: Paenibacillus sp. FSL H7-0714; assembly: GCF_038003765.1. NCBI lineage: Bacteria > Bacillati > Bacillota > Bacilli > Caryophanales > Paenibacillaceae > Paenibacillus > Paenibacillus sp. FSL H7-0714. Next base: position 2,947,896 of record NZ_JBBOPT010000001.1, read on the forward strand.
TTCCTTATCAATGATTAAATAGTAAGGATCATTAGGAGCAAACAGCATGATATCGCCGCTCTCCACTGGAGTCATCACACCGTCGATCATTGCTCGGCTTCGGCCCTCTGTTTGCAGACGAATTAAATAGTTCTGATTTCCATGGCTATGTGACATATGAAAAGGTTTGCGGTGAAAGGAAAATCCAGCAGATAAAACGTGACAGGTAGTTGATTGATTCATGTGTCCTCCTTGATGTCTAGAAATGATAATCAGATTGTTCATGTTTTAATCATATTATTCATTTTATTATATACGCTTTCATATTACTATGTACCTAAGCAATAAAGAAAGAAATCGACCATCCATGCTATACGGAGTCGATATTAGCTATGCAAACAAGGATGGCAGTTGAAGGAAACTAATGGGAATCAGATTAGTCAATTCTGCAACAGCATTATTGTTCAAGTGATTGCTGCTGTTGATCTCTTTGGGGACGAGCAGCAGAAAGAAGTTTAAATGAATTAGTAAGCTAACCCTAAACCCATTGGAGTGATTAGAAAATGCTGAAGATAGGTCTGCAATTGTACACGCTTAGAGAAGAATTGGAACAGGATTTTGAAGGAACACTGCGTAAGGTAGCAGCCCTTGGATATAAAGGCGTAGAGTTTTTTCACTATTTCGGCCGCACTGCAGCAGAAGTTAAACAATTGCTAAATGAGCTTGGACTGGTTGCGCTCGGCGCACATCGTCCATATGACGCATTGTTGAATGATACAGAAGCAGAGATCTCTTACAATCTTGAGATTGGAAATCCAAATTTGATTGTTCCTTATTTGTCAGAAGAACAACGTAACTATGAAGAGGTTGCCGCGAATCTGAAGGTAATTGGAGAAAAGTGCAAAGCGGGCGGAGCAGTTCTTCTGTATCACAATCATGATTTCGAGTTAACAGATAAATATGGTGATAGTGACCGTACTGCTTTTGATGGATTGTTTGAAGAGGTGCCGGCTGACCTGTTGCAAGTGGAAATGGATACTTGCTGGGTACATCATGCAGGCTATGATCCAGTTGAATATATCAATAAATACGCAGGTCGACTGCCGATCATCCATCTAAAGGATTTGAAGAAAAAAGAAGACGGCTCTCCGGAAACTGTTGTACTAGGTGAAGGTGAAGTGAACCTTAATGCAATTTTAAATGCAGCTGTACAGGCAAATGTGGAGTGGGCGGTAGTAGAGCAGGATTTCTGTAGTCGTTCACCATTAGAAAGTGTAGAAGATAGTTTGAAATGGGTAAAAGCATACGCAAATCAAGGAGGAAAAGTTAATGTCTAATAAGTTGAGAATTGCTATTGTAGGTTGCGGTGGTATCGCAAATGGGAAACATATGCCAAGTTTGTCACGTCAGAAGGATGCTGAAATGGTAGCTTTCTGCGATATCATAGAAGAGCGTGCACAGAAAGCCGCTCAGACTTATGGCGCTGAAGGCGCTGCTGTTTATACAGATTACACTGAGCTTTTGAAAGCTGGCGGATTTGATATTGTTCATGTATGTACACCAAATGACAGTCACTCCGTGATTACTATTGCTGCATTGGAAGCAGGTAACCATGTAATGTGCGAGAAACCAATGGCTAAAACCACTGCCCAAGCACAAGAAATGTTGGATGCTGCGAAGCGTACGGGGATGAAGTTGTCTGTCGCTTACCAGAACCGTTATCGTTCGGATAGTGAATACCTTAAAGCACTCTGCGAAAACGGCGAACTAGGTGATATCTATTATGCAAAAGCAATTGCCCTTCGTCGTCGTGCGGTTCCTACTTGGGGCGTGTTCCTGGATGAAGAAAAGCAAGGCGGCGGCCCACTGATCGATATCGGTACGCATGCACTTGATCTTACTTTATGGATGATGGATAATTATAAACCACGCAGTGTTATGGGCTCGTCTTTCCATAAGCTGAGTAACCGAAAGAACGCTGGAAATGCCTTTGGTCCTTGGGATCCTGAGCAATTTAAGGTAGAAGATTCAGCTTTTGGATTTATTACCATGGAAAATGGTGCTACAATTGTACTTGAATCTAGCTGGGCACTAAATGTATCTGAGTATCGAGAAGCTCAGACGCTTCTTGCAGGTACAGAAGGTGGTGCAGATATGAAGGATGGTCTGCGCCTAAACGGTGACCGTGGTGGACGTCTGTATGAGACCAAAGTAGACTTGTCTGCTGGTGGAGTAGCGTTCTTTGATGGTGGACAGGAAAATGAATCTGATCGTGAAGCTCGCTTGTGGCTTGAGGCGGTTAGAGAAGACAAGGAACCTGTAGTTAAACCTGAGCAGGCCTTCGTTGTTACTCAAATCTTGGAAGCTATTTATGAATCTTCACGTACAGGTCGCGCTGTGTATTTTGACGGCACATCAGATAATTAATAGGGAAGTAGGAGTGGAAGTCATGAGCTCAAAGATACATTCCGTAGTCATCGTTGGCTTTGGTGGAATGGGAAGTTATCACGCGAAATTAATTAAGGAGACTAACTCCCTAGAAGTGGTAGGGACATACGACTTGCTTGAAGCACGTCGTGCGGACTCCATCAATGCTGGTTACAAGGTATATGAAAGTTATGAAGAAGTATTAGCAGATCCTGCAGTTGAGATTGTTCTTATTGCGACACCAAACGATGTACACAAAGAAATCGCTATACGTGCGCTACAAGCTGGCAAACATGTTATTTGTGAGAAGCCAGTCGCTATGTCCAAGGAAGAGCTTCAAGATATGCTGGATGCTGCGGATGCAGCAGGACGTGTATTCATGGTACATCAGAACAGACGTTGGGATGAGGATTTCTTAACCATCAAAAAAATGTATGATCAAGAGACCATCGGTTCTTTGTTCCAGCTTGAATCTCGCGTACACGGAGCGAATGGTATTCCAGGAGACTGGCGCCATGTCAAGGCACAAGGTGGAGGAATGCTGCTAGATTGGGGCGTTCATTTATTAGATCAGCTCTTATTTATGATCGATAGCAAAGTCATCAGTGTGAGCAGCAGTCTGAGCTTTATTCTAGGCAATGATGTAGATGATGGCTTTGAGGCCATCCTGCAATTTGAGAATGGAATTAAAGCTATCGTTGAGGTTGGGACAACTAACTTTATTACGCTGCCTAGATGGTATGTGAAGGGTATTGAAGGAACGGGTATTATCGAAGATTGGTCTTTAACTGGACGTTTAGTAACCAGAAACAATGAAGGTGAAAAGATCGAGCCTAAGCCTATACGTGCTGGTGTTGGATTAACTAAAACTATGGCGCCTCCTTCAGAAGGGGCTACGATTACAGAAGCTTTACCTCAACCTGCGGAGCTAGGCTCTAGCTTCTATGACAATTTCGCAGCCGTTATTGAGGGAACAGCTGAGCCAATCGTTAAGAATGCCGAAGTAATGCGTGTTCAGAATTTGATTGAAGCTATTTTTGAATCTGCTGAGAAGAATCAAGTAGTAAAAGACTTCGATATGTATGGTGAAGGTAAGTAAACTATTTGCAAAAGAGGTGACTTACAATGAAACTTGGAGTATTTATGGTCTTGTTTGGGGGTCGCAAGCTGGAGGATGCTCTTGATTATGTAGCGTCCAAAGGACTAAAGGCGGTAGAGATTGGTACAGGAGGGAATCCTGGTAACAGCCATTGTGATCCTAAGATGCTTCTCGAGAATGAGACAGCATTGAAAGAATTCAAACATGCTGTGGAATCCCGTGGATTGACGATCAGTGCATTGAGCTGTCACGGAAATCCCCTACACCCACAAAAAGAGCTTGCCCAGAAGGATCATGAGGACTTTGTGAACTCGGTCAAATTGGCGCAGAAGCTAGGAGTTCCAGTCGTTAATACGTTCTCTGGCTGTCCAGGTGATCATGAGGGTGCCAAGTATCCGAACTGGCCGGTAGCTCCATGGCCAAATGATTATCAAGAAATTCTGGATTGGCAATGGGAAAATAAAGTGATTCCTTACTGGACTGAATGGGGAGCCTTTGCCGCAGAGCATGATGTGAAGGTTGGTCTTGAGCTGCACGGCGGATTCTCCGTTCACACACCTGCTACTCTACTGCGGTTGAGAGAAGCTGCGGGTGAAGTAATCGGAGCTAACCTTGATCCGAGCCATATGTGGTGGCAAGGAATTGATCCGGTGCAGGCAATTCATATTTTAGGCCGTCAAGGCGCAATCCATCACTTCCACGCTAAAGATACAGTTATTGATCCAGTCAATGTCAATATGCATGGCTTAACTGATATGCAATCCTATACCAAAATGCTTGACCGTGCATGGCAGTTCCGTTCGGTTGGCTTTGGACATGATCTTAAGACTTGGGCTGATATTATGAGCGCTCTTCGTTTGGTAGGATATGATTATGTGGTCAGTATTGAGCATGAAGATGGATTGATGTCTGTGGAAGAAGGCCTCTCCAAAGCTGTAAGTAATCTTCAACAAGTATTGATTGAGGAGCCACTAGCAGAAATGTGGTGGGTTTAGATTAAAGGGTATAGATATAAGAAATGACGTGCGCAAGCACGTCATTTTTCCTGTATTAATAATCTGAATTTTAAACCATACAAATTGGAGGACGATCATGCAGCCGATAAAAATACAGAGAGAACACAAACTACAAATTACATCCAGCATTCAGGATTATTTTGAAACGGAGCTGTCTAGCGAAATTGGCCAATTAGCAAGTGAGAATCTTCTTGATTTTATGCTCAAAGAACTCTCACCTTATATTTATAATCAGGCACTGGCAGATGCCCGTAAAGTGATTGAGCAAAAGATGATTTCCATTGAAGAAGATTTGTATGCACTTGAGCAACCACTAACATCTGCTAGAAGATAGTCCGCAACATAATGTATTGTTTACCGCTGATTGGTAATCGTTACGTCTGGATCAGTCTCAGCTTCATAATCTACACCCTCAGTCTCAAATCCGAATAACTGGAAAAACTCCTGTTTGTAGCTTTCTAGATCTGTCAATTCATAGATATTGTCTGTCGTGAGTTTATCCCAGATTTGAGTTACTTGATCCTGTACATCCGGGGACATCTCCCAGTCATCGATTCGGATACGCCCTTCTTCGTCCACAGAAGTCCCTTCGATCGCATAAAGACGTTCTGCAAACAACCGATAGGTTTGCTCAATACAACCCTCATGAAGTCCTTTCTCTTTCATGACTTTGTATAGCGCAGAAGTGTACAGGGGGACGACAGGAATTGCTGAGCTAGACTGTGTGACCAGTCCTTTCGTAACTGCTACATAAGCTCGACCGTCTATACTAGATAGTTCATCGTTAAGAGTGTGTGCTGTTAATTCTAGATGATCTTTTGCGCGTCCAATCGTTCCCTTACGATATACAGACTGGGTAATCTCCGGCCCGATATATGAAAATGCGATGGTGGTGGCATGATCGGCCAAAGCTCCGGCTTGATGGAGAGCTTCAATCCAAAGCTGCCAATCGTCACCACCCATCACTCGAATGGTATCATCGATTTCTTTGTCTGTAGCAGGCTCAATAGAAATTTGACTAACTTCACCCGTATGAAAGTTTACGGTTTTATTAGTGTAGGTATCTCCTATAGGTTTAATTACGGAGTTATAAACTTCACCCGTCACAGGATCTGTTCGACGGGCAGAAGCAACGCTGTAGATGACTAGATCAACTTGTCCCAATTCACTGCGAATCAGCTGTATGGTTCTATCCTTAGTTTCTTTGGAGAAGGCATCACCGGTTACGCTGTAGGATTGAAGTCCAGCTTTCTCTGCAAGTTCCTCAAAGGCTGCTGAATTGTACCATCCAGCAGAGGCTGTACGGGCTCCATTGCTGCTACTCTGGCGGTAGACGCCTACTGTGCTGGCTCCAGCCCCAAAGGCGGCTGTAATCCGTGAGGCGAGGCCATATCCTGTAGAGGCGCCAACGACAAGCACCTTGCGTGGTCCTTTGATCTCGGGTTGTGTCTGGATATATTCGATTTGCCGCTCTACTTGACGAGCGCAACCTTGCGGGTGTGCGGTAGTACAGATAAAGCCGCGTGTTCTAGGTTTAATAATCATGTTAATCGTTTCCTCTCTTTCATGAAAAGCAGGCTATTGAGACTCGTTTGTTCTAATTTTAACAATTTTCAATCAAATGGAGAAGGATTGTTTATCCTTTGATACTTATTTCATTATGGTGGTGAGATATTGGAGAGCTTTACTAAAACAAAATTAACGACAGAGCAACAGAATGATTTGGTAGGTGCTACTTTTGGAAGCCATGTGAGCATTCAGCGAAGTACTGAACTGACAGGTGGTTATTTTAACGCAGCATATGACCTTTTATTATCAGATGGAAGAGACATGATTCTTAAGATAGCACCGTCACCTGAAGCAGATACCCTTAGTTACGAGCATGATATTATGTCTGTAGAGGTTGCGGCGATGCGACTGATGAAGTCAAAAGGGACAGTACCTGTGCCTGAGGTATACGCTTATGATAACAGTAAAGAAATGATTTCAAGTGAGTTTTTTTTCATGGAGAAAATAGTTGGCCAGCCCTATAATGAAATTAAGGAAGCGCTAAGCTCGCAGCAGAGAATTAGTATTGAGGAAGAGTTAGGTCGTTATTCCCGTTTAATTAATGAAATTCCTGGTGAGCGTTTCGGATTATTTAGTGCGTCCACACCAGTAAAAGGAACTTCATGGCGGGAAACTTTTAAGCATTTGATAATGAATCTGCTTGAAGATGCACGTCGTTTAAAGGTAGAAATGCCCATTCCGTTAGAAACTGTTGAGGCAGAGATCAAAAGTCACTTACATGTTATGGACGCAGTCGTTGAGCCTCGTCTAATACATTGGGATTTATGGGATGGCAATGTGTTTGTGCGAGAGGGCCGCATTGTTGCATTGATTGATTGGGAACGGGCACTTTGGGGCGATCCACTTATGGAATATTATTTCCGCTATATTGAGAATTCAGAGCATTTCTGCAGAGGTTACGGGAATAGCTTCGACAGCCCAAACGAACATGCCCGTAAAAAACTCTACGACTTATATATCGACTTAATTTACTTCATCGAGTGTTATTCGCGTAAGTACGATAGCCAAGGTCACCTTGAGTGGGCGCATGATAATCTGCTTGAGGGCTGGAAGCGGTTCATGAATTAACACATTTTTGACACAACTACAACATGAAAGATAGGGAGACTGAGCAACAGTAGGGGAGAATTCTTATATTTGAACGGCTGAGTGTACATATTGATACCGTAAGTTTGCTGTAGCCGCTGTCGATACTACGTTTGTTTCATGATCATTTATGCACAAATAGCATTGCTTACTGATGTACATGACCATGTAACTTTTGCTTTGGTTGTATTATTCGTGTATATTTTGATAGTGGGCTTTAGAATCATGGCAGTATTCCTTCCATACCATTTATTGTATTTAGCAGTACCTAGTAGTTCTTCCTTATTCTCTATTTGCGTATTTTAAAGAGGAGCTATCGCAACTATTGAGCACGCAATAATTAGATCTAGTACTAAAGTGTGAGGTTAGCCGTATTTTTTTCAGAAAAATCTTGACTAGAACCCTTAAAACTAGATAAAATAATACTTATTGCTTACAACATGCTGAGAATCATTATCATAATTGACGAGGAAATGAGAGGGTGACAAGATGGAGCGCCTTTTAGAGGTAAAAGACTTAGCGATATCATTCAAAACACACGGCGGAGAGGTACAAGCGATCCGTGGTGTTAGCTTCCATGTAGATAAAGGTGAAACTCTAGCGATTGTTGGGGAGTCAGGTTCGGGTAAAAGTGTAACCTCACAAGCGGTTATGAAGCTAGTTCCTACACCACCAGGAGAATATAAACGCGGACAGATTCTATTCGATGGACAAGATTTGATTGGCAAGACAGAGAAGCAGATGCAGAAGATCCGCGGTAAAGAGATCGGTATGATCTTCCAAGATCCGATGACCTCTCTGAACCCAATGATGAAGGTCGGCAGACAAATTACTGAAGTGCTGCTTAAACATGAGAACATCTCTAAGGCTGATGCGAATAAACGTGGGATTGAGCTTCTCAATCTTGTAGGTATTCCTTCTCCAGAACGTCGCTTCAATCAATATCCACATGAATTCAGTGGTGGTATGCGTCAACGTGTTGTTATTGCAATGGCACTTGCTGCGAACCCTAAGCTTCTGATTGCGGATGAGCCGACTACTGCGCTCGACGTAACCATCCAAGCACAAATCCTTGATTTGATGAAGGAATTGCAGAAGAAGATTGATACGGCTATTATTTTTATCACCCATGATCTCGGGGTTGTAGCAAGAATGGCAGATCGTGTAGCTGTAATGTATGCTGGACAAATTGTTGAAATGGGAACAGCGGAAGAGATCTTCTACGATCCAAGACACCCATACACTTGGGGCTTGCTAGCTTCCATGCCAAGTCTAGAGAGCAAAGGATCTTTGCTAACAGCCATTCCTGGTACTCCTCCAGATTTGATCAAACCGCCTAAGGGCGATGCTTTCGCACTACGTTCCACTTACGCTATGCAAATCGATATGGAGAAAGAGCCTCCAATGTATAAGGTTTCGGATACCCATATGGTGAAGTCTTGGCTAATGCATCCGATGGCTCCTCAGGTGGAACCGCCGGCAGTTGTTAAGAACAGACAACGTGTGCTTAAGAATGCTTATCCAGAGCCAGTTTTGGTACAAGAAGGCGCTAATTAAACAGATTATTTTACGAAAAATATAAAAGGAAACGTCAGGCCATTTCGATGGCTTGGCGTTTTTTTTATGTGTATGAATGTTCACTATTATTTAAATAAATATGAATTAATACGAACTTAATTAAATAAAAGGATTGACTATTGTTCGTTTTCGTTTCAAAATGAAAAGGCATACATAGGGGGTATAACGATGAGAAAAGCAATTATGACTACAATGATCAGCGTTTCATTATTAGCAGTAACCGCGTGCAATGCCAATTCAGCTAGTTCCAGCAACACAAATAACGTAGCTGACTCTGCGCAGCCTGTCTTCAAAAATGTATCTGTACATGATCCGTCGATCATTATGACAGATAACAAATACTATGTGTTCGGCTCTCATTTAGCATCTGCTAAATCAAATAATCTGATGTCTTGGACTCAGCTGTCCTCTGGGGTGGTGGAAGGAAACGTTCTCATTCCTAATGTCAAAGAGGAGTTTGCTGAAGCATTAAAATGGGCACAGACGGATACCTTATGGGCACCCGATGTTATCCAATTGGCGGATGGCAAATACTATATGTATTACAATGCTTGTAAAGGGGATTCCCCGTTGTCTGCACTCGGCATAGCTGTGTCGGACAATATTGAGGGACCTTATAAGAATAAAGGAATCATTCTGAAGTCAGGTATGATGGGCAAGGGTGATGATGGAGAAATATATGATGCCACTCAAAAGCCGAATGTAGTAGATCCGGATGTGTTCTTTGATAAAGAAGGGAAGCTGTGGATGGTCTATGGCTCTTACTCCGGTGGTATTTTTATTATGGAACTAGATGCTAATACAGGCTTCCCGCTGCCAGATCAAGGTTATGGCAAAAAGCTTCTGGGTGCGAACCATGCTCGGATAGAAGCTCCATATATGCTGTACAGTCCGGAAACGGATTACTACTATCTGTTCCTATCCTACGGTGGTTTGGCTGCAGACGGTGGATATAACATCCGTGTAGCTCGTTCAAAGGCGCCTGATGGACCTTTCGAAGATTCTGAGGGTCAAGATATGATTAATGCACAAGGATCGCCATCCATATTGTTCGATGATCCAGCATATGCTCCTTATGGAGTGAAGCTAATGGGGAATTTCGAATTCTTGAATACAGATGACGAGCTGCCAGTGAGTGGAGAAGGATATGTATCACCAGGTCATAACTCAGCGTTTTATGATGAAGAGAATGGCAAGTATTATCTGATCTTCCATACACGGTTCCCGAATCGTGGAGAAAAGCATGAGGTAAGAGTTCATCAGATGTTTATGAACAGTGAGGGTTGGCCGGTTGTAGCCCCGCACCGCTATAGCGGAGAGAGCATAGAGAAATACACAAAAGAGCAAATTTCAGGCGAATATAAATATGTTAACCATAACAAAGACATTACGGCTGATATCGTGCAGTCGGAGCTGATTGAATTCACTAAAAGCGGTAAGATTAAAGGAGCAGTAAAAGGGAAATGGAAGCTTATTGATGATCATACTGCTGAGCTTACCATTGACGGTTCTACTTATAATGGGGTGTTCCTGAAAGAGTGGAATGAAGCAACAGCTAGAAACGTTATGACGTTTACTGCGGTTTCCAAGGAAGGTATCTCTATCTGGGGGAGCCACGTATCAAAGATGGAATAATAGATTTTTTTGAAATTGGCAGTAGAAACTGGGTTCCAATTAGTCCTGAAAATGACTAAGCTGGAACCCCGTTTTATGGATGAGTGGTCAATCTTCAAACTTTCGAATCACAATGACAGCATTATGCCCACCGAAACCAAAGGAATTAGACATGCCTATAGTAAGATCAGATTTTCGCGCAATGTTCGGGACATAATCTAAATCACAGATGGAATCTTTGACCTCCTGATTAATGGTAGGGGGGATGATACCTTCTTGAATGCTCTTAATTAGGGCAATGGCTTCTAGGCCACCGGCCGCCCCTAAGGCGTGTCCAGTCATGGACTTATTAGCGGTTACGGGAATCTGGTAGGCTTGATCACCGAATAACTTCTTTATCGCAAGGGTCTCGGAGCGGTCACCTACTACTGTACTCGTGGCATGAGCACTAATTACATCCACCTCTTCGGGCTGGAGATTAGCTTCATTCAGTGCCAGCTTCATCGCTTGATAAGCACCAATTCCTTCTGGATGGGTGGCGACCATATGATAGGCATCAGAGCTGGCACCATAACCGATAACCTCTCCATGAATCTTGGCGTTTCTACGCTGCGCATGAGAAAGTGATTCCAGAATAACTATTCCGCCACCTTCACCGATAACAAATCCGTCACGTTCCCCGTCAAAAGGCCGACTCGCCTTAATCGGCTCCTCATTTCGAGTGGATAAGGAGGTGGCATTGCCGAAACTGGCTAAAGAGATTTCAGTAATGGCTGCTTCTGATCCACCAGCAATTACGATGTCGGCACCTCCATAACGGATCAACCGGAAGGCTTCACCGATTGCCGTATTTCCAATAGAGCAGGCAGTTACTGGAGACATTGTAGGACCTAAAGCTCCTAATTTAATGCTGATCATCGCCGCAGCCATATTAGAGATCATCATGGGAATTAAAGTGGGGCTGACCCGATCTGGTCCGCGGCCCTTTAGCACATTCCCTTGTTCCATCAAGGTTTGAATTCCACCAACGCCTGATCCTACATAAACCCCGAGACGTTCCTTGTCAATCTTATCAAGCTGTAGACCGGAATGTGTCCAGGCATCTTCAGCGGCTGCCAGGGCGAACTGACTAAATCTATCCATTCTGCGTGCTTCTTTACGGCCAAATCTGGCCTCCGCATCGAAATCATGCACGACTCCCGCGATCTTTGTCTTAAAGTTAGAGGTATCAAATGAAGTGATTGGGGAAATACCCGACTCACCAGAAACTAGACGATCCCAGAATTGTTCTATTGTATTTCCAAGGGGCGAGATTAAGCCCATACCTGTAATAACTACGCGTTCCATAATGAACCTCCTCAAGAAGTGTATATAGGTATTTTTCCACTTATTTTATCCTATTACAAGTTATCGTTTATCATAGTATAATTTGTACTATACTAAAGAATGTAACAGAGAGGAGAGGAAGCATATGGCTAATCAGACGAGGTTGCAGGCATTATCAGATTTCTTAAAAGCACGCCGTGCTGCGATCTCACCCAGCTCTGTTGGACTGCCAGAAGGCACACGCAGGAGAACGCCTGGACTTCGCAGGGAAGAAGTTGCACAGTTAGCGGGGGTAAGCAGTACCTGGTATACGTGGCTAGAACAGGGCAGGGATATTAAAGTATCTTCGTCTGTTCTGGACTGTATTGCGACTGCCCTAAAGCTAACTAATGATGAGCGGAAATATCTTTTTGCACTAGCACTAGAGACTGGAACAGGGAACGTTCTATTTCAGCAAGAGGAATCCTCAGTAATTAGTCCTTCTCTACAGAAAATCTTACAGGAGCTTAAGACTTGTCCTACGATTATTTCAGACCGACGTTGCGGGATTGTAGGTTGGAATGAGGCTGCAGCGCATGTGTTTCTAGATTTCTCTAAGTTGCCCATCGAGGAGAGAAACATGATTCGTTTGTTATTTGTTCGTAAGGAGTTCAGACGTTTAGCTGTAAATTGGGAACAATTCGTAAGTGGTTATCTATCCATCTTCAGAGCTTATTACGGACAATATGTAGAGGATCGTTGGTACGATGAATTTATTGAGGAATTAAAGGGACTGCATCCAGCGTTTAATGAAATGTGGGAACAAAGTCGTGTAAGCTCTGCTCCAGATGTGCTATTGGAATTCAGACATGCCAAAGCAGGGAAAATGTTATTTCATTTAACCTCACTACAGGTTCAAGGCAGCACAGATTTACGTTGTAGTATTTATACGCCTGCCGCGGATTCAAATACTGAAATCAAACTGAAGCAGCTTATGGAGCAGCATAAAGAATGACTTAGGTAGAAGTTCATAGAAAAGCATCTCTAGCTGAATTATCAACTAGAGTGCTGCGAACAACAGTGCATGAATTTGAAGTGTAAGACTATTGAATGCTGGAAGATTAATGAGTGGCTATATTCTTTTTATTAGCGTGTTTACTTCCATAGATTCTGTACAATATCAATCCGAACAGCATACCGATAAATGACATCACGGAAATTGTTAAATAAAGGACCTTACCTCCAAAGGCTTCATATAATGCTCCACCTGCATAAGAGGCGAGAATTCCTGATACACCGAAGAACAGTAGCGCCAACACAGTTTGACCCGTAGCACGCCATTCCACAGGTACAATACTATATAGATACTGAATAGCTGCAGAGTAGAATACCGGGAAGGTAAGGATTTGTAGAATCTGTAGATAAGCTAATAAATGCGGATCCAAAATCCAGGCCGAAATAAAGAATCGAAGAAAATAAAAGGCTCCAGAAATCGAAATAATGATTAGCTCTTTTCCTTTGCGCAGCCACCAAAAGCTTAAGGCGAACACAATAATTTCACTCATTGCGGCGATAAAGAACGATTGACCAACTAATTCAGGACTGCCACCAAGCTCGCGAATATAAACTCCAAGGAAGGTATCGTTCATTCGTGCGGGAACGGAGCTAATAAAGATGAGCACTAGAAATAGCAGTGTTTCTTTGTTGCTAAGAAAATGCTTCAGGCTGTCAAGTGTGACCGGTTTACCGGTCACAGGAGCATCTGGCATGAACCAGCTGACTACGAAGCTTGTAAGACTAATCGCGACGAACAGCAAGGCCATCCCTTGTGAACCGAAATAACTCATCACATAACCTGTGAGTAAGGCCATAACACCGTACCCTAACGCACCGTATGTACGTATCGAACCATAACTAATTCCAGCTGCCTCAGAGATCCGGAAATTCAGGCTTTCAGCTAGCGGATCGATAGGCATTAAGAAGAAATAGAGCAGCATCGCAAAAAGAATAAGTCGCACGTAGCTGCTAGAATCGAATAAAAAGTATCCCGTCACCGCAGAGCATAACAACAGAATTAACAGCACTTTGCGGATCGTTCTTGTTTTGTCACTGATCATCCCCCATAAGGGTTGAGCAATAATGGTAACAAACCCTCCAGTACCAATAATGAATCCAATTTGCGCCGGGTTAAGACCCTGCTCCCCTAAATAGACTGGCAGAAAAGGAATAAACATAGCCAGCAACGCAAAATACAAAAAGTTAAACCCTCGTAATAGTGTTGGTGCATTCATAAGTCTCTTTACCTCACGTATTTAATGATATTTGTATAGTGTCAATTTGGTTATTGTATCACGGATGTTGAATGATTAGGATATAAATCTATGATAAAAATATACTATTCTCCCATATGATATATCCATTCAAGGTTCAGTTCATTTTCATAGAATGTTGTATAACCTTGAAAGGAAGTGTTAAGAATGGCGTCAATTATTGATTATGGTTCTACGTTTTTAACTGTTGATGGTCCAGTATTGGCGGTTGGTGTTGGTCAAGGAATAACTACTACCTCTGTATTTCTTGATCCGGCTAATCCTGCAACTTATCGTTCGAGAGTTGAGCTAAAAGCGAGTTTCGGTGTTGATAGTTTTTCATTTACAGATGATATTCGCGTAGATATTTACAGAGGTGCTACAAAAGTATACAGTAGCCCGCTCAATCGATTCTTCGAACCTGGTAACAACCTTCAGATTGTAAACGTGCTTGCTGTGGATGGTGGACTGCCGGGAACCCAAATTTATACACTGGGTGTTCTATTTGCTAATAGTAATAATGCTGGAAGTGTAATTCAAATAAAAGGCCCAATTACATTCACAGCTACAGCAATTGGTCTATAAGTTAGCTAGCGTATGAATTAACCAAAAGCTGCACCAATTCTCCGCAATGGAGAGAGGTGCAGCTTTTGCTGCTATACATATCCCGTCAGCTCACTATAGTGATATAATAACCGCAGTAATAGTATAACTAAAGCAAAATGCAAGGAGAAAAGCCGATGATAAAGCTGGTATCATGGAATGTTAATGGCCTTCGGGCCTGTGTCAAAAAAGGGTTTAATGACTATTTTAAAGAAGTAGATGCGGATATCTTCTGTGTTCAAGAAACAAAGCTTCAGGAAGGGCAAATTACACTGGAGCATGGCGAAGAATACGATCAATATTGGAATTACGCAGTGAAGAAGGGCTATTCTGGTACGGCAATATTCACTAAAATCAAGCCGATCTCTGCGAGATATGGGATGGAAGAAGATGAAGAAGCAGAAGGCCGGATCATTACATTAGAGTTCGAACATTTTTATCTGGTCAACGTCTATACGCCTAATGCCAAACGAGATCTGTCTCGATTGGAATATAGAATGGAATGGGAGGACCGTTTCCGTAATTATCTCTTAGAACTGGACAAGCGTAAACCGGTTGTTGTCTGTGGAGACCTAAACGTTGCCCATGAAGATATTGATATCAAGAATGCAAAGGCTAACCGTGGGAACTCCGGTTTTACGGATGAAGAGAGAGGGAAAATGAGCACACTGCTAGAGTCGGGCTTCATAGATACGTTCAGATATCTTCACCCGGAGCTAGAGGGAGTGTATTCATGGTGGTCTTATATGCCGAAGGTGAGAGAGCGGAATGTGGGCTGGCGAATTGATTATTTCTTAGCTTCTTCTAGACTTGCACCTAATGTAATTGATGCTCAAATTGATTGTCAGATCATGGGTAGTGATCATTGCCCAGTCATGTTGAAGCTAGCTGATTTTTCGGAATAAAAAAAAGTGATATAAGGCCGCTAAGTTCCTGCATAGGACGAAGCGGCCTTTCTTTTATTAACTATACCTATTGTATTCTTCCGATTATATCATCGAATTCAAGCGGTCCCATATTCACATTAATCCGTTGCTTAAGGATAAGCGTGTTCTCTAGAATATTAATATCAAGTGTAATCAAGAAAGGCATTTCAACAAATAGCAAGGACAACTGAAGTTGATCTTCTGCAGTCCAAGTAAAGCTGGACATAATCCGGTTCATGAAAGGCTCCAGGATGAGTGCAAAGCTTTCGAGCCATTGTCCTCGGCCTAATCGAATGACATTCTTTTCACCAAGTTTTGTTATTAAAGTAACTTCAGCTTCATCATTGTTGAAAGTGATAGAGATTGTAGCTAGTGAAAATTGGTTGTCATCTAGTGTATAGGTTATACCATTCAATTGATCTTCTTGAAAAGATGACCGCTGCAATTGTGGAGGGTCTATCGATAAGTTTTTTAATTGGTCTGCCAATTTGGCTACTAATGCTTGTTCTTCCAGAAGAGGGACATCTTTCATATTGGGTAATAAATGCTCCCACACTGCATTCAAAATACCTTGAATACTATTTGAAGCGGCAGTAATAGCAATTACCGCATCCTGATCAGGAAGAACAACGCAGAGTTGTCCGAATGCGCCATCGGCGCGGTAGGCTCCGTGTTGGCATCTCCAGAATTGATAACCATATCCGAGCGCCCAGTCATGATCGCCTTCGCCATTGGAAATGTGTTTGGAAGTTGCTTCATTAATCCACTGTTCAGGCAGGATTCGTTGATTATTCCAGATCCCTTTTTGTAAGTAAAGCTGGCCGAATTTAGCGATATCCTCTGTGGTAATGCTTAAGCCAAATCCCCCCGTGTTAATTCCACGTGGACAAGACTGCCAAGTTGCTCCGTGAATACCGAGCGGAGCGAACAGACGCGGTTCTAGATATTCTAGCAGTGTTTGGCCAGTAACTCGTTGAAGGATCGCGGACAGCATGTAAGTGGCGCCGGTATTATATAGGAAATGTGTACCTGGTTGTTTCTCCACTGGGACTGAGAAGAAAGCTTTAACCCAATTCCCGTCTGCACTTTTATGAAGTGTTTCCATAGTATCCACGACATGCCCGGTACCCATCATCAATAGATGTCTGATTGTCATGTTGGATAGATTGTCAGTGATAGTCGCAGGAGCCTCTTCAGGGAAGAAGGAGATGACTGAATTGTCGAGTGTGATTAGCTTTTCTGTGACCGCAATCCCGATTGCCGTTGAGGTGAAGCTTTTGCTAAGGGAAAATAGCATATGTGGAAGATCGGACTTATAAGGAGACCACCAGCCTTCAGAGACCACATACCCATGCCTAAGGAGCATGAAGCTATGCAGACCTAAGCTTTGTGTCTCTACTGCATCAATAAAGCTGGATATTGCGGCTGATGATATGCCCTGCTCTTCTGGAAGACTTCTAGACAACTGCAAGCTACTTGTAGTTTCCATTCATTCATCTCCTAAATTTTGAGAATCCTTGCCTTCCTATTTTATAATAAATTCCATTGTATAAATACTATATAAAATGAAGATTTTTAATCCTCTAAAGAGCTGCTGTTGGAGGCATCGGTATGCAATCTTTTCTCAGGCCATGAAATAACATGCGAGGTTCGGCTTAATTTCTCATAGATTAGCTGGTCATCTTTTTTGAATACCTTAATGATTAAATGGATAAAGAAAACTAAATCGACCAGTAGAACAAAGAGGTAAGCGACCGTTCTCAATGGTGAAGATAGAAGCCCTGTCACATCAGAATCGATAACAATAGCGTGAAGTCCAAGAATTACCCAATATAACAGACCATAACGGATCATAAGTGCCCAGAAAGAAGCCCGATTACCCTTGCTCGTTACCCGAATACGGACAATCCATTTGCCTAAGGTCCGTCCACCAGTGAAGGCTGGAATCAGGATGAAGTAAATTCCTGTCACAATCCAGAATGCACTTTTTACATCGAATCCATAAAGTACACCAAACCCAATGATCCACACCATACTATCGATGAAAAAGGCAATCCCTCTGCGGGTATAGGAGACTCTTTTTGCAGATCGATCGATATTCGTATCCAGTTGCTCTATACGTGGCAGCAAACCGTTAATCCAAATGGAAATACGGAATCCAAAGATCCCTCCCACTGTGTTGGTAATCAGATCATCGACATCAAGTAGACGGTAGGGATGGTCAAAAAAGCCGTAGATGCCTGTAACCTGAGTGACCTCAAAAGATAACGAAAGTATGAAAGACAAGAGAATACACATTCCCCAGCGCGTTCGAAAATAGTAGCCCAGAAACAATCCAAACGGCACTGTCAGAGCGATGTTAAATATCACCTGTAAAAAAGCAGGCTCACGCAGTAACGACCAATACGTTGAAATCTGATCAGGTATGATCTTAGAGCCATCTATAATATCTTGTATGAATTGAAGAGGGACGAGCTGCATGATACTTCCCGAAGGCGCCAAATTATGTCTTGAGGATGGCATCGGAAGCAAAACGAGAAAATAAGCGTTCATCAGATAAAGCAGCAGTAAGTATAGGATTAAAGCTCTAAGCTTATGGATGTAGCCGTGTCTACGGTATTGAACGATTAGAAAAGGGAGTGTGAAGATCAATGCCGCTATAGGAAACATCATAAAGGCATAAGAAATTGGGAAAAAGTAAGAATGAAACATAAGTCACCTGCCGAATCATTGTTTTTTGAGGAATAAGTAGTCTGCTGCAAACTAGCGTTCCCGGCTCATTATAAAATTTTATGATAGGGAACTCAACTTATTTATTTAGCGCTTCCGGCATACATATGTCTATAGAGGAGCGTGAAGTGATGGAGAAAAAGGTACAGCAGTATTATCGACTGAAGCAAAAGCAAAAGGAAATTGAAAAAGAATTGGCAGAGCTTCGGCAGGATATTCTTAGCTATTGTAGTGAGCAGGGGGCCACCGAGACTGAGATTGGAAGCTACAAAGTGAAGCTAGTGATGCAAAATCGCAAAGAATATGATGATCTCAAGTTATATGAAACCTTATCAGACCCTGAAGTGTGGCGTATGCTTTCCAAATCAGATCCCGCGAAGATAGCAAGTTTGACCAAGCTTAACGTAATCTCTGAGGACAAGATAATGCATACCTATTCTTTAAAGACGGTAACGTTACTGCAAGTGGATAAAAAATAAGGATTTACGTGAGCGGTTCCTTTCATGGGGGCCGCTTTATTATATCGAATCGCAACTCTTAGCATTTTGCGTTAAAATAAGAAGTGAAGCTGACCGTCTGCTGTTAAGGAGCTCCGGTGCTTTGGTGCGACAGTAAAGCAACCATAGAGATGGAGGAAGAGAATTCATGAAAGATTTTGATGTCATGTTAGAGAAATATGCGAACCTGGTTGTAAAAGTAGGGGTAAATGTACAACCTGGACAAGTTTTAATGGTGCATGCACCTATTGAAACGGCAGAGCTTACTCGCTTGATTGTAGGTAAAGCCTATGAAGCAGGTGCTAAATATGTAATTGTTGATTGGGACGATGAGGCGACTACACGTATTCGTTACGAAAAAGCCCCAGAAGATTCCTTCGATTACTATCCACAGTGGCAAGCAGAAATGATGGAGAAGTTTGCGGAAGAGAACGGCGCCATCTTACATATTAAAGTACCAGATCCGGAATTGTTCAATGGTATTGATTCTTCCAAAGTATCAAGAGCAGTTAAGGCGGCAGCTGTTGCTCGCAAAAACTACTCTAAATATACTCGTAATAGCATAATTAGCTGGTCTCTCGTCAAGGCTCCAACGCGTGCTTGGGCGAACAAGGTGTTTGCTGATCTTCCAGAGGAAGAGCGAGTAGAGGCTATGTGGGAAGCGGTATTCCAGATGAATCGTGTAGGTAGCGAGGATCCAGTTGCCGCGTGGAGAGAACATATCGGTCAATTGAAAGAAAGTCAGGATAGAATGAACGCTAAGCGTTATAAAAGCCTGCATTACCGCGCTCCGGGAACGGATCTGCATGTGGAGCTTCCGGAAGGTCATCTATGGCGTGGCGGTGGCGGTGAGAATGATAAAGGTGTTTATTTCGTGGCAAATATGCCAACGGAAGAGATCTATTCCATGCCCCATCGTACTGGCGTGAACGGTACAGTAAGAAGCACGCTCCCACTTAATCTGAATGGACGTCTGGTAGAAGGCCTTTCATTCACTTTTAAAGATGGAAAAGTAGTAGCATATGAAGCTGAATCCGGACGTGAGCATCTGACTTCGCTGCTGGCAACGGATGAAGGTGCATCCTATTTAGGAGAAGTGGCTTTAGTGCAGCATGATTCTCCAATCTCTCGCTTGAACCGAATTTTCTACAATACAGGGATTGATGAGAATGCCTCCTGCCATTTCGCGTTGGGAAGTGCCTATCCTGTCAATATTGAAGGCGGCACAAAGCTTACGAATGAAGAGCTTGTCGCACGAGGTGCTAATGTAAGTTTAACGCATGTTGATTTCATGATTGGTTCGGCAGAACTGGATATTGATGGAGAACTTGCGGATGGCACGATTGAACCGGTATTCCGTAAAGGGAATTGGGTGCTGTAAGGAATACATTTAAGGTCGTAACCTCGCTTTAGGAGATTACGGCCTTTCCCTTTGCTAAAAAGATGTATGTTATAGAAAGTGTTTTTATTTAGAAGCGGAGATATCCATATTAAATAATATTTTCTTATAAAAACAGCCGGCGCTCTCTTCAATAGAGAGTCCGGCGTTTTTTTATTGCTCTTAGAGATCAGTTTTATTTGAAAAATAATTAAGGCCCATAGCCTCGCGTACTTCGGACATCGTTTCTTGAGCAATATCGCGGGCACGCTTAGTTCCGGATAATAAGATATCCTCAACAACCTTGGGTCTGGCAGCATAATAGGAGCGACGCTCACGCATTGGTTCAATTAGCTGGTCTAGAGCTGTAGTGATAAGCTGCTTACAGGCAGAACAGCTTATACTGCCACTTTCGCAGCTATCGTGAATTTCTGGGGCGCCATACGAACGAACAGCACGATGATAAGCATAAATGGGACAAATATCTGGATGCCCAGGATCATTTTTATGAACACGGGCTGGATCGGTTGTGGCTTTACGGATCTTGAAGGTGATCTCTTCTTTCGTAGAGTCCAGTTCGATAGCATTGCCTAGGCTTTTACTCATTTTAGCGTTGCCGTCTGTTCCTACTAGTCTTGGCGTCTCGCTGATAAGCGCTCTGGGCTCCACAAGGATAGGGCTGTACAGCTCGTTGAATCTACGTACGATTTTGCGGGTCAACTCCAGATGGGGAAGCTGGTCTTCTCCTACAGGAATAATCGTCGCTTTACAAAAGGTTATATCCGCAGCCTGGCTAACTGGATAACCTAGAAAACCATAATACAATTCATCTAAGCTGGAATTTTTCGATTCGGCTTTAATCGTGGGATTATGCCGTAAAGAATTCACAGTAACAAACATGGAGAATAGGACGGTCAGCTCAGCGATCTCAGGAACCATAGATTGAATAAATAGGGTTGCTTTATCTGGATTTATACCCGCCGATAAATAGTCCAGTGTGATTTCATTCAAGTTTTGACCTAGTAGTTGAGGGCGATCAAAGTGAGTCGTTAGGGCTTGAATATCTGCTAAAAACACAAAAGTATCATATTGCTCCTGTAGAGCCACTCGGTTCTGTAAACTGCCCACGTAATGGCCAAGGTGCAGCTTTCCAGTCACTCGATCTCCAGTTAATACACGTTTTTTTATCATTTGAATTCCTCCTGTTTTGTTGCTTCTGAGTAACATTGAGTCGCCACCACCAGCCATCATCCATGGCCATCACCTCCTTTAAATGACAAAAAAACCTCATCCAATAAGGACGAAGTTGTCGTGGTACCACCTTAATTGATCGTGTTACCATACGTTTCGTTGGCTTTACGATCTTCTCTTACCTGTACGAAAGAGGGTTAAAGATAATCTCGGATACAGGTCCCTTGATAACGGTGGGAACCCCGGCTATCCCTACAGCATCCTAGAGAGATGGTTCGGAAGAGCAACTCTAAAGGCCATTCGATCAAGCGCTGGACACCGGTTCGCAGCAACCACCGGCTCTCTGAAGTCCATGTTCGTTTGTCTACTTACCCTTTGTCAGCGTTGTTCATGATATTTGGGTAATTGTAATTCTGATGAGTGATTTTGTCAATGGTTGGAAATTAGATGATGATGATAGACAGAGCATCTAGGTTTATATGATCTAGCAAAGTATCACTTAAATGTATATTATCATCAGCAATTAAGTCCAATCTATCATTGTTGATTCACAATATAATAATGTATAACCTTGTAACTGGAATGGAGTGATGATAAATGGCGACAAATATAAGTTATGGTTCACAGGCAAAAACCCCCTTAGACCCGTTTACTACTGTTACAACGGTTGCAGGGATTCCTGGAGCTGGAGCGGGTCTAGCCACAGCGCAAGTAAATATTAGCCCGGCTAACCCAGCCTCTTTCTCCAGCAGAGTCGAGTTAAATGGTAGTTTTAGTCTTACTGCACTTGCTGATAGTCAATTTCTTGTTTTAATCCGACGTGCTGGAGTCGATATTTATAAATCCTTTTATAGTTTTACTTCAACTACTGATATTCAATTAAATGCTCAGTGGGTTGATGGTCCTTATATTGGAGTCCACAATTATGAATTGGTAATTCAAAATGATAGCAACTTACCTATAAATCTATTTGGACCCATATCATTCACAGCAACTGCGATTGGAGGAGACGGAGTAATTTAAGTTATGGACAGTTAAATCAATCCGATTTAACTGTCCTTTTTTTCATGGGGTAAAATTTATTTATTTAAAATGTTGTCCTCTAAAACAGCATATTTATCGCCATATTGCTTAATGATATGTTGTTCTCCCCAATTACATAGAGAAGTCAAAATGTCGCTTAAACTATCACCATACTCACTAAGTTCATATTCTACTTTGGGTGGAACCTGATTGTATACGATCCGGTTGATAATTCCATCGGCCTCAAGTTCGCGTAGTTGCTGGGTTAACATTTTTTGAGTAATTCCGGGCATTAACTGTTTTAGTTCCGATGTTCGTTTTTTGCCATGAGTTAAATGACACAGAATTACACATTTCCATTTTCCTCCAATCACTTCGAGTGTGGCCTCAACAGAAATATTGTATTTTTTCTTGATAGTTGTCATGATATCCTCCAATGTATGGGTACTTTTTAGTACCTATGGTACTTTTAAGTGCGTACTATTGATTATGTCCGATTTTACTAATCATAACATTTATCGTTCTTTTTTTATAGAATGTTATAATTTTAAGTGCTCAGTCCCAAAAAAGTTAATATAAATAAAAACCGTTTCTATACCCTCCCCGTCTTAATCTATGAGAGGTGTAGGAGAGGGGGCTAAGGAAGGATATGACGATGACTAATGCAGAAATGAAGAAGGTAACGATTCTTGATTCTAGGAGCGAGACGGATTTCTACGATTCTATATTGGTACATAGAGAACAACTATACAGTATTGCCTATAGCTACTTGCGTAACCGGAACGATACGCTTGAAGCGATGCAGGAAATGACTTGCCGGGCCTGGATCAAAAGAAAAACATTAAAGGATCCAAAAGCATTTAAATCATGGATCATTCGGATCCTGATTTATGTCTGTATAGATGAACAAAGACGTAGAAAGCGTTCTATGCCGCTTGTAGACGAGAGAATAGGAGAGCGGATTACGCACATTGGCCATCATCGGATGGAAATGCTGTGGGCACTCGAACAGGTTAAACCCAAGTATCGCCATGTGCTGCTGCTTAAATACTACAACGATATGACCTTACATGAGATTGCTAACATACTGGATAAACCTGAAGGAACGGTCAAGACATGGCAGCATAAAGGACTCAAGCAGTTAAGAACGATCATTAAGAATCGGGGTGATTGGAACCATGAGTAGTCAGGAGGAGCTTGCCATGTTAATCGATGCTGAACGGATCCCACAGGAGCAAAAAATGGAGAGTGCAGCCGCACAAATCTATGCCATTCAAGCAGGACTCGAACTAGGTAAAAAGCGCGGAAAAAAGCTAATGTTCGCTAGAAGCGCTATGGCTGTACTGACTGCATCTGTTTTGATTGCAGGTTTACTTTTCTTCAATCCAACCCAATTGATGCCACAGCAAGCCTCTACAAGTATTGAATTCAGTGACTGGGGCGAGCTAGAATCTTTTAAGAAAGTAGCTTCGTCTGATATTGATGCTCTTACTTTAGAGTCAGCGATCCGTAATGATTACGTGCAGATCGTGAATAAAAGTACTGAGAAAAATGGGTATAAAATCACTCTGAATGCTGTGATCGCTGATGAAAATAAAATTATAATGCTGTATACAGGGACTACAAGCGATGGGCAGGAAATTTACAGCGTGAATAGTGTGTGGCTGACAGATGCTGAAACAGGGCAGAGCATAATAGATGAAAATGGTTATAGAAATGGAATGGGGTCACATGCTGAGGATAGTATTTATACATGGCTCGGAAAAACTATCTATCCACTAGATAAGAATAAAGCATTTCCAAGAGAGGTGGTTGCTAATTTTCAGATTGCGTCAGTGGATCCAGGAATGCTAATAAAACCGAAAACGGGAACTAATCTAGCTGACATGCGCTATTCTGATCGTTTAAAGGTGAGCTTCGCTATTGATCCAAAATTCTGGGAACAGAAGACCGAGACGGTAGTTATAAATCAGCCTTTTATGATTGACGGGCATGAAGTGAATCTTGCACAAGTGGAGCTTTCTCCATTAAGTATAGTAGTCAAATATACGCTAAGTGAGGATTTAAAAACTAATTGGGAGATCAGGAATGAGTTATTTGGAAAGACCCCCAGTGAGTTGACATCGCGGGTTGGGAAGCGCGAATTGAAAAATAATTCTATTGGTGGAAGGGGTAGTGAGGATGGATTCACAAGCTACTTTAGCAGCAACGTATTGGATCATCCAAAATTCATTCGTTTGAAGCTTGATGGGGGGCCTGATCGCGAGAAAGAGGAGTATATTGATATCTTGAAAAAATAAGCAGCAAGTGATGAGAGTGAGAATGTGATGGGATTCGTAATGCAGAAAAAGGTCCGCTGACAGCGACCTTTTTTTGTTTTCTAGAAGATTAAATATGATTATAAAGTCCTTTTTTTAAATAGTGCTATAATAGCTCTTTGAGTGTTCTGAGCTGTATTTTTATTTATATGAACTAGGGGTGATGGATTTGAGCGTAATCCGTATGGAGAACGTAACTAAGAAATATGAGAATACTTTGATTTTTCGAGATATATATTTTCGAGTTAGCAAGGGTGAACGGATTGGGTTAATCGGACGAAATGGTGCGGGGAAGTCTACTGTTTTTAAACTGATGATGGGAAAAGAGGAGCCAACAGCAGGGAAAGTAGAGTTAGATCCCAATGTGAAGATCAGTTATTTCTCTCAATTCTCGGAGCTTTCCGGCTCCTTGTCTGTACAGCAAGAGTTAGAATTGTGCTTTGAGCAGGTAGCGCTTATCGAACAGGAGCTTAACCAAATCGGGGAACAGCTTGGACAAGTGACGGATGATGACCAGATGAATACACTTTTAGAGCGGCAAGCAGCGCTTTTTGAACAAATGGATCATTTGGATGGCTGGAATGTATCTGTAGAAATCAACACTGTTCTGACGAAGTTGGGCTTCAATGAAAGATCACGGCATCAACCTGTAGATGAGTTATCGGGAGGCTGGAGGAACCGTGCAGCACTGGCTAAAGTCTTAATTGAAATGCCCGATGTCGTATTGCTCGATGAGCCTACTAACTTTTTGGATATCGAAGGGATCGTATGGTTGGAGCAGTGGCTTCACCGTTTTAATGGGGCGATGATTCTCATCTCCCATGACCGGCAATTTATTGACAGAGTAGTCACGCGGACGATTGAAATCGAGAATTATCATTTTCAGGAATATGAAGGCAATTACACCGACTATGTTCGTAAAAAGAAGATGCGCAAAAAGGTGCTTGATCGTCAATTCGAGTGGGAAGAAGAGCTTCTACTTATGGAGTCGGAAGCCATTGAAACCCGCGGGAACAAAAAGTCCCCGAAGGATCGTCTATCACGTAAACTGACAGATATGAAAAAGCGTGTGGAGCCTCATCCAGTGAACGTACTGATCACCGATATCTACAGCAATTTACGGTTTCCGGATAAGCTTGGTGAAGTGAAGGGAATTGGACAAAGCTATGATGGTCGGACGATATTCCAGAACGTTAGCTTCGATATTCAAAAGGAAGATCGGATAGCTATTGTGGGGCCTAACGGAAGCGGGAAGTCGACACTCATAAAGGTATTGACTGGGCAAGAAGAGCCTGAAAGGGGTGGTGTGACTTGGGAACGTGGGGTCAGCTACGCGTACTTCAATCAGATGTGGGACGAACTCGATGTTAAAGATACAGTCAGTCATGCCGTAAATGTGTATGGGCTGGGACTCGATGCTCCGCGGAAAAAAGTGAATAAATTTCTATCGATGCTACAATTCTCGGAAATGGATCTGAGCAAAACGATCGGCAGTCTGTCAGGTGGACAGCAGGCCAGAGTAGCGTTAGCGAAATGCCTTCTCTCTGGCGCGGCTGTCATTATTTTGGATGAGCCAACGAATCATTTAGATTTGACGAGTATTCAGGTGATGGAGCAGGCACTCATTCATTTCCCTGGAGCCGTAGTTACCGTCAGTCATGACCGCTTCTTCATCGATAAAATTGCAACGAAAATGCTTACCTTCGATCCTGAAGCAGGAATCACTGAGCAGAATGTTTAGGATTATGCTGGCAGTCGGATGATCACGGTCGTCCCTTTACCTACTTGACTGGTGATTTCGATCCCATAGGGTTCACCAAAATGAAATTGAATACGATCATGAACATTTTTTATACCAATATGATCTTCATCTAGGGTGTCTGATGGTTGAGAGAGACGAAGACGTAACTGTTTAAGTTTCTCTTCATCGATACCAATTCCGTTATCTTTAACGATAATCAGCATGTCATCCCCGGAAATCATCGAGGAGACTTCAAGGAGACCCGGTTCACTTCGACACTCCAGTCCATGGACGATAGCATTCTCAACGATGGGTTGAAGGGAAAAGTGCATGACTTTAATTATTTCGCTATTAGGTTCTAGCTGTTCAATATATTGAATTTTGTCCCCGAAACGTAATTGTTGGATTTTTACATACAGCCGGACGTGTTCAAGTTCTTCTCGCAGGCTTACGGTTATCTTTCCGGTCTGGATATGAATCCGAAACAATCTACCTACAATCCCCACCATTTCGCCAATCTCTCTTTGTCCATTAATGATGGCTTTCATTTGAATAGATTCAAGTACATTTGCAAGGAAGTGTGGATTGATTTGGCTTTTAAGGGCGCCGTATTGAGCTACTTTTTGCTGTGCTTTGGCCATAGATGACCGCTCGATATAATTTTGCAGGTCTTTCACCATTTTACGGATTCCATTGTATAGAACACCAAACTCATCTTGACGATTACTATACAAATCCACATCAAAGTTCCCCATCCCCACCAGCTTAACCTTTCGGCTTAAAAGAATAATAGGCTTAGTGACACGCTCCGATAGGATATACATGAATAAGATCGCAGTGACAAGCGACAAGAGCGCTAATGTTAAAATGATTTTTCCGAGGAAAGTGGCTTGCCTAGTCATCTCTTTTTCATCTATATACTGTATGACCTTCCAGTTGGAATAGGGAGACGTAACAAAGTTAATGTACGAGTCTTTATCATCAAAAGTACCATAAAAGCTTCCCGTATCATTGTTCATGAAAGTATTAAGCGCCTGAGGTTCTATAGGGATAGGTTGTAAGGGTGAGGTCTCCAAGATGTCAGAGCTGTAAACACTACCGCCCTTATCGTCTAAAATAATGAATTTTCGTTTGCTATTCTCCGAGAGCTTTAAGATTTCACGTAATGAATCCAATCGGATATCGATTAACATAACGCCAATGGGCTGCTTGCTTCCTTTTTTATTAATGACTCGGGCAATAGAAATGACGGATTGTTTGGAATTGGTGCGATAGAAGGGGACATGGCTGCCAAATAGAATCACTCCGCCTTTTTTCTGCTGGGTCTGTAAATACCAATTCTCCTGGGTATAATCCTTCACATCATAATCCGCACGATTGAAATTGGCAGAGTAGAACACACGTGATCCCGAAAAAATCTGCACACTATCAACATTTTTAATCGTCATCTCAATCCCGCTGATGAAATGCTCAATCGTGTTTCCATACTGAATATTCAGGTCATTTCCGACGTCGTCTTTATGGATCGTCCAGTGCTCAAGTGCGGTTTGGAGCTGGCTATCTACCTGTGCGTTCAGTGTACCTTTATCAATACTTTGAAGATATTGGTCAATGTTGAACGAGAGGTTATTAAGGATCAGATTTGAGCTGCTCTGGTATTCATTTTTGACAGCTTGGTTTGAAAAGATATAGATGATTGCGGATATGATCAGGAGTGGAATGGTAATGGTCAGGATCATCAGCATGAAAATTTGACGATTGACATGTCGCATCCGGTAGCGTCGCTTTGGTTGCTCAATCTGCATCATTTTAGGTCACCAGCCTGATTGTTTTCTATAGTCTGATGGGGTCATGTTGGTGATGCTTCGGAAGGTTTTAACGAAATGCTTATAGCTTTTGTAACCACACATCGTACAGACATCGGTCACTAGAATCTCCGGTTTTTTTAAGCATTCCTGCGCATATTCCATCCGAATCTCGGTTACAAATCGCATGTAGTTCTTATCGAGTTTTCGTTTGAACAGGCGACTTAAATAAGACGGATTATAGAAGAATCGATCTGCTACCATCTGCAGAGTCACTTCTTGATCAATATTTTCTTTAATGAAGGATTTAATATGCTCGAATATGATCACATCCTGTTGGTGGTTGTGTGTCAGTCCTTCGGTATAAACAATCCCTAAATGAATCATCCACCTGCCAAGCCAGTCAAAAAGCGTCTCAAGCGAATCAAAATCATCCACAAAGGTAAGGTTCAGGAGCTTTTCGCTGTACACACCTTCGATATGGATGTGGTTTTTATTGGCGAAGCGGATTATAACACTTATGATTTCCTGAAGAAATGCGAGCCAGTAATCAGGAGATGAGACATCGGTTTTACTCAAAGTATCTTGAGCCAGGCGGTGCATCAGCTGGAGCGTCTCTATTTCGTTAGAACTTTCGATACAGGAGATCATCCGTTTCTTATCATTCTCATCTAGTTGAATTAAGGATGGTTTCTGAGAATTTGAGTTTTCTATCCATTGTGGCACATAGAATAACCTGCAATCTCTCATGTAAAAGCGTTGATATAACATTCGATCGGAATCGTGCAGCAAAGTATGTATTTGTGCAGGGTTCTCCGTCGTCTTACCTATAACTAAATAGAGGCCTAAATGATGTTCTAGCGTAAGCGCCTTCAGATATTGATCGATTCGTATCTGTACTTGAGTTTGAAGAGGGAAGTTGTCAGTAGAAGACGGAGATCCCAATACAATAAGACCATAGAGCTTTGTTTTAGATGAATATGTAAAAATAGAGTGCGGTGTAGAGGCATGGAGATACTCATCGACTGCGTAATGAATGAACTTTTCCGCATATTCTCTCATCCATAGGGTGGATTGCGTGCGCGTTTCTCTCATAGGAATGCCAGTCAAAACAAAGGGGAGATAAAGATAGTAGTTACTGTTGAAATTACATAGTTCATGGATAATAGCATCATCTATTACTGAATGTTCTTCCTCTAGCAACAGCTTTACAAGTTGTGCCCCTTCCAGATTAGAACGTTTTAATCTATCCTGTCGCTTTAGTTGGAGCTTGTTCATACACTCTTGTATCACTAAGAGGCTTTCCTCGTATTCCAAAGGTTTGAGCAAAAAAGCATGTACATTCCCTAGTTTAATAGCCTTCTGCGCGTATTCGAAATCGTTGAATCCTGTCAAAATGATAAATAATGTATCAGGAAGCAGATTGCGAATCTGCTCAATCATTTGAAGACCATTCATTTCGGGCATCCGGATATCGGTGATCACCAAATCGGGCTTCTCGCGTAGCGCGGTGGTCATTCCTTCTCTGCCATTCTCTGCTTCAATAATGCTGTGGACCCCAAGCTCCTCCCAAGCAAAGTAATGTTTTAAGCCCGTTCGTATTAATGGCTCATCCTCTACAATCATCAATTTATACATGAAATCCCTCCGGAAGACTAGAATTATAGTGGATCACTCGTAAGAGAATACCATTGGATGTAAGATTAAAAGGGTTACATTAAGGCGAAAAAGTGAAAAAATATAAATTCAATTGTTAATAGGTGGAATATGTAATGTATTATAACATTGAAGAGGGGTGGATTGAAGGGATATGTCAGAAATGAACCCTAAAAGTAAAAGGAGTGGGATTCTCCTGAATTTACAATTGATTTATGATTAGCGCAAGGAATGAGAGCAGTACTTTATTCCACAAAAAATAATTGGGGGTAGCACATGAAAGCAATGAAAAAAGGGCTAATGAGTATTGTTGGTGTCGCACTTTTAGGTACACAGTTAGTTGCATGTGGAAATACGAACACAGCGAATTCAGCGGTTACACCAAGTAATAATGCTGACAAGACAGAGCCCGCAGCAACTGAGGCTGCTGCTAAACCAGTAGAAATTACTTGGTGGAATTTTCCGAGCTTTCAAGCTTTAGATGGTGAAGTAGGCAAGTATGAGAAGGAAATCATTGCAGCTTTTAATGAGAAGAATCCTGAAATTAAAGTAAACCTTGAGATGATCACCTTTGAAGGCGGCCCTGAAAAACTGAATGTCGCAATTGCTTCGAATACCGCACCTGATGTGATCTATGATGCACCTGGACGGATTATCGATTGGGGTAAAAAGGATTTGCTTGCACCGCTTAACGACATGGTGACTGATGAAGTGAAGAATGATATTTCAGAAGCTTTTTGGAAGCAGTCAAGTGTAGGCGACAACATCTTTATGTACCCGATCAACACAGCGCCTTTTATGATGGCTGTTAATAAGTCTATTTTTGAAAAGATTGGCGCTCTAGATTTACTACCTTTGGATAAGGAAGATAGAACTTGGACGTTTGAAGAATATAAAAAGGCATTGGAAGCTGTAAAAGAAAAGGCACCGGACGTTATTCCTACAGGATTCTTCGCGAAGAGCCAAGCTGGAGACCAAGGCACTCGCGCTTATCTCGCTAACTTAGGTGTATCCCGATTCTTAAATGAAGATAACTCAGCAGTCGCTATCAATACTGATAATGCTGCTAAAGCGTTAGATTGGATTGTCCAAGCTACGAAAGATAAACTCAGTGTCTCCGGTGCAGCTTCACTTGCTGCTGCTGACGTGAACGATTTGTTCCTGCAAGGTAAATTGGCCTTTACACTTAACTATTCCGCTGTACTAAAAGCACAGAACGTATCTAAAAAAATGGTACAGTTCGAAGATATTCTCCTTCCATTCCCTACACTAGATGGTTCGGAACCAAAGCTTGAACCATATCTGGGCGGTATGGCTGTATTTAACAATGGGGATGAAGCTAAGATTGCAGCTTCCAAAAAGCTGATTGATTTTATTGCTAATGATCCTGTATGGGGTAAGAAAAACTTGATTCAAACAGGTGGTCTCTCGGTTCGTAATTCGATTACTGGTCTTTATGACGATCCAGAGTATAAATACGCTGAATATGCACGTAAATTTACGACAGATGCACCAACGATTGCTGATGGATATGCAGATATTCGTACGTTCTGGTTCCCTGAATTACAACGTGCTTTAACTGGAGGCGCAACCGGCAAGGAAGCTTTGGATAGTTTTGCTACAAAGGCTAACGAAGCTATTACTAAAGCAAAAGCAGCTATGAAATAAATAGTGAATGGTGTTCAAAAGAATAGAGTGCGGGAAGCACTCTATTCTTTTTAAAAAAATGAAAATTTTAAAGCTACGCACCTATAAATATCATTACTTTTCATCAGAGAAATGGGGAGAAGGTTGTGGGGACAACGGTACGCAAAATTAAAGGTTATGTGATACGTGACTGGATGATGAGTTATCTTTTCTTATTACCAGCGTTTGGATTTTTTCTTCTGTTTGTAGCCTACCCAATGATAAAAGGGGTTTATATTAGTTTCTTTGATTACTCGCTGAGAGATTTTAGTTTTATCGGTCTCGATAATTATATTTCATTATTTAAAGATGATAATTTCATGAAGTCCATGGGAAATACTTTATTACTCGTAGTGATCACCGTACCGATCGTGATTATCTTTTCACTGTTTGTCTCCATGAATATTTATAAGAAAAAAGAGTTTGCTAGATCGTTTTTCCGCGGTGTGTTCTACTTGCCAGCCGTATCTTCGGTCGTAAGTATTACAGTCGTTTGGGGCTGGATTTACCATCCCAACTACGGAATTCTGAATTATTTGACGGGTTTATTTGGAATGGAGCCTGTTTCATGGCTTGGGGATGCAAGAACCGCATTACTTGCAATTATCGTGGTCTTAATAACGACTTCTGTAGGGCAACCGATCATCTTGTATGTGGCCTCCATTGGTAACATTCCTACTTCTTATATTGAAGCCGCAGAGATAGATCGAGCAACCCCTTGGCAAATTTTCCGGAAAATATTATGGCCGATGCTGATGCCAACGAACTTATATATTATCGTGATTACCACGATTAATACCTTTCAGTGTTTTGCACTGATTCAACTCCTTACCTCAGGTGGACCTGTATATAGCACTTCAACTGTTATGTATGGTGTATATGAACAAGCCTTTATGCTAGGTCATTTCGGATATGCCTCTGCAATGGGCGTCATACTCGCAATTGTAATTGGGATCATTTCAATCATTCAATTCAAATACTTTGGCAGCGATGTTGAGTATTAAGGAGGGGACATCATGAATTCTACGAATCCATTAGAACTGAAAGCACCTATTATCCAGTCTAAGAAAGTAAGCGCATGGAAAAAAGAATTAACGATTCCGAAAATAATCGCTACAATCCTATTGATTTTGGCTACATTATTTTTTATCTTTCCCTTTTACTGGGTAGTGTCGGGGGCCTTTAAACTTCAAACTGTGGCAACGACCATCCCACCGGAATGGTTTCCGTTAAAGCCGACGTTACAGAACTGGACAGAATTATTTAAGAATCCAGTAGAACGCTGGATGTTTAATAGCTTTATTATTGCTTTTGCAGAAATGGCTGCGATCTGTATTGTCTCCTCCTGTGCCGGATATGTTCTCGCAAAGAAATCATTTCCAGGACGAGGAATTATCTTCACGATGTTTGTTGCCGCTATGGCATTGCCTAAGCAAGTTATTCTCGTTCCGCTTTTTACGATGTTAGCAGACTTTGGTTGGGTCAATACGTATAAAGGGCTTATTTTACCGGCGATTGGATGGCCATTTGGAGTCTTTTTGATGAAACAGTTCGCGCAGACGATTCCGGGAGAGTTGATTGAAGCGGCAAAAATTGACGGCAGCTCGGAAATTCGATTGTTCGGAACGATCATTTTACCGTTATTGAAACCAGCAGTTGGTGCACTGGCCATATTCACCTTTATTACTTCATGGAACGATTATTTCAGCCAGCTAATCATGACGCGATCTACTTCGATGATGACCTTGCCACTTGGGGTTGCGACACTTCGAGGCGAATTCACAACGAACTATGGACTGCTTATGGCAGGAGCTGCGTTAGCTTCAATTCCTATGATTGCGATTTTCCTAATGTTTCAAAAGGCATTCACACAAGGGATTACGATGGGTGCTGTTAAGGGTTAACAATTCTCATAACAACGTAAATTAACAATAGTGATTTAAACGATGGAGGCTATTATCTATGACATCATATGATCTTGAAGCTTTTAAAGGCATTATTATCGCTTTGTACTCCAGTTATGATGCCGAGGGGAATATAGATAAAGAAGCGGCACGCAAATTAGCTCGTCATTATGCTTCTACAGGTGTGAAAGGACTTTATGTTGGCGGAAGCTCAGGCGAAGGCATGCTGCAATCGGTAGAAGAGCGTAAACAAATGCTCGAAGCAGTTATAGCGGAAGTAGGAGATGAGCTTACGATCATTGCTCATGTAGGTGCTCCATCTACAAGAGATAGTGTTGAGCTAGCTGAACATGCTGAATTAGTTGGCGCACATGCGGTATCGGCTGTTCCGGCTATCTATTATCGTTTGTCTCCAGACAGTGTTGAAAGTCATTGGCAGGCGATCATTGATAGTACTTCACTTCCATTTATTATCTACCACATCCCGCAAACGACAGGCTTTCAATTATCTAAAAGCTTGTTAGTGAAGATGGCCGCGCAGGATAAAGTGATTGGCGTGAAGATTTCAGCAGAAAGTACATTTGAGCTTCAGCAGTTTAAGGCAGCAGGTGGAAATGATTTTCTTGTATTGAATGGACCGGATGAGCAGTACTTAGCTGGCCGCAGCATTGGGGCAGATGGTGGGATTGGTGGAACTTACGGGGTCATGCCCGAGCTATTTTTAAAAGTAGAACAATGTTATGGGCAAGGCGATATGGCTGAGGCGCAGAAATGGCAGTTCATTATCAATGATCTCATTGTAGAATTATTATCCTTTCCATCATTATATGGTGCATGTAAAGCAATTCTGAGTTTGCGTGGATTTGAAACGGGCCAACCGAGAATGCCACTTCTACCCATCAAGGCTTCGGATCAGGATCGGGTGGAAGCTTTGAACAATAGAATATTAGATTATATTCTTGAAGCGAAGGGATAGGGTTTATGATGACTCGAATGAGCGATATCTTTCCGATGAAAGGTCTGATCGTGTCATGTCAGGCACTTGAGTATGAGCCACTTCATGGTGGAGATACAATGGCAAAAATGGCAAGAGCGGCGGTTCAATCAGGGGCAATTGGAATTCGGACGAATGGGGTTCCAGATATTCTAGCGATTAAAGAAGAAGTAAATGTACCGGTTATTGGACTTATTAAACGGGATATTCCCGGATCAGCCATATTTATTACGCCAACTCTGGATGAGGTGAAAGCAATCGTGTCCGCTAAAGCGGATATTGTTGCATTAGATGTTACGAATCGGGAAGGTCGCTTAGCGTCGGTTAAGCCTTTAATCGCATATGCCCATCAAATGGGTGTGCTTGTAATGGCAGATATATCGACTTTGGAGGAAGGACTGGCAGCGGAAGAATTAGGTGTAGATTTTATTGGTACAACACTTTCGGGCTATACACCATACAGCACACAACAAGAAGGACCAGATCTTGTCTTGCTGCAGCAGTTATGCGAGTTCGTGAAGATTCCCGTAGTTGCAGAAGGGCGTATATGGACACCAGAAGATGCGGCGAGAGCTAAGAGGGCTGGGGCATCTTATGTAGTTGTAGGAAGTGCGATTACACGGCCACAGTTGATCACTTCACGATATGTCAAAGTCGTGATCGATTGCTGAGACTTAAGGAGGCGAGTCCGTGTTAGAAGATTATGATCCTCTAATGGAATATGCTGTCGGAGTGGATATCGGGGGGACGAAAATTAATGCTGGACTCGTTACACCACAGGGTGACGTAGTACATACTGTAAGTCTGAGCACAAAGGCTGGGTTCACGAAGACCGTGGACCGAGCTATTCAGGCTATTCAAAAGCTAATGAATGAAGTTACAGCGATGCATGCAGGCATTCAATTTAAAGGGATTGGTGTAGGAACGGCAGGACAAATCGATTGGGAGGCGGGGAGTATTCGCTTTGCCTCTGAGCTTATTCCTGGATATGCTGGGACAGCTTTGAAAGCGTTGCTTCAGACTCAGTTCCAGCTTCCAGTAATCGTAGATAATGACGTGAATGTACTGGCATTAACAGAGAAATATTTAGGTTCTTGTATAGGTGTAGAAGATTTTATCTGTCTTGCACTTGGAACGGGCGTAGGCGGAGCGATTATTGTAGAAGGTCACCTTGTTCATGGTTCTTGGGGTGGGGCTGGAGAGTTAGGGCATATGTCTATAGATTTCAAAGGGCCGGCATGCGTTTGTGGTGGGAAAGGCTGCTTAGAGCACTATGCGTCAGGCACAAGCATTGCTCGTCGTATGCAGGAAAAACTAACTATACACAGCCTGCCACTTGATAACATAAACTCACGAGAAGTGATCGAGAGATGGAGGGAAGGAGACCGTCTAGCTACAGAAGTAATGGAAGAAACAATTGCTGCGCTTGGTTCAGCTATCGCTTCGTTTATTCATATTTTTAACCCAAAGGTTATTGTTATTGGTGGTGGAGTGGCTGAAGCAGGTGATCTATTATTCGAAGGAATAAGAAGAGAAGTGGCTACGAGAACGATGCCATCGATGCTGGAAGGCGTCCGCATTGAAGCAGCCTATCGTGGCAATTCCTGTGGAATGATCGGTGCGGCATTACAGATCTGGGAGTACGGAGTCCCATCCCTTTCATCTAGTAATGAAGGCTTTATCTAAATCTCTTGATTAAATAGAATAATTTACCGATAATGTTAAAGGGGATGAGAGTAAAGGTCAAATCTTTCTGGGGTCCCTAATCCGTTTATAAGGAGTGATGATGTTTGAGTACGAACAACACCACAATGAAGTCCGAGAGAGGTCAGTATTCGTAAGGGAAGAACACCTCTCAATGACCACGGGAGGCACTATCGGAAATGATGACTTTAATGAACATGGTGAGGGGAACAGAGAACGATCTACCTGCCAAAGAGATGATCAAGTATTGGAATCATGAGCCTGGAACTTTGAAGCTTGTGAGAGCAAGTAGCAATTTTATTTATATGTTTCAATGGAATAATAAGCACTATTATTTAAGGTTTACTCATGAAGAGGATAATACCGCAGAGAATATTCAGGCTGAACTAGATTTTATGATGTACTTATTGGAACAGGGCTATGAGACCGTAGAGCCAGTACGCTCCAAGCAAGGGAAGTGGATTGAGACCCTTTCAACTGGAAATGGTAAATATCACGGGGTTGTTTTTGAACAAGCCCAAGGGGAGTACGTTCCACTTGAAGAGATGTCGGAGCTGCAGTTCCAACATTGGGGTCAAACGCTCGCGAGATTGCATAATTTATCTGAGACTTATGCTCCGAGCACACCCGCACGTAAAAGCTGGGTCGATTCGCTTCAATTTATTTTATCCGTATTAAGAAGACACCCCGAGGAGCATAAAGCGCTTAAGGAATATGAACGAATTGAGGCGTGGCTAAGTGAGCTCTCTTTTGGCGTAGGGCATACGGGGCTGATCCATTTTGATTTTGAGACAGACAATATCTTTTATATGAAAGAGACGTCTCGATATAGTGCGATCGACTTTGATGACTCTATGTATCACTGGTTTGCGATGGATATCACATCAGCATTAAGAGATCTATCCAAACAGAATGATGATGAGAGCAAGAAGAACATCGATCTTTTTATTAATGGATATAGATCAATAAAGCGGCTGGACGATGAATATATCAAGCTATTGCCAGAATTCCAAAGATTCTCTGACTTATATGGATTCGCTAGGTTGCTTCGAAGTTTAGAGAATTTGGACGTTTCTATTTGTCCGGAATGGGCACTACAGCTTAAAGCTAAATTAGAAGCAATCTGTGATCGTATTCGGAATGGCTTTCATCCACATATTGCGCTGAAGACAATCACTGAGAATAACTGGTATGCCTGTACGCAATTAGAGGTGTCCAATGAGCAAAAGACGGTTTTTCCTGTACCAGTAGTCTATTGGTTAGCAGAATCGGCTTATTGCGGAATGACTCCGCTGGCTTTATACGCAGATGAAGAATTGGTAGGATTCTCAGTATATGCCGTAGATCCTGAGGACGGAAGTTATTGGATTATGGCTTTTATGATTGATCAGAAATATCAGAATAGAGGATTCGGTAGAACCGGAATGGATGCCTTGATTCGCACTATAAAAGCAGAATATCACTGCGACAAAATCGTTATTGGACATCGAATAGAGAACGAACGTGCTTCGAACTTATATACATCCCTTGGATTCGTTGAAATGAGCAGGGATGAGGTTGAAGTTATACGTGAGTTGATAGTGTAAAGAAAAGAGGCCGTTCCAAAAGTAGTTTTTGTACTACTTGGGAGCGGCTCTTCTTGTTATCCTGTAAATGACGTTCCAAATGATGATCCGAGTGAAGTTCCAAGTGAAGTTTCAATAGAACAATTAGGGAATTTCTCCCTCTAATTCTGAGAATATTGGTTGCCAGACTTATAATTAGGGAAAACCTCCCCTAAATTCGTCTGATTTGATGAGAATCAAAGGAATTATCCTGATTTATAGGGAGGAATTCCCTAATTTCATTCATTATTAGCGGATATCGACTTTTTATAGGGAGTTTTTCCCTAATCAGTTTTAAACCATCAAATATTAGCCCACTCCTGCTCTAAAGAGGAATAGACGATCTCGTTGCACCATTGCTGATTACAGAATCTAGTCTCCCTAAGAACTCCATCTTTTAACATTCCTGCTCTAATCATTACTTTCTCAGATTGCACATTCTCGGCGTTGGCATAAGCAACAACCCTATGTGCATTAAGAGAGCTAAAGGCATAACCTATTAGAGACTTCACGGCTTCAGTTGCATATCCCATTTTCCAATAGTCCGGGAGTAGGACCCAACCGATTTCCCATTCTCTGATTTCTTCCCAGTTTAACTTTATGCTGACATTACCGATGGGCTTCATATCCAGCTTTGTACATATTGCAAGATCATAATATTGCCGTGGATCACTTGTTGCTTGAGACAAGATCGAAAGGAAGTCATCTTTAATTTGTTTTGCATCAGGTGCAGTGTTCTCATATTTGTAGGATAGGGGATTTTGTTCTAGTTCTTCATAAAAAGAAGAATCACTGCTTGTATAATCTCTTAAAATTAATCGGTTCGATACTATTTCCATGAATATAGCACTCCTAGTTTAAGTTTTAATTGTTCTTCAGTTGCTACCGCCTAATACGATTACAAAGACTCTGTTATACGTACTCTGTAACTTCTTGTAGATCCATGTAATTTCCTTTATTTTTCATAATATTTACACATTATAAAAATATAAGCTTAACAACCTTCCATTTTTATCTACAAAAATAGTGGAATTGTGATAAAGTAATATTGGTTTATTTACTAGAGGGGGATTTTGGAAATGAAAATGATTAAATGGGGCATCACTGCAGCGCTGGCAGTATCTATGTTTGGTCCAATTCATACAGCGAAGGCAGCAGATACAAGTGTACAAGCAGAGACTACGACTCAAAACAACGATGATCTAATCTTTAAGATGGACTATACGGAGATGACCGTTGGTGACAAGGTTCCAGTGCAGATTTTTGCAAAAGGTCCAGATGGCTCATCCGAACGTGTTCCACTGTCTCAAGCAGATATGGTTATTGAGAAGCCTTACTTATTGCAAAAGCTGCCTGATGGTTCAATAAAAGCATTAGCCGTTGGCGAAACAAATGTAACCGTACGTTCAGGAGCTAATTCCAAAACGTTAAAGTTATCTATCAGTGCTGATAAGGACATCGAAACAGGTGTATTAATCAATGGCACGATGTATTTGCCTGTACAAACTACCTTTAAGAGTTTAGGTGCAACTATTCAGACGAATACAGCCACTAAGACTTTTAGTATTCGTGTAGGGGATTTGCCTATTCAGCTTCAACTGGGCAGCGATATTGCTATGGTGAATGGGAATAAGGTGAAAATGAGTGGTAAAGTGCAAACCGTGGATGGAGGAGCAGTATTCCCTGCTACCCTCTTAAAAACAGCATTGGGAGCAGTATTGGACTTTGGTGCTCATTATGAGTCTTTGAACATCAATTTCGGTAAAGCTGAGTTATTTGCGTACACAAAAAATACGTTAAAAATAGCCAAAAGAGAATCTCAAGGTGACCTCGCCAAGCTAATCGGAAAGACTTATTGGTTCAACCAGTATGATTCCGACTATAAATTCCAAAAAGCAACGATTGTTGATATTCTTGTGAACGACGATAATGAGTTTTCGATTTCTTTTCAATTGGCATCAGGTAAAATTGTGAATTCTTATGATATGGAATACGATCAGGTCACTCGCGATCTGGCAAACAAAGAGTATTTCTTTACGTCTGATCCTACCAAAATCTATAAATGGTCTAATGCGATTTGGGCCAAAATCAAGGCGGGTACAATTTCGACAGGGATGACGAAGCAGCAAGTAGAATTAAGCTGGGGCACTCCAATTGATAAATCAAGTCTATCCGGCAGTGGAATTACAGTTGAGACTTGGCAATATAGAAATTATAATTACGTAACCTTTACAAATGGTGTTGTCTCTATGATTTACACAAATTAATGTAAGGGAACTATAACTTCATTTTAAATCAAAGGACGCCTTCAGGTTCATCACCGGGCGTCCTTTTCATATATTCGAACGCCTCATCATTGATTTAGTCATAGAGCCTGTCTCTGAAGCATATCTTTTGAAAGAAGCACTTTCAGAATGAAATGTTGACTATTTATTGACCGAAATGAGGGGTTTATTCATGGCAAAGTCAAAACGTGGACATGCACTGTGGAGTTTACCATCCAGGGGTCGGGGTACTTGTCCGGTCTGTCAGAGCACACGGATCAAACTGCTTTATCCAAAAAGAAAAACGGACGGATCAGTCGTTAAGGTTTGTAAGCGTTGTGACAAGGCGCCTCAGACGAAAGTGGATGCAGTGTTGGTGTAAAAGAGTAACGCAAGGATGCCTAGTTGCAGCTATATGCATTTTGCATGTAGGTACAACTAGGCATCCTTATTTTGAAATATAAGAAAGTATAAATTTCACACTATGCTTGATATGAAATTATTTCAGCGTACGATGAATGACCTGATCACGTCTAGGTCCCACAGAAACAGTAGAAATACGTATTCCAATAGACGTTTCAATAAAGTCTACGTAACTTTTAGCTTGCTCTGGCAGCTCGTCGAAGTTTGTGATATGGGAAATATCGCAGTTCCAGCCAGATAAATACGTTATTATCGGTTTTGCTGTGTTTAACTTATTTGTTGCTGGAAACTTGTCGGTGATTTCCCCATTTTCAAGTTCATAGGCAACGCAAACCGGAATCTCATTTAAATAACCAAGAACATCCAGATTGGTCAGCACAACCTCCGTTGCACCTTGCATCAGGCAACCATAGCGTGTAGCTACTGCATCAAACCAACCCATACGTCTAGGACGACCCGTTGTTGCTCCAAATTCCCCAGCATCGCCACCTCGTGTGCGAAGTTCATCCGCTACAGGGCCTTCTAATTCAGATACAAAAGGTCCGGCACCAACACAGCTTGAATATGCCTTCGTTACAGCGATAACATTCGTGATGGCAGCCGCAGGTAGACCCGCGCCGACAGGTGCGTATCCGGCAAGTGTCGATGAAGAGGTAGAGTAAGGATATATACCGTGATCAGGATCGCGCAGAGCGCCTAATTGCCCTTCAAGTAGAATCGTTTCTCCCTTTGCATAAGCTTCTTGTAGTATTTCTGTTGTATTGGCAACATATGGTGCCAATTGCGCAGCTTCCTTTTGTAACTGAGTCATTAATTCCGAGACTTGGAAAGGGGCTTTCTTATATAAATGCTCCAGCAATACATTTTTTGAAGCAAGTAATTGTTCGAGACGTTTCTCAAGTCGGGCGGGATCAAACAAATCTGCAACTTGTATCCCGAGCTTCGCATATTTATCCGCGTAGAATGGCGCTATTCCTCGTTTGGTTGAACCGAACCCTTGTGACCCAAGTC
The DNA here is from genome assembly GCF_038003765.1 of Paenibacillus sp. FSL H7-0714. Lineage (NCBI taxonomy): Bacteria > Bacillati > Bacillota > Bacilli > Caryophanales > Paenibacillaceae > Paenibacillus > Paenibacillus sp. FSL H7-0714. Next base: position 2,989,336 of record NZ_JBBOPT010000001.1, read on the forward strand.
GTTCCTCTTCCAGCTCATCAAACAAACGATGGATCGAAAGTACGATTTGAGCACGCTCAGACACGTACAACTTCGGCTGTGGAACCCCTCTATCTGCTAATGCTTGTAATTCCTTTACTAATACTTCTGTATCAAGAGCTGTTCCTGGTCCAATAATGTTTGTAACTGAAGGGTAAAATACACCAGAAGGCAGCATATGAAGCGAAAATTTTCCATACTGGTTAATGATAGTATGCCCAGCATTACTTCCACCTTGAAAACGAACTACATAGGATGATTGAGCGGCTAGTACATCTGTCATTTTTCCTTTGCCTTCATCTCCCCAGTTAGCTCCTACAATTGCGATTACGGTCACGTGATTACCTCCCAAGCTTGTGATTGGCTACAGCTCTAAGTATAATGCTAGATATAACATTAGAATAATTGATATATGTAATATCTATTATAAGGTGAGGTAATGACTTGGGAATGGACATCAACTTGGAATGGTATCGCTCTTTTTATTGGGTAGCACAAACAGGCAGCTTAACTGCGGCAGCAGAACGGCTGAATATCACACAACCCGCGGTGAGTCACACGATTAAGCAATTGGAAGAAAAGATGGGCGGCCCCTTATTTTTCCGTACCTCTAGAGGGGTGGATCTAACAACAGAAGGAAAAGTACTGCTGCGATTCATTGAGCAAGCCTTTCAGAATGTGGAGATGGGTGAGCGAGCGATTGCTGAAATGAACAATTTAAATAGTGGGGAGATTCATATCGGTGCAAGTGATACCCTCTGCAAATATTACTTGTTATCTTATCTCGAGCAATATCATGAACAATATCCTAACGTACGTATTCATATTACGAATCGAACAACACCGGAAACCCTCACGCTTTTAAAAGAAGGCAAAATTGATTTCGGCATCGTAAGCTTACCGGCATCTGACAAGCAGATTGAATTTCGTAAGAGTACACGGCTCCAAGATTGTCTTGTAGGAGGCAAGGGCTTCCGTCATTTAGCGGATAATACGATGCCGCTTTCAAACATTAAGCAGTACCCATTATTGTTCCTGGAGCCAGGAGGCAGCACAAGAAAGTATATCGATGGGTTTCTTGCCTCCAATCATGTGACGATAACACCAGAGTTTGAATTAGGCAGTGTAGATCTTCTTGTTCAGTTCGCTTTACGTGGCTTTGGTCTTGCTTTTGTTATTCGTGATTATGTTACGGAAGAATTAAAGAGTGGAGAACTTGTAGAAATCCCTTTAGATCCGCCGTTTCCAGAGCGCAATATTGGAATTTCGACTCTTCGAGGAGTTCCACTCTCTGCTGCTTCAAAGTCCTTTCTAAGCTTATTGGACTAAATTAAATCGGGTGAAGGATCATTCACATAAGGAGGAGGCTAGGCTATGAGCGGTATGCTTGGTCGGCTACGAAAGGGATACGGGAAAAAACTGCGGATACTACATACCTGGAACGGCTGGATTGTCGTGATATTGGCCTTGACGGGGCTAGTGCTAGTAGGTGGCTTCTGGCGAGGGTTCCTTGGTGAAGGCAGGGTATGGATTAAAGGCTTGCATATTGTGGTAGGAATCGCATCTATCCTTCCAGTGATCTATTATCTTCTGCTGGCCAGTAAACATTGGAAACAGCTAAAGGAAAAACCTTGGCAGCGGTTCAATGTACTTGTTGTGCTCTTCCTGTTGCTTGGGTGGTTCGTTTCTGGTGTATTGTTATGGCAGTTTCGTACGGTAGGACCGCAAGTATCTAATCTTGCATTGGTCGTTCATGATGTCCTGACATGGATTGGACTGCCTTACATTATCTATCACTCATTGACTCGTGTGAAGTGGTTGAAGGAGCCGAATCGTCGGACCATCAAGAGCGAGGGAAGTGCCATTACAACATCTCAGAATACTCCGCAACCAGTCTATACACGTAGAGCCTTTATTCGAGGGACGATCGGTGTAGGGCTTGCCCTTACAATCGGACCCTCATTTGTAAAATGGTTAGGCAACTCGATTGGAAACATCGGCGGCAGCGAAACGATCGATAAATTAATCAAGAATGACCGCAATCAGCTGTTGCCTGCACCGCAGCCACTGGCGGCATCATCACCGCCACTTGGAGGTGGGTCACAGGGTCAGTTCCGTGTCTATACAGTAACCCCTATTCCAGAGTTCACAAACGATAATTGGTCCTTTAAGGTAGATGGACTTGTTGACCAGAGCTTTACGTGGAATTGGGAGCAATTCGTTCAATTACAACGGGAGGTTCAAGTGAGTGATTTTCACTGCGTGACAGGTTGGTCTGTCTACAAGAATACCTGGGAAGGCATCAAGCTGAAGGATCTTCTACAACAGGCTGGTGTGAAGTCCACAGCAAAAACGGTGAAGTTCTACTCTGGGGATGGAGTATATACAGATACCCTTACGCTGGAGCAGGCGGATATGGACGATGTTATGGTCGCGGTGATGCATGATGGGAAACCGATTCCGAGCGATCTCGGTGGACCGGTTCGGCTAATTGTCCCCAAAATGTTCGCTTACAAGTCAGTGAAGTGGCTGAACCGGATTGAACTGATCGAGGGAGAGCATACAGGATACTGGGAGCAACGAGGCTATTCGAATGACGCTTGGGTATAAATGAGTTTACTTAACCTTAATGGGCTTTGGGCCTGTTAAGGTTTTTTTGTGATTAGGGATGTAATCACAGAAATAATTCCATATATATAGAAGTGAATCAACGAGGGGCAGAGATCATCTGCGGAAAATTAGTTTTTTTGTAAATAAAAGGAGTATGGTGAGTTAGTTTCTGATAAAATAAAGCAAATGATGGAAAAAGTTACCGGATCGGTTAGGGAGGTGTTTATGTTGAACGGTGCGAGATCCGTAAAGCTATTAGGACTTATAGTTGGCGTGGTGTTACTGAATATTATCGTTTTGTCACCAGGGTTATTAGGGGTCGAAATTGGGGGAGTAAGCGTTCTAGAGACTTCCTTTGGCGTGACATTAGTAGTGATTAGTCTTCTTGTTGTCCTTTTTGGAAGTTATAATTTACTGTTTAAAGCTTCGGTGGTTCCACCTGTAAAAGAGATAAAGACGCATGAGGATTATATAGCAGCGCTCACGCAATACAAAAATGTAAAGGTGCTGAAGAAGGACATTACGCTGGCTTTGGATCAGGTCACTCGAATGGAAAAGAAGAAAAACACATTAATGGTTGTCCTTGGTCAGAGATTTGAGCAGTCGGAGCTAAGCTTCAAGAAGTTTGGTGCGGTCAGTTATGAAGTAGAGAAGCTTTTCTATCTGAATATCCGAGGGATACTTAATAAGTTAAGTGTTTTTGACGCTTCGGAATTCTCCCTTTTTGCCAGTCAGCAGAGACCTGCGCAGTTCTCGGATAAATTGGTGCAGAAAAAAACAGCGCTATACAATGAATACTTGGCTTATGTAACAGGTTATCTCGGTGCAAACGAAGAGATTTTGCTGAAGTTAGATCAATTACTTCTCGAAATATCGCTTTTAGACAGTACGAATTTTAAAGATGTTGAAGATATGCCTTGTATGAAGGAGATCGATGAATTGATCAAACAGACGAAATTCTATAAGCAATGAAAGGAAGATGCGAATGGCTAGGAAAGGGAGAACATTTTTAGTCCTCGGGATTATAACAGTGGTAGTTTTTGCTCTTGTGTATTTTGGGATCACCTTAACATCTAATTTAGGTAAAACCACTACTGAGGTTTCGTCAGAAGATGCAGGAAAGCGGCTGGAAAAACTTTATAAAAAAATTAACGTAAATATCGCGGAGCAAGTTAAAGGACAAATCGACCTTGATCCTGTAGCGATTGGTGATTCCTTGCCGGATATTTCTAAATTTCCTATATCAGTAACCAATACAACGGATAGCTTTGTCGAAATCTTTTCATCCACAGAGAAATCAGGAACGGGTAATGATGGATGGCTTAATGAAGTGGCGACAGACTTTAATAGTTCCAATATAGAAGTGAACGGATTACCTGTTTCAGTAAAAATTCGCAATATTGCTTCAGGAACAGCGACGGATTACATAAGGTCTGGTAAATATATACCAGATGCGTTTACACCATCCAATGAGTTATGGGGTGAGATGGTAAAAGCGAACGGAATGAATACGCAGCTTATAACCAATCGTCTTATTGGTAATGTAGCCGGTATTGTCACGAATAAAACGAAATATGATGAGTTAGTAGAAAAGTATGGTTCTTTAAACGTTAAGACGATTACTGATGCTATAGCGAATAATGAATTATCTATGGGTTACACAGATCCTTTTGCCAGCTCAACAGGTTTGAACTTTCTTGTGACTGCACTTGGGACGTTTGACAGCTCTGATTTGCTTGGAGCGCAAGCGGTTCAGGGCTTTGAGAAATTCCAAGCGAATGTACCTTTTATCGCATCGACTACTTTACAAATGCGTGATGCGGCTAAAACTGGGAAGCTGGATGCTTTTGTATTAGAGTACCAAATATACGCAAATGCCCCCGAACTAAAGGGTAGTTATGTATTTACTCCTTTTGGTGTAAGGCATGACAGCCCTCTTTACGCATTAGGTGATCTTCCACAAGAGAAGCTGGACATTATTAAGAAATTCGCGGAGTTTGTTGAACAGGATAAGTATCAGCGTTTGGGTGAGGAAAAAGGTTTTAATGGACTGAATGACTATCATTCGGAGGTGAATCCAGTGGATGGCAGTCTTTTATCCTCGGCTCAAAAGCTGTGGAAGGAGAAGAAAAACGGCAATAAACCCATTGCGGCAGTATTTGTAGCTGATGTCTCAGGTAGCATGAACGGTGAGCCTTTAAATCGTTTAAAGCAATCATTATTAACAGGACAGAAATACTTAGGCAAAGATAATAGTATTGGTTTTGTTTCCTACTCCGATAACGTTACGATAAATCTTCCAATTGGCAAATATGACACGAATCAGCAGTCGATGTTTGTTGGGGCAATAGATAGTCTTCAGGCGAATGGGGGGACAGCGACTTTTGATGGAATTGTGGTGGCACTCAAAATGCTTCAAGACGAAATGAAGATAAACCCGGAAATCAAACCTTTAATCTTTGTATTAAGTGATGGAGAGACGAATGAAGGACATTCACTGAATGATATCAGGGGCTTAATTGAAACCTACAAAATTCCGATTTACACCATTGGCTACAACGCAAATATTAAAGCACTGGAGAGCATTTCAAGTATTAATGAAGCGGCTAACATCAACGCGGATACAGATGACGTAGTCTATAAAATCGGAAACCTGCTCAATGTCCAAATGTAAGTTACAACTTTTAGGAGGGGTTCTATGTCTTTTACGATGGAAGTGGTAAGTCCGGAAAAATTGAAATCAGCGATTGAAGAACAGGTTAAACCTGAGCCACAGGAAGTAACGCAACTGAAGGAAATGGCGATAACCAATGTCTCGACGATTTTGGAGCTGGATTTAGAATCTTTGGATAAGCGAAAAGAAGTGCTGCAATCCATAGACAGCTTCGGGATGAGCACCATGAGATCGTCTTCAGACAAGAACTCTCTTTTGCAAGTTTCTGTAGGGAATTTATCAAAAACGGGGGATGAAGGCGGGCAAGTAGCTAAAGGATTAACGGAACTAAACCTCCAGTTGAAAGATTTAGACCCAAGCGCAGTGGATTTTGCCAAAAGTGGTCTTCTAGGGAAGTTCTTTAACCCATTGCGGAGTTATTTTGCGAAGTATCAAAAAGCAGATGCTGTAATCTCAGATATTATCATTTCTTTAGATAAAGGCAAAACCGTATTGAAAAATGATAACACTACATTAGAGTTTGAGCAGCAATCGCTTAGAGAGCTCACTAAAAAACTGCAGAAAGAAATTCAGCTAGGAATGCTGATGGATCAGGAGATTGAGGCTCAGCTAGATGCAGCCAAGCTACGTAATGAGTCTGAAGAAAGAGTAAAGTTCATAACGGAGGAGGTGTTGTTTCCTCTGCGGCAGCGTGTGATGGATCTGCAACAGATGCTGGTAGTAAATCAGCAGGGAATTATGGCGATTGAAGTGGTTATACGAAATAATAAAGAGCTAATTAGAGGGGTGGACAGAGCTAGAAATGTTACGGTTTCTGCCCTGAAAATCTCCGTTACGGTGGCCAGTGCACTCTATAATCAACGAATTGTTTTGAAAAAGATTGAACTCCTAAATCAAACAACCAACACGCTAATAAGCGGCACCTCAAAAATGTTGAAAGATCAGGGGGCGGCGATCCATAAGCAATCCCTAGAATCTAGCATTTCAGTCGATACATTAAAACAGGCATTTACAGATGTGCTATCCGCTTTAGATTCGATAAGTACGTATAAGCAGGAAGCTCTTCCTAAAATGCGTGAAACCATTAACCAGTTTAGAGAGCTGGCAGATAGCGGAGAACAGCAGATCGTGCGGCTCGAGAAGGGGAATAAGCTGGGCTTATAGCTATTTCCAGTCTAAACCCATCCTAGCCTTTAGTCTGGTAAGACTCCGGTCCTAAGACTGTTTTGAGCCTTCTCTTTCTCACGTATAATGAGATTAATTGATAACGTGAGAGGAAGGACATAAGAAATGAACGATAAGTTGTATACAATGCCGATCGGAGCGGTAGATTCCATGCAGATTCCCGTAGAATCGAAATCACAATCTAAACCAGGCAAACGTCGATCAAGTCCCAAGACCTATCGGAGTATGTTGTATTTTATAATCTCTTTGCCGATTACGATTATATATTTCGTGTTTATGGTGACAGGATTAGCATTATCGATTGCTTTAACACCAATTTTCATCGGTATACCCTTATTTTTCGCAGTAGCTAAAGGGTTAGATTACATTGTGAAATTTGAGCAAGACCTAGTGAGATCACTGCTGGATATCCCTAGACCGAGTGAAGAGCGTAGAACAGATATGAAGCAAGAGGGAGCAGGCTTCCTGCAACGAATGAAGTTAGGTTTTGATGGTGCAAAGTTTGCACGTAACATCATGCTGATTATGGGACGATTCGTATCCAGTATTATCTTCTTTTCACTAACGATAACTGTGGTAGCAGCTGCGTTAGGTCTGATTACACTACCCGTACTTCATCAGATTTTCCTGCAAACGATGGATTTGAACATTTTGGAGAATAGTGTGTTTGCTTTATTTAATATCGACTGGACATTATCTCAGCAATACATTTCTTATGTTGTAGCGGGACTCGTCGTTGCCGTGATCGCAACTTGGGTGATTAAGTCGTTGATGGATGTACAGCGTAGAATGTTGTTTGTATCCTACGAGGAAGAACGTCAGTATTAAATGGAAAGAAGCGTAGCTCTTAAAGAGCTACGCTTCTTATACTTTTATCGCTATCTTAATGAATTAGTCCATAGCTCAATAAGTTGTTAAGCTTCTAAACAGTAGGCTTGTAGCTGCTTGCGCTTATCAGCAGTCATGCCGAATTCCTGTTCGAGGAAAATCTCTACACTTTTATAACGCGCGTCAATGGCAGAGAAAATGGCTTCCATGAATTCTCTGCGTAATATAAGCGCAGCCATAACAGTATCGACTTCCTTCGGTGACAGATGCTGTGAGGCTTGCTTTTTTATTTGCTCATTCAAAGGACCAAGTGTCTGATTGGAGAGCAAATAGTCTTCTATAATCGTCTCTCTTGGAACCCCAAGTGCTAGGAAGATGAATGCTGATCCTACGCCAGTGCGGTCTCTTCCGCCGGCACAATGATGCAGGATACTGAATTCATCTGGAAGCATAATGGTTGCCATAAGTCGCTTAAAGGAAGGGTTATTAAAGGCCATATCCAAATACATATTAACCAAGAAGTCTGTCGTAAAATGTTCAAGGAATCCAGAACGAACCACATCTCTCATGTCTCCAGGCACCTCTTGCTTTAGCGCAGGTACACAAATGTTATTAACTCCTGGAATGACTGGATCTGGTTTTAAACGAATTTCTTCTATTCCCCGATAATCAAATATGGTCTTAATTCCAAGTGATTTAAAGAGCTTTATATCTTGATCGGTCATTCCTGTTAATTCGGCTGATCGAAAAAACAAACCGTATTTGACTCTACGGCCATCTGCGGTGGTGTATCCGCCCATATCTCGGAAATTGAGGACCCCTTTAAAGGGGAGAACACGACGCTTAGAATCTGTTGTTTCTAGTTTCTGGTTCATTTTCGTACCACCTTTGGTTGGTTATTGAATAGGCTATTCTAGAATGTAGAAAGGGTGTCGCTTAACCATAAAAGTTTGCCCTTAATACTATATATAGTACCATGATAAATGCCGACAACCCGAAAGGATAGTGTGACATTTTCCAAACTAATACCTCTGTTAATTGTCGCGTTATTGCGCTGTATACGGAAAAATTCTAGTAGGAGTGTGTAAAATGAATTTAAAAGAAAAGTTGATAGTAATAAAAGATAATGGCTACCAAGCACCTCCCGATACATACCAGTTGATACAAGAAATGATACATAACATCGGTTCTGTGGATGCCGAGCTGCGTGATGACCTGATTTATACAATCTTATCACATTGGATTCCTGGTAATTCTCTAACTGCAAATGAACTAGAACAACTTCTTACAGTTATTTTGGATCATAACCATTTGCATTTTAAGCTTGGTGAAACTAATACAGACGCTGTCTTTACTCGATCTTTCTCAATGCTAGTCATACCACTCGTTTTAGAGAGACATAGAGAATCACCATTTCTCTCAAGAGAGCAAATTCATCAGATAAAAGAGAAAGTATTTTACAATGTACAAGAAGAGCGAGATTACCGCGGGTATGATGAAGAAAAAGGCTGGGCTCATGCCATAGCCCATGCAGCAGATGCTTTAGACGATTTAGCTCAATGTTCCGAACTGGATAACAATGACCTCATAACGATTCTCCATTTGGTTTATGAAAAGATGATCATAACAGATCGAATTTACTCCGATGGGGAAGATGAGAGAATGGTAAGACCCATAATTAGTGTTTTAAATAGAAAAATACTTAGTCAGACTTATGTAGAGCAATGGATTCAAAGTTTTGGTGATGTGGAGAAAAATTCAGAGTTTCTTCCTGCCTTCAGGCAAAAAAATAATATAAAGAACTTTCTGAAAAGTTTATACTTTCGAGTTAAATTTTATAAAGTAGATGCCGATCTCTGCCCAACTATCGAGCATACATTATATAAAGTGGAAAAAGTATACTATTCCTAATTTGAAGTTCACTTTTGAAATTTGAACCATAGGTCAGGAGGGGTTCTATGCATTCAAGTGGAATATTTAAATGGAGATTTTGGGGAATTGTTGCATTAATATTGTTAGCGCTTTCGGGATGCAGCAAGAAAGGAAATGTAAATGAAATTGTTGCTTCATCAACCCCTAATCCAACGATAAGCAATACACCTCAGGCATCGGATAGCCCAAACATTGGGGTTGTGGCAAAAGGTACTGTGCACATAGATAAACTAGGTGAGCGGAGAATATTTGTTTATTTGCCTGCAGGGTATGAAACCGACGATGAACGTTATTCAGTAGTGTACATGCATGACGGGCAGAATGTTTTCAATACAAATACCAGCTCCTTCGGCAAAGAATGGTTAGTAGAGGAGAATATTGACCAGCTAGTTGCGGATAAGAAAATGGAGAAGGTTATTGTAGTGGCTGTCGCATCAAGTAACGGCTCAGAACGAGGAAAGGAGTATGTTCCATTTCCGGAAGAGTCCATTCCTACGGATGGTTCGACTGCAGAGGAATTTATTCATTATTTTATTAATACGGTTATTCCCTATGCTGATAGTACATACCGGACCATTCCTGATCGAGATCATCGTATGATCATGGGATCATCATATGGTGCAATACAAGCGTTATGGATGGGATATAAGCATCCTGAGGTATTTTCATCAATTGGGGTTTTATCTCCTACCACGATAGTAGGAAATGGTCTTCTATTTAGAACTTTGGTAAGCGTGACCGGAAAACCTGTAATGAAAATCTGGATCGACATGGGTGTTGCCGAAGGTATGCCTATCGATCCACTTCTGGATATATTGCAATCGAAGGGATTTGTACTTGGGAAAGACTTATTTTTTCAGATGGATCCTCTAGGTACACATGATGAGAAATCCTGGAACAGACGCGTACATAGTCCGTTACTCATGTTCGCAGGGAAAGAGGCAGGACAACCGACAAAGCTTGAAATAAGTGACTATCTGAACTTATTCAGTCCAGATGCTGCCAATATTCGTCTGAATTCAGTAATAACGATGGATAATGGTATGGATTATACAGTTTTTGAAGGTGTTGAATATCAAGTGCTTAATGCTGAAGTGGGGCAGGTAGATAAGACCGGTAGGGTGAGCTTCATAAAGCCGGAATCATTGAATGTAAATGTTATCTTTGAAGGTGTCACTGTAGAGCATCAAGTAAACTATGAGTATTATGTAAAATTGTTGAAATACTATCTGAAATCTATGGTAACAGAGGAGCAAGGGGATGGGATCCTAATCCACCTGAAGTCTTCCGCTGAAAAATTGAAAACAACAACGAAGTATTTCACACAACTGCTAGAATCCGCAGAAAATATGGGTATCTATAAAATTAAGGAAGTTCAGGAGGATTCAATACTTATAGTCTTTAATAAGAAGTAAGTTGATTAAAAAAAGCCCACAAATATATGGGCTTTTTTATTTTTCATCGCAAAATATAACCCCCATCAGGAAATAGGGTGCTTCCCGTAGTATAGTTATTAGTCATCAAATAAATGGTTGTATGTGCTGCTTCATCGGCATGTCCTACTCTGCCAAGGATATTCATATTCGTATATTCATCGTAAGACTTGTCTCTAGTTTCTTGTTCTGCTCCTACCCAATTAAAGTTGGTATGAATGGTGCCTGGGGAGATGACATTTACTCGAATCGGAGCTAACTCAACAGCCAATGCTTTTCCTAGACTCTCAATCGCGCCGTTACAAGCTGCATAGGAGGCACCGTCTGCAAGAGGTCGTTGGCCGAATGCGCCAGACATCAGAACAATAGAGCCAGTTGGACTTATATATGGGATCGCGCATTTCACAGCATTATATTGAGGCCAGAACTTTGCATTAAAGCAGCTATGAGCAATCTCTAAGCTTGAAGTAATCGGTCCTCTAACATAAGAGGCGCCGGGAGTGAACAAATGATCGAAGTTGCCGATTTTTTCAAAAAAAGACTTTAAGTCTTCTTCATTTTGATTATCAAGCGAATGAGTTTCGGTAGATTCGGACCCTAGAATTTGTTGAGCTTTTTCTAATTTATCTTGTGAACGCCCAGCGATTATGACATATGCGCCTTGTTCAACCGCTTGTTTGGCAGTCGCGAGCCCTATTCCGGAGCTTCCTCCGATAATGACGATTCGCTGGTTTTTTAATGAAATACTGGACATTTTTATCTACTCCGTTCATAGTTAAATGGACTTTTAAGTTCTGTTTTTTATTATTAGGTATAAAAGAAATTCTGCACAGTACGCACTTTTTTCGTACTAGGTACGATTGTTCATACTAGCTGTGAAATAGAATAACTTTCGAAAGAGATGATCACATGGATTTACTGGAGCCGAGATTGGCCGGAGTGCTTACAACGCTTGATAAGATCGGTGGAAAGTGGAAGCCGCTCATTTTATTTATTTTATTGATAGATGGTACCAAACGATTTGGCGAACTTCGACGGATTATTCCAGATGTCTCTCAAGGGACATTAACTAAGCAACTACGGGAGCTTGAAGAGGATCAACTTATCGATCGTGTGATTTTTCATGAGCTTCCATTGAGGGTGGAATATAGTATTTCAGAACATGGCAAATCACTAATTACTGTTTTGGATAGCATGTGTGGCTGGGGAAGGATGCATCAGGAGTATTTAAATAATACAAATAAGTAAGGGGCGGACATTATTATAAATACTATTTTGCAGGACCCAACGGGTCAGGCCTATAAGATGCTGATACAGGTAGCTATGGAAGTGTGTGATGAATTTATTTTGGTCAAACGGGATCAGATGGAGTTAGAGCCAGAAGGATATGAACTATTGGAACGGTTACAGCCTTTTCTCAAAGAGATCGTCAAAGATGATTATTGGCCGGGGACTCGGCTTATGGGGCATTATGCAGATGTTTATTATTTTAGATGTTCACCGGATGCGGTCGATATCCTACTATCCTATTCTACGAGCTTGTACTCATGGATGCAGACTAGAGTGCCCGATGATCTTTGTTTTTTAAGACAGGGGCGACCGTGGTTAATCAATACAGCTCATGAGCGAGAAAGCCATATTGTAACTGATGTAGAAGAGGAGCTTAACAGACTAGAAGAGAGCGGACTATTGTTTCGTGACTTATCTGTGTTTTATCCTTAATAAAGATAACAATGAGGCGATGTTTGCAAAGACATAGTCTCTTTTTTTGTACTGGAAATTTTTGTAGACAAAATGGTCTACAAGTTGTAAACTCTAATTCAAATGGAAGGTCTAGGAATTGTAGACCAACGGGAGGCGCAAGGTTGAAGGATCTCAGACTGACCGAAATGGAAGGGAGATTTGCGGAATTAATATGGGATCATGAACCGATTCCGTCAGGGAATCTGGTGAAGTTATGTGAATCCGAGCTCAACTGGAAGAAATCTACGACGTATACGATGTTAAAACGACTTGAAGCTAAAGAGATTTTTATCAATGATAATGGTGTGGTAGGTTCTCTTATCAAAAAGGATGACTTTTATGCGGAGCAGAGCAAGGCGTTTGTGAAGGAAACCTTCGGCGGTTCGTTACCCAAATTTTTGGCTGCTTTTACAAAGAGCCGGAAATTAAGTGACAGCGAAATTGATGATGTTCTAAGACTAATCCATGAGCATAAGGAGGAGTAACGGTGGATCAGCTGTTTGAACAACTTTTAAACATGAGCATTACGGGAAGTTATGTGATTGTGTTTATCATCGTGGCACGGCTGTTCTTAAGAAAAGTTCCCAAAATATTCTCCTATGCCTTATGGTCTGTGGTTTTGATCCGACTCCTGTGTCCGTTCTCGATTGAGAGTATATTTAGTGTTATCCCATCTGAAGTACAGAACTCACCTCTAAATAAGCTATACACACAAACGCCTCAAATCCAAAATGTAATCAACACATCCGAGCAAGCTGTAAATAATATATCACCCGTACCTATCCCCTCTACACCTGCTGCACCAAGTGGTATAATCCCTTCAAATCCTTCAGACGCGTGGATTAACATAGGCCAATATATATGGTTGATCGGGATTGGGCTGCTGCTCATCTACAGCATTGTTGCCACTGTTCGACTTTCACGAGACTTAAGAGCCGCAACCCCTCTTTTCGAAAATGTATATGAACATAACGGCATCTCCACACCTTTTGTATTCGGCTTCCTTAAGCCTAGAATATACCTTCCAAACGGTCTTTCCGATCATGAAAAAGCTTATATCATCAAACACGAGCAAGTGCACATACACAGATGCGACCACATCATAAAACTTCTCGCGTTCGTTGTTCTGTGTATACATTGGTTTAATCCAGTGGTTTGGCTTGCTTTTTATTTGATGAGTGATGATATGGAGCAGTCCTGTGACGAAAGCGTCATAAGACAGATGGGCAGTGGAATCAAAAAGGAATACTCGACCTCACTCTTGTCCTTATCTACTGGAAGACGATTTATGGGTGGTTCACCGCTTGCCTTTGGCGAGAGCAATACAAAAGGACGAATCAAAAATATTCTGAATTACAAAAAACCAGCCTTTTGGGTTGTTTTAGTCGCAATCTTAGTCGTGGCTGCGCTGTGTGTCGGACTCATAAGTAATCCGAAAAATGATCCATTAACCGTAAAGGATTATGCCGAGCAATTTATGGAGCAGAACATCACGAGCTATGAGAATAGTACAAATGTTAAGATGGTTGACAGTAAAATTACTAAGCTTGAAAAAATAGCGTCATTCGACGATCTGTTTGCAACACCCTTGGAAATTTGGAGTTTAGAATATCGCTTGAAACCGGATGATCCAGCTAAGCTGAAGATGACGGAAAATGTGGTTGATGGATTTATCACCGAAGAAGGAAGCATGGGAAAACCGATACTTATTTTTTCCATTATGAATTCAACACCACAATATTTGGGCGTAATCAGGAGTGGAGAGAATGACATATCCACACCAGCCGGTCAGGAAATGGCAGTGCGTGTGTTTCTAGAAGCAAACCATCACCTTCCGCATGAAACTTATAGTGGGAAGCATATTCTAGTGAAATTCCCCTTAACGACAGGCGAAACAAGCCAACTGTTGTTATCCCAACCTGTTATTCAAGGAGATTCAGGAATTTGGAGCGTAGAACGCTGGAAGGATTCGAATGGAAATGAATATTACAATACCTCAAACCGATGTTACGATAGCTGAATATTATGCCCGTCTGCAGACATTAGCTGATCAGGGTGAGGAGCCAGCACTACTTGATCCTTTGCAGGTCGCCATGAATTATATAAGCAATGATATTGGAATGGGTCAGCATGTTAAGCTGGATCAGCTTGTGGTGGACAATGAGGCTACAGCTGATGATTTTGCGATCACGCCCGAGAGTATATTAATGGGCTATGTTTTTAATCTTAGCCTGGAGAATCATTCCTTTGATTTTGATAACATTGAATGGCTAACAATGGAGGATTCCGCTCGCTTTAAAGGGTTGAATATTAATCCAGATGAGGATATGCCCAATGGATTTTATATCCTCAACAAATATACGTATACCGATCCATTAGAGGTTACAGAGGATACGAGATATTCTATAGTTGATGCTAATGCGGGTGCTCTAAAAGAAGTAAGCAAGCAGGAGTTTATTGAATATTTCAAGCGATATACTGATTTTGTGCCCCCGTGTGTGATTACTAAAAAAGACGGATATGTCACCAGCATTGCTGAGAAATATATGCCGTAATTTATACGTTGATGAAAAAGTTGAATTTATATTTAAGCGCAGAAGAACCCGCAATTGGTGCGGGTTCTTCTGCATGTTCTTCAGCATGTGTATCGGCGCTGGCTCGTTTAGGTTACCTTCGGCACATTGTATTCGGTTTTTCGCATACAGTTGTCCGTAAGCTCGACTAAAACATGTATTCTAAGGATTTAAGGTCCGCTCGGTCCGTCATCCTAAAGAGGCGTGTGCTTAATTAAAAACAGGGCTCCCCATGGCCAACAGTTGAATATAGGCCCATCCCTTGAGTTCATTTCACATTTCTCCGCAATCTAGAAGTTTTAAAAATTCTATTATAGCAAGCATAAACGCCTTCGGTGTTCTTAATAGGACGGTAGAGTCTAGGCCATTGGCAGACCCAATTGTTTACGAAACTTATTCCGAACTACGACAGAGAGTGCATCTAGCTCGACAAGCTCTGCCAGAGCGTACGCCTCTTGAAGACCAACCTGCATTAGATGCAGTACATGTGACACGGATGCACCGCCAGCTCCATTTCCTTTTTTAACAATTACGTCATCTGCGGAAATTTCTCCCTTTATAATGATCTGACAATTTACAAAATTTCATATATTTAAAGAAATCTATTGATAATTATTCTCATATGATTTAATATGATAACGATTCTCATTATCATTACTTTATTTTAAGGAATGATAAAAAAATATAGATGGGGAGATAGATAATGAATCAGAAAAAAGTTTTATTAGCAGGGGTATCAGCGGTTTTAGCTTTGAGTTTGGCGGCTTGCGGTAACAATGAAAAGGATAACGCAGCTTCAAAAAGTGCAAATAATTCCGCCGTAGCAGCAGAGGGAAATGCAAACAACAAAGGAAATACGGCTCAGGAGGCGGTAGCCACTGAACAAACCATTACATATCTAGGCAAGGATTATGTAGTACCTGCAGAGATTCACAATATCGTAGCTGCAAGTCTTGAATCTATGGAAGATGCTGCAATCCTAGGAGTGAAGCCTGTAGGCGTACTTGCTATAGCAAATGCCATTCCAGGTTATCTGTCAACGGAATTAGCTGGTGCATCTTTAGTGGGGGATAAATTTGCTCCAAGTAATGAGGCGATCTTGCAGCTAGATCCAGATGTTATTTTAGGGTCTTCCAAGTTTGGTGAAGATGTGTCGGGTGCGCTTAATAAAATTCAAACGATGATTCCTTATTCACATATCTCAACGAATTGGAAAGATAATCTGCTTTTACTAGGTCAATTATCCGGAAAGACCTCAGAAGCAGAAAAGATTATTAGCGATTATGAATCAAAAGCTGCTAGTGCAAAGGCTGACGTTGGAGAAAAGTTGAAAGATAAATCAATTCTAGTTATTCGTATTCGTGAGGGTAGTATGTGTGTGTATCCAGCGGGTGTTTACCTGAATCCGGTTATTTACGAAGATTTAGGTGCTACCATTCCCGAAGTAATAACAACTACTAAAGCTCAAGCTGAGCTTTCACTAGAAGCTTTAGCGGAAATTAATCCGGACTATATTTTCTTACAGTTTGAGACCAGCGAGAATACGGATAATGCAACGGCACTTGATGATTTACTTAAGAATCCGATCTTCAAAAGCGTAAATGCAGTCAAAAACAATCATGTCTTTGTAAATGCAATTGATCCGTTGGCGCAAGGTGGTACAGCTTGGTCTAAAGTAAGATTCCTGGAAGCTGCAATTGAAAATCTCTTGAAGTAAAACCGAAGGTGCGATGAATAAGATGAATACAAAAAATTGGAAAGTTATATTGATCCTATCAACTTCTCCATTATTCATCGTATTAGCAATGGTTGTATCCGTCTTATATGGTGTTAAGGATATTGGAATAGTAACAATCTGGCAGGCGATTACACACTTCGATGCAAATAATGTGGACCACAACATTATTATGACATCTAGATTACCGCGTGTAATCGCCGCTTTATTAGTTGGAGCGGCACTGGCTGTTTCAGGGGCCTTAATGCAAGGAGTTACACGGAATTATCTTGCATCACCATCGATTATGGGAGTAAATGACGGATCGGCATTTGTTATTACGTTGGCTATGGTGTTTTATCCTGGATTATCGAATGTTCATATGATTCTTTTATCCATGGTGGGTTCTGCTATCGGAGCGGGTTTGGTTTTCGGATTTGGCTCATTGGTCAAAAACGGCTTATCTCCAGTCAGACTAGCCATTATTGGTACTGTAATTGGTACATTTTTAAGTAGTATTGCCTCAGCAGTAGCGATGTTTTTTCAAGTCTCACAAAATGTTAGCGTTTGGTATAGCTCTAAAATACATACTGTAAATCCAAATATGCTAATATTGTCCATTCCTTTTATAATCGTTGGTCTGCTCTTGGCAGTTAGTATTTCTAAATCTGTAATGGTTGCCTCTCTAGGGGATGAAACGGCAATTAGCTTGGGTCAACGGACAAAATGGGTGAAAATCATCAGTATTTTATCTGTTGTGTGTCTGACCGGGACAGCAGTGGCCTTAGTAGGTAAGATTGCCTTTGTAGGTCTAATCATTCCTCATATTACACGTTTTATCGTTGGTATCGACTATCGTTTCATCATTCCTTGCTCAGCAGTCATTGGGGCTGTTTTTTTAGCATTTTGTGATGTCTTAAGCCGGTATATTAACTTTCCGTTTGAGACGCCAATTGGCGTTGTGACAGCCTTTATTGGAATCCCGTTCTTCCTTTATTTAATTCGGGTTAAAGGGGGAGAGCAACGTGGATAGAGGCAGAATACAGTTTAGTCGCTATATATTGACGCTACTAGCTTTTATCCTGCTAACACTTGTGGCGGGGTATTTTCATCTAACGAATGGCGCTTTTGATATGTCTGTCATGGATGTGATAAAAACGCTGCTGCGAATAGATCCCAATCCTAAATTTGACCTGGTTATTTTTCAATTTCGACTACCACGGATCATTATTGCGTCATTAGTAGGCATAGGTCTGGGGATGGCTGGAACGGTCATTCAAGGCATTACCCGAAACGGGCTGGCTGATCCAGGTATCCTTGGGATTAATGCCGGTGCCGGAGCTGCCATCGTTGCATTTATGTTTTTCTTTCAGATGTCAGGGGTTACTTTTTTTAAAGAAAGCTGGTTTTCGATACTAGCCATGCCACTCTTTGGTTTTGTGGGGGGGCTTGCCGCAGTTGTGGTTATCTTTATTTTCTCTTGGCGGAATGGTGCACTTGATATGCAACGTTTGATATTGACAGGGATCGCGATAAGCAGTGGTTTTGGGGCGTTGTCGTTGTATCTATCTCTAAAAATGAATGCAAGTGATTATGAAATGGCTGCGGTATGGAGTGTCGGAAGTATTTACAGCGCGAATTGGACTTATATCATAATGATCACACCTTGGGTACTGATTTTAGGATTTGTGATGTATCGAAAAAGCTATTTGCTCAATTATTTTCAATTGGAGGATTCCAGCACAAAAAGCTTGGGGATCTCCGTAGAAAAAGAAAAGCTGATCTTTCTGTTATGCAGTGTGGGGATTGTAAGTGTCTGTGTATCTGTATCCGGTTCTATAGGTTTTATAGGATTGATGGCTCCTCACATCGCCAGAAGATTAGTAGGGATTAATCACCGCTATATTATGTTATCCAGTGCAGTGGTTGGGATGTTCTTGCTGGTGATCTCGGATTATTTTGCCAAAACATTATTTCAGCCAGCAGAGTTGCCAGTGGGAATAGTCGTTTCGATTATTGGCATTCCCTATTTCTTATATTTATTAGCCAAGTCAAGAGTGTAGGGGAGAGTGAGCAGCACATATGTCAACACAAGTTGAACTCGAACGCACAGAATCATGGAAGCTAGAATCTCAGTATATGGGCTACACGTATGATATAAAGGTCTCAATTCCGAGAGAAGAGGCCCCTGAGAATGGATTTCCCGTCTATTACATGCTCGATGGTAATTCATATTTTCAATTGGGCCGGGATGTCGTGAAATTGCAGTCAAGAAATGCGCCGAAAACTTTGATTGCACCAGCTATCGTGATTGGCATTGGGCATTATGGTTCAGATGATGAGGTGTCCAAAAGAAGATTTTATGATTTCACGCCTCCTGCGAAGCAGTATGTATATCCGGATCGATTGAAAAATGCTGACATAGGACCACATGGTGGTGCTGAAAAGTTCCTATCTTTTTTAGAGTTGGAATTAATGCCCCTGATCTCTGAAAAATATAATATCGATCAGCATAAGCAAGTTTTGTTTGGTCACTCATTAAGCGGGTTGTTTGTCCTCTGGACGCTGTTTACTCGTGCCGAGCTATTCCAGTATTATTTGGCCTCTAGCCCCTCGATTTGGTGGAATGATCATGAAATCTTGGCGTATGCGGAGGAGTTTTATAAGAAGGGTCAAACGATAAGATCCGAGAAACGAAAGCTATTGATCACAGTGGGCAGTGAAGAGGCGTTTATGGTCGATGATGCTAAAGGATTATTTTCAAAATTGTGTGAGTATTCTTTGCCTGATTTGCAGGTTGAGCATTACATAGCGCCAGATGAAAACCACGCGTCAGTAGTACCGACCATCATGAGCAGAGCGTTCCGTATGTTGAATTGTTAAGGAAGGGGATATGATGCAGGATGATGTTAGGAGAACTTACTACTTTTGAACATATGGGGCGACAAATTATCGTGTATCTCCCTAAAGCATATCATTTGTTTACTGAGCGAAGCTTCCCGGCGGTTTTCTTACAGGATGGCGATTTCTTGTTCAAAGAGTCGATTGCTGATATAGAAAGGGATGTGGAGGCGGGGATTACAGAACCGGTTATTTTTATCGGGATTGATTCTCAGCGACGCAATGATGAATATACACCTTGGGAAATGCCTGCTCTTTTTAAGGATTGGTCCTTTGGGGGCAAGGGTGATGAATATTTGGATTACGTATATAAGAAACTGGTCCCGCATATAATTCGTTCTTTTCGCATCTCTCATGAGCCGGACAAATTGGCATTAGGCGGTGTATCACTAGGTGGGTTAATAAGTCTGTATGCGATGTACAAGACGGAGTCTGTTTTTGATAATTTTATTTTCATATCCGCGTCTGTGTGGTTTGAAGATTTTATACATTATATGGAGACTTCAAAGTTAGATAGGGAATGCAAAGTCTATATGTATGTAGGTGAACAGGAAGGTATCCAGAAGACTAATGCACAGAAGGACATGGTGCCTAATAGTAAACGTGCTTTTGATATTTTAAAAGAGAAGGTAGATGGAGCTGATCAGCGGGTGATGTTTGAGACAGATCCATTAGGCACGCATAATGACACGTTTTTTCTGCAATATTTTCCGAGTAGCCTCAGGTTCTTATTTCCCGCAAAATGAATAAAAGGACGAGCAGGAGAGAGTATCCTTGCATCGTCCTTTTTATCTTATCTTCTCTTAGCTATGCTTCTGTATATTCTCAAGATGTACGTCCAAATTATCAAAGGTTTGTGAAATACCCGGTAGCATCCCCATATCAATCACTTGTTGTAACGCTTCTGGAGAAGCGTATTTACCGGTGTTAACCAGCTTCGTTTGACCATCCAGCTCGATAAAATCTAGTTGGACTAGTGTCTCGGGCAGATCTTTTGAAATATTACCTTCTGCATCTGAGAACCCGTCCGTGTAAATAATTTGCTCTGGAATCGAAATTTCCCGATAAATCGCCTTACCCCAAGACTCCATACCGTAGAAATCTCCCTGACTCTTATCCTCGCACTTCATGCAATAATGCCAAGTACCTCCTGGCCGAAAATCGACATGGCATACGGGAAGTGTCCAGCCTTTTGGCCCCCACCAATGCTTCAAATGCTCAGCCTCAGAAAAAGCTTTAAAAACTAGCTCACGTGGAGCTTTAAAAATACGCTCTAATATTAGAGTGCTGCCTTCAACTTTGGATACTAGTTGGTTGGTTTGGTTAGAATTTGTCATTGGATAAATCCTCCTCGTTTACTTTTCATTATCTAATTCCTTGTTTTGAAGCTTCTGCAAATAATCATCCAGTCGATCGTAGCGTTCCTCCCACATATGACGGTAGGATTCTAACCAAGTGTCTAATTCCTTAAAAGGGTCAGGGCGGAGCTTGCAAATGCGCCGATTAGCAACAGCTTGAACTTCAATAAGGCCTGCTTCACTGAGAACACGCAAATGCTTGGACGCTTGAGGCTGACGCAACTGAAGACTTTCTGCGATCTCTCCAACGGTTAGGGGATTCTCGCGTAATAATTCAACGATCTGCATACGATTAGGCTCTGCTAAAGCACTCATTACGTTAGTATTCATAAACAATCATCACTTCGATTCATTGATTTGATTCGGATTTCATATGACGGGCCATGATGGAGCGACTCAACAGGCCTACTTCCTTGTATTTCCTGTTTGCATTTACAATATACCATTAAGTGAATATTCCTGTAAAGGGATATTTAAAATTTTCATTGTATGATAACTTCAAAAGAAGGGCATAGTACAATCATTACGTAGAAATATGTTCCATGATAACCATTAAACTTTACAAAAAACATAGGAATAGATATAATTAAGTATAACTTATCGGTTTTAGATTTACGCAAGGGGCCTAACGCCAGTAGGCTCCTTTTGTATTTCTTGGCCATGTTACAGGAGGGTGAAGGTCATACACAATGAAAAGATTATGGTTTGTGTTCATTATGGTCCGCATGGGGAGCGTTTAATCCGGCGTGGTGTGCAACTATCTGAAATAATAGGGGCCCCATTGTTTGTATTAAATGTCGATAGTTCGGACAATGATGAATATAATCAGAGCAAAGAAATGTATATGACGGTTTGGAAACGTCTTGCCGATGAAGCTGGCGCAGAATTTATCATTCGGAAACGTGAAGGCCGAAAAACAACTGATATTATTGTAGAAGTAGCTGAAAAGAATGAGGTTACACAGATCGTAATTGGACAATCTGCTCAGACTCGATGGCAGGAGCTTACCAAACGCAATTTCATCAATGAACTCATTGGTAAAATGAAAATGATGGATCTGCATGTAGTTGCCGTTCAACGGATGCGCGCCGGGCTGGAAGAAACCCATGAGGAAGGCGTAATCGCCTACCTGATCAAAATCGGGGATGAGTATCAGCTCAGTGATGAACCTAAGGGTGAGTATTCACTTAAAGGAAAGTTCTTTCACGAATTACACACAGAATTTGAGAACGGTTTATTCAGAATTGAGCAAGAAGATGGAAAGGCTAGATATTTGCATATTTGTGATGGCACATTGACCGATTCTTTATAATCGGCGTGCCCTTATCTTCATGAGGGCCTATTATTAAGGGCCCTTCCAATCATATGATCTTTGGCTTTTGGTAAAAAAGTAAGTACTAAAGTTCACAACTTGATAAGCTCAAGTGGAAAAGGAGGACTGCCTTTGCTGCATGTAATCATACTTGTTCCGTTTCTAATGGCCTTAGTAATCGCACTTTTGACCAAGAGAGCATCCAACCTTCATAGAGGATGGCTTGTTTTCCCCGGTTCACTCGCTTTGTTTGTATATTTTTTAACCCGGATTCCCGTTATTAAGGGAGGGGATTTGGGATATGAAACCGTTTCATGGATTCCTTCCCTAGGCATTGATTTGGTTTTCCATCTGGATGGATTAAGTTTACTGTTCGCTTTGTTAATCACTGGAATGGGTAGTCTTGTAATTATCTATTCGATTTATTATCTAGACAAGCGAAAAGAAGCGTTGACCCCTTTTTATATTTATTTAATGTTGTTTATGGGAGCGATGCTTGGCGTTGTACTCTCGGATAACTTGATGGTGCTATACGGTTTTTGGGAATTAACAAGTGTCTCGTCATTTCTGTTGATTGCTTTCTGGCATCGGCGGCAAAAATCGCGGTATGGTGCTCTTAAATCTATGTTGATTACCGTATTTGGTGGTTTAGCGATGTTTGCCGGCTTTTTAATGCTTTATGTAATGACAGGCACCTTTAGTATCAGGGAAATTTGGAGTGAGGTTGGCGATATTAGCGGGCATGCTTTATTTATTCCGGCGATGCTACTAATTCTCTTAGGCGCCTTCACCAAATCAGCTCAGTTCCCGTTTCATATCTGGCTGCCGGATGCCATGGAGGCACCGACACCCGTCAGCGCATATCTTCACTCGGCGACGATGGTTAAAGCTGGATTGTATCTTGTCGCCCGTTTCAGCCCTATTTTTGCGGGGCAATATGAGTGGTTCTGGGTTGTGTCAGGCGTCGGTTTGATCACCTTGATTTATGGCTCTATCCAGGCGATGAAGCAGACGGACCTGAAGGCTCTATTAGCCTATTCAACGATTAGTCAACTTGGACTGATTATGGGATTGCTAGGAATGGGATCGGCAGCGGCATTTTATGCAGGGGAAGATTCAGTCTTTTACACTGCTGCAACAACAGCGGCTATCTTTCACCTTATTAACCATGCCATCTTTAAAGGCTCTTTGTTTATGATGGTCGGTATAGTTGACCATGAGACGGGTACCCGCGATCTGCGAAAGCTGGGCGGACTGATTTCCATTATGCCGGTTACCTTTACGGTAGCGATGATCGGCAGTTTCTCCATGGCTGGTTTGCCGCCATTTTCAGGATTTTTAAGTAAAGAGATGTTTTTTACAGCTGTCCTGAATATCCGAAACTTGGATATATTCTCTATTCCCTCGTTGTTTACGCTCTTCCCGGTTTTGGCCTGGATTGCCAGCGTGTTTACTTTTGCATACAGTATGATTTTGGTATTCCACACCTTTTTCGGAAAATATCAGCCTGAGAAGCTGGACAAAAAACCGCATGAAGCCCCATTTGGACTTCTGCTTGCCCCGTGCCTGCTAGCAGTGCTGTCTATATTTATCGGTTTTTTCCCGAATATATTATCTAATACACTTATTATCCCTGCAATGAATGCTATTCACCCTATCTTGCAGACCGGGGAACCTTTTGTTGTGAATATCCATTTCTGGCACGGCTTTACACCAGAAGTATGGATGACACTTGGTGTTGTGATTCTTGGTATTACTGTATACCGAATCTATGGCCGCTTAAGTCTGGTCGATAAAGAATGGGGCAGTGGCTACACTTTAAATCAAGTCTATGACGGAGTAATCCGGCTGGTTGAGAAATTGTCTAGATGGGTGACTAGTTCTTATATGACTGGTTCCATGAGACATTATTTAATGTATATTTTTTCCTTCTTGATCGTAACGATTTGCGGTGTCGTCTGGTATTCAGATGGAATTACACTTGGTACGACTGAGTATACTCCTTTTTCTTTGTTTGAGGTTATTGCTGTAATGGTTTTGCTTCTAGGTGCTTTAGCTATTCCGTTTGTGCGTTCCAGAATAACAGCCATTTTGTTAACAGGAATGGTTGGTTATATGGTTACTTTGCTCTTTGTTCTGTTCAGAGCTCCTGATCTGGCGCTTACGCAAATGATTGTTGAAGTGGTATCTGTTACATTGTTCCTATTATGTTTCAGGCATTTGCCTAGGCTGGAAAAAGAGAAGCTCAAACCTCGTGCGCATTTCCTGAAACTAACTATTTCCATCGGGATGGGCGTAACGATGACATTGGTTGCACTTGCTGCTCTAGGCAGTAGTCCGTTCGAATCCATCTCGAAATATTATGTGGAGAATAGCTATACTTTGGGTGGCGGTAAAAATATTGTCAATGTTCTGCTCGTTGATTTCCGCGGCTTTGATACCATGTTTGAAATAACAGTACTAGGCCTTGCCTCACTTGCTATTTATTCCATGATCAAGCTGCAGTTGGATGGAGAGGGTACAGCAGACCAACTGAAGAGGGTTGTTCCCTATAATAAGCCTCGTTATTCCCGAAGTGATGATGTGTTACTGCAAGCGGTAGCTAAAGTAGCATTCGTTATCATTCTGATATTTTCGTTGTTTTTGTTTTTTGCCGGTCATAATAATCCGGGAGGCGGATTTATTGGGGCTTTGATGGCTTCTGCAGGTTTGGTGCTACTTGCTATTACTTTTGGGATGGATATGGTTGAGAAAGTGCTGCCTATTAATTATCGTAAGTTAATTGCGATCGGGATTTCGATTGCTTTTCTTACCGGGGTTGGCTCATTTATATTCGACGTACCCTTCCTGAGCCAAAATTTTGGGTATTTCCAATTGCCGCTGATGGGCAAAACAGAATTAACCACTGCAATGTTCTTTGATCTTGGTGTTTATCTAGCTGTTATTGGTGTCACTATGAATATCATACTTACGATCGGGAGGGATAGCTAATGGAGCTTGTTGTTGCCTTGGCGATCGGCGTATTGTTTACCGTAGGTGTTTATCTAGTCCTTTCCAAAAGCTTGCTACGCATCCTGCTGGGTACTAATTTAATTACCCATGGTGTTCATTTACTGCTACTGACAATGTCGGGTCTCAAGACAGGTGCTCCACCTTTGCTAGGTGAAAAAGCGGAGGCGTATGTAGATCCGTTACCGCAGGCGCTCATTTTGACCTCTATTGTAATTAGTTTTGGAGTAACAGCATTCTTCATTGTTTTGGCATACCGGACTTACCGTTCGACGGGCACGGATGATGTGGAAGGAACCAAGGAGGAGAGACAACAATGAACAACTTGCTAGTGCTGCCTCTGCTGATTCCGGCCTTTACGGCAGTTATACTGATTTTTCTAAAAGAACGAGTGGATCTGCAACGTATTATCAGTGCCGTCAGTGTGTTTTTAAATATCTTGGTTTCTGGAATCATTGTGTACCAGGTAAGTACAAAGGGCATCCAGACCCTATATATGGGTGGATGGCTTCCACCTTATGGCATTGTGTTTGTTGCCGATATGTTTGCGGCCTTACTTGTGCTAGTCGGTGCTATTGTTGGTGCGGCATGTCTATTTTTTTCCTTCGCCAGCATTGGGGAAGAAAGAGAAAGGTTTTATTACTATCCGTTTTTCCATTTTCTATTAACTGGGGTATTTGGCTCCTTTCTCACCGGAGATTTGTTTAATTTGTTCGTCTGCTTTGAGGTCCTGTTAGTTGCCTCGTACGCTTTAATTGTACTTGGTGGCTCCAAAGGTCAACTGAGAGAGACGTTAAAATATGTATTAGTTAACGTGATTTCCTCTTCCTTGTTTGTAGCAACGCTTGCTTATTTATATGCCGCGACAGGAACACTGAATATGGCACATCTATCTATGCGTGTAGCAGAGGCGGGACAAGGCGGTGTAATGAACGTCATTGCGGTCCTGCTGCTGATCGTATTTTCGATAAAGGCAGGTTTGTTGCTCTTTTTCTGGCTTCCGGATTCTTATAGTGCGCCACCTGTGGCTGTTAGAGCACTGTTTGGAGCATTGTTAACGAAAGTGGGATTGTATGCCATTACACGTACCTTTACATTGATTTTTATTCAAGAACCGGGACTCACCCATTCACTGATTGCCTGGATGGCGGGAGCGACGATGATCCTTGGTGCAATCGGTGCACTGGCTTACAACGATCTGGGGCGGATTTTTAATTATAATATCATCATCAGTGTTGGATTTATTGCTTTTGGGATTTCTGTCGCGACTCAGGATTCGTTAAATGGTGTAGTGTTTTATTTAATGCATGACATGGTTGCCAAAGCATTATTATTTTTCCTGGGCGGGATGATTATCTCAGCATCGGGCACCGACCGCTTAAAAGAAATGGGTGGTTTAATTCGACGCTATCCGTGGACCGGCTGGATGTTCTTCGTACTGACTTTGGCGTTGGTTGGTGTTCCACCACTTAGTGGTTTCGCTGGAAAAGTGATGATGGTGCGTAGCGGATTTGGACAGAATCATGTGGCTCTGGCTCTAATTGCACTTGCATCAAGCTTCATAGTGTTATATTCCTTGATCAAGGTATTCCAGCAGGTATTCTGGGGTGGCGAGAAAAGGGAAGAACAAGTCAAACCGCTTCATTATAAAGCTATGATGGCACCGGCAGCTGTTCTGTTCGCGATTGTAATTCTGATGGGTGTAGGTGCTGAGACGGTAAACGGATATGTCAGCCAAGCCGGAGCCGTACTGGCCGATCCAGCATTATACATTAACGCTGTCATGAAGGAGTAGATACTATGGCTTTTCAACTATTATTGAATTTCATGATAGCATTCCTGTGGATGTTTCTGCACAATGATTGGACTGGGCCACGTTTCGTCATTGGTTTCCTGCTCGGTATACTCATTCTGCTCGGAATGCGACGCTTTTGGCCCAGATTATATCTTGGAAAAGTGTGGGCGATCCTTAAGCTAATCCTGTTGCTGCTGCGGGAGCTGGTCGTTTCTAGTTATGTAGTGGTAAAAGCCGTTCTAAGACCGGAGCTTAATATACGTCCAGCTATCCTCAAATATACTACAGAGCTGAAATCAGATTGGGAAGTGGCAACGTTAATCACGATGCTCTGCCTCACTCCTGGATCGGTGGTGCTTGAAGTGTCGGATGATAATCGGACATTGTATATTCACGCTATGGATGTTGATGACCCTGCACAGTTCAGAGCAAATATCCGTGATACCTTTGAGCGAGCGATACTGGAGGTGACCCGCTAATGATTCATTTTATTCTTATGCTATCCATTACGATCATGGCTTTAGCTATAGGCGTATGTGCTTGGCGTTTGGTGAAAGGACCTTCTTTACCTGACCGAGTCGCTGCACTAGATACGATTGGAATTAATCTGCTAGCAATGGTGGCCGTGTTATCTGTCTTTCTCCAAACGCAGGCTTTTATAGAAATTATTTTATTGATTGGAATTCTTTCCTTTATTGGAACGACAGCCTTTGCCAGATATATCGAAAAGGGAGTGGTGCTAGAAAATGGAAATGATCAAGACTACAGGTGAGTTGCTGTTTGCCTTGTTAATTCTTATAGGGGCATTGCTTAGCGCCGTTAGTGCTATTGGTTTGATACGGCTACCTGATGTTTATCTAAGATCACATGCTGCCGCGAAGAGTGCCACTCTCGGTGTGTTATGTGTCTTAGTTGGGGCATTTCTATATTTTGCATTTTTTCAGAATCATATTAGTGCAAAGCTATTACTAGGAATTGTCTTTGTATTTATAACTGCACCTTTATCCGCCCACCTAACAGGTAGGGCGGCATATCGCTCCGGTGTTCCTCATTGGGATCGAAGAATTCAGGATGATTTAAAAGAGGTGCTGGAGAAAGAGCAAGTTATACCAGTAACCCCTGAACGAGATATACCTCAAGAACAAAGGTAGAAGTGTTAGGAATTATCTTGATTTTCAATAACAGCAGCAAAAACTGTAACAAACCCGCGTCTACACGCGGGTTTGTTTTTTATTAATGGAGTACTATTCTTTTGTTAACATCTCAACGAACCAATATTTTACCTTCTCCAGCGAGCCTGCGTAGCACCCTCGGAAGACACTCAATGTCTGCTTCAGGAATGTCTAATTGAATACCGTAATGGAAACAGTCCTGCTGTTCTCTATTCCATTTTAGAATTCCTTCTAAGTAAATAGATTCATCCGTAAGATTCATTTCCATACCAATCCGTACTAGGTTATTTTCTGGATTGATGTTGAGGGGTAACGATAAGTGGCAGCCTGTTCGACTGATGTTGAACAGTACAGCTCTTACAGGCTTAGAAGGAACCTGGATTCCGTTAATACTAAGAATATGAAGATCAAGGGTTACAGGTTCTTTAAGGGTATATCGAAAAGGTTCAGTTCTGCGATTAGTGTTCATATGCTCCTCCATACTTTTCCATCTACTATAAATTATCGACAGGAAAACAGGATTAGTGAAGAGTTATTAAACATATTAAAGTTTCGAAATTACAAAAGCTGCATACCTAATTTTTGATTCTATCGTAACAATGTAAGTATTTCTTTTACAGAATTATCTACAAATGATCTTTCAGGACGGGATTTCATGATCACAGTAAGTCCAATTAATGCTATGACTAGTGTCTGCGCTAAACTTTTTGCGTTAATAGCGGGATCAAGCTCACCTGAGCGCAAACCCCGATCAATCGTTTCTTGAAATATTACCGAGAGATACATCTGGTGTTCTCTTGTCAGGAGCTCAAATTTCTCATCGTGGGGTGAAAGTTCAACCATCGAATTAATGCAAAAGCATCCCCAGTTCGGATGTTGTCCATATTCTTTTGCCACTATATTTTCGAAAAAGTCACGGAATGCCTCTTTAACAGAAGAATTGTTTTGAAGCTTGTTACGAACATAGGCAGCATGAGAACTCGTATATTTCCGCAACGCAGCTTCAAATAGTCCTTTTTTATCTCCGAAGGTAGAGTAGATGCTAGGCCGCTGAATACCCATTCTTGATGTCAGGTCGCTTAAAGAGGTAGCCTCGAACCCTTTTTCCCAAAATACTTGCATAGCTGCATCCAATGCTTTTTCCTCATCAAATTCACGTGGTCGAGCCATAGTAACTCCCTCTTTTCATATCGAACGGTATGATATTATTTTATGGTTTGAATATTATTATGTCAATAAGAAATGAACGTATAAATAGTTGGATTCTAATTTTTGCTTGTTCTATAAGTTAATCTCTTGACAGTTATCTTTTTTTAGAGTTATATTTGTCAAACGTATTTACGTACTGATCGGTATGTAATTTATGAATTTGATAAAAGTTAATCAGGAGGCGTTATTTTTGGGGGGATCTGTTGAGGAATCGAAAGCTATTATAGCGGATCAAACAGTCAAAAAAGCTGAAAAAGTACAAGGAGGGTTTAGAGCGTCGGAACCAGTGCCTGTATCAATAATATCTCGTAATGTGGCACTTTTATTTTCCGTCGCCTGCGGAATAGTTGTTGCTAACATATATTATGCGCAACCTTTACTGGACGCTATTTCGAACGAGTTTGGTATTTCTCATTCATTCGTTGGACTTGTTATTACAATCACTCAAATTTTTTATGCACTTGGACTGTTATTACTAGTGCCTCTGGGCGATCTATTAAATCGGCGTTGGCTGATCGCTGGACAGATGCTCCTATCCGTTTTGGCTTTAATTGTCGTTGGTACTGCCACCAGCAGTATAGTGTTATTCGTAGGTATAGCAGCGGTTGGGTTTCTTGCCGTAGTGACACAGACGCTCGTTGCATTCGCGGCAACTTTGGCTGCTCCAGCCGAACGTGGGCGTGTCGTTGGTGTTGTGACAAGTGGAATTGTAATTGGTATTCTACTGGCGCGAACTTTCGCTGGCGTATTAATGGATCTAGCAGGTTGGCGTTCTGTTTACCTTGTTTCCGCGGTATTAACACTAATCATGGCATGTGTATTGTTTCGGGTGTTGCCACATTATGAGCACAAAAGAGAATCATTATCTTACCTACAGTTGATTCGTTCAATGTTCACGTTGTTTGCTCAGGAACGAACTCTTAGAATCCGTGCTTCACTAGGCATGATGATTTTTACCGCTTTCAGTATATTATGGACGTCTCTAGTATTACCTCTCAGCGCCCCACCGTTTTCTCTTTCACATACAGCGATTGGAGCATTTGGTCTCGCAGGTGTTGCAGGCGCGTTAGCAGCAGCGCGAGCAGGTCGCCTCGCCGATCGAGGTTTAGGTCAGAAGACCACAGGTGTAGCCTTGATTCTTTTGCTCATATCATGGTTGCCAATAAGTTATGTTCAACATTCGCTTATTGCATTAATCGTTGGTATTATCCTTCTTGATCTTGCAGTACAAGCCGTACATGTCACCAATCAGAGCATGATCCTTACTTTGCGACCTGAGGCACGCAGTAGGCTTACTGCCGGTTACATGATTTTTTATTCCATTGGCAGCGCCACTGGGTCGATCGCATCTACCAGTGTCTATGTTTACTTTGGCTGGAACGGAGTGAGTTTGTTAGGTGCAATTGTGAGTGCTCTGGCTCTTCTTTTTTGGTTATTAACAAAGGAGTAACTGCACTTATCTCGTATAATTAGGTGCGATTTCTAAGTCTTAACGCTCCAGCCAGGGCTATAGTTTTTCATGTCACCTGGCCGTGGGAGCAATTCGAAAAGTTCAATTCAACATGGAAAATAAACAAAAATCTCAATTAGAAACTACATCTGTTGTTAAATTAGGGAGGGGGTCTTCAGGTGAAATAAATTCGTGAATGATTTGACGGAAGTATTCGTGATTATCATAGCTATTGTACATACGCCAGGCCATTGTTTCTGAATTCCCAAAAAATAACCGCTCAAATTGGGTTTGGCGGCCACCGAATGCACCCGCTCCCAGTTCCCATGCGACCCGGAATAAGGCATTTCGGTACCAAGCATCCGAGACATTACCCTTCAAATACTGATGGAGGTATGAACCGGCACTTGAACTGAAGTCCGATTCAGAGATGATCATGATAAGCCCGCTTGAACTGAGATTTTGAACCATTTCAACCATCTTCGGATAAAACTCTGAAAAGTGAATGGTTGATGCTAGAAGGGGGCCTTTATCAGGAACAAGAAATCCAAATTTATCGTGGGATGCTCCTACTTCAGAAGCGAGTCTTAACGCTTTGAATGTTTCTAGAAACGTCAGTATTCTTGAAATCGGTAGAATGGTGAAGGGCTCGAGCTCAACATTTTGTTCTTCTGCCAAAGATTCTAGCACACCGAGAAAGAACTCAGTCTTAGCAATATAGCGGGTGATGATTTGGTGACCCATATGGGTATGAAAGTGACTCTCACCGAACAATCGGGCACAGTAGATCTCATCTCCGTAATAAAATATTCGATCATGTGGGATGAGTACGCGGTCAAATATAATAAGCGTATCCATTTCTTCATATCTAGAACTTAAGGGATGGTCGTAAGCAGATGGGGCTGAGTAACTTTCACGGCAAAAAAAAGTCATCCCAGGCAGATCATTAGGTACTGCAAAGGCAAATGCGAAGGGATTATCATCATCTACAAGGGATGGTGAAGGCGTAGGGAATACTAGCATTTCATCGCATGTAGCCCCTTGTGTTGCCATCATAAAAGCACCGGTCACAACCATCCCTTCGTCCTTGATTTCTACGACTTTAGCAGCGATAGAATCCTCTGTGGCATCAACCTGACCGGATATTTTACTTGCTTGAGGCTGGATGAATGCATGGGATAAAGTAATGTCATGATCTCGGCAGTAGGCATAGTATTTCCTGAGGTTCTCAGCATATTTCGGATGAAGGTCCTCAAGGATATCGGCAGCTGTAAACAGAGACATGATTGCCGTATTCATATAATCTGGGGAGCGTCCTAAAAAACCGTGATGTCTGTTTGACCAGAGTTCAATCATTTTTCTTCGACTTTCTAAATCTTCAACACTTTTGGGTGGGAGAAAAGATAGACCAACAAGCTCTCCAGTATCAGGCGAAGGGTAGGTCATCTGCGCTAAATAACGTTCGTCACACTGCATGTTGTACATTTCGGCTTGTGTTTGTATGAGGCCTTGAAATGCAGGATGTTTGGATAATGGTCCTTCGATACGCGTCCCGTTGTACCAAATATTGATATTTTGCCGGTCGATTCGTTCGATGTATTGATTACCATTTTTAATAGGCACACGTTCCACCTCTTTGGAGAGTTGTATTAATATTTTTAATGTACGTAATCATAATTCTTCTTGTACATTGTCCATACACCGGGTCAGTGAAGGGGCCAACCTTAATTTAAACTATAAAAAGAGGATATTCACAATTATCTCCCCAAATATAGTGTTCTGCACTAACCCCACATCTGCATTCATTGTTAATAGTGATTCGTATTGTTACTTAAGGTTGACATAAACGAGACTTACTTGTATATTTTTTACATTGGATTACAAGTGTAGTCATTCAGTAGAAAGAAAGGCGGATAGGATTATGTCTACGGAAATTCCAAAAATCTCGGATGCCGAGTGGGAAGTAATGAAGGTGCTGTGGACTGGAGCCCCGCGCACGGCAGGAGAGATTGTTGAAGCTCTGGAGGGCAGCCGGGACTGGAACCCAAAAACGGTGCGGACGCTGATTAAGCGTCTGACGGAGAAAGGGGCTATCGGTTACAACCAGACAGGAAGGGTGTATTCGTATTACCCACTGGTGCGGGAAGAGGAATGCATCCAATCGGAGACACAATCTTTTCTGAAGCGGATCTACGGTGGAACGCTGCGCCCGATGTTAGTCAACTTTTTACAGAATGAGAAGCTGTCCCGAGAAGATATTGAAGAATTGAAGAGAATTTTGGATGAGCGAAAGGACTGAGTCGCTTGCTGGAAGCTGCATACAATCTGTTCGTTAAGATATTGTCACTATCCGCTATGGCGAGCGTGCTGGCTTTGCTGATCCTGGCAACCCGTTTCTTGATCAAGAATAGATTAAAACCGACCTGGACGTATCTTCTGTGGATACCGCTGATCGTGAGGTTAGCCGTCCCTTGGACACCGGAAAGTGCGTTCAGCATTTTTAATTTGTTTCCGCTGGAGACAGAATCAGCTCTGACTTTCAATATTCCTTCTGCGCAGCCGGATGTAGGTGATTTGCCTGTGTCCGGGATGAACATTCAAGAGGTGGACTCGACCAAGGTCGCTGAAATAACAGGAACAGGAACTTCAAAGCAAGCCGAGAGACCAGATAGTATGACACTGGTGACTCCGGAAATCTACGATCCTTATGAGACATTCAATACAGGCTGGACGCCGATGCATTTGCTGGTTCTGATCTGGCTTAGCGGAGCAGTGGTAATGATAAGTCTGTCGGTTCGTGAGCAGCTGCGATTCACGGCACGGGTTCGACGGGAACCGGAGATCCGTTCCGCAGATATCCTGTGGTTGTTCGAAACGTGTCAACGAGAGATGAAGGTAAGGCGCCCAGTGAAGCTGGTTGAGACGAAGCAGACTGCCGTGCTCACACTGCTTGGTGTGATGCGCCCCAAGCTGCTGCTGCCGACATCCATGTTGCACACGCTGGAGGCAAACGAACTGCGTCATATATTTCTGCATGAGCTGGCGCATGTGAAACGTCGTGATATTTCGCTGAATCTGCTGACAGGACTGCTGCTGGCCCTGCATTGGTTCAATCCGTTGCTTTGGTATGCCGTTAGCCAAATGAAAAGGGATCAAGAGGTCGCATGTGATGCGCTGGCTTTAAAGCATCTTGCATCGGAGCACCACAAAGACTACGCACGGACTCTTCTTAAACTATTGGAAACATTGACCGATCCAATCCGAGTGGCTGGTGCAGCCGGCATTTCAAGCAACAAGAAGGAAATGAAAAGAAGGATAACCATGATCACCAGGCATAAAAAAATCACAGCACAAAATACGGTGTTGGGGTTAACAGTAATTATGGTCTTAAGTGGCTGTACCTTGACTGGGGCAAAGCTGAGTTCTACGTCAGCCCCGGAGAAGAGTGTTGTTATCCCGTCAGCTTCTCAGACTAAAGATTCAACTGCAATCGATCCCAAAGGAACCCTATTAGTGGAGAAGAACGGAATTACTGTAACTGCAAAGCCCACGGCTGAGCATGCACTTTTGCATGAAGTCACGGTAGATGTGCGCGGTGAGGTTAACAGAACGTTTTTGTGGAATGCCGGTGAAGATGAAACGCGGCCACCTTCCATTGAAGAAGCCGATCTTAACGGGGATGGTACTAAAGAAATCTTTATTCGTATTACTACCGGCACTGGAACAGGGCTCTCAATGAGTGAGATTCATGTGCTCCAGCCTGTCACTCTGGAAGAGCTTGTGGTAGAGGAACCGGTCGAGACGCTAAATCGGAGGCTGAAATCCTCCATTTCACACCGGAATAACCACACTTACGTATCCGCTGAACTAGACGGAAAGCATTTGACTAAAGTGTATGATTACACTGAGGGGGATTGGGGCGAGAAGATTGGATTTGGCGCCGTAGTTTCGTATGAGCTTGATGGGGACCGTATTGTAGCTCGTTTGGCAGGTGCAGCATCCATCTCTGAGTTTCCGCTTGAAGTTATTGTCGTTTACGGCAAGGAATTGACCATTGAGAGTGTACAGATGTACTATGGCTCGTTTATTTCTCCTCCGCTCAGTGAACGGGATATTAAGTCCTTGCTGGAAAAAAAGCTTCCAGCTAGCGGCTGGACCTTTGGTAAAAAAGGCGATCAATACACGATTGATTTTATGGATCCACCGAATGGCGTAGGGGAAGGCCTTAGCTATAAAATTAATCCGCTTACCGGTACGGTTCATGATACAACTTCTGGCAGTCCAGTGAGAAGCCTTGTGAATCGAGAAGCGATAGATCTGTGGGACATATCTAACGGTACAGAATACAAGAAGGAGCTGTATAAGTTACTTCAGCCAATCTTTGATACAGAAGGCTTCGAGCCAATAGATGAGGATTGGATTTCCGGCTTTATTGGAGATGGTTATTTGTTCAGTAATGTTAGGCAAGGCGGCAGGGAGTTGACGATAAAAGTGGATGTCTTCACCGGTCAATGGGAAGAAATTGCTGACCCGTATAAATAGTTATGTCGATGTCGAAGTACCTCGTAACAATAAAGAAAGCCCGTGCCCAGCGCGGGCTTTCTTTATTGTTACTGACTTAAAGCAAATGCTTTCCACTCATACCAAATCCAGTCCCTACTACTGTCGTATTTATTTTCAGCAATCCGCTTTTCCTCCTATTTACAATTCCACTACTCGGTGTTACTATATAGTGGTACTAAGCAATACAGAGTAGCATTGGAGGATTTAAATGGATAACCTAACAGAAATGCTGAAAGGAGTTTTGGAAGGCTGTGTACTTGAAATCATCAGCCGGAAAGAAACCTATGGGTATGAAATCGTAAAAACGCTAAATGCGCTCGGTTTCGAAGATGTTGTTGAAGGAACGGTCTACACCATCTTGATACGGTTAGAAAAAAATAAACTCGTCGATATCGAGAAAAAACCGTCCGAAATAGGACCACCAAGGAAATTTTATAGTTTAAATGAAGAGGGATTACGGGAACTATCCATGTTTTGGGAGAAATGGGGATATGTTTCGTCAAGACTTACCCAACTGAAGGAGGATAGCCGTGTATAAGAACATGCTCGATAAATTTAAAGATTTACGTGAACAAAAAAAGGCTTATAAAGAGTGCGTAAAACGTTCAAAAGCGCTTCCGAACGATTACCGAGAAGTTTACAATATCGCATCGCGCTACATGCTGAATTTCTCAACAAACGATTCTAGCGTCATCAACCTGTTTCCCGAAATGCTTGACATGTTTGAGATGGGAGCTGCTGAAGGTCGAGATGTTCTGGAGATCGTAGGGAATGACGTAATGGCGTTCTGTGACGGGCTGCTCGAGGACGTTTCCGCTCAGACTTGGACAGGGAAAATGCGAGCCAAAATGAACGAGTCCATTCACAAAAAACTTGGAAGATAGGGGGGATTAGGATGACATCGAACAATTGGGCGATTGAAGTAATAGGCCTCAAAAAATCCTATAAGAACGTGGAAGTGTTGCGGGGGGTGGACTTCACTGTTCAGAAGGGTTCAACTTTTGCTCTTCTAGGGTCCAACGGCGCGGGTAAAACCACTATGATCAAAATTCTTGCCACCCTGCTCCAGCCCGACAACGGAAGCGCAAAGATTAATGGAGCCGACGTAACTAAGCAACCAGAGCAAGTACGTAAGGAGATCAGCCTGACAGGACAAAGCGTCACCGCTGACTATATCCTGACCGGACGCGAGAATCTGCGAATGATGGCCAAACTCCGCCATTTGCCCGATCCTGACAAACAAGCCGAGGAGTTATTACGTCGTTTTGACTTGCTCGATGCCGCCGATCGCCGAATCTCCACGTATTCCGGAGGGATGTGTCGGCGCTTGGATTTGGCCATGAGCTTATTGGGTAACCCTTCGGTCATTTTTCTCGATGAGCCGACCACCGGACTTGACCCGCAAGCGCGTCTTGCTATGTGGGATATGATCAAGGATTTAGCGAGATCAGGTGTCACTGTTTTTTTAACTACGCAGTATTTAGAGGAAGCTGACCATCTAGCTGATCAAATCGCGATCTTACATGAAGGTCATATCGTGGCAAGCGGCAGTCCCGCGGAGCTAAAAAATAGATTGCCTAAGGGTCATATCGAGCTTCGATTCGACAATGAAACAACGCTAAATCAAGCACAAGATCTGTTGAAGGAATTTAACGCGACTGCAGATTCGAACAATCTCACGCTCTCCGTCATTACAGACGGAAGTACGAGACAGATGATGCGACTGCTAACGAAAGCAGCGGAAGCTGACATAGAAATTGCCGAGTTTGCGCAGAAACTGCCCTCGCTTGAGGATGTTTTTCTCGCGATCGTCACTAGCAAAAAGGAGGACTCCCGATGAAATTCATTCATTTTCTAGGCGATACCGCCGTCATGAGTGGGCGTGTCATTCGCCATTCCACACGTAGCATCGACACGATTATTACCGTCATCGCCATGCCGATCATGATCATGCTGCTCTTTGTTTACATCTTTGGCGGAGCGATGAACACCGGTGATGTAAGCTATATCAATTATATTGTGCCCGGAATATTGCTCTTTTGCATTGCTAGTGGCGTGGCTTATTCTTCTCTTCGTATCAATAACGATCTCACGAAAGGCATATTCGAGCGTTTCCACTCCATGCCGATCGCAAAAGCCTCTATTCTAGGCGGTCATGTGGTTGCTTCATTAGTTTTTAACGTCATTTCATTGCTTGCCATTTTCCTTGTTGCCTTCGGAATGGGATTTCGGCCGAAAGCGGATGTGCTCGGTTGGGTATTAGCCATTGGTATTTTGTTGCTTAGCGTACTTGCGTTTACTTGGATTGCCGTCACCTTCGGCTTACTTGCTAAATCATTCGAAGGAGCAGGAGTATTTTCTTACATTTTGATGTTACTTTTATTCGTTAGTTCTGCCTTTGCGCCGACCGACAGCATGCCTTCGGCTATACGCGTATTCGCAGAATATCAGCCCATGACACCGCTTATCGAGAGTATTCGTTCTCTTTTACTCGGAGGAACGGCAGATAAAACTACGCTTGTGGCGGTATTATGGAGTTTAGCAATACTTGCGTTTTTCTGGGCTTCCGCAATGCGAGTGTATAAACGGAGAATGAAATAGACGTAAAAAAGAGCCGGTGGCTTCTCGAAAGAGGGGGATACCGGCTCTTTGTGTGCACAGGCTAATTTTAAGATGCTGGCTGAATGGTGGGGTGAATATTTCTGTGCTATTCTAGAAATGTGATTTATATAAAATTTTTGTACATAGAATTAGAAGTACCGGATTTGGTAATTAATTTTAATAGGCGAATGGGGAATGAATGATATTTTTTAAAAATGGGGGAGTAAGTTATAGTGATACCAAACGAAGCACAAAACAAAAAACATTGGAAACGGGATATAATTATCTTTCTAAGCAGTCAAACATTTTCGTTATTCGGTTCTGCTTTAGTTCAATATGCTATTATGTGGTACGTTACGCTTACAACAAAATCAGGTATGATGATGACATTATTTATTATTTGTGGATTCATTCCTACCTTTTTATTATCACCGTTTGCAGGTGTATGGGCGGACCGTTTCAACCGGAAATATCTTATTATGATAGCAGATGCCCTGATTGCCTTTGTTACACTGATTTTAGCCATTACATTTTTGCTTGGTTATGATGAGATATGGTTGTTGTTCGCCATTGCTGCAGTTCGTGCGCTCGGAGCTGGGGTTCAATCACCTGCGGTTGGGGCAATATTACCTCAAATTGTACCAGAGGATAAGCTGACGAAAGTAAATGGGATTAACGGAAGTCTTCAAGCACTAATGATGTTTGTTGCACCTATCGTTAGCGCGTCATTGCTTTCATTGGCAACAATTGAGGTCATTTTCTTTATCGATGTTATCACAGCGGCGATAGCGATCTTTACATTATCTTTCTTTTTGAAAATACCGTTGCATAAAAAAGCGACTGATAAACAAACGACAAGCTATTTGGACGATTTTAAACAGGGTTTAAGCTATATTAAAAACCACAGCTTTCTCAAAACTTTTTTCATTTTTTTCGCCTTTTTCTTCGTATTGATGGCACCGGCTGCATTTTTAACACCGCTACAAGTGACACGCAGCTTCGGAGATGATTATTGGCGATTAACAGCTATTGAAATTGCTTTTTCTATCGGTATGATGGCTGGCGGAGCAATTATTGCTTCATGGGGCGGCTTTCGAAACAAAGTATATACAATGACTTTTGCTAGCTTAATTATGGGTGTATGTACGTTCGCTTTGGGTATTGTACCTGTTTTTTGGATCTACTTAGTTATGATGGCTATTTTCGGCGTAGCTATGCCCGTCTTTAATACACCGACAACCGTAATGCTACAAGAGAAGGTAGATCCGGATTACTTGGGACGCATATTCGGAGTCTTTGGTATGATATCGACTTCCATGATGCCAATCGGAATGCTGATATTCGGTCCGCTCGCGGATGTAATTGAGATTGAATGGCTCCTTGTTGGAACAGGGGTGTTAACTGTAATACTGTCCATTATCTTCATTCGAAACAAACGTTTAGTTGAAGCTGGGATGCCTTTAATACAGGAAGCATCACAAGAGTAGAATTTTGCGAGAAGCGAGAACTTGAAACCCTTGTGTAGATAAAAAAAGAAGCTCTCCTAAAGTTCGATTGAACTTTATGGAAGGCTTTTCTTAATTAGAAAATAGGAGACCGACAATGACTTATTCACAGATGTGGAACAACGCAGGAAATGAAGCTGAAATTCTCTATTTGGAACAGCAGATTATGGCCATCAAAAAAGAAATAAAACGAGCAAAAACCGCAGAACAACAGGAGATATTGGATCAAGCGAATCGCAAGTTGACTGAATTGGAAGCGAAGCTGGATGAGCTAGAGGAGTAGGGGCTAACCGCCCCATCGTTGCATCAATATTTTGACAGCTTGAATATCGGCCTCGCAACCGTGCGAAGCCAATAAGCAAATACGGTCGTTCCGGTCCATGAGGTTCGCTTACTCTGTAGGTATTGATCGTTGATAATATAAGTCCGGGTGGAAGCAGGACTTTTCAGACCGAACTTTTCCCACTCGGCCGGATCATTTGAACCTCCGAGCTTTTCAAGCATATTTTGTGACGCGATATTTATTTTAGAAGGAATTTGCTCGTAGGCTTCAGTGATTTGCGCATGAAATTCGTCGATTGGATTGCGGCTGGCAAGGCTCTCTAAGTGAATGCCTTCACGAAGGTAAGAAACGTATGCAAGATGGTCAGCCCAGAATTCGTCGATATAAAAAAGCCGTACCCGCTGCTCCGCTGGGCTCAACGGCTGCACGCCTTTCAAAATTCGCAGCCGCTCCGCGTATAGAATTCGCCTCTGATCCTCCACCATATCCGAATAACAGTTCAGTTCCTTGTGGATATCAAAGTTTTGGCCCATAACAATCCGCTGAATACTTGTGATCTTGCTGCTGAGCCCCGTCTCTTCAAGAGCATCTTCCTGCCTGGGAGCGCGAACTGCTTTATGGATGCCGAAGCGAAGCAGTAACTCGTCCTCCAAGCTTACATAAAAAACGGAAGCTCCCGGGTCGCCTTGGCGACCGGATCGCCCGCGCAACTGGTCGTCGATCCGCACGCTTTCGTTCACATGGGTGGCAATTACGTACAACCCGCCTAGCTTTGCGATTACCTCCGCTTGCGCGGGGTCGACGCCGCCGAGCCGGATGTCGACCCCGCGTCCCGCCATATTTGTAGACACCGTCACTGCACCGGTTTCTCCCGCTTTGGCGACGATGTTTGCCTCTTCCGCATCGTTTTTCGCATTTAAAACATGGCAAGGTACGCCGGCAACCGCTAGCGCCTCTGCCAGCATGGCAGACTCTTCGACGCTTGACGTACCAATGAGAATTGGACGTCCCGTCCTATGGACGGATGAGATTTCTTGTACGAGTGCCTTAAGTTTGGCTTCTTTATGGGTATAAATCCGGTGCAGATGGTCGATTCGGATGTTTGGCCGGTTCGGCGGAATTTGCAGCACCTGCAGCGCATAAATATCTTCGAAGTCCATTGCGGATGCATGAGCGGTAGCCGTCATTCCGCAAATCTGCGGGTACAGGCTGATGAAGTGTTGAATGGTGATCGTCCCGAGGATTTTCCCGCCGGCTATAGAGTACAGCCCTTCTTTTGCCGTAAGCGCGGCTTGAAGCCCGTCCGGCAAATACCTGTTCTCCGCCACTCGGCCGGTATATTCTTCGATCAGCTCGATTTTTCCGTCCCGGACGATGTAATCGACGTCTTTCTTTAATAACGATTCTGCATGCAGCGCGCAATTTAATGATGTCAGCAAGTGACTGTTATGGCTATCGTACAAATTGCCGCATCCCAGCAGTGATTCCGCTTGCGCAGCGCCTGTTTCATTTAAGTAAACGTTCCGCTGGAACTCGTCGAAGTCGTAATGCTCATCTCGCTTGAGCTGCCGAGCTACTTCTGCGAAACGAAAGCCGTCGCTCCTGGAAGAGGGAGAATCACCGCTTATGACTAGCGGCACCCGAGCTTCGTCGAGAAGCAGCGAATCCGCTTCGTCGACGATGACGTAGTGGAAAGGACGATGCACGGTATCGGCTTCGTTTAGTGCAATTGTATCGCGCAAGTAATCGAATCCCGCTTCTTTGGCCGTAACATAGGTTATATCCTTGGCGTATGCTTCCTGTTTCTCGGACAGGCTCATGCCCGCTTGAACCGAGTTTACCGTTAATCCGAGAAAACGATAGATCGGGCCCATCCATTCCGCATCCCGTTTGGCTAAATAATCGTTAAAAGTCAGCACATGAATGCCTTTGCCAGTCAGTGCATTTAGATATGCAGGCATAACAGCAGAAAGTGTTTTTCCTTCACCGGTATGCTGCTCGATCAAGAATCTCTCGTGCAGAGCGATGGCAGCCATGATCTGGACATCGTAAGGATTTAATCCAAGCTTTCTCTTCGCTGCCTCGCATACTAACGCATAAGCAGCGATAAGCAGCTCATCCAAAGGTGTACCTGATTTTGCTTCCTTTTGTAGCCGGAGGGATTCCGCTTGAAGCTGCCCATCTTCCCATGCTTCCAAATTCCGTTTTCTGATGAGCTCCACTTTGTCCTGATAAACTTTCAGCTTATTCTGGGTATCGCGGTCTTTGAATTTTTGCATCAATTTGACGGCTATATTCATAGAAATCTGATCTCCCCTCGGTAGAAATACGCTTAGTTTTGAACAATATTTGCGCTGATCAGTCGGTTAACAAGTTCCTGGATTCAATCTACCAAAATATTCTATTAAATGCAATTTGGACAAAGGATAGAGACTATTAAAGCGTGGATGCTTCTAGGTACACTACAACTATCATCTTCGACTTCTTGTTTACAGATTGTTTGCAAAAGAACCCAAAAAGGACTGAACAGGGATCTTACTCATCACCTAGTTCAGTCCACAAACCACTTATCCAAATGCCTCGCAATTCTTACTCTTATTCAGTAGCCTCCTTAACTTTTTCAAGAACTGGTTATACCGATTTGAAAAACAATTTCCCCTTTGTTCATCCTTAGTATCCCTATTTAGCAGCTTCTGCTTCTTCATAGATGAGGCACCGAAGAGTCTGATCTGGGTAGCGTAACTCTGCTGTATAACTGCTGCCGTCTTCGAGCAACATTTTGACCGCTACCATACCGCGCTTATTATTTACGTCAGTGTCTGTAAGGGAAGCCGTGGCGATTCTCCGGGTTTCTCCTTGTCTGTCTGTAACTATTTTTGTAGCCTCGTTAATCCAGGTTGCATCCTTTTGGATAGCGATGGCAGCTTCAGCATTGATTGGGGTTCTTGTGAGTGAAAAATTAGCTGCGGTCGTATCTACTACCGTGCGGGTGGAGGGATCAATAATTACGGTATATTGCCAAAATTCCTTACCTTGTCCTCTTAAGGTGTTGGTTTTATAAGGGGTGAATATTACCATCCAGGTCTTTTTCTTTGATAGCATGGATTCTCCTTGGCTTGCTTTTACTTCAAGCTTGGAGACGTCAGCTCCGAATATTTTTCGCACACTTGAAGCGGCCATGGCAACGGCGTCGGTCTGGCTCAAATTTCCTGTTTCTGGAGGGGTTACAATATTCCGTTTGGACAAGGCATAGGCCTCCCGGTAGAACCAGTCAATATATTGTAACAGTTCCTCGTCAGTCAATGTCCGATTCGGATACTTGAGCGTGTTTTTCTCCAAGTCAAAATAAAACTCCGCTTGTCCCGATTTTAACGGGAACAGCTGCTTGGGACGAAGGCCGTCATACACATACTGGTCTTCAAATATCAGCCTCCGGTTTATTTCATCCTCGGTCATCTCCCTTCCGATGGTGATAATTTCGTTATTGGGCTTGTCCGCAAA
Organism: Paenibacillus sp. FSL H7-0714; assembly: GCF_038003765.1. NCBI lineage: Bacteria > Bacillati > Bacillota > Bacilli > Caryophanales > Paenibacillaceae > Paenibacillus > Paenibacillus sp. FSL H7-0714. The sequence continues at coordinate 3,032,705 of NZ_JBBOPT010000001.1, forward strand.
ATCATAAATTTGCTGCATTTCTTCTTGGGTCATCAGCTGCTCTAGATCTCTGTTCACAGTAGACACCGGAGCTTCTGCTTCTACTTTTAGTACGGGTGCCTTGCTGCTGTTCAAGGTTAGATTGCCCGAGTCTTGTACTGCAGAAATGCTCTTGGCGGCGGTGGTGTTCACAAATCCTGGGACAATCATTGCGCTCACCGCCAGCACGCTTCCAGAGAACAAGAGTACAGCGAGTGTAGCGGAAATCTTGTTGTTCTTCATTTAACTTAACCTCCATTGGGATCGGATGATGATGAATCTTCCTAACCTTAATCCAAAGATGTTATAGAGTAGGAGGGCAGTTGTTATAGAGTTGTAAAAAGAGTCTGATGCTAGTTCCCTCGCCGAGGACAGAGTTTAAGGATAGTCTGGCCTTATGCGCTTCAGCAATTTGCCGACATAATGATAATCCTAGGCCAGCGCCGCCATATTCACGTGAACGAGCTTGGTCTCCCCGATAGAACGGTTCAAACACACGTTTAGCCATCTCTGTGGTGATTCCGGTTCCTGTATCACGGATTTCTAGCACAGCTTCTCCATCCAGCTCATAGGCCAGCATGTGGATTTCGCTGCCTTGCTTGGAGGCATGAATCGCATTCTCAACCAGATTTACCAATAATGAAGCTAGTAAATCGGGATCTCCCCAGACATTTGAAATCTTATGTTGGACATGAAATCTTATGCCAGCATCCGTCAATTTTGGGCGCTCCGTCTGTTGGATAGCTTGAAATAGTTCCGAAATATCCACCTGTTGAAGTGCCAACGGCTGATGCCGGAGGACAGACAAATCCAGCAGCTTAAAGGCCAGATTCTTGAGACGAAGGGTTTCACTAAGAATATAGCCACCTGCAGTTTGCTGTTCTTCCTGTCCAATATTGGCCGTGGTCAGAAACTCGGCGAACCCCTGCATGCTGGTCAAAGGCGTGCGCAACTCGTGGGCCAAATTATCCACCATCCTTTGTTTCTCTTCAGCCATGTCCGAGAGTTCGGTAACCCTCTGTTCCACGGCCTCCGCCATCCGGTTGAAGTTCAAGGCCAGTTCGCCAAATTCATCTTTGCTGCGCAGCTGCACCCGTTTCGTATAGTCGCCTTCGGCGATCGTTTTGCTGGTCTCTGACAGGAGCTTTAGCGGCTTGCTTAGATGCCGGATTAGAAGATAAAGAAGTAACAGCAGAACGGGTCCCACGATCCAGTTAATCATTACAAAAAAGCGGTTCAGTTCCTGTTGCTTGTTGAAGAGCTCACTGATATCACGCTGATAGACAAGCAGCAAATGCTGGTAAGGAGCAGGAAGCTGAGTGGAGAGCTGAATAGAGCGTTCGTCTGAGGATACAGGCTGATCGCCTTTTCCTAAATTAGATTTCCCGAATTGTCCTTTTTGGGGAGGGTAAATCATTCGGTCGTTCTCCCATAGCTGTAAATAGATTCCCTGCTTACGGTAGTAATCTCCATAGGACTCAGAGACGCTGGCCAGTAGAATAGGGGTCAATGCCGTTCCACGTGCTTGAATAGAATTAAGGTTCTCATAAATATTGTTGGCGATTAACAATTGCTCACTGGATGCTCTCTGCATTTCACTGTCCATGTTTAGCTGCCAGCTTTTTTTCATCACCATAATGACACTTACATCCAGAGCAGCAATAAAGAGAGCAAGTACCGACAGCAGAATCTTATGCCAGAATCTCATGATTAGCTCTGAACTTCCAGGCGGTAGCCTAGCTTGAAAATGGTTTTGATCCGTTCTTCCCAGCCCAGCTTTTTACGTAGCTGCCGGATGTGAACATCCACGGTGCGGGTGTCGCCCTCAAAATCATAGCCCCACGCCAATTCCAGCAGCTTTTCCCTCGACAATGCAATATTCCGGTTACGAATTAACACCTCAAGCAGCTCGAATTCTCTAACGGTCAAATCAACCGGTGTCTGATCTACTAAAACTTGCCGTTCCAGGTAACGCACCTCAACATTATCGCAAATGAAGCTGGAAGAGCCTTTTTCACCCCTGCGCAGGACTACATTGATTCTTGCCAGTAATTCAAGAATTTCAAAGGGTTTAATGATATAATCATCCGCGCCCAGCTCGAAGCCTTTAATGCGGTCAGCCAAAGAATTCTTGGCGGTGATCAAAATCACTGGAACCTGCAAATGTGCAATCCGCTGCATCACCTCAAAACCATCCAATTCCGGAAGCATAACATCCAGCAGAATCAAATCAGTCTTTTCACGCTCCAGAATTTCGAAAACCTCCGGTCCACGGTATGCCTTGCTATATGTATGTCCAACCAGCTTGAGATTCATTGTAATTAAATCATTAATCGCTCGTTCATCTTCTACTACTAATATATTTGCCATTTTGTATTTCTCCTCCTGGTACCTTGCTCACTAAGTGCCACTTTCGTTATACACTATATACAACTAGAGGAAGGATTGTCCAGAAGGTTGATAGTTTCATCAGGCGTTAATACCTAATAGGATAGAAAATTATGTGCTGAACTGTTACCTTAACAGTACAAACTTCTGTATTGGTCTTCCATCTATCATGAAAATATTTACAAATATAAAACGTTGATATCGAATACATCTGAGAAACTCCAGTGTGAGGTATACGGGCCACCTCCAGCACCGCCAGCACATACTGGCAGTCGTGACGCACAGGAGCTAGCTCTGTACTCTAATTTATACTTGGCACAGAAAAGGTTAACGTCATAGAGCGATATCCTCAGGTTGCTGGATTATCCGAACGTCTGGATTTTAGAGCGTTTGCTTCGGAGGCGGGCAGCGAAATGATTGTACGTAAAAAGCTGCCCAAACTTCCCGGGCAGCCTCTCATATTCTTACGCGTACGTCTTCTGAGATCAAGCCGTTTGCGACGCATGTTTGCGAGCTGTTACAGTGTCTTCTTTTTCCGTGGATCAGTTGTCCTGACGCTTAACTGCTTTCTCGTCTCGTACCCCATTCAATTCATGTTCGTTCTGATGAAATTCCTTGAGTATATTCTGGTAAATATGAGCCTCTTGAAGGTTCAGTCCGTCGCGATTTTCTTTCAAAACCCAGTTCTCGACCGTTTTCTTCAAGATTTCGCTCTTCCGTTCCAGCAGTTCCGTATAACTCAATTTACTTCATCCTTTCCGGTTCGTGGTTTCAAACGCCGGATGGACTTTGTTTACTTGTCATTTCGTGCGTTTAACATCACATCCGACGTAACGTTTACCATTATACAGAAAATCCTGGTCGAACCCAACGCGGACCAACCGTCCTCAGATAGGGTGAGCACTACTCAGAATGGAACGGGAGTCCTCAGCGGACCGTTTCGCAGAAGTGCGGCCGGATACTCCGGTATGCTGACAGTTGCTTCTCTTTCATATAATCGTTTAACCAGATATCAAGCACGCGCTTTTAACTTTAATCTTCCTCAAGAACGATCGTAATCCCCATACAAAACCCAATCACTCTAACTTACTACATACCGTTGTATATTCGTATATCCGGCCTTCTCCAGCGATATTACCCCGGGCGGGCAGTTGATTGAAATGGAAAGTAAACCCAAAAATAGAAAAGAAAAAATATGCCATGTGAAAATGTATTATTAGTGAAAATATTAAAAGAAAAGAGGATATAAATATAAAAATAAATGGAATAGAGGGTGATAGAATTTTTGGGGGATTTTACTGGGCTTATTTATTTTGAATGATCCTGCCGATTTCCTATTGTGCATTCTAATGATAATGTGGCACACTATGTATAGATAAAACCAAACGAGGCAAAGAATGCCCCGTCTCCTTTCCTTTTGGAATAGAGGCGGGGTTTTGTATGATTAAAAACATATTTCGTTGCAGAGCGAGGGGATAGGTAATGGGTTTCGAGAGGGAGCATAATGAATGGTTATGTAATCATCTTAAACAAAGGAAGGGAGAGCGGCTCGATGCACTTAAACGCGGTCATGATTACGGAAATCGCTTGTTTGTCGAGCGGGTGTGGTGGCCTCTAGCCGGACATTTTCACGGATTACACCCAGAATATGAAGTTAAGGACTGGCGCGGCAGATCCTATTTTGTGGATATTTTGTGGGAGATCGGAGCCTCGCGTATTGCATTTGAGATCATGGACTATGGCTCACATGGAACGGATCGTAGCAAATACCGCATGGACTTGAACCGCGGGCTTTTTCTACAGTCTCAAGACTGCACGGTGCTCTATATCTCGCTGGATGAGCTAAAAGAAAATCCATCCTTCATTCTCTCCGCGCTGCGGAACATTCTCTTTTCTTATTTGTTAGCAGAAAAGTCTGCGAAGACAACCGTTGAGAGAGCCTATTCCAGAATCGAGCGCGATCTGATGCGGGCAGCCATCCGGCACCATCGAGTCCTTCGCCCGGCTGATGCCGCGAGAGAACTGGAATTGCACACGATGACGATCATTAAATACTGCCGTCAGCTGGTGGATAAAGGAAAATTTCGCCCGGTGGCAAGAGGTTCATCTCAGCGGATCATTTACTATGAATATATTGGTACGCTACAAAGTCCAGATTTGGTTTGAAGATGAAGTCCGTCGTGAGAATGTGAATGAAAAATCGAATACAATGTGCCTCCGGCAAGTTGAACGAGTCAAATGTATGCGAAAAACCGAATACAATGTGCCGCCTGCAAGTAGAACGAGCCAAATGTATGCGAAAAACCGAACACAATGTGCCGACGGTAGGTAAACGAGCCAAATGTATGCGGAAAATCGAATACAATTTGCCACCGGCAAGCTGAACGAGCCAAATGTATGCGAAAAACCGAACACAATGTGCCGACGGTAGGTAAACGATCCAAATGTATGCGAAAAATCGAATACAATGTGCCGTCGGCAAGTTGAAGGAGGCATGTGTATGCGAAAAACCGAATACAATGTGCCGCCGGCAAGTTGAACGAGCCAAATGTATGCGAAAAACCGAACACAATGTGCCGACGGTAGGTAAACGAGCCAAATGTATGCGAAAAAGTGAATACAATGTGCCGCCGGTTACGTAAATGAGCCAAATGTATGCGAAAAACCGAACACTAAGTGCCAAAGGTAACATAAATGAGCCAAATGTATGCGAAAAAGTGAATACATTGTGCCACCGGCAAGCTGAACGAGCCAAATATATGCGAAAAATCGAATACAATGTGCCGTCGGTAACGTAATTGAGCAAATTTATGCGAAAAATCGAATACAATGTGCCACCGGCAAGCTGAACGAGCCAATGTATGCGAAAAACCGAACACAATGTGCCGACGGTAGGTAAACGAGCCAAATGTATGCGGAAAAGTGAATACAATGTGCCGCCGGCAAGCTGAACGAGCCAAAGAAACGTGAAAAAATCGAATACAATGTGCCGTCGGCAAGTTGAAGGAGGCATGTGTATGCGAAAAACCGAACACAATGTGCCGACAGTAGGTAAACGAGCCAAATGTATGCGAAAAATCGCATACATGTGCCACCGAACCATGAACGAGCCAAATATACACGAAAAATCGAATACGATATTTTTCCAGTCGGGTAAATCAGGCCTCTGATTTCCAGGGAATCATAAGAATCCGCGCCGCAGGTTCTTTATTCTATTCTTCTCCTATCGCCACCGGATTCTCCTCATAAGAAATCCAATCACTCCAACTACCCGCATACAATTTCACATTCCTATACCCAGCTTTTCCGAGCGCGAGCACATTCGGGCAGGCACTTACACCTGAACCACAGTACACGATAATTTCTTGCTCAGGATCAATTCCCTCATAATGCTCTTTCAGCACCTCAGTTGATTTCCAGCGTCCTTGCTCATCCAGCACTTCTTTCCAGAACTTATTGATCGCCCCAGGAATATGACCTGCCTTCGGATCAATCGGTTCTTCCAGCCCTTCATAGCGACGGGACTCGCGGGAATCAATCAATAGTGCGCGACCGTCGTTAACTACATTTTGCACATCTTCCATGCTAGCAAGCATCTTCTTCTGAACATCTGCTTCATACTGGCTAGGAATCCTAACCGCTTGATGATCACTGACGGGGAAGGATGCTTTTTTCCAAGCAGAGTAGCCTTCATCCATTACAAACACACGTTCATGTCCCAAATATTTAAGCATCCACCACAGACGGGAAGCGTAGGCACCACCTTGATCATCATAAGCAACGACAATACTATCTCTGTTAATACCAACCTTGCTAAGAACGGTGGTTAGCTTCGAGATCTCAGGCAGTGGGTGGCGTCCACCGTGTGCGCTTACTGGAGCGGAGAGTTGTTCTTCTAGATGAAAATAGATTGCGCCGGGAATATGATCTTCTGTATAGGCTTTACGTCCAGCTTCCGGATCGGTGAGTAAAAAACGGCAATCGACTATAACCAGTTCAGGTTCGTATAACCGAGCAAGCAGCCATCGGGTAGAAACGATTGGTTCCATAAAGATACCTTCTTTCTATTAATATGTATGGAGTCATTATAGCGGAAAATAAATGAGGACGCACCTTAAGCTTATAGCTTAAACTGCGTCCTCAGGTGATTAGATCAAACGATATCCTGAAGGCAAGCTACCAGTACGCTGTATGGCGCGAACCTGCGCCGGAGTCAGACGCTGATTGCTTGAAATGAGCGATTCGACATCTCCTCTACGGAGAAAGTCATCTAGTTCGCGAATGCTGCGGTTACCACGCAGAATTACGAAATTGTCACGGAAGCGAGAACGATCGAACAACACAAGCGTAGCGTTCGGATTCGTGGAGAAAAATCGTAAGCTTTCTATTCCAGTAAGGACTGCATCAATATCTGCAATGCCTAGGTTGCCGCGATAGGTTCTGCGGAGCCCACGAAAGTTCTCCTCACTATATACTCTTAATCTGGGATAGATTACGGACGCTGCTTTTATGGTTACCATATTTCATCTCTCCTTGTTGGATTGACTTAGCAGGTAAATCTAATAACTATTTGACCTTAGAAGATCACTTGGGAAAAAGGAGTAACCTGGGCTCTAGCACCAGATTGCTCCTTTCTTGTTGAATGGAAATGTTATATCAGGCGATATCCCGCAGGCAAAGTGCCGCTGCTGCGGATATTGCGAATCTGTTCGAGAGTTAATCTCTGATTGGTTGAAATAATGGATTCCACATCATTGCCGGAAATGAAATCGTCCAAATCACGGATGCTGCGGTTACCACGGAGTACGCGGAAGTTCCCTCTAAACCTAGTTCTTGTGAACAGTACCAGTGTTGCGTTGCTGCTGGTAGAGAAGAAACGAAGACTCTCAATACCATCGAGGATGTTGTCCGTATTACGAATGCCTAGGTTGCCAGTATAGATTCTACTGTTACCCCTAAAGTTTTCTTCATCGTAAACAGTTAAGCGTGGATAAGTCTGTGATACATGAACTTCTTTTTTCATTTGTCATTCCTCCTTTGTAATCTAATCTATGTTCATTTCATTTTTTGGTTTGGCAGATAGTCTAATAGAAAGCCCTTATTTTACGTCATTCAATTATTCGGGCTTTACATAAACAATGCATTAGTGTACTATTCAACTATAACACCGACACGTTAAAACAAACTCATCAATAATAAAAAGATGGCAGGGAGGATTACCATGAAGCAGGGAAGTGATGAACGCATGCAGGATTCAATCGTGCTGCAAATGAATGGGGTAAGCAAGATCATTAAAGGGAAATCCATTGTGGATAAGCTGACATTTGATATCCGTAAGGGAGAAATTGTTGGGTTATTGGGACCCAATGGTGCAGGGAAGACAACAACGATCCGGATGATGACGGGTCTTATACGGATGAGTGAAGGCGATGTGATCGTTCAAGGTCACAGTGTTAAGAGTGATTTTAATAAAGCTATTGGACATATTGGAGCGATTATTGAAAATCCAGAGTTCTATCCGTATATGACAGGGCTTGATAATCTAAAGCAATACCAGAGAATGACAGATAATATTGAGGCTGGCAGAATTGATGAGGTTGTTGAATTGGTAGGACTTCAGGAAGCGATGAATAAGAAAGTGAAGGCCTATTCGCTGGGTATGCGTCAACGTCTTGGGATTGCTCAGGCATTACTGAACCGACCAAAGTTATTGATTCTAGATGAACCTACGAACGGCCTTGACCCAGCAGGCATACGAGAAATGCGTGATTATATGCGTAGGATTGCTGAGGTTGAAGGGATTTCTATTCTAATATCCAGTCACTTACTAACTGAAATTGAACAAATTTGTCACCGGGCCATCGTGATTCAGAACGGAAAATTGGTGACCGTTACAGCGATTGGTGGGGAGCAGGAGACAGCTTCAGATGTGAAACTAACCATTCGTGTAGGCTCAGTAGAATCAGCAATTAACATCTTGGAAGGGCTAGAATACGCAGAGTTATTGTCTATGGATAGTGCTCGTTCTGAGGTGACAATAAATCTGCATGACAGTAAAGTGCCGGAACTAGTGTCGACTTTTAGTAATAAAGGGGTAGGTATTTACCGGATTGCAGAGAATAAACAAAGCTTAGAGGAAGATTTCTTGAAATGGACAGGAGGGAACCGAATTGCGTAGCTTTAATAATTTGGTTGTTAATGAATGGCTCAAGCTCTCGAAGAAACGTACGTTTTTTGTACCTTACCTGATATTAATTCTATTATCCCTGCTATTAGGTTATATTGTTCATTCTGCCTCACCTGATATGTTTGGATCAGCTTATGACTTTTCAGCAATGATGCTGCTTTCACAAGGGATTGGGCAAGTGATTACCATTCTCGCAATCATCGGAACAGCGGGTATTGTCTCAAAAGAATATAGTCAGGGCACCATCAAATTCCTTCTAATCCGTGCGAGAAGTCGTACAGCAATACTTGCGTCCAAATATGCTGTTGTGTTGATTTACGCGTTCTCAGTGGCAGTTGTCGGCATGTTGGCGGTTTTTGCATCAGGAGCTTTATGGTTTGGCTTGAGTGGTGGTGAGGCTGGTATTCGTGAGATGTTAACCAGTTTAATGTATAACTCAGTTAGTACAGTTGTATATACAACACTTGCTTTAATGATCGGTATTTTGACAACATCTACGGGTGTTACAATTGGTGCTACAATGTTTATGCTGATGATAGACAAATTGGTTATTTTTCGTGAATTTTATAAATATGTATTATTCCCCAACCTAAATTTAGCTGCTTATGAAGGTGGAGGAGCACCTATGCCTGGAATGACGCTGACCTTTTCCATAGTAATGCTAGTTTTATACACAGCTGTCTTTCTACTCATAGGCTTCTCCGTCTTTAGACGAAGGGATGTTGCTTAATCATGACAATCGAATTCGATAACAACCTGCCGATTTATATTCAGATCATGAATTATATCAAAGGAGAAATCGTCACAGGTAAGTTAAAACCAGGAGATAAAATTCTCTCGGTACGAGAGCTTGCCAATGAACTGCAGATTAATCCGAATACAGTACAAAGAACCTTTCAGGAACTGGAGCGTGAAGAAATCGTGGAGACCCGGCGTGGAATGGGAAGATACGTCACTAGTAATGAAGGTACTATTTTGACCATCAAAAAAGAAATGGCAAAGGATGTACTGGATCGTTTCATTCGTGGCATGCAGGACCTTGGTTTTCAAGGTGAAGATATTTTAGCGGCAGTAGCAGAGAGTATCCGAAACAAGGATGGAGAATAGGGGGATAAGCAAGTTGGAAAATATACTTGAGGTTCATGACGTTACAAAAAAATATAGATCCAAGCACGCCCTCCGCGGAGTATCCTTTAATCTGAGTGCGGGTAAAATCACGGGACTGCTGGGCAGTAACGGCAGCGGTAAAAGTACACTTATGAAAATCATCGCCGGGCTGACACAGCCTACTTCCGGTCGTGTATCCATTATTGGAGGGGCTGTAGGCATAGATAGTAAAGCAGTAGTGTCATTTATGCCCGATAAGCCGCTTACAGAATCCTGGATGAATGTTAAGGATGCTCTAAAGTTCCAAAGTGATTTCTATCCGGATTTTGATCAGACTAAGGCTTCTCGAATGTTGGAGTTTATGAAGCTAAGTGCTCAAGATAAGGTGAAGGATTTGTCCAAAGGGATGAATGAGCGTCTACAGCTTACACTTGCTTTATCACGTCGAGCTAGCCTGTATTTACTGGATGAGCCAATCGGTGGTGTAGATCCAGTAGCTAGAACTAAAATTCTTAACGCGTTAGTAGAGTTTTATGAAGAGGACAGCACCATTCTCCTTTCTACTCATTTAGTATCGGATATCGAGCGGATCTTTGATGATGTGATTTTTATAAAAGAGGGAGAAATTGTGATGCATACGGCGGTAGAAGATATCCGGCTGCGCCAAGGTAAAAGCATAGACGAACTGTTCAGAGAGGTGTACGCAGAATGCTAAAGCTAGTGAAGTATGATTTTAGACGAGATAGGGATAAGTTTCTTGCTGTTTTTGTAATCACCATTCTTGTGCAGTTTGTGATAGGATTTACTGTTCAATCAGATCAAGATATGTTCATGATGAACATCACTTCCTATGCCGTAGCAGGTGTAGTGCTTCTCTTTTTTAGTCTGCGCACCTTCGGTCAGAACCTGAGATTATTCAATCGGAGGCTTGTGCCAGTACCAGTCCTGCATACCGTTCTCTCACCGGTAATGCTGTTTTTAGGGTCGTTACTCGGTTTATTTCTAGTTGCTTATATTCATTTAGCAGTAGATATTATGATGTATTCAACTTTGTTTTTACCGGAAAAATTTTGGCTGATCTCCGCATATACAGTACTAATAGTCTTTTGGGCTTCCGCCTACTCTATGTTGCTCGTGATGTTCTCCATGACCGTTGCAATGAGTGTGAGAGTGAAAGGAAGAGTATGGATTGGGATAGCCGTTTTTTTTGTAATACAGTATATAATTTCTTCATTAGAAACATCGATGTTCGATCATGAAAATATCACTTTGGAAAGAGCTTTTCGATTTGAAGTGACGGATGAGGCCGCTAAATTAAATGATATTGAGATCTCTCAGTATGTTCTTGGCTTACTTCCTACCCTGTTCGAAGCTGTGATTATTGCGATTCTAGTATTTGCTATTGTTAAGCTCGTTAAAAAAAGAGTGGAGTCCTAGGTACACCTGAAATAACGATTTTTAGAACGGAGGCAGAGCGATTAGCTTTGTCTTCGTTTTTATGCAAAAAAAAGACGCCTTTCCATGAGAAGGGCATCTGTTATGTAGAATTCTACAGGCCCTCTACATTTAGAGAGGCTGTCCATATATCGAGTTCTCTATGTAGCTGTTCTTCTTCGTCCTCGTTCAATTTAAGTTTAACTCCATATTGGTATTGGCCGAGTCCGAACATCCAGCCCCAGCGGACGCTGCCCACGAGTTGAAGCTTTTCTTCGTTTAATTGAAGATGAATCACTAGCTTTGTATCGCCCGCCGTGAATCGAAGATTCAGGGGGGTACGCACTTTGCAGCCAGATCGGCTAAGATCGAGCAACACAGCTTCTGTTAGCTTTCCGGCACCCGGACCGCTACTACTTATTGGAACTTCAATCCAGCATTCAAGCGGCTGGTTCATTACATAGCGAAATGGTTCTTTCCTGCTGGACACATCCATAATTTCCCTCCATATCGTTTATTTGCAATTATATCGAAAGAGATTGTTGAGAACAATCTACTAAAGTGCTATTTTTAATAAGAATAAATTTATTTAATCCTAATGAAGGTGATGAGACTTAACATGTACCAATACCTTAATGAAACGTTCCAAAAACACAATTTTGACCAAGGAAGTCTACAGGACGGGGAACTAAATAACTGTACATTTGAGCAGTGTTCCTTCAAGGGAAGCTCTATGGAAGAGATGACTTCCATCGGCTGCCGATTTATAGATTGCGATTTTACTGGAGCCATGCTCAATGCATCACATCATAAAGGCACGGCTTTTACTAACTGTAAGTTCACGGGTGCGAATCTGTTCGTATCGAAATTTGAAGATTGTAAAATGGTAGGCTCTGATTTCTCAAATGCTTATTTGGACGGGATCACACTTATCGGCGGGGACTGGTCTTACACGAACCTGAGACATACCAATCTTAGCAGACAGGATCTGCGTGGGATTCGATTTACTGAGGCCGATCTCATGGGTTGTAATTTGCAAAAAAGTGATCTTCGAGGGGCTGATCTGAGCCGTGTACAGCTGTCTCAATGCAAGCTTAAGGGGGCTGACCTACGGGATGCTATAGTTGAAGGAATTGATTTGAAAAGTTTGGATCTGCAAGGTGTTCGTATGGATATAGATCAGGCTGTACTGTTAGCGCGCTCTTTTGGGGCTAAGGTAGGAAACTAGGAAAAGGGGCATCAGCTGCTAATGTTTAGCGGTTGATGCCCCTTTAGATTGTTATCAAGAAATACATATGCACATTGTATGAAACTTCTTATGTATATTTGCTTGCTTAACGGTTAACGCAGTCTTTTTCTGGGTTTGGCCCACCATTTAATCCAAAGAAAACCTTCGTCATCACGGAAAAATTTAATACCTACCCAGCGTAAGGGTGTCCATAGTTCTCTAAAGTAATATGAAGGCATAGTCTATTAGACCCTCCTATATAGTCAATTAATACTATATGTTACGCTAGTTTTAATGAAACTTCAAGACAATTTTACTTATAATTACATATTATGAATCTACGAGAAGTAAATTGCTCATGTGAGCAGGACCAATAGCCCTATGTTAGTTGCATGCTTCATTTAATTCTTTTCAGCTACTTATGTCACATCTGTATTATCAAATACTAACACGCGCTCTTTGGGCGCGTGTTTTGACGTTTATTTTGAATGGAATCTAGCAATGACGCTCTATTAGTAGGGATATGCACAAGCATTTCATTATGCTCAGCATTTAATAAAAGGAGAGGAAGTGATGAAATGACGGAGACTGAGTTTATTGCGAAGATCGCAAATTTTGCTGTGAAGGACATGCAGATCAGCAAGGTTCCGGCATCGCTAACGATAGCTCAAGCGGCGCTGGAATCGGGCTTTGGTAGCAGCGGATTGACTGTTAAGGCCAACAATTTGTTTGGGATTAAAGGTAGCGGACCAGCCGGTAGTATTACTGTGCAAACTACTGAATATGTTAATGGTAAAGCTGTTAAAGTAGAAGCTCTTTTTCGGGCCTATAACAACTGGGGAGAATCTGTTGCGGATCATTCCGCGTTGATTGTGAATGGTGTTTCGTGGAATCGTAATCTTTACAGCAAGGTGCTTGGTGCTAGTGGCAAGGTAGCTGCACAAGAGATTGCTGCCGCTGGTTATGCTACCGACCCAAACTATGCAGCAAAGCTAATCCAAATCATGAATACCTACAATCTGTATAAATATGATGATGAAGCCAAGGAAGGTGATGACGAAATGTCGGCAGAGGATAAACAAAGGCTGGCTAGTCTGGAAATGGAAATAAAGGAATTGCGTGCTGTTATTGTGAGCCTTACGGATAGCAAGGATACGCTAAAAACAGGTATGCAGGAACAAGGCCAGTCGATTACTAAGCTTTCAGATCGTGTGACATTAATCGAAGGCCGAGCAGTGATGAATGTACCCCCATGGGCTGAAGCGGCAGTAAAAGCCGCGAGTGCTGCAGGGCTGCTGGATACACCGTCAGGTGGCAGTTATGACTTCTATCGCATAATAACAGTGCTGAACCGTGCAGGCTTATTTGCTCCTGGTAGTGGAAAATGAAATAAGGAGGATTAAACACCATGTATAATGATGCTCTCAACAGTGTGCTTGCCTTTGCTTCCGTGCTGGCTGTTTTTGTAATGGCGCTTGTACAACTTGTGAAGAATAGCGTGCAACTTCCGCGGAATATTGTACCGGTTGTTGGATTAGCTATTGGCTTGCTGGTTGGAGCAGTGGCCTATCCGTTCACTGATATGAATCTGATCCTGCGGCTATGGGCTGGAGGGCTAGCAGGACTTTCGGCGACGGGGTTATTCGAGCTTGCTTTTAACAAAAGGGATGGAACTAAAACAGACGATAAATGATTCTGTCGTATTCATTTTTTTAAAATCAATCCTTTCTCACTGGTAAAATGACTACGCATTCTATCAAGATGACTAATATATTATGGTATGAAAAGAAAAAGGAGGTGTAACTATGGGAACCTATCTTGACGCTAGAACATCACAAAATGCCAGTCTCGCCAATTCGATAGCTATCCCGATTACAGCAATTAACACGCCACAGTTGTTTGGACAAATTGGTTTGATAACTGCAGGAGTGACTACGAACCCGCGTGTGCTGCTAAAAGGGACGATATCTGTTACTCTACCGCTGTCATTGGTGGGTATTACAGTTACGATTGTAAGAGGAACTTTGCCTACGGATCCGAAAGTGTATTCTGCTACTTCAACTTTTGGCCTTAGTATACTGGCACCGCAAGTGATAACCTTCTCGGCAGCAGACTTCTTACCTGCAATCACACCTCAACTCACTTATACAGCATTTGTTTCTTCTAGTCTTCTTGGAACAGTACGTGTGGGTCCAGAAAGCTTTGACGGTATTTTAGTTTCTGATTAAACATTTTTACACTAACCTCGCGCAGTTGGCGGGGTTTTATTTTTAACCGTTCGCCCAATCTTCTAAGAAGATGATTACATATCTTATGATGTATTCTAAAATACGGAGGAGGTCTTCTCATGGGTGCAGAATTTGGTCATGTTGGTGGTGCTTTTACTAATACAGGCGCAATCTTAGTGTTGTTCATCTTGTTAGTTATTATTACGAGCGCATGCATATTCTAAAGATATAAAAAAGTCTGCTTCTGGCATACGTGCTGGAAGCAGACTTTCTTTATGGTACTATTTCAATTTATGCGATGCTAAGCAAAAGTCGTTAGGATTCTACTCTCGTATTGAAGTACATAAAAAATGCTGATCGGGATTTCTTCCATTATTGTACTATTAATCATTGTCGTAACGGTGGGAAGCTTTTATTTCTATCATGTAACCCCTACCGTGACTGTCTAACAAAGGGCTGCCGAAAGGTGGTCCTTTTGTGATGTATATACTCTTTAGCGAATTTATTGTGTGAGTTTGCTTTTTATTCACATTTAAATGCAATATATAAATTGCATTATGTAATAAATATATTATAATTCTGGTTATAGGGAGGGATAATAATGAAAAAAAGTAAAATGAATGATGAACGAGTTGTATCTCAAAGAAGAAAGATTCAAAGTGATGCTTATCAAATATTAGTATATTGTTTGCTGATTTCAGTACTGATTCAACAATTCATAATGAATGCTCCGTTTGAGCAATTTGCAGTCGAGTTTTTCTGTTTGATTGGTAGTGGAATATATATAACGATCCGGCACTTGTCTGTTGGTGTTGATATTTGGGATTCCCAAAGACACACAAACAAAAAGCTGCTCATAAACAGCATTATTTCAGGCGGAATTTGTGTTTCGTTGCTTATAGTTTTGGCGGGAGAAAGAAATGTTTGGAGCATTATTTTAATCTTTGTATCTTTTATAATTGTTTATTTTCTTACACAGCTAGTGTTACGGAATATAAATAAAAAAAGACAACAGCAAATCGATGATGAATTAGGTAGTGATGATACAGTTGAATGAAATGCGCGGATGTTTCATCCTCATCTATCTTGCCACGCTCATATAAACGTAGGTCGTTTTCCATATCCAATTCAATATGAATGAGCTTTAATTTTATCAGAGGGAGTTGAATACGCTGCTGAAAATATGGCACGTCGCAGATCTCCGAAAGGATGAGCACGAGAGCCCATATTTCCCTATGACCGTGATCTTTGAGCCAAGAGGCAATTGCAGAAATTTGGGTATTCCTAAGGCGGCAGCATTCGCAAGCCACTGTGTGAGTTCTTCTTTCTCATTGTCCGAAACTAGTAATTTTGTATTGATTATTACATATATAATAATAACTTTTAATGTCTTTAAACATAAATTCGGAGCCCTATCTCTAGGGCTCCTTTCATGGGAGAGGAGAAACCGGACGAAG
The DNA here is from genome assembly GCF_038003765.1 of Paenibacillus sp. FSL H7-0714. Lineage (NCBI taxonomy): Bacteria > Bacillati > Bacillota > Bacilli > Caryophanales > Paenibacillaceae > Paenibacillus > Paenibacillus sp. FSL H7-0714. The sequence goes on from NZ_JBBOPT010000001.1 coordinate 3,048,752, forward strand.
AGCTTATGGGGAAACGTAAGCCTGCTCCGCGGTTGTCTACGACATTTGTGGTGTCGATAATTACATGATGTCCCTGGAAGCCCAGTCTTATACATAAGGAAGACTTATTTATCGGAATAGTCTTGATCTTTCCATTTTTCATATCTAGACAAATTTTTTATTTCATTGCGCAAATGTGTTACGATAGGCGTGGACTTATGCCCTTTTGGGTATAACAAACAGAGACATAGAGCGGGTGATTGACGGTGAGAGTGGTATCGGGAAGTGCAAAAGGAAGACCACTAAAAAGTGTGCCGGGAAGTGGAACAAGGCCTACAACCGATAAGGTGAAGGAAGCTGTATTCAGTATGATCGGTCCATATTTTGAAGGTGGAGCGGTACTGGACTTGTTCGCAGGTACAGGTGGTTTGGGTATCGAAGCTTTAAGCAGAGGGATGGAAAGTGCCGTATTTGTAGATATGGATCCCAAGAGTATTGACACCATTCGTGCCAATTTGAAGGCGACTAATCTTGAAGCGAGTGCGCAAGTGTACCGAAATGAAGCAGGAAGAGCACTCAGTGCATTAGAGAAGCGGGGACGTGTTTTTGATTTAGTCTTTCTAGATCCTCCCTACCGATTGAAGCACGGAGATGAGCTGATGCTATCTATGGTAGAAAAAGGAATGCTGCAAGAGGACGCAATCATTGTTCTGGAGCATGAATCAAGTTATGCCTATCCTGAGGATATCCCAGGATTTTATAGGCTGCGTCAGGCCGTATACGGAGAAACGACAATTTCTATTTATCAGTATGAAGCTAATCCTTCTGTGGAAAGCGAGACTGGTGAGGAGGTAGAGAATGAGTCAGCAAATTAGAAAAGAACGTGTTGCCATCTATCCAGGCACCTTTGATCCCGTGACTATGGGACATATGGATATTATTCGGCGCGCATCCAAGCAATTCGACCGTTTAATCGTAACGGTGCTTAATAATTTGAGTAAGAACCCGCTGTTTACTGTAGAAGAGCGGACAGAGCTTTTAAGACAGGCGACAGCTGATATTCCCAATGTGGAAATCGACAGCTTTAGGGATCTATTAGTCAATTATGTTCGTCAAAAAGATGCTCAAGTCATTGTACGTGGTATTCGTACCGTAACTGACTTTGAATATGAACTGCAAAACGCATCCATCAACCATAGTCTGGATCCGGATGCGGAAACGATCTTTATGATGACTAATCCGAAATATTCCTATTTAAGCTCCAGCGTTGTAAAAGAAATTGCCCATTTTGGTGGGAATGTGTCTGACTTCGTGACGCCTGAGGTGGAACAGGCGATGAAGCTTAAATTTAATCGAGCCGATGGCGAAAAGCGCTAACGAGATATATCGTTGCGGATAATGCCAGGAGGATGATTAGCAGAAGCGATTGCAAACTAAGCAACTGTGGAAAAGAGCTCCATATGGCAGTTACATTAATGGTTCTGTTTGGTATGGATTGTGAATCAGCGAGCGCAGGCAAAGCAGCCTCACTTATTACTAAAAGTGGTTTCCATAGTAGCAGTGTTAATAAAAAAGCATAAACGCCATGCATCAGGCGAACGACAGCATAGGGGAGGAATCGGACATTTGCTTGTTTAAGCAACGTCAATACCTGTAGCTGTGCGCAGAGCCCGCTCCAGCCTAGCGCAGCAGAGAGCATGGCCAAGCCTAGTACACCTGATGCTCCGGCTCCGATGCTCGAGAGTCCTTTGCTTATAGCGTCGGCTCCTAAATGAATCTCGAGCAAGCTCGCTGGCAGAGCGGCTGGCAATGCAGGAAGTACCGTAGTAATGATATTGATGACCACGGCGAACATAATCATGTAACCGCCCACAACCATCAAATTTTGTACCGCTGTAGCTACTGACTCCCCAAGAAGTCTACCGAAGCTTCGGCCATCTCTTGATCTGGCTTCAGTGGCTGCAAGTTGGACACGACTATATAAAGAAGGTCGTTTGATATTCGTGCTTTCTTTTAAAGAAGGCTGCAGATTGTCTAGCCGGCCATTTAAAAGAGCGTCTGTATAACTGGCCAAAAGTCCTGAAACCCAGTGGATAGCAAGTAGAAAGTAACCTGCTGTAGGACTATGTAGGAAAGCTACACCAATCACAATGAGCAGGGTTACTGGACTGGCGAAATGCGTAAGTGAAGCAAGACGAGCGGCTTCCTTGTCCGAAATGCTGCCCTGCTTATGAAGCTGCATTACACCTCCAGCCCCGCCGGGGAATCCAGCGGTGATTCCAAGCGCCAAAGTCCAACCACTCGCGCCAGGCAGTCGAAAGACCTTTTTCATCAATGGTTCCAGGAGAACTCCGAAACCATGCACGAAGCCCGAAGCGGTTAGCATCTCAGACAGCATCAAGAAGGGTAGAAGTGCAGGGAATACGAGTGTCCACCAGAGCTTTAACCCTTGGAGAGAAGCCTCGAAAGAGCTTTCTGGTGAGATGATGATGGCAATGGCTAACAGGATTGCGATCACCCCAGATAAAAAAGGTGTGGAGCGACTAGCTAGCCGGCGTATTTTAATATTGTTCATTTCTAGAATCACCTCTTCATAACTTAAGGCATAGCGGATGTGTTATCAATTTATGCAGAGTAGACAACCATCATGCCAAACCACTAGTCGAAGCGGTAATGAAGTTCAAACATTCATATCCTAAATGTGCCGTGGGAAAGAAGGGAAGAGTAGTGAAGCAGTTGAAGCATCGGCCGGGATTCCGTGCCACAGCTTACCTCTTTACGTTTGTAGTTATCGTGTATGTATTTGTATTTATGAACACCCCGTACATTGTATATCAACCGGGTAGTGCATCTGAAGTTGCCCCTATGATTAAAGTGGAAAATGCTGATCCAGCTGAAGAAGGAACCTTCATGATGACTACAGTATCTGCTAGTTACGCTAATGTGGCGTTGCTGGTCGCCTCTGTTTTTAACTCCAATTCAGAGGTTGTGCGGAAAGAAACACGGTTAGGAGATAAGTCTGAAGATGAGTATGCTGCGGAGCAGGTTTTTTATATGAACAGCTCGCAATCTTACTCCGTTCAGGCGGCCTATCATGCTGCAGGAATTCCGTATGAGGATGTTGTGGATTATTTGTATGTTTTTTCAGTTCCGGTTGCCAGTAATAAAGGACAATTCCAGCCGGGTGACAGAATCATAAGTGTAGAAGGCCAGAAGGTACCCGATCCAGAAGCACTTTCTGCTTTACTTTCAACAAAAAAAATCGGTGATCAGGTCGCTGTTGTTTTACAAAGAAACGGTAAGGAAGTAAAGGAACAAGTGACACTTGTCGAGATCAAAGATAAAGATGTTACTGCAGTTCGACCTGGTTTTGGAGTCACTATAGCCGCAGTTCAAAAGGTAAAACCTAAAGAACAAGGCAAAGCGGTCAGCTTTGTGGATACGAATGTTGGCGGACCTTCTGCAGGACTGATGTTCACTATGGAGATTTACAACCGGCTTACGCCTGGTGATTTAACCAAAGGTCATAGGGTTGCAGGAACGGGCACGATCGACGCTGAGGGTGTGGTTGGTGCTATCGGTGGAGTGAAGCATAAGATTGTTGCTGCAGATCGAGAAGGGGCGGAGATTTTTTTCGTTCCTGTTAAGAATTACGACGAAGCCAAAACGAAAGCTGATAAAATCGGCACATCTATGAAGCTGGTACCCGTATCGACACTGGATGAAGCACTGAAGTATATGGAGGAACTACCGGTCAAACCATGACCGGAGGTTCCAAATAATCGCGATACATATCGGTTCTGTAAGGTTCTCGAAAAGCTCCTGCGAAAGCAGACGCGGCTTGAAGGTCTCGTTCAAGTTGTGGATGGGAGCACAGTGAAGGCCGCATGACGATGGGTAAGGTTGCTTTTTGTTTCATCTCTTTAAGGAGAGCTCGTCCACTTTCTCTAAAACCAAGGATTCGAATATACCCGGGCCCCTCCGCTAGTACAGAAGGGGTCATTTCTTCCTTTGTATGATTCAGCAAAATGTGTAGCAGTAGACGTTGCAGTCGTGTATGCGTATAACGCTTGCTCTTAAGGGCTTGAAGCAAACCCGAGATAGAGAATTGCTCAAGATCGGGCATAAGACGAAGGATTCTATTCTCCAAGCCTTCATTCATGTCTTGGATGGTTCGTAGCTCGGCAGTGGTACGTGTAGAGAGCAGGTGACGGAGGGGACCTCGGAAATGCTCCAATGCCAGAGGACCTCTACCTGCTGCATGCTCTCTTTCTAATATGGACACGCTATATTCCGGCATGTATGCTGCTGGAGAGCCGCCTTCTTGCAGCAGCTTGCGAATAGCAGTGGCGCTTGCGATCGATGAGCCAACTTGCAAAGGATCATGGAATCCGGCTGCCGTTCGCGGAACGGTTAGCGGCTCAATCTTGCTATTTAGCCGCTGCAAGGCGATGAGATAATGCAAGCCAAGGCTGTTATTCGGCTGGCGCAGCAGCTCGCCAGCATCGCCGGGACTCTCCTCTTCATGGAGAGTCCCTTCAAAGGCCACCGCCGCCGCTGCGCTGTATGCGGCGGGGAAGCTCGCTCCGAGCGCCATGCGGCGGCGGATCTCGCTCTGAAGTTCGCTGCTTTCCTCTGCTAGATACTTGGCCAGAGGAAGCAGCGAACCCAAAGTACCGGCTTCGGAGCCGAAGCACAAGCTGTCCACGACCCCGGTCGCTTCCAGCAGTGCAACTGCTCCGAAGGCGAACCATTCTGCCGGCTGTACAGCATAGGCCACCGGCAGCTCAATGACGAGGTCGGCGCCCATTCGTAGCGCCATCTCTGTCCGGGCCTGCTTGCTCACTGCCGCCGGCTCGCCGCGCTGAGTGAAGGGACCGCTCATGACGACAATGGCGCGCTCAGCGCCAGATAGTCTTTTGGCTTCGGTGAAGTGATGGACATGTCCGTTATGTAATGGATTGTATTCTGCTATTATTCCAACTGTTGTCACTGCTGCTTCCCTCCGTATGTAACCATTATTTAAAATATAAGTAGAGATTAGTAAGATTAATATTTAGAAACTCAGTTCGCATATGCTGTCATTTTGATTTACACTAATAGTTATATCATAATTCTCTCCAATTCCTGAAACAATATAAAGGGAAAATGGTTGACAAAGGTATATAATACTAGGTATAATAAATTTTGTTTGTTTGGGAGTGATAAGTTATGCAGATTCACTTTCGCAAATTAGCGAATGCCGACGAACCGTTACATATTCACGATGTTGTGGATGTCAGCGAGGTAGTCAAAGGGCGCAAGGATATTCTAGCTGTTGCTCCGCTCTCAGTGGACCTTAAAGCGCTGCCCGCGGGAACCGATTGTGTGAACGTGGTGGGAAAACTGAGTGGAGATGTGGACATGTTATGTTCACGTTGTCTCACGGAGGTCAAAAGTGATTTGAACATTCCTTTTGCTGAGACTTTCAAGTGGCTTAAGCAGCCAGTTCTTCCAGATGATGACGAAGATGAGGAACTCATTTACGTCAAGGATGAGGTTGTGGATCTTATTCCTTATGTGGAAGAAAATTTCGTACTGCACTTACCGGATTCGGTATTGTGCAAGGCAGACTGTCTTGGTCTTTGTCAGAAATGCGGACAGAACTTGAACGAAGGCACCTGCAGTTGCGACAACACAGTGATCGATCCTCGACTCGCTGGGTTGAAAGACTTTTTCAAATGAAACATTACAACAAAACACATTCTGCTCTGAGGAGCAGGCTGACAGAAATATCACAAGGAGGTGGAACACATGGCAGTACCACAACGTAGAACGTCTAAAACACGCCGTGACAAACGTCGCACCCACTTTAAGTTGGTTGTGCCGGGCATGGTGAAATGCGAACAATGCGGAGAGTTGAAATTGGCTCACCACGTATGTAAAGTTTGCGGAACTTACAAAGCAAGAGAAATCATCAAACAATAGTTTCGGAATAAATAGTACTTCACTATCGGTGAAGTACTATTTTTTTTGAAATATAAGAATATATAAGTTTCACGCTATACATTATCCTTATATTTTTTGCACAAACGCTTACCGTCTATTAGGGACGCTGAGGCGTTTATGCTTATCCAAACATAAGCCGCCCAGAAGTCAATGCTTTATTTTTGGTGCGGCATGCTTTATACTACATATTAGTACCTGGTTCTAAATAATGTTTAAGGTTATTTGACCTAATATAACAGCGGCCATTCAAGCGGCCGAATGCTTTCTTTAAAATATAAGAAAGTATAAGTTATGCACCTATACTTGATGTCTTATATTTCTCGCTTAAACGCTTATCGTCCATAAGGACACCGAAGGCGTTTATGCTTGGCACGTGCCAGGAGGTGAGCCGCAATCGAGCGGATGTCCAAGAAAGAACGTCAGCAACAGCTGCTACATATAATCGCAGGTAATCCTTTTGTAACGGATCGGGAGTTGACTCGTCAGCTAAAAGTTAGCATTCAGACGATTCGGTTAGACCGAATGGAGCTGGGGATACCGGAACTGCGTGAACGAATGAAGCAAATGGCAGAGCACTCCTATGATCAGGTGCGCTCTTTGCCTGCGGATGAAGTCATCGGAGATATTGTGGATTTACAATTGGACAAGAGTGGGATTTCGATATTTGAGATTCGCGAAGACCATGTGTTCTCTAGAAATGGGATCGCTCGTGGTCACTATGTGTTTGCTCAAGCGAACTCGCTTGCGGTTGCCGTTATCAACGATGAAATTGCTCTGACCGCTTCAGCCGATATACGTTTTGTACGCACAGTTCAGCTAGGTGAGAAGTGTATTGCCAAAGCACAGGTGCGGTCACTCGCCGGTAGGGGTGGCAAAGCAGAGGTGGACGTATTCACCTATGTCGGAGAAGAACTAGTGTTTCAGGGCCATTTTATAGTGTATCGGTCCGCAAATGATGAACACAGTGAAGGGGGTAACCATAGTGCTGATCGCCATTGATGCCATGGGCGGGGACAACGCTCCTGAATGTAATGTCGAGGGGGCGTTGTCCGCGGCCGCGGAATGGAAAGATACGCAGATTGTGCTCGTTGGTGACGAAGCCAGATTAGAGCCACTACTCAAAGACAAGCCATCTAATCTGACAATACGTCATGCAGGAGACGTCATTGGTTCTGATGAAGAGCCGGTTAAGGCAGTTCGTCGTAAAAAAGATTCATCCATGGTTGTAGCTGGACGAATGGTGCGTGAAGGTGAAGCAGATGCTATGATTTCGTCGGGTAACACGGGTGCGCTAATGACCACAGGACTCCTCGTAGTTGGCCGGATGCAGGGAATTGAACGTCCTGCACTGGCGCCTATGATTCCAACGCTTGACGATGTTGGCGTACTGGCTCTTGATCTTGGTGCTAACATGGATGCGAAGCCTGAACATCTGGTACAATATGCGCTGATGGGCAGCATTTACCGGAGCAAGGTTCATGGTATTGCTAAGCCGCGTGTGGGACTTCTGAATGTAGGGACGGAGCCTGGAAAGGGTAACGAACTGACGAAAGAAGCTTATCCGCTGCTTGAGAACTTGCCAGGCATTCATTTTATCGGTAATGTTGAGGCACGTGACGTACTGACAGGGAATTGCGATGTGCTTGTCTGCGATGGATTTGCCGGTAATATTTTGCTAAAGTCTCTTGAGGGTACGGCGGGTGCTTTGTTCTCTTTGCTCAAGGAGCAATTTAGTCGTTCCCTGAAGACTAAGCTTGGCGCGGCTATGCTGATGCCGGAGCTTAGAGCTTTAAAGGGTAAAATGGATTACAAAGAGCACGGTGGTGCACCACTACTCGGTCTTAGCGGATTGGTAGTTAAGGGCCACGGATCTTCTGACGGAAATGCAGTTAAGAATGCGGTAAGACAAGCGCGGATTGCTCTACAAGCCGATCTTGTGCCAAGTATATCCAAGGAAATTAGCGGGAAGTGAGTGACGACATGAGACAGTTGCGACCGGTTGGAATTATAGGAACTGGGAAATATGTACCTGAGAAAATATTGACAAATAGCGATCTGGAAAAAATAGTGGAGACTAACGATGAGTGGATCGTCAGTCGGACAGGCATCCGCGAGAGACATATTGCTGCGCCTCACGAGGCAACTTCTGATCTAGCGTATGAAGCAGCACTCAAGGCACTTGATTCCGCTGGAATGAAAGCCGAAGATTTGGATCTTATTATTATTGCAACAGTAACACCTGATAGTGCTTTCCCTTCTACAGCCTGTATTTTACAGGATAAGCTGGGTGCTAAAGGTGCTGCGGCTTTTGACTTGTCAGCAGCCTGCTCTGGTTTTGTATACAGCTTAGCTACTGCGGTTGGCTTTATTCAGAACGGAATGTACAACAATGCACTTATTATAGGTGCGGATACTTTATCCCGCATCACAGATTATACAGATCGCAATACTTGTGTCTTGTTTGGTGATGGAGCAGGTGCAGTTATCATTGGTGAGGTTCCGGAAGGTCGTGGTTTCCAATCCTTTGATCTGGGTGCAGAAGGCTCTGGAGGGAACTTGCTTAAGCTAGAAGCCGGCGGTTCGCGCTTGCCTGCCTCTCAGCAAACCGTTGAAGATAAGAAGCATTTCATTTATATGAATGGCCGTGAAGTCTTTAAATTTGCTGTTCGTGTAATGGGCTCAGCTACAGAACGTGTGCTTACTAAAGCTGGTCTGGGTAAGGAAGATATCGATTTGTTTGTACCTCACCAAGCGAATATTCGTATCATTCAATCCGCTATGCAGCGTCTTGATTTGCCACCAGAGAAATGTGTAATCAATGTTGATAAATATGCCAATACTTCGGCTGCCTCCATTCCACTAGCGCTTGTTGAAGCGGCGGAAGAAGGACGTATGAAAGAAGGCGACACCGTCCTGATGGTTGGATTCGGCGGTGGCTTGACTTGGGGCGCATCTGTATTGATCTGGTAATAAGCTAAGACCGTTATACGGGAAGGAGTTCATACTTATGAGTAAAATTGCATTCGTCTTTCCCGGTCAGGGAGCACAAGCAGTTGGAATGGGCAAGGATGTTTATGATGCTCTTCCAAACAGCCGTGCAGTGTTCGAGAAAGGGGATGAAGTTCTCGGATTTCCACTAAGTAAGCTGATTTTTGAAGGACCGGACAGTGAGTTGAAGCAAACGGTAAACACGCAACCAGCGCTTCTTACAGCAAGCGTAGCCTATCTTGAAGCTCTACGTGAACAAGGCTTGAAGCCGGATTATGTTGCTGGTCATAGCCTTGGTGAATACAGTGCACTAGTAGCTGCGGGTGTGTTGTCATATGAAGATGCTGTAACACTTGTACGCTTGAGAGGTCGTTTCATGGAAGAAGCTGTTCCAGGAGGACAAGGTGCAATGGCGGCAGTGCTTGGTGCAGAACGAGAAGCGCTGGCAGCATTATGCCAAACTATCTCTGAAGAGAATGGTGTTGTAGAACTGGCTAACGTTAACTGTCCAGGTCAGATCGTTGTTTCCGGATCTCAGGAAGGCGTTAATGGTGTTGTGCAGCGTGTTAAAGAAGCTGGTGGCAAGCGGGCAATTCCGCTAGAAGTAAGTGGACCTTTTCACTCTTCTATGATGAGAGCTGCTGCAGATCGTTTGGCAGAAGAGTTGAAGAAAGTAACCTTCAACACTCCAAATGTACCTGTCATCGTTAACGTCACTGCATCACCGGTAACAGATCCCGAAGAAATTCGCGAACTGCTTGTTCGTCAGGTGTATTCTCCTGTGCTTTGGCAAGACAGTATTGAATGGTTGATTGCGGATGGTGTTGACACTTTTGTTGAGATTGGTTCTGGTATTGTTCTGGCAGGTCTGATCCGCAAAATAGATAAAACAGTCAAAGTAATCAACATTAATACACTTGAAAGTGTCCAAACTGTTTTGTAAGAAATGGTTTAACATTTTGACAACAGCATCATGATTGAAAGGGGATTAGACTATGTTCTCAGCATTGCGGGGCCAAACGGCCCTTGTAACTGGCGGCTCACGTGGCATTGGCCGTAGTATCGCGCTTGCTCTTGCAGAACACGGTGTAAAGGTGGCCGTGAACTATGCAGGAAGTGAAGCGGCGGCACAGGAGACTGTGGCTCGTATTGTCGAGCTTGGCTCGGAGGGTATTGCACTCCGTGGAGATGTCGGCAATAGTGAACAGGCCGAGAGCCTTGTGAAAGAGGTTCTTAATACCTGGGGACGTATTGACATTGTTGTCAATAATGCCGGCATTACTAGGGACAACCTGATTATGCGCATGAAAGAGGAAGAGTTCGATCAAGTGATTGAGACGAATCTGAAAGGTGTGTTTAATTGCCTTAAGGCAGCAACACGTCCGATGATGAAACAGCGCTATGGCCGAATCATTAATATTTCCTCGGTTGTGGGCGTGACAGGTAACCCTGGTCAGGCTAATTACTCTGCAGCTAAGGCTGGTGTCATCGGTTTAACGAAGGCATCGGCTCGTGAGCTTTCTTCGCGGGGCATCACCGTCAACTGTATCGCTCCTGGGTTTATTGATACAGATATGACGCGTGAGCTCTCTGAAGAGGTTCGCAGTGAGCTAGAGAAGGGCATTCCACTAGCTCGCCTTGGGCGTCCGGAAGAAGTAGCTATGACAGTTGTTTTCTTAGCTTCTGAAGGCGCCGCTTATATGACCGGCCAGACACTACACGTGGATGGCGGGATGTATATGTAATTCTCCTTTGAAAATATAAGAAAGTATAAGTTTCACACTATACTTTATCTTTATATTTCTTGCTTAAACACTTACCGTCCTTATAAGGACGCCGAAAGCGTTTATGCTTGGGAGAAATTACACTGTTTTAAAGATGAAATGTGAGGGATCAGGAAAGCGTTTTTTGCGGTCTATGGTATTTTGACCTCATATCTCGTATAATACCAAAAGAGGAGGTGAACCGGATGTCCGATGTATTAGAGCGTGTAAAACGCATTGTCATCGACCGCTTAGGTGCCGATGAAGCTGAGGTAACATTAGAAGCGTCTTTCAAAGATGATTTAGGTGCTGATTCTCTTGATGTAGTAGAATTGGTTATGGAATTGGAAGATGAATTCGACATGGAAATCTCTGATGAAGATGCAGAGACGATTACGACCGTGGGTGAAGTTGTGAAGTACATACAATCTCATACCTAGAGTCATATGATTGAGAGTCCCGTTCCAACTTGGGCGGGGCTTCTCCTCATTTATACAGCATTAAAGTTGTATTACAGGTTGCCATGTGCAGCTTCATAGGGATTATAACAGAACCGCGGAAGCTTTAATGATGCGGTGATCGCTGTTCATATAGTAATAATTTGCAGTATATAAGTACTGAATATAATGTATACAGCCTATAGATGGGGTGATTGTGTTTGAGTCATAGAGTGGTTGTAACCGGGATGGGCGTAATTACGTCACTGGGGAAAGACTTGGAGACGTTCTGGGATAATCTGATGAGCGGTAAATCAGGTGTATCGATGGTTGAAGCGTTTGATGTCAGTGAATACACTACGCAAATTGCTTCATCAGTTAAAGACTTTGATCCGGAGGCTCTTTTTGGCCGCAAGGAAGCCCGCAAAATGGACCGTTTTGTACAATTTGCAGTGGCTGCTGGTGAAGATGCATTGAGAGACAGTGGACTTAAGATCGGTGAAGATATCGATGCTGAACGGATCGGTGTATCTGTTGGTTCGGGTATCGGTGGTCTTGGTACTTGGGAAGACAATCATAATCTGTTGCTTGAAAAAGGGCCAAAACGGGTTAGCCCGTTCTTTATCCCGATGATGATCGCTAACATGGGTTCTGGGCAGCTGTCCATTAACCTCGGTGCAAAGGGACCGAATACGACTACAGTGACAGCCTGTGCTACAGGAAGTCATTCCATTGGGGAATCGTTCCGTCTGATTCAACGTGGAGACGCGGATGCTATGATCTGCGGTGGTTCGGAAGCGACCATTCGTCCAACAGGAATGGCAGGATTCTGTGCAATGAGAGCGATGTCCACTCGTAATGATGAGCCGGAGAAGGCTAGTCGGCCATTTGATGTAGATCGCGATGGTTTCGTTATGGGAGAGGGCGCTGGGATCTTGATTCTGGAATCCCTTGAACATGCTGAGAAACGTGGAGCGAAGATTTATGCTGAGGTAATTGGCTATGGTCTAAGCGCTGATGCTCACCATATGACTGAACCGGATCCAGATGGAGCAGCTCGCTGCATGAAGATGGCAATCCGTGATGCTGGTATCTCTCCTGAAGATATTGATTACATCAACGCACATGGTACTTCAACGCCTGTAGGAGATCGATCAGAAACGGCTGCTGTTAAGAAAGCATTAGGCGAACATGCCTATAAAGTAGCTATTAGCTCAACGAAATCCATGACAGGTCATCTTCTAGGTGCTGCTGGTGGAGTTGAAGCTATTATCTGCGGACTTTCTTTGCAAAAGGGCATGATTGCTCCAACAATTAATTTGGACAACCAGGACCCGGAATGTGATTTGGATTATGTACCAAATGTTCCACGTAAAGCGGATCTTGATATTGTAATGTCGAATTCGTTTGGATTCGGGGGACATAACGCAACAGTTATTCTAAAAAAATATAATCAGTAAGGGGACAGCGCGGTGAAAGGAGAACTGAAGCAGTTACAACAGCAACTTCAAATCCAATTTCACGATTCTGTGCTTCTGAAGCAGGCCTTTACCCATGCATCTTATGTGAATGAACACCGTTTCAATCAGCATCAGGACAATGAGCGTCTCGAATTTCTAGGGGATGCTGTACTGGAGCTGACGGTTTCTGAATATTTGTACAATCTGTTGCCAGATCGACCTGAAGGGGAACTGACCAAGCTACGTGCCGCTATCGTATGCGAGCCTTCGCTGGTTAAGTTCGCTGAGAGTTTAGGTTTTGGCCGTTATGTACTGCTGGGAAAAGGGGAAGAACTTACGGGCGGACGTACTCGCCCGGCCCTGCTGGCTGATGTGTTCGAATCCTTCGTGGGAGCGCTTTATCTTGACCAAGGACTGGAAACTGTACGGTCTTTTCTTGATAATCACGTATTTCCACTTGTGGAGACGGATGGGAAACTGCAAATGCAGATGACCGATTATAAGACGGAACTGCAAGAGCTAATTCAGCAGCACAATATGGGTACGTTGGAATATCGGATCATTGAAGAACGGGGACCCGCGCATGAGCGTGAATTCGTCTCTGAAGTGTTAATGACTAACCGTTCACTTGGTAAAGGGAGCGGCCGCTCGAAGAAGGAAGCAGAGCAGCAGGCTGCAGCAGCTGCACTGTTGCATCTGAAAGAAGATGGTGCCTGAATTTTGCATCATGTGGACAAGCGGAGGAGAGCAGCAAAGGTCTGAATACCGGCGTTTAGGCGGAGCTCAGACCGTTGCTGCTCTTTTTCGAAAGAATAGCCAAGCTTCATTTTGAAGCTATTTTAGGCGAATAAACGCTATGGTATAATGGGTCAGAGGTGATAGGCAAGTATGTTTTTGAAACGGATAGAATTAGCTGGTTTTAAATCATTTGCCGACAAAACAGAAATGGAATTTGTGCGCGGAATAACGGCCGTAGTGGGTCCGAACGGAAGCGGCAAGAGCAATATTTCTGACGGCATACGCTGGGTGCTCGGCGAACAGAGTGCTAAATCACTGCGTGGCGGCAAGATGGAAGATATTATTTTTGCCGGTAGTGACGCGCGTAAAGCTGTGAATTATGGTGAAGTATCACTTACGCTCGATAATGAGGATCACACGCTTCCACTGGATTTCAGCGAAGTTACAGTGACTCGGCGTGTTCACCGTAGTGGTGAGAGTGAATATTTAATTAATAAGCAATCCTGCCGACTGAAGGATATCACAGAGCTGTTCATGGATACCGGTATCGGGCGTGAGGCTTATTCGATTATCGGACAGGGTCGGATTGAAGAGATTCTGAGTACTCGTTCCGAGGATCGGCGAGGCATATTCGAAGAGGCATCGGGTATTGTAAAATATAAATCGCGCAAAAAAGATGCAAGTCGAAAGCTTGACGACACGGAGCAAAACTTGCTTCGTATTCACGATTTGATTAGTGAGCTTGAGGATCAGATTGGTCCCCTTAAGGATCAATCGGAGAAGGCCATTCGCTTTAAAGAGCTTCGGGAACAACTGAAGCATCAGGAAATTTCAGTCTATGTGCATCAGATTGAAGGCATTCATACAGCTTGGCAGGAAGGTAACGCTAAGCTCGAAACTTTAAAGGATGAGCAACTGGAGTTATCTACAGTTGTCTCTGCTCATGATGCGAAGCTGGAAAGCGGACGTGCTGAACTGCGCGCGTTAGAAGAACAGATCGAGAAGCAGCAAGAGCAATTGCTCCGTTATAGTGAAGCTTATGAGAAGAGCGAAGGTTACGGGGAAGTGTTGAAGGAACGCAAGCGTAATCTTGAGAGCAACCGTGAACAGTTAATGCTCACATTAGGTTCTGTAGGTGAGCGTTCTGCGGACCGACAGCGTGAGCTTGGGGATTTAGAAGCTAAGCTCGAAGCATCCCGGCTTAAGCTTGTTGAGCTTCGGAAACAGATCGAAGCGGAAGAGGCAAGACTCGAAGGTGTCGCTGACGGTATTAGTCAGAGCCAGGAGGAGAAGCTGAAAAGTGCTCTCCTGGAGTTAATGAACCTTATGGCGAATGCACGTAACGAAATTCGTTACGCGGATCAACAGAAGGAGAACCTGGAGCGTCGTATGAGCCGCAGTGAAGAAGAAAGCGGCAAATGGACTGCACGGCATGATGAGCTGTCTGCTAACCAGAAAGGGCTAAAAGACAAGATTGCCCAGCTTGGAAAAGAACTAAGCAATCTTCGTGGTGCTTATATTACTGAAAGTGAACAACTTAGTAAACGTCAGAAGCTGATTGAAGAGACGCAATCAGGTCTGAGAAAGTGGGAACAGAAGCGGGAAGCACAAGTCTCCCGTCACGAGACCATGAAAGAAATGCAGGATGATTTCGATGGCTTTATGCTTGGGGTTAAAGAAGTTCTCAAAGGAGCTCGTAAAGGACAGCTTAACGGTGTGCATGGTGCGGTTGCTGAACTCATCTCCGTTCCTGAGAAGCTGGAAATGGCTGTTGAGACTGCGCTGGGTGCATCGCTGCAACACGTGGTTATGGATAATGAGAGCGTGTCTCGTCAAGCGATATCTTTCCTGAAGCAACGTCAATTGGGACGAGCTACTTTTCTACCACTCGATGTTATCCGGCCACGCCAAATTTCCGGTAGCGACCGAGGAATGGTGGAAGATGCTGAAGGTTTTGTTGGAATTGGTTCCGAACTCGTTGGATACGATGATAAGTATGCAAGTATTGTTGGCAGTTTGCTTGGCAATGTAGTTATTGCTGAGAGCCTGGAGCAGGCTAACCGCATCGCCGCTAGATGCCAGTATCGTTATCGTGTGGTTACGCTAGAGGGTGATGTAGTCAATGCCGGGGGCTCCATGACTGGTGGTAGCCAGCATAAGAAGAACAATAGCTTACTTAGTCGTAAACGCCAGCTGGATCAGCTGAGCAGTGAGATCGAAGAGAGCGAGCGTCAAATTGTTAAGCTGAAACAAGGCATAGCCAGACTTCGTGAAGAGCAGGAGAACGCTAGCGTGAAGCTAGAGGACCTGCGCCGTGATGGTGATGAGAAGAGACTGGAAGAGCAACGTGTTTCTGGCGATTTGAAGCAGCTTGAACAGGAGCTTCGGCATGTGCAGGAACAAGTGGAAAGCACAGGCGCGGAACGTAGTGGCTTTGAAAGTGAGGTCCGCACGCTTGAGGAGACTCGGAAACAAGCCTCTGCTGAGCTTGAACGTCTCGAGAAGGAAGAGAAGGAAGCTCATGAGGGTATCCGTAATGCCGAATCGGCGCGTAAAGCGAATGAATCGGCTAAGGAAGAGCTTCAAGGCAAGCTGACCAGCATGAAAGTATCAGAAGGCAAGCTCGATCAGGAGATCTTTTCCTTGGAGGAACAATTACGCCGTCTAAGACAAGATGCGGGTTCACAGGATAAAGAGCTACGCCAAAATCGAAACCTGCTACATACGATCGAACAGGATTTGGCTAGCAATGCTTTGGAAACCGTGAAACAGAAAGAAGATTTGAATAGTTATCGTCTGAAGAAGGAAGAGACAGCCGGTACTTTGGATCTAGCTCGGGCGGAACGTTCAGCGTTAACCCGTAAGCTTGAGCTAGAGGAGGGCAAGACCAAGGATCAGCGTCAGGCACTTAGAGTCGTGGAGGACAAGCTGCGTTCTACTGAAGTTTCTGTGGGTCGTCTCGATGTTGAACTTGATAATATTCTTCGTAAGCTGAGTGATGATTACGAGCTAAGCTATGAACTAGCGAAGCAACGTTATCCTGTGCCCGAAGATGTGCCTGCCGCACAAGCGGATGTACAGCGTCTGAAACGTAGTATTTCTGCATTGGGCGAAGTGAACTTAGGTGCGATTGAAGAATATCAGCGTGTTCATGAGCGTTATACCTTCCTTAGTGGACAAAAAGATGACCTGGTCGAAGCCAAGACTACCCTGTATCAAGTTATCCGTGAGATGGAAGATGAAATGTCCAAACGCTTCAAACAGACCTTCGATGCGATCCGTAAACAATTCGGCACGGTATTCTCGAAGCTGTTCGGAGGCGGTCGAGCTGATCTCATGCTGCTGGATCCAGAACATATGCTTGAAACAGGTATAGATATCGTAGCCCAACCACCGGGTAAAAAGCTTCAAAACCTGCAGCTCCTATCTGGTGGGGAACGCGCCTTAACTGCGATGGCCCTCTTGTTTGCCATCCTGCAAGTGAAGCCGGTTCCGTTCTGCGTACTGGATGAGGTAGAGGCTGCGCTAGATGAGGCGAATGTCGTGCGTTTTGCACAGTATTTGCGTGAGTTCTCAGAACAAACGCAATTTATCGTCGTTACACACCGCAAAGGAACGATGGAAGAGGCGGATGTGCTCTACGGAGTAACGATGGAAGAAGGCGGAGTATCCAAGCTTGTCTCTGTACGTTTAGAGGATGAGGAAGCAGAGATCGCTTAACGGCTTGTCGAAATGGTGATTTTTTTAAGTATCTGCTTTCGAAGCGAGTTTTGTACGAAGTTAAATCAATGAAGTGTCGCTCACAAAACTTTTAGGAGGAAACAAATGAGCTTTTTCAGGAAGTTAAAAGAAAGCATTTCCGGCAAAACGGAAAGTGTAACCAAACAATTCCGCGACGGATTAGAGAAAACCCGTAAAGGCTTTGTCGAAAAGGTAGCAGACCTGATTATCCGCCGTAAAAAAATAGATGAAGAGTTCTACGAAGAGCTGGAAGAAATCTTGATTGGTGCGGACGTAGGTGTTAATACAGTAATGACACTTGTCGAGGATCTGCGCGCCGAAGTGAAGCAAAAGCGAATTGAAGATGCAGCAGAGCTGCAACCCATTTTGTCCCGTAAGCTCATGGAATTGCTGCGCGGCGATGACGATAACAGCCTGAAGGAAAATCCGGATGGCATTACAGTTATTTTGTTCGTTGGGGTAAATGGAGTAGGCAAGACGACTACGATCGGTAAACTAGCACATCGTTACAAACAAGAGGGTAAAAAAGTTCTTTTGGCCGCAGGGGATACGTTCCGTGCCGGAGCGATTGAGCAGCTCGAAGTTTGGGGTCAACGTGCTGGCGTAGACGTAATTAAGCAACAAGCTGGCTCTGACCCAGCCGCTGTTATGTTCGATGCTGTTCAAGCGGCTAAGCAGCGGAATGTAGATATCTTGATTTGCGATACGGCAGGCAGACTTCAGAATAAGAGTAATCTGATGGAAGAGCTCAACAAGATTTTCCGCGTTATTCAAAGAGAAATTCCTAGTGCTCCGCATGAAGTACTGATGGTGCTAGATGCGACCACAGGTCAAAATGCGCTTACTCAAGCCAAGCTATTTGGTGAAAAGAGTGGGGTAACAGGGCTCGTCTTGACGAAGCTGGATGGTACAGCTAAAGGCGGAATTGTAGTAGCCATTCGTCAGGAAATGAACTTACCAGTGAAGCTCGTAGGGCTCGGAGAAAAGATGGAAGACTTGCAGCCATTTGATTCTCAGCAGTTCGTGCATGCTCTTTTTGCCGGATTAATTGCTGAGGAAGAGTCAGAAGAATCGGAAGAGTAAGTGTAATCCATCCCTACACATAATCATAAAGAAGTCATATTTACAAGGAATGTCCTCGAAGCTATATTTAGTTTATGAGGGCATTCCTTTTTTATAAAATGTTTGTTAGTTGTTAATGTAGCGACCTCTAAGGAATTCTTAAAAAGTACAAATGCATCGCGTAGGGTATCCCTTTAAATAACAGCTTCCCCTCACTAATAAGCCTCCAGAAGCGATATTCTATAAATGAGGTACTGATAAATAAATTCCACTGTCCTATAATTGCACCTACAATAAGTCCTGCATTTACGAAATGAAATCCCTGTTCATTCTTTTGCAGTTGCAGAATTAAGGATAAAATGTCTTCGTCATAGTATGTTTCGGGTACATTCGTTAGCTGACCTTTGAACCATACTCGAAGCATATCCTCAGTGTTGCTGATTTCTTGCCACTCCAGCTCATACTGTTTTCTCTTCGCGGAGGTAAGGGGTTGCGTATTTTCGGTGTTTTTGATAATAGTTTGCACAGCTTCGTTTGGGAGCTGACCCAGAGACTGGGGAGATAAGCCCATGCTAAATTGTTCAGTAATCCCGGGAAGCTCCTCATAAGCTTCGACTGGATTTATAACATGAATAGGTTGCTTCCTCTCACTAAGAACAGAAAGTGCAAATCGTAAACCTGTCTGATCATGGGAGTTGTTTCCGCACCAAATAGTGATTTTTTTGTCCTCGGGAATTTCTTTTAAGGTCTGAATCATGGCTCCCAGTTTATGCTGGGGATTGAGATGATAACCCTGATCCGGAAATCGTTCTTGAAACCATAACTCACGGGCTTGACACCCTTCATCATTATGTAATTTGCACAGCGGTCCAGCAGAGAACGTCTCATTAAATGAAAGTACTCTTATTAAATGACGACTGCCTACACGACTAAGTGCTACCTTCATCGAACCAGCTTCTGACAAACCAAATAAAAGATAAATATGCTTCCGCCTAGCCTCTTCCTGCTCCATGGTCATAGTATATTTGTGATCCATTTGTTCACTCTCCTAACGCTCCAAATTATACCATATAACTGAAATTACTTTCCCAGACAACTATATAAAAAAACCAACATATGAAAAATTCATAATAGTAATGCTTGTCACTACTCCTGCATACAATTCAATGAAGAAACTACATTTCAGCTCCGGCAACCTATATAAGAGAGAAAGGAAGCGATTCCAAAACACGGAAATATTCAGAGATCACATTTCTCTGTTATATATATTGACATCGGCAATAGAATTTACGTATTATGGGAATACAAAACAATATTTTCATGGATATTTTCAGAAATTAAAGTATAGGTTGTTAGTAAAGATAACATTATCGAAAGGAGTCGGACTCATGTCCAAATTAGATCCTCTGCCAGGTCTGTCTCCGTATCCGCTGCAACATTTTTTCGATGAAATGTATGCAGATAAGAGAAATGTCCGGCCGCATTACAGACATGTGAATCGCATGTTTTCCGGAATGAGCTCCGAAGAGCTGCAGGGTAAGCAGAATTTGATGCAGCGCAGGATGATGGAGGAAGGAATTACTTTTACGCTATACAATCCGGCTCAGGATCATCCCATGGAGCGTACGATTCCCTTCGATATGATTCCACGCATTATTCCTAAGAATGAATGGGAGAGGCTAGAGGCTGGAATTATTCAGCGTATCACGGCTTTGAATCTGTTCATTCATGATATCTACCATGAGCAGTACATCGTAAAGGATGGAATAGTCCCAAGGCGTATGATCATCTCCAACTGTTATTTCCGGCCAGAAATGACTGGTCTAAGGGTGCCTGGTGGAGCCTACATCACTACCTCGGGAATCGATCTGATTCGCCATCATGATGGGCAATATTATGTGCTTGAAGATAATCTACGAACGCCTTCAGGTTTTTCATATCTTTTTAAAGGCAGAACCCTTATGAATCAGTTGTTTCCTGAATTGTCCTTTGCCAGCTCCATCCGAGATGTTGATCATAGCTTGAATCGCTTCTTATCCGTTCTACGTAGTTTATCACCCTCACGAAAGTCAGATCCGGTTATAGCACTTCTTACACCTGGGGAATACAATTCTGCTTATTATGAGCATGCTTTTCTAGCACAACAGATGGGTATACATTTGGTTGAAGGACGAGATTTGGTTGCAAAGGATCACAAAATATATTTGAAAGAAATGAACGGACTTCGCCGCGTAGATGTATTATATCGCCGTTTGGATGATGATTTCATCGATCCGTTAGCTTTTCAGCCGGATTCACTTCTAGGGGTGGCGGGTCTGATGAATGCGTATCGGGCAGGGAATGTAGCGATTGCTAATGCCCCGGGGACTGGTGTTGCTGATGATAAAGCGATGTATGTCTATGTACCGGATATGATTCGTTATTATCTGAATGAAGAACCGATTCTTGGGAATGTCCCGACCTATCTGCTAGGCAGGCCTGATGAACGTTTATATGTCCTTGAGAACCTATCTGAAATGGTTGTTAAGGAAACCTCTTTATCCGGGGGATATGGAATGTTGATCGGAAGCGAAGCTACGAAAGAAGAACTCGCTGAATTTCGAATGAAGATTATCGCAGATCCGGAGCGTTATATTGCGCAGCCGATCATGTCTCTATCTAGAGCACCGGTATTGTCAGGAGGAACAATGGCACCGAGACATATCGACCTTCGAGCTTTTGTATTAATGGGTGCTGACCGTAAGCCACATGTTATCCCTGGGGGATTGACACGGGTGGCTATGAAAGAAGGGTCTTTGGTCGTAAACTCCTCGCAAGGTGGTGGCGTAAAAGATACTTGGGTCATGGCTTGATACAACCTAGTGAGGCTTGTTGATGATTAACAAAATGCAGCATCAATTTGTTAAATAAGGGAGTGGCTGGAGATGCTGAATCGAAATGCTGAAGCTTTGTTCTGGATCGGCAGATATATTGAAAGGGCAGAGAATCATGCGCGGCTAATCAATGTTCATTATCATATCCAGCAGGAAGAGGATTTTCATGAAGAAGGACATAAATGGTCAAGGTTAATCGATGCGCTAGGCGTTCGAGGTGAATATATGCAGCAGTTCGAAACCTTTTCCGAGCAGGATGTCCTATCTTTCATCACACTTGATTTAGGCAATTCTAATTCATTATTCTCTTGTGTACATCATGCCAGAAATAATCTGCGAACACTCCGTCAGCAGCTTCCAAGTGAATTATGGGATGTTGTCAACAGCTTCAACCTATGGCTTGGTGAGCGGTCTGTTGCAGATATTATGAGCGGCCCACATCAGTTCTATCAGCAGGTTAAGGAGCGTACAGCCATGTTTCTCGGAGCAGAGCAGTCGGTAATGCTTAGAGGGAATGAGTGGCATTTCATTGAGAGCGGACGGTTTCTAGAGCGGGCAGAGAATACAACTCGTATCTTGCAGGCGGTCATTGCCTCATGCCGATTTAAGGAGCTTGACGCGGTTTATACTCAGTTGCAGGCGGTGCTTAAATCCGTTAGTGGGTACCAGGCGTTTCGCCGTTATTATGCAGATGCTATGTCCCCGGAGAGCATTTTAGATTTCTTGATTGCGAATCCCAAATTTCCGCGTTCCATTCGTTTTTCTTTTCATCAGCTGGAAGAGCATTTAGCAAAGCTTGAACTAGATCCCTCAGAGAAAGGTTCAGGTCATGAGAAGGTTATCCGGCAAGCGGGTAAGCTAAAAGCAGAGCTGGATTATATGGAAAAGGAAGAAATGTCCGGCGAGCTTGTGGAAGATGTGCTTAAATCGCTGGTGATATCCTGTCAAAAACTTGGTAAAACAATGGAGGGCGCCTTTTTTCGGCGAGAAGGAGTGTCTGTATGAAGATTCAAATCAATCATACCACCACATACAGCTATCCAGAGCCGGTTACGGACAGTGTCAATGAGATCAGACTCACGCCACGCACGAATTATCGCCAATCCTGTTATCACCATGAAGTGGATATTTACCCGCCAGCCAATCTATTAACCTATGAGGATTTCTTCGGGAATCGGGTCCATGCCTATTCGGTTAATAAGCCGCATGCGGAGATGGTCATCCACACTAAAGCTACTGTAGTTACACTGGATAAAGCTCAGGGGACAGATCTCCCGAGAACATCTCTTGAAGAACAAATTAGATTGTTAAGTGACGAGGGATTTCAGAACCGTTATATTGAGTTTATTTTGCCGACTCGTTATACCGAGGTGACGCCTGAATTAGTGGAATTTGCCTCACAATACCCTTTTAATGAAGCAGAGGATATGTATGAATGGATTCTTAAATTATCGGCGACGATTTATGAACAGTTCACCTATGACCCTGAGGCTACAAGTGTAAATACTACGGTAAAAAAAGCACTGAAGCTTAAACGCGGTGTATGTCAGGATTATGCTCATCTAATGATTGCTGTCTGCCGTAGTGTCGGTCTGCCTTCCAGATATGTAAGTGGATATCATTTTGTTGGTGATCTGCAAGGGAGTAATGCTAATTTTGAGCAAGCCTCTCATGCTTGGGTGGAGACTCACATTCCGGGTACAGGTTGGCTTGGTTTCGATCCGACGAATAATGTTGAGGTCAATTGGCGTTACATTAAGTTAGGTCACGGACGGGACTACAAAGATATTGTACCTGTAAAAGGTGTATATCGTGGTGGAGCAGGCACTCTGACCGTGAAAGTGGATGTGCGGAAGCTGGACAATTAGATGTATAGATCTAGATGAAACTCTCAGTTCAAGCTTTTGAACGGGGAGTTTTTTTGTGAAGATGATTCCAGTGTACATGTATTTGGGTAATCTTGATCCATAGTACATCACTAAGAGATCTTAAGGGAGAGATTACATATGAGTCCAAACATAGCTAAGAAACAAAGATTTATTGGAAAAACTGCAATTATAACAGGAGCGGGCTCAGGAATTGGTCGGGCTACCGCTATTAAGCTGGCGAGGGAAGGTGCTAATGTAGCGCTTTTTGATTTGAATCTTGAACGTACCTCATCTTTGGCGGATAAGCTAAACAAGTTTCGCAAAGATTGTGCATTGGCCATAGAGGTAGACACTTCGGATGAAAAAGGGATGGAGGAAGCCGTGCGCAGGACAGTCGAACAATTCGGCGGCTTAGATGTAGTATTCGCTAACGCGGGAATCAATGGTGCGGTGGGACCAATAGAGGAACTGAGCCTGAGTGATTGGGAGCGCACGATGTCGGTGAACTTGACGGGGACCTTTTTGACCTTGAAATATACGATCCCTCATCTGAAGGATAAAGGGAAAGGTAGCATTATCATCACTAGCTCCATCAATGGGAATACTAGATTTGCCAGCTTTGGGTGGTCTACGTATAGTACTACCAAAGCTGGACAGGTAGCTTTTGCCAAAATGGCTGCACTTGAGCTAGCTAAGTTTAAAATTCGAGTGAATGTGATCTGCCCCGGGGCGATTGCTACCAATATAGATGAAACCACTGAAATGAACGAAGAAGTAGAAGCGATCGTCATTCCGATTGAATTTCCCGATGGTGCGCAGCCGCTGGCGGATGGGCCGGGTAAACCGGATAATGTTGCCGATCTAGTTTCTTTTTTGGCTTCCGATGAATCTATTCATATTACAGGTGCGCAAATTGTGATTGATGGAGCAGAATCCTTATTGTCCTAATTTAGAGATCGCTTCCCGGTATCGTTCATACCAAACGTTCCATTCAGCTTTTCGTGACTCCAGCGTCGTACCATCCAGAAGATGCTGGATCACGTCCAGACATACATGCCAGCCAGCTAAATCTCGGGGTGTGTGTGGCGTGAGCGTTCGGATCGTTTCATTCAAGACGAGTAGGCAACCTTCTGAATTAGGATATAGTTCAAAGCGAACAGAATCTTCAGCCCACGTAAATTCAAGAACAGATTCATGTTGCAAGGCGGTAATCGTCATTTCCTCAAAGGTTCCGTCTTGCATATCAAACTTGATTAATCCACCTTCACGCAGGTCTTCAACACGTAATTCAGTGAACCATAAAGCAAGCTTCTCATTCTCTGTCAGAAAGGACCAGATTTTTGATGCGGGATGTTTTAATTGACGTTCGAAACGAGCGACATAATGATCATCAGTTTTTTTGAGGTTAGCTATCATGTTATATTTCTCCTTTGGACTACTGCTGTAGTCCTTTTTTTATTGTTTAGGAAATTATACAATACAAAAAAATGTGGATAACTCCGAAGAAAGAGGAAGGAGGGGTGAACGTGAAGAAGCAGGAGACATGAAATAAACGAGGAGTCATCCGTCAGATTCTAAAAACCGAGCGGACCTTATATCCTCCGAAATGCATGTTTTAGTCGAGCCTACGGACAAATGTATGCGAAAAACCGAATACAAATGTGCCGCCAGTAACGTAAATGAGCCAAATGTATGCGAAAAATCGAATACAATGTGCCGACGGTAACATAAACGAGCCAAATGTATGCGAAAAATCGAATACAATGTGCCGCCGGTAACGTAAACGAGCCAAATGTATGCGAAAAACCGAATACAATGTGCCGCCGGTAACGTAAATGAGCCAGCGCTGTTATTCGCCTCAGATCACCCGGGAAGGGGCTTGTTATTAGGGAATAAGTGCAATACGGTCCGTCCCTAATATATGTGCTCATTTCATCGAAATAAGCCATTCGGTCCGTAAGCGGAACCTCACTACGAAGGTGTATATGGATACGAGTATGGAATTACGGATGTACTCAGCTTGTAACTCAACCTCCAAGGACGACGTCAGGCGTTTTTCTTGTTGAGTTGAGGCTTATTAGAACGAGTATAACAATTGTTCGCATGAAAAAAAACTATTGTACGGTTTGGTTAGGCGTCTGTAATATGTTGCGGACAGGGAGCAGAGAATGATGGTGTAGCAGAATGAATTGAATTTGCGGAATGGGGACTCTTGAGTCCTGAGCGATCTGCGGAGGCGAATATGAGGATGCGCAGACTTTTCGGACTGCATAGCTCTTATTTCCACAATTTCTATTAAAAATAGGGTGTATTTGCGTGAATAGGTGCAGCTGAGTCCGATAGTGTAGCAAAATAGCCTGAAATTGCGAAATAAGGGCTCCTTAGTCCGAACGATCTGCGATGACGAGGAAGATTCATAGAACGGAGAAGGATCGCCTTTTATAAGAATGCATTGCGGCAGTTTGATGTAAATCTACAGTTATTTATGCTAAAATAGACGCAATTCTGCTTACCATACTTTTGCTTAGGCGGGATAGATCATAGTAGTGGTATTGGTGAAGGAGGCTGCGTATATGGGGATGATGTCCTGGCTGGTTGAGCAGCGGATTCAGGAATCTATGCGTAATGGGGAATTTGGAGATTTACCTGGGCATGGCAAGCCAATGGAGCTTGAGGATTTATCGGGCGTGCCAGAAGAATTACGCATGTCTTTCAAAATTATGAAGAATTCCGGGCTGGTGCCCGAGGAAGTATCTTTGCGTGCAGAATGCATCACCCTCGAAGGGCTGCTTGCTGCCTGCCACAATAGCGGAGGCACTGAAACTAGTGAGGGCAAGGCAATTCGGGCAAAATTGTCTTTGAAAAGGCTGCGTCTGCAAGAGCTTCTGCGTGAACGAGGCTTAGATAGTAATCCTGCTTTTATGCAATACAGTGTTCAAATACACGAACAGATAATCAGGGAAGAAGAATAACGCTTATTAGGGTCCTGTTGTATGGACATGAGGATAAATAGTGTGAAATAAAGGCAGCTCTTAGTCCATAAAGAGACGAAAGAGCTGCCTTTTTGCGTGCTTCGCTTCACAAGTGTATTTCATTTTACTTGCTTGAAATATACCCATTCTGGATCACCATCGTCTAAATTCTCAATGATTCCGCTTCTTGCAAATCCTAGAGAAAGACACACTTGCTGCATGATCGTATTGGATTCATTGGTGGAAGTAAACAGCTTGGGGGTTGGAGAGTGTTCTTCAATGTAACGAATAAGTGCACCGGCAATGCCAAGACGTCTGAAATTGGGATTCACAATTACGAGCTGAATAAAACAGCATTCGAAAAAAGTGGTATCGTAACAAGCAAAACCGACAGGCTCACTGTTAATCGATGCTACAACACATTGCTCATTTAGAATATATTGTTCGATTTTAGGTTTGCGAATTTCGCTGCCAATGACCATGCTATCGATCTTGCTGAGTATAGATAAATCTGAAATAGTGGCTTTAGTTACGAGCATTTTAGAAAGTCTCCTTTTTTATAACATAAGAAAGTTATACTTGAAATGGTAAGTACAGATTTTCTTGATCTTTGAAGTTTTTTCGCACATGATGAATAGGGTTTAGACCACATCAAAGGAAATCATAACATATTATTACAAACGATGGAGAGATATAATGAAACAGCTTCCAATTATACAGGTGCTTCCAGACCTGAAACACATACTTCGCTCAACACGGGCAGCTGTTCTGATCGCAGAACCCGGTGCGGGCAAAACAACTGGAACGCCTCCGGCATTTCTGGACGAGCCATGGATGGCTGGTAAAAGCATTCTTATGCTTGAGCCTAGAAGACTTGCCGCTAGATCAGCTGCAACTTACATGGCGTCCAATCTTGGAGAAAGTGTTGGACAGACGGTAGGTTATCGGATGCGGAACGACACTAAGGTAGGCAAGAATACACGAATTGTTGTAGTGACTGAAGGTGTCTTAACGAGGATGCTTCAGAGTGATCCATCACTAGGGGATGTGGGTCTGATTATTTTTGATGAGTTCCATGAGCGTAGTCTACATGCGGATCTGGGACTAGCTCTGGCGCTGGAAGCGCAGGCAGTGCTGCGTGATGATCTTCGGATTCTGATTATGTCAGCAACACTGGATAGTGAACGGGTCTCGGTTATGCTGGGCGATGCGCCAGTAGTTGATTGTCCGGGACGAACCTATCCGGTGGAAACTATTTATACCCCAACTACAGGGAATCTTCCGATTGAAAAATCGGCCACAGCCGCAGTGAGACATGCGCTTGCTGAACAGCCGGGAGATGTACTTGTATTCTTGCCGGGTGAACGGGAGATTCGCAGAACCCAAAATGAATTGGAACATGGAAAACTGCCTGACGGGATAGTGCTTCGTCCTTTATACGGACAATTACCACAGGCTATGCAGGATGCTGCAGTGGCTCCATCCATAAACGGCGAACGTAAAGTCGTACTAGCGACCTCCATTGCGGAGACAAGCTTGACGATCGAAGGTGTGCGAACGGTAATTGATACAGGGCTGCGTCGTACGCAGATTTTCTCTCCGCGTACGGGAATGCCAAGTCTTACGACGGTTCCGGTATCGAAAGCCTCTGCCGATCAGCGGCGAGGACGGGCCGGGCGGACAGCTCCGGGCGTATGCTACAGGCTGTGGAGTCAGGAGGAGCATAATCGCCTTCCGGATGATAATGTGCCGGAGATTATGGAGACGGATCTTGCGCAGCTCGCTTTGGAGCTGGCGCTGTGGGGCGTGCGCGATCCTGCCGCGCTAGCTTGGCTTGACACGCCGCCCGCTGCGCCTTATGCGCAGGGCACCGCGCTGCTGTGCCAGCTCGGCGCGCTGGACGCCGGCGGCGCCATCACGCCGCACGGCCGCAGCATGGCCGCGCTTGGCGCGCACCCGCGAGCCGCGCATATGCTGCTGCGCGCGGCAGAGCTTGGTGCAGCACCGCTCGCCTGCCGGCTGGCGGCGTTGCTGCAAGAGCGGGACCTGTTCAAGGGTCCCGCGGCACTAGATTGCGACCTCACGCTCCGCGTAGAGGCGCTGTTCCGGTTCGAACGCTCCGCCGATACGGGCGGAGCGGACCCTGCGGCTCTGCGCGCGGTGGTGCGCGAGAGCCGCAATTTCCTGGCGCAGCTGCAAGCAGCGCCGGGCGGGACCGTGAACGACATCAGCCTCTGCGGGCTGCTTCTGTCGTTCGCCTATCCCGACCGTATCGGGCAGAAACGCGGTGATGGCGCGTTTCTGCTCTCTGCCGGTCGTGGCGTGGCCATGCGGGAAGGGCAACCGCTGGCCCGATCCGCTTATATTGTGGCCGCGTCTGTTGACGATCGAGCCACACAAGGTGCAATCTTGCTGGCAGCTGAGCTAGAAGAAGGACAACTGCTTAAATATCATATAGATCACATCACAGAGGATTCTGACGTGTATTGGGATAAAGTAAGTGGAAGTGTGAAGAAACGCCGCCGAACGCTGCTTGGCGCTCTTGTCTTAAAAGAAACGTCACATGAAAGACCCTCCGCAGAAGAAACAGCGAAAGTACTGCTAACTGTAATCGCAGAGGATGGGATTGATATCTTACCGTGGGAAAAGGGACCTCTGCAGCTTCGTGAGCGGCTAATGTTTATGCACGCCTTACGTTCAGATTGGCCGGATGTCTCTGATGAAGCATTAATTGAGACGCTTGATGAATGGCTATTACCTTACATTCACGGTATGCGTAACTTGCGCGACCTTCAGCGAATCCCGTTATCCCGTGCGCTTGAGGGGTTGCTGGACTGGAATCAGCGACAGCTTCTTGAACAGGAAGCGCCGACACATATAACAGTTCCTAGTGGTTCGCGTGTGCCCGTGGACTATGCTAATCCAGCTGCTCCCGTACTGGCGGTACGATTACAAGAGATGTTTGGACAGATAGACACCCCTAGAATTGGTGGGGGAAAGGTACCTGTTTTACTTCATCTTTTGTCACCGGCAAGAAGGCCGATGCAGGTGACTTCTGACCTTGCAAGCTTTTGGCGTGGCACTTATTTTGAGGTTAAAAAGGATCTAAAAGGACGTTATCCTAAGCACTATTGGCCAGACGACCCCTTGCAAGCAATTCCGACCAATCGAGCACGTCCCAAGAAATAATAGGGTCCTTCGTGCACTTGAAATTTTAATTAGATGTTTTGTCTTCAGCTTACAGGGTAATTAACTAGCGAAGACAATTACTAAGGAGGGCTTCAAGTGACTAAAAAAATCGTAGGTATCTTTGATACAGAACAAGAAGCAACCAGAGCAATTGAAGGACTTCACAATCAAGGGTTTAGTAATGATGAAATATCAGTAATCACACGTGATCGCGATGAGCTAAGACATATTTCGGATGATACAGGCACAAAAGCTCCCGAGGGTGTTGCAACAGGTGCAGCTACAGGCGGCGTATTGGGTGGTGTTACCGGACTGCTAGCAGGTATCGGAGCGCTCGCAATTCCGGGGATTGGTCCTATTCTGGCAGCGGGACCTATTGTGGCAACGTTAACAGGTGTAGCCGTGGGTGCAGGTGCAGGTGGCTTAGTTGGTGGCTTGATCGGTCTTGGCATTCCTGAGGATGAGGCAAAAGAGTACGAAGGATACGTTGAAAGTGGCAAGATCCTTGTGCTTGTTGAGGATAATGGACGAGGGTATCAAGCGCATGATGTGTTCCGAGACAATCGCTCACTAAATGCGCAGCGTTACGAAGGCGTCTATAACGAAGACACTCGACTAGGTAATTCGATGGCTAACAGAGCAGACCGAACGGCTGAAGTTTACAACCGAGATAAAATTTAAAATGTTAATCGACCTACTTTTACTATAAACAATCCATTAAAGACTGCACCTCCTAGCGATAAGCTGTGAGGTGCAGTCTTTATTATACATGTGGTATGGTATGGATAATAATCCAAATTATAATTGGGATTTTGAGAAGTAACTAGCAATCTTTATACTTAGAGGCTGTTCTTAAGGAGGGCTTAGATGAAGATATTTGTAGCCGGTGCAGCGGGCGTGATTGGACGGCTATTGCTACCTAAGTTATTAGAAGCGGGCATGAGGTTGTCGGAATGACCCATAAGGAAGAAAATAGAGCATTTATTGAGATGTGTGGAGCGCAGGCGGTAGTCGCGGATGTCTTCGATCGAGAGGCCGTATTTGCGTCCATTCACAAAGCACAGCCAGAAGTGGTTATTCATCAGCTAACTTCACTAAGTCAGCGGAATTTCTCAGATAATTCGAGGATAAGAATAGAAGGAACACGAAATATTGTGGATGCTTCCCTTGCAGCAGGCGTGGAGCAAATCATTGCACAAAGTATTTCTTGGGCTTATGAAGCTGGAGAGGAGCCAGCTACGGAGGAAACTCCTTTAGATCTGAAGGCTTTAGAGCCTCGGATAAGAACGATTGAAGGTATATGCTCATTAGAGAAAGCAGTTGCCGAGATCCCCAATCATGTGATCTTGCGGTATGGAATGTTGTACGGCCAAGGAACTTGGTATGACACTAATGGCTATATGACAGAGGAAATTCGTCAAGGACGAGTGACAGCGACAGATGCAGTTGTATCATTCCTACATGTGGAGGATGCAGCTAACGCGGCGGTGCTTGCTCTGAACTGGCCTTCAGGTCCTGTGAACATCGTAGACGACGAGCCTGCTAATGGATTGGATTGGTTATCAGCTTATTCAGATACCATAGGTGCTCCTGCTCCTAATGTTCAAGAAGGCAGAGCAGGATGGGAACGCGGAGCCTCCAATACGAAAGCTCGAATGGATTACGAATGGAGTCCACTGTACCCGTCATGGAGGTCAGGATTTGCTCGGAGCTTGAATGTCCAGAGTGAATGAATTCAGCTACTGAAAGGAAGTGCAGTATGAGTTTACTTCTTGTGATTTTGTTCTTTATTGGTTTAATCATGATGATTAGCAATCAATATGCGATGATCAAGAAAATGGACGAAATGAATGAGTCACTAAGTGAAATTAATAATAAACTTGGCTAGCAAAAGTTGAAAAGGAGTGATGACGTGGGGGTAATAAAAAATTTCTCTCTAGTGGTCGTGAATTTAATCGCGGATCTATGGTTTGGAATCGTACGAAAACCTGAATTTTATGATAATCACACGGTTACTAGAACAAAAAGAGGGTATGTCCTATTTGTAACGTTAGCAGGTATTATCGCTGTGGGAACCGCCATTTGGCTATGCTCTAGAATTTATTGAGGATAAGACTGCCAATAGGCAGTTTTTTTTAATTATAAGGTTTCTCCTTATATATTGGACTTCCAGATGCAATTACACTTGCTGTAGTTTAGTAAATAATCATTATAAGTGTTTATTACCAATCATTTACTTTAAGAAGTGATACTATGGAAGATAGAAGGTGAAGTAGCAGCGAGGAGGAATTGTACATGCAATTAATGGGATGGTCTGAGGATGAAATATCTTATGAGTTAAGTAATGATTATTCAATTCGTAAGGCTGAATCGGAAGAGTGGGGAGTGTATTGCTCCATTTATTATAATATTCAATATATTGGCTTTTTTAGAGAAGATGGGTTCAATTCTGCCCAAAAGAATGCTTTTTGGATCTATAAAGGGGAGGCGAAAATAGGTGGAGTAAGGATGTCGCCTAATCGGATCTATCATTTATTTGTTATTCCACCTTTTAACGATACATTTGTGGTGCTTAAACTTCTAAAAAAGCTTTTGATCTATTGGTCTGACCGAACGGAGCCTATAAAAACCTTCGAGGTTCTACCGGATCAAGTTCATTTATTTGCGCGGGCAGGATTTTGGCCTGATGAGTTCAGATGTCGCTGGATGCAGCGTCCTACAGATCATTTTGAGGTGGAATGGAACGAAGAATTTAGAATTGAAAGTCCACAGATCGAAGAGGATGGAAAAGGAGCTAAACGCTTTATTCTTGAAGATCAGATCGCCGAATGCAGCTACGCTAGCTTTGCCGGAAGTCTCGAAGCGACTAGAAGAAAGCAATTTTCCTATGAAGATTTTATTCCAAGTGAAGAACCGAATTATACGAATGAAGCATTACTTACCGCGTCAACGCTTGTGTATGATAGGAAATCGGGACAGTTAATTGCGAATTGTCTCTTGGGCTTACAAGGAGATTACGCAGCAGTTTATAGTATTGGTGTAATGCCTGGTTATAGAGGCAAAGGGATAGCGACACTGATGTTGAAAAGAGGACTAAGTCTCCTTAAAGATAAGTATCCTCTCCTTAGATTATATGTCATGGAAGGTAATGACGCGGAGTCTGTTTATACAAATCTAGGATTTGTTCCTGGAGTACAAGAGATACAGAGCATGTATATTCCTGTAATGGATTAGCAAACAAATCATAATGGTTACTTAGACACCTGCCTAGAACTTAAAATGTGTTTTCTTAATAGAATGTTGTGAAGTTCATGTTTATAGGGAGGTTCACAACAGATGGTAAAGAAAAAAGCTACTCTAAAGAAGAAAACATTATATTCTCAATATGCGCAGAAACATGTACATGAATTTGAAGGTAGTACGAAATTGGCTGAAGAAGGTGCAGATCGACATAACCATCGCTTTGCAGGTGTTACGGGGCAGGCGATTCGAGTAGGGAATAGCCATATTCATGAAATTGATCTTAGTAGAACTGATTTCTTGAACCACTTTCATAATCTGAAAAAGATAAGAACAGGCCCTGCTATTTCAGTCGGAAATGGCAAACACGTACATTTTGTATCTGGCCAAACTACATTAAATGATGGTCATGTCCATCGATTCAATTTCGCAACATTGATTCAAGCTCCACTTGTTTAATGAATAAATCTGGTATGAAATGAAGCTCTGAAGGAATGAAAGAGCAAATAAAAAAAAGGCTGCCGGATGGCAGCCTTCTTCATTCTATCTAGGCATGTGAGGTTATGGGAAACATGAAATGTTTAGGTAGTTCTTTTAAAAATGGACGTACAAATAACGTATCCTCACTCTGGGGAATTAATGCTGACTCTATGTGATCTATGGCATAATCTGGTGTGAAATAAAAATGTATAACCTCCGTTTCAGGAGAAATAATGCTATTCAATATCGCGTTAATATCTATACTTTTAGTACTGATAATATCAAAAATATGAAGCTGATGCTCCTCATGTCTAAAGACCACTACGACGTCAGCTTCTTCAATATAGTAAAAAGAATCATGGAAAGGAAGGATAAAATAAAACAGCAGCTGATGTTCATTGTTTACAACGCTGAGTATAGAGGACACCGGAACTTTTTCTTCAGCGAATTTTTTTATTATGGTGAAATCAACGGAGTTATTCATAGATAAGGGACGCACAGAGAAGATTTTAGACGTTTGATTTCTAAGATTAGAAGCGTTAATCGAAAAGCTGCTTTCTTGCATACGTTCAAATCCGAATTTAGGATAAAAGTCCAAAGCACTGTCGTTTGCAAATAAGTAAATGAAGTCATATTCATGTTCGTATTTCGCGATAATTTGATCTATTAATTTCCTGGATAATCCTTGCATGCGATAATCAGGATGTGTCATTACAGTGCCAATTTGAATGGCGTTATACTCTTTTTGATTTATGAGAATCGTCATTTTGTTTATGGACGCATTAGCGATCACATGGTCCCCATCGATATAGGAATAACAAATATACTTGTCACTCCAGCCTCCTTGTTCATACCATGGCGAGAAATCAATCCCGAAGATTGATTTAGCTAAGGCATTAAAGCTTTCTTTATATTTTTCGATATGCTTATAATCACTGACCAATTGGTAATCACTCATAAGTTTGCCTCTTTTCCAAAGTGTTTTTCATAGTCACGTTTAATGGTTATATCTTACTACATGGTTATAAAGTAATGTTTATTATAAAAAAACAATCCCAATATTATTTGGAGGCTAGAAAATGAGAGAGATAGATTATAGCAATTATTACTGGAAAGACGAGAAAATAAGATTACGATCAATACAAGAAGGGGATTGGGAAGGCTATTATACGAATCGTTTTGATACCCCAGCACGACGACTCTTACAATGTGCAGTTGAACTACCACCCACCATTGCCGAAGCTAAAAATTTTGCGGAGACTTACGCTGAATTCTCATCCGATAGACTAATGTTTACGATCGAAGATTTGCATGGTGAAAATGTTGGCGGCGTAAATCTCAATAGCATTGACGAGAAAAATGGTACGTTCAGCATTGGTGTGCAGGTGGATAAAGATCATCGAGGTAAAGGGTATGGAACGAGAGCTATAACCATCCTCTTAAAATATGCTTTTTTCGAGCGACGGCTAAATAAATTCAATGAATGTGCGCTTGAAGGTAATGAAGGTTCTATAGGGATGTTAAAGAAAGTCGGCTGTGTGCAAGAGGGCGTGCGGCGGAAAGTCATTTACACGAACGGACGATATTATGATTTGATATTGTTTGGATTGACGAAGGAAGAATTTATGGAGAAAAACAGAGATGAGCAATCATGAGCGCAATCGCTCGATTAAGGGATTTTCGAGTGGTATAGTCCGTTCTACAAAATCCTAAATCCGTAGAACTCCCATTATGTGGGAGTTTTTTTGTGGATTTTACTTACTATACAGAGACATAAAATGTAAGTTTATAGTCAATTATTTGATTTGTATTTTTAATTGTAGATATTTGGAAAGCGTTTTCGTATTGAACGATATCCGCTATTATAAGAGGGTAACTAAAAATATGAAAGTTCAGTGTAAAATAGCATCTAAGGAAAAGAGGGCTACGTATGAATATTTTAATTATTGAAGACGATCCCAGCATTCAAATGCTGCTAAAATTGAGCTTAGAGGTGGAAGGGTATCAGACGAAAGCTGTAGGAACGGTGACTAAGGCGTGGGATGAACTTGGAACATGGTCTGCCGATTTAATACTGTTAGATCTTATGTTACCTGACCGTTCCGGGTTCGAGCTTCTTCAAATGCTTCAACAACAGTATAAGTCAGTCCCGGTAATCGTGCTCACCGCTAAGAATGAAATGAATGATAAAATCCTTGGCTTTCAGTTGGGAGCAGACGATTATCTAACGAAACCTTTTGAGACAAGGGAACTTATCGAGCGCATTAAGGCAGTTATGAGACGAATGAAGATGGTGGCGCCTCCTGAAGTGATCAAGATTGGACCTATTGAAATTGATAAGAATGGACGTACTTGTAAGATAGGGGAACAATGGCTTAAGACAACTAGTAAAGAGTTTGACTTCATGTGGCTCTTATGTGCTCATCCTAAGAAAGTTTTCACTCGCGAAGACTTGCTTGATCAGGTCTGGGGTTATGATTATTATGGGCATACAAGATCCGTGGACATGGTGGTAAACCGTCTTCGGGAGAAAATGAAACCCAACGAGCATCTGATCGCCACTATACATGGGACAGGCTATAAGCTGGAGGTATAGAAGATGGGGCTGCGAAATAAAATGTTTATTCAGCATGCCGTTACGATTGTTATGCTGCTCACAGCGATGTTTTTTATCGTTAATTATACGCTTAACCAAAGTATGATTAAACGGGATACTCAGACGTTAAGTCAGTATTTTGGCTTGCATCGTATTGAGGCATTGAAGATTGTCAGTGATCAGAAAATTAATATAGAACAATTATTTTCAGGTAAGTACGCCCCCTTTATTGCGTCGCATTTGGCGTCAAACAGCAATTTCCAAGTACAACTATTCGCACTAGATGAGACGATTGTTGGGAGCAGCAGCGATAAAGAAAACTTACTTAAACGTAATGATATTCAGAAAGCGCTTACTGGTAATGCTGCCACAGTCATAACTGCAGGTGAAGGTACACAATATCTAATCTACTCAGTTCCCTTCTGGTATGAAGGAGAAATTGTGGGTGGATTTCGATATTTATTGGACCTCCATGAGAATTTGCAGACATTAAACCAGATGCGCACATGGTTCATCGCTGCAGCTGTAGGATGTTTAATTTTTTCGCTTATGGTCAGCTATTCATTCTCATCTTTGTTGGTGAGGCCTCTACATGCCTTGCAGCAGGCGCTTAAGCTTGTATCCATTGG
Source organism: Paenibacillus sp. FSL H7-0714 (assembly GCF_038003765.1). Taxonomy (NCBI): domain Bacteria; kingdom Bacillati; phylum Bacillota; class Bacilli; order Caryophanales; family Paenibacillaceae; genus Paenibacillus; species Paenibacillus sp. FSL H7-0714. Next base: position 3,084,755 of record NZ_JBBOPT010000001.1, read on the forward strand.
CGATTTTAGCAGAAAGATACAGGCGAGTAGTCAGGATGAGGTAGGAGAATTAGCCAAGGATTTCAATCATATGTCGGATGCGCTGCAACATCATATCAAAATGTTAAAGTATGAACAGGGAAAGCAGAAAGCTTTCTACGACAACATAACTCATGAATTAAAAACACCATTAACTTCGATTATCGGGTTTTCGGATTTAATTGAAAGAATGAATAAGAAGGATGATATACAGGAGTGTAATACCTATATCCGTAAAGAGAGTACTCGGTTGTTAAATATGGTTGAGGATTTGTTACAGACCTCACTGATTGGTGATGAGGCTTGGCGTATCAAGCTGGAGTGTACTGATTTAGGGGCTGTCATTATGGATAGTCTACGAATCTTAGAGCCGACCCTTCAAAAATCCGCGATTGTTACCACGCTAAAGATCTCATCTTGTGAAGTGAATTTAGATCCCAAGAGAACTCAGCAAGTTCTATTTAACGTGATTGATAACGCTATTAAGCATAGCGAATGCACAAATCTCTATATCGAGTTAACGGAGCATGAGGGCTTTGGGCTGGTTCGTATCATAGATAACGGGAGAGGGATATCGCAACAATTACAAAGTATATTATTTCTACCCTCGGCAGAAAAACAGGATCGTATTATTTCAAACGAATCACATGGGTTAGGATTACCTCTATGTAAACAGTTTATGGAACTTCAAGGAGGGAGTATCGTCATTACTAGCTCGGAGAAGCAGGGGACAGAGATTCAGCTGAGATTCCCCTTAACATAACAAATGTAAGCGCTGTTACAAAACTGATACAAATTTAAAATTTTTCTGATATATGAGGAGGTTAAAGTAAGTGCCAGAGGATAAGAAAGGGCTTTCATGGTTTCGCCTCATCTTGTTACAAGTCATCATAGGCAGTCTGCTAATCGGCATGTGCGCTTACACTTTTCGAATACCTCTTGATGAAGTGCATGTTGTACCTCGACAGGAGGATCAACTTGACCGCATTGCAGGCGTTCCGATGCGCGTGGATATTACGTATCCAGGCCTAGGGACGATATCCATTGAGGATCCGAAGGAATTGCTGAAATTGAGATCTACTTTTTCTGGGTTGTTATCATCAGGAATGCAGCGTCCACAACAGTTGGTTCCGAGACTTCTGTTGACGGGAACGATGGCCTATCTGGATCAAGAAGATATTCCTTTTCAAGTGGAAACGAATGCGTTTCACTTCGGTGCGGAGTCAGTTAATTCGCTTAATGTAAGTGCAACTATCCGCAAGCTGCAAAGTACACTCATCGATAAGATGTTAACAACGTCGAGTATTGGATCTGCTGTGGAAAACAAGATTAATGATGTGTTCACACTACAGCAGGGAGTACTTACAGCTCTCACTCAGGTTGAGAGGAAGGCGTTGATATCGCAGATTCGTGCAGCAGAGCGTATTATCGATTTCAGCCATTTTGATGACTTACAACGTACACCCGATGCTCACTTTGTCATTCAGCTCACGAATGATTATCGAGTGAAAAAGCACTGGATCCATGTGGATCGTTATAACGGCGCTTACTTCGTGGTCTATGACCTTCTGGATGAGACCAATCAAAGAGTCTATTTCAAACTAAATAATGCCTCATACTGATCTTGAAGGGATGGTTTAGTCTATGGCGAGAAAGAAAAAAAACAGTAAGTCAGTCATTTTATTGTCAGTCATAGTAGTTGTGTTGGTAGCGGGGTTCTTCATGTATAAATCAGGAGTATTTGGCGGTAAAGAAATCAAAAAAATTACCGTATATTCCATTTTTCAAGAGGAAGAGGCTCGTAAAATTCTGGATAAATTCAAAGCTGAAACCGGAATTGACTATGACATCCTACGTTTACCAAGTGGAGAAGCGGTATCCCGTGTACAGAATGAAATGTCGAATCCACAAGCCGACTTTCTGATGGGAGGGCCAGCAGATTCGCACCAAGTACTGAAAGAGGCAGGTTCATTGGAAGCTTATGCTTCTCCGAATGCTTCAGACATCGCTGACAATATGAAAGACAAAGATGGCTTCTGGACAGGGTTTTATTTAAATCCAATCGCTATAGGTATTAATGAAGAACGTTGGAAAGAGAAATATGGTAGTGATCCATACCCTGAAACTTTTAAGGATTTGCTCGATCCTAAATTCAAAGGTGAAATCGGTATGTCCGATCCAGCAACATCGGGTACAGCTTATACAGCAGTAGCTTCTTTAGCCCAAGTATGGGGTGATGATGAGATGTTGAACTATATCAAACAGTTGCTGCCTAACCTTAAGGAAAGACCTAAGTCTGGCATTGAGCCCATTCAGAAAGCTGCTAAAGGGGAGTATACAATTGGTGTGACTTTCCTAGGCGATCAATTGAAGATTAAATACCAAGGCAACCCAATTGTTAGTGTTGTTCCAGAAGCAGCAGGTTATGAAGTTGGAGCCTTATCGATTGTTAAGGGTGGACCTAATACAGAGGCTGCGAAGAAGCTTATGGATTATATGCTTACCAATGAACCGGGTGAGTTGTATACGCAATCTGCATACGCAGTATCCGTTAAAGCATCAGTACCGATTCCTAAAGGTGGCATTGATATTAAAACAACGAAATACAACGATGCTTATGATTTGTTAAAAGCAGCATCGCAGCGTAAAGAGTTGCAAAATGCATTAAAAGATTTGAAATAAAAGAGCCAATAGGGGTATTGCAGGGCTGTACCATATATGATGACTGTAATGCCCCTCAAATTGGATGGCAGAAAGGTGGGAGTCGCCCCCTATGAAAGAAAAAAAAGGCATTGGGGAGTCGATCAACAGGCTCTTTAAAGATCCGTCGTCACTCGTACTTGTACTGACTAGCTTTGCATTTCTCATTCTATTTGTTATTTATCCGCTGGTAGTCGTTGTGTTTACATCTGGATTTGATAATTGGGCAACGTTTTTTAGTAAACCCCGTTATGGAAAAGCGCTATTAAATACGGTAGTTAGCTCATCATTATCCGCTTTTACAGCAACAGTGTTTGGATTTATATACGCGTATGCGATTCACTATAGTAACATCAGAGGAAAGAAGTTCTTTCGATTTATAGCCTTTATTCCATTATTAGCTCCTTCGGTTATGAGTGGTTTAGCATTCCTATTGCTTTTTGGACGTGGGGGAATGATCTCACAATGGTTAAATACCAACTTTAATTTTGAGCTTGATTTGTATGGATTACCGGGGCTGTGGATTGTTCAGACGATATCCTATTTTCCACTTGCCTACATGACTATAACGGGTGTGCTCCGCGCTATATCACCGAATCTGGAGATAGCAGCACAGAATCTTGGAGCTAGAGGATTCAAATTATTCAGGACGATTACGCTGAAACTTGCACTTCCAGGTGTTATTAACGCATTCTTGCTGGTAGCGATTAACTGCTTCGCTGACTTCGGAAATCCAAAGCTAATTGGTGGTAACTATTCACTTTTAGCAGTTGAAATTTACGGAGAAATCATTAATAACGAGGCAGGACTAGCTTCGGTCATGGGGATTATCTTAGTAATTCCTGCACTGATTGTATTCTGGGTTCAGAATAAGATTTTATCTAAAGGCTCCTACTCAACGATAACTGGTAAGCCGGTATCTGGTTTGAAACGGATCACTACATCTAAGAGGACAGATGCATTACTTTTCTCTTTTAACAGTTTAATCTCATTGTTCATTATTTCGATGTTTGCGATCACCATTCTTTTCGCCTTTACGAAAAACTTTGGTCGAGATAATACGTTCACACTGGATCATATTATGAAAGTTGTCTTAAGTTCATCTAGTCCAGCCGTTTTGAACAGCTTAGTGTTATCGCTAATTAGTGCGTTGCTGGCGGTGGCTCTTGCATTAGTGCTCGCCTATATAGTAGTTCGCAAACCTTTTCCAGGTAAAAAATTACTAGATTTCAGCGCGGTTCTTCCAATTGCGCTTCCAGGAACATTCGTTGGTCTTGCACTGATTGTTGCGTTTAGTAAAGGTCCGATTGTTTTGCAGGGATCTGCAGCATTGATAGTCATTGCGATGTTACTTAAACAGATGCCTGTAGGTTATCGCGGCTTGACTGCGTCTTTTAAACAAGTGGATAAATCGATCGAAGAAGCAGCCACCAATCTGGGTGCGAGTAGCCGTAAGACGCTAACAACGATTGTATTTCCAATGTTGCAAAAAACCGTCGTAGCGAACTTCGTCTATGCGTTTATGAAAAATATGAATACTTTGAGTACGATAATCTTCCTAATTACCCCTAAATGGGTTGTTGCAGCAGTATCGATCTTTAACTATGCCGAAACGGGAACCTATTATTGGGCAGCCGCTGTGGCAGTGGGTTTGATGGGTGCAACACTTGGTACACTGGGAGTGATCAAGTTGATCTTCCGTTCCAAAGTGAAAATATTTGATTTCTAATGATTTTGAAGGGAGTGGGCACGATGGAATCCAACATACTACTAGATTTGAAAAATGTGAATAAAGTGTTCGGCAATAACCATGTCTTGAAAAATATCAACTTAAAGATTGAACGGGGGAAGTTCATCACCTTCCTTGGTCCGAGTGGTTGTGGGAAGACGACTTTATTACGTTCCATCGCGGGTTTCTATACCATCGATGATGGTGAGGTGTGGATTGACGGGAATTTGGTTAATGAATTACCTCCATATAAAAGGGGCACTCCAATGGTGTTCCAGGAATATGCCTTGTTCCCGCATATGACGGTATTTGATAATATTGCTTATGGACTAGATATTAAGAAAAGACCTGAAGCAGAAGTACAGGAACGGGTAATGGCTGTTATGGCCCAGGTCAAATTATCCGGACTTGAAGAACGATATCCCCATGAAATGTCTGGTGGACAACAGCAACGTGTAGCTATGGCTCGTGCCTTAGTGATGAATTCGCCGATTATTCTCCTGGATGAGCCACTAAGTAATCTAGATGCTAAATTACGTGAAGAGGTACGCGTTGAACTGCGAACAATTCAACAGGAACTTGGACTAACCGTAATATATGTAACGCATGATCAATTGGAAGCTTTGTCGATGTCAGATCAGATCGTTGTTTTTAATAAAGGAGCTATTGATCAGTACGGTACGCCGCATGAAATATATTATAAACCTCGTACACAATATGTAGCTGATTTTATTGGTTCTACCAATTTTATTGAGGCAGTAGTCATGCAAAGTAAAGAGGGTACGGCAACAGTTAGCTACGGCTTTGGAGGGGATAACGTTACTATTACTACAGATGAAAAGTTGACAGAGGGTGAGGAAGTTCTTCTGAGTGTTCGCCCCGAATCATTGCGACTAAATCATCCGGACATTAGTGGATTTAACATCATGGGAGTAGTCCAATCCTCGATGTTTCTAGGAGAAAAGGAAAGATATTTCCTTGCAGATCAATGGGGCAAAGAATGGATTGTCGATGCTTATGATATTGGTCAAAAGACTTTCGATGGTCAAGTTCGGATGAGTGCGGCAATAGACAAAATTCATATTATTAAAAAGGTTAGTCCGTAAACTGAAGTAGATGTTCCAAAAAAGGAAAACAGTCGTTTTCCTTTTTTGGCGTATCGTTTTATATAGAACGACGGCTATAGGCTAGTCTATCAGGAGGAGACGTTCTAATTGAGAACAAAGGTGATTATCCTGTCATTGGTTGCGGTAACAATACTTCTTCTAATATATTTCTATCCTGGACAGAAAAGCAATCAGCCTCTCAAAGTATATGTAATTTTTCAAGAGGATGAAGCGCGTATTCTGTTGGAGAAATATAAGAAGAAGACGGGACAGTCTTATGAGCTTATTCGCATGTCTGGCGGTGAGGCAAGCTACCATTTGATGTCGATCAATAAGACTGGCATTGATGTTGTTCTCGGTGGGCCTGCTGATCTTCATGAGCAGCTCAAGAACAAAGGGAAATTAATTCGCTATTCATCACATGTTGCTGATGAGATCCCCGACATCTATAAAGATAAAATGGGCTATTGGACAGGTATATACATGGGTGCATTGGCTATTGGTGTAAATGAGCAGGTCTGGAATCAAGATCCTCAGCTTGTAGCTTTACCTCTTCCGGAACGCTACGAAGACTTATTACGTCCCGAGCTCAAGGGGAAAATTGAAATTCCGGACCCAGAAACCTCAGGTACAGGATACACATTGCTAGCCTCTCTTGCACAAGAACGTGGGGAGGAGCAAGCTCTAGCATTGGTGAGTGCTCTTAAGAAGCAGAGTTCATCAACTACATTCTCAGGAATTAGTTCTGCCCAGCGGCTTGCAGTAGGTGAAGTTGCTGCTGTTATCAGCTTTATGGGCGACCAGCTTCGATTTAAGAATTCGGGATATGCTATACAATCTTCTATTCCTCCACAAGCTGGATGGGAGATAGGTGCAGTGTCGATCTTGAAAGGTGGGAACAACGTGACTGCTGCTAAGCAGCTGGTAGATTTTGTACTGTCAACAGATGCTCAGACAGATTATATGAATTCCGCATTTTCCTTACCTGTGATGCCGAATATTAAGATCCATCCGCTATTGTCTTCTGTTAAGCTGGAAAAATTAATGATTACGTATCGATTCGATATCGCTGCTGCGAACCGAGAGGAATTACTCGCTAAATGGCATGAGGTCAATAAACGCTAAGGTATTGTTCACTCATTATTCAACGGCCATCGAGAACTTTATGGTTAAGTTCTCAATGGCCGTTATTTATTACTCGAGAAAACCAACTTTCATCATATGAAAAATTCACAATAGAAAATCACAAAATAAACAACTCTATCTAGTTACTTTCAATAATTTCATCATCTATCCCTATTAAATTTCTATACAAATCGGAAAAAGTGAACCCACTACCACATTTCAGGTTGTGAAAGTTGGAAAATAGTGCTTATACTAGAGTTATAGAAGGTAAGATTAACCAAAAAAACACAACATGAGGAGGGTTTATATGGCGTTTATGATTGCTCAACGGGCTTTTATCAAGGTGTATCTTATAACAATGGTAGAACAACATCGCGGGTATGGATACCAAATGCTTGAGGATTTACGTCGAGATTTCAAGGCACATGGATATTCCCCTCCACAGAGCGAAATTTATCGCGCGCTGCATGAGCTGGTACAGCAAGGAATTTTATATCGTACTAAACAGCTAAAAGGGAATGACCCGAAGGTGGATTTTCAAGAAATCGTCTTATACCATTTCACAACTGATGGAGAAGAGAAAGCGAAGCTATATAAGAAGCAGGTGAAGACGGATCTTGATCGCTGCTTAGGTATTTTGAACAAGGCGGTTGCGGATAACTTCTAGAACTGGAACTATAGTTATATTTTCAGGATGCTCTCACCCTGTTATAATGGTTACTGCCGGATAATTGCAGTATATACTTGGAGGTAACAAATGATGGATGAACATATGAAACGTCGATTGGACAAACAACGTAAGCTATTCAGCCAACTTGGCATCACTCTAGATGCTCTAACCATACATGAAAAAGAATTCAGTATGAAGCTTCGTGGTTACGATGCGGAGGAAGTGGACACATTTTTAGATAGCGTAATCAAGGATTATGAGCGTTTTTATGCGACAATTGCTGACCTGATGGATAAATGGCAAGAACAGCAGCTGGAGATGCGAGAATTAAAATCAGAAACCAAAGCCACAGAGGTTATTCAGGTCCCAGTACTTAGAGGTGTCGACCCAAAGGAATTAGAAGAGGTCATTCTAAAACTGGAGACCAATGTCCGTCAGCTTAAAGAAAAGCTTCCCCAAATTGAAAGCTATTTATAACTCGTGAATTTTTGAGTTTCAGGAGCTGCGCTTGACATTTATAAATTTACCATTGACGAGTTAGCAGTTCATGATTTATGATATGTTCATAAATGATCATTTATATTTTAGTGGCGTGTTACCGTTAAGGGCATGAGCCAAGGATTGTCTTCATCTCGATGAGACATTTCTTGGCTTTTTTTGTTCCTAATTGACGATAATATGGGAAAGGAGTGATGAGCTTGTCGCGGGAGATCGAGCAATTTCAAGTACAGCGTGTGATTGGGAACAACGTTGTAATGGTTCAGGGAAGCAAGAACGGCAAGGAATATGTCATCATCGGTAAAGGCATTGGTTTTGCTGTGAAAGGTTCAGGTGTGATTGAAGGAAACGATCCTCGTATCGAGAAATTGTTTCGTCTAGAAGACCGCGAATCCTGGAGTCAGTATCAAATATTGCTGGAAGACATAGATCCCAAAGTGATGAAAATAACTGATGAAATAATTGCTGATATCCAAAGTCAATTTCCTGACAAATTAAACGACAAGATTTATTTGGCACTCCCGAGCCACATTCAATTCACCATTTACCGTCTGCGCAACGGGATGGATATTATTAATCCTTTTTTACAAGAAACTAAGATGTCTTTTCCGAAGGAATTTGATATCGCTTACAAGGCATCAGAGAAGATCAATGCTGAATTTCAGGTGCAAATTCCCGAAGACGAGGTTGGATTTCTAACTTATCATGTGTACTCCGCAGTTAACAATGTATCGGTGGGTCAGTTAGTAAAAGCATCTAATATCGTGAGTGAACTTCTAGACATGATTCAGCAAGAACGGAATATAACTTTTGAGCATGGCAGTATGAATCATATTCGATTAATGATCCACTTACGGTTTTCGCTGGAACGTATTTTGAAAGGATCACTAATAGATAATCCTTTTGTGAAACATATTAAGAAGGAATACAAAGAGGAATACAAGTTATCTCAAAAGCTCGGTAAAGTGATGCAAAAATCTCTTGGTGTAGATATCCCGGAGGAAGAGCTGTGTTTCCTGGCGATGCACTTACACCGATTATTTCAGACTTTAGTGAAACAAAACTAACATCTTTAGAGGAGTGGAGCATATGTTTTCCAAATGGAAATCAAAAAAAGAAGAGAAACATACTGGACATACAATCGAAATCATGGCACCAATCAGCGGAGAGGCAGTTTCATTAACAGAAGTTCCCGATGAAACCTTTGCTGGTGGTCATATGGGTAGCGGGATTGCTATCAGACCTTCCGAAGGGGTACTAAAAGCTCCTTTTGATGGCACGGTTGCTCATATCGTGAAATCGAGTCATGCAGTTATTCTGGAACATTCCTCCGGTGTGCAATTGCTGTTACATATCGGAATCGATACTGTCAGTCTTAAGGGCAACGGATTTGTCAGTCATATTGCCTCTGGAGATCAAGTGAAGGCAGGTCAAACCTTAATCGAATTTGATCTGGATGTTATTCGCGCAGCAGGCTGTGACACAATTTCACCTGTAATCGTGACTAGTACGGAGGAAACACCACCTCAAGTGAACGGACATTATGGTCAGGTTACAGCAGGACAGGATCTGATTCTTACAGTGGCTTCAAAGTAATAAGCTGATACAGCATTACTACTATTGAATCGAAAGGATGATATTTTATGTTGGGTTTTCTACAGAAATTAGGTAAGTCGCTTATGCTTCCGGTAGCAACTTTGCCTGCGGCAGCTATTCTTCAAGGATTAGGTCTGATTAACTACGAAAAAGATATACCTCTGGGGGCAACGATAGGTGGATTCCTGAACCATTATTTTGTTCCATTTCTAAATGCCGGTTCGGGTGCTATCTTCGGAAATCTTGCTCTAATCTTCGCAGTAGGGGTTGCCATTGGATTTGCCAAGGACGCCGTAGCAGCCTTGTCAGCAGTAATTGCATACTTAGTACTAGACAAGATTCTGATTGCCGTACCCCTTCAGTTCTCTTTTATTGATGATGCTGTAAAGTTGAATATGGGTGTGCTTGGGGGTATATTTGCCGGTGCCTGGGCAGCATTTCTATATAAGAAATATCACAATATAAAGATGCCAGATTGGCTTGGGTTCTTCGCGGGTAAACGTTTTGTTCCAATCATTACCGCAGCTTCCACGATGGTCCTTGCAGTATTAATTGGGATGGTCTGGAGCCCTGTACAAGATGTAATTAGTGATTTCGGAAACTGGGTAGTGTCACTTGGCGCAGTTGGAGCGTTCATTTTCGGTACAGCTAACCGTTTGTTGATTCCGACAGGTCTTCACCACGTACTTAATTCGATTGCTTGGTTCCAAATTGGTGATTTTACGAATGCAGCGGGTGAATTGGTTAACGGTGACTTAAATCGCTTCTTCGCTGGAGACAAAACAGCTGGGATGTTTATGACTGGATTCTTCCCAATCATGATGTTTGCGCTTCCAGGTGCAGCGCTTGCATTTATTCATACAGCTAAACCAGAAAAACGTAAAATGGTAGCTTCCATCTTTATCGGTTCTGCTATTGCTTCCTTCTTAACAGGAATCACAGAACCACTTGAGTTCTCCTTTATGTTCTTGGCACCAGCCTTGTACGCAGTTCATGCTTTACTTACAGGATTCTCGATGGCGTTAATGTACATTCTGGATGTTAAGCTTGGTTTTGGTTTCTCCGCTGGTTTGATCGATTATCTGATAAACATGAAGCTATCCACCAATGCATGGATTCTTATCCCTGTAGGTCTGTGTTTCTTCGTTCTGTACTATGTGTTGTTCCGCTTTATCATCACGAAGTTCAAGCTTAAGACCCCTGGTCGCGAAGATGATGATGATGCGCTTGTAGCACCAACTGGAGGTAATGGAACAGGTTCAGCTGTTTCTTCCAAGGCTGCTCAAATTCTTGAGCACATCGGCGGACCTTCAAACATCGAAAATATCGATGCTTGTATTACACGCCTACGTCTGATCGTTAAAGACGAAAAAGCCGTTAAAGATTCCGCACTGAAACAACTCGGTGCTTCTGGTGTGATGAGACTTGGTCAAGGTGCTGTACAAATCGTATTTGGTCCGAAATCGGAGCAATACAAAGAGGAAATCGAGAAGTTACTATAACTTAACGTACTCCGTTTAAATTTATTAGCAAGGGCTAGTCCGCATACTAGCCCTTGTTTTTTTGTATACTTACAGGGATAAAGTGTTGCAATATACACAATACCTAGTATAATACTTGGTATAACCATGCAAAGGAGTCGGTACATATGTCAGTCGACGATTATCTGGACCTTTTAAATTATGCCAAAGCAATTAACGATGGACAGTGGCAGGCTGACATCATAGAGAGCTTAAAGAATCTTAACACAGTATCGGAAGAACCTCAGGTTCAAGAAGAAAGTGTGATAGAATTATGGTCACGGTTTGATTCCGTTAACATATTGATCATGAAGTTGTTTGAGAAGCTGCGTAAGAATGAAGAATCAGATGAAGTGTTACATTGGAAAGAACAGCTGCTGGAGCTTAAGCTGGAGCGAAGTATTTTGTCCAAGAAGATTCTTAACCGATATATTCGAATTCGATAATTGGAATCAAAACAGATAGGTAAGACCAATAATGAAGACAGTTACCTTATTAATTAGGGGCTGTCTTTTTGTATGTTTTATAATGCATTATGATAATTATGAAGAATTCTGATACAAAAATGTACTGACAGTCGTCTTACTTATAGCTGCAGCTGATAAGGAGGATTTACACGATGGAAATTCCGGAATCTGAAATTTTTAAAACAATATTTTATGAACATTACCCTGTTGTCCGCCGTAAGCTTGCCGCTTTGGTACGTGATGAATCGGCGGCTGATGATTTAGCTCAAGAAGTTTTTCTGAGATTGTACCGTAATCCACCAGATGATCCAGCAGCGCTGGGTGCCTGGCTTCATAGAGTCCTAACTCGTATTGGATATGATTATTTGGACAAAAAAGCAAGGGAACGGCGACTGCAGAATAAACAAGAGCAGCTTTATGATGCTAGTGAATCTCCCCCTTCAGGTGAAGAAGTCATAATTAGTAAGCTAGATCAGGAAGATGTACACATCTGGCTGAATGAATTGCCTGAAAGAGACAGACAAGCGCTTCTTCTTCGCTACTCGGGGTACAGTTATGTGGAAATCGCGGGAGAGCTTGGAGTAAGGCCTCCAGTAGTAGGGACCCTGCTTCACCGAGCGACAGAGAAACTAAGACAAAATGCAACGAAGGCGATACCCCAGACGAAGTAGACTTCTTTTGAGGAGAAGTTACGAAGTAATCTTTAAAATCAGGAGGTATAATAATGAATAACTATTCAGGAAAGCAAGATAAAGATAAGCAAAGTACAGACGAAGCCTGGGCCAAGCTACAGAGTAAGTTAGAGAATGAGCCTTATAATCCTCAATGGGCAAAATGGAGTCAAAATACGGAAGCCCAAACTGAGGATTCTGTTAACTTAAGTCAGGTTGAAAATCTAGAGAACCTTGAATCAGAGTCAACTCCAACGGTAGTACAGGACATACTTGTAACTACCCATGATAAGAAAGTACAACGTCCGCGTCGACTGCGTATGAACCGTCGTCGGAAACTAGGAGTTGTAGCTGCAAGTGTAGCTGTTTTTGCAGTCATACTCGCGACCCCTATAGGAAACACAGCAATGGCATCCATTCTGAATCAGTTCCGGATGGAACAGGTTACGGTTGTTCAGGAAAGTGATCTGCGTAATATTTTCACACAGGTGGCTGAAGACGGTGAACTTAATCGATCAATTAATCAATTCGGTGAGTTTACAAACGCTAGCGGGGCTTACATTGGTGAGTTGCCTGCGGATCAACTGAAGGCTACCCTAGGCTATCCAGCGAAAACCGCTGCTTTAGTGGAAGGGCATAATTCAGTTACGGTGGGTGCTTCACAAGATATCACGCTTAATCTGAAAGTGGACGAAGTGAACAAAGCCCTGAAAAAAATTGGAGCAGAACATCTGCTGCCCGAATCGATTGACGGTAAACCAATTACACTTCATATCCCGGAATTTGTGAATTACAATCTCTCATCTGACGAAACGCACTGGGCAAGTCTGTCGCAGATGAATGCACCTGTACTTAACGTTGATCCTTCTATTAAAGTGGAAGAGGCTTTGGAAGCTGTAATGAATTTCCCACTGCTCCCAGATTACTTGAAGACTAGCTTAATGCAAAGCAGGGTCTTATCCGGAGAAATCCCAATGCCGTTAATCGCTGGTGAAAATACGGAGCAAATAACTGTGGGTGACACTTTAGTTATAGTTGACAATTATGAATACAGCCGCGGTCCTGTATATCAAGCTACATGGATTCAGGATGGACAGCTATTCAATTTGTCAGGTGAGCTCTATTCGAGTAAAGAGAAGCTTATGACCAAGGTTCAGGAGCTGATTGAATCATGAGTACTGCAGCAATTGAAGCCAAGTCCCTAACTAAAGAATATGATAACGGACGCGGTTGTCGAAATGTAAGTATTACTGTAGGGAAAGGGGAAGCCTTTGGCTTCCTCGGCCCTAACGGTGCAGGTAAAAGCACCTTTGTAAAAATGCTTGTAGGTCTTATTCATCCATCAAGTGGCAGTGGAACTCTGTTCGGGCATAAGATTGGTTCGCTAGAAGCTAAATCACTAATCGGTTATTTACCCGAATTGTATCGTTATCAGGAATGGCTAACGGGTGAGGAGGTTGTGAGGCTGCATGCAAGACTATGCGGAATGCAACGGTCTGTAGCAGATAAGAGAATTTCACAACTTCTTGATGAGGTTGGAATTGGTAAGCGTGGACGTGACCGAGTGAAGCATTACTCTAAGGGAATGCAGCAAAGACTGGGTTTAGCTTGTGCACTTGTTAATGAGCCGGCTATCGTTTTTTTGGATGAGCCCTCATCGGCACTAGATCCAATCGGACGTCAGGAAGTCCGGCGTATATTACAGAATCTAAAAGAAAAAGGGGTTACGATATTTCTAAACTCTCATCTGTTAGAGGATGTTGAAGTACTTTGCGACCGAATGGCGCTACTAAATAACGGAGTTATTCTCCGGCATGGTAAAGTGTCCGAGGTGTTAAACAAGCGTATGAGCTGGCGATTTAAAGTAGGCGGCTTTGCGCCTATTTTATTGTCGTGGCTAAAAGATCAGACAGGCTTGCAGATCCGGGTGTCTTCCCATACCGAAGAATCCATAGACAGTAGTAGGGTTTGGTTGGAAGCGGAACTGGAAAGTGAAGAGCAGGTGGGTTGGCTGAATACACTGATTATAGAACAAGGGATGACCTTATATGAAGTTTCACATCAGCAAGAACGTCTAGAAGAGTGGTTTATGAATGCTGTATCAGGACTAAGCCACAGAGGTGAACACGAATGAGAATTATAATGGGTATGACCTGGAAAGAACTGATGCGCAAAAGAGTAATGGTGCTGACATTAATTATGACCGTGGTCTTTCTTATTGGGTTTTGGTTTATTGCGGGTACGATCGGACAAAGTTCTATGTCTCACGGATCGAGTTTTGCTAGCGGAGAAGAACTCCTTATTCGTTTTACAAATGGTTTATTTATTTTATCGTTTGGATTTTTCTTCGGAGCATTTGTAATTGCTTTTTTAGCTATTTTTAGTTCGTTTTCCGCCATTTCAGGTGAGGCAGAGCAGGGAGTGATGCAAGCCTTGCTTCCAAGACCAATTCCACGCTGGAAATGGTACGCAGGTCGCTGGCTTGGTTATGTAACACTAGGGATAGGTTATGCACTTATTTTATTTGTTTCTATATTGCTAATTACGCAAGCCCATACCGCAATTCCAAGAGATGGATTAGCGTTATTCAAATCATTCTTGCTCTTTTCTTCCATCGTACCGTTGCTAATAACTGTTTCTATGCTGGGTTCAGGATTCTTCTCAGCCCTTGGGAATGGAGTCTTTATGACGATGCTTTATGGAGCAGGATGGCTAGGAGGAATGATTGACAAGGTAAGTAGTTCTTTATTATCTAAGCCCGAAGCACTTAGCACTCTAAATAATATGACGGGTATAATGTCCTTACTTATGCCTGTAGATGGGTTACAGCGCAGAATGACTGCTGAACTGTTTAGTATTAACGAAATGAACGGGATGTTTAACGCTTCCAATAGTCTATTTGGGTTAGATAACTTCACCTCAGTCCCATCTAATACATTTATCGTCTATGCGATCTTCTATACGCTAATCGCTTTCTTAATCGGATTGTATCGTTTTCAACGGAAAGATCTATAGCAGTTTAACAATATTTCTAAGAACTTAAAATGCCCTTTTTGTTGCCGGATTTACGGAACAAAAAGGGCTCTTCAAGTTAGTATAAGTCGGATTAATTTGTAACACCAAGCTCAATCCAGTCCGTAGACCAATTTCCAATTTCACCAAGTATAGGAGCCAACGCGGTTCCTTTTGGAGTAAGGGAGTACTCAATGCGTACTGGCATTTCTGGATATACGGTTCGCTCAATAATACCTTCGATTTCCATTTCTTTTAATCGGTCAGATAACACTTTACCACTTAGATTGGACAGACAGCTTTCTATTTCGCCAAAACGACGTGGACCTGGCATAAGCACGAAAACGATCAGCGCGACCCAACGTTTACTTAGCAAGTCTACCGCTTTTTCAAAGCGAGGACACATGTTGAAATCATTCATAATATCACCTCGACATTCATTATATCATAAACTTACATAAAGTAATTATAAATATTTAAAGATATATTATAACTTGACGAAGTTATATTACAATGATAAACTTACTTACAAATAGTTACTTATATTTTAACTAATATTCGATCCTTAAGTTTAGCTACTGCTAAGCATCGATGGACATTGAGGAAGGTGTACCCATGATTAAACCAGATATTATTTCTATCCTACAAAATAAAATTACTCGAATTCCTTTAGAAAACAGTACAAATTTATTAGTTGGACCGATTACTTTACCCGTGAATTTAGACGGAGAGACTGTTACTTTTAAATGGTACAACTGGCTGAACACTACGGATGCAGAGCTTCTTGGTGATAATAGTGAAGCAACAGCCGCTTTGATTTCAAAGTTACCATCCATGAGCCTCGCAGATGGTCAGCAATCCAGTGTTTTAGTATATGGTGATTTCGAAGGTTCAGATGAAGCTTTGATTCGGATGCACAGCATTTGTCATACCGGCGATATTTTTGGCAGCAAACGTTGTGATTGTGGCTTCCAACTGCATCAGTCCATGAAAATGATCGTCGAGCACGGTTCAGGTGCGTTATTCTATCTTGCTAACCATGAAGGTAGAGGCATTGGACTGTTTAGCAAATCTTTAGCGTATCTTTTACAAGAAGAAGGATACGATACAGTTGAGGCTAATTTAGAGCTGGGTTTTTCTGATGATTCAAGAAATTATGAAGAAGCGATTAGCGTTCTACAACATCTACGTCATAAACCAGTCACGTTAATTACGAACAATCCGAAGAAACTGGAAGCTCTCAAGACTGCAGGTATGAATGCTGTGAAAAGAGTACCGCTGTGGGGAGATGTATCTTCTTTTAACGAGAAATACTTACGCACCAAAGTGGCTCGTTCTGGACATCTAGAGGCAGTGAAAGAAGCGAATCCAATTGTAGGAAGACTGGCTAAGTAAAAATTGAGGTAGTGCTTTTGCACTTCTTCAATTATAATGGGTTACTGGAACCCAACTTTAAGCTTAGTGAGGTACAATATGACTGCTATTCAAGTACAAGACTTACGCAAAACATTCAAAGTACAAAAAAACCGCGAAGGTCTCAAAGGGGCCTTCGCTGATTTGTTTAAAAGGGAGTATACGGAAGTAACTGCTGTAAAGGATATTTCCTTTTCCATTCCCGAGGGTGAGATTTGTGGTTATATCGGCGAGAACGGTGCCGGGAAATCAACCACGATCAAAATGCTCACGGGTATTCTCGTACCAACTTCAGGAAATCTTACGGTGGGTGGTTATGTTCCTTATTTGGAGCGCGAGAAATTCGTGAAGAATATCGGTGTGGTGTTCGGGCAACGCAGCCAGCTATGGTGGGACATTGGGGTCATTGAATCCTTCCAGCTGCTGCGCAAGGTATACCGGGTATCTGAACAAGACTTCAAGAAACGGCTGGATGAATTGGTCGAAAGATTGCAGTTGCAAGAACTACTGAATCGTCCTGTTCGTAAGCTCAGTCTCGGTCAGCGGATGCGTTGTGAATTAGTCGCAGCATTACTTCATAACCCTTCGATTGTATTTCTGGACGAGCCAACCATTGGTTTAGATATTGTGGTGAAGTCAGAGATCCGTGAATTCCTTAAAGATATGAACCGTGAGCATGGAACAACCATACTGTTGACTACACATGACCTGCAAGATATTGAAGCCCTTTGCTCGCGGGTGATTATGCTTGATGATGGTCGAATTATTTATGACGGCGGACTAGAAGATCTGAAACAGCGCTGGGGAACCGGACGTGAAGTTCAATTTCAATTCGGAAATGCAACGAAACGGCAATTGCTTGAGCTTTGGACTGAAGGGATGCCGGTTACTTGGTCTGCAGACAACGATCTTGGAGCATCGGTTTGGATACCGCTGGATATTAATGTATCCGATGTTTTGGGACGGGTAGTAGGGAAAGCCGACATTACTGATATCAAAATCATTGAGACGAATACGGACGATATTGTTCGCAGTATTTATCAATCCGGGTCTGCGGATAAACCAGAGAAACAAGCTGCCGCTCTGAAGGATGAAAGAGAGGCTTTACATGTCTGATAAGCTTAATGCTGCAACAGCTATGTCTTCGTCCTCAGGAGGTTCGTCTTCAGGTGGTCCTCCAGAAAATAGTCGTAGATTACTGTTTGGGGCGTACTTAGATTTTATACGGATCCGGTTCCTTACCATGCTTGCTTATCGGATTAACTACTACTCAGGTATTCTTATCTATTCACTGAATATTGGGGTTAACTATTTCACTTGGATGGCCATCTATGGTAATGGGGATTCATTGGGTGGCTTTACTGCAACGCAAATGACATCATATGTTGCTGTGTCGTGGATGGCTCGAGCCTTTTATTTTAATAACCTAGATCGCGAGATCTCTACGGATATCCGTGATGGAAGTATCGCTATCCAGTTTATAAGGCCCTATAACTATGTCTTAGTCAAAATGATGCAAGGTCTTGGAGAGGGAATGTTCCGCTTCCTCTTATTTATGATTCCCGGCATGGCGATAGCGATGCTGCTGTTCCCGGTTCAATTACCGACAGCGCCATCTGCATGGGCGGGTTTTCTTGTAATGCTCTTTTTCAGCTTTTTGATTAATTCACAGATCAATATTATTACTGGGCTCTCGGCTTTCTTTGTTGAGAATAATGAGGGCATGATGCGTATGAAGCGGGTAATTGTTGATCTGTTCTCTGGTCTGATCGTGCCGATCAGTCTGTTTCCTGACTGGCTATCTTCTATACTTAAGGTGCTGCCGTTTCAGGCGATTACTTACTTGCCAGGTTCTGTATTTACAGGACGGGTGCAAGGGGTTGGGATTTGGAATGTACTAGGGATACAGATCGTTTGGTTCCTGGCATTACTGATTCCAATTGTCTGGTTATATCATGCGGCGCGGCAGCGTCTCTTCGTGCAGGGAGGTTGAGGAAACGTGTATTACCTTGGATTATTAATTGAATACATTAAAAACTATATGAAGTCCCGGCTCACCTATCGCGCCGATTTTTGGGTAGAGGTCATATCAGATTTGCTCTTTCAGGCTACAAACTTTATCTTTATACTAGTAATCTTCATGCATACGGATAGCCTTGGCGGCTGGAATCAGAACGAAGTAGTGTTCGTTTATGGGTTCTTTATGGTGCCTTTTGGGGTGTTTAGTTGTTTTGTGAATCTATGGGGATTCAGTGAGCGTTACATCGTCAAAGGTGAGATGGACCGTATTTTGACACGTCCGGCGCATAATCTGTTCCAGATCTTTTTGGAAAATGTTGATCCACCAGCACTAATGGGCTCTTTCATAGGTATTATTATTATGGCCATCAGTGGTAGTAATCTGGGTCTTCCCTTTGAATGGTGGACGATACCGGCTTTGATCATTCTTACGTTAAGTGCCGTCGCCATCTATACTGGGATTTATACAACATTGACTTCATTGTCTTTCTATTCGGATGCTCCTACTGGCATTCTTCCGTTAATGTACAACATTCAGACTTATGGCCGTTATCCGGTAACGATTTACAATCGTGCTATCCAGGTACTTCTAACTTGGATTATCCCGTTTGCATTCGTCGGGGTATATCCAGCAGCGCTCTTCCTGCAGCGTGAAGAAATGACGAGCCTGGCGCTGATGACACCTGTTGTAGGTGCGATATTCCTTGGGATTGGTCTGTTAGCTTGGAGTTATGGGGTTAGAAGATATAAGGGCGCGGGATCTTAAGCTAAGCTATTGTCTTGTTAAGTTGGAAAGGCTACCTTCGGGTAGTCTTTTTTTTCACTCCTAATTCATCAATATGCTAAAATCATTAATAACTAGAATGGGGAGGAATCATAGATGAATGTGTTAGATATTTTACCAGCACCCGAAAACTTAAAAAAACTCATGAAAATACTTGCTTCTCTAAATATTGTCCTATGTTCAGAGGAATGGCTTCGCTATCATAGTTTTGATTCTAAATTTGATAAGAATGTTTCTCTAGCATCGATCGATAATGGCTCAGGTGATCATTTGTTTATTATTTTTACACCTCAAGGAACGATAATTAAAGGTTTTGATCATGAATCCGAAGTAAGTCCATATGCGCGCGACGAACATGAAGTTTGGCCAGGAATCTATGAAGAAGTCCCAACCTCACTATTGTCTTTACTGGAAGATGAGGCGATAACTAAGGATGATGTTACTTTTTGTTTTTGGCGTGAAAATAATGACTTGACGTGGAAAAAGGGGAAGGTAGAGATTCCAGCGGGGACAGAAGATGGTTCGGATTTTTTGCTAGGGACTATTTTCCGCACAGCTGAGGATTTTGTGGAATTTGCCGAAGGTTATTTTGAACTCACACTCCCCTTAGAGGTTGTTGCACAAGTTTATGAGGGTGCAGCTATTACGAAAGAGATGATCAAAGCGTTAAATCCTGATGGTGATATTGAGAAAATCCTTCAGGAATTAGCAGAGCTAGACTCTTAGGTAATTATCGATTTGAAAACAGAGAGGGATGCGAAATAAATGAAGGGCTGCCGATAGGCAGTCCTTTATTTATTGATCGGAAGTATTTCTTAATGAGGAGCGAAAATAGGAAATAAAAACAGAATACTTTCTCTTTATCAAAGTTTTATTTACATATATCATTTTACTAAAGATACAAGTGAGAGGGATAAAACTTTACATAATTCAAGCGATCTTAATAACTCTCAAATCAATTTCGTGAGTGTGAGTTAGGTTCCAGAGTAGAGTATTTGGAGTGGAAGTTTTAAAATATTGTTTTTCAAAGAGGGGGCAGTTTGTTATATGTTTGGAATTATGGCTATTTCCGGCCTGTCTTTTCTTCTAGTGGCGATATTTACGCCGTTGTTGATCTGGACACTGCACAGGCTGAGGCTAACGCAGCCAATTCGCTCCGAGTTACCAGCGGATCATCAGGCCAAACGTGGTACACCGCTTATGGCAGGGTTGGTCCTGCTTATCGGGATAGCGATCTCGTTACAGTTTCATCCCGGACCTCTAATGTTACTCTTATGCGTCACGTTTTTGTTGTTCAGCTCAGTCGGATTTCTCGATGATTTCAAAAAGGCTTTTTGGCAAAATCCGTCCGGCATCACCGGTCGCTCAAAGCTAGTGTTACAATTTATTTTTACTGGAACCATTTTGTATGTGTTGTTCCATTCGTTCGGCCTGACGAGCGATATTGGGTTATTTCAAGGGGACTATTTGCAATTGCCTTTGTACCTTTATGTCGGAATCATTTTGCTGTTTGTGGTGGGCTCCGCAAATGCCATCAATTTTACGGACGGTCTTGATGGGCTACTGATCAATGTAGCCATTCCGACGTATTTTTTCTTTTTTATGATTTCGGACAAACCTGAAGTGCAGACATTTTCCCTTGTTATGATCGGCTGTCTGCTTGGGCTGTTCCTTTACAATATTTATCCGGCAAGAGCGTTTATGGGCGATACAGGATCGCTGGCGATCGGTGGCTCTCTTTCCATTTTAGCTGTCATTGAGAAGGTCGAGCTTTTGATACCGATTTTGTTTTTCGTCTATTTTGCGGAGCAGTTGTCGGTCATATTACAAGTTTGGTACTATAAACGAACTAAGCTGCGTCTGTTCCGAATGGCTCCGATTCATTACCATTTCAGCTTAAAATATGGATGGAGCGAAAACAAAATCGTGATGATTTTCGGTTTCATTTCTTGGGTATCCGTACTGATTTGCTGGTTAATTTGGAAATATCTCATGCACTAAATAAATTTTGCATTTACAAATCTATAAAAGTAGATATAATAAAATGCATGGAACCTTTAGTGATATTTAAAGCTTTGTCTAACGAGACGCGTAGTCAGATTATGATGTGGTTAAAAACTCCAGAGGAATTCTTTGATGAGAAGCCTTATTTACAACAAGGCCTTAGTTTTCGAACTGGAATATGCGTGGGAGATATTCAAGCTAAAGCGGGACTTGCACAGTCTGTTATCTCGAGTTATTTGTTGACAATGCAAAAAGCTGGTTTGTTGGAATCTGAGCGAATTGGGAAGTGGACGTACTATCGTCGGAACGAGAAGACAATTCAGGAATTTTCCGAGTATATTAAACAGAAACTATAAATGAGAGGAGGGAAGACTTTTTTTTGATAATACATATCTACAAATCTGTATATGTGAATATAAATGGAGGATTATTTTAAAAATGAAAAAGATTAACCCGTTGCTTATCATTATTCTGGCTTTAGGTGTATTTGGTATTATCACTACGGAAATGGGGATTATAGGTGTTCTACCGCAGATAACTCAAAAATTTAATATATCGACTTCACAGACTGGATGGCTTGTAAGTATATTTGCTTTAGTCGTTGCTATTTCTGGTCCATTTCTAACATTACTGGCTTCTGGTATTAATCGTAAAGTTATTCTATTAACGGCTGTACTTATTTTTGCAATTTCAAATGTTGTGTACGCTTATACAACAATGTTTGAAGTAATGCTGATTTTTCGTATTATCCCTGCTATTTTTCATCCTGTCTTTTTTTCAGTTGCTCTTGTGACCGCTGCTCAACTTGTCCCACCAGAAAAGAGTACTAAAGCAGTTACAAAGGTTTTCGCCGGAATCACAGTCGGGTTTGCTTTTGGTGTGCCTTTGACTTCTTATCTCGCGGACAAAATATCATTAGAAGTTGCTTTCCTGTTTGGTGCTGTTGTAAGTATAATTGCCTTTTTAGGGATACTCGCTTGGCTTCCTTCCATGCCTGTTAAAGAAAAAATGTCTTATGGCAAGCAGCTTGGTATACTACGCAAACCCCTATTGTGGTTAAATATTGTGACTGTTATTTTTATCTTTGCAGCTATGTTTTCTGTATATAGTTACTTCGCTGAGTATCTTGGTCAAGTAACACATATGAATGGATCATGGATTAGTATCATGTTGATGGCCTTTGGTACAGTCATGATTTTTGGAAACTTTTTATTTGGGGGTCTTTTGCATAAAAGTATTCCAAAGACCGTCATCATGTTTCCTCTGCTATATGCGGTAACTTACCTCTTCGTTTATTATCTAGGATCTTATTTCATTCCGATGGTTATTATCATAATCATTTGGGGGGCAGTGCATTCCGGCGGACTCATTGTCAGTCAAGCATGGTTAACGACCGAGGCGAAAGAAGCTCCCGAATTCGGTAACAGCTTGTTTATTTCATTCTCCAATCTTGGAATTACGATAGGGACTGCTATCGGTGGTTGGTTTATTTCTCATGCAGGAATACATCAGCTCATCTGGATCGGAATTATGTTTTCCCTGCTTGCTTTCTTATCGATCATAATCAAAATAAAAATTTCCAACTTAAACGTAGCAGAAGCTAAGCTGGGTGATTAACGGAGATTATGAATTTATTAAAACGGCGACAGCCATGTATCTTATTTTTCTGGTACATAGCTGTCGTTGTTTTCTATATTAAATATTACAAACTTGTGTTTTTTACTATTTTGATTTATTTTAATTAGACCCCATGAAGCTATTACATATGTATAAGAAAGAGGTTTAACCATGAGTAAAACGTATCTATTAAAAATCTGCTTAGCCATCACCCTCATACTCGGAACAGCTACCGCTTGCACTTTCGCCGAGCAGTCTACTCCAGATCAAGCTCCATCTCCATCTCCATCTATAACAACAAGTCCTAGCCCTACTGCAAAGAATACACAAGAGGATAACAGACGTTTATTAGATGCTAAGGTAACACGGGTAGTTGATGGTGACACCATGAAGCTGACTATCGACGGTAAAAAAGAGACAGTACGCTTGCTACTAGTCGATACCCCGGAATCCGTTAATCCGAACATTCCTGAGCCACAGCCATTTTCAATAGAAGCCTCTGATTATGCCAAAAAGATGCTTACCAATAAAGATGTGCAAATTGAACTAGATGTATCAGAACGAGATAAATATGGTCGTCTACTCTGTTATCTCTATATCGATGGCAAAATGTTTAATGAGCTTCTGCTAGAGCAGGGTTATGCACGTGTGGCATATGTATTTGCACCTAATACGAAATACGTAGATCAATTTAGAGCTATTCAGGATAAAGCAAGAGAGCAGGAAATCGGCATCTGGAGTATTGAAAATTACGCGCAAAACAATGGTTTTCATGTTCCAAAGCCAGCGGGTTATTAGATTTCATAGAAGATGAACATATGCAAGCAAAAATACACTAACTGATGGTTAGTGTATTTATAAGGAATTACAGAAGTGATTTTGAATTTAGGATGGTTTTGATATAAGCATGTATAAAAAAATACCCCGTCAACCGTAACTGGTCGACGGGGTATTTTTTTATTTAATTAATTTTGAAAGAACTTAAGTTCAGTGAAATGTTCATTATATTTTGCCTGCGTTATGCAGTACATTCAGGTAATATTCATAATGAGGATTGCCCAGTAAACAATATTCATCTGGAATACCCTTTAATATAATTAGATCATACAGAATTTTTTGAGACAAACCTTGCATAGTAAATGAAGAGATAGAGTTGTTATCTACACTTTCTAGTACAATATTGATTCGTCTTCCTTCTTTTATATTTTTCCACATAAGTTCACTTTCAGAATTTTCTGACGATCCTCTATTATCGTTAACCAAACTATTAAGATATAAGATCATTTCAGATAAATCCTGTTTCTCTTCCTGAGTATAAATTGAATAAAGTAACTTTGTGTCCATTATTTTATAGCACTTTGCAATGTGATCGTACTTAGCATCTGGATCTTTTTGTAGACTTTTAAAATCTTCTTTACTTAGTTCTATTGCATTGTAATTTTCTTGAAGTAACTGTCCTGCTTGGTCTAAAGTGTAATTTGATGGTAGACCAGATGCTTTGAAATTATTATCTAATTGTTTTAGCATGATATCTCCTTAAAAGAAAGTGGGTTTTTGGAATATTTTGATGTTTATTTGAACATTATCCCTCTTACCTAAAGGTTTAACAAGGCGGCGTTACCAATGTGCGTGATAGAATTCGACTGCTGCATGGCGATGAATACGGTGTGAAGATGACTAGTGAGTTAGGCGAGGGGCCACGGTTGAAAATTACGCTTCCGCTGAAGGAAATTGAGTGAAATAACAAAAATATGACAAAAATCCAAAAAAACTACAATATCCAAGCGATAGAATATTCATAGAGGCAATAAAATTACAAATCTGTACAAAAAAAGTTCTAACGATGGCAAAGACCGAGTGCTACGATATTATCAGATATTCTGGTAAGCGATTGCATTAAATGCGACGTGTCGGATATGCGCAAAAATCGCCGATGTGGAGCCCACTAACCAAGCATTTATGACTGATGCAGCGTTAAACCCAGGAATTGATTTCTGCTTTGACCAGATATATCAGTACTTATGCGATTTTCATGTTGCAAAAGTCGAGTCATACATTTAAAGGTGAGGTGCAGTAATGAATAAAATTGAATTTGAAAAAGCTCTTAATTCGACGCAAAACGCTAAATTGTGGGTTGATCTCTATGGTGAAGACATTGTAGAAAAAAATAAACAACGTTATGTAACAGCTATCGAAAAATTCACAAAAAGATTCCAACATGAGGATTTTGAAGTTTTTAGTGCTCCAGGTCGTGTAGAGATTGGGGGCAATCACACAGATCATAACGGTGGAAAAATACTCGCAGGCAGCATTAATCTTGATTGTATTGGTATTGCCACAAAAACAAAAAATAATTATGTATCTATTGTCAGTGAAAATTATCAGCTGGACTTCTCAATTAATATTGATGATCTGAATAGTGAGCATGAAGGAAGTACTATTGAATTGCTCAAAGGCCTTTTAGCTGGATTTAAAGAAACCGATAAAAACTTGGGTGGTTTCGATGTATATGTTACCAGCAATGTTCTTTCTGCCGCTGGCGTTAGCTCATCCGCTTCATTTGAAATGCTGATTTGTTCAATAATGGATCACTTTTTTAATGAAAACCGGTTGAGTAAAACTGAATATGCAATAGTCGGCAAATATGCCGAAAATCATTTCTGGAATAAAGATTCTGGTCTGTTAGATCAGATGGCTTGTGCAGTTGGTGGGATTATCAATATTGATTTTCAAAATGAAGATAATCCAACAATTAAGAATATAAATTTTGATTTTAATAAAGTTGGTTATGAAATTATTATTGTAAATACAGGTAAAGGCCATGCTGATCTAAGTGAAGAATACTCTTCTGTACCAAAAGAAATGAAACAAGTAGCTACTTATTTTGGAAAGAGCGTTCTTGCAGAGCTGAAGTTAGAGGATATCTTATCTAACCTTAAATCTCTGCGTAATCAAGTAAGCGATCGTGCTATTCTTCGGGCAATACATTTTTTCAATGAAAATACAGTAGTCGATAAACAGATAGAATCTCTGGAAAGTGGTAATTTCAATGAATTTTTAACTCTAGTATCAGCCTCTGGAGATTCCTCTTGGAAATTACTCCAAAATTGTTATTCAATGTCCAATATCACAGAGCAAGGTATACCTCTTGCGTTAGAACTTACCCAACAATTTATTTCAAAGATAGGAAAAGGTGCATCAAGGGTTCATGGCGGGGGGTTTGCCGGTGTTATTATGGCAATAATTCCAAAAGAAAACACAAAAGACTACATTGAATATATAGAGGCTAATTTCTTAGAAAATTCAACATATCCCATTACAATTCGTCCTTATGGAGCTGTGAAAATCACTGATTTAATGACAGTAGAAACTTACTAGTGAACATACTTAAATCAACAATGGATCGTAAAATTGCGATAGATGAAAATAAATCCGGAAGCTCCAACCTAGGCACTACGCCTGTGCCTAGGTTAATCGTTTCATTAGCTATACCAGCTATTGTAGCTCAAATTATTAATGCATTATATAACATTGTGGACCGGATATATATCGCTATGATACCTGGAGTAGGCGATATGGCTATGACAGGAGTAGGTGTTAGTTTCCCCATTATCATTCTCGTATCTGCATTTGCGCAATTAATAGGTTCTGGCGGTGCCCCTCTGGCATCAATAGAGCTTGGCAAAGGAAATAAAGATCGTGCTGAAGCTATTCTTGGAAGTAGTGCTGCATCTTTATTTATGATATCAATTCTCCTTACCATTGTTTTGCAAATAACTAAGAACCCGATACTCTTGCTCTTCGGTGCAAGTGAGATAACAATTGAATATGCTGACCAGTATCTATTTATTTATCTTCTAGGTACCTTATTCGTTCAATTTTCATTGGGTCTAAATAGTTTTATTGCTTCACAAGGGAAAATCAAAATAGCAATGTTATCTGTTTTAATTGGGGCAATCCTCAATATCATTTTAGACCCTATCTTTATATTTACACTAAATTTAGGTGTTAAGGGTGCGGCTCTTGCAACGTTAATTTCTCAAGCAGCTAGTGCTTTATGGATAGTTCGTTATCTTTTATCTCACAAAAGTGCTATTCGTTTGAAAAAGAAGTATATCAAGTTTGATAAAAAAGTGATTCTTCCCATTTTGGCACTAGGGGTTTCCCCTTTTATTATGCAACTAACTGAATGCCTTATTAATATCATTTTTAATTCAGGATTACAAAAATATGGAGGTGATTATTATGTAGGAGCAATGACGATTATTACAAGTGTTATGCAACTGATATATATCTTTTGCAACGGAATCACACAAGGAGTCCAACCTGTTATCAGTTATAATTTTGGAGCAAAAAATTATGTTAGGGTCAAAACAGCATATCGGTTAGGGTTTGCTTTGCATATCATTATTGGATCTTTAATTGTCGCTATTATAATGTTATTTCCAACTTTTTTCGCATCACTTTTTACAGATAATTTTGAAATGATAAATATTGTTACATATATGATGCCTATATTTGTTTGTGGGTGGGGGATTTTTGGCATTCAGTCAGGCGTTCAATGTACTCTTGTAGGACTCGGTCAAGCAAAAACATCCCTTTTTTTGGCCTGTTTGAGGAAGATCATACTTTTGATACCACTAGCAATAATACTACCTCGTTTTTTTGGTGTAATAGGCATATTTTTAGCAGAGCCTATATCTGATATCATTTCCGCAATTACAGCCGGTTTCATTTTTAAGAGAAAGATAAAACAAGTACTAGGTACTATATAATGGTCTGACTCGACTTTACTTGTTGTTCATTCAAACGAATCGATGTGTGAATATAAAAAGGAGTATAAGTGTATGTTAACCAACCCATTAGTTAGCATTGTTGTGGCTGTTTATAATATGCAAGACACATTAGACAAATGTATTCAATCCCTAATCTGCCAAACGTTAAAACAAATCGAGATCATTCTGGTTGATGACGGATCTATAGATTCTTCCGGAAAAATATGTGATAAATACGCAAGTGATGATACTCGTATACACGTTATTCATCAGAAAAATAGCGGATTGCCTATGTCTAGGATGGCAGGTTTGAATGAAGCGAAGGGTGAGTTTCTTAATTACATTGATGCTGATGACTGGTGCGAAGCAAATATGATGGAATTATTGTATAATGCGGCCTCAAAGCATAATGCGGATATCGTATTTTGTTCCGCCTATCGTCACCGAAATGATGGGATAGCCAGGATTTGCAATTTGCCAATTGATGAAGGTTTATATACAAAAAATGATATACATGATTGTTATATATTACCTTTATATGGAGACTTGAAGAAAGATAAGCTCATAACAACCGGCTATGTATGGTGTAGTTTTTTTAGAAAAAGTATACTTAGAAACATCAAATTTTATAAGGATATTTGCATGCATGAAGATGAAATTATCGTCATACAGGCGATATCCCGAGCTAAATCTATATATGTTATTGCCGATCCGTTATACAACTACAATCGGTTAGCTCCAAATTCGCTAAGCAAACGCACCATATACTGGGAAAATTACTGGGAAAATATTATTGATGTTTATGAAGCTAAAAGGGAGTTTGCCTCTAATTTTTTTACTAACGATAGCGAATATATGGATAGACTAACAACATATTTGTATCTCAAATTATTTAGATCCATTCGTAATGAAACACACTATACAAACCCAGCAGGAGTTTGGGGTGGGTTGAAAAATGTATACAAACTAAAATCGAAAAATTACTTATTTAAAAACAAAAAGTATATCGTGAAGAGCGAGTTCTCACCAGTTGAAAGGACATTAATCAGACTTACAAACTGCAGGCTCTATTTTTTAGTTTACATCTATTATCTTGTTAAATGTAATAGAATGCGGACTTATGTTGAAAAAACTAAGAATTGAAGGTTTGTTTTAAGTACTTTTCAGTTAAGGGGGAAGGTGGATGTGTGAGGGGAAACCAAGCAAGAAAACATAAATTTTTTTCAATGTGCGCTATTCTAGTTATGGTAACTTTAGCTGCTTCCTTTTTTATAACTCCCTCGACAAATGGAAAAGTGACTATAAATATCGGGTATCAAAGTATAACTGCTCAAACCTGGGGCGCACTAATTATAAAACACCAACATTTATTTGAAAAAAAATTAAAGGCCAGATACCCCTATATAGATTTTAATATACAATGGCATGACGAGGTTTCAGGCTCTGTTATTAATAACAACATGTTGGCTCATAAATATCAAATCGGATATATGGGTGACATGCCCAGCATTATAAATCTATATAATGGCTACTTACACGAAGAGTATAATTCCAGACTTCTCGCTATAGATGGAAAGGGGTTAAATGGAAAAAACCAAAGCATTCTTGTCAGTCAAGAATCAGGAATAAACGATATTCATGACTTGGCGGGTAGAACCATATCAGTACCGATAGCTTCAAGTACTCATAAAATGCTATTAGATATACTTGCGCAAAATGATTTGCTAGATAAAGTAGAGATCATCAATCAAGATATACCAACGGCTTACAATATGATCACAACAGGTAAAATTCAGGCATTGGCCGCATGGGAGCCATATCCATCTTATTTGATGCAAAATGACCAGATGATTAGATTGATGGATGGAGAAGTGACAGGAAATGATTATTTGGCAGGTATTATGATTGATGACGACTGGGCGAAAAAAAACAGTGAGTATACTTCAATATTTTTGGATAGTATCAAAGAATCACATGAGTTTTTAAGAAACAATCCTGATGAAAGCGTTAAAATCATCAGTCAAGAGAGCGGTTTTCCACCCGATGTCATCGCTAACGTTTTAAAAAATATTGACTGGGAGATGGAGATTACCTCTTCAAATAGAGATACGCTCAAAAAAAATTATGAATTTCTATATGAATTAGGATTCCTAAAAGATTTCCCGGTTGAAGCCTATTTAAATACCGTGAAGGGGAAAAATTGAAATGAATTATAGAAGTGAAAGAAATGTTAGCTTCTTAGTCAATTTATTTAGACTTTCGGCATCATTCGCAATTTTTCTTCTAATCATATCTGTCCTAAAAATCATTGATTGGAAGTTCCTTGTAACTTTTTCCTACATACCCAGTATTCAAGATATTATTCATGAATGCGTATCTGTTTTCTCTGATTTAGAGATTTACGGAAATATATTAATCACACTAGGAAGAGTATACTCCGGGTTTATCTGTGCTGTTATTTTAGCCATTCCTTTCGCGATATTGATTACCGAAAACCGACTTGTGCGGCATTATATCTATCCGGTTTTTGAATTTATCCGACCTATACCAAATGTTGCTTGGGTTCCAATATCAATTGTCCTTTTCCAGTCCATCAATTCAAGTATGCTTTTTATCACATTTATTGGAGCTTTCTTTCCGATACTTATCAATTCCGTTGAAGGATTAGGGAATATAAACGAAAACTACATCAAGATTGCAAAATCATTTCATGTTACCAGATGGGTCTATATTACTGAAGTTATGCTCCCTGCCACCTTTCCTAATATCTTTACAGGGTTATTACTTGGGATGAGTGGTTCTTGGTTAGGCGTAGTTGTAGCAGAGATGATCAGCGGTCAATCTGGCATCGGGTATCTTACATGGGTGAATTATACACTTGTAAATATGTCCGGTGTGGTAATGTGTATGTTTATTATCGGAGGGCTGGGAGCATTCTCTACATGGCTGCTCAGAAAAGTTAATTACTTTTCTATCCGGATGTGAGAGGTAATGACAATGTGTAATATCAGTAAAAACTGCGTAGAAATAAAAAACTTATCAAAAACGTTTATACGTCCTAATGGAGAAAAGGTCATTATTTGCGACAATTTAGATTTGTACATTGAGAAGGGGAAAGTTAGCAGTATTATTGGTAGCTCTGGTTGTGGGAAAACCACCCTACTAAACATGATTGCGGGTTTTGAAAATTATGATGGTGGAGAAATCAATCTTACCCCCAATTGTAAAATTGGTATTTTGTTCCAGGATAATGTTCTTTTCCCATGGAAAACAATCATGCAGAATATATTATTTGCATGTAAGAATTATTTTGATGATCCAAAAGCTGTAATTCGGGAATACCTTGCAAAAGTAGGACTTAGTGAGGTGGAGAATTGTTATCCAAATGAATTATCTGGCGGGATGAACCAACGTATCGCCTTGTTAAGGATACTATTAACTAGCCCTGATTTGATCATACTGGATGAAGCATTCGGAGCTTTAGACTACCAAAATAGACATGAAATGCAAAATTTATTTTTAGAACTGCATAAGGAACGCAAATTCACTGCATTGGTTGTAACTCATGACATGCTTGAAGCGATCACATTAGGCGACAATATTTTTATTTTTTATGATCAACCGCTTAAATTTAATATCATCCCAAATAGTGTTAAGTCAGATGGCAACTATTCATCAATTATAAACCAAGTTGAATCCATATTCTCTCGTAAAAAAAATCACTAGCCTTACATTACTTCCGTATCTGCCACAACAGATGTTCGGGCGCTTCGTTTGAAGTTATCTCAATTTTCAGAGATATAGAGCTTTAGAGTTTATGCAATATTAGTGACCAAACTAAGTAATAACAAGGAGGATTAAATCATGAGAGAAAGCTATGCCATCACAGTTTCATTAGGATCCGGTAAGAAAATTAAGTTTGATAATCTATCATTTGGTAAACCATACGATTTTGACAATGAATATTTGAACATGAACATAGGAACTAATGATGAGAATGATATAGTGGTTTCAACAAAAGATACCTTAGACTGGATTAAGAAAATACGTTATCGTTTTACTCTTGAGATGCGCAACTATTCCAAAGTTATAGCACCTGACAGTGGTCGATGGTTCCTTCGTTATATGAGCTTAATCGATTTTTGGAGAAATAGCCGCGAATTCACTTCAAATATAGGAGACATAAAAATTCCACTTTTTATGTTTTTGAATAATGATGGAAGTGTGGGAAATGCAGTAGGCGTGATCGGACATAATATTGAAACCCAATTTAAAATCATAGAACCCGAATCTAACCGGGCTCTCAATGTGCATACAGGGAATATAATACTTGACATTGTAAGAGGAAATGAAACATATCCCATTAAATCCTCTGTTTATAGCGAAAAGGTATTTCATTATACTTCTTATGCTGGAGAAAGCAAACCTTGGTTACTTGTTCAACGCGACTTTGCCGATCAGCAACGTCAAAAGTATACGATTAAAGTGCAATATCTGGAGAAGGCGCTGGAACCTATGTGGTGTTCATGGGTCGATTGGGACAGCAAGGATATTAATACAGAAATGCTTTTATCAAACATAAAATCAGGTGTAGAACTCGGTATAAATAATTTTATTATTGATGACGGATGGTATGGTAATGGGTTGGATAGTGACTATTCTATTGATATGGACATTGGTGATTGGGAACCCGATTCGCAAAAAATACCAGATATGAATCTATTAGTTGCTAGAGCCCATGATATTGGAGCCAGACTTATTATTTGGTGTGCACCTCACGCGGTAGCTCTTAAATCAAAAGCATATCAGGAAAACAAAAATTATCTTATTGCCGATGCTAATGGAGTGCCTTATCTTAATGATCCGCAATATTACTCCTATTGCTTTCAAAGCCCGGAAGGCCGTGAAATTATGGCTGAGATTTGTTTGAAGCTGATGGATAAATGGGGTTTTGATGGTGCGAAGTATGATTTATTTAATTGGGTACCCGATATTGAATGTCAAAACCCCAATCACAATCATGATACTTACTCGATGATTCAAGGACTGGAAAAAACTTTTGCGCGCATTGAAGAAAAAACCAAAGCTAAAAATCCGGACTATATTGTTGAGTTAAAACAAAATTACGGAACACTTTTTAATATGAGGTATGGCAATCTTATGAGGGCAGGGGATGCACCATTTGATTTAGAAACTAATTATCAAAGAACCCTTCATATCCAGTCATACACCCCCTTTGCATTAAATGATTATCAATCCTTTACAGTCAATGACACAAAAGAAGATGTTGCTTGTACGATTATAAAGATGTTTGCGGCCGGCGTTCCTGCATATGGAGTGAATTTCTCTAAGTTGTCTGAAGAAATGAAAAAAGTGATAAAGTACTATAATTCTTTTTACAAAGAAAATTTGGAGACATTCAAAAACTTTCGTATTCCATTAAATCCCGCCAATAGCTCAATGCTTGTGGAAGGAGCCGAAAAGAATTTTGTTTTTCTTCACCCGTCTAATAATATTGTAGATATCGTTGGAAAAGATGTCGTAGTATTCAATGGTAGTTACCGTGATACTATTATTATTAATAATACAGTTCCTAATTACAATGTTATAGTTAAGGACTGTTTTGGGGATAAAGTATATAGAAATACAGTTATTAATCAACTTGAAAAATTCAATGTACCTATCGGAGGCAGTATCACGATTGAACACTAATCAAAAACCCATTATTAACATGTGTGAACTTGTATTTTTTTACTCATCTGACGATGAGGATATAGCACAATTGTAGAAATGTGCCTCATCAGTGATTATACTGACGAGGCATTTTAATTAGATATTTTATATAACAAATTCAACCCATCCTGGTGGAAGTGATTGGAAGTCGACCTTTTGCGTACATATAACAGATATAAAGCAGAACCTTAACTTATGGGTAGTGACTATATCTTGGAACTAAGAAAACTAGTAGGCACTAGGCTGCTTATTATGGCAGCAGCCTGTGTTGTGTTGTGTAGTGAGCAGCAAGTGATGGCGACACCTGATTTCTTCTATAGATGGATATTTAGTAATCCAATTACAAAAATACTATTCCACGGAACCTTTCGAAAAATGGGCTTTCATAAGGTCAAATGGTGTAACTATGAGGGAATGGACGGTCGTTCGTTAAAAACTAGAAAGAAATATTTAGAAAAAAGAGAAACGGTTTTCTGCACTTTAATTTCCAGAATTGATGAAAGTCGAAGCTACTATCTTACGCCAAGTGTCACCTTTCCCAGGGAACCATAATACGATGAAATATGAACCATGACATTAGCCCGGAAAGGTGTGCGATTATGAACGGAACAATCCTCAATTTCTTTGCTGGCGGGAATACGGCTCACGGCTTTTACAGCCTCTATGAGTCGTCATTGCAAAGTTTAACGCGTCTATATGTTTTAAAAGGAGGCCCAGGTACGGGGCAGACCAAACTGATTAGAGAAATTGGAGAGCAGTTGAATCAACAAGGTTATGAGATCTGGTTCATCCACACTGCATCAGATAACGATTCATTCGACGGTGTAATTATTCCCAAATTAAATATAGGAATTGTGGATGGAACAGCTCCGCGTGTAATAAACCCTGAACTGCCTGAAGAGTCCATCGTATTCGTAGATTTGGAGCAGGCCGCTGATCAGTTCCAGTTGTGCCAGCAGAAGTTGGAAATCGATAATTTAGTTGGAGCCATTAAACAAGAACATGAATTGGCTTATGCTGGCTTTGCTGAAGCTCTTCGCATTCATGACGAATGGGAAGCAATTTATATCGCGAAAATGGATTTTCAAGCAGCCGACGAGCTGACACAGGAGTATATTAAGCTTCTGTACGGTGATCAGAATTCTGAAAAATCCAGCCGGGTAGATCATCGTTTTTTAGGTGCGGCGACGCCTAAGGGGGCAGTGGATTTTGTTCCTAATCTAACCTCAGGCCTAAAAAGATATCTGGTTAAAGGACGTGCGGGCTCCGGAAAATCTACACTGTTGAAGAAAATAGCGGCTGAAGGCATCAAACGTGGTTTCGATGTTGAAATTTACCACTGTGGCTTCGACCCAAATAGCCTTGATATGATTATTGTGCGTGAGCTTGGATTTGCTATTTTTGATAGTACGGCTCCACATGAGTACTACCCAGATCGGGCAACCGACGAGATCGTCGATATGTATTCCCGCTGTATACTGCCTGGTACAGATGAAGAATATTCCGAAGCTATAGCCGGCATTAAAGAGCGATATTCGAGTACCATGAAGCAATCCACACAACATCTTACAGACGCAAAAGTATTCCTAGTTGCATTAAAGCAAATCTATACTTCTACCCTGAATTTTGATCGAGTAGACCAGATTAAATCGCAGATTTTAGAGGAAATCAACGAGATTTTTGAAAGTCCACTGGAGGTTTAAACCTACATTTAAGATCGCTCTCTAGAGGGCGGTCTTTTTTTGTGAGAAAGAAATTGGTATGGTACATACGCACCAATGTGGTTATTTCCACTGGAACTGTATCCAAGTATGCTCTCTCTAGTAACAACGATAAGGGAGAGAAACTTATGAATGATCAAAAAGTAATGTTTAGAACAGGGCTAAAAGATTCTATCGCAATTGTTGCAGGATTTATCCCAGCTTGCTTTACGTTTGGATTGGTCGGTAAGGGGTTAGGTCTAGGAAGTCTGGAAGTATTCTTATTGTCAGCGCTCGTATTTGCGGGGGCTAGTCAATTTATCGGGGTAAAAATGCTTGCCGCAGGAGCAGCCGCTCCAGTAATTTTACTGCTTACCCTGATCATTAACTTAAGATATTTGTTTATCAGCTTATCCTTTGGAGGGCAGTTAAATCGTAACATCAGTGTACTAGCGAGAACTTGGATTGGCTTCAGTTTAACAGAAGAGGTATATGCCGTTAGTATGATCCCTCGAGAAGAAGTAAATCGTAAAACGGAGGATGGAAAAATGAACCAGCCCTTAGGACTTCCTTATCTGCTAGGCCTACAAATCCCTCCCTATGTCGCTAACCTGATAGCAACAGCTTCGGGGATCACCCTTGCCTCCTATATCTCAGCTTTATATTTACCGGCGCTAAACACGTCATTATATGCCTTACTAATTGCACTTGTTGTACCTCAATTGAAAGGCAGCTTACGGAATATGGCTATATGTATATCAGCTGCAGGATCATCTTGGCTACTGAACCCTTTGCTGGGAAACTCTTCGATTCTTATAGCTATGTTGATCGGCATGGCAGTGGGCTCCTTAATTAAAGGGCAAGTCAAAGCGGAGAAGGGGGTATCCGTATGACTATATTAATCATCATAGGTATGGCTGTTATTACATTTTTATTTCGTTTTGTGCCTTTACTGCTTACGAACCATACGAATGGTTCTTCCAAAGTCCAAGCGCTGCTGGAGTATTTGCCTATAGCGGTTCTTAGTGCGTTAACGGTACCTGGAATCATTCAGGTAGACCCAGATGTTAATCTTGTGGGTATCGCATCAGGGACTGTCGCTGTTATACTGGTATTAATTAGAAAAATTCCGCTGCTCTTCGTGATTCTAGGCTCTGTTTCCGCAGCAATACTCGTAAAAATGCTAACCCTATATTTTTAAATCAAAAGTCGGAACAGAAGGGGAGGACCTCTTATGAAGCATGATTTGCTGATCACACTCGATAAAGAACGACAGATACCATTTAGCCGTCAAATTTACGAGCAAGTTCGAAATGCTATCCATTCAGGAGCTTTAAGCGGGGGGGACCCCCTGCCTCCGTCTAGAACTTTGGCCAATCAGCTTGGAGTATCCAGAAGCGTGGTCCTTCAATCCTATGAGCTACTACAGGCAGAAGGGTATCTGGAGATGAGAAAAGGGGCGGGAACGTTTATTGCGGAGTTGACGTTGGAGGAGAAAGTTACAAAAGATTATGAGAGCCCTTACAATTTTATAACGAAGGGACCTGATATCCTTACGCTTAATCCTCCTGCTACTAGAGAAGTTGATCATTTGAACCCGGTATTTTGCGATTTTCGACATGGTGTACCTGCTTGGGACGCGTTTCCTATGGATCAATGGCAAAAAGCTCTTATGAATGCTTGCCGCCGCGCTTCACCGGATACTTTAGGCTATGGCCCTGCGGAGGGTTCACTGGGACTACGCCGAGAAATTGCTCGTTTATTACGTTCCACGCGGTCTATGCCCGTTGTTCCAGAACAAATCGTGATTACTTCTGGAGCTACGCAAGCTCTTGATATTTTATCGAGGATTTTCTTATTTAAAGGTGATCAAGTCATTGTTGAAGATCCATCACATAGCGTTGTGCGTGAAATATTTTCTTTTGCTGGGGTAGAGGTCATACCTGTTAAAGTAGATCAAGATGGCATCTGTGTGGAAGAGATCCAAACAAACAGTGATAACGATAAAGAAGGTAATCTTAAAAAATCGCCAAAGCTAGTCTATGTTACGCCTTCTCACCAGTTCCCTTTTGGGACGATACTGTCCTTGAAACGAAGAGTTCAGCTGTTGGATTGGGCGAAAGCTAATCATGCTTTTATTATTGAAGACGATTATGACAGTGAATATAGGTACGAGGGTCCGAAATTATCCGCGCTTGCTGGTCTTGATGTTGAGGGTCGAGTCATTTATGTAGGCAGCTTTAGTAAAGTATTATTTCCTTCTCTGCGGATAGGTTATGTTGTGTTGCCTCCGGCTTTGCTTCAACCTTTTTTAGCTGTTAAATGGATTACAGATCGCATGTCTTCTGCTTTGGATCAGGAAGCATTAGCTGAATTTATTCAGAATGGTCACTATGCAAGGCATGTTACACAGATGGGTAAGCTGTATGCCTCTCGTAGAGCCTGTCTCGTAAACAGCTTGAATACTGAATTTGGGAGTCGTGTGCGATATTATGGCGAGGAAGCGGGGCTGCACTTACTGATTGAGCTGGAGTCGGATGCCGAAGAGAATCGTATAGCTGAAGTGGCGCTCCGTTACGGAGTTCGTGTATATCCTGCATCTTCTTATTTTCTGGAGAGTAAACCTAAGGGACCTGTGTTTCTACTAGGCTATTCTAATCTTACTGAGAATCAGATTAAGATGGGTGTGAACAGATTGATGTTAGCCGAAGTAGAAGCGACAGTTAGTAGTAGTCATTTGTAATAGAAATGTTGGTACTTTATCATATAACTTGTATGTTCCCTCTATTGTTTCAGCCTTCAGACATTCATAATGAAAGGTGAAGTTATGTCTAATTCTGGAGGTTCTTATGAAACGCTACATTATAGGAATTGATCTCGGTGGAACGAATATCAAAGCAGGATAGTAAGCTTAAAGAAGCAGAGTAGCTAAAAATAGTTGTTAATTTAGTATGAACTGGAACCAGATGGAGCCGCCCGGAATACAACAATAATAAAATCCGTGGAGGTGCTCATATGTTTGCAATCATGCAATTAATAGGTGGGGTGATCCTGTCTTTGGGATGGATTCCTCAAATTATTCAAATCCTTAAATCAAAATCCGTAGCCGATTTAAATTTGAAGTCGTATTTACTTATGCTGCTCGGGATTAGTCTAATGGAAGCATACGCGATAAGTTTGGCGGTTACGGGAGTAGGTATAGCTTTTTTGATTACGAATACGATGTCCTTATGTGTTGTGTTGCTGGTTATTATTCTAGTGCTTAAATATCGAGCAAGATCATGATTGAAGTTAAGAAGGTAGGAAACGGAATGACGTACAGTTATCGAAAAGCCGCATCTACGGATTATGCCGCAATATGACAAGAACAAGATTTGTACTGGCTATGAAATATTATTGTTTCACCCGATTATAGAGGTAAGGGAGCCGTGGAGTATTTGATTCGTACCATGCTTGCTGCTGCTAAAGAGGACTTACAGCTTCAAGAGTTACATCTAGTTTGTCATAATGTGAATACTAAAGGGATGTTATTATACTCCAGGTTAGGGTTTAAGCCGTATGAAATTGTCAAAAGAACAAGTCCTCATGAAACATTCATCGCCGGAATCTTTATGAAAATAGAGCTAACTTAGGTTAGTAAATGTGGAGGTACATTTGAGCGAAAAATATTTTACATACGAAATCGATGCAGTAACTTTTCAATTGCAAGAGCCTTGTGATTTTGCTTGGTTATCTAAACTTGGCAGGGTGTTCAAAGTGTTCGATCAGCAGGACTCGGGAAATCTTTCTTTTGGTGTGGAGAAGGAGGGTCAGAAGTATTTTGTGAAATTTGCTGGTGCAAAGCCTTTGACTTACGATGGGAACTCCTCGGATGCTATTGATAATTTGATTAAAGCTATTCCGTTGTATAATATGCTTGAATCTGAAACACTGATCTCTCTGGTGTCACATTTTGAAGTTGGAGAAGGATATGCAGCGGTGTTTGAATGGTTTGAAGGTGAATGTTTACATTCGCATTGGCTGTTTGCGGGAGAAGCTAAGTTGAGCCATCTGGAATCGCCTTTTTACCGCTATAAGCAACTATCTATTGAAAAACGTTTAGCGTCCTTAGACGTAATCTTTGCATTTCATGAACATGTTGAGTTGCAGGGCTATGTCGCTGTCGATTTTTACGATGGAAGTATTCTTTATAATTTCGCGAACGATGAAACAAGGATTTGTGATATTGATTTTTATAGAGCTAAGCCAACTGTAAATGACCTGGGAGAGAACTTCTGGGGCTCATCGAGATTCAAGTCACCGGAAGAGTTTATCTTGGGTGCACCGATTGATGAAGTTACCAATGTATTCAATATGGGCGCAACAGCATTTGTTCTTTTAGGAGGAGCCTCCGACCGGTCGTTTGCAAAATGGGAAGCAAGCCAAGCGCACTACGATATTGCTTTACGGGCGGTTAGCCTGGAGCGTGAACACCGGTATCAGAGTGTGGCGGAATTTAAATTAGCTTGGGATAGAGCAGGAATTGTTTGAGGTTTGTGGGAAATGAGAACTGCTTAAGCTGTAAGATAAGAATGATAGCCCTGCTATTGTCACATGATATGATTTATAAATAGAACAAGCAGGAGGGATTTCATTGAAAAGAGACATTCAGCATGTTCCCTACGGCTATGAGCCACCGGTTGAACAACGTAAAGGGACGTTAGTGTTTTACGATTCTTTTGAACATATAACAGATCAGGAGCTTGTAATCGCGGCAAAAACGGCCACCGATCGGCGTTTCACTAAGCTAGTGCTATATCCGCTTCATGAAGAAACGGTGAGACGGATGACCAAAGAGCCGGTGAGCGCTTATTATAAGCGTGAGGACCGGCTGCATGAATGGAAGAGGGAGCAAGGACTTAGCTTCATCACGGTAGAGAGTTTGGAGGGAAAGCGAAAGAAATATACTCCGCTTGATTCCGCGCTTCGGCATCTTGCAGAAATCTATCCTTCGCCGATTTTTCTGTATCTAACACCTGAGGTGGCGAATCAGTTTGCGTCTTACTCCTCTTTTGAAGAATGGATTGTAAAGATCCGCTTATTGTTACCATCTGCACCTTCATCACTTCATCCAAGGCTACTAAAATTTCGCCATCGCTGGGATGTTGTTGGAGAAGAGAAAGATTAAGATTTAATGTGTGCTGCTCTGTTTACGTCTGTAATTGTACATTCTCCACTGATAATGGATAAAACATCCGATGCAAAAACCAAGTATCGCAACAGTGGCTGCCACTGCAACTAGCGCTGTGAAAATATAAGCAGCAATCGTCCACCCCGCGATGAAGCTGATCAGACCACCTGTGAGACAGAAGACAGCAATCGTTTGATTGAACTGTTGCTGTGACCAGTCTTCGAGTACATAGTGCGAACGTTCTTTTGTCAGAAACTTAGCAGCCAGTTTAATAATGGGATTATAGCCGAACAAGAGTCCGAGCAATCCGGCAAACAAGGGCAGCGCAAGAATCCAGTGCTGTCCTGTTAGCCATGTCAATATTACAGAAATGACGATAAACGCCTGATTAGTCTTTACTAATGGTCGTGGAATTCCTTTGGGCACGTCTTGCATTTTATTCACATCTTTCTTATTGGAATAATTATAGTATACGCTGAGGTTGAGGGAATGGGAAGTAGATTACTTTGAATTTAAGTAATTTATATGTTGACATATCTCTTAAAAATATGGTTTTATTATGTAGACCAATTGTTATAATGCAAAGGAAGTGTCAGCTTGTCGAACAAGCCGAATACGCGTGAGGCGATTCTGGACACCGCTTCGAAATTATTTTTTTCTCAGGGATATCATGCAACAGGACTAAATCAGATTATTAAAGACAGCGATTCACCGAAGGGATCTCTTTATTATTACTTCCCCCACGGTAAAGAAGAACTGGCTTTAACATGCATTAACCGGACTAGTCTAACAGTCGCTCAGAAACTGAACTGTCATATGGAGAGCAGCAATAGTGCAGCTGAAGCAATGGAGGATTTTATTCTAGGCATGGCTATGGATGCAGTGGAATCTTCATTTGAGGGGATTGTTCCATTTAGTTTTTGGTTAGCGGCGGAGACCTCTTGTATTAGTGAGGAGCTGCGGACTGCATGCAAATCTGTGTTTATGGACTTGCAGGGTGTGATCAAGAAACGCCTTCTGGAAGAAGGTGTGGAGAGCAACACTGCAGCCGATAAGGCTTCAGTAATAGTCTCATTATTTGAAGGAGCACTTCTTCAGACGCTGACTTTACGGGATGAACAGCCGCTTCTCGCGGCGGCGAAGATTATCCCAGCAATACTTGGTTAGAGATAGACAATAGATAAGAACATCAGGGGGATTAAGAGTGGAAGCAACTATGCAAGGAAAGCAACAAAAGGAAGTAAAGAAGTTTAAAACCATTCCGATTCTAGTCTCTTTACTACTTGCAGGATTTATCGGAATGTTCAGTGAAACCGCACTGAATGTAGCTTTAAGTGATCTTATGAATGTCCTTCAAATTACTCCAGCAACAGCACAATGGTTGACGACGGCTTATCTGCTTACACTGGGAATTCTAGTACCGATTTCGGGTATGCTGCTTCAGTGGTTCTCGACTAGACAGTTGTTTGTTGCTGCTTTATGTTTTTCAATACTTGGAACGTTTTTAGCTGCAGTATCACCTAGTTTTGAGTTCTTATTAACAGCGCGTGTGGTACAAGCAATGGGTACAGCGCTTCTTTTACCACTTATGTTCAATACGATCCTTATTATCATTGCTCCTGAAAAACGTGGTGCCGCGATGGGGATGATAGGATTGGTTATTATGGTAGCACCAGCGATCGGTCCTACTATTGCCGGTCTTCTAATTGAAAGCCTTAGCTGGCACTGGATCTTCTGGCTGTCACTGCCATTCCTGGTGATCGCATTGATATTCGGGATCCTCTTCATGCAGAATGTAACGAAGGTTACGAAGCCGAAGATCGACATCCTCTCCATAGTGTTATCATCAATCGGGTTTGGTGGAATCGTGTTTGGTTTCAGTAGCGCCGGTGAAGAAGCTGGTTGGGGAAGTCCAAAAGTAATCATTGCTATCGTAGTAGGTGTGGTATCACTCTTATTGTTTGGTTTGCGCCAAATGAAGATGAAGCAGCCTATGATTAATCTGCGAGCTTTTAAATATCCAATGTTCTCTATTGGTGTGGCTATGGTATTTATTTGTATGATGGTTATCCTGTCATCCATGTTGATTCTTCCAATGTATCTTCAACAGGGTCAAGGGTATACAGCGTTCAAGGCAGGCTTGCTGCTACTTCCAGGGGGGATTATTAACGGATTAATGTCCCCAATCATGGGTCGTCTGTTCGACAAATACGGTCCCAAATGGCTCGTTATTCCGGGTCTAATTATTGCAGCTACTGCTTTGTGGTTCTTCTCCAGTATTACTGTTGCTTCTACGGTTGTATTCGTAATCGTACTTCACAGTACGCTTATGATTGGTGTGTCGATGGTATTTATGCCTGCACAAACCAACGGAATTAACCAGCTGCCGTTAGAATTATATCCAGATGGTACAGCGATCATGAATACTTTGCAGCAGGTTGCTGGTGCGATCGGTACTGCATTAGCTGTCAGCATTATGTCCGCAGGTTCTAAGAGTTATTTGAAGACTGTGGCCGATCCTGCCGATCCAGCTAATATGTTGCCTGCATTCACGCAAGGTGTACAAAATGCATTTATTTTCGGAATGAGTATGGCGATTGTAGGTCTAATTCTTGCGTTCTTCGTGAAAAGAGTAGTCGTTAATCATAAAATGAATACACCAATGCATTAATCATTAAGCTTGTAAAATCCCCTTACGGTAGATAGTGGAGAAGGTTCATGTACATATGAACATACCACTGTTAATCGGAGGGGATTTTTTTAATCATAACAAGAAAGAGGGACCTCTCCCCGGTAGAATACCGAGAAGCGTCCGCCACCTAACTTCTTTTTAAAAAAAATGCTGGGCTATATTAGTCAGATACTCTGCATCATCTGTATTTTCTTTCATATGAATGAGCATTTTTGCATCTTCTCCAACAATGTACCGGAATTGACTTGTCCCATCTGTGGCGGCTTGATATATTGTTTCCGCAACAATTTCTGGAGGCGAAGCATAGGTGGGCTGTTTTTCCATCTCACCCAATTTACCTAAAAAAGCAGTAGTAAAGGGTTTATAATCCGTTAATGCATCATTAAAAAAGAACTCCATCGATCTTCCACCAAAGTCCGTCTGAATAGCACCTGGTTCAATTAACTTAACTTTAATGTTCTGTGATGCTAATTCATAAGATACGGATTCAGAAAAACCTTCTACGGCGAATTTAGTGGAATGATACAGAGACATCGTAGGAAAGGTTACTTTCCCTCCCATAGAAGAGATATTGATCAGTAAACCATCTTGATTAGATCTAAAATGTGGCAATATGGCTTTAGTCATACTGATAAGACCAAACACGTTCACTTCAAACTGTCTTCTGATCTGCTCATCTGTAGCTACTTCTATAAGACCCATTGTTCCATAACCAGCATTATTGAGAAGAACGTCAATTTTACCGAACCGCTTAATCGCTTCCGCTAAGGCAGGTTGAATTGTGTCTGATTTCTCAACATCAAGCTGTAAAACCAATACATTATCAAGTGTAATAAGTTCACTTTCTTGTTCAGGGGAACGCATCGTAGCTACGACGTTCCATCCTCTTTCAGCAAAATGCTTTGCTGTAGTTCTCCCAATGCCAGACGAAGCACCCGTTATAAAAATTGTTTTCATTAACAATTCCTCCTAAAAGTTTTCTGAGCGTTACATCTTCACTTGGTACGTACAAAACTTACTTCGTAAGCACTAACTGCTCCATGTTTGACAACCCTTCGGCAATGATTTTGAGCTTTGCTTTATATTCTTCAATGCCAATTTGGATACAGATGATCTGTGCTGGATGCATT
Organism: Paenibacillus sp. FSL H7-0714; assembly: GCF_038003765.1. NCBI lineage: Bacteria > Bacillati > Bacillota > Bacilli > Caryophanales > Paenibacillaceae > Paenibacillus > Paenibacillus sp. FSL H7-0714. The sequence goes on from NZ_JBBOPT010000001.1 coordinate 3,128,904, forward strand.
GTATCTTTATAAAGTGAATACTGCTCAAGTAATTGATCTAACTTATGTTGTGATTCCTCCTGTACTTGCTTCAACCAAAGAATCACCTTGTCATACCCAACAAATTCACCAAAATATAGCCTCATCATAAAATCAGATTTCTTAATACTGTCAGCCTCTAGTGGGGCAAGTAAATAGGCGTTAAAACTATCTCTTCCTTTATCTGTGATATTTAAAAGATTCTTATTAGGCTTACCTTCCTGCTGCACATTTTCCTTAGTTATCAAACCCTCCTTTTCCATTCGAGCAAGTGTGGGATAAATCGTTCCATAACTGGAACTATAGAAATTAGAGAATATATTCTCCAATAACTGTTTTATTTCGTAACCAGTCTTCGATTCTTTCATAAGCATGCCTAAAATAACATCCTGACTGTTCAAAATAGAACCTCCTTTGTAGTTTAGAAATATTTGTATATCACGCTTATAATATATCGGTTAGATATATATTGTGTCAATATATATTGAATAAATATATCTGTTTTATTTTTTTTAGGATATTCATTTGTCAAAATCATTGTGTCTAATCCTGATAAATAAGGTGAGGAACATAAAACTCCAGATTGCTAATGTAGTTTTTTACGTACTAAAACTGTGGGAACTTTACATACATAGATTTACGATGTATAGTTGTCCTAGGTATACAAGAATAAAAAATATTCGTGATATTCAGATATATTAGTCACTGGAGTTATTTAGAGATCAGGAGGTGTAGACCATTGAAAGTAAGTAAAGAAATGCTGAAAGGCAGTACGGGTACGTTGATTCTGACTCTTTTATTGGAGAAACCATTATATGGTTATGAGCTGATCAAAGAGCTGGAGCTGAGATCAGAGGGTGTTTTTTCTTTGAAAGAAGGAACCTTGTATCCGATTCTGCATGCAATGGAAAGCGAACGTTGGGTGGAAGCCTATTGGATGGAGGTAGACGGAAGAAAGCGTAAGTACTATAGATTATTGGATGACGGTAAAGAGAAGCTCAAGGAGAAAAGGGCAGAATGGATTATGTTCAAAGGTGCAGTTGATTCTGTTCTGGGAGAGGGGGGTGTATGATGAAAGAGAGGCAGCAGCAATTTTTGGACGAAGTATGTGCAGAGATTAAAGCGAAAAAAACTCATCCAGAGATACGCCAAGAATTAGCTAGTCATCTAGAAGATTTGATCTGTGAAAAAGAAGCGACCGGCATGCCCCGGGATGAAGCAATAGCTTGGGCAATCGCACAAATGGGGAACCCGCAAACGTTAGGGAAGGAACTTCACCAAATACATAAACCACGAGTTCCTTGGGGATTGTTTGGAGTTATTGCTTTGTTGTCCGCGATTAGTTTAATCGGAATGGGCTCAGTGGATGCTGGCTATAGTGATATTGTTAAAGGTGCTTTTTTAGATAATGCGCTTAGACGGCAGTCCATAAATATACTCATTGGGATTGTATTGATGTTTGGATTGTACTTCATTGATTTCAGAAGATTAAAGGGACTTTCATGGGTATTATATGGATTTTCTATAACAGGAATTTTAACAAGTATGTTCTGGGGAGTAACAGTTAATGGAATTAATTATGGTCCTCTTATATTTAACATTTTACCTGACATGACATCCTATCGTCCTTTTATGCTGATTGTCGCGCTAGTAGGGATTCTAGTAAATAGTAGGGAAGCAGCTATCAAGAAAACTTGGCGAAGTGGGCTGTTCGAAGTAGGTATTTTGTTACTCCCCGCTTTGTTGCTTATCTCTTTAAACGCTCTTCCAGAGTTAGTGTTGTATCTTGTCTCCTCACTAGTACTGTATTTATGGATTATTCGCGATTGGTTAAAGAGCGTCGTGTTGTTAGGGTTCTTTTTAATAGCTGGACTACTTTTTATTATAAATAGTGAATACTTACTGGCTAGATTCATAAATGCTATAAATCCATCTTTAGATCCAGAAGGTTATGGATATATTTATCAAGTCATGCGTGAAGTGATTAGCTCAGCTGGTTGGTGGGGTCACGGATTCGGATCAGTAGAACAAAAGCTGCCGTATGTCTACTCCGATATGTTGCCAGTCTATCTTATCCATTGCTTTGGTTGGGCGGGTGGATTGCTTCTGGTAGCTGTTATAACCTGGCTTTTCATTAAGCTTCTTTCAACGATACGAGCGATTCGTGAACCTTACGGACAGGCACTTGTTGTTGGCTTAGCATTTTTTCTTGCCATAAGATTTGCCTATGGTCTTGCTGTTTTGAGTGGGGGAATGATGCTGACCTCAATTCCTTTTCCTTTCCTCAGCTATGGGAGTCATGTGTGGTTTGAATATGCTGCGATTGGACTTTTGATGGGCATTTATCGTAGGAAGGATATTGAAGGCGTCCAAGATAATACTGTGCTGGATTAGATTCAGGATCTTCCCGTATGTCTAAATATTAAGTACAATTACATATATGGCAAAAGGGAGGTCATCTATTGAACTGGAAAAAATCCGGCTTGTTAAGTATTGCTATAGCCCTTGGTTCAGTGACAGGATTCAGTACTTTGGGTATAGAGCCAGTATCTGCCGCAACGGCAACGGAATCTGCAGGCGTTTATAATCAATTCCAGCAGTATGTACAGAAGTCGACATCTCTTGCTAACGCACGTAATTATTTAATTAACCATATCAAAGAAGTGGATACCTGGGCAGCGACTCAGATGACACTTCAGCTCGAGAATGCACAGAAGGCACATTTATCTGTATACTCAGAAAAGGTTTTTCCGGACAAGATGCAGAAAGAGATAAACAGTGCTTTTTCCAAAAGCAAAAATCTAACCTATACCTCACTCTTTAATACGATCAAAGATGCCAACGTACGCAAAGTGTTAATTGAAGGCCGGGATAAGGGATATAAGCTGGAGACCAGTGAGGGCATGTACTATCCGGTGATGCATTATGAGGGATTTAAGATCTTTAAGCCGTATATTACGAAGGACATCGCAGCATATATTGACATCATGGCCACCGAATCTAATCAACCGAGTGTATCTGATGCAGCGATAGTAATCAGTTGGACCGAGTTAACGAATAGAGCGCTTGCAATAGAGGATTTTGTGACGAAATATCCTGCTTCTAACCGTTCAACCGCTCTTCAGAAAGAACTTCTCATTGCAACGTCCCGCTTATTGTATGGAACAAGTAATACACCTGCATATGACTATGATGAGCAAGTTATCAAACCAGAAGTAAAAAAGGCGTATGAGAATGCACTGAAAAATAGCAAAGTTGATACTAGAATTCTTTCGATTTTAGAAAAGCTACTACAATTACTTAATTCTACGAATAATAAATTCACTCCTGTAATAGAAAAATTTCTAGTTGAAACCGTAAACTCGTAATTATTAGAGTATGTAAAGACAACATCTGAGAAGAGGCTGGATTAATTGAGAATAGGATCAAAAGGAATAAGAATCGCTGTTTTCGCAGTCGTGCTGTTGTTGTGGACAAACAGTATGTTTATAGGTAGTGCTGATGCTGCTTATGTCGGCTCTTCAACAGACTCTGTGCTGCAGCAAATGAAAATGGAGAAGAAGAACCATTTACCGCAAGGTTTTGTCTATCTGGATGAAGTGATTCCAACGGCACAATATGAGATTCGATATTACGGAGATAATAATTTTGTGGGGAAGCGGATTGATGGCTACAAGGCGCCTTTAGCGATAATCTCGCGGACAGCGGCAACAGCTTTGAAGGCTGTAAGTGAGGATTTAGCGGACAAAGGGTATATTCTTAAAATTTATGATGCTTATCGTCCGCAGACGGCGGTGAATCATTTTGTAAGATGGTCACAGAATGCCGTAGATACTAAAATGAAACAGCAATATTATCCGCGACTGGATAAACGTAATCTATTTAAACTTGGTTTTATAGCTAAAAAATCAGGCCATTCCAGAGGTAGCACCGTCGATTTAACGATCGTAAATAAAGAAACGGGAGCTGAAGTTGATATGGGAAGCCCTTTTGATTTTTTCGGAGACATCTCCTATTACGATACGTCCTCAATCAACAAGACTCAGAAAGCAAATCGGGCGATCCTCAAAGAGGCGATGGTAAAACAGGGATTTAAACCTTACAGTAAAGAATGGTGGCATTTTACGCTGATCAAGGAACCTTATCCTAAACAATATTTTGACTTCAAGGTGGAATAACCTAGAACTTGAATGTCCATGTAAGAAGCGATTCACTTTTTTTGTTGAGCTTTACTACCATTAGGATTAGCAGATGCTGGAAACGCACATAATACTAATAGTCAAAAAAAGGGAGGTTTCGAACGGATGAACAAAATCGCGGTTGTTGTAGTGTTAAGTGTACTGTTATTGGTAAATGGATTTGGAGGAACTACCTCTTCTACGGCTTGGGCAGATGCTAGTGAAGTAAAGGTGGTTTTGAATGGTCAGGTTCTGAAATCAGATCAATATTCAGCGTATCCAAACGGTTCTACGGTCATGCTACCCCTTAGAGAGGCATCAAGCGTCTTGAAATATCAAACCACTTATCAAAAAAGTACGGACACCATTACATTAAACGGAGTCAAACAAAAGATTGAATATAAAGTAGGAAACGACTATATTACCATTAATGATAAAGAGAAAAGAGACTTTAAGGATAATGTTGTGTTTAGGAAGGAACACTTATATGTTCCGCTCTCTTTTTTCACTAGTGTAGGACTGGTAACCTCTTATAATGCTGAAGCTAATCTAGTGGAAGTTTATGCGCCTGAGGTTACAGCAAGTGTGATAGCGGGACTGCTGAGCACTGGACAATTTCAAGAGTTAGAGAATCGATTCTTTAGTGATGAAATGAAGCGTTCGCTTTCCACTACGGGTTTACAGAAATATTGGGCTGATTTTACTGCACGAGCTGGTACTTACCATGGGATAAAGTCTACTGAAAGTATTCAAAAAGAAGATCAAATGTCAATACAATGTGTACTTGGCTTTGCTGTAACGGATGCGTCCCTTGAGTTTGTTCTCAATAAGTCTGGTAAGATTGTTGAATTAAAAGGAAACCTTCCTTCCATTTAATCTTGAGAATAATAAAGATTTAGGTTTAGAACAACAGGCTATGTGTGCGTCCCTTAAGAAGAGATTTCTTCTTGGAGCCATGCATAGCCTTTTTTGTGTTTCAATAAACATACTGAGATGAACGTAAATGCAATGTATTTTTATTGTAAAAAAGGGTTTTATTTGTTGACTTTCACATTCATCGAAGGTAAATTAAAATTTGAAATAATTGTTAAAGCATTTAACTAAATTAGAGAAAAGAGTGGAGTACTGGATGACAAAATCAATTACTCAGAGTAGCCCGACAGAAGAACGGCCATTCTCGCTAAGAGCGATCCTCCCCCCGCTTCTTGCTATTATCGTCGGAATGATTATGGTTATTCTGGATGGAACCGTCGTGAATGTGGCTATACCGAAACTGGTGGACTATTTTTCTTCAGATTTAAAAACGATTCAGTGGGCGATTACAGGTTACACGTTAGCTTTAGCTGCTGTAATACCGCTCGCAGGCTGGATGACAGATCGCTTCGGTTCTAAACAAGTGTTTCTGGTGACGCTCACGTTGTTCATTCTTGGCTCCATGTTATGTTCTGTGGCTCAAACTTCTTCGCAGCTTGTTATTTTTCGTGTGATCCAAGGACTTGGTGGGGGGATGGTAGCTCCTATTGGGATGGCTATGGTGTTTAAGTTAGCTCCAGCAGAACGAAGAGGATCGATTATGGGCATGCTTGGGATCCCCATGCTGCTTGCACCTGCACTTGGCCCGATATTGTCCGGATGGCTTGTTGAATATGTTAGCTGGCATTGGATCTTCCTGATTAACGTGCCGATTGGGATTGTTGGTATTATTCTTGGTGTTAAGTATTTGCCCAAGACGGAGAAGATCGGTAAAGGCAACCTCGACATACTTGGCATTATACTGGCACCGATTGCGTTTTCCATGCTAGCTTATGGAGTAAATGAAGGTGGGTCGAATAGTTGGTCATCGACTCCAGCAATCCTTGGATTATCTGTTGGGGGCGTTGCACTGATTCTATTTATAATCGTTGAGCTGCGGCATAAACAGCCTTTGCTGGATCTGCGCGTCTTTCGCTCCTCAGATTTCACCCGCGGCATTATTTTAACATGGGTCATGCAAGCCGCATTGTTTGGTTCCATGCTGTTCGTGCCGCTATACTTACAACAGATTCGGGCTTATACACCACTAGAGACGGGGCTGATTCTGCTTCCGCAAGCTTTAGCTTGTGTAATCGGCATGCCGCTTGGTGGTAAATTGTTTGATAAGATAGGGGCACGACCGTTGGCTTTTGTGGGTCTGAGCATCATTACAGTTACCCTATTCCTACTGTCTGGGATTTCGATGACTACAAGTCTAAATACCATTATGATGTATCTTGCTTTATTAGGATTTGGGATGGGTATAGCGATGATGCCACTCAATACACATGTTCTAAATGCAGCACCGCGTGAATTGGTGAGCCGGGTCACATCGCTTACAGCAGCGGCACAGCAGGTGGTTGTGGCCTTTGCCGTAGCAGGCTTGACGGGTTATCTGACAAGTCAAATTACTGTGCATATGGGAGCATTGAAAGCAGGAAGTAATCCTTTATCAGCAGCAGTTCTAGGTTTTGATGATGTATTTTTTCTATCTGGTTGTATAGCTGTAGTCGGTGTACTTATGAGTATTATCCTGCGCAAACCAAAGCTTTCCTCGAATGATTCCTCCTCCGATGAGAGTCAGAAAGCAGATGCAGCAATGATGATGGGACATTAGTTTATACGATAATCTTAGATAATAAAAAAAGGCATCGTTCAGCTTGTATAGTTAACGACGCCTTTTTTATATGAGAAAATCATCCTATAGATGTTCTGGTTTCTTCTGAGCCCACCTAGGGCTGAATGTAACTTTACCGAGTAGCTCCGAGGCTATAATCCCCAGTAGAACAAGGGCTGCACCAGCATATCCTTGTATCGATAGCTTTTCAGCGGCGAACCAATAGCCAAACAACGCGGCGAAAACCGGCTCAAGGGAGAAGATCAGTCCGGTGCGTGTAGGTGAAGTATATTTTTGAGCAATGGGTTGTAGGATGAAGCCACAGGCACTACAGAGAATCCCAAGTGCGAGGATCGCAATCCATGCTGGTAAGGTCGAAGGAAGCGAAGGTGTCTCGAATAGCGCAGATAACACTAAAGCAAACCCTCCGGCAAAACCCAACTGTAAGATTCCAATATTCAGTGAATCACACTCTTTTACAGCCTTGCCTGTAAATAAGATCTGTACCGCATAGAACACCGCCGAAAGAATACAGAGGAAGTCACCTGGCCCAATTTTTAAGGTAGCGTTTAATGTAAGAAGTCCAATGCCAGCTATAGCGAGTACGGAGCCAAAGACTTGCGGAGGTGCAACTCTTTTTTTGAAAAGTATACGATCTAGTATCGGTACAAATATGACCGTCAAGGCTACTAAAAATCCAGCGTTGGAGGTTGTCGTGGTCTTCAGTCCGAACGTTATACATGTGAACACACCGAGGAGTAAAAATCCGAGTAGAGCACCATATTTCAATGTTTTGATGTCAACTTTTCGTAAACGTTTGTGGAAGATCACTGTGGCTAATATAAAAGCAAGTCCGAAGCGGAGTGCAATCAGATTGAATTCGCCTAACGTGCCTAACCCCATTTTCATAAATATGTAGGAGGAACCCCAAAATAATGTTACAACTAACAGCATCAGCTCAGCTTTGAGCGGTTTCATCTCGTCATCCATCCTTCTTCATTTTCAACTCAATTTAGTATAATACGGCTCTATACATAAGGTAACTGAATGTTTATCATAGGATACATGAGTAAAACTTATGTAATTTAAAAAGGTGAGGGATAGAGGTTGAGCATCAATAAGTATGAGATTTTTCTAAAAGTTGTAGAGCTAGGTAGCTTAACAAAAGCAGCAGATGTGCTGGGCTTTACGCAATCTGGAATTAGCCACACGATTAGTAGCTTGGAGATGGAATTTGGTTTCACGTTATTAATTAGAAATAGATCTGGCGTTAAATTGACGGTAAACGGGGAGCAAGTACTACAGCCTATCCGTGAAATTCTGAAGTGGAATGAAAAATTGAAGCAGGAGGTAGCAGATATACATGGGCTAGAGGTCGGGACCATTACCATCGGTACATTCACAAGTGTATCCGTGCATTGGCTGCCAGGAATGATTAAGCAATTTCGCAGTGAATACCCCTATATCGAAATCAGGTTGATGGAAGGTGGTTATTTAGAGGTTGAACAATGGATCGAGGCTGGAGTCGTTGACTGTGGTTTTATTTCTCTGCCTACGCGTGAGAAGTTCGAAGTGATTCCCTTAAAAAAGGACCGGATGTTAGGAATCGTATCCAAAGAAAATCTGCTTAGTGCAGAACCTTTTCTCTCCTTATCCCAAATTGCTAAAGAGGATTTCATCATCCCGAAGGCTGGTTCAGATTATGATGTTAGGCGTGTACTGGATAAGGCGGGCATCAAACCGAATATTAAGTTCTCAGCAGGTGATGATTATGCCATTATGGCCATGGTGGAGAAGGGACTCGGAATTAGTATTTTGCCAGAGCTTGTATTAACCCGTCAGAATTATAATGTAACGATGCTTGAATTGGAAGAACGTAGTTTCAGATCACTTGGAATCGCTGTACATTCTATGAAATACGCATCTCCCGCCACTAAAAAGTTCCTAAAGCATGTACAAGCGTGGTTGATGGGGCATCCCTGAACCCTAAGAATACACCGTTTAGAATGAGCAAAACCCCTGATTAATTCAGGGGTTTTATTATGAATGAATATCCAAAATAAGGGTTGACGAGGGACTTTGTTCATGAGAGAATGTACGCGCGTACATTTATTGAATGCGCTTTCGTAGGAGGGATTTCTATCGCCAGCCGTAAAGAGGTTGCCGAGCTTGCCGGAGTGTCAGAAGCCACAGTCTCTCGCGTGTTAAACAACGTAGGCCCGCTCAAGGAAGAAACGAAGGAACGTGTGTTGGCGGCTGCGCTCAAGCTGGGATATACCCCTAGTTCACTCGCGCAGAGCTTTGCTCGTAGAAGAAGTGGGCACCTTGGTGTAGTAATGCCTTATTTGCCAAATGCACGCTTGTTCTCCACTTATTATTTTTCAGAAATATTAAGTGGAATTGGGAGTAAGGCGCGAGAAGAGGGTTATGATCTGTTAATGCTGTTTCGAAATGCCGAAGAGAGAGTGGACTATAACGAATTGTTTAAGATGCGGAAGATTGATGCTTGTATTGTACTCGGTGCCAAAGAGGATCCAGGTGAGCTAGCCTCACTTCGACGTTTGAAGGAGGAAGGTCATCCGTTTTGCCTGATTAATCAGCATTTTGAAGGAGAGGCTTTTCACGAGGTGGATGCTGATCATGTCGAAGGAAGCTGGCAAGCGGTCAGGCACTTACTGGATCAGGGCTTTACGAGGATTGCCTTTCTAAACGGGCCAGCATCTTATTCGAACAGCCGAGATCGTTTAACTGGTTATTTGCGCGCTTTGGAGGATTCTAACCTTCCTTTAGATGAATCACTTCTATTCGAAGGTAACTTCAGTCGTAAAAGCGGTGCTATTGCTGCCAAGAAGATGTTGCCTCTTCTGAATGAGATTGATGCCATTGTAGCGGCCAATGATCGCATGGCCATTGGATTGCAGCAAGGTCTACAGGAACTAGGCATCCCAAGAGATCGCATCCCAGCCATGGTGGGTTATGATGATTCAGATGCTGCTGAGCTTACTACACCAGCCTTAAGCAGTGTGCGTGTTCCCTTTTATGAGCTAGGAGAAATTGCTGTATCTAAGGTATTAGAATTACAGGGGAATAGTCGCTCAGAAATATCAACCCCCTCCCAAGTTATCCAGATTAACTTACCGACTGAACTAGTAATACGAGCTTCATCTAAATCTAAGAAATCTGAGGAGGAATAAGATGAAACAGCTTCGCATTGGAATGATCGGTTATAAATTTATGGGTAAGGCGCACAGTAATGCTTATCGCAGTTTGCCAATGTTTTTCCCGAAAGCGCTTAAACCTGAGATGTCTGTGATTTGTGGACGGAATGCTGAAGCGCTTGCAGAGGCTGGCACTCAGTTAGGATGGTCGGATTGTGTTACGGATTGGAAAGATCTAATCGCTCGTGAGGATGTCGATCTTATTGATATAAATGCCCCTAGTAATGCACATAAGGAGATTGCTCTAGCAGCAGCCAAAGCTGGTAAACATATTTTTTGTGAAAAACCACTCGCACTGACCTTGGCGGATTCCCGTGAAATGCTGCAAGCCGCTGAAGATGCAGGGGTTACACATATGGTTGGTTTTAATTATCGCTTTTCACCGGCGGTTAGACTTGCTAAAAAGCTAGTAGAGAGCGGGCGGCTTGGGAAGATCTATCATTTTCGGGCTTGGTTTCTACAAGACTGGATTATTGATCCGGAGTTCCCGTTAGTGTGGAGATTGCAGAAGGAGATTGCGGGTTCAGGCTCACATGGTGATTTGGGTGCGCATCTCATTGATCTCGCACATTTCTTAATAGGTGATGTGAAGGAAGTAATCGGTATGAGTGAGACCTTCATTAAAGAACGTCCACTTGCTGCTGAAATGACAGGATTAAGTGCAAAAGGGGATAAGGATGCTCCTAAGGGCAAGGTAACTGTAGATGATGCCACATTGTTTTTAGCCCGTTTTGATAACGGTGCCTTAGGTAGTTTTGAAGCTACAAGATTCGCAGCAGGTCATCGCTCTACCAATTCTTTTGAGATCAACGGAAGCCTTGGAAGTGTGAAATTTGATTTCGAGCGAATGAATGAACTCGAGGTTTATTTAACCTCAGATACAGAGGATGTTCAGGGCTTTCGGCGTGTGCTAGCAACGGACCCAGCTCATGAATATGCGGAGGCTTGGTGGCCGCCGGGTCATACGATTGGTTTTGAACATACGTTTATTCACGAAATGTTGGAGCTTTCTAACGCGATTGAAGAAGGACGTCAGCCTGTACCTAATTTCCATGATGGAGTGAAATGCCAAGCTGTGTTAGAAGCGGTAGAACGCTCTATTGAACAGCGCCGGTGGGTCGATATCTCTGAGATGTAATCAACAAAAATGCGTGTTTGAACAATCTCTATTAGAAGGAGTGCGAAAGATGAGAAAAGCATTGATAGTATGGGGCGGTTGGGATGGTCATGAGCCTGAACAGGTAGCTGATATATTCGCTAAAGTACTGCAAAAGGAACAATTTGAAGTTGAGGTATCGAATACATTTGAGGCTTTTGCCGATGCGGAGAAGCTTCTTGAACTAGATTTGATCGTTCCGGTATGGACGATGGGTACAATCGAACAGAATCTTGTGAATAATGTCTCGGCAGCTGTCCAGAACGGAACGGGTCTTGCGGGTTGCCATGGCGGGATGTGTGATTCTTTCCGAAATAATGTGGATTGGCAGTTTATGACCGGGGGGCAATGGGTAGCTCATCCCGGCAATGATGGTGTGAACTACACCGTAGAGATTTGCCAAAGCTCAAGTCCTCTCGTAGAAGGATTAGAAGACTTCACCGTTTGTTCAGAGCAATATTATCTGCATGTAGATCCAGCTGTAGAAGTACTTGCAACGACTCGTTTTCCAGTTGTTGAAGGCCCACATTCTTTCAACAAAGCCGTGGATATGCCAGTAGCCTGGACCAAACGGTGGGGTCATGGCAGAGTGTATTATAATTCACTCGGACATCATGCCGATATTGTAGCTATGCCACAGGTAAAGGAAATGATGCGCAGAGGACTGCTATGGGCTGCCGAGGGTAAAGTTCGCGCACAATCCCAAATTTCAGCGGTTAGTAGTAGCTATAGCGGAATGGCAGACAGTCAATAATCTCTGGGAGCGATCAACGAATGGATAAAGTCAAAGTAGGAATTATCGGATGCGGTAAAATCAGTAGCATATATATGGAGAACTGTCAGAAGTTCGAGATTCTTGATCTAGTTGCATGTGCGGACTTGGACTTGGAGAGAGCGAAGGAACAAGCCGATAAATACAATATTCCAAGCGTTTACACCACAGAGCAATTACTGAATGATCCGGAGATAGAGATCGTTATCAACCTGACGATTCCAGCTGTTCATGCGGATGTATGCCTGAAAGCTATCGAAGCGGGTAAACATGTGTATGTTGAGAAGCCACTTGCTGTGACGAGAGAAGAAGGACGCGAAGTTCTGTCAGCGGCTCGAGAAAAGGGCGTACTAGTAGGCAGCGCGCCGGAAACATTCCTTGGAACCGGCATTCAGACGGCGCTCAAATTGATCGATGAGGGTGTAATTGGTCAGCCCGTTGCAGCCACCTCGTTTATGATGGGGCGTGGACATGAGCATTGGCATCCAGATCCAGAATTCTACTATGCCGCTGGTGGAGGTCCAATGTTCGATATGGGACCATACTATTTGACAGCATTGGTGCAGTTATTGGGTCCAATTCGTACGGTTAGCGGGATGACTGGTAAAGCGCTAGTCGAACGCACGATTACAAGTGAGAAGAAATCGGGTAATAAAATTCCTGTTCAAATTCCAACTCACGTTGCCGGAACATTAAGATTTGAGAATGGAGCCATAGCAACGCTGATTACAAGTTTTGATATCTTTGGCGGCAGTAACCTGCCGCATATAGAAATCTACGGAACACTTGGAACGATTCAAGTTCCGGATCCTAATAACTTTGGCGGTCCGGTGAAATTCAGGCTCATGGGTCAGAATGAATGGACAGAGCAAACGCTGTTATCTGGATATGATCAAAATACACGTGGAATTGGTCCAGCGGATATGGCATATGCCATTCGGACGGGAAGAAAGCACCGCGCCAGTGGAGAATTGGCTTATCATGTACTAGAAGCGATGTGGGCATTCCATGATTCTTCAGATACTCATTCATTCTACGAAATGAAGAGTACCTGCACCCGTCCTGAAGCTCTTCCGATTGGACTCGCTCCTTATACATTAGATTAGAGAATTCATTCTGAATCTGCAACCTATCACTTCCAATCTCCGTTTGAGAAGATAAAGAGTGAGGGAGTGACAAGGATGCGTAAGTGGCTTGGTGGCTGGATATGGATTTCTGTTATTATACTATTCATAAGTGGATGTTCAGAAGATCAACAATCGAATAAGGAGCCGGCTCCAGCTGTTGCAATTACTGCAACTCCAGATATCTCGCCTACTGCGAGCGCTGGAATAGAAGATCCTAAAGCTGAAAAAGTGCTTTACTCCAGTGATCCTGAAGCGATTAAAGCTTTCCTATCCGCTCAGAAGATTCCTAACGGAGATATCTATCTACAGGATAATAAGGTTCATATCAATATAGTGGGTTTGAACTCGCAGATTGAGCAGCGGTTTGCTCAGACTTTCGCGGCAGGTACTTATGAGCTCCATGATGTTAAATATTCGATGCAAGAGTTATTAGCTGCACAAGAGCTTTTGCATAAACAAGAACTCTATCAGAAGCTTAATCTATACGGTTCCGGTGTGGACACGATTGGTAATAAAGTAACGATTACAATTCCATCTGATTATGCTGAAACGGCCATACTTGAGATAGAAAAATGGATCGCTCCTGATATGTTGACCTACGACATTTCAGAGCTAGGCGAACCACATGTAATAGGTCAAATCGTAGATATCGATACCAAACAGGCGAAGCGGATTCTCATCCTTGAACCTGGCATGGAAGATCCCTCTTACTGGTTCTCATTCAATCAGAAGTCAACAATGTTTAATGAAGCTGGAGAATCGATTAGCTTTAAGGATTTGAAGGTTGGACAGCAGGTTGAGCTATGGAGTACCGGTATGGTGGATGAATCTTTTCCCGCGCTTGCAAGTGTGCGGAGGTTACAGCTTAATGCTACGGAATAATCCAATAGCCAGCACCGTTTGGGAGAGGCAAACGGTGCTATTTTTCGTGAATAGAGAGAATCGCCTATTTTCGAACCCCTGAAGGGGTGATCCCTTTGTACTGCTTGTACAGCTTGGTAAAATAATTGGGATTGTCGCAGCCGACTCTACCTGCAATCTCAGTCACTGTAAAATTGGTCTCGAGCAGCAATCGCTCTGCTTCATTTACTCGGCAAAGATTAACATAATCGATGAAGGTTCGACCTGTTAGCTTCTTAAAGGTTTTACAGAAATGATATGGATTTAGATTTACGGATCTTGCGGCGCTTTCTACGGTCATTTTGTCATCGAAATGATTCTCCATGTACTCTAGAAGTGGCTTAAAACGTTCGCGATTAAAGGAGTGCCGCTCATTCGTTCTACCGGATACTTGTTCAGGTAGAAAGGTGCGAGAGAGCAGCACAAAGAGTAAATGCAGTTGATTCTTGATGACCAGTTGAAAAGCAGGTCCCTTCTGCAGTACTTCATCAACGATGGTATCCAGAAGAGAAAAATATGTGGAGCAGGTCGGAACAAGCTCTGCAGGTTTGACCGGCAGCTGATAACGATTCTCTAAATAAGGGATTACAAACTGCTCATGCTGAGGATCCTGCTTCCAATCTTTAAATAAAGAACTATGGAATACGACGGAGATAAAACGAACATGATCATCCCGCAGACTGTACCCAACATGCAAACCTCCAGAGGGAACAAACAATACCTCTCCGGCATGCAGTTCATAGGGCTTGCTGTCTATGTGAAAAATGGCGCTGCCTTCTTGCATAATGATGATTTCGAAATGCTCGTGCCAGTGTAAATACAGGATATTCTGACCGATCTTTGCGTTCTTGCATTCATTAAAAAATAAACGGAATGGATACGTTTTTTCTTCTAATTGAGGATATTCTTTAAGATCATTAGGATAACTCATAATTCACTCAACTCCCACAAGATACGACTATATAAACACAAGATAATAAGAGTTTTAAGCTCAGAAGCAGTATATACTCGGGTTATAGCACTTACTATAAACCAATATTGGAGTGGTCACAAGATGAAGGATACAATGCGAATTGGAACATTAGTAGGCGGCGGCGACGCTGTAAGAGTGATTCCACAAATAGTAGGACATGGATTTGAATCTTTTAGCTTAACCTTCTGGCAAACTACAGGGAAAACAGATCTCGTGGAAACTGGAAAGCGTGTGCAAGAGCTTGCAGCAGAACATGACTTCGTGATCTCATCTGTTGGGATCTTCGGCAATCCATTGACGAATACTGGTGATAATTCCGATGCAATCGCGAGCTGGGAGCGACTGATTGATCATGCTCATTTGTTCGGAACGGATATGGTATCAGGTTTTACAGGAAGGTTACCAGGGGTATCCATTGATGAATCTATTCCGAAGTTCACCGAGGTGTTTGGAGAGTTGTCCAAAAGAGCAGCGGATCGCGGTTTGCGAATTGCCTTCGAGAACTGTTCCATGGGTGGAGACTGGGGATCAGGTGACTGGAATATTGCTCACAATCCATTAGCTTGGGAGAAGATGTTCAATGCTGTGCCTGCTGATAATATAGGACTCGAATGGGAGCCATGTCATCAGATGGTCCAATTAATTGATCCGATTCCGCAGCTTCGTAAATGGACAGATAAGATCTTCCATGTACATGGTAAGGATGCCACCATCGCTTGGGATATCGTAAAAGAATATGGAATTCATGGCCCCAATCCTTATGTATGGCACCGTACTCCCGGCTTTGGAGATACGAACTGGACTGATGTTATTTCTATTTTGCGTCAGGCAGGTTATAAAGGTACGATTGATATTGAAGGCTGGCATGATCCTGTTTATCGGGATGAGCTGGAAATGATGGGACAAGTACATGCTTTAAATTATTTAAAACAATGCCGGGGCGGTAGCTTTGTACCTAATCCGCTGTAACCGTAGAGGGGGAGAATGATGACAGCACAGTACCGTGTAGCGGTTGCAGGTTGCGGAGGAATGGCTAACGCCTGGATTGAATACGCTTTATCACGTTCAGATACTCAGATTGTTGCACTTATAGATATACGATTGGAGTCAGCACAAGCGATGGCGGCAAAGCATGAGATTTCTTGTCTGACGTTTACTGACATTAAAGAAGCAATTCAGGCGACTGAAGCTAATCTTGTGTTTGACGTTACAGTTCCAGGAAGCCATTACAGCATTTCTAGCACTGCATTAGAACTCGGATGTAATGTGTTTAGTGAGAAGCCACTGGCCGAGACTATGGAAGAGTGCACTAAGATTGTTGAGATCTCAGAAAGAACCGGAAAAGCTCATGCTGTGATGCAAAATCGCCGATATGATCCGCGTATTCGTTCTTTACGCAACTTAATCGAGTCTGACACCATTGGTAGAGTAGGATACATCAGTGCTAGCTTTTTCCTCGGCGCTCATTTCGGAGGGTTCCGTGATGTCATGGAAAGTCCTCTGCTGCTGGATATGGCGATTCATACCTTTGATCAGGCCCGATTTATTAGTGGAGCCAATCCGATTTCCGTTTACTGTCAGGAGTTTAATCCTCCCGGATCATGGTATAAGGGGAATGCGTCGGCAGTGTGTATCTTTGAGATGTCGGACGGATCTGTATTTACTTATCAGGGGTCTTGGTGTGCAGAAGGTGCCTCTACCTCTTGGGAAGCAGCTTGGCGTCTGAATGGGGAAAAAGGAACTGCGATTTGGGATAGTCATGAGATGCCATATGCAGAGGTAGTCGTATCAGGAGATCAGAGTGATAAATTTATTCGTGATGTAGAGCGTGTAAATGGAGAAGCTGTTAATATGGACAAAACCTTCCATCAAGGATGTTTGGAGGAAATGTTCCTTTCACTAGCAGAAGAGCGTCCAGCAGAGACAAATTGTAGAGATAATCGGTATAGTATGGCAATGGTATTTGGAGCGCTGGAAAGTGCTAAAACAGGTCAGAAAATTGATCTAGTAGAGTTCATGAGTACCTCAGAGTGATGAAAACCTTTTGTTAATTTTATCCAAACTTTAATGTTCATGTTATGATAGATAAGAACATTATTCGGGGAGGATATTATGTACAAAGCCATTATATTTGATCTAGATAATACATTAATAAATTATAGTACTTGTGAAATCGAAGCGATGAAAAGAACCTGTAACGATCATAATCTCTTCGTAGAAGATATTGAGGCGTGGTCTTTATTTTATGGAGAGTTTTCAGGCCATAATTTTCGCCATTGGATGAACTTTGTGGGTGGTGGTGAGGTGAAGACTATAGGAGAGGTATTGAGGTATTCTTTTAGAGACACCCTTAAACAGGAGGAGCTTTTTCATAGCAAACTGTCAGATACTTATTGGGATTATTTTTGCAATTCCTGTTATTTTGAAGAAGGAGCGGAACAGATCTTAACTTCATTTAAAGATAAGTATGCTCTGGGGATTATCACCAATGGGATCAGTGAGGCACAAAGAAAAAGACTGCAAGCCGGTAAGATCTATGAAATATTCAAATCCATAATGATCTCTGATGAGGTAGGCATCCGAAAACCTGATAAAAGGATTTTTGAAATGTCTTTAATAGATCTACAGCTAAGCAATCATGAAGTGCTGTTCGTTGGGGATTCTTTACAAGATGATTACCATGGTGCTGTGAATTCTGACATTGACTTCTGCTATTACAATCGCCAGAATATAGAGGTTCCTAAAGACCTCAAGCCTAACTATATGATTAGTTCTCTTCTGGAGCTTAAAGATGTAGTGGGGTTGTAGCAATGCCAGCAAGGAGAACACACAATGGAAATTAGAGCTTATCAAGAATCGGATATTAGTCAGCTTATCTCATTGTTCTATGAGACAGTTCATTTCGTAAACAAACAACATTATTCACAAGAACAGCTTGATGCTTGGGCACCTAAAGAGGAAAAGACCCTCAAACATGATGCTTGGAGCACTTCTTTACGTCAAAATATTACTTATGTAACCGAGATTAACGGGTACATAGTTGGCTTTTCGGATATGACGTTGGAAGGACATTTGGATCGTCTTTATGTCCACAAAGATTTCCAAGGCCAAGGCGTAGCCTCTGCTCTCGTGAACAAGCTTGAAATGAAGGCGAGAGAGCTTGGTCTTCATGAAATGGATACCGAAGCAAGTATTACAGCTAGACCCTTTTTTGAACGACAGGGATACCAGCTTATGATGAAACAAAGTGTAGAACGAAAAGGAGTACTGTTAGTTAATTATCGGATGAGTAAAAAGCTAATTTAATCAAAAAAGCAGATTGCTATGGTGAGCAGTCTGCTTTTTTATCTAATGAAGGAGGATCAATCAACAAGCTTTATTTGGATGAAGAATAACGATTTATAAAATTAGCGATTCCATTTGGAACGAATTTGTTAACTTCATGATTAAACAGGTCTGTATAGTTTGCAGTAATAACTTTACTTGGTACTAACGTCAAGTTTGAAAAATATTGCTTATACGCCTTATCATAAGCGGATTTATTCACTTCTTTTTGATTTACATAATAGCTTGGCAAATCATCCGTTTTTTCTTGATCTGGAATGTCGGCCAAGAATATCTCTTTGTCATTAAATTTGGTTCCTTGGAAACTAATCTCGAAAACCTGCAAATTAGAATTGTACGAACCACTGCCATCTACAAAAGCGATATAACGTAATGTTCCATCTTTTTTGTTCTTATAGAGATGCAGGCCACGATTTTCATCGCGCGGTAGAAATCCACCCATACCTACATTAAATATACCCTCTGAAATATCCTTCAGTTTTCCTTGATAATTGAATGGAATGACTTTTCCATTTTGGACGGTTAGAGCAATGTTGATGGGCTGAATGAATCGTAAAGAATACCCCTGTATAAGTTCAGGAGTACCATCAAAGTTCAAATCTACTAAAGTGAAATAATTGAAGTCGCCGTCATAAGACCTATCTCTAGTAGCATCCATTAACGTTTTCTTGATATACTCAGAGTAAAGTGTCTTCCATGATTTTGCAGTTGCTGCTTTTGCTGACGCAGTAATTGGAATACTCCCCAATAATAAAAGTAATGTTACTATGATCCACGCAGTTCGCTTCATGACTCATTAGCTCCTTATCATATTACAATGTACTGGAAATTAATATTACTATTGTTAGATAATATGTTCCAGTAATAATATGGTATATGAAGGGTGATTAGTCATAAATCAATTTCATTAAAGCCTCCGAGTCAAAACGATCTCCTTGCACTAACCATTGACCATCCACATCAAACATAGTCAGTATTCCCTCCAAAGGGACACGTTTACTTTCTTTGTCATCCTTATCCAACATAACAAGATCACAAGTATATTTTAACTCAACAATATTTTTCTTTTGTTCGGAAAGGGTGAACTTTAGATTATCTGGTTTTAAAGAAAGCTTTTGTTTATTAGCGATTTGAAAAGGGATAGTTGTGATTCGGCTTCCTATAGCTTTTTCGGTATAGTATTCAGTAAAGTACGGTTTCATTTCTTCATTTCGGGCTAGAATGGATTCCTCAGAAAATAAATCATCAGAAACCTTAATGGTATATTCAACATTTTTGTACTTCTCAGCGGCTTTAGTGGCATCATCCACTTCTGAACTACAGCCCATAATTAACGTTAGGGATAATAAAATCATACTCAATATCAACGGTGATTTACGCATTCGAACACCTCCATGTAATTGATTCTGTATTATTATACTTATATTTCCATACATTGGTTTCACAGCTTCAAGAAGAAAATGATTCAACTCCCTAAATATGGTATGGTGTAAATATTACTATCAAAAACCTAAAGGGATGGGATACACTTGAATTTTTTTCCTATTACATACTCACTGTTGGCAACAGACGCATTATTATTACATATTAAAGAGCATTATGAGATTCCAGAACCAGTACAGCTGCAGTATTTTCTTAGAGGCATGAACGATACATACATTTTAGAAACGGCATTGGAAAAATACATCTTTCGTGTTTATCGTGCGGATAGACGGAGTAGATCGGAGATTGATTTTGAATTAGAATTGTTGAACGATTTGCACGAAAAAGGTGTAAACGTCTCCATTCCTATTCCTCGAAAAGATGGGATCATATTTAATGAATTTTTGGTGCCTGAGGGTGTGAAGTATGGCGTTATGTTTAGTTTTGCTGTAGGAAATGAAAAGCCTATTCATGCGGTAGAAGACAGCTATTTATTTGGTCAGTCAGTTGCACAAATCCACACAGCTACGGACAACTTTAAGAGTGCACATGTAAGAGGTAAGCTTGATTTTGAACATTTAATTGAGAAACCGCTTCATACGATCAAACTGCATATGAACCATCGACAAGAGGATTATCAATTCCTGTATGACCTGGCCATACAATTAAAAGCGCAGATTGAAGTACATCTGGAAGCAGGGCTCGACTGGGGCATCTGCCATGGCGATTTGCATGGGAATACGAATGTGACTTTCACGGACGAAGGGAAATTAACTCATTATGATTTCGATATTTGTGGTTACGGATGGAGAGCCTATGATATCGCTGAGTTTAGATTGGCAAGAGAGATTCATAGCGCCCATGATAAAGATGAAGTAGAACGGTTATGGGCATCATTTTTAAATGGATATATAAGTTTAAGAGATCTCAGTGACAATGATATTAGTGCTGTACCTATGTTCGTTGCGCTTAGACAGCTTTGGTTATTTGCTTTATGTTTCAGTGAAGGTGAGCTTATTGGTGCAGCTGACTTTGACAATGGATTTATCGACAGTAAAATGGATTATTTCAGAAATTTAGAGGTGATCAAATGAATGATGAATTGGGCAGTAAAGAGGCCATAAAAAGATGGGATAAATACGCAGAACTAATCTCAACTTCGTACAGCAAAAACGGAGATATCCATCGAGAAATTTTTTTGAATCCAGCTTTATTCAGTCTTATGGGTTCTGTTGAAAATAAGAAGGTGCTAGATGCAGGCTGTGGTGAAGGATATTTAAGCAGAATGTTAGCTAAGGCAGGTGCCTCAGTCACTGGCGTTGATTACTCGCAGAACATGATAACGATAGCCAAGAGTAAATCACCAGAGGAATTAAAGATAAACTTCCATCATGGCAATTGTGAAGATCTCAGCTTTCTTCAGAATGAGAGTTATGATCTCATCGTTTCTAACATGGTGATTCATGACTTATCTGATTATGAGATGGCGATTCATGAAATGTATCGGTTGTTAGTTGATGGAGGGACGTTTATATTCTCAATTCCACATCCTTGCTTTGTAACCCCTGGTAGCGGATGGGTGAAGTCGGATACTGGTGAGAAGCTTTATTGGAAAGTAGATAATTATTTTTACGAGGGCACTTATAATCAGAACTTCCCAATAGATCAAGAGGAAAAGTTTCTGATTTTTCATAGGACGTTATCCAGTTATGTAAATACGATTGTACGGGCTGGATTTCAAATCGAAGAAATGATTGAGCCGAAGCCCTCTGCTGAAATGCTTGAGAAGTATCCGTCTTTTGAGGAGGATTTTCGCTGCAGCGATTTTTTGGTTTTTAAACTGCGAAAATAGGGGGGAGAAAGATGAACCATAATATTTTCAAAGAAGTTATAGACTCTGAAGAAGAGTTAAGGTCAATGTATGGGTATCCCAGTGAATTGGTTAACAATAAGAGTATAACCTTCATCGATCATCATTGCCGAGATTATATATCCAAATCACCGTTACTCTTTATAGCAACAAGTGATTCATCAGGCAATTGTGATGTATCTCCGCGTGGGGATGCTGCAGGTTTTGTATATGTGTTAGACGACAAACATTTAGTGATTCCTGAGCGACCTGGTAATCGACGGTTTGATTCTTTGCGCAACATCCTTTTAAATTCAAAAGTGGGTTTGATATTTATTATTCCCGGTCTTGAAGAAACCTTAAGAATAAATGGACATGCAAGGATTATCAAAGATCAAGAAATAATGGTTCATATGGAGGCTCAAGGTAAACTACCGAAATTGGGCATTGCCGTTGAAGTGGAAGAGTGTTATATGCATTGTGCTAAAGCTTTTAAAAGATCACATCTATGGGATGATACGTATTGGCCATTGAAAGCAGAGCTGCCTAAACCCTCAGTAATCATTGCAGAACATGCGAAAGAGCTTGGGATTTCTCAAGAGGATGTATCAAAGGGATTAAAGGATAGCTATGAGAATCGGTTATATTAGAAATGAAAGGATTAACTAAGATGAGCAAAGCTTTAAAACTCACTCCAGGGAATAAAGTAGGACTTATCGCTTGTTCTGATGGTGTGAGACTGGAGAACCTGCCTAAAGTAGAAGAATTAATTAGAATTCTGAACTCAGTTGGTCTAGAGGTAGTAATGTCTAACACCTTGTTTAGAAGAGATGGTTATTTCAGTGGCAATCCTAAGGAAAGAGCAACGGAGTTGAATCGTCTATTAAATAATGATGAAATTCTTGTGATTTTTGATATTTCAGGTGGGGATTCCGCGAACCAGATCTTGGAATATCTCGACTACGATAATATTCGATTGCATCCGAAGCCTTTTTTCGGAATGAGTGACTTGTCCGTTATTTTGAACGCTTTACATACACAAAGTAATTCAATATCCTATCACTATCAGTTGATGAATCTCGTATCTTCTGATGGGGCGGAGCAGCAAGCTGCTTTCTATCGAACATTTTTCGAAGGACATAACGATCTTTACGATTTCGACTTTCATTGGGTCCGTGGGAACCAGATGAGTGGGATTGTAATTGGCGGCAATATTCGATGTTATATGAAGCTGGCAGGAACAAGTTATTTTCCAGACCCTTCGAACAAGATTTTATTCTTAGAGAGTTTAAGTGGCAGAGCTAACAAAATCGTCTCCTTATTTGCTCAGCTTCAGCAAGCTAGAACTTTTGATAAATGTGCTGGAGTGATTCTTGGGTCGTTTACTGAGCTTGAGAGCTATAATGAATTTTCAATCGTAGAAGCGTACTTGAAGGAAATCAGCGGGATTCCTATCGTGAAGACGGAAGAGATCGGGCATGGTAGTGACAGTAAGTGTATTGTTATTGGTGAGAATATAACTTTATAAGAGCTAAAGGTGGATGATTGGTTTTCAAGGTGATTTATGTTGATAAGAGAGGAGTCAGAGAGAATTATGATGTCTACACACGACTACCCATCTAAAGAAGTATTGAAAAATGCTATACATACTACCTATCTATCTCTCGATCTTGAATTTGAAGGCATTGAGAATGCTCAAAAAGACACTCGTATGGAAGGCGTCGATCGTACTCCAGCAGAAATCCTTGCCTATCAATTGGGCTGGTTGAATCTTGTTATGAAATGGGATAAGGATGAAAAAGCAGGGATAACCGTTATTACACCTTCACCGGATTATAAATGGAATCAGCTTGGCGGATTATATCAATCGTTTTATCATACATATGCTGCCTACTCATTAGACGAGTTAAGATCTTTATTTCAAGAGACAGAACATCAGTGGCAGAGCTGGATTGATTCTTTAAGTGATGAAGAACTTTTTACGCAAGGCGTGCGGAAATGGACAGGAAACAATCCAAGATGGCCAATGGTCAAATGGATTCATATTAATTCAGTAGCACCGTTTAAGACTTTTCGTTCGAAGATTCGTAAATGGAAAAAGCTTAATTGTAACTAAGGAAGTATAAATAAAGCCCCCATCTAAGAGAAATCTCTGAAGCAGGGGCTGTTTTGAGCTGTCAAGATCAATATGGAGGATATAGGATTAGTGGAAGAGAATGTATAGCAGTGGATGAATAGATTAGTAAAGGACGGATTATTTTTGAAGAAAATATCTATTATTGTAAGTACATTTATATTATTGATTGCATTAAGCTCGATTATATTTGTCGTGGTAAACAACTCTTCCAAATCCATCAGGAGTCCTGAGAACATTGAACTAAATGAGTTGTCGAACGGTAACAAAATAGAAGTGAACTTCTCGGAGAAACCCACTGTATTCGTATTTTTCACCTCATGGTGTCCATATTGTAATGACGACGCTCCTAAGATTGTCTCATTGTATGAGAAATATAAAGATAGAGTGAACATATACGGAATCAATTTGCTTTATCAAGATGATCTTTCTGAAGTAGAACAATACGTGGCGGATTACAACATTAAGTATCCCGTTCTCCTAGATGAAACAGGTGATCTCCATAAACAATTTGGTGAACAAGCTTTTCCTGCGTTGTTTTTTATGAACTCTGATGGCAAGGTTATGGATCAAATTATTGGCTCGACTGATTTTGACGCTATTGAGAGCTCGTTTAAGATTTTCATTAAAAACTATGATTAGTGTGAGATATATGAAATCAAAGAAACCCATAATCATCACCGCATTTCTTTCCTTTTTACTTCTGATGCTGATTGTAGTCTATATGATAAATCCTCAACCTGTTAATGCAATGATGGTAGAATTTTCTAGTATGGAGAAGCAAGGTAAGCATGTTTATGTAGAACCAGATATTTCAGAGGTCACAACAACGATACTTTTGAACGATTTCGAACAATCGAGGGAGAGAGTTCCTGGGTTCTTCGAAGATTTAAAAGACAATCCAACCCTTCTTTTTGTTCAATCTCCACACGCTCTAGAGAAGTATGCTCAGAAGAATCGAACGGGCCAGACTTATTATACTTATTGGGGAAATTACATTGTTATTGGTCCAGACGGATTTAACGCGGATGTGATCGCCCATGAATTGATGCATAGTGAGTTAAGAAAGAGGTTGAAGAATAAGGATAAGGTTCCTGTGTGGTTTGATGAAGGTTTGGCTACCTTAGTTGACTATAGATATAACAGCGATAAGTTTATAAGTTTTGACAAGATAAATGAGCTAAGTAGTAGAGATGACTTTTATGAACCCTCACATGTAAAAGAAAATTATGAGATCGCCCATTCAGAAATTAATAGATGGTTTGGAATCGTTGGAAAGTCAGGTTTAGTGGAGCTTATTGATGGATTAAATAATGGAAAAGAGTTCAAAACAATCTATAAATCAATCGAATCCCAAAGCTAGGAGGTTGAGATGAAGAAATTCATTATTGTAATTCTAGCCATAATTGCTTTATTGCCATTGCATACGGTCTCCGCGGATTGGGCCGGTTCGTTTGTTGTTTATTCAGGTGACATCTACGAAATATCAGACGATGAACTCATCCCCTCGGAAGAAATCGATAAGAAGATAGGGCATGTAACTAAATTTTCCGATGAGGAAGGCACGTACAGGGGGAATTTCTCGAATATTTATCCTAAAGGTACGCCCTACTACTCAATTATCAATACCGATCCAAAAGATTTTATTGCTATTAAGACCCAAGAGGATATCTTTGTAAAAGCTTATAATAAAGGCCATTATCCCAATGATGAATTGGTTAAAAAAACGATTTGGATGTATTTCTTATTGGGGACATCGGTTATCGTCTTATTAATAATTTGGATAATAAAGCGGAAGAAAGCAGTGTTGTAGCTAGAACGGCGTGGTGAAATGAGATAACTCTGTACTTGTTTTTTTTGTTTGTGTAATTATTTTTGCATTTCTTTGGGTTTACGTAGAGAGAAAGGAATAAGCGATAACTATGAGTGCATGGAGGAGAATTGCCCAAAAATTGTTTTATGATCTCAGGTTTCATTTTAATCATAAAGATGATTCTATCTATTCTTTATTGGTATTTCTGCGAGATAGAATTATAGAAGCGCATAGAAATAATGATTTGACAGAACAGGAGAAAATTTATAATTATGCGGAGTGGTGTTTTAACCAATATAAGCGAAGTCCTTATATGCATAATGCTATTTGTGTTGGCTTTTATGAACATTTAGTTGAAGATGAAAGTACCTTGCAGGCTATTCCATATAAAGTAAAACCATATATTTTTAAAGATTTACAGGGATTATTCGAATGGATGTTAAACGAGGATAAAGATCGATATATCAAGTTAGTAGAAGAATACAATAGAGTGAACAGTACTGATTTTAATAGGTGAAAAATTCAAGTTCGAAGGGTGAATCTAGTGGAAGAAGTATCTAGTCTAATCAAAAAATTATCATGGGACACACCCCAAGAGGAAAAGGAAGATGCAATTAATAAGCTACAATACATAAAGGATGAAGATTTGCATTTATTAGTACAACCTATATCAAAAGACTATTGGGATGGAGCGGCTGAAACAGTCATACGTTTAGGATATCCACGTGTGAAAAGCATATTGCCGGGTTTACTTGAATGGATACAAGATAGGAATTGGCCAGGCGCGGGGGAAATAGCTGATTTTTTACTTGAAATAGGGGATCCGATGATTCCATATGTTAAAGATGTACTAAATCAACACAGCGATGATCAAGAATGGGTGTACTGGATTTTTGAAGTATTAATTAATCATTGGAATACGGTACAAGTCGTACAGATACAAGCAGAATTAATTAAGATTTCACAGGAAAAAGCCAATGACCTTTCGGCATTGAGAATCTTATTAACTCACGGTATATATGCAAAAGATGTGGTCTGTGAAATAATCCAGTGTAAAAAAGATGTCATTGCTTTTGAACTCAAGGAACTTCATGATACTCATCCTGAAATTGATTGTGAAGCTCTTAAAAAAGAATTCAATGAAATAATCATCAAGCAGCCTAATTTGATTAAATCATTTTATGAGCACAATAAAGAACGTTTTTTTATATGTAATGCGATATCTAACCCCCAAGAAGTTTTAAGAGAAATAGAGATTTTCACAGCAGAGTGTCTTTAGTCAATCTATATGAATTTAAATAAAGGAGACTTATCAGTGAACAACATCAAGGTGCTTCATTATGATGCGTTTTCTTCCTATCCGAACAAAGGGAATCCTGCGGGAGTCGTGTTAGAAGCTGATCATTTAAGCGAAAGTGAAATGCAATCAATAGCTCATAAAGTCGGTTTTAACGAAACAGTTTTTGTAATCTCATCAGATGTAGCTGATTTAAGACTGAAATACTTTACTCCAGGACATGAGATTAATCTTTGTGGACATGCTACAATGGCATCTTTATTTGCTTTAAAAACAAAGGGTATTCTTGGAGAGGCTAGCTCGGTAAAGATCGAAACAAACGTGGGTGTGCTGCCCATTCAATTTAGTATGGACAACAATAATCACTTACTAATAAAAATGAAGCAAGATCAACCGAAGTTTATTGAATTTAACGGTGATAGAGCGAAGCTTGCACATGCTTTAGGTTTAACCGTTGACGAATTAGAAGAGGATCTGCCGATTGTATATGGCTGTACCGGCGCATGGACTCTATTAGTCCCAATTAAGAGTATAGATAGCTTTAATAAAATGAAACCGATAAACTCGTTGTTTCCGGAGATTTTAACGCAGCTTCCAAAAGCATCGATACACCCATTTTCACTCCAAACGCTTGATCCACACTCATTCATGCATGCCAGACATTTCTCATCTCCTTTTTCAGGAACCGTTGAAGATCCAGTAACAGGTACAGCATCAGGAGTTATGGGGGCTTATTATTTAAAATATATTGATCCGCATTTGGACTCGATACAATTTGATGTGGAACAGGGATTGGAAATGGGTAGGGACGGCAAGGTGAACGTAGAAGTATATCGAAATGAATCCGGTGAAATGGATGTGTTTATTTCTGGAACTGCGGTGTTTGTGAGGGAGGTAGATTTATGGAGATGATAAAATATACTCAGCTTGGAGTGTATGGAGTCTTAGTGAAGAACGATAAAGTATTACTAATTAAGAAAGCAAGAGGCCCTCATACGGGGAAGTGGGACTTTCCAGGGGGTTCTATTGAGTTTGGAGAGGAACCTTATGAAACCCTTAAGAGAGAATTTTGGGAAGAGACGGGGTTTACTAGTTTAAAAGGCTTGCTTCATAATTCCATTTCCTATACATTAATTTATCCATACAGTGATACTCAGTTAGAAGAGTTACACCATATAGGGATCATATATAATGTGTCATTGTTAGATGTGAACTTTGAGCTTAAGACCGATGGGGACGGACAAGACTCTGAGGGGTCACAGTGGATAGAAATCAAACAATTAAACAACCTTGAATTAACACCTTTTGTGAAGAAAATAATGCTGGGTCATTATTAGTATTTTAATGATCTATGGAATGGAGGTAACTTCATGATTGAGATTGATTGTCTGGGAGAAATCTGCCCAGTACCAGTAATGATGTTAAAAAAACATCAAAAAGCCATTCAGAAGGGTGAAAAGGTAATGCTTGTTACTGATCATAGCTGCGCAAAAGTTTCTATCACGGATTACTGTCGTGGTTCAAATCTAAAATGTTCCATTCAAGAAGTGATTAATGGAGTATGGGAAATTACGATTGAGGTTTAGGCTCAACACAAAGTATCTATTAAAGTCTTTTCAATATATCGAACTAATTGTTTCGTATCGTTGTCACAGCGCTGATTTTGTTTCTTTATCATGTAGACATCGTTATTGACCTGGAACTGATCAATAGGAATGATCTTGAGTTGTTTACTATACAACTCTTTTTTTATGGACATATAAGGGAGAAAGGCGAGACCATGTCCTCTAATGGCAGCAAGCTTTACCGCCTCAAGAGAGTCTAGATTAAAGAGTATATTTAATTTAAGCTCGCCCACTGACACGGCATTCAAAGCTCTTTGCACACAATGAAGCTGTGAGGACCAGATTAAAGGATAATTCGGGAGCTCAGTCAATGTGATTTTATCAGGGCAAACGGTCGTATTGCTTGCCACCAACATAACTTGATCTGAAAATACCATATGTGACCTTAATTCGGATTTTGGAGAGGGACCGGAAATAAACCCGATATCACCTTCTTCAAGAAGTAAACGTTCTTCTACTAAGGACGATGCCCCTTCATTTAAAGTGATATGGCAATTGGGAAAATGTTTTTTTACCTCATACAAGGTACAAGGGAGAGCATAATTACAGACCTCCGGAATTGCATAAATAGACAGCTCTTGTTGTGTTGGCTGTAAATGATTGATTTCTGTGATCATATCATCATACAATTTACAGATTTGCTCCACGTACTTCTCCGCAATAATCCCTGCTTCGGTTAGGCTAGCGCCTTTATTACTTCTCACAAAAAGTTCAGAACCTAGGGTATTCTCCCATGATTTCAACTGCTGACTAAGTGCGGATTGGGTGATATGAGATTTCTGAGCGGCTTTAGATATACTTTTTAACGATGCGATATCTAAAAATAATTTAAGCGTTTCCATATTCATACTTATTCCTCCTGTTGCCCGCTGTTAGTGCACACTATAGCATACTTGATTACGCTCCATCTGTGCCATTAGTAACACTTATACAGCATAAAGAAAGCAGATAACCACAGCACAAATAAGTATGTTACTATTTTCACATAGTCAATTACATAAAAACGATGGAGGTGTTAGACTATGGGGCAAACCGTAAGTCCCGAAACGAGATCAACCCGAACCAGAGCTCCTAGAAAACCTAAAAAGAGTCAGTTGCCCATCGCGTTGCTGGTCACAGCTCTCATTATTGGGTTTGGTTTTTTCCTAGACCATTCCCACGATAAAATGGTTGTCTACCTGCTTTTCGGTATTTCGTTTGGCGTTATTTTGCAAAGATCACGTTTCTGCTTTACTGCATCACTTAGAGATCCCTGTATTACAGGCAGCACATCAGTTACAAGAGCGGTTCTGATTGCTTTTTCCCTTGCAACCATCGGATTTACAGCGATTAAGTACCCAGCGTTTCTAGATGGTAAACCGATTCCTGGGATGGATAATGTGGGTCAGATCAGCTTGGCTTTGATCATTGGTGCTGTATTATTCGGAATTGGCATGGTTATCGCGGGTGGATGCGCTTCGGGTACATTGATGCGTGTAGGTGAAGGATTCACGATGCAGATGCTTTCACTTGTGTTTTTTGTCATTGGTTCACTTTGGGGATCACATGATATGGGTTGGTGGAGAGCTAACGTTATAAAGGATGCACCAACTGTATTTTTGCCAGATGTATTCGGTTGGCTTGGAGCACTGGTTGTTCAGTTCCTGATTATTCTTCTGTTATACATTGCAGCTGTTAAATGGCAAGAGAAAAAGATGGGAAGCGCAGATTAGTTTAGATTATTACGTGAATATTTTCACTATTGTTATTCCAAAAAAATATAAAGGTGGTTTTTAAGATGGCTGAATTTACACTTGATTGCATGGGAGAAGCTTGTCCGGTTCCGTTAATGAGAACAGAAAAGAAAATGACTGAACTCAATGTAGGTGATGTACTAGTAGTAGCTATTGATCATAGCTGCGCAATGAAGAACGTTCCAGAATGGGCGAGAAAACAGGGACATAATGTGGAAATCGAAGAGGTTGATGATGGCGAGTGGGAAGTTGTTATTGAGAAGGTAAAATAGGATCGCTGAGTAGGAAAGGACGGTGAATGAAACGGTGAACGAATTCTGGTTGAAGATATCGTCTAACCGCTTTTACAAGCGCTTGCTCAAAGAACCGTTTACTTATGTAACTGGAGCTGTACTTCTTGCTGTGTTCGCTACAGCACATCTGGCTGTTTTCTCTAAAGGATGGGGAGTAACTAGCGCTTTTGCAGATTGGGGAGCTTGGTTGTATCGATTAGCAGGCGGAAATGTAGATCAATGGGCATATTTTAGTTCGGAAAAAGCACAAAAAACATTATCTTCCGGATTTTTGAATGATGGTGGTTCGATTCGAAATCTAGGGATAATATTAGGTGCTTTAGCAGCGACTTTGTTTGCTTCCGAATTCAAGTTGAAGAAAATTAAGTCCAAAAAGCAGGTTGTAGCAGCGGTACTTGGTGGATTACTCATGGGGTACGGAGCTAGACTGGCTAATGGATGTAATATTGGTGCATTGTTTACGGCTATAGCTTCTTTATCGCTTTCAGGATGGATATTTGGATTGTTCCTGCTGGTTGGCGCATTTATAGGCAGTAAATTATTAGCCAAATTCTTTATGTAAAAGTGAAATAGGCTGAGCTTGTAGCGCTGACGAGAGTCAGCCTATTTTATTAAGGCACAGACTCACAGGAGGGACAAAAGGAATGGAAAAGAAGACAGAACAGTATGATGTCGTCATTATCGGTGGCGGGGCTGCTGGTTTAACAGCGGGAATCTATTGTGGACGTGCAAAATTAAAGACTCTACTCTTGGAAAAATCACTGGTAGGTGGTCTTGCCACTTATACTAATGAAATAGAAAATTATCCTGGTTTTCCTGAAGGAACGACCGGTACAGACCTTATGGGATTATTTCATAAACAAGCTAAGAAATTTGGTGTGGATTTTAAAATGACAGATGTAAAATCTGTTTCGGTAGCGGAAGATATTAAGGTAGTGGAGACCTTTCGGGTTCGTTATGAGTGCAAGGTCATTATTATAGCCAGTGGGGGAAAACCAAGAATTACCGGGGCAGCAAATGAAGATATGTTCTTATATGATAAAGGAATTTCTTTCTGTGCAACCTGTGACGCTGCAGCAAATACGGGAAAGACGGTTATGGTTGTTGGCAGTGGTGATGCAGCTATTGAAGAAGGAATGTTTCTGACCAAGTTTGCAGATAAAGTAATCGTTTCTGTTATGCATGATCATGGGAAAATGGATTGTAATGAAATTGCTAAAACGCAAGCACTGGAAAACCCTAAGATGGAATTCATGTGGAATACGGTGGTAAGTTCTTTCGAAGGTGAAGAACGCTTAAATTCTGTCGTCCTGAAAAATTTAAAATCTAATGAACTGCAAAACGTAAAGGTTGATTCATGTTTCTTATTTATTGGATATACCCCGAACACAGAAATTTTATCAGGTGTAGTTGAGTTGAATCAAAATGGATATGTCCTAGTCAATGAAAAAATGGAAACAAATATACCTGGTGTGTTCGCAGCAGGCGATGTATGTGATAAGTTCCTTAAGCAAGTGGCTACAGCTGTCGGTGATGGTGCCATTGCAGGGTATGGTGCAGAGAAGTATATCTCTGAATGTGAGACCTATGAGCATCAAATTCTAAATCAAGGAAAACCATCCGTTGTTTATTTATGGAATGCAACTGATCCTTCTTGCCGAGAGCTATTACCACTCTTTGAGGCGTTTGAACAATCCCATACTGAGATCAGGGTCACAAAGGTAGATGTATATAAGTCACCCGGACTTGCTGCCAAGCTGGGAATAGGTTCAGTACCTTCTATAGTTTATCTAGATGATGGAAAGATCCAAAGAGTAATTACAGACAAGATAAGTGATAACATATTGAATGCTCTAACGAATTGATGAAAAAGCCCTATGCAGATATCTCTGCATAGGGCTTTTTTAAATTATGCTTTTATTAAATTGGACGAGCTATTTCAAGAAAGTGTCAAAGTATCAATAATAGTTGTTTTGTCATATACCTTTGAAAGCGCTTAGATATTAAGATTAATTCATAAGATAGCAAATCAACGGAGGGAGAGTAGAGGAGAACCAAGGCTGCAAAAAGAGAGAAAGCTATGAAAGATGCTTTATTTATAAGAATCTAGGTTTAGGAGGACTTACATATGGCGAACGCAAGCGTCGCACCAGACAAGACATCAAGACCGAATCTCGGCAAGCATCGGACCAGCGGGATAAGACGCTTTTTTAAGCAAATAGATCTGCAGCTTATGGTATTGCCAGCACTTGTTTTAGTTTTTATTTTTGCCTATATCCCCATGTACGGTATTCTAATCGCTTTTCAAGATTACAAGTTAGGTAATAGCTTTATTAGCAGTGATTGGGTTGGATTAAAGCACTTTATTTACTTCTTTAATGCTCCTGAATTTGAAGTGGTTATGAAAAATACAATCATAATCAGCTTACTGAAGTTCTGTTTTGGATTTCCTGCACCGATTATTTTGGCGTTAATGCTGAACGAAGTTCGTAAGATGTTCTTTAAACGGGTTATTCAGACCGTTACATACTTGCCTCACTTCTTATCGTGGGTGGTTATCGGCTCGATGGTTACCTCGATGCTATCCGTAGATAATGGCAGTATAAATATGCTGCTTGAGAAATTGAGATTTATCGATGAACCGATTAACTTCCTGTCTATGACCGAATATTTCTGGGGCATTTTAGTTACAACCAATGTGTGGAAGGAAATTGGATTTGCCTCGATCGTTTACTTAGCTGCCATTGCTGGTATTGATCCGCACTTATACGAAGCTGCTTCGATGGATGGTGCGAGTCGCTTTAAACAGATATATTTGATTACGTTGCCTTCCATTATGCCAGTTGTGATCATCTTTATGATTCTGGCAATCGGTAATCTGGTGAATGCAGGATTTGAAGATATTTTGATCCTTGCTTCCAATCCGGCTCTACGAGAGGTATCAGATTCAGTTGATGTATATGTTGTACGTGTCGGTATAGATAACTTCAGGTACTCCTATGCGACTGCTATCGGATTGTTCAAGGCCGTTATCAGTGTGACATTACTTACCTTTGCAAATTTCATTGCCAGAAGAGCGGGAAACAGCTTGTGGTAATGAATTACTCAATATAGGGGGACTGAATTATGAAACGTACTAACATAGGAGACCGATTGTTTATTGGATTCATATATGTATTCTTGACCTTACTGGCATTCTCCGCGTTTTATCCATTTTGGAATTCACTTGTGATTTCTTTTAATGAGGGGATGGATACTTCCAAAGGCGGAATTACTTTCTGGGTCCGTGAGTTCACGCTTGAGAATTATAAGATCGTATTTGAAGATTCTCGTTTAATGGGTGGATTCGTCATTGCAACATTGCGGACGGTAATTGGTACAGTAACAGCGATATTGGCCACTTCGATATTTGCTTATGGGATGTCGAAGCGCGAACTAATGGGTCGCAAATACTACATGATTATGTGTATCATTACAATGTATTTCGGTGGGGGACTCATTCCGTCATACATGCTTATCAGAAGTTTAGGCCTCTTCAACTCATTTTGGGTGTTTATTATTCCTGCACTTGTCAGCGTATGGAATATGATCATATTCCGGACCTTCTTCCAAGGTCTTCCGCAAGGTTTAGAGGAGTCAGCAAAGATTGATGGCTGCGGATACTGGGGAACTTTTCTCCGAATCGTACTTCCCTTGTCAGGGCCAGTAATCGCAACATTATCATTGTTCACAGCAGTCAATCACTGGAATGAGTGGTTCGTAGCGAGTATTTACATTACGAAAGAGGAGTTAATGCCGATTCAGACCATCTTGAGACAGATATTGTTCTCTAATATTGCTTCAGAACAGCTGTCTAATGTAGATGCAAGTTCCATTGCTCATAT
Organism: Paenibacillus sp. FSL H7-0714; assembly: GCF_038003765.1. Taxonomy (NCBI): domain Bacteria; kingdom Bacillati; phylum Bacillota; class Bacilli; order Caryophanales; family Paenibacillaceae; genus Paenibacillus; species Paenibacillus sp. FSL H7-0714. The sequence goes on from NZ_JBBOPT010000001.1 coordinate 3,163,270, forward strand.
TAACTCAGCCAAGAAAATAACGTCGAAGTCATTAACGATGGCTACGATCATGGTTGCAACCATTCCGATTGTATGTGTATACCCATTCCTACAAAGATTCTTCGTTAAAGGTGTCTTGGTCGGATCATTGAAAGAGTAGGATGATAGAATGAGATGGGGTTTAGAGCGTATTGCTTTGAACATAGATTACAAATTGAAAGGGGAAAATACATTGAAGACTAAGAGAAAGATGCTTCTCGGAACGTTGTCTACCTTGCTATTGTCGACTGTGGTGGCGGGTTGTAGTGGCAACAATTCAAGCGCTCCAGCTGCAACTGCTGAACCAGTGAAAGAAGGAGGAACAGCGGTTAACACAGCAACTGAAGCTCCAGCGGCTGATTTGTATGAGTTAGGGAAAGAACCGCTTGAAGTATCATTCTACGGAAACTACGGCTGGTATCAAATGCCGAAATGGGGCAAAGATGCTGCTTCTAAATGGATTTTAGATAATTTGAAAATCAATGTCACTGGAATTAGCTCTGGTGGTAATAATGCTCAGAAGCTGCAAACGATGATCGTTGGTAATGAGCTACCGGATATTGTATGGACTGAGAAAGGTGCTGACGTAGAGCGTCTTCGTCAAGCGGATATGCTAGTTCCTTTGGATGAATACATTGATAAATATCCAAACTTTAAAAAGTACTTAACAGCTGGACATTTGGAATTGCTTCGTTCTCCTGATGGTAAAATCTATCAGCTGCCGAATTATTATACAACACAGCCAAACGGTAATGCCGGTTATGCGATCAATAAGAAAATTTACAAAGAACTCGGTTCTCCTAAGCTAGAGACTACGGATGATTTGTATGCTTACTTAAATGCTGTTAAAGCGAAGTTCCCAGATGTTATTCCGTTTGAGACTGGCTTAGCGAAAGATGGTAACGGTATTGACCAGTTATTCTCCTCTTTTAAAGAGAATAACCTTTCGTATACTAGAATATATGCTGTACCTGATGGCGACAAAATGGCTTCCATTTACAAAGATGAAGGGTTCCGTGAGTCCGTTGTCTTTGGTGCTAAATTAATGCGTGAGAAGCTTATGACACAGGATGCGAATACCCAAACAGAAGACCAAATTAGAGAGAAAGCGATGAATGGCAAGTTCGCTGTGATTGCGACATTCGATCCGATGAAGTTGCTGGCTACTGCTGATGAAGAGATGAAGAAGAAAAATCCGGAAGATGGTTATATGTTTATTAAACCAATCTACAAACCGGGCTTGGATCAAAGTAAAATCACACCGGGAACGTACAATCAGTTAGGATGGAACGTTGCTACAATCACTAAAAACGCTAAAAATCCAGAAGCTGTATTCGCAATGCTTGATTGGATGACAGGTGCAGAAGGTTCTATGGTTCTGAACTGGGGTCCTCCAGGACCAGACGCTTACTGGGATGGATTTGAAGCAGATGGACTTACTCCTAAATTTAATAAAGATAAATATCTAAATGAGCCAGAAGCATTGTCTGAAATCAGCGGTAAGGCTGGTGACTTGGTTTGGGTAGGAAACACGGTTTTCTTGGATAATACCAAGAAAATGATGTTGCAAACCCTTCCAGCTGATAAGATCGACTTTAGTAACCGTTGGCAGATGGAAGTAACGTGGGCTTCACAAGGCGACTTTACGGAGTTCCTAAACTGGGATCCGGCTCCAGACAGTGAAGAAGGTATTATCAGACAAAGCGTTAGAGATATCTGGCTAACTGCTAGAGCGAAATCAATGTATGCGAAGACCGATGCAGAAGCATTAGCCATTCTTGACAAAGCACATGATGATTCCATGAAGGTTGGTTATGAGAAATTCCTTGATTATGTTACAAAAGTATGGACAGAAAACAAGAAAGCTTTAGGAAAATAATAATTAGTAATACGAAGGTTTGCTACTAGGCAAGCCTTCGTTTTTACGTTGTATTCTGATGATTCATTGTTTATAGGCTGTTAGACAAATTTATGAATGGTATACTGGGAAAGAGTAATGGTAGAATTTACAGGGACAGATTTATGCATTTCAAAGGGGGACTTGTTGATGTACAACGTATTATTAGTAGACGATGAGATGCTGGATCTAGAAGGTATGAGACAATTTATTCCTTGGAATGAGCTTGGTATGGAAGTTGTGGAGGCAGCAAATAACGCGTTTACCGCGTGCGATATTTTAGATCAGCATGTTATTGATATTATCGTAAGCGATGTGAATATGCCGAATATGTCGGGCCTTGAGCTGGCTCGAATTGCCATAGAGAAAAAAAAGGATATACGCGTGATATTTGTAAGCGGTTACCAAGATTTTAGCTATGTTAAGCAAGCACTGTCACTAAAGGCGTATAGCTACGTCCTTAAGCCAATGGATGATAGTGAACTCATTGCTGCACTTCAGAAAGTAAGGCAGGATTTAGACGATGAACGTAAACGCCGTGATGTTGAAGAAGCCTATCAGCATATGATTCCAATGGCCAAAAATGATTTGTTGATACGCTTATTCGAAGGGGAATGGGAAGGGGAAGAGGGTAGCCAGGCCGGAATGTTATCGCTTGTGAAGTCATACGGTCTGGATAAGCTGAATTGGCCTGTTCGTGTAGCTGTCTTGGAGCTTGACTACTTCAACTGGCTTCAAGGACAGGATAATCTATCTAAACATCAAATGGCCAAGGACTTCCTTTATGAAGTGAATAGAATAGGTCAGAAGCACGGAATGCCACATTGCTACAAGGTATCGTCCTATCGGATTGCATTATTGATTAACGAGCAGGAAATGGAAAAGTTCACTGAGGATATTTACGCCTCGATTCGTGCGAAGTTTCCAGTCACAATGACTGTAGGTGTAGGCAAACCAACATTTTCTATGGAACAGATTCATATCTCCTATCGACAAGCTATGGAAGCTGTGGACGGAAAAATGTTTATTGGCAAAGGCAATCTTATAATGTATGAGACCGTTAGCAGTGAACCAGGGATGATCGATGCTCGTATGTTAGATACCCGTATGGATACGTTGTTTAAAGCGGTGAAAGAGTATGAGTTAGTACTTATTTATGATGAGATCGACAAGTTATTCCGCTCTGTAAGTAGTTTAAGATCCAAATTCACGATTCATAATCTGGCAATGTATATCATTTGGAAGCTGGATCAGCAGTTAAAGGATGTTAGTGAGGATTTATTTGAAATTTTAGGTATGGAAATACATAGTTTAGATGTTCTACACCAATTCGATACGATCAGTGATATTCGTTCGTGGCTCGTACTCAAAACGTTTGAGATCTCCGAGTACCTGCGTAGTAAATCAGATTCAGTGAACCATAAATTGATTAGAGAAATCATCCAAACGATGCAGGACAGAATGAGCGATAACTTTACGCTTAAAGATATTGCGCAGCAGTTCTCTTTCTCCCCTAACTATTTGGGCTATCTATTCAAAGAAGAAACAGGGAAAACGTTCAGTGAAGTACTTACACAGCTTCGAATGGATCAAGCAGGCAAGCTTTTAAAAGATCCGACCTGCAAAATCTATGAAATAGCTAGCAAGGTAGGCTATCGGTATCTCCCTTATTTCAGCAGACAGTTCAAAGAGGCTTATGGTATGACACCTATGGAGTATCGTAAGCGCGACAAGTGATGGGGGATGATGTTCTATGAAAATACGAAGAAGACATAAGTATGTGCCGATTGGGTATAAGTTAATGCTGACGTATATGTTTTTTATTATTATCCCTATATCCTTGATAGGGTTCGTCTCTCATTCCATGTATAATGATTCATTACGCGAACATATCAATACGAATATTAAAGGAACGTTATTGCAGATTCGTGACAATATTGATTATAAAATGGACGAAGTTACTCGAATATCAACGCAATTATACAGTGATTTTGATTTTTATCGGAATCTTCGGAGTTATGAGGAAGGCTGGGAAAATTACGATCGGATGTCTAAGAAGGTGCTACCGAAGCTTGACGTAGCTATTCAATCTACAGGTGTGAAGATAGGGATGTCGCTATTCTTAAAAAATGAATCGATCCCTGAGATCTATTCGAATTCACTTGAGGGCTATTTGGACAATAGTAGCTTTTATCATCTCTACCACATGAAACGGATTGAAGGTAAGTCCTGGTATTATGATTTTCCAACTGAAAAATACGCTGAAACTATGAAATGGTGGCAGATCGAGAGCGATGTAGAGAATAATCGTATCTCGTTGCTCCGTAGACTAATTGATACATACGAGCCTCTTAAGCCTAAAGAGATAGGATTCCTGCGGATTAATGTAAGGATTCCAGATCTATTTGACAGTGTCAATTATACGAAGATAGGAAAAGGAAGTAATTTAATTATAAAGAACGAATTTGGAAGAACGATGTATCAATCGGGTGAACTACCGGAGAACTATACTAATGAAGCCGAACTAAATAAGGATTACCTGACGATTAAAGAAACGATTATGGTTGCTAACCAAGCATGGCAATTAATCGCGCTTGTTCCGATTGCAATCCTTGAAAAGGATGCAATGAAGGTACGTTTGTTTATTATTTTAATGTGTCTCATATGCTGTGTGGTTTTTAGCTTTGTAGGCATATTTATATCCCGTTATTTTTCGATTCGGATTAATAAGTTCGTATATGTGCTTAATGCCTATCGGGAAGGCGATCTTCACAAACGTATAAAATATCGAGGGAAGGATGAATTCTCTCAGATAGCAACCGCGCTGAATGATATGGGTGAAAATATTGATATGTTGATTAAAGAGGTATATCTGACTCAGCTCCAGAAGAAGGAAGCGGAGCTTGAAATCCTACAATCGCAAATCAACCCACATTTCCTGTACAATACTTTGTCGTCTATTATTCAATTAGCGAAGTTTGGTCAAAATGAGAAGCTGCAGAAGATGGTACTGGAATTAGCGAAGTTTTATCGTTTAACGCTTAATGAAGGCCGTACGATGATTCCGGTTCCAACTGAAATTGAGCAAGCAAACGCCTATTTAGAAATCCAGAAAATTAAATATGGTGATCGCTTGGAGGTTATGTTTGATTTTGATACAGAGATCTGGCCTTATGAAACCATTAAACTGATTCTACAACCCTTTATAGAGAACGTGCTGAAGCATGCTTGGTGCGGCGATCACATTCATTTACGGATTGTAGGACGTAAGGAAGGCGATAATATTCTCTTCCGTATCATTGACGATGGTATAGGCATCAGACAAGAGCGTATTGATCAAATTTTTGATTCTAAGGGACATACAAATACAGGTTATGGCGTCCGTAATGTGGATCAACGGATTAAACTGCAATATGGACCTGAGTATGGCGTAAGTATTTTTAGTCGTGTGGGAATTGGAACATCGGTTCAGATCCTGATTCCTGCCAAAAAAAGAAAGTAAGCGGTATTGCAGTGATGATATAAAGAAGGGGTCATTAAGCTAGTTATCGCTAGCTTAATGACCCCTTTGATTATTCAAGTGAAAGTTAGAAACCTTTGTATTGAGGTTCTTCTGACTCTAATTCAGTTACCCGATTTTCAACCTGTGTAACGATTTGTTGTGTTTGCTCAGCTGCATTTGTGAATAAAGTTTTTGCACTTTCGTTTTGTGTTTCAAGTGCAAATTGCTCCAAGCTCGCTTGAGCGCCTTTTAAAGAAGATAAACATGTTTTAACTTGTGAGGCTACTGTCATTAGGTTTCTCTCCTCTGTTTTAAGTTTCTAGCATGACGTTTCCTATTGTCCTCAACCGTTACTTTAGTTATGCAGGAAAAAAATACAAGCTTTACACGTTTACCGATTTCCATAAATAAGTAGCCTAATTGAGGATTGAATGGACCTTTTTTGACAAATAATGAGTGTTACTAAACAAGTGTTGATTTAAAAAAGGAGGAAAATTGTGATGCCGGAGTGGTTGGAGGTTGTAGTACGAACACTCTTTGCTGTGGTTGTGCTTTTCTTTTTAACTAAATTACTGGGGAAGAGACAAGTATCGCAGCTTTCGTTCTTCGAGTATATTACGGGGATAACCGTCGGCAGCTTAGCCGCCTATATTTCTTTGGATACGGATAAGTATTGGCATTTAGGACTCATTGCGCTGATTGTATGGGTCGCTTGTTCTTTAGGAATTGAATGGCTTCAGATGAAGAGTAAAAAAGCAAGAGACTTCATTGACTTTAAGTCCACCGTTCTTATAAAGGACGGGAAAATACTCGAAGATCATATGAAAAAGGAACGTTTAACAACAGATGAATTATTGGAAGAGCTACGTAAAAAGGATGTATTCAATATATCTGAAGTGGAATTTGCGATTATGGAGTCTGATGGAGCGATTAATATTCTGCTTAAGAAGGAGTATCTCCCTCTATCGGCAAAAGACCTGGGTGTGAAGGTTGCCCCACAGAAAGAGTCACAAGCCGTCATTATGGATGGGAAAGTATTAGATAAACCGTTAGATACCTTAAATCTGACTCGCAGCTGGCTTGATGGAGCGCTAGAGAAAATGGGGCTAACCGTCGAGAATGTATTTCTCGCTCAAGTTGATTCTTACGGTGAGCTAACGGTCGATTTGTATGCCGACAACTTTAAAGTTCCACAGCCACAAGACAAACCACAATTATATGCTTTGCTCAAAAAATGTGAAGCTGATCTGGAAATGTTCAGTTTGTCGACAGAAAATGAAAAAGCTAAAAAAATGTATGAACAATGCTCAGAGCAATTGCAAGCATCTTTGAAAGTGCTAAAGCCTTTAATCCAAAGTTGATGTACTAACAAACCTCATACCTAAAAGCAAGAAAGAACCGGTTTTTCGCATCGGTTCTTTTTTTCGTATACAGCTAAATGGAGTATGAAGTATAAACCTCGTAAACAATTGGCAAACTAAGCCAGATTCGCAAGTCACAACCCAGGAGGTATACAGCCTATGTCAGGAATTTTAGAAACCATTAAAGATCAACTGGAGGGATGCAGTGATGCGGTGTATCAATCCATTTCTGTTCATGGGCATACCTGTCTTTTGATCTATATACCTTCCATCATCGATTCTAAGACACTTCATGAAAGTATTGCTTTGCCACTAAAAACAGAAGCAGAAGCAAAGCTGGAATGGCCGAATTTTTTAGAACGGTTAGATCAAGGAATTGTTTTTCCTATCCAATATCTCAAGGCATTTGATTTACAGAAGATTGTAGATATGATCGTTGCTGGAAAAGTAGTGCTTTGTATAGAGGATCTTCCTTATGTTTATTATTTTGAAATTACCCAATATCAAAAAAGATCAGTGACCGAATCACAAAACGAACTTGTAGTGATTGGTCCTCAAGAGGCTTTCATTGAAGATATTGAAACGAATCTCTCTTTGATTCGACATAAAATTAAACATCCGGATCTAAAAACCATTCATTATTCGATTGGTAAATATACAAAAACTGATGTGTATGTGGTCTACATTGAAGGACTTTACAAAAAAGAAGTTCTTGCTGAGATAAAGCAGAAGTTAAATGAAATAGATATTGACGGAATACTAGGGATTAGTTATATATCAGAATATTTAAGGGACGGTAACCTCACGCCATTTCCGTTATTTCAATATACAGAACGTCCTGATTCGGTGGCAGCTTCTTTAATGGAAGGCCGAATCGGAATCTTACAAGATGGCACACCTACTGCAATGCTCGCTCCGACATCTTTTTTCACCATGCTGCAATCCTCTGAGGATTATTACCAAAGCTTTTATGCAGCAAGCTGGATTCGTATTGTTAGATTTCTGTTCTCAATCATATCCATGATTCTTCCATCACTTTATGTAGCGATTACAACCTTTCATCCTCAAATCATTCCACCAAACCTGTTAATTACAATTGCTTCTGCGAGAGAGAACATTCCTTTCTCAGCGCTTACCGAGGCTTTAATTATGGAGCTTACCTTTGAAGCGCTTAGAGAAGCTGGGACTAGAATTCCAAAGCCTGTAGGACAGACGGTTTCAATAATTGGGGGTATCGTTATTGGTCAGGCTGCGGTCCAAGCAGGAATTGTATCTGCTCCAATGGTTATTGTTGTTTCTATTACCGGAATTGCCACCTATATCATTCCTCATTATGAGCTAGGTCTTACTTTCCGGCTACTTCGTTTCCCGTTATTGGTTATGGGGGGAACAATGGGGCTGCTCGGGGTATATATTACAGCTTTTTTGATTTACGGACATTTAGCAAACTTAAGACCGTTAGGTGCTCCATATTTGCAACCCGTTGCCCCACTTGTGTTACAGGACTGGAAGGATACATTAGCGCGCTTCCCCTCGAACTTTATGAAGAAACGCAGCAACCTCTATACAGATAGGAATAAAAGGAGACAGAAAGAGAAATGAGAATCCTGAAGATAGGAGTGATTATAATCTTGCTCCTAAATATAACAGGTTGTTGGTCGTCGAAGGTTGAGCTGGATGAACTAACATTTGTATACGGAATGTTTATCGATAAAGGCAAAGAACCAGGGACTGTTGAAATTACGATTAATTCACCCTTGCCCAATCGTCTTAACGCAGCTGGACAACCTTCAAGTGGCGGTGGAGGAGACGGTAATACTTATTCTACCGTTTCTAAGACTGCAGGAACGATTGCAGATGCTATGCTGTTAATTCAAAAAGACTTAACACGTCAGCTTAGTCTTGCTCAATTAAAAGTAATTGTCTTAGGGAAGACCTTTGCTGAACAAGGAATCAGCGAACTACTATTATGGATTGAAAGAGAACCAAGTCTTCCTCTAGGTGCTTTTGTTATGGCTAGTCCGGGAAGTGCAAAGGAGATGAATACTTTAACACCTATTTACGAGCAAATACCCTCGGATGTACTAAGGAACTTTGGATCAGAGAGATATTTGTTTTCAACTACGATTAAGGATTGCCTGTATGCAGAGGCATCCGGTGTTGGATTTGCTATAAACAATCTTTCATTTGGTAAAAAAGAAGAAATATCGAAAGATGGAAATCCGGAATTCTGGGCAGGAATCCAAGGGGCAATGCTGTTTCAAAAAGATAAGATGAAAGGAATACTTAAGCTTAAAGAGGGAAGGGCATTAGCTTGGGCGTTAGGCAGTCTTAAGTTGGCAGTTTATTCCGTCGATTGGGATAAGGGACAAAGTGCCGCAAGTGTTATATTTGTAAGCACAACATCATCAAAGAAGTTAAAGCAAACGGTTAAAGGACCTGTGTTCACAGTGAATTTAAAGGGGAAAGCTAGTGTTATTTATTTAAGGGATCCTAAGAATAGAGATGAAGAAGAACTCAGCCAAATTATCATTGCGAAGCTTAAAGAGAAAGTTTCTGATAATCTTACCGAAGCCATTCGTAATACCCAAAAAGCAGGTGCCGATGTTCTGCAACTCGGATTGTTACTGGAATGGAACGATCCAAAGCTATGGAAGCAGATTCGAGAGCGGTGGGAGAATTATTATGCCCATGAAGCTGATATTAAGGTAAAGACAGATTTTCATATTGTAGATTATGGAACAGCAAAATAAAAACATTTAGAGGGAGAAGTTATGCGAACATCGAAATGGCAGCTTTTCCGTTTTTTTATTATTTTTTTCAACTCCCAAACCACTATTTTTTTGATTCCGAATCTAATTGCCACTTCATCCTATCAAGGCTGGATTGCATTATTAGTGGGATCTTTATTAGGGTTGATATTATTATGGTTTACTTTCCACGTCGGTATGTTGCGGCCTAATCAAGCATGGGCAAGCTTTGGAAAAGATATCATAGGTAAATGGCCACACAAGTTCATGCTTCTTTTGCTCTTATGCTGGTGTGTTTATTATGCATCCACTGATATTGAGAACTTTGTGCTATTCTTTGGTTCTAATTATCTGAGAGGAACTCCACCTCTGTTTATTCAGTGTGTAATTGGGCTAGTGATTATGTATACGGCTAGTTTAGGCTTTACAACGATGGCGTATATGGCGGATGGACTTTTTATTATTTTTTTTATTACAATGATCATTTTATTTAATTTATTTCTCCCGAATGCGGACTTCAATATGCTACCCGCCTTCATTCATTATCATGATCCCGGAATTGCGCTGAAGGACTCTATTGTAGCCATGTCATGGTTTGGAGAATGGATTGTTCTCTTGTTTGTGGTGCCCGATCTGAAACTTGAAGCAAAGATGTTGAAGAGATTGGTGTTCACTGGAATTTTTCTCATGGTAACTGTCTTCATTGGTTGGTCACTGACGATGATGAGTTTTGGACCCCATTTGGGTCAGAAACTGCAATATCCTTTCCTTGAATTGGTACGCAGCTCCAAACAAGAAAATTTACTAGGCAATTCGGATCCGCTCATAATTGGATTATGGTCGTCTTCTATGTTCATTCACAGCTCATTCCTTATCTACATAGCCTCTAGATGTGTATCCAGCTTGTTTAATACAAAAGCTAGAAAAATGTATATTCCTTTCTTAACATTAGCTTCAATCACGATAGCTTTTTTGTATTCACGACACATAGGCAGTTATTATAAACACTATAATAGCTATGCTATTGCCGTTATTTGGCTAATCGTTGAAAGCATCCCGATCTATTACGCCATCACAGCTTTCTTTCGATTTCGGAACAAAACTGCGAAGTAAATGAAATTAAGAGGGGAAATCTAGGTTCTGTCTTTTTAATGGGCAGAGCCTTTTCTTGTGAATTATATATTGGATACGCTTTCTGTTATGATGAAAGGACTTATTACATTAATTTCCCAGATTGGATGGTGTATTTACATGAATCTTCAAGAAGTTACTGAACTCATCAAATCTATTAGAACCAATCTAGCTAAAGTTATCGTTGGAAAAGAGGATGGAGTAGACCTGCTATTAACCGCATTACTTGCCAATGGCCATGTTCTGCTGGAAGATGTTCCGGGTACAGGTAAAACCTTGTTAGCCAAAGTCCTTGCAAAATCTTTAGATTGTACATTTAAGCGTATTCAATTTACACCAGACTTGTTGCCTTCTGATTTAAGCGGGATTAATTTTTATAATCAAAAGACAGGTGAATTTCAGTTTAGACCAGGTCCAGTATTTGCGAATATTTTGTTGGCTGATGAAATTAACCGTGCAACACCCAGAACACAATCCAGTCTGCTGGAATGTATGGAGGAGCGGCAAATCACGATCGATGGTGTGACTCATGGCCTAGAAGCACCTTTTCTCGTTATTGCTACTCAGAATCCGATTGATAACCAAGGCACTTTTCCGTTGCCTGAAGCTCAATTAGATAGATTTCTGATGCGGATTACTACGGGTTATCCTTCATTTGACGAAGGGATTCATATTTTGCAGCGTTTTCGTGAGAATAATCCACTTGAAGAGTCTTTTGCTGTGGCTGCCGCTCAAGATATACAAGCTGCGCAGCGTTTGGCCGCTTCCGTGAGTATTAGTGATGATTTGCTAGCGTATATCGTTCGGATTACGGAAGCTACTCGCAAATCTACGGCAGTAAAACTAGGGGCGAGTCCACGTGCAAGTGGAGCATTGCTCAGATCATCTCAAGGATATGCTCTAATCCAAGGTAGATCTTACGTTACACCAGATGATATTAAAGCCGTAGCTGTTCCGGTGCTTGCACATCGTCTACTTCTTCATCGTGGATTGGGTTCAAAAGAGGGACAGGCCGCGGAAATTGTGTTACAAGTGCTTCGTGAGGTAGAGGTGCCGACTGAACTCGTTGCGTCCTTAAGAGGCGGAAAGGTGGAATGAGCTATGGCTTTGCCTTGGTTCATTTTCATTACAGTAGCTCTCCTGTTCCTTCTTGCCGTTATCTATGAACGGAATGGTCTGAAAGCGCTTAGTTATACTCGGTATTTTTCAACTAAGCTCGCTTATGAAGGGGATCAACTTGAGATGATCGAGGAGATCGTTAACGCGAAACTTCTGCCATTACCATGGCTTCGACTGGAATCTAGTATTGCCAGAGGCTTGGAATTTGGAAGTCAAGATAATCTCGGCATTAGCACGGGTGAAATCTACCAGAATCATATCAGCTTGTTCTTTCTTAAATCTTACCGTCATATTAAACGGCGTCATCAAGTAACTTGCGAACGGCGTGGGATATACCGTTTGGAGTCAGTCACCATGACCACTGGAGATCCCTTTGGATTGATCCGGAAAAATAAAACGTATCCTCTCCAATTAGAGTTATTAGTCTATCCTAATTTGCTGAATCTAGACGATCTTCCGCTACCGATACATAGCTGGCTGGGTGAACTTCCAGTGAAAAGGTGGATCGTAGAAGATCCTTTCCTGACTGCAGGTATTCGCGAGTATAGCTCAGGAGATTCTATGGGACTTATAAACTGGAAGGCTACAGCGCGCACAGGGACTATGCAGGTACATAAGAAAGACTACACTGCGGATTCCAGACTCGTCATTTGTTTGAATATAGAGGACAGTGATTCCATGTGGAGAGCGGTAACGGATGTGGAACGTATCGAGCAAGGGATAAGGTATGCAGCCACTATCGCCGAATACGCCATGCGCCATGGAATTGAGACGGGATTTATCTGTAACGGCAGATTGGATAACGGGGGCGAAAGAGATCCTGTTGAAGCAAAACCTATGGCTGAGCTGGAAGACTTGCTAGAGCTGTTAGCAAAACTGGAGCTAGACAGAACGCTTCCTATGAGTCGATTGCTAGCCCTGCAGGCCGAGAGCGGAATAAGTGATACAGACTTTCTGATCATTAGCTGTCATAGAGGAGCAGAATTACAAGAGGCTGCTGACCTCCTATTGGTGTTGGGCAATGGTATAGAATGGCTGGATATTCCGGAACAGGGAGGAGAGAGCGCATGAAACTTCCGTTATCTGGTTACGTATGGAATACGGTCAAACTCTGGATATACTCTATCCTAGAACTATTATTAGTTTTACCTGTATGGATTCTGTTTCAGGTTTATGTACTGCCCAAGCAAGTTGAACCTATGTGGCTGACTGCCATACCACTAATATCATTAGTAGGTATTCTGTTACGAAAACAGTGTAGTGTTAGATGGAAGCAACTGCTGGCTGCTCTAATCCTTGGGACGGTGGTTGGGGCTTTGTCAGCAGGAAGTCTGTCTATCGAGAGTCTGCCTTTAGGTGTCGTAGGTTTTATATGCTCTTTTCTCGGAATGACTGCTGACTCTCGAGATCAGTCCAGTAAGAAGTATTGGATAGGTATTGTAATCTATTTTGTTGCGACCATTGTTTTTGGGAGAATTCCCGATTTGGAGGAAAGTGTTACACTACTGACCTGGTGCGGTAGTTTGTGTCTATTGCTCACATTATTTATTTCTAATAGTAGCTATTTACAATATAGTTCGCTTTCTCAAGAGGGCAAAGCTTTGCCAAAAGGATTACAAAGGAATAACCGTATTTATGTCATTGGAATAGGAATTGTTGCGGCCGTGTTAGCGGCAGGAGTCGGAAAAGCTATAGGGACACTGCTATGGAATATGGTACGCTCGTTCTTCGGATGGATTAGTAATTTATTCTCTGGGTCAAGTGAGCCGCTACCTCCGCCAGTAGAACAGCCTCAAGTGAGTCCGGAACTACCTTTTGTTGGAGATGAAAAGCCTGGTCTACTAGCTGCTATATTAGATGTTGCTTTATATGTTGCTGGAGCTGTGTTATTGGGCGTTGCAGCTTATTATGGACTTCGGTGGTTGTATAGAAATGCTGGTGGGAAATTAAAGAGAGCCATGGATGCCTTGCTATCCATGCTGCGCAGGGAACATACTCCAAAGGACAATACAACTTATCTTGATGAGGAAAAAAGTGTATTTACATGGGAACAAACGCTTCAAGGTCTAAAGGATTTCTGGAGTACTCGCCTTACGCCAAGACATCGAAAAGACCGCTGGGAGCAGATGAATAGTGAAACGGAGCGTGTTCGTTGGTTATATCGGCGTTGGCTTCATTTGAAGCACGATCATGGTTATGAAGTTAAGAGTTATCTTACGCCGAAGGAAACAGAAGACGATATTATAAAATGGACTGCTCTTAACAAGGTTAAACATAAGGGCGAAGAACATACGGTTCATACGTCGAATTCATTGATTGAATTATATGAAAAAGTTAGATATGGAGAAGAAAAACCTCTTGCTAATGATGTGGCTGCATTGAAAGATAAATTGAAATTATAGAATAGAATATTCTTCAAATTCATGCAAATAGGAACAAATAGGTTACAAACGCTTCAAAAGTGTTACAACATGGATACAATTGGTTTTGTACTTACCACTATAATAATTCTAGCAAAATACTCGTGGAGGGAAGTAAATGAGAAAGCATAGCAGTACATATGTTGTTTTACTATTAAGTACCTTTGTCATCAGTCAACTGACTGGCCATACCGTTTCAGCGGCACCAGCTAATGCTGTTCGTACCAATCCAGCTGTAGCTGCGGCGACAGTAACACCCCCTAGTAATCTGGGTTCCATTTCTTTAGGAGCAAATATCAAAGCTACATTAGAAGATGTCAATATTTGGTCACAACCTGGTGGAAATATTTTAACCTATACCCTGAATTATTCGAATGGGAGCAGTAAAAACGCAAACCTTATGTATTATTTTTCGAGAGTGACGACGCCAGGGGGTTCGGTTATTCCGGGTAACCCACTGAGCGCTGACGCGACTAAGAAGAAGATTGGTGCTAAAGAAAGCTTGCGGGTTACATATTACGTCAACATAGGCAAGACCAATTCGTTAAAAGGGATTAAGATTCCCATGTATGTATGGGATTCCAAAACCAAAGGTTATTTAAAGCATGCAGGAAGTTTTACTGTACCAGCTAATTATTCCCCAACTGCTGTAAATGGAAAAAATGTTAGCACCACAATGAATGACATTCCTGTCATCGCTAAAAGTGAGTCCTTGGAGCTCTATAAATATAATGGGAAAGTTTATGCCAAGGTGGGTATAAGCCTGACCAATAAGGGCAGTAAGGTACTCAGTGATCCTGGTTATGCGGCTTATTTACTCTCTGCAGGTGGCAGTTCGTATGAATTAGCACTTGATCGTTCTCAGATTAGTTACAAGATTCAGCCGCAGGAGAAGAAGACTATCTATTATCTTGCCGAGATTCCTCCTTATATGAAGACGGATAATATGAAGCTGCAATTTACGCAAAAAGATGAAGCACTGAAGCTTGAGATCGCTAAATCCTCGTACAAGCTACCGGCAGCTACAACACCTAATTTGGTGGTAGGTAAAGGTGTGACCAAGAAAATCACCATTAATAATAATCCGATAGAAACTCAGTTAAACAACGCAAACGTATACGCTGAGAATAATAAAGGGATTTGGACCTTCCAGCTTCGAGTGAAAAATGTTGGGAAGACGGCCGTTACGTTGCCAACGTATGAGCTTGCCGTCAAATCTTCAACAGGGACAACCTTTCCGATCAATGCGAAGGGATTGAGCGGCTTAACCATAAAACCTTTGGAAGAAAAAATCATTCCACTTACCGCACAAATTCCGCTTGAGGTTGAGCAGAGTTCGCTGCAATTGCAAATGATAGAGGCTGTTTCAGCTCCAGCTAATCCAGATACGAGCAGTACAGGTGAGGGAACAGGATCTGAAGGGAATAATGTAAGTACGGGCAATACAGCCAAGCTGACAGTACCTGTTGCTTACTACACAATTTCCTATACATTACGACCTGAGATTCAAAAAGGCGTGGAGTATAGTGCATCCAATGAATATGGTTCTTTCACTTATAACTTGCTGTCTTTACAGCGCTTTCCTTGGAAAGATAATGACATCGTTGTTGCTAGAATAAATATTAAGAATTCGCAATCGGTGGCATTAACACTTCCAGAATTAAAAGGATCTGTGCAAGTAGACAATGATGATGTGTCTTCCTCTACAGAACTGTTTATGGACAAGGAAACCTCGACGATTGCACCAGGAAAAAATGCGGAAATCTATGTATTTTCCAAAATCCCTTACACACAAGAGTTCGATAAATTAAAAGTGAACCTCTTTACAACGGTAAAAGAAGAGAAGAGCTCGTTCCTGTCGCTTAGCACGAACAGTACGATGAATGCTGTAGCGACTATTGAACGTGGGGGAAGTTATGCAATCACCGGTAAAGGCAAGAACGCTAGTGTCCAAGAGAACAAAACAATTATTTATGAAGGTCTCAATTCTAATATCGTATATACAGAGCTACTGCTTAGCAGTGAGGAAAAAAGACAAAGCAAAATGGCTCGCCTTCAGGGTTACTTTAAAACAGGAGATGGCCAGCTATTCGAAGCTACAGTGAATCAGCCAGATACTTCAGCTACACCTGGTGGTAAGCAATTAATAACGTACTGGGCAAAATTGCCTAAATCCGTTATTCCATCAGACGTAAGTATGTATCTAGGTCCAGGAATTACTGGGAATAAGCTGTCTGAACCTGGTCAGGAACCAACAGGATTCATTAACATTGCTTCATTGAGTCTAAATCCAGTTTCTACTCCACCGGAGAATAACTTGACGAAGGTTGCGCTATATCCGTACACGATGTCTGTTCTGAGTTCGGAAGGGCGATCGATGCAAGGTAGTACCACTATAGATATCGTAATGAATTACAACTTACTTCGTGACAGTACCTATGACATGGGAACCTTCACTCATAAGCTGGTGCTCAAAATGACAGATCCATATGGTCTATCACAGGAACGAAGCTTGAACATCGGTACTGAACTTCTTGAAGGGAATTACAACTCCTATACTGCAACATTTACCAATAATATGTATAAAAACTTGTCAGGTGGCGCCTACAGAATCACACTGTATGATGAGTTCCAAGGAGAACGGATCGAGCTGGCCAGCCAGGCATATAGCATAAAGATTGATAGAACAGTAACTGAGAAGTAGGAATTCATATCTATTAATGTACGAGAAGGAGCAGCTCCAATGTTGCGAGTGGAAAATGTAACGCATTCTTTTAAGAATGGTAATGAAACGACGGCAGTCCTTCATCAAATAGATTTTTCTGTGAAAAAGGGGGAGATGGTTGCATTACTGGGGAGCTCGGGTTCCGGTAAGTCAACCATGCTCAACCTGATGGCAGGTCTGATGAAGCCTACGGAAGGCCACATTTACATTGCTGACCAAGATATTGTGAAGATGAGCGAAAACAAGCTATCTGAATTTCGTAGGAAGCATATCGGGTTTATCTTTCAAGCTTATGAGCTGATTACTAGCTTGACTGTCCGTGAAAATGTTGAGTTGCCGCTTGTGTTCCAATCCGTTTCACCATCAATACGTAAGCAAAAAGCTCTGGCCTTGCTGGAAGGGGTCGGCATTCCGGATAAAGCCGACCTGTTCCCTTCACAGTTGTCTGGCGGACAGCAGCAGCGGGTCAGTATTGCACGTTCCTTGATCACAGAACCGTCCGTTATTTTCGCAGATGAACCGACCGGAAATCTGGACTCGAAGACAGAAGAGGAAATTATCAATATCCTGCTTAACCTGAACAAGAAGATGAAGACCACCTTCATCGTTGTAACACACGAGCTCAAAGTAGCAGAACAAATGCAACGGATTTTCACGCTTCAGGACGGATATATGATTACTGAGAAACAAACTTCTTCGGATACAGAACTCGAAGGGGGTAAACTCATTGAGGATTAGTGATATTTCACGTTTGGCTTGGGAGCAAGTCAAACGACGGAAAGTTGTCACAGGTCTTTGTATGGCAGGTATATCGATTGGCTGTGCTGCTATTATTGTTGCTTTAAGTATAGGAGATTCCGCGCAAAGCTATACGGAGCGGGAAATTAACCGGAATTTCAAAATGGATGAAATTACGGTGACTCCGAACAGCGGCATCCCTTCACAAGGGGGCGGAGAAGGAAAAGAAGCCTCTGCCTCTGATGCAAAGCTCGACCCCGGCAGGCTAACGGCCCAGAAGCTGAAAATTGTTCAAGGCCTGCGGCATGTTACCGCAGCAGCACCTTTTCAAGAGCTTGGCTACATACAAATGACTACTATCGATAATAAAATTACGGACGTACAGTTAATCGGAACGGATCTTCGACTACTAACGAAATATGACCATAAATTTAAGCAGGGTGGTCCTTCTGATTCGGTTGGTATGGCAGTACTAAACTATGGAGCAACTGTAGGATTGATTGATGTCGAGACTCGGCAACGTCTTTTTGAACAACTGAGTACTGATCCTTATAATAATAAAATAATGGAACAGTACAACAGTTTAAGCATGCTTCCGTCGGATATGTTCAAACAACAGGTTCAATTACAATCATATGACCCTGCTTCTCAAACTGGACAGTCTCTAATCAGCTCACCCATTCAAATTGTTGGGATATTGGATAGTACTGGGAACCCTGATATGGCGATGTACGACAAGAAGATTTATGTTTCGCTAGAGACTGGGGAGCGTCTGGTTGAACAACTGAAACTAATGAATGGAACTGCTGGGCAGAAGGATGTCTACAACTCCGCCATTGTAAAAGTCGACAGTACGGACAACATTGTGCAAGTGGAGAAGCTTATCCAGAAACTTACACTAAATACAAGTACGAATTTGTATCAAAAAGAGGCGATGGCTTCTACATTCAGCATGTTCAAGAAAGCAGCGCTTGGTATTGGTATATTTATTCTAATTATTGCTTCGATCTCGATCATCGTTGCAATGACCATGTCCACCCATCAGCGTCGTCGGCAGATCGGTATTATGAAAGTGTTGGGCGCTAATATGGGGCAGATCCGAAATATGTTCATTACAGAAGCGGCATTGCTCGGGATGCTGGGGGGGCTACTCGGCATAGGCTTTTCGTACTTGATTGTGTTTGGCATAAATAAGCTCATTGGTACCACAGGAGGCATGGGAATGGGTGGTGAACCCTTGGTTATCACTATTCCTCTGATGACCCTTCCAATTGGCATTGCATTTGCAGTGATGACAGGAGTACTATCGGGAATTTATCCGGCGATAAGCGCGTCCAGAACAAATGCGCTCACGGCGATAAAACGGGATTAGCTATTTTTAAGTTGAAAGGAAGCAGAAGTGATGAAGAGGAGAATCAAGTGGATTGTATTGGTATTGATCATTATTGCAGCGGGTTATTTTGTATACAGCAAGATGTATAAAACTGAGGCACAGCTAGAACCTATTGAACCACCACAAGCGATAACTTTTGAAGTGACACAGGAAACCATCACGAACTCCATTCAGGTTAAGGGGAATTCACGATATGAGCAAGAAACACTTGTATATGCACCATATGCTTCTAAAGTAACAAAATGGAAGGTTGAGAACGGTGGGCAAGTAAAGAAGGGGGATTTGCTGTTTACCCTCGATCAGGAAGCCTTAAAGAATGAGATTGCTACATCGGAGGCGACCATCCGAAAGGCACAGCTAGAAGCGGAATTAAATGAATTTGTTAGTCAGCAGGACCAGGAGAATGCAGCTCTCGGAGCAACAGAAGCCGAACGTATAAAAGCCCTCGCAGCCCAAGAAACAGCTCGGTTAGGAGATGAGCTTAACCAAGTAAATGCTGAAATACAGGCTCGTGAATTAAAAGAAAAGAAGGCCAAGATTAAAACGGCCCTCTTCTATGCTCCGGCAACTGGTGTTTTTCTATTTGACAGTGCGAGTGAAATACCGCAAACAGTGACAGATAATCAATACATCGGCAAAATTGTAGATATGAACAAGCTTGAATTCATTGCTCTTGTAGGTGAACAAGATGTCTTCCGTATTAAGACGGGAATGAAGGTCGATGTTAAAATGACAGCTTTAAAAGATTCAAAGCTATCTGGAGAGGTAACTAAGGTATCCAAATTTGCTAAGACGGCTTCAGGTCAAAATACTACTGCTACTTCGGTTCCACAATTTGAAGTGGTAATCTCATTGCAGTCTGATGAGCACTTGATTGGTGGACTTAGCTTGAGCGGAGAAATTGAAACGGTCCGTAAAGAAAATGCCATCGTTGTATCCAGCATCGCTGTAATGCATGAAGGAGATCTCTCCTACGTGATGCTGGATAAAGGTGATGGGCAGTATGAACGAAGAGATATCAAAGTGGGCATGGAGACGGCTGACAAAACAGAGGCCGTCTCAGGGTTAAAGGTTGGAGATGTTGTTGTGCTTCAATAGATTGAAATAGACCTAAGCCTATTTCTCAATCGTGAGTCGCCAAGATTTAATATCTTTATTTAGCTCGGTAAGGTCAGGAACCGGAACTGGCTCGTCGGATAGATTATATTTAGCTTTCAATGCTAAAATCCGATAGACGCTCTCATCAATCCGTGATTCCTGTATCTTACCTTTTTTTACATGGTCCAGAAGCGATTCTAATACCCGTTTCTCATTATCATAGCCGTGAGCGATAAGTAAGATATCACTGCCTGCATTTATAGTATCTAACGCTGCTGTGGTAAGGTCGTAATTCTTCATGATTGCACCCATAGTTAGGTCATCTGTGATTACGAGTCCTTGATATTTCATGTCTCCACGAAGCAGATCACCAATTATTTTACTGGATAAAGATGCTGGTTTATCAGCATCAAGCTTAGGAAACAAAATATGAGCGACCATAACGGCGTCGGTTCCCTCTTTAATCGCCGCTTGAAAAGGGAGCCATTCTAATTCAGCGAGCTCTGCAGCGGTCTTTTTCACAATCGGCAGCTCAAGGTGGGAGTCGACGGAAGTATCTCCGTGACCAGGGAAATGTTTGACGACAGGAACAACACCTTCGCTCTCAATTCCTTTCATTTCGGCAATCCCTAGCGTACTGACTAGTTCAGCGGAGTTACCGAAGGAACGATCTCCAATTACAGGATTATCTGGATTGCTATTGATATCAAGGACGGGAGCGAAGTTCATATTAAATCCTGCTGACAATACTTCTCTAGCGAGCAGCTTGCCCATCATTTCGGCAGCGTTAGCATCCTTACGGGTACCGACCTTTCCATTAGAGGGGAAGGAAGCATACTCCTTAGGCATCCGGCTGACTTTTCCGCCCTCCTGATCGATACTCATAAATAAAGGGGCAGGGTTGCCGCTGTTGCTCTCTTTCATGGAATTAACAAGGCTGACCATACTCTTCAGATCTTGAATATTGTTCTTATAAAGGATGATTCCACCGACTTTGTCTTCGGCAATCATCCTTTTTGCTTGATCATCCAGAACGGTTCCGTCGATGCCAACAAGGAGCATTTGTCCAATTTTCTCTTCTAGGCTCATACTGGAAACCTGAACAGCAATTGGATCACTCTCTGAGGAGGGAGCTGCTGTGGAACTGGTAACAGGTGAAGATGTGGATTCGGCAGTCGGCGGATTTGTAGCGGCAGCTTGGGAGCTGTTACTGCTATTGGAGCAGCTAGTTAACAGAAGCATAGATACCATAGCAGAAGCCATTAAAAAGCTAGCAGAGGATGTAGGTCTAAGGATGTTGCGTGTAAATCTGGTCATTAGAATAGTCGTCCCTTCGTTACTTATTTAGATGTCAGAAGGATGAATCCTTGCTGACTTAGATACACGGTGATAAGATGAACTTAAATCTTTACATATTAAAATTGAATTATGAGGTGACGGTCAAATGAAAGATGGATTAGTAAACGCACTTAATGAACAGATGAATTTCGAGTTTTATTCCGCTCATGTTTATCTAGCTATGGCAGCCTATTGTTCCGGGGAAAGTCTCGATGGATTCGCAAACTTTTTCTTAATTCAAGCAGAAGAAGAACGATTCCATGCCATGAAAATCTATAAGTTCCTTAATGATCGCGATAATCGGGCGACACTTGAAGCTCTACCAGAGCCAAAGAACGAATACTCTTCAATGCTGGATGCTTTTGAACATGCATTCGCGCATGAGCAACAAAACACGAAACGCTTCTATCATTTAGCTGACTTGGCGCTGGATGAGCGTGAACATGCAACGATCTATTTCTTGAAATGGTTTATTGACGAGCAAGTAGAAGAGGAAGCGCTCTTTAGCAACATCATTAGTAAACTGAAACGAATTGATAAAGATAGCAACGCCTTCTACATGCTGGATGCTGAATTTGCTGCACGTACTTTTACAGCTCCTGCTGAGTAAGTAAAGTTACTTAAGATCAGAAGCCTGAGAAATCAGGCTTTTTTTATTTAATTGATGAAGGCAGTTTAATAGCCAGCAGCTTATTATCTGTTCGGATGATCAGCATGCCTCCAGTTTTAAGAGAAGGGGCAAAGTTACGAGATCCTGTCTTCACGGTAAAAATAGGCTTCAACGTCAACATGTCATAAGCGTGAAATAGGCCATCTGATTGTCCGCTATAAACCACATTTCCAAAAAGATCCGTCTGAACTACAGGATTCTCACCATTATTGAGGACTACCGCCTGACCATTTCCAAGTTTGAGTGCGGATAACGTACCTGTATCATAATTGGAATATAACATTCTTTGCTGATGGACTTGGTTTAGAGGATAATCTTTCTCTTTTGCCATAGAAGTCCAGGTTTGAACTGGCTTACCTTCCGCTGAGTAATTCCAAAAATCATATTTCACAAGCTTTTTGCCCTGAAAAATATAGAAGTCATTTCCATCCAAGAATGCGGTCCCATTTACACCACCAAATGTGAATGCTCCATCTTTATTCTCGGTATCTGTCCATTTATATAAACGTTCTCCTTTAAGTTCACCCGTTTTTACGTTGAATACAGAAACTTTAACATTACGATTCACAGCGTCATCATCCATCATTAACGTATTGGTAATGGAGTAGAGGAGGCCGTCCTTTACTGCTAGTGGCCACCATTGACGGGTATGGTCCCATAGTTTTTTTCCTGTCAGACTGTCATAAGCAGCAAGTGCGGCAGTTGTTAATGCTCCCTGTGAGAGATAACTTCGAATAACAACCCCATCCGTTTCCATAAGTTCCGATAAGCCTGTAAAGTTATTACTCTCCTCTGCAGCCTTCCATTTAATCTTCCCGCTGACCGCATCGACAGCTGCGAATTGACTCTCTTGTGTTACATAAATGGTGGAGCCTAACCGTTGTATACTGGTGGCTTTAGGTAGTGATAATGAAGCTGACCACGCTTTTTTACCTGCTTCATTAACGGCATACAGAGAGCCACTCTTAGTCAAACCATAGATAAATCCATTACTGTACGTGAACAACGGGGCTAATGCACTTCCGAATTCCCACATTTTTTTACCTGTTGTAGCATTCAATGCGACTAGTTTTTCATTCCGCTGCAAGGCAAAGACTTTCCCATTCTCGGCAAGGGCTGTAACGTTCTGCCCAGTGATTCTATCTTCTTTTAAGATGGCAAGCGGTGATGACCATACAGGTACAAGAATAGGTGCTTTGACTTCATTGTAATAGGGATTGCTTGTACTTATAACTGCTTGTTCCGCGGAAATGTCGGATAACGATCCGTTGTAAGCTATTGGGGATGCAATGCATGTAACAGCTAAAACTTTAATCATTGTCTTGTGCAAAGACTGAATCATCGTTTCACGCTCCTCAAAAATAGTGATTACTATAATTAGACATTATAAATGGCAAAAAGTTACTACTTCTGTAGAACAAGCATAAACATCTACGGCTTTTTTTAAGGACGGTAAGCGTTTAAGCGAGAAATATAATACTTAAAGTTGAACTAAGGCAAACTATGTTACGCTCCGCAAAACAGTTATGACCTAGCAACTCTATTTGACGGAGGGAACTATTACGCCTCTTAGCAACACTGTTTCTCTAGACCCACCCGAATCTCGGAGTGTAGTATAGAACAATACTATTCTTTGGGGGTTCTTTTTTTTGGAAAATTACAACGACATCAAACAAGGTGAAAAAGGAGCATGGCTAAGCATAGTTGCCTACATATTCCTGTCCGCCATCAAACTGTTTATTGGTACGGTCGCGGGATCTCAAGCGCTGCTTGCAGATGGCCTGAACAACAGTACTGATATTATCGCTTCTATCGCCATACTAATCGGTCTTAAGATCTCCAGGAGACCGCCGGATTCCAATCATAGCTACGGGCATTTCAGAGCAGAGACCGTGGCATCCTTAATTGCTTCATTTATTATGATCGTTGTAGGGCTTCAAGTGCTGTACCAGGGCGTGAACAAATTTATTCAACCCGAACTGGAAAGTCCAGATCTTATAGCAGCCTGGACGGCAGTTTTTTGTGCTGTGATAATGATGGGCGTATATATGTATAACATTAGACTGGCCCGCTCTATTAATAGTAACGCTATGCGAGCAGTAGCACTAGATAATCGATCAGATGCTTTAGTTAGCATAGGTGCTTTTGTCGGAATTGTGGCTTCTGGATTTGGAATTCCATGGCTTGATCCGCTTACAGCGATTATTGTCGGCCTGATTATCTGCAAGACGGCATGGGATATCTTTAGTAAAGCTACACATGACTTAACGGATGGTTTTGATGCGGAAGAGCTTGAACTCATGAAAGAAACCGTTGCTGAAATTGACGGTGTGCAATCCATTAAAGATATTAAAGCTCGCATCCACGGAAATAACGTACTAGTAGATACAACTGTATTAGTAGATTCCGAGCTTAGTGTGGTGCAGAGCCATGATATTACGGAAGAAATCGAAGAACAATTGAAAGATCGGCACCAAGTTTCAAATGTGCTTGTCCACATAGAACCTGTAATGAAGTAGAAACGGACAATGAATTGTGACTTTCCCTTGGATGGATATGGGATTTTCCTTGTGATGTTGTTAATAGATCTTTTGTGCGGAAAGGTGGAGAATTAGTTGTATTTATCGATATGTTAATTTCAGGAAATGGAATGGTGATTTCGTGATTGAATGGAAGGATTCTTATGATATCGGTGTTGAGAAAATAGACTGTCAGCACAGACAGTTGCTGGCGAAATTGAATGAATTTTTTGATGCTTGCAGTAAGCAGCAGGGGAAAGAGAAGATCGAAGAAACGCTCAAATTCTTGAAGGAATATACCATCGAGCATTTTAGCAATGAAGAGCAATTGATGGAAGAGATCGATTTTCCTGAATTGGCGGAACATCGTAAGACGCACGCTAATTTTGTGAAAGCCGTTCTTGAATTAGAAGAAACGATTAAAACCAAGGGAGTCTCCGTTCTCTCGACGATTAAGCTTAACCGTACGTTAACCGATTGGCTTCTGAATCACATTAATAAATGCGATAAGCTAATTGGCGAATGTATGGCCACGCGTGATAGAGCAGTATAACTGAATACCTCCAACGAAGATGCCGACGGGCATTTTCTTTTTTTTTGACGGGGAATGTGATAAAGAATTGTAGTGCGTTATTTGATCCATTTTCCGAAGACAGCATCGTAATTTATACTGGGTTAACGGTTTGTGTTATGATTTGAGATAAGACGTATAGAGTTAGTATGGTAAAGGGGAGTGGAACGATGAAAACATTACGAATGTTAGCTTCAGGGTTTGCTATGCTGCTTATTCTGGGCCTTGTTAATTTTTACATTGGGTATCACGGTTGGCTGCTTGTCCATGAATGGTTCTCAGGTGCTTCCTCTGTTCTGTTCTGGACATTATTCCTGCTTCTTGCCTTTGCGTATGTCGTTGGAATGATACCTTGGCCTACAATAATGAAGCCGTTAGCCAGATTCTTTAAGGTGATTGGGTCGTATTATCTAGCTTGCATGGAATTCGCTATTATCATGTTGCCATTAACTGATCTGTTATATGTGCTGCTGGGCTGGATGGGTGTCGATCGAACGCACTACGTCTCAGAAGCGGGTGGTACATTGCTAATATTACTGGTTGTTTTTCTAGTCTGGGGTTCGATCAACGCTTGGAGTACAGTAGTTCGTACCCATCCTATTCCCATTGATAAATCTATCGGAACTAGTACGCCACTTACCATCGCGGTTGCATCCGATCTGCATTTAGGAAATATCGTCGGCAATCGGCATCTCAAAAAAATGGTTGCACAAATGAATGCTATGAAGCCTGATGTGATTTTGCTGGCTGGGGATGTACTTGACGATAGTATTGAGCCTTTTATTCGCAATAGTATGAGTGAACAGCTAAAGCAGCTAAAAGCACGCCATGGGGTCTACGCGGTACTGGGCAATCACGAATATTACGGTGGTTCGATCAAGGAATATACAGATTTAATGAGTAGCATAGGCATTAAAGTCCTACAGGATGAGGTTGAAGAAGTGGCGGGAACTTATATTGTAGGTCGAAAAGATAAGACTGCCGAGACGATGGAAGCCGGAGGTAGATTAAGCGTAAACTCCTTATTGGATGGCCTCGATCTGACGCGTCCTGTGATCATGATGGATCATCAGCCTACCGGATTTGATGTCGCTGCCCAAGAAGGCGTAGATATTCTACTCTCAGGTCATACTCACCGTGGACAGATTGCTCCTAATCACTGGATCACCAAGCGGTTGTTCGAACTGGACTGGGGCTACCTCCGCAAGGATAAATTGCATGTCGTTGTTTCCTCTGGTTATGGGACCTGGGGACCTCCAATCCGTTTAGCCAGCCGTTCGGAGATTATTAAGCTTGAAGTGGTGTTAGACGGGACTAAACAATACAGTGAAGAAGCCGTGTCTACAAAGACGGTGTTAATCTAAAAGAAATTTTTAATGATATGAGGCTGCCCGAATCCGTAGAATTTTTCTGCGAGCTGAGGCAGTTTCTTTTTTTTGACAATTAGTAGAGCTTGTAGTATGGTTTAAAATAGTTAAGCACTTAACTAAATTGGAGTTGAAAAATCTAAGATGGATCATTTACAACCGTTGGTTTTGAATCAGCCGCTACATACTCAGGCATTTTTCACTTTAGTTGATACTACTGCAAGCTTAGTTTCTGTCTCTGATAAATATTGGCAGTCGAAAGGATTAAATGGCGCAAGAATTCGTATCCTAGTAGAAATATCTAAACAGGGCGGAACGATTTTACCTTCTACATTGGCTCACAATATTGGGGTTACCAAAGCTAATATTAGTCTGTTGCTGATACCCCTGGAGAAAGATGGTTGGATTACCCGCTCGAACCATACTCAGGATGGTAGAAAGAGCGTTATTTCAATTACGGGTGAAGGACAACGATTACTTTTGGAGCATCTTCCCGGAAATCGTCAAGCGGTCTCTGAACGTATGCAGGGTCTGGATAAACAAGAGCTTCGGCAACTCATCGTTTTATTAGAAAAGCTTAGCAATGGCTAGAAATAAATAATGTTGTGGTCTCGAAAACATGGAACAGAAAGGCTGGGGTGTTATGTCAATTATGGTTACTGGGGCTACTGGTCAATTAGGAAGTTTGATTATAGACAATCTTCTTCAGTTTGTGCCGGCAGGTGAGATTATCGCATGTGTTCGTGATCGGGAGAAAGCAAATGATCTTTTGGAAAAAGGGGTTGAGATTCGCTTTGGCGATTATGATCAGCCTGATACTCTAATTCAAGCTTTTACAGGTGTAGCAGAGCTATTATTCATCTCTAGTTCACATCCCGATGATAACGTCAGATTAACTCAACATTCTGAGGTTATTCATGCAGCATCAAAGGCAGGGGTGAAGCATTTGCTGTATACAAGCTTCGCATTTCCACCTAAAGGACAAATTCCAGCTAATCATGTTCACTTACTTACAGAGCAGATGATTCTTAAATCAGGTATTGACTATACATTTCTACGCAACGCTTTGTATATGGATTTTGTAGATGTACTAGGGCTGAAAGAGGCGATCCAAAGCGGTGAGTTAATCACCTATCCTGGGAACTGGCTATTTAATTCGGTGACACGAAAGGATCTCGCTTTAGCTACGGCGGTCGTGCTTACAACTACTGGTCATATTAATCAGATTTATGAATTAACCGCACCGCGCTCTTGGGACTTCAGCGAACTTGCGGAGGTATTATCCGAGCTGACAGGAAAAAGAATCGTTCATCGGCAGGATTCAAGCATTCAGCACTGGATTTATTCACTCCTTGGGAAGATAGATACAGCTTCTACTTCAAAAGATATGGAGAGACTAATGGGACGGCCTGTTACCTCTTTGAAGGAAAGTATAATCACTTTCCTTCAGGTTTAAATAATGACTCTAACTAATTCAACTATATAGTGGTTCGATCTAAGGTAAGTAAATAATTATATTTACTGGCATGTTTTAATTCATCTAATATAATCCCATAAACAGTATCGCGGTATACTCCAACAGGTAGACCAAACCATATTTTGCGATACTTTTCGACTGCAGCCAGTTCACCTTGGAGTGCTTTTTCTAAACCTTCTTCATAGGAACTGATCCGTTGATATTGCTCACTACTAATTCCAGTGATATCTTGACCCGTAATTTCTTTGAACATCCCGCGGAACATGGAGTTGT
Organism: Paenibacillus sp. FSL H7-0714; assembly: GCF_038003765.1. Taxonomy (NCBI): domain Bacteria; kingdom Bacillati; phylum Bacillota; class Bacilli; order Caryophanales; family Paenibacillaceae; genus Paenibacillus; species Paenibacillus sp. FSL H7-0714. The sequence goes on from NZ_JBBOPT010000001.1 coordinate 3,191,637, forward strand.
GACCCCTTTCGTCATCTCGTATTGAGGTGATGATGGAGGCTTGCTCGGAATTTGGGGCCAGTTTGATAAGTTCATCATAGAAAAGCTCATCATTTCGTTCACCTTGCACAGCTTCTTTGATTAAATTTAATGCTTGAGGAAGAGAGGTTGCTCAGATAGGTTTGAAATCAGATCTATTCTGAGATAAAGGAGTCCAATTCATAGTTCTTATTACCTCCTGATTCGTTCGTTATTATTAGAGTAGTATATGTACGAATGCCCAAAATGGTCTCTTTCGGTTCTTTAGTTGTTCTAACCCTTTAAAGTTGATACTATGGGTTCATCCGTTATTCAGGGAGTGTAAACGATGAAAAAGATTTTAGTAGCAGATGACGATAGTAATATTCGTACATTATTAAAGCATGTATTGACCAGAGAAGGTTACCAAGTAATGGAGGCAAGCGATGGCCGGGACGCGATACATAAACTGAAAGAAAGCATTGCAGATTTAGCCGTTGTGGATGTGATGATGCCACATGTGGATGGGTTAGAGCTATGCCAGCATATAAGAGAAACGTATGATATACCGATCATTTTGTTAACAGCCCGGCAACAGCTAAGTGATAAAGAACAAGGCTATTTGCGGGGGACAGATGATTATGTAACGAAACCTTTTGAGCCGGAAGAATTGTTGTTTCGGATCAAAGCTTTATTTCGGCGTTATTCCATCGCTTCGGATGATCGGATTCGTTTAAATTCACTAGTTATTGATCGTAAAAATTATGAGATCACTGATGGTGATGAAGTACTACTGTTACCGGTAAAGGAATTTGAACTGCTCGCACAACTGGCACAATATCCAGGAAGACTGTATTCACGCAGTGAGCTGATTGAACTAGTGTGGGGAATGGATTATGAAGGTGATGAACGCACGGTGGATGTACATATCAAGCGATTGCGTCAACGGTTTTTGGATTATCAGAATGACTTTGTGATTCGGACGGTACGGGGAATTGGATATAAATTGGAGATGGTGAGCTCGTGAAGTCTTTGTATGTGAGAATGTGCATTCTCTTTTGCTCGGCCATTGTGGTGAGCAGCCTTCTTGGCTTCTTGGTGTCTAATATTTATTACCAAGCTCAGATTAAATCGCAGAACGATGCGAAGCTTACGGGGATGGCCATTGAAATCCAGCAGTTTGCAGAATCTCACCCGGAATCTATGGAGGATTACCTGCGAAGTGTAGCTGTACTGGGATATAAGATTTATTTAACCGATACAGAAGGTCAATCCCGGTTTTACGGCAAGCCATTTCGGAAAGAGGATTTAGAACCGCAACAATTAGAGAAGGTCCTGAATGGACAAGTGTATCACGGTGTTGCTGAGTTTCCTGACAGCGCATTTATTACAGGTTTTTTTGATAATCAATTACGCAATACGATAGGCGTACCTATTGAAGTCAATAATGAGACTTTTGCGTTATTCATGCGGCCGGATGCAGAGGTTCAGTTCGGTGAACTGCGCGTGTTTTTTGCTGTCATCATCGGTTTTACCGTGTTATTCAGTCTAGGATTCGTCATGATCAGCGTACTGCATGTGGTCAGACCCATTACACGTTTGACAACGGCAACTAAACGGATTTCAAAAGGTAGATATGATATTAAATTAAATACTTGGCGCCGGGATGAGATTGGCCAGTTAGCCTCACACTTTATGATTATGAGTCGTGAGCTGGAACGGACCAATCGTGCGCGTCAAGAGTTTGTTGCGAATGTGTCTCATGAAATCGAATCGCCATTAACTTCTATTCAAGGATTTGCCCAAACCCTTAAAGATCCTACATTACCAGAGGATGAACGGATAGAGTACCTCAATATTATTGATCAAGAAAGCCATCGTCTATCGATGCTTAGTAAACAGCTGCTAACGTTATCTTCCCTCGATTATGATCCGAATTCCTTGCAGAAGAAACCTATAGATTTGCGTGCACAGCTTCGGCAGGTTGTACAAATCATGGAGTGGAGATTAACAGAGAAGCAATTAGCGGTTCGTTTAAGTCTTGCGGATATTAGCGTACATGGCGATTCCAATCTATTGTATCAGGTGTGGATGAACCTCATTACTAATGCTATCAAATATACACCTGCTGAGGGATCCATTATGATTTCCGCAAAGCTTGACGAAGGGAACTGTGTAGTAACCTTTTTGGATTCTGGGGAAGGTATTCCTGCTGAGGATTTACCACTCATCTTTGACCGTTTTTATAAAGTCGACCGGGCACGTACACGAGAAACGCATAGTAGCGGTCTTGGACTGGCGATTACGCAAAAAATTGTAGAGACACATAACGGAACTATAGATGTATCCAGTACAGTTGGCAAAGGCACGACCTTTACTGTAACTCTTCCGCTTTTGTAACTCGTTATTCATACTCCGTTCATTTTCATCTTCTAAACTGTGACTATACAGATTAGAAGGAGTGGTAATATGTTTCTAGCCTTAAGAGAAATGCGACATTCTAAAGCCAGATACCTGTTAATAATGGTAATCATGTTATTGGTTTCCTTTCTTGTACTATTCGTAACGGGGCTGGCCAGAGGATTAGCGTATGCTAATATCTCAGCAATAGAGAATATGCCGGCAAACTATTACGTGGTGCAGAAGGATGCGGATCAGACGTTTAGACGTTCTCAGTTAACGGATACGGAGCTTAATAGTGTTCGAGCAGTAGTAGGAGATAATAATGCCTCTTCACTCGCTCTACAGATGAGTACAGTGACTACGAACGATACGGATACAAAAGCAGACGTAACTTTTTTCGCAGTGGATATGAACGGTTTACTGGCTCCAAAAGTGATTGAAGGTGACAAGATTACGAATGATACGCAGGGAAGTGTCATCGTTGATCGTGACTTGGAACAGTCGGGCATTAAGATTGGTAGCACGATCCAAGATCAGGCAACTGGGAAGGAATTTAAAGTTACAGGATATGTTGAGAATAGCTCATACAGCCATACCCCAGTAGTCTATATTAACAATAAAGATTGGCAGGAAATGAGACAAGGCGTTAATCAAGGTAGTGAGGCTACATCCGGAGCGCCTTTTAATGTAATTGCGCTTAATGCAAACGCAGGGCAAGTGGATAAGATCTCTGCTAGTACGAAAAATGTGGAAGTTATTACGCAAAAAGAAGCGATCTCTAATATTCCGGGTTATTCATCAGAACAAGGTTCACTGCTTATGATGATTGCCTTCCTGTTCGTAATCGCTGGTTTTGTTCTGGCTGTATTCTTCTATGTCATTACAATTCAGAAAACAAGCCAGTTTGGCATTCTGAAAGCCATGGGTACAAAAATGTCATACTTGGCTTGGAGCGTTGTAGGGCAGGTCATGATATTGGCTATTGCAAGTCTAAGCATTAGCTTGCTGCTAACCTTTGGAATGAATCAGGTACTACCAGACACTATGCCGTTCCAACTGGAACCTTCTACGATTCTATTAACCAGCGGCTTGTTCGTGGGGATGTCTCTTTTAGGATCACTTATTTCTGTCGCTAAAGTGGCAAAAGTAGATGCGTTAGAAGCAATTGGGAGGGCTGGAGCATGAGTGCGAAATTATTGATGAAGCAAGTAACCAAGACTTACGGAGACGGCGATACAACGGTATCTGTTCTGAACAATTTGAATCTTATAGTCAATGAAGGAGAATTCGTTGCTGTCCTTGGACCATCTGGAACAGGGAAGAGTACATTCCTATCAGCAGCGGGGGCGCTTCTTACGCCAACGAGTGGTGAAATTTTCATAGACGGAGAATCTCTTACAGATAAAAGTAAAAGTGAGCTGACTGAGCTACGATTAGAGAAGATAGGCTTTATGTTCCAAAGCGCACAGCTATTGCCCTACTTGAAGGTAGAAGAGCAGCTTCTCTTTGTAGCTAAACAGGGGAAGATGAGTTCTAAAGAAGCTAAGGAACGGGCAGCTGATTTGATGAAGCGTCTGGATATCTGGAAACGTCGAAACCATTACCCTGAGCAACTATCAGGTGGGGAGAAGCAACGTGTAGCTATCGCAAGAGCTTGGATGAATAAACCTGCAATCTTGTTTGCAGATGAACCAACAGCAAGCTTAGATTTCAAACGAGGCAGAGAAGTTGTGCAAATGATTGCTGACGAAGTAAAGAATGAGGGTAAAGCTGCTGTAATGGTCACTCATGATGAACGGATGCTCGAATGGTGTGATCGAGTGCTACATCTGGAAGATGGTCATTTGGTTGAACATGAGTTAAGCAAAATTTAGTAAAAAAACGATTCATGCTATTTATGGCATGAATCGTTTTTTTTGTGTGTGAACAATAGTTTGTTCTTTATTTGTCAGCTATGGTGACTTGGCCTGAGCCATATGTGTCAAACCAGCCTTTAATCGTGTTGAAATCACTGCTGAATGACAGTGCCAGCTCTAATAGAATTCGGGCATGGGCTGCGTTCAGATTATCTCCGGCAATTATGCCATCACTTGAAGCATAGTTGGAACCGGAACCCGTACGCGTGGTAGACACGAAGATAACTCCGTTTTCCTTAATAGCTTTCGTACGGGCTTCTCCCATAGCTTTAGATACGCCGCCAGCCCCTGTGCCTGAAGTTACAATACCTTTTGCTCCATCTTGAACAAAACCTGTAATTGCCCCAGAACCGGCATCTTGATAAGCATAAGCAATTTCTACCTTAGGCATATCACTGCTCTTAATCTTTGTTAGATCGAATGGCGTTGCCCATTTGTCAGCGGTCAATAGTGCTCTGGAATTCGCTCGATAAATTCTTATATTATTCTCATCGATATATCCGAGGATTCCTAGTTGTGGAGATTCAAAAGTGTCTGTACGATAGGCATTCGTCTTGGTAACCTCTCTAGCCGTATGAATCTCGTCATTTAGCATGAGCACAGTACCGTAATATTTCGTCTTTCCGCTAGCTGCTAGTTTAATAGCGTTAAATAGATTGGCCTGAGCGTCACTTCCGATAACTGTCCATGGACGCATAGAGCCAGTTACTACGACAGGTTTGGAGCTACGCACTGTAAGATCAAGGAAATATGCAATTTCCTCCATCGTATCCGTACCTGTAGTAACAACGATGCCATCTTGGGTTTCTAGTGCTTTATCTACTTTTAAGGAGAGATCGTATAGTTGTTGCATGGTATACGAGCCAGAGCCTGCATTCCCAAATTGATAGCTAGTTACATCGGCGAACTTTTTAAGGTTAGGCAGTGCTTTAACCATATCTTCCATTAACAAAGTCCCGGCTTTATAGTTCTGGAAGCTGGTCTCATCCACAGATTTACCGGCAATAGTTCCACCGGTTGCTATGACTTGGACCTTTGGAAGCTTAACCGTTCCTTCAATCGTTTGGGTAACCTCAGCGGCGTAAGTGGTAGAAACGGGAAGCATTGTTGTAGCAGAGAAGAGTAGAGTGAAAGAGAGTCCTGCGGCAACAGTAGTTTTGGCGAGCATTGATTGTAATCCATTCATAGATGTAACCTCCCATTTGATTATGTATTCTCACATTCATGTTATTTTATATTACATAAACGTGATTCATGATTGGATTATATCTATGAATATATTATAATGACAAGTTTACTAACATATTAATAAAACGCTTAAATACACTATTAATAAAGAATATCTATTGATTTCTTGTGTATGCTATGAATTTTATTATATTATTTTTAAAGTGAAATATAATATTAATGTTATATTTTATTACATAATAATAGAGATGAATAAATAACATAATGCCGGACAATCTTTATGAGATTGTCCGGCATAGTTATTAGAAATACCTGACTACTTATCTTTTCTAGAGACAAGTAGTTTTTGAATAAAGACATGGGTAGCCATGGAGGAGGAGCTTTCTTTATGGCGAATGATGGAGAATTGTCTTTCAAGATGATGTTGTCTGATGGGAAGCTCACAGATTTCACCACTTGCTAATTCTTTGCGCACAATCCATCTGGAGAGCATCGCGATTCCCAAACCTGCGGCAACGGCTTCCTTAACTCCTTGACTACTGTTGAAGACATAGGATCTTTTGACAGAAATCTCTTCTGCTTGAATGAAATGATCACTGAAAGCACGCGTTCCAGAGCCAAGCTCTCGCAGAACCCAAACCTGATTTTGTAGCATCCCTTGCTCCACAGAGACTATTTTTGACAAAGGGTGGTTGGCCGGGGAAACGATAATCATCTCGTCCTTCATGTAAGGTGTAACGATCAGATCATTCTCATGGGCTTCTCCTTCGATAAACCCAATATCCAATTCATTGGCTCTTACCCCACCAATAATTTCTTCAGTATTACCGATCGTCACCTGAAGCTTGACTTGTGGGTATTGATTTGCAAATTCCGCAAGTCTTGAGGGTAATATATACTCTCCAATCGTAAAGCTCGCACCAATATGTATACTGCCAGTAACCTCATCCTGTAGCATTTGTATTTCCTGATGAGCTTCTTCGAAGTGGGCCAATATTTGTTTGGCGTGGTTATAAAGTATTGTACCTGCTTCGGTTAATTTTACTTGTTTCGGAGATCGGTGTAGAAGCTTTGCGCCTAGTTCATTCTCAAGATTCCGGATATGTAGACTGACACCGGGTTGAGATAGATTCAGTAATTCTCCTGCTTTAGAGAAATGACTTTGCTCAGCAACTGTAACGAAAACCCGTAATGTATCCACAATCATAGAATTCCCTCACTAAAAGTCTCGAATGTATTTAAAGTTCCTTATCAAGCACGAACTGAGCTTTCTTCTGCGAAAATCCAATACGTGTATAGAAACATACCGCATCTTCTCTAGTTTGGTTGGTGCGCACTCTTAATTTGTTCACTCCAATTTGTGCTGCCCAGCGTTCACAGGTTTCAACAAGTTGTCTGCCGATCCCTTCTACGCGATACTGCCCATCGACCACCAAACCACAAATTTCAACAAAGGGTGGAGATTCAATTAACATTCGCACATTGGCGTGAATCCATCCGATGAATTGGCTATCCGACACTGCTACATAAATAGCATGATCTTTACGATTTCTGATATCTTGAAGTCTATCTGCTAGCTGTTCGATATTTAAAGGATATCCGAGCTCACTGGATAGTTTTGCAATATCTTGTGTGTCTTTAAATGTAGCTGTCCTAATATGTATGATCATCCGCCACCTTAAAAAAATGTTGTTTCATGCTGTTTTTTATTATAGTTCATCTCATTCAGAGGAACATCTCTATGTGCATTACTTCGTACTATTTCGATAAGTGGATGGGGATAGACCCATCGTCTTTTTGAAATATTTAGAGAAATGAGCCAATTCCATGCCGACTTGTTCCGCAATATCTGAAATGCTGTAATCTGTGTAAGAAAGCTGTCTTTTAGCGTGCTCCATACGTTTCAATTGAACATAGGCCATTGGAGTCACCCCCATGAATCTTTTGAAATAAGGTATAAAATAGTTCGGGTGCAGGTGGACAAGCTCTGCTAGTTCATCAATCTCTATGGGCTTATTTAGACAATTATCGATGTAATGGAGCACATGAGCCAGCTTACCATGGTCTCCGGTGTGTATGAATTGCGTCATAAAATCTGTATGACTACTGTCGCTCGATTCAAGACAAGTGGCAATGAGATTAAGCAAACAAGCCTGTGTGCGAAGGATAGATAAGACATCGTCTTTTTGAAATTGTTCGATCATCTCCACGAAAATTGCCCTTATTGAATCTGGATTAGGCGAATCACAGATGTATAATTTTTTCTCCGCATGGAATAAGGGCCATTCTCCAATGTCAGCATCAAAGTGGCAGTAATAACGGATATAGGGATCATCAATAGAAGTTTCGGTAGTTTGTGTGCTCCCCGCAGGCATGATCATTAGCTGACCTGGCTTCGGATAGTAGGTAATCCCGTTTATAATTACTTTCCCCTCACCCCCATCAATAAAATATAGCCGATTAAAAGCGGGGGTTTCCAGCGTGCGGTTCCATCCGGGATATCTATTACTAAGTTGGGCATGGGTCACAGTAACCTTGAGATTCTGCAGGAGACGTCCTGATAAGTTCCCTGAATTGTTCATCATTTAACTCCTTTAAAGCTTTTGTATCCTCATTATAACGGTTTCATTTAACTAAAACATCTTACTCAAATACAAATAGTTCTTAATTTCGATCATGTTCATGTCCTTAAATAAAGTATATCCTCTAACCATAACCATTAATAAGGAAGTGATCAGAGATGGGTACAGTTCGTTATGGGATTATTGGTATTGGAAATATGGGAACCGCACATGCGCAAAGTCTGCTGAGTGAGATTAAGGGGGCTGAGCTTACAGCCGTATGTGATATAAGAGAAGAACGTTTGAAATGGGCTGAAGAGCAGTTACCTGAGAATGTTAGGAAGTATTCTACGCCGAAGGAATTATTCGAGTCACGTATCATGGATGCGGTATTAATCTGTACTCCGCATTATGATCACCCTACACTTGCAATCGAAGCTTTTCAGCATGGTTATCATGTACTAGTGGAGAAGCCGGCAGGTGTTTATACGAAAGCTGTTCAACAGATGAACGATGCTGCAGCACAGTCTGACCGCAAATTTGGAATCATGTACAATCAGCGTACAAATCCTTTGTATCAGAAGCTGAGAGATCTTATTCAGTCTGGTGAGTTAGGTGAGATCCGCCGGACGAATTGGATTATCACCGACTGGTATAGATCGCAGAACTACTATAATTCTGGTGGCTGGCGGGCGACATGGGCGGGTGAAGGTGGCGGGGTATTGCTTAATCAAGATCCTCATCAGCTAGATTTATGGCAATGGACGACAGGCATGATGCCGAAGCGGATAAGAGCATTTTGCCACTTTGGAAAATATCGCAACATTGAGGTTGAAGATGATGTAACCGCTTATGTGGAATACGAGAATGGCGCTACAGGTCTGTTTATTACTACAACTGGAGAGGCACCGGGAACTAATCGTTTTGAAATCAATGGCGATAATGGAAAAATCGTAGTGGAAGACGGGAAGCTAACCTTTTGGCGTTTACGTACACCGGAGCCGCAGTTCAACGCAGAGTTCACGGGAGGTTTCGGTAGTCCAGAATGTTGGAAATGTGAGATACCTGTACAAGATGGCGGAGGGGAGCAGCATAAAGGAGTTCTACGGAACTTTACGAATGCCATTTTGCATGATGAGGCATTACTTGCTCCTGGGGAGGAAGGGATTAAGGGGCTAACCCTTTCAAATGCCATGTATTTATCGGCTTGGACGGACAATTGGGTGGAGCTTCCGATGGATTCGGATTTATTCTACGATAAGCTGATGGAAAAAGTAAAAAACTCGACTTTCCAAAAGGAAACCTCAGAATCTAAAACATTGAATGTTAAAGGAACTCATTAAATCGAAAGAGAGAGGTTGAATCCTATGAAACGTTCGATGATTGCGGCTCAAATGTACACGTTACGTGATTATACTCAAACTGCGGAGGATTTAAGATCAACTTTTCAAAAGGTATCGGCAATGGGTTATGAGAGCATTCAGATTTCATCCATTGGACCGATTAATCCGATGCTCGTTAAAGAATATGCAGATGAAGCGGGGCTGGCTATATGTGCGACCCATGTGTCCTGGAATCGGTTAGTGAATGATCTGGATGCGCTTGCCGCAGAGCATAAGCTGTGGAATTGCAAATATATTGGACTTGGAAGTTTACCAGAAGAATTTCGTACGGGACTTGAAAGCTACCGGAACTTTGCGAAATTGATATCTGAAATTGCAATAACATTAAAAGAACAACACGGTTTGCAATTTGTTTATCATAATCATGATTTTGAATTTGAACGCTTTGAAGGTACTACTGGAATGGAAGTACTGCTTAATGAGACTGATCCATCAGTTGGTTTCATACTTGATTTATATTGGGTGCAGGCAGGTGGCGCGAGTCCGGAAGAATGGATACGTAAAGTTGAAGGCAGAATGCAGGTTGTGCATTTAAAGGATATGGCGATAGTTGATAGAAAACAGGTTTTTGCTGAAATAGGCGAAGGAAACATGAACTATGCGGAGATCATTACTACTTGTCGTGAGACGGGTGTTGAATGGTACGTAGTGGAGCAGGATGTTTGTAGACGTGATCCTTTTGAGAGCTTAGAGATGAGTCTGCGCTATCTCATTAGCTTATTATAGAATCGATAAGAAACCATTAGGAGGATTCTGATGAATAGAATAGATGGGATGACCTATGCACCCACATATGAAGCTAAACCTGTAGTGAAGCCAGGTGAATTCATCATCGCAGCTATTGCACTCGATCACGGTCATATTTACGGGATGTGTAATGGGCTGGTTGAGGCTGGTGCAGAGCTGAAATGGGTATATGATCCGGATGAAGAGAAAGTTAGAGCATTCATAGCCAAATATCCTGGAGTTAGGGCTGCTGAGTCTATGGATGAAATAATGGAAGATCCAGAGGTTCGCTTAGTTGCAGCGGCAGCTATTCCTTCAGAACGAGGCCCCTTAGGAAATAAGGTTATGGCTCACGGGAAGGATTATTTTACGGATAAAACCCCCTTTACAACACTTGAACAACTGGATGATGCTAGAGCTATGGTCGCAGCAACCAATCAGAAGTATATGGTTTACTATAGTGAGCGTCTTCATGTTGAAAGCGCAATCTATGCGGGACAGTTGATCCGTCAGGGGGCTATTGGTCGTGTTCTTCAAGTCATTGGATTAGGGCCGCATCGTTTAAATGCATCTAGCCGTCCAGAATGGTTTTTCGAGCGGGAGAAATATGGCGGAATTCTATGCGATATTGGCAGCCACCAAATTGAACAATTTTTGTATTATACAGATTGTCAGGATGCTTCAGTTGTTCACAGTAAGGTAGCTAATTATAATCATTCGTCTTACCCTGAATTGGAGGACTTCGGTGATGCGACGCTTGTTGGGGACAATGGGGCAACCCAATACTTCCGTGTAGACTGGTTTACGCCAGACGGACTCGGAACCTGGGGAGATGGACGTACAATGATCATGGGAACTGAAGGGTACATTGAACTGCGCAAATACAGCGATATCGGGCGTTCAAATACACCGGATCATGTGTACTGGGTGAACGGGGAAGGGGAGCATTACGAACATGTAGCTGGAAAGGTTGGATTTCCGTTCTTTGGTGAACTTATCCTCGATTGTCTGAACCGGACGGAGCTGTCCATGACTCAAGCACATGTCTTCAAAGCTTCTGAACTATGTTTGAAGGCTCAAGCCCAAGCGATGAATCTAACTCCTAATCAACTAAAATAGCGAATGGAATAATGAATGGAGGTGGTAAAGATGAACAAACTTGGAGTAGCGATTATTGGCTGCGGGGCGATATTTCCTCTCCATGCTAAAGCAATATCAGCAATAAAAGATGTAAATCTACTTCTAGTTGCAGATATTGATGCTGATAAAGCTACACGAGCGGGAATAGAATATGCCTGCGATGCCACTGATGATTATAGAGAAATATTAAATGATAATCGTATTGATGTTGTTCATCTCTGTACACCTCATCATCTTCATGCAGAAATGGCTGAAGAGCTATTACGTGCGGGGAAGCACGTGTTAACTGAAAAGCCAATCGCCGTGGACCTTCCTTCAGCCATGCGCATGCTGAAAGCAGCGCAAGTGAGCTCCGGCCAGCTTGGTGTGGTGTTCCAGAATCGTTATAATGATGCTTCCGTTTATATTAAGAAGACTATAGATTCTGGTGATTTAGGGAAACTGCTTTGTATGAAAGGTGTCGTAACCTGGCATCGAAACGAAAGTTACTACAAAGATAGCAATTGGAGAGGAAGGTGGTCCACGGAAGGCGGAGGTGTTCTAATTAATCAGACCATTCATAGCTTGGATTTACTACAGTGGTATGGGGGGGAGATTAAATCCGTGAAAGGCAGTATTACCACGGATGTGCTTGATGGCGTCATTGAAGTAGAAGATACTGCCCATGCTTGTATCGACTTTGCCAATAATGTTCGCGGGCTGTTTTATGGCACGAATACCTATCTTGAGAACTCTCCGGTGGAGTTGGAGCTAGTTTTTGAAGAGGGGACGCTTAACCTCCGTCGAGAGCACTTATATCTTTGGAAAGATGGGAAGGAAACCTTAGTTTGTGAGCCTATTTTCAGTCCTGCGGAAGGCAAATCGTATTGGGGGACTGGGCATAAGAGACTAATTGAGGACTTCTATGACCATATTTTCAGTGGATCAAAGTTTTGGCTGGATGGTCCTGAGGGGATAAAGGCGCTGGAACTGGTGAAGCGTATTTATAGCTCATCGCAGAGGAACAAATAAGTCATAAATATAGCGAAGGCTGTTCCATATGTAGATTTATCTACGAATGAGGCAGCTTTTTCGTGCTTAGTGACTTCCCGCATTTGGTTAAACACTAAGAAGACTACGACTTGCAGAGGAAGATGGATTTGATTAATTCTCCTTAGTGGAATAATCTAAAGTAAGTATAGGTTATTAACAGCAAGATATCTGGAGGGTGCATACAATATGGAGAAAATACTACTGAACATTAGAACGAACACCAAGCTAATTTCCATTGTGCAGACCATTGTTTTTATCTTTGTCATATTATACGTACTGATGTTTCTTTCTGGTGGATTATTCACCACCTTTTTTATTATGCTCATTGCTTGTTTTGTTAGTGTAATTGCTGCTTTACTCATGCTAATTCGAAAAAGCTTCTTATGGGCAATTGTTGATCTTGCTGCTGCGGGCGGTATGTTCATTTATTTTATTTATAATGCTTAACTGTTATTAATCCTTGCAAGAAGCGGGTTTATGGCTGTAGCATAAGTTCCATAACCTGGAGGACTTATTTCTCTCTTTTTTGCAAGCTTTTAAATAATTTATTTTTTTCATATAATAGTAGATATTAAATTTATAAATAATTGTAATACACTCGGATAAGGGTATAATTGAGACAGAAAAGGTGTGACGCCTAAGAAGGAGCGCCCACATCCTTTCTGCAAAATTCAGGGGATAAGGATGGTAATAATGGGCAAAAGTGCAACTGAAACAGACGTCATTTTAATTGGTGCTGGAATCATGAGTGCGACTTTAGGAACACTTTTAAAAGAATTAGTGCCGGATTGGAAGATTAAAGTGTTTGAAAAGCTCGAAAATGCAGGTGAGGAAAGCTCTAATGAATGGAATAATGCAGGAACTGGACATGCGGCGCTCTGCGAGCTTAACTACACTGTCGAAAAATCCGACGGAACTGTAGATATAAGTAAAGCCATCCAAATTAATGAACAGTTTCAACTTTCAATGCAATTTTGGTCTTATTTGGTAAATCGTAAGTTGATACATAATCCTCAGGACTTTATCATGCCCTTGCCCCATATGAGTTTGGTACTAGGGGAGAAGAATGTAGCTTTTTTGAAGAGAAGATTTGAAGCGCTGTCAAAAAATCCTTTGTTCCAAGGAATGGAATTTTCCGATGACTCTAGCAAATTAATGGAATGGATACCGCTTATTATACAAAATCGTCCATCGAATGAACCTATAGCAGCAACAAAAATCGACTCAGGCACAGATGTTAACTTTGGTGCTTTAACGCGTATGTTATTTGATCACTTAAAGAGTAAGAATGTAGATCTCCATTATAAACACAGTGTGGATGGAATCAAACGTACTAGCGATGGGTCGTGGGATTTGAGAGTGAAGAACGACAGCGGTACTATTGAACACCATACTGCAAAATTTGTCTTTGTTGGTGGCGGGGGAGGAAGCTTGCATATCCTGCAAAAATCCGGTATTCCTGAAGGGAAACATATTGGTGGATTCCCGGTAAGTGGAATATTTATGGTGTGTAATAAACCAGAAGTTATAGCCCAGCATCATGCAAAAGTATACGGTAAAGCTAAGGTTGGAGCGCCTCCAATGTCTGTTCCGCATCTGGACACTAGATTTATTGACAACAAAAAATCGTTGTTATTTGGACCGTTTGCTGGATTCTCACCAAAATTTTTAAAAACCGGATCAATGTTTGATTTGATCACTTCCGTAAAACCGGATAATCTCCTAACGATGCTGTCGGCAGGTGCAAAGAACATGTCTTTGACCAAATACCTGATCGAGCAAGTGTTGTTATCGAAAGAAAAACGCATGGAAGAATTACGAGAGTTTATCCCGAATGCCAAAATAGAGGATTGGGATTTAGTCGTAGCAGGCCAACGCGTACAGGTAATCAAAGATACAGAGGACGGCAAAGGTATCCTACAATTCGGTACAGAGGTAATTAGCGCCGCAGATGGTTCGATTGCAGCATTGCTTGGAGCTTCCCCAGGTGCTTCTACGGCTGTTCACGTGATGCTTGAAGTACTTAATAAATGTTTCCCTCAGCATATAAAAGAGTGGGAACCGAAAATTAAAGAAATGATTCCTTCTTATGGCCTGTCACTACTGGAAAATCCAGAGCTTTTGCATGAAGTGCACACATTAACGGCGACTACATTGGGTCTAGGTGGAAAAGAGCGAGTGCATAGTTAAGCAATGATCAATCGCTCGAAAGTATGATAATTTACAGATATTCCCTTCAAGAAAGCCTATGGATTTCATTCATAGGTTTTTTGTTTAGGGAATTCGAAAAGAAAGAAGGGGGGATGAATATGAAACGAGGCATCATTTTTAAAATTCCTAATGAATACGGGAAAATACTTGGAGATCTGTTAAAGCCATTTAATACCGAAACATTCAATTGGTATATAGGTGGCGAGGAGTCTTATTTTATTCAAAACGATACATTAGGAGAGGTCATGTTCCATGAAGAAATTTATGGAATGGACGGCAGCGTTCTGAAAGAACTTTTGGAGAATAACGAATACTATATCATCTTTGCGAACTTCAAGGCTTTTCCACAAGAAAAGGACGTAATAGATGTTCAGACCTATGAGGAGTTCTTAAATAGTGATTGCCAGCTTGTACTTTTAGTCGTCGATTGTGAATATGCTACAGTTTATTGTAAAGACCAGGGGATGCTTGAAGCACTGTGTCATAACGCAATTTCAAATGGATATGATGATGTTCAGTACATTACAAATGAGAATGACTTCAGAACAAGATTATCAGTATGGTAGAAGGAAACCGTAAGGTTGATTTGACGAACAAATCATTCATTTGTTACAATGACCCCATCAATTAGGAAAAGGATGAGGACGATGGTTCGTCGTTTGAAACGGTTTAAGAATGTCGCTACTGTATCAAGCTTCTAAGTATAAATGCTATAAATTACTTAGAAGCGAGGGAAAAGAATGAAACAACAGTTGTTTAACCACTGGTCAGAAACGAAGTATTTAAAGGATATTGTCACCAACCCAATGATTGAGGTAGGGGATTACTCGTACTACTCTGGTTATTACGATAGTCATCATTTTGAAGACGGGTGCGTCAGATATCTTTGGGGAGACGAAACGTCAAGAAAGTTATTTAACCCGATCGAAGATTTTGGGTGGCATTTAGATAAATTGATTATAGGAAATTATGTTTGTATTGCAAGTGGTGTAATTAT
Organism: Paenibacillus sp. FSL H7-0714; assembly: GCF_038003765.1. Lineage (NCBI taxonomy): Bacteria > Bacillati > Bacillota > Bacilli > Caryophanales > Paenibacillaceae > Paenibacillus > Paenibacillus sp. FSL H7-0714. The sequence continues at coordinate 3,207,211 of NZ_JBBOPT010000001.1, forward strand.
TTTAATGGGTGGAAATCACAATCATCATCCTGAATGGATTACCGTGTATCCTTTTGTGGACCAGATTGAAACCTCTTACGAACCTAAAGGTGATACGATCATAGAAAGTGATGCTTGGATTGGGATGAATGCAATGATTATGCCAGGTGTGAAAATAGGTGAAGGTGCTATTGTTGCGGCAGGCTCGGTTGTTGTAAAAGACGTTCCACCATATACAATAGTAGGTGGCAATCCTGCTAAAGAGATTAGAAAACGATTTACAGATCGTGAAATCGAAAAGTTAAAGGAAATGCGTTGGTTTGATTGGAAACGTGAGAAAATTGAACAAGCTACGTCTATCTTTTCAAGTTCATCGATTGATCAATTATATGAGTTTTATCTAAGAGAAATAAAATCATAACACAATCACAACAGGCTGCCGCAAATATTCGGCAGCCTGTTCTTTTATCAGTTAAGGTAGTTTAACAATAATTGTTCTTTACCAGATTAATCCTAATTAGTATGATAATATGAATGGGCTCATCTAATCTCTTGGGAGGAAAGTGTGCTAGATATATGAAATATATTGAATTTGGTCTAGGCAATACATGGTTTATTAGAACCGAAACGGAGTTAGAGGATGGAAGTGGAAACTATGGATAAAATATTAAATGAAATAGCCAATTTGATAAGCAGTGAGGAAAAAAGAGTTACTATTGGGATTTCGGGTCATGGTGCATCTGGAAAGACAACATTTGCCCATAATCTTTTAAAGCTTCTGGGTCATGAGAAAGTGAATTATATGGATACTGATCCCTATATTATCGGCTCTCATCTTAGAAAGTACACTGTAATCGATTATGAATATAACAATGAACGTCATCGTAATAAAATGACAGCTTGTCATCCTTCTGCTCATAATATATCTGCTCTAGAGAGAGACATCCGAATGATGCGAGATGGTTTAGATTTTTATACAATAGACACCAATTATTTAAAGAGTACAATGATAGCTTCACAAAACAGAGTGAATATTGTAGAGGGCATGAGCGTTGCTTTTGCAGACCCGAATTTGTTTGATTTGAAGGTTTACTTATATACGGATGGAGACACTGAATTGATGAGAAGGAGTATACGTGATGTCTCTGAAAGAGGAACGGACATCAAATATTTAAGAAAATCTCATGAAGACCGTAGAATTCAATATGAGTTATTTATGCATCCTTTTCATCGAAACTTTGATATCATTATAAAAAATTCCAATGAAGGTTATATTCTTGAAAATGAATTCAGGAGGGAATTATGAATCTTGCAAATAAAGTAACAATCGCCAGAATATTATTAATCCCCATCTTTATAGTGCTTTTCACAAAATATCCTGATTGGCCAGAGGGGATTTATTATGCAGCTATTGTTTTTTTACTCGCTTCAGCAACAGATAAACTAGATGGTTATATTGCTAGGAAGTATAATCAAGTTACGAACCTTGGAAAGTTACTTGATCCATTAGCGGATAAGTTGCTCATTTCTGCTGCGTTGATTCTACTGGTAAGTCAGCAGATGTTATACACATGGGTTGCTTTAGTTATTGTAGCGAGGGAAGTGATCATTACAGGGATTAGACTTGTCGCTGTCTCTCAGAAAATAGTGTTGCAAGCTGATCGATACGGAAAAATTAAAATGGTATCGCAAGTTGTAGCAATTACTGCAGTTATGTTTACAAACCATCCATTCACCCTTTTTACGAATATACCTATCGATCAAATCCTAATCTATATTTCACTAGTCATAACTATCTATTCAGGATTTAACTACATAAGAAATAACTATCGTTTTTTAAAATTAGAAGCATGAGCTCGATAAAAAGGTTGCTGAATAACAAATAAATAAAGGCGAATTCTCACTCCATTTCGAGTAAGAATTCGCCTTATTTTATGTATATCCTTGTGTTTTTTACTTTAATAACGTCAATATATTTATGAGATTTACTGCAAATATACCCATTGCCCTTGCATGTGTATGCCAAGTCTAAGCTTAAATCTGAACTATTGACACAAAAGTGTATTACACGTATAGTACATAAATAAGATGTATGAACCACTTAGTACACACACTTAGTATATGGAGTTGGTTGTATGACAGAAGAACAAAAATCAGGTGTCAGCTTTAATATTCGAGAACCGGTATATATTCAAGTTGTACGTTACTTTAAAGAACAGATTGCTACAGGGCAAATCGGAGCAGGAGACAAGATTCCTTCACGGCGTGAACTGGCATCAGTAATGAAGATTAATGCGAACACGGCACAGAAGGCATATAAGGAAATGGAGGAACAGGGTTTGATCGTAACAGAAGGAAATTCCCCAAGTCGAATTACACAGGATCAGCAAATACTAAGCTCGATTCGTGCTGAATTAATCGAAAGTGCAGTGGATATATTCATCGGTTCCATTCGGAATATTCAAATTCCAGTTGAAGAACTGGTAGACATCATAAAGACAAAATATACATCAGAGCGATCTCCAGAAGGTGGTGACACAAGATGATCCAAGTGAATCAGATGGTGAAGAATTACGGATTCAAGAAGGTACTAAATGGCGTTAGCTTCACTGCTGCCAAGGGAGAGATCACCTGCCTGATCGGAATCAATGGTGCCGGAAAGTCAACGGTGCTGAAGTCCATCATGGGACTGACACCGTACAAAGGTGAAGTCTTAATCGATAATGCATCACTAATACCTTCGATGTATGAGAAAATGACTTTTATTCCAGATTCGTTAACGATGCCCTCCAATATGCGAATTGCTGATTGCTTCAGCTTTATGGCTGACTTTTATCGGAATTGGAACGCTGAACGTGCAGAGGAATTGCTTAAGTTCTTCCAACTGAGCTCTAAAGATCGCGTGTCTTCATTGTCGAAGGGGATGGCTGCGAAGTTAAATTTGTTGCTCGGACTTGCCTTGGATTGTGATTACATCCTAATGGACGAACCGTTCTCGGGGATTGATATGTTCAGCCGCGAGCAAATTACTGATGTGTTCACGAGTGAATTGATCGAGGATCGTGGTGTGATTATTACAACTCATGAAATTAACGATATTGAGCATTTAATTGATAAAGTGGTCTTGCTACAGCATGGGAAGGTAGAACGTGAATTCTACTGTGAAGAAGTTCGCGAGCAGGAAGGTAAGTCCATTACGGACGTAATGAGAGAGGTGTACATGAAATGAGAGCTTTTGTGAAGCTATTGAATTTTGAAATGAACCGATTTGCCAAAATATATTTTGGACTCCTGGTGCTGACAGTCGCCTTGCAACTTGTAGCAGTCACCCTCGGTGCTAATCATTGGCTGGATTCTGCGAATGAGGCAATGAGAGTGAATCAATGGACCCTTGAGCAATATCACAATGTGACTGGATATATTCAGCTAAACAGTATGATGTATGCTCGCTATAATGGACTTCTATATTTCGGACCCATATTTTTGAGCATCACAGTGTTGCTAATATATAGCTGCTTCATCTGGTACCGTGACTGGAGAGGTAAAAATACGGTAGTATATCGCCTGCTCACGTTGCCATCCAATCGGGCGAATTTGTATTTTGCCAAGCTGGTTACGATCTTGCTATTCGCATTTGGACTTGTTGCCCTGCAAATTATCCTTGTTCCACTGGAGCGTTTGATAGCACAGTCGATTCTTCCTGCTGAAATATATCGGAACATCTCGGTATTTGATTTTTTGAAGTATCCTACTGTGCTTAAAGTTCTGGTTCCGCCCTACTTTTCTGAGTTTGTACTATACTATGGACTGGGCATTATTGGCTTGATCGTCTTGTTCACAGTGATTCTAATCGAGCGGAGCTACAGACTGAAAGGGATTGGCTTTATCGTACTATATTTAGCGGTTCTGGCTGGACTAGCCTCAATACCATTTCTTATGGGTTATAGCAGTTACGATAGCTACTTCTATCCAGGTGAAATCATAGGCGCTTGTCTCGGATTAATAGTGATCATTGTTGGAGGTTCGCTTTGGTACAGCTTGTATCTATTGCGTAAGAAAATATCGGTATAATTGAAGGGGTATGGAGGTTAAGGAATGAGAAAATATATGGTTACCGCCGTTCTTGTAGTGTTCGCGGTTGTTACAATCGGGACGTATTATGTACAAGCTTCACAAGAGACACCACCTAATTATAAGCTGACGACGGTTCAAGGGGATGCTTCCCTCGTTGAAGGTATAGCTGTATACGGAAACTACATGATTAAGGATAGTACTTTTGGCATCAAACGAGCTTATATCACGACAAATGGTACAGATTATCCAGATGAAAAGTCTGCGATTAGCCAAAGTTTAAATCGAAGACCAATGAAAACGCAATTGGATCAGTGGATTGAAGAGCATCGTCAGTTCATGCGCGGTAAGACAAACACATCTGGTTTCTATGAGAATGAGGAAATGCTTGCTTATGTTAAGGCGACAGTAGATACGAAGCGATCAAATGATTCATCAGCGAAGAGAAATGCAAAGCTTAGTATTTCTGTACTCAACAAGCAGAAGAACAATACGCTTGAAATCACATCCGATATCAATGTAGATCATGATATTTCAGATATGTATGTACAAAATGTACAGCTTATTGATCAGCAGCTTGTTGCTATGGTGTTTATGAATCACAGTGCCAAAGGTTATGTATCTGAACCGCAGATCCTCCGTGTCAATCTAACCACAAAAGAGATTAAGAATGAGCCGCTCGCGTTACCAGGCGGTAAATCTGTAGCGGCAGACGGGGATACTCAATATGCATGGCTAGCCAATCAAAATCTGGAGCACACGGAGCAATGGATTTTAAGGATTAGTAGAGATAATCATAGAAAGGCATATCAAGTGGATGTTAAGACAGGACAAATCTCTCCACTCACATTCCAAGGGCATGAAATGTTATTGAATAATATTATGAATGCCTATGGACAGAAAATTTATTTCCTGCAAAAAGCTGTATCGAGTAAGGAAAATATAGGATTAACTGTTATTTCTTACGATCTCGTGAGTAAAGAATATGAGACTACTCTGAAGAATACAAATATAGATTTAAGTGAAAACATTACCTATGCTTTTAAACAAGACCATCTCTATATTATGGGGTATAAGAATTTCAAAGGTAATCGTCTATATGTATTCAATTTGACAAGCGGTAACCTTGAGTACGAAGGAAAAGTAATATCAACAGAGGCCGCCAAGCAGGCTGAAGATGAAGCTAACATGGATTTGAATTTTATCGATCTCGGTCAGTTCTAGAATTATTTTTAGAATAGAAAATTAGATATAAAGAGACATAAAGAGATATAAAAAGGTGACAAAGGCCGGGCTAATGACTTTTAATAGTCGATTAGCTCGGCCTTTTTAGTCGTGAAATATAAAACAGTCATTAAACACTATTTTTCGATTAAAATATATTGTAAAACGATAAACTATATGTTAGATTCAATTTTGAAAATAACTTTGTGAGGTGTGTTTTATGAAACTTGGATCAACGCTTTTTTTAAGGATAGCTGTTGTTCTTATTGGACTTCCAGTTCTTGCCTTGTGTATAATTTTTGTGCCTGCGATTTCGAATTATGCAGCAGAATTATACCCTGATCAAACCTATATTAAATATCTCTTGTACATTGATTTGTATGCATCGGCGATACCTTTTTACTTTGCATTGTATCAAGCGATCAAATTGTTAGGGTATATTGACAACAACAACGCTTTCTCAGAATTATCTGTAAAGGTATTAAAAAATATCAGGAACTGTGCAATTGCAATCAGTGGAATTTATGTAGTGGGATTGCCACTTTTCTATCTCGTCGCGGAGAGAGATGATGCCCCAGGGTTCATTGTCATTGGGCTGGTTGTGATTTTTGCTTCCATGGTGATTGCAGTGTTTGCTGCGGTGCTCCAAAAGCTTTTGAAGGAAGCTATTGATATAAAATCAGAAAATGACTTAACGGTCTGAGGAGAAAACAATGGCGATTATTATTAATATTGACGTGATGCTGGCTAAAAGAAAAATGAGCGTGACCGAGCTTTCGGAGCGGGTTGGAATAACAATGGCTAACCTGTCTATATTGAAAAATGGAAAGGCGAAAGCGGTTCGATTATCAACATTAGAGGCGATCTGCAAAGCTTTAGATTGTCAGCCTGGCGATATTTTAGAATACAAAAGTGACGAGGAGACTTAAGAAATAAATGAATAGTAGAGGCAGGGCTCTTTTCTCAATCTTTATGAGAAGGGGGCCTTTTTGATGTGCAATAATTGGAGGTGAAAAATAATAAGGCGATATATTAATGATAAAAAATAATTGTAATACAATCAAAATATATTGAATAACGATAAATTATGTGATAAATTGAATCCAGATTATTAACTTTGTGAGGTGCAGTTTATGAAACGAGAAACACTCTTTTTAAAGATAGTTGTAATTCTTATTGGACTTCCGGTTCTTGCTTTGTGTATTTTTTGGTTACCTACGATACCTAACAAGGCAGCTGGAGATTATCCGGTGTATTTGGTTTATCCCGTTCTTATAGGGGTGTATGTAACAGTGATAGCCTATTTCGTAGCTTTATATCAGGCGTTAAGACTTCTAAGCTATATTGACAAGAACAAAGCGTTCTCAGAACTATCCATTAAGGCTTTAAAAAATATAATTTACTGTGCAATCATCATCAGTATCTTATATGCGGCAGGTATGCCACTTATTTACGAAATGGCACAGGAAGCCGATGCACCAGGTCTAATCGTACTTGGACTTGTCATGACTTGTGCTCCAATTGTGATTGCGGTCTTTGCTGCTGTTCTTCAAAAGCTCTTGAAAAATGCCATAGAAATAAAATCAGAAAATGACTTAACAGTCTGAGGTGAAAATAATGGCGATTATAGTGAATATTGACGTGATGTTAGCTAAAAGAAAAATGAGCGTTACAGAGCTTACAGAAAGGGTTGGAATAACAATGGCCAATCTTTCTATATTGAAAAATGGAAAAGCAAAAGCGATTCGACTATCAACATTTGATGCGATTTGTAAAGCTTTAGAATGTCAGCCTGGAGATATTTTAGAATACCTAATGGACGAGGATGCTTAAATCGTAATGAGTAATCGACTCCGCAGATTGAAAAGAACAGCATTGCCTGGAAAGGAGAGATCATCATTGAAATCAACAACGCAGTTTCTGCATTTTGGCTATCATCAGGCGATGAGTTGCATATTTCCTATTGCGATCTTTGGGACTTTAGCTCTCTCTAACGTAATAGATCTGCCTTACATTTACCGATATGATGCCATTCTTATTATATTGCTTACCGTTCAATACCTTATGTACCGTACTGGATTAGAGACGCTAGATGAAATTAAAGTCATCTGTGTATTTCACATTATTGGTTTGCTGCTGGAAATTTATAAGATAAGAATGGGGTCATGGTCATACCCTGAACCCGGGCTAACCAAGGTGTTTGGAGTGCCACTGTATAGCGGGTTTATGTACGCGAGCGTCGCGAGCTATATGTGTCAAATTTGGCGTAGACTGAAAATGGATATGACGGGCTGGCCGGGACTTGCTGCTGCTGGATCGCTCGGAGCAGCTATCTATCTGAACTTTTTCACGCATCACTTCATTCCTGATTTTCGCTGGTGGCTAAAGGGGCTTGTACTCATTGTTTTTTGGAAGACTTGGATCATTTATCGGGTACGAAACACTACTTATTGGATGCCCTTGACACTGGCTTTTTTCTTAGTAGGTTTTTTTATCTGGTTAGCTGAGAATATCGCTACATTCTTTAATGCTTGGAAATACCCAGATCAGAATCAGGTATGGCATGTGGTTAGTGTCAGTAAGATCAGTTCATGGTTCCTTCTGGTCATTATTAGTGTCATTATAGTTGCTCAGCTTAAACATGTTAAAGCTAACCGTAACGCGAAAGAGTAGAGTATTGTCTTCAAAGGAAATAGTAGTACATGGAGTAAGAACAAATTAGTGATGAGGGGGAGATGAGATGGAATATACAGATTTAAAAGAATTGCAGGATGTGTTTTTCTTTGGTCTAATAGAGCCGGAGGTAAATCAACTAAGGTTATCTTTTTGTAAAAGCAAAGCTAGTGATATAGCTGAACCATTTATGGATGGTGAGAAAAGCTCTCCCATAATACAAGTTGATTTTCACTCCTATATTGCATATTCGATTAGAAATGAATTCTTTACCTCTTGGGATGATTACGAGGAATTTGACGGAAAAACATTTAGGATTTATAAGAAATCAAGGTATCTTGATTTTATTTCTAATGGAATATTCGCATCAAAGGATTTTCCAAAACCATATAAGCACTATGGGATCTGTTGTATTGACCATGTCGTTGATATTATTTCAACATCGGAACCAGTTGTAAGGGAAATTATATAGATCTGAATTTCTTTCCAGAGTATAGAAGAAAGCAGCTGATTGCACATGCTTGTCTTTTTTAACAATTAGAGTTATTATGGATTTTTAAAGTCGTTAATGGAGGTGCTGAATGAAATATTCCCAAGCGACAGACTATGCGCTTCATGCAATGCTTTATCTGGTGACGGCGGCGTCCGATAAGCCTGTAGGTGTTCAATTACTTGCTGAGAAGCTGGGTGTTTCGCAAACCTATCTGTCCAAAATGATGACCAAGCTAGTCAAGGCTGGATTGATTCAATCTGCACCCGGAGCAAACGGTGGGTATCGTCTCAGACGGAAGTCCGAAGAGATCTCTTTTCTGGATATTATCCATGCGATCGAAGGGACTGCATCTTTGTTCGAATGTAGCTTGGATCACGGTAGCGAGTGCCTGATTCAACAGGTTGTTATTGACGCTGAAAGACAGATGGAGCAGTACTTGGAAAACAAGAAAATTGCAGATTTGGCGAAAACAATGAAGACGGAGTAAAGATCCGTTCTTTTTTGAATATAATTAAAGATAATATAAGTCCGTAATAACTTTAATATAAAGGAGAATGAAATATGACGGAATTCTGGGAATCAAGCTTTTTAGAAAAACAAACGATGTGGGGATTTGAACCTACAGACTCTGCGATCGCCACTAAGGACTTTTTCCTTGAGAGGAATGTTAAAGACATATTGGTACCAGGGATTGGATATGGCAGAAATGCAAAGGTTTTTATAGAGAGTGGGATAAATGTAACGGGTATTGAGATTTCTCAAACAGCAATTGATTTGGCGAGGCAAAATGGAATTGATATTAGCATTTTTCATGGTTCAGTGAATGACATGCCTTATGATAATAACCTCTATGAGGGAATATTTTGCCATGGTCTTATTCATTTGTTGAATAAAAGTGAAAGAGAAAAGTTCATTAAGGATTGCTACAACCAGTTAAAGCCAGGTGGTTATATGATTTTTACAACAGTTTCGAAAAAAGCTCCTATGTTTGGAAAAGGTACTCTATTGGATAAAAATTACTACGAGACAGATTATGGCGTAAAAATATTTTTTTATGATGCTGAATCCATTACACAAGAGTTTGAAACCTATGGACTAGTTGAGTTCTCTGAAATTGACGAGCCGCACAAGGACATGATCAATAAACCGTCGATAAACTTTTTAATGGTAAAATGTAAGAAAGAACTATAGAAAAATTTCGACATATCGAAGATAATATATTTCAAAAGAAGGCAGGTGTTATGTTGATGAGCAATATTATTGATTATTACTCTAGCTTTGATGAGTGGGGCAGGCTGGATAGAGAACCCTTAGAGTTCATTATTAATCTCCATTATATCAAGAAATATATGCCATCAGCTGGGAAGGTGCTGGATAATGGCGCGGGACCCGGTAAATACGCGATCGAACTGGCTAAGCTCGGATATACAGTAACCCTTTCAGATATCACACCTAAATTAGTTGAAGTTGCAACGGAAAAGGCAGCTGAACTAGAATTAACTGAGCAATTTGACGGGTTTCATAACTTAAATGCTATTGATTTAGAAGGAATACCTAATGAGAATTATGATGTTTCATTGATGCTCGGTCCTTTGTATCATTTGCAGAAGGAAGAGGAACGAATTTTAGCAGTAAAAGAGTTGCACCGCGTGACCAAGCAAGATGGCTTAGTATTCGTGGCTTTTCAAAGTCGAATGAGAATGACCATTAATTCGTTACAATCCCCGCAGCAGTGGAAACCGAACGATAATATGAACACCATCAATGAATTCTATGAGAGCGGAATCTTTAATCATAGTGACAAGGGCCGATTTACAGGTGCATATTATTTTAATATTGATGAGATTCAGCCTTTCATGGAAAGGAATGGATTTGAGTCGATAGATTTAATTGGTTCATCAAGTATTGCAGCCATGTTATCTGCAGAGCAGCAACAGTATTGGACTCACCAAGAGGGGGAAGAGAGCTTGATTAACTTTCTCATATCCAAAGCAAATGATCCCTCAATCTTAGGCATCTCATCCCATTTGTTATACATCGGTAAAAGAAAATAAAAAAGAGCGCCAGTTTCTTAACTGGCGCTCTTAATTTTATGAATGACAGACTATTTTACAAATGTAGTGTGTAGCGGTTCGCTTTACTCAACCCGCGGATCATTTCAATTTCCTCCGAAGACAGTGGGGCTGACTTAGCAGCCGTTACATTATTCTTCAACTGCTCCATGCTACTCGCTCCAGGAATGATAACCGCTACAGATGGATGATCTAGCGGATAATGAAGTGCAGTTTGTGCTAAGGGGCGAGAGTGGCTCGTTTCATGGATAAGCTGATCATGCAACTTCAGAAGCTCCTCACTGCTGTAATCTAAGTACTTCTTCTCTGCCTTACTGCGGCCGTTCTCCGAAAGGATGCCACCCGCCAAAGGACCCCGGGCAATAAGACTGATCCCATGCTCGGCCAGCAGAGGGAGGATTTCCTCCTCAGGACGTCGATCTAAAATGCTGTATTGGCTCATTACACTGACAATATTTGGTTTTTTTACATATTCTCTAATGACATTAGGTCGAATAGAAGAGATCCCATAATATCGGATTAGCCCCTCTTGCTTAAGTTCTTCAAAGGCTTCAATAGTCTCATCCATCGGATCATCGATCGTTCCGCCATGCAGCTGATACAGATCGATATAATCCGTTTGGAGGCGTCTTAGGCTGTCTTTGACTGCGGATTTAATATAGGATTTTGATGGATCCCAGCTCCAGCCTTCTTGACCTGGAATTCTGCGGTTACCCACTTTTGTACTCAATATCACCTCACCGCGGCGGTGGCGAATCGCCTTACCAATGATCTCTTCATTACGACCCTCATCATACAGATCGGCTGTATCTAAAAAGTTAATGCCTTGATCGAGCGCTTCATGGACGATGGAAATGGCTTTTGCCTCATCCGTACCTAAGGACATGCATCCGAGTCCTACTTCACTTACATATAAATCGGACTGACCCAAACGATTTTTATTCATAGGTTGTTCCTTTCTAATTCCGTTGTTTGTTATATTATAACGCCTTAAAGCATCGAATTCGAATGTAAATGAATGATTTCCTTTGACATTATAACCTAGAAGCATTATCGTCATAGCATATGTTATTTACTAGATGATGATGGATAGGGAGAGACTTGAACATATGGAACAAGCAATGTTTGCAGGTGGTTGCTTTTGGTGCATGGTTACACCGTTCGAGGAGTTACCAGGTATCCAAGGGATTGTATCAGGATATGCTGGAGGATTAACCGAGAACCCAACTTACGAAGAAGTCAAAACAGGAACAACAGGACATTACGAGGTGGTACAAATTACGTTTGATCCATCGCTTTTTTCATACAAGAAGCTGCTTGAATTATATTGGCCTCAGATTGATCCCACGGATGATGGTGGACAATTTCAGGATAGAGGAACACAATACCGGACAGCCATCTTTTACTATAACGAAGAACAACGTTTAGCAGCCCTTGCCTCGAAGGAGCAGGTTGCTGTGAGTGGCAGATTCTCAGGACCCGTTGTGACGGAAATCCTTCCAGCGCCAACCTTTTATCGAGCGGAAGAATATCATCAGGACTATCATCACAAGAATCCCAAGCATTATAAAGAGGATCGTGAGCAATCCGGACGGGATACCTTTATCGCTAAACACTGGTAATTGCAGAAACGGAATTTCTAAAGTAAAAGAGCATCCTAAGTCGTTCATGGCTTACAGGTGCTCTTTTTGCATCATATACAAATTTTATATATTTTAAATTCTACATACTTTCTACACATTTATAGACTAAACTACTCTAAATTAAGCGAGAAATTAAAATGGAGGGTTTAAGATGAAAAAAATCATACCCATAGTTGCTGTAACATTGTTTCTAAGTGCAGTGTTAGCTGGCTGTCAATCGGGCAATAATGCCCCATCTGGATCAGATAAGCAAGCTTCTATATCGTCAGTGGATCAACCATGGATCTCATCAAAAAACACAACTCGTATAAACACTTCTGACCCGACTGAGGCAGCAGTTATCGTTTCACAAACCCTATGGACTGCACAGACGAAGAACAACAGACCTTCAAGTGTAGTATTAACGGATGTAAGCAATTGGCAGATTGCCGCGGTTAGTGCGGATTTGATCCATCATCCGAATAATGGCCCTATTCTTTTTACAACTAAAGAGGGTGTCCCTGAGGCAACGTTAGCAGAGCTTAAGCGATTGAATCCTTTAGGCGCAGAAGGTAATAATGGTGTACAAGTAGTGCTCGTCGGACCCATGGCTTCCAATGTCGAAGAACAATTAAAGACACTGGATCTGAAAGTAGACCGAATTGAAGGGGACGAGCCGGCAGCTGTAGCACAAGCCATTGATACATATTATGCAAAAGCTTCCGGTGAACTTCCAAAGGCAGTCATTGTAGGTTCTATGGATAGTCCTGAGTACACACTGCCTGCAGTGAATTGGATCGCCCATATGCCAGAGCCGCTTCTCTATGTAACAAAAGATGAAATTCCAGACCCTACGGTTAATGCTTTGAAAGAGCGTGGAGGTTCGGCTACAATTTATATCTTAGGACCTGAAAAAGTTGTATCTACAGCAGTAGAAAAGCAATTACAGGAATTCGGCACAGTAACCCGTATAGCTGGAAAAGACATTTATGAGAATGCCATTGCTTTTGCTACTTTTAAGGACGCCAGCAACGGTTTCGGCTGGGGCATAACGACACCTGGACATAACTTGTCTTTGTTGACTACCGATTCAACGATGCTGGCAATCGCCGCTGCACCTTTTTCGCATTTAGGGAAACATGCACCGCTTATCTTTACGGAAAAAGACGGGTTGCCAGATTCCGTGATGGAATATATGATGACCCTTCAACCTAAATTCCAAGATTCACCAGCAGAAGGCCCCTATAATCATGCTTGGTTAACTGGGGACATCAACGTAATAAAAGAAAGTGCCCAAAGCGAAATCGATGATATGCTGGAAATCTCACCGGCGGCAGGAGGCAATCCACATTCCGGTCACTAGGCTACGAAGAGGGTGAACAACTTGAATAAGCTTCAGGTACTGATCGTTGACGATGAATGGAACATGCGGAATTTAATTCGGATTTATTTAACAAGAGAAGGAATAACGACTAGAGAAGCGTCAACGGGGCATGAGGCACTCACTTTGCTGAAACAACAGAACTTTGATCTAATCCTGTTGGATGTGATGATGCCAGATATGGATGGCTGGCAGGTCTGTAAAGCCGTTAGAGAGGTAAGCTCTGTCCCCGTTCTAATGCTAACAGCTCGCTCGGAAACTAAGGACAAGGTTCGTGGTCTCGGCATAGGAGCGGATGATTATCTCACCAAACCGTTCGAGCCAGAGGAATTAGTGGCAAGAATTTATTCTTTGGTACGGCGTTCAATGCTTACATCGACCCAACAACCTCTGAAAAAGGTTCTGAGCTACCCTGAGCTAGCGATTTACCCGGATGCTCGTGAGGTACATATTCTGGATACAGCAGTTGAGTTTACACTCAAGGAATTTGATCTGCTAACGGCCTTGGCACAAAATGCGCACCGTGTCTTTACGAGAGAAGAACTAGTGGAGCGTTTATGGGGCAATGATTATGAGGGTGAGAACCGTGTCATCGACACACATATTAAGAATATTCGCGAGAAATTACATAAGGCGGGTCTGTCTTATAATCCTGTTCAAACGGTATGGGGGTTAGGCTATAAATTTGAGATCCCAGGTAATCATCTATGAAGAATAATATTATCGGACTGAAGCTCGGGTCAGTTATTATGTCTGTTTTTTTAGTTGTTTTGCTTATTCTTGGGATAACGATAGACCGAATGTTTACCAGTTTTTATTACAACGAGATGCAAAAAGAAACTGAGGAGCTAACCTCGCATTTTATCGGAATGGCTGAATCACCGGATAGTTCAAACGAGCAGATGATGAGTACTTTTGCAGAGTTTTCGGACGTGAGTATATTTAATATTTCAAAAGACGGTAGTGTCATTCTCCATTCGGGTGTTCATGACCGCGCAGATCGTTCATTCATAAATGCTTCGGATATTAGTCGGATATTTGCCGGAAAAAGTGTGAATTTTGAGTATACAGATCCTACTGGACACAGATATTTCATCACTGGAAAACCAATTTCAAAGGGTCAAACCATCCAGTCTGCACTATATGTAATGTCCTCTACAGAGAACATGAAGCAATCCTTGGCTTCTATCCGTAACCTACTGTTGCTCGCAGGAATTGGGGCCTTTATATTGGCACTAGGAATTACGGGAATAATTAGTTTGTTGTTATCCAGGCCGCTGATCAAGATGCAGAAGGCGACTAGAAAAATTGCAGCCGGTGAATTGGAAACGAGACTTTCCATACGTAGTAACGATGAAATCGGATTTTTGGCAGGAGCTATTAACGACCTTGCTATAGATCTGCAAAGATACAGGGACACGCGTCAGGAATTTTTAGCCAACATCTCTCATGAACTGCGGACACCCATCACCTATTTAAAAGGGTATACCAAAGTTGTAAAGGATGGACTTTATGAGACCGAAGGGGAACGAGATCTGTATTTAGATATTATCCATGAGGAAGCGCATCGGCTTGAGCATCTGGTAGAAGATTTATTTGAACTGGCAAAGATGGAAGAAGGCAAGATCTCACTTACGCTGGACTGGATAGATGTTAAGCACATGGCAGAACAAGCGGTACGCAGAGTGGAATTGAAAGCCAAAGAAAAGGGAATTCAGCTGAAGATTATGTATCATGGAGTTTCGTATAGGGTTCGTGGAGATGAAAAGCGTATGGAACAGATTATGATGAACCTTCTGGAGAATGCGATCCGTTATACGGATGAAGGTGAGATTACTGTCCATGTAGATGAGGATGTCGACGGGGATTCCATTGTATTTATTGTAGAGGATACCGGAATAGGTATTCCTGAGGAAGAACTACCCTATGTCTTTGAACGATTCTACAGAGTTGAGAAATCACGATCCAGGCAATATGGTGGTACAGGTCTTGGACTTTCAATTGTTAAAAAGCTTGTAGAATTACACGGCGGTAAGATTCGAATTACAAGTCAGCCTGGAGTTGGAACCCGATGCGAGGTAGAACTGCCTAGATTAACAAAATCCGAAAAGTAAGAGCCAAAAGAGACTTTGCGTGTATACGCGAAGTCTCTTTTTACTTGCAGTCAACTAAGCTATTTTGCTGGCTCAAGCTCTTCAAGTGCCCATTCGCAAAATTGTATAGAGCTCTCCATATCCAGCACTCGTTTCTGAATGAGTAAGTAGCGTCCAAAAGTGGTTGCTTTTAATTCACGAGTCTCACCTCGTTCATCACGTAAGACTTCGTTAGCTTTCAGCAAGACCTTGTATCGTTCTAGCTCACTTTTACAAAATTCCGCTCGTTTTTGTAGAAGTTCTTTTGCCTCCTCGGGTTTGGAGAGCCATAGACTATACAGTTTAAAATGTAGCTCGTCCCGTAGAACTGGAGGCTCCGCTGGAGTCTCCACCCATTTCCGCAATTGCTCAAGTCCTGCTTCCGTAATGGAGTATTCCTTTTTATCCGGCTTATCCGACTGCTCAATGAGCTGATATGAAATATAACCTTGCTGCTCCATGCTCATTAGAAGAGGGTAGATTTGACTATGTCCTGCTCGCCATAACGGTTTGATATTCTGTGTTAATTCATATCCAGACAACGAATTAGCACTAAGTAAAGTAAGAAGTCCATAAGACAGTGTATTCATTACTCTGAAGCCCTCCAGTTATTATATATCCGTTATTATTGTGATTTTTAGGCATATGTCATCATTGACATATATTCAATATGATTATAACATTATTTAAGTTAAATTATATATGTAAAAGTAGACATATAAAAAGATAAGGAGGGGTAGCATGGACGTTAAACAAGAAAGTAAAATTCATTTTTGGCCTATTATGATTGCCATATTCTTCGGAAACTTCGTCTCTGTCTTAAGTACAACGACCATCAACATAGCTGTTCCTCTTTTAATGAATCATTTCCATTCGAGCCTGAACACTATGCAATGGATGGTTACAGGTTTTATGCTAGCAACGGGAGTAACTGCACCACTTGCCGGATATCTGGGAGGCAGATTTAGCTATAAGCGACTGTATCTATTCGCTTTGATGGGATTCACCATGTTCTCCTTACTCTGTGCAATAGCTTGGAATCCAACCTCTTTGATTGTATTTCGAATGCTTCAGGGGTCTTGCAGCGGGCTGATTATGGCCTGTACGATGACGATTATATTCCAAGTGATTCCAGTTGAACGCAGACCTTTCGCCGTGAGCCTATGGTCGCTATCCGCGATGGTAGCCCCAGCCATAGGTCCGACATTTAGCGGATGGTTACTTCAGTATGCTAGCTGGCACTGGTTATTTTTAATTAACATTCCCATTGGGATCATTGCTGTTATTCTAACCGTAACGTTAATTCCATACTATCGAATGAATGTTCCGAAATCATTTGATATTCCTGGCTTCCTAACTGTTGTACTGGGCAGCTTATCTTTATTAACCGCATTTAGCCAAGGCAATAGCTGGGGATGGAGCTCATGGAAGACCCTATCCTTAATACTTGTGGGGATCGTACTTTTAGTTTTCTTCGTCTTGCACGAGCTGAAGGCGGAAGTACCACTGCTGAATCTGCGTGTCTTTCGAAATCGGCGTTTTACTGCCATGCTTAGTATCTATAGTTTGGTGACGATAGCAATGTATGCTGGAACTTACTTAACTCCATTGTTCTTACAAACGGTAGAAGGAGCAACAACACTTAAAACGGGGCTTATCTTATTGCCATCTTCGATTCTTCTGGCTTTACTTAGTCCAATCGTAGGTAAGATGTATCCAAAGTTTGGGCCTGTGAAGTTAATTTCTGCTGGTATTTTATTTATTTTCATCGGTTTATTCATGATGAGTCGGCTGCATACAAATGTTTCTTACAGCTTCATTATGTGGGCAATGGTGGTTCGGAATTTAGGTATTGGATTAGCTAACGTTCCGAGTAGCACAGCGTCTATGGAGGAAATTCCAGTCGAATGGTCAGGTCATGCCACATCGATCAACAACTGGGTTCGGAATGTGTTAAGCTCACTTGGGATTGCGGTGTTCACTTCTATTTTGTCCACAAGATCCATACTGCACTCTAAAGAATTGATCAGTTCAGGTGCAGGTAATGCAGATTCGATAAGATTATTATCGTTCACTATGGGTGTGAATGATGTATTTGTAGTCGGCTCTATCATCGTGTTGTTTGGATTACCACTTATGTTTTTATTGCGCAAGAAGCGTAGTGGGATATCTGTTCAAAGCGCGGGATAACTATCGCGTCCTATTAGAAAAGCAGACCAAGGGCTAGCCTTGATCTGCTTTTTTTATATGTTAAGTTAGTGCATCATGTCGCCCATTCCACCCATGCTGCCCACAATTTCCGGATTGATCATCCCGAATATCATCGCGATATGTGCTACAACCAAGAATCCACTGATGAGTATAAAATGAAGCTTCATTTTCTGTTCATCTGTTCGTTTACGAGCGATCAGACCAAGATCTAACAAAGCTAGCGGTAATAAGAAAAGCACTCCGCTCAAATAGAAGCCTACGGCTACCACGTCAACCCATGTGTGCCACTCACCATTCACTGACAAAGGGATGAATGCGGTAGGAAACAAGTAGAGGAATACCCCTGTGAAGTACAACCCCGCCAGAATGCTACAGAATTTGTTAAAGGTCCGTAAAGAGCCTTTTAGATTTTTGGTGAACAAAATAATGAACTCTGTAACGGTGATCGTCTCAGCAAAAATCACAGGGATCGCCATAAATAAAATCAAGTTCCAAGGCTGATTATCCGCTAGCAAAGACATATAATGGGTCATGTTCATAAAATACTCCTCCGATATATAAAAATAACTTTCGTACTGATCGTATTCGAGAAGTATGTGGAAAGTATGTAGAAACGAAGGTATTATAAATACATCCATTAATATCAATTGAGGGGAGCAAGACAGCAGTGGGAAGAGGATTACAAAGTATTTTATTTGATTTGGATGGTACATTAACGGACCCTAAAGAAGGCATAACAAAAAGCGTAGAATACGCATTGAACAAATTTGATATTCAGATCGAGCATTTGGATAAACTTCTTCCTTACATAGGCCCACCTCTTTATGATTCATTTATCGAGCTGCATCAGTTCTCAGAGGAACAAGCGCAACAAGCAGTTGTATTCTACCGTGAGCGTTACAGCACCGTTGGAATGCTTGAGAATATGGTGATTGATGGTATACCGCAATTGCTGGAAGACCTCAAGAATAAAGGATTTTCATTGTATGTAGCTACCTCCAAGCCTACTGTTTTTGCTGAACAAATTCTTGAGCATTATAAACTAGTTCATTATTTTGAGCATATCGGTGGTAGTAATCTGGATGGCACCCGTTCTAAAAAGAAAGACGTGATACAGTACGTACTAGATCAGAATGCTATCCTTCCGGAGGAAGCTGTGATGATTGGGGACCGAGAACATGATATTATCGGTGCTATAGGTTGTGGAGTAGAATCTATTGGTGTGACGTTTGGTTACGGACCTAAAGAAGAACTGGAGAATGCTGGGGCAGATCATATCGCTTATCGTGTACAAGAAATTGCGGATATCATCCAACATATATCATTAAGAGAGCGGTGTGCGAAATGATCCAACCTCGTAATTCAATCTTGGAGGGCAATACAGTCAAGCTGATTCCAATGGATGACAGCCATGTAGAAGGGCTAGCGAGAGTATTAAGAAATCCAAACATCTGGGAATTTACTTGGCGAAAAATAACGTCGGACGAGCAGGTACAGGATTTAATCACAACCGCATTCGCAAATCAAAACAATGAATCGCAAATTCCCTTCGTCATCCTTGAAAAAGCTACTGGACAAATCGTCGGTACCACTCGAATCATGCATCCGGATTTGGTTCATCGCAATGCTGAAATCGGATGTACGTGGATCTCACCTGAATATTGGAGAACGAGTGTGAACACCGAGGCTAAGTCATTACTGCTTCACTATTGTTTTGAAGAGCTAAAGCTGATTCGTGTAGAGTTTACAGTGGTGAAGACTAACTTGAGGTCGCAAAGAGCGGTAGAACGATTAGGGGCTGTAAAAGAAGGGGTTCTACGCCAGCATAGAATTAGATCTGATGGTTCGATTCATGATAATGTTGTCTTTAGTATTTTGGATAACGAATGGCCATCGGTAAAAGAGAATCTGCACTATTTATTAAATGAGAAGTACTCATAATTATATAAAAGAAGCCAAGAGTCCCTCTCTTATGGAGAAGGACTCTTGCTCTATAGATCAGCCACTTGGCTGTTTATGGTTATTGTTTAGGACTTACAAGAATTTTCACTTGATTTTTTTCCTTCAAAAGCGCCTCGAACCCATGTTCAATTACTTCGTTCAATTTGATTCTTTTAGTCACCAATTTGTCCGCAGGGAAGTAACCTTGTTCCATGAGACTAATTACTGCTGGGAATACATCACGGTATCCGATGATACCAGTTAAATTACGTTCTTTAAGTACGATGTTGTTTGGAGTAATCGTAGCATCTTTTTCAAAAATACTAACGATCATGATTTGACCACTTAATTTAGTGGAATTGATAGCTTGTGTTAGAACGGGAGGGACACCTGTGACTTCAAAAGCAACATCCACGCCGCCATCGGTACGTTTTTGAATTTCTTCAACCACATCATATTGTTTAGGATCGATTACAATACCACCAAGTTCCTCAGCTTTGCTTTTACGTTCTTCTGAGAGTTCAACAACATAAATTTCAGCTGCACCGGAAGCTTTCAAAGCTTCAATTACAAGCAAACCGATAGGACCAGCGCCAAATACTACAGCCTTATCTCCGACCTTCAATTGACTGGAACGAACAGCATGCAGAGCAACTGCAGAAGGTTCTACTAGAGCGCCTTGCTCATAGGACAAGCTGTCAGGAATTTTGTGCACCATATGTTGGTCTGCTACAACGTATTCTGAGAATCCACCGCCGCCTCCAGCCAAACCTAGGAAGCCCATTTTTTCACAAAGATTGTATTTGCCTTGTCGACAAGCTACACATTCACCACATGCAAAAACTGGTTCAACGACAACTCGATCACCAACATTAAACTTGCTAACGTCTTGACCTACTTCAACGATTTGTCCAGAGAATTCATGTCCCATTACGACTGGCGCTTTTTCACCAGTAAGGGGATGATCTGTACCTTGGGGAATGAAAATAGGACCGGCTACATATTCGTGAAGATCGCTGCCACAAATCCCGCACCATTCTATTTTGATTTTCACTTTTCCTTCAAGTGCTGCTGGTTCTTCAATCGTTTCTAACCGTAGATCTTTGACGTTATGCCATCTTAATGCTTGCATATCATTCATCTCCTAGATTAATTAATTGATAATAAATAGTGTTTTTCTCCTGGAAAAGAGGAAACGTTTCCGAGAACAAATATGTCACATAATTTTCATATTGTCAAATTTAAATACTAAAATATTAATATCGAAAATTAGTGAAAAAATTCACCTGAACTTAGCAATAGCAGGGGTATATAGACTGTGTCGTACTTGCTATAAGTGCTTTTATAAGTACATATATGTTATAATAAATACATTGGAAAAACGGCTTGAATGAGACGGATAGATTTAATACTAGCTATGATTACGGAAACGATTCCGAAAATGAGGGGACTATCAACTTGGCTAATAAAAACAAAGTAACCATAGAGGATGTAGCGAAACGAGCGGGAGTAGGTATTGCTACTGTTTCAAGAGCGATTAATAATTCGGAGGGAATTAGTTCCAAGACTAAGGCATTAGTACTGCAAGTGATTGAGGAGATGGGTTTTACACCTAATACCTCTGCACAAAGTCTGAAGATTCGCCAAACGAAGCAAATCGCTCTGGCCGTTCCCGACATTCGAAATGCCATTATTCCAGATATCGCCTGGTCCGTGGAGCAAGCAGCTAAACAGGACGGCTATCGAGTCATTCAGATTAATACTTCCGGAAATCCGCGGACAGAGCTCGAAACGATTCGTGAGATCAAGAAATTACATGTTGATGGTCTCATTATCATGCCTCTTGCTTATCCCAAGACTATGGTAGAGCTAATTAATAAATCGAGTGTTCCTGTCTCGATCATTAACTACGGGAAACGCATTACAGAGAATGTGAAAGCGGATATCGTAAGCCTGTCACGTTTTGAGGGCCAGCTAATCATGGAACATCTAAGCAATATTGGCCGAACCAGAATTGCTTACGCAGGAGCTCAGAAGGATCTCATTGAAGATCGTTATCTTGCCTATCAGCAGGCGTTAAATCAAGTGGATATTTCTTTGGTTTATTTTGGCGAGGATTTCTCCTTGCAAACGGGGGTACAAGCTGCAGATTATTTCTATAGCCTGACCCATATGCCAGATGCAATATATGCTGTAAATGACATGGTCGCTATAGGGATCGTAAACCGATTTAAAGAGTTAGGCGTTCGTGTTCCTGAGGATGTGGCAGTGGTAGGGGTGGATAATAACGCATGGACAACCATTACAAGTCCGCAGATTAGTTCGGTCTCGATCATGGGCAATGAAGTCGCCCGATTGGCTACTCAGCTTCTGTTGCAACGCATTCAGGATAATATTACGGGCGACTACCAAAGGGTGCAGCTTGATCCGCGTTTAATTGTGCGAGAGTCTAGTGTTTCGGTTAAGCGTAGTACGACAGGTTGAAAATCCTCTAAATCCTGTTAGACTTAATACTAAGTAAGTTGATGGGGGAATATGAAATGAGGAGATTATTATGGCTAAAATATATAAAAGCGTAACAGATTTGATTGGTAATACACCGTTATTGGAAATTTCGAAATATAGTAAATCTCAGAACGTTGAAGCAAAAATCCTTGCCAAGTTAGAGTCTTTTAATCCTGGAGGTAGCGTCAAGGATCGTATAGGGTATGCGATGATCAAAGATGCTGAGGATAAAGGCTTAATTCACAAAGATTCTGTAATTATTGAGCCAACAAGTGGCAATACCGGCATTGGCCTTGCAATGGCTGCTACTAGCCTTGGCTATCCGTTGATTATCGTACTTCCGGATACATTCAGTATTGAACGCCGTAAGGTGATGGCTGCACTTGGTGCTAAGCTTGTATTAACACCTGGAGCTGAAGGAATGAGCGGTGCTCTGAAAAAGGCAGAGGAATTGGCAGCGGAAATTCCAAATGCTTTCATTCCACAACAATTCAGCAACCCAGCTAACCCTGAAATTCACAGAACGACAACTGCAGAGGAAATTTGGCGGGATACTGATGGAAATGTAGATATTTTTATTGCGGGTGTTGGTTCTGGAGGCACCATATCAGGGGTTGGGGAAGCTTTGAAGGCTAAGAACCCTTCGGTACAGATCGTCGCTATCGAACCGTTTGATTCACCGGTATTATCTGGTGGCCGGCCTAGTGCGCATGGAATTCAGGGGATTGGGGCTAACTTCATTCCGGAGATTTACAATAAAGAGGTTGTCGATGAGATTTTTCAGGTGAAGAATAAAGACGCATTTAATGTAGCGCGTGAAATTGCCAAGACCGAGGGGTTACTTGTAGGGATCTCGTCTGGTGCGGCGGTATACACAGCTACAGAAATTGCTAAACGTTCAGAAAATAAAGGGAAGACGATTGTGGTGATTTTGCCGGATACTGGTGAACGTTATTTAACAACTACTCTGTTTGATTTTAACGAATAGATTGGTTTGACCTAAGATAATACAGAAGAAGTGGCTAGAATTAACGAATTGAATCAAACCCATCGGATGGGTGCAGATCAGGAGTATTTTAATTTCTAGCACTGAGGTTAATACAAACAAGGAGGCTCAGCGGAATGCTGAGTCTTTTTGTGTATTTAGTAATTAAAGAGTGATCAATTCAGCCCCTTATTTTACCAATGGCTATGGTACAATATAGCATAAATCGTAGTAGCTCTAAAAAAGGAGTATGAAACGTGTGAATGTGTTCAAAAAAGTTAGAAATAATTATGTGATTTGGCATGCAAATCGTATTCAGTTACTGGATTTTCCTTCAAGTCCTGTCGTTAGAAAGAAAGTGGTTTTCTCAGGTAGAGTTCAAAACGTAGGATTCCGTTTGGAAATATATACGATTGCTGAAAGAATGAAATTAACGGGTAGGGTACAAAATTTAAACGACGGAAGTGTAGAGGTAGAAGTACAAGGAGAAGAGCAGCGAATCTCTTTTCTAGTCCATTGCATGAAATCATTGAAACGGGCATCTGTAAAGAAAGTAACTATGAGTGATCTGCCTCTTAATGAGAGTGAGAAAGATTTTACGATAGTGAAATAAGTACATATGGATTAGTAGAATTAAGAAGTGGATTGTTTTTTTTGGATTAGTAAGAAAGAGGGAAAAATATGAATAGATTAATTAATTGGGACTAAAGTTTCTCAGTTCATTCTTCGCTGTGTAATACACAGAATAGAATAAAATGGAACTATTGCTTAAGCCATGCGTAACCGATAAATAAAAGAGATTATGATAGAGCAGGAGGTACATATGAACTACAGAATTTTTAGAAAAATGCTTCTTACCACACTTGCCACCCTGATGTTAAGTGTTTTGCTTCTTCCGGTTTTAACTTCAGCTAAGACAGCTGTACCTAAGCATACTGGGTCATTTTATGTGAATGATTTTGCGAATGTGATCGACGAGAAAGCTGAGAATTACATGGTGAACTATGGGATTCGATTACATCAGGATACGGGTGCTCAAGTCGTAGTGGTGACAGTCGACTCTACAAATGGAGTTTCGATGGAAGAGTATGCAACTTCGCTATTCAATAGCTGGGGCGTAGGCTCTGCGGATAAGAATAACGGGCTTTTGCTACTGCTTTCTATAAAAGATGATGACTACTGGGCGGTACAAGGTAAGGGTATTGAGGACACGTTGCCTAACAGTAAGATTAAAGATATTCTCTCTCAATATCTTGAGCCGGATTTTGCAGCTAAAACTTATAGTAACGGTGCACGTAAAACTTATGGCGCTTTTATTCAAGCCATGGGTGGGACCTGGGTGGAGAATGTCGGCACCAAAAACTATGTATCCGATAATGCCGGTGTACTCAAAAAAGTAACAAAGGATTATTTGAACGAATCTAGCAACAGATATAAAACTACAACTGGCAGCGGAATTTATGTGGTTACTGTAAAGAACGCAGGAGATAAAACGCTTCAGGATTATACCTACATGAAGTTTGCCTCCGTTGCTGCTGGCCCTAAGGATGTTATGCTCGTGCTAGACATAGGTGGAGACAACTATCATGTTCTGCAAGGGAAGGACATCGACAAGGTTCTAACTAATGATGCAATCAGCAATATTTTGGATACTGTACTTGAGCCCCAATTTGTGAAAAAAGATTACGGAACGGGAGCTACGGCGACTTCTAATGCTTTGTACAGCTTCTTATTGGCTAGAGCGGATCAATCCGTTGGAGCGACGGGAAATAGTGGAGGCACTACAGCCGCCAATTCTTCCACAACAACCACTTCAGCAAAGGAGACTAGTGTTAGTGTAGGAAAAGGCCTTCTAATTTACTTGTTGATATTTGCTCCGCTCATACTGTTCGGATATGGTCTTTCACGACGCAATAAATATATTGAAATGTACGGTTTGCCATTTAATCCGTATAGCCCAAGAAATATTCGGCGGTATGGGAATTGGTACGGTCAAGCGGATTACGGTTATGGTAGACGTTGGCACAGACGTTATAATAATCACTATAATAATCACCATCACCATCACCATCATAGAAACACACCATCAAATAACACACAGTCAAGCTTCTGGGGAAACAGCGGTGGAGGCGGCTCTACTAGAGGTGGAGGAGCGGGACGATATTCCTCAAGTAACGAGAATCGTGGAGGCGGAGGTTCGAGTAGTGGCGGAGGTGCAGGTAGACATTCTTCTAGCTCTTCCAGCTCTTCCAGCTCTTCCAGCAGCAGCTACTCTAACAATGATAGTGGCTCTTCCGGTGGAGGAGGTTATTCCGGCGGTGGTGGATCATCAGGTGGTGGGGGTAGTGCCAGCAGTGGTGGCGGAGCGGGTAGACACTAAAAATGTTGAAGATGAGCAGGTTTCCGGGTTATCCGAAACCTGCTTCTTTTGTTTTAGGAGGTTACTTATTTGTTTTAGGTTGTTACTTAATAGTAACTTTTCATAAAATTTATCGTCTATGATAAAGTTAGACATTTATTTTCAAATTCCGTAATAGTCAGGGAGGAAAAAAGAAGTGAGCACTTCATCATTACCTCAACGTTCCACCGTACGCAAAAAGAAGCCAACAAAAAAACGTAAGAAACGGAGCTTTTTCCGAACACTATCCAAAGTATTTTTATTCTGCTTAATTTTGTTGATTGCTGGGGGCGGCTGGTTTTACTTTGCACCTTCGGCTAAAAATCTGCGCTATTCAATCGCTGATACACTGATTACAACACAGCACCGCTACATGGCTAAATATATTATTGGCGAGGACGGATTAAAGGACAGAGTGACTGAATATAGCGCCCAATTTGAAGAGATGGGGGTCGAAAAGGACACACATACCATCACTCCTGAACCAGAAGTAAAAGAGAAACCACTGGTCGAGATAGAAAATGTATCAGGTACTGGATATTCCGGATATGTCATGATCGTTAATGATCCTACTAAAGTTCGTTTGGGAATTCCGGATAAAGTAGGGTCAGGTGAGAAAGTAACTAGTATGGTGAAGCGCACAGGTGCTATCGCTGGAGTTAACGGTGGTGGATTCGCTGACCCCAACTGGAAAGGTAACGGATTTAAACCTATCGGTATTGTGATCTCACAAGGTAAGTTATATTACAACGGTCTCGGTGGCAAGAAATCCACGCAAATCGTAGGTCTTGATAAACAAGGGAAGATGGTTGCTGGAAATTATTCTTTAGACGAGATTAGTAAAATGGGTGTTCAGGAGGCAGTGACTTTTAGCCCTCGTTTAATCGTCAATGGAAAAGGATTGATTAAGAACGCGGCTGAAGGTTGGGGAATTGCACCAAGAACAGCGATGGGCCAGCGAGCTGACGGAGCGATTATATTTGTTATTATTGATGGAAGACAACCTACTTATAGTATTGGGGCAAATCTATACGATGTGCAGCAAATCCTTCTTAAGCATGGAGCAGTGATTGCTGCCAATTTGGATGGAGGTTCTTCTACTGTGCTGGTAAAAGACAACGAGATTATGAACAAGCCATCCTCTCAATATGGGGAACGATATTTACCTACGGCTTTTCTTGTGTTTGAGCACCCTGAGCAAGTCGATATGCCGAATATTTGGCAGGGACTTGACCCCTCCAAAATTGATGCTGCTAAGAAGCGTACACGCTAAAGCACTCTTAATACGTAAATAAGATAAGGATTATCTTGGATTGCCATATGAAAATATGCTACGATATCACCTAGCATGAAACAGAATACTGAACTAACAGGTCTGGAACAGGGGGAATAGGAGTGACGTTGCAACAACTCCGCTACGCTATCGAAATTGCAAATAGTGGCTCCATGAATGAGGCGGCAAAGAAGCTCTTTGTTTCTCAACCGAGCCTGTCCAATGCCATTAAAGAATTAGAAAGTGAACTGGGGATTACGATTTTTGAGCGGACCAACCGTGGAATCAGTATTTCCGTTGAGGGAATGGAATTCCTGGGTTATGCCCGTCAAATTATTGAACAGACGGAGCTTATGGAGAATCGTTATACGGGGAAAAAGCGTAGTCCGATCTATTTTTCCATCTCTACGCAGCACTACGCCTTTGTGGTTGACGCCTTTGTAAATCTCATGAAGCACAATGATGTCTCAGAATACAACTTTAGCTTGAGAGAGACGCAAACCTACGAGATTATCGAAGATGTACGTACCTTGCGCAGTGATTTAGGAATTCTTTATATTAACGAGAGTAACTATAAGCATATGAATAAACTGTTTAGTGATGGCAATCTGAAATTCACACCACTTTTTAATACCGATCCGCATCTTTATGTTCGAACCGGACACCCGCTGGCTCATAAGGACGTCATTACACAGGATGATATTGTGCCGTTCCCTTATATCACTTTTGAACAGGGTGAGAACAATTCACTGCACTTCTCAGAGGAAATGTTAAGCTTTTCACAAATTGAGAAGAATATTAAGGTGAATGACCGAGCGACACTGACCAATTTATTAATGGGTACGGATTGCTATACGGTAGGCACAGGAATTCTGGCGTCTGATCTAAATGGTGATGGACTGAAGACGATTCCTTTTGAGAGCAATGAAGTATTTACGGTTGGCTGGATAGCGCATAAAGATCGCAGACCGAGTGTAATGGCATCTAAGTATATCGAGATTTTGAATGACCTGGTTTCAGGAAGTTATTTTGATCTAAATCATTTTTTACTATAGCAGTAGGAGGATCGGTATGATTAGACCCGTAATTGGCACCCAGAGAAATGCTCCACCCTTTCGCTACGATATCGTTGGCAGCTTCTTACGAACGGATGAGATAAAAACAGCCCGCCTCCAATATGACAATGGTGAAATCACGGGCAGTCAGCTTCATGAAATTGAGAATATTGAAATCGCCAAACTACTAGAACTGCAAAAAGAAGTGGGTTTATTGGCGGTCACAGACGGGGAATTTCGCCGTTCCTGGTGGCATCTCGATTTCTTTGTAGGGATTAAAGGAACTGAGAAAATTAACTTAAATCAAGGAAGAGCGGAAGCGGCTCAGCGCGCGGAATCTTTTCGAATCGTGGACCGGATTGCCTTTGAAGATCATCCAATGATCGACCAATTTATCGCTTTGAAACAAATGGCCGGAGACCGAATTCCGAAAATGACGATCCCTTCACCCGCTTTATTTCACTTTGTGGAGGATTTTAACGGGAATGAAGTTTACCCGGATCAAGAAACCCTATTCCAAGATATTATTGCTGTTTACCGAACTGCAATCCAAGCGTTCTATGATGCAGGCTGCCGTTACCTCCAATTAGACGATACAACTTGGGGAACTCTGTGTAGTGGTAGACATCGGGCGCATTTACGAAGCAGAGGTACAGATCCAGATCAATTGGCTAGGGATTACGTTAGGCTGATTAACGAGAGCATTGCCAGTCGTCCAGATGATATGACGATTGCGCTTCACGTATGCCGAGGTAATTTCCGCTCCACATGGTTCGCAGCTGGTGGTTATGAGCCTGTGGCCGGAGAGCTTTTTTCGAATAGTAAAGTGGATGCTTTTTTCTTGGAGTATGATAATGAGCGGGCGGGCGATTTTGAGCCCTTACGTTTTATTAAAGATCAATTTGTGGTATTGGGACTAGTAACTACGAAACATGGTGGTCTTGAGAGCAAAGAGCAGCTCAAAGCGCGTATTGAAGAAGCGGCACAATATGTTGATATTGAGAAGCTTTGCTTAAGTACTCAATGTGGATTTGCTTCAACCGAGGAAGGAAATATCCTAACCGAAGAAGAGCAGTGGGATAAAATACGTCTCGTAATTGAAACAGCCCAAGAGGTTTGGGTATAAATAAAATAAGTTTTTAGAAGGCTCCTGTTTGATTCAGGGGTCTTTTTTATGCGTGTATTGTGACAGCTTAGAGGATTAACCTACCAGCGCACTTTACTAGAGCTATTAATCAAGGGTATAATAAGTAACAATTGTTTTTAATTCATGTTGAAAGAGAGCGGGAACAATATGGGTCGTAAGTGGAATAATATTAAGGAAAAGAAAGCCTCCAAAGACGCCAACACAAGTCGCGTCTATGCAAAGTTTGGTGTTGAGATTTATGTAGCAGCCAAGAAAGGTGAACCCGATCCAGAAGCAAACCGGGCCTTGAAGGTTGTATTAGAACGTGCAAAAACTTACAATGTACCAAAAGCCATTATTGACCGCGCAATGGATAAAGCCAAAGGCAGCGGTGATGAGAATTATGAAGAGCTTCGTTACGAAGGATTTGGACCTAACGGTTCGATGATCATCGTCGATGCACTTACGAATAACGTTAACCGTACAGCGCCTTTGATCCGTTCTACATTCAGTAAGAATGGCGGGAATATGGGTGTCAGCGGATCTGTAGCCTACATGTTTGACTCAACGGCTGTTATCGGTGTAGAAGGTAAAACTGCCGATGAAGTGATTGAGATGATGTTCGATGCAGAACTAGATGTACGTGATGTACTGGAAGAGGATGAAGCGGTTATCGTGTATGCTGAACCTGATCAGTTCCATGCCGTACAAGAAGTGTTCAGGAATGCAGGAATCACTGAATTTACGGTTGCTGAGCTGAACATGCTTCCACAGAACTATGTAACACTTCCTGAAGATGCACAAACTCAATTCGAAAAATTGATTGATGCCTTAGAAGATTTAGAAGATGTTCAACAAGTGTATCATAACGTAGATTCTGAGGATTAAGAATAACATATAACAAGGCGATGGAGTTCGCCACAACCGTCTCTTCAGACTAATGACTCCTACCAGAGTAAGCTTCACTGGTAGGAGTCTGTTTTGTTGCCAGAGACTAATTTATACTGACTTTGGGAGTTGCTGTTATGAATCAATGGTCTGCACGATGGCATGAATTCGCGAAGAAAAGAAGTCAATTTGCACTTTGGAGTACATTTATCAAATGGATTGTACTCGGAAGTGTGGTTGGACTCTTATCGGGAACTGCCTCGGCTTTCTTTCTGAAAAGCTTAGACTATGTAACAGATGTACGTTTAGAGCATCCATGGCTACTTTATTTGCTGCCTCTTGGGGGAGTATTTGTTAGTTTCTTATATATGCGTTACGGAAAAAACAGCGCTAAAGGAAATAACCTTATTATAGAACAAATTCAGGATGGTACAGAGACTATTCCATTAAGTATGGCACCCTTAGTATTGTTAGGAACACTGGTCACTCACTTGTTTGGTGGATCTGCCGGACGGGAGGGAACAGCTGTACAAATGGGAGGAAGCCTCGCGGAGTGGTTTGGGAAATTAATCAAAATCAGCTCGTTAGATCGCAAAATACTATTAATGTGCGGGATTAGCGGAGGCTTTGGTTCTATTTTCGGAACACCGCTGGCTGGAACCTTATTTGGTCTAGAGGTAGTAACCATTGGACTTATTAGCCAACAGGCATTACTTCCATGTTTTGTGGCTAGCTTTGTTGGTGATCTGGTCACCACTCAATTGTGGGGCGTTCATCATACTCACTATGTCGTGAATGAATTTCCAACCTTAAGTTTAATGATTATTCTAAAAGTGGTATTGGCCTCTGTAATTTTTGGTCTCGTGAGTATGCTTTTCAGTGAACTGACTCATTTTCTAAAAAGAACCTTCACCGCCATGATAAGCAATCCAATGATAAAAGGTGCAGTGGGTGGTTTGATTATCATTGCCTTAGTATTCCTTGTAGGGTCCCGTGATTACTTAGGCCTCGGAATTCCATTAATCAAGGATTCTTTTGAGGGAGATGTCTCGCCGTTCGCTTTTTTATGGAAGCTGATCTTTACCGCCTTTACCTTAGGAACAGGATTTCAGGGTGGTGAGGTTACTCCGCTATTTGCAATTGGAGCCACATTAGGCAATGCTTTGGCTGGAATTTTACATGTATATGGACCGTTTCTGGCTGCTCTCGGATTCATTGCTGTCTTCTGTGGAGCTACCAGTACACCTATCGCTTGCTTTTTAATGGGGATTGAGCTATTTGGTTCAGAGGGTGCTGTATACATGTTCATCGCTTGCGTGGTGAGTTATTTATTCTCCGGACATAGTAGTATTTATACTTCACAGCTTATTGGTGTATCGAAGAGCCAGTTCATTTCAATTCCTCAAGGGACTAGGATCGGTACGGTCAAACGCGCCAGCAAAAAATAACAGCACCTCTCGGATGGTGGTTGACAAGTGCGGGTACACGATTTAAAATGTAGCCAAACGAAGGGATGGTTTAACATGATTCATGTAGAAACTGTAAAGTTATATACCAGAGGCTGCTCCGAACAAACGGATACAAACGATGAAACGTTGTCCGGAGCTTAATCGAAAAGCGAATCGCTTTTTATATCATCGAAAGATAGCTAGGTCATTTTAGTGTGATTATTCATGCTTATTTGATTACGCCATCTTCCGATGTTAATGATTAAGAGGCTGTAGACAATTTTCGTCTACAGCCTTTTGTGTTATATTGCTCAGTTTCTACACTGACATTTATATGTTTGTGCCGTTCATTCGTGTACTGACAAGCAGAAGGCTTGCACCTAAGGGTGCAGTGTCTTCTGCTTTTTTTGCGTTCTTAATTAATTTTAGAAAAGAGGAATAGGAAATGAGTTTACTTGAGGTTTCTAATTTATCACATGCTTTTGGCGATAAGGTTCTATACAAGAATGTTTCTATGGAATTGTACAAGGGTGAGCATGTCGGTGTGGTTGGCCAGAATGGAACGGGGAAAAGTACGTTTATTAGCATTTTGACAGGCGAAGTGATCCCGGATGATGGAATGATAAAGTGGCAGCCCAATATTACAATCGGTCATCTCGATCAATATGCTGTCATGGATGGAAACCGTACGGTTCATAATTATTTAAGACAGGCTTTCTCAGAATTATATGAACTAGAACGAAAAATAAATGAGCTCTATGAAGAGTGCGCTGTTACTGGCAACGAAACGTTATTACAAAAGGCAGCAGACTACCAGGAACGATTAGAAGCGTTAGACTATTATTCGATGGAGAGCAACATCAGTAAGATGGTTACCGGTCTAGGGATCAACGCGATTGGAATCGACCGTCCCATCGAGCAGTTAAGCGGGGGGCAACGGACGAAAGTCATTCTGGCCAAGCTTTTACTTGAACAACCTGATGTGTTATTACTCGATGAACCAACCAATTATCTGGATAAGGAACATGTTAACTGGCTCGCTGAGTATCTGATTGCATTCAATCAAGCGTTCATTGTAGTGTCTCACAACTATGCCTTTCTCGATAAAATATCCACTAGTATTTGCGATATTGAGGGCGAAACGATTAAAAAATACCACGGGAAATACTCGGATTTTGTGAAGCAGAAGGAACATTTACGAGAGAGTCATATCCGGCAATATCATGCACAGCAGAAAAAAATCGAAACCACTGAGCAATTCATTCGAAAAAACGGTGCAGGTGTTAATTCCAAAATTGCCCGTGGTCGCCAGAAACAGCTGGATAGAATGGAACGAATCGCTGCTCCGACATTTGTCTCCAAAGCGTCTATTCGCTTTAAGGAGCTTCCGTGCACGTCACAAGTAGCCCTAAAAGTGGATCACTTAGTCGTAGGTTACGATAAGCCTTTGTTGCCTAAATTGAAGTTCTCCATTCGCGGTGGACAAAAGCTCGTGATTACGGGGTTCAACGGAATCGGGAAATCAACTTTACTAAAGACGTTGGTTGGAGAGATCCAAGGGATTACCGGTAGGTTTCAGTTCGCAGAACAAGTTAAAGTGGGTTATTTCGAGCAAGATTTAACTTGGGAAGACGATACAATGACACCTATTCAGGTGATTTCAGCTTATGATCCCAAACTGACTGTAAAGGAAATACGTCGCTATCTAGCGCAGTGTGTTGTTAAAGATAACCTTGTAACACAGTCAATACGTACACTCAGCGGCGGGGAGCAATCAAAAGTTAAGCTGTGCCTATTACTGCTTTCAGAATACAACTTTCTAATCATGGATGAGCCGACCAATCACTTAGATGCTGAAACAAAAGATGCTTTACAGAAAGCTCTAATCCAATTTGGTGGAACTGTGATTCTTGTTTCTCATGAAGAACAATTTTATAAGGGATGGGTTGATCGTGTGCTCAACATAGGAGATGAGACCAGAAATAAAGGAGTTAAGTACTAATGCAAACCATGAATGATCATTGGAAAAGAAAAATAACCCTATTTCTAACAGCTCAAACCATATCTTTATTTGGATCTTCGCTTGTTCAATATGCGATTATTTGGTATATCACTCTAACAACTACCTCAGGGGTGATGATGACGATATCAACCGTCTGTGGATTTCTCCCGCAGATGGCCATCTCGCTGTTTGCTGGGGTATGGATCGACCGCTATAGTCGTAAAAAAATGATCATGCTAGCAGATGGTACGATTGCGATCGCTACACTTCTTCTCGCTGTGATGTTTTTGATGGGTTATAACAATATTTGGTTGCTATATTTAATTTTGCTGATCCGAGCAGCAGGTACGGGCATACAGGTTCCTGCTGTGAACGCACTTATACCTCAAATTGTTCCAAAAGATCAGCTTATGAAGGTAAACGGAGTAAACAGCAGTATTTCATCCTTGATGATGTTTCTGGCTCCAGCTGCAGGTGGCGTGATCCTGTCGATTAGTACCATTGAAACTGCCTTTTTTATCGATGTGATGACTGCAATTATTGGGATCGGTATGATGTGTATAATCGTTATTCCAGCTCACGCTAAAGTGGAGGATGGTCAGAAATCGAATGTACAAGACATTAAGGAAGGATTTAAGTATCTAAAGGATCATGCTTTTATTAAGCAATTACTAATCTATTTATTTGTCGTAATGATACTGATTAGTCCAGCCGCCTTCTTAACCCCTCTAATGGTGAGTCGATCCTTTGGTCCAGAAGTATGGAGATTGACCGCAAGTGAGATGACTTTCAGTGCTGGGGCGTTAGTTGGAGGGGTTCTAATCGCATCATGGGGCGGCTTTAAGTCTCGTATGCATACCAACATTTTAGCATGTGCTTTCTACGGTTTGCTGATGGTTGGACTTGGCGTCGCTCCTATGTTTGCAGTGTACCTATTGTTTAACTTGTTGATAGGCATAACGATGCCTTGCTTTAACGCTCCTTTGACAGTATTGTTGCAGCAGAATGTGGATCCGGATATGCAAGGTAGG
This sequence comes from Paenibacillus sp. FSL H7-0714, assembly GCF_038003765.1. Classification (NCBI taxonomy): domain Bacteria; kingdom Bacillati; phylum Bacillota; class Bacilli; order Caryophanales; family Paenibacillaceae; genus Paenibacillus; species Paenibacillus sp. FSL H7-0714. The sequence goes on from NZ_JBBOPT010000001.1 coordinate 3,241,721, forward strand.
GTATTTAGTCTTGTCCAAGTAACGAATTCATGTGCTTTGCCACTCGGGATGGTGCTGTTTGGTCCGTTAGCTGATAGAGTCCAAGTGGAGACAATTCTTATATTCGCAGGAATTGCAGTGATTATGTGCGCTTTGTATGCAGTGATTAAACTTCTTGCCTTAGCAAAGGACTACGATTAACATGAAGTTATTCCAAATAAATACAATCATAGTCCAGGGGATCTTAGTTCGGTAAATTGTGGAGGGGGTTAGGTATGTATATCCATACATCTTCTTTAACACAGTTCCAAGGATTAGAGCCAATTGACTCATCACTCGAGCTATTCCTTAATCAGCATTTAGATCGTTATGATAAGTTGGAGCCTCACATCCATGCTTTTGTATCGGAAGAGAAAAGAACAGATAGAATCATGAGTGAAGTAGCGCTGCTAAGACAAACCTATCATGAGCTCCCAAAACCATCATTATACGGAGTTCCAGTAGGAGTTAAGGATCTAATTCATATAGACGGCTTGCCCACTCGTGCCGGTTCAAATCTTCCTCCACAGGAATTAACACGTTCAGAAGGCAGTTTTATTAAAAAGCTGCGGCAAAAAGGAGTATGGTTCACGAGCAAAACGGTGACCGAAGAGTTCGCATATGCCGGGCATCTCCCAACTCGTAATCCTCATCATTTGGATCATACACCAGGCGGCTCTAGTGCAGGGTCTGCAGCGGCAGTTGCCACGGGGATGTGTCCATTTGCGATAGGTACACAAAGTTTACGTTCTGTTATGGCACCTGCTTCTTTCTGTGGTGTTGTTGGATTTAAGCCAAGCTATGGACGTATCCCTTTGGATGGTGTTCAGTTGATGTCCCCTTCATTTGATACGATAGGATTTTTCACACAGGATATGGTTAGCATGGAGCGGATCTCTTCAGAACTCATCTCGGAATGGAGGCCTTTCGAATCTAACCGTAAACCCGTGCTTGGTATTCCAGAAGGGGTATTCATGACTTTATTGGAAGAGGACGCTAAACATACTTTTTGGAGCCAGATTAAGAAGTTGGAAGAGGCGGGCTTCATCATAAAAAATGTTAAGATGCCATGGGAAGATAGTTTCATCTATGGGGATGCAATGTTGAGATTAGTGCAAGGGGAAATGGCTCAAGTGCATGCTGTACGATTTGAAAAATATAAAGATTACTATGGTTCGGCGATGCGCGCTGGTATTGAATCAGGTCAAACCATCAAAGAGGAAGAACTGGAGCGATATCGTAGAGGACAAATCAAATTGAGATATGATCTACTGGATGTTCAAAAGACAGAGGGGATTGATATTTGGGTCTCGCCCGCTCAAGCAGGAACTGCTCCATTGTGGGGAACACGGACAGGATGGGCTGGAATGACGGCCATTTGGTCATACGCAGGAGCGCCAACTGTTAGCATTCCTTCAGCCACTATTCATGACATGCCTTTAGGATTTCAATGTATTGGGGCTTACGGGCAGGATGAAGAGCTTATATATTGGAGTAGGCTTGTATCACTAGCACTTGGGTGAGCCTATTTGGGCTAAAGATGGGGCATGTTCGAGGTTAGATAACAGAGTGGGTCTTCAATACAATTGAAGATCTACTTTTTTTTGTATGAAGTGAGAGTTTTTCTGTTAGGGATCGTCTATAGAGTATCGTGCTTCAAGGAGGCTTAAGGGTGAAGGGACATGTACCGAAAGTTGAAAAAGAGGAAGAAAGGCAATGGATCCTAAACGTTCTGGATGGTCATAAGGAAGACTATTCGTATCTTGTGAATCGATATAAGAATATAATCTATGGCCTTTTTGAGAGGAATGGGGGCCGATCACCAAGACGCACAAGACATCACTCAGGATACTTTTATAAAAGCTTATCGTAAGCTAGCCTCACATGATTTGGATAAAAACTTTGCGGCTTGGCTGTATACGATCGCGACTAATTTACTGAAGGATTTGTGGAAAAAAACTCGTCCTATAGCGAGCTTACCAGACGATCTTGCTGAACTATCTCTTTCAGATAATCCAGAAGAAGAATTCATTCGATCGGAGCATCGCACAGAGCTGCATCAGTTAATGCAGAAGCTACCGCCTAATTATCGGACGGCTTTGTTGCTTCGTTACACCAATGATTTAAGCTATGAAGAAATGTGTACGCTCTTAGAGGTCCCTTTAAGTAAGATCCAAAATGACCTTTATCGTGCAAAGCAGCGATTGAAGCAAATCATGACACCCCAGGAGGTGAAGAGCGATGAAGTGCTTAAGTCCATTTGAGATAGAGCAATATATTCTAAGTACACCGACCTCCCAGCCTTTGGAAAAGGTTGATCATATCGCTGCTTGTGCCCATTGCAATTTAATCTATCATGCATTATTAGAAGAACAAGAGGAGTGGTCGCAAGCATTGTTTGAAGAGAAGCTTCCAGATTCTTTTACTGCTCAAGTTATGGCTTCAATAGAATTCGTAGAACTAGAGAAAGTAACGGTACCTGACAGGAAGCGAAAGAATCCGAAGATACTTAAGTCACTAAGAATAGCCATGGGAGCGGCATTGTTACTGATTGTTCTGAGTGCCGTGATTTTGTATTCCGTACCTTCGTTAGCGGAGACTTTACGTTCTCTTTTCGTGAAAAATAATATGGACATAGGCCTTCTTCGGGCACAAGAATTTGGGTTGGTAGAACATCCTAATATTAAGGTGAAGGATAAAGGCTATACAATAAAAATAGATGAAGCAGTTGCAGATCCTACACGGGTAATTATTGCATTACAATTGTTTGGCCCAAATGGGAAACATGACAGAAAACGGTTGGTTTTTGCTGATGGAAACCGCATAGAAGTTAAGGATGATCAAGGGAAAGTCGTAGGGGAATTGTATGATATGGGATTTACCGATGATTTTTACTATATGATCGTTAATTTCTCGGAGCCACTACAAACCGACCAAATTAGAATCGAAGGTCATATTACTGAATTGGGAAGTAAACGAAAGAACATTCCTACTCTTAAAGGAGATTGGAATTTCAATTTTTCGATGGATATGACTGAAGCGAATAAACAAACGACTTCAACTCCACTGAGGGGGAGTTACACATCTCCGGATGGTTTAACAGTGACCTTGAAAAGTTTAACTCATATGGTTCAAGGTGTCCGCTTTGAATTTGATACGAAGTTAAGTGAAGAGGCACTGAGTCGTTCTCCTGGTGAACTATGGAAGCAGCAAGGCATGAAGTTCCATTTTGAGAATAGCGCGGGAGAAGAGATTCAGAGTGTAAATCCTAGAAAATCTCCGAGTAAGAGTTTCGTAATGTCAAGTTCTTCGATCCCAGGTGATAAGCCTGGACAAATGCATTGGAGCTATACGTTTCCAACTTTACCACAGGATACACCATATACTTTCGTGTTCGATGGATATTTTGTTCCTGAGAAGGATGGTTCGAGCGTGCAATTTGAGCCTTCCAAGTTGAAGGAACATCCGATTCCCTTTGATTTTGATGGAGATGAGCTGAAGTTATTTGACTTTACAGTGGAATCGCCACCAAATACCAATAGCAACGAGAAGGAGGGTTCATTACACTTTAGTGGAAAATTCAGAAATGAGTTTATGAACAGTGAGTGGATATTTAAGGATGTCGCTGGCAAAGAGTGGCCTCTTACAGGAAGAGGTGCTTATTCTCCCCGAGGATCTGGATGGAAAGATGGATATATTGAAATTGTTGAATCACAATCAGATAACAAAAAGTATTTTTTTCAGTTCCGTGCCGCTGGTCTTACTAAAATCCCTAATCAGCTTCAATTAATACGCACGATAGTCAACCGATTGTACACTAATGTAGATTGGTCCGTTCCTATCATGGAAGCTAGCAAAAAGCAGTAAAATCAATCATTTACCTTCCGGAATGTACAAGCAGATAGGAGCTCTGTCGCATCTCATATACTATCACAATCGAAAAGAGGTGGTAGTTTATGACTGCTGCAGAGAAGAGAAGAATTCAAAGAGCTTTGAATGCTTTGCGTAAGCAAAGAGTGGTTCTGAAGGAAAGCCTTAAAAGAATTGAAGCATTGCTTTGCAGATTGCCTATTGGCAGTCGCGAAAGATTTGAATTGTTAGCAGTAAGAGATTCAATCATAGAAGCGCTCCGACTCAATGCTATTGCTATACGAAATTTAAAAGACGTTACTTGTGCTTGTTAATTCGTTGAACTTCTGAACCTTCTGATCCTTGTATCAACGATCAAAGTAAAGCTTTTTCCTGTCACATTAGGAGGATACTGTTTTTCTTTCTTATTGATCTGACGGGTAACGATAGCTCAATAAACACGATAAGGCAGCCGGTCAGTCAATGTGATCGGCTGCCTTTATTCAGCAAACGGGCAGGATAGTTGAAGTTCAAATGTGGGAAAACGTATCATAAATAGGGTTTAACCCCTAAGATGACTCTTAGTTTTTTTTATATGACTTAATACAACAATATTTACAAATTCATGATACGATATTGCTAAATCAGGAAATAGATGCTCCATATGTAAGATAGAATTAATTATTGATGGAACTGTTGAAGATGATTCATAACAAAATGATTGATGATCAACCAAGGACGTTTACTGAAACTATTATGATTTTGTAGAATGGGGGCCACTATATGTCATTAGTTAACGAAAAAGAAGAGTGTTTACTTATCGAGACATTAAAATCGCATATACCAAATGTAGAGGAATTACTGAATCCAGCAGTCGAGGAATCAGAAATAAATCTTTTTGAGAGCATGATGAACTGCAAATTCCCAGAAGATTTTAGAAAGTTATACATGAATTCTAATGGAGAAGGAGAGCAGATTTTTGGCGTTATGGCTGGTCTTGGTTGGATGAACATTGAATCGATAGTAAGCAACTGGAAGTCCCTTTTGGAATCAGCATACGATATTATATCCAGCAAACCAGATATAATAAAAGATGGGAACTACAGAGAAGGCTGGATTCCTTTTGCCGAAGATGGTGGAGGCTCATATTTGGCAATTGATTTAGACCCCGGAGAAAAGGGCGTTTATGGGCAAATTATAACGATAGATCACAATTCTAGTTTTTCATATGTTATTGCGGAAAGTTTGGGACATTTCTTTGAATTTATCGATTCGAGCCTCAGAAATAGTAGTATTGGTATTAGTGAAGAAGATGATGTAATCATATTATCCCGTGAAAGTGGAAGTTTGTTGGATGATATTTTGGCTTTGACTAAAATGGATATCGAAGAGAACAGCCTTATCCCTGTAAGCGGATTTTGGGAAGAGTATTTTAAAGACGATGTTGAGAGTGGTTTTGTATCTTCAAAAACATTGAAAAAAAAGAGAATGGTATTTATTAGAGCTGATCAAGCTCAAAAATACGGAGCAATATCTTTGGATATTTTAACCCATATGGTTAATCTTAAAGAACTTATTATACATGCGGATGAAATTACTAATTTCGATGTACTTAAACGGTTGCCTTCTTTAGCAGAACTTGTGATAGGATCAGAAGCCTTTAAAGAGTCTGATTTGGAGTACTTAGTTTCTTTAGATGGGCTAAGGCAGCTAACATTAATAGGACTTCCATTAAAAGATATACATAAACTGAAAGATATAAAGAAATTAAAGAGTTTGAGATTATGTAGAATGAACTCAATTGATAGGGGATTAATAGGAACTATAAAAAATTTGAAGGAACTAAGTTTAGAAGAAATGGAGGTTGGCAACCTGCTTTATATTTCAAACCTTAGTAAGTTAATAAAACTAGAGCTCAAACAAGTGACTATACCACATTTATCATTCTTAAAAGGTTTAAAGAATCTAACGTTTTTTGAGACGGATAGCTGTGCAATAGATGAATCACATATAGAGGTTATAGGAGAATTGAAGAAATTAAAGCAATTCACTTATCCGGTTGGAGATTTAACAATACTCAAAAATTGTATGAGTCTAAAGCAGATTGGAGTAGATGCATCAAGACTTAAAGGGTTGGAGGAAATTTCAGACTGTAATATAGTCGATATAACTATATTTCATGCAACATCGAAAGAGAATGCAAAGTCCGTAGTCGCGGAGTTTAATAAATACTTTAAACTTCAGTCATATGGATGGCAGGTAACATGGAAAGATTAATGAAACTTGCCTACACTGAGCTTTATCATAATAGGGCGAAATTTTTATAAAAGAAAGGAGACTAGTCATATTAGTTAGTCTCCTTTCTTTTTGCTGTTAGACCAACTTGACAGAGGTCTATATTTCGATTGGTCGAAAAATGATAAGGGCTTGGTAATACTTCATTTAATAAAAACCTCACTGATACCTAATGAAATACTATAAAGGAAATGGAAGATGGGACAGAGGGCCTTTTTTGCGAAACAAGAAATAATATACATGGGTCTGTGAAGTTTACAATAGTAATCTAATCATTGAACGTCTAGCATTAAGTATAATGGAACGACGCATTAGGCAGATAAGGCGTACTACGGGTTGTTTATATTTTTTCGAAATGGAGAGTTTATGAAAAAGACTATTGTTTTTGTATTATCAATACTTATATTATTCTCAGGATTCGCAACACAAAGTTATGCGTCGTTGTCAGATACGCAATCTGCGGCAATACAGGCGTTGCTGGATGATGCCCGTCGTATATCAGGTGTGCCGGGAATGTCGATCTCAATACTTGCTGATGATGAAGTGTTCTACTTTTCTTCCGGGTATGCAGACCGTGAAAGTGGGTTGTCTGCAAGTGAAAATACACTATATGAGTTGGCCTCGGTCAGTAAAGCTTTTACCGGCATGGGTATTCTGCTGTTGGAGGAGCAAGGGCTGCTGTCAATGACTGACACAGTCCAAAAATATTTACCTTGGTTTACGTTAAAATATCAAGGCAAACCTGTTGATATGCAAAGCCTTACACTCAATAACTTTCTTCACCATACTAGCGGCCTAACAAATAATAGGCATTCTCAAAATATTCCACAAGGCAATACACCAGATTTGCTGCAAAAGACTGTGGAAATGCTGGTAGATGCTGAGTTGGCGTTCCCTACCGGTGAACAGTATAGCTATGGAACCGTTAATTATGACGTATTGGGTTTGGTTATTGAGATTGTGTCGGGACAAAGCTATGAAGACTTTATGAGGGAACAGGTATTTCAGCCGTTAGGTCTTCACCAGACGTATGTTTATAAAGAAGATGCTCAAGCCACCGGACAGTTGGCACAGGGCTACCGTTCTTCCTTTTTTATGACAACTCCATATAACGCACCGGATTATTCCGGGAATAAACCCGCAGGCTACATCATTTCTTGTACAAAAGATATGGCGCGTTGGATGGGCATACAGATGGGTATTGTGCAGGACATACCCGAAATATTCCATACGGTTATCGAAAAGTCACATCAGGGCGATATGTCTGTTCCGGCAGTCAAAGAAATGTATTATGCAGCGGGCTGGTCGGTAAACGCCAACCAAACGATTATAGAACACCCAGGGGGCAATCCCAATTTCGGAACCGAAGTGGCCATACTGCCAAATGAACGAACAGCCGTCTGCTTGCTGACCAACGGCGCAAATATCAATAGAAGCATGGTACTAAAAGTTAAAGATATATTAGACGGCAATCTAACGCAGTCATATGAAATAAGCGGCACACAGCTTTTGGACATCATTTTATCGTCTACCACAATTATTCTTTGCCTATTGGCTGTTCTGTTCTTTATCTTAGGATTACGCAGAAGGAAAACGAATGAGCGGCAGCCAATGACAAAAAAGCAAATAATCGTAACAGCTATTTTGCTGATTGCTACGATTGCCCTATGTATAATGTGCTGTGCATTAGATTGGCCAACGATACTTATTTGGCAAACATATAGTATTCTTACAGCTTTGATTTCGTCGGCATTATTAACAGCAAGCATTACATGGTTTGTATACACTCACCTATATAATGCCTCGCTCCGAAAATAAGTATTTTATTCGTTCGCTTTATTGGTAAAATGCGTATAGCGTATTTGGTTTGGTACAGCGGAAAGTAGAGTTACGAAATAGTGAGAAAGAATTGATTTAACGCCAGATTCACCTCAATATAACCATTTAAAGTTCAAGCAGAGATACCACTTGAACTTTTCTTTTGTTGAATTACTTGCACAATCCTTGGTGATTCTCAATCTACATACTGGCAGTAAAGCTCAATGTTACTATACATCGGATTTGTTGGGTTTCCGTTCATTACCGGAATCTCGTTATCCGAGTATATCCGGCGTCGAAGACTTGACTACCGCTTCCAGCACTTGACGAGGCGTTTTAGTACCTGCTATGATTTCTTGAATATCTTTCCTAGATTTGAGAAAACAGGGCCAGCAACGCCCAAATTATTAACAAGGCACATGACATTGCCGCCTTGAAAGCATTTTGAAGTAACCCCTTTCAAAAAAGAGGAACCTCCTTTATTATCGACCCGTTGAATTACAAGCGATAGCGGATACATGAAGGATGTAATCTCAAATCTCATACATTAAAAAGACAGTTTTGAGGAGTATTCGTATGGAACATAAATTAACCTTAATTAATGTTTTTGCCGGCATAAATTCAGAGGAAGCAGTCTTTGAAGAGCTTCCTGCAGAATGCATAAGCGATAAAATATTCAAATTATGTGCATCTCCTGGGCTGGCTCTAGGGCTTGCGAAAGGAGATACAATAAAACTCCATCCCAATGGAGAGTTTGAATTAATAAAACATGGTGGAAATTTCTGCATTCAAATTTACAAAGAGGAGCTTATTAAAGAAAAGATAGAGACAGCTGAATCTATAGTCAAACGAGAGCTTTCCGGTTCTTTAGATGGATTTCATAATGGCTCGCTTGCCTTCACCGCGCCCATCAGGAATGGATTTCATGCCACCAATAAGGTTTTCAATATAATTAGAGATTTATTAGAATCGGAGTACTATTACTCTAATATTTACGAATATCCATATAACTTCGACGATGAAGAGTTAGTTAGCTGGGCTAGAGATCTGGATTAATCGCTTCAAAATATCAGTTCTCCGGCATCATACACTCTTTGGGCCACATTTTTCAATATGATCTCCAATCCTAAGTCAAAAAAATAACTCGTAAACATATTATACCCAAAAGCTCAAGAGTTGCAGGAGGCAGATATGGTAGATGAAAGGCATCTTGTTTATTTCAAAGAACTCCTGGAAGGAAATGCTGAAATTTCTTTTAAGGCATACCTTTCAAATAATGAAGATTCTTTGCGCAAGCAATTTTCTCCGGCGAGATTTGCAAGATTGAAGTTCAAGTCAATTGATGAAATAATAAAGATTCTTGACGAAGAGAATGTATCCTACAGCATTAATGATCATGCCGTAAGAAACGAAAAATATTTAGCAACCTTTCATCTGGATGCCTTGAATGAACAAGGTAGGCTTAAGGAAGGATTCAAAGACACTCTATTCAAAGGAACTGTTCACAACTTTAAAACCAAGGGGGAAGAAGCAGTCTTAACCCTCTATAAATACATCGAATACCCTAAAAAAATCAATAACAAAAAAAATATAGAAAAACTCCAAGACATCGAATGTTTCGCCGAATTGGAACTATCCTTAGGTGATGAAAGTCTTGGCTTATTTTTACTAAAGACTCTAGCCTCTATTGAGCGTCAGCTTTCCGAAGTAGATGATATTGTCCTTAAAGCTCAAGAAGCAGTCATGAAGCACCATTCATCGAAAAGAGATTAATAACTTCTTAATTGGAGAGATCTGCCCTTTCAATTACTGAAATGGCAGACCGCGAACGATGAAGGAGGACGATGATACCAGCCCAAATTCTAAACCAAAAAACCAATATTGAAAAAAGGTGATGGATGTGCAAATCAATAAAGAGTCATGCCGAGGGATCATTCTGGAATTCGACATTAGGAGAACAATTATTCTCAATTTATATATTAAAGAATGGTCTATGCCAGAATATAGAGTCATAATGACAAAACCGGAGATTGGCGTATATATTGAGTTATATTATTTTCCATCAATTGACGTTAATAATCCTGCAAGATTCGCAACAGTCGGCCTATCTAATTCCATTCGGAAAACTGGAAAACCTATTGAGAATGAATGGATGATAGCTTTAAAACCCGATTTGGGACAAGAAAACATTGATCGCATATTCTCATATTTCTGTGACATAATTGCCCATAATATTGAACATATCCAATCTTCGGAAGTACCACGAGTAATGACTGAGAGCGCACTCGCACCAGAAAACTGGACTACAAAAGCCCTTTTGATTGATGAACTAAGAGGAGAAAGTGAGGATTTAGAACAAATAAAAATAGGTGAAGAAATAATTAATGTCTTGTGGGTAGTACCAATTACCCCAAAAGAATCGCGTATAATTTTATATGAAGGCATAGATGCTTTTGATGCTTACATAGATAATCATCACTATTCCATAATTGATCCCACTCGTCCTGATTAATAAGAGCAGTTCAATATCATTCGCACTAAACCAACCATACCCCCACAGGTGGGTCCTTGGCTCGCGAACCACGTTGTGGAAATTCAAACCATGTCTACGGTGGTGCCATAAAGTCCAAATGACACTGTGAAGCGCTTGCTCGGCTAGGGCATTATTTTCCTTGAACAGGGGTAATGGTTCTAGAGTATGACAGCGGAATTCTTGGATGAGAGTACAGGATTACTGATGTACAAGGTAGAAGACAACTGAAAGTAGAACAACAGAGTGAATTCCTTCCAAAAGCGCCGCAAGGCGTTTTTCATTGTGCAGTTTGTCTTAGAAATCCGATATGATACTATAAGCTTAATGTGCCGAAAACGTATAAAAGAGAGGGATACATATATGACCAACAAACTGTACTACAATTCTACATACCTTACTGACTGGGAGACCTGTATTACTGAAACCATAGAACGAGAAGATGGACTCTATGTTGTTTTGGAGGAGACCGCTTTTTATCCGCATGGCGGTGGACAACCTTGTGATTTAGGGACTATTGGGGATATTCCGGTACTTGATGTAATCAGTGAGGAAGATCTTGTCTTGCATATGCTGGAACGTCTGCCTAATGATTTATCCGTCACTTGTCAGATCGATTGGAAGAGAAGATTTGATCATATGCAGCAGCATAGTGGACAACACTTGCTCTCAGCCATCTGTCTCAATTTGTACCAGTTTATGACTCTAAGCTTTCATTTGGGTGAGGATTATTGCACCATTGATATAGAAGCTTCAGAACTGTCGCCTAAACAACTTCATTCCATAGAGTGGGAGGTTAATCGGCAGATTTACCAGAACCATAGTATCCTGAGCTATTTTGTAACAGGGGAAGAGGCTTCACAGCTTAAATTGGTCAAACAACCTAAAGTGACGGAAAACATCCGGATTGTAGAAATTAAAGATGTTGAATATAACGCTTGCGGTGGTACGCATGTATCTTCAACAGGTGAGATTGGTATAATAAAGCTTCTGAAAGCGGAGAAACAAAAAGGCAATACGCGGATCTATTTTAAATGTGGATACCGTGCTTTGGAGGAATTTAATAGCAGTCTGCAAATTGTTGGAGCTCTATCTTCCAAGTTCAATACGGGAAAAGATGAAATTATCGATCGCATTGAAAAATGGGAGAATGAACAAAAGCAGCTGCAAGCTGAAATTACCCTACTTAAAGAGAAGAATGATGATTATGTCGTACAGGAGCTTTTAGCACAGCAAGAAGGAAAGCTGATCTCAAAAGTGTTCGAGGATAAATCGCTGAAAGATTTACAAAGTTTAGCTAACAAGCTTACCGCGAAATGCGATGTTCCGGTTTTATTGGCTAGTTCTGCTGAGAATAAGGTTGTATTTGCACAGAATGGCAGCGCGGAGATCTCCTGTGGAGCTTTTTTCAAAGAGCATCTTAGTACCTACAATGGAAAAGGCGGAGGCAGTGATAAACTAGCGCAAGCAGGATTCCCCACATGGGGAGACGCTTTGGCGTTTTATGAGTTTGCTAGAAGTTAAGATTACTTTATAAAAGACAGAAGACCTGACTGCGGTAGTCTACCGTGGATCAGGTCTTTTTTATACGTAAAACGGAAACAAGAAACTTTTTCCAAATCCTGTCGTCTAATTACATATGACTATAGAGTCAAGGGAGACGAAAAGAAATGAATAAATGGAAGGTAACGCTAGGAATCTTGACTGTTTTGATTTTAAGTACGGGGTATGGATCGGTATCAGCCCAAGCAGAAAACCAAATTCAATTCAACTATAAAGAAATCGGAATCAGCAGTAAACAGGTGATCACGGAGAAAATAACTTTTGTACCCTTGAAATCACTCGCAGATACTATGGGGTATACATTATCTTGGGATCAACCGTCCAAAACGGCCAAACTGGTTCGTCCTGAGCGTGAGGTTATCTTCACGGCAGGTACTGTAAAGTCAAAAGTGAACGAGGCCGTGGTGACTTTAACAAAATCCCCACGTATTATAAAAGGCTCGGTGTACGTGCCATTGATCTCAGCGGTCAGTGTACTTGGAGGTAAAGCGGGGCTTAATAAAACGGATGGGGTTATCCAAATTATAGATGAAGCTAGATTGGTTTCTGCTTCTGTAGATGGAAGATCCTATTGGATATCTCAAAAAAACGGCGATTTGTATTACCGTGCAACGGAAACTGGGAAACCAGTAATTATTGGTCGACTACCTTTTAAGGAATCTGCGTACAACTACGCTTTTGAGATTGGAAAAATGGGCAATGGTACGGACTTACTCCAGTTAACGGACAATCATTATGCCATGTTCACCGATTTCAATAGCAGCTATCAAGTATTGGTCAAAGCGGGCACTATTCTCAAGCAAATGGACTATCATTACAATAACTCGGCTTATATCCATGCACCACAAGTGCCTTCCACTCAGGTGTATATGACCGATGGGAAGAACGTTCAATATATTACTAAGGATGGCGGTTTGGGCAAGTTATTTGAGATGGAAAAGTTAACAGGAGCAACCGGAGATTTTATCGTGGAGTATGCTGCGGAAGACGTTGTGCTCGTTCGTTTATTAGATACGACACACTTATATTTAGTTTATAGCAACACCGGTGAAATCATTAATCTCTATGAAAAACTAATTATCAGTGAGGATCGTAAGGAATGGGATAGAGTAAATGATGGCAGAGATCCATATGTATTGACCAGAATGTTAGTGTTGAAGAGTCGCAAAGGGAATGTAATGACATTCACCTATACTCCAATCCTTGAGGAAAAAGCAAAAACAGTGACATTTACACTTCAATCCAAATAATTTCAATCACTTTTATGTAATAAGCAAAAAGAGAGCGATGTTTAAAATCGCTCTTTTTTGCATTTTGGATTATTTCATCATCATCGTACTTCCACCCTTAATCTGAACAGGTTGATCATTTACGGATACCCAAACATCAATAGCTGAGTTGTTACGGATGACCGTTTTGTCAGCACTCATCTTCAGTGAATATAGCGCAGCAACATAATCATAAATCTCTATATTGGTAGCGTACCAAATATCCGAATGTCCACCTGCTTGTTGGCAAAAGGATTCGATAAGCTCCCAATTGTTCTGCTGTGCAAATTCATAACTATGACCCCAAACATAACAGAGTCTCAGTTTTTGGGATGGCCCTTCCGTTGTAAATCGCTCCCATACGTGATGCAGATCTTCTATATGATGACATGTTGGATGCCACTCCATGAAATTCAAAGGCATATCAAACTGTTTGGTAGAATGGACAGTTCGGCTGTATTCAATCCCAACAGACTGTAGAGGAGCAATGATTTCCTGAGAGTATGTACCGTATGGATAGGACATGCCTCGTACCGGATAATCCACTAGTTTCTCTAGTCGCTTACGGTCTTCGAACAGCTCATCGATTACCATAGGTAAAGGTAGACGCTCTAGATGTGGATGGGTAACGGAATGGGCAGATACCTCATGGTTTCTGAGCGAATGTTTAACATTAGCAGATGATAAGAATCCGGGTGCGTTTATCATTGCGCTATTTAAATGGAAAGTACCTTTAATCCCATATTGATCAAAAATCTCCGCTAAGCGAATATCGTGTTTCTGTCCGTCATCATAGCTCATGGTGAGCGCCTTGGGCAATCCGCCCGGGAATAAGTTAAATTGAAGTTTCATGAATGTACACTCCTGTTCGTTTGGTCATTTCGAAAATTACCTCTTCCAATTATAAACATTAAACGTTATAATCGGTTTCCACGTCTAAACAATGAAAGTGTTTACAGAATGGAATACACTTATAAGGAGAGATGCTGCCTGCCTGACTTTCTCTATGTTGTAAAACTATTATATGTGAAAGACAGAAGAAACTCACTTTTATATTTTATCACTAACTTACTGAGTGCCCCAATCCTTTTTGGAGAATTATTCACAACGAAATATGTGGTTGACCTCATTCAGAACTTCAATCCTAACACCTACCAACATATCTTGTTATTAGTAAGTTTGCTTATGGTAATGTTATATCTCGCGGGCCTTAATAGTTCTCTTCGAGCCATTGCTATCACCAATTTAACATCCACCAGTATATATGAACTGGAACATACCATTTTGGAAAAGACTTCTAAATTATCTACGGCACTTTTGGAGGACCCCGCTACAAAAACTAAAAGAGAAAAAGCAAAACGACTTTCCTTGATTGATCTGTTAGACCAATGGACAGGTGTGACAGTTCACCTAATAACATTAGTTGTGTTAATGGTTGTCTTATCTGTTTATGGCTTCTATATTCTGGCTTTGATTATTTTAGGGGTGCAGATTCTACAGCTTTATTTTATGAAGCGAATGTCACAGAAAGTAGAGTCCATTTCAGCGAATCAAACCTCCTCTGTGCGGATGATCAACTATTTAGTCGATTTGTTGATTAACAGAAATTCCATTCCGGAAGTAAGAATGTACAGAATGTCCTCCTATTTGTTTTCCTCAATGAAAGAGAGCTTTACGAATAACTTCAAACAAATGCACCGTAAGGTTATTTATTCTGAAACCCTCAACTTCTCCCAACGCTTAATCATGATCTTATTAAATGGGACTACGATTGCCATTCTAGCGATTTCGATCGGAAGTAGCGGACAGAGTGCTGGGCTTTTTGTGTTATTACTTCAGATATCCAGTCAATTATTTATCGTTATTCCTGCATTAACAAGAGTTTACGCTGACTTAGCGAAGAGTCGTTTACGGTACGAGGATTATACGTCTTATTTAGATTTGGAAGAGCAGGTGCTTAGAGATCAGGAAGTGAATTCCAATAGGAACACCGATCCGATGAAGGTCCAAGTTCATCAGCTGTTTTTTAGATATCCTACCAACGCTAAGAATACCCTGAGTAATGTAAACATGACTATTCATCCAGGTGAACGAATTGCTTTTGTAGGTGAGAATGGCTCGGGTAAATCTACGCTTGTTAAGTTGATCTTAGGGTTGTATCCTGCAACAGCTGGAAACATCCAGTGGTTTAAAGGTGAGAATGAAGTCTTAGCGCATAACGTGACACAGGATACCAGAGTTGTTTTTCAGGATTTCATTAAGTTACAAAGACCAATTAGAGAAAACATTGCATTAGGTAATATGGCTACTATTCATGACGATTCAAGATTATTAGCCGCGATGAAAAAAGCAGAAGCCGATAATTATGGTGTTCGATTGGATACTTTAGTAGGTCCTCAGTTTGGAGGGATAGATTTGTCTGGGGGACAATGGCAAAGACTAGCGATTGCTCGAGCCTATCTCAATGACGGCGCTCTTATGATTTTTGATGAGCCGACTGCTGCCCTGGATCCTTATGCGGAACAACAGGCGTTCGATACCTTTATGAAATTAGGAGAGCAGCGGACCTCCATTATTGTGACTCATCGGCTGTATATGTCCAAATTCGTCGATAGAATTTTTCTATTTGAGCAAGGAGAAATCGTGGAAAGTGGAACGCATGAAGAATTAATGAGGGTGGATGGTAAATACAAAAAGATGTTTAATCGCCAGTCCTCTTTATATGTATAAGAAAGGAGAAATCCATGCTGAAGTCTGACATCACTAATCTTGTAATGATACTCGTGAGAATGGTTAGAAAAAGTCCGATGATCTCAACAATCACTATCATAGTCCCTATAATCAGTGGTTTATTAACTTTTTATTCTTACGCTGTCCAAGTGAATATCATTAACGGTGTGGCTCGCGGTGTTATGACGCTGCTCCCTATTCTATGGTTTGTTGTGATTCATGGCGTACAAGCTTGTTCATTAAGCATAACCAACATGATGAAGAATCGAATGAATGCGGAACTAACCCTCGCTTTTCAATCCGAATTGATAGATATTGCAAACCGGGTTGATTTTGAGGATTTTGATGATGAAGAGTTTGGAAATAAACTGCAAAGAGCTAAAAAGGTAGTTGGAGAAGATTTAGAGGGGATTACAGGTTTTTTGGTATCGAGTGTAGGAATTATCTCAGGACTAATAAGCATCATCTGGTTGTCGGCGACAAGTGGTTATTTCTTGGTCACATTCGTGGTAACACTTATGATCGTGACTACCTTATGCATTCGATTATTTACGGAAATCAAAGTGAGAAGAACAGGAAGAGAGCTCACCTTCGATGGAAGAATGGGAGACTATCTTGCTAACACTTTGGAAGATCCTAATGCGATTCGAGAAATGCGAATTTATAACTCCATCTCTTATTTTACAAATCTCTGGGCAATGATTATGAAGAAGCAGCATAATAAAAGATTTAGTGCCAGAAAATTCGAGATCAAAACAGGGATGGTCGTGGCTATGGTCCAGACGAGTGCTATCTTTGTAGTTCTAGTGTACCTGTTAAACAAAATGGGGGAGTCTAATACAGTTACAATTGGAACAATTTCGGTGTTATTTCTGGCGCTGTTATCGAGTGGTGGTAAAATTATGAGTTTGACCTGGCCGTTAAGCAAGCTTTACATCAGCAGTAGCAAATTATATGACTTAAATGAAGTACTTACATATAAGAACAGGGATTTTCGCAAAAATAACATAAATAATTCGACTGATTCTATGCTCCCAATTACCGTTTCAAATGTCTATTTTAAATACGCCAAATCGAACAAGAATGTCTTATCTAACATCAATATGACCATAAAGCCGGGTGAGAAAATAGCGATCGTCGGGGAAAATGGAGCAGGGAAATCTACGTTGATTAAAATGTTATTAGGTCAATATAGACCAAGCTCCGGAACGATTTGCTGGAAGGATCATTTAGAACCTCACGGTAAGGTGTCCGTTGTATTTCAGAATGCTGTGAAGTTTGAACTGACACTAAGAGAAAATATCCTATTGGGCGATGCGAATACACCTTCAGATGATGCTAAAATACTAAGGGTTCTAGAACAATGTGAGCTGATAGATTTGCTCCATGAATTAGGCGGATTAGATGTGAATTTGGGGCAAATAGTAGAAGGAAGCAGGCAGCTATCAGGGGGACAATGGCAAAAGCTGGCGATTGCGCGCGCGTTATACAATGATGCGGAACTTATAGTATTCGATGAACCTACTTCTGCAATTGACCCGAATGCCGAGATGGAGATTTATACGAAATTATTAGAAATCTGCCAAGATAAAGCAGCTATTTTTATTTCACATCGCTTGGGTTGGGCGAAGAATGTTGATACGATCTATGTTATGTATCATGGAGAAATTGCTGAAGTAGGAGATCATCAAGACTTAGTACATCACAATGGCATTTATGCAAACATGTACGCTTTACAATCCTCTTGGTATAAGTAGCTTATTAGATGTGATTACGGTTGATATAAGATGGCATATTCTCCTTAACTATACTCATGAGGTTTACTAAAAAAATCCACAACAAATTTCTGAAATTGTATAGCCGCTTGTGATAAAAAGTGTTTTCTGCTCCAAGCGATGCCAAAAGTGCGCTGACAAAGCGGATCGGTTATTTTCAATTGAACGATTTCTGTGTTTTTACTTCTCCTGCTTAAGGCTAAAGGGAGAGTAAAGGTGATACCCAGCCCCATCTCAACTAAGGTTTGAACGGCACTTACTTCTTCGAGTTCGAAAGCAATTAGCGGTTCAAATCCAGCTTGACGGCAAAATGCATCTGTAATTTCACGGAAATTAGATCTAGAAGACAAAGAAATGAAATTCTCACCAGCAGCTTCAATCAAAGAAATACTCTCGCGATTGGCAAAACGATGATTCTTAGGCACACTTAAACATAATTCCTCTTCTGCTAAGGTAAACCATTCGATGTCTGGTCCGGTGACAGGTGTCGAAGATATGCAAAAATCGATCACTGCACTCTCCAGATCGTTTCTCATTTCTAATGCTGAGCCAAGCTGACGCTGAATGATCCGAACGTGTGGGTGAAGGGTAAGAAACTCTTTTAGTAAAGTGGGCAATACATACGGTAGTGTTACTGCTATAGATATTACTCCATGTTCAAGTCCGGCCATATCCGTGAGCTCATGCTGACCTTCATCCAGTTCCAGAAATGCTTGCTCCACACGACGAAGATATGTTTTTCCGAATTCGTTCAATTTTAAATTTCTGCCTTGGCGTTCAAATAAGGGAACACCTAAGGTTTTCTCTAAACGTTGGATGGAATTGCTAAGTGAGGGTTGAGATACATTTAATTCTTTGGCGGCATTAGTCATGTGCTCAAGACGAGCAACTACACGGAAATATTGAAGCTGAAGGAATTCCATAACATTGACCTCTCTTTATTCATAACTCTAATGTGATATATCCATCATATAATTTGTATTTTACTTAATTAATTTTCGGTCCTATACTATTGTAACATATAAAAAGATATAGGTAGGATGGAGAGAGTCTGCTGTGATTAGAGAGAAGATATGGACCCGGAATTTTATTGTTGTTTGTTTGAGTAGTTTTTTTATGTTTCTGACCTTTTACATTCTGGCGACTACATTCCCGTTATACGTGAAGGAAAGCTTGCACGGGAATCAGCAGCAAATGGGGTTAGCCATTACCATCTATGTCCTCGGAGGTGTATTGATCCGTCCTTTTTCAGGACAATGGGTTGATAAATTCGGTAAAAAGAAAATGGCGGTTATTGGGCTAGTCTTATTTCTACTCGCCTGTATAGGATACTTCGGAGCTAATGGAATTGTATTGTTTCTGGTGATTCGTTTCATTCACGGTATGAGTTATGCGGTTGCCTCGACAGCGACAAGTACAATAGCTTCCACGTTAATCCCTTTCTCACGCCAAGGAGAAGGTATCGGTTATTTCAGTATGTTTATGAGCATTGCGATGGTCATTGGACCAGCTTTGGGTCTTTTTCTATGGAAAGATGAGAACATTCATGTATTGCTGTTAGGTGTATGTGTGATTGCTGCGCTTTCGCTGTTATTCACATTAGGCGTTCGTATGCCCAAAGAAGAGAAGGATACGGTTAAAGAAGCCGTTAAGGAACCTGTGAAGATCCGAAAGGGTCTTCGCTGGAGTGACGTCATAGAACCCAAAGCACTGCCCATCTCGCTTGTTGGATTTACGCTTGCGTTCTCCTATAGTTCTTTATCTGGTTTTATCGCTTCTTTTACAAAAGAAATTAACCAATCACAGCTTACCGGTTATTTTTTTGTGGCCTTTGCGATTATGATTGTGCTGTTTCGACCGCTAATCGGTAAAGTATTCGATAAATATAATGAACATATTCTCATTTATCCCGGAATTCTGATCTTCGCTGTAGGTCTGCTTAGCTTAAGTCAAGCTAAATCCGGATTCATGCTGATGTTCTCAGGCATCATCATGGGGGTTGGGTATGGCGCACTTATGCCATGCTTTCAGACGCTTGCACTTAAATTAGCCGATAAAGAACGTAGAGGAAGCGCCAATGGAACCTTTTTCTTGTTATTTGATTTGGGGTATGGAGCGGGTTCTTATATTATGGGTGTAGTTGCTTCTTATACAGATTACCGTATGATGTACGAAGTTGCAGGGTTCGTGACGCTTATCTCAGTTGCTGTATACTATTTGCTTCATCACCTACCTCAATCTAAGCTTCGCGTTCAAAAATCTAAAGCTGACGTTGCATAAATGTATACGTTCAGCTGTATGATATAATTGTTGAAAAAAAGGCATGGGGAGAACAATATGACAACAATCATTGATAAAATCGCCTGGATTCATATCGAGAATGGACAAGTCTTATGTGCGCGTTCCAAAGGGAAAGATATGTATTATTTACCGGGAGGAAAAAGAGAAGCCGGAGAAACAGACGAAGAGACGCTCGTGCGCGAAATCGAGGAAGAGATTTCTGTTCAGATCAAGACAGAGACTGTTTCTTATTTTGGAACGTTTGAGGCAGAAGCTCATGGGAAAGCAGAGGGTGTTACAGTCAAAATGACCTGTTATATTGCGGATTATGAAGGGACATTAATGCCAGCGTCCGAAATCGAGGAATTATCTTGGTTAAGCTATAAGGATCGGGATCGCGTGTCTGTTGTTACCCGAATTATTTTTGATCAATTGCATGAGAAGAATTTGCTCTCATAATCAACCATATACAGCATTTGAAGTCCGTTTTAAGCCAGCAAGTTGGCTTGAGACGGTCTTTTTATTTCTACGAGCCAAAGGTCGTTGTTGGGCGATAGCAACGTTTCTTCTCATTAAGGACAGATGTCCTTTTTTAAACCCTTGAATTGCTATTTAATATGGAAGAGATCGAAGTTGAGGAGAGAGAGAAATGAGAGGAATTATATTTGCATTTTTAGCGGGGGCTTGTATTACGCTACAGGGCGTGTCAAATGCTCGAATTAGTCAAGATATCGGGACTTGGCAGGCGGCTACAATTACACAATTAACAGGGTTCATCATGTCCTTTCTCATTCTTTTGTTCGTTAGAGATGGGAAAAGGGGAGGCTTTAAGCAAGTGAAACCCTTATATTTGATCGGTGGCGCTTTTGCGGCTGTTATTATTTTTAGTGAAGTAACGGCCATTCAGCAAATTGGTGTTACGTTTACGATATCCTCATTGTTGATTGCTCAGCTATGTCTGACGTTCTTAATTGATATTAAAGGCTGGTTTGGAATGGAAAAGAGAAAAATGAGACTGCCGCAGTTCATCGGCATCGGGTTGATGATCGCTGGCGTAGTGATACTGAAATTCTAATGGCCTTGCGTAAAGTCGATAAATGGAGGAGTTAAGTTATGATTATTGGTTTGATATTAGCGCTTATCGCGGGATCACTAGTGAGTCTGCAAAATATATTTAATACAAAAGTTAATGAAAAGGTTGGATCTTGGGCCACGACAACTTTAGTGTTAGGGATGGGATTCCTAGCTTCATTTATCATGAGTCTTATCGTTGAAGGAAACCGTATATTTACTTTGAGAAATATGGAGCCTTGGTATTGGATCAGTGGTTTGATCGGTGTTGGGGTAGTAATATGCCTTGTGCAAGGTACTAAGCGGTTGGGCCCTACGTATGCGATTTCGATCGTATTAATCTCTCAGCTTGGGTTTGCACTGCTCTGGGATTCACTAGGCTGGTTAGGGCTTGAAAAGGTTCCTTTTACTTGGAAGCAGTTGGTCGGAGTGATTGTTATTGTTGGAGGTATTCTCGTGTTTAAGCTAGGTGGTGAACGGGAGACGCAGAAGGCGGTTTAATTTATGCTCAGACTCATGTTTGTCAAAATAGAAGTGATGGCACTCACACGAGGATGGAAGAAAATCAAATTATACTTTGGGAAAGTAATAGCTCGATTATAAATAAGGAGTAGATCATCCTATGTTCATACAATTGAACTCCCAAACTATTGAAAAGTTAGAAAAAAGCCTTGGTGAACGACCAGGATATTTTAAATTATTCTTCGATACAGAGGGCTGTGGTTGTAATGGCGTGATCGTTATTCAGGTCATTAGTGTACCTCATGCTACAGATATTGAAGTTCAGAAAGAGCCTTTTACTTTTTTTGTTGACCGGCAACAGGAGTCTTTATTTGATGAACAGATGCGACTTGAAGCAGATGAGAATTACCCGTCATTCCGATTAAGTAGTGATTCGAGTCTGTTAGGAAGTAATATTCGTGTAAAAGATATTCGTTAGGCAGGTTGGAGCAGTTAAATGTAGAGTGTGTAGAATGGCTGATGAAGCGATTCTACACACTTTTTTTATTTTTTTCGAGCATTAATATTGTAGACTATGTCACGACGTGATATAGTCACGTTAAGACATATTTAAATGCGACGTATAAATAAAGGGAGCTGGGCATGTTGAACCCTGAGAAAGTATTGAAGAAATACGTACCCATGACTGAAACAGCATTCTATATTCTTCTATCCTTAGATGAACCACGTCATGGATATGGAATAGTGAAGCATGTGGAGAAAATCACGAAAGCACGTCTTTTGTTAGGTTCAGGTACAGTTTATGGCACGTTAACGAAGATGCAAAAAGATGGGATGATTACTGTTTTTGCTGATGAAGAGAGAAAAACAGTTTACGAAAGAACAGACATAGGGATGCTAATTCTTGCTACGGAGATTAATAGGCTTAAAGAGCTACATGAGAATGCTATAAAATATGGAGGTGACATAGATGATTATCAAAATATTTAGACCCCTTTGGAGTTATGATGTTCAGAAAACTGAAGAATGGTTAGCTTCTATGGCCCAAAAAGGCTACGAACTTATCCGAATCAACCGTTTAACTAGATATTTTTACTTTCAGCAGGGCGAACCGAAAGCAGCAAACTATCGAATCGTATTCGATAAAGTTCCCAACCAATCCCTCTCTAAGGGTCTATTAAATTTCGGATGGACGAAGGTGTTACAGAGCGGCAAATGGGTTGTGACGATGAATCGGCTGCCTTTAGAACAGATTAGAGCTCTCCCTGATCGAGAGGGAATCGTAAAGCATAACAAGAAGATCATGTATATTTTTATGGGGATATTGATTTATTTAATGGTTGCATTACTCAATGTAATTTTAATAAGTACGATAGCATTGAGTATTTCCAAGTCTGGTCATTTTAATGTCTTCAACGGACCTTTTGGTTTTATTCCCGCTACTGCATTAGGGCTTAGCATTATCTTATGCATTTTCACCGTATATTCGCTGATCACATTAAACAAGACGAACCAAAGATTAACAGGAGAATTCATACAACCAAACAAGCAAAATGGTCAGGGGACATCCCCTCTGAAAGACAGGCTAAGTAAGAATGAAGAGAAGCGTTTGAAAAGTTCAGGTCAACTTGTTATGAAGTGGAAGATTGGATGGATGTATTCGCCGGATCGACTTGAAGAGTGGCTAGAGGGAATGGAAGAAAAGGGATATAATCTGTACAGCGTTGGCAAAACAGGAACTGCCTTTTATTTTAAAAAAGGGAAGCCTCGTAAGATGTGTTATTGTGCGGACTTACAAAATATTGCTGAGACCAATTACTTCAACATTCATACGGATTCTGGCTGGGTATGTCTGTATAAATCGAGTTCATGGAGTCAGAAATGGGTTTTATGGGGCCGAGAATATGTACCAGGTAAAGCCAAACCGCAAATATACAGCGATAAGTTAAATCAGTTGAAACTAGCTAGACGTATAGCTTTAACGTATTCTGCTATGTTCTTACCCCTCACTATTTTATATATGTATATCATTGGTTTAAATGTAAGATTATCGACTTATTCTAACCTGGATCGATTGCAGATCATAAATCTGATCTTGTACGCCATATTAATTCTAATGTTTGGCTCATATGTTACTCGCACTTGGCTATATTACAACCGGCTTCGTAAACATCAATAATATCGTGGAGGTGTATGATGCAACAGAACATTTATGACAACCCTGAGTTTTTTCAAATGTATAAGAACTTAAGGGAGTCAAGAATTACATACAATGACTTTATTGAACAACCTGCGATAAGAGGTTTGCTTCCTGTCCTACAAGATTTAAATGTTCTCGATCTGGGTTGTGGTTTTGGTGAAATGGCAAACTATATGATTGATAACCACGTTTCACAGGTAACAGGTGTAGATATATCAGAGAAGATGTTAGCTATGGCAAGGAAACGACCTGAGATCCGTTATATACAGGGCTCTATGGAAGAAATCGAATTCAGAACATCCTGTTGTTTTATCAAATAAGATTCAAAGTGGGTGGGTTAAAGATTCCGATCATAATATCCTACATTGGCCCATTGATAATTATGGTGAAGAAGGTCTCAGATCACAGTTTTGGGGAATCGATGGTGTCATAAAATATCATAGAAAACTTTCAACATTACTTAATACTTTGATCCAAAATGGACTGACTATTGAAGGAATTGTTGAACCTGAATCCAGCCTTGAGGGTCTTGAGAAGATGCCCAAATTAATAAATGAAAGAAGGAGACCTTCATTTTTAATAATTAAGGCTAGAAAAACAGTTATACGTGGACAGTAATTTTCAGTTATGAATGAACTTTACCAGCCGATGAAGGACGATTACTTTATACTTATGTATACAGCATCTGTAAGGAAAATAAGGGGAGTGTTTGTATGCATGAAATACCTCATGAGGATTATTATAAAGTGAAGCCACTACTTCAAGGCGAGCATATCCATCCCGAAACTCTCTCTGTGATTGAAGGCAATAATCCTGGTTGGATCTTTGTCGATCAACTTACAGCACCAAAGAGTGCGTTAGTATGGAGTCAGGGGATTGAAGGGTTTTATCTTATCGGTGATCACACCAATCAAGCCTTTATCCATGCACTGGACAGTTATGTAACAGATCATATTGTACCTAGAATGAAGGAACTCGGGATGGAACATTTCGAAGTTTCTGGTCAACATGATGAATGGAATCTGGAATTGATGTTTCCTTCAAGGAAGCTATATCCGTTTGAACAGATGGTGTTCAAGTTACTTCACAAGCCGCCTACGACGCTGACTAATGGGATTAGAACTATAAATCTTAAAATGCTGGATTGGGAGAACTTAGATCTAAAGAATATAGAATTTGTACATGAAAATATTGATTTATTCTGGTCATCGAAAGAAGACTTTGCCGAAAAAGGCTACGGATATGCTGCTGTTGAGGGATCTGAGGTTATGGGTGTGTGTTATTCTAGTTTTGTTACACAGGATACACACGCAATCGGAATTGAAACCCTTCCTAAATATCAGAAACAAGGAGTGGGGACACATTTAGCAACGCTAGTAGTTGAAGATGTGCTTGCCAATGGCTTTATTCCTTACTGGGATTGTTCACTAGATAATGAAGCTTCAAAAAAATCGGCACTACGGCTAGGGTTTCAGCAGATACATCAATATAAGTGTGGTGCTTTTGCAATATAACCTTTTAGAGACGTCTATTCCATGGAGTAGACGTTTTTATTATATTTACCGTGGAGTTGTAAATACTTTAATATGAATTGTAATTTGGTATAACTCTATAATTATGAGAGAATGGTCATCGGAACGAATGGAACGATTGAATATATTATAAGGTTAGGATGATCATCCATGAAAATTTTACTTGTCGAGGACGATAGAACGATAGCATCAGGACTTGAATATTCATTACAGCAGGATCATTTTGAAACCCTTCTATGTTATGACGCCACCTCAGCCAAAGCGGTGTTATCTGAGCAGTTATCAGAGCTCACCTTATGCATCTTTGACCTCTCACTGCCGGATGGCAGCGGTTATGAATTGTGCAAGATCGTGAAAGCGCAAAGTGATATACCAGTAATCTTTTTAACGGCAATTGATGATGAAGTCAATGTGGTGATGGGACTCGATATGGGGGCAGATGATTACATAACCAAGCCTTTTCGGATTCGGGAGCTGCTATCGCGGATTAAATCCGTCTTAAGGAGATATAACAAGCAGGCTCAGACCCAATCCAATATCGAATTAGAGAATATACGGATTAACATGCTTGAAGGAAAGGTTTATAAGAACGGCAATGAAGTGCTATTGACCGCATTAGAATATCGATTATTACTGATCTTTGCTAACCATGTTGGTCAGGTTCTCTCAAGAAATCAATTGTTAGAACGGATTTGGGATGTGGCAGGTGAATTCGTGAACGACAATACATTATCGGTTTACATAAAAAGACTTAGGGAAAAGTTAGAAGATAACCCCCAAGAACCAACACTGATCAAAACAGTTCGAGGGTTGGTTTATAAGGTTGGTGATTAGGATGCTTCGTAATAGAGAATTTAGATGGTTATTGTTTACGATGTGCTTGATCAGTCTTGTGGCTACAGCGATGGCGACATTTATATCGTTAGAGGCGGTAGGGCTCACAGCTGGGACTTCAGCTTTGCTTATAATTTGCAGTGTATTGTTTACCCGCTGGAGATATGGTGAAATTGAAAAGCTCTCAGGGTATCTACGCCAAATCAGTAGTGGGAATTATTCGCTCGATGTTCGTGATAATCAGGAAGGTGAGCTTAGTATCCTGAAGAATGACATTTATAAAGTGACGCTGATGTTATCCGAGCAGAGTGCGCAATTACAACAAGATAAAATGAAGCTCACCAATGCGATTTCGGATATCTCTCATCAGCTCAAAACCCCGCTTACTTCCATGACTGTGATGGCAGATTTATTAAGTGATCCTGAGCTGCACACTGAGAAGAGAATGGAGTTTACCCGGAAAATTACGATTCAGCTCGAACGAATTGGCTGGCTAGTCTCCTCTTTATTAAAATTCTCCAAGATCGATGCAGGAACCATTCATTTTAAAAAAGATCTTGTTCTGGTGAACAAGCTAGTTCAAAAATCTTTGGAGCCCATGTTAATTCCAATGGATATTAAAGAACAACGGATCTTGATTGATGGAGAAGATAGTACCACATTTGCCGGTGATCTCAATTGGACAACTGAGGCGATCATTAATATTCTGAAAAACTGTGTAGAGCACACACCTGCTGGGGGAGAGATTACGATTTCTTTTGCAGAAAATGCACTATTTACGGAAATTATCATTACAGATAACGGCAAAGGAATCCCAAAGGCAGAGATCCCCTATATCTTCAAACGATTCTATAAAGGTAAGAATGCAAGCGAAGATAGTGTAGGGATTGGACTTGCCTTGGCACAAAGCATTATCACAGGACAAAACGGAACGATCGATGTGAAGAGTGAAGTGGGAAAGGGTTCACAATTTCAGATTAAATTTTATAAGCAAGTCATTTAGCACTTGTAGCTTAGTGACTAGAATGTCACTTTAGAGTCACTGGATAGTCATTGTAGACAGATATACTGATCTCATCAACAAATGGAGGTCTAACAATGGACATTTTAAAGATTGAACATCTGTCTAAAACATATGGAAAAGGCGAAACAGCGGTAACGGCACTGGATGATGTATCTTTTTCGATTAAAAAAGGTGAATTCGTAGCGATTATCGGGCCATCTGGCTCCGGGAAATCGACCATTCTGCACTTATTAGGCGGAGTGGATAGACCGACAAGCGGCAAAGTATTCGTAGATAACACGGATATTTATGAATTGAATGAAACACAGCTGGCGATCTTTAGACGCAGACAAATTGGGCTGATTTATCAATTCTATAATCTTATACCGGTCTTAACGGTCGAAGAGAACATCACACTTCCTTTACTCCTTGATCAGCACAAGGTAGATAAGAAACAATTTGCGGATACTGTAAAGGCGTTAAATTTGGAGAATCGCTTAAACCATCTCCCAAATCAGCTCTCAGGCGGGCAACAACAGCGGGTCTCTATTGGTAGAGCGTTAATTAGTAATCCTGCAATCATGCTGGCAGATGAGCCAACCGGTAATCTGGATAGTAAGAACAGTGGTGAAATTATAGATTTATTAAAAATGTTTAATAAAACCTATAATCAAACACTGATTGTCATTACTCATGATGAACGGATTGCATTACAAGCGGATAGAGTGATTACCATTGAAGATGGAAGGATCGCCAAAGATGAGGTGATTCGTCCGTGAATATCGTAAATAAATTAACGCTTAGACATTTGAAGCAAAATAAACGAAGAACATTGGTTACTATCATTGGAGTCATCATTTCTGTGGCTATGGTGACGGCTGTGGCAACGCTTGGTTTTTCATTTATGGAATTAATGAGGCAGCAGAGTATCTCAACAAATGGAGAATGGCATGTCCAATATAGAAATGTTACTAAAGCTCAGCTTAAAGCGATAGAAGCGGATGATGCAACGAAAACACTTGTCATCTCAAATGATCGTGGCTATGCCCCTTTAGAGGGGGGACAGAATGAGAACAAGCCCTATTGGTATATTAAGGAATATAATTTAGCTGGTTTTAAACAATTTCCGATTGAACTTCTGGATGGAAGACTCCCGAAGACTAACTATGAAGTAGTCATTTCTGAGGAAATTGCAAAAAACGCTAAAGTAACATACAAGATTGGTGAAACTTTAACTCTCGATGTCGGAGAGCGAGTCACTAGGGATGATAAAAATAGTGGGCAGCCCTTATCTCAGAACGAACGATTACGGACTGAAGAGGATACCCTGAATGAAGAGATCATTCATAAAAAACCAATGAACTACACGATTGTGGGAGTGATAAAGCGCCCTACTTGGGAACCAACATGGTCCCCGGGTTATACTGCTCTAAGTTATGTGGATGAAAGCTTGATTGGAGCAGCTGAAAAAACCACAGCGACGGTTGTATTAAATAAGGTGGATAGCTCCATATACAAGCATGCAGAGGAATTGGCACAAGAAAACAATATCGAGTCGATCTCTTATAATAATAGTCTGCTCCGCTATTATGGTGTGACGAATAACGATGGCTTACGTAACACACTTCTTTCATTGTCAGTCATCGTTATGACTGTGATTATCATTGGTTCCGTTTCTTTAATCTATAATGCTTTCGCAATTTCTGTCTCGGAACGTGCACGCCATTTAGGAATGCTCTCCAGCGTAGGTGCTACAAAGAGGCAGAAGCAGAATTCAGTGTTTTTTGAAGGGATGATCATCGGTTTAATTAGTATACCTATTGGGATCCTTTGCGGAATTACAGGAATCGGGATCACTTTTATGTTCATCAATTCGATGATTCAAGATGTATTAGGGATAACAGAAAAATTAACGTTGGTTGTTACACCTCTATCTCTTCTAACCGCTTGTGTAGTTTCAATTATGACGATTTTTATATCCACCTATCTTCCAGCCCGAAAAGCTTCAAAGATCTCGGCAATTGATGCGATCAGACAATCAACCGATGTTAAGCTCTCTGGTAAAGCGGTGAAAACATCCAAGTTCGTTCGCAAGTTGTTTGGAATTGAAGCAGAGATTGGTTTGAAGAATTTAAAGCGAAATAAACGCAGGTACCAAGCAACTGTATTCTCACTTGTCATTAGTATCGTTTTATTTTTATCCGTAACTTCGTTCACTTCTAATATGAGAAAGTCGGTAGAACTCTCACAGGATGGTTTGAACTATGATATCCAAGTCTATATGGGGACTGAGGACGCTCAAAAAGTAGATCGGCTGACGAAATCGATAACTGCCTTACCTAATATAACGGAATATAATGTGGTCAGGGAACTAAGCTTGAGTTCATGGATTGATGAAAAAGATATGGCAAAAGAATTGCAAGAGATCGTGGAGAAGGATAGCAGTATTTTAAAGAATGGGAAATATCCTTACTACATTCAGATCCATGCCCTAAATGAACAGGGTTTGAGAACCTATGCAGAATCCGTCGGTGTAAGTTATGAACAATTAACGGATCTCAATCAGATGTCAGCTATTGTGAATGATACCGTCACCTTTGAGGATGAGAACGCCAAAAAGATTATTGAGACCAAAGCTCTTCATTCGGAAATCGGTCAGAAGCTTGATTTAATTTATACGGATTGGGATACAGAAAAAGAGACGAAATTATCACCAGTAGAAATCGTCGCATTAACTGATAAACGCCCTATGGGTGTTCATTCAGCACAAGTTGGTGGATTAAACATCATTGTCTCTGACCAAGTCTTCGATCAATTAACAAATGATACGATGAGTAACGATATACAAAGCCGACTAAACCTGAACAGCTCTGATCCATTAGCGACACAACAAGCCATTGAAGAGATGAAAGAACGGAATGTCTATGTTCAAAATGTGTTTCAAAATAGACAAAATAGTGAGCAGATGATCATGTTAATGTCTATTTTTACCTATGGTTTTATTGCTTTGATTACATTAATATCGATTGCGAATATTTTCAATACGATATCAACTAGCATATCACTTCGTAAAAGAGAGTTTGCGATGTTGAAGTCTGTAGGGATGACGCCAAACGGTTTTAATAAAATGATTAATTATGAAAGTATCTTCTATGGGATAAAATCACTACTTTACGGGCTTCCGATTAGCATAGTCGTGATGTACTTGATTTATAGATCCATGATGAGTAGTTTCTCCTATGGATTCGCACTTCCGTGGATGAGTATCTTGTATGTCATAGTCGCTGTATTTATCATCGTTAGCTCAGCTATGCTGTACTCCAGTTCAAAAGTGAAGAAGGAAAATATTATTGATGCTTTAAAACAGGAGAATATATAAGGATTAGCCGCGATAATCGCGGCTTTTTTGACTTTTCTGAAGGTTTATATTTTTGGGGGGTGTTTTGTGTCATATAAGACACGAACGGTATGTTATTACATATAAATCCCTATGATATAATGTATTCAATTGAATTTAACAGATTATAACTTTAGAGGCAGGTGTCAACGCTTGAGAACGGTCGTCGTGATTGGCGGGGGAATTACTGGATTGTCTACCGCTTACTATCTACAGAAATCTATACAGCATAATAAGTTGGATGTAAAAATCATTTTGGTTGAAGCCAGCGATAGACTGGGCGGCAAAATCAGAACACTTCAGCATGATGACTTCATCATGGAGTCTGGTGCTGATTCAATTGTCACTCGCAAGACAAATGTAGCACCATTGATTGAAGAATTAGGCATTCAGGATGAGGTTGTATATAACGCGACAGGAATATCATACATCTACACAGAAGGTAAGCTGAAGCAAATTCCTAAAGATGCAGTCTTTGGCATCCCTCTCAGTATTGAATCGCTTGCTACTACAGATTTGATCTCTGCTGAAGGTAAAGTTGAAGCACTTAAAGATTTCTATACTCCGAATGATCGTTTTACGAAAAACGATTCTGTAGGTGACTTTCTGGAAGCTTTCTTTGGAAAAGAACTTGTCGAGAAGCAAATATCACCTGTCCTATCAGGTGTATATTCCGGGAAATTGAGCGAACTTACCATTGCCTCGACCCTTCCTTATTTGATTGATTATAAAAATGAATATGGAAGTATTATTCAGGGATTGTCCGCGAATAAGGCTAAATTCCAGGGGAACGGCGATAAGAAGTTTATGTCTTTTAAGGGTGGCGTATCTGCTCTGATTGATGCCATGGAAGAACAGCTGTCCGATGTTGAGATCATCAAAGGGATTCGGGCAGAGCGCATTGCAAAGGATGGAGAACGGTACCGGGTAACACTGGCAGATGGACGAATCTTGAAGAGCGATTTTGCCGTACTAGGAACGATGCATTCTACTGCACAAGCATTACTTCAAGACGAAGCGCTGAATGAAGATTTCAAACAGTTGTTTAACAGCTCTATGATTAGTGTGTATATAGGATTTGATATCCCTGACAGTCAACTGCCAGCGAACGGTACAGGGTTTATAACAGCCAACAGTGACGATGTTCTTTGTAATGCTTGTACGTGGACAAGTCGCAAGTGGGAGCACACGTCTGGTCAACAACGTCTGCTTGTCAGACTCTTTTATAAAAGCTCAGGACCGCATTATGAGTCCTTGATTAAGCTTTCAGAAGAGGAATTATTAAAGGTGGCGTTGAATGATATACAGACCAGTCTTGGAATTACTGGACATCCAGTTACCCACGATGTGACCAAATGGCATGATGTTATGCCAAATTACCACAAACGCCATCACGAGATTGTAGTATCCTTAGAGAAGAAGATTGCAGATCATTATCCGAATGTAATCCTTGCTGGATGTTCTTATTATGGTGTGGGTATTCCTGATTGTATTGCAAATGGAGAGAAGACAGCGGAACGCATTTTGGAACAAGTAATTACACATTAAACAAAGGAGGGCGGACAATAGTGAGAAAATTAGCGATAAGCTCTATGCAAAGTCTAGACTATAAACAACGGCGGTTGTTTGTATAGAGCGAATAAAAATTGATTTACCGCCAGTGCACTGTGCAGGGTTGTTTTTAGAATAGACTTTGCTACCTTCAAACTCAAAAAAAGTTTAAGGAGCAGAGCGACTATGAAATATGTAAATGCAGATACGATTTTTCCAAAAGAATTATTAGAGGAAATTCAGAAATATATTAACGGTGGTTTGGTGTATATCCCTAAGCCTGAAGAAGCACATGTAAAATGGGGCGAGAAGTCAGGGAGCAGAAAATACTTAAGATCTAGAAATATTGAGATTTGTTTAAGGTTTGCCGTTGGAGCAACGGTTGACCAGCTTTCGGATGAATATTGCCTATCAAGGGACAGTATTAAGAAGATTGTTTACACAAAAAAATAGCTATAATCCCAAAAAGCCACGTTAGAGGAAGCTCTGACGTGGCTTTTTGTATTATAATTGACAGTATGTTCATTAACTACGAGGTGGAAGATACATGGCAGACAAAACATACTTAGATTTACGGATAAGAAAGACAAGAAAAGCAATCCGGAATGCTTTTATAGATTTATTAGCAGAGAAAGAACTGAATAAGATCTCGATCAACGCTATTACGCTAAAGGCTGAAATCAATCGAGCCACATTTTATTTACATTACAAAGATATTAATGATTTGATTGATAGTATCTTGGATGATTTATTAGCAGATTTAAAGAAAATACTCATAGATAAATTTGAAGAATCCTATAAACCAGGGGATGAACTTACCTCGCTGATTTTATTGCTTGAGCATATTGCAGAGAATTCTCATATGTATAAGGTGTTGCTTGTAACCAAAAACATTCCTTATTTCACACCGAAATTGATGGATCTGTTATATGAATTGATATTTACAACTACAGAACAACAATCGATTAAAAAAACAGAGGATTTCTTAACCGTTGATACTCCATCTGATATTGCAGCTTGGTATGGAACATCGGCTATCATTGGTACAATTTCCATGTGGCTAGGCAATGATATGCCTTATACACCTAAATATTTAGCAGAACGAATCATACAGTTAAATCCATTTATACCTGCAAATAATAAAAAGATATAGTGAATTGTTTCACTATTTAAATTTTAATTAACACTTATTTATCAACTGTTGCTTTATTAACGCTTTCAGTATTATTGTAGATTGCTTAGCTCCTTAATAACTACTACCATGAAAGTAATAGATAGTAATAAGGAGTGTTAATGAATGATGAAAGTCGGCATTTATCACGGTCAAAATAGTGTGGGGATAGAAGAGCGTCCGATGCCTCAAGTAGGAGCAAAAGATGCGTTGGTTCGTATTTTAGCGGGGGGAATTTGTGGTACAGATATTAATATAGTAAAAGCAGGCTCAGAAATGGGTATCCGTTTCGGCTCAGAGTTTGGACATGAAATGTTTGGTGAAATCGTCGAATTAGGTTCTGATGCGGAAAATGATTTGACAGTTGGCATGCGTGTAGGTGTGAATCCAATTACTGCAAAACGTGCAGGTCGCCGTTATTCGTTGGAGGTAGGAGCCTTTTCACAATATGTTTTAATTGAAGATGCAGCACTTAATTATAACCTTTATGAATTTGATGATTCCGTTTCGGCAACAGAGGCCGTATTAATGGAACCCATGAGCGTAGGCTTCCATGGCGCTTTTAGCGTACTGCCCAAACATGGAGACAAAATCGTAGTTCTTGGTGCTGGTCCTATTGGCTTATCTGCAGCTGCAGGATTAATTGGTGAAGGCATTAAAGATGTTTGCGTAGTGGATATTGACAACTGGCGTTTGGATAAAGCAAAAGAATTAGGCGCATTAACAGTTAATACGTCGACTGAAACATTAGCAGAGGGTTTAATCAAACACTTCGGCGAAGTGAACGTATACGGTGTGAGTGTACCCAATGTAGATGCTTTTGTGGACGCGGCGGGCGCTCCAATCTTATTTGAACAAGTGATGCAGATTGTAAAGCCACAAGCAAGAATAGCAATCATTGCCGTTTATAAAAATGAAGTACCTATAAACCTTGCTCAAGTGATGAGTAAAGAAGTTAACATAGTTGGAGCTAGTGGATACACACATGAAGATATTGTAAAGGTAATTGAACATATAAACGACAAGAAAACGAATATCTCTACAATGGTGACACAGACATATAAATTAGAGGATATTCAAGCCGCCTTCGATAAAGCCATTGCAGCAAAAGAAACGATCAAGGTTATTGTAGATCTAACTTAATCATCAGTTAATTATATTGGAGTTCATTTGAGTGTAAAACTCAGATGAACTCTTTTTATTTTAGAAGAATAATGACGTTATATAAAATTTAATTCTAATTGAACATGGCATATTACTAGTGTGTGGTCGTAATTATACTGAGTATGGAAGTGAAATTAGAGAAAAACGTGGAGGTATGATGGAAATTAATCTTGTTCCAGTAACGTTTGAAGATAAAGAGGTAAGGGGATCATCGATGGAATCCATATTTGATTGAGGTTTCAGGAAACGTAGCTGGATTTGTGGTTGTTCTTTTTGAAAACTTAGATACAGACCCAGATCCAACTCATGTGATCTATGACTTTATGATTTTACAGAAATATAGAAGAAATGGAATAGGTACTGCTGCCGCAATAAAAACACTTGATCTATTTAAAGAAGCTAAATGGAAACTAGCTCAAATGGAAAATAATAAACCTGCCATAGCTTTCTGGCGAAAAGTGCTTAAGGATTATACAAAAGACAACTATACAGAACGTTATCTGAATGATCTCCAAAAATATATTCAAGCATTCGATAGAAGGGGGAGAACAAAATGAATACCACCGTAACATTAACTGACAGCACAACGAAGTTTAAGATTAACAATCTCTACCCACTATACTTACACGATCTATCAGAGATATGGGGGAACCTTCCTAATCAATACGGGGTATACGAGGATAATGAAACACAGACGCTGAATGAACAGAATAAAGTCTTCGACATATGGTGGGAGAAGCCGGGGATTTTATATCCTTATATAATAAAAGAGGATGGAATTCCTGCTGGTTTTGCATTAGTAGCGACACCACCTCATACACCACCAGGTTGTGAATTTTATTTAAACGAATTCTTTATCCTGCGGCCCTTCCGAGGTACGGGAATCGCTGAACGTGCGGCTAAGGAGGTATTTAATCTTCATATTGGAAAATGGGAGCTACAAACCAATCCCACAGCTACTAATAGGAGAGCCCAGCATTTTTGGAGAAAGACACTAAAAGAATATACTGGTAACAGCTTTCAAGAAGAATGTAAGAAGTCTTTTGATGATGAATTAAAGATGATTTTTAATTTTTGTAATGGATAAAGCTAATCAAAACAAATGCTTTGATGGAGAAAAGTAGTTCAATACCTCTTTACAGGGAGGAAACGCCGGAGATTGAGAGCGTTTCTAGAGAAAAGGGTTGATCGAAGTTCACTCCGGAGCAGTCCCTTGAAACCATTGTTGGCAAGTAGAGGTGTACCGGTTTTAACCGTTAAATATTTAAGTGAGAACATTTCTGTTTGTTGTACAGAATAGTTCTAATTTAGGGTGGTACCGCGGCTCCTCGTCCCTTTTCGGACTAGGGGGCTTTTTGTTTTCATTTTAGAAGAAATATTTTTTATTGCAAAAAATAGCCTGTCAACCGTAATGGTTGACAGGCTATTACATTTATTTGAAGCGTTAACTCGCAAATATATGCTTACCAATTTTTAAGTTCTGAGGACGAGTCCAGATCCATGCACTAGTAGCTGTATCTGGATTGAAATAATAGATCGAATTGTTTGTTGGGTCCCAACCTCGGACAGCATCAAGAGCAGCTAAATAGGCAGTCCGGTTTGGAGTAAGCCAATACTGGCCGTCAGATACGGCTGTAAATGCGCCTTTTTGAAATACAACGTTTTTTATATTGTTTGGAAATTGACTAGATTGTATGCGATTCATAACTACAGCACCAACTGCGACTTGTCCTTTATAAGGCTCACCGCGCGATTCACTGTAGATTACTTTCGCCAAAATATCCATTTCCTCAATATTAAGCGTGTATTTTTTTAGAGCATTCCAAGTTTTTGTACCAGTAACTCCATCGGCACTTAATCCGTAGGCCTTTTGAAATTTAGCAACGGCAGCTTTCGTTTGTGCTCCATATACACCATCTAAAGGCTGAGTATAGAAATTCAGAGTTTTTAATCGATACTGAAGATCCCACACATCTCCAGAAGAACTCCCTACGGTTAATACCGGAGCAGCACTAGCAGAACCAATCATAGTAGCCATACTTACCAGACCCAAAAGAAGCAACAAAGTGAATATTTTAGTCTTCATTGTAGTAGCCTCCTTTCAGAAAACATTATAAATAACCTTCAATAACTGAGACAACACTCATTTATTGGTAATCTAATAATCCATTTTACATTTTCGAAAAAACTTCATTAGGTTTGTGATCCTATGAAATGGGTAAATGAATAATCAGAGGCACATCAACTTCGGAGGTTTTATATATGAAAAAGCAATTGTATCTATTCATAATCGTAGCCGCACTCACTCTAAGCGCATGTGGTAATGATAATAGTTATGGCAATAAGATAATGGAAAATTCCTCACACTCTAGTTCAAGTGACGTACCCGAAAATTTGAAGGTGTCAGAGAATCCTACTTTTAAAATAGGAAGTAAAGCGATTATCCAAGCGGAGCATATGGAAGGTATGAAAGGGGCAACAGCAACGATAGTTGGAGCTTTTGATACCACTGCGTATATCGTTTCTTATAGGCCCGCAACAGGCGGATTTCCAGTTACAAATCACAAGTGGATTATTCATGAGGAAATCAAAAAAGCAGCCGACAAACCCTATGAATCCGGCTCGGAAGTCATAATGGAAGCTGACCATATGAAAGATATGAAAGGTGCAACGGCTCAAATTAACTCAGCTGAACATACTACGGTATATATGATTGATTACACACCTACTACGGGTGGAGATAAAGTGAAAAATCATAAATGGGTAACGGAAGATGAGCTTTCAGCAATAAAGTAACCAATAGAAATTAAGCTCTTAAGTAATGAAAAATGATCAAGGTAGGAACAGTCATGAACTTTGTTAAAGTTCTAGGCTGCTCCTACCTTTTTGATTGCTTCTTTTATTGGTAGTGAAGTGTTAAAATATCTTTATAAAGCACTGCTATACAAAATATACCATTTAAATTGATGTTTTCTTAGAAGGTAGGAGCGTGATTGAAATGCCTAACTGGCAGGTGAAATTCGATGAAGAAATGCTTAAACAAGCTGCACAACAGATTCAAGTCAATTGGACAACGATTAAGTATATTGGTGGTTTTGAAAATGTTGTCTATAGCTTTCCAAAAGATGATCATGAATATATTTTACGTGTAACACATCATTCTCATCAGGAGCAGGAGATGGTCATCTCTGAACTTGACTTTATGGACCATCTTGCAAAACATGGCGTGCAACTGGCTCGCCCCATTCCCTTTCAGGATGGCAGCTTGGTACAAACGTTATTCAAAGATGAGGAAAGATTTATGATTTGTGTAATGGAGAAAGCACCAGGTGGTCATGTTAATGCTTCCGATCCCAATTGGGGAACGGAGCTTTTTGAGCAATGGGGTGAGGTAACAGGAAGAATGCATGCTTTAACTCTGCAATACAATCCGGAGACTGTTTTGGCAAGACCACATCAGGGTAAGCTAGATTTTGACTTTGCTAACTTTGGTACTGTTGAACAGCAGCTTTTTGAAAAGTTGATTCAAATAAATGATCGGATTAACCAGTTGCCGCGGAATCGAGAAGGCTATGGACTATGTCACCGTGATTTGCATCCGGGTAATTTCTTCGTGCATGAGGGGCAGATCATCGTGTTTGATTTTGATGATTGCGGATACGACTATATGGTGCATGATATTGCCATTGCCGTTTATTATTCGACCATCTTTGGGGATTGGCGAAAACCGGAGGTAGAGCAGAGTAGAACTTCTAGTCTTGCGGCAGCCACGCTGACGTCTTTTATGAAAGGGTATAATCGAGAGTATGCACTCGACAATAAATGGCTAGAAGAGCTCCCGCTCTTTATTGAGAAGCGCCGACTGGAATTAGTGCTTTTGTTATTTCAAGAGTTTTCGGAGTCACAGCGTGAGCAGGATAGAGAGTGGCTTGCCCGTAATATTCAGGATGCCCTAAATGACAAAGCTTGTTTAGAGCTTTAATAAATCCTTTTGAGTAGTTTTTAATATATTTAGAATAGATAATGAGGATATATCATATAAAAAAGGAGCATTTATTTGAACCTAGCAACTCCTGTAACACCTATTCAACTTATGCAAGTACTTCTAAACGTTTCTGTGATCCGCCCTGTTTTTATTTGGGGGGCGCCTGGTATTGGAAAGTCTTCTCTTGTAGAAGCTTTTGCTGATCAGGTGGGTCTTCCATGTGTTTCTCTTCTGGGTTCTCAACTAGCACCGGAAGACATCATTGGGGTACCTCAAATCGTTAACGGCAAGAGCCAATTTTGTCCTCCGAAAATGATTGCTCGGGACGAACCGTATTGCTTGTTCTTAGACGAGCTTAATGCCTGTTCTCAAGAGGTGCAAAAAGCTTTTTATAGTCTTATCCACGAACGCCGCATCGGCGATTATCACCTACCTGAGGGCTCTATAGTAATAGGAGCTGGTAACCGTGCACAAGATAGTGCAATTGTTAAACCTATGTCCTCCGCGCTTATCAATCGGATGTTCCATATACAGCTAAATGTATCTTTTCAGAATTGGATCTCTTGGGCATATGAGAATAGCATTCATCCTATGGTTATTGAATATCTGGAATTGCGTCCCGATCATCTGTGGAGTGCACCTCCAAAGACTGAAGAGCCTTTCTCCACGCCACGCTCTTGGCATATGCTTAGTGATGCACTACATGAGTTTGGGGATGATATAAATGTGGATGCCGTGGGGATTTTAGCGAATGGTTCACTGACACCTTCTCACGCCACACAATTCAGGGCT
The DNA here is from genome assembly GCF_038003765.1 of Paenibacillus sp. FSL H7-0714. Taxonomy (NCBI): domain Bacteria; kingdom Bacillati; phylum Bacillota; class Bacilli; order Caryophanales; family Paenibacillaceae; genus Paenibacillus; species Paenibacillus sp. FSL H7-0714. The sequence continues at coordinate 3,281,009 of NZ_JBBOPT010000001.1, forward strand.
TTTTATAAAAATCTAACTGGAAAATATGAACTTAATCAAATTATAGATGGTAAATCCTCATTTCCAACGGCTCCAGAAGATCGGGATCTCCTGTATTTCCTGGCGCAATCCTTGCGTGCCCAGATTATCAAAGAACTCCCTCCGATTAAAGATAACGTACGAGATGGACATCGCCAATTTGCACACACTGTTAAAAAGCTGATTAAAGACCTGTCCGTCATTAGCTTTGAAATTGCACAGCTAGTAGTTGCTAAGCAGGAGCAAAGTGATAATATTCCAGATTGGTTAATGGTTGAAATTGTACGTGATTTACCACGTCTAGCAATAAAAGAGCGGGGGTAAATATGGCTAAAAAAACAACTCCAGATAATCCCGCTTTGAAAAATTTTAATGAAGCATGTTCATTAATCGCGGATCATCCTATTTTTGCACCGTTATCTGTTCGAGCTTCGATTATTCATAATGAAAATAGTCCCTATCCTGAAGACGGCTGGGCAATTGTCACTAATAACGGTTATATTTACACTCATCCTAAAAGGCGTGGCGAGGTTGCTGAATGGATGTACGTTTTGGCACATTGTTTTCTTCATTTAGGTCTTGGACATTTAAAGATTAAAGAGAATCAAGTGGCGTGGAACGTTGCATGTGATGTGTACATAGCAAAGTTTTTAAATGACTTGAAGCTTGGGAAAGTACCCGCAGATATGGAGTCGCGAATTGATCTTACAATTAAAGATGAACAACAGCTTTACGAGCAATTTATGATAAAAGGAATTCCGGACACCTCCAGATATTTTGGGACTGCGGGTGTTTCAAAACTGGATATGAATGTTAGAGAAACCACCAAAAGATACTGGGGAAAAGCACCGGATTGGGAAGCCTATTTTGCTTATGGGTTATCTAATGCTGTGACGAATGCAGTAAGTGTTGCTGGAGGCCATGCTAATACTATTAGTGACCCTGCACTTTCATTAACCGCTCCACAACGTGCAAAACGATGGTTTATGGACAGATATCCTTTATTAGGTGCGCTTGCCGCCGGCTTTGAGATTATAGAAGATCCAGCGATATGTCGGCGATTTGATATTTCCATAGCTGCCATTGACGTTATTGAGCGCAAAATATTTATGAACCCTGCAGCCGGACTAAACGACGAGGAGTGTATTTTCGTGATGGCGCATGAGCTTCTGCATGCGGGGCTTCAGCATCACGAGCGATGTCTTGGTCGAGATCATTATCTTTGGAATGTGGCTTGTGACTACGTAATAAATCTTTGGCTAATAGAAATGAGTGTAGGGGAGTATCCGCGAATTGGACTCTTATTAGATCCTGAGCTTAAAGGTTTATCTGCTGAAACGATTTATGATCGTATGGTCGGAGATATCCGCACTTATAAGAAACGGGCAACCTTGAGAGGGAATGGACTTGGTGATATTTTAGATAACGGTTCATCTAGCTTTTGGGATGTGAGAGAAGGACAAACGCTTGATGATTTTTGTAAGAATGCTATGCAACAAGGACTTATGTATCATGAAGAGCAAAGCCGCGGTCTTTTGCCATCAGGACTAGTTGAAGAGATTAGAGCGCTGGGCCAGCCACCTATTAAATGGGATGTAGAGCTTGCTCGTTGGTTTGATCATTATTTCTCACCGCTTGAGAAGACCAGATCTTATTCACGAATTAGCAGACGTCAATCTTCTACGCCTGATATCCCTCGACCACAGTGGGTTCATAGCGGTGCTGCAGATGATGGCCGTACTTTTGGAGTTATTTTAGATACCTCAGGCTCAATGGATAAAAAGCTTCTGGCCAAAGCATTAGGGGCCATTTCAAGTTATGCGCAGGCTCGTGATGTTCCTTTTGCACGGATTATCTTTTGTGATGCTTGTCCTTATGATGCAGGTTACATGCCCCCCGAGGCTATCGCGGATCGGGTACAAGTGAAGGGAAGAGGGGGAACGATCTTACAACCAGCTATTGATTTGATTCAACAAGCTGAGGATTTTCCGAAAAAAGGACCATTTCTAATTATTACAGATGGTTATTGTGACAAGCTGACCATTAAAAGAGACCATGCTTATATTTTGCCCAAGGGAAATGACTTGCCTTTCTCACCCAAAGGACCTGTATTCAGAATTAATTAGGGCTTAGAATAAATTTAGAGCGAGGTAACAATGGATATGAATCCCCCCAAACATATTCTTTCAGCAGCTACAGTTGTATTCAATGATCAAGAAGAAATCTTATTAATAAAAGGTCCGCGTAGAGGATGGGAGATGCCAGGCGGACAGGTTGAAGAGGAGGAGTCCCTTATAGAAGCAGCAATCAGGGAAGCCAAAGAAGAATCGGGCATTGATATAGAGATTAATAAGTTCTGCGGAGTTTTTCAAAATGTTGATCGATCTATTTGTACTAACCTATTTCTAGGGAAAGCCATCGGCGGCGAACCTGCTACTAGTTCCGAAAGCTTGGATGTGGGTTTTTTTTCAATAGAACAAGCGATGGATATGCTCACATGGAAAAACCTCAGATTGCGGCTAGAGTATTGTCTAAATGATGCTATTCAGCCTTTTTTTGTAGAATTACGGGGCACCGAAGTTGAAGAAATTATTTTTAAATTAGAAAATCAGCAAACTTATTAGAGGTCCCCCTGCATCCTAACTAATGAAACCTCTGAGTTAATGTAGGGAGCACAATGGACAAATGTTACGATCAACCATTCATTCTTTTTTTATTTTATAACATTTTCACTTGATTACAGAACTTTTCATACGTTTACAGCGTCTTACTTATGAACGATAAATCGACGGTAAGGACTGAAACATTATGAAAGACAACACGAAGCTTTTCAGAAATAATATGAGGAGCCAGTCTTCTATACAATCTGTAGGCGGCAGGCGTTATGTGCCAGGAATTGATGGTCTAAGGGCTTTATCAGTACTCGCTGTAATCGCATATCATTTGAATCTGAATTGGGCTGAGGGTGGACTTCTCGGCGTTGGAATATTTTTTGTAATCTCCGGATATCTCATTACTGACCAAATCATTAGCCAGTGGGAGCGGCACCGAAGGCTGAACCTTGTAGACTTTTGGGTTCGTAGGGCGCGGAGGCTGTTGCCTGCGATGGCCGTTATGCTTTTTGTGGTTGCCATATGGCTTTTAATTATAGAACCATCAAGATTGTTTGGGCTCAAGGGTGACTTTATGTCTTCCTTATTTTATTTCAATAACTGGTGGCTAATATTTCATAATGTTTCCTATTTTGAAAGCTTTGGCCCACCATCTCCTATCGGACATTTATGGTCGCTTTCTATTGAAGGACAGTTTTATATTCTATGGCCAATAGTTCTCATCATCGTGATGAAAATCGCTCGTCGGCGAGGTAAGCTTATTGCATGGATTATGGCTTGCGCAGCAGTCTCGGCTTTAGCCATGGCATTGATCTACGTACCGGGGACAGACCCAAGTAGAGTATATTATGGAACGGATACCCGCTTATTTGCGCTTCTCATTGGAGCAGCACTTGCAGTTGCTTGGCCAAGTCAGAAACTTAATGATAACGTCTCAGAACCGGCTCGGCGTGTGCTTGATATTGTAGGGGGATTAGGACTCATTCTATTGTTGGTACTTTTTAATAAGGTTAATGAGTTCGATGATTTACTTTACCGTGGTGGGTTTTTAGTGATTTCTTTGATTGCAGCTGTAGTTATTGCCGTTCTAGCTCATCCTGCTAGCCGTCTGGGATCGATCGTAGGCTGTAAACCTTTGCGTTGGATCGGGCTGCGATCATATAGCTTGTACATATGGCATTTTCCAGTCATTATCCTTAGTAGTCCGAATGTGAGTACTGAAGAAAGCAGCATGCTTCGGATTATCATTCAGGTAGCAGTAAGTTTTCTTCTAGCTGCATTGTCATATAAGTATGTGGAGGAGCCCATTCGTCGAGGTTCATTTAAAGAAACTTGGAAGAACATCAGTGTAAAGCGAAGGGGTGGTCTTCGTCCAGGCTTCTTAATGGCTATTATTGCTGTGATTCTTATCCCAATCGCATGCAAAGGTTATTTGTTAAACGCTGGATCGGATACGTCTGCGATCGAATTGGCAGATTTGCAGTATGAACAACAACAACTGCAACAGCAAGAACAACGACTGCAGCAGCAAGAACAACAAGATATGGGAAGAAAGAATGATCCCGCAGATCATAAAGCGATAGACGAAAATGTAACTGATAAACCATCAATACCAGCCTTTGCAACAGCTACAACTGAACCTGAAGTAAAAAAAGCTGATACTAAGGTGGGAACTACAAATACAGAAATAGCAAAGCCTGAATCAGAAGTGGAAAAATCTGTTCCTGAAGAAAAGAAACCTGTGGCTGAGAAGAGTCAAGCTGGAACGGATGTTACGGCCATTGGAGATTCTGTCATTTTGGATGCAGCACCATACCTTTCAGAGGAATTACCTGGCATTGTCATCGAGGGAAAGATCGGTCGGCAGATGGCTAAAGCTCAGGAGGTAGTGGATCAGCTTAAAGCTCAAGGCCGGCTGGGTAAAAAGGTTATAATCGAGCTTGGGACTAACGGATCCTTTAGTTCAAAGCAATTACGTAATTTACTGGATTCATTAAGTGATGCTGAGCAGATTTTTTTGGTCAATACACGGGTTCCAAGAAAATGGGAGAATAATGTGAATCACAATATTTCAAAAGTTTCCAGTGAATATAGTAATACGACCGTAGTAGACTGGTACTCTGCAAGTGAAGGAAAAGACGATTATTTCTACCAAGATGGTGTGCATCTTAAACCAGAGGGCTCCAAGTGTTACGCCTCACTTCTTGCGAAAGCCTTGGAAAGTAAGTAAGAATTAATTGAATCTCCAAACTTTTTGATATTATATTTTAATAGACCGGCAAGAGAGTTCTCTCTTTGCCGGTCTTTTTTTTCGTAAACGAATGATCATTGAAGAGCTAATTAATTCCTAGTCGTAGATAAAATGCTCCACCACAGCCACAGTCTTAGTTATGTCTGGATCAGAATTATCGATCACTTTCACATTAGAACTTGGAAGCGGCCACTTCACACTGCGGTTTCCAAATGATTTGCGAAATTCATCCCAATGCTGGAACTTCCATTCATCTAATGGTGATTGTCGATCGTGAATTCGTGTCCGATACAATTCCTCATTGGCTAGTTCGACCAAGACAACTTTAACCTCAACATCTTGCAGCGAACGTCCGATTCGAGATAACTCACTGCTGATCCAGTCAGGGTTGGCAGCTTCTTTAGTAAATGGTCCAACCACAAATGCATCTACATTCAGGCCTATATTGTCTAGCGCTGCATCCATCGTAATCCGGTAGCCCAAATCACGGCATAATCTTTTGTAATCGGCAGAGTCTCTGTCTGCCGGGTCCAATCCGTGTAAGGTCATGATGGCGTCTGCCGCTGGACGTAATAGAATATCCATATCAAAGAAGGGTACTTTACGCCGGGAAGCGATCGCTTTAGCTAATGTCGTTTTGCCTGCCCCAGCTGGCCCTAGAAAAAATACAAGTTTGTTCATCATTGTCTCTCCTTAGAACCTCAATTCAACTCCATAATGTATCTCTGCATACTATCATATAAAAGATAGTGAGTAATCGCCAGCGCAATATCTCCATCAGAGAGATAGGAACAGACTACCTGAGATATTGCGCGTTACGGTCCATAATATGATATTTTTTTGCTTCTCCATTGAGTTTTTGTGTAATCCTGCTTATAATATAGCGAGAAAAATAAGAAAAAGGTGTCCATAAATGAGCATATTAAATGTAGAAGGATTAAGTCATGGTTTTGGAGATCGTGCGATCTTCAAGGATGTTTCATTCCGTCTTCTAAAAGGCGAGCATATCGGATTATTCGGCGCTAACGGCGAAGGTAAATCCACTTTTATGAATATTGTTACAGGAAAGCTTCAACCGGATGAAGGTAAGGTCGAATGGTCCAAACGGGTGCGTGTTGGCTACCTCGATCAGCATGCAGTGTTGACCAAAGGCATGACCATTCAAGATGTACTCAGAGGCGCTTTTCAATACCTCTTTGATCTTGAGCAAGAGATGAATGATATGTACGGCAGAATGGGTGACGTGTCGCCTGAAGAGTTGGAAAAGCTGCTTGAAGAAGTTGGTACGATCCAAGATACGCTTACAAATCAAGATTTCTACATGATCGATGCGAAGATACAAGAAACCGCGCGCGGTCTAGGAATCACAGATATTGGATTGGATCGTGACGTAGCTGATCTTAGTGGTGGTCAGCGTACCAAAATCTTGCTTGCGAAGCTGTTGCTTGAAAAACCAGATATTTTGCTCCTAGATGAGCCTACGAACTATCTGGATGAGCAGCATATTGAATGGCTGAGACGTTATCTTCAAGAGTATGATAATGCATTTATTCTGATCTCACATGATATGCCTTTCTTGAACAGCGTTATCAACCTGATCTACCATATGGAAAATCAAAAGCTGACTCGTTATGTGGGTGATTATGAGCAATTCCAGCAGGTCTACGAAATGAGAAAACAACAGCTTGAATCTGCTTATAACCGTCAAAAACAAGAAATCGCAGAGCTGAAAGACTTCGTTGCACGTAACAAAGCAAGCGTAGCTACCCGTAACATGGCAATGTCCAGACAGAAGAAGCTCGACAAGATGGAAATCATCGAGATTGCAAAAGAGAAGCCAAAACCACAGTTTAACTTTAAAGAAGGTAAAACTGCGGGCAAGATGATTTTCGAAGCAAAAGAATTGGTTATCGGATATGATACACCGTTGTCCAGACCGCTTAATTTGTTAATGGAGCGTGGACAAAAGATCGCGTTGGTCGGTGCGAACGGGATCGGTAAAACCACCTTGCTTCGCAGCATCTTAGGCGAAATCCAAGCATTGTCCGGTTCGGTAGAACGTGGATACCATCAAGAGATTGGATACTTTGAGCAAGAAATGAAAGAAGGCAATTACAAGACTTGTATCGAGGAGATCTGGGATACATTCCCATCCCTGTCACAATTCGAAGTACGTGCTGCCCTTGCCAAATGTGGACTGACCACGAAACATATCGAAAGTAAGATTGCTGTTCTAAGTGGTGGAGAAAAAGCTAAAGTGCGTCTATGTAAACTCATTAACAGTGAGACCAACATTCTCGTATTAGATGAGCCGACGAACCACTTGGATATCGATGCCAAAGATGAACTGAAACGTGCGCTGAAAGCATATAAGGGAAGCATTCTCATGATCTCTCACGAACCAGATTTTTATCAAGACATTGTCACCGATATCTGGAATTGCGAAGATTGGACAACAAAAGTATTCTAATAAGCAAATCTTTATTGAACAAGCCTATGAGGTGTTAACGAATCAGTTACGCTTTATAGGCTTTTTTATGGATAGTGGGGAGGGTCTATGTGTTAGAGAATAAAATGGATCAGCTTAACATCAGTGTTCAACGAATTTTTGGAGAACAAGAAATAGAAATAATCAGTTTCACTTGTGAAAATTTAAATTATAAAACGCCTAACTTTACTACAGCAGGCATCTTTTCTATTCATGGTCTGGCAATAGTTAATCACGAGCAGCTTCCATGGTCAATCATATTAAAAATCATCAAGTCTGATAGTGCAGAAAAAGAGGATCCAGCACATCACAATTACTGGCGACGAGAAGCCCTAGTCTTTGAATCTAAGATTCTGGATGAGCTTCTGGTCTCAATCCAAGCTCCTAAGTGTTATCTTGTTGAGGAGCAAGAAGATGGTACTGTATGGTTATGGATGGAACGTATTGAAGGAGAATTTGCACATACGAAGGAGCAGTTTGATATTATCGCTGAACGGTTAGGCCGATTTAATGGAGCTTATCTTTCAGGAAAGAACACTCCTAATGACCAATGGATATGTAGAAGCTGGCTTAGATCATGGACTACTTCGAGTAAAATGTATGCACCTAACCCTGAAGAATATATTCATCAATTACATAGAGACAATGACCGAAGCCTTTGGGCTTGGTTCCAAGACTTCACGAAGCGGATAGACAGTAACTTGAATGCTCTCTATCGCTTGCCAAGAGTATTAGCCCATCAGGACCTCAGTCAAATGAATATGTTGCTAACTCAAAACGGAGAGTTAGTCTTGATAGACTGGCAATTTATGAGCATATCAGGTTTAGGTGAAGATCTTGGTAAAATGTTTGGCGTAAATATGAGTCTTGGTGTGATTCCTATCGATCGTTACAAGGAATTCAAAGAGTCTTTATTCCATTCGTATATAAAAGGATTAAAGGCTAGCGGATGGCAGGGGGACGAATCCCTTGCAAGATATGGTTATTGTTTAAGCACTGCTTTACGTAGTGTCTGGGAAGTGCCACAATACTTTTCTCTGAATGCTCAGCTACAATCTGACCTGTTAAACGCTAATCTTCAGGAGCGGGTTAATCGGCTAGAGCAAATCATTATTATTCATCAAAAAATGACGCTAGAAGCAGAGACATTGAAATTATGGACAACATAGTTCTTAATTCTCATTAGATATGAAAAGGGAGCCCCTATTACAGGAGCTCCTTTTTGCTACACCTCAATAATGATGGGGAGAATCATTGGACGTCGTTTCGTTTTTTCGTACAGGAATCTACTTAGGGTCTCCTTGATGGTCTGCTTGATGATATTCCACTCGCCTAGGTCAGCCTCACTCATCTTTTGAAGGGTAGAGGTTACAAGCTTGTTGATCTCCTCCATTAAAGTTTCTGAGTTACGGACATAGATGAATCCTCTGGATACGGTATCCGGCTCGTTTAATAAACGTCCATCTTCTTGGCTTAATGTAATCACTGTAATCAAAATACCGTCTGCTGACAGCTGGCGACGATCGCGAAGAACGACATTCCCAATATCTCCAATCCCAAGGCCATCCACTAGGGTTTGTCCAGCTGCCACTCGGCCAGATTGGCGGACGACACCTGATGATGACTCGACGATATCTCCATTTTTTAGAATAAAGATATTATTGGGGTTAACACCAACTGTCTCGGCTAACAAGCTGTGATGATGTAGCATACGGTATTCACCATGAATCGGTATGAAATATTCAGGTTTCATCAAGGTTAACATTAACTTAAGCTCTTCTTGGCTTGCATGCCCAGATACATGAAGCTCGCTGCGTGATCCATAGATGACTTTAGCGCCAAGCACGTATAAATTATCGACGATTCTAGATACATTGCGTTCATTCCCGGGAATGGGATTAGCTGCTATCAGAACGGTGTCTCCTGCCTGGATTTCCATCTGCCTATGACTTGCGTTAGCCAGTCGCGATAACGCAGCCATGGGCTCTCCTTGACTGCCTGTACATAATACAGTTACTTGCTCTGGAGGGAGTTTGGCAGCTTCAGTAGGCTCGATCAGCATGTTATCTGGAATGCTCAAGTACCCGAGTTCCTGGGCTACTCGGACAACATTAACCATACTTCTGCCAAGTAAGGTTAATCTACGATCGGTTAAACGAGCAGCTTCAATGATCTGTTGTAGACGGTGTACATTTGAAGCAAAGGTAGAGATAAAAATTCTACGGTCAGCTTTCATGAATGCTTCTTCTATATGAGCGCCAACGAGTTTTTCAGAGGGGGTGAAGCCTGGGCGTTCTGCATTGGTACTCTCTGAGAGCAGGAACTTTACACCATTCTTCCCGATGTCAGCCATTTTATGTATATCGGGATACTGCTTATTAACAGGGGTCATGTCAAATTTGAAGTCCCCTGTATGAACTACGGTCCCTTCTGGGGTATCGAATACAACACCAAGGCAATCCGGAATACTATGATTGGTATTAAAGAACGTTGTAGTAATCGCTCCTAGCTGTAAAGTAGACTCAGAATCAATGACATGAAGCTTGGTCTGACGTAATATTCCGTGTTCCCTCAGTTTATTTTCAATTAGACCTAAGGTTAACCGAGATGCGTAGATCGGAAGATTTAATTGTTTGAGTAGATACGGAATTCCTCCAATATGATCCTCATGTCCATGTGTAACTACTAATGCTCGAATCTTATCAAGATTGCTTAATAAATACGTAACATCAGGAATAATGAGGTCAATCCCCAGTAGACTTTCGTCCGGAAATTTAGAACCGCAATCAATGACAATAATATCATCAGCATATTGCAGGAAATACATATTCTTACCAATTTCATTCACACCGCCTAATGCTGCAATCCAGAGCTGCTTAGCTGCCACTTTCATTAAAGTCCCTCCTTTTATAAATTCACCTATATTATGTATGAAATCCCTTATAATTATCCTTTCATTGAGGTGGTACAATAGTATAACAATAGATTGATATTCAAAAGTTAGGGGACAGATTGATCATGAACATCAGAAGAATATATAAGAACGATAATCGTGCGATTGAACAGATTATTAGGAGCTGTCTGATTGAGTTTGGCGGGAATAGGGCAGGGCTTGCGTGGGAAGATGACAGCCTGCATCATTTATATGAGTACTACAATCAAAGCGATAATCAGGCTTATTGGGTTGTGGAAGAAGATGGAAATATATTGGGCGGGTGTGGCATTGCGCCTTTCGGCAATGAGGGCGACATATGTGAGTTGCAAAAAATGTACTTATCTCCGTCCGTTAGAGGTAATGGGATAGCTTCTGAACTCCTAAATACGGCGCTGGATTTTGCCAAGTTTCATTACAATAAATGTTATTTGGAGACATTACAGAACATGCATGCAGCTAACCGTTTTTATATGAAAAACGGCTTCGAACTTTTAGATGCCCCATTAGCTGGCTCAGAGCATTTCGCATGTGATGCTTGGTATATTAAAGAGTTAATTTAATTATGGTTTAGTAAGCCTGGATTAACAGGCTTATTTTTTATTTGACAACAAAACCGTCCAGACGGTATAGTAAATATCAGGGGTGATCAATGTGAACAGTAATTCTAAACGTAAAACTATTTTATTGGCGGCTTCCACAGTTGTTAAAAATAATGGAGTAGAGAAGCTTACGCTTGAAGCTGTGGCTAAAAAAGCCGGGGTCAGTAAGGGCGGGCTACTGCACCATTTTCCAAATAAAGAAGCTTTGATCATAGGGATGGTCGAAGATCTAACGAACCATTTTTTTACCAATGTTCAAGATAGAGCAATGAGCGAAACGGTTGAAAAAGGGAAGTGGAGTCGTGCTATTACTAAAGCCATGGATGATGATATTAAAGAGGGCAAAGAGATTGGTACCGCGCTTCTTGCTGCTCTTTTCACAAATCCAGATATTCTTAACAAATTTCAAAGTCAATATGCAACGTGGCAACAAAACATAGAGAACGATGGCATTGATCCTGTACGCTCCACTATCATTAGGTTGGCAGCAGATGGGTTATGGTATTCCGAAATGTTCGGATTAGGTGTGTTAGATGATGAATTACGCACGAAAGTCATTCAAGAATTGATAAATATGACGAAGTAAGGAGAGGTTATCTTTGAATTCATATGTATTACTTGCAACAGCGATCATCTGTGAGGTATTTGGCAGTTCAATGCTAAAAGTGTCTAACGGGTTTAAAAGGGTATTCCCATCCATTGGCGTGATCCTTGGTATGGGCTTAGCATTTTATAGTCTTTCTTTAGCGTTAAAAACAATTCCATTAGGTACAGCTTATGCGATTTGGTCAGGGGTGGGCACAGCTTTGACAGCTATAATTGGCGTAGTTATTTATAAGGAGAATTTTAATCGTAAGAAATTACTAGGTCTACTACTTATTATTGGTGGTGTAATCATTATGAAGCTCTCAGGTGGGGCTCATTAGAATTTGGAGGCTGCAGCATGAAAAGAAATGTAGGATATATTGCTCTAAGTATAGCGATTGCTAGCGAAGTCGTAGGTACTACTATGTTGAAAATGTCAGAAGGATTCACGCAATTACTCCCTTCTATAGGGGTTATTATTGGTTTTATTATTGCTTTTTATAGTTTATCCATAAGCCTTAGAGAATTACCGTTAAGCTTAGCTTATGCGATTTGGTCGGGTGTAGGTACTGTTCTAACTGCAATTGTGGGTATTGTCGTGTGGGGAGATCCATTTGGTATTCTTACTTTTGCCGGAATAGTATTAATAGTAGGAGGAGTGGTATTATTAAACTCTCCTGCCAAAGGTGAAGACAAAGTACGGGCCTGATAAATCAGGCTCTTTTTTTATTTTTAAACGGATGTCATAGATTCCATAAATCGCATAGTTTCGCGATAATGGTATCACTTACCTTTTCCGTAGAATTACATCTTATAGTTTGAGCTACTATTTATCTATAATGAGTGTGTCTGAAAGTGAAGGGAGGGTGTGGTTCTTTTTAATGTGCTCTGGATGATCTCTATTGAAAACGCTACCATTTGAGCACTCTGATAGGTTCGTGAATTTTTGAGAATCTAACATATTTAAGGAGGATTAAAATTAAAATGCGTAACAAGTATGTTATATGGTCGCTGTTAGTATCCATGCTGATTTCAAGTTTATTCTTGGCTGCGGGCCCACTTAATTTTGTTTCAGCCTCCGGAGGACCAAACCTGACACTCGGCAAAAATGTAACTGCGAGCGGTCAATCACAAACTTATAGTCCTGAAAATGTTAAAGACAGTAATCAAAGCACGTATTGGGAAAGTACGAATAATGCATTCCCGCAATGGATTCAAGTCGATTTAGGTGCAAATACGAATATTGATCAAATCGTTCTAAAGCTTCCTTCTGGTTGGGAGACGCGGACGCAAACATTGGCTGTTCAAGGTAGCACAAACGGTTCGACATTCACGAATATTGTAGGGTCTGCGAATTATGAATTCAATCCATCAGTGGCAGGGAACAGTGTTACCATCGACTTTGCCTCAACCAGTACGCGTTATGTTCGTCTGAATGTAACGAGCAACACAGGTTGGCCGGCAGCTCAGCTCTCTGAATTCGAGATTTATGGCGCTAGTGGTCCTACTCCAACTCCATCGCCTTCTGGCACTTATGAAGCTGAATCTGCTTCACTGTCTGGAGGAGCTAAAGTGAACACGGATCATGCCGGTTACTCCGGCGCGGGCTTCGTGGATGGATATTTGACACAAGGTGCAACAACGACATTCACGGTTAACGTGCCAGCAGCAGGTAGTCGTGAAGTGACATTGAAATACGCTAATGCAAGTGGCAGTGCAAAGACAATAAGTGTCTATGTCAATGGTGCTAAAATTGGCCAGACCTCATTATCTAACTTACCAAATTGGGATTCATGGAGCACTAAAGTAGAAGTTCTTAATCTAAATGCGGGTAACAACACCATCGCATATAAATATGATGCTGGTGATTCTGGCAATGTTAACCTTGACCAAATCACTGTAGCGTCGACAACAATAACCCCTACCTCAACACCAACGCCAACGGTCACACCTACACCAACGCCAACTCCTACACCAACACCTACACCAACACCAACACCAACAGCAACACCGACGGTAACACCAACCCCAACGCCAACACCGACGGTCACCCCAACACCTGCACCGGGTAGCAATATTGCTGTCGGCAAGACGATTACCGCTTCTTCCAGTACACAAACGTTCGTAGCAACAAATGCGAACGATAATGACACAAGCACGTACTGGGAAGGTGGCAGCAATCCAAGTTCGCTCACCCTCGACTTAGGGGCGAACCACAACATTACGTCAATCGTTTTGAAGCTGAATCCAGCCTCTGCATGGAGTACTCGCACACAAACGATTCAGGTGCTCGGTCACAATCAAGACACGACTACCTTCGGTAATTTGGTATCGGCTCAATCGTATACGTTTAATCCAGCTTCGGGCAACACAGTAACCATCCCGGTTACGGCAACGGTTAAACGTCTGCAGTTGAATATCACTTCGAACTCTGGTGCCCCTGCTGGGCAAATCGCGGAGTTTCAAGTATTCGGTACACCAGGGGCGAACCCTGATCTAATGATAACGGGTATGTCCTGGTCACCTACTACTCCTGTCGAGACAAGTGCAATTACATTAAATGCAGTTGTTAAGAACAACGGTAATGCTAGCTCCGCAGCAACCACTGTCAACTTTTACTTAAACAATGAGCTCGTTGGATCTGCTCCAGTAGGTTTATTAACTGCAGGCGCATCAACAACAGCCTCAATGACATTAAACGCTGGGGCCAAAACCGCTGCGACCTATGCTCTCAGCGCTAAAGTAGATGAGAACAATGTGATTTTCGAGCAGAACGAAGGGAATAACAGCTATACGAACGGGGCATCTCTTGTTATCGCTCCAGTCTCCAGCTCTGACTTAGTTGGTGTGACTACATGGACACCAAGTAATCCTGTGGCTAATAGTACAGTAGCTTTTACCGTAAATCTCAAGAATCAAGGAACCATTGCTTCTGCAAGCGGTTCTCATGGTGTTACTGTAGCTCTTAAAAACTCAGCGGGTACCACGATTCAAGCATTTAATGGATCCTATTCCGGGACCCTTGCTGCTGGAGCTTCCGTTAACGTCACGATTCCAGGGACATGGACAGCAGTCAACGGTAATTACACTGTAACCACTACTGTTGAAGTGGATGCTAATGAGGTAACAGCGAAGCAATCAAACAATATAAGCACAACTAATCTGGTGGTCTATGCTTTACGTGGTGCAAGCATGCCTTATAGTCGGTACGATACCGAAGATGCTACTCTCGGTGGTGGTGCTACGTTGAAATCAGCACCTACGTTTGATCAAGCACTAATTGCTTCAGAAGCATCTGGTCAGCGTTATGTAGCCCTTCCTTCAAACGGCTCGAACGTGGGATGGACAGTCAGACAAGGACAAGGCGGCGCGGGTGTGACTATGAGATTTACTATGCCTGACTCTTCGGATGGTATGGGACTGAATGGTTCACTTGACGTGTATGTGAATGGAGTAAAAGTCAAAACGGTATCGTTGACATCCTACTACAGCTGGCAGTATTTTTCGGGCGATATGCCTGGTGATACTCCTAGTGCTGGGCGTCCGCTCTTCCGATTTGACGAAGTCCACTGGAAATTGGATACTCCTCTTCAGCCTGGAGATATCATCCGTATTCAGAAGAACAATGGAGATAGCTTGGAGTATGGTGTTGATTTCCTCGAAATCGAACCCGTTCCTACTGCAGTCGCTCGCCCGGCGAACTCCGTGTCAGTGACAGATTATGGTGCTGTAGCAAATGATGGTCAGGATGACCTTGCAGCTTTTAAAGCAACGGTGAATGCAGCTGTTGCAGGCGGTAAGAGCATGTATATTCCTGCCGGAACATTTAATCTTAGCAGCATGTGGGAAATTGGTTCTGCCAGCAATATGATTAACAACTTTACGGTGACAGGTGCTGGAATCTGGCATACGAACCTCCAGTTTACTAATCCTAATGCGGCGGGAGGCGGTATTTCACTCCGTATTAGCGGCAAGCTAGATTTTAGTAATGTTTACATGAATTCGAATTTGCGATCCCGTTATGGACAAAATGCAATTTACAAAGGATTTATGGATAACTTTGGTACTAATTCAATTATCCATGATGTCTGGGTAGAACATTTTGAATGTGGCATGTGGGTAGGCGACTATGCTCATACACCTGCTATTTATGCCAGTGGGCTTGTGGTTGAAAACAGCCGGATTCGGAACAATCTTGCCGATGGTATCAACTACTCCCAAGGCACTAGCAATTCGATTGTTCGAAACACCAACGTAAGAAATAACGGTGACGATGGTCTTGCAGTATGGACTAGTAACACCAATGGTGCTCCGGCGGGTGTAAATAACACATTCTCCTACAACACGATTGAGAATAACTGGCGTGCAGCAGCCATAGCGTTCTTTGGAGGCGGCGGTCATAAGGCTGATCACAACTACATCATCGACACTGTAGGTGGTTCTGGTATTCGTATGAACACCGTTTTCCCTGGTTACCATTTCCAGAATAATGCGGGCATTGTTTTCTCAGATACTACGATTATCACAAGTGGTACCAGTAAAGATCTGTATGGTGGAGAACGTGGAGCCATCGATTTAGAGGCATCGAATGATGCCATCAAGAACGTCACCTTTACCAACATCGATATCATCAATACACAACGCGATGCAATCCAGTTCGGTTATGGTGGTGGATTTGAGAATATCGTGTTTAACAACATCAATATTAATGGTACTGGGCTTGATGGTATTACTACTTCACGTTTCTCAGGGCCACATCAGGGTTCGGCAATCTATACCTATACAGGCAATGGTTCAGCAACGTTTAACAACCTGACGACTACGAATATCGCTAACCCCAACCTGAATTATATTCAGAGCGGTTTTAATCTGACGATTCATTAAGCGATAGTGTGAGGGAGGAGTTCTTCGGAACTTTTCCCTTTTTTTATATTGTGGATAGTGAAAATTTAAAACTTCGGAGAAGGATATTGACTTGATGAGCAAGAAATAAATGGTAGGATATAGTATTTATCTCATAAGAAATAAATTTTTAGGAATGTGTCGATTTCATCATCTTCCGTTCGTCGTTTAAATAGAAGTCCGGATATCAGACGTTAAAGCGAAGGAGAGATGAAATGCATTTAGTAACTTCAATGGACGGAACTAAGATTGCCTATGACAAAATGGGTCAAGGGCCAGCACTTATATTAGTGACAGGTGCATTTAGTTACCGAAAATTCCCAGGTCAAGTACAGTTATCTGATCTGTTGTCTGAGAATTTCACAGTCTTCAATTACGATCGACGAGGTCGTGGCGATAGCGGAGACACTCAGCCATACGCAATAGCTCGTGAGATCGAAGATCTGCAGGCTATAATTAATGCGGCCGGAGGATCGGCATATGTCTGGGGATTGTCTTCTGGAGCAGTTCTTGCTCTACAAGCAGCAGCGGATGGAGCAAATATTACAAAATTAGCTCTGCATGAGCCTCCATTTGTTGTCGATGCTTCGGATCCTAAGCCGCCTCTAGATTTCGTTATGAATGTTACTGAGCTTATTGCTACAAATCGCCGATCTGAGGCAATTAAGTATTTTATGACTAAAGGTATGGGAGCACCTGCGTTTGTTGTTAAATTGATGCGCTTAATGCCAAGTGTATGGTCTAACCTAATGGCTGTAGCGCACACTCTTCCCTATGATGCTGTTTTATTGGATGGGTATATGGACGGAAAGCCACTTCCTGCCACATTGTGGAGCGCAGTTACCATTCCAACGCTGGTCCTCGAAGGTACGGAGAGTCCTGTTGGCTTACGGCATGGTGCTCAGGCAATTGCTAAAGTACTACCTAATGCGAAACTGTTAAGTAAAAAGGGGCTCGGTCATACGAAGAAACTCAATACAAGGATCATTTCAACTGAGCTTACTGCATTCTTTATGGGAAATTAAAAATAGGAGGGATACACCTATGAGATTTATGATGATTGTTAAAGCTACCACAGATTCAGAGGCGGGAATTATGCCTAGTCAAGAACTGATTGATGCTATGCAGAAGTATAATGAGGAATTGGTGAAAGCAGGTGTGTTGCTGGCAGGCGATGGATTGCAACCGAGTTCCAGTGGTATTCGAATTTCATATCCGGAAGCTGGCGGCAAACCGAAAGTTATGGATGGTCCGTTTACAGAAGCTAAAGAAATGATCGCTGGATATACGCTGATTGAGGTCAAATCAAGAGAAGAAGCCATTGAATGGGCTTTACGTATGCCGGACCCTCATGGATTTGGCCAAGGAGAGATTGAGCTAAGGCAGGTATTCGAGCCGGAGGAATTAATGGACGATCCCGAAACATTGGCGAAAGAAGCAGCACTTCGTAAACAGGTTGAGGAGCAGAAGCAAACGTGAGTTTCTCCCATACGCATCGAACGATTGATACAATATGGCGAATGGAATCGGCAAAAATCATTGCGGGTTTAACGCGCATGGTACGGGACGTAGGTCTCGCAGAAGATCTTGCTCAGGACGCATTAGTAATTGCCCTTAATCGATGGCCAGAGACGGGGATTCCAGATCATCCAGGTGCTTGGCTGATGACCACCGCGAAACGGCGTGCGATTGATCTTATTCGCAGGACCAAGCTTCGAGATCAGAAATACGTAGAGGTTGCACATAGCATGGATTTATACACTGAGGTAGATATAGATGATGCGTTAGATGAGGAGATCAGTGACGATCTCCTTCGTCTGATCTTTATGACCTGTCATCCGGTGTTGTCACAAGATGCCAGAGTAGCCCTGACCCTTCGACTGTTATGTGGATTGACGACAGATGAAATCGCACGTTCTTTTCTAGTCGCCGAATCAACGATTGCTCAGCGAATTGTTCGGGCGAAGAGAACCCTAAGTGCTAACAAGGTTCCTTTTGAGGTACCCGTTCAAGAAGAGCTTAAAGACCGTTTGTCTACGGTGCTTGAAGTCCTTTACCTTATGTTTAATGAAGGATATTCTGCAACCTCTGGAGTGGATTGGATCCGTCCGCTGTTATGCCAGGAGGCACTGAGATTAGGACGGGTACTAGCTGAGATTGCCCCTTATGAACCTGAGGTTCATGGACTGGTCGCCCTTATGGAGATTCAATCCTCGCGTTTTAGGACGAGGGTTAATAGCAAAGGGGAGCCTATTCTACTTATGGATCAAAACCGGACACAGTGGGATCAATTACTGATCCGTCGTGGCCTGACTGCATTAGAGCGTAGCCGAAAGCTTGGACGTCCGCCTGGACCTTACTCGCTTCAGGCTGCGATTTCTGCTTGTCATGCACAGGCGTCTACTGCAGCAGAGACAGACTGGATCCGTATTTCTGCACTGTACGAAGCGCTCTCGAGAGTCATGCCTTCGCCGATCGTCGAATTAAACCGAGCGGTCGCCATATCCATGGCGTTTGGCCCAACCTTTGGACTGCAAATTGTGGATGAGCTGAATACTGAACCATCCATGAGGGATTATCATCTGCTGCCCAGCGTTCGTGGTGATCTTCTGCTGAAGCTGGGTCGATATGATGAGGCGCGTACAGAGTTTGAACGTGCCGCAGCCTTAACCGAGAATGAACGTGAAAGGATTCTTTTGCTGAATCGGGCGGAAGCGTGTAACTTAGGAACATCGTAGTTAATTCAATAGTATTTTAAACCGATACGTACATAAAGGAGAGATAAAATATGAATCAAGAAGTCATCGATTTTATTGAAGCATTAAAAGAACCATGGCAGGTGGAGTTATCTACTAATCTTCGTGAGGTTGTTCACCAAGCAATCCCAGATGTACAGGAACGAATTCAGTATAAGAAGCCTCATTTTTTGAAAAATGGTAAATACGCAGCAGCTATTTCAACTTCGAAAGATGCGGTAAGCTTTGTTATTTTTAATACGAATGAGCTTGAGTTTCCAGAAGGGATGATCGAGGGCCCTCCGGAGAGAAAAACACTGAAACTACGAAAAGGGGATACAGTGAATACGTCTCAATTAGTGGCTTGGGTCAGCCAATCCTCAGCTTCCCTTTAATTGCAAGATTCATGATGTAGGACGGTATCTCAAAGTCATTTGACTTCATGGGATATCGTCTTTTTTGGACGAATTTGGCTCCATCAATACATAATCATTCAATAAATTGTGAAAAATACATCAAGAGCTAGCAATGAAGGGAATGAAACCCATGAAGATATTAAAACAAACTTGTTTGCTACTGCTTACGGTCCTTGCACTTAGTGCATGCTCAAGACCAGTAGCAGATAAATCCCAGCTACCACCTCCAACGGTTGTGCCAAGTGGAGCTGAAGAAAGATTTAGCCTTGAGGAACTTGCCACTTTGATTGGAAAAGAGGATGCTCAAGTTGTCCAAGCTCTCGGCAAAGGCGAACCTAATCGTAATGAAGGTACGAATTCTACTCTTTTATCCCGCGAATATAACGAGAAGATTGTGAATCACGAAGCAAATCTTCAGGTCTCCTATGATCACACTGGAAAAGTGATTGGAGAGACGATTCATTTTGAAGAAGCTACCAAGGAAAAATTAACGCAAGAGATAACGCAACAGCTTGGAGAGCTTACGACTAAGAGTGAAGGTAACACAGCAGATATAGAAAAAGAAGGCGAAGGTACAAACTTTCGTAGGGTATGGCAGACGGATAATGCCAAAATTTCTTTAATTGAATCCAATGGAAAGCTGTCTATTTCCATAGATACGAAGTAACATTCGAATAATGTGAGAAAAAAAAGGACAATACCCATTGTAATTAGACAATGGGTATCGTCCTTTTTTGATGAATAATTAAGGCTTAAGAGGAAGAATTATTGTTTGTTGCGGAGCTTAGACGATGAATTTGCTCTTCCAGAACCGCACTTGCTTTGCCAACAAATTGTGTAATAAGTTCAAGCTCTTCATCCGAGTAGGTGGAAGCTAATTTAAGCATCTCGGCATGCAGGGGAAGGTAGGCATTCCCGACCTCATTATTTTCATACAAAGGGACAATAATTACCTTACGACGGTCACTGGGGTCATTTTGTCTGCGAACAAAACCGTTATTTTCAAGTCGATCAATTAATGCCGTAACACTGCCTGTAGCCAGTCCGGTTAGTTTGGACAGTTCACCAGCGGTGATGGGACCTCTTTCATGGAGGATATCTATGGATAGATAATCATTATTATATAACCCAAGTGAGGCTGCCACATTTTGCTGATATAGTATCGTTCGACTTCCTAGGCCCCGCATACGCAAGGTGAAGTCTTCCTGCTGATTTTTCACTTGATTGTGTCGATCTCTTGACAAAAGAGAGCCCTCCTTTTAAAATATTGATATCTTGATCATCGAGATATAAGACAATAAAGATACTCGATGAACGTGCGATTAATTGAATTCATTTTATCGGAATTATTAAAGTTTTGCAAAAGGTAATGCATCAAGAAGTTTAGAGAGAGGTTGGTGTGCGATCTTGTAACGATAAGACTAAATTCGAAATTAAGGAAAAGTGGAGGGAACAAAAGAGAATGGTAAAGAACTTGGAGAAGAAAAATAATGTAGGGATTATTATAGCGGCTCTATTGCTGGCCACACTTATGGCATCCATGGATAACACTATATTAGCAACTGCAATGGGAACAATCGTAGGGGATCTTGGCGGTTTTGACAAACTGATGTGGGTGACTTCTGCTTATATGATCGCTGAGATGGCAGGAATGCCGATTTTCGGAAAATTATCGGATATGTATGGCCGCAAGCGTTTCTTTATTTTTGGAATTATTGTATTTATGATCGGATCTGCTTTATGTGGTACCGCAAACTCTATAGTTCAGCTGAGTATTTATCGTGCGATTCAGGGTATTGGTGGAGGAGCACTGGTTCCAATTGCGTTCACCATCATGTTCGATGTGGTTGCTCCGGAAAAACGGGGGAAGATCGGCGGATTATTCGGAGCAGCCTATGGTATATCAAGTATTTTTGGACCTCTTATTGGCGCTTATATAGCGGATTATGTGCATTGGTCTTGGATCTTTTATATCAACTTACCTATAGGTGTTATTGCCTTCTTTTTGATAACTTTCTTCTATAAAGAGTCTGTCGAGCACTCCAAGGAAAAGATCGATTACCTAGGTGCGTTTACACTTGTAGCTTCAATCCTGTGTCTCATGTTTGCGATTGAGCTTGGTGGAAAAAAATATGCTTGGGACTCTGCTATGATTGTGGGATTATTTTTAGCTTTTGTAGTGTTTATCGTAGGGTTTATTTTTATCGAACGTCGTGCAGAAGAACCCATCATTACTTTCGGCATGTTCAAGAATCGTCTCTATTCTACGAGTAATGTTATGGCTATATTTAGCGGAGCAGCATTCATTACAGCCTCGGTGTACATTCCAATCTACATTCAAGGGGTAATTGGCGGCTCAGCAACGAATTCGGGGCTTGTGCTACTTCCTATGATGGTCGGTTCCGTAATTACTGCTGCGGGCGGCGGATTCTTACTCTCGAAGTTCAATTATCGTACCATCATGATATCGTCATTAGTACTGCTTGTTTTAGGTATCTCTTTGCTAACCACATTAACACCTGATTCTTCAAGGTTCATGGTCACCATCTTCATGTTTCTAGTAGGTCTTGGAATAGGTTCGTCGTTCTCTGTTCTAAGCAATGCAGCGATTCATGGATTTAGTGCAAGACAGCGGGGTTCTGCAAGTTCGACACTTAGTTTTACAAGGGAGCTGGGAATGACACTCGGCATAACAGTATTCGGTATTATCCAAAGTCATGTGTTTTCGAATAAATTAGCATCCATGTTCAGTGGCGGAGGTGCGGCACCCGAAGGTGTCAATCTAAGCGATCCAAATACAATTTTGACTCCGGATACCCGGGCAAAAATTCCTACAGAGGTTCTGGATAAGATTACCGAAGGTTTATCCTCATCGCTTGTTCACACTTTTGCTTGGGCAATTATTCCGTCTGTTATCGCTCTACTGGCTGCATTTGTGATGAGTAAGGAAAAGTTTGATCCGGCCTCTGAATTGGGAGAGTATACGGCTTCGCATTAAAGGTTGCAATGTTTAAACAGACTGAATTCTCTATTTAACGAGATTCAGTCTGTTTTTATTATTGATAATTAATGGATGGCGTTCATCTTATGCTTCTATAATATTGTAGCGTGAATGCAAATACCAAATAAGTTCTCTACGGCTGCTGACACCTGATTTGCTAAAAATAGATTTTAAATGATCTTGGACGGTGTATGCAGAAATATGGAGTGCAGAAGCCAATTCTTTAGTGGATAATCCTCGAATTACACCGTGTAATAGCTGTTGCTCACGTTCCGTCAAACCATAAGCTTCAGCAATGATGGGGAGCATGTCAGCAGGACGCGCGGGTTCGAATGAAATGGCAATTTGGTTCTGACCGTTGGAAGCCTTAAGAAGACTTGCCCGAACGACTAAATAGGGCCCCTCAGTCATACGAATGCATGCCTTCGCTATCCCGATAGATTCGGAAGGGCTGTTTAACGCTTGCGTGCTTACAGCACGGATTGGACGAGGCAGAACATGAACATCGATCATTTCCAATGATCGGAGTTTGCCTAACCAGCGATCCGCTGTGGGATTGGAGGAAAGAAGAGCCAAGTCATCAGATAGTACTGCAATCCCGGAACCATAATGATCCTCAAGCCAAGTCTCATCTCTCTCCGGAAGTTCAAGACTGAAAGCCCGCATTCTGGCTGCAATCAAAGGGATGAGTGAGGTGATCCAATCACACTCCTCTTGTAAGAATTCCGATTGATCTGCATTCCTGTACAGCGTCAAATATCCCCAACAAGATTCGCCAAGAATAAGGACTGCACGTAGTTCATCCCCAAAACCTACAGGAGACAAAACCTTTTGATAGCGTGCACTCCGCTCGGGTTTCTGCTTGGTTGCCTCATATATTGTAGCGACGAGGAGTTTGCTATGAACCATTTGCTCATAGGTGTTAACATCATCCTCACCGTATTCGATCTGGAACAAGTGGGGATGAATGGACTCTACGTTATCTTCTGTAACCGCACCTGTCGAAAGCAATGTCTGTGGATCAACATGAGTACAGCAGGCAGCATCAAAGGGAACTGCTTCACGTAAGAGAGACAGCAAGGAAGTACGGTAGTTGTGAGATGAATCAGTAATCATACCTAGCTTAACGATTTGTTTCTTTATTAGAATGAATTGTTTATGGGTATTCATTGAGTAGCCCTCTAGTCCTTAATGGATTATATCGAACTCCCACATTTGTGGGATAGTGAACGGAAGCGAAATCCGTATAATTGAGAATGATTCTTAATCAACTCTATTATATAGGATGCGGTGATAAAAATGCAGGAAAAAGAAGATATTGTTGTCGTTGGTGGTTATGGACATGTAGGGCGTACCATATGTGAAATATTAGAGAAGAAGTATTCAGGTAAAGTATTTGCTGCAGGGAGAAGTCTTGAAAAAGCAGAGCGGTTCAGTCAATCTACCCACGGCAGGATCAAGCCGTTACAGTTAGATATTAATAAGCCGATACCTCCACATTTACTAGATCAAGTGAAGCTAATCATTATGTGTTTGGATCAAACGAATACGGATTTTGTAAAAGCCTGCTTTCTTAGCGGTACGTATTATGTGGATGTATCAGCGAGCGGTCCGTTTTTATCTCAAATTGAGGCGTTATACGAAGAGGCTGCACGACATGGATCTAGTGCCGTTCTTAGTGTAGGGCTTGCACCCGGTATAACCAATCTAATGGCTCTTGAAGCGGAAAGACTGATAGAACAGACGGAGGAAATCGAAATCGCGATTATGCTCGGACTTGGTGATTCTCATGGTAAGGCGGCGATCGAATGGACAGTGAATAGTTTAGGAGAAAAGTTTGAAGTTAAGCAGAAGAATCGTCAGGTAGAGGTGGAGAGCTTCACCGATAGAAAGTCATATCACTTTGGTGACGATTTAGGGAATCGCCATGCCTATCGTTTCCCATTCTCAGATCAACAGACGCTTGCCCGAACGCTCAAAGCATCGTCCATCTCCACACGATTTTGTCTGGACTCAGTTTTCGTTACTAAAATGCTGGCTATAGCCAAAAAAACAGGAGCCGTTCGTTTGTTAAAGACAAGCTGGGTGAACAGGTGGATGGTTAGTGCTATGGAGCGGCTGCATATTGGGAGCGACCAGTTCGCTATCAAGGTTGAGGCTCGTGGAAGAAATCGAGAGGGGAAGCCAATGCATGCTAATTTAATATTGCAAGGAAAGAATCAATCCATCATCACTGCAAAAGTGACAGCAGCAGTATCAAAGCTCCTCTATGATTCTTCATTTCCAGGCGGCGTTTATCATATCGAGCAGATAACAGATTTAGCATATATACAAAAGGAATTAGGATCGACGCTCTCGCTAAAGATCCAAGTAAAGGAGCATAATGCAGATTAATCTAAATAGAATAATTTGTGTATAGTTATTTTGAAAGAAGCTTGATTAATCAAGCTTCTTTTTCGTAACCCAAAAGAGTTTTGACCGTATTAACTGATGAACATTTCATTCAGGAAGAAATTCTGTTCTTCCCTAATGGGTCATGTTAACAAAAAGAGAAGTTGAGGTCATCACCTATGAATGAAAAATTTACAGATTACGCCGATACAGGATATTCGATCGCTGAGCAGAAGGCAGCTCAGTATTTTGCATCTCTTCGTGAACAGTTCAAAGAAAGAACTTATGTGTCTACCTTGATTGAAGATTTTCAATTGTGGAAGAAGAACCATATTCATCGCCGTTCATGGTTGTCCTTTTTATCAAGAGGCAAGAGGAAACCTGATTCTCAGGATTATCATAGATATCTAGGATGGCTGAATCAGACCGGTAAATTGGATGATTATTTGGATCGAAGTGTTTCCTATCTTTATATGAGAGATCTGGGGCAAGCTTTGGATTCACCGAATACACAGCTCCGGATTAAGCGTATGGTTGCCGACATTAGAAATCAAATGATTCTTCCAGGCTCCACAAGTTCGGAGGATCAGTCAGATTTCATGAATTTCACCGGGATTTACCGTTGGGCTCAGAAGGAAGGCGTTGAAACGGCCACGATTTGGGTGATAGACAAACTTAAGCGGGTATCAGCACATCTTCCGAAGGAAATGAATCCCGAGCAAGCGCAACGTAAATTAATCAAGATCATTATTGGGGTGATTCTCCATGTGATGGAAGAGATGGACGATGACGTACCACCTGTGGAGCGATCTAAGAGGATTGGTGAAGCCATTAGACTTGGTTATTCATATGGCCTAACTTATCCATTCATTGATGATCTCCTTGATTCCAGTGTCTTAACCGACCAAGAGAAAGAACAGTATTCTCATATGATACGCACTGCGATCCTTAATAGAGTTGTACCGGAATTGGGTGAATGGTCCGGAGAGAACATGCCGTTCATTCGATTTGTACATTCGGAGCTCAAGGAGGCTTTTGAGTATATTAGAGGGTATCAGCGGGAAGAAATGCAGGATGCATTTTTCGAGCAGTCTTTTGTATTTTTCCATTCTCAGGAATTGGATCGTATGAAGGATCTTTCTAACTCTGAATACAGCAATGAAGAGCTTTTCATACCCATCATTTTAAAATCCTCTTCTTCCCGTTTAATTGTCCGATCCGTAATTAGTGCTCCAGCAGATGACGGATTTGATCAACGTACCTTTTTCTATGGGTTATATAATCAGCTGGCTGATGATTTTGCGGATATGTTTGACGATATGAAAGCGGGAGCGGTAACCCCCTATACTTATTATTTGCAATACCGTAGTCAACGTACAGATCTGATCAATCCTTTTGAATTATACTGGACGGTCATTTCCCATTTAATACACACTGTGTATCGCTCTGATCCTAAAACCCGTGAAGTAATATTAGATCGCGCCATTAATGGACTCAAGCGATGTAAAGAACGTGTAGGAAATGAGAAGTATAAAGAGATCATGGAGATTTTTGCTTCTGGTCAACCAGCATTTAATCGGCTTGTCCAGCAGATGGTGCAGAAAGCGGACGATGTGGATTTTTTCGATAAACTGCTTCGGGATCAGTTGCTTTTGAATCTAAAAAACAGCAAGAAGGAAAAAGTGGAATTTCGAGATACGATCCAAAAGGTTCGCGATCAAATCAATAAACAATTGCTGATAGCCAAGCCAGACGGGACGCCAGAAATGAAAGAGTTGCTTATTGATGCGGCTAATTATAGTCTAGCAGGCGACGGCAAGCGGATAAGACCTATATTGACTTGGGTCATGGGTGTTAACGAATATGGTCTAGATGCATCCGCAATTGTGCCGCTTCTAAGATCTTTGGAATATATGCATACCGCTTCTCTAATCTTCGATGATCTTCCATCACAGGATAATGCTTCAACCCGAAGAGGTCGTGCAACTCTACACGAAATGTATACTAGTTCAACGGCGGAATTAACCGGACTATTTCTGATTCAGAAGTCGATCGAGGAACAGGCGTCACTTCATTCTTTTGATGCAAAAGCGGTGCTAGCCTTGATGCAATATTCAGCCCAAAAAGCAGAAGATACATGTATGGGTCAGGCAATGGATCTGAATTCTAAGGGAAAAGCATTGACGCTAGAGCAATTAAATATGATTTGCTTTTATAAGACCGGAATTGCATTTGAAGCTTCACTAGTGATGCCAGCGATTCTGGCTCAGGTTAAGAAAACTGAAGTTCTGGCTTTGAAAAAATTTGCCTATCATGCGGGGATTGCCTTTCAGATTAAAGATGATTTGCTCGATTTGGAAGGAGATCATCATTTACTAGGTAAGCCGATAGGTCAGGATGTGGAGAATAACAATTCAACGTTTGTATCTATCCTTGGTGCTGACGGCGCAAGAAAAGAGATGTGGGAACACTACTGTCTCGCTATGGAAGCGTTAAAGGAGATCCCTCGTAATATTGCTTTTCTGAAGCATTTATTGAATTACATGATTAATCGAAATCGATAATTGTTTGTAGAGTGTTGGCATTATTGCCAGCACTTTTTTTATATTTTTTTTGCAGATTATTAGTTCTTATTTTGTAATTGAATTTTATTGTTTATAATCGAAATTACGTGTATGATGAAGTTGAAAATAGATAAAGGAGGTGTAACTTGTGAAGTTAGGAATTTTCTCAAAAGTATACTTGAACTATGAACTGGAGAGCGCCTTACACAAAATCAAAGCGCAAGGCATGAGTAGCGTTCAATTCAATTTTGCTAATGTAGGACTGAAAAGCTTGCCTAAAGAGATTAGTCAGGAGACCATCCATCAAATCAGAGAAGCAGTAATGAACAGTGGAGTTAGCATTGCTGTGATCTCGGGAACGTTTAATACGCTAGAGCTAAATGAGGAGAAGAAAGTTGAAAATCAGCAGTGTTTTAAAAATGTAGTTGAGGCTGCAGCTGCATTAGCTGTTCCGTATGTTTCGATTTCTACGGGTAGTTTGAACCAAGAAGATTTCTGGAGTTCTCATCCTGACAATCATACAGTGAGGGCATGGTCACTATTGCATGAAAGTCTTGCGTGGATGCTGAAAATTGCAGAAGACAACCAAGTAACGCTAATATTTGAACCTGAACAAGCCAATGTGGTGAGTACGGCAGAAGATGCTTTGAGACTATTACAAGATCTAGATTCACCTTATCTTAAGGTTTTGTATGATGCAGCAAATCTAGTAACCCCACAGGATCATAAGGACCTCTTAGGTAAGATTTCAAAAACGCTAACAGCGCTGAAGGAGTACATTGCCATTGCACATTGCAAAGATGCTTTTGTAACCGAAGAGAAGATCACTTTTGCACCGGTGGGAAAAGGAAACTTGCCCTTAAAGGAATATCTAAATGAATTAAGTAAGGTTTATGACGGTCCTGTTATTATGCATGGGTTAGCTGAGGACGATGTAGCACTTGCTTTGAATTTCTTTAACTAGAATAGGAGGACATGAATATGAAAAAGGAAAACCAATTGTTGAACATCGGCGTATTAGGTTGCGGTCAGATTTCACAAGCGGCGCATTTTGACGCTATAAGGCGTTCACGTAATGCTCTCCTTTACGCAATATGTGATGTAGACGAATACTTGCTCCAAAGAATGAATGCTATATATGAACCTGACAAGGTATATACGGATTATGATCAAATGCTGGCGGACCCGAGCGTACATGCTGTAGTTATTGGGATTGCCGATCAATTTCATGTGGAGGCAGCTAAACAAGCGGTGCGTGCAGGTAAACATGTCTTGGTAGAAAAGCCTCTAGGTGTATCCATCGAAGAAGTGGAAGAATTAAAAGAGCTAGTGGATCGTACCGATCTCAAAGTGCAAGTGGGGAATATGAAGAGATTTGACCCCGGTATAGTAGCAGCTAAAGAGTTTGTAGATCATGAAATGGGTGAGATTATTGGCCTAAAAGCTTGGTATTGTGATTCCACCTATCGGTATACCGTTACCGAGAATGTTCAGCCAGTGATTATATCCGGTAAAAATATAAAGAGACCTGCTGGAGATCCAAAAGCGAACAAGGAACGCTATTATATTTTAGGTCATGGAAGCCATTTGTTCGATACCGCAAGATATCTAGGTGGAAATATTGTAAGTGTGAAAGCATGGAATACGCAAAAGTTCGGTGCCTATTGTTGGTTTATTACTGCGGAGTTTGAAAGCGGCTTTGTAGCTCAATTGGATTTGACCATTGCGGTTCGGATGGATTGGCATGAAGGATTCCAAATTTATGGTGAATTCGGATCAGTAGTAGGAAAGACATACAACCCGTGGACATTAAAATCAAGCGATGTAGAAATTTTCAAAGCTAGTGATAACAGCTACCATAGACCGCTTGGAGCAGATGGTCATTTTTATAGATTGCAGATTGAAGGTTTTGCAGATTCAATTCTGCATAATAAGCCAGGTGTAGGTGCAACGATTGAAGATGGGATTGCTACGATGAGAGCGATGCTCGCTGTGGAAGAATCGGTTAAGACCGGAAATACGATTTACCTTAGTGACGTTTCGGGTCCGTTATAAAGGAGGGAATCTTGTGCCTTACTTTACCTACGATCACATTCGATTTTATTATGAAGATGATGGAGGGGATGGAGAGCCTTTTATTTTTCTTCATGGTCTGGGCGGAGACGTTAATCAAACTTTCGGTTTAATGAAGCAAACAGATCACATACGAAGGATCTCACTAGATTTTAGAGGTCATGGAAAGACTGTAACGTTTGGACATGCGAATGATTTTTCTTTTAAACAATTCGCCGAAGATGTGATGGCTTTAACGAAACACCTGCATATCCGTCCATTTAATATTGGAGGGATTTCCACAGGTGCTGGGGTGTCGCTACATTTGGCATTGAGATATCCGGATAGCGTTAAGAAGCTTATTCTGTCACGTCCAGCTTGGGAAGATAAACCGCAAGAGAAGTTGGTTCGTGAAGCTTTTGCAAGAATTCATGATGTACTGCAGGATACAGATCCTCTGACCGCTCAAAATAGATACGAAAATTCAGAGATCTATAAATCCATAAATTCAATATCTACTTATGCGGCTGAATCCCTATTAGGGCAATTTAAATATCCTTATGTAAAAGAAACCTCGATGAAGTTTGTGAAGCTGCCAATGGATTGTCCTAATCATGATCGTGAGGCTTGGAAGAACTTAAAGCTGCCCACATTGATCCTTGCTAGTCAACTTGATCCAATTCATCCATACGCCTACGGACGATTACTCTCAGAATATATCCCAAACGCTCAATTTATTGAGATTACTTCGAAAACGATCAGTAATAAGCAACATAATCAAGATTCTTATGAGGCTATTGAGAACTTTTTAAATGAAAGATGAGCACAAGCTTCAAAGGTGTTCATCTTTTTTTGTACAAATTTAGAAAGTATCTATACTGTAATTACGTTAACGCCGAGTTTGTTATATGTATCAACAATTTTATTGTCTACTGTACCTTCAGTGATTAAATAGTCTAACGCGGATACCTTGGCTACAAAAAAAGTGGATATTTTCTCCAGCTTTTCTTTCGTAGCTATGGCGATAACCATGGAAGATTGTTCAAAAAGTTGATTCTTAATGATGGATTCCTCATAAGAGGGAACAGTTATGCCCACCTTTGAATCCAGCGTGGATACGCCAAGGATTGTTAGATCCAAATGGATTTGCTGTATCGCTCTAAGCGTTGCGGCTCCGAATAACACTTGGTTCTTTTTATCGAGGTCGCCACCTAACAAGGTTACACTAGCTTTGGACAATCGGCACAGCGATAACGCAATTGAGGGGGAATTGGTAATAATTCTTCCATCAAAATGCTCAGGGATGTTCTCGGCTACTTTTAAATTTGTGGACCCTCCATCAATAAAAATAACCTTTGCATTCTCAATAAGTGTGCAAGCTCGTTTAGCTAAGTCAGCTTTGGTCTGGCTATTAAATTCTACACGTGAATTGAAATCTTTCATGTCATTAATAAGGCTATGAGCACCACCATGAATTCGTTTGAGAAGTCCCAGCTTCGACAAGCTTTGTAAATCTTTTCGTATGGTATCTTCTGTTACATTTAATTCCTGTGTTAATTCTTGGACAACGACGCGGCCTTCGGTCTCTACTTTTTTTAGGATATACGCCTGTCTGTCAGCTTTTAGCACTGATCCACCTCTTTTCATAAAATGCTCTAAAGGTTGTACTTAACGTTACTATTTTACTACATATGAAATGAATTTGAAAAAAATCAATCGTTTTTACGTTCAACTCCGTCTTACTTATAGATATATGAGGTGGAGGCATCTTCCTGATAGAAGATAGAGGGGGTGGTGGAAGGTGGAAAACACAATGGATGAAGTCAGAATGGTAGATTTTGCGCAAATGGATGAAGAAGCTTTTTTTAGTCGTTTGTATGTGGAGCATCGAAAAATGTACGCTATTGCCTACAGTTATCTGCGAACAGAGGCAGACACGCTGGAAGTGATCCAAGAAGCTTCATGCAGGGCATGGATGAAACGCAAAAAATTAAAGGATGAACAGTCCTTCACACCTTGGCTGATCCGAATAACGATTAATTGCTGCATGGATGAGCTACGGCACAAAAAGCGTGTGATTGTAGCGGAGAAGATGGTGGAGGAAGCGGCACAGGAAATGAAGAGTAATGACCGAATTGATCTGGAGCGTGCGATGAATCGGATAAAGCCTAGATATAGGCATGTCGTAACGCTTAAATACTACCATGACATGACCACTGCCGAAATTGCCAAAGTGCTAAAAAGACCAGAAGGTACGATTAAGACTTGGCTGCGTGAGGGACTCAAACAGCTTAGGAGCTATTTATAGCAATATTGGAGGTGAACGGGATGACAGAAAAAGAAGAACGTATTCTACATAAGAACATCGATGAAGTGCAACAAAATGTCGAAGCAATACAGGAGATGAAAATTTACAACGCCATGAGAAAAGGAATAGCAAAAGGGAAAAAACAAGAGAAACGGCGCATTTATACTACAGGAATGGGTGTCGTTGCAGCTGCAGCGGTTGCGTTACTGGTTACATATTCAACAATTGGATTACCGAATAAGGGAGCGGTACAACCTTCAGTACAGTCGGCCAGCACTAAAAATACGGATAATTTCAAAGCTTATCGCTCGTTCTCAAGGTTAGAGCCTGCATTAGCCAGTGCCCTTGAGCAGAATCTCGTTGTGCCGGTCGGTCAAAGTGCGGAAAACAAAGGATACCGGATAGATGTGACAGGTGCCGTTACGGATGGACGGAAGGTTTATGTTTTATACAGTGTTCAGAACAATACGGACGAAGTAGTTATACACGCAGATTTTGAGCTTCAATTTGAAGGGATACAGGAGTCGCCTCTTCACAAAGGTGCATCATTAAGTATGCTCGCTAGTGAGAGCCGAATTCAACCCGGACAGTCTATGGATTTTATATACTCCACTAATCTTTCACCAACGGTTAAATATCCAAAGAAAGTCAACTATAATATAATTCTTACAGAAACTTCAGATAAGGCTCTCCTATCCAGTAGTAATAAGTATCGGACTAGTCTAGATGTTGCTTTCGAGCTTGACCCTGACATGCTTAAAGCACAGGAACGTATGCTGGATACAGACGGAACACTGACAGTGGACGGGCAAAAGATTAGAGTGAATCAAGTGCAGTATACTCCGCTTAGCACCTATGTGGATCTGGAATATAATCAGAATAATGATAAACAGATTTTTCAATTAATTAATCCAGTACTGATTAGTAAAAAAGGGGACACAGTTGAGAAGTTGTATTACCCCGATATCATCAATTCTGACAATTCTGAAGTCTATACGGACAACTCCATGTTCACGTTAGTGTTCAAGAATAGTAAGGGCAGCCAGCAGTCGGATTCTGTGACGTTGAAAGCATTCGGAATTTCGGCTGTCGAAAAGGATCAAATGAAAATTGTCGTGGATCTTAACAAATATCAGCTTATTGAAGCGCCCGGAACTGGACTTGAGTTAGTCACGCCAACGCCAGAGAATAACGTAGAGGAAGGAGAAATCCTCCTAAGACGTAATATTGAGAATGCTCAATATTTAGAAGGCTCTACTAGACTTGCTGAGACTTTTACTGACGCAAAAGGGAAAGTATATAATAGAGCACCTTCCACAAGCAGCTTCAGCAGCTATACGACTTCTAAGGATGGCTCAGCTGTGAACGAGTTTGGATATAATTTTGGCGCGGATGCGAAGAACTATCCTCAGCCATTAACGATAACGTTAGAGAAATATACAAATCCAATTATGGATACGCAGGCTGTGGAGTTGTACTCGAAGAATTAGAAAGCAATGAATCATTAAACAAAAGATTGAATTTTATATTAACTCATTAGCCGTTGATAATTCTATCAACGGTTTTTTTGTGACCCCACATCTTCATTCTTTGAAATTTAAGAAATACTTAATATATACCGTACTTCTTTTTAAAAAGTTTTACTTATTCTTAGTACATGAAGGAGGTTACTGAAAGAATGATAAACCCAAGTATGAAGAAATGGCTCCGAAAGGATATCTCAGCGGCAATAATGTTCCTGGCACCAAGCGGTATCGGATTCGCGATGTTTTACCTTATACCGTTTGTTATGGGAGTATTCTATTCTTTTATGGACAGCACGATAGAGGGCCACTTTGTAGGGTTTGATAATTACCGAGAGCTGCTAGAGAGCGATTCTTTCCGTAAAGCAGCATCTAATACATTTAATTTTAGCGTGATAAGTGTTCCACTAATGCTTGTGCTCTCGTTAGGATTAGCAATGCTATTGAATAAAAATACATATCTTCGGAATTGGCTGAGGACTGGATACGTGTTGCCGCTTGTCGTACCTGTCGCCTCTATCATTCTGATCTGGCAGATGCTCTTCGATTGGAATGGCTCGCTTAACGCCTGGCTGAACAACTTCGGTATCGATCGTGTGGATTGGATGAAGACGGATGCAGCTAGAAATGTAATCATTGTTGTTTATTTATGGAAGAACATCGGTTATAACGTGATTTTATTCTTGGCGGGATTGCAACAAATTCCAAAGGATTATTATGAAACGGCTCAAATTGAAGGTGCTGGACGATTACGGCAGTTTCGCAGTATTACGCTTGTCTATCTAACCTCTTCGATGTTTTTTGTAATCATCATGTCGATTATTAATTCATTCAAAGTGTTTCGAGAAACGTATTTAATCGCTGGTGATTATCCGCACGACAGCATTTACATGCTGCAGCATTATATGAACAATATGTTCATGTCGCTCGATGTTCAGAAGCTGACTGCCGCGGCGACCTTGATGTTTGGTTGTATTTTATTGATTGTGTTGGGATTGTTTGCATTTGAACGGAGGCATAGACAATTCATGGAATAGGGGTGAAAAGGTTGTGCCAGTTGTCAAAGTGTTGCGAAAAGGGGCATTAACACTCGTCATGGCTGTTATTGCAGTCTTGTTATTATTCCCGATTGTGATCACATTCACAAATTCGCTTATGACAGAGAAAGAAATTGAGATCAATTATGGACCTATCGGGCAGATGAATGAGGTGATTGAAGGGAGAGAAGATCCTTTTGTAAATTTAAAATTGCTGCCGGATCAAGTGTCCTTGGACCAGTATACTAAGGTTCTCCTAGACAACCCTAAATATCTGACGATGTTCTGGAACTCAGTATTCATGGTTGTGCCCATCATTGCAGGACAAACATTAGTAGCAGCACTCGCTGCCTATGCATTCTCGAAGCTGAAATTCCGGGGACGAGATCCTTTGTTTCTTATTTATGTCCTAACGATGCTTATGCCTTTCCAAGTGACGCTAGTACCGAACTATATTATGGCGGATAGGCTAGGAATATTAAATAGTTCATATGCAATTATATTGCCTGGAATTTTCGCAGCTTTTGGTGTGTTTATGCTCAGACAGTTCATGCTAGATATACCGTATGCGTATATCGAAGCAAGCAAAATGGATGGTGCTGGACATTTTCTGATTTTCTACAAGATTATAATTCCGATGATTAAACCTGGTCTGGCAGCACTAGTCATATTATTGTTCGTGGATTATTGGAATATGGTGGAGCAGCCGCTTATTTTTCTTGATGATCCGTTTAAACAGCCATTGTCAGTCTTTTTATCGAGGATCAATGAAGGCGAGCGAGGCATTGCTTTTGCTGCATCCATACTTTATATGGCTCCGATGGTGATGCTGTTTCTGTATGCGGAATCGTATTTTATTGAAGGCGTTCAATTGTCTGGTATCAAAGGTTGATTGGAGGAGAATGACGGGATATGGAGTTAGGTATAGAGCCGACTGATCGTAGACGTAAACGAAATATTCAAGTCGTCTTCATGGTTTTTATGGGATTATTGTTGTTTTTTACATTGTTCAGTAACACGATACAAACTTTGACCTTGCCGAAAGTTAGAACCGAAAAACCAACAAAGGGAAATCTTTTATTTACGATTGAAGGTAGTGGGATATTGCAGCCACTTGCTGAAGTTAAACTTTCGAATACTTCCGGACTAAAGGTCGAACAAATTCTAGTGAAAGAAGGACAACGTGTAAAAAAGGGACAAAAGCTTATTATCTATGAGAGCAAAACTGCTGAGCAAGAATTGAAAGATGAAATAACAAATTTAGAAAAGCAGAAAATTGATCAACAGAATAGGCAAGATCAGTACATCCAATCCGCGCTGGAGGAGGATGAATTCAAAATCAGAAATGCAAGACGTGATATCGAAAAAGGTAAATTAGATATATTAGCTCAGGAAAATAAGATTAGCGGGCTAAGAAATCGTCTAACAACTGAAAAACAACTTTTTTCTCCTTTCGATGGTCTGATTTCAAAACTGAATGCCGTCGAAGGGTTAGCTTCAATGGGAGAACCGGATGTAATTGTATCCAACAGTAGTCGGGGTTACAGATTGGATATTATTATGGATTCCGTGCATTTGTCCAATTTAGGGATTTCTGCTGGAGAAAAGATAGAGGTTGAGGTTGATATGAATCACGGACAAGAAGCCCGGATCCTAAACGGCTCCATTGAAGAAATTGCGAATTCAGAGTCACGTACTGATAGCCCCTCTAGTAATGAGACCGGGAAGACTCAAACCATTCCTCAAAAGAATCTGAGAATAAAAGTCGTTGATCCAGAACTTAAAGGAGGTGAACAGGCTCGGATCAAAATCGAAAAACATTCACTCCAAGAGGGATTACTCCTATCAAATGAAGCTATTCATGAGGATCGCGAAGGTTTGTTTATTTATAAAGTTGACGAGCAGCGGGGGGCATTAGGCAATGTCTTTGTCGCTCAAAAAGTTCGTATTCACTCCAGTGAAAAAAACGAGAAAGAAACGATGATTCAATCGGATATTCTCTATGAGGAGGATTCAATTATTCTGGAAAGTAATGAACCTCTTGAAGACGGGAATCGAGTTCGACTGCAATAAGAAATCATATAAACGAGAAAATAGGAGGAGGAAATCAAATGATTAAAAGGTCTATTTTTGTACTATTAATGGGTGCTTTGATAATGACAACGGCATGTAATTCCGGAGGTAATGAGAAAGTGGAAAGCAAGGGGGAAACGACAACTGAAGAGGGAAAGACAATCTTGACTCTATCCCTAGCAGAATCGAGTGCATTCTATCAGGCGCTAGAGAAAAAGTTTGAAGCGAAATACCCGGATATCGACCTACAAATTAAGGCATATAAAGAAGTGGGAAATGAGTGGGGAGAGAATGGTTATGTAGAATATAAAAAAACAACGAATACAGCCCTACTCTCTGGAAAAGGTGCAGATATTTTTGATGTAAGCGCCTTTTCAATCAATGATTATGTGAGTAAAAAGTTGCTTGTGAACATGAATGATATATTTGAACACGATAAAACGGTAAATAAGAGTGATTTAGAAATGAATGTTTTGGACGCAATGAAGGTAAATGACGGCCTATATTTCATTCCTACCGGGTTCGCTTTTAGAGCGTTCATAGGTGATGGGAATATGATTAAGAACTCAAATGTGAAGATTGACGATAAGAATTGGACTTGGAAAGAGTTTGGGGAGCAATCGAAGGAAATTATACAACTGACTGGGAAGGACGCTAAAAACAAACTTTATGCCCTAACGGAGTACCCAGCGGAAATGACACTCCAAGAAATGGCTATTGATAATTATAATTTGTTTGTTGATAGTGAAGCGAAACAAGCGAAGTTCGACTCGCCTGATTTTGTGGAGCTATTGGAACAAGTCAAGAAAATGTATAAAGAACAAGTTATGACTTCGGAGCCAGCGGAGATAGGGAATCAGCTATTTAACTCCATCGTTATATGGTCACCAACAGACTTTATCGATGGTCCATATTCTTACTTTGAAAATCCGGTGTACCTTCAAAAGCCACATGCAGGTCAGACTGGTGGTATGAGAATCATTCCTTCATCTTCGCTTGCCATACAAGCCAATACTCCGGTGAAAGAAGAAGCTTATAAGTTTATGACCTTCTTGTTATCTGAAGAAGCACAGTCCTTGCAAGATAGAGAAGGATTCTCTCTGCTCCAATCAGTGAACGATAAGAATTTAAACGATATTCAGGAAAAGATGAAAAGTGGAGCATATAAACTTCCAACCGGAAAAGCAGCTAAGATTTCTGATGAAGAAT
Organism: Paenibacillus sp. FSL H7-0714; assembly: GCF_038003765.1. Classification (NCBI taxonomy): domain Bacteria; kingdom Bacillati; phylum Bacillota; class Bacilli; order Caryophanales; family Paenibacillaceae; genus Paenibacillus; species Paenibacillus sp. FSL H7-0714. Next base: position 3,318,708 of record NZ_JBBOPT010000001.1, read on the forward strand.
TTACTAAGTTTAAAGAAATCATTCATACAGTAGATCAATATGCGGAACTGAATACTAAAGTGCTTTCTATTATTAGAGAGGAGTCCTCATCATTCTTCAGTGGACAAAAATCTGCGGAAGCTGTTGCAAAGTTGATCCAGAATCGAGTAACAATCGTTCTAAACGAATAGATGTATTAAACAGGATTTTGTATAAGGAGGGAGACTCATGCACAAACCATTAAAGACATACGCTGTAGTTCTGCTCAGTGCAATGATGTTAAGCCAACCTCTTGCAAACAGCATATACGCAGCATCGACAGGTGCTTCAACTGCAGCGGTATTCACTCTTGATAAACTTGGGTCGATCGCTATAAAGAACAATGTCAACGTGAAGCTAATAGATATGGATATTTTAGAGCAACCGAGCGGTAATATACTTATATACACACTTAGTTATAGCAATAGTAGTACCAATAGTGTAGCTTACGTAGATTATTTCTCAAGGGTTACTACAACTGGGGGGACAGTCATACAAGGTAAACCTGTCACAAGAGATGTTACTAAAAAAAATATTCCTCCACAGAGTAGTCAAATTGTAACTTACTACGTGAATATTGGAGAGTCTACAAAATTAAACGGCACCAAAGTGACCCTATTTAAGTGGGATTTCAGTAGCCAGGATTATCAGAAAAAGCTGGGTGTATTCTCCATTCCGGCAAGTTATTCAGTTGTCGTTCCTCAAGGCCAGAGCAAGAAGATCACGCTGGATAATCTGCAAGTTGATATCAAAGCGGAAAGTATGCAAAGGCTTAAAAGGAATGGAAAAGTCTATATGAGAGTTGGCGTTAGTTACACGAATTTGGGTAAAAAAGTGCTAAGCAATTCTACTTATATTGCGTACCTGAGATCAGCTGGTGGTTCGGTGTTCGAACTTAAGCAGGAGGATTCTAGCAGCAGTTTCGATGTACAGTCCCAAGAAAAGAAGACGATTTATTATTTAACTGAAGTTCCTTCCTATATGAAGACTGAACATATGATCTTGCAATTTGCACAAGAAGATGAAGCTTTGAAAATAATGCTACCTGTTAAATCTTTTAAGCTTCCTTCAGTAACAACTTCTGACTTCGCTGTGGCTAATTATGCTGTGAAAAAGATTTCTATCAAGAATAACACGGTTGAAACACAATTGAAGAGTGCTTCCGTATATTCGGAAAATGACTTTGCGAAATGGAATCTTCAATTCCGCCTAAAGAATCTTGGGAATAAACCTGTCACGCTACCTGCATATGAGCTTACGGTTAAAGCTGCTGAAGGATTAAGTATTCCGGTAGATTCAAAAGCACTTGCGAATGTAATATTGAAACCACTTGAAGAAAAGATCGTCAGTCTCAGTGCGGATGTGCCATTAACACTTAATCAAGGTACGTTAAAGCTGGAGTGGACGGAACCCGCTGTTGATGACAAGGTTGTTTTTCCAACTGTGTTGTATAACATTCCGTATGCTCTAGAATATAATAATCTGATGGGACAAGAGTATATGGTCGAGAACAGGTACGGGAAGTTCATGGTGAAGCTTGGATCCTATCAGCGGTTGCCTTGGGATGATGGTGATCAAATCGTAACTAATATCAGCATCCGGAACACAGGCTTAACCTCAGTACAGCTACCTTCTTTAAAAGCTATAGTCAAAGCAGGAATGAGTGATCTGAGCAGTACAGCCCAGATCGTGACCACAAATTCGCAAACGTCACTAGCTCCTAATGAAACAAAAGAGATATTTGTGATAGCGAAAGTGCCATATTCTTATAGCTTCAATCAGCTGAAAATTGTACTACAAGATACCTCTGGAGATGAAGTCACGAAGTTTCTCTCCATGTATTCAAACTCGCTAAATAATGTGATCCATACGATTGCTGCAGGTGAATCTCATCATATGAATTCGTTAGGCAAAAAAGCAGAAGTCCGTGAGCGTCGGACAACCACATATAATTCTAACAAATCTAATTTGATCTATACGGAACTGGAAATGATTAGCGAAGAACCACGCCAGTCGAAACAGGCACAGCTGGTAGCTTATTACAAAACACCTGATAACCAATTTTTCAACGCGATGGTTAGCCAATCGACAACGCCAACTAGCCCAAATGGTAAAAAATTGGTTACCATCTGGAGTAAGCTTCCCCAAGGTGTGGATACCTCTCAGCTTGTGCTATATATTGGAGAAGGGGTTGCTGACGGTAAGCTTACAGATCTAGGGGGGACATCAACTGGATTTATCAATAGTGTTAAATTAGCACTTACCCCTAAAGCAGTAATCTCACAGAATAATCTAATAAGTGTTGATCTATTCCCTTACAACCTTTCGGTTGCAAATGCAGTGGGTTACATTACTGAAGAAAGGGACACATTAGATATAGCTGTAAATTATAGCTTATCCGAACAAGAGGATTTTGAAGCAGGTGCCTATGAGCATAAGTTAGTCTTAGAGCTTATTGACCCTTACGGACAATCTATGGAGAAGACTTTGGTAATGGGGACTGATTTGCCAATGGGCAAAAATAAGTCATACACAACTTCATTTAATAGTAACCTTTACAATAAATTAAGGGGAGGAAGCTTCCGTATAAATTTATATGATGAATTTCAGGGTCATAGGATGTTGTTAGGGAGTCAGTCTTACCCGTTAAATTACGTTTTATCGGAACCGAGAACAACTAAAAACATTGACAATTAAAATTGTAGTGAGCTGGGTTAAGAACCAAGTCAAATGTGTTGGCATAATTGCCAGCACTTTTTTTATTTCTCGCCTATACTTATGAACTTTTTATGGAAATTCCTTCAATGTATGTTCTTTACATTGACTGTTCTCAGTCTTTTCGTTAAGATTACCTCTGCGCTTCAATGCCAAAAAGCAAAAAAGCTTAAAAGTGCGGAAGCGTTCGATCATTAATTTTATACCCAATACAATGTTAAGGAGCATTATTTTCATGGAACGACAGCTTAGTTTCTCAAAAAGCATGATCATCATCGTTTTTATTTTAGCACTTCTATTTGTATCCATCTTTCTATTGAAAGCGGAGCCGCATCTACCGCTTCTCGTAACTACAATAGGCACGGCCGTCTTACTAGGAATGTTTGGTTTCTCTTGGAAGAAGATCGAATCAGCAATTATTCAAGGGATACAAACGGCCATAATGCCAATTCTTATCCTCATGCTGATTGGAATTCTGATCGCTGTGTGGATGATGAGCGGTACAGTACCGTCGCTTTTATATTATGGTATGGATTATATTAATCCGAATTATTTTGCGGTGAGCGCATTATATGTCACGATCATCGTCTCGATGTTCACTGGAAGCTCCTTCACGACAGTAAGCACCATCGGCGTTGCTTTAATGGGAATTGCAGTAACTACGGGGATTTCCCCAACTTTGGCTGCTGGAGCAATTATCAGTGGGGCTTGTTTTGGTGATAAAATGTCGCCACTTTCCGATACAACGAATTTTGCACCTGCAGTAGCGGGTATATCCTTGTTTACACATATTCGTAATATGGCATACACTACGGTGCCGGCGCTTGTTATCACCACTCTCTTTTTTCTGTTCGCTCCAAAGGGGAATTCGATCGACTTATCCTCGATTAAAGACATTAAGCTTGCGTTACAAGATGGATTCCATATTCATTGGTTAACGCTGCTATCTCCGCTAGCTGTCATCGCTTGTTCGATCAAGCGGATACCGATCCTGCCTACGTTAGTTGTTGGTATTGTCAGTGGTCTTCTTGTGACGGCTTTGATTCAGCAGCAGACTGAAATCGATGTCTGGTTTAGTGTAATGCAGAGTGGATATAACAGTAATATCGCGAATGAAATGGTTGCTTCTATCGTGAACCGCGGAGGAATGCAATCGATGATGTGGTCTGTATCTCTAATCTTAATTGCCTTATCCTTAGGTGGTTTGATTCAGCATTGCGGTGTCATTGAGGCCTTTTTCCGTAAACTCATTCAACCACTCAAGCGTAAGAGCAGCATTGTACTGATGAGCGGAGCGTCATCCATTGCGGTAAATGGCATGACGGGTGAACAGTATCTTTCGATTCTTTTGCCAGGTCAAATGTTCAAAGATGAATATAATCGCCGTGGCATTCCAGCGAAGACACTGTCCCGTACGCTAGAAGATTGCGGCACTCTCGTTAATCCATTGATTCCATGGGGTGTCAGTGGTGCCTTCTTCGCAGTGACTCTGGGTGTACCCGTGATAGAATATGCGCCGTATGCAACTTTCTTATGGTTAAGTCCATTCATCACGTTTGCTTACGCGTTGATCCCTAGATTACAAAGGAACTCATTGGGTAAAGATTAAGAAATCTCAAGATAATGGACACCTAATGCATTGATTCAACGTATATAAAGAATACTATGCGTTGAGTCAATGTGATCAAGCTAGTGATCTAAGCTTAAAAAGTGGTCAATTTATCGGAGGTAATAACAGTGAGTCGCAGTAAGTTACAGGATAGAATCAAATTAGCTAATGTCGAGACTAAGCACGCAGAACAATTTAATAATCTATTACGTTATGTATTTCAAGTGACCAATCGTGATCTGCAAATCTTTGGCTGGGAGAATCGTGAAATCACTCAGGCTAAGTTGCCAGTTCTTAAGTATGCTGATGTTGTAGGTTGGTTTGATGGAGACAAGCTCATCTCTCAGTTAGCCGTATACCCATTTCAGGTTAATATTTTTGGGCATATCTATGAGATGGGTGGATTAACGGGTGTTGGAACCTATCCCGAATATGCCAATTTAGGTTTAATGAATAAACTGATGCTTCATGCTTTAACTAAAATGCGGGATCGTAAACAATCGATATCTTATCTTTATCCGTATTCAATCCCTTATTATAGAAGAAAAGGCTGGGAAATCATCACTGATAAAATCTCATTTGAAGTTCCGGATACACAGTTGCCAAAAATGAGAAATGTCCCAGGAAATGTGGAACGTGTATCCATTGAACATCCAGATATCAAAGTGATTTATGATCAGTTTGCCGTGCAGCATCATGGGGCGATGATTCGTAATGAGTTAGCTTGGGAAGAATATTTGCGGTGGGATTTAGATGATATGACGGTAGGTATTTATTACAATAACAACGATGAACCCATGGGGTACTTGTTGTATTGGGTCGCCGAAGAAATATTTTATATCAAAGAGATGGTATACATTGTTGAAGAGGCTCGAACGGGCTTGTGGAATTTTATTAGTGCGCACTTTTCAATGATTAAGCTGGTTAAAGGGGATATTTATAAAGGAGAACCGTTGTCATTCATATTAGATGATGGGGATATTAAAGAAACGATCGCTCCATACTTTATGGCACGGATTGTAGATGTCCGTTTATTTATCGAACAGTATCCTTTTAAACGGCAGGACAAAGACTGTGAGCTCATTTTTAACTTAAGCGATCCGATGCTGGAATGGAATCGAGGGACATTTTCACTAACTGTAGATAAAGAAGGGAAGGGGACCCTGCGAAAAGGGGGATTAAATCCTTCACTCACGATTGATATTCCTACCTTAACAACCATGTTAATGGGCTATAAGCGGCCAACCTACCTGGCTCGCATCGGACGTATTCAGACGGATGATGCCACGATTCATTTGCTGGAAGGACTGATTAGACCAGAGCATCCTTATTTCTCTGATTATTTTTAAAATATGTGAACCTTTGAAGCATACTCTAATGAGTGTGCTTTTTTGCTCTTTTTATAGTAGAATAATCTCTCAGCAACACAATATGATATGAGGTGTAAGAATGGCAATTAATTTTACTAAACCAATGATCACTAAATTACAACAAGAAATTACCGAGCTCGAAAACAAAATCAAGAGCACACAGAACAAAAAAGAAAAATCTAAATTCAAAATTAACCAATTAGAACAGGATATGAAATTTAGCAAGTCTCACACAGATTTGAGCAGTAAAATGTCGCGAATCAAAAAGCTGAATGATGAGATAAAAACCTTAAATCGTATGCAAGCTGATCTGTCAAAAGAATTAACCGCAAAGAAAAACTCGCTAAAGAAACTTCAAATGAACGAAACCGCACCTGTTACGAATGATCCTGCAAAAGGATAAATTGATTATAGTTTATAGCATAAACGCTTACCGTCCTTATAAGGACGCCGAAGGCGTTTATGCTTGTTTTATCGGCTCATCCGTTTCTCCTCGTAACAATGAAATCTCATGCTTATAGGGCGGGTTGACATATTTCTTTTCACCGATGGAGGGGGTCTCCAGGAGCTTGGGAATGGTTGTTAGCTGTGGATGGTGGACTACATATCGAAGCGCCTGAAGGCCGATATATCCATGTCCGATATTTTCGTGCCTGTCTTTTCGCGAGCCGATGATATTCTTTGAATCATTTACGTGAATGACCTTTAGGCGCTCTATTCCAATTATGTGATCAAATTGATCCAATATGCCATCAAAATCTTCCTTCACATTATAACCAGCATCGTGGATATGGCAAGTGTCCATACAAATAGACAGGCGCTCATTGTGCGTCACTCCATCAATAATAGCCGCAAGTTCCTCAAATGTAGTTCCGCATTCACTACCTTTTCCAGCCATGGTCTCTAATGAAACCTGAACATTTCGTTTATTGGCTAACACTTCGTTTAAACCTTCTACGATCCGAGAAATTCCGGCCTGTGGACCCGCACCAACATGGGACCCGGGATGCAGGACAATTTGTGTAGAGCCTAAAGCTTCCGTTCTAATAATCTCTGATTGAAGAAACTCAATACTATGTTCAAAGACCTGAGCGGATAGCGTATTCCCTAAGTTAACAATAAATGGAGCATGTACAACGATATTTGAAATGCCGTTATCTCTCATGTGAGCTTGTCCAGCTTCAATATTCAAAGCTTCAATGGGCTTACGGCGAGTATTATGAGGAGCTCCGGTATATATTAGGAAGGTGGTCGCTCCATAAGATGCTGCCTCTTCACTAGCTCGAAGGAGCATTTTTGGTCCAGTCATGGATACATGTGACCCTAGGAGTAAAGTCATCTGGTTCAACGCTTCCTTTCTTCAGAGAAAGAGACCGAAATTTAGTCACTACATGTCTATTAATATTTGTAGAAGGCCCTAATTATATGTATTTCAGCGCAGGCTAGGTTGTCTCGTCCGTCTATCTCATAAGGGAGACAACCTTACCCACCCAGAATGATCGTTATTCAGCAGCGGTGATCGTCTCGCCTTGGATCGGCTTCAATCCGTTCCCCCACCTAACAGGGATAGAACGAGAGTTGAATAAATCCACTCCGTCAGAGATCTGGAAATGTAAATGGGGCTCACTAGAGTTGCCCGAGTTACCCGTCAGCCCAATGATATCACCTTTTTTGACTTTATCGCCTGGCTTAACTGTAATCGAACCTTTTTTGAGATGTGCTAGATGGCTGAATTCACCACCGTGATCGATGACCACGTTATTGCCGGTTGCCTGGTTTGGATTCATAACACCGACAGGTTCATTATCTTTAATATCATTCATAACCGATACGATTGTACCATCTGCAGGGGCGAAGATTTTTTCCCCAAAGGCATAATAACTTTTGTTTTTTAGCGGATCCCCTTTATAAGAATAGTTCTCCTTGGCCTGAATGAAATCATAGGCGTAACGCTGGATCTCTACTTCATAATGATAATTTACGAGAACATTTTCTCCGCCCCAAAATACAAACCAGTCACCTTCGAAAGGCAATGCGTATTCATGCTTACTAAGTTTTGTATCGGTTTCAGGGGAAGATGTCAGTTCTTGAATCTGGATTAATGAAATGGTTCCATCCGGATCAAACATTCCGATGAGCCCTTTATTACCTGTATCACTCAACCAAGTACGTCGATCAAATCCATTAAGCTGCATATCAGATGCTTTGTTCAGTGTCTGGATATCCTTAGTGAATTCCTTAGCGGTCTCAGCTAATTCAGTTTCACTTACCTCATCCTTCAAAGGCTGACTAAAGTGGGCGTACATTTCTTTATAGTTCCCTTTAAGCAGAAAATTTGGCAGATCATCAGGCAGGAACATTATTTCGTTTGATTCTACAGCTGAATTGGATGTTTGCTCCACTTTCGCATTATTGTTCATATCCGTTTTTCCTCCTCCACAAGCTGTTAATAGTAAGGCAAGTGATCCTATTGCCAAAACTGTTTTTGCTGACATTCCCGGTATGCTGATTATTTTTTTAGAGCTTTTTTTCAAGAATATCGCCTCCCAATAGTCAAATTATAGCAAATGAGTCTTAGCTCTTCTGAAACACAGTATTAATACGATCTTAACTTTTGGTGTAGTAGACGAATACGAATTAAGCTTCTGTTAAGGTTAGTGCGATTGATAGCGTCAAGAATCATGCTATGATGATAAAAACAAGGGCTATTTGGAAAGGGAATTTCACAATGAATGAAGCATCGATTTTACTTGTAGATGATGAACAATCGCTTTTGGAGATTATGGAGACTGTATTACTCAAGGAAGGTTATTTAAATATTGATACTGCGGTGACGGGTGAAGAAGCGATAAGCGCCTGCGAAGCCAAAAAATATGATTTGATTGTATTGGATGTGATGTTGCCAGGGCGCAGTGGAATTGAAATCTGTCCTTTTATTCGGCAGACGACGGACGCACCTATCCTGTTTCTTACGGCTCGAACCTCTGATTTTGATAAGCTGACCGGATTTGCTATAGGTGGAGATGATTATATCACTAAACCCTTTAATCCACTTGAAGTTGTCGCTCGAATAAGAGCGCAGTTGCGGCGGTACTTAAGTTCACCTGCTCCATCAGATACTGATAAGATCACAGCGACAGTTCACAGCAAATCTGCGAACGTTTACGATTACGGGAGATTTAAACTGGATGAGACGGCAGGGGAGCTGCTGGTTGAGGGTGAGTCGGTCTCTTGTCCGGCACTTGTATTCCAATTGCTGCTGTTCTTATGTAAACATCCCAATCAAATATTCAGCAAAAGTGAATTATATGAAAAGGTTTGGGGTGAAGAAGCCTTAAGTGATGATAATACGGTCATGGTGCATATTCACCGTATAAGAGAGCGTATAGAAGCAGACCCATCCGATCCGAAGTTTATTGTTAATGTTAGAGGTCTTGGGTACAAACTGGTTAAAGTAGAACGTCAAGAGTTGTCTGCGCCATGAATATTAAGCGCCGGTTAACGTTAAAGTTTGTTCTTCAGCTCGCAATTACGGGCATGGTAGTACTCGCTATTTCTGCCATAACATTTACTTGGATTTTGCTGCGGTTTCTTGATATTAGTCTCTCGCGTGATTTTGCCAATGTGGGTCTTGAACAATTGGTAGAATCTTCTAAGATTGATGAGGATGGCATACATTTTTCTCCGAGTTTACTGGAGCAAGTGAAGAAAAATAAAGGCTGGCTACAAAGTCTAAATGAAGATGGGCAAGTTGAGAGTGCCTATAATACACCTAAAGATGTACCCATTCAATATGGCCCTGGCGAAGTAGTTGCTTATTGGACGGGCACTCAGCCGTTTCCTTATAATCTGGCACTATGGATTCAAGAAAAGGATGGTAAACAGCTCGCACTGGTGTATGGTGCGCCTAATGTATTAGGTCCACTATTAAAGAAAGTGAGTGAGGGGACATTCGCTGCTGCGAAAGGGGACCCAGTACTTCCTGATGAACTTGAAAAAGAAATTAAATCGGCCCAAGCTTTTGTTCAACTTATAGATTCATCAGGCAATGAAGTGGTTTCTTATAATAGACCTAATATGATACCCACTCAGTACTCCGTTCAAGAGCTTGCACTTCGCACCCTGTACAGTGAACGATATGGGTACCATGTTCTTTCTTCTTTTGATAAGGACTCAGGTCGTACTTGGATCGTGGGAGAACCCAATATCAAAGGGACAGATCCAAGTAAAAAAGTGTGGATACCAGAGGAAGTAAAGGTCGTGATCATCGGTTCATTTGCCATGCTTATCGCTTTATTGATCGCGTTTGTGTTGCTCTCTTTATGGCAAGCTCATCGTTTCGGTGCACCTATGCTGCATATGCTCGTGTGGCTCGATTCCATCGGAAATGCCATCTATACAGAGCCAACGGATCGTAAAGGACTTCGTCGCAGTCGAACAGCCGTGGGTAAATGGAGGAGAAGATACCGTGTTTTTGCTGATGTGATGGTTTCAATTGAGAAATTATCGGCAACCTTGAAGAGTGATCAAGTACTGCGGGAAGAGACGGAGAGCTTACGCGAGGAATGGATCGCCGGTGTTACTCATGATTTGAAAACCCCATTATCCTCAATCACAGGATATGCTCATTTACTGGCCGAACCAAAATACGATTGGTCGAAAGAGGAAGTTCGTAAGTTTACAACGACTATGCTAGATAAATCGGCCCATATGGACATGCTGATCAGTGATCTTGCAATGACCTATCGTCTAAAGTCAGGAATTAAACCACCTGAGACGATGGAAGTTGAATTGAACGCTTGGCTGCAACAAGCTCTCGAACAAGCTGCTGCCAATCCTGCCTACGGGAAGCAGCGAATAGTATTTCTGCCTGCACAAACCGAAGTAAGAGCTCAATTGTATACGCCATGGCTAGAAAGGGTTGTCAACAATTTAACTGCGAATGCGCTGCTCCACAACCCACCGGATACGAAGTTGACCGTTTCGCTTATTCATAAAGATAGGGACACCGGATTTATCATTCAATTTGCTGATGACGGCGATGGAATGGATGAAGAAACAATGATCCGGCTATTTGAACGATATTATCGAGGAACGGATACAGCGTCTACCTCCAACGGTTCTGGGCTCGGCATGGCGATTTCTAAAGGACTGATCGAATGTATGGGGGGCCGGATTACTGTCGAGAGTCACGTAGGTAAAGGAACGGTTATTAAGTTAATATGGAGCTGATATCTTCATTCAAGCCCTCGCTGTATTCCAACCGGATACCGCGAGGGTTGTTTGTATTTATTAGGATGAGTCAAGGCTATAAAAATAAAGGAGTTGACATCTTTTTTTAATGTAACTACAATAGTTACAGGTGAGCGATTATTAAGAGGATGAAATTCATCCTAATTTGAGGAGGATTTTAAAATGAAAATAGCTATAACAGGAGCAACAGGTCAATTCGGATCATTGGTGATAGAGTCTCTACTTAAAACTGTACCCGCAGGGGACCTTGTAGTAAGTGTCCGGAATCCAGATAAAGCAAGTGATCTTAAAGCGCGTGGTGTGGAAGTCCGTCATGGTGACTTTGATAAGCCGGAAACATTGGATGTAGCGTTTGCCGGTGTGGATCGACTGCTAATTGTATCTTCAGATGGAGATAACGAGACTCGGATTCGCCAACATAAGGCAGCTATTGATTCAGCCGCTAAAGCTGGTGTTGGATTCATTGCCTATACAAGCGTAGGACATGCTGAGAAGAGTGAGCTGTTCCTTGCTGAAGTACACCGTGTAACCGAGGAAGCCATTCGAGCTACCGGAATTCCTTACAGTTTCCTTCGCAACAACTGGTACATGGAGAACGAGGTTGGATCTATCCAAGGCGCCGTAGCAGGTGCCCCATGGGTAACTTCTGCTGGTAGTGGTAAAGTTGGCTGGGCAGCACGAGGAGATTATGCAGAAGCTGCTGCTAATGTTCTAGCTGGGGAAGGACATGAGAATTCTGTCTATGAATTGTCTGGCAAGCCTTTAACACAAGAAGAATTGACTGGAATTATAAGTGGCGTAATAGGTAAAGAAATTAAAGTGCTGCAAGTTGACGACGAAGCTTATGCGAAAATCATGGCTGAGGTTGGTGTACCAGAAGCTGCTCTGCCATTCGTTGTTGCGATTCAACGTGGTATTCGCGAAGGATGGCTGGATATTGAAAGTGACGATCTAGAGAAAGTACTGAATCGTCCAGTCACTCCGTTAGCGGATGTTATCAGTGATCTTGTAAATAGTCTGCAAGCTTAAATAATATAGCAAGATTCAAGGCTTCTTCTCGGTGAATAACCAGAAGGGGCCTTTTTTTGTGCATCTTTAACATCATTGATAAAGGTTTCGTGAAGTAATAATAATGATATAATAGGAAACATATGTGAACTATTGGTGTAATGAAAATGATTGAATCGAAGAGAAGGGGATGAATATCAATGAGGACAAAAATTTGGATGGCTTCTGGTGCAGTAGTTGTTGTTGCTTTAGGGGCAGTTTTATTTGTGGGGGGAAATGATAAAAAATCACCCGCAGCAACCGATACATCTAACGTTAAACAATTAGTGCAGGAATATAGTTCAAGCAGCATGAAAGACCTCTCTGCTTCCATCACTTCAGAGCAGCTTATTGTGACCGACAGCAACAATCAATCAACCAAATATGACTTACCCAAAGATGAGTTTTTTGTTTCCATCGCACCATATGTTAAGAATACACACCCGTGTGCAACACATAGCTTGACTGGATGCCAAGGGGAATTAACAGAACAAATGTTTGATGTATATGTCGAGGACACTGCGGGCAATGTGATTGTGGATCAAACTATGAAGTCCCAATCTAACGGATTCATTGATCTTTGGTTACCTCGTGATAAGAAATATAATGTAACGATTGAACAGGATGGTGTAAAAGCGAAAGCCGCACTTTCCACTTTTAAGAGTGATAATACATGTGTTACGACCATGCAATTAGTAGAGAGTATCTAAGCATCAGAGACAGCGAAGTCACTACTTCCTCTGAAAATTCCATATCGGACCTGCCATTTTAAATCCTTCCATTTCATGAAACCTTGATCTAATAGGTTCGAATTATGGGAGGGTTTTTCTATGTAAGAATAAGGTAAAGTTTAATTATAGTAATTTTCCACCTCCTGGAAATGGTATAATCTAATGGATATCAAGAATCGAGCTTTTATAGGGAGTGTTCCTTGAAGAAGGGTATCGTCGAAAAACTCAAGGGTGATTCTCTATGATAAATTTTAGTTGGTACTTCATTTTTGAGAGGAGATAGAGGAATGGATAAAGATCTGATCATCGGGGATGTTTTGCAGGAGTTAGCTGGTACGCGTCGTATGCTGGAGAAGCTGACGCAGGAGCATATGACATGGAAACCACACGAAAAGTCAATGAGTCTCGGTGGGCTATCCACACATCTCGTCAATCTGCTAAACTGGCAATCAGCCATTCTTCTTCACTCGGAGTTTGATTTGGCATCTGTGCCATATCGACGAGAAGCGCTGGAGAGCCCCGCCGCGGTTCTGCAAGAGTTCGATATGAGCGCTCGCAAGATTGAAGAATTAATTTCTGAAAGCAATGTGGAGACGCTTGGTGCGGAGTGGACACTGCGTAATGGCACAGCGGTTATCCGCCGTCAGACACGGGCAGTCGCGCTTCGTACCATCGGCTTGAATCACATGATTCACCACCGGGCACAGCTTGGGGTATATTTCCGACTTCTAAATATACCAGTGCCGGGCCTTTATGGACCCTCTGCAGATGAATTAGCGAACGCCTAATTAATGAATTTCTTAATGAGTTAAGGATCGGAAAGTTGAAAAAAACAAATCGGCATGATAACATGGATACAAATTAATGATCGGAGTTGAAAAGTATAGTGTAGTAATTATTCTTGCGACACATGATGAATAAAACAACAAAAACGGTTTATTTCGTTTGTTTTATTTTTTGTATGCAAGAAAGTTACTACTTCTTTTCACTCGAACAATATATCCTTATCTAACTCCATTTGGGGCTAGATTTGCTGTATTTATTTGAGTCACAAGAAAGTAACTTTCTTGTGGCTTTTATTTTTTTCATACAGGAGGATACTTATATGTCATTAATAAATGTTACAAATCTAACCTTTGCCTATGAGGGCAGCTACGATAACATCTTTGAGAATGTAAACTTTCAAATCGATACTGATTGGAAATTAGGATTTACCGGAAGAAACGGTAGAGGAAAGACCACCTTTCTGAGTTTATTACTCGGAAAATATGAATACAGCGGAAATATTTCTGCCCATGTCACTTTTGAATATTTTCCTTTTCAGGTGGATAACAAGGAGCTTAATACCATTGATGTGATCAGCGAGATTTTTCCGGATTATATTCATTGGAAATTAATGCGTGAACTTTCATTATTAAAGGTGTCTGAAGATGTGTTATATCGGCCCTTTGATTCATTGTCTAACGGAGAGCAGACGAAAGTGCTGTTAGCCACTCTATTCATTAAGGAAAATAGCTTCCTATTGATCGATGAACCTACCAATCATTTAGACATGACGGCAAGAAAGCTGGTCAGTGATTATCTCAATACGAAAAGTGGATATATTCTGGTCTCTCATGACAGATCTTTTCTTGATAATTGTGTAGACCATATTTTGTCTATAAATAAGACGAATATAGAAATTCAAAAAGGCAATTTTTCAAGCTGGTGGGAGAATAAAGTCAGACAAGATAACTTTGAGCTGGCAGAGGACGAGAAACTCAGAAGAGATATTAAACGCTTATCTGCTTCTTCAAAACGGACAGGCAACTGGTCACATGAAGTGGAAAAAACAAAAAACGGAACGAGAAATTCCGGCTCAAAGGTAGATAAAGGCTACATTGGACACAAGGCCGCTAAAATGATGAAACGCTCTAAAGCCATTGAACAAAGACAAAATTCTGCGATCAACGAAAAGTCTAAGCTTCTTAAAAATATCGAAAATTCTGAGAATCTAGAGATTACACAGCTTGACTATCATAAACGTCAACTTGCTGAGCTAGACAATATTTCGATTTTTTACGGTGAAAAAAAGGTATGTTCAGACGTAAGCTTCACTATCGAGCAGGGTGAGCGTATTGCTCTGTCGGGTAAAAACGGCTCAGGTAAATCAAGTGTCATCAAATTGATGTGTGATGAGGATATAGATTTCACAGGCACTCTCACAAAGGATAATCAGCTTATCATTTCCTACGTATCCCAAGACACTTCTAATCTGCAGGGGAATTTAACGGATTATGCCAGAGACAACGGAATCGATGAAAGTCTGTTTAAATCTATTCTACGAAAGCTTGATTTTTCTAGAATCCAATTTGATAAAGACATATCCACTTATAGTGGTGGTCAAAAGAAAAAAGTGCTGATTGCCAAAAGCCTTAGTGAGAAAGCTCATTTGTACATTTGGGATGAACCGCTTAATTTTATTGATGTCATTTCACGTATGCAAATTGAAGAGCTGTTGCTTGAATACACGCCAACTCTTGTTTTTGTGGAGCATGATCGGGAATTTTGCAACAATGTTGCTACGAAAATCGTTGAACTCCACTAAGAACTCTTTCCAAAGATAGTTAATCTCAAAACCACTAGACCAATATAATTATATTAATAAAGTTAATTATTATATATATTCCAGTTTTCCAATGTACTATAATGATATAGATGCATTGTTAGCATGTTGTTAAAGGAATGAAGATTTCAAGAAACAACCTATAGAATTGAACAACAGGAGGAAATAAGTTGAGCACACAGAATGTGGGAATTCCATTAGAAGGTTTTGCAGAATTTAGCCGGACAGTAGCCGCTGAAGGTGCGGTGCTGGTGAAGAATGATAATCAGGTACTTCCGCTTGGCGAAGGCGATAATGTTGCGATTTTTGGCAGATCCCAAGTGAATTATTATCGCAGTGGTACAGGTTCCGGCGGTAGTGTCCATGTTACTTATACGACCAATTTATTGGATGGTCTTCGCACTAAGAAGAACTTTACAGTTAACGAAGAGCTGGCTGCTGTCTATGAAAAGTGGATTGAACAGAATCCATTTGATAATGGTGGAGGCGCATGGGCTGCAGAACCTTGGCATCAGAAGGAAATGTCTTTGAGCAATGAATTGGTTTCCGAAGCTAGAAACAAATCGAATAAAGCCATTCTTGTAATTGGACGCACGGCAGGGGAAGATCAGGATAATGCTGATGCACCGGGCAGCTACCAATTAACAAATGATGAACAGGCAATGCTGAAGCAGGTAACTACATATTTTGAGCAAACAATCGTTGTACTGAATGTCTCCAACATTATTGATATGAACTGGATGAACGATGAAAGCTATAAATATCCGATTTCAACTGTGATTTATTCATGGCAGGGTGGTATGGAAGGCGGAAATGCGATTGCAGATGTGCTGTCTGGAGAGGTAACTCCAAGTGGTAAACTGACGGATACAATCGCTTATTCCATCAATGATTACCCATCAACACAGAATTACGGCAATGAATTTACGAACTTGTATCAGGAAGATATCTATGTAGGATATCGTTATTTCGAGACATTTTGCCCAGATAAGGTTCAATTTGAATTTGGTTATGGTTTATCTTATACAACTTTTAGTATCGAGCCAGAAGAAGCCAAATTGATTACCAAAGAAGGCGAGTCTTTCATTGAAATCGGCGTAACCGTTACCAATACAGGAACTTCCTTTGCTGGTAAAGAGGTTGTTCAGGTCTATTATGAAGCTCCGCAAGGTAAGCTTGGTAAACCAGCTAAAGCTCTGGTGTCATTCGGTAAGACGAAAGTTCTTGAACCGGGTGAAGCACAGCGCCTTACCGTGAGTTTCTCAGCTCATTCTATGGCTTCTTATGATGACGCAGGCGTAACAGGACATGCTTCTGCCTATGTTCTCGAAGAAGGAACGTACCGCTTGTATGTGGGAACTAGTGTTAAACAAGTGGTGGCAGTCGGTGTTGAGGGTAAAGACAGCTATGTCGTTGAAACTCTTCAAGTTGTGGAGCAATTGCAAGAAGCGCTCGCGCCTACAGAAAGCTTTACGAGAATGATGCCAGGTGCTCAGAAGGCGGACGGTTCGTACGAGATTGTTTATGTTGAAGTTCCTAAACGTAAAATTTCGTTGGCTGAGCGAATTGAAACTAATCTTCCAGAGACGATCTCACAAACAGGTAATAAAGGATATAAATTAAGAGACGTATATGAACAGAAGGTTAGCATGGAAGCCTTCATTGCACAGCTCAGTGATGAGGATTTGGCTGCAATTGTACGTGGTGAAGGGATGAGCAGTCCTTTAGTTACACCGGGCACAGCTTCTGCATTTGGAGGCGTAAGTGACAGTTTATTTAATCTCGGAATTCCAGTGGCTTGTACAGCTGATGGTCCTTCAGGGATTCGTATGGACAGCGGAGCAAAGGCGACTCAAGTTGCTATCGGAACGCTTCTTGCAGCTACTTGGAATACGGATTTGGTAGAAGAGCTTTATGTTATGGAAGGGCAAGAGTTGTTAAGAAATAACGTGGATTCCTTGCTTGGACCTGGCCTTAATATCCGACGCAGTCCGCTTAATGGACGTAACTTTGAGTATTTTTCAGAAGATCCTTTGATCTCTGGGGTGTTTGCTGCTGCATGTACTCGCGGTATCTTGAAAGGCGGCTCAACCGCTACGATGAAGCATTTCGCTTGTAACAATCAGGAGAAACATCGTAGTAAAGTAAACGCCGTGGTGTCTGAACGTGCACTTCGTGAGATTTATTTGAAAGGTTTTGAAATCTCCGTGAAGCAGGGCGGTTCGAATTCTATAATGACCTCCTACAATCCAGTTAATGGACACTGGGCGGCTTCGAATTATGATTTGAACACCACGATTCTTCGTGGGGAGTGGGGCTTTAAAGGCATTGTAATGACTGACTGGTGGGCGATCATGAATGATGTAGTTAATGGTGGACCAGCAGATCGGAAATTTACAAATTGGATGGTTCGTGCACAAAACGACCTCTACATGGTTGTACCTAACTATGGTGCAGAAATTAACGGATGGAATGATAACACCATTGAGTCCTTGGAAAATGGTACGTTAACCCGTGGAGAGCTCCAACGTTCTGCCATAAACATTTGTGAGTTTATCATGAATGCACCTGTATTCTCGAGAAAACAGGAAATTGTAGAAACTGTAGAGTTCTTTAAAGCTAATCCTTCACTTACTGGAGAACAAGCTCAATCCTTATCACAGAATCCACAGGTTAAACCTGTCGTAGAAGGATCGACTAGCTTTAAAGTGGAACAGGCTGGTCAATACCGTATCCTGGTGCATATCATGTCAACGGAACCTGAGCTGGCTCAAAGTGCGTGCAATGTATCAGTGAATGATCAATTGATGACAACCATTCAAACAAATGGTACTGAAGGTCAGTGGATCAGACAAAAGCTTGTGAAAGTTGAACTCGAAGCAGGTCTTTATGATATGAAATTGGAGTTCATCAAACCAGGTTTGCAGATCGATTGGATTGAATTCAATAAAATCGACTAGGTGTCATGCGTTAATGTTAGATAGATCGTTAATATTAATCATTTCTAAAAACCGCGATATTTTTCGCGGTTTTTTTGTTGTACTTATTGTTGCGGGGGGATCATATATTTCATTTCCACTACTCCACATGAGTATGGAGGGGGGATTTCAACTCCTTTATCGGATACTAGAATATGAGGAAATTGCCCGGTATACCAACTATGGTGTGTCGGGCTTTTTGCAGATTATATACTTTGCAAATACTTGTCTGCATGTACTTGTGTTTGTTCGAATAAGTTAGAAAGTAGGACCAGGACAAACCATAGGTGGAGATGCGTAGAGATGGGGATGCGTAAACAAAGCTTTATTCGTGGCACGTTCATTTTAACTGTGTCGTCATTTTTTACAAAAGGGCTCGGATTTTTGAATGGCGTTTTGCTGGCACGTTTCTTAGGAGCCGAGGGGGTAGGGCTGCTTATGATTGCTCATCCGCTGCTACCCTTGTTTATTACGCTGACAGAGCTGGGGCTTCCTGTTGCGATTTCAAAGCTTGTCTCAGAAGCTGAGGTTAAGCAGGATGAAGCGCGAGTAAAGCGAATTCTCAAAGTATCTTTAAGTATTACGGGTACGTTGAGTATTATACTAACTTTAGTGGCTCTATTTGGATCCAAATGGATCGCGTCGGTTTTTTTAGCCGATCAGCGGGCGTATTATGCTATGGTCGCTATTACGCCGATCATTCCAATTATTGCGATGTCAGCTGTATTAAAAGGTTATTTTCGTGGAAAACAGAACATGAACCCGCTGGCCTTTTCCGATATTATTGAGAATTTGGCGCAAATCATTGTCATTATCGGTGTTGTGAACGTTTTGCTGCCTTATGGGATTACTTATGCAGCTGCGGGCGCTATGGCGGCTTCCGTGATCGGCGAAGGTTTTGGTTTGCTCTATTTGTTTGCTGTCTTCAAATGGGCAAATCGAGGGAAGATCAAACCCACCCCACCGCCTAATTCAAGTTTTTCACCCAAAGGAGACAGTACGTTGAGAGATCTGCTGCGCATCGGCTTACCGATGACAGGCAGCGGTTTTATTCATTCTCTCTATCATGCGTTTCTCCCATTGCTGATTACGAAAAGTCTAGTCCTGTTTGGTGTGGGGGTTGAGATGGCGACTAAGCAATTTGGACTTTTAGCGGGATATGCTCTCCCCATGTTGTTTCTCCCCAGCTTCTTCACACAATCGTTGTCCACTGCATTAATTCCGGCGATCAGCGAAGCAAGTGTGAGCAATAATAGCAAGCTTATGCATAGTCGGATGGATATGGCTATGCGATCCGCGCTTATTGTTGGTCTTCCATGTACAATCATCCTGTACTTATGGGCTGTACCATTAACTACTTTGATCTATCATTCGCCAGAAGCGGGCGAGCTGCTAAGGTTGATTGCCCCCTTATTTTTCCTTTATTATTTTGGAGCACCACTGCAAGCGATTCTGCTTGGTTTGGGGAAAGCATCAACCGTCATGTGGAACCATATTCTTACGAATATTTTTGAAGTGATTGCGATCTTTGTTCTCGGTTCTAATATTGGCATCGAAGGGGTTGCTATAGGGTTCGGACTGGGGCTTTTGCTGCTGACACTGCTGAATTTTATGTCTGTGGCAGGAACGATCGGATTTTATTTTGACTTTCGCGTTGTAATCAAGGTGGGCGCGGGAGGAATTATCATGACGATTTGCGGGATGACGGCTCACGGTATACTGGAACGAATGGACCTGGGGCAGATTATTGAACTGTCCGGAACTCTAATCGTTTCATTGATCACCTATGCTGCAACATTGCAGGTAACCCATGCTTGGGAACGGTCACCGAAACCACCGACGATTACGCCTGTTTCTTGAAAGGGAATATTTCGGTATCATGCTCCAAAAAGTAAATCGAGTAATGATGTAACCCTCTGTGTAACAGTATGGAGGCGGATGAAGGTAACGGGAGCAGCGAGGTGTTTAACTGTATTTTGTACAGCTATAAATGGATGGGTGATTTAGAAGGAAGTGTAACGGACAAAAGTATTCAACCCCCGGTTCATAACATCAGAGCAACGATTCTCCAATAACGGATGATCGCTGCTCTGATGTTTTTTACGAATTTTTGTTTGAACTGATGAATACATACCGGAGCGGGGTATTGGAAAGGGGAGCTAGATTCTCAAAAAGGACTACATAAGGCGCGATCTAGCTTTTATGAGACACCTTGAGAAGTGAAGCAGGACTACGCTAGTTATTACCGAGTATTATCCTTGACCGTATTTTTTTCTAAAATGACTCAGTGTAAGTAACGGCCAGATATAGCGATAACTATGATAATTGGAATAGAAATTACCGGGGAGACCAGCGCCTGTTGGATAAGAAGTTTTCCAATCCTCTTCATGAATAGACATGATTAATCTTTCAATTCCTTTTTCCACCGCAGCTGTTGATTTCGGCTGAATGGTGATGAGTGCGTCAAGCGCCCATGCGGTTTGGGAAGGCGTACTTTCGCCTAATGGCACATATTTCAAAAGCCGATCACTATGACAAGATTCCCCCCAACCCCCATCCGAGTTCTGTATGCTTAGGAGCCAATTTGCTCCTTTTTGCAATGTTTCATGTTCCAGTGGCAGGCCAACGGCCTGCAATCCTGTTAAGGCAGCCCAAGTCCCATAGATGTAACAAACGCCCCATCTTCCGTACCATGAGCCATCCTTCTCCTGATGCTGAATCAGCCATTTCACACCTCGCCCGATGAATTCGTTTCGCGTATCAAGGGCGGCAAAGTTCCCGAGATACTCCAAGGTGCGCCCGGTTAGATCTGCCTCCGAGGGATCAATAGCAGCAGATTTAGCCCCATCGATTGCGAGCCAAGTGAGCATTTCTTTATTGGTGTTTTTTTCAAAAGCTGGCCAGCCACCGTCTTTATTCTGCATCGATAGGACCCAGTTCAGTCCACGATTCCATGACTCTAGATAGGATGGCTGAGTTATTGATAAACTTCGAATGGCTCGTAAAGCAGCGGTCGTATCATCCACATCCGGATTAATCGTATTAGATTCTGAGAAACCCCATCCCCCCGGAGTCGTATCCGGATTATGAATGCTCCAATCAGCAGTTTTATGCTGTTGTCTGGTCAGCAGATAAGGAGTAGCACGTTGAATCGCGAGATGATGATCGGGAATTTGTGCCTCCTGTAAAGCATAAGCGATTAGAGCCGTATCCCATATCGTAGACGGAGAGTTTTGAATTGTTGTTTTACTTTCCGAACGGCATTGCATCGAGGTAAGCCCATCTATGGCATTCGTAATCAGAGGATGCTGCTGGTCATAGTCCAGAGCCAGAAGGGCATACACCATAAGAATTGTACTAGTTGCGTAACTGTATAGAGTCCCGTCGGATTCAATCCGCTGGAGAATAAACTGTTCTGCTTTAGTTCGGGCAACTTCGTGAATGTAGCGAGGGCTTCCAAGAAGTCTGCTTAGGCCAGTTTGAATAACGTCCTGCAGCTCATGATATCCACGGGAAGCGGGTTCAGTATCTTCAATGCGTGTGTCTATGAGATCAGATAGATCGGGAGCATTCGCTGTTGAGATCGAGAAACGTCGATCGGCCATAATAAGCATAGGCGTGAGATGCACTCTTGAGTAGCCAGAGAACTCAAAATAGTTAATAGGAAAATAAGACGGGAACAACAGAACTTCTAGGGGAATCGAAGAGATCGATAAAGGCCATTTGCTCTGTCCAGTAGCTGCGAGAATGACTCTGGTTAGGATGCTAGTTACTTTTCCAATTCCTCCTTTGGATTGAATATAATGCTTTGCGCGCAATATCGGCTCATCTGTCACCTTACTGTACCCAGAATAGAGAAGGGCGTAGTAGGCTTCAACCGAGGTGGATAAGTTACCATCTTTTTCATCTCTATACAATTGCCAGAATCCAGCGGATTGCTGCTCAGCAAGAATGCGATCATGTAGCTGTCGAATCAGGGCTTCATTCTGTACGTTCAAAATCCGAAAGAGAATGATGACATAGGCATCGATAACGATTCCATTCTCAAAACAAAAGTGCCAAGATCCATCTTGCTGCTGTTGATCAATCAGGAATGCCGTTAAACGCTCGATCTCATTATCTACTGTGCTCAGTATAGGATTCATTCCTTAGGTACCTCCGAGGTCCTTCATTTTTAGTATTATATGATGGATGAGAGGTTGAAATGAAAAAGGACTGTAAAGTTGCTTTATGCAACCTCACAGCCCTTGATAATATTTAGCTAATCAATCGGTTAATTTTCAATCACGATACGGTTCAGCTTAAGATTTACCGGGGCAGCAATCGTGTCACCCACAGGGCATTTGCTTTCTAAAAATTGTACGAATGCTTCGACCTTCTCGGCAGGGGATGGGGTCTTTATGTAGAATGTATAGCGAATATCTGAATAGCCGGGACGGACTTCAGAACGGTTAAAAAATCCATCGAGGTCCAGATCACCTTCCACGTCTACTCTGAAATCTTCAAGCTCTACCTCAAATTTGGAAGCATAAACTCGAGCCACAATAGATTGGCAGGCCCCTAAAGAAGCAAGCAAAGCTTCAACAGGATTCATTCCTGTATCCGTACCCCCAAGATTTTGTGGTTCATCGATGACGAGCTCGAATTGTCTTGCTTTTGTAATGACTTTAACCCCATCTTGTAAATGGGCAGTTGCTTTGAAAGTTTGAACATTTGGCATTTGTCTACACTCCTTCTTCTGGACAACCCAATTATGATTAGATGTTTCGAATTTTATGTAATTCATAGTATTTTTCTAGGAATTGTTTAGATTATAGTTCTATTCTTTGTACCTTGTCAATACTTGATTTGTTTTATTGGAGGTAGATAATGTGTCGTTGAAATGACGTTTACGTGAATATGAAAATTGACTTCACAACTATCTCTATTATGTCGATAAATATATAGATTGTTTGGTATTTATATACACTGGAGGGATATTATGAACTATTCAGAACTAGGAAAACAATTTATAGGTGGGGAATGGAGAGAAGGGAAGAGTAGTAAAACACTGACAGACATCAATCCATATAATGATGATGTAATCCATACTTTTCAAATTGCCAGCGTTGCTGACATTGACGATGCTTATCAAGCAGCTTATAAAGCAAAGCTGGAATGGGATAAGGTTAACCCGTATATTAAACGTGACATCCTTGAGAACGCTGTTAAATATATTGAAGCGAATGAGGAAGGAATTACATCCATTATTGTTAAGGAACTGGGTGGAACGAGGCTGAAGGCAGCATTTGAGATTGGTCTTGTAAAAAATATGGTAAAAGAAGCGGCAACGTTCCCACTTAGAATGGAGGGTAAGATCCTGCCTTCTACAGAGGATGGTAAGGAGAATCGGCTGTACCGCATCCCTGCAGGCGTGGTTGGGGTGATTAGTCCTTTTAACTTTCCTTTCTTCTTGTCTATGAAGTCGGTTGCTCCTGCGCTGGGTGCTGGAAATGGTGTGGTACTTAAACCACACGAGGATTCACCCATTACGGGTGGAACTCTGATCGGCAAAATTTTTGAAGAAGCAGGTGTACCGAAGGGGCTATTAAATGTTGTAGTGACGGATATAAAGGAGATTGGCGACGCGTTCGTCGAGCATCCGATTCCGAGAATCATTTCCTTCACGGGTTCGACTAAGGTTGGAAGCTATATAGGTCAACTGGCAATCAAGAACTTCAAAAAGCCGTTACTTGAGCTTGGCGGCAATAGCGCGTTCATTATCATGGAAGATGCGGATCTCGACTACGCAGTACAAGCTGCGACATTCAGCAGATTCACACATCAAGGTCAGATTTGTATGTCTGCCAACAGAATCATTGTACATAAGACGATCTATCAGGATTTTGTAAATAAATTCAAAGAGAAGGTATCTACACTTACAACAGGTGATCCGAGTGATCCACAGACCATCATTGGACCAGTCATCAACCACCGCCAAGCAGAGACACTGGAAAAGTTAATTGCGAAGGGCATAGAACAAGGCGCTGTTCCTCTGTTGCATGGTAAGATTACCGGCCGAATGGTAGAGCCTACTATCCTTATTAATGTTAAAACGGATATGGCTGTTGCACAAGTGGAGCTGTTTGGACCAGTTGTATGTATCATTCCGTTCGAAACGGATGAGGAAGCTATTGAAATTGCCAACGATACGCGTTTTGGGCTAAGCGGAGCAATTCATACTTCCAATCTTGAGCGTGGTGTAGAAATGGCTAAGAAGGTCCACACTGGAATGGTTCATGTGAATGATGTCACGATTAACGATGAGCCGATTGTAGCTTTCGGAGGAGAGAAACAGTCCGGTATAGGCCGTTTAAATGGGGAATGGAGCTTGGATGAATTTACAACGATGAAATGGATTTCAGTTAATTATGGACAAAGAAAACTCCCTTATTAAGGGTTTGGAGGATAAAATGTGAATGAGATAACTGTAGAAAAAACACAGCATGAACTGATTAATGCTTTCGTAAAAGTGGCTCCACTACTGAATAGTCTCTATAACGATGACATTACAATTGGCATTTATGACACGGAAAAACTGATCATCAACATTCCGGGGAAAACATTCTCGCTGAATGTCAATCCTGGTGATCCACTGATGGAAGGGGATATTGTAACAAATGCGATTAGGAATGATACAGCATTATCAGCTGTCGTTCCGAAAGAGCTGTTTGGTTTTCCGCTTGCTGCACGTGCGATACCGCTTCATGACGAGCAGGGCAAGGTAATCGGTGGTATCGGTATGGGGACAAGCCTCGAGAAAGCGAATAAGCTTTTTGAAATGGCAGAGAGTTTTTCCGCTATTGTCGAACAGACAACGGCATCTATTGATGACATCAGCCAATCGGTTTCTCATCTTACCGGTCGTGTGACAGACGTAACAAACCAAATGAAGGATGTTAGCTCCAGTGCTCAGCAGATCGGAAAGATTTCGACTGTAGTTAAAGAGATTTCGGATCAGAGCAACATGTTAGGACTTAACGCTTCTATTGAGGCGGCAAGAGCAGGAGAATTTGGGAGAGGATTTTCGGTCGTTGCCGATGAAATTCGGAAGCTGGCGACGAGCTCCAAGGAAAATGTGGACCAGATTAATGGAATTTCTAAGAATATTCAGGAACTGTTGCAACGGTTAAATCATACGTTTTCTGATATTCACGCGCTTACCGGTAGTCAATCAGGAGCAATTAAAGAATTTTCTGCAACGATTCAAGAGATAAGCTTAAAAGCGGAGGAACTAGCGCAGGTTGCTGAAGAAACGCTTTTTAGAAAAGATAAAAGTCAATAAGCAATCAGCATTGATTACACATTAATAAGAATTAAT
Organism: Paenibacillus sp. FSL H7-0714; assembly: GCF_038003765.1. Classification (NCBI taxonomy): domain Bacteria; kingdom Bacillati; phylum Bacillota; class Bacilli; order Caryophanales; family Paenibacillaceae; genus Paenibacillus; species Paenibacillus sp. FSL H7-0714. The sequence goes on from NZ_JBBOPT010000001.1 coordinate 3,344,394, forward strand.
AAGAAGAAATACAGTTGTCTTGTATTTCTTTTCTCTCTTTAAGCCTGCGCTTTACGCGGGTTTTTTTGTTGTTTTTTGGGATTCACAAATGAATAATGCTGATGTTACAAAATGGAAAAATAAAACTTGACAGGATTAGATCATCTCGTATACATTTGTATACATAAACGAAACGTATACATATGTATACAAAAAAGGAGGAGTAAATATGCGTGATGGACATTTCGGAAAACGCGGTCATAGAGAACATGGGGAACACAAAGACCGTGGAGAGCATAGAGATCGCGAGCATATGAGCAGACATGGGATGGATTCTATGGATGGTCCCCCCAAAAGTGCTCAAACTTTTCGTCGCGGCAGAGCTCTAGCATTTTTGGAAAAGCTGAATGTGAATCGAGCCACTTTACAGCGGCAGCTGCAAACACCGGAGCTGGATTCGATTAAGCAAGTGATTAGCGGTGAATTGAAGGCAACGGAAGCGATCATTGAAGAGTTTATCCATATTTTTCAGATTCATGAAGTAACGCCGGAAGATAAGACTGTTGGCGAAATTAAAAAAGAGGAGAATGATCAAAAAAATGAAAACCATTGATCTTATAAAAACCCGTAGAAGTATTAGCAATTTAAGGCGGATTCGATTCATGAGGATGATTTATTGAATTGGCTGGAAGCAGCTAGTTATGCTCCAAATCATCGTATGAACGAACCTTGGGAACTCCTATTTATCGGGCCTGAGACTAGAGCTAAATTAAAGCATAAGACGAATTTTGGAAGCGCTCCTGTCGTTCTTGCTATCTTATCTAAACCTGGTGCAACAGCGTTTGAACGTGATGAGAATGTTATGGCTGCCGCATGTTTCGCACAGAACTTCTTATTAGCTGCACATGAAGTGGGAGTTGGAGCCTATTGGGCTTCTTTAGGTGCTTTACCTCATAATCGTGAAATTCTAGGTGTCCCGCAAGATTACGATGTGATTGGACTATTTGGCATTGGATATCCGGAGGAAGTTCCAAATGCTAAGCCAAGAACACCGATGAAATCAAAAATCACATATTTATCTTAAAAGGTGATGGAATGTGGAAACTTAAGAGTTACTTAAGGCCATATTGGTTGTGGTCTGTGTTAGCACCACTTATGATGATGCTCGAAGTGTTTATGGATTTGCTTCAACCTACACTAATGGCGAGCATTGTGGATCATGGGATTATGACGAAAGATTTATCACATATTTATTCGACGGGATTGACCATGCTTGGAGTAGCATTTTTCGGTCTAATTGGTGGGGTGGGCTGCACCGTTTTTTCGAGCATCGCCTCACAAAATTTCGGGAATGATTTACGGATTAACCTGTTTGAACATATTCAGAAATTCTCAAACAAGAATCTGGATCAATTGAAGACGGGTTCATTGATTACTCGTCTAACAAATGATGTGGTGCAGCTACAAACCTTTGTTCAGATGATTTTGCGGAATATTCGCTCTCCATTGCTATTAATCGGCAGCTTGATAATGGCTATACGGATTAGTCCTTCGCTGACCCTTATCCTTGTCGTTGCCGTGCCATTGCTGGTTGCAATATTATATGGGTTAATTCGACTTTCTTTCCCTTTGTTCGAGAAAATGCAGGTCAAATTAGACGGCGTCAACACAGTATTGCAGGAAAATTTATCGGGTATTCGTGTAGTCAAAGCCTTCGTCCGTGCTAAGCATGAACAGAAACGGTTTAATACAGCGAACAAGGATTACACTGAGACTGCGATAAAAGCGGTGCGATTAATGTCGTTAAATATGCCGCTCATGATGCTTGTGCTCAATGTCAGTATCGTAGCTGTGCTTTGGTTTGGTGGGCTGCAGAGCTGGAACGGCTCCCTGCCGGTCGGTCAGTTAATTGCCTTCATTAACTATATCACCCAATTGTTGATGTCCATGCTGATGTTGAGCAATATGCTCACATTCTTCTCGCGTGCAAAGGTCTCCGCAGATCGGGAGAATGAAGTGTTTTCTACGATCAGCGAGATTACAGATGTAACCGAAGCTGAAAAAGATAAGCTACAAAACGGTCGAATTGTATTTGACAACGTTTCATTCGCTTATGATCCTACGGATGAGAACCTCGTGTTAGATGGCATCCATTTCACTGCTGAGCCAGGTGAAACTGTAGCCATCCTTGGAGCAACCGGTGCTGGTAAATCAACCTTGGTGAGCCTCATTCCACGCCTTTACGATGTTTCTTCTGGATCAATCACAATTGATGGTTCCGACACTCGGCAAATTTCTTTGGAACATTTACGTCGCAAGATCGGTTACGTTATGCAGCAAGCCATTCTGTTCAGCGGAACAATCCGTGATAATATCCGATATGGCAGACCGGAGGCTACGGATGAAGAAGTGGAACAAGCAGCAAAAGCTGCTGAAGCGCACCCTTTTATTTTAGAGCTGCCACAGGGTTATGATACAGTGCTTGGCCAACGAGGCATCAACTTGTCCGGTGGGCAGAAGCAGCGGCTTTCGATTGCAAGGGCGTTGTTAATTCAGCCAACAATTCTTATTATGGATGACAGTACTAGCGCACTTGATGCGGCGACAGAGTCGCGAATTCGGCAAATGTTAAAAAAACGGCTGAGTAGTAGCACTAATATTATGATTGCTCAGCGTGTCACATCTGTGATTGATGCGGACCGCATTTTAATTCTAGAAAACGGCCGAATTGCTGTACAAGGTACACATGATGGTCTAATGAGTAGCAGTGAAATTTATCGAGACATCTGGAAATCACAGATGAAAGGGGAGGAGGTTCCTTATGTCAAAGCATGACAACGGCATGAACACTCCCCCTATCCATAGACCAGGCGGATTCGGAACAGGAATAGGACCGGGATCTGGCCCCGGACGCGGCGGCGCTGTGCCAATCGTGCGCGCCAAAAATCAAGCGAGCACGCTTAAACGCATCTGGACTTATTTGAATCGTCAGCGGTTCGGGTTAATCATTGTATATGTATTTACTGTGTTGAATGCACTTCTTTTATTGATCGGACCGTATCTCATCGGTAAAGCGATTGATACTGCGGTTATTCCACACGATTATCAGGGTCTTATTCGGTTTTGCATACTCCTTATTGGCATTTATGGGCTAGGCAGTGTAGTTGCCTGGGTGCAAGCATACGTCATGACATCTGTTTCGCAGAATACTGTTTTTGAGCTGCGCCGTGATCTGTTCAGCAAGTATCAGCAGCTGCCCATTAAATTTTTTGACACTCGGGCTAACGGAGAATTGATGAGCCGGGCAACTAACGATATTGAGAGCGTATCCAGCACACTCAATCAGAGTGTGACCCAATTGTTAAATAGTTTGATTACACTAAGCGGCTCCCTCGTTATTATGTTAATGCTGAACGTTCCCTTGACTGTAGTCTCATTAATCACGATCCCGCTCGTATTATTGGCTAGTCGAAAAATCATTGGTTTAAGCCGCACTTATTTTAGAAATCAGCAGCGACATTTAGGTGAACTTGGCGGGTTCATCGAAGAAACCATCAGCGGACAAAAGGTGGTCAAACAATACAGTAGGGAAGAGTCAGAAGTTAAACGATTCCGAAAAATAAGCGGAGAACTGAATAAGGTCAGCATTAAGGCACAAATCGTATCAGGATTAGTAGGACCCGTGATGAACATGATTAATAACCTTGGATTTGCGATCATTGCCGGGGTTGGGGGCTGGATGGCTTTCCATAACATGGCTACGGTTGGTATAATCGTTAGCTTCCTTACCTATTCCAAACAGTTCGGTAGACCCATTTCTGATCTTGCTAACCAGTACAATTTAATTCAATCTGCAATCGCCGGTGCAGAGCGTGTTTTTGAGGTTTTGGAGATGCCGTCCGAATACGGGGATGAAGAAAGTGAGGATCTCCCAAGATTAACAGGGGAGGTTGTTTTTCAGGACGTTTCTTTTGCTTACAAAGCGGATTCCCCGATTTTGTCGGGCGTTACGTTTGAAGCAAAACCTGGGGAGAAAATTGCACTCGTTGGCCCAACAGGAGCAGGTAAAACAACCATCGTTAACCTGCTGATCCGATTCTATGATTTGAATGGCGGTTCCATACGAATTGATGGTCGCGACATCCGAGAGCTGGATAAAAACGCACTTCGTAGTCAACTAGGGATGGTGCTGCAAGATGCGCATGTATTCTTGGGAACGATTCGTGAGAATATTCGGTTTGGCCGACTCGATGCGACCGATCAAGAGATTGAGCAGGCGGCTCAGCTAGCCAATGCGGATGCTTTTATCAAAAGATTGCCGCATGGTTACGAGACCCTCCTCAATGCAGAAGGCAGTAATTTGAGTCATGGCCAGCGCCAGCTGTTAACGATTGCTCGCGCAATTTTAGCTGATCCTGCCATATTAATTCTTGACGAAGCAACCAGTAGCGTGGACACACGTACGGAAATGCACATTCAACAAGCAATGAAGAATTTGATGAAGGGTCGAACAAGCTTTGTAATCGCCCACAGGCTTAGTACGATCCAGGACGCCAATCGCATACTCGTGATCCAGGGTGGAGGAATTGCTGAGCAAGGAAGTCATGAGGAGCTGCTTGCGATGCAGGGCGCCTATTACGAGTTATACAATACCCAGTTCAAACGAGCGATTTAAAGAAACATTTGTATGGCTTATGAAAAAACACTGACTTGGATCAGTGTTTTTTTGTTAGCGAGGTGACCACAGACCATCGAATTGACCGCCGAAACGCTACATTGTATGCTACTACAAGATAATGTAAACAAGGAAGTGATTATTTGAGCCATTCCAGCTATGAACAGCTTGAGACCGAAGGCAAACTACCGTTTGATGTTTCTTTACATAGTGTCAACTTTGTGCCGAATCACTGGCATATGAGTGTGGAGCTGATTTTTGTGCTGTCCGGCAATCTAGAGGTTTCGACCGGAAACCGTCAATATAGGCTTAAAGAAGGCGATATGCTACTCATTAACCAGTGTTACGTGCATGAAGTTATCGGATTAGATCAGAATATCATCGCTACCTTTCAAATCCCAACAACCTATCTTAAGCAGCATATCCACAATGTGGAGAAGATCAGCTTTGAATGTTATTCTGCTGAAGTCGGTCCTGAGAAGCAAAATGGCTTAGATAACATGCGTCAGCTCATGGCTGAAATGGTACAGCTGAAGTACAAAGGCGGAGAAGCCTATGAACTGGGGATGGAAGCACGTATGCTTGGGTTATTCTCTGTTTTGGTCAAACAGTTCAAGCTGCCAAATTCCGGTGAAGCGATGAATATAAAATATATGGAACGAATGATGAGCATCATCACTTATATAGATGAACATTATAAAGACCCGGTGTCGCTGCAGACAATCGCAGAACGAGAGTATTTGTCGGTGCCGTATTTGTCCAAATTTTTTAGCGAGAACATTGGGGTCAACTTCCAGACTTACTTAACCAGCATTCGTTTAAAAAATACCGTAGAAGCCCTTTTAAGAGATCAAGATCATTCGCTTGCTGAGCTGGCACTTGAGCAGGGCTTTCCAAACGCAAAATCTTTTTACGCTGCATTCAAAAGCCGATATCATATTACACCACATGAATATCGCAAAAAATATCGGCCTCAAACTCATGCGAAACAGGAAGGTTCTGCTTCCGGCTACTTAGCATTTAATCAATCCAGCGCACTGGGCATTGTTCGGCAATTCCTCCGGCGTAGTCAGTCGCACCAGCTTGAACCCGTACATGCGGTTGTTCAGCTGTCTGCGAGTATTCCTTTAGACAGGATTCAGCGGCAAATCCAGCATAGCTGGAAAAATATCATTACGATTAGTAAAGCAAATGAAGGACTTCAAAGTGATGTACAAGCTCATTTGAAATATGTACAAGAGCGGTGTCCGTTTCGCTATTTGCGTTTTCATGGAATTTTTGATGATTCAATGATGGTGTACCGGGAAGATCACGAAGGGCAGGCACATTATAATTTTCGCTTTGTAGATCAGTTGTTTGATTTTTTGTTATCGATCGGCTTGAAGCCTTTTATAGAACTGGGATTTATGCCTTTTGATCTCGCAGCAGACAGCAGTAAACATGTGTTTTATGAAAAGAGTTACGTGAGTCCGCCTAAATCCATGGACCGCTGGTGTGAATTGGTAGATCGGTTTATTCGCCATTGTCTCAATCGGTACGGTCTTGAAGAGGTGGAAAGCTGGAAGTTTGAATTCTGGAACGAACCGGAATATGGTTTGTTCTGGCCTGCGACGGAAGAAGCGTACAACGAATTGTATGCCCGAACGTTCGACACCCTCAAAGCCATCTCTCCGAACCTTCAGATTGGCGCTCCCGGTAGAATTATTACTCTGAATTCCAATGCATTTTGTGAACAGTTTTTCGCTTTCTGCAAAGAACGGGGTTGTCTTCCAGACTTTATCCCGTTACATTTTTATCCGCATGAGGACATGGATGATCTGCTTAGTAAAAATTGGGAGCCTAAAGAACGATTAAGTGAAAAAGAAATATCTCCACTTACAGTAGAGGGGTTCAACAAAGTGTCCCCAAACCCCGATTATTTGAAGGAATCACTGGAGCGTGAAATCGGACTGCTCGCTGAGTTGGGACTTAACGGACAAGAGTTATATTTAACCGAATGGAATTCAACGGCATTTCATCGTGAACTGACCAATGACACATTATATAAAGCTGCATATATCGTAAAAAATATCATCGAAAATCTCGATAGCATCAGCGGGTTCGGATATTGGGTACTGAGTGACAATATTGAAGAAACGGCGGCTTCATCCCGGATATTTCATGGTGGTCTTGGACTTATGGCTCAGTATGGAATTCCGAAAGCCGCTATGCATGCCTATGAAATGCTCGCTAAACTGGGGGATCGGCTAGTCGCACATGAAGAGGGTTATATTGTGGCGGCTGGAAGAGGTGGTTATCAGATTTTGGCTTATAATTACTGTCATTTTGATGATTTGTACGCGCTTGGTGATACTTCATTCATTACACCTACTAGTCGTTATAATGGCTTCAAAAACGAGAGGCATCTTAAAATTGAGCTCACATTAACTGGATTACCATCTGGCAGATATAAGCAAGTGAACCATACGATCAGCAGGGCACATGGCAGCAGCTTTGACAAGTGGGTAGAAATGGGGGCTCCACCCGTTCTGACTGCAGAGGACACTGCTTATATAAAAGCTGCCTCTCTTCCAGGCAGACAGATTCAGCTTCTTGAAGTAGGTGAAGAGCTTTCTGTTGTCATTAGAATGGAACCTCATAGCGTAGAGCTTATTGAGCTGACTCCATTGTTTTGAGAAAATGAGTCAATTTTTAAGCTTCATCTAGATGAATGATATTGAAACGCTTTCATTTAGATTAAAAATGAACCTAAAAGTGTGTAATTGACCACCTCTCCTCCAAGAGGTGGTTTATTTTATAATCAAATTGTAAACGTTTTCTAAAAGGACGAGGAGGAATTACAATGACTGGAGCATCGTCTAAAGGGCAGGTTCACACCCCTTTTCGTAGATTGACCTTTGGTATTCTGCTTGGTTACGGCATGATGATGCTGGCACTGATGACACCTGCCACCTTGCTGCTGACCTTTAAAATGATTGAAGTGGATCCGAATGGATATACCTCTTCCTATGGACTGGTTGCAGGAATAGGTGCATTCTTTGCTCTTATCGGAAATCCGATTGGCGGTGCACTCAGTGACCGAACCCATCTTTCGTTCGGACGGCGGCGCACGTGGATTATCCTAGGTCCACTTGTTGGCTGTGCTGCGCTGGTAAGTACTGGTTTCGCCAACGAGCCTTGGCAGATCATGATTAGCTGGGCAGTCGCACAATTTTTCTTCAATGTAGGGATGGCAGCCTATACAGCGCTTATTCCAGACCAAGTACCTCAGGAGAAACAAGGGACAATCTCCGGATTAATCGGTCTCACTATTCCAATCGCTATGACGGTAGGGATGATCATGATGACAGTGATGACTTCAGTTTCTTCAGAAATTAAGTGGCTTTTGCTAGGTGTAATCGGCATCATAGGTCCACTTCTCAGTACGTTGATTATTAAAGAAGGTAAAGTAGAACTTGTTCCCAAGACACATAATCAAATATCGCTGGGTAAGAAGCTGAGTACGATTTTTCCTAGTCCACGTAAATTCCCGGAATTCTCTTGGGCTTTCGTATCCAAGTTCCTGATCATGATGGGATATTGTAGCACTTTATACCTCACAGTCATGCTGGTAAACCGGATGGGACTTACGGAAGAGCTGGCCACCGCAAAGGTTGCTACGATTAATATCGTTATGTTAGTGGGTGTTGCAATTACAAGTATCTTCGGTGGGGTGTTGTCAGATAAATTTGGTAAGCAAAAACCATTCCTGATTGTTTCAGGGTTCATCATTGCTATTGGGGTTCTGTTGTTTGCCTTTGTGCCAAGTTATCCGGCCTACATTGCCGGAGCTGCAGTGATCGGATTGGGTTTTGGCTGCTTCTCAGCCGTAGATATGGCACTCGTTGCACGGATTCTTCCAAGTAAAGAGGATTCCGCCAAAGACTTCGGGATTATGAACGTAGCTAATGCGTTGCCTCAGTCCATTGTTCCAGCAATCGCTCCTGTGCTGTTAGGCATTGGCAGCTGGACCTTCTTTTACATCTTCCTTGCCGTCTGCACTATACTCGGTATGCTGGCAGTGAAGCCACTTCCAGAAGTGGGAACAGAGAAAAGTGCTCAAACTGCTGAACTAACAGCTGTCGAAGCGCAATCACAAAAAGCCAATCTGGTCTAAGAAAAAACAAACAAGAAAACAGTGGAGGGAAACCATATGAATCAGAGAGAGACTATTAACACTAAAAGCCTTCATACCATTTCTTACGTAAGCAATAAGGGCGGTCCAACCTTGGGTTATTCCCCTGATTCTGGAGTGCAGATTCTCGAGCAGGACGGACTGTTCTTCAAAGATCTGAATCGTAATGGCAAGCTGGATAAATATGAGGACTGGCGATTGACGCCGCAAGAGCGGGCTGAAGATCTAGCTTCACAAATGAGTATTGAACAAATTGCTGGACTCATGCTGTATAGTCGTCATCAATCCATCCCAGCACTTAGTAGCAGCTGGTTCTCAGGAACATATAACGGTAAATCCTATGAGGAGAGCGGAGCTAAGCCATGGGAGCTTACCGATGAACAATTAGCATTTCTGGCACAGGACCATCTAAGACATATTCTGGTGACCACCGTGGAAAGTCCGGAAATTGCTGCCCTGTGGAACAACCAGGTGCAGGCATTTGCAGAAGGAACCGGCCTTGGGATTCCAGCCAACAACAGCTCCGACCCACGCCATGGCTCAGATTCTAATTCAGAGTTTAATGCTGGCGCTGGTGGGCAAATCTCCATGTGGCCGGAGACGCTGGGCCTTGCGGCAACCTTCGATCCGAAGATCACCTATCGTTTCGGGCAAGTTGCCTCACGTGAGTATCGTGCACTTGGTCTAGGGACGGCGCTATCGCCGCAAATCGATATTGCTACAGATCCACGATGGTTTCGTTTTAACGGCACTTTTGGCGAGGATTCGAAGTTATCTGCTGACATGGCAAAGGCTTATGTCGACGGCTTCCAGAGCTCGGAAGATGACAGGGAGGTTAACGAAGGCTGGGGATATGACAGCGTGAACGCTATGGTAAAACACTGGCCTGGCGGTGGTTCCGGGGAAGGCGGAAGGGATGCACATTATGCTTGCGGCAAATATGCTGTCTATCCGGGCGGTAACTTTGATGAACATCTTATTCCTTTTACAGAAGGAGCTTTTAAGCTGGATGGCCCAACCAAGCAGGCTTCAGCGGTCATGCCATACTACACAATTTCTACAGATCAAGATCAGTTGAACGGGGAGAATGTCGGGAATTCTTATAGTTCCTATCTTATTACCGATCTGCTTCGGGAAAAATACGGTTACGATGGCGTTGTGTGCACAGATTGGCTCATTACAGCAGACGAATCAGATAGTAAGGATTCCTTTCTCAGTGGTAAACCTTGGGGCGTAGAGGGTATGTCCGTCGCAGAACGGCATTACAAGCTCTTGATGGCAGGCGTTGACCAATTCGGCGGCAATAATGAGATGGAGCCCGTCCTTGAAGCATACCGAATGGGAGTAGCTGAGCATGGAGAGGTATGGATGCGGAATCGCTTTGAGCGGTCAGCTGTTCGGCTTCTACTTAATATTTTCCGTCTGGGTCTCTTCGAGAACCCGTATTTGAAGCCTGAGGAGAGCGCTCAGATTGTTGGGAATCCTGAGTTTATGCAATCAGGCTATGAAGCACAGCTGAAGTCGATCGTGCTGCTGAAAAACAAAAATCGGGTATTGCCGTTGGCAGCGAAACAAACCGTATATGTTCCGAAGCGTTATACTCCAGCAGGAAAGGATTGGTTCGGCAACCCAACGCCGGAAAAGACAGAATATCCGGTGAACCTGGATGTTGTGTCTAAATATTATCATGTGACAGATCAGCCGGAAAAAGCAGACTTTGCTCTTGTCTTCATAAGCAGTCCTAAATCAGGAGTAGGCTTTAGTCAGGAAGATTCTGAGCAAGGCGGTAACGGCTATGTGCCCATTAGCTTGCAATATAGACCGTACACTGCGGAACATGCTCGGGAGCAGAGCTTAGCTGGAGATGCGCGAGATAACGATGTACTTAACCGTTCTTATAAAGGAAAAACCGTTGTTACGCATAATGAGAGCGATCTGGATCGTGTCCTGGAAGCTCGCAAGCTGATGAAAGACAAACCGGTAATTGTGTCGATGTTATTGTCCAATCCTTCGGTTGTTGCCGAATTTGAGGGAGAGGCTGATGCTATACTTGTTAATTTTGGGTTACAGGATCAAGCACTTATGGAGGTGTTAACGGGTGCCGAGGAGCCTTCGGGATTGCTCCCAGTACAAATGCCATCAGGTATGCAAACGGTAGAAGAGCAGCTGGAAGATGTGGCACATGACATGGATTGTCATGCGGATTCAGAAGGAAATGTATATGATTTTGCCTTTGGAATGAATTGGAATGGTGTTATAGAGGATGAAAGAACGAAGAATTACCGGAAATAAGAACCGTTCTGCGGAAAAATAAAAGCAAAGCACCGCCTGAAGAATTTATCAGGCGGTGCTTTGTATATCAAACGGTTTTCCGATGGTGGAGCTATAAATTCCTTTCCAACAAAGTCCCAAGTTGTTCAGCCAAGATTTGATGTGTCACAGGCTTCTCATTCTTGAACCACCATTCCACTACCCCTGCATAAGCCGATGCCACAAAACTAATGATAACCTCTTCATTTAATCCGTGGTTTATCCCTTCCGTTACATTTACTTCATGTCTAAACTCTTTTTGAAGAAAGGTTAAGAACCGATTACGGAAATAAGGGGCGCCTTTGCTCGCCAGCATCATAGAGAAAAAAGAATAATGATTATCGAAGTATTCCGTCCACTTCAACGTGGCCTCGATAAAATCTAATTCTGCTGCCGATTCGCAAAGTACTCTAAGAACTTCTATATGCTCCTCGATAAGCTTGTCTAACAAATCATATTTATCCTGATAATGTAGATAAATGGTTCCTCGGCTTACATTTGCCTTGTCGGAGAGATCCTGTATGGTAATGTCGTCAAAATTCTTCTCGGACATCAGTTCAATAACAGCTTTTTTAAGTACTTCTTGTGATTTAAGAATCCTTCTATCCACTTTAGACATTTGATTTTCTCCTTACTTTCAAAAAAATGAACACTTTTATAGGACCTGTTCAGTATTGAACAAAACACACACATCGCTTTAAAAAACCAGAAACCCGCAAATTTCTCTTTAAGAAGCGTAGACAAGCTCAATGACGATAGGCTAAGTATTCAAACCTGCCAAATGCAAAATCTGCTTCAGACGATCTATATCCACATAGATATCTTCGAATCCCGGAAAACGAATAGCAGGATCTGGCCAGCCTTGACCATACATCATGTAATAATCAAGAGCGTTATGGTTGCTGATCATCCAATACGTTGGAACGACATGCTGTTCATGAACAATTTCAATAACTTGTGTTCCAGATTGACAAAAAGCCAGATTGGCCAGTCCAGCGCCATGTGCTCCCATGATTACCTTTGCCGAAGCGAATAACTGGATTTGCTGGGCAACTGTCCAATCCTCAAGATAAATAGGTTGAATGCTATATTCTTCAAGGCAGCGTATAACTTCCTCTTCATTGACCAAGCGCCTGGTGCTTGCTTTGTTTCGAGAAATATAAATACGCTCAGGTGTAGCGAGTGTTGATTCCCTATGAGGCAGTAATAATTTACGTAGCGTATCCGTGGTCCACGGGGGATAGTGGGAATTCATCATCAAAGAAGGGACAAGTAGCTGATCAGCTTCAAAGTAAGCTTCAGGATTTGTCCGGATTACTGAAGACTCTGATATACCGAGCATAGCCCAGGTTTGTTCCACAAATGGTCCATATGGATTTGGATTCATGATGATAGAGGTATAAGGAATTCCACTCGTTTTGAGCATCGCCAGCCTAGGGAGCACATCATACAACCAGTGGAAATAGTTATGGCTTCCGCAAAACGTCAACACAGCCACGGTTCCTTCTAAGTATTGAAGTTTTGGATCATTCCACCGGTGGAACACAGGGTGTTCCTCTGCTTCTAGCATTCTATTTTGAACGGCGTCATATTCCTGTGACAGATCAAAGATCAGCTTTCCCTCCGGAGATAGAACAGCACCAGATTCTCCCCATACCCTTCCACTCGAGATGGTGGCTACGTATCCACCAAACGGCTGTAAACAATAAGGCGTCAGTGCAGAATGAATACTCGATTCAATGCTTTTAGGAGCGGTGAACTCGGCCACCTGACCGAAATCAAACGGAATAACCTGTCCAGCTTCATGGATAGTTCTTTTTTGTCCCCATTCTGTTTCAAGTTCCAAGACACTCCGGTAATATCCAGAGGGCGCTCCCCCGTTCACAGAAAAACTCATCGTTTCACCTCTTTTGGCCAAGTTGAACTCCAGAAACATCATTAAGCTATTCTATGGAACAAGGAACTTAACGACACAATTCCTTCTGAAAAGGGCGAGTGAACAGTTCCTTTATAGCTTCTTCCGATAAGCCTTAGGAGACATACCGTAGGTTTTGGTAAATTGTCGTGTAAAGTAATTGCTATCGCTAAACCCGCTTTCATGTGAGATCTGAGTAATACTGAAGTTAGAATGCTTCAACAAGCTGCAAGCCCGTTCCAGACGCAATCGATGGAGATAGGAGATAGGAGTCGTCTGATAGTAAGAGCGAAAGATCCGGTTTAAGTGTCTAACAGATATCCCTGCGTGTACGGCGATTTGATCCAGCGACAACGCTTCAAGATAATGGTCTTCCATAAAAGAGAGCGACTTCGCCAAATGTATTAGATGATTATCCTGGCTGCTTTTATCCTGCTTTTCATAATGCCTTGATAAATAGACAACCAGTTCCATAAACCGTGAGACGAGCAACGTCTGATATCCTTGAAGCTTGTGGCTATATTCTTCAATCATACCGGCAATGAGTGCAGTGACAAACTCCAGCATGGGAATTGGCAAGCTTAGTTTACTTGTGTAGGCATGTTTATGACGATACAACGGTTCCAATACAAACAGCGCCTGAAAGCCGTTCGAAGTTCGCAGATCCGATCCAGCCGTCGACAGCATTTCAGGCTTGTACATAATATTACAGATCTTAAAATCCTGAGGATCTTTAAAAGCATGCGGGGTTGAACCGTTAATCACAAAAACATTCCCCTTCTTGATGAATGATTCTTCGGTATTCACAATATGAGTAGCAGTACCACTCAAGACGATTACGAGCTCTGAAAAGTCCACATGTCTATGAAGGTCAGTATCATTGTCGTGAAAGCCGTATTGAATAAAGAATGGGAATTTCTGATCTGATGTAAACCAATTCAAATAAAATTCGCTCAATTCGTAACCCTCCAAAAGCATGTCTAGATGAATGAATGTCTATATCATGCTATTTTACGACTGGATAATCAAGGTTTATCGTTTAGCTGGTGGAGTATAATCCTTGACATAGATGCAAATGTTCAACAAAAGGAGAATGCTTCATGAAATATAACAATCCGATATTACCAGGTTTTTATCCAGATCCAAGCATTTGCAGAGTAGGCGAGGATTACTTTTTGGTAAACAGTTCATTTGCTTACTCTCCGGGAATACCCATTTGGCATAGTAAAGATTTAGTCCATTGGAAGCAGCTCGGGTATTGCTTAACACGTGATTCCCAGCTTCAATTTGATAAATCGGTAGTGTCTGGAGGGGTGTGGGCACCAACCATTCGTCATCATAATGGTCGATTCTACATGGTGACGACAAATCAGGATAGCGGTGGACATTTCTATGTTTGGACGGTGGATCCAGCAGGTGAGTGGTCGGATCCTATTTATGTGGATCAGGAAGGGATTGATCCATCCTTATTTTTTGACGATGTAAAAGTATATTTTACAAGCACTGGCACCAAGGATGGTATGGGAATCTACCAATGTGAGATTGATATTGAAACGGGCCATAAGCTGTGCGATTCTCGTTTGATATGGACAGGCAGTGGCGGTAAATTTCCTGAAGGACCACATCTTTATAAAATAAATGGCTACTATTATTTAATGTGTGCTGAAGGCGGGACAGAATATGGACACATGGAAACCATAGCAAGAAGTAAATCACCCTATGGACCCTATGAATCCTCACCCCGGAACCCCATTTTGACTCACCGGAGCTCGGATTACCCTATACAAGCTACGGGACATGGCGATCTGGTAGAAGCACAGGATGGCAGCTGGTGGGCGGTATTTCTAGGGATTCGACCAGTAGGATATCCATATCGACATCATCTTGGCAGAGAGACATTTCTTGCTCCGGTCCATTGGAGTGAAGATGGATGGCCGATGATTGGAGATCACGGTGTTGTTGGATTAGAAATGGAAGCTGACACTCCACCACCAGTGCTATGGGAAGACGAGCCTGAGACCGATGATTTTAATCGATCTGATTTAGGAATGAGCTGGAATTTTATTCGCAATGCTAAAAAAGTCGATTGGTCTTTGCAGGAGCGACCAGGGTGGTTGGCATTACATGGAGCGGATGTGAGATTAAGCGAACAGGGAACGCCTGCATTTATTGGCTGTAGACAGCGTCACTTGGATTGTGAAATCTCCACTAAAATGGAATTCAACCCACTAGATGGTGATGAAGCGGGTCTCGTTGTGTTTATGGATCAGATGTATCACTACGAAATCGGACTAACCCAGGTAGAAGGTGAAAATGTGATTACGCTGCGAAGACAAGTGGGTAGCATAAGTGATGTAAAATATTCTTCTCCATTGGAAGACACAGTCGTAGAATTGAAGATTCAAGCATTACCTGAGAAATATTTGTTCTCTTATCGAGGTGCAGATCAGTTATGGCATCCACTAGGTGAAGCGGAGACACACTTGATCTCTACTGAAGTGGCAGGTGGATTTACCGGAGTGTTCTTTGGGATGTATAACTACTCTATCAACCGAACAATCGCATATTATGATTGGTTCCGCTATCAAAAGGAATAACAATCCTAAAATATGTTAAATTAAGAAATGGCGATGCTCGGGATGTTTCCCTGCACCGCCATTTCTTGTATTTGGCAATAGCTTAATTTTTCCGTATATATTCTATATACCAGTGCTGATTGTGACCGCCGTTATCACTCCATTGAATGGCCTGCGCACCGCTGGTTTTATCTTGTCCCGAAATATCCAATAACTTGCCACTGGCTCGGTTTTTAATTTTATACATGTTTTTTTCACCAGTTGGAATAAGTTCCCACTGTTGGTTCCACCCGTTATTGCTCGGCCATTGAATAACACTGGCCCCATCGGATGAAGATGCTCCGTTGACATCCAATAAATCTCCGCTAGCAATGTTTCTGAAATTATAATATCCGTTTTCTGCAATTTCGAGATACCATTTTTGATACTCTGCTCCTTGATCGATGTATTGTACGATAAGCGCACCGTCTGCTTGTGAATCCGCTCCGCTGACTGACAGCACGTTATTGCTGTGTTCATTAATAATTTTGAGAGGAATTGGCACTCCAGCGTACGTCGTTGAAGTTAGTGCGAGTGATGATGCAGATACAACTAACACAAGTGCCAAAAGAGTTTTCAAACCGTACCGAATGAGAGATCGTTTCATGAAAATACACTCCTTCTTCAATTTAATTTAATTTCTTAACCTGCGGCCTGTCCAATTTAAAAACAAGCTTTATGTATTCAACTTAACCACCTCCTAAATCAGTAAATGTATTGCATGTCATTTGATAGAATCTGAAAAAGGACTCTATCCTCAAAAGTAAATAGATAAAATATAAATAAATAATGGTTCATTTGCTAAGAATATACTTTAATATCAAATAATGAGTCAATATGATTTTTTTCTCTATTTATATAAAAATAATACTATCAACAGCTTTAAATGAGCACTTCAAAAACCAAAAATACTCATCGGAACATAAAAAGACACGGATACAAGTCAGTGTCTTTTTGTGGACATTCCTGATATTTCACTTCTATGTTCAGTGCTAAAGGAAATATCTTCTTGTCTACTTTTTAAGATATTCTTGGTAAGGTAAGGGGATATCAATGAATAAGAGGTGATGAGTTGTAATGATTAAGAAATACTGCTTGTTCTGTGATGAGATGGTATCCATTACATCGGAAGGTGATTACGATAGATTTTTAGGCTGTAATTGTTCTCCTGACGGGTTCTATAACTTATTGAGAGACAGCTATGAGCCTATAAACTCTCTCGCGCATCCAAAGAAACGCGATATGTTTCATGTGATATCGGCTTATATACGGGAGCTGACAGATCGCGGAGAAAAGGTCAGTCTATCGGCCGACGATTTAGAATCCATTGTAAACTCCTCGAAAATTCCAGTGACGATTGAAGATAAAGGAAACCGTTTACTGCAATACTTATACAGACATTCTGAAGCCCCTGGGGAATCCGTTGTTATTCAGCCACTCTCCAGTAGCTATAACCTAACGTATTCGCCTAATCTGCAAGAACTGGTATATATCATAGATAAGCTGATTAACGAGCAGTTTATGATCAGGGAAGGCATGACCTTTAAGCTGACGGATAAGGGATGGAATGAAGCTGCCGCAATCGCAGGAGGCAAAAAATTAAAACCCTGTATCGTTCTATTGTCAGATGCAGAGGATTTGCACACGGAGTGGGTGGATAAGCTGCTTCCTAAAATCGAGCAGTTTGGTTATATACCACGGTTACTAAGGCATACTTCAATGCATAACCGTGAACCGTATTCCTTAGAGCTTATAGAGGAGAGTAAACTGATTATCGCTGATTTAACCGGCCAATCCCCTGAAGTGTATTTTACTGCAGGATATGCGCTCGGGTTGAACATTCCAGTGATTTGGACTGTGAACAGCAGCGATGCTAATGATCTTTTCGTACAAGTGAAGAATATCCGTCCAATCGTTTGGGATACAGCTGAAGAGCTGGTAGTCTTACTCCAGCAGAAATTGAGTTTATAGAGTTCATGTCAAATTTAAAATGAACATCCAACACAGAAGAAGCCACGATAGATTGCGGCTTCTTTCTTTTTGCTATGAAAGTTAATGTCCCCACACAACGCTATTACGAAATCCTTTTTCTATTATTGAGGACTGACCCGAGACCTACGAATAGAAATGCTACAATACTGCAGAAAAAAAATAGGTAACTAAGCGGAATTAAGAAGAAAGCCGGCTCATGCAAGATTCCATCCGGTCCCACGCTTGAACCCACCATACGTGAGATCATTAAACTGATGATGCTTAATAATAATGGTGAAGCGGCTAATAGATATTTCTTTTTCATATGACATTCTCCTTTGCTTGATAACCATATAATACACAAAAAACACTCGCGAATCAACATTAATTTATTGTAATTCGATATATCATTATTGTAAATCAAATGAATTAACTTGTGCTAGGAATTGGATTTGAAAATGGGGACTTGACCATAATTGCTGGTGAGGACTATTATTTGGTTTAAACAAATTTAAGTAAGTCTCAAGGCTTTATTTGTATAGAAGGTCGCTCCAAGTCGGAAGGATTGAACTGTAACAGATAAATAGAAAACGGTTACATCGAATGCTTCGATAGTATGGAGGAACGACGTTCTGATCATTTGTATGACTTTTTAAATTTGTTCAATCAGTGAATGAACATAATAACAGGTTGAACAGCTGCAAGGGGGCAGATATGAAACCAATATTTAAGATTATGATTGTGGATGACGAGATGCTGGTTAGACAGGGAATTAAACATCTTTTGGATTGGGAACAAGAAGGGTATCGAATCGTCGGAGAGGCCTCTAACGGTGTTGAAGCATTGAGTATGATGGATGAGCTGAATCCTCATATTATTATTACGGATATCGTAATGCCAATAATGGGCGGGGAGAAGCTAGTCAAGATCGTTAAGGAGAAGTACCCACACATTGAAGTAATCGTCTTAAGCAGCTTCAGTGAATACGATTATGTCCGTTCCACATTTCAGAGTGGGGTAGCAGATTACATCCTTAAGCCGAAGCTGGAAGCTGATTATCTGTTGTCCATCCTAAATAAAACTACAGCTAAGATGGCAGGGATGAAGATAAGCGACCCAGGGGCTGATCCAGAGGAAAAGCAGCTTTTGTTCGCGATCGAGAAGCTCATGACGGGTTATGAGTCAGTGCTAGAACCTGCTTTGCTTCATTCCAAGTTTCCACACGCACAATTCGCATTTTTCGGAGCAGATATGAAGCATATTAAAGATTCTGGTGATAAGTTAACGTTCGCAAATGAAATCGAAAGAGGAATTCAAAAGTTAGCATTGGACGATGTTGTGTTTATTCGGTTAAAGTTTGTTAACGACTCGGTCATTTATTTGCTTAACGTTAATCCAGAACATTGGGACGAGCTTGTGATTGAACTCCGTTATCTGATCTCAGAAATAGAACATCGTGTGAGTGAAACACATTTTATTATCAGTCAGAGCTTCGCGCACTTTGAGAGACTTGGTGAGATTTATCGAGACAATTACTTGAAGCTTACACGATACAGTTTCTACTTGCCAGAACGAAGTCTGATTGAGAATGATCATTTGCCGGGTCTTCCGGGAGCATATCAGGAAATTGATATGGGAGAATTAATGGACCAGTTGAGACGTAAGCAATTCCAGAAGGCATTTACAGAGTTTCTTGAATATGTCCATCTGCGTTCAATGGATTATCGCATTGATATTTTCGAATTTAAATCGCTATTGGGCAACTTTATATTTAACGTAGCGACCACGCTTGGAAAAATGAAGTGTGAGATCGGAGGTCTGGAGGAGACCAAATACGACTACTTCCGAAAAATAGATGAAGCGATGTATGCAAGTGATGCTATTGCTGTTACCGAAGCATTCATTCGAGAAGTTGAGCGCACGATTGGTGAGACGAATTCATCGGTTAACCCCAATATGACAAAGCTACTCGAATATATTCAGAATCATTATGCAGATCCGATCACACTGACAGGGGTAGCTAGACAGTTCCACTTCAATGCTTCTTATTTATCGAGTTATTTTACTGCCCATAATGGAGAAGGCTTTAGTGAGTACCTGAATAAAGTCCGTTTGGAAAAAGCTATGGAATTGCTCGAGACAACAGAAAAATCAATTTCCGATATTAGCGCAAGCGTGGGATATTCAGATCAGAGTTATTTCACCAAGGTATTTAAAAAGCAGACTGGCATTTCTCCAAGCCGGTACCGGAGACGGGACGTAGAGCAGCCATGATTGGAAATTTCATTAACAATATTAGAAAGCAGGGCTTATTCCTCAAGCTGTTTCTCGTGACCCTAATTAGCATCGTAACTGTATCACTCTTGACGCTGGCTATTACAATTAGTATGTCGGAGAAATTATTTTTACAGACCTTTAGTATTACAAACGGCAAACTGCTGAATCAGATGAAGTCAAACCTGGAATCGTATAACAACATTATTGCTACCGGTGCTACTATGATGGCTCAAAATGAAGCTATCCGGAATTATTTATCTAGCGGAGAGACGGATGCAGTGAATCTTGCGATCAAAACATATCACATGACAGAGGGCATGCGGGCAATCCGCTCTAACCTCAGCGCCATTGATGTTGGTATCATGATCGTGGGTGTAAATGGCAGGAGTTATTCAACAGATCCTTGGTATTGGGACATTTCTGCAGATGAACTAATGGCTCACCCAATAACGAAGGAAACCATATCCCATCCTGATCAAATCCTGTACCAGCTCGATCTAAGGGAAAATAAAGAGAACGTGAAAGAGCCTATGCTGGTAGCTTCCAAAGCTTTATTTGATCATTCGACCGGAAGAATTTATGGCACCATGTACGTAGCCATTCGTGATCGAGATTTCAAGCCCTTTTATGCTAACTTTACGAGTGAGGGTAATGACGTCGTGTTGCTGAATAAGAAGGGATTAATTGTATCCAGCAGCAAGACAGAAATGATTGGGCTCCGCGATAAAAAGCTGCTGCAAGAAGTAGAGGATGGAGGTAAAAATGGCGATTCTACCTATGTGATGGGGAATGAACGAATTGTTTTCTCGGAATACTTACCTGAATTTGATTTTTATATGGTGAACCTGATAGATAAGAACGCCGTGACCGGACAGATGGTGAATGCCAAAGCGGTGACACTGACAATCATGGCTATCGTGGCAATATCGCTCATTATTGTTTTTTTGATTACCCGAAAAATGACGAAGTCCTTGCGTGTACTCGTTAAACAGATGTCGAGTATTCCTACAGGTGATTTCGATAATCATGTAGATGTCACTAATAGTAGTTATGAAGTTAAGGAGTTAGGTAACGCCTTCAATTTTATGCTTGATTCACTTCATGATTATGTTGATAAGCTGATGGAGACTCAAAAGCAACAACGTAATGCGGAGCTGGCGGCACTCCAAATGCAGATTAACCCACATTTTTTATATAATACGCTGGCTTCTATCAAATTTCTGGTGCAGCAGGGCAATAAGGAAAAAGCAGCTGGAACGATAAATTCACTAATCTCACTCCTGCAAAATACAGTAAGCGATGTTCATTCTACCATTCCTGTTAGTCAAGAATTGGAGTCGTTGAAGCATTATGTGTATATCAATCACGTGAGATATGGTGAGAAGATCCGTGTGAATTACTTTGTGGAGCCAGAGAGCTTGGATTATCATATGCCGAAGCTAATTCTTCAACCTTTTATCGAAAATGCATTCTTTCATGCATTCAACCTTAAAGATGAGGGAAGAATTCTCATCATGATTTCCGTGCAGGAAGAGCAACTAGTATGTGAAGTTGTAGATAACGGTGATGGAATGGATCTTGACCCGAATTTGCTGGAAGAGGAGCAGCTACCAGCTTCGAAGCACAAACGCCAACTGTTCTCCGGGATCGGTATACGGAATGTGGATGACAGAATCAAATTGTTATACGGTGAGAGATACGGGATTAATATTACAAGCAAACGGAATGAAGGTACACAAATCGTTGTTACGCTTCCATTGTTAAAAAACTAAAAATTTTACATGAATCTAAAAATAGTACCAGAGTCGATATGAGAATCAAAATAGGACCCAATAATATCACCAAACCTAACAAAGATACTGCCAAAGAAAACGAATACAAAATGATAAGATGGAGGCGTAGCAGAGAAAACGCTTCCATCTTTATTATTTTTCAGACTATCAAGGGGGTTTACGTAGTGAAAAAATTATTATCCGTAATGCTAGCTAGTGTGGTTCTACTGTCGGCATGTTCCACAGGTGGAACGAAAAATGAAACGAGCAACTCTGGTAACTCCGGTGCCGAAGGTAGCAGCAAGCCAAAAGAGATTACAGTTTGGGCTTGGGACCCGGCGTTTAACATTGCCGCTATGAATGTTGCCAAAGATGCTTATGCGAAAGTTAATCCGGACGTAACGGTTAATGTCGTTGAGAACGCGCAAGCTGATATCGTTCAAAAGCTGAATACGGGGCTAAACTCTGGTTCCACGAAGGGTCTTCCTAACATTGTGTTGATCGAAGATTATCGTGCACAGAGCTTCTTACAAGCTTATCCAGATTCTTTTTATGAATTGACGGATGTTGTAAAGGCTGCTGACTTTGCGGATTATAAGATTGGCCCTACCAGTGTTGACGGCAAACAATACGGTGTTCCGTTTGACTCTGGCGTAACTGGAATGTATGTACGGACAGACTATCTCGAGCAAGCAGGCTACAGCCTGGATGCATTACAGGATATCGACTGGAAGCAATATATCGAGATCGGTAAAGCTGTAAAAGAGAAAACCGGCAAAAGCATGCTAACACTTGATCCGAACGATCTAGGACTTATCCGAGTGATGATCCAATCGGCGGGCGCATGGTATACCGGAGATGATGGTCAGACTCCGACTATAGAAAGCAACCCTGCTTTGAAAGAGGCACTTGTAATGTACAAAGAAATGATGGATTCCGGTATCGTAAAAGTAATTTCAGACTGGAGTCAGTTTGTAGGTGCATTCAATGGTGGTGAAGTGGCTAGTGTACCTACAGGTAACTGGATTACACCTTCGATTAAAGCAGAAGCTTCTCAATCTGGTAAATGGGCAGTAGCTCCACTACCTAAGTTAGGAGCAACAGAAGGCTCTGTTCACGCTTCCAACCTTGGAGGTAGTTCCTGGTACGTAATGAATGTAGATGGTAAAGAAGCAGCAGCTGAGTTCCTATCTAAGACTTTTGCCTCTGATGCTGAACTGTATCAGACGTTGAATACAAAAGTTGGTGTTATCGGCACCTTGAAAGCTGCGGCGAGCGGTGAAGCTTACTCAGCTGCGGATGAATTTTTCAAAGGCCAAAAGGTCGTATCAGACTTTGCAGCATGGACCGAGCAAATTCCTAACGTCAACTATGGCATGAACACTTACGCAATCGAGGACATTATGGTTGTAGCAGTACAATCTTATCTAGGTGGCAAAGATGTAGACACTGTTCTGAAAGATGCGCAGAAGCAAGCGGATACTCAAATTCGCTAATCGCACTTAGGCTGTACAACCGATGCCCTTGCTCCTTCTTCTCCTGTAAATTGGATTTATACAGAAGGATAGGTAGCAGGGGCTTTCATCTCTAATATATAAGACAGAAGGGTGCGGAGTGGAGTGGAAACTATAAAGACAGGGCTAAGCCCGCAAAAACATAAGAGCTCTAAAGGGTCACGGCAGATCCGTCTGACGGGTTGGTTATTCGTCCTTGTGCCGGTCATTATGATCAGTATTTTCTATTTTTATCCAATGATCCAAGCGTTAATTCTATCCTTTAAGACGGGTAGAGGCAACAATCTTCAGTTTACCGGACTAGATAACTATATTCGATTGTTTAGCGATACTACTTTTCTTACTGCCGTCAAAAATACATTTATTTATTTGATTATTCAGGTTCCAGTCATGCTGGTACTGGCGCTCTTTATCGCCGTCCTGCTAAATGACGATAGACTGAAATTTAAGGGTTTTTTCAGAACGGCTATATTTCTGCCGACGGTAACCTCACTTGTAGCGTATTCCGTTGTTTTCAAGTACATGTTTGGAGCCGAAGGGATCATTAACAAATTTCTGGTGAATCTTCATCTAATCAGCGAACCGATTCAATGGATTACTGACCCCTTCTGGGCCAAAGTTACGATCATCATTGCTATCACCTGGCGCTTTACTGGCTATAATATGATTTTCTATTTATCATCCCTGCAAAATGTAGACAAATCTATTTATGAAGCTGCTCACATAGATGGCGCTAGTGCATTTACTCAATTTTTCAAAATCACAATTCCTCTATTGAAACCGATTATCTTGTTTACGACGATAACATCGACCATTGGAACACTTCAGTTGTTTGATGAGGTGGTTAACAT
The DNA here is from genome assembly GCF_038003765.1 of Paenibacillus sp. FSL H7-0714. NCBI lineage: Bacteria > Bacillati > Bacillota > Bacilli > Caryophanales > Paenibacillaceae > Paenibacillus > Paenibacillus sp. FSL H7-0714. The sequence continues at coordinate 3,368,447 of NZ_JBBOPT010000001.1, forward strand.
CACGAAAGGTGGACCCGGCAATGCAACCATGTCGATTTCCCAATATATTTACAACCTTTCCTTTGAATACACACCTGACTTTGGATACGCTGCAACCGTCTCCTACTCGATTGTTGTAATGGTACTCATTCTGACGCTGATTCAGAACAAAGTAGGAGGAGACAAGAGATAATGAAAACTAAACGCATGTTTACTTACCTGTTTCTAGTCATCGCTGCGCTGATCTCTATCTTTCCATTTATCTGGATGGTTATTAGTGCCACGAATCAGTCGGTTGATGTAACTAAAGGGACATTACTACCAGGTGCACATCTCTTTAAAAATATTGACAATCTGTTCAATTCCGTAGATATGTGGCAAGCTCTTTGGAACTCCGCAAAAATCTCTGTTGTTACTACTTTACTTTCCCTATTGGTAGCATCGGCGGCTGGATATGGTTTTGAAATGTACCGCAGCCGTGGTAAAGATATCGTATTTAATATCTTACTAGCCTCTATGATGATTCCGTTTGCGGCAATCATGGTACCTCTATTTCAAATGTTCGCCAAAGTATCGAGTGTTGTGCCGTTCCTTGGTATCGATACAGCAGCAGCAGTTATTATGCCGACATTTACAACAGCATTCTTAATTTTCTTTTTCCGTCAAAATACAAAAATGTTTCCTAAAGAAATGATGGAAGCCGGTCGCATCGATGGTCTTTCGGAATTTGGTTTATTCTTCCGCATATACATGCCAACGATGAAATCAACTTATGCTGCCGCGGCGATTATCACCTTCCTTAACAGCTGGAACAACTATTTATGGCCTTTGATCGTATTGCAATCACCAGAAAATATGACCGTGCCATTGCTAATATCGAATCTTGGATCGGGTTATGCGCCTGACTATGGTCTGATTATGTCCGCGATTGTCATTACGACTCTGCCGACTGCACTTGTATTCTTCATGATGCAAAAGCAATTTGTGGCTGGTATGACGGGTTCAGTTAAATAAGCTAACGATCATTTTAAAGCAGAAGGAGGAAAATTAGATGAAGCAGCAGGTTGAACGGGGCGTCGCTCCAAGTCTGGAATGGTTGTCAGACCCTTCCATTTATGCAGTAGGCAGAATACACGCGCACTCCGATCATCGGTATTACGAGACGAAATTTGAAGCCGAAGGGCTTGGAGATATGCGTTGGCGCCATAGCCTGAACGGAAGCTGGAAATTTAGCTACGCCCACAATGCTATGGAACGACAGGCGCATTTTTATAAGGAGAACGTGTCCTGTAGAGGGTGGGATGATATTGAGGTTCCTGGACATATCCAGCTTCAGGGTTTTGGGCAGCCTCAGTACGTGAATACGATGTATCCATGGGATGGTCATGAGCATCTTAGACCTCCGATGATATCTGAGGATCACAATCCTGTAGGCAGCTATGTTAAATATTTTGAAGTGCCTGTAGGCTGGGAACAACGTCCACTGTATATCTCTTTTCAGGGAGTTGAATCCGCTTTTTATATCTGGTTAAATGGGGAGTTTATTGGCTATAGCGAGGATAGCTTTACGCCGAGTGAATTTGATTTGACACCGTACTTGACGGCAGGTGAGAATAAGCTGGCGGTTGAGGTCTATCAGCGCAGTACCGGAAGTTGGTTGGAGGATCAGGATTTCTGGCGCTTCTCCGGAATCTTTCGCGATGTGTATCTATATACTGTGCCTGATGTTCACGTGCGGGATCTCCACGTTCAGACCGATCTGGATGAGAAGTTTGAGCAGGGAACGCTAACGGCTGTATTGCAGTTGATGGGTAAGCCTGCTTCGAAAGTGGTCCTTGAACTTAAGGATAAGGCAGGTAATCTTGTAGTTCGTAGTGAGACTGGAGTTTCAGGAGATTCCGTTTCGCTTACGCTTGAGGCATCAAAGGTTCATCTGTGGAGCGCAGAAGATCCTAATTTGTATACCCTTTACGTATCTGTCTTCAACGCATCCGGGGATCTTGTGGAAGTTGTGCCGCAAAAGGTTGGATTTCGAAAATTCGAGATGATCGATAAGATTATGCACTTAAATGGTAAACGTATTGTATTCAAAGGTGTCAACCGGCACGAGTTTAATTCGCGCTTCGGACGCAGTATTACGAAAGAAGATATGCTGTGGGATATAAAGACTTTGAAACAGGCGAATATCAACGCTGTACGGACGTCGCACTATCCGAATGAAACACTCTGGTATGAGCTGTGTGATGAATACGGTGTGTATGTTATTGACGAGATGAATTTAGAATCGCATGGATCATGGCAAAAAATGGGTGTTATAGAACCGTCTTGGAACATACCGGGCAGTAAGCCTGAATGGCAGGATATCGTAATGGATCGTGCGATTTCCATGGTGGAGAGAGACAAAAACCATCCATCGATTCTGATTTGGTCTTGTGGCAACGAGTCTTTTGCCGGAGAAGTCATTCGGAACGTTGCGAATTATTTTCGTGAGAAGGATTCTACGCGTCTGGTTCATTACGAAGGGGTGTTCCATAACCGGGATTATGATGATGCGAGTGATATGGAAAGCCGGATGTATGCGAAAGCAGCAGATATTGAAATGTATCTAAAAGAGAATCCATTAAAGCCATATATTAGCTGCGAATACATGCATGCGATGGGGAATTCCGTTGGAGGATTGCATAAATACACAGAGCTAGAGCAGAAGTATCCAATGTATCAAGGTGGATTTATCTGGGATTTCATGGATCAGGTCATCGTAAAAAATGATCGATATGGCAAACCTTATATGGCTTATGGTGGAGACTTCGATGACCGTTCAACCGATTACAACTTCTCAGGAAACGGAATTGTGTATGCGGATCGCAGATGGTCTCCGAAAATGCAGGAAGTGAAATTTCTATATCAGAACGTCAAACTTTCCCCTGATTGTTATGGGGTTATCATCAGAAATGAGAACTTATTTGTTGGCTTGGATGCTTATAAATTGAACTATTATCTGAATTATGAGGGCAAGGAATTTCATCGTGGCATTGTATTCGCCCAGGTTAAACCCGGAGAAGAAAGATATGTAGAACTTGATTTACCAGAGACTAACCTGTCTGGTGAGTATAGTTTAGATGTTTCTCTTGTGCTCAAAGAAGATTCGTTATGGGCAAGCGCTGGTTATGAAATCGCTTTTGGACAGTATGTATTTCAAGTGGAGAACAAGTCAGAAGATGAGGTTACAACACAGCCTAAGGTAAGCACTAATGTAAATGATTTTCGCGTAGTTGAAGGGGATGTAAATATTGGCGTTCACGGTCGTGACTTCTCTGTAATGTTCTCGAAGCAGGCTGGTACACTAATATCCGTCAAATATTCAGGACGGGAAATGATCTCTTCGCCGCCGGCACCGCTCTTCTGGAGAGCGATGACAGACAACGACAAGGGGGCGGGAATGCATTTCGACTCTTCCACTTGGTATGCTGCAAGCTTGAGCCGAAGAACCTTAAGCTTCGAGCTTATGGAAGAAGAAGACCGCGCGACTGTGACTTACGTGTATAAACTGAGTGTGTCAGAGGGAGTACGAGTAAGTGTAACTTACACGGTGTTCTCTGATGGGAGCATAAAGGTAAAATCAAACTACCATGGAGAGCCGGGTTTACCAAAGTTTCCCCTCTTTGCTTTAACCTTCAAGGTGCCAGCGGATTATTACCAACTGAATTGGTATGCGAATGGGCCAGAAGAAAATTATATTGACCGTTCGTTTGGCGCGAGATTGTGTCGCTTTCAGAATCATGCGGTGGACAATGTATCGTCCTATTTGGTACCGCAGGAATCAGGCAACCGTACAGGTGTGCGCGAAGTATCCGTAACCAACGATCTTGGTCAAGGGATTATTATATCCTCACCAGTCTCAGCCCCTGTTGAAGCCAACATATCGCCATATTCGGCAATGGAGCTGGAGAATGCGACGCATCATTATGAGCTGCCGAACATTCATCATACCGTTGTTACGATTGCCGGTCGTCAAATGGGCGTTGGCGGTGATGACAGCTGGGGAGCACCAGTTCTTGATGAATATTTAATTGATCCATCAATAGATTTGGATTTTGAATTTACAATTCGCAGAGCATAATTAGAGACGGATAGCAGTTGCCTCAATGGATAAGGTTGGGGCAACCAAATCCTATTTGTGAATGATGTAATAGTTTATTTATACATATTTGTAATCGTTTACATTTTATGAAGGAGGTGTTTGTAATCTAAAAAATAGTTTGCAATGTTGATCGGAAGATAGTAAAGAAGTGGTTTCTATGATTATTTTTATGAGAAGGGGGTAATCTGGATGATTACTACAGTTAAACGAAGGTTGACCATGTCTTTTCTTTCTATTTCTTTAGTCGCACCTATGTTTATGGGTTTAACAGGTCAGAAGGTAGATGCAGCGAATACTACGATTAAATTAGATCCAAACCATATGAAGCAATCTTGGGAGGGATGGGGAACCTCACTTGCCTGGTTCGGTAATATCACTGGTGGTTGGAACGATAAAGTCAAAAATGCAATGGCTGATGCACTATATTCTCCAGAAGGATTAAACTTTAATATTGCCAGATATAATATAGGTGGCGGTGAGAATCCTGCCTACAATACGATGCGTCAAGGGGGGGAAGTACCTGGCTTCTCACCATCTCCAGGAGTATACGATTGGACGCAAGATGCTAATCAACGTTGGTGGCTGCAGGCAGCTAAAGATCGAGGCGCCAATATTCTGGAAGCGTTCTCGAACTCTGCTCCGTATTATATGACGGAAAGCGGAAGTACGACTGGTCATTGGGATTCGGGGAAAGACAACTTGAAGCCGGATGAGTACGAGAACTTTGCTACCTATTTAACTGATGTAGTGAAGCATTTCAAAGAAAATTGGAATATTGACTTTAATTATCTATCACCAATGAATGAACCTAATACGAATTACTGGGGATTCGGCGGGAGACAGGAAGGTTCCCACTGGGATGTTGGTTCTCAGATGAAGATCATTAATACGACACGTGCTAAATTGGATGCGGCAAATCTACAATCTATACAAATTGCTGCCATGGATGAATCTATTCTGGACACCTTTGTAAGTAACTGGAACTCTTATGATGAGACAACCAAAGCTAATGTTGGTAAAATGAATACCCACTCCTACGGTGGTTCAAAGCGAGTTGAGATCAGAGATGCCGCTAAAGCTGCAGACAAAACGTTATGGATGTCTGAAGTGGATTTAGGTCCTTCCGGGATTGCCCACGACCATGAAGATTTCGAACCAGCACTAGCATTGGCAGAAAGAATTATGACGGACATTACTTGGCTTGAACCTAAGGCTTGGATTACTTGGCAAGCGATTGAAAGCGAGAAGAACATGCAGAAGGATAAGGAGAACAGTAACTGGGGTCTCCTTCACGCGGATTTCGACACGCAAGAATGGTGGTACACGAAGAAGTATTACGCTATGCAGCAATTTAGCAAATTTATTCCACAGGGTTCACGCTTCATAGGGGATACAGACGATAACACGTTGGCCGCTTATGATCCTTCAACTAACAAAATTCATGTTGTATATAGAAATCCTAACGTAACCAGTCAAAATATTTCTTTAGACTTGTCACAGTTTGATACGGTCACTGGAGATGCAACGCCTTATGTTTCTTCCGCGACAGAGAATGTCGTACAGAAGACTAAAGTTCCTGTTCTGGATAATATGTTGCAAACGACTGTTGGAGCAAAATCCATCACAACCTTCGTAATTGATGGCGCTACCTATACAAGCGACTCTCTAATTCCTCAGAGTGATATGACGGCAACAGCAAGTAGCGCTCAGTCAGGTGAAGAAGCTGAGAGAACATTGGATGGAGATAACTGGACCAAATGGCACACTTCGTGGGACCCTAAAGCTGAGGGACCACATACGATTACCTATGATCTTGGAGCTGACTATGAAGATGTCAACAAGCTGAGTTATTTGCCAAGACAAGATAACGATTGGAACGGTATTGTAACGAAGTTCACCATCGAAGTTAGTTCCGATGGCGATAACTTCACACCGGTTGCGAAAGGAACCTGGAAGAACGATAAATCCGAAAAAACTGCAACGTTTTCTACGCAGAAAGCGAAGTTTGTAAGGTTAAACGTAGATGAAAGTAATGGGTCTGGAGCACAGTACGCATCGGCTGCAGAGATAAATATTATGAGAAAGTCCAATTTCACAGTGGATACGACTTCACTCGCTAATGCAATTTCTAGAGCAGAAGACTATATCTCAGCTAATAACGCAAATGTAAATGTATCGGATTTGCAAAAGTTGGTGGTTGAAGCCAAAGTTGTTCAAAAGAACACTTTAGCAACACAGGAAGAGATCACACAAATCCTTTACAAACTGAACGTCGAATATAGCGTTTTAGGCCAAGGACTTATCCCACAAAGCCAGATGACGGCAGCGTCTGACAATTCCGCATCTGAGGATGGACCGGAGAAGACTATTGATGGCGATCTTTGGACCAAATGGCATACTGCATATAACAACGATTATTCAACACTTCCGCATTCCATTACTTATAATCTCGGTAAAGCATATAACGGTATCTATAAACTTCAATATTTGCCACGACAGGATGTAGACTGGAATGGTGTAGTCACTAAGTTCGAAGTTTCTGTAAGTGACGATGGTGATAAATTCACCAAAGTAGTTGCAGAAGGAACTTGGAATGCCGATAAGACAGAGAAAACAGCAACCTTTAATGCTCAGGGTGCTAAATATGTTAGATTTACTGCACTTGAATCGAGAAGCGATGCAGGTAAGCAATATGCATCTGCTGCAGAGATCAATATTTTTAACAAGCAGGGATATAAAGTGGATTTCTCCAGCTTAGACAGCGCAATTCAAGCTGCAGAGAAGTTCAAAACAGATTCTGGGAAAGATGAGTCTTACTTCAAGAATCTGGACGCGATCCTTAGTCGAGCTAGTACTCTGCTAAATAGCGCAACAGCGACACAAGAAGAGATCGCGAAATTTGCCAGCCGTATCTTAACTGAAATATCCAATATTCAAAACAGTGATCCAAATATTAAGGGAATGAGCCTTTTCTATACACCAGAAGCTTATTACGCGAATCCAGCCAATCTAATGGTGGATAACGACATATCTACCTACTTCGAATCGAACTGGGACAAGAATGGAGTGAAGTATAAATCTGGCGATTATATCGTTGTAGATCTGGGTGAGAGCATGCGTGACGTTGGTAAGGTGCTTGTTACACCAAGACAAGACAAGGCAAACGGCCGCATCAAACAATTCAAAATCTATTACAGCGATGTGAATCTGAAGGATTTACCTGCTGACGCTGTCGGTACGCAAGATTATTTGGACAAGAATTTCAAATTTGCAGCAAATGGCTCTTTTGATGACTATAGCACGAGTGTTCAATCCGCAACGTTCAAATCCGTTGAAGCTCGGTATATCGCGATTCAGGCTATAACTACTGGCGGTGACGGTAACACACTCAGCGCTGCAGAAATTGCAGTTAGTCAGAAACAAACAGCGACTTTTGATACTAGTAAACTACAATCAGCAATCGATCAATTGCGTACGTTGTCAGACATTAGTCCAAAAGTGGAAGCTGCGATAGAAAAGCAAATTACAACGATCGGTGATCTTAGTGATTTAACCGAAGAAAGCATTTCGCAATACACCAGACAGATAAATGACTTATACAATCTCTATTTGACTGTAAATAACAGAAACTCCATTAAGAGCGGTGAAGTATGGTTGGATACGGAAGGCGTGCCGATTCAAGCACATGGCGGAGGCATTCTGTACAACGAGAAGAATAAGACATATTACTGGTACGGTGAAGACAAGACGGAAGGTTATCTTCCTACTGGAGTTCACGCATATTCGTCCAAAGATTTGTACAAATGGCAAAATGAAGGCATTGTATTGCCTGTCTTCAATAACCCTCAACTTGGCGAAGCTGTAGTGCCGGCTGGAAATGACCTGCCATTATATCTAGATGAAAATTCTGAAACGTACAAGAATAGCGGGGTTCCATACGATCCGGATAGGAAAGTAGAAATTAAAAGTAAAGATGAAGATTATACAGGTAACATGAAAGCACCAAACAATACGCTCAGTAAACATAATTCACCAGCTCGAATCGCTGAGCTAAATGCGCTGTATGCGAATTATTCGAATGAAGAGAAGCAAAAGATGTATAAAGATTTCAACTGGGATAAAGTTGTCGAGCGTCCTAAAGTCGTCTACAACAAGAAGAACAACAATTATGTGTTGTGGTGGCATCAAGACGGACCGATTGCTGGCGAATATTGGACAGCCGAAGGTGGTGTTGCTGTCAGTGATTCGCCGACTGGACCATTTAAATATCTCGGCTCATCCCGATTGCCAAATGTAGGTGATGAACATGGCAATGAAGGAATGCTTCGTGATATGACCTTGTATGTCGATGACGATGGTAATGAAGCGACGGATGACAAAGCCTACTTGATTTTTTCTTCCGAAGAAAATGCTACGACCATAATCATGATGTTGAACGATGATTATACTGGTCCAGCCCAGAATGAGAAGGGTGAATCCTTAGAAGGAACTCACTATGTGAGAGCGTTTAAAGATTGGAGAGAAGCACTAACGATCTTTAAGCAAGACGGAGTCTATTATATGATTACGTCCGGTTTGTCCGGTTGGGATCCTAACGAAGCCCAATACCGCGTCTCCACTGAGGGAATGTTTGGACCGTGGGAAAATAAAGGAAATCCTATGGTTAATGACAATAGAAATACCTTCAGGAGCCAAAGCACGTTTGTACTGCCTTATCGGGATGGTAATGGTGTTCTGGTACCGAATAAATTTATCTTTATGGCCGATCGCTGGTACCCGAGTAATTTGAGTGATTCCAGATATGTTTGGCTTCCGATTGAACTCGATAACGAGAATCGCAGAATTGCGGTAAGTTGGCATGATGAGTGGGATACTTCTCTATTCAAGACCGGTACGACTATTAACTTCAATAGTAATGGAGGAAGTTCGATTTCTTCCTTGTATGGGGTTGAAGTCGGTACGAAAATTACTGCGCCTACAGAACCGACTCGTGATGGATTTAAATTTGTGAATTGGTATCAAGACGCAGCCTTGAATACAGTATGGGATTTTACTGTTGATACGGTTCCGGCAAATGATATTACTCTCTATGCGAAATGGGAGCCTGTAGCTGCACCAGTGATTACAAATATCATGCCAGTCAATGTAGCTACGGTGATTGGAACTCCACCTGTACTGCCTACAGTTGTAACGGCTGTGTACAGCGATGGAACAAGCCAAAATAAACCAGTTGTATGGGACGTAATTGATCCTTCACAGTATGCCGAAGCGGGTGTCTTTAGCGTAAGTGGAGCGGTAGACGGCACAGTGATCCCAGCTGTTGCGAATGTGATCGTAAGCGATGATGTTAATAGAGCACAACTTGCCGCACGAATCGCAGATGCACGAGCCATTCATGATTTAGTCGTGGAAGGAACGGCTGTTGGTCAGTATGCAATAGGTTCGAAACAGAAACTGATGGATTCGATCATGGAGGCACAGCAAGTGCTTGACAATGATTCAGCTACACAGTCTGAGTTAGAACAAGCAACAAATGATTTGAATTCAGCAATTCAAGTATTAGAGGCTTCAAAGAATCAACATGTTAAAGTACAGTCTATCTCAATCACGAGCGTTTCGTCGTCCATTGAAGTGAAGAAAGGAACTCTGCAGTTACAAGCGGAAGTCCAACCGGCTAATGCTACGAACAAATCCGTTACGTGGGCGGTCTATGAAGCAGATGGAAAAACTATAGCGGATAAAGCAATCATCAATACAAATGGGTTGTTAACGGCTGCGAAGAACGGCGTTGTGAAAGTCGTTGCAACATCCGTTGATAACACCACAGTTTACGGAATAAAAGAGATTATGATAAGCGGTCAAAATGACAGCCCAGAGCCTACTCCAAGCCCAGGAACAAATCCAGGCAACCCAACGACATCAACGAGTCCTACAACTACACCAACGACCCCTCCTACAAAAGAAGATCCACATCGTTATGTGCCAACTGGTAAAGAACTACAAAATGAAACTGCACAGAACGGAACAACGAGCCTGACCATTAACATCGATAAGGAAGCTTTAGCGAAGAAGTTAGAAGCACTTAACAAAACTACAGGAACCCCTAATCTTGACATCGAGATTCCGGGAATGAATTCATGGAATGCAGTCAATCTGCCATTGGATGTCTTGTACAACAGTATGAAAGCGAATAAGGACACAATCATTACAATAAGTAGCCATTTAGGCAGTTATGAACTACCTCTTGCCAATCTTAATCGTGAAGAACTTGAGAAAGCAGCTAAAGTTGCGGGTGCAACCTTAATCATTCGAATGGATAATGTGACTTCACAGCATGAGCAGAAGTTTGAACAATCCATAGTAGAAAAAGGAATGAAACGAGTAAGCGACATCATCGCGTACAAAGTCATTCTTAAATCGAATGATAAAGAAGAAGAGCTTCAACGTTTCGGAAATCCGTTTATGACACGTGTCATAAATATGGATGGCGTTATTCAAGATCCATCGACTGCGACCGCTGTTATATTCGATCCGGTTACAGGACAAATGCGTTTCGTACCATCGGTGTTTAATGTGAAGAACGGCAAGACTGAAGTCTCGATCTTCGGACATGAAAATGGTCTATACACCATCGTTCAGAACAAGAAAACATTCGATGATATGATTGGACATTGGGCACAAAAGGATGTTGAAACCTTAGCCTCTAAACTGATCATTAACGGAATGTCGGATCGGACGTTTGCACCAGCAGGCCAAGTTACACGTGCTCAATTTGCGGCACTACTGGTAAGAGGACTGGGGTTATCGACGGAGTCGTTAACGAATGTGTTTGCAGATGTTAATACAACTGCGTGGTATGCACAGGATGTGAACACAGCAGCGAAACTTGGTTTGATTCAAGGCGTTGGTGAAGGGAAATTTAGTCCGGATTCACGGATTACGAGAGAGCAAATGGTCGTGATGATCATGAACGCTATTCAGCTCGTTCAAGGAGATGATAGAGCAGAAGCTCAATTGCGCACTCCATTTGCCGATCAAGCTAGTATCTCTGGTTACGCTACCCAAGCCGTAACAGAAGCAGCAAGCCAAGGATTAATCAAAGGCAAAACAGAAACAGCTTTTGCTCCGCAAGATACAGCCACACGTGCTGAGGCAGCAGTGATGATCAAACAAGTTTTGCAATACTTGAAGTTTATGAACTAGATAAATGTTTAAAAATTGTGCTCGGCTCACACTGATCTGTGAACCGAGCACAATAATTATCAACTAGTTATATAAGGAGGAGGGAATGATCTTGTTTAAAATCAAATCTTTAGCTAAACGTTTGATTGTGAGCGCTTTATCATTGAGCTTAATTATTCAGCATCCTTTATCTATCCCCATAGCTAAAGCAAATCCTGTAAGCGCTATCACTGGATTATCCGATGCACCGGAACATAAATTGTCCCTATGGTACCGACAACCAGCGATAAATTGGGAAACGGATGCGCTTCCAATTGGCAATGGCCTTATGGGAGGGATGATCTTTGGTGGCATCGAGCAAGAACGCATTCAGTTAAATGAGAAAACGTTGTGGTCCGGTGGTCCAGGTTCTTCTTTTGTATATACTTGGCCTTCCACGGATGATCCAACGACTTCTATCCCATATACATTCGGTAATCGTGAGGGTGGTGCGGATCATTTAGAGAGTGTCCGAGCTAAACTCCGCGCGGGGGATATCGATGGTGCTCACAAAGAAGCGGATGAGAATCTTACAGGCTTGAATGAAGGCTTAGGAAGTTATCTAACCTTTGGTGACTTGTACCTGGACTTTGAGAAGTCCTCAACAACCAATGTAGAGAATTATCGCCGGGAGCTTGATCTTGAAGACGCGATATCTCGAGTTAAATACACGCTGGATGGAGTAGAGTATACACGAGAATACTTTGTCAGTTATCCAGATAAAGTAATGGTTACTCGCCTGACAGCCAATCAGCCGGGTAAGCTGTCCTTGGATGTACGCCCGACAAGTGCTCAGGGAGGGACCGTCACGGCGAATGGCAACAACATTAATATTAGGGGTAATGTACTAGACAACAATATGCTATATGAAGGTAACTTCCGCGTCCTAAATCAAGGTGGAAATATAACATCAGGTAACGGAAAGATCCATGCAGCGAATGTAGATTCATTAACCATCCTTACATCATTAGGCACCAACTATGCCAACAGCTATCCTAATTATAGAGGCACTGATCCGCATAATGAGGAAGTTGCGATATTGGATGCCGCTGAGAGTAAATCTTACGAAACATTACTTGAGAATCATAAGAAAGATTATAAGTCATTATTTGATCGTATGAAATTAGATTTGGGAGAGTCTAAGCCTACGATTCCGACAGACGAGCTCTTAGCCACCTATGCAGGAACGAAAAGTAAAGCGCTTGAGGTTTTATTTTATCAATATGGCCGATATTTGTTGATTTCATCTTCTCGTCCCGGTTCACTACCGGCCAACTTACAGGGCGTGTGGAATAATTCTAATAGAGCGCCTTGGAGCAGCGATCATCATTTTAATATCAATATTCAAATGAACTATTGGCCAGCGATGGTAACGAATCTCTCGGAGACAATGACACCACTGATCGATTACATAGATTCGCTGCGTACTCCTGGGCGTATTTCTTCCGAAAAATATTATGGCATTACTAATGCGTGGTCGATTGGAGTGGCAAACAATCCGTTCGGATATACTGCGCCGGGTTGGAATTTTGATTGGGGCTGGTCACCAGCATCCAATGCTTTTATCTCGAATAACATTTGGGAGAGTTATAAATTTTCCGGAGATGTCGATCTACTAAAGTCACGTGTTTATCCAATATTGAAGGAAACGACGCGATTTTGGACCCAGTATTTAGTAGAAGATACGGATGGGACATTGGTATCCACACCATGTTACTCACCAGAGCAAGGTACGATCAGTACAGGATGTGCCTATGACCAGCAGCTTGTACAAGATTTATTTACTAACTACTTGGAGGCAAGTACAACATTAGCTGTCGATTCCGATTTTCGTGAGGAAGTACAAAGTAAATTAAATCAGGTGTCTCCAATTAAAATAGGAAAGTACGGTCAAATTCAAGAATGGAAAGAGGACATCGACGATCCGAATAACAAGCATCGCCATTTGTCCCAACTAGTTGCCTTATATCCAGGCAAGCAAATTAACAAAAATACACCTGAGCTTATGGAAGCTGCCAGAGTGTCATTGCAGCATCGAGGAGACGAGGGTACCGGGTGGAGCAAAGCTAACAAAATTAACATGTGGGCTCGTGCGCAAGATGGCACACATGCACATACGATTCTAGAGGGTCAGCATACTGGAAGTACATTAAACAACTTATTCGATACGCATCCGCCATTCCAAATCGATGGCAACTTCGGAGCTACGTCCGGCATGTCTGAAATGCTGCTACAAAGTCATTTGGACAATATTGATGTTTTGCCAGCGCTCCCTGCTTCATGGCCGAAAGGAAGTTATTCGGGCTTGGTTGCCCGCGGGGGATTTGAGGTTAGTGTGAATTGGAACAATGCTAGAGCTACAAGCATCAGTGTCAAATCTAATAAAGGCAATCGTGCAGTTGTTTCTTATCCAAGCATAGCTGGAGCAACTGTCATGAATCAAGCGGGACAAAATGTAAAGTATTCCGTAGACAATAACAATCAGATTTCTTTCGACACTCAAGTTGGAGACGTTTACACGATTGGTTCAATTCCTTTACAAGATGGACAATTGTTGACAATGACAATGAAAAATAGTGGTCATTTGCTAGATATTGAAGGGGCATCGGAGCAAGAACAAGCAGCGGTTGTTCAAATGACAGCAGGATCGTTATCACAGAGTCAGCAGTGGTATGCAGAAAGCGTAAGTGATGGATACTACAAAATCACAAATAGCTTGAGCAGTAAAGTGATTGCTGTGCTAAATGAATCAATGTCTGATGGTGCAAAGCTCGTTCAACAAACCTACACTTCAGACAACTCTTATCATGATGAATGGCTTCTCGTTGATAAAGGGAACGGTTATTCTCAGTTGGTTAATCGTGGTAGTGGTAAAGCGATTACAGCTTCAAACACTAGCACAGGGACTGGGATAGAGTTGATCCAATCTTCAATCACAGATTCTGATGAGCAATTGGTGAGAATCGATCCTGTGAGAGACTTTTTTGATCAGCAAAAGTTCAATCTAACCATCCAACACAGCAATCTTCGTATGGACGTGAACGAGGATTCTAAATCAGATGGCGCCGCTATCATACAATGGTCCGAAAGTTCGGGTCAAAATCAACAATGGATGTTTATGAAGACAACCCCGGGTTATTACAAAATTATCTCAATGAGCAGTTCAAAAGTGTTGGCTGTAGAGAATGCGTCAACAGCGGATGGTGCAGGGATAATTCAAGCCACATTCACCGATGATGCAACCTACAATGATGAATGGTCAGTCGTAGATGCTGGTGATGGCTATTATCAATTGAGAAATCGGGCTAGCGGCAAAGTGATCGACATGCCAAATAACAGTGTTTCTAGTGGTGAACAATTCGTACAAAATAAAGCCGGTAAGGGGAGTAACCAGAAGTTTGCTTTTTCATTAGATAGAACCGTGAACGACAATGCAACCGGATCAGGGAATGACCAGTTTGTATATGGCTCGGGATGGGAGTATAGCGGATTCGAATCCGGGGCATACAATCGTGACAATCATTATTCAAACGAGACGGATTCATATGCGTTCTTGCGTTTTAATGGCTCTAAAGTGCAATTGTATGGGGCTAAGAACAATAATCAGGGTATCGTTGCATTCTCTATCGATGATGGTCCTGAACAATTGGTTGATACTTACGCCTCTTCACGTTTAGATCAACAACTGCTCTTTGAAAGCTCTGAGATGTTGAATCAGGAGCATGTACTCAAAATTCGGGTGACAGATCAAAAGAATGACAATTCGAACAACACATATATTTCAGTTGATCGAGCGGATATTCAGTCTCGTGTAGTTAAGAGCGTGGACAAAGCCGAAGATTATTATATACAGACTATAGAAACAATTAACGGAGTTAATCATAGCGTAATCACCCTGAATTATAATGGTGAAGACGCAGGTGATGCAGTAAGAGCGGCAATCGAGGCTGCCAAAGCGGCGCAGAAGCCTGTCATCCTAGACTTTCCTACAGAAACGTATCATTTTAAAGCATTAACCGCAAATCAAGTGCAATATTTCATTTCAAATACAACCACAAAAGAACAGACACCTAGTAGCACTCGTAAGGTAGGTCTTATATTCAAGGATATCGATGATCTTACCATTCGAGGGAATGGTTCGACCTTGTTATTCCATGGTGTGATGACACCTATCGTATTCGACCATGCAACAAATATTAAAGTGAACGGAATTAACATCGATTTCAATCGTCCTGTCGTATCGGAGATGACTGTTACTGAAGTAGGCAACAACTACATGAAAGCGAGTATACATCCGGATTCATGGTACTCTATTCAGAATAATCAATTAGTATGGTTCGGTGAGGAGAACTGGACAGAGAACGGAACACAAAATGTACGCGCTGTGCAAGAGTATAACCCAGCTACGAAACAGACATGGAGAGTGGCCAATCCTCTAGACGGCACAACAAGCACGAAGGATCTCGGTAAACGTGAGGTGCAATTCAACTTCACTAAGAGCCCAAATTTGTCGGTAGGAAACACGTTTCAGTTTCGGGATACAACAAGAAGAGAACAAGGTGCGTTGATCTATCGAAGCAAGAATATTGCGTGGTCAGATGTTGACTTCTATGCTGCACCTGGGCTTGGAATTATCAGCCAATATAGTGAAAATGTATCGCTCGATAACTTGAACTTTGCACCTAAGACAGGCAGTGGACGGACGAACGCATCAATGGCAGACTTCCTGCAAGTTTCTGGAGGCAAGGGTGAGATTCGGGTGTTAAACTCTTATTTTTCCGGAGCTCACGATGATGCGATTAACATTCACGGCACTCATCTGCAAATTGTGCAAGTAACGTCATCCAATCAGGTCAAAGTACAATTTATGCATCCTGAGAGCTGGGGCTTTGATGCATTTGCCGTCGGAGATACGATCGAATATATCAACAAGTCGACTTTACTTTCGAAGGAAAGTGCAGTGGTCACCGATGTGACACGCCTAAATGATACTCAAATTGTTCTTACGCTAGATAAACCGGTGCCTTCTTCGATAACTGCGAATGAGTATGTCGTTGAAAATGCCACATGGACGCCGAATGTCACCGTTAAGAATTCAACGTTTGAATCGATACCGACAAGAGGCCTCCTCGTAACAACGCGCGGCTCTGTTCGAATCGAGAACAATACGTTTAATGGCATGCAGATGAGTGCGATCTTGATCGCACATGATGCTAGTAGCTGGTACGAATCAGGAATGGTGAAGGACGTCTTGATCCGTAACAATAGGTTTAATAATAACAGTAACGCGGTGATCAGTATTGATCCGAATACTTCCCTGACGAATCCCGATAAGACCGTGCATAGTCATATTGAGATTGACGGCAACCAGTTTAACAAGGTGGGCGGCAATTCTGAGATTTATGCAAAGAGTGTAGACGGGTTAACGTTTACGAACAATACTGCAAATCAAGGTGGTATTGAACTTACATTTGATGCCTCTAAAGCTGTTACTGTCACGGGGAATAGTTTTAAAGAAAGTGATGTTGACAAGAAAATCAACTTCAATCGCATGATCCCTGGTACGGATTCCGTAGAAGCAACTCAAGGATTTATTGTCACGCGAACGAATGATTATACACCTGCAGTTACAGATCCAAATGATATTCCGCAAAGTGAAATGACAGCTTCATCTACCAGTAATCGCAGTGGAAACGAAGCGGATAATGCCATAGATGGAAACCCTTCAACCATCTGGCATACTGAATGGGATCCTATGGCGGATTTGCCGCAATCGATCACCCTAGATCTTGGAAATACGAGAATCATATCTAAACTAAAGTATTTGCCAAGACAAAACGGGGAACAAAACGGGAATATTACTTCTTATGTATTATCAACCAGTTTAGACGGAACAACATTTAAACAGTTTACAAGCGGAAGCTGGGATGATGACAGCACCGAGAAAATCGCAGAATTCGCTCCGGTCGCTAGTAGGTACCTGAGACTTACTGCTATCGAAGGCCATGGTGGATTGGCTTCAGCGGCAGAGATTAACATTATGAAGAATGAGATGGATGAGGACTATCAAGCCCTTAAAGCGCTCATTACAAGAGTCCAAAGCAAGCACGACGGTGCTGTAGAAGGGACTGAAGATGGTCAGTATCCAGAAGGCTCAAAACTAACATTGCAAAAAGCCATTGATCAGGCGAAGGAAGTACGCGATAGCTTATCTGTTACACAGCAGCAATTACAGCAAGCGGCGAGTGACTTAACTGCTGCGTTGCAAGTGATGGAAGATAGCATCAATAAACATGAGATGGTTCAATCGATCAGGATTACAAGTGAATCATCAGTGATTACTGCTAAGAACGGAACTCTCCAATTAGGCGCTACTGTACTGCCTGCTAATGCAACGAAAAAGTCGGTAATATGGTCTGTGCATGAAGTAGATGGCATAACAGCAACGGACAAAGCGACAATTAATCAAACCGGTTTGCTAACGGCTGTGAAAGATGGAACTTTGAAGGTGATAGCCACAGCAACGGATGGCTCTGGTGTTCATGATGAAGTGGATATTAGCATTAGTGGTCAAACGGACATTATCGATCCAGGCACAGATCCAGTGAATGTTGGAAAAATAATCATCACAAGCTCAGGAAATGTGTCAACAATTACCGCTAAGTACGGGACTCTCCAATTAGGCGCTACTGTGCTACCTGACAATGCAACCAATAAGTCGGTAACATGGGCTGTATACGGAGTAGATGGCACAACAGAAACGGATATTGCAACCATTGATGTATCAGGTTTACTCACGGCTGTGAAAGATGGAACTGTGAAAGTGGTAGCCACAGCAGTGGATGGTTCTGGTGTTCAAGGTGACATGGTTATTACCATAAGTGGTCAAACGGACATTATTGATCCAGGCACTGATCCTGTGAATGTTGAAAAGATTAACATCACAAGCGCAGGTAATGTGTCGACGATTACCGCTAAGAACGGAACCCTTCAATTAGGCGCTACCGTGTTACCTGACAATGCAACTAATAAGTCGGTAACATGGGCTGTATTCGAAGCCGATGGCCGCACACCTACGAATAAAGCAATTATTGATGTAAACGGGTTGTTGACAGCTGTGAAGAACGGAACTGTAAAAGTGATTGCCAGTGCAATGGATGGTTCTGCGGTTCATGGATTTAAGGAGATTGTGATTAGCGGTCAAAATGACACTCCTGACCCTACTTCAAGTCCAGAGCCTACTCCAGATCCAGGAACAAATCCAGGTAACCCAACGACATCAACCAGACCAACGCTATCACCTACACCAACGATCCCTCCTACAAAAGAAGATCCACATCGTTATATTCCAACAGCTAAAGAACTACAAAGTCAATCTGCACAGAATGGATCAACGAGCTTGACAGTAAACATTGATAGGGAAGGTTTAGCGAAGAAGCTAGATGCACTAAACAAAACAACTGGAAGTCCTAATCTTGACATCGAGATTCCAGGAGTGAATGCAGGGAATTCAGTACATCTGCCGCTTGATGTTCTGTACAACAGCATGAAGGCGAATAAGGAAATAATCATAGCTTTTAGAAACCATTTAGGAAGTTATGAACTTCCGCTTGCCAATCTGAATCGTGAAGAACTTGAGAAAGCTGCTAAAGTTGCGGGTGCAACCTTAATCATTCAAATGGATAATGCGACTTCACAGCATGAACAGAAGTTTGAACAATCCATAGTAGAAAAAGGAATGAAACGAGTAAGCGACATCATTGCGTACAAAGTCATTCTAAAATCGAATGATAAAGAGGAAGAACTTCAACGTTTCGGAAATCCGTTTATGACACGTGTCATAAATATGGATGGCGTTATTCAAGATCCATCGACTGCGACCGCTGTTATATTCGATCCGGTTACAGGACAAATGCGCTTCGTACCATCGGTATTTAATGTGAAGAACGGCAAGACTGAAGTCTCGATCTTCGGACATGAAAATGGTCTATACACCATCGTTCAGAACAAGAAAACATTCGATGATATGGTTGGACATTGGGCGCAAAAGGATGTTGAGACCTTAGCCTCCAAGCTGATCATTAACGGAATGACGGATCGGACGTTTAATCCATCAAGCCAGGTTTCCCGTGCTCAATTTGCGGCGCTTTTGGTAAGAGGTCTTGGGCTAACGACGGATTCATTATCGAACGTATTTACAGATGTTAGTACTACGAAGTGGTACGCGAAGGATGTGAACACAGCAGCGAAGTTAGGCTTAGTTCAAGGCGTTGGTGAAGGGAAATTTAGTCCGGATTCACGGATTACGAGAGAGCAAATGATTGTGATGATCATGAACGCTGTTCAGCTCGTTCAAGGAGATCATAGAGCAGAAGCTCAATTGCACACTCCATTTGCCGATCAAGCTAGTATCTCTGGTTATGCTAGCCAAGCAGTAACAGAAGCAGCGAGCAAAGGACTAGTCAAAGGTAAAACAGAAATAAACTTTGCTCCACAGGATGCAGCCACACGTGTTGAGGCTGCAGTGATGATCAAACAGCTTTTTCAATATTTGAAGTTTATGAATTAGTAAAAGATTAATATATTGTGCTCGGTTGAATTATTTAGATTGAGCCGAGCACAATGTTTATCTACTTATTTCATAAACAAAGAGGAGAGTATGATTTTGTTCAAAATCAAATCTTTAGCCAAACGTTTGATTGTCAGCTTATTAACGGTAGGTTTAATTGTACAGCAACCTATAAATGTTCCAAAAGCTGAAGCAAAAAATGTAAGCGTTATTACGGGATTATCTGCTATCCCAGAGCATAACTTTTTGAATCTGTCATCCGATTCGACAAATCGAGAGGAACTAAATTTCAACACAGGTTGGTTATTCAAACGTGAGGATGTAAGCGGAGCCCAAGAGGCAAATTTTGACGATAGCGGCTGGGAGGGAGTCAATCTACCTCATAGTGTGCGTCTGGAGCCGAAGATCAGCGGCGGCTCTAATCAAAGCTATCAAGGCTTTGCAACGTATCGAAGACATTTTACGCTCGACAATTCTTACAGCGGTAAGAAGCTATTTATAGAATTCGAAGGTGCGATGATCAATGCTGAAGTGTGGATAAACGGCACTTATCTAGGAAACCATCACGGAGGCTACACCCCTTTTACATTCGACATCACGAACTATGTTCAATTAGAGGGGGCAACAAACGTCATTACAGTCAAGCTTGATAACAGAGATGACCCACAAACGCCACCTGGCAAGCCGCAAAGTGGTTTGGACTTTCAATATTTCGGAGGAATTTATCGAGATGTTAAACTGCATGTCATGGACAATTTACACGTCTCCGATGCTATATACGCAAATAAGGTGGCGGACGGTGGCATCTTTGTTACTTACCCAGAGGTGAGTAAAGAGGAAGCGACGGTGCAGGTGAAGACAAATATCATCAATGAATACATGATCGCTAAGAACACCAGTGTAAAAACCACAATTGTAGACAGCAATAATCAAGTGGTTGCTACAATGGTGAGTGATCCACAGAAAATAGGAGCGGGAAGCGATTATACATTTATCCAATCGACGAAGATATCCAAACCACAGCTTTGGCATCCTGACCATCCTAATTTGTATACGGTGTATACCGCTGTGAATGATGGGGCTGCTTATGTAGATAGCTACAAGACCCGTATCGGAATTCGTCATATTCAATTTACACCTGATCAAGGCTTTCTCATCAATGGAGAAAAATTAATGTTAAATGGCGCAAATCGCCACCAAGAGTATTTGTATGTCGGCAATGCAATGCCTAATTCTGGACAGTACAGAGACGCTGTGCAGCTTCGAGAAGGCGGTTTTAATAACGTGCGAACGGGTCATTATCCACAGGATCCAGCATTCCTTGATGCGGCAGACGAGCTTGGATTGACTGTCATCTCCCCAACGCCAGGCTGGCAGTTCTTCGGAGATTCTGTCTTCCAAGAGCGTTCCTATCAAGCCATTCGGGATATGGTACGCCGTGATCGAAACCATCCGAGTATTATTATGTGGGAATCCAGCTTGAATGAAACGACATACTCGCTGGAGTATGCACAAAATGCTCATAAAGCTACCCATGAAGAATATCCGGGAGATCAGACGTACACATCTGCAGAATACGGATTCTTCGGTAAAGAAGTTTATGATGTAAACTACAAAGAATTAGATACAGCATTCAAACCACTCTTTACGAGGGAATGGGGAGACGATTGGTCGGAAAGCGCAACAAGTCCAACGGGTTATCGATCGGTACGCAAAGTAGGCGAAACCGATATGCTCAACTCCATGATCATGCGTCAAAAGGCGCTAAATGGTGAAGGCTACTTCGACTGGGCGGGCCTCAATGCCAATTCACGTATAGCCGGACATTCGGTTTGGAGCTTTAGCGATAACAACCGGGGTATGGATTCTGACCCGGCATATTCAGGCCTAGTGGATCTGGATCGGTATCCGAAATTTAATTATTATTTCTTCCAGAGCCAGCGTAATCCTGCTGTGAAGCTAAGTGGTGTCGAATCTGGACCGATGGTCTATATCGCTAATTATTGGACACCATCTTCGTCAAGAAATGTCACAGTCGCTAGTAATACGAAGCAAGTTAAGCTTTATTTGAACGATACACTCATCGCTACCCAAAGTCCCGATAGTGGATTAAAGTATGTTACCCATCCGACATTTACATTTAACAATGTGTCCTGGGCGGCGGGAACATTACGAGCTGACGGATTGATTGACGGCAAGATCGTGGCTTCTCATACCGTGAAAACACCGGGAAAGCCACATCATTTGGCTGTTGATTACGATACGAAAGGGAAGGATCTTGTTGCAGACGGTTCCGACCTAGTGATGGCTTATATTACGGTGCGGGACGCTGACAATAACATTGTTCCAACAAACTCTATTTCTGTTTCCCTAAACTTGAGCGGTCCGGGGGGACTTATCGGTAATGGTGTAACGCGAACGTTTGCCAACCCTGTTGCCGTGGAAGGTGGCGTTGCCGCTGCAATCGTGAAATCCTCACTTACGGATGGCACTTTGAAATTAACGGCATCAGCGAGTGGATTGCTCCCTGGAAGCGCTGAAATCACCAGTATTTCAAGTCAAAGTGTATTCGTTCCTGGTGGAAGTGATGGAGGTGACAACTGGTTTGAAGGTGAGAATGTTGCTTTGAACAAACCTGTAATAACAAGTAGCGAGCAAAGCGGTAATCCAGGAACAAACGGCAATGCTGAAGACGAAAATGCTGGATGGACAGCTTCAAATAGCAGCTCGGATCAATGGTGGGAAGTCGATTTAGGAGAAGCCTATAACATTACGGGATCTGAAATCGTTTGGGCGAATAAGAGCTCCAATAATCAGTACAAAATTGATGTATCTGAAGATCAGGGAAATTGGACGACTATTTTGGATAAAACCCAATATAAGACGGCAACGGCGCTGCAAAGGGATAAGCTCGTTGCTAACGCACGGTATGTGCGAGTAACGTTAACGGGTGCACAAACAGGTCAGGCTGGTTTGAATGAGATAAAAGTATTTGGAGTAGCATCGTTTCAAAATCAGGCGACGCGGCATCCAGAGTTGGTGAATGTCGCATTAAATAAGTCCGTCAGTGCAAGCAGTTCGGTAACTGGCAACGAAGCTTACAATGCAAACGACGGAATCAATGCCACTTGGTGGGAGGCTAGCAGCAATGCACCTGGATGGTGGCAGGTCGACTTGGGTGCTTCCTACAATCTTTCAGGCAGTAAAATCCTTTGGGGAAGGGATAACATCTATTACTCCTACAGATTAGAGGTATCCGCCAACGGTAAAGAATGGTCGCAAGTGGCGGGCCGCTCGGCTTCAGGTCAAGATATGAGACCAGACAACTACACGGCAACTGGCGTTAGATATGTACGAGTATTTGTAGATTCTCTTGCAGGGGGCAGTGGTACGGAGAAGCCAGCGATCAAAGAAATTCAAGTCTACAGCGATCCTAAGAACATTGCGCTTAATAAGCCTGCTACCGCTGACAGCTCGCAAAATAATAACCCTGTCTCGGCAGGTAACGATGGAAATGAAACGACTCGTTGGAGCGTAGCCGACGGTAATGTTGGGCACTGGTACAAGGTTGACCTTGGGGCGATTTATGACTTATCGGGTACCAGGGTGAAATGGGAAATGGAGAATAAGAATTATGGATATCAAATCGAGGTTTCGGATGATGATGTAAACTGGGTGTCAGTAGCGAAAAAGTCAAGCTCACAGCAAGTACAGTTTGACTATTTCACTACACACGCAAGATATGTTCGAATCCAAGTGACGGAGTTGTCCGATAGTTGGGCGAGCTTCTGGGAATTTGATGTTTATGGCGCGGTTCCGGTTGATACGTCGTTGATTCCACAATCGCAAATGACAGCTACGGCAACGAGTGAAGAGACAAGCGGCGAGAATAATGACGCTTCGCAAGCCATCGACGGTAATTCGTCAACAATCTGGCATACGAAGTGGGATTTGTCTAATCCGCTGCCACAGTCGATCACCCTTAATCTTGGTAATACGCATGTCATTTCGAAACTAAAGTATTTGCCAAGACAAAATGGGGCACAAAACGGAAATATTACTTCTTATGAGATATTAACAAGTTTGGACGGAGTTAACTTTACACCTGTTACAAGCGGAAGCTGGGATGATGACAGTACTGAGAAAGTCGCGGATTTCGTTCCGGTTGCTAGTAGATACCTGAGACTTACTGCTATTGAAGGTCATGGTGGATTGGCTTCCGCAGCAGAGATTAACATCATGAAGAATGAGATGGGGGAGGACTATCAAGCCCTTGTAGCGCTCATTACAAGTGTGCAAAGTAAGCACGATAGTGCTGTAGAAGGGAATGAAGAGGGTCAGTATCCAGAAGGTTCAAAACAAACATTGCAAAAAGCTATTGATCAAGCGAAGAAAGTGCGCGATAGCTTATCTGTTACCCAGCAGCAATTGCAGCAAGCGGCGAATGACTTAATTGCTGCCTTGCAAGTGATGGAGGAGAGTATCAATAAACATGAGATGGTTCAATCGATCAGGATTACAAGTGGATCATCAGTGATAACGACTAAGAACGGAACGCTCCAATTAGGCGCTACCGTGCTGCCTACCAATGCTAATAGATCCGTAACATGGGCTGTGTATGAAGTAGATGGTAAAACAGTAACGGACAAAGCGACCATCGATCTATCCGGTTTGCTGGCGGCTGTGAAAGATGGTACCGTGAAGGTTGTAGCTACAGCAACGGATGGCTCAGGTGTTCATGATGAAATGGATATTACCATAAGTGGTCAAACGGACATTATCGATCCAGGCACTGATCCAGTGAATGTTGAAAAGATAAACATCACAAGCTCAGGAAATGTGTCCACGATTACTTCTAAGAACGGAACCCTGCAATTAGGCGCTACCGTACTGCCTGCAAATGCTACGAATAAGTCAGTAACATGGGCTGTATACGGAGTAGATGGAATCACAGCAACGGATATCGCAACCATTGATGTATCCGGTTTGCTCACGGCTGTAAAAGATGGAACTGTGAAAGTGGTAGCTACAGCAATGGATGGTTCTGGTGCTCAAGGTGACATGGTTATTACCATAAGTGGTCAAATGCAAATTATTGATCCAGGTACAGGTCCAGGAACGGGCGTAGATCCAGGCAATCCAACGACACCACCGGCGAAAGAAGATCCACATCGTTATGTTCCAGTGGGAAAAGAACTGCAAAGTGAAACTGCACAGAATGGAACAACGAGCCTGACCATTAACATTGATAAGGAAGCTTTAGCGAAGAAATTAGAAGCACTTAACAAAACTACAGGAACCCCTAATCTCGATATTGAGATTCCAGGAGTGAATTCATGGAATGCAGTGAATCTTCCACTGGATGTCTTGTACAACAGCTTGAAAGCAAATAAGGACACAATCATAACACTAAGAGGCCATTTAGGCAGTTATGAACTTCCGCTTGCCAATCTTAATCGTGAAGAACTTGCGAAAGCAGCTAAAGTTGCGGGTGCAACCTTAATCATTCGAATGGATAATGTGACTTCACAGCATGAGCAGAAGTTTGAACAATCCATAGTAGAAAAAGGAATGAAACGAGTAAGCGACATTATCGCGTACAAAGTCATTCTTAAATCGAATGATAAAGAAGAAGAGCTTCAACGTTTCGGAAATCCGTTTATGATACGTGTCATAAATATGGATGGTGTTATTCAAGATCCATCGACTGCGACCGCTGTTATATTCGATCCTGTTACAGGACAATTGCGGTTCGTACCATCGGTGTTTAATGTGAAGAACGGCAAGACTGAAGTTTCGATCTTCGGACATGCAAATGGTCTATACACCATCGTTCAGAACAAGAAAACATTCGATGATATGGGTGGACATTGGGCGCAAAAGGATGTTGAGACGTTGGCATCCAAACTGATCATTAACGGAATGACGGAGCGGACCTTTGCTCCAGCAAGCCAGGTCACACGAGCTCAATTTGCAGCACTATTAGTTAGAGGGCTGGGATTATCAACGGATTCGTTAACAAATGTGTTTACAGATGTTAGTGCCACAGCGTGGTATGCGCCGGACGTGAATACAGCAGCGAAACTCGGTTTGGTTCAAGGCGTTGGCGAAGGGAAGTTTAGTCCGGATACACAGATTACACGAGAGCAAATGGTCGTGATGATCATGAAAGCTATTCATCTCGTGCAAAGTGATAACGGAACTGAAGCGCAACAACGTACTCCATTTGCTGATCAGAACCAGATCTCTGATTATGCTACCCAAGCAGTAACAGAAGCGGCAAGCAAAGGATTAATCAAAGGTAAAACAGAAACAACATTTGCTCCGCAAGATGCAGCAACACGCGCTGAGGCTGCAGTGATGATTAAACAGCTTTTGCAATATTTGAAGTTTATGAATTAAGTAATATTAAATAGGCTCGGTTCAAACGATAAGTTTGAGCCGAGTTTTTTTGTTGCGTTGGAGCATCTAAGTACTCAGTCAGTTAATGGAATTGAGAGAATGAATTCAGTTCCTTCTCCTGATTTACTTCGTACATTTACATCACCGTTCATCGAACGGATCAGTTGATAAGAAAGCGTAAGTCCCAATCCGGTACCCTTGCTTTTAGTTGAAAAATAAATGCTTCCCAGTCGATCCATCTGCTCGCTGCTCATTCCAACCCCATTATCAATTATTATTATTTTTGCGAATTGGGATTGACGCTCAATACGGATGCTCACAATACCTGTTGAATGAACAGTGCAAGCTTCTATCGCGTTTTTGATGAAATTTATGAATAGTTGTTTGATTTCAGTAGGATTTGCAGATACATATAGTTTATCCTCCAAGGGGTGCATCTCCAAAGTAACGTTATTCATATTGGCGTACGGCGTTATGATATCTACAATTGAGTAGATTTGCTGCACAAGTTCAATTTTCTCTACCATAGAATGATTGGGTTTAGCTATCGATAAATATTCAGAAAGAATAACTTCTGTCCGCTTAATCTCTTCAAGGCAAATTTCAATATATTTCTGACTCTTTTCTCTTGTGATCGAATCATCCTTCAATAATTTTAAGAATCCCATAACGGCTGTAAGTGGATTACGGACTTCATGAGCTAGAGAGGCTGCGACATGAGCAATCGTTTCCGATTTTTCACTTTGAAGATACCTGAGATATAATTCCTTATCAGAAACTGCTTTATTAAAAAGGGAAATCAATATCCAAATTCCGAGGAAATTTTGTACTGGCATAACGAGGATATTGAACTTTAAATGCTGTATCGTGTATTGGTATTCCGTTGCAAACATAGTACCTATTGGAATAATGGAAAAGCATATCCCTGCAATGAGTGTAATAAGCTTTCGGTACTCGGAACGACGACGGTATAGATTGGATAACAATGCGGATAAGGAGAAAGTGATGGAGAGAATAATTATCGCGGAAAATAGTCCCTGGCCACCTATAAGCAAGCGGTATACTAGAAACTCAACGAGAAGAAACACTCCAGTAGTTATGCCGCCATACACCATTCCGAAAAACATGATCACGTAACGAATGTCGAATATGATTCCATTTTGTACACTAACAGGAAAGGTCATCGACATAAAAAGGCAAAACATACAAGCAATCGTAATAAATTGTTTTGAATAGTTTTCGGCTTTGTCACGATAGTAAATGGTATAAAGGACAAAAGGGGTTAGGGCAAACAATAATTGCAGTAAAATATCCTTAACATACAGCATATTAGCCCTCCCAATAGTTTAGAAAGAATTTGATATACTGTTTATTCGTTGTGACTATGAATTCCTCCTTCTGAGGGAGCGATGTGAAGGCACTAAAAATAACTATTGAGAAGAAAGTTACATATACAGGAAGAATTATACTGTGCGTGCGAAACCTGTCGTTTAATCATTTCAAGTAAAAAGGCTGATGAACAACTTTTAGTAATTAAAAGTTGTTCATCAGCCTTTAGTTGATCATTTCATCTGAGTTTACTCAATCTTAGATATCCCACCACTGATCAGATTCACCTTGATATCAATCTTTTCGATGCTGCTTGAATCGAGCGGTAAGATTCCTTTATCATTCAGTTTGTTCCACTCTTTTGGAAGATTACGATAGAATATTCCTGAGAGTCCATATACATCGGCATTTATTTCTAAACCTTTCAAGTAAGTTTCCCTAATCTGATCATCAATTACTTTTATCGCTTTCAGTTCAATATCTTTTCGATTAAGGTTTGCGCTCAATTCCGGAAGAGTGCCCTGCATAGACACTTTAATATCGAAAATAGGTTTGCCATGCTTCATCTTGGGTTTAATAGAGAATTTAACTTTGTTCATGACG
Source organism: Paenibacillus sp. FSL H7-0714 (assembly GCF_038003765.1). NCBI lineage: Bacteria > Bacillati > Bacillota > Bacilli > Caryophanales > Paenibacillaceae > Paenibacillus > Paenibacillus sp. FSL H7-0714. Next base: position 3,396,691 of record NZ_JBBOPT010000001.1, read on the forward strand.
ATCACAGCAAGTACTTCTTTGTCATCTTTGATTATCAGAGGCGTTCGTTGCGTCTTTTTTTCCAGCCATCGAACCCCTAATATCTCTTTAGACTTCAGGCAACCACGAAATTGCTCATTTTGCAGAAAGCAGATCCCCGTCATGCTAATGTTAGGGGAAGGTTCCTTATTACTGGTCCAGTCTGGCGCAATTTCAAGAAAAGGTAATCGAACCGTTTCGGCTTTCTCTCTCCATTTCCATATAAACTTGTACAGATACAACGGAGCGACAACCGAGCTCTGTTCATAGGTTCGCATGGGACTGTTAAGCTGCGAGTAGATCACTGACAGATCGGCGATCGACGGGGTAGTCAGCACTTCTTCCATAGGATCGTTAGTTGCCATGGTCCAAACGGTATATCGAAATTCATAATATCGATCCCAAACGTCCAATACTTGATTGATGACGCTACCCTTCTTTAGCGCTGCTTCACTAAATACGATTGTTTTCACATTACTCCAGATAATTCTTTGTGGACTAGTGGCATATAAATTAAATATTGCCGCATCAAACGAATCTCCTTCTGCTTTCCCTATGAAGGTTTTTTGTTCTTGGCTCTGCCCCGCCTCTTTTTTCGCAATGCCACTAAAGTTAACCATTTGAATATAAACAACGACTTTGTTATCTACATAATCGACGCCTAATGTATTCACATAGATCATATGCTCAATTTCTTTTGATCCCCAACAACCTGTAAGCAGCATGGAGAGCAGAGCAGTAACAAGCATGCATCGGATCAATTTCATGATCGCTCTCGTCCTTTATTTCCCGTATTGTCCGTGAATTTTCCCTTTCCCCACGGCATTCTGAAAATAACTTTATAAAAATCCTTCCAGTGAGGCGGGGATAGAGGGGAAAGATAGTAGGTGCCGAAAGAACGTAGATTGACCATAAAGAGGATCAGTGCAAGCAGACATGTCATCGTACCAAACAACCCCAGAAACCCGCTAATGATGAGAATAGCAATTCGAAGCAAGCTAACAACGCTAACTAATGACTGGTTGACCAATGTAAAGGTAGCCAATACTGAAATGGCTATTACCACAATCGTACCTGGACCTGCAATGCCGGCGCTAATGGCTGCCTGACCGATAATTAAACCTCCAACTACCGATAAGGTCTGGCCATAAGCAGTAGGTAATCTCATCCCTGCTTCCCGAAAAATCTCAAACAAAATGAGCATCACAATCGCCTCCAAGGGAGCCGGAAGAGGCACGCCTTGTCTCGAATTTACTAACGTTGCAAGCAGCGTAAAGGGGATTTGATCTTGATGAAACGTAGTAAGCGCGATCCAAAAGCCCGGCAAAAACAAGGAAAGCATAACCCCTAGGACTCTTAATAACCTAGTAAAAGCAACAAAGATATTTACCATATGTGCATCTTCCGAAGTATTCAACAAGAAGCTAAAGCTCACTGGCGCTATAATCACAGTAGGCGAACCATTCGTCAAAAGCACAAATTTGCCATGAAGCAGTGAATTCGCAGCATAGTCAGGTCTGCCCGTATATGCGAATAATGGAAAAAATGAAAACCCAGTCAGACTTTCTTCAAGCTGGGTGCTACTCACCAATCCCTGGATTTGAATGTTGGTTAGTTTTGACTTGATCTCATCTAGTACATGAGGTTTAATCGTCTCCTTGAGATATAAAAGATGAACTTCAGTCGCGGTTTGGATTCCAATACTGAATTGTTCAACAGCCAATAATTCTGTCTTAAGTCTTTTTCGAATAAGGGCAATATTGGTAAATGATTCTTCAGTAAAACCATCCTTAGGCCCTCTTGTGGACACTTCTGTATTGGGTTCTTCAGGTTGCCGTTTAGGTGGATCAGCCAATTTCACAACATAGTATTGATTCGATGGCGTAAAAAGAAGGAAAAGATCACCATTAAGCACAGTATCAATCATTGAAGCATTAATCTCTTTTGATGGAAGGGGGGTCATGTGAAACGGAACCTTTTGCATAAGATCGAGTTCACGTGATGTGAGAATAGATTCCGGGATCTTTTTTAATTCCGGGATGATATATTCTTCCACTTTGATTTCATCGCACAACCCCTGGCAATACACCAGTTGAACGGCATTGTCCGAGTCAGACAAAGAGATTGTTAGTCTCTTAATGTCTGAACTTGAACCAAATACTCGTGTGAACACATCCTCGAACGTATTGGATTCCTTTTGCTCAGGCTCTTTCATGATGTTGCTTTCCCCTTTCGTTGAGCCAAGCTAATCAGCCCTGCAATAATTACAGAAAAAGCGAGTACCCCCCATAAAGAAAAAGGAAGTACATAGTGAGCTAACATACTCAGAAAAAATTGATCACTAAATGGAATGGCTGTGAACACTACAATAGCAAAAGATATGCTTCCAAGAACCAACATTTTCACTTTTTTGCTTTGAATTTGGAGTATATCGAGAATTAGAAACATTGTTAGAGAAATTCTCAGAAAAGCACCACTGAACCATTGATAAACGCTAAAAAAATCTAGATGCTCAATGTATCGTCCAATCGTCAGCAATCTCCATTCTTCATACGCGGGAAATCTGAGTTTATTAGCCTCATCCGGACCAAATTCAACAATTGCACCAATTATCGGACCCATGGTTAGACCTAAGATAAGCAGGATCATGATCATAAACGATAGATATGACAATCGCGATTTGATGTGATGTTGCATAAAGAAAAGCATGATGACCTCAACAAAACCTGCTCCTACGTACACGGTCCCTTTCCAAACGGGCTGCATACCGTGCTCAAGCATCGGTCTTAATAAGGAATAATCTTTATGAGTTGTATTAGAGAACATTATAAAAAAACCCAATATAATAACAAAAGGCAGCAAAATAGCAGCGGTATTCGCGAGGGAGTGAATACCTAAATAAGCATTTATCACAGAAATCAAAAGTAATACGAACGTAAGGACCAGTATAGGTGTCTCTGGTGAGAAGGTTAGATGCACCCAGTATACAGTGTCTCTAGTTGTAATCATGCATAAGACAAACAAATATACACTAGCGATTACCGCAAGAATACGGCTCACGATAGGAGGGTAAGCTTTAGCCAGCCAAGCGAAAAGATGCTGTTTTTTGATTTTGGTAGTACTAATGTGCAGGATAAAGATCCAAACTAGCGCACATGCCCCAGCAAGCAGCACTGAGATCCAGGCGTCACGTTTTGCCGCGTCCAATAGGATGGGGATGATAATGACATGATTTAGAAGGCCTGTACTCAGCATAATAATCATGATGGATTGAATAAACGTAATATTTGTTTTGATTTTCCTCATCCTCCTAAATAAACCGGACACACCGTCTACCTTATAATGCCATTCTTGGAGGTGATTTATTCTGAGAATTGAGCAGTGCAAAACGTAAAGAGCCGAGCGGATATCCGCTCGGCTCAAAGTGTTATTATTTAGCGCTCCATAAGGCAACACGATCCTGCACATATTTGGTGTAGCCTTTTTCCATTTTTTCTACTCCGGCTTTCTCCAAAGCTGCCATGTAGTCAGCCCAGATTTTATCGAAATCTGCTGGTTTGGCAAGAATGGCTTCCGGAATACGTTTCCATGTAATATCTCTCATTTTGTTACCTAAAATGGTGACCTCATCTTCACCTGGAATCGCGATATTCCATGCTGCACCATAGGCTTTTTCAGTGAATTCTTCTTCTTTCGGGAATAGATCCTTCCAAGTGGTTGCCTTGTAGGCAGCTAAAGTTTCTTTCTCAACATCGCTATACCCAAGTACAAGTTGTTCCGGGAAGTTTTTAGTGTAATAATTCCCACTTGCATCCTTAGCGCCGTCTCCGTAATGAACCATCATATTCCAGTAGAAGCCGATTCCTGTTTCCTTGGTGAAGGCTGTGTTGTCATTGTTGATGCGATCTTGTACATCTGTCGGAACGATCCGTTTGCCGTTCTCTACCACATAATGCTTACCTTCAATTCCCCAGTTATTCAAGATTTGTCCTTCGTCAGAAGCGAGAAAATCCAGGAACTTAATTGTACGAATCGGATCCGGATTTGTGCTGGAGATCGAGATGCCATAACCACCCATGAAGCCGGTAGGCCAGAAGCTAGTTTCCTTGTATTCTTTCGTTAATGTTACCGGATAATGACCATAAGTTTGATCGAACTTTCCTGCCGTTTTCAACGCTTGTTGAGCATCATTATAATCCCAATCTTGATCAATCAAGCCAAGCACACGTCCTGTGGCTACTTTAGCTTTGTACTGGTCATACTTTTGCACGAAGCTCTCTTTGTCTAGCAATCCGATATCATTCATATGATTCAGCCAGCGGAAATACTCTTTCTCCTCCGGACGGCGAAAGTGGTAGATCGCCTCATGTGTCTGTTGATCTACGTAATATTCCCCGTCATCCGAACCGCCTGTCGTTGCAACAGCAGGGTTAGTGACGGAAATGTACATATGCCAATCATCCGCGTTAAGGGAGACTCCGATGTTCTTGTTGCCGTTCTCATCAGTTGGATGTTTCTCAAGATATGCTTTAATTACATTCTCATAATCGGTGACTGTTCTGATTTCAGGGTATCCGGCTTCCTTCAAGACGCGATGTTGAAGCTCAAATCCACCGCCAGCCACGAATTTCTTCTCATCAACCGCTGCCCAGGTAGGAATGGCATAAATCGATTGGTCTTCATTCGTGTATTTTGCCCGGGCAAGGTTGTCACCAAGCACACGTTTAATATTTGGTGCATACTTGTCGATTAACTCCGTTAAATCGATGACTGCTCCAGCATCTACAAGTTTACCGATATCAGCTTTGGCAGAGATGATATCCGGATAATCACCACCAGCAGCGATTAAGGCGATTTTTTGTTGTGGATCACCTACCGCAAATTCCGCATCGAGTGTGACGCCTGTTTTCTCTGTAATCACTTTACTGATGTCGTCTTTCATATTGTTCCAGTTCGGATTTGGATCTTCAGCGAAGAAGGAGAGTGTAAGCGGGCTTAAATCTTCGGCTTGTGCAGTTGCTTCCGCGGTAGCCTTTGCAGTGGCACTAACTTCATTCGTTGGTTTAGTTCCTTCGTTGTTATCAGCTGTTTTGTTGCTTGATCCGCTACAACCTGCCAGCACACTAATTAGTAAAGTCAAGACCATCAACATCACATGCGATTTTACTGTATTTCTTGTCATGAATAGAAACCCTCCCTTTTTCTGGTCAAAAAATGTATTGTGTATACAGGCTAAGCCTGCTTATACCATTAGCGTACTAACTCTTTACTGAACCCAAAGTCATACCTTTAACAAAGTAGCGCTGCAAAAACGGATAGACGATTAGAATAGGCACAGTGACTACGATCGTGATTGCCATTTTGACTGATTCCGGAGAAATTTGTGCCATAACCTCTGTCATATTGCGACCTCGGAAATTGTCTGCATTAGTTGTCGTACTCTGTATGACCTTCATTAGCTCGAATTGGAGGGTAGTCAACGCATCCTTGGAACCATTGTAAAGATAAGTATCAAGCCATGAATTCCATTGGCCAACGGCGAGGAAGAGAGCGATGGTTGCCAGCGCAGGTTTGGTCAGCGGAAGAATAACCCGCCAATAAATCGTGAAGTCATTAGCCCCGTCCAACTTAGCGGATTCCTGCAGCGCATAGGGCAAGCCATCGATAAAGGAACGGATGACAAATACATTAAATGCGCTGACTAGACCGGGGAGGACATACACGCCAAAGGTTCCTATCATATGAAGATCTTTAATCAGGATGTAGCCAGGGATGAGACCACCTGAGACATACATCGTAAGCGCGAGAAATGTAGAGACGAACTTTCGGGCTTGGAAGTCTACCCGACTCAGAGTGAAAGCTAACATGGAGGCACTGACCAACCCAAGAATCGTGCCAATCAGCGTACGTAATATAGAGATTTTGAGTCCGGTCATCAGCCCGGAATAGGCAAAGATCGTCTCATAGTTCTTAATAGTGAAGACGCGTGGATATATCGTAATTCCACCCTTAATGCTGTCAGTGGAGTCGTTAAAGGAAATTGCCAACACATTCAGAAAAGGATATAGCGTAACTATGGTCACTACAGTGATCGCAATATAGACTGCCAGATCGAAGATGCGGTCCGACCATGACACGGCGGCCAGTTTTTTACTTAGCATAAGGGCCTCCTATATGATGCTTTCTTTGGTTATTTTTTTGAATATCCCGTTGGCGACAAACAGCAGAATCACACTTACCACAGAATTGAAGATATTAATGGCTGTACCGAAGGAGAAGCGGCCCATGCCAAGCCCGTAGTTCAATGCGTAGAGATCCAGCGTCTGTGAGTAGTCGCGCACCAGGTTATTGCCTAGCAGGAACTGCTTCTCGAACCCAATGCTAATTAAATGTCCGATGGAAATAATGAGCAGAATAATGATGGTTGTCTGAATACCTGGAAGTGTAATGTTTCGTACTTGCTGCAGGCGACTTGCACCGTCTACTCTTGCTGCTTCATAAAGCTCTGGACCTATACCTGAGATAGCTGCAAGGTAAATGATTGTGTTCCACCCGGTTTCCTTCCAAACATCAGAAGCTGTGACGATCCCCCAGAATAAATGACCTTTAGCCATGAATTGTATAGGTTCACTAATTAGATGAAGACTTAGCAGCAGGTCGTTTACCGCACCGTTATCGGTAGAGAGCATCTTGGTAATAATTCCGGCAGCAACCACCCAAGATACGAAGTGGGGGAGATAGGAGACTGTCTGTACAAACCGTTTCAGAAACTGAAGCCGTAGCTCGTTCAGAAGGATAGCAAAAATGATGGGAATAATGAATCCAGCCAACAAGCCCATGATGCTCATAGCGAGTGTATTGCGAAGTGCATTAAAGAATTGATCATCTTGAAAAAGCTCTCTGAAGTACTGTAAGCCGACCCATTTTTGATCGAAAAAGGATTTCCCGGGTTTGTATTTCTGAAAAGCCATCGTCCAGCCCCATAAAGGCAAATAATTAAATACAAATGCCCAGAGCACAAATGGGAAGGCCATCATATAGAGGTATTTCTGCTGTATAAAAGTTGGCCAAAAGCGTGAAGCAGGCTTCTTCAGCTCCGGTTGAGCTTTTGAGGTAATCGCTTTCATTTATGTCCCTCCTTCGATATGCCATAATCATAATCTACAGAAAGTGAAAGAAACACCCGAATATTTTATATAAAAAACAGGGTTATATTTGCTATTTTCGTAAGCGTTTTCTGAAAAATATTGAGTCTTTTTCAATTCTTTCTGCGGTAGTCGGAGGGAGAGACACCTTCATGCTTCTTGAATTTTTCACGAAAATAATCTACATCACTGATGCCCACTTCGTTTGCGACCTGATGGATTTTGTAGCCTTGAGTAAGCAGTTCCTTGGCCTTCTCCATGCGGACATTATCTAGATAGCTGTTAAAGGAATACCCCGTGCTGTTCTTAAAAAGCTTCCCTAGATAAGCGCTACTATAACTAAATACATCCGCTAGCGTGTCGAGCTTAAGATTCTTATTATAATGTCGATGGATGAGGTCCAGCATCCGCTTTAGGAAGACCTCCATATCGTCGCGGGTAATGCCTTTTGCATAATACTCAAGAAGAGTGGAGGCATAGCGCTGCAATTGAGGCAGAGAGGTATGTTTATAGATTTGTTCAATTTGCTCATCCATGTTGCTGTGCAGAGGACTCAGCTCCTTATATTGAAACGAGAGTTTGTTGAGTAGATAAGAGACGATACGCACATAACGCGATTTCACGGCCATCTCGGAGTAATCGGCGGTAATCATAAGTTCTCCAGCTTCTTGAATCAGGGTGAAGAGTAACGCGCAACTGCCGGTATCCATACAAAAAAACATCCGTTCTAAAACGGACTCCAGCCTATTCTCTATTTCCTCTGGACTAACTGTCAGCCCATTCTTTATTTTCATGGAATCCGGTCCAATCATCCCCGTCTCGTCATAGAAGAAATGCTCTTTCATCCTTGCCAGCGCCGATAGGTGGGAGACGGAGATATCCTCCAGAGAGTTCACCATATCACCTGCGGTGATGATACATTCAAGTTCATGGTCAAATACTACTTGCTGTATATTCTGGACCATTAACTTATGTACAAGTTCTTTCTGAAATGAGGGCTGAAGCAGAACCCCCAAATAAGAATCTAGCAAGAATACTATGCCCCAGTCATTTTCTTCAAAGCTTTTTGCAAGTCTCGCCTTTACGACTGTTGAAGGTCCATGATCCGCATTGTCCTGAAGTATCAGCCTAATCAGAACCACTTGATAGGAATCCCATAGTAGTTCTGCTTCAAGAACGGTTGCCTCCATTATTGACGGATTCTGCGCACTTCGATCCATTAACAAGGATTGAACTAGCATTTCCCGGTTCCATACTTTGATTGCGGCCTGTTTCTTACGATCAGTAATACGTCCATCCAGCTCAATGGACAGATTCTCCAAGTATAGCTGTAGTTCATCTTCATCTACAGGCTTGAGCAAATAGGTATCAATGCCAAAGGATAACGCTCGCTTAGCATAGTTAAAATCCGCATAGCCACTGAGGATGATGATGTGCATTTCCGGATCAAGTGCTCTCAGCTCTTCAACAAGCTCTAGACCATCTCTACCGGGCATACGGATATCTACGATCATTAAATCAGGGGAGTAAAGTTCATATTTATGTTTAGCCTCAATGGCATTTGCGGCGGAATCGATGACTTGATATCCAAGACTCTCCCAGTCTAGCAGAGCAACTAGTCCTTCACGGATCGCCAGCTCATCATCCACTATCAACACGCTATACATAAGAATCACTCCTTAATGGAATCGCAAAGCTGATTTGCGTTCCGAATCCGATTTGACTTGCTAAGGTCAGCCCAAATTGTGGACCGTAGGTCAGCTGCAGCCGCAAATGAATATTGCGCATCCCAATATTATTAGTTTCATAGTCATCATTGTTATTCAACATCTTCCTAATTTCTTGTATCCGTGTTTTTGAAATACCCACTCCATTGTCAGATACCTGAACCTTTAGATAACTGTCTTCTAAGCGGATTTCCACCCGAACCATGCCGCCTTCAATTCGATTCTCCAATCCGTGGATGACACAATTCTCTACCAGGGGCTGAATAATTAAAGGGGGAATTTGAAAAGGATTCGCCTTTGGGTCCACAAGTAGCTCATAAGTGAGTCTGTCATCATAGCGGAATTTTTGGATGACTAGGTAACTGTTCACGGTTTCTAGCTCACTTTGCAGACTGATCCTCCCATTGCCGACCTCAAGGTTTTTACGCATCATTTTTCCCAGCAGTCGAACGACTTGAGAAATATCCGCTTGTCCTCTGACAAGAGCTTTCATTCGGATTGATTCTAGGGCATTGAAGAGGAAGTGAGGATTGATCTGGCTGGCCATCATCTTGAATTTAATTTCATTTTGCTTAAGCTGAGTCGCATTTTTCTGTCGATTAGATTCTTGTACCTCACTCATTAGTTCATTAATGTTCCGAACCATATGATTGAATTGTCTGGCAAGCTGACCGATTTCATCTTTACCGTCAATAACAAGCGTGGCTCCTAAATTTCCCGCAGCGACCTTAGAAATATGTTTGCTCAAATGTAGCATCCTTCCGGTGAGTAGCCGTGAGACATAGTAAATCAAGAGAATAGCCATAATCATTGCTGAAAGAATTACAATTGAAGCTAGAAAGATAATTCGGTTGGGCTCATCGACGATGCTTGCTACAGAAAAAATGGAAATGATACGCAGGCTATTCAAGCTTCCTCCGGGTTGCCAGTGATCGATCACCATTTTGAAGGGTTTGCCATCAATGGTTACATCGTGGGGACCTTGCCCTGTAGCGGATAAGGTTGCTAGGTCAATATTCGACAGTGATTTATCTTGTGTATCTACACGATTTGAGGCGACAATATTGTCGTTCTCATCCATAATAAGAGTTTCAAAGGATTCTTGGTTGAGGATCGCATTGAGCTTTTTGGTATTCACATTCACGACTAGCACACCGGTGGTTCTCGCCTTAAAAAAATTGACCTTTCGGATTAGACTTAAATAATATTGTCCATTACGGTTGTCTCGAATATAATTCCAGCAGACCAGTCCCCTTTGGGCTAGTGCGGTTTGGTACCATTGTTCCTGCGTAACACTCTCATTCGTCTGTAGAAACTCCCAGTTGTTGAGAACCGTTGGATTATCGATATATAAGCGGATACTGGAAACTTCGTTGTATAGTCGAACAAAATCACGGAAATCAGGATAGTTCCAGTAAGCTTCAACAACATCATAGACAGATTCATAACGATGATTGGCAACCTCTTCAAGCCGGCTATCATTCGATAGGCGATAAGCAATATCAAGCGGGATGTTGAGCATTTCGCCAGTCCGTTTTTTCACTCGATCCACGTTGGCTGTAATCTGCTCAAGCGCATTAGCCATTGCCATATTCCGTAGTTCATTTGTAAGGAACAGCCCTACAATTAAGACCGGGATTAGAACAACACAGCCAAATGACAGAAATAACTTCGTTCTGAGTCTTAGATTATTCATAAGAGTGATGATACGAGCATACACGACTAAGGGCCACCTCCTGCAACGGAATGTTAACGCTTACATAAAAGTATATCGTTAAACGAACTTCCATTATATGTGATCATATAGGGATTTATTGTCTTCTGTTATGGAGTTTTGGAAAGAGGATATATTATATAAAAATCTACAAAAAAATAGAAAACCACTGATCTAGTCAACTAGATCAGTGGTTATTTTATCCAATTGAATGGTCTCGGTTTTCTTTACCGAAGAATAATTCTAAAACCAGAATGCGGACCCTTATGAGGATTTGGTTTGAATGACAGACTCATTCTTTAAAATAGGGTGTAATCCCTTTTGAATATAGGTTCTCTACTAACTTGAAAAATTCTTCTGACGATAAATCCTTTTGACGCTGGAGCCAAAGACGAAATAAAGAAAGGGCAGTTGTCAGGTAAAACTCAATGAAGTATGGCGTTAAGGATTGGTTTTGCGGAACGTTTAATTCTAATTGATCCAAAGTGATTTCTTTTTTTAAGCGTTTTAAAAAACGGGCACTTCCATAATCACCCAAAAGGGCATTGAGAACCAGGAGATGTTCTTTTTTATCCAGACAATAGAGCGTATCTTGAACCTTATCCATCGATAGCTCTTTATTTGCCAATTCTTTTTTCATTTCATTCAATATGTCATTTTCAACAGAGTCTAACAATTCGTAAATATCAGTAAAGTATTGATAAAAGGTGCTGCGGTTATATCCTGACTTATTCGAAATTTCCTGAATCGAAATTTTCTCAATCGGCTTTTGGCTATATAACTCACAAAAAACTTCTACAAACTTTTGTTTTGTTTTCTCCGTTATTTGGGGTTGCTTTTTCATGTTTCCCTCCTATTAGTGAATAAGAATATCATCCGACAAATCATAAAAAACTGATGGTTGATCAAGGAATAATGAAGATTTATAATCACATCATACAACATGTTGTCGGATAATCAAAAGGGAATATTAATAAGTAGGGGTGGTTTATATGTCAGCAAAACAAGATAGAATTTTAATTTTTGGTGCAGGTGTCATCGGGAGCATGTACGCAATTAAGCTTCTTGAAGCAGGGTTTGACGTTAGCCTGTTTGCACATTCGAATAGATATAAATCATTAAGAGAAAATGGCCTGCAGTATACAGAAAAAGGTACAGTTAGATCGATACAAGTGAATGTCATTGATACGCTCGAAAATGACGATGTATACGATTTTATTTTCGTTACCGTTCGTTATGATCGGTCCGAAGCAGCGTTGTTAGCGCTAAAAGATAATCAAAGCAAAAATATAGTTACGATGACTAGTAATTCAATTGGATTTTCTTCGTGGCTGGATATCGTAGGGGATAGACTTTTACCAGCTTTTCCCGGCTTCGGCGGACAGATTAAAGATGGAGTATTGCATGCTCGATTTCTACCAAAGTTTATAGCGGCAACTGCATTTGGAGAAATTAATGGTGTAGTGACAGAACGCATAGAAAACCTTGCAAAATTATTTAAAACTGCAAAGCTTCCCTACGTTATTAAAAAAGATATGCAAGCGTATCTAATCACACATTCCGTATCAGACATTGCCATGTTGAGCTTTTTGCATTCTGAGAATATGATCATTGACAAAAAAACAGCCAAAACTAGAAAGACGGCACGCAAAATAACATTCACATTGAAAGCGTATCTAAGGGCAATACAAAAAGCTGGCGTTTCAATTGATCCACCAATGCTTAAAAAGGTGCTTAAATTTCCAAACTTATTTTTGGATCTTTTCTTTATGACATGGCTACGGACTAAAATGGTTAGGGATATGATGTTGCCGGATTATGCGAATAATGCTAACAATGAGATTGTGCAGCTGAGTAATGATTTAATGAAATTTTTAAGTCAACATGATATCAAATCGGAAATACATGTTCAGTAATTTTTTGTTAAAATATTATAGTATTGTGGAGGGGCTTGTAATGAACATAATTAATCTAATATATGACAAGTAAAAGGGGGACGCTAAGTCCTCTTTTTTTGTCTGTAATTTCTTTATATTTCCATTTATAACCACAAAAGAACAATACTTTTTGGGGTAAAACCTTTAATTTGAACAGATTAAATTGTACGTAAGCTATGATAAACTTCTATTTGAAATCGCTTACAATTATATAAATGGAAGGATGTGGTGATCTCGGGAGTTTTACCAAACAACAAAGAAAACCACAGACGATTGCTTGGAATACTAGAGGTCAGTCAAGTAGTATGTAATCAAAAAAAACTTAGGAGGTAGATTATGTTTAAGATGAATAAGAAAATCTTGACTGTATTATTCGCAGCTACTATGAGCTTTAGCTTGTTTGCAGCAACTACAAATGCAGCGACAGATTATTGGCAAAATTGGACTGATGGTGGAGGAACAGTAAATGCTACGAATGGATCAGGTGGGAATTACAGTGTTACATGGTCAAACACCGGGAACTTTGTTGTTGGTAAAGGCTGGAATACCGGATCACCAACAAGGACAATAAACTACAATGCCGGGGTCTGGGCGCCGTCCGGTAATGGATATTTGACACTCTATGGGTGGACGAGAAACTCACTCATAGAATATTACGTCGTTGATAGCTGGGGCACCTATAGACCAACTGGAACATTTAAAGGTACCGTGACCAGTGATGGTGGAACATATGACATCTATACGACTACCCGAACCAACGCACCTTCTATTGACGGCACTGCAACTTTCACTCAGTTCTGGAGTGTAAGACAGTCGAAGAGAGCAACTGGGAGTAATGTTGCTATCACTTTTAGCAATCACGTTAATGCATGGAAGAAATATGGAATGAATTTGGGAAGTAGTTGGGCTTACCAAGTGTTAGCTACTGAAGGATATCAAAGTAGTGGGAGCTCTAACGTAACGGTGTGGTAACAGGTAAACTGTAGCCTCTTAATCGATGATAATACTAAGGACTGCCGGTCTCACAACCGGCGGCCTTATTTATTCCGAAAGAAGACTTACATACTACTAACGACTTATTATGTTCCTATCCGTTCAAAGGAGATAAATCAATGAGAAAACTATTGAGTTTCCTATTCATAGCAACAATAGTTGTTATCAGCGCTTGCTCACAAGAAAAGCCTGAAACGAGTAATGACAATGTATTTGTAAAGGGAGGGACTTTTATAGACACAAAGTCCAACTACAATGGTGCAACCCTATCGAACTTTTATATCGGTAAATATGAGGTAACTCAAAAAGAATGGATTGAGGTAATGGAAAGTAATCCCTCAGAATTCAAGGGCGACAATTTGCCGGTTGAAATGGTTAGCTGGTATGACGTTGTTGAGTACTGTAATAAGCGGAGTATAAAAGAGGGTTTAACACCCTATTACAATATAGATAAGAATAAAATAGATACAAATAATAAGAGCGAAAACGATAATATAAAATGGACCGTAACGATCAATAAAGGTGCTAATGGTTATCGATTACCGACAGAAGCAGAGTGGGAATATGCTGCAGGTGGAGGTCAATTAAGCAAGAGTTACACCTACAGTGGAAGCAATAATGCAGATGAGGTAGCATGGTATTGGAAAAACGCTGGAGATAAATACTTATCGGGAGAAAGGAACTGGCCTATCATTGAAAACAACAATAATAAAACAAAAAATGTTGGTGTCAAACAGCCCAACGAGTTAGGACTTTATGATATGTCAGGGAATGTAAGGGAATGGTGTTGGAACTGGTATGGGGATAGGGGAAGCGATGTCGGATATTACCGGGTTGTGAAGGGCGGCGGTTGGATCGGCAACATCACCAACAACGAGATATCTTTTCAAGGCAAGTTCGACGCAAATGGCATGGGACCTGATCAAGGCTTTCGTGTGAGTCGTGGTGAGTAAACGGCGGGAAGGTTATTCTCTTTTAAGTTAAGACTCCATTTCGTAGGCAATGATAAAATGATCTAGCCAATAAGCTGTTTCCGGTACTCTACCGGAAGCAGCTTATTTAATTTCGTTTATTTCCAACTACAAAAGATCTAAACTTTTCACGGTATAAGCTTTAGTTTATGCATATGAAAAAATTAGGACAATGATAGAATCTGATTGTTTCCGCTTATATTAATAAATATGGAATAAAAAGGAGGTTAATCAAACGGGTTGCACAGCATCTTAGTAAGACTAGTTGCAGTATAACCAAGAGGAGGACAGCAAATAAAACAGAAGAGAATGCGTTTATTTTTAGTAATCATTATTTGTTTTATGCTTGCATTGCCTGCAGTAAGTGTAAATGCCGCAACAACGATCACATCTAATCAAAGCGGCACCCAAGACGGCTACTACTATGAGCTATGGAAGGATTCCGGTACCACGAGTATGACTCTTGATAGTGGAGGTACATTCAGTGCTCAGTGGAGCAACATCGGAAATGCTCTGTTCCGTAAAGGTAAGAAGTTCGATGAGACCCAGACACACCAGCAAATTGGAAACATAACTGTTAACTACAGTGCCAACTACCAACCAAACGGAAATTCGTATTTATGTGTCTACGGATGGACCGTTGATCCACTAATCGAATATTACATCGTTGATAGCTGGGGGAGCTGGCGTCCGCCTGGTGGAACGTCTAAAGGTACCATTACCGTTGATGGGGGAACATATGACATATATGAGACTACCAGAGTCAACCAACCTTCAATTAAAGGCACAGCAACCTTTAAACAATATTGGAGTGTCCGGACGACCAAACGTACAAGCGGAACCATATCTGTTAGTGAACACTTTAAAGCGTGGGAGAGCAGAGGAATGTCAATGGGGAAGATGTATGAAACTTCGCTTACGGTAAAGGGTTATCAAAGTAGTGGAACAGCTACCGTGACTAGCAATACAATTACGATCGGAGGTAGCGGAGGTACGAATCCGACGCCAACGCCAAACCCAACACCAACCTCCACACCAAATCCAGGCACAAGCACAAAAATAGAAGCTGAAAACATGACTAAAAGTGGTCAGTATACCTCCAATATAAGCTCACCATTCTCCGAGTTTCTTTATACGCCAACAATGATCTAGTGAAATACACACAGAATTTTACGACCGGTACCCATAATTTTTCACTCCGCGGGGCTTCGAATAACTCTAATATGGCGAGAGTCGATATGAAAATCGGTGGAGTGACCAAGGGCACCTTTTACTTCGGGGGAAGCAGTCCCGCCGTTTATACTCTAAACAATGTCAGTCATGGAACCGGAAATCAAGAAATCCAGCTCGTCGTAACAGCTGATAACGGGACATGGGATGCTTATCTTGATTATCTGGAAATCCAGTAATATTCCAAACACGGAAAATGGAGACGGACTGCTTAATGTAGTGACAAAATGAAAAAAAGCAACCTACCAGCCATGACTGGTGGGTTGCTTGCCTTGTATAAACGGAAAATTTATTTATCTGTTTAAATTACAACTTATCTTTTAACAACAGTCTCACCTTCAATTAACACAGGCTGATAATAAGTGTTGTTTGGAAGGTCTTTTTTTCCTTGTAGTTTCTTAATGACCCAATCCGCTGCATCGCGTCCCATGGCTTCTTGTGGGTGTGTCAAGGTGGTTAGTTTGATGTTCGCGTTTTTGGCGATATAGGAATTGTCTTGTCCGATAATCGATAATTCCTCCGGAATAGTGATGTCCAGCTGTCTGCAGGCATGAACCACTTCCAACCCAACCTCGTCGTTATAACAAACAATAGCAGTGAGCGTATCTCTATTTTTATTCAGAAAATCCTTCAAGTCTGTAGATAACGTCTGTTTTGTCTCCGTATTGAATGAAAAAATCTGCTCAGGATAAAATCGTAATTTGGATTCTCCGAGTGCTTTAATATACCCTTTCATCCGATACTTTCCTTGTAAATCATCCATTTTTGCAATGAGCCCTATTTGGGTGTGCCCTTTGGTTATCAACTCTTTTGTTGCCAAATAGCTGGACTGTACATCATCAAGACAAAGGTACGGCAGTTCTATTTCTTCATAAAAGGCATTAATCATTATAATCGGAATATCCTGTTCCTTAAAAGAAAGGTAGTAAGCAATATTGGGGTTATATAGATTGCTTTTCGTAGGTTCAATAATTAAACCATCTACACCGTAGGACAGCATCATTTCAAGGGCCTTTTTTTCTTGAGCAACATCGTTATTTGTACTAGCTAATAGTAGAGAATAATTATCCTCATTTAGCCGGCTCTCGATCCCACGGATAATGGAAGGAAAGATATAGTCGGAAATATAGGTCGTGATTACACCGATCGTCTTCTTATGGGAACTCCCGCCGGTCTTCGAACGATATTGGTTGCTGACATAAGTACCAGAACCTTTTTCGCTTCGCAGGAAGCCTTCGTTGGAAAGTTCTAAAATTGCTTTTCGAACAGTCTGCCGGCTAACTTCGTACATGGACTGCAAGGCAGATTCAGTAGGGATTTGCTCACCAACATTGTAATCTCCCGAAAGGATTTTGCTTTTTATGTCATCTAATATCACTTGATACTTTGGTTTCATGTAATTCCTCTTTCCATTCTTGTTCGCTAAGTTATTCGTATATTCGGTAAATTTGTATGTACAAATTATAGCATGACTACAAAAAAAATAGAAAGGGGCTCTTTTTTTATACAGTTAAATCATTATTATCTCCATATTTGTATGTATATATAACTAATCAATTGACAAATGTACGTACAAA
Organism: Paenibacillus sp. FSL H7-0714; assembly: GCF_038003765.1. NCBI lineage: Bacteria > Bacillati > Bacillota > Bacilli > Caryophanales > Paenibacillaceae > Paenibacillus > Paenibacillus sp. FSL H7-0714. Next base: position 3,414,003 of record NZ_JBBOPT010000001.1, read on the forward strand.
AAATTATACTAAAGCTGTCAATTAAGAAAGCAAACTCTTATCATGACCTTTTAAAAAAGCGCTCTCAGAGAGGTGACAAACGTGATATCGAATCGATTAAGCATCGAACAAGCGATTAATAAGGGAGAAACTTCGCTTGGTATTGAATTTGGGTCTACGCGCATTAAAGTTGTACTTATCGATCATAGCTTTCAAACGATCGCTTCTGGAAGTTACGAATGGGAAAATCAGTTGAAGGACGGTTTTTGGACGTACAACTTGGAAGATATTATCAAAGGTCTGCAAGACGCCTATCGCGAGATGAAGGAAGAAGTTGCTCAAAAATACGGAATCACCCTTCAAACGGTTGGTTCAATCGGTTTTTCTGCAATGATGCATGGATACATGGCTTTCAACGAGCACAATGAACTGCTTGTTCCATTCCGGACTTGGCGTAATGCAACTACAGGTGCGGCTGCCAAAGCATTGACCGAGCTGTTTGGGTTTAATATCCCAGAACGCTGGAGCATTGCTCATCTTTATCAGGCGATTTTGAATGAAGAAGAACATGTGCCACAGATACGTTTTGTTACGACACTAGCAGGATACATTCATTGGCTATTGACTGGAAATAAAGCACTTGGTGTTGGTGATGCATCCGGTATGTTTCCAATTGATGAAACTACAAGAAATTTTAACGCTTCCATGATACAGCAGTTTGATGAACTGGTTGCAAGCAAAGCTTATCCGTGGAAGACCAGTGATTTACTTCCTAAGGTGTATGTTGCAGGAGAGCAAGCAGGTATTTTAAGCGAAGCGGGAGCTAAAATTCTGGATCCATCGCTGCATTTACAATCAGGTATTCCGCTTAGTCCTCCAGAGGGGGATGCTGGAACCGGGATGGTTGCAACGAATAGCGTAAGAAAACGCACCGGGAATGTATCTGTAGGAACCTCTGTTTTTGCCATGATTGTATTAGAAAAAGAACTTTCCAAGGTTTATCCGGAAATTGATATGGTTACTACTCCGAACGGAAGTCCAGTGGGCATGGTTCATGCGAATAACTGTTCAAGTGACCTCAACGCCTGGCTAGGGTTATTCCGCGAATTCTATGAAGCCATGGGACACAAAGTGGATGCCAATAAATTGTACAGCGTGCTATTAAATAAAGCTTTGGAAGCAGATCCTGATGCCGGTGGATTACTAAGCTATGGTTATCTCTCAGGAGAGAATATTACTGGGTTAGAACAAGGTCGTCCGCTATTTGTCCGCTCGCCGGAGAGCAAATTCAATCTGTCCAACTTTATGCGTACACATCTATTCAGCGCCTTTGGTGCTTTGAAAATTGGAATGGACATTTTGACGAAGGAAGAGAATGTAGCCATTGATAGTATTTTAGGCCACGGCGGCTTATTTAAGACTCCTGTAGTGGGTCAAAAAATGATGGCAGCTTCAATGAATGTTCCTGTTTCCGTAATGTCGACTGCCGGTGAAGGCGGTGCATGGGGAATGGCTATTCTTGCCGCTTACATGATGAATAAAAATCAGGAAGAAAGTTTAGAAGACTTCCTCGATCAAAAAGTGTTCAAAGATGTTAAGGGTGAAGAAATTCATCCAGAGGCAACCGACATTAAAGGATTTGAAACCTTTATCGAACGTTATAAAAAGGGTCTGGCGATTGAGCAGTCCGCTGTTGACAATTTAGTGTGAAAGTGGAGGTAGCAAGATGTTAGAACAACTTAAAGAAGAGGTTTTTCAAGCCAATCTGGAATTGCCGAAACAAGGACTTATTAAATATACATGGGGAAATGTGAGTGCAATTGATCGTGAAAGTGGATTATTCGTAATCAAACCTAGTGGTGTAGATTATGAAACAATGAAAGCCAGCGATATGGTAGTTGTTGATCTGGATGGCAATGTGGTTGAAGGAGATATGAGACCTTCCTCCGATACACCTACTCACGCCGTGCTTTATAAGCATTACTCCGAGATCGGGGGAATCGTGCACACGCATTCCACTTGGGCGACCATTTGGGCTCAAGCAGGACTAGATGTTCCTGTCATGGGAACGACCCATGCTGATACCTTCTATGGTTCCATTCCTTGTGCGCGTTTCTTGACGCAAGAAGAAGTCGATCGTGGTTACGAAGCGGAAACGGGTAATGTAATCATCGAGACCTTTGAACAACGTGGGATCGATATTATGGCGGTTCCTGGTGTTTTACTTAAAGGACACGGACCCTTTACTTGGGGGAAAAATGCGAAATCGGCGGTAATAAACAGCGTAGTTTTGGATGAAGTATCCAAAATGAATTTGTTTGCAAGAGAGCTGAATCATTTTGCTGAGGAGTTGCCACAACGTATTTTAGATAAACATTACTTGCGCAAACATGGAAAAGACGCTTATTACGGACAAAAATAATTAAACCACAAAATTACGAAAAGAGGATGAATATGTCAACAGCAGTAGCAAAAGAATTTTGGTTTGTCGTAGGTTCACAACATCTTTATGGGGAAGAAGCATTGGCTGAAGTTAAGGCGCATGCCCAAACGATGACAGATGCTTTGAATAAAAGCGGAGTTTTACCTTACCCTCTAGTGTTACAGAATTTGGCTGTCAGCGCAGATAAAATCACAAACATCATGAAAGAAGTCAATTACCGCGATGAAGTTGCCGGTGTTATCACTTGGATGCATACCTTCTCACCTGCAAAAATGTGGATCCGCGGAACTAAAATGCTGCAAAAGCCTTTGCTACATCTAGCTACGCAATATAATGAAAGTATCCCATGGGCAACGATCGATATGGATTTCATGAATCTAAATCAAGCCGCTCATGGTGACCGTGAATATGGTTTTATTAACGCCCGTTTGAACAAACAAAACAAAGTGGTAGTAGGCTACTGGGAACGTCCTGAAGTCCAAAAGCAAATTGCAGAATGGATGGACGTAGCCGTTGCTTATAACGAAAGCTTTAATATCAAGGTCGCTCGCTTTGGTGACAATATGCGTAACGTTGGCGTAACCGAAGGAGATAAGGTTGAAGCCCAAATTCAATTTGGATGGACTGTTGACTACTTTGGTATTGGCGATCTAGTACAAATCATTAATGAAGTTAAAGAAGAAGAGATCGATGCCTTATTCGCTGAGTATTCAGAGCTGTATGAATTTGATTATGGGACTAACAGCAAAGAAGCTTGGGAAGCTAGCGTGAGAGTTCAAGCAAGCTATGAAATTGCTATTAAACGATTCCTTGATCAAGGTGGCTACAACGCCTTCACATCGAACTTCGAAGATTTACACGGAATGAAACAACTTCCAGGACTTGCTGTTCAACGACTGATGGCACAAGGCTATGGTTTTGCTGGAGAAGGAGATTGGAAGACTGCAGCTCTCGATCGCTTGCTTAAAGTGATGAGCCATAACCAATCCACTGGATTTATGGAAGATTACACTTATGAATTGACGGTTGGTCAAGAATCCATTCTTCAATCCCATATGCTTGAAGTAGATCCTACTTTGGCAAGCAACAAACCAAAAATTATCGTATCTCCACTGGGTATTGGTGGTAAAGACGATCCAGCACGTTTAGTATTTGACGGTAAAGCAGGAGACGGTGTGGTTGTTTCCATGGCTGACTTTGGGACTCATTACAAACTGTTGATCAATGAAGTTACTGCTTTCGAACCAACGGTTCCAGCTCCCAACCTTCCAGTAGCTCGTGTACTTTGGAATGTTAAGCCTAACTTCCAAGATGGGGTTAAAGCTTGGATCGAAAATGGTGGCGGTCACCACACCGTAGTTTCATTAACGCTTACAACAGACCAAATTATTGCTTATGCAAAACTTGTAAACTTGGAATATGTAGTTATTAAGTAATAGCAAAGCTCTATGTATCTTTAAATTGTAAAAAAAGAACCTTTATCATTAGGTTCTTTTTTTACGTATTCTCAGTTTGTTCAACGCATGAAGCACTCATTTATATTGAATGCAGTATGGAACGGCGGTTCAATTCGAAGTAATAAGTTGATTCAGATAGAGTTCAGAGTTTTAATGTAGCGATACCCTTAGCTTTGCAGCAAAAGTAATATGTGTTCAGGCAAAAGACGGTTAACAATAAATATGTAAGCTCTTTTAATAAAAGCAGTTTGATCTGACGGAGACTTGATGTACGCCTGAATTGCGGGGCAATAGATGGTTGCCAAGATATGCCATAATACAATATATTTGAAGTAAGAAACAAGAAATATCTTTCCGAGCCGGCATGACTGAATGAAACTATGGAGGAAGAAGTTATGAAAAAGTTTAAATTAAGCATGTCCGTCAAACTTTTCTTCATCTGTTTTTTATTCGTACTTGCTACGGCAACGATTGTAAGTCAAATTTCGTTACGCTACTTGCAAAAGGAAATGTACAACAGCCAACGATTCTACGAGCAGCAAATGATCTCGAAGGTTAATCAGAATTTATCACTTTCATTTGAATCTTATCAAAATATATTGTTTTCAATTGACTCGATCTTTCCTTTTGAGCGGAGAGTGGTGGAATCGCTTAAATCCCATTTGAGCAAATTGGTTGATTTAAATCGGAATTTTGTCTCCAATATTTATATTATTAAAGATGATATGTCTATTGTAGGCGGAAATATTTTAACCACCGTATTGGATGAGCCTCGCGAAGAACGGCGTTCATTGTATGAGCAAGCCCTTGACAATAATAAAAGCACAGTCATTAGCAATCTTTATAAATCATCAACCTCTGGCTGGACCGTTACTTTGCTCAAATATTTGAGAGGAAGCAACCCTTCGGCCGTTATTGCGGTCGATCTTGATTTGTCAGCCATTGATCAAAACTTGCTTAAGATGATCCGCGACGATTTAATGAATATGATTATTGTGGATAGTCAAGGGCTGGTCATTGCGGGAGAAAGCGGCCTTGCCGATATAGCTTTCCAAACCGCAGATCGCCAATTTTCATTTGGCGATATCGAAACCAAACAGATTGCGGCAATGAATGAAAATACGATGAATACCAAAGATAGGAGGGGCAGCCCGATTATGTTAAGCCGAATGCCTACTTCCAAATTTAATTGGTCGATTATATCGATCAATACGGGAGTGAGGCTCAAAAAATCGGAATTGCAGCTTCAGCGCAACTTTTCGTATTTGCTTATCGTAGGCGTTGTCCTCAGTATCATTGTAGCGATCGTCATTACCCGATATATACGTAAGCCGTTACTGTATCTCACTTCCAAAATGAAGCTTATCCGGCTTGGTCAACTGGATATGAGCAGTACTTGGAATCGCAACGACGAGTTTGGAGAGCTGGCGAAAACCATTGACATTATGCAAAAAGAAATTCGTCTGCTGCTCGATAATTTGAACGCGAGCAACGAGTTGAAACGGGAATTAGAAATTCAAGTTTTACAGTCCCAGATTAATCCGCATTTTTTATACAATACATTAGGTTCCATTGCGAATGTAGTTGGTTTGGAACAATATGATAAAGTTGATCCTATGATTCGCGCATTAATTAATACGTTGGAGTACGGGATCGCCGATGCCTCGAGCAAAGTGACACTTCAAGAGGAATTGAACAACGTACGAGATTATATTTTTATTCAGAATGTGCGTTACAATCATACATTTGTCGTGTGGGAGCATATTGAGGAAGGGCTAGAGCAATTTCCGGTATTCAGACTTCTGCTGCAGCCGATCGTAGAGAACAGTTTATTCCATGGGTATAGCGGCGGAAGAAAAACGGGGCCTATCATTATTAAAGCGTATAAGCAAGAGGATTGCATATTCATCGAAGTCATTGATGAAGGGGTCGGCATGAGCAATGCTATTGCATCAAGCATTTTGCAAAAAGTAATCGACAAGACGAAGATGACCCGACAACGTATAGGTTTAGCCAACATTCATCAAAGAATTAAGCTCTATTATGGGAAAAGCTACGGCTTGATAATTATGAGCAGAGAAGGTAAAGGATCATGCGTCAGAGCTGTATTTCCATTACATGAGACAGAATAGGAAGAGAGCTGATGTCAATGAGAAGCTATCGATGTTTAATTGTGGATGATGAAGATCTGATCTTGCAGCGATTAGAAAAAATTTTCGAAACCTACGGGGACAAGTATCCTATTATCGGAAAAGCCTATTCCGGTCAGGATGCGATTGATATGGCCATGGAATTAAAGCCGGATATCATATTGACTGACATCGTCATGCCAGGCATGGATGGCATCGAGATGATTGAACGACTTAGAGACAAGCTGCCGACAACCGCCTTTATCATATTGTCAGCCTATTCCGATTTTACTTACGCGAAGAGAGCTATTCATCAAAATGTACAGGATTATATTGTGAAGGTACCACTCAATACATCGGATATTAAGATCGCTCTTGATAAAGCGGCTCATGAGATTACGTTAATGGGGCAAAAAGATGAACAGCTAACAAAACTAAAGCGTTCCATTCTTGAAAATAGATATCGTATACGCAAGCAACTGATGAATGAACTGGTTCGTCAGGAAACTAACGTATCTCAAATTGAAAGACTAAGCGAGGAACTTCAGGTGGATCCACAATTAAAGGCATATATCTGCTTTATCGTTGAATTGTGCGACCCCGAAGAGCCGCTGCATGCATATACAGCCAAAGACCAGACTATGCTTAAATTTGCGGCTCTTAATATTATTGAGGAAACGATTGGCATGGAAGGGAAAGGCTTCGCATGCGAAATGACTTATAGCTATATGATGGGAATCGTTGCATTTCCGAGCATGTCCAGTCAAAGTAAGTACGAAAGGCAATCTTTGGAGCTTGGGCAAGCCATTTCGAGTAATATCAAAAAATATTTAAAGCGAAAGTGCAACATCTGCTTTAATGAGTCTGCATTTGGTTGGAGTACCCTGGCGGCCAGTTACCGTATAGCTTGCGAGAAGTTGGAGGATGCTTATTATATGGAGGACGGAGTTTTGTTAGGGAATTCCTATCAATCCACCCGAAACAAGAACATATCGGGTCACATACAAGAGCAATTTCATCAACTCGTCAACAAATTGCAGCCTAATATCGCACCCGATCAGCTTACTGAAAATTTCATCAGAATCGCGGAGCTTGCAGACGAGGCTAAGGTTGAACGCGAGCGAATGGAGTTATGGATACGAAGCTGTATACAAGAGGTGAGATCGAAGGTGTCTTCTTGGAAAAATGAACTTCCAGCCTTCCCGATCGAACGATTGAAAGGAATGAAGTTTAATGAACAGCTAAAGGCATGCTCCGACTATGTAAGAGAATGTCTTCTATTTCAACCTGCCTCCTCACGTTCTGAAATTGTGAAAGCGAAACAGTACATTGAAGATCGCATTTCGCAAAAGGTTACTCTGGATGAGGTGGCAGAAAGTACGAATTTGACTCCAACCTATTTCAGTTCTTTGTTTAGACGCGAAACAGGAGAAAGTTTAATCGATTACATCAATCGGCGTAAAATGGAAAAAGTAATGGAGATGATAAAAGAAAAAGATTACACCAATATGACTCTCTGCGAGGCGATTGGCATATATAATGAAAAATACTTTTGTACGTTATTTAAGCAGCATTACGGCGTAACGCCTCAAAAATTCCGCAAACAATTTATACGGAATTAAGAAAAGGCCTCATTCCTAGAATCCGGGATGAGGCCTTTTTGTTTTATTAAGATCGAAAAATATTGAACGATTACACAATATTATTGAAGTTTTTACGATTTTTTAGTTGATATACTTTATTTTGCGGATCAACCGTTTTGTTTAAATTGATAAGAAAGGGATCGATAGCAAATGGATATTTATCGTTGTTTAATTGTCGATGACGAAGATCTCATATTGCAGCGTCTGGAAAAAATAGTTGCAGCTTTCGGGAACAGGTACCCGATAATTGGCAAAGCATATTCCGGGCAAGAAGCGATAGACATTGCTTTGCAAACCAAACCGGATATTATATTGACAGATGTCGTTATGCCGGGTATGGACGGCATTGAGATGATTGAACAATTGAAAAACAAGCTTCCTAAAACTGCGTTCATTATATTATCTGCCTATACGGACTTTGATTATGCGAAGAGAGCCATTAAACAAAATGTGTTGGATTATGTAATGAAAGTGCCATTAGACCCTTTCAATATTCGAAAAGTGCTCGATAAAGCGGCAAATAAAGTTGCGATAATGAAACAAAAAGAAGCGCAATTGACAAAGTATAAACGATCGGTGATGGAAAATCGGTATCGGATGCGCAAACAAGTCATGAACGAAATCATTCGCGGGGAGACGCCTGCCAGTCAGATTGCTACGCTTTGGGAAGTGCTGCGAATTGATTCTCATTTGAAAGCCTATAACTGCTTTGTGTTAGAATTATGCGATGACCCAAACAGGCAAGAGAATCTGACCACCAAAGAACAAAGCATGTTAAAGTACGCAGCACTCAATATTGTAGAAGAGACGATCGGTATCGATGCGAAAGGCTTCGCTTGCGAAATCAATGAACATTTTATGATGGGAATTGTAGCTTGGCCTTGCATGTCAAGCCAGACGCTTAACGAAAAACGGTCGATGGACCTTGGACTGGCGATTGCATTTAACATAAGAAGCTTTCTTGACCGGAAGTGCAATATCGCCTTCAGCGATTCGGCGTTCGGTTGGCATACGGTTGCCGATTCTTATAACGTGGCATGCAAGAAGCTGGAGGATACGTATCATATGGAAGACGGCGCGCTGTTTGGGCCGGCATACCGTAGCACTTACAACAAGGGACAACCCTATTCGGACATTCAAGACCAATTCCGTCACATTCTAAACCAATTGCAACCAGCCTCCGTACCGGAGTGGCTTGAAGATGACTTTGCTGCAATTGCGAAGCTCGCAAACGAAAGGAAGGTTGGGCGTGAAAGAATGGAACCTTGGATACAATGCTTTTTGTATGATGCGAAGAGGAAAATTACATCATGGAAAAAAGAGTTGCCGCCCATACCGCTAAAGCAGCTTAGTGGTCAAAAGTGCAACGATCAGCTAACGGTCTGCTCGGCATACGTAAGAAACTGCATTCTGATCGATCTTGTATCCGTGCGGCCAGAAATCGTTAAGGCCAAATATTATATTGAACATCATATTTCTCAAAGGCTTATATTGGATGAAGTTGCTGAATATACGAATCTGGCTCCGTCTTATTTTAGTTATTTGTTTAAACGCGAAACCGGCGAAAGTTTAATCGATTATATCAACCGCCGAAAGATGGAGGTAGCTATGGATATGTTAAAAGCGCAGGACTATTCGAATGAAGCGATTTGCGAATCGGTTGGAATTGCGAATACAAAATATTTTTGTACGCTGTTTAAGCAACAGTACGGTCAGACGCCTCAAAAATTTCGCAAACAGGTGACAGGGAAATAATAACTGATTGTTAAACATAAAATTTTGGATTAACTGATTGATTTATTGGGAAACCGGGTTCTAGAAAAAAAGTAAGATGGAGGCACACCAATAATTTATTAGTTAGGGGAGACAAGCAATGAACACACCAACAACCACTTTATCGGACACGATGGCACGACGTTCCAAAAAAAAGCGAAGCCAGCTGTGGGCCAAATGGCAAAGATACAAATTTATCTATTTATTGTTAACGCCAACGCTAGTTTATTTTTTCGTATTTAAATATATCCCGATGCTCGGTATTGTTGTAGCCTTCAAACAATTCAGTTTCGGACTCGGGTTATGGGACAGTCCTTGGGTAGGTCTTGATAATTTCAAAAACTTCATACAAGGCGTCTACTTTTGGGACATCATGGAAAATACAATTGTTATTTCGTTTTACAAGTTGTTGTTTGGATTTACGGCTCCTATAGGGCTTGCATTAATGTTGAATGAGGTACGCTCGAACTGGTTCAAAAAAACGATTCAAACGATTACATATATGCCGCATTTCATTTCCTGGGTTATTGCATACGGACTAATGATTTCTTTATTTTCCCCTGGAGGGGGGCTTGTCAATTTATTATTGAAGGAATACGGTTTTGAGCCAATAGCGTTCTTGAACGATGTGAACTGGATTCGCCCGCTCATCATTGCTTCGGATATTTGGAAGGAAGCCGGATGGGGAGCCATTCTGTACTTAGCGGCCTTAGCGGGAATCAATCCAAGCTTATACGAAGCTGCCCGTATGGATGGAGCATCCAAGCTGAGACAGCTTTGGCACGTCACGTTGCCAGGGATCCGAAATGTCATCATTATTTTGCTTATTATTAAGCTTGGTCAAGTTCTCGATGCGGGTTTCGATCAAATATTTATGCTGCTTAACAGCTTTAACGCGGAGAAAGCAGATATCATCGACACTTGGGTATATAGAGAAGGGCTGGAACGAATGCAAATCGGATTGGCGACCGCAGTCGGCGTGTTCAAGTCGGTGATCGGATTAATTCTGGTCCTCGGAGCCAATAAGCTTGCCAAAAAGTTTGACGGACAAATTTGGTAGATAGGAGAGGATAAATATGAAGAATCGATCCCTTGGCGCTTCCATCGCTGTAACCACGAACTATATCCTTCTAATTCTCATTGGAGCAGCAACGTTGTTTCCGTTTGTTTATGTAATAGGAGCCTCATTTACGACAGAGTCTGAGATGCTGCGGCGAGGCATTGTGCTCATTCCGGAGGATTTTACGCTGGAGGCATATCGGATAGTATTCTCCGGTCTCGGAATCAATAAAGCCTATTCGATTACTTTGTTTCGGACCATTGTTGGCACAGCGCTCAATTTGCTATTTACAGCGTTAGGGGCTTATGCGTTATCGAAGAAGGCGCTCCCCGGAAGATCCGGCTTACTTATGTTTATCGTATTTACGATGCTGTTCAGCGGCGGAATGATTCCGACATACATTTTAGTCAAATCGCTAGGATTGCTTAATTCCGTATGGGTGCTCATTTTACCGGGCCTTGTCAGCGTATTTAATTTTCTGGTCATGAAAACGTTCTTCGAGCAGTTGCCGCTGGAGCTGGAAGAAGCGGCTCGAATCGACGGATCGGGCGAGCTGCAGATGCTATGGAAAATCGTCATTCCGCTGTCGCTTCCTTCATTTGCAACAATCGGATTATTCTATGCAGTATATCATTGGAACAGTTATTTCGATGCCGTCATGTACATTACAAAACCGGATTTGATGCCAATTCAAGTCGTGCTTCGAAATATTTTGATGGCCGCACAATTTACGTCAAGCGAAAGCTCGTCAGGTACGCCGGTTAACATCATTGCGATTCAAATGGCTACAGTTCTCGTATCGACGGTTCCGATCCTTTGCGTGTATCCATTCATTCAGAAACATTTTGCCAAAGGAGTTATGTTGGGTTCGGTTAAAGGGTAGCACGCAAGAAGCATTTCCGGAGCTGCTAGCGGAGGCGGAGAGCCTGACCACTATCTCCGTTCCTCCCGTTCATAATTACAACGACTCGGGAGCAAGCGCCGGATATTGGCAAGGCTTAAATGCAACGGCAGTCGGACAATACATGGAATATACGGTCCAAGTTCCGAAGTCGGGGGAGTATTCGGTATATGCAACGAACAGAGTAGCGAGCAACAAAGGAATTTATCAGGTCTCCGTGGATGGAACCTCTGTCGGTATACCTAATGATCAGTTTCAATCGACGCCCGGATTCAAGGAGGCTCCTATCGGGAATATTCTACTGAACTCGGCGGGTAACCATACATTCCGATTTAGTGTCACAGGGAAAAACGCTGGCAGCAGCGGATTTACACTCGGATTTGATAACATTCGGCTAGTGAAATCGCAAGAGGTGTACAACGAGGCGTTGAGCCTGACTCCAATCGCAGTTCCTTCGTTCACGGACTGCAACGATGGCGCAGCCAGCGGCGGAGTATGGCAGCACTTGGGCGCAACAGGCCTTGGACAATACATCGAATATTCAATAGTTATTCTTGAGCAAGGCACGTACTCGATTTACGCGAGCACAGAGAAGCTAATAATAAAGGTATTTACAGCTCTCTGTGGATGGAGTCGACGTAGGAGCACCGTACGACCAATACCAAGCTGCATCGGGTTTCAGAATATCCCCGTTTGAAGCGGTCACACTCACGTCGTGCAAACATACATTCTGTTCACCGTTACCGGGAAAAATGCAAGCAGCAGCGCCTATTTTCTCGGAATTGATAATTTCAGAGTAGTTAAAAATTAGCAGAGAGTCCAAGATTGCTTTCTAATGCCTATTTGCAGGCGAAAGGCGATCTGCTGTTTCGATAATATATTAGAATATTTGCGTAAAATAACTAAAATCTATCGAGCGCTTTCTTTATATAATTAATAAAATCCAAACTTACTGAGAGGACAGATCTAACAAGATGAGCGCCTATATCGATTCAACATAACTATGTTTTTTGCAGGTCGGACTGACGCGGGAGAAATTTTAATGACGAGCGATGCAAAGGAGACTAAATAATATGATGCAAGAATGGTTCAAAAAAGCCAAGCTGGGAATTTTTGTGCATTGGGGCATATATGCGGTAAAAGGCATTCCGGAATCGTGGTCCATTGCAACTGGCGATATTTCTTATGACGATTATATGAGTCAGTTAAATCGTTTTACCGCTTCTAAATACGACCCCAAGAAATGGGCGAGGCTATTTAAATTGTCGGGAGCCAATTACGCAGTATTGACCGCTAAGCACCATGATGGTGTAGCTCTATTTGATACCCGGTATACGGATTTAAATGTGGTAAAAAGCAGTCCTGCGGGACAGGATTTAATTAAGCCTTATTGCGAAGCGATGAGGGAGGCGGGATTGAAGGTGGGGCTTTATTTTACGAATACCGATTGGGCCGATCTTGATCATTTCTCCGTTGTTCTGGATAAAACACCCGAAGAACTTGCACAGCTGCATAAGGTGAAGACGGAATATAGGAAAATATGGAGAGAATTGAGGGAAAGTGAGAGCCGTCTGAGCGATGATGTTATTGTCGGAACGCCTGTTCACAAGGAAGCATGGGCTCGCTTCCTGGAACGATATAAAGGGGAAATTCGAGAGCTGCTAACCCAGTACGGCGATATCGATTTAATGTATTTCGATGTTATGCTGGAAAGACGAGGATACCCTTGGAATGCCAAAGAGGTCAGGGAAATGATCGACGAACTTAGTCCGAATACCGTCATTAATTCAAGGCTTCAAGGGTACGGGGATTATGAAACGCCGGAGATGTATATCCCGTTAACGCCAATCCATAACCCATGGGAATTAAGCACCACATTTAATAATTCTTGGGGCTTCAGATTTGACGACAACAATTACAAGGATATTCATCAAATCGTTCGAATGTTGTGCGAGTGCATAACGAAGGGCGGCAATATGCTCATATCTCTAGGTCCTGACGAGTCGGGTGAAATTAATGCCGATTACGAAGAAAGACTCATTCAATTGGGACAATGGACAAGCAAATATGCAGAAGCTATATATCCGACTGAACGAGGGATCGAGCCGGAATATTTCCTAGGCGGTTCTACATTAAGCGAGGACAAAAAGGTGCTCTATCTTTTTGTGTATGACCGGCCGCATAAGTACGTTATGCTGAATGGCATCCGTTCATCCATTAAAAAAATAACAAGTCTTGCAAACGGAGCCGAACTGAAGCATCGTATTATCGGAGGAGCCGTCTGGCTCAATTTGCCGGGGTCGATATGGATTGAACTCGATGAGAAGGATCAGGACGACGTTTGTACGGTTATTAAAGTAGAGTTCGACGGAGAGATTGATTTGGTGGCGCTTCATAGCAGCGCAAACTCTGGCGGAGAAAACTGACAAGGAAAAGACATCTGTTCGAGCGCTTGCCGAACAGATGTCTTTTTATTAATGATTGCTGCGTGCCGTTAATTCAACACACCTATGGTTTTTGCAGGTCGGACTGACGCGGATGAAATATTAATGACTAGTGATGCAAAGGAGACTAAATGATATGATGCAAGAATGGTTCAAAAAATCCAAGCTGGGAATTTTTATAACATGGGGCATTTATGCTGTAAAAGGCATTCCGGAATCGTGGTCCATTGCGACAGGCGAAATTTCATATGACGACTATATGAGTCAGTTGAACGGTTTCACCGCTTCCCAATACGATCCTAAGAAATGGGCGAGGCTATTTAAATTGTCGGGAGCCAATTACGCAGTATTGACCGCTAAGCACCATGATGGTGTAGCTCTATTTGATACCCGGTATACGGATTTAAATGTGGTAAAAAGCAGTCCTGCGGGAGAGGATTTAGTTAAGCCTTATTGCGAAGCGATGAGGGAGGCGGGATTGAAGGTGGGGCTTTATTTTACGAATACTGATTGGGCCGATCTCGATCATTTCTCCGTTGTTCTGGATAAAACACCCGAAGAACTTGCACAGCTGCATAAGGTGAAGACGGAATATAGGAAAATATGGAGAGAATTGAGGGGAAGTGAGAGCCGTCTAAGCGATGATGTTATTGTCGGAACGCCTGTTCACAAGGAAGCATGGGCTCGCTTCCTGGAACGATATAAAGGGGAAATTCGAGAGCTGCTAACCCAGTACGGCGATATCGATTTAATGTATTTCGATGTTATGCTGGAAAGACGAGGATACCCTTGGAATGCCAAAGAGGTCAGGGAAATGATCGACGAACTTAGTCCGAATACCGTCATTAATTCAAGGCTTCAAGGGTACGGGGATTATGAAACGCCGGAGATGTATATCCCGTTAACGCCAATCCATAACCCATGGGAATTAAGCACCACATTTAATAATTCTTGGGGCTTCAGGTTTGACGACAACAATTACAAGGATATTCATCAAATCGTTCGAATGTTGTGCGAGTGCATAACGAAGGGCGGCAATATGCTCATATCTCTAGGTCCTGACGAGTCGGGTGAAATTAATGCCGATTACGAAGAAAGACTCATTCAATTGGGACAATGGACAAGCAAATATGCAGAAGCTATATATCCGACTGAACGAGGGATCGAGCCGGAATATTTCCTAGGCGGTTCTACATTAAGCGAGGACAAAAAGGTGCTCTATCTTTTTGTGTATGACCGGCCGCATAAGTACGTTATGCTGAATGGCATCCGTTCATCCATTAAAAAAATAACAAGTCTTGCAAACGGAGCCGAACTGAAGCATCGTATTATCGGAGGAGCCGTCTGGCTCAATTTGCCGGGGTCGATATGGATTGAACTCGATGAGAAGGATCAGGACGACGTTTGTACGGTTATTAAAGTAGAGTTCGACGGAGAGATTGATTTGGTGGCGCTGCATAGCAGCGCAAACTCTGGCGGAGAAAATTGACAAGGAAAAGACATCTGTTCGAGCGCTTGCCGAACAGATGTCTTTTTATTAATGATTGCTGCGTGCCATTATTTCAACACGCCTGCATCTTGCAACTGCTTTGTCGTATGTTCTTTATACTTCACATAGTCGAACTTGCTGTCCAGAGTCGCTAGATAATCGTCCCATTTCGAAAGCGGCTCTTTGCCTATCATAAACTTAAGGAGCATTTCATTCATATATTTGATTCTGTCCGCATATTTGGTATCGCTTGGATCCGGCAATACATAAGGGTTTGTTGTGTTCTCTTTTGTACTCGCCTGATTGGTTTTTTGGAATTCAATCGTTTGCGGGTTTAGAAAGTTGAAGTATGTCGCATCGTTAGCTTTACGTGGTAAAGCGTAGTTTGTC
This sequence comes from Paenibacillus sp. FSL H7-0714, assembly GCF_038003765.1. NCBI lineage: Bacteria > Bacillati > Bacillota > Bacilli > Caryophanales > Paenibacillaceae > Paenibacillus > Paenibacillus sp. FSL H7-0714. The sequence goes on from NZ_JBBOPT010000001.1 coordinate 3,429,711, forward strand.
GCCCATCTATATTTCTCTATGGTCTCATTGTCAGCTTTATTTTCCTGGTTGATTTGAACTTTTCCGTCTACCTCATCCCAGAAGATCGATTTCACGCCATAGCATGCCCATTTGTAAAATTCTTGGTCTGTGTACCAATATTGAAGCAGTTCCATAATACGGCTAAGCTTCTCGGGATCTTTGGCCGCTTCTTTGGAAATTGCCCACGAATTGTTTTGGAATGGCTTCAGGCTAAGAATTTGATCGCCATGCGGTCCTTTGGGAGGAGCAATGACTGTCCAGTCCGGAACTTCGTTAATGACAGCTTTTATCTTTTCCTGACCTGCCGGCTCCATCGAACGCCAATCCGTAATGACAATACCCGATTTTCCCGCTAAAAATTTCTTTTCGATCGCTACTCCGTCTGTAGTGGATACCCAATCTGGATCCACGACATTAGCGTCCAGCATTTTATTGATAAACTCCAGCGCTTCTTTCGTCCGCGGATCCGTGCTGCCGAATACAAGCTCTCCATTAATTTGATCCACGACACCCGGATTGACACCGAACATCCAGAAGATTGCTGACCAGCCGAGAGCGGCATTGGTACCCCCGTTATTGACAGGGCTAATAATGCCTTCCTTCGATAAGCCTGGAGCAAAACCATACGTATCATTTTTGTTGTTACCGTCCGGATCGTTGAAGGTGAAAGCTTTCATCACTTCCAACAATTCATCCGGCGTTGTCGGTGCTTTTAAATTTAATTTCGTCAGCCAGTCATTGCGGATATACCAGCCATTAACCCCACTTACAAATTCATATCCGGGGGTGCCGATCATTTCGCCATTGTATTTCATCGCTTCCCACTCTGCAGGTTTGAACCGATTTTGCAGCTCGGAATAGTTTTTTAGCGTTTCGTCAAGACCGGCGATAATTCCTTGATCATAAAACTCGACTGCCGAAGCGCGATCCGTCATGAAGATCATATCGGGAATGTCGCCGGCCACAATCATCGAATTTAACTTCGCTTTCTGCTGGTCGGGAGGCAATATCGTCATCTGAAAATCTACGTTGACTGCCTTTTCCAGCATTTGGCGAATGGGATCGTTCTCACGGTCGGGCATTTGCGTTGTCGGATTGAACGCCCCCGCATTAAACGCCTTAATCGTAAGTTTTTTGTCAAATTTGCCCGGTTCCGCCGATGCCGACTGGCTCGGTTCGGAGGTAGACTCGTTCTTGTTTGCCTGCTTATTGCTGTTGCATGCGCTAAGCGCCAATACAACCGCCAAACATAAAACCAGAATCATTCTTTTTTTCTTCATTTTGACCGCTCCCTTTTTAAAATGATTGAAGTTGAAGTATCTTCCTCATTATCATAACTTGGAATCAATTAGCAACATCCCTTAATTTAATTCATTTAGTCTAATATTTTATGTTTTTTGTTCTAGCACCTAATTCTCCTAAAAGCGAAATCAATCCATAATATTTAACCTCAGTTTGACAATGCGGAGGTCGTTTGTATAGAAGTTCCAAAAATATTGATATAAAATTAAAAAATAATAGATGCCGAATCGATACTTTCTATGTAAAATATAGTTCTACACGCAGAGGAGATGAATAGAGTGCGAATACGTTTTAAAGGCATTGCTTTTAAACTGTTTATGATTTGCTTTGTATGCGCTCTCAGCGGAGTGATCCTAATCGGCGAATTGTCGTATCGCTATATTCGGCATCAAGTCCATGCTAACAATGAATACTATATCGAACAAATGATGTATAAAGTCGACCAGTATCTCTCTCTTACCTTCACATCTCTGCAAACGATCATCTTTGCCGTCGAAACTTCGGGACTTTCAACCAACACGATCCAGCAGCTTACAAAGCTATACGAATTAAATATGGAATATGTGAAGAACGTATATATTATTAAGCCTGATCTTTCGATTCTTAGTGGAAGAATGCTAAATCGCGTATTTGACGAGCCTTTGCCGGAGAGAGCAGTTATTTATAATAACGCATTGACGAATCCGGTAACGACGCTCGTAAACGGACCGTATTCCTCCACTTACTCGGGGTGGACCGTAACGATCACCCGGTTGCTACCGGGTTCCAATCCTCCCCTTGTCATTGCACTGGATTTGGATCTCCAAAGTAGTGAGAATACGCTGCTTGAGCTGAACAAAAAAGAATTGCTGAATCTTGCTCTGCTAGACAATGACGGCAAAATCGTTGCGGGTTTTCCCGAAAGCAAAGGGAAGCTGCAGGTCGATGAACATACTTTCTCGGTTTCCAACTTGACCGGCAAACGCATTATGGAGATCACCGATCCCAAGCTAACCGTTGGAAGCGGAAGCGACGAAGTCAATATTTCCAAGCTTTCTGCAAGCGATTTTAATTGGACCATCGTTTCGATTAATGATTATTCGCGCATTCAAGAGTCACTAACGAGATTGCAGGAATATTATTTTTCAGTGTTAGGAATAGGTATTGTCATCAGTCTTGTAAGCGCGCTGTTGATTACCCGCTTTATTCGTAAGCCGCTTGGTTATCTGACCCATAAGATGAACGCAGTCAAAAAAGGCAACCTAAATGTTGTCGTTTCTTATAAAAAGGAGGACGAGTTTGGAGAGCTTGCGCAAAGCTTTGACGATATGCTGAAACGCATTATGGAGCTTATGAATCAGCTCGATGTAAATAAAGAAAACCAGCGCCGTCTTGAGATTCAAATGCTGCAATCGCAGATGAATCCTCATTTTCTGTACAATACGTTAGGTTCGATCAGTAATGTAGTGAAGCTGGGCAAACTGGACAATGTCGATCCGGTCATTCAGTCCCTCATATCCATTATGGAATATGGGCTCTCGGACGCTTCGTTGCAGGTTCCGCTAATGGAGGAGCTTAACAACGTCAGAGATTATATACGGATTCAGTCCATCCGATATAATAAGGAGTTTCCAATTATTGAAGAAGTGGAGGAAGGGCTTCATACATATCTCACCTTCAGAATGCTCCTTCAACCTTTGGTAGAGAACTGCCTGTTTCACGGCTACAACGGTGGTAGAGTAGCGGGAACGATTTATATTCGGGCGTATCGACTGGATGACAAGGTATGCATCGAGGTGGCGGATCGCGGCATCGGAATGACTGATGAGATAAGGGATGTCGTTCTATCCGGACAGATGCCATCCCGTACAAGCGGGGATAACATAAGAGGCCGCCAAAGGATCGGTATGCGCAATATTCATGAGAGGATTCGTTTATATTACGGGGAACCATACGGCTTGACGATAGGAAGCGAACCTGGAAACGGGACGAGCGTAAAGATTCAATTACCGGGAACCTCCATAGAGGGAGAGTGGGCGTAGTGACGGTTTATAATTGTTTAGTTGTCGACGATGAGGATCTCATATTGGAAAGATTAAAGTACTTTTTTGCCGAGCGCTCCGGCATACAACCGTTTCGGTTAATTGGTGAAGCATTTTCCGGGGAGGAAGGATTGGCGTTCGCGGCAAGCAAGGTCCCCGATATCGTCATTTCGGATATCGTCATGCCAGTTATGGATGGGTTGACCATGATCGAAAGGATGAGAGAGCTTTATCCCAATATGATTTTCATCGTGTTGTCCGCCTACTCGGACTTCGCATATGCCAAACGGGCGATCTCAAGTGGAGTGATCGATTATGTGGTCAAGGTTCCGTTGAACGAATCGGACTTGGAGCGGGCTCTCACCAAAGCGGCTTATTGGCTAGATCAGAACAAAAATAATCAGAACAGACTTCAGGAACTGAATATGTCGCTTCTGGAAAACAAGTATCGGATAAGAAAACAACTGTTTTCGGAATTTTTCCGCGGCGGAGGCAAAGCGATTTTTGCTGAATCCATCATCTCTCGGCTGGGCCTTCAATTCGATGCCGATCGATATTGCGCCATCGCCATCACGATCAATCAATATCAAGCGTTCTGTCAAACCTATGCCTTTGGCGATCAAAGCGCCATTAAATACGGCATGATGAACGTGATAGAAGAAGTAATCGGATTGCATGGCAACGGGTTCGTATTGGAAATGGAAGATCAATTGTTCCTCGCTTATTTATCATGGCCGACGACGAGAAGCATGCACGAGTATGAACGGATCAGTTACGGTCTATGCTCTGACATCGCAATTAACATTAAGGAATATTTGAAATGGCCTGTATCCTTAACCGTTAGTTCGATCTATCACGACACGTTTAATATGATGACGGCAGCTCTACAGGCCAAGGAGATTGCCTGCGATTTGTTTTATTTGGATGGGACCGTTGTTACACCTACTACCAGAATCGTTTACCGTAATGAAGATTTATCGCATTTGGCAGCTTTGATAGTCGACTTGCTGGTGGAAATAAAGGGTAGGCCGGCAATTGCTGCCATCAATCAATTGCTTCACCAGCATAAGGTGCCCCCTAAAGCTCTGGCTTCATTGATGAAGCATATTGAAGACGGAATAAGCAACCGTATGCGGATAAGACTTTCGCTCGAAGCCGTACAGCAAGTGATGAAAGCCGTAACTGTCCAAGAATGGAGCGCTGGACTTATAAACGGTTTCCGCGAATCCATTGCGGCACAGGAAGAGAATTTATTACGACCGGAAGTCCAAAAAGCCAAAACGTATATTAAGATGCATATCGACAAGCGCGTAGTGTTGCAAGAGATCGCCGATCATGTAAATTTAACGCCGTCCTATTTCAGTACACTTTTTAAGAGGGAAACGGGCGAAGGATTGGTTGACTACATTAACCGGCATAAAATTGATAAATCGATTGAATTGCTCGTTTCAGGCAATTATACCATTCAACAGTTATCGGAAGCCGTCGGCATTTATAGTGAAAGTTATTTTTGCACCATTTTCAAGCAATATACGAATTTGACGCCTAAACAATATCGCAATCGTTTATCCAAATAATTTCAAGACTGCTCGTTGAGCAGTCTTGTTTTTTTATTTAATCAGTGTATTCGTCTGCGTCCGAAAAATTCGATAGATTTCAAAACAACTTCAAAAGATAGTGAAAATTAACGGAGTTAACAAACTATAAAATAGAGTTAAACCAATAGATAGGAGGGACAGAGATGTAAATTCAGCGATTCAAAGCCTTGAATGCCAATAATGTGCTCTATTTGCTGTCTCTGCCGAAATTAAAAAAGTTAACAGTCTTGCAAGTGGTGCTGAACTGAAACATCGCATCATCGGCGGAGCGGCATAGTTTAATATCCCAGGTGCGATCTGGATTGAAAATCAAAGAGACAGATACAGACGATATTTGCACCGTCATTAAAGTGGAGTTCGACGAGGCGATTGATTTGCTGACCTACAAGTGGGCGGTAGATTCGTTCGGAGAGAATGAATCTGCAGCAACATCCGAATATTTTGGAATAAAGCCGCAAAATAATTGAATTTTATGCCAAAAGCTCTTCGTAGAATAGAAAGATAACATTTAAGGAGAGGTGTGAAGGTTTAATGGACTTTCAATCAATGCTGCTTCCGGTACCCCGAAGCGCAACTTTTCAACTGGAAGGCTACCATGTCTGGTGCCCGACTGTTGTTAAAGGCAAGGATGGGCTTTACCATATGCTGTTCTCATGTTGGCCCATCGAAAGCAAGCATGACGGATGGGTCTCGAAATCGCTTGTCGGTTACGCCGTATCCGATCATCCGCTGGGGATTTTCAAATTTCGGCGGTTCGTGCTGGAAGGCAGAGGAGAAGGCTGGGATGCCGACGTCATACATAATCCGACCATGATTGCCTATCAAGATAAGTACTACTTATTCTATACAGGCAACTACGGCAATGGCGAGTATTGGGATCATCGCAATCATCAGAGGATCGGTGTTGCCGAAGCCGATCATCCCGGCGGACCTTGGCGCCGGGTTCACCAGCCCGCCATCGACGTGACGCCGGGGGCGTGGGATCATTTAATGGTGAGCAATCCGACCGTAACCGTAACGCCGCAAGGCAAGATCTTGATGATTTACAAAGGTGTTGGAGAGGGGGCATTGCCCAAGGGTGGCGCGGTCGTGTGCGGTGTCGCCGAAGCCGATCACCCGCTTGGGCCATTCCGTAAAGTTGCCGGGCCGATCATGGTGAATCCTGATAACGACTGGTCGGTGGAGGATCCTTTTATCTGGTCACGGGACGATCGTTTCTATGCGCTGGTCAAAGATTTTCAAGGATATTTCACGAAGACTGGGGTGAGCTCTGTCGCTCTGTTCGAATCGGAGAACGGCGTCGAGTGGGGCCCTGCCGCTCATCCGCTCGCTTTTCTGCGCCAGATTGTCTGGGAGGACGGTGTAGTTCAGTCCGTTGAAGCGTTGGAAAGGCCGCAACTGCTGTTCGAGAACGGCCACCCGGTCGTATTGTACTGTGCCACTGCGGTAGACTCGAACAGGGAAATCGCCTTTAATGTCGCGATTCCTTTGACTGAACAAGCCTATAGCCGCTGAGCTGATAATATTACCATATGAAATTAATCTTGTCAGAAGGCTGCAAATCATTGTTTGCGGGCTACCTAACGAGACGAAAACTGTTCTAAATGGAGGAATTCAATTGAAGAACGATTCGCTGCACATCAGGCCCCCTCATGCTAATTATAAGCTTGTATTTGAGGATCAATTTGATGGGAATAAGCTGGATGAAAAGTATTGGAATTACCGGGTCGGAGAGCGTCTGGGAGGACTTAATCTTCGTGAAAATGTAGAACTTAGGGACAGCCGACTAGTCATTCGTTTCGATTATGAGAATATCGACGGGCACATGCGGTATACCGGCGGAGGCATCGTTTCCAAGCCATTATTCGGTTACGGGTATTATGAAGCCAAAGGAAAGTTATGGGGGAAGAGCGGAGGCCTGCATTCCTCCTTCTGGTCAATGGGGAAGGAAGGGGATGGTATTCAGGCGCCAAGCAGCAATCTTATAATTGAAATTGACGGTTATGAAGTTGATTCGGGCAAGCCTACGCATATTGGGCAGAACGTTCATTATTATGTTGGGACACACAAGACTGTCGGGGGCTATAAAGGAGCGCTGCCTTACGAAACGATTGATGCGTCAGAGGAGGAATTTGTATTCGGCTATGAATGGCTTCCGAACCAGATTAACTGGTATTTGAATGGCGAATTGATAAGAAGCCTGCCGAATCCGTCATTTTATGGTCCGCAGAATGTATGGCTTACAGCACTGGGCAGCGATGTGTTCGATGAACATATCGATACGGGTTGTTTGCCGGGGGAAAGCTCTTGGGATTATTTCCGTTTTTATCAGATTGATTTAGTAGGCGTCAATCTAGTCGTAAATCCCGGTTTTGAGTATAACAAGAACAAAAATTTCGATAAGCGCTATATTCAGGATATGGGGGTACCCTTAGGCTGGTATAAAGGCGGGTGCACCCCGCAATTCTCCTACGTTCACGAGACTAAAGAAGCGTTCTCCGGCGAATGTGTACTTCGGCACGACGGTCCTGTTCCATTCCAGGTTGAAACCTGGGTAGAGGTTCCTTTTCTGCCGGAAGCAGCGTATACGTTCTCCGCAATGGTTCGGAATCCCAGAAACGGCTGTCACTTCATGAAAGTCATCGGGGCAGAAGGTGAAGAGCGTACGCTGCGCATACCTGCAACCCAGGGTGTGGAGTGGCAGCAAGTCGTTATTGAAGACATTCAAATCTTGAGCGGAGTATGCAAGCTAGTGTTTGCTTCCGATTCGGACAGGAATACGCCGCTGGAGGTGGACGAAGTAGCCTTCGTTCAGACGACAGGCATGGCACCGCATATAGATCTCGCTCCTTATCCGGAAGAAGCTTCAAAAGAATGGCTCCCGCTCGGCGAGATTCTGGTCGATAACGAACTGCCTGGCAGCGGTTATGAGGAAGTCGGGGCATGGCTGAGCAGTGGATTGCCCGGGTTCGTGCAAGGCAGCCGTTATGCAGCACCTTCTGCCGATAACTATGCTGTATGGAAGCCTCATCTTACCGAGGCAGGTTCCTATAAGGTCTCTTTTTACAACATTTGCTATGATAACAGGGCGGAAAAGGCTTTGGTCGAGCTTATCTATGCTGGTGGACGGGAATCCAGATGGATCAGCCAGCAGGGGGAATCGGGCTGGATCGAACTTGGCACGTATGATTTGGAGCCGGGTGATTATGTGAAGCTGACGGTTGCACCAGATTCTCGATTCGGCAACCTTGCAGCAGATACGGTGAAGTTTGAACCTCCTGGAACGGGGGTGCTTCGAGAAACGGTTGATAGATCCTGTATTGTACTGGCGGGATATAACGGCATGCTGGTCGAAGGCAGAAAGGAGAAATTGGATAGGAAACATCCAGATAAGACCCCGATTCTGCAAGACGGCATCCTGTTGGTGCCGGCGGGGAGCATAGCAGTCAGCTTCGGGGCAGGATCTATCCGGGTAGATGATGCGATGGAAACGATGGAGATTTTCTACAGTGATTATATGATTCGCTTCCGTATAGGTTCCAGAGTGATGAACGTCCATACGCAAGACATGGAAATGGCAGCGGCTGCTTGCATCTATCGTAACCAGTTATATGTGCCGTTCCAAGATTTGGCTCGTGCCTTTCGTAAAGAAGCCATGGTGACACCGGAAGGGCTTGGCATTTCTTCTGACTTTTCGATTGAATTCGAAATGCAGCGAAGAGCTGAAGATTTGCACAGGATTGCAATGCTTTTTCAATGTTAAAATATAAGCCTGTTGTGAGGAGGAAGAAAGTCTTTAACTCTTGTCGTTGTTAGAAATTGTCTTAGAACGGCTAGCATGTAAAGAAAGGAGAAAGCAAACATGTCGAACATTCAAATTATGTATGTTGCCCAGCATGGATACGATGATGCCGAGGGGACCGCGGAACTCCCTTTTGCCACAATTGCGAGGGCGCAGCGGGCTGCTAGAGCGGCTGTTAGAAAGGGGTTAGCCGTCCGCGTTCGGATTCAGCAAGGAACTTATTATTTAGACCAGCCGCTACAATTCGGCTCAGAGGATTCCGGCACGCAGGATGCCCCAGTGATCTACGAAGCGGATCAAGAGGGCGAGGTTATTATTAGCGGGGGGCATGCGCTGCGGCTGGAATGGCTCCCCTATGAGGGCGAAATTCGGATGGCAAAGACTCCTCCTGGATTGAAGCTTGATCGGCTTTTTATCAACGGTACGCAATATCATATGGCTCGCTATCCCGACTATAACGCGAATATACGCATTATGAACGGATTCGCTGCGGATTCTGTGAGTCGTGAACGCGCTGCGAATTGGGCCGATCCGACAGGTGGCTATATACATGCGATGCACAGTCGTCTCTGGGGAGATTACCGTTATCGCATCATGGGTAAATATGAGGATCATGAGCTCATTCTCAAAGGCGGATGGCAAAACAATCGACAAATGGGGATGCACCACGAATACCGCTATGTCGAGAACATATTTGAAGAGTTGGATACTCCTGGTGAGTGGTATCACGACCAAAAGACGAATATTCTCTATGTGTACCCGTATGAGGGAACAGAGGTTTCGAATGCTCTCGTTGTTGGTACGCAATTGGCACACCTTATTGAGATTCAGGGAAGTCCGGAAGCACCAGTCAGGCACATTGAATTCTTTGGACTCACTTTTACTCAGACGAATCGAACCTTTATGGAGAACCGTGAGTCGCTGCTTCGTAGCGATTGGACGATATACAGAGGTGGAGCCATTCTTTTCCGGGGAGCTGAGCACTGCACGATACGAGACTGTACGTTTGTTGATTTGGGCGGCAATGCGCTGTTTGTAGACGGCTACAATCGGCATATTACCGTTACAAGCTGTCTGCTTGAGGAGATTGGTTCAAATGGTATCGCTTTCGTCGGTCGGCCGGATAGCGTACGCAGTCCGCTCTTTGGGTATGAGGAACGGCAGAAACTTGCGAATCTAGACAGTATGCCCGGCCCGAAAACGAACAACTATCCTGCTCAATGCTATGTTGAGGACTGTCTTATTACTAAAGTCGGGCGAGTCGAGAAGCAATCCGCTCCTATTCAAATTTCTATGTCTCTGGACGTTACCGTGCGACACTGCAGCATCTATGACGTGCCCCGTGCAGGTATTAATATTTCCGAAGGCACGTTTGGCGGACACCTGATTGAGTTCTGCGATGTGTTCGAGACTGTACTGGAAACCGGCGATCATGGTTCCTTTAATTCATGGGGACGCGATCGGTACTGGATGCTAGAGGATGTAGAGGTGGATGAAATTAATCGGAATGCGGAAGCGCCGCTGTCCGAGCTGCCTCTCTTGGATATCGTGCGGCCAATCGTTATTCGAAATAACCGTTGGCGCTGTGATTATGGATGGGACATTGATCTTGACGACGGTTCCAGTTGGTATGAAATTTATAACAATTTGTGTTTGGCCGGCGGTATTAAGCTGCGGGAAGGCTTCTACAGAAATTGCGAAAACAATATTATGGTCAATAATACGTTGCACCCGCACGTCTGGTTTAAAGGCAGTCGGGATGTGATTCGCCGCAATATTATGTTCACGGAATATGCGCCGATCCGCGTGCCTCCACCCTGGGGGAGCGAATGCGACAACAATATCCTGCACTTGCAGGGTATGACTTGTCCGGAGTCCGCCTCGCAGCTGCAAGAGCAAAGCGGAAGAGATAAAGGGTCGCTTGTAGCTGATGCTTTGTTTGTAGACCCTGCAAGCGGCGACTACCGTGTCCGCGAGGGTTCACCCGCACTTAAGTTGGGATTTGTTAACTTCCCGATGGATCAATTCGGGGTGCGAAAGGCTTCTCTCAAGGAGCGAGCAAGAACGCCAAAGATTCCTCAGATTGGCGAAGTGGTCAGCACCTCGGGCAGAATCGCGCAACGGACGGACTGGGGAAAATGTAAAGTCAAGAACATCGTAGGCATGGGTGAAGTTTCCGCGGGGGGACTACCTTCCGAGAGCGGTGTAATCATTGAGACGATTCCATGGGGAAGTTGGCAAAACGAGAGCGGTTTCGAGATTGATGATGTCATTGTCAAGTTCGATGAAGCTGAGATCGATACGGTAGACGATCTGTTGTCACACTTCGAATCTGCGGTTCAGGGAAGTATCTTTGAAGTTACTGTTTTTCGCAAGCAAGGACGTATAATTGTGCAGGCGCACAAGAAATAACCATAACGAAAGCACATGGTTTACGAACAAAAAGCAAGCAATTTAAAGTGACCCCTAAAAGTTAGACAAATAGTTTTGCAAGTTGTTGGCGTGGGCTCGGTAATGTACCGGGCTCATGCCTATTAATTTTGACTTGATGCTTTTAAACTGTACCTCCAATGCTAACAAATGGGGTACAGTTCAGCCTGCTTATTGTTATATTCCAAAAATAATGTAATTAAATCGAAAAATATTAAAATTTGTTATTAAAAGAATGAGATACACTAAGATCGAGAGGTGGTGGAAGCGTTTTCAAAAAATCGCGTTTCGAGTTAATGATACCATTCAACTGATTGATGAGACGGGAGTGAATTGCAAAGTGAAAAAAATAATCGGAAGTTTTAGAATGCAGCTTTCCGGTTTTTTAGTTGCCACGGCGGCAAGTTGTTTAATCGCAGCGCATGTATCTGCAGCGCCTCCAAGCGATGATTATGTATTGAAATTTGAGGATAACTTCAATGGTTCAGCGCTGAATACCGATGAGTGGAACTACCGGACCGGCAGCCGTTTTTTTGGCAATAACAAGCCTGAGAACGTTACCATAACAACTGATCCGCAGGACAGCGCCAAAAAAGTACTGAAACTGCAATTCAAAAAAGAAACTAATGTTGAAGCGAACGGCGGCGTGCCGTTCTCCAATGCGGGTATCATCTCGAAGAGATTGCTCGGGTTCGGGTATTATGAAATCAGCGCCAAGATTTATGCGCACAGCGGGCTGCACACGTCCTTCTGGAACATGGGATTGAGTGATCTTGGCTTCAATAATCAAATCAACGAAATTGATATGTTTGAGATTGATGGGCATTCGCCGACGATCCTAGGTTCCAATTTGCACAATTATGTGCCTAGTCACTTTCTACCGTATCCGAATGCTACGGTGCATACGATTGCTGATTCTTCCCAGGCTTATCATGTCTACGGCTTCGAATGGCTACCTGACAAAGTACGTTGGTATGTAGACGGATTGATGATTCGGGAGTCGAACTATGCAGGGCCTCATGGTCTCCAGAATTTATGGCTGACCGCCCAGCAGTTAACCTACGACCCGAGCGGGGTGGATCTGTCAACGATGGATGCCAATGGTGTGCTCGGTGCAAGCTACTTCGACTATTTCAGGTACTATCAGACCCCCTCCGATTACAAAGCTGATGTAATGCAGGCGCCTTACAACGCGATTCTGGTGAACAATGATTCGCCGAAGTATTCGGAGTCCTCAGGCGATTGGATCAGCTCCGATCTGGCTTTTGGCTATCAGGATCGAGACACGCGAGAAGCTGTAAATAGCAATAGCTGGGCCAAATGGACGCCAGGATTGTCACAAAGCGGCAAATACGAAGTGTTCGCTTGGAACCCCAGCTACAACCAGAACTCGCTTAAAAACGCGCATTATACCGTTGTCTATAAAGGGGCGAGCATGGATATCTACGTCGATCAAAGTACAGCTGGTCAGAACTGGGTAAGCCTTGGCATTTATGACTTTACAACAGATGCCAATAACTATGTCAAAGCTGCCAAAGACGCTACCAGTCCGGCAGCGGAAACGCTGCGCACGGACGCTGTCATGTTTGTTCCGGTAAGTAGTTATATCGACGAAAACAGCTCCAATTACAGTGAATCCGGCACGTGGACCAATTCGACAGAGTTTATAGGTGCGGATGGTTCCACAACCCGATGGAATTCCACCAACGGTTCCGCCAAGTGGTCTCCAAACCTTGCAGCCAGCGGGTGGCATGATGTGTATGTCTGGCTGCCGGTACATCTCAGTTCAAGCAACAAGGCGAAATATACGATCTCGCATAACAGCGTTACGGATACTGTCTATGTCAATCAGACGCAAGGGAGCAGTCGTTGGGTGAAGCTGGGCAGCTTTGATTTTATGGCGGGTGCCGGTGACTATGTGAAAGTAGAGAACGGCAACTCCGATCCGGCGAATATTCGGACGGACGCGATCAAATTTTTCCCTTTAGCAGCTCAGGATTTGACTGCACCGACGATACCATCGGCTGACATTATGGTGACGCCAGAGTCCGATCCAACACTTGGACGCTACAACCTTATTTTCAGTTGGACACCAAATAGCGAAAGCGATCTTGCCGGTTATCATGTGTACTTGAGCGGCATCAAACTCACGCGAACACCGATTCAACAAACCAGCTATAAAATATTCAAGGGACAGGCTCAGACCAACTATAATCTCGCAATCACGGCTGTAGATTATTCCGGCAATGAATCTGCTCCGAGAACTTTTACAGGTACAACTGATATGGATACAACTGCGCCAAGCGCTCCATCAGGTTTGACGGCTGAAAGCGCCGGCTCCGGAAATATCCATTTGAAGATTGGGACACGAAGTCAAGGAGAGGACGTTGCAGGTTATAACTATTATATGAACGGTGTTAAAGTCAATAGCTTACCTGCAGGTACTCCATATGTTGTAACTGGCTTAACAAACGGGACTGCGCATACATTTGAAGTGGCTGGGGTAGACCGGGCCGGTAACGAGTCTTTCAAATCGAGTGCAGTCAAGGCTGTACCGATTAATCAGACGGTTGTCGCATACGGAGATTTACGTTATCGGGATATTGAAGTTACCGGTACATGGATTGGCTCATCACTCACGCCGTTCATTGGAAATACGGTGTATACGAATGAGACTGGCGCATCGTTAACCTGGAAACCGAGAGTGACTTCAGGTGCGTATGAAGTGTTTGCTTGGGTGGCCAAAACAAGCAATGCCTCGACGGCTGCCCGATACACAATTCATACGAGCGCAGCCGCTTCTTCGGATATAGTGATTAGTCAGAATGGCACCGGCGCGTCCTGGGTATCCTTGGGCAGCTATAATTTCAGCGGTTCAGATGTGAGCGTCACTCTGGAAAATGCTGCCAACTCCGGATTTATCCGAGCTAATGCGATTAAATTGGTTCCGCTTGAAATTGACAGCGGGGACGTGCAAAGCAGATATACCGAGACAGGAGCTTGGTCGGATGACACTGCGGTAACCGGCTGGCAGGGTTCGGCAACCAGAAAGAGTAATTCCTCAGGCGCTTTAGCCTCCTGGACGCCTTCGTCGTTAGCGAATGGCTATTATGAGATTTATGCCTGGCTGCCTACCGCAAGCGACGGTACGGTTTCTGCCAAATATACAATTTATCATAATGGCAAAAGTGATGTTGTAACAAAGAATCAGTCTACCGGGGGTAACCAATGGATTCGAATTGGTTCTTACGATTTTGATGGCGGCGGAGCTGAATACGTGACGCTAGAGAATGGTGCAGGCTCAGGTACAGTGCGGGCGGACGCCCTCAAATTAATGGCACTGCCGCCGGCCATCGTCATCGATAATGGCGCAGAGGGATATACGGAGTTATCTGGCACATGGAATAATAGCGGTTTGCAGGGATATGGCGGATCGGCTACGCGATACAGCGGCACGACAGGTGCAACCGTTAAGTGGCAGCCGACACTTTCGCAAGCCGGTACCTATAAAGTGTATCTGTACAAGGTACATGCCGCATCCAACCCGGATACTTCCTCCGACCCCAACGCCAAAATCACGATTTATCATGGAGGAGTCACTGATACCCAATATGTAGATTTCACAACAGGAGCCACTGGGTTTGTAGAGCTGGGTGAATACTACTTTGACGCTGGCAGCACCGGCTTCGTTCAGAATACGCTGAATACGGCAGGATGTAATATTCGCGCGGATGCCGTGATATTTCAATTAATTTATGGTAATTAGACCATTTTGTACAAATAGGCTTTATTAATGTTTCTTATCAGGCTCCTGCCATTCATTCGGTAGGGGCTTGTATAAATTTGCAAGTTAGGAAATGTCGAGTATAGAGTCAAATGGTAGCGATTTCTCGATACCAACTTTAGAACGAAATGGATTCTCATTCAATGTTGGTTACCTTTCATGCGGCTGATCGTTTATGACTGATTGTGGTTTTTTGATCGTGAATTATCGGGGATTTTCCGTTATATATCGAAATATGGACGCGAGCAAAGGTGATATAGTAGTACATATATTCAGAGAAAAGGTAAGAAAAAGAATAAGATAAGGCAACACCATGTAAAGAGATCTAAAGCAAAATACATTCAGCTGACGCGAATTTAGAGGGGGAAATCATCTTGTCATTTAATGCAACGAAATTAAAAGCGTCAAAGTGGTCGGTAAGGCTGAAGAACGGACAGGTTCAGAATAATGACGGACTCGTGCTGGAGAGAAATTGGTCTGGAAACGGTTGCGATTTCAAGTTCATTCACAATGGGACGCAAATCGCAGTGACCATTAACATTATAAAATTCTTTCAGACGCTTTTTAATCTTGCCCTGCTTTCACCAGACGGGCCAGAATCGGTTCACGAAGCCTTCGCATCATGCGTTCGGTTCAACGGTGAAATTCGATTGAATGAGAAAGAGTTCGAAATCATGCTCGTGGCGGATGGTATTAGGAGGTTGCCCGGTGAAGTGTGGGAATTGGAGCTTTTTTTTATTCTTGATGGTAGCAGTCCATCCGAACTGCTGGAACAATTAGCAAGTACAATTGAACGTTATCATCCGCGCTTGGAGTTACCCGAGACGACCCAAACAATATCGCAATCGTTTATCCTAATAATTTCAAGACTGCTCGTTGAGCAGTCTTGTTTTTTTATTTATTTAGTGATATTCGTTTGCGTCCGCAAAATTCGATAGATTTCAAAACAACTTCAAAAGATAGTGAAAATCACCGGACTTAACAAACTCTAAAATAGAGTTAAACCAATAGATAGGAGAGACAGAGATGAAAATTCACCCAGAGTCATTTTCCGCTAGGCCTGCATTATGGAAGCGGGGATTCAAAGCCTTAAATGCAAATAGAGCGCTCTATTTGCTGCTTCTGCCGGGGCTTCTCTATTTTACGATTTTCAAATATTTGCCGATGGCAGGTATCATTGTCGCATTTAAGGACTTTAATTTAGGACAAGGCATATGGCACAGCGATTGGATCGGGTTTGAAAATTTTCGTATTTTTATTGAAGGTGTATATTTTTGGCAAATATTAGGAAATACCATTATTATTTCCTTATACAAGCTTTTGCTTGGATTTCCTGCACCGATTATTCTGGCATTGCTGCTGAATGAAATTCAAGCGAGTTGGTATAAGAAATTCGTTCAAACCGTTACGTATATGCCTCATTTCTTATCGTGGGTCATTGTGTACGGAATGATGGTCGCTTTATTGTCGCCAGGAGACGGCTTGATCAATCAATGGATCAAAGACAGTGGATTTCAGCCTATATCCTTCCTCTCGGAACCTCAATGGGCAAGATTTTTAGTGGTCGCGTCGGAAATATGGAAGGATCTCGGCTGGGGAGCGATCATCTATTTGGCGGCTTTGGCGGGAATCGATCCAAGTCTCTATGAAGCAGCTAGAATGGACGGAGCATCGAGGTGGAGGCAGTTGTGGCATGTGACTCTGCCCGGCATTCGAACGGTCATGATCTTAATGTTGATTATGAAGCTCGGCCATATATTGGATGCCGGATTTGAGCAAATCTTTATGCTGGCCAATGCTTTTAATCAGGAAAAGATCGATATTATAGACACTTGGGTTTACAGGGCAGGGCTTGAGCGTATGGAGGTTGGCCTTGCCACCGCTGTCGGATTATTCAAATCGATAATCGGATTTATCATGGTTATTCTGGCCAATAGGATAGCCAAAAAATTCGAAGCTGAAATCTGGTAGGAGGAATTGAAATAATGACCAATACTTGGATGAACAAAATGAATCAAACAATCATTGCCGTTATACTTTTTGTATTCGTACTCTTATGTGTTTTGCCTGTCTTTTATGTCATTGCTGTTTCGCTTACTCCGGTGACCGAAACATTAAAAAGAGGAGTTATATTAATCCCTTATTCGATTACCTTTGATGCGTATCGCGAAATATTGAGCGGTAACGGATTGGGCAGTGCCTACCAAGTTACAATTATTCGTACGGTTTTAGGTACAGCGCTTAATCTATTTTTCACTGTTATTACCGCATATCCACTTTCCCGCAGTAAACTGCCGGGCCGAAGCGGATTCTTGCTCTACATTGTATTCACCATGTTATTTTCTGGAGGTCTGATACCGACCTATTTGCTAATACGAGAGCTGCATCTGATCAATACCATCTGGGTGCTGATTGTTCCCGGACTCATAAGCGCGTTTAATCTCGTTATTATTAAGGGCTTCTTCGAACAACTGCCAACTGAACTGGATGAGTCGGCGAAGGTGGACGGAGCAAGCGAATGGATCATTTTGTGGAAGATCATCTTGCCATTGTCGCTGCCGGTTATGGCAACGATCGGTTTGTTTTATGCAGTTGGCCATTGGAATGCTTATTTCGATGCCGTCATTTATATTAACGATACGAATTTAATGCCCTTACAGGTTGTTCTTCGCAATATTTTACTGAATGTACAGCTGGAGAATACGGACCCGCTTAACACTTCAACCGTCGTTAGTATGATTGCTCAGCAAATGGCTGCCGTCGTTGTTGCAACTCTTCCTATTCTGATTATTTATCCGTTTGTCCAAAAGCATTTTACGAAAGGTGTGTTGCTGGGCTCGATTAAAGGTTAGCTCTCTTATGATATATAACCAAAAAAATCAATATTTTATCGATAAATATTGATAATAGTTAGACAATTTATTTTGTACAATGTGCTTATCCCCCAAAAAAATCATCAAATATTAGGAGGTCAAAATCAGTGAAGAAAAAAACATCAATTGTCTCACTAGTGGTATTATTAGCATTTTCAATGGTTTTATCTGCATGCAGCGGAAAGAACGGCAATAATCCAGAGTCTTCGCCCAAATCGTCGAACGCCGTTTCGCCGGAACAAGGAGCATCCGAACCGGGGAAGTCGGATAAGAAGATCGCAATAACCGTCTACAATGCTGCAACATTTAATCAGGCGGCGCCAATCCCGTCGAAAGAAGATGACATCATCAGACAAATGTTTGAGAAGGAGCTTAACATTGATTTCAAAATGACAGTTCCTCCTCAGGGACAAGATGTAACAAAATTGAATTTGCTCATATCGTCCAACGATGCTCCTGATCTCATGAATTTCAGATTGTTGACTCGGGCTTATTCGTTCTATGACCAGGGAATATTGGCCGATCTCGATGAGGTCATAGACCGATATCCCGCGCTTAAGGAAAGGTTCACCGAAGAACAATGGTCATCCATGAAATATAACGGGAAGACGATCGGCATCCCTGTATCCGACCCTACATCGGGCACAATGAGCTGGTGGATTCGTTACGACTGGCTGAAAAAATTAAACCTTTCCGTTCCGACGACGCCGGACGAGCTGCTCGAAGTATTAAAGGCGTTTACCTTTGACGACCCTGACGGTAACAGTAAGGATGACACCTACGGTATTACCGGCGGCGTATTGAAAGATGGCAACACGATTTTAGGTCTTGACGGACTCTATGCCATGTTTGGAACGTTTCCAAACCAGATCGATGTGAAAGACGGGAAGGTTGTTATCTACAACACCGATAATCGGACAAAGGAAGCGCTCGCTTACCTCAACAAACTTTATTCGGCTAAAGTCATCGATCCCGATTTTGCTACGATAACGGACAAAGTTGGAATGGATCAGAAATTTTTAAAAGGTAAGAGCGGATTTGCTATAACTGATTGGCGTTCCTTGGAACCGAACAGTCAGCAGCAGATGAAGGATCTTGGCGGAGAAACACCGGAATGGATTGCAATTCCACCGATGAAAGGACCGTTTGGCGATCAAATCTCCTCTGTTGCGGGCTCCCAAAACAATATGTGGGCAATCTCTAAAAAAGCGGCCGAAGATCCGGAAAAGCTGGATCGAATTATGCAGCTACTTCAGTATTGGTATACTGACGAGGAATCCTATCCGTACATTGCATATGGAGTAAAGGGTGAAACGTGGGATATTGTTGACGGTAAACCTAAGAAGCTGGAGCTGACAAAAGAAATTGAGGATAAATACAAATACATTGCGCATTACCAATTGTCTCGCAGAGGCGACGATCCGATTTATTTCAATTACGAAAATCCGAAGACTGACGAATATCGTCAATTGAACTTGAAGTACGTTTATTCAAATCCATATAATCAACGTGTAACCGCGGATCCTGAAGACAAGTCGATTGCGGATCGCCAAAAGTATACGAGCGAAATGTTTCTTAGATTCGTGACGGGCAAAGAACCGATCAGCAATTGGGATGCGTATCTCCAGACGTTGGAGTCTAAATTCAATCAAAAGAAATACGAAGAAAATGTAATCAAGCAGCTTTCGGATTTAGGGTTATTACAGTAGAACAGCGTGAAAGCCGTCATAGATTGACGGCTTTCTAATTTCATAGTCGAATATGCAGAAATGATGAAAGTGAAGTGATGTACGTCGAAGCGGCATAGTTTAATATCCCAGGTGCGATCTGGATTGAAAATCGAAGAGAAAGATACAGACGATATTTGCACCGTCATTAAAGTGGAGTTCGACGAGGCGATTGATTTGCTGACCTACAAGATGGCGGTAGATTCCTTCGGAGAGAATGAACCTGCAGCAACATCCGAATATTTTGGAATAAAGCCGCAAAATAATTGAATTTCATGCCAAAAGCTCATCGTACAATAGAAAAATAACATAAATGGAGAGGTGTGAAGGTTTAATGGACTTTCAATCAATGCTGCTTCCGGTACCCCGAAGCGCAACTTTTCAACTGGAAGGCTACCATGTCTGGTGCCCGACTGTTGTTAAGGGCAAGGATGGGCTTTACCATATGCTGTTCTCATGTTGGCCCATCGAAAGCAAGCATGACGGCTGGGTCTCGAAATCGCTTATCGGTTACGCCGTATCCGATCATCCGCTGGGGCGTTTTCAATTTCAGCGGTTCGTGCTTGATGGCAGAGGAGAAGGCTGGGATGCCGACGTCATACATAATCCGACCATGATTAGCTATCAAGATAAGTACTACTTATTCTATACAGGCAACTACGGCAATGGCGACTATTGGGATCATCGCAATCATCAGAGGATCGGTGTTGCCGAAGCCGATCAT
Organism: Paenibacillus sp. FSL H7-0714; assembly: GCF_038003765.1. Lineage (NCBI taxonomy): Bacteria > Bacillati > Bacillota > Bacilli > Caryophanales > Paenibacillaceae > Paenibacillus > Paenibacillus sp. FSL H7-0714. The sequence goes on from NZ_JBBOPT010000001.1 coordinate 3,449,993, forward strand.
CCCGGCGGACCTTGGCGCCGGGTTCACCAGCCCGCCATCGATGTGACGCCGGGGGCATGGGATCATCTAATAGTGAACAATCCGACTGTAACCGTAACACCGCAAGGCAAGATCTTGATGATTTACAAAGGTGTTGGAGAGGGACCGTTGCCCAAGGGTGGAGCGGTCGTGTGCGGTGTTGCCGAAGCCGATCACCCGCTTGGGCCATTCCGTAAAGTTGCCGGGCCGATCATGGTGAATCCTGATAACGACTGGTCGGTGGAAGATCCTTTTATCTGGTCACAGGGCGATCGTTTCTATGCATTAGTTAAAGATTTCCAAGGATATTTTACAAAGACTGGGGTGAGCTCTGTCGCTCTGTTTGAATCGATGAACGGTACCGATTGGGAGCCTGCCGAACATCCGCTTGCATTTCTGCGTCAGATTGTCTGGGAGGACGGTGTCGTCCAGCCTGTGGAAGCGTTGGAAAGACCGCAACTGCTGTTTGAGAACGGCCACCCGGCCGTATTGTACTGCGCTGCAGCGGTTAACCCGAACCGGGAAGTTGCCTTTAACGTCGCGATTCCTCTGGCTGAATTACGAATTGGATAGCATCTCGGAGGATTTAACCCTCGCGAGAATGTAGAGATGAAGGCATGAGAGAATCGCAATAATTCGTGTACTCATGAAGCGATGATAACAGGTTATGATGACTTCTAGCGGATCAATATTATCTTATTAGGAAGGTGTGGTTAGAATGCGGCGATATGGAAGTGTCATTCAGGTAAAAGCAGAAAAACTGGAGGAGTACAAAAAGCTGCACGCTAATGTTTGGCCGGAAGTCTTGAGTATGATCAGCATTTGCAATATTAGGAATTACTCCATATTTTACAGAGATGGATTCTTGTTTAGTTATTTTGAATATATAGGTGAAAATCACGCGCAGGATATGGCGAAGATGGCGACCGATCCGGCAACGCAAAAGTGGTGGAAATTAACCGCCCCATGTCAGATTCCGTTTGAAAACCGGCAGGCTGGGGAATGGTGGGCTTCCATGGAAGAAGTTTTCCATTCGGACTAATTCCCTATGAAACGATCGACACGTCTGTTGAAGACTTTGTCTTTGGATATGAATGGCTTCCCAATCAAGTGAACAGGTACTTAAATGGCCGGATGATAAGAAGCTTGGACAATCCGCTATTTTATGGGCCCCCAAACGTATGGCTTACGGCGCTCGGGAGCGATGTATTCGATGAGCATATCGATACGAACTGCTTGCCGGGGGAAAATTCGTGGGATTACTTCCGCTTCTATCAGATTGATCTAGTTGGCGTCAATTTGGTTGCGAATTCGGGCTTTGAGTTCAATAAAAACAAAAACTTCGATGAGCGGTTCATCAAATCGATGGATACTCCGATAGGTCCGTGTCGGAGCGCGAGTGATGAACGTCAAGACACAAGACATGGAAATGGCTGTCGAAGCCTGTTGGTATAACAACCAACTATATGTGCCGTTTTTGGATTTGGCACGTGCATTCCGCAAGCAGGCTATGGTTACATCGGGAGGACTTGGTGTTCCCTCCGACTTCGCGATCAAGATCGACTCGGAACGGTACGACGAGAGGGGGTGCTTATTGTCAAAGCTTTTCGAGCTCTAGCGGTTAGCGAGTATCTAAAGTGATTCAATACACTAAAGATTTGGAGGGAAATTCATCATGTTATTTAATGGAACAAAATTGAAATCGTCGAAGTGGTCGGTAAGGCTGAAAGACGGACAGGTTAGAGATCAAGATGGTTTCGTGCTGGAGAGGAACTGGTCTGGAAGCGGCTGTGATTTCAAGCTGATTCACAAGGGAGCACAGGCATTCGAAATCAAAGAGATTCTGCTTTTCCAGGGAAAGCATGAGCTTGACGTTCATACGCCTGTTTACGGGGAAGGGTATAGCATGCTTTCCCAATATGGTGGAACTATCGGGGAGATTAAGAGTTTAACGCTTCGTTGCGACTTTGATCATTATAAAATTCCTCGTACTAAAAGCTTTCAGACGCTTTTTAATCTTGCCCTGATTTCGCCGGATGGACCAGAGGCGGTTCTCGCGGCCTTCGCATCATGCATTCGTTTCAATGGAGAAATCCGATTTAACGAGACTGAGTTCGAGATCGCGCTCGTGACGGATGGCATACAGATGATGCCTGGTGATGTTTGGGAGTTGGAGCATTTTGTCATTTATGAAGGGGACTGCCAATCCGAACTGCTTGAACAATTAGGTAAAACAATTTCTCGTTTTCATCCGCAGTTGCCGGTGCCGGAAACGCCGTCGGGATGGTGTTCCTGGTATTCCTATGGTCCTGAGGTGACGGAAGAAGATATTCTTGTCAATATGACCGAAATCGCCAATCATTACCCGGAGTTAACCTATATTCAAATCGATGACGGATTTCAGGCCTATATGGGGGATTGGCTAATTGCCAAGCCGGGTTTCAAGGATATGAAAGAGCTATGTCAAACCATTAAGGACAAGGGGCTGAAGCCTGCCATTTGGGTTGCGCCTTTTATTGCAGAGAAGAGCTCCGTATTGTTCCGAGAACATCCGGACTGGTTTATTCAGGATGAGCAAGGAAATCCCCTCTCATCGGGTGTTCACTCCTTCGGCGGCTGGCGCTGCGGACCTTGGTACATGCTGGATGGAACTCATCCTGAAGCTCAGCAATACTTGACTACAGTCTTTCGAACTATGAGGGAAGAGTGGAACTGCACCTACTTTAAACTGGATGCCAACATGTGGGGAGCTCTTCACGGAGGCGTTTACTATCGTCCAAATTCAACGAGAGTAGAGGCATACCGGGAAGGTATGAAAGCTGTAATCAAGGGAGCGGGGATCGACAGCTTTATACTGGGCTGTAACGCGCCTATGTGGCCTTCTTTGGGCGTTGTCCATGGCATGCGGATCACGGATGATACCTATCGAAAATGGGAGGCATTTACAAGGGTCGCTAGAGAGTGCTTCTGGAGAAACTGGCAGCACAATACGCTTTGGGTCAACGATCCGGACTGTCTCTTGACTCATAATTGGAAGATAAATCCTCTCGGACCGGACGGGAAGCGCTATATTACGGATAGCGCGTTAACGGACGATGAGTTTCTCTTTCATGCGACGCATATCTTTTGTTCGGGAGGCATGCTCCTATCCGGAGATGTCTTGACGGAAATGACCGAGGTAGCGAAGACTCGACTTAGGAAGATAATTAAGCCGACAGATGTGCCCGCCGTATTCGATTCAACCGAATTTACCATTGGCAGGATGACCTTTGACGACCGCCAAATGATCGCTGTGTTTAACTGGGAGGATGATCCGGTTGTACGAGAGGTTGAACTGCATGGTTCGTATGAGGTCTATGATTTCTGGAACAATGAGTATATGGGCAGCAAATCGGGATTTATGCAAGTAGAACTGAACCCGCGTAGCGCAAAACTGTATGAGCTGAAGAGCTAACAATATAACGGAAATACATGTTCAATAAAGTGATAGAAGCCTGTGTATACACACAGGCTTCTTATTATTGTGCGGCCAGCTTGCAGGATAAGTCACCAATACATGACGAAATCCGATGTCGCCAAGAGCTAGTCTTGTAGACCCTGTTGTTTAATGCTGAAGATGGCGAAATTCAATAATTTTTAAAATAAATTCAATATATATCAAAAATATAACGACGTGTGAATTGCTTTAATTAAGATAACAGACTACTGGCCATCATCTTTAAAAGGGGGTGATTCCTAGAAATTATTTATTTTATAGCGCTTACAAGGAAGGGGGATGCCACAATCGCGTTTGGACCTTTTCTGTTATTGCGAATGCCGTGTGATTATTTTATTTATGAGGAGGAATTGAAATGATGAGCGTAAGGAAAGTATTTTCGTGTGTATTGCTCTTTTGTTTCTTATTTAACATAATTGCTATAGCATCCGCGGCAGAACTTTCACCGATTATCGTAAACAATGGTGATAATGGATATTCGGAAGTCGGTACATGGAAGGCATCAGGCTTAAGAGGTTATCAAGACAAGTTGACAAGGTATACAGATGAAGTAGGAGCTACGGCAAAGTGGGTGCCTGCTTTAACAAAGTCAGGCACATATAAAGTATCTTACTATCAGGTTCAAAAAGACGTTTCAAACAAACCGGAAATAAAGATTACACATAATAATAGGATAGATACGATCATACTTGATTTATCCGAAGATAAGAAGGATTTTATTGAAATTGGTGATTTTTATTTCTCAGCCAATGGTAATGAGCAAGCCGAAATCAAGCACATAACAGCGAGGTCAATGACCCGTACCAGTGCATTAAAATTTGAGTTTGTGTCTGAAGACGAAATTGTGGCTCCTATCATTCTGGATATCAAAAATAACAAGGATCAGCTTAAGTTAAAAGGGCTTTGGATCGATTCTGGTGTAAAAGGATATAACGGAGGGACGACTAAATATACGGAGGATTTGAAAGCGATTTCAATTTGGTCGCCGATGTTATCTAGAGTTGGGGATTATAAAGTGTTTGTATATGGATTTTACGAGAATCAAAATCAAAACATAATTGTTAAACACAACAATAAAACAGAAATTAAAACCATAAATTATCCGAAAGATGGGGCTTGGATTGAAGTAGGAACTTATAACTTTGCAGGTATTGAGGGTGAAAGTGTTCAGATTAAGCATACTGCTGCAACCGACTATACACGTTTGAGTGCGATTAAACTTGAATTGATTAAGGACGAGGGAGCTGTAACAGGTTCACAGCCGGTAGAATTCATTGATATACACAATCATTGGGCTGAAGATGATATCAATAAATTATTAAGCTTGAAAATTGTAAAGGGTTTTGAGGACGGTACTTTCAGGCCTGACGGCATCATAAATGTAGGTGAAAGTCTCAGAATAGTGCTAGCCTCAATCGATGAGTTTCTTCCGGAGGGGGAAGAGTACGTTATAGAGAAAGCAAAGGAAATGAAACTGATTTATGATGAGGAGTTTCAACAATATGACCGCCCAATAACTCGGGAACAAATAGCGAGGGTAGTTGCCCGTGCTTTAGGCGAACCGGAGCGTTCTAATGTAGAGCAGGCAAAAAAATTGATTTCCGACTATGAGCAAGTTGGAGATGAATTTAAACCTTTTGTCTTAAGTGTTTTTGGTAAAGGTATTATTTCAGGTAATCAAAATGGAACTTTCCAACCCGATCAGCCAGTCACTAGAGCTGAGACTGCAACCATGATAGTGAAGATGCTTGAGCCGCAGAGTAGAAAAATCCCGTCCTATACAAGCTCTAATGTAAGCGTAACTATTGATGCGACACAAGCTAGGAAGCTAAAGCTCGATGAAATGGAAATCGCAGAACTTGATAGACAAAGGTATTTTAGATTGTACAATTGGCCGGGATTAGAATTTGACAATGTACAAGAACCACTGCGTACAGAAGCGAGAGAGTGGTTGAAAAGTGTAGATGCTCCCCTGGCAAGGGGAATCATGAGCTCAAGTAACATTCCTTTGACAGAAGATCCCGCCAGACCGGGAATGGTTGATCCAGCTACACTTGAAGCGGTTTTCCAAAGATATGATAACTGGTTTTCCTATGCCAAGGCCAACTGGCCCAATATAAAATTCGCTGCCACACAACAAATCGTGCCCCAGTGGTGGGCTTTACCAGGGAAGCATGAACCAATACCAGATGAAAACGCCTATTTGGCAATGGCTGATATTACAAAGAGATGGGTAGATTATCTGAAAAATAAGAATTATATGCTCCCAGACTGGGTTACTGTTTTTAATGAGCCGTCTGGCTGGTCAGGCGCAGAACTTGCCAAGGCTACAAGAGTACTATCAGATATGTTGAAAGAACAATATCCGAATATAAAAATTGGCGGACCTACTTATGCATGGCCTCACACTGATTTAAATTACAGTTTTAAAGAATGGGAAAATACAATAAAAGAATACATCGATGGTGTAGGCAATAGTGTTGATTTTTATGATATGCATATGTATACTAAGGCTTTTTGGGCACAAGATGGCAGTCGAGTAAAAGATCCTTTTACCTTTGCTAGTGAAAGAGAAACAAAAGTAGACACTTGGGAAACTGGGAAGCTTGAGCTATTTTATGATTTAATCGAAGCATATCAATTTGAAAAATGGGGTACTGTCAAGCCGATTCTTGCAACTGAGTTCGGCAACCAAAGTATCCAACCCCAGACGGGACCATGGGAAAATGAATTTAAACCGTTTATGTTCATGAATACGATTATGGACAATTGGATGAGATTTGTTGAAAGACCTGAAGTGGAATTATCTATTCCTTTTATATTGACCGAGAGCCCCAATTCACTAAGAGGAATGGCCCTTCTGAACAAGACCTACGGGGGCTGGACAAGATTTAAAGACTTTTATGAGATGGTAAAAGATCTGAAGGGCGAGAGAATTCCTCTAACCGTTGAGGACAGTATGAAATCAAGCAGTAGAAATATTATGGCCAGAGCATTTAAGGATGGAGAAAATGTATATGTATGGTTACACAATAATGAATATCCAATAGAAAATACGACTAAAGTTAATCTGGAAACTATTTTACCTAAAGGTAAGAATGGCGAGCCGTTAGAAGTATTGAGCGCAGGCATTAAGCGTATGAAATGGCAAGGTGAGATTCCATATCCGCATAACAATCCCAATCCCGATGGCCTTCTTACTATCGATAAAGAGTTTAAAGATTTAAATGATTTCTCGGAAATTAGCATGGTGGGCATGGAAACCTCTATTATTAAGTTGACGCTTTCTGAAAATATAAGATTGGATAAAGTTCAGACGGAGGAAGTTTTCTATGCACCCCAGACCTTATTAGATGCTTCTCAACCTACAACCCTTACTGTCCATATCCCTGAAAGAGAGGGTCATAAAAAATTCGCTACGCTCGGGTTGGGGTTATATAAAGCGAATGGCTTTGAAGAAAATCCGATAATAAAAGTTAATGGTAAAGCGCTTACGGATTTTGATATTACCTATAGTAAAGGAATCGTTCAGTTCTATAGTGTTCAAGAAATGCCGATACCGCTCGAAGCAATAAAGGAAGGCAACAATATAATCGAAGTTACGTTTCCGGGGAATACGGATAACAAATCCAGGATAACATCCGCAAAAATAATTTTGGGATATCAAACAGATTCAGAATCGGTCATTACGAAGGTGCTGCCGGTCAGCGTCTCTACGGTTAAGTCTTCGCCGCCGATTCTGCCGGGAACCGTAACTGTTGTATACAACAATTCGGCAACAGCCGATAAGCCAGTGGACTGGGATTCGATCGATCCTGTCAAATATGCCGAGTCCGGCAGCTTCAGTGTAAGCGGAGCCGTATACGGCACATCGATTCCTGCCATTGCGAACATAACGGTTACGGACGATGTGTATCGGTTCCGTGGCGAGCTAATCGCGCTAATCGAGATTGCTCAAACCAAGTATGATGCGGTCGTAGCGGGCACGGCAGTTGGCCAATTTCCAGCGAGCTCGAAAGCCATGTTGTTGTCGGCGATCCAGCAAGCGAAGCTAGTTGTGGACGGCGGCACTGCGGCCGAGCCAGAATTCCAAACAGCAGCGGAAACTTTGCACGCTACGCTGCAAGCGTTCGAACAATCGAGGATACAAGCGGTGCTTGTTCAGTCGATTGCAATCCGGAGCGATTCGTCATCCATTCATACAAAAGGAGGCAGTCTCCAGTTGACGGCTGAGGTGCTTCCGGAGAACGCAACGAATTCTTCGGTGTCATGGTCTGTATATGAGGCGGATGGTGTGACCCCCACGGATAAGGCGACTATCAATGCAGGTGGTTTGTTGAGGGCCGTCAAGGACGGAACTGTCAAAGCGAAGGCTACGGCGAAAGACGGCTCGGCGGTTTCCGGAGTACAGAGCATTACGATTGACGGACAAGACGAAAGTACAGATTCCGGACTGGGTACTAACAGTGGAACCGGTTCCGGCTCCGTTAAACCGAAAGAACCGCCAATCATAGAGGAGCTCGACAAATATGTGCCCACAGAAAAGGAATTGCGTATAGAAGTACAGGATGAGCAAACAGGCGTTACGGTTGTCATCGACCGTGAACGGCTCGCCAGAAAGCTAAAGAGTCTTCAGTCAGCAGATCGTCAGGTTCTCCAACTGGACATCCCGGGTGAGCATGTGAGGAATGCCGTAGAACTTCCGCTTAACACTTTGCTAGACAGCTTGAATGCTAATTCGGAGACGGTCTTGACACTGCGAAGCCACTTAGGGATCTATGAACTTCCGATATCTATTCTGGATCGCGAAGATGTCGCGGACGTGGCTCAAGTCGAAGGGACGATCCTGATTATCCGCATGGATAAAGCGGTATCTCAGTTTAAACATCAGTTCGAGCAATCCGTTACGGATCGAGGGATGGAGCGAGCCAGCGAACTGATCGATTTCAAAGTCATTTTGAAGTCGAATAACAAAGAAAAAGTAATTCATCAATTCGGTAGCCAATTCGTGAAGCGTATCTTGCAAATCGACGGAGTTATTCCAGATTGGTCGGCTGCGACCGCGGTCGTATACGATCCGGCGATGGGAAAGATTCGGTTTGTGCCGTCTGTGTTCTCCGTGAGAAATGGCAAGACAGAGGCAAAGATTAGCCGCAATACGAATAGTTTGTACGCAGTTGTTCAAAACAAGAAAGCCTTTGACGACATGACGGGACACTGGGCGCGGAGAGACGTCGAGATATTAGCTTCCAAGTTAATCGTCAACGGGACGACCGAACGTACTTATACGCCGGAGATGCAAGTCACACGCGCACAATTCGCGGCACTCATCGTTAGAGGGCTTGGCTTGGCGATCGAGACAAGTTCGAGCGTATTTACAGATGTACCTGTTACCGAGTGGTATGCGGCAGAAGTCAACACTGCGGTTCATTATGACTTAATCCAAGGCGTTGGCGGAAGCAGATTCAATCCTGATGCTCTGATCACGAGAGAGCAGATGGTCGTGATGATGATGAATGCAGTAAAGCTCGTACAGGGAACCTCCAAGGATGAAGTCCAAGCTCATATTTCCTTCGCAGACAATGATCAGATAACGGACTATGCACGCAGTGCGGTTGTGGACGCGAACAGAAAAGGCTTAGTTCACGGCAAGACGGATACGTTATTTTCCCCGCAAGATACGGCCACTCGCGCCGAGGCAGCGACTTTAATCAGACAAACGCTGCAATATCTACAATTGATCAACTGACAACAAGCAGCATGTGCGCGCCCGGTCAAGCAAATCTTGAACCGGGCGCAGATTTTTGGTCCAGGAAATACGTATCTTCTCAAACTAATGAATTGGAATGCTGATTGTTCATGTGAGCAAGGACCGTCTGGTACCGTTCCAGCAGAGTGTACTATTGTATAAAAAAATGAAGGAAACCGGAATTAGATCTTGTAGAGAACTTTATTAAGAAACATATGTAAAGTTATGAAGTGGTAATATTCATTCCTTATTTAATAGTAAAAATCAACTGATCATTCCTTCAATAGATGCGATAATTTCCACTCAAAGCCAGTAAACAAAAAAAGTACAGACAGTTGTCATAATAACGGCGGAGTCCAGTACGCAATGGTGTATCCCAAAATAAACGGACAAAATGCTCTGCCTCCGGGCCATTAGAAGCAAGGGAAGCCATGGCATTGGTCGCCAACAGACCTGTCGGGTGCAGCGCCGGTTCGTCGAAGGGCTGTCCCTCAATGGTATACCGCCGGTAATCGGAAACTTTGATATTCCTAAAAAAAGCCTGAATCCGGTTACATTGATCGACCTGCCAGATGTCCTTTTGGAACCAAGCCCAGTCCAGACCGATATTAGCCGCTACCCGGTAAGCATCACTGAAAAAATGGCTGAAATCACCATGAGGCTGGGGTTCTGCCGGGGACCCGTTAAAATTAGCATATTCGGGAGCAAGGCCAGTTATCGGATGGCATGCAGTATGCAGATATGTGCGGCTGGCTTCCGCGGCTTCTCGCCAAAACATGTGGTCACGTTCGTCAGCCCACAAGGCGAACAAATCATAGAAATGGGGGAGATGGTAAGACGGATCACTGAAGGTGGATTCCGGTACGAATTTGATCAATTTCGTTTCCGCGTCCCACATTGAGTCGCCATCTCCTGTTTCAGTTTTATGTACACAAGCATGCAATATCGTTCGGGCCTGCTCAGAATAATTATAAGGTTCCGGACCGTTCCCCCAACGTTTTGAGGCAAAAAACAGAGCCATGGCGAAAAACTCTTCGCCGTCCGGTGCAGGTCCCTGAGAAATCCTTGTACCGTCAGGCTTGCAGTGCCAAGCAAAGTAATTGGCATAGCGACCTTCTTTGTGCTGCATAAACGTCTTTGAGAAGTTCCATAGACGATCAAACTCTTCTTTTTTATTCATTTGAACGGCCATCATCATCCCGTAGGACATTCCTTCCGACCGAACGTCTAGATTACCTGTATCCAGGATATAGCTTTTATCCTCGTCCTGCGGATAGTATATTCGTACGTTCGGATCTCCGTAAAACAAATCATTCCAAGTTTCATTGAGTTTAGCGTTGATATCATCTTCAGAAAAGCCGAGCTCCTTAAATATATTGCGATATTCCCCTGTATAAAAAGCACCTTGTTGTTTCATTGTCATCAAAAACGCCCTCCTGTGAACTACAGCATGCAGTCCATTTTAATAAAAACTAAGGATGGATGGTTTGAATGGTGCCATCATCGTTGTATCTCAGCTCTGTATATTTTACAGAACGCTTGTTGTCAGTTCCACCAGACAAAGAACTGTCATGATAAAATAAATACCATTTCTCTTTAAACTGAACAATAGAATGGTGCGTTGTCCAGCCTAACACTGGAGAAAGGATTTTTCCTTGATATTCATAAGGTCCAAGCGGATCTTTACTGATAGCGTATACAATATTGTGGGTAGTACCAGTGGAATAAGAAAGATAATAACACCCGTTGTATTTATGAACCCATGGACCTTCAAAATATCTTCTCTCCTCATCTCCAGCAAGAATCGGATTTCCGTTTGTATCGATGATGGATATTTCTCTAGGTTCACCTTCAAAGCTCAGCATATCCTCGCTCAACTCCGCTACGATAGGTCCAAGAGCTGGTGCCGTTTCAGACGGCCCCTCAGCATCCGGAACAAATGAGCCGGTTTGCCATTTTTCAAGTTGACCTCCCCAAAGACCACCAAAGTATATATATGATTTGCCATCATCATCAACGAAAACGGCGGGATCAATGCTATAACTGCCGGGAATGTAGCTTGGTTCAGGTGTAAAGGGTCCGGAAGGTGAAGCTGAGGTGGCGACCCCAATTCGGAAAATATCGTCATGGTCTCTAGCTGGGAAAAACAAATAGTAGGTATTGTTTTTGTATGCTGCATCCGGAGCCCACATTTGCTGCTTAGCCCATGGAACATCCTTCACATGAAGCACTTCACCGTGGTCAACACAAGGGGAGCCATCTCCATCAATAGAAAGAACATGGTAATCCTCCATATTATATTGGTCACCGTTGTCATTAGAGATCATTTCGTGATCCAGGTCATGTGAGGGATAAATATAAATTTTACCTTCAAATACATGAGCGGAAGGATCCGCAGTATAAATATGAGTTACGAGAGGTTCATTGGGCTGCACAGGCTTTGTCAAATCATTTCCTCCTATAAAGTTAATCGCTTACAAAGTTAATGGTATAAGAACTTTAGGACTCTGTATATATAGCAACTATAGTTTATACCCCACAAAGTTTAGAACATAAAAAAGAACCTTTATTCAAAGGTTCTTTTTTTACTACTGTCTTTGTCCGTGGAATTGTCGATGAAGTTCCCGCACTTGTTCTGCAAGCTCCGTTACAGGGCCATCTACGACTGCATAATGGATAACTTCCTGAATGGTCAAATTACGGACAGGTGATGCTGCAATGCCTATTTCGCTTAACCACTGTGATAATTGCTGCGAAGAACTGGCATATACAATCCTTCCTAATTGAACCCAACCGTGAGCCGCCGCACACATAGGGCAATGTTCCCCGGAAGTATACACAGTTGCCTGCTTACGTTCTTCCAGTGACATATTCTGAGCTGCCCAGCGAGCTAAAGCGAATTCGGGGTGCTGAGTATGGTCACCACCGCCTACATGGTTACTGTCTTCGGCCAAGACCTCTCCATTTGCTGAGACCAGGATGGAGCCGAAAGGTTCGTCCCCAACCTCGAGTGCAATTCGGGCAAGTTCAATACAACGCTGAAGATGTTTGATATCGGTATCGTTTAACATGATGATAGAGCCTCCCGAAATTTAATTTATAGATAAATCTCACGAACAGTAGGCCTGAGCCTGTTTGTTCACCGCATTCTTCTATGTTAGCATGTAAAGTATTCGATTAAAAATATGTCATGCAATTTCAAGATAGGGAGGACATCTAGAAATGAAACACCCATTTATATTAAATGCCGTATGGAACGGCGGTCGTAATAGTGAGGGAACGATTGAAGCTGGACAACTCAAGACTCAAATCTCCATTCCGAAAGAAATGGGCGGGCCAGGAGTTGGAACGAATCCGGATGAGATGCTACTGGGTGCGGCGGCAACCTGCTATCTCATTACACTAGCAGCTATGCTGGAGCGATCAGGGCTTACGACTTCCAGCCTGACGTTAACATCAGAGGCGACAGTGGATGTAACAAATAACATTTTTACATATGAAGCGATCAAACATTCACCCATCATCACACTTACCGAAGATGCGTCACAGGACGATATTGATAAAGCAATTCGTATTGCCCATAAAGCAGAAGGCTCTTGTATGATTTCCAGAGCTGTAGCAGGAAACGTACAAATTACCACAGAGCCAACAGTGCTAACATCAAGTATGTAAGGTTAAGTTCTAAAGGAGTTATCCCTTAGGAATCAGAGAGGAGAAATTAACTTTGAACGTTGAGTTGTATAAGGATTTGATCAAGGATGAGCGTGGGAATTATTACGTAGCGGTACAAAAAGAGGGCAATGAACTGACCTTGGTAAATGCAATGCTTGAGCGTTCTTATCAGGACCTGCTGGAATTTAATGAAGAGTTTAAAAAGAAATATGCGGAATACGAGCACCAGTTCATCGGCAAAGTGATTATGGATAAGCTGCGGCATGATGTTGTGTTCGCGTCCAAAGAAGACGGCCATGGACGAATGTATAATCTGGCAGCGATTGCCGGCGATTACAAGGTTACTTTTATTGATATGATTGAATTTTACCGAAACCCTCGAGTAGGACGTAGCCATGACAACGACATCCATTAAGCTTAGCGTTTTGGACCTTGTACCTGTATTTGATAATGTGGATGCAAGCTTTGCATTAGGACAAGCGGTGGAACTGGCTCGAACAGCTGAAAGACTGGGATATACTCGTTATTGGGTTGCCGAACATCATGATATGCCGGGTTTAGCGTGTACCTCCACAGAGGTGTTTTTATCGCATATCGGAGCGAGAACACAGCATATCCGCATCGGATCGGGAGCTTTATTGCTGCCGCACTATAAGCCGTTAAAAGTAGTGGAATCTTTTCATTTGCTGGCAAGTTTATATCCGGGACGCATCGACCTTGGGTTAGGCAGGGCTCCTGGCGGTGCTGCTGAAGTAAGCTTAGCGCTGAGCGGAAATTTTCTCGAAAATGTTTGGAAAATGCCGGAACTGCTTAAGGGAGTCACCGAATTGTTGCAGGGGAACTATTCATATGAAGGACGTAAGATAACCGCCCGTCCGACTCCACCCGAATCGCCAGAGCTGTGGATGCTGGGTACAAACAAGAAAAGTGCGGCATATGCTGCCGAGTTTGGAGCAGGCTATGTGTTTGGTCAATTCATGAGCGATGTAGCTGGGGAAGAGATTTTGCAAGCTTACCGTGAAGCTTTTATCCCTTCTTCAGTTAATGCTAGCCCTCGGGCTATCGTAGCTGTTGGCGTTATTTGCGCCGAGACTGAGGAAGAAGCAGAGCGGCTAGCCTCTTCCGGTATGACATTATTTCAACAAGAAGGCTCAGCCGAAGAGAAATCCAAGCTTTTGGAACGTAAACTGCTGATAGGCACACCCAAAAATATCAAAGAAAAGCTGGAACAGTTATCTCACTTGTATGGAGTTGATGAATTCATTATCGTTACTATGATTCCAGACTATGAGAAACGGTTGCATTCGTTTGAGTTGCTTGCCCGCGCTTGCTTGAATTCTAACTAGCCCTTTCTTCATGCAATGATGCTAAAGGAGGTCCACATAGATGCAGACTCATACCTCTGACTCCATTAAAATCCCTCCCGGATTTTGGGCTGGATTAATTCAATTAGGGATAACCGCTCAAGATATAGCCAGTAAAGCAAGTCTTCCCCTGAGCCTTATCACGGAGTCAGCAGTCACCACAGCCCAATATTTCGCTATCTGGCAGGCATATTCGGATCTCGTTGGAGACACTGCTGAGGGAATCATCAAGCTAGCAACCGTTTTTGAAACCACACAATATCCGCCGACCGTCTTAGCCACTTATCATGCTAAAGATTATCGCGACGCTCTAAACCGAATGGTGCGCTATAAACGAATGTGCCCTCCAGAAAGCTTGCATATCGTCGAGGAGGGAGAGTTGTGTGCAATCGAATTGAATTGGCAGCATCCCGAGTATTCCAGTCCACCGCTGCTGCTTGGTCTTACACTGGCGTTTTTATTGGAGCTTGGGCGGCGGGGAACTGGTATACCTATGACAGCGCAGTTTGTAGAATTTTCACAACCCATAGGGAATTTACAGGTTCTTGAGGCTTATTTCGGCTGTCGAATTCAGATCGGTGCTGAGACTAACCGCTTAACACTACGACGAAGTGATTTGGATCTGCCCTTTATCTCGTATAACGAAGAGTTGCTAGAAATTCTGACTCCCGTTTTGGATCGGACACTTGCTGAACAGCAGGGCAGTCGCTCAATTACTGAAAGGGTCAAATGGATTATGAAACGCAGCCTTAGCGTAGGCCAACCCGAGATTCAAACCGTTGCTAAAGAGCTAAGGATGAGTGCTCGTACCTTACAGCGGAGGCTTACTGAAGAAAATACGAGCTTCAAGCATTTGCTGACACAAGCCAGACATGAGCAGGCGCGAGCATATTTAGCAGATCCTTCCCTCGATGTTAAAGAGGTGGCTTTCTTGATCGGATATGAAGATCAGAACTCGTTCTACCGTGCCTTCCGACTTTGGGAAGGAGATACTCCTTCAAATTGGCGTGTTAAACAAGAAGTTTGGCGCAAGACACTAGTTACTGAATAATCCCGGTAAGATAGTATAAATACTAGCCGATGCTCAGTACAGTTCTTGAGAAACTGCTAATTAATTCGCCATGATTAAAGGAGAAATGAAATATGGATATGGGATTAAACAATAAGACAGCTTTAATTACAGGATCAACAAAAGGTATTGGTAAAGCTATCGCCTTTGAACTTGCCAATGAAGGCGTTAATGTACTAATAAATGGACGTAATTATGAAAAGGTAGAACAAACAGTAAATGAAATTAAAGCAAAATTTCCGGAAACTTCTCCACTGAATGCTACAGCCGATATTGTAGATATGGAGCAAAGAGAAGCTTTATTTGAAAAACACTCCCATATCGATATTTTAGTTAATAATATGGGGATTTATGAACTGATGAGCTATGACGACGTTGATGATGAAATATTTGAAAAATACATCCGTACGAATGTTCTTGCTGCAAATGGATTAACAAAATTTTATTTACCAAAAATGTTAGAAAACAATTTTGGTCGCGTGATCTTTATCGCTAGTGAAGAAGCAATAATGCCGTCAGCTCAAATGCCACAGTATGCAATGACAAAATCAATGCTATTATCATTAGCAAAAAGCTTATCAAAATTAACAATCGGAACAGAAGTTACCGTCAATACTATCATGCCAGGACCAACACTCTCTGAAAACGTGCACCAAATCATTGATGGAATGTACCCAGGTGAAGCGTTGACTTTTTCAGAAAAAGAGAAAAACTTCATGGCTAAAAACTTACCTCAATCTGAAATACAGCGATTTATTAAACCTAATGAAATAGGTAGACTAGCAGCATTTTTGAGCAGTCCCTATGCCTCTGCATTTAAAGGTTCTCCGATCCGTATGGATGGGGGCATGGTACCTACTATTTTCTAAATGTAGTATCGATACACAAAAAGCCACTCCTTATGGAATGGCTTTTTTTATTTGATATATTATTCACTGTCCTCCGGTATAACAAAGGATACCAAAGTACCTTCATCTTGTTTACTTTGAATAAAAAGACCCTGACCATACAATTGCATCAGTCTTCGATGGGTGTTAGCCAGTCCGATGCCACTTTTAGCTTTTATGGTCGGTTCCAGCAACAACGCGAGCGTTCTATGATCCATACCTTGCCCATTATCCTCCACTTCGATCTTTACAGCATTGTTCAGACGTGAGATCCGAATATAAACGGTACCCCCCTGTTGACGCTTGAGCAGACCATGCTTGATAGCATTTTCTACCAAGGGTTGGATGGATAGAGGGGGTAACAGGATATTAATGTCTGGATCTACCTCCCAAACAACGGAAATTCGTTCTGCAAATCGTGTTTGTTCAATATACAAATAAGATTCTACCAGCTCTAGTTCATGAGAAAGGTTCACGAGTTCTCCGATATTTAAAAAGTCAAAGCTGATTCGCAAAAAGGAAGTAAATGCAGTGATGAGCTCTTGCATCTTTTTAGTATCCATATCACTGAGTGCCGCAATAGAGTTCAATGTATTGAACAAGAAATGGGGTTGTATCTGTGCCTGTAGATAAGCCGCTTCAATACGCACCCGTTCATTAAAAGAAATTTTCATCGCTGTTAAGGCTCGAATGCGATATTTGAGTTCAACTGCCTCCACCGGTTTGGTAACATAATCATTTGCGCCGGAGTAGAATCCAGTGTAAATATCCTCAGGTTGACTGCGGGCAGTCAGCAATAGCACTGGGAGCTCATATAGGGAATAACGAGCGCGAACCTTTTGCGTTAATTCATATCCTGACATATGCGGCATCATTACATCACTAATCAGTAAATCCCAACTCTTTTTATCTAGCCAATCCAGTGCCTCTTGTGCTGAGTTCACTGTCGTAATGAGATAAGGTTCGTTTTCGAGAATGCCCTTTAGCACATTCAGATTAACAGGGTCATCATCTACGACCAAGAGATTCACCTTCGCATCTGTAAAGAGTGGCGGGATTTTGTCAGTGTGTTGATTAGTTTGTTCGGAAATCCCCCATTCAGCCATCTGCTTATAAATCTCATCTGGTGTATACGTTGTTATAGGTGAAACCTCTCTTACTATCTGTTCGCTATAGGAATCAGCAAGGGGTAGTGCAAAACTGAAAGTTGAACCTTTGCCGAGTTCAGAATGTATGCTCAAGCTGCCACCATGTAGTTCTACCAACTGCCTACTAATGCTTAGTCCCAGTCCAATTCCACGCCCGTCATTTATTCCGTGAGGGCCTTGCTCATAGGGGAGGAATACCCGCGCCATGGTCTCTTCGGTCATGCCTACTCCGGTATCTGTTACATATATAAAGACATGAGCGTCTTTTTCCTCAGCTGAAACAGAAACAAGTCCTTGCTCGGTGTATTTGAGCGCGTTGTGCACTAGATTTAATAATACTTGTACTAGTCGTTTCTCATCCGCAAGAATAGGAGGCATAGATTCTGGTATGTTCATGGATAGCCGTACCGGTTTGCCTTCAATCATATATTGAAGCATATTGATGACTCCGGGAACCACCGATTGAACCAAAATAGGCTCCTGATGCAAAATAACGCGATGCTCTTGAAGACGTACTACATCCAGTAGATCACCAAGCATATGGGACATACGGCGGCTGATAGTAATCAGTAACTCCATATCTTGCCGGCTACTCTCGTAGAGTCTATCCTTTTCCTTCGTTATTATATTTTGCGCGATATTCATAATTC
Organism: Paenibacillus sp. FSL H7-0714; assembly: GCF_038003765.1. Lineage (NCBI taxonomy): Bacteria > Bacillati > Bacillota > Bacilli > Caryophanales > Paenibacillaceae > Paenibacillus > Paenibacillus sp. FSL H7-0714. Next base: position 3,468,046 of record NZ_JBBOPT010000001.1, read on the forward strand.
CATGAACTGGTGTTCTCAGCTCGTGAGAAGTATTGGCGAGAAACTGATCCTTGAGTTTGTCCGCTTTTTTCAGCTGTTCATTTAGCTCCATGTTCTCTTTGGCATTCTGAAAATACTTTTTAAACCAATAAGCTGAGAAGCCAACGATGGCGGCAATAATATCCACAGGATAGTAAACAATTGAATAATGGCCGTTATTATCCCACAAATTCCATAACAAATTAGAGATGATGGCCGCACCTGATATCAGTAGAAAAACAACATCTTTTTCATCTTGCCTTTTGAACAATAAGCGCCCCAAGCTATATATTAACCAGATGAAGGGGATATACTGAAACACTTGAATGATTCCCCAGTGAATCGATGTACTGACCAAATAAGCAGGAACGATAAATATAAATAAGGTATAAAGGAAAAGACACCACGTGTAAACACGTAACCACTTGTTGACTTCGGCACCTGAGGTGAATTTCCTGAAAACAAGCAGAATAAAAAGGTTCTGCCATAAGAAGGCGATTAAACGGATTTTTAATGACCAAGTGTAATTAATCGGCAGTAATGCTAGAACTAAATTGTCATTTCGGGCTAAAAGGATTACGGCTACAGATAATGTCATTAGCCCTACAAGAAACAGGGCACGTTCTTTAGGATTAAATAAATACAGAATACAGGCATACAGCCCATGTAGTAGCAGGATGATTGCAGTAAGTATTTGAAATCCAACGGTATAAAAATTTGTCCGGTTAACCACTTCCTGAGAGCCAAAGAAAATAGGCCCACTAATACCGCCTTTATAGGGGTGATCAAAGTTTGCTACCTGAATAAGTACATCTATTTCTGTCATATTTTTCGAAAAATATGATGCTGTAAATGAGGTGGTTTTTGGTGCATATGTATTGGCATCGAGAGAAACTGTCCCATTATTGAGAATAGGGGTACCGTTAATTTCCACACTGGACGCGGAATAAATTTGTTTGATCCAGAACGAGATAGGCTCCTGAAGCGGTTCTACCAAAATACGCAGACGGTAAGTCCCGTATCCATATGAAGTTGTCTGATCAGTTCCCATGGCGTGGTTCCAATTTCCGGGAACTTGAAGCGAATGGGTTAGCTTTGGTATAGTCGAAGTTTTGGACGAAACGAATTGCGAAGGATAGAAGCTCCATTCACCATCTAGCCTGATTAAGTTAGCCTTCTCCAGATCCTGACCACGTAAATCCAGTACACCGTTGCTAATCATAGGTACATTGTTGGAAACCTTAAATATGCTGAACCAAATGCAGCGTAAGCCAAAGAGAACGCTGATAAAAAGTAGAATGATAGCTAATTTGTTTAGGATCGTATTATTTTTCATGAGAACATTATAGCAAATAATTCTAATCTAGATTCTAAAATGGCTTTATTTATATAAGATGAGCAAATGCCAGCAATGATCTTAAAGGACAGTATAGTTATAATTGTTCTTTCTAAACAATAACTTGTAAATATTGTTATTATTAGAGAGGGAGTTTTCATCGCTAACAGGTCAAAATCTGCAACAGGTAATGCACTGAAAAGAAAAGGAATGAACCTAATGCCTAAGGAAGAAGTGTTAAAAGGCGGTAATGTAAATCATATAGTCCGTATGGCGAACACTGTTCGCCGCCCTTTAGGTTATTGGAGTCCGAATGTTCATGAACTACTCAAACATTTGGAACAACAGGGCTATGAGGGAGCACCAAAATTCCTCGGAATCGATGATTCTGGTCGTGAAATATTGACATTTATTCCTGGAGAAGTTCCAGGGAATAATTATCCAAACCTTGAACCGTATATGTGGACGGACGAAACGCTTGTGGGTCTGGCACACCTTATACGTCGTTTCCATGATGTGACTACAGTGTTCAGGCCCAATATGGAGGACAGATGGCAGCTCAGCTATGCCGAGGATGCCGAACATGAAGTGATCTGTCATAATGACGCAGCGTTGTATAATGTTGTCTTTCAAAAGGAGGCTCCTGTGGCGCTCATTGATTTTGACATGGCAGGTCCAGGTCCGCGTATGTGGGACATTGCGTACACCCTTTACACATCTGTTCCACTAGCGAGTTTTGCACCTGACCATACTTCTGGAACCATAGTAGCATACCAATGTGAAATACATGACGTAGAGCGACGTCGGCGAATTCATTTGTTTTTTGAAGCTTATGGAATTCCCGTTCCAAATAATCTGCGACAGTGGATTATACAACGTTTGATAGTACTGTGTGATACGTTGAGAAATGGTGCTGCTGATGGGAATCCTGCCTTTCAGAAAATGGTTGATGAGGGTCACTTGGCCCACTATGAGAGTGAGATTAGGTTTGTAACAGATCATTTCGAAGATTGGATATAAAATTCGGATATTCCGCTCACGGACAGGATCATAGAATAAAATTAAAAAAGTATACCATTAGAATTGAGGTCTGAGAATGAGAGTAAAACGAATTGTCACAAATATTAAAACTCAGAATGTTTCGGCAGCAAAAAGCTTTTACCAGGACGTACTCGAGCTTGATTTATTGATGGATCATGGTTGGATTGAAACATACGGCTTACTGGGGAAGGAGAACATTCAAATAAGCTTCGCATCACAGGGCGGCTCCAATACGCCTACTCCTGATCTATCGATTGAAGTTGATGATGTCGATGCAGTGTTTGAACGTATGAAGAGTGCTGGATATACGATTGAATATGGACCTGTTGATGAGCCTTGGGGTGTTCGGCGATTCTATGTCCGCGACCCATTTGGCAAACTTATCAACATCCTTGCTCATGGACATTAGATAAACGATCACGGCGTGCAGAAATCTAGATTGTTAAACAATCATGAAACGATAGTGGAGGAGCTTCCTATAGGGTAGCTCCTTTTAATTTTAAACTATACCAGCTAATAGCTTGTCAAGATTACCAGTAAAGTAAAGCCCAATCATATGTTATATTTAAAAGTAGGTAAGCCAAATAACCCCCCCAATTGTATTGTATTTGGAAGGTTATACCATTGGTTTCGTATTAAGCAATCCGGAATGTTTTTTTGTTTTTCATGATGGCATATAGCCAATGCACCAATTTATTGGCACATGCGACTAGAGCCACTTTATGTGGTTTTCCTTTGGCTTTCTTACGATTGTAGAATTCTTTGATTCGTATATTACGAGCGCGAATTAATCCGCATTGGACAGCCAAAACCAGCGCGTAACGCAACTGCCTGGAACCACGTTTCGTGATTCAATTTCGAGTTGCTGTAAACCTACCTGAAGCAAAGACACTTGGATCAATGCCTGCAAAGGCGACTAGCTTTTTAGGATGATCAAATCGGTCGACTTCTCCAATTTCAGATAAAATTGTTGCCGCAATTTTATGCCCAATACCAGAAATCGACTGAATTAATTCATATTCTTCAATGTCTTCAGCCAGAGCATCTATGTTCTGTTCCAATCCAGTAAGATGCTCTTGGTACTGAAGAATGAGGGTAATAAGGACTTTCAAATTGATTAAGTGGCTTGCATACATGGTTTGCTGAAATGGGTTTTGTTTTGCCGCAACTAGCAGCCGTTGCACCCGTTGCACCCGTTGGTTAATCCAGTCCTCTGAACGCCCCCGTTTTGAAGAAAGCAGTTCTTTCATCTTAGATTTGAGTGTGTTTTCATCCGTCTGTAATACTGAATATGAGGTTGGGAATTCACTTAAAAACTGTAATGAAATACCGGAATACATAGCTCCAAAGACACCTTTGTAAGCAGGGAAAACCTGATCTAAAACAGCTTGGAATTGTAGTTTTGTCTGTACACACATCTTTGAAAGAGACTCATATTGTCTTGTAAGATAGCGCAGATTGAGAAGTTGCACACCTCTTTTCTTAAACAGTTCAAATTCTTCTTTGTAGTACAGCTCTCCCAATAGGTAAGCGTCAGCAGCATCCGTCTTTACTTTACGAAGTTGAGACTTCCTAAGCCGATTTGAGATGAGCGGATTAATAACAATATAAATATAATGATGTTCCTCTAGGAACTGAACAACGGGACTTTGATAATGACCGGTTGCTTCTAGAATAAGCAAAGGACGTTGTTGAGATGCAAATTCAACTTCTGTTAAAACTTGAAGGAAATTTGCTAAACCATCTCGAGTGTGCTCGAAGTGGAATATCCCTTGGAATGGCTTTCCGCGCTCTAGAAAGGCTTGTCCATGGCTTTCTTCTTTAGAAATATCTAGACCGATAACTGGATTCATTTCATCTTCCCTTGTAAGTGTAGATTCACCGGCATCCCCTAAGGTTGATCTTCTTGTCGCTCCATAGCATCGCTTGTTATACGGGATCTTACGTCCCAACCAGCCTCAATCATGGTCATGACAAGTAGGGGTGAACATTATAGCTCTCGGGATCAAGTCCCACGGGCAGGTACGTTCGACCAGGCTACTTTAATCCTCTATGCAAATGAAAAAAGGATCAACCAGAAAGAACTGGTTGATCTCATAATACGAACGGGCAGGAGAGTTGAAGATCAAACGCGGGGAACCGTATCATAAGTAGGGGCAAGTTTTTATAGAGGTGCGCAGGATTCCGTTTACAAAAAGAGAATGATTTGATTTAAAACTCTTTGAGGAAAGTACTGCCCTGTAGAACCCGGATGAAGACATCGACTGGTTCCCAAGAAGAGTTATGTCAAAAATAAGGGAAACTGATTTACGAAATAGTACGGGTATCATTAAGAAATAATGAACCTTTTACTAACACTATCGATCACTGCCAGTTTGTGTGAAAGAATCCTGTTAAATCACTTCGTTCATAAGTATGGGCTCCAAAATAATCCCGTTGTGCTTGCAAAAGGTTAGCATTTGAAATGCCTGTCCGGTAACTATCGTAATAAGTAAGTGAAGCACTTAAACATGGAAACGAAATACCAGAATTAATACCCTCACAGGCAACTTTTCGCAATCCTATTTGATATTCTTTAACCTTTTCAGCAAAATAGGGGGCGATTAATAGATTAGCGAGATTTGGCTGTGCTTGATAGGTTTGGCTTATGACGTTTAAGAATTCTGCACGAATGATACATCCACCACGGAAAATAAGGGCAATATCCTTTAAAGGTAAATCCCATCCGTAAAGTTCAGAAGTCATTTTATATTGTGTGAATCCTTGTGCGTAGGCACAAATTTTGCCCATATATAATGCTTGTCTAACGTACTCAATCCACAAATCTTTATCTAAACTCCGCTGATCCATCTCTGGCCCGGATAGGATATTGTCTGCATAAACTCGTTCCTCTTTTAAAGAGGAGATGTAACGGGCAAACAATGACTCTGTGATAATGGATGATGGGATCCCGGTATCAATTGCTTGAATGCTCGTCCATTTACCTGTGCCTTTTTGCCCTGTTTTATCAAGAATCACATCGATCAGCGGTAAGCCTGTTATTTCATCCTTTTTCCGTAAAATCTCTGCGGTGATTTGGATTAAATAACTGTTCAGTTCACCTTGATTCCATGTTTCAAAGACGACAGCAATTTCGTTAACAGATAAACCTAACCTTTTTCTTAAAAATGTATAGGCTTCTGCAATTAATTGCATATCTGCATACTCGATTCCATTATGGACCATTTTCACAAAGTGACCGGAACCTGTTGGACCAATATAAACACAGCAAGGGTCGTCGTCCACTTGGGCTGCTATTTTTGTTAGAATAGGAGCTACTTTATCATATACGGCTTTATCTCCACCTGGCATGATCGAAGGTCCTTTTAAAGCTCCAACTTCGCCTCCGGAAATACCGATTCCTAAATAACCGATTCCTTTAGACTTCAATTCATTATATCTACGTTTAGTATCTTCGTAATGGGAGTTACCACCGTCCATAATCACATCGCCTGCTTCAAGAAAAGGTACTAATGTACTGATCACCGAATCGATCGGTTTGCCCGCTGTGACCATAAGGAAGATTTTTCTTGGGGCTTTTAAGGAGTGAACAAAGTCTTGAATTTTGTAGTAGGGATGGATTAATTGACCTTCCGTTATGCCAACAAGATTATCGGTTAAGTCCCTCGTATAATTATAGACAGCCACCTGCTCACCTTTACTAGCCATGTTTAAAGCGATATTACTGCCCATTACCCCTAACCCAATGACACCAATTGTATTGAACATTTTGTCCTGCTCCTTCTAATTAATAGGTAGAAAAAACCCTCACTTATTGACTCAGGAGATTCTAAGAGAATAAGTGGGGGGACTGCCCACAAATATTGTTGTTATAGGAATAAACTTAGTAATAGAATAAATCCTAATCCAGCTACAGAAACGATTGTCTCAAGCAATGTCCATGTTGCAAATGTTTCTTTCATGCTTAGACCAAAATACTCTTTAAACATCCAGAAACCAGCATCGTTAACATGGGAAGCTATTAAACTACCCGCTCCCGTTGCAAGTACGACTAAAGAAAGATTAACGTCAGATTGTCCTAACATTGGAATAACTAAACCAGCCGTTGTTAAAGATGCAACAGTAGCAGAACCTAAGGAAATACGTAAGATTGCAGCGATGATCCAGGCAAGCAAGATGGGTGATAATGAAGTTCCTTGGAATAGTTCGGCTACATAGTCACCCACGCCGCCATTAATCAATACTTGTTTGAAGGCTCCGCCGCCCCCAATGATTAAGAGCATCATCCCAATATGAGTAATAGCAGTTGTACAAGATTGCATTACAGTTTTGATTGGAATTTTTCTAGCTAATCCCATGGTATAGACAGCAACCAGTAAGGAAATTAACATGGAAGTTGATGCATCACCAATAAAACGGATAGCGGCTAGTAAACTATTATCTTCAAATCCGATTGTTTTTTGAAGTAAAGTAATAATCGTTGCAATAGACATTAAAATAACAGGAAGCATTGCAGTAAATACACTGATACCAAATCCAGGTGTATCTTCTAATTTAAATTCTTTTTGTTCTCCTAAAGAGGCAATATTACCCGTTTTCGTAAATGATGCAGGTACGAGTTTTTTGGCAAGCTTAGTAAATATAGGTCCAGCCAAAATAACTGTTGGAATTGCAATAATGAAACCGTAAAGTAAAACCTCACCAATGTCCGCGCCATATTCACCTGCAATAACTGTAGGACCTGGGTGAGGAGGTAAGAACCCGTGTGTTACGGATAAAGCTGCAGCCATCGGAATACCGAGATAAAGAATAGAAACCTTCAATTGTCTTGAGATGGCGAATACAATTGGAATTAATAATACTAATCCTACTTCGAAAAATAACGCCACACCGATAATGAATGAAGCAGCTACGACCGCCCATTGAATATTTTTTTCACCAAATTTATGAACGAGAGTCATGGCAATTCTTTGAGCGCCACCTGAATCAGCGATCAACTTGCCTAACATCGCTCCAAGGCCAAAGATTAACGCTAAGTGTCCAAGTGTTCCGCCTAATCCGGCTTCAATGGTTTTGACAATTTCATTCAAGGGCATTCCAAGTGCTAAAGCGACACCGAACGATACAATGATTAATGAAATAAAGGTGTTTAATTTGAAGCCCATTATTAAAACTAATAATGCTAAAATTCCAATTGCTACAATAACTAATGGCATTGTAATTTCCCCCTGATATTTATCTTGTTAGTGTTTGATTAAGCTTCTTTGATAGTTGGCAATCCCTGTATAATCATCTTCTAACACTCTAGATATGTTAATGAATATCGGCAGTAATTTCCTATATTCTTTCGTTGCTTCTTCGTTTGGTGTGTGTTTGTAGGTACTGCCAACCATTTCAGAAACGATTTCAAATGATTCGATCTTTCCGGTGGCATATAAGCCTAAAATACAAGCACCTAGACAAGAACTTTCGTAGCTTTCTGGAACGGTTACTTCAGAGTCGAATATGTCGGACATCATTTGCCGCCAAACCTCTGATCTTGCGAAGCCTCCGGTAGCTTGAATTCGGGTCACAGGACCGTCCATGCATTCGGTTAATGCTAAAAATACGGTGTATAAATTGTAAATGACTCCTTCTAGGGCTGCGCGAATCATATGTTCCTTCTTATGTGACATCGTTAAACCGAAGAATGAGCCACGTACGTCTGGATTCCATAAAGGCGCACGTTCACCAGCGAGGTATGGATGGAATAACAATCCATCTGCTCCTGGTCTTACACGTTCAGCAATCTTAGTTAATACATCATATGGATCAATTCCTAGTCTTTTTGCTGTTTCTACTTCTGATGAGGCAAGTTCATCACGGATCCAGCGAAGGACCATCCCGCCATTGTTTACCGGCCCGCCAATGACCCAGTGCTTTTCCGTTAAGGCATAACAGAATATTCTTCCCTTTTTGTCTGTTTGCGGCTTGTCAATAATGGTTCGAATGGCACCGCTTGTCCCAATTGTGACGGCAATTTCGCCTTTTTTTATCGCATTTACACCTAGATTAGAAAGGACTCCGTCGCTGGCACCAATGACAAATGCTGTTTGTGGATCGATACCCATCTGTTTTGCCAAATCTGAATCACAGTTGGTAAATAACTTGGTTGTTGGAACCAGTTCAGATAATTGAGCAGGTGTTATACCAGCAATTTGTAATGCTTCTTCATCCCAATCTAGTGTTTTGAGATTCATCATGCCCATGGCTGAAGCCAGAGAATGATCAACAACATAGTGATCAAAGAACTTTTTGAAAATATATTCTTTAATTCCTATATATATTTTAACCTTGGAAGCGATTTCGGGAAGGTCATTCACAATCCAAGCTATTTTAGTTAATGGTGACATGGGGTGAATCGGTGTTCCCGTGCGTTTATAGACTTCATGGCCATTCAACTCATCTTTTATTTTATGTGCCCATGCTTCACTTCGGTTATCTGCCCAAGTAATACAAGGCGTCAGCGGCTGGTCATTTTCATCCATAGCAATGACACTATGCATGGCACTGCTAAATGAAACAAACGATAGCTTTTTGTGTGAATGATGTTTCATTATATTCGAAATGGCTTGTAGGACTGCCTGAAAAATCTCTTCTGGGTCTTGTTCAGCTGTCGACATATCCGGTGTATAAAGCGGATACCCCATATTTTCTTGTTGGATGACTTCGCCTTTTTCACTAAATAAAACTGCTTTCGTACTTGTGGTTCCGATATCTATACCTAACATATAGTTAGTCATTTTGCTGCACTACTCCTTTCGAGAGCATTTGCTGCGATATCCATAGGTCTTCTACTTTTCCTTGAACATCATCAAAATTGTCATGCAAGGACTTACTCATGAGGTCTCTATCTTTTGTGTGGATCGCTTCAATATAAAGTTCATGATTTTTTATAATCCGTGTAAAGTCTTCATATTTTTCTTTGAAACGCATACGCATCGACAAAAGGATGAAGCTTTCCATAACGGGTTTTAAATTATTCCAGATCATCAGGATGTATGAATGATTAGCTGTACGAATAATCGTTTCATGGAACAAGACATCTTGATAGGAAAATTCATCAGCATCACTATATTTGATTGCGACCTTCATCATTTCTAGAATTTTACTAAGTTCCTTTATTAATTCATTAGTGTCTATCTTTACAATTCGTTCAAATACAAACGATTCTATGAGTAAACGGACATCATAAATCTCTTCTATTTCTTTTTCTGATAAACCAATAACAACGGCACCCATTCTTTCTAAACGGATGATATTTTCGGATGCCAGTATTTTTAACGCTTCACGGATCGGTGAGCGACTTACAGCAAAATCTGCAGCTAATTTATTTTCCGATAATATGGTGCCGCTTTCAATTTCGCCGGAAATAATACGCATTCTAAGCTCGCAGGATACACGATCACCAGCAGAAGCTTTTGAAAGCCATTTGGAGGGATATAGAAATCTATTTGATTCGGTCATAAATTCACCTCATAATTAATATGGTATACTTGTATACAAGTATTATATCCTGAATATTTAATTTTGCAAGCGATTTCATTAATTAGGGTTTGTCACGCATGATATTTGTTGAACAATTGAACCTAACAATTTACTTAAACCAATATCGTCAGTATATTTAACAAAGATAGGTTGGGAAATCTATCAAATGTGGAAGCGGCGACTACGAGCGAATTAGCACATGTCCAACAGTACTAAATCCATACATAATATAGATAAATGGGCACCCAACTGGGTGCCCAAAAAATTTCACCTAAGAGATGATATGCTGAACCTTATCATAAATAATGGTAAAGGGGAGAATCGAAGTAACGATCGACAGGTCAACCTTGATGGCGCGCTTGGTCGAATTTTTCAAAGATACTATTATTAAAGAGGAGCAGTTGCCGCAGCAAACTACTCCTCTTTAATAATAGGGGAACCTAGCATGACTTATCTGTACTTCGCGTACCTATTGGGAATAAAGGCGTGGACCTTGCCGACCCACAAGGTGAATAAAACGTGGACAAAAGAGAATTCACCAGTTTTTTAGAAGGAGATGCATACGATGATTCGAATCTTTGAACCTATAAATGCCTTACATAAGATAGTGGACTATATTTGGGTCGTAGACTTCGACTTTCTCGCTGATGACAATAGAGAAGATATTATTATGCCGCTGGGGTATATCAATATCATTTTCAATTACGGGTCTGCTTACAGTCTGGTAAGAGAAGATCAGGAAGTGGTGATCCCCAATACGGTTGTGATTGGTCAAATGAAAAGCGCGAAATATGTTCGATATGGACAACAGTTGTATCAAATCGGGATTTCATTAACTCCGTTAGGATTTATACACTTGTTTCAAGTGCCCGGCCTCGAATTGGAAGAGCGAATCCTACAAGCCACCGATGTGGACCCTGATCTAGATGAACTGTACCGGATGATGAGATTTAAAGATGTGGAACAAAATATCACAGTAATCAATCATTATTTACTCGATAAGATGGTGTTGAATAAGAAGGATACTGGCCGCATAGAGGAAATGCTTACTTATGTAGAACGAGAGTATGAAAACTTGAATATTGTGAGTATGGCAAAATTTTTTTGCATTTCAGTAAGTACGTTAGAGCGTTTCTTCAAAAGGCATGTCGGGCTTACCCCAAAGACCTATGGGGATATTGTGAAGTTTAGAAAACATGTTGAGGATGAAAGATTGAGGGAGGAGATGCAGTATCGTTACTATGATCAGTCTCACCTCATCAAAACATTCAAAAAGTTTGCAGGCAAAACCGTCAAAGAGTTAGAGAAACTTCCACATGAATTAACCCTTCGATATGTCTGGCATGGTCAGAAGTGATGAACGCCAGATCATATAGATGCTGATTTTTTACAATACACTGTTATTCCTTCCTGCTAATCTTGAGACACTAACAGATGAGAGGAAGGAATAACGATGCAGGATATTATGATCATAGCAAGTTTACTAGTGTTTTTTAATGTAATGTTGTTGGCGATATTGGTTCCGGGAGGGTCGATTGAGAATAGAGATTTTTCAAAATTAAAAGGGGTTGTATTTTGGGGATTTAATCTGTTTCTTATCTTACTTGGTGTTATGTCGTTTATCACGTGTTATCTCTTGTTGATTGCACATCCTAATGCGATTTTCATCACGAAAATTATCGCTGTTTTATACTTTATCGTGTACATTATCGATTTAGCTGGTATTTTTCCGAAATCACCGACTAAAATGTCTAAGCCACTTATACTTTTTGAAATCATTAATGGATCAATGGCTGTCTTTCTCTTCCTCTTTGTGACGGCGATTGGGCATATCGGTTCATGAGGACGAGAGCCCGTATCACAAGTAGGGCAAAATTTTTAGAAGCCTTGCGAAATATGAGTAATAGCGTTCGCTGATGGAGGGAGGGCTATGGTAAAAAAGATTGCTCGTAGCCTATCCTCGGATGTCCTTTCATATTTCTATAAAAGGAGATGTCGAGATGAATTACCGAATTGAACAAAGAGGACTTTTTGAGTGTTCGGGGTGTATGGTCTAATTAATTTAGACATGAAAACAGCGTTCTCAGAAGTTCCTCAATTTCGTGGAGAATGTGATGATGATGGCAGTGTTGATCTTATGAACGAAATATTAGGACGTTTTGGTGACACCGTATTGCATGCTGCCTTATATGATCATACAGGAGAATCTTTCAAGTATATGATTTGTTACAATTTACCTAAGGGCCTTGAAATTCCAGAGAGATTTACAAAGCTTTCTGTCCCAGCATTAACATGGGCTATTTTCCCGGAGCCGCAATGTGATTTATAAAAACTGTGGGAACGTATATACTCCGAGTGGTTTCCGACATCTGATTACGAACAGGTTGATGGTCCTAGTTTCGAAATGTATTATGGCATGGCAGTCAATGTTACAGGGGAAATCTGGATACCTGTAAAGAAAAAATAACTTTTTTACTCAAGTGAAATGCAGATATGTATTAACGAAGATGATAGTTGAACAAGGTCAAATCAATGAAAGGGCCATCCTGCAAAGGATGGCCCTAAAACTACTATTACAGATAGTGTGGGGAATCTTATCACAAGTAACGGCAAGTTTTTTTGACTGTGTAAAGTTTATTTAAGATATTCATTGCCTATATGCCGCGTAATTCCAATGATATCCTTATCCTATATCAGATGCGCACCTGATGTATTCTAGATTAAAATGGAAAGGGAGATAAAAGGATGGGTAAGGACATTATCATAAGATCGATGCTTTCTGAAAAGGTTAGTATGACCCCGAGTGGATTCGTCGCAGATCAATTAAACCCAGAACAGTTCGTAGATCGCCATGAATTGTTTTTTGACAAGATCTTTGATATTCATTCCTCCGATATAACGGGAGTAGAGGGCTATGGCGAGTTTAACGAGGAATGTAAAACGGAATATGGGACCTGTAGGGAATTTCTGATCGATACATTCGCAGAAAATAAAGAGGGCTATTGGTATAATTGGGAGGAGATGTTCGAGACAACGGTTCTTGAACGTGAATTCTTCGAAAAATACTTACAGGAAATGAAGGACAGAATTCCGTATTGTGAAGGAAAACGTTATTTGGTGTATAACAATACGTTCTTCATCAATATGATCACAGACGGTAAAACAACAGTCGGGTTCCCTGACTGGAGCAGATCCGGCATCTGCGATTTCCTTCTTGATTTTGCCATTATGGACTTGAATAAACCGTATTTGCACATCCCGGAATTGTTGTTTGAGTATTGCAAAAAAAGGGGCATCGTCATACCGCATTTTAAAGAAAGATTCTTATGTATGGCTTATTATAAAGGGATTGATACCTTGCGTTGGCATGCGTCAATTGATGACACGGAGTCCTGCACGTCCATCATGAAATCTATTAGTGAACTGAAAAATCGAATATACGCTTTATAGATGGTGAAGCTATGAAATACGAAAATGCGAACGATATATTAACTGAGGAACTACTGAAAGAAATCCAGAAATACGCAGGAGGGAAACTTCTTTATATTCCTGCCGGGGTGGAGAAAAGGGCCTGGGGCGAAACGTCCGGCTACCGAGAACATCTACAGAAGCGCAATCGAATGATTCGCAATAAGTATGCACATGGACTCACGGTTTCGGAACTTGCAGACGAATACTTCTTATCTTTGGATTCTATTAAGAAAATTATATATTCAAAAAGTGATGGTGAGTATTTAATTTATTCTCCGACATTAGAATCTGCTGTACACTATGCGAATGCCGGGATGATCGAAGAGTGGATCCAATGCTATTTGCTGTTTACCCGAAAAGCTGCTCTCACTGTACAGGATCTCATGAATGAAGACTTTCTCTATTTGGGAATCATTAAGTTTCCATTGCGTCTCATCCAGCTCGAAGAATACGATATCAGGGAGAACATTGCAGACGAGAGTGAAGATGATGTATTCGCGTTGCCACCGCTTCTTATTGAATATGGGGAAGGAAAGTTTTATTACACAGCGCAACAGGAGTTGTTAGCTTCCTTAAAACGACGCAAAATAAACGCTTATCCCACCGCCATCGTTTTGAAAGGAAATGCCGAGTATAAAAGGTTCATGAAATACTACGGAAACAAATTTATATATGTCGATAAAGTATGAGTTGGTTAATGGGCCATCCTGTAAAGGATGGCCTAAAAACTTGCCGTTACAGATAGCGCGGGGAACCTTACCATAAGTGACGGCGAAAAGTTGAGTTGAAGGTTGAAGCTTTAATGCTAAATATATCAGGAATAGTTCTCCATCATTTTATATAAATAATTTCGAAAGTCTTCAACATAGGTTTTGGGCTCTACAACTTTTAGATGAGTGCCGAAGCTTGCTAAAAGTTGAAATCCCATACGATTTTGTGGGACATAAATGGTTGCTAATAAAAATCCAGAACTATGGTCTTCAATACTTCTTCGACCATACCTTTCGATGATTTGATCTTTTATGCTAGGCGATATCCAGGCCTTAATCGTGACGAATTCAGGTAGATAATTTGCTTCGTGTACTTGCTCTGACCAATCGTCTCTAGGATGAAACGCGCGTTCATCCATAGTAATATGATCGATCCGAGATAACTTGAAAGTTCGATATCCCTGTCGATGTAAACAGAATCCTTTCAAGTACCAACTCGATTCGCTAAAATGCAGCTCATAGGGCTCGACCATTCTATTCGTTACAGCCCCGTCCTTATCTGTATAATCAAACGAAACCAGCCTCTTTTTTGAAATGGATTCTTGATATGTCTTTAAGGTTTCAAGAATCTCGGACCGACCTTCCCAATCATAAAACGACAGTTGAATGGAACGATTTAGAGACAATGGACTAACCATTGCCTCTATTTTTTTTATCGTTCTTTCAACTTCTTCAGTACGGAGGATTTGTTCCAATCCGCCGAGCGCAGTTAATATATTCTGTAAATCGGAGCTGCTTAAAAGGCGTTTATCAACCTTGTATTCATCCATTATGCCGTAGCCCCCTTTGACCCCATTGATAGAGTAGATCGGGATGTTCGATAAGCTCAATGTTTCCATATCGCGAAGGATCGTTCTTTTGGAGACATTGAATAGTTGTGAGAATTCCGTTGTAGAAACAACCTCTTTTTTCAGCAATATCATGATAATCGAAATGAGTCTCTCCACTTTGTCCATAATTGCCCTCTTTTTTTACATGATTTCAGAAAGGTGACACCTAGATGTCACCTTTTATTCATTATACTACAAGTATCACAAGAAGGAGGTTTTAATTCAATGTTTAATCCAACCGATTTTCCCAAGCCCACCCTTATTTCAGCCAACGGTGTGGAACTCGAAGTGTTTGAAGCAGGCCGAGAAAACGCAGGAAAACCTATTGTACTCTGCCACGGCTGGCCAGAGCATGCCTTTTCTTGGCGCCATCAGATGGACGCACTTGCCGCAGCGGGCTACCATGTCATCGTCCCCAACCAGCGGGGTTACGGCAACTCATCCCGTCCGACCGAAGTAACAGACTATGACATTGAACACTTGTCGGGTGATCTCATCGCGCTTCTCGATCACTATGGATACGAGGACGCTACCTTTGTCGGTCATGACTGGGGTGCATTCGTCGTTTGGGGACTGACCTTGTTGCATCCAAACCGCGTCAATAAAGTGATAAATCTGAGCTTGCCTTACCAAGAGCGCGGAGAAAAACCCTGGATCGAGTTCATGGAAGAAATACTTGGCGGCGATTTCTATTTCGTCCACTTCAATCGACAGCCAGGCGTCGCGGACGCCGTATTCGAAGACAATACATACAGGTTCCTTCGCAACCTGTACCGGAAGAACGAGCCTCTCAGAGCACCTGAGCCAGGTATGGCGTTGATCAATCTCGCCAGAGCAGAAACACCGCTCGGTGAGCCCGTATTGAGCGAAAGCGAGCTGGCCGTTTACGTCTCCGCTTTTGAAACATCAGGGTTCACGGGCAGCATAAATTGGTACAGGAACCTTGACCGCAACTGGCGCTTATTGGCGAAAGTGAACCCAATCATCCATCAGCCGACCCTCATGATCTATGGCGACCGGGATGTGGTTGCGAAGTCTGAAAACCTGACAAAGTTCGTGCCCAATGTGGAAGTGGTCAATCTGGATTGCGGTCATTGGATCCAGGAAGAAAAGCCGGAAGAAACAAACCAAGCGATTTTAAAATGGCTGGAACAATGGGAGATGTAGTTTTTTTCAACAACCAAGAAGAGTTTAACGATTGGTTAGAAGAACATCATGCTGAAGCTAGTGAAATTTGGGTGGGCTATTTTGGGATAAGTACAGGGCGTGCAAGCCTTACTTGGTCTGCATCAGTAGATGCCGCTCTTTGTTTTGGGTGGATTGACGGTATACGAAAAACCATTGATAAACAAAGCTATAAGATTCGCTTTACTCCGCGCAAAGTAAATAGTGTATGGAGTGCTGTGAACGTAAAGAAGGTAAAAGCACTAATACAGCTTGGAAAGATGAGACCAGAAGGAATGCACGTCTTTAACAACAGAACCGATGCACAAGGCTATTCCTCTGAACAAAGAAACGTGGAACTTGCCAAAGAATATGAAGAACAAATCAAGGCAAATCAAACAGCCTGGTTATTCTTCACTAATTTATCACCATCCTATAAAAGAGATTCTATCTGGTGGGTAATGAGCGCCAAGAAAGAAGAAACACGATTAAGAAGGCTTGGAATATTGATCGCTTCATCTGAAGAAGGGCTAAAATTTCAACATTGCAAAAAATATATTACAGAATAAGGAAATATAAATAACAAAAGAATCGTTAAAAGGATTTTTGGTACTGCATAAATCTGGGTCTATTGTTTCCCTGATCTTTAGGAGAGAGGAGCTACTGTATTTCTCAATCAATTAGGGTTTAATTCTCATCAAAAGTCAGAACGTTTTAAATGCGAGGCATAAATCAAATCGCTAAATGAAGAAGGGATGAAACAGCTCATCCAAAATCGCAACCCCCTTCATTTTTATGGTACAGCCGACCCTCATGATCTATGGTGACCGGGATACGGTCCAGAGGTCTGAAAACCTGACAAAGTTCGTGCCTAATGCGGAAGTGGTCAATCTGGATTGCGGTCATTGGATCCAGCAAGAAAAGCCGGAAGAAACAAACCAAGCGATTTTGAGATGGCTGGAAGAGCAGAATGATGCTGAATAGAGTCGCTTAGCAAGCAAAACTTAGAAAAACAATAAGGACACCCAAACAGGCAATGTCATTAAGTTAAGCTCAAAGGTAAGAACGGGAATAAAAATGGAATTCAAAACGGCATGGGAAAGCCCCGTGCCGTTTGTTTTTTACTTCACGCAAGGAAAAGGCGTATAACTAACAAAGCAGAAATACTGCAATAATTGAACAGGCGGAGAGAAAAGCATCGCTCTATGTTCTGTTCCAATCCAGTAAGATGCTCTTGGTACTGAAGAATGAGGGTAATAAGGACTTTCAAATTGATTAAGTGGCTTGCATACATGGTTTGCTGAAATGGGTTTTGTTTTGCCGCAACTAGCAGCCGTTGCACCCGTTGCACCCGTTGGTTAATCCAGTCCTCTGAACGCCCCCGTTTTGAAGAAAGCAGTTCTTTCATCTTAGATTTGAGTGTGTTTTCATCCGTCTGTAATACTGAATATGAGGTTGGGAATTCACTTAAAAACTGTAATGAAATACCGGAATACATAGCTCCAAAGACACCTTTGTAAGCAGGGAAAATCTGATCTAAAACAGCTTGGAATTGTAGTTTAGTTTGTACACACATCTTTGAAAGAGATTCATATTGTCTTGTAAGATAGCGCAGATTGAGAAGTTGCACACCTCTTTTTTTATAAGGTTCAAACTCTTCTTTGTAGTACAGCTCTCCCAATAGGTAAGCGTCAGCAGCATCCGTCTTTACTTTACGAAGTTGTGACTTCCTAAGCCGATTTGAGATGAGCGGATTAATAACAATATAAATATATTGATGTTCCTCTAGGAACTGAACAATGGGACTTTGATAATGACCGGTTGCTTCTAGAATAAGCAAAGGGCGTTGTTTAGATGAAAATTCAACTTCTGATAAAACTTGAAGTAGATTTGCTAAACCATCTCGAGTGTGCTCAAAGTGGAATGTCACTTGGAATGGCTTTCCGCGCTCTAGAAAGGCTTGTCCATGGCTTTCTTCTTTAGAAATATCTAGACCGATAACTGGATTCATTTTATCTCTCCCTATAAGTTTAGATTCACCGGCATCGCCTAAGGTTCTTCTTGTCGCTCCATAGCATCGCTTGTTATACGGGATCTTACGTCCCAATCAGCCTCAATCATGGTCATGACAAGTAGGGGTGAACATTATAGCTCTCGGGATCAAGTCCCACGGGCAGGTACGTTCGACCAGGCTACTTTAATCCTCTATGCAAATGAAAAAAGGATCAACCAGAAAGAACTGGTTGATCTCATAATACGAACGGGCAGGATAGTCACAATGAGACTTTGAGACTTGGTTTGATTTCGGATAAATAAAAGTTGAAAAAAGGAAAAATATTGCTATACTAAGTTTAAACGTTATTTTAAACGTTATTTAAAATGTTGTTTAAATCAGAGGAAATATACTTGGAGGTTGCGTATGGAGACAGACAAAAAGTTGGAAACAAAAGAGAAGATTATGCGTGCCACACTGGAGTTGACCAAACAAGAAGGCTTTGAAAGGATCACTATAAAAAAAATTGCAGAAGCCTCAAGCACGAATGTCGCTCTAGTTAACTATTACTTTGGGTCCAAAGAAAACTTGTTTAGCGAGTCCATCAAATTGATATTGAACAGCTTTCAGCATACCTTTGCCATACTTGACGATTTCTCTATATCCTCACGGGATAGATTGAGGCAATTTTTAATAGATTATTTGCAAGTGATCCGTCAATATCCCGAATTGCTCTCCAGAATCATCCTGATGGGCAATACCGTTTTCTCCTCTCAGCATGAATATGGATCATTTTTGAATCTATTGGGGTTTCCTAAGATACAAAATACTTTAAGAGAGTTAACCGATGAACAGCAGCCAGAGCACCTGATGACCATGACGATGCAGATTTTTGGAGCGCTTTTTCTACCGGCACTTATGAGTCCTATTCTAGAAACAGGAGCTTCCGTGAAGATTGCACCTATAGAGGAACAGATTGACTTGCTCTTTGCAAGATACTTTCATTAAGAAACTCAGATTGAGGTGATTAAATGAATTTTTTGAGAAAATATTGGCAGGATATAGGACTATTCATTGGCATTGTTATATGCATTTATCTTCTAATGAACTGGGAAACAATACCGCGGATAAACAGCATATTATGGTTAAGCTTTGTGGCGATCCTTCTTCATCAGTTTGAGGAATACCGCTGGCCAGGGTACTTTCCAGGCATATTCAATATAGCCCTTTTTAAAAGTGAATCCCCTAACAACTATCCATTAAATAAACAGTCGGCAATGATTATTAATGTGGTCATCGCCTATGTGTTCTACTTGCTCCCTGTATTCTTCCCGTCAGTAGTATGGCTGGGGATGGCACCTGTTTTAATGGGCTTTTTCCAAATCATTTTCCATGGAGTCGTCATTAATATAAGAGCAAAAAGCATGTATAATCCAGGATTAGTCTCCGCAATTATTGTACATTTACCGGTGGGGATCTGGTACATCAACTACTTATATGAGCATCATTTAATAACCCTCTCAGACTGGATTTGGAGTGCAATTTATTTTGCCATAGCTGTTTATATTTTAATAGTGAAAGGAAATACATGGATGAAAAACAAAAACTCCATTCACAAATTTTCGCAAAAACAATTATGGTCTTTTCATAAGTAGGTCCTCATAACCCACCAGAAGGTCCAGTTGTTATAACTCTTGATGTAAAATTAGACTGGGTTAATGTAACTGAAATTGAAGGATGATTATTTTCTCAACTAACGGGAAACGTTAGTTCAATAACACACAATGATGAGTAGGTGCTTCGTATCCTGCTCTTTTTTATTAAGCTAACGGGCAGTTAATATGCGACATTCACTAAATGATCGTTTATTGCAAATGGGTGGGCATATTGGTTTTGGTGTTAGACCAAGCATGCGGTTGAAAGGATATGCAACTGAGTTATTAAGACAATCACTCATTAAAGCGAGGGAAATGAATCACCCAAGAATGTTGATACTGGAACAGAAATCCAGAGATATTGGATCGGAATTAAGTAGTCTGCGACTAACGGGGAATCGTTAGCTCAATAAAAACAAGAAGACAGCAGGTCTCAACGTGATCGGCTGTTTTTGTTAATCAAACGGGCAGGTTAGTTTAAAAGTTTCGCGAATACCCTACATATGAAATTATTCATAGAGTCCGTGAATAATACGTTATTGGAAATAACGCCAAGATACACAAATGAGGAGTACAAAATGATGAATAACCAATTCTCAATGCCAAGTAAATTAGTAAATCAGTCAGAATTACTTAAAACTACAATCATTGAAAAAGGAAGACATTATCAATCTTTGTACATTTTAGAGTTTGATAATTCTGTAAAATATGTACTGAAAGAAAAAAACGTTAAAGATTCTGGAAGTTTAATGGACGAAGCAGAAAGGCTGAAATGGGTAAATGATGTGATTCCTTCTCCTAAAGTAATAAGTTATCAGGTGGAGAATGGAAAGGAATATTTAGTTATGACCTATATAGAAGGTTGTACTGCGGAAGAATACCAGCAGGAAGAGGGAGATAAAAGTCTAGGCTATATTTTAGGAAAAGGTTTAAGAACAATACACAATGTTCCCATTGATAATTGCTTTTTCAATGATTTTTTGCCAGAAAAACTGATTGATATGGTCAAAAACAATATTAATGAGAGAAAACATGAAGTCATGGAGGCTATTAATAACTCATTTCCCAATCATACTATTGAGCAACTGATTGATTTTTTGGAGATGAATAAAGCGTCGACAGAGGAACTAGTTTTTACCCATGGTGACTATGGATCTGGAAACGTTATGATAAATAATGGACATATTGAAGCATTTATTGATTTAGGAGGATCAGGGATATCAGATCCATACTATGATATTTATTATCTTGTAAAAAGTCTTACTTATTATACAGATAGGAAAGAAGAAATAGATGAGTTTATGAAAGGATATGGAATATCTGAATTAGACGAGAATAGAATGAAATTTCACCAAATCATCGATACTTTATTATTGTGATTTATATAGTAGTAACCCTAAGAAGGCGTTGACATTCTGTAACATCGTTTTCCTGCTGAGTCGCATTCACTCCTTGATGCTGTCCGAAGCATTTCTAGGAAGAGCAAACAGGTAGACAATTCTGCATGGCGAAGTCCGTCGGATCCGCTTGTCATGTCGTTAAGCTAACGGGGAACGTTAGTTCAATAAACTAGCGGCTGTCTAAATAGTTCCGGGATTCTGCCGTTACAAGGGAGCATCGTTATTAGACGATAACAGAGAGGGTGTATTCATGAATACACCCATCAGGGTGGTAACGCGAAATCAACTCCGTCCCTTAAGGGAGGAGTTTTTGCGTTCTTATAAATGATGTTAAGAAGGATTAATAATGTTCCAAAAAATCTATGCTTTCGATCGAATTCTGAGCCAAAATATGTTTATTGCTGTAAGGACTTCTTGCCGAAAAAAGGGGGATGCAGGTGCACTGGAATTTGAGTTAAGTTTTCTTCTTTTTGGAAAGATTGCTTGTTGATATCAAGTTATCAAGTTTAATAGTATTTCACATATTTCATAAGCTCAGCGATCCCTAAAAACTGCTTCATTAATTGACTATTTAATTTTTGTAACGCAAGCTCGAATGACATTTCTACTTTTTTATAGTTTTGTGTCTCTATTTCATTCAGGAGTTGTTTCATATTCTCGATATAATACACGGTCTTCCTTAGACTGCTGATTAGTATAATCTTTCTTAATTCCGTTACAGTATAGAGCCTATAGCCGTTGTCTTTATTTCTGTTAGAAGTAATAAGGCCTTCTTGTTCCCAATGTCGAATGGCTGAAGGCTTAACGCCTGCCATTTGTGCAACTTCACCAATAGTCATTGCATTTGTTACCTCTAAATCGTTGTATTTTGATAAATCTGCATTTCGGAACATGCGTAACACATCCTCTAACCTATGCTTTTCCGTTTGTGCATTATGCTGTTCCTGATTGATTGACCAAAGTGCATCCTCAATTTGCCGAGCTTTAATCTTTCTCATCACATCGTACACAACTGGAATCTCATATCCTTGTAAAAGTTCCCGAATCGTAATAAAAGCTTGGACATGAATGTCTGTATAACACCGGCGATTGCTAGGAGTCCTCGGGACTTCTGGAACTAAGCCTTGAACTTCATATCTTCTTAATGTAGTGGTACTTACATTTAATTTCTTAGCTATTATTGTTGGTGTATAATTATCTCCCATAATCGTCATCGCCCCAGAACATTAAAGTTAAACCTTCAAGTGCTACAACAACATTAAATCTAATTTAATTAGATATATCAAGGATTAGTATGGGATAAACCGAAAGATTGCATGAATGTTATATGATATTTTTATAAAACAGTAAGGAGAGGATTGTTTGAAAAAAATCATACGATTAACCAACCATTCAGCAATAGAAGTAGGATTGACAGGAGGATCAGATCGTCCAACCATTATGTTACCTATCGCTAAAAAATCCGTGTACAATCAGGAGGCAGAAAATCTAAAGCTATGGGGCGTAGATCCTGAATTAGGTAAACATTTTGTTGAAGGTCTCGCAGATACGTTTCAAGTGCTTTATTTTGATTATGAAGGTCATCTCTTTCAACATCCAGTGGACAACTTAACCGTAGACCATATTGTGAAGGATCTGCTCCTTATTGCTGATGAAATGAACGTTAAGAGCTTTAGCTACTACGGTTATTCCTGGCTAGCTTTAATTGGACTACAATTGGCTATCAGAACAAATCGTCTGGAAAGCTTGGTCATGGGAGGTTTTCCGCCATATAATGGTCCCTATCAAGAGATGCTGATTGTAACTCAAAAAACACATACCCAAGCTTTGAATAATCAAAATGAGGTAGCTGAAAAAAACTCCATTGAAACAGAGAATCCTGATGAGATAGACTGGGACAACATCAAAGTATCAATGGATACCCGTGTAACAGCTCAATTTGTTGCCTTATACGAGAGCCTCACTTCTTTTGATGATCGTAGTATTTACCAATTGCTTAGTCTTCCAAAATTAGCTTTTGCAGGAGAAAATGATACTATCGTATATGGTGAGAATTTTGGAAATGTTACCGTTGATATTGCTGGGATATTAAAGAAGAATTCGACGAAGCTGTGTGATTTAGGCTGGGATGTTGAAGTGCTAACGGGAAGCCAAATGGATCATACAAAAGCTATGCAACCAGCCATGGTAATACCATTAATTAAGCCCTGGTTTATAAAACAATTATGAATACAGACTGGACTGTAATTCGGGAGTAGTTGTACCCAGCTGTAAATGAAAGTGAGAGGGTTACAATTAACAAGCTTATTTTGCAAGTAGCATCATCGGTTTTAGCATTTAGTTTACTCGTTGCCTGTAACCATCAACAAGTCAACTCATCTACTCAGGAACAAAAACCATCAGAGGTTAGCTTATTTTCAAAAAACGATCTCATGGATTCCATTGTAATTGACGCAGTAAATGAGGATAAATTAATTCGGGCGGAACAGCAAACGGAAAAGGGAACATTATTGATGATAGCCAAAGGTAGAGAAGAACTTGGGCATTTGGTCGTATCGAGCACGATGGGACAAGAGGGTGATCAGACGTTTCAGAGTAATTACTCTATTATCTACAGACAGGGAGATCAGGACAAAGTCTTAATGGAACTACCCAATTACTTGTTTTTCCGACCATCCAGCAAAAAAATATCCTTTGAGAAGCTGAGTTTTAAAGAAGCTGAGGTTTACATCCTTACTCCTCAATATCAAACAGGTCATGGCGTGGAAGGATATATTTTCGCGATTGATAAGCAAAATGAAGATGTATTCCCATTAGAAATCGTAAAGAAGGATCAAGTCTCGAAAACACTTCTTTATTCAGAAGCTGAGCCTTTACCAAGTGTGGAAAATAATATCTTAGTAGTCCATCCACCAGTTGGAGCAGGTACACAAGAAGCAGAGGCAAAAGATATCTTTTACAAATTGGATTTAAACAATAAACGGTTTGTGGCTGAATAGCATGATTTGAACAAAAAAAGGTCAGTTCACGAAATCGCGGAGCGTCTATGCTTCTATCATGAAGCTGCAGCAATTCTTCTATAGTTTCTACTTTTAATATATTGGCCGGTGTTGCCCATTATAGGGTACACCGGCTTTTTTCATAGGAATCAAAAGGATAAGATCACACGTCATATTATTGGCATTGAATGTCGAAGCTTATGAAGACATAAAATGATTTCCCGCACTAGTACATAAGAAAAAATATTTTTGCAACCAAAACCCTTTTTTTCTTACTTTATAAGTGAGGCCTTAATCAAACTGAACGGAAGTGATGGAGTGGACGATAGTGAAATCATACAGCTGTACTTTGCCCGCAATGAAACAGCAATAGAAGAAACATCCAAAAAATATAGAAATTATTGTTCCAAGATTGCTCATAACATTCTGTCTAATTTTGAAGATTCGGAAGAATGCGTGAACGATACCTTTCTAGGAGCGTGGGAAACGATACCGCCGAAGACGCCTGCTAAGCTCTCATCTTTTTTGGGGAGAATCACACGAAATATCGCGTTAAATAAACACGATTATTACATGGCCAAAAAGCGGAATAAAACATTCGATACGATTCTTGATGAATTAAATGATTGCTTATCCTCTCCAGACAATGTCGAAAGTCAATATGAGGAAGAACAAATCGCTGAATCTATAAGCAATTTTCTGCTGAAGATTAATGAAGATCATCGGAATATTTTTCTGAGACGTTACTGGTATTCCGATTCTTTGGCTGATATCGCAACTCGATTCTCAATAAGTGAAAGTAAAACGAAATCGATTCTTTTTAGAACACGAAAAAAACTCCAATTATACCTTATGAAAGAGGGCTATATCCTATGAATAATAAAGATCTATTTAAGACTATTGGTTATGTAGACGGCAATCTGGTGGAAAAGGCCAACACAGCGAGGCGTACTAATAAGAGAACATATGCGAAGTGGGGAACCATGGCTGCTTGTGCTGCACTTGTGTTAGGAGTGGCCATTTATACATCTCCTCTAAAGACATCATTAACGAATTCACCACAAATCTCGAAGCAAACGCCAGTTTCAGCTCCTACCGGAGTTCGGAAAATTTTAAATTACAACGGATTTCGTTATGCATTTGTAAGTGATGGTGCTCAGTTTAAGTTCACAGGAATGAAGCCTGAAAAATCACTTGGAACCATAGATTTTGATATTAACCAAGAGATCGGGAAGAACAATGGAGGAGAAGTTGTAGAAAAGGATTTCTCGTCTACGTTCGCTGTTGGAGGTAAGTTATATGAAATTCCGACGTACCCATCCCAATTCCGCATCGCTGTTAAAGTTGAGGAGCATTATTATTTGGCAGAAATCGTGGCGAAGACTAACGATTCTACGATGGCCGCTAAGGAATATCTGGATATGTCTAATCTAAAAGAGCATGCAAAAGATATCCATGTTCTTAATCATGTGGGAAATGACGTGTTAAAGAAAATGACAGATCATGCTTCTGTGGAGTCTATCATTGATGGGCTGTACAGCGCAAAAACAGCTGATTTAAGTAATAAAGAATACGAGGCTATTGCAGAGGCGCAATCCCAAGGAAAATCGTATCAGTTAAAGTTCAACCTCAAGGATGGAACCTATATGGGCATGTATATCATTCCTGAACTAAAAGTCGTATCTATGGGAGATGCTTACTATCATTTGCCTGACACCTTTTTTGAACAATCTGGAGAACTTTTTTCAGGGCTTAAACAAGAAGTGTTGCCGCTTTATTGAGTAAAAATGTAATGAGTTGAATTGACGTGGTAATTGAAAGGCAAGGACTAAGGTGATAAACCTTGTTCCTGCCTTTTTGTTTTAGAACTAGGAGTATGAACATGGTTCCTTCAATTACTAGTATATTTACATAGGATAAAACTGAGAATAAAAGGAAATGATATCAAAAACGAACTGGAGGATTGCTACATCATGATCGAAACTTTTCAACTAATTAAGAAGCAGCTTTCTTCCTCAAGTGATATGAAGGAGGAAATCGTCCGAATTCAGGATATCGAGTTGGAGATCCTCTACTTGGACAGCGTTTGCGATGAAAAGAAAATTAAGGATGATCTGATCATCTCCATACTAAAATGCCCAGGAAAAGAGGAATTCAACGATTATCTTACTTCTCTTCTTGACATCAGCAAACCGGAGAAGGACGAAGACATTTTACAGAAGTTGATGATTGGTCATGCCTGTATTCAAATGGAAAATGAGCTTTTCTTGTTCAGTGCGAAAAAAGTGATCAATAATCAGCTTGGGGATGCAAGCTCGGAAACAGCGATATATGGCTCGCAACGTTCATTCAGCGATGTGATTGATACAAATCTCAATTTGATTCGGAATCGTTATCCCTCCCCAAATCTTGTTTATGAGAAAAGAGAGGTTAGTGGATTACTACAGACAGAAGTCGGTTTAATTTATGACAGTCTACTAGTTGATAAGGGAGTATTGAGCGAACTTCAAACGCAGCTAGCTTCGGTCAAACCAGATGTCATTCTTTCGGCGGCACACCTTCAAAGATTACTTACTAGTCGAAAATACTCGCTTTTTCCTATATTGATGATTACGGAAAGACCAGATCGTGTCGCGTTAAATCTGAAACAAGGCAAAATCGTTATACTTGTGGAAGGTAGCCCATTCGTTCTAATCGCTCCGGCTACTTTTTATGATTTCATTTCCTCAATGGATGATACTTTTGAGCAGTTATGGGTCGGTTTTAGTCTTGTGGTACTTCGTTATATCGGCATTTTCATTACTGTGTTACTTCCTGGCATTTATATTTCTCTGGTCTCTTTCAACCCTGAGTTGTTTCAAGCCCAGCTCGCTTTCTCTATTGCCGGTAGTCGTGCGGGTATCCCTTATCCGTCGTACATTGAAGTGCTCATTATGATGTTCTTAATCGATACCTTAATCGAAGCTAGTATACGGCTTCCCAAGTCGATCAGCGCAGCGGCAACGACAGTTGGTGGACTAATTCTAGGACAAGCTGCGCAGCAGGCAAATCTGGTTAGCAATATCATGATTATCGTAACTTCCGCCATTGGCATTGCCAATTTTGTCGTGCCGATCAATGCTATGAGTTTCGCATTACGGATTGTCAAATATCCTTTCATCTTGTTAGCTAGTTTATTTGGATATGTAGGTCTAATCGCAGGACTATTTTGTTTGATCCTTTACTTGAACGATTTAAAAAGCTTTGGGAAACCTTATTTAAAAGTGTTTATCGGAGAACAAGAAAAATTCGGGAAATTATAAAGGAAAGGAGGATATTTTTCCTTGAATCGATATGTTTTTTATGTTTTATGGTGTGATGGGATCACCATCACAGGTCTTTTATTATATACCCTTTTA
This sequence comes from Paenibacillus sp. FSL H7-0714, assembly GCF_038003765.1. Classification (NCBI taxonomy): domain Bacteria; kingdom Bacillati; phylum Bacillota; class Bacilli; order Caryophanales; family Paenibacillaceae; genus Paenibacillus; species Paenibacillus sp. FSL H7-0714. The sequence goes on from NZ_JBBOPT010000001.1 coordinate 3,495,648, forward strand.
TTGAATGAACGGTTTAATGGAAGCATGCTGGCTATTGTGATAAGTGCGGTTAGCGGCATGATATTTCTTGTAACAATGACCAAGTCACTTGGTTATTTTCCAAGGAAGGGTTTGCCTGAAATCTTTCGGATGTTTTTGCCGGCAGGAGCAAGAATATCATTATTAATATTCTTTTCAATTATGACTATAACAAAAGGATGCATCATGATAGGGTACGCATCAACCTTTTTTAATTTATATCTAACAGATGTAAACACAATTACTATTATGGTATTTATTTTTCTTGCAGTATCTTGGGGAGCTACAAGGTCAAGCAAAACAATATTAAGTACGCTTGAGATCGTTCTTTTTATTTGCATTCCTTTAATATACTATGCATTTACAAAAGCCATCTTTAGTCAAGGAATAGAGTGGAATTCCATTAAAGCAATGGCAGATTATGCATTCATTTGGCCGAAATGGGGAACGATTACGGCTGCAAATAGTGTTTTCTCCGGATTTGTTGGCTTAATCGTATTTAATCGAGTTGTTCCCAGCAAAATCAAATGGAAATACACTCCCATTGTCCTTATTGTTAATTTGCATATATTAGTCACTGGTTTGATTATTTCCATTGGAATTCATGGCACATACGGGGTGGGGAATTATATAGCCCCCACGTATTCTGCATTAGATTCAATTGGTATGATGTCAGGGTTATTCTCACGTACGATTATGCCTTATTTTCTCATCGTCCTTTTTTTGCTCTTAGTGTATGCGTCTGTAACCATTCATGTTGGAATTGAGCTGTTGAAAGGATGCTTCTCTATGAAATTTCAAAATAATCTTCGAAAGGAACAACTATTATCTTGGGCAATTTGTTGCCTATTTACCATTGTTACAGTAATCTACTTCAGTACATTCACTTTAAAACAAATCATAAACCATACAGTCAATTGGCTAGAGTTGCGATTTTATACCGAATTTCTGATGGTCGCGCTTGTTGCGTTGTTTGCTGTAATGAAATGGAAGCGTAAAGTATGAGAAACATTATCCTATTGGTTCTCTGCTTTACAGTGGTTATACAATCGGGTTGTGCATTCAAGGATATCGACAAACGAATATTCGTAATCGCCATCGGAGTAGATCAATCAGATGATGTAAAAAATCCATATCGCGTGACATTGAAATTAGCTTTACCTGCTCAAAAATTTGATCCTTCTGTGAATAATATTCAAATTATAAGCGAAAATTCCGAAACGATATCAGGCGCGATCGGACGAATAAGGTCAAAATCATCGAAAGATCTTAATTTTGGTCTTTTAGAAATATGTATTTTGGGTGAATCATTAGCCCATGAGAGTATCAACGAGCCACTTAATTGGCTGTCAAGAAGATTCGATATTCCGATGGAGGGGATGGTGGCATTAGGGAAGCCCAACGCGGAGACTGTTCTTAAAATGAAACCAAAATCAGAAAATTTTTCAGGTAATGCATTGTTATTAAGTCTGTCCGAATCGGGATCAATCTCATCGTTCACGGTTCCCGAACACCTTTATGATTTCTATCGTCGAACGACGGAAAAGGGCATGGACCCCTACTTGCCTATTATCGAGACCGAAAAAGAGGTATACAAAATTGATATGGTTGCTCTTTTAGACAAACATAAAATAAAAACGATTTTGACAACAGATGAAACGCGCGTCTTTAAAGAACTTCTTCATAGCTATCCTCATTTCGAAATCACCACAAAAATGGTAAGTCAACCTTTTGTCTTGGCAATTGAACAGTTGAAGAGACGTTATACGATTGATACAAACAATAAGAATAAACCAGTTATTCGTGTATCTATTCAAATGCGTGGAGTTGTAGAAGAATTCGTAAATCAGGTGTATGAAGAAAATTGGACTAAATTTGAAAAGCATGTTGAACAGGAAGAAAAGACGAAGATATCAAGTTTGCTGAAAAAGCTGCAAAAAAACGGGATAGATCCGTTCGGTTTTGGATTACTCTATAGAGCTACCCGGCATGAAGGGGATAAGGAATGGGAGCAATGGCAGTCTATTTATCCCGAAGCTGTTTTTGATGTAAATGTTAAAGTTTCTATACAGGGAACGGGAGCAATAAAATAACAAGGCACCGATATTTACGCCTTATTCCATTGAAAGATCAAATATTAAAATTTTAAGGACCTTGACACGACACCATTTGGTGTCCTATAATCAATATGACACTAAATGGTGTCTAATTGGGTGCTGATGAAGTATAATCGGTCACACTACAGGTAATATTACGGAAAAGGTGGGGGTGGTTTTGAACGATAATAGTCAAGTGAGGGATGTATATGACGCTGTTGCAGATCCAACAAGGCGAAAATTACTTCAAATCCTGGCTGATGTTGATGAATTACCCCTACATGAAATCACAGTTCATTTTGATATGGGCCGTACTGCAGTATCTAAGCACTTGTCTATTCTTAAAGAGGCTGATCTTGTAGTTGCTCGAAAGGTTGGTAGAGAAACGAGGTATCGTTTGAATGCCAATCCATTGAAAGAAATTCGGGATTGGGTATCTTTTTACGAAGGCTTCTGGAAAGAAAGAATCGATAAACTAAAACTTTTATTGGAGGAAGAATAATGAAACCAGATGTATCCTTAGATTATCAATTTACAAGCTCCATCGAGAAGGTATGGAACGCTTTGACGGATTCAGATACACTTGCGAAATGGATTTGGAGCAATGACTTTAAACCAGTCGTAGGGCATAAATTTCAATTTCGTGCAGAGCCAAATGAATGGTGGGATGGTATTGTAGATTGCGAGGTTCTCGTAGTAGATGAGCCACATACATTATCCTATACTTGGCATAGTGCCGGAGAAGGTACAACAGTTACTTGGACTTTGAGCAAAGAGGAAGATGGTAAGGTTCATCTGCATCTTGCTCAATCTGGATTTAGTGAGGAGACCAAAGCTCGCCAAGGCGCTATTGAAGGAGCTAAATATGCTTGGGCGAATATGGGCAGTCAGCTTGAAAAAGTATTAGCAGAACTGTAATTTCAAGAATAGGGCGCTTTTCTGAAAATGGAAAGTGCCCTTTTTAATGGAATAAATGATGGCAATACTAAATGAAGAGAATGGAGATGAGATGATACCACTATGAAAATCAATCGATTGATTGCGAACAATATTAATAAGTTAGATGCAGTACTTCCAGTTGAGCAATCCCTAGGGATTGCTGGTTTATCCGGATCTGGTAAAACCACCTTTTGTCAAACCATCGGCGAAGAATCCAAGAAACGTCTCGTTTCTTTATTGCCAAAGGCAGAATATCAGTATTTATTCCCTAACATTATGGAGACTAATTTCAGTGCGATTCAGATGGAAGAAATGCCACTTGTACTTTTTCTAGGGAGATCATCTATTTCTTCCAATCCTCGTTCAACCATTGGCACACATACGGGTGTGTTCACAGAGATTCGAGTTGCGATTGCTGAACAATATAACCTATCGCCAGAGGTTTTTTCATTTAATAATGAATTAGGCTGGTGCCCAGATTGTAAAGGTCGCGGCACTACTAAAAATGTCGAATGTAAAAAGTGTAAGGGTAAGCGATATAATCACGAAGCTGAACAATACAAAATGGAGTTATTAGACCAAGACAAGAGTATTTCCGATATTAATGACTTAAGCATTGAAACCATTTTTTCTCTAGCAGAAGTTCTAAACATTAGTGAAGGTAAACAAAACATTCTAAAGAACATAATCCATATGAATATTGGTTATCTAACCTTAAATCGTATAATGGGTACCTTGTCAGGTGGAGAGTTAACACGACTTTACTTGGCAGAATTCATGGCAACAAGTGAAAATACAGTAATTATCATTGACGAAATCTCTGTGGGTCTGGATCACCAAACCCTTTTGAAAATATTAGAGCAGATAAAACAACTAGGATTTAAGAATCAAATTTGGCTTATTGATCATTCGGATACTGTATTAGACATAACGGACGAGCGATTGTTCTTTGGACCAGGAAGTGGTAAATATGGCGGGAAAATCGTTGAAGAATCGCCACGTCCTGCGCCGATCAATGGAGAAATAAATCAGGCAGCTCCAACTGAATATTATCATTTTCATGATCTTTACTGTCGTAATATTCAAATCGCCGAAATTCAGATTCCTCGTAATAGACTTGTAACGTTCACAGGGGAATCTGGCTGCGGTAAATCTACATTGGTCAATGAGTGTATGTCCAAGGATTTTGTGAAGCGATATCCCAAGGATAAGCTGGTGATTGTGGGGCAGGATCGAAATCAATCGATTACCAGCCGGTCTACGGTTGCGACTTTTCTTGATATTAAGAGAAAGCTCACAAAATATAGCGAAGAGATTGATGATATTTTTCAGCGCTCAATTGAAGATATTATTGATGAACTGCCAAATGAAGACATCGCTCATAAACGTTTAAGTTTATTGATCAAGCTTGGGCTGGGTTATTTAACGTTGGAAAGAAAAACACAGTCTTTATCCACAGGTGAATTTCAATGTGTTCATTTAGTCTCCGAACTATTTGCAGGTTCAAGAAACCCAAATACACTTTTCATTTTTGACGAGCCTTCCAAAGGGTTATCACAAAATATTCTAAATCAATTCATTGATAGCATTAGAGTCATTCTTCAGGACGAATCGGTCTCCATAATGATGATTGAACATAACTCGTATATGCTGGAAAACTCTGATTTTATCGTTGATTTTGGTAAAAGACAGCTTGAACCTGTTGAGCATCTAGAAGTTGTCGGTCATCAAAATTATTATCTCGAGCAAAACAGTGAAGATCATGTCGCCCCATTGCAAATTTCTTCAACACTGCGTCAACAAAATGGCATTAACTATTTAAAAGAAAATCAAATTGCCTACTTTAAAAATGCGGAAAACGTTTATAAAGGTGGCATCTTAAAAAGCTTATCCTCTATGGCGCGTTTGATATATGGTGAATATGAATCAGATACCATTGCACCTGTAATCGCCATTGATCTGGAAAGACACTTATATAGTCAATATACTTTTCTATATGAAATTGGTGGCTTGATCAACCAAATTGTAACGGCACATCCAACTAATAAAGATACAAATAGCTTCGATTTCTATAATCAAGACAATCATTGTCCATGCTGCAAGGGACGTCGAGTCATTGAAAAATTTGATTTTGAAGTTGTTCTTCAGGATAAAAATGTGCCATTTTGGGATGGCTTATTACATCCAGATGCAATGGATATTCTGAAATTCTATCAATTCCCCAAAATAAAATTCATCTTTGATGAGATTAAGAATGAACTCGGACAAGATATCAGTAAGAGCTATAATGAGATGACGGATGCAGAAAAGCATACTTTTTGGTACGGATATTGGGAAAAGTCATTTTATGATAAAGCAAGCAAGGCAACAAGAACTTGGGAAGGCTTTAATTACATCATTGGGAACTACATGGTGATATCAAAAGCGATTATTAAAGAGCATATTAAACAGTCCAAAATACTGATTACCTGTCCAATCTGTGAAGGAACCGTACTAAATCATCATAAGAAGCTAAAGTTTGGCGACACAGATATTCGTGAGATCATTGGACTACCTCTTGATCAAGTGATCAGTACCGTTGGCAAATTACCGATGCTTGAAAAAATGAAAGCTATTGTCGGCGGTGATATGGTTCTAACAGTGGATGTCTCTCTATTACCTAGGGAAATACAAGTTGCTCTAAAAATGCTTGAACTTGAAGTAGCGAGCTTTGCACACTATGAAATGGTATTGCAAAATGCACTGCCATTCTGGGGCGATATTAGCGGCAGTATTGAATCTATTAGCTTGAATAATCAGATTACGATTTGTGATTTTGAGAATATCACCGAAACCAGAGAATACATCATTGATAAGTTTTTCACGAATGGAAAATACAAAAAGCTGACCTATGTTTATGAAGCGTTTGGTTACAAAAAACTGGTCACTCAAATTAATAAAATAAAAGCTAGTCAGCCATGTCCATTCTGTAAAGGAAAGAAAGTCATATCCGAAGATGGACTTCACGATGGCGTTTATAAGTTAACGATTCCATGTGTTAGTTGTTACGCAAGTGGCATTAATGATGAAGGGCGTAAAGAAATTGTCGAAGGCATTGAAGTACAAACTTGGCTAACTGGCAATGTAAGTGATGTTATGTCTGAAAGCTCAAATATTGAGGCTGTAGCAGATATTCCAATTTTCAATCGTATTCGGGAGTTAAATAAACAAGAAATGATGGCCGTTTATCATTACCTTGAAAATAATTAGTTAACCTAATGAAACCGCGCTATGCGCGGTTTTTTATTATATGGACACACATTTGGGATAGCAAACGATGTGACATAACTCACAATTTAGACACATCTTATTAATAGGGATAGCTACATTGAGCTATAGGCATGCAACTTCCTTTTCTTTACAATTAGGCAAATGATAGATTAGAGAATGAATTACTGATAGGGGGTGAACAATGGTTATACGCAAAAGTTTCTGTCACCTCAGAGTAATGCTAATGATGTTATTCAGCCTTTTCTTAATAATCACGACCTACAGTGGGAGTGCCAGTGCAAATACTACTTCGAAAGCGATTCCACTCCAGCCGATTATTAATGCGGCCCAAATCGGAGATTCGATTACTTTAGCTCCAGGTACTTACCTGGGTCCGGTTCAAATTGATAAAAGGCTGACGATTAGCGGGGAAGGAAGGGCAACACTATTAAATTCATCTCCCGATGCTGAGGTTGCAGTTATGATTCAGGCTGATGGGGTAAAGCTTCAAGGACTTAATATACAGCAGCATAACGGGGGAGAAGCAGCAGCGATTCGGGTGGAAGCCGATCAGGTAACTTTGAAAGATTTAGTCATACATACATTTGGCTTTGGCATTATGCTACGTGAGTCTGATAGTGGAGTTATAGTAAACAATAAAATCCGTTGGTTTATACCTGAAGGTGCTGCTTCGGGAAAAAGAGGTAATGGCATCGATCTCTATAACTCTCATGGTTCAGATATCAGAGAGAATGAAATCTCTTATCTCCGAGATGGCATTTATTTAGAGAAGAGTCGCAATACAAAGGTTGATCACAATCGGCTCTATCATTTACGATACGGTGTTCACTGTATGTATATCAATGGATCATCTGTTACGAACAATATTGGAGAATACAATATTACTGGCGCGATGGTGATGGGAGTGAGCGACGTTATGGTATCAGGAAACTCTTTTCGTAAACAAAATCAGAATGTTCATTCTCAAGGAATCCTGCTCTTTGACGTTCGTACCTCTCAGATTGTAAATAACCTCGTGGAAGGAAATCGGGTAGGAATCTATATGCAACAATCCTCCGACAACACTCTCCAGAATAATATGGTGCTCCGAAATTATATTGGGATTCAATTTGAGGGTTCTGAAGGAAACCGCTTTCAGAAGAATGCTTTTATTGCCAATGTGATTGAAGCACAGGCAACGGATTCTAAGAATAATAAGATGACGAGAAATTTTTGGGATTCATTCGAAGGGCTGGATGTATCGGGTGATGGCTTAAGTGATCTGCCATATGCTATTAATCCATTTTATCAGCAATTAGTTACAGAAAATGCTGCTTATCAGCTCTTTTTTCAATCACCGGGCATGACATTTTTAAGCGATCTGTATACAAATGATAAAGAACAATGGTCCACCGATCCAGAGCCGCTTATGCAATTGGATTCAGTTCATGCAGATGTTGGACAAGTTAGTGAGGGGCAAGGGTCGGTGATGGTAGCCGGTTGGCTGCTTTTGTTTTTCTCTCTGATCACAATACTATATATGGGGGTATTACGGTTATGAAAAAATGGAGTTTAATGCTGATGTTGATGGTGGGTTTGTTAATTCTAGCGGCTTGTGGTTCCAAAAAGTTTGAACCTTTGGCGATTAATGAAGAAGTTGATATTTGCGCGATTTGCAATATGCAGGTTAAGGACGATGCCTTTGCTACTCAGCTAACAACGAAAGACGGGAAGAATTATAAGTTTGATGATATTGGTTGTATGAATGAATGGAAGAACAAGAATGGAACCAAAAACATCGGAAAGGATTATGTCCGTGACTATAACGACAAAGAATGGGTGGAATTCAGTAAGGCAAGCTTTGTCTATGATGAGACACTACGCACACCTATGGCTTATGGAGTTATCAGCTTCAAGGACACTGCTTCAGCCGAAGCTTTTGTGAAGGAACAAGGGGTTGGCAGCGTTCTGTCAGCAAGTGATCTGTCCAAGCATGAATGGAAACAAAATACGGATATGATGCAAATGGATATGAATGGCGGAGAAGGTCATATGGACGAGCATAAGTCTGAGGAAATGGAAGGTATGACATCGGATAAAGAGATGGATATGTAATGGTTGATATCCTGCAAGTCGCACGCAGAGAGATTAAAATGGGGTTTCGAAATCCATGGGCTTATTCTTTTTTGGCATTATTTTGTGCGTTTAGTCTTGGCTTACTGCTGATTAATAAACAAAATGAGATTCAAGGCTACACCGCAGTTACAGGTTCCATGCTAAGTCTGATTTTGTATCTGCTGCCGCTTATGACCTTATTCCTAGGCTCTTTTTCACTGACCTCAGAAAAGGAAGAAGGTAGTTGGCAGCTTTTATCTACTTATCCAATAGGAACATTGTCATTTATTCTTGGCAAGTATGTGGGGCTGGCTGTCGTATTACTTACGGTTGTGGCTTTCGGCTATGGTTTAATGGGAATGATTAGTGGAATCTTGGGCATGGCCTATGATTCTACTACTTACTTTCTATTTTTGTTGTTTTCCGCAGGACTTGTTTTACTATTCTTGACCATCGCCTTGTTTATCGGTTCATTATCAAGAAACCGCTGGCAGGCGCTGACTGTTTCTGTTGCTGTGTGGTTTTTCACAGTAATAGGGTGGCCGACCTTTTTGATCGCCTTTTTAGGTTTAATGCCTTATCTCTGGATTAAGCCCTTGCTGGTCGTATTCACAATACTCAACCCAGCAGAGCTTGTTCGGTTATTCGTTGTAATTAAGCTGGGCGGAGGTTCAGTGCTGGGACCTGAATATTACCAATGGGTAGAATGGATAAATGGTTCAAAGGGTAGTTTGTTGTTTATGGGAGTCTGTCTAGTCTGGATGTTGAGCTCGATCCTGTTTGTATATTGGATATGGGAAAGGGGGCGCTCTCGTGGATAACCCCTTAGTGAATGTAAGAGGAATCTCTAAGGTTATTAAAAAGCAAACAATAGTTGAAGAGATTAGCTTTCAAATCCCCACTGGGAGCATACTTGCACTATGTGGCGGTAACGGGGCTGGCAAAAGTACCGTTTTGCGAATGGTTGCGGGTATTCTTCAGCCTTCGGTGGGCGAAATCTCAGTGGGAGGTTTATACTGGCACAAATCACGCAAACAATTCTCGAAACAAATTGGTTATATGCCGGATGATTATCAATTCAATCAGGGGCTGTCGGCAGAGGAAGCTCTGACTTTTTGGGCCGCTCTCCGTAGGGTACCCAATCGCAAAGCGAGAGTAAACGAAGTCCTTGGCTTAGTAGGTCTACAGGATAAACGAAATCGTCTGGTCAACACCTTTTCAAAGGGAATGCGTCAGCGTATCTTATTTGCTCAGGCATTGCTGGCCAAACCTTCGTTGCTAATTATGGACGAACCCACAAACGGTCTTGACCCTTTCTGGATGAATGAATTTGTAGACCTACTCCAAAGAATCAAGGAAGAAGGGCATACTGTTATTTTCTCCACACACCAGTTAGAAATCGCTGATAAGATCGCAGATCAGATTGTCTTTTTAAGTCATGGAAGAAATGTTGGTTCAGGTCCGACCAAAGAATTTCATGCGAAATTTGGTTCTCTGTATACAGCCTTTAATCATAGTCTGGGTCTGAAATGAGCATGCGTCGAATCATTGCTTTGCTGGTGATCATCGCAGCTGTCACGACTGTTGTATGGATATTTAGCCATAATGAAACAAGAGATTCATCTGAGAGGATTGCAGTGGGCTCTATCGCTCCCGAATTTGAAGCTACTACTATAGAAGGTAAAAAGGTTCGACTAAGCGATTTTCAGGGACAGATTGTGGTGCTTAACTTTTGGGCTTCCTGGTGCACGTCATGTGTGCGTGAAATGCTCCTTCTGAAGGACATTCACAAATCCACTAGTTCTCAAATTGAAACCTTGTTTATTAATGTTGGTGAGTCTAAAGGGACAGTATCAGAATATCTTAAGGATCACAGTTTTTCTTTTCCAGTTGTCATCGATGTTACCGGAAAAATATCTACTTCATTCGGAGTTAGTGCGCTTCCTGCTACGTTTATTATAAACGGAGAGGGAAAGATCAAAGAGGCTATATTAGGCGAAATCACAGATTTCCCCTTAATGCAGCTAATCAACTCATATACATATTCCGGTATACAGCTGGAGTGAGATTCTCGAACCGTTTGAAGGTTTTAATAAAATAACCAGTATCACAAAATCCTAAATCATCGCTCACTTGATTAATAGGTGCGTCTGTGGTTTCCAGCAACTGCTTGGCCCATTCAATTTTGAGCCTGGCAACGAAGAGGGAGAAGTTCTCGCCTGTTTCTTTTGTAAATATGCGACTGAAATAACTGGGGCTGATATGACAAAGCTTGGCCATTTCTTTTAGGCTGAAATTTTCATTTTTGTGCGCATAGATGTAATCGAACGCAGGCTGAAGCACTGCATTTGAAGAGACCAACTTTTGTGCTCCATTTTTCAATTTGGTCTCAATAAGCGCTCCTGACAACTCTTGCTGCAGAGACTGAATTTTGCGATAAGTAAGGTCTGTCTCCTCGAAAGATTCTGCTGAAGCAGATATATCGATATCTGTGGTCAGTACTCTTTTGTACAAATCAACGGTGGTACGCTTTTGAATGGCTTCTTCCACGATGTAAGTACTTAACTGTAGAAGTAGGTCCACGCACTTGGTTACTTCATCGTAGGATAGGACAGGAAGTGCTTCGTAATCCTCTTTAAGCGCTTGAAACTTCATGTTCGACTCAACATTAGGTGGCCTAGATACTATCTGCTCCAGCTGTGACACATCAGGTTCACGAAGCTTAAGCTGTCCAGCCATAATTGCACCCAAATATTGATCGTCAATAATAATTGGAATCGCGATATCGATAATATTGAAATGGCATAAATAAATATAAGGCTTGTTCTGGCGTACAGCCTCAATGCCGGCACGAGCATCACATTTTTGACAATAAGGAGAGAGATTAGAATCTTGGCGAACGCCTTGGCAGAAAGGCTGACAGAAGCTGTGCTTAGTCACGGGAACGCCTTTATAATCTACGGTAAGAATCGCCATTTTAGTCACGAGTGATAAAGAATCCTGCAGTTTCTCCCATTTCTTCAAATCAATTATTTCTTCTAAATTAAATCGAGATTTGGACATCACGATATTCTCCTAGGTAAGTTATAGAAACATATTGAACATTATAGCGAATTTTTGCTCAAAAGGACAAGATAATACTATTCCTTAATAAGAAGACAAAAAAACTCGATAAGAAAACGCTTTATTCTGATCTTATTGTTTCATGCATACCGAAATAGAGCAATCTATAATAATAACTATATACAACCTAGGAGGAATGAAAATGAGAAGAGCGTTTATCAGTCCGACGAAATATGTGCAAGGTGAGAATGAACTTTTGAATTTAGGCTATTTTGTAAAAACATTCGGTGATTCCGCACTGCTCATTGCACATCCAGATGATGTTACACGTGTGAAAGATAAATTGGAGTCAACTAAACAGAAATTTAATATAACGCTTGTTGAAAGTGGCTTCCATGGGGAATGCTCAAGACAAGAAGTCGCAAGATTACAGGCTCTGGCTAAGGAACATCGATGTGCATGTACGATTGGTTTGGGTGGAGGTAAGGCGATTGATACGGCAAAATGCGTAGCAGAAGGAGAAGCGTTGATTATCGTTCCAACGATAGCAGCCACTGATGCACCAACAAGCCACTCCGCAGTACTCTATACCCCAGAAGGTGAGTTTGATGATTATGCTTATTTCAAGCAAAGCCCAAGTGTAGTCATGATCGACACAACAGTCATTGCCAAAGCACCAACAAGATTTCTTGTTGCAGGGATGGGAGATGCACTCTCCACTTATTTCGAAGCAAGAGCTACAGCAAATTCTTATTCCAATGTGAATGCGGGATTGCCTTGCGGGGTTCGTGAGGGTGTTTGTGGGGAAGCTAAAGGAACAATAACCGCACTAGGTCTTGCCAAACTGTGTTATGACACTTTGCTTGAAAATGGGTTCAAGGCGAAGCAGGCCTGCGATCTGAATATCGTAACCCCAGCCTTGGAGAATATCATCGAAACGAATATTTTGTTATCGGGACTAGGCTTTGAAAGTGGAGGATTGGCTGCGATTCATGCGATCCATAATGGTTTAACAGCTTTAGAAGGAACACATCATTATTATCATGGTGAGAAGGTAGCCTTCAGTACAATTGCTCAATTGGTGCTTGAAAATGCAGACCGTACCGAATTAAGAGAAGTATTGGATTTCTGCCTGTCTATTGGGCTTCCGGTGTGCTTAGCAGATATCGGAGTGGAGCAAGTAACTTACGAAGAACTTCTTGAGGTTGCTAAAAAAGCTTGTATTGCTGAGGAATCGATTCATTCGATGCCGTTCCCCATTACAGAAGAAGCCGTAGCATCGGCGATTATGGCTGCCGACCAATTAGGCCGTCAATACAAATTAAGTAAGGAGCTTTAAGATGAAGAAAATTATGAATAAGCCGGAAACGCTAGTCCGGGAAATGTGTAATGGACTTGTCTTAGCGCATCCTGAGCTGGATTTCAACGATAAATTCAAAGTGATTTCTAAAAAAGAGATCAACACCGATAAAGTTACACTTATAAGCGGTGGCGGAAGTGGGCATGAACCGGCCCATGCCGGGTTCGTAGGCAGTGGTATGCTGGATGCAGCCGTGTGTGGCGATGTGTTTGCTTCTCCATCCCAGATTCAGGTCTACCAAGCGATCCGTAGCTCTGCTAGTAAAAAGGGAACGCTGATTATTATTAAGAACTACAGCGGTGACATCATGAACTTTAAAAATGCGGCTCATCTCGCAAGTGAAGATGGCATACAAGTGGAATATGTCAAAGTAGACGATGACATTGCCGTTGAAGACAGTCTCTATACCGTAGGGAAACGAGGGGTGGCCGGAACTGTTCTCGTTCATAAAGTAGCCGGGGCTGCGGCAGAAGCAGGGCTGTCCCTGTCGGAAGTAAAAGAAGCGGCGCAACATGCGATTGACCATGTTCGCACCATCGGCTTCGCCTTTACATCTTGCACCGTTCCTGCCAAAGGAACCCCGACGTTTCATATCGAAGAGGATGAGATGGAATACGGTGTTGGAATTCACGGTGAACCTGGAATTCGCAGAGAAAAAGCCGTGTCAGCGGATGAACTCGCTCAGCGAATGGTTACGTCCTTGCTGAGCAACTTGCAAATGAACGATGAGTCGCAGCAAGAAGTTGCTGTTTTGATCAATGGATTTGGTGGAACACCACTGCAAGAGCTTTATTTGTTGAATAATTCTGTGATCCGTGAATTGACGGCGAAGAATAAGCAAGTGTTTAAAGTATTTGTTGGCAACTATATGACCAGCATCGATATGGCTGGCGCATCAGTGTCGATTATGAAGCTGGATGAGACGCTGAAGAAATGGTTGTCTGCTCCGTGTGATACACCGGCATTGTCGGTTAAAGGTTCATTTGAGCCTGTGAAATATACGGAAGTCATCAAGGAAGAGAAGGCAGACAGCACGGTATCCTTCAAGAATAATACGGATGCTGAAGCAGCGGTAATTAAGAACAACCAGTTTTCCTTACAAAATATCGTATTTTTGATCGATCAAATGAGTGAGGTCATTATCGAGAATGAGGTACCGTTCTGCGAGCTAGACGCCCACGCCGGAGATGGTGATTTTGGGATGAGCGTAGCCAAGGGCTTTAAGCAGTTGAAAGTAGAATGGGAAGATATTCTAGCTAATCATCACAGCGATATCGGTGACTTCCTTGATGCTTGTTCATTGATCATTATGGAGCATTGTGGAGGAGCTTCCGGGCCGATCTGGGGATCGGGCTTCCGCGCTGCGAGCAAGACTGCGCAGCAGAAGCAGGAGTTATCCATTCAGGAATTTGCCAATATGATGCAAGCGGTCGTCAAAGGAATTCAAGATACGGGCGAAAGGTCTTTCGGGAGAGGTGCTGTCGTTGGTGACAAGACTTTAATTGATGCGCTTGTACCTTTTGCGGATGCCTGGACACAAAGCGCAGAACAAGGAGAAGATATAAAGCTGGCAGCTATCAAAGCTGCTGAGGCGGCAGTTCTCGGTGCCCGGAAGACTTCCGATATCGTCGCCCGTATGGGAAGAGCAGGCACAGTAGGTGAACGCAGCATTGGTTATCCGGATGCAGGAGCTTACGCGCTTGGAGTTATTTTCACAGAGCTAGCTAAATCGATGAGATAAGAGATAATATAAACTGAATCCAGATCTGAATAATGCTACGAAAGTTAAAAGCTGATTAACAGAAATCGACACCCCCTTATCCATTAGGATGAGGGGGTGTTTGTATTTGGAATCATACGCTAACACTCCTCATAAACTGTTCGTTGCAGTTTAGCTAATGTCTCGGATATAATGATCTAAATGATAATCGTTATCATTTAATACATGAATAAAGGTGATCTCCTCATGATAAAACACTACATTGGGGTTACAGCATACTACAGATCTGCTGAGAGTATGAATTAATGACAAGAAAATCAATTCATAACATCTATAACGGGTATTTCAATGCATTGTTTGAGACTCCGGCTATAAGGGACACCACAGAGCGAATGCATTTCTCACAACCTAGTAACCATGGATACGTCGATAGGGTTATCACATCTTCCGGGATCGAAATTGTAGATAGTGATTACCGTTTCACTGAGGATCGTTTAATCCGAGTTCAATCCGAAGCAGCTATGATTGAGCTAAGCTTTTGTCTACAGGGCAGCGGAGAAGTTCATGTAACAGGCAATAGTCACGAGTTGGTGCCCGACAGTTGTTCATTGCAGCTCATGCGAGATTTCCAAGCCGAATTTCACTATCGCAGTGCTGAACCCATCCGTTTACTGTCCATTGGTGTACCGGTAACACTGTTCGATTCATGGATGGTAGAGCAAGGATCTCTACATATTTGCAGTTTATCCGGGCTGTTAGATACACAATCATTTCGTATGTTCCGTATGCCTATTCTTCCAGAAACCTCCCGAATATTGGTTCAATTGAGAGATTGCCCATATCAAACCTCAATGCGCAGGTTATACGCAGAGGGTAAGGCATTAGAACTCCTTTCCGCATATTTGGGCGCTTTTCTTTTTGAGCAGAGTCATACTAAACGTAGCTTGCATTTATCTCGCACTGACCGGGAAAGCATTCGGAGAGCCAGGGAAATCATACTCGAGCAAATGGCAAACCCTCCATCACTCATAGAGCTGTCCAAGCTGGCGGGTATTAACGAATACAAATTAAAAGTTGGTTTTAAGGAAGAATATGGTACGACTGTATTTGCCTATTTACGGAACAAACGTTTAGAAAAAGCATGGGAAATCATGCGTTCCGGGGAGAGTAGTGTTAGTCAAACAGCGACGATGGTAGGTTACAACAACTTTAGTCATTTTGCGGAGGCGTTTCGTAAGCAATATGGAATAAATCCTTCTGAAATAATAAAAAAACGTTAGACAACAAATAAATATCCGCCAAACCGTTATTCAATCCCTCTATCGGTAGTTCAGCCCTATCAGCAAAGTGTATGATCGGACTTGCTAGTAGTGAGAATGATTATCAATAGATTGGAGAGGGTTGGAAAAAATGTTCAGTTTAAAACGTATCTCTTATGTTGGAATCGCCTTATTCATGATGGTGATGTTGTACGGATGTGGGAATTCAGGGCAGGAGGCTCAAGGGGAGAACTCCCCACCTGCGGTGAAATCTGAATCCGTCGCTACGAATTCCTCCGAAACACGTACCATTAAGGACGCCAAGGGAGATGTTGAAATACCGGTAAACCCGGTTAGAATTGCCGATGTATCTGGCTCAACTGAAGAACTTTTAGTGCTTGGATATAAACCTGTGATTACCGGGAATACAGACATGGCTAATTCACTGGAAATCACACCTATTCTAAAAAAAGAACTGCCTAATGTAACGCCCGTTGGATGGTTTCAAACGGAAGTTAACTTGGAAGCGATTAGTGCAGCAAGTCCTGACTTGATACTGGCAGGGCCTACGCAAGAGAAAATCTATGATCAACTAAATATGATCGCTCCAACAGTGAGGGTTCCTTATGGCTTTAATGCTTTTAGAGAGCGGTTTGCCTTTGTTGCAGAGGTACTTGATAAGAAAACAGAAATGGATGAGTGGCTGAAGGCCTATGATCAACGTGCTCAACAACTGCATGATCAAATCACAAAGATAACTAAAGAAGAAACGTTTGCAGTAATCGAAGCTACAGAGAAAGAAATCCGGATCTATTCCCGCACAGGTATTGCAGATATGATTTTTAATGATCTTGGATTACTCATCGCGCCAGGTACACCGGAACCAGACCCATGGGGAGGAAAAGTAACAAGTCTAGAAGCACTGTCTACCTTTAATCCAGACCACATCATTTTATTATCTGATAATGACCCGAATGTTCTAGACCAAAGTAAGGTCTGGAGCAGCTTAAAAGCTGTAAAATCGAAAAATATATATCGCATGACAAGCAGACAAAATTACAATGAAGCATTCTTTGCATTAGGGAAAGAGGCATTACTGGAACAAATCGCTGAACAAATCAATGAACATATCAACAAGTAAAGCTATTCTGTTTAAAATTGTGTAGCTAAAAAACACTGATCCTAATCTGAAGTGCACCCCTTAGAATAGACATTGGATAAAACCCCTGGTTTGTCCGATGAAATTCTAGGGGGTGTATTTTTATGGCGATTAAAGGACAGAAGTTCAAAACTTACTCGGATGAGATTAAAAAAGAGGCCATTCGTTTACATGTGGAGGAAAGATGGACTTACCGGAAAATTACGGAGCATTTTGAGATTCAAGACCAAGGGCGGGTAAAGAAATGGATGAAGAAATACCGAGAGCTAGGGGAATTTGGGTTACTAGATCAACGGGGGCGTCGTAAAAATATATCGATCAAGATAGGTATGTTCAAAAGCTCAGACGGGAAAATGAAATGCTAAAAAAGTGTTTGGAAATCTGGATGCAGGAGGTGAAACGCACAAATATAGAGCCATTGAGAGCGCTGCAAAAGAGTATGCCGTTAGCGACCTGTGTAAACTCTTTAGGGTCTCCAGAAGTGGATACTACGCTTTCTTGAAGCGCAAAGGAACAGATCGGGATCAGGAAGCAAAGGCGCTCATTCAAAAGGTATATGAACGGTATAACGGAGTCTACGGTTATCGCCAAATTCAATTATTCTTGCTACAAGACCATGGGGTTTGGATGAATCATAAGAAGGTACTCAGAATTATGCAGGATTTAGGCATTCGTTCGAGGATCCGCCGAAAACATCGTTTTAATTATGCTACTTCCGAAGGAGATCGTGTGGCGAAAAATATATTGAAACGGGATTTCAAAGCGGATGCTCCCAACCAAAAATGGGTGACAGACATTACGCAATATCGCATAGGCGAAAAGTGGCTCTATCTTTCAGCTATTAAAGATTTGTTCAATAACGAAATTATTGCTTATCAAATGAGCGCTAGGAACGACAATGAACTGGTTCTCCGGACCTTTCAGCAGGCGTGGAGTCAACAAAAAGACGTGACCGGACTGATCGTTCACAGCGATCAGGGGTTCCAGTACACGTCTCATGCATACCACGACATGCTGCCAAAGGTTGGCGCCCGAATCAGCATGTCTCGCCGAGGCAATTGTTATGACAACGCCTCTATGGAGAGCTTCTTCTCGCATCTCAAAACGGAAGGACTCTATCCTTATGATATCCGAAATATCGATGAGGCACAAAGGAAAATTGAAGATTACATTCGATTTTATAACCAACATCGGCCACAACGAAAGCTAAATAAGCTGCCTCCGGTAGAGTACCGGAAACAGCTTATTGCCTAGGGTCTTTTTTCAGTGTCTATAAAATGGGGGCTTGACCAATCTGGATCAGTGTTTTTTAAGTTCGAGATTCTTCCAACTTTATGAATCTAATCAATACATTCAATTTTCCTATGAAGGGTTTCTTCATGAAAATCAAAGAATTTGTATATGCTGCATGATTCGCTGGAAGTCAGAACTTGGAAGCTGATTGTCGTAAATTTGATTTTTGGTGTAATGTTGATTAATCTGATAGGTGCGCCTATCATGGCATTGATTACGAATACTTCCATTTGGGTTAGATTAACAAGTGTGGTGATCTTTCTTCCAGGTGATATCATTAAAGCGGTTATTGCAGCCATCATTGCGATATAGCTTAGAATAATCCGCAGGTTTTACATAATTATAAATCAAGAGGAGATTTGATAGGATTATGAATGGTAATTAACTGGATATGATGTAGAAAACAGCACCAAGTAAACAACAATAAATTATTGAAAAGAAGAGGGAAGCTTTATGCAAAGGATTCAAAATTCTAAAATGTACTTTATATTTATTCACATATTTTTATTGATCTTATTGTGTACCTCAATGTATGCCTATTCTCCATGGATTCGTACTAAAGTGAAGGAAATTCTCGAGCCTGCGGACAAAGTCTATACCATTGCTCACCGTGGCGCTTCGGGATATGCTCCTGAGAATACTATACCTGCATTCGAACTAGCCATTGATATGGATACCGATTATATCGAGTTAGACATTCAGTTAACTAAGGATCGTATTCCTGTTGTTATTCACGATGAAACTATTAATCGTACGACAAATGGAACGGGGTATGTTAAGAATTATACTTTAGAGCAGCTTTCGAAATTAGACGCTGGCTCTTGGTTTAACGATCAATATCCCATGTTTGCTAGGGATCAATATGCTGGATTACGTATTCCGACTTTAGAAGAGGTATTTGAAAGGTTTGGAAAAGAAGTGGACTATATGATTGAGATTAAAGATCCCGCTTTGAATCCGAATATCGAAACCATATTAAACGAACAAATTGAAAAATATAATCTGTCAGATCATGTTTCCATACATTCATTTAGTGAGGCGAGTTTACGTAAGCTTCATTCGATTAACCCAGAGATCCCGCTTTATCAAATTGTTTGGTATAATATTCCGGTTTACAAAGTACCAGAATCTTTTATCAATCGGGTGAAAACTTATGCAGTTGGTATTAGCCCTAACTTTCAAAGAATAAATTCCTCCTATGTCGCACAGGTGAAAAATTCGGGTCTAAAGGTATTTCCGTACACAGTGAATTATCAAGTGAATATGGACAAAGCCGTGGTTTGGGGTGTAGACGGGGTACATACCAACTTTCCTGACCGTTTTAATGAAGTGATTAAGAATAATAAGAAGTGAGGAAGTACGGAAACGGGAATTGAACTATCGGAAATTCATATGCCGAATACATCGATTTCAGAGACAGGATACCATGTTTTTGAATTTACGTCTTTAAAAAACACTTGAATAGTATAGGTGCCTTTTGTATTAAACGAATAAGTAAATTCGTTAGTTTTGAACCAAAAGTTTTCTTCACTTTTCTTAATTTGTTGATTGTCGATAGTTTCTGTTTTATCTGCGGGATCAGTGATCGTAAGTTTTATATCTGAAATTTCTGTTTTTAAATGATCTACTTGTAATAAGGTTGAAAAGGCAAACCGCGCAGGGCTTTTTACCTTACCGAAAATCTCTCCATTGTTATCAAGCAATACCATGTTCACATTTGGCTTGTAGATTCGAACCGTTTTACTTGTTTCATCTAAAGCGATTAAAGCAAACAAATTTTTAGAGAGCTGTTCAACAGGTAAAAGAATTTCCCCCTCGGATATTACTGCTGCCTGTTTTTGTACCACATTATTGAAATATAATGAAACTTCTGATTGGTTCGATGCGGCATAAATCATTGTTCCCGGTAGAATCATTATGCAAAGTGCTAATATAGTCAGTTTAATTATTTTTCTCAATGAAATCTCCTCCTATATTTTTGTTATGTTAATTATACCCATAAGATGGAAGATAGTTTCTTTTATGCAATTAATAAAATAAAAAAAGGTCAGTAGAGGGGATTACCCTTTCCTGACCTTTTTGATGTTAAAATTAAGGAGCGATAGCAAGTAGAAGACTGCTTCCTTTGTTCACCCTAACTAGAACCCTCTCACACTGCTTGGGGGTACTTTTCTATGTTTTTTGAAAGTCCGGCTGAAATAGTAGATATCACTGAAGCCAGTTGTGGTAGCGATTTCAGAAATCGTTAACTGGGTATGCCTTAGCAAATAATCTGCACGGTCTAAACGGACAGCATTTATATATTCCGAAATCGTATGACCAGTTAATTCCTTGAAGAGACGACTGAAATGGAAGCGGCTTAGCCCTGTTAGAGCCGCAAGTTCGTCAACTTGAATGGGCTCCTGGTAATGTGTATCGATATAACGCAAAACAGGTGCGAAGCGTTCAACGGTCTGAATACGTCTTTCTTGCTCAGCCTGTGAGAGAAAGGTGACAATATGTCTGCGTAGTAGCAGCGTTAGCAGGCGGTATAGCTCGGACTTCACGGCCAGCTCATATCCGAATTCGCGAAGTTCCAGTTCCCGAATAATCGCCAGCGCACAGTCTGTAATGTGCTGATCTCCCCGGATATGATTACGTAACAGCAGCTGGTTCTGCTGAATCGGGGCGATGAACTTGGTCTCGGCAGCGTCGCTTACCGCACTATGCAGCAAAGAAGTATCTGCAATGATCGCATAATACAATAAATCAGAAGAAGCGCTCACCCCATAATGCAGCTCGTTGCTGTTCACAGCAACTAAATCACCTGCCCGTACGTTGATCGGTGTTCGTCCGCATTCAAAAACAGCCTCACCGCTTTCGATAAACAGAAACTCAAGATGCTCATGCCAATGATGTGGGAACAACAAAACTCCCTCTTGGTTGAAGCGCTGGGTATGTACTTTAATCGGAAACTCGGGATCCGGCATGTCCATGGGTTCCTGTAGATGTTTATCATAGTCCAACATTTATTGACTGCACCTCCTATAGCACAATTGTACAAATGAAACCGCAAGGTTCTGCATGGTGTTTAGGGTTGAAATCATTATAATACGAATCATAACCTATGCAAAATAAAGGAGAGAGTATTTATGGATATGATCAAAATTGGCGTAATAGGAACCGGCTCTATCTCCAGCATGCACTTAAGTGCTTATCGGAATAATCCGCAGACAATCATATATGCGGTTTGTGACCTGAATGAAGAGCGTGCACGAGCTGTTGCTGCTGAGTATAACGTGGAGAACGTATACACGGATTATCGTGAATTGCTGGCTAATTCCGAAATAGATGCAGTCAGCATCTGCACATGGAACAACTCTCATGCTGAGATTAGCATCGCGGCACTTGAGGCAGGCAAACATGTACTTGTGGAAAAGCCCCTTTGCCGCACGGTTGAAGAAGCGCTTCAGGTTCAGCAGGCAGTGGAAAAGAGCGGTAAAATTTTGCAAGTAGGCTTTGTACGACGTTATGACTCTAATGCCCAGCTTCTTCAGACATTGGTGGAACAAGGAGAATTCGGTGAAATCTACTATGCGAAGGCAACGACGTTCCGGAGACTTGGTAATCCCGGCGGCTGGTTCAGTGATATTGAACGCTCCGGCGGCGGACCATTGATTGATATCGGCGTCCATGTGATCGATCTATGCTGGTATTTGATGGGCCGTCCGAATCCAGTATCAGTAAGCGCCAATACTTACCGGAAGCTCGGCAATCGTTCCAATATCAAGAACCTTTCTTTCTATAAAGCCGCTGATTACGACGCAGCGAACAATACGGTGGAAGATTTAGCAAATGCACTAATTCGTTTTGAGAATGGAGCTTCGCTGATGGTTGATGTTAGCTTTACATTGCATGCCAAAGAAGACGAGCGCTCGGTCCGCCTGTACGGTGACAAGGGTGGGTTTGAAATTGATCCTGAGATAGTCCTCGTCAAAGAACAGTCGGATACGATCGTCAATATCTATCCGCAGACCGATCATAAGGGGTTTGAGTTCAACAGTGCATTCCAGAATGAGATTAATCACTTTGCGAACAACATCAGCAACGGCTCTACACCGATTAGTCCTGTGCAGGACGGCGTTACAATCATGAAGATTCTCGGCGCGATCTATGAATCCGCTGCCAAAGGCGAAGAGGTGAAACTATGAAGCTAGGAATCAGTACCTACAGTTTGCATTCAGCTTTTTCAACGGGTGAGCTTACGCTTGAAGGAGTCATTGATACGATCGCCGATCTGGGCGCGGAGCATGCGGAGATTGTACCCTTGGGCATCAATTTGGTTGAGAATCCTGAGCTAATTGATCAGATTGTACGTACGGCAGCAGGTCGTGGACTAGAGTTGTCTAATTATGCTATCGGGGCGAATTTTGCCGGGCTGGAGACAGCGGAAAGACAGCGTGAAGTCGAACGGGTAAAGCGGGAAGTAGACGTCTGTGCGGCATTAGGCATTCAGCGGATGCGGCATGATGTAGCCTCGTCAAATGATCTATCAATTACGCACTTTTTGGAAGAGCTTCCACATTTAGCTGAAGCCTGTCGGGAAATTGCCGATTATGCCGCAGGTTTGGGCATCACAACCAGTGTGGAGAATCATGGATACTTTATTCAGCACAGCGATCGTGTACAGGCGTTGGTTCACGCAGTAGGAAGAGATAACTTCCGTACAACACTCGACATTGGTAACTTCCTGTGCGCAGATGAGAATCCGCTTATTGCTGTGACTAACAATATTAAGCTTGCTTCGATGGTACATTTCAAAGATTTTTATATTCGTCCGCAGGATCGCCAGCCTGGCGAAGGCTGGTTCCAGTCTACTGGTGGGAACTGGTTGAGGGGTGCCATCGTTGGTCAAGGAGACATCGATATGCCGAGTGTCATTCGAACCGTTAAAGAAAGTGGCTA
Source organism: Paenibacillus sp. FSL H7-0714 (assembly GCF_038003765.1). Taxonomy (NCBI): domain Bacteria; kingdom Bacillati; phylum Bacillota; class Bacilli; order Caryophanales; family Paenibacillaceae; genus Paenibacillus; species Paenibacillus sp. FSL H7-0714. The sequence goes on from NZ_JBBOPT010000001.1 coordinate 3,518,863, forward strand.
CGACGGATATATCTCTGTAGAATTTGAGGGAATGGAAGAGTGCCGTAAGGGGACAAGACTTGGGCTCCAATACATCAAGCGGGTTTGGAACCAAAACTAATTCATTTTAAAGGAGGATTATAGCATGGTTAAACCAATTATCACTAACAAAATCGGCGTTATCGTAGACAGTTTTCAGGTCGGAGTAAAAGAGGGGTTGCGCAAGGCAAAAGAAGCAGGGGCTGATGGAGTTCAGATTTATGCAGTACAAGGTGAATTTGATCCCGCTAACCTTTCTCCTTCAGCCCGCCGTGAATGGAAGGAATACATCGCTTCACTGGGTCTCGAAATCTCTGCCCTTGTTGGAGATTTAGGCGGACATGGATTTCAGGACCCTGCACAGAACCGTGCCAAAATCGAAAAGTCCAAACGCATTATGGAGCTGGCCAAGGAGCTAGGTACAGATATCGTAACTACACATATCGGTATTGTTCCCTCTGACCACACCAGTAAAATTTATGAAACCATGCACATCGCCTGTGAGGAACTAAGCAGATACGCGCATGAGATGAATTCTTACTTTGCGATTGAGACTGGGCCAGAACCCGCTGCGCGTCTGAAGACGTTCCTCGACGGTTTGGGTTCCAAAGGGGTTTCTGTTAATTTTGACCCGGCCAACATGGTGATGGTGACTGGTGATGATCCCGTGCAAGGTGTTCATACACTAAAAGACTACATTGTACACACCCATGCTAAAGATGGTCTCAAACTTGCCGATATCGATCCGCGCGATGTTTACGGTCAATATGGTTATGAAGCACCCGCATTAGACCATGAGAAGATGGCTGAAATGGCCGAGACCGGCTCGGCGTTCCGTGAAGTTCCACTTGGAGCAGGTTCTGTCGACTGGAACAATTATCTGCAAGCGCTGAACGACATCGGTTATACAGGTTTCCTGACCATAGAACGGGAAGTTGGCACTAATCCAGAGGAAGATATCCGCCAGGCTGTGAATTTTTTAAAGGCTTTTCGGGTCTGAGCATGGTAGTAATAATGATTAAATAGTTCATCCAACCTTTGGGATAAAAGAGAAGCTGCCTTACAGGAGAACAGGCCTGTACGGTGGCTTTTTTTATTGCTACAAACAATTTTACATAGTTCAGGATAAGAATCTGATCCAATTGCTAATCTCATTTATTGCAACTTTATCCTCTATTTGGCGTTAAAGAAGAGAGAATACGAAGGGGGAGCCTATATGAAAAAGATAAATCTACTAGCCCTTTTAGCAGTCATTTCAGTAATCATTGTTGGATGTTTCAATACAGGGAATAAGGATAAAGTGAATCAAACCCTGATCGATCTGAGCTCTGTTAATTCCATAACAATCCAGAACGATAGCGGTGAATCCATGACCATAACGGACAATAATTTAATAGAACAATTCAATGAAGCCATACATACTGCTGAGTATGACAGCGCCAAGCTTGATATTGCAGCACCCGATTATGAAGCTACTGTTGAATTGAAGAATAAAGAAAACGAAAAGTTCTCATTCTGGATTAATGGCGAGAATAATGGTCTTTTCACCAAATCAGGACAAAATGGTCATTACAAGCTGCCGGAAACAAAAAAAGTAGTTTTACTTGATTTATTTCAACCCAATGAGCAACAAGTAGAAGCCGATAATCTAAAAATTGACGAGGAAATTAAGCGAATCACAGTAGCGAAATCTCTAGCACATGGTTCAGTGAATGCTAACATAAAGGCTGAATACATAGATCATGAAAGCATAGAAACTTTCGTCCGAGCCATCCGTACCGCTGTACAAATACCAGGAAATTTAAATACCGCAACGCCTAACTATGATATTGTTCTAATTTCAACTAATAATAAATATGCCTTTCATCTATGGATTAACGAAACAAGCGAGCAAGGCATGTTAATGAATGTGAACGAAACAAGCACAGGCTACACACTTACTATGGAATCAACTATCGAGTTAAAAAAGCTTATATTCTTGGAAGCAAACTTTAAGGGGCTGGAGTTTAATGCAGTACGGAGCTCAAATGGAGAACTGGTGGCTAAACCAATTGGCATAACCGAAAATAACTATCTATTAAACGGTGGGGCAGTGGTTGAATTACAAGGAATCTTATATCATACCATTCATTTTTTCTATGGCGACCATAATGCAGTTAACGCTTTACTAGCCCATGATCCTGCTACGGATGAGGTGATGGTGAAATGGAGCGATGAGCTGATCGATACCGATAACCGTTGGAACAATGCATTTATGAACAACTATAATATGCTAATCAAGTTGGACGAGTATCATCTATTATTTCTGGAATCGGATCTGACGAAAGAAGCTGGGAAATATCATTTGTCCTCTTATAATGTTGTTACAGGAGATATTGAGCGACTTCGGGAAGACTTTTGGCCGCTTTCTGATGATTCTGACTATATCTATAAATTCCAGTGGAATGCGGATGAACAAATATTATTTATGCAAAGTTACCTCGGCAATGTATGGTTGTTTGATCTGAGGAAAGGAAAGGACGATGTGCATCTTCTAAAATATCCGGTAATCCCTCACTCGACGACCGGTGCGCCATCCCTGTTTCTTTCACCAACCTTTAAGAGATTTGTACATGATGATGAGAGCGGCCAATTAACCTTTTACGATAATAAAGGAGCTTCGCTACACACTGTAGCTTTACCACAAGAGCAATATGTACCTTCTGAGAAAATAAAGTGGAACCCGGCGGGCACGATTGCCTGGATGGATACAGCAGAGATGAACCAAAACCGAATCCATGACATCGATATCGATTATTTGAAAATCGCTCCCCAAAAAATTGATTTTTATAATCAGGATGGGCTTCCCATCGGCTCCATTAAGACTGAAAGCGACCAAGAAGATGCAGCGGTTGAAGTTGTAGGATGGATGGACGCTAATGTAGCTGTGATAAAATCCTATTCCGTAGAACTTTTGTACAAGGATACTATAGGGCTGAAGGTTAAGAATGTTTCTTATTATCTCTATGATGTAAAGAAGAAGCAGAAGGGGGCTAGCTTTTCGTCCATCCCCGCCAAAGCAACTGTAATTTTAGATCATCGCCTGGATGATGCTGATAATGAAGGCAATATCACTGTGAGTTTTAAAGAAATTACCTATAAAAAAGGAAATTAAATGAGCCTCGGAAGTTCGCCGCAATGATCACATAAGATCATTGGGAAGCTTCCCGAGGCTTCTTTTTTAATTTCAAGACAACGGTTAAGAAGACGTTATATTCATCGAGTAAGTCTGTCTCGAATTTTATATTTATCCTGCTGTTGTACGGACTGAGGTTAGTAGGTCTAGTTGGAAACCCTGTACCAGGGTTTCCCCGTTCATAAGATCGGTCTCATACGCCCGTTTGAAGCCTAAGCGATAGTAGAGCTTGATTGCTGAAGCCATCATTTCTGAGGTATGCAGATTTAAAATGGTGGCTCCTAACTCACGAGATCTCCTAGCAGCTTCGTGAATTAGATGGGTTGCAACACCGAGGCCGCGAGCGGATGGGGATACGGCAAGCAGGCGTAGGATAGGGGAGTGAATGCCTAACTCTGGTTTACCGTAAGCCGTTTCCGAGGAGCTAAACAAGAGTGCGCTACCAATGATTTTCTTGTCGATTTCAGCGATGATCCGCATAATCGGGGCATCGCCATGGACAGATTCAAGAAGTGATTTCCGGTACGCTAGCCACAACGGCTCGGGCATAATTTCCGAGTATTGGTGGTAAGCGTTCAGTATCACTTCAGCGATGGCATCACGGTCATTATTCTCAGCTTCACGGATAATAATCTTTTGTGACATAATCTCGCGATCCCCTTTCAGTTAATGTATAGTTCATACGAATGAAGTCATTATAAACGATAATTCCGAGTTATATAAGGGGTATTTTATTATTTTGATAAATGAATAGAAAAGCTCTATATGAAATAAACATAACAGTCGATTATAAAGGGATTCACTATAGCTTCTGTAGTTTCGAATTTTAAATTATTAATCATTTATGAATGAAATTTTGTGGAAATCCGATTATTTTACACGGAATTTAAGTTGACAAAAAATAGGGGGGTGCATAAGATATAAACAAAATCTATAGGAAAGCATCGTTCTATTTCATTGTTTTTTCATCGGAATAGTAAAAATAATATTAGTTTAGGGGGATTAGGGATGAACATTGAAAATATTGAGGCTTTTGTCTACATTAACCATTATGGAAGCTTCAATAAAGCGGCCGAAGTCCTATATATCTCTCAGCCGACAGTTACGGCACGGATTCAATCGCTCGAAAGGGAATTGGATTGCAGAGTGTTTGATCGGTTAGGTAAGCAGATTAGCCTAACGGATAAAGGTAAGCAATTTCTTCCCTATGCCCAGCAGATTCTCCAGATCTATCAGAACGGTAAATATCAGGTTCAGGCCAAGGGGCTTATTCCAAATGAACTGAGGATCGGCAGTACTGTCTCGGTATCCAATTATTTAATGCCGCATCTGATGCTTCATTTGAAGCGTAGGTATCCGCATATCACGATCAAGCTGACGACAGCTTCTACGGAAGTATTGATTGATAAGCTGAAATCGAAAGAGCTAGATCTGGCTTTTATTCGTAAGGTCGTAAATCCAGCCATTCAAGCCTTTCCTTTCTGCGAAGACCCCATTTCGTTGTATGTAGAGAAGGGGCATCGCTTAGCTAAGGCACAACGTACATCGCTGGAGGATATTCGCCAGGAGACGTTAGTCTTTTTTGAATGCGGGTCTTTGGATTGGATGCGACTGCATCGTGTATTTGAGAGCATGGAACAGCCGCCGAAAATTGAATATCAGGTGGATAACCTGGAGACAGCCAAGAAGCTGGTGTTGAAAAAAGCAGGTATCTGTTTCCTTCCGGCACTTAGTGTGCAAGAGGAAGTAGCAGCTGGGACGTTAGTACGGGTGGATATTGCGGAGACGGAAGGCATCTCCTTACGTACCAGCCTGATTTCACTAAATGGGGAGAACGCTGAATTCATAGAAACTCTACTTGAACTCGGGATTGGTAAAACGGGAGATCGACTAATTGTATAGATGTATTAAAAAACTCTATTAGCGCATGGACACATGCAGTGATAAAGTTAATTGCATATAATGACGACTATTTCGATAGGAATTATAAATTTAATTTCGGAAGGATGGAGGGCTTGCGATGAGTGAGACATACAGACTGGCAGAACTGAAAGATACGGAGATTTTGCTTGAGGTTACATATCGTGCGTATGAGCTGATTCGTGAGCTCGGGCTGCATTGGCCGGCGGCTACAGCTGACTTGGCACTTATTGAAGACAATATTGCTACGAATGAGTGTTATGTGCTTGAAGTTGATGGAACGATAGTTGCGACGATAACACTTTCAAAAGAAGAAGAGATTAAGAAGATTAGCCCACTGCCTTTTATTAAATGGTTTGCTGCTCATCCGGATTACAGTAACAGAGGTTATGGTGGAAAGCTTCTGGATTGGGTGGAAGAGCACATTATTGCTGGACAATTGGGTTCGGCTGCGGTCACGCTGGCAACGGCGAAGAAGCACCCATGGTTAGTTCAAATGTATGAACGCCGGGGGTATGAACGGTTTCTGGAACTGGATCAGCAGAATGGTGACGGCATTATGTATCTGATGAAAAAAACACTTATAGATAAATCACAAATCATTCAAAGGGGATAGAACAATGAAAAAGTCCATTTCATTAGTAATTGCATCGTTATTGACACTGGCGATAGCAGGTTGCGGAAATAACAGCACGAACAGTAGTCAGAATGGAAATGCAGCCGAAGCTTCGGCAACGGCAAATAGTTCGACAAAGGTAACTAAGATCATCATAGGCACGGGTACTGCTTTTCCGAAGGTCTGCTTCATAGATGAGAACGGCAAGCTTACAGGCTTCGATGTGGAACTGCTCAAAGAAATCGATAAGCAGCTGCCTGAATATGAATTCGAGTTTCAAACCATGGATTTCAGCAATTTACTGCTGAGTCTGGAAACTAAAAAAATCGACCTGGTTGCCCATGTCATGGAGAAAAATCCAGAGCGGGAGTTGAAATATTCTTTTAACAAAGAAGCCTATGCCCACTGGAGAAACCGCATCGTAGTGGCGAAGGATAATAATTCGATCCAATCACTGGATGATCTTAAAGGAAAAAAGGTATTAGTCGGTGCGACAAGCGCACAAGCGCAAATTCTGGAGAACTACAATAAAGAGCATGACAATGCGATTAATATCGTGTATCAGAACGGTGCAGCGAATGATACCGTCGCACAGATTAGTACTGGGCGTGTGGACGCTACGCTGGCTGCAGATTTTGTCCTGCCGATCATTGATCCGCAGAGTCAGCTAAAAGCTACGGGCGACGAGCTGTCCTCCGCGGACATTCTCTATGTTTTCCGTAAGGATGATGCCGATTCACAAAAGCTGTCAGATGCGATTGACAGTGCGATTAAAGAGCTGAAGACGGACGGAACACTGGGTAAGCTGAGCACGGAATGGCTGGGTGCGGATGTTACAGCGGATTCGGTTAAATGATTGAGCCGGTGAGCACGGGAAGGGAGGGAATATATGGGCGCACAGTTTGATATCAGTTTTGTATTTTCGTTTTTGCCTAAGTTACTAGGGACTTTAAGCACCACGCTTCTGATTGTCGCCTGTTCTCTACTGACAGGAATTATTGTCGGCTTTCTCGTAGCTCTGCCAAGACTTTATAAAGTGCCTGTGTTAAAGACCCTCTCCGAAATCTATATTTCTTTTTTTCGGGGAACTCCGATTCTTATCCAGCTCTTCTTGTTTTATTATGGTCTGCCTGAAATCATGAAGCTGGTCCATGTGGATATGACCCGAACTCCAGTACTTGTCTTTGTTATTCTAACCTACGGTCTGCATACGGGAGCATACATGTCTGAAATGATTAGGGCTTCTGTGATGGCGGTGGATAAGGGGCAGGTGGAGGCTGCATATGCTGCGGGGATGACGGGGTTTCAAGCTTTTACACGAATCGTGCTGCCCCAAGCGCTAGGTATATCAGTTCCTGTATTCTCTAATCTAGTAATTGCACTACTGAAAGATACATCATTAGCTTTTACCCTCGGGGTGATGGAAATGTCAGGTAAAGCTCAGACGCTTGGCAGCTTAACACAGCATTTTATTGAAACCTATATCGCGCTTGCGCTTATCTATCTGGTTATCAGCTTTACGATTGAGAAGCTGCTGCTTGTAGCAGAACACCATCTGCTACGGCATGAAAGACGAAATACGCCTGAGAAAAAATTGTTTAAAATCAACAAAAGCTGGTCCTACCGACGCATCATTGCAGAACTGGGATCGGGCAAAGGAGGCACCGGATTATGAAACTGGACCCCTCGTTTATATGGACTGCTCTGGTACAAATTCTGAGTGCAATTCCTACGACCTTATATATTACAGTTGTCTCTGTATTGATTGGTTTTGTGATTGGAGTGGCTGTAGCCTTGATCCGGCTATACAGAGTTCCACTTCTGCATCCGCTGGCCGTCGGTTATGTTACGTTCATCCGCGGGACACCGATGCTGACGCATCTGCTGCTTATATATTTTGGGCTTCCTGTGCTCATTGATGGTCTGGCGGCGCATTTCGGCTGGAGCTTTAGGTCGGTTTCGATTCCGATGATCGGTTTTGCTTATATTTCATTCTCGATTACTGCTGGAGCTTATATGTCCGAGGTCGTCCGTTCCGGTCTGCTCGCTGTGGATCGTGGTCAGCTAGAAGCGGCTCACTCTATCGGTATGACTACGCCCCAAGCACTAAAGCGGATTGTTTTTCCTCAAGCGCTGGCGGCAAGTCTGCCTAATCTTTCGAATTCAGTAATCGGTATGCTGCACGGATCTACCCTTGCTTTTACGGTTTCGGTGGTGGATATCAATGCTAAGGCACAGATAGTGGCTTCAACGAACTGGAAGTTTTTCGAGGCATATCTGGCGGCAGCACTGATCTTCTGGGCACTAACGTTTCTGATCGAACGCGTGACGTCGGTCATTGAGAAAAGGATTAATCTGTACAATCGAGGTGGAGTAGCATGATCAAACTTGCGCAAATTTCGAAGTCATTCGGTCGGAATCAGGTGTTAAACAATATAGATTTAACGGTGACGAAGGGAGAGGTTGTCGTCATTCTCGGCCCCAGTGGCTCAGGCAAAACGACTCTCTTACGCTGCGTGAATTATCTGGAGAGGCCAAGCAGCGGAGAGATCGTCATTGGCGATTTCAAAGTGAACTGCAAACATGCCCGCAAAAAGGAGATTCATCAGCTTAGGCAAAAAACGGCAATGGTATTTCAGCAGTACAATTTGTTCCGTCATAAAACCGCGCTGGAGAACGTGATGGAAGGGTTGTTAATTGTCAAAAAGCTTCCGAAGGACGAAGCGAGAAAGCGGAGCATAGCGCTGCTTGAAAAGGTTGGTCTTGCCAGCAAGCTGGACGCTTACCCGAGTCAGCTGTCCGGAGGTCAGCAGCAGCGTGTAGGGATTGCCCGAGCCTTGGCGCTTGAGCCAGAGGTTATCTTGTTCGACGAACCAACATCGGCGCTGGACCCTGAGCTAGTGGGTGAGGTGCTGGCTGTTATCCGAAAAATTGCCAAGGAAGGCATCACAATGATTGTAGTCACCCATGAAATGGGCTTTGCCCGCGATGTGGCGAATCATGTGGTTTTTATGGACGGAGGCGTCATTGTTGAAGAAGGAACGCCGACTGAGCTGTTTAATCATCCGCGCGAAGAAAGAACGAAGCAGTTCCTGAAGCGAATCACACCTGAATTTAACTATTCCATATAGGAGGAAAAACAATGGCAATTACAATCAGCGTACTTGATCAAAGTCCGATCTATCCGGGAGAAACGCCAGAGGAAGCATTCCAGCATACCATTAAGCTGGCACAACTGTCTGAGGAGCTTGGATTTCATCGATTCTGGGTTTCCGAGCATCATGACTCTGAGCAGGTAGCTGGTTCTTCTCCTGAAGTCCTTATCTCACATCTGCTGGCCAAAACAGAGCGCATCCGCATTGGCTCCGGTGGCATCATGCTCCAGCATTACAGTCCGTACAAGGTGGCGGAGAACTTCAATGTGCTGTCTACACTGGCTCCTGGCCGAGTGGATCTCGGAGTGGGACGCGCTCCCGGTGGACTCCCGCGCAGCACACAAGCGCTTCAGCAGGAAAGAACCGAATCCCCTAGCTTAACGGACAAAATCATCGAGTTGGAGAAATATGTGCATAACCGGCTCGAAGAAAACCACCCGCTGGCTGGGTTGAAGGCAGGTCCCCTTCCTGGTATTCCGCCTGAGCTGTATGTGCTTGGCGCGAGTGTAGGCAGTGCAGAGATTGCTGCTGAACTTGGATTACCTTATGTGTTCTCCCTATTTATTAATAGCGATAAGACAGTAGCGCTAGATGCTATTCGTGCTTACCGAAGTGGTTTTGTTTCTTCACAGGGCAGACAACCGCAAGCAATTATCGCTTTAGCACTAGTGGTGGCTGAGACCGAAGAGGAAGCGAAAGAACTGGCGGGCGCACATAAGTTGATTCGGATTCAGCTGGCAAGCGGGAAGAAGCTAACCGTTGGAACCCGGGAACAGGCGGAGGAGTTTGCCCGCCAGAGCAATGAAGCATACACGATTGAAGAGTTGGAACCAGAGATTACCAAAGGAACAAAGAACTCTGTACGTGAACAGCTGTTGGCACTTTCAGAGGCATCCGGTGTTGAGGAGTTCATCATAACTACGAATGTGCAGCCTTTTGACAAACGGTTCCGCTCCTTTGAGCTACTGAGCGAAGCAATCGCTGAAGTGCCGGCAGAGGCATAAGCGGGCGGATCAGGATCACACGGGAAATCGTTTAAAGGAGGGTGACTGTATATGACTAGTAAAGCTAAAGAGCTGAGTGTGGAAGCGCTTGGAGAAGAATTAATCGGGATACGCCGTCATCTGCATCGGCACCCGGAACTGTCGAACGAAGAATATGAGACAACAAAATATATTATTTCCCTGCTGGAGCGGGCAGGAGTCAGGGTCGTAGATTACGGTCTGTCTACCGGAGTGATCGCAGAAATTGGGGGCAAGCAGCCCGGTCCGGTCATCGCGCTGCGCGCAGATATCGATGCCTTGCCAATCCAGGAGGAAACTGGAGCAGCTTATGCTTCGTTGTATCCCGGCAAAATGCATGCCTGCGGACATGATTTCCATACGGCTGCCTTGATCGGTGCCGCCTATCAATTGAAGCAGCGAGAGGGTCAGTTACTAGGAACGGTACGCCTGTTGTTTCAACCGGCTGAAGAGAAGGCGCAAGGGGCACAGCGGATCATTGCTAGCGGGGCGCTAGAAGAAGTCCGGGCAGTAATCGGGCTGCATAACAAGCCGGAACTGCCAGTCGGAACGATCGGTATTACGGCGGGCCCTTTAATGGCAGCGGCTGACGGGTTTGTGATTGAAGTGCAGGGTGGCAGTTCTCATGCTGCCGTTCCAGAAGCTGGGATAGACCCGATTGTAGCTGCTTCGCATATCGTGACTGCATTTCAATCCATTGTAAGTCGCAATGTCAGTCCCCTACAAAGTGCGGTGGTCAGTGTGACGCAGATTCACAGCGGAAATTCATGGAATATCATCCCCGAAAAAGCCGTGCTTGAGGGTACAATCCGTACCTTTGATGAAACGGTGCGCAGCAAAGTACTTGACCGCTTTCGGGAAGTGGCGACTGGTGTGGCAGCTGCTCTTGGAGCTAAAGCCACTGTCCGCTGGATCGAAGGGCCGCCTCCGGTCATCAACGACGCCGCCTTAGCGGCGTTAGGGGTAGAGTCGGCTGAAGCTCTTGGCTACCGAGCGGTCAAACCAGAGCTTTCACTGGCCGGAGAGGATTTTGCCTTCTATCAGCGCGTGGTACCGGGATTATTCGTCTTTATAGGTACTGAAGGAAGCCAAGAATGGCATCATCCAGCCTTCAATCTGGATGAACAGGCACTGCCTGCGGCAGCACGTTTCCTTGCGGATGCGGCTGTACGTTCCCTTGAGTACTACAATTCCGGTGGAGGTGCAGAATTATAGCTGAACATAAGAGTTACGATGTAATTATCGTAGGCGCAGGCTCGATGGGCATGAGCGCTGGTTACAATCTTGCGAGGCGCGGAGTGAAGACGCTACTAGTGGATGCCTTCGATCCTCCACATACACAGGGCAGCCATCACGGGGAATCCCGGCTGATCCGGCATGCTTACAGCGGTGATCCCGCCTACATTGATTTAGCTTTGCGGGCAGATACACTATGGAAAGAAGCGGAACAGTTGAGCGAAACAGAACTCCTTGTCCGCTCAGGCGTGTTGAATCTCGCGGATAGCACAGTGTATTCCTTCAACGGTCGACTCGAAGAAGCGAAGAAACGGAAGGTGCTGGTCCATCATATGGATGCCGAAGAGATCCGGCGGCGCTGGCCGGCATTGAACATACCGGAATCATTCGCGGCAATGTATGAACCAGATGCCGGATATTTGTACAGCGAACGCTGTATTTCCGCCTACCGTCAGCTTGCCCTTGGACATGGTGCGGAACTGTTGACGAACACTCCAGTAGTGAATGTCACCGCTCGCGAAGGCAGCGTTACGGTTCATACGACAAATGGCGATTATCACGGAGCGGCAGTTATTCTTAGTGCCGGAGCTTGGTTTGGCAAATTGGCACCTTTTATACATTTGCCGATTAAAGCAATCCGCAAAGTTGTGGGCTGGTTTGAGAGCTCCCCTGCTTTTGCTGCTGGTAATTTCCCTGGCTTTACGTTAGGAGCAGAGGAAGGTGGCTATTACGGATTTCCCAGCATTGATGGAGCTGGCCTGAAGATCGGCCGGCATGATACAGGGCTGGAATGGAAGCCGGGTACACAGCTTTCCCCGTTCGGCAGTGAAGCCAGCGATGAGGGTGATCTCCGCAAGGTACTGGAGTCTTACATGCCCGGTGCAGCTGGTCGATTGCTAAAAGGTTCTGCATGTAAATATGAGCATACGCCTGATGAAGATTTCATTATAGACTGCCATCCGCTCCATTCCAATGTGCTGATAGCTGGAGGGTTTTCGGGGCATGGTTTTAAATTTTCTAGTGTTGTGGGTGAAATACTGGCTGACTTAGCGATCGGCGGAGTTACAACTCATAACATCCAGCCTTTTTCGTTATCTCGTTTCGCACCACCGGATCATTCGCGAACAAGTCTTATATTGGAGGGGATTTAATGAGCAGAGTTCAAATCAGTGATTATCTAAGGACGTATCATCAATTAGTAAAGTCGACCGCCGGGTTAACGGAGGAACAACTGAAATGGAAGGCAGAACCCGCCAGTTGGAGTGTGACTGAAGTACTGACTCATCTGGCTGATCACAGCATCGTAGTTTCGTTCCGCATTCGTGATATTCTCGCTGCTACGACTGCACAGCTTCCAGTCTTCAATCAGGATGCTTGGGTCAGCGGTCAGTACGCCAACAGCGGCAATGCTTCCGACAATCTGGAGCTGTTCCGCAGCCTGCTTTACTATAACAGCCTTTTGTTTGAACGGCTTAGCGAAGAAGATTGGGAGAAAAGCGGAATTAATTTCAAGGGGGAGACCGTGAAAATTTCCGATATCGTGCACGGCTTCACTGGACATGTGGAGAGACATCTTGGCCAGATCGAGCGAATCAAACAAGGCGCAGCTAATGCATCGTTTGTGCAATGATTGCTTCCGAAGTCAGTTTTGCATGAAATGAAATCTAGGAAGCGTATGCTCACAAAACTTTTAGGAGGAATGAACATGACCAAACCAAGACAACTGAAGCTGGGTGCACTGCTGCATGGGGTAGGAGGCAGCACGTCGATGTGGCGCCATCCAGATGCCAAACCAGATGCCAGTGTAAACTTTGAATTATACAAAGAGTGGGTACAGAAGGCAGAAGAAGGCAAGTTGGATCTGATCTTCATCGCAGACGGTCTGTACATTAATGAAAAGTCCATTCCTCATTTCCTTAACCGGTTTGAGCCGCTGACTATTCTTAGCGCACTCGCAGCCGTCAGCACTAACATCGGTTTAGTTGGTACCTTGTCTACCTCGTACAGTGAACCATTTACCGTAGCGCGTCAATTCGGCTCACTGGATGTAATCAGCGGCGGCCGGGCCGGCTGGAATGTGGTGACTTCACCTCTGGAAGGTTCTGCGTCAAATTACAGCAAAAAAGAGCATCCTGACCATGGCAAGCGCTACCGCATTGCCACCGAATATTTGCAGGTGACACGCGGACTATGGGATTCTTGGGAGGATGATGCGTTTGTACGAGACAAGGAATCAGGTGTATTCTTTAATCCACAAAAAATGCATACCCTGGACCATCAAGGAGAGTTCTTCTCTGTGAAGGGACCGCTGAATATTGCTCGTTCGAAACAGGGGCAGCCTGTCGTATTTCAGGCAGGATCCTCGGAAGTCGGTAAGAATTACGCCTCCAAGGAAGCAGATGCTATCTTCACTGGACACGAAACGCTAGAAGATGCCCAAGCATTCTATAACGATGTTAAGAAACGGGTAGCTTCGTTTGACCGGAATCCGGATGAAGTGCTGATCTTCCCTGGAATTGCTCCAATCATCGGTGACACGCCGGAGGAGGCAGAGCGCAAGTACCAGGAGGTTGCTGGCCTTGTAACGATTGAGAATGCACTGAACTACTTAGGCAGATTCTTCGAGCATCATGATTTCTCGCAATATCCGCTGGATGAGCCGTTCCCTGAGCTTGGCGAGTTGGGGCGCAATAGCTTTCAGAGCGGCACGGATAAAATCAAAAAGGATGCGAAGGAGAAAGGCTTGACGCTTCGACAGGTTGCCTTACAATCGGCTACACCACGCAGCAGCTTCATTGGCACACCGGAGCAAGTAGCTGATCAGATTCAATCTTGGTTTGAGAGTGGTGGGGCAGATGGATTTATGATCGCGGCTGCCGTCCCTAACGGACTGGAGGAATTCATCGATCGGGTGGTGCCGATTCTGCAGGAGCGGGGTTTGTTCCGCACTGAATACGAAAGTGACACGCTGCGTGGAAACCTCGGCATACCGTTGCCGGAGAACCGTTATTCCAAAGCTTCTCAGCCAGCAGGGCAAATTTGACGGTTGATCCAGTATTCGCAATCCACCAAAACTCGAATATTGCGGAGATGATGCATTACGTCGGCCAGCTGCAGGATGAAATGATTGAATACCGTCGTGATTTGCATGCCCATCCGGAGCTACTGTATGATGTCGTCCGCACTTCTAATAAAGTAGCAGAATTGTTAGAGGAGTGGGGGATCACAGTACGGAGAAATGTCGGCAAACATTTCGGAATGGGAGTGGTCGGCCTCCTGCAAGGCTTAGCAGACAATGGCAATAGTGGGCCTACTCTTCTTCTTAGGGCAGATATGGATGCCCTGCCGATACAAGAGTGCAATGAGTTGCCTTACAAGTCAGTCAATGACGGCATCATGCACGCCTGTGGCCATGATGCCCATACCGCTATGCTGTTGGGGGCTGCCCGAACCTTGGCAGCCTTCCGGGAGCGATTGATGGGTACGATCATTTTCGTCTTCCAGCCAGCTGAGGAAGGCGCGGTCAAGAGTCCGCTTGATGGAAGATTACTCTCAGGCGGCCGCGATCTCATTGAGGATAACGTGCTGGAAGGTGTCGACTATGCCTACGCGCTACATGTCATGCCAGAGCTTCTGGTAGGAACGCTTGGTATTCACCCTCATGATGCCATGGCAGCGTCAAGCCATTTTAAGGTGGAATTTCAGGGGACATCCGGTCATCATAGTGCTCCGCACAGAGCTGTAGATGCGATCCAGATGGCGGCACGATATATAGGAGAGATTAACGGAATGATGGCTAATCGAATCGATCCGCAGGAGGCGGCGGTGTTGGCCTTCGGAACGTTGCAGGCTGGTACTGCTGTTAATGTGATCGCTGAACACAGTGAACTGACAGGAACGTTCAGAGCGTTTACCAAGACGACGGTAGCTGCAATTACAAATGGTTTACAGCGCCATGCTTCAGCTATAGCTGAGTCTTATGGAGGGAAATACAAGCTGGAGCTGCGTGAAGGAATTGCAGTAGTGAACAATGCGGAAGCGGTGCAGCAGGTGCTTCATGCAGCCCGTGCAGTTCTAGGTGAGGATCAGGTAATACTTCTGGAGCAGCCAAGTCTGGCTGGTGAGGATTTTGGTTGGTATCTTGATAAAGTTCCTGGTGCCTTCGCCTTTATCGGTTGCGGCAATAAGGAGAAGGGAATTCTCCATGCTATCCATCAGCCACAGTTTAATATCGATGAAGCGATGCTAGGTCATGGTGCGAGGATACTGGTTAGACTCGCAATACAGCATAATGGATCGGCCAGCGGCAAACAAAAGTAAAAGGTACCCCAATGGGATACCTTTTACTTTTGTTTAGGCTTGTCAACTCACCAGAAATACGTTCCGAATGTGTAACCGTTTTTCCCAAAGAATGTTATCTCCCCGCTTGTCACGCTCTCAGGAATGTCAAAAAACATGCCTTGTTTACCCGAGATATCATAGGTGTGAGTTACTCTCTTATCATGAACTTTGTAACTTACCTCGAAATGACTGAATTGCTTCTTAAGACCTTGATCGAACATACCGACACTAACGAGTTGTCCGCTCCTCTTCACTTGGACGTCGTCTCCATCATCCCCCATGCCTAAATCCATACTCCAGTCCAAACTCCCGTTTTTTAAACGATCGACGTATTTCAACGTAAGCGATTCTACGCCATCTTCCTCTTCGATATGTAAGAGTACAGCTGTATATTTATCAATAATCCGAGAATCCAGAACTGGGAGTCCGCTCAAAATAGCAAATTCAGTTAACTCCTGCTCTGTTATTGCCTCTCCTGAGGGATCATCCATCTCGATAGGTTTCATTCCTAGCCAATCTTCCCACTCCTCAGGAGATTCGAGTTCAGCACGAAAGTCATCATCCGTGGTAATGATCGCTGTTCTAGTTGCTACATCCCAATCAACGGAGATCCCGATTCGTTCGGCAATAGCACGCAATGGAACCATAATATCACTGCCGGAGAGATAAGGTGTAGGACTCTTCCAATTGATCCAAACATCAGAATCCTCTATATCTTCGTTGTAATCGCTAAACATATAATCACTTTTATCCGGATAAATAGAAAGTGCTCCATTAAAATGTGAAATAAACACATGTGGATAAGGGTTATCTATAAACTTCGTAATATCGGCTTGAATGTCGGGATGCTCAAAAATGTGGGTTGGAACGAAGGTTTTTCCCTCTATTAAAGTAGGCAACTCATCTTGAAAGGAAAAGTTTATGCCATTAATTGTAACGGAGGGTTGGATTGCAGAACGTTGGATAGAATCGGATAACTTCGGTACAACAGAAGCCGATGCGAAGATCGGAGTCGAATTGGAAGCTGATAAGAAAAGAATAAGTAATACGTTCATGAAGCGGCGGTTGTGCATGAATACAATTCTCCTTTTTTTGTTTATCACTTTAATAATCAAATCAATATCCTAAATATACCATGTGGAGATTAGTATAGGGGATTCTTAGCACAAGGCTTAAATCGAGTAGTTTTTTCTTAACAGGATCATTAGTTTGACATTATGCAAGCACTTCACTATACTTATTATAGTGACTTACTTAAATATATTGAATCGACAAATCATAAATGAATTCTAACTTCTTAAAGAAAAGAGGGTAATCATGGAACAATATCGGATCAATGCAGACAACGGCTTAGAGTTTGGACTTTATACATTAGGTGATCATCTAGCGAACCCTGAAACTGGGAGCCGAATATCTGCCAAACAACGCATACGTGAAATTATTGACTTGGCTCAATTAGCGGAGCAAGCAGGAATTGATTTTTTTAGTGTAGGAGAGAGTCATCAAGAGTATTTTGCTACTCAGGCGCATACCGTTGTGCTGTCAGCTATTGCACAGGCTACTAAGAAAATGAAAATAGGTAGCTCATCTACGATTATAAGCACCTCTGATCCGGTTAGGGTGTACGAAGATTTCGCTACAATTGATTTGATCTCAAATGGTCGAGCTGAAATAATAGCTGGCCGTGCCTCTAGAGTGGGGTTATATGAACTATTGGGCTATGATCTTAATGATTATGAGGAATTATTTGAAGAAAAATTCGACTTGTTATTAAAGATAAATGAAAACGAAGTTATGAATTGGAAGGGAGAATTTCGTAACCCTCTCAAAAATGCAAGAATCCTCCCCCGTCCTGAGGGAAACTTACCGATATGGAGAGCTGTAGGGGGAACTTCTGCCAGTGCGATCAAAGCAGGCATTGCAGGTGTTCCTATGTTTTTGGCCCATTTAGGGGGTCCCGCAGTCTTGTTTAAAAGATCCATTGATGCTTATCGTGAAGCTGCAAGCCAGAACGGATTCGATCCGTCGAAGCTGCCTGTAGCGACTGCTGGATTCTTTTACGCGGATGAAACAACACAGAAGGCACAAAGAGCCTATTATCCATATATAAACGAAGGAATGAAATTAACCAATGGACGTGGTTTTCCTAAACAGGCGTTTGCTCAAGGAGCCGATCCGCGCGATGTTATGAATATTGGCAGCCCACAGGAAATCATTGAAAAAATTCTATATCAACATGAACTCTTCGGCCATCAACGATATATCGCACAAATGGATTTTGGTGGCGTACCTTTTGAAAATTTAATGAAAAACATAGATTTAATCGGTTCTGAAATTCTACCAGCTATTAAAAAATATACGGCAAAAAAATAAACTCCAGGAGGTCAGAATTATGAAAATCGTAGCATTATCAGGGTCAAAGATAGGATCGAAAACCAGAATCGCTATGAATTACACAATAAATTCGTTTCATGAAAAATACAAAGATGCAGAAGTTACGCTTCTAGATCTGGCGGAGTATGATGTTCAATTCAGTGATGGTCGCAATTATCTGGAATACGAAGGGGACACCAAGTACGTAATTCAAACGATCATGGAAGCAGATGTAATCGTAATCGGAACGCCAATATTTCAAGCTTCCATCCCAGCAACACTAAAGAATATATTCGATTTAGCACCCGAAAAAGCATTTCAACACAAGGTTGTAAGTATGCTCGTCACGGCAGGTTCTGCACGTCACTATCTGGTAGCTGAGCAGCAATTGAAACCGATATTGGCCTATATGAAAGCGCAAATTGTTCAAACGTATGTATTTATAGAAGAGAAGGATTTTTATCGAAAAGAAATAGTAAATGATGATGTGCTATTCCGTATAGACCGCTTAGTGGAAGATACCTATGTACTCTCTGAGACCTATGCCAAAATTCGAGAGGCTGAAGAAGCTAAATATGGTTTCTAAGAAAGATCGAAATAGGCTAACATTTCGCAAACTAGTTACTATTTTCCAAATAACCCTTCATCCTTTAGGATGAGGGGTTATTTGTACAATTTCGTTCCAATAAGGCTCCAAGCTGTTCTGCTAATATTTGATAGGTTACTGGTCTTTCGTTCGTGAACCACCATTCAACTACACCTACATACGAAGAAGCTACAAATTGTACGACTAGATCCTTATTTAAACCTTCGTTTTTACCCTTTGTGATATCCACTTCGTCTTTGAACTCTTCTATAAGAAATTCCAGAAAACGACTCCGGAAGAAAGGGGCTCCTTTACTAGCTAACATCATGGAGAAAAAGGCATAGTTACTCTCAAAGTATTCCGTCCAAATCACAGACCCCGTTACAAAATCCAAATCAGAGGCTGCTTCACATCTTTCACGAAGTTCATTGATATGCTTCTCGATAAGCTTATCAAGAAGATCATACTTATCCATATAGTGAAGGTAAATAGTACCACGGCTCACGTTTGCTTTATCAGAGAGTTCCTGGAGGGTTATATCATCAAAATTTTTCACAGTCATTAGTTCAATGACTGCTGTCTTCAAGGCTTCTTGTGTTTTTAAGATTCTTCGATCGACTTTAGACAATTTGCTCACCGAACTTTCTTTATTCATCAACAAAAGAGTAAGAATTCATTATATAACATACTATAACGAGCTCATCAATGGGACATCTGTTTATAAATTTATATAAAAGAATCGCGAATACGCAGTAGGAAATAAACAATTTCGATGGTTTTGTTTATTAATGTACAAAACGCATCAAATTAACAATTGGCACCAAATTTAATCTGATTATAATAATAGACATGTGATCATTATTGTAATTATGCGTATTAAATATTCGTCACAACTACTCATGTGCTAAGTATTCCAGCAGCAAAATCGGAATATGAAGTTTAGGAGGAAATGATTATGAACAATCGCACATGGCTTATCACCGGTGTGAGCAGTGGTTTTGGTTATGAGATGACGAGACAGCTTCTTGAAAAGGGCAATAAGGTTATCGGTACTGTTCGTAAAAAAAGCAAGGTCGCTGACCTCATTGAGAACTATCCCGAAACCTTCAGTTGCGAGATTCTAGATGTGACCGATTTTCCTGCCATTCGAAATCTTGTCGATAGATCTTTTGAAAAGTTTGGACGAATCGACGTTATCATAAGCAATGCTGGTTATGGACTTTTCGGGGCTGCAGAAGAACTCTCTGACGACGAGGTTAATCATATCATTGCCACGAATCTAACGGGGTCCATCCAGCTTATTCGTTCAGCTATCCCGCATTTGCGCACTCAGGGTGGTGGACGCATTATTCAGATCTCCTCCTATGGCGGGCAGATCGCCTTCCCAGGAAATTCAATGTACCATGCGACCAAGTTTGGGATAGAGGGCTTTTGTGAGTCCGTTGCTCAGGAGGTTGAAGCTTTTAACATCGGTATTACATTGGTGGAGCCGGGAGGAGCCCGTACCGAGTTCCGTTATGGGAGCGCACAGGTAACGAAACTCATGACAGAATACGAAGGCAACCCAGCGCATAACTTTTTGAACATGCTGGACGCTTCTAAGAGTTTAGCTCCTGGAGATCCTGTGCGGATGGCTGCCCGAATCATAGAAAGTGTTGAATTAGAACCGGCACCGATACGAATGATACTTGGATCTCATGTACTGGCAAGCACGATTTCGACCCTCAAAGCTCGTGTTGCCGACTATGAGAAGCAGACTGAACTGGCAGCTTCTACTGATTTTCCAGCGGGAGAGTAAGAGGATCGCAGGGCTCTAATAAACATTAACTATAGGCAGAAAGTAGGAATGAACGATGAAAAATGAACAACTTAGTAGCAGCACTATTTTTCCTTTAGGGGAAAAGGTTAAAGCAAACTTTACGGGTGACGCTTATTTGCAAATGGTGTTTACAGATCCGAAGCCGCATAATACCGCAATTGGTAATGTAACCTTTGCTCCAGGCGCACGCAATAACTGGCATGCTCATCAGGTTGGACAAGTTCTGTTAGTCACTGGTGGAAATGGCTGGTATCAGGAAGAAGGAAAACCTGCTCAATTGCTCGAAATAGGTGATGTGGTCAACATTCCAGCTAATGTGAGACATTGGCATGGCGCGACAAAGGATAGTTGGTTTGTTCACTTGGCTATGACTCCAGGCGAAACAGAATGGTTTGAAGCTGTCGAGGATGAATGGTTTGAAGCACTGTAAGAACTAAAACTCATTTAAACATAGAAATGGAGGCTTGCTTTATGGAATATATCAAATTTGGAAATACGGGAATGGACGTCTCTCGGATTTGCCTTGGTTGTATGAGCTTTGGAAAAGTGCTGCCTGGAGGGCACCAATGGGTGCTCGATGAGGAGAACAGTCGTCCTATCATTAAAAGAGCGCTTGAGCTCGGCATCAATTTTTTTGATACAGCTAATATTTACGCAAGTGGTTCCAGTGAAGAGATTATCGGACGTGCGCTTAAGGACTATGCGAATCGGGATGAAATTGTACTTGCCACGAAGGTCTGGGGCCAGATGCGTCCAGGTCGTCCTAATGGTGGTGGGCTTTCTCGAAAAGCTATTATGAGCGAAATAGATAACAGTTTGAAGAGACTTGGGACCGATTATGTGGATCTCTATATCATTCACCGCTGGGATTATAACACACCCATTGAAGAAACCATGGAGGCCTTGCATGATGTGGTGAAGTCTGGAAAGGCTAGATATATCGGTGCGTCTGCTATGTATGCTTGGCAATTCCAAAAAGCATTACATGTGGCCGAGACAAATAGCTGGACTCGCTTTGTATCCATGCAAAATCACCTTAATCTCATCTACCGAGAAGAGGAAAGGGAAATGATGCCGCTTTGTCAGGATCAAAAAATTGCGGTAACTCCTTATAGTCCTCTGGCATCAGGAAGATTGATTCGCGATTGGTCGGAAACAACACGCAGATCCGAAACCGATCTCATTCAAAAATCAAAGTATGATTCAACCGCTGATGTAGATCGATTAATTGTTGAGCGAGTAGCGTCGTTAGCAGAGAAACGAGGCGTACCACGTACTCATATCGCACTTGCATGGCTGTTGCAAAAAGCTTCTGTAGTTGCTCCAATTGTGGGCGCGACGAAAATTGCTCAGCTCGAAGATTCAGTAGATGCTCTAGCGGTGAAATTATCACCTGAAGAAATTTCATTCCTTGAAGAGTTGTATGTTCCACATCTAATAGTTGGAGCTCAGTAATGAAGACTGTTAAGCTTGTCACTTAAACGTAGACCTTTTCGCCGTCTTTGTGCATTCGAATATTAAAATAAAGCCGATGATCTAAACCAAAAGATCATCGGTTTTTTGTTTGCTTAATAAGATAACGGACCATGTATCTCTTAACGTAATTCACTTGGAGTCCGTTGTTTAATCTGTTTAAATACTCTGTTAAAGGTACGGATATTAGTGAAACCGCATTCCAGTGCGATATCTAAAATGGATTTGTCTGTGGTCAGCAGCAGCTGTTCTGCTTGGTTGACTCGGATGTTGCTAAGGTATGCAATATAGCTCATACCCGAAAGACTCTTGAAGAAGCGGGAGAAATAAAAGAGGCTCATATTGGCTTGCCTTGCGGCGTCAGCAAGTGTGATGGGATGCATGTAGTTGACGTCGAGGTATTCAAGAACCCCTTGCATAATCTTCATGTTAGTGATGCGCCTTTTATCTTTCTGTGGATTAATCTTATCCAAGGGAACATGCCGTAAAATGAGTCCGCTCCACTCGTGCAAAAGGCCAATGATTACCTGTTCATGATATTCCAGCTTCTGATTATATTCGTCCATAAGTTCCTGCAGGATCTGAGAAAGACGGTTGTTGATACGCACTTCTTCTTCTCGTATAGCTCGTTTCTCCATAAATGGGGAAGTCAGCCTCACATTCAAAGGCCATCCACCAGGAAAACCGATTAATGAAGGATTGAATATCACCATCATTATCTTGGAGCTGCTGTCTTTACTGTCATAGTAGTGGATGTCTCCGCTGCTGCATATAGCCATATCTCCCGCTTTCAAGATCCTCGTTTCGGAGTTAATTCCCATCCGAATTGAACCTTCAAATACATAGACTATCTCAAGATCGTTATGCCAGTGGGCTAGAAAATCAATATCATTAGACATTATTACAGTGAAGGGGAAAGTCGAATGGTAAGTTCTATTTTCGTGAAAGGCTTTCATGAGATCTCCTGTTCATGTGGTTTGAATTTTAGGTTCACCTCTAAAACTTAGCAAAAAATGACCATTCCTACAAGTGAAATGGCGAGCACACCTCTCTGATCTGGATTACAATTTCATCAGATGGACGAAAGGTTGATTACATATATAAAGGAAAAGGAGATTGCAGGATGACGAAGAAAGCATTGATTGTAAAAGGTGGATGGGATGGGCATGAACCAAATGAAGTAGCCGCAATTTTTGCTGGCATTTTAGAGGCTGAAGGCTTTGAAGTTGAAGTGTCTGATACGCTGGAGAGCTTCAACAGTGCAGAGAAGCTTACGGATTTAAGCCTTATTGTACCGGTATGGACCATGGGAGAAATCAGTAATGATCAGGTATCCTCAGTTCTGAAGGCAGTAGCTTCTGGAGTAGGAATTGCCGGTTGTCATGGAGGGATGTGCGACTCTTTCCGTAACAATACAGAGTGGCAATTTTTGACCGGGTCACAATGGGTAGCACATCCATTTAACGATGGGGTAGAGTACGAAGTTAATATCGTACATTCTGGCTCCAGTCCCATTGTGGAGGGTATCCAAGACTTCAAGGTGAAATCGGAACAATATTATTTACATGTAGATCCTGCAGTGGATGTCTTGGCAACAACTACGTTTGTAATGAGTGAGGGTGAGCATTCAGCAAATGGTGTCATCACGATGCCCGTTGTATATACGAAGAAATGGGGAAAAGGGAAGGTTTTCTATAATTCACTTGGCCATCATGCAGACGTTTTCGATATACCGGAAGCCAAGGAACTGATGCGAAAAGGCTTTTTGTGGGCGGCTAACTAAAACTGAGATAAGGTGGGAATGATCTTGCGCAAAGTGAAGGTAGGTATAGTCGGCTGCGGTAACATCAGCAGCATTTATTTTGAAAATTTGAACGGGACTTTCGTTAATACTGAGGTTTATGCTTGTTCCGACTTGGATAAAGGTCGTGCAGAGCAAGCGGCGGAGAAATATGGCGTTCCTCATGTATGGACGACAGAACAATTACTTGCTTCGGAAGAGATTGAAATAGTCGTTAATCTAACAACGCCTAATTTTCATTTTGACGTGTGCAAGCAAGCCTTGCTAGCTGGCAAGCATGTGTATGTGGAGAAGCCCTTATCCCTTTCCCTTGAAAATGGCACTGAGCTAGTTCGTCTGGCGAAGGAAAAGAACCTGTTCCTTGGCTGCGCACCAGATACTTTCCTTGGAGGCGGTCTACAAACCTGCAGTAAGCTGATTGCGGATGGTTATATCGGGGAGCCGGTGGCAGCAACTGCCTTTATGCTTTGTCATGGACATGAAAGCTGGCATCCTGATCCAGAATTTTATTATAAAGCCGGTGGAGGACCCATGTTTGACATGGGACCCTACTATCTAACTGCGTTAGTATCTTTGCTAGGCCCAGCTAAAACAGTATGCGGCATCACTAAAACCTCCTTTGCTCATAGAACGATCACGAGCGACAAAAAGTTTGGCAAAGTCATTGATGTAGAGGTGCCCACACATGTTGCTGGAACGATTGAGTTTGACAGTGGCGCTGTGGCAACCATGATTACCAGCTTTGATGTTTGGCACAGTACTTTACCGAGGATCGAAATCTACGGATCGCAAGGAACCTTGATCGTACCGGACCCTAACAACTTTGGAGGGCCGATCCTTTTACGCCCAGCACACAGCTCGGAATTCCAAGAGATCCCACTTATCTACAATTATGCAGATAATAGTAGAGGCATAGGAGTAGCAGATATGGCACACTGCATCGACACGGGGGAGACTCCTCGTGCAAACGGAGAACTCGCCAATCACGTACTTGAGATCATGCATGCATTCCATACAAGTTCCGATTCTAAGCAATATGCTCAACTGGTAACCAGCTGCGAGCAGCCCAAGCCATTGCTGCTGGGCTTAGTCAAAGGGTATTTAGAGTAGTAATTTCCCAGAACAAATACTAAATGTATGCTGCAGATAATCAGCTTTCAAAAAGGGTAGAAGACAGATCTTTAAGTCTTCTACCCTTTTTGGTTTGATGAATCGCAGCATACACCAAATCTTCACCATACACTTACCAGACAGGTCTTGATCTCATAGTAGATTTATCTTCATTTGCTTTATATACAAGTGTTGTTAAATCATCTTTGAGCATCTGCAGTCGTTCAGTACCTATGATTTCAATCCAACGTTGCTCAATCTCAGTTAGTATTTCTTCTTTTGCTTTCACTGCTAACCAACCTCGCTCAGTCAAAACAATGATTTTTCCTCTCTTGTCGGTGGGATGATTTTCGCGAATTACATAACCACTTTTCTCAAGATAATCTACCATTTTACTTACGGCTTGCTTCGTAATTCCTAAATATTCGGCTAATTCTATACCTGTTGCTCCGTTTGGAGCAATACACTTAAACATAAAACCATGTACAGGTCTAATATCTGCAAATCCTAATTCACGCAATCTATCATGTAGTTCATTAATTGATGTACTAAAGGATAATGATAAAAGTGTTGTCAGATCCAATTCACTAAAGACTTCCTGAGTCATACATAAAACCTCCTTAAATAAAGTCAACTTAGTTGACTTTGTACGAAATACATTGTACTATGCGAAAAGTAGTCAATCAAGTTGACTATATTTTGTGTTGTGAAAGAAAAAGGAATCACTGAAACAGAATTAATAAATTATGGAGGGTTCTCATGACTAATATTGTTAAAGTTAGAGCAAGTGTATTTATTCCAACACCGTGGACTGATCCTAGGAAGGATGAAGCAACAGGAAACGTAATCCATTTTGAAGGTGACTCACGTGAATTCACACCCTATGCTGTCAACGCTATGCGCTCCAGAGTGGAACAAGAAGTAGTTGTAGATTTTTACAAAAAAGATATTTTCACATATGCAAATACTGGTATTACAACAGAAAGAGTCACTACTCCAGATGGTTCTGTTAATAAAAAAACAGGAAAAGCTACTACAGAAGGTATTTTGTGCACTGATATTGTGTGGGGCTCTGAAGACGTTAGGTTTCAAATGAGTGCAAGTGCTAGCAATCCATTAAATGCATTTGCACCTCCAGTTGACTATCTTTTAATAGTTCATATTCAAAAGGATGGTACTGTCAATATGCAAGGAGCACATGATGGATTTCCTTGTTTTGAATTTTATAAACAAGTGAACTTTGGAACGTTCGAACAAATTTATACACATGATTACAGAGTAACTGGTGATACTCCTGAAGCTATGGCTGGAGAAATGGAGTATAGCTTCAAAAAAATATTATAAACAACATTAGAGTGTACATCAGGAGGAACAAGGAATGACAACCGTTTTATTTGTAAAAGCAAACAATCGACCAGCAGATCAGTCGGTAAGTGTTAGATTATTTGAAGCTTTTTTAGCGAGCTATAAAGAATCACATCCAAATGACACTGTAGTAGCGCTGGATTTATACAATGAGGAATTGCCTTACGTAGGTGCAGATATGATTAACGGAACATTTAAGTCTAGTAGAGGATTAGATTTAACAGTAGAAGAAGCAAAAGCAGTAGCTGTTGCTGATAAGTATTTAGATCCATTCCTTGCAGCGGATAAAGTCGTATTTGGGTTCCCTTTATGGAATTTAACCATCCCAGCTGTACTACACACATATATTGATTACTTAAACCGCGCAGGCAAAACATTTAAATATACGCCAGAAGGTCCAGTAGGGCTTATTGGAAATAAAAAAATAGTGTTATTAAACGCAAGTGGTGGTGTGTATTCTGAGGGACCAAAAGTTGATTTAGAGATGGCTGTTAAATATGTAACAAGTATGATGAACTTCTTTGGTGTGAAAAATATAGAGACTATTATCATTGAAGGGCACAGCCAATTCCCTGATAAGGCAGAAGAGATTATTGTCGCAGGGCTTGAAAAAGCTGTTAAAGTATCAAGGACGTTCTAATTAACCAAGCGTGTATCAGTCTATATAGGGCAGTACCAACACTTTTATAGCGGTGGTGCTGCTTTTTTATTCGCCTATTTCACTATTTTTGGGGAGTACGTAAAGTCGATAGAAAGAAGGATTACATTACAATGGAACGTTTATGGACAAAAAACTATATCATGCTGACCCTTACAGCTTTATTACTATTTAGTGGATTTTATTTACTAATGCCAACATTGCCTATGTTTATCAAACAACTAGGTGGAAGTGAATCTCAAGTTGGATTAATAATTGGAGTGTTTACAATATCGGCAGTAATTTTTCGTCCTATTATTGGAGGATTAATGGATCGGTTTGGTCGACGTGCATTTATAATAAGCGGATTACTTTTTTTTGCTATAACCATGTATTTTTATGATTGGGTGACAGGCATTATATTTTTAGTAATATTACGTATCCTTCATGGAGTCAGCTGGGCAGTTGCTACAACTTCGATAGGAACGGCTGTGACTGATGTTATTCCACAATCTCGTCGTGGAGAAGGAATGGGATGGTATGGACTAGCAATGACATTAGGTATGGCGTTAGGACCAATCATTGGTCTTTGGGTAACAAAATCTTATTCATTTCATTACCTATTTCTTCTATGTACAGCATTAGCTTTGATTGCATTCATACTTGGATTTGGTGCAAAAATTCCAACAGTACAAAACACATCAAAAAAAACAATATCATTTTATGAAAAAACAGTTTTACCTATCGCTATCGTTACATTTTTCTTATCATTTACTTTTGGTGGTATTACAACTTTTTTACCACTGTTTGCGGCAAATATTGAAGTTAACACGGGTACTTTTTTCTTAGTGTATGCAGTCACACTTACAGTAATTAGACCACTTACAGGGAAGATATCCGATAAGTATGGGGAAGGGGTCATTATTGTACCTGCTCTTTTCATATTGATAGTCGCACTATTCGTCCTAACAATGACTAAAGGAATTGCTGGAGTGGTTATTACAGCTATTTTGTACGGAATTGGATTCGGATCAGCTCAACCAGCGCTTCAAGTAGCGATGATTCGATTAGCCCCACCAGCGAAAAGAGGTGTAGCGAACGCTACATTCTTTACTGCTTTTGATTTAGGAATTGGTTTAGGAGCTATACTACTTGGATTTGTTTCACAGCTTATGGGATATCAGATGGTATTTATTACTTGTGCTATATCTGGGTTTATTAGTCTGGTGCTTTTTATATTGATTGTAAAAAAGACACTAAAAACAACCTGAACCTTCGTTATCAATAAGACAGTAAACTTGATTTCATGGGTTTATATGATAGGATTTTGGATGAGGCAAGGCTCTATTAAGATTAAGAATAGGAGGTTGGGTATGCAAGAAAATACATTGATAGCATCGGATTTCAGGTTTTCAATTAATCTCCCTGAAGACGCTATCGCTTCCTGGCATCAAGAACTTGAGGTAATGTACATCTTGCAGGGAACTGGGGGACTACAGTTGGATGACAATCAGTTTACCTATGAAGTTCAGCAGGATGACATTATTGTATTGAATAGCTACCAACTGCACGCTTTAAATATGAAAGGTTCGGGCAAGGCGCTATCGCTGTTTATCTCGCCGGCATTTTTGGCAGCTTTTTGTCCTGAGATTGAAAGTATAATTATAGAGTGTAAGTCTTTTCTATACCCTAAGGACGAACAAGCTCGCTTTAATGTAATCCGAAGTGAGTTCGCCAGTGTATTCCAGGCCTATTACAAAAACGAATCTCGTTTACCTATACTAATGCGTAGTCGTGTAGGTGTACTGCTGAACAGTCTAGTGCATACTTTTCTGGAGCAGAACAAGCAGAAGGATCCCTCCAAATCCTCAAGTAAGGAAAGATTGCGCAAAGCAACCGACTATCTCCACCGACATTATCGGGAAAATATTACTCTGAGTGGACTAGCCTCTACTATCTATTTAAGTAGCTCCTACCTGTCCCATTTATTTCAGAAACAGCTAGGCCTTACTTTTACTGCCTACCTTACAAATGTCAGACTGAGTCAGGCAGTGGCACTTCTTCGTAGTGAAAGAACGATCACGGACATCGCCTCAGAAGTTGGATTTCCAAGTACCAACGCTTTGATCGACGCCTTCAAACGGCGCTTTGGTGTTACACCAGGGCAATACCGTCTAGTAAATGAGCATGATGCGACAGATCCACAGGAGAACATAATGGTCACAGCGGGATTTTCGACCGATTTCACTTCACTAATGCGGCATTTGCATCACAACGAACACTCCATTGTCCAACCTCAGGTCAATGAGGGATATGATCTTCATGTGGACACTGGCCGTAAGATTCGGACGCTGAGTCATAACTGGCGGACGTTGATTAATGCAGGTTACGCCAAGGATCTGTTGAATGGCGCGGTACAGGCGCAAATACGAAAGCTGCAAAAGGAGCTTGGCTTTCGCTATATGCGCTGCAAAGGTCTGTTAGACGATGACATGATGCTGTATGTCAGGAAAATGTCTGGTAGCGCAGATTATAACTTTGTTTATGTAGATGAGGTAATGGACTTCATGCTTTCAGTCGAGTTAAAGCCTTATGTTGAATTTAGTTATATGCCTTCTGCATTAGCGAGGGAAGCCGTGTTTCCATTTAAGAGGCCAAGCATCCTTTCTATGCCTGAGCATCTTGAAAAATGGCTCGACCTTGTGACTTCCCTTGTTAGGCATTTCATTGATCGGTATGGGATTGAGTCCGTGCGGGAATGGAGGTTTGCTCCTTTCGTGAGTCCAGAGTTCTCAGGATATGGTGTGTTTACCATGGAAGAATACTGGGTGCTTTACCGTGAAACCAGCCACGCCATCCGTGCTATCGATCCGCAGGTACATATTGTTGGTCCAGGAAGCAACATTGATTCTAGTAATTTTATCAGCGAATTCCTAGTGTCTTGCAGTAAGGGGAATTGTTTGCCCGACTCTCTGGCTCTACGTGCTTATCACAGCATCTTACCGGGTCAGGAAGACACTGGTCTTCAGCTCATGGCAGAGGATGAAGCTTTTCCACTTGCGGTAAGCGGCGATGAACAGTTTATGAAACACGCGTTACATAAGGTCAAAAAGCTGTTGCGTCAACGTGGTTTCGCTAGTCTGCCTGTGATTCTTGAAGAGTGGAGTAATAACATATGGCAGCGTGATTTGTGTAATGATACCTCCTACAAATCTGCTTTTCTTTTCAAAAATATTCTGGAGAATTACGACCACTTTGAGGCTATGGGATACTGGTCGCTTAGTGACCATATGGAGGAAATTATTCCTTCGTCGGATCTTTTTCATGGCGGGTTTGGTTTATTCACTCGCGGAGGTTTGCCCAAAAGCTGTTATCGGGCGCTACAATTGTTGCGTTATGCAGGAAGCGGTCTGATAGCTGAAGGTGATGGGTATTTTATAACTTCCTCGAAAGGTGAAATACAGATATTTCTATATAATTATTGTCATTATGATACTCTATATCGCTACCGTCATACCACTCACTTGACTCAAACCGAACGTTACAACGTGTTCAATATACGCAATACCCGTCAGTATCACATTCGTCTAGACGGCTTAACGCCGGGTGTTTATACAGAGCGAAGGTATTCAGTAGGTCCGGCTGGGGGAAGCGCCTTTGATGAATGGTTGAATATGGGGGCACCTAAGGACATGCGTCCAGAAGAATGGTCTTATCTTGAAGGTCGGTCCCTGCCGTTATTTCAAATGCGTTCGCTGCAGGTGACAGCAAATTTTGTGGTAAATGCTGTTGTACAACCACATGAGGTACAAGTGATTAGGTTAACACGTTAAATAGAGAATGTATAACAAGGATGACTTTAGTGTTGTCCTTTTTTGTTTTTCATATTGTATTTTTGCTCTCGACGTCATTTTTGAAATCGCTTTCAATAATAATGATAAAAGAAGGATATAACAAAAGAAATAATGCGATATTTTTTCTACAAACCCAAACCTATAATTGAGTTATGGCAATCAATACAAATCGCCGCAAATCATTTTACCATACAACATTTGAAAAGGAGTAATCATCATGGAACGTAAATATTCGCAACAGCTTCTTACATCGATGCTTGAAAGGCAACATGTAATTAATGAAAATGGACTGGATATCCTGATTAAGCCTATTCCTGAAACCGATGAGCCTAGTGTGCTGGATCCTCGCTTTTATCAAAGTATGGAGTCATTCCTAAAAGGTTTCAAGGGAATGCTGGTTAAGATGATGTTGAAAGGCAGCCGAAAGAAAAATATCCAAAAAAGTGCAGCTCAAATGCGCAAGATGATGAATGGCGTGAACAGCATTCCGATTACTGAAGGTGTTGATGTGAGGCATGCTACCGTTCAAAACGGTGATGTTGCTGTCCCGGTGCGAATTTACACTTCGCAGAAGAAGAGTGGAGAGTTGCAGCCAGTGTTCTATTACATCCACGGAGGCGGTTTCGTAGCAGGAGGACCCGAAGTAGTAGAGGAGATGTGCAAGCTTGTGGTTGCAAATACGGGCTGTGTATCGATTCAGGTTGATTACCGCTTAGCTCCGGAGAACCCATACCCCGCTGGGCTCGACGACTGTTATACCGTGTTGAAATGGATATATGCTCACGCCGAAGAATTTAATGGTGATCCGAATCGCATCTGTATTTCCGGTGATTCCGCAGGTGGGAATTTAGCCACGGTATGCGCAATGAAAGATCGGGATGAAGGAACGCAGATGGTAAAGGCACAGGCACTACTATATCCAAGCGTGGACGCAGCAGGTATGCAGGAACATATGCAGCGCAGAGATGTTTATGAAATATCCCCGTCTCAGGATAAAGAGATTCGTTCTATACTGAATTTGTTGAGCGGTGGTTTAGGAACGGTGGGCTTAGGCGAATATTTGGGCGTGTCCGATGATACAATCCCTTATGTGAGCCCGCTGCGAGGAGATCTGAAAGGGATGCCGCCTGTCATTATTTTGTTT
The DNA here is from genome assembly GCF_038003765.1 of Paenibacillus sp. FSL H7-0714. Classification (NCBI taxonomy): domain Bacteria; kingdom Bacillati; phylum Bacillota; class Bacilli; order Caryophanales; family Paenibacillaceae; genus Paenibacillus; species Paenibacillus sp. FSL H7-0714. Next base: position 3,550,508 of record NZ_JBBOPT010000001.1, read on the forward strand.
GGCGAATATGACTTTCTGCGTATTGAAGATGATGCATATGCCTTAAAGCTGAAGGAGTCGGGTGTCAAAGTGAAAACGGTACGGTACAAAGGACTTTCTCACGGCTTTGCCGATCAGGTAGGCGTCACACCGCAAGCGGAAGATAGTTTGATTGAAATTGGGAATTTCATGCTGGAGAATGTGTAATAAATAATATTTAAAAGCCGCTCATTGCGGCTTTTTTTATTGTTCTGAAATCACTATTAAATCTTGTCATCAGGCACATTCATGCTCCGGCTATATTGTAAGATTAGACCTGTCGTCATTCAAATGAGTGTTAACCACTCTACTGAATTATCTGGCTTAATATGCTAAGCTTTATATAGTAGAGCATTATACTGCTAGAGATCAGTGATTACCATAATAGGAGTGATATTTTGCAGACAAAGATCAACCTTGAAGGCGAATGGAAGTTGCAATTGGATGAGACAAAACAGGGACTAACCTTGCCTTTTACAGATGTTATCACACTGCCGGGAACAACGTCATACGCACGTAAAGGACCAAAGAACGAGGAAGTTTTAGTAAGCGCTCTAACCGATGAATATTTGTTTGAAGGGCAAGTCTGGTTCGCAAGAGAGGTATTCATTCCGGATGAGCTGGCAGGAAAGTTCTGTTATCTATTTTTGGAACGGACGAGACTTACGACGCTTTGGCTGGACAATACGGAGATCGGTAGCCGTAACAGTCTGAACACCCCGCATATATATGAATTGCCGAAGCTACAAGCTGGAATTCATACAATCACCGTCCGTGTGGACAATACCGATTACCCAACCAAAGGCGGACATTTGACTTCACAGGATACCCAGACCAACTGGAATGGAATTACCGGTCGTATGGAGCTTCAGTTCTATGGGGAATCGCAGCTTACTAATATCCGACTGGAGTCGAATCTGGCTGCACGTACGGTTCGTATTATAGCAACCTTGGACAGCAACAGTGAAACTACGCTTGCGGTGTCTGCTCAAAGCTTCAATAGTGAAGAGACACACGCGGTGGACGAGCGTGAGTTTCCTGTTTCACCGGGGCTTTTTTCCGTCGATTATGTGCTAGGACAAAACGCGTTGCTCTGGAGTGAAGGCGCTCCCAATCTTTATAATATAACCCTTGTTTTGAAAGACAGGGATGGACATATTACTGACCAACAGGAGCTTATCTTTGGTTTGAAGGAATTCCGAGCAGAGGGCGACAAGTTTACAATCAACGGTGAGAAAACCTTTCTCCGCGGCAAACATGACGGCCTGATCTTCCCGCTCACCGGCTATGCCCCAACTGATGTCGAGGAATGGGTAAGAATCCTTGGCATTTCCAAGTCCTACGGTATCAATCATTATCGCTTCCATACCTGCTGTCCACCGGAGGCTGCATTTACCGCTGCGGATATGCTTGGGATCTATATGCAACCAGAACTTCCATTCTGGGGTACAATCACGGAAAAAACCGATGATGGCCATAATCAAGCAGAGCAGGATTATCTGATCAGTGAGGGTTATGCCATTCTCCAGGCCTTCGGCAATCATCCCTCCTTCGTGATGATGTCCCTTGGTAATGAGTTATGGGGCAGTAAAGCTAAAATTGATTCTTTCCTGAAGGACTATAAAGCGTTCGATAAACGGATTCTCTATACACAGGGCTCCAATAACCACCAATGGGTACCGGAAATTCTGGAACATGACGATTTCTTCAGTGGGGTACGCTTTTCCAGAGAACGACTATTTAGAGGCTCTTATGCCATGTGTGATGCACCACTAGGACATGTACAGACTGCCTTGCCGAGTACAATGAAGGATTATGATGATCAAATCGTACCTTTGGATCTCTTGAATGGAGAGAAGATGGAAGATACAGCTGGCGGTGAGATCCAGATTCAGTATGGTACCGAAGCAAAGACCGTGAAGGCAGATGAGGCTTCCGGAGAATGGATACCGCACATTCCTGTTGTTTCGCATGAGATTGGACAATACGCAACCTATCCAAATTTTGAAGAGATCGAAAAATACAACGGACCACTCAAGGCCGAGAATTTCAAAATTTTCCGTGAACGCTTGGAAAGTAAGGGACTGGGGCATTTAGCCGCTAAATACTTCGAATGTTCAGGGCAGCTGGCTGTAGCCTGTTACAAAGAGGAACTCGAGGCGGCATTCCGCTCCCGGCGGCTTGCCGGCTTCCAGCTCCTGGATCTCCAGGATTTCAGCGGTCAGGGAACAGCATTAGTAGGTGTCCTCGACGCCTTTATGGATTCCAAAGGAATGATTAGCCCTGAGGAATGGCGAACCTTTTGCAATGATGCCGTTCTGCTGGCGAGATTTCCTAAGTATAACTATGTCTCCGGTGAACCGTTCGATGCTCATGTAGAGCTAAGCTGCTTCCGCAGCGGTTTGCAAGATACACTTGAATTACGTTGGGAACTGACTGTGGATAATGGTATTTTGGCAGAAGGGACAACCGAGGTGAACGTTCCTGCAGGAACGAATTACATCGATATCTGCGATTTGGAAATAACGCTGCCTGTAGTTGACCGGATGAGTACAATCGTATTGTCTCTCTCGATACAGGGGACAGATATTCGCAAGAGCTACGATCAATGGATTTACCCAGAAAAGAGCGGCAATATGCTGGAAGGCATCCATGTATTCGACAAGCTGTCTAGTGATGCGTTTGCACTGCTGGAGCAAGGTGAGAGCGTGCTGCTGATGCCGAAACCGGAAACTCTCCAAAATGCTGTCGAGGGTTATTACTGCACAGATTTCTGGTGTTACCCAATGTTCCGCTCTATCTCAGAGAGCATGAACCGGCCAGTTCCTGTGGGTACCATGGGGCTGTTAATTGATAACAGCCATCCTGTATTCCACGAGTTCCCTACCGAGGAGTATTCAACCTATCCATGGTGGAATATCGTTCAGCACTCAAAATCCATTATCATGGATGAAGCTGATCGCAGTTGGAATCCCGTGGTGCAGACCATCGACAATTTTGAAAGAAATCATAAGCTTAGTTTCCTCGTGGAATGCAGCGTAGGAGCAGGCAACTTACTAGTGTGCGCTTTAGATGCAGACAAGGTAAGCGATACGCCTGAAGGAAGACAGTTCTTATCAAGCCTTGCGGGTTACATGAAATCCGCAGCGTTCAAACCACAATACAAAGCAACTGTTAACGAGCTTCTTGAGTTAATCAAGTAGGGGGTTGCTAAGACTCTTCATTGTATTTCATATGGATGTACAGAACACAGAGACAGTGCTTCTTTATATACGATGGACCGTTTAACAGCAGAGCAGCGATTCTCTAAGTTACGAGAGAACCGCTGCTCTTTTGGTGCTAGTTAGGGAGCAGACTTCAACTTCAACAGTGTAATCATCCTCTAGCTTGTGAGAGTTTCGGACTCCAGTGAACCTATTGCTCAGAAAGAGGCTCAATTACAGAGTTTTTTATGCGAATAGCGACTCGGGGTCCGTTAGCATTCCAAAAGTGTAATAATACTGCGCTTAGGGTCATCTCAGTCCGATAGGTGCTACGTCGTTGCAGGAGTTCTTGAATCTCAGTCCAAACAAAAAGCAAAGGAGATCCCCGGTGGCCTTTCACGGCTTGAGGGAACTCCTTTTTCGCGTTCTACAAACGGCTTGGTTCGAGAATGGTTGTTTGTATTTAGCTGCAACTGCGCAGATTAACAAACGATTTCACAGGGTTAGGGGCCTTCGAAAATGATAACCCGATGCTATCATTGGTAATGAAGCTAGATGAATAGAATTGTAAGCGCATTAACCGATGGCGCCAGAGCCGTTCTTAGTCATGAACAGCGCCAAATTAAGCAGGATTTGGGGGAACGGGAGAAGACATGAAACAAATTTTATTGAACGATCTAAAGTGGGAAGTCAAAGGGTACTGGCCTTGGGTGCCGTTAAAGGGCACCAGCATGGAGCTGGGGCAGGAATTGATGGGAGTTACAGACTGGATGCCAGCTACTGTACCGGGTGGAGTTCATTATGATCTCTACAGACAGGGCTGGATTAGCAATCCTTATGAAGAGTTGAACAGCTTAAGCTGTGAATGGGTAGAGAACCGTTGGTGGGTTTACCGCACGACTTTGAAACATCCTGAGCTGAAGGCATCCCGAGTTGAACTGGTCTTTCAGGGGCTAGACTATGAAGCAGCTGTTTACGCCGACAATATCCTGTTGGGTGAACATAAGGGAATGTTCGAGCCTGCTGTATTTGATGTTACAGATCTCCTCTCGGAGCGGGAGAGTCTGGAAATCTCAGTGCTACTGAAGCAAGCACCGGATGAAATGGGGCAAATCGGCAAAACTTCGGCCACCTTTACGCAGAAGAGCCGTTTTAATTATAAATGGGATTTCTCCACCAGGTTAGTTAACGTCGGAATCTGGGATGATGTGGTACTAAGGGTTCACCGGGATTGTTCTTGGCAAGACGTATCAATCACTACAGATGCGGAGCTTGGTGAAAATGACGGGCAGGTGTCTGGTCGAATTTCTATTCAGGCAAGCATCAAACAGATGGCTGGTCCTGAACATACAGGAAGGCTGACAGCGAGTATCACTTGTTCTGATCCGGAGGGGAATCCGCTGGTGGTTCAGTCGTACTCGGTTCTTGCGGGAGAAGTTGTGAACGCGGAGCTCGAAATACCTGAACCTCAGCTATGGTATCCAAACGGTTACGGAGAACAACCGCTCTACAGCCTTGAGTTGAAGCTAATGGACGAAGACGATATGGAGCTCGATACACGAAGCTTACAGACAGGCATCCGCAAACTTAATTATATCCTTAATGAAGGAAGCCCCGATAACGCGCTACCTTATACGGTTGTGATCAACGAGTGCAAGATTTATATAAAAGGGGTAAATATGACACCCTTGGATCATCTCTACGGAAATGTGACGGTCGAACAGTATCAGCAGATGATCCATCTGATGAAAGCGGCACATATCAACCTCGTTCGGGTATGGGGCGGTGGAATCATTGAGAAGAAAGCGTTTTACGACTTATGTGATGTAAACGGCATTATGGTCTGGCAGGAGTTCATCCAATCGAGTTCTGGCATTGATAATATTCCATCCAAGCAGCCTGAGTTCCTGGAACTGCTGCGTAAGACGGCTTGCACCGCACTCTGCGACAAACGCAATCATGTATCACTAACGGTATGGAGCGGTGGAAATGAATTAATGAGTGAACCAAACAAGCCTTCAGACCTCAGTGATTCCAATCTGGCTATGCTAAAGGGGCTGGTAGAGCAGTATGATCCGCAGCGGCTCTTTCTGCCGACCTCGGCATCTGGTCCGGTGGAGTATATTACGGAAGCCAAGGGCCAGGGTCATGATGTTCATGGCTACTGGAAGTATATGGGCAACCCCTATCACTACGAATTATATGGCAGTAACGATAATCTGCTGCATAGCGAATTTGGAGTGGACGGTCTGAGTTCTCTCAAAAGCCTAGAGAAATTTCTGAATGAAGCCAACCAGCAGCCTGTCTCGATGGAGAACAGCGCCGTATGGAGACATCACGGGGAGTGGTGGGATACGCTAAGCCGTGAAGAAGAAATGTTCGGTAGCATGAATGATTTGAAGCAGTTTTCCGCTTGCAGCCAATGGATGCAGGCAGAAGGAATCCGCTTCGTGCTGGAGGCTAACCGTCGCCGCAAATTCCGGAACAGCGGCAGCATTGTCTGGCAGTTCAACGAGCCATGGCCGAATGTGTCTTGCACCAATCTTGTAGATTATTATGGTGAAACTAAAATGGCCTACCACTGGGTGAAACAAGCCTTCCGTCCACAGCATGCTTCGCTAGATTATCGCAGCCTACTTTTAACGCCTGGTACTAGATTTCATGGAAATGTATTCGTGCATGGTGTGGATGGAGGCAAGGTAAAGGTTGATGCAGAAGTGCTAGATGCAACAGGCAGAAGCCTATATCGGCAAACCTTCGAGGCAGAAGGAGACAAAGATCGTGCTGTCTGTGTTGGGGAGTTGAATTTCAGCGTGCCTGAGCCTGAGGATCTATTATATTTTGTCAGATTGTCATTCCGGAACATTGAAGAAGAATCGCAGCAAAATTTATATGTGTTCTCTACCGCTAACCAACATCTTTATGCCCCAGCACTTGATCTTACAGGTGGCAACCTTCAGGTGCGGCAGGAAAGCTTATGGCAACCTACTGGTGTAGGAAAGATAAGTCACCAAGCTCACTTCACTCTCCATAATACTGGTAGTGAAGTACTGTTACATGTACATGCAGAGGAGAAGGGGGACCGCTACTGGATGGAAGCAGAAGAACAGTTCCTCACCCTTTTTCCAGGAGAAAAAAGGACGGTGACGGTTACTTGCACACCAAAACTGTCGGGAGGATTTCTGGCTGGGGAGAATTACTGTAGTACCGACGGTCTGCCAGAAATTAAATTTTGCTCGTTTCTGACAGCACATGGCGATACGATACCAGATGAAGGAGAAGGAATTTATGAGTAAATCATTGTGTTTTGTACCGGGGAAATACGTTCCGCTAAGTCGTTTTATTCTGAGTGGCGGATCTGAACCCATTGCTCTACCCATTACTAGGGCTGTGGCCGATTACTTAAAAATGCACGATGCAGAACTACTACTGGCCTGCTTGCGGAGCGGTGAAGTAACTTATCACAAAGCCGGTTGGTCAACCCTGCGAGAGGATACAGTCGAGGCTGAAAAGGCGGAAGGAACCCAGAATTCAGAGGAAGGAGTGTTCGTATTGGTCAGTCCGTTACTGATCAATACGCTTCCAGTAGTGTCACACTGGGATAACAGTGCTGCTGAGGGGAAAGGCGGCTTCCGTTATGGTGGGACCGACGGCATCGGGACCCTGCGGATGGACGAAGCTGGAGAGAAGGTTGTAGCTGAGCATGTACGGCTCTATAATAACGATCCAGATAGCCCTTATGTATACAATACCGAAGATTATCAGTTGTTCGGCAGTAACGAAGGGGATAAAGAACTTAAAACCCCGCAATTTGAACGCTATATTGGTGACCGCTACAGTCTCTATGCAGTAGATGATTTAGTTGCCATCTCCTTGAGCGACCGTATCCTGAAGACCTTCGGGTATCCGGTGGTCTTCTGTAATGAATCCGCTGACGATGGGGCTCTTTTAAGCAATGCGCCTGTGTTTCAGCTCATCAGCGGCAGTCTGTTAGTTACGAAGAACGGTCAGCATAGCCTTGCGTCCTATATTTTGCCGCCCAATTGGAGTGCGAAAAACGTTAAGGGCTATCCGCTGTTATTCAACGGTTATTATGATGCCAATGAAAATACCTTCAGCACTGTAGGTCCCTCATTTCTGGAAATCATCGGAAAGACTCTGGCCAGCACAGGCAAAGGTGTTGTTGGTGTTCTCTGGAACGGTGGAGGTTACATCGGCAGCCGCTCCCTGCAAAGCTCCATTTACGCCGGCATTGGGGCGGCAATTGCCAAAGGTCAAGATAGCTATGCTGGTGATGCGGATCAGGTTGTGGCCGTGGGTGGCTCACGCGGTGGGCTGACCGCGTTGCTGGCGGGAGGCAATCCTCTCAGGCTGCCGTACCGGGTGCGGTACACATTGTGTTATGCACCTCCGCTAATTCTGAACGGGCTTACCCGTGAGTTTGCGGAAGGGGCTTGTCCGCTGATCTGGCATGTGGCAGAGGTGGACTCCGGTTACCGTGACATTTGGAGGAAGGATTGGCGGCATCCACAGACCGGAAGATCAGGTATCGAGACTCTGCTACAGACTCTGACGGGTGTTAGTGACTCCGCAAGTTTGGAGGAAACGACCGGACTGGAGTCCGATTTCTTCCTTGAGGGCCTTAAAGCGAGCGGCACTAAGCTGCTGATAAACCACGGCACGCATGATGCCTTTACTCTCAGCCGATTCAGCTTTGCCTTCGCAGCCTTGGTCCGGAGTCGTGGCATTCCACTTCGCCATGAGGTCGGCTACCGCTTCGGGCATAACAACTGCACGGACCTTTACGAGCAGGCAGCGCTATGTCTAAAAGCTCTACTACAGGATCAGGAGCTTGAATTCGCGGGGACGGTGCATTATCGCAGACGCAGTCCAGCTGCGGGCGAGTGGGAGCAGACGGAACGTTTTGTTCCGGTTCATCAGCCAGTTTTTCTGGAGGCACCGAAGTTCGTAGCGGTGGGTAGTCCAGTGGCTTGGACTCTTTATGGAGAGCCGGGAATGGAATACCGCCTAGGGCTGGGAATCCTAGATCAGCAGGCTTGGGAACAGAAGCAGCAGGTAGTCCGTAATGAGTGCATTACCCTCGCGTCCGGTGTTTTAGCTGACAAACAGCATCCTCTTGAACTCTGCTCGTGGCAGGATGGGGTAAGTCAACTCGCTGACGGGCAGCATACGGGTTATTATCTCTATGAGTTATCTTACAGGTTCAAGGGTGAACAGGACTGGAACGTAGTATCTCCATCCCGTGTGCCGCAGCCCGGCGTGGAGCAGCAGGCGGTACTCCGCATTTTGGAGGAGCAGCCCAATCCGGCGAGCGAAGCATTTCGAGCGGAAGCAGCTGTCCTATGCATTAGCTCAGGGCTAAGTGAGGCCTAAACAAAACATCATACCTTGAACATAAGCGGTGTACGACCATTCCGGTGCGTACATCGCTTTTTTTGAAATATAAGAAAGTATAAGTTTCATACCATACACAATCTCTTATATTTCTCGCATGATTGCTTGCCAGCAAAATAAGTAGCTTTACAAACGCTTTCGCAGGGTTACCGGATTTCGAGGTTTTGTAGGAAGCGCTATCATTTAAATATAACAACTATACAACGCCTGACCGGAGTGAATTCTTGGCTTCGGGAGGAAGGAAGGACAGGAGCATGATTGGAAAAACCACTGAACTAAATCCTTTAATGACTAAGAAAAAGAAAGGTTATCCTGTGCGGCGTCTATTTAGAGATTGGTCATCTTGGATATTAATTGTCCCTACGCTGTTTGCCTTTTTCTTTTTTTCCTGGCAGCCGCTGGTCAAGGGCATTGTGCTCTCTTTTTTCAATACAGAGGGTTATAATGCCGTAAGCTTTGCCGGACTGCAGAATTACAAGGATGTGATACAGAACTCAGCGTTTCAGCAGACACTGACCAACTCTTTCGTGTATGTGTTCTGGTCGCTGCTGATCGGTTTTGCTGTACCCATTATAGTCGCAGTTGTGATCAATGAGCTCAGGCATGGGAAATCGTTTTTCCGCTTTTCGGTCTTTTTTCCGAGCATGGTTCCCGGTATTGCTGCCTCGATGTTATGGATGTTTCTGTTTGAGCCTGGGAAGGGCGGCGTGCTGAATATTATGCTGAGTGCTCTGGGATTCCCGGTGCAGCAGTGGCTTCAGGACCCGGACATGACGATTATGCTGATTATTTTCACGATTACCTGGCGGAATTTCGGGGGAACGGTGCTGCTCTATCTAGCCAGTCTGCAAAGCATTAATCATGATCTGTACGAAGCGGCTTCCATCGATGGTGCGAATGTATGGCGGAGATTTAAAAGCATCACCATTCCGCAAATTTCCAGCATGATCGGATTGATGATGATTTTGCAGATCAGCGGTGTATTCCAGATTTTCAACGAGCCTCTGGTTATGACCGAAGGTGGGCCGAACAACGCCTCTATGACGTTAATGCTCCAAAGCTATTACTATGCGTTCCGGAGTTTTGAAGCAGGCCATTCCATGGCGCTGGGGGTTATTACTTTCCTTGTCCTGATGGTGCTAACTATTATATATTTCCGGCTGGATAAGAAATTGAACAGGGAGTAGAAGCTATGAAAACAAAAGAAGCATTTGGCATTATCGGCAATATAGAATACAGGTCACCTTGGGTACGCGTGCTGTATTGGTGCATGTTCATTCTGATGATTGTGCTTGCCGCCGTCTGTATTCTGCCTCCGGTCTGGATTATGGTTTCGAGTCTTAAAGACATCAAAGAGTTTTATGCGATCCCGCCTACCCTGATTCCTCGCTCATTCAATGTAAGCAAGCTATGGGAGACCTGGCAGGAATTTAACTTTCTCAGTTACTATCTGAATACGGCTTACTTAGCTGTCGGTTCTGTACTGTTCTGTCTTACGTTTAACGGGCTGGCAGGATATTTTTTTTCTAAGCTGAAGCCTCGAGGGAGTGCACTGATGTTTGCCCTGATCGTGTGGACTATGATGGTTCCGAATACAGTCGGTATGGTGCCGCTGTTCAAAAACCTGATTGATTTTCCACTGCTGCACTTAAATCTGACCAATACCTACTGGCCGATGTGGTTTATGGCTGCCGTGAATCCAGTGGTAATTCTGATCTTCAAGAACTTTTTTGATACCATCCCACTGGCGCTGCTGGAAGCGGCCAAAATTGACGGAGCGAGCACCATCGGCATTTTTATCAGGATAATCCTCCCGCTTAGCGGACCAGTTATGGCCACAATTACGATACTAACGATGAACAGTGTCTGGCAGGACTTCTTCTGGCCTTTTATGGTGCTGAAGGATAAATCGACCTGGTCGGTCATTGTGGCCATCTATAATCTGAAAGCGACTTTGCCGCAGGACATTCAGTTTATTGCGCTGACGTTTGCGATTCTGCCGCCGATTATTCTGTTTGTTTTTTTCCAAAAGTACATTATGAACGGACAATCCATGGGCGGCAGCATTAAAGGGTAACATCACCCGATCACAAACCATTTCACAGTTTTGCCCCGTAGGGTGCTGCAGAAGGTGCGTGGTAAGATGATTTCAGATTTAAAAGAAAGCGCTTTACATGTTGTGAAGAATGCTTTAACAATAAGACTAGGGGGAATTACATTGAGAATCGAACACACCAAAAAAATTACAGCTACACTGGCGCTAACGCTGCTCCTTACGGCCGGTCTGGCTGGCTGCGGAGGCTCCAAAGAAGAGAACGCCGGAGTGAATACGGAGGAAGCGAGCAACAAACAGGTGACGATCAAGGTCAGCAACTGGCCGAAGCCGAATGAGGAAGCCAAAATTGCCCAGTATGAGCAGCTCATGGCGAAGATGAAAGCTAATTATCCAGATATCACTGTGGACAAGGATGAATGGGGTTATGACGTCAGCTCTTTCCTGCCTAAAGCGGCCAGCGGTCAGCTTCCAACGGTTTACGAGACCTTTTTTACAGAAACTAGCAAAATCATTAAGGCAAATTACGCGGCAGATATCACGGATACGATGAAAAAATATGGCTATGACAAAGCGATCAATCCAGATCTGCTGAAGATGGTGACCAAGGACGGCAAATATTACGGGATTCCGAAGGACGGCTACGTGATGGGGATGCTGTACAATATGAATCTCTTCAAGGAAGCTGGACTGCTGGACGATAAGGGCATACCAAAGTTCCCTAAAACATATGAAGAGCTGGCACAAACTGCGCAGATCATTAAGCAAAAGACCGGTAAGGCGGGAATCTTCCTGCCAACCAAAAGCGGCCAGGGCGGCTGGATGTTCATGAACATTGCTTGGGCTTACGGCGCGGAATTCGAGAAACAGGTGGATGGAAAATGGCAAGCGGTGTTCAATTCTCCAGAGGCAGCGGCGGCCCTGCAATATGTGAAGGACTTGAAATGGAAATATGATGTCCTGCCGGACAATAATCTGGTGGATGTTACGAATGACATGTTCCGCATGTTCGGAACCGATCAAGTCGCTATGAGCTTCGGCATGAATGACTGGCCTCCAGTCATCCAGCAGCAGACCAAAATGTCTAAAGACAATGTGGCAATGTCCGCACTTCCAATCGGGCCCATCGGGAAGCCTGTAACCCTGCTCGGCGGTGGTCTATATATGTTCTCGCCTAATGTAACCCCTGAGCAGATTGATGCTGGATTCAAATGGCTAAAAACCTACGGCTTCACACCGGAGTCCTCAGAAGAGGCATTAACTGGTTGGGATATCGAGAAAAAGACACTGAGTGATCAGGGGCTGATCGTAGGCCCTTACGGCCTGCGGATTTGGACAGATGAGAAACGGATTGGTGAAGAACAGAAGATTCTCGACAAATACAACAATGTGAACCTGGATTTGTTCCGTGATTATATGGACAACGGCAGCAAAGGCATGCGGGCAGAAGAGCCGGTCAACGCTCAGGAATTGTACCAGAAGCTGGATATTGTACTGCAAACTGTCCTTACGGACAAAAACGCAGACCCACTGGAGATTTTGACTAAGGCTGCTGAAGAATTCCAACGTGATTATCTCGACAAGGTGAAATAAGCACAGTCAAACGGCGGCGTCGTCCTTCTGAAGGGCGGCGATGCCGTTTCTGCGTAGATTGCGAAATCTACTCTAATTGATAAAGGAGATGTGCATTACATGGCAGCAAAAGAATGGGGAGACTGGAACGCACGCTGGATCTGGCCTTTGGTTGAGAAAGGAACAGCTAGTTGGGAACAGCAACACGAGCGAGTATATTTTCGCAAAGTGTTTGAGCTGCCAGCTGGAGCCGGGAAGGCTTATAGTCTAAATTTGGCCATTACTGCTGACAGCCGCTACAGACTCTTTGTTAACGGGCAGCGTTTATGGGCCGGTCCTTGTAAGGGTCATGGCCATGTACAATATTATGAGGAATTCAGTTTAGACGACGTTTTGCAACCAGGTATAAATGTGATTGCTGTTGTGGTAGTTCATTATGCAGGGACATCTCCCTTTGAGCTGGGGGAAGACGGACCTCTATCCATCTGGCGTTCGCAAAAAGGCGGCTTGCTTGTAGAAGCGGAAGTTATGAACAATGGGCAGCTTGTGCAGGAACTGAATACAGATACCTCATGGAAAAGCATTAGGGACCACAGCTACAGACTTCAGCCGTTTCCGATTATGCGCTGGATGGGCGGATTGGAAGAGGTGGATGGGGACGTAGCGCTGCTGGATTGGACACTGCCGGAATATGACGACAGCGCCTGGCTAGCCGCAGGTATTGTACAACCGGTGCGGGATGATTATGGCCAATTGACCCCATGGCAACTGGACAAACGTCCGATTCCGCTGCTGTATGAGCGGGAGCAGCTCTTCCTAAAGCTGATGCGGAGCAGCAGTGGTGAAGGAGATGCCCTATTTGAAAAAGGGCATTGTCTGGAGCTGCGGAATGAAGCTAGTGAGGTTGCCCTGCCATTAGCAGGAATACATGTGGAAGCGGGGCAGCAGCTTTGGCTGGAGCTGGATGCAGGTGAGCTAATCACAGCTTATCCGCAGCTTAAGCTCCTTGGGGGTAAAGGTAGCCGGATCACCCTGCTTTACGCCGAGTGCTACGAAGAAGAGACTGGGGATGACGAGATCCGCCGCAAAGCTGTCCGCGATGATATGCGGGAGCATGTACTAAGAGGCGGATATGACAGCTACCACCCAGCCGGTTATGGCACCTCGATGCAGGTGGAAACCTATGAACCGTTCTGGTTTCGTACCTTCCGGTATGTCCGACTGGAGGTGCATACTGGAGCTGAACCTTTGACGATATCCGGCTTCAGTTATCGAGAGACTGGGTATCCGTTACTGGCGGAAGGAAGCTTTCATTGCAACGATGAACGATATAACCAGCTCTGGGAGCTGAGTGTCCGAACACTACAACGCTGCATGCATGAGACCTACGAGGATACACCGTATTATGAACAGTTGCAATATACCATGGATACCAAACTGATGATGGAATTTACGTACCTGTTATCAGGAGACGACCGATTGGCACGGAGGGCAATGGAAGATTATAGGGCTTCGCAGCTGCCAAACGGTATGTTGCAAAGCCGCTACCCCTCCGTACTGCCACAGGTCATCCCCTCCTTCTCCTTATATTGGATCGGGATGCTTCATGACCACTACAGATCCTTTGGAGATCTGGCACTGGTAAATCGGTACCGACTGCCACTGTTATCCGTATTGGACTGGTTCGATCAGCGACTGACACCACAAGGTCTGGTGGACAGAACGCCTCGCCAATATTGGAATTATTTTGACTGGGTGGAAGAATGGCCACTCGGTGCACCAGACTGTACGGAAGGTGCACCTGCAACCGTGCTTAGCTTGATGTATGCGGCCGCGTTGGAGCAAGCGGCTGAATTGCTTGCCGCCAGCGGGTGGACGCAGATTGCAATAGAATTACGTCAGCGCAAAGCCGTGGTCAATGCTGCGGTACTGGATTGCTGCCGCCAAACGAACAGTATGATGTTCCGCGACAGCCCGGAGGCGACTACAGAAACACAGCTTAGCCAGCATACGCAGGTCTGGGCGGTTTTAGCTGGTACGGTAGATCCTGTAGAGGGGGCGGTATTGCTAAAAGCAACGTTGACAGATACATCGCTGGCTAAGCTTTCACTGCCGATGAGCTACTATTTATTCCGCGCGCTGGAGCATTGCGGATTGTATGACCGCTCCTTCGGACTATGGGTACGCTGGATGAAGCAGCTGGATTTGAACCTCACTACTCTCCCAGAAATGGACTCTGTTGGAACCAGAAGTGACTGTCACGCCTGGAGTGCGCTGCCGATCACTGAGTTCACCAGAGGGATATTGGGTGTCCGGCAAGGGATAGAGGGAATAACCATAAAGCCACATTGCGGAGAACTGCAACAGGCCAGTGGAACCGTAAGCACAAGTCTGGGTCCAATACATGTAAAATGGAAAATCCATTCAGAAGCGGGACATAAAAGCTTCCATTTTGAAGCTAACTGGCCAGCCGGTTCGGCGATTACAATTATCCTGCCGAATACTGAAGTGCTTTTGACAGATGCAGGTTCTTTTTATAAGGAGATCGACATTAGTCACTTTAGCTGATAGTCTGATTTCAATTGATTTTCGTTTTTGTTGATTCATACACCGGAGGGGGATGGGGGAGTTATATGTTCAGATCATTCGGCCGCAACATCCGCCTTGTCCTGGTGCTGTTTATTACCGTTTACATTGCTGCTTCAAGTTTTATTTTGTACCGTACTATGGAGCATAGAAGCTTGGATATGTTGCGGCAGTTATCTGTTCAATACACTGGCCAGCAGCATAAGAATACTCTTTTGTTCATGAACTGGCTAGAGGAGACCTCCAAGCTTATCTCCAACAATCAGGTGGTACAGAATGCGTTGAAAAAACCAGCGTACGACGGAGCGATTTCTCCTATACTTGAGGGCATTCGCTCCTCTAGCAGTGACATTCTCGGCATTTATATTTGGGGTGAAGCAGGGGGGACGTACTCCTCGAGCAATGTATCCGGGCTTCTCCCCTTTACAGAGATCAAGAAGGTTCCGGGGATGGAACAATTTCTGGATAACCGGGAACAGACTTTGCGCTGGACGGTGCTGAACCGGGAACATCTAATGAACGCACCTTCTGATCTGCGCGACCGTCTGCTGCTTGAGGTGAAAATTCAGAATGGGGAGGGGCAAATTTTAGGTCTGCTCTCACTCGAAGTTGAGATTGACAAGCTGTACAGCTTCTACCTGTCAGGCAAAAATACGATCTACGGAGAGAATGAAGTTTATCTACTGACAAGTAACGGAAAGCTACTGAGTGCGGCGGATGTTCCTATGAAGCGATTGCAAAAAATTAGAGCTGCGCTGGCCACACCGGAGAAGGATAATCCAGCTATGCCGGAAGAACAAGATAGTTCAAGTAGCGGTGCTATGGATTTGTTGGAGCGTGAAACGGCCGACGGCTTGATTTTGCTCTATCCGCTGCCCGAATCGGACGAGCGGATCGTCACCTATATCTCTGCAGACGGCATGAATGCAGAGCTGCGGACATTTAAGTATTTAATGATCGTTTTAAACATCGTCGTGTTCATAGTGTTCTGGTTGCTGATCTCAATGCTTAGTGGCAGTATTGTTAATCCGCTGAAACAGTTGTACTTGAAAATTAACTCCACGATGAAAGACTAAGATTGGTAGTCTGTATGGCAGCAGAATGGCAGACAGAATCTATGAAGCATTGGAATTTCAGGTTACCCGCTAAAATCTGCAAAAGGTCACTGGCTAGCAGTGCTTATATCTACTTGGGTGGGAACCGATCACAGCGAATCTACTTCGTAGGGGCTTGTTCAACTATTGGGCTGGATAACGTTATGGTAAGATAATGCAATAGAACATATGGGGTGAAAATATGAGAATGTATGCTCTTCTTACAGAACCAATAGGGGACATAAGTAAGGTAATGATTTATGAATCAAAGTATCGTGTTTATTTATTTCTATTTGAAACTCATGAAAATAAGGGTGCAAATGCTGACTATTGTTATGAAACATTAGAAGAAGCAATGGAATTCTGCAATGAGGAACTAAACATAGTTGAGGAACAGTGGGTTGTTATTAACGATCCCAAAGACGGGGAACAACACGATATTATTTACTAAACCAGTATTGACAGCATTGAGCAAACGGGAAACGTTACTAAAACGTAATAGCGACAGTCCAGGGCTTTATTTTCTCGTCCATTGCTGTCGCTGATTCTATTTCTAGGGGCATTCTACTACGTTATTTTCTGCTGAACCGCTAGCCCACAGACGGTTCGTTCTCTCCTCCGTTTTGAACAGAATAACTATTTACACTACTCAAACGTAAAAAAAAAGAAATCGCTCTTTATGAGTAAAGTGAAATTACCACCTATTTCTCAAAAAGATCGATTTCTTTATAGTGTCCGCATTCATTAACAATCTTAGTTAATTGGGCAGCTCCTTCTTCAAGCTAATCGTAACCGTTGTGCCTTGCCCCGGAGTGCTGGAAATGCTTAGCCCATATTGAGGACCGTATTCCAGCTTGATCCGTTCGTCCACATTTCGCAACCCATATCCGCTCTGGAATAGCACATCTTCCTTAGCTTGGCTAAGTGTCGCGCCGTTGGCAAAGCCGACTCCATCATCCGTCACTGTAAAGCGAATCTCATCCTCCAGCAGCTCGCCTTTAATCCAGATTCTGCCCATGCCACGTTTCTCGCTGATGCCGTGCTTGATCGCATTCTCTGCGATAGGCTGAAGAATCAGCTTTAGAATGCGGACTTTGCGCAGCGATTCCTCAATATCGTATTCAATCTCGAATTTATTCGGGAAACGCATTTGCTCGACCGTCACAAAACTCTCCACCAAACGGATTTCTTCGTCGACAGTAACGAATTTATCGCCTTTATGCAGGCTAATCCGAAAAAAGGTCGCCAGAGAAGAAATCAGCCGCTCAATGTCGGGCTGCTTCTTCAGCCGGGCAATCCAGGCAATCGCATCTAACGTGTTGTAGAGGAAATGAGGATTGATCTGCGACTGTAGCGCAGTCAGCTCCGCCTTGCGCTGCTTCTCTTTTTCCTCATCTTTTTCAAGCATTAATTGGCTGATCCGTTCTACCATCTGATAGTAGCTGTTCTCTAGCTGGAAAATCTCATCGACCTGTGCCCGCTGCTCATAGACAGCTGCTAAGTCTTTTTTGCCAAACAGACTCAGCTTCTTCTTCAAGTTCAGTAGTGGTCGGGTGATTTTGGCCGCCAGATAAAAGGAAAGAATCAGTAGGACAATGAAGGTAACACTGGCGAAAAGAAGGGCATTTCGGTTACCCTTGGCAATTCCCTCCAGCAACTTGTGGCTAGAAATCACACTGGTGAACTCCCAGCTAACGCCAAGCGTCTCCAACCTAGGATTCAAAGGATAAGTAGCAATGATATAGGAATTCCCGTTATCTGACCAGGTGCGGTAGCCTTCTTTCTGACCCGGACGAAGAGGGGCGTTCTCCTCCAAAAAATTGCCCAAGAGCCGCTTGTCGGGGTGAGATATAATCCGGTCGCTGGAAGTCAGGAAGGAGTAGCCAATGCCAGTGAAACTGGAGGAATAAAGATCTGCCAAGGCGGCTTCTCTGACATAGATGATGACGACCCCGATATTTTGCCCCGTATTGAAGTTCCGGAATTGCTGTCCGAAGGGGATATAGGCATTGCCGTCCCCATCCCGTTTGATTTCACCGACAACAGGCATGCTGCTCTCCTGTATACGTTTAATGAACAAGGCTTCGGGAACCTCGAGCATCTGCTCCTTGGACTGATAAGAGTAAAGCATATTATCATTGGTGTTGATGATTACATTGCCCACCAGATCATTCTGTGCCAGCATACCGTCGATGATAGCCCCGATCCGTAATTCCTTGTCTGCTGCCGGCAGGGAATCGTTATTAATGATCTGGTAAATGTCGCTGTTCACCAGAAATCGCAGGAACAACATCTGAATGTCATCGACCATCAACTCCACACTGAGCCCAATTTGGCGTTGAGTCTGGACCACATGGCGATACAGATCCTTCTGCAGATAGGTATAGGAATAGAAGTTAAAAATAACAAGCATCAGCACCAGATGCAGAGACAATCCCACTAACAGGACAACAACAATCCGACTTTTGATCTTGAACCTCCGCATCCAAGAATCCATCCGGTTGGCCATCGTTAGTTTAACCATAGGTTTTTGCATATTCGCTCGGTGGGATGCCCGTCATCTTTTTGAAAATCTGGCTAAAGTATTTGGAGTCGGTGAAACCAACCTGATTGCCTACCTCATAGACCCGGTACATCGGATTGCGTAGCATACGTTTGGCTTCTTCAATCCGATATTCCGTCAGACATTCATAGAACGTCTTGTTCAAATCTTTGCGGAATAGATGCATTAAATGGGTTGGACTGACGAACACCGCAGCAGCAACCATCTCCACGGTAATGTTCCCAGAATAATGCTCCCGGATAAAAGCGAGGGCGTCTCTGATTTCACGCCGGCATCGAGCTCCGGCCTCTTCCTCAGCGTACAACACGCGTTCAATACCAGACAAGGCACGCTGCGCAGCAAGCACAGCCTGTTTGTATGAATCTACGATTCCGTTCCATTTTTCAGTTGGTTTGCCGATGCCAACGCTAAGAGCCTGGCCGAAGTGCTGCTGGCTCCATTCCGATAGCTGCTTACCTAATCTGCGGGCAGAATCACCGGCAAGCTCAGGTTCATCGGTTCGGAGAATCATAACCCACTCCAGATGACTATCGCGGAATAGACAGAGCTGTTCAAAAGAATATGCTTCCAGAATTACCGCTGCTTCATCCTCCAACGCTTTGCCTACATCAGTTCCTTGAAGACCATTATCAGCAGGGAAGGCTATGGACAGCGGCAGCATAGCTTTTCCTGGTTCCAATTGCAGCTCCAGCAGCTTTATTTTGCTGGTAATGAATTCCTCACTATGCAGCTGGCCATGCAGTAAATCCTGCCAGAATTGTTTGGATATCGCGGCAATTTCCTCATTAAGCTGTGAATATCGCTTGGAGAGTTGCTTTTTCCCCAGAATTTCTTCGCCAACGCTTCGTACTGTATCTGCGAGTTCTTCTATATTAATGGGCTTCAGCAAATAGGTGGAGGCACCATAACGTAATGCAGCCTGCGCATATTGAAATTCGTCATAACCGCTAAGTACGACAATGCCTACGATCATGTCCTGCTCCCGTATTTTCTCGATAAGTTCAAGACCGTTCATATACGGCATACGGATATCGGTAATAATCACATCCGGGCGGTGCTGTAGTGCAAGCTCCAAACCCTCTTCACCATTGCTGGCTTCTCCTATGATCTCGACGTTGTATTCTGCCCAGTCTATGGTTTGGGTGATGCCCATACGGACGAGATATTCATCATCTACTATAAGCGCTTTCAACATTGGCCTCACCTCGAAGTAGTTTCTAATATGTCTTACAGTCATTATAAACATGAAACCTCTTTTAGAGGAGCGGTAATTTCTCAGTTGTCAGGATCACAAACGATTTCGCAGTATGTTCACCGGTGGCTAAGTACAAAAATGTCCGCATAGCGGAAGTTCTAAACATTTCAACAGCTTAACAAACCGTTTCATAGGATTCCATCCTAACTTTTGCAAAATGTACTGTGATAGACTTTAACCGTAAAAGAGCGGTAAGCGCTTTTATAAATACATGACATCGAAATTGAACGCTGTAGGAGGAGTACCCTTGATACAAAAATCATTTATTCCATTCGGGTTTCAATATTACCGTTCCCCAACCCCATTCCGGGATCAATGGGAGAAAGACCTAAGCAATATTGCCGGGCAGGGCTTCAATTGTGTGAAGTATTGGGTGCAGTGGCGCGCCAGCGTGTCCAAAGAAGGGATCTACCAGTTCGATGATATTCAGGAGCTGATGGATATTGCTGAACAGAATGGCTTAAAGGTCATTTTGAACGTGATTTTCGATGTGGCGCCAGCCTGGTTTTATAAAAAACATCCTGATTCCAAAATGATCACAGCAGACGGTTCCGTTCTGGAACCAAGGGCAATTAACTGCCGCCAGATTGGCGGAGCTCCTGGACCTTGTTATCACCATGCAGCTGCAGCCACGGAGAAGGCGAAATTTCTGGCGGAAACAGTGAAGACTTTCAAAGATCATCCTGCACTCTGGGTGTGGGATTTATGGAATGAGCCTGAGCTGACGACAGGGATTAAGCGCAAGCTGTCATTTGACAACCAGGTATGTTATTGCGAGCACTCAGTGCTGGCATTCCAAGAATGGCTGAAAAATAAATATATTGCTCTGGAAGCTCTGAACGAATCATGGCAGCGGACTTACAGAAGCTGGGAGGAAGTAGAGGCACCGCGTGGGCAAGGCGTATTCAATGATTTGGTGGACTGGCGGCTGTACATGTCCGGTACTTTAACAGATGAGCTGCGGAGCCGGGTAGATACTGTGAAGTCACTGGATCTGCTGCATCCTGTTATGGCACATACTGTGCCAGCTCCTATTTTTAATATGATTACAGCAGGTTCAGACGACTTTAAGCTGGCTGAGCCCTGTGACCTGACAGGCAATAGCCTAGGGTCCTCAGCTTGGTCGGCTGATCTACTGATCTCTGCCGCCAAAGGCAAACCGATCATCAACTCAGAGATTCATGCGCTGCCTGGCAATACGGCAATGAAACCGCTCCAGCCGGAGCTGCGAGAAATGAAGCAGCATATTCTGACCCCGCTCGCCCGTGGCATCACGGGATATCTGTTCTGGCAGTATAGACCGGAGGTATTAGGACAGGAGGCTCCGGCTTGGGGTAGTGTGTATTTGGACGGCAGTCCAACCCCATGGTACAAGGATATGGCCCAACTAAATAAGCTTGTGCAAGACAATAAGCAAGAGCTTTTACAGGCAAAACGGCGTGGGGACGGGATTGCTATTCTATTCAGCCCACAGAACCAAATCGCAAACTTTGCTGCCCATGATCATTTGGACACCTATAACGATTCCCTTCAAGGCGTCCATAAACTGCTACATGATCTTAATTATAAAGTGGAATTTCTGCATGAGTCGGATGTTACGGAAAAGACATTGGAGCAATACCGCTGCCTGTGGATGCCTTATCCACTGTATCTGAACCGTAAACTGTGTGACCTCCTGCGTGAGTGGGTAGAAAAGGGAGGCATATTGATTTCGGAATGCTCCTTCGGCGCGCTTCAGGCAGAGAATGGCTGTCACAGCTATACAGTTCCCGGTTACGGATTTGATGAAGTCTTTGGGGTTCGGGAGACTTGGATTCATTCTGCCGAGAATCTGGATCATAGCTATCATCAGGTAGCATTCGAATCACGGACGGCGATCCCACTCCTTAATGTAATGGAGCACAGCAAGGAAGGGGAAGCAGCCGCAGATGATAAGGCACACGGCTCCTATTACAAATCAGATATTTCGCTGCAAAGTCATGTGAAGGTCCTAGCCGAATTTGCCGAGGACAACATGCCTGTGTTGACGGCCGCTGCTTATGGAAATGGGCGTGCTGTGTGGTTCGGTACCTTACTTGCGGCTGCCTACTGGCAGGATGGACATACCGGAACGCTCCAGTTGGTGCGCGATCTTTTACAGCAGGAATTGAAGCTACAGCCGAATGTGCAAGTAAGCGGAGGTGTCCGCGCTGATCTTTCCGAGTGGGAAGTTGAAGAAGACAGAGGTGCGTTCCTCTATGTGCATAATGAAGGGAAGACGTTGGCAGAAGCCAAAGTTACGCTGCCTGCCAATTATACTTCAGCAGAGCCATGGTTTGACGATGGGAATGCCAAAATTCAGCCAATAAATCCGTTTGAACCTTCAACAACTCACCTGTCTATACGGGTAGAAGCTGGAGATGTTCAAGTATTTCGATTATCTTAGCCGGCAGCAGTTAAGGTCGGAGATTATAGAGCTGGTGTAAGCCAGCCAAAGGAGTGTATCCATTTGGCTTTGTTAGATTATGTTAATCCATTACAGGGGACTAAGTCGGATTTCCGCTACTCACACGGCAATACGCTGCCGCTTACAGCGATGCCATTTGGCATGGCGGCTTGGAGCCCACAAACCCACGAAGCAGGGGGGACCTGGTTCTTCCATCCGCACCATCGCCACCTGGAGGGCATACGACTAACTCACCAGCCCAGTCCTTGGATCGGAGATTATGGACATCTAACACTGTTGCCGCAGACTGGACCGTTATTACTCAGTCCTGATTCGCGCTCATCTTCCTTTAAACCGGAAGAGATGCAAGTGTCCCCACACTACTTCGGTGTGTCTCTTCAGCGATATCGTACCCGACTGGAGCTGACCCCTACAGAGCGCTGTGCAGTGATTAGAATAACATACGCTAAGGGACAGCAGAACAGGCTCATAATAGCACCGCTAAAAGGCGAATCTCAACTCACCTTTCAACCGGAGAAACGCAGGATCATCGGCTTTACAAGAGGCCATACCGCCGGGGTACCCGATAATTTCGCGATGTATTTCGTCTTCCAATTCGACACAGACATCCTCATGGAGGATTCGGGAATCTTTGACGGGGAGTACCAACCTCTAAGGACGTATGAAGGAACCGGCGATAAGCTGGGCGCATACGTAGAATTAAACATACCGGAATCCGGTGTAATAGAAGTGAAATGCGGCACTTCCTTTATTAGTGGGGAGCAAGCGCAATTGAATCTCGATCGGGAGGTCGGTGGGCACAGCTTCGGAGAGATCTTGAGCAAAGCAGAGGCAGGCTGGGAAGAACGGCTGAGCCGCATTGTTGTCGAAAGCGCGGATGAAGAGAACCTCCGTACCTTTTACAGCTGTATGTACCGGATCTGCCTGTTTCCTAGAACATGGCATGAATATAACGAGCAGGACGAGCAAATTCATTACAGTCCTTTTAACGGCAGCATTTGCCGGGGTCCAATGTATTCAGATATCGGACTGTGGGATGTATACCGGACTAGCTTCCCGTTATACAGTATCCTGTTTCCATCCTTGCTCGGTGAGATCATGCAGGCTTGGACATTAGCTTACGGTGAAAGTGGTTGGCTGCCAAAATGGCTGTCACCAGGCGAACGCAGTGCCATGCCCGGCACACTGATCGATGCGGCAGCTGCGGATGCCGTGGTTAAGGGCATCAGCGGCTTCGACGTAGAGCTAATATATGAAGGTTTGCTGAAACATGCAGATCGTCCGGCTACAGACGAGAAGCTGGGTAGACGGGGGCTAGAATTGTATTTGCAGCACGGCTATCTGCCGCATGATCGTTTTCATGAAAGTGTAAGCAACACGCTGGATTATATATACGGGGACTTCTGTATAGCCCAGATAGCCAAAGCACTCGGCAAAATGGATGATTATGAGCGTTTTATGGACCGGGCGCAAAATTACAAGCTGCTGTTTGATCCCGAGGTTGGGTTTATGAGAGGCCGTAACGAGGATGGCACTTGGCAGGAAGGATTTGATCCTTTGGCGTGGGGTGATCCGTTTTGTGAAGGTGGAGCTTGGCAAGGGAGCTGGGCAGTGCCCCATGACTTCCCGGGATTAGCCAGTCTGATGGGTGGCGAGGAAGCTTTTGTTCGGCGTCTGGACCAGTTAATGGCCGAGGAACCGATATTCAAAGTGGGATCTTATGGCTTGGAAATTCATGAAATGTCGGAAATGGCTGCGGCCGATCTAGGGCAGTTTGCCATCAGCAATCAACCCAGCTTCCATATTCCTTATATTTTCGCCAGACTCGGGGCGTTGTCCAAAACACAGTACTGGGTTCGCAAAACCATGGCTAAACTGTTCAATTGTGGAATGGATGGGTTACCCGGCGACGAGGATAATGGCAGCATGGGTGCCTGGTATATTTGGAGCGCCATCGGACTGTATCCGTTAAGTCCCGGGATTCCCGAGTATGTACTGGGCAGCCCACTATTTGATAAAGTAACGATTCGGCTTGAAAATGGGCGGCAATGGGTCATTGAAGCACAAAACAACAGCCCCGCCAATGTGTACAGTAAATCAATCCACTGGAACCACACGCTTTGGGAGCACCACTCTTTGCCTCATGAAGAGATTATCAAAGGCGGCGTCCTGAGCTTCAGTATGTGTCCGGGGGTAGTCCCGTCCTAAAAACAATGCAAGGCAGTCCGGATTATTTCGGGCTGTTTTTGTTTTTTGAATGGAGTGAAATTGCTCTTTTTGGTCAAATCGTGAAATGGCAAACCATTTCGCAGCATTCCCGCCTGTTTTTTCAAGGGTAACATGTCTAATATCGAAGAGAATGAAAGCGCTTAATAAGAATGCGGAGAGGAGGAATCAACTTATGACTTTAAGACTTCATTCCAAAAGAAATCGACTGTTCGCTCTGATTGCGGGCCTGCTGCTGATTGGCGCGATGAATGTGCAGGCTCCACAAGCAAAAGAACCACTTCTGACCCTTAACGGACAGGAGGTCACTGCAGCGGAGTTCAACTGGCATCTTCAAATGAATCGGGCACTGACTGCTGATTACTTCAAACAGACCTACGAAGCCGACTACTCAGAGAAATTCTGGTCTACCGACTATTCCGGCGAAAAACCAATCCACAGGTGGATAAAAGAATCCCAGACGCAGCTACTGACGAAGCGGATGGAGTTGCAGCTTGCTCAAGAAGCAGGTGTGGTATCGGATATCAGCTATGAAGGTTTTCTAAAAGAAATGGAGCACGAGAATCAACGGCGGAGTCAGGCGGTAGCGAATAAGGAAGTGGTGTATGGTCCTCTTCATATGGAACCGCAGGCCTATTACAGTTATTACATGAGCAACCTTGAGGATGCCACGATTGAAGCAATGCGCAGCAACGGAGGCATCGTGATTTCAGATGAACAGGTAAGGCTGGAATATGAAGCAAAGCAAGCTGCTAAATATTCTCGGCCGGGAGCTATACATCTTGAATGGGCATCACTGCCCTTTGGTCCGGAAACAGAATACAAGGATCATCAGGAGGCCATGGAGAAAATGGAATTGCTCCGGGCAGCAGCAACAGCAGAAATAAGATCAGACGCAGGCATCCATCAGCAGGCAAAAGAGCTGGGTATAAACGTCGGCGAAGTAAAAATAACAAGTGCTTCCCGGCGAACAGCAGCGCTGGAAAATCCTAAGGTATTGCTTGCTGCAGATCAGCTTGTACTTGGACAGATTAGTGGCTTGTTTGCTGAAAATGGGGCCATCCATCTACTTTACTGTCTATCGGTAGAGGATGCAGGAGTTATACCTTTCGATCAAGTGAAGGATGCTATCACACTTCATTTGGCGCAACAGAAGTTTAGATCCATGGTGGACGATAAGCTATCCAAAGCTGTCCCAGAATGGAATTACCCAATGGCTGAAAGACTCGCAAACCAAGCCATTCAATAAATGTTCAAGGGGGAATAACACAACAATGTTAAAAAAACTTGCAAAATCACTGCTAATGATGGTTCTGATCTTTACGACAGTGTTCCCAGTAATGGGTGCTTCTGCCCATGCTGAAGAGACGTATGCCGATGATTTCTCTGCTCTGCCAGCAGCGGAGCTGCGTTCGGAGAATTGGCTGATTGACAGCAGCAATCCTCAATTCTTCGGCGGAGATGCTACGCGGTTGGTCAGGACATCCACGGATACCGGTTATGCCGTTTATTCATTAACAGGAATTCAGTCGTTTACGCTTCAAGCCTATTATTTCTCTGGCTCAACAGCCATAATCAAGTTCTACGGATCGGGTGATGCGACAGCGTGGACGGAGCTTCCGGCCATTAATGAGAGTCCCACAGCAACCGGTTCTGGTTGGTATGGAACAGTATACACGCCCGCCGGTGCACTTCCGAATGATATCAATTATCTCAAAATCGAGATCAGCGGCGACCTCGACACCTGGCTGATGCAGCTCGGACACCTTACGCTCTCCAATGTATCACTTGCACCCCAAACGATTAACGATGAGCTTGATGACGTTTCACAGCTCTATGCATTTAGTACAAATTGGTCTTTAGATACAAGCAATCCCACTTTTTTTGGCGGAGATCATTCTCGTGCAGTGAGAACAGCAGATTCGGCAGAATCACTTGTGTACCATTTGCATAATTTGCAGCATTTCATCGTCCGTCTGCATTCCTTTGCCGGGTCTAGCGGAAGCATCAAGTTCTATGGATCGGCGGATGCATCCACCTGGACAGAGATTTCAGCAAAACATGAAGCTCCACAATCCACAGGAGATGCAGCTTGGACCGGGACGATTTATACCCCAGCACAAGGGATTCCTTCCGGCATTCATTATTTAAAAATCGAGCTCAGCGGCGATTCCGCCCCCTGGCTGATGCAGCTAGGATCGGTCTCCTTGTCCAACCGCTTGCCTGAAGGAGGAGGGAACAGCGGAGGAGACGGAGATTATTACGTCGATTCATTTGCGGGCAGCGACAACAATGATGGAAAAACACCGGAGACCGCCTGGAAGTCCTTCTCTGTAGTTAACCAGACTACCTTTGAGGCTGGAGACCGAATTTTGTTAAAGAAGGGCGGAATCTGGAACGAACAATTATATCCTAAGGGTAGCGGAACAGACGATAAACCGATAACAATCACTGCCTATGGCAGCGGAAGTAAACCGACTATCAATGGTGGAGGCATGGCCGGAGCAGCTGTATACCTGCGCAACGCCTCAAACTGGAGCATTCGGGATCTGGAGGTCACTAACTATGCTTCCGAGAGAGGAACCGTTTACCGGGAAGGCATAATGGTGGAGAACGCAAACGGAGGAACTTTAAAAAATATCCGCATCCAGGATAACTATATACATGATGTATCAAGCAGCTTCCGTTATCCGACAGTTTCCGGTGCAGAAGGGGGTCCACATGCGTTCGGTGGAATCTCCGTATATGTGGGCGGAACGACGGGCACGGACAAATTCGATGGGGTATGGATCGAAGGCAACACGGTCGAACGAATTGGACGGACAGGAATTGTCGTATGGGATCAGCGTTTCAACGGAGCCGACTATGCTACGGTCAATGTTACGATCCGCGGAAATTATGTCAAACAAGCAGACAGCGACGGCATTCTCACCTTCGGTGCGGACGGAGCGTTAATTGAGCATAACATAGCAGAAGAAGGTGGGAACTACTCCGAAGAAGGCGAGTTTAACGGCTCAGCCGCAATCTGGCCGACCCGGGGCAAGAATAATATCGTGCAGTTTAATGAGTCCTTTAACACAAATAAACCAGAGGGAGATGGTCAGGGCTTCAATCTGGATATTGATACTATGGACAGTGTAGTTCAATATAATTACAGCCATGGCAATAAGGGCGGATTCATGCTTTTTGTCGATGCCCGTTTAACTCCAGGAGTGCTGACCGGCTCCTCTAACAATGTAGTCAGATACAACATCAGCCAGAATGATCTGACGCATACGTTTAATTTTGCAGGTGGGGTTACGCCGGATACGCAAATCTATAACAATACGATCTATATCGGCACTGGGCAAAACACCAAAATAATCGACCATGAATGGGACGACGCAGGAAATATCAACGCTCCCTATACGTTCAGGAACAATCTGGTCTACAACCTTGGACAGGGAGGTTATAATCTGCCCGGGGTAAATGGCAGCTTCGACCACAACCTGTTGTATGGAAATCATCCAGTAAGCGAGCCGGAAAATACGAATCCCGTCACAGCGAATCCGCTCTTGGTTGCTCAGGGCAGCGGTGGAATTGGCTGGAATACAGTGGACGGTTACAAGTTAAGAGAAGGCTCCCCTGCGCTTGGGGCTGGTGCAATCATTGCAGACAACGGAGGCCGTGACTATTGGGGAAATGCTGTTTCAGCAGAAAATCCACCGAATATCGGAGCCTATAATGGACCCGGACTTGATCCTGCCACACTGCCTGAAGCACCTGTGGATGATCTGCGATTATATTTTCAAGGCTTAAAAATTGCTCCTCATATTACAGATGGTAGAAACGGAGGCATATCCCTTCAACTTCAGTTTACAAACAGTTCTGGAGTAGACCCTCTGAGAATTAACAAAATTTCCTGGAAAATAGGAGAAGGAAGTGATCAGCTCAGTGGTAGCCAGTCGCAACTAGCTGAAATCGCTCCGAATAGCGGATTTACTTATCCAATTCCTTTGCCGGGATTCTCTGAAAGCGTTAAATATCCACTAGAGTTGACCGTTGACCTTGAAGGCTATGAGACAGTTCACCTCAAGCAAAACATAGATATTAACCGGATGAAGCATCAGTCAGACACAGGAACTCCCGCGCTGATTGATCTTGCAGACGGAACCCCTTTGTTGAGCGGGTATAACGGTACGGATGATCTTAGCGGAACAGCGCAATTACGCTGGGACGCGGATAACATTTATTTGACTGCCGACATCCGTGATGATGTATTCAGCCATAATGCATCCGGGATTAATATTTGGCAAAATGACAGTATTCAATTCAGCCTTGCTCCCGGTGTACCGGGCGATAGCCAATCCTGGTATGAATACGGAATATCGCAAACGCCGGAGGGGCCGCAAATTTATCGTTGGCTGTCTATGAAGGGTGCCGCTACCGGAGTGTTGACCAAAGGAACTCTAAGTGTAACCCGAGATGAAGCGACTAAGATTACCTCATATGCACTGGCACTACCTTGGAGTGAAGTAAGTCCAATTCGGGCAGCATTAGGCAATATCTTGAGCTTCTCGATGTTGGTTAACGATAATGATGGTGCTGGCCGAAAAGGGTATATTGAGTGGGGATCAGGCATAGGCGCTGCGAAGGATCCGGCACTTTTCCGCACCTTCCAGTTTATGAATGTCGAAGATGAGGAGGAGACACAACCAAGTGATAATGCTGATTTGAGCTTTTTGAGTATGGACGGTACAGATATTCCCGGGTTTGACCGTAATACATTGACCTATACAATAAATGTACCCTTTTCTAAAACAGCCGTGACTGTTATAGGGATACCTTTAAATCCGAAAGCCAAATTAACAGTAACTGGCGGAAGTGAACTAAAAGTAGGAGAAAATAGCGTCAGCATCAAAGTTACCGCCGCAAATGGAACAACAACAAAGACCTACACTTTGAAAGTGGTACGGAGTGAAGACCGCGGGGGAACAGAAACGCCCGGCAGTTCGTCCGGCAACAATAATGGCGGGAACAATAGTAACAGTGGAGGGAAAATAGCTAATCCAGTGAATATAATCTCAGCCGGCCGTATTCAGATTCAGGCTTCACCTGATGCTGAAGGAATACGCCTTGCACAGCTTCCTACTGGAGAAATTCAAAAAGCGATGAAGGGTGTGCAAGATGGTGCATTGGTACTTGAGCTTACTAAATTAGATGCCACAGCTAAGGGTGTAACCTTTCAATTGCCCGTTACCGAACTGAAAGATAATGTTACCTCTCTTACAATAAAAGCAGGTGCAACCACCGTAACGTTCCCAATTGACAAGAGGGGTAGCAATATTCCGGAGGGTTCCAAGCAGTTGGAGCTGTCCATTCATTTTGTTGATCCTTCAACCCTTTCTGTTGCATTAAAAGAGAAATGGAAAACGCATGCCGTGTACCGGATCTCCTTGATGGTTGATGGAAAGCAAATAGAAACATTAAGTCAATCCGCGGCAATGAAGGTATCGTTTGGATATAAATTGAATCCTAGTGAAGCGCCGAATCAAGCCATCGTCTATTCTATTACCCGCGAGGGGCTGGCGGAAGTGGTCAAGAACTCCAAATACGTTTCAGGTACAGAGAGCATCACCTTCACAACACGGGACTTCGGATTATACGCTACAGCGAATGGAGATATACACTTCTCTGATGTCAATTCGGACTTCGCTGCTATCCTAGAAGCGTTGGCATCTCGTGATTTGGTTCACGGCACAGGCGATGGCAAATATGAGCCTGCCCGCCAAATCACCAGAGCAGAGTTTGTTCAACTGCTGGTATCGGCACTGGACCTTCAGGCTGAGAACA
Organism: Paenibacillus sp. FSL H7-0714; assembly: GCF_038003765.1. Classification (NCBI taxonomy): domain Bacteria; kingdom Bacillati; phylum Bacillota; class Bacilli; order Caryophanales; family Paenibacillaceae; genus Paenibacillus; species Paenibacillus sp. FSL H7-0714. Next base: position 3,580,771 of record NZ_JBBOPT010000001.1, read on the forward strand.
GCAATACTTTCGAAGATGTGAGTCCAGACGCTTGGTATTACCAAGCTGTCTCAACAGCTCAGGCGCTAAAGATTGTTAACGGACGCAGCGAAGGCTTATTTGGCGCAAAAGAACCGATTACTCGCCAAGAAATGGCTGTTATTTTGTTTCGCGCTCGGAGTTTAGCTGCTCTTCAGCCGGATTACTTCAGCAAAACCGTAGTATTTGCTGATCAGAAGCAAATCGGAGCTTATGCCAGGGAAGCAGTTGAGTACCTGCAGCAGTCAGGGATAATCGATGGTTATTCCGACGGAACCTTCAGACCACTAAATCTGACCACCCGTGCGGAGGCTGCTGCTTTGATTTATAGAATTATGGGATTGTAATCATCACAAAAGAGCTGGAGCCAAGTGTATTTGGCTCCAGCTTTTTTTCTTGCAAGTATAATAAATTATTCCTTCAGGCTGGCCACACAACATATCTCATGTCCGCGACGTTCGCCTTGCCATTTGGCCAATAATGCCATTCGCTCTACAAATGGAGTATTCGGCCCATAGTGAGGATGTGCATCGATCAATACATCCGAAACAGAGACCAGCTGCCGCGTGAATATCGAAATGATCTCAAATCCAGCCTGATTGAGTAATTCACGCACATTAGCGTCCGTGTAATGATACAGGTGATCGGGTTCAATAAATAACGGTGATTCAGGTCCGTAGACTTCGTTGGTTAATGAATGGCTGTTAGGAATACTGAAATATATTGTCCCTTGCGTTGTCAAAAGATTACGAATATCCTTCAAAAATGCAAATGGATCGGAAATATGCTCAAGCACATGCCAGAACACTACCGCATCATAACGAGGAAGATCAGGATTTTCAGCCGAGTCATCGTCTTGGGTGCTTTTCCATTCATCTTTAACCAGATCCACACCGTATTTATATTTGGCATAGGCTCGTGACAATTGTGAGGGTTCAATGCCAACCGCTCTCCAGCCGCCATTTTCAGCAGCATGTAAAAATTCACCTGTTCCAGAACCAAACTCTAGCAATGCTCCTTTTTCTGGACTGAACATTTCCAGCAGCATTAAATTAAACAGAGCATGATCAGAATAGGTAGCTTGAGCATATTTTTCACGCATTGCAATCCATTCTGTATTATAAATATTTGTGATTAAGCCGGTTGTATCAACCTCCGCAATATTCGCTCTAAAGATAAGACCACAATTGCTACACCGCATCAACGTAAACGAATGATACTCATGAAATACGGTAATAGCTGGAGCAGGGCCACACAAAATACATTGCATATAAAAAACACCTCCGTTAATCGTTTCACTTATTCCCCCCAGACCAAGCTGGGGTTAGGGCATCATAGTTCAGTTGAAGGGCTTGGAGCGGGTTTCATTTCTTTCATTCTATTATCAATCTCGATAGAATATGCTCGTCTCACTGATCCTAAACAAGGTCAAACTTCAATAGATTTATAGTATAGCTTTCTAGGACTTTATATTAGGTGAAGCGGAAATTGGGAATCCTTCTGTTGTCGTTGCATGATTATAAAGGATGAAGAAGCAAGCACATTGTTACAATCCATGATTACGTCAAAAGATTGTTGGCTTCGGAAATGCCTGTTAATATTGGAAATAGAATCATCTTTTAGATTGGAGAGTCAATGATATGAAGGTCATTATTTTTGGAGCTACAGGTATGGTTGGTCAAAGCGCGTTGCGTGAATGTTTGATGGATGATAGAGTTCAAGAAATACTTACGATTGGGCGTAAAAAGACAGAGCATCAACATACAAAACTAAGACAAATTCAACTATCCAATGTAGCTGAATTATCAAGTATAGAACATGAAATCACAGGTTATGATGCATGCTTTTTCTGCCTTGGGGTTTCCTCTGCTGGTATGAAGGAAGATGAATATAAAAGAGTAACATATGATATCGCGCTATCCGCCGGAACAACATTAGCAAGATTGAACCCTCAAATGACCTTTATATATGTTTCTGGAAGTGGGACGGATAGTTCGGAAAAAGGACGCTCTATGTGGGCAAGAGTGAAAGGGAAGACAGAAAACGATCTGTTGAAGCTACCTTTTAAGGACGCTTATATGTTCAGACCAGGTGTAATTCTACCCCTATATGGCATACAATCCAAAACAAAAGTGTATCAGATTTTTTATGATGTGATGAAGCCACTTTATCCCATGCTAAAGAAGTTAAACAGTGTCATTACATCGGAACAATTGGGACGAGCTATGATTCAGGTAACGATTAACGGTTATCCAAGACCCAGAATAGAAAGCAATGAGCTCAAATCCATGATCAGGAGGTTAATTTAATGAACATTATCATTAGACAAGAAAAAGCTCAAGATATTAACGAAGTCTACCATGTAGTCCAAAAATCATTTGAAAATGCGGAACATTCAGATCATGATGAGCACAATTTGGTAAATAGACTAAGGAGCTCGACAAAGTTTATTCCGGAGTTATCTCTTGTAGCTGAATATGAGAATAAGATCGTCGGTCATATCCTTTTTACAGAAATTCTAGTGGGTGATCAAACTCTGGTTGCGCTTGCACCTGTTGCAGTACTACCAGAAATGCAAAGCAAGGGTATAGGGAAGCTACTGATTACTGAAGGCCACAAAATCGCAACACAGCTTGGATATAAAGGCTCTGTCGTTTTGGGTCATGATAAGTATTATCCGAAGTTTGGTTATAAAAAAGCTAGTCAATTTGGTATAGATGCACCTTTCGAAGTTTCAGACGATAATTTTATGGCCGTTGAGCTTATAGATGACGGTCTCTCAGATGTCCATGGCGTTGTCGAATACGCTAAAGAATTTTTTGATATTAGATAAACGTAAAAAAGTGGAGCAAATGCTACGGCAGTTGCTCCACTTTTTTATTTGTTTACAGAATCAATTAACACCTTTAAAAAAAGGATTGTGGAATATCGAGACTGAAAACGGCTTGACGAACGACACTATCCTGTATAAAATGAAGCAGTGATTTAGTAAATTAGTAAATGAGTAAATTAGTAAATAGGAGTGGTGCAATGAAAATATCAACAACGTTTAAACATAATCCTGTTGTCATGTTGGAGAGTTTTGAGAAGGTGCAAAAAATAGTAAAGGATATGGGGAATTAAAATGTTTTCTAATCGTTATGTTCGAACAATTATCCTCTCCCGTGTGTTATTGCAGCTCGGAATATGGATCCGGAATTATGCCGTCCTTCTTTATGTATCTGAATTGACGAATAATAATCCGGTAGATGTATCTCTGATATCGGTTGCCGAATTTGCACCGATCTTTCTTTTTGGTCTTATTGGTGGGACCTTTGCCGACCGATGGCGGCCGAAGAGAACCATGGTATGGAGCGATTTGTTATCTGGCTTGTCCGTTGGGGTGGTGCTGATTGCGGTCATGAATGGCGGATGGATTGCGCTTCTTATCGGATCTTTTGTATCTGCCAGTTTATCTCAATTTTCTCAGCCTTCGGCGATGAAACTGTACAAGAGACATGTGCAAGCTGAACAGCTGCAAGGCGTTATGGCGATGTCCCAAACCCTTGTCGCTGTCTTTATGGTTTTGGGACCTGTTATCGGTACGTTTATTTTTATTAAGTTTGGAATTCACGTATCTCTGATCCTGACAGCCGTTATGTTTCTGGGCTCTTCGCTTATATTGTCTTCCCTTCCTCGGGATGAAGAAGAACCGAAGTCAGGTAAAGCCAGCGGCTTCATCAAAGAGTTAACGGCTGGCTTGCGATACATCGGGTCGAGTAAACCCTTAAGAACACTTAGTTTAACTTTCTCGGCGGTGGGTTTGGCATCAGGACTAACTCAGCCACTTCAGATTTTTCTTGTCATCGAGAACTTAGGTAAGGACAAACAATTTCTTCAGTGGCTTGTGATGGCTAGTGGGGCAGCCATGTTAGTAGGCGGAGCTGCAATAATCGGGATAGCCAAAAAAGTAAGGCCACAGCTATTGCTTTTGATAGGCTTACTCGTCAATGCCGTCTGTACGGTTGGAATGGGTGCTTCTAAGCAAATTTGGCTGACGATTATTTTCTTGGTGATCAGTGGTTTGTTTTACCCTTGCATTCAAGGAGGGATTCAGACACTTCTTGTGCGAAATACCGAAGGGGCCTTTATTGGCCGAGTTTCAGGAGCAATCATGCCTATTTTTATGGGAATGATGGTGGTTGGCATGTTCATTTCCGGCTACCTAAAGGATACGTTCTCCTTGATGGGCGTATTTATGGCGAGTGGTGTATTTGTGATTATCGGTGCGCTTTTTCTGCTTCCTATTGTGGTTAAGAAAAGAAGTAAAGTGGAGCTGAAATCGCTGGGAAAATGAAAATCCAACTACAATTTCCATGAATTTATTATCTACGATAAGGAGAGAAAGATATGGATATGAATAAACGCAAAGAGCTGATCGAGGAGTACAAACAAATTAAGATTTATATGGGTGTTGCTCAAATCAAAAACCAAATCAACGGCAAAATATTTATCGACAGCTATCCTAATTTGAAAAACAAATGGCTTACTCTGCAAATGCAGTTGGATTCAGGGAGATTTGCAAATGCCCAGCTCCAGAAGGATTGGAAAGAATTCGGTGCGGATGCGTTTACCTATGAGGTACTAGAACAGAAGGAGATAGATAAGGTAACTGATATGCGCTGGGAACGGAAGAAAATCTTAAAGCCATGGTTAGAGAAGTTACAGCCCTACGGAGATAAAGGTTATAACAAACCACGAATTGACTAACGATGAAATCCAAGATAAGATGAAACCGTCGTTTAGTAAATTAGTAAAATAGTAACTGGAAGGAAGAAAAAAAACATGAAAATACCTACAACTTTAAAACATAAGCCTGTTGTCGTATCGGAGAATTATGAGAAGGTTGACGGCCGAATGGCTGGAAACACAGATGCGAAAGGTCTTTCCTTAGGATTGGCGCAGTGGAATGATCGAGGAAAGGTCGATATTTCTGCTAAGGTATGGAGATATACCGGGGAAAAATGGTCCAGACAATCAGAGGAACTGCCTCTTCATCGCGTGCTTGATTTGTCCATTCTAATTTGCCGGTCGTTAGAACATTTCCGCGAAGCGTATCGATATGAGAATTTATATGACCCGGAGCAGCCCGTCATCGACAGAGTTGGCTTGCAAGGGGATGCGATGACTGTAGCGGTATGTACAGATAATGAGCGAATTAATGAAGATATTAAGCTGTTTAATCAAGTTCTTAGCGATGACGATGAAATGATCGGTGAGCGTCTGAGCACGTTATCCAAAATATTAAAGGATATGGGATATTAAACAGTGAGTGGTAGTCAAACAGGGCAAAAAAGCCTTCGTGACTGCCACTTTTTTTATATAGTTTAAAACAATTCCGGCCCCCGTCCAGGAGTATCTATTGGCAAAGTATCTTGGATTTTGATTTCATTTCTTAATTTCCGGAAATCTTTAGGTGTTCTTGTTTGATGTTTTTTAAAGGACTGAATGAAGTTGTTAACATGATTAAAACCAACTCTATGGGCAATTTCAGTTACTGTATAATCAGTTGAAATTAATAGCTCCATACTTTTCTTAATCCGGTACTTTATTAAATATTCATACGGTGTGATATGAAGGGTCTTTTTGAAACTACGGGTACATTCTGAAACACTTAAATGAGCAGCATCAGAAATATCTTGCAAAGTTATATTAGTTGCATAGTGCTGATGGATGAAAGTAAGCATGAGTTGAAGTCGTTCTTGCTGCCTTTTTACGTATTTAGCTGTGTCCTCAAAGGAGAGAGAAATATTAGATATCAAGGTTAACCAGAGTTGTACGGTTCTGATAGAAACCTCATATTCCCATCCCCATTTCTTTGGCATATCAAATCTATTCTTCAGCTCCAAAAGCATGTTTAGTACATCTCTTTGCCATTCAGCATCTCCTTTAATTACTAGAGACAGTAAGGAAGAGTTCGTATAAGGTGATACATAATTTTTTTCCATAGCACTATCTGCATAAAAGACCAACAGCTTTTCAGGAAAATTGAAACTCACATACTGACCGTCAGGAGTCAGGTGCGTCGTAACATGAAGGGCACCTTTATTGATGAAAATGGCTTGGCCATTTTTCAATTCATAATCAATACCATTCACTTGTATAACTAGTTTACCTTGAGTAACCAAAGTGATCTGAAGTTCTTCGTGCCAATGTAAGTCATTAAATCCTCGTCCTTCAGGGATAATTTTCCGAGAGTTAGCTGTGTACATAATGTATGGAAATGAAGCATCAGGAAAAAGAATGTTCTCGTGCAGCAGTTTTGACATCTAATGAGGTCCCTTCTAAAATGATGATATTTATATATAATACAACGATATAATGACACAATTTAAACAAGGATGATGATATTATTATATCCAATCTTGATTTTATCACTCTGTGCACAGGAAGTAGATAGAACATTTTGGAGGATTATATGTGAAATCAAATAAACCGTCATATCCGTACATTTTGCTTTTTATTAGTATTTTATCTATTTCGATCTCTTCCATCATGATAAAATTTTCAAATACTCCCACCTCTGTAGCCGGCATGTATAGATTGTTTGCTTCTGTAATTTTATTGCTTCCTTTTGTATCATGGAAAAAGCTTCGCTGTCTGGAGATGAGTAAAAAAGACTGGAGTATTGTTTTCTTAGCGGGTCTCTTTCTTGGATTACACTTCTTATTTTGGATGGAGTCTTTAGTTTATACTTCAGTTGCAAGCTCTATGGTGATATTATCATTGCAGCCTTTATTTGTAATGATTGGTTCATACTTCATCTTCAGAGAACGGGTAAATGTGGTAAACATTCTTTGTTTAGTGATTGCACTTCTGGGTTCAATAGTTATCGCTTGGGGAGACTTTGGAGTTTCTAAAGTGGCGTTAATAGGGGATGGCTTATCATTATTAGGAACTGTTTTTGTATCAGCGTATATGCTGGCAGGACAAAAAGTAAGTCATAAAATAGGAGCAAGTTTATACAGTGTTATTGTTTTTTTCCTTGGCGGAAGCGTCTTGTTAATCTACAATTTATCAAACCATTTCTCTTTGATAGATTATAATTCTTCGGACTGGATCTATTTCTTTTTACTCGCATTAATCCCAACTATTTTGGGACAGTCTATTATTAATATGTTATTGAAATCTTTAGGTGCAACTACTATTTCTGTAGGGATTATTGGTGAGCCTGTTCTCGCCATAATACTAGCTTATCTATTCTTGGGAGAAACAATCACTAGCTTTCAATTTATAGGAGGGATGATGACTCTACTCGGCATGGGGATGTATTTCTGGGTAAAAGCCTTCAATTACACTACTGTTAAATATCAGAATCAAAGTAGATAAGCAAATAAATTAAGAAAATATCATTTAAAGGGAGAATGCTATATGGCTATTATTGATGATTTTTTGAAACTGGATATTCGTGTTGGAACAATAATTAAATCTGAATTCTTCGCCGAAGCAAAAGTTCCTGCGATCAAGCTTGAGATTGATTTTGGAGATGAGATCGGAATAAAGAAATCTAGTGCACAAATTACTAGAAGATATGTGGCTGAAGATATCATGGGAGAACAAGTAATTGCGGTAGTCAATTTTCCTCCTCGACGAATTGCAGGCTTTAATTCAGAGGTATTAGTCCTTGGAGGTGTACCTGAAAAGGGTGACGTAATTCTATTGAAGCCAGATATGAAACTGCCTAATGGAACACCCATAGGATGATTTTCCAGAAATATAATTAAGTCTAATACTTAACTAGTTGGTCCCCTAAAAATGTCCCCTCTGTTCAATAATGCTCAGTTGCGGATAATTCAATTATAATTGTTTTTACTATCCAGTTTATCAATACTATCTGGTAAGCTGTACGTAAATTGATCGTATTAGGAAACGAAAGGCTAAGAAAATTTTGAAGTAGTCCTCAAAGGATACAGATCTGAGACTATTCGATTTATAGGAGTTGAAGCAATGGTGATGTATGTGAAACCGAAATTGGCCATAAGTGAAATTGAAAAAGTATTAGAAAATCATCTTGGGCCTGGTCCAACTGAGATTAAACCGCTTTCTGGCGGCAACATAAGTAATGTGTTTTCATTCAACCACGAAGGGAAGGGGTATGTTATGAAATTCAGTGATCTGGAAGGAGCATATGAAACGGAACACTATGTATCCCATTTGCTCTCAGGTCAAAGCATCCCATTCCCCAAATGTTTGGCGTTAGGGAGAATTAACCAGTTAACCTATTTAATCATGGAACGAATGGAAGGACGGAATCTATCCGATTACACAGCAGAGGAACAAGCTCATCAATTGCCTGAGATTATTAGTATTTTGAAAAAAATGGCTGAAGCAGATATTGGGTCAACTAACGGCTATGGGTGGATCACTGCTGATGGCAACGGATCCTATGTATCATGGAAAGACTTCGTCGTTGCCGTAAATGCGGAGGATCAAAGGGGAACGTTCTGGGAGAACTGGCATGATCTCTTCCGTACTTCTTGCTTGGAGAGAGATGTATATGAAGAAATATACGGTCGGTTGATGGACTACGTACCCTATAATGAATCGTACAGAAGCTTTATACACGGAGATTTTCAACAGTGGAATATTTTGTCCGATGGAACACGAATTACCGGCATCATCGATGGGAATTGCATGTACGGTGATTCTCTCATAGACCTTGCGATTCTCGATCGGCATATGCCATGGAGTGATGTCATTAAGACATATCAAATCAATCAAGAGAAAGCCAGCATAAAGATACCTTATTTTAAAGAGCGACTAATGGGAGCTTATTATTTCAAGGGGCTCGACGGACTACGCTTCTATGCTAAAATGGGATGGAACGATGCTTATCAGAACACACGGCAATTTCTTTTAAACCTGAATGCTTAACGTCAGGATACATAACTTGAAATCCCAAACAAGTCCAGTATTGATTCTAAATGACATAAAAAGATTGAGAGCCCCCATTTGTTTAAATGAGGGCTCTTTTATTTATGGAGTGCTGTCTGATACTAGCTTCAGGTTTACAATCTGTAATATTTGCACCTGGACTTGTCATTAATCCACTATCTAGAGCTTTGTCCAACTTGATAAAATGTAAGCGCAACCATAAAATAATCGATTGGAGGAGTACGGCATGAAAAAGATTGGTGCAGGTTTTATATTCTTATTTGTGATGTGCGTAGCATTATCCACTACTGCGTTCGCTAAACAGCCTTATTCATCCTACTGGTTTCCAGAGCAATTGCTTCAGTGGAGTCCTGCATCCGACCCGGATGCGATATTCAACCGAAGTACAATTCCGTTGCAAGACCGCTTTGTGACAGATGGAGTCAATGCTCATGCGACAAAAGCGCCAAAAGTTATGGCTTTATCAGCACTGAACTCGGGAACAAGTGGTGTGCCATCACAGGGATCAGACAAATTTGGAGCTAATACGTTTACTTATTGGCAATATGTTGACAAGCTGGTCTATTGGGGCGGATCTGCCGGTGAAGGAATTATCGTACCACCAAGCGCTGATACGATCGACGCAGCACATAAAAACGGCGTACCGATCGTCGGAACGGTGTTCTTCCCGCCAACTGTTTATGGAGGGAAATTTGAATGGGTGAAGCAAATGCTTCAGCAGAACAGCGACGGTTCCTTTCCTGCCGCAGATAAGCTGATCCAGGTTGCGAAGTATTACGGATTTGATGGTTGGTTTATTAACCAGGAGACTGAGGGTGGAACACCAGCTGATGCCCAGAAAATGAAAGCTTTCCTAAGTTATCTAGAATCGCACAAATCTGCATCTATGCAAATCGTATGGTACGACTCCATGACCAAGGAGGGCAGTATCAGTTGGCAAAATGCGCTAAATGACAAGAATGCAATGTTCCTGCAAGACAATAATAAGAAAATAACAGACAATATGTTCCTGAACTTCTGGTGGAAAGATCTTAAAAGCTCGGCAGAGAAGGCCAAAAGTTTAGATAGAAGTCCGTATGACCTGTATGCAGGGATAGATGTTGAAGCCAAGGGCTACGATACGAATGTGAACTGGAATCTGCTGTTTCCGGATGGTCAACCTGCCGTCACTTCCCTTGGTATCTACCGTCCAGACTGGGCTTTCAACAGCGCAGAAAGCATGGAGGATTTCTTCGCACGCGAGAACAAATTCTGGGTGGGGCCAAACGGGAATCCGGGTAACACCGTGAGCGATCAGGCCTGGAAAGGAATCGCGAACAATGTGGTAGAATCATCCCCTGTAAATAAGCTACCTTTCATCACCAATTTCAATACAGGAAGCGGGCAGAAATATTATGTCCGAGGGCAGCAGGTACGAGATAAGGGATGGAATAACCGGAGCCTGCAGGATATCCTGCCAACATGGCGCTGGATCGCAGACAGCAAAGGAACTTCACTTACTCCAGAGCTCGATTGGTCTGATGCGTATTACGGTGGCAGTTCGCTGAAGATTTCAGGTGATCTGAGCCATAACAATGCAACGCATCTGAAGCTCTACAAGACAGACCTTAAAATCGAAGCAAGCACAAAGCTATCGGTTACTTATAAAACACTGAACAAGCCTAGCATGAAGGTAGGTCTTGCTTTTGCAGACCAACCAGATCAATTTATCTTTCTTAACGTGAAGGATAAGACAGCACCAGACTGGACAACCGAAACTTTGAATTTGACCCCATACAAAGGGAAACGAATCGTAGCATTGTCACTTTATTTTGATTCCAAGGATACGATTAATAATTATAGTATTCAAATTGGCCAGCTCTCCATCCAAAATGCCAACGACCCGATCAAAACGCTACCAGCGGTTCGCGATCTGAAGGTTACCCAATCCGATTTCCGCGATGGAATTTATGGAGATGCTAGATTAGAGTGGAAACCACTTGACCAGCAGATGAAGCAATACGAAATCTATCGAGTACTGCCAGATGGCAGTGAGGTATTATTGGGCGCAACGCCAAATCATGTGTTTTACGTTCCTGAGATGAGAAGAATAGACAAAGAAACGCTCACAGCATTAAAGGTCGTTGCAATCAATGGGAGATACGAGCAAGGTCAGGCCTCCAGCGTGAAGATCAGCTGGCCAGCTTATCCGAAGCCGATTGCAGAGTTCAAGGCTGATCGGACCTTGGTCACTCCAGGTGAAAGCGTAAACTTCACCGACCTGTCGACCGAAGTGACAGAAGAATGGTCATGGAGCTTCGAAAGCGGTAGCCCAGCTGTCAGCACATCGAAGAACCCGGTTGTAACGTTCAATCAGGAGGGCATATATAACGTGTCACTAACTGCAACCAACAGTTCGGGCCAAGACACAATTATGAAAAAGGCGCTCATTACAGTGAGTAAGGAAGCTGGTGCGGTGAGGAATTTAGCACTTGGAAAACCTGCAACAGCCGATCATGCATGTGGAGACAAAGAAGGCGCACCAAACGCAGTTGACGGTAAAGTGACGGATAATAGCAAATGGTGTGCACTTGGAAATCTGCCTCATTGGCTACAAGTCGATCTAGGAGCCGAGCATCAAATCAGCACTTTTATCATCAAGCATGCTCAGAGTGGAGGAGAATGGTCCGGGTTTAATACAAGCGATTATACCATTCAGGTGAGTAACGACGGAACGAACTGGACGGATGTTGTAAACGTGCAAGGAAACTCGGCAGCTGAGTCGACAGACGCGATTGCATTGGTGAAAGCTCGCTATGTAAAATTAATAACTCTTAAGCCCACACAAGGAGCCGATACAGCAGCACGAATTTATGAGTTTGAAGTCTATGGGTTGTAGTTCGGTTCGAACCATGGTCTTTGAATAACAAATAATAGCGGGAAACACAAAAAAAGAACCTGAATAGCTTTCAGGTTCTTTTTTATTGCATATAAAAAGACACGATGATATAATCGGATCACGACTACAAAAAAATATAAAGGCATAGAAAATGCATCTTATATTTATAATATACCATGCAGCTAAACTCTTGTCAAATTTTTTCTCATTTTAATGGTTAGGAGAGATATTGTATGCGTTCATTGGTTCTTGGTTTTCAGGAAATAGAAACCACACAGCTTTTGCTCGTGGGCGGAAAAGGGTTGAATTTAGGGCGATTATCAACTATCGAAGGAATAAAAGTACCAGAAGGATTTTGTGTTACAACAGTGGGCTACCAAAAAGCCATCGAAAAGAACGAAAAGTATCATATTTTATTGGATCAACTATCCATATTAAACGTAGACGATCGAGAGCAAATTGGTGAAATCAGTAAGAAGCTTCGACAACTCCTCATGGAAGTAGAAATTCCTTCCGATGTTGTGACGGCAGTTACTCACTATCTCTCCCAACTTGGTGAAGAACAGGCTTATGCAGTACGCTCTAGTGCAACTGCTGAAGATTTACCACATGCCTCATTTGCCGGTCAACAGGACACCTATTTAAATATCATCGGAAGAGAAGCAATCATGCAGCACATCAGCAAATGCTGGGCATCTCTATTTACGGATCGCGCGGTAATCTACCGCATGCAAAATGGATTTAATCACAGACAGGTATATTTATCTGTTATCGTGCAAAAGATGGTTTTCCCTCAGGCTTCAGGAATTTTATTCACAGCTGATCCGATGACTTCTAATCGAAAGCTGCTATCTATTAATGCCAGTTTTGGGCTTGGCGAAGCTCTGGTCTCTGGCTTGGTATCTGCCGATTGTTATAAAGTACAGGAAGAGGAAATCGTCGATATGATGATAGCAACCAAAAAATTGGCTATCTATGGATTAAAAGAAGGTGGAACAGAGACCCTGAAAATCGATCTCGATCAGCAAAAGACTCAAACCCTTTCCGAACAACAAATTTTACAACTGGCACGCATAGGTAGAGAGATTGAAGCTTATTTTGGTTGTCCACAAGATATCGAATGGTGTTTGGATCATGATACTTTTTATATTGTTCAAAGCCGGCCAATCACTACTTTATACCCGATCCCTGAAGTAAATGATCAAGAAAATCACGTTTACGTATCTGTCGGTCATCAACAAATGATGACGGATCCCATGAAACCACTAGGATTGTCTTTTTACCTGTTAATCACTCCTGCACCCATGCGTAAGGCCGGTGGAAGGTTGTTTGTTGATGTTACACATATGCTGGCTTCACCTGTCAGCAGAGAAAATTTCATAAATACCCTTGGGAAATCCGATCCGCTCATAAAAGACGCATTTATGACCCTAATAGAACGAGAATATATAAAATCGTTACCAGACGATAGAAAAGAACAGAGTCCCGTTAATAGCAGTAAAGATAGTTCGTCAGAAGGTTTTCAAGCATTAATCGAAAATGATCCGGCAATCGTTTCTGATTTGATTAAGAACAGTCAAACGTCGATAGAAGAATTAAGACAAAACATCCGAACGAAATCAGGAGCAGATCTATTTGATTTTATTCTTGAAGATCTCCAGGAATTAAAAAAGTTCTTATCTGACCCACAAAGTACAAAGGTTTTTATGACTGCTATGAACGCTTCGTCATGGATTAATGAAAAAATGTACGAGTGGTTAGGTGAAAAAAACGCAGCAGATATGCTTTCTCAATCTGTACCAAACAACATTACCTCAGAAATGGGTCTGGCGCTTTTGGATGTTGCAGATGTGATTCGTCCTTACCCGGAAATAGTTGATTATTTACAACATGTAAAAGATGATGGTTTTTTGGATAAACTGGTTAAGTTTGATGGTGGACAGGCAACTCAAGATGCAATCTATGCTTATCTCAACAAATTCGGAATGCGATGTGCCGGTGAAATCGATATTTCGAGAACTCGTTGGAGTGAAAAGCCGATTACACTTGTCCCCATGATTCTCAGTAATATCAAAAACTTTGAGCCTAATGCTGGCAATCGAAAATTTGAGCAAGGCCGACAGGAGGCTTTAGAAAAAGAACAAGAGTTATTAGATCGATTGAAGCAATTACCGGATGGAGAACTAAAAGCTGAAGAGACAAAACGAGTAATCAGTTTTATCCGGAATTATATCGGTTACCGTGAATATCCAAAATACGGAATGATTAACCGCTACTTCATTTATAAGCAGGCTTTACTGAAAGAAGCCGAACAACTTGTTCAAGCTAGCGTTATTCATGAAAAAGAAGATATATTCTATCTCACTTTTGAAGAACTTCACGAAGTCGTACGCACAAATAAACTGGATGATCAGATCATCAGTAAACGAAAAGACGATTACAATTTTTTTGAAAAACTTACTCCGCCACGTGTAATCACATCTGATGGTGAAATTATTACAGGTGAATACAAACGAGAAAATTTGCCAGACAACGCGATTATAGGTCTCCCTGTTTCTACCGGAGTAATAGAGGGACGAGCTCGTGTCATCTTAAACATGGAAGAGGCAGATCTGGAAGATGGCGATATATTAGTCACCGCCTTTACTGACCCTGGCTGGACATCATTGTTTGTATCTATTAAAGGCCTGGTCACCGAAGTTGGCGGACTGATGACCCATGGAGCCGTTATCGCTCGTGAATATGGCTTGCCAGCAGTTGTCGGAGTGGAAAATGCCACCAAGCTGATAAAAGACGGGCAACGAATTCGTGTGAATGGAACAGAAGGTTATATTGAAATATTGTAGAGGTATTTAAAAATAAAAATAATTATCGATGTTCTCTTTCGCTGGTCTGAAATTCGGTTTAATGTAGGAAAAGAAAGTAAATAATATGGGGATATGGACAACCTCCGGAAACAAAGCCAACTTATATTTGCAAAAGGGGAGTTCGAATTAATATTCCTTGACGTGAATATTCTTCATGAGGTATATTGTAAAAGCAATAAATTATCCCGACTAAGAAGGAGAGTATAACTTATGATTAATAAAATTGGACAAATTATGTTATATGTAAATAACCAAGAGGAATCCAAAAAATTCTGGACAGAAAAGCTAGGATTCGAAGTGATTTTAGACGAAACAAATGGCCCTATGAGATTTATCGAGCTTGCTCCGAAAGGTGCAGCGACTAGCATTGTTCTTCATAATAAAGAGTTGGTTGCCCAAATGAATCCTGAAATGAATCTCGGAACACCTTCTTTAATGTTCTTTTCGGATAATTTTGATCAATTGAATCGAGAGTTGAAGGACAAAAATGTTACGGTTGGAGATATTGTAGAAATTCCTGGTGGAAGAGTATTCAATTTCGCAGACGGTGAAAATAACTACTTTGCTGTAATGGAAAAAGGACAATAAAATTGAATGAACATGCAATAAGGGGATAGTTAAATAAATTACGTCAGCAGCTAATCAAAATGATTAGCTGCTTTTTCATACCCATAATGACCGTTATAAACTTCAAAATCTTACTTGTTAAGTAAAGAATATCATGTTATTCTGCAAAAAGAGGAGATGATCAGATGTTTGAAAAGGGGTCGTTCCAACCCGTTCAAGCCACTAAGTTAGTGGACGATGTTGTTAATCAAATACAACAAAAAATTTCAACAGGAACAATCCTGCCAGGAGACAAATTACCTCCAGAACCTGAATTAATGAAATTATTTAATGTAGGGCGATCAACGATAAGAGAAGCAGTCCGTGTGTTAGTTCATGCTGGTCTATTGGAGAAAAAGCAGGGTTTTGGAACTTACTTAAAATCCAGTCCTATTATTCAAGAACCACTTACCCATCGTTTACTTCGTGCAGAATTGATTGAGGTCTTTGAAGCTCGAAAAATGATTGAATTAGAAATCGCAAGATTAGCAGCTCTACGGCATGATGACACTGACTTATTCAACATGCGAAAACATTTGGATACAAGAGATATGGCTCTAAAGCAGAATGATCGTGAACTGTATGCCAAATCGGATATAGAATTCCACATGGCTGTAGCGATGGCAAGTAAAAACGCTGTAATCATTGACTTATATAGAACGTTTACTCATATTTTGTCAGATGCAATGAGTAAATTAAACCGTAATTATAGTTCCCATGATCCTCAATCCGATTACCATGAACAAGTGTATGAATCTATTAAAAATGGGGATTCAGATCAAGCAGTACAATTGACGCTCAAAATTTTAAATGGAACACTTTCTGAGCTTTAAGTTCAATATAGACATTCATGTAGAGGAGGAATTTGGGCATGATTATATCACTCAAAAATGTATCATGGCAACGTGATACAACAATGATCTTACGCGATATGAATTGGGAAGTGAAACAAGGGCAACACTGGTGTATCGTCGGACTAAACGGTTCAGGCAAGACGACGATGCTGAACGTAGTAAACGGCTATATATGGCCGACGACTGGGCAAGTCGAAGTGTTAGACCACCGCTTTGGCGATGTGGATCTTAGAGAGTTACGGAAACGAATCGGTTGGGTCAGCACCTCGCTGCAACAGAAGCTATATGGCCATCAGACTGCGCTGACCATCGTCCTCAGCGGAAAATTCGCAACTATCGGTTTATACGACAAGACGAATGAAGAGGATCAAAAGCAAGCCGAGGAGCTGATGGAATTTCTAGACTGCTCTTCCTTAGCCGCTCGTACATACGATACCTTGTCGCAAGGTCAGCGTCAAAAAGTCCTCATTGCACGCGCACTTATGGCCAATCCAGATCTATTGATCCTTGATGAGCCTTGCACAGGACTCGATATTTTTGCCCGAGAACAGCTGTTGCAAATGATTGAGAAGATTACGAAGCAAACCAACGGACCAACTTTGCTGTATGTAACGCATCATATCGAGGAGATAACACCATGCTTTACACATACTTTGCTGGTGAAGAACGGAGAAATCTATAAAGGGGATGAGACAGAAAACTGCTTGCAGTCGGATGTGTTGAGTGATTTCTTTGATACCCCCGTTGAAGTTCAGGAGCATCACAATCGTAAGTGGCTTACACTTGCCGGTGATAAGTAGGATAAGCTGCCTAGCAATTGCTAGGCAGCTTTTATTATCTTGAATGTTAGAAGCTAGTGCTCACTTCGGATAGAATTACTATATTGTCGGGGACTCATTCCTATCTTTTTTTTAAATATTTGGTGAAAAAATTTGAGGTCAGCATATCCAACTGCAGCGGCAATTTCGCTTACACTTCTATGACCTCCTGAAAGCATACGACATGCAGCATCCATTCGAATACTTTGCGTATAATCTGTAAAGCTCATTCCAGTCTGATGCTGAAAAAGGCGACTGAATTGCCGTTCGCTAAGGTTCGCTTTACTGGCGAGATCACTAAGTTTAAGCCCATTGGCATAGTTGTAATTTATAAATGCAATCGCATCATCCACTGCCATCCATTGCGGCTTATCCCCTGACGGCGCAACAATCTGCAACCGGTGTCTAAACAAGCCTGTTAATATTTGTACGAAAAGAGCATCGAGGACAGCTAGATATCCTGGCGGTTTTGCCGAGAATTCACGAAACAGTTCACGAAACATAATATGGTATGCGCCATTGACATCTTTCATAGAGAACCATAGCAATTGCATGTCTGTGAAAAATTCACAAATATCTGTAGCGTGAGGAAAGGTAGCCTGAAGTTCTGATAAATACTCTACTGGAAATAAACAGTTATAAACGATGAGCGGGCGGTCTTTCATCGGGGTCTTAAGTCGAAATACATGACTGCGCCCAATGGGGATAAAAAATAACGTACCGTGCTCGACAGGAACAGCCTCATCGTCAATGTAGTGAACGCCTGCTCCTTCACTGATATAAGTAATTTCGATAAACTCATGGGAATGCGCATTCAATTCGAACGTTTCGTAAGCCCTGTTCACATAAATTGGCACACCAGGCTCGAAAAAGCTATCTCCAGACATGACAAAAGTGCTGCGTCTGATACTCATAATCGTGGCCCCTTTCAAATTGCTAAGGCTAGACATATCGTACGAAACTAATGAATGAATGTCTAGATCCACCTATAAAAATGTCTGAAACACCCCCAATTCTAAATTCTCTCAACTCATACAATAGAAATAGCTGCCGGATCAAAGATCTATGAATACAGTTCAAAGTGTTCCGGCAGGTTACTGGATGAATATAGGAGGTTGATACAAATGTCCAATTTTGAAGTTACAAATCTTAAAGTGAACTATAGAAAGAATCCGTTGGGGATTGATGATTTACATCCGCGGCTTAGTTGGTGGATCAGAACAGAAATACGGGGATTTATCCAATCAGCCTATCAAGTTCAAGTCGCGAATGATCACAAATTCTTTTCAAAAATCATATGGGATTCTGAAAAGGTAGAATCGGATAGCAATGTGCATATTGAATACGAAGGTCCCGCCTTACAATCCCGCACTCGGTATTACTTTAGGGTTCGAGCTTGGGACGATCATGGGATAGTTTCAGAATGGAGTGAACCTGTGTTCTGGGAAACGGCATTGTTATCGGTAGATGAGTGGCAGGCAAAATGGATAGCAGCACCTCCGAGTCATCAAGAGAATGGGGCTGATCCTTGTGACTATATTCGTACGGAATTTTCAATCCCTGATAATGTTGTATCAGCGCGTGTGTATGCAACATCTCTTGGGATGTACCGCTTATATATAAACGGTAAACCAGCAGATAACACGTTATTTAACCCTGGCTGGACCAGTTATAATAAACGGCTTCAATATCAGACCTATGACGTGACTTCTTTGATTGCTGCTGGCAATAACGCTCTTGGTTGCATGGTGGGAAACGGGTGGTATAAAGGATATTTAGCTTGGGAAGGAAAGAAAGACATCTTTGGTGAGGATCGTGCTGTGCTTATCCAGCTACACGTCACATTATCTGATAATTCTGAACAAATCATTGTATCGGATGACAACTGGCGTACTTCTACAGGTCCACTCTTGATGTCAGAATTGTATCATGGCGAAACGTATGATGCGAGGCTCGAGGTAGAAGGTTGGTCTTCTCCCGGTTTTGAGGATGTAAAGTGGCAAAAGACTATTCTCAAGGACCGTCCAGAGACTTCATTGGTTGCTCAGGAAAACGAACCGACCAGGGTTATAGAAACCATCAAGCCTATTGCAGTCATTACTACACCTAAAGGCGAACACGTGCTGGATATGGGACAAAATATGGTTGGATGGGTAAGATTTACGGTTCATGCTGAAGCTGGAACGATAATTACTTTAGAACATGCTGAGGTGTTGGACCGCGAGGGGAATTTCTACATCGGAAATTTACGATCTGCAAAGCAGACTGTTACTTATATATGCCATGGCGGGGAGGCAGAAACGTTTGAGCCGTATTTATCCTTCCAAGGATTCCGTTATGTAAAAGTGACTGGCATAACGCTAGATCAATTATTGGAACAATTCATCGGCTGCGTCATCCATACGGACTTGGAGCAAACGGGAAACTTCAACTGTTCAGATGAACTCTTGAATCAGCTTCAGCACAACATTTTATGGGGACAAAAGGGGAACTTTCTAGATATCCCAACAGATTGCCCTCAACGAGACGAAAGATTGGGATGGACGGGGGATGCTCAAGTTTTTATTCGCACGTCTGCCTACAACATGAATGTCGTCCCGTTCTTTGAAAAGTGGCTAAAGGATTTGGCCGCGGATCAAGAAGAAGACGGAAGAGTTCCGCATGTTATTCCCGATGTGCCAGCGGCAGGATACGGCTCTGCTGCTTGGGGAGACGCCGCAGTGATTTGTCCTTGGACGCTTTATCAATGTTATGGGGACATTCGTGTGCTGAAAACGCAATATCCAAGTATGAAAGCATGGGTCGAGTATATTCGGGCCCAAGGTGAAGACGAATATCTTTGGAATACAGGTTTTCACTTCGGAGATTGGTTAGGTCTGGATGCCAAAGAAAACAGCTACGTCGGAGCAACACTAAAAGAGTTGATCGCTACTGCGTTCTATGCTTATTCAACGGAATTACTAGCTAAGACAGCGGCTGTCATTGGAAAACCCGAAGATGCCTTAAAATATGAAGCATTGCATGAGAAGATTGTTCTGGCATTCCGTCAAGAGTTCGTAACGCCAAATGGTCGGGTGGCCTCACCGACACAAACTGCGTATACACTTGCCCTTATGTTTGACTTATTAGAGGAAAAGGATCGTCATCGGACGGCCAAGATGCTAGCCGACCATATCGAAGAAAATGGAGTGCACCTAACGACCGGCTTTGTAGGAACTCCCTATCTGTGTCTAGTTCTCTCTAGATTTGGTAATACGGATGTAGCCTACCAATTGGTACTGCAGAAAGAGTATCCTTCCTGGTTATATTCTGTAATCCGAGGGGCTACAACCATTTGGGAACATTGGGATGGAATAAAACAGGACGGTTCGTTCTGGAGCGATGATATGAACTCCTATAACCATTATGCTTACGGTGCTATTGGAGATTGGCTCTATCGCACTGCCGGTGGCATCGAACTATTAGAAGCAGGCTATAAAAAAATACGGATCCAGCCGCAGATCGGGGAACATTTGACGTGGGTTGATGCTTCGCTTGAATCTGTCCATGGAACGATCAAGGTAACTTGGAAAAAACAGAACGAAGATTCAGTAGAAATGCAAGTGCTGATTCCATCCAATACAACAGCTGAGATTATTATTCCAACGATGAATCAGGACAGTATCTTGGAGTCTGGGACACCAATAGAACAAGTCATAGGTCTATCCAGTGTGGAACAAATGTCAGAAGGCCTTAAACTACTAGTTGGATCTGGTGACTATTACTTCAAGTTTCCGATGACTTAAACGTTAATAAGGAATGATCCGCCAAAGAGAAAATAAGTTGAGCCAATTCATCGCTTGATATAATGAAATTTTCTAATATCCATTCCTGTATAATTGCTAAGCTTCCATTAACCAAATAAGCGTAAGTAAAACGCTTCATATTTTCGGGAACGTCAAGCTGAAGGAAAGTGTCAATATTCATCAGTACTTCATTAAGCAAACGTTTTGAAAACAACTCGTTTTCATTTGATTTGAGTAGCATGATGGCAAATAAATCATCATTCTTTTTGATGTAGTCTAAGAAGGTCAATATATAAGTGATGCCATTGTCATTAGCTTCGATTTTTTCTAGATATGCATTTGTGTTATCAATAATCTCCTGCTCAACATGTTCAAGCAGATCGTATGCATTTGCATAATGCAAATAAAAGGTAGAGCGATTGATGCCTGCTGAAGCGCATAATTCTTTTACGCTGATTTGGCTTATGTTTTTTTCTTTGAGCAGACGAATCAAGCTTTGCTTCAGCAGCAATTTGGTTAACCGTTCACGTTGATTCATTGTTGATTCACCCCCTATAAAAATTTTTGAAAACTAATGGACAGAATATCTTCGACTGTCTATATTACATCAGTTTGATAATCAACTGGTGGTTGTGAAATAGACACTGTGTCTGTATTCTGAAGGGAGACGAATGACTTGTCAATAATCTTATAATGCAGGTGAAGAATATGGTAAAGAAAAAACGAGTCATGATAACAGGTGCAGCGGGCAATATGGGTGGCGAAACATTGAAATTTCTTAGAAACGATTTAGCGAAATGCGAGCTGTTACTCTTTGATTTAGACAATTCAACCAGCCGCCAAAAGCTGAAAGAATATGAGAGACTAAGTGGCGTTAAAGTAGTCTATGGCGATTTACTAGACTGCGACCTTGTCTATGAATGTGTGAAAGATGCCGACATTGTGCTTCATATAGCAGCCTTTGTATCTCCTGCTGCAGATGAGTTTCCCGAACGAACGATGCAGATTAATTATGGTTCAGCGAAGAACATCGTCGATTCCATCAAGAAAAGCGATCGTGCCCATGTAACGCGTTTCGTAAATATCGGTACAATTGCGGAAACGGGTGACCGTATGCCGCCGATCCATTGGGGACGTGTGGGCGACCCTCTCAAACCAAGTGTTTATGACTACTATGCCGTTTCGAAAATTGCCGCCGAGCGTATGGTAATTGAATCAGGACTACGCTATTGGGTGAGCCTCCGCCAAACAGGTATTATGGGGCCAGCGATGAGCAAGATAGAAGACCCTATTATGTTCCATAACTGTCTAGAAAATGTGCTTGAATACGTATCAGATCGGGATTCAGGACGTTTAATGCGAAACCTCTGCATCTCGGATATAGACGGAGAATTAAATGAAGGATTTTGGCAACATATTTACAACATTGGCGGGGGCGAGAGCTGTCGAGTCAGCACGCTTGAGATGTATCAGGTGCTTTATGGTAAGTTAGGTTTAACAAATCTTGATTATGTGATAGATCCTAAATGGTATGCAACACGGAATTTTCACGGACAATATTATCTGGACTCTGATAAGCTGGAGGAGTATTTTCACTTTCGCCGAGATTCAATAGATTATTTCTATCAAAGCTACCTTGATAATCTAGGCGCACTTGTGCCTGTTGCGAAAGTCATCACTAAATTGCCCGGAGGTCAAAAATTGATGGGTGCGATGATTAAGCGGACGATGAAAAAGCAAGCAGTAAAAGAGCGAGGAACGATACGTTTTATCGAGGAAAATGACATTGAGAAAATAGACGCTTATTGGGGCAGCAAGAACAACTGGGAGGCGATTCCTGCAAAGGTGTCTGAAATGAAGAAATTCGCAGATTGGGATAAAGTCATCAAACTTGACCACGGGTATGATGAGAATAAGCCAACATCGCAATTAAATCTTGAAGATATCAAGGGTGCTGCGAAATTTCGTGGTGGTGAATGTCTTTCAACAGATATGGAAACGGGGAATTGGGCAGGCAAACTTGATTTCAAATGTGCGTTCGACCATACCTTTACGGCTAGCCCCAAGCTTATGCTAGAAGGTGGACATTTCTGCCCGCAGTGTGAGCTCGAAAGCTGGAATTACAAAGAACGTGCGAAGCGTGAACCGTTCTTTGCTCAGGTTTGGAACCCTATTCAAAGAAAGGCAGACGGACGCGAGTATATGAAATCGTATCAGAATTAGATGGTATTACCTCACTTCTGAGATGTTAATACTTCATACAAAGGTTGATCTTTTTGAAGATCAGCTTTTTTGATTTCATAAAGAGGGAGAGAATAAAAGCGTATTTGTTGACAAATAGTCTAATTAGACTAATAATATAAACAGTCTAATTAGACTATTGTAGAGAGGATGAGAATAATGATCAAATCATTTCTAATGATTGGACAGTCAAATATGGCTGGACGAGGATTTATACATGAAGTACCCCCAATTTATAACGAGAGAATACAAATGCTACGTAATGGTAGATGGCAAATGATGGCTGAACCTATTAATTATGACCGTCCTGTTTCAGGAATAAGTCTGGCAGGATCATTTGCGGATGCATGGTGTCGTGAAAATGAAGAAGACATCATTGGGTTAATTCCTTGTGCTGAGGGTGGGAGCACCATTGATGAATGGGCTGTAGATGGGGCACTTTTTAAACATGCATTGCAAGAAACTAAATTTGCTATGCAAAATAGTGAATTAACGGGGATTTTATGGCATCAAGGAGAAAGTGATAGTAGTAATGGCAGCTACAAAGTCTATTATCAGAAATTACTTTTAATGGTTACGGCCCTTAGAAAAGAGTCAGATGCTCCAAATATTCCATTTATAATTGGTGGCTTAGGGGATTTTTTAGGCAAAGAAGGATTTGGGAAACATTGCACTGAATACGAGTTGATGAATCAAGAGTTACAAAAATTTGCTTTTGAACAAGATGATTGTTACTTTGTTACAGCTTCAGGTTTAACTTCTAATCCGGATGGTATTCATATCGATGCAATATCTCAAAGAAAATTTGGGTTGCGATATTTTGAAGCTTTTATTAATAAGCAACATGTACTTGAGCCGCTAATTAATGAACAGGAGTTGTTAAGTCTCCATAATGCAAGAACACACACTAAAGCGGAAAAAATGTATATATTGAGTATGGATTTTGCTTTGGGGAAAATATCATTTGACGAATTTCAAGCCAAGTTCATACAAATCAACAATGATTAAACCTAGTAGCATTTTGACGGAGGCGTTGAGTTGATAATATTACTAATTTTAGGATTATTAAAACAAAATCCAGGGGCTCACGGTTATGAATTGTTATCCTTAATGGAAGAAAAACACTATAAATATATAGTGAATTTCACCAAAGGGTCCTTTTATTATAATCTTGGGCAATTAGTAGAGAAAAAGTATATTGTAAAAGTTGACCAAAGAGACAGCACCAGAGAGACACATAATTATAACATCACGGAATTAGGGGAAAAAGAGTTTGAAAAGTTGATGTTCAAATATGGGTCTAAGACAGACTATATAAACCTATCTTTTTATGTAGCAATGTTATTTTCAGATAAATATAAAAAAGAAGAGCTAACTAAATTAATAGAAATACAAATCGAACAAACTAAAAATAAGATTTCTTTAATACAGCTATCTCTTGAGAACGATGAAAATATCACTGCTTATTTTAAAAAAATGTTAGAAAATTCACTTTCCCACCATATAGTAAATGTTCAATGGTTTGAAGGATTGCTTGAAGATATAAAAAAAGAAAACTGATCACAGCTCAACGATTATTCTGGTAACCTATTTGAACATACGTTTTTCTAGTTCATATAGATAAAGATCATGAATTTCTTTGTTTTCAATATCTTGACCTACAAAAAAAACTAAAGTTGGGTCACTCACGGGATATGCATAAGTAAGGTATGTTCGGTGCATAAAATCATAGTCCATCTTTTTTAACTTGAAGTCAATTTGATATTTATCTTCTAAATAGACTTCGAATTGTTTTTTATGGGCTATGGACTTCCATGGTAATCCGAAGAACAAAAAGTATATTCCTATAAGGAATATCAAAAAAATTATTAGAATGAGCGATTTTTTACTTAGAATGGGGTGTTTCATATATTAATAACCCTCCTTGTAAAATAAGACAAAAACGGGCCTCTAAAATCCCTTTTAGGCTCGTTTTGCGTTTCGTGAATTGTATTTACTTATTTTAGAATCCTGCCCACTACTAGTATATATTTTAAATAGTCGCCATAATTACCTGCTGTAAACTCCGTTTTCTGCTGAAATACTTGATCTTTTGTGAGGGCTGGACGATCGTGCAAGCGAACTTACAGTAAGTATATGATAAAAAATGTAATAAGGATGTAAGTAATTTTGCCCGCTACATACTACGAGTCATTAAAGGTTCTGGTAAAAATCAAAAATATACTAACGGTACCTGTAAAAAACATTTTGACATATCTAACAGGTACCGTTATAATAAAAACCAACAGGTACCGTCACAAAGATTAACAGGTACCATACAAACTTTATGGAGGATTCAATATGGACATGAATACTGAATTATACGAAAAACTCGCGAAACTGCAATGGCTGCTGCAACGACAACACTTAAAAACACATGCTGCTGTTGGCCCTATGGCCGACACATCCCGCGGGCAAGGCAGGATACTGGCATTTCTCCGGATGAAAGATGGTATCAGCACCAAAGATTTATCCTATATGCTGGACATCCGTGTATCATCCCTCAATGAATTGCTTGCAAAATTGGAAAAAGCCGAATATATCACCCGTAAGCCATCAGAAACAGACAAACGTATCATGTTGATTTACTTAACCCAAAAAGGACAAGAGGAAGAGGGGCAAGAGATAGACAGCGTCAACATATTTTCTAGCCTATCTTCAGAAGAGCAGGTTGCTTTCGGGGATTACTTAACCCGCGTAATTATGGCTTTAGAAGAAGAGCTTGGAACGGACGGAGAACGTGATGTAATGGCTATGTGGATGGAGGCTGCAAAGGAGCGTATGGGTACAGAGGAATTCGAAAAACTAATGGCCATGCGTGGACAAATGCAAAAAATGTGGGGGAATTCTAGGGACGAACGCTTTAGCGGAAGGTTCCCTGGCTTTGGCGGGGAAGGGCATCGTGATATGCGCGGATTCGGCTGGCCTTCCAGAGATGGAAGAAATTCGTCACCAGACCAGTCACATGATCCGGACGATAAGTAAGCAAAGTCTTTTCGTCAAACAGTAGCAGTGGCGTGCCTTTTACAAAGGAAAGCTGAACGGCAAAGGCGGCGCATGACGTACTTTCTTGGAAACTGAAGAACAGTTAATTTCGCACACCAACCCCGTAAAGTCGATGTTACGGTACGGGGTTGTTTGTTGCTGCGTCATGGTTCATATTCAACAAATAGTTAGAATTCTAAGTAATTTGAATACTAAATAGATGAAGAAAGTGGTGACCCACATGGATGCAGAAAACCTCCATTACTTTGAAAAAGCACCCATCTCAAAAGCTGTAGCTCACTTCGGTATACCGATGATGTTAGGCATGTCAATGAGTGTCATATATTCCATCTTGAATGCCTATTTCCTTGGCACACTGGGCAATACGGCTATGTTAACCGCACTTGCACTAACCTTGCCGTTATTCGCGATCATTATGGCGCTAGGAAATTTGATTGGCATGGGCAGTGGTACATTCATCTCCCGCTTGCTAGGGGAGAAAAAATATGATGATGTTAAGCATGTATCTTCATTCGCTTTTTACAGCAGTTTAGTTATCGGTCTTATCGTGATGGCTGTTGGCCTCCCGTTGATTGATCCAATTGTTCATGGTCTGGGAGCGACGCCCGACTCCTTCGGATTTACTAAGGACTATGTAACGATTATGCTTATCGGCTCACCATTCGTTGTAATATGCTTCACATTGGAGAATATCGTGCGCTCGGAAGGTTCAGCAATCACATCGATGATCGGGATGATTCTAAGTGTTGTCGTGAATATTATTCTCGATGCGCTAGTTATCTTCGTCTTCCATTGGGACGTGATTGGCGTTGCGACTGCTACGGTCATCTCTAACTTGGTTGCGAGTGCATTCTACGCCTACCATTTGGGTTATAAAAGCCAATTCTTAACTGTCTCTTTAAAATGGTTCAAAGCTACCAAGGAAATACTGAGCAATGTATTCAAAATCGGAATTCCCGTCTTTATTATGAGTATCTTCTTGGGTGCAATGTCACTCGTATTGAACCATTTTCTTGTCGAATATGGAGACCAAGCCATAGCGGGGTTCGGAATTTCATCCCGTTTATTACAATTACCTGAGTGTATTCTGATGGGTTTATGCGAAGGTGTCGTGCCGCTCATTGCCTTCTCTTTTACAGCAAATAAATTACGCATGAAGCATACCATCGGATTCACGATCAAAGCGATAATAGCTTTAGCTGTCGTGTTCGGCGTTATCGTCTATCTGATTTCCGACCATTTAATTGGCTTATTTACGAATGACCCGCAATTAATTGAAATGGGCAGCTACATTCTGCATGTGACATTCTTATCCTTGTTCATTACAGGAATGACTTCGTTGTTTACCGGGATCTTCCAAGCTACAGCGCAAGGAACTGCTGCATTTATAATGTCAATTATTCAAGGAGTTACTCTGATTCCTGTGTTGTATATAGCCAATCGAATGAATGGTTTCCATGGTGTGGTCTGGTCGCTCGTCATTTCGGATGCCGTTGCGTTCCTTGTTGGTGCCATCATGCTGTATGTTCTGCGGAACAAGATGCAGCCGGATTTAAATGCTTTAGCACAGTAGAATACAGAGTCTTAAGTTGATATATTAAGTTCATCTTCTAATATAAATTTTACAGTATAAAGGTGGAGCCTAGAGTATGGTTGATTTTGAATGGTATAGAAGCTTTTGCACAATATATAAGTATCAATCGATTTCTGAAGCCGCAAAAACCCGCATGATGACGCAGCCAGCCATGAGTCAGCACTTAGCCGCCTTGGAGGCGGAGGTGGGAGAAACTTTATTTATTCGGTCGACTAGAAAAATCACCCCAACAGAGCGGGGAAAGGAGTTATATTCCCAGCTCGCTCCACTTATAGAATCATTAGAGAATACGACAATAAGCTTTAAATCGGCTTCTTTGCCTACGCTGAGTGTAATCAAGCTGGGAGCGGCGCATGAGTTTTTTAGTGAAAAAATATTGCCACTGCTTCCTGAATTTAATACTTGCACCATTTCGCATTTTGGAACCGCCGAGCAATTGCTAGAGCTCCTGAAGGAAGACAAGCTAGACATCCTCATTATGTCAAAAAGGTTCCAAACTCCCGGTGTCGAATATCTGAAACTAATGGATGAAGAGTTTGTTATAGTAGCTCCAAGCGATTATGAAATCCTTGAATTTGATACTCTGAAGCTTGAAGAGCAATGGCTCTCTGAACAGAAATGGATCAGCTATGGCTTGGAATTGCCGATAATAAGAAGAATTTGGAGAGAACATTTTAAGAAACGTCCTGAAATTAGACCTATTCATATCATTCCTAATTTACACATGATCCTGAAGGCAGTTGAGCTCGGGGTGGGCTTGAGTGTCATACCTACATACCTCTTGCGAAACTCGTTAAAAGAAGGCAAATCAAAAGTTGTTTTTAAGCATTTAAAAGTAAAAAACGAGTTATATATCGCTTATCAGTTAAAGAATAAGCATTTGCCTCTGATTCATGAGATCATATCTGTCCTAAGGGAAAAGAAGATGGATTAGCTAGTATTATTTATAAAATTATTTATTAATAAGTGGCTATTTCATAATTTGTTTTATTTATGTTTTGGAGCTTACAATAAAGAAGCAGCAAAATTAATAAATAATTGAGACTGGCACCACACATTGTCGAATGGACAAGCATCAACAGCATAGATGAGGAGGAAATATTATTATGAAAGTGTTTATCACAGGAGCTTCAGGCTATATCGGCGGGTCGGTGGCTAAAGGTTTACTTGATGCCGGGCATACTGTCTTCGGTCTGGTTCGCAATCCCGATAAGGTGGAAGCATTAAGGGACATTGGTATAGAGCCTATACTCGGCACGTTGGAAGATACGGATACGCTAACGAAATATGCTAAGCTCAGCGACGCAGTAATTCACACAGCCGATTCAGATCATTTGCTGGCAGTTGAAACTTTTATAGCTGCTCTACGTGGAAGTGGAAAACCATTTTTGCATACATCGGGTTCAAGTGTAGTTGGAGATGATGCCCGTGGCGAAACGGCGAGCGAACAAATTTTTGACGAGGAAACACCATTTGTACCTATGGATATTAGGGAAAACCGCGTAGCGATAAACAACCTCGTACGCAAGGCTGGAATTGAGGATTGGGTGAGAAGCATCGTGATAGTCCCATCTATGATTTATGGTGATGCACTAGCGTTGCCTGTGGAAAGCGATCAATTGCCGCAAATTATTCGCAAGTCGAGAGAGCTGCAGGCAGGCGTTCACGTAGGTAAAGGCGTAAATCGCTGGTCTAATGTCCACATCAAAGATTTGGTACAACTGTATGTATTGGCACTTGAAAAAGCACCGTCTGCATCGTATTTCTTTGCCGAAAATGGGGAGGAATCTTATGGGGACATCGCCAAATCTGTCAGCGAGGCGTTAGGCTTTGGGGGCAAGACCATAAGCTGGCCCGCAGACGAAGCGATAGCAGAACTTGGAGACTGGGCGCGTTTTGCTATCGCCTCGAACAGCCGTGTGCGTGCCACCCATGCAAGAAATCTACTTGCTTGGGCTCCGAAGGAAGAGTCGCTGCTTAGCTGGATAAAAAATAATTTGCAATAATAAACCACTGAAAAATGATTTCTCCATGTTTAAATTTGACGATCACCACGAATAACATATACGCAAAAGAAGCCGCCTACAAGGTGGCTTCTTCTGCGAAAAACGTCATAAGCTAGCCTATCTTAAAAAGAACAATAGCTAAATTTTAACACTGACTTCTCCATTTGAAAGATATTCCTCGTCACCATTTTCATATCTGACTTTCAGATGGCAATCGTTATCGATATCAATGGCTGTTGCCTTAAGCTGTTCATTATTCTTTATCACTGTTACGGGTTTGCCAAGTGAAATTAACCGTTTTCTATATTCGGAAAGAAACAATCTGTCCGTTAATTGCTCATAATATCCCATGAAATTGTTCAGTACTTCTGCTACCAGTCGGTTGCGGAGATCACCATAAGAATTGTTTTCAGAAATTACAGTTGTTGCAATCTCGGTAAGGTCGTTAGGAAAGCCGTCGAACGGCAGCGCTACATTGATACCAATACCAAGAACGGCATAATCAAGCCAGCTGTTTTCCAGTGACACGGATGCTTCAGTAAGAATCCCGCACACCTTTTTACCTTCCATGAAGACATCATTCACCCATTTAATCTGCGTTTCTTTACCGGATACGCTCTCGATGGAAAGGGCGACTGCAACAGCGGCGCAAGTGGTCAGCAGAGCGGAATCTGTTGCTGACAGCTTGGGACGCAGTAGGATACTCATATAGATACCCGTTCCCGGTGGAGAAAAGAATTTTCGGCCCATTCTCCCGCGTCCAGCGGTCTGTTCTTCGGAAAGGATCACCTTACCCTCAGCTTCTCCATTTGAGGCAAGGCTTTTTACGGCTTCATTCGTTGAAGATAGTGTCTTAAAGACTTCTAAACGTAACTTTTGCCCCTGGGTATCCAGATATTTTGAAATTGCACTTGCAGATAGGATATCTGTTTGAGGTGACATGGAATATCCTTTATTAGTTACAGCTTGTATGGAATATCCGTCTGTCTGTAACGATTTTATGGCTTTCCAGACAGCGCTGCGCGTCACGGATAACTGAACGGCTATTTCCTCGCCGGAAAAGTATTCACCCTTATTACTGTCGAGCAAGGCAAGAATATGTTCTTTTACTGTCATGAACTTAAACCTCCAAAAGTATAACTCTCCGACCAAAACCCATTGAATATAATAACATCCAACGATTGCGACTGAATACTCTAATTTTATATAACAATTGGAAAAACTCAAGCTTGGTATTTCATTCTATTGTGAACTATAAATTAATTTTTGGTTTACAATCATGAATATCTCCATTATAATTCAGCTTACTGGACGTATTTACTAACCAGAATACAATTATTTATATCCAATGGAGGTCAATTTTTTGAAGACAAAAGAACTTATTTATGCTGCATTATTCGCAGCACTTATCGCGGTGCTGGGCATGATTCCACCCATCCCCCTCGGCTTCATCCCCGTTCCGATCACTGCCCAGACGCTTGGCGTCATGTTAGCTGGATGTTTTCTGGGGAAACGGATGGGCGCCCTCAGTCTAGTCATTTTCATCATTCTGGTAGCCATTGGACTGCCTGTACTGACTGGTGGCCGCGGCGGAATCGCAGTGCTCATTGGTCCTTCTGCAGGATACATATTTAGCTTCCCGATCGCGGCCGGCCTTATCGGCTGGTATTCTGAAAAAATCTGGCCGAAGGTCCGAACTTGGAAGCTGATAGCGATCAACGTAATCTTTGGTGTATTACTAGTGAGTCTGATTGGTGCACCAGTCATGGCATTAATAACCAATACGTCGATCTGGGCTGGACTTGTCGGAGCGTTAGCCTTTCTTCCGGGGGACATCATCAAAGCCGTTATAGCAGCCGTCATAACGATGCAGCTGAAAGCAATTAGCCCTATTGAAGAAAAAACACAAATATAAAGTGATTTAAAACTCGGGTAAATGAAACCCGAGTTTTTTTTATTGAAAAATAATATGGTTATAGATGTGAATTTGTTTATACTATAAAAATTAAAATGAAATTGAAATAGGGTGGATAACAATGGATAAGGGATTTAATTTAGCTAGCCAACTACTAACGCTGCTTGATACGGAGCAAAGATGGTTTACCTTAGCCGAAGTGGAAAAAAGTTTAGGGATATCAGATAAGACAATACGGAAGATGGTGGAGGAAATCAGCGAGCAACTACCCTCTACTGTAACCATTGAAGTTTCTAGAGGTAAGGGAATCGTTCTTCTACGTGATGGGCAAAGTACGATAAGTGAAGTGATTTCTTCTATGTTCAGACAAACCATTTTTTATCGGCTGATGCATCTATTGTTTACGAATGCTGGTCGAATGTCTGTGGAGGAGCTTTCTGAAGCCATGTTTATGAGTACCTCGTCTTTGAAGAAGCTGATTGTGGAATTAAATAATAATGATCTAAAAGCGTATAAGTTACGCATTAGTTACTCTACACCTGTGATCAAAGGGAATGAAATGAATATTCGATATTTTTATTGGAATTTATATTGTGATGCGTATGAGTTTACAGGATGGCCCTTTGCGAATATCGATTTTGCTTATATAAATCAGTTGATCACAAATATAGAGATTGAGAATAACATTGTATATTTTATCAATTCCAAAAGGAAATTGTCCTTTTTGTTGGCAATTGTAATAGAAAGAGCTGGGAAAGGAAATTGTGTAACCATCGACGAAAATGCATACCCCTGGGAAAAGGGGATGTTTTATATTCCAGTGAGAGCCATAGCAGAGCGTCTTGAAGAAAAGCTGTCCATCGAATTTCCAAAGAGTGAAATATTCTTTATGCAATCCATGGTTAGTCTCAGCCAATATCATTATTATGAAGGGTCAGAGATCACTCCGATTAAAGAAGTCGAATTACACAAAAATAAAGAAGAATATCAAATGGGGAATCTGCTTCTAATGTTGTTGGCAAAGGTATACCCGAACTTGGATATGCATGAACGATTTATCTTGGAGATTTACGGGTTCTTTGACAAGTTATTAATCGAAAATGCCATTCCGGAATGGATGATGATTTCGAAAAGTCATTTAACTACATATGTAGAGCAGGAGTGCCAGCAGATTTATCAAGAAATGCAAACCTGTATGCAAACGTGGAATAAAACTTACCCTTCCGTTCTCTTCAATAATTTTCATTTAACAAAACTAACCTTAATTGTCCGTTCGAGTTTACGTTATAAGAGTAAGAGGGCTTTCTTAGTGATCGGAGAGGAATTTTCAATTCGTCATTACATAGCAGATTTGATAAAGAAGGAAATAGGGGATCAGTTGATCCTTAATACCTCCATTATGAAAGGGCTAACCGACGAGATCATGCAGCAAAATAATATTGATCTTGTCATTAGTAATATCCCGGTTGCACTAAAGACCGTGCCTGTTGTTATTATTTCTACGATCCCTTCTAAAAGAGATTTGGACAATATCCGTAAAGAATTGCTTTTATAATTTGACCAATTATTTTCCGTTACCTACGTAAGTTTTTGGTCTAGTTTGTAATGTTAAAAAACCTTATGCTCAATCTAGTTTCGAAACTGATTTTACTTGAGGGCAAGTGGAAAGCGATTTCGGTAAACCTCAGTTTACTATTAAAAGTTGGAGGAAGAACTATGAGTAGGCATTTAGGTGCAAATAAGGGAGAAATAGCAGAGCGCGTTTTGCTCCCAGGAGATCCTTTACGTGCAAAATTTGTAGCAGAACACTTTTTAGAGGGGGCTAATTGTTATAACGAAGTAAGAGGGATGTATGGATACACTGGATTATACAAGGGTGTACCGGTGTCAGTTCAGGGGACAGGGATGGGAAATCCATCGATGAGTATCTATGCTACAGAATTGATCGTCGATTATGAAGTTAAGAAATTGATTCGCATTGGTACATGTGGTGCGATGCAAAGTGAAATTAATATCCGCGATATTATAATAGCCCAAGCGGTGTCTTCAGACAGTAATATGACGGAGAAGATCTTTCATGGTTGTAATTTTGCACCTACAGCAGATTTCTCATTGTTAATGAAAGCGTATCAACAAACACAAGCTAAGAATGCAAATGTTTTTGTTGGTAACATTTATAATTCTGATGAATTCTATCGTGAAAATTTAGATCGACTTCACAAGTTTATGGATTTTGGTGTATTAGCAGTAGAAATGGAAAGTACAGCCCTATACACTTTAGCCGCTAAATATGGTGTAAAAGCGTTATCGATTTTAACAGTCGGCAGTCAATTGCTAAGACAGGAACACCTGACTCATAAAGAAAGTGAACAATCCTTTTATGAAATGGTCGAAATAGCCCTTAACACAGTCATTGATGGCTGATTTATGGATAAGAGCAGTGTTGTTAGAAAAGAGAGTGAGAAAGAAATGAAGGTAATACTGTCAGGATTGCAGTGGATGATTTTTATGATCGCTGGTGCAATTGCTGCACCCATTGCTATCGCAGATTTATATAACTTAACACCCATTGAAACTTCCGGGCTTATCCAGAGCACAATGATTACTTTAGGGATAGCTGGATTTTTACAAGGCCTGATGGGTCATAAATTCCCTATCCATGAAGGTCCGGCAGGGTTATGGTGGAGTATTTTTACGATTTACGCAAGTTTAGTGGGGGGACTTTATTCTTCTAACAATGGTGCTTTACAAGCTTTAAGTGGGGCAATGATCATTAGTGGTGTGTTATTTATCCTAATTTCAGCATTTAAGCTAATGGATAAAATCGCTCGTCTATTTACTCCCACCATCACTTTTATTTATTTACTTTTATTGATCTTTCAATTAAGTGGATCTTTTATGAAAGGGATGATGGGGATTACCATAGCCCACACCACGTTAGATGTTAAAGTATTCATCCTTAGTGTGATTGTGGTTTGCATTACCTTTTGGTTAGGAAAAAGTCGCTTTGTAGTACTCAGCCAGTTTTCAATAATTTTCAGTATATTGATAGGCTGCCTATTATTTATTATCTGCGGTAATATACCAGTGTTTTCTCATGCGGATACTCTATTTAAGCTACCGAAAATATTCCCATTTGGCAGACCTCAATTCGATGCCGGGACAATCACTACTGCATTTTTATTAACGCTGTTATTAATAACCAATGCAGTTGCATCGATCCGTTTGATGGAGACCGTTATGAAACAAAAGCAAGTGGATCATCGTCGTTATTTGCGCGCCGGGTTTACTTCTGGAATTACGCATCTTATTAGTGGCGGTTTAGGAGCGGTCGGTTCTGTCCCTATCTCGGGAGCGGCGGGATATGTTGAACAAACAGGGATGAAGGAGCGCAGATCATTTTTAATTGGATGTTGCTTTGTGATCTCAATATCCTTATTTCCGCCAATGATGAATGTTATATCAGCGATTCCAGCTCCCATAGGCTATTCCGTTACCTTCGTCATTTTTGTGAAGATGGTCGGACTAGCGCTAAAGGAATTGAAGAAGGTCATTCATGAAGAACGAACATTTATCGTTAGTGGAATTTCCCTTTTAGTGGGTGTGGGATTAATGTTTATCCCTTCATCAGCTACGGCCCATTTATCTCCGATCGTGATAGCCATTTTAAATAATGGATTAATATGCGGAAGTCTGTTGGCGATTATTTTGGAACAAGGGTTAATGTGGAAAGATGCATTTCGATATGAGGATTCCAAGAAAATTAACCGATAATTTGGAGGGCTAAAAATGCATTATCTAATTTCTATTGCTGGTTTGGTCATTGTTCTATTACTGGCATGGCTAGGAAGTAACAATAAGAAAAAGATTAAATATCGACCAATCATTGTAATGATTGCTATTCAGATCGGTTTGGGATTAATTATACTAAAAACAAGTATAGGTGAATTCTTAATTAAAGGGTTTGCCGATAGTTTTGCAAAATTGCTTGGATACGCCAATGAAGGGACTGACTTTGTTTTTGGTGGGATTGCAAATGAAGGGGCCCATACATTTTTCCTTTATGTTTTGATGCCAATTGTTTTTATGTCGGCATTAATTGGGATATTGCAGCATTACAAAATTCTCCCGTTCATTATCAAGTATATTGGTTTGGTACTAAGTAAAATAAATGGCATGGGCAAATTGGAGTCTTATAATGCAGTTGCAGCCGCAATTGTAGGACAAAATGAAGTGTTTATTTCGGTGAAAAACCAGCTTGGATTATTACCAAAACATCGCTTGTATACATTATGTGCGTCTGCAATGTCGACGGTATCCATGTCAATTGTTGGTTCATATATGACGATGCTAGAACCTCGTTATGTAGTAGCTGCATTGATATTAAACCTATTTGGTGGATTCATCATTTCATCCATCATTAATCCGTATGAAGTTACACCTGAAGAAGATATTGTTGAAGTTCAGGTAGAAGAAAAACAAACGTTTTTTGAAATGCTAGGCGAATATATTATGGATGGCTTTAAAGTAGCCATAGTAGTTGGTGTAATGTTGGTTGGCTTCGTTGGGATCATTGCATTAATTAACGGGGTCTTCAGCGGAGTATTCGGTATCTCGTTTCAAGGAATTTTAGGGTATGTCTTTGCACCCATTGCCTTTCTTATCGGTGTCCCATGGCATGAAGCTGTTGATGCAGGCAGTATCATGGCGACAAAGCTTGTTGCGAATGAATTCGTTGCTATGCTTGACTTTGTTAAGATCCAAGATGGTTTAAGTGGGCGTACTACAGCCATTGTTTCGGTTTTTCTAATCTCATTTGCTAACTTTGGGTCCATTGGTACCATTGTGGGTGCAGTGAAAGGCTTAAATGAAAAACAAGGGAATATTGTGGCTCGATTTGGATTAAAACTGTTATTTGGCGCCACACTTGTAAGCGTTTTATCCGCTCTGATCATCGGTATCATTTTTTAGTTAAACTTAGCGGATTTTCGTCATCGTTATGAATTCTGCACAAGACATCTTTGTATATAAAAAGCCGCTTACTTAGCGGCTTTTTTTGTTGTGATTATAGAACAATGATTAAGATAGGAAATAGGAAAAAGAATAATTGATTATCAAATGGGTTAATTAAAGAAGAACCGCCAGTTTTTACTCTTTTTCCGAGTCAGATAGCAAAAGTATTGACAACCTGTATATACAGGTTTAAACTGTGTGAAGTGTTTGAACTTGTATATACAGGTTTAATATTTGACATAAAGTAATTCTTTTGGAGGTGTTCAACTTGAGTCAGTCCCAGTATTCGGAGTGGTGGCGCCGGTCCACGGTGTATCAGGTGTACCCGAAGAGCTTTAAGGACACTACAGGCAACGGAACAGGAGATATTAAAGGACTTATTGAAAAATTAGATTATTTGCAGAAGCTTGGAATTGATATTGTCTGGTTACAGCCGGTCTATGTCTCGCCACAACATGATAACGGTTACGATGTTGCGGATTATGAAAATATCAACCCGGATTTTGGTACGATGGAGGATTTCGACGAGTTAGTACAGGAACTGCACAGACGTGAAATGAAGCTAATGATCGATATCGTGGTTAACCATACTTCAACAGAACATGAGTGGTTCAAACAGTCCATTTCAAGCAGGAACAATCCCTATCGTGATTACTACATCTGGAAGGACCCCGCTCCGGACGGTGGCTTACCCAACAATTGGCAGTCGAAGTTCGGAGGTCCTGCCTGGCAGTTTGATGAAGCTTCGGGACAATATTATCTTACTCTCTTCGATAAAACCCAGGCGGATCTGAATTGGGAGAACGAGAAGGTAAGTAGAGCAGTGAATGATATGATGCTATTCTGGGCTAAAAAGGGTGTCGACGGCTTCCGCATGGATGTAATTAATTTAATCTCCAAGGATCAACGCTTCCCTAACGATGACGGGAGTGTTCCACCGGGGGATGGACGCAAGTTCTATACTGACGGTCCACGGGTTCATGAATACATCAAAGCGATGTACGAAGAGGTATTTGGTCCGTATGAGATGGTGACAGTCGGAGAGATGTCCTCAACTACATTGGAGCATTGCATCCGATACTCGAGTCCTAAAGAGCGGGAATTTTCCATGACTTTCAATTTTCATCATTTAAAAGTCGATTATCCGAATGGACAGAAGTGGGAGCTAATGCCCTATGATTTTGAGGCGATGAAAAGCTTGTTCACAGAGTGGCAGACCGGAATGCAGAAAGGTCAGGGCTGGAACGCCTTATTTTTTAACAATCACGATCAACCGCGTGCCCTCTCCAGATTCACTGATGATAAGGTCTACCGTGTAGAGAGTGCCAAGCTGCTTGCAACAACTCTGCATGGCCTTCAGGGAACACCTTATGTGTATCAGGGGGAAGAAATCGGGATGCCAAATCCGGTATGGAAGAGCATCGATGAGTTCCGTGACATTGAGTCACTGAATATGTACCGTATTTTGTGTGAACAGGGGAAAAGCCCTGAGACTGCCCTGAGTATTCTTCAGGAACGTTCACGGGACAATTCCCGTACGCCGATGCAGTGGGATGACAGCCGAAATGCCGGATTCACCACAGGTACTCCATGGCTGAAAGTTGATGAGCGGTATTCGGACATCAATGTGCAGAAGGAGCTAGCCAATCCCGATTCCATCTTCCATCATTACCGCAAGCTGATTGCGCTACGCAAGGATTATGGGATATTCATTGAAGGTGTATTCAAGAGACTCGATGATGGTCATCCTGAAGTGTTCGCTTACGCCAGAACAGGTGATGGAGAGGCGCTTGTAGTGGTCTCGAACTTCAGCAGTAAAGAGATTACCTTCCGCTTTGAAGATAGTCACTGGGCAGAGTTATCATCAAGTGGTAAAGACGAGCTTCTGATTGGAAATACAACAGAAACACCTGCATTAACACAAGAGCTTCAGCTTAGTCCTTATGCTTCCTACATGTGGTTAATCCGCTAACGAGGTGTACTTGAGAAGGAGCACAAATCAATTATGTAAGGAGTGAAAATATGGCTATAGACCGCAAAAATGTTGAGGATATTGTACGGGCAGTTGGGGGCAAGGAGAATATAGAGGTTGCGACACATTGTGTAACCCGGCTGAGATTCTCGCTGTATGATGAGAGCAAGGTGGATTCGGAAGCCTTGGACCGCAACGAACTAGTAAAGGGACAATTTTCTAGCCAAGGGCAGTTTCAGATCGTTATCGGACCGGGAACTGTAGATAAAGTATACGATGAAATGATTCAGATCACTGGCGGTTCTCGTTCTTCCAAAGATGAAGTGAAATCCGCTGCTGCCCGAAAACAGAATCCGCTGCAGCGTGCGATCAAGACGCTGGCTGATATATTTATTCCTATTCTTCCAGCTATCGTAACCGCAGGTTTGCTGCTTGGGATCAATAATATTTTGACCGGGCCTGGTATCTTCTTTGATAATCAGTCGCTGGTGGATGTCTATCCCGCATGGAAAGACATTGCTGCGATTATTAATACGATTGCCAGCACAGCTTTTACCTTTTTACCAGCACTTATCGGTTGGGCAGCTGTTACACGTTTCGGCGGCAGTCCTCTGCTCGGGATCGTTTTGGGTCTCATTCTCGTGCACCCAGATCTATTAAGTGCCTATAACTATGCAAGTGCTTCCACTGAGGGTACTGTTCCAACCTGGAATTTGTTCGGCTGGCATTTGGAGAAGATCGGTTATCAGGGACAAGTATTGCCAGTGCTGGTTTCGGCCTATATTCTGGCAAGGCTGGAGAAGTTCCTCAACCGCCGGGTGCATGACTCCATTAAACTGCTGGTTGTTGCGCCAGTGACTCTACTGATTACCGGTTTTCTGGCCTTCACCGTTATCGGTCCGGTTACGTTTGGCATTGCCAATGCCATCACCTCCGGCCTGATCTTTGTATTTGATCATTTTGCGCTTCTTGGTGGCTTGATTTACGGCGGATTCTATGCGCTTCTAGTCATCACTGGTATGCATCATACCTTCTTGGCGGTTGATGTGCAGCTCATCGGCAGCGAGGGCGGCACTTTCCTCTGGCCGATGTTAGCATTATCCAATATTGCACAAGGTGCCGCGGCACTTGCAATGATGTTCGTAGTCAGAGAACAGAAGGCAAAAGGCTTAGCAGCTACATCTTCCGTCTCTGCATTCCTCGGCGTGACGGAGCCGGCGATCTTCGGAGTGAATATCCGCTATCGTTATCCTTTCATCTTCGGGATGATCGGCTCAGGGATTGCCGGTATGCTTCTTACCGTTAATCAGGTTCGCGCTTCTTCCATTGGCGTAGGCGGGATTCCCGGCTTCCTTTCGATATTCCCGAACCAGTGGGGCGTGTTCTTCATTGGCATGCTTATTGTTCTCATAGTGCCATTTGTCGCTACTGTACTCTACGGCCGATCTGTGGTGGGGCGTTCCGAAAAGAACACAGCTACAAAGGCTACTACTACTGTGAGCGAGACAGACAATTTGAACAGCCGCCCTATAGTTCAAGAGTCACAGGACTCCGTGAATATTCTGGAGCTTATCTCTCCGCTCAGTGGAACTGCAGTATCTCTAGAACAGGTGCCTGATCCTGCCTTTGCCGAGAAGCAGATGGGCGAAGGCATTGCAATCGAACCTTCTGAGGGTAAAGTATATGCACCCTTTGATGCTACAGTAGCTCATGTGATCAAGAGCAAACATGCGCTTATATTGGAGCATGCCAGTGGTGTACAGATACTCATCCACGTTGGAATTAATACGGTGTCGCTTAAAGGCAGTGGTTTTACCACCCATAAGAATATTGGCGACAAGGTGCAGGCAGGTGAGCTTCTGCTGGAATTTGATATGGAAGCTATCCGCGCAGCAGGTTACCCTTTGATTACTCCAATCATCATTCCTGCAGGTCAGGATATGGTGGAGAAGATTGAGGAGAAGACTGGACCAGCTGCAGCTAGACAATCTAGCATCCTGACTATTCATCTCAAGGGTTGATACAGGCTATATTGGTAAAGACTTTATATTACAGAAAGACAGCCCCTGGGGGCTGTCTTTCTGTAAATATAAGAATTCATATGTTCCACGCTATAAATTCCCCTCCAATTGAATCGATGCTTCTAAAGGCATGACGTGATACAATAAAGGGCGGTGATCAAAATTGAGAGAAAATAAATATTTGCAAATTTATAATGAGTACAGCAACCAAATTCTTTCTGGACAACTGGTACCGGGAACCAAACTGCCCTCTGAAAGTGAACTTGCTGAAGCTTACAGCACTTCACGAGAGACCGTTCGCAAAGCGCTGAACCTGCTGTTCCGTGAAGGATACATTCACAAAATTAAGGGCAGAGGCTCCTTTGTGCTTGATATGACGAGAATGGATTTCCCCGTTACCGGTCTGATTTCATTTAAAGAGATGGCCGATACACTGGGTACTGCCTCACGGACACTGGTAGAGCGGACGATAAATGAGCCGGCAGGCTCCACGCTCGCCAGACATCTACAGATTCCGCCTGAAACCCTGGTTTGGAAAGTTATTCGTGCCAGAGAGATTGAAGGCGATCGGATCATTTTGGATAAGGATTATTTCCGGGCGGATATTGTTCCATTCCTAAGCGAGGAAATCGCGGAAGGCTCACTCTATGAATATCTGGAGCAGGAATTGGGGCTTAAAATCAGTTATGCGAAGAAGCTGATATCCGTTGAGCCTTCTACCGAGGAGGATCATAGACTGCTTGATTTGAAGAGTTACACACATATTGTAGTAGTACGAAACTATGTTTATTTGGAGAACACGGTGCTTTTCCAATATACCGAGTCCAGGCATCGACTGGATAAATTTCAGTTCGTGGATTTTGCTCGAAGGGTGAAACGTTAAGCTAAGCTTAAAGAGGGGTGTCCCAGTTTGGGATACGCCTTTTTTTCCAAAAAGGCACTATATTACCGATACAAGAAGGCTTGAGAAGTTCATTCCTACGTTCGCAAATAACGATATATTAAGAAAAAGGCTGCCCTCAGAGGCAGCTTTTTTATATGGCGTTCTAAACAACAAGCTACCCCTGGCGATTCCTCATTCCTCATTACTCATAAAGCATCTCTCATATTTTTATATGATAATTATAGTTAATCGCTTCTGTGAAAAATAAGAGGAAGAGAGATTTATTTCAGTCTTTCTCTTAATGAGGTAGATGGATAGAGACAACAAAACGCCTAAATCGTAATGACGTGGATAAGGAAAGTTGATTTCAATTTTCTTATGGTTGAAGGCAAAACCATGAATCGTCTTCTGGGTGCCAATAAACAGCCTTGTAATGAACATTTTCCTAGTTCAGTTTTGAAATTCTTCTGGTACTGAGGAGAATACGAAAATCCACTCTTGACATTATAGGGTAGGGGGGTATAGTATTGCTACGTTGGTATTAAAAATTTTAATTATTGGTTACCAAAGGAGGAGAAAGAAAGTTATGAATAATCAAGCACAGACTTTACCGCAAGCCGATCCCAAACGCTGGATGGCGTTGGCCTTACTATGTCTTGCCAATTTTATGGTGATCATGGACACATCCATTATCGGCGTTGCACTGCCAGCCATCAAAGAAGCGCTCGGCTATACGCAGGCAAGTTTACAGTGGGTGTTTAATGCGTATGTCATATTCTTTGGCGGATTATTGTTACTTGGTGGTCGATTGTCCGATCTATTTGGTCAGCGCCGCATATTCATGTGGGGATTTTCCATTCTAACGTTAGCTTCCTTGCTGGCAGGACTCGCTTGGAACGAGGAAGCGCTTAATGTTGGTCGCGCCCTACAAGGATTTGGTTCCGCGTTAATAGCCCCATCCGCGTTAACGATTGTTATGATGCTCTTCGGTGGCAACCCCAAAGAACTAGGGAAAGCATTAGGCTTCTGGGGCGCATCAGCTGCTGCTGGCGGTTCAGCCGGCGTGTTTCTTGGCGGGGTCATTACCGAGTGGCTCAGCTGGCAATGGACCTTCCTCATCAATGTACCCGTTGGCATTATTGCATTACTCCTGTCGCCTGGACTTTTAGCCAAGGGAATGCGAAGAAAAGGCAGCATTGACGTCATTGGCTCCATCTTCGTCACAGCGGCTTTGGTTTTGGTGGTATATGGCATTGTTACTGCGGAACACAATGGATGGGGAGCGCCATCCACGTTGTGGACGCTTATTTCAGGAATCGTGTTATTTATCCTGTTCCTGATCGTTCAGGCAACTAAAAAAGAACCGCTTGTTCCACTGAAGATTTTTAAAACACCCAATCTGGCTGCAGGCAATATCGCGCTCATTATGCTGGCAGGGAGTTGGATTCCGCTGTGGTATTTCCTCAATCTCTATATGCAGCAGGTGCTAAAGTTTTCTGCTTTTGCCGGCGGAGTCGGCTTACTGCCGATGACGGTCCTAATTACTATCTTCATGATTTTGATTACCGGTAAATTAATCGGAAAATTCGGAATAAAAACAAACTTGGTCATTGGATTGATTGCACTCGGGGGTTCGATGCTTCTGTTCGCTAGCAATACGCCGGTTGATGGAAACTTTATCGCCAACGTGCTTCCAGCTTCCTTGCTTGGTGCACTTGGCATGTCACTTGCCTATATTCCGGCTACGATGTCCGCCATGTCGGGTGCTAAACCCGAAGAAGCAGGGCTTGCATCGGGTCTCGCCAATACGAGCTACCAGATTGGGTCAGCTATCAGTTTGGCCATCATGGTTGCGATTGCGGGTTCAACAACTGCTTCCCAAACCGGTATTGACCCGGTCTCCGTGCTAAACGAAGGCTTTCAACAAGCTTTTATGTGGTCCGGTATAGTCGCTCTTGCAGGTGCTGTGCTAGCGTTTCTAT
This sequence comes from Paenibacillus sp. FSL H7-0714, assembly GCF_038003765.1. Classification (NCBI taxonomy): domain Bacteria; kingdom Bacillati; phylum Bacillota; class Bacilli; order Caryophanales; family Paenibacillaceae; genus Paenibacillus; species Paenibacillus sp. FSL H7-0714. The sequence goes on from NZ_JBBOPT010000001.1 coordinate 3,624,203, forward strand.
TTATCCGTTCACCTAAGCAGGGTGAAGCAAGTGACAAGGTAGCTATGTAACCAATGAATCGAGCTCCAGTGCCTAATCAACGGAGTTGACAGGACTCCATCGAATTAACAACTTATATTTTATGTATATAGGGGTGTGGAGTATTTTAAAAGAAAGGGGGATTCCGATGAGCAAAGAATCGATACTCTTTGAACAAGTGATACAGCAAGATCCGGGCTTTTGCTCACCTGGAGAGGATAAGCGCAAGAGCCATCATTCCGATCAAGCCAATAGCGATCTGCTCAACCGATTGAATCAAATCGAAGGACAGGTCCGTGGCATTAAAGACATGATTGAGAAAGATATTTACTGTGACGATATGTTGAATCAGATCTCTTCGGTGCAAGCAACATTGAATGATGTCGGGAAGCTAGTACTTGAATATCATATGAAAAGTTGTGTCATCGAACGGATTCAAGTAGGGGATACGGAAGTATTAACGGAATTCATGAAGACGATCAATAAACTGATGAAATAAAGGTCGGACCGCTTTCAGTAATGATACGGCTTTTATGCCATCATTATTATAGGGTAAGGGGAGGCTTTGCGGCTGCAGCGTGTCAAGATGCGCTCTGCATCTTCGAATTTAGATTGAAACGGAGTTGCTATAACCATGAAGAAGAAGATACTCCTCGTCGCTGCTGCGGTGGTCGCTTTTAGCGTATTGGCTGCATGCGGCAAAGCGGAGGACAAGAAGCCAGCAAACGGAAATAACCATGCCGGGCATGCAGCAAGCGGGCAAGAGAACGCCGAGAAGCATACAGGAAATGAGAAAGAGGAGGCGGGAGACATGGAGCACGGAGGCAGCCACGGTGATCATAGCGCAGCTGCGAAGCCTGCATTGGAGGATCTTAACGTATCGTTTACCTTCCCCACAGGCGCCGCAAAAGCAAACGAAGAAACGGAATTGACTATTCAAATTACGGATAAGGACGGGAAAACGGTCAATAAGTATGATATCAATCACGAGAAATTGCTTCATCTCATCATCGTCAATCACGATTTGTCATTCTTTAACCACATTCATCCCGAGTTTAAGGGAGACGGCACATTTACAGTGAACACTTCGTTCCCGGCTGGAGGTGAGTACAAGGTGTTTGCGGACTTTATTCCTACTGGCGGTGCCAATTCCACGCTTAGCGAGTGGGTGAAGGTGGAAGGCAAGGAAAGCAAACATGCCGCGATTACGCCCGAAGGGAAACTGGTGAAAGAAGTGGGTGTCAAGGAAATTGAACTGGCCTTGAGTGATACGAAACCAAACGAAGAAGTGACATTGACCTTCAACATTCGCGATGCGAAGACGAAGAAGGTGATTGATAACCTGCAGCCTTATTTAGGAGCGGTCGGCCATGTTGTGATTCTATCAAAAGATGCGAATCAATATCTTCATGTTCATCCAATCGATGAGAAAGCTACGGGACCGGATGCGAAATTCGCGACTTCTTTTCCGCAAAGCGGGACGTATAAATTATGGGGACAATTTCAGCATAACGGGGAAGTGTTCACCGTACCATTCGTCGTTGATGTGAGGTAAGGCGAATGATCATGGGATAAAAGACGATGCTGGCGGTATCATCTGCTATTCAAGTCGGGGGAAGTCGCTTTACGCTGAATCTGCTTACCAAGATAGTTATGATTTGTTCCTGTCGTATCCACGCGATCGATTTATACAAGGAGCAGGCGAAAGGGAAAGAAAAGTTTAGCATGTTGTGGACCGAATTAAATCGAGCAGTTAAAACAAATTAACGTGTAAAGGAGCGAACATTTATGCTGAAAATCGATTCGAAAACACCGATCAAAATTTACACGATTCCAACTTGCAGCGATTGCCGATTTGCCAAGCGCTACTTTAATGAGCATCAAATTCCCTACATCGAATTCAACTGCGAAGAAGATGTGAATTATGCGAAGGAAGTGCTGGAGCTGACAGGTAAGCAGATCGTACCGACCATTGTCATTCAAGACAAGGTGTTCGTTGGTTTCTCTGAAAACTTGAACGAGATAAGCAATCTTCTGCAAACTTGACAGCAAAAATGATGGAAGTATGGTAGACAAAGGAGATTAGCGATGAGTGCCCTTCCTATATAAGGAAGGGCTTTTTTGAATAGAGCAATTATAAAAATGTCATCGACCTCCAATGTCTACAGTTATTTATGTGGTAAAATTAGGATAAGTGAATCTTGGGAGGCGAGTAAATTGAGTCTCGATCTTGTGATGATCCTTTTTCTACTGTTCTTAAATATTCCAGTATATAAAGTATTGTTTCGCGTGTTCTTTGTGGATAATGATGATTATAACGAATCGATTAGACATACTTTTACACCTAACATCGTTTCATTATTCCGAGGAGAGTATTGGAAGGATAGAATGAATACGGCAAGACTTCAGTTTTTTATTATTCTTTGTGTTGGGATCGTTGTTTTAGAATACATTGTTTTGAATAAAGTATTTGAAATTCTTGCATAAGCACCGCTCTATTATGGAAAACTTCTGTAGTGCGAATAAACTGCATGATTCCATTTTGGGAGGATAACAATATGACAAATCAGGATCCGCAGGAGCTTCTTAAGAGTAAACACAAGCTAGATGAGCAAAAAAGGCAGTTCACAAATTTTGCCCGAAGTGCTTCCGGTCATGGTGAAATAGAAGCAGGCCAGGAATTCAGTAATGACCGAGTGCCTGACGATCAAAACCGCATGAAATCTGTTGAGAACAGACAAGATTGACCATGAAAAAACTATAAAATAAGCCGATCCTTTTCTGGATCGGCTTATTTTATAATTATTACGTTGTAAGGTGTTGTTTCAATAGGTATCGGATGCTAGAGTTTTCTTGCTTTAATTACAGAAGTTACAGGAAGCATCTTTGCTTTTTTTTGAAAAATCGCTTTTATCGTCCCGCGACTGCATAAGTTATCATCAGATTGCTCAATCATTTGCTCAATGACAAATGGATCCGATAATGTTAACGTACTTTCGTCAAGAGATACTGAATACCAAGATTCATCGAAATAACAATTTTTAAAAACTAGCATTTCATTTTCTGTATAAACACATTTGTGTATAGGGTGAGACCATCTTTTTTTAAGGTAAGAAGCACTCCGGCTAAAGGTCGGTTGTCCAGCTTATAGCATAAATCGAATAAACAAAGTCAAAATAATCCTCTGGTAGTTTTCTTCCATGGGAGAACAGATCAATTTTGCTGAAATTAAATTCTAGCTATAGTATAGTCCAATCCCAACTACAGTTCATACATACGTTAAAGAGAGACTGGTAGTTTTTTAAATCTTTAATTATGGGAATTAAGGGAGGATTCGTTAGAATGGCAATTTTATCATCAGGACCTATTGATAATAGTGCTGTGAGCGGTGTCAGGCCTACTGAGCAGGTGACGGTCAAGATCGATAACCGGGATGCGCTGAATCAGTCCGCTATTCTGATCCAAGGGTACAATTTAACCCTCACAAGGACTTTGTATGTAAGCGAGCTTATTACGGCTTCTCCAGACGAGGTGATCACAAGAAATTACTTTGCCAATCTGGATGCCTTTGAGTTTGTCTTTACAACGGAAGGTCTCGCTGAATTGCAAACGGAAATCTCCGTGTGGGGCAAAAACTCAGCCGGGGAGCTGGTTACCGCCCACCGTCTTGTCTCATCCGAGCTGCTAGGAGCTGAAAATAGGGGAGCCACAGGCTCCGTTAACCGCATTTATGTTTCCAATTTCAATAGCAATGATGTTTCTGTGATCAACGGAGTAACAGGTGCGGTGATAGTAGTCATCCCTGTAGGCGTGAATCCTGCGGGAGTAGCCATAAACCCGTTAACCAATCGTATTTATGTTGCTAATTTGAACAGCGACAACGTATCCGTTATCGACGGAGAGACCAATACGGTGCTGGCCACCGTTCCTGCCGGGGATGGAGCAGGTGCAGTCGCGGTCAATACCTCTACCAATGCTATCTATGTTGCCAATTTTAATGATAATACTGTTACTGTCATTGACGGATTAACCAACACTGTCGTGACTACCATTATTCCCGCCGGCGGTTCTCCTTTTCCAACGGGGATCGGCGTGAATTCCTTAACCAATACTATTTATGTAGCTGATTTCAACTCGGATATTGTTACCGTCATTGACGGGGCTACGAATATGGTTATTACACAGATTCCCGTTCAGGTTAACCCGTTCCGGGTCGGTGTTGATCCCTTAACGAACCGGATTTATGTCTCGAACTTCACCAGTAACACCGTTTCAGTCATTGATGGAGCCACCAATACAGTGATAACTAACTTGCCTGTAGGAACGACTCCTGCTGAATTGGGAGTGAACATATCAACCAATGCCATCTATGTGCCAAACCGGGATGACGACAATGTGTCGGTGATTGGCGGATTAACGAATACGGTGATTACTACCATTCCGGTCGGGAATAACCCAAATGGTGCAGGAGTTAATCCATTGACCAACCGCATCTATATCACCAATCAGGATGATAACACGGTATCGGTCATTGATGGGGTTACCCAGGCTGTGATTAGTGTTATTCCTGTAGGTGCACGTCCGTTCTCAATCGGTGTCAATCCGTAGGAGGCAAGGACAAAGAATTTAGTACACTCTAAATTCTGTTCTTCATCTTACCGCAGGGGGTGAATTATACGATGGAAATAACATCGGCAGAAGAAATCATGATTCTGTTGTCGAGCATGGACAAAGAGCATTCTGTAGCACGTATCTACGTTCCGGGCATAGGTGAATTCACGATTGTACTGCAGAAGAAAGAAGGCAACAGCGGGGCAGCAGCAGAAGAACGCATACCGGTAGCAGGGTTAACAAGGAACCCTTATCTTTAGAGATTGCCAGTAAATCAGCTTTCTTCCGGTAAGGAAGAAGCTGATTTTGGGGTTTGTATCTGAGGGTCGTGATTGCTGATTATACACCTTATTCCTGGGACATTGGGGTAGTGTATTCGATAATCTGAAAAAATGAGATACTTCCCATAAATCTCATAGGCGGCTGGTTCTTTCATCCGTCGTACCGCTGGTTTTAAGATCGAGGGACAAGAACATAGTCCCTTTAAAAGTCGCTAAAACAGCAGCTTATTTTGCCTAACCGTATATACACAGTTTCTTCCTCCCGCTAAAATGTACTCCCCCCGTTCAATATGAACATTATTTCCTAGAACAGTTTTAAATAGATGTAACTCATTCTTGCATAACCCGGTACATACAGCAGCAGCTTCACAGATCGGGCAATGTTTCTCAATGAATAAAAGACTGCCATCATCCTGCTCCTTAACCTCGGCCATATAACCTTCATTTGTTCGAATCTCGGCCAGTTTCTCCAGCTTCACTCTAACGTCTGCTGTATCACCAAGATGCCGAAGATATTGTTCTTGCATATTCTTATTTCGAACAGCCAACAGCTTGTCCAGCCCCTCATTTCCGAAAGCTTCTTTCATGGAATTGATCAAACTGATGGATAAATCCGAATATCCGCTTGGAAAAAATCGATCGGCCGCAGGTGTTAAGATCCATAGCTTGGTGGGTCGCCCCATGGGACGGGACTCTTCTTTATTAGTAACCAGCCCTTCTTCTTTCAGATCATTCAAATGTTGACGAATAGCCATTCCAGATAGCGAAAACTGGGAGGAGAGTGCCATAACATCCATTCCCCCTTGCTGCTTTAATAGATCAATGATCGCTCTTCGGGTCTTGGTTGAGACATCCTTTTTGGTATGATTCCGGCTCAAGGTGCACCTCCTTTTGAAGCTACTAAATCTACATCACAGACTACATTTTAAACAAAAATGTTGACAAAGTCAAAGCTGAACTGTAGCTTAGACATTATAAACAAAAATGTTTACTAAGTGTCCGGATACGATGTATACATACCAATTTTCTTGGAAGTCACATTTCATGCCGTCTAATCATCAAAGCATTTTCAGCCCACGTTATTTTGTACTATCCATAGGTATTATTCTGTCAGTGATGGCCATTGGATTCGAAGGCCTGTGTAACCACCATTGCCCCTTCAAGTGCTGTAGATTTGAACGGCCTTAGCATGTTTGGCTGGATATTAAGTACGTATCTGCTTGCGTAGATTATCGGGACTCTGGTCGTCGGTCGAATCATAGATAGAAGAGGACCTGCAGTACCGTACACTATCGCACTTCTTTTGATTATCATTGGGCTGATCGCTGCCGCAACATCAGGCAATACGTATACCAAGATAGGAACGGGTATCCAATCTTTAGGTTTGAAAAACAAATAACCGAAGGAGGAGTTCACAATGATCATCGAGGTCAGTGATAAGGCATCAGAAAAAATCGCCGAAATCTTATTAAGTGCGAATATCCGAAATCCATTCCTTAGAGTGGGTGTTGATGAAGGGGGATGCAGTGGATTATCCTACACCCTAGTCGTAGATGAACAGCAGGCAGAAGAGGACATTGTATTAAATAAAAAGGATTTTAGTATATTGGTTCACCCGAATAGTATCCCATATATTGACGGTCTTGAAATTGACTATGAAGAGAGTGGAATGGTAGGCGGATTCACTATGAATAACCCTAATGCAAAAGCTTCATGTGGATGCGGAGCCAGTTTCAGAATGGCCAATTATCGTGGCGAAATAAAAAAATGTGATTAAACAGCAGAAAGGAGAGAAGAGGAATGATATCATTTGCAGTATCCGAAAAAGCATTGGATTCATTTAAGAATGAATGGGGTTTGGAAGAGGGCCAATATGTAAGAATTTATGCAAAATATTCCGGTGGAGGTTCAGATGCCTTCACTGTTGGAATTAATGCAAGTGCTACACCGATCGATCCCGCATGGGTTCAATCTATTAGCGGATTTCATTTCTTTGTTGAAAACACTGATGTTTGGATTTTACAGGATGAACTTCTTCAAATTGATTGTAATGAAGACGGCATATTTTCAACCAAAATCTCCTGAGCATCTTCTTGAGTGCAATGTACAGTAGAATATCTACTACACTTCTAGCAATTTCGCACGCTTTTGTCTATACTATTTTAAATAAATATCAGAATGGGATCTGATTTTAACAGAAGCAGGTGCAGAACATTGATAAATTTGGACAAATTAGCAAAGGCATTTACTAAAGGTGTCTATGATATAGAAGATAGAAGCAGATTAGTCATCCAGCCGAAAAGTTTATTAAGTGAATTTACCACCGTTAAGCATGGATTTCTGTTTATCATTCGCGGGGGAGCCAGAATACGTGTGAATGGAACCGTATATGAATTACGGCCAGGGTCAGTTTTTCATGCGGCTCCAGGTATGCAAATGGATTCGCAGGTTATAGGACAATCAGAGCTTGAGTATTACTCCCTTTTTTATAAATTGGATATGCCAGAAGAAATGAATTGTACTACCGAATTTGACTCTCATTTCAAGCTGGAGCCAGGAGCCAATCTAAAAATTATTGAATTACTAATCATGCTTCATCAGAATACCCATCCATCCGGAGAAATTGGAAAGCTGCGTATCAAAGAGCTGTTCTTAAGCCTAATGCATCAGGTTCTGATTGCTTGCAGTTACAGAGAGAACGACAGTTCACCGAATCAAAAGATGGTTGATGAAGCCCTTGCATACATTAAACTCCATTATATGAATTCACTTACACTCGGTGAGTTAGCGGAACGGCATGCAATGAGTACGAACCGCTTCTCTTACTTCTTTCACAAATACACGGGGCTGCGTCCAATCGACTATGTCGTTAATTATCGTATGGAACGAGCTTGTGACTTACTCAAAGCAGGCAATTTTCCTATTCACGAGATTGCGGACCGTGTCGGTTATGACAATCCGCTCTATTTCAGCCGATTATTTAAAAAGAAATTCGGTGTTGCTCCATCTGCCTATAGATAATTAGATAATATACATATCGAGTTTCTTATACTTGAATTAAGTCTGCAGCTACTGGTGATGAACCAGAAGTGCAGACTTTTTTATTTAGATTAAATAATGATGCATGTAGAATTTAAGATTTGTACATTTGAATTTATTTAAATTTTTGATAAACTCACCCTTGTAACTGAGAATCATTATCAGTAAATTGATTTATAAATGAAAGGCTGGTAGATATGACAGGAAACAGACAATTATGTATTGGGTTGTCCTTAAATGCAACCTGGATGAAAGGAGACGGCTGGCGGCACCCGGATAGCGGAGTCGAAAAGATGGGGTCTATCGAATATTATATTGATTTGGCAAAAATGGCGGAGAATTCTAAGCTCGATTTTCTATTCAGGGCTGATTATCTGTATGTTAGCCCGCAGATGTTAGGGGATTCCTCTAATTTCGGCAGTCCGGACCCTGCATTGTTTTTTGCAGCGATAGCCCGTGAAACCGAGCGGATCGGACTAGTGACGACGATTTCTACCACTTTTAATCCGCCTTATGTTGTAGCAAGACAGCTTCAGTCTTTACACTGGCTGAGCAATGGACGTGCTGGCTGGAATATTGTCACTTCTATTGAAGGCGCCGATAATTTCAGCGATTCACCTATGCCTTCACCGGAAGAGAGATATGCCAAGGCAAAAGAGTTCACGGATGTTGTATGCAAGCTGTGGGAGAGTTTTCCGAATGAAGCGATTGTTATCGATCGTCAGTCGGGTATGTTCTCGGATAAGGATAAAGTAACTGCTATAAATCATTCCGGTGAATTTTTCAGTGTAAAAGGAGCGCTTACTTTGCCTGCTCACAGGTCAGGAACGCCTCCGCTATTTCAAGCCGGCGCTTCGGATATTGGACGGAATTTCGCTTCTTCCGTTGCAGATGCTATTTTTGCAGCAATGCCGGATATCGAATCAGGAGTGGAGCTAAGAAATGATCTGAGAAAAAGAGCGGCAGAGCAGGGACGTGATCCGGATGCCATCAGAGTTTTGCCGGGCTTATATTTTTTCCTGGCTGATACGCGCGAAGAAGCGCTTGAATTACATAAGACCGCACATGCGAATTTAAGTCTTGAGCGAAGACATGCTTCGCTTAAATCGGTGTTAGGTCTTGATTTAACCGATTATTCCATAGATAGGCGCGTAACTGCTGATATGTTACCCGATTCAAATCAGGCCGTCCGCAGCCGGACACATGCCGAACTATTGCGGCGGTATATTATCAAAAACCAGCCTACAGTGAAAGAGATCCTGGACAGGCCGGAGGTTGTCGGATCTGCTCATTGGGTATCTGTCGGGACAGTCGAGGATGTACTGAACGATATTATTGAGCGGTTTGAAGCGGGGGCTATGGATGGCTTCATCGCCTTGCCGGGCGGTTCAGAAAAATCTATGGAACTGTTTTTTGAGAAGCTGGTACCGAAGCTGGTTGAGAGAGGCTTGTTCCGAAGTGAATATACGGGGTGCACTTTTCGTGAGCATCTAGGGATATAAAAAAGAGAGTTGAGGCGATTGAACGATGCATGAAGAGGAAATGTTTGATGTTACGATTATTGGCGGCGGTCCAGCCGGATTATTTGCTGCATTTTATAGTGGACTCCGCGAAATGAAGACCAAAATCATTGAATTTCAGCCTGTACTTGGCGGCAAGGTGCATGTTTATCCGGAAAAGATGATCTGGGATGTGGGAGGCTTACAACCTATTCTTGGCTCGCAGCTTATTGAACAAATGGTTGCGCAAGGGATGACGTTCCAGCCGGAGGTTGCTTTTAATGAAAAGGTCACATCCATCTCGGAAGATGAAGCAGGTTACTTTATATTGCACACGGCCGCAAACCGGAAGCATTTCACTAGAACTGTAATATTGGCCATTGGAGGAGGCATTCTGAAGCCGATCAAGCTTGAAATCGAGGGTGCCGAAAGATTTGAAATTACAAATTTGCATTATACGGTGAAGTCACTTGCCCGCTTCAAAGAGAAGACTATTCTAATATCGGGTGGCGGACATTCTGCTGTTGACTGGGCGAACGAACTGGCCCTGATTGCCAAGAAGGTGTATTTAACGTACCGGAAAGAGAACTTAAAGGGGCATGAAGCCGATATTTCACGCTTGGCGAACAATGGCGTAGTGTGCTTGTTAAATACTTCAATCGAAAAATTGATTGCCACACCGGATCACGAAAAAATAGGGACAGTACTGCTAAAAAGCAATGACAACGGAGAAGCATTTGAGCTGTCCGTTGATGAGGTCATCATTAATCACGGTTATGAACGCGACAAAGAACTGCTGGTGAACAGTGAAATTAAAATTGATCTGTGGGAACATCGGATTTCAGGATCAGCAATGAGCGGGACATCCGTGCCGGGCATTTATGCGGCAGGTGATGTTCTGCATCATGAAGGAAAGCTGCACCTGATAGCGGGAGCGTTCCAGGATTCTGCCAATGCAGTAAACCAGGCCAAACAATACATCACGCCGGAGGCAAATTCGACCGGGATGGTGTCTTCGCACAATGACCTGTTCATACAGAAAAATCGTGATTTAATGAAGCATTTATACAGATAGTAATGATAACAACTCAAGGGGGAGCCAAATGAATAGACTATTTGGATGGATTGCATCCTTAATTATAATAGCAGGATTACTGGCTGGATGTTCCGAAACTTCAGTCACATCTGCACCTGAAGTCGGCAAGATCGAGGAAGCGGGATGGCCAAGAACAATTACAGATGCCAGCGACAATGGAGTGGTGCTCAAGACACGACCTGAGCGGATAGCGGTTCTTCATCCTTTGTATTTGGATTACTTTTTTGCTCTAGATACGCCTCCAATCGCATCAACTAACGCAGCAGAAGCAATGAAAGATTTCGCTACTTTACAGCCTTATGCCGGAACTGCTGAGATTATTGATTTGGGCAATAGCAATGCGAATCTGGAAATGATCATGGATGCAAAGCCTGATGTGATTGTAACCTTCAAGGGTTCTGTTGATAGCAATTATGATGAGTTGAATAAGATTGCACCTGTCATCTTAATTGACTACACCGATACCTGGGAAAAAACGACGATGCTGTGTGCTCAGATTGTTGGAAAAGAGACGTTAGCAGAACAAGCCATTAAGGAAACACAAGAAATGATAGCCAATACGAAAAAACAGTTAAATAGTCTTGAAAATAAGACCTTTGCCTTGCTACGGGTCGATGGAAAAGCCAATTTTAATGCTCAAGGCTCTAAAAACACGATGTACTACAATCAAACTGTGGGCTTTGGGTTGTTGCCACCAAAGGGATATCCCGAGGAGGGCGGGGCTCTTTCTCTGGAGGGTCTATACAGCATGAATCCCGATTATATTATTATCCAGCATGATATGGATATCGCAAAGGCGGCCATCAAGGAGAAGGAAACTTCAAAAGCGTGGAACTCACTGGAAGCAGTAAAAAACAATCATGTTCTTATCTTTGATAATTCACTAAACAGCGCAAGTATCCTGGCTGTCCGTTTAGCTGCAGATCATTTCCTGCAATTGGCGGCTGAACAATAATTTATTATACAAAAATCCGATTGACGCTGCTGGGCGCAATCGGATTTTTGTTATTTAGATAAATATCTTGACCTGTTGTTTGGTGAAAATAAAATATTAGATTGCAGCTGTTGTCGTTCCAATAACGTTCCCCGTTAGCATAATCACCTTAAGCGACAAGGTCATCTTACCGTCTGGTAAACGAGGCCTATGGCTCCAGAATCAAAGGTTTTGTTTTCGATTAGCTTAAGATTGATCTTCTCCTTGAGACCTTGGAATAACGGCAATCCCTTGCCGATCAGAACGGGAGAAACCGTAATTTTATACTCATCAATTAAATCAAGCTGCATGAGGTGGTGTGCGAACCTAGGACTGCCGAGGATAACCATATCCTTGCCTGGCTGCTGTTTGAGGTTATTGATCTCTTTCTCGACATCTTCTTTCACGAGTCTGGAATTATTCCATTCGACTTTCTCCAGCGTCGTGGAAAAAACGATTTTAGCTGTCTTTTCGATCCACTCGGCATGATTCCGTTCATGCTGCGAAGCTGATGGGTTCGAAGGCACAGATGGCCAGTAGCTATACATCATCTGATAAGTCCCACGTCCCCAAAGGACAGTGTCGGCAGTACTCAGAATTTCTTTCGCATGTTTCTCCAAATCAGCATCATAGGAAACCCAGCCAATGTCCATTTCACCATTCGGCCCTTCTACAAAACCGTCAAGCGATGCGTGAAGAAATAGAACGAGTTTTCTCATTTTCAGTTCTCCTTTGTTCATGAGTGATATTTACACTATACATTAACTACATTTTAGCAGTTTTCTTCAGTCTAGACCTTTATTATCTTTAGACAACTGTTATTGATAATGGTTATCATTTATGATGATCATTAGACAGATAACGGAGGGGTAGTCATTATGCACATCAACAATCAAATATTTCTTTGGGATCAAGCGACCGTCAAGTTATTGGATGTACGCCAAATTGAAATGGTTCAAGGCGAAATTCTTCAAAAATATAAGATTCCTGCCAGTATTTTTTTACTTTCGGTACATGGGAGCGCTCAAGTTCAGTTAGATCAGGCCGAATTTTCTTTTACAGGATTTCAAATCCTCCATAGCGGGAAAGGGGCGACCCTCAATATTGTTCCGACAAGCAAAAAATTTGTTTACTATATCATTTACTACCGTGCATGGATTCATGAAGAGGATCCCTTCCAAATACAATATTGTTTTTCCCCTGATGCACCCATTTTACTTTATAACAAAATTCAAATGATGCATCAAAAATGGAACAGGCAAGAAGAGAGACTCCATGTTAAATCACTGTTTTATCAATTCATTGATCAGGTTTTAAAAGAATTACATAGACAAGAGACTGAGGTGAAACAAACAAGTGTTGCAGTCCAAGTCATCACCTATATCCAGGAATACTATGCGGAGCCAATCACATTAGATTCTCTTGCGGAAGTATTTAATTTCAGTGCTTATCATTTGTCATCATTGTTTAAAGAGTACACAGGTATGAGTCCGATTGATTACTTAATTCGTTTTAGGCTTGAACGGGCAACAGAGCTTTTAATGACAACAGAGGCTTCTGTCGGGGAAATTGCAGGAAGCGTTGGTTATAAAGACGTTTATTATTTCAGCCGAATTTTTAAGAAAAGAAAAGGTGTATCCCCTGCACATTTTAGAACAAGAGAGTTACAGGCACATAAAGTTGCTGAAAGTCCATCAAACTTCCCCACATCCTCTATTTTTGAACACATCGTTCAACAGTATATTAATAATGATAATCATTATCATAATACGGAAAAAGGGGAATTACATATGTTTAAAATGACAAAATCTCAGACGACGGCAGCTTTGCTGCTTTGCGGTTCTCTATTATTAGGCGCTTGCTCAAGCGGGACGGGCACAGCTGCGAAGGAGCAGAGTACTAGGAATGGAACCGTTAATCAAACAGTATTAGAAGAAAGTTCGAAGACTCGAATAGTATCAACGCCAAAGGGAGATGTGGAAGTACCTGCAGAGCCGAAAAGAGTAGCGGCTGACCAATATATGGGACATTTATTGAAATTAGGAATTGTACCCATCGGAGCAAGAACGTTTATGCTGGATGAAGGCTGGATGGAAAAGGCGGACATACCGAAAGAAACGATCGAGAAAATTGAAGATTTAGGGGATTTTCCTTTAAACCTGGAAAAATTAACGATGCTAGATCCGGACTTAATTATCGGTTCAATCGATGAGAACATAGAACAATATGAGAAGATTGGAACGACTGTTTTTCTGCCTTATTGGGAGGGGTTAACAACCGCAGGGCCGCTTGATAAATTTAGGAGTGTAAGCAAAATATTCGGAAAAGAAAAAGAAGCAGAAGAATGGATTACGGAATATGAACAGAAAGTAGCTGAAGCAAAGTCGAAACTTACCGGGGTTATCAAGGAAGGGGAAACCGTTTCGATTGTTCAGTTTTCACAAAAGGCCGTGTACGTCTTAGCGGCAAAGGGCGGAAATTATGGTTCTTCCACTATATACAATATGCTGCAGCTGCCTCCAACAGAAAGTGCCAAAAATATGGCAGAGGGGTTTGAATCCATTTCACTTGAAGTGCTTCCAGAATATTTAGGTGATTATGTTTTTGTATATAATGGCGATGCGGATGCAACCAATAAAGCAATGGAAAGTAACATATGGAAAGGCATCCCTGCAGTGAAAAATGGCAAAGTTTATTTGTATGGCGATAATTATCATGATGAATTCGTAATGGAGGATCCTTTTTCATTAGAGCTTCAGCTGGATACGATTGTTAATTTATTACTTGGCACTACTAAATAATTTAATAGATATGGCACATCTGAGCGAAACGGAATCCACCTCCTGAATAAATTAAATAACCGCTCCGTTTGGACTGTGGATCAGGCCGTTCCTGATAGGAAGTGGAGGAACTCCGAGAGTGAGGTTGTCCGGTACCACATAAGGCTTTGTACTATGAGCAAGTGCCTTGGTCGACCTCATCCACATAATAATTCCAAGCGCAGCATTCAAAAGAGGATTTATATCAATGGATATTAATGACATTGACATCTATAGGTTTTTCTAAAATAATAGAATGTAATTGAATACTGGTACCTTTAATTCAGTCCAGAGAGGCTGACAAGGACAGCGGATTTTTATAATCACGTGAGAAGCAGGGCATATTCCGTCAAGGGATGCTCTGTGTCTTAGCGCGGATTATGATGAACAAAAGAGGCTACTTGTCAGTTTGATCTGACGAGTAGCCTCTTTTGTTTCTGCTTTTTTGGTATCAGGACACTTTATACTGGGGGTATTCTGATGAGTAAACAAGATCAAGAGTTTTCGTGGCAAGCGGTGCCGAAAACGCAGAGAAATCATTTTGGAAAGACGTTCTCCGTCATGTTAGCATTCACTTTCTTTTCCGCAAGCATGTTGGCAGGGGGAACGTTAGGGGTCAGTTTGACATTCATGGAGTTCATTGGAATCGTGCTTGCCGGTAATCTGGCACTCGGCATCTATACCGGAGCACTGGCACATATCGCTGCCAAAACAGGTCTTTCCACGCATTTGCTTGCAAAATATGCGTTCGGTGAAAAAGGCTCGTACCTTCCTTCTTTCCTGCTGGGCTTCACACAGGTCGGATGGTTCGGTGTCGGTGTAGCCATGTTCGCGGTACCGGTCGCCAGAGCGATGGACTGGAATGTGTACCTTTTGATCTTCGTGTTTGGTCTCGCAATGACGGCATCAGCCATCTTCGGCATGAAGTCGCTCGTCATTCTGGGTTATATAGCAGTTCCGGCCATTGCTATTCTCGGTGGTTACTCCGTGTTCGAAGGAGTAAACACGCTGGGTGGTATGCAAGGGTTGCTCGATTACTCACCAACAGAGTCGCTCACCGCAGCAGCAGCATTGACCATTTGTATCGGGTCATTCATTAGCGGCGGAACGTTGACGCCCGATTTTGCCCGGTTTGCCAGAACATCCCGGCAGGCGGTTACTGCAACGGTCATTTCGTTCTTTTTAGGGAACTCACTTATGTTTCTCTTCGGTGCAGTCGGCGCAATGGCTTATAATTTGGCAGATATCTCGGAGGTCATGTTCTTGCAAGGATTGCTCATTCCTGCGATCATCGTACTGGGGCTGAACATCTGGACAACTAACGATAACGCACTTTACGCTTCCGGGCTGGGCTTTGCCAATATCACTAAAATTTCGAAAAAGTTTTTCGTTATCGTTAACGGCATCGTGGGTACCGTATTTGCCATGTGGATGTACAACAATTTCGTTGGTTTCCTGAATGTGCTGGGCGCGGCGATCCCGTCCATCGGCGCCATCATCATCGCAGACTATTTTATTGTGAAGCGCAGAAACTATAAACCATTTGCCGACATGACCTTCAAAAATGTAAACTGGATCGCGATGGTAGCTTGGGTTATCGGCGTGGCCTTCGCCCAGCTGGCTCCAGGAATAACACCACTTAATGCACTGATTGGAACAGCGGTTGTATACACCGTGATAATGCTGATCGTTGCTAAGAAAGAATCCAAAGAAAAGGGGAATAAAAATGATTATACAGAACGCAAAATTGCGGGGTAAAGAAGGTTTATGGAATATTGTTGTGAAAGATGGGAAGTTTGAGCTTATCACGCAATCAATGGAACTAACTGCGAATGAGGAAGTAATTGATGTTAACGGCTCACTTGTGCTGCCACCGTTCATTGAACCTCATATTCACTTGGATACAACGTTAACAGCAGGTGAGCCGGAATGGAATTTGAGCGGAACACTGTTTGAAGGCATCCAGCGTTGGTCAGAACGCAAGGCCTTCCTGACGCATGAAGACGTCAAAACGCGTTCCAAAACTGCATTGAAGTGGCAGATCGCGCAGGGTATCCAGCATGTACGAACACATGTAGACGTTACTGATCCAAGCTTGACCGCCGTAAAAGCGATGCTTGAAGTAAAAGAAGAAATGGCACCGTTCATTGACATCCAGCTTGTCGCTTTTCCACAGGAAGGTATTCACTCCTTCCCGAACGGCGTGGAATTACTAGAAGAGTCGCTGAAAATGGGCGTTGACGTGGTGGGTGGTATTCCACACTTCGAATTCACAAGAGAATATGGCGTTGACTCGATGAAGGTTGCGTTTGACCTCGCTGAAAAATACGACCGTCTGATCGATATCCATTGCGACGAAATCGATGACGAGCAATCCCGTTTCTTGGAAGTTGTAGCCAAAGAAGCTTACGAACGCGGGCTTGGCTCCCGTACGACAGCAAGCCACACGACGGCGATGGGGTCATACAATGACGCATATACGTACAAATTGTTTAGATTACTGAAGATGGCTGACCTAAATTTCGTCTCCAATCCTCTGGTTAACATCCATCTGCAGGGACGCTTTGACACTTATCCGAAAAGAAGAGGGTTAACTCGCGTCAAAGAACTGCTGGAAGCGGGACTTAATGTATGCTTCGGTCACGA
Organism: Paenibacillus sp. FSL H7-0714; assembly: GCF_038003765.1. NCBI lineage: Bacteria > Bacillati > Bacillota > Bacilli > Caryophanales > Paenibacillaceae > Paenibacillus > Paenibacillus sp. FSL H7-0714. The sequence goes on from NZ_JBBOPT010000001.1 coordinate 3,641,185, forward strand.
TGACATTTTTGATCCATGGTATCCGCTTGGCACAGGCAATATGCTTCAGGTGCTGCACATGGGTATTCATGCTTCTCAGTTGCTCGGATACGATCAAATCGTAAATTCAATCGATCTTATTACGAAAAATAGCGCAAGAACGTTGAATATCGAGGATATCTATGGCATTGAAGTAGGTAAACCTGCCAACTTCATCGTTCTTGAAGCAGAGAACGAGTATGAGACCATTCGTAAACAGGCCGGAGTACTTTATTCGTTCAGAGCCGGCCGCAAAATCGCGGAAACAAAGCCGCGGGACACTTCGATCATTCTTGAGAACGGTTCGGAGAAGATTACTTTCAATAAATAATCGAATGAAGTATGTGCTCCATCAAGCAGAGCCTACTTTTTAGCCAAAAATCCCTTCATGATAGTCAGGAATATATGAGATCACGTGATTGTGAACTCTTCCTGTATACATGGGGGGATTTTTTAGTGTCTAGTGTAGGACACAGTTCATGAATCAGTACTTCAGCACAGTAAAATTTGTTATAAGTACATTCAAAAGAGAAAAAAGTGGGATTTTATATATTGGTTGTGATAACCGTTTTTCAATAGACGATGTTTCACTCAGCTAACAGGCAGTTTACAATAACAGTGCATGGAAATTTATGGGGTTAAAAATGGAAAGAAGGTTGAGAACATGGGAATGCGTGGTTATTACTTTGCAATGGATGACAATCTGGTGCAGAAAATCGCAGTAGGAGACATTGCATTGAAGAGTTTGAAAATAGACGATTATCCCGGACTGGACATTGATAGATCCTGGGAGGCGATTCACTACTTGCTTTGTGGAGATATCTCCGATGGAGATGCGCCTCTTGGCTATGTTGTTCCACTGACGTCAGAAAGAGCCATCGATTTTGGCTCATACGGGGCTTTTTCCTTACGTGCCGAGCAAGTTGCAGAAGCGCTTCAGGCTATGTCTACGCTGGTTGAAGCACAGCTCCGTTTGCGGTATAATTTCCCGGCCATGGTCAAGAACGAGGTATATCCTCTAGATCCTGATACTGTTTCAGACGAGGATAAGGACGAGTTCTTTGCTTACATGCTTCAGCATTTTAACGAAATCCGGCGTTTCTACAGTCAAACTGTAGCGAAGGGCAAAGGTCTCATCTTCTATATTTTCTGATTCCAATAATTTGAATCATTCAGGGGCTAATATATCAAATAGTGCTAAACTAACATGAAACGTTAGTTCAATTAAACAGCGACAGTCTAGGACTATATTTTTCGTCCTTTGCTGTCGCTGTTTTGTCGCTGTTTTAATTCTAGGGTCAGTCTATTACTTTACTTGCCGCTGAAAGTTGTTATATTTTTGTAGAATCACTTAGGACGTTCCGGACCTAAACTCCAGTATCACTAAGACTTTTTTCATAGCTTATTTCCAAGATTCGACCTTGTTTTCACCCACTGTATAGGCCGAAAGTATAAATTTACAACACTTTACAAAAATCTATGTTTTTCCTAATCCTTATGAGATAGCATATTAGACGAAAGCGGTGGACAATTATGGAAAAATCCACCGATCTATATCTTAAGGAGGATGAATATGAAGGAGAAGCGTTCAGGTTGGAATAAGAAGCTGCTACAAAGCATGCTGGTTGCATCTGTTGCCGTACCCCTGCATTTGTTCGCATTCGGAGCCGGCTCGGCAATATACGCTGAGGGGCCAAGCGACCCCGCCCCATTCATTGAAGCCAAAGTGGTCAACGAGCATGCAGGCCAGAAAATTCTGTTTGACAATACCCACGCGCAGACGGCCGGAGCGGCCGACTGGGTTATTGATGGCGCTTTTTCCGATTTTGGTAATGCGCTTGCGCAAGAAGGCTATTACGTCAAAGAGCTTCGTAAGACCACTCCGATTACGCTAGGCGATCTTTCCAGCTATGACGTCTTCGTCGTGGCCGAATCTAACATTCCATATAAATCCAGCGAGCAGGCAGCTATGGCGGAATACGTGGAGAACGGCGGCAGCATCTTCTTCATCGGCGATCATTACAATGCGGACCGCAATAAGAACCGCTGGGACGGCAATGAGGCATTCAACGGTTACCGCCGCGGAGCTTGGGACAACCCGGCCAAAGGCATGAGCACTGAAGAGGCCGGTTCCGCGGCAATGCAAGGCGTGGTCAGCTCCGACTGGCTGGCGGAAGAGTTCGGTGTCCGGTTCCGCTTCAATGCGCTTGGTGACATTAACGCCACCAACATCGTGGCTCCCGATCAGGCCTTCGGTATTACATCAGGAGTATCAAGTGTAGCCATGCATGCCGGCTCCACGCTGGCAATCCTCGACCCGACCCGAGCGAAGGGCATCGTCTATCTGCCGAAAACCAACAATGCTTGGGGCAACGCGGTGGACCAAGGTGTCTACAATGGCGGCGGCGTAGCGGAAGGTCCTTATGTGGCCGTGGCGAAAAAAGGTGCCGGCAAAGCCGCCTTTCTCGGCGACTCCTCCCCAGTCGAGGATGCCACGCCGAAGTATTTGCGCGAGGATACCGGTGCCAAAAAAACGACTTACGATGGCTTCAAGGAGGCTGACGATGCTGAGCTCCTGGTGAACACGGTTAACTGGCTCGCCGAACAAGAGAGCTATACGGATTTCACCAAGGTAAGTGGCCTGACGCTGGATCAGCCGACGCAGCTGCTGCCGTTCGAAGAGCCGGCGCTTTCCACTGAGCCTCAGCCAGAGCCATGGGCCGCTCCGAATGCCGGCTACAAATGGTTTGACCGCACCAGCTACAAGGCGGGCTCTTACGGCGGACCGGCAGCTACTGCAAGTGCGGTGTACAATTTCACGCACCAAACGGTGCTGCCGAACGCGCAGGATTTCCAGATTCGTGTCAGCGCAGATAATCTCCCTGCCAATACGAGCGTATCAGGCTTCCAATTGGGTATCTACCAGGTGAGTAGCGGTGCCCAGATCGCCAAGATCCAGAACAGTGACGGCACTTGGCCGAGTAGCTATGCTTACAGCGCCAACTTTAGCCTGACTTCAGACTTGAACGGCCATGCCTACAAAGATCTGACCGTACAGATCAAACCGGGCACCACGGCTGCATCCAATCTGCGTCTGCGCCAGAACGGAACGAACCTGAAGACCGAATCAGTAACGCTCGGTAACGTCCCAGCAGAACCGCTTCCGGACGAGGAAGATCCGATTCCAGCGACCGTTTCCATCGGCGAAGCCCGGACCAAGATTGTTGGATCCTTGGTGACGGTTGAGGGGATCGTAACGACTGAGCCGGGTATTTTCGGCGGGCAAACCTTTTATCTGCAGGATGAGACCGGCGGACTTTATGTCTACCAGAGCCAAAGTGGCTTCCATGCCGGCGACACGGTCAAGGTAACAGCGTCCACGGCGCTGTACAATTCGGAGCTAGAGTTGACCGAAGTTGTGCAGATCGAGAAGAGCGGCACTGCGAAGCTGCCCGAGTCCGTTGACGTGCCGGCTGTGAACGATACCAATCAAGGTCAGCTGCTCAAGCTTAAAGACGTGAAAGTGACGAATATTATCACAGCCACTCCAAGCGGTTCCTTTGAATTTGACGCCATCGCCGATGACGGGACAAGCAATCACATCCGGGTGGATGCCCGGACGGGCATCACGAAAGACAGCTTCCCTTATGCGGAAGGACAGAAGCTCGATATTACGGGCGTAGCCGCGATCTTCAAAGACGTATACCAACTAAAACCTAGAAGTCTCGGAGACTTCAGCATTGTGGAAGAAGTGGGGGCTCCGGTAACGACGGCAACCCTGTCGGCAAATCCGAACGCTGCCGGCTGGTTGAACCAGCCCACCGAAGTAACCCTGAAGGCCGACTCCGATACAGCTAAAGTTTATTACTCGCTGAACGGCGGTGCGGAAGGCGTATACAGCACTCCGTTGGTCGTAAGCAAAGATGGACGGCATACGCTGTCTTATCATGCGGTTTCGGGCAAGGGAAAGGCGGAAGAAACTAAGACACTGAGCCTTAATATCGACACGGTTTCACCGACAGCCGAGCTGACGGAGTCCGGTCATGCGGTCGGAGATGTGGAGGAGGAGGCCCAGCTTAAGTTTGTATTGGCTACCGAAGATAATCTGTCTGGCGTCACCTCCAAGCAGCTTCTGCTGGATGGACAGCCCGTAGCTGACGGACAGACCCTGAATGCTGCGGAGCTGGGTGCCGGGTCCCATACTGTAAACTACGTCGTGACCGACGCCGCAGGCAACACTGCCGAAAAGAGCTACACGTTCCAAATTACTGGCGGAGCGGCGCTTGCAACTGACAAACCTGGACAGCCAGTGTTGTCTTCGAACAGCGGCTACGGTTATGGACTCAGTGACGGTAACTTTACCGTCACCATGAACCTCTGGTGGGGCAATAACGCTACCAGCTACAAGCTTTATGAGAATGGCACACTGATCGATTCCAAGTCTCTGAAGGATGTATCTCCTTCCGCGCAGACGGCAAGCACAGCGCTTTACGGTAAGCCGAATGGCACCTATATATACACAGTGGAGCTAACCAACAAATACGGCACAACCAAGAGCCAGCCGCTCACGGTGACGATCCGCGATGCCGCACCGGGCAAACCGGTCCTGGCCCATGACAACTGGGACGGAGATGGCTCTTATAAAGTTACGATGAATCTGTGGTGGGGCACTAATGCCACAGAGTACCGCCTTTATGAGAACGGGCAACTGATCGACACGCAAGCGCTAAACGCCAACACGCCTTCGGCGCAGAGCGCTACAACTGACGTCACTGGTCGCGCTTCCGGCAATTATGAATACCGGGCGGAGCTGGTTAATGCAGCGGGAGAGACCCTAAGTGATATCATCAAGGTAACCGTCAACAAATAATACGATGAGCGTTTTAAATCTTGTAAGAAGTATTCCAAGGTGTTGCATTCCGATTTGCTGTTGATCTAAATATGTCTCCAGGAGGTGCTTATATCTTTCAGATATAACGCCTCCTTTTTGACTTGTTCATATTCCGTTCATATTGTCGTCACGATGAGTACATCTTAGTTGATTACACTTTGAATATGTCGTCAAGGCGGCACTTCAGATACAGAGACAAGGAAGGGAAGAGATGAACGTGGCAAATAAGGTAGAAATAAAAACAACTGGGACTAAGAGCCACAAGAAACGGAACCTATGGTTAAAAATAATCGGAGGTATTGTAGGGGCGCTCGTGCTGTTCATGGGCATCGTTTTTATCGTTGATGCAATCAGCGATGGAGTAGAGAAAAAGAAAATCGAATCCTATGGCCAGTATGTCAATGTGGATGGGAAAAAGATGAATGTGCTCATTCAAGGCAGCGGAGAACAAACCGTTGTACTTCTACCAGGACAAGGAACCCCGTCGCCTGCACTTGATTTCAAATTGCTGATCGATGAAATTACCCCTAATTATAAAGTCGTGTTGGTCGAGCCTTTCGGTTATGGTTTGAGCGATGAAACCGAGAAGGAAAGAACGACGGAGAATATAGTAAGTGAGGTTCACGAAGCTCTGCAGCAACTGGGTCTTGACAGTTACATTCTAATGGGACATTCCATCGCGGGACTTTACGGAGCGACCTATGTGAACACTTATCCGGATGAAGTTCTTGCTTTTGTCGGCATCGATAGCAGCGTTCCCAATCAACCCGGGATGGATGTCAAATTACCTTTGAAATCCATGCAATTTCTTCAAAAATCAGGTCTGATGAGATTGTTCCAAAAAGTGAGCGGAGATGCGTATAAATCGCTTGCATTCGATGAGCATACCAAAGAACAGATGCGTTTGATTTCGAATCAAGTCGCGACCAATCCAACGTTGATGAATGAACTGAGCCACCTCGGTTCCAATTTTAAAAATGGAGAAAAACTCACAATGCCAAAAGACTTGCCGTTGCTTCTCTTCGTTCAATCGAATAATGAGCACAATAAACAGTGGATTCCGCTTCATGAAGAGCAAGTCAAACAATCCGCACAGGGAAAAATGATCCCGATGGAAGGTTCTCATTACCTGCATCATACAAAATACAAAGAAATCGCTGAGGAATTCAAAGCTTACATGAAACAAATCCAATTGTAGGGTTAATAATTGAACTGCGGAGCCGAAATTGAAGTGCACCCTCTAGAATTTCATCGGATAAACCAGGGGGTTTATCCGATGTCTATTCTAAGGGGTGCACTTCATAATGCATTAGGGTGTTTTTGTTTGATTCCAATTCTTGTGTCACATCTGCCGATCAAGAGAGAATCAGCGCTAAGGTCCAAGTACTTGTCCTACAAGGAACTGTACACCGATTTAATCACCTACAATTTCGTTCAGTAAAAGTTCTTCCGTTAACGCATAGCGGTACAGCCGAACCTCGTCGATTAGGCCGTTCATTGTGGAGGACGAGTTATGTCCGGCGGTCAACGACAGTTTGTTCGAGATGTTACCTCCGAGCAGCGAATTATTTTCTCCAACTAATATACCGTCTACATACAGTCTCAGTCCCGTGTCCCGATCCGCTACAGCCGCGACATGATGCCAGTTGCCGTCTGTATACGTCTGCGTCGATTGTACGACATCGGCGGTGCTACCGTAATCGAGCCAGAATCGAATTGTATTGTTGCTCTCGATTCGCAGGGCATAGGAAGCGTTAGTATCCCCTTTATTTACGATGTATTTCGGCGTGCCGACAACATTGGTTCTAAACCAAGCGGTCAGGCTAAAGTCTTGATCTGTGCCGAAGTCGTACAAGCCGGAATCCGGATCACCAAGCTTGACGAATTGTCCACTTCCCGAGAATTGGACAGCTCCACCTGATTTACCTGATGAGCTGTGAGCCACGCCGTTCAAAAGCATCCCGTATTCGTAATCGCTTATATCGTTGGCTGTGATAATGCCGCTTCCCACCGTCGGTTCGTCAAAGCTCCAGCTGCCAGCGACACCACCAAGAGCAAGCATCTCATGTTCTTCTAAGACATAATTGAATAATTTAACCTCAGAAATCAGCCCCTTTAACGTCAAAGCTGAATTAGAACCAATCGTCAGGGGGAGGTTGCTAGCTATGTCGCCTCCCAGGAACGCAGACGATTGCGCGACAATCAATCCGTCGACGTACAGCCGTAGTCCGGCATCGCGGTCTGCCGCGCCAGCGACATGATGCCACTTACCGTCCGCTAAGGAAACGGCGGACTGTACTGCATCGAACGTATTCCCGTAATCGAGCAAGAATCGGAGTGAGCCGTCCGCTTCGAAGCGAAGCCAGAAGGAGCCGTTGGTATCGCCTTTGTTCACGATATATTGGATCGATCCGGTATGGCTTGTCTTGACCCATGCCGAGACAGTAAAGTCTTGCGTCGAGCCGAAGTCAAACGAGCCGTCCGCAGAATGGCCAAGGTTGACGTGATCGCCAGCTTGGGAGAAGCTCAGTGCTGGACCAAAGTGCCCTTCCGCGCCCGGTACTGCACCTGAGATCGAGCCGTCGTGTCCTGCACTTGATGTATCGACGGCCGTCATCCCGGCTGTTTCGTTCAGCGGCCAGCTCCCGAGCAATGAACGGTTCCACCAGATACGCGACACGATGGTACTGTTAGGCTGGAGCGAATTCCACTCATTGCTGGTCACAATACTCAGCTCTGGCGTAACATCCAGCGTGCCAAAGTTCCCGAGCTGCGCACGGTCGGTCGTGTTCGGCATCACGTTGTGCTCTGTTTCCTTCTTAAGCCTAAGCGTTTCCGGATTCATCTTGGCCATCCATAGAGGCGCCCGATATCGGAACACATCCGAATTGACGGAATCTTGCCGAGTATAAACGAGATACAAGCCGTCCGGTCGCGTAATCCAATGCATCTGCGTATTCATGCTACCGACGATGGGAGTGCCGTCTTCCCACTGTAGATCAACGGCGGGCTGCCAGTCGATACCGTTGACGCTCTTGGTCAAACGATTATTCGTGTCATCACGGCTCGTCAGGAAGTATTCGCCGCCGAACATGGTCAGCGAAGCCTCGATACCTGAACGATTGCCGTGTACGCCGGTGTTCGGGACCGTACCGCTCATGCTTTCGTATATCAACGAGGTCCCGTCGAAGGAGGCGGTCACAACTTGCAGCGCGCCAGAGCCGGAGGTCGAATGGATCGGCCATAACACCTTGCCCGTCTGCTCGTCTATGTGTGGATAAGAGCTTCCCGCATGACCGAATACTTGTGGCCAATCAAAGAGTTGCCAATCTGCACTCCAGGCTTCGATAGTTGGGTCGAATACGGCGTATGCCGGATAGGTTTGCTTTTTGCCGAAATTGGCGTCGTACGACTGCGCCATGCCAAGCAGTATGATCTTGCCGGTTGCAGCATGATAGACAGGAACGGGATCGATGAGCATGCCCCTGTAGCCATTCGGAAGTGTCTTCCAATCGTATTGCGGGATAACGTTGTAAGGCGTCCAGTTGTCACCAAGATTAGTGCTGACCGTGTAGGCGATGTCATAAAACACGTCAGAGTGGTTGTCGTTCAAATCTTTGGATGCCGTGCACAATATCGCCGGAGTGCCATTTTGACCTTGTCCCGGCAGGGTGGCACAACGCGTATGAGACCACCAGAAATCATTGGTGCCATCATTTGCATAGATCCGTTTCGGATCGACACGGTAACCAGTAGCGGCTGCTGGCACAGCCAAAGCCGCCATAAGACAAACGAGCAGCAAACAGGAAACAGCTTGTTTCAAAAGAATCATCAGCTCCTTGGACATAAAATATAAAGCGCTTACATTAAGAATCATACCAAATCAACTCTTTCTAACCTATTGGATAGAGTCTAGATTTGGTAGATTATATTAATCTTTTGAGCGGTATGGCTGATCAATTTTGGCGATTGCGGTATTCGGTCGGTGTCAGGCCAGTCCTTTTTTTGAACAGACGGCAGAAATATTTCTCGTCTTGGTAGCCGGAGCGGAGTGCCACCTCATAGGTTTTCAGAGAGGTTTCCGCAAGTAATCGTCTCGCTTCGGCAAGCCGTATTTCGGTCAAGTAATCCGACAGGTTGATGCCTTGGACCTGCTTGAACAAAAAGCTTAGATAGACGGGCGACAAGTAGACTGCCTGTGCTGCTGTCTCCAGCGTCACATACTCCCTAAAATTATCCTCAATAAATCGCTTTGTCTTTTCCACGATAGCGTTTTTACCGACTTTGCGAAAATCGAGGGTCCGCCGCAGAAGTACGTCCAGATAGCGTCGCATTTCTTCCACTAACTGCTCCAGCGTAGACGTCTCGAAGAACATCGTAATTTGACCTGCGGGAAGCAGTTCGTCGAGTGCCAGCTTCGGGTGCATGCCCATCAGCGAGTCCGCAGCTGCCACCATGTGCTGGAGTGCAATGGATTTGGTCACTTGTACAGGATAGTCGCGGCTCTTCAAATGTTGGATAAAGTCCTCTAACCATCGGGTGAGCTGATCGGGATTACCGACTTTGAGCGCAAGTTGAAGCGCTTCGTCAACTGGAGTGGAAGCTGGAAACTTCTGATTCGGTGAGACGGTATTTTCCCATTCCAGATCCTCAACGAACACGACCTGGTTTTGACCGGTATAGTATTTGTACTCCAACGCCGTCCGAGCCGATTGATAGAGATGTTTGCCCTCCGTATTGAGGCTCATCCCTTGCACCGATACCCCGATCATCACCATATAGTGAAGCGCCTCGCGCAGATTACTTACCAGTCTGCACAAATCCTCCCGAAACTGAGCCTTCTGCGACGGTGTGACATTGGCCTGCAGAATGAATCGGTTGTGCTCAGGACAAATTAAGAATTTGTCAGGCCATGCCGCAAGCGTCTCCTCAGCTATATTCATAACAGCAAAGTTCATCAACTGCTGATCTTCGTAAGAGTAGTTTTTCGGAAAGTCTGGATCTTCGTCCAACTCGATGATTGCTAGATATACGGGACCGATCCGTAGAGGGATGTGTAGGAACTCCGTTTTTTCCACGAACAGATCGTCGTTGAAGCAGGCGCCCTCAAGCAAAGAAGTAAGAAAACGGAAACGGATCAGCGGCAGATGGTCCTTAAGTTGACTTTTGAGCTTTTGCTCATCTTTCCATTGCTGTTGGATGGATAGGACAACATTCAGCAGCTGGTCGAGATCCGGTGGCTTTAGTAAATAATCCAGGGCGCCTAGCTTGAGCGCCTGCTGTGCGTACGTGAACTCGTCGTGTCCGCTCAAGATGATCGATTTAACCGGCAGCTCCCGCGCATGGATTTCCTGCAACAGCTCCAGGCCAGTTTTGCCCGGCATCCGGCAATCCAGTAACAGCAGATCGGGCTTGTCTCGCTCGATAAGCTCCAGCGCTTCATCTCCGTTATCGGCAGGCGGAAGCCAAGTAAAACCATGCTCCTCCCATGGAATAAGGGCACGAAGGGCTTGAGGTACGATGGGTTCGTCGTCAATGACCATGATTTTCATAAAGCAGCCTCCATTGGTTTTCGTCTGATATGAGCGGGATAACCAGCATAACACGCGTGCCATGCCCCAGTTCACTCTCAATACGTAGTGCGTATTCCGGCCCGAACATCATCGTCAGTCTTTCATTGACGTTACGGATGCCATAACCGGTGCCGCTGGTATCACTTTCAAGCAGAGAACTTGCCATCTCCGGGCTCATGCCACATCCATCATCTTCGACGACGAATTCAACCCGCTGCTCGTCCAGTTTTCTTCCTCTGATCGAGAGCGTGCCGGGCTGTGCCCGCTTTGTACTAAAGGCGTGTAGAATCACGTTTTCCACCAATGGCTGCAGCAGTAGCTTCATCATATAGAAGTGAATGATGTCAGGATCGATCTCATAACAAGGAATGAATCGGTTCGGAAAGCGGGCATATTGGATATGAATATAGGCCTTGACCTGGCTCAGCTCCTGACGAATCGTATAATAATCTTTACCCTTGTTAAGAGAAAGACGGAAGAGCTCAGTCAGGGATTGCGTTACCTGGGCTGTATTATCATCACCGTTCATTTTCGATTTAAGGAAAATATAGTCCAGCGTATTGTACAGAAAGTGCGGTTCGATCTGAGTCTGAAGCGTCTTAAGTTCAATCATCTTTTGTTTTGTTTGACTAATGTACACTTTCTGAATGAGACTGTTCGTTTCCATGACCATATCATTGTACTTTTGGGTAAGCAATCCAATCTCATCTCGTGAGGTGACCTCGACATTCTGGTTGAAGTCGCCCCGTTTGAAGTTGTTCATGGAACGGAGTAACTTCTTAATCGGTTTTGTAATACTGCGCGATAGGAATACCGAGCAGAACCCGACGAGAGCGAGCAGCGATACCGATAGGGCGAGAGTTACATTTAGCATGATTCGGTGTTGGCTACGGATAATTTCCAGCGGTGTGAGGCTCACAATGTTCCAAAGATATGGTTCCACGACCGTACTGGCGACGGAATAACGCTTTCCGTTAATATCATAGATCTCCGAATGCGACTTAAGTGAAAGCTGCTGCTTGAGTTTCAGATCGTCCATCAGTGTTTTTTTTAATCCGTTGTCCTGACTTTTGCTCGATACAAGATTGTAGTTGTCATCAAAAATAAAGATGTTAGACGAGCGCACAATCTCAATGTCCTGAATGATATTGCCGATAGCGTCACGATTAACACCCATAAAAAGCAAGCCGAGCTTGTTGTCCGGGTCATATAAATCGACGATCCGCCGTCCAATCATAATTTCATTGTAGCTGTGCCCGAATGTAAATAGGGGGGTGCTGTAATACGTCCAGAATGCCTCGCCGTCCCGGGAAGCAACAGCGGTGTATAGCGGCATCTCAGCGAAGTCTGAATAAGGGATGACCTGCCGGAAAAACTCGCTGAAATCGCGGTACAAAAAGCCGTTTTGGCCGTAGATAACAAGGAAGCTAACGTATTTTTTGGCGGCTTTGATGTTGTCGAGATAAGCAAGTGCGGCAGCCTGTTCAGTGTTGACCGGTCCGTTATAATCCCGACTGAGCAAGCTTTGTAAGCTAACGTTATTCATAATGTAGGAAGTAATGTCTCCGGCGTCGTCTAGCATCAGCTTGATGTTATTGCCGATCAAGCGTACCGTCTGGGCTTGATTTTGCTCCGTTTCCTTCTCTAGAGAGGAGGTGGCGGTCCGAAACGAAAAGAAGCCGAGCGTCAGCAGCGGAATGAGGACGAGTAATACAAAGGATACGAACAGTTTCGTTTGCAGATGTCTGAATACGAACATGGAAAGCCTCCCAACAGGCGGCGCTTGATCATCCGCATAGGAAAATAATGTTATAAGCAATTTATACTGTTACATTAGCAAATCCTTTCTCTACATTCAATATGGAGGTAGAAGATCGAAACCAGTTACTTGACGAAGTCCACTAAACCTTGAAATTGCCGCATTGTTGCGTATCGAATCTGCGGGTAAGATGGGATTGTGCACAAGCAAGACAAGTCCAAACGGGAGGATGATCAGATATGCGCAGGGGGAAAAAGAGATTTGGGTTCGGCGCGGTAGTTGTTGCACTGTCGCTGTTAGCGAGCGGATGCGGAACATCTGGCGGGAATAACGCGGCAGAGAATGGAAAGAACAGCCAGCCGCCATCGACGGCGGCAAGCGGAGAGGCCATCGACTGGAACACAGTCAAGGCTGACATCCGGTTCGTCTATCCGGGAACTTCGGAGGCGGAGAAAGAGCTGGCTGAACAGTTCAAGGCGAGAATGAAGGAAAAATATCCGAACGTCAATATCGAGTATATGTATCTGTCGTGGGCCGATATGGAGAAAAAACTATCCGTCATGTTAAATTCGGGGGACGTCCCGGATCTCACACAAACGCAAGACATCACCAATTTGGTTCGATTGAACGGCTTGGAAGACTTGACCCCCTATTTTGAGCAAGAAGGCGAGCATTTGAAGAAGGACGATTTTCTGCCGGGTACGATGGAATATGCCCAAGAGGACGGCAAACTGTACGCTGTACCGAATCTAGCGAACTCCTTCACGATGATCGTCAATGAGAAAATGCTGAACGAAGCAGGCATGAAGCTGGAGGACTTGCAAACGTGGGAGGATGTTGAGAAAGCAGCCAAGGCGATGACGAAAGACGGCAAGTACGGTTTCGGCTATCCGCTTGGAACAGCCCGGTTCGCATTCCGTGTGCCGTTCACGGCCGCATATAGCAATAATCTGCTGCTGAGCGATACGTCAGCTGAGAGCAAAAACAAATACCTGGAAACGCTTCAGCATTTCAAAAATCTGGAGCCTTATCAGCCGAAAGCGCATCTGACCTGGGGGTACCCGGAAATGTTTCGCGCATACAGCAATGGCGAGGTTGGCATGATTGCGGCGGGAACGTTCTTTACAGCCAATGTATACAGCATTAACCCAGACATCGTCAATGTCTCCCGTACGATTGCGTATCCGAAGGGGCCTTCAGGCACATCAGCCAAAGCGCCGGTATCGAACGTCGGTATCGCGATGTTCAAGGACAGTAAAAACAAGGAAGTCGCCTGGAGACTCATTCAGGAATGGTCATCCCAGGAATTCAACAGCACGGCAGCGTCCGTCGTCAACGTGACGGCGATCAAGAGTACAAGCCTCGATGAAATTATCAAGAAGTCAGAAAAAATTTATCCAAAAGCGATAGAGGGACACAAGACGATGCTGAACGACTTCAGCAAGCTGCTGGATGAATCCGGCGTTCCGATGGACAAAATTCCGGGACAAAGCGAGATGGAAGTCATCGTTCAGGAACAGATGGCCAAGCTGCTTAACAACAAAGTGACGGTAGAAGAGGCATATGCCTCCATCAAAGACGGCATTGACAAAATCAAGGCAAAACTGGAATAGGCCAGACTCCGTTGGAGCTGCATGCCGAGCCATTGCAGCTTCACAGGATGTTATGGGACCTGTGAAGGAAAGGAAGCGTAAGAAATGTCCGACATACTGAGGCTAGATAGGCAGGATCCGCCGCTCAACCGACAGCGGGGACGCGTTTCGGCGTTTTTTCGGGAATTCGGCTTCGGGTATTTTTTGTTGGCGCCCGTCGTCCTTTATATTGTGGTATTTCAATTTTATCCGCTTGTGGAAACGATCCGGCTGAGCTTGTACGACTATTCGCTCATCTCCGGACGTGGCATGTCATTCAACGGCTTCGGCAATTACAAGGAGCTGCTCGTGAATGACGGAGCTTTCTGGCAAATTTTCTGGAACAGCTTCATCTGGGTTCTGGGTTCCACTGCCCTTCAATTCGCGATTGCAATACCCGCCGCAATTATTCTGTTCAGCAAGATACGGTTCAGAGGGTTGTGGCGTGGATTGATGATGGTTCCATGGGTATCGCCGGTCGTCATTATCGGCATTGTCTGGAAGTGGATTTACGACGGTCATTACGGACTATTCAATCATTATTTAAAAATGTTTCACTTGATTTCGGAAAATATCGTCTGGCTTGGAGATGAACAACTGGTCTGGCCCGCACTGCTGCTAACGTCGGCGTGGAAGGGATTCCCCTATATTACGCTGATGATGCTATCTGGACTCACGGGCATCTCCCAAGAAATGATTGAGGCGGCGCATATGGATGGGGCTTCCGCGTGGCAGAGGTTTACCCGGATTACGCTGCCAATGCTCAAGCCGATCATGTACGTGACCGGGCTTGTCAGCATTGTCTCCTCCTGGACAAAATTCGAAATGATATGGGCGCTGACGAACGGTGGACCGGGCTATTCGACCAGTATTTTGCCGACGTATTTATATACGAATTCATTCGTTTACTTCGATCTCGGCAAAGGTTCGGCCATCGCTACGCTGTCGATGGCGATAGTATTGATTCTCGTCGGTATTTACTCGCGTCTGTTCGGCCGAAACCTAGAATAGGCATCAGAGGAACGATATTATACCCGATTAAAACGATGTTCTAACGAGTCTTGGTCCTGCTTGTACTATGCAGGATAGTACCACTAACAACGATGCATGATTCGAGGTGCGACTTATGAAAGAGTCTTTTGCTCAAAGAACGGCAAATTATGTCTGGCTGGCGCTGTTGATGGTATTCACGCTGCTGCCGTTCGCTTGGTTGATCGTCACGACGCTGAAGTCGGACACGGAAATGTTCTCAACGATTCCGACCTGGATCGTGGACAATTTGACTTGGGATCATTACAGATGGGCGCTTGGCGATGTAGGATTTCAGCTGCCCCGACTGCTGCTCAATTCAATTATCGTATGCGGTATCACCGCACTGGTTACAGGAGCCATCGCCTGCATTAGCGGCTATGGTCTGGCCCGTTATAAGGTACCCGGCGTTAGCCTGGTCGTCGTGCTAATCGTGCTGGCCCAGATGATTCAGGGTCCGTTGATCATGATTCCCTGGTACAAAATAGCGGCAGCGTTTTCACTGCTGAATACGAAAGCGATTTTGGTCTTAATTTACGGGACACTGACGATACCTGTTGGTGTGTGGATTATGAGCGGGTTTTTCCGTACCATACCGCCCGAGCTGGAGGAAGCAGCGGCGATTGACGGATCAGGCAAGTGGCGGACGCTGTTCACAGTCATTATTCCGCTTAGTTTGCCGGGGTTGGTGTCAATCACACTATATGCATTTATTCTCGGATGGAACGACTACCAGTACTCGCTCATTTTAACCAGCTCTATCGACGCAAAGACCGTTCAGGTCGGCATCGCCGAATTGATGGAAAGCATGGGTTCGACCAACTGGGGCGGATTGCTCGCAAGCGGGGTTATCGTTATTTTACCGATTATCGTCATTTTCGCATTTATTCAGAAATATTTGATCGAGGGAATGACCGCAGGGAGCGTAAAGGGTTGATAGTTTTTTTAAAAAAAGGAGCCGATAGAGATGACTAATTCTTATGATTTCAAAGGCGTGTATACCGCGCTTATTACGCCGATGCACGATGACGGTAGTATTGATCATGAGTCACTTGCCCGTCTAGTTCGACATTTGCAAAGCCAGCGCGTTAAAGGGTTTTATGTAGGCGGAAGTACTGGTGAGGGCTTCATCCTGAATACGGTGGAGAGGCAAGAGGTGCTGGAGACAGTCGTCCGCGCGGCGGAGGGGAAGTCAACGATCATTGCCCACGTCGGAGCCATAGGTACGGAAGCTTCAATCGAGTTGGCGCGTCATGCCGAACGGCAGGGCGTCGATGCGATGTCGGCAGTGGTGCCGTTTTATTACAAGACGACAGTTGAACAGATCAAGGAACACTATATTGCAATTATGGCCGCTGTCCCGCTGCCGATGTTTATCTATCATTACCCGGGAGCGACAGGCGTCCAATTATCGATGGATTTCTACGAAGAGATGGCCCAGTATCCCCAATGCATCGGCGTCAAATTCACATCCCTCAACCTGTTCGAGATGCAGCAAATTCGTGCCCGCTGCGGAGACCGCTTTCTAATCTTTAACGGACATGATGAGGTGTATGCGGCTGGCGCGCTCACTGGAGCCGACGGCGCTATAGGCAGCACCTATAATATGATGGCTCCGTTATTCGTTCAGATGTATCAAGAAGCGGAACATGGGAACTGGTCAAGTCTTTCAAAACTGCAGGGCGAGGCGAATGAGGTCATTGCGAATATGGTGTCTTTCGATGTGATCCCTTATGAGAAGTATATTTGCTATGCACAGGGCATTATCCGCTCGTACAGAGCAAGGCAGCCGCTAAAGCAACTGACGGAGGTAGAGACAGCGGCAATCCGAACGTTTTATGAAAAAAGTGCTGTTTTGAAGGTATCGGCTTATCAAGTGTAATAAATTGATGATGACAATGGAGCCAGGATGTAAAGAATACATGCGATCGGCGCAACTAGCAGCTTGCCCTCACCTTCCAGGCAAAAACATCTTGTTTTGTCCAATAAACCCGTCACGGAAAACAAACCCATGATATGCGCTTCTGTTCCAAAAGGAATGATGAGCAGTAAGTGAATATTACCATGTGTTATTCCAATGCTTTCTTGCTATTTTGGAAATTCCCCATAAAACCTGAACATTTACTCAAGTTTTAAGGGGGATATCCTTTACATTTACAATAGAGCCTTTTGAAAGGGAACAACAAAAGTATGATTCTTGTTCAGGGGAGAGGATCTAGATGTTGGGAAAAGATGAACTAGCTGAACTAGCGGATCGCGTCTATCATCGGATGATCGATAAGACGACGAATGATTGGGGAATGGGTATCGATAGCTGGGATTGGGTTCCGGGCGTCGGCGTCATTTCAATTCTGGCTTACGGCAAATTAATGAACAATCATGAAGCCATCGAATATTTGCTTCAATGGACGGCTCGAAATAAACAATTGAGTGAACAAGTAAATGTCATCAATTCCATGGCGCCGTATGCGATCTTCCCTGATTTGTATCGGCTGGGGGGCGAACATTGGTACTTGGATACCGCGCTCAATGTCGGGGATTGGATGCTAACGGAAGCACCACGCACGCGGGAAGGTACTTTTGAGCATACAGTCACGGAGAATGTTCAGTTTTCCGAACAAGTGTGGGCGGACAGCTTATTTATGACCGTACTCTTTCTGGCTCGACTTGCAAAGCTAACTGGTGATCACAAATACGCGATAGAAGCGGAATTCCAACTACTTAGCCATTTACGTGTGCTTCAGGATCCGTCAACGGGTGTATTGTTCCATGGCTGGAATTGTGAGGAGAAGAATCATATGTCCTCCGCTCGTTGGACGCGTGCGAATGCATGGGTCATCCTCGCAATTCCTTGGATTGCGGAGGAGATTGGTACCACGACGCCATTTTCAGATGAGATTGTAGAACGATACCAGCGGCTTGCAGCAGGACTACGGCATTTCCAAGGGGTATCTGGCATGTGGAGTACCGTCATGGATCAATCCGAATTTTATAAGGAGACATCCGGGAGCGCAGGCATCGCGGCGGGTTGGTTAGCTGGTATGCGATTAGGTTGGCTGGATGATTCATACAAGAAAGCCATTAATCTGGCATTGCATGGCGTTATAGATCGGATTGACCCTGACGGTACAGTACAAGGGGTATCTGGAGGAACGCCAGTTATGCCGAGCATTGCGGCCTATGATGAAATTCCGTGCATTCCGACCCTGTATGGCCAAGGGCTAACTCTTATTCTGTTATCACTCGCACACGCAGACTGTGGAAAATTCTATGCCTAATGTACAACTGACGTTCCCTGAGGGGAAACATAAGGTACTCACGATGAGTTATGATGACGGAAGATCAGCCGATAGACGATTGTTGCACTTATTCAATCAATATGGCATTAAAGGAACTTTCCATTTAAATTCAGGCCTGGCCGGACATCACGAACGAATTCCTTTGGAAGAAGTCAAGGATCTGTACAAAGGCCATGAAATCGCGGTGCATACGGTTACGCATCCGACACTAACACGATGTTCAAGGGAGCAAATCGTTGGTGAGATAATTGAAGACAGGAAGTCTATAGAACGAGTCACAGGCTACCCGATCAGAGGGTTTTCCTATCCCAACGGTTCATTCAACCGCCAGATCCAAGAGATGCTCCCACACCTCGGGATCGAATATGCCAGAAACGTCCTAAGTCATGGGAATTTTCACCTGCCAGATGATTACTTCGCGTGGAACCCGACCTGTCACCACAACCAAAACCTTCTTGCGTTGACCGAGACATTCAAGCAGCTTGGTCGAAGACAGCATCTTTATTTGATGTATATCTGGGGACACAGCTACGAGTTCGATCAAGACAGTAATTGGGAACTAATCGAGAGCTTTTGTGAATCGGTTAGTGGTCGTGAGGATATATGGTACGCGACGAACATCGAAATCGTAGATTACATGCGAATCTATCAGAGCCTACGATTTTCTGCTGCGATGGATCTTGTATACAATCCCTCTTATCATTCGATATGGCTGGAAGTGAATGGTGAAGTCATTGAAGTGAAAGGCGGAAGTCAAATAATACTGGTACGGTAATCTGACCACGCAAACAACGAATTCGTAATCAAGATAGATTCCCTTTTGTCCATCAAGGCTCTTAACTAGAGAGAAACGATGGAACAGGAGGGAGTTTTTCTATTTCTAGAATTTTAAAGAGTGATATAGGAATTCACGACGAAATGAATGACATCCAATCATCTGCTGAGGGAGGGATATGTTATGCGCTTAAGTATTTCGGGGAAAGTTATGATGATTTATGGATCGATCTTTATCATCGTTATTATCCTTACCTTTAGCTTGTCTTATTTCGGGATGGTAGGACGTCTGCGTAGCGATTTGAAAGATACACATATTGCGCTACTCAAGCAGATCGACGATAAGATCGAACTCGTGTTTCGCTCAACAGAGAAAGATTTGCTGAATTTATCTGAACAACTTGAATACGTGTATTTCATGTATGACAGTTACGATGATGTCTCACAGAAGTATGCGAATTTCTTCGGTTTATCGAACAAATTGAAAACGATGGTTCATGCCAACAATCAATTTTCCTCCGTCTTTATTTACTCGAATACGAGCGGTGATGTATTAACGGATAAAGCTTATATCAACAAAAACGAGTCAGAAGATCATTGGTTAGGAAGTTATCTAGATATGGATGGTTATACGAAGTGGATCGCGACGCACAAGATATGGGATGGGGAGAAAATGCAGGATGTCGTCACATTAATCCGACCCTATCCGCTAATTAGTAGTCCGGCTTACCGGAAAGGTCTTGTAGCTGTCAATATTAATGAAGAGGTACTCTACCGCATGATTAGCGATGTGTTCGATGGCAATCAAGAAGGAATACATACGTTCATCATCGATGACAAAGGGAACATCGTGACGCATGATGACAAATCACAATTATATAAGAATATGACAGACATTCCTTACATCAACCGGATACTAGGTGAGAAGGGGAGTGGGCAATTCGCAGTCGAATGGAATGGAGGCAAGCAGTCCATCTTCTATACGAAGTCCAATTATACGGGTTGGAGAATTGTAAGCGTTATTCCTGAGACTCAGTTGTACCATCCATTAGCATCGATTCGAAATCTTATGATCGGGATTGTTGTCTTGATGGTCGTACTCGCATTATCCGTGCTGTTCTACGTGAACCGTCGAACCTTTAGACCGCTGGATCGCTTGGCAAATAAAATGACTGGCGCATTCAAACCAATGAAGCCGGAGCACGCCGCCAGACTTGATTATTTAGAGACGGTATTTGATCAAATGTTCATGGATCGCGAGCAGTTGGAGCAGCGAGTTCGGGACTCCAAGCCGATCCTGAAATGGAGAATCGTGATGGATATGTTAGCGGGTTATCGAACTGAGTATTCGTCCGTAAGCATCCAGTTAGAATTTACTGGGTTTCCATTGCATCCGAGCATGTTTGTCGTCTGTACAGCTGAGATTGAGAAAGAAGGCAGTATGAGCTCCAAGGATGAGACGCTATATACCTATGTGTTCTGTAATGTCGCCGAAGAGTTGATCAATATGGAGACCGCCGGCATTGCAATCGATTTAGGTTCAGGTAGATCTGCCATTATTTTTAGCTTCGCAGAAGGAGATGTGGAACAGAACCATTTGCATGCCCTAACGATTCTTGAACTCATTCTGGACATTATGAAGCATCAGTTCGGACTATGCGTAACGGCAGGGGTAGGTAGATGTTATTTCGATATGAAGGATATTCCGACATCGTATGAGCAATCACAAAAAGCACTGCAATATCGCATGGTGTTCGGCAGCCATGCCGTTATCTCATTTGAAGATTTGATCGGCTCGGATAATCAATATTATTACCGGCTCATTAAAATGACAGAGCGCATTATTGAAGCGCTTAGGCACACGGAGATCGAGAAAATCAGGATAACTGTTGCACTCTTATACCAGGAGGCGATTGGGAACAGTCTGTCCCCGGAACTCATCCGGCATTTATCCTATGAGCTGGTGATAAAATCGTTGCAGGCCATTGCTGTGACAGGCATTGAAACAGACGAAGTACTAGATAGCATGGGCAATCTACACGAACGAATGAACCGTTGTCATGATTGGAAGGTACTGGAGCAGATCGTGCTGGACGTGCTTACGCAGATAGCAAGCAAAGTAAAAGAGAAGCGGGAGCAGCGGGGCAGTAATAAATTGATCGAGGCCATGTTGATCTATATCGAGGAGCATTATAGAGAAAGCGAATTTTCACTTGCACAGTTGGCTGATCAGTTTGAGCTCACTCCTACGTACATCAGCAAATTGTTCAAAGAGCATACCGAGAAGAACTTCATTGATTACTTGATTGAGACACGGATTAAAGCTGCTGTTGGTTTGCTCATAGATAAGAATCGCAAAATCAACGATATTGCCGAAGAGGTTGGGTATAACAATACTCGAAGCTTTTTACGGGCATTTAAGAAATATACAGGCATGACGCCTTCGGAACATCGGGATTGGATGCTAGATACGAATGCCGAAATCACCGTGGAATAAGATTTTTACGAAACTCATCACAAAAAAATGAACGAAGCATAAAAAATGCGACCCGACATCTTGTAAGAAAAGTCACTCATAGCATAAGGCGTCTCTTTCCGGGTTAAGGCTTCTTATCCTACAATTTGAATCGTAGCATTCATCAGTCGCATGTTTTCATGCGAAAGGGTGAGGCGAGATGATATGAAAGGATGAGAACATATGAAAGGGAGGTTAGCGACAGCGAAATCGCAGGCCGGATCGCATGTAGTACGAAGCGGAACACACAGGCGGTCGATCTGGAGTAGAATGCTGCAGGACAAACATTTATATCTAATGCTTGTGCCTGTCATCGGATTTTATTTTCTATTTAAATACGTGCCGATTGTCGGAGAGGTCATTGCTTTTAAAGATTACAGATTCTCGGACGGTGTATTCGGCAGCGCTTGGGTTGGATTCAAACATTTTCAAATGATATTCGCAAGCTCAGATTTTTGGAGGATTCTAAGAAACACGCTTGTTCTTAACTTGTATAGTCTGGTGTTCGGCTTTCCTGTTCCGATACTACTAGCTCTCTTATTAAATGAAGTACGTCGTAACTGGTATAAGCGGATCGTGCAAAATATGCTGTACATTCCCCACTTTATGTCGTGGGCAGTGCTAGGGAGCATTGTTATTGCTGCGCTATCGCCGAGTACGGGAATCGTGAATCTTCTATTGAAGAAAATAACCGGCGGGGAAAGCATCTATTTTATGGCAGATTCGTTCTGGTGGCCTATTGCCTATACCCTTGCAGGGATTTGGCGAGAAGCTGGTTGGGGAACCATTCTTTATCTGGCGGCCATGGCTTCGATTGATCCTCAACTCTATGAAGCAGCTAAAATCGACGGCGCCGCCAAACTGCGGCAAATCTGGCATATCACATTGCCCGGCATTCGCGGTACTATAGCCATTTTGCTCGTTCTCCGAATGGGACAAATGATGGATGTCGGATTGGAGCAGACCCTTGTCCTCCAGAATAATTCCGTACTGGATGTGGCCGATGTCATTAGTACTTATGTGTATAGGGTAGGGCTTCAGAACATGAACTACAGCTACACGACAGCCATCGGTTTGTTTCAATCCATCATTGGTGTCATTCTTATTCTCAGCGTCAATCGACTGATCCGACTTTTCGGGGAACGGGGGTTGTGGTGATCCAATGATACGAACCGAAAAAAGACTCTTAAATAAACTCGCAATGGTAAGCGCTTACGCAATCCTAGGTGTTATTTCGTTGTTAACCTTATTCCCCTTCTGGTACGAAATCGTGGCTTCTTTCAGCAGCAGCAGGGCAATTACGTCCGGTGAAGTGTTCTTGTGGCCAATTGAATTCAATACCGTTGCTTATGGTCGGCTATTCGATGATGGACAGCTCATCAAAGCGATGGGAAATACCGTCGTCGTTACGATTATCGGAACAATATTAAACGTAGTAATGACAATTATGGCAGCATACCCGCTCTCAAGGAAGAGATTGGTGGGAAGAAGCGTATTGCTGATGTTCATTACAATTTCAATGCTCTTTGTCGCTGGGTTGATTCCAAACTTTATTTTGATTAAGTCGCTTGGGCTTATGAATTCATATTGGTCGGTATGGCTTCCAGGCTTGATCAGTACGTATAACATGTTCGTGATGAAGACGTTTATGGAAGGCTTGCCGGAGGAAATTGAGGAGTCGGCATCCATCGATGGCGCGGGCGACTGGCGGATCCTTTTACAAATCTATTTGCCGCTGTGCAAGCCGATCTTGGCGGCGTTGTCTCTGTTCTACGCTGTCAGCTGGTGGAACAGTTATTTCAACGTGATGCTGTATATCACAGAATCAACGAAGCTGACCGTTATGGTCAAGCTATATCAGATGATTAGTCTGGTGGACAGTAACTTATTGAACAACATGGGGGGAAATGAGGCGTTGGAGCAGGTACTCCTGACACCAGAGGCGCTGAAGGCGGCTGCCGTCGTCATCGTTGTCACGCCGATCTTATGTATGTATCCATTCCTACAAAAGCATTTCGTTAAAGGTGTACTTATTGGGTCGGTCAAGGGTTGACGACTGATATCACAGGGCTGAAGGCTCTTGATATAGTTCAATAGGAAAAAGGGGATGAAACGATGAAGAAGCTGAAACAAGCCATGATGACTATGATGGTGATCACGATGTCCGTGACGATGTTGGCCGCATGCAGCTCGAACAAAACTGTATCAGAGAAACCGGTTAATTCATCGGGCACAGCTACCACAGTAAATGAGGAAAACAAGAAAGAAATCAGCATTTCGATGTTTGATCGTGGGAAAGTGCCGACAGAGGAAGGGACGTATGAGAATAATCGCTGGACGAAGTGGATCAATGAGAAATCACCCGTCCATGTGAAATGGGTTCCTATTGCGCGGAATCAAGCACAGCCGAAGTTGAACGCACTCATCGCCGCTGGGGAAGCACCTGATCTAATCTGGGAATACGATCGGAATTACATCAGTCAGTTGGCAAATCAAGGCGCAATCCAACCGATTGGCGATTATATCGACAAATATAGTACGACGTACAAAGCGTATCTAGAGAAGCATCCTGAGCTACTGCCCTACTTGAATTTTAACGGAAAAATTTATGCGGTGTCGTTCGCACGGGAAACGCTTGCCAACCACGGGATGTGGATACGTCAAGACTGGTTGGATAAGCTTGGACTGAAAGCGCCGACAAACGTGGAAGAGTTCATCGATGTTGCCCGAAAGTTCAAGGAGGGGGATCCGGATGGCAATGGTCAAGCAGACACCGTACCGATCGCATTAAGCGTGAGTTCCAACTCGATTGATCAAGCTTTCTTTTTTACAAGCGAGAACCAATGGTACGTCGAGGATGACAAACTGCAATTCGGCAGAACGCTAGATCGGTATGTGGATACGTTATCCTTCCAGAAGCAGCTCTTCGACGAAGGATTAATCGACAAGGAATATATCACGGATACGAATTTCCAGCGCTCAGGTCAACTGCTGACGACAGGCAAAGCTGGCATCTACCTTGCCAACTGGGATATCGAAGAGTTGAATAATAACTTAATAAAAAATGATCCCACAGCAAAGCTAGTTCCATTGGAGTCGATCAGCAGCAAATATGGCAAAAACGGATTGTATCAAGAGGCACCGCCGAGCGTATTCACCGCGTTCAATAGCAAAATGAATGAAGATCAGATTAAATCAGCAATTCAATTTATCGATTGGATGCTGCAGGATGGTTGGGAACCGCTCAGGTATGGCGAAGAAGGCGTCCACTTTAACATAGTCGACGGCGTCCGGCAGAAAACCGACCCGGATAAATTCAAGAATGAAGTTGCCTATGCTTCTGAATATGCGATCATGCTCGATAATGTGTTACGTCCAGAGACGTTCCTCGCTATGGCGGCCAAGGATGAGCAGTCACAAAATTATGCCAAAGAGAAGGGTAAGTCGCTTGAACTGGTCATGAAAAATAAATACCGCAGAGATATCCCTTTTAATCCTGATTTCCCGGAATTGACCCAATTAATCGCGACATTTAATCCGATCGCACAACAGATTGAAGCGAAGGTTGTGACCGGCGGAAACTCGATGACGCCTGCACAAGGTCTGAACGAGTTACAGAAAGAATGGAAGCGTCTTGGCGGCGACAATGTGGAGAGGCTCGCGCAAGCGTGGTATGACGCAAACAAAGATAATCTGAATTAGAACGCTGTTGAAACACTCGGTAGGTATACTTCTGATTGCCTAAAGGATCAGAAGTATACC
Source organism: Paenibacillus sp. FSL H7-0714 (assembly GCF_038003765.1). NCBI lineage: Bacteria > Bacillati > Bacillota > Bacilli > Caryophanales > Paenibacillaceae > Paenibacillus > Paenibacillus sp. FSL H7-0714. The sequence goes on from NZ_JBBOPT010000001.1 coordinate 3,666,436, forward strand.
GTAACCAGGTAAAGCTAAGGAGGAAAAACATGTCGAGCACGAAATTCAGCAGAATACACGAAGAGGAAACCCAGTGGCTTCCCTTCCTCAAGAAAGCATTGGAACCCAAACATGTGAATTACAATGATGAGATCAAGTTGCTTCGCACACCGTTTACGAGTCCAGGGTATCATACGAAGCTTAGAAATGTAGAAAATGTTCACCCCATCCGGGAGTCTCTGGATTATGCCCTGGCCATTCTGGATTGCCATGAAGATGCTTATAAAGATCGGGCGTTCGAAATACTGCGAACGATTCTATCCCTTCAGGATCAGCAGCTGGATTCGCCTACCTTCGGAATATGGTCATGGTACTTTGAGGAGCCTCTGTCCATGATGTCACCGCCGGATTGGAACTGGGCTGATTTCATCGGGAGGCGACTACTGCAAGTGTTGATACGTCATAGCAACCGACTTCCGGGCGATCTTGAGCAATTAACAAGCCAGGCGATCTCCCATAGCTGCGAAGCCATCATCAAAAGAAATGTCGGACCTGATTACACGAATATTGCGATTATGGGGGCATTCGTTACATTGATTGCAGGCGAACGCTTAAAGAACCGCACTTATTTCGAGTATGGCTTGGAACGACTCACGCGCCTATACGATTATTCTATGCAGACCGGCGCATTCCTCGAATATAATAGCCCGGCGTACAGTACGGTAGCCATTCTGGAACTATCCGCACTTGTGATGTATTCGAATACAGCAGAGGCCAAGCGGTTGGCGAACGAGATGTTAGAGGCGACCTGGCTGATGGTTGCCGAGCATTTCCACCCGCTGCTGAAGCAATGGTCCGGACCCCACGCCCGTTCATACCAGACATTCCTAAGTAATTCGCATCTCTCATTCCTTCAGATGGCCTGTAAAGGTGACGTGTCATTTGTAAGCAATGACGAATTCGTATATGGACTGGAATGGTATGCGCAAGGCATCGTCTGTCCGGAGCGGCTGTATGGACTGTTCACCAGTATTGTTGAGCGGGAACTGAGGCAGGATTTGCCTTCTTATCACGAGTTCCGGACGCGGAAGGCTTATACGTACATGACTTCTGAGTTCACGCTTGGCACGTTCAATCATAATGTGATGTGGAAGCAGTGCCGAAATCTGCTGGGTTACGTTCACACCGGAAATCAGGGGCGAAGTTATATCCAGCTTCGGGTGCTGCATGACGGTTACGACTTCTGTTCGGCGGTGTATACAAGTGTACAGGAGCAAGCTTCCGTACTATATGGCATCCAATTCGCTCTGGACGGCGGAGATACACATGTGAATTTGGATCCTATCCACGGTCGAATGACGGCGTCAGATCTGCGAATCCGGCTTGAAATTGGCAGTACTGGTGATGTACCTGCATGGAAACAGATCGGCAAAGATGCATTCCAAACGTATCTTGGAGAGATGACGTTATCGGTCAAGGCTTTATATGGCGCGATGGATGAATTCAGTGCGTTTCATTGGGAATTGGTCGAAGAGGGTCCGGTTGTTAGCTTGGATTACGTCCTCTACAAAGGAGAACCTTCGATGATTGACTTCCATGCGATGAACGAAGCGTTGTTCATGTTTGCATTGACGCTTTGCGGACCGGACGAGGATTCCGACAGAAGGTCGTCGCTCTCTATCTCGGAACATGAAGTTCAAACATCGTTGGAGTCGCCTGACCAATCACTAACATTGAAGCTAGCGAAGAAGCCATCCGAACGGGTCGTATTATTTCATAATTAACAAATAAGGAGGACGTAAGTTCTGAAGTTTGTGAACGTGAAATCAAGTAGATTAACAATAAATAATTGAGGTGAGAAGGGTGTTCAATAAGAGCTCAACGAAAGCCTCCAATCGTATCTTGGGATTAGCATTGTCGTTAGCCTTGCTTCATAGTCTTGTACTGCCATGGCCCGCACCGATGTTCGTAACGTCTTCTATCGCCTCTGCTAATACTGCTCCCACGGTTGTCCAGTTGAATCCGCTCGAAGATACCTATGTCAATGCTGGAGGGAATGCGAGTAAAAATTATGGGACCTCTAATCAGCTCATTGTCAAAAATTATAACGCGGATATTAATTTAAATCGGCAAACGTATTTAAAATTCGATCTTAGCTCCATTACCGGAGAGATTGGCACGGCCAAAATAAAGGTATATGCAATCGATACAGAGAATTCGACGATCGGCGTTCAAGCGTATGGCATGGAGGACGACACCTGGGAAGAGCAGTCAGTGACCTGGAACAATAAACCTGACATCAATCATTATTTGTCCTCCGCTAATGTCGGTAAGACGGCAAGCTGGCAAGAATGGGATGTAACGGCCTTTGTCAAACAGCAAAAGGCTGCAGACGGTATAGCAAGCCTAGCATTGATACAGCAGGCGGCGCAAGGCCATTCGGTCTCTATCAACAGCAGGGAGAACATCGTCAACCAGCCCTACCTGGACATTTCTTCCAATAGGACGAATGCAAATGCACCGAGTTGGCAAGGTGGTGGAGCACTGAGCGTCACCAATATAACGGAGTCTGGTCTACAGCTCGAATGGTCCACAGCAACCGACCCAGTTGGCGTGACCGGTTATACGGTGTATCGAAATGGCAGCATCTTAGGGACGGTGAATGGAACAACGACTTCTTACACCGTATCGGGATTGCAGCTAGGTCAGAATTATACGTTCAAAGTGGAAGCCGGAAACGCCCAGAATCAATGGAGCAATGATGGTCCGTATGTTACAGCAGCGACACCAACGACGAAGCTGATCCAGACCCGTCCAGGGAATGTCTATACGAACAGTGAGCCGATTCAGTTCAAAGTCCGAACGGCGAGGCCATCTGTCGCATGGTCTGTTTACGATTATCAAGGAGCATTTGTATCGGAAGGCGTGGCACCAACGGTTCATAACGAAGCCATATGGACTGTTCCACATTCCACGTATGGATATTTCACACTGCATGTCAGAGCCGATCTTGCAGGGAGCGATCCTGTATTAATTAAAACACCATTCACTGTACTTGCCACTCGTGATGCAACGGGAAATGAACATGCTCCGTTCGGAGTATCGACTCATTTGCATCGTTTTCCACAGGCCATGACTCCTGATATCGTGAAGCTGATGAAGGATGCCGGCATCCGCATGGTGCGGGGCGGCTATGAGTGGCCTGGCATCGAGCGACAGCAGGGGAACTACACCTTTACCCCTCAGCCGGACTATTACATGAATATGCTAGATTCAGACGATTTTGATTTCCTTTATGTATCCGGATACACTAACCCCAATTACGACAATAACAGTACCCCTTATACAGATGCCGGGCGGACAGGATTCGCCAATTATATGAAGGCTTACGTCGATCATTACCAAGGCCAGATGGATGCCGTTGAAGTATACAACGAATTTTATGGCAGCTTCGGAGATCGCGGCAATGGGCCAGCCGATTCCAAACCAGAATTCTATTATCCACTCTTGAAGAAAACGTATGAGACGATCAAACCTATGTACCCTGAACTGCCTGTTCTTGGCACATCGACAGTGGGTAATCTCAAATGGATTGAAGATGTGCTTAAGCTGGGCGGCATGTCATATATGGATGGGTTCTCGATTCATCCCTATCTATATCCCGGTGCGCCGGAAGGGTATGAAACCCAGATTGCTGATTTGAAAAATTTGATTCTGAAGTACAACAACGGAAATCTGAAGCCGATCTGGATTAATGAGACCGGATGGCCAACCCAGCTTGATGCCCGCGGCGTGGATGAGAAGACCCAAGCCAATTATTTGCTTCGCGCTTATGTCGTTGCAATCGCGAATGGTGTGGATCAGGTTGTATGGTACGACCTGATCAATGACGGGATCCAAAATATTAATGAAGATAACTTCGGCCTTTTGCGAAATCCGAACGATCCGTTAGGGAGCCTTACGCCAAAGCCCGCCTATACGAGTTTTGCGACTATGACAAGGATACTGAACAACGTACAGTTCGTTGCGCGGGATGTCACGGAAGAAGATATTCGAAGCTATACGTTCGATAAAAATGGTGAACCGGTTCGTGTCTTATGGACAACAAGCACATCGACGCCAGTCGTCATACGTACGCCGAGTCCGATTCAGATCACGGATATGATGGGAAATACGCACACATACACGCCGTATAATGGCAACGTATTTGTGACATTAAGCAATGAACCCTTTTTTGTGGCAGGAGAAGTTAGAGGTATTGAGAAGGATTCCACATTTACGTTAACAAGTAAGTCATCACACGTAGGTGATTCGATGTCACTCGCCCTTGAGACGGATAACAAGATGTCCGATGACTTTGATTTCAATCTAGTTGTAGAAGGACAGCACTATTCGGTGTCTACACCTAGCGGTCAGAAAACGACGGAAACAATCAGCGTGCCGAGTGGTAACGAACCGGGTACTCGTCTTATTACAGGCGTATTGATGAATGGGAGCGAGAGAGTCGGCCTGTTGAGAAGTTCGGCATCGACACTTCCATCGTATAACGTTCAGGTACGACCTACTCTTAATGAATCGGATAGCAGCAAAGCACTTATGGTTACAATTAAGAACGAATCCACAACCAAGCCGATTCAGATTAATAAAGTGGAATGGAGATTCGGAACCCAATCCGGATCGGAGGTTCTGAATGTTTCGATTCCAGCTGATGCATCTACCTCCGTGAAATTCCCCCTATCTGCCATTAGCCTTGGTGTTAGTAGTACAATTAAAGTGACAGTTAATGTCGATGGTTTTGATCCGTATACCTACACGGGATCTGCCGAATTTAATCCTGTGCCCCTTAGGTCTGTTGCAGTAGATGGAGTGCTGGATCCGGACACGGCAGCCAGCGCATCTCCGATCGATCTGTCGAAGGGTACGGTCAAAATGACAGGCTATCAAGGTGCAGGAGATTTAAGCGGAAATGTCTGGATCAGTTACGATACAAACCAACTCTATCTATCTGCGAAAGTAAAGGACAATGTGCATTATTCTTCTTTCCTGGGTGCCGATATTTGGAACAACGACAGCATTCAGTTTGCCATTGCGAATGGCCTTCCGGGTGAAGAACCGTATTGGTACGAAATCGGAATTTCTCAAACACCTGATGGTCCGCAAATATACAGTTGGAATGCCCCTCCGGGCGTGATTAAAGGACCCATCACCAATGGTCAGCTAGCTATTACAAGAGATCAAGAGCAGAATACGATCTACGAACTATCTCTCCCTTGGTCGGAAGTCGCACCGATTAAGCCGGAGAAGAACGGGAACATCAGCTTCTCGTTGCTTGTTAATGACAATGACGGATCCGGCAGAAAAGGGTTCATTGAATGGGGAGGAGGAATCGGCGACGGGAAGTTATCTTCCAAGTTTCGTTCCATGCAGTGGATTGTTACTGACATGACCCCTCCGACGACGATCGCTTCACTCGAAGGGACGGAACGTAACGGTTGGTATATGAGCAGCGTACAAGCGACACTGAGCGCAACCGATGACAAGTCCGATGTAGCATCCGTGGTATACAGTTTAGATGGCGGGAAAATATGGCTGCCGTACACGATTCCTCTGACTTTTGAACAAGACGGTATGTATACCCTACTGTATCGATCGATGGATCGAGCAGGAAATGTGGAGGCAAACCAGAAAATCACCTTCCGCATAGACAAGACTACACCAACGGCATCAATTGTATACAGCACTACGGAACCGACCAAACAAGAGGTCATCGCTACAATGACGGCAAGTGAGCCGGTTACGATAACGAACAATGAGGGAGCAGATAGCTATACGTTTAAGGAGAATGGCATCTTCACATTCGAATTCGTTGATGCAGCAGGGAACACGGGTACGGCGAAAGCGGAGGTAAGCAACATCGTGGCGAATGCTTCTGGGGGTCCCGGTAAACCCGAACTATCAAGCAATAACGGCCATAATACAGGCTTAATTGACGGAACTTATGACGTAAAGATGAACATGTGGTGGGGAAACAACGGTACAACTTACAAATTATATGAGAATGATGCACTCATCGATACACAAACACTCAAAGACGCATCACCTCAAGCCCAATCCACAGTCACCTCCGTGACATACAAGGCAAACGGTACGTACCGCTATATCGCTGAACTGACAAATGCATTCGGTACCACGCGAAGCAACATACTAACTGTGCGCGTGACCGATGCTGATCCAGGCCAACCAGTTCTCTCACATGATAACTGGAATGGGGATGGAACCTTCAAAGTGAGCATGAACATGTGGTGGGGAACAAATGGGTCGTCGTACCGGCTTTATGAGAACGGCGTGCTCATCGATACCCAGACGCTCACCAATAAGACACCTCAAGCGCAATCGGCAGTAACGGAGATCCGTGATCTACCGGCGGGCATGTATGAATATCGATGCGAGCTTGTGAACGAAGCTGGCGTGACATCGAGTAATACGATCACCGTACACGTGCAATAATCCTTAGCCGCTAAATCACAAAGACGCCAATACATCACGTGGTATTGGCGTCTTCAACATGTTGAGCATTCGGGCTTCTGCCGCAGCTGCTGTGACTGCGTTTTAGTTTATTTTTGAGTTTGATAATCATCGATCAAATGTTGCAGGTTTTTTTTATATATTCAGTCGGCGTGACACCAACGTGCTTTTTAAATGTTTTTAAAAAATAGATATAATCTTTGAACCCGCTTGCCGTGGCAATTTCGTGAATTGAGAGCCTATGCTGATCCAAGAGTGTCTGTGCTAGCTTTAATCGGTATTTTATCAAATACTCAGCAAAGCCAATACCAATCTCTTGTTTGAAAAGCTTACTCAAATAAACGTTGCTAATATTTATTTTGTCAGCGATCAGGCTTAGTGAAATATCTTCTGTATAATGCACATGGATAAACGCTAGTGCTTCTTTTACATAGATTGAGGTTGGCAATGCTTCATGCATCGCAAGCGCATCGCAGAGCTTGTCGAATAGCGATAATAGCCATTCCTGTACGGATGACAGAGATGAAAAATCACTCAGATGCTTATCAGGCAAAATTGGGTCTGCATAAACCTCACGTAGATCGATCGAATGATTTTTGCAAATCTTGTTAATAAGACTGAGTAAATCGGTGAAGACCATTTGTGCAATCGCAAGCGGTGGTTTATTTGCTCGAATTTCGCTGAATAAATGAGATAGCATGGTGCAGATTCCTTCACGGTCCTGAATAGAAATCAGATGAGTGAGCGTTGATTCTTTCTGGATGTCAAAGTAGTTCAGCATCGCCGCATCTTGCTGTTCATCCGAGCTAGTGAATACAGCTCCAGCCTCGTAATAAAACTTGGTTTTCAGCTTTTTCTCGGCTTGCTGATAACTTTGCGGAAGTTGCTGGATGTGACTGCATATGTTGCCGATGCTGAAGCTGACCGAAAGATTCAGAAAGTTCTTCATGCAAGATGAGATTCGTGTCATCGTATTCTGTATAATATCCTGAATCTTTTTTTGGCTAACGATATTCGCGAATGAGAGAAAAACAGCATACTTTTCATTGACAATAGGGCATACCGCTCCGTTCTGCTGATCTTCAAGAATTTCGGAAATAATATTGTTAACAGAAAAACGCAACAGTGTAGTTTTTTTCAGATCCATGGATTGGTAGTCGTCGATGCACATGATCATAACTAACACTTGAGAGAGATCTAAATTGAGCTTAAGGGTTTGGATATGTGCGGCGATCTCATCATCATCGATATAAAAACATGTCAGCAACTGAATAAGAAACTCTTGTTTCAACGCATTGATATTGTTGGTGTCAAGCATGTGGTCAGGTTGTTTGGGGCTCTGTGTCAGCGAACGACTTGCCTTATTCAACGCTTCCTTCAACGTGACAGCTGATATTTTATGTTTGAGAATGTAATCGACGGCTCCATTTTGCAGTGTACCATACACATAGTTAAAGTCATCGTAGTTACTAAGCGCAATAAATTGAATATGAGGATGCTCGATATGTAGTCTCTCACACAAGGCAAGCCCATCGATATTCGGCATTTTCATGTCTGAGAGTATGATATCAGGCGAACACTTCGAGATTTTATCGAGAGCTTCTTGGCCGTCACATGCTTCACCACATAATATGTATTCAGCACTGCCTACCGCACTCACCAGCTCCGTACTGAGCATGTATTTGAGATTGTTGCGTACAAGGACATCGTCTTCCACAATCATCACTTTAATCATATTGCACCCCCTTTGTGATCATTGGAATTCCAATTTCAACGGTTGTATATAGATTAGGCTCACTCCACATGGTAAAGCTGCTAAGTTCTCCAAAGAGTAGGTGAAGCCTGGCACGGACGTTGGCAAGTCCGATATGAGTTGTGTTTGAAGCTGTGAAAGCGAGTAACGCGGTGAGATCGTCCTCTGTCATCCCTTTCCCATTATCTTTAATACGTATTCGTAACAAATCGTCCTCAGTGAATACACGTATTTGAAGAATTCCAACTTCATTTTGTGGCACAAGACCATGGAGTAAAGCATTTTCCACAATTGGTTGTAGTAAGAGCTTAGGAACCATCTTATCATGAACATCTTCACTCACCGAAAAATAACATGTGAATTTTCCACTGTAACGATATTCTTGGATTTCAAGATATTGCTGTAAATAATGAATTTCCTCTTTAACCGTAATAAAACGATCGTTGCTCAAATTCACATGTAGCATATCGGAAAGTGCAATGGATACATTCTCAATATTTTGTGCGCCACGCAGCGTAGCGAGATATTTAATCGTGTTTAAAGTATTGTACAGAAAATGCGGGTTGATCTGTGCTTGCAGGGCGCGCATTTCTGATTTTCTTTTCTCTTGCTCACTATTATGTATACCTGTGATTAATTCGCGAATACGCATAATCATAATACGGATTTGCTGGTAGAGCTGCCCAACTTCGTCCTTTGAACGGATATCTACGTCGAGATTTAGATTCTCATGGTCAATTGTTGTGACTGCACGAGAAAGCTTACGTAAATTACGGGACAGAAAAAATGTAAACAATGAAACCAATAATATAAACATTACGCCACACAGTAAGGCAATGATAACGACTTGACTGCGTGTATTGAGAAAATCAGCTAGTATTCCGTTAAATGGGACGAAACCAATGATTCTCCATCCTGTTAGGAACATTTTCTGTGAAACGGCAAGACTATTTTCTCCACGTAACATAGTGACAAACCGTCCGTCACTTACAGACGCTTTGTCTGTTAGTGAGCTCATTTCCGTATCATTGAGCTTGTGGGCATCGGACCCAGCAGGAAAGATAGGCGTACCGGTTTCCTCATCCATTACGAACACCGCATAATCATTGATATTATCAATACCAAACATGTCGTTAAGCATGGATATCTTAATATCGGCGATCACAAGACCTATCAACTCTCCATGGTACTTGATTGGGCGTGCAATTGAAAATACAAGATCAGAGTCCTGCCTACGATATGAACTATAGAAATGAGGCGGTATAAACTTCACTGCAGTATCTGATGCCTTCAACTCTTCGTACCAATCTTGCTTCAAAACTTCCTTTCCATTCATGGTGGGTCCATAGGACAAGCTATTGCCTTCCAGATCATACACCGCCATCCCATTAAGGTAAGATTTAAAATTACACAAGCTAATCATATAGTCTTCAGCTTCGCGACGGTATTGCAACAAGGTAGCATCCCCAACATTCTTATACTTCAAATAATTAAAAATCCGACTATTCAGGTTGTTCCCAAAATTACTGGAAATGAGTGCTGTCACGCGGTCAATATCCTTGAGAGCGGTTTCAAAATTGTTGTTGGATATTTGCAGCATGGCATACAAGTTATTTACAGATGTGGTCGTGGCCTGTTTGGTCAAGCTATCGTACCAATAATAAGTCGTAGCCGTCGTAAATATACAAAACAGCGTCAATGTTACACCTATTATCTTAAATTGCAGGCTATGTAAGGTATGTCGTAGAAGTTTATGCACGGGCTGTATCTCCCTTTCTTGAAGCGAATGATGTGATGATTGAACTTCGTATTCCGAACTTATCACTCCATCTTTCAAGAAGTCAATGCATAATCCCTGATGGTAGAGCAGAACGTGAAAATCAGTTAAAAAAGGACAGTTCAGTTTAAAAAAGAACAATTCCTCGCATGACAGATGCTGATAAGATGAAAGTACATTACATAAGGGAGGTTACAAAATGAAATCCAAAAAAATGTTTGTGATCCTGCTTACATCCGTCATGGCGCTATCCATGGTTGGTTGCGGACAGCAGGGGGCTCATTCATCCAAATCATCGGATCCTAGTCCAAACGCAACAAATGATGTGAAAACTGTTACCGTTCTTACATTTACAGAATGGTATAAGGATGGATGGAAAGCGCTTGAAAGCTATGTCAATGAAAACTCTCAGGAGCTTGGATTTAAATTGGATATTCAAAAAATAGCAGGAGGCTCTCAAGGCGAAGATGTGGTCAAAGCACGGTTTGCCACAGGAGATTTACCAGACATAATTCAAACTTATGGCGCAAAGTGGATTGATACACAGGTAAACGCACTGGATAAAATCGTGGATATGGGCTCACTTTCTAGTGAATCGGAGTATGACGCTGCTACACTTGAAGAAGGTGGATATCGCTACGACGGTAAACTATACGGCATGCCAATCGATACAACCAACCTATTAGGTGTGTTTTACAACAAAAAAGTATTCGAAGAAGCGGGTATCACAGAAATCCCTACGAACTGGGAGCAATTTCTAGCTGCTTCTGAAAAGATAAAAACGATCAAAAAAATACCTCTTTATTATTCCGGTAAGGATGCGTGGACACTTCAGTCCTTCACACATTTTGGATTTAATAAAGAAGTATTTGAAAGTGGAAAATCATATAGTCAATTTTGGGGTGAAATGAATACGAACAAACGTAATTATGCGGAAAATAAACATTTTGCTGATGCCATAGCAAAGTCTAAAGAAATGATAGATAAAGGTTATGTTAATGAAACTTACCTATCGGATACATACGATATGGCTCAGACCGCATTGGCACAGGGCGATGCTGGTATGTATGTCAATGCAACTTGGGTAATTGATGAAATTTCAAGTAAGTATCCGGATGCAGTACAGGATATCGGGGCGTTTGCATTGCCTTTGTATAATGAGAGTGAAAATTTCACGGACTCTTCTTTGCCAGCCTCCCTTCATATTACGACCAGCGCAAAAGATGTTGACACTGCGAAGAAAGTAATTGATTTTATTAGCTCTACCAAAGGACAGCAAATTTATGCTGATGCTCAAACAGGTATTTATATTAATAAAAATGTAAAAGTAAATCTTTCACCAGGACACCAAGATCTCTTGAATCTGATGAAAGAAGGTAAGAGTATAGCCTTATGGCAAGGAACAGGAAATAACTATGGTTACGGCTCTTACGACAAGTTTCTGCAAGATTATTACGTGGGCTCTAAAACCGTAGATCAAGTTCTCCAATCAATGGATGAAGAAACCACGAGAAACGCAACAGCAGCCCAAGATCCGAACTGGAAATAAACGTAACTGATATCGAAATACTTGAAATGGGTGATCTAATGCCAAAACAACTCAAAAATATCTATGCTTACTGGATGGTTATCCCATGTTTTGTGATCTATGGACTGTTTTTTTTACTGCCTTCCATGATGGGATTTGGATTCTCTTTTTTAAATATACGTAACTTTGAATTTTCTGCAGCCTCCTTCGCGGGGTTGCAGAATTATATCAATGTGTTTACGGACAGTTATCTGAATATTGCGATTAAAAATTCATTTATATTTGCCTTTGTCACCACAGCATTAAAAGTCGTATTTGGTATGTTATTGGCTGTGTTCTTAAATAACAAACTTAGAACAACCAATTTTCTTCGTACGGTGTTTTTCTTGCCTGCTGTGCTTAGCAGTGTTGCTGTGGGTATTATTTTTACAGCGATCATGCATCCGACTCGAGGTATCATGAATGTCTTTTTGGATACCATTGGGCTGGATGTATTCGCACAACATTGGCTGACGAATCCACAAATCGCTATATTCTCCGTCGCGTTCATTGAGGTATGGAAATGGACAGGCTTTACGATGGTGATCTTACTTGCAGGACTGCAGACCATACCTGAAAGTTATTACGAGGCGGCAGAAATTGATGGTGCAACGGCATGGATGAAATTTAAATATGTGACCTTCCCACTGATAATGCCTGCCTTTACTAATGCAATGGTCGTTAATCTAATTGGTGGGCTAAAAGCGTTCGATATTGTACAGTCCGTGACGCAAGGAGGGCCTGGTTCGGCAACCGAAGTGTTTGGTACACTCGTGTACAAATCATTTGGTAGCGGCCGCTACGGCGAGGGTTCTGCAGCAAGTATTATCTTGTGTATCGTCGTGCTTCTTGTTGTATTGCCAGTTTATAAGTTTTTGTCCACCAAGGAGGTGGAAATGTGATGCAGCGAAAAAAAGGACACTGGGGAGTCGAAGCACTCGGACTTTTGTTCAGTCTTGTCGTCATCATTCCATTCTATATGATCCTTATCAACTCGTTTAAGAATAAAGAGGACGCTGCGCTGATTAACTTGCACTTTCCATCGCAATGGCAAGCGATATCAAACTATACAACGATGTTCAAAGAGGGCGGAATTGGGACAGCGTTTAAAAACAGCATGCTCCTCACCGTACCGAGTGTTCTTATAATCATCATTTTGTGTGCAATGACCGGGTTTGTGTTGCAACGACGTAAACATAGGGTATCATCGATCATGTCTTCACTCATTATTCTAGGACTTTTTATCCCAGGGCAGATCATTCCTACGTATTTCATCTGTCACTACTTAAATATTTCATCGTTCACTGCAGCTGCTCTCGTCTTGATTGCAGCGAATATTCCCATGGGCGTCTTTCTATATATGGGCTTCTGTAAAAGTATTCCGGCAGAAATTGATGAATCTGCAATACTCGACGGTTGTGATCCGATAAAGCTGTTTTTCAGAATAATTTTTCCGTTGCTTCAACCCATCACAGTCACGCTTTTTATCATTACCTTTATGGCGATTTGGAATGACTTTGGAACAACGATCTATTTTTTGAACAGTACCAAAAATTTCACATTAACGCTTACGATCTTTAATTTTTTCGGTGTGCACAGCTCGGATTGGAATCTTGTGTTCGCGAATGTCATTATCATATCGCTTCCCGTTGTTATCGTTTATTTTCTTGCCCAAAAGCAGATTATTTCGGGGATGACGGCTGGGGCAGTGAAAGGATGAGTTAGAGTATGGAAACAGCATTTCGCATTTTCGAAGTGCCATCACAAATTAAGCCCATTAAGAATCGTTTAGATTTTATGCGTCGTGGCGCTGACGCTTACAATGCCTATACCGATAGTCTAGCACTTTCTCTGGATTGGGATGTTCATGTGCAAGGTCAAAAGGTGCCTGTATATGCAGTACCCGTCACGTCTGGTGGCCCGCACAGCTTTTGTACCATCGAGCTACTAGGCGATGACGTTGCCATTGATTTATGCATGACTTTTCAAGGGAAACTTCACTCTGCGACGGTGTTTTCACAAGAACAAGGTGTTACCTACCGTGTTGAGGAGAATCAGGTTCATTGTTCCGTCGTTGGAGCATGTCATTTGCTTGTGGAAGTGAACGGACGGGTCCATACGCCTCTATCGATTTTTGTAATGCCACCTGAAAACCGCATACCCGATCTGGCGTCACCTCATGTTCTATATTTTGGACCGGGCGTGCATGAGGTTAGTTACTTGGAGCTTTGTGATCATCAAACGGTTTATATCGCTGGAGGCGCTATAATAAGAGCTGTTCCACCTCAGAATGATGAGGTACCTATCCTGGGTGTTGATTGGGCTGGCAAGCCGAATTTCAACGATTTTATCTTCGCTAAAGGCAAACAAGGTATTCGTATTCTGGGCCGCGGGATCATTGATACATCAGCACTAGATTGGCATGCGCGCCGGACGATGTGTTTTACAGATTGTGAAGACGTTATCGTAGATGGGCCGATCCTGGTTGGAGCTGCGCATTGGACTGTAGAGGCGTTCCATTGTAAAAATGTATTGTTCGAACATCTTTCCTTGTTTGGCTATCGCGAGAATAGTGATGGCATTGATATCGTCAGTTCTCAACATGTTCGTGTTCGTCATTGCTTTGTTCGTACGGGTGACGATGCGATTTGCGTGAAAGCAATGTTACCGGCTCCGATCCTAGGTGGTGATGATATTGTCGTAGAGTACTGTGAGGTGTGGAATGACAAAGTACGAGGACTTGGCATTGCAGGCGAATCGAAGAGTGATATTCGAAACGTGACATTCCGCCATTGCACGGTATTCCACAGCTTTGCTCGCTGGGCGTATGAGTTGGGTGCGTTGTGTATCGCACTTTGTGACAGTGGTACCATATCCGATATTCTGTTTGAAGATATTACGATTCACCAGGAGGATTCCAGTGTGGTGAACTGCATTTTGATGCGCGACCGCTGGTCAACTGACAACGATGCAGGTCAAATCAAAAGGGTTTGTTTTCGAAATATACGTATACCGTCCAATGCGCCGGTTCGGTTATGGGGCTATGATGAAGAACATCGGGTAGAGGATATATTATTTGATCACATCTACACACCTGATGGCATTGCTCACACGTCAGATACACTGTGGCTAGAAACAAATCCATACGTAAACAACATACACATCAAAGAAAGGAAGGATCATCATGGCTCATTCTAAGTTTCATTTACCTAAAGCTGTTTTTGTACTGTTTTTTTCTTTGTCGTTCATTGTATTGTTTAGCGCAAACATACCAGCTGGCTACGCACAGGCGTCCGAGGATGCTATGGTTACGGCCTACCCTGTACCAAGTGGTCTGCCGTCAAAATATGTTTCTTCTGATTTTACGATAACTGCGGGGAATACATCTGTTCCAGTATATGTTTCTGGAGAAAACGCGTGGGGCAACAATGTCTCCTATGCAGCATTGGATACTTCGGGTTTGACCAACGTGAATATCAACGTACATTTTCCTTTTAATTCCTATCAGTTACTTCCACATTCGCTCGGGCTTTCAGGGACACGGAATGGTAATAGCGTATCTGTACAAGTTAATCCTGACACCGACGTTACGTTACTGCTGGATGGTGATTATAACGGTCGTGTACTTCATTTATTTGTTCGTTCACCTGAAACCAATATCCCTTCGATGCAGGATAGCCATGTGATCTATTACCCACCTGGATACTATGATCTGTCTGCGCAAGGACCCGTACAAATCACTTCAGGTCAGACTGTATATATTTCAGGGGGTGCTATTGTGCGGGGGCGCTTTCTCGTGCAGGGTTCTGAGAATGTAACGATACGCGGACGCGGCATATTGCTGAACGATTACGTGAGCGGTGATGGGTTTGACGAAGTCGCACTTGCTTTGAAAAATAGCAAAAATATAGAAATTCGCGACCTGATCGTAGCACGTGACCAAAATGCGTGGACGGCTTTTATGTGGAAGTCCGCACAAGTAGATGTGCTTAATTACAAAGCGATTAATGCGCGTTATGCTTCGTCGGATGGCTTTAATATCGCAAACAGTCATGATGTATTGTTTGACCATGCTTTTATTCATACAAGTGATGACAGCGTAGCGATCAAAGGTACAGGTAATGCAGGCTATGATCCGGCTGTGGATCCTGCAACAGCACCACCGACCTACAATATAACTTATCAAAATTCTCAGCTCTGGAGTGATGCGAACAATGCCATCGGTATCGGGGCGGAAACACTAGCAAGTACCTTTGACAATATCAAATTTAAAAATATCGATATCTTACGAAATTTTGATGATATCAATTACCCGGATCAGCTTACAGAGCGGGCGGCAATCAATATTTGCGCGCTGAATGCGACTACGATCCAGAATATCACGTTCGAAGATATCCGTGTGGAGAAAGCCAAACGTCTCATTAATATTACAATGGAAGACGATTTCTGGTTCGGTAGTTTACCAGGAAACTGGCAATGGCCTGGAGTCATCCGCAACGTTCATTATAAAAATATAACATCGATGTCGGATGGTTCGAACGAGATTCGTATTTATGGTAGAGATGCAGCACACCTTATTGAAAACATTACATTTGAAAATATCCAAATAGGCGATCAATTCGTATCAGCCTTCCAAAGTGCATATTTCAGAGTCAATTCATTTGCACGTAATCTGGAGTTGTACTCACCGGAGAACCCAAATGGAATTACGACAGACGGCCCGATACTCCCTGATGGTTCCACTCATCATGCGGCTGAACAGTTTTCCATGGAACAGGGAGTGAACCATTGGTTTTATCGAACTTGGCAGGCAGGTGTTGGTACAAGGGATATGGTATGGAATTTAGATGGTTCAATGCATTGGCACGGTCCAAAAGCTTGGGATGCGATATGGAAAGCGGATGGAGAGCTCTATTTTCATCCGGATGTAACGCAGATTCTGTTAGATTGGGTGTCTCCACGTGCAGGGAAGATTGAGATTAACGGGATCGTTAAGAAATCGGTCGTTAATGGTGGAGATGGGGTGACGGTAAGCATTTGGAAGAACAACCAAATGATTTGGCCTTCCAATGGTCAGTGGCAAGTCCTTGAGTACAATGACAATATGGGACATGAAACAGCGGCCTCTACGATCTTGAATAAAGGCGATGTGATATCATTTCGGGTGGATAAGCGCGGAACAACCGACTACGATTCGACCAAGTGGACACCTGAGATTACTTTCATAGATTGAACCACTAGCGATATGAATACGATAGATAAGGAGAACATCATATGCATACGACACAAATTCAAATACGGGATCCGTTTATTTTGCGTGTGGACGAGGAGCAGCTATATTATCTTTACGGAACAACCGATGCAAATCCTTGGACTGGGAAGGCTCAAGGATTTCAAGCCTATCGAAGTCATGATTTAGAGGAATGGGAAGGACCGTATTCCGTGTTTACGCCACCACCTGGATTTTGGGCAGAACAACAATTCTGGGCACCAGAGGTACATCTATACCAGGATGCATATTACATGCTCGCTAGCTTCAAGGCAGAAAACAAGCCACGTGGCGTTCAAATTCTAAAAGCACAAACACCTTTGGGTCCGTTCGTTCCCATCAGTGAAACACCGATCACACCACCGGACTGGGAATGTCTGGATGGAACCTTGCATATCGACGAAGATCAACAACCGTGGATAGTCTTCTCGCATGAATGGACTCAAATATCAGATGGTGCGATTTGCTGCATGCCGTTATCCATCGATTTACGTCATGCCTTAGCACCGCCGCAGTATATGTTTACGGCATCACAATCAGGCTGGAGCGTATCTAATACAGGGGATGTTATTGTTCATTCAGGTGAAAACTATGTCACAGATGGACCTTTCTTACATCGAACGCTGAGCGGGAAACTTCTGCTGCTGTGGTCAAGCTACTCAAGCTCAGGATATGCAATCGGGCTTGCTAGATCGCAAAGTGGTCATATCCAGGGACCTTGGATTCATGAGCCTCAACCGCTGTTTGCACAGGACGGAGGCCACGGGATGCTGTTTTATACCTGGCAAGACGAGTTAATGCTAACCATTCACCAACCCAATACAGTGAGTTTTGAACGGCCTTGTTTTTTTTCAATGGAAGAGATTGGGGATAGTGTTCGTATCGTCAACAGGATATGAGCAAGACCTGATGCCAGTAAGCTAAAGGCACTCTTACACCTCATTATGCCCATTGCGTTACAGAGTATAAAAAACGTTCACCCATCGATTGATGAGTGAACGTTTTTTTGCTGATAATACCCCTTATTCCTGGGACATTGGTGTTTGGTATACATCGAGACAAATCTTGGTCATCTCATCAATGGATTTTGCAAAGTCGGATTGTATCCATTTGAGGAGAACATTATAGAGGGCCCCCGCTTTAAAGTATATTCGGTACACATTTTCATCGCTTTTGTCGTGAGCAGTAGAGAGCATCATTTCATTCAAGCAATGCAGAATCACATCATCAAATTTTGCGCTTTGAAGTGCTTTGTAGATGTTCCGCTGCTGAAAAACAACTTCAAAAAGCACTCTGATAAATTTTTGAGGTTCTTTAGCTTTGCCTGTTAATTCATTGGTGTAAGGTAAGAGTTTTTGATTAATTTCGAAAATAAGCGAATCGACCAAATCCACCAGGATCTCTTGCTTGGAGGAATAGTTGTTGTAATAGGCCGTTCGAGAGACCCCTGCACGCTTCACAATATCGGTGATGGTGATTTTGTTAAAAGGCTGTTCCTGGATCAAGTATACTAATGCCGTGCAGATGGCTTCTCTTGTCAAACGGTTGGTTTCTTTATTGGAACGATGCTGAGAGGTATTCGGACTGTATAATTCATGATTTGAGATGACATATCCCCTCCGTTTGTACATTCTGGTGTTCGTTTTATTGTTTTACATGAGTCTTTTCAATATGCTAAAACCATAAGGCATTACAAATGTAATGTCAAAATAGTAGTAGATAAAATGGGAGGGCGTCATGTTAGAAAACTTATATAGACGATTGTCAGCGGGGCTGCTTTTGATCCTAGCACTTTGTGCTACGGTATTCATTGGCAAAGAAACGGTAATCTCGATAGTGACCATTACCCTTTTGTTAGCGGAATTAGGCATCTCTTTTTTACTTTTAAAGAAGCGTGAAAAGTTACATGTGGTGTTAATTAGTGCGATGGTGGCAGAAGGGTTGTACTTACTGACAAGAGAATTTTGGCTGCTTGCGCTTTCTATCTTGCTGCTGATCGTAGCGGGCATATGGAGAGGACTCTTTGGACAAAAGGTGCGCAGAAGAGTCACTCCATTAATAGTGGTTCGTAAAGTGTTATTCAGCATTGCTGCTCTTATCGTTACTGCACTTTGGGGTATTGGAATCTATTCAAAACCTATTACAACACCTGTGGCATTAGCAGCTGATGCGGCTGTGACGATCGATGAACGTAAATTGGATTCTGCAGCAGTGATGCTGAAGGATATTGAAGTAATGAATTCTTTTGGAAGCCGTACAACCGGCTCTGAGGGTCATAATCAATTTATTTCATGGCTGGAGCAACAGGTAACAGATATGGGGCTGAAAGTTTATCGTGATCACTATACTTTTGACCGATGGGAAGAAAAGAGCAGCTCTTTAATGATTGATCAGCAGTCAATTCATGTCTCTTCAGCTTTTCCTTATTCCGGGGAAACTGACGAAAATGGGGTAACAGGGGAGCTGGTATATACGAAGCGTGGTGAGTATGACCAGGCCAGCGGAAAAATTGCTGTCATTGAAATTGAGAATTTCAGAAATTTCCCAAGTGGGATCGTTATGAACATGCGGGATTCCTCTCCAATGGAAAGCCAAATTGCCCCAAATGAAGGCGATCTAGTCCTCACTACAGCTTTAAAAGAAGCTAAATTGGAGCAAGCGAAGGAAATGGGTGTGAAAGCTGTTGTTGTTGTCTGGAAAGGGGTATCCGACGATAAGGTTGAAAAGCAGTATGTGCCTTTTACTACAGCTTATGTTGGAATTCCTGCGATCTGGGTCAATGAAACGGAAGGGAAAAAGGTGATCAGTGCAGCCCAGGAACACAAAGAAGGTACGGTTATTTTAGAAGCGGAAATACAAAAAAATGCTCCAACAGAATCCTTTTATGTGAAAATTGACGGGAAAAATAAAGATGAAGCGATTATCATAAATACCCATACGGATGGGATAAATGTGGTGGAGGAAAATGGTGCTGTGGGCATGCTGTCCATGATTCGTTACTTACAGCAGGAGCAGCCGGAACGTACGATGATTTTCACCTTTGTGACAGGCCATTTTAGATTACCGGATTTCAAAGGAACTTCTCAGGCGACTTCCACTTGGATGGAGGGGCATCGAGAGCTCTGGGATGGCAAGAAAGGCCATATGAAAGCTGTAGCTGGAATTACGGTTGAGCATTTAGGCAGTATGGAGTGGAAGGACGATGATACGGGTCACTATAGACCAACTGGAAAAATAAGTACAGAATATACCTATGCGGGCAATGAAATGATGGCGTCCATATGGCTGAAAGCTATTGAAAAGTCCGACGGCACACGTACTGTATTATTACGTGGACATAACAAGTTTGAGTTTGGAGAGAGTCAGCCTTTATTTGAAGCAGGGATACCGGTGATTGGCTTCATTCCAATGCCCGACTATCTGCTCGTGGATAGTGAAGACAGAGAGATGGGCAAATTTGATGCAAAGCTCATGAATACACAAATTATATCGTTACTGAAAGCGGTCAAGATAGTGGACGGAACGGAGACGACTAAGCTTGGAAAGTCAGATGGGTATTCTTTTTTCTATGGCCGTACTAAATGATGAATTGGAGATTGGCTGATGATGAAGAACTTAGTACCAAAAAAAAGGAGAAAAAAACTACATGTTGATCAAAAGTGTTAAGGATCTTGAATTACAAGAGTTTACAACTTGCTTTAACGAAGCCTTCTCCGATTATGTAATTCCATTTCATGTTTCTTCGGAGTATTTAGCTGATAAATTTGCAGGTGCGGGAGTTAATTATCAGATGTCGTTTGGTGCTTTTGATCAAGAGAAGCTGGTTGCATTTGTTATGCATGGCATCGGGGATCGTAACGGCGAAAGTACTGCATTTAATACTGGTACAGGAGTCGTTCCTTTATATAGAGGGAGACGGCTAGTCGAACAAATTTATCGTCATGCTCTTCCCATCCTTAAAGAAGCTCATATTCAAAAGTGTTTGCTTGAAGTAATTCAAACGAATGATAAAGCTATAAAAGCGTATACCGCCATAGGATTTCAAATTCATAGAGAATTGGCTTGTTTCAAGGGGCGTATTGATGTCACCCTTCCGGACGATCATAGACATACATTCATTACTATGGTTCGACTGGAAGAATTCGATTGGACATCGGTACATTCTTATTGGAATTTTGAACCTTCTTGGGAACAATCTGTTCATGCAATTTTACGAAATCCGCATTTATACGATGTGGTCACGATAAGGGAAGAGAATAAGATTTGTGGATACGCGGTAATAAAATCGGCCAACGGAGCAGTTGTACAGTTCGGTATTTTGCGAGAAGAAAGAAACCAGGGATTTGGGCGTTCCTTATTTCATTGGATGGGAGAGAGACATTCTATCATCACCGTCAATAATGTAGACAAAAGAGATACAAATTCTATACGTTTCCTTCAAAGTGTTGGTCTTGACGTATACATCGAGCAATATGAAATGGAGAAAGATTTGTCATGACGAAGATGACATTAGCTTTAATTCAAAAACACTGATGATTTGAGTCAGTGTTTTTTTTGTTGCAGAAGGGGGTATATATTAGAGGTTAAAATGAGGAAATATTGTTTTTTTCTAACATCGAAGTAGGAGGAGACTTGTGAAATCATATATACGCTATTGAATCAATAGCTCTTTTGGGTTCTTTTTATGTTATTCACTGAGTTGTCAGAAAGATTTGACCCTTTCTTGAACATTTAGGGATTAAGAGATATCTGTGATTGAATTACTTGCAATTTAAGATAAGATGATTTTAATCATTAGGTCACGTTATTAATTTGACTGCTCAGTATCAGGTAAATCAGGCTCGCCAACTCTTGCTTTGTGAAATTTTTCTCTTTTTACATAGCAAAGAACGAGGAACGTCATACTAAAACGAACAGGCAACGATGTCGCTGAGCCCTGCTAAACCTGATATTGAATGCAGCCCCAGAATTAGCCGGCCTAATCATAAGCATCAAGTTATGACGAAAAATGAACAGCGTTTGAAGGGAGCAGTAAAGAATGGCAATTGATACGGTGCTATGGAGCAGGCTGGTGACAGGCTTGACTCTCGGGTTCCACGTTATTTTTGCGACGATTGGCGTCGGTATACCGCTAATGATCGCTATTGCAGAGTTCATCGGGATCCGCAAAAAGGATCCCCATTATACACTTATGGCAAAGAGATGGTCTCGGGGATTTGTCATTTCTGTAGCGGTTGGTGTCGTGACCGGTACAGCCATATCACTACAATTAGCCCTGGTATGGCCGAATTTTATGAAACTGGCTGGGAATGTTATTGCACTTCCGTTATTCATGGAAGTGTTCGCGTTCTTTTTTGAGGCCATCTTCCTGGGCATTTATTTGTATACGTGGGATCGGTTTAAAAATCCGTATATCCATTGGCTGTTGACGATTCCGATTGTCGCCGGGGCAGGCATGTCTGCCGTTTTTATTACGACGGTGAACGGATTCATGAACCAGCCTGGAGGCTTTGTCATGGAAGCGGGCCAATTCACAGCGATTGACCCGGTGCAAGCGATGCTGAATACGGCGACCTTCTCCAAGGTGTTCCATGTATTAAGCTCGGCCTATTTGACAGGAGCTGCCTTGTTAGCCGGGATTGCAGCCTTTGCGATGCTGAGAAAAGGAGTGTCCGCATACCACAAAAAATCCTTGAATCTCATGATGGCGGTCGTTTTGCTGTTCAGCTTGCTGAACACATTAGCTGGTGATGTGTCCGCCAAGTTTTTGGCCGAGCATCAGCCAGAGAAGCTTGCAGCGGCAGAGTGGCATTTTGAGACGGGTAGCGGTGTGGACTTGGTTCTAATGGGATGGCTGAATGCAGAGCATGAAGTGATAGGGGCTCTTCATTTGCCGAAAGTGCTCAGCTTCCTGGCCTTTGGAGACTTTAATGCGGAGGTAACGGGGCTGGAGGAATTCCCCAAGGAAGAATGGCCACCGCTTCTTGTTCACTACCTGTTTGATTTAATGGCTGGAATCGGATTTGCTCTGCTCGCGATTTCGGTCCTGTACTTCCTGTTTGTGTTCTGGAAAAAACGCAATGTGCTTAACAAGTGGATGCTTGGCATCATCGCACTGATCGCACCGCTCGCTTTTCTAGCTGTAGAGCTGGGCTGGTTTTATGCAGAGGTTGGGCGACAGCCGTGGATTATCCGTGGATATATGCGTGTAGAGGAGGCTGCCACGACTTCACCGAATGTAAGAATTATATTCTTCGCCTTATTGCTCTTGTACATCGTACTCGGCAGTATGTGTGTAATCGTGCTAAGACGTTTGTTCAACAATAATCCGGCAGAAGTTGAGATGGAGAAATGGATGAAGGAACATCCTAATCAATCTGTGGAAAAGGGGGGCACTGAATGATGAGTTACGAAATAATTGGCATCTCGGTGCTCTGGCTGTTCTTGTACGGCTATTTAATTATAGCTTCCATTGATTTCGGAGCGGGATTCTTCGCCTTTTATGCCCGTTTGACGAAGCAGGATCATCTCATTAATCGTCTGATTTCCCGATATTTATCACCCGTATGGGAGATTACAAATGTATTTTTTATCTTTTTCTATATTGGCATCGTCGGATTTTTTCCGGACACAGCCTATTATTATGGCTCCGCGCTGCTTGTTCCGGGAAGTATTGCAGTTATTCTTCTTGCGATTCGCGGTTCGTTCTACGCTTTTGAAAATTATGGTTCCAAGAAAAACATAGTATATCTTTTTTTGTACGGAGCTACAGGTCTGCTTATTCCGGCTTCGTTGTCAGTGGCACTTACTTTGTCTGAAGGCGGCTTTATTGTGAAGCAGGCTGAGACGGTTTCTCTGGATTACTGGGCGCTGTTTACCAATCCGTTATCGTGGAGCATCGTTGGACTGGCAATCGTGTCCGTTTTGTTCATAAGCGGCTCATTTCTGACTTTTTACGCATCTCGTGCAGAGGATCATTCCGCGTTGAAGCTGATGCGGAACTACGCCCTGTTTTGGAGCACACCGACGATAATTCTCGCACTGACAGCATTTATCTATTTGGGTCAACACAATGAGCGGCATTTTCAAAATATGATGGATTTATGGTGGCTCTTGGCACTTTCCGTTGCTTTCTTCATGATCGCGATGTGGCTGTTATATAACGGACGCCGTTACGGATTAGCTTTCATATGCATCATGCTGCAATTTTTCTGTGCCTTTTTCGCTTATGGGATTGGGCAATACCCTTATATTCTCGATCCGTATATCACGATTCAGAGCAGTGCAACTTCACCAGCAATGGGCTTAGCGTTAGTTGTTGTGTTTATCGGCGGTCTGTGCCTGTTGATCCCATCCCTTATTCTGGTCTTCAAGCTCTTCCTGTTTGATGCGGATTATGTAAAAGGGAAAAAATAAAGCTAATTGATCCATTACGGCGTGTATGAGGTTTCTCTACAAGCCTATATATAAAGGAGGTGTGATCTGTGCCGAGGAAATCCAGTCTGATTTCTCAACAAATGTCTTCACAAAGAAAAAATATGGCCCTCCTCGCGATCCTTTCGCTCGCGCTTGGTACAGCTATTGTGAGTCAGGCTGGACTGCTTGCTGAAGCAGTCCAACGGATTTTTGTGGAGAGAGCTTCATTTTCATCGGTTATCCTGTTGCTCGGCATTCTTCTGGCTGTTATGGCTGTACGCACATTGTTGTCATATGGAAACGGTAAAGTTGGCTTGCGTATGGCTGCCACTGCCAAGACAAATATGCGCGCAGCCGTGCTGCAAAACTTGACCCATGCTTCCATGCCTTCCACCCTTCGTGGACAGACGGGAGGCAAGGTCAGTATTGCTCTTGATGCTGTGGATGAGGCTGATAGTTATTTCAGTCAGTACATGCCGCGTATGATGGAAGCTGCTATCATCCCGATTCTGATTTTGGTCGTTACATTTATCCAACATGCCAACACAGGTTTCATTCTATTATTTACAGCTCCATTCATCCCGCTATTCATGATTTTGGTAGGGCTGAAAACGAAGAACAAATCCGAAGAAAAATATGCGCAGCTGGCCGAGTTTTCAGGTACTTTTCTGGATTCTCTTCAAGGGCTGGTGACGTTAAAAATATTTGGACGGGCACACCGTCAGCAACAGAAAATTGAACACAGTAGCCTTAGTTACCGTGATGCCACAATGGGCATTTTGAAGATTGCGTTTACGAATACCTTCATGCTGGAATCGATCGTGATGCTAAGCATTGGCATTGTCGCTCTTGAGCTGGCCATCCAATTGCTTGTTTTCAAATCTATGACGTTCCACACCGCCTTTCTCGTGTTGTTGCTCGTTCCCGAGTTTTACAACCTTTTAAAGAATACGGGAACGGCCTTTCACAGTGGCCGGACAAGTATGGGTGCGGTTCGTAAGGTGGAACAGATGCTTGAAGAACCGGCAGGGGAGAGCAGGGACGCGAATAGCGTTGAAGAAGCATTAACAACCGATGGACTCGACGAGATCGACAGCATGGATAGAGTCGACAGGGGAAGCAAATTGGAAATTGCAAATTCCAATGATCTTTCAGTACCGCCATCCATGGAAATAAATCATCTTCAGTTTCAATATGCTCCAGATTCATTCAAGCTTGAGACGGGTCGGATCCAGTTTAAACCGGGAGAACATATTGCGATTGTAGGTAAAAGTGGTTCCGGTAAAACGACTTTGCTCCATCTCATTGCCGGTCTGCTAAAACCAGAATCTGGAACGCTTCTGGTGAATGGTAGTCCACTCTCGCAATACGATGAAACTGAATGGTTCGAACATGTTAGCTACATTACACAGCATCCGTATATTTTTGCAGGCACATTTTCTGAAAATATTGCGATTGGTGCTCGTGGGAGCATCTCCAGGGCAGAAATTGAGCGGGCGGGGGAGGAAGCAGGACTCACTGCGCTTACAGCCCAATTGGAGCATGGATTTGATACCTTTGTTGGTGAAGGAGGCAGGGGACTGTCTGGTGGGGAAAAGCAACGGCTTGCCTTAGCACGCGCTTTTTTGAAGCGTCCTGCTATCATTTTGTTTGATGAACCCACAGTTGGACTGGATTTGCACACCGAGCGGGTACTGCAACGCTCCATAGCCAAACTGGCAAAAACGGCTACGATGATTACGGTGGCTCACCGATTATATACGATTCAACAAGCCGACAAGATTTTGTTTATGGACAATGGAGTGTTGGTGGACTCCGGACGGCATGAAGAGCTTCTGGGGCGCCTGCCTCAATATGCCGAGATGATTGATGTAGAGCGGAAAGGGGGGATATCCTCATGAATGAACTGGCCGTTCTGTCAAAGGCGATGATTCAGGAGCGTAAGGATATCATTCTTTCGATTTTGGGTGGATTTATCGCCGGCATAGCCGGTGTGGCACTCTTTTCTGCGAGCGGGTATCTAATTTCGCAAACGGTATTTGCGCCGCCGCTTTATACTTTAATTGTACTCACCTCGATGGTCAAACTGCTTGGTCTGCTTCGGGCGGCGAGTCGTTATGGAGAACGCTTATATTCTCACCGGGCGACATTCTCCATGCTTAGCCGTTTACGTACATCCTTTTTTGCCAAGCTTATTCCTTTAACGCCTGGTATATTGAACAAAAATCGAAGCGGGGATCTGCTTGCGCGGATCGTTGGGGATGTCGAAAGTTTACAAAATTATTTCTTGCGAGTCGCTTATCCTCCGATCATGGTCGTCATGGTGTTTTTGGCTACGGTGCTGTTTACTTCTACCTATTCGATCTGGATTGCCGTTTTGTTTGTATTAGGTATGCTGATAACGGCATTCGTTGTACCGGGAATTGTGTTACTCGGGCAGCGGAGAATACATGGACGCGTTCGTGAGCAGAGGGCGCAGCTGTCCACGGAAGTTACAGAAGTGTTGTACGGTTTCCGGGATTTAAAAGTATACGGTCAATTGGCACAGCGGGAGGAGCAGCTTCAGCACGCTTCCGCTGTATTGGCAACTGAACAGCAACGAGCAGCCGGGCACTTGTTGCGCGGGCAATCGATGCACACTTTTGTTACGTTTCTCGTTTCCTGGGGAGTGCTGACGCTCGGCGCCTATTTAATTATGGAAGGAGCGCTTGCAGGCGTATTTCTTGCCATGTTGGTTATGGCATCACAAACCGTATTTGAAGAAGCGACGGCTATGGCCACATTACCCGCGTATAAAGAGGATAGCGAACACGCAGCCAAACGACTGACGGAAACAGTTCAGACCTTTGATGAGCAGTCTTCGCAGCCAAGTGGCACATTGTCAGTTGAACATGCCGTTACGATGGAGCTATCCGATGTTACGTTTCAATATGAAGGGGAGTGGAGACCGGCGCTCAGGGATGTTTCCCTGCACATTTTACCTGGCTCCAAAACGGCGATTGTCGGGCCGAGTGGGTCAGGAAAATCAACAATTATCGAATTGCTGCTCAAACTGCGAACACCAACGGCTGGAGATATACGATTAAACGGCACTTCGGTGAAGGAACTGGATGAGACGAGCATTTGGCAAACGGCTAATGTAGTGTTTCAGCAAAGTCATTTTTTCCGGGGAACGATCCGGGAAAACCTGCTGCTAAATGGAGAAGAACATACTGACGAACAATTGTTGGATGTGCTAGCTAAAATGCAGCTGCCCGATACATCGTTGACCGATATGGTGTATGAAAAAGGAGAGAATCTGTCAGACGGCGAGAAGCAGCGGTTGGCTCTGGCGCGAGCGATGCTCCGCAAAGGACGGGTATGGCTTCTGGACGAACCAACTTCATCGCTGGATTATGTGACAGAGCATCACGTTTTGAAGCATCTCTACGCACAGGCGGCTAATGATACGCTTCTCATGATTTGTCATCGGCTAACCGGATTGGAAGAGATGGACCGGATTGTGGTCATGGACCAAGGCAAGGTAGTCGAAACGGGTTCCTATTCGGAGTTGATGGGGCAAAAAGGCTATTTTTATGAGATGAAACAAATCGAACAGCAAATGATCGGAGAAGTTGGAGTGTGATAACCTCCTATAACTATCTTACTTGAAGAAATCAGAAGTAACCCGAAGGAAACATATCTCCAGGTTGCTTCTGATGATTTTTAAATTTGCTAGGTTCATCATCTTGGTTACCGTATACTATACCCTAGCCTTGTTTTTCAAAATAACATTTTCTGTAAGCCTCGCAAAGGTTTAATAACCCTACCTATTTTACCCACCTTGCCGGGCAACTTTCTTATGCTCGATCTATCCAATTCGAATTTTGGAGATCTTTTTTTTAACACTCGAAGGATGGAGTGTGAGATGAAAAGACCCAAAATAATGATTAGGGTCCTAACTTGGATGACAACACTATTTTAAGTATCCTTTTGCTTGACGAACCCACAGCTAAAGAAGGCATCCTTAAACCTCTGGATTTGATGTTCAGGGATCAAGAGATAAGACCTAACTATAATGTTGCACACATTCCATCACGAATAACCAGGAATTTTCCTGATGATTCCAGATTTAAGAATTAAGTAAAATCAGTAATATAAAAAACATGAATATATATCGAAAGCAACCGTGCTAAACGTGGATTTTTATGTTCGCCTCACAGTCGCACTATCTAGGTGGTTCAAATCCACCCGGTAACTTTACCCTATAAAGTACCGTAGCCGAAGCAGACATCCTATAATCGAAGATTGACGGATAGGCAGGGTGTCTTCTACGAGGAAGAATCTGAAGGGCCTGCAGGTAAAGTCCAAACCGAAATGCAGTGAACCAGAGGTGTCGGCTATGTCGGCGACCCGCCATAAAAACGGGGAAGGGAGGGCTAATTACCTTCGTACGAAGGTAAACTTTGGTCAAAGTCAAGAAGACGAAGACAGGAGGATAGAAGGTAAGCAGTTATACGACGGACGGGATGGTAGTGAGAAACTTTTCAGATAAGCCAAAAAGGCAAGTGAATCGAAACAAATCATTGAAGGCAAAGTTTCGCTTGAATTACGAGAGGAGTGTTCTCAGCCTCATCCGAAATGATATGAATAGAAGGAGTTCGAGGAAGCGGCCATAAGTTAAGCGAAGTCTAACAAGCGCAACCCCGAATCATGCCCGCTCCTCCATATATATCTTTTTTGAGTACTAATTTAAATTCCCAATTAAACTTATTTTAGAGAACGTGAGAGCTCAGTGAAAATAACTCCTAGACTGTAAGCCCCTGCGTCAGGATAACCCAGACTTCTTTCTCCTACAGTGCCGGCACGTCCCATTCGAGCCACGATTCCCTTTGTTTTTTCTGCACCTTCGACAGCCGCCGCCGCTCCTTTTTCAAAGGCGGACTTAAAATGATCACCCGCCGTTTCGCTTTCCAACCACGAGTGAACACAAGGCACTAGCGCATCCACAAGCGTTTTATCACCCACCACTGCTCCCCTCCCGAAAGAGCGTTCTCCAGTAGCCTGTATTCCTTTGACAGCAGCCTGTAGCATATCGGCAAACTCTCCGACAGACAATTCAAGTTTACCGTCGACAGCTTTACCGGCGGCACGGAAGGCCGAACCCCAGATGGGACCGGACGCGCCTCCGCAATATTCCATGATGACCATCGAACAAGAATGAAGGAAAGTTCCGATGTTTAATTGAGGATGGCCCAGTATTTCGCTCCACTCCCGCTTTAATTGCTTGAATCCTTTGGCGAGACTCATGCCGAAATCTCCGTCGCCCGCATGTGAATCCAGTTCACAGAACGGTACTTCATTTTTGATAATGACTTCGCTCATTTTATCGACAAGATAGATCATATTTTCCAGAGAAAGCACGTCGTCTTTGATGACAGCGTATGTTTCTGGTGTCTCTGTCTCAAAGACAACGGGAGGTTCTTCAT
This sequence comes from Paenibacillus sp. FSL H7-0714, assembly GCF_038003765.1. Taxonomy (NCBI): domain Bacteria; kingdom Bacillati; phylum Bacillota; class Bacilli; order Caryophanales; family Paenibacillaceae; genus Paenibacillus; species Paenibacillus sp. FSL H7-0714. The sequence goes on from NZ_JBBOPT010000001.1 coordinate 3,696,190, forward strand.
CGCTATCTAAAACTTCGACGTACGCAGTACTCTCTACCGGACCATCCACTCTAAAAGCAGGCGTCATGCATTCTCGAGATAACAGCGTTTTCAATTCTTCGTCCAGCTTCATCACGGTTAACGAAACGCCTGCCATATCGATACTTGTCATATAATTTCCGACAAAGGAGCGGTGAATTCGGATCGTTCTGCGATGCATTTCTCGCATAACCGAATGGTGAAACAAATAGAGCTCTTGTAGCGGAGTTGCGCCGAAGCCATTGACCAGGATGACAATTTCCGTCGATTCGTCGCCGTCTATTCCTAAATCTTCAAGGATGTCATTCGTCATTCGTTCTGCCAATTCGTCGGCGGAGATCATCTTTTCCCTTCGAATTCCCGGCTCTCCATGAATGCCGACCCCATATTCAATCTCGTCTACACCCAACGCGAATGTAGACGATCCTTTGGCGGGAACGGTGCAGGAAGTAAGGGCGACGCCAATGCTTCGTACGTTTGCGGCCGCTTTTTCCGCTGCTTCCTTAACCTGCCCGAGATCTCTGCCTTCTTCCGCCGCAGCTCCGGCGATTTTATGAACCAGCACGGTTCCGGCAACACCGCGGCGCCCAACGGAATACAAGCTGTCTTCGACTGCGATATCGTCATCCACCCGAACGTATTCTACCTGGAAGCCTTCTTCTTGCGCCAATGCCGCGCCATTTTTAAAATTCATCATATCGCCGCTGTAATTCTTAATAATCATCAGAGCGCCTTTGCGGCCGGAAGTTGCCTTGATGGTTTGATACACCTGGATCTGCGATGGAGAAGCGAATACGTCGCCGCATACAGCAGCATCCAACATGCCTTTCCCCACAAATCCCGCGTGAGCTGGTTCATGTCCGCTGCCGCCGCCACTGATCAGACTTACTTTATTTACATTGATTGCTTTTTTCTTGATGATTTTATACTTTTTCAGAAACTCCAGTTCCGGATGCGCCATCACCATTCCGTTACACATCTCCACCACGAGATTTTCGGGTTTGTTCATTATTTTTTTCACTTGCGTTTCCCCCTTATTTAAACATGGACGAAGTCCGAATGAATGCTTATTGTCAATACTCATATTAGAGTGTAAGCGTTTCATGGTAAACGGACAAAAAAGCGCATCTGTCAAAAACGAACCTGTTTATCTTTACTAACAGATTTTGTTATTATAAGGATAGAATGAATATGGTGACAAGGATGATTGGGATGACCTCATCGATCATTACACAAAAAATGATTGCAAAATCATTAAAAGATCTAATGGAGACGGAAACGTTCCAAAAAATCTCAGTGAGCGACATCATGATAAACTGTCAGATGCGGAGGCAAACGTTTTATTATCATTTTCAGGATAAATACGAATTGCTGGGTTGGATCTATAAAGAAGAAACGAAGGAGAATATTACCGACTTTATTGAATATGAGAAGTGGGAAAATATTTTTAATCAGTTATTCGGGTATTTTTATGAAAATCAGCGTTTTTATCGAAATGCGTTTAAAGTTGTCGAGCAAAATTCGTTTAACGAGTATTTATATGAACATACAAAGAACTTATATTTAAAAATTATCGATGAACTGTCGTTGGGTTTTGGAATTAGCGTTTCCGAAGAGAAAAAAAGTTTATTGGCCTCTTTTTATAGTCACGGGTTTGGGGGCACGATCAAAGATTGGATCCAGAATGCTTGCATGGTCAATCCGTCTGTCATGTCGTCTTTGATGAAAACAATGATTCATGATCAATTGATATTATCCCTGCGGCAATCAGCAAATCATAAGGTGGAGAAACGATGAAAACGATTAAAAACGATGTTCAAAATATAGTTCGAGATATGTTGCACGGTTTTTATTTTGAACATAAAGACAGGGTTTATTATGACTCGAAACATCACATTATTTATCGGAAAGACTTGGAAGACATTCAACAAAACGTCGTTCTTTTAAGCGGTGGGGGGAGTGGCCACGAACCCGCGCATTTCGGTTACGTTGGAGACGGAATGCTCTCCATAGCGGTTAGCGGACCAATATTTATTCCGCCTACACCGGAACAAATATTGGCTGCGATTCGAAAGGCAGACAAAAATAAAAGCGTCCTGATGGTTGTGAAAAATTTCAAAGCGGATGTAGACAACTTCTTAACTGCCGAATCCATCGCCCAAAAAGAAGGCAGATCTGTCGATCATATCCTTGTAAACGATGATGTTTCCATTGAAAATGACGCAACGTTTAACAAAAGAAGAAGAGGGGTAGCCGGCACCGTTTTTGTGCATAAAATAGTTGGTGCGGCAGCAACGGAAGACTATTCTTTGCAGGAGCTGAAGGAGATTGGCTCTTCTGTCGTTAGCAATCTGCATACCTTGGGCGTTGCGCTGACCCCTGCCAACAACCCTACTCAAACAGAGACTTCGTTTACTCTGGAGAATCACGAAGTTTATTTTGGCGTCGGAATTCATGGCGAAAAAGGATACCGCAAAGAGACTTTCGATTCATCCGAAAAACTGGCGATTGAATTGATGAACAAGCTGAAAAGCATTTACCGTTGGAAAAAAGGAGACAAGTTTGCCTTCTTAATCAATGGATTAGGCGCAACACCCTTGATGGAACAGTATATTTTTGCCAATGACATCAGGCGTCTGACACAACTAGAAAGCATCGATGTCAGATTCTTCAAAGTGGGTTCGCACCTGACATCCATGGATATGAAGGGGATTTCCTTAAGTCTGCTAAAGATCGAAGATCCCAACTGGGAAAAATGGTTGAAGGCGGATGTTTGCGTATCAAGCTGGTAGTTGGAAGACTCAATTCACGATGGGTAAATAAAAATCTCCTATGCTTAGGACACGGCGATTAACCGCAGCATAGGAGATTTGAATCATACACGCGCTTACAACCCTGTTCAAGCGCTTACATATTGGTTTTTTTCAATTAAATTGGATTCCGTTTGTTTTATTGTTTACAAAGTGCTTTTCATACCAGCCTCTGAACGTGATGGTGACATATCCGAATAAGAGTCCGAGAGCGCAATAGATTAATTCGGTGATGGCCGCGCCGGTATAGGTAGCGGCTTCGATATAGCTCATAAATCCGAAGTATACGCCCGCTCCCACAAACATGGCAGGCACATAACTTAGTGGGGACGGTGCAAGCTCAAAGTAAATGACAATCGGCACAACGATCAGAAGCATAACAGGTATTGTGAAAAATCCAAGAACCGATAGCATTCCGCCGCTAACCATGATCGCTACAGAAGCTAAAATTCCGATTCCGTAGCTGAAAAACGCCTTGACGGCTCCAACAACATTTAACCCGGACAAAAAATACATTGCCCACGCCTGGAAAGCAATCCAGCCAAAACCCACATTTCCATCCGGTGGACATAGCGGAGCCAGCACCTGATCGATGATTTGGAGTAAGAAAGCTTGGGCTCCTATAAAAAATGCGATCCAGAAAAACTTTCCTTTTGTCATAGTTTCAGTCTCCCATTTATTTTTTAGATTTTTCGATCCGCGTACCGCTCACGCGCCTACAAAGACAGCAACTCACGCAAACAGGCGTCGACTTGCTCCATGTATTTCGGCTCTAATCCGTTCAACGCGAAATGACCTTCCTTGGACTCGATCAATCTGAATTGGGAGTCGGGAATCAGCTTCTGGTCGGCTTCGCATTCATGCGGAGGGAAAAACATGTCATGGCTGATGGCCAACACGAAGGTTTTAGCCTTGATGCTTTTCAGGGCTGTTTCAAGGTCGCCGCCGGTATTTCGCGAGATATCGGCCCGCTGCCATTTCCATACTTCGCACAGCAGGGCGTTTGGATCCATCGGTTCAAAATAGGCCTTCATGAAGCCGTTCATGAAATCCGTGAGCGAAGACATGCCCAAGATGGTGCGGAAGCGTTCTTCTTGATAAAACTCTTGGCTCCATCCCTGTAGAGCCACAATTTTTGCCATCTGATCCATGCCTCTTCGAACATGCATTCCGTCTTTGTACCATCCATCTTTCCAAGCGGGGTCCGACATCAGGGCTTCTTGCAAGGTTTCGGTGAAAATGATCTGGTGCCGCGAAATTCGAGCGGTCGAAGCAATAGGCGCCGCGCGTTTGACCATATCCGGATACCGTACGACCCATTCATACGTCTGCTGTGCACCCATCGAACCGCCGGTCACCAGAGCGAGCTGGGTAATGCCGAATTTTTCGGTCAAAAGCTTGTGCTGTGCGCGCACGTCGTCTCCGATTCGGATTTTCGGGAACTTCGCCATCGACTGAGGAGCAGGCGTGTTCTGTGGTGAGGAAGAAGTGCCGCTGCCGATCTGATCCACGATGACGATAAAGTACTTGTTGGGATCGAGCGCATGTTCAGGGCCCACATAAACATCCTCCATGATTTTGCCGGTGCCCGAAAACCAGGTGGTCACAAGGATCGCATTGTCTTTGGCAGCATTAAGATGACCAAACGTACGATAGGCTAGTTTGCAGCCGTGCAGCGTTTCGCCTTCTTCAAGCTCCAGACTGCCGATCTCATAAGTCTCGTACTTCCCCTGAAATTGTTCGGATGTGTAGAAAGTGTTCTTGATCACACATTTTTCCTCCTTTTATGGATGTTTTCCATTGATTAGTAAGCTTCACTCACTTCTTTCTATAGCTATAATAGAATGTAAGCGCTTGATCGTAAACGGACAAAACCAGTTTTCTGTCAAAAAACACTCTACACTTGCAAGAAGAATATACCAAAATATTCTACAACGCTCTGGCTCATCTTCAGCATTCTTAGGAGGGAAGGGAGAGGATATACAACCTCTCATGAAAAATTCAGCTAGGTGAAGTAGGGAAGAAGTTTTGATATTATCCATATCGAGGTGAAAATCGAAAGGGAAAGTAAAGATACTGGATTTTCTGTTTTACGAACCTATAAATGAAACAACAGTTTCACCTTCATAAAATACATATCAGAGAATGGTCAATTGGTGGAAGGCTATGTTGGAAAAGTTTGTCAGCCAATTTAAAGATATATAATCTTGATGCATTTACATACATGCTTGGGAACTTTACAGAACTCTCTGCTGTCACAGTACAACAGTTTCCTAAATTCAAATTGGTGGATATTCATAAATTCATTTAGAAAACGACGGATGATCAAATAATGATTACAGGAAAATTAACTAACGTTGCAGCAGCCAGCGTTCATTTTCAAGGTGGATTCAAACATCAGACTGGACTTAAAATGGATATATTCGGAGATAAGGGCACAATCGTGTTGAGTTCTCCAGCTTCGATTCAATTCGGGGAGCAGGATCTATGGAGCAAGAGTTACATGACTTACGCTTCATATTACTGGTTAATCGTTCATAGTAGGATAAGAAGAAGCAGAATTAATGTGAAAGTAAATTCTGCTCCTTCTAAAAATTAATTACATACTCCAAACTCGTCTAATGCTAGGTCTTTCATCAACAAATTGTAATTCATACACATCAGGGTTCGTTATTGACACTCCCTTATCAAAATCCCAATTTTGATCGTAATAATTAAACAAGATCATCATTGTCAAACGATGGGTAAACAAGAAAGTGGGATGTTGATTATCATGCCTTATTTCATCTATTAGGCTGGTTGCACGAACACGTACTTCTCCGTTAGATTCACCATTTGGAAATCTATGATTCGTATCGGAAAAGTGATTTTTTAGATCTTCAAATAAGTTACTTCCCTGGTAATCGCCTATATTGCGTTCTTGTAGTCTTTTATCTTTGGAGAAAGTTTGGTTTATTCGTGCCGCAACAATTTCAGCCGTTTTGCTTGCTCTCAAATAAGGACTGCTAATTAATCGACTATTTTCAATATTGGTGAACCGAGATAAAAATTCAGCCAATTGTTGAGCCTGCTTCTGGCCAACTTCAGTCAGCGGTGCATCTGGTTCGTTAGAACTTGCCTCACCGTGTCGAATAACGTAAATAGTTGAGTTTTGATCCATATAAAAACACTCCCTCATTTATTTTCTGGCGAGTTCTAAAACTGCATTGGCTAACACATTTGTTATGCTCGACCCATAAGAAGCATCGATAAACAAATCGCTTGCATGATGATAATTTGGATTTGGGTCATCCACAGGTTCAGATGGAAAATTGATAAAAAAATCTTCAGAAACAACAACAGCCGGATACCCTTGTTGATGGAAAGATGCATGGTCACTTCTACCGATCGCACCATCGAATAAAGTTCGGTCGGGGTTAGTATCAGTACTTGTCCCTTGATAGATTTGAGGTGGGGACAGAGATGGTACTCCAACAACATGATTTGCTATAGTTTGAGCTATAGGTAAAGAAGCATTCCGAATATCTGCATCAATATGACCTGCATGGATTTCAAACAGATGGTTTTGATCACTGTTGAAGCCAATCATATCAATACATATTGCAGCTTTGACGGGTGCGCCTGTCGCTTTAAGCATAGATGCATATACCTTGCTGCCAACAAGTCCTGACTCCTCAGCATTAAAAAAACAAAATCGGACGGTATGAGTTAGCCGCTCCTTATACTCCAATAGACACTTAGCAATTGACAAAACAGCTGCTATTCCAGAAGCATCATCATCTGCTCCAGGCGCGGGATCAGAATCAGGATGGTAGATGCTATCATTAGCAGCTGTAGAATCCAAATGACATCCTACAATAATTAATTTAGCCGCAGAGTCTGGAAGGGCACAAGATTGTAACCACCAAGGATACCAAGGACTTAGCCCAACCGAATCCTCTATTGATCTTCTTAGAGCAATTGGATTCGCATCATTTGTGATTTTAGATGTGAACCATTCGTTTCCAACAATATTTTTAACGGAAGGTAACCAATTTTCAATGGGCATAGGGTTTGGGTATTGTTGAAACAGTTCTCTTAGTTTTTCTTTAACATTTAGTTCAAAAGAGGAAGGTACGATACCGGGTAAATCAGCAATTACGTTATTTAAAGAAATCCCATTGAGGTTAAAACGATGTACGGTTGGACATAATCCGAGTTCAGATAAATCCTGTTGAAGTGCATTAATTACTCTGACATTATCAGGATGTAAAACATGACGAGATTTAATGGGTCCGTCATGGTCTATGTCTAGTTTTCCACTGTAACGCTTTACTATAGCTTCAAAGGATTCTGGAGTAGAAGCTGTAATGTTCTCCATGTTCAATTCACTAAAATCGGTATTATTAACAACTTTATTATCATTCCTAAAGTCGTTTACTGGATACAACATTTCTGGACTGGGTAAAAGCAGTTGTGGATGTGCATGACCGTTCGGCCCATGTACATGTAGGGATTCATTGAGTTCAGTGGGGCCTAACGCAACAATGATCTTTCTACCCTCGATGGATAGTACTTTATGCTTCTTCAGAATTTCCACCGTTTCCTTATTCCATTCTTCAATCTCTACGAAGATCGGATCTTCAGTTGACAAATCTATAGATAACTTTTCTACTCTAATCCCATTTTTTTGTAATTCTGAAAAATTCTCCTCCACCATAACTGAAAGCATACACCAACGATTATCTTCAATTTTGTAATAAAAATAGGGTAACCCGTCACTTATACTTCTACATTGTTCTTTTGATCCAAAAATCAGAACCATTTCAGATATCTTATTATTCAATATATTTAAGGCTACTTGGGGATGGGGAGTGGATATAAAACCTAATTCAGCAGCTAAACTTCTCAAGACACGATCGGAAGAAACTAAAATCGTTGAATTAGCATGTACAAGATATGGGTTTAACTCTTGCTGAAGCACGTTTTTATTTTGATAAATGACAATTCGATTGAATTGAGGAAAATAATTATTCAAATTTTCCACAGATTCAGATGCTTCAGGCAAGAACAAAAACATTTCTACATCAAAACGTTGTAAACTTTCCATCAATGTAATGATCCCCGGTAAAAAATCAACTCCAACTACTTCACTCTTCTCACTAAAACGAAGCATGCCGAATGATTGGTCAAACAAAAAAATAATTGATCTTATATTCGTTGACATTAAGTTATCCCCTTTCAATATGTATTCGCAATTAATATTTCAAACCTTATTCATATTTATGATAATTAAAAAGTGGTCTAATTGGATTTCATTTCATCGGTTATTTTGTAAGTACTTGTAAAAAATAAGGTTCGATGATTAAACAACAATATATCGCTTAAGGAGATAATAGAATTATGATTAAACAAATTGATAAAAGAATTTACCACTTTACTAACGAGCCGCATCTTAATCGACCGGACGAATCTTTCAGTGATCCCGAGTTGAAGAAAGACACCTCAAAATCCACAATAAATCCGCTAACAGGGAATGTTAAATTTGTAATGTTGAATCTTGAGGCGTCGAATACTGATGAGTCATTCATAACAAGGGCAATAGAAGCGGTTAATCATAATTCTTCTGTCTTGGGGTTTTCTAGGGATTCAGTAACGGAAGGAATGGAATTTGTTCCGGATCCTAGGGTAATCAAAACAAGTGCAAATACATCTGTTGTTCATTTGCATCAGGTTTATCGCGGGGTACCGGTTTATCAAATGTCTAGAACCTGTCGTTTTAAGGAAAATGGCACTCTTGAAGACATTGTTGGGGATAATGTGAGTTTAAATGAAGAAATCAACCTCATACCTGAAACTGATGTGGATTCAGCAATAGTAGCAGCAAATGAGTATATTATTGCTAACCAGACTTCAACTGAAGGTCAAGTTGATGGGTGGGGGCAACCACTTCCAAATGTAAAAATTAATACGGCAGGATATTCCCCTAAAGTATTAACTACGTTTCCATCCCCTGCACAGTACACGGTATTAGACAAAGGAGTGTTTGAAGAAAACATCACAGCACATTTAACGATATTCCCACAGTATCCAAAATCACGTTTAGCTTGGCACTTTGCAATTACCCTTCAAGATACTATGGAGCAGTATGAATTCATTGTAGCAGCTGATCAGAAACAATCGAGCGAGGTTTTACTCTGTCAAAGGAAAAGTTTTCATATGAAGGCTGAAGGAAGTGTCTACGAGTTTAACGGTGGGGAACAGCGAAGACTCTTTCCATTCCCGAGACCCATAACTGAATATCCAGTCAAACCATCATCAGCACTTCCTAATACGTTTCCTGTTGATTGGGTAGAGGAAACCAAGACCATTGGAAACAGCACGCAGACACTGATGTGTGATTCAAACGTTTCAACCGCTGAATGCACGCCGGCTGTACCAATGGAAGGAAAGCTAGACCATGAAAAGGTTACATTTATTCCTTCTGATGATTCTGGAGATGATCAGAAAATACTAAATGCCTTCTATTTTTGCAACTACATGCATGATTTTTTTTATATACTTGGTTTCGATGAAAAATCAGGGAATTTTCAAGATGAAAATTTTACTGAATTAGGTTTGGAGAAAGACCATGTTAAAGTAAATGTATTTTCTGGACCTGTATTCGGGACAGCTAACATGAGAACACCTGCTGATGGAAGAAATCCGATAATGAACCTAGGTGTCGTGTCTTCTACTAATCGCCATACGGCGCTAGACGCTGATGTTATATTCCATGAGTACACTCATGGTGTAACGAATAGACTTGTTGGGGGACCGTTGGATCAAAACTCTTTGGATATGGCACAAAGTAGTGGAATGGGTGAAGGTTGGAGTGATTACTTTGCTCTTACAATCCAAAATTTCAGTCGTACACAAGAAAAAGTGGTTACAGGAGCTTGGGTAGTTAATAATAATAGAGGAATTCGTGAATTTAAGTATGATGATGATTTTCCCGATCACTTTGGCGATCTCGGAACGGGACGGTACACTGAAGATGACGAACATAATATTGGTGAAATCTGGTGCGCTACTTTAATGTATTTAAATCGAAGATTAGTAGAAAAATTTGGGAAGGATAAAGGTTATAACTTGACTTGGAGAACTGTAATTGACAGTTTAAAAATTTCTCGTGCAAACCCAAGTCTAATCGATGCACGAGATAATATGTTAAATGCTATTCGAGACCTAAGATTAATTAATCAACTCAGTGAAGATGATTTTATAACAGCAAATCAATGTGCCTGGAAAGCTTTTTGTAAATTTGGTATGGGTCCTAATGCAAGAAGTAATGGAGCGACCTTAAATGGAATAGCTGCAGATTTTGAACTGCCACAGAATATCTAAACAGTCCCTTGGCTTACATGAAAAATGGCTCACTTAAGTTTGAGTGAGCCTTTTTGACAACCGCATCCGACAGCACAATAAGGATATAAAAAGGTTTATTATCTTTCACGAGAAGGGATGCTATAAAAATGATAAATGAACAGCTTGCAGGAGTATGGACATACCGTAGCTTTCTTAATGTTCCTGAAGAAGTTGGAGATTTTAACAAAATAAAATTTGGCGAAGGTGAACTAGTGTTCGAAATGAAGTCTGAACCAGGCACGATTCGTGGCCAGTTAGCCTTTCGATCTGAGAAACCGGACCCGAAAGATGCAAGGTTATTTATTTATGGTTACATTGAGAAAAGTAATTTTAGATTCCAAGGTACAGGGGTTAAAAAAACTGATGCTGAAGATTGGGTCTATGATTATAATGGAGAGATTACACCAAACTGGATAGACGGGACAGAGAAGAAAACGATAATGACTGGTACAGTTATTCGGAGTGTACCTCATGATGGAAAGCCTGCTGGAGTAGTTGGTTCATTTATTGCTGTGAAGCGTGAGTTTTTAGAGCCTAGCCAAGTAATTCCCTTACCGGAGAATGTGCTGTCTATGCTTTCAACAAGAATGCACAGATTACATCATAGTGTTTGGCACAGCGTAAGAGACAGATGGACCAGACTGGATGAAACAAAGAAAAATGAAATTAGAAAAAGAGGATGGCAACCTGGTGAGATAGATGACGAACGGCCATCCATAACACCATATGAAGATCCTATTGTGTTAAATGGTTCCGGTGAGGATTTTCTGTTCATGCATCGCAAAATGATTATGCATGTTAACTCGATGATGACAGAACCAATAAAAGGATGGAGCGTTATTCCTGCCCCTGGTCCTTACTTGATCGAACCGAAATTTGATAACGGTAACATTTCTGTTTTTCCACCAGGTAATCCGAATGGGTTCACAGTTCCACCATTATGGATTACAGGAAACGAAGAGTTCGATAGACGCAACGCACAGTTAAAAAGTGATGGACATTATTGGTCAAGAATGAAATGGTGGGATCGGAAGTTTAAAAATCCGCAATATCTTGCAACTTTGACACTTTATGAACTGGGCTCATTAATTGAGTGGTCAGTGCATAACGACATGCACATAAGATGGGCTTCAGTTCCTAGTGACAAAGATCTAGTTCCGATTCCAACTGGCCGTGATGAGCGCGATATAAACGCATTAAAATGGGATCGAACCAGTTATGATTTTTTAGGGGACACTTATTCGGCTCACGTAAACCCTGTTTTCTGGAGACTACACGGTTGGGTGGACGATAGAATAAATGACTGGTTTGAAGCTCATGAAACTGTTCATAAAGGGCAGATTGAAAGAATACAGATTGATGGTGTCCCGTGGTTCAAAAGTGATAAATGGGTTTTAAATGATCGCCCATGGGATGGGCCGGTACATTCACATAGTGATGAACATTCAATTGCTCAGATGGAAGAATTAAATGAGATCATTTATGGTGTGAAGCCACAAAGTTTCGAACTTGACCAACACAGATCAGTACCGCCTCTAACTTGGTTTTAATGGAATAGATCACCAAATGTAATTGCCGGGGGACAAGAACATTGTCCGATTGGCGATAGTTGTATAGTGAAAAATTGTAAGTGTCAAGAATATAGTCCTTTTGAAATCCGCGCTGAGCGCGGATTTTTTATTTTAGCGCGATGATGGACAAGGACATGGTACTATTGCCGTAAAAGACAAAAACTTGGTCCGTGCCAGAAACAGTCATCCAACATCGCTAAACAGATAGTTCTTTGACTCTAGCGAGGATACTGTCCAAAATACCGAAGGAATGAGTGATTGACTGTGTAGTGTTTCGAAATCAAGACGTAGAGCACTTGGTCGGTTTACGGAAAAGGATGAACAAGCTCCTTGCGAAGCTCGATTTAGATGGGAGTGATTTTTGGTGTTGTCACATTTTGGGTCGAGCTCTTCGTTGTATAGAGTGAAAGGGGGGGAGACAGCTTGAATGATACGGAGTTAAGTCAGATCATTGCAGATGTGTTGGATGGGGACACAGAAAAATTCGAAAAAATCATGGAGGTTTATCAAAAGCCGATTTTTCTCTACTGTTATCATATGCTGGGCAATTACGCCGAAGCCGAGGATAACGCACAGGAAGTATTTTTGAAGACATTCCGCACCTTGAAGAAATATACCCAATATCAAATAGATTTTGGCGCCTGGGTATACAAGATTGCCTACCATCAATGTATCGACATCATCCGTAAGCGAAAGTTGGTGAAATATTTGCCTTTCTTTTACCAGGATGAGAAAGAAAATAATGAAGTCGACTTGCATATTGAAGCCAACTATTTTGATGAATCCGTACATCAAGCCATGGCAAAATTATCGGCGGAAGAGCGTAATTTGTTAATCTTACGTTGTGTCGAGGATAAAAGCTACCAGGAGATCGGATTGATTCTCGGCAAAAACAGTGCCAGCCTTCGTAAAAAATACGAACGTGCATCTGCAAAATTTCGAAAGTATTATGCTCAAGTGAAGGGAGTGGGAGTGTATGAATATGGACAGGGATCGGGATTTGAAAAAACTGTTTGATGACCCGCGCATTCCCGACGCCGACTTGACAGGAAAAGTAATGAGAATATTACATGCTAAGCCAAAAGAAAAGGAGAGGTTTTTTATGAAATATAAAGTTGTTTTGACTGCGTGTGTAGGGATGATGTTAATGGCCTCCACAGGTTATGCGGCAGTTCAATATCATTCTTTGACGAATAAGGATGGCGAAGTCGTATATGAGACTAAATCGACGAAAGATTACGGAAAAACAGAATCGAAAGATGAGATAGAGCGTTACAAGGCATTTTATGAACTTAAGGATAAGGCGCTAAAGAACGGGGAAGCTGGGCTGTTCTATATGGTTGCCAATAATCCGAATCATGAAACAATTCTTGGAACGAAGGTGACTATCTTCCAAGATCTTTCTCAATTGAGAGATAAGATTACGGATAAATCCATTAAGATCGCAGACAAAGTCAATGGAAATTATACATTCCAAAAGGCGGACGTAATCTTTAAAAATGCTCAGGAAGTGAATCCTCCTTCTTCGGAAGAAAAAAAGAAAATGGCAGAAAAGCTGAGAAAGCAGGCGGAAGAATCCAATCAGGGATATGCCATGATGCCGGTTGAAATGACAGATCAGTTTTTCCTTCTCTTTGCTACGTATCAAAATGGCGAAGATAAAATCGGGGTTAATATCACTAATCTGAGTGGAAAGAGCGATCCTACAATGTATATTGACGAGAAGGTTGAATTTAAGCAGGAGAAGGTTCAAGTGAAGGGAGTAGAAATGCTGCATACAGAATTTGCTCCTTCGCAGACGCACGAGCTGAAATGGGTATACGAGAGCCCAGACAAAAAGGTGAAATACGCCTATACTTTACGTGGAGACATAAATAAAGTAAGCAAAGATACTTTAATGAAACTTGCCGAAGGCTATTTGGAATAATAATTCTAAAACAACGGGAATCATCTCCAAATCTAGTTGGGGTTGATCATAATCGGTTCTAAGCGCCCATTTAATTCCGTTGAACAATTCAAAAAAACGGCCGCTGTTCGCATCGTTTGCGACAGGGCCGTTTTTTGTTTTTCATAGGTTAGCTGTAAATTGCTATTCTTGCCAAACACTCATAGGGTCCCATGGCTTGATCTGATTGCCATATTTTCCAGCCAAAAAAGCTTTCATGTCTTCCAGCTTAGCAGGCACTTCGTTCCAAATTGGAAAGGGGGGTAACCCTCGTTTGCTTTTCAATAGGATATCCACTGTAACATACAAGCGTTCTGGCTGAATCCAATGAAGGAAGCGGGAAATATCAATTTGCTTGGTCAGGGACAAGGCATCAATTTCGTCATTGTAATGCTTGTTGAACTCGCTGATCAAGTTCAGGAGGTAGTCTCTCTGCTCCTTCACGAAGTCCAGGCCGCAGATGGCGCCATGTCCTGGAATAACGATTTCGGGTTTAATTTCATCAATAATGCGGTCAAGCACTTTAACCCAATTGTGGGTTCCCTCTTCGCTGTATGCCGTACACCCGTTAAACACGACATCGCCGGCGAACAGCACTTTTTCTTTTGGCATCCACAGCAGCAAGTCACTGTCAGAGTGGGCCGGAGCTACGTTGTAAATCATAACTTCCGTATCGCCAAGACGGATGTTGATATCGTCCTTTATCTCAATATTCGGGAGCACCCATTCTACGCCTTCCAGGTCGAATCCTTCAAATTCTGCTGCAAAAAACCGCTCGCCCGAAGTCGATTCCGGAGAATCCTTTCCTCTTCTGATGACGTTATCCATCCAGGCGATATTTTCGGTGAGACGCTCTCTGGACGCTTCCTTGTGCATAATAATGCAAGCATCTTCAAACACTTTGTTTCCCCAGGCATGATCACTGTTATAGTGCGAGTTCACCACATATTCGGGAGAGCCACCGTTACTTACTTCCTTAAAAGCCTCCCGCATTTCCCGTGCATGGAACAAATCGAAGAACGTGTCATACACCAGCCCTTCACCCTTGTTGATGAACCCGGCATTGGCCCAACTGATGCCGCGATACGGCGAAATACCGGCAAAGACGCCATCTGCGACTTCAAAAAATTTAACGCGAGGTTTTTGGATAATACGTCCATACTTCATGAAAATTCTCCTTTGCGTATATGTTTTTGGGGTAAAGCATGCCTTTATTATAGAGAGTGGAAAACATAATTGCAAGCAAGTACTTGCATGCATTTGCTCCATGTAATATGATGTAACAGAACAACATCACACTACATGTATGGAGGCGCTGCAACATGAAGCTAGTAACCTTTCAAACCAAAATATCCCAGGAACCTTTGTTTGGGCTTGTAATTAACGAGAAATTTGTCGTGTCTTTTGCCGCAATCATGAAAAAACAGGGAACATTCGTTGACAGTCTTGAAAGTATGGACAGCTATCTTCATTATTTGCCGGCAAGTTATGATGCCGCTAAGGAAATGATGCAATATGCTGTCGAACAGTTGCATCAATTCAATGAAAATGAAATCAGCCCGATTGCAGCGGTAAACCTGCTACCGCCGGTTCCGAATCCGGCTGCGCTTATCGATTTCGGGCTGACGCCAAGACATCTGAGAAATGCTGGCGTAAATCTGCTGCAAAGAGAATATACAGGGCCGGAAAGAGAAGAGCTTACACGTAAAATTTCCGAAAAATTCCAGCAAGATCTGAATAAAGTAACTTTCAGTTATTATAAGTGTAACCATAATGCATTAATTGGCGATGGGGATACGATTCATTGGCCTTCGTACTCTTCCTACCTGGATATCGAGCCGGAGCTGGCCTTTGTTACAGGGAAGGGGAACTGCATTGCAGGTTATGTTATTTTTAACGACAGTACTGTCCGCGATGTGCAGTGGCCGGATTTCCAGGCGATGACCGGACCGACGCGCTGCAAAGATTTCGATCGCAGCAAAGGAATAGGACCATTTCTGGTAACGCCGGATGAAATCGACAACCCGCTGGCACTGGATGTGGATGTACGCATCGGGGAGAGACTGCACTGGAAGGGAAGCACATCCGAGTATTCTGCACACCCTGCAAAAGTGATGGAGGAGGTTCTCAAAGTTTTCACGCCACTCCCGGGCACAATTATAGGAATGGGGACGATACCGGATTGCTGCGCAATCGAGACCGAAGAATGGCTGTTGCCCTCTGACCGAATCCAGATTACATTTGATAAATTAGGCACGCTCACGCAATTGGTGCCTGATCATGTCAAGATTACGGAACCAAGCCGCTGGGAAAAAAGAAGTGATTTGCCTTAAAAAAACGTTTATCAAAATGATGAACCCCGACCCTGCTGCATATGCAAAACTTGTAGTAGAATAGGATTAACATATGCAAAAGGAGAAGTACAATGCAAACTTCAGACAGAATCATTGAAGCCGCGACACAGCTCATCAAAAAGAATGGCTATCGGGGAGTAAGCACCAAAGCCATTGCAACGGAAGCTAAAGTCAATGAATCTACGATTTTTCGGCAATTTGGAAGCAAGCAAGGCATATTGGAAGCCATCATTGAAAGACATTCGGATATCCCGCAATTTGAGAAGCTGTTAAAAGAGGACGCGACCGATAATCCGGAAGTTGATCTGCTGAATGTAAGCCAGCAGTACCGTATGTTTTTCCATAAAAATGCGGACATCATTTTGATTGGCATCCGCGACAAAGGAATGCTTCCCGAATTAGACAGAGTGCTAGCCGATCCGCCGGCGAAGCTTCACTCCTTGCTGGTTGAATATTTTCAACGCTTGCAGAATAAAAAAGTTATAGCCAGACAGGATGAGCGTCTTGTCGCAATGTCTTTTCTCTCGATGTGCTACGGA
Organism: Paenibacillus sp. FSL H7-0714; assembly: GCF_038003765.1. Lineage (NCBI taxonomy): Bacteria > Bacillati > Bacillota > Bacilli > Caryophanales > Paenibacillaceae > Paenibacillus > Paenibacillus sp. FSL H7-0714. Next base: position 3,712,813 of record NZ_JBBOPT010000001.1, read on the forward strand.
TTTCAGATGAGCGAGCTGATTCACCGGCAATATCAATCCCAACTCGTCACCGAGGAAGAGTTCTACAAGCACAGTGTCTCATTGTTTGTTAAAGGAATTTTGGCTCAGTCATAAGCACTATTGATTTATTTAATGAGAAGTCTAAACTTACGAGAACGGGCTGAGGCTGGAAACTCGGTGTTACTATCCATTCATCTAATGGAAGAGCATGCAGCGACGGTTGATGATGTGATGATTATTAAGCATGGAACAATCGTTGCAGATGGAACATTGGAGAAGTAAAAGGTAATCCTTCCACGCTGGAGGATGCCTTTTTTGCTCATGAATGTAGTTTTTAGTAATGGAAAATAAAATACGTGGATGCATTATATAAAAAACATGTCTCATTAAATTAAGCCCAATTTTTTCTAGGGCTTTTTTTGTTTGGGACCTCAGGATTGTATTTGGTCTATACTCAAACTTTCGAGTCAGAGTTATTGTACAGCTTTAAATCAAGACAATCATGCCTATTGTATTGGAATTATCCAAGGCTGTACTTACTTAAAATCTTATAAGAAATTCTTGAAATCACAGAAATTTATTGGGGTAGTGGGATGCTATTATACAAATATAAATAAAGACGAGGTGATGATATGCAAGCAAAATTGGCAGCGGACGCCATTCCCCTCACCAAAAAGCGAAATTCATGGATAAGAACGATAAAAAAGTATAAAGTGATGTACGCTCTCTTGTTCCCGGCATTACTTTACTTTGCCGTTTTCAAATACGTTCCTATGGCGGGAATCATTATTGCTTTTAAAAACTATAACCTAGCATTGGGACTATGGGATAGTCCATGGGTGGGATTTAGAAATTTTACAGATTTTATGAACGGCGTTTATTTCTGGGACATCATGAGAAATACGATAATCATATCGCTGTATAAGCTATTGTTCGGTTTCTCAGCTCCTATCATACTTGCTTTGCTGCTCAATGAAGTTTATACCCAATGGTTTAAGAAAATCGTACAAACGATCACTTATTTACCCCACTTTCTATCATGGGTCATTGTTTATGGAATGATGGTGGCATTATTAGCCCCAGGGGATGGTCTTTTTAACATGATTTTGAAGGAAGCTGGAGTTGAACCAATCTCATTCCTAACGGAACCTGCCTGGGGCAGACTGCTGATCATCTTATCTGAAATATGGAAGGATATTGGATGGGGAGCGATATTGTACCTTGCAGCATTAGCAGGAATCGATCCAAGCTTATATGAAGCAGCTAGAATTGATGGCGCTTCAAAATGGAGACAGCTATGGCATGTAACACTTCCCGGCATTCGAGGTGTGATGATTCTGATGCTGATCCTTAAATTAAGCCATATTCTGGATGCTGGTTTTGACCAAATATTCATGTTTGCCAACAGCTTTAATCAGGAGAAGATCGACATTATCGACACATGGGTATACCGTGAAGGGCTCGAGCGACTTAAGATTGGCTTGGCTACTGCTGTGGGATTGTTTAAAGCGGTCATCGGATTTGTTTTAGTGTTGGCAGCGAATAAGCTCGCCAAAAAATTCGATGGGCAAATTTGGTGAGGTGGTTATCAATATGATCAATTTGACAATCGGAGAAAAAGTCTGGCAAGCAGTCGTTTATTTTATTCTTATTTTGCTAGCTCTACTTTGCTTACTACCCTTTCTATATGTGGTTGCTGTTTCAGTGACGCCAGAATCGGAAGTGTTAAGAAGAGGAATTGTTATTATACCTGAAACCTTTACCTTTCTAGCCTATAAAGAAGTATTCATTTCTCATGGTATCGGGCAGGCGTATAAAATTACATTGTTTCGAACGATAGTAGGCACTGCTCTCAATGTGTTCTTTACGGTAATAGCGGCATATCCGTTATCCAAAAAATATTTGCCGGGTCGAAGCCCATTTTTACTATTCATTGTCTTTACCATGATGTTTGGGGGAGGATTAATTCCGACTTATTTACTAGTCCGCTCTCTGGGATTGCTAAACAGTCCATGGGTATTGATTATTCCAAATCTCATTAGTGCATTTAATCTGGTGATCATTAAAGGCTTTTTCGAGCAATTGCCTGCTGAAATCGAGGAATCAGCGAGGGTAGACGGTGCAAGTGAGCTTCAGTCGTTATGGCGGATCATTTTACCCTTGTCCTTGCCCGTCCTTTCCACAATTTCCTTATTTTACGCAGTCGGGCATTGGAATAGTTATTTCGATGCTATTGTTTATATCAATGATTCCAACTTAATACCGCTTCAAGTGATCTTGCGCAACATCCTGCTTAACGTCGCAACCCAAAGTGCTGATTCGCTTGCCAATACCGGAGCTGTTAGTACGTTCGCTATACAAATGGCAGCAGTTGTCGTGACTACAGTTCCGATTTTGATCGTTTACCCATTTATGCAAAAGCATTTTACCAAAGGTGTACTCTTGGGATCTGTTAAAGGTTAAAAAGAAATTCCAACCTGAGTTGTTACGGGGAAACCGTGATAATATAGAAGCAAAGGAGAGGTCATTATGCAACGTAAAGCGATTACATTTGCTATTCTGACAGCAATGGTCGGTGTGGGAACGGTATTGTCAGGATGTGGGGACAAAAAAGAGGTTACATCGTCAGCTACGGGTAATTCACAAGGTCAGTCTAGTCCCTTTGAAAAAAAATTGAAAATTTCGATGTTTAACCAAGGCACTTTCAATGCTGCTGCTCCGATTCCTCCCCGTGAAGAAGATATCCAACGCCAAATGTTGGAGAAAGCAGTAAATATCGACTTGGAAATGATGATTCCTCAATCAGGTCAAGCAACGACTAAATTAAATACGCTCATTGCTGGAGGAGATATTCCAGATTTGATTTTCTTGAAAAGCCGGGCTGATCTCGCGCAATATTATGACCAAGGCGTTCTTGCGGATTTGACACCGTATCTGGATCAATTTCCTGAATTACAGAAACGTTTTAGCAACGACTCCTGGGAGGCGATGTCCTATCAAGGAAAAACCATTGGGGTTCCAGGTTATGATAATGTAAATGGTATCAGTCGAAGCTTCTTCATTCGCAATGATTGGCTGAAAAAGCTGAATATGGAAGTGCCAACGACACCTGACGAGTTATTCGAAGTTATGAAAGCCTTTACAGAGAAAGACCCGGACGGTAATGGCAAAAACGATACTTACGGATTCATAGGCGGCATGAATAAAGAAGGCAATCTGCAAACCTACGGCTTCGATAGTTTGATGTGGATGTTTGGCGTCAATCCTCCATCAGCCATTGATGTGAAAGACAATGAACCGGTGTTCTTGTATACCGACCCAAAAATGAAAGAGGCGCTCGCTTATATCAATAAAATGATGGAAGCCAAAGTTGTAGATCCAGACTGGGTGACAATGAATACTCCCGATTTGTTGGACCAAAAGTTATTTAAGGGTAAAGTTGGCTTCATGATAAGAGATGCACGCAGGCTGGAACCGGATTATCAGCAGAAAATGAAAGAAATCAGTGGAGAGGTGCCAGAATGGATCGTTATTCCTCCAATGATAGGTCCTTATGGTGATCAAATTGTAGAGAGAAAATCGTTCCAAGGCAATTCATGGGCCATATCCAAGAAAGCGGATAAGGACAAAATCATTCGGATCTTGTCCATGCTGAATTATCTCTTTACGGACAAAGAAGCATATCCGAATTTTGCATACGGAATTAAAGGAATTCATTGGGATTTAGTGGACGGCAAGATCAAGAATAAAACCTCCGAATTATCAAAGGAAATGAAAGAAAAGTACCTATGGGTTGACCATTATAGAATGCCGCGTCGTGGTGATGATGCTGAGTACTTCAGCTTCCAGAATCCTAAGACGGCAGAAGCTTTTGAGAACAATCAGAAATACGTGGCGCCTACTTTGCCCGGGAATTTATTGACTGAAGACCCGAACGATACATTGGCAGCTGACCGCCAACGTTTCATTAATGAAAGTTTGGTCAAATTTATGACCGGCAAAGATCCTCTTTCTAACTGGGAGAATTTCCTCAATACGTTGGATACCAAGTTTGACATGCAGAAATATAAGGACACAGTAATCAAGCAATTTAAAGAAGCGGGCTTAATCAAGTAAATCAAGTAGAAACGGCTTCGCCGTCCTTTTAAAGGACGGTACCGTTTCAGCGAGAAAGATAAGGAACATTTATGCGCGAAGCATATAAATTCTTATCTTTTCAATAAAGAGAGAGGCTATAAATAGCCCCTCTCTTTATTGAAATATAAGAAAGTATAAGTTTTACTTTATACTTTATCCTTCTATTTTTCGAAGAAACGCTTATCGTCCTTAAAAAGGACGCCGAAGGCGTTTCTTCTTATCATATGATATTATTTGTTTAATAGAGATTTAAAAGGAAGATGATAGATGCGTAGAAGAATCAGCTTGCCTTTAAAATTATTTTTTATCGTGTTTGCATTTGTATTAAGCTGCATAATCTTGATAAGTCAATTGTCTTATCACTATGTCCAAAAGGAAATAAGAAAAACTGACATTTATTACACCAACCAAATACTAGACAAGGTAGATCAGTATTTCACAGTTAATTTTTCCTCTTTCCAGACGATCCTGTTCTCGGTCGAAACATCGGTGAAAGCCAACATTGACAATACAGAAGTGATTAAAAAGCAATTAAGAGAGCTGTATGAACTCAACAGTAATTACGTCAGTAATATTTATTTGATCAAAAGCGATTTATCCATTCTAGGCGGGAGTACACCTACCCGAATATTCGATGAACCTTTAGCTGAAAGAGAACCTTTGTTTGATGCGGCTGACAAGAACAGAAGGACTACATTTGTCAGTGATCCTTACAAATCTAAATATTCCGGCTGGACAGTTACGATGGTTCGATATCTGAACAGTGCTCCGTTTCCTATGGCCATTGCTGTAGATTTGGATCTAAATGCCATTGAAGAAACCTTGTTCAAGATTAATAAAAAAGAACAAATGGATTTGGCTCTAATCACCGCATCGGGAAAAATCATTGCCGGATTCTCGGAAAATAAAGGACCCATGAATATTCAAGATCATACTTTTTCAATCGGTGAAACGACGGCGGAACAAATTCTGGATACTGCAGAAACAAACCTTCAACTACATACCAAGGATGGTATTCCAGTCTCCCTTCTGAAAAAACCGACGGAGAAATTCAACTGGACCATCATCTCGATCAACGATGAATCACGCTTGAAAGCTGCTTTGTCCAGATTGGAAACCTATTATATCGGGCTTTTAGCTGCAGGTCTTCTTTTAAGTCTGTTCATTTCCTTTTTTATTGCCAAATATATAAGGACCCCTCTCTATGCGCTCAAAACAAAAATGAAGCGGGTGGAGCAAGGCCTCCTCACAACTACAATATCGATTAACCGAAACGATGAGTTTGGAGATCTCTCCCGAGCATTCGATCGTATGCTTCAGCAAATTGTGGAACTGATACGGGGAGCAGAGCTACATAATGAACTTGAGCGGAAGCTGGAAATCCAAGTGCTTCAGTCTCAAATAAACCCTCATTTTCTGTATAACACGCTTGGTTCTATCAGCAATGTCATACGACTCGGACAAATAGAGAAAGTAGATGTGGTGATCGAGTCTCTCATTTCAATATTGGAATATGGGATAGCTGATGCTTCGGAGAAGGTATCACTGCGTCAGGAATTACAAAATGTATCGGACTATATCTCGATCCAGAACATCCGCTATAACAGGAACTTCCACTTGATTGAAAATATCGAAGCAGATTTAATAGATTTCCCAGTTTTTCGAATGCTGCTGCAGCCCCTTGTGGAGAATAGTATCTTCCATGGTTATAACGGAGGGGGGATCGAAGGCCCTATTACTATTCATGCGTACAGGGAGGGCGGCATCGTCATCATAGAAGTAGTTGATCTAGGCGAGGGAATTCCAACTGATAAAATAAAGCATATTTTGATTTCAGAACCGAGTGATGTGGAATTGAAAAGGAAAAGAATCGGGTTGAATAATATTCATGACCGAATAAAACTTCACTACGGAGAACAATTCGGGCTTCAAATCATAAGCATACCTAAGGAAATAACCCGTGTTCAAGCCTTATTCCCAGCAGGCTCGTTTAAAGGAGATGCATGATGGTGAGAGACTACACCTGCTTCATTGTTGACGATGAAGATCTAATCATTCAGAGATTGGAATTGTTTTTTAACGAGCTCTCCCAAAGGGATAAGCGATTTCATTTAGTGGGAAAAGCAAAAAATGGTCTGGAGGGGATAGAGGAGATAGAGAAGCTTAAGCCGGATATCGTGATATCTGATATCGTTATGCCGCGAATGGATGGAATTTCCATGATTGAGCAGCTAAAACCAAAGCTTCCCCATACCCAATACATTCTTTTGACCGCTTATTCATCCTTTGAATACGCCCAGAGAGCTATTCAAGCCAACGTCTTGGAGTACATTGTTAAGGTTCCGCTCAGGGAAAAGGATTTAGATCGTGCTTTAGATAAGGCAGCCGGGATTTTAAATGAGGTTAAGAAAAAAGAAGCGGAATTTCAATCGTTAAACGTATCCGTACTTGAAAATAAATATAGAGTCCGCAAGCAATTTTTTAATGAGCTTATCAGAGGCGAAATTCCTTCTCATCGGGCATCGGATTTTGCCAATCGCATGCAATTCCATTTCTTTCAAGCCAACTATTGCTGCTTCATTGTTGAAATGAATTTGTATGAAAGTTTCCGAAACGATTATTCAGCGTCTGATCAAAACATCTTGAAATATGCGATTACGAATATAATCGAAGAAACTGTGGTGAATGGTGGCAGAGGTGTAGCAGCGGATCTATCCGATAATCGTTTCATTGGCTTTCTTTCCTGGGAAAATAATCGCAGCGATATGGACACGGAATATGCTTGCCATTCATTGGGTAGTCAGATCGTCTCCCATTTACATCAATATTTGAATCAAAGGGTATCCGTCGCTTTTGGAGGTCCGCACCGAGGCTGGGAATCTATCAAACAAGCATACATGGAAGCTAATATCGTGAGTGAGGATTTCTATTATCATGAAGAGAAAGTAGTCAAAACACCCATGCATCGGTTCCATTACCGTAATGAAAAAAAGGAGGACTTTCAGCTGAAACTGGCTGATTTTCTCACATGGGTACAAAGGAAAGTTTCCAAGGAAGAGCTGGAAAAAGAACTCTCTGCTTTAAACCAATTTGTGACGGATTATAAAATTCATAAGTCCATCATGGCACCTATGCTTCAAGGCTTGTACAGAGACATTACTGCGAAATTTAAATCGGGGAACTCGTTGACCACGGATGCATCAGAGTTTCCCATAAAATTCATGACATTTCGGGAGCAGCTTGCCTATATTGGCGACTTCACCTTCGAATATGTACACGCTGGCCAACTTTTACATCGTATAGAAATCATGAGTGCTATGCGGTTTATAGAGAAAAACCTGAAACAGAGATTAACGCTGGAGGCGATTGCTGAGGAAGTGAATTTAGCTCCATCGTATTTTAGCAGCTTATTCAAAAAAACAATGAACGAGGGCGTTATCAGCTACATCAACCGCAAAAAAATTCACTTAGCTCTCGAGCTGTTAAATGTTCAGGATTATTCTTTATTGGAATTGTGCGAGGAAGTAGGAATTGTGAATGAAGGTTATTTTTGCAAATTATTTAAAGAATATACGGGTGATACGCCTAAGCAATATCGGATAAAAATGACACGGTATGAATCCAAATAAGGTTGCAAAAAATGTATAAATTTCTCGCGAAATCATGTAAAAAAAAGGGCATCAAAAGGCTTACCATGATAGAAGGATCTAATCATGGAGGTTATCAAAATGGAGCTTATTAAAGCAGATGTAACCGTCGTAGGCGGAGGTATTGCTGGGATATGCGCTGCCATTGCTGCCGCACGCCAAGGGCTGAAGGTTTCACTTATTAATGATCGGCCGGTTCTTGGAGGAAATGCGAGCAGCGAGGTCCGGGTTCATATCAACGGGTCAGCATATCTCGGAAACAGTCCATCCTATTATGCACGCGAGGGCGGATTGGTGGAAGAACTCAAGTTGAAGATTTTTCACTATAATCCGTTATACAACAAGAAGCTTATGCTTTCGCTTTCGGATACGGTCTTGTTGGATATGGTTTATGCTGAGCCTAACATTTCTCTATTTCTGAATACATGCGTGCATGAAACGGGCATGGAGAACGGCAGAATTAAATGGGTGGAGGGCCTTCAATTGGCTTCCGAAAGAAAATTTCGTTTCGAAAGCCGAACCTACATTGATTGCTCCGGAGATGGAGTTGTCGGATTTCAAGCAGGTGCTCTCTTCCGCTGGGGGAGAGAAGCGAAGCATGAATACATGGAAGAATTGGCTCCTGAAGTGGCGGACCATTACACCATGGGCGATACGATCCTGTTTCAAGCCCGTGACGTAGAATATTCCGTTCCATTCAAAAGGCCTGGCTTTGCGTATGATATTACGAAGTTGGCTTTTTTCGATAGTATCAGAAAAGGCTTAAACCATCGGGCTTTACCAAGAAAAATCAATGGGCTTGGCGGATTGTGGTGGCTGGAATACGGTGGACATATGGATATTATCAAGAATAATGAAGACATCGCATTGGAACTGCGGAAATTGGTGTACGGGATTTGGGATTATATCAAAAATAGCGGCGAATTTGATGATGTAGACAATCTCATCTTGGATTATGTATGCCCGATTCCTGGAAAGCGGGAGTCGAGGCGGTTCATAGGGGACCACATGTTGTCTCAGAACGATCTTACAGCAAAGCCGCATTTCGAAGATGCTGTATCCGTCGGTGGATGGTATATGGATTTACATGCGAATAAGGGCATCTACGATGAGGGGCCAGCTACAGCATGGAATTTCGTGCCTGGATTGTACAATATCCCTTTCCGCAGTTTATATTCACGAAATATTCCTAATCTCATGTTCGCTGGTCGCAATATAAGTGCTACCCATGTGGCTTTCGGATCTACTAGGGTAATGGCAACCTGCGGTTGTATGGGGCAGGCGGTTGGAACGGCAGCTTCGTTATGCTTGAAATATGAGATAGACCCTGCGGCCATAGTCGAATCTCATATGGAGGAGCTGCAGGCGCTGCTGCTTCGAGATGGCCAAACGATTGTAGGGCTTCAAGAGGAATTGAATCTTTACTTCGCTGACGGATTAACTATTCGTGCCTCGTCTCAGCGCAGCTATGATAATCTTCATCCAACTGAAGAGATTCCCTTGGAGAAAGGGTTATGTTTGGTCTTGCCGATTCAGACATCCGTGGCTGAAAGTGTACGGATCAAAATTAAAAATAGGTCCGAGCATTCGGAAACTTTGCATGTAAAGCTGTTTGCCGGGGAACGGAAGGAAAACTACATTCCCACCAGCGAGTTGAAAGATTACCGCTTGGATATTGCAGCCGGTCATGACGACTGGATTACGCTAAATTTGGGCTGCAAGAAACCGGCTGACGACAAAATCTACATCGTATTGGAAGGTACGGCGAGCCTTGCCGTCTACGGCAATGAAGAAAAAATAACAGGAGCGGTCAGCTTCCATTATAGGCCGGAAGAGCCGTCCAGGCTGAAGAAATTCAATAAGAGCATTTGCTTCAAGGATCTGTTACCGTCCCAGAGTATGTATAATCCCGAGAATGTCGTCAACGGCTTCTCCAGACCTTATGGTCTACCGAACGGCTGGATTTCTGAACGTACGGAAGAACAGGAATGGTTGGAATTCTGTTTTGCAAGCCCCAAAAATGTAGACGAAATCCATCTTGTTTTCAATTCACAGTTGGATTTGGAGCATTTCAACGACCCGATCGAGTCCCTTATCCAAGATTATGATATGACCTTGACCTTAGAAGACGGAACCGAGAGGACAATCATAACTCGTGGGAATTATCTCACGTTGAATAAACATAAGGTGGATGCGAAACATGTAACCCGAATCCGGATTAATTTCTGCGCAACGTATGGTTCGCCTTATTTTGAAGTGTTTGCAGTAAAATTGTTTGCTCCTAAAATTGATAAATGAGGTCAGGTGAAGTAACGATGAAGGAATTATTCCCGCGTAATGGGCTCCCCAATATAATTCAGAAATTGGAAAATGGGGATACCGTAACAATCGTCTATTTCGGCGGCAGTAATACCCGTTCTGAAGGCTACAGGGTTATGACAGCGGATTGGCTTCGTGAGAAATACCCTAAGGCTGATATCCGCTCTGTGAATGCAGGCATTAATGGAACAGGATCGGATTTGGGCTGTGCACGTTTGGAGACAGATGTACTGCGTCATCGGCCTGATCTAGTATTTGTTGAATTTGTCGGTAACGATGGCGGAGATCCCGAATCCAAGGCGCGGATCGAAGGGATTGTCCGTCAGATCCGCAAGCGGAGCCGGTTTACCGATATCCTGTTCGTTTATACGCTGAAGGAGCGGGATGTGGCCTTATTTCAGTCTGGGGAATACCAGAAGGGGGCTCTAATGCAAGAGGAAGTGGCCGACTATTATGGTATTCCTTCGATTCATCTGGGCGTAGCGGTCAGTCACTTGGTGTCGGAGGGAAAACTCGTTTTTACCTCAAGGGAAGACGTGTCCATTTCTGGAGCAGTTGTTTTTACGCATGATTCGATCCATCCGACTATTCCCGAAGGACACCAGATTTACACGGATACGATCACCCGGTCATTTGAGGTAATTATCGAACTCAGAGGTCATCAGGGAAGGTTAGTACATCACTTACCTCAGAATCCGTTGGTTCCGGCTAATCCTTGGGAGTATGCGACCATGCTGTCACTGGATAGTCTTACTACTTTTTCCGCAGGATGGTCTTACATGACGCCCGATGATTTTGCTTTAGTGCGCGAGTACAATTGGTTGTTCCCCGGCCTATGGCGAGCAGTCGATCCTGGAGAGGCTATCACGGTGCAGTTCGAGGGCACCCATATCGGGTTATTCGATATCGGGGGGCCTGATTCTGGCAGATTGAAGGTGTCGGTGGATGGTGGGGAACCCTTTATTATCGATCGATTCACACTACACAACGATCATAATCGAAATCAGTATGTATTCTTGCCGGAGCTCCCGAATGGAAAACATACGGTTCGCTTTGAAATCGATACCGAGAAGACAGACAAAGCGGCCGTGTTTGAGGCATGCGGCAATGAACGAAGTAGAGAGCACGTTAGGCAGCATCCAGATTGGTATGATCAAACGGTGATTCAGCTTGGGAAGTTGTTATTAGTGCAGCCGCCATTATAATTAATCATTAGGCTTTGTACAATTGGTAGACCTACATCATAACTGACTGCAGTTGAGCGGACAGTTATGATGTAGGTCTCTTTTTTAAAGGACGACAAAGTCGTTTCTTCTTGCTTAAAATCTTATAAGAAATTCTTAAAATTAAAGAAATTTCACAGTTCTGTAACATGCTATGATAAAACCGACAGAGCGGGCTTAGTCAGAAGGATAAGGCTAATTGCTTTTATACGATCTTCGAACAAAGGAGGGCAACATTATTTTGAAAGCGTTATCAACACAAGGGAGGCTGTGAGTTATATGATAAAAAGGAAGCTGTTTTTCTTAATCGTTTTCATCGTGACGATATTAGTTCCTTTCAGCCTAGTCGGAATAAGGACCGCATACGCGGAGCCCTTACCGTATAAGACGATTATCATCGATGACGGGAGCATCACGATCAATGATGTTGTGACACCTGATGTGGGTAACGAGAACAACGGATATTCAGCTCCGAATTGGACCACAAGTACAGGGGTGAAGGGATATGATAACTCCAGTTCTAAATATACGAGTACAGCAGGCAGAGCGATATCCTGGAATCCACGATTGGAAGCGGGAACGGCGAAAATTTCGTTATACAAACTTAATTGGGAAGATAAAGCAGATAGCAATGTAAAAATTGAAATCGTCCACAATGGAACGACCGATGTTCTCTATATGGATTTGCGGCCTTCATTTGGTGCTCCTGCGGGATGGGTTGATTTGGGAGAGTACTATTTTTCCGGAGTTGGTAAAGAATTCGTTAGATTAACTCGGTCTACCAGCACAACCAGCACGATAATTACGCGAGCTGATGCAGTCAAGTTCGAAGGGAATATTCAGCAAAAAGAGCCGCATAAGACGATCATCATTGATGATGGAAGCATCACGATTGATGATGTCGTCACCACTGATGTAGATAACGCAAATAACGGGTTCTCCGCTCCTTATTGGACTACAAGTACGGGAGTGAAGGGATATAATAATTCCAGTTCCAAATTTACCGATGCAGTAGGAAGAAGCATCACATGGAATCCGCGATTGGAAGCAGGGACGGCGAAAATTTCATTCAACAAGCTTGATTGGGCGGATAAAGCAGACAGTAATGTTAAAATTGAAATTGTTCACAATGGGATTACGGATGTCATGTTTATGGATCTGAGGCCCTCGTCGGGCCCATCGGCCGGATGGGTTGATTTGGGGTCCTATTATTTCAGTGGTGATGATAGCGAATTTGTCAGACTGACTCGAACGCAACCTACGACCGGAAAGATCGTTACGCGGGCCGATGCGGTCAAGTTTGAAGGGAATATCCGGCAGCAAGCTCCGCCGTTGCCTCCGCTGCGCAGCCGTACATTGGCGAATCTCAGTTACACGGAAAAAGGCAGCATCGAGAATGCCAGCTACAAAGTAACCTTCTATGAAGCAGCTTGGGATGGTGGCAAATCCATCGTTCGTGATATGTTCTACAAGGACACGGATACGGGGAACTGGGTGCCTGTCAATAATGTGGCGGAAAGACTTGAAGAGCAATGGGTCTTAATGGATGGAAATGCGGGGAGTCTAACCAATTACTACGATACGATGAACAAACGCTGGATTACATTCGACGAGATTGATTTCCCTGACAGCCACACGGCGATATTAACCGATTCTTCACATGGAAGCGATTACGATTTACAAGTGAACTGGTCCATGTCAGGGGACAAACCTGATGTTTCCTTCGCTTTTACACCCCGCCGGGATGGCAATTACGTGATCGGCTATCAGTCTTTCACAACAGAGCAGATCTCTGGCGTCAATGAAGTATTAAATGGTTTCAGGTCACACGCCAAAATGGTAGGTTCGGTGGAATCAACAAGCTTAAGGGAGCTAAGCGCTCCAATGAGTCTGGTTGAAAAGAATGACGGTTCGGGCAATCCATTGACGTATGGGGTATTTGTACCTTCGGATGAGCTTCCGGTTGAATTTGAACCGACGGGAGGTGTTACGAAACAAAGGCTTGGCATGAGTCTTGTCAACAACGAAGGCAGCGTGCAGCCAATCTTGTATGCTCCTCAATTAGGGACTTATTCGCAAATGGCCGCAGAAAGCACTTATCAATTTCATATGGGACTAATCGCTCAAAAAATCAATTTGTATGAGTCCTACGCGGATATTCTTCGCAATGAGTATGGTTATTCCGCATACCGGGAAAATGTATCAGATCAGTCGCTTACTGACGCGATGTTCAATATGATCGATTTACTTAAGATAGAGCCGCAAGGGGATGACTCTGTTGATTATGTCCCGTCACCCAGCGGATGGTGGAGCCGTGCCAAGGGCTTTATTGACATCGAAAACGAGGATAGTATTCGAACAAGCTCGAATGCGGTTCTTTTGGGGGCTTACTATTTGACTGGGGATGACCAGCTTTACGATACGAGAGCATTGCCGTCCGTCCAGTACGGCTTATCGCGAAATGGTATAGGTTGGTCGCCGACGCAGAAGCCAGTATACGGTGTGCCGTCGTTATGGAAAATGGCAACCTTGCCATTTGATTTTTCTAGCGTAGCCGCTGTCAATCAGATGATGGGGACTACGGCAGGAATTGGAGCGCTGGCACAGGAAGAGTACCTCGTGCGTGATCCTGACCAGAAAGACCGGGGTCCTGTCATTCAGCCCCTGATGATGTATCGTATGACGGGAGATACGCAGTATTTACAGGCTGCCAAGGATGCAGCCGACAGCTATATCATGCAGCATATTGATACGCCTGCATCCGTAAATGTGAGTAAAAATGAGTTCATTTATTATTATAGCAAGCTGTGGATGGAGATCTTGGAGCTTTACGAGGAAACTCAGGATCCCAAATACTTGAATGCTGCTTATAAGGAAGCCAAACGATATGCAACTATGTTCGTTGCTCGTCCGGTTCCTGAAGGTGCCGTTACGATTCCGCAGCCTGAGACGTATAATTACGCGGAGTCGTTCCATTGGCCGGAAAGTGGTAAATATCAATATCCTCGGATCAAGCTCCCAGAAGATGTAGCCGGAGGCGTACAAGCGGATAGTTGGCTTGTCTCTCCCAATGGATTGACGTTTGAAGCGGGAAGTACAACTGGTTATTATCGGATGAATGCTCAGGAAGCTCCATTCATGCTGAGATTGTCGCTCTATACAGGTGATAAACTACTGCAGGATATTGCTCATAATGCGGTTATTGGTCGATATTCGAGCTATCCAGGTTATTACTATAAGGGCTTCGCCGTTAGTCAACTTGAACCGGAGTTTCCTCTGGAAGGCCCAAGCGGGGCTACATCCATCTATTATCACCATATACCGGGACAGCTCGGGCAAACGATGGATTATTTGATCAGCGAGCAATCGTTGAAATCGAATGGAAGTATTACATTTCCTTCTGTATTTGAAACTAATTTTTTATGGTTCAAATATCACCTCTATGGAAATAAACCAGGGAATTTTTACGGTAATTCCGACGTTTGGCTCTGGATGCCTAAGGGGATAATTCAGACCAACCATCCTCAATTGAACTGGATAACGGGAGAGAGCGGGAATAAATTCTACATCGGGTTAAGCAACGAATCGGCAGCTGAAGTCCAGACTCCGATCGAATTGAATGCGCAAATCATTGGGTTCAACCCGGCACAAGATTATACCGTAACCATCATCCGCGACAATGGCACACCAGAGCAAGCGGTTATGAGTGGCGGAATCATTCAAGCCACGGTTTCAAGCAAGGGAATAACCGCTATCATTGTGGAAGGACTCAACATTGAAGTGCCGCTGCACCAGGTCAGAACTACTGATACATCGGATGCAAGCTATTTCTTCGATATCCACAGTCCAATAGATGCGGTTAAAGGCATGCTGATCGTCAAGCCCGACGAAACGGCCTACGATGCTTATGTGCAGGCAAAAACGACGAAACCAGCGACGATCCATTATTCCTTGGATGGCGGGGCTACGTATACAACCATTCCAGATAAGATCTATCCGATGGAATGGTCGATACGGGTAAACGATTTATCCCAAACCTTCACTTATTATGTGGAATCGGACGGGAAACAGACCCGCAAGCGGACACTCTATCTGCCTGATCAGGTAACCGAAACTCCAGTTCAACCGGATTGGCAGGAGGGTTCAACTATCATTGTGGATAATACGGAGGCAGAGACAGCAGGCGTCTGGATACGGGATACAACGGCTAACGACTATTACTATGATAACTATGTGTATGCCAAATCGACTGCCGGCACAGCGACAAGCAGAATTAAATGGAGACCTGAGCTGCCGGAAAGTGTTACTTACAGTGTCTACTATAAGCTTCCGCAAATAACCGCTGCCAGTGAAAATTGGGCAACGAATGCCTCATTTACCGTTTATTATAGCGGAGGCTCCGAGACGGTTACAGTAGATGAGACAGCGGCCAATGGGACTTGGGTGTACCTGGGTGCTTATCCTTTTGCAGCAGGCGATAGTGGGTACGTGGAATTAACCAATAAGGCCAATAAGTCACGGGTAGTTGCCGATGCGATGATGTGGGTGGACCCGAACAAGATGCCGCAATTGGAGTCTGCGGTGATCCTGTCGGATCGGAACGAACTGCAGATGACTCAAACCGCACAACTAAGCGTAACCGGCTATTTGGATAACGGTCTGATTGGTGATCTATCACAGGCAAATGTGCAGTATTTCGTTGATCGAACCGATCTGGCTAAAGTGGACAGTAGCGGTTTGTTGACCCTTCTAAGTCTCGACGGAGAAACGGATCACATTGAGGTATGGGCCACTGTAACGATTGACGGGGTGACCTTAACAACACCGCCTTTGACAATTGCGATCAGGGACCTAACGGTTATTGTCGACAGCACGAATACGACTGGGTTGTACACGACAGAAGGGTCTTGGAGCCAAAGCAATTTAGCCGGATACAAAATTGGGGTTAAGTCCCGTTACTCTACCGTTCAAGGATCTTCAGCGACGTGGAAAGGCCAGTTTCCAGAGGGGAAATATACGCTCTCCATCTACAAGCTCGTCCATACGACGGCAAACGATAATTATGTCAAAGTGGAAGTGAAGCATCAGTCGGTTACCGAGGTCACGTATATCGATGCAACCGTTGGCTCGTCGGGTTGGGTTAATCTAGGAACGTTCGACTTTACTGGAGACGGCAGCGAGTATGTTCGTTTAACAAGGGTTACTCCGACAACGGTAGATCCGCCAACTCTACCTGCCGATATGATTTATACCAGGGCTGATGCAGTCAAGTTCGAACGGCATTCCAGTAGTCTGCCGTTGCTTGCAAATGGGGTGCCAGATAAACCGACACTATCGAATAATAGCGGTGTTGCGACAGGCTTACGTGATGGTAATTATGAGGTTACGATGAATATGTGGTGGGGAAACAATGGCACATTGTATAAGTTGTACGAGAATGACCAATTGATCCAAACGAAGTCACTCGCCGATGTTTCGCCAGCTGCCCAGACTTCCATTATTCCTATTCAAGGAAAGCCGAATGGAACCTATGTGTATACATGTGAGTTATCGAATTTGTATGGAACGACTTCATGTGATCCACACACCGTCACCGTGACTGATGCGAAGCCCGGCAAACCTGTTTTGTCTAGTGACAACTGGGATCAAGATGGGGACTATAACATTGCTGCTAATATGTGGTGGGGCACGAACGCAACACAGTATCGATTATATGAAAATGGCGAACTTATTGAAACGCAATCTTTATCTTCACAAACACCAAATGCTCAATCGGCCACTACACAAATTTCAGGGAAATCGCCTGGCATCTATCAATATCGCTGTGAGTTTATGAATGGAAGTGGAACAACGGAAAGTGATACTATACAGATTATTGTAAAATAAACCTATGAGCTGAGTGGATGAGAACGATCCATTCGGCTTTTTTATTTCTTGGAATTTAGTATTGAACTATGCAAAATGCTAATCTTTCAAGGCTCTCAACTGAGTGATATTTACACGAACAGGTAGTAGTGCTTCAGAAATCCTAGCTAAGGAATTGAAACAAGCAGGATTGCACCCGGATGAGGGAGAAGGCGTCGGATATTAGATGGAGAACGGACCAACTCCAGTGTTGTCTACTGAAGGCGGTCCGTTTTATTTATGGTCATGAGAAGTAGAGGTGAACATTATGGCGCTCGGGATCAAGTCCCAAGGGCAGGATAGTTGAAAGAGAAACAACCTAACAAGATCCGAGTGTCGAGCGGCAACAACATATACCGATTAATTTCCGCGTAAATCGCGGTTTTTTTATTCAATCGAAAAGAGCCAAGATTATGGTCCGATTGTCGTTCTTATTTTAACTGATGTTACCACTGCATTGTATTCATTATCGCCATATACCCTAAATTGCTTGTGCAAGAGAATTCATCCGTCGGATCTAAGCCTAGACGCGAGGCAGGCTACGATACTGTGAAGGGGGCATCCCCCGTTTGTTCCGGAATATACGACTTAAATAGAAGCCGTTCTCATATCCGCACAGCTGCGCAATTTTGTCGATACTAAACTCTGTTTCTAGCAGCAATTTGCTAGCCCTGTCCAGCCGTAGCCGAGTCATATATTCAGAGGGGGTCATTCCGTAAGCCGCACGAAAACGTCTCGTCAACTGCACCGGGGTAAGCTGTAGCGAGAGCGCTAAGCTCTTCATATCGACCGGACCGAAAATATTGGCGGTGA
This sequence comes from Paenibacillus sp. FSL H7-0714, assembly GCF_038003765.1. NCBI lineage: Bacteria > Bacillati > Bacillota > Bacilli > Caryophanales > Paenibacillaceae > Paenibacillus > Paenibacillus sp. FSL H7-0714. The sequence goes on from NZ_JBBOPT010000001.1 coordinate 3,730,856, forward strand.
TGAAGTGGGCCGCCTTCCGCATCTCCTCATCAGCAATCACCACTGTTAACCCTATTTCCTTCGGCACGTTCCTCTCCAGCTCGTACAAACGCCACATATCGCTTACGAGGTGTTGTTTTCGCTCTATTGCGGCCTTATCCTGTTCCAACGCAATTAGTCGCAAGTAGCGGTAGTCGGAGCAAAGGCGTTCGATGTCCGCGATCATCAGATTGCCAGTCAACGAGCGCTGCTCTTCAAGCGAAGGCTCCGTGTTCCATGTGAAATGAATAAAGTGAAAGGTCAAAGGCTCAAGTGTCTTCCTATGAAACCAGGTGTTTGGAGGACAGACCACCAAGCTGCCGAACCCTGCTTCGCCTTCTTGATCTTCAATGCGGTAAGTGAATCGGCCTTCTTCCACAGCCAATATTGTCCAATAGGAATAAATATCCCGGTCGAGAGCAAACGACTCTTTCTTGTCCCAATAAAAGTGAGTCACTAGCCGGATCGCAAAGTCACTTCGCATTTTATCGCCACCAATGTTATGAAATAAAGTATATGCCTTATCGTAACATGGTGTATGGAAATTGAAAAGTTGATAACATACGATGAAATCATGGATATTATAGTTCTTTAAAAGGAGATGTTCAATCATGAGGCAGGAAGTTATCATATCAGATATTACAGTCGTCGGCGGCGGCTTGGCGGGAGTAAGTGCAGCTGTTGCTGCAGCCCGTTTGGGAAGGTCCGTATCACTTATTCAGAATCGTCCTGTGCTAGGCGGAAATTCAAGCAGCGAGGTACGTGTATGGGTGTGCGGAGCTACCGCTCACGGAACGAATCGGTATGCGCGAGAAACCGGCATAATGGGTGAGCTTTTAATTGAAAACCAGTACTGCAATATCGACGGGAATCCATATATTTGGGATATGGTTCTCCTTGAAACGGTTCGCGCAGAGCCCAATATCCGCTTGTTTTTGAATACCGATGTTCATGAGGTGGAAGCTGACGGCGATACAGACAATAGGGTCATCCGTTCAGTTACCGGTTGGATGATGGGGTCAGAGCAGCGTATTCGTTTTGAAAGTGGCATGTTTCTAGACTGCTCGGGCGACGGACTGGTTGGATTTCTGGCCGGGGCCAAGCATCGTATCGGCCGAGAAGCGAGGGAAGAGTACAACGAGGATTGGGCACCGCCCGTTGCGGATGACATTACACTGGGAAGTACAATGTTCTTCTATACGAAGGATGCAGGCCATCAGGTCAAGTTTATACCGCCAAGTTTTGCGAAGGATATCACGAAGACGACCATTCCGATGACGCGCGTCATCCGCAGTGGCGATAATGGATGCGCTTATTGGTGGATCGAGTGGGGCGGTGAAATGGATACGGTTCTCGACAACGAACGTATCCGTGACGAGTTATGGGCGGTGATCTATGGCTTATGGGACTATATTAAAAATTCCGGCAACTTCAATGCCGACAACATGACGCTGGAGTGGGTGGGCTCGATTCCAGGCAAGCGGGAGTACCGTCGTTTCATTGGTGATTATATGCTCAACCAGAACGATATCGTTGCTCAGCGCGAGTTTGAAGACGGTGTGGCCTTCGGTGGTTGGTCTATCGATTTGCACCCGCCACAAGGGATGTATTCGACTGAAAGTGGCTCCAAGCATTTGCATGCAGACGGAGTCTATCATATTCCGTTCCGTTCCCTGTATTCTGTCAACGTGAACAATTTGATCATGGCCGGCCGCAACATCAGCGCATCGCACGTGGCTTTCGGAACGACCCGTGTCATGGCTACATGTGCCGTCATCGGCGAGGCTGCCGGCACTGGGGCTGCATTATGCGCTGAGAAAGGGGTCGTCCCACGTGAGCTATACCAGACTCATCTACGTGAACTTCAGCAAACACTGCTTCACCAAGGTGCGTCCATCATCGGTCTACGCAATGATGATGTGACCGATTTGGCACGGAGCGCAAAATTAAAAGCTTCCAGTACATTGACGCAACTAGTTGTGGAGAAGCCGATCGAAACCTATCCACTTGCTTCCGACACCGGCCTGATTTTGCCGGTCGACCCGGAGCTGAAAGGAATCGCTCTACTCGTCGATGCGGCAGAGAACACGACATTGGAACTGGAGCTATGGGACACCGGTCGCGGTGAAAACTATGTCCCGCATACGAAACAACTGGCGACATTGACTCCGGTAGCAAAAGGCACAGGACAATATGTGAGCATGAACCTCCATTGGAAGCCGGCCACCCCACAAAACGCATTCCTCGTGGTCAAAGCCAACGAACGGCTTGCCTTACATCTGTCTAATGAGCAACAATTTGGTGTACTTGCGTTTGCGAAAGGGCAGCGCCCCATTGTTTCCCCTAATCTCGGGGATCAACAGCCAAGTCAGCCGGTCGTGCAGTGGAATATGCGTCCATTTAACCGCAAACCGATCTGCTTCCGCCTCCTCTCGCCAACGCAAGCATACGCAGCGGAAAAGGTAATCGACGGATATCACCGACCGTTTGCTGGGCCGCATCTGTGGTCGTCAGACTCGCTTCGGAAAGACTCTCCGGAGTGGCTGGAGCTCAATTGGCCAGCACCAGTTAACATTAGCACGGTGCATATCACATTTAACGACGATGTGAACGAGGATCTGATCAATCTTCATCATCACCGTACACCGTTCGAAACAATTCCTGAACTGGTCAAGGATTACCTTTTGCAGGTTGATGTGGATGGCGAATGGATTACCGTTGCCGAAGGCAAAAACAACCGTAAACGAAGAGTTGTCCATTCATTAGATCAGCTGGTTTCCTCTGATCGTCTCCGCGTTGTGGTAGAAGCGACGAACGGTTGCCCGAGAGCCGAGATCTTCGAGATTCGCGTATACGAATAGCAGACAACAAAGACCTGTCTGCAGTTCTGCAACTCCCAAGAATCGTTATATGAATCAACAAGTTTTATATCTTATGGATTCGTTTTAAGATGATATAATCGAATGAATAAAGAAAGATTCATCACAAGATCAATGAATGAGCCTGACTTAAGTATCGGAACTGGCTCTGCAAGGCTAGTATTGTTAACCATACTCCATAAACCAATACCCACGATTGACTGTGGAAAAAAACCTCTTGAAACAGAGGTTTTTTTTGCCTATTCGAGAAATCTGGAAACTCTTCAGACGATAAGAACATTCAACTACATTTTTGGGAGTGGATCCTACACGATGTTCAACTGGCGCTATTTGCTTCCGAACAAATTGAAGTACAGGCTAATCATGGCTTATATCACCCTTCTAATGATTCCTTTGTGCATAGCTATTTTTTATCTGTTCCAGCATTTTGAATCGATTCGTCAGAAGGATATGATGGATCGGATGTCCGAGCACATGCAGCAGGTTCATGTGTCCTTGACAGATATGATGGCATTCGCCTATAAGGCGAATATTATGCTGAGCCAGGACGAGAGCCTGATCCAAATTATGCACGATCCGGACAATTACGATCCCCTTGAGCGAAAGAAAGTCATCGAGAGTAAGATGTTTGGCATCAACAACAGTTTCTTCTTCCATCAGACAGAACTGTATTTTAGATTCATCGACCTGAAGGGCAATGTATACACCTCCTATGCACCTGCCGGCCGGTTGACTAACGAGCTCAAAACCTTACAAGATTGGCAGGATAAGCTACATAGCGGGACACATTCATACCGATGGGTGGCTGATGATTGGAATGACGTAATAGGCAGTAAAGGAAGCAAGGTTTTAAGCCTGTACATAGTCCTGGATGACCCACTGCGTGGAAACTTCGGACTGGCTCGCATCAGCATCAATATTCAGGAATGGTTCCTGAGCACATTAAAGGATAGTCCGGCTAACCAGGATTTGACCATCTTTACGGGACAAGGAGAGACTATTCTCCAAAGTAAGAAAACAACCTTCAGTATGGATATGTTACATAGAATTACGTCGCTACAGGCAAAGGAAGGACACTATGAGGATAAACGTTCCTCATCCCTAGTCAATTACAGCTATCTTGAAGATCTGGATTGGTATGTAGTCAGTCAAATGCCGTTAAGCGAACTGCAGCAGGAAATCCGGCAATTAAGGTTTATCGCATTCCTCTTTTTGACGATTCTGGTCATCGTCTACGTGCTAGTAACCATCATCCTATCGGCTCGTATGACGAAGCCGTTGGTTGTCTTAGAGCGGAGCATGGAGGAGGCATTGGACAAAAAGCTGAATGTCAAAATCAGTATCGGAAAGGGGGCAACTGACGAGGTGCGTTCCCTGGGTGACAGCTTTAACCACATGATAGATGATGTCATCGCACTCATTAACAAGCTTAAGCTGGAGGAGCGGCAGAAGCAGGCGGTACGTTTTCAAATGCTGCTCTCCCAAATGAACCCGCATTTTCTGTTGAACACCTTGAATACGGTCAAATGGATCGCCAGAAAAGAAAAGCAGGAAGCGATCGCTGGCATCTGCACTTCTTTGGGGCTAATCCTGGAGGCCAGCCTGAACTCGGAAATAGAGCTGATTCCCCTTAAAGAAGAAATGAAGTTGCTGCGTTCCTACGAATCCATTCAGTCCTTTCGCTTCAGGGATCATTTCATCGTCCGCTATGAATTGGATGAGCCGGTTCAACATGCTCTCGTTCCCAAACTTAGTCTTCAGCCTCTGGTGGAGAATGCTATCGTCCATGGCTTTGACATGACGGACGGGTGTGGCACGATTTGGGTGAGGGTGAGAGCGGAGGGTAGAGAACTTATCCTGGAGGTGGAGGATAATGGTATCGGCATGGAAGCGGCCGCACTAAAACCGGGAAGACGTAGCGGTCATGGCATCGGACTGAGTAATCTGAGAGAAAGGCTACAATTGCTTTTTAAGCGGGAAGGTTCCATGGAGATTATTTCAGGCGCGGAAGGGACCCTTGTCCGGCTCCGGCTGCCTTTACTGATAGCAACACCTTATTCACAGGAAGGAGGCGATGGGCATGTGGGCGATTTTACTAGTGGAAGATGAGGCATTTGTCCGGGAGACCCTACGAGATACGGTGGAATGGGGACGGCACGGATTTTACGTTGTGGGTGAGGCTGGGAACGGTAAGGAAGCTCTTACGGCTATTCTGGAGCTTAAGCCTGACGTCGTGATCGCGGATATTGTTATGCCGGGGATGGACGGGATTGAACTGTTGAAGGAGACACGGAAAGCGGGAATCCGCAGCCGGTTTATTATGCTGACGGCTATGAGCGATTTTGAATATGCCCGGGATGCCCTTCAATACGGGGCCTTCAACTATCTCTTGAAGCTTTCCTTGAATGATGAAGTTTTGCTCGAGAATCTGGCGCGGATTAAGGGAGAACTGCTTGAGGAGCTTAGCGTAGCTAGTGAGGCACTTTATCCTTATTTTCACCGTATTTGGTCGGGTATCCGGGGAACGGTCGCAGCGGCCGATCAAGATCAGACCAGAACAATTGCGGTAACGGAGAAATTCCACGGCTTAGAACTTGAAATTTATACCATACTGAGTGGAGCTGTACCCGCTGCTGCGGAAAAGATGAATATTCAGACAGAGGATTATCTGTTGGTTCAACCCTTCCATGAAGGAGGACTGACAACTTTCTTTTGCTGGGGCTTTGGAAAGAAGGCAACGTGTGCGAACAGACACAAACATATCCTTTCGATTGGAATGGCTTCCGGCAGCAGTCTGAGCCAGCTGTCCCAGGATTGGCGCTCAGCACTGAATCAGTTGAACAGATATTGGTACGGCTCAATGGGAGGTCAGGTGAAGGAGCGGCATGAACTGCCGCCGATCGCAGAGCTGGAAGCAGAGCTGATCCGGCGTTTCGAAGTACGCGACGAACGCCAATGCACCGAAGTGACAGCTTTAATGTGGAAGAGCATGGAAGCCTCTTCGTTCTCCCATGTAGAAGTGAAAATACTGGCTGCCCATCTTGTTCATATGCTAGCCATGCTAGCAGGACGAAAATCGGAGTACCGGCAGGAACTTGACTCAGCCATCAGCCATGCGTCGCTCCTTGTTCATGTACAGCAAGTCATACATAAGCTAATCCAGCAAATGAAGGAAGAACATGTAAGTTTTACAGATCATCCTGAGGTGAATCGAGTGATTCAATATATGCTGGAGCATTTCAAAGAAAATATCAAGATTGCGGATTTAGCCAAGCTGGTATCCATTAACGTCGATTATCTAAGCACCGTTTTTGGTAAAAAAACCGGACTGACACCGATAGCCTATTTGCAAAACATCCGGATCGAGCAGGCGAAGCGTCTTCTGCTGCATTCCAAACTGAATATGGGGGAGATCGCTTTTCAGACAGGTTTTGCCGATGATGCATACTTCATTAAGGTGTTCAAGCGCATGGTTGGACAAACGCCTAGCTCCTTCAGGCGTGAGAATAATACCTAAGTTTTGTACTATTCATCTGTAAGTTTCAACCCTGATGAAGCAAGGGATTGATTGGTATAGTTGGGTGGAATCAAACAATCCAATCAAAGGGAGGTTGCAGGGAAGATGAGAAACAGAAAATGGATGATGACAGGGTTTGCTCTGTTTATGACCGTGCCTCTGGCACTCGCCGGCTGTGGTGGAAGCGGGGGCGGGAAGCAAGCAGAGGGAGCTATTTCTCCTGGGGCAACTAAGACCAGCAGTGAGCCGATCAAACTTACCCTGTGGGGAGCGGTACCATCCGAGAATGGCCCACAAGAGGTCGTAGACAACTGGAATAAGCAACATCCGGATGTTCAGGTGGAGTATGTGCGGTTCGTCAATGACGATGCTGGGAACCTGAAGCTGGATACAGCTCTCATCTCTAATCAGCCCGTGGACATGTACGTCAACTATGATTTCAGCCTTTACGAGAAGCGGATTAAAGCAGGCAACGCACTTGATTTGGGCAAATTCTCCGATTACAACGTGGACGATAAGATGGGGGAAGGCGCTGCGCTATGGAAAGTAGACGACAAGTATTATGGTCTGCCTACCCAAAAAGGCTTGTCTTTTGTCTGGTTGAACAAGGATATGCTCAATGCAAAAGGACTGCCGGTTCCGACGGATTGGGGGCTGGAAGAGTTCAGAGATTACGCTGCCAAGCTGAAGAGTGACAAGGTATGGGGATTGGCACAGAGCGATTATTACTTCACCGTGCCTATCAACGGGTCCTTACAGAAGCAAAGTTTGCAACTGACCAAAGACGATGGAACTTCCGCTTTTGATAACCCGCTAACGGTCAAGACGCTTCAGGTCTATTCGGACATGATGTTCACCGATAAGAGCCTGATGCCTCATACGGAGCAGATCACTTCGAAGCCTGCCTTGGACCAGATGTTCGTGAAAGGAGAAGCCGCAATGTTGTTCTCCACGAACCAGATCTTCCGCACGACGAATAATATAGCTGAATTTCCCCGGTCGTTCAAGGTGGCAGCGGCACCAGCTCCCAAAGTGAACAAGGATCAGACCGATTATATTAACGCCGGTGGCCTGGGAGATGTGATTTCCATCAATCCGAGCTCCAAGCATCAGGAAGCTGCCTGGAAATTTATACAGTGGTATGCGGATGAAGGGATGCTGCCGATGGCGGCGGGCGGAAGAGTACCTTCCTCCAAGGACTTCCCGGTCGATGAGGCTGTCGCGCTAATGTTCAAAGGTGTGGAAGACACGTATGATCTGGATTCAATCAAACGGGTGATGTTCGGTGATCTGCCGCTGGGTCTGAGCCGTTTGGACCGGAAGACAGGAAGCGAGCAACAAGCTATCTATGACAACGTGTTTTCTCGGAAGCTGACACCTGAAGATGGCGCGAAAGAATTAGCGCGGGTGCATAACAAGAATTTGCAGGCATCATCCAAATAGCACAACCTGGCCAAGGAGGGGCGGGTGATTCGTACCGTATCCCTCTATACACCGCTAGCTGCCTGATGATGCAAGTTACCTTATTTAGAGAGAAAGGCGGTGACCGATCGTGAGCTGGATGAAGCGACAGAGGCTGATTGGTTATGTGTTTATCGCTCCCAATCTTATCGGAATGACCGTGTTTATGCTCATTCCAGCCCTGTTCTCCTTTTATTTAATGTTTACGGATTGGGTATTCGCTAGTGGGGAAGCCCCGCATTTCGTTGGATTGGATAATTTCAGGATGCTGGTGAGAGACGATTTATTCCTAGTATCGGTCAAAAACACCTTGCTGCTACTGATCCCTGTACCGATTTCTATCATGCTTGGGTTTCTGATTGCTGTCATGCTTAATAATCGGACGTATTTTCAAAAGACACTTAGAGCGTTCTTTTTCGCTCCGTATTTTACCAGTGGCATAGCCATTGCTTTCGTCTGGATGGTACTATTTCAGCCTAGTAGTGGTCCGATAAATGCCTTCCTGCACTCCATTGGTATAACTGATCCTCCACAATGGTTTGCTTCCCCGGATACAGCAATGTATGCAGTGCTGATTATGATGACCGCAGGTGGCATTGGCTATAACATGATCATTTATTTAGCTGCCTTGCAGGAATTGTCCGCCGAGCAACTGGAAGCCGCGAAGATAGACGGAGCAACATTTGGGCAACTGCTGCATCTCATTATTTTTCCATTAGTGAGTCCAACGACGTTTTTCTTAATGATTACTGGTTTTATCGGCTCGATCAAGGGATTTGGCATGATTTATGCGATTACCCAAGGCGGGCCGGGCAATAGTACGACGGTTTTCTCGATTTTTGCATATAAAAAAGCCTTCAACTTCTATGAAATGGGGTACGCGTCGGCTGTCTCGTGGACTATGTTCCTGATCATCCTGTGCATCACGCTTATTCAATGGGTTGGTCAGAAAAAATGGGTCCATTACTAACAGAGGGGAGACGCACAATGGCTAGGAGAAATGTAAGAGTAATCAGAACACGGGTGATGAGAACCTTCAATACGATCATCATGGCGCTTGCCAGTCTGCTGCTGCTGTCACCAATGATCTGGATGATCAGCACTTCGTTTAAGAAGCCGAAGGACGTTTTTAACTATCCGATTCAGTGGATTCCGCACGATCCTGTATGGACCAACCATTTTAAGGTTTGGACGACTGGAGACGGATTTTCGCTTTTTTATTTCAATTCCTTGAAAATATCTTTGATTTTGATGATTGGAGCTCCTTTGTTGGCCGCTTTTGCCGCATATGGTTTCAGTCGGATTCCATTTAAGGGAAGGAACGCCATCTTTTTGCTGTATCTGTGTCTGATGATGATTCCACAGCAAGTGTTGTTTGTCCCGAAATTCATCATGTTTGATTGGATGAAAATTTATAATACCCATTGGGCGCTCATCCTCCCAGGCTTATTTACGGTATTCGGCGTCTTCATGATTCGGCAATTTTTCATGAGCATTCCCCATGAAATATCGGAAGCGGCTTTCATTGACGGAGCCGGTCATTTCCGGATATTCTTTCAACTGTTTCTGCCGCTATCCAAACCAGTGCTTGCAACCTTCGCAATTATTGATTTTACATGGACGTGGAACGATTACGAGAATTCCTTGATCTTCCTGTTAGACAAAAGATTGTTCACGGTACCGCTAGGCATGCAGAATTTCATGCTGGAAGCGGGAGTGGATTATAACATGATGATGGCTGCCGCTACAGCGGGAGTCGTGCCGCTTCTCATTGTCTTCTTCATGGGCCAAAAGTATATTATTCAAGGCTTCTCAAGCTCTGCTGTCAAAGGATAAACAACGATACGAACAATAGAGATAGACGGAGATTAAAGACGCCTCGGGGTCCATTCAAAATGATTTATGATAGCGCATACAAAAATGTTTGAGGAGGAATTTCGTCTGTATGAAGAGGATATCGATTGTGATTGTCGTGGTTTTATTGTCCAATCTGGTATTGTTCTACAGTCCTGCGCATGCAGCAGCGGATTTTAATCATGTACTGAGTGATTTTGAGCAAGGAGACGATAACTGGATTTTTGCTATGGGGGATTCGCCTGAAGTGAAGGGAAGCTTCAATCGGATCGAATCAGCTGAGAGTTACAACGGAGCCCATATGGGACAAATAAAAGCAGATTTCAGCCTAAGACCAACGGGATCGCCATTTGCATCCATAAAAAAAGAGGTGGATGAGCTAGATATTGAACAACTAACATTCTGGGTCAAAACCTCGGACTTGAAATCACTGCGAATCCGAACGACAGATTCGACAGGGCAAACATTCCAACAGCGCATTACATTGCAAAATACATCGGATTGGCAGCAAGTTGTCGTAAGTCAGATGGGATCGAACACATTTACTTACTGGAATGGAGCAAATGACGGTGTATGGCATAAACCGGCAAACGCCATCACAATCCTTTTCGACCGATTTGATATGAAGAACGCCGCGTTACCGGCCACTATCCTGGTTGACCACATGACGGCTCAGATGGGTGATTGGCAGCCAGAGCTGAAAATTCAGCAAACAGCACTTGGCAATATTTTCCTGGATTCTGAACCGAACGTTTTTATTGTAAGAACAAGCAGACCATCAGTAAGTTGGGCCACATATGATATTTATGGCGCACAGATTACTTCGGGAAGCGAGAGTCCGGTCGCCGGGAAAGCTCAGATCACGGTGCCTTTCAGCAAATTGGGCTATTTTACGCTTGAAGTTACTGCGGAGAGACCCGGCAGTGAACCACTGGTCCGAAGTACAGCTTACGCCGTTGTTTCTTCAGCATTGCCACCCGGTAATGGGGAGTCACCGTTTGGTGTCAGCACGCATTTGAACTGGACTGCCTCCGGATGGAGCAAAGAGCTGAGTAAACTGATCCGTTATATGGGCGCATCCTTCGTTCGGGATGGCATGGAATGGAGCAGCATCGAGAAACAAAAAGGCATCTATACCTTCGCCCCTTCACCGGATGATTATATGCAGAAGCTTGCGGAGAATGATCTTAAGCTGCTTTTTGTGGCGGCATTTAACAACCCATTCTACGATAATAATGCAACACCCTACACGGATATAGGAAGAAGGGGACTTGCGGAATACGCTAAAGCTTATATAGAGCAGTACAAGGATCAGCTCATCGGTTTCAATGTATACAATGAGTTCAATGGCGGGTTCGGCAAAAGGGGCAACAGTCCTGCCAATTCGCAGCCGAACTATTACTTCAATCTGATGAAAGAGACCTATAATGTCGTTAAACCGGTCCATCCGAATGTGCCGGTTGTCGGTATCGTCTCAGGAGGCGTCGACCTGAACTGGATTGAAGGTGTACTGAAAGGCGTAGGAGAAGGCGAGGACAAAAACGCAGGACTGAAATATCTGGATGCTGTCTCTGTACAGACCTATATGGACCCGAACGCACCTGACGACGTATTTGCAAAATTGAAAGGTCTGAAAACCTTGATTAAGCAATACAATAACGGCAATCTGGTACCGATCTGGGTAACAGAATTCGGATCACCGACACACCAATCTACAAAAGGCGTCGATGAGAAGACCCAGGCCAATTATTTGCCGCGTGGTTTTGTATCGGGATTGAGTCTCGGCGTAGAGCGGATGTCTTGGTATGATTTTATGAATGACGGACTTCGAGATGATTATAATGAGGATAATTTCGGACTGGTCCGACATAAGAATGACCCGATGGGGGCCTATACACCGAAGCCGGCCTATGCGAGTTATGCCGCAATGAGCAGACAACTTGCCGGTGCAGTATTTGAGGAAATTGAGCAATTCGGAGATCCGATCAGAAGCAATTTATTCACAAAAGGTGGCGAAAATCTAAGAGTTGTCTGGGCGCAGAGTGACACTCAAGCCGTTATCGAAACGGATAACAACCTAGAAATTACTGATTTTATGGGAAATACAGAAATTTACTCCCCGCATCATGGCAAGATCTATATAACGATAACGGGAGAGCCATTCTATATCAAAGGAAGCATCAACCGGATCGTTACGGACGGCACATTTACAATCGCTGGAGGGCAAACAGCAGTAGGAGATCCGCATGCGTTCAACTTAACGATTAATAACGATGATCTGCCTAACCTGACTATAACAGCGAAGATGGAGGAGAATAGCTATCCGATTGAAGCGGTGCAAGGTCAAACAGAAGCGCTTACTCTAAGTATTAACGAGACGCGAGAAGGTTTCCGTTCGGTAATCATTCACTTGTTGGACGAGGCTGGCAACAAGATAGGCAAGCTACAGCATAGCGTTGCAACCGGCGTACCACACAAGGTTACGGTCAGACCTGCGATGCAACAGAAGGAAGGACAGTACAGTCAAACGCTAAATATCGATGTAGAAAACTTCAGAAAGGCCGCCGGTCTTACTGTCGACAGGGTGACTTGGCAGGTTGGGGAACAGTCCGATCAAGAGCTTATCAACACGGTCGTACTCCCAGGCAGCAAACAGCAATTCAGTATCCCGCTTAGTCCGATCGCGCTAGGAGGAGATCAGCCGACGTCCATCCGCGTCGAGTTTGCGGAGCAGGAGCCATACGTCTATAAAGGGAATTTTAGTTTTAATCCGGTCAACCGGGGGACGATTGCGGTCAATGACCATATCGAACCGGAAATTGAAGCTTTGGCGCCTACAATCGATTTGTCGCAGGGTAAGCCTGTCTTGCTCTCCGGCCATAGCGGAACCATTGGCGTGAGCGGTCAAGCCTGGCTTCACTTTGATCAGGATCACCTGTACCTGACGGCCAAAATTAATGATAATGTTCATTCGGCTGCAGCTTCCGATGCTAATATATGGAATAATGACAGCATTCAGTTTGCGTTATCTCCGGGAATTCCGGGTGAGAGCCGGGGATGGTATGAGTATGGCATATCGGATTCTCCTAATGGTCCGCAAGTCTATCGCTGGACGGCGTTGGGGGGATTGCCAGTAGGGCTGGTGCAACATGGTGAAGCATCGGTAACCAGGAATGAGGAACAGAAGCTGACGATTTATAAGCTAGCTCTGCCTTGGTCGGAGCTGACACCGATTGCACCTCAGCATGGAGATGTGATGAGCTTCTCGCTGCTCGTGAATGAGAATGACGGACAGGGACGACGAGGCTGGATCGAATGGGCAAGCGGCATCGGTTCCGAGAAAAGACCGAGTTTATTCCGCTCCATGCAGTGGATGATGCCGACCCAATAAGCAATAAGGAGAAGAACTATGCCACTTGTTGATATGCCGTTAGAACAATTGAAAACCTATGAAGGAACGAATCCACGCCCAGCGGATTTCGATGAATATTGGGAGCGTGCTCTGGCAGAGATGCGGACTGTTGATCAGCAGCTTGAGCTGGTGCCTAGCAGCTTTCAAGTACCCCATGCCGAATGCTTTGACCTGTATTTCACGGGCGTGAAGGGAGCGCGAATTCATGTGAAGTACGTGCGCCCCAAGAATATGGAAACCCCTCATCCGGCTGTCGTTATGTTTCACGGCTATTCCGGCCATGCCGGGGATTGGAGCGAGAAACTGGCTTATGTATCGTTAGGCTTCTCTGTTCTTGCCATGGATTGCCGCGGCCAGGGGGGAACCTCGGAGGATGTAGGAGGGGTAAAGGGAAATACGCATCACGGACATATTATCCGCGGGTTAAATGATCACCCGGATGAACTGCTATTTCGTCACATTTTTTTAGATACTGCACAGCTTGCCGGAATAGCGATGAAGCTGCCTGAAGTCGATCCTGAACGCGTTTACGCTGCAGGGGGATCTCAGGGAGGTGGACTTACGATAGCTTGTGCTGCATTGGAGCCGAGAGTGAAGAAGCTTGCACCGATTTTCCCTTTTCTTAGTGATTACAAGCGTACATGGGACATGGATTTAGATCAAGAAGCTTATGGCGAGCTGCGTACGTATTTTCGCTACTATGATGTGCTTCATCAACGCGAACATGATGTATTTGAGAAGCTCGGCTACATTGACATACAATTTCTAGCTGATCGAATTCGTGGCGAGGTCATGATGAGCGTCGGGCTAATAGATACCATATGCCCGCCATCTACGCAATTTGCAGCATACAATAAAATGAACACGATGAAGCAGCTTGTTATTTATCCTGACTTTGGACATGAGTATTTACCAGGTTCGTCCGACCGGACGATGCAATTTTTCCTGGAGTAATGAATCAGAACGAAATATCAACATTAAAATAATCACCCATAATTACATTTAAACGTTAATATCTAATGGCTTCGTCCTTTGTTTTCAGAGGGCGAAGCCATTAGTGTTTTGGGGATTATAACGGACAGCTCGCTTTAGGCTGTCTTTTGAAAACCAAAATTGAGGTGTTACTTTGTCAAAACGACAGTTCCTTTATAAGATATTAATCCCCTAGCATACACAAAATTGCGAACTAGAACTGTTTTTTTATTAGTCAAATTTGTTTTAATTCAGTCTAAATAAGCGCTTACATTAGAGGGCAGCTAAACTTACAATTATGTCTAACCATTTAAATTTGGGAACTTCTCCAGCAACGGCGATGAATTTCACTGTCATAAGCTTTCTTGCAAAGCTAGGTTGAATATTTGAAAGGGGGGGCGTCATGGGGCTTACTAGACGAAAAGCAACCGTGATTATTTTGTTTACCACTCTGATTGTTCTTGCTTTACTCGTGTTGAGCTTAACTAACAAAAAGGCGGAGCTACCTGAAGATTGGATATTTACTGTAGATGGATACGCCGTAACAGAGGACGAATTTCAATTTTATGTCAAGGAGCAAAGAGCTATAACGGCAGACTATTTCTTCAGAATTTATGGGGTCCAAGTAGATGAGGGCTTCTGGACACGTCAATACGGAGAAAACCATGAAACCCCAACTGAATACGCCAAAAAATCTGCAATGACTGCATTGCTAAAGACCAAGCAGGAGCAATTTATTGCAGATGAGCGGGGGATCGCCCCTTACAAAAGCTTTGATGAGCTAAAATCCGACATGGAAGATGAAAATGTTAAGCGAGCTAAGATGGAAGATTCAGAAGGGACTTACTATGGATTGCCTCAGTTTGATTTAAATCAATACATGCAATATTTAAGTGGCGCCCGTTGGCCGGATTTGGTAGAAACGCAGGTTAAAAAAACGAAAATGAGCGAAGCAGAGTTGCAAGTTGAGTATGCATCAAAAAGTGCGGAATATGTTCGTGTTGCAAATGAATTGACGGCTGCGTTAGCGACAGCGGGACAGGCCAAGGAAGAGAAAGTGCTAAACCGTTTGGATATATCCAAAGAAGAAACCGAGTCTCTTAAGTTCTGGGAGTCTTTAGCTGCTGCTTCTGTAGGTGAGACAGTAATCGGTAAATATATGGGCGAGGATGTCGTTGCCACATTAACCACAAAACCGGAAATCACCAAGCTTAAACTGGAAGAAGTGAAAGATTCCATTCTATACGGATCGGCGGAGTCTGACTTGCGAGCGTTAATTGCAAATACGAATAAGTTGAAGATCGTATATAACGGTAATCGATTTAGTGAATTAGTAGTGAACTAGAATAGTTATGTTTTTAAGTTTATAAAAATCTATGTCTATTGAGGCTTCCATAGATGGAGATTTTTTATAAAGTATTAAATTATTAATTTCAAAGGGAGGAAGTTTTGGGATGATACGATCGAAATGGATGCAAAAAGCTTTGTCGATGATTACGGCAACTTCGTTGGTGTTCCCTGGTCTGTTCGGTTTGGCGCCTTCATCTGAAGTGTCAGCTGCGGGAGGGGGCGAATCTTTTGACTCTGTTGTACTAGAATTGACACAAGCGGCAGGTCAGGCAGGCAGGGTGAATCTTACCTATAAAGGTTCGCCTTTAAGCAGTCTCGTGAAAGGACCGGTTATTGACGAGGTTAATTATGATTCCAGCAATGCGAATCTTTTAACTGTTAATAATCAGGGGAACATTACTTTAGCTAGCGGTTATACATTTGCGTTGCCAGATGCTCCAGGCATCCCGGTGACAATCACGGCCGCGGCGAGTTATTACCATGACTCAGATGTATTATTCATGGAGGATTTCGAGAACAACAATGGTCCAATGACATCAACTGGCAAATTAGGTTCGTCATACACGCTTTCCGATGCTCAGTCCCGTTCTGGATTGAAAGCGATTACACCTTCGAATGATACGAATAATGAAAATGTAGCCCAAGACGTGGCATTGCCGGCAGGAAGCAATTATAAGATGACGGCATGGTATTTTGACCCGTATCCTGATGAGGAGAAGACAGCGACGGATAGAACTCAATTTGCTATTGTAGATGGCAAAAATGCCACCTTTGCCGGGACATTCTATCAAAGTTCAGAGGCTGATGTTATTCATAACCCGACTAGATATACTTGGGCATATGCACCATCATCAGCGGGTACAGCAGGCAACCGTTGGAAAGATAGCGGGGCTTTACGTTCCACAGGCTGGCATAAATTCGAGTGGCTCATTACACCGAATGGTGCGACTTTACAAATAGACGGAACATTAATATCCGATTCAGCGCAAAGTAATATTTACAAAGCTATGAAGAGCGGTACAACCATTCAGCCTAAAATAGCTGGAGGATGGAACAACCAGTCAGGCAACAAAGCTTATATTAAAAATAAACATCTAATCGACGATTTTTATGTTGTTAAAGATGTGGCTACAACAACAGGAACCAGAACATTAACATTGAATTTGGTACCTCCCGGTGGATTGCCAAATTTAGAAATAATCACTCAGCCAACAGCGGCAGAAGTGAAACAAGGTGAGACAGCAACATTTAGCGTTGCGGCATCAGCCGCTGCTTCAGCATATCAATGGTATGTATCTGACGACGAGTCTGGCTTGAACGGGACAAAAGTCAGCGGAGCTGATAAGGCGCTATTAACGCTTCCCAATGTGGACGCAGCTTCACAACAAGGCAATTTCTATTATTGCGAAGTGTCTTCGGCAGACGGAATTGTGGTGAAATCCAATGCTGCACCGTTGTTGATAACCACCAATACACAGGTGAATGCGCCAATTAAACCGACGCTTGACTCGGACACGGGCATTTATAGTGGCGCTTCCAATTACGGTGACACCCTTGTAACACTGTTCAAAGACGGTGGACCTGTTGGTTATTATTTATCGAAAAATGGAGGACCCGACCAGCCTAACAATCACGAAAGGCATCATGTTCTGCCCTATGCAAGGGCACTGGGAGTGGGCAACTACACGGTTACAGCCATTGTCATTAATAATGCGGGGGACATCAGTGAAGAAGTTGCAGCATCCGGAATATTAAAGATCGAGAAATTGCCTGTACCGGTAAATGTCAGATGGAACGGCACATACTCTACATGGGACCGCGTCGCTAACGCATCTGCCTATTCGGTTCAACTCTTCAGTAATGGAGTGGCTAAAGGAAGCCCGATTGCAGCAACAAGCAATGATGCGGCTTTGTCCCCGACTTTAAATGATACATTTAAAGTAAAAGCAAACGGCAATGCAACGTCACGATTCTTGGACTCTGATGAATCAGAAGAGAGTGCACAATATTCAGCCAACATTGCACTAATTCGCCAGAGCGATACTTTACGGGCAGGAGATAGAACACGGTTAATCGTTGACACTGCTGATGTGTTCGTTGCTGATAACATCAGCTTCAGACCGGCAGATCAAGACAAGGATAAGATTGAAGTTGATGATGCCGGATTCGTGACGGTTAAGAAAGGTTATGTTCCGACAGGGAACGAAGAGGTCACTGTTCAAGTAAGCGTTGATTACTTCAATAAGGCTGACACTATGTTTTACGATGGATTTGAAGGGGAGAAGAAATTTTCAAATGGTGCGAACGGATATGTTCACAGCGATGTGATGTCCCGTACCGGAGGAAAAGCCGCAACATCAAGCGGCGCCGGTCAGGTGGCTACTGTTCCAGGTACCTATAATTACGCCCCTGCAACCGGTAAGACAACAATCGTTACTGCTTGGTACTATGATGATGGCAGAGCGGCTTCCAATGACCACGCTGTCTTTGGCTTAACCCCATCATCCAATGAACATATCGCAATAAATTATGGCAATGGAGATGGCGATTGGGCCGCAAATCTGACCAATTACGCAGTCAGACCCGGTTCATCCGGGAGATTCTATCCTGTAGATGTCAAGCGAAGCGAAGGCTGGCATAAATTCCAATGGTTCGTTACATCAACGGGAACGACCTATAAAATCGATGGAAAAGACATTAGAAGGCAATCAACAGATGGCGGCAATTTTGATACCCTAGTTAAGAACAATATTTCCAAGATCGATGCATTGCAGCTTGCTACGAACTGGGGCAACAAGGCTGGAACGATTAAGGATATACAGAACAGGCACTTTATCGATGACGTATATGTTATCGATAGTGGAATAACAGCCCAAACCGGAACATCTTCTATTACACTAAAGCTCATGCCCAAAGAGTATAGCCACTTGGAAGACAGCACATATGTTATTGGTCTGGACGACTATAATATCACCGTAAATCCTGATTTAGCAGATCTAGCTGGAGTGGAGATCGGCGCTGTAACACTGCAGCGGGATGTGGATTATACGGTTAGCGGTAATGTATTGAAAATTAACAAAGAATCATTCGCAAGAAATAATATCGTGCCAGGAAAATATACCATTAGACTGGATCTGAATCCTGCCGAAATCACATTCGAGTTGAACATTCTACCACTTGAAGTCCGTGATTATTATTTCTCCAATAACGGTGACGATCATGCAGATGGACGCACACCGGCTACGGCATGGAAATCAATCTCCAAGATTAATGAATATGTATTTATTCCAGGTTCAACCATTTATCTGGATGCGAATAGCGTATGGAACGAACAAATCAGACTGCGCGGCGATGGTGAGGAAGGAAATCCGATTACGCTTACAAAATATAATACGACCGACCCTAACCAACGCCCGATAATTAATGGTGGAGGAACAGCGTCAAGCCCATCAGGCATTTCCTTAAACGGTACAATTGAGTTATATGACGTTAACTATTGGGTAGTCAGTGGAATTGAAGTAACGAACATCGGCAATAAAGCAGGTGACGGCCGTTCTGGTATCGCTGTAATGTCACGGATTTCCAAGCTGGGACAAGGTCAGTTTAATATTCAAGATTATGCTGATGCTCGTATGCAAGGCATCGTCATTCGAGATAACTACGTTCATGATGTTAATGGGCTGCACCAAGCAAATGGAGCAAGTAAGGTATCCGGCGGCATCATTATTAATGGTTATGTAGATATATTGGTTGAAGGAAATAAAACCCTTCGCTGCGATAACGAAGGTATTCGCAACAATGCCTACGGGCCAAGCAATCCAGGGACGAATAACACAGGCATTACTTGGAGTAACTCAAGCTATCCTTGGGCATCAAACGCTGTGTTTAGAAACAACTGGATTTCTAGTTCGGTTGGAGATGGCATTGTCATGTCCGGCGGGAACAACTCCCTTGTGGAACGAAATGTGGTTACAGACAGCGGATACAGCTATTTAAGCGATAAGAGCGGCAACCTGGTTACGAACTGGGGGCCAAATAATACAACGCCAACATATCTAGGTTCGCAAAACTATGCGGCAGCGTGGATTATGGCAAGTAAAGGCACGATCTTCCGCTATAATGAAGCCGTGGACAACCCTTATCATGCAAGTAATGACGGTATGGCATGGGACATTGACAACTATTGTCAGGACAATGTGTATGAATACAATTACAGCCGAAATAACTATGGCGGTTGGTACTTACAGATGAATGCTGCCAAGGGCAATATCGTTCGCTATAACATTAGCGTGAACGACGGTCGCAGCCCGGATTTTAACAAGAGCTTTAACAGTCTTATATTACTTGCGGGAGGTTCTTCAACGAGCGAGGAATTAAGCGGATTATACTATAACAATGTCATCGTCACACCATTGAAGAATAGCAGTTCGTTAGTATTTGATCCGACGGCCTCCAACTTGCATATTTATTTCCAAAATAATATTTTTGCCTACACTGGGGCAAACAACCAGGTTGGTCTGAAAGGCGGGGGAACATCTGCTTCATTTGCAGCCGGACGTTTTACGAACAACATTGTATATCCGGCTAATCTTTTTGGTAGCATGAACGCAGGCGGAGGCGGGTATCTAGGTGCAGGCGTAACAGCAACAGACAACCGCTATGTATCGGAAGAGGAACTTAACTCTATATTAAATGATTATAAATCTGCGCCGGAACATTGGATTACCAACAGCGGAACAGTGGATGCCAAGCTTGATTACAGTGCGATGAACGGGTTCCGTCTTGCTGACGGTAATAACCTGGCCTATGGTGCAGGTGCCGAGATTGTAAGCCCATATGTGGATCGCGCGAACGCTCTGCCTCATATGACGGAGAGAACAGACTTCTTCGGCAATCCACTTAGCGGCAAAACGCCTTCCATCGGCGCACACAACCCTTATGCGGTAACTTTTGATTCCAACGGTGGCAGCGAAGTGGTGATGAAGTTCGCAGATATGGGCGGGACAATTACCGAACCAACAGCGCCGACAAAAGAAAACACTATTTTCGGCGGTTGGTATCAAGATGCAGAATTAAACGATGTCTGGGATTTCGTTGCTGATCCTGTTACAAGGGATATTGAATTATATGCGAAATGGGTTGAAGACGCAGGTACTGCGCCAACGATTACGACGAAATCGCTTGCGGATGGCAAGGTAGGACAACCTTATTCGGCAGTTCTTACCACTGACAGCGATAAGCCGATCAAATGGGCTGTTGTAGGTGGTCAATTGCCATCAGGATTGAGCTTGGATGAAGATGCAGGTGTTATCTCGGGTACACCGGATCAATGGGGTCAATTTACATTCAAAGTTCAAGCTAACAATGACGCAGGCAGTGACTCGAAACCGTTCAATATAGTGATCACTGAAGATGTCTCAGTTGACACAGCTCCGGAGATTATCACTAAGACTTTGCCGAGTGGCAAAGTTGGAGAACCTTATACGGTAACATTAGCGGTATACGGCAGCGAACCGATTACTTGGAAGGTCCAGGGAGGAGATTTGCCAGTAGATTTGAACCTAGATGAAGCAACAGGTGTTATCTCGGGTACGCCTCAAGAGGCAGGATATTACGAATTCACTGTTGGCGCAACGAATGATTTTGGTATAGATAAGCGAGTATTGAGCATCGAGATTAAAGAGGATAAGCCAGTTGATACAGCACCGGAGATTATCACTAAGAATCTGCCAAGCGTTAAAGTTGGAGAACCTTATACGGTAACATTAGCGGTATACGGCGACGAACCGATTACTTGGACAGTGAGAGATAATTATTTACCTGCAGGGTTGAAATTAGAAGGAGCTACGGGTGTTATTTCAGGGGTGCCTACTGAAGCGGGAACATACAAATTCACTGTTACGGCTTCTAACCATGCTGGCATGGATACGATAGAGTTAACTATCGTAATTACTGCAAATAATAACGGCGGAGGATCTGGTGACCAAAGCAGTACGCCGACTCCTTCGCCAGAATCACCGATAGCGGATCTTATTGATGCTACAATCAAAGAGCAGCTGAAGAAAGGCAATTCCCTTGAATTGACGATGTCAGCCGGAAAAGATGAGCTTGAGATTCAAAACGATACGATCGGTGCGATTATTAAAGCCGACAAACCGCTAACTGTTACGAATGACACCGTATCTGTTGAATTGTCCCCTGAATTGTTGAAGCAGTTGAATACAGGCAAGAGAATGAAGGTTGTCATTAAACCTGTAGATGAAAGAGACGGAGCTATAGGGCGGGGATATGAATTAAAGATCTTCGTGGATGGCCGGGAAGTAACGGATTATACAGGGCTTATACCCGTAACCTTCGATCTGTCAAAAGAGAAGTTGTCGACTAACGATATTAGCATGTTATGCGGTGTCATGCTTCGATTAGACGGTAACATGGAACGCTTAGGCGGCAAATATGACCATAAGACAGGTAAATTTACCTTCACGGCAAATGGACTAGGCTATATCTTTGTTACAACCAAGCCTGAACCTGTGAAATTAGAACTTACTCTAGGTAAGAAAGGGTATAAATTAAACGGAATCGAAATGAGTATGGATGTTGAGTCGATGGTAGTTAAAGGCAGAACTTTAGTGCCACTGCGCTTCGTTGCGGAGAGCTTAGGAGCAAATGTAGGCTGGGATAACATTACGAAAACCGTAATGATTACCTTGAAAGGTCAGACTTTGTCCATAGCGATCGGTGAACTTGCACCAGGAATGGATGTTCCAGCTGAACTTGTAAACGGACGTACTATGCTCCCGTTACGCTTCATTGCTGAGTATTTTGGTGCAGATGTATTCTTCAATAATACTACGAAATCCATTAGTATCATGAAGTAGTATTCGCTAACAATAGCAGCTACACACGAAACCCTCTAACATGCACTGCAGCGTCTCATAAAGATTCGTTTCGAGGACGTTGAAAAGGCAATCGCTGAATAATTATGAATATTTCATTTTCAGTTATCATCAAAAAATCTTGATGATAACTGAAGTGCACCCCTTAGAATAGATATTGGATAAACCCCCTGGTTTGTCCGATGAAATTCTAGGGGGTGCATTTTTATGGCGATTAAAGGGTAGAAGTTTAAGACATACTCAAATGAGATCAAAAAAGAGGCCATTCGTTTACTAACGAACCCCCCGAGAAGTTACATTCTGCTCTTTTAGACAAACAAATCCTGACAGATTCATATCCGCCAGGATTTGTTCAATTAAGAGCTGTAAACCTCAAAATCGAATATCGAATATCCGTATACGGTCCCTCTAGCAGTACAGAGCACTCTGACGTAACGTCCGCTATTTGCGGTAAATGTAATATCGTCAATAGAACCATTACCGGTCGTTGTTACGTAAGTATCCGTCCATGTTGTTGCATCGTTAGACACCTGAACTTTGTAGCCTTTAGCGTAAGCGTCTTCCCAATTCAACTTGACGCGGTTTACGCTTTGGTTTGCGCCCAGATCGACGTAAATCCATTCATTGTTGCTTCCTTCGATGCTCGCCCAACGGGTAGTAGAGTTGCCGTCTGTTGACTTGGAAGCTTCAAATCCTACACCTTCGATAGAACTGGCTACCGCTGTCTTGCCCAGTGCAAGGTTGATACCGGCATCAGGAGTTGAACTTGTAGTTGCTGATGCGGTATTACTGTTAGCAGACAGGTTGCCTGCGGCATCGACAGCTTTTACCATATAGCTGTAAGCTGTCGATGCGGTAAGTCCGGTATCACTGAAGGATGTGTCTGTAGGCGCGCCTACTTCCACGCCGCCACGGAATACCCGGTAGCCTGTTACACCGACATTATCGGTAGAAGCAGTCCAACTCAGATTAATTTGGCTGCTTGAAGCTGCTGTTGCGGTCAGATTCGTTGGATCCGAGGGAGCTTGAGTATCCGCTGCACTGTAGGTAGGCTTCCACCAGTTCCCCGAGATGAACAGTAGGTTCAGCATGTTAAAGGAGTCGCTGAAGTAACTTTCCTTTTTGTTCTTCATCCAGTCCCATCCTGCATTGACCCAAGCTTGATGCGTGCTGGTAGTCGTCGCAGCGGAGATAAAAGGCGCTACGAATACTGCTGTCGCATAAGTACCGCGATTCGAACCGTTCAGTTGGTAACCGTCCTTCACATTGTTCGGATTGTTGCCTGTTTTTCCTTTGATCCATACTACCATTTTATTAGCGATATCCTTACCACGGGTGTCTCCGTACAAGGCGTAATCCATTACGATACGAAGTGGTACACGGCTTGCATTGTAGTTGTATTCATTTGTTTCAGGGAACTCTTCCAAATAGTTTGGGGGGGCCGGCTTAGGCGGGTTGCCTACCACAAAGTCCGAAATCAGACCTGTGCTAGACGAATAAGCTGCTGTAAATTGGCTGTATACGTTATACAGATTGTTGATGACATTTAGCCA
The DNA here is from genome assembly GCF_038003765.1 of Paenibacillus sp. FSL H7-0714. NCBI lineage: Bacteria > Bacillati > Bacillota > Bacilli > Caryophanales > Paenibacillaceae > Paenibacillus > Paenibacillus sp. FSL H7-0714. Next base: position 3,754,768 of record NZ_JBBOPT010000001.1, read on the forward strand.
AGTTGAATCTCCAGTAACTTCATTGAAAGCCCGTAGATGACTGAGCATCCAGTCGGAGGGACGCGTATTCAAGGCGCTCTTCGTATCCCAGTCACCAAGATTCAGCCTGTTGTTAGTTGTCACATTGCTAAGCTTAATAGCGCCAATCATCTTTTTGGCTTCAGCCAAATAATTGATCGTTCCAGTCGAGCCCCATTGGCGATCAGCTAGAATAAGGGAGTAAGCGATATCGAGGTCCCCATCTGTTGCTGAACCGAAGTGCCCTTGAGCCCCAGTACTATCTGCTATTACCCATCCCATCAGGTTCGGATTATTAGAACTCTTGAACGTTCTAGCCGTTTTGAACAAACCGTCATAGATTGTTCTGGAATTCGTATCGTATCCAGCCATTAGCACGGTAATAACCATACCGTATCCTTGGCCTTCCGATGTGCCGAGAGGATCGAAGCCGTCCGCTTCGCCAGTAATATCACCTTTTACATAGTACCCTCCGGGCAGCGAGGACAAGTTGTTTTTAAGATAAGTAGCCTTCCAATAGTCATAGTAGGAAGATACAGAACTGTTCATCGAGGATTGACTGACGTGGTTTGGTTTAATGATACCCGGATAGCTGACTTGTTGAGGAAACGGTTTCAATTCACCCGCTCCATGAACTTTCCGTTGAAGCGGTGCAGGGGCGGCTAATGTCGCTAGAAGCATAACCGCCGAAAGCATGACAAGTAACATCACTTTCATTGTGCCTGAGGTCGATTTCAATGAGTACACAAAAATTCCTCCTTTAGTGATGGTTAGTTTAATTAACGTCAATGAATCCTCCTTCCCTTTAGACTGATCTCCAAAGTAAACCGCTTAACAATAAGTGCTATTCACACTTCTAAAGTTTAAGCGCTTTAACTTTAGGGCGGAAGTGACATTTTATATATATGCTGAAGAGATTTGAAGGTACGCGCTCCAATAGGAAATCATCGCATCCTCAACGTCACTTTTCACCTACAGGTTACAAATCACCAGCTAAACTGCATTACTTTATTCACACAAATGTAACACAACTATTTTCGCTGTGTCTAGATGCTTTAAAATAAATTAAAAAGTAATGTTCATAAAATAAAAGCGTTTACACTAAACAGTATAGTAAACAACATGGTCATACTGGATTAGATGGCACGAGGAACATTCTGCAATCATCCAAAAAGAAAAAGAAATATTCATACGGTTTCATAGCATAGTCAGAAAAATGAGCATCAGTCCATCGGTGAACAGACTGGCGCTGGATACGATCAGGACATCAATAGACGCTGTTAATCTCTTGGCATAAATGGCGGTAATTGAGAAGATAAAAGCCGAGCAGGCAGCCGTTGAATTTATTTTTGCTCAACCTCATGCTGGCTCAGCGCTCCTTATCTGAATGACCGCATACAGTGAAATGGAGAATTCACAAAGATGTTCCAATTGTCTATTACATGTAGCCTAAGTTCCCGAAATAGCGTAGTGACAAAGGATTCACAAAAATGGTTGTTTTTACCTTGTTATACATTGTACAATGTGTAACAAGCCTGGTGTTCATTATGGTGATCATTTATCAAACTAATAAAACCTGGCATTACCTATGCCTACAATAATGAGCCTTACTGGGACAAGGAAAAACAGCAATCCCGTGCCAAGGTTGTTCAGCTAGCCATGGATATGGGATATCAGGAGGCGAATGCCGACGGTACCATTCATATCAGCGAACAAAACGCGGTGACTATTAACGAGCGATTTGCCGAAAATTGCAATATATATGTTTGTGGGGTTTGCTTATGGTGAAGAGAATAAAACTTCGTACGCTGTTTATAGGAGGGTGTATTACCCTCTTTTTTCTTGTTTTGCTCGGCAGAGTGTTCTGGATTCAGGTGCTGGATCGTGATTTCTGGCAAACCAAGGCCGCAAAGCAATGGGCCCATACTTCGGTGTTTAAAGCGGTGCGTGGCACGATCGAGGACCGCAACGGCAGGATGCTGGCTAGCGATGTGCCGGCCTACACGGTAGTGGTCAATCCGGAAGCGATTACCGCTCTCAGTATCGGGGAAGAAGTTATCACCGGCCTGCATGAACTGCTCGGCAAGCCTGAGGATGAGCTTAAGGCGCTCGTGGAAGCCAAAGACGAGAACGGCAAGTATCTGAAGAACCGGGAGATCCGTAATGAAGGCTGGAAGATAGACCAGGAGCTGCGCGACAAGGTCAACGAGTTCATTGAGAAACTGAAGGATGAACATGACACTCTGGAGACTGGCGTTGGCCTGATTAGGGAGCAGAAGCGCTATTATCCGCAACAAACACTGGCCGCACATATTTTGGGTTATACGGACCGCGATGGCAATGCGGTGATGGGGTTCGAAAAGTATTTTGACAAGCAGCTTAAGGGCGCGGATGGTAAGCTATTCTACCAGAGCGACGCCAAAGGCATCAAGCTGCCTGACTCGGAGGACACTTACCAGCCGGAGGTCAATGGAAGTACTTTCAAGCTGACGATTGATAGCACAATCCAGTATTATATCGAGCAGGCAATGCAGAAGGCCTATGAAGAATATAAACCCAAGAGTATTACGGTAATTGCCGCGGATCCCAGCACCATGGAGATATTGGGGCTAGCGAATATGCCGACCTTTAACCCGAATGAGTTCTGGAAATATGCCTCTGATCCAGGGGTATTCTTCAACCATGCCATCAAAACAAGATTTGAACCAGGCTCCACGTTCAAAATTGTACCTCTTGCAGGAGCGGTGGAGGAGAATTTGTTCGATTCGGACGCAACCTTCATGTCCGGTTCTATCCGCATCAAGGGGTACGGCAAGCCGCTGTATGACCAGAAGAGAAGCGGTTATGGCGAAATCTCATTCCTGGAAGGCGTGAAGCGGTCAAGTAACGTGGCCTTCGTCAAGCTTGGCTATGAAATGCTCGGTCCGGAAAGGCTGCTGCAATACGTGGATGATTTCGGATTTAACGATCTTACCGGTATTGACCTGCCGGGCGAAATCAGCGGAATCGTCAATCCGACTCCGAATAATGCTTCAGAGAACGCGACGATTGCATTCGGGCACGGCAAAGTGCTTGTTACTCCGATTCAGCAGCTTACCGCCATCTCGGCCATCGCCAACGGCGGAAAACTGATGGTGCCGCACGTGGTCAAGGCGACCACCGATCCGAATACCGGCAAGACTACCGTAACCCAGCCCCAGGTGGTACGTCAGGTTATTTCCGAGGAAAGCGCCAGGGAAACCAGCAGCTTTCTGGAGCAGGTCGTTGCAGACCTGGTCCATGGAACCGGCCGCCATGCATACATTGAAGGCTATAGTGTAGCAGGTAAGACCGGTACGGCGATTAAACCCGACGGTAAGGGAGGGTATGACCGCGATAAGGTGCACTCGTCCTTTCTCGGATACGCACCGGCTAATAATCCGAAGATTGTGGTCTATGTCGGCATTGACGAGCCTGCTAATGCTGCTGGCGGTGGTGCTGCGGCGGGGCCGGTGTTTAAAGAGATCGTATCGGAAGCATTGTCATATATGGGTGTGCCAAAAGTTACATCGGGCGATGGAGGCAGTGTTTCCATATCCGTCAAGAATGCACCATCCGCGCAGCGCTCCGCACCCGATCTGACCGAAAAAAATAATGCAGGCGGCCAGAAAATTGCTGATTGATTAGGGCTTTTATTTTGAAACGGTCGGAGGCTCAATATCTGGACTATGGATTGGTGTCGGTGAACAATAACATAGTCCCATTAGAATCCGCGCCTGGCGCGGTTTTTCTGTTTTATGGGATCAAGTTCTTGTCCTTTGCTTAAGACAAGAACTTGATCCCATTGCCGATTTCATGAGCATCTAAACAAATATTTTTTAGATTATGTTAATCTGTCTAATAGTGAATTCAATTTAGAGCGAGGGATGTTACTTGAAAAGAAACGTATTATACATTGAAGATAATGAGAAAATAGGCAGCTTTCTAAAAGAAGAATTGGAACAGCGGGGATTTTCAGTTCAGTGGCTGCTTTCTGGTGAAGGCGCTGAAAAAGAAGTAAATCAGCATGAAATCGTTATTTTGGATATCATGTTACCCGGTTTAGACGGATTTACTGTGGGGAAACGATTAAAAAAGGCAGCTCCTGCTGTTCCTATTTTGCTGTTAACAGCTCGAACATCGATAGATGATAAGGTAGAAGGTTTACAATTTGCTGATGATTATTTAACGAAACCATTCCATACGGATGAATTAGTTGCAAGATTAGAAGTACTAATCCGTCGAAGTGGCGGAACACATTCCGAACGCATTTCATTAGGAAATTATATTGAAGTAGATTCAGAAGGCCAAATGGTATTTGACAAACGCACAGGAGAAGAAATTATATTAACAGCGAAGCAGCATCATATTTTAATGTACTTCTTACGCCACCCTAATCAAGTTTTACCAAAAGAACAAATCTATGAAGCCATCTGGGAAGAAACATATATAACTGGCGATAAAACACTAATGGTACATATCCATCGACTGCGTCAAAAGTTGGAACGTCATCCAGATTCCCCAGAGATTATTGAAACGTTGAAGGGAATAGGCTATCGGGTGAAACTATGAAACAGACTAAATCATTATTTCGTCATTTTCTAAAAGGACATTTTCTATTTATCTTTTTACCTCCAATTATACTTATTTTCTTATCTGCGTTCATTGAATCTCCTATTAATGGAGAAGAGCTGAATGCGTTAAATCTATTTTACGTTGTACTACTTTTGTTTGGTTTTATTATTGTCGCATTTGTTGTAATATCTTGGATTTTCTTCTTAAGACTTCGTAAACGTCTCACCCGCTTACAGGAGGCCATGTCATTTTCAGCTAATCATAACTCATTTCCTAGACCAATATCTGTTCAAAGTGATCGTATGGATGAAATAGACCAGTTAGGCAATTCTTTTAATTGGATGATTCAGCAGCTTCAAGACAGCCGCAAGCGAGAACATGAAGAGGAATTGTTACGACATCGACTTATAGCGAATTTATCTCACGACTTACGAACGCCACTTACCATTTTGAGAGGACATGTCACCCGATTAAATAAAGAATCAATGAGTCTAGAAGGACAAAATTCATTAACAGAAATAAATCATACGATTACAAGAGTGGGGGATCTAATGGATGATTTACTTTCCTATACATTGCTTACATCAGGGAAACATCCTTTTAGGCCCACTTCAACAGATATTGGACGTTTAGTAAGAGCATCTGTTGCTGCGTGGTATCCTGTATTTGAAGAAAAAGAAATCCAGATCGAGGTTGATTTACCGACAGAGGCGACTTTTTATTGGGAAGCAGATCCTAAATGGATGACACGGGTTCTGGATAATTTATTTCAGAATATTCTTCGTCATGCAGCAGAGGGGAAATATGTAAATATTGTGGTTGATGTAGAAAAAGAACAAATCACTGTTGCAGACAGAGGTCCAGGTATGGATAACTCTTCCTATGAGCGTGGGGCGGGGATTGGTTTATCGACTTCAAATTATATGTTGAAAAAAATGAAGCTGAAAGCTGATTTTACATCAAATGATAGTGGCACAAGAGTAGCTATCGGAAGATCTTAACCTAAAGTTAACCCAGAAGTAAACAGCATGATAACCGAGATGTAACTTTGCTTCTTTATAATTAGAACCATAACAGAAAGGAAGTGTTATGGTTGCTTACAATTAATAACTTAGTCAAACATCGCGGAACTAGGGAAATCTTATCAGGTATCAGTTTTAAAGCTAGACCAGGTAGAGTAACTGGTTTTTTAGGTCCAAATGGGGCAGGTAAAAGTTCTACACTTCGCATCCTGCTTGGATTAGACCGCGCTACCTCAGGGAGTGCACTCATTAATGGAAAGCCATTCGCAGAATTACATAATCCTCTAGTAACAGTAGGTGCTGCACTTGATGGCTTTGGAGCTCATCGTATGCGAACAGGACGGGCACACTTGCGTTGGATTGCACGTGCTGCAGGATTGTCTAACTCACGTGTCGAGGAAGTTCTGGAAATAGTAGGTCTTACCAATGCCGCTGGGAAAAGAGTTGGGAAGTACTCTCTTGGTATGGGGAGAAGACTGGGAATAGCAGCTGCGTTACTTGGTGATCCAAAAATATTGATTTTAGATGAACCCGTAAATGGGCTCGACCCAGAAGGAATTCGGTGGATTCGGACATTTTTACGTGAACGTGCTGAATCTGGAAATACGGTGTTATTATCCAGTCATCTAATGGGAGAGCTTGCAGAGACGGTTGATGATGTGGTGATTATTAAGCATGGAACCATCGTTGCAGATGGAACATTGGAAGAAGTAATAGGTAACCATTCCACACTGGAGGAAGCTTTTTTTGCCCTGACATCTGAAATTGCAGGTGATGTTGTATGAGAGCATTTAACGCGGAACTATCTAAATTGTTCTCCTTACCGGGTATTTGGCTTGCTTTTCTCATTGGAGCGTTTGCACCAGCGCTTATTGCTGCCTTGGACAGCATAGTACAAAAAGAGGAGATTATAGCTGGAGTTAGCACGCGGCTATCGGAAGTTGGCTATATCGGGTTAGCTCTTGGTGTGCAAGGCGTTATTATTCTTGGTGTGCTTGCTGTCAGCAGTGAGTATTTGACAGAGAGCAGTGAATCTGGTGGAGGACAACAGATAACAACGAGTTTAACTGTTATTTCATCCCGGTTTCATTTTTTACTGGCAAAAGCAGGTGCTGTGACTGTGATCAGCATACTGCTTTGTATTGTTGCTATTACGACAACTGTGTCGGCAACGCATCTTATTCTTGGTGAATATGCCCCTGCATTTGAATGGTCCAGACTTATCGGTGCAGTTTGTTACTGGACATTCACTGCTCTTTTAGCACTTGGAATTACTTTTCTAACTAAGAATGGCATCCTCCCGCTTGCTGTGCTCATAATAAATTCATCCGTTGTATCATTTAGTGTCCTGTTGTATAGGGTTACAAAGTTGGCGTTTTACTTACCAGATAGGGCTGGCGCTGAAATGTTTATGTTTACGGACAACACGTCCACAGGCACTTTATTCAATGGGTTTCACACCCCCTTCACAGGCGGTTTAGTCATGTTTGCCTGGGTACTCGTTGTTTTCATTGTTGCAGCTGTTGTATTCCATAGGAGGGATGTTGCAGCATGAGTGTCACATCTAGTAGAAAGTTAACACAAATCCTTGGTGCTGAACTGGATAAATTAGTTACATTACCATTGATATGGTTCACTCTTATGGGTACATTCATTCTAAATTTAGTTTTAGCCGCAGCTTTTACTTCTGTTGGTGTACAAGGGGCAACAGGTACGCAAAATATACTGAATATAGGACTTGCTTCTATGGGATATCTTCAAGCAGGGTTCATTATTCTTGGAATCTTAGCTACTTGTTCGGAGTATACTGGTGGACAGATTCGAACTACTTTAATTACGATACCTTGGCGTGGGTTTCAATTATCCACGAAGCATTTGGCATTGGCGATTATAACCATTCCTGTGGCGTTTATTATTGCTGCATCTGGTGTACTCTATACTTTTATTATGATGAGAGACACAACAGTAGTGATAGAAATAGACACAATGATAACAACATTAATAGGTGCAACGGGCTATCTAACATTAACCACACTTCTCAGTGCAGCTGTAGGTGCTTTATTAAGACGAACCACTCCTGCTTTAGTGGTACTGCTTGGTTATTATTTCATTGTCAGTCCATTGACGAGGGTTTTTCTACCTAGTAATAAAATTTTTTTAAATTATTTTCCGGATACGGCAGGATCTTATATGTATATGCCGTCTTCCTCTGATGAAATAAGTGTCCTTACACCAATGCAAGGGACAGGTATTTCAATGTTATGGACACTGAGCTTTATTACAGTAGCTATTGTATTTTACCGTAAACGAGATGCCTAGTTATAATTATATCTTATTCAACTAACGGGGCAGGATTATCGAAGAAGTAAAGGAGGAGTTTCTGATAGAATTCAAAGTAAATAAAAATTATATTTGGGTATATTTCATAATATTTTACGCCCTATGGTGTATCAGAGAATTATGGTTGGTTCAATATTTAGATTTGATGGAACCCGTTCCAAGAGCTATAACATCAGCCACTATTAAAATAGTTGTTTGGGTCATTCCTGTTATTTTATTAGTTATAATTATGGAAAAAAGTAAACCATTTTCCTATTTACAGTTACATCATAACTTTAGAAAAGGTCTAAAATGGACAGGTTGGGTATCCTTAGCCTTGATATTATTCTATTTTGTAATAAATCTTATCGTTTTAAATAATAATATTGACTTTCAAATAGGATTTAACGGATGGCTTAATACTATTCTATTGGTTGGTATTACTGAGGAAATTGTCTTTAGAGGTTTTTTATTAAGAAAGCTTATGGATTCTTTTAGATTCTGGATAGCAAATACAGTTACAGCTTTACTCTTTGTATCGATTCATTTTCCTATTTGGTTTTATAAAGGTCTGTTTGAATTCCCTTATATTCTAAGTTCCATATTAACAGTTTTTGTGTTGGGTATTATATTTGGGTTTGTATATAAGAAAAGTAATTCTCTTTGGTCAGTAATTATTATTCATTCTTTGTATAATTTATTAGTGTTGCTCTTCTACTAGCGGGTGCTTTAGTTGAATAAGACTATACTACGACGATGATTAAACATAGATTCGGATTCAATTTTACAAACAAATCATTTAATAAGCGTTTAAGTGACTAAAATGTCACTTCAATGTCACTTTAATGTCATTTTGGGAAGATATACTAAACCCATCGATGAATTATTAAAGGAGATATTATGGAAGTGAAATTACGGAAACTCCTCTTTGTAGGAACAATTTTGTACACGCTGTTGATATTATATTTTATGTTTTTTGCTTTCAGTAGATTAGATCATTGGAACAGCGATTATGGATACACATTTATACTTGTTCCAGAAGGAGTTCCACTTCGATTTCCAAAACTAACTTTTTCATGGGTATACAACTTTGGAAACATTGCTGCCTTTATCCCTTTTGGAGTAGTAATTCCTCTGTTGTATCGTTCCAGTTTTGGGAAGTTCATATCCTTTTTTGTCTTGACGATTCTCGTTCTGGAAACGATGCAGGCTTTAACTCATCTTGGCAGCTTTGATGTAGATGATGTTATATCCAATACAATAGGTGCAGCGATAGGATTTATCGCCTATAAAGTTGGATGTTCTTCAAAAATTTCTTATAAAAAGCTTATTGCTTCAGCCCTATCTATTGTTGTTCTTCTTGTTGGAGTAATCGTGATCTCGGAAACCATCAATTATGTTGTAGCGAAAAGAGAAAGCCCAATTCAAGCATTACACGATGTGAAAGAAATGAATGGAACCATGCCTATGACTGAAAATCTTCCAAGTTTCACCGTAGCAGGCAAGAAAATAGAACCCAAAATAAACGTGTATTACAGTGAAGGGGATAAAAGAAAATCATACACCTACATCTTGGGGAACAAAAAAGATGTGACGTTCTATTCTTATTTTGGCATTCCAGACAAGGGAGATTCCAAGGGAGAACTCACTATATTGGTAGACGGAAACCAAAGAGTTCATTATCAGTACAATGAACAATATAATAATGGAGCAGAACCTTTAAATATACCATTTTATGACAAGGTGAACGAAATTACGATTATCGTTTCCGGGAACGCTAAACTATGGGACGTTGGATTCAGTGAAATGAAGCATTGGTGGGAGTGAAGAACAAACACGCAACATATAGAAACCGCGATAATCGCGGCAAGGCTGTCAAGAAAGTCTCGACAGCTTTTTTTTATATCATAATCATTTAATCAGTACCGCGTTAATGTTGCCGAATGATTGTCCAATACGTTTCGTTGCGTCCGCTCGTGACACGTCCCGGACCACCTAAGAGTATGAGAATACACCAAGCTGGACGCGATTCAGGGCTTAGATATTTTCGTTAAAATGTTGGCGGGTCCCCAACTATAGGATTCTGTGTATATAAGATCTGACCTACAAAATTGGCTTCAAGCAATATATGACCAGGGCAAGAAACATAATAATTAAAATGAACATAGGGAGTTGCGAAAATGAAATCTTGCTGAAACATCTAAGGTCGGATGTCGTTTTGTTTATTTCTCCAAATGAAAAGGATCATGTTGTTGATACTTTTGTTTTAAGAACATTGAATGCTGTATATAAAAATAGCTACAAAGATGTTTCTATGCATATTCGTGAGATGTGAGTGATTTTTTTAAGATTTGATGTTCATTCCAAAAATTGGAGATAAGAAGTTGGAATAGTTGATGGCTATTTTAGCTTTTGACGATTGATCAAGGTTGCATCTTTTTATATAAAGGAGGGAGAGTGCACTCGACAAATGGGAGAACAGCCTGATACGCAATGTCTACAACCTTAATATTGTCCGAAGGCTATCGATTGACGGGAATGATCAAATAGGGTTACACGCATGTTCCGTTACGGCCAATGTTGTGGACGGCGCCCCTGCGCCGCAGTGGTTTGAGGACAGTGGAGACACCCCCGACTGGGAAAGACAGGCTGTTTCCTTGGCGTCTGCCGCCGGAATCATTGAGGTGCGTCTGCCGCGGGACCATTTCATGCCAGACGATAAAGCTACGTGGCGGATGTGGTGACGGTACTGCTGAGAATGTTGAATCTTAGGGAGTTGAATCGATTATGAAAGCTTTAATTATTTCGGATATTCACAGCAACGTCAAAGCGCTGGAATCGATCCGCAAGGCAGAATCCGACTGTGACGTGATTTATTGCGCGGGAGATCTTGTAGACTACGGGCCTTTCCCGCGGGAAGTTATCGAATGGGTGCATAAGAACGATGCGAATTGTGTTCGCGGTAACCATGACGACATTATTATCGACCTGTACCGAAACGGCAATAGCGGTCACGATGTGGCGGAGGATGAGATCAAGTGGGTGCATTACAATGCAAGGCTACTCGGCGAAGCGGAAATTTCCTTCCTCGAAAACATACCGGTCTACCGCACATTCGAGATGGACGGCTATAGCTATACAATGCAACATCTGTACGAAAACTATTTGACGATTGATAGCTTGCCCAAGTACGATGCTTTCTGGGCGGAACGCAACGTCAGGACAATTGGGGCCAAAGAAGATCGCCGCATTATTTTCGGACATACACATCGCAGATGCATTCATTATTTGAGTGACGACAGTTTGTGGCTGAATCCGGGAAGCGTGTCCTACCGCCGTCGCGACGATCCGTCGAAAGAAGCGCACTATTTCACGATTACCGATGGCAAAATAGCGATGAAAAGTCTTGTCTATGACCGCACGCCTTTGCTCGAAGCGGCACAAAAGTTGCTGTTGAAAGAAGAAGAGATGAAGGTTGCGTACTTCTTTTTTTGGTAAGCGAACGGCAGAGCAAGCAACAACAATGGGGACGTATCCACGATTTGGTGTCGGGATACGTCCTTTCTCATTTATTGTACACCGGCAGGTTGCGATTTACAGCTGGCAAGGAGGTAATTCCTGCTCATTTTGCGCCTCAGTTTACATTTTTATGATTGCTTCATTTTTTTACACTATGGCATGGGAAACGTATCTTTCATAATAGAGGTTGTGAAGTTGCGGATATGATCCTGAAGAGGCTGCGGTTCATATCCGCCTATTCTATAGGAAGCAGGTGGGAAAATGACTACTATTTATTGGGTATCGAGTAGCGACGAGTTGGCGGCAGCCATTGGCCGGGCAGAACCTGGTTCTTCGATCTTGTTGGCAGACGGCGTTTACGAACGGAATGAAGATTATATTATTGAAGGCAAAGTAGGATCGGACACCGCAATATTAAGCATTCGCGCTGTAAATAAAGGAAAAGCGACGATCGCTGGAGAATCAAGTATACGCATCTTGAACTCTGCTTATGTAGAGGTATGGGGACTGCATTTCCAGGTCGAGCAGCGCGAATCTATCATTCTGGATGGTTCGCGGCATGTGAGGATTGCACGGAATAGATTTGAGCCGCGACAGGTTGGGGCGGAGTATAGCCTGCTGTCTGTGCTGGGAAGCGGCAGCGGCTGGAACCGGATCGAACGCAACGAGTTCGGGCCAAAAGCCGACCTCGGGCCGCTCGTTATTTTTGATGGCGACGGTGAACAAATCTCGCAGCATGATGTCATTGAATATAATTATTTTCATCATATAGGCCCGCGTGTCGTCAATGGGCTTGAAGCGATCCGGCTCGGCCTGTCCGGCATCTCTCTCTCGAACGGCTATATTACCATTCAACACAACCTGTTTGAAAATTGCGACGGAGAGCCCGAGATTATTTCGGTAAAAAGCTGCTATAATACAGTTCGGTACAACACGTTCCTTAACTCCGCCGGCCAAGTGACAGCGCGTCACGGACATGGAAATCGCTTTCATAATAATGTATTTATCGGCGATGGCGTGAAGGAAGAAATAGGCGGATTTCGCATTTACGGCAACGACCATCACATTTTTGAAAACTATATGGAAAACTTGACGTTGGATGCGCTGCTCATTGACGGCGGCAACTACGATGGCGGATCGGACGGCTATCCCGAGGCGCCGACGCAGGAGGAACTGAGGAAACATTGGCGCGTCTATCGAGCCAGTGTAGTGAATAATACGATTGTCAATTGTCGTCACGGCATTACGCTCGGCAAGCGGATTCCTTATGCGCCGGAGCAATGTGTAATCGCTTACAATCGAATATGTGGCAAGGAGCAGCCGGCCATCTATGAATACCGGCCGTCTCCGGCGGTTTGTATTAACAATCATAAAGCGGATGTCGCGGATATTCGTTGTCCGGCTATTCTGACAAGAATTGACGTCGGTCCCGACTCCGAATAAAACTAACATGGAGGAGAACCTATGGCCCAAACTCGAAACCGGTGGACAATCTATCTGAAACAGCTCCGGCATAAAAATCGCAGTGTATACATGACCTGGATGCTTTCCTACGTCTCGGTGCTGCTCGTGCCCATTCTGATCAGCGGCGTTATATACGGCGCGACGCTGAACGTTGTAAAGGCTGAAATTAACCGTGCCAACCAATCTATTCTTCTTCAGATGGAGCAAGCCATAGATAGCCAGTTCAAAGGAATCGAGAATCTAAGCCTCGAGGTGAGCCTCAACAGGCGAATCGCAGCATTTATTTCGGCCGATACCAATCTGTCTGATTCGGACCACTACGATGTATACCAAATCGCTAATGATTTGCGCGTATACGAAATCGCTAACGATTTTCTTGAAGGTATTTATATTTACTACAAAAATAGCGATACGGTCATCGCCCGCAACAACCGTATGAACATCGAAGCGTTATACGACCATATTCGCCTTGAAGAGCATATGCCGTTCCAGTCGTTACGAGAATATTTTGACCAAGGGTACATTAAAGGCTACCACTCCGTTGTTGTGTCTGAAGAGAATGAGTGGCGGCCTACGGTCATGTATGCCCAAAATGTGAACTCAACAATCATGAATCAACCTGGAGCTGTCTTGCTGTTCATGATTGACCGCAGTAAGCTGCTAGAGCAAGCTTCGGCGCCTGAGAAAGGTACGATCTTTATTCTGGATAAAGACAACCGGTTCATTGCGTCTACGGGCGATTCGCTGTCGGAACCTGCTCTATTATACAGCGATATGTCGAAAGAATCGGGGCAACTTGAGATCGAGACTGACGGTCACCGGCTTGTTGCATCCTACACAACCTCATCCATTACGGGATGGAAATATGTGATGACGCTGCCGGCGAACGTATATCACCAGAAGATGAACGTGGTAGAGCAATTGACGATCGCCAGTATCTTGCTTTGCCTTATTGTTGGCGGTGGCGTTACGTATTGGCTCCTCAAACGGAACTACCTGCCGATCCATGCGCTGATCCAGAGCTTGTCGTTCAAGGCGGGTTTTACCTTTGATCGCGGCTCCAATGAATACTCCTTTCTGGAGCAGGCGCTGAGCAGCACCTTCCATGAGAAGGAGGAGCTTCATTACAAGCTGAATCAGCATAACAATACACTCAGATCGCACTTTTTGCAGCGGCTGCTGAAGGGGCAACTCGACAGCCATATCCCGTTGCACGAATCGTTCTCAGCCTATGATCTGCGTTTCCCGCTGGGCGGATTCTCTGTTATTTTGCTGCGCATCGAGCACTTCGGCAAGTTCCATCGGAAGGATGAGGATCAGGTCCATAATAAGCGGTTGCTGCAATTCCTGATCGCCAACGTGGTCGAGGAGGTCGCGCGAAAGTCAGTAAACGCCTATGCGGTAGAGCTGGACCAGGAGTTGCTCGCCTGCATCGTCAACCATCAGCTTGCATCGCCGACGGAGCAGCGGGGGGAGCTGGCGCACATCGCGGAAGAAACGATGTCGTTCATCTCCAATCATGCCCATGTCCAGTTGACCGCTGCCATCAGCGCACAACAGCAGGGCGAATATGGCATCTTCCAGGCGTTCCAGGAAGCGATTGAGGCGATGGAATACCGTATCATTGCAGGCAGCGGGGGCATTATTCATTATGGGGACCTGAGCGGCAACGACAACCTAGGGGCTGCTCCAGGTGGTTATTTTTATCCGCTCAAGGCCGAGCAGCAATTGATCGTTATGGTTCGCGAAGGGCAGCTTGATAAGGCGAAAACCTTCGTCGGGGAGATCATTCAGAAAAATGTGACGACGGAGCCGTTTCCTTTTCATACTGCCAAATGTCTCATGTTCGATCTAATGGCTACGCTGCAAAAAGTAATCGGCGAAATCCGCATCGCGGGCAAGCCGGATATGCCTGACGGAGTGCGCGCCATCGAACGCCTGATGCAATGCCAGACGGTAGGGGAGATGCGCAGCCAGCTTTACGATATGCTAGAGCTTCTGTGCGGCTACGTTAATAATAACCGCGAATACTGCAGCAATCCGCTAATCGATAAGGTCATGAAATATGTCAACGAGTATTACCAGGACGAGAACCTGAACATTTCGATGATCGGGGAAGCCTTCTCCATGACGCCATCGTATGTTTCCAAACTGTTCAAGGAACTTGCCGGCGAATCTCTGCTCGATTATATTAACAAGACGCGGCTGGTGCAGGCCAAATTGCTGCTTATCGGCGGGAAATATACGGTCAGCGAAATATCGCTGAAGGTTGGTTACAACGATGTGAATACCTTCCATCGTATATTCAAAAAATTTGAAGGGATAACGCCCGGGCGCTACAGGGAAGTCAAGTAGCTCTAGGGCTTTTCTTTTCAAGAAAAAGTGGCATACATGCGGTTTTGTTACCCTCATTTTTGAGAAATTGCAGTATATTTTAGGTTTTAACGATGGCTTGCGGCACCGGATTAACGTTATGTTGAAAGCGTATTCACACCAACATATTCGAGACGAAAAGAACGGAGGGCACAATGGCGAAAAATCGCAACGTCAAGACTCATAAGAGGCTGCAGCTCACACTGGGGATCGCAATGGTACTTTCATTGTTGTTAACCGCATGCTCTAGTAATGGGGGCTCTGGAAACAAGCGTAAGACAGAGCCGACTCAAAGCGCCGTCAGCAATAAGGGCGGCGATGGCGTAAGCAAAGGCAACGAGGGATCGGATAAGCCGGTGTATCCGCTGGATACAAAAGATACTTTCTCATACTGGGCTCCAATCAACGGAAACCTGATTACATTTACAACGAATCTGGCGGAAGCGCCGATCGGGAAGGCGATTGTTGAAGCTACCGGCGTGAAAGTGAACTACATCCATCCGACCGAAAGTCAAGCTGAAGAGCAGTTTAATTTGTTGCTGGCTTCCAGCAAGCTGCCGGATGTGCTGGAGTACGACTGGAGTATTTATCCGGGTGGACCGGAAAAGGCGATTTCAGACGGGGTTATCGTACCGCTAAACGATTTGATCGACCAATATGCGCCTAACCTGAAGAAGATGCTGGAAGCTAATCCAGAGCTGGATAAAATGGTGAAGACCGACAGTGGCCAATATTACGTCTTCCCGATGGTGCGAAACGAGGAAGGATTAGTCTTCCGCGGACCAATGCTGCGCAAAGATTGGTTGGATGAGCTAGGGCTGCAATTGCCTGTAACGATAGACGATTGGCATAAGGTTCTGACGGCGTTCAAAGAGAAAAAAGGCGCCGTAGCCCCGCTGACGGCGCTATACGCGAACAAAATGAATTTGCAGGACGCGTTCTTCGGCGCATACAAAACATCGCACGGCTTCTATATTGACGACCTAGGCAAAGTGAAATACGGTCCGTTAGATCCGCAATACAAGGATGTTATGACGCTGTTCCGCCAGTGGTATTCCGAAGGGCTGATTGATAAAGACTTCCCGATCGTCGAACGCGACACGCTGGATAAGCGGCTTCTGAACGGTGAGTCCGGCGCGACTGTTTTCCTGCTGGGCGGCGGCATGGGCAAATGGCTGGAGTCCGGTAAATCCCAAAATCCGGCTTTTGATCTTGTAGCGGCTCCTTATCCGGTATTGAAAGCAGGCGAAAAACCGTTCACCGGACAGCGCGATTTCAAATATAACCCGAAAGCAAGCGCGGCCGTGACGACATCGGCGAAAGACCTGGAAACGATCGTAAAATGGCTGGACTTCGCATTTAGCGAGCAAGGAACCATGATGTACAACTTCGGCGTTGAAGGCGAAAGCTACACAATGGACAACGGCGTTCCGAAATTTACCGATATGATCGTAAAAAACGATAAGTACACTTCACAGCAGATGTTGGCGCAGTATACGGTTCCGAACGGTCCATTTCCGATGCATGAGCAAAAAACGACCAACACGTTCCCACAACAGGACGAGGCGGTCCAGATTTGGTCGGAGACTGATGCGGCGAAACATATTTTGCCCGCGTTCATTACGCCTACTGTAGATGAGAGCAAGAAGGTAGCGCAGACGATGACGGCAATCAACACGTATCTGGAAGAAATGTTCATCAAATTTGTAATGGGCAACGAGCCGCTCGACAAGTTCGACAGCTTTGTAAAGCAGCTGGAAGATATGGGGATTCGTGATGTAATCGACATCTATCAAGGCGCTTTGGATCGCTACAACAACAGATAACTCCATGTATCGTCCCACGGCTGGCTGCAGGCTGCCGTGGGGCAAGGGAATGGTGCAGCCATCCCCTGCCGATAATGCTGGATTTGGATAGGAGGAGTAGGAGATGGCTCAATTGAAGCTGGGACGCAGCAAAGTCACGCATGCCGGTCGTCTGCCGCTTAATATTGCGAAAGACATGGTTAAGAACAAGTATTTGTACATGATGCTTACTCCTGTTTTGTTATATTTCATTATTTTTCATTATTTCCCGATGTACGGTTCGATTATTGCGTTCAAGGATTTTAACCCCCGGCTTGGAATCGGGGGCAGCGCGTGGGTAGGACTTGAGCATTTCAAAGACTTTTTTGGCGGTATGTATTTTTGGCGGGTGTTAAAAAACACTCTGATGATTAGCTTGTACGATCTCATTTTCGGTTTTCCCGCTCCGCTTATTCTCGCCTTGTTGCTTAATGAGGTGAAAAATGCACTGTTCAAGCGTTCGGTTCAGACGATTACTTATTTGCCGCATTTTATTTCGCTTGTCATTATTTGCGGCATGATCAAAGATTTTACGAGCAGTGACGGCGTCATTAACGATATTATCGCATTTTTCGGTGGTGAGCGGGTTACGATGCTGCTGGAGCCGTCTTTTTTCCGGACAATCTTCGTTTCGTCGAATATATGGCAACATATAGGCTGGGGTACAATTATTTATTTGGCCGCGCTGTCTGCGATCGATCTCGAGCAATATGAAGCTTGCAAGATCGACGGGGGTGGACGCTGGAAGCAGATGCTTCATATTACCCTACCCGGTCTGCTTCCCGTTTTCGTTATATTGCTCATCCTGAACATTGGCCGAATTATGAGCGTTGGCTTCGAGAAAGTTATTCTGTTGTACAACCCGACCACTTATGTGACAGGGGATGTCATTTCCTCGTATGTGTACCGGATCGGGCTTCAAGATTTTCAATTCAGTTTCAGCTCCGCTGTCGGATTGTTCAACTCCGTGATTAACTTCGCGCTTGTTATCGGCTCCAACTGGATAAGCCGGAAGTTGAACAATACGGGTTTGTGGTAGAGGAGGGTTCGTATGCGAGTAAGCTTGGGTGAACATATATTCCGGGTTTGCAATACGCTGTTTTTGTCCGCGCTCATGATTGTAACAGTGTACCCAATTCTATACGTGGCATTTGCTTCATTCAGCGAACCAGCGCTGATGATGGCGCATAAGGGCATTCTTTGGAAGCCGCTGGGCTTCTCGCTTGAAACATATGAGGCGGTATTCAGCAACCCGATGATCCTGCTCGGCTACCGCAACACATTATTTATTGTCATTGTAGGCGTGGCTCTCAATTTGCTGCTTACTTCTTTTGCCGCATACGCCTTGTCCAGAAAAACATTGCAATATCGCAAGCAGCTTACGTTGTTTATCGTATTTACCATGTTTTTCAGCGGTGGATTAATTCCGTTCTACTTGCTGGTCAGAGGGTTGGGCATTACGGACACACTGTGGGCGCTGATCCTGCCTACCGCAATAAGCGCATTTAACCTCATTATCATGCGAACATCGTTCGAGGCAGTGCCGGATGCGCTAGAAGAGTCGGCCAAGATCGACGGCGCCAACGACTTTGGCATTCTGTTCCGCATCTTCCTGCCGCTATGCAAGCCCGTGCTTGCAGTGGTAGGCCTGTATTACGGAGTAAGCCACTGGAACTCCTGGTTTAACGCCATGATCTTCCTTCAGGATCGGTCGCTGTATCCGTTGCAGTTGATCCTGCGAGAAATTTTGATTATTGGCGAGGCAAACTCCATGGCGGAAGGAGCCTCCCAGGATGAGATCATCATATTGGGCGAGACATTAAAATACGCCACGATTATGATAGCAACCCTTCCGATTTTTCTGGTCTATCCGCTATTGCAAAAATATTTCGTGAAAGGCGCCTTGATCGGTGCCATTAAAGGTTAGGAGAAGGGGTGGAATTCAGAGATGAGCAATGAAAATGTGAAACTGAAACCATCCGAGCTGACGGCTTGGTGGGATAAAGTGAAAATTAAAGTTGATCATATGATCGAAGCAGGCTGGACAGAAGCGCCGCATGTTTCGGCGGCGGGCAAATATGACCAGATCAAAGTGGATCAGTGGATTTCAGGCTTCTGGCCGGGCATTCTGTGGATTCTGTACGATATGACCGGCGAGCAACGTTATCGGGAGGAGGCGGAGCCTTGGGACGAACGCATGGAGCAATGTTACTTGCGGGACAACCATTTCCACCACGATGTTGGCTTTCAGTTCCTGCCGACATCGGTTATCCGCTACAAGCTGACCGGCGACCCGGACGCTCGGCGGCGCGGGCTGTTCGCCGCCAACTATCTGGCGGGCAGGTACAACCCGGCAGGACAGTTCATTCGAGCCTGGCCCCGCAACCAGACAGGTTGGTCGATCATCGATTCGATGATGAATTTGCCGCTTCTGTTCTGGGCGAGTGAAGAAAGCGATGATCCGCGCTTCAAGCATATTGCGGTCGCCCATGCAGATATGGTGCTTCGCTCATTCATCCGAGGCGACGGCTCGGTGCATCATATCGTTATCTTCGATCCGGAGACGGGCGAAGTGGAGCGTTATGACGGCGGACAGGGCTTCGCGCCGCAATCGTCCTGGTCGCGGGGCCAAGCTTGGGCGCTCTACGGGATGAGCTGCGCTTACCGCTATACGGGAGCAGCGCGTTACTTGAATGCGGCGAAGGGGGTGGCGCATTATTTCATCAGCGCGTTGGCGGAAGACGATGTGCCACATTGGGATTTCCGTGCGGCGACCGACTTGACGGACGAGCCGCGCGACACCTCAGCGGCGAGCTGCGCAGCATCTGGCTTGATCGATATCGCGTCGCAGGTGGCTCCTGAGGAAGCCGCTTTATATCAGCGCGCGGCCACGCGCATTCTTCGCTCGCTGTCGAACAACTACAGTGCGCTCGACAAGCCGGAGTATGAAGGCATCCTGCTCGGCGCAACCGGTCATAAGCCAGTCAATACCAACATCAACGTATCGCTGATTTACGGCGATTACTATTATATTGAAGCTTTGGCGAAGAGCAAAGGCTGGAGCCAGCATGTTTTTTAAGCGGAATCAAAGGCCGTAATCACGATGCCGGGAGGACAGGAAGCTCCTCCCGGCTTCCGTATTCTTGAGAGGAGGTGCCAGACGGAACGAAGGGAATAATTCAATAACCATCATTTCATAATGGAAAGGATGAAAATGAATTATGGGAACCAAAAGTATGACGTGCATTATTTTGATCTGTATGCTGGTTGCGTTAATACCAGGAACGGCGAGGGCGGCTGATACGAAGTTCACAATTGGCAGCTCCAGCGTGACGGCGAGCGGAGATGACGGCAACGTTCCAGCCAACACGGTGGACGGTGATTTCTTAACACGTTGGTCGGCGAATGGCGACATGCAATGGATCCAGTACGATTTGGGCGTAAATCGCAAAGTGTCTTTCATCAAAATTGCATTTCTGAATGGGTCAAGCCGCACTTCTACTTTTGATATTTTGACGTCTACGGACGGTTCCACCTTTACGACCGTCAGCAGCGGAGTTGTGAGCAGCCTTGTGGAAGGTCTGCAAGCGTTCGATTTTCCGGATGTCGATTCTACCCGCTATGTGAGGATCGTTGGGCACGGCAATTCCTCCAACCTGTGGAACAGCTATTCTGAAGTTGAACTCTACGGCACCGCGAGCGGATCTCCGCCAGGCGCAAGCAAGTTGGCGATTACCGTGCCACAACTTATGGCCAGCGGAGATGACGGCAATATCGTCGCGTATACAATCGACGGCGATCTTAACACACGCTGGTCAGCGAGTGGCGAAGGGGAGTGGGTCCAATACGACCTTGGATCGAGCAAGCGGGTGGAATACGTGAAGATCGCCTTCACCAACGGGGCGGAGCGAACTTTCGCTTTTGATATCCAGACTTCATATGATGGCTACAACTTCAGTACAGTGCTTTCGGGAGCGGTCAGCAGTCTGAGCAACAGCTTGCAGACGTTTGATTTTGCCGATGTTGCCCCCGTCCGCTACGTTCGTATTGTTGGCCATGGCAACTCGGTGAACGCCTTGAACAGCTTTGCCGAGGTTGAAATTTATGGTAGTGATTCAAGCGGCAGCGGTAGCGAAGGGACGGTCGTCGAAGTTAGCACTTCCACGCAGTTGGCTGCCGAGCTTGCAACCGCTACGGCGGGTAAAACGATTGTGTTGGCAAACGGCACGTATTCGCGTACAAGCCCGTTTGCTGTTCAGAACAAAAACGGCACTGCCAACGCGCCAATCGTCATTAAAGCGAAAAACCGCGGTCAGGCTATCATCTCGGGAGCGTCAGGCTTCCGCGTCGAGAACTCCTCGCATGTGGTGCTGGACGGATTAAAGTTTACGAACACAAGCAATGGCGCAGTGGTGTTGGAAGGCTCGCACCATGCGCGACTGACCCGTAATACGTTTGCGCTTCCCAGCTCGGGGAGCGGCCTGATGTGGCTGCAAGTGCGGGGCACGAACAGCCATCATAACCGCATCGACCGGAACGACTTCGGACTGAAGAGCGACACCGAACCGCTGATCGCTTACGAAGGACAGGATGGCTCAGGGCAAATTTCACAATACGATATTATCGAATACAACTATTTCCATGATGTAGGCCCATGGGTTGCTAACGGCAAAGAGACAATTCGTCTCGGCTTGTCGGGTCTTACGCTCTCCCACGGCTATAATACGATACAATACAATGTATTTCAGAATTGCGATGGAGAGCCGGAAATCATATCGGTCAAGAGCAGCAGCAATTCGGTGCGCTTCAATACATTCCGCACGTCCAAGGGCAGCCTGACGCTGCGGCATGGCCATAACAACAGCGTATATGGTAACTTCTTCCTCGGGGACGGTGTGGAGTCGGATCAGGAAGGCATCCGGATGTTCGGCAATGACCATAAGATTTATAACAACTACTTTGAGAATTTGACTGGCGAAGCAATCTACTTGCCTAACGGAGACTTTGACGGCGGTACTGGAGGCTCCCCTCCAAATCCGACGGTCGAACAATTGCGCAAACAATGGAAAATTTACCGGGCGCTTATCGTCAACAATACGATTGTAAACAGCAAAACCGGTATCGTCATCGGCTCGGGCAAAGCGTATGCTCCGCAGGATTCCGTCGTGGCGAACAATATTGTATACAACAGCACCGGCACGCTTTATTACGAGGCGGCGACAACGAATACGCTGTTCCAAGGTAACATCGGGTTTGGCAGCACTATTAGCAACATATCACGCAGCTCGGAGCAGATCCGAAATATCAATCCGCTGCTGACTGCGGTGAACGGCATTCAGAAACTGTCCGCGAGCAGCCCGGCAACTGATGCAGCTGTAGGGACATACGCGTTCGTGCTGGCGGATATGGACGGTCAAATGCGGGCGACAGCAGATGTGGGGGCGGACGAATATTCCGGCGCGCCTCTACTGAATCGCCCGCTAGCGGCCGACGATGTGGGGCTGAATACGCCTTAGGATCGATATATGTGCAAGCGTGCCGGCGGTTGGTTCGCCGACATGACTATGTCGATCCATTGATGTATGGAGCAGTCCTGTTATTCACTTCATTTGGAAGGATGGGAGACCATGTTTCACAGCAATTATGGAGCAGCGGGAAAAAACGAGGTGACTGCACATGCATACTAGCACAATGTTGCCGGCTCCGCGTGGCGGCGGCTTCCGTATGGAAGGTTATTGGGTATGGTGCGGTTCCGTCGTGCAGGGCGAGGACGGCAAATTCCATATGTTTGCCTCGCGCTGGCCGAAGACACTGCCGATGCATCCCGGCTGGATGACGGCTTCAGAGATTGTCAGGGCAGACTCGGATACCCCCGAGGGACCGTACCGATTCTGCGAGGTGGCGCTTCCGGCGAGGGGAGCGGAATATTGGGACGGACGCTGCACGCACAACCCCCATATCGTCAAGCACAACAACAAATATTTGCTTTATTATACGGGTTCGACCCATCCTCTAAGCGATCCAGAGCCGCCCGGGAATTTCGGGTTAACCGATCCTCAATGCATCGTGGCGCGGGCGAACAAACGGGTAGGTCTGGCTATAGCGGACAGCGTTTTGGGCCCGTGGCGCAGAGCGGATGAACCGATATTGCCAACACGTCCCGGCCGATTCGATAGCTTTCTGACCTCCAATCCGGCTCCGTGTGTCAGGGAGGACGGATCCGTGCTGCTGATCTACAAGGCACGTCACTACGAAGGCAACCTGCATGGCGGCATGACGATTGGCGTTGCGTATGCGGATCACTACGAGGGGCTGTACCGGGTGCTGAGTGACGAGCCGGTGTTTCCTCCAGAGTCGTTCCATATCGAAGACCCTTTTATCTGGCAAACAAACGAAGGATACAATTTGATCGCCAAAGATATGGAAGGGCATCTATGCGGAGAAAAATACGGCGGCATCTACGCCAAGTCGCCGGACGGACTGAAATGGAGCTTGCATGGGCAGCCGCAAGGCTATTCCCGGACGGTGCGTTGGGATGACGGCACGGTGCAGACGCTGGGCAATCTGGAGCGGCCGTTCCTGTTGTTCCAGAACGGCAAGCCGACTCATTTGTTCGCGGCCGTCTCGGACGGCAGTGATGGTTTTAAGGACGCTTCCGATACGTGGAACATGGTTATACCTTTGAAGCAATGATTCACTGGGGCTGTGGCAGATTATGAACCGGCACGTGGACAAGGGCAATACAGTTATCGTTATCGAGTATAACCTTGACGTCATCAGTCAGGCGGATTGGATTATCGACATGGGGCCTGATGGCGGCAGTAGGGGTGGCCAAATTATATTTGAGGCGAACCTATACATTTCATTTAAGCGAAACATTCTTTCACAGGGAAATATTTAAAATAATCATGGCTTTTCTGATTGAATCAGACTGTTCAAGCACTAAACACTTCCCTTAAAGTTAAACAGGTTATTTAATTAGGCAACTTGTTGGGCCTGAGTTCGGTACTGAACTCAGGCCTTTTAGTTTTGCTTTAATTCGCTTGTTGTTGTAATAATCGATGTAATTTAATAGCTCTTGTTTAAAATGTGCGATACTTTCGAATTCCTTTAAATATAGAAATTCAGATTTAATGATACCAAAGAAGTTCTCGATGACGGCATTGTCGTAGCAGTTACCTTTACGGGACATACTTTGCTTGATGCCGCGTTCTTCGAGAGCATGACGATACTGTTTCATCTGATAGTGCCAGCCTTGGTCAGAATGAATAAGAGATTTATCTTCATCTGATAATCTATCACGATAACTTAGACTATATTTTAAATAACATCTTACGGTTAATAGGATGATCTCTGCTTCAAAACGCTTCCATTTAGACAAATCTAAGTCTGTTTCCAAAATAATTGCCCCATCCCTTAACTTCAGTTCAATCGTCATTAATTTGAGCTATGCACCACAACTCCGCTGCATCGTGCTTGTGATCTTGAGGCGTCCTGCATGCCTGTTGTTCAATACAGAAAATGCAGGAAAATAGAACATACTTCTTTAAATTTTGAACAAAACAATTGACCTTAGGTCAGACCTAGGGTTTATTGTTTAGGTATTCCAAGCCGCATTCCTTAGGAGTGACGCTAACCGGATACTTCACAGGCATTTTGGGTTCTTCGTTCTGAACCATTGAAGTCTATGCTTATAGAGGTGCCTTATTTTGGTGTATTAGTTTTATCGGATTAGGATACTCACTCGGTTCACTATGGGAAAAGCTGCTGCTATCTATTGAGCGATGTCATGTCATAAAGCGAAATGTATTAAGGGAGAGGATGCGGCATGAGTCAAGCGAAAGAGCGGATAACTGCCTTTGATTTTGCAAGAGCATTGGCGATCTTCGGCATGGTAATGGTGAACTATAAGCTAGCGATGCAGGCAGAGAGTGGCGGACCTGCATGGTTGCAAGCGATAGCGGGCCTTTTTGAGGGGAGAGCATCCGCCTTGTTTGTCGTGTTGGCTGGTATTGGGGTGGCATTAATGACCTCGAAAGCCCGTAACTCAATGAGCTGGGAACTCATTCCTCAAATCCGGAACAGCTTGTACAAGAGAGCTGCTTTTCTGTTTATATCTGGCGTGCTTTTATTGCTAATAGGCTGGAGTGCCGATATTTTGCATTATTATGCGGTATTTATGCTTGTAGCTGCAGTCTTGATCACAGTATCCGATAATATAATACTAGTTTTGTTTTCGATAATCCTGATAGCATCGCAGTTGTTTTTAGTCGTATTCGATTACAGCAAGGGATGGGACTCGAGTTTTAAGGAATACATGGGCTTTTGGACGATAGAAGGGTTTACTCGCAATCTGTTATTTAACGGATTTCATCCCATTTTCCCTTGGCTGAGCTTCTTCCTCATCGGCATGTGGATTGGCAGGAAGCGTTGGCTGAATAAGGAAAACCGTTCGAAATTACTAGTATATTCGTTGTCAGGAACGGTTGTTTTTGAATTGATTTCTTTCTTCTTGGTTAAATGGACCTCCCCAGTACTGAGTAAAGAAGCAGCAACTTATCTTTTTGGAACAAAACCGATGCCGCCCACAATGCTGTATGTTTTCTCTGGCATTTGTTCAGCTGTCGCCATCATTGCGATCTGTCTTTATGTGGTCGATAAATTTGAAAATTCCCTTCTGACACAGGCGATGATCCATACAGGACAGTTATCGTTAACCCATTATATCGGGCACGTAGTGATCGGAATTGGTTTTCTTATGACAGTGGGTTATTTGGAAAACGGAAGTCTTTCTTTTGCAATGGCATACGGAACCGTTTATTTCATTATCTCCATTATCTTTTCGAGTCTGTGGAGAAAGTGGATGAAAAGAGGTCCGATTGAGCTGATCATGAGAAAATGGTGCTGAGTGGTGTAAGAGGCTTGAAAAGTAACATGTGACAACTTATTATTCAATGAACGTTGAGGGAAGATGCCGTCCATTGTTATCGTTTTAGCTACGCTCCCTTGGACGGTCCAACAGGAGGCTTTTTTAGCAAAGAAGGTACAATGGCCATAGTAGTAAAATGAAGTTAGCGAGGGGGGGAAGAAGTATGTCTTTATTCTCACAAACGATAACTGACTTTTGGCGGACGCAATTTTTGAACGGAGTCATCCTCTATACCGATGAAGTCGCTACTGTTGCCATCAACACGAACCTGGATAAAGACAGTCTGGTTATGGCGGTCCTGATGCATGCGATGGCCGATAATGTAGGCCTTTATCAACGACAAGACCTGTCTGAGAAGATCATTCGCCGAAAATTGAATGAAGCGGGAGTCACTCTGCATAGCGGAGATTATCTTTTTTATTTTTCAGAAGCCGATGAGAACGTCTTGCTGCAAGAAAACCTGAAAGGAGACTTTCACTGGTTAACCGAGCAAGATGAGGCGGCTTTCTCCGAGTTCGAATCCTGGCATATATGGAAGCTGAATTATTCCAAATTGTCATTGCGTACCTTTTCCCGTTCCTTTAAATATAGCAGCTCAAATCGATCATCATTTCGTTTATAGAGTTCCGTGTCAGTGAGGCTAAAAGCATTACGTTGGGAGCTTCCATTGGTGATTGGTTTATCTCTCAATGGGGAATACATCCGCTCATATGAAGTGGAATCATATTCGTTTTGCTTGCTTTCATGTTGATTATGATAAAAATTAAAGCTTTTAGTTCAAGAGCCACATAAGACCCTTTTTTGAAGCCCAACAGGCGCTACTATAACGGCAGCCTGTTGGGCTAGATGTATTGTCAAGCCAAGTGCGGGAGCGGACCTCCTTGGAACGCTGTTTTATCGATTTACCCACTCATCCATGGGCCGTTTTCTATTCTCTCAACAGTCGTGTTAGTGGAATACACTTGTGCAGAGTATCTGTTTTAAAAAACTATAAGTGATTCCTTTTTAAGGTTAATGTAAGGTTCCTTTAAAACTCGTGTAAAGTAAGAGCTTTATACTAGTCTTTGTACATACTCGAGAATCTACGATCATGATTAGGAACATATCATTAGGAGGAGCAACATGAATAAACTTAAACATTGGAATACTAAACTACCGAAGTGCATGATTGCCGGCAGTCTTGTTGTCGCATTAAGCACAGGCCCTGTTTTCGGGACGGGGATAGCGATGGCGGCGAAACCAACGATTCAGAACGATTCGTTGCTAGAAGCCGATGCGGCTGTTCATCAGCTTGCGCGCTATCAAGTAGACGCAAGGCTTGATGAGAAGAAGATGACAATTCACGGTACAGAAACTGTGACCTATCGAAACAACACGAAGGATACACTGGACAATATTGTATTTCACACCTTTGCAGATGCAAACCGTTCAAAGGAAACACAGTCGGGTATGTTCGAAAATACAAATGAACGAATGGCAAAGGAAAATCCGGATAAGAAACCTGAAGATTTCCTGGGCGGCATAGACATCAACAATGTGAAGTCGTTAGGTCAACCCTTGAAGTTCGATAATACGAATCAGGCACTTAAGGTTGCATTGGGACAAGCATTGCAGCCCGGGCAATCTATCACACTAGAACTTGAATTCGACGTAAAAATTCCTTATGGCTCACAGCGGTTGTCCCATTACAAGAATATCATCAATGGCGCTCATTGGTTCCCTGTGCTTTCGGTCTATAACCCTGCAGATCATACGTGGGACAAAACTCCTTACAGCACTACATTTGAATCCGATTATTATGATTCTGCGGATTATCAGGTAACCATGAATGTACCCGCCGATTACCAGGTTTCCATGCCTGGAACACTGACCGTACAGGATGCCGAAGCAGGCCGCAAGATGGTAACGGCCACTGCGAATAATACGAGAGAATTTGTCTTCTTCACGAGTCCAGATTTTAAAGTAGAAAGTGTTACACGAGATGGTCTGACCATACAATACTATTACTTTGATAATCAGAAAGACAAAAAACAGATTATCGATCAATATATTGATCAAGCGTTTAAAGTCATTAACTTCTTCAGCGAAAAATATGGTAAATATCCTTATCCGGAGTTCAGAATTGTTGAATCGTACGTTGAAGGGATCGCTGTTGAATTTTCGCGAATGATTCAGATGGGCATGATCGAGGGTCAGCCAGATATTTCAAACCATTCAGCATTTGTCCATGAAATTGCGCATCAATGGTTCCACGCATTAATTGGAAATAATTCTGAGAAGGAATCATTTCTAGATGAAGGATTTGCCGATTTCTCTATGGTTTATTTCTATGAGAAACAAGGAAATCCGTTAAATGGATTCAAGGTGATTCAATTCGATGAAGTATCGTTAGATAGTCCGCTTGATGCGACCAATGATAAGGTTGGCGATTCTCCCGACGCCATTTTTTATAAAAAAGGCCGTCAAGCCATCTATGAATTGTATCGTACGCTTGGCGAAGAGAAGTTTGATGAGTTGATGCAGACATATTTTGACCGGTATGTATACAAAAATGCGACGATCGAAGGACTGCTTCAGGTTGTTGAGAACAAAGCGGGCAAAAAGATCAGAGATGATTGGGAAGCGGATTTGCGCCAGCCCAATTATTCTTTGAAGTCTGAATATCGTCTAACAGCGGACGAGGAAGCCGCTTATATGTACGAGCAATTTAAATCAATATACCATTCGGTGTTTGTGCAGTTTCCAGAGGTTCCGTCTGAAACGATGAGCCGAATTATCGATAAAACGTTGCAGGGCGAGCCGCTAACGATTATCTTGAGCGACCGTTTGACATCGGACAAAGCAACAAAACAACAGGATCAATTGCTCAACCAGTTTCAAGGCTTCTTCCAAATAGCAGGAATAAAGCCAACGATTATAACGGAACGTCAAGTATTAAAAAACAAGCTTAAGAAGGAGCTAGGGGACAGTAATATCATTGTCATAGGCAAACCGGATGCGAATGGGTTTGTACAAGCCTTGAAGTCCGGCATCATCAAGCGTGCTGATACAGTCGGTTTTAAATGGCAGGAAATCATGAATAAGTCTAATCAATCCGGAGCCTACATTATCAAACATCCGTATAACCAGAATCGTCTCATGTTGCATTATTTTTGGACAGGGGACCAATTGAGTGATCAGACGGAAGATCCATTTATGGCTAAAGCATTGGAATCATTGAATTTTTCAAACCATTTCTATCAATATTATGTTCTGAATAACACAGGTAAGAGCAGCAGCGAACAAAAGATCGAAAATCCGTATGCGAAACTATTTGCAGAATAATAAATCACAGGGCAGTCTTAGTCCCGAGGGAGTTCCATGGCAGCCAAAACGTAGCGAACTTGGATAATTTCAAGAACACCGGTTAATTTGGGCTTGCTCAAAGTTAACCGGTGTTCTTTTTTATTTTTACGAGCTTTAAAATTGGAGAAAATTCTGTGACTTTTAATTGACACTAAACATAGAGGAATATGTTGAGCAAGAGAATGGAGAAGAGGAGGCTATGTTTTCATGGACAAGCGAGGACAAGATGAGAATATAACCATTAACCTGCATTTGACTGGTTTATCAATTGATGATAACGATTTAAAAATTCAGATGTAATTACTTTAAATATAGAGAAAAAAAGAGAATGTGCCGAACGATTCTTACTTAGCCATTATCCTGAAGCCTTAATAGATTGATAATAGCTCGGCATATATCCAAGATATATCTTAGGTCAAACCTAAAGGTCAAGATATCGATCGGCAAAACTTTATTTTTAGAATGAAACACAATGCAGGTTGACAAGATCAGACCACAATTGTACTATTTAAGTGTGACTACAGATGTAGTCATAACTTGATTTTGGAGGGTTTAGGCATGACAAAAATACCACCCATCACGGATGCGGAGCTCGAGGTGATGCGCGTATTGTGGGCCAGTCCGAATTGTCCTTCCAGCCAGGTCGTCAAGCAATTGGCGGAACAAGTGGGGTGGAGCCCGAATACGACAAGGACGCTCCTGAACCGTTTAGTGCAGAAAGAAGCGGCGGGAACAACACAGGAAGAGGGATCCAAACGGAACTTTTTGTTCTATCCGCTCATCAGCGAACAAGAATATTTGAAGTCGGAGACTAAATCGTTCATGAAGAAACTGTATGGCGGCGCCTTGAAACCCATGCTCGCTAATTTTTTGCAGGATAAGAAGCTGAACGAGAAAGAAATTGATGACTTGAAAGCTTTGTTTGACGAGAGTCGCAACAACGATGATCGATAAGAAAATTGATAAAGGTAGAACCATTTAGCCTAACGTCGAACCGCCGCGTAAATCGCGGTTTTTTTATTAGTATAATTCCACAAAATTACTCAGCATACAATTGAGACGATGCAACAACCCCTAATTAAAAACCAATTTATGTAAAGACCGGCATCGCCGATTTAATCTTCCATGATCTAGGACTGCTTCCAACGCCAGATACGCCGGAACCGGAACCTTGGGGTGGAAAAAAACAGTAATAAAGAATCCATCGTACGATCAAACTGCTCTCCGGAGGAGTTTTTTTATTTCATGGATACTCGAAAAGGGTCCGATAAAATAGTGTTGACAAAATATAACTACAACTGTAGTATTGAATTATAACTACACGTGTAGTTTTAAAAACAGGATCACAGAAAGGAGTTTTTCACATGAAAGCAGCATCAAAATTAGCCATCGCAACCCTCAGCAGTGTTCTACTATTGGGTTCATCGATGAACCTTGAGGTAGACGCGGCTTCTTCCAAGTCAGCCCAGAAGTCGACGGCTAAAAAAGCAGCCGTCCAAGCTCCAACGGCAGCGGAAAAAAAGGTGGTTGACGCAGAAATTAAGAGAGTGAAGGATTTGACCGCCAAGACTGGAGATACCTATGTCATGTATTATAAGTACAAGGCACTCAACAGCGGACTTGATCTTAACTACTGGGGGCTGACGAAGGAATACATTTCCTTTGATGAATATCTCCAGAAAGCATCAACCTTAAAAGGCGTTGTCTTGCAAAAGCCCTCCAACCTGCCAGAAGGTTACACTTTCTCCAAAGCGAGAATCGGAGGACCCTTGGGAGGCAAGTTCATCGATGATTTAAGAGCCGAAGGGAAGAAGAGCGGCAAACCGGTCTTCACGAAAAAAATGGACTGGAAAGAAGCCGACGATATTCGCCTGGAATACACGAACGGGGAAGATACGCTCGCGATTACGAAGTTTGTGGTGGATGCGAAGGAAGGGAAGAAGAAAGGTTATTTTGACGATAACCTTCCGGCAAACATTTTCCCAAAATACATTTATTGGCAAGATGGCGGAAAATTCGGATACAGCCTTTCAACTTCATCCGATATCACCCGAGAACAGAAGATTGAAATTCTAAAAGCAGCGGTCAAGAAGTGATAGGTTGCCTTGAGCATGCGCAGCAGTTCGCCCATCCTATGCATTCTGCGCAAGTTTGATTTGGAGGTTGTATATATGAACCGAATACCATCCATAACGGATGCAGAGCTCGAAATTTTGCGGGTATTGTGGCTAAATCCAGATTGCTATTCTAGTGAAGTTGTTCAACAAATGACGGATCGAATGGGCTGGAGCCCGAATACGACCCGAACGCTTCTTAGCCGACTGGTACAGAAGGAAGCGGCGGGCGTGAAGCTGGAGCAGAGTTCGCGGCGTATGCAATTATTTTTTCCTCGGTTCAGCGAGCAAGAATATCAGCGTTCCGAGACTACTTCCTTCATGGAGAAGATGTATGGTGGTTCCATTATGCCGATGTTGGCTAATTTCCTCCAAGATAAGAAGCTGAATACGCAGGAAATTGAGGATTTGAAGATGTTATTCGACAATAACGGCAGAATTGGGGAACTAGAAAAGAGAGAATCTAAATGAGTCCAAGCTTATACGAAACTGTTGTGTCATTCTTCGGCTGGGTGATCCAGGGATCGTTCATGGCAGGCATTCTGGTCATGCTGATCTTGATTCTGCAATTCTTATTCCAAAACAAACTGGAAGCCAGATGGAAATATTTGCTCTGGATACCCGTAGCGATCCGCTTGCTGCTTCCTTGGGCACCAGAGTCTTCTCTTAGCCTTTATAATGTATTGTCTCTGGAATCCTTCATGCCTGGCATTCACCAGCAAATGCAAGATCCATCGATAAGTGCAAGCGAGACAGGAGATCAAGTAAAGGGTTCTGTGGCGGAGAAATATGGAATTGTCGTTGGGTTAACGGAATTAACCGCACCCACGGATACATCGGGAAGCAAGCCGGAGAACCATTTCTGGTGGGATGAAATTACAGCCATGGGCTTTGTTCCAGTCTTGGTACTGATCTGGCTTACGGGTGTACTGCTTCTCGTCGCGAAAACCATATACGATCAGCTGCGATTGCAACATGCCCTGCGCGCTGGTAGCCGTATAGAAACGCCTTTGTTATTGGCCTTGTTCCATGAGACACGGCAGCAGCTCGGCGTGAAGCGCAAAGTTAAATTTGTTTCCAGCGAGCGTATTCCCGGTCCGGCCGTCGTTGGGTTTTGTAAGCCGACAGTCGTCATCTCTCCAAGTCTACTGATGTCGCTGCATGAAGGACAGCTTCAGTATATCTTGGCGCATGAATTCGCCCATGTCCGTCGCAGGGATGTAGCCGTGAATTGGATCATGCACTTGATTCTGATTCTCCATTGGTTCAACCCACTTGTATGGCTTGCAGTGAACAGAGCGCGACAAGATCAAGAGATGGCCTGTGATGCCTTCGTGCTGGATCGAATGAGACCACAGCAAAATAATGCGTATGGGCAGACGATCATCCAAGTGTTGGAACATTTCTCGGGAGATCATCGCCTGCCGGGACTTGCCGGCCTCTCTGCGACACATAAACAAATGAAAAGGAGACTTATCATGATCAAACAATTTAATAAAAAATCATATCGCATTTCTATCTTAGGGATGACAATCATTCTCGCGCTTGGCAGCGTGACGCTGGTCAATGCCAAAGAAAAAGATGATGGGAACGCAACGATAGCTGTTTCAGTACAATCAGAAGCTGGGGATCGTCAAATAGATATCACCTATCCTGAGGAATTCAATGGGTCTAAGGTAGACCGTGCGTTGTATAAGCAAGAAATGGATAAAATGAATAAACTAGCGGCGGATGCAGCTAAGGCACTTCCTGCAGAGGATAAAAAATATATCGACGATGAAATCAATCGCGTGAAGGAATTGGTTAAAGAGACGGGAGACACGTATGTCATCTATCATAAATATAACGCGTTGAACAGCGGACTTAATCTTAGCTATTGGGGGCTGACGAAGGAATATACTTCCTTTGATGAATATTCTCAGAAAGCAGCAACCTTAAAAGGCGCTGTCTTGCAAGAGCCTTCCAACCTGCCAGAAGGCTATACTTTCTCCAAAGCGAGAATCGGAGGACCCTTGGGAGGGAAGTTCATCGATGATTTGAGAGCTGAAGGGAAGAAGAGCGGCAAACCGGTCTTCACGAAAAAAATGGACTGGAAAGAAGCAGACGATATTCGCCTAGAATACACGAACGGGAAAGATACGCTTGCGATTACGAAGTATACTGTGGACGCCGATGGAAGCAAGAATAATGGATTTTTTGACGATGATTTACCAGCAAATGTTTTCCCAAAATACGTTTTTTGGCAAGATGGCGGTAAATTTGGATATAGCATTTCAACCTCATCGGATCTATCACGACAAGAGAAGATCGAAATTCTGAAAGCTGCAATTAAAAAATAACATCTCAAGGCAGGCGCCCATATCACCCTAGAACTAGGGTCGATATGGGTTTTTTATGTTGGAACAATTGATATAAGTGAATGATTATCTTAGTAAATTGCTTATCATATAAAAAGTGAGGTGAGTGATGGGCAGTGGACGGCAACACTGCGGTTTGCTTCGATGGATGAAGTTACGAACTATTACTGTCCAATGACACAAAAGTGCCTACATTGTGGTTTATTGACTTAAAGTTACCTACATAGTCGCGCTATGATGGTTTATGCACTAAGAAATGTCCTGTATGAAAAGTCTAAGATAAATAAAAGGAACAGGGAAGGGATCCGCTCGGAGGTAAGTCACCACAGACCAATCGGAAGGAGTAAAGAAGAAAGCTAAGAGATCACATCGTTAACTGTGATTAGAAAATCTATTCTTTACTGATCGTTCTCAATATGTTACATTTACTATTAGGGAGGGAATCGAATGGCAAGAAGCAAAGAATTCGAAGAGAACGAAGTATTAGATAAGGCGATGAAGCTTTTTTGGGAACAGGGTTACGAGAAGACATCTTTGACAGATCTTGTAGAGCATATGGGAGTTCATCGAAGAAGTTTATATGACACATTTGGCGACAAGCATACGCTTTTTTTGAAAGCCATGGACCGTTTTCGCGATAAGGTGAATGCTGAGCTTACGAGGGAAGTTAAACGTTCCAAGACTGCAACTGAGGCACTTCAGCTTATCTTTAGTTTCATAATAAATGGTGAAGAAGATTCGCCCTCAGGCTGTTTGATGGTGAATTCAGCGGTGGAATTAGCAATGCGCGATGCCAATGTGGATTTGAAGTCCACTGAATCGTTCACATTATCAGAGAAGCTGCTCAAAGATATTATTCTGTGGGGGCAGCAGGATGAAGAATTTAGCTTGGATTACAATGCCGACGATCTAGCGGAACATCTGCATTCTGTTTGTGTGGGGTTAAGGGTAATGACAAGGACCTCCGTGCCTAAAGAAAAATTACATCGAATAGCCGATTTATCAATTAAACTTTTACATAAGTAATTATTATTTAAATATAATTGCTTATGCATATTCTAGAATGATTGTTCTCATAACTGAGTATTGTCTCGTTTATAGATCTCTTTAAACGATCCTTCTTGTATATTTTTTAGAATGATCGTTCTCAAAATATGTTTCTTTCCTTGCTTTAGTTTTCTTTCATGAATGATCTATTCTTGTGTACATTTTAGAATGATCATTCCCATATAGTAGTTAATAGATGAATAAAAGGAGTAAATAAAATGATAATTTCTGAACAAGTGGCATTTGTAACTGGAGCAAACCGAGGTTTTGGCCGCCATCTCACCCTTGAACTTCTATCCAGAGGGGCTAAGGTTTATGCAGGTGCAAGAATTCCGGAAACCATTGATATTCCAGGCGTTATACCTGTAAAGCTTGATATTACCAACACTCAAGAAGTTGAAGCAGCTGCTATCCTCGCTAAGGACGTTACGCTTTTAATCAACAATGCAGGATCATCTACTGGCGCTTCTTTGCTGGAAGGTGATGTGGACAAAATACAGTTGGAGTTTGATACGCACTTCTTCGGTACGCTATACATGGTTCGTGCTTTTGCACCGATCATTGAGAAAAACGGGGGAGGATCGGTTTTAAATATTCTTTCCGCATTATCTTGGTTTAGTTCCGGAACTGCGGGTGCTTATACAGCCGCGAAGGCTGCAGCATGGGCATT
The DNA here is from genome assembly GCF_038003765.1 of Paenibacillus sp. FSL H7-0714. Lineage (NCBI taxonomy): Bacteria > Bacillati > Bacillota > Bacilli > Caryophanales > Paenibacillaceae > Paenibacillus > Paenibacillus sp. FSL H7-0714. The sequence continues at coordinate 3,790,382 of NZ_JBBOPT010000001.1, forward strand.
GACGAACGATTTACGTATAAACTTGTATCCACATAATGTGAGAGTAGCAGGATTACATGTTGGCTTTATGGAGACAGACATGACATCCAGCTTAGAAGTTCCCAAAGTAAGCCCTGCAGATATCGCAAAAATAGCTATTGATGGCATAGAATCTGGCAGTTTGGAAATTATTGCTGATGATAACAGCCGAATGATACAAGGTGGACTTGCAGGTGGCGTTCCTGCACTGTACCCTCATCTTTCTTAATAACAATTTCATTTCTAACTTAATTTATAGAGGAGACTACAAAATGAACAAATTGTGGAGTAATACGAAAATTGGAAATATGGAATTATCTCATCGATTAGCAATGGCACCTATGACACGTAGTAGAGCACAAAAGGACGGCACACCGGGAGAACTAAGCTCCCTTTATTATGCTCAGAGAGCATCAATGGGATTAATTATTAGTGAAGGTACACAACCTTCTGATGATGGACAAGGTTATTTAAATTCACCTGGCATCTATACTGAAAAGCAAATAGAAGGTTGGAAAAAGGTTACCGATGCATTACATGAAGCAGGGGGCTTTATGTATATACAATTAATGCATGTGGGCCGTATATCGCACCCCGACAATACTCCGCATCATCGACAAGCAGTTGCACCTTCAGCGATCGCACCTGGTGTAGAAATGTTTACTGATAAAGGAATGCAGGAAATACCCGTTCCACGAGAGCTAAGCGAAGAAGATATTCAAAATACTATTGCAGACTTTCGAAAAGCAGCTGCAGCAGCTATTAAAGCAGGTGCTGATGGGGTTGAAATTCATGGAGCCAACGGTTATCTAATTAATCAATTTATTGGTGAAAATTCTAATAAACGAATCGATAAATACGGTGGATCTGTGGAGAATCGTGCTCGTTTTGCAATCGAAGTAACAAAAGCAGTAGTTGAAGAAATTGGAGCAGAAAGAACCGGTTTCCGTATTTCACCAGGAACACCTCTTGGTGGGATTGATGAAGGCGCACAAGGACCAGAGGTTTATCGCCATCTTGTAAAAGAATTAGCTAAGTATAATTTAGCATACCTCCATGTTATGCATTTAGGGAATGAAATACTGCTCCGTGAAATTCGTTCAATTTGGTCAAATCCATTATTGGTCAATCGAGCAGGGCGGGCACTTGAAGATATCAGTGTAGATATTGATAGTGGTACTGCTGATGTGGTGCCAGTCGGTATCTGGTCTTTAGCTAATCCGGATTTTGTGGAACGTCTAAAAAAAGGAACACCTTTAAATGAAGTTGATCCTAAAACATTATACGCTGGTAACGGAAGCTTAGGTTATACAGACTACCCTATAATGGAAGAATTAAAAGCTCAACAGCAATAAGAATAAGTGAAACCACAAATGGCGTACAACTGAAAATTGTACGCCATAAGATTTGCAAATGGAAAGGAAGCTGGCACAACATGAGAGCTGCTCAAATACAGAAATACTCAAAAGAAATTCATTTGGAAATAAACAATGTTAAAATACCGAAAATCGATAATCGTGAGGTACTCGTTAAAGTAGAAGCTGCAGGTGTAAATCCTTTAGATATTCTTATTATAAATGGCAGTATCCGAATGATTGCTGATTATGATTTCCCATTAACATTAGGCAATGAACTTTCTGGTGTTATAGAAGCATGTGGTAAAGATGTTGTTGATTTTCAGGTTGGTAACCGAGTTTATACGAGGTTGCCGGTGAATAAAATAGGAGCTTTCGCTGAATATGTGGCGGTCAAAGATGAAGCTATATTTAAAATGCCTAAAAATCTATCCTTTATTGAAGCAGCTGCGGTCCCACTTACTGCTTTAACAGCTTATCAAGCATTGAAAGAAGCGCTCAACGCTCAGCCTAATGCAAAACTATTTATTCCTGGCGGAACTGGCGGATTCGGTGCTATGGCAATCCCTATTGCTAAAGCAATGGGGTTATACGTTATTACAAGTGGCAGTGAAAGAGGTCGATCACGTGTACTGTCGATTGGAGCAGATGAATTTATAAATTATAAGGAGGAAAACTATGCTGAGGTTCTATCCAATATAGATTATGTTATAGACACCTTGGGTACAAACGAAATAAAAAGGGAACTTGATATTTTAAAACCTCAAGGAAAATTAGTATCATTGAAGGCTTTACCAAATTATCGCTTTGCCGTTGAAAATAATCTTCCAATGTGGAAAAAAATGTTGTTTGCTTTAGTAGGTGCACGTTTAGACCGTTTAGCAGCAAGAGATAAAAAAGAATATCACTTTTTATTTGTGCAAGCCAATGGAAGACAGCTACAAGAGATTACTAGCCTTATTGAAAATGACAATATTAAACCTTCAATTGATTCTACTTACAAATTTGATGATATTAATAAGGCGCTACAACAAGTTTCTACTGGTCACTCACAAGGCAAAGTTATTATAACTTTCTAAGGGAGAGAGCGAATCTAGCCGACTGTCTGTGACCGAGAAGAAGACTACTTCGTTTCACTCTGCATACGGTTTGATCAACCGCTGAGACGTGCTTGGTAGTTTGCTCAGCAGCTACCTCGTCCATTTCAAGAAATGGCGGATTCGAATGGGGGAGAACAAAACAAGGTTACCCAGCAAATTGGATCCCAATCAGCCACAACCTTTACTAGACGAGAGTACGGCTCGGACCCTAAAATCTAGCGTGTAACGGTTCGTAAAAAATTCCATCGAGGGATTGACTCGTACTTGTATCTCGAAGATAAATTGACTGAATTAGAACAACATTAAAGAACCGCTACATAAGAGAATATCCATTAAGAAATGCGTGATATGTTAGATAGGGTTTTTCCTGGCAAAATCATGATTTCTAAATACCGAAGGCTATTACCTAATGGAGATAGTCTTTTTGATTGAAGAAAATTTTTTTTGATGATAGATTTTTTGTTATCATTATAGGGAAGGTGACATTTATATTTATGTAGGTAACTTTTTGTCATTGTACAACATCCTAGATGTAAACAGGGCTTATTCCAACTCAAAGACATATGTACAAAATACGGGTTTTGTGAGGAAGTAGTATATAAATTAATGGAGCAAGCCAATTTAAACCATACTAATGCCAATTAGCTGTCCATAATTGATATCTATACAATATTCAAAATTGTTCATACTAGCTTCCCTTTCATGAACAATTGAATCTCTTTTTAGATATTGATTTGTCTCTAACGAGTATTAAACTTTAAAGTGTATCAGAATCTCGGATTAAACTTTGTGTAGTTATATTTATATGTTTATTGTTGATTGTTCTTTACGTACCTCTTAAATAAAAAAGCTAATTATTACCATTAATTAACTTATATCAGTATCTTCATACCGTTCAGTCTTATAGCTTCAATTTTAAAACATTTCTTTAGCTATCCTTAATTGTCTTTCCCGTTCTTTAGTGGCAGACTCGGCCACTGAGGAATTATTGGATATGTTTACCATTTTAACAGCATAGTCACTGCTTACCATAGCATGTCCTCTCATATGTCCAGTTGCAATGGCTTGTGCAAAAGAACGAGCAGCATACTTACTTGCTTCGGTTGTGGACTCTTTCGCTAATTCATTGACTATGAATCCAACTTTTCTTAAGTCAAAGGCTCTGATACCACCAGCTATACGTTTTTCTAGCGTTTCAATCCCTAAATCAATGCGCGGGTCATTTATAAGATGTTGATCCAGATGATCCAGGTGTTCAACAGCAACGCTCAATGCCCATTTGGCCAGGAACTTCTGCGGTAATTTTTCAAGTGTCTCTTCAAGTTGATTTCTTAATTCAATATTGTCTACAATCTTTATCTTAGGACTACTGTAAGTAAATTCGTTAGTTGATTTTATTTGCTGCTCATGTTTATTCCAAGCATATTCCCCAATGTTCAAACGATCTCTCCCCCATTACAGCACGGCACTCTTTAATTGTTTCAGATCTTCTTTCATAAAAAGCGTGTACCACACTGAAAAAATGTAAATTAGCCAGATTCTACGCGAATAATCACCTTTATTACTCCGATGCTGGATAAACATTTCTTCGATGATATTCATATTGAATATTTCTTCAATACCACTATAGCGTATATGCTCAAACATTATATCTGATATCGGGGTCTTAAGCCAATCACGAATCGGTACGGGAAATCCTAATTTCGGGCGATTCACAATAGCATCAGGAACAATTCCTTCCATAGCTTTACGCAAAGCGAGTTTTGTTGTATTTTTGCCAATCCGATTGGAGACTGGGATTTTACTAGCCGTTTCGAAAACCTCTTTATCTAGAAACGGGACTCTTAATTCCAATGAATGTGCCATAGACAGCTTATCTGCTTTTGACAAAATATCGCCAGGTAACCAAAAATTCATATCAATAAACTGCATTCTTGTCGTAGGATCTAGGTGCACTGTCTTATCATAAAAAGGCTTAACGATATCCGTCGGATGTAAAAAGCTATTTTGAGCGTGTACCGACTCATGGAGCAAGTTCATCTTTCCGCTTTTGTTAAAGATATTAGCATTACCGAAAAAGCGTTCCTCTAAAGGTGTCAGCCCCCGAAGTAAATAGTTTTTTCCATAAAAATGATATGGATATATAGACAATGATTTTCGTAACGAATCCTTTATGAAATTGGGCATCCATGTGATGGGTCTTAATGCATCTGGCTCTCTATAGATCCGGTATCCCCCGAATAATTCATCAGCGCCTTCCCCGGATAGGACAACCGTGACATGATCTTTTGCAAGCTGATTGAGATGATAAAGAGCGATGGCGGAAGGATCCGCGACAGGCTCATCTAGATGCCATACCGTTTTCGGAATACTATCAAAAAAGTCTTCTGTAGATAAGATGTGAAAATAATGATCCGTTCCCAGTTTAGCTGCCGTTTGATTTGCAATGATGGTTTCATTGTTTACCCCTTCAAATCCAATCGAAAAGGTCTTTGTTGATTCTTCTGCTTTCATCATTGCAGCTATTGCTGTGGAGTCAATTCCACTGGACAAAAAACACCCTCTATTCACATCACTTTGTAAATGAAGGTTTACAGACTCTTTCAATTTCCACTGAATTTCTTCCGCATAGTCTGCTAAAGAACGTTTTACCGGATGAAAATGGGGTTCCCAATATTTCTCGATCTTCATTTCACCTTTAGCGTTAACAAATACTCGCTCTGCAGGTCCTAATTTATGAATATGTTCAAACATCGTATCGGGTTGCGGCACATACTGAAAAGTTAAGTAGCTAAATAAACTTTGATACTGAAGCTTTCTTGGTACTCCGTGAACCGCAAGAATGCTTTTAATTTCCGAAGCAAATAAAAGGTTATTCTCATCTTTGTAATAATAAAAAGGCTTGATGCCAAAATGATCTCTGGCAGCAAAAAGCGTCTGTTCCTTAACATCCCAAATCGCAAAACTAAACATTCCTCGTAAATGATGGACACAGTCCTTACCGTATTCCTCATATAAATGCACAATGACCTCTGTATCTGATTGCGTTTGAAAGTGATGTCCCTTTAACTTAAGCTGATCTCGTAGTGTTTTATAATTATAGATTTCACCATTAAAAACAATCCAAAGGGAACGATCTTCATTCGTCATCGGTTGATTTCCATCACGTAAATCTATAACGGATAACCTACGAAAACCGAGCCCAATTCGAGAATCGAGCCATACGCCTTCATGATTAGGACCTCGGTGATTCATTGCACCTGTCATTTGTTTTAAGGTTTCTTCTTGCGGGGGTTGTCCATTACATTTTAAGATTCCTGCTATTCCGCACATGCTATTGTAGTCCTTCCTATAGTAAAGATTAGGATATAGAGTGCCCACAATTGCGTTGATCAATCATCTTTTTTTAGAATCACGCTGGTGAATCGTACTTTAATCTATAAGAAAACGTCGAATGATTCACTATATGAATCGTTCGACGTTTTACGTTTAATGTTACTATTCGATATTAAGCTGCTTAACTATCTTCGCCCCCTGTTTGCGTAAGGCATCGTAATCGTATACTTCTTTAATTTCACCTAACTGGCTTTCAATAGTAGTTAGATCATTCATTTTATAATAGTTACTCAAAATCTCGTACGGTGTCATTCCTGGTTTCTTCCCAGGTACATCTTCTATCGCTTCTTTCCATGGTAAGTTTGCCTTATCCATCGTTAGCTCCAAAGCAGCCCCAGTTTCATAACGGATACTTCTTTCTAAGAAAGAAGGCGACTCCGCTTGTCCGTTAGCAATAAAATCATACGCTTGCATAAATGTCACATGGTAAGGCTCCTGCTTGGTGGCCAGCACCATTAAATTACCGCCAGTTAACTTACTATAACGATATTCCAAATACCTTGCAGAACCTTCGATAGCCTCTGACTTCGTCTCGCCAATTAATTGCGGCCATTTATAGTATCTGTAATTTCGTACAACTGTCCAATCATGTAAATACTGTTGAACGAGTTCAGGATTGCTTTCAGCCATTGCTTGATCCAACAGCTTGAATTCGATACCCATCAATGCGTAATTTTCTTCATTTACAGGATAGTTATCGATATGCTCAGCACCATTCGCATCATACGTCCAGTCTTTTTGTTTGAAGATATGAAACCCTTCGTGCAATAAAAAAGAAGAAAAATCAAAATACAGCGCGGGATCGCTAAACATTTTGGGATAATACTTAAAATACATTGTTTCCATTCCTTTCAGATTTAGCGTTCCAAAATTAGCTGGAAACCATGCTGAGAGGGTTGTCGGTGAAAAACGACTGATACGATATACCTTCGGTAAGCCCATCGACTCAGGCAGACTGATTTCTTGAGCAAAAACCCCTTTCTTCATAGGCACATTCACGGCAAACCCTTCGCTACGAAACAGACCGCTATCCTTAGTCGTTCGTACCAGTAACAAGGGTTTGGAGTCAAATCGATAATCCTTATTCCAGAGCTGATCACTGGATTGCTCAAAATGGTTATACAACTCGGATAACTCTGTCAGCATCCGCCGATCGGTTTCAGGCAAGGATTCAAACGTAGTACGGTAGGTCTTATTTAATAAAATCGATACCGTGCATATTCCAACTATTGCTGCCAATATCGTTAATAGAAAGTTTCTTTTTCTATTTCTTTTGCTCATGATTTACCTCGCTGTTTATCTCTTGTTATATGAGTAGTATGATATAAGCTAAAAAAAACGTCAAATGATTCACTATATGAATCGTTCGACGTTTTCTTATTCACTCTTATTTTATCTCACTCATGAAGTTTCTGAAGTTCTCCACAATTTCTTTCGATCGGGTATGGTGTAAATAATGATCGCCTTCAAACATCATCATCTTCCCATGTAAGGAATCTTTGATCTGCTCTTCGTGTAAAGCTGCCCAACCCTCAACATCCGAATTATCTTTTACTAAGAAGAACATCACGGGAAGTTCTTTAGGGAACTTTAAGTTTTCTGCGTCTTTGAAGTTGCTTGAGAAATGATCTGCTTCGTTGATGATATTTGGATTCATCATGTTTTTAAGCGAAAGCATTCTATTTTGCTCTTTCGTTTTAGCATCAACATCGGGTGCAATGATTTGATCAGGCGAGAGTTTAACCAGCAATCTGTAGAAACCTGATTGTTTAAGTGATTTTAAGGCTGCTGTTGGAAGTTCATCGCCGGCTCCTTGTGCCGGAACACTGCTGTCGATCCCTACGAATGCACTAACTTCGTTTTTGTATTTGTTTACATAGTCTAGAGCATAAATTCCGGATATGGAGTGTCCCATCAGAATATAACGGTCAATATTTAATTGTTGTAAACTTTCATGTAACTCACTCACTATATTTTCAGTACTTCGTTCTTTTTCGGTGATATCACTTAATCCATAGCCAAATGGCTCAATCACAACCACTTTGTAAAATGGAGATAACTCGTCTACAAGCGGCTTAAAATCAATACCCGGCGCTGCAGTTCCATATCCTGGTAATAATACTACCGTCTCTTCACCATTTCCATGAATCGTGACGTTCATGTTTTTTCCATCTACAGGTACAAGCTGACCATAGGGTTCAATTTTTCCTTTCTCGATTTTGTTGCAGATCACATTAACAGTAAAAACAATGGCTAGAAAAAGCGCTATGGCTATGACTATAACTCCTATTGCTTTCAGTAAAAAGAAAAATGTCTTTTTCATCATGTAATTCCCGCTCCCCACATATTTATATCTTCTCTTCTGTCCATTTCATTCTAACAATCCAGTCTTAGATCCTGTGAAACACAAGTTTAAGTGAACCTTAACTTTCAGCATCAGCTAACAAAATCAAATTAAGCTTCCGTTAAGATAACTTTTATAAATATGATTCCACTTTCGTCCATTTGATATCATAAAAAAACACCTTTAGATATTCGCTGATTAGCCCATAAGACCATTCAACGATATTCTAAAGGTGTAAATTCACTTCATTAGCTGAATATTAGTTCAAAGTTTCTTTACGCGATAAACGAATTTTTTCAGGCGTAACATCATTTCCCTCAGGATCTACAATCGTTACTCCCGATAGACTGTTACGAACTTGCCCACGAATTTCACGTAGATAATCTTCACGCAAAGCGATCTGTTCCACCCATTCACTTTTTGTCAGACCTTCTTCACGTTCTTTCCTGGCTAGTTCATTAATACGAGTCAAACTGGTAATCATCTATGTTCCTCTTTTCTAAGTTTTGATTAGCTTGCTAATGGATGTGGTGAGTAATGCCAGATTCAAGATAAATTATCCGCCATCTGTTTCATAAGCCTTCTTAATAATAAACGTTCTTCGGGTAAAATTCCTGTTAATAATTTATCCAATTGCTTATTCCATATACGTTCCACAGGTTCACAAAGATTACGTCCGGCTGGAGTTAGATACACTCGGCTTACTCTGCCATCTTCAGGATCTCTTTTTCGAACAACAAACCCATGACTCTCAAGTGATTTCACCATATTCGTAATAGTTGGAGGCTCACAATTCAGACTTTCGCTTAACTGGATCTGTGTCATTCCATCTGATCTCCATAACCGGCATAATAACTGTTCTTGGCCCACATGAAGATTAAATTCTCTAAGCAATGCTGCATAATCTCTACGCATTTCGGCTGAAATTCTATCCAGTAGTTCTCTTATCTCATCTTCAATCACAGCTTGTTCCCCCGAACCACCTTACAAATTAATTAGCATGCTAATTATATCATGTTTTTAAGAGGATTTCAAAGGTGGACGATTTTTAGATATCACCCACCAACGAATCCTCTTTAGGTTGGTACTTCATCATATAGAAATGGTCTTCAATTACTGTTTCTCGGGAGTCTCACTTCAAAGATTGTCCGCACCACACTGCTTTGCGCAGATACGGTTCCATTATGCTGCTCTACTATATTTTTAGTAATAAATAAGCCAAGTCCCGTACTTCCTGTTGGATGTGTTCGTGCACGATCACCCGTGTAAAACATATCAAAAATTCGTGGCAGCTCTTCCGGCTCAATACAATTTCCATAGTTGATTACTTCAACGACTACCTCGTTAGCGTCCAAGTAACCGTGAATATCAATAAATTGACCATCGTTTCCGTATCGGGCCGCATTCGTAAGAAGGTTCTCAAATACACGTGCTAACAATTCCCCGTCACCGTAAATTATCAGAGCTTGTGTCATATCCAATCTGGAGGATAGGCCATTTTTCTCAAAGACTGGATATAATTCTTCATTTAATTGTAAGAGAAGCTCACTGAGATCAATCGAGGATTTCTCAAGCTTAAGCTTGCCGTAATTCATTCTTGTAATTTCAAACAGCTCATCAATCAATTTTTCTAAACGTTGAGATTTAGTATAAGCAATCGTCGTGTAATGCCTGGTCTGTTCAGGGGTTAATTGATTATCTTTCAAAATAAAATCCAAATAGCCGATAACCGAGGTTAAGGGTGTACGCAAATCATGCGCCAGGTTCAACACGAGTTGATCTTTACTGCTCTCGGCAATGTCTCCCCGCTCAATGGCTTCTTGCATATTCTCAATGGCTAGATTGAGATCATGACCAATCATCCCAAATTCATCTTTGGAGGGTATATCTACTCGTTCGGAGAAATCACCTGACGCTAGTTGATGAATCCCCTTTGATATTTCTTTGAAGTATTTTGCATACGGCTTAGTGAATAAGAAGAAAAATAGAATGGCTAGTGGTATAAAGATAATTAAAAATGTATTCACATCTCCAATATCTCTTATTACATAGCGAACTTTGGTTAGTGGATTCTCAAACTTCACCTCAGAGTGATAATATCGCTGGAGCGCCTTATAGATTAAAAAGGTTATCCCACCGGATACTAGCATACTGGCCATCAGCAGCATAATCATTTTTGTACGAAAACTATAAATCATTTTAGGCATTGAATGTATACCCTTCCCCTACAGTATTTATCTTTGTAGTGATAATGGTATATGAATTCAATCTAAATCTCAAATTATTAGTATCACAGATCCTTTTTTTCAAAAATCCGCAATGAAATAAGATAAGAACAGCTGAGTAAGAACACGTAAGCGAGTCCTAGTATGATATAAGGAATATAGCTAGACTTCACACCAAAGCTCTGCCAGTTCTCTAATTCAGGAAACCATTGAAGCAAGCTACCAATCACATTCGGACCAACCATTATAATCATCATAAAAACGAGATTAACCACTTGCGTTCCTTTAGCCCCTAGCCAGTAATGAATCGGTAAATAAAGCATAGCGAGGAGCGGGAAAATAGATATCGCAATACCAACCTCTTGCCAGAAATGAGGGGTCACCTCTTTACCTGTCATAATAATCAGGAGATAGGTAAAAGCAGTTGCTGCCAGCCCAACAAGCGCATACGGAAGGATTGAGAAGTATTTAGCGCGGACAAGCTCTTGTCTCCGCACAGGGAGATTAACGAGAAACCGTTGCGTCATCTGCTGAGTATCCATAGAACAGGAGCTAATCAACAACAGCATGGGTGGCATTACCGTAAATAAACTGAAGCTATGATAGTTCGAGTAAGCTATAAAAATAAAGAAAGGGATGAGCAACATCAGAAATTTACGCAAAAGAATGAAGTCTTTTTGAATAAGATAAAATGAATGATACACTATAAGTCCTCCTTAGCTTATAACTCTTCCCTGCAAAACAATCGTAGTGAAATCTTATATGAGAAGTACAAGATGAATAGATAAACGATCCCTATCAAACCTATCTGCACCAGATGATCTTGCAGCTTTAAATGGGTTATTTTTGAGAAAACTAATGAATGTGAGAGTGAAGATCCAGCGTTTATGGTGGTTATCGTTATAACTACATTAAAAAAGATATTGAAGTAATAGTTTTTGTATCCAAGCCAATAATGAATCGGCAGATAAATAGACGCAGTCACAGGAATCATAAGTAACGTTAAAGATACCCCTATCCAATACACTGGGCTAATGGAATATCCAAATGAAAAGGAAATTAGAAACAAAGCAAAAGAGCAAACCAAACCGATGAAACTATAAGGAATCAGTGATAAGTATTTAGCCAAGACCATCTCTTGCCGACTTACTGGCAGTCCTAAAACAAACTTTGTGTTGTTATTCTGTGCATCCATTGAACAGGAGTATACGAGCAATAGTAAAGATTGAAATGTAGCAAACATACTGGAGCTATCCAATTGTACATATGCGACAAACAAAATACTCAAGAGAAATAAAGGAATGAAATTCCCCAGGAGAATAAAGTCTTTCCGAATCAACAGCAAGAGATTAGACATACAAAGCGTTTCCCTTTACCGTAAAATACATGATTTCTTCCAGCGTAGGTATTTCGCATATCGCTTGATCTCTAAAATACCGCGCCTCCTCAGAATTATTGTTAAGAAGCCCCTCAAAACCAAGTGCTGTCTCTCTAATCCCAATGAAACACTTCCGCACATCCCGATCAAGCAACTCCTTGTTGCCTTTTACCAGCATATATTTATTTGGGAGAGATTCTTTCATCTCATTAAAAACTAGCCTCCCCTCATTCACAAAAACAATATAATCCGCTATCCGGTCTAAATCAGTCGTGTTATGCGTGGAGAAAAGAATAGATTTCTTCTCATCCTGGATATGCTCAATAAGCAGATCAAGCAGTTCTCTTCGGAATATGGGATCAAGACCTGCAGTAGGTTCGTCCATGATGAGCAGATCTGCACCGTGTGATAAAGCAATGGCGAGCGAATACTTCATTTTCATCCCTTTAGAGAGTTCTTTAATCTTTTTCCGCGGGGAAAGCTTAAACATCTCTATGTATTTCCTATAAGTCTCTTTATCCCACTGACTATAAAAGGGAGCAATCATCTTACTCATCTGATCGATGGTTAATTGATCGTAAAAGTAGTTCTCATCGGAAACATACCCAATTCGCTCTTTGTACTTTGCATTCTTTACGGTTTTTTCTTTGCCGAAAATCTCGATACTTCCTTGGTCGGGTTGTACCATACCCATCATCATTTTAATTAATGTTGTTTTCCCTGCCCCATTGGGTCCTATTAACCCCGTAATATATCCTCCCTTGATACCGAACGTAAGTTCGCATAGGCTAAAATGGCCATATTTTTTAGATATTTGATTCAATTGAATGACATCGTTCATTCTGTCTCCTCCTCATACAGCAATTTCAACATCTCACTGAACTCAGCAAAATCAATCCCCAAAAGCTTACTCTCGTCAATAATTTCCTTCATCTTATTCTCCATGATCCGTAGCCGTTGCTCACGAATAAACTCCTGATCTGCACCAGAAACAAAGGAGCCTTTTCCCACAATGGAATTGATAAGGCCTTCTCTCTCCAGTTCTTCGTAAGCTCTTTTTGTTGTAATTACGCTAATCTGCAGCTCTTTGGCTAACAGTCGAATAGAAGGTAAAGGCGTACCTGAGACTAACTCTCCTTGCAGGATCATCTGGCGGATCTGACTTACAATCTGTGCATAGATGGGTTCACCGGAAGTGTTGGATATCAATATGTTCATGAACTCGTGCCCTCACTCCTAGTTTATGTGTGTTTAATGTATATATGTAATATATACACTATACTCATTGTTGTCAATGATCTTTCAAAATCCACAAAAAACAAGCCGATTCCTATGAACTCAGGGTCAGCTTGCTTGACATTCAGCATATATAATCATCATCACATCAATCCAGCACTTCTTAAAAAGCGACTAACAATGTCTATCTGATAGCGAATACGAAGGTCACGATCAAGACTCCAGCATGTTTCCACAGTAAATGCCTTCGCTCCTATGATACGGGAGACGGCTGAACGTGACGAGCCGGGGCGCTCTCGTAAACGGATATTAAAATGATAAGAAGTATTAGCGATTGTACGATTAATGTCTTTTATGAGACGTCTTGCCGTAACCGTACCTTGGCTCCCCGGCTTAATAATAATAGACTGACCGAGGCGTTTCGGATTTCTTTGAGACAAACCGTTCGCTTCATGGAGATCAAGGTACCAGGTGGGGCGATAACGCCGTACTAATTGAAGCAAGGCTACGGATAACGGATGTTTGGCAGATCCATTCCGAGTACGCGGAAACGTTCGGTTCAAATCGGGCACGCCCCGAATTCGTTTGCGATAAGCTTTTTGATTCATGAGGGGAACAATAATAAGCGTACCACGGTAAATATATAGTTCTCCTTGTCTTAAGTGATTCACGATGTTTTTCGCCGCACGAATGCTTGCCGTTTCATTTCCGTGTATGCCGGACACCACCATAAACACAGGACCAGGGAGCCCGCCACTGATCACGTAATAAGGGGTGGCATAGGATGTGGACGATGCTAAGGAATAGTTCTCAATGATCATCATGCTTCACCTCCGCATTTAGGTGTCCATATATGTGTATTCCGTAGGACCCCAGTTGTCCTAGACAGATATATGCAAAAAAAGCCTGATTTCTCAGGCTTTAGATTTTAAAAATTTTAGAAATATGCAATTTATTTATACGCGGGCAACCAGTCTCCATGGGCCGTGATCAGCTCATCACACATATTCGTAATGTCATCCATCGACAGTTCGGCGGCAGTGTGCGGATCGAGCATAGCTGCGTGATAAATATGCTCTCTCTTATGAGTAATCGCTGCTTCGATTGTTAACAATTGTGTATTAATGTTCGTACGATTCAGTGCGGCACACTGCGGAGGCAGATCTCCCACGAAGGTTGGAGTAACGCCACTGCGGTCTACAAGGCACGGAACTTCTACACATGCTTCTTTCGGAAGATTGGTGATAAGACCTGTATTCATAACATTACCACCAATTTTGAAAGGTACATTCGTTTCGATGGCTTCCATAATGTAGGACGCATATTCATGCGAACGTTCATGTACAAGCTCTTTATTATTTACTAATTCTTCACGCATTTGCTGCCACCGTTCAATTTGTTCTACACAGCGGCGTGGGTACTCGTCGAGTGGAATTTGAAACCGTTCGATGAGCTCAGGATAATTACGCTTGATAAAATAAGGATGATACTCTGCGTTATGTTCTGAAGACTCCGTAATGTAGTAACCAAATTTAAGCATCATTTCATAACGAACCATATCCCCGTGATGCTCTTTCTGCTTATCGGCAGCGCGACGTTTGATTTCCGGATATAAGTCCTCTCCGTCCTTTGTAACCTCGAGTAGCCAAGCCATATGGTTAATCCCTGCAATCTTAGCCTGTACACCCGTCTGATCCATTCCCAGATGCTCGAATAAGCCTGGAATACAATGCTGTACGCTATGACATAATCCAACGGTATTCACACCACCATAAGTGTTCATCACATTGGTCAATACTGCCATTGGATTCGTATAATTCATGAACAGAGCATCTGGACAAACCTCTCTCACATCTGCCGCAAAATCAAGCATGACAGGAATCGTGCGTAAGTTGCGGAAAACACCACCGATACCAACCGTGTCCGCAATCGTTTGACGCAAGCCATATTTCTTCGGAATTTCAAAGTCTGTAATGGTACAAGGATCGTAACCCCCGACCTGAATCGCATTAATCACATATTTAGCTCCGCGCAAAGCTTCCTTACGATCCGTATAGGATTTCACGATACAAGTACTGCCAC
Source organism: Paenibacillus sp. FSL H7-0714 (assembly GCF_038003765.1). Classification (NCBI taxonomy): domain Bacteria; kingdom Bacillati; phylum Bacillota; class Bacilli; order Caryophanales; family Paenibacillaceae; genus Paenibacillus; species Paenibacillus sp. FSL H7-0714. Next base: position 3,805,516 of record NZ_JBBOPT010000001.1, read on the forward strand.
TACTTGCTTTTATATTACTCAGCATATTCTCGGAATCTTTCAGGCGCTGAAGATCAATATCATATAGGGCAAGCTCAAAGCCTTGAAGGGCTGGAGTTCTCATGCAATCTCCTAAAACATTCTTTGCAAATACAGTACTACCCGCTCCGATAAATGTAATTTTGGACATATGAAATATTCCTCCTTAAATAGTGAGTTCTACGGTCTCGACATCGCTAGCCACTCAGAAAACCTCAATGAATTTCCCTTATAAACACTAGAATGTCAGAGGATATCCGTCTCTCTCTTCACTATTCACTATAAATGAGAGCGGTCTCAATGAGTATGGAGAAATACAATTCATATATGGATTTTTGTTGCATTTTAGTGATATGTCCTATAATCTAATTGTAATTCAAATCATGTATAGGAGGTCAGAAGCAAATGGCTTCAGAGCATTATCATTTCTCAGCAGGGCTTAATCTTGCTCCAGATGAACCCGACCTGACTGTATTGTTCAGCGGTGAAGGCAAACCGGTTCCTGGACATAAAATGGGGCCATCCGTTCACGATTACTACCTTATACATACCGTAATAGATGGAAAAGGCATATTTCAGAGTGGAAGTAACTCACAGGTATGTGGTACAGGAGATACCTTTGTTATTTTCCCAGGGGTATTATTCAGCTATCAGGCAGACATGGAACAGCCTTGGACTTATGTATGGGTGGCCTTGCAAGGGGAAGCCGTTCAACAGCTATTTAAAGAAGTGGGGATTACACCGGACAAGCCGTTAATACACTTAGATAACCTTGTAGAGATACATAACTTGTATGAGCATATTCGTTTTTCCTTTCAGCAGTCTGCTTATCCAAGGTTGGAAAGCTTGGAGGCTTCTGGGTGGCTGCGCCTTCTGGTGCACAAATTCGGTCTTGCGAACATAAGTTCGCTCACCCCTAAATCCGCACAATTACCGGATGTTATCGACCGCCAGATCAATCAAGCGATCCGCTGGATCTCTCTCCAATTTCATCAACAGATCAGTATCGACCACATGGCATCCTCTCTTGGTTATCATAGGGCACACCTCTCTAAGGCCTTTAAGCAAAAGATCGGAATGTCACCCAAGCAATATTTGTTAAAGGTTCGCATGGATAAAGCAAAGGAACTGCTTGGAGGAACGCTCACCATCGACCAGGTATCCTCTTCGGTCGGTTTCAATGATGCGTTATATTTCTCCAAGCAGTTCCGTAAGTGGAGCGGTATGTCCCCCAGTGAATATCGAAGCCATCTTCGATCTGGCATATGATTGCTTATGGGTTATTTCATGGCTTTTGATAAAATCGAGGTGACAAACGCTGTCTTTCCTTCACAGTAAGCATCCATATCGTAGCGATGTTGTTCCGCCAAATGCTGTTTGACTTCTGCATATGCTTGACGTGCTTCCGCATTTGAACGGAGATAGTCTCTAAAAGCGATATGCTCCAAATACCCTTTTCCATCCTTAGGGCATACATACAGATGATATTTCATGAATTCGTCCGCTTGACGTCTTTTGAAGGCTTCCCTGCCCTCGATTCCCAAGTTCCCTTGATGTTCATAACCATGCTGTTGTAAACGTTCTATGATTTGTGGGAGTACATCGTAGCTATTCATTACAAGATCAAGATCTATGATGGGTTTAGCAGCGAGCCCTTCAATGGAAGTACTCCCCACATGCTCTATCGTAATAATGAGGTCGCCAACATAAGATAACAACTGTTCTTTTATTCTATCGAATTCTACCTTCCACTCTGGATCATAAGGGACAACTTCTACGACTTTCGTCTTCTGAGCGATGCTCATGCACCTCCTGCGTTGAATTTCTTCTTCTCAATTCCTCTATAGACTATCCATATGCATATAGCGGCCACAATTAGCATTCCACCCATCAGACAGACGCCATTCCAGCCCCAATGCTGCCATGCAAAGCTTCCAAGTGTTGATCCAATAGCTCCACCTGTAAAAGTGCTAACCATAAACACCGTATTTATTCGGCTGCGCGCCGCCGGCTCAAGTGCATAGATTCGTGTTTGGTTACTAACCTGTGACCCTTGTACTCCAAGATCCAGGATAATAACACCGGCAATCAGGCTCCAAATTGTAAATCCAGCTAAACCGAAGAATCCATAAGCAATCAATGTCAGCAATAGTAGTATACCTACTATCTTTTTCGGTGCGATCCTATCAGCTAACCTCCCGATAAATGGAGCACCCGCAGCACCTGCTACACCGATCAACCCAAACAAGCCTGTGATAGAGCTACTATAGTGGTAAGGTTCACCTTCTAGAAAGAAAGCCAGTGAAGTCCAGAACACGCTGAAGCCACCAAACATACAAGCACCAATCAGTGATGCTTCGCGAAGCGTCGAATATCTGCGAATCAAATTCCCCATTGATTTCAGTAGATCCGTATAGGATGAATTATTTTCTGGTTTCGTCTTTGGAATTAGTTGGTATAAGATAAGGGATAACAATAGCATTATAACTGCGGCAATCCAGTACATGGCTCTCCAGCCGAACATATCTCCTATAATTCCGGATATCGTTCTTGCCAGCAAAATACCAAAAAATAGCCCGCTCATTACGGTTCCAATGACCTTACCTCTTTCTTCTGGCAAAGCGAGCTCCGCCGAGAGAGGAATGATGACCTGCGGCACCACCGTAGTTATGCCAATAGCAAAACTGGCGATATACATCCAAATAAGGTTCTGAGCTGTAGCGAAACCAACAAGTGACAGTGAAACAGCAATAAGAAGTCCGGATATTAGTGTTCTTCGTTCACGAATGTCGCCCAACGGAACAAAGAATAACATCCCAAGCGCATAACCGATCTGAGTAAGCATCGATACATATCCTACTGCGTTAGAGGATGCATGGAATGTTCGTCCTATATCGGCCAAAAGGGGCTGATTGTAATACATATTTGCGACGCTTAATCCTGATGCAATGGCTAAAATAAGAATGAATTGCTTAGTTAGGCCTCCTCCTACACGAACTGCAGCGGGTGTGATAGATTGTGTCATGAAATTCTGTGCCTCCGATTACGTATGCTGCATCAACAGCAAGCTTTATTTTCCTAATACATTATAGCAGTCACTGTCAAGCTGTCGTATTTCTGCGATATAATAATTATCCTAAATATAATGATCTGCAAAAGTGCAATTTATATTGAAATATATTGAGTGGGGAGTAAATAACATGCACCAGAATGACCGAATTATGACCAGATTACGCAAAGAACCGTTGAAGAATGTCAGTTTATTAAAAATGCTAACCTCATTCCATGAAGTCATGGAGTCTCATCTTGTGGAGCAAGGTAATCAATGGGGTGTTTTATTGCTTCTTCCTGCTTCAGCGTACGCATATGATCATAGAGTATATCCTCAAGCGGATTACATCGTATTTATGGATTACAGCAGCCCAGATGTATTTCCGGCTCTGTTTCAATTGTTGCCTCCACAAGCAAAAATTGTTTTTAAACTGCAAGACGTGAACTATAAAGAGGCATTATCATCACATTTTTCAATGGAGAAAGTCCGGGGGTTCTACTCATACAGTACAGCTGCGGGACAAATCTTTCCGAAGGACGAAGATGTTGTTATCAGTCATGTGGTTGACGACAGATTAATTCCGCTGTGGGCCGCTAATCATTACACGAAAGACGAAATAGAAGACTATTTTCAAAACGGGGCTTTTTCCGTGTCAATTTTCCTAGACAACAATCCGGTCAGTACCTGCTTAGCGTTCCGTAATGAAGAAACCATCTGGGAAATCGGCGCTGTACATACTTTAGAATCCTCTCAAAGAAACGGGTATGCGAAAAAGGTGGTCCAAACCGCCATACAAGAAACGTTAGAACGAGGGTTTATTCCACGCTATCATGTGCTTGAAACAAATCAAGCTTCCATTAGACTAGCTGAATCTATTGGACTCGTTCCTTGTGTACAGCTTGAACACTGGATTAACTACATCCAATAACACGCTTGATAGGAGGTGATTTGAATGAGTTATGGGCCGAACGAGAATCAAAACTATTATCCTCCCCCGCCCCCACCAACACCGATGAATGGCAAGTCAATTGCTGGTTTCGTCTTAGGAGTACTTTCCATAATTGTTCCTTATATCGGATTTTTGTTAGGGATTGTAGCGATTATTCTGTCTGCCCTGTCCCTTAAAGAAATACGGATTCGGTATGAGCAAGGAAGAGGCTTAGCTATTGCGGGTCTGGTATGCGGGATTGTCGGCACTCTACTTTACGCCATAATCATTTTATTTTTCGTTATTTTTATATACGCTGCTTCTAGTTACCCATACTGATCTACACACAAAAAAAAGATCTCTATAGCCACCCTAATGGCTGCAGAGATCCTTTTTCCTTTCCTATGAACAAAAATTCAGTAGGTTCCATTGTTAAGCTGCTGACGATACTCCGTCGGAGTTACTAGGAACCGCTTGCGGAACATCTGTGTAAAATGTCGCATGTCCTGATATCCAATACGTTCGGCGATTTCTGCCACCTTAAGCTTCGAGTTCACTAGCAGCAGCTTGGCTTGCTCTAATCGTAAGGATGTCACGTATTCTTTATAGCCTTGACCCGTCTTCTGTTTAAATAATTGACTGAAGTAGACCGGATTCAGAAATACAACGGAAGCAATCTTTTCCAAAGTAAGGTCTTCGAAATAGTGTTCTTTTACATACTGCAATGCGATGTCGATGGCTTTTTCGCCACTACCTTTCGCTGGCGTTAAATCCAATACTTGCGAATTCACTGCCTCTCTTAAGCTCGTTACGATCTGAGGGACAGTATTTATATCGTAGCTAAGTCCGGAATGGATCATTTGGAAAGGTGTTTTTAAATATTGCTTCAAATAGGTCCGCCCATCTTCCAGAAAAGATTCTAATCGTGCTTCTTCTCTTAAGGTGATTAATCCCAGCAGACTATGGCGGTCATAGCTGACCACAAAACCGCTCCCGTCACGCTCTATCAGCTCAGTTAACACATTCTCTACAATAAAATGTTCTATCCGGATGTTTTTATCACCCGCCTCCATTTGTAGCAAAATCAAATAGAAACATTGATGGTCTTCTATTAATTGGCTGATGTCTAAATTACCGAGATTAAAACCAGAAGCGAGCCTTTGAAATACACCTTCTCTTAAATATTTCAGACTTGACCTTAATCGGTCTTCATCTTTAATAAGCTTATGATCCTGCTCTATTTCTAGCGATAAGTTACTAATAATCTCAAGTAGCTTGCTTTTACCGATCGGCTTAAGTAGATAATCTCTCGCTCCAAGACGAACTGCCTCCTGCGCATAGGCGAACTCACTGTGTGCAGAGATGACCACCCATTTGACATAAGGATACCGCCGCTTAGAAATCCTCATGAACTCTAGACCATTCATACCGGGCATAAGAATATCTGTTAAGACGATATGGATGGACTGTTCCTCCATAATCTTGACAGCTTCTTCTGTCGACGCAGCAACATGTACACAATAATCTGGATAGATACTTCTTATAGTGCGCTTAATGCCTTCTCGGATCACCCGTTCATCATCAGCTATGAGAATGTTCACGACTATGCTCTCCTTCCTGCGGAATCGGCAGCATAATAGCAACCACGGTTCCTTCTCCAGGTAAGCTTCGAATCACAAGACCATAAGATTCTCCGAACATATGCTGGAGCCGCCGATGCAGATTTTGAAGACCGATCCCCATTTTTCCATTTTCTTTCGTTGTAGGTCGATCCAAGGATTCCACCAGCGCATTCAGCTTCTCTGCATCCATACCTTTGCCATTATCTTGAACGACGATGTTCAGCAATCCAGTTTCTTCAAGTATACTCACCTTCAAAATACCTTGACGATCGAGCGATTCCAAGCCATGTTTTACAGCATTTTCAATGACCGGTTGTACAGTCATCTTGGGAAGGCGAACCTCAAGCCATCGTTCATCTATATTTATCTCAATCCGTAGACGACCTTCCAGCCGAATAGAAATAATATTTAGATAGTGCCCGATTTGTTCCAGTTCTTCTCGTAACGTGACTTCTACGTCAACTTCCCAATAACTGCTGTACCGGAACATCGAAGATAGCGAGAGAACAAGTTCACCCAGTTGCTCATTCCCTTCCTCATCCAGCATCCAATAAATCATATCCAGAGTATTGTATAGAAAATGTGGGTTCACTTGAGATTGTAAGGCATGAAGCTCAGCATTCTTCTCACTGACGGAAGAAAGTTTTACCCGCTCGATTAGTTCTTCGATTCGGCGAACCATCCGATTAAACGAAGCAACAAGAATATTAATCTCTTGATAAGATGAAACATTCACCATTCCCCGAAAATTACCGATCTCCACTTGCTTCATCTCTCGAATCACCTTTTTAAGCGGCAAAGAAATCGTTCGTGAAACAATAGACGCTATCAAAGTAGAGACGAGAACAAGAATCGAAAATACAATGAACAGATAACGTTTCATCTCTACCAACTCTACATTTAGGTCGCGATTAGGAGTGATACTAAGCACCCACCAACCAGAGAAGGACAGTTTAGAAGCGACAAGCAGACGATTGGCTGTCTGTTCGACCACAACATTCTGGGAGTTCTGTAAAGACGGGAGCTGAGTTAAATCAGGTTCCTGATCTTCGGCAGAGGATACGAATCGTCCATCCTGCGACATTAAATACACCTGGCTATGCTCACCCAGCTTCACATTATCCAGCGCATCCAGAACAGGCTTCGGATTCGTCTCGTACAGAACAATGCCAATCGGTTTGTGTTCATTGAGATCGTAAATCTGACGTCCGAAGGCAAACACAGGACTATCCTCCACTTGATCGATAAGAGAATGTTCATAGACGCCGAGCCAGACCATTTTACCGGAGGAAGCTTGCAGCTGATGGTACCAATCTTCCTTCATATATTCGGGATCAACCACATTCATATAGTTTCCGTAATTATAGATCTTACCTTTATCTGTAATGACATGAATACCTACGAGATCATCCCGAGAATAAAATATAGCTCCTAAAATATTGGTAATCGTTTGTTCATTGATGTAAGCTACCGCGGGCTCTGTGCTTGTCTCATTAATCAAACGTATCAATTCAAAGTTATTGCTGAGTGATTTAGAGAGACTATCATACCCTTTGTACAGTAAGCTGAATAGATCCGCTGTCTGAGCGACATTCTTCTGCGACAAATCACTTATTTTCTCATGAAACTGTACGGTTGTCCGGTTGTAATAGAGCAGACTCACAATTAATAGAATGCTAGACATGCAAAAAAGAAACAGCAAAAACAATCGATGGTGGATGGAATGAAAGCTGTTTCTCAAAAAGGCTTCCCTCCTCAAACTCATCTGTCCTGCTGCTTCTTCATTATAATTCCATTATTGTAATTTGCAATATAGATTTATCCTTTTACTGCGCCCGCCACCATTCCTTTTGTAATCTGATTGGATAAGAAGAAATAGATTAAAATGACGGGTAACGCACCCATTACTAGAAATGCACCGATATTCCCATAGTTTACAGAATACTGACTAACGAATGTGTACACACCAAAGGGCAAGGTCTTCAATTTCTCGGAGGAAATGAAGGTGGCCGCTAAGATATACTCATTCCAAATGTTGATGAACGTTAGAATACATACAGTCATTACAGGTGGTACAGATACAGGAAGAATGATCGTGCGGAAGATCCGATATACGCTCGCCCCATCAATAAAGGCTGATTCTTCAATTTCATGCGGAATACTCTTCATAAAGCCACTTAATATGAACACCGCTATTGGGGTTGAAAAAGCTACATAAGGCAATATGAGCGATAAGTGTGTATTCAGAATATGCATATTTTTGAAAATGATCATCAGCGGAAGCAAGGTGGCCTGCATGGGAATCATCATCCCCATTAAGAAGATCGTCATGACCAAGTTGCCGTAACGCCAACGGAACCGTGAGATCGCGTAAGCTACCATCGAGCTAAGCAGGATGACGAAGATCATCGTTACACCGGTAACCACTACACTGTTAGATAAATACTTTAAATAGCTACCGGACTTATAAGCCTCGCTATAGTTATGCCACTGAAATACTTTAGGAAATGAGAAAAAACTTCCTCCCAAAATCTCTTCATTGGTCTTCAAGGAATAGAGCATTAGCCATAGAAGAGGATATAGCTGGGTAACGACAGGAATCGCAAAGAGAAGATACACGAGTCCTTTTTTAAAATATAAGAACGTATTAGTTTCACGGAATACATTATTCTTATATTTCTCGCTTAAACGCTTACCGTCCTTGTAAGGACGCTTTGGGCGTTTATGCTTGACATTCCGCATGATCGCGCACTCCTTTGCTAACTGAATTTTTTCTCAAGCTTATTAAAGATAGTATTAATGCTAGCAGTAAACACAAGGCACAGTATGACCAAGAACGAAGCGATAGCACTACCATATCCATATTTAAAGGATAAGAATGAACTGTTGTACATATGTGTAGAAATAACATCTGTAGCATGAGCAGGTCCACCGGCTGTCATGACCATAACGAGATCAAAAGCCTGCAAAGACCCTATAAAGGCGAGTACGATAGATATTTTAAAGATTGGAATAATCAGCGGAAAAGTAATATATCGATCGGCTTTGAATCCGTCAGCCCCATCAATCTTTGCCGCTTCATACAGCTCATCCGGAATATTCTGAACACCGGTATATTGAATCAGCAAATGGTAGCCAAAATATTGCCAAAGAGATACTGCATAAAGCGCAAACATCGCAATTTTAGGTTCTGTGATCCAATTGTGAGTCCAGCTATCCAGCCCAAGAGAGATCAGGACGCCATTCAACATCCCGCCCATGGAGACAGGGTCATAGATCGTTTTCCAGAGCTGACCAATGATAACCACCGACAAAATAACCGGCGTAAAGTAAATAGAAACTAAAGTGTTTCCTTTTCTCACGTACCGATTTAGAAGGATAGCCATCAACAAACAAAATGGAATTTCCACCATGGAAGCCACAGCATAGAGTAACGTTCTCTTTACAGATGGCCAAAACACTGGATCATGAAAAAACATCTCTTTGAAATTAGCAAGTCCAGCAAATGTTTTCGTAGTCGTAATTCCGTCCCATTGCAGCAATCCTGTATAAAAGGATACTAGGATAGGAGCAAACACCAAGCACACATACAAAAGCAGGCAAGGTAACACGAAGACGGCGATTGTGCGCGCTGGAACCTTTAGTACCTTCATTATTTCCGCCCCCTAGAATGTAAACACGATGCGAAGAAGCGTTTAAGCACCCTCGCATCGCGTTTTCAAAACCTTCTTATTTATTAGCTTCAAATGCGGTTTGATGTTCTTTAGCTACTTGAGCGGAATCCACTTTTTGAACAAAAAGATTTTGGATACTGCTTAGATGGACTTGTGCCGTAGCTGGGTTCATGGTGTTGTCAAAGGCCAAGTCGCCACCTTTAACCTGATTGAACAATCCTGAAATGTTGATCGCCAGATCAGAATATCCTGCGCCTTTCAGGTCCCCATCCACTTTTTGACCAATCCCTACAGCATTTTTAAGTTCAAATTGTTTTTTAGGAAGATTCAGTGTAAAGAAATTCAAGAAATCTTTCGTTTCTTGTAAATGCTCACTGTTCGCAGAAATCGCAAAGGCGCTACCTGGTGCGAGCATGAATTCATTTGGATCCCCTTTACCATTAACGCTTGGGAATTGGAAGGCTCCAGCTTTACCAGCGACTGAGGAAGCGTCAATTGCACCTGTTTCCCATGAACCGATAACCCACATAGCAGCTTTACCGGATTTGAAGATATTACCACCTGCATTAGCATCGATGGAAGTTGCTCCATCTGGGAATGCACCTGCTTGCACGAGGTCTTGGAAACGATCTACAGCTTCTACGAAAGCAGGATCTTCAAATGTTTTTTTGCCATCAAGTACGTCTTGAAGGAAACCAGGTCCTCCATTGGTGCGAAGCAGGATATTCATGAACAAGAATGAACCCGTCCAGGAATCTTTTTCACCGATCGCGATTGGCGTAATGCCTTTTGCTTTCAAGGTTTTTACATCTTGGAGTAATTCATCGAATGTTTTAGGAGTGTCTGCGATGCCCGCTTGCTCGAAGAGTTCTTTATTATAGTAGACTACCTCGATGTTATTACCATCTGGCAGCGCATAAACATTACCATCGAAGCTGTAGTAATCAAGTAGACCGGATTGATAAGTGTCTTTCAGTCCATTTTGATCCAGCATGTCATTCAGAGGAGCAAACAGCTTAGCATCAACGAAAGGTTTCATTTGTGCAGCCGGGTTAACAATCGTAATATCAGGAATTTCTTTGGAAGCGGCTTGTGTTTTCAATTTGACCTTTTGCTGGTCCGTATTTAAAGTATCCAGTTCGATGTGAATGTTAGGGTTTTCTTTTTCATATTGGTCAACTAATTCATGAAGCATCTTATAAGAAGGTGTTGCTGGATCCGGGTAGATATTTTGAAAAGTAATCGTGACCTTCTTACCGCTTTCGGTTTTTGTAGTTCCGGCATCTGGAGCATTCGTAGCTGTATTCCCTTTCGACTCTGTAGCGCCTTTACTCTCGTTGTTGTTTGAATTTCCACACGCTGCCATACTTAAAACCAAAGCTGCTGATAACACAATTGCTGAAGTTGCCTTCATTTTTTTGCTGACCATTGTTTGACGCCCCCTATTTTCGTTATAGGCTTATTATTGTACTGTTAAGCGCTTTCAACAAGGTGTCAAATTTAAGATATATGGTTTGTTTTTTCTAGAAAAATACAATATATGTCCGAACATAACGAAACACCCGCTAATTGGGGTGCTTCGATTAACAATATTTTCGATATTCTGTCTGGAAATTCGTTCAATCAGAAGTTGTACCAAAATCGGTAATCTTAAGCTTTAGATCAAAGGTCACTGGAATCCGAGTAAACTCCTCGTCCCAATGATCCTTAATCTGTTTCCAGACATGAGGCTTTTTAATGCTGAACCAATCTCCGAATCCTGCTACATCCACTTTGTAAGTGGATTGCATTTTGTTGATAAGAGCATTGATTTGTTGGGTTAGTTTTTCTTCGAATATCTTCTCTAGTTCTTTGAAATAATCAACATCCGAGGAATGCGCATCAACATTCCAATCCTCTATTAGGCGTCCAGTGGACTCAATTGCAACATGAAATGATATCTTCTTATCATCGGTCTCTTTCAGCGTAATCTTACTCTTAACGGATTTAATCTCATAAGTAATCGACTCGTTCGACTGATCATATGCTTTGAGACTCCCTCCTCTTATATCCCCCTTGATCCAGGCAATACTCTCCACGTCATTTTGGTCGAGATTTCCGATCCAATGTCCTGTATCTCCCTTGATTATACCGGCTCCGGAAAATTTGATCTCACCATGTGCCTCTATAACGTTCTGCAACACAAAGCTTTGCTTGGAGTACATAAGCGCATCTAGATTCGATAGCGTTATGCCCTTCATAACTTTACTGGTTCTGAAATTGTTACGGACCATCTCCACCAGCCGGAAGGAAGGAATCTCCTCCTCAGTCGTCATAAGCGAATCGGACGCGAGCCCCTGGCTAAGAAATATGAGACAACTGGGACGGATATCGTTATCTCGGAGTACAAAATCCATTAACTGTCTGATCTTCGCCTTTTGCACTAGATCCTCTGATATGACGATAACCTTAAGGTGATGGCCTATAATCGGACGGTTCTTGCGAATGGAGAACTGACGGAATATTTCAAGCAGAGAATCCCCTGTTTCTGAAATATTGTAAAAATGGGTTTTGGTTTTTTCGCCTTCTTTACCGGAGTTCCCGATTGTTCTTTCAGGCACAATTTGTACGGTTGCCGTAAGTTTATTATGCTTTGGGTAGCTCCCTCCACGCTCCTCAAATTCCCGTTCGAGCGTTCTAGGTTCCCCCTTATCAAGCGCCAATCCCGTAATAACACTCAGGTCTTCAATCTCTTTACTGCTCCAACAACCAGGCTGCGTAAGCAGAATCATGAATATTATTAGTAAGTGTATTACCCTCTGTCTAAACATTCTGCTTGAGTCCTTTCTTCCTGATCAGTAATACGATCGACAATAACAGTGGCAACAACATAAAAATCAGCACACCCATATAGCCAATCGATTCACCAAGACTGAAGACATCGTTGATTCGTTGAGGAATCATCGTGCAGATGAAAATTACAGGCATTAAGGCGAACATAACCGGATGGATCTTCAGATTAAACACTTGCGAAATTCCAAGTGACGCATTAAAGAAAAAACTGCAAAAATTGCAGAACATCTGCATCAGCCATATGACTAACAAAGGAAATTCAAATCGTTCAAAAAAGAATCCTGAAATTTCCAAGCTTCGTACCAAATCTATCGTAGGCCAGGTACTGGTGATTACTGAATTGATGGACAGACCTCCAATAACCATCACAACAGTTACCAAATACAGTACCAACGGGATACAGAATCCGACCATCATCCCTTTAACCGCTTCCTGCGGATGCTCCATAAAGGCCGTCATGATCATAACAACCTCACATCCAGTAAAGATCAGGATGCCCGACTTCATCCCCCGAATGACCGGCATCAGGCCTTCACTCATAAAAGGGCGTAAATGATGAATATCAAATATTCTGGAGCTTAAGATAAAACAAATAATCAGAATAAAGATACTGATCGGAAACACAATTTGAAACACACGGGCAATGGAATTAATCCCCCCATACACCAAATAGGTGCCAACCCAGATGAACGGCATCACAATCGCCCAAATTGGAGTCCCTTCCAGAAGAAAGAACAACGTTACTTCCGCCAGTACTCGGATTTCGAAGCCCGCAATCACAATAAAGTACAGAATCAACAAAGAACTCAGTACACCACCTGGAAGATTTCCAACAATTTTTTTAGAATACTGAAAGACAGTTTTACCTGGAAATTGCTGGCTAAGCTTCACCATAACCATTATCACTATAAACACGACAATACCACCCAGCACCACAGAAACCCAGGCATCAGGAGTCTGTACAGCCTTGACAAGATCTCTTGGCAAGGTCAAAATTCCGGCACCCAGCATTGAATTGGTCAATACTATGGCAGCTTGCGAGGTTGTGATCTTGTCATCCGTACGTTTGAACACTGTGGTCTCCCCCCTGCTCCTGCAAGAATACATTCTCTAGGATTTGCGATTTTTCTTCTGGGTCTTCAGCATCTCCGGTCTTCGCTTCATAATGGATAAGGGTGCACGGATAAACAAATCCTTCCAGTCACTTACCCGAAAGGGCGAGATAGGTGTGATGTAAGGCACCCCGAAGCTTGAAAGGCGAGTCAGATGACTGCAAATCAGCAGGAAGAACAGGATGGTTCCGTACATGCCCAGGACCGCTGCAAATAACATGCCTGCGAATCGTAAGATCCGGAGGGTAATGCCGGCACTGTACATCGGTATGGAAAACGAAGAGATCGCTGTCACTGCAACGACAATTACTAGAAATGGACTTACAATACCGGCCTGTACCGCGGCATCTCCAATGATCAGACCTCCGACAATTCCCATTGCCGGACCTATGGGCTTCGGCAGACGAATTCCAGCTTCACGTAAGATTTCAATGGAAATCTCCAGAATCAGTACTTCAATTAAAGCAGGAAAGGGTACACCTTGGCGTGCTTCAATTATGGAAATGGCCAGCTGAGTAGGAATTAGTCCCGGATGAAAGGAGATAAAGGAAATATAAAGCGCAGGGGCTAACAGAGCCAGAAATGATGCGCAAAACCGTAACACCCTTAAAAGGGTACCTGGAAACCAGCGCTCATAGTAATCCTCGGGAGACTGTAAAAGCATACTGAACGTCACTGGAACAATGAGTGCAAACGGTGTGCCGTCCAGCAAAATTGCAATTCTCCCCTCTAATAAAGAGGCAATCACTCGATCGGGTCTTTCCGTATTCTGTGTTTGCTGAAACGGACTTAAATAATCATCCTCGATTAACTGCTCCACATAGCCAGATTCCAGAATGAAATCCATATCAATTTTGGAGATCCGTTCATTCACTTCCTGTAGCAGATCAGGATTTACAATGTTTTTCATATAAGCGATAACTAGACTCTTCTTGATTTCGCTACCCACTTCAACCATTTTCATTTCCAGATTCATATTAAGACCTTGGCGCCGTAGCATAGAGGTATTCTCACTGAGCACTTCGGTAAAGCCAATCCGGGGTCCCCGCAGTAAAGCTTCCGAGGTTGGCTCAGTTATTGCGCGCACTGCTCCATGTGGAAAGCCCACCAGAAGCATCTCACGCATGCCTTCGACAATCAGTGCAGTGTATCCAAACAGGACAGACTCCTGCAGATGGTCCAAATCTCTAGCATCACTAAGCTGAGCCAGCGGGAGCATAGTCTGTTTCATATAGGTGTATATTCCTTCCGAAGCTTGCATTTCACCGGCAAACATCAGATTTTGCAACACCTGTTGATTGATTAGCTCTTCATCCTGCATGCCCTCCACATAGACCAATGCGGCACGTGCCTGAATACCTTTGACTGAAAATTCACGAAAATGCACATCACTATTCCCCCCCAAGGCCGTTCTTATCGCCGCTAGGTCGGCATCATAATCTTGCGTAAACACTGTAGACGCACCCTGCTGCTGTTTTACTCCCTCATTGTCTGCCTTCTTATGTTCCTCCTGAGAGTCAGCTCCTGACTCCTTGGAACGTCCGCTTCCAACATAAAAATACAAATGCTTGTAAAGGTAATATAACCCTATGGGAAAGAGCAGCGTGATGGCTGCCTGCATAAAAACTGTCCAATCTGGAATATAAGAGACTATTTTAGACCACATCGTTATCATCCTTTAATAGGAATCTTCTAGATACTATTCTCTGCCTGCCCTGTTTTTATACAACTTATGGAATAGGAGGAAAGTCTATATCGGCGCAAGGAGATACACGTTGCTGTGCGTCCGAACATAAAGAGACGCCCGCATAAGCGGGCGTCTCGATTAAAAATATTTAAAATAGTTACTGTGGTTGCCGCCATTGTTTTAGCACTTCAAGCAACCCCGGAACATCTAATCCATCTAAAGAAAAAGCTTTGCGCAACAGCTCATGCGGGATGAACTCGTCATACTTTCCGAGGTAGGGTGCTTCATCTGGAGATAACAATGTTAAAGGATCAGCGGCAGCCATACTCTCAGCGATGATCTCCGCTTCCAGCGTTTCTGCATCTGTTTTGCCTGCAACCACCATATAATAAGGTTCCATCGGCACGATAGATCGAAGTCCCTGTGAGCTCTTCAAATTGTTCTTAAGAAGGCGCTCTAGTGTGCGGAATTGCCGACTACCCGCCCACGGTAAGATAAACATCGAATCTCCACCTGCCGGCATAACGGAACGTTCAAGCATTCCACTTTCCTTCGCTAAACGACGAGCTCGTTCAAGCCGCGCAGCCGCACTCGGTGCAAGATACGGATACAAGGATGTTGCGCCTAACACTTCACGTATTTTGGTCATAATTCGTGTATGCACATCCCCGCCCGCTCCAAGCCACAACGTATCCACTTTACCGCGTGAGGTTTTTACATAAACAGCTTTATGGCGATTATCGACCTCTTCTACCTTCCAGAGCTTCCCTGCCAGAGTAAAACAGTAACCTGGTGGTGGTACTGTTGTAATCGAACCGATCTCTTCAGTCCCGTTATAGACAACATGCTCTTCATCGTCTTTGAAGACTGCGTAGAAGCGGAAGTTATTCACGATCTTCTCCCCCGCCATCCCAATAATCAAGCTGCCTTCATCCATCTTCTCGATTTGTCCCATACCCAGCATATAAATCATGAAGGTATCGTAGTCGGCAGGATCAATGCTATTGAAGGAAGGTAAGCTTAGTACAGCCTCCTTTAAATCCCCCGGCTCCGCCTCCCCCATACTCTTCAATATGCTCATCGTCTGATGGTATAACAGCCCGACTGGCAGCTGGCGCACCACCAGTGGTTCAACCCACTTCTCGCGCACATATAGCTCAATAACCGCTATCGCTCGAAGCAGCGTCCAAGGCATCCGTGCCGGAAGCTGTGCTTCCTCATCCTCTTCCTCGGGCGTGACAAAGATCATCTCGGATGCGGCGTCACCACGCCTGCCCGAGCGGCCGAGTCGCTGCACAAAGCTTGCGCAGCTATAAGGAGCGCCGACCTGGAGCACCCGCTCCAGCTCTCCTAGATCAATGCCCAGCTCCAGCGTCAATGTCGCTGCCGCAACTGCAGGACCGGAGCCTTGCCGCAGCGCGGCTTCCGTCTCTTCGCGGAGCATCGCGGAGATGCTGCCATGGTGAACGTGAAAAACATCCCGTTCCCCACGCTTCGCGGCCGTTCTCCGCAGCTCAAGGGTTGCCGTCTCCGCATCCGAGCGGCTATTCGTGAAGATCAACGCTTTCTTAAGATGCGTATGATCATAAATGAAATCGTAATAAGACTGCTTCGCGCGTTCTAAATGCTCCGCCTGCACTTCATCCCGTGCATCCGGGAAAGAGAAATGCTCCACACTTAAACGGAGCTTACGCCCGCCCTGTGGAGCGGACACCTCTACGCTCTCCCGCGTCCCTGCCGCCAGCCACTCCGTCACCGAAGCATAGTCACTAAGCGTAGCCGATAGACCGATTCTACGCGGATGACATCCCGCCATTCGTGAGATTCTCGCCAGCTGACTCATAACCTGAATCCCCCGATCAGCACCCATAAAGGCATGCACCTCGTCAATGACAATATAACGGAGATCATGGAACAGCGCCGGGATAGCATTCGGACGGTTCATCAATAGTCCTTCAAGCGATTCAGGGGTAATCTGTAGCACGCCGGAAGGATTCTGCACCAGTTTCGTCTTATCGGCTTGCGGAACATCCCCATGCCAGTGCCACACCGGAATATTGCCTTCACGGAGCAAATCGTTCAGCCGTGTAAATTGATCGTTAATCAATGCTTTCAGCGGAGCGATATACAGAATACCAACCGAACCGGAAGGACGTTCATACAGCTCAGTAAGCGCTGGAAAAAAAGCCGCCTCTGTCTTACCTGAAGCTGTACCCGAAGCAATCAGTAAGTGATGCGGCGTATCAAACAGCACACGACAGGCATCCACCTGCGCCTCACGCAAAGTTTCCCAACGGTTCTTATAGATAAACTCTTTAATAAAGGGAGCCAGCCTATAAAACGGATTATCACTCATAATTCAAACTCCGCGAGGAATCCATCTAACTCATTTTGTTCAGTATCAGCAGGTTTAGAGGTTCGTTCGCCCACTAACTTCTCGAAAGAGATCTCCGGATGCTGGTGTAAGGTGTGAAGTAGATCCATGAAATCACGCACCACTTCACGCGGTGTCAGGAGCTCGTCTGCCCCTAATCTGCCCACAGCTTCTTCCATAAAATGAACCAATTGTTCCTGTGTTAACCGTGCTTCGTAACCATAATGAAGGGCATGAATATCTCTAAGCTTTTGCAAAAGGATCAGAATTTCTTCGTGTGAGAGCATGTCCAGTGCAATAATAGGCCCAGTATAATTGTTCAGACCTGCTGCGCCGTATCTTCCTGCAACTAATCTTGAACGCAGCGCTTCATAACTAAATAATCCACGCCGTCCATCCTCCACAAATTGCGGAGTCCCCCCTATAAAAATCCCTAGGCTTTCTGCCTTGCCCTGCATCGTATCGTTGAACATCGTAAGCAGCTTTTCATAGTTACTCTGACGTGAGATACTGTTCGTGATTTTGTAGAGGTTGACGCCTTCGTCTATGAACAGCAGCAGTCCCTTATAACCGATAGCAGAAGTGAATTCCGCCCACAGCTTCATATAATCATACCAATTATCATCATCAATAATCACGCCAACACCAAGTGCTTTTCGTGCTTCCGTTCGAGTAGCGAATTCACCTCTTAGCCAGCGAAGGGAATCCTGCTTCAATTCATCGTCAGCGAGCTTATGGGCATTCCAATAAGAAGCCAGCACTTTGGCAAAATCAAATCCATGGACCAAACCGCGCATTTCGGAGGCTACAGCATAGATTCGTTTCTCTACCTCGTCTCCAAGCTGGGGGTGATCAGGGCCATATTCATTCTCTTGCATCACAGACTGCTGAAGCGTAATGATCCATTTTTGCAAAATAATCTCCAGAGCGCCTCCATCTGGACGCGTCCGGGTAGACAAATGACTCATCAGCTCTCTATATGTAGCAAGACCTTGTCCTTTCGTTCCCACTAATCTTCGTTCAGGGGATAGATCCGCATCGGCTACTACAAAATCCCGATCCATCGCATAATTACGGATCATCTGCAAAAGAAAGCTTTTGCCGCTACCGAATTTGCCGGTAATCAGCTTAAAAGCAGCTCCACCCTCCGCAATATTATCCATATCTCTCAATATCGCTTCAATCTCTGGCCTGCGGCCAACGGCTATATGCTCTAGTCCGATACGCGGAACCACACCGGCTGTCAGTGAATTGACTAGCGCTGTCGTCATACGTTTGGGTATTTTTAAACCATTCATCCAAAGTTCACCCCATTAAATATTAAGCAGATGAATTTTATATTCTTCTGCAATTTCTTCACCATCTATGATCAAATCACCTAGAATGTTCATTGCGATATCATTGATCTCATCAATCAAGAGTTCTGACATCGTGCCATTTGCAGCCGCTATCTTCTGTATGGTTTGTGTTCCATCCTCGTTCATAAACGCAATCAGAGCTTCGTGTTGGAGTGGACTTAAAGCATTAGAGAACTGCTCCCACTCCGTATCTACGTTAGCAGATTGAATTTCTTCTATAGTTAATTCAGGCTCAGGAGACTGAAGCGGTACAATGATTTCATCTTCAATATCTTCAAATTCTTCTTTTTCTACTACTTCTTCAAGCTCGGATTCCTCATTAGTAATCTCAAAACCGCTATCCTCAAGTTCTTCCAGCTCATTCATTTCCTCAACCGTAAGCATAGTTCGTACAATCTCGGAATCACTCTGCAGCCTTTCAAGCTTCTCACGATCAATAACTACTGCCGGCCCCTTATCTTCCTGTTTCTCTTTCTCAAATTCCCGCTTCAGAAAACGAGTGATAAGGTCATCCATATCCGCATCCACATTAACCCCTTTGAGCCGTCCTCGATACCCCAGCAGTTCCCGTAATTTATTCTCAGTCAAACGGAATAGCCTTGTAATCAAACTGCGAAGCGGTGGAGATTTACTGATACGCACAACCGGTATAAGCACTGAATAACCATATAGCGAAATATCATATACGGCGCTACGAAATAAATAACGCTCCCTCATTACTGAGGGGCCTGGTGGGAACATTTCAACCAAATTCGAGCCATGTTTCCGACTGACATAAGCGTTGATTAATGCCACTACCTGTGGAATATATCGTTCAAGGGCTTCTTTACCTTCCCCCATATAAAACTTCGATTTACTAATATCGTAGTCTGACATTGCTGTTAATACCGTAAAGGTTAACTGCTCAGGAGCTACAGTAAGACATCTCTCTAACTCTAGCTCTGCCAGATCTCCGGCAAGACCGCGTGAACGAGCAACGATTAAAGATAGAGGCACATCCAAATGATGAACAAACGAGAAGTCTGCGATCCAACCACCCAAATATTGATCCAGACGTTTATAATTTTCACGATAAGCTTCCCAGATTTGACTGAGCTGCTTATAGCCATCATAAGGATCTTGCCAACCTACACCATTAATAAGCTCATACACGTGCAGAAAAATATATGAAAGATCCGTTTTCGGATATCTACCCTGTCTAACTTCATTGCGCCAAAAAAAATACCATCTACTTTGCGTGCCTGTCATATGACCATACGTTGGCCAGTAACTCTTAAAAGGAATAAATAGCGCCGAATCCTCGGTTCTATGTTCCAGCTCCATCGCTCTAGCTACAAACTGACCTTCGGTAGTTGTCACAGGCTCCGGCGTGTCGGTCTCCAGATCCCAAAGCTGAAGCTGTAAAGAAGGTTCAGACGACGCTTTAGGCTTCCCTACATTTGCAGTAGATAACTTTGGCAGCGCTGGTTCTGATGAATTTCGCGTGGGAATAGGAACATTTTGTTCCGTACTTTCCCAGACTAATTCCGTGAAATGAGGCTGATTCCTATCCTTACTCATGTTCGATCGCTCCGTTCTTATAAAAGAAGGACTAATGCAAGCATAACGCCTTCTTTGCGGGGGCCCTAAAAATATAGTTTCTAATGTTAAAAAAAACGGCCCTGTTCACAACTGTGAAGGAACCGTTTTGTTCTTATTAAATTTTAGCATTGTTGGTAGATTAACATCAAGTATGTAATGAAGAATTATCCTTTACAGGAGCTCCGTTCCCTTTGTCTCTTTTCCTAGGAAGAGCACCGCTAACGCACCGATAATAATCGTTACAAAAAATAACATGAAGATCGAGCCAATCGCTATAGATTTACCTACCAGCACCCCTACTAACAAAGGAGCGATGATGCCGCCAATCCGGCCAAAGGAAGTCGCTAAACCAGCGCCTGTTGAGCGAATAGTTGTTGGGTACAACTCTGGTGTATAAGCGTACATGCCACCCCATGCTCCGAGATTAAAGAACGATAAGCAAATCCCGGCCGCCATCAGCATGCCTTCTGTAGTTGCATTTCCGAACCATGCCGCACTAACGGCAGTGAACAGCATATAGATGACCAGGACAAACTTACGTCCGAACTTTTCGATGAAGTAAGCGGCAGTAAAGTAACCCGGCAGCTGAGCTAGCGTCATGATAAGCACGTATTCGAAGCTTTTAACCAAGCTGAAGCCTTTAAGTACCATAACTGTAGGTAGCCATAGAAACATCCCATAATACGAAAACACTACAGTAAACCATAAAATCCACAGCATAATCGTAGAACGACGATACTCTGGTGACCATACTGTTGTGATACGTTTTTTCAAGGATACAGGCGCCTTCTTGATCTCAGCAAACTTCGGTGAATCGTCTATAGCACGTCTTAAGTAAAGAGCGTATAGAGCAGGAACAGCACCAATACCGAATGCTACACGCCAGCCATAATCAGGAATCACGAAGAATGCAATTAAAGCAGAAGCGATCCATCCAACCGCCCAAAAGCTCTCCAGCAGCACAACCGCACGGCCTCTCTCACGGGCAGGCATACTTTCAGACACTAATGTTGAGGCGACGGGCAGCTCCCCACCTAGTCCAAATCCAGCGATAAATCTAAGTACACAGAGTATTCCGAAGCCTGTTGCAAAAGCCGATAACCCACTCGCAGCCGAGAAAATTAGGAGTGTCCATAGAAGTATCGGTTTACGTCCAAAACGATCGGCTAATATCCCTGCTGCTGCAGCACCCACAGCCATGCCCACGGAGTTAATACTTGTCAATATACCTATCTGCTCCGGTCCCAGATTCCAATCCTTGGCTAAAGCCGCTACAACAAAAGAAATCATCCCGACGTCCATCGCGTCGAACATCCAGCTTAAGCCTGCACTGAAGAGTAATTTCCTTTGCTTCGGATTCCGCAGCAGTGTCATTTGATTCACTTCTAAGCCCCCTTATATCCAACATATATCTTATGAAACTTACTTTTGATTGTTTCACTTATACATATTAAAATTGAAGCGTTCAAAAATCAAGAAATAAAGCTGCATTAAAGTATTGTCTGGCAAGCGATTGAAAATAACAGGTCTGAACAGCTATCGTGGCTATCAGAAGTATGTTGCGGACAGACTCTCTCTGAGATCTCGTAAGATGCGTCAGCCGATTGATCACACGATCTGTGGAACTTCTAAGCAGGGAATCTTCTTTCCAGGAGAACTCCTTGTGTAAAAGTTGATCTACTTTACATTGGGTTTGTATAGTTGGATTGCTCTTGATCTCTTCAAACAGCCCAGCATATGCGTAATACAGCTTTGTCGGTTCTATAAGATCATCATCGTCTCGATCTGGCTTTAAGAACATTAATCGGAATAGCTGACGAATACTTTCGAAATTTAGGGCCGATTTGAGATCATCGATCATAAACAGAAGTGCTGCCTGATTAACTGAATACTTCTTTCCTTCTCTTGGAGAACCGAGATACTCCTTAAAATCACGCTTCACCCAATTTTGCATAGTAGTCACAGTCAAAGTGGAATACTCTATTAGATGGCCTAATGAAGCAATTTCACCGAGTGAAAAGCCTTTTACATCATGCCCCTTAATGATCTTTTGAAAAATGGGTGGAACATCTGTAGATAAAAAAGCGGGTAACGAAGTCCCCTTTTGTACTTCATCAAGATGAAATTTAGTCCATGCCTCTTGGAGGATATTCAGCGGTTTCCGGTCTGATAATCCGGTCAATGAGAGCAGAAGACTGGACATCTCCACACGAGTCAATGCAAATGATTCCATATCTGTTTCCCTCCACCATTTGATATTTCTCTGAAAAGTTCGTAGAATAGTTCATAAGAACTCATAATATGAGTATAACCTATTTTAGGAACGAAAGGGATGGTAAAGATTATATGGGTATAGGACTTAGTTTGACGTTGGTGGCTATTTTGATTATTTTAACCGCTTTTTTTGTAGCAACGGAATTTGCATTGGTGAGACTTAGAGGTAGTCAGATCAGTCAGATGGTGATCGAGGGAAAGAAGAACGCGCTAGCTGTACAACGAGTGTCTGCTAATCTTGACGGATACTTATCCGCTTGTCAGCTCGGGATTACAATCACTGCACTGGGTATTGGTGCACTGGCAGAGCCAGCGTTTGAGCAGTTGCTCCTTCCGGTATTCGACTGGGCTAATATTAGTCCAAGTGTGAGTCACCCTCTTGCGTTCTTATTCGCATTCGTCATTGCAACATTCCTACACGTCGTTGTCGGGGAACTTGCTCCGAAGACAGTAGCTATAAACATTCCGGAAAAAATCGGTCAAATTACATCACCGCTGATTATTTGGTTCTACAGAATTTTGTACCCACTCATTTGGTTTATGAATGGTTCCGCAAATCTGCTTGTTCGCCTTTTCGGGATGAAGCCTGCCAGTGAGCATGGAGACGCTCATAGTGAAGATGAGATTCGTTTGATCTTATCCGAAAGCTATGAAAGTGGAAAAATCAATAAAGCTGAATATGGCTATGTCAACCGTATCTTTACTTTTGACGAGATGTTGGCCAAAGAAATCATGGTTCCACGAACGGATATGGTATGTCTTTTCACCAATCATTCATTGAAAGAAAATTTCGAGATTATTCGTAAGGAACAATATACTCGCTTCCCGGTTGCAGAAGGTAGCAAGGATAATATCATCGGAATGATTAATACGAAACAGCTTTATTTGCAATATGACAATAACCCTGATTTTGATTTCAAAGGCTTGATTCAGCCAGTCCTAACCGTATCTGAGGTAACACCTGTTAAGAACCTTTTAACACGTATGCAGTTGGAGCGGGTGCATATCGCCCTGCTGCTTGATGAATATGGTGGAACGTCTGGACTCATCACGATTGAAGATATTTTGGAAGAAATCGTTGGTGAAATTCGAGATGAATTTGACGGTGATGAGCGCAGAGAAATTGAGAAACTAAGCGATACAAATTATCTGTTCGATGGTAAGGTATCTTTAATTGAGGTCAAGGAGCTTACCGGTCTTGATTTCGAACATGAGGAAGTGACAACGATTGGAGGCTGGTTATACAGTCATATCCCAGATCCGGCCGTTGGCAAAAGCATTGTACATGACAACGTAACCTTAATCATTCGTGAAATGAACAGATACCGTGTACGCAAGGTTGAGGTCATCATTGAGACCACTGGTGACACTGAATCGTCAGAGCTTGAGAATTCATAAGCTTTTAATCATAAAAAAAGGATAGAGTTATCAGATTAAATCTGATCCTCTATCCTTTTTTCTTTTATCAAAATCTTACTCATGTAATATTCATCTATCCATTGGCCATCAATTACAAGTGATTTTCTTTTCGTCCCTTCGATCTCAAACCCATTTTTGATATATAGCGACATAGCTAGCTCATTATGGGTCATATCAACCTCTGTCCCAATAAGGATTGAAGTATTTGCTAAAGCGAAGCTTTCGATCATCTCTTTGACCTGATTTAGACTGGATTGTCGTTCATCCGGCTCTAATAACATAAATTTGGATTCCTGATCCAACTGATGCTGTAAACGAAGTAATTCTTCTGCATCCTCTGGTATCAGCACTTTAAGTGTAACCATCATGTCATCACTTCCAATCATAAATAGCTATAAGTACTTTTTGAACAGCTTACTGGAGCTGCTATTGTATCCAAGATGCTCGTAAAATTGATGTGCATCCTCTCTTCTGACCGCACTCGATAGCATGATCTTAAGGGCGCCCCTAGAGGTGGCTACGTGCTCAGCGTATCTCATTAGTTTCGCACCGTATCCTTTCCCTCTCACCTCTTGTGATATGATGACTCTTTCAAGGACAGCAAAGGGTCGATCGTCACATAAAGCATCCATACATAAATGAAGATGAAGCGTCCCAACAATAGTCCCTTCTTCTTCGTACACATAAAGAAAATTATCCGTATTGTCAGCTATCCGCTTCAGTCGGTCCGGTGACACTTGTATAGCTGTCTGCTCAGGCAACAACATTCGATATAAGTTTTCAATATACAATGCGTCTTCAGGAACAGCCTCTCTTATCATTTGCTTATTCCTTTCTTAATCGTTCTTAACAACGGCAGACCATGATAACATTGCCATTCGGATCTTTAAAATTAAACCAATGATCATGCTCGATATCCGTAAGAATCTCCCCGCCATTTGCTTTCACATAGTCATAAGCAGCATCAATATCCTCGGTATTTAGATGAAAAGAGGGGATATTAAGAACGGACTCAGAAGTGTAAATTTTGCTGTCTAATACGATTTCTGGTCCTTGCATGGGGATCACGTATAGGTGCCCGAATAATACTTCACCATCCAAAGGCAAACCAAGCAACTGGCAATACCATTCTTTGGATTTCTCAATATCCTTTACCGGAATAAAAACTGCACCAATCTGATTCAGAATCGGACTTACCACCATTAAGAAAGCCTCCTCTTTAAAGTTGCAGAATAGGGTGTTATTCTAGAATAATTCGATAAAATATGTCAATTACCTCCCTCCACTTAGGGAAGGTCTGGCAAGTTATGTTATAATTTTGTGTGCACTACTCTAATTTCACGTATGACAGGAGAATTGAATTGGCTAATCTGAACTTCGGTGGATTGAAATTAACTCCACCAAAAGTCTTATCACTAGGATTTGTAATACTTATCACTGCCGGAACTTTTTTACTTAGTTTGCCGGTCGCCTCAGTAGAAGGGCATATTTCTTTTATTGATGCATTATTCATGGCTACATCGGCAACCTGTGTTACAGGTCTGGCAGTCATTGATACGGGCACACAGTTGACTACTTTTGGACAAGTTGTTCTACTCGTATTATTTCAGTTTGGGGGATTGGGTTTTATTACGATGGCCACCTTGATTACTTTGGTCCTTAATAAACGAATATCCTTTAAAGAGCGAATTCTTATGCAAGAATCTATGAACCAGAATTCCATGCAAGGTATTGTCCAGTTGATCCGCAGAGTCCTGATCTATTCCCTTGTTATTCAGCTCACAGGTGCCATCGTGTTTGCCGGTAGGTTTATGATGGACATGCCTTTCGGGAAAGCTGTATATTATGGAATTTTTCACAGCATATCTATTTTTAATAATGCAGGCTTTGATTTATTCGGTGACATTCATGGGCCCTTTAGTGGACTTACTCGTTTTGTAAATGATCCTATAGTGAATTTCACCTCAATGATTCTCATCTTTCTTGGAGGGGTCGGTTTTATCGTCCTATCTGATGTTTTTGACTTTCCAAAACGCAAAAAGCTTACTCTACATTCTAAGGTTGTTCTTTCGACCTCTATGATATTGATTGTCATTGGGGCTGCTCTATTTTTCTTACTAGAATTTAATTCTACACTGAAGCCCTTGAGTGCAGGTGGAAAGATGATGGCTACATTTTTACAAGCGATAACACCACGTTCAGGTGGCGTCACTACAATTGAAATTCCACTGATGCGGGAATCAACGCAATTTCTAATGATTCTGCTAATGTTCATAGGGGCTGCGCCTGGATCTACTGGTGGGGGAATTAAGATTACTACGTTCGCTGTTCTAGTGGCTGCGGTTTCTGCAAGACTAAGGGGTAAAGAGGATATTGTAATGTTTCGTCATCGGATCGCCAAAGAAAATGTCTATAGAGCCGTGACGATGACACTGATGTCTCTAATGTTAGTGGTCATTGCTACGATGTTGTTATCCGTGACAGAAAAGGCTGACTTTCTTGCTGTACTCTTTGAATCCGTATCTGCATTCGGGACTTCTGGTCTCTCCATGGGACTTACTCCAGAATTGACTACGGCGGGTAAAGTGCTCATTATTTTTCTAATGTTTCTGGGTCGGACAGGTCCGCTTACTCTAGCTTATGCACTCAAACCTAAGGGTAGTAAGGAACTTTACAGATATCCTGAAGGTAAGATTACAATCGGATAAGGCGAGATGTAACCAGCGGCAATGAATATTGCCGCTGGTAATCAATCAACACTTGTATGTTTTACTCTTCAACGATCTCTTGTTTATCTAGTGCGGCATCAAGCAATTGATTGTATACATCGTCATCATTTTCAAGTAGCGCGTCAGTTTCTAAGAACTGCTCTTCACTTCCAGGCTCACCAGCAAAGCTTAGGCTGTAATCCCATTCCGTTCCTCTTGTACTGAAAAAAGTAATCTCATATGGAGCCTTATGGTTTTCGAGAGTAAATATCGTCCTCCCTACATAGCTTTTATCCTCTTTACGGCTCATTTCAGCACTTACGATCTCTAAATTCATCCGCTAATCTTCCTTCCATTCATCAAATCATTTCCCCTCTCAGTATAGCATTGAAATGAATGTAATTCCTCAATTTACACTGTAAATTCCATGTAATTGACTTTTTTCATCCGGCGGTTAATAATTTAGTACAATACTTGTAAAGTACCAAACTATTAGTAATTGGAGGAAATATCGATGACTGATTTCGAGGCAAAGCTTAGTAAATATGCAGATTTAGCTGTGCAAATTGGGGTTAACGTTCAACCAGGGCAAATTCTGGTGGTGAATGCACCGATTCTTGCAGCTGATTTCGTTCGTATGATTACCGCCAAGGCATATGCGATTGGAGCAAGCTTGGTGAAGGTGAACTGGAGTGATGCAAGCATTACACGCCAGCAGTTTGAACATGCTGCACCAGAAGTGTTCACTGAGCCTCCTACTTGGTACGCAGGTGAAATGACCGAACTCGCCGAGAAGGGTGCGGCTATTCTTAACGTGATCGCGGAAGATCCTGATGCACTTAAAGGTATTGATCCTGTACGCATTTCAAATTATCAAAAAGTACGGGGAGCCGCACTCACCAAATATCGTGAAATGCAAATGTCCGACAAAGTTAGCTGGAGTATTGTTGCCGTACCTTGTCAGGCTTGGGCGGATAAAGTATTCCCGAATGTTCCAGCTGAAGAACGTGTAAGTAAGCTATGGGAAGCTATTTTCCACACCGTACGTCTTGATCGTGAAGATCCAGTAGCTGCATGGCAAGAACATCTCGACACCTTAGATCAAAAAGCAAATGTACTCAACGCAAAAAAATATAAGAAACTGCATTACATAGCACCTGGTACGGACCTAAGCATCGAGCTTCCAGAAGGTCATATTTGGGCACAAGGTGACAGCATTAATGCGAAAGGTCATTCTTTTGTAGCCAATATGCCTACCGAGGAAGTATTTACCGCTCCTCTAAAGACTGGTGTAAATGGCACCGTACGAAGCACCAAACCTCTTAGCCATGGCGGCAACATTATCGATGGATTCTCTATTACTTTTGAGAACGGACAAATTGTTAGTGTTAGTGCAGAGCAAGGACAAGAAGCACTAGAGCACCTCATTAGTATGGATGAAGGAGCAAAATACCTAGGTGAAGTTGCATTAGTTCCACATAAGTCCCCAATCTCAGAGTCCAATATTCTTTATTACAATACCTTGTTTGATGAGAATGCATCCAATCACCTAGCTATAGGTATGGCTTATGCTT
Source organism: Paenibacillus sp. FSL H7-0714 (assembly GCF_038003765.1). Classification (NCBI taxonomy): domain Bacteria; kingdom Bacillati; phylum Bacillota; class Bacilli; order Caryophanales; family Paenibacillaceae; genus Paenibacillus; species Paenibacillus sp. FSL H7-0714. Next base: position 3,833,729 of record NZ_JBBOPT010000001.1, read on the forward strand.
TCTGTTTAGAAGGCGGTAAAGATATGACTCCGGATGAACTGATTGCACATGGATTGAATAATAGCGTTACCCATGTGGATTTCATGATCGGTTCTGCCGAGATGAATATTTACGGAATTACTGCTGATGGAACAGAAGAACCTGTATTCCTTAATGGAAACTGGGCGTTCTAATAACTGTAAATATGAAATAAAGACTAGAGATATTGAAAGGAGTAGAAACTATGTTGGATTTCAAGCAAAAACTGGAGAATTATGCATTGCTGGCAGTGAAGATTGGGGTTAATATCCAACCTGGACAGACCCTTGTTGTAAATTCCGACATCGTTTCCGCAGAACTAGTGCGACTTGTAGTACGTAAAGCTTATGAAGCGGGTGCGAAGCTCGTCAAGGTTAATTATAGTGATGAGGTTGTTACACGTACTCGTTATGACCTCGCTCCATCCGATTCCTTTTTGGAACCGCCACAATGGCAAGCAGATGAATTGGAAGATCTAGCTAAAAAAGGTGCAGCATTTCTATCGATAACTTCAACGAATCCAGATCTATTGAGCGGTGTTGAGTCAGGAAGAATTGCGGATAATCAGCGGATCTCTGGACAGACATTAGCTCCATATCGTGAGTTGTTAATGGGGAATCACGTAAGCTGGAGTATTGTAGCATTCCCATCAGCATCGTGGGCGGCAAAGGTATTCCCTGAAGCATCACCTGATCAGCAGATTGATTTGCTATGGGATGCTATCTTTAAAGCTACACGTGCGGATCAAGCTGACCCTATTCAAGCATGGAGTCAACATTTAGATGGCCTGAAAGCACGTTGTACTGCTTTGAATGATAATAAGTTCCGCAAGCTGCACTATACAGGACATGGAACCGATTTGACGATTGAGCTACCAGAAGGGCATATTTGGTGTCAAGCAGGAGCTGTCAATGGCAAAGGAGTTCCTTTCCTAGCCAATATCCCTACAGAAGAAGTGTTTACTGCCCCACTGAAGTCTGGTGTGAATGGTAAGGTAAGCAGCACTAAGCCGCTTAGCTATGGGGGTAATCTTATTGATAATTTCACCCTCACCTTTGAGAACGGCAAAGTAACGGATTTCACCGCTGAAAAAGGTTCAGAAACGCTAGCTTCCCTTATCGCGTTAGATGAAGGCTCTGCTTATCTTGGAGAAGTCGCTTTGGTGCCTTTCCACTCCCCGATCTCCGAGAGCGGAATTCTATATTACACCACATTATATGATGAGAATGCCTCCTGCCATTTGGCGTTAGGTGCAGCATATGCCTTTACCCTTCAAGAGGGTACGACAATGACCAAAGAACAATTGCAGGAAAAAGGAATGAACCAAAGCCATACACATGTTGATTTTATGATGGGTTCACCTGAAATGAGCATTGATGGTATTAAGGATGATGGAACAACCGTACCTATCTTCCGTGATGGAGATTGGGCTTAAATTGTTCGCTTAAATTATTGAATAAATAAAATGACAAACAACCTGCTTGGTTCCTCTTCCGAGGACAAAAGCAGGTTGTTTTTTATTGCATACTAGATATCCAGAAAATAAATAGTCCAAATTTGAATAAAAGTTCAATATTTGTTCACACTATTGTTGATTTCCGTTCACAAATATGTCACAATACAGTTAAGGATCTAATTTCCAAGGAGGGGATTATCATGTTGAGAGACCCAATATCCAATGAAATTGACAGCGTTGAAGAAGAACAGCTCGAAATTCAAGCACCGGTGGATTCAAGAATTGTTGCATCTAATGCAATCAAATATACCGCCTATGTTATGCTGTTTTTCGGATTCTTGTATTTCCTGATTGCTTACTTGGCACCTATGTTGGAACAATAATGTGATGGATATGATTTTATTAGAAAACGCTTACGGTTAATCACTCTCATGGGAGTAGTGATTAACCGTTTTTATTTCCATGAGAATACTTTGTTCGTCCAGGCTATTGCTGTAGGCGACCATATGCCATTCATTTTGGAATGTAGCCAAGCTATTGCCTCTTCTCTATCGCCTTCAAATGAGGAAAGACCATTATCTTCCATCCAGTGACTTACAGTCTCAAACGAGGTACTGCTCCAGCCATTTTTCTCACCTTCTGCATTTTGGCGTTCTTTTACACCTGAAATAACGATGTCCAGCGATGCCTGAAGCTCCGTAACCGCATTATCAAAAGCCGTCTTCTTTTCTTTAGCCTTCATATCAGCTTCAACACGAAGTATACGCGTATCAATCCCTTGATGTTCACGGATAATTTGCAGTAAAGTCACTGCTTCTCTGCTGGCCAATCCGTCATTATAACGTTCTTCTATAGATTTAGTACTACCTACAGCTGCCACAAATGCTGGAAACCACTCCCTAGAGACCAAGATAGCTTTCTTCTTAACAAATTTACCGTATCCAGCCAGGCCTTCACCAGGAAACCTTACACGCCATGACCATGGATCTAGCTCTGAACCCGTATGCCAATTCTCCGCTTTCGTTAATCCATTTAAAGATGGGTGCTCAGGAATCAGAGTGGCAAGCGGCAAAATCCCAATCTTGGTAACGATTTCTGCAGTTTCCTCAAAGGTGATAACACTTTCCTCTTCATATCCCTTATAGATCACAACATCATCTCCTATGCACTCCATTATTTAGACTTCATATTTCCGATCCCAGCAATATAAGTACTGATGAGCCGAGATAGGCTTACATTCGTATCAAGCGCCATTCCAAAACCGCCCTTTTGTTCCAAAGAGGCAAAGCCATGCAGAATGCTTCGTAACCCGCGTACTGCATGAATTTCTCCTTCCTCACCCAATTGATAATCCTTCATCACATGAATAATAAGCTTCAAAATATGATCACTTGCCGTTTCCAGCTCCGTATTTGCCTGTTCAGGGGCTCGCAACGTTGTCTCGTATAATCCAGGTCTGCTTCTAGCAAAGTCCACATACGCTCGCCCCATCGCCTGTACAGCGGCGTCTCCACTAAAGCCTTTAGCTGCGTTGTTCATTGCATTGGAAAGCTCCCCTAGTCCATAAATTGCAAGTTGTGTGCGCAATTCCTGTAGCCCGTTAATGTGATTGTATAAAGACGGAGAACGAACACCTAATTTGTTAGCCAATGCGGCTAAGGTTACGGCCTCTATCCCTTCATGATCGGCGATTTCTGCTGCTGCAATAACAAGCGTACGACGATCTAATCCTGCTCTAGGTGACATTTTAATTACTCCTATCTTGAATCATTTTTGCTTTATGAATAGCTTTCTCCATGGTTTGTACTGGGTTTCTAAGTAAGTCTCCATGTCCAGTAGCCAGTATAGTCGGGGAAGCCTCTAGAAGCTTAATTGCACTCTTTAATGCTTGATCTTTACTCCAGGTTGCCATAGCCGGAAACGGAAACCAAGGAATTATGGTTCCTGAAACTGCAGTTCCCCGGAAGGTTTGAAAAGCATCTCCAACGATAACAGCGCCGCTTCGTGAATCAATGAAAGACATAGATCCAGGGGTATGACCAGGAGTTAGAATTGCTGTTAATGAACCAATGGTATCTCCATCATAGAGCAATACATCTGGTCTCGTTGTTACCTTCTTGGGCACGCCTCCCTTTATAGGAGTCTGAGGTTCTCCCTCACGAAGTGAACGATCTCCACTAAGCAATGCTGCATCCCTTTCTGAAATGTACACCTGAGCCTCTGGAAGCTGTCTCTTTAGCTCATCCAGTGCACCTATATGATCGTCATGAGCATGCGTCAATATAATACGAGTGATCTTTTTATCAAGCTTCGCTGCGGTATCTATAATTCCTTTTACACTGAACGGCATTGCCGCATCTATCAAAGTCAACTCATTCTCTTCCTCAATGATGTAACAATTCACAGGAAACACTCTTGGCATCCAAGTTAGCTGTAATAAATGACCTTCACGCGTTACTCTCATCATTACCCCTCCATAAAACTAATGGTATTAGCTTAAATATAAACTAATCATATTAGTTTTACAAGAGTGAATTTTTCACCCAACTAACCCTCTAGACTTTTGTTCGCATTTTTATTAGATCTTTTAATAATGAACCACTGCATCCATGTAATCCCAACGAAAAATATAACGGAACCCACAAGGGTGCTCATGATACTTTTAGCAATATCCAACTCCCCGGCTTCTCTAAAATCAGATAGGAACATTAAAGCGGCCCATATTAACGTACTGACAGCTCCCCCAATTAAATTGATTTTCTTATACCGTCTTACATCGCCTTCTTTACTCGGTAGCAGATATATTCCATTTTTGACGGAACGAACAGTTATATACAAACACCCTCCCATCACAATCACAAACGTATCCAACCAATACTTAATGTCCCATTGCAGAATAAACACTTTTACCAAAAGACTAACCATAAAGCCCACGAACACAATCATAAAACCATGCGTACTAAACTTCTGAATTTCACTGATAATCCGCTCATCCTTAATCCTTGTCCTGCTCACCCTTATTCCTCCCAAAAAATATCGTTTAAAGATCGATCCAATGCCTTGCAGATAGCTATGCACAACTTAAGCGTTGGGTTATAGTTCCCGGCTTCAATCAGACCAATCGTCTGTCTTGTAACCCCTACAACTTCCGCTAACTGTTCTTGGGAAAGATCTTTTTGTATACGTGCCAGTTTCATCTTGATGTTCTTGTTCTCCCCCACGCTTTTCCCTCCTTATTTAAATTCATCCACTTAACCAAATTGTAATCAATATCATTCATTATGTACATTATATATTGCTATAAACATTTAACGCGATTTTGCTATCCAACCATACGACATTAGGAGCTTGAACTTACAACAAAAAAGCACCCCTTCGGATGCTTCGGATATATATTCTTTTAATATTCATTATTCAAATACCGTAAAACCTTCTGCTTATTCCACTACATCGTTCTCTGGATAGCTATCAATGATCTTCAATAGTTCAGAAGCATCCGTTCGTGGACGGCTGTCTGGCACAGTCTCCGGGTATCCGGCATGGATCATAGCTATGATCTTCTCTCCTGGCTTCACACCAATTTTGTTACGGAATTCAGGATTATTGATATAAGGATCGGTCTTCCAAATCGTTCCCACGCCTTGCTCCCAAGCCGCTAGCTGGAAGTTCTGCACAAGTGCTGACGCTGCTGCAAAATCCTCATCCCACTCTCTCTGCCGAGGATCCTCAGGCATCACCACAATTAACGTTAAAGGAATATTTGAGATATATTCTTTTCGCTTAGCAGCCACTTCAGGATCAGAAAAAGCACGTTTCACGAAAGCAAATGCCGCTTCAGCCAAGAACTTTGTACCATCACCTTGAAAAGCAATAAATCTCCACGGCTCACGCACCCCATGATTCGGCGCCCATACAGCTACATTTAACAATTCCTCTAAGAGACCTTGCGGCAGTGGATCTTTTTTAAAAAGCTTAATAGAGCGTCTTTCTCTTATTACTTCAGCTACGCTATTCTTTTGAGTCGGTTGAGTTTGTGTCATGAGATCCACTCCCTATAATAATAATGATAATCATTATCATTAATGATACAGTATCTATCTGCCTTTTGCAAATAATAGAAACAAAAAACACCGTTCCCTAAGGAACGATGTTGAAAGGCTTCAGCCGAAACGACCCATGATATATTCTTGTGTCATTTGATTCTCTGGATTAGTAAAGACCTTATCCGTCTTATCGTATTCTATAAGGGATCCCAGATAGAAGTAAGCCGTATAATCAGAAATCCGTGCAGCTTGCTGCATGTTGTGTGTCACGATTACTATGCGTAGCTCTTCTTTTAACTCCTTGATGAGCTCCTCTACTTTACCAGTGGAAACCGGATCTAGTGCGGATGCTGGTTCGTCCAAGAGTAGAATTTGTGGGTTAACTGACAACGCTCTTGCAATACAAAGGCGCTGCTGTTGTCCACCGGACAAAGCTAATGCTGAATCTTTTAACCGGTCCTTCACTTCATCCCACAACGCTGCTTTACGAAGGCTGCTCTCTACAATCTCATCGAGTGCTTTTTTTCCTTTTACCCCATGGTACTTCGGTCCAAAGGCGATGTTATCATAAATGGATTTATAGAACGGATTGGGCTTTTGCCAAACCATACCGATCTTCTGACGCAGTTTGATAACGTCTGTGCCAGGAGCATTAATATCAACGCCATCAATCCAGATGCTTCCTTTGGTTGTTGATCCGGAGATTTCGTCATTCATACGGTTCAGTGAACGAAGAAAGGTTGATTTACCGCAGCCGGATGGGCCGATCAGTGCAGTAACCGTATTTTCAGCAAAAGGAAGACTAATCCCCTTTACAGCCTCATATGTTCCATAAAAAATACTCAGGTCCTCGGTTTGAAAAGATTCACGCACTGCTGTTGCCGACGTTCCCATCGATTACTCCTCCTACATCTCTACTTTAGTTTTTAGGAATTAGTTCATTCTTTTTGAAGCTGTAAGCTTACGATAAATAAATCTACCGAAATAACGTGCTGCCAAGTTGAAGATTAACACCATAATTACAAGTACTGCTGAAGCTCCCGCAGCAATTTGCGCGGCATCAGGAGCAAGGCCTTCACTATTTACCTTCCAGATATGAACAGCCAGTGTTTCAGCTGGACGGAAAGGATTCAGTGGTGAGTTCGGACTAAGTGGATTCCAGTCAGTGAAATCTAGTCTTGGGCTACTCATTCCTGCAGTGAACATCAACGCGGCTGCTTCCCCAAAGACACGGCCAGCAGACAAAATAGTACCCGTAATAATCGTTGGTAATGCTACTGGGAACAACACGGAGGTTACGATCTTCCACTTGGACAATCCTAGCGCAAAACCAGCCTCTTTTTGTTGCTTCGGAACACTACGAAAAGCTTGCTCAGTAATCCGAACCATCAGCGGTAGATTAAAGACCGTCAATGCCAGTGCTCCAGAGATTAAGGAAAAGCCAAGATTAAAATAGTTAACAATCAGCAATAGACCAAACAAGCCGACTACGATTGAAGGGAACGAAGATAATACCTCAACAATTAAGCGAATAAAGCCGGTGATTTTTCCCGGACGAGCATATTCAGCCATGTAAATACCGGCACCCAGTCCTAGAGGTACTGTAATTATTAGCGTGAGTACCAAAAGGAATAAGGAGTTGAATAGCTGAGGGCCAATTCCTCCACCTGCTCGAATTTTTTGCGGTGCAGAGAATAGAAAATCCCAACTAATGTGACTAAGACCCCGAAAGAGGATATATCCTAATAGACCAACCAGAATAGCTACGATGAGCAATGCGAAAAACACAATAAGGCTTGTGGCAATTTTATTTACGGTTCTAGGCTTCAAATTTTATTTCTCCTTTCAAGCAGTCTCACAAAGAAGACAAATACAAAGGTCATCAACATAAGAACCAGTGCCATACTCCACAGAGCATTATTGTGCGCAGAGCCCATGGTTGTGTTCCCCATTCCAAGTGTGATTACACTCGTCAGGGTAGAAGCTGATTCAAAGAGTGATTTTGGTACGAATGGCGCATTCCCGATAACCATCTGTACAGCAAGGGCTTCACCGAATGCACGTGCCATCCCCAGTACAATACCAGTCATAATAGCAGGAAACGTTGTCGGAATAATCACTCGAGAGATCGTCTGCCACCGGGTGGCACCAAGCGCATAGGAGGATTCCTTTAAATTTTGCGGCAATGAAGCCAGCGCGTCTGCAGCCACGCTTGTAATCGTCGGAAGAATCATGACCGAGAGCACAAGCGCGCCTGCAGCTACCCCGATGCCTTGACCAGGCAGGTTGTTGCGTAGAAACGGTACAATAACACTTAATCCGATGAAACCATAAACAACTGAAGGGATACCTGCCAACAGCTCGATTACGGGCTGAAGCAATTTTTTGCCCCATCCTGGGACAATTTCAGTCATGAACAGCGCAGCGCAAAGGCTAAGTGGACTAGCAATCAATGCTGCAAGTAGAGTAACTAAGAAGGATCCAGTAATAAACGGAAAAGCACCAAAGGATGGCGTATCTGCTTCAGGTGACCACTTTGTTCCGAATAGAAAATCAGTAACGCTAACATCACCGCTTGTGAAAGTTGAAATACCTTTAGACGCCACAAAATATACCATCGATACAATGATTGTTATCAATAGCAGTACACAGAAGGACATATATGTACGTCCCACAAAATCTTCAATATGATGTTTCTCGATGCGTGAGTTCTTTAGTTTCACCCTTAATTGCTCCCTCTTTCTAAAGTGAAAAGAGAGGCAGATGTATCCGCCTCTAATCACTTGAGATTCTAATCCTTACAAATTACTTAGAAGTGAATTACTTAGCTGTAACATTTCCTGCAACGTCACGAGTAACTTGCATTTTTACTGCTGGAATGTATCCAAGCTCAACGACTTCACCTGTTTGTACTTCGTCTGTTAAGAAAAAGTCAAGGAATGCTTTTACTGTTTCATTTGGTTCGCCGTTTGTGTACATGTGCTCGTAAGCCCATACTGGATATTTACCAGAAATAACATTGTCTACAGATGCTTCTACACCATCAAGGCTAAGTGTTTTGATTGAATCATCAAGGTATGAAAAAGCCAGATAACCGATAGCCCCTGGAGTTTCTCCGATCATTTTCTTAACAGTACCGGAGGAATCTTCTTGAATCGATCCTGGGATATCTTCAGTTTTAGTTCCAAGTGCAAAGCTTTCAAAGGTTGCGCGAGTACCGGAGCTGCCTGGACGGTTGATGATTTGGATTTTTTGATCCGCTCCGCCAACTTCTTTAAAGTTTGTAACTTTTCCTGTAAAAATATCGATAAGCTGTTGCTTAGTCAAGCTGTCTACACCAGCATCCGGATGGGTTACTGCTGCGATCGCTACTACTGCTACTTGATGATCTACAAGAGCTGCTGCTTTTTCTGCATCTGCATCTTTTAGTTTTTCTTCTGCGAATACGTCAGAGTTACCGATATCTACTTGTTTCTCAGCTACTTGAGTAAGACCAGTACCACTGCCGCCGCCTTGAACTTGAATGTCCACACCAGCATTTTTATCCATGAAATTCTCGGCTACCAGCTCAACCAATGGTTGTAGTGCTGTTGAACCTGAAGCTAGAATCGAACCACTTATTTTAGCGCCGCTACCTTCATTTGTAGCTGCAGCGTTTCCTCCCGTGTTGTTTGCCCCACCATTACCGCAAGCTGAAAGTGCTAGTACGCTTGTTAAAGCCAAAGTCATAACCCAAGATTTTTTGAATTGCATTGTTTTGTCTCCTCCTAAATGTTTTGTTAGCACAGCTTCCTCATACAGTTCATACGGAACTGGCTTCGCAAGCTTTAACATGGTGTTGTGGAGCTTTGGCCCCCATATGCTTGTTTACTGTAAAAGTGCATTGTACGCATATGTTATTGTTGTTGTCCGGAGCTTCTTAGCCCCTCTGACTCTTCTTATTCTAGAGCTCGTTCGTTAGAGAAACTTCTTAACTTTGTAAAGCCAACGATAAAAATACCAATAGAAACTATATATATGTATAGATTTAATCTATAATGGAGATATAATTTGTTATCCAACTTATCATTGTACGGAGGAAAGTCATGAATATTATGAAGTTAAAGATCGTTATCCTACTTGAAAAATATAAGAAAGTAACCGATGTAGCCGCTGAATTAGGCCTTAAACAACCCACAGTATCTTTTCATATGAAGAATCTAGAGAATGAATTTGGAACGCCTTTATTCCAATATCGAAGTGGAAGAGTACTGCTCACAGATGCGGGCCGGGCCCTTTATCAATATGCGCTCAAGATTGTCTCACTTACAGCCGAAGCTGAACGTACTGTTAAACAGTTTTCTTCACCAACACAAGGTACTTTAAAGCTGGAAGCAAGTTATATACCTGCAACTTATATTTTACCTAAAGCGCTAATCCAATTCATGAAACAATATCCTGGGATTAATAATTCAATGTCGATCCAAAGTGATACTTTGTTAAAGGAACGACTCCGAAGCCGAGAAATTCAAATGGCTATTTTACACACTTCTGATTGGCATGATGAATCCTTTAACTTTCAGCTGGTTGTCCGCGACGAGCCTGTGCTCATTTTTGCCCCTGGTCACCCTTTTGCAACTATAGAGAAGTTAACACCAGAACAGATCGCGCTTGAGCCTTGGATTCAGTATGAGGGTGGTTCTTGTTTACGGGGATTTGCGGATCAATGGTCAGAAATAAATCATATTCGCTTGTGGAACCGATCCGAGTTGAATTCACCTGAAACTCTAAAGAAGTTAATTAGCGAGGGAGATGGCGTAGGCATTTGTTCTAGAGTTAGCATTGAAGCAGAACTTGCGTTAGGTCGTCTTTGTTATGCTCCTCTACCGGGAGTTTTGCCTGAGAGCGGTGGTTTTGTACTGGCTTGGCGAAAAGATCATATATTAACACCGTTGCAGCAATCTTTTGCCGATATATTAAACAACAACTAATAGGTCCTTCTATTTTATAAAAGGGAGCGCCCAAAGCCAAAATGGTTTTGAGCGCTCTTATTTGCTTATTCTATAAAGGGAAACATTAACTTTTCATTCTCACTTGTGTACATATTTTCCTTCGTAATGAATTCGGAGCCTGTATCCATAACAGGAGCTACTTTGTGACCTGAAACGACTTCAAGTGCAGTTTTCACAGCCAAGTACCCCATAGTAAAAGGTTTTTGAATCACCGTTCCCAGCATCGTTTCGTTCTCCAGCAACTGAACCTCACTACTGGAATTGTCGAACCCAACCAGCTTCACTTTTGATTTTAAGCCCATATCCATAATCGCCAGTCCCGCACCTAATGTAGAGGGCTCATTTAGGCCAATGATTCCCTTTAGTTGTGGCTGATTCTTTAGAAGATCAACAGTTAATTGATATGCCTTCTTCGAAGATCCGTTACTGTAAAGGGTATCCTGCACAAGATTAACTCCATTCTGAGATAAAGCATCCCGAACCCCTTTCTCCCTCTCGATAGCTGTAGCGGAGCCTTGTACAAAATTCATAATGGCGACTTGATCGTCGCTATGAATATTTTCAATCAACTTCTGCGCTGCTTTACGGCCTGCTTCATAATTATCTGTGGCGATAAAGCTCTCCGATACACCGCCGTTCAGTCCCGAATCCACCGTAATAAGAGTGATACCAGCCGCCTTAATCTGCTCTGCAACCGGAACGAGACGATAATAGTCGGTAGCAGCTAAAATAATGGCATCGGGCTTCTCCTCAATCGCCTGTTCCAGTAATTGAATCTGCTTATCTACATCTAGCTCGGTATCTGTTCCTACCGTATGGACATCTGCACCGAATTCCTTGGCAGCAGTCGCCACTCCTTGTTTCATTACCTCCCAGAATTCAATACTGGTATCGATAGTCTTAGGAACGTAGATAATGGTTCTGACCTTTGGATCAAGATCGTTCATAAACATATGATAACCTGCCCACCCGAGCGCTACAATGAAGATTACCAGTAGAGCAGACAAGCCTATTTTCGACCATAGTGAGCTCATGGATTCTCCTCCTCATAGAGCGCAGGAATTCTTAAAGTGACCGTCGTCCCTTCTTCCATTTCACTCGTAAAAGACAACCCGTAATGGTCCCCGAAATATAGCTGAATGCGATGGTTCACATTTGCGACGCCAACCCCACTGCCAATCCTGTAATCTGCCTTTTGAAGCAATAACTTGTTCATCTGCTCTGGATTCATACCAACACCATTATCTATAACCTGAATGGTAATATCATTATTCTCTCTTTTGCCCCTTATCAGGATGTGGCCTTGCTCAGGATTATGCTTTATCCCATGATAAATCGCATTTTCAACTAAGGGTTGAAGGACCAATTTCAATATACTACATTCAAGAATGTCTTCATCCACTTCTAGCGAATATGTGAATTTATGGCGATAGCGCATATTCTGAATCGTTAGATAGTGTCGAATATGTTCTAATTCTCTTGCGATCGGAATCAATTCCTCGCCCTCACCAATCGTAGAACGCATCAGCTTCGATAATGATGAGGTCATTTCGACCACCTCCTCCATCTTACCGGTCTCTGCCATCCAGATGATCGAGTCTAGCGTATTGTACAAAAAGTGGGGCTTAATCTGTGCTTGTAATGCCTTCAACTCACTCACACGCTTCATCTCTTGCTCCATCACAATCTGGCTCATTAACTCTTTAATCTTCATGATCATCAGATTAAATGTTCGGGCAAGCTTGCCAATTTCGTTCGTGCTCTCAATTTCCACACGAATGTCGAACTCTCCGCGTTCAGCCTTTTTCATGTTTATTTCAAGATTCTTGAGTGGCTTAGTTAGTGCGTACGAAAGAAGCACAGATATAGCCATGGCAAAGATGAGACTTACTGCTCCCCACAAGGCAGCTGTACCTTGCATCTGCTGTTTGTTAGCAACCAGATCATCTGGATAGGTCACCCCCACAATCTTCCAACCAAAGCTGGTTGTATCCACCGTGTACAGCTTCTGCTCGTTCCCTGTGTTCACTGTAACCGACCCGCTTTTAATCCCAAGAACGGTTTCCAATTGCTCGAACTTGAGCTGCGAGTAGATCAGCTGCTGTTGAGGATGATAGACTAGGCTCCCTGACGGATCTACGATGAATACATAACCGCGTTTTCCCAGTTCGATTTGTTTGCACAAATTGTTAATAACGCTGTAATTAAGATCTACAAGTAGCACACCTTGTCGATCTGCTTCCATTTCTGAAAAGGTATCTGATAGCTTTCTACTGATCGATACTACCCAACGATATTCATCTTGAAATAAGTGCTGCACATGTGAAGAGGAGACAGCCACTCCCGTCTGGTTCAAAGCTTGCAGATACCACTCTTGAGCAATCAACTCAGGAAGCGGTTTCAAAACCGCGTCCAGTCGATCCGAAACCGTTATCCCCTCTGAGCTTGCATACACTATAGAAGAAATGTCGGTGCGGGATTGGACGACAGATCGAAGATATTGGCTGGCTAACTGCTTATCTTTGACTTTTCCATCTTGTCCCGAACTCGAACCTTTTACATATCTCTCAAGATCACTACTAGTTAATACCAAAGCAGCAATACTCTCCATGTTACTAATATAATTCTCGATGTTCAGTTTTACTTGTTCTATTAATTGTGAAGTATAGGCTACGGAATTCCCCATGACGGCAGCTGAGGAGAGTCGGTATGAAGTATAGCTCAGAACTATAGTTGTGCAGAGAATAAGAAGGGAAAAAGAAATAGCGATATTATTATGAATACTTCGACTTCGGAAGAAGCGATGAGGTTTCATAGAAGGAGATTCTCCTTCTGTCGCTGTCGATATTCCTTCGGTGTGATCCCAACATTACGTTTGAAAATCACACTAAAGTACTGTGGATCAGCATAGCCAACTCTAGCAGCGATGTCATAAGTCTTCAACTGTGTGACGGTAAGGAGCTCTTTAGCTTTTTCCAAACGGAGACGAGTCAAATACTCAATAAAAGTCTCTCCAGTATGCTGTTTAAAAGTCACACTGAAATAACTGATGCTCATAAAAATATGGCTGCACAGTTGATTAAGTGAAAAGCTGTCATTACAATAATTCTCCCGAATATAAGCTTCTGCTGCCTTCATCTGAGAGGTTCTGACGGTTGTTCTTTGTTCCGATAGCTTGAGTATCAACTCATGGCAAGTTCTCTCCAAATAATTCCTAGCTTCATCTAAAGTCTTAAGGGCTGCAACCTCAGCAAACATATTATGCGAAACAAGCTCTGTATTTGGGAATCCGATATCGACCACATAGTTCATTAGAGAGACGAGCATTTGGTAGAGGCTACTGCGGCAGTCTTCTATAGAAGAGCTATTGCTTTTTAGCTCCTGAAACCATTTTGTGAGGACCTCCGAGATCGCTGATGCTTTACCTGTCTTCAACGCGGATATGAATTGCTTTTCCCATGAAGAGAAATGTGCTTGATCCAATCCTTTGCCGAACTCAAGATCCTGTATGGAGATAACCTTATCTATACCTAAAAGATATCGATATTCTATGGATGAAATCGCTTCCTGGAATGATTGTGGAATTTGCTGTAAATCAGCGTATTTTCTACCGATGCCGATGGTTGCAGTCAGCTTCAAGTACTTGTTCAGGCTGGTTTGTACTTGATCTGCAAGAAGTTGTGTTGTGACTTCGATCTCTTCGGAATCCCCTGATAATATCGCAGCGAGTTTCCCATCTCTCGTCTGAAATACGACACCGCCCTGCTCCTTCTCAAGTTGCTCCTGCACAATGTTAAAAGCAGCAAAGCGCAGTAGCTCAGCATCAGAAGCAATATCCAGGCTACGATTGTCCATTTCTATATCGATTACGATTGCAAGATTAGCCTCACCCTGCAGCTGTATATGAAAATAATTCATTTTATTCTCGATCTCGTCGTTTTTCATACGAGTAGTAACAAGCTTCTCCAGAAAACGTTCGCGAAGCAAAGGAAAGCTCTGATTTAATTGCATACGAAGCTTAGCGATATTGGCCTTTTGTAAATGCTCTTCATCCAAATCCTGCTTCATCTTGCTTAGATATTCGGCAAACTCACGAGCATTAATTGGTTTTAACAAATATTCCGTCACCTTCAAGGTTATAGCCTGTTTAGCGTATTCGAAGTCTTCATAACCAGTTACGATAATGACCTTCATGTCCCGGTATCGTTCCATTACAGCTTTAGCCAATCCTAGTCCATCCATAAAGGGCATGCAAATATCTGTAATAATCACATCCGGTCGATACTGCTCGACTGCATCAAGGGCATCTCTGCCGTTATCGAAATCTCCAACAAGTTCAAAACCATGATTATTCCATGCTATCTTCTGTTTAATCCCCTCACGAACCTCGTCTTCATCATCAACTAGAATAATCTTATACATCCAACACCTCCTCAGCTATTGACTCATCGAGTACATGTAATGTAAATGTTTACCTTTTGGGATAAGCATAATAGAGGTTGCCTTCTTGAGGCAACCTCTATTATTAATCTCTTCTATTCGTACAGCAGAGGTTTGATCTCATCGGAATCTATATTGTTCTTATCGTACCAGTGAAACCCGGTATCAATATTCTTTTCTACGGTTTCCCCTTTAATCGCCTGCACAGCTGCCTTCACCGCTTGATACCCAATACCAATGGGGTCCTGTGTAACAGCGCCAGCTACAACACCACTACGAATAGCATCCATTAACTGTTTACCGGAGTCAAAGCCGATAACTACAATCTTACCACCCATCTGTAATTCATTTACTGCATTAGCTACTCCTACTGCAGATCCTTCGTTTGAGCCATAGATTCCTTTAAGGTCCGGATTGGCTTGCATCATCGCTTTTGCAAGATCCGTGGACTTTAACTGATCTCCACCGCCATATTGCGGCTCTAACACTTCAATATCTGGATATTTCGCTTTCATTTGTTCTAAGAAGCCATCACGACGCTGTTGACCTGTACTGCTTGTTTGGTCATGTACAACTAAACCTACTTTACCCTTTTTGCCGATCAACTCAGCCATTTTATCAGCTGCCAAAGCTGCTGCCGCTTTATTGTCAGTCGCTGCGGTTGCTACAGGAATATCGCTATCTACACCAGAGTCAAAGCCAATGATTGGAATATTGTTTTCCTTTGCCTTTTCCAGATATGGAATCGCTGCTTTGCTATCGAGAGCTGCTAACGCGATTGCTGCTGGTTTCTTATCTAGCGCCGTCTGCAGCATTTCAATTTGTTTATCTACCTGACTCTCGTTTTCAGGTCCTTCAAACGTAATCTCGACATTAAACTCCTTGGCAGCCTTCTCGGCTCCTTGCTTCACCGCTTGCCAGAATTGATGCTGGAAGCCTTTTGAAATGACTGGGATATATGGTTTGTCTGAACCGGATGCACTCTTTTTGCTATCACTGTTGTTACAAGCACCAAGTAAGGTAGTAGCCAATAACAAACTGGCAAGCATGATAATCCCTCTTCGACGTTGTTTCATTTAAATCTTCCCCCTCGTCATTTGCTTTGTATATCACTCCGTATGGAGATAATACCTCGTTCATTGCTTCCGTCTGCGAAGAATATCAGCATACACTGCTATGATGATTACAACACCAACAATGACTGTCCGCCATTCCTGAGCAACGGACATAATCTGTAAGCCATTCGTCAGTACACTCATAATCAGTGCACCAATAATTGTACCTAGAATAGAACCTACGCCCCCGCTTAAAGATGTGCCTCCAATGACGACAGCCGCTATAGCTTCAAGTTCATAACCAGTGCCAAGTGATGGTTGGGCTGAATTTAGACGTGATGCCATCAGGATACCAGCGATTCCGCTGAAAATCCCTGTGATGGTATAGATCACAATCTTCCATTTGACCGTATTCACACCTGATAAGCGAGTTGCTTCTTCATTGCTCCCAAGTGCAAAGTTATAGCGTCCAATAATTGTCTTCGATAAGATGATGCTTGCGATAACACCGAGCAATAGGAAGATTACGATGGTGTTAGGAATGCCTGGGATCATCTTGCCCATTGCAATCTTGGCAAAAATCGGATCATCATTGAAATAAATCGGCTTGGCACCCGTTATGACAAGTGACAATCCTTTAGTGACCATCATGATCGCCAGAGTAGCAATAAAAGGTGGAATATTCATTTTCGCCACCATTAAACCACTTATAAAACCGCATAGTGCACCAGCTAGAATCCCGCCTACAATTCCGAGTGGAACAGGTAGGCCCCAGAATGTAATGATGACGCCAACCATCACCGAGGAGAAGGTCATCACAGTACCCAAAGCAAGGTCGATCCCGCCCGTAATAATTACAAAGGTTGCGCCCAGCGCTAATACCCCAATTACAGCTGTCGAGACGAGGATTCCAACTAGGTTAGAAAACTGAAAAAAGTTACTTGATGCTACTGAAAATACGATGAGCAGAATGATCAAACTTGCGAATGCTAGTAATTTTTGTTTAAACCCTGATTGCGCCCCGGTTTGCTTCGAGCTGATAGGCTGGCTAATCCCTTTATCTGCGATCTTCATGACCTTGACACCTCCGATAAACATTGAACGATTATGAACGCATCGTCGCATATTTCATTATCGCTTCTTGCGATGCTTCTTCTGCGAGTAGTTCACCAGTTATACGTCCTTCACACATGACAATAATGCGATGGCTCATTCTTAGAATCTCTGGGAGATCTGAAGAGACTATAATGATCGCTTTTCCCTCACCTGCTAGCTGATCAAGCAACTTATAGATCTCACTTTTCGCTCCTACATCAATACCACGTGTTGGCTCGTCAAAGATCAACACATCGCAATCTCTCGTTAACCATTTCCCAATAACTACTTTTTGCTGATTCCCACCGGATAAGAATTTGACTTTTTGACTTACACTTGGAGTCTTGGTTGCTAGTGCTTCCGCATGCTGCTCCGCGGACTTTCGCATCTCCCGATCCCTCATCCATCCGAATGCATTACGGAATTTATAGAAGGAAGCAATCGCATTATTCATGCTAATGTCCATATCTACAAGCAGCCCGTAGCGTTTGCGATCTTCGGACAAATAGCCAATTCCATGCTGCACGGCTTGGTGAGGCTGTTTTATACGAACCGTATTTCCATGCAGCTTAATCTCACCCTTATCGATAGGATCAGCCCCAAATACGGCACGAACAACCTCAGTACGTCCAGCGCCCATTAATCCAGCGAAGCCCAGAATCTCACCTTTATTCAGATGAAAGCTGATATCCTTCAACATTTGCCCACTGGATAAGTTTCGAACCTCTAGTACGACTTGCTCTGTCTGTAACGAATGTGTTGGTTTCGACGTTTGATACAGTTCACGACCAACCATCATGCTAATAATCTGATCAATGGTTATTGAATCCGTCCGAACAGTATCCACGTAACAACCATCCCGCATGACTGTAATGCGGTCTGTGATCCGTTTCAACTCATCCATGCGGTGAGAGATGTAAATAATGCCCACACCTTCTTCTCGTAATTGCTCGATCATACGGAATAACTCGTTAATTTCCGTATCAGTCAACGCTGCAGTTGGTTCATCCATGATGAGTACCTCCGCATTAAAGGACAAGGCTTTGGCGATTTCAACCATTTGCTGATTGGCAACAGTCAGGTCTGAGACCAAGGTCTTCGGATCAAGCTTTAGATTCATCTGATCAAACAGTTTCTGCACCTTACGATTTAGCTCCAGATCATCAACGAACCATTTCAATGCCTTACGTGGCTCACGACCAATAAATATATTTTGGGCCACTGTAAGATGCGGCATTAGGTTCAGTTCCTGATGGATAATACTAATCCCGAGTTCCTGCGCAGCACGAGTATTGGCAATTTCCACCTCAGATCCCTTGTACCACATCTGACCCGCATCCTTGGAATAGACTCCTGTTGCAATCTTCATTAAGGTAGACTTTCCTGCGCCATTTTCACCGACTAAGGCATGCACTTCCCCACGCTTCAGCTCAAATTGACATTGATTCAATGCATGAACACCAGGAAAAAATTTATCAATCCCCGCCATTCGTAGCAATACTTCGTCCATTTCATATCCACCTCAAATCCTTTATAAATGCCTTTTTGTAAAGTAATCGCTTTCAAATATTGAATGTAAAATTATTATATTACCTATAAGTTTCCAATGTAATGGAATAATCTCCGTAAAAAAGTTTAAAATTTTATGTTTTGAAGCAAGCAAAAAAGACTACACCGTCCTTTTACGGACGAAGTAGCCTTTAGATAAGCTCATATGTGTATAACAGTTACATTCGAATAGCCTACAGGTTCTGACCCTTTCCTGCCACCAAGGTGAATGTCTTTGGTATTCCTTTATCATAAACATCCGAGGATAGATTGGGTTCTTCGATCAATTGGCGGATCACAAGCCC
This sequence comes from Paenibacillus sp. FSL H7-0714, assembly GCF_038003765.1. Lineage (NCBI taxonomy): Bacteria > Bacillati > Bacillota > Bacilli > Caryophanales > Paenibacillaceae > Paenibacillus > Paenibacillus sp. FSL H7-0714. The sequence continues at coordinate 3,852,680 of NZ_JBBOPT010000001.1, forward strand.
GGAACTGGCAGCAGCAGTTACAATTTCTCCAAGCGTCCAGCGGCGCCAATATACAACGCTATGTTCCTGTTCGTCTATTGGTTTGCCTGTGGAAGGCAAATACTTAGAGTACGAGACCTTTTTTTCTTCCAATGTCGTATCGAAATAGTCCCCGCTAACTTTGTGCTTACGAACCTTCGCTGTAGAACCCTTAGAGGATATAAGCTTAGTTGTCACAGGATGGAAATCACGTAGAACAAAAATCCCACCAGGAGAAAGTAAATGGCGGACGGTTTCCATAAACGGTGCTAGGTCGGTAAAGTAGTGTACAATTCCTAATTCAGCAAATACGATATCATATGAACCATCAAGCACGTGATCTGGCAGCTTAAGAACATCTGATACGATATAGTTAAGCTGAACACCTGCTTCTTGTGCGAGATCAGCTGCATAACGCGCATTAGCTTCTGAGAAGTCAGCAACAGTAAGGTCCGCTCCAAGTAATGACAGCGCGACTGCTTTCATTCCGTTTGATCCCATGAGATTCATCATCTTTTTACCCTGTACATCTCCAAAATAAGAAGAGAGCGGGTACAGCTTTGCACTTGGTTCCTTAATTAACTTGGCTGCAGCCTCAGACGGTGTACCAAATCGAGCAACCCAAGCTGTGTACGTGTCTTCGTTCCATAGTTCCTCACTCGTTGGCGCAGTGCCTTTTCCAGGATGTAGTTCTAAATTTTGATCTTGTTCTTCCATACCTTGCGACCCCTTTATGATTAAAATATCTGTTATGAAGCATTCTGAATGGCATCTGCCACCTGAATCGTTTTCTTTCTTCCAGCGTACAAATATACGCCCAGTCCAAACATAACCAAAAGTCCACCTGCCCATTGTAGCGCAGTTAATTGTTCACCTAATAGCAGATAAGCAAGGATACTAGCACCCACTGGTTCTCCTAAGATGTTCATAGATACCGTAGTTGCGGATACATACTGAAGCAGCCAATTAAATAAAATATGACCGACCACCGTAGGAACCACTGCTAGCAATAGGAAAATTCCCCACTCATTCGCGGGATAGTTGAAGAAGGAAATCCCCATAATCAGATTGTATATGGCAAACACGCCAGCCGCTGACAAGAACACTATCAAGCTGTACAGGTATGAGGGCATGCGCACTACAAGCTTTTGACCGATAAGCATATGCACAGCTACCGCTACTGTTCCTCCAACCGATAACAAATCACCTTTAAGATTATCTGCAGAGATACCAATATCGCCCCAACCGATAAACACTACTCCGCCTATAGCAATACTCAGCCCCAGAATAGCAGACACAGCCGTTTTTTCCTTATACAAAAAATAAACGCCCAGCATAATAAACACTGGCTCCAGCGCCATGATCATCGTTGAACTAGCTACCGAAGTATACTTCAAAGAGCCCATCCAAAGCAAAAAATGTAGAGCTAGCATAGTGCCTGAGAGCACTAGCATGATCCAGTCCTTTTTACGAAGAGCGAACGCTGCTCCGCTGTATGGTCTTGCAAAAGGCAACATCAGCAGCGAGGTGAACAACAGCCGATACATTCCTTGTATAGATGCTGGCGCTGCAGACCACTTAATAAAAATGGCGGAAAAAGAGATGGCCACAATCCCAATCAACATTAAAATCGGAATAGGAAGTGGCGGTTTTTTAAGCTTCACATGGTACGCGTCCTTTCACTATCTTAAGTCACTTATGTTAATTTAACGCAGACCGCGAAAAAATGCATCTATTTTCATTAGATTTCACTAAAAAAAGCATAAGCAATGTCATTTCTGACGAGAGCTCATGCTTCTTAAAGGCTAAGGTTTCAGAACCACCTTGATGCAATCCTCTTTTTTCTCACTAAAAATGTCATAGCCATGCTCCGCTTTGCTGATAGGCAAGCGATGTGTAATGATATCTGTTGGATCAAATTTATTCTCTTTAATCATCTTATAAAGCAAAGGCATATAGTGAATCACTGGAGCCTGTCCCATTTTTAAAGTAATGTTGCGTTCAAATAGATGACCCAAAGGGAACATATTGTAATTAAGCCCATAAACTCCTACAAGCTGAATAGTTCCGAATTTACGTACGATATCCGAGGCCATTCTAAATGCACTGAGTGAGCCTCCCTGTAGCTTCAGAGTGGTTTCCACTTTCTCCAAAGCAGATATTTTGGCATCCAAACCTACACAGTCAATAACTACATCTGCTCCCCCATGTGTTATCTCCTTCAAATGAGCTTCAATATCCTTAATCTCTTCAAAGTTGTAAATTTCGACATTATTGGTCAGCTTCGCATGCTGCAGACGGTAGCCAATATGATCAACTGCAATTACTCTTGAGGCGCCTTTGATCCAGGCAAACTTCTGAGTAAGCAGACCAACAGGCCCGCAGCCGAGAACAATGACTGTATCCCCTGGCTTCACTCCGCCGCTTTCTACTCCCCACCAAGCAGTAGGAACAATATCAGATAAGAAAAGAATTTTCTCATCTTCCATTTCTGCATCCTCAGGAACGACAAAAGGGCCGAAATTACCATAAGGAACCCGCAGTAATTCGGCTTGCCCTCCTGCAAAGCCCCCATAAGTATCGGAATAACCCAGATATCCGCCTGTATCCTTGGCGTCATTAGCATTGTTGCATTGACTCTCCATCTCATGCTGGCAGAAGTAGCACTGACCACAGGCTACATTAAAGGGAATAATGATCCGGTCGCCTTTCTTGACCTTAGTTACGTCTGGACCGGTCTCCTCAACAATGCCCATGGGCTCATGACCAATAACATAGTCATCATGCATACCTGGAATTTCACCGTTAAAAATGTGCAGATCTGAGCCACAAATCGCTGTAGAAGTAATTCGAACGATAATGTCATCCTTTTTCTCAATCTTCGGATCAGCAACCTCTTTAACTTTCACTTTCTTCTTCCCTTGGTAGGTTAATGCTTTCATGCTGTTAAGCCGCTCCTTTGAGTATAGCATAGGATAGAACGATAACGTGTCTTCTATGTTATAACCCATTACCTTATCCTCTTATCCATGAAGAAGCGGAGAATACATCATAAGCGCATAGTTATCCGTTACAGCTTCATCTCCAACTAGGTCGCCGGTACGTGTGAATATTTTTCGACTGATCTTATTGCTACGGATATATCCGCCCCATGGTTCTAGGCTTATCCGATGATCACTTTCGTACACTTCATATTTATAAAGGGACTGCTCATCGCATCTCCATTCCCCATGCAAATGGCTGTCATCCAGCCAGAGCTTTAATTGATACGTTTGATTCGTGTTATTCTTCACTTGAAGATCCAAATAATTATAAGAACAGGTGGCCCCGCTTCCAAATGGCTGTGTACGCTGTTCATCTGGAAATACATCATAGCTGTGCCGATGCCGTTCTGTAACCGTAAGAGGTGTATGCAGTGTCAACCAGTAGATCAGATTGGACAACTGGCACAGTCCCCCGCCGACTCCAGAATGGAAGCCACCATAATGCAGCACCATCCCCTCTAGATACCCTTTTCGCTTACTGGGCTTACCGATGCTTCTCCAATAGGAAAAAGTCTCACCCGGGCGCACCATGAGCCCATCCAGCTTCGTTATCGCCAGACGTAAATTGGTTATTTTATTGTATTGAAGCACCATATCTACATTCCGTAGACTTCTTAATAACGGTGTAGCATGAGTCATTACTTCATTAGATAAAATTTCACTAGTGCGCTGCTTCGCCACCTTGCTGCGGCTAGTGCACCATTTCAAATATCTTTTCCAAATAAAATATCGCTTTCCGGCAAATAGTCTAAGTCGAGAACGCTGAATAGGTTTCATGGCAGCCTGAGGTGTACTCATCTAGAACTGAACCTCGCTTTCAGCTCGTAACTGGGCGAATCTCCCTCCGATTACTGCATTATGATGCTTAACGATCTCACTACTATTCAGTACCCCATTATCAAAGGTGCTATGAGCATCTTGTACGAGAACACTCTTATAACCCATACTGTATGCGCGTCTTATTGTCGTATCTAGGCAGAACTCACTTTGCATCCCACAAATCACCAGATTCGTGATCCCCAGCTTCTGTAGCTCCTCTTGCAGTTCGGTTCGGTGAAAAGCATCCCAAGTAGGCTTCTCCACAATAACTTCACCTTCCTGCGGTGTGATGCGGTGACTGATCTGCCATGTGGGCGTACCTTTTGTATATTCCTCATCCTCGGTGTGTTGAATATAAACTATTGGAGTACCTGCTACCCTAGCTTTGTTCTGAAGGGAAATAATTCTCTCCATTACACCCTCTTCATCATACAGCTTTTGATCAGGATAGGAGAACATAGCTTCTTGAACATCGATAATTAATAGTGCAGTTGAATTTCCCATTTAGTACCTCCTACTACTTTTATGAAAATCATACCAGATTATGGGACATTCTATCTACTATTTAAAGGCTTAAATCAATAAAAAAAGGGCATCTGCTGAGCAGACACCCATTACATTTAAATACTTTTTACTTGCCACGCTTATTATGCCAGATCAATGCATGCAGCTGTGGAAGGACACGTACTCTATTCATCTCAGAGTCTATGATTACTTTATTAAACAACCATTCCAGCCTTCCCAAAAGTCGAGCAGAAATGTCGCCTTCTTCAGTGACATCATCATTCCCAGGCTGCAGAAAGAGCTGCACATTGGGATATCGCTGGTGAATGTCTTTTGCATAATCAAAATCCTTATCGTCAAACACTACGACCTTCAAGCTATGCGTAGAACGACCCAGTTTCTCCATTTTACTCATGATGTTATCTAGCATTTTCCAATTCGTCGTCATTCCTGAGCTTGGGGGTTTAGGGCTAATTGTCAGCACATCCACGTCATTGAACCACTCCTGCCATTTACTCCCCTGAGTTTCTATTGCAGCTTGAATCCCGCGCTCATGTAGCAGGTTAATAAAAGTGCCCATCCCGTCACCAATCAAAGCAGGATTTCCGCCTGAAATCGTAACACAGTCGAAATTATCTCCAGCTATAGCTAAAAGTTCATTCATAATTTCATCCGAGGTCATCATTCGAACCTTATCCTTAGCAGTACCATCCCAAGTAAAAGCAGAGTCACACCAGCCACAGCGATAATCGCAGCCATAGGTGCGGACAAACATCGTCTTCACTCCAATTACCGCACCTTCGCCTTGAATAGTCGGACCGAACATTTCAATTACAGGAATCTTACTCACAGTCACAGCCTCCATATAAACGGTAGGATGGCCCTTCATCCGGAACATCTTCAGCCAGCACCTCTGCCCAGGAGGTTGGAGTCTCCCATAGCTTTACCGAGTACAAAGGCAACCCTGCTTGCTTAAGCTTGTAGGCAATATATGAAGACATATTCTCCACTGTGGTGCGGAATGACAACAAGGCTACTTTGGAGCCCGTATTCGTTAACGTCTCTAACACAGGTTCATTTCCCATAGCAAGAAAAGCGTGATCTAAACGATCTACAAGGCTTTGTTGTACAGTCGCCTTGATATCGCTGAAGTCAATAACAAACCCTTCGTCTGAATGGCCTTCCGTAGCCTCTGGTTTGCCCTTAAGCACTACTTCGAGCTTATAAGTATGTCCGTGCAGATTGCTGCATTTCCCTTTGTGACCAATTAGTTGATGCGCCGCATCAAACGTAAATATTTTGCAGACTGAAACCTCGTTAAGCATTAAGAACCGGCCTCCATTCTCTCCGCCTCATATTGCTCAAGACCACGCTGACGCAACAGACAGGCTGGACAAGTACCGCAGCCACTGCCAATAATACCGTTGTAACAGGTCAATGTGTGTTCGCGAACATAATCAAAATAACCAAGTTCATCTGCCATCTTCCACGTTTCTTTTTTATCCAGCCACATCAATGGAGTGTGTATCGCAAACTCATAGTCCATAGATAAATTCAGCGTAACATTCAATGATTTCACAAATACATCACGGCAGTCCGGATACCCGCTAAAATCCGTTTGGCAGACACCAGTGACGATATGGGAGTAACCCAATTGTTTAGCTAATATTGCGGAAAAAGACAAAAATAACAGATTCCGTCCGTCAACAAATGTACTAGGAAGCTCATCACCTTCGCCAGCAACGATATCAATATCCTGGCGGGTTAGTGCATTTGGTGCCAGCTGATTAAGCAGCCCAAGATCAAGGATATGCTGTTTTACATTAAACTTAGCTGCTATTTCTGTAGCAACTTCGATTTCAGCCGCATGACGCTGATTATAATTAAAGGTAACTACCTGCACTTCCTCAAACTGCTTCATTGCCCAAACCAGGCAAGTGGTGCTATCTTGTCCGCCGCTAAATACGACGAGTGCTTTTTTGTTCATCTTAATCTCTCCTTATCAACTTGTTGGGATTAGCGGTTATCCACTTTTTCCGGATAGAGGTCGTGATTCATTAAGCGGTGCTCCGCCATCGCCTCATACTTCGTACCCGGTCTTCCATAGTTGCAATAAGGATCAATAGATATTCCACCACGCGGAGTGAACTTGCCCCATACCTCAATGTATCGTGGGTCCATCAGTGAGATCAGATCATTCATAATAATGTTGACGCAGTCCTCATGAAAGTCACCGTGGTTACGGAAGCTAAACAGATACAGCTTTAATGATTTAGATTCCACCATTTTCTGTTCAGGAATATACGAAATATACAGTGTGGCAAAATCCGGCTGGCCTGTAACAGGACATAAGCTAGTAAACTCAGGGCAGTTGAATTTAACAAAATAATCACGCCCTGGATGCTTGTTATCAAACACCTCAAGAATAGCTGGATCATAACCAAACTTGTACTGCGTTCCCTGATTACCAAGTAAAGTGACTTCTTGCATTTCCTCTTTCAATCTTCCTTCTGACACGACAAAAAACCCCTCTCTTTTCCTTCGGCCTTGGCCGGTAATGGAAAGAAGAACGAGATTTCGAAAACTTTGCTCCACTAAGAAGAAACGGAAGCAACGTCCGGGTTAAGGACTGCATCCGCTTATAAGATTTAATATACTCTTAGTTTTTTATAGAGGGAGTTCGCGAACCTCTCCTGCACAATCCGTGCAGACTTCTTCTTCATGCATATTGCGTCTTGAACTATACCATGGTAATTTGCTTCTGACAAGTTCTACGCTTTGCCCGTCTTCCAAATCCAGAGCGAAAGTACCACAATCCACAAGAGCAAAAGCAGGCTTTCTAGGAGCAATACTCCTTCTCCATTTAGAATACTGTTCAAATTCTGGACGATTTCAATACTTGGCAGAATAACAAAGATCGGATAAGTCCATTCTGGAAGAGCGACGTACACAGAAGCAACTAAGAAAAAAACAACCATAAATGCGGAGCTGATGGCTGAACCATTTTTGGAGGAACTTACCTTTAAACCAATGATAATTCCAACTTGTACAAAGATAATTCCACCCAATAACATATACAATAAGGAAGGGAGTAAATCCATTGTCAAACCTTGATTTAGTACATAAACAATCAGCTGTGATAACAAAGAAAAAACAAGAACAGATCCAGCTTTCGCTGTAATAATCTGGCCTCTGCTTAGCGGAGTAATCAACAGCGCATCATAAGTCTTACTCTCCCGCTCCTCAATTAATCCTGGGCCGGTAATCATGATCCCAACCATCACTTGCGCAAATAATATCCATGTAGAAAGAAGCATGAAGTCCAAACCGCTCTTGTCCACTACAGTGATGATGATTTTAGCCATAAATATAGGCAAAATTATTAGAATTACAGTCGCAGGATTACCCAGTATATCCTTACTTTCATGTTTAAACAGCTTCCATATCTGATAACTCAACTTAGCTCACTTCCCGTCAGGGCAGCGAATACATCTGCCAGCGAAGCTTCTTTGCTGTGCATACTTAGAATTTGATTCGTAGACATTAACTGATAGATATGATCTTTAGTAGCTTCTTCTGCAATCGGCCAGGATTTCATAACCACTTTACCATCCTGCTGATATTTAACTTCAATTTCTGGTTTACCATAAATGGTCTTAAGTCTATGCGGTTCATCGAGTGCCACTAATGCACCAGCGTGCATGATGCCCACTCTATTGCTTAATTCCTCGGCTTCGTACATATCATGCGTCGTTAAGACAATGGTTGTGCCTTCTTCTTGAATTCTCTTGACGTGATTACGTATGAGTGAAGCTGAATTTGGATCTAACCCACTTGTAGGCTCATCTAAAAACAACACTTGAGGCTTATGTAATAATGCTCTGGCGATTAGAACACGCTGCTTCCAGCCTTTGGATAAGCTGCTTACTTTAGCTTTTTCCTTATCTAACAGCTGGAGGGTTTCCATGACTTCATTCACTCGATTTCCTGCTACCCTATACAGATCAGCGAACAGCTCCAGATTATTTCGAATAGAACTACGCATGTATAGGTTCGGAAGCTCGAAAACAACACCAATTTGAGCATGGATTTCTTTTTTATGACGTGAAATATTCATGCCATTAATTAAAATTTCTCCGCTTGTAGACTGAAGAAGCCCTGTCATCATGCGCATCGTTGTAGTCTTCCCTGCACCATTGGGACCTAGAAATCCAAAGACCTCACCTTTCTCCACCGTGAAAGTAATTCGATCAACTGCACACCTCTCCTGATAATATTTTGAGACCTCAGTTAGCTGAATCAATAACACTCCCCCCTTTTTAGAATAGTTAACTTTCTTCTATCCTTATTCTGGTTGTAGAGGATTATCTCTGTTGTTGCTATTCTGTAACATTCGCTATTCCTCAGTACCTTCCTTTGTTCAAATCCGCTCAGATGTGGCAAAAGTAAGGATTCAAATCCTAAGAAAAGGGTAACTTAAACATAATAATCTTCGAGGTAAGGGTGGGATCATCTAATGGAACAAAGTATACAGAAACTTATGGACTGGATTAACAGTCATGTGAATGAAACTATTGTAATTGAAAAGAAAGAGCTTCGTGATCTGGATAAAATTCATTTTAATCTAGAGGCTGTTGAGTTTCGGAGTGCGGAGGATGTTATCGATGATTATCTTGGGAGTGCATTAATATTAAAAGGATTTGGCAGCACTTTAAACGCCGATGGTGAGCTAGTATCGCTACCACACTCCACCTATGACTTAGCTATTGACGGGCTTCGGATTGAGGACATAAGTGATCGCAAGGCTGGAATAACTACTGAGAGAGCTAAATATACCCTTTCAGTGGATTAAGCCATATGTAATGACAGCAAAAGAGCCCACAGTAATCTGTGGGCTCTTTCTAATTAATAGTTACTCTTCCCCAATGATCTCCACTTCAGTTTCAAGCTCCACGCCGAATTTATCCTTCACAGTTGCTCTTACATGGTGAATTAGCCCAATGTAATCGCTGGCGGTTGCATTATCTGCATTTACAATAAACCCTGCATGTTTCTTGGATACCTCAGCACCACCAATTCTTGTTCCCTGCAAGCCACTCTCTTGAATTAACTGACCTGCAAACCGACCTGGAGGACGTTTAAAGACACTACCACAGGAAGGATACTCAAGCGGTTGCTTGGATTCACGCAGATAAGTAAGTTCATCCATTTTCGACTTGATAGCTAATGCATCACCAGAAGTCATAGCAAAATTGGCCTCAAGTACGATGTATTCACCGCTTGCGAACACGCTTTTTCTATAACCCCATTGCAGCTCATCCCCTTGCAGAGTCACTAATTGTCCGCTCTTAGTTATAGCCAGTGCACTATGCAGTACATCTTTAATTTCTCCGCCGTAAGCGCCTGCGTTCATGTATAACGCTCCACCAACCGTTCCTGGAATACCACAGGCGAACTCAAGACCCGTAAGCTCCATATCCAGCGCATATCTGGAAACATCAATAATCTTAGCGCCACACTCCGCATATAAGAGATTGTCTCGAATCCCCACATCCGTTAGTCCTGCCGTTTGCAGAACTATTCCACGCACACCGCCATCACGGATAATCACATTGGAGCCGTTCCCAAGTACCGTAAGGTTTATCCCATTCTGTTCCGCATATGTAACGATCTTTTGAATTTCCTCATAAGTAGCTGGTGCTGCCAAAATATCAGCTTTACCGCCCATTTTGGTATACACGTGATCTTTTAAGTTCTCATGACTCTTCACAATCCCTGCAGTCATTAGCTGCTCTAGGTCATTTTGAATTTTGTCAATATTCATGTTTCATGCTCCTTTAACCATGTATAAATGATGGTCCTTGATCTATTTTTAGTAGTGGTATCATGGATTTGTAGGCAACCACAACTGTAACAACGAACAGGCTCCCTTGTCAATGACGGGAGCCTGTTCGTTGTATGATTTTCAATTATGATTACACAGCTTTGTAGGCCGCAAGCTCGTAAGGAAGGCACAGCGGCACACCGGTACGTGGATCTGGAACAATATCTGCCTCAATTCCAAACACTTCCCGCAGTACATCTGGTGTCATAACTTCAGTAGGTGAGCCTTCACTAACCACAGTACCGGATTTAATAGCTACCATATGCTGCGCATAACGAGTAGCATGATTCAAGTCATGCACGACCATGATAATGGTACGGCCTTCTTCCTCATTCAGCTTTTGCAGAAGCTGTAGAACTTCAAGCTGGTGAGCCATATCTAGAAATGTTGTTGGTTCGTCCAGGAATAGAATGTCAGTTTCTTGCGCCAATGCCATAGCGATCCAAGCACGCTGACGTTGTCCTCCAGATAAGCGGTCAATCGGACGGTCATGGAAAGGCTCCATACCTGTAACAGTGATTGCGTTGGAGATAATGCTGCGATCCTCTGCTGTCATTGTGCCAAATCCTTTTTGATGCGGGAAGCGACCATAGCTGACAAGTTCAGAGACCGTTAGTCCGTCTGGAGCCGTTGGGTTTTGCGGTAAGATCGCAAGCTGACGAGCTACCTCTTTCGTTGAAAAGTTATGGATCGATTTGCCGTCCAGCATTACGCTGCCGCTCTTAGGCTTCATGATCCGGGCCATTGTTTTAAGAATTGTAGATTTACCAGAACCGTTAGCGCCCACTAGTGCGGTTATTTTTCCCGTAGGGATAGTTAAGTTCAACCCTTTAACAATTGTAGCCTCTGCATACCCAATACTTAACTCTTCTGTGTTCAAACGTTCTGACATGTTAACAACTCCTTAAAAGTTTTATGGAGCTATGCTCCTAGAATGAACTACATAGTAAAACTCGCTTCGTACGCATTATGCTTTTGATTTGGCGAGTAAATATAAAAAGTAAGGTGCACCAATGATCGCAACCACGATGCCTGTTGGAACTTCTGCAGGCTGTAACACCCATCTGCCGATAGTATCAGCAGTAATCATAAGAAGCGCCCCTGTCAACGCACTAGCGGGCAATAATACCTGATGACGGGGTCCCACAAGCTTGCGGGCAAGATGTGGTGCAATTAGGCCGACAAAGCCAATTCCTCCACTTACAGCAACGCAGGAGCCGGCTAGCGCAACTGCTGTCACTAGAAGGAGAATACGCTCCTTCTCCACTCGCATTCCAAGTCCTACTGAAGTATGGTCCCCTAGATTCAATACATTAAGAATACGGGCTTTATAGAAGGCGAACGGTAACAGAATCGCTATCCAAGGTAGCAGAGCAAGGACGAATCTCCAATCGCCACCCCATATTTTCCCGGCGATCCAAGTCGCTACAAACTGATAATTATTGGGATCAAGCCGAAGTGCCAACACCAGCTGGCAAGCGTTAATTCCGGCAGCGACTGCAATCCCGATAAGGATCAACCTTGTTGGAGATAGACCATCTGCTTTTCTATAAGCAAGAACATAGATTAAAGCGGCGGTTAAGCTAGCCCCTCCAAGCGCTAAGAGCGGCAAGACAAATACCGGAGCTGCTGTTGTAGCCGGAAAAAACGAGATAAAAATGATTACCGCAAAACCAGCACCCGCACTTATGCCCAGCGTAGCCGGTTCGGCAAGTGCATTTCTTGCGAGACTTTGTAAAATACAGCCTGACACTGCAAAGCCCGCTCCAACCAACAATGAAATTACGATGCGAGGTAATCTGAAATCAAATAAAATAAGCTTTTGCTGATGAGTTCCATCACCCAGCAGTGTATGTAATACCTCCCGTGGGGATAGACGCATAAATCCTGTATTCATACTGACAATAAAAACAACAACGATCAATATGGCAAGGAGCGATAACACTGTAATAGCACGTGTACGGCGTTCATTATCATTGGGAGAAAGGGTTGTTCTGTGCATTACAGCTCCCCCTTCCGCTTACTCGCTAAGTAAATAAAGAAAGGTACACCGATGATGGCAATTAATGCGCCTAGCGGCGTCTCATAAGGGGCATTTATCATTCTAGCGGCGATATCCGCAAAGATGATCAATACGCTCCCAAGAACTGCCGAACAAGGAATGATCCAGCGATAATCCACTCCGACGAAATAACGTGTTACATGTGGAATAATTAGTCCTATAAAAGCAATCGGTCCAACCATTGAGACTGCACTTCCGGCAAGAACTACTACAACAATCATACATGCCAACTGTACTAATCTTGTCCGCTGCCCCAGACCAACTGCAACTTCTCTTCCTAAGCTGAGCAAGGTGACAGACCGCGCTAACATCATCGCTGCGATTAATGCCACGAACACCCAAGGGAAAATAATCTTGATCTGAGTCCAGCTTGCCCCACCCATTCCGCCAGCCAACCAGAAGGCTATATCCTGGGATAAGTTAAAAAGAATAGCTATGCCCTGACTAACAGCAACCAGTAGTGCACTAACCGCGGAACCTGCCAGCGTCAAACGTAAAGGGGTAAGGCCATTAAAAGATAGCGACCCGATTCCAAATACGATAAAAGACGCTATAGCAGCACCTATAAAACAAAACAACATAAGTGAAGTGAATGAGATCGAAGGTGCAAAAGCAAAAACTATGGCCAGCGCTACACCTGCTCCCGCATTCAAGCCTAACAGACCTGAATCCGCAAGAGGGTTCCTTGTCATCCCCTGCATGATTGCCCCTGCTACAGCGAAGCAAGCACCGACCAAAGCACCTGCTATCGCGCGTGGAAATCGCAGTTCTCTTATCACCTGATGCTTTTGTAAATCTGGATTGAAATGAAATATTGCTTCCCATACCGTAGCTAGCCTGATATCTGCCGCACCCACTGAGACCGAAAGTGCCAGTCCAAAAGCAATGGCAGCGAGTCCAAACACTAGAATACCCATTGCAGCTGCCGGTCGGGTATGTAGAGCTTTTTGTGTATCATTTTTATTACGATGTGCGAAATCTGAGGGTGAAACCATGAGTCGTCTCCTTAATCGATAGTTACAATGGTCTATATGATAACAACAATCATTCTCATTATCGCAAAAAAAATTAGGTTGTACAATTGTAGGAGTTATTTTTCAGTAATACAGGAACGGTTTATAAAAAAATGGTGCAGATCTAAGTATCCTAAGATACTTGATCTGCACGCCCTTCCTCACCCAAATGATCAGTCTCATTCATGGTGAATTACGACTCTTTATTTCACAAAACTTTTTAACACATCGTCAATAATTTTGCCACCAGCGTTAGCACCACTGTATAGCCAACTGCTTGTTGAGCTCATTTCATGTACATTACCAGCTTTTACAGCCGGGATTCCTTTCCAAATTGCACTGTCCAGAATCTCCGAACCCTCAGTCTTATCACTATTTACAAGGATAATATGATCTGCTGTCAGCTCAGAAAGCTTCTCTAGCGAAATTGGATTCCAAGTAGCTCTTGTACCAACAGGAATTTCTGTTACTAAGTTAGGCAGCTTTACACCAAGGTCTGTATATAATACAGCACCACTGCTGCGGGTTTCGTCTACAATATAGAAGTTCTTTTGTACCAACCATAAAATCGCCACGGACTCATCTCCAATAGCTCCTTTAAGCTTTTCTTTCGCTGCAGCCGCCTTGTCTTCATAATCTTTAATGGCTTTCTCTGCTTCAGGTGTCTTGTTCAGAATTTCACCAATCTTGAGTAGCGATTTACGCCAATCTTGATTTAGCTTATCCCCAATCACATAAGTCGGTGCAATCTTATTCAGTTGGTCATAGATACCATTCTGTACAGATGACTCCGATGGGATGAGGATAAGATCCGGAGCGAAGCTGGTTACTGCCTCGAGCGGAAGATCGTAGCTGATCGTAGGAACATCCTTCAATTCAGTGGACAGATAATCTTGAATACCATTAGTCACGGACCATTGCGCTACTGGAGTCACACCTAGAGTTACCAAAGCATCCTCCAAATAAGAACCCAGTACACGCCCAGGATTAGCTGGAATCGTTACTTCATGTCCCATTGCATCCGTTAACGTCTTAGCAGCTGCAGGAGCTTCTGTAGCTTCAGCAGTAGGTGCCGTCGCTTTGTCTGTTCCTGCGTTTGAAGCGTTACCGGGATTATTATTACCGCAAGCGGATAAGAATAGCACCATCACCATTAATCCGATCATCGTTAATTTCATGCTTCCAAATCTTATTCTGTTAAACAAAAACATTAAATACCCTCCTAGTGTGTACATCCTATGTTATTCAAAGGTGTTGACTACCTCAGTCTCACTTTTAAATGATATTGATTCTCATTCTCTATGTCAACATATAAATTTTAAATTTTGTGGATTTGTAATAATTTCCTTCTCAAAAATACAAAAAAAGGCTATATTCCGAACGTTCCGGATATAGCCTCTCCTTAATGATCCATTATTTATTCAAATGATATGGGACAGTCGCAACTACAACATCTTTTGAATTCATTAGATACGAACGGATTAAAAAGCTGGTCTGATTATGAAGTACAGCTTGCCACCAATGCTTAGTTATAAACTGTGGAATCAGAATCGTGATATGATCCGTCGCTGCGGTCTTCCACTCCACTGTATCAATAAATTTCACTAACGGACGAATAATACTGCGATATCTGGAACGAAGTACAATCAGGCGTACACCCGGATTCCATTCCTCCCACCGTTGCTCCATTTTTTGAATGTCCTCTTCATCAAAGCCAACATACACGGCTACAACATTATCCGTTAGAGACTTGGCATAGCTGATGGAATGTAGTACAGCACGTGTTACACCCGCAACAGGAACAACAACCGTACTGCCTTTAATCAAAGGTTTATCTGTACTCGGGCATATACGAAGCTGATCTGCAGTGTTCAAATAGTGCTTGTGAATCCGGTGGAACACGAACATTACAGCAGGTAAGAAAATGAAAGCCATCCATACGCTTGAGAATTTAGTGATGATAAAAATAAGCGTAATCGTCAATGTAGTCAGCATACCGATGGTATTTACAACAAATCTTTTTTTCCATCCCGCTGGTTTTGTTTTAAACCAATGAACCATCATTCCTAGCTGTGACAATGTGAAAGGAATGAATACACCAACCGCATAAAGTGGAATCAAGCTTTCTGTATTTCCGTGGAATGCAGCTACAAGCACAGCAGACAGAACACCTAGAAAAATAATACCATTAGAGAAACCTAGACGGTCTCCACGAACCATAAAAGCATGTGGCATATATTTATCTTTTGCAAACATAAATGCGAGCAGCGGGAACGCTGAGTAAGCTGTATTAGCTGCCAAGAACAAAATTACTGCTGTGATACCTTGAATGAAAAAATATAAGGTTCCGCGGCCAAAGGTCGATTCAGCGATCTGTGAAACAACCGTTGCCTTTTCATCAGGCACTATGCCGTACCAATACGCCAGTAGTGTGATACCTGTAAACATAAATCCAAGTATAACCCCCATAACCATTAAGGTCTTGGCTGCGTTCTTTTCAGCTGGTGCTTTAAAGTTTGGAATGGCATTAGATACAGCCTCTACACCCGTAAGTGCCGAACAGCCAGAACTGAAGGCTTTTAATAGTAGAAACAAACTAACATTAGAAACAGCAGAGCCAATTTCAGGGACATTCGCATGTACGCCACCTGCTGCATATTTAATAATACCGGAGATAATCAACACTACAATCGACACTACAAACAAATACACTGGGATTGCGATGAATGAAGCTGATTCTGTAACTCCGCGAAGATTAATCAAAGTAAGTAAAATAATAACTGATACTGCAATAAGAACGGTGTGATTATGAAGACTTGGAAAAGCCGATGTGATCGCATCCGTCCCTGCCGACGCACTAACAGCTACGGTCAGAATGTAATCCACTAACAAAGACCCTCCTGCTAAGAGCCCTGTCGGAACACCAAGATTACTCTTGGCAACGATGTAAGCTCCGCCTCCCTGAGGATAAGCGTAAATCGTCTGCCGATAGGATAAAATCAGGATGGCCAGCAGGCCCAATACGGCTAATGCAATTGGCAGGGAATACCAGATGGCAGTAAACCCCGCAGCCACCAGTACAATCAAAATTTGTTCCGTTCCGTAGGCTACAGACGAGAGCGCATCAGAAGACAGGACAGCCAGTGCTTTAACCTTGGATAACTTTTCATGATCGAGTTCGTTCGACTTCATCGGACGCCCGATCAATAGTCGTTTTACCTTGCTTACCATGGTGGATACAGTTCCTTTCTTTGGGAGCTGAAACGGAATTTCCGCGCGCTGTTTTCATTGGTGGATTTCATAAATGCAGACACTAAAAATAGCATACGGAAATGATCCGCATGCTATGCATGGTCATTATCCCACCTTTGCTTACGAGGTTAGCTGGCGGATTCGGGCTGTGGTTTAGCCCTACGGTATAAGTCTAATCGACCCATTCCGATTCACCCCATTGGCACATATGCCAAGTTTGGTTCCCCCGTTTTTCCTAAGAAAATTCAGCGCATATTCAACTTCTCACAAGGTCTAATATTAGTCTACAAAGCGTATACAGTAAAGCGTTGAAAAAAATGAAAAAAGAATGAAAAAACATCCAGTAAGCGCAAATACAGCGTCTTATTGGATGCTCTCTTTCATTCTCTTCAATTATCCCTCTGGATCGTGTTTTTAATCACTTTTCACATTTTTTCGGATCCTTTAAAATTAAAAAATCAAAATCCTAAACTTTCCTCTGTATCTAACTCCATCACTTCTTCTTCCTTGCGTCCGTACCAAAGTAAAATGCTAATTAAAGCAAAAGCGATTAATGCAAGGAAAGGAATCGTAATGAATCCAAAAAAGTTCAAGTAATCCTTATTACAAGGAACACCAATTGTACAAGGAAGCACTTTACTTAACGCAGGAATCTTCTGCTCCGCATAATGATAGATCGAGATACTGCCACCAATCAAGCTTAGTGGAAGTACATATGGGATAATCCTTTTATCCCCTCGAAAGGTTGCAATTCCCAAGAGGAATAACTGAGGATACATAAAAATTCGCTGGAACCAGCAAAGCTTACAAGGTTCATATTTCAATACTTCGCTCAGATACAAGCTACCAGCAACAGCAACTAAAGAGACGAACCAGGCCAGATACAGGCAGTTACGCTTGCAAAAAGATAGGAACTTTGTCACTTTGCCTCCACAGCTTTTGCGGCGTCGTTAATTTCAGTTGAAATCGCTTCAATGTTAAATGGATCCGTAGTCATTACTCCATTGATATAAAGGGATGGTGTAGTCGTCACCCCAGCTTCACTAGCTAACTGCATACCCTTATTCAGCTCATCTGCATACGTACGATCCTTAATATCTTTACGAAGCAGTTCGTAATCGATAGCTAACTTCTCTTTCTCCGCAAGGCTTACTAAGAAATCTTCAGTCGCCCATTCTTCGCTCTCATCACCTTGCTGAGCATATACAGCATCATAGAACTTCCAGAATTCATCATTATTCTGATGGTAAACAGATAATGCAGCAAGTGAGGCAGTTTCAGAGTCTGGACCAACGAAAGCCATATTTACAAAGTAGAGCGCTGCTTTTCCCTCGTTGACAAAATCTTGAACAATTTTCGGTTTAACTGAAGTTGCAAACTGGGAACACGCTGGACATTTTAAGTCTCCAAATTCAACAATTTTAACAGGTGCATCCTCTTTACCGACTCTAGGTAGCTCACTGTAATTGAATGCTACTGGTTCTCCCGAAGTGGCATTTTTTGCGGCATCTTTCGAAGCTAACATAAACAATCCAACAAAAATGATGACTACTAAAGCTATTGAACTAATAATTAAAATTCTCGTCTTCTGCTTTTGCTGCTCCTGTTCTACCCGCCGTTTCTCTTGTTTGCTAAGCTGGGGAACGCTTGTACTTTTATTAGGTTTACTCAAGGAGAGTTCCTTTCTGTCCTCTGTGGACTAATGTAGTTTTTATCATATACATTTAAAATTATATAATTTTTAATCTCTTTTTGGCAAACAATACTGTAAAAACGCTGTAAAAAAGACACAGCGCTATAGCACTGTGTCCTAATAATTACTAATAAGTTCGTTATGCACCAGCTTCTTCAGTCAATAGCTGTAACTTCAGCAGCTTAATTCGAGAAATCCGCTTATTATCCGTTTCTTCCACAATAAACAGATGATCATCAAATTCTACAGACTGTCCTTTTTGAGGTGGATTAACCTCCAATTTAGAATACAGCCAACCGCCTATCGTATCATAATCCTCAGTATCCATATGGAGCCCCAAAAGATCATTGATCTCTTCAATAAGCATCAAGCCGTCGATGGAGTGTTCATCCTCCCCCAGCTTCTCAACACCAGGACGTTCCTCATCGAACTCATCCTGAATTTCTCCTACAATTTCCTCCATGATATCTTCCAGCGTAACCATTCCTGATGTTCCACCGTACTCATCAATCAGAATGGCGATTTGTGTCTTTGCGCGCTGCATGACTTTCAGCAGAGCACTAATCTGAATAGATTCTGGTACGGTTAGTATAGGACGAATCAATTTATTATAGCTTTGTTCACGATCCCTAATTAAGTCCTTGATATGAATGAAGCCTAGGATATGATCCTTATCACCCTCACAGACTGGGTAACGCGTCCTCATTCCATCAAAAGCAATCTCAAGGTTCTCTTCCGTTGAAAGATGATTATTCAGACAAATCATTTCTGTTCGAGGAATCATGATCTCACGGGCCATTGTGTCCACAAATTCAAAAATATTGTCAACCAGCGCCATTTCGGTATTATCAATAAAGCCGCTTTTATTACTTTCTTGCATGATAATACGGATTTCTTCTTCCGTATGCGCCGTTCCCAGCTCTGAAGCAGGGGATAAACGGAAGATCCGTAATAAACCACGTGCCAGCCCATTTACGATCCAAATCACTGGATACATGATCTTGTAAAACACATTCATCGGCCCAGATGTTAGCAAAAGGACAGATTCAGCCTTGTTAACTGCAATAGTCTTAGGTGCAAGTTCTCCTAGTACGATATGCAAGATAGTGATAAACATTAGAGCAATAATCAAAGATACAACATTAACAGCGGTTACTCCAAAACCTATACTTCCTAATAAGGGCCCAACAAGGTTAGCTATAGCGGGTTGCCCCAACCATCCTAGCGCAAGTGAAGCCAATGTAATACCAAGCTGACAGGCGGATAGATAACCTTCCAAGTTGCGTACGATGCTTCTCGCTTTTAAAGCTTTTTTACTACCTTCTTCAATAAGGGTATCAATTCTACCGCTTCGTACTTTCACCATTGCGTATTCGACTGAAACAAAAAATCCATTTAATAATACCAACAGAATAATAAGACCTACGTGTAATATACCGGGTAAAGGGTCGCTCAATTTATAATCCTATCCATCATTCTCCGTACGGATGGATAGGCCCACCTCCTTCGTTTTTTCAGAGTATCGGCAAGAAGCTTGCCAGTTGTTCCTTTCAGTATCAATTTCCCAATGGTTTCATCTCCAGTCTGGAATCACGTTTTTGAATATATACTTTATTATATTATTACATAGCCCATCAAAACAGGTCAAAACCAGTGTAAAAATATGATCTATTTTTGCCGCTGATGGACACATACCTCTTACATAGTAGAAACAGGTACAAACTAATAAAAAGAGATTATGTGATTTTTCCGTGATTTTATCAGATGATTTTCTTTTGTTCTAATTTCTTATAAATGTGTTCCTTCTATTATATATGTTAAGTCTTTAGAACCCGTCCCGTCAACCGGAGCGCCTCCAGCTTACGTTGAAGTTCCAATTGCTACTCATGATCATTCGTAACGCTTGCCAGTCTAGACTGATTTTCGAACATCAGTCAGTCACAACATCAACGCCATGACCAAAATGTGACCATTTACTATTGCACTCTCAAGACAGCAAAAAAACTTACAAAGTAAGGTTTTTTGATAAGTGGGTCCTGAGGGACTCGAACCCCCGACCAATCGGTTATAAACCGACCGCTCTAACCAACTGATATAGAGGAAAGGGATAAATGGCTTAAACTCTATTCAAGAATTCTTATTTTTATTGGGATTAGCTAATATTGATTAAACTTAATTAAAATGAGTTTGTGACCAATGTGCTCTTCTATATCCTCATTTTTTAGATTATATAATAGAAGGACAAATTAATTTTTCATACGAACACAACCAAGATAAATTAAATAGTTATGAAATTAAGTAGAAAATATTACCTTATTCTGATAGACTACTCCCAGAATCATACATTGGGGGTATTTACTTTTTATGAAAAGAATCATTGTTCCAATCATCATGTCCCTTGTTTTATTGTTGATGCCTGTACTTGCTGAGGCACATCCAGGACGCACAGATGCAAAAGGCGGTCATTATTGCCGTACAAATTGCGCAAAGTGGGGACTGGAAGACGGAGAATACCATTACCACAATGGAGGAAGTTCAAATTCAAAACCAGCAGCCACTGCTAAACCAACTGTTAAACCTACCGCAAAACCAACTACAAAGCCCACTGCCACCCCAGCTCCAGCTCCAGCTCTGGTTTTACCAAAAAAACAAAACGTTGGCACTCTTCAGGTCTACTTTTTTGATGTTGGACAAGGTGACTCTACCTTAATCCGGACTCCAAATAATCAATATGTCCTCATTGACGGAGGTAATAACGACCAGGGTAAGAATGTAGTAAAGTACCTAGATGCTCTTGGTGTAAAGACACTTGATGCCCTGGTTGCTACTCATCCTGACGCAGATCACATCGGTGGATTAGATGATGTTCTGAAAGCGCTGGATGTTAAATCTGTCTACGCTCCAAAGGTATCACATACCACTGAGACATACAAAGATTTCTTAACTGCTGTGAAGAATGAGGGACGCACCATCAAAGCAGTGACTAAAGGAGTTACTATTCCTTTAACTGGCGTTGAGGCGAAGTTCCTGGCTCCTGTTAGTTCGTATAGGGATAATCTTAACGACTGGAGTGCTGTCTTAAAGGTCACTTATAAGAACAAGTCCTTCCTCTTTACCGGTGATGCTGAAAAGGCTTCTGAGAACGATATGTTAGCCGATGGCATGAATTTAAAAGCCGATGTATTAAAAGTCGGCCATCACGGTTCAACTAGTTCTACCAGCAAAGCTTTCCTCGATGCCGTAAAACCACAGTACGCAGTAATAAGCGTAGGTAAAAATAATTATGGACATCCAGATTCCGGAATACTTACAAGGTTAAAAAATGCGAATACTTCAGTATTACGAACTGATCAAAAAGGTACAATTACTGCAATAAGTGATGGCTATAAAGTTACCTTTACATCGACTAAGGGGGCGAAGTAAATGCAGAAAGGAATCATTGATCGCTTCGAGGGTGAATATGCCGTCATTGAATTTGATGGTAAAAACGAAGATGTCCTTAGATCAGAACTACCGGCGGAGGTTAAGCCTGGAGACACCCTTATTTTCGAAGAAGGCAAAGTCATGATAGACACTGAGGCTACATCCTCACGTAAAAAGGAAATCGATAGTTTAATGGATGATTTATTCGAACAATAATAGTTATGCCCCGGACATTTTCACCGGGGCATTTTTTATGTAGTTACCTGAATCACATCATCAATATTGATCCAGTCATAATCATTTTCCATTTATAGCTTGATCCGTCGTAGCTGCCTGTCTATGGCCATCACAACTCCCCAAATCTTAATGTCATGAACCGGTTCAAACTGAGTGATTGTAATCTGCTCCCTATACCGTTTCGAGTAAGCAAGCACTTGATCAATCAATTCCCACTCCTGCGCGTCAAGCACTGGCTTTTTACGGTCCTTCCACTGCTGTCCTCGCTCATCACTGATAATCCGAAGCTTATGCTCCGGGAGCATCATTCTACTGCAATCCCAAATACTTTCCAATTTTTCCACCATGATTTCTGCCCTCCTAGTAATCTGTCCAGTCACCTATATAGCCGCCGTCCAAGCCCCATGAAACAGATGCTGGTCGATACCTATAAAATCCCACAATTCCAACGAATATATTAATTAATATTGATAAAAGCAAATGTAGTTTGTATACTAATTATGTAGTTAGTACACAAACTATACAAAGAGGGAACTAACCTATGGACAATCCAGGACAGTTATTAATGAGAGTAAGTCTTGAAATGAAAAAAAGCTTAACAAAAAAACTTTTACTTTATAATGTAACAGCTCCTCAATGGGCAGTATTAAAAGATATATCTATTCATTTAGAAGGAACAACTCCAGCTATGATTGCAGAGCGAACTTACTCGGATCGCCCTACAATAACGGGTATACTCGAGCGACTTAAAGCAAAAGGACTTCTGGTCATTAAAGATAATCCAAATGATAAACGATCAAATCTTGTATTCATTACAGATTCGGGAATGATAATTAAGAGTCAAATAGAAGATCTTAGTGACGAAATCATGGATAACGCACTTAAAAATATTTCTGAACAAGAAATGTCCACGTTTATGAACGTGCTTAAAACGATCTATTCAAATATTAGTTAGGGAAGTGAACTTATGATTTTAATCACAGGGGCAACCGGTAATGTAGGTCGTGAATTGGTTAACGAATTAAAGAAAAGTGAAACACCTTTTAAAATTGCCTCCCATCGAAAAGACAGTGAGTATGTTTATTTTGATTTTGAAAATGCTGATTCTTTTCGTCCAGCATTAACAGGAGTGAAAAAATTATTTTTACTACGCCCTCCGCATATAGCTGACGCAAAAAAATACTTTCAACCTCTCATAGATATCGCAAAGGAAGTCGGAGTTGAACACATTGTGTTTCTATCCCTATTGGGCGTAGAGAAAAACCCAATTGTTCCACACTACAAAATAGAAAAAATCATTAAAAAATCAGGAATTCCATATACTTTTTTACGCCCAAGTTTCTTCATGCAAAACTTAATTTCTCAACATGGGGAAGAGCTACGTAAAGAAAAGAAGATCTATGTACCCGCAGGAATAGGCAAAACTAGCTTTATCGATGTTCGTGATATCGGTACTGTGGCAGCTAAAATTCTAACTGAGGATGGTCATGAAAATAAAGGTTACTCATTAACGGGGAGTGAAGCGTTAGATTACTATGAAGTCGCTGAAATTATATCCAAAGAACTAGGAGAGTCAATCAAATATGTTAATCCATCAGTTCATCAGTTTAGAGATAAAATGATAGCAAAAGGAATTCAAAAAGAATTTATTACTGTTATGATTGGAATTTACTTTACAGCAAAAATTGGATTAGCTAAAAAAATCACACCTGAATTAGAAATATTACTTGGCAAAAGACCAATTACATTTAAAGAATTTGCACATGACTATAAGTACGAATTAGTTTGACAATAAAATGAACAAAAGTAAAAATCCCCGTCGACCAATTAAGGTTGACGGGGTATTTGTTATACCTACTTATGCCAAAACCATCCTAAATTCAAATTCATTTCTCATGTAATAAGCATCAGAAACTTTAACACTAACAGGACTCCATTTCTGGACTGGACCTTCACAATCAATTACGCAGCCAGCCAGATCACCGCGACGTTCAAGTATATCCACTTGTGACTGTGACAAAGCAGCCGTTAGAAATTCTGCATCCGTCTTCAAGACTTTGTATATATTGCTCAATACGATCACTCCTCTGTATAAGATATCTGCCAGCGAGTTTTTATGTGATCCCTTTACTTTTCTTTGAAATTTATATTTTTGATTATTAATATAATGGAGAATAAAATTAATAGTATAAATCCTGCTAAAGAAAATAGATTAGTAATTAAAACTAACAACACACCAAATCTACTATTTCCATAACCCCCCTCGAACATTCCAAGTTTAGCGTAACTAAGGATAGGGTTATTTAATAAAGCAAGTATAGCACTACCCAAAATACAATAAAGTAATTTCGAATTTTTCCCCATTAAGATTATTCCTCCTATATTTTAAATTAGTACCAAAATGTCGTTGCCGTCCTTTGAAAATTAATATAAATGATTTGGAACATTATGTAAATGAACTCAATATCACTAGTAAGGAAAATTTTCCTTTGGATATCAGTCCGGGTGTATAATAATCATAAAAGACCCGAGGTGTGGTCATGGATAAAAAACTTAAGCAAAGTTTAAAGGTCGCAGCCGTAAGACGAGAATTGATTGTTGTATGGCTATTAAATGGCGACAAGATAAAGGGTATTGCGGAGGTATCAGCTGATCCAGAGCGAGTTAAGATCATTACCATTGAAGGACCAGTGTGGGTGCCATACATTGAGGTGGAGAGTATTTCACGGGTTATAAGGCTGCGTGTTGAAGGCGAAACTAATAAATAAAACACCCCGCCTACCAATTAAGGTTGACGGAGTATTTTTTATATGCAAGTAGTAGCCACTGAAAGAAAAAAACTACATTTACATATTTAATTCAGTGGTAATTTATGTATCATTCCATGAGTACTGCAGCATTATTGTCCATCAGAAATATACTTTCAGCCTCTCCGCGGTCATTAAATCCAATAGAAACATGATAATATTTATCTCTTTGTTTTGAACTGACCTCCATAGTTTTTAGATATTTTTTGTTAATGGAATCATAGAGATAGTCTAAATTATTTTCGGACACTTCTATCGCAGTATCCTTACCGTATATCCCTTTTAAATCCTTCTTATTCATATTAATTTCTGCTCCTTGCAAAGTCTTATAGACTCCACTTGATTCTTCATCTAACCTAATTACAACAACAGAATTATCTCTGAATAAGATATCCACACCATTCTCGTAACTTAGAATGAATTTTGAATCATATTCTGCTTCTCCAAGAACTTTTTCTGCTGTTTCTCGACTCATACCATAACGTACAATTTGTTTTTCGTCATTCACTTTAACAATTGCAAGGTCATCTGTTGAAAGTCCACTTGATGATCCGCAAGCAGTAAGAGTAAACAGTAAGAACAATAAACCTGCAGCTCGACGCATTTCCATCCCCCTTTATACTTCTACTAAAGTTTACCATGACCAAATAAACAAAAAAAGCCCGCCGACCAATTAAGGTTGACGGGGCATTTGTTATTACACGCTTATGCCAAAACCATCCTAAATTCAAATTCGGTTCTCATGTAATATGCATCCGCGACTTTCACACTAACTGGACTCCATTTCTGGACTGGACCCTCACAATCAATTATGCAGCCAGCCAGATCACCTCGACGTTCAAGTATATCAACTTCAGACTGTTTTAAAGCAGCCGTTAGAAAATCAGAGTCTGTCTGTAGGACTTTGTATACATTGCTCAAAATGATCACTCCTATGTATTAAATACCTGTCTCTCATTTTCTTCTCTTTATGTATTTCTTAATGAAATAAAACAATACAAATCCTAGTAGCACCAAGCCAAGTATGGTGATCCATAGAATTGCTGGATTCCCTACAAAAAAGTAAATATCTCTATACTGATAGTTTTCATTATTCATAAGTATAGATTAATTCATTTGGAACATTATGTATATGCACTCCATATCACTGGTAGAGGAAATTTTTCTGAACGTAAAGAAATACCCCACCATAGCAGCAGGGTAAGTGATTTGAAATTCAGTTTTTTTGTCAACACTCTTTGATAATTTTTTTTCAAAGTCAGAGACTCGCAAATATAACCATGACATACTATATTCGTCTATAACGTTATTTCTTTGATTTATAACTTCTTACTAATGAACTGATGCCTTTAATAATTAAAAATATTAGTATCCCCGAAATAATCACAGTTAATATTAAATTAGTCCAAACTATTTCCAAACTTATTCCTCCGTCTCAGCGTTTAAGTTTTCTAAATTCATAATATCCCATTACCCCTGATAAATAAACGACTTTCTACATATCATTAATATATATAGTTGAACTCTCATAAGTCAAATTATTCATTTTTTCAATATAATCACTAATATATTATAGCGTTCCCTCTTTATTCTTCAAATTCTTAATTCCATAGAGATCTACCAATATTTCATTTGCTAATCTTGTTGACGAAATATCTCCATTATCGCTACCATTAATTTTTAATTCCATCTGATCCTTGATCGGAAGAAAAAGATAGCTATGATCGGCGAGTCTTAAAGATTCCGTTTTGAGCCAAAACCGTAGTAAGAACGGCGATAACCGAGGCGAACGCCAGAACATTAGATAGGTTTTGATTATCCATTAATTATTTATTTATCCACTCTCTTAAACAAACCAAGATTAAAAAACATCTGAATAATATTAAGCTCAAGTTTTGACTTATCAGCCGATGTTGTAATCGCTCCTGCTGCTTTAGCAGCCGTAATAGCCACTGTATAATTGTTGGCATACGTTTCCTTCCCTGAGATGTTTAAGCGCTTCTCTAGGGTTGTTAAGCGCTCAGCCTGCTTCGCTACGATTGCTTCTAACTCCGCAATTTTACTCATGTCTTCCTTTACCTCCTCTTTTAGTCGATCTATAATAGCTGCTGCTTTTGCCATAGCAATCTCTGATGGCTTAGCACCCGCACGTAATTGTGAAGTTGTAAGCCCAAAAGTCATTTGAAAATGTGGTGCATCCGTAATAGAAACAAAATCACCGCCCCACTCGAAGCCGAGTGATTTAGCCTCCTGAACTACCTCCGTCCAATCAGCTACTTTGTCACTGTCACCGTCGCGTTTTAAATCCCAAGATACCTGTTTGCCATCTGGTAGTAACAGCGCGAAGTCAATGGCTAGCCCATAGTTATGGTAACTGGTTCCTCCCTTGGCATTAGTGACGATAGATCCAGGTTTTGTACGCCCTTGTGCGTAGAGAGCTTCTTGCTCAGCAATAGTCCGTAATCCTTGAGTTATTAAAATAGGCACTCCCCTAGCGTAACAGCGTTCAATTAACAATGTGGTAGCAGCCATCACAACTGGGTTTAATCCTATCAATCTTGTAGCTGATTTGCTCTTTACTTGATCCAGTGTGAGAGACATTACTCCTCATCCCCTTTTCTACTGGCAGCGCGTTTAACTTTTTTATCCAACTCGCTACCTACCCATTTGAGTACTACATCTAAGACTGGCAATGGGAGCGAATCCCCCCACCCTGCCCGAATTGAGTTAGCAGTCATGCTCTGTAACACGTGATACAACGTACCGATTGCTAGTGCACCAAATATCGCTCCAGGCAATCCGAACACCATATCAAGCAGATGTCCTCCCGCTGGCAGCAGTAACATAAAAAATGTCCGAAACACTCCATCAATACCGTACTTACTGGCATAGGTGTTGTCCTTCTTAGCGGCTCTAATACCCGATAACCAATCCATGATAATAAAAAATAAAAGTGCAGCCATAATGGTTATGACAGCATCCGCCTCCCCATATAAAAAATCAAACACTGAAACAGCTACTGCCCCAACTGCAGATGCAGCGATTTGTGATTTTGTCAATTTCCTTCCCCCTCAATATAAATAGCCCCCGTAACAGCTACGAGGGCAAAATAATAACGCCTATACGGCGTAGTTTCAAGACACAGCAGAGTATGAACAAATAGATTCAGAGTACATTCTCCTTATCCCCAACACTCGTAGGTAACTATCCCGCTTACAAAGCCGCCATTAAACCCTACACACATATCAAATCCGTTATCTAATAATTGAAAGTATCCGTCGCCAGTCCCTTGTTTGGTGCTGGACATTGCGGCTCCACTGCCGTTCTGCATCGTGTTCACCATCCTGCCAGGATACATCTCGCAGATAGTACAAATTTTATCAGCGGCAGGTGCGGACGAGTAGGCTATGACATATTTTGGTTTAAATCCTGTGCCAGTAACAGAAATTTTACTATAAGAACCAGCGGCGTAAGGTCTTGTTTCCCCTTTGGTATACTTTGGAGAAACAGAAGTTCCTACAAGCTTTTGACCTTGGCTATAAGCTATTACTCCTGCTCTGATATCTGCCGCTGTTGCATTAGCGTCTGAGGTGGCTGTACCGTCTAGCCCTAACATTTCTACACCCATTATGATGTTCTTAGCAGATACATGTACAGGGTCGGCATATGTTAGCTGTGTACCATCATTTACGGCTTGAAATTTGCCGTCTCCAATCCCCCCCATTGAAAGCGATAAATATCCCTCTTGCATATAAGCGCCCACGGCGCTCATTTCTTGGTCACCCATGTTTTTCATGGTTCCAACGCCGTTGTAAATAGATCCGGCGCTGAATCCAGCCCCTTCAAGAACTTGCGTAGCCTTAGCATTGCCCGGTAAATGTAGTTGTGTCATTAGGTTATTCCTCCTTAAGTATTGCTGTTATTACAGGCGTTGTTACACTATTGGACGTTAGTGTAACAGATATTGCTAACCCAGTGTCAGCTACAAAGAATGCGGGAACAAATGCATGACTTCCCGCTTCTAATTGATCTAGCGGGCAAATGTCATAAGTCTGAATACCCATAATGGAGTCTAAGTATTTCACGCTAATTTTTATATTGGACGCGTTAGGTAGTGATAAGTAGACACTCAGTGTAAATGCTCCTTTGGCTGTAGGAGTATATCGTAACACTTCAACGTCAGTTGCAGGACTACTTATAGACTGCTCTAGTGTCTTTGATACAGTACTAGACGCCCCCGCAATTTTACCGTTACTATCCCGTACAGGTATAGTGTTAGGTGTAGCATTTACGTCTGAGGATCTTCCTTGTAGTGTGGAAGATGTGCCGTAAGATACTGTGGTGTTGAGAATATTAGTGATACCTGCTTCATTAGGGATTACTGACACTGTCCAAGGACTCCCAAGTCCCGAAGCTCCTGCATGACTAGCTAAAACTTCAGATACCTCTATGGAAGGGTAGTTCCATGAAGATACCGGATTGCCAAGAAGGATACAGCACTTAGACCCATCATAGGCAAATCTTACGGTACCGAACGGGATAGCTCCCTCAGCGTATGCGGAAGTATTAGTCCATCCTGTGGTAAAGTTATATCCTCCTAGTGTAAGCTCCCAAGCTCCCTTCCCTGTGGAGTAATCATATCCACTAATTTTAATCCGCATCATAGCAAGATTCCATCCGACAGGAAGAGTAATTTTTATTGTTCCCTTTACATCAGCTGCTCCCATGAAATAGGATGCTACGTTATTGTATTTGTATGATGTAGCACTATGCTTTCTAACTAGTGGCGCTTCCATCGTTCCTCCAGCACTAGTTATATCAGATACCCAAGAAGTCCACGTACTTGATCCGGTTCTCCCGCGCGTGTAGATAGTACCGTTAGTGCAGTCCATTATTTCTTGTTTAGCGTAATTCGTTGTTACATCTGCCATAGTTACGTTTAGTATGCCGTAGATCACTCCGGCAGGAAAATTCGTTAGCCCTGTTGGTTGAAAAATGGAGTAACACCCGTTTGTCGTAAAAGCGTTTATGTCTGAGCCATTCGGGATCATCCATCTACTCAAAAATAGAATTGAATCGTTATAACCAGTCCACAGTTTAACCCAATTCTGCCAAGCACCGTTGTTTACCTTACGGCGTACAAAAGTATTCCCTGCTGTCCCGAAGAACATCTGCCATATCCAGTTAACATCAGTATGTGTTTCTCCTTGGCTTACATGAATCATCACTTGTCCATACTCACCAGAAGAAGGAGTACCGACGGCATTTGCATTTACACTATAGGTACCCGCTGTATACGCCGTATCTAAGTTAGACAATGCGGAGATACCACCTAAGTCATTGTAGGTGTTAACACGTGCTACTTTGACGTTAACATCTACACCAGCGTAACCATTAGCTACATTCTTTTTGTCCGCTCCCTCAATTTCAACCCAAGTACTCCATACATTAAGTTTTCTTATGCGCTCGTATCTAAGGGGTTTGTCTCCAGCCGTACCACTCATAAGCGTAGCTCGTTGAAGTACAAACTGTGAATTCTCGGTGTGTTGTTGTACTTCAATGTAATACCATACATTAGCCGTTGTTGGTGCATTAACTAGTGCTATGCCGTTATAAAACCCGTTAGCTAGTACGGTGTCTAAGTCGGTACCGTTTGGTAGCTTAATATTTTTTCCGCTGTTATCCGTTAGTAGGTGCTTCTGAATTAAATAACCGGACTGAGTTACAGTATCATCTGGAATGGTCTGTACTGCTATAGGGAGAGTGGTAGCGGCAGTACCTGTATAGGGAGTGCCTAAAGTGAACGGCTTGGTGTTAAGTGTTGATTGCGATGTAAGCCGCTTAATATGAACAGCATACCCATTACCGTTACTTGTTCGTGCATCTATGGTAATACGCCATTGGCTACTAGAAGCGCTCCAATACGCGTCTGAGATAGATAAACAGCTAACTATAGGACCAGTAACTTCCGTGTACTGGGTTAACTGACTGTTTATAGTACCCGATGTATTAGTCATAATGTTGAAACGCTTGGTCATTCTGCCTACGTTGTTCTGGTTACCAAATGTGCCTGTGACCGTCACTTCAAAAAAACCAGCAAGAGCACCTGTAGTGCTTAAGTCTACTTTTTGGTTAGCTACATTATGTGTAAAGCTAAATGTGTGTACAGTCTCAGTAGAAAACTCCTTTAGACTGATTCCGTCCCCTAGCATATATTTCGCTACGTCCATGGCAGGAACACCGCTGGCAGCACCTTTCTGTACCAAGGGAATAGATGCGTTCTTGGCGTTAGTCTCTGCTGCATTCCACGCAGTACGCTCTGCAGCTGTGATGTGGACTGTAGTATTGTCTACATGTGTCTTAGTCGCAGCGAGCGTGATATCAGGGGTGTCAAAAGGATTGGCTTTGCCTGTGATAGCTTTAAAATACTTAGTTATCCATGAGAACCACTGAGTAATAGTGCCCGTTAAACTATAGGGAGTAGTAATCGAAGGATCCGCTGTACGATTACCTATCGTTGCATCTGTAGCCGATCCCGCAGCACCAGCTCCAGGTGTAAGCCCAGCTAACTTCGCCTTCTCTGCAGAAGAATAATCCTCTGTTGAAAGTTGTTTGCCTGATACCTTGTCCACTTTTCCCGAGAGCTGGTTGGTGACTGTGGCCGCAAAGTTTGGATCATTATTCAGTGCATCCCCGATTTCTTTAAGTGTATCGAGAGCGTCCGGTGCAGCACCGACCACAGCTTGAATACGCTGGTCAGTCTCCGTTTTGCTGTAAGTAGATGACTTATCTGCCTTTGCAAGCAGCGCGGTATCTGCATAGGTTTTGGCAGCTGATAGAGCAGCATCTGCTTTAGTCTGAGCACCTGCAGTTGTCTCCTTGGCTTTCCATTCCGCTCTTTCAGCAGCCGTTATGTGCTTAACTGTATCTTTTTTATGTGTGTCAATATCCGCAGCGTTTTGATCTGCCAGTTCATGGACGGTCTCAATACCATCTTCTATGTGATTCAAACGCTGAGATGTAAGACGTGTACCTTCTTGGACCAGTTCATACAAAGGCCTCCCGGTTTGTGGGTCAGTCTTTTGCTTTCCCGAGGAATCCTTTATCGGCTTGGTCAAGTCGGGAATCTCGTCCTTCCACTGCTGCTTGTTATACACCACCAGCATTCGCCTCCAATCTCAAAACAAATTCAAAGGCAATTAAAAACCCCTTATCGTTTTTAGTTACGAGAAGGGGTTGATCTGCCAGTATATTACCTTCAGCATCCAGCAAGGCTGCGCCTAAAAGTTGTTTGCCGATGGCTTGAGTCTCCGTTATATAAATGTACTTTCGAACAGACATACCAGACACAATTGTGTTGTAAATAGGATACGTCGTCTGAACGCCTCCTATATTCACCCGCGCTCTGACGATGTGGCCATTCAAATTCGAAATCAACTTCTCCAGAAGCAACTGCTTAATAACATCTGCCATTACTCCCCTCCTCCAAACGGAACTTCAAACCCGCAAATCGGGAAGTCCACTCCATGCGAGTAGCCAGTACCTTTTATATTAATGACTTGCGTCGGAACTGCTGAACTAAATACTGCACGACGAATATGAACCGGACGCACGTATTCAAAATCAGCCTGCAGACCTGCCATGTTAAACGGTTGAACTAAGGAAAATTCAAAATGGATCTCTTTTGCTAAAAAGTCCTCAGAAACATTTTTCAGCTTTCCATGCTGATTCCCTAGTTCCCGCAATAGAGGTAGCTTAAAAGGTCGATCGCCCCAGCGCTTCCGGCGTATCGCCTCTCTACGTTCATCGTCACTTCCCTCTTGAGTCTTCCGGAAGTACATCCACTCCCAAATCCACAATGACCAGGTTGATCTCCTGAGTATAAACTGATTGCTCAAATCGTCTATCGTCTGCAGGCGATCATCCATTTCTTTCTCAAAAACAGAAAAGTGCCGGTCCGCCATATCAATTTCGTACCAATAAGGTGGCAGCATTTCACGATATCTCAGCGGGATCATAACAAGATCACTTCCACTCTTAAAACTGACGATAAGGGGAGAACAATATCCTCTACATCACCATTAAGGGTTAGATTCTCGTAATCCTCTACGCCAGGTAGCAGTAATAAGGCAGCCACATAATTGTATATTAGTTTGGAACGTCCACTCGCGTAATCCAATACACGCTGCTGAATGGTTGCCGCCAGCACAGTCAGATCTGTTCCGCTAGACGTTAGCAAGCGTGTCTCTAAGCGTACATTAAAGACCGGAGCCGGATGTACCAATAAGTCATGCCCAGCGATCCGACGCTCCTCCCACATCCATGCTTTGACCGTCTCAGCAAATTCCTCAGTAATCGGCTGTCCGTTCAGGTTGGTCAAGTAAAGATCAATGGAATTATCATGCCGTTCTTTTTCACGGGCAATGGCTCCACCCACACCTGCCATCTCAGTGGCCCAGGTTTCATAATCTTTGCGACGTCCGCTCCCAATTTCGGTAGCAGCACGTTCAAGCATACGCAAGCGAAATGTATCATCACTCTCACCTTCCTTGCGGGTAAGACCTGCAGCCCATCCGTGACCATCGAGATACTCAGAGTCCGCCCAGATGGGAAAGCCCTGAAGGAATCCATAAGTCCATAGCATTTGCTGTTCGGCAAGCTCCAACGCAAGAGGATACCACAAATCATAAAAGTACTCCCCTTCTCCTGTTGGCGGCGGTGGTAACCCTCGTTCAAGCGCCAGGGCTATGGCACGGTTCACCCAACGCTGATAGATTTCCTCTGGCTCTTCTTCTAGGATAGGCATGTAGGGGAGTGACGGTAAATCACTCAGTTTAATGGTCATACACTAATCGCCTCCTCCAGTTCCACTTGACCCGCTAAGCCAGTTATCAATATTCTAAGATGCATCTCCTGTCCTTCTCGCACCATCGATCGCACCTCAGCACGCACAATCTCAGTATGAGCAGTCAAAGCTTCCTCCATATCTCGTTTGATCTCTACATCTTCCCAAGTAGACCACTCCGATCTCTCCACGCCAACTTCTTCCCCATACAAGACATAACGAAAGCGTTCTGTATTAAGGATTTTGAGTGCTGTCTGAACTAAGTACTCAGCATAAGAACCTGTCTTCTTCGGTTGGCCATCTTCAGTGAGTACGGCACGCCGGTTACGGTAATCTATCATGTAAGTCCATTTTGTAGCCGATACAACCGATTCTGTAAGCTCGACTTCTCCAATGTCCGATATGTCCAAATCAGGAAACAAGCTATCCGCCACTACTGCCCACATCCTTTCCGAGTACATAATAACGTTGGCCTGTCATGCGAGAAACAATAAGCTGATCTCCAACCTTCAGTGGGCTGTGGATCGTTAGGACACCGGTTAACTTTGTAACCTCAAGTTGCTCAACCTCAAAGACTGCATCGATACGGCGTTCCTGCAGATATTCTGCAAAGACCAGTTTATCTGCAGGATAAGGTTCCGGGTCACCTTCTACCTGTATTTCCGGTTTACTTGGCCAACTCAATAATGTCGCACGTTCGGTATCTCGGGCGTCAATATGACCTTTCGTCTTTTCCTTCAACAAATTCAAAGCATCATTTAGCAACGTTACTCCCTTCTTTCCAGCTCAAGCTTCACAGTGTATAACCCATTCTTAAAACTGCTCTCGGCGGACTCTACAATCCACCTGGAGGTATGGTCCGTTTTGATCAACACCATCCAGCCAGCCCGAAGCCCTGTCAGCGTGTGGTCCTCATGCTTTACAGTAATTTTCTTAATCTGCTTCGCCTGCGACAAAGCCTTCAGGCGTTGCGTAGCGATCGTGGCCGGGTCCTCATCTTCCTCAACCTCGATGATCTCTTCCATTCGACCCATGGCTTGAACTGCACCGGCTGCCATCTTAGTTACTGATGAAGCAAGCTTATCGTCCTTATACTTCTGTGCGGTGACGACTGTATAAGTCTCCTCAATGCTATAACCAGCGTTGCTAGCCTCCATCTGTTCCGGGATAAAGACAGGAACAAGGGTGTTCGTTCCCTCCCTAACTACCTGCAGGTAGAAACTAGTATCCGTCCGGACTACATCTACATGATAACGATAGCCGCTACGCTCATATGCCTTTTGCAGCACATCCAAGATAACTTCTGAATGGAACATCGTTCCATAACGTTCATCTAGGTTAAACCCTAATGCAGGACATCGAAAATCAATTCCGGTAGTTTTGATATAACGCTGAAGCTCAGCACCGGCTTCACCCTTTAGGTATGGGCGTGTGCCTTTGTTCTTCGCTAAATACCAACTCATCTCCCGCGCTTCAACCTCCCATTCATCTGTGAACTCATTTTGTTCATACTTGATGATGGGACCATGAAAAAATTGGTTCTTGTGATGAAGCACTCCCACACCTTTAAGTCGCGATGAAAAGCACATCAGCATACCGGCTACCTTCAGTTCAGCAGCGTTACGAAGTCGAACAGTTGCGCTACGTGCGATTTCATCTCGTACTGAAGACCAGGACAATTCAACTGCCGCATCCGTCAACAGCTGCCGATTACTCTCCTTTCCGTAAAGAATCGCAAAATTGTCCATTTTAATCCCGCCCTTTATTTAACACTAGAGTTCTTGTCCAGAATTCGTTCCTTTTGAACCAAATAATCAAAGTTTCCCTTTTTATTGTCGGCAGCTGTTTTTGCTTCGGCTTTCTTCTGCTTATCACTCTTCTTAGTTTTATTTTTACTATCCGTTTTCCCCGTTGTATTAGGCCGACTTTTGGATGACTTGGTTATGATTACCCCAGGCTTTAAGAGTTGCTTGGTGTTGGAGTACGAAACAATTTTAACTGGGTTGAACTCAATGAAATTAAATGTGATATGCAAATTCGCCTGACCATCTTTATACGTAGCCTCGAAACTCTCAAACCACATAGTCTGCGAGAACAGCGATTCGAAGTTAATAACAACCGGCTTGAGCTTCCATTCCTCCATCAACTTCCAAGCCTGTTCTGGAGACTGGTAAGCCACCGTCTCTTTGCCGGTTTCCCAAAGTTCCTCCCAGGTCCGTGGGAAGATCACAGAAAAAGAGACCCGCTTCAGCTTTGAAGTGAGTCTCTTACTTGTCTTCTCTTCACCTGTGATTACAACAAAGGAATCTATCTCATTGCTGCTGGTGATCTGGATCTCTGCCGGTGTAATTGGAAATGTGAAGCGATTCTTATCACGTATCATAGTCAGCATGATTTATCCCCCACTTTCCAGAGCATTGTACAACTCCTCGCCGAAAACCTTGCGGAACAACGCTCGTCCCTGTGGACTGGTCAGCATCTTCGCGAATTCTGCAAAGTTTGTAATTCCCTTTGCCAGTTCACCAAAATCGATGTTGATGTTTTCAATTACGATATCGCGGATCGCTGCAGGTGCCTGCGCCAATGTCTTCGCTACCGGGATACTGGACGATCTCATACCAACCGCACCACCATCTGCGTAAGGACGAACTCCAAGTAAGCTCCCCGCCTGTTCCCACAATGCTCTTCCTCGTTTACTCCGCTGCCGCGAAAGTGGAATGATCATCTCCGGTCCGGCTTCACCGACCAGGCCCATGTGTGGAGCACTGATAAGCCCACCATCAGCGTATTTCTTCTTAAGTTTTTTTCGTCGGCCAAAGAATCCAGAAATGCCATCATACATTTTCGTGGCCAACTTCTCACCGCCGATTGTTCCTAACAGCCCCCCGATTGCACCGCCAACGGCTGTACCTACACCAGGCATGAGAAAGGTACCAAGCATTGCACCCGTTGCAGCACCACCTAAGATCCCGCCTCCAATTCCACCAGCTACCTTAGCAGTCTGTCGCCCGCGGTTTCCTTTGCCAGCAAAGAGGATATCCCAAGCATCCATGGCATAACCAACAGGTCGAACCACTTTACCAAGAAGTTTTGTACTTCTGGCAAAAGTCTTCATATTGGCAGCCTGCCTACGCAATTGATGACCGGTTGCTCGTATCTTATAAGCATCTGTGAGACTACTGGCTTTACTCATGGCCTTGGTATAACGCTTCATGCTTTGCTTCTTTACCATTTCAAGTGATCCATGGATCCCTTCTGCATAGCCGGCTCCGTAACCTATTCTGTCGTTGTTATCATCAATGTAGGCTTTAGCCTTGTAAGCTTGAGTTCGGAAAGGCTGCGCGCCAACAATCCCTCCGTTTGCGTAAGCCCGAACGCCCAACATTGCTCCCGCACGTTCCCACAGTTCCACCCCGCGTTGCCGGCGCCCTGCAGAGAGAGGAATAATGGCCTCTGGTCCAGCTTCACCGACCAACCCGATATGAGGTCGAGTAATAATATCGCCGTTTGCATAAGCGGCACCACCACTGGAGTTGGGAAGACTCGAGGTAACAAATGATTTCGCCGCACCTGCTCCAGTCAGGGTGTTCAGAATACCCATAGCACCGATTGCTGTCGACTTAAGTTCAGGAAATTTACTCTGCATCCCCTTGGAAATCCTCGTAATAATGGTACTGCCCCATCTTTCACTCTGACTCGTAACTGTTTGTATCGATAGCAACTGCTGCTTCGTCTCATCGGTCGCCGTCTTTACTGCAGTCCCGATTCCGAGCATACTAGCTCCCGCTGCACCAGCACCCTGAACAATTCCAGCAGTGCTGGTTTTCGTGGTTACACCTAACTGCTGAGTCTGTCCAGCTGTTTTCTGTGCAGCTACTCCAACAGCTTGCACATTTTGCTGAGCATTACCCGATTCTGTGCTTTTCCACGCGCCAACAAATGTGTTTTTAATCTTATCGACCGTTTCCTTAACACCGCTCTCGTTAACAGCACTGGTCAATGCGGTCTTTAATCCATCCTTGGCCACATTGGCCCGGAAAACGTTGAAGGTCTCCTGTAATTGTTTTTCTCGTTCCGGTGTCAAGTTACCAAAGGTGATCTTGGCTTCAGGTACTACTTTAGCGGTAACTGCAGGCTCTTCCTTCTTCTTTCCTTTACCTGTAATCCAATCACCGATCGAATAGATACCATCTACTGCCTTTTTCGTCCATCCAGCATTATCAGCCAACGAACCGAGCTTTTCACCAATCAATCCACCTGCTGCTGCACCTACTGCAGTGCCTATTGGTCCAGCTAACGAACCAACAACACCGCCCAGGATTCCCCCTGCTGTACCTCCTACCAATGATCCACCTGTAGACGATACTCCGGCTTTAAGCCCATCATCTTTTGATGCTTGATACAGGTCATACCCTGACAATCCAATGCCCGCTACAGTACCTGCAATTCCTAATGCTTTTACGGCTTTGGTCCCGCCTTTGGCTAACCCTTTTAACACCCCTCGGCGAGCCGGTATATCAGATACATCCGAAATGATATCCGGAATAGCCGATGTCCCCCGAAGCCGAGCGGTATTACGATATGTGACTCGTCCCCGTCTTGCGGCTACATCTGGAATTGAATCGACATCTGGAATATTGGTAGTTCGTGTGCCCCGACGTGCTCTAATCGAGCCACCTGTACTGCTGTCGCCTGTCGTTGTTCGGGTGCTAGAACCAGCGGCGCCGGTGCGCCCGCGCCGGGATAACCTACTTCCTGTTCGACCACCCTGCCCGCCAAGAGAGCCACCCAGGCCGCCAGTTTCATTAAGATAAACAACACTGGCATTTACAGTCATGGATGATAAAGAACTCAGGCTGTCACCCAAGCCTCCACTTGATCCACCAGTGGTGCCACGTCTCAGAGTGAATCTACGGCGGGTGGAAGTATTGACTTCTTCAATTGGGTTTGAAGTAGGGGTATTGCCTCTCCATCGCCCGCTCGCCTTGCTTAAATCATCTAAAATCCCCTTTCCAAATTTAACCCCTTTTATAGCTGCTATACTGCCCCCGAGGATCAGCAAAGAATTATTAATTGTTGAAAAGTGATCGCTATACAAACTTGTCGCTTTACTTATAAAACCGACTATTTTTGAACCCAGTTCTTGTATTTCATCTTTGTTTTCCGTGATCAGAGTATTGAATTCTTTAAGCGCTGGAAGAACTGCTGTTGATAGATTCGCTCCCAACTCCTGCATTTGCTGATCGATCTGCGCACGAGTCTGAATAATATCCTGCATCGGATTCGCGGCCTGTTGAGTTTGGACCATTCTTTCCGTCGTCCCTGCAATACCAGAAGGTGCAGGTTGAAAAGGTACTTGAAAGGTCTTAAGTACAGCACTTCCGTTGTCTTCCGCTGTAGCCGATCCAAGGGATACTAGAGAAGCTTTCAACTCACTCTGTGACTGACTGGCTAAATCAGCAACTAGGGCCATTAGCGCTCCTTTTGCACGTTGCTCCTCACCGGAGTTAATGTCACTAGTAAATGAGGCAGCTTGCTTTGCTGCGTCGTTCTTACCAGCTCCGCGCAGAGTGAAATACTTCTCCATGTCCCCTACATCGAGAGCCTTCACGCCGAATGTCTCTTTGATAAAATCGGCAGGCTTATCGAAATTGAAGGCTCCCTCCTTCACGCTCTGTGTCAAGAAGTTGGCCATTTGACCAGAGTTTGCACCGGTGTTTTTGAAATAACCGCTGTACTCCCAAAATGTGTCGAACAGATCTTTCTGTCGATCTCCCACTTTTTCATAGGCATATATCATGCTGTCAGTTACAGAAGCATAAGTTTCACCGAACGTGTCAGCTGACTGCGCCAGTGCGCGATTGATCTCTTCGAACCCTCCATCTGGCAGGAGATATTTCATCATTGCTGAAGCTCTCAGAAACTCGCTAGTTTGCGATTTATCCCGGACTAGTGTGGCAATATCTGCTAATTGTCTGGCCCCTTCCGTCTGTGAAGGAATAATGCCCTGAATATTTAGATCTTTCACGGTCTGAAGACCTTGATCACGTGCAGCTGTAGGCAATAAGGCCGCGCTTCGGGAAGCTTCAGAATAGTAATCCATGACATTCCCGAATAATGCGTCTTTGATTCCACCGCCTAGAACTAGAGCTCCTGCAGTTGCTGCAATCGTTGTAATTTTGGAAGATATACCATCAAGGACTGTGCTAACCTCATCTTGTGCTCTTAAGTGCACCCGGGAATCACTCATTCCGCGAATCTCCGAATCTGCCCGAGATGCCGAACGTCGCAAATCATCCGCACCTGAACGAGCACGACGGAAAATATCATCCACGCTAGTACGCCCTAGTCGACGCGTCTCGTCCGCTGCGCCACCAATGTGACTTCCTAATTCATCTGCTGCGCTCCTGGATCGTCGAAGATCAGATACAAGGTTGTCTCCCAGTTGTCCAGAAGCTCGACGAAAATCTAGTAAATCATTAGTCGCCCCAAGAATGGCTTTCCGCATATTCTGGACAGCACCGGAAATAAGATCCCGCGCTTCGAACGGAACCGTCACTTTTGTTGTCGCTGCTATAGTTGTTCACCCCCTTGCATTTATAGATATAGATATGGGTCTCTAAGTACTCGTAATAAAAATCTACGAAGCAGGATTGTTAAACAAATTCACGAATATCTGTGGATGAACATATCGTTAAGTTCGTATAAGGATTTAATCAGATATAACGCAAAAAAATTATTAATAAATTTTTTATTGAGGAGAAGTATTATGAAAAAAGTAATGATATTATTATTTTTTTTGGTTCTTATTGGTTGTTCTCATAATGAAAGAAGTAAAGTTTCTACAAACGACTCATTAAATACAAACCTAAATGAAACAATAGAAATTGGGACAATTGTTGAAACAAAGGCAGAATCAAGTGAACTCCCTGGGACTATTGATGGATCAGAAACGTTTAATCAGGATAGCTCTGACGTAAATCCAAGCAACTCTAATAGCACCTTAGAAAGCCATTCTAATTTAAGTGAAGACGAAGCACTAAAATTAGTGAATACTAAGCTGAATCAAGAGCAATTAAGGATTTCGTCTATAAAAATAGTTGGAACTGATGATAAAGGGAATTACATAGTTAAACAATCGAGTAAAGCTACAACTGAAGTGATGGAGTGGTACCACGTGAATCTAATTACACAAGAGATTAGTTGCGAGATACTTGGAGGCACCTGTCTTGATCACAACACTCCCCTGGTTACAGATGATAAAAATGAACTTTCCTTGGAACAACAACAAGCCTTAGAACTTGCTAAATCATTTGCAACTGATAATTTAGTTCAGTACGGCTACGTCGATAAACTGACGTATGTTGAATTTTCTCATATGGAAAATGAAAATTTTGTTTTTCAAATTTATAATCCAGGATCTGGGGGGACAGATACAATTGATTGGTTAACTGTGGATCTAGACCAAGGTTCTGTTGTTTCAAAATTCAAGTTAGATAAATAAAAATCCATATTATTTTCTAAGAGCTCTCATGGCTTCTTCTTCGGCTACCATACCAGCCGCAAGACAGAAAAAATACTGCCGCTGTTTATCCACCTCATAAGGTAGAATTTCAGCCGGCAGCCGCTTCTGGTTAATCCAAAAGGATGCTACCCAGCTTGCTTCTCCGTCTTGCTTGATGAGTTTTTTGCTTCTTTCATAAGTTCGTCCTTTGTTTCTTGGAAATTACGCACAGCTTTGCTAAGCTCCGAATAATCAGCAGGATTGTCTAGAATACGCGGTGGCAGCTCATATTTACTGGTGCAATTGAAGGCGAGTAGTAAATCTTTATTGTTCCAATCAAATTCATGTTCGGTTGCCTTAACGATCATGACGTCGATCTCGTTATAGGAATCTTTCGGATCACCATTTTCCTCATAGGCCAGCTCATAGGCTCGGCGTACCTCAATAGTGGTCAGGCGGCGCACAGACCATTCTTCTCCGTCTGCCTGCACAGTAATGGTATCGTCTTTACGACCTGATTTGCCTTTGGATAGGTATTTTTCTAGTTTATCGCTCATAGTGATTCTTCCTCCAAT
Organism: Paenibacillus sp. FSL H7-0714; assembly: GCF_038003765.1. Classification (NCBI taxonomy): domain Bacteria; kingdom Bacillati; phylum Bacillota; class Bacilli; order Caryophanales; family Paenibacillaceae; genus Paenibacillus; species Paenibacillus sp. FSL H7-0714. Next base: position 3,894,360 of record NZ_JBBOPT010000001.1, read on the forward strand.
TTTTTTATCGATATGAAATAAAGAAAAAGAGACGGTTACCCGTCCCTATGCCATATAATCCGGAAACTGTTCAATAAAATCAAAATCATTCGCCGTACCAGAAAGTGTGATATCGATGCCATTGTTGTCGTCAATCTTGGCAACCAGCAAATCCATTTCATCATGAATATGCACACCGCTGATCATCACTCGTTCTACATTACCCGTCTGCATGTCCTCAAGAGAGCCGGTGATCCGGTCCAGGAACATCGTCTTACCCGCTTTGAAATCAGCCAAGAGCCGGTAACGAAGAGAGGACTCCAATTTTGACATAACCAGCTTTACGGTGATCTCATACCCGACAATCTGTTTCGTCTTAGACATCTTCCGAGCACGGATAATATCCAATGTTTCTGGCTTCAGAATAACCTCTACTTCTTTAATGGTCTGAATCGAGTCGCCATTGTCATCCTGCACGGATAAATTACGGCCAATAAGTTCGCGTTCCATCTTTTACGCCACCTCCCAATCAATATTGAAGATTTCAATCGCGTCCAGCGGTTTTGCCGACAGGGAGAAGTAAGCATAATCCATGTCACTGATCTTCGTTGGATGCTCGGTAAATGTAAATTCTGAGCCAATCGCCTTTTGTTCAGCACGTGTCTTCAGATAACTGACTACCGCTGCGATAAACATCCCCCGACCATCCTTGTCGTTGTCCAACTTTGCCTTGTTTGCTTTGCCAGCAGCGTAGATGTCATTCAGGATTTGGTCAATCGTCATGGAAACTCGAATCTTACCGAAGTCCTCCCGTTCCCCTGCCCCAAGTGTGGTCAATGTGTTCACTGCCGACTCAATAATATAGTCGTAACCGTCGCGGGTAGCCATCAGTGTGCCTTCGGCCAACCCCTTCAAAACTTCGCTATGACTCCAGTCCACTAGAGCTTCAGTCATTGGTACCTTAACACCCGTAAATGATTTATTCGCCGGTGTTCCAGCTACAAGCCCAGCCACCCATGCTGCCCAGTGAAGAGAACCATAGGTCTTACCATTGGTGTGTTCACCAGCCAAAGAGCAATTGATGATAAACCGGGCATTGGCCGCGCGACTGCGCGTATTATGATCTTCAATGTCATCATCAGTTTCCAATGCCCCTGCAATGACCAGCTGTGCAAGCTTGCGAGCCTTGGTGCGGCGATCCAGCAACCATTGTTTCGCGGCTGCCTGAACCGAAGCTTCAGAAGAAGGCAAGTACACGACATCAAACACTAAACCATCAATCCGATTAAAAATACCGCTCCAATTGGCTGCCGTAATCGTTGCAGTGCCGGTGATTCCACCGGCTAACTTCGTGTAGGCAACATCAGCCAACACCGTTGCGCCTGTGTCCTTAAAACGCACCATGTTAGACTTTTTCAGAGCATTGATAGCTTCAGTTTTATCAGCGACCAAGAACGTCTCAGTATCATAGATACCTTTCGTATCCCGAATGACAATCTCTTTCTTTGTTGAATCTACCAGGCTAGCTCGAATAAGATACTCAAAATCATTTCCACGAGTACCTGGATAACGAGCTTCTATAGTGTAGCTACTAGCTACAGCAACCGAGGCAGCTACCTCATTTCCATTCGTAACCCTATAACCCACTACCGTTGCGCCATTCTCTGCAGCCAGTTCCAACTCATCTACAAGTAGGCCAGATTCCTTGAAACGCTCGGACTGATCCGCCATATCCACTGCTTTATTTGGCAATCCCCACTCCGCTTGATACGGTACCAAAACACGGCCAGATACTGATAGGATACGAGACTTCGCAACCGCCTGCAGCTCCACATATGCACCTGGTCTATTCCTTTGTATCGACATTCACTGTTTCCTCCTTTGTTTTCAGTCCCAAATAGGCCTGCACCTTTTGAATAACTTCCTGCTGAGACAGCAGGGCATCATCTTCACAATCAAAAAGAGCGCCTGCAATCTCGAAGCGTTCCCGCTTCAAAACTACTGCGCTCTCAATCCATTCCTTCTTGCTTCGATTGTTCAGGGTATCAAGAACAACATTAGTAGGTTGGCGAATCTGTTTTTTTATGTTCATATTTTAGTGCTCCTCCCTTTTTCTGACCAAAAGAAAAACTGCCTCTCCTTGGGCGGTTAATGCCGTACTATCGTGTCCCGTTAGCTCAATAGCAGAACAATATAGATAAAAACAATTTATTGCCTTACCACTCACTTGGTTGTATAATACCATCCATATGGAAGGTGGAGGGATGGTATTGGCTGAATCTGAAAAAATAACAATTAATCTAGGGCCTGTCGATTTAGGACAAATCGATTTACTGGTTGACCAGGGTTTTTATTCTAATCGTACGGATTTTATACGAATTTCTATCCGTAATCAGTTACAAACTCATCAAGCTGAGGTTAAGCATTACAGCAATGAACGTTTCTTCGTTATGGGTGTTCTCGAATTTAGCAGAGAACGTCTCGAAGAACTTTCTGAAGCTGGGAAGATTTTAGACATCAAACTAATCGGCGCTTTAGTCGTTGCAGACGATGTAACAATCGAACTGGCCAGGCAGACTTTCGGTAAGGTAAAGCTGTTCGGTATATTAAAAGCGCCACCAGAAGTAAAGCCGTTTATTCAGAGCCTTATCAAAATATAGTTCTTACACTGGGGGTGAATGGCCCGACATGAATGTTGTAACTCATATCAACCAATATCTAACAAGGCTTGAAAACAATCGGCTGTTTGCAGGTATCGTATTTGCATCGAAGAACGGTAGAATCATATTTAATAAGGGCTATGGTAAAGCAATTTACGAGCATGACATCGACAACGACACCAACACGGTATTTAAAATCGGCTCGATAACGAAGTCTTTTACTGCAATTGCCATTCTGCAGTTAGCCGAGCAAGGGAAAATTTCAATACACGAGCCGATCTCTCCATACTTCCCCTACCAGACCAGTAGCGAAATCATAACTATACACCATTTACTTACGCATTCCTCCGGGATTTTCGAATTTATCAACAGTATGCCGGAGTCAGAACTTAAATCGTGGCTAGCTTCCGATTGGAGCCAAAGTGATATTCTGAATTTGTTTTCTAACAAGCCACTCGCATTTGAACCAGGTACACAATTCAGTTACTGTAACTCAGGCTACTTTCTGCTAGGGATGATTATCGAACAAGTAACAGGACTCACCTTGGAAGCATACTTCAAAGAGCATATCTTTGTTCCAGCTAATATGCAGAGCACTTACATGAATGACCCCGCAAAGATAGTCATGCATAGAGCCTTCGGTTATGAGGAAAGTCAAGAAGGTCTATTACAAAATGCTCCATTTGTAAATATGAACAACACTTTCGCTACTGGAGGGATCCTCTCCACAGCCCGGGACATGCATCATCTACTAGGGGCGCTTCGATCAAATATTTTATTATCTGAACAGTCACGACAACTGATGCTAACTCCTCATATTGAAGCATCGGATTTTCAATATGGCTATGGATTAGTAATCCAGACAAGTCCTTATGGCCAGCTTGTTGGCCATAGCGGGGGAATTCATGGGTTTTGTTCAATTTGTCTGCACTATGTGGATGAAGATCTAACGATAATTGTACTCAGCAATATTTTTAGACCAGTTGATGAGATTAGCAGGAGCATAGCGAAGATAGTCTTAGAAAATGGTTATTGAAATTCTAAATACTTCTAATGGATTATAGATCTTATTTATGCTAAACTGCCCGCTAGCTTAACAACAGAATCAAACTTTAAAACAACCTGGATCAATACAAAATTCATTAATCTTCTGAACAGATTGCCCGTCATCTTTAATTATGAGTTTCGGAACGTGAATCAGATATGAAAATCGAAACGTAACTTCCATCCGATCATTCTGCGGCCGAGTACGTGGAGCCTCAATCACCATCATGATTCCAAAGCGCTGCGAAACCACACAGAACCGTCGCTGGCGGAGGTAAAGGAAGAAGGGTGATAAGTCTATGGGAATAGGCTCCCCGTCTTCCTCTGCCACACTACGGTCGATGTCGTAATGAAAGACTAACCCTACATCCTCAATGATTCGGTCTGCCCGCGGCGTATGAGCCTTGTCAGAGACAAGATCCGTCTCAATGAACACACTCGGACGATCAAACTGCCCTGCTAGCCAAAGGGAACGATCTCGAAAAATCGGCAGCTCCGGATATATCCGCTGCACGAGTTCTGCCCAGGCTTTCAATCCCACATCCATCATGACAGCATCCTCCCCAGCTCTTTCTCCAGCCGCTTCATAATCAGTGCGTTCATACCGCCTTCCAGCTCCTTCACAGCGATGTCAAAGTATTGTCGACCAATGAAGACACGAGGTTTCGCCATAAACCCTGTCTTTGCAGCCGGATCATATACAAACTGACCATTTGCCTTCCAGAATCCAGGAACATAATGTGCTTTACGGATGGTGTATCCATCATTGAGATGGCGCGCATAAGGAAGGTTGGAACCGACTTCGATAGTAATAGAATTGCGGTCAATATCCCATTCCCAAATATTATTGTCCTCTCCACGAGTAAAGGAGTTCCACATCAATCCAGTGTCAATCAGATCCTGTTTATCAATCTCATCGATGACCAGGTTCAAAAGTGTTTCGCCCACAGCCTCAGCAATGTTCTTAAGGATCTGACTAACCCCTTCATCACTCAGCTTCTTGAATTTCTTCGCGAGTCCGTCAAAATCATGCACGCTCACTGCCTATCACCTCGCAAGTCACCAATAACTCACGCCAGTAACGGCGCGGGTTAGAGTCTATTACCAGATACTTACGCCCGAACAACAACACTTCGTCGCTGATCCGGACGTCTGCTACCTTTGGAACACCAATTGTCTTTTTGATAATGTATATGACAGGAGTGGATTCTGCCTTGGCATCAGTTTGCGTCTTAACAACGAAACAGTTCAGATCTGCGACCTTACCCGCCTTCCGATCGCTGAATAAGTTGTCCGCATCCTGTTTGCGGCCGACCCGGTATACGGCCAGCGGAGTATTCATGCGGTGATTCATAGCAAATAGGCCGTGATGTTCCCATCATCCGGCCCGGACTGCTGCTTCTTGACCCACAGGAAGAGAATAGAGTCCACATCAGCATTGCCTGTGGTCTTCCCTTCAACTGCCTGTCGGGTGTATGTCCAAGCACCGTCACTTTCCGCTGAGTATCCACGGGCGACGGAAGCCAGGTATTCCTCACTGTCCTGCAACGCCAGTGACTCCGCAAGCTTCACCCAGGCCAATATGAGCTGCTTGTCTGCCACCTCTGGAAAAGGAACAGGTAAATACAACTCGATCCGGGTCAGTGCATCATCAATATACTGCTCAAGCTGTTCACCAGTAGCCTCCTGCACGGTACTGACGCGGCTACGGCTCTTAAGGAGTGTCGCTGTCAGCATCCGGCACACCGCCGCCTTCCAGTGCCTTCAGGGCGGCGATCAAATCCGGCTTCTTCATATCCGTGAAACCTTCAATTCCGGCTTTCTTCGCCTTGTCCTTCAGCTGCACCACCGACAAATCCTCCAACGGAATGATCTTTTCCGCTTTGACCTCAAAATCAGGATGCTCATGCAGTTTTTCCAGCACAACTGAATCTTCCACCAGTACCGGCTTAGCCGGCTCAAAACGAATACTATACAGCCGAAGTGAGGCGTTCTTACCTCGGTAGGTTACGTATGCCATTAGAATTCCACCCCTTCCACATAGGCCAGAGCTTGTGGCTCTTCAAAAATAGAATCATAGTCAGAATGAATTGCGTAAAAGCGCTTATCAGTCCAGATTGCCTCCTTGCCCTCAGTAGTCTTCCGAATCTGCATGTCATAAGTATGGACCATCGCAAAGTTCGGCTGATATGTGAAGAGAATCGCTCCTTCTGGCATACTCCAGACCTCTTCAACATCATAAGCGTTGACTTTCTTCGTGCCCCCCAAGATCTGCAATTGAATAGATGCGCTAGTGTCCTTCTCAGCCAGCATCTGAAGTCGCTCGCTGAAGGTATTTGGATGCATAAAGTATTTAAATACCCCACCAGCACGATAACGGGTTGGTATCGCACGTTCGACCTCAAACAAAATCCCTGTTTTCTCTTTAGCCGAAAGTGTCTTCCAATCTAAGTAATGACCAGTGGTACGTGCCTTCTTCAACCAACCGTCATTTATGCTCAAAAACTCATAATCCGGGTCAGTGTTCAGAGTTGCCGTATCACCATTAAAACCGATGTCCTGCATATTCTCACCGTAGTTGTTTGCCATAGCACGCATGATGATATCCTCTGCGTTTTGGCCACGTACCCGCTGAGTTTGGCGAATAAATTCCTCGGTAATATCAAATGGAACAATTACCGGCTCAACTGAATAAGGGATCTGTGGAAAGGTCAGACCAGGCGTGTTGGACGCCATGATATTCTCTTTTTTACTGCGCATGTTCCGGCCCCGTACACCAACTTTATCAATGGTTCCTTTGGAGCTCTTACGGTTCTCATGCCGAATGCCTTTCAAGAAGCCGTTTGCCTCATATGCCATATCTGTGAAAGCTTCAACTTCCTCATAGTTCAAGGCATTTTGGTCCATTGGTGTAACGATGGTTGATTTACGAATGCTCGTACTAGCGATGTTACCGTTTGTTCTCATGATTTGCATTCCTCCTTCAAATTACAGGAAGCGTCCGAAACTAACGGCGCCTTCTGATTTGCTGATTTCTTCTTCATCACCTTGCGCGGAAGCACCACGGCTATTCTTTACCAACTGCACGTCAGCTGCCAGCGTCTGCATCTGCTGACTCAGCGGTTCAAGAGCCTTGGCAATGGCGTCGGTAATTGCAGTCTCTTCTGCGGTATTAACTGGAGCACCACCACCTGCAGGTTGCTCACCGTCGAAACCTTCCTCTTTCTTAAGATCCGCAATTTCTGCTGTCAGGCCTTCTACCTGCTTGGCGATCGGGGCCATTGCGGCCGTAACGGCCTTGGCAATATCTTCAGCTTTCAAATCGTCTTCCTCCTTTGGCTCTTGTTCTACAGGAGCAGTTTTATTTTTCAGTTCGTTCAATGCAGCAATGGCATCGTCCACATGTTTCAGGTTACCGGCAGAAATCTTCTTGCCAGCTTTCGCAATGGATTCAGGCGGTGCGCCGATAGCTTTCACGATATCCTCCTTGGTCAACACGTCCTCAGCAATGTCCACAAAATCCTGCAGCGCCTCCCGAATGGTCTCCGCATCGGTTTCCATCCCGCTGTTATAACTGTCCCAATTAAAAAGAACCGAGTTGAGGGCATCCTGCGCCGCCCAAAATTCTCGGTTCTTCCGGTTCTTATGGTATTTATCAGCGACCGCACCCTTTTCGATCAGGCCCAGCGCTTTAGCTATTCGGCTCAAGATTCCCTTGGATACCTCCTCTTCCTCCTCGATCTCTTCCCGCTTACCTACACCCCACATTGAAAAGCCAGTTATCTCGCCTTTTTTGATGTCTTCCCAAGTATCGTCGTCAGTGACTTTCACAGCTGCAACCCAGGAGCCCTTCGCAATCTGCTGCTCACCAAGCGTCATGTCACAAGGAGCAATGTATGACTCAATGACAAAACCCTTATCGACCTCGAGATCATGCTGCTTGTCGATGTTGTAGGTATGCTGCTTCTCCATGAAGAGATGTGCAGCCTTCTCAATTTCGACTTCATCCATTTGATCGTCATGAGCGTCTGCCACATCCGGCTGATACACAACACCTTTGACAATCCGCTTATCATCATCAATCTTAGCGATTTGCACCTGTTTCTGGATGGCATTCTTCCCGGCAGACTTGATGATGGCAAACGGCACGCCGTTAGCGCCCTTGTCAACCAGAGAGATATGCGTGATTTTAGCATCTTTCAGTTTATAGCTCATATTCTGTTCTCACCTCCTTTCAATAAAAAAGAAGCTATTATTAGATGACTCCTTGCAGATTCTGAATTGTAATGGCTTCAAAATTTCTTAAATAAATAATAGACTGACCCTAGAAATTGAAACAGCGACAGCAAAGGACGTGAAAATAATGTCCTAGACTGTCGCTGTTTCATTGAACTAACGTTCCCAGTTAGCTTAATATGATATGCTTCAACGCTCGGAAAGCGGCAGCTAAGAAGCTTCCTTCAAAAAACTAGTGTAAAATCACTTTTCAAACACATCCGCCCTTACAGATTCATTTCTCGATAATCACTGTCCAGTATACTGTAAAAGAATTGATTTACCCATTTACCTTGCCAGGATAGTTCTTCTCTAAATACCCCTTCTCTGACCATTCCTGTCCTTTCCAACACCTTGTATGAAGCGATATTGAATTCATTGCACATAGCAACCACTTTATGCGCATTCCAATCTTCAAAAGCATACTTCAACGCTATTTTTGCAGCTTCTACAGAATATCCATGCCCTCGATATTCAGGAAAGATACAATAACCAATTTCCCAACTTTCACGCTCTTTTACATACCAATGAATATGCAGTTCTCCTATAGGTGTTTTATTTGGATCATCAAGCTTTATTATGTATTGTTTATACCAATCACTATTAATTTTTTCTACTACATTCTTCCTAACTTCTTCCTTATCGGATGAAATAGAATCTTCGAAGTGCCATAAAGAAGTGCAAGTTTTTTTATCAACAATGAATTCTACATCGTCTAAAGTTGCCTGAGATAATATAATTCTTTCTTTCAAATCTTTTCACCATCCAATTTGGTTTTATTGTGATTTCATATAACGGATTATTAACGAACTTCTTAAATAACTCTATATGTAGAGTATTCGTGAAATTATTGAGCTATCGTGTCCCGTTAGCTCAATAATGGTTCCTTGATTTGATTTATTACATAATGCCTTAAATTATTTAAATCTGTCTCTGAGAAGTCTTTTTTCTTAGCTTTATCGTTATAAACATCTACAAGATTTTCAATGATGTCACGGTATTCTGAAGGGACTAACCCAACAGCCCACTCACCAGCTTGTGCTTTTGAATATATCGCTTTTTTTTCTTTATAAGACCAAATTCTCAGAAGTGTGAGGATTCCTGTAGTTAAAAGTTCTCCATCTAATTTGCTGAAATATTCTATTCCCCAAAAAATAGAATCCCAGAAATCTTTTTCAGGTACTACTGGGAATATTTCACTGATGGCTCGACCATAGATACAAATACCACTTTGGTTAATTAAAGTTACATGACAAGCAATATCTCCATCTGTATAAATCTCCTTAATATCCCAGAATGCCAAATCATTTTCACTAGAAATGACCTCGAATTTTGGTCTCCAATATTCACTGAAGTGAAACTCATAAGGGGTAGGGTGTCTCCAAGGATTAAGGTCTGAATAGCACAGAATACTTATCTCGATTGGTGACGGCTTTTTATGTAAAGCTAAGAACCCATTCATTAAATGTAGCCTTTGAGGAGCAGTTAATGGTTGTTTAGTGATTACAATCATGTCTAAATCACTGTGGGAAGGCTGAAAGCTACCTAAACATAATGACCCGTGAAGGTATGTTCCAATTAAGTTTTCACCCAACGCATGATTTAAAAAATCTGATATATTTGTTATCTGAAGCTTTATTTCTATAGGGCAATCATCCCAGCGATATCCACTCAAGAGAAATCCGCTCCTTGTCTTAAATATTTTATATTTGATAATAACATGCTCTCGCATAATAATGGTAATAATAATCATCTATAACTATTTTATCCTTATTAATTATAGTTGCGTTTATTAAGCTAAACTGCCCGTTAGTTTAACGCAAAATAGTTATTCATTAGTCAAGTTTAATAAACTTATCAAAGCAGTATGAATCTTTGTCATAGCCATTTTGTTCATAGAAAGCATGAGCCTCGGTTCGCTTCATCCCGGTGCATAGAATTATGCTGGATATTCCGCAATCTTTCGCATAATTTTCAGTGTATCTTAACAGTTTAGTGCCTACCTTATGTCGCTGAAAATCATTATGTACAGCAAGTCCGGTTATATGCAGATAATCATTCGCAGACCCTACAGCTAATGCATGAACGCTAGATATAAAACCAACAACATGGTTCTCAAGTAACGCTACAAACGTTTTGTAATTGCCTGCCTTTCTCATCTGTTCCATCTTAACGCGAAAGTTCTCATCCGTAACAGTATGAACGCCAAGTACATTGTTCCATAAGAAAACAACTTCAGTATAATCGTTTGCTATAATTTCTCGTATCTTAATTTCCATACCCTGCCCCCGTTATTAAAATATTCACAATAAAGTATTCGTCAATTAAATGAAGCAATCCTGCCTGTTAGTTGAACAAAGGGCTACCTCTCGGCAGCCCTCTCATTATTGAACTATAGTGTCCCGTTAGCGTAATAAATACACGGGTATGTGATGTCATCGCCTTCTTCGAATTATCAAACTTGTCGTTTAATACTATAGAAAGATTGTTCCGCATTGAATCTATAAAGTTTACATTCCAATTTCATTCCTACTCTTTCCAAAAGTCTACAGGACGCAATATTTGCTGTTTGCGTCTCAGCCACTAATCTTGAAAGACCTAATTCATTAAATGAATATTCTATTATCGTTTTGATTACTTCTGTAGCTAATCCAGAACCCCACCATTCTGGTAAGAATTGATAGGATACTTCAATATTCAATCCATCGTGATATTTAGTCAGTGTCACAAGTCCAATAAATTGATTATCGTTTATTGATCTAATTACCCAATAATAGGCATCAGTCGAATTCTTCAATACATCATTAAACTTATTTCTTAGTAAAATCTCATCATCGGTAGCTCCCCCGAGGTATTTTCGGACTTGATGATTAGAATATAGTTTTTTCAGATCTTCAAAATCGATTTCCTGTAATCCGATTAACCTACATCTTTTTGTTTCGATCATGATAATCCCCCATAAGATATTGACTTTGCGATGATTTCACATAACGTATTTTTCGCTGAACTTCGTGATTCGCCATGCCTTAAGGTATTCGCCGAAGTGATTACGCAATCCTGCCCGTTAGCTTAATCATCATCAGTCTATTACTCTATTTACTCAGTCTTCTATTCCTCATTCAAAATAATCCCCTCCACTTTTTTTGTAATTCATATTAACTAAAAGAAGAAGATTAGTTGGAAAATTTCCTTTTTCATTCCATTACAGATTGCATCGTACACCGGCAACGGATAATTTCCTCGGCACGTCCAGATGGATCTCCGGGGAACATCAGCTTGCTTTTACCGACTTCAAAAGGCTTATCCAACGGTTGCACCTGGCCGTTTGCTTTACGATGTGTCTTACGGGTCCGATCGCCCTTGGAAGACCTCCACTTCTTACCGGTGACCACCTCGGATTGCTTCCAACCCTCCATCTTACCGCCGTTAGCCGCTGCCGTGCTCATGGTCCGGGAAACGGTAATGGCCCGCTCCATGTTGAATGGGCCGGCATCACCTTTTGCGGCTGCCGCACTGATCTCACGTACGAGCAGCGCCCGCTCGGAGGGTGTTTTTCCCTCCTTAATAGCTTTCTGAAAAGCCCGGGTCATGACATCCGCACTGGTGCCGTTCATATCTGGTACCAGCTTCTTGAGTTTCTTCGCAAATCGGGATGCCGCCTTGTTTTTTGTGGACCAGGTCTTGTTGGTGTTCAGCACCGTCAGCTCCGATTCGCCAGCCAAATGGTAAAGAGGAGTGAAGGCATCATAAACCGCCTGCTCGAACTGGACTGTAAAGAGATCCCCACTTTGAACCGACAGCAGAACCTTCCCAAGCTCACCAATATCAATCAGCAGCTCCTCACTGAGTTCTAGGATTGCATTATGCAGAGCCTTCCCTTGCAGCTCAAGGATTTCAACTATTCGGGTTTCACCCTGCTTGTACAACTCCTCCAGCACCGTCCGCTCTGCATGGGTCAACTCCAGGCTGTCCAGAAACTCAGTATCGTCAGCTTTAGCGATGAGCTCCCAGCATTCCTTACACATGGCCGACTACCTCATCATGGCTCTGACGCAGCAGACGCTTAGCAATTGTGGATACCTGCTCCTGCAGATCGTTCACATCGGAGTTAGGTTCTGGCACAGTTAATGCAGGCTGACTATTAATCAGTTGAGCAATCGGTGTATCCAAATATTCATCAGTGTATTTTGACTCATCGACCGTTGTATCAAGTACCTCTTCAGCGATCGGGATTAAATCTCTGATCAACATAATGCCTCGGTCTGCGATAAAGTCCAGCAGCGCCTTGCGGTCTTCCGGATCAATAATACGCGGTCCACGCAAAGTTGCCCGTACGCGGAAGATGCCCATGGCCGGGAATAAACGCTTATTAAAGATTTCGTCCATGATCCACTTGCGGTACGGTTCAAAGACCTGCTCCTCTGCAAACCGCAGTGCGGCTTGCGCCGTAGCGCGGTTGTAATCGGAGCTTTGGCCGACAAGTATCGGTGGCAGCCGAAACGCGGAGAGGATATCGGCTTTCTTGTCCTTCCCATATTCCAGAAACAAGGCATCCTGCTGGAGCAAATCATTTAGCTTGTCCAGCTTAATAGCCACCTTTTCAACCTTTTCATCCAACGGTCCGCCAGTCTCTTCCCCGATGGCTTCCAGATAAAGAATGCCGCCCTGGGACTGCGAACCTTTTACATTCTTCAAAAGCTCCATGGATTGCTTAGTCAGCCGACCATTAGTCACCGTCAGCAGCATGGAGAGCATACGGCCGTTTGAAAAATAAGAAACGTTCAACTCCTCTGCCTCCCGGCTTCCGACCACTCCTGGTGCATTCCCAAACCAACGCGGTTCACCGTAAGGACCATCATTACCAAGCTTTAAGGGAATAATCTGATTGCCTTGACCTTCGGTTCCAAATGGACGGAACCACACCACGGACTGCCCTCTCTTCATGGCATACTTCCGGGTATAGATATCTTGGGAGAATTCCTCTACCTTCTTCGATGACCGGATCAGCCGCTTACGCTTGATCGTCACCTTATCCGTCTCCCGGGTACAACGAACGAATTTCGGATTGATTCGGTAGAGTGTCGGGAACTCACTGCCGGCAGGCCAGGCGACCTCCACATTTGCATTCCCGCTGCTCTCGATGTCCTCAATCAAGGAGCCGATAATTTCATCTGGCGTATCCTCTAGGTTACAAGTCTCAAGAAACTTGTCTGCCTTGTTCCACTCCTCCTGCGCGGTCTGATCACTCTCACCAGGGAGGTACTCCAAAGCAATACCATATCCAGCAATGTTTCGCTTGTACGCCTCGATGCACTGCGGAATGATGTTACTGTTTTTCACCAGTAGTTTGCAGGAGGCAGGGTCATTGCCAGGTGGAAACGGAAGCAGCCCGTGCTGATCGTATAGGTTTTCAAAGCTATCCGGTAGCTGTGCACTCGAGGGAATATGCCTGTCCTCTGCTTTTGATATTTGGAACCACTGTACCTCGTCACTCATGCCTTACACCCACCCCACGTCATGATCAGATCGCTCCTCTCTGTCCTTTTTCCGCTGCTTCACACGCTGCAGCAAGTAATCCGTATGGATACCGTACCGGCGCGCGTCACAGGTATGGTCATTTTGCTTGATGGGCTTGTCCTCGCCGCGCTCGGCGGCCTTTTCGTCCCATACGTAAGACACCAATTCCTGAAGGGAATTGGTGTTGTTAGCACAGATATACAATTCATTGCGCTGGAACCGGTTGGACACTGTCTGAATGCCATCGAGCACGGTATTCACGGCAGCCCGGATATTGTTAATCCCGCGCTTCTTCAACTCAATAATAAAAGCCTTTGCTGATGGGTCGATGAAGATTGAATACTCATCACCATCAAGGAAGGCCTCAAGGTCATCCGCATATTCACCATTCGTTTTCTCACCCTTATGGCGGATATTGTGATAATACTCATCGATTTCATAATAGACGTTCCCTCGGACCCCGTATTTCAAGAATGCCGTCGGGTTATTGGCCCCGTAGTCGATACAAATGAATTTACGATCAAACTTGGCCGGGAACCAGTCTCGGGGTTTCTTATGAACTGCATCATTAAACTTAGAGAAAATTACTCCCTCGGCCATGACCCACAGCCCCAGGATGTACCGCTGATAGAAGATCCCGCTGTACATGCGACGGTACCGCTCCCGTACACGCTCAGAAAGTGAGAGATTATCCTCCATTGTGAAGTGTAGGTGCAGTGCGTGCTTCTTCTGCAACTGGTCCAGCCATTCCTTTTTGAACCAGTGATATGGTCCTGCAGGGTTGCAGTTGAACCAGAGCTTGGCACCATCTACGGAACAACGAGCAGTCGCTTGGTCAACGAAGGACTTTGGCATGAGCGCCACTTCATCGAAGAACATCCCGGCCAGTGTGATCCCGGCAATCAGATCCTGGGAACTTTCATCTCGTCCACCAAATAAAAAGAACCGATTGCTTATTAAGCCTCGGGTCACAGTCAGTACATTTTCAGATCGATTGTCATGAACGTGATACCCACGGCTGGCCAGCATGCGCTTTAGAGGCCCGACCACATTACGCCGTAGCGCACCAATGGTCTTCCCTGACATGCCGAACTGTTCTCCTCTGAAGGTATCCATCCCCCATGCTATAAAGGAGAATGACATGCAGACCGTCTTACCGGCGCGGACCGAACCATCACAGATGATTGCGTCTTTATCGTGGTGTGGGCTTTCAGGTGTCCACCATGTCAGCACTTTAAGCTGCTTGTTGGAGAATGGAGCCCATTTGAACGCTGGCGGCTTGAGTTTAAGCTTCGCCATCGTTCCACACCTCCGCCGCTCGACCCTTCAATGCATCCATAAAGCCATCGTCTTCGAAGTCTTCCTTACCCCCGCCACGAAGCATCTGTAACTCATACTCCATGGTTTCGATGCGGATACGCTTCTCGTCGTCGGTCAGCCGGTTCTTGAGCTCGATAGCACGGATCTTCTTATCTTGGATGCGAGTCAGAGCTTCTTCCAGCTTCACGATATCATCTAACTTTCGAAAGCCCTTCTCTTCAATCTTCGACTCCATCATTTCATTTCGACTGTGTGGGATCTTCTTCGTAATGCCTGTCTTCTCATCATGGATCTCCGCGACTTCCTTGATGGCCTTCATCTCATAGAGCACACTGCGCTCGGTCTCGGATAACCCATCCATCAGGGATTTGATCCGGTGCATCATGCGGCGCTCACGGATCGTTAGAAGATAAAGGGATTCATTCGCCTGGATGATAGGGTCAGTGTCCACCTGATCGATGAGCTGCTGTTCAGTTTCGGTTAGTGCATCCAACCAAATGGTCTCATGCTCGCCTGTGGTGACTGCCTTCTTGTTGCCAAGCGGCCCACCGGCACCACCGCTGTTTCCCTTCGCGTTTTGATTGCCTGGGGGAGCACCGCCGCGATTACCGACTGCGTTTTTGTTCCCTTTGGGAGCGCCGCGATGTGGAGGGTTCCCTTTCATTTCAATTGGAACGTTCCCATTGGATTCAGATGAAACGCTCCCTTTGAGCTTCTCTTCCCAATGGTCAATTGACTTCCATTTACGCACCTTATTTTCGCCAACAAAAAGAGCAGCTGCGATGTCCTTAAGCTTTATCGTTCCGCCGCTCTCGAGCCAAATCTGTCTTGCCTTGTCCCTCTCGGGACTTCGTGCTCTGACCATCTACATATCACCACCTCACCTCCAACAAAAAAGCAGCTCATTTAAGAGCTGCTCACAATAGGAATTATTTCATACCATAAAAGTTAATTAAATTTACTAAAGAAAACTCAATACCAAGATTGTGCAGTTGATCTTTACGTTTTTCATAGAATTCTTTTAGCAGCAACTTTTTCTCTTTGGGACGAGAATGATGGATCATACGATGACAATTAGGACATAAAGCAAGAATATTACTTTCAGTATCAAGAGATACATTCTCAAAATCATTTTGAAATTTCATTGGTATTAAATGATGAGCTTCAACATAATTTTCCTTGCTCACACTTGAAATGAAGGTACTATGATTAATGTCGAATTCACACTGAAATAGAGCTTTTTTAATTGCTCTCTGAGCTACTTTAGGATCTCTATCCCATACTTTGACTCCATTTAAAATTCTTTGTTTCTTCTTCTTTTTTGGAACTTCTGGTTTATCTTCAACTTTTCTGAAGTCAGTTTCTAATGAGTTCTGATAGTCCCCATCTTCCAAATCTTCATCGGACATTAAAAAGTTATTATTCAAATCATTAACTAATGCATCAACGTTCGGGTATTTCTTCATACGAATTTGAAATTTTGTTTCTTCAATATTACTGAACCCTTGTGGTATAAAGTTCGTCTTATATCCAAAGAACGATGAGAACATTTCTTTTGAAAAATTAACTGACTTCACTTCTTTAAGAAAGTAAATATACTCCCATGTTCTATCTTCATTATCAGTTCCCCAGATATACTCAGCAACTTCCCTGTTGATTGTTTTGGCTACTACCTTCGCGTAGGACCTAAAACCCTCTTTGACATAAACCAAAACCCCGTCCCCGACCTTAAGATTGCTCCAACGTTTTTTATTTGAAGGACCTGGTACAGCTCCCCACATATGAACATGTTGATCTAAGCCTTGAGTCATCAGCTCATTTTGTACTGCAGGGTCAATTTTCTCAAGAAGAGGGGCAATTAAATATGGTTTAGCAACTGTATCTTCGTAATGCTTTCTAGCATTTTTATCACAGGCAGTAAAGTAATAAAGCATTGAAATCTCCCTATAGTTCAGTGTATTTTTTATTAGATCCGAATGCTTTATGAACAGGATACTTATCAGCATTCTTCTTTAATTTATTAAGCAATACCTGGCTTGGATCAATTCCAAGATCGTGACACATTAGCAAGGCGTAGTACATTACGTCTGCCAACTCATCTTGAATCTCGTCTCTTTTCTGATCAACGGCCTCTTCACTACTTTTCCATTGAAACAGTTCAAGAAGTTCGCTTGCCTCTAGATTCAATGAAATAGCAAGATCTTTGGGATTATGGAACTGACTCCAATTCCTTTCGTCTCTAAACGCGACGATTTTATCGATTAACTCATCCAATATTATTCACCTCGTCTCATGTTTCGACAAAAAGGAAAGCATTACCTTTAAATTTTACAAACAATAATAACAGAGAATAGTTTCAATAGAATTACTATAGATCACAATTCATCTTTCTGTAGCTCAATATCTATCTCAATCAGCTTCTTCAGGTCATCCACTGTCTTAACCTCAATTCGGCCGTCCTGGAAGTCCTTGACCCACTTAGCAATACCAGCCTTAACGATCTTACGGTACTGCGCCTTGCTTTCCAGGATACCAGCCATAACTTCAAGTTCGTGCTGCAATAAAATTTCATCTTGTGTTCCCATTTACGTACCCCCCGACTTTCCGTTATGATGGAATGCGAGACAGCGGATGTCTGAGAATGCCACGCGTGGCGCGCCGCTGTCTCAGCCGGGGGATACCCTGGGTGATGGGGAGGACGTTAGCGCGTCCTCCTTTTAATTTGAGCAAAAGAAAAACCGCCCAATGATTAGGCGGTCACCTTAAATTATCGCATTCCTTTACTTTCATACACACTTATAAACTTAATAGGAGTATCATCATCCCACTTTTCCGTATTTATACGTATTCCATTATACCCAGGAAACTCAATACTACAATCCATATCCTCTTCATCAACTTCATAAATCACTACGTCTTTTAATTCAGATAGAACAGTTCCTATACCAATTAAATTTTGAAATTTTCCTTTATAATCACTAAACACAGTAATTTGAACCAGATTCTTTGTTTCGAAATCAAAGAAGAATTTTATACAATCTCCTTCAATTATATGAGCCCTTCCTTCGTGAACACCAAATTCCACATGATACTCAAAAGATACTTTGTTCAATACTTCTTCCATGCTACACCCAATTTTGAAATCACCAACACTCAGACCAGGTATTATATCACCATATAGATAAGAGCTCATTGCATCCATCCCTTTATAATAATCCTTGTTACAATTACAACATAATAGAATATGTGTGTTTATTCAACTAGCCACTGCATATGGATCTGTTCTGCGATCCTCTTCATCATCAACGGCGGGACGCTCATGCCGCATACATACTGCACATTAGCATCCATAAATTCATAGTCCGAAGGAAACGTCTGCATACGAATAGCATCCATATCGCTGATGTGTCGCGGCTTATCCGTCCGGAGAAACACAGATGAACTGGCTAGAGTGTTCGCTACCTTCTGATCTTTAAGCAGGATCGTGTTGAAGTTGCTCATTTTCCCTTCTTCTCGTTCAGTCACATCGCCCATATTCAAATCTGGTGGACGTCGTTTGTGCCAGCGGGTATATGTCTTGCTGTCTGGATTTATCAGAGATCCATCTCCACTACGAATATCTCCATATAGTATAGGCGGCTCGTTGAAATCCAATTGGAGCAATGGAAATTCTTGATCCTCCCGAGAAGCGATAAAGAAAAGACGTTCCCTTTTTTGAGGAACGCCCATAGTAGCCGAGTTTAGTAGAAAGAGTTGTGGATTATACCCAAGCTCTCGAAATCGAGACAAAACCAGACTAACGAACCCACGAGCCTTACCAACCATCATTCCCCGAACGTTCTCAGCGACAATTACTCGAGGTCGAAGTTTCTCTGCAACGTCCAAGAAATCGAAGAAAAGATCATCCAGTCGCTGCACTGCCTGTCCCTCGCGGAATGCATGCTCCCCACCCCACTTGTCCTCTCGATCTCCTGCCATGGAAAACACGCTACAAGGCGGCGAACCATCCAAGATATCTAGGTCAAACAACTCAGGTGGAAGCTCTGAATTAGGCAGCGCCTTAAAATCCTGAATAGGCATGAGAAAGGGATACTTCGGTTTATGATTCTGCCGATAAATTCGCATCATCTGTGGGTCGATCTCTACATTGCCCAGCACCGTGTATCCTGCAAGCTTATAGCCCATCGTGGATCCGCCGCCACAGGAGAAACAAGAGAATACCGTTCTCCCATTCTTCGGGACGTTGGAAAGATCTGATAGTCGCCAATCCCATGCTGGACGACTCATGATGCGTCCTCTTTATCAAAGACGAATCCGCAACGAGGACATTTACAGTCAAAGCGTGACTCATCGAATTCACTCACATCTAACTCACGGTTTTGAAAGTCTCCTAGCTGATCAGCAGCCGGCTCAGTGAAATCAGCAATTAACCTCTCGGCTTCTCCTACATCAAATCCGGACAGCGCCAGATCTGATCCGCTTTCCTGCAGTTCACTCAACAGTTGCGCCAAGGCTTCATCATCCCAACGTCCGGACACCTTATTTAGCGCCAGATTCAACAACCGCTCCCGCTCTGGGTCAAGGTTAACGACCGATACGGCTAGCTCCGTACAACCTTTCTCATTGATCAACACCTTGTAACGCTGATGGCCACCGACCATATTGCCGGTCTGCTCATTCCATACAATCGGATCCACATAGCCGAATTCGTCCAGACTGCGGCGAAGCTTCTCGTACTCCGGATCTCCGGGCTGAAGATCGACGCGGGGGTTATAGATAGCTGCATTGAGCTGGTCAATTTGAATCATTCTTATCTCCATAATAATCCTCCTAAAATTATTAAAAGTCACTCTTTGTGAGTGACTTCTATATACATTCTTATTTATGTCTTATATGTAGTTCTTCAAGAGATTTTCTTGCAGCAGATCTCTTTTTCAACTCTTCTTGTTCTTTGATTTTTTCATCAAGAATAAGCTCTATAGCTATTTTCACAGCGGGGAATGCTTCTCTACACTCCTCTTCGCTTAAATCATGTATGCCCTTGCTAAGTATTGGATATATCACTCGATTTTCGAGCACAAATGTTGGTAGGTATGCCCCTAACAAAGATATTCTTTTATCCATACTTAATTTAGAATATTTTAATTCGTCCCATTCTACGTTTTGGACAGCTTGTTCGTGCGCTTCTTCTATTAGGTTTTCAAATATACGTCTTAAATACACAATTGAACCTATTCCAATACCATGAGCAAATAAACCAATAGCTTTATTGAATTCGTGGTGCTTACTCTTGCCTAAAACATTCAAATATTTTTTCGTATCTGAATTGCAGAGGTCTGCCATTGAAGGGTACTGTCCTACTTTAGTCAGTTCTAAGTAGTGAATAGAGGGTTTATATATCGTGAAATAATAACTTATAATATGTTTTTCATTTCGAGTACAATTTAATGTTAGACTTTTACATATAAAATCCCCTGTATCAATAGTACTTATAAAAGGAATATAAGTAACGCCTTTGCCAGAAACCATTAACTTTTTTATAAAAACGCTCTCCTTTTCACACATAGGACAAAAACAATCGTAAGTATATCCTCCCTCAAATAATCGGTTTAATTTCCAATGACTACTTGGATCATACCGTTTTTTATCGTAAATACCACTATTAAGAATTTCTTCATGGGCTTCACTCATATAACATCTTCCTTTAGTTTTAAATTTATGTTATAGGAGTGAATTCTATCTTATGTGTAATTTTTCCTTCTTACTTATCAATGATTGCAAATTAACCATTTGAGTTAAGTTGGTTTTTCATCAATGGGTAGGTAGAAACTCAGCGAGAGACGAAGAATACCTGCCCTCCCTGCTCTTTTCTGCGCGTCAACACACAAACGCACGTTCTTGTATATAAACCCTAAGAACGGCTCACAGTAGGTCGTTTGCAGGCATGAAAAAAGCACCCGAAGGTGCTATTCGGCCGGAATTTTCATCAATTGTGTTAACTCGAAAAATTTAATGAAGTTCTCTCCAAACTGAGTTAACTTTTTATCTATAATTAATTTTCCCGTTTTTGGGATGATCGGGTTATTATTTGGATCATTAAGTTGTTTAAACATGATCTCGACAGCTCTTTGAATTTCATTGGAGGCATCTAGGAGTCCTAGTTTCGCTAAATGATTTTCAATATATGTGCTGTATCCTTGATTCTCACGATGTTTTGCTCTTCCTTCTTTATCATCTCTGTCAAAGAGTTGAAGATCAATACTCGGTCTAAAATTAATTAAATATTCTCGACTGAATTCTAACAGTTTTTTTATTTCATCAACTCTCATTTCCCTTAAGACATCAAAATATGCTAACATCTTGCTTTCTTCTCTAACTTCATTTTTGTAAGTGTATTCAAGCCCATTAATGATAAGATCTATCTTTTCCTCTTCATGTTCTTCAAAAAGTTCATCTAATATAACCGGAAATGCCTTTTTCCGTATAAACTCATCTAAGAGTTTATTATCCTGTTCGATCATCAAATATGAAAGACTAGACAGTCGTCCTTCAACTCTCTTTAACCTTAATTGAAGCCTTTGCGTTTTAAACGCACTATAAACTTTTCCGATGTAAGGTAAAGCGTCAGCCGATCCCTCAATAAGAGAGAATACTGGTGATTCAGGATTTATGCCTAATAATTCAGTTATTCCTCTTATTTTTTCTGTTCCCATATTTCAACCCTCCCGTATCATATTTCGACATTGAGATTTTTTTTCCTTCTGGCACTCTACTCTGGTACAAAACTGTGCTGTTCCTTCCCAGCTACCCCACATGCAGCCTTTACACTTAGCCGGCTGCTACGGCGGATCTTTATGTTGAATTCGTTTCTTCGCCATTAGAAATCCACCTTCTTTCCAGGAATATACCAGGCTTCGTTACTGCCCTTAAACAACATCGGACTATTACAACTGGTACAGAATATCTCTTCGTTTTCATCCAAAGCCAATTGAGGGACGTAAAAATACTTACTGCAGCAGAAAACAATCACTCCAGACGTCAGCTTATTCTGATTATTGAGCTTCATATTCACGACCGTCTCAGCTCCTTTTTGATAATAAAAAAGCCGCCCAATAATGAGCGACTTCGGAATATGTATGTAGTTACGCCGTGCATTGAGCAGGACCAGATAAGTGGCGTCCGCTCTGCATCCGCAGCAAATGCGCTACGCTCTTTGCTTAAAATCTTTACGGACTTAGTTACAAAGGAGAACAAGACCATTTTACTGCCCCCATAAAATGAGAGTCAAAAAGACTTAACCCGATTTCCGACCATTCCTGGTGTAAGGACTCTCGAATCCTTAAAATCTCTAACTCTTTCATATCCGCCCACTATTTGATGGATTATACTGTAAAAAACGAATCAGAGGAGGTCTTATGTTTAGAGAAACTTTAAAAAAAGCATTGATACGAATAATGATTGTCCTTTCAATTGGATTCATAGGAGGACTAATCGTAGATCACTATTCAAAATAGAAAAGCGAGGGGAAGTACGCCCCGGTTAGCGCCATAGATGCAGCAGTGCGTGTCACTCTCGCCTGATTTCCACAATCTCATAGTAGCATGGAAACTGTTTCATATGTTGTTCAACTTAAGGTCACCTTATGCTCATGTTACAGTCATTTTTTGAAAATTATTAAACACGATCACTCACATTTAATAGCTGAAAGGAAAGTGCTTAATGGAACATCAAATTAATGTGGATTTTATTTCCTTCTATACAAGCTTCTTTAATGACAGGGATATAGCAATGAAATTGTTAAACCGTTGCTATGATCTAACTGAATCAAATATTTATCCTAGAAGAATTGTTAATCAATTGGCGCGGTCAATTCTCTTTTCAGATTATTGTTATTTACATAAGTCAGGTAATAGAAGTTTTCAAGTATTTATGTGGATGTCCCTTATTGAATCCTATGAGTACATTCTTCACCCTGATATTGATTCAGAAAAGGTTGACAAATTAACAGTCATCTTGAATTTTTTTAGATTTAACTTAAATGATGAAGATCGCATTCTGCTTACCAAAAATCTAAAAAGATCGATAATTGATGATAAATTTTATGAGAAACGTTCAGAATTGCCGATTGATACTATATCGAGAATTTTATATTCAATAAGAAATGAATTCACACACGGTTTAGAATTCCATACTTCATTATTCAGTGATTCCAATGAAGAGAAATTTCTAGAATCAATCAGAATGAAAGAGTTTAGAAAGGACGAAAAATCTAAGAGAGACTTTGAGTTTTCAATTACTCATGAACAACTGAGGAATATTATAATAAGAGCATCAATAAACAAGATCGAGAGCCTATTAACATAGATAAAGATAAGATCCCCTTAGAAATCTCAAAGGGGATCTTAAAAATAATATTTTCGATTTGTTAAAATTCAGCGTCATCCTTCTCAAAGAATCCCATTAGCTTTAATGTATTGGAGATACTCCTGATACCCTCATCGAGTTTACGCCGAATAGTACTGTCACTGAGACCGTAGCGGAAGAATAATATTGTCTCCTTAAAAGAATGTCCCTCAATATATCTATGTTGAATCGCATCACGTGCCTCCCTGTCCTGGATCAGACCAGTTGCCCGCCGAATAACCCCGGTATAAAGCTGGTACTGCTCGTACACCCAAAGTTGCTTTTCTATCAGAATGACGGCATTAGCTGACTTGTCAGCGTGCAGTTCATCCTGATCAATCCGACGTGCAACTTCTCCGTCTATACCCACTTGTTGCATATCTTTCGTGAATTTTTCGTAATCATTCATCAACAGTGACATACTTTTAAATTTACATAGGAGAAACTTTGTCCGTTGGATCTCTGTCTCACTCGCTGTTGGAAAAAGCTCATCCTGCCCCCAAACCATAGCCATCCCCTACTCCCCTTTATGCTATAATGTCGAGAGGAATAGTTTAACAGAAGGCCCCCCCGCCCCGACCAAGGATATGGGGGTCTTTACATATTATCGATTTTCAAAGCCCTTAAGCTTTTTCCGCAGCTCCGCATTCTCCTGCAGTAACCGTGTGTTTTCTTTATGCAAAGCTTTATATGATTCGAGTGAAATTCTGCCTTCTTCCCCCACTACCCGCAACGTCCGCACTTCATGATCAGCCTTCACTAAGTAACCTTTGTCTACTAATTGCTTTACTAATGAATGCGCCGTAGAGCGTGACTTTATCTTCAGAAGATCCGCTACCTCAGTAACTGAAGGTGCATAGCCTTTCAGATCAATGAATCCCTTTATAAGTTCAAGTGTCTCTTTCTGCCGATTCGTTAATGGCCTACTAGCTATGATTGCACCTCCTCCACCGTTTCAAATCGATCTATCATGCTGCTTCTCTCTCCTTATAAAAATTCCCGACTAAAGAATTCTATTTTCCATAAACCATTTACGACCTTCATCAGTGTTCAAGAATGCTTCAGCCCTTTTAGACTGGTCAAGCCTAGGCGGATACTTCCGTAGAAGTGTTGTGCTTAGGAGCCAAAAAGGGACACTGCTTTCTTGTTCGGCTAGATGTTTCCGGTTCATTCCGGCCACATAGATGATTTGCTTCACCGCGTCCTCCCCTTTCCAACTCTTTGCCTCGCAGCTGCAGCAGTCCACCTATCGGACATTCACGGTTGCAGTATCCATCATCCGCGAAAATGTACTGCCAAACTCTCTCATGAGTTCCACGTGATTTCGTAAACTATCTGCGCCCGGTGCATATCCTCTCACCCCTTAATAGATTGGTATTGTGGTGTTTCTTCGTACTGTGCATCATCTACGGAACCCTTTTTTTCAAAGAAAATAAAGTATTAAACTGTCGAGAACATGAAGCTAACGGGCAGGATATTGAGAACCCCTGGGCGAAATAGAAACAGATTCCTATAACAAAGGAGCAGTTTAATTTGGATACGACTGAATTAAGAAAATTCATAGATGAGAAGCAACCCTTTGAGAAAGCAAGAGAGGGTTTTTGGAATTGGATAAATACTTGGAAAGAAGAGGACCCTGAAGATTACTTTGAAGCTTTCAGAAATGAAGATATCTCTTCTATAGAGCTAACAAATCAACGTATTGCATTGGTCATTAATTGTAGATTTGATACACCAATTGAATTCTTACAAACGACATTAAACGTGTACTTTAAAGAAAGCCTGATTGCCGAGTACCACTACATTCAGGATTTTAGTGGGAAGGCAATTGATGATGTTCTTAGTTTTGAGAAATATTCTATATTAACGATGGAAGATTGATCTAACGGGATACATTAGTTCAACAAACCAACAGTAGTCTTTGATATTATTTTTTAGTTTAAGACATCTGTTGGTTTTTATATTGTAACCCTCAAAACGAGCCCTTTTGGAATTTGCTGGTGAGCAGTTTGCGTCGACGGCGTAGCAACTCAGCTTCGGCCTCCTGCCAGTGAACCGGATGCGTCTCTATAGTTTCTTCAAAGTCGCACCGCGCCAGTTTGGGGCTGTTTCTTAATCCCAGAGAGGGAGCTTCTTAACTCGAACTTTCAATCCTTCCATGGAACAATCTGGGGTGCTAACGATGTAATAATCATTGCCATTGTGCTCCACATGGGAGTACACCCAGCGACTCTCTCCTGCGGAATCTTCGAACAAGTATTCAATAGAAGCACCGGACGTGTAATAAGCATGTTTTCCGGCTGCATACCTACCATCTTTCCCTTTGTGAAGAATACCTTCTTCAATCACAGGTGCCGTCACTTGGCGTATATACCGCCTAACCTCGTCCAATTTACTGCTAATCTGATAAAACATCCCCCGAAGATACATCTCTTGTGGATCTCCCTCGTTGTAACCCCCCTCATTTTCAGCTTCATTGATCATATTTGTAACCCACTTAATCCGAGGTTCAAGCTTCTCTAGCTCTACCTGTATTAGGTTTTTCATTTCTTCACTCCCCCTTCCTTAATCTTTTTAACTCCGTCGAATACCGATAAAAGTTCTCTCCATCTCGCTCATCTAGTGCTTGGTCCATCAGTGTCCGTAACTGCGCAATCCGATGTTTCCGCACTGCCGTTTCCCACATAACTTCGATATATTTATCAATTGCGAGTGCATAAACCGCAAAGATCAAAGCGACACCTCCCTAGGTAAGAGAAAAGCAGCTTACGCTGCTCCTCCGCCACCCTTCATTTTCGTTGCTGCCAGTTTGCGATATGCCGTCCATCTGGTTGATAGTTGCCCACTAGTCATGCCATTTTCATTAGCGATTTCGCGCCAAGTTTTATCTTCATTGATACGTTTCTCCAGAAGAACAGGGAACGGGATTGGCTGTCCATCATATTCGACTTCAGGAAAGATTGGGCGTTCAGCAAGGATAAAAGCGTCCAGTTCTTCCTTACTTGTCTCATCTGTAGCAGCCCCACCAAGATTAGAGCTTTCACCTTTCAAGACTTGTTCTCCTGATTCATCAGGATCACCCTCGTTATCTTGGCCGTCAGTTCCAGCTCCATCATTCAGCCAATTCGGTTCGAGTTCTGAGCCCTCTGAATGCTCATCAGGACCGCCATCATTAATATCTTCTTCTGATGATTGAACGCCATTAGTGTCTTCTTCCGCATCCGGCTCAACAATCTCAATTTCATCATTCTTCTGCTCGCCGCTCGATTCACCCTCCTGCTTTTCGAAGAGGTCACTTTGATCGGGATCTTCTTCACCAAGCTTCTCTGTGCTCATCACGATGCCGGAAGCATCAGTTGTGACACGACGGCCAGTGACTTCCCGGTATATATCTCCGTCCTCTTCATCGAAATCAAAAGCAGCCTGCGGATCTCCCATGAAGACATTGATCTTTTCCCCCTGATTGCTGCTGAGAAACAGGAAGTTCTCCTGCATGACTCTCAGCGGAAGTAGCAGTTTAATTTCAACCTCTGTGTCACCAACCTTGATCCCCTTTGCTACCGTCGCACTAAATTTCGCATAATCCTTTATCATATCGATCTTCCCCTCAAGTTTTTTATTGGAGTTCCTTGATCTTCACTTCTATACGCGGTCTAGCACTGTACCGCTTACGGACAAAAGCGTCCACTACCTGGCTATCATCCTTCCAGATGATGCCCTTCAGCGCATCCTTAACACCCTTCAGATAGTTGTCCGCATCAGGCTTAGTCACTGGGAGAATATCACCGCGCTCTGCAGCTGCTGCTTTTTTCTGACTAAAGCTCTTGGGTGTGGAACGATAGGCTGTAACCGCAATTCCCAACGGACCATCCAGCAGTGCTGCTGGCGCATGCTCACTGGCAGCCAAACGGACGTAATCTTTATAATCCCGAGATTTGGCGGGATCATAGGCTCTCGGAAATCCACCGGCAGTGCTAAATTTAGGCCGGCCCTGGGCGACCGGTTCTCCGTAAACCGTAAACTGAATCATTACGTTTTCCTCCTCGATGCTTAGCCGGAATCATCGCTGTATCAAGCACATACACCATACCTGCCATCGCTCCAGTCTCATCCACAACCATGAAGTAATTTTGCTGCTGGAAGAACGGATCAATTGGCTTGCGCTTCTTTACAACCATTAAGATCGACTCCCCTCAATCGTACACCAATCGCGAGTTCAAACTCTGCAATACCCTCGTCCACTTCCGCCGGATCCATGTCTGAAAACTCAGCTAGCAGAACCGTGCGTCCCTGAGCAACTCCGGTATCTATATAATGACGACGCATCTGGTTATACACGTGCCAATAATTCCGCCCGCTCATCAGGCACCCTTGCGGATCGTCCGCTTCTTCGTCTTCCCTTCGACACTGATCTTAGGGATCAATACCAGTTCCGCAAGCGTCTCCCGCTCAACCAACCAATTTTCCGGATTAAGCCGACTGGCCCGGATCGTTTCCTTCTGCCGTCGCGTCGGCCGTTTTCCCTGCTTCATCTTCTCCATCCCCCTTATTCAGTTGCTTCCACTCTTCAGGCCACACATACTGACCGTCAATCATCTGTACGACGATAGAATCTCCGCCATCTGTCACCCGTACTTCGCGAAATATTCCAGTCTTACCATGGAGCTGCGTATAGCGATAAACTTCCTCCGGAGTGTTCAGTGTCACCGAAGGTGTATGCCAGCCGCCCGGTTCTTGGAAGCAAAACCCGTAAAATTGTTCTTCCATATTGGCTCCTTTACTGCGCCCATTTGCGCTTTTCAATGTTCTTCGCATTCCCTGCCGGCGTTTTTCCCTCATGCACATATTCGTAATTAGCAAATTTATTGAAATTCTTCATGAAGACAAGTTCGACGGTCCCCACCGGGCCGTTACGCTGCTTGGCAATAATGATTTCAATGATGTTCTTTTTCTCAGTTTCTTTGTCGTAATAATCGTCGCGATAAAGGAACGCTACAATGTCTGCATCCTGTTCAATTGCTCCCGATTCGCGAAGGTCACTCATCATTGGACGCTTGTCCTGTCGCTGCTCAACACCTCGGCTGAGTTGGGATAAGGCGATAACTGGCACTTCAAGTTCCCGGGCTATTTGCTTCAAGGTTCGGCTAATCTGTGATACCTCTTCCTGCCGGTTCGCACCGCTGCGCCCTCTACCCTGGATAAGCTGCAGATAATCGATCACGATCATTCCCAGCTTGCCTTCTTTCTTCAACCGCCGGCACTTGGCACGAATCTCATTCACCGTTATACCAGGGGTATCGTCAATTTGAATATCTGCCTCCGACAATAGCCCAACGGCCATCGCCATACGTTCCCAATCATCACCTTCAAACTTCCCTGTTCGCATACGACTAGCATCGATCTGGGCTTCAGCACAGATCATTCTTTGTACAAGCTGCGCGGCACTCATCTCCAAACTGAAGATAGCGACGGTCTCCTTCGCTCGTACTCCGACATTTTGAGCAATGTTCAGTGCAAAAGCCGTTTTACCAACCGATGGCCGTGCCGCTACGATAATTAAGTCGTTTTTCTGGAATCCGGCAGTCATCTTATCAAGATCAGTAAACCCAGACTCAATTCCTGTGATTCCGCGGTTTATATCACGGACGTTGTACCGCTGCTCTGCCTCTTCCCAGACCTGCATCAATGCATCTTTGATCCCAATAAACTCACGTACTGGAACCGTCTGGTCTGAGAGTTTAGATACAGCAGTCTCAGCCATTGCAACGAACCCTTTAACATCCTGTTCCTCCCCAGCATTGCGAAGCAGATCTAGGGCTGTATCAATTGCTTGACGACGAAGGAACATCTCCTGAACTCGCTCAACATAGTAGGCTGCGTTCGCAGTTGTCGGCACTGCATGAGCCAACTTCGACAGGTAACTAACCCCACCAACCTTGTCGATTTCCTCGCTGTCCTGCAGCTGTGAGGTCAGGCTGATCAAATCAATGGGCTGTTCCTCATTGCTGAGTCGACGCATCGCCCTGTATATCCGTGCATGTCCTTCGTCACTAAATTCTCCACCTTGCAAAATATCTGCCGAGGCTTCATAAGCCGACTGATCTATCAAAGCCGCACCTAGTACCGCTTGCTCGGCTTGGAGATCAACCGGCATTTCAATTCCCGCTGCCGCTAAAAAAACCTCACGATCAAGCATTCGTTTCACCTCGAAGTTTCCGCTTTACTGTTTCCCAATAACCTTCAGGTGGCGGTTTATGGCTAGACGCCCATTCATCAAGATTGGCGAAATGTTCTGCAGCAGCTTCCTTACTGCGCTGGCTTTCTTGCAAATCGCCTAACCGACCACGAATATTCGCAATCTTTGGCTCTACCGTTTCAGTCAGAATATAGCGATCAATATTCTCTTGGGCTGTTTCCGCCGGAAAATCTTTGAGATATTTATAATCTGCTTTTACCTTTTCGACGGAAGCATCAAAAAACGGGAAATGCTTCTTAATCTCTCGATAAAGCTGAGCAACTTCAACCACTTCCACGCTTCTTCTCCTCCTCGATGAACTGTTCTAAATCTTCAATTTCCTGTTGACGTTGGCTTTTTCGACGCTCTCTTGAGGGTCCCAGGGCGACTGTTCCCTGCTGTGAAGATGCAGGGGGAGTTAGGTACCGCTCAAGATATGAGGACAATTCATCCCAGCAGCCATAAATAACGGTTTTGCAATACGAGAACGTCCGAATCTTGTCCGAAGGTCTCCTCCGTTTAGCTTTCTTCCGGGCAATTGCCAGATCGATGAAAAAGTATACGAGATCCAGCGGCATGGCCTCGTTCGCAATCTCACGAACATGTTCCCAATCGGCAGTAACGGAACTGAGTAGCCCATTACGTTGCATGTAATACTGTTCGATATTAAGGACACGCTGTTCGACTGTCGGTTTATCAAGATCTATTTGGCCTGTGGAGACGGCACCCACAGCGGCGGTCAGCACCCCGGATCTTGAACTCAACTCTTTTTGATCATCTTCTTCCAAACCATTAATCCATCTATCAATCAAAATCTTTATAATATCTTTATTAGATCGGAAGTTTTCTTCCGGGTGATCGGAAGTTTTCTTCCTATCTCCATCCTCCAGATCGGAAGTTTTTTTCCTATCTCCATCCTCAGAGTGGAAGTTTACTTCCGGTCTATTTTGATACTTTTTTGAGTTCCGAACACTGAAAATAAGTCCATATGGAGCGCGGGTCACTCGTATGTAACCATGCTCCTCTAATCTTTTAATCCAATCGCGGATTGTTCTTCCGGTCACTCCGAAAGTTTCCTCCAACTCACTGCTGCGGATCGGCTTGTTCCCGAGGACAATACCCCAGACAGTTCCCTCTCTTTCCTTCTCCGATGTCGTGGAGCTGATACACCACAGGAAAAGCCATATCGCGCTGCCTATTTGTTTGTAATGTTGTGGCTGCAAAAGCCCTGAGTATGTCGGAAACGGGTAACTGCCTTCGGGCATTCAATCATCCCCTATAAATCATTCATATCAATCTCTATCATTCTGGAGGTAAACGATCGGGTATTTCACCCGCTTCACCGTCCAGCCTGGGTAAGCTCGAGCGAAGTATTCTCGAGTTTCCCGTTTAAACTCCTCTTGATCTACCTTCATCAGCTTCCAGATCCGCTCCCCCATCATGCTCTGCATCATAGGTTTATCGTTGATCATCGATCTGCCACACTAACAAGAGCTCCGGTAGTCTCCTGAATCTCTCTCTTAAAGCGTTCTGCGTCACTATTACCATCAGATAAGTGCAGAAGCCAAATCTCCTCAATATTCCGGGTATCATTGGCTTTCAAGAATTCTTTCACATTCTCCAATCCGAAGTGAGAACGAAGCAGTCGTTTCTTTTGAGCAGGATGCAATTGACCCGCAGCCACCCGCTTGTTAACGATATCTAAGGAATAATTGCACTCCACCATGATGTGAGTAAGGTCTTTGAAGCGATGCCGGCAATAGTAGGTATCAGTCAGGAAGACTAGTTTATCTCCCTCTGTATTGGCTAGCAGGAAGCCTAGCGGCTCTTCCACATCATGCTGAATATCAAACGGTAGAATTGTCCAAGTACCAATCGTGAACTGTTCCAACGCCTTTATGACCTTCAGGCGATGTCCTGTTAACCCTCTAGCAATTGCCGTGCCTGCGCTGGTGTAAATGTTAATGCCTGTCCGCATAATGTCAGGAGCAGCCTTGCTATGATCTAGGTGCTCGTGTGTAATGAGGCAACCGGCAATGTCCGACATTCTAAAATTAAGCGCCCGTTGTATCGACTTATAAGGAAAACCGGCTTCCAGCAGAAGCACGGTATGCCCGTCAGATAAGCGATAGGCGTTACCAGCGCTGCTAGAGCCGAGACATTGGATGTCAATCATCAGAACTGCATCTCTTGTTCAAGAGGAGGGACATCGTTAGCAAAATTGTTAGGATCATTACCAGCTTGAGCCTTACTTCCAGTCAATTGTCGTTTGGTCTCAGTAGTTTTTGACTTTTCTGCGGTTGGAGCTTCAGTAGCCTTTTTATCAGCTGCTGCTTCCGGTGTGATATCAATAATCTCTCCGTTCGCATGTTCTGCAATCTCTGCTTCCACCTCAGCTTCAGCAATCATTTCATCCTGTGCCTTGAAATGTTTCATGATCAAGCTACTATCATCGGAGGTGTTCATATAAGCCTTGCATGCTCGATTAATGACAGTACGCTTTGCCATCTCACCAGGGAATTCATTATGCGTGCTGTTCTCCTTGTCGGGTCCTTGCTTCGACTTCTTCCATGATTGACGAATCTCACTCATGGTCATAATCTCGGTGTACTCATTACCGTCTTCCCAATAGATCGTGCAGTATGCTCCAATAATCATGCTATCATCGATGTTTTTAAACGCTGATTTATGCTTAGTGATTTTCTTACGACTGCGAACAATTTCGAATTCAAATTCATCATCCTGGTAGATGATCTGAGCATCGATGTCAGAAGCTCCTGTAACATTTTTTGTGACTGCCATCGTCCCAAAGTAACTCCGCTGGAATGTGAGCTTTGTACCGTACACGATGAAGTAACCTTGTTTCTTAGCCGGATTCAAACCCTGAACAACCATATCCAGCAATGAGTTCGCTATACTATCCTTCGTGCATGTCTCAAGAGCGGGCTTATAATTCTTATCTTGAACAGTTTGAAGGAGCAGCCATGCGGATTTCATAGCATTCTCTGGACTATAGTTTGCGGGGAAGTGAATTTCCCCGCGTTCCTGAAATTGACGTACCTTTTCAGCGACCACATCAACTGTGTCTCGCTTTACTAAAGCAAGTTGTGCTGTACTCAATTAAATCGCCTCCTGTATAGCTGCGGTCTCAATGCGCAGCCGCTTATCTGCTTCACTTACTACCAGTCGGATCACCTGAGCATCTGTGTCGATCAGCTTGGTCACTGCCTCGGCATTATCTACGAAGATCGGAGCCGAGAATCCGTAATGCTCACCTAGCGTATTGATGATGTCCAAACCGACATTGATACGAGCCGCATTGTTGAGTCCACCATCATAAGGAACACCTTTATAGAGCGTGTCGCAGACTTCTTTAATGCCACCATTGATCTGATCTTCAAACAACCTGAACCGGGCAAGCTTGAATTTGCTGTTGATCTTGGCATCCAGCATGCTGACCTTGGTCTTAGTGAATTCCTCGCAGAGGAACATTTCATGCTGCAGGCGTTCGTACTCTGCTGCAAGTTCCCGCTCCTGTTTCTCTAGCTCCACCACCCGCATTTGCGCCCGGCGGACACCATCGAAGCTAGCGAGATCACGCTCCATTTCTTCGATCTCAGCACGTTGCCGGCGAATTTCGGAACGGGTTGTTGCAGCAGCATCTTCACCTGAAGTTCTCAATACTTCAATCTGCTGTTTAACTTGAGTAGCTTCAGCCTGCTTGCTCGCATATTCCGGATCTGAGGCAGGATCTTTGACACCTGCTCGAAGAACAGTTAGCTGATCATCAGCGGACGCGACCTCTGCCTGCAGGGTTTTCAGGGTACTGGTTAAATCTTCGATTTCTTCCCGCAGCCGAATGATTTCCTGTTCGAATTTCTGAGTTTCTGCCACTGCTGTTTTACCGGAATTATTGATACGCTCCTTACGCTCCGCTAGCCGACGATTAAATTCAGCCTCTGCTTTGTCGTGAGCCGCCTTAATTTGATCTTCTGGGAGTGACTGACCGCAGGCTGGGCAATTGGCATCATGACCTTCAGGATGTTCGAAGGTAAGACTCCTCAGCTCAGCAAATTCTGTTCTCAAGCGATCTGCTTCTTGCCGACGATCAGCAACTAAGCGCTCATTCTGTTTGATACGTTGCTCCTTGTCTTCTACTGTGCGACGGTACTTATCCAGCTCGTTATGCATCCGGTTTACTTCATCACGTTTAAGAGCCAACTTATCCAGCACATTGGACTGCATACGACTCTTAATATCGATCAGCTCGCCTTCAATTTCACGAAGCCGCTTCTCCTGAACTGCCACTTCCCCGCCAGAAAGGATGCGGGACAATTCTGCCTCGCTGGATTCAACCCGGCGGCGAAGCATTGCGATATCTTCCTTGAGGAGCTCTTCATCCAGCTCCGCAACATCCGGCATTTGGCGCTGCACTTCACTGATCCGCACCGGCAGTTCCTTGATCTCCTTGTTAATCACAGCGCATCGGGAAGAAATAACCTTTTTATGTGACTCAAGGTCGCGATCTCCCAGGATACCTGGTAATGAAGCAAGTTCCTTGTTACCGTGAATGACCTCGGCGTCCGTAAGATCACCGCATACCTCCAGTAACGTCTTTCGGCGCTCTTCTTTCTTTAGCTGTTCATTGAAGTAAGAAGGTGAAGTCAATAGTTTGAATAAATCCTCTTTGATGATGGAATCAACTTCAGTGGTGTACTCTCCTTTTTTCACAGGAACACCATCAATGAAGTAATTCGTTTCATGTCCTTCGAACGCATCCGTCGCGGAACCACGTTTCTTAGTCCACTTTTCAGTAAATACTCGGCGGAAAGTACGACGGCGGCCATCGATCAAGAAAACTCCCTCCACCTCGTGCTCCAACTTGTGCTGAAGAACCTTTCCCACTCCATCCAAACCTTTAATCTCGAAGTCAGCCTTGTTCTGGCTGTCCTTACCGAACAAGAGCCAGACAAAGCCGTCGAACATAGTGGTCTTCCCAGTAGCATTGTCACCATAGACATCAGCATCCCCGCCTTTAGCGGCGAGGACAAGTTCTTTAATACCTTTGAAATTACGGAGCGTTAGGCGCTCCAAAACGATACGTTTCAAGCGATTTCCTCCTCGATGGCTGCAATGCATTCATCATGTAAGATCATTTGTTGATCAGGTGTTTCTGGATAGCGGATACCATCCAAATAAGTCCGGATTTTGTATTCCAGCTCAGCCAATTGCTCATTGCTAAAATGATGCTGAATGGATTCCCCGCCTTGCTGGATATTTAGAACCGGAGGATTAAAGTAGGTCTCCGCATCGATGATGAAGTCAACGATTCCCTCATGTAAGAGAAATGTGTGCGTTCCACGCATGGATGAACTCCCCCTCTTGTGTAGTGCGCCCCCAGCATGATATAGTGGGGGCAAGAAAATTTGATTTTCAATGAACTGAGATAGCCCATGCCAGTGGGCTATTTTTCGTTGTCGTGTTCAGCAATTTCCTTGTAATCCACGATTACAGGAGCGTTCTCGACACTGGCTATCATGTGGCCATCTTCGTCCAGAACGACATACTCAGAATGAACATGGTCCTCATACTCAGAACCAACCTGCTTAATCTCAATTACTTCACTGCTATCAATCTCGGTTCCAACTTCAAATACTCGTGTAGGATTACTAACCACTGTTAACTTTTGAATGATTTGCATAAGCTGCCTCCTTTCTATGTATTTGCAAGGTGGGCGAGGGAGTAACTGCACCAATAAAGACGGCCTATTCAGCTCCATTGATCTATGTGATCCGCCACCACCTTGGATGCGTCAGCCGCATCTTGGAATCCCGGACGGAGGAAAGGTTATTTTTAAGGTCCGACATTCCAAGACAGGGGCCGAAGCCCGTGCCTGTCCTTCTTAAATCTTTGCTGCTGCTGCCATTTGCTGAATAACTGAGCGGCTGTACAGTTTCCCTTCAAAAGGAACCAAATCTTCCTGGCTACCAGTGATCGCACAGCCGGGTGCATACTTTCGGAAGATGATCTTGTCGTCGTCAACAAAGATCTCTACAGGGTCTTTGATCTCCAAATTCATAGTGCGACGTAATTCAATAGGGATAACGATCCGTCCAAGCTCGTCCAATTTACGTACAATTCCAGTTGATTTCATATTATTAGCCTCCGTAAGATGATTTTTAAGAGTTTATTAATGCATTTGAATCTCAAAGGGTAACCTTGTGCTTTTCACGCTTCGGGTTTAGAATGGACATCAAGAGATTCTCTAACCGAGATTTCAAACCAAGTGACTGCCCTGCCAGGCGGTCATTTTTCATTTCTACTTCAGCGATGCGGATCATATTTTTCAGATAGTCTTCAGCATCCTCAATCCTTCCTGGTAGCATCACATCCGGATTCTTCCGGATCATCTGTAGGTTATGAGCTGCATGCTGACCCGCTTCTCTTGCCTCAGCGACCAATTGTTCTCTTTCCAAAGCGCACCCTCATTTCAAATATTTTTTAACCTTTAGCTCAGCTCGATGCTCCTTCCAAGTTCCCAACCAACTAAAGGAATACTCTTTACATAGCACTGCAACCAGATGAGTCAGGGCCGTGATAGCTTCCACCGTTTCCATAAGCAGTCGTTTTATTTGATGTCGCTCTGCATCCGTTATTTGTTCATTAGTTTTGCTGATTGGTGCTTGTCCCGATGCCACAAGTACTTCCTTCATCTCCTCGACGGTTTTTATTAGGACGCTTGCTCTATGCAGATCCACATTATCCAGCCAAGGTGAGAAGGCTCCCCCAGAAACATCTGCTACTGCTGCCAAGAAAAGCTGTCCATCATCGTAGTGCTCAACCGCTGCCTTCATGACTGGCCTAGAAGCTTTACGCGTTCCTTTAACGATTTTCCCGATTTGAGAAGCATCGACATTAGCTACTTTTCCAGCAATATGCCGGTTATCACCGGTACGTTTCAAGACGTCTTGTAGTGCGGTTCCAAATTGTCCGATTGCCAACTAGATTTCAACTCCTTTGTCCGTTTTATGGGATGCTATCGGACAGAGGCCTGATGTATGATGTTGTTAAGCGATTCCCCTTACCGCAATCCCTGCCCGCCGCTGCCGATAAAGCTCGGCGGGTTTTCTTTATCCGATTGCTTGTCTGCGTTTAGCTTTGAAATCTTCACCAGTGTTATTATCGATCCACTCGGTGTGTTCATCGATCCACCGAAGTAACAAAGCTGTCGGTATCCGTGGATTACCAAACTCACGATTCACTGGAAAGTCTGGACGTCTCATAACCTCAGTGGCTGTTGGTCTGCTAATGTCCAGAAGTTCCATGAACTGCTTAATACTAAGCACTGGTGGTAGTGAAGTCGGGACTTGTACGGCGTAAGCTTCGATTGCCTTAGACACTACTTTTTCAAGTAACCGTTCTAAGTCATCGCTGTCTATGACTACAATGGACATTAAGATCACATCCTTCACTGATTTAGTTTCCTCTTTCTGCTAAAATGAGATGGTCCAAATCTTGCAGAAAGGAGGGCTACTATGAAATTAGGACTTTCTTATGAAGATTTAGAACAAATGGGATTTGTCGAATACCAGGGTTCTACACTTGATGTTTTTGATGAAATGGATAATGATATAGAATTATCCAAGTTTGATACCAAAACTAAATGGAACGAGTCATCTCATGAAGCAATTATTCGGGCTGTTGCAAAGATGATTGAAGGTAACAACGCTGCTCTTTTAAAGCAATTAAAAGCTGCTGGCGTTTCGCTGGATCTTTAACTTTTTGTTCGATTCGTCTTTGGCGAATCTCGATCAATTGCAATTCTTCTTCAAAGCTGGCCGTCGTTGCAGCGGCGGCCAGCTCTTCCCGCACGATCTCACGAATTCGTTCTTCATCCATTTAGATCACCTCCTTGGCTGCAGACGGTTCCATCGTTACCGAATCGGTAACTTTATCTTCAAAAAAAAGCTGTTCAAGTGGAACATGAAATGTATCAGCTACTTTTGCGAGAGCTTCGGCTGAGAACTTCCCTCGACCTACCTCCAAATAATAGTATCCATTGAGACTTTCATATCCCAAAATGCTAGCCATTTCTTCTAAAGATAGGCCGATACATTTACGTAGACTTTTAATTTTTTCGAGATCTACACGTTTCACTCTATCACCTCCGAATTACCGTTTCGGTAACTTGTGATTTGATCATACATTACCATTTCGGTAATGTCAACGATATTTTTACCATATTGGCAATTTTGTTTATTTACCAATATGGTAATGGTAAAATAATTGAAAAATGTTTTTTTATTTTAGAGAGAAGGAGTCAACATGAAAACTCTCGGTGATCGAATAAAGTATCTAAGAGAAAAAAAGAACATCAAACAAAAGGAATTAGCAACGAAATGCGGATTAACAATTGTTCAATTATCTCGATATGAAACAAACGACAGAAAGCCTGATCCTGAAACACTTCGGAGATTGATTGATGTCTTAGAAACCAATGGGGACTATCTTCTTGGTCTAACTAACGATCCATCACCTTTAGAGAAAAGAGAATCTAATTTATCATTCTATGGTGGGCCAAATGACTGGACAGAAGAGGAATTTAAAGCGGCTGATGATTTTATAAAGGAAATCAGAGAGGCACGACAAAGAGCTTTAGATAAAGCAAATAAAGAGCAGAAATAAAGAGGTTTTACACATAGCCAGCAATGGCTTTTCTTTTACATACAAAATAGAACATATGTACGCTAATTGGAGGATTTAACATGAACTTATCCAAATACTTCAAAACTCCGTTGGAACAAACTATTGAAAATCACTACCTCTCCAGGGCTATATTGGTGCCAAACGATTTGACTATAGAACGAATTTCTGAAGCCTTTAATGTTGAGGTGCATTTCAAAAGCGTTAAATCGTTTTCTGATAATGAATTATGTGTAATTGTTATCAACCAACAGGATGAACGTGATGTACAGCATAAAACATTCTTCCACGAGCTTGGACACGTGCTCCGCCATGTTGGGGATCAGCGTCAGATTTCGGAGCTTTTCCAGCAAATGCAAGAAGCTGATGCCGAACGATTCAGTCTTTACGCAGCCATCCCCTTTTTCATGCTTGAAAAATTGCAGCTCCCTGCTTTCGAAGAAGAAGCGGCAGGTATAGTTGCAACCGTATTTCAGGTTCCTCCAGAATTCGCACTGTTGCGTCTGAAACAGATTCGCGAGCGTATTGCTAGCGCTGAATTCATGACGGCTTTTACATATACTGCTGTGGCCAAGGAAAACACTTTACCATACACGACAACTCCTGAGCCAATCATACGAGGTGTTTACGGGCTTGACGATTTATCTAGACCCCACACGCTTATCATTGAACAACGTGGAGGTTTTAAGTGGGATCAGCCACTCTACATCGAGGTTAATGGAACCTTTAAAAGCGTGGATGTCCATCCAAACTCTAATCGGAATAGCGCTGTTGTTCGTTCAAGTGATCTTTTAATCCCTCCGAGCCGTTCTGGATACGTAATGATCGACATGGAGCGAATTGCTTCTCGACATGGACAAAACGCAAACAAATTGTTTCTAACCATAGAAGCTTTAGAAGATGCTATTAATTTTTAATTTAGGAGGACCTACTCATGGCCAGCGTATTTAAAGTACCTGCAAAGAACAAACAAGGCTACAAGTGGAAGTGTGTCATGGAGGGTCCTCCTGATCCGGTCACAGGCAAGCGCCAACAGGTACCGAGGGTACGTGATACACAGAAGGAAGCCATCGCCGCAGCTCAGGCAGTTGTGGATCGTATGAAGGGTGGAACCGATACAAAGCGAGCCAAAAAAATGAAATTCAATGAGGCTGCTCAAGAATGGCTACAAGATTATATTATTACTAGCGGAGTTAAAGGAAAAACTGTGGAAGCTCATGTGTCCGACATTAATTTACTGAACAAATATTATGGTGGCGCTAATATCGATAAAATAACACATAACCAACATCAAAAAATGCTCAACAATTTGTTTTCAGAAGGATATGAGATAAACTCCATCTATCGTTATCACTCAACAGCAAATTTAATATTCAAATGGATCATCAAAGAAAATTTACGCATTGATAACCCTTGTCAAAACATAAAAATGCCTAAAAAACAACGGACAGTTTTAGAAGCTAAAAACAATGCACTGGAAGAAAAATTTCTGGAAAGAAGTGAAATTGAAGAATTTCTGGAAGTACTACAAAATCACGGTTTAGGTGATGATCTAGAGACGTTTTATTTTTTGCTGTTTAGCGGAGTGCGACCAGGAGAATTTTGTGCTTTAGAGTGGCCTGATTTCAACTTCGAAACTCATGACGTTCATATTTATAAAACACTTCACTTTCCACAGGGTGGAAGTGGCGCGTACCAATTAACACCTCCAAAGACTACCGGATCCGTCCGCACCTTTGATGTGGATGATTTCATCGTTGAGATGTTTAAGCGGTTAAAGATAAAACAGTCCGCTCGACATAAAAGATACAAGGAGCTCCACGATGATTTTGTAGAGACTCAGTTTATTTTGACCAATAACAACGGAACACCATTTACAAACTGGAAGTTAGTTAATCGTATGGCTCGTCTAATGAAATTAACAAACATCAAGAAGCACGCAACTCCTCATATATTTCGACACACGCACATCACGATGCTAATCGAAGCAAGTATCGCGTCTGGCTCTCAGATTGATCTCAAAACGATTATGAAGCGTGTAGGTCACGATGATGCAAAAACCACACTCAAGATTTATACCCATGTGACGGAACGAATGATGCAAAGCAGTAGTGACAAACTAAAAATCTACTTCCAAAACATATTAAATTCCAAGGATCTGCCGAGAATGTGATTTTTCTGTGATTTCAAGATAAAAAAAAGACTCAAAATCCCTTGTAAACACTGATATATCAAGGTTTTTTGAGTCTTATACAATTTATTATATTAATATATTGGGGCAAACCGCAAGCATGCGTGTCCTTTCGAAAAAAAATGGGTCTTTATTCCCCTTATTATTCCAAAATATCAGTATGTATAAAGAAAACCCCCTCACCGTTAAGTGTTGGGGTTCATCCAGAAATATAAGGACTTGATTAGCGACAGTTTCTTGTTGTTGGAGGATTACCGATCACTCCAGGGTACTGGTAAGTAAGGGGCTCATCAAATGTAGCATAATCAAAATAAATCATAAGTAATACAGTACGTTGACCAGTTACTGGGTCACTAATAATAATGTGGTCACGGCCCGCAGCTTCCAGCACACCCTTGTAAACTTTGGCATTCCACTCTTTGTTATTTTCATAAGTAAAATAAAATGTACCTACTTTGCCTAAATTCAGTCTGAAAATATTTTCGATATACGATTGTTCAAACTGTTGAGGTGGGTTTTGAACTACAACCCCTCCTGGTGTCATTGGACTTCCACTGCTAACTTGTGGCGGCATGCTTCCCATGCCTTGCATTCCTTGCATCCCTTGCATTCCTGTAGACATTGGCATTTGCATACCTGAAGAAGAAACACTACCAATAGTATAAGTGACGGGACGGTATGGTTGAACGATCATTTAATGAAACCTCCTAAATGTTTATCGGAGCAGTTGCTCCCTTTGGACACAAAAGAACCTTTGCACTAGCTTACTGAGAGAATTACTCATAATAATGAGTAATTCTCTTTTACACAGTTACCCTGTTAATTACCAATAAATACAGCAGGGCAATCTTCTCCAGTCGGAGTAAAGAAGCAATGAGCTTTAAAGCGGCCTGTGTTTTGTTGGTTATACCAGGTTGGAGGGCAATCTCCTACAGGACGGAAGAACCATAAAGCATTGGTCGCTGGCCATGTTCTTTCACCTGCAATTGCACGTTTAGCAAGACGGATATCTGCTTCTCTTGCTCGTTGATAGAAGTAGCTTTTCTGCGGGGCTTCGAATCCTCCTGGACTTTGATAGACCATGTCATTCACATTACGAATGTTCAAAAAATCAAGGCAATTGCCAAGAATCCGGTTGACACCAACATTGCCGACCATAAGCATACCGAGATCTCCATCTTCCTCAGCTTCCGCTCTCATCAACCGCGCTAGCACCTTCACATCTTCCGAGTTCGTTTTGATGACGGCCACGCTGTCTCCTCCTTGGGGTTGCTTCGTAAACAACCTCGTTCTTAACTGCATGGTGTATTGTATGTGCATTAGCCCAAGAGGTGACAGTTCCAACCTAATTTTAAAGCCATTTGCTCTCCGTTAGGTTCTTAATAGTCCGCAAATAAAAACCATTCTCTCTGCTCCGTTGAATGGAACAGAAGAATGGTTTAAGAATGAATGTATAGCTAATGACTACTCCGCTGTGGAGTATTGTGGTTGTCGCTCAAATCCGTGATATCTGGTTCCTTGATAGGTAAGCATGCCTTTATCGCCTTCTGCACTCATTCCATATTCATGGCCATCTACTTTAAATTCAATTCGACTGCCCCCATTCATTTCGTACGTTAAGTAATAGGTTGTACTCGTACGACTTGAACCATTATCTTCTTGAACCTGCTGCTGTCTTATTTCACTCCGCTTGCTGACGATACGGGCAGGGATGGTTAGCATGGGTGAGCTATTGTTCCG
Source organism: Paenibacillus sp. FSL H7-0714 (assembly GCF_038003765.1). NCBI lineage: Bacteria > Bacillati > Bacillota > Bacilli > Caryophanales > Paenibacillaceae > Paenibacillus > Paenibacillus sp. FSL H7-0714. The sequence continues at coordinate 3,936,427 of NZ_JBBOPT010000001.1, forward strand.
GCTCCATTGAAGCAAACCCCTGCCTGCTGATACTGCAAGAATACCAACCATTACAATGAGAAATATTGGCATCACTGTTCCAGAGAAATCAAACATCCATGAAAGATCCGGGCCCATTCCCATGACATTTTCCCCCTTCATACCCATTAATTCAACCCTTAACTTAACTTCAGGCACTTCTGTACATGTATATGCCTCTTCTAGTCCAGAAAGCATTAAATTAGTGAGACTTCATGCAAAAAGACCACTTCGTTTTCTTAGAAATCAAGAAATCGAGTGGTCTTTAATCATAATTTTGAGTGATCAGATTAAGCATGAACGAGGTCTAGCAATTGCTTCGTTTCGTCAGTCTCAACATTTAACATACCATTGTCTGCCCAGCATGCTCTGCATTGTTCTTCCGTTTCACACAGGTGAGCGTCATCACAGTTGTAGCAAAGTTGCAGCAGGTTTCTTGTCATATAATCTGTTTCAAAAGTTTTCATTGTAATCTCTCCTCTTCGAAAGTTAAGTTTGTGAAAATTTGAACTTGTTCTATGTGTTAAATATATCACACGATCATTTAAATGTCATGTGATTTTTTTCACATCTATAAAGAAAATTTTAATTAAGTTTTTTCCTTATATTCAATCAATCAAAAACATAATGATTTAGAAGTTCATTCTTATTCAAAAAAAGCTGTTTCAAAAGTATTATCCTCTACTTTTGAAACAGCTTCACTTCACTTTACATCACACGCCAACTAATCCCACCATTTGTAGTTTGCAAGAGGAGCGAGCGTTTTTGTTCTTTTTTCTCAAGTAAAAGCCATCCCACCTCTGTGGAAATAAACTCCATCTTAATCGTCTCAGGATATTCCTCAAGCTTAGACTGCAGAACACTGCTCTCCTTAAGAGAAAGCCAAGTTTTCCCTTGGTTAACGGTATGGTAAAGAGTATCACCAATAATGGCCCAACCAACTTGCGAATTCAGAAACGTCGGAGCGCTCTGATGATTCCCTCCGGTTGGACTCTTTAATTCAAAAGGTGTAAATTTCCAGTTATCTCCACCATTAGCGGTAAAGTAACCGTGGTAAGTAATCGTCTTATCTTTATCATTTTGGCAGCCCACAGACATCCAACCATTAGTCTTACTAACATCGAAGAACTCTGGTTTGCCAGTAATTACTCTATCACAGCTTTCCAGTTGTTCATTTACCAGAAAAGGCTGTCCTGGATTCCAACTCTGACCACCGTCCTTAGTTATAAAGATCTTAGGAAGGGCACCGGTCTGCAAAGTCACAAATCCTTCTACACGACTCTTGAAGATCATTCCAGTACTTACACCTGTGAACGGGATCGAATGATTGGGAAGGTTCGGATTATACTGTTCATTCTGCATCACTTCTTCCCATGTGGCCCCACCGTCTGACGTTGAATAAATCGCCTTGCTTTCCTTATTAGGAGTAGCGTTCGCAGAGGTCATTAGCCATCCCTGTGTTGGTGAATTGAAATAAACGGAAGATACATTATTATCATCACCTAATGAAGAGATTTTCCAGCTTTTCCCTCCATCTGTGGTTCGTAGCACTATATTCTCTGTCGTACCAAAAGCACTTCTTATAATCCAACCATGGTTAGAGTCAGTAAAAAAGATGCCTTTTCCATAAACAGGTGTGGACAGGAACTGCACATTGGGTGCAGGAGAAATATTAGCCCAGGTCGCCCCGTTATTATGGGTAACGTACAAACGAAGTTCATTTTTTGTTACCCCCCATACCATGCCCTCTGTCTCACTAAGCAGATGAAAACCCGTAATTCGAGTTTGAACCTGATATTTCGGGCCACTCTCTTTGTTAGTATTGTTACTTGGTGGTGTAATCAGAGTAATCGTCTGTCCTTCTTCCGGTGCTTCTGTAGGCTGTGGCTGTGGAGAAGGCTCCGGTGGTGGTGAAGAACATGCTGAGACTATCCACGCTAAAAAAAATAGCATCATAAACATTCTTAGAGTTTTCAATCCAGCGGTTCTAGATGTCAATGCCCTCTCTCCTCTCAATTGGAATCTTATTTATGATTTAACTTACTATTACGGTAGCCGTATAGAAAATAGATCAGAAGTCCAAGACTCGTCCAAATCAGAAACCCAATCCATGTCTCACTTCCTAGATTATACATCAAATATCCGCATGTTGCCGCACTTAGCAATGGAATGAAGGGTACCCAGGGTACTCTGAACCCTCTTTTCATATTGGGATGAATAACACGCAGGGCAATTACCCCCAAAGAAACGACAAAGAAGGCAAACAGTGTTCCAATGCTTGTTAAGTTAGCCAATCGATCCAAAGGAATAAAGCCCGTTAATACAGCTATAATGATCCCAACCATCCACGTACTACGAATAGGTGTCTGTGTTTTAGCATTGATCTTAGACAATCCTCGTGGTAAAAGACCATCACGTGAGATTGCGAATAACAGTCGGGTTTGACCGAACAGCATTACGAGCAGTACGGTGGTCATTCCCGCAATAGCTCCAACAGAGATTAAACCCGCTATCATATCTTGATTTACAACACGAAGCGCATAAGAAACGGGATCACTAACATTGAGATCCGTATACGGTATAATACCTGTTAATACAAGTGAAACTAGGATATACAATACAGAACATATAGCAAGGGATGAAATAATCCCTATAGGCAAATCGCGCTGTGGCTGCTTTACTTCTTCTGCAGCAGTCGATAACGCATCAAAACCTATGTAGGCAAAGAAGACAGTTGCCGCACCGTTTACAACACCTTGATAGCCAAAGGGTAGAAATGGAGTCCAGTTCTCTGGTTTAACATAGAAAAATCCAGTTACGATAAACAAAAGCACTACAGCTATTTTGATAACGACCATAATCGCATTAAAACGAGCAGTCTCTTTAGTTCCCCGAGTTAGTAAGTAGGAAATTAGTAAAATGATTATTACTGCTGGTAAATTAATAATGGTACCTGCTTCCGCATTATACGCCCCGGATAGTGCTGTAGGAATATGGATACCAAAGCCCTCTAAAAGTCCCTGCAAATAGCCTGACCATCCACTGCTTACTGCAGCTGCTGCAACGCCATACTCTAACACAAGGTCCCAACCCAAAATCCAAGCGAGTAATTCTCCAAAAGCTACATAACTATAAGCATAGGCACTTCCGGAGACCGGGATGGTCGATGCAAACTCTGAATAACAAAGGGCTGACAGCACGCAAGCAAACGCGGCTAACAGGAATGAAATGACAAGGCCAGGACCAGCGTGTTCTGCTGCCGCTACTCCTGTCATTACAAAAATACCAGTACCAATAATCGCTCCTACACCTAACATGGTTAGATCCAGCGCACCAAGTGTTTTGTTTAACTTGGTTGCACCCGAGTTTGAAGGTGCGATTAGCGGTTTTTTGCGAAATAAATCCATTCTCACATTCTCTCCTGTCTAGTCTTGTTGTCAAATTGATTAGAGAATTTCTATTAAGTATGCCCAAAATGGGGTAATGCATTAAATAAGACCTGCTTGAAAACAATATCGTTAGCGATTATGATGGACAAGATTAAAAGCTAAAAATTTTAATTACTGAGGAGATGGAATCATGGCCCCCCCGAAACCCAATCGTGTCGTAGTCATTGGTACTGGAGCAGTTGGTACAACAACAGCCTATACATTACTGCTACGGAGACGTATGCCTGAGCTCGTACTTATTGACGTTAATCAAAAGAAAGCCCTTGGAGAAGCATTGGATATGAATCACGGCATGCCCTTTGTTGGTGGTGTGAAGCTATGGGCTGGTACATATGAAGATTGCCGTGAAGCGGATATCATCATTGTAACTGCCGGTGCATCACAAAAACCGGGTGAAACCCGGATAGATCTTCTCCGCAAAAACATTTCAATTTTCAAAGATATCGTTCAAAAAATCACCAAATATAATCAACATGCGATACTACTTATTGCTACTAATCCTGTAGATATTTTGTCATATGCCACTTTGAAAATAAGCGGTTTTGATCGCAGAAGAGTCATCGGTTCCGGAACGGTGCTGGATAGTGCACGTTTTCGCTACCTGATTGGACGCCACAAAGAAATTGATCCACGCAGTATTCATGGTCAGATTATCGGGGAACATGGAGACTCGGAACTTCCTGTTTGGAGTCTAGCGAATGTTGCCGGGATTGATCTCGGTTTTGACGAAGCAGAACAAGATGAAATATTCCAGGATACTAAGAATGCCGCTTATGAAATTATTGATGCCAAAGGCTCAACCTCTTACGCAATAGCATTAGCACTAGATCGTATTGTAGTATCCATTCTTCATAATGAAGGCTCTGTATTGAACGTATCTACTTTATTGAATAATTATAACGGAGTTTCGGATGTCTACCTTGGCGCCCCTTGCGTCGTAGATCGGTCCGGTGTACGAGAAGTACTAGATCTTCCATTAAATGAGACAGAACGAGCTCTATTCCAGAAATCTGCCGAGAAGCTTAAAGCTGAGATAGCTAAGCTAGAACTATAAGCAAATGAATACATGGGGCTCTCCCTGTTGTCATGATACATGGCCGGGGATAGCCCCTTTTTCACGAAAAGAATTGCACTTTGAATTCTATCAAATCTGGACTTGCAATTTCGACATGGCTTCTTCCTTCTCACGGCTCGTGATATGCGTGTAAACCGTTGTTGTCTGAATGGAAGAGTGCCCCAGTAGCTCCTGAACCGTCCTCAGATCCGCACCTTTTCGTAGCAGCATGGTAGCGAAGGAATGTCGTAGCTTATGGCTGGAATAGGGTCGACGTTGTGCAGCAGGCACATCCCTTTGGAAACGATCGAAGGTGTCCGCAGCGATTTGCTGAATGCCACGTATGGACAGCCTGCGTCCTTTTTGTGAAATGAACATAGCTTCCTCTTTACTGCGCCAAGGATTTAAACGTTCTTCAATCGCCAGATCGAGAAAAGGTACCACATCCTCTGGAATCGGTACATTACGCCATTTACGTCCCTTACCGAACACTCGAAGGGAATGTCTTTCTACATTATAATCACTTAAATTAAGTGTGTGGACTTCCCCCACCCGAAGCCCCATATAGGACATCAGTAAAAAGACTGCTAAATTACGACCTTTGTATTTCCCATCTATAGAAGACAAAAATCGCCCCAGATCACCTTCATCTAAGTAGACCGGTTCGCGATTGATCTCAGTTTTAGATTTCTTAATCCCAGCTGCAGGATTGGTTAGAAGCAATTCCAGCTCAATTAATGCCTTAAAAAAACAGTTAATTGAGGCATGCTTCCGGTTACGGGTAGCATCACTTACTCCACGTTCACGCACTGACGTAAGAAAAGAAATAACATGTAACTTCTTTACGGACTCTAGCTTTTTGCCATTCAGACTTTCTAAAAACTGTTTTACATCCACTAAATAGGATTTCTGCGTATAGGGAGTGTAACCGGCATCCTTCATCCAGATTAAAAAAGCCTCAAGCCCCTCTTCGTAGTCTTCACTCCACTCATTCATGGCTTCGAGCCTCCCTTGATTTCGACAATCTATTGTACCATAGAATAGCTACAAGAATTAAACTTAGCTGCACCATTTTTCAGCATGCTTTTGCACAGCTTTTAAAAACTCTGTTAGAACAGGAGATTTCCATTTCTTATGATGATAAGCTATTTGAGTAGCCACACGCTGCGATTCATCATTCCAATTCAGCCTAGCTAACTTCCCTTCCGCTAATTCATTGTTCACAGTAATCATTGGAATAAAAGCGATGCCTAGACCCGCCATTACACATTGCTTGATCGCCTCAATACTCCAAAACTCTAACGTAGGGTCCGGAAATACCCCGTGTCTGTTTAAATGATGTTCAAATAAAGTACGGTAGCTACAACCAGTTTCCGTATGCAATATCGTTTCTCCCTTAAGATGAACCGGTTCTACCACTGGAAGACTCAATAAGGGATGATCCGGCGGAGCGATCAGGGTCATTTGTTCATGCACCAGTGTTTCTATATTCAGATCTTTATCTTCCGTCTCTGGTTGCAGTAGGAAGGCCAAATCCAATTCACCGGATCGAACTAAATCCGTTAGCTCCCAGCAGGCCCCAGGCTTCAGAAGAATTTGGACCTTTGGATATTTCACGCGAAACTCCTTGATAATGCCTGGTAAGCGAAAAGCAGCCAGAGATTCAGGTGCACCAATGCGTAAAGACCCTGTTAGCTCACTCTCGGAGCGAAGAGCATCTTGCGCTAGAGAGTGCATTCTGGAGATCTCTTGAGCGAATGGGAGCAGACGGCGGCCTGCATCGGTTAGGATGATCTTTTTACTGATCCGATCAAATAAAGGCTGACCTATTTCAGTCTCTAATGCTTGGATCTGTGCGGTAATACTGGATTGTGCATAATCAAGCTTCTGTGCAGCGCGTGTGAAGCTACCCGTCTCCACTACGACTATAAAGGTAAAAAGATGACGTGATTCCATACGTGCCCCCTGAATAATAGTTACCCATCGGAATTTCGAATGGATACTATTCAAAATATCTGTTTTTCCAATGGATCTATTATCTGCTACTCTATAACAAAAGACAATGAAAGCAGGATTAAAAATCATGAAAGATTCAAGTTCTACCACTTTACGAAGAAACATCGGTATGCCGCAAGCCATAGCTCTTTATATCGGCGCTGTATTGGGCTCGGGAGTCTTAATCGTTCCCGGACTGGCTGCAGAAATGGCTGGTCCCGCTTCATTGCTGGCATGGGGATTTATGACGCTGTTGATTTTGCCAATGGCCTTATCGATGGGCCTGCTCTCTGCCAAATTTCCTAACGCAGGAGGCGTGTCCCACTTCGTTACCCTTGCTTTCGGACCTAAAGCCGGATCTTTAGTGGGCTGGTTCTTCCTAATGTCTGTTCCGATTGGTGCGCCTGTCGCTGCGCTGACCGGAGCTGGTTATATGACAGCCGCAATGGGCTGGGATGAACCTGCGAGAATTACTATCGCTGCGGTGATGTTGGCCATTGGGCTAATTACAAACTGGATTGGTATGCAAGTGGCGGGAAAGGTACAAATTGCTGTAGTGATTGCGATTGTAGCTGTTCTCGTCTTCTCCTTTGCTACCGCGCTTCCTCGGATGGAGGTTGAACACTTCACTCCCTTTGCCCCACACGGATGGATGAGCATTGGACAGGCTGCAGCAATCCTATTTTGGTGTTTTATTGGTTGGGAAGCTGTCTCACATCTCTCTGAGGAGTTCAAAGATCCACAACGTGCTGCAGTCAAAGGTGTGACCATCGCTGCTATTATTGTAGGTGTTCTATATTTCTTATCCGCTTTAGCAACGGTTGGCACACAAAGCTACCTTAAAGGTGGGTCGAGCACTTCACTTGTCTGGATCATCAGCCAGCCTCTTGGACGCTGGGGAGGATTTATCGCAGGACTTACAGGTCTCTTCATCTGTACAGCCACCATTATCGCTTATGCCGGTGCTGCCTCTCGTGTGGCTTATGCGTTATCACGTCAGGGCTATGCACCGCAATGGATGGGGAGACTATCCAAACCATATCATACCCCTATCGGTGGGATAGCTTTCCTGCTCCTCTGTTTTGTAACGGTCATGTCACTGTACAGCAGCGGATTGATATCTATCACTACTTTGATCCAGTTTCCAAATGCGACATTTATCCTGACTTATATCGGAGGTTGTGCTGCGGGGATACGCCTACTTAAGGGAAGTAGATTAGGCGTAACGATTAGCTGGATCTCTTTTCTAGCTACCGCTGCTGTGTTTCCTTTTACGGGCTGGGCGATAGGGTATCCGTTACTTATTACTTTGATGTTTATTTTGATCTTCCGTATCAAACATAAACAAGCGGTTGCCGGAATAAGGGATTTAAAAAGTGAAATTCGTGAGGATCAACAAAAAGCATTGTAAGACTCATGTCGTTTCAGCATTCGTTTAGATGGTTATGGTATGAAGAGGGTAAACTATACTATGACCAGACAAAGGAGACGATACATCATGTCAAATCAACCAAAGATCATTCTTGAGCCAGCAGCGCAGAAATTTGCCGATGATAATTCCAAACCTCCGTTCCTTCCTGATCTTGGACCAGAAAAAGGCCGTGAAACGGTAGATACTGTACAATCCAGTGAGATATATAAACCTGAAGTCGAAATTGAAGATCTTATGGTGCCAGGAGGACCTAATGGTAATGTTTCCATAAGAATTGTTCGGCCTCCTAGCTCCTCTTCCGCGTCGTTGCCAGTGATCCTTTACATTCATGGTGCTGGCTGGGTGTTTGGTAATGCACATACCCATGACCGCTTGATCCGTGAATTAGCTGTCGGAGCGGAGGCTGCCATTGTTTTTCCAAATTACAGCCTCTCTCCAGAAGCTAAATATCCTACAGCAATTGAAGAAATCTATGCTGTTCTGAAATGGATCGCTGCACAGGGTAGTGAACATGCACTTGATGCTAGCAAGCTATCCATAGGCGGTGATAGTGTCGGTGGAAATATGGCAGCCGCCATTACGCTTATGGCTAAAGAACGCAGTGGCCCGAAGATAGGGAAACAACTTTTGTTCTATCCGGTAACGGATGCCTCCTTTGATACCGAATCTTATCATGAGTTCGCCGAAGGATATTTCTTGCAGCGTGATGGAATGAAATGGTTCTGGGATCAATATACAACTGACCCTGAGGAGCGGAAGCAGATCACAGCCTCCCCGCTTCGAGCTAGTGTAGATCAGTTACGCGATCTACCCGAAGCACTAGTCATAACGGGTGAAGCAGATGTTCTACGTGATGAAGGTGAGGCTTATGCCGCCAAATTACGTGAAGCTGGAGTCACAGTCACGGCAGTTCGTTTTCAAGGAATCATACATGATTTCGTGATGCTAAATCCTTTAGCTGAAACCAATGCCAAAAAAGCCGCCATCAAGCTGGCGACGACATGGCTTCGCGAAGGTTTCTAAATAAATATGTCCGTTCACCAAATTAGAGAAAGCCTGCAAATGTGCAGGCTTTCTCTAATTATAAGTTTAATGCTATTTCTATAGCAGAATACCTTTGATGGCCCTCCTTTTCGTAGCTCGAAACTCCCTTATTTGTGAAAAATACTTTCTTATAGGACAGTACCTTATATTAGTTAACATAATAATGATTATGTTAACTATTTTATTTTTATAAAATAAGTATCAACAAATATGCTAAATTACCCCTCATCTTCTGAAACTATTTCTCGCTTGAACTCACTGGTTCGACTCTCCAGATGAACTGAGCCACCATTTCCAATCTGGAAGGTCGTCCCAGACCCAATCGATAAAATCCTAATATATTGCATATTAATCGTTGATACCTTGGAATCATTCAAAATCTCAACTTCATCTTCATTCACTTGCTTCGGCCATGCCATGAGTGGGATCTCTAAGGGTGAAGCCTCTCTATTATTGCTATTAATCTCTTTTATGTTATATAGGTAATTTTCTTTACAACCCACAAATTTAGACTGAATCCGCTCTACAGATCCACATATGAAAATCGAACTGTCAGACAGATTATTGATATACACATCTAGTATACGTGAGGTGTGCATTTATTAACTGCCTTTTTGGACTTGATCTGGAGCACTCGGAGCATACTCTATCACGCTGTCAGACGCCGAAGAACAGTTAATCGTCTGCGTATCCCCTACTAAAAATACCGAAGAACCTGATATCGAAACCACTTTTACTGCGTTTACATTTATGTCTCTGTTAATCACGGTTACTTTCATGCGGCTTCCGCCTTCCAGTTATGTTTATTTCCAAATGCCGTTCTACCGCCGTAACAATATCTCGTTTGATTTGTTCAACAATAGAAGCACTTTCCTCTTCTGTGTATCCACGCCCTTCTTCTGCGGCAGAAAGCTGGCTTACATACTCGTTAATCCGGCCATCCATCTGATTCAGCAGATCCTGGGTTACCATTTGGATATACTGCTCATCAATACTTAAGTTCTGCTCTTTTTCTAAGCGTGAAAATTGAGAAGGAACTTCCTCTTGCACATACTTCAGAATCTCTGGACGAATTTTATCCGATAATGCAGATGCAGTTGGTGTCCCTCCCTCTTGCTCCCCAATAGGCTTACCATTGATCATCGCTTCATCCAGATTATTTCCCTCATTTGGTGTAATGCCTATATTTAAAGTGCCTTCCAACTTCTCGATTTTCAATTGTTCAAAATGATAATTTATAGGACCTATACTTGCAGTTTTATTGTTCTTTATGCTGTCTACGTCCCCTTTTAAATCTTGGAGTTGTTTCTCTAGCAGTTGAATCTTTTCTGCTTGCAATCTTAGTGCATTAAAGACTTGCTGAACATAATACGGGTGCATACAACCCCCTCCTATGGTTTATTGTATGCGAAGGATAAGAGCCTAATTCTAGCGTGTATATAGTTCAGTTGGTGGAGGCAAGGGTACAAGAGGTGAATCACTTACCGCTGGCGATGGCGCAGGAGGAGATTCCGGAACGTCACTAGACTGATAACTATGAGACAAGGCATTAATTCGGCCGGAAGTACCGATCTGCAGTACCGATGAATTTGAGATCGTACCAATTTTCAGATGATTGACCGATATGCACTGATACACCGTAATATTCATGTAAACCCACCCTTAAGGAGGCGATACTTGATCCACCACATCTGAATCCATCGTGTTCGTACTGCTGGCTGCATTATTCGTAATGTTTGTACCTATGGAGTCACCTATGGAGAAGGAGTTGGCACCGGCATAGATTTTGGAGTTACTGCTCAAGATAACAGATGCCGTATTTCCTACTAAGACTGTGGAACTGGGGCCTACGCTGTTGATTTTAATATTGCCGATGATTGAAACCACCAAACCACTCCTCCCTTCGGAATGATAACCTATTCTATGTAGATATCCGCCCAGATGTCACTGAATAAGTCATACGCCCATACAATGAATAAAAAAATGAAGGAGGTTCAGCATTCATGAGCCCCAATAAATCGAACCCTTTAGATTGGATGAACGAAGATCCCTTTTTTAAGAAAAAGTTATCCTTAAAGTCGCTTGAAGAGCAATGGAAGCTGGATCCAAGCCAGATCGATGGCTATGTTGAAAAAATAATCAGAGAAGCTACCGCGGCCACCTCTTCCTCATTGACGGACGAAACCTCAAGTCTGCAATTTGAGCATCTAGACACACATAATTATTTGATCACGAAAATTCGTATTCCAAGTGGAATTCACCCCGAAAGTATTTGGGCACAAATCAACCGAACACAAATCAAATTAAGCGGTCTCGGAAAAGATCATAGCGAGATCATCCCACTCCCCGTTCCAGTCAATCCGGATCAGAGCAGAGGCACTTATAAACAAGGATCATTGCAATTCAGAATGCCGAAAATGTCAGTAGGTAAATTTAGAGATATTGACATCCGTTATTTATAAAAAAATCCTTATAATTCCTCCTTTTTGCTCGTCCAAGTGGCGATCTCTCCTCAAAAAAACGTCTTAAAACTAAAACAGCGTATAATTTAAGTTATGCGCTGTTTTTTTAGGGCGTTTTTTGCCCTTTTTATCCTTAATTTTGTCTGCAATCACAAAGGAATTTAGAAGCTTCATTCTCCGAACTTTAAGGTTCCCTCGTTCATAAGATAGGGTATCAATCGCAAAGGTGGGCTATTTATGTCCAAAAACAAGCGCGGCAAAGCACTCTGGCGTATGCCATCCCGAGGTAGAGGAACATGTCTGATCTGCGGCAGCACTCGTATTAAGCTTTTGTACATCGGAAAAGGACTTTCTGGCGAAAAGGTTAACGTGTGTAAGAAATGCGAGGGTAAACAAGTAACTAACAGTAACTGAACAAAATTGTTCAGAGGATTTCCAGTCATCATTTATTACAAGGCGAACGGATTACTAAAAAAGTGCAATCCTGTCATCGAACCTCGATGAAACTGAATCACACTTTGCTTAGTAATCCTCCACTTCAAAAACTATAGGAGTTCTATACGATACCGTCTTTCCTCACTCGATAAACGGAATCCGACAGATTCATAAAGATGCAATGCAGAATCATTATCAGTTAACACCATTAAATAAGCTTCTTCAAGTCCATGTGTTCTAAAATAGTTTAACGCTTGAGAAAGCATGTACCTAGCAATTCCAAATCTTCTCCAAGGCTCTAGTACAAAAACATTTTCAATATACCCACTTTTCTCTTCCTGCCATACCATCAAGCTGCCTACAACCCTCTCCCCTTCTCGAACAACCATAGAGTTCCAAAGCGGATTTTGCTTAAACTGAGATAGCCGTTCTTTCCCGAGTGGGGTTTCTGGCCAAACCTCTGCTTCCAATTCTAAATAAAAATCTTCTTCTTGTGGTGTCTCCATCATCCAAGTTGCAAATTCAAATTCCTTTTTCAGTTCAGGTACGGTGTAGGAATGATCAAGAGTATGATTCATTTTAAATAAGCTGTTGTATTGACAGAAGCCCTTTTCTTTTTCAAAAAATTGCGTATTTGCGATCTCCGATGCGTTATTCCCCACACAGAGCGTCGTTTTGTGCTCTGCTGATAAAGTTTCCTTCAATTCAAGTGCTCTCAAGAGGACCGTTTGATACAAGCTCTCTAATATATCATGATCTTCTTCTCGTTCAGGTAATGTTTTTAAATTCAAATAGATCGAATGTCTGCTTTCCTTTGAACGCCCAGGCGGCACAATATTTATGATCTCTACTTGACCTTTGGCAACCATTTTTCCATTTTCAAAGGCGCAGTAGACATTCTCCCAGTTTTCTTCATCACCAACCCACCAAAAAACAGCATTTCCCCGTGAAGTAACCGAGTTATATAACTCACCCAGTAATGGCATGTCCCCTTGTTCAAAATGACGAATCGTTATTCCTTCTGATGAAAGAATCGTAGATTTTGTCAAAACAAAACCCCTTTTCATATAAATTTTGGCATACATTAAGGGTAGCACATCTCTTCCAATTTCACTTGTTAATGAATAGTTATAATTAATTCTTATATACCGTAACATTTATCGAATGAACCCTGTCTTACTTACATAGGGGGACTGCATGATGAAGAGACGATTTTTTATAGGTATTGCTATATTTTCAATGGGTATTGTGATAGCTTTCGGGATCAGTACGATATCCAATATTCTGAGTCCATTTAAGAGTTTCTTGCTCACTGTAGATAATCAGTCGGATGATGATATTAGCTCTATTGAAATAGGTTTAATCCATACGGATTCCAAGGAATTATTTACAAGTCCCATCAAGAAAGGTGAAACGAAAAGGTTCAAACCTACACTGAGCTTAAGTGGTGAAGGTTCTATATACCTTAAGTATACTAACGCAAAAGGACAATCCACCCAAGAAACTGTATGCGGTTATACAGAGTATCTATCTGGTTATTCAACTGTCACGATTACTAATGAAGGCACAACTGTTGTTCAGCAATGTAATTAAATCCGTTCTTCTAAGAAGAAACGATAGTGTCGTCTTTTAAAGACGATAACCGTTTCTCGTAAAAATAGAGGAGGTAAACCCTATTAGGTTCACCTCCTCTTTCATTTATGCAGCTTGCGATTATACCTCCTGAACTGCAGCCCTCGAGATCAGATAATAGTCGTTGAAAGACACCAGTGCGTTGCCCACAATTTTTGAATAACCACTATTTAATAGTGCGCTGATTCTTTGCTCAGCGGTAGGAATGGCCTTTGTAATCATCGCATCAACCCTAAAACAATCATAGAACTCCTTCTCAATCATAGAGAGGATCTCTGTAAGAACTCCTTCATTCTCCAATCTCGAGATCAGATCAAGCCTTAGAACACCAATCAGTCCTACCCCTTCAACGCTCTCACTTCTCGCAAAAAATTCAACAGTACCAACAGCTTTATCACTATCTTTCTCTACAATACTAAATCGAACGTAACCATGCCCTGCATATTCATCCAGCCAGAATCGTATACAGCCACTCATCTCTTCTATCGTTTGAAAGTTAAAATCGTTATTACAGTTATCGCTATTGAAGAGCGGGATAGAAGCAGCGTCTGAATAACATTCCAGTAGGTCCTCAGCGTCTTCCTCTTGAACCAATCTATACATCAATTGATCACTTTCAAATACCGGGCATTCCTGATATGGGCCTTCTTCAAAGTTTTCTTGCTACGCATTCCCCAAAAAATTTAATTGCCAAGTCACGCCAAATCTATCCGCTACCCAGCCAAATTTCGGACTAAACGGATAGCTTCCAAGAGGCATTAGGACCTGTCCACCTTGTGCTAATGATTCGTAGACCCGATCAATTTCAGCTTCACTCTCGCAATTTACATATAAGGATATCGCTGGAGTAAAGGTAAACCCGTGCTGAACATAACTATCTATACACATAAATACTTGTCCATGCATAGAAAAGGAAGCTTGCATTACACTCCCTTCAGGTCCTGCTTCATTCGCTCCATATCGCTTAATGCTAATAACTTCGGAATCATCAAACAAGGACGTATAGAAATTCATAGCTTCTTCTGCCTTACCTTCGAACATTAGAAAAGTCATGATCTTTTGATTCGTTTCCTTCATAATTGTCCAGCTCCTTATTGTGATTTAAAGTAGATCATTTCATATCATTAACGCTTTCGTATACTTTCAAACGGGCATACACGGTTTCAAGAACCGGATACGCGCCTTGACCCGGAACAGCCATAGCCAGAAGTGCCCCATGCAGATGGTCCGCTTCTACAGGTAGTAGCTTATGCATATCCCGATGCATGGATGAAGTAAATTCAGGTAACACAGAAAGCATCTTTTGCATCGTCGAAGCTATATTTTCCGGTCCCACAGGCATTCCAGCATTTTGAGCCAAGCTAACAATCTCTTGAAGAAGCTGCTCATAGATTGCACGTGCTTTTGGGGAAGCAAAAATAGGCCCAACAGAGCTATCCATTAAAGTGGTAATCCCACTTAGACTAGCTACAAATATATATTTCTGCCACACTTCGCGCTGAATGTCAGAACTTAATGTTACAGTAAAACCAGCATGATCCAAATGACTCAGCAGCAACTGTGTTCGTTCTGACTCACCGCCGGCCCATTCACCAAACACAATACTATGAAATGAACTGCTTTGAACGATAGTACCTGTTGAATCTAGAGTTGTTTCTATATAACAAAGACCACCCAGCACATGTTCTGGGCCAAAACGCTTCTGCAAAATGCTAAATTGATCATAACCATTGAGAAGCGGGAGGATCAGTGTATGTTCACCGACGTAGGGTTCAATGTCATTCATCACCTGAGGCAAATGGTATGCCTTGACCGCTATAATAATGCAGTCGAAGGGCTCTACTGCTTCCCTATTAGAAATCGTTCGTACAGAAGTCTGAAAATCCCCATGAACACTTTTTACAATCAAACCGTCCGCTTCTAACTGAATCTGTTTGGCATTTCGGACGAGAAAAGTAACATCTTCTCCTTTTTGAACTAGACGGCCCCCGAAATATCCACCTATAGCTCCTGCACCCACGATAAGAAAACTCATAATAATCTCCCCTTCTTTTCCCTTAATTTAAACAAACAAAAAGACCTTTTAGCTATCTGCTAAACAGGTCCGAAAGGCAAAAAAAGAGTCAAGTATCGACCGTTCTTTTGTCTCGGTCCTTACGGATCTGAGCAAAATCCAACGAGTTCACCTCCATGGCTACAAGTTAATTACTATTCATTTATTAAAACCTATTAGAGCACCATTCGATGATTTATCGATACAGCCTCCCTGGAAAGTATAGCAAAAGAAAACATTCCTGTACAAGCATATTTAGGTAACTCTCCTTAAAGACTAGTAGTTTTGATCCACAGTTTTGAGATATCCAGAAATCCGAAGGAACTGGTGTGAAGTCCAAACAAGCTTTGATTTAGCTGCGCTTTTTTATTCATATGACAACCATATAACACCCAATAGTTGTCCCTAAGCACACCTTCTGCCTGATCCAGCAACTTAATTCTTTCTTCCTTTGGGGATTGCGTGAAATCGGTAAGTACATCTGAGAATAACAAGATCTGTTCATCTCTCAGCAGAGAAAAAAGATAATTAAGTTTATTATTAAAGTAGTTAACCATTCCCCACTGCCAATCATCTTCAAGTACCTCTTCAGCAAGGAGGATTTCGGAGGTATTCTTTATATTTGCTGAGTTAAACTCGTTGAATAAATACAGCTTAATATGCAGTCCTACTGAAGCTGCTCGTGCTTGAAGCCACAGGGCTTCTTCGCGCTCTTCTTTTTTATCCTTTGTAGCTAAACTTAAGGTTTCCCCCTGGTAGCCACTTGCTACTAGAAGCTCTCTCGCGTAGTCCAAGGTAGGCTCAATAATACTTCTCTTAATGCTCTCCCAAGGTAAAAAGCTATCAGCAGGGGTACTACGGTTCCCTCCTAACTCCTTAATTAAGGCTTCTCGACTGTAAAGGATTCGTATAGCCTGCCGGAATAGTTGGTGTTGATGAATTCCGTCTTTATGGAAATTGAACAAGAGATATCGGCATCCCAAGGCAGGGTAGTCAATACTGTGGTTACAGATGATATTAGGTAATAAACCTTCCTGAGCAGATTCAGGAAGTTCATACAATCGTTCATTTGAAGCTTGTTCTGGCAAATACCAGATTTCCACACGATCTAGTAGTGGGCGTATACCGTAATAATGGTCAAATGCCGCGAGGACTAGCACATCTTCATTAAGATCTAGTAAACGATAGGGCCCTGTTCCACTCACTTCATTTACAAGATCTACGTCATGAGGAAGAATCGACATATGAATACAACTGAACATATGGAGAAAAAAGAGATTCGGACGAGACAGCTCAAACCTGATCCTGTGATCTCCTTCAAGCTCTACTCGTTCAATATCTTTGTACAAGCTCAACGCCGGACTGTTCAAATCTATAAGTCGTTGAAATGTCTCTTTTACGTCTCTAGAGGTCATAGTCCTGCCGTGATGGAATCGCACACCTTTCCGTAGATAAAAAATATAACTAGTATAATCTTCATTGGCTTCCCACATATGCGCCAATCCGGGAAGAAAGGTATCACTTGCCGCATCATAGGTAACTAATGTGCTATAAATTTGTCCGAGTAAATAGGATTCAAACGCGGTATATACATAAGCTGGATCCAGCACTTCCATGTGCCGGTTTCGTGTAATTCGCAAGACATCCAATCCTGATGTCGACTCCGTTTCACTACGAAAGCCCATCTGCTTATTTAACACCATTAATAACCGTTCCTTTAATGTGTCGCTAACCTGACCACGACTTAATAACTCTATAGCTTCCTTAAGCTTCCCTTTATTAATCAGTTCTTGAAAGTTGTCCTCCAGCACCTCTTCAATCGTTCGAAGAAAAGTTAGCTGCGAGATATTTCCACGCCCTCTTCCAGGCTGCCAGTGTATAAAACCCTGCTCTTCAAGTTTTCGCAGAATAAACTTTACATTACGCGGAGTGCAGCACAGAATCGAAGCTAGTCTATCTATCGTCACAGGATTAGCTTCCCCTATATCTATTGAGGATGGGATGGCTATTGCTAAACATAAAAAATGATTACTAATATGGTCCACGATCGTTCACTCCTTTAAAGGTGAAACACTGTAAGTAATTCTTACACTTTTACTTCCCCCTTTTATCATTATAATTATACATATATCGTTAATGAATATGCAGTACTAAATTATAGCTATCAGATTAGGAGACCTTTTCAATTATGAACCAGCATCTTAGGCATATTCACCCACTAGCTTGGACCATCATCGTCGGTACGATGTTCGGACGTTTGGTAACTTCAATGAGCATTCCGTTCTTATCCATCTATTTAACCCAAGTCCTTGGAGCCACCCCCACACAAACGGGGATTACGGTAGCCGTCAGCTCTCTGGCGGGCGTAATGGCCAGCTTCTACGGAGGATATATCTCGGATATTGTAGGCCGCAAAATTGTCATGTTAATCTCCGTATTTGGCTGGGCAGCAGTATTCTTCGGATTCTCTGTTGCACAACATCTGTGGGTATTCTTCCTGGTCAACACCCTGAACGGTTTATGCAGATCCGTGTTTGAGCCCACATCACGGGCACTTTTATCCGACATTACCCCTGCTGAAAGTAAGCTGCTTGTATTCAATCTTAGATACGCTGCGATTAATCTTGGTGTTGTCTTTGGTCCGATTATTGGAGTACAGCTCGGTTCTGCCGAATCTACGTTTCCTTTTATGATCGCTGGTATTGTATATGTTGCATATGGACTTGTACTATTCATCCAATTTAAATTGCATCGTTCAACCATGCAGAGTCATACGCAAGCTGAACCACCACGTTTACTTGAAGCCTTGGCAACAACCGGTAGAGACCGTGTATTCTTGCCAGTTCTACTTGGTACAATCTTTTGTGTACTTGGATACGGACATTTTGGTTCAACTATGGCGCAATATTTAGCAATGAACACCCATTTCACAAATGGTGGACAATTATTCTCCTATATGTTGTCACTCAATGCCATTACAGTGCTCGTGGTACAATATCCTATCGTACGTACTGCAAGCAAATTCTCACCGATTGTTCCATTGATTCTCGGAAATATCTGCGTTGCTATTAGTCTTCTCTTAGTAGGTTTAGCTGAAGGTGTAGCCCTTCTAATGTTTAGTGTCGTACTATTTACGATAGGGGAAGTACTGCTCTTTACGATGATGGATATGTTAATTGATCGGATCGCGAAGCCAGAAATGAAGGGTACGTACTTTGGAACGATTGGCTTTAACAATTTGGGGAGTGTAATCGCGCCTATCTTCGGCGGTGTATTGCTGGATCATTATGGAGCTCAGAATGGCCTTACGATCTTCCTGCCACTCGCTTTAACCACGGCTATAGGTCTTCCTTTTCTATTCGTAGCGCACAAGAGGCTTACTGCTAGAGAGAAGTTATCTCTTGGCGTAGACGCTAGCACATAAAAGGCTAAATTTTTTAAATCTAAAGGTTATTATGGGGCAATCCCAAATTAGTTAACATATTAATTATTATGTAAACTTATTGAATGAATAAAGCCTATTCACAAATGAGCGGGACCGTTTCATTGCAGAACATGCAATCGAAACGGTCCCTTTTTCACAAAAAAATCATGCTAATTGTAAACCTGCTGTAGCAAATTCGCCTGTACTTTCACATATTGTCTCAGTTCCAAAGGTTCCACAATCTCGCCTTGTCCAAGTATTCCCCAAATATTCGTACATGCACTATCATAGCTATACATATTTACAGTAAGGGTTATTTGATCTCCTTCCTCTACTCTATTCATAATCTCCACCCCGTGTAGCGAGGCCTCTCTCCTCTTATCCGTTCTAATCAATACTGGGTAGATCTCTTCCTCTTTACAAGCTTGCTTGAATCCCCTCTCCTGCTGCTTCCAGTGCCTTTCTAATGAAAAGTCCTGAGGGATAGCATACTCTTCATCTATAAGCTGTATAGAGGCGATTCGCTCACATTTAAACGTGCGGATTTGTTCGATTTCTTCACAGTAGGCTATAAGATACCACTCTTCTTTTTTCACAACTAGACCATAGGGCTGTAATTTCCTGCTCGAGATGATTCCGTTAATCTTGTGGTACTCAATCTGTAGTTTCTGAGATCTCCAAACAGCAGTTCGAATCGATTCCAGACATGGAATCTCTAAGCGTTCTGTCCACCAAGGTGTATCATCAAAATAAAAACGTCTTTGTGCCTTCTGGATATCATTTTGATAGGAAGCGGGTAATGATTTTTCTAATTTCAAGAGGGTTGTCTTTAGCTTTAATCCGGAATCTGTATGTCCGCCAGTATGAATCCCCATTCCTGTTAAAAATAGATTGATTACATCTTCCCCATGAAGCTGATTTAGGTTAACAGTATACCCCTCCATTAAGGAGATGCCACCATTCGGTCCCGGCGTGGATAACAGTGGTATTCCTGCTTCAGCTAATACATCAATGTCTCTATAGATAGAACGTACGGAGGTTTCCAAGGCTTCAGCTAAGTCATTGGCCTTCATCTTCCCTCTTGATTCCACTAATAATAAAATTGCAATCAAACGATGCAAGCGCATGGGGAGCCTCCAAATTTTTCTTTTTTTATAGTATACATCATAATTCTTGCCAAGCTGTTGTCAACAATAGAAGGTTATGATTAGTTCATTACATTAAAGGAGCTGATACACATGAATATAGGCGTATTGGGAACTGGATTCGGAGCTTATCATGCGCAGTTATGGACGACAATGGATCGAGTAGACAAAGTAATTATCTTTGGTCGGAACGAAGCTAAGCTGCAGGAGCTAAAACAATCTTTTGGCGTTGAGATAACTACCAATATCGACGATATTATGCTTGATTCCACCATCGATGTGATTGATATCTGTTTGCCCTCTTTTTTACATAGGCAGTATGCAGTCGATGCGCTTAAGCATGGAAAACATGTATTCTGTGAGACACCGGTTTGCTACAACTTAGAAGATGCTCTTGCGATGAAGGAAGCTGAACAACTGTATGATTCGCGAATTCTCGTCAACCAGTTTATTAAATTCGATCCTGCGTACAAATATCTTTACGAAGCGACTCATAATGAGAAATACGGAAAACTCTTATCTCTTACCTTAAAAAGAGAAACGCCTCCTTTGTGGGGTGACCTCGGTCTACACGCTATCGCTACAAATCTGATGATTCACGAATTGGATTTTGTGACCTGGATGTTGGGGTCTATGGAGCCGCACTCGGTTTGGGGATCCGATGGTGGTAAAAGTAATCAAGCCTTAGTCCGTGCAATTTTTCAACAACCTCATGTATCCGCAGAGATCGTTGTTTCTTCACAAATGCCGGCTTCGTTTCCTTTTACCGTAGGCTATGAGGCTTATTTTGAACAAGGCAAGCTTGTCTATCAAGAGAGTGACAACATGAATGGAGCTGTTGAAAGCTCATTAATTGAATATACCGCTGTAGGTAAACAAGATCTTTTGTTAGAACCAGCTAATCCCTATGAAAAAAGTTTGGAGTATGCACTCCAATGTCTAGTGGAGGGTAGTTCATCAGTAATTGAATTAGACAATGCGATACAAGCTATAGAACTAGCTATTTGCATTGAAAAAAAGCTTGTATAAATGGATCAAGGGATGTTATATCCTTTTTCATGGGTTTTGTTTGTAGGGTGAGGTGAATTGTTTATTGATGTGTAGTGTCAAGGGTGAGGCAGTAGTGGATTTTGATTAATCTATTGTGAATTTTTCATATGATGAAATAGCGGAAAATAATAGCGATAAAATCAAAAATCAATACTTTTTATAAGCCCCCTTCTCCTAACTAATGATAATTGGTATCTGAAACAATAATCAGTTAACATAATAATGATTATGTTAACTGATTTCAGGAAATCGATTTTCCACACTCGTTCACCGCTTCTTTAGCGCAAGTGCGAAACGTTCTATCGTCTCTTTGGATAATCCATTTACACTCTTATTCTTCCCTTTTACCACTCGCAGAACCACTCGATCTAATGCAGTCATCTTCTCTTCGTAAATCTCATCACCGAACACTTCTTTTGTAATTGATTGGTTATACAGCTTCTCTGGAAATGAAGATTTCAATTCTTGTATGGCTTGCTCCCCCTTCGCTCCTGCACAAATAAACAATCCAACGCGCTTTTTAGCTAGTTCATTTTGATATTTTGAAGTAAACTCCGTCATTTGTTTTTGTATTTTCCCAAAATAAATAGACCCACCTAAGATGACAGTATCGTACCGTTCTAATGTAGGCTCTTTAGCATGCATTAAATTAACTACTTCAGTCTCATCATCCAATTGATTTTTCAATAAATAGGCAGCTTTCTCTGTACATCCATATTTAGAAGTATAAATAATAATCGTCTTCATTCTGATTTTTCCCTCCACCCTCTGATCATCCTACTATGTTAAAGGCTCACGTATCTCCCTGGTTGCTATTGAAACCATAGAATCCAAATAACAAGATATCAGTGCTTCAACCTGATCTTCAGGCAAATCCTTTTCCACAATCAAACGCATAATTAATCCGAACGCAGCACTCCACATCACTTGAGCAGTGAGCTCTATCGAAGATTCCATATGTTGTTCTTTCGATTCGAACCTAGATAGACATTGACAGAGCATACCTATCGCTTTACGCTCCTGACCAGCTCCCTTGAATAGAACTGCTGTGTAACTAAGAACAGCCGGTGTATCATTTAGCATAACATTACGGTACTCAACACTTGTGGAAAGGGTCATCCTGATCCATTGCTCAAGCGATTGTCTCAAAAGCATCTCTGGTGGCAGTTCATGCTCTGCCTTTCGTTGTACAGACTGAAGCCCGTCAACCATATCTGTATATTTCTGTTGCAAATATCTCACCACAATTTCATCTTTACCCTGAAAGTAATGATAAATAATACCCGGAGAATACTCGATTTTCTCTGCAATTTTGCGAATAGAAAGCTTTTCAATCCCCTCCTCTGCAATCAACAAAGCCGCAGCCTCTAAAATTCTTTTCTTCATTTCCTCACGCTCACGCATTTGCCTTTGTTCTTTGGTCATCATTACGTCTCCTTATAATTTGAACATCGTTTAGTCATTGAACACTGTTAAATATATATAATTTATAACGCTCTTTTCTATATAGTAAGTCACATACAACTCCCAACGATTAAGGTCCTATCCAGACATAAAAAACCGCCAGTCCTTATAGACTGGCGGAACCACACTTCATGATGTTAAAGGATTACAGACAAAGAGTTTTAGTGATGATAACCAACAGGATAAACAGAACCAGAATCGCTCCTGTGGAAGTAAATCCACCATATCCTCCTGCGAATTCGCCCATTTTAACTCCTCCTTTGTAATTGAGTACATCATAAGATATGCTAAATCCCACTCTGTGCTTGGGTGAAATGAACAAAAATAACCCAACAATCCAGTTAAGGCTGTTAGGTTATTCATTTATAGTTTACATAACAATTATTATGTAAACTATTTCTGCATTTATCTTAATTATCGTAAGATAACCATTAATTTTTCATGACTACATCATCGCTGTTACCTTTACAATCATTAACCTTATTATTAGTTAATGTGTTGAAGTATTGACTCGGATTTCCTTGAGGCGGATTAAAACGCTCTTTAAATTCTCCATTTGTGTACTCTCCAATCACTCTATGCCAGAAACTACGGGCAGGCGTATTCGCACGTACCTGTGACACCTTCCAGTTGCCTGGGTACATATCAAATAATTTATGCGCGGCCCAGGTCCCCACACCGCTCCGGCGATATTTTTGCATCACAAAAAACTCAGTCATGTAAAATTGCCCTTCGGGATCATACAACAACCGTTCTACCAAAGCAAATCCGGCAATATTCCCGTCTACTTTGAACAAATACGCAAATTTATTGTTGCCACTACTCCAAAATGATTCTAATCCCGGATAAGCTGGATATACTCCATCTTGATCTACATCAAGCTCCAGATAACGGGTGAAATCATATAAATAGTACTGCATTAGTTTGCTTATCGTCTGTTTCCGCTCTTTGGGAACCAGCTCCATTCCAAGTTCCATTTAGTGCACCTCTGACATTTATGTTTACTACACATCATATAACTTAGTTACTTCAGGAGCAAGTTCATCACTAGTAAATAGCTTTGATCAAAACCCATGGGAGGACAAAACATGATAAGATAGAAAGAAGAAATTATATGCAAACTATGGAAAAGGTGAATCACATGAGCGTTCAAAAGAACGATGACCGTAAAAAACTGGATCTAAAGCTACCTCTCATGCCTTGGTTTGTTCAGCAGTTTATTGATTATAAGCGTCCTGATCTATCCCCTTCCACCCTGCTGGAGTATATTCGGGACTATGAGTCCTTTTTTGGATGGCTGCGTGCAGAAGGCCTCTCACAGGCCAGCTCCAATACAGAGATCACTCTGCTGGAATTAGAAACCCTGCATATGGATAGTATTGTTGGATACCGCCTACATCTCACTACCCGAGCTGAGGGAGCCAATACACGAGTAACCGTGTCCCGTAAGCTGTCCGCATTACGCTCTTTATTTCATTATTTAAGTCAAATCGCTGAGGACGAGAACTTCTATCCATTACTTAAGCGAAACATTATGGCTAAGGTTGAAGTTAAACGAACGCATAAACCTAAGGATACTGCTGCTAAATTAAAGGGCAAGATTCTGGAGGATGAGGAACTACTGGAATTCGTGGGGTACATTTTCGAAGGATATGGACGAGATGTTGAAGGGAACAAACAAGCCTATTACTCCTTTCAATTAAATCGTGAACGCGATGCCTGTATTGCCAGCTTAATTCTGAATTCTGGTCTTCGTGTATCAGAGGTAGTCAATCTAAACGTGGATGATCTGGATGTTAACAACAAGCTGATCTACGTCACCCGAAAAGGGAACAATGATGAAACCTTCAAAACCCCTGTTTATTTTCGAGAACAAGCTAAAGAGGATTTAGCTCTTTATTTAAGCCTACGTCAATCCCGTTATAAAACGCCAAAAAGGGAAAAAGCTTTATTTATCGCTTTGCCCAATGGACGGCAAGAAGGCAAACGCATGACCAAAAGAGCCATTCAAGAAATGATTATAAAATATGCAAAACGCTTTGGTAAGCCCTATCTAACGGTACATAAGCTTCGTCACTCTTTTGCAACAGACTATTATCTGCAAAACGATATTTATAAAACGAAAGAACAGCTCGGGCATGCTTCGACAGAAACAACCGAGATCTATGCTCATCTCACGGACAAAACGATGTCTGAGGCGATTGAACGGCGTTTGGATAGTTAATTTTTTGCGAAAAGCCGGCCATACCCTATCCGATTTTTATGGAAAAGGTGTGGCGGGCTCTCTTTTTACATGGATTAGAAAGACTGATCAGATTAGCATTATGTTGAATTATTAGCTTTTCTATTGTGAATTTTTCATATATTGAAATGTTGTAAATAATATCGTTGGCATATTAGATAATTAGCTATTTCCGTCCTATTGTTAATGTCAAAAAGCATTTTACCTTTATCCTATCCCCGTATTTCTCCCGGAAGCTTGATAATAGTCACTTTAGCACCCGCAGATAAGCCTCGTTCCTCTGGTGGAACAACAATCAGACAATCACTATCCTTGATCGTGACCATCACGGAAGATTCGTCTATCGCTGCTGGAATGGCATAAAGGCTGCCTTCACGGATCTCTAATCGCGCTCTAACAAATCGGGTAAAGTCATTTACTCTGTTATAATCTGCACCGAGTGTGGCGCTCCATTCTGGTAAGAACGGCTGTGACGCACACTGCATTAATCTGATAACCGGACGTGCGAACAATTGAAAACCAACGAAACAAGCACCTGGATTACCTGATAGGGCTAACAGCAGCTTACCACCTCTAACAGCAGCAGTGGTTACACTCCCCGGACGCATCGTCACTTTATTAAATAACATATCTCCACTCTGTTCACGAACCAAATCGCCCATAATATCATAATCTCCTACCGATACTCCACCCGTAGTGATTACAAAATCATAGGTTTCCAGCGCCATCTGTACTTTACTTCGAGCCAGCTCCAGATCATCCACAATAGATCCCAGCATCACGGGCTCCCCACCTGCCTCTTTGACTAAAGCTTCGAGCATGGGTGAGTTGCTGTTTCGAATTTTGCCAGGCTGTAGTGGTTCATGTACCTCTAGCAGCTCTGTGCCTGTCGCAAAGATAGCTACCTTGGGCCGACGATAGACTTTCACTGTATGTATGCCAAACGCTGCCAGAACAGCTATATCCCCCGCAGAGATTAATCGTCCCGCTGGCAGCACTAGCTCACCAGAGCTTAACTCCAGCCCCATCGGTGTGATATTAGACTTCGCTTCCTGCTTCTTTCGAATACCTACGTAAGTCTTTCCTTCCTCCTCACGTGTCTCCGTTACTTCTAGCATAACTACAGTATCTGCCCCTAACGGCACTTGTGCTCCAGTCATTATCCTTGCTGCTGTTCCCGAAGTTATATCTACCGAAGCCACAGCACCACATGGAATATTGTCCACCATTTCTAACCATACGACTTGTCCATTTACACAGTGATTGGTATCTGTTGCAATAATTGCATATCCATCCATGCTAGAACGGTTAAACGCGGGAAAAGGATGTGGCGCAATCACTTCCTCAGCCAAATAACGTCCACAGACCTCATTCAATGAGACCTCCTGTGACTCTAGCGGATTAGCAAATTTGATTATTTTGGCCTGTGCCTCTTTTACTTGAAGCGCTCTGCGCTGAAATTTATGATCCTTCATACCATACCTCCGCTCTAAATCGTCCGTTTTTTGTAGTACAATAGGTACTATTTTAACATGAGCTATCCTGAAGTAAAATGAATGGTGGAAACGACATTAATCCTTTACCGATTTCAGCTACGTAATTACAAAAAAAAGATGCGATCTCAAGATCACATCTCTTACGATTCATGTCTAGGATGCTCTAATTACCTTCACATCACCAGGAATTACTTTCTCCCCTTCATACAGCATGAACCGTCCATGTTGCCATTCTACACGCAGAAGCCGAGAATCATCTGACTGATATTGCCATACATGCTGCTCTCCACCATTCATAAAAGGGGTTTGGCCTAGGGCAGCAACATATCCTTCATACTCTTCCTCCAGAAAAAATGTATAATCGTCCAGTTCAAGTGTTGTTGGAACCTCAGCAGGATTATCTAAGCGCCCATCAATAGGTTTATATAAACCATATTGCAGCTGTTCCCGCTCCTCAATATGCAAATAGGCAATTTGACTACCATCTCTTAATGTCAGCACTACCGCATTTCGTCCACGATTATGGGTCCTGCCGGTAACCTCGTAGGTAACGAGCGATACTTCACAGATGTCTCCGGGAGACAAATTAAGCATACTTTTCTGAACTTCCTGTGCCGCTGGTTTGGAAAAAAGATTACCTATACGTTTCCATATACTCAACTTGATCGTTCCCCCTACATAAATGCAGAAATAATTAAAGCTCCCGTAATTTGCAGTGAGCCTGATAATAAGCCGTACCCGATTTTGCCAAGCTGTGTACCATGATCCAGATCCAGACTCCCCCATTTAGCCAAGAGGAGACGGACCGTTCTTTCCAATATAAGCAAAAGAAAAAAAGATACAATCGAGATCAGCAAAGCATCTGGCAGGCTGTTAGAAGCAGCTATCGATGATGATAAAATGAATGCCTGTGCCAATAGCTTCATTACAAAACGTGTAGTAACTGCCATATTTCCAGCCTTTAACTCTTCTAAATCATTGTATCGAGTGAAGAGTGAATCTACGAACATCAGCACAAACAGCAACACCGCGCCGCTCACTGTCCACACGACCATGGACACCAGGATATGGAAATCCATTCTAATAGCCCCCGCTTATTCATTTTGCATGCTGTCATAAGCATAGATAAAGCGAAGAGGAAACGATATTCCTGTCTCCCCTTCGCCTGTGAACATCAGCCGTGAAACGGCTAAGATCAAATGTTATTGCTTCTCGTATTGTTTCATCAGAGCAGCCAATTCATCTTCTACTGCTTGATCTTTGTTCAACTTCTCGAACTCATCATCAAGTGATTTGTTGCCCGAGCTCATCTCGTTGCTAGCTTCGGCTTGAGCTTCTGCTTGCATCATTTTTTCTTCCATACGTTTCAGGCCAGCAGATGCGGAATCAGAGCTGAAACCACTCATCGCTTTATTAATTTCGGTTTGAGCTTTAGCAGCATTATAACGAGCAACCAAGGTTTCACGTTTGTTCTTCATTTGAGTAAGTTGCTTACGCATTTCGTCAAGCTTCCCACGAAGATTATCCGCAGATGCTTTGTTCTGATCGAAGCTAGCTTTGTATTCTACCAGTTTAGCTTCAGCAGCCTTCTTCTCTTCCAGAGCTCGGCGAGCAAGGTCAACATTACCAGCTTGAGCTGCAGCATGTGCCTGTTGCGTACGTTTGTTAACAAGCGCTTCCTGCTCTTCATAAAGCTGCTTGAACTTTTTCTCAATAGCGATTTGAGCCGCTACCGCTTTTTCTGCATCTTCCAAATCTTCGGTCATATCACGAATGTACTGATCGGTCATCTTAATCGGGTCTTCTGCTTTGTCGATAATCGCATTCACGTTAGACATTGTTAAATCGCGCAATCTTTTAAATATAGACATGGTTTCATTCCTCCAAAAGATAATTTAAATACTCACTTGATATCTTTTACGCAGAATTGCCAATCCCGTTTCACATTTGTTGCGCTAAATATTGAATTACTTTATTATTTACGATCTCAACGACCTCTTTAATACCTTCTTTCGTGAGATCGTCGTAATGAATGCCCATAACCACTGTGACCGTCCTGTTTAAAGCCTCAGCTACCCTAATGGCAATATCTTCGCTTATCGTATGCTCTTTATGATGAGGAACCGCAGAGGTCTGCACTTCCACCCGCTCTCCATTTAAATACGCAGTACTTGCCGCTCCAATATGACGAACGCCCCCACTAATTACGAGTAAGAGATCACGTCCGACAGGCGTCGCCATCAGCTCAATATCCTCAGGGTTAATCTTGTTAGAAGTCAATAGTATCTCCTCACTACTCCACTTTATATAATGCCACGTATTTCATCCAAGGATTGAATATTTTCTTGAACCATGAATTGCTCAAGCTCTTCAACAAGCTGGCTACCTGCTCTCAAATTCATGAAATTGTAGGTTCCTACTTGGATTACCGAAGCACCTGCCATAATAAATTCAATAATATCAGTAGCTGTGGTGATGCCCCCCATTCCGATTACTGGAATAGATATGTTCTGTGCGACTTGATGCACCATGCGCAATGCAACTGGCTTAATCGCTGGTCCGGACAGTCCGGCATACAAGTTATTAAATACACTACTTCTCCGTCGCACATCAATTTTCATCCCGGAAATGGTGTTGATCAGCGAGACAGCATCTGCTCCCTCTGCCTCACACATTTGCGCCATCTCAACGATATTCTCAGCACCTGGAGACAGCTTTACCGCAAGTGGTAGCTTAGTGGCACGTCTAACAGCTTGTACTACTTTTTGCGCTTCTGAAGTCTTGATTCCAAATGCAATTCCGCCCTCTTTTACATTTGGACAGGAAATATTCAACTCAATCATATCAACAGCTGGTTTACCTGCGCTTGATCGAAGATCTGCATCACGCTGGATCATTTCTGCTCCAAGTACGTAATCCTCAAGCGTCCCGCCGCCAAGATTCACCAAACGGGCTGTATCGAGTGTTTCCCAATAAGGGCATTCTTTTTCCAAGAACGCAGCTACACCGGGATTCTCCAATCCTACACTATTCAGCATGCCAGAGGCTGTCTCATAAACACGAGTGCCAGGGTTACCTGCTTTTGGATGGAGGGTGAGCCCTTTCCCAGAGATTCCACCTAGCAAAGATACATCATACAGCTTTCCATATTCACGACCAAAGCCGAATGTTCCTGAAGCCATTACAATCGGATTCTTAAAATGAACGCCTGCAATTGTTGTACTCATCTTAGTCATGAAAAATCACCTCCTCAGAAAGGAACACGGGTCCGTCTGCACAGGCTTTTCGCTGACCATCACGACAAGAAACACTACAAACAAGACAGGCACCAATGCCGCAAGCCATTCGATTCTCTAGAGAGAGATAAACTTTTGTATTGCTTCCTGCCTCTTCGGCCGCTACGCCTTTAAGCTGTGCTGCTTTAAGCATAGGATGTGGGCCGCAAACGAAAACATGATCATATTGACTAAAATCCACACGATCCAAAATAAATCCGCCTACATCTACTGTAAGCTCGGCTGCTAATGGACGAAAAGCTTCTGTCCGGTAAGCTTCCCGACTAAAACCTAGAAAGATATCACAACTAGGCAGCTGCTTTGCACAATAATATAGCGGCGCTATTCCGATTCCACCACCAATAAGTGCAACCTTGCCTTCGACCTGTGGGAATCCCGTGCCAAAAGGCCCTTCAAGCTCCACTGAGTCACCAGGATTCAACCGTGAAAATATCTCAGTGCCTTCCCCCACTACGTGATATAAAAATTCGACACTATCTTCTTTTACTTCATGTATACTTAACGGTCTGGAAAGGATCGGATAAGCATCCCATGCCCGTAACATGTAGAATTGACCCATTTCACCGCCGCTATTCGTTTCAACTTTAAGGTGGTACACTCCGTCAGTTAGCCGATCGTTACTTAAAACCATCCCCACGTTATCAAGCTCCTTCAAATTTTATCTTTATTAAGATTGCCTTAGAAGGAGTATAAAATCTGTGACAAACTTCACATTCAAAGCGCGCTATCCCTTTTTCCAGATCCCGCGTTCATAAGGTTTGGGGACATTACGTACGCTTCCAAGCGCCTCTTCCGCATGTAAAGCCCAATAGGGATCGCTCAACATCCCACGGCCAACGGCTATCAGCTCTGCCCGTTCTTCCGCGACGATGGACTGTGCCTCAGTAAAGGATTCAAGCCGCCCCACTGCAATTACAGGCACCTGTAATTCACTACGGATAAACTCTGCCAGATCCACTTGATAAGCAGGGCCTGCACCCAGCCCTCCATTTGAACCTATAGGACCTTCTCCTCCAGAAGAAACATGGAACAGATCCACTCCAGCATTCTTATAGCGTCGGCAAATATCCAGAGCGTATGCAGCATCATATCCACCCTCTACATATTCCTTCGCAGATATTCTCATAATCAATGGCATGTCTACAGGAACCACTTCTCGGACTGCTTTAACTACCTGTTCTCCGAACAACGCAGGATCTTGTCCATATTCATCATCTCTGGTATTCGTCAATGGTGAATGAAACTGGTGAATTAAATAACCATGTGCACCATGAATTTCGACCGTATCAAATCCTGCCTCTATAGCTCTGCGCGCCCCTTCACGGAAGGCCTCAATTAATTCTGAAATTCCTTTTTTAGAAAGAACCTGTGGCGTTTTGAAATTAGCATCAAAAGGAATTGCTGATGGAGCCACAGGCGGCTCTGCATCCACAGCTTTTCGTCCAGCATGTCCTAATTGAACAGCGATTTTTGATCCATACGCATGAACACCATCCGTGATTCTACGATAAGCTTCAATTTGCGAATCACTCCAGATTCCTGTATCTCGATTAGTGATTCTACCATCTGGATGTATGCCAGTCATTTCCACGATAATAAATCCTGTACCGCCAATAGCACGGCTTACATAATGAACATAATGCCAATCATTAGGGATGCCATCCTCTTTATCCACCGAATACTGGCACATAGGTGGCATGACAATACGATTCTTCAGCGATAACCCCTTCAATTCATACGGTGCAAACAAATCAGACATTCATGTCTCCATCCTTCCGTAATCTATAATTGACTCGGAATTCCCCGTTCTATTAGTATACACGCATTGGTTCCTTCAAGAAATCTTAACCAATACTGTATTGTTATCAGCATAAATTTACCCATCTGTGGAGATAACAATTAAGAATATGACGGTGATCAGGTAGTAAAGGAGGCAGATGGGGATGTATTTTCAACGGAGAGGTCAGAAACTGCTTGTAATATTAGGAACAATCATAACTATGCTATTCCCAACCTATTCTTCAGAGGTTGCGTCAGCGCCTGTGCAAAGTCAGAAGACTCCGCAAGAACAAACACAAAGTGTACCCGCTTCAGACGAAGATACGGCAATTTCAGCAGGTAGCGCTGCTACAAATAGTTCGACGCTTAACAGCAATAAAAACACTAAAGGTCTGACATTAAGTCAGCTGTTACACAAATATCCAGAGACTTTTAAGACTAGTGGACCTCGGAATAAAGTCATAGCACTTACTTTTGATGATGTTCCTGATCCAAGATTTACCCCCCAACTGCTTAACACCCTGAAAAAATACAATGTCAAAGCAACCTTCTTTGTGGTGGGAAGCAGAGCAAAAAAACATCCAGCTTTGGTGAAAAGAATGATTAGAGACGGACATGCGATTGGAAATCACTCGTATAACCACCCTCAGTTTGTGAAGCTTGCGATGAATGATTTTCGATCACAAATCATAAAGACCGAGGATATTATACAAACCTTGGCCGGATATAAACCACGACTAATTCGCCCACCCTATGGGGACATCAGTGAACAGCAGCTTAAATGGGCAAAAAGCCATGGCTACACGCTCGTGAATTGGAATGTGGACTCATTGGACTGGAAGGGACTTTCCAAAAACCAAGTCAGAAATAATATTCTAGCCCATATTGGAAGAGGAGCGATTATTCTTCAGCACGGTGGAGGCGGTCCAGGTAGTCATCTACAGGGAACGATTCAGGCTTTACCTGAAGTAATCACTATTATGCGCAAGCGGGGCTATACATTCGTTACCGTTCCTCAATTACTACAAGTGTCCAAAAGTAAATAAATTACCCCCAAATATATATTTTATAATACGCAAAAAACGGAGGCAGCCGCTAAGGACTTCCTCCGTTTCCTGTGTAACCTTATTTTAGAACTTTTCATATCTCATAGGTATTCTCTCTATTTTTATCTATCTATTTAACAATGTATAATTGTACATATTGATAACCGAATGATGATACAAAGCTTTGGCTACCAGGGATAAAGATATCGATACGATTGCCTTTTATAGCACCGCCCACATCCGTTGCAGTTGCTAAGAACGCATCTTTAGGCAATCCATCATGTGAATGGCCTGTCACCAATACTTTGGTACCGAGAGGAATCACATTTGGATCAACAGCAATAGTACCAAGCTTGAGAGTATTTCCGAAATAATCTACTGCACCCCATCCGCCGTTCTCACTGCTTGCAGAAGAATAAGCTGAAGCTTTGACTTGAATCGATTTGTCATAATTAAAGGACTTACCCCATGCTTCTACTGTTTTGGACTCTGAGTTTACATTCAGACTTGGTGTAATCACTGGTGATTTGTCAGTTGTAGTTACGGACTCAGCCTGCATCTTACTAGGGATAGTAATTTCAAGGCCTTCGTAAATGTTAAGTGCTGCAACGTTTGGATTTGCTTTCATTAATTCATTCATACCTACATTATATTGCTTGGATAAAGTATAAAAAGTGTTGCCATTCTTAGCGATATGAACGCTGTCTGCTTGAGCTGGAACGGCATGCAGTAATGCACTGATTCCCATAATTGCAGCAAGGGTTTTAATTGTTCTAAATCTGTTCTTCATAATTGCCTCCTCATTAGATGGGCGTGAACGGTATCACTTCCGTATACGCTCGTGTACATTTTAAGTACTTATGTACAACCCGTGTGTGATTTCTTGATGTGTTGCAGTCTTTTGTAAAACTGACAGGACTTAATATATCACAATTTTGTAACCTGTGCTTATGTAATTGTTACCATTGTGAAAAATCAAGTTTCAATATTGTCATTTTTTTGGATTATGGTTAACATATTTTTCATTATGTTAACTACATTAAAAGATACATGCACCATTTTTAAAAATTATCATATAAAATTCCCGAAGATTTTACATAGCGTTAACATTTCATGCTTTATCCAATAGTAGAATGATAGAATATGATAAATAGAATAGATATAGACAACGAATCATATTTGGAGGTCCCATGAATACAGAAGAGAATAAAAACAACCAAAGCAGCCCAGCCACTGCTTACCTCAATAGAGATTTGAGCTGGATCGAATTTAACCGACGCGTGCTGAAAGAAGCTCAAGACCCTGATAATCCGCTAATGGAACGGGCTAGATTTCTGGCTATCGTCTCAAGCAACCTTGATGAATTCATAAGCGTTCGAGTGGCCGGAATTCAAGATCAAATCCGGGCAGGCTATACTAAAAAAGATTTCACTGGCTACACCCCTTCCGGGCTATACAAACGTCTCATCAAGCGAGTTACCAAAATTGTTGCCGACCAATACCGGATTTTCCGTGATATTTCACGGAGTTTGCATAAAGAAGGTATCGTTTTTGTGGATTATGAGGATCTCACTCATGCACAGGAACAGTCCATAGAACAATATTACCGGGATATCATTTATCCTGTACTTACGCCAATGGCTGTAGATCAGAGTCGACCGTTTCCACTCGTTCATAGCCAATTTATCTATTTAGCAGTAGTTCTTACTCGTAAGAATGGCCTTGAAGAAGAGCCTTTTTTTGCTATTCTGCAAATTCCATCTAATCTGCCAAGATGTATCCCGCTACCACACCGGTCTAACAGTAAGAAACGGCAGTTCGTATTTATAGAGGATGTCATCCGTCATCACATTCAAACTTTATTTAGTGGTTATGAGCCCGTTGCCGTTAGTGAATTTCGTTTGACCCGCAACTCTGATCTCACGATCGACGAAGAAGGGGCCGAGGATCTTCTAGAAGAGATTGAAAAGGAGCTACGCAAACGTCGCCGCGGTGTTCCAGCAAGACTTGAAGTACAAAAAGGAATTCATCCATATGCCTTGGAACAGCTGCAAGCTGAGTTTGAAATTGAAGATTTCGTATTCGAAATTGAAGGTCCGCTAGATCTAAGTTTCCTTCGTAATTTCGCCGGCAGTATTAAGGGCTTTAGTTACTTAAACTATCCAAGTATTGAGCCCGTCTACCCTGCTGAATTTGAAGAAAATGAGGATTTCTTTGAGGTATTACGTGAGCGAGATGTTCTGGTCTACCACCCTTACGAATCCTTTGATGCGATGACGGACTTTATCATTCAAGCGTCAGAGGACGAACAAGTGATGGCCATTAAGATGACTCTATATCGGGTAAGCGGAAACTCTCCTCTGATCACTGCACTCGCTAATGCTGCTGAATCCGGAAAACAGGTAACAGTAGTTGTAGAGTTAAAAGCCAGATTTGATGAGGAACGTAACATCGCTTGGGCTCGCCAACTTGAAAAATCCGGATGTCATGTCGTTTATGGTCTTATTGGACTCAAAACGCATGCCAAAGTCACCTTGATTGTCCGTCAGGAAGGCCATGAATTACGTCGCTACGTGCATGTAGGCACAGGAAACTATAATGACAGTACAGCCAAAGTCTACACGGATCTCAGTCTATTTACCGCTCAAAGCGATATCGGTCTTGATGCTTCTGAGCTGTTTAATCAAATGACTGGTTATTCCGCTGATTTTGACTGGAATGCCTTCATTGTAGCTCCAACGGACATGAGCCTTTCCTTACAAAAGCTGATGAAGCGTGAAGCGGAGCATGCTGCAGCCGGCAGACCTGCACGTATTATTGCCAAAATGAACTCACTCTCTAATCAACAGGTCATCGATGATTTATATGGTGCCGCACAAGCTGGTGTTTCTATCGATTTAATCGTTCGGGGGGTTTGTTGTCTACGACCGGGGATTGAAGGCTTAAGCGAAAACATTACGGTTCGCAGTATTGTCGACCGCTTTTTGGAGCATTCAAGAATTTATTATTTTGAAAATGGTGGTAAGCCTGAGGTGTATTTATCCAGTGCAGACTGGATGACTAGAAACCTAACCCGACGGATCGAGCTGATGTGTCCTGTCAGAGATAGCAGCATACGTAAACAAATCGTTAAGATTCTTGAACTATCCCTAAAAGATAATGTGAAGGCCAGCTTCTTACAGCCTAATGGATATTACGAGCAACCAGACGACAAAAAGGCCCCTTTCCGGAGCCAGTTCGCAGCAATGGATGTTACACGTTGGAAGGGAACCCGAGTTTTACCTTCACCGCCCAAGCATTCTTAAATGCTTTTAAGGCGTTCTCAATGTCCTCTAGACCAATCAGAAGCGCTGATGTGCCCTCAAGGTCCAGATTAAGGGTATTGCCGTGCAGATTAGCTTTCAAGCCGCTTACAATCCCGATCTCGGTGCTGTCCAGTGCAATGCTTAGCTGTACAAGCGACCCAAGCCTATGAATCCACTCTTCGTCGGAAGGCAGCAAAATGTCCTTATACATCTGGGACAATTTCTGCTTCCGGCTTTTTGTGCTATACGAGGCAATCATCGCGCATAGGATAAGCTGGCGGTGTGTTAGTCCACGGATCGGTGAATTCATCAGCCAATAAAGGGTGTGTCGTTTAGATTGATAATAGTTTATGTTAGATCCCGTTCGATGTAGCATGATGGATACGTAAATTAACATCTTATGTTCAGCTTTATTCTCTTCATCCTTGAATGCATCAAACAGACTTAGAGCAAGCTTGTTAATATGATCTAAATACCGTTTAGAAGTACGAATATCAAACCGGATAATCGTATTTAAACTGTATTCAAGCGCACTGTCTCGCACCGGTTGCTCCGGCTTCAGTAGATCATGTAGCATACCTTCCCTAAGCCCCTCCCCGCTGATTACAGCCTGGCTAGCCCCAATATACTGATATACCGTATGGAAAATAATCAACCCGGATACGATGATATCTGCTCGACTCTTAGACAACCCATCTAAATCTTTACGCTTATCATAAGGCATTGAAGGTAATGTGTTCATAAAATGCTCAATCGTCTCACTGGCCATGGTGTAACCGTGAGAGTTAGGTAATGAGTATGCTCTAGTCTTTTGATCCAGCTTACCTAGAGAACGAACCGTACCTCCCAGACCAAACAGTGGAAGACCTGCTGTTGCGTTAAGCCAATCATGCTCTACCAATCTCCCCAGAACATAGGTCTCCAGCTTCTGAATCTGCTCTCCATTCCAGTTCCCGCCTTGACCAAACATAAGATTGGTATTCACCGCTCCGAACGGAAAGGAAATGCTATGTTGATAACGCCGCCCGCGAAAAAGTGTGATTTCAGTACTCCCGCCACCAATATCGATGACATAACCATCTTCAACATTAAATGCATTTATGACACCTAAGAAGCCAAAGTAAGCTTCCTGATGACCACTGATAACCTCAATGGGTATGGTTGAAGCTTCTGACAAAAAGGCAATAATTTCACTGGAGTTAGCAGCATTTCTGATTGCCGCTGTAGCGCCCGCACGAATGGTCTCTACATCAAAAGCATTGCAGATCTCCTTAAACTGGCGCAAGACTGGGATGATCGTCTCCATATCCTCCTGCTCCAGTCGACCTTCCTTCGTAATCTTCTCACTAAGACGTGCAGAGTACTTACACTCCTTGATGATCTTATAGCCTCCCTCCGGCGTTGTATCATAGATTACAAGACGTATGGAGTTAGAACCAATATCGATAATGCCTATCCGGCGCAGATCATCTCTCATTATGTATGTACTCCTTTTCAAGTTGATTGACCATCTATTATACATGGTTTACATAAATAAATGAACTCAGTCCATTATATCCTCAAATTATGCAACTGTTAAAAAAATAAAGCGGCACCCGGATAACTTGCCCGAGCGCCGCTACAATTTGACTTACTTATAACACTTTACTTAAAAAATCCTGTGTACGTACATGCTGAGGATTTCCGAATACTTGTGCAGGTGTACCCTGCTCTACAATCACGCCGCCATCCATAAATAGAATACGGTCGCCCACTTCGCGTGCAAAGCCCATCTCATGCGTAACAATGACCATTGTCATCCCATCTTCTGCAAGCTTCTTCATAACCTCCAGCACCTCACCAACCATCTCTGGGTCAAGGGCTGAGGTTGGCTCGTCAAAGAGCATCACATGAGGCTGCATCGCCAGCGCACGGGCAATCGCGATCCGCTGCTTCTGTCCTCCGGACAGCTGAGCAGGATATGCATCCTTTTTATCTTCAAGGCCTACAGTCTTGAGCAGCTCCATTGCGAATTTATCAGCTTCGGACTGCTGCTGTTTTTTCACCTTAATCGGGGCTAGTGTAATGTTCTGCAGAACTGTTTTGTGAGGAAAGAGGTTAAACTGCTGAAATACCATTCCCATCTTCTCACGTGTGACATTAATATCGTGCTTTTTGGAGGTAATAGATTCACCTTCAAAAGTGATTTCGCCACCAGTTGGCTGCTCCAGGAGATTCAAACAGCGCAGAAAGGTACTTTTACCCGATCCACTCGGTCCGATAACGACGACGACCTCACCTTTATGAATCTCCAAGTCAATTCCCTTGAGAATTTCCAGCTTCCCGTAATTTTTTTGCAAGTTCTTAACGGCGATCATCGGTATTCAGCCTCCTTTCCAGTCTACCTAGGATCTTCGATAGCGTAAATGTCAGCACAAAGTACATAAATGCGATAATTACAAGTGGTGTCATACCATCGTAAGAAATCGTTGTAACCGTACGTGCTTGAAACATCAAATCCGTAACGCCGATAAAAGAAATAATCGATGATTCCTTGATAATGGTGATAAATTCATTTCCGATTGCCGGAAGAACACTCTTGAGTGCCTGCGGGAGTATGATATGGCGCATAGTCATCCCTTGCTTCATTCCAAGTGAACGGGCTGCCTCCATTTGTCCACGATCTACCCCTTGTATCCCAGCACGGAAAATCTCTGCAAGGTAAGCAGAACTGTTAATGGATAAAGTGATTGCCCCCGACTGAATCGGTGTAAATTCAATCCCGAATGTAGCCAATCCATAATGGATCAGAAACAGTTGTACAAGCATAGGTGTACCACGAAGGAATTCTACCCAGGCTGTTGCCAAGAAGCGAAGCACACCCCATTTGGACATACGTAGCAAGGAAACAATAATCCCTAGAATAAAACCAAAGAAGACGCCTAGAACAGCAAGCAGCAAGGTATACTGCAAACCGGTTAGGAAAAAATCACGATAATCATAAGCCATTTTAAATAAAGTAATGTCCATAACCTATCCTCCCATCTCCAAAAAAATAGAAAATAGCTTATTGTCGCTATTTTCTGTATACACATACAATTTACTTTAGCAGACTTTAAAAATATCCGTTGTTTCTTTACTTCGTGCTATCTGCAAGCTCACTAGCTGCCGTTACGTACTCATCAATTTTACCTTCTGAGTTTAAACGTGTCAGTGTGCTGTTTACTTGATCCAGTAGCTCTTTATTTCCTTTTTTAATACCAATAGCATAACCGTCATCTTCAACTTCTGGCTTAGCATCAGTAATTACAAGACCAGGAACATTCTTAACGAATGATTTGGCGACGGGCCCTTCAATGATAGCAGCATCTACACGATTGGATTGCAATTGTAGAACGATTTCGGAGATTTTACCAAGCGAAGTGATTTTCGCTCCCTCGATCCCTTTAGCAATTTCTTCTTGAATGGATCCAGTCTGCACACCAATTTTGGTACCTTTTACAGCATCCATAGTGGCGTATTTATCTTTGTCCGCTTCGCGCACAACAATCGCTTGCTCAGCCTTGTAATAAATGTCTGAAAGATCAACAGCTTTTTTACGTTCTTCCGTCGGGCTAAGTCCAGAAATTACAATATCTACTCTTCCGCTGGACAATTCGTTTAGTAGTGAGTCGAATGGCAAGTCCTTAATTACAAGTTCTGCACCCATATCAGCAGCAATTTCCTTAGCGATATCAATATCAAAGCCCACGATAGTATCTTTACCGTCTACTACTTTATGGAATTCGTACGGAGGAAAATCTGCACTTGTGCCCATAGTAAGCTTCTTAGTAGCCCCACCGTTAGTTGCATTTCCACTTGCAGCGGTATCACTATCATTTTTATTTTGAACGCATCCTGACAACAGGCCTACTGCTAATAACATACCTAAACTAAGTTTACCCCATTTGTTCATTTCTATATCTCCCCTATTCGTATGAAAAAAATCCAAGTTGTCTCTTTGACCGACTTATTATAAATCAGAACGCATGAATATGCAAAGGCATAATTGTGACAATAACTTCCTTTTATTGGGTTTCAAAGCAAAGAATTCATTCTTCTGAAACATATTATTCAACATTTATTCAAATTTTATATAATTTTATACATTTTTACTATTCCCTAACTTAACCAAATCATGCGGCAAATCGCCCCTAATTTTCATCAAAAAAAGGAGTGCACTAAAGTATGAGTTATACTTCAGTGCACTCCCTTATTAACCTATTACGGAATCTAATGAATCCTTATTCCGTAATTTCATTATAAATATCAATGTACTGTTGCGCCGATACATTCCAGCTATAATCACCAGCGAATGCGTTTTTCGTAATCTTTTTCCAATGTTCAGGCTGCTTGTATAATGAGATCGCCCGGCGAAGTGTAAACATCATATCGTGGGCGTTGTAATTGCTGAATGTAAAGCCGTTCCCTTCACCGGATTCTTCATTATAAGCTTGAACGGTGTCATTCAAGCCGCCAGTTTCCCGCACAACAGGTATGCTTCCGTAGCGTAAAGCGAGAAGTTGACTGATCCCGCAAGGTTCAAACTTGGAAGGCATAAGAAAGATATCACTAGCAGCATATATTTTGCGTGAGAGTGCATCATTAAAGAGGATTTGTGAAGATAGCTTTGTCGGATAACGCCAAGCCGCTTCCTTAAACCACCGCTCATAGGACTCATCCCCCGTTCCAAGCAGAACAAATTGAATGTCATCCTTATACAATAGCTCATCCAATACACGCGTAAGCAAATCTAAACCTTTGGAATCCACAAGACGAGTAACCATAGCCACCATCGGAATATTAGCATCCACAGGTAGTCCTAATTCCTCCTGCAAGGCTAATTTGTTCTCCGTTTTCTTCGCCAGATTAGAACGATAACGGGTAACAAGACTTGTATCTGTTGCAGGATTATAACTTTTTGTATCTATTCCATTCACAATACCGCTTAAAACATCCGCTCGCGCATTCAACAATCCATCCAGTCCGTAACCATAATAAGGTGTTCGAATTTCTTCCGAGTAGGTTGGACTTACTGTGGTGACACGGTCGCTATATACAATGCCACCTTTTAAGAAATTCACATTCCCATAATACTCCACGCCGCCAAAATAACTGCTGTCCAGACCCAATAGCTCCCCAAGCACCTCATAAGGAAACACACCCTGATACAACAGGTTATGTATGGTAAATACACTTCGCATTTCGCTGTAAAATGGATTGTGTCGATAATGACCCTGAAGCAGCATTGGGATTACAGCCGCATGCCAATCATGGCAATGCAAGACGTCCGGCTGAAAATCAATAGCTGGCAGACACTCCAGCACCGCACGATTATAGAACGCGAAGCGCTCTCCATCATCCATATATCCGTAGATTCCGTCCCGTCCAAAATAATATTCATTGTCGATAAAGTAAACGGGGATACCGTCATAAACCATATGTTCGATTCCGCAGTACTGATTACGCCAGCCGATTGGCACATAAACTTCTGTTAAATGCTCCATTTTTGAAGTGAACTTTTCTGGAATCCCACGATATTTAGGCAAAATCACTCGTACATCCACCCCGGCACCCTTCAGCGCTTTAGGTAATGCCCCAATGACATCGGCCAGACCACCCGTTTTGATAAATGGATGAGCTTCAGCTGCGGCAAATAAAACTTTCATGATTATTTCCCCCTTTAAAGTGTACGGATTCTCTATTCGTTCTTTAATCTATGACTCAATTGCCTCTTTACTCTTACCCACTCGTGACGTTTTCTTAAACACCAGGAAGCTAAGAGGCGGTAATGTTAGCTCTATACTGTTCACCTGATTATGCCATTCTAACTTTTTGCTCTTCTGAGGCAAGTTGTGTATACCCGAACCTCCGAACGCTACATCTTCCGAGCTAAAAAGTTCTTCATAAGTCCCTGGGCGTGGAACCCCTATACGATACTGTTGACGCTGGACAGGTTGAAAATTGATGATAAAAAGCAACGTATCTC
This sequence comes from Paenibacillus sp. FSL H7-0714, assembly GCF_038003765.1. NCBI lineage: Bacteria > Bacillati > Bacillota > Bacilli > Caryophanales > Paenibacillaceae > Paenibacillus > Paenibacillus sp. FSL H7-0714. The sequence continues at coordinate 3,978,255 of NZ_JBBOPT010000001.1, forward strand.
CAGGCTTCTTGCCTTTACGCAGATATGAAATTACGCTTTGTTCATTGTCATCTGCATCAATCCATTGATAACCCTCTTGGGAATGATCAAGCTCCCACAGGGCTTTCTCCGAGCGATACAGTTTATTAAGTGCAGCAGTGTAAGCTAGCATACCACGATGGCTGTCATAGTCCAGCAGTAGCCAATCCAGCTGCTCTTGATCCTTCCATTCGATAAATTGACCAAATTCTCCTCCCATGAACAGAAGTTTCTTTCCGGGATGGGATATTTGATAACCGAGCAGTTGCCTAAGTCCTGCGAACTTCTGTTCATAAGAACCGGGCATTTTGTCCAGTAACGACTTCTTGCCATGTACAACCTCGTCATGTGATAAAGGTAATGCATAATTTTCGGCATAAGCATAACATATTGGAAATGTTAATAAATTATGATGATGAGGGCGCCCCCAAAAATCATGTTCTATGTAACCCAAGGTGTCATTCATCCATCCCATATTCCATTTGTAGTTAAAACCGAGGCCACCTTCATGAGCTGGCGCTGTAACTCCCGGCCAAGCACTAGATTCTTCTGCCATCATTAATGCCTTAGGAAAATACTGAAATATCGCTTTATTCAGGTTCTGAATAAACTTAATGGCTTCTAAATTCTCCAGACCACCATTCACATTACGTCGATATTGATGAGCTTGTTTCTCAAAATCGAGACGTAGCATACTGGTAACCGCATCTACACGCATCCCGTCAATATGATAATACTCAAACCAAAAGAGTGCATTAGAAATGAGGAACGAAGAAATCTCAGGCTTGCTGAAGTCAAACGATAGGGTTCCCCAGCCTGGTTTTTCCGCTAACATTGGATCTGCATATTCATAAAGTGGCGAGCCATCAAACATTCTTAAACCGTGTGCATCCTTTGCAAAATGGGCCGGAACCCAATCCAGAATGACACCAATTCCAGCTTGATGCAAATGATCGATTAAATACATCAACTCATGGGGTTCACCATATCGGCTCGTAGCCGCAAAATACCCCGTCCCTTGATAGCCCCATGACAAATCGTATGGATGCTCAGCAAGCGGCATAAACTCAACATGGGTATAACCCATTTCCACCAAATAAGGAATTAATAATTCACTCATTTCCTGATAGCTGTAAAATTCCCCGTCTTCTTTCTGACGCCAAGTTCCAAAATGCATCTCATAAATGTTCATCGGTTGATGATATGGAGCTTTACTCTTTCTCCGCCATGCAGCATCTCCCCAACGATAACCACTGAGATCCGTAACAACGGATGCAGTCGCCGGTCGAACCTCAGCTTTGAAGGCAAAAGGATCCGCTTTTAGGAAGCTGGAGCCATCACTGGCAACAATACTGTATTTGTAAAAAGTTCCCGGCTGTATTCCCGGAAAAAAACGACTCCAAAATCCTGAATCGGGTATCTTATATAACGAGTCCATGTCCTGCGTTCCATCCCAGCCATTATGATCACCAGCTAGTCCTACATATGTCGCATGAGGAGCCCACACGGTAAAGCGCACGCCCGTAACGCCTTCTTCAGCGGCAGTGTGCGCACCCAGCATAGAATAGCTGCGATAATTGGTGCCCTCATGGAACAAATAAATATCAGCAGCTGACGGAAGGGTATCGATTGTTGCTTTTTCAGCCAATTCTACACCACCTTTTTTGAATGCTTGTACCTATTACATTAACCGAATATTACCATTTTGAAAATGATTTGATGTGAAAACAAAAGATTTTCTGATAAAGAAATATTAATTGTAATTTTTCTTTTTACACAGCAATATACTTCACCTATGTCGTTTCAAGTGCTTGTCGTGAGTTTATATATCAAGCATTGACAAAATAAATGGGAGGGATAACAAATGAATAACAAAAAAGATTGTATCGCCATGCTCTTGGCAGGAGGGGAAGGCCGCAGATTGGCTCCCTTGACTTCCAGTATGGCTAAGCCTGCAGTCCCTTTCGGTGGACAGTATAAAATTATTGATTTCCCACTAAGTAATTGTGTAAATTCTAAAATTGATACAGTAGGTGTCCTGACGCAATATGAAGCTGAATCCTTACATGAACACATCGGTGAAGGTGAGCCTTGGGGCTTACATAGTCAAAAGGATAAAGGTGTAACCCTGCTTCCTTCCGGTGTTGAAGGCAGAGACAGCTATACAGGAACTGCTGATGCAATTTATAAAAACATTGAGTATATCGATAGCCGCAATCCAGAACATGTTCTCATTCTATCCGGTGATCATATTTACCATATGGATTACCGAAAAATGTTGGATTACCATATAGAGAAGGCTGCAAAAGCCACTATCTCCGTAATGGAGGTGCCGTGGGATGAAGCTAGTCGTTTTGGAGTGATGAACGTAAATGATGAACTAAAAATCTCTGAGTTTGCGGAAAAACCAAAAGTACCTAAAAGTAATTTAGCTTCTATGGGTATATATCTGTTTGAGTGGGCTTATCTGAAGGAGCACTTGTTGCGGGATGCAGCTAATCCGAATTCCAGTCATGACTTTGGTAAAGACGTTATACCAACGATGCTTGATCAGAATGATGATTTATTCGCTTACCGCTTCAAAGGATACTGGAGAGATGTAGGTACTGTGGGTAGTCTCTGGGAAGCACATATGGATCTTCTGCAAAAAAACAATGGCATGAAGCTCGACAAAGCTCATTGGCCGATGTATAGCCGGAGTCGCCGGACTAAGCTTGCTGTTCATAAACCACGTGTTCAGATTCCATCAACGGACTCTCTCGTGAATGAATTCTGCACGCAAGAAGGCAGCTTGCAACGTTCTGTAATCTTCAATGGTGTAGAAATTGGCAAAATGAGCCAAATTAAACAAAGCGTTATTATGCCTGGCGTTCGCATCGGACGTGGAGTACAGATCGAAAATGCCATTATTGGCGAAGGCGCCATTATTAAAGATGGTGCTGTCGTCAAGGGAAGTATTAATAATATTGTAGTTGTTGGGCCCAATGAGACCGTAGCTCCTAAGCCAGCGGTTCGAAATCAACCCTCCCGTCTACTTCATGACGTATACGAAAAAACCGGACGTCTGCGAGCAGAAGTTCTACATTCATAATAACATACTGAAGCAAAGAATTTTCTTATATACGATTAGGCTGTTCAAAATCCAGGGAATAATATGATCCCCTTCAAGAAAATACTCCAAAAAAGGTCACATGGTATCATTAGAATGGAGAAAACTTGGAGGGGATTTTTGTATCTCTAAAAAGCCACATAGCTATCAAAACGTATAAGAATTCAGCTAAGAAATGTAGCTTCTATACATTGTTTTCCACGCCCAGCTTTGACTTTGGCATCCATGAAAAAAACCAAACAATATTCATATGTTTGACTTCTTTCAGGTTTGCTTGATAGCAAAACAGGTCGCTTTTCAGCGACCTGTTAAAATGTATTTTAGTGGCATTATATAAGTTCTTTTTAATTAATGATTACTAAGGAAGATAATTATAAAGGGTTCCAAATCCGAGATTATCAGACCGCACTTTTAAATAATACTGCTTTCCACCTTCTAAGTAATAATTGGTACTTACAGTGGGATTGTCTTTAGTTGCTTCCAACACATAAAGAGGGTGAACTCCGCCGCCCGGCCAGGTTACCATTAATGTTACACTGGCGAACGTACCTGTTCCAAGTTCGACAACTATCTTCCCATATTGGTGTTGACCATAAATGAATGTTGTTTGCCCTGCGTGATTATTAGCTGAAGTCCAATCGTTCATTGCAAAGACTTGCGATTGATCGTCCGCTGCAATGACTTCCGATTGATCGTCCGCTGCAATGACTTGCAATTGATCGTCCGCTGCAATGACTTGCGATTGATCGTCCGCTGCAAAGACTTGCGATCCCAATGAAAGCATTAAAACAAATAGAAGTAAAAAAGTAACACCATTTTTTTTCATTTTCATTTTCATTTTCATTTCCTCCTTTGATTTGTTGATGATCGCTCTATTATGTATCATAACGCAATCACTTTCATAGTAATTATATCATTATTTTATATTTATTTCAATATTTTGTATTTTTACAAAACAAAACCGAACAAACCAAATATTCTCCTCAATATCCTTTAGTTGTTATACCTCTCTGATATTTCCCATTTTTTATTTTTCTCTGCTCCCCTCTTATGGATGTCGGCCCCGCCTTTTCAGTCGTTACTTAGCCCTTCGGTTGGCTCTGTTCTACTTATTTAGAGAAGATTTCCCTTCCCCCAATTACAACTGATTTTTCTGCCGACATACAGATCGATTTTGAATCCGGTCGTAGGACTCCTCTTTAAAATAATTCATCCAGACTTGATGATTTCATTATATGTGCGTTTAAAGATTAAAAAATGGAACTATTCCTTTATTTCACAGAAAGTACTCCTTTGCAGCGTGCTCTCCAAACTTGATCCCAGAATCTCATTCATCATCCTTTTGCCAATACCACTCCCTTGACATTCAGGATCTACCAAAATTCATTCGCTTGATTCTTACAGGTTTGTTTGAAAGCAAAACAGGTCGCTTTTCAGCGACCTGTTAAGATGTATTTTAGAGACATTGTATATGTTCTTTTTTAATTAATAACTCAACTTTCGCAGCTCAAATCCCCAAATAAACCCTTGATATAGCTGGTTAAAGCGGCAATCCAATGCTGTAGTTGACCTACTCCTGTGCGTAGTAAACGTGTCCTTAGCAAGACCGGTGATATGTTACTGCCTTCCCTCTACCGATATTACCCGATTTCATCAGTAGTACACAGTGATCCGCGACTCCCTGTCCATCATTTGACATTCTCCCTTGTGATCGGTTGTTTGTCATACTTCCTTTTCCGAAGAATGAGCAGGGTATCCCAAGTTGCTATGAAGTCATTGTGTAGCATGTCATGCTCTTCGACTCCGGGAGAACTCATTCATCCTAGCCCTTAACGCATTAACGAATGTTATCTCACGCACTAACGAAAACGTCGACCTCTCCAGTTTACTCTTTTCGAGGCTCCATCACTTTCAGACCTACTACCTAGCTGTCTACGCTTAACGTCTGAAATTACTTCCAGCCGTCCAAGATTCGCTATTGGTGATTTGGCTTAACCTTTCCAAGCAGGATTTCCACCTGCTAGACTTCACAACCTATGCTTGGTCGAACCGAAATTCGAGTTAATAATTACTGCTGTTTGATTTGTATTTTCCCTCTCCACTCCCGATCCAGCATGCTCATTTCAATACAATCCACATATCGTTCACCGAACAACGCAGCTTCTCGCTGTATTCCTTCGCGTTTAAAACCAACCGATTCGCAAGTTTTCAGGGCAACAATATTGAAATCATAAACACCTAATGACAGTCGGTAGAGACCTAATCCATCAAACCCAATTCGCAGGATCCCATTTATCATCCTACTGCCAATCCCACGCCTGTGGCATTTAGGATCTACCACTACCCCCTCGATCCGCGCAGAACGATTTATTCGATCTATCGTTGAAATACTGATATGTCCAACCACTTTCTGGCTTGCTACGTGTACGGCACAATAGATGAGCCGATCGGATTCTGCAGGATGATTAGCTCCAGCTAAATAATTATTAAGTTGCTCATCATCTAAAGGGAAGGCTATTGTCGATCCTGCCCATTGTTTTAGGAACTCTGCTGTGTTGCTACAGCGCTTTAAAAATTCGAAATCAGCTTCAGAGAAATATCTGAGGATTACAGCATCTTCATCAAAATTTTCTGTAAAATGCTCGTAAAGATTGACTAAACGTCCATTCCCCATGTCGTTAGTCCCCATATAATAAAAACCCAAACTTTGATAATAACGATTGAGCTTAATGTTGTGTGCAACGGTATCAAATCTGAGTCCTCTACAGCCAAGTTCGCTGGCTCGTACCACAGCATATTTAAGCATATACTGCCCAAGCCCCTGACTGCGGTGTGAACCCGCCACAGCCAACCTATGCAAATAAGCATAAGACTCATCATTTTTACTGCCCCAGTATTGAGGATCACTGAATTGAAGTGTGAACATACCAACCACAACCCCATCGTCAAGTGAAAGATAAACATGCCTGTCGGCGAAATAACCTGAAATATCGACCTCGTTAAATTGTCCGGGAGTCCATTGGTTAATCCCATTAAGCTCCATCCACCCCGCCGCTTCTTGCAGCAGTCTCAAGATGTCGCTAACCCGATCTGGCTCTCCACGAACAATACTAATCGAATTCGTCGTCACTCCCATCACACGTCATGCCTCCCAATCATCTAATTCTGGAAAGGTAGCTGTAATTTGAGTTCCCCCTTCTGAGTTAACTTCAGGCTGTGGTTCTGTAAGAGGCAAGATGACGGTAACTTCCGTTCCTTTTCCAAGCTCACTTACCATATCAAGTGTCCCATTATGAAGTTCTACAATCTGCTGTGAGATCGCTAGCCCCAAGCCTGTTCCTCCATTGAGTGCATCCACTTGAAAGAAACGGTCCTTAACTCTGGAAATATGTGCTTCACTAATCCCTATCCCGCTGTCTCGTACCATAATCGCTGTTTCTGTAGCGGACAGTCTCTTCGCAGACAATTCGATACTGGACTCCTCATGGGAAAACTTCACGGCATTGTCTACCAGATTTAAGAACACTTGCTTTAGACGATTGGCATCCCCTTTAACAAAGATTCCATCTTCACATTCTAGAAGCAAGTGGATACGCTTCTTCTCTGCCTTAGCCCAAATATTAAGGATCGTTTCCTGAAGTAACACTTTTACGTCAACAATCCCAATGGACAGCTTCATCTGGTTCTGCTGCAGCTTTGAAAAGTCGAGAATCTCCTCCACTAAACCAATCAGTCGTTCACTTTCTCTTGAGATAATACTTACACCAAGCTGCGTCTCCTCCGGATCATAGCCACCAGAGACCAAGGTTTCACTCCAGCCCTTGATACTTGTAAGGGGTGTCCGCAGCTCATGTGAAATGGACGAGATGAAATCATCCTTAATCTGATTACTGCGCACAATTTCCTGAGCCATATAATTGAGCGTTGAAGCCAAGTCACCAATCTCAAATTTGTAATTCCCCTTAATCCGCACATTAAATCTACCCTTAGCCATTTGGGCTGATACCGCCGTAATGTTATTGAGCGGCTTTACGATTGAATTGGCAAGTCCGAAGCTGAACACGATAACAACAGCCATAACAGCTGCACCTATTCCAATTGACAGTAACGTAAGATTAAGCAAATCGTTGTTGATGCCCTCAAGTGAAGTAAGATATCTTAGAATATACGTATCACGTCCGTGAACCTGCAGCATCTTGGACACAGCCATAACACTCTCGTTAGTACCACTCTGGCGTCCTACCCAGCGGCCAATACTGCCCCCTACCGCTTCAGGAACGTCACTGGTTGTAATCGTACGGTCAGGCTGAAAGCCGGTTGAACTAGTAATCATATCGCCATTCAAGGTCAATATTTCTAGTTCGGTATTATTCAGCGAAAACCGCTCCAGCAGCTCTTGCAGTTGATACGAATTGCTCTCGCCATTCAACTGGTATTTATAGAAGAATGACTCTCCAGTGGTAATGTGATTTTTTATCTTGCTGTACACACTGTCATAATAATACGTTCTGATGGCAAGCAGGAAGATAACTTCTACAAGGAGAAGCGCCAAAAAAACTACAAGAATGTAGTGTAGAACGATTTGTCTGCGCATCCCCTTCTTAATCATTGTACTTGGCCTTTCCATCTATATCCGTGTCCCCATACCGTTTGCAAAAATTCTGGCTCTGACGGATTGTTCTCTATCTTTTGACGCAGACGACGAATATTCACATCCACAATCTTGGGATCACCCATATACTCCTTGCCCCACACATGATCCAGCAGAAGATCGCGGCTGAGCGGCGTATTTTCTTTTTCGAGAAAGAATTGGATCAATGAAAACTCTGTTGGCGTCAGTTCAATGGCTTCATTATCACGTTTGAAATGCTTGGAAATAAGATCCAAGGTAAATGGCCCTGAAACGAAAGAAACTTTCGCTGACTGTTCACGATGAACATTCACTCGACGCAGCAGCGATTGAATTCGAGCAATCAGTTCTGTCGGGCTGAACGGCTTACTAACATGGTCGTCAGCGCCTACGGATAAGGCATACACTTTATCCTGCTCTTGAACCTTGGCAGTCAGAAAAATAATACCCAAACGTTCATTGTTTTCTCTGACCCGTCTACATACTTCAAATCCATCAATACCTGGAACCATTACATCCAATAGAGCGATATCAATATCAGGGATCGTGGTTAGCTTGTGAAGAGCTTCATGCCCATCCGCAGCCTCTATCACTTCGAACCCATTCCGCTTCAAGTTAATGACAATAAAACTACGAATGGACTCCTCATCTTCCAGAATCAGTACTTTACTCATCTATTCCCTTCCTTTCTATAGGGGAGGCAATTTTATTGCTTCCTTCCATTGTTGTACTTTGTTCTAACTTACCACGGTAGGCGATAATCTTAGCTGCATCACGAGCAAGCAGATCCCAACCGTCATTCTTCACACGGTCCCATTCAGAAGGAGAAAAGAAGGAAACCTCAGCAACCGTCTCACCGGTATCAGACATGATGAACTTAAGGTTCTTGTCCTGAACCGATTTCGTATCAACTGTCACCTTCCCATGCCATTCCGGAGAAAAATTAATATTGAATCGATCCGATGGATCATGATATAGCTGGGTTGTGAAGGTCAGACCGTCTTTTCCATCCCATTTATAATAGGAGGTAAAGTATGGAATCTCAGCTGGATCGAAATACTCCCATCCTTTGGGTGCCTCCAGCAATCCAATTTCAATAATGCCATCATGATCAATATCTTCACTTACAATCCGACGATCCTTATAAGTCCGCGCATCGCCTGGTAGAACCACATGCAGCTTATTGTTCTCCATAAGAACAATCGAGGTATAGGCAGATTGAGAATCTACCGCAGCATCCAATACGATTCCTTCTTTATTCTCTGAGATTTTTCCTGCAACAATATTGTAATAATTATTAAAATAAGGGTCGATATTATCCAGTTTATCGAGTACCTTAAAGCCATCATTATACTGATAGATCGAAATGTTTACAAATTCATTTCGTTTAAAATAAACAACGGTGATGTCTTCAATTCCATCTCCGTTCAGATCATTAATCATATAATTTGTATACGGAAGCGATAACACTTCTTCCAAAGAACCGCTGGCATAGCTATAGACAACCAGGCCTTTTTCTTTTTCTCGTGAATAGCCTGTAACGATATTCAGCTTCCCATCACCCGTCAAATCCCTTATATCAACCGACTCCAGCACAGATCCGTCACCATCGAATACAAGCTTCTTGACCCAGGTATCGCCCTGTTTCTCCAGGATCATTCCGTGAATCAATACAGCTTCTCCAGGAGTCTTATAGAACACAAGCGTCTCCAAAATCCCATCCTTATTGAGATCCTCACTAAAGATGGTACTATCCTCGTCATTGGTCGGACGAATCAACGTGGAACCTGCTGGCATAAATGAATTAATAGCAGCCATAAGTGTTGCTTTGTCAGCAGACAATTGTGGAGATTTCATCTTAGAAACAGGATCACTGATGAAAGTACAACCCGACAGTACGGATAACGTCAGCGTTGCGGCTATAAAGCACCTAAGACTTCTCATATTCAACTTCATCACTCTTTTCCTTATCCGTGTCCTATATTTAAAGATTTGCACGTTCTTGGAACGTTAATCTACGCCCCTTTATATCATGCTTAATTCTGCCATCTTCTAGTACCCATAGACGCGTAGCAAAACGTTCCGCTAATTCAATCGGTAACACCGTTACAACCGAAAGACCGGTTTCTTTACACAGCTTCCGCAATGTTTCCAAGACACTCTCCGCGGATTTAGGATCTAATCCCGTAACCGGTTCATCCGCTAAAATCACTTTAGCACCGTGAGTCAACGCTCTAGCAATCGCTACACGCTGCCTTTCTCCGCCACTAAGTTGACTTGTCTTCATCTTCGCCTTATCCAGGAGGCCAAGGGCGTCCAGTTCATCCATTGCACCCATATAATCATCTGAACGTACCATCCCAGTGACCATTCGCCATAACGGCGTTTGTGAAGACTGGCCGATCAGTACATTTTTCAATGCAGTACGGTTAGGATTGAGCTCTGCATTCTGCTCCAGGTATGCCCACTCGCGGCGGATTTTTCTTTTACCTGTAAAGGCACTCGCCATTATATCTGTACCGTCCACTCTAAAATTCCCTCTATCCCACTTCTCACGCAGCGCTAAACAGCGCAGTAAAGTGGTCTTACCGCTACCGCTAGCTCCAAGTATTGCTACGAACTCACCCGGTTCTAATTGAAACCCTATATCCTGTAGAACTGGATTCTTATCTTCCCCAACTGCCTTGGCTAAGTGTTCAACTGTGATCATAGTTCAGCCTCTCCCTGTCTTTATCTATAATCTATAGTGTACTCTGAAAGCCAGATGAATTTCCATGCGAGCACTCGTTCTTATCTTACCTCAAATTTTTTGCCGTGGCGAGAAAAATAACCCAAGCAATCCGAAGGCGATATATAAAGCGCCCATCAAGCCGAAAATCCCCCCGCCCCAGCCGACTTGCATGAGCAAACCGCCGATACCTGGACCTATAATACTGCCTATACTAAAATGAAAAGAAGCAACCACATTTGCAGCAGGCAGTAAATGTCGTGGTAAAATGTCCGCAGCCAGACTAAGCCCTAACGAGAAAAAGGAGCCTACAAGTCCACCAGCAATCATCAACAGCACCATAGTCACTTTGAAATGGTCACCTGCTAATGGCAGTAATGCGAAGGCAATCCCGCCTCCAATCCCAGTAAGAATCAATACCTTCTTTCGACCAAAACGGTCGCTCCACAGTCCTAGCGGGAATTGTAACAACAGTCCTCCAATGCCCGCAAAAGGCAATAAGGCTACAATTTGATCCGTGCTGTATCCGATCCGGAGGCCATACACTGGAAAATTACTGTTTAAGCTTGCTTCCATGAAACCGTATAGGAGTGCAGGAATTAAAGCAAACCACGCTAGACTGTAACAACGTCCAAACCGGCGTACCTGACTTTCTCCACTCTCAACTTTATCTGGACGTGAATCCGGAAGCATTGTAACGGCTAGTATTAGGACCAGCAAAAAAAGAAAAGCTAGAACAATAAAGGGTGTTGCCTGACCAAAGCGCAGCAGACTAATTCCAAGTGGCCCCAAGCTAAAGCCCAGACCATAGGACATCCCATACAGGGAAAGATTTCGTCCACGATGCTCGGCAGGTGTCATTAGCAGCACCCATAGCTGGGCGGCATAATTGATAGCTGCATCACCAACACCTACAAGTAGACGTAACACAAACCATATTTTGATTCCAGGAAAAAAGGGGAATAAAAGCAAGCTTACTAAGACTAAGCTTATCCCGCCAGCAATCAATTTTTTGAATCCAATCGCTCCGAGAACTCTTTCAGCAATCAAGGTCATTCCGAATGATCCTATGTATAAAGCAGCTGCATTAAGTCCATTAAGTGAAGAGGAAACTCCTTTCTGCTCCAATAGAATGGATAATACGGGAAGCAGCATTCCTTGGCTGAGTCCAGCCGCTATAGTAGCGGTAATAAGAATCATGAAATTCATTTTGCTGTTACTTCGAATAGATAATTTTGGCCGGTCTGACACAGATGATATCCCCCTATGATTAATAACGCTAATTTGTTCTAACGCCAATTGGCAAACACCGAACATTATAGTGGACAACCCTCTTCAAAACAAGAGATAATATGAAGATGTTACGGATTTCCTGGGGGTGCATGAGACATGGAGTACGAATTAAAGATCGACGTATCGCCGGTTTATGAACTGCTGGACAGTTTTATGTTATATGTAACTAGAAAATGGATCTCCAATTTGGACATTGGTCCCCACTGGATAAGTGATGTGGAAGATCGCATTTCTCCTCATAAGGTAACAGCTTTAATGCAAGCCGCCGAGTGGCCTTTTACGGATTATGATGTGCTATATGCCTGGGTTTACATTCGAGGACCCGCAACTTCAGTGCAGCATTTCTTAGATGATCTGGATTCAGCCTCCATAGAAGAATGTTATCAGCAAATCGCTCCGCTCATTCAGGAGTTTACGATTGAAGATGCTTTTCGGATTCGGAGCAGCTATAGTCCACTCTTGCGTCTCTGGTACGAGCAATACTTCCGCCATGTGGAGCACAAAATATTACCGCTATTAATTGAAGATGCTTCTGAGAAAAAAATGCTTGAAAGTAAAATGGATCCCATTTCTCTAATTGAATACGCGTCTGGCGGTGTAGTTTTCGAGGAGATCACGGATCTAAAAACGATTGTATTACTACCAACTGTTCATAATCGTCCGATTAACACCTACTGCTTCTACAAAACCATGGTGATCGTACAATACCCTGTAGATGTACCTTTAGAAGACGAAAATGAACCACCTATGGTGCTTTTGCGCATGACCAAGGCACTATCCGACCCCACCAGACTTCGATTGCTTCGCTATGTCGCACATGAACCCAAGTCGTTGTGGGAGATGCAATCAGATCTTAATCAATCCAGAGAAATGCTGATGCATCACCTTATGATTCTACGAGTAGCCGGCCTACTCCGCATCCATCTTAGAGGTGAACAAGATGAACGTTTCAGTATTCGCCCTGACGGCGCATCAGAGCTTCAAATGTTCCTAGAGTCTTATATTTATCTATAGAACACTATACAGATACAGATCCAAGGAGTGAGAGATATGAAATACATGACACAACAGGTGATTTTCGATCTAGATGATACACTGGTCCACTGCAACAAATATTTCGATCTGATTTTAGGGCAATATTTTGAGCTAATGACTGATTGGTTTAACGAATTTGGCCCGAGCACCAGTGACCTACGCGACAAACAAATAGAAATTGACGTGCACACGGTCAACACAAGTGGTCTTGCCAGCGATAATTTCCCTAAATCCCTAATCGCTACCTACCGCTATTTCTGCGCAAAATATAATCGTCCGACGGACCGTTTTCAAGAACAACAGTTACACAAGCTTGGACTAAGCGTCTATGATCAAGAAATCGAAGCTTACCCTGGCATGGTTGAAACGCTGGATACTCTGAAGCAGGATGGTCACCATTTATTCCTGTACACAGGTGGAGACGATACGATCCAACAACGTAAAATTGAGCAAATGAAGCTAGATGCTTACTTTGATGACCGGATCTATATTCGTCAACATAAAAATGTTGAGGCACTTGAAAATATTTTGACTACGCAAGGCTTTGACCGCAAACGCACCTGGATGATTGGTAACTCTTTACGTACAGATGTACTTCCGGCAGTAACCGCAGGCATTAACAGTATCTATCTGAAGCAACAGAATGAATGGAGCTATAACCTTATTGAACTGGAGCAAGAAATGCAACAAGCAGTGAAGACCATTTCCTCCATCCATGAGGTGCCTCCTGTTATTCGTACTGCTACCCTGCAGAAACTCTAGGTGCAAAGTAACCTCAGACATTGTTACAAATGACATATCTACTCTACCTCTGGGATGATTATACTATTTTTGTATAATTCCTAAATGAGGTAGGAGATGAGATATGAACAAGAAAGTGAAGTCCAACCATTCTCGAACTAACAAACAAATGCTTCCCATGCTCTTAGGTATAGTTGTTATAATCCTTGTCGCTGTTATTGTCTTCATTCTAAATGACAAGACGGACAGTACAGAGGGTTTACCGAACTACACTGATGTGAAGGGGAGCATTGTTGTTGATGGGCTGAAATATGAAAAGCAACCTCATCTTGGTAGTCCTGATGCCAAAATCAAAGTCATCGAATTTGCAGATTTCAAATGTCCTGCCTGCAAAAACTGGACGGAGAAATATCTGGATACGTTTGTTAAGGACTACGTGGATACCGGAAAAGTTGAGCTTTTCTTCATGAACTTTGCCTTTCTGGATCGAGATTCCTATCTTGCTGCAAGTGCAGGTGAAGCCATTTATAGGCAAAGCAACGAGAAGTTCTGGGAATATCTCCATAAGCTGTACGCCAATCAAGGCGATGAGAGCAAAATATGGGCCACACAGAAGTTCATTCTAAATTTCGTCAAAGATAACATAGAAGGTATTGATTACGCTCAATTCGAAACAGATCTCAAGAATCATACCTATATGTTCGACGTCAAAGAAGACTTCAAGATCGCGGGATCGTACGCGGTTAATGGTACACCTAAATTTATGGTAAACGGAACCCTGCTTCCTGACTCCTCCTATGAAGGGTTAACTGCAGCGATTGAAGCACAGCTGGCTAAATCCGCTGAATAATTATAAGGCATGATTAAAAAGGTGTCTCTGCCATGTATCCATCATGGCTAGAGACACCTTTTTACCGTACACCCATTCTTTTTGATCGACTATGATTCAATTGCTAATTCGCCCGTATCCATATTTTGAAGCACTAGCTTGCCTTCCAGAGGTGTACCGTCTTCGCTGGTAAGCTTTAGCTTGCCCGTCCGACCTTTCTCTATCAACGCCTTCACTTGTGCATCCGTGAGTGTACGACCATGATTCTCTTTCCAAATCACGAATTTACAGCCTTCCTTGTAATGAGAGCAGCCGTAGCCTTTTTTACCCATAAAAATCATTCCACCGCAGCCGGGACGCGGACAGTTTCCAATGACCTTAGGCCCTGAATTGGCAGATTCCTCTTCACTACTTGCCTTGCGCTTTCGCGGCGCCGCAGGTTTGTCGGTGGTTTTACGAGATGTACTTCCAGCACTTCGCCCTTTAGCACTTGTATTGACAGAAGGCGTCTCCCCTTCAAATGAGGTTTTGGACGCCCGAGATTGTACTCGTACTTTGTCTACGATCATGCAGGCGAATCTTTTTACATTCTCCATAAACTGCCCGTCCGACGCCGTTCCTCTCGATATTTCGTTCAAACGACGTTCCCATTGTCCGGTCATTTCCGGTGAAGTCAACAGCTCAATACCCGCTCCACGAATCAGCTCAATGGCTGTTCGTCCTTTTTGTGTGATGGCAATTTTTTTGCCCTGCATTTCGATGTATCCGACATTCTTCAGCCGTTCTATCGTTGCTGCACGGGTAGCCGGAGTTCCAAGCCCTGAATCCTTCATAGCATCGCGAAGCTCTTCATCCTCAATCTGCTTTCCGGCACTTTCCATCGCTCGAAGCAGCGTACCTTCTGTGTAATGCTTGGGTGGCTGAGTATCTTTCTCTTTAACAATAGCCTCACTACAAACCACTTCTTCTGCCGGAGCAATAGAAAATGGTTCGTTCACTTCGATCTCTTCGTCCTCTTCGTCATCCTTGTTCTTACCCTTGGAAGTCTTCGCTTTATCCTTCTTCTGGTCCGCGTAAATGACCTTCCAGCCGAGGCTTAATAATTCCTTGACTGTGGTTTTGAACTTTTCCTCTTCTACCTCGGTCATCACCGTATGCACTTTATACTCCGCTGCCGGATAGAACTGAGACAAAAAACGCCGCACAATCAAATCATACAGCTTTCCTTCATCTGCACTAAGTCCTGATGCTTTACGATATGTAGGCAAAATCGCGTGGTGATCCTCAACCTTCGAGGGGTTGCAGATGAATTTATTCCCTTTATGAACGAGATTGCGATTCGCACCCTTCACCCACTCATCATACGCCGTCCCTTGCAGCGCGGATAACGTCTTATGCATCTCAGGAATATTCTGTTCTGTAACATAGTTGGAGTTCGTCCGCGGATAAGAGATCACCTTATGCTTTTCATATAACGCTTGAGCAATATCAAGCGTCTTTTTTGCGGAAAAAGCGTACTTTCCATTCGCCTCACGCTGCAGCAGCGTCAAATCGTACAGCTTATTCGGATACTCTTTTGTTTCCTTAACCTCGTAAGACTCAATCCGGCCCGGTTTTCCTTTGACCTTGGCAGCTAGCGCCTCCGCCTTATCCCCATCAGTCAGCCGATCCCCCTGCCACATGCCTTTATAGGTCATTTCATTCTGAGTAAAATGTCCCTCCACCTCAAAAAACTTTAGGGAAGAGAACGCCTCAATCGTCTTCTGACGGTCGTAAATCAGCGCGAGTACGGGAGTTTGAACCCTACCCACGGACAGCAGCACATTATGCTTTGTAGTAAAAGCACGTGATCCGTTCATGCCGATGAGCCAATCCGCTTCACTGCGAGCTTTTGCTGCTTTCGTTAGATTCTCGTACTCCGATCCATCCTTCAGCTCCTGGAATCCTTTGCGAATGGTCTCTGGCGTCAGATCCGAGATCCACAACCGCTTCACAGGATGCTCCAGCTTCAAATGTCGTTGAATGAGTGAAAAGATATGCTGCCCTTCTCGCCCGGCATCGCATGAATTCACTAGAAGATCGCTACGTTTCGCAAGATCTCCAATTACCTTGAGCTGGTCGATTGTCCGCGCATTAGGAACCAGTTTGAACTGGTCTGGAATAATGGGCAGATCATTAATATTCCACTTTTTGTATTTAACATCATAAGCATCCGGCTCGGCCAAACCGATTAGATGCCCTATTGCCCAAGTAATAATGTACTGCTCCCCTTCAAGATAGGAACGGTAATTTTTGGCCTTCGGTTCTATTGCGGCGGCGATATTCCGCCCCATATCCGGTTTCTCCGCAATAATGAGTGTCTTCAAAAACAATCGCTCCTTACCTTTTCGTTCTTAAGTCCAAAATGCGTCCAGTATTCTATTATACCATTAACCTCGGTTTTTTTTAATGGATTGGTTAGTAGGCCTAGGTAAAATTCAGACTTCCCTTTGTCTTTTCTATGAATTAGAATAGTTTGGTAAACGAGTTTTATATATCGGAGGAATCAAAACGTGTCTGAAAATCACAAATTTACAGAACCTTATAAGGACAAAAACGGTCACTATTTAAAAGCAGAATGTGAGAGCTGCTTCGGTTTGTGCTGTTCCGCATTACCTTTTTCAGCTTCAGTGGATTTTGCTATGGATAAAGCAGCTGGCCAGCCGTGCCATAACCTACAATCAGACTTTCGCTGTGGTGTACATACAGATTTAAGAACGCTTGGATTTCGTGGTTGTACTGTATATGACTGTTTTGGGGCTGGGCAAAAGCTTTCTCAGGTTACTTATACCGGTGAGGACTGGCGGAAGAATCCAAAAACTGCAAAGCAAATGTTCGAGGTATTTACGGCCATGTGGCATTTGCACGAATTGCTATGGTACTTAAATGAATCATTGAACTTAGATATAACCCATTCAATACATGTTGAGCTGCAAACAGCACTCGATGAGACGGAACAACTCACTTTACTTAACCCTGATTCTCTACAGAAGGTGAATGTTGACGCTCATCGAGCAAAGATTAATCTGTTACTGCTGCAAGTCAGTGAACTTGTGCGTACTGAGGCTCGTCGTAAACTAAAAAAAGCATCGAGAACTTTCAGCCGTGGTGCTGACCTTGTCGGCGCAAATCTTAAAAATGCAGATCTCAGGGGCGCCAACCTGAGGGGAGCCTATTTGATTGCCGCTGACCTTAAAGGCGCTAATCTTAGAGGTGCAGATCTTATTGGTGCAGATTTCCGTGACACTGACCTTAGGGGCGCTGATCTATCAGAGAGCATTTTTCTAACTCAGGGTCAGATTAATGCGGCAATAGGTGATGATCTCACAAAGTTACCTCCAGCACTTTCCCGCCCTGAACAATGGCTTTCAGTTTGAGTTATAGAAGTTTAATTCAGCTGCGAAAAGAATTCTTGGATACGAGAAACTGCTTCTAACTTTTCTAAGACTTCTTTACCCGCAGCGGAGGCTCTTTCTAGATACTCCACCCTACCTTGTGCAGCCTCCTTACCGACTACTAGCGTTACGGGTATACCAATCAAACTTGAATCCTTAAATTTAACGCCAGCACGTTCATTCCTATCATCTAGAAGCGTCTCAAAACCGAGCTTAGTAAGTTGATTATAAAGCTCTTCTGCAACTTCCAGTTGCTCCGAGTCCTTTATGGACATGATCAAAATATGAACCTGATAAGGTGCTAATGCAACTGGCCACATTATTCCTTGATCATCATGATTTTGTTCTACAATTGCGGACAATAGACGCGAGATTCCAATTCCGTAACAACCCATGATCATAGGCTGACTTTTGCCTGAACGATCTAAAAAGGAAGCTCCAAGCTTCTCACTGTATTTGGTACCTAATTTAAAGACATGTCCGATTTCAATGCCTTGATGAAAATGAAGAACGCCTTCCTCGCAATGTGGACAAGCTTCTCCTTCCGCTACATTGCGAAAATCCCCCACATGCTCAAGCCCAAAATCTCTACCAGGTACAACATTACGGAAGTGATAATCTTTTTCTCCTGCTCCCGTCGTACCATCCGTCATCTCAGCAACTGCGGCATCAACTAGTACAGTTAATTGAAGTCCCACAGGCCCCACAAACCCACTCTCTACACCCGTTAAGGATTTCACAGCTTCATAGTCAGCAAGCCTGATCTCCATTGCTCCGATATATTTACTCACTTTTATCTCATTAACTTCATGATCTCCTCGAACCACTACAGCAAAGAATTGTCCGCTACCTTCGTAGATCAATGTTTTCATAATCTGCTCTGGCTGGATCTCCAACTCCTGCTCTAATTGATCAATTGTGCGTAAATTTGGAGTATGGAATTTCTCTTTCGCTGGTACTTCGAAATTCATTTCCTTCTTAACAGGACGCACAGCTTCTGCCTGCTCCAGATTGGCTGCGTAATCGCAAGAGGAACATACCGCAATCGTATCTTCCCCGATATCAGCCAGTGCCATAAATTCATGGCTGCCCCCTTCTCCGCCAATTGCACCAGAATCTGCATGAACAGCTCTGAACTTCAATCCACATCGCTTAAATATCCGGTGATAAGCATCGAACATTTGGTGGTATGATTTATCAAGTCCTTCAGAGCTTATGTCAAAAGAGTACGCATCCTTCATCAAGAACTCTCTTCCTCTTAGCAATCCGGAACGTGGTCGCCGTTCATCTCGAAACTTAGTCTGAATTTGATACACGGTAACAGGAAGCTTACGATAGGAGTTGATCTCATTCCGCACAAGTGTGGTTACTACTTCTTCATGCGTTGGACCGAGAATGAATTCCCGCTCATGACGATCCTTAAAAGTCATCAACTCCTTACCATAAACATCATAGCGTTCTGATTCCTTCCAAAGTTCCGCAGGCTGCATGGATGGCATTAAAATCTCCTGCGTTCCGGAATGATCCATCTCTTCTCTCACAATCGCTTCTATCTTTCGCAGAACCCGCCGTCCAAGTGGTAAATAGGTATACACTCCAGCAGCTAATTGACGGATATACCCCGCACGCAGCAGTAGCTGATGACTGTTTGTCTCCGCTTCCGAAGGCACCTCACGCAGTGTTGTTAATAATAAATTGCTTTGTCGCATCTTAAATACCCTCCCCAGAAATTATCTCTCTAAATGCAAAAAGACACATTCGTCAGGGACGAATGTGTCGTGATACCACCCTTATTCAACTGCCAGCTCAACATACAATCCATTCTGATTTGGCAATCCTCAAATCGGATAACGGTCGATTCCGGTAGCGGGTTAGTAGATACTATCGCTACAGCTACCAAGGCAGGATACCACTCACACGTGTTTGAGGAACCTTTCACCCGGTGGGTTCCCTCTCTATTCTAACGCTTCTTGAATCGTAGATCCTTGGTCAATGCTTTTATCATGTGAATAATGTATTTAATTTATATGATACTGATATCTACGTCAAGCATCGCTTGATTTAAAAAACCGTTTCTCCAGCAGGTAAACTGCTTTTGAAACGGCTTATTAGACAATTATTATCTTAACGTTTTAAACAAGAACGGTTGAACCCATCAGGTATTTATCCACTTCACGCGCAGCTTCGCGTCCTTCGTTGATGGCCCATACAACCAAGCTTTGACCACGTCTCATATCGCCAGCAGCAAATACTTTATCCACGTTCGTATTGAATTTACCATAACGAGCTTTCACATTGGAACGACGATCTGTCTCAAGATCAAGCTCTTGAATAATATCTTGTTCTGGCCCATCAAAACCGATGGCTATCAAAGCTAATTGAGCAGGATATACAGCTTCGGTACCTGGAACAGGTTGATAGATCTTACGACCTGTCTCATCCACGATCCGGCGGATCTGTACAGTATGCAGCTCTTTCAAGTTACCTTCATCATCACCAACAAATTTAGTAGTCATGATAGAGAACTCACGCGGGTCATCCCCAAATATGGCTTTAGCTTCTTCTTGCGCGTAGTCTAGGCTATATACATTCGGGAATTGTGGCCAAGGGTTAGCAATCGGATCACGCTGAAGAGGTGCTTTTTCATGTGTACCAAATTGAGTGATACTGCTGCAGCCATGACGAAGTGCTGTAGCAACACAGTCAGATCCAGTATCACCGCCACCCAAGACGATCACGTCTTTACCTTCAGCAGATACATAGTTGCCATCTTCAAGATTGGAATTCAAATAGCTCTTAATCGTACCATTTAAATAGTCCATGGCGTACATAACACCCTTAAGCTCACTGCCTTCAACGTTAAAACGACGCGCCTTTGTAGCGCCACCACACAGAACAACCGCATCATATTCATCCACTAGCTGTTGAGCAGGAATATCCTTGCCAATCTCTGTATTCACTACAAAATTAATACCTTCTGCAGCTAATAAATCTACACGACGTTGAACAACTCTCTTATCGAGTTTCATAGTAGGAATGCCATATGTCAGCAGTCCGCCGATGCGGTCACTGCGTTCAAATACAGTTACTGTATGTCCAGCCTTATTAAGTTGAGCTGCTGCTGCGAGTCCAGCAGGTCCAGAGCCTACGATTGCAATCTTTTTGCCTGTACGTTTCTCTGGAGGATTAGGTACAACCCAGCCTTCTTCAAAGCCCTTATCAATAATAGCTAGCTCAATGGTCTTAATGGTCACCGGCTGTCCAATTAGACCCACTGTGCAAGAGCCTTCGCAAGGAGCAGGACAAATGCTTCCAGTAAACTCAGGGAAATTATTCGTCTTATGCAGACGTTCCAGGGCTTCTTTCCAGAGTCCGCGGTACACCAAATTATTCCACTCTGGAATTAGATTATGAACTGGACAACCCGAGGTTCCTCCAGCCATATCAATTCCTGTATGACAATACGGCGTTCCGCAATCCATGCAGCGCGCTCCTTGTGTCTGAAGCTCGTCCTCGGATAAATGATGGTGGAACTCCTCCCAGTCTTTTACCCGCTGCTCAGGATCCCGATCACCTGGGAGCTGCCGTTTATACTCCATAAAACCTGTAGGTGTAGACATGTTTACGTTTCCCCCATCCGTTCTCTTCGTGTTGAAGTATAGTACATTGTAACATATTGCGGCTTCGTATGGTCGTGAGCAGCGCAATGAAGTACCTGCACATTCTATACCTGTAGATTATCATTTCTAATTTTAATTATAGTAGCACTCATTACTTTTGCACAGTAATGGATTAATCTACTGATTTTTTGTACTATTTCACATGTTATGTCAGAGAAAACGTTTTATTGCTATTCCGTACGTTCATAAACAAGAAAACGGTAATCATACGGATTCTTTTCATCACGAATTCCCTTCTTATTGGAAACCTCTTTCCATACACTCCAGTCAATATCAGGAAACCGGGTATTTCCTTCAAAATCCTGTTCAATTTGCGTTAACATCAACTTGTCAGCATACGGCAACATCAGCTTATAAATTTCCGCACCGCCGATCACCATCAGCTCATCGTCTTTTCTACCCTCGCTGAGAGCTTCCTCAAGTGTGTGTACAACCTTTGCACCTTCAGGAGCATAGTCAGTATCTCTAGTCATAATTAAGCTTGTTCTGCCCTTTAGAGGCTTCCCTCCGAGCGAATCCCACGTTTTGCGGCCCATAAGCATTCTCTTCCCCAGTGTTTCTGCTTTGAAATAAGCAAAATCAAGCGGTAAATGCCAAGGCATATCATTATCTTTTCCAATAACATGATTGGTGCCCATTGCCCATATTAAGCTAATACTCATGAAACACGCTCCTTCCTACCTATATAGATCAAAAATCTTGATAACCATTAATTTATACTGCGATCGGCGCTTTTATCGAAGGATGCGGATTGTATCCTTCAATGATAAGGTCTTCCAGCTCGATATCAAAAAGTGATTTCTGATTTGAATTAATAACCAATGTAGGCAATGGTCTTAAATCTCTTGATAATTGCTCTTTTACTTGATCAACATGGTTTGAATAGATATGTGCATCACTAATGCTATATACAAACTCGCCTACTTCTAGACCACACTCATGTGCTATTAAATGTGTAAGTAAGGAGTAAGACGGGATATTGAAGTTAGCTCCAAGAAAAGAGTCAGCGCTGCGCTGCAGCAAGTGACAGCTTAATTTACCATTTGCAACATAGAACTGGAACATAACGTGGCAAGGTGGTAACGCTGCTTTACTCCCTTTTGCCCCAGCATTTATAACATCTTCCGGGTTCCATGCGCTTACAATTAAACGACGAGAATCAGGATTTGTTTTGATCTGATGAATTACATCTTGTAATTGGTCAATGGATTCACCCGTAGAAGATGTCCAATTTCGCCATTGCTTACCATAAACATTCCCTAGGTCACCATGCTTCGCTGCGAACGCATCATCTTCTAAGACACGATCACAAAATGCTTTCATCTCTGCTTGATAAACTTGATTGAAGTCTTCATCAATTAAACAACGATTCCCGAAATCAGTCATATCTGGACCTGTATATTCGTCTGATTCAACCCATCTTTTGAAAGCCCATTCATCCCAAATATGATTATTATTTTTCAATAAATAACGAATGTTTGTGTCGCCTTTAATAAACCATAATAATTCACTTGCGATTAAACGGAACGGTGTCCGTTTTGTTGTAAATAATGGGAAGCCTTTTGATAAATCAAATCGCATTTGATAACCAAATACACTAATAGTACCCGTTCCGGTACGATCTTCTTTTTTTACACCATTATCTAAAATATATTGTAAAAAATTCAAATAGGTTTGTTCTAACTCATTATTCAAATTACTGCACCTCCGTAATATTTCACCTCATTTATTATATCTGAAAAATCCGATTTTTGTAGAAGGTAAGATATTTTTTAAATTTATTTAATAATCTGAGGAATTCACTACTCCGATATCCTTAACTCTACTCTAACCCCATAAGCACGAAGTGAGGCTTGTCCACCTACAGGAAAAGTAATCATAGGGGAGGTATGTCCAAAGTCCACGTTTGCAATGACAGGAATGTCTGATAGCTCTTCTTTCGAAGTTATGATTTTAATCAACAGTTCTTTAGTTATACGTGATCCTTGTTGGAATCTGCCAATAACCAATCCTTTAACATGCTGAAAATCTGGTTGATGAATCAGCGATTGTAAATCCCTATCAAAGGTTGCAGGCGATGACTCATAATCATCCTCAAGAAATAATATCGAATTTTTTAAACTTGGCATATACTCCGTTCCCTGCAAAAGATTTAATGTACAGAGGTTCCCACCGATAATTGTCCCTTTCGCTTCTCCATCATTGATAATGAACGGACCTTCATTTCTGATAAATACACGGTTCTCCTGATCCAGATACCACTCATCATCACTCCAATGCTTCGAAGGCCTCACCACTATTTCTTTGGTGTCCATCATCAGCTTACGGAAATATTCGGTGGTATATTCATTGTCGTGAAGCATTGCGAAGCTAGAAAAATGTGGTCCTGAATATGTAACTAATCCTGTTTTAGCATAGATTGCATTACTTAAAGCAGTAATATCCGAATACCCGCATAATCGTTTAGGATGCTCTGCAATGATGGAATAGTCGATATAACGTAGCAGTTGATTGCTATTAAAGCCTCCAATGGTCGTAAGAATCCCTTTAACATTCGGATCTAAAAAAGCTTCGTGCAAATCCTCTATTCTAGAATCGATCGATGAGGAAACAAAATCATCCTTCTCAAAAGAATTTACGGAAAATGATATCCGAAAACCTAATTTTTGTAGCTGTTCTTTGGCAATTTTCCTTTGTTCAGCAGCGATTAACGACAGACTTCTGGCAGGTGAGATGATTCGCAACTCATCACCAGGCTTTAACTTATTGGGTTTCATCATTTGTCCCCCCTATATAAGTTTTTAAAATACGGATGAATGATTTTATAGTGTATTCGCTCAAATTGTTTCATCTCCTCCCATTATATCTTTTTTCAAAAAAGTGGAAAACTCAAAAAGGCGAAACGCAAATGCGTTCCGCCTTTCAGTGCCTGCTAGAGCAATTGGGTAGAGAAATTATTTCATTACGTGAATAGGATGACCTTCAACCAGTTCAGCAGCTTCCATGACGATTTCGCCAAGGGTTGGATGCGCATGAATAGTCAAAGCGATATCTTCAAGTGTTGCGCCCATTTCAATTGCCAAACCAAGTTCAGCGATCAAGTTAGAAGCTTCGATACCAACGATTTGTGCACCAAGCACAAGATTGTTTTCGGAGTTAGCAACAATTTTGATGAAACCTTCTGGGCTGTTCAAAGATACGGCGCGGCCATTCCCTGCAAATGGGAACTTACCAGCTTTCACTTTGTAGCCTTTGTCTTTCGCTTCTTTCTCAGTCAAACCAACGCTTGAGCACTCAGGATCTGTAAACACAACTGCTGGGATGACTTTGTAGTCAACAACAGATGTAAGTCCTGCAATCGCTTCTGCGGCAATCTTACCTTCGTAAGAAGCTTTGTGAGCCAACGCCAGACCTGGAACAACGTCGCCGATAGCGAAGATGTTAGGAATGCTTGTGCGACCTTGGTGATCGACTTTGATCAATCCACGCTCGTCGAGCTCAAGACCGATCAGGTCTAGTCCAAGTTCACCATCAGTGTTAGGACGACGGCCTACAGTTACAAGCAAGTAATCCGCAGTAACTTCTTTGGATTCGCCACCAACAGAATATTTCACGGTAACTTCCTTGTCGTTCTGTACAGCACTTTCAGCTTTAGCGTTAGTTACGATTTCGATGCCAGTTTTAGCCATGTTTTTCGCAACAAGGCGAGTCATATCTTTATCAAAGCCTGGAAGTACAGTATCCAAACCTTCGATGATTGTTACTTTAGTACCGAATTTGGAGTACATTTGGCCAAGCTCAGCGCCGATGTAACCACCACCGATTACGATCATGCTCTTCGGAATTTCTGGAAGCTCAAGAGCTTCAGTCGAAGACAGAATGCGTCCACCGAATGGGAAAGGTTTGAGTTCAATCGGACGGGAACCTGTAGCAATGATACAGTGTTTGAAGCGGTAACGTGGGGATTCATGATCATTGAACACACGTGCTTCTGTGTCGCTGATAAACATGCATTCGCCGTTAAATACTTCAATTTTGTTGCCTTTCATCAAGCTAGTCACGCCGCTAGTCATTTTCTTAACTACGCCGTTTTTGAACTCTTGAGTTTTAGCAAAATCCACTTTAACGTTCTCAGCAGTAACACCGAAAACTTCACCATGCTTAGCAGATTCGAACTGATGTGCAGCAGCAATCAGTGCTTTAGAAGGAATACATCCACGGTTCAAACATACACCGCCGAGTTCCGATTTATCCACGATGAGGACTTTTTGGCCGAGCTGGGCGGCACGAATTGCCGCCACATACCCACCAGGACCTGCACCAATGACCAATGTGTCAATATCTAGAGAAGCGTCTCCTACTACCATAATTATACCTCCATAACCAGCAGCTCAGGATTATTGAGCAGCGATTTAATGTAGTTCATAAAGTTTTGAGCAGTCGCACCATCGATAATACGGTGGTCAAAGCTGAGTGACAACGCCATTACAGGAGCAACTACGATTTCACCATTCTTAACTACTGCTTTTTCACTGATACGGCCAGTTCCGAGGATAGCCACTTCAGGGAAGTTAATGATTGGAGTAAAGAACATACCGCCAGCAGAACCAATGTTACTGATGGAGATCGTGCTGCCCTTCATTTCGTTAGCAGACAATTTACCGTCACGACCACGAACTGCAAGGTCAGTGATGCTGCTAGCGATCATCCAGATGCTCTTACGGTCAGCATCTTTGATAACTGGAACGATCAAGCCGTTTGGTGTATCAGTAGCGATACCGATGTTGTAGTATTTCTTGTAAACAATCTCGCCTGCTTCTTCATCAATCATAGCGTTAAGCGCCGGGAATTGACGGGAAGCTGCAACCAATGCTTTAACAATGAACGGAAGGTAAGTAACCTTAACGCCTTTTTTCTCAGCGATTGGTTTCATACGTGTACGGAATGCTACCAGTTCAGTAACATCTACTTCGTCCATAATTGTAACGTGCGGTGCAGTGTAAGCCGATTTAACCATTGCATTGGCGATCGCTTTACGAATGCCCTTGTAAGGTACACGTTCTTCTTCAAGACTAACATTACCGCTCGCTGCTGCAGATGTTGCTTTAGCTTCAGTTTTAGCAGCCTTAGGAGCTTCAGAAGCTGCCGCTGCAGGTGTTGCCGCTGCCGCAGGTGCTGAACCACCTTTCAAGAATGCTTCAACGTCTTCACGAGTGATTTTGCCGCCTTTTCCAGTTCCGTTCACTTTAGAGATATCCACTTTTTGCTCACGAGCAAATTTACGAACGCTTGGTGTAGCCAACACATCACGGTCAGGCGCAGGTGCTGCACTAACAGATCCACCTTGTTTAGCATCAGATGGGCTAGTTGCTGCAGGGGAAGAAGTGGTATTTGCACTTCCTTTTGCTGCATCTGCTTCTGCGGAAGCATGACCTGCTTGTTCAGGAACGTCACCTTCTGCAGCAATGATAGCTACAACATCGCCAACACGGCATACTTGACCATCTTTAGTCAGAACTTCCAACACAGTACCGTTCACTGGACAAGGAACTTCAACTACTGCCTTGTCATTTTGAACTTCCATGATGATATCATCATCGGTTACTTTGTCACCGGCTTTGATATGCATTTTGATGATTTCACCTTCATGCAGACCTTCACCCAATTCTGGGAACCGATATTCAAAGTTCGCTGATTTAGCATTCGCAGGAGCTGGTGCAGCAGGTGCAGGTGCAGCTGGAGCTTCTTCAGCAGCATGGCCTTCTTGCTCAGGCACGTCGCCCTCAGCTTCGATAATAGCTACAACTTCGCCAACACGGCAAACTTGGCCATCTTTAGTCAAAACTTCCAACACGGTACCGTTCACTGGACAAGGCACCTCAACTACCGCCTTATCATTTTGAACTTCCATTACGATATCATCATCCGTTACCTTGTCACCGGCTTTGATATGCATTTTGATGATTTCACCTTCATGCAAACCTTCACCTAGTTCAGGGAATCGGTATTCAAACTTTGCCACTTTGAAAACCTCCTTGTGAAATTGGGACTGATCTTATGGTTAGAATTCAGAAGAAGAAACGACGTTGTCATCCATAAAGGATGACAACCGTTTCTCATAGAAAAAAATATTTTAGAAATCCAAAACTTTCTTCACGCCTGCAATAATACGCGCAGGGTTTGGAAGCCATGTATCTTCAATTTGTGCGAATGGATATACTGTGTCCGGACCTGCGATCCGAAGAACAGGTGCTTCCAAGTGCAGCAATGCTTTTTCGTTAATTTGCGCAATAACCTCAGCAGCAACACCGGAGCTCTTTTGAGCTTCTTGTACTACGATAGCACGGTTAGTCTTCTTCACAGACGCTACAATAGTGTCGATGTCGATTGGACTTACAGTACGAAGGTCAATAATTTCAACGTTAATGCCTTCTTTTTCGAGTTGCTCGGCTGCTTTGGTAGCTGTATGTACCATCAGCCCGTAAGTAATGATAGATACATCAGCACCTTCACGTACTACGTTAGCTTTGCCAAGTTCAACAGTGTATTCACCTTCTGGCACTTCAGCACGGAATGCATGGTAAAGGTTCAAATGCTCCATGAAGAATACAGGGTCATTGTCGCGGATAGACGCGATAAGAAGTCCCTTAGCATCATATGGGTTTGAAGGAATTACTACTTTAATACCCGGGCTTTGTGCAATCAAACCTTCGAGTGAATCTGTATGAAGCTCAGCAGCCTTAACTCCGCCACCAAAAGGAGTACGGAATACGATTGGAGCATTATATTTACCGCCAGAACGCCAGCGCAGACGTGCCGCTTGAACAACGATCTGATCAAGTGCTTCAAAGATAAAACCAACGAATTGAATTTCTGCAATTGGGCGGAAGCCTTGTACACCAAGACCAAATGCCAGACCACCGATAGCGGACTCAGCTAGTGGAGTATCAAAAATACGATCTTCGCCAAATTCCTTTTGCAGCCCTTCCGTTACACGGAAAACGCCACCTACATTACCAACATCCTCTCCGAAGATAAGAACGTTAGGGTCACGATTCAGTTCAACGCGCATCGCGTCGCGGATCGCTTCTTTCATATTCATTTGTGCCATTGCCTGATATCCCCCTTATTCAAAATCGGCTTTTTGCTCTTCCAGATGTTTAGGTGTTACTTCGAACATGCTGTCGATCAAGCCAGGTATAGTCATTTTTTCGGTTTGTTCAGCTTTTTTAATCTGCTCGTTAACAGTAGCTTTCGCTTCGTCTTTCACGCGCAGCGTATCTTCTTCAGTCCAAAGACCTTTCTTCTCCAAATACTTGGCAAGACGGTTGATTGGATCCTTTTCGCTCCATTGTCCTTCTTCTTCTTTCGAACGATATTTACTTGCATCGTCAGAAAGGGAGTGTGGACGGAAACGGTAAGTTACAGCTTCGATCAATGTAGCACCTTCGCCATTACGTGCACGCTCAGCAGCGTCACGAACAGCACTGATTACTGCAAAGATGTCCATGCCGTCAACTTTAATTCCCGGGATACCAGCTGCAACCGCTTTGTGAGCGATCGATTTGGAAGCTGTTTGTTTTGCGAATGGAGTCGTAATCGCGTAACCGTTGTTTTGAACAAAGAAGATAACAGGCAGTTTAAAGCGACCAGCAAAGTTCAAGCCTTCATAGAAGTCGCCTTCAGAAGAACCGCCATCACCAGTGTAAGTAATTGCAACACTCTTTTGTTTCTTCAATTTAAAGCCCATTGCAATTCCTGTAGCGTGCAGGATTTGCGCGCCGATGATAATTTGTGGCATCAATACATTAACGCCATCAGGAATAGCTCCACCATGTTGGTGTCCACGGGAATATAAGAATGCTTGGTACAATGGAAGTCCGTGCCATACTAGCTGCGGAATATCACGGTAGCCTGGGCATAAGAAGTCTTCTTTCTCCAAAGCGTACTCGCTACCAATCATAGTAGCTTCTTGACCGGATACCGGTGCGTAGAAACCAAGACGGCCTTGACGACCAAGATTTACTGCACGATCATCCCAAGTACGGGTAAATACCATACGATACATAATTTCTTTCAGTTGATCGTCGGTTAAATCAGGCATTTTATCCTTGTTGATAATTTCTCCATCCGGGGAAAGTACCGTTAGAGCCTCGACGTCCTCTGTATACACTTCATAAGGAACTTTACTCATTATCTTCACCTCAATAAAAAAATTTGAATATCAGCTGCCTCTGTTATAATATTATTATACACCTGTTTGGTTACTTTCGTCAAAGAAATACTTATAAAATTTATATTCCTTTAAATTTTGTATGTATAACAGGTGATTTATTTTTATATAACAGTTTAAAGCTTTTGGAACAAGTAAATGATTAATCACACAGTTACTCAGCTATTCATTTTAGAGCAAACCGTTGTGCATTGCAAAATTCGACAAGAAAGGTGACGTGGCAACTATGAGCGATTCTGTTTTTCTGAAACGCACAATTGTAAAAGAAACGCTTTGGAGTAAACATCTGCAGGAGGAACGTAAATTACGCATCTATCTCCCTCCCGGCTACAACGAAGTCTTGAGCTACCCAGTGGTGTACTGCCAAGACGGCGAAGAGTTCTTTAACTTTGGCCGCATCGCTACACTCGCTGGACGTCTTATTATAGAAGAAGACGTGGAGCCCTTCATCATTGTTGGTGTCGAAGTAGACGTCGCTGTTCGCACTCAAGAATACGCTCCTTTTGGCAGCAGATTCAAGCAGTACTTATCTTGCTTTTCCGAAGAGATTATTCCCTTCATTGAACAAAAATATCCTGTGCGCCGTACTCCGGACGAACGAATCTTAGCAGGTGACTCCCTTGGGGGCAGTGTATCGCTCCATCTTGCACTTGCTTATCCTGCGATCTTCACACGTATCATCAGCCTTTCCGGTGCATTCTATCCTGAATCCCGCGACATGCTGGCTAAAGAAGAGGATCTCTCCTGGCTCAACATTAATATGGTCGTTGGTCTGCAGGAAACAGACTACAAAACGGATACTGGCATTTATGATTTTGTTCAGATGAATCGAGAAACAAAAACATTGCTTGAATCACGCGGAGCAACCGTATCCTACCGAGAGAAAGACGGACTTCATCTCTGGGGTTTCTGGCAGAAAGAGCTACCAGAATCTCTACTCTATTTCTTAAACGCATAATGACCTATTGATAGTAGTAAATAGTGAACATCTAAAGAACAGTATGTAGATTACTTGATTGCGCTTACAGTTAAATCCAGCAATTTCCCTCGATTTACCATATGAATCATACAGAGAGAGCTGTAATCCGAATGGGTTACAGCTTTTCTCTTATCATTCTTTCCAGCAATATGTCACAGCCCGCGTTGATCAAATCATATACCTGTTCAAAATTACCTGTAAAATACGGATCCGGCACTTCGCGCAGCTCCTCCTCAGGCAATAAATCCATGAAGAACATTAGCTCGGCGTCTTTCCCGCCTGGAATCTTTCGAACATTCTCTCCATTAGACTTGTCCATGCAGACGATATAGTCAAATTTTTGAAAATCTTCACTGTCGACTAGCCGCGCTAACATGTTCTCATAGCTAATGTCGTTCTGATCAAGGATACGTCTTGTTCCTTCATGCGGCTCTTTTCCTATATGCCAATCTCCAGTTCCCGCTGAGTCTACAAGAATCTTATCAGATAGTTCTCTTTCATTAATCTTATGCCGCAGAACAGCCTCCGCCATTGGTGATCGACAAATATTACCCAGACATACAAACAGTACTCTTACGATTTCGTTCACCTCCCAGTTGTTAAACCTAATTATATGTGAATTTATACTCAAAAGATCGCACACTCTCATTTTAGCGTTCTCGAGGTCAATTGTGCAACCTTTCGATCTGCATTATACTGGACAGGATACTCAACAAGAGGTTTAAGAGGAGGAATGGATGTTATGTCATCCAAACGAGTCGTAATTTTTGCAGGTGGAGAACTGTCTCCAGAATATTTCAACCTATTAGATGAAGATGATTTTATTATCGGTGCGGATCAGGGAGCGCTATTTCTCATTTCACACGGATATACACCAGATATAGCAGTAGGTGATTTTGATTCCGTTTCGCCTGAAGCGCTTCAAGATATTGAATCCAAAAGCAAGAAGACTATCACCTGTGATGCCGTGAACAAAGATTTGACAGATAGTGAGATGGCGCTAGATATTGCGATGGATCAGCAACCCGATTCTATTCTACTATTAGGTGTTACAGGTACTCGAATTGACCACTCCCTGGCTAGCATTCAAATGATGACAAGAGCCCTACAACGTCAAATCAACTGCTATGTCATGGACACGCATAACTATATAACCCTTACAGGATCCCAAGCAGTTATCAACGATTTAGGCTATACCTACGTTTCTTTACTGCCTTTAACCCCAGAAGTATCGGGTATTACCTTAGAAGGATTTCAATATCCATTGACTAACGCTACACTAAAGCTTGGACAATCACTTGGTGTGAGTAACAAACTGGTTTCATCCTCAGGGACGGTTACCATTCGAAGTGGATTGTTGCTGATCATTCAGAGTAAAGACTAGATACATAGAGATCATGTTTAACGTAAAAATGCTACTTTTTTATAGTTTAGAAACATCATTGTAACTTTTATCTCAAATTCGAAAAAGCCGTAAAAACCCTTTTGTACCAAGGGTTTTCCGGCTTTTTTAAGATCCTATTACATCAAATTATTAATTTTTTGTAACTTTTAATGAATTTTTAATAAAACGCTTACAACCCATATCCAGCCTCACTTTATTGCACCTCTTCCAATTTTTATGTCATAGATAACCTGCTATACTACGAATCAGGCAAGCAAGACAGACAAACACAACAACAAAGACTAACACCTTGGAGGTAATACAACATGAATAAACAACAATGGATTAAAAAAGCGATTGTTATAGGTATGGTTACTACAATGGGCTTGGGTACAATGATGGCAACAGGCGTAGGCGCAACGAAAGTTGAAGCAGCTTCCGTATCTAAAGGTCAAAGCGTAGTGAATCTCGGGAAGAAATATATGGGAGTGCCTTACAAGTTCGGTGCATCCACTTCTACTACTAAAGTTTTTGACTGCTCTTCTTTTACAAAATACATCTTTAAACAATATAACGTAACACTGCCTCGTACGGCTGCAGCGCAATCAAAAGTAGGAACAGCCGTATCTAAAGCGAATCTTCGTGTAGGCGATCTCGTATTCTTCTCCAGCGGTAGCAGAGCAACTGGTAAAAACGTAACTCACGTTGCTGTTTATGCCGGCAATGGTAAAATTCTGCACACTTACGGCAAACCTGGTGTTACGATTTCCGATCTTAACTCCGGTACTTGGAAAAAAACATATTTAAAGGCTCGCCGCGTACTGTAAACAACGACTCTGTAGTAGAGTTCTAACTATAATAGAGAAATAGTCTCAGGATGTGGTGCCGCCTTCGGGCGCCCTCATTACATATCCTGTTCCGCGAACGGTGTGAATCAACTTGTTCCGGTGACCTTTATCCATTTTCAAACGGATATGTCTGATGTAAACATCTACAACATTGGTATCTGCGTGAAATTGGTAACCCCATACTTCCTTAAGTATCTCGATGCGAGAGCATATCATTCCTTGGTTCGCAGCGAGATAATACAATAGATCAAATTCTTTGGGTGTCATTTTTAACTCGATCCCGTCGCGACTTACAAACCTGCGGCTGGGATCGAGCATTAAACCATCGACTCTCAGTATTTGATTTAAATTTCGACGCCGTCCAGTAAGGGTTAACAAATTTAGAATTCTGTGTTTGAATTCACCGGTATGTAAAGGCTTTGTCATATATTCATTACCCCCGGCTGAGAACGCCGAAACTGCCCCAGTTCCAGATTCAGATTGTTCACCGGAAATCACCATTACCGGTAGTATCATCCCCTCAGCTCTTACAGCGGAAATTATGTCCCAGCCTTCCCAAGTCCCCACCTCGCATAACTCAGCAAGCAGCAGTACCGGTTCTACTTTTGATATGGATAAGCGGAGATCCTCGGGATCTTCGCTTTTTGTTGCTTCAAGTCCAATATCTTGTAGCACACTTTCTATAACGGTTCGATCTTCTTCTCCACTACTGCTATCAGCCATATACCATATTATTTGCTCAATCACAAAGTTCCCCCATATCCATATGACTTGCACCAGCATCACTGCGGTACGTATAGAATTCCCGGAAAACAAAAAGACCATTCCTAAGGAATGGCCTAAACACCTATTTACAGCTTCTTTATCCAAAATATCGATGATAAAAGCTCCGAGCAGCAGCAATATCTTTTGTCCCATGAATCAACGCTCTACCATCCGCAAAAATTACTAACCGATAAGGCCCTTCTATAAAAGAAACCAGATAAGAGTTGCTGTCCACACTTCCGCTTCCTAAACGAGACAAACGATCCGCAGTTTCCTGCAAGTTAAGCTTCTGTGGTCTCGCAGGTCGAATTTGTACTGTATCCCTTCCACAAAGAACATCGCCTCGTTCGGTATTCGCTGCCATTAGATAGGGATAGATCGGATGACTCCCACAAGAAGGGCAGTTTTTCTTTTTGGCAGCTTTCACTCCAATTTCATGGTATTCATTCCGCCACACATCAAACGTTAACAGTTTGTTTCTTAATTGTTCTTTACGCTTACCTAGTAGTTTCAGCGCCTCTGCCGTTGCATTTGCCGTAACTAGTTGTACTGCTTGCGGAAGTATACCTGCGGTATCACAGGTATCACCTCCTAGCGGTACTGTACCTAGAAGACAATGGAGACATGGAGTTTCTCCTGGCAAAATCGTATAGGTTATTCCATAACTGCCTACACATGCACCATAGATCCAAGGAATACCGTGCTTTTGCGCCATATCATTAATAATGAGCCGAGTATCAAAATTGTCTGTACCATCCATGATCAGATCAACCCCTGAAACAAGCCCTTCCAACTCTTCGGCACGAACATCTATAACATAGGCTTCAATAACGACCTCAGAATTAATCTGTTGAAGTCTGCGCTGCGCAGCAGCAGCCTTAGGCATACGTTCAATAGCATCTACCTCAGTATAGAGCTGTTGCCTCTGAAGGTTACTCCACTCTACATAATCACGGTCAGCTAAAATAATTTTGCCTACCCCGCAGCGTACCAGCGTCTCTGCAATCCCTGTACCAAGCGCACCTGCTCCCACTACTAAAACACTAGACTGCGCGAGCCCTTCTTGTCCCTCTGCTCCAAATGGCGCAAATCGCACCTGACGAGAATAACGATCTTCACGACCATCTGTATGAATCATTCGGTTTCCCTCCCCTTATCCAAAAACCGGAGAACAGCAGATCGTCTGCTATTCCCCGGGAGTATGATGATTCTATACTTGTACTGCTGACCACTGTTCAACATCCCAAATTTTCGTAACCCAATCTTCATAGAAATCAGGTTCATGGGAGACGAGCAGGACTGTGCCTTTATATTCTTGTAATGCCCGCTTCAGCTCTGCCTTGGCAATAACATCAAGGTGATTGGTAGGTTCATCGAACAGAACCCAGTTGCTCTCACGCATCAACAGCTTACAGAGACGGACCTTAGCTTGTTCGCCACCACTCAGCATGCTAAGCGGTCGGGTAATATGCTCATTTTTCAGACCACATCGAGCTAGATGTCCACGCACTTCATTCTGAGTTAGACTAGAAAATTCATTCCAGACATCCTCAATAGGTGTAAGATTAGCTGCTTTCACTTCTTGTTGGAAATACGCTGAGTTCAGATAATCTCCTAGATAGGTTTTACCGCTATACGTAGGAATCACGCCAAGAATAGTCTTCAGTAGCGTCGATTTACCGACACCATTGCAACCAGTTATAGCGATCTTCTCTCCACGTTCAATGGTCATGTTCAGCATAGGTAGAAGCGGACGGTCGTAACCAATCTCGAAATCAATGCCTTCGAAGACTGTTTTCCCGCTGGCCCGACTTTCTTTAAACTTAAAGGTAGGTTTTGCAGCTTCTTCTGGTCGATCAATTCGATCCATACGATCCAGCTGTTTCTCACGGCTCTTCGCCCGTCCAGATGTGGAGGCACGAGCTTTGTTACGCTGAATGAAATCCTCTTGTTTCTTAATAAAATCCTGTTGTTTCTCATAAGCATCTATGTGTTGGATCTTATTCATCTCGGCCATATTCAGGAATTTCTCGTAGTTCGCAGTGTATCGAGTAAGTTTACCGAACTCCAGGTGATAGACCACATTTACGACTTTATTCATGAATTCCGTATCATGAGAGATCAATATAAATGCATATGGATATTGCTTCAAATAGTTAGTTAACCAGTCGATATGCTCAACATCCAAATAGTTAGTAGGCTCATCCAGCAATAGTACATTCGGTTTCTCAAGTAGAAGCTTCGCCAACAGAACTTTTGTGCGCTGACCCCCACTTAGTGAAGCGACATCACGGTCAAGTCCAATAACGGATAGGCCAAGACCATTCGCCATTTCCTCCACTTTTACATCAATAAGATAAAAATCTCCGATGTCCAGCTGTTCCTGAATGTCCCCCATTTGCTCGAGTAACATCTCTAACTCTTCAGGAGAAGCGTCGCCCATCTTTTCAGTTATAGTTAGCATTTCCTGTTCCAGCTCTAAAAGTGGCAAGAAAGCGTCCTTCAATACATCACGGATGGTTTTCCCTGGCGTTAAGATCGTATGCTGATCCAAGTAACCGTAACGGACGCGAGGCGTCCACTCTACTTTTCCACTATCCTTCAACAGTTTTCCAGTCAAAATATTCATAAGCGTCGATTTCCCTACGCCATTTGCTCCTACGATTCCTACATGCTCACCCGGTAACAACCGGAAAGAAACATTTTTAAACAACGTCCGATCCCCAAAATTGTGGGAAACGTCTTCTACACTAAGTAAACTCATAAATTCTCCGCAAGCTCCTGTCTATACTTAAATAATGCGTAATAAGAAGAAACGACGTTGTGGTCTTTTAAAGACGACAAACGTTTCTCGTAAAAATATAAGGATAAAGTATAGTGTGAAGCTTATACTTTCTTATATTTCAAGCAGAAACGTCTTCGGCGTCCCTATAGGACGGTAAGCGTTCATGCAAGAAATATAAAGATAAAGTATAGTGTAAAACTTATACTTTCTTATATTTTTCAAAACACGTATAAATATATATTTTAACACACTTTAATGCAACACTGAACTAAAAGTTAGTTGAGTGAAAAGAGGAAGCATAGAGAACCGCTTTATTCAGCCTTTCTTTTGAAAAAAACTACGGCTTTTCCCCTTACTGGGTACATCTAAAACTCCCTCAAACATTTCATTGATCACTTCTACCAACTTCCCCTTAGGCTTGAATGGATCTTGCTGAAAAGGTAGTCCATAAATCTTATCTG
Source organism: Paenibacillus sp. FSL H7-0714 (assembly GCF_038003765.1). NCBI lineage: Bacteria > Bacillati > Bacillota > Bacilli > Caryophanales > Paenibacillaceae > Paenibacillus > Paenibacillus sp. FSL H7-0714. The sequence continues at coordinate 4,015,207 of NZ_JBBOPT010000001.1, forward strand.
TACCTATAGCGGTCTGCAACAGTTGTACAGTTGAGCGTTCTGCGAGTGGTAACCCCACCCTCCAATTCGTTTCAGGCTGTAACCTTTTACGCCTAAGCCACACTAGTAAATCTTCGAGTCGCCAATCTGCACCAGAAGTAATTAGAATCGGCATATCGCTATATTTGAACTCATCAAGCGCCCCTTCATATTCCCCAACGCCAAGATCCAACACTACAAATTGATAATCCCCTCTCAGCAAATCAGCCATTTTTCCGTGAATAGGACGTTTCCAATAATGCACCCCTTTCCATGAAAAAGCAGATATCTCATCCTTGGATGCAACATTTGTAATCTGTGTATGTAACATGCTGCGAATGCGTTCATAAACCGATGAATCAGGAGAAAAATCAACCCATGCAGTTGCCCCCTTCTGTGCAAGTAAGCTACTCGCTGCGAATGAAGTATGTGTTGTTCCAAGACCTGAAGCAACTCCGAGTATGGTAATGACCATCGCTTTTCGCTTTTCGAGAGAGCGTGGGACTGAATTAGTAAAATCATTTCCTCTATCCATTTCAGATTCCATACGAATTAGTGCCTGTAGAACTGCTTCTGCATTCTGATAACGCTCCTCAGCGTGATGTCGTAATAAGCGTCTTATGATTGGAATAATGCCAGATGGCATATGGTTATAAAGCCTATTCTCCATCCCAAACTCCCATTGACTACATTGCCCTCCAGTTGCCATATAGAGAATTAATGCTCCTAGTCCATATAAATCGGATACCGGCTGACTCTGCCCACTTCCATATTGCTCAGGTGCCGCGAAGCCAACCGTACCAAGCTTAACCGTATCTTCAGAGATACCGTGTTTGTAGCTTCGTGCGATCCCAAAGTCAATTAACATCAGCTCTTTTTGCAGTGTCAACATGATATTTGAAGGCTTTAGATCACGATAGATAATCGGTGGTTGATGACTATGCAAATATTGAAGGACTTCTAAAAGCTGTTTAGCCGCCTGAATGATGAAGTCACTTGGCAAAGGTCCGGGATTATCCTTCATTAGCTGACTCAAGCTCACACCTTCAATATAGTCCAAGATTAAATAGGAATACCCTTCTCGATCTGGAAGATAGAAATCGATAATACGCGGCAATCGTGGGTGATCTAGTGTAATTAACATATCGGCTTCCGCTTGGATGTCAGAATGCAGCTCATCTAAGCATAAGCTTTCTTTTACAGCCCATCGTTTACCCTTTAGACGCAAATCTTCCGCAAGATAAACATTACTCATCCCACCTGAACCAATATGGCCCGTAATTCTGTATCTGTCATCAATAACCTGTCCAATCTTAAGTTTCGTCTCAAAATGCAATTTAACTCCTCCTTTTCGCAATAAAAAAAGAGAAAGCTTCCGCCATTAATGTTCTTACCGCAAAATACGGTTAACATTAATAACGGGATACTTTCCCTTAGAAATTTTAAATTTGTTTTATTAGTATTTAATCATATAAAGTGTGATCTCATCACGATTATGGAACAGCTGCTTTGCACGCTGAATCTGCATGCGCTCCCCTTCAAACATCGCAATAATTTCTTTGATCATCGCAAGTGGTTTCTTATGCATTAGTTTTACGGTCACAATGGCTGTTCCACCCGGTGACAGACTGTGGAGTAACCCTGTTACTAGCTTCGCCATCAGCTTAGGACTCCAGCTCATATCGCACACGAGCAGATCAAATTCATTGTCCCGGAATTTCACTTCTCCTGCGTTTTTACGAAGAATTTTCAAGCCCGGATAATTACGAAGGGACTCATGCATTAACGCAGGGTCAACCGCCGTAACCTTCATTCCGCGTTCCAGTAAGAAAGAAGTCCACCCACCTGGAGAAGCACCAATATCTAACGCATTACGGAAGCTGTAAAAAGGAATATCAAACTCCTTCTCGGCTTCCATTAGTTTGAACTTGGCACGCGAGATTTGTCCATCCTCCTTACGGAAACGGATGGCACCGCCATTCCAGCTAGATAAATTCGCTTCTGGTCTGGACACACCTGCATATAAGGCATTCCCGTCTGCGTAGACTGAAATAACCCAGGCTGGATCTTGCACAGTAAATTCTGCGCCTAAGTTCTGCAATTGCTCTTGGAGCCATTCACGAAGTTCTCCTGGACTGTCCTGCCAGAAGGAAGGATCACCTTTACGAACATTTAGGGATACCTTTTCACCCACAAGCTCAGTGTGGCGACTTAAATACACCGCCAAACGCTGTAGAGCTTCCATGGTTCCTTCATCCTGAAACTGAACAGGTTGTATATGACGCAGGAAAATGGGAAGATTCTGTGTGAGTAGGCGCGTTACTTCCTCTGGTTCAGATTGCAATGTAGCCAGAAAGATTTCTCCTGGTAGTAACAAGGTACTCTTCACAGCACCGAATAAACGGCGAAGCTCTTCTTGCGCATAAGGCGCAAATCCGTGATTAGCTGTACAAATATATCGGGAATACACTTCTTCTTCCGGAGCAATGTTCTGCTCTTCGGTATCTTGTCTTAAATCGTTCAAATCGTTTTGCCTCCAGGTCTAATTTTAATCCAGGGACGACCGCTAACCCATTCAACATCAACAGGAATATCATAAGTGGCCAAGATCATTTCTTTCGTTAATACTTCTTCTTTCGGTCCAGATCCAGCTAGCTTACCTTCACGGATTAAAGCAACATGCGTGAAAAGCGGGACAATTTCTTCCACATGGTGAGTTACGTATACTACAGAAACATTACGCTGTCTCAGCTTGTCTATTTCAGCCAGCATTTTTTCCCTTTCATATAGATCAAGGCCGGCACATGGCTCGTCCATAATTAATAGCTTAGGGTCAGCCATAAGACATCTTGCCAGCATAGCTTTTTTACGTTCCCCCTGTGACAAGGTCCCAAAAGGATGAAATGCCATATTGCCTAGATTCATATCTTCCAGCATGCTGATCGCTTTCTCTTTTACTTCGGTGGGGATCGTCTCGTAGAAACGCAAATAAGCGTAAGCACCTGTTGCTACGACCTCCCACACCGGATCATTTAATGACATCTTTTCCATCAAGGAAGGCCCGATATAGCCAATTTCTTTACGAACCTCACGTATATCACATTGTCCATATTTATAACCCAGCACTTCTACAGTCCCTTTGCTAGGAAACAAATAACCAGTCATCATCTCTAAAATTGTGGTTTTACCAGAGCCATTCCGTCCCAAAATGACCCAGTTCTCACCTTCTTTAACTTCTAGCGACACATCGTCCAAGATTAAGCTTTCTTCCCTGCGGAGAGATAAATGTTGTAATGAAATGATTATGATATAACACTCCTTATGTATTCCAGCACTCGCTCAACTGAAACCATGGAATAATAAACTTTCGGATCATTTTCCCGTTCTGCAGAAGCTACAAGTAGTGCAGGAACGCTCGTAATACGATATTGTTGTACCAAATTCGGCAGCATGTTCACATTGCCTGCAACCATTTGAAGTTCAGCAGGCAATAGATGAGCCGCCACCTCTAACATCCGTTCAGCAGCCTTACAAGTACCGCACAGTGGAGTGTGTAAGAATACTACAAGCGGTTCTCCTGAACTCTTGAGCGCCTCCAGTAATTCCACTTCATTCATTACCTTCATTTCAAGTCCGTCTCCTCGGCGATATCGCGAAGCTTATCAGAACTCAGGGGACCATTTACCAAAAGCATCCCCTCAGGTTTAGCAGTATATAAGATCTCATACATTTCTTTTCGCCCCCACAGACTGGAAGTGTGCAAATAGATTTCTCGGGGGAACAGTCCTTCCAGTACGATCCGTCTGGCAACTTCTCCACCCGAATAATCACCCGGTCCCATATCGTAATCCAGTGATAAAATATCCACCTCGCACTCACGCAGCATTAGAAGACATTCTTCCGTCGAACGAGCCAGAGCGAACCCTTTAGGTACCTTTCGAAGATCATCCATATAGATATGAATCACAATTACGCCTCCGCTTCAAACCAACCACGCACAGTAGCAATTTCTTTTCGGTGACTGCCATCCGCACCCTTCTCCGTTTCCATGACAACAGCTGAGCTTCGTAAAAGCTTGGAGGACAATAAGCTTTTCAGCCCCTGCTCTCCAATATGTCCTTGTCCGATTCCAGCATGTCTGTCGCGTCTTGAGTCGAAAGGAAACTTAGAATCATTTAAATGAACAGCAACAAGATGTGGCCAAAATCCAAGTCGCTCTCCTCGTTCAAGGAAGTCTTCCGTTCGCTCAGGGTTCCAGATACCAGCTGCGTAAGCGTGACAGGTGTCCAAACAAAATCCTATTTTCTCCGAAAATTGGCTAAGCTCTCGAACTTTCACGAGTTCTTCAAGTGTAATTCCTTCATTTCCATGGTTGCCCGCTTGATTCTCTATAAGCAGCTTAGTACGTCCATCCCAGGTCTGAAGCACCTCATTCATACATTGTATAATATTTTGATAGCCTTGTAACGGCTCCATTCCACCAAAATGTCCAAAATGAACAACGATGCCTAATGAACCACAAGCTTCTGCAATCTCTAGATCATTTAAGAGAGAGGATACATAAACCTTTCGTGGAGTAACATCATCTACACCAGCCGCCATGTTAATCCCATAGGGTGTGTGAGCAATCGAAGCAATCCCTTTGTCTTGGCAAAAGAGCGCACAATCCCTCGTATCTCGTACATCTACCTGTTTAAGTTTTAAACTACGCGGATTTTTAGGGAAATATTGAAAACATGTTGCACCGCTCTCCCAAGCGAATCGGGCAGCTCTCCCATATCCGCCACGAATGCTGACATGAGCCCCTATTTGAAGACTATTGGTCATGCTGACAGTCTGGGCAATAAAACACTTTGCGTCCAGACAGCTCTGTTTTGATAATTGTTCCCCCATCACGAAGACAAGACTCGCCTTCACGATCATACACTTTACATTGATTATTATATGAACCTGTAACAGTATCCCCAGTCATAAACGGCATTTCCATGTACCCACCAATTTCAGTGGCCTCAGTCAGTACTTTTTGGATGCTCTCATAAAGACGGGCTATAGATTCAGTTGTTAAATTCTGTACTAGTGCAGAAGGTAAAAGCCTAGCTTCAAAAGCAATCTCATCGGCGTAGCAATTCCCGACTCCAGCCATCACATGCTGATTTACTAACAGGCTTTTGAGCGCACCTCGCCGTCCCTTTAATAATCCTGTGAATCGTTCCAGCGTCATTCGACGATCCAGCAACTCAGGTCCAAGTTTACCCATTGTGGCTTCGCTTTCCTTAACCGACAGCAAATGTAAATACCCTAAGCGAAGTCCTATGAAGTAAAGGGTATGATCTCCAAATGCAATTTCGACTTGTGTGTTACGATCCGGCCGTTCTTCCTCCGTGCCATAAAAAAGTATTCCACCAAGCATCAAATGTAAAAGTAGTCTTCGTCCATCATGAAGATGAAACAAAATATACTTGGCACGCCGCTCAACAAAAACAACACGCGCACCGATCAATGCATTTCTAAAAGCTTCTGTTTCCATATTAATTGATTTTTCTCTGTTCACGATTACATCAGATATTGGCACATTTATAATATGCTGACTAAGCAGCTTTCTATAATTCTCCATTTCCGGCAATTCCGGCATAGCTCATCGTCCCTTCTAGGTTGGTGAAGTAATAAGATCCTAGCTATTATACACCGAGAAACGTTTTAAGTTCAGTTAAATCGGCACAAATTTCATCCGGTGAGATTCCGGTAAGGTTTTTATAGTGGTCAAGATTTTCTGCATTGGTTAATCCGGTAAATACAAGAACTGTACGACAGCCCGCATTTACTCCAGCTGCTATATCTGTACGCATATTATCACCGACAACCACTGCATGTTCAGGCTCTAAACCAAGAAGATCTGTCGCAAATTTGATTAAATGGGATTCCGGCTTGCCAATCACTACCGGACTCACTCCACTAGCAGCCTCGATGGCTGCTCCGATCGTACCTGCGCCAGGCATAATGCCATCATCTGATGGCAGCATTAAGTCTGGGTTAGTGAGTACAAACTTTGCTCCTCCCAGAATCCAGCGTGAAGCTTGCGAGAGCGACGTATAGTTGAAGGAGCGATCGATGCCTTGCAGTACATAATCGGGTGAGTCTGTGACAATGCGGAGCCCAGCTTCGGTACAAGCCACATGCAAACCCTCTTCTCCAAGTATCGCCACTGCAGCCCCAGGTGATTCCTCAGCTATGTAACGTGCGGCCGCCATTGATGAGGTACATACCTCCTCAGCTTTCGCATCGATTCCCATTCCACATAAATGTGCAGCCACATTAGCCGCTGTACGCGATGAATTGTTGGTAACAAATAAAAAAGGAATGCCCGCTTCACGCAGACCTTTAATCAGTAAATCAGCACCAGGAATCATTTTATGCCCATGGTATAACGTACCATCTAAGTCAATCAATAATCCTTTAATCTGTTCCATTATAAATCCCTCTATTTCCATAAAAAATTAATTAATGTGATAAATTAATAATGGTATTAATAAACATTCAACCTAAGCCCATCTTGGATTTAGAATGATTAATAATACTTTTTGTTTGGTGGTATTGTCCGTTTATTTTCGGCAAGATTTCCAGCCATTCGTACCTCTTTCACGCTGTAATTACTTTAAATCTAACACACTTCGTCGAATGAAATCGAACGAGAGACTCTTCCAGCATTTTTTATCATAGCACTGTCATTTCCTGCGCTTTCCCGGAAAATAATCATTTCCCCAATTGCCCGTTTTGTCTTCGATAAATTGGATATGTGCCGAATTCCTCCGCTAATAATGTCTCTGGAAAAATGAGCTCAGCTTCTTCCAGCAAAGGAATCAACTCTTCAGACGAACTGTAACGAGAGCTAAAATGAGTCAACAATAGTTGGCCTGCATTGGCTTCCTTGGCTAGCTCTGCAGCTTGACGTGCTGTACTGTGATGGTATTGATACGCCATTTCTGCCAGATCATGAGCAAAGGTTGCTTCATGAACGATAAGGTCTGCATGAAGTGAGAGTTCTAAAGCTCCTGAACAAGGTCTTGTGTCTCCCAAGATCGTAACAATACGCCCTCTTTTAGGTTCTCTAACAACATCAGCAGCGCAGATACGAACACCGTCATCCGTTATAACATCTTCACCTTTTTTTAATTTTCCATATAACGGTCCAGGCTTTAAGCCATAACTCTTTAGTAATTCCGTATTGAGGCTCCCGGGACTATCCTTTTCCGTTACCCGGTAACCATAGCTATCAATACGATGCTCTAATAATGCTGCCTCCACTTTAAAACCATCATCCTCAAATACCGTTCCTCCTGTATGCTCGACAATCTCAATCTTGTATGGAATTCGGGATTGGCTCACAGCTAAGGATATATCTAAGTATGCCTTCAATCCAGGGGGACCATAAACCGTTAAAGGAGATGTCCCTCCCTGATAACCACGACTAGATAATAAACCTGGAAGACCAAATAGATGATCTCCGTGTAAATGTGTAATAAATAGCTTTTCCAGCTTCCCTAGGCGAATCGGTGAGCGAAGAACCTGATGCTGAGTACCTTCCCCGCAATCGAACATCCAAATGCTACGGCGTTCTTCCAGAAGTCTTAATGCAATCGACGTTACATTGCGTTGTATAGTTGGTACCCCTGCATTCGTACCTAAAAAATATAATTCCATCCCTCTTCCTCCCTTCTTCTTATTGGCTGAACTATCTCTTATCTATTCTAAACGTCCTTCTTCCAGCAAAAAACCCCCCAGTTACGGGAGGTTCCGCTGAAAGGGATACAATCCCCCTACAGACCGGGTGTATAAATGAAAGAATTACAGCTTCTCTACATTAAAATACTGCGCTTCTGGATGAGCGAATACCATCGCCGAAACGGAAGCCTCAGGCTCCATCATAAAGCCTTCTGTAAGGTGAACACCGATATCCTCTGGGGATAACAGTTTAAATAGTGGTCCCTGATCTTCCAGATCTGGGCATGCAGGATAACCAAAGGATACACGAATCCCTTGATATCTTGCCCCATGTCTTTGTTTCATGGTCATATCTGCAGGATCTGGGAAGCCCCATGTATCACGCATCATGTGATGAACACGCTCCGCTAATCCTTCTGCTACTTCCAGCGCTACAGATTGTAACGCATGTGAGCGTAAATAATCTCCATTATCCTTAAGGGCTGTAGAGAGCTCACGAACACCATGTCCCGCAGTTACCACGAGGAATCCAACATAGTCCATCATTCCACTGTCGACCGACTTCAAAAAGTCCGCTAGACAGAGATAAGGCTCAACACCTTGTCTTGGAAAAGTAAAGGTATGCAGAATCTCGGCTGTATTCTGTGGATTGTACACGATAATATCGTTACCACTTGATTGTGCCGGAAAGAATTGATACATCGCATGAGGAGTAATCGTACCTTCCAGCATCGCTTGATGTAGAATGTCATCGACAGTACCTTTCAACTCCACAGTCCGCTCATCACCAGCAGCTAATTGCGCCTCTACAGAACCTCGTAGCCCCAGATGGTGACCGAGCAGCATTTGCATGTTCACATAAGGGATAATATGCCCCAATGGATAATTACGAATGACATGGCGCTCTAAATCGGGTGGAACAAATACAGGTGCATCTGGAGAAATTTTGGAGCGTACAGCTCTAGTCAGCGTAGGAAGCTCTTGCTTAGGAGCAACTGCCACTGCGGATTCTGCTTCCACTCGAATTTCCTCGGCAATTTTCTCCCGTTCAACAGGATTCATAAGCCGATTAGCAATATCGAGTCCATCCATAGCATCCTTAGCATATAATACCATCCCATCATATTCCGGCCGGATACGTGTTTTGGTGAACTTGCGAGTCAAGGCAGCACCACCTACCATAATAGGCACATCAATCCCAGCCGTGCGTAGGTCTTGCGCAGTCAGCACCATCTGCTGTGCCGATTTTACGAGTAGTCCAGACAATCCGATCGCATCGGCTTTTTCACGACGAAACGCTTCGATAATGGTCTCAGGTGGTACTTTTATACCCAAATTAATGATCTGATAACCATTATTGGATAAGATGATCTCCACCAGATTCTTACCTATATCATGCACGTCGCCTTTTACAGTTGCCAGCATGATCTTACCTTTTACCGATGTCTCATCCTTCTTCATAAACTGCTCTAAATGACCAACAGAAGCCTTCATCACTTCAGCGCTTTGCAGCACCTCAGCAACAATCAACTCATTGTTATTAAACAGCCGTCCAACCTCTGACATCCCGGCCATTAGCGGGCCATTGATAATCTCCAAAGGTCCTGATTTGGTAAGCGCCTCATTAAGGTCTGGAATAAGTCCTTCTTTGGTGCCTTCAACAACATATGAAGCCAGACGCTCTTCTAGTGACAGGTTAGAAATTTTCTCTTTTTTCTCAACCTTTTTCCCTCGGAAGGCGGCTACAAAAGCAGCAAGCGTGTCGTCATTTGTATTATAAATTAATTCCTCCGCAAGACGACGGTCTTCAGCAGGAATAGACGCATAACGTTCTACCTTCTCGGTATTTACGATCGCATAATCCAATCCAGCCTTAGTGCACTCATAGAGAAATACTGAATTCAGCACTTCACGTCCTGCTTCCGGTAATCCAAAGGAAACGTTGCTGATCCCCAAGATCGTATGAACACCTGGAAGTGCTTCTTTGATTAAACGAATCCCATCAATAGTTTCTCTAGCAGAGCCAATATATTGTTCATCCCCGGTTCCTACAGGGAACACAAGCGTGTCGAAAATAAGGTCTTCTCCAGCTAATCCGTATTTGTTCACTAATAAGTCGTAGGAGCGTTTGGCAACTTCCAGTTTGTCCGTAGCCTTAATTGCTTGTCCTGTCTCATCAATCGTACCCACTACGATAGCTGCGCCATACTTATGAATCAATGGAGTGACCAGCTCAAATTTTTCTTCACCATCTTCAAGGTTAATGGAGTTAATTATCGCCTTACCTTGACAGTACTGTAACGCCAGGTCAATAACCTTCGGATCGGTAGTATCGATCATCAAAGGAACTTTAACCTTTTTTACAACTAATTCTAGAAACAGCTTAATATCTTCAATCTCATCACGGTCCGGATCTTGCACGCAGACGTCGATAACTTGAGCACCACTCTTCACCTGTGCACGGGCAATTTCTGAGGCTTCCTCATATTTACCTTCGACGATAAGACGTTTAAACTTACGCGACCCTAATACATTCGTACGTTCACCGACCATGTATGGACGGTTGTCGTTCTCAATATAAATAGGTTCAATCCCTGAAAGTGCCGGTGGATGATTTCCTGCAAGCGGACGTGGAGGGAATTGTGAAAGTGCCTCCGACATAGCACGGATATGTTCCGGTGTCGTTCCGCAACAACCTCCCGCAATGTTAAGCCATCCCTTTTCTGCAAACGCAGCAATTTTACGCGCAAGAGAATCAGGAGATTCATGATAATGCCCATTCTCATCTGGCAGTCCAGCGTTCGGATAACAACTCACAGCCGCTGAAGAGATTGCAGAAAGTGATCGAATATGATCACGCATGAACTCTGGACCCGTCGCACAGTTCAGACCTATAGAGATAGGCTTCAGATGTTCTAAAGAAATATAGAATGCTTCAATGTTCTGACCGGCAAGTGTGGTACCCATCGGCTCTATTGTTCCCGAAATCATCACTGGCAATTTGATACCCGTCTTCTCAAATGCATTTCGAATACCTATACTTCCAGCCTTCACGTTCAAAGTATCCTGAGAGGTCTCTAGCAATAACGCATCTACTTGACCATCAATCAATGCCACTGCCTGTTCCTCGTAGCTATCAACGAGCTCTTGGAAAGTCACGCCTCCCGTAACAGAGAGTGTCTTTGTTGTAGGACCCATCGCACCTACAACATAGCGGGGACGATCTGGTGTATCATATTTATCAACGGCATTACGGGCTAGCTTTGCTGCAACCAGATTAATTTCACGAGCCCGCTGCGGAATATCATATTCAGCAAGTACAACAGACGTTGCACCAAATGTATTTGTTTCAATGAGATCAGCACCTGCTTCAAGATACTGCTCATGAATCGTCTGAATTACTTCTGGACGAGTTAATACTAGCATTTCATTACAGCCGTCCAATTCTTCCCCACCAAAATCCTCACCTGTCAGAGGCACCTGTTGGATCATTGTGCCCATTGCACCATCTAGAATTAATATTCTTTGTTGTAAGCTTTCCTCAAGTGTATATTTAGCCAACGTATAGTCCCCCCAGTAAAACATTAGAGTAAGTTTAGCAGAATAAAGGAATTTCGAAAAGCCTTCCTTTCCACTCTGCATTATCTGTAATCATAGGAATTGCTATTCTTTTAATTATGGTTTTACAGAGAGTTCTTTATTAGGCATAGAATGCTGAGTTCTAGCAGTTACGTGTGATGTAACAATATATTGTCCTTCTTTCGTTAGTGTTCCCTCTGCTTGATAGATTCCATCACTGACTAGCTTTCCTTTAAATTCAATTTTCTGTTCACTATCATCTTTACTCACAATTTCGAACAGAACCTCTTTCGCATCATCTACTGCCAAGTTGTCTTGCGTCACCACTGCTTCAAAGGTCACCTTCTGATTTACAACAACCTCTTCAGGACTCCAATGTAACTCGACCTTGATAGGCTCCATAGACATGTCCATGTTCATATTCATATTATGTATTCCAGATTGTTTGGTTTGGTCTGATGAACATCCTCCCAATACTAAAAGTGTTGCACCTAATAATAAAGGAACTATTGTTCTTGAAATCTTCATTTAGATTCCTCCCAGTCGAATTGATTACTAAGAATCTACCAATTCATGTTATACATTCTCCATCTATTATACACATTATTATTGGTTTTTCAGTATTTCGCATCAATTCAGCTAAACTCTTGTGACTTAAATCATATACTAGTAAATCTCATCTATCATACTAAGTATGATGTAGATATAAAAAAGACAGCAAGTCTCCTAGATACCTAGGAACTCACTGCCTTCTTAAAGCTTAAATGAATGAAATTTTATAAAGATTGGACTAATGAAAGAAGCTCTCCAAGATGTTTGATTTCATAATCCGGCTGAATTTCCGGATCTGGCTGTTTGCCTTTTCTATTAATCCAAACTGTAGTCAAACCTGTTGCCAGCCCACCACGAATATCCGTTGTAAGCTTATCTCCGACCATAACTCCTTGCTCAGGTGCAATATCTAAAAGTTCTAGGGCATGCAGAAAAATTTCCTTATCCGGCTTTCCTTTTCCGAAGCTTCCAGAAATCACGATGTGATCAAAGAAAGGAACGATTTCAGGTACGCCATCTAGTTTCTCTTGTTGCAATGCAGGGCATCCATTAGTCAGAAGCAATAGCTTCACTTTCCCCTTCAGTTCTTCAAGCACCTGAATCGTTTCTTCATAGATGTAAGGTCGATTTCTACGCTCTGCTGCGAATTTGGCTGCTAATGTCTCAGCAAGAACTTCGTCCTCTACACCAAGTGCTGCAAGACCACGACGCCATGCCTCTTTACGATATCCCGGTGCAAGCTGCTCCAATTGACGGAATTCCGGCTGTTCACCTGCAGTAAAGTTCCCCCAAAGTGCTTCAAACGGATTAATCCCAATCATCTTTGTAAACGGGTTCGTTTCGTAGGATTCATATAGTCCAATGGCTTCTTTACGCACCGCAAGTTCCAGTTCTTGTGGATCAATCGTATCCCCAGCGGCTTCACATGCAGAACGAAATGCTTCATTAACGCTCCGATCATCCCAGAGCAGTGTATCATCAAGGTCAAATAGTACGGCGGAAATTGGCATTACAGGTCTCCCTCTCCCATGGCTGGTTAATTTCTATTCGTGAACTACTTCAATTTGGTGAGCTTTTGCGAATGCTTCCAGTCGAGTCCCCATTGCATTGGTATCATAACGATTCATAAGTCTGGTAAAAATCCATTTCGTGCGTTTGCCTTTATGCTTAATTACAACAGCTCCACGCGAAAGGATGATTTTCTCAATATCAGAAGCTGGCAGATAACGTTCGCGGTTGAATTTTATAGTAGATAGTCTAGCATTCTCTACCTTCAAGTACGGACGTCGGAAGAACAGAAGTGCCGCTAGTAAGTAGTACAAAACGACTCCTAGCCAGTTCATAAGCATACCATTACCTTTGGCCTGGTCCACTGAACCAACCATCCAAAACATAGTACCAAGCACTAATAACACTACTGGAAATGCAATGTTACGGCCTTTAAAGGTTTCACTGTTCTTACCAGGAGATTTAGATTTAGATGCGTAAATCGTTTCCTTCCCCTGTTTCTTTCTTTGCTTATTAATTTGCTGCGTGTTGCGTTGAACCATTCTTTCCCAAGAACGGGCCATATGCGTTCCCCCTAGTCATCCAGTAATATCTATGAAAAGGAACAGGGTGTTAATGCTTACGCCCCTTGTTACCTTGTTCATGCTCATCATTATCGACCAATTCAATCGTATTCAATTGTGCTCGGAAGTTATTGCGAATATTCCCCAAATAAATTTCACGAAGCTTGGCGCGTTCCGCCGTTTCCTCTTGATTAAGGCCTACGCTCTTCTGTTTGCGTGCCAATTCGTTAATACGCGCGACCAACTCATCAATATTCAAAACTTTCCCTCCCCTTATAAATTAATTCTAACTCTGCCATGAGAAAAAGAGCTTGTCAAGGTTTACTCCCTGCAAGCTCTTCATGTCCTCTTATTATGTTCTTAGAATATTAATATATAGGTAAAGTGAGAATATCTCCAGCATTAATCTGACTACCTTTAATGCCATTGGATTTTTTAATTCCTTCTATATATACAGCCGTTTTCATATCAGAAGGTTTATTCTCAAGAGCAATACTCCAAAGTGTATCTCCACGTTCAACCACTACGCGCTTCTCATCCTTCATTAAAGTAGTAGATCCTGCAAATACATTACCTACTACTGTAAGTCCTGATAGTACGAGCACGATGATCAATGTCAGTTTAATAACAAAATCTCTACGGAACAAACGCATCAAGCCTTCAAGCAAAAGCTCTGTAATCTCTTTAATCTGAGCTGAATAACGGGTAATAGGATTATGTCCTAAAGATTCAACCACTGGGGCTTTATCGTAGATGCTACGGTATGTACTGTATTTTAACATGAATATCATCCTCCAAACACTTGTTCTTACTTTTGAAATTATAATAACACGAACATGTGTTTTGTTCAATACTATTTTAGAACAATTGTTCTCTTTTTTTTCAGAGGTTAATATTTACCATATTCTTCATATAAAGAATCACTCTTATCGTTTAGATGAAGGAAACGCAATCAATACAAGACTACCATTTATTAACTCTTTCGAATTAATATTTATAATAGTTAGAACTTATGTTTGTGCGAACGGTAGTTCTATGTTATAATTTTCCCAAACATTACTATATGGGGTTGATTCCAATGTCAAAGATTTCAAGTCGCCAGCTGGCGATCCTGGAATTTATACGTAGCGAAGTCCGCAGCAAGGGTTATCCTCCTTCCGTCCGGGAGATTGGAGAAGCTGTTGGTCTTGCTTCCAGCTCCACAGTTCACGGTCATTTAGATCGGCTAGAGAAGAAGGGACTTATCCGTCGAGATCCAACGAAGCCTCGTGCGATAGAATTGCTTGGCCAAGAGGATTCCGAGAATGTCCATCATTTCGCGCAAACCGTCGCTCGCATTCCTGTCGTAGGTAAGGTTACCGCCGGGGTTCCTATCACTGCTACTGAGAATATTGAAGACTACTTCCCGCTTCCAACTCACTATGTTGGAGATAACAAAGTATTTATGTTATCGGTTCAAGGTGACAGTATGGTCGAAGCTGGGATTATGAATGGCGACTATGTTATTGTTCGTCAACAACAAACGGCTGATAACGGAGATATCGTTGTAGCTATGACCGAAGAAGATGAAGCAACCGTTAAGACTTTTTATAAAGAACGTGATCATATACGTCTTCAGCCGGAGAATCCGGCGTACGAGCCTCTTCGCCTTAATCGCGTGACCATTCTCGGCAGAGTTATCGGATTATTTCGAGATATCCACTAAGTATGCACTCCTACCAAGCGAAAACGGATACCGTCCTTTAGGACGGTATCCGTTTCTACGAGAAGTATAAGGATAGGGTATATCGTATAATATATACTTTCTTTTATTTTTTAAAAAAAGCTGTTCTGCAAATGCAGAACAGCTTTTTTATTGTTATCAAACTCCATTTATCAATTACAGAACATTTGTTCTCATAGGCTAAAATGACCATTTTTAATGAATAACCGTTTAGGCATCCTCCTCATATCTTAATTAGAAAGGAGTGTTGCACAATGCCAAATTACCGGATTATAGTTGATCTGACGCAGCGTATGCTTTATCTTCTTGATAACGACATTGTGATCAGGGGCTTCCCAGTCGGAATCGGTAAAATGTTAACTCAATCACCACTCGGTGAATTCACAATCATTAACAAACAACCCGATCCAGGTGGTCCATTTGGGGTCTTTTGGATGGGTCTATCTAAGCCTCATTATGGGATACATGGAAATAATGATCCCTCATCCATAGGGCACGAAGTATCCCATGGTTGTATTCGTATGTACAATGAAGATGTGTTAGCACTAGCTGCGATTGTACCGATTGGAACACGAGTAACGATCAGGAATTAAATCTATCTCTATAGATAAACACGCCTCACTCATGGTTCAATGGAGGGGGCGTGTTTGTATTTATGTATTTTTGATGACCTAATAGGAATTATGTGGTTATATGTCGAATAATGTTAACAGGATTTCAAATTGAAAGGAAGTGTCTCGTTTTGAACAACTCAAAAATTAGAACCCTCGTCGATTTTAAAGTCGATGCACTTGTTAAACTCTCTGGCTTATTGTTAAATAACGATCAAGCGAGTGGAAAAAAAGTAAATTTACTCACCTCATTCGGCAGTATTCAAGGGACCATCTCCCCTTCCACCTCCAATAAAGAGGATGTTTTCGACTTAAAATCTCTAATGGATGATGTCATTGTAGATGAATACATATCTTATTTAGGTGCGGAACATCCCGATAAAAATTTCAGCTATAACTTTGTAGTCCTTAATGATGTTTCTGTAAGACCCTATATTCACTATGAATCTCCGATCGAATACAAACAGCTAATTGTTTATACCGATCAAATCACAGCCTTCAATTTCTTATGATTTTGACATATTTATTTTAAAAAGCTCTCAACAAAGCACTCCAGCAGTTGCCCCAATTTTGCACTCAGCTCGCAAAATCGGCAGATCTCTGGGTGCTTTCTCTTTTTCTAATCAGTAGTCGTTTCCTAAATTCCCACGATTTTCGCTCTTAACAGATACTAGTAGAGAGAATTCAGGCATATCTTTCAATAAGCAATAAATCTTGCTCTTCTGAGATCTTTGGAGGTGTGATTACATGCTGATTTTCTTGATGTATATGTTTGCCATTGTAGGAGGAATCTTAATTCTAAGTGCCGTTTTTATAGAATTAAAAAAACTATCTACTTCTTCTGAACTTTCTAAGCTGTTAAACGCAACCTCATCTTTTAATATTATATTCACCAAAACATTCATTCCGCCCAATCAATCGCACTTGATCGCCCTTAATGAACCTTATAAAAAAATAGCAATAGGTACCAGCAATCCGAAAACAAGCAAAAAAGCAATAGCAAAGCTATACTCGTTCGACAATATAATGGGATCAGAGATTGTTGTTAACGCACTAACCCTTTCAAAAGTATCTAAACGACAACAAAACAGTAAATCAACTGCTTCAAGTGCGGATATTAATGTGGTTAATAGCGGTGACGAAGAGGCTGATGTTATCGAGGAACTTACGCTTAAAATATACATGAACAGCAATGAAATACCTGTGTATAGTATTTCCTTCTTGCCAGGCTTACTGCCCATTCAACAATCCGATAATCAGTACAAAGAAGCTTACTCCCAAGTCCAACAATTACATGCGTTCTTCAGGTCGATCGTATCCGAATAAACGCTCCCTACCGCCTATTATTACTTCACTTTACTTTTCCCAATTAGAAATTTTGAAAACCTTAAGGAAAGACAAAAAAACGGTCCTTTTGGGAGGGCCGTTTTCGCTGCATCCAACATTCATTTTAAAATTGCACACTAAATCCGTTAAATTGGTGAATGCCCGTACCATGAGCGACAAGATCCCGTTCACGTAATTCACGAACTGCCTTCATTACCTCTTGCAAAATAGCTGGATCTAGACCCAACGTATTATGAGAGCCGAATACTTGAGATACATTTGGAATTTGCGCAATCTTTTCTAAAGAAGCCACTAAATCTGCCGGACTAGTAGAGGGATAAAAAGCATAAATTGGCGTAACATCATACAACAAATCCCCTGTAAACAGATACCCGTTGGCATGATCAAAGATGCTAATATGACCTGGTGAATGACCCGGTGTGTGGTAAATTTCTAATCTACGCCCGCCTAAATCAAGCACATCTCCCTCTCGCAATAGAGCTGTTGGTTTTCCTTGATAAGGCGTATACGTATTAGGATCAAACGTCTCAGGAATAGGAAGAGTAATATCTCGGCTCATATCTTTTCTGATCTGGGCAAGGGTCAAACCTCGTATTCCATTAATTAGCCAATCCTCATCCTCTTTATGAACATAGATCGTCTCAAATTGTCCATGACTGCCTATATGGTCTGCATGCACATGCGTAGTGATGACAGCGATAGGTAAATCCGTTAACTGATCCGTTATTCTTTTTATATTATCGATGCCTAATCCCGTATCAATCAACACCGCTTGTTCTTTTCCTAACAACAAAAAAGAGTGCACCTTTTCCCAATGCCCATATTCACTGATTGCATAAGTAATTGGATCAATTTTCGTGACTGTGAACCATCGATCTTGAATCAAGTGTGATCCTCCATTCCGTTCCATTTCTCCCTTACCTGCTCTTCTCCTTTATAATAGTCCGCTTGTTGATCCGCCTGATAAATTTCTTGATAGGGGAGAATGTTGATTTTACCTGAGTCCGGATATTCGCAAACATCTATGCCCTGGTTCGTTCGGAGATCAAGATACTTGCAAGGGGCATCCGTATGATTATAAAGTTGATGTGCTCCTTCAGGTCCCATTTCAAAAAATAGCACATCACCTTCAGAAACCTCACTAAAACCCTCGGGAGTTCTTAACATCGCTTTTCCCGTCAAAATCACAAATATTTCTTCAGCGTTTCTATGAAAATGATAAGGAAAGGAATACTTATCTGGATCAAGCGATCTTATGTCGAAGACAAGATGTTTAGAATTAGCGATCTCAGCTAACCTCTCACTCGTATGCCAAGCAAACTCAGGGATCGGAGATAACTTCTGTTTAAATGAAACTGTATTTTCATTAAAAATCTTCGCCAAATATAACACCCCTCATCCATTACGCTTTTCTTTCAATATAATCGGTTTGGTACTTTATGTAAATGCAGATTATCAGGTTTAATAATAAAAAAAGCCCCGCCAGCTTTGGCGAGACTCTTATATGTGAAATATCCTATTTATTTTGAAGAACGATTTTGATTTCTCCATCTGAACTAAAACTTAAAACCGTAAAATCAGTATTGATTTCAAGTTCTTTCCAATCCTTAGGAAGCTGGTAAGCTAGTTTGCCACGAATTTTCTTTCCCGCAGCTAAAGCGCCGTCCATTGTTCCTACTTGACTATCCAAAGTATGAGCCATGAGATCTTCATTTATGGAGAAGCTGTCTTGGTATGCATTGAACATTAGCATAGAGCTTACCATATAATCTTTACTGGAAATATTCTCAAGTATAATTCCGATTTCTACAAACTCATTCCCCTCTGATGGTTGTACATAATCATTTCCCTTAGGCTTTTCCAGAGATTCAACTGTAAGCTTAAAATTCTTAGTTGTGATGGTTTGTCCAACTTCAGTTATCATCGTTTCCTTTGGCTCTTCAGTAGGCTTGCTGGTAGGCTTTTCCTTTTCGACCGGTTTCTCTGTTGCTGCAGTATCATCTACCTTTGCCACTGCTGGTTCTGATTTTGATACTGTAGGTTCACTATCATTCCCCTGTGATCCAATCACCCCTATTACAACAAAAACAATAATAAGCCAAAACCACCATTTTTTAAAAAAAGGTTTCTTTGTTTTCAATATTCTACTTCCTCTCAGATAATATCCACTTCCAACTTTTGCTAGGAAAATATACCCATATTATCCTATGAAAGATATACCTTTGCAAGAAAAATATAAAATAATGTCAGATGATAAGAATAATTGTGACTGTTATATTAAATTCCATTTTACTTGAACTATAAATATAAAAAACCTCAACGGCAAAGACATAAAGGGTCTAAAGGTTCTTGTAAAAAGTCATGTATTGCACTCTTTACCACTCTTGAACTTGAGTGAGGTAAATATCACAACAAATATACTAGTCCAGCTATACCACAGGAGAGAACCCCTCCTAAAGCAGACCATTTCGCTACTTTGTTTTTAATTTTACGGTCTTCTTTGGATTCCGAATAAAAATTCCCTCTTTGCTGAGTACCTGTCGTAAATCCTCCAACACATATACCAGAGATCACAAAAAAAGCCAGTCCTATATATATGAAAATGCGCATATTAGTGCTCCTCCCAGGAAAGTATTGTATATCTATATATAAGATATTCTAACATTATTCTCCACTACTAATTGGAAAAGTTAAAATGATGTATGACGAGAATACACATAATCGAGGAATCATGGGTATGAGCTCAGGTGCTATTTCTTGTGGCGATTGGTATTACAGCCCTTCTGGTGTCTACTTAGTTTCTCCACTAACGGAGAGTCCTCTTCTTCGGGTTTGGACTCAGATGACGTTATTTACAAAATAATCGTCTTTTGTGCAGGGTTTCGGACTCCAGTAACCTTATTGCTTCTTTAGAGCATAATATTGGGTACTTTTCAGGCCAATAACTGCATCGCGGTTCGCTAGCAACTTTGTATGCGAACCCATAAGCCTAATCAGACGACTAATTTAATGCAGTTTGTCCTTATGCTCAAGAATATCCTCAAAAAGAAGGGAGTGCCTCAACAGCCGTCGCTGACGGGGCACTCCCTTCTTAAATAAACATGCAACCATGCGCACCCCTTTTTAATGCTCTCCTTCAACAGGTTTTTTAATAGTCTTTTAAATCCTTTATCAAAAATCCCTGTCAACAGTTCATCATAAACTTTGTTCTTTGTCTGGATGCTCATTTCCTTACTCAGCAGATAACCGGCTTTCTGATCAACGAGCTTTCGCAAGAATCCGTGAACGATCTTATTATTAGCGAGGATTGTAGCTTCTACCAGCGCCCCACCTGCTCCAATGGTCATTCGCTTACGTTTTAAGCTATCAGCCTTATTCCGGTAGTAGCGTTCACCAGCAAGTTTTTCCTTACGTTCCTGGGATGATAACCAATCATCTATTTCTTGCTTAACGATCTACTCGTCTGTCATAGCGGATGCCGCACCTTTTTCAATGATCCGGTTAACCTCTTCTGTTGTGCTCAATTAGTTTCCTCCTCTCCTATTAATCAAATGAGAACGAAGCTGGACGCATAACAATGGTGTTCACAAAATAGCGGTCACCGTGCATCTGGTGGTCATGTTGCTTAATGGGCTTCTCTTCCCCGCAATCAGCTGCCTTTTCATCCCATATGTAGGACGATAACTCGCGAAAGGTTTCCTTGCAGCAATCATTATAGAGAATCTTTCCGGTATTCAGTGCTGAGGCTACATTGCGGATGCCTTCTAACACATCGTTTTTTGCCTTTTTCACTATAAACTTTCCGTATTTTCTTACAGTAGCTATAAAGCTTGCTGCGGAAGAGTCAATGATAAGACTTTGAAGCGATATATCCCCAACGAATTCAACCAAATCATGATAGTACTCTTTATCCGTCTTCTGTTGGCTCTGCTGGCGACCGTCATAGTGGTATTCTTTCACCTTGTACCAGACACCAGAAAAAAGCCCCGACAGCCCGAACGTCATCGGGTTTTGGGTGCCGTAGTCACAAGAGATATGTGATATTTGCTGTAGCGGCGATCCTCTGTCTTAACAGGTTACAGTTAAACCAATACTTTGCCCCATCTACAGAACATCGAGCAGTCGCTTGTTCTACAAATGAGCGCGGCATCAAGGCCACTTCATCAAAAACATTCCTGTAAGCGTGATCCCATGTATCAAATCTTGACTTCGTTCATCCTTACCCCCAAACAAGTAGAAGTCTTTACTTACCGGCCTCCTGCTGATAGTAAGATAGTTCTCTGCCCTATGATCCACTACAATGTATCCTCTGGAGTTAAGCATTTGCTTCAACGGCTCTATAAGGTTCCGTCGAAGAGCACCTATAGTCTTTCCCGCCATCCCCAGGTTCTCGCCGTTGAAGGTTTCAGTAGCCCAAACAATAAATGAAAAGGACATTGAAGATGTTTTACCAAAGCGGACTGCACCATCAAAAATTAAAGCATCTTTATCTGCGTGAGGGCTTTCACCTTACATCCACCAAGTAAGAACCTGAATCTGCTTACTAGAGAATGGTTTCTATTTAAAGATTGCATCCTTACGCTTCACTTTCATCTGACCACACTCCTCTCGCTTGAGACTTGAGAGCCTCAATGAAGCCATCGTCTGGCAAATCATTAGCGTCTGGAGGAGTCATACCCTTAATTTCAAGTTGTAGTTTCTGAACGCGAAGCTTAGTTTCTTCATCCATGTAGCCTAGATACTTTTCCAGCTTATCCAGTGCCTTGAGCTTGTTATAAAACTTGATCCTAAGACCTTCACGTCCCTGCTTTACCTCACTCACTAACGTTCCGTCGACCTCTTCTGAGGATTTAAAACACATATAGCTTACTGGTCTAGTAATTGGATCACCTTCGTTATCTAACACTGGACCATATTCACTCATAACTGTTTCTTCTTGGGACCTGAATTCCACATAATCAGAAGTATCAGCAAATGCGATTTTAAGATACTCGGCTATAACCCGATGAACGCTCAACCCGATCTCAACAACCATCTGATCCTTCAACCTTGTGATTTCTGCCTGTATTTCAGGTTTCCTCAGGTTTTCCATCCTATGGAATAGGCAGCCCTCTTTGAATCACCGGCAGCTAAGGCCGCTCTAGTTGCGTTGAAGTCTCGCATATATTCAAGGACAAACATTCTTTGCTTGTCAGTTAGCTCAGCTTCTACTTCAGGTGGATCACCCCGAGCCACTTCTTTTTTCTGTTTATTGGATTTCGGCTTCTTTTGTTGTACAACACTCTTTTTTTCTTTGGCTGTTGTACAACATTATTTGATGATTGTTGTACAACACTCCATTTATCACGCTGCTTTCAGACGGCTACCTTCTTTTCATCAATATCCAGTTGCTCGGATATCTGCCTGCTTGTTATTTCCCCACCGTGCTCACGCCATATCTCTAGTGCGCGGTCCCGGTTTGGATCACGTGCTCTTGGCATTACATTATCACCACCCCCGACAATTCAGGATCTTTACCCATGTACCTTACTTCACCGTCACCTCTGCAGCTTTTTGGGTTTAGATTATGGGGTTATAAGAAAATTTTAAAGAGTATTTTATAACCTCACAAATTATCCACATTTAAATTGCGTATTATCCCTTCAAACAAAGTGCATCTTAATCCTGTAATATACAAAACACTTTAAAGAGAATGAAAAATAATGACCATTAACAATCCAGCTTTAAACAATTCCATTGTTAAACAAAAGTTATCTCCATCTGATCTCCAAATAATTAGCGATATTGTCGAAGTTACTTTTTCTGATGTAGGCTTGATGGGAGCCTATGAGGATCTATGTTCCGCAGCTGCTAACGCCGGTAGAGATGCTTGCAATAATCTAAGTAATCCCATTGCGGTAGCAGCTTGCAAATTAGCTGTTAATGCTGCTGAAGCTGAATGTAAAAGTCGTTGCTAATGAAATAACATAAACAAAAAAACGAACAGCACACCTAAGAGGATGCTTTCCGTTTTTTTGTTAAAATATTCAGCTATGGTCACCACATCTTTATTATATCATTGTCGAGCTCAATTAACCGTGAGCTCATCGGCTGGCGTGGGTTTTTCACACACCATTCATTATAAGAGTCGAATAGTTAATAGGTTCCTCCTATATATAGGTGGCTATCGGGTGACAACTTTCAAAATAATTAAAAATCTCATTGTTTTTATTGATTTCTTTGTTATAGATTTGATTCACCAACACTAGATAAGGAGGATATTTATGAACATTAATTTGACACCTTATATAACAGTGCAAGAGCATTCGGTGCTGCATTTGCTGGACTATACTTCGGACATCGATATTCCAAATAAAGAGAGGATATGAAATTTATCAAAGAGTGTCTTCAAAAACTGTATTCGCCACTTGTATTCCGAATCTATAATTATCTATACGTGTCGGATGTTCAACTTGAATTTCTCTATCTAAAAAACCACGCCGTTTCTATGTGTAGAAACAGCGTGGCATTAGCTTCATATGTGTTACGATGCAGGCGGAATGAACCAGCGCTGATTGGCGCCGCGATTATAATCCCACTGGATAGCCTGTCCTCCATCGGATGTCGATTGTCCCGATATATCCAAATACTTGCCGCTACCTCGGTTGATAATATACGACGAGTCACCTCTATCCAGATTGGTTGGAACAACTTTCCATTGCTGGTTCCATCCGCCATTATCCGGCCATTGAATCACATTAGCACCATCGGATGTAGACGATTCGCTGACTTCCAGTAAATCTCCGCTTTCTACGTTTCTGATGTGATAATAGCCGTCTCCTAGATCTTCGAAATACCATTTTTGATCATTAACAATGGAATTCCAATTAAAGTGCCATTGTATGATAAGCGCCCCATCCGCTTGTTTATCCCATCCACTGACTCCCAATGCTTTATTGCTATTTACATTTATAATGACTTTAGGGTTCGTTCCAGCAGCATGCATCGTCTGAGTAAATGCAGCAGATGCTGCGGATCCAATAAATACAAGTGCCAGAATCGCTATCAACCATTTCCTATTGAGTAACCGTTTCATAAGATAAGTCCACTCCTTTAATTTTCATTTAGTCAGATTTCAACTTCTCCCAATCAAACTGCCATTATACGATTAGAATGTCGCCTCCTTTGATAAAAAGTAATTAATACCCATTTCATCAAATCTCATGATGGTTTTCTATTTCTATCGTTTGAAGGCGAGCGCTCGTAATGAAGTTCATAGAAATAGATCTAGAAGAAATCAATTCAAATATAGGGAAATTATTCCTTAATTATACATCATTCACAAAAGAGATGTTGTCAATTTAATCACATAAAAACAAACTATTTTGATGTGATTTTCCAATTTCCACCTGCCCTCGGGCAATATACTCGTTAACACTCTCCTTTTTTATTCCAAGTAGATGAGCAATTTGACTACGTGAGTAGCAATTGCCAAAAGCTAATACATAACATTCTTTTTCGCGAGGACTCAATGTTGATAATGCATCTTCAATCTGAAATCTTTGCCACTCTGATAAATTACTTGGACTCCCTGCATTACTTTGTTGGATAAATGATTGCATTCGAATAGGGTCCATCAGTATCTCACGCTGATATACTGCTCGCCTTTCTATCCCACGTTTATTACCTGGTCTACGTCCTGTAGACAGCCACTCTATCACAAACTCACAATCTGATTTCATCCCTGAGATAACTTTTTTATCATCAGCGTCAGCCTTTCTATATGCTCGCTCCGCGCCTTTGAGGGTGAGTTGATAGTTAAGGCAGTTGCTGGACCTAAGTCCGTTACCTTTAATACAGGAGCCTTACTATTGGCGATGTTCATCCTCATTCCCCTTTGTGTATAATTTGGTCGAGGATAGAAGCAGCTATTGCCCTGACACATCATGGCTTTTTTCTGTATAAATACATTCCACCATCATAGAAAACATCTTCATGTTTGTACTGATAGGAAATGTGTTGTATGCATCCTTAAATCTCACCCAGGTCGGTCCCCAAGCCAGTACATCTACAGGTAAGCCCGGGCTTGCAGTAAAAATAAATTGACGATGACCGGCTCTTAATGCGTTTTGAGTGTCTTTGTATTTCATTCTACTGACCCCTTTATCACAAATGGACGCTCAGCAGCCTTACCAATAGGTTTGGGATATTTCGAATCTAGGTTTGCTCTCTCTTCCTCCGTGAGTTGTGATCTTTTAATCTTTCCTTGCCCACCGCCTGTAGATTCAATCTCCTTGCTTTTGATTCCTGAGTACCAATCGCTTATTATTATTTCCTCGCTTTCGGATTATCAAAGTCTCTTGTTCCTCTCTCAACCCGTGCTATATTAAATAAGAGGTGAATTTTATGAACGGTAAGAAAGTTATCATTATTCTTTTGTCCATCTCTTTACTGGGTGTGATTGCTTACTTCGGAATCGCTTATGGATTACTTTGGTATATCTTTAATGGTTAAGATCTATGATTACCCGGGCCCCATTTTACTGGAATTATTCGATCTGATTCGATGGCCTTCTGCCTAATAGTCAAGTTCCATCTCTTCGATCTGCTCTTTGTACCTGTCCCAAGTGTCTTCTTCAAAGCATTTTTTATAACTACTCAAGCTATGTCCTTACCCTTCTATGATGTCATTCAAGTCAATGCAAATTGTTCTCTCAAACATCGTGACTTTCATGCCGCCCTCTTCAAACGGATAGGTACCTACGGCTTCTGCGAAGTCCTCCAAGCCTGAAAAATCAAGATGAACGTAGGCATATTCCGTTTTGTTCTTCTGAAATTCCTGAGTATATAGGCCAGTTTCGTTTTCATTGAGCAGATGGTACAAATCTGCATTTACTTCTTTCATCCTCTTCTCCCCCTTATACTTCTATTAGTCCAAGAATTCTTTAATCAAATTTCCTTTACGATCAAAGTATTTGGTACGCCACCAGGGATGGCAGTTCTCAGCGTAGTATTTCCCCTCGAAGCAAACGTCAATATTTCCCGAGTTATTGCCACCCATCACGCCACATTACCCGTCAACCTCGATCTTCATTCCTTGATATGCGAAGTCAATTGCACGGCGCTCGCAAATCTCCCGGAAGGTCGCTGGATTGGTGAACAAGTCACTGACCTTGAAACCGCCGATCTTCCGGCAGCGCAATTTCTTGACTACTGTACCGAGCTTCTCTTCCCACAATCCATCCTGAAGGTATTCCCAAAATGAATACTTAGCCTTCCCAGCAGTTTCACCTTGTACTGTTCGTCTGCACCAAGGATCATCCCATTCGCTCCACTGGACCCATACTTCATAAGTATTCATCGTGTATCGTCTCCTTTGATTGGGGTCTCAGCCCCCTAAATTAATCCAGCGCTGATACTGTACGCTCTATACTTGCAATCAGATTCATGTTCATGAACACTTGTATTCGAATTCCCTTCATATCCCGATAAAATGCCCATGCCTCAGAATCGTTTTGCGTTGCCATTTCTACCTTTCCATGCAGCGTGTTAATCAAAACGTATACAATGTAATGCTTATCCATGTGTCTCAGCCCCCTTATAAGTTCAGTACAGCCAATTCCATCATTTATATCCTCCTTGTGGGAGAGGAGGGCTATTAACCCATCTCTGTCCCAGTATTTTCGTACTGTGTAGCATGTGGACATCAACCTAAGTTGGCATGATATAATAAATTTGATAATAATTATCTTTTTTTTTGAAAGGGGATAAACATGAATAACATAAAGAAGGAAAATCAAAATATTAATAAATGGCTTTCTATTATTTGTCTTATATTAATACCTCTCTCTGTTGGCATCGGAATTGTATTCGATATTTATCGAGATCCAATACAAATTCTGCTTATGGCGTTAGGTTTTATAAGTTTATCTTGGATAAATTGGTCAAAGTATAAAGAGAAATCTAAGTTGTAAATACTTTTGTTTCACAGTATGCGTCTACTGCGTCATAAACTTTGGGAGAGGAGTGCTGTAACCTCCTCTATCCCTTAATGTCATGTATCTTCGTACTGCGCAGTAAATAACTTCAAATAAGTTCTTTTTTTTAGTTTTAGTTTGTTATAATAAAACAATAACTATTAATGAGGTGTTATCTTGCAATATATTTTTTTAATACCATTGGCATTTGTTTGGGCGATTCCCTTGGTTTTACTGTTAAAAAGAGATTATCTTACTAAAAACAAGGTTTCAGATAAAAATGCTGGCATAGAGAAAAAATTAGACAGAATAATAGAATTGCTTGAAAAAGATAAGGGTGCATAATCACTTTTATCTTTTTTTATGTCGCAGTATGCGTCTACTGTGCCTTTGGGAGAGGAGGGATACTCCTACTCCCTTAATGATCTGGTGCGGCCCCCGCGTTGCTGGGTTTATGCTGTCGGACGATAGCCTTCGCCCCTTAGAACAACGTTAATTGCATATTCTTCAACCGTTCCATTCCGTCTGCAGCATGTCGTTCATCACGCCCTATAGCGATATATTTTCTTCCAGTCCTTGATGCAGCCACAGCCGTTGTACAACTTCCAGCACAATTGTCTAGGACGGTTTCCCCGGGTTGGTGTAGGTGCGTATGAGGTATTCGCACAACTCCACTGGTTTTTGATTTGGATGGATTAGTTCAGGATCATCGTTGTTAACTACCGGATAGTACAAGACACTGCGCGGCAATCTCTCAGTCTATCCCACCTCGTTTGACCACGGAATTCCATCACCATAAATAGATGATTTATGATTGTTAGTCGCCGTTTTATGTCCGTAACTCATTTGAGCATTATAGGTCGGCAGCCTTTTATAAAAGACTAGTATGTTTTCATGAGCTTGCAGCGGCATGACCTTTGTTTAAGTGTCCTGTTGCCTTGTTCTTTTCCCATATCCATTCATATTTAAATAATTTCATATTGCTGGCTGCGAGTGCCTTATCAAATGGGGCTTTAGCAAATAAGACGATTGCCCCGTTATCCTTAATGATCCGTTCATATGCCTTCCATAGCTGATCAAACGGCAGGATAGAATCCCAAGGGCTCTGCGTTGTGCCGTATGGTAGATCGCATAGGATCATGTCCGCACTTCCCATAATTTGTTAATAGCGATAATGTACTTATAACTAATTAATAATAAGGAGATAGTTAAATTGCATAAAAAGAAATATTTCACCCTTTCACCACCGTTCCTCATTCTAGGGATCATCTTGGCTTTTACTCTTCCATACGATAAAAGGTCTTATGCATTATTAGCAACCATGATGGCATTTTGGATTACTTACTATGTTTGGATTTATATAGAGAAGCTGATACAGAAGAAAAACGAATAGCATTTGTTACGCCTTATGTGTCTACTTAACAATACTAAGCGTGATAAATGCCGCCTCTGCCCTCTCTCGGGGGCAAATGTTTGTCTTATCCTTTACCTGTGTCATGACTTGTTGCTCCCTTCCTTATTTCACTTCAGAGCATCCGAAGCCATGTGATAAAAAAGATTTGGCGCCGCGGATTTAATCTTTTCAAGTGCTTCCTGTAGATCATTTCGCTCAGAAATCAAATCAGAAACATTCATTTCCTCTGCGTACGCCCACTCGGTCAGGATTTTCATTTGCCCTTGATATTCTTCCAGCTCCGCCTGTTGCCGGGCTATGGTCTGCTGTACCTCTGCTAAATCCCTCTGAACATCTGTGCCAGCCATCATCAACCCGTTTACAGCTTCTTTCCAACGCGCGTTCTGTTGTTGTGACTCTTCTAGTGAGTGAATTAAATACGCAATGTCTACCTTTTCAATCATGAACCACCATGGAGAACCTGCTTTAAAATTTCTCTTTATCTCTTCTATCCGTTCTGGTGTCATGCTGGATAAGGGAATTTTCCCTGATTCACTCATAACTGCACTCCTTCCCAGTTCCAAATCTGTTGTTGCCCTTTGGCTGGAATCGGAGCCAGCAGTTGCTTAATGTCTGCCAATTCCCAAGCATAGCGTCCTTGATCAAACCATCCGAAGGAATACTCTTTATCAAGAGTATTGAAGTGAGTTTTTCGAGTGTCTGATTCTAAGGCAATCACTCCGCCCAGCACATCTCGCCGGATTCTGAAGCAATCTATCAACTCTGAAATAGCTACCAAAGCCCCAGTCGGTAAGTTGTCCACTGTATAACCGTTCCGAATCAACGCTGCTTTAATCTCTGGCACCTCGCAGGCTTCTTTATCAATCTTCTTCCCTGCATGGATAGCGAGTGGTCCTCTGTGCTTTGTGGGCGCGCGTTTCAAACTTCTTCTCATTGAGAGCTATCAGTGTTGCGCACGGCTGAATGATGGTTGAATTCATGGCTTTGCCTCATTTCTTCATCGTGTTTTCAAATAAATTAAAGAAATGTTAATAATGTTTTTTTCCAACCGATAGTATAAAGAGAATAAATAATACATAAGGAGAATTTGAAATGGAATATATACTCATTGGTATTGGAATATATGCACTACGTATACTTGTTCCAATTTTAGTTGCTAGAGTTATGTGGAAAAAGAAATCCGAAATATGGAAGATTGTTATTGCTGTCATACTGACAATTTTCATACCTTGGTTGGGTTTAATTTATCTCGTCATCGATCGTTTAAGGTCACCAAGCATCCCCCGATTATAGTCTCCGCATTTGTCCAACCCCTGGCGCTGAGCAACTTGTTTGCATAATTGTTCTTTCAATACATACTGGTTATTTGTCCTCTCCTTTATATGGGAGAGGGTGGTTAACCCTCTACCTTCTTTAGATATTCAGTGGCAAACCCGCCATTAAAACCTTCCAGCAGCACTACCTCTGATCCGCACAAGTCCCACGGTTCCCACTTCACCGTCCAAACCTTATCCTTGTATTTTTCCTTCCGAGCTTCGTAGCATGAATGCATGATTACTTTGTCTTCCGGTATCAGTCCGGATTTCTCAAGCCACTCAATCATTTCACCAGCCCGGATCTGTGCTCCGAGTGTTATAATCTCGCCTGCATTGAAGCAGTTGCTTTTCAGCTCCTTGTATATCCCGTTCAAAATCAGCGATAATTTCAAGGTTGTAGTCGATACAGAACAGAATCTGCAGCTTATTCATCCGTCAGCGTATTTCCTGCCGCACTCACAACGGTATTTATCCAATGTTTCCATGTCTTTTCCCTCCCTGGGACTAACGAAACTTATTTTGATAAGCCATGTACAATTGTTAAATAATTGAAATCGGAGTGTTACATATGGATAAAAATAAAAAGTTTTACGGCTTGTGTCTAGGAATATGCTCTGCTGTTGCTTTTGGATTTGCATTCCACAACATTGCATTAGGTATTGGTTTGGGAATTGTTTTTGGTGTTGCCTTGCCTCAGACAGGTAAACCCAAAACTCCTAAAGATAAATAAGGTTCCGCTACTGGGGCTATCCCCGATTAATGGCTTACCCTTATTTTGAAAATGGGTTACTGCCCAATACATTGGCTAGGCATCAGCATAGGATGACGTATAACCAATTGGGAGGTAATATGTTGAACTATCCAATGAACCAAATGAATTCAATGCATCAAATGCACCAAATGCCACAACCCATCGTGGTATACCCTGTTGATCCATATGTTGTAGAAACCTTAAAATCTGTTATTGGAAAACAAGTTGTGTTAGAAACTACTCGTGGTGGAGTCAGCGGATGTGTAGTTGATGTCAAACCAGACCATGTTGTGTTAGATACTAGAGGTAGAAAGTTCTTTGTCCGGATATGTGAGATTGTTTGGATCATGCCTGAGTAATTTTCTATTCCAGAGGGGCTGTGAAAACAGCTCTTTTTTCATATCTATTTGCCTCTTGTAGCTAACTGTTCAGCATTCCTGATAACCAATAATGCAATAACTTCGTTGTTATATGAATATTATAATCTTCAAATCGATCATTTGGATGATAAGACCCCTGTGCAGCATAGCCATTAAGAGCACCAGTAAACATTGCAGTGAAGATCTTTAGATCGTTAGTCTCAAACGACTCAAGTAATCTAATCTCGCGGAAATTCACCTCTATCTACCATACTCTTTCCTGGTTTGTGTTCAGCGAATATCTTTTGCTTCAAAGGAGATACTTCCTTCTTCACCTTCTTACGGGTGGTATTGCGTTTCGCACATGAAGATAAGCAATAGGTTGTTCTGTAGCTTCCACATGAACTTTAAGTTCCGCACATCGATATTTCGGTGGAATTGCCCAGTCTTTCGGACGTTCCGGACGCCATCCGGGTCCACCTGTGATATAAAGTGGCTTAATACATGCCGCGGCTTCGTCACGGGTTAGCCGAAATCCTCTCTATTCAATTCTTTTTCGCGAATTTTAAAACGTATTGGTCTCCCAGCGATGCCGATCCATTCTCTTCGTCACACTCATGCTGTCCTTTTACTTGAGGCTGGTAACGATATGAAGTATGTTCAGGAGCGACTCGGACACGGCAGTATTACAATTACATCTGATGTATATTCTCACATTTCCAAGAAGATTGAAGAAATTAGTATAGAAAAGTACGAAGCCCACATGAGATCTATCCTCGAATAGCACCCCTGATTATTTGTGGGCATTTTGTGGGCACCGTCATTACAGAGGTCCCTTACTGCTCCCACGCCCACACACAAAAAAACCCTCAACGCCAAAGGCGTCAAGGGTTTGAACGTTCTAGTAAAGAGTCATGTATTGCGCTCTTTCCCACTCATGCACTTGCGTGCGGTAGATATCCCATTCGATTTCTTTTAGCTCGTAGAAGTGAGCCAAAGCATGTTCGCCGAGAGCTTCGGTAATAACATGACTGCGGATCATTTCGCTAAGTGCTTCTTTCAAATCGGATGGCAAGCTTGGAATGCCTTCTTCGATACGCTCTTCTTCAGACATCACATAGATGTTACGATCAATCGGAGCTGGAAGATCAAGCTTACGTTTAATTCCGTCAAGACCTGCTTTCAACATAACAGCAAGTGCGAGGTAAGGGTTAGCTGCTGGGTCCGGGTTACGAACCTCAACACGTGTGCTAAGACCTCTAGAAGCCGGAATACGAATCATTGGGCTACGGTTACTTGCAGACCAAGCTACGTAGCAAGGTGCTTCATAACCAGGAACAAGGCGTTTGTATGAGTTCACTGTTGGGTTAGTAATCGCTGCAAAAGCACGAGCGTGCTTCAAAATACCAGCCATGTAGTAACGTGCAGTTTTGCTCAGACCCAGCTTGTCGCTTTCGTCGTAGAACATGTTTTCTTTGCCTTTAAACAAGGATTGGTGAGCGTGCATACCAGATCCGTTGATACCGAACAATGGTTTAGGCATAAAAGTTGCATGCAGGCCGTGTTGACGGGCTACCGTTTTCACGACGAGCTTAAAGGTTTGAATTTGGTCAGCAGCAGTAATCGCGTCAGCATATTTAAAGTCAATTTCATGCTGGCCCGAAGCTACTTCATGGTGGGAAGCTTCGATTTCAAAGCCCATTTCTTCAAGGGTCAGTACGATTTCACGACGACAGTTTTCCCCTAAATCCGTTGGCGCTAAGTCAAAGTATCCACCTTGGTCGTTCAATTCCGTAGTAGGATTGCCTCTTTCGTCTGTCTTGAATAGGAAGAATTCAGGTTCTGGTCCAACGTTCATAGCTGTGAAACCCATTTCTTCTGCTTCCTTCAGACAACGTTTGAGGATACCACGCGGGTCTCCAGCAAAAGGTGTACCATCTGGCATGTAGACGTCACAAATCAGACGAGCTACACGACTATCTGTCACCCAAGGGAAGATTACCCATGTATCTAGGTCAGGGAAGAGATACATATCAGATTCTTCAATCCGTACATAACCTTCGATGGAAGAACCATCAAACATCATTTTATTATCAAGCGCTTTTTCCAATTGGCTAACTGGAATCTCTACATTCTTGATAGTACCTAATAGATCCGTAAATTGCAGACGAATAAAACGAACATTCTCTTCCTTGGCAATGCGTAAAATATCCTCTTTAGAAAAGCTCATGTGATCCTCTCCCTTTCGAACTTCTATATATTATTATTTATTAAAAAACCGGGATAACTCACCTTGAATCAGAGACACTTGTCCCGGTCTTTTACCGGAAACTAGTTCTTGCTTCAGCATTCGGTGAAGCTGGGAATCGGATAACTCTCTACGTCTAACCTCTGTATCAGGGGTAATAACAGTAGCTTCCTCGGATTCCTTAGAGACAGGATTCATTACTTGCTTAATGCCAGCAATATTAACACCCTTCTCGATCAGAGCTTTAATTTCTAATAGGCGCTCAACATCATTAAAAGAGAACAAACGCTGATTCCCCGACGTACGTGCTGGTACGATCAGACTGTGCTGCTCATAATAACGAATTTGTCTCGCGGACAAATCAGTCAGCTTCATTACAATTCCAATAGGAAATAGTGCCATATTTCTGCGGATTTCATCACCCATGACTCATCCAACCTTCCAATGATCTTTTTCTGATCTCATTGTACATTTCCTAATACAGCGTGTCAATGGTATGTGAGATATTCTTACAGCAATTTTCTTTCACGCATACTTTGAAGTGCCATCAAAACGCCATATTTAACATGTGAATAGGTTAACCCGCCTTGCATATAGCCAATATAAGGAGCACGTATAGGCGCATCTGCAGATAACTCCAAGCTTCCACCTTGTATAAACGTGCCTGCAGCCATAATAACAGGATGTTCATAACCTGGCATATCCCAAGGCTCTGGTACCACATGGCTGTCCACAGCTGCAGCGCGTTGTATGCCCTGAACAAAGGCAATTAAGTGTTCTGGTCCATCAAAGGAAACCGCCTGAATCAAATCTGTACGAGGCTCGTTCCACGCTGGCTTTGTCTCAAACCCGCAACGCTGAAATACGGATGCAGCAAAAATACTCCCTTTTAAAGCTTGTCCGACCGTGTGTGGAGCCATAAACAACCCTTGGTAAAGCCCACGTGTTGTTCCTAACATAGCCCCTACTTCACCACCTATGCCAGGAGCGGTTAATCGATAAGCTGCCAATTCCACAAGATCCTGTCGGCCACAAATATAACCGCCTGTCTCAGCAATACCCCCACCCGGATTCTTAATTAACGATCCTGCTACTAGATCCACACCAACCTGTGGAGGCTCAAGCTCTTCGGTAAACTCACCATAACAATTGTCTACGAAGACAATCACTTCCGGTTTCAACACCTTTACCCTCGAAGTCATTTCACCAATTTCAGCCACTGTGAAAGAAGCACGCCAATCATATCCGCGTGACCTTTGGATTCCAATCACTTTAGTATTTTCGTTAATAGCGAGAGCTACCTCATCCCAATCGATCTTGCCATCTGCAGTAAGAGCAACCTCCCGGTAAGTAATTCCGAAATCTGCGAGAGAACCTGTCCCATCCCCTGTGTGACCAATTACCTTATGTAAGGTATCGTACGGACGTCCTGTGATGTATAGCAGCTCATCTCCTGGACGCAGTACACCAAATAGAGCTGTTGATATGGTGTGTGTTCCTGAAGCGAAATGCGGGCGTACCAGTGCAGATTCCGCACCAAAAACGTCAGCATAGACAAGATCCAACACTTCACGGCCACGGTCATTATACGCATACCCCGTTGAACCGGCAAAGTGAAAATCACTGACTTGATGACGCTGGAACGCTTCTATAACCTTCCACTGATTCTTATCTACAATACGATCAAGGGCTTTGACAGCGCCTTCTATTTCAACTTCTGCGGCCTCTGCCGCGCTCAAAATATCCTCTGCAAAAACTACCATTCGTTCTTATTCGCTCCTTACATTTACTTGCCATCATAATGACAGAAAGCGGCAGTAAACTGACGCTTTCTAGATTAGCTATTATTTTATACCTATAAACGAAGCATTTCCACCTTAGGAATGACTGACAAGATTACTGCTGGTCCACAAAATCAGCAAGCATGTAACCCCATTTGTCATAATCCTCTTTATTAAGACGAACGTTATAGAGCACATCGTTCTCATCATATGTCGTTTCCAGAACCTCTCCCACCCTGTAGAGCAAGGAAGAAATGTCACCTCGGTCTCCGGGAATGCGGAAGTTGAGTGTGTCGCCAGCCAGTTCATCGGCGATCATTTCGGTAATCCGTGTTAAATCTTCAGGATTAAATGCACTGATCTTCAAGTACCCTGTACCTGTAGGCAACATTTCCAGTTGCTCAGGCTGACATAGATCAATTTTATTAAAAAGTACGATTTGCGGTGTACCAGATGCACCAAGATCCTGCAAGATGGATTGGACAATCTCCATCTGCTCCTCACGCATTGGTGAAGAGGCATCCACCACATGTAGCACCAAATTAGCCTCATTCACTTCCTCCAGCGTTGCACGGAAAGATGCGACAAGATCATGCGGAAGATTCTGAATGAAGCCTACAGTATCCGTAAGCACGACCTCTTTTCCACCTGCTAGCTCAAGCACACGTGAAGTAGGGTCCAGTGTGGCAAACAACTGGTTTTCAATATAGACATCCGCATCGGTTAGTTGCTTAAGCAGCGTTGATTTCCCTGCATTCGTATACCCAACAAGTGCGACTTGCACCGCTCCCGCCTTGCGGCGACGCTCCCGATGTAGCTCACGAGTCTTAACAACCTCATCCAGCTGGCGTTTCAGCTCCGTAATCCGATCACGAATATGTCGGCGATCGGTTTCCAGCTTACTTTCACCCGGACCTCTGGTACCAATTCCTCCACCTAGTCTAGATAAGTTCTTCCCTTGGCCGGAAAGCCGGGGTAACAGATAGGACAATTGTGCCAGTTCTACCTGAATAATTCCTTCTCGCGTCTTCGCACGCCCCGCAAAAATATCCAGAATAAGCTGCGTCCGGTCAATAATCTTAAGATCGAGAGCCTCCTCAAGGTTCCGTACTTGGGCTCCGGACAATTCTTGATCAAAGATAGCTGTATTAGCCCCGAGAGCATCAGCAGCCATCCGTAGCTCTTCTACTTTACCTTTACCAATAAACCATCTAGAATCAGGCGTTTCCTTGTTTTGACGCAGCACATCCAGAACTTCAACACCAGCGGTTTCGGCTAATTGCACTAATTCCTGTAATGAAAGCTCTGGATCAATTCCGGTTCTTTTAATTTTATCTGTGACGAGACTTACCAATATCGCTCGATCTTGTACATCTGTTTCCGTATCATGCGTTGTTATTGCCATGTATGTCATGCTCCTTATGACGGTGATAGTATCCTGTAATTCATAATTTGAAATCCTCAGTTCGAAGCGTCATTAATTCCTGCTTGCCTGGGCTGGTACTTTCATACTGGTTTAACAGTCTTACAGCCTGACCCCGAACAGCTTTCTCAATGGCGTTGCGAACATACCGCGCATTACTGAAAGCATGAAGACTCTCCGTCTTCTCTACTAACAAATGCTGCTTTAACTTGAGTATCGCCTGTGGCATCAAAATATAGTCGCGATCTTTTGCCATGAGTTCAGCAATTTGCAGCAGTTGATCGATCGTATAATCAGGAAATTCCACCTGTATCGGAAACCGTGAAGGCAATCCGGGATTGCTCATCAAAAAATACTCCATCTCTCCAGAGTACCCCGCTAAGATAAGTATAAATTGACTGCGATGATCCTCCATGGCCTTGACGAGCGTATCAATCGCTTCTTTTCCAAAATCCTTTTCTCCACCGCGAGCAAGGCTATAAGCCTCATCGATAAACAAAATACCGCCCAAAGCCTTTTTTACCAGATCGCGAGTCTTCTGTGCAGTATGACCGATGTATTCTCCTACAAGGTCGGCTCTCTCCACCTCAATGAGATGTCCTTTGGTCAGTACACCCATACGCTGGAACAGCTTAGCCACGATTCTAGCCACGGTTGTCTTGCCAGTTCCGGGATTCCCTTTAAAAACCATGTGATAAGCTTGCCCACCGCTTGCAAGTCCTGCCTCAGTTCGCATTTGAGCAATCTGTAACAAGGCGTAGATTTCAAAGACTAGCTCTTTGATATTGTCCAGACCCACTAAACCTTCCAATTCTTGCGTTAACTCTTGGAACAGGCTAGTGTGGCCGTGATTTTTTGGAGGTACCGGCCGACTCTCTCCAGAAGGGTTAGTTATAGCCGGAGGCTCTTGACTCCGCAATACAATATTGATTTGTCGAGACGGTCTTTCTTCCTCCCGTCCACTGGCCGCTGCTACGCGTCCGCTCATCGGTATCACCTCATTATCCAGGGCTGACTTCTCTAATCAAGTCTATTCCAGTAAATGAAGTGTTATTAGAAGATTCGGGATTTTTTGGACAAATCACAGGAATAGCTGCTGAAGCTTCCATTTCGTATAGGCTAGAATCTCACGTGTTTTATGTCTTGTCATCGATAGAACGGTGGATTCTGTAAGTCCCAGCTCAGGATTCACATATGCAAGCTCGTCAGCAATTTCATGAGCCCGCCACCCATGGTAAGTATGCGTAATGATTATTGCTGAAGACAAACCTTCACGCGCCATAATCTCTTTACTAAACAAAAGATTCTCGTAAGTGCTGGTAGCTTCATTCTCTACGTAAATGGCGCTATCTGGCACTCCTTTAGCAACCAAATAATTACGCATTCCTTGAGCTTCTGTGTATTGTAAATCAGGTTTATCTAAACCACCAGATACAATAAGATGTGGGAACATCCCTTCTTGATAAAGCTTCAGTCCGTAATCCAGCCGTTCCTTAAGTCCTGGGCTAGGCTCATCCCCCCACATCGACATGCCAAGAATGATCCCAACATCAGCCTTTTGCATAGGATCTGTCGTGGCAGCTTTATTAATATTGTTTAACGCATAAGCACACCACAACAATCCAGCAATCACAATAATCGATAAAGCGATAAGCAACGTTCGTTTCGTCCAGAATCTGCGTTTTTTGGAAACAATCCGAATCGGGGAAGACCCTCTTCCGTAGACGTACCATTCCATTTCTTTATTTCCTCCTGAATTCTCCATGATGAAATAATTCGGCACGATGCTTCAAAGATAGTGAGAAATAAGGGAAAGCATGAGCATCGATGCCGCGTAAAATAGTATTGGCTGTCTCCCAGGCGAGTTTATAATCACTCTCGGAAATATCTTCCCTCTCCAGCGCTTCCTCTAATTCATCCTCATCAAGCAAGAAAACCTCGCCATTCCAAAGCACAACCACATCCAGATACAAATCATCAAACCATGGAACGCCTTGGTCTGTGACGCCCTGCACCTTGCAGGTGTCTATGTACCATTGAATGATATTTTGCCGTTCGTCAAACATAGCCGTCACAATATAGTGACTGTCTTTGGGGAAATATTGCAGCCAGGAATAACCTTTATCCGCAATACGATATGTATGCCGTCCATAGCTCTTCCACAGTGGTTCTTTCAGCCCGTAGATGGTATAAAGCGTAATATATCCGCTGAATTCCCGGCTCTCCACATAGCGGCAGGCAAAATGGCGACGCGTAATCCGGCGCCAGTTGGCCCGGTCTCCGAATTTACGTTTCATAGAAATTACCCTCTCCAGTATGGTTTCTTCAGCTTACCACATTTAGAGGATACACTCAAAACATCCCGCAAAATACAGCAAATTTTTATCACAGATTCGATTAGAAAAATATGGAGTTATAAAAGAAAGAAGCTGTCCCATAAGTAGCATTCACTACTTTTGAGACAGCCTCAGGAAAAGAAAAGCTAACTTCATAAATTCAAAGCATCACTATTGAACAGAAGAATCACCATTCACATTGCTAGCCTCTTGATCAGGGCTTTGTGTTGCATTACCACTGTCATTCCCCGAACTTCCGCCTCCAGAAGGTACATCTGGTGGAGCGGTAGGTATCGGTGTTGCTGACGGTGGAGGCGTAGTGAATTCTGGCAAAGTTCCTGTTCCACCATTATTTCCGCTTCCATCGTTGCCACCACCATTATTTCCACCGTTGCCATTATCCCAGCCATTGTCTCCACCATTCTCAGGGGTTGGTGTCGGGAGATTAGGGTCAATGGTTGGTTCAGGCGTTGGCATCTCATCCTGCACAGAGACAGTAACCACATTCGATGGTTCACTTTCTACTTGGGTTGCAGGATCGTAGGAAGTAACATAATACTCGTAAACCAGACCAGGCATTGCACTAAAGTCTCCTGCACTAGTCGTGACCGTATTTAACAGTAAACCGAAATCAGCCTCGGATGTCTCTCTACGATAAATACGATATTCTACACCCGCAACAGGAACTGCCTGCCAGCCCAGATTTACTGTCATCGTAGATGGATCATAAGCTGCAGTAAGTCCACTAACATTCTTAGCTGGTTCAGGTGTTTCTGTAGGTGCAGGAGCGATTTCATTATCTAGCTGTGGGAAGGACTTCTTAGGAACATCCCTTAACGCTTCCTCCATCACTTTACCCCAGAATGCTGCGGCAAGCCCACTGCTATTCTTAAGCAGATGTTTCTTGCTTGGCTTGTCATAACCCATCCACACAGCAGCTGTCCATTCAGGTGTATATCCCACAAACCAAACATCACGGTTCGAGCTGATTCCAGAATATCCACTTTGAGTCGTACCGGTCTTACCAGCAACTGGACGATCAATCCTTGCTTTTCTACCCGTACCACTCTCTACAACCTTTTGCATCATCTCGGTCATTTGATAAGCCGTTTGCTTACTCATAACACGCTCAGGCGTTGTATTAGCCTTGAAGACGGTCTCTCCACTACTATCAGTGATCGATTTAATGGAATAAGATTCTCGAAGTTCACCGCCATTTGCAAAAGCACTGTAAGCTTGTGCCATTTCCAGTGTATTCGTTCCTTTGCTCATACCTCCGAGAGCCAGTGAGAGGTTCTTGTCCTCGTCTTCCAGTCCAATCCCCAATTTCTTGGCAAACTTAAATCCGGTATTCACTCCAATTTCATTAAGCAACCAGACCGAAGGAATATTCTCTGATTTCTGTATAGCATCACTCATACTAATACTCTTGGAATATCCGTGAAGGTTAGTTGGGCAATAGTTGGAAAAACACTGCTTCTCGTTGCTTAACGTAGAATACTTGTCGTACTTTCCAGTTTCCAGTGCTGGAGCATAAGCAACGATTGGTTTAAAGGCTGAACCAGGAGAACGTCGGCTGCCATTTACACGGCTGTAGCCTTTTTTCTCATAATTCCGTCCACCTAGAAGTGCGACAATGCCGCCATTCTCTTGATTCACGATGGTCATAGAACCTTGTACCAGTTCGTCGTCTACACTCTTCTCGAAGTTATCACTGTCTGCAAAAGCATCTTCTACGGTTTCTTGAGCGTGCTTATCCATCGTGGTGTATATCTTGTAACCACCAATATTCAGATCATCTTCGGATAGTCCAAACTTCTCTTCTGCTTCTTCCACTGCGAAGTCAATAAAAGCTTGATAACGCTGTTTCTTTTCAGGTGGCTTATAATTATAATCCACGGCTTGTGCTTCGTCTCTCTCTTGCTCCGTAATATAACCTTGTTCGTACATGAGCTGAAGTACTACTGCACGACGTTCCTTTGAAAGATCCGGGTTACGCAGAGGGTTGTAACGAGACGGTCCCTTAGGCATCGCAGCCAGTGTCGCA
Organism: Paenibacillus sp. FSL H7-0714; assembly: GCF_038003765.1. Taxonomy (NCBI): domain Bacteria; kingdom Bacillati; phylum Bacillota; class Bacilli; order Caryophanales; family Paenibacillaceae; genus Paenibacillus; species Paenibacillus sp. FSL H7-0714. The sequence continues at coordinate 4,055,957 of NZ_JBBOPT010000001.1, forward strand.
ATTTCCCAAACTTTCAGATCATTCAGATCACTCTTACCAAAATATCTTTCAGATGCTGCTTTAATTCCGTAGATCGTACCACCAAAGTTTATTCGGTTCAGGTACATCGTAATGATCTCTTCTTTAGATTTCTGGTTCTCCAATGCTACAGCAATGGATACCTCAGTCGCTTTACGGAAAAATGTTTTATCCCGTGTCAAAAAGATGTTTTTGGCCAGCTGCTGAGTAATGGTACTACCACCTTCTACCATGCTGCGTGCAGCAATATCTTTTACCGCTGCCCGGCCGATTGACCATAAATCCACACCAGAATGCTCAAAGAAGCGTTTATCTTCTGTGGCCACAAAGGCATTGATCAATAACGGTGGAATCTTCTCATACTCTACAGGATCGCTTTTCTCAAGCGATAATTCGCCGATTAAATTAGCATTGCGGTCATATACTTTTGTAGTTTCATTTACGGTCAGTTTGTCTTGGTTCTCTAGGAGAAGTTTTTGCCCATTCAGCATAATGAACAGATAACCGCCAAGCGCACAGAAAATGGCCAACGCTGTAGCAAAGAACAAGCTCCACAGCACACGCTTTTTAGTCAAAAACTTCTTTTTCTTCTTACTTTTCGGTTTTGGTTTTGAATTGGAACTGGACGATCCTCTATTTCTATTGTTGTTCGTCCTTGATGTATCATCTCTAGACATGATGCCTCCTGACTCCCTTCCTTGAATAAATCATGTATGGACTTCTCTGAATGAAAAGAACAACCTTCTCAGGTTGCTCTCTCACACTCTATTCAAACGATTTATTAACAAGAAAGGTTTCACTTCAATTTTGTTAATGTTATTCTTCGTTACTATTGTCCTGCATAAGTGACACACTGCGCTGTGGTGTAAAAGTGGAAATCGCGTGCTTATACACCATTTGCTGGCGTCCATCACTGTCAATAACAATTGTAAAATTGTCGAATGCTTTAATAATTCCCCGGATTTGAAAGCCGTTGGTCAAATATACTGTAGCAGGGATATTTTCTTTGCGTAGTTGGTTCAAGAATGTATCTTGGATGTTAATGGACTTGTTCATATGACGTACCCCCAATGGTTCAATTATATTGTTCAGAAGTATATTCAAGACCTGAGAGAAACTTTCCTGCTATTATAGCACGTATTTTCGAGAAATTCTCAGAAAAGTTTTGCTCACCTTCGACATCGATCCACTCGATTTCCTTCATGTGGCGAAACCATGACAACTGTCTTTTGGCGAATCGGCGAGTATCGCGTTTAAGCAGTATCACAGCTTCCTCAAGCGTCAGTTCCCCTGCGAGGTAAGCGGCAATTTCCTTGTAGCCCAGTCCCTGCATGGACACAAGGCTTCTGCTGTAGCCGTTTTCCAGCAGTCCCTTCACCTCAGCAACAAGACCATCCGCAAGCATGCTATCAATTCGGTCCTCAATACGTTTATATAGTATTTTCCGGTCCATTGTCAAACCGATAAGGCATAAGTCATAGGGCGACTCCTTCTTTTGAGCTGCATGAGAAGCGGAAAGTGTGGTGTTTGTCTGGTGATGAATTTCCAGTGCCCTTATAATTCTACGGCGGTCATTCGGATGCAATTTCGCTGCACTAACCGGATCAACGGCTTCAAGTCTGGCATGCAGCGCAAGCGCTCCATGTTCTTCTGCAAATTGATCCTGTTCTTTACGGAAAGCTTCGTCAGCCACAGCTTCAGAGAATTGAAAACCGTAACATAAGGACTCAATATAGAGACCCGTTCCCCCAACAATAAATGGAAGTTTCCCACGACTGCTTATCTCTTCGATAAGTCTGCTACCTTGTTCCTGAAATTCAGCTGCAGAATATGGGTCCTGTGGATCATGAATGTCGATTAGGTGGTGAGGAATTCCCATCATCTCAGCTGGAGTAATCTTAGCTGTACCAATATCCATACCACGATAAACCTGCATCGAATCTCCAGAAATAATCTCTGCGTTATATGCAGCCGCAAGCTCCAAACTTAACCTGGTTTTACCTACAGCTGTTGGTCCTAATAAGACTAGAACCTTATGTCTCTCTTTAGTTGTCAATGTGTATCACCCCGTACGATGTTTTGGAGTTGCTCCGGAGCAGCTCTGTAAAGCCAAGCCTTTCAAATTCGCCGCTCAGAGCCTTCTCTTTCAAAAGAACAGTTTTACGGGCCACTCTTACCGCCTCAGCTACACTCTCTAGTGATAATGCTGCACGATTAGCAAACTGCCGCAAGGGGGAAATCGAAGCAGAACCGGTCAGCGGCACTCGGAACATAGGATCAAAGTACACAATATCTACACTTCGATCCGGTAGAGCACGTAAGTAGTCCAAATGTTCACTATGAACGACATTAATTCTACGCAAGGCCTCATTAACCCTTACTTGCCCAGAGGTATAATGCCGCATCCCTTCATAGAGCAGTGCATACAGCGGCAATGAGCTCTCCAGAGCGGTAATCTCTGAGGACTCACCACCATGCACAGCAAATAGCAACGAATCAGCACCTAGACCCGCTGTGCAATCTAGTACGCTATCTCCGGGAAGCATTCGAGCAGCGACAAGCATCGGTTCTATATCACCCTTTAGAATCCGTTTCGCACGAACGAAACCCATGCTTGGGTGAAACTCCATAGGCTCCATCCCTAATCGGTGTAAACGAACGGCTTCTTGAGAAAGAATTAGTATATCCTCATCTCCATAGTGTTCCACCATCTTGGGTATAGAGAATTTCTCGCGTGGAGCGTATTTACAGCCCGTTCTTTCTGCGAGATTCTGAGCTCGCTCTACAATATCCATTATCGGGCTATAACCCGTAGTTATAATCATGTTGCCTCCAGTCATACTTACAACAAATTTCTAATCGTACAATTACATCACCCGTTTGAACAATTTCTCTAAATCATAGGATGAAAAAGAAATCACAATCGGACGCCCATGTGGACAAGTATACGGCTGTCTGCATGCTGCCAGACGAGACAACAAGGCCTCGACTTCCTGTTCTGTTAGTTTCTGGTTGGCTTTGATGGAGGCTTTACACGAGCATAGAATAGACGATTTCTCTCGTAGCTTTGCTAGGTCAATCAATCGTTCACTCAAGACCCACTCCGCCATTTCTTCAACGATCGCCTTCTCCTCGCCTTCAGGAAACCAATACGGCAAAGATCGAATCAGAAAAGTTTGTCCTCCAAAATGTTCAAGGTACACTCCAGCCTGCTGAAACCAATGTAAACGTTCACTAAGTTGACGACTTTCCGAAGGCGTGAACTCAAGCGTAATTGGCAAAAGCAGATCCTGAGAAGCGTCTTCAGGACGACCGAACTTCTCATAAAAAAACTCGTAATTTATGCGTTCGTGAGCCGCATGTTGATCAATGAGATACAGTCCGCCGTCATTCTGAGCGATAATATAAGTCCCATGATGCTGTCCGATATAATTTAGTTCCGGGAAGGCAGGAAGCCCAGGTTCTTCATCGACTGGCGGTGCCCATAACGCTTGGGCAGAAGGAATCTGCCTCTGCAGGGATGAAGCTTCTTGCGGGCGATACCCATTAGCATAGTTGTTGCTCACATTATTTTGACGTCCTTGTGAAGAGGAAGACTGGTATCCTGAGCCGTAGGATGGAGCCGTTTCACGGGTCATCGGAGTATCAATCTGCCCCTCTTTTCTGAACTCACTGGCGCTCTGTTCAACATTTGATGGTTGTTGTCTACTAAAGGAACTACCAGATCCCTGAGGAACTGAATCCTTGCCCAACTCAGACGGTGGGGGTGCCGGAACTGACCCTTTAGAAAAAGCAAACTGCTCCTGTATAAATGAACTGCTGCCCTTTGGCCCAATGGTTTCTTTACCCGGACGCGGTATCAAACTTTGCCCTAACAATACTTTACGAATTTCTTGTTCAACAAACGTGTAAAGCTCATTCTCCTTACTAAACCGAACCTCCAGCTTAGCTGGATGAACATTGACATCCACAAGTGAAGGATGCATGTCCAGTTCGAGCACCAGCAGTGGATAGCGGTTAATCGGAAGTAAAGTATGATAAGCACGCATGATCGCTGCGTTCAGACCATTGCTGCGAATATATCGTCCTCCCACAATGGTAGTCACTGCGTTTCGATTTGAGCGTGTCCATTCCGGACGACTTATATAACCAGAAATACGATAATCCAAGTCCTCTGCCGCAATCGGCAACATAGCCTTAGCTGCGGAGGTTCCGTACACCGCTGCGATCACTTGCAGCAGATCACCATTACCAAGCGTGTGCAGCAGCTGATTGCCATTATGATGCAAGGTAAAAGAGATTCCCGGATGGGCTAACGCCATTCGATACATGGCATCCGATATATGACCAAGCTCCGTCTGGATACTCTTCATGTATTTCAGCCGTGCCGGTGTGTTAAAAAATAATTCACGCACCGCTAGATCGCTCCCACGGCCCGAAGGGGAATCTTCATTCCGAATTAAATTACCACCCTCAATATCAATCAGGCGTCCTTTGCCGTCATCGGCAGTAGCCGTTAGAAGAGAGACTTTGGATACCGCAGCAATACTGGGGAGCGCCTCACCACGGAACCCTAAGCTAGTGATCTGGAATAGATCACGCCCATTAGCGATTTTACTTGTGGCATGACGATAAAAGGCGGTCTCGCAATCCTCAGGCTCGATCCCCGAGCCGTTATCTTTTACTCGGATGCTCTGTAAACCACCTTCCTCCACCGAAACCTCAATCCTTGTGCTTCCTGCGTCAATAGCATTCTCAACCAGCTCCTTCACAACAGAAGCTGGTCGCTCTACAACTTCACCCGCAGCAATCTGGTTGGCAATATGCTCGTCCAATATATGAATTTTGGCCAATTTCATTCACCTCTTATTTAGGCAATCAATAATTAAAGATCCTTTGCTTTCATCTTCAGGTCGTTCAGCAGACTCATAGCCTGAAGCGGAGTCATATTCATAAGATCTGCGTTACGCACAGAAGTGATGAATTCTTTTATCGCAGGATTCTCTTGTACTTCAGTTACTACAGCCGACTGATTTGCACTACCTTTCCGATTCTTACGTGGTTCTTCCTCGCCAAAGATAGACAGTTGAACTACTTCATCTGCTATTGATGAATAGGAGTCTGCAGGAATCCCCGAAGTTTCTGCGATGACACTATCGGGTTGTTGGATAGATGTAGTTGCGACCTCTTTTGCAGCGGCCTGACTTTCTAGTCCACCCCCATAATGAATAGAGGAACCACCTGGATGAGCCGCCTGCTCGATACTTTGAAGCAGACCGTAAGCACGATCAATGATCCCTTCAGGAAGCCCTGCTAGGCGTGCACAATAAATCCCATAGCTACTGTCTGCCGCTCCCGGAACAAGCTTACGCAGGAAGTTAACTTTATCCCCGCTCTCCTGTACGGCCATAGAGTAATTCTTAAGCCCTTTAAGACTTTCTTCTAAGTGAGCCAATTCATGAAAATGCGTCGAAACTAAAGCTTTGCAAGAAATGGTATCGTGCACATACTCAATTACCGCTTGTGCAATCGCCATGCCTTCACTCGTCGATGTTCCTCTACCAAGCTCATCAATGATAATTAAACTCCGGACTGTTGCTTTTTCTGTCATGACCTGTATGTCGGCCATTTCTACCATAAATGTACTCTGACCTCCGATCAAATCATCAGCTGCCCCAATACGAGTAAAGATTCGATCAATTAGCGGAACTTCTGCACTGGTGGCCGGAACGAAACAGCCAATTTGAGCCATAATACAAATGAGTGCAACCTGCCGCATATAGGTACTTTTCCCAGCCATATTAGGACCAGTGATCAAAAGAATATTTCCGTCTTCCTTACTTAGCGTACTTCCGTTTGCTATAAAAGCCGAGTCCTTTAACACAGCCTCCACGACAGGATGACGACCACCTTCAAGTCGAAGATCGTACCCATCCGATAGGACAGGTTTTACGAAGCGATGCTCGGCACTGACGGCTGCCAGACATTGATACACATCAATCTCTGCTACCTTTTCCGCAAGATTCTGCAGTCGCGGAATTTGACCGCTGATTCGATCACGCAGTTCAGTAAACAGGCTGTACTCCAAATCTGTCATTTTATCTTGCGCTTCCAGAATCAGTGCCTCTTTCTCTTTAAGCTCAGGTGTAACAAATCGCTCTGCATTTGCAAGCGTCTGCTTACGTTCATAACGCCCTTCCGGCAACGAAGCCAGATTGGATTTGGTGATCTCTATGAAATAACCGAAGATTTTGTTATATCCGATCTTCAGTGATTTGATGCCTGTGGCTTGCCGTTCTTTCGCTTCCAGTTCGGCGATCCAACGTTTACCATTACTACTAGCTTCCCGCAGCTCGTCCAACCTGGCATGATAACCAGAACGGATAATCCCTCCGTCTCGCACGGACACCGGCGCATCTTCAACAATTGCTCGATCTATATCCTCCCGTATCTCGGCACATTCATCCATGCTAGCACCGATCTCGCGTAGGGTTGCAGATCCCGAAGTCATACATAATTCCTTCAAAGCAGGGATTTGTGCCAGTGATAGCTTTAAGGCATTCATGTCACGACCATTCGCACTACCAAAGGCAATACGACCTACCAGCCGCTCTAAGTCATAAATTTCCTTCAACGCTAAACGCAGGTCCTCTCGAACAATAAACTGATTGTACAAATAATCAACTGCTTCTAGGCGACGTTCGATCGGAGCGCGCTGCAACAGCGGCTTATCTATTCTACGACGTAACAATCGCGCACCCATGGATGTTTCGGTACGGTCTAGTAGCCATAGAAGAGATCCTTTTTTAGAACGTTCTCGGACCGTCTCTGTTAGCTCCAGATTTCGGCGTGTGAACGGATCAAGAATCATATAATTACCTGGTTCATAAGGAGAAATTTGACTAAGTTGTCCCATTGAACGCCGTTGCGTCTCGTTTAGATAGGAGATTAGCAGCGCTAGACATTGTCCACGTTCTTTCTCCAGACGAACCCATGCGGCTTCACCGAATTGTCGACGTGCCAGCTCCTCCTCACGTTTCTCCCAAGGTGTGTACACAACAGGTTTCGCCAACAGAGGCGTTTCACTACGTAAAAGCTCCAATAACGTCGGGTCTCCGATGATCTCAGCCGGTTCATAAATGCCAATCTCATCGCGCAGCCACTCTGCACCAGATAACACTGAAGTAACATACAATTCACCTGTAGTTAAATCACATGCAGCTAATGCCATCATCCCATCACTTTCGGTTACACAAACAAGATAATTGTTGCTTTTGTCGGCAATGATTTTTCCATCCATAACTGTTCCAGGTGTCACGACACGTACGATATCCCGTTTCACCATTCCCTTTGTGACAGAAGCATCCTCTAATTGCTCACAAATAGCGACTTTATATCCTTTTTCAATCAGGCGTTGAATATAACCCTCGGCGGCGTGATAAGGTACTCCACACATCGGGATCTTCTCTGCGCCCCCGCCTTCGCGACCTGTCAACGTAATTTCAAGCTCCTTGGAAGCCAAAATGGCATCTTCAAAGAACATTTCATAGAAATCGCCCAGTCTAAAAAATAGGAAGGCATCCTTTGCCCCTTCCTTCACTTTTAAATATTGCTCAATCATCGGCGTATATTGTGCCATGGTCAACCTCCATGCCTATTTATTGCTGTCCTCCATTATAACAGAAAATTTGCGTACAAAGTCACCCTGCAACCGCATAGAAGTTCATTCTTCTCGATCCTCAGACAAAAAATCACGAAATCCGACACTATTCCTGAAGCTCAATGGGTAGTACCTTTTGTATATATTACAAGCATCCATCGTTCATTAGAAAGAGATGTATTCTTCTGCATTTTAATATTGTAAAATCTTAACACAGAGCGTTAGATCATAAGAAAATAAAAGGAGAATATCAAATGATACGAAGACTTACAGAGGATGATCGGGAACTTCTAATGGCGTTGCTACAGAAAGAGCCTGCTCTTAATTTGTTCATCATTGGAGATGTAGAGAATTTCGGGTTTGAACAGGATTTTATGGCATTGTGGGGAGAGATAGATCCATCTGATGGTCGGATAAAAGCCGTTCTATTACGTTTCTATAGAAGCTATCTTCCTTACGCGGATGGGCCGTTTGATGTGGAAGGATTCGCTACAATCATGCGACAAGATAACGATATTCATATGATTTCCGGTGTAACCGAAGTGGTAAAAGCCTTTGACGGAGTAATTATCTTTAAACAAGAAAAGCAATTGTACTTTGCTGAGCTAAAGGAAATGAATGCCAAAATTAAACAGTACTCTTCTTCCGTTGATAACATGAATAAAGCAACCATCCAGGATGTGGAAGCGATTTGTTCGCTTACGGATACAATAGAAGAGTTTGAAAGCAGTCGGGATGGATCGAGAACTAGCCTACGTAAAACATTGGCGACTGGCACTGGCCGTACGTATTATATGAAACGTGAAGATCAGGTGATTACAACGGCCTCAACATCAGCGGAAAATTCCATGTCAGCTATGATTGTAGGGGTTGCCACTCATCAAGCATTCAGAGAGCAAGGATTAGCTACAAGCGTAGTTGCACAGCTATGCACAGACTTACTCTCTGAAGGGAAATCTTTATGCCTCTTTTATGACAACCCTCATGCTGGGGTCATATACAAACGACTTGGATTTCAAGATATCGGCTCTTGGAGCATCTTGTACATGTAGACAAGCATAAACGCCTTCGGCGTCCTTATTAGGACGGTAAGCGTTTATGCGAGAAATATTAGATATAAGGGATATGTGAAAAACTAATACTTTCTAATATTTTGAAATATAAGCTCAAGCTTTAACTTTGCTGCACCACAGCTCACGGATATCGCGAGATTCATCCCACGTTCGTTTAGAGGCGATATACTGAAATAAAGGCTCTATGTATTGGGCGGCCTTCTCGTAGCCGCCTAGAGAGCGTAGCTGCGCCAGCAGAAGGGGTACTGCGTCGCGCAGCGGGGATTTATCGCCGCCGTAGTAGGCGATATGCAGGTCTTCCCGGTCGAGCGGGCGTAGCGTCAGGTCTTCATAATGGCTCACGATAAGGTGAGCCAGATAGACCGCGCCTTTAGCGATGACCGGGGATACCAGGAAGCTCGGCAAAGTCCGGTACTCAAAGCCGCCATGCGGCTGAATCCGGAAATCGCCGAGCACGCCGTAACGAGGACGACGCGCTCCCGCGCGGACGTCCTCAAGCAAAAGCATCGGCAGCGCGAGATAGTTGTCGAGCGCGCGCAAAAGCGGCGCCGTCAGCGTCACGCCGCTGAAGTGCAAATGGCCGCCGAGGGCCCAGCCCGTCAGCGGCATACCTCCCGCCCGCCAGCGCAGCGTGCGGTCGGCGATGAGCCGGTCCGCCGTAGCCGCGGCGGACATCAGCTGCGCCAGCAGCGCGCGTGGTTCCCCGCGCGGCTGGGGGCGCAGCTCGGCGACCGGGAACGCGCCGCGCGTTCCCGGAGGTCCGGCGTCGCAGCCTGCGACGCCGTCCGTGGGCAGGTACCGCGACGCAGGCACGACGCGGCCCGTGGACTCCCGGAGGATGATAAACTCCGGGTCCATGCCCATGAGCAGGCCGCTGCGGCCTGGCTGCTCCAGAGCAAGGCTCCGTTCCAGCGCTAATGCTGCGGAACGATAAGGCTCTGGCAATGATTTGCCGGAACTCTGTAGTAGTGGAGTGACTCCCTCCACGACATACCTCCGGTTCCCCATTGCCCTCAGCAGGACCTCACCGCTATCCAGCCCCAAGCTGTACAAAGTCCGAACAGCAATACGCTGAAGTAATTTCATTACTCCACGCCATACTCCTGGTGCAGCCCCCATTGATTCGCTGCTATCGACTCTATCCATTCGCACAGCCCCGGCTAGCAAATCGGAGGCTGCGCGCATACCTGGGCCTGCTCCTAGTGGAGTGATCTGCAGAACGTTCAAATTATACACGAGTATGTTATAGCACTGTTTATGGGCCTTATCGGAAGGCAGAGTATCATATGTATCTTCTAAGCGATTTCTTTCACCAGAAGTCTGGTTTCTCCGCAGAGATGCTTCTGAGCCCTTCATTCGCAACAGTTCCTGCTTACTAGACGAAGTGAGCGTCGCTTCAATCCCGCTCCGAAATAATCTAGACTCTCTCTGTGCTGATGACAATCCCCAATACACCTTAAACCCCTCATTCATTCTCCTGCCCCTCCATCCATCGCAGCCCAAGATTGAAAGCCCTGCAGTAGCACTTCTTGCCCATTCATATGAACCAAGTTGTTCTTCATCCACTCTGATTCCAGTTTTAATTCTAAAAATAAATAAAAAAAAGGAGGGCATTCGCCCTCTACGCCGCCGCCCTCCCTACATATAATGGACCATAACCCATCAGTACTCAGTTAGCGGCGGCGTATCCTTCCTTACAGTTCATCATCCAGATTGTCAGGGTCTAGATCATCGTAATCGAAGCTATCACCTTCAAAATCATAATCCTTGTCTTCTGGATCATCGCTTTGCTCAGTGACATACACACGGACTTTGGTCTCAGCCACCAACTCCACTTCGAATTCGCGCTCTACGCGAAGTGTCACACTGCCTCCGCCTGGCGATACGCCCGCTTCTACACAGTTGGGTTCCTGCGTTGCCTCCGCAGAGACCTCAACGGTAGAAGTGCGGTGTCTCGTGTCCAAGTACGAAAGCGGAATGAGCTCCACATAGGAGACCGTTTCTTTAGCTACCTCGGTCTGCTTGTTCTTGTCGTACGAGTACCAGATGTTTACATCGTAAGTACCAATTACTTCGATTCCGTTCCCGGCGGCAACCGCTTCGTACTGGTGGTTGATAATCCAAGCCCCCAGAATACTAGTCGGGTGATGTGGCGGAGTCACGGTATGGGTTGCTGTAGAGAACTTACGACCTTTGCCGCAAATTGCCTTCGTAATGATCTCCCTTGTTTGACGTTTATGGCTTAATGACATCTTTAAACCTCCTCCATACAATCATTCACTATCAAGTGTATGCAGGTTCTAGGCATTTGTTGATTGTTAGTCTATAAATAAATTTGAGTAAGCCCTCCAGAGGGTCTTATCAGGAGACTTATAGTTCATTTTATTTCAAAATTTGTACAGATATGAGTAGATTATAAAAATGGTCCAGCCTGATACATATCCATTCTGAACGTTAAAAAAACCTTATAAAGCCCGCTATTGCGGGATTACGCGCATAATACCAATAGATCTATGTTTGCTCAGGTCAATAAAATCGTCATCAATATTCACGAGGGGACGCAGTGGATCAGTAGCAAGAATCATAATGATTTTTCCTGTCCGTCCATCAGTCAATTCCACTTCATTCCCTATCATTGACTGCATTAACTTATTAATAAAGACTCTACAAATATAAGGGTCAAGCTTGCCAAATACGTTTTCCTCCATCTGCAGCAACACTTCATAAAGAGGTGAAGCTTTACGATAAAACCGGTCGGATGTCATCGCATGGAACACGTCTGCTACTGCAACAATTTTACTGAAATCAGTGATCCGATTCCCAAGTACGCCGAATGGATAACCACTGCCGTCCATTCTTTCATGATGCTGCAGGGCGACGAGCGCTTGCAAATGATTGGTTCCAATAGTGTCCCGGATCATCTCGTATCCATAGGTCGTATGCTTTTTCATAAGCTGATACTCCTCAGCGGTCAACGGGCCCGGCCGGGTTAATAATTCATCCGGAATCCTCATTTTTCCGATATCATGAAGGGTCGCTGCGATCGTCAGCATACTCAAATCCTCAGGCTTTAATTTTAGCCATTTACCTAGCAATGTAGATAAAATACCAACCGCTACATTATGTCTGTATGTATAATCATCCTTGGACTGCAATGCAGCCAATACGCCGTAGAAGTCATTCTTTTCGCTTACCTGCTGAATAAACGGAATGACTTCATTTCTAACTTCAAGCATAGGAATTCGTTTGTTTTTGTTATGACGAAGCTGTTCAAAAATATTTTCTATCGCAGCTGTGCAATCATCGATTGCAAGTTGGAAAAATTCCGCGCTATCCAGCTGTACGACGTCATGAGACTCTAGGGTGATCTTATGTTGATTAATTAATCGTATATGCTCAGCACTTAATAAAGTCAATGCGGGTAAAACAAATACTCCTTTGTCATTAAAAAGGTTAGCTATAAGCTGTTTTCCTATAAATGATTCCATAACTTTGTCCATACGCCTCACCTGCCAATGCGGAAAATTCGACTACCGAACTTCCTGCTATTATTTGAACTCACCATAAAATCGTTAATCATATCCTGTGATCAACTTTTAGCTCATACATATCTTATCGTGATTTTGACAGAGATAGTTAATACTTCAGTTTATTAAAGCCTCAATTTAAGCCTTATTTCGAATCTTCAAACGTTTCTCCGGCTTGTAACTGACCGGGATTTTATGCCGCTTAGCGATCTTTAAATAAAGTGCCAGTTCCCTGCATAACTGAAGAATAGCTGAGCGCACTTCAAATTCCTCACGTGTCTCTGGCAGATCCATTTCTTCGAATTCTCTTGTTAGCTCGTCCAGTAAATGTTCAGTTCGTCCAGTATATTCTTCCGCAAGCACATCCCCGCTAAGCTGGTCAAATAACTCAGCAACCATCTCCCCATGCGGTAAATGGCGGTACACTTGAGAAAGCAGCTGCATCATACTTTGAATCGATTCCAGTTGCTCCTTCCGCATGTAGAAATAAACATTCCATGCTTCATCAGGATGAATAACATGATTCTCCATCTCACGGGTAGCTGCCGTTAATCCCCGCTGCACTGTATTATCTGCGTCAATTAATTCTTTGCCGTCCCAAATATACGCAGGATCTCGAAGCGTTCGGGCCATCTGTGTAAAAATAACCGAAAAATAGCGATCCACTTCCTTACGGATCCCATAAATGACCCCACCAGTCTGAGGCATGTAAATCAAGTTTACCAGCCCTGCTGAACCGAGCCCGATAGCCAGAAGCTCTATTTGCTGCAACAGGACATGGAGCGATAGTTCAGCTTGTCCAAACACGCGAAACACGATAACCGAGCTGGTGACAATTCCTTCTTTGTAGCCAGACTTTACAATCATCGGAAAGCCCACGAGTACATACAGCCCGAGCACCCAGTAATGGAACCCTAGAAGCCAGAATAGGATGCAGCCAAAAAAGAGTCCCACGAGCGAGGCTAAAAAACGAGCCGTTATCGTTCGGAAACTCCTTTTCAAAGTAACCTCTACACCCAAAATTGCCAGCAAGCCTGCACTCTGCGCATTAGGTATCCCCACTGCAGACGCAACTAGTACGGATAATAACGTAGCTGCTGCTGTTTTTATCACACGAAATCCCATAGCCTTATCTCTCCTTACAAGCACTAACCCAATAAATAGGTAAAGATATAGACATGTTACAAGATTTTGTGTACGGACACAATATTACATAAGGTTCACCGCCGGGATAACAACCGCTTCTCAAGATATACCACTAATTGATACATTGCTGTAGCCACGGCCGCGATAATCAAAAGACTGGACATCACTAGCGTGAAATTAAAGACCTGGAAACCATAAATAATCCGATAACCCAGACCCGATTTAGCGACCAGGAACTCCCCTACGATAACCCCTACCCATGACATCCCAACATTCACCTTTAAGGTGGAGACCACCGTCGGGAACGAGGCTGGAAGAATTACTTTAAAGAACACCTGAACTCTGGAAGCTCCGAAGGAACGAACCACCTTAACCAGATTCGGATCCACACTGCAAAAACTATTGTACACAACAAGCGTCGTTATAATCACCGTTATAGATAAAGTAGTAACAACGATAGCAGTGAATCCGGCTCCGAACATGACGATAAAAATCGGCCCCAGCGCCACCTTCGGCATACTGTTAAATACGACCATATACGGATCAAGCACTGCTGATAAAAAAGGAGACCACCAAATGATCACAGCAAGTAGTGTCCCTAATAGCGTTCCTAGTACAAAGCCTACCGCAGTCTCACCTACCGTCATCCCCAGATGCGGCCACAAGCTTCCACTGACCATATCTCCCCAGATCTGCCGGAAGATTTTTGTGGGATAGCTGAATAATAACTCATCAATCCAGCCCATTCTTGCGCCAGCTTCCCAGAGAACAAAAAACAGCAGTAACAGGCTGCTCCTTACAACAATCACCTGATTGCGCCAGCGGTGCTTCGTTTTTTTATAATCGCCATGCAATTGTTGTAGCCACTGTTCACGGGAAGCTAATAACCCCGATTGCTCCGTATGCTTCATTAGCTTTCCCTCCCTGCAATCTCCATCTCTTTCCATATTTCATGAAAAAGCTCCGAAAAGCCTGGCTGATCACGTGCAAATAGCGGAGGTGCTGACCGGATTTGCTCTGGCACTGAAAATACTTTTCGGATCTTCCCTGGATTTCGTTGTAGAAGAATAACACTGCTGCTTACCGCAATGGCCTCAGATAGATCATGAGTAACTAATATTGCAGTTGTCCCCCTGCTGCGTAAGGTCTCAGAGACCAAATCTTCCAGCTGTAATTTGATCTGGTAATCAAGTGCCGAGAACGGCTCGTCTAGTAGAAGGAGTCCAGGATTCGTTGCCAAGGTGCGTACCAGAGCCACTCTCTGCCGCATCCCACCTGATAACTGAGTAGGAAAGGCGTGCTCTTTGCCCTCTAAGCCCATCTCTCGTAGTAGCTCCAACGTCCGCTTTCTGCTCTCCTCGTTCAAGTTTCCAGTCAGCTCTAGTCCGAGAATGGCATTGTCCAGAATACTCCGCCAAGGAAAAAGATAATCCTGCTGCAGCATATACCCAACCTCTGGTGAGGGTCCCATAATGGGCTCTCCATTTACGAACACTTCGCCTTGAGATGGCTGCAGCAGTCCTGCAATAATCGATAGGAGAGTCGTCTTACCGCAACCACTTGGTCCGACTAAGCTAACGAACTCTCCTTGCTCGACATTAAGGTTCAGGTCCTCAACGGCCAGTGAAGCTTCACGGTCGCCAAGATAGGCATGCGTTACTCCCTTTAATTGCACTACTGGAAGCATTGTCAGCCCCTCCTTCAATTTACACATCTTATTTAGGATCTTTGGTTCTCTCTTATTTTGAAGTGCTACTCTTAATGCTCTTCTCAGCTTTTTCAGCAAAACTGTTATTCACTATTTTGTCAGCAGGAACGCGTTCTTTAAGCTCACCAGCATTATCAATCACATCAAGCAAATTGTTCCATTCTTCTTGATCTATAATTGGATTAACCGCATAGGTATCCTGTTCCTTATAACGTTTGACTGCAGAAACCACGATATCTCTATCCGTCTTATCAAAATAAGTCATTATCGCATCCGCAATTTCTTCAGGGCTATGTTCCTTCACCCAAAGCTGAGCACGCTGGATCGCATTTGTGAACTTCTGTACCGTGTCTCCATTTTTACTAATATAGCTGTTCTTAGACATAAACACGGTGTACGGTAAATAGCCGCTTTCCACACCAAACGAAGCCACTACTGCACCTCGGTTCTCACGTTCAAAGATTGAAGCCTGTGGTTCAAACAGCTGCACATAATCGCCTGTGCCTGAAGCAAAAGCACCGGCAATATTAGCAAAGTCAATATTTTGGATCAAGGTAATGTCTTTGGTAGGATCTATTCCTTTTTTAGATAAAGTAAACGCACCTGCCATTTGTGGCATTCCGCCTTTTCTTTGCCCCAGGAAGGTAGAACCCTTCACTTTATCCCAGTTAAACGCTCCGTCAGCTTTACGGGCAAACAGGAACGTTCCATCCCTCTGAGTAAGCTGTGCAAAATTAATAACCGGATCATCTGAACCCTGTTGATACACATAAATGGAGGTTTCAGAACCTACCAATGCAACATCGATGGCACCTGAGAGGAGTGCAGTCATGGTTTTATCTCCACCGGGGATCGTCTGTAGCTCTACGTCAAGTCCTTCGTCTTTAAAGAAATTTTGTGATAAGGCAACATATTCGGGTGCATAAAAGACAGAACGGGTGACTTCACCAATCTTCACCTTTACCAACTCTGACTTTCCGCCGCAACCGGCAAGCACTGAAAAGCATAAAGTAATGATCATGAGCGACAATGACAGCTTTTTCCTAATCTTCATTCTTCATTCTCCTTTCTTACCGGGTCCTTCGCCCTTGCTTAAAGCATATGCAGATGCCTACGAAAAGGTTAAAACCTCCAATAACCTAGGGAAATCCAAGAATAACCATGATACTAGCGACTTTTATTGAAGGAATGGATAAATATCGTTTAATTTGCTGTTTTTGTATCTGTGCAAACGTTTTACCAATGGGGATGCATTCGAGTACTATAGGAAATAAAGCGCTTTCCATTTCTTGAATTAGAAAATTTGCAATAGAAGGAGTTATTACATATGTATAAAGGTGTTGCATTCAAAACCAAAAAAATCACAATATGCTCTCTGGTGGGCATCAGTCTAACCACATTACTGCTGTCCGGTTGTTCTGGTAATCAAAGCAACAAAACATCCATTGCCACGCCCTCCCCTAAAGCAGACTCCATTCAGAGCACCGCTACACCTCAAGCATTGATAAATAAGACGGATGAACAACCTTCCGCTGTTTATTATGAATTATTTGTTCGTTCCTTCTATGATTCAGACGGCGATGGCATTGGAGATCTAAAAGGGATCACCCAAAAGCTGGATTACTTAAATGATGGGAATCCTGAAACCACGACTGATTTGGGGATTGGCGGGATTTGGCTCATGCCCATCAACCCATCACCAAGCTATCATGGATATGATGTAACCGATTATCGTGCGATTAATCCTGATTATGGGACGATTGAGGATATGCAGGAGCTAATTAAAGAAGCGCATAAACGAGGAATAAAAATAATTATGGATTTGGTTGTGAATCATACCTCCAAAGAACACCCATGGTTCGTAGACTCGGCTAAAAACAGTGACAGCAAATATCGCGATTGGTACGTCTGGGCTGAAGATCAAGGTCGTCCCGCAAATGGAGCCAGCGCTGCTGGCGGTGGCAGTGCGTGGCATTCTATACTTGGCAGTCATTATCTGGGCGGATTTTGGGAAGGCATGCCTGATCTGAATTTCGATAATACAGAAGTTCGTACTGAGATGAAGGACATCGGAAAATTTTGGCTGGAGCAAGGTGTGGATGGCTTCCGACTAGATGCTGCGAAGCATATCTACGAAGATCTTTTGAGTGATAAAAGTGAGGCTACTACCGCTAAAAATGTGTCCTGGTGGCAGGAGTTCCGCAAGGCTATGAATGAAGTAAATCCAGAGGCATATATAGTTGGCGAGGTCTGGGAGAATTCTGCTGTCACTGTCGGAGCTTATTTAGATCAAGCTTTTAACTCAAGCTTTAACTTTGGCTTAGCAGAAACACTGGTGAACTCTGTAAAAACTGAAAAAGACAGCGGAACGGCCTTTACGCTGGAACGAACCTATAAATTGTATTCCAAAATATCCGATAACCAATTTACCGATGCTACTTTCTTGACGAATCATGATCAAAACAGAGTCATGAGTCAATTAGACAATAACCCGAATCATGCAAAAATGGCAGCAGCCCTACTATTAACTTTGCCTGGGAATCCTTTTATCTATTATGGTGAAGAAATTGGAATGCGCGGTGTGAAGCCAGATGAAGGACTTCGAGAGCCTATGAGATGGAGTGCAGCTGATCAAGGAGAGGGGCAGACTACTTGGGAGGCCGGACGTAATAATGCGGGTGCGATAAACGTTGATGTTGAGAGCCAGCTGAATGACAGTGGTTCAATGCTAGAAAGATATCGCGAGTTTATTGCGCTAAGAAATGAGATTCCTGCGCTCCGGGATGGCGGAATCCGTGACTATGCTTCTGGCAATCCCGGGGTTATGGCTTACGAACGACTAACAACACAGGATCAGGTGCTCGTCGTTCATAACCTTACTGGAGAAGAACAAACTATTGTACTACAACCCAATGTCGAGGGTTTCTCTTACTCCAAGATCCTAAAGACGATTGCTGTCAAATCGATCTTGAATTCAGATCAACTTACCCTCCCTCCTTATTCAACTGCTATTGTGGAGTGAGAAATGCGGAAGAATGTAACACCCACTTTGTTACTGACCCACATAATTGAGCTTTTGTAATCGGGAGGGCTATAAGCCAGTCTTTGGATGGATCACTGCTCATTCGTAACAACCAGCCACTGGAATGATCGCCTAAGAAGCGTGCTTTCTGGAAGCTCCATCCACTGTCACTGGACGTACAGAGTCGTAATTCTCCTTCCGCCATGAAGCACTTCATTACCCGTGCTAGTTGGATGGAATGTACATCATCCCCTGTCTCTGCTGCTAAACAATCTGAGAGCATTTGCAGCGTGGATGAGCATGAGCTTTTTTTCAGCTCCTCAAATTTTCTTTTTGACATTAGTAATGCCGGAATCCCGTGATTAAAGAGCTCCTTCATGTTCTCACATTCGAACAGCTGAAGACAAAAGCTCTCCGTTTCACTTTCATCCTTTAATTCATAGGGCAGGGTTTCCGGGTTACTATTGCAGATTACTAGTATCCGGTCTTTATGTATTTGCAGACACAGATCCTTCATTTCCTCCTTCTCTTTATATTTCAATCTACAGATCCGTTCTGCGTTTAAACCTGTATGTAACTGATCCAGAACTGCTTGCCCCATTACTTCATCTGGAAATAAAAAATGCGTTAAATCGGCCAATCCATTGTCATTCACATCATTGTATCCTTCCTGTATTTCATATATATGTATATTAATCTAACAATCTTTATGTTATCATAAGCTAATTTTAAGGTAAAATTAAGAAACAAAGGGTATTATCATTAACATGAAATACTTTTAGCGAGGTGTCTTCAAAATGAGAATGCTCATCACATTTCAGAACAAACTTGTACCTGTGTATTTCACAACAGAAAATAAACAGCCCACTCAAAAAGTACTTAGATTACTTAACAGTACGTTGGAGCTCAAAATTCAAAAGGGCAAGAATGCTATCCAGAAATGCCTGAATTCATTAATTAGTATCGAAATTAAAGGCTCTGAGGCTATATTGCACAGTTATAGTGAGAATGATTCATTGGCGCTATCCCTCTATTAATAGAGGGGTAGTTTTTTTGTAAAGTTTCTTTTATCCTTTGGCAGACAAAACAGCAAGTCTCTGAAAGAGACTTGCTGTTTTTAAGTTTTGCAGCTTTAGTAATGAATGATTACACCAGGATGGGACAATATCAGCTAATCTTATAGTTCTTATTCTCTGCTTTTTCAGCTTTCTGTATTCGAAGTTTAAAGAGTCTCACTAAATTTTGGCGTGTATGCTCTTCGTGACAGCTATCCAATTTCTTAATGATAAACCGATCAATGGACATGTCCATCGCTCCTTTTAATTCATTCAGATCCTTATGAATATAGGGAATATTTTCCTGTTTCCTTGTAAGTTTATTAACCGGGATTTCTATTATTCAAACTCTTGTTCCTTTATAAAATACTCTTTCTCCCCTAAAAAAATCACAAAAAAATAATTTACAAACAAAAAAATACATGCTATATTATTTATAGTTAATATTAAATACACACATCCAAGGGAGCAATCATAATGTCTAATGTTTTATTTATCAAAGCAAACAACCGTCCAGCAGAACAATCCGTAAGTGTTAAGCTTTACAATGAATTTTTGGAGAACTACAAACTTAACAATCCAGAAGATGAAATCACTGAACTTGATTTGTTCGCAGAGCAACTTCCTTACTACGACAATACCCTGATCACTGGTATGTACAAAGCTGCTCAAGGTTACGAACTAACAGCTGAAGAAGCAGCAGGTGCTGCTGTAGTTAATAAATATCTGGAACAGTTTATCGCTGCTGATAAAGTAGTATTCGGTTTCCCACTGTGGAACATGACTGTACCAGCTGTATTGCATACTTATGTCGATTACCTTTGCCAAGCTGGCAAAACATTCTCTTACACTGCTGAAGGTCCAGTTGGTCTTTTGACAGGTAAAAAAGCAATCGTACTGAACGCTAGAGGTGGCATTTATTCCGAAGGTCCTGCAGCAAGTGCTGAAATGGCTGTAAACTTCATCGTTGGTAACCTTAACCTTTGGGGTATCAAAGATATTACTCAAGTAATCATCGAAGGCCACAACCAACTTCCTGCACAATCCGCTGAAATTATTGAGAACGGATTGCAATTGGCTAAGGAAACTGCAGCATCGTTTTAATACAAGCTATAAGAGAATTTAATAAAAAAGGGTGACCCTGAGCTCAGGGTCACCCTTTTTTTGACTTTCTAGCCTATTGGAACACTAATCTTTCCTCCGTCGCTGTCTATAAAGTTCTTCTAATACTCATCAAGTTCTTTACGCCAACCGTACCCTCTAGTCCTTGTCGAATGAACTTTAGAAGAAGCTGCAGTTTTTCTCTTGAGCTTCACCTCTTTGGTGCTCTGGTACAGCAGCTCCCGCTGTGTCTTTCGGTAGTTCAGCAGTCTCTTCTCTTCGAGCTCACCGTTATGAACCGCTTCAAGTACCGCACAGCCCTCCTCACGTTCATGTCTACAGTTACTAAACCGACATGCAGCAGCTAAGCTGCTAATATCACTGAACGCCAGATCTAATCCACCCTCATCTTCCCACAGCTGCAGCTCACGCATCCCTGGTGTGTCTACTATGATTCCTCTGTCCGGCATAATAAACAGTTCACGGTGGGTAGTAGTATGGCGTCCACGGCTATCGCCTTCTCTTACATCCTGTGTAAGCTGAAGATTCTTTCCACATAACCAGTTGACCATCGTAGATTTGCCGCAGCCTGATGAGCCCGTTAGAGCTACTGTCTGGCCACTCCCAATGTAAGGCAGCAGCTTCTCACGGCCATTATCTTGCAGTGCACTAACCGCATGAACTGGCACACCTGGTGCGGCGCTTTCCATTTCGGCAATTTTACTCTCTGCATCTAGGCAAAGATCTGCTTTGGTCAGCAGAATGACTGGATTGGCCCCGCTGTTCCAAGCCATGATTAAGTATCTCTCCATCCGCCGAACATTAAAGTCATCATTCAAAGCACTGACCAGAAATAAAGTGTCTACATTCGAGGCAACAATCTGCTCCTCTTGTGTGTTACCAGCTACCTTGCGTGAGATGACACTATGCCGAGGCAATATCCCATGTAAAATCGCATGCTCGCCGCCATCCTGCATTGAAAGAGCCACCCAGTCGCCGATCGCAGGAAAATCACCTGAAGCGACAAACGTATGTCTCAGCTTGCCTGATAGCTCCCCCCATGTCTCTCCCAAATCAGTCATCACCCTATACTTACTGCCAAAATCGCCTACAATTCTTCCGGGAACAAGCCGTTTATCCTCCGTCTCCTTCCACTTTTCATCCCATTTTGAACTCCAATTTTCATTCCAACCATATTGCTGTATGTTAGTCATTTGAATCCTCCTAAAGATCTGTTTAAGTTTTTGTTTTTATTTACCATGTACTGCTAGCATTTTCCGAGAACACAAAAAGCCGTCGGAATTTAAGACTCCGGCGGCGGTCACACTTCATGAACTCCTCTAGGACGAAAAGGACAAAAAGTGTACACATAATCAGGAAAATGTCTCATCCTAAAGACAAGGATAAGTTCATTTCCCCGTGCGATATATAGAGAAATAGACAATTAACTACAATTCCTATCGATTCTATATACACAAAAAAGCCGCCGGACCCAATACGGTTCCCGCGGCTCTAATAAGCGTAATAGAGCTTACCTGCTAAACTGCACGAATAACTTATTCGGCAGCCGCTGTTCCCGGAAGACACGTATCCACAACAGTTGAGTTCATTACATTTAAAACTGTCATAAAACATCGTCTCCTTCCGAAATAAGATGCTGTTATCATAAACGGCGCTGCCGTATAATGTCAACTATAAATTTTGATAAAATTACAAAATGGACTTAAGCTCATTCAACTCGTAGATTATCTTCCAAGGTTGTATGTCCAATTGCTCGTCCCAGGCATGTTTTCTTTGCAGCCAAATGCCTTGTAGCCCTGCTTTCCCTGCACCCCAGATATCATTCACCGGGTGATCTCCAATAAACAATGTCTGATCCGCAGTAACTCCCAATCTGTCTAATGCAAGTTGATAAATCTTAGGATCAGGCTTAGCAATTTCTACTTCTCCAGAAATGACAATAGCCTTGAAGTACTCTCGCAGGGCAAGGGTATCAATTTTGGTGTTCTGGATATCTACTTTGCCGTTGGTAACCAGACCAAGTATATAACCGCGCTCTTTGCAGTACTTCAGAACGTCCACAGCATCCTTCATCGTAGCACCATGATTGATATAACTTGCATCATAATATGCACGAATATGTTCAGCCGTAACTGGTGTTTCCCAAGGCAGTACCTCGCTTAGCTCTACGAAGAATCCGTCCTTATCACGGTAACCATCAGCATCTCTGTGAATCATATCTTCTACTACCTTCTGCGCTTCTTCAGCTTCCAAATGTCCTAGAAAATCCT
Source organism: Paenibacillus sp. FSL H7-0714 (assembly GCF_038003765.1). NCBI lineage: Bacteria > Bacillati > Bacillota > Bacilli > Caryophanales > Paenibacillaceae > Paenibacillus > Paenibacillus sp. FSL H7-0714. Next base: position 4,078,558 of record NZ_JBBOPT010000001.1, read on the forward strand.
GAACAAACTGAGTACTAAAACTGCGAAATGTATGGTCACGATCCATTAAAGTATTATCCAAATCAAATAATATAGCTTGTACTTCTTTCATCAAGCGATTCCCCTTATATGCTGTTGATTATAAAAATTTAACTTACAGAAATCTATTGTACTATGCCTTTGAAGACAATGAAAAGACCATTCTGTAAAAAGGAACTGCTGTCTCCCCTTCTACCGAACAGTCTATATAGGCTTTAAATTTGATTTATTCATTTACTCAAAATGCTCCGCACGATGTGTCAGCATCATTTCCTCTTCTGTGATATACAGTGGGAAAGGAGGGGTTTCTTTGAGATAACTTTCTGTGGCTAGCAAACGATAATGGACCTCAGGTAACCATGCATCTTCAACAAGTGGCAACTGACCAGTATCACTGATGTAATTGTCTACAGCGGACTGAACCATATCAAGGTAATACGGAACAAGCTTATCTTGTTCCTCGAAAACTTCATAGGTCTCGCGTGACATATAGAAATTCTGCTCTGGAATTCCTCCTAAATACCGTTTTAGTCTGCTCAAATCTATTCTTTTGTCGTCAAGGATTAAAGCTGTTCTACTAATGAGCGCAGGCATATCTTCTTCAAACTGTCTGATCGCCTGCTTGACTTGGGTTAGGGTAACGGTAATATGATCGGATTGGGGTTGTTTTTTTGTGCGTTTAAAAAACATAAGACAAGTCTCCTTTCGAAAAACTATCTTTGTTAACGCTTACAATTCTATTATATTCGAATTCCTCCCACTTAATCAGCATATTTCCAACAGACACAAATTGTTAACAACTTTATGATCATTATTTGACATCTTCCCAACGCATCCAAATTTCTTGGGGATTAAGTTCATATTTATCATTCTCACGATACATAAACTGATGCATAATAAATTCACGCCGAATGGTAGCAAAATCTTCATGGAACTGCTTAATAAACTCGTTAATTTCCTTCTCACTATAAACTACCCCTGGCTCTAGCTTCTCAACCATGAACTGAAGTGCGATCAGTTTCTTCTTATATTGTGCCGGGATTTGCCGAAGCCGCCCATCCTTAGAAAAAAAGTTACGCAGCACAGACTCCTTTAGACTATTTTCAGGTGATTTCTCTTCCATATTTCTCGCTCCTTTCGAAAAAATAAACTGAAGTGAAGCCTCAGCGCCACTACTAATGAATTCTGGATTCAACTTAAAATAAACTGTATTTTTGTCACGTCGTTCCTTTATTAGAGCTGCTTCACGCAATTTCGCTGCATGATGAGTTACCGTTGGTTGTGATAAATTCAATTTCTCAGCCAGCGCTTGTCCGTGCATTTCTCCTTGTGACAGAAGCAACAATAAACGAAGACGTGTTGGGTCAGCCAAAGCTTTATGATAGTTCACTATTTTTTCTAACTGCATTGGAATCACACTCCTTCAACTTTCAAAAGCTAGATACACATTAGATATATATCTAATTATATAACAATCAACATTATTCTTGCAATGGTTATTATGTTTAACCTTATGCTTATGGCAAAATGAATGAATTTAGGGTAGGATTTAAAGAAAAGATAGTAACAATCAGGAGGTAACCCACTGTATGAAAGATGTAATTATTATCGGTGCAGGTCCTTGCGGCCTCTCGGCAGCTATCGAATGCCAGCGCCAAGGACTGTCCAGTCTCATTATTGAAAAAAGCTTTATCGTACACTCCATTTATTTGTATCCAACAAATATGCAATTCTTCAGTACCGCTGAGTTATTAGAAATCGGAGACGTTCCTTTCACCTCGACCAATGATAAACCATACCGCCATGAAGCTCTTGTCTATTACCGCCGGGCTGCGAAGCAGTATGGTCTAGATATCGCCGCTTACGAAGAAGCGTTATCCATTGAGCCTCTGGAAGATGGAACCTATGCTGTACATACGTCCAATATGCGTGGTGAGCATCACACACGTATCACTGCAAATGTCGTTATCGCTACAGGTTATTTTGATCAACCGAATATGATCGGCATTCCAGGGGAAGAACTTCCTAAAGTTACCCACTATTTCGGTGAAGCCCATCCATATACAGGGATGAAAGTTACTGTCATTGGTGGCAGTAATTCTGCGGTAGATGCAGCACTGGAGCTTATGCGTGTTGGAGCTACAGTCGATATGGTCTATCGTGGTGAGAGCATTTCCTCGAATATTAAGCCTTGGGTTCGGCCAATCTTTGAAGGGATGGTACAAAAGGGTAAGATCACTCTACATCTGGAATCACGTGTTACTGAAATTACGGCTAGTTCGGTTATAGTTACGAGTCATAATGGAGACAAAAAATCCATAGATAATGATTTCGTCCTTGCTTTAACTGGCTTCCGGCCTAGCCGGGTGCTTCTCACTTCTGCCGGCGTAGTTATGGATGACGATATGGATAAGCCAGCTTTTAATCCTTCAACTATGGAAAGTAATGTTCCAGGTCTTTATGTTGCAGGAGTAATCGCCTCAGGCCGCAATGCAAATGAAGTATTTATTGAGACAGGACGTGGGCATGGTAAACTTATCGCAGATCACATTCTTGCGAAGCGCAGTTCTCACAATAAGGAGTTGAACGTTTAAGATGGACATGACCTCTTTGCTTTTGCTTGGTCTTGCTGCGCTCGGTATTATAAGCAGTAATTCCCCTGTAACAATAGCAATGGTCGTCCTACTACTGCTAAGAGTTCTTGGCCTGCAGCAGACCTTCCCTTGGCTTGAGAAATATGGTTTAACCATTGGGATTATCATTCTTACGATCGGGGTCATGACGCCCTTGGCCAGCGGAAAAATATCGCTACAGATGGTCGGTCAGTCCTTCCTCCACTGGAAGTCTCTTCTTGCGATTGCGATCGGCATTCTCGTCGCTTATCTTGGTGGACGCGGAGCCATCCTTATGACCAACCAGCCCACAGTTGTTGCGGGTCTCCTGATCGGAACAGTGATTGGCGTTGCATTGTTCAAGGGTGTCCCAGTAGGACCGCTTATCGCAGCCGGTATATTGTCGCTCTTGATTGGCAAAATGTAAAAGGTGGAGCAACCATTCAACACAAAAATAGAGCAGCAATTCTCCACTATCGAGAGAATCGCTGCTCTATTTTATTTTTATTCAGCCTGAGAAATGGACTGTGGAATTTCCTGAGACGATCGTTTTTCTACAAACAATAGATCACCAACCCCATGCTCTGTTTGAATTTTTTTCAGTTGGGCCAAAGCTTCTGCTTCTGTATTGAAATACCCAGCTTCCACTAGGAATAATCCCTTCTGATCCTTTAATACGCGCACGTTCTCTAACCCGAATAACATCTCTTCAGCCATGCCTTGACTCTCGCCGGAAGGCTCTGAGACCGTTCTAAGTGAATAGATAGAAGTTCCTTCCTCCACGTCACCCTTCTTATCCTTCAATGTAATCGCCACCTGTGCCGGCTCCTTATATTCCTTTACCTCATAAGCAACTGGCTCTTTGAAGGTTACATTGAAACGTATCATCGAGTCATCCAATGTAATTAAAGGATAAGCATCTTGAACATACTTGCTTTCTTTTAATGTCTCAAGATCTTTAACAGCTGAGAAGTTCCTTGCCCCACTCACGGTTACGGTCATTGTATAAGGATTGTCAGTGAATTTTACGTTATAAGAGCTTGCAAGGTCTTGTGTATTGTCCGAATTTGCAAAATTTAAAATCATTTGATCACTGTTCTTCTGATGTTTCAACGAAATGAAATTGACATCTACTCCATCCTGAATCGTGCCGCCGCCTGCACTTCCATCCGTAAATTTCAATACACTTACCAGCTTGCCTAGAACGGGCACTTGATTCATACTATCCGCGAAGGCGGGTACCGTATTTACACCCACTGTAAAAGAAATGATAACTGCTGCTGCAACTGATCCTGTCCATTTTAATCCGCTCATTTTTATTCCTCTTTTCTGTTGTTTATAGCGTTTTCCTCTTTCAATACCTTTTCGAGAAGCTTGTGATAGTTCTTCGGGGATTTCAATATCGTTGTATGCTTTCTGTAAACGTTCAAGTTGATTATCCAAAGTACTCACTCCCCTTCATATTAATTTTTAATTTCCCTAATCCCCGATAGATGACGGTTTTCACTGTACTCTCTGGCATGTCCAATACCCCGGCAATTTCCTTTATGGGCAAGTCTTCAAAATACCTCATCACAATGATCATTCTTGATCTTTTATCAAGGACTCTTAGCGCCTCCTGAAGATCAATGACATCCTCTATGGGTTCTGAAGCGTAGCTGCCTTCGGGATCTTTCTCCATATACACGATTTTTTTAGATTTTCGGATAAAGTCCAAGGCACAATTGACGGCTATTTTTGTGAGCCAAGTTTTAAAATATTGAGGTTGCTGCAGTTTATGAATTGAGATGTACGCTTTATAGACGGTCTCCTGTACAATCTCCAGCGCATCATCCTTATTCCTCACATAGGAGTACGCCATACGGTAAAGACGCTCTTGCATCCCGTCTATCAATGCAGTAAAGCTGTCTTCATCACCCGCTATCGCCTTTTCCTCCAGCTCTGTTGTATTCAAGTTCTCACTACCTTTCATGTTGCTTATATTTTTTAGACGCACGTGATATTCAAAAAGACTCAAATGGATTTAAAAAAATGGCCCTCTCTCCCGAGAAGACCACCTAAGTAATTTATTATAATGTTAGATCTTATCATGTATCCAAATGCTGTACGTTAAACAATCTCGCATAACTTCCGTCCAGTCCCATTAGTTCCTCATGTGTACCACGTTCTGTGATTTCACCATTCTCAAGCACCACGATCTGATCAGCATGTGTAATCGTAGACAGTCTATGCGCAACAATGAGTGTAGTTCGTTCCGACGAGAGGGATTGCAGCGCTTGTTGAATTAAATGCTCTGATTCCAGATCCAGTGCTGACGTAGCTTCGTCTAATATAAGAACCTTTGGGTCTTTAAGAAACACCCTTGCTATGGCTACCCGTTGCTTTTGCCCACCGGACAGCTTCACTCCACGTTCTCCCACTTCTGTATCATAGCCTAGCGGCAGCTGCTCAATAAAATCATGCGCATTGGCAGCTCTCGCCGCCGAAAGGACTTGCTCCTCTGTAGCATTAGGATTGCCGAACAAGATATTATCTCGTACAGACCCACTAAATAAGAAATTATCTTGAAGCACCATCCCAACGGCTCTTCGCAAACTCTCCTGCGTCAAACCCTGTATATCCTGACCATCCATCTGGAGGCTACCTTTGCTTATGTCATAGAATCGCGGGATCAAGCTTATGAGAGAGGACTTCCCGCCACCACTCATTCCAACAAAAGCGACCGTCTGACCAGGTTTGATACTTAAATTAATATCCTTCAGTACCCAATCATTCTCTTCGTTGTATTTGAACCAAACATTATAAAAATCAATTTCACCACGTGTATTCGTCAGAGGTCTTGCTCCCGGTTTATCCACGATATCATAAGGCTCTTCCAGCAGCTCAAGCACCCGTTCAAGGGAAGCCGAGGCTTGCGTGAGCACTGTCGAGGAATTAATCAATCGACGCAGAGGCGCATACATCCGGTCCAGATAGCCGAAGAAAGCAACAAAGGTTCCCACAGTCAAATTCCCATGAATCACTTGATAACCACCGTATCCGATGACTAGCAGTGGTGCAATATCCGTTAGTGTGTTAATAATCGCGAAGGTAATCGCATTCCAACGAGTTTGAGCCATCGCTTTTTTGAGAAAGTTACCGTTGATATCTTCGAACTGCTTCTGATCCACTTTTTCCATGGTGAAGCTGCGGATGATCGAAATGCCTTGAATCCGTTCATGAAGATAGCCTTGAATGCCAGCCAGAGCCTGTGAACGGTCTTTCGTTAACACCTTAAGTCGTTTATATAGTTTACTTACCGCAAAGGCGTAGAACGGAAGTACAGCGATAGATACTAGCGCCAGCACTGGATTCAAATAAAACATAAAACCAAGCGCAAACACTAGCGTAAATAAATCCAGCCATACATTCATCATTCCGACTTCTACTAAATTTTTGGTCTGTTCCACATCATTTATAAATCTTGAAATCGCTTCGCCCACTTTTGTATTCTGATAATACCGCAGCGACAACCGCTGTAAGTGACTGTATAGCTTATTCCGCATATCGAACAATATCTTACTTGTGATCAGCTGTGCAAAATACTGCCGGTAATACTCCACCGGTCCCCTTACAATTACGAATAAAACAAAAGCGCCTCCGAGGATGAGCATCAATTGCGATACCCGCTCCTGGGCACTCATGGCAGGGTTCATCAGCAGATCATCGACTACGTATTTCAGAATCATAGGCAGTGTCAACGGGATGCTGAACTTGATCATACCTATAAAGAGCGTAAACACAATCCATTTCATGTAAGGCCGTACAAAAGTAAAATATGATTTCCATTGCTTCACAGGGATATTCTGTCCTTTCTCTTTACTGAGTTGCTAAGTACAGTTGACTTTTGCGCTCTACAGTGTTTTTATATTTTTAAGTCCATAAGTACGATAGCAGTACCCGAACTTCAGGAGGATAAAGATGTCTAGACAATTTGTGACGGAAGCCGTCATGATGGCGATTTACGGCCAGCTTCTCATATCGAGCAGCCCTGTAGAATATATAGTGCCTTATACGACCGTGATGGAATTATACGAACTGCGGGACAGTGATGATCCGTTAATGAACCGTCCAGATGATGACAAGCATGTCAAACTCAAGATTGGTGAGCTCATTGCCTATTTTGAAGAGCCACTTAATGCTAAAAAAATCAACCGCTGTCTGGCTGTTCCTTGGGCAAAAAGCTCTGGTATTCTACTAGGCGGACAATCAAAGATTACCATCATTAACAGCATGGATACCGCTGTCTACGGCGAAACGTTCGATCCTATCGAAACGGAGCTTCTATTGTCCTCACAACGTGAGAAGGTGCCTATTCTTACAGATCAATTCGAGCTGATTCAACGCATTATTGAAGGTGGAGTCCCTGTTCAAGTATACGACATTGACGATTTCGATTTTGCTATGGAGGAAGAAACGTTTCGCAATTCGCACTGATTATATCAACACTAGAAAAAGCCCTGCCTTTTGGCAAGGGCTTTTCACATTAGAAAAAAAACAAAATTAAGACATTTAAACCTGTACTCCGCCAGGCACCGATTTGGCTTCATACTTATATTCAATGTCATCGTCTGCCTCAGAATACACAATAGTTAAGCCGTAACCTTCCATATACCATAAGTCCTGCTCTTCCATGTAGAACACAATACCGTCTTGTTCAACTTGTATTGCCGAACGTCCTGGTGCCTCCGTCCCGATACCCAGTGAGAAACCAGGGTGAAGTCCACCTCCCGAGCTATAGCGGGGAAATAAACGAATATAGTCTCCATTCTTAAGATCCAGTTCTCTTTTAAACCAAGCTGCCGCTGCTTGACTAATTTCCATGTTCATCTCTCTCAGCTCCTTTGTATAGTCTAATCATACTGAAAATGAATCGATATTCAAATACCTTTATACAATTAATGTTTTCCCAAGCTCCTCAAAAATTAGTTTGACAACTTTGCGAAGCGAGTGATAAACTCTGAACATAACTAACGGTCTACTAGTTATTACCAAAAGTTATTATTAAATCAATGAAAGGGGTGAGCGCGGTGTTTACGAAGTTACAGCCATATCAAATAACTATTGTTGGAATTTCCAATCAACCGAATACCGAAGCAGCCCAAGTGGTGAAACCATCCTGAAGTTCCCTGCGAGTGTAATTGATCGTATAACTTTAGTTCTTGAAGGTCTCTCACATGCCTGGTGCTGTATAGCACCGTGCGCATGATAGCTGTAAATTACAGGCATATCGTCCGTTTTCGGATGATATGCCTTTTTTGTCGGTTGTCATCTTTGAAGGACGACAACGTCGTTTTTTCTTGGCTGTTGAGATAACCACTTGCGCTTTTTTCCAACATCACAGCTAGTATTTTAACTCGAAAGGAAGGGATTTACTTGTTCTCCGTTCTCCGTAATCTGGGCTGGTTCTTTCGCCGAGAAAAAAGGCGTTACCTGATTGGCCTTATCTTACTTATTGGTGTAGGTGTTCTTGAATTATTCCCCCCACGTCTGCTAGGCAATGCCATTGACGACATAGTACGCGGTTCTATTACTACAGCATCGTTAGCCAAGTATATCGGTATGATCCTCATTTTGCTGCTAGTCATTTATTGGATTACCTACATATGGATGCACAAATTATTCGGAGGCTCCAACCTCGTAGAGCGCCTGCTGCGCTCGAGATTTATGAATCATTTGATGACCATGACCCCGTCGTTTTTCGAACGCAATAGAACCGGCGACCTGATGGCTCGGGCAACCAATGATATCAGAGCTGTCTCAGCTACCGTTGGATTCGGGATGCTCACCCTGGTGGATTCTACAATTTACCTCACTGTCGTACTATTCGCAATGGGTTTTCTTGTCAGCTGGAAGCTGACACTTGCAGCTGTCTTACCATTACCACTAATTGCAATAGCTATGATTTTTTATGGTAAAGCGATCCATGATCGTTACAGCTTAGCACAAGATGCGTTCGGAGATATGAATGATCAGGTTCTCGAGTCTGTCTCAGGTGTGCGAGTTATCCGTGCTTATGTACAAGAAAGACTTGATGAGAAGAGATTCTCAGATATTACAGAAGATGTATACAACAAGAACATGGCCGTCGCCCGTGTCGATGCCTTCTTCGAACCGACGATTCGGTTCTGCGTAGGGCTCAGCTACATTATCGGTCTTACCTATGGGATATATCTTGTGTTCCGTAATCAGATCACCCTAGGGGATCTTGTCTCCTTTAATATGTACCTCGGAATGATCGTTTGGCCGATGTTCGCTATTGGAGAGCTTATTAACATCATGCAACGTGGTGGCGCTTCTCTCGAACGTATTGATGAGACGCTAAACTCCAAAGCGGATGTTCAAAGTGCTGACAATCCGGTTCAAGTTGCTAATCCTACCCGAATTGAACTTAACGATGTGACCTTCCGTTATCCCTCATCGACGATTGACAATCTAAGCAATGTCAGTCTGACCTTAAACCAAGGGCAAACACTAGGTGTAGTCGGTCGTACGGGAAGCGGTAAATCAACGCTCCTCAAACAGCTGCTTCGTGAATATCCGACAGGTAATGGTGAAATTCTCATCTCTGGAGTTCCGATTCAACAGATTTCATTGGATCAACTACACAGCTGGATGGGTTATGTTCCTCAAGAGCAGATCCTTTTCTCCAAATCAGTACGTCAGAATATTCAATTTGGTCTAGACAACGCGGATGACGATACGATCATGAAAGCTATCACAGCTGCCGCCTTCCAAAATGACTTAGGAACATTATCCGATGGTTTAGATACGTTGGTTGGTGAACGTGGAGTATCCTTATCCGGTGGACAAAAACAACGTGTATCCTTATCCAGAGCCTTTATCGCAAATCCAGATGTACTGATTCTGGACGATGCCTTATCCGCTGTTGACGCTCGTACTGAAGCTCAGATCATTGAGAATATTCGCCAAGAGCGTGCGGGAAAGACTACATTGATCTCTACGCACCGCCTCTCTGCTGTTCAACATGCCGACATGATCGTCGTACTTGATAACGGACATATCGTGGAACGTGGTACGCATCAAGAGCTGCTGGATCTGAATGGCTGGTACCGCGAGCAGTATGACCGGCAACAAGTAGAGAATAATTTATCGAATGATTAAAAGACATACTAGCTATGACTATGCAAAACTTTTAGGAGGTGTCACCGTTGACAAAGAGTACAGGCAAACGCCTGCTTGAATACGCATTGACCGCAAAAAAAACCTTTATCGCAGCCCTTCTACTCCTCTCCATCGGGGTAGCGGCTGAACTGGCAGGTCCATTTATTGCCAAAAGCATGATTGACAATCATATGTTGGCCATCGAAAAGCCTTATTTTAGTACTGCATCACCAGATGAGGCGGTTCAGTATAACAACGCTTATTACAAACGCGGAGACCGTTTTGAACCCGGGGAAGCTAAGGGTCAAGAAATTCGCATTCTTCAATCGGGACGAAGTTTCTACTTTATCAATGAAGCCGTAACACAATCCGATGGTGAGAGAAAGTTCAGTAATGGTGAAATGCATATCACGCGCGGCCAGGACGAAGTCATCTATCCTGCTGTTAAACTTTCAGCGGATGAACTGTTTGATTTTTACAAACCTGAGCTCCCTGGTATTTATCAGCTGGTCGGTTTGTACGCTATCTTCCTGGTCATCTCGATCTTTGCCGAATTCGGTAAAACCTATTGGCTGCAATCTTCGGCGAATCAGGTAATCCGAAAACTACGAACAGATGTGTATGCGCATATCCAGCGACTTCCGGTTTACTTTTTTGACAACTTGCCAGCAGGTAAGGTAGTGTCACGTGTAACTAATGATACCGAGGCGATTAAGGATCTATTTATTGCCGTTCTCTCTAATTTCAGTACTGGTATTATTAATATTACTGGTGTATACATCGCCTTGTTCCTGCTCGATGTTCGGCTAGGTCTGATCAGCTTGTTCATCATCCCGATTCTTATTCTTTGGATCGTGCTCTACCGCAAAATAGCTACAAAATACAATACGATCATCCGCTCACGTCTGAGTGAGATCAACGCTATCATTAATGAATCGATTCAAGGAATGTCCATTGTTCGTATATTCCGCCGTCAGAAGCAGCTTGGTGAAGAATTTGAGCATCTGAACGATGACTACTTGAAATATCAGAATAAAATGCTGAATCTGAATGCCTTCACCTCCCATAACCTGGTGAACTCTCTACGCAGTCTCTCTTTTGTGATGGTGCTTTGGTATTTCGGACATGGCAGTATTACGGGTTCTACATTTGTATCTTTAGGTGTTCTATACGCCTTCGTCGATGTGCTTGGACGTTTGTTCCAACCGATTACAGGTATGGTGAATCAGCTTGCAAATCTCGACACTTCTATGGTGTCTGCGGGTCGTGTGTTTACTCTTATGGATGAGCCTGGGGAGAATGTTACCGATGGTTCCATGCCGCGCTATAAAGGAAAAGTGGAGTTTAAGAACGTATCTTTTGCTTATAAAAAAGACTTCGTCCTTCGCGATATTTCCTTTGAAGCACGCCCAGGCGAAACTGTTGCACTAGTAGGTCACACCGGTTCCGGAAAAAGCTCGATAATCAACTTATTATTCCGGTTCTATGATCCACAGAAAGGTGAAATCACGATTGATGGCCAGAAGGTTACAGATATTCCGAAGCAATGGCTACGCAATCACATGGGGATTGTTCTTCAAGACCCTTACCTCTTCACTGGTACTATTGCTTCCAATGTCAGCCTGGGGGATGAACGAATCTCACGCGAACGGGTTGAACGGGCTTTACGGGAAGTCGGAGCAGATAAATTGCTGGCCCACCTTCCTCAAGGTTTTGATGAACCGGTTATTGAAAAAGGGAGCACCCTTTCTGCAGGTCAGCGGCAATTGATTTCGTTTGCCAGAGCGCTCTCCTTCGACCCAGCTATTCTGATTCTTGATGAAGCTACCTCCAATATCGACACGGAGACAGAAAGCGTCATTCAAGATGCATTAGAAGTCCTCAAAAAAGGACGTACCACATTCATCATCGCGCACCGTCTATCTACAATTCGCAGCGCAGATCAGATTCTTGTTCTGCATCACGGAGAGATCGTAGAGCGCGGTAGCCACGATGAGCTGATGGCACTCGGCGGTAGATACTTCCGGATGTACCAGCTACAAGTAGGTGCTGGTTCTAACAGCATAGACAATAACAATGGTGCACCCTCCCGACCTTCGTTAGGCAGCTTGCAACCATCGTTAGAGAAGATGTAATCGATCCCCTGAGTCACATCCTGTGATTCAGGGTTTTTCTATACTTGAAATTAGAACGTTTGTTCTGTAAAATGAAAAATAATACATATAGGTGAAGGAGGCTTTTGATGCGTACATACACTATAACTAAGAAGCAAGCTCGACTTTTTCTCCTGGCTCACCAAAAGTTAACTAGGGGCGCTCTTCCTGCCGGTAAACTTAGTGTTTATGATTACGTTCGTCACGTAGGCTGTATCCAATATGATCCACTTAACATCGCAGGCCATAACCATGAGCTTGTCCTCCAAGCACGAGTTCCCGGTTTCACACCTGAGCAAGCCCAAGAGCTACTGTATCAAGACCGACTTCTAATAGATGGCTGGGACAAGAACATGTCCATTTATTGTACAGAGGACTGGCCTTATTTTAAACGCAGAAGAGAGGCATCAGCCACACGCCATCGGGCCAATGAGCCAGTAATGGCTACAGTAGAACAGGTTCGTGAAGAGCTATTAAAGCGCGGTCCCCTCTCCTCTCTGGATCTAGATGGTAAGGATAAGGTGGATTGGGCTTGGGCTCCGGCTAGATTAACCCGGGCCGCTTTGGAAAGTATGTACTTTTGGGGGGAAGTAGTCGTTCATCATCGTGTTCATACCCGTCGGTATTACGATTTCACTGAACGCCTGCTTCCTCATAATCTTTTAAACACTGAAGACCCTAACCCCACAGATGAACAATTTAATGATTGGTATGTGCTGCGTAGAATAGGTAGCATCGGACTGTTATGGAATAAATCTGGCGACGGATGGCTTGGAATTTCTGGTCTAAAGAGCAAGGAACGTACTGAAGCGATTCAAAGACTGTTAATGGCGGACAGTCTCAGAGAAGTTCTAGTGGAGGGTATTAAGCTTCCACTCTACATCCGTAGCATGGACGCTCTAACTTTAGAAGCTGTAATACAGCAGGAGTCTGAAGATGCTGAGAGTCATTCAAGTTATTCGTTTGCGGCTGTCTTGGCTCCACTCGATAACTTGATATGGGATCGAGAGCTGATCCGACAATTATTTGGATTTCATTACCGCTGGGAAGTCTATAAACCAGCCTTGGAACGGGAGTATGGTTATTATGTACTGCCTATATTATATAATGATCGTTTTATTGCGAGATTTGAACCGGTGATGGATAAGAAGAGCCAAACATTGAACATTATGAATTGGTGGTGGGAACCGGGTGAACACCTAACGCCAGAGATGCTTCCGGCATTAGGCGAAGCTCTATCTGCACTGTCACGCTGCGTTAGAGCTTCTAAGATTCATTTTAGACCGGAGGTTGTAGAGGAGTGCGGATTAGAAGGGTTATTAGTGCAAAGTCTCCTCTTCTAACCCCAGTTTCGTGAACATTTCTGTACAATAGCCTTGTAATTTGATTTCTAGCCTTCTTGCTTTATTTTTGAATCGTTTTAACTCCTCAATCATTTTCGCCCTTCCAGCGGGGGTGAACGTTTCTTGTATCCGTTCCTTGAAATAATCATGAACGATATGATTACGCTGCTTCCACACTTCTTCTAGCTGAGCGGTTTCTTGCTCTGAGAAAGGAAAGTGATGCTGGATTTCTTTGATGAGTTGACCGAGTGAATTGCTGAGTTTTCGCTGATACAAATCAGTCAGATCTGCTTCAGTGGGCGTCTTCCCTTGTGATAATTTGGTGAGCAATAACAAATTGGTCAACTGCTGTTCTAGAGCTTGACCATAATAAACTGCTAGTCCAAAATACGCAAATAACTCCTTGGATTGTTCACTCTCTGGTACTTGTGTATGCTTCATCTTTCCCCTCCACTTCTGTTCGGCCTGCCAGAGCTATAATAAACTGATATCATCCAGGTGATTCGGAGAAGTTTATGTTCGCTTCATATCTACTGTTAATTCTCCAGTTCCCTACATATTTCCTCTTCTAGAAACGAAATTTAATCTAGCCTTGTGCTAAAAAGAAAAACAGACCATGCTGTACATCCACAGCAATGGTCTGGTCATTTGCTTATTATATAGTTAGGTTGGGTATACAACCTTACGCGTATACTTCAACCGCATCGCTAATCAAACGACACGCCTCAGCACATCTACGGCAGGCATCAATACATTCCTGACAATGTGTATGTATATGCTTGCTGCTTTCATCTGCACAGGCTTCACAAATTTCGGCACACAGACGGAGAATTCCGGCTACAAACGGACTTTGGCGAGTCATCGCTTGTACGGCATATGAACAAATATCCGCACATTCACGATCTAGCCGCATGCTTTCACGCAGAGAAGCAAGATCATATTCTTTTAGGCTTGAGACATAGCTATAATTACAGGCATTCATACTTTCTAAACAAGCGTCAATGCACTCCTGATATTGAATTCGGGTCATAGCCTTAAACCTCCTGTATTTTTATAGGGTATGCGATACTATTAACCTACAAGATTAGGAATGAACCATTACAACTTCTGACAAGGAGATCTGATTATAGACTTCTCTTAACTGTACTAGGACGAACGAAGGTACGTCCCTCCATCTCCAGTAACCTAGTGCGCAGTTCATTTGATGAGAAATGTTCGCCGATAAATACGGCAACGTCAGGCACTTCGCCTTGTGGTGTGATTTTCATAAAATCAGCTTCACGATAGGCATATTGGAAAAGAAACCGGCTGGAGGTGTCATTAAAGGTCACAATACCTTTAGCTCTATAAACATCTCGCGGCAATTCCTTAACGAACTGTTCGAATTCTTCACTGTTTACTGGACGTTTAAAATAATGTGTGTACGCCATCACATGATCGTGGCTAGTATGTGTGCCACCAGTAGTGTGTTCATCTTCATCATGCATGAAGCTTTCGCTTGCGTCCTCAACCTCTTCCAGCTGTTTATCCGTAAGAACTCCACCTGCATCACGCAACAGTTCCTCCGGTTCCACCTCACAACGCACAGTTGGCAGAATGGGTGCATAAGCGTTCCATTTCCGCAGTACAACGTTAACCTCCTCCGCCTCTTCAGCGGTTACACGGTCAATTTTATTCAATAGCAAGACAGAAGCGCAGCGAATCTGCTCCTGCATCAAACGATAAGTTGCCCCCTGTTGTGCGCGATACAGTTCAAGAAGATGCGCGGCGTCAACGACGGTGATCAAGCTTTTTAGTTCTACTTTTTGATACAACGAAATCTCGGTTACGCCATCCACAATTTCCAGCGGATTGGCAGCGCCTGTTGCCTCGATCACTACGACATCCGGAGTCTCCTTCTTGATCAGTGTTGCGAGTTCTGTACTAAGATCACTTCGGATAGAACAGCATATGCATCCACCAAGTAGTTCTGCCATAGGGAAAGTTTGCTCAACTAACAATCCATCTAAATTCACTTCACCCAGCTCATTCATCACTACTGCAGGGCGTAAACCCTGATTTTTCCAATGATCTAGTAGGCGCTGCAGCAGTGTTGTTTTGCCGCTCCCCAGAAATCCTGACAATATATACACAGGTACGACCTGTTCCATGTTTCATCGCTCCCCAGCAAATTACAGTTATGTGTAGCGAGTGTACTACATGCGCGCGAAGCACGCAAGCGGCACCCCAAATTCCTGCTGAATTCTGTGAGTACAAGTAAGCTTGTCTTTGCTTCTGCCATACCCTATCATGATAACATCTCTAATCTAGGAGTTGAGCCATTTGTCATCTGTTGAAGAACATCGGAAAGAAGCGCCTCAAACCGTTTCCTGCTATATCATTACTGTCTCGGACACCAGAACTATTGAAACAGATACCGGAGGAGCTTTGATTAAATCTATGCTCGAAGAAGCCGGGTATGAAGTGATAGGCAGCACCATTACGAAAGATAATTATCAAGATATTCGTGAGCTATTATATAAATGTGTTGACCACGCCGGAATAGAAGCTGTACTTCTGACTGGTGGAACAGGGATTTCTCCACGGGATACGACGTATGAAGCTGTTGCCTCTTTGCTAGATAAAACATTACCTGGCTTCGGTGAGATTTTTCGGATGCTAAGCTTCACAGAGGACATCGGTTCGGCAGCTATTCTTAGTCGAGCCATTGCAGGCACCATGGGAAAGACCGCTATCTTTTCTATGCCCGGCTCTACTGGAGCCGTAAAACTGGCTATGGAACGGCTAATTATCCCGGAACTTCGCCATGTTATGCGTGAAATTTACAAGCGTTAAGCAAATACCCATTTTTAAATACAATAGACAAACAACCAAGCAGGCTTTTGTTCTGTGCGTATAATACGGTAAGTCCACACACAAAAGGAGCTGAAGGAAATGTCTGAATGTCCAAAATGCCCAGCCCAAACGGTTACTGACCCACCTAAGGTGGTTTATCAAGATCACTTCCACCCACAAGTAGTAAATGTGATTCATCCAATTGAAATCGTAAGACGTCACCACTGTGTACCCGTACCTCGCCATTGCTACACCTATTCAGTTAAAGATGTATTTGTGGATAACTCCATGATGCCTAGAGGCGGAAGATAACTCTACTTCACAACACTATTAAAAGTCCCCTATATGTGAGAGACAGACTCGTGCTAAATGCATTGGGACTTCTCTCGCTTTTTTCTGTCAAAAAACAATTCAAATTCAAATTCATACTCTAAACTAAATTCGATATTGAGGCTACGGTTTCCCAAAAAGAGGAAATCCATAGTTTAATGGATGAGTTATTCGAGGAATAGTAGTTATGCCCCGGGGAAAGTTTCCGGGGCGTTTTTTATGTAGTTACCTTAACCACATCATCGATCTTAATCCAATCATAGTCATATTCTATTTGCAGTTTGATCCGCCGTAGTTGCCTGTCTATTGCGATCACAACACTCCCCGGTTCTTAATATCTTGAACTGGTTCAAATTGAGTGATTGTTATCTGCTCCCGATACTGTTTCGAGTAAGCGAGCACTTGATTAATGTGGACAAATCATAGTGACGTAATCATCAAGATGATTTACGCCTTTTCTTATGCATTCCAGCTCTATAGGCCAGTATTTCTTCATATAGTCCATCTTTATCTCCCCCTTTTCATGTTTTTGGACATAAAAAAAGCCTTGAAATGAAAAAAAGGCATAACCAAAAAATGGCCACACTTTTTCAACCTCAAGGCATATTCTATAAGTTGTCAATTAAGACAACAGCTCCTTCTCCAGCTGAACATAAGACAGCGGAGAAAATAAATGTGTTTCGTAATGAGGTGATTATATCCTAATCATTGTAAAGGGGCAATAGCGTAGGCAGATTCTTTCAATCCCCTTCTATTGCCCCATATTTACATTCATTTTTAAGCTTTTTCTAAAAAAACTTGTTGCTGTTTAAGGAAAGGGAAAGTAAAGGTTTAGATCGACCAAATAATAAAATACGAAAACCATAGATTATAGCCTGTCGATATTTTATTGAACAATAGTGTCCCATCCCTCACGAATAGAATGTGCTAAGCGCTAAGGTAGTGAAAAATAAAACTGGAAAGAAACAACAAGTTAGTCATGGTTGGAGATTCCGTCACGGCGCGAATGCGGCTGTAACGGCCGATAAGCGATTAAGGAACAAATAGAATCTTGTCAATGAAATAGGAGGCTTCTTGGCGAAGCAAAGGTTCTTTGGAGTGGAAATCGACTGAACCGTCAGAATTGATTATTGTGACCGGATCCGTAACTCCGGCAGCAACAAGCTTGCTTACGGCCTTGATAGCCGAATCATCGGTTTTCCCTGCCAATCGGACCTCATCGCCAAGCGGCCATGGAAGAGGAATGCGCGTTAAGATGACGGCCATTTCTTCCCGAGTTATTGTGCGATCCGGTTCAAATCGGTCTCCGGTCTCCTCCTCCAACCAATGCTGCTCGACCGCTGCCTGTATCTCTTTGAAGGCAAAATGGTGTTCGATATCCGTATAACCGGATTTCGATTTGGAGGGTGGATAGCCGAAAGCATGCAGCAGCATTGTGATGAATTCCGCACGGGTCACGGACGCCTTCGGGTCAAAGCTGCGCCCATCTCTTCCATTAATGATATCAAGCGAATGGAGCTTTTCTATAGACGGTTGGTAGGGGCTTTCTTTCGAGACATCGGAAAACAACGCTTTATCCTGTATTTTGGGCGAATAGGCTATCGGGGACTTGGAGGGTCTATACATATAAGCAATACCTCCATCCTTTTGTTCAAGAAATGCTATTTTCTTCCCGTGGTCATCCATAAACAACAAGGGATCTATCTTTTTCAAAGTAGTCTTGCCATTCCCCAATTTGTATCTGTCTTCCGCTACAAGTTGTCCGTTATTGTACGTAATTCTAGTCACAAATGACGGGGTATGCAGGTCTTTGTATAATCCGATATAACGCGCGGCTTGCTGTTCTGTAAGAGGTGATACCGATTCAGGCATCTCAGTGCTCTTCGGATAATAATGGTCCATAAAAGCAGCATACAAATCCGAGCGCAATTCGGAATCATTATTATAAATGACGAACATCCCCGTTTTGCGCTCAGGCAGTAGCCATGTAAAAGAGGCATGTCCGGGGATGTTCCCACCTTTGCTGACGACATACTGACCATTCGACAGTTCATTAAAAATGCTTTCAAATCCATAGCTTGTTATAGGTATGGCCGGATGAGCGAAAACGGAAAACTTGATCATTCGTTGAACACTTTGTTCACTTAACATTTGCCGATCTCCGGCCTTTCCTTTTTGTAGAAGCATGATCATGAATTTAGCCATATCGCTTCCGGAGGACAACATTCCGCCCTGAGGCATGTCCGTAGGATAAAGGCCATACTCCGGATATGGCGTGCCTTCCGGATCGTAAGCTGCAGCCATTCGGGCTTTAAGCTCTGGGGTTACAAGATCATGGGAAGAATTCATGCCGAGTGGTTGAAAGATGTTTTTATCCATGTATTCATGAAAAGGGAGCCCAGTAACTTGTTCCACGGCATATCCCGCCAAAGCAAAAGCATAATCGTCATACTGGTAGGCTTCCCCCGGCGTCCGGACGATGGTTGGCATTCGATCCATTAAGAAATCTCGAAGAGAATTCTCTTGATTGAGAAGATCGGGCGAGGCGTCATCGTCTTTTTCATATGGGAAATCGAACCCAGTCATGTGGGTCAGCATATTTTCCAAAGTTAGCTGTTTACCTGTCGAATTTGGTATTGTGATACCTCCGAGATATGATTGGATGTCCTGATCCAGTTTGATCTTCCCTTTGTCTGCAAGCTGCAGCACAGCCGCAGCTGTAAGCGTCTTAGAAATGGAACCGATGCGAAAAACGGTATTGGAATCTACTGGGGTTTTGCTTTCTTTGTTTGCATACCCGTATCCTTTGGATAAAACCACTTGTCCGTCCTGAACGACGACGAACATGGCACCCGGAACATTGAACTTCTTCAGGCTTTTCCCAAAGTAATTGTCCGCGAAGGCCTCCACTTCTTTGGGGTCAACCGGACCGCTTGGAGCAGCAGGAACAGCTGCAGTCTGAATCGCTGTGATTGTTTGTCCCTTAAGAGGGAGCTGTTCCGCACTGACACTATACCCTCCGACCAAAGCAATTAAGTAAGTCACAGCTAGAGACGTGCTTAGCGTTACAGCAAGCACTTTTGAAACTCTTTTTTTACGCATTAGAAAATCCTCCGTCAATGAAATTAGTATAGGCTGGAAGTACCCTCTCAGTGTAATATGATGAATTATTTCCCCGCACAGTCTTCCGAATAGTTCATCACCTAGCCTAAGGTCAAGCAAAAAAAGGTCAGACCTCTGCAGCTAACTCCGATGGCTACGGTGTGCCTTTCGATTGTTTCGATTGCGATTGACGATATATGCCTACAAAAAAATAGGCCAGCCAGAAATCGGGGTACGGTTGGTCTATGAATGACCGTCGCGCCCGGTTCATTATATTAATTTCTTTTTCTGACTAATTGCCTGAATATATTTAATAGTAAGCTTCCATAAGACTTTCCCAAACCAAAACATTAACACTCCAATCACAATAGAAATTGGCAAGGAATACATTGGGCTTGGTGTAAATGCTCCCATTTCGATTGTTATTCCCCCAATATCAAATCCCATATGTTGTCCGACAAATTTAAGAATTCCGCCTATCGGCGTAATAACTCCACCAATCATTAAAGCAATGGAAAGAGTACTGATGAACGGCAAGAGTAAGATACCACTGACACCTACAAAACTGTTACAAAGAGCAAATATTGCACCAAATTTACGCCAACTAAATTTACTGTTCATTGAAATGGCTTTACCTAAGTATACTTTCGCTAATTCTTTTGGGTTTCCTAACCGTTCGATGATTTGCTCAGTAGATACACCATTATTTTGCAATTCAAGTATTACACTTTTGATTTCTTTTAAAATGTCAATACGCTCGGAATCGGTCATCGATTTCAAATGATTGTCAATTTTCATTAGATAATCATTCATAATTTTATCCATAATTTAACTCTCCTTTGATTACTGATATAGCTGTTAATAAATTATCATAATCTTCAAATATGGGGCCAACCCCTTGTATTGCGCAGAATTTATCCGTATTTTCCATTTTTCATTTTTCCTACTTGCTAAATTCAGCAAGTAAAATACTTTTAAACGGATTAGGACTGTTATCTCTACCCAAACTGTTCAAACTGACGACCAACGTATGATTGCCTCCAAGTGTACCTCCAGCAATCGTAGAAAACCCTAGAATGCCACCTGTGTGTCCCCATATCGAGACACCGTTTGGAAGCTTAGTTTCAAAGATTCCAAGACCATATCCATCGATTCCTGCTCTTCCTGTAGGAACTGTAGTAAGCATTTGTTTTAGTTGCTGTTTCTTGAGTAATTTGCCACCAAGCAAGGAAGAGAAGAATTTATTTAAGTTATCAGCAGTAGAAATCATATCTCCAGCCGAGCTACCTGCACTTGGATTATAATAAGTAACGTCTTTTATCTCACTTGCTTCGTCTGGTTGGGAATATCCCCGAGCATGCTTGGTGCCTGGAATAACGCTTGAATTGCCAGGTAGGAATGTATCCGATAATTCAAGCGGTTCAATAATCCGATTCTCAATCTCTTCCGCGTAGCTGTTTCCGGTTACTTTTTCAATAAGAATACCCAGTAATACGTATCCTGTGTTTGAATAAGACCATCCCTTTCCTGGGACAAAGTCTGGGGGCAGAGAAATCCCCATCTTCACTATTTCTTCAGCCGTATACGATTTTTTCGTATCCATAAAATCTGCGCCTTTGAATCTTGAGTATTCAGCGATACCACTTGTATGGTTCAATATCTGCCGGATGGTAATTTGTTTACCATTATATCCGTTTCCTTGAATGAAACCAGGCAACCATTTTTCGATGGAGTCATCTAGATTCAAGAGGTTCTCTCCAGCTAATTGAAGTACAACCGTTGCGGTGAACGTCTTCGTCACGCTGCCAATGCGAAATCGAAAATCTGTTTCCATTGGTTTCTTGGTGCTCAGATTCGCTACCCCAGCGGCATAACCCCACGTTTTTCCACCCTCAGAAGTTTTAGCAAGTATCCCTGGGAATCCAAGTAGCAATGTATCCCGCATTGCTTGCTTGACGGAATTATGATCTCGTTGAGTGGTTGTTTGTAACGAACTAGATACATTTTGAGTGGGTTCTGCTTTTACAATTGAGCTTGGCGATGTGTATAGCAGGGAACTTCCAGTTATTAAAAGGGCCAGACTTGCAAATGTAATTTGACTACGTATTTTCATAAGGCATTCCTCTTCTCAATTAATATTGTAAGTTTGTAATCATCTTCCTAATTGTTGTTTTACAAAGTTGAGTCGTCTATTTATTCATCAAATTAATTTTAAATATATTGCCCTCATTACCACCAAAAACGATCATCCCACCTTCAGGTAGAACTACCGAATGAGTGCTCGTTGCCTTTGAAAAGTTCACAACGATTCCATCTGCGTCATAAACGGCAAACCCTCCACTCACTGGAGTTTCAACGTTCATGACTCGATTGGCTGATTGATCATCAATTTTATACCATACAGCCTGACCACCCGATGGTATGATGCAAAACGAGTCGTTCCCTTCATAAATGGGTTGAATAGCATCTTCACTAATATAGGATTGTCCGTCGATCTTTAAATACTCTTTATGGTTCTCATTATAGAAATTCAAATCGAAAGCATCTCTTCCGTTCAAAGTAGGAATCTCAATTACATTTACTGCTTTGTTCTCGTCAACAATTTTAGTGCCGGTTGCGTATCCATGGTTGATATCAACGGATATATTTTTTGCCAAAAGCGATTTGCTCAAGTACAACATTGAAGTTATCTTTTCATCCAAAGAGTAGTAGTTTTTTCCATTTCTATGTTCCCATATCGTTTTAGTTGACTGACTTAGAGGATTGGAATCTAATTTTTGATATTCGTAGGTTACCGCAACTGTTTGACCTAATCCTGGAGTATCCGTATAAGCGTTAAGTTTTAAATAGGTTGTTCCATTCTTCTGGTGGTCAAAGCTTATGGTTGCATTCCCATCGTTGTTTTTAAATTGTCCTTTGCCCGTATATACATATTTTTGAGGCGGTATCGATCCAAATCCTAGATCGGGTAAATCAATCTCTCCGTTCTTTATCTCCAGATTTACCGTTTTACCTACGGTACCGTATAATCCAGAGTAAGCAAGCAAATCGGATGGCATTTCCACTTTCAATGGAGGTTCAAATGTTTTTTTAGGTAGGATTTCTTTAATGATGCCTTTGGCGCTTATATATTCTAATAAAATATTAGATGCAAATATACTATTGTAAATACCACTACCTCCCGATGAAAGTACAGCTATAGAAATGTCATGTTCGGGTAGGGTAGTCAAAGCAGCGTGATACATATACGTATCTCCACCTTTGAATAATGCGGTTATTCCGTAATCACTAAATGGTGCTAAACGGACGGCATCCCAACCCAGGCCATAATTAATGGTGTTTGTCTCTTCAGAAACCCAAACTCCCTTTCTATACTCATGACTTTGCATAGCCATTGCTGACTTCTCAGATAAAGTATCCGTTCGATTCCCGATTAATACTTCAGCAAACTTACTTACTTCTTCGGCCGTGGAGTAGATGCCTCCTGTCCCAATGAGATTGGCATTCTCGGTGGGTAAAGCTTGATCGATCCCGGGAAAATAAGTTTTTGTGAGTCTGTCTCTATCAAACGAATCACGTGGTGTTTGGGTAGAGGTTAATTGAAGAGGCTTGCTAATATGGGTTTCAAGAAATTCGCTGTAACTTAAACCGCTCACTCTTTCAACCAAGATTTCAAGCAGTTGAAAACCATCATTACAATATACCGAAAATTCGCCGGGGTTTGACTTTAAGTTATCTGATTGTAATTTGACCAATAATTCATCATGATTTTTCGTATCATTATCATCAAACAAAAAACTATTCCCATAGTGACTACCGTAAATTCCTGAAGAATGATTCATCAACATGCGTGGCGTAATCTCTTTATATCGTTCATCTGCCATTTTAAAGTCCTTAATGTACGTGGTTAGTGGTTGATCAATATCAATTTGATTAAAATCAGCTAGCATCATCGTTGCAGCAGACACATACGTTTTACTTACTGAGCCTATTCCAAACATCGTCTCTTTGGTTATCGGACTCTTGGTCGCTTTATCGTAGACACCAGCGCTATCCGATAAAACAATGGATCCATGATCCATAATTGCATACTGTAATCCACTTGCACCATAATCGGACACAATCTTCGCAGCCAGCTCCTGTGCCTTTTCTTTTACAGTATCATTATTCGTTAGAGCAAAAGCAGGGGTGACTGGTATTGCAAAAAGTATTGCAGTCATTACTACGGAAACCATCTTCTTCATTATTAATCCCTCCTCGTATTCCTTCTAGATGTGACTTACTGAAATCATCATACAAGGAAGAACGCCGTTAGAATGAAAATCGCCCTGAAACGCAAAAAACAATCCCTAAACAACAGGTTGTTTAGGGATTGTTGGTATATAATGGTATTAGTGCCATATTATTAAATACTTTATGTTTCGTTTCAATGGTCATATGACCACCGTACTTGTCGCAGATTCTAGCTATGTTCGTTAATCCGATACCATGAAATTCCGGGTTTGATTTTTGGCTGTTTAAGTGGGTAACTTCATTCTCCATATGATTCATGATGTGAATGAGAAGGGTAGACTCGGTAGAATGTATTTTTATAAGAATGTACCTATCTTCTGCGATCTTCAACTTTTTAGAAGCCTCTATTGCGTTATCTAGCATATTTCCAATGACAACACATAAGTCATAACGGTCAATATGGACTTTTTGTGAACATAAGCTAAGCTTTGTATCTATTCTTATGCCATTGGCTTGTCCAATATTAAGTGTATTTGTGACAAGGGCATCTATAACTAGATTCCCTGTGTTTACCCGTTGATAAGCCCCTTCAACTTTATTTAATGTAGTCTTAATATGTTCCCTTGCTGCTGCTAACTCATTTCGCTCAATACACTCTTCAATATACAAAAACTGTTGATTCGTATCATGAATGATTCTTTTAATGGATTTAAAGCTGTGAACGACTTTTTCGTAATTCGCATCCTGATGGTCCATCTGCTGTTGCAGCTGAGCATTCTCATGCATGAATTGAAATTTATCAATGATATTATCAAAAACATAGAAAATCATAACGTTTAAGAATAGTAATACAATGACGGATATGAAAGAATAGGCGTCCTTATAAGTTAGAATATTCAGTTGGTTTATACTTACGATAGGAATAACCGAAAAAAATATGTAGTAACGATAATCCAAAGAGTAACTTCTACGTTTTGCAAGTAGACGTATGATCTGAATGATAGCAAACATGATCATGCAACTGAGTAAAATAGCTTTTGTGTAGGCTATTTGATCATATTCATTTACAGGGTCAAAGCTAAACTCAATTGAATATAGGGTATAAAAAATATAAAGGGATATAAAATTAACGAGAGATATTAAAACACCGTAAAACATAGAAAAAATGATCTTGTCTTTAATTTTTACTTGATAAGATTGTGCAAAACTAAATATCATGAGCAAAGGTAGAATCAAAGATAAAATAGGAGAGATGGGAATAACCAGATACATGTAATCAAGCAACCCAAACATAATGAAATAAATAAATCGGTTATGTTTTTTAGCTGATTTATCAAACACCGAGTTGAAGAAAAAATTAATTTGAACACCCATCACAAGTACAATGCTAAAGACAATAGGAAAATTATTTTGAATCATATCAATCGACCTTCATAATCATAAATTTGGTGTAAGTATCTTTAACCTCATTAATTTTAGAACGACCTATGGGTAATTCCAACCCATTGGACATTAGAACAACTCCGCTAGAAAATTTCTTCACATGAAGCAGATTAATAATAATAGAACGATGGATTTGCAAGAAGTTACAGTCTTTTAAGGCCAAAGCATAATCTGAAATGATGCCTTTGCTTTCATAGGTTTGATTAGTGGTCGTAAAATGTAGTTTGCTTTTTATAGTTAAGCTTTTGGCAGCTTGAATACTAATGAGGTCATCATATTTTAAAACGATTTCTTCATAGGTTGACTTGATAACCATAAACTTTTTATCAAGTGCTTGAAAGTATTGGCATATCTTGATCATTTTCTCCTCCAAGATCGAAGGAGCAATGGGTTTTATCAAATACTGAAATGTCATGACATCAAAACTTTCCACCATATATTCAGGATAGCTTGTCAGAAAAATAATTTGTTCATCTAGGTTATTTAACTCTCTTATTTTTCGGGCTGTTTGAATCCCGTTTATCCCCCCCATTTCAATATCCAAAATTAAAATATGGAATGGAGTTTCAAAGCGCTCATAATGGGATACCAATTGCTCTCCCGAGCCGAATAATTCAATTTCAAAATCTATATTAGTCTTTATCGACAAAGTAATCAGGATACTTTTGACAAGCTCTCTTTGTTTTTCCTCATCATCGCAAATAGCCACTCTATACAAAAATAATACACCTCTCATTTTCTATACCTTTATTCTAAAACTCCATATAAACATGATACAACCTTTTGACTTTGTATAGATAGCTTTTGGATGAAATGCAAATTAAAATCCCTCAACACCACATGAACGAATATTTCCTTGACTGCATCTTACCCATTTTCAGAGGTATTGTGAATGTCTTTTTTATAACATCCATATGGAGTTAAGCTGCAATTCCAAGCTGTTTTAGATCAGGTATTTCCTGAATATAAGGGTCTATTTGGGGGTTTACATTCTGTTGTATCTTTGAAAACATTGTTGACGTTCCCTACCTCAGATGAAGTTCTGAGCGCTGGAGAGGAAAAATTAACAGAGATGATGGCATCTTTATGTGTACGAAGATCCTGTCCGTTTTCATTGAGTCCTTATGGCAAATCGAGAGACCGTTGTTAAGCGGCTTATAAGCGCAGTTAATCAAATCCACCGCTGGGTCGACTAATCGCTCACTTTAAATGACGAAATGTCGAATAAACCTGCAAAAGTACATCTTTAAATGATACGTGGCGGACTAAAGTATAGATTCCTGCAAATTCACAGTAATTATTGCTTAAGAATAAGTCTTCGTGTCATAAGTACGGATATTCCTGTATATTCGCAGGTTTCCACCTAATAAAAGAAGAAATCTGCGCAAAAAGATGCACATTTGCAGTTTTCTTTTGTCTAGCGAAAGGTTTGTATGACTATGAGAAATAAATTCCATTCTAGGTTGTGAGTCGGTGCTCACGATTTATCTTTGTTAAACTCAGAATCAGGGAATCATCGGAGTCCATGTTTTAAGGCGGTCAAACTCATAGATCGTTCGGAGATGATAGGGTTCTTTTTCATGCTCTCTTTCAAAAACACCCATGTACCCAACCTCATTAAATACAACATATTCAAGAGTAACCAATGGATCGGGACGATTAATTTGCCAATAATAATGTAATTCTAACGGCGCCTTGTACCATAACCAATCTAAATCTTGAAGAGCTACATTTCTGTGTTGGAGAACCCATATACTGAAGACTACATGAGGATCGTCTACAGGTATTTCTGAGTTTGGATTTTTATCTTTTAAATGATTTGCTGCCTTCTGAAGTACATTGTTAACATCTGATTCAATTTTAAAATTAGAAACGGCTTTAACCTGATTAAATTGCTCCGTATATTTGTTACTCTCCGAAAGCGCTTTGATTTGTTGAAAACTAATCTTAGGGGTATAGAAAATGACGAAGACGGTAATCAACCCAAACATTAGCGCCTTTGCGTAAAGAAACTTTTTCTTTTTATTCATATAAATCAAGCCCATGATAAAACCCACAGGAATCAGTAATCCAAATAAATCGACATACAATTCACAAAGTAAAAAAGCTGCAATTATGATCACCCAGTCTTTTAACTTTAATATCTTTCGCTGATCCAAATAAGACAACAGTAATGAAACAAAAAAACAGGTCCATAAAATCCAGCTCAATAGTATCAGTCCTCCCTTCTTTCATTATATACAAAACACCCGACAGACGAATCTGCCGGGTGTTTTATCATTTATATTTTACAAATCAGGATGCTCATGTTTCGCTTTCAGACGATTCCAGCGACGCTCCACTTCTGCCTCGAAGCTGCGTAAAGCCGGCTCATTCTCAGGCTTCAGTAAATGACGGGTTTTGCCCATTGTCTTCAACCAAGCGGAGAGCTCAACGCGTTTGCCCTTATCCTCTGGATTGTACGTAATATTCGTAGAACCGTGCTCCACTTCATATAGAGGGAAGAAGCAAGATTCAACAGCCAGCGAAACGATGTTGGTACCCTCTTTATCCTCAGACATCCAGTTCAGTGGGCATGCGATCAGGATTTTACCGTACACAAGTCCTTCGTTCTGAGCGTACCATTGTGCTTTTGCCGCTTTCTTCACAAGATCCTGCGGGTAAGCTTCGGAACCTGTGAAGACATATGGAATGTTAGTAGCTGCCATGATTTGCGCAGTATCCTTATGCTGTGTAACTTTACCTTGCTGATTCTTACCAATGCTGGATGTAGATGTACGATGACCCAGTGGTGTGGAATAGGACTGCTGTGCACCTGTGTTCATGTAACCTTCGTTATCGTACTCTACGATAATCATTTTGTGACCGCGTAGTGCAGCCCCAATTGCAGGTCCCATTCCGATGTCCATACCGCCATCACCAGTTACCATTACAAATGTGAAGTCGTCTTGAAGCCCAAGTCCGTCCAATTCACCACGGCGTTTGCGTTCCCAGAACATTTCTACGACACCGGATAAGGTAGCTGCACCATTTTGGAACAGGTTATGAATAAACGTAGATTTATGAGAAGAATATGGATAACCCGTAGTTGTTACCATCGCACAACCCGTGTGATAAAGCGCTACGATATCCCCTTCGATGCCTTTGAAGAACGTCTCCAGTCCTGAGAAAATCCCACAGCCTGGACAAGCGCCATGACCTGGTGCAAGCCGTTTAGGTTTCTTCGTCAAGCTGCGCAGTGGGGGTATCCGCACACTTAATTTCCCTGTTGCTTCATCCTGTTTAACCGTAATTAATCCTGTCTTCAGCGAATCAAAGTCCATCGGCTTCAATAGACGCTGTGGCGCTTTGTCCGGTGCACCTGGATTGTGACCATAGTAGTCAAATGGAACTTCAACACGGTCTGCAGCAACGGCATCCAATGCTAATTGGAAGAATGCATGACCATCTTCTGCGTAGAAGTCCTTACCGCCCAACCCGTAAATACGGCTAATTACCTTTGTAGTAGTGTTACCATAGGTGAACAAGGCTGCCTTGATCTCATTTACCATATTACCGCCGTGACCACCAACCGAATCCGCACGGTCGCCTACGGTGATTGCCTTAACATTTTTCAGCGCTTCAGCCATTTGCTTCTGCGGGAAAGGACGAATCATATTCGGCGAAATTGCACCTGCTTTGATCCCTTGCAAACGAAGCTGATCCACAACATCTTTAATAATCTCTGAGGCAGAGTTCATCAAGAATACGGCTACTTCCGCATCTTCCATCCGATACTCTTCGATCATTGGATAGTGGCGTCCAGTCAATTCAGCGAATTCCTTAGCAATTTCTTCGAAGACTTCACCCGCATTATACATCGCTACCGACTGCTGATAACGGTTGTTGATATAATCAGGTTCGTTCATGTAAGGACCTACGGTAACTGGATTATTGCGGTCTAGTGTATCTGTGAAGCCTACCGGTGGTTGTGGGCCAACGAATTTATGAACATCCTCACGGTGAGTAAATGCCTGTACTCGACGTTTCTGGTGAGAAGTAAAATACCCATCTGATGCTACCATTACTGGAAGACGCACTTTGGCGTGCTCAGCAAGCTTAAGTGCCATCAGATTCATATCATAAACGGATTGTGGATCACGGCACATCAGAATCGGCCAGCCCGTATTTAGCGCAAAATACAAATCAGAATGGTCACCATGAATATTAAGCGGACCGGATATCGAACGGCAGATCAAATTCATTACCATAGGCATCCGTGTACCAGCTTGTACCGGCAATTGCTCTAGCATGAACATATAACCTTGAGCACTGGTAGCATTAAATACACGTCCACCAGCCGTCGAAGCTCCATAACAGATTCCTGCAGAACTGTGTTCGCCATCTGATGGAATAAGCATAATATCATGCTGACCGTTCGCTTTCATGGTATCTAGAAATTGAGCGACTTCTGTCGATGGGGAGATCGGAAAATAACCCATGACATGATAATTTATTTGATGGGCAGCATAAGCTGCCATTTCATTGCCGGATTCATATAGGAATTTCTGCTCAACCTTCGTAGAGCTTATTTCTTTTTCATAATCAATAGCCACGTGTGTTCCACCTTTCCTCCGTTAATTAAGCCTCAGTAACAAGATCAAAAATATGCCGGACCGTATGGCTCTCAGCGTAGCCATCTTCCTCGCGTTCGCCAGACAAAGCCGTTGTAGGACAAGCTTCTACGCATTTTAAGCAGCCTTTGCAGTATTGATAATCAATGCCTTGCAGGAACATTTGCGGACGTCCCTTCTTATCAGGCTGCTCATCCCAAACAAAACATAAATCAGGACATACCGTATCGCACTGCGCACAATGAATACAATCCTCTAATTTAAAATGAGGCAATAAACCGGATCTTGAAATGCTTAGATTCTTTAAAAAGCTGCTGCCAGGATTCGTAATGGTACCACCAATAGGCTGAGTTTCATAACCTAAGGCCGAAATATCGGACCGAACGAACTCAGGCATAATCGCACCTTCTGGTAATGGGAAATGCATGAAGGTAACTTCATTAAATCCACGTTCGAAAGTAGTTAGTGCTGACTGAACAGCCTGTGGATATTTTTTGCCAAGTGATTTCTCGATAACACCCTTCATAATTTCAGGATCCAAGAAATCACACATCCGGAACAACGCACCTAACATTGCCATGTTTACGCGGTTCTTCTCATCTAATGCGATCGATGTAGCATCAACGACAGCTATAGTTCCTGCCATCATGTTCAGGGAGGACTTCAATTCTTCTGGCGACTTAGCCGAGTTCACTAGCACCGTGCTATGATCATAAATTCCGCTAGTCACGTTGACGGTCTTTGCCAACGCTTCATGGAATATGCCTACGACGTGAGGTCGTTCTACCGGTGAAGTGTCACGAATATGTGTGTTCAAATCACAAAAACGGATATGTGCCTTTACCGCTGATCCCTTTTTCTCAGAACCATAGGATGAAAAGCTCACTCCATTCATTCCAGCACCGACAACGCCTGCTTCTGCAAGCATTTTACCAGCTAAGTTCGCGCCTAGCCCTCCAATTGATTCCAGACGAATCTCAAAAAATCCGAGTTCGTTCACTTTTGGTATCTGTACCACCGACATAGCCCCTTTCAGAATGTCATCAGTATAATATCCTTTTGACTTTTTCAACGATTGTATCTTGATTTTGCAAGTCGCGAAGTGACAAATCTTGCATTTTCCATGTGTTACCTAAGCTTATTTAGCTACTTTTATTTAGCAATAAAATTAAAAATTAAGATGTTAAATTCATCACATTCTGCATGATAAATATCACACTCCAGTGAAAAGTCGCGCCTCTTCATAAAAATGTGTGTTATTTTTACTTTTCAACTAGTCCGTTTCAGGATAAACTGATGCTTGGTGTAATTTTTCGAAGACAGCTTAGGAGGCATTAATTGTGAAGTCAAACGAAGCATCATTACAGAAGAAATTGCTTCCTCGGCATATCAGCTTTATGGCGATGGGCGGAGTAATCGGTACGGGGATTTTTAAAGGAAGTTCTGAGACCATAAGCATTGCCGGACCTGCGGTTATTCTTACTTATGTATTAGCAGGCCTGCTACTCTTAGTGGTCATGGGGGCAATAGCCGAAATGGCTACGGTGTACCCGAATAGGAATATGAAGGACTTCATACGTGAGGCTTTTGGAGAACGACTCTCCTTTATCGTGGGCTGGTTATATTGCTTCATGTGGTTGACCGTTTGTGTGATTGAAGTGCTGGCAGCAGGCAGCTTCTTGCAATACTGGTTACCGGATGTTCCTTTATGGCTGCTCAGTCTTGCAAGTGGCGCTTTAATTATCGGCATCAACATGATGAGTGTAGGTGGTTATGGAGAAACGGAGTTTTGGTTAGCCGGGATCAAAATCGCAATGATCATCATCTTCATTATCTTAGGAAGCTCATTAATTTTTGGACTGTTGCCTATGTCTGAGGCTACGCCTTACTTACACAACTTTACAGACTATGGTGGATTTCTCCCGAGAGGCTGGGCCCCCATTTTCTCTGCCCTTCTTGTCGTCATGTTCTCCTACGGTGGGTCAGAGTTGATTGGGCTAACCTTGACGGAGACACAGGATGCAGAGAAGGTCTTACCTAAGGTTGTCAAAAGCTTCATTCTGCGCGTTATTCTGTTCTATACCTTACCGATCCTAATCATCTGTGGATTAATACCCTGGAATCAACTGAATGAGCATACAAGCCCGTTTGTTCAGGTATTAGCCGCAACAGGACTTAAGGGTGCCGATCACATCATGAACTTTATTCTAATTACAGCGGTGCTCTCTGCGGCCAATTCTGGTATTTATGGCGCCACTCGGATGCTGCACTCTATGGCGTCACAGGGCGAAGCACCACGCAGCTTGGCAAAAACCTCTGCAAAAGGTGTACCCATCAACAGTCTGAAGCTCTGTGCCGTTGTTCTTGTTATTGGTTCCTTGTTAGCGTACTTCGCCCAGGATGGATTGTTCCGTTTGCTAATGGCGGTTCCAGGCTTTGTGGTTATTCTCGTATGGATCAGCATTTGTATGTCACAACTTAAACTGAGAAAATCTTATCCGAAAGAACCAACCTTTAAGGTATGGGGATTCCCTTATATAACCGTTGTTACACTGGTTTGTTTAACTGTTATCGCGGTTTCTTTTCTCTTCGATGTTCAGAACCGTATCAGTATAGGAACATGCCTAGCAGTTCTGTTGATGCTTACGATTTGGTCCTTCGTGAAATTTAAGAAAAAGAATTAAAAGTATTAGCTCGGACCGATTTATTAAATAGAGGCGTATCTCTCTTCACTAATGTGAATAGGGGTACGCCTCTTGACTGTTGCCACTCTAAACCGCTTGTCTTTTTATCGTGGAAGATTAATTACCATAGCGGGACGGACGCCGTCACGGGCTACACTGACATTCGCATAGCTGCGAATACTGTAACTCGGTCCGACAAAAAACGCACGCGAAGGTTTGTTTCCCTGTGTTCGCAGCCACCACCAAGAGCAGCCAACCTCTTCGCCGTCTTTGATTATATAGTTATCTTTATCCGTTTTATCATATACGTATAAGCTGCATCCATCGTGCTTTTTCATTTTAGCAAATTCCGTGCCAACTGCACGCCGTAGTTCTTTTCCGTGTATCTCTGAGAATGCCTTTATCTCATCAACGCTAAGCAAAAAAACGTTGTCCTCTGTATCTGGGGTACCCTCTCCGTTATCTGAGCAACGGGTCGTCTTTATTAATTCCTTCTCGGCAGCATTGAATGCGCTGTTATAGAATTCATCGTTCAGCCACTCACGCAAATCACAGTCGTGCCACGTAATATCCACGCAATCACGCCATTTAATATCTGCGCTCTTGCCGTGATACCTCTTACATTCCAAAATGTACTCGCTCAAAACGAACAGTTCTCTATCTGAATTATGGAGAACACGCCATTCAATCGGCAGCTCTTTACCATCCTTCGATTGTGAATACTTACCGAAAGTAATGATTTCGCCTGGCTTAACGTTCCTGTTCGGCGCTAAAGCAAGCTTCCCCTTTTCCATTAAGTTCTCCTCCTTATTTACAAGCCTCTGAAAAAACAAAAAAAACGCGGGTATATCCCTCTCCCGCGTTAACACTGTTGACAGAATTAATCCTGCAAAATCTATTCAATATCCGGTCGTATATGCTCAGCGATTAATTGCTGCTTGCTAGTCCAGACCTTTTCACTCAAATTCACCCGATATACTTCGGGATTCAGCTTACGTTGATACTCCGGCCAGAATAGGTCCTTTTGCTCCCGATGATAACGTCGAACCTCATTCAAATCCGGCAAAGTATACACTTGAAATCCGTTAACGTATATCGGTTCTAGCATAGGCAATGCCTCGTAACGCTCGACATACTTATGCATGTATGGATGCAGCGGATTAAACAGCTTCAACCGCGCACCGTTACGTGGAGCTTCCTCTTCTGGAAAGCAGATATAATCCGCAAGCGCTTTGCCATTTTTACCGATAATCCGGAATACGTCCTTCTTGCCAGGCGTAGATACTTTCTCAGGATTGGAAGAAATCTTGATCGTCGGGATCATTTCTCCAGTAGCGGACTCAATTTCCACCAGCTTATAGACGCCACCCAGAGAGGGCTGGTCAGAGGCGGTGATTAGTTGTGTACCCACACCCCACGTATCAATCGCTGCGCCTTGCAGCTTCAGATCCATGATCGTGTTCTCATCCAAATCGTTGGAAGCGACTATCTTCACATAATCCAGGCCAGCATCATCCAACATCTTACGCGCTTGACGGGATAGATAAGCCAAGTCACCGCTATCCAAACGGATACCGACCATTTTTTTACCTTGTGCCTCAAGCTTCTTAGCTGTATTGATTGCATTAGGCACACCACTACGGAGTGTATCAAAGGTGTCTACCAATAGCGTAACTTCGTCCGGCATCACCTTAGCGTAGGCATCAAAAGCCTCCTGCTCGCTGCCAAAGCTCTGAACCCAGGAATGTGCATGTGTTCCCTTGGTCGGAATACTAAACATTTTGCCTGCGAGCATGTTAGAAGTAGCATCAAAGCCGCCAATATAGGCTGCTCTAGCCCCCCACACCGCTGCATCTGCTTCTTGCGCACGCCGGGTACCAAACTCCAGCAAGATGTCATTCGGAGC
This sequence comes from Paenibacillus sp. FSL H7-0714, assembly GCF_038003765.1. NCBI lineage: Bacteria > Bacillati > Bacillota > Bacilli > Caryophanales > Paenibacillaceae > Paenibacillus > Paenibacillus sp. FSL H7-0714. The sequence continues at coordinate 4,112,994 of NZ_JBBOPT010000001.1, forward strand.
CACCTGCTTAATTCGTGAAGCCTTAGTAGCGATCAACGTCTGGTAGTTCATGAAGTTCAGAATGGCTGTCTCCACCAGCTGAGCCTCCATAATTGTCCCTTCCACACGGATTAATGGCTCATCTGGAAAAATCAAAGCGCCTTCTTTCATCGAATGAACGGTTCCCTGAAAATGAAACTGCAACAGTTCCTCCAAAAAAGCGGGTGCATAGTTCTCTTCTTGCTCAGACAAATAACGGATATCATCTTCGGTAAACCGCAAGCCGCCGATATAACCAACAATACGCTCTAACCCTGCGAACACAGCATAGCCGTTACCGAAAGGTAGCTTACGGAAATAAGCCTCAAATACAGCCTTCCGTTTATGAGTTCCATTCACCCAGTGAGCGTACATCATATTGATCTGATATTTATCCGTATGTAGCGCAAGTTCTCTTCTCAAGTCCTCATCTCCTAATATCTACGCTGCTATATGTGTATGTTCTGTTCTAGTATTATGCCTTAACAACGTCTGCTCCTAAACTTCCCCGGAAATGTTCTAACGCCCAAGTATGTCCATTTGGATTAAAGCTGGCAACTGCATCTTCGTGCACAATAATTGCAAACCCTTTGTTATATGCATCCACTGCTGTGTGCAGTACACAAATATCGGTGCAGACCCCAATTAAATGAAGTTCAGTAATGCCACGCTCCCGCAGCTTGATTTCCAGATCAGTTCCACAAAAAGCGCTATAACGCGTTTTGTCCATCCAATAGATGGAATCGCGGTTATGCTCATACACAGATTTCAAACTTCCGAACAACTCACGTCCTTCACTCCCGCGTATATTATGAGGAGGAAAAAGTTTGCTCTCCGGGTGGTAAGGGTCATTCTCTTCATGTAAATCCACGGCCATAACGACAAAATCGCCACTTTGGACAAACTCCGACGTTAATTGGCTGATTCTAGGCTCGATATCTACGGCTGGCTGGCCAACCGGCAGATTTCCGTTAACAAAATCATTCGTAAAGTCGATCACTATTAGTGCTCTCATGAGATTAATCCCCTCTCCTGATTTAAGCCACTACGTGTAGATGGATAACAAAGGCTCATGATCTGTGAACATATAGAGCTGTGCGGGACGCTGGGAGTATTGATTTGAACTAAGCGCATTCCCCTCTTCATCTCTTACTTCTTTTAATATACCCTGACGACTACGTGTTGAAGTGATTTTACGAATAAAATTCGGTTCCTTAAATTCCGGCACTACCGTTTGAATGACTTGATAGAGCTCACTAAGGGTAAAATGTCTAGGTAAAAACTGTCTTGCGATCGTAGTCTGAAGCATTTGTTGTTGAATACGCAAGTATGCATCCTTGATGATATCATGGTGGTCAAAAGCGAGCTCCAGCTCTTCAAGTGCTTCCTGCAACGTAAATAAACCTACCTCGCCAGCATCATCCGAAGCTTGTCTTTGCTCCAACATCCATTCTTCTACAAGGGCAAAAAAAGCATGACTGATAATCCATCCGCGAGGGTCGCGACCTGGTGTACTGTAAACGCCCAGATATTCCAAATGACCACCATCTACACCAGTCTCTTCTTTGAGTTCACGTGTAGCCGCAGCATAAATGGACTCATCCTCCTGACAGAATCCGCCTGGGAGAGCCCACATTCCAGCACATGGCCATTTCTTTCGTCTAATTAACATTACCTTAAGCTCACGTAAGGGAAGCGTCTTCGTGACCGTCTTACGTTCGCGTTTGGTCAGTGTAAACATTACGATGTCGGCCGGAACTCCGTCCGGTGTACGATATTTTTTGGCGTTATAGGTTTGTTCCCCATTTTCGCTCATATTTGCCCCATCCTTTTCCGAAGCTATAATTTTACTAAATCGTATCTTTAAATGTACCAAACCTTAACTTCTAAAATCAACAACTGGACATAGAAAGATTAGGATTATGTATAGTGTGAAACTTAAAGGGGCGGATCTGCATCCGCCCCCTAAACTGAGTGTGGGTTATCCGCATGTGGTCGGAGGCGCCTCGGTGCCGGCTTCCACATTTATTTTTTCCGAAACGGTATCTCTAATCACGGAAATGACAAGCTGGAGTAGATAATTGATGTCACTCTGGCTCTGCTGAAATTCGTTCACGACTGGAATGCCGTCAATTTCATCCTGCAACACTTCAATTTCACGCTCGATCTTGGCTACCATATCTTTATTTTTAAAGCTTTCGAAGGCGACAATCTCCTTCTGCTTTTTCTTAATCGTTGCAATCAGACCTTGTACACGCTCGTGGTTCAGGATTTTTTGCTCAGCCTGCTGAAAATGCTTTACTTCTTCACTTGTCGAGATCAATGTAGCCAGTTCTTTGGCTTTACCCATAATATCCTCGCGTACGATCAAGTCACGGGTATTATAAGTCTTCATTCCATATTTATTCAAACGTTGTTCCTCTGTACTCACAAGCCATCTCCCCATTCGTATGTGATGATTAATGAACAGCAGCAGCTTCTGCCACAATATCCCCTTTGATGTACCATGTTTTGGTATCTGTAATTCTCACTTTTACAAATGTGCCAATAAGCTCCTTCGAACCTTCAAAATGGACCAGCTTGTTCGCACGGGAACGGCCAGAAAGGACTTCCGAGTTATTCTTACTCTCGCCTTCTACCAGTACCTCGACGACTTCACCTAGCATACGGTCATTAATGATCCGGCTATTCTCTTTAATGAGATCATTGAGTCTTTGCAGACGTTCGCTCTTCACTGACATCGGTACATTGTCCTCCATAGCAGCTGCAGGGGTACCTTCACGAGGTGAATAAATGAACGTATATGCCATATCATACCCAACCTCGCGCACTAGCGAAAGAGTATCTTCGAATTGCTCATCCGTCTCACCAGGGAAACCAACGATAATATCGGTACTTAATACCGCATTAGGCACACTTATCTTGATCTTACGAACTAACTCCAGATAAGCTTCACGAGTATATTTACGACTCATTTTCTTAAGTACGGCAGTACTTCCCGATTGAACCGGCAGATGGATATGCTCCACCAGGTTGCCGCCTTTGCCGAGTACTTCAATCAATTTATCGTCAAAATCACGTGGATGCGATGTCATGAAGCGGATGCGCGGGATATCAATTAAACGCATATCATCCATTAGGTCACCAAAGGTGTAATCGATGTCTGTAAAATCCTTACCGTATGCGTTTACGTTCTGCCCCAGCAAAGTCACTTCCTTGAATCCTTGACGCGCTAGCTCTCTTACTTCAGCAATGACGTCCTCCGGACGGCGGCTGCGTTCTTTTCCTCGTGTAAAAGGTACGATACAGTACGTACAGAACTTATCACAGCCATACATAATGTTTACCCAAGCCCGCATACCTTCACGTTTTTTCGGTAAGTTCTCAATAATATCGCCCTCTTTAGACCATACCTCCACCACAAGCTCTTTACTGAATACAGCTTCTTTAATGAGGTGTGGCAGACGGTGAATATTATGCGTACCGAAGATCATATCCACGAATCCATGCTTAGACATAATTCGATTAACTACGCCTTCCTCCTGCGACATGCAGCCACACACGCCCAGCAAAAGACCTGGCTTCTCAATCTTCAAGTTCTTAAGGTGACCAAGCTCTCCAAACACCTTATCCTCGGCATTCTCGCGAATCGCACAAGTATTGAGCAGAATGAGATCCGCATGATTCCGATCATCGACGCTTTTGTAGCCCATCTGTTCCAACAGGCCCTTCATCGTTTCCGTGTCATGCTCATTCATTTGGCAGCCATAAGTCGTTATATGATAATATTTGTCTACTCCGAAATTCTGCATCTCTTCAGGAATCTCGAAATCATAATGCACTTCTATTTCTTCCTTGCCACGCCGTTTTCCTTCTTTATAATCAGGCTGGCTATTAATTTGAACGTTTCTTCCTTTAATCCGATAAGTAATCTTACCTTCTTCTTCACTAATTACCTTCGCATCGCTAAAATCAAAATATTTCGAATAATCTTTCGAACCCTTGCCGGATTTTAAGTCCGGTGAGTTATGGTTCCCCTTAGTCATGCTGTTTTCACGTCCTCTATCTAAAATGTAGCTTATTGATGTTTTAACCTAATATAAAATTATAGCACATTCTATAACATTACATCCATCTTAGATGTCAATCCCATTATGCACTGATTTAGGCTTATCAAGCAAAAACTTAACTTGCGTATTTTTTTGAAAAATCAGGTCTATTTTACCACAGCGTGAGAGCAGAGCATACTCTAAATGAAAATTTTAATAGGTCAGGATAATTGCTTTTCTAAAGACTTTCATAAAAAAAATACCCTGCCGACGAGCGACAGGGCCAAATTATATTCTATAAAGGGGGGTATGATATTTATATACGCCACAAAAACTGTAATGAATCACAGTTCTTGTCTGAATATCGCTTTTAATGAAACTTGTAATAGCACGACTCTTGTTAAATCCCTTTTGTACCAAGTTTCTTTGCTAATTCAGTAAGATCCTGTCCTTTTAGTGCACCTTCTACTAACTGTGGCAGCAGTGCAGGTGTACACGCAAAACAGGGTGTTCCATCGCGAGTCAAAGATCTCGCCACATGCTCATCATAGAAAGGTTTGCCTTCATCAGATAAAGCCAGCAAGCACATCGTTCTAACTCCAGATTCCTTCAGATGACGCATACGACGGATTAAGCCTGCCTGGTTCCCACCTTCATAAAGATCCGAAATCACGATAAATAATGTCTTCTTCGGTTGATCAATAAACTGTTCGCAATAAGCAACAGACTTTTGTATATCTGTACCGCCACCTAACTGAATCCCGAATAACATGTCAACAGGATCGTTCGCACATTGCTCTGTCAGATCAACGACCTCTGTATCAAATACAACTACTCGGGTACTAAGCGATGGGATGCTTGCAAAAATAGAACCAACTACTGAAGCCCAAATAATTGATTCTGCCATAGAACCACTCTGATCGATATCCACAATGACTGTCCATTCCTTACTGCGTCTTGCCCGATCATAAAAGTAGAATCTCTCAGGGATAATCTGTTGTCGCTCTGCATCATAATGCTTCAGATTGCGTTTTATCGTCCGTGTCCAGTCTATACCACTAAGTGACGGTAATGGAGAATGCTCTCTGCGATTCAGTGCACCCGTCACCGCCCGACGCATATCTTCCTCCATACGCTTTACAAGATCATCCACAACTGCCTTCACTAACAGGCGAGCCGTATCTTTTGTCTTCTCAGGAATTTTCCCTTTTAGCGAAAGTAGTGTACCTACTAGCTGTATATCAGGCTTCACTGTTGCCAGAACTTCCGGCTCAAACAATAATTGCTTCCAGCCCTTCCGCTCCATCGCATCATGTTGAATAACCGATACGATATCCTCTGGGAAGAAATTGCGAACATCTCCTAACCATTTTGCCAACCGGGGTGCAGATTTACCTGATCCCGCTCCTCTTTGTCCCGTAGCCGAAGAGTTAGCAGCACCACTATTTACGATATCGCTCGTCTCATCATAGATAGCAGCCAGTGCTTGGTCCATGATGAGTTCATCTTCAGACAGGTGAATACTTGCGTTTCCGCTAGAAACCGTCAATTGCGCTTCTGCAGACTGACCAAGAATAAGGCGCCACCGAGCTACAACACTTGAATCCACGGATGTACTCATCGTCATATATCTCCAAAGTCAAATTCATTCAAATCCTCAATCATCTTCGCTTCGGCCTCCTTCAGCTCACCCGTCAGAATCTCAGCAGCCTGCTCGGTGTTCACACCCCACAACTCCCCTAGAAGTTCGGCAATCATCGTCTTTTCTCTTCGTTCAAAGGTGCTGAAAGCACGCCGTAAAAATACTAATGCACGTACAAATTCTTCATCATCTAATGAATTAATATACTCATTCAATTGTTCCCACAGACTTAATCGAGACAACAGTACATATCGATTACGCATAGACATCCCTTCGAACCAGCCTGCTCCAAGTTCTGCGGGTATACCTGGCGACAGGCGCCTCGATACTTCTTCTGAACATTGCTGTGCAGTCATCGCATTACGCTCCAATAAAATGGAACACGCCACTCCAGATAAACGCGGATTGCAGTCATCCCTCTCTGACAAGTGTTTCAGCTCTTGTATCCACAACAGCTCATCTAATTCCTCACTATGCGCAATAGCTGCCTGATTCAGTATGTTCATAGCTTTAAGCATCTCACCTGAAGCCTCATCGTTACATTGGCTCGCATCCAGCAAGAACAGACAGGCTCGTCTGAACAGTTGTTCAAGCAAAGGAATGAGCGGCTTGGTATCGATCCGTCGAACATCGCCATATTGAATCAGAAGAGATAACTCATGAATGGAAGCAGCAATCTGCACCACATCTCGAGTATCAACAGCTAGACGCTGAAGCGTCTGCCGTCCCGCTTCCATCTGGTGTATCATTCCACACTCATAAGCCGTTCGAATAAGTGCTGACGCTTCCGCAATGGTACTGCTGCCATCTAATTTTTGTTGCAATACATAAGCTGAAGCAATCTCAATTGTTTCCCCAAGTAGCGTAGATTCAACGACCTGGATCTCAACTTCAGGAGACCACTTCATTACCCAATGCTCTGCCCACGTTGCGCCAGTCTGACCACTTGCTCTTATGTTCACTAGATCGATCCCAAGTAATCTGAGCCTATGAAAAAGAAAGGAACGATTTAAGTCTAAATAAGCTGCTTCCTCAGAAGACACTCTTCGGTTCTCTCGGAGATCTAGTTCAAGATCATTTGCCACTGGGGTTTTATATTTCTCAAGCTTCAAGCGCTTTAATTGCCGATTCAGATCATCTTGAATCGGCGTCTGACTAATCCCCTCTGCCAACTCACCAATAGCAGTACCGATATCTGTACGAGCAAGCGCTTCTGCGATCACACTTAGCTCTCCACGCCCCAGTAAAGTCAGCGCAGCATCTCTTAGATCTCTTAACGTCGGAGCACTTCCACCGTGAAGGGCAGCTAATGATTCAGCTAAGCGAACGGCTTCGATAATTTCCGCTGTGGAACGGTGTGTCCCTGTATTACGCAAGTATCTGGCTACGGTAGACAGATAATGATTCGGCAAGTCTTCAAGTGAGCCATTCATCATACGTTCCCACATCATTTGATAATAATGAGGAGCGAGGTTACCTGCTCCGTAGCCAGACAAAGAAGATAACTTATAGTACGTGTAGGGCATAAGTGTTAGTTTCGAATTTAGAGAAGGAAGAGCATCTATTTCCTCATCTGACATACCAGATGCCAGATCAGCAAGCGCCGCTGCATGGTATGCTCCACATACAACAACGATCTTATTTGGTTGATGGCCAGCAGCGATTGTATCCTGAACCTGACGACGCATATAAGCTTCACGTATAGTATTGTGTGCATATTCTATTACGTTGTTATGTCTCTCATTTTCTTCAGAAATCTGACGCATTTGGGATGAGAAGGAAATAATTGCTTCCTGATATGCACCCTTGTTATTGTTGTGTTCGAAATTGCGCTCCCAATACATATCATAATCAAGCTCACCAGCCAGCTCAGCTACTCTATCATATAGAGATACTTCTTCAGGAGCCTTCTCACCTGTATTATTAACTTCAGATTCATCGCTCTGTTCAACAGAATCTCTACTTTTGGTTCGTATATCCTGTAACGCGATGACCACTGATGAAGGTAAATCTATAAAAGCTGTATAAGCCCCTTGCTGCTCCGCCCATCTCATCGCTTGATATTCGGGGGAATATAGCGCAAGCGGCCAAAGGGCTGTACGCACAGGAACTTCCTCCGTAAAAGCTAGAATGGCAATAGGAGGTTTGGTTGTCATGTTGATGACATGGCGAATCACAGGTGTGGCATCCGATGGACCCTCAATTAACACAGCTGTGGGCTCTATTTCATGAAGGAAGCTCAATAGATGCTGCGCACCACCAGGAGACAAATGCCGCACCCCAAAAATATGCACGCCTGCTCCAGTAGTTTCGCTCTCCACTAGTTCATCTCCTTACAAGCCGTATATAACCCCCGCCAATCTGCGCCACGTTTCTTCATAATATTGTCGAGATACTCTCTCCAGACAAGTTGATCCTTATCATCATCTTTCACAATGGCACCTTGCAGCCCTGCGGCCAGATCTTCGTCCGTCAGTTCTCCATTACCAAAGCTTGCGGCCAGCGCCATACTATTCGTTAAGAGCGAGATCGCTTCAGCTGTGGAAATCACACCTCCTGGAGACTTCACTTTCTCCTTCTTATCCAATGTCATCCCGCTACGTAACTCACGGAAGATGGTCACGACCTTATGTAAAGCTTCGTCTGCAGGGAGCGCCGCTTGCAAATCGTAGGAAGAGGCAATTTCACGAACCCGTTTCTTCACAATCTCAACTTCAGTATACAAATCTGCAGGGGCTGGAAGGACGATAATATTAAACCGTCTCTTCAAGGCAGTTGACATGTCATTTACACCACGGTCTCTCGTATTAGCTGTTGCAATGATCGAGAAGCCTTTGCGCGCACTCATCTCCTTACCTAGCTCAGGAACGGATATCGTCTTCTCCGATAAGATGGATATCAACGCATCCTGTACCTCAGATGCACAACGAGATATCTCCTCAAAACGTGCAATGCCCCCATCCTCCATCGCTCGCATAATGGGGCTTTTCACTAGCGCTTCCGCCGTAGGGCCTTGTGCAAGCAGCATTGCGTAGTTCCACGAATAGCGCACCTGCTCTTCACTCGTACCCGCAGTACCTTGTACGACAAGTCCTGATTGTCCATATATAGCAGCTGATAAATTCTCAGATAACCATGACTTTGCTGTACCCGGCTCACCGATTAATAGCAGTGCACGATCAGTTACCAGTGTGGCTATCGCCATCTCTATTAATCGTTTATTACCAATGTACTTAGGTGTAATCTCGGTACTCCCTGCTTTACCACCAACGATAAACTTCAGTACTGATTGGGGCGACATCTGCCATCCTGCTGGAACCTTACCAGTGTCCGCTTTACGAAGCGCTTCCAACTCATGCTCATACAGTCTTTCTGCTGGAAGCCTCATAATATCTTGTAATAGTTCTTGACTCATCGTTAGCTACACCTCTTCTTTTGGGTTTGATGGTCCTTGCATGAGACGAATGACATACTCAAGTTGTTCTTCTGCAACCTCACTAAATCGAGGTAGAACAGTTATTATTCGACTCGCAAAACTCGCTGGAAGCTGACATAGCTGTTCAAATGTATACGGTTCAATTAATCGACATTCTGTATTTCTATCATCTTCCAAAGCCACTAGGAGAGCTTCTTGCAAACGTTGTTTATTTATCCCTGTACGTGCTAAGCCCATCAAGAGAATATTGGAAAACCGATGGCGGAATTCAGGATTATCGGTCAATTTACGAAGCAAATACTGCATTGCTTCGGCATGTCCCGGCCTTGCAAAGGCACTTACCAGTTCGTATTGATCCAGCTCTATAAAAGCATCAAGCCACCGTGAATCCCATTGAACAGCCAGTACCTCGGGCGGCTGCATTTCGACCTTATACATATATTGAATCTGGTCTACAGGTGAATTCCAAACTGCATCATAAGTCCCATGATATCGTTGAACTACAACTTCAGATATGGTGCGTAGCAGTTGCTGCGCCATTGAAGAAGCATGGCTAGTTGAAGATGGCGCATAATGCTTTAGAACTTCAACATATTGTTCATACACACGCTCTGGTGACAAGTAGAGATACGCATCTTTAAAAACATCATTCACATATCTTCTATTGTTTCTATAGTAGACAAGATCACGCTCAAGTGTTTGCTGTAATATACGTCTCGCTTCGATAGAATCTATCTGTCTAAAATAGGAGTTTGCTTCCTCGATCAATGAATTCCACTTTAGCTGATTCATATATAATGGATACTGCTCGAGAACATTAAAATATAGTTTCTCTAGTTCAGGACTGCGTTTGTAAGATAAAACCCGAAGATACTGGACTACCTTATTCCATAATCCGTCTTTTTTCTTCGTATCGCCCATAATCTCTGAGACAGTTTGAAGCATATCTGATAACTCTACAACAAGTCGTTTTGTGAGCTCTTGGGCTTGACATTGTCTCAATGCAGGAACTACAAGTTCACTATCTTTTCCCGTAAACGCCTCATGCAGCCGATTCACCACATTTACCGAGTCGCTCTTAGCCAGCGCATTATAGGCAGCTTCGCGAATCTTTTTCTTCTTATCTGTACTCCAAGCCAGTAATTCGATTTCATATTGTCCCTGACCTGCGAGCAGAGAAATAGCCATGGCTCGAACATCTTCTGATCCTGAATCTGCAGCTTGATAGATCAGATCCTGAACGCTATCACCACCTAATACTGCGATCACGTACAGCTTTCTCGTCTCTACTATTCCTCCAGCAGGATCAAATTGATCGATAAGGATCGGAATAATCTGAGGCCCATAAGCTGGCAGGATCTGCTTCATCACAAGCTCGGCGATCTCAACATATGGATCTTGGAGGGCTGCTAACGCGGGATGAATCATTCGAAGATCTTGAAACAATCCTGTCTCAAAAGCTTCCTTGATAATCTCATATCGTCCTCCCCCACGAGTCTTTAATGCCGTCTGTACCGCTGACAGCTTACGATATGAGAACTGAGTAGGCAATCTCACCGGATGGACTTCCACCTCAAGCAGTTCACCATCAGGCGAAGTCGCCCCCTGTGTATATAGCACCGAGCTAAGCAGCACGCTGAGCTCCTGTAGGTTCTGAGCAGAGGAAGATCCCTCGGAATGATCTGGTTCAATGACCGCAACGATTCCCTCTCCTAACCTTTTGAATATGGGCGCACGTTCACCTAACTGTTGAAACTGTGGCAATAGCCGCTTTAAGCGGAAATCCTCAGCAGCGAGCTCACTTCCAGCTATATACAGCCGGTTTACTTCTTGATGAAGCTCTTGTAGTAAAGCTGTACTCATGGATATTCCTCCCAAAGTTTATGTGAATCTTATGTTTTCTTAATTTTTTTAATATAAGAGACGGATCATCTCCATCCCTTTGATAAGGGTTAACGGTTGTGCTTTCAATCGTCCTGTATCGAGTTGATGTTCAAACATAAGCAGCATCGTAGTATCCGATAATTCTTCGAGTGTAAAGTATTGTAACAGTGCAAGTGTATCCTGCTCGAGTGCTACTATTTGGTCTAACACCAAATGCTGGCCCGATTCGTCCATAATGACGAACTGATCTTGCTGAGATTTGCTAATCTTATTCACATGCAGCAGCAACACAGGATTCTTGTCCGCTAGCGGATTCTTCAACTGATTTTTTATCTGCTTGAAGCTGTCGGAATAAGAATGAACTGCCTTAGAAGCGATCCACTCTACATCCTGATTAGTCAGAGGCCGTGTTGACATATTCTCGAAACGAACTCTCCGGTTCCAGTCACCAGGATAACGATAGAAGGAAGGAATAAGTGCAACATCAGTGAAGCTATCTTCTTCATGAATATATTTAGCTGCTTTATAAGGACGATATTGGAGCGTACGATGTATATCACCTGTAGATTTTTCTATCCAGTAGCCGAGGTCTACATATTCCTGTCTAGCTTCATCATCATAGCTGAGGAATGAAAGCTGGATCAGCTCTACATCCGAGCTCATCAGACCGCATTCCTTAAGCTCCGTTAGCTGCCAAGCATGACCAAGCCATTCTTCAATCGTAGATTCATGATTCAAAGACATATCCGGATCTTCCAGCTTCATTGTTAGATGAGCGCGCCCTTTCTTAATGAACGCATGAATTCGGGTTAGCTGCTCTATTGCTAATGAATAAGTTTTCTCACGATTGTCAGAAGAAGAGAGCAATAAAGCTAATCGTCTTAATTCAATTTGTGCACCAGTTAAATAATAATTGCCCATCATCTTCACGTGCATCTGAATATCCTTTACACCTTTGGCGTCTATTGTTCCAAGTCCTGCACGTATAAGCGATTGGGTCAATTTCTCCAGTACAGCCAAGCCCTCCAGTTGAGCTCCAATCTTTTTCTTAAGTGCGGACTTGTTCACTTTCTTGGGCTTAACATTAGCCCCTTCCGCAGCAAGCTCAGATTTTCGTTCTTCACGCTTACTCATCTTCTCTCGTTTAACAGCAAGATCTTCAGGTATCGTTGCAGATACGAAAGTCTCCTTGCCTACATAGGCATATAGCAATCCGAGGACATGCTTGCAAGGAATCTGCCTACTTGGACAAGTACAACGCATCACCGGTTTGTCAGAAACAACAAAATCAGCAGAAGGATAATAGTTGCTGCTACCGCTACCACCACATTCACCAAACAGAACCACGCCGTCTTCCGACTGATTCAAATGTACGAATCGTCTCTTCTTAACTAGTCCTTGCCCGTTCTTAATTGCTGCACTGTTCGGTGCTAGAGTATCTATGAAGACTTCTGTGATATCTATCAACCCATATCCTCCTTACCTATTACGCTTTTTAATATCTATGATAATATTAGCCCTTAATGAAAAATATTCTAAAAACAGAGCTGTCCATAACCCGCTGTTCTTTCCCTTTAGTATAGAGTTTTTGTCGATTCAGCCGTGAATGGAATGATCTCGTCTATTGCTCCACTTTGAACTTTGGCAGGCCAAGCCGGATCGCTAATTAATGCTCTGCCAACAGCAACCAAATCAAATTCCTCACGGTCCATTCTTTCTAGTAATTCATTAATGTTATCTTCTGTCTTCTGAGCTGAGTCTTCTGCAAAAAAATCACTGTGAAGACCGATAGAACCCACCGTAATTGATGGTTTCCCCGTGATTTTCTTGGTCCACCCTGCGAGATTAAGCTCAGATCCCTCAAATTCAGGTTGGCTGAAGCGACGAGTGGAGCAGTGGAAAATATCAACGCCAGCATCGCTAAGTGGAGTAAGGAATCTTTCGAGCTCATCTGCATTTTTTGCCAGCTTCTCATCATAGGCACCCAATTTCCATTGAGAGAAGCGTAGCACGATCGGAAAATCTGGCCCAACCGCTTTACGGCACGCTTCAATAACCTCTACTGCAAATGTAGTTCTACCAACCAAATCGCCACCGTAACGATCGGTACGTTTGTTCGTTCCTTCCCAGAAGAACTGGTCTATCAGATAACCATGTGCACCATGAATCTCGATACCATCAAAACCCACTTTTTTCGCGTTCGCTGCTGCTTGAGCAAATGCTGAGACTAAGCTTTCAACTTCAGCTGTAGTAAGTGGCTCTGTCACAGGTTCTCCTGCTAAATTCAGACCAGAAGGGCCAATAGGAAGGGCTTCAACATTTGGACCTTCCCCTATAGTTCGCGCCATTCCCACATGCCATAATTGGGGTATGATCTTACCTCCAGCTGCGTGAACTTCTTCTACTACCTGCTTCCAGCCCTCTAAAGCTGCTTCTTCATGTATATTGGGAATATTGGCGTGGCTGACTGCCGAAGGATGATTAATAGCTGTACCCTCGGTAACGATCAATCCTACTCCACCTTCTGCCCGTCTACGGTAATATGCGGCAACATTACTTCCTGGTACACCATCCGGTGAGTATACACGAGTCATCGGCGCCATGACGATTCGGTTTGACAGCGAAAGATTTCCCACTTGAATAGGTGAAAATAATAGCTCTGTGTTCATACATATTACCTCCAATTGATTATTTGATTACTTTAAGTAAGGCTAATTATCTCCCCAGAAGATGGAAAATGCAAATTTTTAAGATCTTTATGTAGGGAAAATCATAGAAAACCGGACCCCGCAAAATCTGCGAACGCCCGGTTTTCATCCCATTACGAACTTCCTAAACCTTAAGAATACCAGCCTTTGGAGTTACTCCGAACGCCTTAGCTAAATCCCACAGTTGCTGATCTGTGATCTTTTGCTTAATTTCTCTTCCACCAATTAGGTTGTAGATCGTAGCAGCCTTTTCTACAGTCTCTACTAGACCAAAGGTGGCATCCATAGTGGAGCCAGTGCCGAAAATCCCGTGCTGCGGCCAGATCACTAGGCGGTGATCCTTCATTTTCTTCGCGGTTTCGCGGCCAATTTCGCTGCTGCCAGGAACAATCCATGGAATGACACTAACACCATCTGGGAAAACAACAAGGCACTCTGTGCACATTTCCCAAAGCGTCTTCGTAAACTTCAATTCATCCAGATCATGCGTGAAGGTCATCGCGATAACATTCGTAGCATGTGTATGCAGTACGATACGGTGCGTAGGGTCCACCTTCAGTCGCTCAATATGGCTCATGAAATGGGAAGCCAATTCACTAGTAGGTACAGCACCGTTCCGTAATCCCCATAACACTTCTACGCTTTCACCATTGGCACTAACACGAAGCACACCGAGATTGGCTTCCGGGTCTTTGATCACATTTCTAAAATACTTGCCAGAACCTGTCACGATGAAGTATTTGCCGGCTAATTCTTTTACAGGGAAGGTAAGTTTAATGGTGCGTAGTGGCTCTAGAACGTTAATATATTTAGCAACCTCATTCTCATCCAGCAGATAGCTGACATTACCGCCATTCAGCTCATCCCAGCCAAGCTCCCACATATGACGGGTAATCTCTGACATTTCCTGAATAAATGGAGCCTCACTACTGGCAATATACCCTTTGGATTCTAATACAGATGTACTCATTGTCAATCTCTCCTTTGTATATGTTGCTCTCCACATCCACTCTAACACTCTATCTTGCAGACAGAACTTCCTGCTCATAACGCTTTACTTCAGCCAGCCATTGCTCCCTAACGGGTGTATCTTGTGATGCACAATAGTAATCCCACACGGCTCCAAACGGATACGATTTGAATTCTTCCACCAACGCTAGTCGTGAAGTGTAATCACCTATCCGCTCGATTTGCTTCAATTTTTCCACCGGTTCGAGCATTGCGCGAAGTAACGCCTTAATGGTATTGCGTGTACCAATCACCCAAGCAGCGATATGATTAATACTGCCATCAAAGAAATCAAGTCCGATATTCGTACGGGAGAGTAAATCTCCTCGCACCAACTCACGAGCGATTTCTAGCAACTCGTCATCCATAGTTACAACGTGGTCACTGTCCCAACGGACGGGTCTGCTTACATGCAGCAGCAGCTGCTCACTAAACATAAGAATCGAAGATAGCTTATTTGAGATCATCTCAGTAGGATGGAAATGTCCGGCATCCAAACAGATAGCTTTGCCGCGAGTTAAACCATAGCCCATATAGAACTCATGTGAACCAACCACATAACTCTCAGAACCGATTCCGAACAATTTACTTTCTACAGCATCAATATTATAGAGAGGATCTATTTCCACACTAAAAATCTCATCCAGTGACTCTTTTAACCGCACTCTTGGAGCTAAACGATCGACTGGTGTATCCTTATATCCGTCTGGTACCCAAAAATTAGTCACGCAAGGTTGACCCAGTTCTTTACCAAAATGCTCGGCAATCGTCCGAGAAGCCTTACAATGCTTAATCCAGAAGTTACGAATCTCATCGTCCGAGTGACTTAGCGTAAAACCGTCTGCAGCTTTAGGATGTGAGAAACAAGTAGGGTTAAAATCAAGTCCCAGCCCCCGCTCCTTCGCCCAGTCTACCCAAGATTGGAAATGGCGTGGCTCCAATTCATCTAAATCAACTTTTTCATCTGTATCTGCATAGATCGCATGTAAATTTACTTTGTGCTTGCCTGGAATGAGGGATAATGCCTTTTCTAAATCTTGGCGCAATTGATCTGGCGTGCCAGCTCGACCGGGATAACTTCCTGTTACTGCTATTCCCCCGCTTAGTTCTTTATCTTTAAAAAGAAACCCTTGTACATCATCGCCCTGCCAGCAATGGATGGAAATCTTAATTTGCGCGAGCCGCTCCAGCACTTTCTCCACATCAATCCCATGGGCTGCGTATAATTTTTTGGCTTCATTATAGCTAGTGATAATACTCTGATTCATGCTGTAGTTCCTCCTAAAATCATATAGCATAAGTTTAATTAGATTTGATGTTGTATTTTGGACAACTGAAGCTCTTTCCAGCGATTTAGAATGTCTTCAAGATGAGCGGTCGGGCGCGGTGTATACGACTTTATCTCAAATGATTCAGCGATAATATCTCTTGCTTCATTAATATCAGTTATGCTTCCCGTGCTAATCATCTGCACCACTATATTACCAAGTGCTGTGGATTCCGTTGGGCCAGCCTTAACTTCTCTGCCTATAACATCAGCAGTCAGTTGGCATAACAGACTGTTGTTAGCACCTCCACCCACAATCTGCAGAACCTCGATTCGGCTTTCTATTAGTTCTTCTAGTTCTTCCAAGTAAGTACGGTACGATAATGCCAAGCTGTCAAAAATACAGCGAGCCAACTGACCTGGCGTCTCAGGAACAGGCTGCCCGCTCTCTGCGCAGGCATTACGAATCTCTTCTATCATATTTGAAGGATTGAGAAATCTTGGATCATTACAGGAGATCAGGCTCCGGAAGCCTTCTTCTCCATGTGCAAGCTCTGCTAGTTCCGCAAAGCTACAACGATCGTCCATTAGCCTGCGAACCTCTTGGATGAGCCAAAGGCCCATAACATTTTTGAGGAATCTATAGGTTCCGTATGCGCCCCATTCATTGGTGTAATTGGCCTTCATGGCCATCATAGAATTGAGTGGCTGAGTTCGTTCAACACCGAGCAATGACCATGTTCCACTGCTGATATACGCGGAGTCTCTTTGAAGAGGAGCACCAAGCACTGCAGAAGCTGTATCATGTGTGGCTACACAGATCAGTTGGCAATCCGGAAGATCATATTCCTGAATTAGTGCTTCATCGAGGGGGCCAATAATTACTCCAGGTTCAGTCAATGTAGCGAATTGATCTCTTTTAATATTCAGAAAATCCAACAGGTCATCGTCGAAATCTCGACTCTCTAGATTCAATAGCTGAGTTGAAGATGCGTTAGTAACCTCATTGATCTTGCGACCCGTTAATCTGTAATACAGATAATCAGGCACGAGTAAGATTTGATCCGCTTGGGCTATTTCTTCTTCACTGTGAACATAAAGCTGATACAACGTATTAAATGACAACTGTTGAATACCAGTCTTTTCATATATAGTTAGAGGAGAAATATGCTTAGCTACCTCATCCATAGCCTTATCAGTTCTACGATCACGATAAGCGTAAACCTCTTGAATACGGGTTCCCTCTGCATCCACAAGAACATAATCTACAGCCCATGTATCTATACCCAGCGTACACGCTGTAATGCCTTGCCCCTTGGCTTTCTGAAGCCCTATAATAATCTGCTCGAATAAATAATCTATGTCCCAGAAACAAGAATCCTCTTGTTCTATAAAACGATTGCTAAACCGATGAAGCTCCTCTAAGGTGAGGACGCCCTCTTGCAGTATTCCGCGTACTAACCGCCCACTAGAGGCACCAATATCAACGGCGATATGATTATTCATAAAGAATCTCCTAAAGTAAGGGATGAGTTATAGTATTTTTTTGAATAGTGCAATGACTTCTTCCTTCGTAGGAATAAAAGGATTACCCGGTGCACAAGCGTCCTTCATGGAGTTCTCTGCTAAAAGATCAAGATCGACCTCATCTACTCCAAGCTCGGATAGTTTAGATGGAATGCCTACTTCTTTAGACAACGCCTTGATCGACTCAATTACGAAGTCCGCGCATTCCTTATCAGTTTGACTCTCAACGTTTAACCCTATCGCTTTAGCAATAGCCCTGAATTTCTCAGGCACATATTTGGCATTCTGTTCTTCCACATATGGGAGTAGCATTGCGTTACATACGCCATGTGGCAGATCATATACACCGCCAAGCTGATGCGCCATCGCGTGCACATAACCAAGCCCTGCATTATTGAAAGCAAGTCCGCCTAGGAAAATCGCATACACCATTTGCTCACGAGCCTCAATATCATGGCCATTCTTCACAGTACGGGCCAAGTTAGCGAAAATAATCTCCACTGCGGCTAGTGCCGTAGCGTCAGTTACCGGATAAGCCCCTGGCGTTACCAGTGCCTCAATTGCATGTGTCAAAGCGTCCATTCCTGTTGCTGCCGTAAGTGCAGCGGGTTTATCAACCATAAGCTCTGGATCGTTAACTGAGATCGTAGCAATACTGTTCTTATCCACCATTACCATCTTCACTTTGCGTTCTTCGTCTGTGATTACATAATTAATAGTGACTTCAGCTGATGTCCCTGCGGTGGTATTCACAGCAACGATCGGCAGCGATTTATGTTTCGACTTGTGTACGCCCTCATATTCTTTGATGTGACCGCCATTTGTGGCAAGGATACCAATGGCTTTGGCAGTATCCTGTGGCGACCCACCGCCGATGGAAATCAGAGAATCACAATTCTGCGCTTTGAGATAATCTACGCCATCATGGACATTTTTACAGGTCGGATTGGGCTTCACTTCATCATAAATGGCATATTCAATCCCCGCTTCGTCCAATACCGCCAGCAATTTACCGGCAATGCCGCTCTTCATAAGAAATTTGTCTGTAACTACAAGTGCCTTCTTCAAATTAAGTTCTTGAATGTAAGGACCAATCTCCTGTAAGCATCCCTTGCCCATAATATTGATCGATGGAACATAATACACATGCGTGCTCATTGCTTGACCAGCCTCCTAATGAGTTCAATAATCGTTGTATTCCGTCTGCTGCGCCTCAGGCTGGCCTCTGAATAGCAGCTGGGCCGGCCTTGCATCACACTAACTCGATTAATCTCTAAGGGAATTATTTCCTTCTTCATCGTATGCTCCTAAATCTTTGTTGTCAACATTTTAAATATTAATTATGTTGTTTTTGTTTGTTTTATATCTGTTTTGTGAATATTATTGGAAAGTACAGAGATTTTTAAGTTGTTTTTATTGCAAAACACAGATATTAAGCGCTATGATTGTAAAATATAGCTTTGGAAAGGTGATTCCTATGCTTGCAGCCGAAAGACGCAAAAAAATAATAGATCTCGTCCATCAAGATAAACGCGTTCTAGTCTCCGATCTAAGTAAAATGTTTGAGGTCACTGAAGAAACGATACGCAGAGATTTGGAGAAGCTAGAGAAGGATGGCATCCTTAGTCGTACCTATGGAGGTGCTATGCTGAATCGCCATACGAATGAGGATCTGCCTTTTGTTACACGTAATGCCTTGAATACAGATATAAAACGGGGAATCGCCTTGAAGGCGCTCGATTTAATCAATGATGGAGATACATTAATGGTAGATCCAAGCTCTACAGCCTTTGAGTTTCTAAAATTGCTGGGAAACAAAAACAATCTAACCATCATCACAAATTCTATTAATATTTTGCATGAGTTCTCGAATTCAGGGATGGATATCATCTCTACTGGCGGTTCACTTCGTTACCGATCGTTGTCGCTAGTGGGACCGGTAGCCCATGACACCATTCAAAGATACAATGTGGATACAGCGGTAATCAGTTGCAAAGGAATGGATATGGAACGAGGCATCACAGATTCCAACGAACCGGAGTGTGAGCTCAAGAAGTACATGCTACGACAAGCCAATAAGGTCATACTCCTGGCGGATCACACCAAATTCGATAAAACTGCTTTTACAAAGTTGGTTGAGCTTGGCCATATTGATTTCTTGATCACTGACCGTAAGCCTTCTGAAGCTTGGCTAAAACGTCTGAACGAGGACAATATTGAGGTTCTCTATTGACAGAGGTAATAACATACTGAGCCTAATTTTAAAAATGCCGTTCCCCAGTGAGCTATGGGTGACGGCATTTGTTGTATTTTTCATCCTTATCTCTCCGTAGAAACCCGAGAAATTGATTTTACATCTATGGAAGAATGAATATAATCTGATTGCTTTACTTGTGTAGAAGCCTTCTTCCTGCAAATATAAACAAGCGCTGGCGGGAAATTTAACAGCACCCATTTAACACTCACAATATCAAAATACTGCATTAATTCCTTCTTCATTTGAGGAAAATATTCAAAAGTGATGAACCAGCCGCCCTCTTTTAAAGAAGATATGATTTGCTCAATGTAAAGCATCCGATCTGAGGCTGAGAAATTCCTAAAAGACAAACTGCTCACAATGCAATCTAACTTCTCCAACCTTCTATTATGAAGCGCAAGCCGTAGCCGCAGGCAATCGTTAAAAAAAATACGGTCAGGGAATTTAAGTCTTAGTTGATGACGAAAATCAGGATCCTTCTCAAACAGGAGCACATTCATCCCGGTCTCTTCCCCGCTTGGAATAAATCTTGTGATGGCTCCAGTACCTGCACCCAGCTCAGCTATATTATGCATTTGTTGCCACGGAATGATGTCGAGCATCGTTTTTGCCAGCCAGCGCGAACTGGGAGTAACGCTTCCTAATTGTCGGGGCGCATGCAGAAATTTATACAGAAAATGAAGTCTTTCTCGAATTCCGCTTTGCATGTCAACTCCCCCTTATCGTAATTTCCCCATCTAACTCTAAAATATGTTAAAAAGGTTAAAGTCGTACTCGATCTATTCTCTCCATTTATTAATTTTTGCAAAACAAAAGCCCAAATCTCACCGCAGAATGAATTGCGAGGAAATTCGGGCTAATGATTAACATTAATTACTTCGTTTCAACGGCATGTCCACCAAATTCATTCCGAAGTGCAGCCACTACTTTACCAGTGAAGGTATCTGTCTCAAGTGAACGGTAGCGCATTAATAACGCCATCGCGATCACTGGAGTTGCAGCTTGCAGATCAAATGCGGTTTCGAGCGTCCATCTGCCTTCTCCGGAGGAGTGCATAATCCCTTTGATCTCATCCAATTTAGCATCTTTCGAGAACGCACGTTCAACCAGTTCCATCAGCCAAGAACGGATGACAGAACCATGATTCCACACCCGGGCGACTTCCTCAAAGTTATAATCAAACTCACTCTTTTCCAGCACCTCAAAGCCTTCACCGATGGCAGCCATCATGCCGTATTCGATACCGTTATGAACCATTTTTAGAAAATGGCCACTACCAGCTTTGCCGGCATATAAAAAGCCGCTTTCCACAGCCGTATCACGGAAGATGGGCTCCACAACCTCCCAAGCTTCAGGATCTCCACCAACCATGTAACAAGCGCCGTTACGCGCTCCTTCCATCCCTCCGGACGTACCTGCGTCCATGAAGCTGATTCCATGTTCCTTCAATTGCTCATATCGGCGAATCGATTCCTTATAGTGCGAATTCCCAGCTTCAATGACGATATCTCCTTTTGATAACAAAGGTGTGATCTCAGCAATGACAGAGTCCACAACCTGATGTGGAACCATAATCCAAATGATTCTAGGCGTTTCCAATTGTTGTACCAACTCAGGGAGCGTTACTGCTCCACTGGCACCTTTAGCTTTCATTTCCTCTACAGCAGGTGCATTCAAATCAAATGCAACAACCTCATGTCCATGATCCAGCAAATTCTGGCCCAAATTGAAGCCCATTTTTCCTAATCCAACTAATCCTACTTTCATGTAATTCCCCTCCGATATATAGACTCTTATGATGTAATTTCTCCAAAATTGGTAAAAAAAACAGGCAGGGGCTTACGCCCCTGGCCGTATAGATTCCTCTGTTGCTGCAACTTCTGCCTGAGCAGAGAGAACTTCTGTCTCCTGATCTGCCTCATCGAACCACCAGCGATCCTCACCCAATAGCTCCATAGCCGCATCTGGACCATATGAACCTGAAGCATAAGTGTGAAGTGGCATAAGCCCCTCTTCCATCGCTTCCTGAATAGGTGTAACCCACTGCCAAGACAGTTCTACTTCTCTCCAGTGTGCGAAGAAGGTAGCATCTCCACGAAGTGCATCGAAGATTAGATTCTCGTAGGCTTCCGGAACATCTGAAGTACCCGCTTCATAAGTAGCGCGGACAGGCTCAAGCTTTCCTTTTTGCAGCTGATCTTTCGTGTTAAGTTGTAGCGTTATGGCTTCATTCGGTCCAATCTCGATAATCAGTAAATTGGGTACGTCATTTCCTTTGTTCAAGTTATTACTATCATTAAACGGTTCTTTAAACTCAATAACAATACGTGTGGATTTCTCCTTCATTCTCTTCCCAGTACGAACATAGAAAGGTACATCATTCCAGAGCGGATCATCTATAAATAAACGCGCTGCGATAAACGTCTCATTTTGCGAGGATTGGTTAATGCCTGGCTCATTCAAATAACCTGCAACAGGGTTCCCTTTGATTTCACCTTCTGTATATTGTCCACGGACAACATGTTTATTAACCTCATCTTTGCTAATTGGAATAAGATGCTCCATGACGTATATTTTCTTCCCACGGATTTCTTCAGGTGTACTGCCTTTAGGAAGCTGCATTGCCATCATCATCATCAACTGCAGCATATGGTTCTGGAACATATCACGAAGTGCGCCAGCTTTATCATAATAGCCTGCCCGCTCTTCAACGCCGACAGTCTCACTCGCCGTAATTTGAACATTCGCGATATATCTATTTTTCCACAGCGCTCTTAGCACTGGATTAGAATACTTCAGAACTTCTAAATTTTGCACCATCGGTTTACCTAGGAAGTGGTCAATCCGGAAGATTTCTTCTTCAGTAAATACGGCATTCAAGCTATCATTCAGCTCTCTTGCTGATTTCAAATCTGTGCCAAAAGGCTTCTCAATAATCAGACGCTTCCAGCCTTTCGTGGAACCCAGACCGCTTGAGTGAATATTAGCTGCGATTTCCTTGAAGAACTCAGGACCCACAGACAAATAGAACATCCGATTCTCCGGAATATTGAACAACTGCTCGCGACGTTTAACATGCTCCAGCAGCTTGGAGTAATCTTCGGTATTCCCTACGTCTAGTACGCTATATTCAAAAGCCTCCAAGAACACCTGCAATTGCGGTGAGTCAACGGCTGGTTGTCTAGAAAAAGTCTGTAAGGATTGCAGTACTTGCTTACGGAAGGCTTCGTTCGAAACTTCTCTTCTCCCTAATCCAATCACAGAAAGAGGACCTGAAATTTGACCATCTAAAAAGAGGTTATATAGTGCAGGATAGATTTTACGTTTTGCCAAATCTCCTGTAGCGCCGAATAGCACAAATGTTGATGATTCCACTTTCATTCCTCCTGTTGTTATACATTATTTATATACTTACTTTTAATTACTAACATACTCAGTAGAATCAATCATACGACTGATATTTTCATACGTCAACCTCATTTCGACATTTACGAAAAGTTATTATTTTCACAAAGCTATGAATTGGTAATTATGATTAATGTCACAAAGAAAATAGTATTGGATCATTCGCATTAAATTACTCGGATATTCACGTTGATTAAAGAAAAATCTCAATCCCAGTACGGCTTTAGCCAAATCCCATCCACACCCTCCGATTAGAAAATCATCACAACAGCCACTTTGTAACAAGAATAAAATTTCCAGTCGTCACCTTTACTCGTGCTCGCTCGTATCTTCAAACTAACTTCAAGTAATTGATCATTTTGAAATGGACTACGTCCATAAAATATTACAAATCGATCTTGCTTTTAATCTCAACTTAGATTTTTAAGCATAAAAAAGGTCATCTTCGAGGAAGATTATCAGAGTACGCTTCGGAGAGATGATAAGAGCTATACAGTCCGATTTCTCTCAAAAATGCGCCAACTAAACAAATAGCTGCAATGCAGTCCTTTACGTCAACTCGCGCTGATCTCCTTGGTTGAAACGGACTCAGAAGTCCTTAATTCTTTGCTTGCTACCACTTCATGTAGGACGGTTACCTCCTTGTTCACCCTGCCTCTTGTTTAAGGCCAGTATTTTAAGTGTTATAATTAAAGAACGCATGAATTTCCATTCAGTTTACGAAAGGAAGGAGATTTTTTCATGAATATGAAGCAATGGGATCGAATTCGGACGGGACAGGGATTTATAGCTGCCTTGGACCAAAGTGGTGGAAGTACACCTAAAGCGCTGCTGCAATATGGCATTAAAGAGGACAGCTACTCCAATGAAGATCAAATGTATGCAATGGTTCACGAGATGCGAACGCGCATTATCAAAAGCCCTGCATTTGATTCGAAGAATATACTGGGTGCAATCTTATTTGAGAACACAATGGACCGTCTCATCGACGGAAAATATACTGCTGATTATCTGTGGGAGGAAAAAGGCATTGTCCCATTTCTGAAAATCGATAAAGGACTTGCCGAGCCAGAAAACGGGGTACAGCTCATGAAGCCAATTCCCGGCTTAAGTGATCTTCTGAAGCGGGCCAACGAACGGAATATCTTTGGAACGAAAATGCGCTCGGTGATTAAAGAAGCCAATCCTTCCGGCATCAAAAAAGTGGTTGAACAGCAGTTTGAAGTCGGCAAGCAAATTTTAGAAGCGGGACTGGTTCCGATTATCGAGCCTGAGGTTGATATCCATTCTGCTGATAAAACAGCGTCGGAAAAGCTGTTAAAAGAAGAACTTTCAGTTCAATTGTCTAAGCTGGGCCAAGACGTAAAGGTCATGCTTAAGCTCTCCATACCCACGGAGAATAACTTCTACCGCGAGTTAATGGACGATCCTCACGTTTTAAGAATTGTCGCTTTGTCCGGCGGTTACACTCAAGCTGAGGCCAACGATAAGCTCGCCCATAATCAAGGATTAATCGCCAGCTTCTCACGTGCTTTATCGCAAGGATTAAGTTCCGGGCAGTCAGACGAAGAGTTTAACGCACTCCTCTCCAAATCTGTCGAAGCGATTTATGCTGCCTCTATTCAATAAGTAGCTCTTCCCCTCGTGAAGACGTAAGACATAAAAAGGGCTGTTTCCCTGACAGGTAATTACCTGCCGGGAAACAGCCTTTTTTTTAATTTGGATTAACTTTTTTTAAGGGTATTGCTCGCAAACAGTTAGTTGCCACTTCTGCTTAAGTCACAGGAAAATAAGTCGAAACTACTAGTATTAAAGCGATGAAAGCTGGAAGGCCTTGCATAAACAAAATAGATTTTTTCACCGTCAGTGCACCATAAATCGCCGCCACTATAACAGTGCAGAGGAAAAAGATTACAACTTGGTGGCCGAAATTCACATTCGGATGAACCAGTCCCCAAATTAAACCAGCTGCTAAAAATCCATTATACAACCCTTGATTCGCTGCTAGAGTTTTAGAAGCATCCGCAACTTCCTGCGTCATTCCAAAAACTCGAAGCCCTTTGGGCTTTGACCAAGCGAACATTTCCAGATAGACAATATAAATATGTATTAACGCAACGAGACCTACCATGATATTACCTGCTATGATCATTTAATTAACTCCCCTTAATTTAATTTGTGTGCAATTTAATTGTATCACATATTAAATAAAAGTTGTACATTCCATCATCATTTTCATATTAAAGCCACTCAAATCCCCTTCTTAGTAATCAACAAAAGAATGCGGAAATCAAGCTACTGATTTATGAAGTTTTAAAGTCCTATTCGTCTGGTCAACTAATAGAATCTTAACTATAATTAAATGTACGAGACGAAGAACGTCCCGATTCATTCCTTTTTGAATGGATCGGGACGTTCTTTTGTTGATTAAGGGGGAATGATTAAAGATGAACTTCGAAACGGCGCATGCTTCATTTATTCAATACCATTTACAAAAAAGATCAGGGGAACGCAAAGGTCGCTTGGAACGTGGACATCGGGAAGCGGAGAAGCAATTTTGCCGCAACGTTTGGTGGTCTCTTCGATTGAATTTTGACGATCTACATCCAGAATTCGAAGTGCTCGATTGGCGGGGTCAATCCTATTTCTGTGACTTTGCATACATCACTCGGTATGTGAGCTAGTCATCGAAATCAAAGGTTTTGGTCCACATGTTCGAGATATGGATAGAAATAAATACTGTAATGAATTGAACAGAGAAACCTTCTTATCTGCAATGGGATTTCAAGTTATTTCATTTGCATACGACGACGTCGCTAGTCGTCCCGAGATTTGCATGACACTGTTGCGAATGCTGCTTAGCCGATATCAGTCAGAATCTTCTCCAGTTAGTCTGGAGAGTGTGGCGGAACGGGAAATCATCCGACTTGCCTATACGCTTGCTCGCCCATTACGCCCAATTGATGTAGAGATTCATTTAAATATCAATCATCGATCAGCCGTTCGAATGCTGCATTCCCTCTGCACCAAAGGGGTGCTCTCACCTGTAACCGGACCAGAAGGCAAATATGTAGTAAAGTATGAACTCCAGCCCAACGCGATGAACCGCTTGTAGAAATCCTGCAATTTTACATCTTTTAAGTCCTTTATTCATCCACGGAGGAGTTTTCCTGCATAAATACAGTTTTTCACTAATTTTATAGATAACCAAGGTTAATTTAGAGTCATATTCCTGTATATTTGCAGCAATATCCTTAACCAACACCTAATTAACTGATAAAAACTGCACTTTTGCAGTTTTTAAGTCGAGTTCAGCTTTAAGATTTTGAATTCTGGATTCTGGCCTTCTGTTTATGTAATCTAACATGGCGACCTGTCTCCCGATAGAATTACTCAATTCATTTTATTGTATCGCTTTCATAACCCTTAAAGTTATAATGGAATAAAAAAATGTTTGTATTTTGTCATCTTGGAGGGCCTATGAAGCAGCTATTCGAACCCGTTGTTTTTGTAGAACATAAGCCCTTAGTTTGGGATTACAAAATATATACAGACGACTATTACAAAGGTTATTATCACTGGCATCAATGCTGTGAAATCATGTTCGTGCATGGCGGTCAGGGAAATGTTGTTGTCAATCAGCAGATGTACGATATCCGCAGGGGGATGTTATTCTTTTTCCAGCCCTATCAGCTGCACCGGATCTATTCTGAGGTCTCTCCCGCTTGTCCTTTTGAAAGATCCATCTTCTATATTGATCCACATGTTGCGGAGAACCTGCTAGTGGGCTTTTCGAAAAGAAAAGCTTTATTCACAACACTTTGGCGAGGGGAAAATACGCATTGCGCCATTAATCTTGAAGATCGTGTTGAGATTGTGGAGTGGACTCTGGAGCAATATGATCACAATAAAAAAAAGCAATCCAAGCGAAAATACCGAAGACATTTCGATGTTAATCCTTCAATTATTGAGCAGTATCAAGACTGGAGATCAGCAGATATTCCAATCAGGAGAACGGCGGACCTTGCGCTATTCTGAAAAAATCATGAGCTTACGGGTGACGAAGATGCCCTGCGTAGGGGGATTGAAGCGGCGAATTTCCTCGCTGCCCGCTATAATCCTGTAGGCAAATTCATCCGCGCATGGAATGAAGATAAATATGGCTGGGTAATTATCGACTGTATGTTGAATATCTCGCTACTGTTCTGGGCCAGCAAAGTAACTGGTGATCCACGGTATAAGCATATTCCTATTAGCCATGCAGAGACGACGATGCAATATGGTATTCGCGAGGATGGATCAACCAAACATATTCTATCTTTCGATGCGGAGACCGGGGCATATATTGAGAATTTTGGCGGTCAAGGTTATTCGGCTGAATCCTCATGGAGCCGTGGAACGGCTTGGGGGCTGTACGGCTTTATCAATACTTATCGCCACAGTGGAGATGAACGGTTCTTGAACACCGCTAAGCGGATTGCCCATTATTTCATCTCGGCTTTACCTGAGGATCAAGTTCCTTATTGGGATTTCCGTCTAGCGGATGACGAACGGATGTTCAAAGATAGCTCTGCGGCATCTATCGCCGCTTCAGGTTTGTTAGAGCTTGCAGCGATCGTACCTGTAGGCGAAAAAAGTCTCTACGCTAATGCAGTGGATCGAATTCTCCGCTCACTGACCGAAAATTACGCGACTTGGGAGCTGCCAGAGCATGAAGCGATTTTATTACATGGAACGGGCAGCGGCACTTCCTTTATCGATGTATCGCTAATCTATGGAGACTACTATTATATTGAAGCTGTCGCTAAATTGAATGGTTGGAAACATCGGATTTTCTAACAGATAAACGACTAATTTAAAATAACAAAAAAGAAGCCTCTCTTTTTTAAACGGAAGATCAATGCACCATTTAAAAAGAGAAGCTTCTTTATACGCCTTTAAGTTACTTCTCCATGAGTACAGCGGCCCCTTCCAGCAACATCAAGCCACTGAGTTGAATGCTCAGTTGAACCGGAAGCTCCGGTTTCAATTCCCACGATGGACTACAAAGACCCAACTGTTTATCCAGACCTTGTTCCCATAACTGCTGAGCATTGGCCATGATTACCTCACGAATCCTGCTAGCCTCAGGAACCTCTCCACAAAGTTGAACCAGATAACGAATCAGAATCCCTTTGAATAATCCAGTATCATCGATGCCTTCATCAGGCAACATCATATTCATCGGATCGCATAGACGATCAATACATGTATTAGCAGTTCGATTCGCATCTTCTAAGTAATGGACATCCCCCGTATTCTTATACAGCTCTAAGCCCGCACCTAGAAACACTCCCTGACAATAAGTAAATTCCCAATCGAAATCGATCTGGCCATCCCCGAGTCTGTTCATTCCATCCCACACAAAACCAGTCGCAGGATCCACTAAATATGTTTTGTTCCATTCATAGATACGGAGTGCCCACTCCAGATCCTCCTGCTTTTGAAAAAGTTCATATAACCTAGCTGCTAGAATGACGGCTGGTGCATTGGCAGGTGTGTTTTTATAATCGAGCTGATCCTTCTTCCAGGCCAAACCGCCTCCAAAATGTTCATTCCAAGCTGATTTTATATCCTCCCATAGATCTAGCACAGCGTCTAAGTAGGCTTCATATCCAGTTGCCCGATAAGCTCGTAGCAGCGCCAATGCCGTCCATTCCATATCGTCATAGTAATTATGCCTGAAAGTCCCACCGTTATAAGCTTGGAGATGTTCACTCAATTCCTTGATTCTCAGTGAATATACAGGATCTCCGCTACGCTCGTAGCCATCCACTAGAATATCAATGACATGAGCCTGCCACCAGTAATAAAAATTCTCACCTGCAACGTTATACTCTCTGGGATACCATTGATTCATGATCCCCGTCTCCGCATTATAATAATTACGTTCTAGACATTGTTGGAACCACTCCGACCTTCCCTGCCAGTTAAGCGCTTCCAGGGCTTCTTTAGCTTGTGTCATTAAAAGTTCACCTCAAATCTGATCCTTAGTTAATTCAGCCATCTTCTCCAATAACTTCATTGCACTAAGTTGGGAGCTGAGCTGAATTACACCAGTAGATGACAAAGTCCAATCTGTGCCAAACAAAGCTTCGTCCTCTGACTTTCCTTGCTCCCAGAGAGATTCAGCATTCCTACGCAGAAAATCGACAGCTTCAACAGCTGCGACATCAGCTTTGACCCATTCTGCCGTATACCGAATCAGGATTCCTTTGAACAATCCAGCATCTCCATTTCCTTCGTCTGGAAGTACACCGCCTTTAGCCTCAGCAAGCTCATGAGCAGCAGCGGAAAAAGTTAATCGAGCATCCTCCAAATAGGATGGGTCCTTAGTGATACGATAGAGTTCTACAGCTACGCCAATATAGATACCTTGGTTATAGGAGTATCTCCAATCCTTATCGATCTGGCCATTGCCCGTGCGATTCATGCCATCCCATACAAAACCCGTCGTCGGGTCTACCAGATGCTCTTTTTGCCATCTATAAATTTTTAGCGCCCATTCTAGATTCTCAGCTTCACCGAAGGCTTGATACAAACGAGCCGCCAGTATAGCTGCCGGTGCATTGGCAGGTGTGTTTTTATAATCCAACTGTGACTTCTGCCAAGCGATCCCACCACCCATATGCTCGTTCCAGCCTGTCTGAATGTCTT
The DNA here is from genome assembly GCF_038003765.1 of Paenibacillus sp. FSL H7-0714. NCBI lineage: Bacteria > Bacillati > Bacillota > Bacilli > Caryophanales > Paenibacillaceae > Paenibacillus > Paenibacillus sp. FSL H7-0714. Next base: position 4,142,891 of record NZ_JBBOPT010000001.1, read on the forward strand.
CCCATAAAAGAAGGGCTGTATCTTTATAAACTTCCTCTCCTGTTGCTTGATAGGCACGGAGCCACGCGAGAGCCATCCATTCCATATCATCATACAACTCGTTGGGCCACACTCCCCCATTTCGTCGCAAAAGACCTTCATGAAGCGCGGAAAGCCGTTCGGCATACCATTCCTCTCTAGTTCGCTGTAATCCATCTACCAATACATCCACAGCATGAGCCATCCACCAATAATGAAAAATGGTATTACATTCACCGTTTGGACAAGGTGTTTCTATATTGTACATTTTGATCGCGTCATTCCAGAATAATGAATCCAGCGCAGCTTGTGCTTGATTCGCCCGTTCCTCCCAAATCCCGATCTCCAATTGGTTCATATAAACTCTCTCCCTGATTCGATTTTTATAGAATTAACCTTTTATGCCACTGAATGCAATCCCCTGCACAAAATAACGCTGAAGTGCCAGAAAGAGCACCAATATCGGCAGAATCGCAACAAGCGCACCAGCCATCATTGGACCATAATCCGTTTGGAAATTATAGGAGAAGGCTTGAAGTCCCATCTGGATCGTTGCTTTATCCGGGTCATTCAGTACAATCATGGGCCATAGGAAGCTGTTCCAGCCCGCTTGAAAAGTAAAGATGCTTAAAGTCGCCAGCGCTGGTTTGGTCAGCGGCAAATAAATGCGCCAAAATATCTTAAACTCTCCACAGCCTTCGATGCGGGCCATTTCCATCATGTCACTAGGTAGGGTAAGAAAGAATTGCCGCATAAAGAACACAGCAAAAGTTCCTGAAGCTCCCGGAAGAATAATCCCCCAGAAGGAGTTCATCAACCCGTTCCCACCACTGCCAAAAATATCGTTACCACCGAAAAATGGAATATGACGCATGACATAAACTGTAGGGATCATCGTCACTATACCCGGTATCATCATCGCCGCTAGCAGCACGCGGAATATTGGCTTATTGAGCTTAAAATTCAACTTAGCGAATGCGTAGCCACTGATCGAACCAAAAAACAGATTCGCCAGTACACCCGCTACAGCAAGCACAAGTGAATTCCAGAAAAAGAGGGCAAATGGAACCGTTGTAAACGCCTTACGATAATGCTCTAAGGTCAAATGTGAAGGAAACCACCGAATGGGCATGGCGAATATCTCTTCGTCAGGCTTCAAAGATGTAAGAACACTCCAATAGAAAGGTAAAAACATTACGATTGCAATAACAATGCACACTATATAATAAATAGATTTACTTAAGCTTCTTTTTAATAACGAACTTCCACTAATATCCATACCTCTATCCCCTTTCTGCATGACAAGCCCGGCTTATACAATGGACTCCTCCGCCTTTGTGATCCGCATGTTTATAAGTGAAAATATAAGAATCGCCACAGCAAGCACAAAAGCTTGTGCAGACGCATACCCCATTTGCAATTGATTAAAGCCCTGTTGATAGATCAGATAAACTGGAGTTTTCGTCATATTCGCTGGACCACCCTGCGTCAGCACAAAAGCTTGGTCAAACAACTGTAACGCACCAATGATTGCCATCGTGCTGACTAGAAAGGTCGTAGGACGTAGCTGCGGCCAAGTAATATACCGGAAACAATCCAGTTTATTGGCACCGTCCAGCCTTGCGGATTCATACAAATAGTCAGGCACACCTTGCAGACCTGCCAAGTAGATAATCATATTAGAACCTACCGACTGCCAGAGGGTAAGCATAATAATGGACAACATCGCCGTTCGGGTCTCGGATAACCAAGCTGGACCTGTAATCCCAACATAGGACAACAATCCGTTAACCAAACCAAATTCAGGATGCAAAAGCCAGATCCAAACGGTAGCAGCAGCAACGGCGGATGTAAGAGTTGGCAGATAATTCAGAGTGCGGAACAGCTTCACCCCACGCCAGCTTCGACAAAGTAGAATCGCGAGGAGCAGCGAAATCAGGATATTTAGCGGAACGAAAATGATCGAATAAAAAAATACATTTCGGAATGTTTTCCATAACAAACTATCTTCTATCAAACGGCGATAGTTATCAAAACCGATCCAATCATTTCTACTAAGTACATCGTAATTGGTAAAGCTTAAATACAACGCCATTACCACGGGGATGACCGTGAATACTGTAAACAACAATATCGTGGGTGTAATAAACAGATAAGCCGTCCGCGCCTGATGTTTCTCTAGCTTTCTGATGGAAGCCATTTCAGCTACCCCCTCCTAAGCAAAAGGGAGGCAAGACCTCCCCCTTACTTCAAATGTCTTACTTATTACTTCACGACCTCATTATCCTTAAGCATTTTGTCGCCTTCTTCTTGTGATTTCTTTAAGGTTTCGTCAATACTCAGCTTGTTCTGCTGGTTTAGCTGCAAATTGGGTGCCAACGCGTCGGTTTCCATCACGGAATAACCAGGGTGGTTTGGACGAACCTTAGCGAACTCCAGTGTTTCTAGAAACGGCTGCCACTTGGGATCATCTTTGAAGAATGGATCTTCCATAGACGGCTTATAGCCAGGCAGATTCAGACTGGTCTTGGCCCAGAGCAATGCGTTATTCTTGTTTGCTGTCCACCATTTAATGAACTCCCACGCCTCTTCCTTATGTTTGGAGCCTTCTGGAATCACCAGACCAAATCCGCCCATAACACTGCCTTTATCCCCGTTTGGTCCAGCTGGAGGGGGAACGATTCCATAATCTAGATCTTTACCATATTTGTTATAAGTGCTGAGCATCCACGGACCGGAATACAACATTGCAACCTTGCCTGTGACAAAAGCATCTTGCCCTTCCCCAAGTCCAAGCTCAAACCCTACTTTATACACCTTATCTTTGTTCATCAGGCGATCCCAGAACTCTAGCACCTGTTTGCCTTTATCATTATTAAAATTGGTCTTTCCATCCTCCGTAAGCATGGTACCGCCAGCCTGTTGAAGATACATATTAAAAAGCCCCAAATCCCCCATTGAAAAACCTGCAGTTTCCAATTTATTGCCGTTCCATTTGGTGAGCTTCGTAGCAGCCGTCTCTAGCTCATCCCATGTTGTTGGAGGCTGAAGTCCTGCATCTGCGAGCAGCTTCTTATTATAGAAAAGAGCACGAGCATCTACGGTAAGCGGCAGCCCATATAATTTGTCATCGTATGAAAGCTCACGAAGGGATTCGCTGTAGAAGTCATCTTTGGAAATACCGTCCCGTGTTAAGTATTCGTCAACCGGATGCAGGACGTTTTTTGGAGCATACAATGAAGTTCTCCAGCGATCCCAAAACAGCACATCAGGAGTGCCGCCATTGGTTGCGGAAGTCAGGAACTTTGTGATCATATCCTGCTGCAGCACATACTTTACATGAATCTTATCCTGCGATTTATTAAAGGCATCAACCATGGTCTCAAATTGCTTCTGCCCCTCACCGCCCCAATCCCCCCAGAAGGTAAGCTCCGTCTTTTTCCCATCACTGCTTCCAGGTTTACTTGCAGTTCCGGACTCTTTACCGGTAGACCCATTATTGCCACCACAGCCCGATGCAAGTGAAGCTGTCATAACCAAAGCAAGTGTGGTAACCAGCCATTTTTTCATGTTCTCTATCCCCTTTAGAGTCGATTAAAAAAACTTGTAGACATTAACCTCGCTTAACTTGTAACCCGCAGCACATAAGCACCAGCTCGCAGAACATCATATTTGCCCATGAGAACCATGGACGTGTAAATTCGCGTCTTCTCCAGCAGATTAAGCAAGGATTCCTGTTCCTCATTGCTGGTAGATGTCATACCCTGGATCGCTAAAGCTATAGGCCAGATATAACGACTAGGCGTATGTGGACTACCAATACCAGAAGCCTCCTTTCCAGCGAAGAAATAAGGATTATTGCTACTTAGAATAAGCTTTCGGGTATTTTTGTAGATAGGATCCTCGGTACACACATAACCCAAATAAGGGATTGAGAGCAGACTCGGCACATTTGCATCATCCATCAAATTCACCTGTCCACGGCCATCTACTTCATATGCATAGACTGACCCAAACTCTGGGTGATCTACGATTCCATACTGGCGTATTCCCTCATTAATCTGTTCAGAAAGTCTTCTAGCTTTCAATTCCAGTTCCTGATCCCTTAGGATTTCTCGGGCAATTTCACACACATACTCTAAAACAACCACAGCGAACATATTTGCAGGAACCAAATACCCGTATTCACAGGCATCATCGCTAGGACGAAATCCAGACCAAGTCATTCCTGTATATGCTGTCAACGTTCCTTTGCCTTCACGCGCTAATGTATCCGTAGGTGGACAGTTCATCCGTTGAAAAAGATAATTGGAATCGCTCTCATGTTTCTGTTCAGTAGTCCATAATGCAATAATTCTTTCTACACCCTTAACAAATGAATCATTAAACTGACTAGTTCGGCCCGAATTCTTCCAGAGCAGATAACCCAGTTGGATCGGATAGCATAATGAATCAATCTCATATTTTCTTTCCCATACTCCTGGGCTCATCTCTGTAAGATCCTCCTGATGGCCATTTCCATTAACTTCTTCATTGAAAGCATTCGCATAAGGGTCAAGCTGGATGCAGGCGAATTGTCTTTGTACAATTCCCTCAATCATGTCCGCAATTTCTTCATCCTCGGAGGCAAGGATCAGAAAGGGTCTAACCTGAGCGGCCGAGTCCCGCAACCACATCGCTGGAATATCTCCGGTAATGACAAAAGTAGTGCCATTCGTCATTCTTTTTAAGGTTGTATTCCAGGTGTTAGCCATACATTTCTCGAACATTTCGGCTAATTTTGGACGATCACTCAGCTGTGCTTTTACATTAGATGCCAGTATCTTCATTGATTCAGGGATTTCTCTGGTTGCTTTCAGTTATAATACCCCCTTTTTCTTTTTCCTTTGAAGCGCTTTCACAAATTAGTATATTGTCATGTGGTTAGTATGTCAATATGTTTATTTATTGATAATGATATATCAATACTTCTATAATGTTAAACATCTATCTAAAACAAACAAAAAAACCCATCCAAAGAGATAGGTTTTTATAACAACTAATTTATGGATAATCGCATAAAATTAATTAGAATTAGATGGTTTAGCAGAACCCGTAGATTCACCAGAAATCAACTCAGCTTCCAACATTATCTTATTCGATACAGTCTGGCCGTTCATAATTTGCAGGACATTCTCAACTGCCAGTCGCCCCATTTCTTCTTCATTCTGCCGCAAATGAGTGAACGCATAACCCGATCCGAGTGGAGTAGGTGGACTATCAAAGCAAATGATCGAAATATCCTCTGGAATCCGCAGCCCAAGTCGTTCAACCGCAGTTCTTGCCAGCAGGGCAATATTATATTCCACGGCAAAAAGCGCCGTTATTGTTGGATTCTCTTGTAAATGAGAAACTAGCCGTGAGATATCGTGTTCAATATTCTCATCATTAAAGGAATTTGGTAATGTTGAGGTTAAATCACTAACCCACAACCCCTTATCTACTGCTATCCCCCGCTCCGCATGTGCTTGTATAAATCCCTCCACCCGCTCCTCAAGAGCCGTCGTATCCGCTGGAGGTGGAGAGAGGAAAGAGATATGAGTATGCCCGAGATCAAATAAGTACTCCGTCCCTTTAAGTGCAGCCTTTAAGTTATCCGTGCCGATCGAAGCAGCCGCTACTCCTTTCAGATGGCGATCTACCAGAACTAATGGGAAACGCCCGATCACCAATTTTAGAATCTCAGCATTAAAAAATTCGCCTTGAGCTGGAAAAACAATCAGACCATCTACACCCAAGCTAAGCAACTTCTGAATAGACTGTTCTTCGTTCTCTGGTACGCCAAATGTTCTTCGTAGAACGAGGAAGCAATCATTATCACGGGAAGCCTGTTCCATCCCATAAATCAAGCCTGTTCCATAACTGTTGCCAAAGTCGGTAATAATCAGACCAATCGTCTTTTCCTCATGGTTAAAGGAAATAAAAACAGTCCCGTCGGAGGTCGTCTCAGGAGACATAGCTGAATCTATGTAGTCAACTGCCGGATCAGTCACAAACGAACCTCTTCCCGGTTTTCTCACAATCAAATGCTCGGCGGCTAGCATTTCCAGAGCTTTTTTACTCGTAATCCGACTTACATTATAGGTTTCGGCCAGTTCTTTTTCTGAAGGAACTCGCTCCCCTTGTCCATAGGATTTATTTACAATAAGCTGCTTCACTTCATCAAATATTTTTTCATACATCGGTTTGGATGACGTTGTCTCATTCATAACTTTCGTTATCTCCTGACTCTAATTTTTTCATCTTTATACATAATAATATATCATGATATATTAAGTTTGTCGACATTTGTACTGAAGCAGTTGAAAAAAGAGGGAGGAAGGGTTTAGAGTGTAAAGCGAAAAAATTCTAAGATTCGTATGGAAACAGAGATAAACCGTATTCTGAGAATACGGTTTAAGAGAGGCTAAGTAACAAAGCTCTGAATGGACTCCTTTAATTCTCGAGCTCCCAGTCGGGATTCCATGCGACTTCCCACAAATGCCCATCGGGGTCCATAAAGTGACCGGAATACCCTCCCCAAAAGGTATCATGTAAAGGGTCAACGATCTTCGCACCAGCCTTTTGAGCTAGCTCCATAACCTGATCTGCTTCCTTTTTACTTCCTACATTGTGGCCAATCGTTATTTCTGTTGAACTGGCTGGGGATAATGGAACCTTTGCCTCATAGGCCATATCTTTCCGATTCCAAAGTGCCAGCTTCAAGCCTGCCTGCAAATCAAAGAAGGCAACCGCTCCATGTTCAAATTCTTTGCCAATGATCCCTTCGGTGGGAAATCCTAATCCATCCCTGTAAAAAACCAAAGCTCTCTCCAAATTATCCACGCCTAGTGTTATTACTGTAATTCGGGGTTTCATCTATATCAAGCCTCCTATTTTCGCTTCGTTAAATTGTACGAGTGCGCTCATTAATTGTGTTCAGTACTTCTTCCCAATGCATCTTCATCTGCTCTCGCATATCCGGATGGACCATTTTTTCTTGATAAGATCTACTATATTCATAGATAATATCAAACCACATTCCGCTTAACAAGTTTTTACACTTTTGTACATTTGTTCTTTTTTCGACCATAAAAAGCTTACACAGGTCTATCGTAAATGGCTGTTCAGATTATATAATAGAGACTATCTGGTATAGAAAGGAAGTTGATTTTTTTATGAAATTTGATGATTACCGCTATGAGCGACCGGATGTAGAGAAATTCAAGCAAGACTTTAACGCCCTGCTGAAAGATCTCAACGACACATCACCACTAGAGGTGCAAAAAGCTTCCGTCACTGCCATTAACAAGCTTCGCAATGAGTTTGACACGATGCAGACATTGGTTAGCGTTCGTCATTCTATCAACACGACAGATGAATTTTACAAAGCCGAACAAGAATTCATGGACGAAATCGGGCCTGTCGTTCAGGAATACATAACTGACTACTACAAAGCACTCGTACATTCCAAATATAGAGCCGAGTTTGAAAAGGAATGGGGTGCGCAGTTACTCCAGCTTGCTGAAATATCGCTGCGGACGTTTAGTCCGGAAATCATTGAAGATTTACAATTGGAGAACAAACTATCAACTGAATACTCCCAGCTTATCGCATCTGCCAAGATTCTTTTCGAAGGTGAAGAGCGTACACTGCCTCAACTCGCACCTTTCGAATTGTCTACAGACCGTGATATGCGTAAAAGTGCTTCTGAAGCTCGTTTTGGTTTTATGTCCAAACACGAGACTGAATTTGACCGCATTTATGACGAGCTCGTAAAGGTCCGTGACCGCATAGCTAAAAAGCTTGGGTACAGTAACTTTGTTCAGCTAGGTTATGACCGTATGATGCGTACCGACTATAATGCTGAAATGGTTGCTAATTTCCGCAAACAAGTTCTTGAATATATCGTACCTGTCTCCCAGCAGTTAAAGAAACGTCAGACTGAACGACTGGGTCTAGACGAATTGAAATATTACGACGAGAACTTTAGCTTTAAGACCGGGAACGCTACCCCTAAAGGGGATCCAGACTGGATTGTAGCTAACGGTAAGAAGATGTACAAAGAACTCTCCCCTGAAACGGATGAATTTTTCAGCTTCATGCTGGGCAATAATCTGGTGGATTTAGTAAGCAAAAAAGGAAAACAAGGCGGCGGATATTGCACCTATTTCAGCCAATACCAAGCCCCTTTTATTTTCTCAAATTTCAACGGAACCTCTGGGGATATTGATGTCTTAACTCACGAAGTGGGTCATGCGTTCCAGGTTTATGAAAGCCGCAATATTAATGTGCCAGAATATGCCTTTCCAACCTATGAAGCATGTGAGATTCATTCCATGAGTATGGAATTTTTCGCTTGGCCTTGGATGAATTTGTTCTTTGAAGAAGATGCAGATAAATACCGCTTTAATCACTTATCTGATAGCCTTCAGTTTATTCCTTACGGGGTATCTGTCGATGAATTCCAACATTTTGTTTATAGCAACCCTGAAGCAACTCCTGCTGAACGCAAGCAAGCTTGGAGAGACATCGAGAAGAAATACTTACCACATCGTAATTATGAAGGTAACACTTATCTGGAACAAGGGGGCTTCTGGCATAAACAAGGCCACATCTTTGCCTCACCGTTCTACTACATTGACTACACACTAGCACAGCTATGTGCCTTCCAATTCTGGAAACGTTCGAACGAAGATTTCAAATCTGCTTGGAGCGATTATTTGGAGCTATGCCAAGCTGGTGGAAGCAAGTCCTTTATTAAACTGGTTGAACTAGCGGGTCTGACTTCACCATTTGAAGATGGCTGCATTAGCTCCGTTATTGGGGATATTGAAGGTTGGCTGAACAGCATTAATGATAAAGAGCTTTAATCCATACTCTGATAAGCTCATCACAAAAAAAGCAATCCTTGCCTTATGGCTTGGATTGCTTTTTAAAATTGAATGATCCAACTTCACCCATGTATGTTATCGATAACGAATCAATAAATCTATAGGGTAACGACCCGCATTGCGACCATATAAGGCTAAGCCTCCACCCTCTGCTTGAAGCTCCAAACGGAAAGTACGATTGCGATCTAGTTTAGCTGCTAACTGCCCCGGTACACTTACTTTACACAGATAGCCGTAAGAGCCCGCCTCATCCAACTTATTCGCTAATGGCTGATAATGCCAAGATAATACACCTCGGCTGTCGGCCGGATCATCTGGCAAATAGAAGGAGCCAATCCGTTGACCTTCTATCAGAACATTCACACGTGAAGGATGACGTTCTTCGTCGGTCATATAATACGTATTCGGATTATACTCCACCCTAGCATCTGCACCGTGCATGAGATCAAGTCCCATTTCATTTTGCTTTGCGCCTTCAACATTTCGAGCCAATACTCGCTTTGCGCTGGCTTCGAACATGATTTCGATCTCGCCAATCATCTTTTTCTCCATACCATCTGGAAGAGTTACATCATATGCATAACGGCCTTGCCCAGCTCCATTGATTTTTGCGCATTGAATAGCTTCCCATTGTTGATTAAAGTTGTGTTCTTTATACGCACCAACAGGGATACTAATACAATCTCCATCCCCTTCAAACCTTACACCCTGATTACCGCTTCTTACATCAAACGTAATGAAGTTGCGAGTGATTACCTCTCCCTTATTATTTATCAAAGAAACTGCTAGCACTGCAACTGCATCCTGATCGGGCATAATAATAAATAGTGGTGGTAAATCTGCTACTCCATATCCGTCCCAATTCACTGACATATGCTCACTTTGTGCAACAACTCTTGTTCCCAAATTGTCGTACCAAAGCTCCCACTTCATCTGCACATGCTGTCCATGATATTTATCTGAGAAGCTGGAACGAAGGAGCGGAACTTTAACTTCATCCTTTGCGTTTACGGTCTGACACGGCGGTGCATCGATCACGATGAAGTCCGGAGAATGCAGATCAGAAATCGTCATCCCGGGAACAAAGTCATCATAACCAAAATCTTTATCGCTGCCATCTAACCGATAATAACCATTGAACTCGTTCGTAACATCGCGAAATTCGGTAAACACAAAACCACATAACTTATCATGCCGCCGGAATTCATTCATCATATAGCGGTAATGCCACGCTAAATCACTATCCCCTGCCCCGCCTTCGATTCCCCACACGTTACCACATTCACTGTTCATAAGCGGGGCATCAGATTGTACATTACCTCCGATACAGTTAAAGTCTGAACCTGGGAAAGTTTTGTCTACAACCTCATTCAAATGAGCTCTAAGCTGATCATAACCATTAATGTAGAAATGCCAAGTATTGATATCAGATTCCACATGATCATAGTTACAAGGTGAGTTATCTTCAACGATTCTAGATGGATCTAGTCGTTTTGCCCAGCGATATTGTTCCCGAACCCATTCCTGTGTTACTTTGAGATAACTGGTCTGCTGTTGTACATCACTCGTCAGACTAGTGTCCTGAGCGTTCGTCTTCAAGCCCCAAGTCTCGTTAAACATTACCCATGAGAAAATGGATGGATGATTATAGTCTCGTTCAATAACCTCGAGTGCTTCACGTTCATACGCGTTACGTGCTTGTTCATCGGGATTTCCCCAAAAGCAAGGCATGTCTTCCATCACCAAAATACCCAGTTTATCCGCCCAATATAGTTTGCGTGGTTCTTCTGGCTTGATATGAATACGCACAAAGTTCAGTCCCAAACGTTTCATTAGATAGATTTCATCCCGCATATCTTCATCAGACGGATAAGTGAAATAGCCCGTTTTGTGATAAGACTGGTCAAGGGTACCGTTTAAATAAATCGGCTTACCATTGAGGGTAATCCAGCGATAACCACGCTCATCAAAACGCACAGTTTGGATTTCTCGAACTCCGAAGTAGGTACTGACTGTGTCTGTGCCAAAAGATCCGCTAAGTTGTAGTTCGCCTTCGTACAAATAAGGTGTATCTGGACTCCACAATTTTGGATCTGTTATATGGAAAGAGAGCTTAAATTCATTCTCCCCTGCGATAAGATCTATTTTCTCAGTATGCAATATAGAATTCTCTGCGAACTGCATCGTGAAATCTGCCGAACCAGTTTCTTGTGCAATGATTCTTGTAGTCACGTTCACTTGCCCATCAATAGTGGTCACAAACTTAGCATCTTTCATATAAGTCTGAGGCCGAGATTCTAGCCATACGGGCTGCCAGATTCCGCGAATTTCTCCATAACCCTGTTTGCCACGCGTTTGGTAATCATGATCGAAGTCCTCTACTCTAACGACAATTATATTGTCTAAATCTTCAACCCAGTACTGAGTAACTTCGAACTCAAATGAACCATATCCACCTTGGTGTGAACCAACATGCACTCCGTTAATCCAAACGTCACATGAATAATCTACTGCCCCGAATCGCAAAAATAGTCGTGTCTGAGAGTCGGTAGTCTGCCATTTCAAAGTCCGCCGATACCATCCTATCCCTTTATGATCACTGCCAATACCTGATAATGGACTTACCCAAGAAAAAGGAACAGTAATCATCGAACTGTAAGCGATTTCGGAATTGGAATACCAATGTTCGCTAATTCCTTCATTGCTCGGATCAAAGCTAAATGACCATTCCCCATTCAAATTCATCCATTCGTTGCGTTGCCAATGTGGATGCGGATGTTCGGGACGAGGAATCGGAAGACTCTCAACATTCAGTACGGAAGTTGTCATGATATGAGCACAGCCTTTCAAAATAAGAAGTTGAGCTCATTTTAGCACCAGTATATAAAATTCGCAATGTATATTATAATTTTACAATATAGAATCTTCAGTGTACAATATCCTCAACCTATCCTAACGAAAAGGAATACAACCAATGAATGATATTTCGCAAGAAACGATACGGTACCCCGCATCACGCATCTTAGATGTTGCTAAAGCACTTTCTGGAGATGTCAGAGTCCGTATTCTTGAAGCCCTTGGTGACAAGCCCATGAGTGTCAGTCAATTGGCCGAGACACTTGGCGTAGCTCAACCAACAATTTCAATCAATGTACAGACCCTTGAGCAAGTTAACTTAATCTCATCTACACAGGGTGCAAATCGCGAGAAAATATGTGCGGTCACCTGCCGATCCATCCATCTCGATCTTCCTTCGAAGCTAGGCGATGGTCTGCATCAAACGGAAGAAATACATATGCCCATCGGGATGTTCTCCCACTGTTCTATTCAACCCTCTTGTGGTATGACTGGAAAAGACGGCGGAGTCATCGGTTCTCAGGATGATCCACGGGTATTCTACATGCCGGAACGAGTTGATGCATCTCTCTTATGGTTCGCTGACTCTGGCTATGTCGAATACTATTTTGCCAATCCACTACCCCCTGGTGTCGAGCTTGATGAGATTCGGATTTCGGCTGAGGTTTGTTCTGAAGCACCTGCATTTCGGGAAGATTGGGCAAGTGACATCACATTAACTATAAATGACCTACATGTCGGTACTTGGACTTGTCCATCAGATTTCGGTAACCGGAAAGGAAAGTTAACACCCGAACGATGGAAGGGGGGTACAGAATATGGAATGCTGACAGAGTGGAGTATCTCAGAACAGGGTAGCAAAATAAATGGAACTGCTTCTTCCCCTACTACAATTAGCTCACTGAAGCTGGCATTTAATGAGCCCATTCGAGTACGATTTGAGATTCGCGAGGATGCCCTCAATAGACGAGGACTTAATCTATTCGGAAGTGGTTTCGGAGACTACTCACAGGATATTATCCTGTCGTTTGTGCGTCGTTCAGTATCGAGTACATGATAACACGTAAGAATTGCACACCTGAAACCAGTGTAGATCGAAAGCTTCAGATGTGCCAGTGGACAATGTTTTCTTTACACACCAATTACTTACGCTTATCTTCAACTTTTTTGATATTCTCAGCCACTCTAAATTTCACGATCTTACTAATTAATTCATAGGGCATCGGCTGATTAAGAGGGAATTGAATGGATCCTTTTGCTCCTTTATAGACTGATAATTCTTCTTTGAAAGCGTCAATACCATTAGGCGTTGGATAAAATCCAATATGGTTTTTGAAAGCCGCAAAATGCACTAAATTTCCGTGCAGTGTAAAAGTAGGCATCTGATAGCTAATCTTTTCAATCGCATCAGGTGCCGTTTCTTTTATTACTTTTCTTATTGTACTAAGGATTTCCTGAATCTCAGATGGAAACTTGGAAATATAGTCATCGATCGATTCATACGTGATTTTAGCCTCCACAATAAGTCCCCTCTCTGTTTCAAGTTCACATTTAACTTTGATGAAGTGCTGCCAATGCCTCGTCTTCTGTACTCTTGAACAATATTTTATTTCCCTGATTACATTCGTAAATAAAATCATTCAGACTTTTACTATTATAGCCAGTAAATTCTCCCACAATAGCAACTCGCATCTGATAGTTTGTATACTTTTGAAGAATCTCTCCGGCAAGCCCCGTCTTTAACTCAAAAAAATCATCTGTGATTTGCTCTTTTCTTAGAATCATTTTATCGCATTCTTGATATCTAACGTTTGCCATTAGATCCAATGCATCATTCACATTATTAATTACAATACCCTCGCTGGAAATCAAAGCTACTGTTGAATTGTCTTTACGGTTTAATGTGATTTGCATTCTAAATTGCTCCTTTTTCAATAAGAAATTCTTTTACATTGTGGTTTCCTTGTTGGATAGCTATAGCTAATACTGATTCACCACCTTCAATTTTAGCATGGATGTCAGCTCCGTGTTCGATTAACAAGCGTATCAGCTCCACATTATCCGAATGAAAAGCTGCAGAATGCAAGGCAGTGTGCCCATCGCTATCAAAAATATGTGTCTGAGCACCCTTGTTCAATAGCAGTTGGATAACACCCATATTCCGCTCCCCAGCAATTGCAGCATGAAGTGCAGTATTAGAAGGAATGAAATTAATCTTGGAATGGGATACTGCATCAACCTCAGCACCATGGTCTATCAATACCTGCACCGCTGCTTCTTTACCGAAATGTGCTGCATATCCCAAAGGTGTAAGGCCCTCATTATTTTCCGTATTTGCAAGAGCCGGATGGAATTCTAAAATTTCTGTTAGCCGTGCAGCATCGCCATGTTGTGCCGACTGAAAAACTTCATTAATACTTTGCCGTAGTTCCATTAGATTTCGCCTCTTTTCAATTGATGAAGAAATGATTTAGCTTATTTTTTCTGGATAGTTAAGCCATTCTCCTGCTAACAAGAAGAAACGACGTTGTCGTCTTTTAAAGACGATAACCATTTCTCGTAAAATAACAAACACAAAAAACAATACAAATTTATTGTAAATCAATAAATTAAATGCTAAAATCATGAAGTCATTAAATAAGTGAGGTGTTTTAAATGAATGATAAACGAGGTTCAACCACTTTTTTAAAAGTAATTATTTTTCTGGTTGGAATTGCAGTGCTTGCTTTGTGTATCTGGTTGCCTGAGATAGCGGTAAGAGATGCAAAAGTACATCCAGATACGGCTTACTTCCTGATTCCCTTTTTAGTATGTGCTTACGGATTCTGTATTGCGTTTTCTGTTGCGCTTTACCAAGCATATAAACTATTAAACAACATCGAAAAGAACAATGCTTTCTCTGAATTATCCCTTAACTCTTTGAAGATTATAAAGAAATGTGCTTTTGCAGTCATTTTCCTCATTTTGTTAGGACTAGTAAGCTTAAGGGTGCTTGCTAAAGTTACAGATAGTGATGATCCAGCGGGTCCTACATCATTATGTCTAATGGCTCTTTTAGCAACAAGTATCATCGCAGCCATTGTGGACGCACTTCAAAAGCCATTAAAAAATGCCCCAGATATAAAGCCAAAAAATGTATGATTAGCAGTCAAATATCAACATTAGATTTTAATATAGCCAAAAGAAAAGAGTATTCATTCGAAGGTTATCGAATGAACACTCTATCTTTTCAATGTATATTGTGAGCCAATTTTTAAATTAAATCAGACTTTTGAAGAAGCCGCTTAACGATCGCTGCAACCTCAGCTCTGGTCATTTCATCCTTGGGAGCAAGTACATTACTGCTTCGTCCCATAATTACGCCTGCCTGCAAGCAGTCAGCAATTGCGCTAATCGCCCAGTCAGATGCTTTGCCGGCATCGGTATATGGGTTCAAGAATCCTTCAACGGATTGATTAGGAAGGTTAGCCTTTAGCGCTGTAATTTTCATCGCTTTGGCGATAATTAGCATCGCTTGTTCACGGGTAATTTGGTCATCAGGGCGGAACATGCCATCTTCAAAACCATTGATTAATTGATATGCATATGCAGTATTGATCGCACTGTTATACCAATCCGTAGTTTTAACATCCGAAAATGGTGTTGCCGTTTGACTCAATCCTAGTCCGAGACCGCGAACGACAATCGCCGCAAACTCTGCGCGGGTAATCGCTTGATCAGGTGTAAATTGACCATTGCCAGTCCCTTCGATAACTAAACGGGAACCCATATCATTCACTGCATCTTTTGCCCAGTGATTAGCAACATCACTGAATTCAAGCGGATGCCAGATTACAGAGTAAGTGCCGCCACTAAGGCTGTTGATTGTAGCAAAATATTTGCCTTCAATGACTATCACTTTAGTAGGTACATGACGCACTGAGCCATCAGCATCAATATACACACCGGTTGTAATCTTATTCGGGTCCATCCCATCCGGAATAGCAATCGTACGTTTCACATACGTATTGAATTGGGATAGTTCAATACTCTTATCTCCGTAAATACCTCTAGCTGTAAAGTTTACTGGTGCGCCGACTAATGAAAATGATCCGTTTTGCGCAGCAGCTCCTAATGCTTTAACTTGATCGGCAGTTGGTGCGCTGATTTCAATCTGTATTTTAATATCTTGTAAAGCTACAGACTTGCCAATCTGCGCGGATAAGGCGTCAATATCAATCTGCCCAGAAGGCAGTGTAAATGTCGCATTTCCCGTTCTGATTTCAAGTATTGCTTGATTTCCCTGCATATTTTTAACCATTTGTCCGTTTAGTTCGCCAACGATAATATCAGATTTACTAATGGCAGTGATAGAAACCACCGTACCTTTACCTTCAGCGGCGAGCTTGTCTTCCAGCTTCTTCTGGTCTAAAGCAATGGTGGTTAGCGTTTGATCATTCCGTTTACCATTCGTCGCAGTTCCCACGGTTTCCGCTTTACCATTGATTAAAATGGAAGCATCATTTGCCACAGGTGCCGGCGTTGCTGATGGAGTTGGTTGAGAAGGAACATCAACACTGGATGGAGCGCTCGGGATGACTGTATTGGATTCAGCAGATGATTCGCTAAAGCCAGCCTTATTGATGGCCTGTACCGTGAAGGTGTAGCTTGTACCATTCGTAAGACCACTGATTGTAAGCGGACTTCCATTACCCGTAACCGTCAGCCCTCCCGGATGAGCCGTTACAATATATCCTGTGATTTCACTTCCACCATCGTTTACCGGCGGTGTAAAGGTGATGATCGCTTGACCATTTTCTGCAGTTGCAGTTACGGATGTTGGAATACCCGGTGCTGTAATTGGCTTAGCAGGAGCCTTCACAGTAACGGTTGTTGAAGCTTTATAACTTCCATCTTTCGTTGTAACTGTAATGATGGCTGTTCCCTCACCAACTGGAGTTACTTCTCCATTCACAACCTTGGCTACAGTCTCATCGCTGGAGCTCCAGATCAGGTCTAGATCTGTTGCATTTGCAGGCTCTATTGTCGCTTTTAGTATTCCCACAGTTTCACCAGCTGTTAAATCGAGCGTCTCTTGATCTAGCCTCACCCCAGTTACATTCACAACTGGTGGAATTGGTTCACTTACATTCACTGTTGTTGAAGCAGTAAAACTTCCATCTTTAGTCGTAACCGTAATGGTAGCTGTTCCAACACCAACTGGGGTTACTACTCCGTAAACAACCTTAGCTACTGTTTCATCACTGGAGCTCCAGATTACCCCCTTATTGGTTGCATCGGCAGGTGCGACTGTCGCTTGTAGCGTTTTATCACCTTCTCCAACTGTTAAATCAAGTGTTGCCTGGTCTAAGGTTACTCCGGTTACTATAACAATTGGTGGCTTAGGTGCTGCCACATTCACAGTTGTTGAAGCCTTAAAACTTCCATCCTTAGTCGTTACAGTAATAATTGCTATACCCTTACCAACTGGTGTAACCACTCCATCCACGACTGTTGCAACAGTTTCATCGCTGGAGCTCCAGATCACATCTGTATCTGTCGCATTTGCAGGTTCTATTGTCGCCTTTAGTAAGGCATCTGCTTCACCAGCAGTTAAGTCGAGCGTCTCCTGATCAAGCTTCACTCCGGTTACGTTCACAATTGGAGCACTCACAGTTACGGTGGATGTCGCAGTATAACTTCCGTCTGTTGTTGTTGCTGTTATCGTTGCCGTTCCAACGCCAACTGGGGTGACCACTCCATTCACAACTGTCGCCACAGTTGCATCACTGGAGCTCCAGATCACGGTTTTGTTCGTGGCATTAGCAGGTTCTATTACAGCATTTAGTGTATCTCCTGCTTCTCCCTCTGTTAAACTAAGTGATGTTTTATTCAAAGTCACTCCAGTTACGAGGACATCTCCCACATCGTTTACCTGCACATTGAAGGTGTATAAACTACTTATAGTGCTATCATTTACAGTAACAGTAATCACACTGTTTCCGTAGGCATTCTTCGCTGGTGTTATTTCTATCGTCTGCACATCCCCACTTCCACTTACTTTCAGTCCATTATTCGGAATTAGGGAAGTATTAGAAGATGTAGCTGATACATTTAGGTCATCCCCATCCACATCAATAACCTTAAAGGAGCGTGATACAGATTTATTTTTTTCCGTTGTAGTACTTCCCATGAAGCCTGTGTCCTGCTTCCAGCTAGCACCAGTGATTGAACCGTTCTTAAGTGGGGTGATTGTATTGACAGCAACATTACCATCTTTACTATTTGCTAATTTATAGTTTAAAGCCAGATTAGGCTCTGATCCATTCAAATCGACGTTCATTTCGCGAACAATTTCGCTCTGGGTTTTAGCTTTACTCCAAAACCTTACGTCTCTCATCCCACCGCTGTAATCTCCGTCCTGTCTCCAGGTGCTTTTACCAAGCCAGTTGTTCGGACGTGCCATATTTCCAACTGTACTTAAATCCATAGCCCCTTCTGCCTTAAGAACACCATCCCAATAAATACGCCCCTTCTTCTGACTGTGATCGTAAACAATCGAGACATGTACCCACTTGGATATCGGGAAATCGTCTGTGACATTAATATCTCCTTTATTGGTGTAAGCGATGAAATGCATTTTTTTGCCGTTAAAACCCACAAAAATATTGTGGTTCTGCTCTGCGATCGAAGATTCGAAGAATCTCATCCAGGTATTAAAACCATTGACTTTTAAATTACCTTCAATTGTAAAAGAATTCTTGTATAACAGTTGATCTGGGAACGTCACATAATCCCCATTGCCGTCAAAACTAAGATAGTCCCCACCATTCAGTTCTGTCAGATAAGGTGCATCGTTCACTGGATTTACAGTAATTGTAGCAGTACCTAGATCTGGGTTGAATGCTGCAGAAACAGTGGTATTCGCATTTTTTTGATAATTTTGATAGCCGACTGCTGTTGTGTCCCATAGCTTAAAGTCAATGGAAGCTGTTCCGTTCCAGTCTTTAGCGGGGACAAAACGAATTTTCTCCGATTTCAGCAGCAGAAAAGCTTTAGTGTCAGACACTGGCTCGATATTATACCAAATATTTGCTTGCGTGTTGTAATATTGCCAGGCCCCATTGGTATTATCAAATGACACCACAGCAATTCCTGTTGAAGCTGGGTCAGTTACCTTACCCGACAAAAGACTAGACACAACAACGCCTGCGTTGGAAGAATCGTCTTCATTGATGGACGGTATCACAGCTGGGCTATTCACGATCCAACCAAAGTCCGATTTTGCACTCACTATTTGAGTGTGGATCGGCCCCACACCTTGCACCACAACTCCAGTGGCTAACGAAATACTAATGCCTATTTTCATAAATGATGGCTTCAAACTCTTTTTCCCCCTCTAGCTTAAATCATGTCATCATTTCGACAATAATCGAGAGTATTATACAAAATTATGATAAACGAAAAATAAACAAAAAAAGAACCTTCGAATTCTAATCGATTCTGAAGTGCACCCCTTAGAATAGACATTGGATAAAACCCCTGGTTTGTCCGATGAAATTCTAGGGGGTGTATTTTTATGGCGATTAAAGGACAGAAGTTCAAAACTTACTCGGATGAGATTAAAAAAGAGGCCATTCGTTTACATGTGGAGGAAAGATGGACTTACCGGAAAATTACGGAGCATTTTGAGATTCAAGACCAAGGGCGGGTAAAGAAATGGATGAAGAAATACCGAGAGCTAGGGGAATTTGGGTTACTAGATCAACGGGGGCGTCGTAAAGAATATATCGATCAAGATAGGTATGTTCAAAAGCTCAGACGGGAAAATGAAATGCTAAAAAAGTGTTTGGAAATCTGGATGCAGGAGGTGAAACGCACAAATATAGAGCCATTGAGAGCGCTGCAAAAGAGTATGCCGTTAGCGACCTGTGTAAACTCTTTAGGGTCTCCAGAAGTGGATACTACGCTTTCTTGAAGCGCAAAGGAACAGATCGGGATCAGGAAGCAAAGGCGCTCATTCAAAAGGTATATGAACGGTATAACGGAGTCTACGGTTATCGCCAAATTCAATTATTCTTGCTACAAGACCATGGGGTTTGGATGAATCATAAGAAGGTACTCAGAATTATGCAGGATTTAGGCATTCGTTCGAGGATCCGCCGAAAACATCGTTTTAATTATGCTACTTCCGAAGGAGATCGTGTGGCGAAAAATATATTGAAACGGGATTTCAAAGCGGATGCTCCCAACCAAAAATGGGTGACAGACATTACGCAATATCGCATAGGCGAAAAGTGGCTCTATCTTTCAGCTATTAAAGATTTGTTCAATAACGAAATTATTGCTTATCAAATGAGCGCTAGGAACGACAATGAACTGGTTCTCCGGACCTTTCAGCAGGCGTGGAGTCAACAAAAAGACGTGACCGGACTGATCGTTCACAGCGATCAGGGGTTCCAGTACACGTCTCATGCATACCACGACATGCTGCCAAAGGTTGGCGCCCGAATCAGCATGTCTCGCCGAGGCAATTGTTATGACAACGC
The DNA here is from genome assembly GCF_038003765.1 of Paenibacillus sp. FSL H7-0714. Classification (NCBI taxonomy): domain Bacteria; kingdom Bacillati; phylum Bacillota; class Bacilli; order Caryophanales; family Paenibacillaceae; genus Paenibacillus; species Paenibacillus sp. FSL H7-0714. The sequence continues at coordinate 4,163,205 of NZ_JBBOPT010000001.1, forward strand.
CTCTATGGAGAGCTTCTTCTCGCATCTCAAAACGGAAGGACTCTATCCTTATGATATCCGAAATATCGATGAGGCACAAAGGAAAATTGAAGATTACATTCGATTTTATAACCAACATCGGCCACAACGAAAGCTAAATAAGCTGCCTCCGGTAGAGTACCGGAAACAGCTTATTGCCTAGGGTCTTTTTTCAGTGTCTATAAAATGGGGGCTTGACCATTCGTCGGTTCGCTTTTTCTTTATACTAGTTCATCATCTTCTTAATCAGAGCTTTGAGCTTAGGATCAGGTGAAGTTCCAAGCTCCTGTTGAAGGGTCTCTTCCAATTGCCCATATCGCCGATAAGCTTCATTCATACGCCCTAGTTCAATATACAAATGAATGATTTCCTGATGGATATCTTCTCTCAAGGGATCCAATTTCAAGATTCTCTCAAAGTAGTGCAGCGATTGTTGACGCTCGTTCTGCTCCATATGAAATCTAGCAGCTAGTTCCAGCAGTCCAATAAAATCCTGTTCAAGTCGGTGTGTCTTCCCACTAGCCCAATCGTATGCTTTACCTTTGAGAAAGGACCCCGTATACAATGTTTCTACTTGATTGAACCATTCAGAATCTTTTTTCGAGACCTGCCTAATTTGCTTCAGCTGTCGCTTAAACTCATACAAATCACAATAAATACTGCGTTCCTCTATACTAATTTCGGTTCTGCTGGCTTTAATAAAGCTAGTTCCGATTGCTTTTCGAATATAGTATAGGGTTGAGTTCAGATTCTTCAACGCTTTATCAGGCTCCAGCCCGCTCCATAAGGTATCGATAATTTCATCTCGGCTAACCGTCCCTTTACTAATCAAAAAGGCAAACAATTCTTCGGTTTTTGGGCTCCTTAGCTTGATGGGCTCTCTGTCTTGCGTACGGCGGTATATCTTTAGTCCATTAAATAAGAGAACTTCTATGACGGGCTGAACCGTCACACCTCTATTCATTTTTTTGATCTTATCCAAAGTTTTAGTTAAACGCTGTGCAGTTACAGGCTTCAGCAAATAATCCACAGCACTCAGTTCGAAGGCTTGCAGTGCGTATTCGTCATACCCTGTAACAAAAACCACATTAATCGATTCATCTAGTTCATGCAAAAGGGTGGAAAGCTTCATTCCATTTGTGTCAGGCATAGAAATGTCCAAAAAAGCTACATCAATCGAATTCCCCTTCACAAATTCATAGGCTTCCGTCGGATCCAGAAAAGTATCGTATACTTCAATCTCTCCACTCTGAGATAATATCCTTTTTAAGCGCTTTACTGATAATTCTTCATCATCCACGATAATGGCTCGCAGCATACTTCAACCTCCTATCCGCTTCATGTGTTGTTTGGGGATATCAAAAGAAACCCGTGTGCCTTTTCCTTCAACACTTTGAATACGAATGTTCTTTCCATAGAGAAGTTTGATGCGTTGACTAATATTCCAAAGCCCTACGCCTCTTTTATCTACATCTGATTTCATGATTTCCTCCAGCTTGTGCTCACTCATTCCGCGTCCATTATCTTCTACAACAAAGCTGACTACAGAAGGATCCGACTCTTTCACAGATATAGTTACCTTTCCTCCCCGTAAATTGGACATCAGTCCATGTCTTATAGCATTTTCTACTAATGGTTGTAGGATAAGTGGGGGAATCCGGCTATCCGTATTTGCGGTTATATCATATTCCACTTGTAATCTAGCACCAAAGCGCACTTTTTCAATATTAATATATGCTTTAACCAGCTCTAGCTCACCCTCCAAGGTAGTTAACGAATCCAACTGTTTGAAGTCAAAGCTGCTTCTCAAATACTGTGACAGCTCCAGCGTTAATTCTTCCGCCTGCTCAGGTTCTTCCACACATAATGCAGCAATTGAATTCAGGGCATTGTACAAGAAATGAGGTTTGATCTGAGAACGTAAAAAGGCAATTTCGGCATCTTTAGCTTTCTTCACAGAAGCTCTCAATCGGGTCAGACTTTTCACACGCGCCATTAGTTCTTCCGCTTCAAACGGCTTCCCCACATAATCATTTGCCCCATTATCCATGGACATTTTCATATCGTTAACTCTATTCTTCGCCGTTAGCATTAACACAGGCAGCTCAAAGGGTGTGAATCTCTCTCTAATCTTTTGCAGAACCTCATAGCCAGAAATATCCGGCATTGTAATGTCCAGTACAACGAGAAAGAAGTCTGAATTCTTCGATAACTCATCAAGTGCCAGCTGCCCGCGGTTCACAACAACAATGGAATATCCCTCAAGCTTGAACAAGTTGATCATAGATTGCAGGTTGGCAAAATCATCGTCCACGACCAAAATCGGCTCATTGATTTTACCTTGAATATATATAGGATACTCCTGGCGCGGAAAGAAAACTTCTCTATAAGGAAGAGTCTTATCCACGATTGGACCCGTGACTTGATTAGATGTTCGATCCCATCGTGGAAGAGTAAATATAAAGACCGATCCTTTACCAGCAACAGAGTCCACTCTAATGTTCCCGCCATGTAACTCAACCAGCTTCTTGGTAATGCTTAGTCCGAGACCTGTCCCACCATGACTATGAATTTCAGCTTCGTCCACTTGCTCAAAGGCCATAAAAATACGTTTCTGCATATCCGGTGCAATTCCGATTCCCGAGTCTGCCACACGGACCTCAACCCATTCATGAGTAAATCTGGAACTAATATTTATTTCACCCTGCTCCGTGAATTTAATCGCATTATCTACCAAGTTGTGCAAAATCTGAATCAAACGGTTGCCATCTGCATGTACAGGTGGAAACTCTGGAGCAACATTGTTTACGAGAAAGATCGACTTTTCTCCGAGCAGAAACGAATGTATACCGATAACAGAATCTACAACAGCTTTCAGATCTAAGGTGCTTTTATATAAGGTGATATCTCCATGCTTCATTTTGGAATAATCGAGTAATTCGTTTACCATATAAGTTAATCTTCTTCCACTTCCCATTACGATCGCTAGATTCTGCGCTTGCCTTTCGGTAACTGGACCTTCAACCCCATTAAGTAGTGTAGCAGTAATGTTCACTATGGCATTTAGTGGTGTCTTCAGCTCATGAGAGGTATTGGAGAGAAATTCGTCCTTAATTTTGTCTAGACCGATCAGTTGGTTTTTCATTTCATCTATCGTATGATAAGCCTCGAAAAAACGGAGAACAATCAGAACGATCATAATGATATTAAAGGCTACAATGTAAAACTGTCCTAGCCAAAGGTTTTCTTTCATCGAAAGAGCAAACAGAATGATGTCTATCGAGTACAGATTGATAGCAAGAATCGCCAAGAACAGCAGCAACGATTTGATTCGATTTACTTCTGGACTTCTGATATACAAGATAGCCACTCTAAACAACATCCAAATTAACATCAATTCATATACTATGATCACATAGGTAGAGAAAAGCGTGTAAGTACGAATAGGCAGGATTGCTACCAATATTATAAAGCTGCCTAGTATAATGGTTACGACTTGCGTAAGTTTTAAAGAGATTATGCTTTTGTGCATTTGGTAGAAAAATATAGCCAGAACAATAAAACACGATATGGAGCTAATATCCTTCACTTTGTATAACACAATGAACGAAAGGTTTGGGAAAAACAGTAACAGCGAACGTTCTCCAATCAAGCCATGATAGATCGCAAGCAGTAAACAAATAATAGCAAATACAAGTAAGGAGTAATCCTTCTTACGGTATAAAGCAGCCGCTACAAAGCAGATGACAAAAATAAGTGATAATGTTCCCAATATTGCAACTGTACTAAATTCACGAGCCGTACTCTTCTGCTGGTTCTCCAGCATAGCGGCTTCCTCGCCAAAAGTTAGAGATACCGGAATACCTGCATTTACATATTCATAGTTAGAAACTTGAATGATAATCTCTACATCACCTTTTTCAGACGAAAAAAGCCCAATCTGCGGAATATTCCCCGACTGGTAATCGGCAGTACTCATAGTGGGGTTTCCATCCTTAATGAGTAAATGCCCATTCACATAAATCGCACTCGAAAAGCGGATATTCGTTTTTTTCAAAGCGAATACACCGTTTACAGGTAAGTTTTTCAGCACCATCCGATAAGTAGCAGAACCGAATGCAGGTAAAGGTTGTCCATCAACCACTTTGCCATTCCATCGTGAGGGGACCTCCATTAATGCTGTAGGAGCAGGTTTGTCTGTGCTTGATTCTATAAAATGCTCAGGCATTAGCAGCTGGTTCCAATAAAATTCCCACTCACCATCTAACTTGATGATCTTTTGTTGCCCATAATCCCAAGTTGAAAGATCCATGCTCCCCTTCTGAACTTGCAGATAATTCTCATGTTGATCATTATCTATAAAAATGGATAGTGGGATTGTTGCTAACGAGATGAAAGCAATTAAATAAATAAGTAACGTCCTTTTGAGCATCGTAGGCCCCTTTTCTATGGTGATGTTAAGCTGCGCAAACGCTTGGGGCATCGTGCAACACTTGGATTATATAGGATAGATAATTCTATAAAATTTTCTGTTTTCCTTCATGTTTCGACAAAATAAATGGTGATTAGCGATGACACGAAACTGAGATCCACGCTTGACCTTAGGTCAGACCTAAGGTTTATAGTTAAATCAACAAATACCAATATAGTTAGGAGCACCTCCATTGAATCATTACATTACGATTGGTGAACTTTCAAAACTTATGAATGTATCCGTACATCAAATCCGATATTTTGAAGAGAAAGAGATTTTATTTCCAGCCTATACCGATAGCAATCAATACCGGATGTACGGAATTAATGAGATTTATCAGTTGGCCCAGATCCTATTACTCCGCAAATTGAACGTGCCTGTCAGTACGATTAACAAAAGCATGAATAACTTCACCAAAAATGACTACCATCAACTTTTGGAGCAGTCTCTAAGTAAAATAAACTCTGAAATAAACCAGCTAATGTTGTTGCAGCAGTTTTTACAAAAGGTACTTAAGGAATACGAGCACTCCGACATTCTAGAAGACAAATATCACATTAAACAATTGGATACTCGTCATTTAAAAAAATGGATGGAAATAGAGCAAGATGAGTCACTCACCGCTCGAAGTCTGTATGAAAAAAAGCCGCAACCGACTCATTTATTTGAAACAGATCTGCATTATTTATACGATACTGAACAAGTAACCTTATGTTTTGAAAGCACTCACTTACCGGACATCATCCTAGAAAAAGGCAGCTACTTATATAAAGCATTTTTCGTGACGGATGATCATGATATTGAACTTGAGATTGCTCAACTGGAACACTATATAACACAACATCACTATACAATTCAGGGACCATTGATCCTTTTGGAAAAATCATATCTATCCCTATTCAACAATGACAAGCTTCATTATGAAATCCAAATTAATATCAAGCATGACTCTGACGGTGTAGCATGATAAGTCCGAACAAGATAACAATCGCTCACTACCAAGAACAAGATCATAGAGCAGTGTGCAGTCTTTTAGTGGATGCGTTCCACGGTAAGTTCCACTCCCTCATCTCACTAGAGGACGATGATATTGCTGAACTACTTCTTGGGCTCTGGGAGCATGATCAACCGTCCGCATCATCACAACAAATCGTAGCTAAAGAAAATGGAGAGGTTGTCGGTACACTCAGCATTAAGTGGAAGGACAACCAAGCCTCAGACAGAAGTAAATTTATATCATCTCACCATAGTTCCTTTTCACAATTATTTAAGCAATTTGGATATCTAAATGTATGTAAGTTAATGGTTGGGTTACATTTTTTGAATTATCAGCCTCGCGCAAAAGAATGTTATGTCGATCATTTGGCCGTTCGATCTAGCCACCGTAATAAAGGAATCGGTAAGCAGTTGCTTAGTTGGGCAATAGATTTTGTAAACAGTCACTCAGAAGTGGACAAATTAACGCTACATGTTGCTAAAAATAATAAACGAGCTATTCATATGTACCAACAGATGGACTTTGCTATCGATCAATCAAACTATAGCGGGATTAGACACCTTCTTTTTAAAGAGGCTAATTGGCATTACATGACGAGGCGTTTACCACTACATCCTAGGAGCTCAATAAATGAAAAAAAATATTAAATTAACCGCATGCTTGATCATTGGCTTAATGGCAGCTTCAGTCTTATTCGTATTAAATCAGCATTCCTATGCAATGAATGAGCAAAAGATAGAAATCGAAACCCCTCAGGGTAAACTAACAGGAACTTTAATTCTACCCCAGCACTATTCTGGAAACGTAGGGCTAATAGTTTTTGTTCATGGTGATGGTCCCATAAATGACACATACGATGACGGATATAAACCTTTATGGGAGAAATTCGCATCTGCCGGATATGCGTCTTTGTCTCTTAACAAGCCTGGTATTGGTGGTTCCTCTGGTAACTGGTTGGAGCAAAGCATGGAAGATCGTGCTCAGGAAACGATATCTGCGATTAACTGGGCGAAGAACTTACCAATGATTGATAAGAAGTCTATTGGTTTGTGGGGAGCAAGTCAGGCCGGTTGGGTGATTCCCAAGATTGTAAAAGAAGTTCCTGATCTCGCGTTCAGTATTCTTGTATCGCCTGCGGTGAACTGGATTTCTCAAGGTAAATACAATACAAGATTAGAAATGAAACAAGAAGGCTTCTCGGAAAATGAGATCCAAGCGAAAGAATATTATAATGCTCAAGTATTACAATTACTTAACGAACGAGCATCTTACGAGGATTACTTGCGTATTGCACAATCCGAGGACTTGATTTCTAAGGAACGCTGGGGATTTATTGCCAAAAACTATCAGTCTGATGCCACAGAAGACCTTAGTTACTTCAATGCTCCTGTCCATTTAGTACTCGGCGGTCAAGATATCAATGTAGATATTGAGGAAACCGAACGTATTTATCGTGAAAAAATACCTGCAAGCTTGCTCTCAGTCTCTTATTTTCCCAACGCTGACCACTCTATGCTGTCAAAGAAGAATGCCGCATCCCCCTTAAGGACTTATTTAACCGCTGTTTTCTTTCCACGACAATTGGTGGAAGATCAATATTTAAATGATCTAAACCGATTTGTGAAGACACAACATTAAACCTATTTCCAGATAAGAAGTCTGGCTATTGACTTTACCCTTAGGGGAAGATGCATAGTGGAATTGAACAAACCACCGAAATTCAAAGTTTATATATCATTAAATATCGAAGAAATGGAGATGAGATTGTTGCTGTCCATAGGAGAATTCTCGAAGATATGCGAAGTGTCAACCAAAACGCTGCGGTATTATGATGAAATTGGATTAATTCATCCCGATGAGATTAATCCCGAGAACGGTTATAGGTATTATTCCATCAAACAACTAACAAAAATACTCTTTATCAATCGTTTGAAATCTTATCATTTCTCACTAGAAGAAATCAAAGATATTCTGGAATGGGAGCAGGATCATTTTGAAGAGAAGCTTAGTACAGCCCTAAATCTCAAAAAAAGAAAACTACAAGAGAAACTACGAACTTACGAATATACATTAAAGCAACTTAATAGTGATGTTCTAAATTTAGAAAAAGGAATATCTATGATGTCCTACCTAAATAAGATAGAAGTGCAACTTGTTGAAACCAAACCAATGAATATCCTATATACACGTCAAATGTTGAGCAGTGATGATTATGCGTTTGGATATGGTAAGTATTTTAGCAAACTGTATGAAACTATTGCCACTGAAAAGCTGACCTTGCTGGGCACGCCAATAACAATTTATCACAGTGAGGAATATAATCCTGCCGGGAATGATACAGAGTTTGCCCTACCTATTGAGGAGATCGTAAATGGAACGAGAGAATTACGTGAAGGGCTGTGTGCGAAGTCTGTTTATAAGGGCCCTTATTCAGAATTAACATCGGTTTATGCGAAGCTCACAGAATGGATTGAAAATGAAGGTTATGAAATGGTGAACTCACCCTATGAAAAATATATAACAGACCCCACGCAAACTACTCATCCTGAGGATCTTGTTACTGAGGTGTATTTTCCAGTTAAGAAAAGATCGTAGCCACACTCATATTCACACAAAAATTTAATTAAAGGAGTTATCGATATGCACAGAAACTACTGGCCTACAAAAGACTGGCAAACTTCAGATCCGGCTACCTTAGGAATGGATGCTGAACAACTTTCAGAACTAGAAGCTAAGATTAAAACCGACTATAGTAATATAAACGGAATTGTAGTGGTGAGAAATGGATATATTGCCTATGAACAATACTTCAATGACTATGGCCCGGATGATCTGCATCATGTGGCTTCTGTAACGAAAAGCATCTTATCCGCCCTCATTGGTATTGCCATTGAAGCCGGATTTATCAAGCATGTTGATCAGGAGGTGCTGGATTTTTTCCCCGACTATGTTCCCGACGATGCTGCTGCCAATCTACAAAAACGAGAAATCACTATACGCCATTTGCTCACCATGACAGCTCCCTATGCTTTTGAAGACTGGCACGAGCCACTGGAGCAACTCTGTAAATCGTCCGACTGGGTCAAATACACACTTGATATCCTTGGCCACCAAGGGAATGTCGGTGATTTTAAATATTCCAGCGCAGGGGCGCACTTACTGTCAGCTGTCATCACTCGTTCCACAGGAAAAAGTGCCCGTGAGTTTGCTAACGAGCGATTATTCAGCCCTATCGGCATGACGGAAATCCCGGATTATGAGATGAAATCATTTGGGTTTGATGATTTATTTGGGGTAAATGTGAAGGGATGGGTGGAAGACCCCAATCGTATCACCACAGGAGGATGGGGACTTATGTTGTCTCCACGTGATATGGCGCGTTTTGGTTTATTATATTTGAACCGTGGAAAATGGGAGAATAATCAGATTATTTCGGAGACATGGATTGAAGAATCAACAGCGATGAACCCTAATCATTACGGTTATTTGTGGTGGCTACGCGAAGAAGATGGGACTTACACTTACTCAGCGTTAGGGGATGGTGGTAATGTCATTTGCTGCATTCCAGAAAAAAAACTTGTCGTAGCTATCGCCTCAGAATTCACACTTCAGCCTCGTGACCGGTGGCCTCTGATTAAGGATTGTATAATTCCGTCTGTAATAGAGTAAAAAAGTTAGAAACATGCGCTGGTTGCCACTTCATTAACATCAAGAAGAGCAACCAGCTGTCTACACTCTAAATCACTTTGCTTCAAGGAAAAATAATATCGCCTTCGTTACTGCTTACATCAAAAAATCCTACTTTGTGTTTTATAGCCAACTCCCGCATCGCCGTGTAAGCTTGGTCCGCTACGGAATACGCGAACGCCGCATAGATGACGGATGTGCCAAGCGAGTAGTCAGTCAACCGGTTATCCGTTCCGGCTTCCTCCATCGCCTCAAAAATCTCATCCTCTACATTCATATTAGGAAATTGCTCGGACAACTCACTATAAAAGCGTTGCAGCGCCTCCGATAAAACTGATGGATCATTATAGGCATGGTCTTCCGACCACTGCACTTGCTGCTCATACCACTTCATAAACGCTGCTCTCTCTTGCGGTGCTTTAGACGTCTCGAACGCCATCAAATCATAACTCATTAGCAATCCTCCTCTAAACCACCCTAATCGTGCATTTTCAGTTCCTATAAATTGTTGGGCTGTTTTGATTATATATTAAAAATCATCAGACCCATACTATAGAATCATGATACTTACTCACCCATTAAATATTTAAAAATCATGTGAGCTCAGGTGTATCTACAAAAGTAACCACTGGCTCCATTACGCCATGTAATTCAAACAAGATTAGTTCGTTCCCGCCTTGACGCAAAAGCGGTGCCGGTATGTAAAGCGTTTTTGTCGGACCCTCCTCCCAGTAACGACCTAGATTAAAGCCGTTTATAAAAACTTGACCTTTACTCCATCCGTCCAGCCGCAAAAAAGTATCCTCAGGCTTACTGACTTGAAAGCTCCCCCGGTAGAAAGTGGGCCGCTGACGTTCTTCGCAATCTATCGATGTGAATGATAATCCTTTAAGATCTGTTAATGGCAAGGAACGAATGGTCCAATCATGCAAAAATTGATAGCCGAGTCTAACGCCACAGGTTATGCCCTTCGGATCACGAAGCAGAGGGCCATAATTTACGCGCCCCATGTTCTCCACAAGAATGTCGATTTTTAGTCCCTCAATCGGGATCTCTAATGAAATTCCTCGCGGATCCCAGCGTTCAACTGTACCGACAAAGGCCCCATTCGCGAATACAAGCGCACGATCGCGAACTTCTTGAAGAACGAGCTCCGTACTGCTGCGGGGTCCACTGATCTTCGTTGAATACAAGATAAATCCATAATCTTGACCCAGTTTCTCCATTGGCTCGGGACATGCTCTACGTTCTGGACGAGACAAAACGTCTAACTGAGTGAACAGTGGTGCTGCTTCTGTCATCAACACTTTACCATAAGCTTGTGACTTTATTAACGGCGGTAATTCCAGTGGCGGCAACGTTACGTATTTCTCAATAATTTTTCGAGCTTCATAAAATTTTGCAGTTGGCTTACCCGATTCGTCCAGCAGTGTATCATAATCGTAGCTGGTTACGATGGGCTCATATTTGTCAAAAAGATTTGCCCCATTCATAAATCCAAAATTCGTCCCCCCATGAAACATGTAGAAGTTAACAGAGGCTCCTAGAGCCAGCATTTCATCCAAAGTCTCCGCTACTTCGGATTCGGGGCGGGTATTATGCGGTTTCATCCAGTGGTCAAACCATCCATTCCAGAATTCCATGCACATCAACGGTCCCGTAGGCTGATATTCACGTAATTTAGCAAAGGCTTCCTTTGCCCGTGAACCGAAATTTACGGTGGCGAACACTCCGTCGATCATACCGCCTTGAAGCATATGATCTTCAGCTCCATCTGAAGTAAACAGCAGAACGTCCATGCCGCGGGCGATCATTCCTGCTTTTAGATCATGCAGGTAAGTCTTATCACTCCCAAAGCTTCCATATTCGTTCTCTACCTGAAGGGCAAGCACAGGCCCACCGTTAGTGCTTAACAAAGGCCGCAGACGTGGAAGCAACTCATCGAAATAGGCATCCAACTTAGATAAATAGACGTTATCATTACAACGCAGCTGGATGTTATCGTCCGCAAGTAACCAAGCTGGCAATCCACCGAATTCCCATTCCGCACAAATATAAGGACTTGGCCGCAAAATCACGTGCAAACCAAGCTCTCCAGCAAGTCTAACGAAAGCCTCGATGTCAGCAAATCCATCAAAATTGAAGTTCCCCTCCTCTGGTTCGTGTAAATTCCAAGGAATATAGGTTTCAACAGTATTTAATCCGCAAGCCTGCAGCTTCAGCAAACGATCCTGCCAATATTCCGGAACGATCCGGAAGTAATGAAGCGCACCAGAAAGCAACCGGATGGGTTGTTCGTCTAATATAAAATGATCCCCTGATATGGATAACTTCCGCATATAATTTCTCCTCCAACATTGAGATAGACTATTCAATTATAGGTAATAAAAATATCAACCCATATGGACAATTCTAATGAAATATATGGAGAATTCATTGGTTGCTAGAGGCTTTTGTGATGCTATAAACTATATTCATAGGAGGTTTTACGGATGTCAAAAAGAACTCATATTTGGTTAATTACCACAGATCAAATGCGTGCGGATGCACTAGGTATCGAGAACGCTTCCGTACTGACACCTGAGCTTGACAAGCTTGCTTCAGAAGGCACGCTCTTCACTGGAGCTTACTGCGCTAGTCCCGTTTGCACGCCCTCACGTTCCTCCATTTTTACTGGAAGGTACCCTCATGTCCATGGTGCTTGGAACATCGGTACCACACTAAAAGAAGACGAACTTACCTTGTGCGATCATTTAAAGACAGCGAATTATAAAACCATCGGTATAGGAAAGATGCACTTCCGTCCACAAATGAAGGGGGACTTTTCACAAGAATATGAAGATCCTGATTATCGTGACCGCGGAAGAGCTTCCGATGGAACGTACTACGGATTTGATGAGCATCATATTACTGAAGACAATTGTATCGGGGAATATATGGAGTGGCTTAGGGAACGCAACCCGGAAGTAGCAGAACGATTCAGTAAAGACCGTTTCAGAGCCTCCGATGCTCAACACGATGTGTGGGAGAGCGAAATTCCTCCGGAGCTGCATCAGACTTACTGGATTGCTGAACGGAGTATCGATGCTATCCTCGCCCACAAAACCGAGCAACCGTTATTCTTATGGTCCAGTTTCGTTGATCCGCATCATCCCTTTGACCCTCCAAAAGTTTATACGGATATGTACGCGGACATTGACATTCCATCACCAACCAGAGAAGCTGACGACGTTCATCTTCGTCCTCCACATTTGCTGCGTCAGAGTCAGGGAGGATATTGGCCTGGTGGCGGTGAGGAGCATTCTCTTGATGAAGCGCATATGAAACGGCTCACTCGAAATTATTATGCGATGATTACCTTCATTGATGAGCAGATCGGACGTATTATAAAAGCTTGGCGTCAAAAAGAAATGTACGATGATGTTGTCATCCTCTTTACCAGCGATCATGGAGAACTGCTCGGTGACCATGGACTAATTTACAAGGGACCGTGGTTTTATGAAGGGTTAACACGGATCCCGATGATCGTACGTGGTCCTGGGATTGCTTCCGGGCAACGGGTCTCTGCTTTGATGGAACATGTTGATATTGTCCCCACACTGCTTGAAGCCGCAGGTCTCAAATTCCCCTACGGAATTCAAGGCGTGTCACAGATGGAAGTGCTAGCTGGCAGGGAGTCCCATGTACGTAATTCTGCCCTTACCGCTTATATTGCTCATGATCGAGGCATAAACGCTAAGTGTTTGCGAACTACACGTTATAAGCTAGTTATCTTTGCAGGAGAGACCTACGGTGAATTATATGATCTGAAAGAGGATCCTCATGAAAACTACAATCGTTTTGAAGATCCCGATTATAGTGAAATTCGCCGTTCGATGGTAGAATTGCTCGTCAATCGAATGATTCAAGATCAGGACCCATTGCCTCAGCGCCGGAGTAGCTGGTAAATCAAAACACATGCTAAACTCCTTAATCTTTCCGTAACAGACGAAGGACAACCTGAATGTTCAGGTTGTCCTTCGTTAAGATCATTTCCCCAATTCGGATGCCTTTAGAATATGAGAAATTGGACGTCCGGCAATCAATTCGCCGTTGTTTACAAACCCTTCCTCTCGTCCCTCCAGCTCGTGAATAAGACGCTCTCTCCATTCACGTATACGCTCTAAATTATCGGTACATCCGATTGCATTAACCTTCTCTAAGGGATCGGTCACTAGGTTAAAGTACTGCTCTTCGCCTGTCTGAGAATACCATATGAATTTCTCTCTTCCATCCGTTAAAAAGTGGTGAGACTTTTCTCCATAGGCTTGCTCCCCATGAATATAAGACCGCCACACTATCTGTTCTCCCTTACACAGCGGCAACACACTTTGCCCTTCTACTGTAACTGGTATTTGGACGCCAGCAGCTTCAAGAAACGTCGGCATAATATCGCGAAGCTCTATAATGGAATCAAGCCGGGAGCCTGCAAGAAGTCCAAGCGTTTCTCCCGGATCAAACACTATGAAAGGAATCTTAGCACTTCCTTCATAAGGAAGAGATTTGCGAAAGTAACGATGATCCCCCATCATTTCACCATGATCAGAAGTAAATAGAATCAAAGTTTCATTTAAAACTCCATATTCCTGCAGCCCATTGATCAACCTCCCAATTTGGTCGTCAAGATGCGTTATTAGTGCATAATATGCGGCACGGGCACGATCCAATCTGCGCTTTGGCAAATGAGTGAACGAAGATGTTGGATCCTTAGCACTGTTTAAAGCTGCATTCTCGTCCACCCAATCTCCGACTGGAGGATCAGGAATTTCCAAATCCATGTACATATCTAGATAACATTGCGGCGGATCCAAGGGGGAATGTGGGCGAACGAAGGAGGACCATAGGAAAAATGGTTTTCCAGGGTCTCTTCTTCGTAAGAAGTCTAGCGATTCGGTTACGCACCAATTCGTTGGATGCATCGATTCCGGCAAATGCCAGGGGCGGGCAACCGTTGAGGCATTGCAATCAAGTCCTAAGTCAGTGATATCCGAATTGGCATTGGTTTGTCTTCGCAGCCACTGTAAATAATCATCTACTTGATCATAGTGTTCATCATATATGGCTTGGCTCTTGTCCCGATTGTAGTGAAGATATCCATCATGAAGCACTACATTATGAAATCCACATAGATTACGTGCAGGATACACATGCATCTTGCCAACACACTGCGTATGATAACCAGATTGAGCAAGCTCTCCGGCAATCGTATGGGCGTAATTCCATTCAACCTTATCCTGATACCCCACCCGCCCATGTGATCGTTGGCCCATTCCTGTCATGATAGCAGCCCTTGCGGGAATACAACTCGGGGTAGCTGAGTAAGCGTGTTCAAATAATATCCCTCTTGATGCAAGAGAATCCAGGTTGGGTGTCTCAACGACGGGATGTCCCATGATGCTCAGGCAATCAAAACGCATCTGATCCACTGTGATAAGCATAAGGTTGGGCCGCTTTGAGCCATTTTGATGGTCCAGATTAGTGTCAATCATAAGCTCACTCCCTTCTTATACTCCTGCGATGACGGACGGTGTTGCGATCGTGTGCCACAAATTCGCACTTATCGCCCTTGGGCCGTCATCGTCAACGAGACCGTCGAACGTAAGTAGCTCCTCTTCTAATTCAGCTATCTGTTCCACTTTCACTTCGACATAACTATTGATTCGATGAATAGCCGTCCTAATCCTCTGAAGCATACCTCCCATACGAAGATCAAAAACATCAAGACCAAACACCTTATTTTCCAGCTCCCATTGCACCCGATAGTCATCCATAAATCGAACGGCTAAATCTGATAGTTCTGGCAAAGTCACCTTGGCAAGATGAGCCAATTCCTCAACATTCCCTCGATGATAAGCATCACGTATGGAAATCCCAATTTCGCTCTTTATCGCAAGCAAGCGACACAAGCTGGCTTGTACAGAGAATAAGGATTGCCAAGGCGAATTCCGAGTAATCGCCTGTTCGAGCATTTTCGCACTTTGCTGATAATGCTTCGAATACACGCTAGGAATAACATGTCGATCGAACAAACCACACAAAATGTCTTGATAAAGCAAGTATTTAGCCGGATTGATGGAACACCCCCCCGGAACCGAATTACCTGGAACCAGGTTAGCCGCATCGAGTGCCATAAAGTCATCATAATGGCCTTGCACGCAGCTACTGAATCTTTCTTTGACATGATTCTCCACGAAACATCCCGTGTAGCACAGCTCCGCCCAAAGTTGAAGGGTAGGAAGAACCGAGAAGACGGAAGCTTCAGCACCATTATCTCCCCATGCGGTAATCAGCACTTCTTGAATTCCATGCTTAACACAGCTATCATGAGCCAGCAGACTGACTTTGCAGCTGAATTCATTGTTTGGAGCGAAGCCCATCCATTTCCAAGCACCACCTGCAAATCCAATATGATCATTCAGCTGCTTATGTTTGCGTAACATTCCGTCGTATTTCTCCTGCGTTTCCGAATAGTAATCCCAATAGATCAAGGTAACATCTTCAGGAATCAGCTTAACAATATCGGGGCTGATTGGACTTTCAGCATCGTAATATTCTCCGGAACTAGCCAGACGGAAAAACATGTCGCTCCACATCATCGTACGGAAACCATATTTCCTGGCGATTTCCATAACAGTACTAAAGTGTTTTAACATCAAGGAGGATCGATCTTGATACCCATGCTTGTCTAGATATTTACCAAGTCCCATCATATGCGCTTCGTCCATCCCAATATTTATGCGACGACTGCTTACATGGGTCGCCATGAAAGCGAACATTCGATCAATTAACTCGTAAGTTCTCGGATCATCAATGAGGAGAATGTCTTGGAAATCCACTAGCGGTGCATGTGCTTGCCATTTCAATGCTTGGCCCAGATGAGCCAGCGTCTGGATACAAGGAACTAATTCTATACCAAATAACGCGGCATACTGGTCCATCTCCCGAATTTGCTCCCCTGTATATCGACCTCTTAAATAACCGAAATAAGGATACCCCTCAAGTTCGTAGGTGTCTTCCGTATACAGTTGAACCGTTGAATATCCCATAAGCGCTAAGCGCCGAATCAATTCCTTATATCCTTCATGGTTAAGAACAGCATTTCTTGAGCAGTCTACCATGAAACCTAGCTGTTCATAAACCGACATTTCATTAATTCCAACTCTCTCACCACGACGTAAATTCTCTAGCAATCGGCTGAGTGCCCGGATCAACTGATGTTCCTGTTCATACTCAATAGTGGCCTGAATCTCATCGTAAGATATTCGAATGCCCTTCCCTTGTTTCTTACAATTTACTGGAATACCTGACCGTTCTATTCGGATACTCAATATTCCCGCTACTTCTGAAACAGCTGCTAACTGTTTCTCGGTTAACCCTGTCAAGTGAATGCTATGTATCATAGACTTTCCCCTCCTAATCTTATTATAAGTATGCGATCAGTAGCGCCGCACATTCTTGGTTCTTCTTCAAATCATTAAACGGAAGATCCGGGCTGCTTCAGCCCGGATCTTCTCTATCCATCAATTATTCAATACCTTGTTCTTTGGCCTTCGCATTTACTTCTTCTATCATTTTATCAAGACCTTTAGCCTTATAATCGTTCACAATGTTATTCCAGTAACTCTCAACGGGTTCTTTGGAAAGCATGATCTTAAGCAGATCATCATGGTCCAGCACAGTAAATTTATCCTTTGTTGGGGTGGACAAATACGTTAACCGAATGTCGTATTCTGGAACCTTCGTATTGTTCTGAATCCAATCGATATAATCGACAGCTTCTTTGCGGATCCCTTCGTTAGCGATCGTCGGGTTATCCATGTTATAGCTATCTGAAGTTTCATAAGCCACCAAATTTTTTAGAAATCTGCTAGCAGGATACTTCTCATTTAATGAACCCTTTTCAACGACAACCTTCTGCCCATTTTCGATCTTGTAATCGACACCTTCAATGCCATAAGTCAACAGGTCCTTACCTTCAGGAGACAACACATAATCATAGAGTGCCATGATGCGATCCATCTTTTTATCGTCAACCTTATTGCTGAAATAACTTTCCGACCAGTACGTTTTAAAAATAGCATGTGAGCGTTCACCATCAGGTCCAATAAGTGGCTTGAGTGCCTTTACGCTCTCCATGATATCTTTATCCGGATAAGCTGTTTTCCAGCGTTTTTCATACATATCGCTATTTAAATTTATAAAGCCGCCACCGCTTAGAAGAGCAGCTGCTTTACCTGCTACGAAATTGTCATAAGACTCTGCAGGCTTTACAAGCGCGATGTCTGGATCGATCAAACCTTTTTCGTACATATTCTTCATGTTTTGTAACGCCGGAAGTGCATTTTTCGAAAATACAGCAGGTATAAACTTACCGTCCTCTTTGATCCATTTAAAGTCACTGCCGCTTCCATCACTCGTGGCGACCGGGTTACCGTACAACCAGAAGAATCCGCCCAGCATCTTGGTAGTTGTCGTCGTAAGACCGGTAATATGCTTACCTTCCGGATCCGACTTGACGATTGCATCAAGCATAGCTTCAAACTCTTCCCAGGTCTCGGGTTCTTTTGTGATTCCAGCTTTTTGAGCAAGATCCCATCGATAGAACACCATACGATCCAGCGCGCTCCAATCGACACTCGGGAACATCCGGCGAGGAACGGTATAATACTTTCCGTCTACACCTAAACCTTTAATGTCCGGCGATTCGAAGTATTTTGCAAGGTTAGGATACTTAGAAAGATCCGGAAGTGCTTTGACAACACCTTGTTCAACCCATTTACGCTGATATTGCGTACCGACAGCGTCGATCGCGAAAATATCAGGCAATTGACCGGAAGCAGCCCACATTTGAATCTTCTGGGTATAGTCATCCCAGGTCATATTGACAGGTTTTAATGTAATGTTGAATTTTTCTAATACTTGTTTGGCGATCGGGTCTTTTTCGATGTTAGCAATTTCAGCATCCGCGTCCCAGAAACCAAGAGAAATGGTCATTGGATCCTTGTAAGGGTTGTCCGTGGAATTAGAAGAATCCGGAGATACTTCACCGTTTGATGCCGCCTGCCCTTTGTCGTTATTGCCTCCACCACAAGCCGTGAGCACCGAAGCCAATAAAGTTATGCATAATGCCAGTGTCATCATTTTCTTTCTAAGCATGCTTGAAACCTCCCTTTATACTATTTTAGGATAGAATCAATCTATTTAAAATCTTTCTTATCCTTTTATCGAACCAACCATAATGCCTTTATTAAAATGCTTCTGCAGGAACGGATAAACAACAATAATCGGAATACTCGAAACTACAATTGCTGCCATTTGAAGTGCAGGTGTGTAGACCTTCCCCGTCTGCTCCTGCTCGGCCATCGTCTGTGCCATTTGACTTAGCAAGGAATTCGAAGTAATGAGTGTCTCACGTAAATAAATCTGAAGCGGGGCCTTTGAAGCGTCACTGATAAAGATCAACGCGTACCACCATTCATTCCATCTTTCCACAGCATAGAACAAAGCAAAGGTCGCCATGAATGGGGCAGAGATCGGAATAATGATTTTGTAAAGGATGTACAGATCATTTGCCCCATCCAGCTTAGCTGACTCTTCCAGACTTTCTGGAATCGTGTTGAAATAGTTTTTCATAATGATCAGGTAAAACGTATTGAGACCGGCGGGTATGATCATGACGAGTATATTGTTTACGAATCCTAGATCTTTAACGACTAGATAAAAGGGAATTAAACCGCCATTGAAAAACATAGTGAACAAGATCAAACTAAGCATTATGTTTCTTCCCGGCATGCCCCGCTTGGATAATGCGTATGCTCCCGCTACAGAGATCGTCATGCTGAACAACACGCCAACCGCCGTTACGATGACAGAATTTAAAATCGAAGTCCAAAACTTCATATCCTGAAGCAACAGCTTGTATGCCGACAGGTCAAACGAAAGCGGAAAAATATAAAAGTCGCTTTTACTAATCGCTTCGAACTTTGCAACTGAGATAATAAGAACATTATAGAAGGGAAAAAATGTTACTAGTGCTAGAAGCCCCAGAACCACGAATGCGACGATATCGAAGACACTCCATTTTTTTCTCTTTTTAACCGTTGTGTCGGTCACTTGCTTCTCCCCTTTTCCTGCCAAATTAATACAGTCCTTCCTCGCCCATCTTCTTAGCGAACGTATTGGCCGCCCATAAAAGGATTAGGCTGATAATGGACTTGACGACACCCACGGCGGTCATATATCCAAAGTCGCCTCCAATCGTGAATGAAGTCCGATAAATGTATGTATCGATCGTGTCGGCAACCGAATATACCGGTGAACTATACAGATTGAATATTTGCTCGAAGCTCGAACCTTGCGTCAATAATTGTCCAACTTGAAGAATTAACAAAACTGCGACGGTACTCTTCAAGCCCGGCCATGCGATGTTTAGCAGACGGCGAAACCGGTTCGCTCCGTCCACTTCCGCCGCTTCAAACAGCTCAGGATTGATCCCTGCAAGCGCCGCTAAGTAAATGATTGAATCCCAACCGATCTCTCGCCACACATGTGTGATATACAGAACGGGTCTAAATGCACTTTCATCTACAAGCGGAGAATTTGGATCCCCGCCAAACAACATGATGATCTGGTTATAAATCCCGTCCTTGCTTAAAATATTGATGATAATCCCTGACAGCACAACCCACGAAATAAAATGTGGAAACGTCAGGATCGTCTGAAAAAACCGCTTCATTTTTGTCCTGGAAAACTCATATAAAACAATCGCCAGGATAATGGGCATCGGAAAATGAGTGATCAGCTTCATCAAGCTGATAATGACCGTATTCCAAAATGCCCTGCGAAAATCGGGGTCGGTCAACAGCGTTTGAAAATTCTCTAAGCCAATCCAGGGACTTCCCAGGATCCCCTTACTGTAATCAAAGGATTTGAATGCTAACGTTACACCGTACATGGGAGCATAGCTGAAGAGGGCGTACCAGATTAACACCGGTAGAACCATGAGGTAAAAATACTTGTACTGTAAAATCGTTTTTCCTAGGCTTTGCTTAGGAGTACGAGTCTTTAAGCTTCGCTTAGGCGTACGAGCGGTTACAGAATCAGCCAATCTTCTCCCCACCTTTCTGTATGAGATTGTTTATGCTTGTAAGCGGTTTATATGGTAAATTATATCGGGAGTGTAAATTCTCTTGTATAGAGGATACAACTCCGGTCATGTGGATTTTTCACACCTTTGTGAGTGACCTTCCTGTGACACGTAATATCGGACATAGTGAGCGTAAGATAGTCCATACCCCCCTTGATCCACAATCGCTAGGATAAATCTAAGAGCTCCATATAGAAAGGGGGATTCACTTATGCGTTCAGTGATTATTGCAGATGATGAGAAGTGGATTGTAGAGGGAATTAAAGCAGGAGTGAATTGGAAGAAATACGGCTTTGAAGTGATCGACGATGCCGAAAACGGGCAAGAAGCCCTGCAATTAATTCAATCGCTTCGCCCCACCCTTGTTCTAACAGATATTAAAATGCCTGTAATGAATGGGCTAGAGCTCATTCAACGTGGCAAAGCCATCGCACCTGATACAATTTTCATCGTACTCAGCGGACATGCAGAGTTCGCTTATGCACAAAAAGCGATGAATTATGGTACGTTCGGATACTGCCTGAAACCTTTTGAAATCGAAGAAATTGAAGGAATGCTTAACCGAATAGCCCAGCAACACGAATCGAAGGTGGCTAAAGAAATCCCTGTCCATGACTTCGAACTATATGAAGCGGTTTGTTCCGGAGATCTTGAACGAATTAGCTTATGGTTGGACGAGAAGCGAATACCCTTGTCGGAAGATCGCCCTCATATCCCCATTGTTATCCAAGGGTTAAGTTCGCCCGCAGATGTCGGGCAATTCTCTTCCTTGGTCTTCCCGATGAGCCGCCGACGTTATGGTTACTTATTGGAAGAGTGCCAATACGAAGTCTTCCTTCGGGGTCTTGAACATACAGAGGTTGTACAAGAATGCGGGGTCGGGATCGGTCCTCCTATTTCGGATATACATCAACTGGATGCGGCTTTAGAATCCGCTTCTCATGCTGCTTTCAGTATGTTCGCAACGGGGATGCCTGGGTGTTATCGGGTGAATCCACAACAGGAAATACCGATCGACGAGAAGCTCAAAGAGATCTCCCGGATTCTTCATAATAAAGACCGGCTCGGTTTTATAGCAGCCATGGAATCGATAAAGAAATTATTCAAAGAGGGAACGTTCACCATTAAAGAAGCCTATTTGCTCTACACATCCATCCTCTACTTATTTCCTCGGGAAGGGACTCGGGTTAACGGCCGTTTTTTTGAAGGATATGAACAGCTCTATTATCGATACGGTACGGCTGAAGCTATGATCGATGATTTGATTCTTATGACACTTGATATTTTTATGAACAGAAACGAAACTGATATTTCACGAATTTCAAACCACAAAGTCAAAGAAATCATGTTGTACATCCGCAACCACTTCAATCAAGAAATTTCGATTCAGCATTTAGCCAATCAGTTCTTCTTAAGTCCAAATTACTTATGCCAACTATTCAAGAAAGAAGTCGGCGAGACCATCATCGAACATATCAGTCGTTTAAGAATTGAATACGCTTGTAAAATGCTGGTCGAGACCGACCTTTCCATTTACCAAATCGGTGAGAAATGCGGTTTTCAGGATTATTTCTACTTCACACGAATTTTTAAGCGGCATCTCAAAATGACACCTACGCAATATAGGGAACAAAGCAATGAAGACATTTAAGAGATTATCCATCCGTACTCAGGTTCTGTTATTTGGTTTATTTATTGTTGCCATTATCCCAATCATCGTTTCACGAGTCTACCAACTATCAAGCGAGACCATCATTAATCAAAATACGCAATACAATACGGAGCTGGTCTCCCTTCTCAAGCAACGGATTTCTAACAACTATGCCAACGTTTCTTCCATGATGATGAATGTAGGATACGATTCGACCGTCCAAAAGTTCCTAGTCGAGAATGATAAGCTTCGAGGCTACGACCTATCCCAAAAGGTAGAGGGACTATTGAGTATCGCGCGAAATATGAATACGGACATTTTAGATATTATTGTTATCGGCAGCTCTAACACACGTATTTCCTTAGCGGGAAGAACCAAATATGCCGTCGATCTTATGAAGACGGCTGGGGATGATGGAATCGTTCATTATCGCGGATACAGTCCTCCAGACAAGGTCATTGACAAGAGAAAATTACTGTTCGGGATGAACATCTTTGCTTCAGGTGACACGTCCCTATATGGCGAAAAAATCGGCTACATCGCAGTTATTGTGGATATGAAGGCTATTCAAACTGAAATTTCAGAGTACCCTCGATTAGTCGGAACCAGCTTTTTTATGATGGATGATAAAGGGCTGATCTACTCAAATAGTGATGAGCCGGAGGACATGCTCCAGCAGTTTCAAACTCGGGCAACTGGAAGGGATGGAGAGTCAATCGTCGAAACAGTTAACGGAAAGAATTATGCAATTCAGTCCTTTATCTTACCGGAGATCTCTGGAAAAATTATAACCGCTGTTCCTGTCCATAATTTAATGAAAGAACTGGAGAAATTAAAGAAGGTCAGCTATGCTCTTCTAGCATTAATCTTATTGGTCGTCTCTATTCCCTACTCTGTACTCATGATGAATCTCTTAAGACCGTTGTCTAGGCTTATGCGCTATATGAATCAATTAAAAGGCGGAAGTCTAGGAATATTGAACAACAAGGTCGATTTAAAAGGCTATGCTGAAATTGAAATCATCTCTCGACAGTTCAATGATATGACAACGCGGATTCACGATTTGACGGACCAATTAATCGATGCAAACACCCAGCTTTACCAGACAGATCTGGAAAAGCAACGTGCCGAATACTCGTATTTGCAAAGTCAAATTAATCCCCATTTCTTAAGCAATACTTTAGATACAATCAAAGGCGTTGCGATCGTAAAAGGAAATCGGGAAATCTACGAAATGACTACCGCCTTAAGCACAATGCTCAAGTACAGCATCAAAGGCAAGGAGGAGGTAACTCTTGGGGAAGAGCTGAAAATCGCAGAATCTTGTGTGAGGATTTACCAAGGCCGTTTCCCTGACAAATTCAGTTACAAGCTGTTCTGTCCACAGGAATGGTTACACATTCCCGTACCTAAAATGATCCTTCAACCTATTGTCGAAAATGCGCTTGGTCATGGACTTGAGGCTCAAGGTCAGGGAGTCTTGCTGATCACAGTAGAGAAAAGCGAAGCGGGACTGCTTGAAATCGCTGTAGAAGATAATGGTGTAGGCATCGTTGCTGCGAGACTGGAACAGCTAACCGAGCTGCTGGCTGGAAAGAACATAGAATCCGGTGATCATATCGGGCTCCTAAACGTCAACAACCGTCTAAATCTTAAGTACGGTGATCCCTGCGGCGTTCTGCTGTACAGTAAGGAAGGTAGCGGGACGAAAACCGTTTTGAGACTTCCCGGGGCTTTAATTGATCAGCAAGAAGCCAGAGAATAAAAAAGGAGGTTGCCCATTCAGGGGCAGCCTCCTTCTCAGTTGTCTTTCTTTCCTCATTCAAAGGGACAACGCTAAGCATCCTGTGAGGATGAGCTCGCATACTCTTTCGCATGATAGGGTCCACCTTCCATAAGTACCGTCCATAATGGATCGATATCACAGTCCATGGAGCTCATCATGTTGTCATGCCATTCATTCAACAGATAGACAGCCTTCATACAAATGTCTTTACGCACTTCGGCGAGATTATGTTGTTCGTAAGGATCATGCTTCAAATCAAACAACATTTCTTTCGGAAATCCATGGTGTCCGTCATGATAGGTGCGTATATATAACCAATCCTCAAATCGGATGCTGCGTTGACACACATGCGCGCATTGTGAGATTACGAGATACTCACGCCCTCCTGATTGTCCCTCCAGAATGGTATCAGCATAACTTTCACCATCCCAAGAAGGAGCCCCTTTCAAATTCAGAAGGCTTGCTAATGTCGGTCCGAGATCAAGGTGATAATGTAGCCCATCCTCCACTATTCCCTTCTTGCCGCCTGGCCAGCGAATAATCATCGGAATGCGGCAAGTCGCCTCGTCTGCCGTGCCGTGCTCGGAGTAAATCCCTAGCTCGCCCAGGCTCTCTCCGTGATCCGCTGAGATCAAGATAGCCGTATCTTCCATCACGCCAAGTTCTCTGAGCTTAGAAAATACTTTCCCGAGATGCTCGTCCAGATACTTAACTCCAGCATCATAGTTGTCAAAGATAACTCGCAGGTCATCACGATTCTCTATCTCCAGATGATGCCTAAAATGCTGATGATAATGCGATTTCGCGAGTGCATTCATATCTTCAATACTATGCTGCCCCTTTTTACTCCGGTGAAGCTCAAACACGTCTTCCGTGATCCAATCAGGTAAAGGCTCCTTCTCGAACGGATTACCGTAGCTCTCGGGTGTACGATAAGGCGTATGAGGATCCCAGAAATTCAGGTGCAGAAACCAATTTTCGGACTCCCCATTATTCTCAAGCCATTTAAGTGCCACAGGAAGCACCTGCTCTGCCGTCTCATGCCCCCTTCCACCAACATTGAACACTTCTTGAAAACCGGCATTAAAGGTCCAGGCCGAGTGCCGTTCGGCGAAGGTGCTAATCGACGCGGTTTTCATGGCTGCTTGCCTTAATATAGCGGGAAGACTCTCCATTCCCAGCCGGTCATTAAATTCGCGTTTCGCCCCTTCTCTACGCATATCAGCAGCGGTCCCGCCATGTCCTACAATCCCATTATGAATGCCAAATCGTCCCGACATTAAAGCAGAACGGGACGGTAGACACGGCGCATCTGAACAATAGTAGTTGGTAAAGGTGACACCTTCTTTAGCGATTGAATCGATATTCGGGGAGGTATTCCGATGATAGCCATAACATCCCAGATGGTCCGGGCGAAGCGAATCCAAATCCAAATACAAGATTCTCATGAGTTATAACCTGCCTTTCCTTTTAATCGAAATGGTTACGCATCGATTCGGGCAGTTCAGAATGATCTGCTCATGCTTATAGAGTAAATGAATATGGAAAGCTCCGCTATGGAGTAGCGATGTTTGTTTTTGTATATTCGATACTTTTTCGGTACTCTGCCGGACCCCTGCCGTATTCGCCACGAAATACCTTACTGAAATGCGAAGCATCATAATAACCACATCTCTGGGAGATATGCTCGATGGTATAATCCGTATACTCCAACATTTGTTTAGCTTGCTGCAGCCGTAATTTTCGTAACATTTGCATAGGTGTCAATTTATATATTTTCTGAAACGCCCGGCTAAAATAAACAGGATTCATATGATATAGCTTGGAAAGCTCCTCTCTACTAATCTCCTGATCAAGTCTCTCCTCCATATATTTCAACGCCTCGTTAAAGCGGTCCGTGACATAGGGATCTCGTGATGAGCGGCGCCCGCCAAGCTTGGTGCTCTCCATAATTTCATAAAGGAGGAGAAATGCCAATGAACCGACCTGAACATTTCTGAAATCATCCTCCTCCTGCAACCACAGGCTTCGCAGCTCGTCAAACCTTCGCTCATATTCGCTTTGATCCCGAATCCGAATCACCTTGCCTAGCGGGAATAACTTGAAGAAGTCATCTCCGTCTCGCACCTTTACGTTAATATTAAACAGATAATGTACGCCTTCCATTTTGGAGATCACATTAAATGGCTCGTTAGGACGGTGGATCATCACGTCTCCGGCAGAAGCAACATATTCTCCCTCGGAGGATGTCGTCAATACCTCACCTTTTTGGATATAAGAGACGGTATAACAAGACTGGACGTAATCGAATAAGACCCGCTTCTGATATTGAATTTTTATGACGTCCAGCACGGTGATATCAAACTGACTATGAATGATAGAGGACAAAGAAGTTCCTCCTTCTAATGTAGTAGTCTTTATGTATTCTCAACCGGTATAATCAGCCGCACATCGAAAGCCAATATTTCCTGCAGAGCTGTCTGGTGTATTTTTGCTCCTGGCCGCCACCCGATAACGGTTACAATAAGATTTATGGCACAAATACGATCCTCCGCGCATCGACCTTGCTACACCACTTACCGGGCCTCTAGGATTCACGGATTCGGAAGTTAAATGATAGGCCTTAGTAAACCAATCCTCGCACCATTCCCACACGTTTCCTGACATATTATAAAGACCATATCCGTTAGGTAGATAGGATTTTACAGGTGCCGTACCTGCATAACCGTCGCTGGCATGATTTTTATAAGGAAACTTTCCTTGCCAAATATTGCAGCGATGCTCACCACCCGGTTTTAATTCGTCCCCCCAAGGATATCGTTTCTGAACTAGACCCCCTCGTGCGGCATACTCCCACTCCGCTTCCGTAGGCAGACGTTTGCCGGCCCAGCTGCAATATGCATCAGCATCATGCCCAGATATGTGGATCACCGGATGATCAAGGCGTTCGTCTATTTGAGAATCCTGACCTTCCGGATGACACCAATTCGCTCCCTCTACCACCCACCACCAGGGAGTTTGAGTAGCTACTTGGATCACCTTTTTCCCTGTCTCCATGGAAACAAAAGAATGAAACACATAAGACCAACCGAAACGCTCCGCATCTGTAACGTAGTTTGTTTCCTTGATAAAAGCAGCAAACTGCTTATTCGTAACTGCGGTTGCATCAATCAAAAAGGGAGATAAGGTAACATTCCTAGCAGGCCCTTCTCCGTCTGCGGGGAACCCTTCTTTGTCATCCGTCCCCATAAGAAAAGTGCCTCCAGGAATAAGGATCATGTCCGAGAAATCTTTATCCCCTTCTGGTCTTTGGATAGTTGTGTTCTCCTTACAAACATCGATGGAACCTTGTTTCTTGACTTGATTTCGACTAGCTGAACAGCAAGCCCGTATATTCTCTGACATGTACTTACCTCCAATCTGGGATCGTCCCGGCTCTGTCTAAAAAAAGGCTACACCAAGAATACCAGAGGCAACGATAATGGTGAGCGGATGCAGCTTATATTTCATTAAACCATAAAGTGCAGCGAATACAATGATCAACGTGCCAATGGTTTGCCAAGTAACGAAGGCGTGTTCCACGCTATTTAAACCAAACCGAATCGCAGCATAGGCAATCAAACCTGTAATCACTGGTCGCAACCCATAAAATAACGTTTTAATCCATTGACTGTCCCTCACCCGATAAAAAAAGATGGAAATAACAATGATGATGATTAATGAAGGCAGAACCATGCCTAATGTGGACACAATCGCTCCTTCTATTCCGGCTACACGATATCCAATCAAGGTTGCACTGTTCGTTGCAACAGGGCCCGGTGACATCCCAGCGATGGAAACTACCTCTTGAAATTCCCTTTCAGATAACCAACCACCAGCCATAGCTTCATGCTGAATCATCGGAATGATGGCGTACCCTCCTCCAAAGGAGAGCAGTCCAATTTTTATAAAGATAAAAAATAAATTCCAAATCACATCGCTTCCCCCTAGATGTAATACTCCGGATAATTCGATTCTTCATCAGAAGCTTTCAAGGAATCCTTCTCTGTCCGAACTTGGAGCCCTAAGAGCTGTTTGATTGGCATATATACAAAACCGATAATCAATCCAACTGCGATCACGTAAATGGGATTGATTCCGGAAACTAATAAAACAATCGGTATAAGCAACGCCGTAACAGCCGTAGTCTTGTCAAATATAGCGTTCTTGGCTATTCGATATGCTGCTACTAGGATCAAGGCAATAACAGCACCATGAATCCCCTTCATGGCGGCAATAACTTTTGGTTGGTCGGCCAGTTGTGAGTAAACGGCGCTAAGCAAACAAACAATGATAAAGGTTGGAATCGTAATCCCAGCGATTGCAGCAATCGCACCCTTCACTCCAGCAAGACGATAACCAATGAATGCCGCCGCATTTACACCTACCCCACCTGGTGCTGCGCCAGCTAAAGATAGAATTTCATCCATCTCCTCTTCAGCCAGCCATTTCCGTTTAGTGGAAATTTCCCGTTCGATCATAGGGATCATCGCATAACCTCCCCCGAAAGTTACGGGACCGATTCGAACAAATACCCAAAACAACTGGAACAATAGACTTATCCTTAGGTCTGTATTCGTCGTCGCATTTGTTTTCATAGTTGTTCTCATGGATTCCACCCTTATATTTTCTGTCGTAATTTCATTATATCACTTTTTCCCAAAATGGAATTAAGTTTTTTGAACGGTAAAATACAATCTATGGTTTATGCGTTATACTATATTAATGTTAATAAATACAAACTTTATAAAAAACGATCTTACTAGTTCATCCTATATATAGCTTGGAGGTATATCGTGGAAAAGCGCTCGACACACATTCCATCCCCAAAGAAACTCCTATACGACCGAATC
This sequence comes from Paenibacillus sp. FSL H7-0714, assembly GCF_038003765.1. Lineage (NCBI taxonomy): Bacteria > Bacillati > Bacillota > Bacilli > Caryophanales > Paenibacillaceae > Paenibacillus > Paenibacillus sp. FSL H7-0714. The sequence goes on from NZ_JBBOPT010000001.1 coordinate 4,191,895, forward strand.
GCCGAACAAGGCACAGTTTCCAAGTTAGATCTTCTACAAACATTTTCACTTACCAAAAGCACAATGACCCGAATATTAGATGAAATGACGGAAGAAGGCTTGCTGATAGAATGCGGATTCGGGGAATCTAGCGGAGGCAGAAGACCTATTTTATACCAGATCAATCCTTCCTACGGCTACATCATCGGTTTAGAGATTTCCAGGTTGTATTCTTCCCTTGGTTTATTTGATATGCAAATGAACCCAAAATCAATTGTTCACTGGCGAATGGATCAGGCATTCACACCTGAAAGATTTATGGATCACATAAGTAATCAAATACGCGCCTTCCTTAGAGACCATCAGCTGAAGGACAGTCAAATTATTGGGATAGGAATAGGAGCCGTGGGACCGCTTGACCGGGAAAATGGTTTAATCTTAAAACCGCTACACTTCCCTTCTTCTGGATGGAACAATCTCCCTATTTGCAAACTGGTGCAGGAACGAACGGGCTTCAAAGCTTTACTCGACAACGGTGCCAATTCCGCACTCCTTGGAGAACGATGGTCCATCCGTCACGCTAACATTCAACATATGCTCTATGTTCATGCTGGAGCAGGACTCCGCTATGCGATGATGTCGCATGGAAGTATTGTTCATGGCACGATGGATATGGAAGATGCCATTGGTCAAATGATCATCCAGACAGATGGACCCCGATTAAATAATGAAGGGAACTACGGAGCTCTGGAAGCATTCGTATCTGTGCAGGCGCTAGAACAAAGTGCGCGCTCAGAGGCGAAAATAGACAACGATCTGATCTTCCAAAGATATAAAGTGGCGCCTGAGAAACTAACTTATGATGTATTGGTACAAGCCTTTAGAGACGGTAATCCACATGCGCGTGAATTATTTACTCAAGCCGCCATTCACTTCGGTATTGGCCTCGCCAACGTTATCAACCTGTTTCATCCTGGGACCATCATTCTAGGTGGTGCGCTCATCCACTCTCACGAGTTGTTTTTCCAAACGGCGGTTGAAGTGGCACAGCGAAACACTTACCGTTATCCTGAATACCAACCTCACTTCTCCCTAGGTACATTAAAAGAAGAAGCTGTGGTGACTGGTGCGGCTATTATGGTGAGAAATCAAATGGTTTTTTAACATAATAAAAAGGTTGTCCCACAGCCATTTGCATGATTGTTGGGACAGCCTTTTTTTAATTTGAGCTATAGTGGTTGACAGCAACTCTTAAATTTTTTCCCGCTTCCGCAGAGACATGGATCATTTCTACCTGGAAGTGGTTTGGCACTTTTCCTGAACTCCAGCATCTGCTCCGATTTAAGTCGGTTTGCTAGCAGTATCATCCGTTCATAGGCATATGAGTAGAACATTTTATAACTACGGCAGAAATAATCAACCTCAGTACGATCATGAACATCAAGCCAATTCCGGTTGCGCGGGCACCCCCCATTGCAAAAGCTAAGATACTCACACTTATAGCATGATTCATTCATATTGGGTTTCATTAACAAAAAGTCATCATATATGGGGCTGGTAAGCAATGCTTCAAGGTCGGTATGGCCGATATTTCCTAACTTGTGCTCTTCATCTATAAAGAAATCGCAAGGATAGGCATCCCCGTTCGTTTCAAGCACCATCATCTTCGGGCAGCATGAGTTGTGGACGCATAACTCCGCCTCATGATGCATGAATACTAGAAGCATATTCTCAAAAATACGAATGGGAAGCTCCGGATACCCATCGTTGTACCACAGATCAAATGTACGGCATAGAAACGCTCCGTATTGTTCAGGTGTAATTCGAAAGCGGCCAGGCATATCACTCTTCTGTGAAACAAAATCCATGCAAGGGATAAACTGAATATAAGGAAATTGTTGTTTCTGGTAGAATGCCATCAATTCGTCTGGTTTCATCACATTATCTTCATGAATCACCGTCAGAATACTATAGTCCACACCTTCATTCTGTAGATGGCGAATCCCACGCATAACTAGATCATAACTACCTTTCCCCGAACCCGTTATACGATGTGCATCATGAATAGGCTCAGGACCGTCCACACTAATCCCAACCAAATAGTTGTACCGTTTAAAAAATTTCGCCCATTTCTCATGAATTAGCGTTCCGTTGGTCTGCAGCGCATTACTGATCATCGTATGAGGTGGAGCGTACTTAGCTTGGAGTGAAATCACGCGTTCAAAATATGGAAGTCCGGCTAATAGCGGCTCCCCTCCTTGCCAAGAGAAAGTCGCTATACCAGATGATCTTTTCATGTACTGAGCGATAAACCGCTCCAGAAGATCCGTATCCATCACTCGGATCGGATGATGAGGATGTCCCCCTGCTGTGCTGTAATAGCAATAATCACAGGCTAGATTACAATCCTCTGAGACGGTTTTCCACATGACATGAAGAGTCGCAGGCCTCGAGGTCTGTATGCAAGTTGTCATACGATTCTGCCCCTCCTATGTAAATACAATCTTTGCTTTGTGAAACCTATTTCCTATTTCTTCAATTAAATCATAGGTATGTGCATCAACGATGAGTAAAACATCATAGTTTGTCGAATATCTAGAGATAAAAAAATACACTCCCCATTGTCTGTTAAAACAATGCGGAGTGTATTTTCTTTGAAGATAAATAGAGCATTACCAGACACTGTTTCTTTAATTACGGACGTATTCCTTATTCGCTGTTTCCAACATTGATTTCCAATCCGCAAATTTAGTTTCTCTAACTACATGACGATCAAAAAGTTCATCAGGTATGTCAGCAACATCTTCTTCTGTCTTTACTTGAAAGTTTCCTTTGGTTACAAACTCATCGAAACTTTTGTAATTGGAATACTTACTCATAAACGCTTCATTAAACAATTTCTCGAAAGAGATGTGATTGGGATCTTCTTGATACGTTTTCTGTCCTTGTAACTCATTCATCAATTCTTCCATGGTCATTGGTTTTTGTCTTCTCAAATTACCACTCCTAATTTTCTGTTATAGTTGTAGAATATCATGTTAATCCATAAATCACACGAATCCTAAGCTTACCATAATTTTCGCTATTTCACCTTTCAAATTTCACTTAATATGCAAATGATCCGCCTCTATACTTAAAATACAACAAAAAACCTCCCTTATTCATAAGGAAGGCTCTTATTTTTAGGACAATTTCACCAAGCTGTAGTTTTTCTTACCCTTACGGATAATGATAAACCGGCCGCCGATAGCTTCGCTAGCTGTAACTTCCAGTGCTACGTCGCTAACTTTCTCACCATTCATGGAGATTGCTCCTTTGGTGATATCCTCACGTGCTTGACGCTTAGACGGCTCGATACCGAGATCAACCAACCACTCTACGATATTTTTAGATTCCAGTGTAGTTTCGTAGGTCGGCATTTCCTTGAAGCCTTGCTCGATCTCATCAGCAGTTAGGGATTTGATATCTCCACTGAACAGAGCAGCAGTAATACGTTTAGCCTGCTCCAGCAATTCTTCACCATGCACGAATCTGGTCATTTCTTCAGCAAGTGTTTTTTGTGCTTCGCGTTTATGCGGTTCAGTCTGTACTTTTTCCGCAAGTGCATCAATTTGCTCTTTAGATAGGAATGTAAAGTACTTCAAGTATTTCACAACATCACGGTCATCAGTGTTCGCCCAGAACTGGTAGAACTCAAACGCAGTCGTTTTGTTTGGATCGAGCCAGATTGCCCCTCCAGCTGATTTACCGAATTTTGTTCCATCAGCTTTCAACATAAGCGGGATCGTTAGACCGAATGCTTTTGCTTCAGGTCCTTCTTTTCTACGGATCAGATCCAGACCGCTTGTAATGTTGCCCCATTGATCGGAGCCACCAATTTGGAGCTGCACATCTTCATGCTGGTACAGATGCAGGTAATCTAGGGATTGCAGGATTTGGTAGGAGAATTCAGTAAAGGAAATTCCGCTGTCCAATCTGCTCGCTACAACATCTTTGGCAAGCATCGAATTGATGCTGAAGTTCTTACCATAGTCACGCAAAAATTCGATCACATTGATTTTATGCGTCCAATCGTAGTTATTCACCATACGAATTTGATTGTCGCCATCAGTAACGAACAGTTTTTTCATTTGTGCGGTAAGCGCATCTACGTTAGCTTGGATTTGCTCCAGCGTCTGCAATGAACGCTCGGATTGTCGTCCACTCGGATCACCTATCGTACCTGTAGCACCACCAATTAGCATAACCGGACGATGTCCTGCAAGCTGGAATCTTTTGAGTACCATGAACGGAATCAAGTGACCAATATGCATACTGTCACCCGTCGGGTCTACACCGCAGTACACCGAAACGGATTTCTGGTTGGTCAATTCTCTAAGCCCTTCGGCATCGGTTTGTTGATTGATGGCATCGCGCCATTCTAGTTCATCGATAATATTCATTGCCTAACACCCCTTAAATTAGTAGATATCCTATAACGAATCATCAGTCCGCCAAGCGAATATAAGGATAGTTGATGAAGAGAAACTTATAAATCCTTATATTTAAAAACAAAAAAATCGTCCCCTTGTCTATTGTAGACATAGGGACGATTGAATAACCGTGTTACCACCCAGATTGCACCAATGAAACGCTAATGCTAAAACACAGCATTGATGCCACTCGTGACGAGATATCGTTCGCCATTCCGCTCGGTGTTAGCCGAGATACTCCAAAGTGTAATTCGTACTCTTAGTGTGTACCGGGTTTCATCAACCCCCGGCTTTCTGAAACAGGGACTAAGCTACTACTGGGCTTCTTCAACGTATATCGTATATAAGATTACAGCCAGTATAGTGAAATAATTCTTCAATGTCAACATCTTAAGCTGAGAATGCTGAGACACACTCCTGCTGTGACGCACTACTAGTCATTGCCTGTTTTTTTCTGTTACAATTACGAAAAAGAGGTGAACGACTCCGTATGCTTGATCCAATCGATAATCATATATTAGAACGCCTAACTCAAAACAGCAGAATTTCCTACACCGATCTAGCTAAAGAAGTTAATTTATCAAGTGTCGCGGTTAAGGATCGTATTGATCGGCTCGTCAATCAAGGAATTATTGAGCAATTCTCAATCGTCATCAACGCAGAAAAATTAGGAAAGAAAATTTCGGCGTATCTAGAGCTTGAAGTGGAGCCTGCCCATTTAAATCATATTGTCAGAGTCCTAAAAGAAAATGAACGCGTAGCCGTACTTTATGAAATGACAGGGCCATGCATTCTTCACATTCATATTCTAGTTGAGAACCTTGAAGAGATGGAGCGGTTTATGCATGAATCCATCTACTGTCTGGATGGTCTAGTCCGTGTAGAAAACCAAATCTTATTAAAACGCCACAAAAATCAGGATGGTCTAAATATATAAAAAAAGAACCGACTTTAAGACGGTTCTTCTCTGGTTTGGATCTTATTATGTTTATGAAATGATTGCTAATTCGACCTACTCTGTTTTAGATAACTTAGCTTTATAAAATTTTGCGAAATATTCGCTGACCTGAACCTTCTCTTTTACAACTTCTATTGGAGCAACGAGCTTAACGATCTCTCCATTGTACATTCCTGTCGTCGCCCCGACTTTCATCTCTAGAACATTATTATTGTAGCTTATAGTTACTGTCTGAGTAGTCGGCTTCCAGCTCACCTTCGCACCAAAGCTTTCAAAGCTGTTACGTAATCCCACTGCCTTGCGCTCCGAATCACCGAATTGGCCTTTATCGATTAAAGCATGCACACCCCAGTTTCCATCCACCACCTGTGTAATTCCAAAATCCGCGGACACAGACATCAGTGAGTACGCTTCATCCTCGCTCAATTCCATTCCAGCCATTAAAAAATCTTTTGTTTTATGAGCGGCATCCTTCATTGCTTTGTCGATGGACGAGTTTTTAAAAATATCCGTCTGAGAACTAGCCCCCAGCTCCTCCAAATAATTAGCGTAGCTGAAGCCATGCACAACCCATTCGTATTCATTTTCAAGTAATGGGAAACTTAACCCACTCAGTTTTTGGTTAAGCGTTGCTTTTTTATGAAGAATGACTTGTATATCACCAGTAACTGATGTCTCGATCGCAGTTCCGTTAATCTCGGAATCCCCTTGGCCGGCATGCGGGTCACCAATCGACAGTAACGCACCCGGTACGGATACAGGAAAATACATCGTTGCACCTTCAGTAATCCGCCAATCATCAACGTTGCCACCATTGTATGAAGGAGATACTGAATCTACAATATCCGCTTCTTTAGGCGCCACACCCATCGTGCCGAAGTGGAGACGTACTGGAATCTTTATACCTTTCAATACATCAAAGTTCTTATCAATCGTATTATGGTCTACAATTACACCTGGGTAGTCGATTGTCGGGTGCACTTGACCATCCGGATCGGTTTGCACTGTCCATTTGTAGTTATAAACAGCTGTTGCATAATCCGTCCCACCTTCAGTATCCATCTCATAGATGGTGACCACTTCACGTTTTTTCGGCTCCTCAACCATATCTCCATATAGATAACCCCAGTTCGCCGCGGCATTCACGCCATAGGTTTTGCCTGCATATTTGTCATTTCCATTAGGTCTCAGCTTCATGTCCAGAATCTTCACTTCCAGAACATCCCCTGGCTCAGCGCCTTCTACTGCGATAGGTCCCGTCAAAATATGTACGCCTGGTCCACGAAGCGCTTCGTTCTTCTCCCCTTCTATCCAGTGAAAAATATCTTCAACACCCGCATCCCCTTTAATCATCCGATCGTAATCATCTCCGGAATGATGCGTAATGGCCTCGACCGTCACAATATCTCCCGATTGTACTGTTAAAGCTGGATCACCTTTACCAATATTCCCCCAGCGAACAGTCTCCGAATTCGCCTTTAGAACATGCGTTTTCGGTTTATACGCACTTTCCATCGTGTCAGAAAAAATAACATTAGATGACGATCCTGCTAGCAAAACCGCTGATAAAATGACACCAACCTTCAGAAACGTTCGTCTTTTCATAGTCAAATCCTCCTCAACTCAATTCAATGTTAGATTTTATAACATTTTGTGTTTTTGAGTATAACAGATGGATTCCAGATTAACAATATAAATATTTATACGCTTCTAGGTTTAAATAATAAATCAGAACTATTAGATATCTTTAATTATCCAAGCCTCCTTCTTCGGTACAATAAAAAAACGCCAACACTTATTAGCTAATTAGCCATAGTGTTTGACGTTTATCATCCATTCTAAAGCGACAATTCATTTTCAACGTAGATCAGTAATACTCCTAGTTGCCCGTGTTACAATCCGTTTCGTTTCCTTGGAATCCGAAGAAATTAACCACTTCTCACTAAGCTGTTGCACCCAGTCTGGATTGCTTTTACTCGCATCGTTCAACCAATTACTTACAGAATCCTGAACGTATTTTGCCGGATCTGACTTAAGTGGTTCTAATAATGGAAGTGCTATTGCTGGGTTTTCTTTTAGCGCAGTAATATGCTTCGCCCATACCCCATGTGGCCGCGTCAATTCGATTGCATATCTCCTTATGTTCGTATCTTGATCATGAACCCAGCTCTCTAAGAACTTAATGGATTCATCCAATTCTGCAATGACCGATTCCCTTAAAGCCATCCATGAAATCTCACGTACACCAAAATGATCATCCGCTGCAAAGAGACGGATATCCATTAGCTTTTGCGATAGACTTAAAGATTGATTTAGACCGATCATATAGGCAGCCCAACAGCGGACACTATCGGAACGATGCTGTGCTAATGCTGAGAATACTCGGACTTGTTCCACCTCTGATTTGCACTCCAATACCTGTTGCCACTCCCGCGCGATAGCCGGTATGAGCTTCATGATTTTCTTTTCCGATGAATCGCGAAGCCTTTGTAAAATTGGTTCGGATTCCTGTCTAAAACCTAGCTCGTCCAGTACATTTTCTATCAAGACCATATGGTCCACAGCAAGCCATTCCGTTAGATTTACAGTCTGTAATTGTCCTTTATGCAATAGTCCAACAACATCAGCAGGAATATCGCTAACTTTTCGAGCTCCCTTCCTATGCTCCATATAAATCTTCCCTTCACCTATGATTTTAAAGGCTTGGATAACCTTCTTCTTATATCTAGGATACGGGTATTTCTAACCATAAAGATGTAATCTCATTTACAACTCATAATCTTTATAAATTTCTTTCCAAAATCTTATCATGATGGATACGTATAGTTTTGAACCCAGTCTGAAGCACCTCAGCTTTTACCAATTCTTGCAATGCCACAGTAACCGCTTCTCTGCTCGCACCAATCAAATTGGCGATTTCTTGATGTGACAGTGGAACATTGATTTTATAATAATTATCCTCACTTTTAACGCCTAGTTGATCCGATAGCTTTAAAAGAACGCACAATATTTTATCATGCAGATTTCCGATGGCTAGGTTTTGAGTTAACTGACTCATACTTTTTATACGATCACTCAATACTTGCATTAATGACATCAAAAATCTAGGTCGAGTAGCTACGAATTCCTCAAATCTTACAGGATCAATTGTACAGATATGACACTCTTCCATGGCTTCAATGTAATGATCTTTGGTTCCAAACGAAATCACGTTCATTTCACCAAAAACATTACCCTCACTCAGAATATCCGAAGTAAACTGCTTCCCATCCGCATTCAATCGGTATAAACGCACCTTTCCTTTTTTCACAAAAAATAATCCTTCAGAGAAGGTTGTCGGTGTCTGGATATATGTATTTTTCGGAACTACTGTTATTCGAGTTAACTCTTCCATTTCCATTAGATCTTCCAGCGCTAACGATTGAAGCAAATTGAATTGAGATAAATAATGAATAGTCTCCATTGCCCCTCCCTTATATAACGTTATTCGTTATTTTAGTATACCGCACAAAAAAAGCCACGTCCTAAGGACGCAGCTTATTCGTTAACGATTACTTGCTTCCCAGCGCGCTACTTCTTCACGAACACGAGGAGCTACTTCCGTTCCCAGCAGTCTAATCGCCTGCATAACATCCTCATGAGGCATTGTACCGTGAGGCATATGTAAAAAGAATCGCGTAATTCCCACATGTTTGCGAAGATGAATGATTTTGTTCGCAACGGTTTCTGGATCACCTACGTACAAAGCGCCATCAAAGCTGCATGCTGAATCATAATCGGAACGATGGTATGGTGGTGTCCCCTTTTCCTTCGCCCGCACATTGGTCCGAGCATGCGTTGAAGGGAAAAATTTCTCCAGTGCTGACTCATTAGTCTCAGCAATAAACCCGTGTGAGTGTGAGGCAATAGGCAGGCTTGAAAGATCATATCCGGCTTCAGCCGCTGCTTTTTTGTAAAGCTGCACATGCTTCGCATAATCAAGCGGCTGAACATTTCCAATAATAGCTAATACAAAAGGTAAACCTAATGCTCCAGTGCGGATCGCAGACTCTGGACTACCTGCACTCCCAATCCAAATCGGTAACGGATCTTGAACCGGACGCGGGTAAATCCCCAAATTGTTTATGGCCGCTCGATGTTTACCACTCCAGGTTACTTTTTCTGACTTTTGGATGGCTAATAACAATTCCAGCTTCTCATTAAAGAGTTCTTCATAATCTTTCAGATCATAGCCGAATAATGGAAAAGACTCTGTAAACGAGCCGCGGCCGATCATAATTTCTGCACGTCCATTCGAAATGCCATCTAGCGTTGCAAAATCTTGAAATACACGTACGGGATCTGCTGAAGACAGGATCATTACGGCACTGGTCAAACGAATTTTCGAAGTCAACGATGCAGCTGCAGCTAACACAACCGCAGGTGATGAAGCCGCATAATCATTACGATGATGCTCGCCCACTCCGTATACATCTAGTCCCACCTCTTCGGCAAGTACAATTTCCTCCACTACTTCACGTAGTCGTTCTGCATGACTTATTGTCTCACCCGTTTGGACATCGGGCGTTGTCTCGACAAAGGTACTTATTCCAAGTTCCACTTTCGTTTCCTCCTAAAGTTCTGCACGATGCATTATTCTCTGGATGTAATTGTTTGAATATTCATAATTACATTTAATCAAGAAACCCATTATAATAGGATTCACCGATAATTCCAACTATTTCAGATCCCCTCGATTATTGATCGGTCTGAGGTGCCCTTATTTTAATGGTTTTGTCCATTTTGCGAGATTATTGGACTCAGATGCTGCTTTTTGCTCAAAACCAATACCAAAATGTGTGTTTTTATAGAAATAACAACTATACGGTCCGAAACTAGTGCGATGTAAGAGCCAAGACAATATTAAAAGACCACTAATCACCTGAAAAACGGAAGTTTAGTGGTCTATTTTTAGCTAGTTCATGTTCCCTATACTCGAGCTTATGGGCTTATCCAGCGGTTTCGGGGGTTTTCTCTGATTGATTCCAATCCCGACTCGACCGAACACAAAGGCTCCGCCTGGAATACGATTCGCTATGTTCATGATGATCGCCGATCCTACCACACATCCAACAAATTGGAGAAGCACACTGAATAGTCCAAGGTTTTGCAACCCGAACGAAGAAGGAAGTTTGACGAATAAAGCCAACAACAACGGGTGGAGCAAATATATGCCGAAGGAGTATCTACTGCTCCACTCCAGCACACGCGGCACTTTTTTCAATGAAGAAGCCACTGTGAATAGTAGTAGAATCATGCTCATGGCGAAAAGTAACATATCAATTCTCTTGGAACTATGTGCCGTAATCCAGCCTTGCCCATTCACGAATAGCACAAACGCGCCTGTTACAACTGGAAGCACGTAGACAGCTAAACGGAACTGTTTTAATTTTTCCCGGAACCAAGCCTCATTTCGCCCCAAGTAATAAGCCACAGTAAAGTAGAAAATCCACCCCGGAGAGAAAACCCAATACAATTTATCCCAAATATATTGAGCAGCTACCGTATCTACGGGTTTGGTGAAATTGAAAAAACCTAAGTAAGCCACATTAATAACGAATGACGCAATCAGTATAGAGCGTGGAGTGAATTTTTTGGCATGCTTTTGAAATAAGAGGAACAAGGCATAAAACTGAAAGATAATTAGGATAAAGTAGCCATGAAAATCGCCAAGTAACCAATGACGCCAGAGAAAGTACCAAAAAGCTTGAAGAAGCGGAATCCCCTCACTGCCCGCCATATCCAATCCTTTTAACCCTGCGTACAAAGCTCCGAAAAAAAAGTAAGGAAGCAAAATATACTTGATCCGTTTCTCCCAAAATTTCGCGGGAATTCCGCCCGGGTATGCAAAAGACAATACGAATTGCGAGATAAATACGAATACCGGTGTGCCAAATGTAAGCAGTAGACCCACTGACTCTACCCAAGGCGTGTTCCCATCGTCATAGACTCGATATAAAGCATGTAACAGCGCTATACTTAAGCAGGCTATACTACGTAGAACAAACATTTCCGAATTTAATTTTCGTTCCATGGGGATGACCCCTTTCGATATTTGCGATTAATGGTCCACAGCACTGCCTACAGTCAATCGGGCTGCAATCGTCTTCTTGAGTCCCTGGTGAAGATCATGGTGAGGTGACCAGGACATCAACTCGTTTGCTTTACTATTGTTTAAATAGCTGTGAAGAATATCTCCCGGTCGAGCCTGTTCATAGGTTGTCTGGGATTCCCGACCTGTAATACCGCCTATCATCTCTACAATCGTATTAATGGAGGTCGCCACCCCGCAGCTAATATTTATGATCTGATTATCCGCATTCTCATCTGTACAAGCCGCATTTACAAACGCCTGTGCAACATCCTCAACATAGACAAAATCCCTGGTCTGTTCTCCATCCCCATAAATCACAAGCTCCTTGCCTTGCTTTATGCGATCCAGAAAAATCGAAACGACACCAGCTTCACCATGCGAGCTTTGTCGAGGTCCATATACATTCGCAAGACGAAGAATGGTGTACTTCAGCCCATGCATGCTGGCAAACATCCGAATATAAGACTCAGGAACACTTTTTGATACCCCATAACAAGATTCAGGATTTAAGGGATGTTTCTCGTCAATGCTCAAATATTCAGGATTACCGTATACAGCGGCCGACGAGGCGTACACGATCTTTTCAACCTGATGGGCCTCACACATCCGCAGGACGTTAAGTGTGCCAACAATATTCACATTCGCATCAAACAATGGATTGCGCTGAGATTCTCCTACGTCAATCTGTGCAGCCAGATGAATGACCGCATCCGGTTTCTCACGGATAAAGACTTCACCCAGAGTCTCGTCCCGAATGTCGTACGGATATAAAACAGCGGAAGGATTTCTATAGAATGAGCCGGAAGCACCCGATAAATTATCTACAATTACAGTTTCGATCCCCTCTCTTATAAGCCGGTCAACAACATGTGACCCAATAAAACCAAGCCCCCCAGTTACTAATACCTTCAAATAAAAAACTCCTTTCGCCCTGTAAAGTGCTCTTTGTACCATGCATCTGTAGAAAAGTTCACATAAAATACTTAAGAAGAAACGATGTTGTCATCCTTTATGGACGACAACCGTTACTCGTAGAAATATAAGGATGATTTATAACGTGAAACTTAGCCTTATATTTCAAATCAAAAAATAAAGGAGTGAAGTATATGGCAACTGCACCTATTCCAGATAATTCTGTAACAACGTCCGTTATTGCGGACGGAGCAGTCACTTCTATTAAATTAGATCCTGAAACTAACGGTTACGTGAATGTTCGATCCTATGGAGCTACAGGGAATGGTACCAAAGATGACACCGTCGCGATTCAAAATGCAATTAATGCTGGAAATGCCAAACGCAAGGTTGTTATTTTTCCGCCTGGTGTATATAAAGTCTCTTCCGGCCACATGCGTAACCCTTCAGTCCTAGAATGGTGGTGTCTTCGTATTCCAACCGGAACTAACCTAAGCTTTGAAGCCGGCTCAAAATTGGTGCTTGCCCCTAACCCACCATCGGATACTCGAGTTCTCGTTATGTTAAATGCCGCAAACATCACGATATCCGGCAGCCTCGAAATAGACGGAAGTGCTTCGACTGTTAAAACAGCCGTCAACGATCAACTTCATGGCTTGTTCATTTCTTCTTCGCAAAATATAACGATTGAATCGGTGTACTCTCATGATTGCTATGGTGATAATATTTTCATTGGAGGGACAGAAGATATCCCATCCGTTAATGTGCATATCGGATATGCGTACTGTGAAACGGCTGGTCGAAAGAACTTTGTAGTCCATTTTGTAGACCAGCTTCATGTCAACAGAGCGGTATTAAATAACAGTCGAGGTGGTGCACCTGGGTTTAATGGCGCCAATTCACTCGATGTAGAACCCGACATCTTCAAGGGAACGCGTAGCTTTTATCAGCGATTCGACTCTTTGACAACAACTGGTTTCGGCAATGATATGACAACTGGACTTTCAGATGAGATAACGAGACTCTGGACTCTCGACATCGGTTCACTAGATATGCGTGTAAGTGGATCAGTAAGTCCAGCATTGCTGTCCTATGGATTGACGCTAAAAATCAGCCATTTGTCTATTCGCTCGACGGATCATAAAGCTAATTACGGTCTACAAACGATCTATTCACAATTTATTGATATCGGAAGCGCAAGGTTCGATGGAATCGGCGGCCCTGCGATCTACGCTGCGTTTAATGCTGCTGGAGGAAAACCAAGATTGCATATCGGCTCGTTAGGGATGTACGGCTCGGGTTCCACCTTAGCAAGCGGAGTCCGAATCGACGGAGGAGATCTTTATGTGGGGACGATAGATGCACAGGACTTAACGGGCAGTACCTTACAATTATTCACAACAGAGTCTGACGCGATGGTTACTGTCGACAATATGATTGTCCGTAACAGCGGGACCAATCAAGTCGTGCTAGCGTCTTCTTATGGTGCAGCTAAGCCCTTCCTGCACCTGAACAATGTAGCAGTGTTCGATACCCGTTCTGTAAAGGTAAAACGCATTCTAGAATTCGAAACATTGGTTGCCATGCAGGGTACTTCTCTTGGTACCTTGTATAATCCGTATGCTTTAACTGAATGGTTCTCTACCTATGGTAACTTCAAACGGGCAGTCCGACTCGTTGGTGGAACATTACTTCCTGCAGTATTTATCGTGGAAGGAACGCCTGAGGGAACCATTACCGCTCCGATTGGAAGTCTGGCTATGCGAACAGATGGTGTAGCGAAAGCCACTTTTTATGTGAAGGAAAGCGGAACCGGTGCTAACGGATGGATTGCTAAGTAATTTTTCAGCGGTTCTGAATACAAGACTCTATCGCATCCATTACGCGTACCAGATCATCATCCGATAAAGAGCTACCGGAAGGTAGACATACACCTTTTGTGAACAATTGATCAGATACACTATGTCCCTCCATGTATGGATAATAGAAGGCGTTCTCGAACAGTGGTTGCAAATGTAGTGGTTTCCATACAGGTCTAGCTTCTATATTGTTGAATTCCAGGCACTTTAAGAGTTGATTAGCGGAGAAGCCTGCGATTTCTTCATCAATCGTTAGCGCACTTAACCAGCGTGTACTGCGACAATTTGGCGCTTCCGGCATGAAATGAAGACCCGGAATGGATCCCAATCGATCTGAGTACACTTGAGAAATATATCTACGACGTTCGACCCTTTCCTCAAGTAGCTCCAGTTGCCCTCGTCCTATAGCTGCCAACAGGTTACTTAGCCGGTAGTTATAACCCATTTCGGAATGCTGATAGTGTGGAGCAGTGTCACGTGCTTGGGTAGACCAGAAACGGGCTTGATCTAATGCATCGGTATCATCCGATACAAGCATACCTCCACCTGAGGTTGTAATAATTTTATTCCCGTTGAAAGAATAGATTCCGAAGCGGCCCCAAGTACCACTGGCCTTTCCGTGATAAAAGGCACCGAGGGATTCCGCAGCATCTTCTATTAAAACAATACCGTAACGATTCGCGATTTCTACAATTGGTTCCATGTCTGCGCTCTGCCCGTACAAATTGACAACAACAGCTGCTTTAGGCAGTATCCCTCTATCATTCAAATCCAGGCAGGCCCGCTGAAAGGCTAGTGGACACATATTCCATGTCTCTGGTTCTGAGTCTACGAATACAGGTGTAGCCCCCAAATATAAAATAGGATTGGCACTAGCTACGAACGTGAGCGTCGAACAAATCACGCAATCTCCTTGAGAAACGCCAGCTAGACGTAGTGCGAGATGAATTGCCGCTGTTCCAGAGCTTAATGCAAGTGCACCCTTTGAACCTGTATAGTCGGCCATCTCCCGCTCGAAAGCATCGACTTGTGGTCCGATGGGAGCGATCCAGCCAGAGTGAATTGCATCCTCCAAATAAGCCTGTTCACGTCCACTTACATGCGGTGGGGATAACAAGATTCGTGGTAGAATGCGTGGTTGACGAATACTCATGCCTTGCTCCTTTCTCCATTTGGATGCTTTAATCCAAATGGAATACATATCTTATTGTCTTACTTCAGAGCGTGGTCCATGATATTTTGATTCAACAGAGATGGATGCCGGTAGAGCGGAAAATAATTTCCCGCAACCCCAGTGTCACAGAGTGCAATCATTCGTTCATACACCTCGGGGAAAAATATTCGCTTACCTAAGTAATAATCTAGTGGTTCTAGTTGAGTAGCGAATCTTAGCTTGAACTGAAACAACTCGTCATTCCCCTTATATCCCCCACCGAGATGGAATTTGTCGTATCCATTCTCCATCCCCCACACGGCTGCTGCGTGGATGAGAAATTTGGTGGGTGACCACTGCAGATAAGCTCGATCCCAACCGCATAAGTGATAATGCATCCATGGTCGATCAAGGAGTACAATACTTGCCCCTACACTCCTCTCCCCATCCATCGCCTCAAACAGCGCTACCCGTCCTTCTGGCATAAGGCTTGTATCTTCTATAAATTTTCGAGGGAAATAATAAAAGGGATCTGCTTGTAAATCATTTAACGTCCCGTAATATAACTCGATGAAAGGCTCGATCCGATCCTTAAGATCCGACTTTCGAATGGTGAATGGAGCTGACTTTAATTTACGGATATTTCTTTTATGATTGCTGCCATAGTTCTGGATTAGCACTGACTCTGAGCCAACTGTCAAATCCATGTATACTGTATTCCGATTGAGCTCCGTAGTAAGCCCTTTTTGGTATTCAGCGGCATTGCCTATGAAAGGATGGAATCTTACAAACTCGGTCATGATCTTTTTCTCTCTGCAGTAATCTGTAAACGTATCACTGAATTGTCGGTACAACTCTGTTCGTTCCGCTCCTATAGGCACATTAGATATTGGCCCCCCGTATCCATAAGGTGTGCTGATGTCATACCATTCTCCTTCAAGTCCCAGCTGGATGACTGCGGGAAGATGGCTAATGGAGCGAAGTAAGTAAGGATAAATGATGAGCTTCTCACCCTGCTTAAAAACAAACAGCTCTGCCTGTTGGTGATCATCATCCTCAAACAGCCGAAAAAAATCTGCAGAAAAATAGATATCCTTACTATCCATCTGATTCAAATAAGCATCCCATTCTTCAGAATGCGAGCTATTAAGCACAATGAAATCACTCATACGTCACCTCCTAAAAGTTATGTTAGCGTACGCTTCCTTGAGGTACTTCGACAAAACTTACTTTGGAAGCATTCGCTGCTAATCCAATATCTTGATCATACGTATACTTTCAGTGCTTAAGCTTAGCGCTGGATCTCTCTCACGTAAGAATGCATCGGATGAGAGCAATAACAGCTTTCTCTCCCGGTCAAGGTCGAGTAACACATCGGTTAGTGGATATCCGCCGTCCCACTCCCCACTTTGCAGTTGGATGCGAAAATACTGCTCGCCGAGCCGGCCCACAACTGAAGTCTTCTGCTTCGTTCTAATCCTAAATGAAGAAAATCCGTATTTTAGATGATGAGCCTCTGCCATTGGGTAATCATCAATAATGTAAGTCACTTCTTCATCATCTATATCCACTCCAGAAGCAATAACATCTGCGCTAGCCGTTAATGAACGATCCAGATCCCTCACATACCAATAAGTACGTCCTTCTTCTACAAAGCCAAGGCGAAGGTACCAAGCATGCGCCTGTTCATTCCACGAGAACACATCCAGTACCAACTTCTTAATATCGTCCTTCTTGGCTAATTTCTCTCCGTACGCCATGAGCATTCCGCCAATACCGTCCTTGCGAAACGCCGCATCCACGTTTAAATTATTCAGAACCAATATTTGTTCCATTCTTCGCCATTCCGCGAATCCAATGAGCACTTCTCCAATATAGGCTCCAATCAACAATGTGGCCGAATGACCTCCACACTTACAAGCCGCTTGTAGATATGCTGGATAACCCGTACAAGCAAATATCGTTTGATTGTACACATGCTCCGGTAAGTTGCTCTTCAAGAGCCGGCATGCATGATGTATATCGTCTTCATGCAGCGGTCTAAACTGCACACTCATGCCTGGCCCTCCTTTTTATTCAGCCTATACTCATCCAGAGGCAGGCTATGCCGACCTGGATTGGCTACAACATCATCCTGGCGAATCACCTTCAAAACGGTCTTACATAATATCAGCGCATCAAGTCTGAAACTTAAATTCTCGACATAGGTGACATCATACGAAAGCCGGTCTTTCCACGACGAAGTATTACGTCCTGACACCTGTGCTAATCCCGTAATTCCTGGTCTTACTGAGAAACGCAACCTCTCCTGTTCGGAATAGTATGGGCTATAACGCATGAGTAAGGGTCTTGGACCAATCAGACTCATTTCTCCCTTCACAACATTCACCAATTGTGGTAGTTCATCCAGACTTAGCTTCCGGATGATTCCGCCAAATTTGATATATCGTCGCTCATCTGGTAACGGCTGACCCTGCGTGTCATACAGTTCAGCCATGGTCCGAAATTTGTAGATAAAGAAGGGTTTCTCTCCCCGCCCTGGTCGTTGCTGCTTGAACAAGATTGGGCTTCCAAGCTTCATTCGAATCAACAACGCCACCACAGCCATGACTGGACTAAATATACATAACATAACGATCGCTCCCACAAGATCGAAGCCTCGTTTCATATGGCGATACATGTTAGTACTCCTCCCGCCTTTCTCTTAATCCGTAAAAAGACGTTCCTTCAGTGAGTTCACCTGTTTTAAATCAGCACTCCAGTAGTACACCTTAGTTCTGACTAGCGGATCAGAACCAAAACTGTTGTTGCCTGGAATCTGCTCGTATTTAAAGTCCTCGGAAGTTATTCCCTTGAATAACCAAGCTAAGCTGAGCAAATCACTGTCACTGAAGCTTGTATCGATAATGTCTTTCTTTTCATGGAGCAATAATCCCGCCAGATCCGGAAGATGCTCAGGGCTCAACAGCTTATTGGCCACAGCTCTAACGATATTGAATTGCTCCTCTTGACGACTAAAGTCACCGTTCGGAGTAGAGTAACGCGCCCTAGCAAGGTAGAGAGCATGCACACCATCCAAATGCTGTTCGCCTTTTTTGATGGTAATCTCTGGGGTTATTGTGACATCCTGATCGATTACCATGTCGATCCCACCGATTGAATCGATGAAATCACGAACTCCAGAGAAATTCGTCTTGATGTAATGATGAATGGGAATATTCATAAAGTCGCTCACCGCTTGAATGAGCGTCAACGTTCCTTGCTCATTCCCACCTTTGGACTCACCAACAATATGAGCATGATTAATTTTGGTGTAGCCAACATTTTGTACATAAACCCTTGTATCGCGCGGTACAGAGACGATGTTCACCTTCCGCTGTTCCGGCATTACATGCACAACCATTATCGTGTCTGCACGCGAGATTTCCCCACCCCACGTATCTGTTCCAATTAATACAACATTAAAGGATGAAGTTTTTTTATCGGTTGCTTCTGGCGATGCTGCTGGTTCAGTCGATGGTAGTACCACGCCATCCGCATTTGCTGGACTTTTTGTAGTCCCATCCGACTGCGTCTTCCCCACAGGTACTGCAGAAATTTTCGAGTTAGGTATCGTTAATGGATTAAGGGTAGCCTTTTGAAATCGCTGCTCAGCATTTAATACCCCTCTAATCCAAATGCCACCAATTACAATCACAATCAGAAAACTAATCAGGGCGAATCTTCCAATTCGCCGCATGACTATTTGCTTTCTTGTGAATTTCTTGTCACTCTTGCCACGCAAACGCAATTTCTTGTTCCATCTACTCATAAACGACTTCATCACTTAGATCCCCGCATGAACTTCGGATTTGATCCGTTCAAGCTCATGAGTAGCCACCTGTGGTTCTTCCTGAAAGCCCGAATAGCTTGGAATAAGCTGCTTTAATAATTTCTTAATCTGATAACTGCTTGGCACAAATTCGTACCGTTTGCACAAATTCTCCAGCACACCAAGGACCAAATTCAATTCGGATCTGGAAACACTTTGAGGCCGACTGATCATGATGCGATAGTTATTGGTGACCATCAATCCCTCCTCTTCTGTCAGGAGTTCCTCAAATAATTTCTCTCCGGGACGAATGCCCGTGACCACGATAGGGATATCTTTATCGGGTTCTAAGCCCGACAGACGTATTAAATCTCTTGCTAGATCGTATATCCGAACCGGCTTACCCATATCAAGCACGAACACCTCGCCACCTTGTGCCAGTACGCTCGCCTGGATAACCAACTGCACTGCTTCAGGGATCGTCATGAAATACCGCACCATATCCATATGGGTAACCGTAACCGGGCCACCACTCTCGATCTGTCTTTTGAATAACGGAATAACACTTCCCCGACTACCGAGAACATTACCGAAACGGACAGCAGCAAAAACCGTCTTGCTAGATGAATTCTGATCATTAATAATCATTTCTGCAGCTCGCTTTGTAGCTCCCATGACACTTGTTGGATTAACCGCTTTGTCCGAAGAGATCAGAATGAACCGCTTAGCACCATATTTGGCACTCGCTTCCGCTACATTCCTTGTTCCGATAACGTTGTTCTTTACCGCCTCCACCGGATTCATCTCCATCAGGGGCACATGTTTATGCGCAGCGGCGTGATACACAATCGTAGGTCGGAAATTCTGAAAAACACTATCGATCCGCGACACATCCTGAATATCAGCTATGATAGGTTGAATCTTCTGATCGGGATATAACTGGCGTAGCTCTTGTTCAATCAGGTAAATGCTGTTCTCACCGTGACCAAGCAGCAACATTTCCTTCGGACGATACGCAGCTAGCTGACGGCACAGTTCTGAGCCAATGGAGCCTCCTGCACCCGTGATGAGAATACACTCACTCCCTAAATTCTCACGAATCTCTTCAGTATTAATCTCAACAGGCGTTCTACCCAGCAAATCATTTACGGACACTTCACGAATTCGATTGACTGCCATTTTCCCGTCCAAAATTTCTGTCATACTAGGCATTAGCTTAATCTGTGCTTTTGTTGATTTGCAGATCTCAATAATCTCCATTAAGTCGTTATGTGGCGCTGTCGGAAGGGCAATAATAATGAATGCAATGTCCAGCTGTTTCACGGCCTCGGGAATGAAATTTCGGTTACCCACAATCGGCAGCCCCATTACTTCCAGCTTTTGTTTAGATGCATCATCATCAATGAAGGCAACGGGATGCATAAATTTGAACCTTGAATGCTTGATATCTTTCGTAACGAGGATTCCAGCTTTACCAGCCCCAACGATTAGAAGATTACCTTCGAAGGCATCCTTCACACCCGTTGTCTCAAATCCATCATTTAGAAGACGTTTAACCATTCGTAACCCAACAATGCCCAGAAACACATAACCCGCTGCAAAATAGATAGAAATCGGTAGTCGATAGGAAGGAATTACTGCATGGGTGGATACGTTGACAACAATCACTCCAACGAGGGTTAATACACTCACTTTTAGAAGCTGCAGTAACTCTCTCATTCCGGTGTATCGCCAGATATTGTTATACACTTTGAATCCAAATGAGAAGGCCGCATACACCGCAATGTGAATCAATATTGCCCACGGAAGCATCCACACGTACATCTCAGGGATTTGAAAATCAAACCGAAGTAAAAACACAAGCCACACTGAAGCCGCAATAATCCCTGCATCCAACATGACCAAACGGACGATCCGCATTTTCATCACTTCTTTCTCCCTAATTAACTAAAAATTCATTTACTCGCCTTTTAAGTGAGAGTGAATATTCAATCCCCCGATAGGCTGGCATGCATTTCAGACGGAACCCGCTTTCTTTCCTCCTTGTTTAGCGCTTCTATATAGATCGAGTCCATTTCACGGAGCACCGCAGGCAACCCGTAACGAATGATCCTCTCCTTGTTTGCTTCTCCCATTGCCCTAGTTAATGCTGGATCATCTCGTAATTGAGTAAAAGCCTTAGCGGTAGCGGTAATATCACCAACAGGAACCAACATGCCTGTTGACTCATGTTCGATCAAATCATGAATCCCCCGAATATGCGTACCTATAACGGGTTTTCCTACTGCCATCGCCTCCATAATCGCCCGAGGTAGCCCCTCGCGATAAGACACAAGTGCTACAACATCACATGCTCTGAGTAGATCCGGAATATCTCTACGGTACCCAAGCATATGCACCCGATCGCTGACACCCAGCCGATTAGCAAGTTCCAATAGAGTCTGCTCGAACGGTCCTGTACCCGCAAAAGCCAGATGGATGTTGCCTGCTTGAGACCCCAACTGACCCAGCGCTTCGATCAACTGCTTCTGGTTCTTGTTGGCGTTCAATTCCGCAACGCATAGGATGACGAAGGGAGGTTCATCATGCTCACTCTTCGGCAGATCAAACAGTTGGCGTCGCCTATCTGCCTTCTCCGACGCAGTTTCAGGATGATCCTGTTCACTGCCGTAAACCTGGAGATCAAGTCCTACACCACTCACATAAGTCACCTTTTTCCGTATAGAAAATTTCTGGGCACGTTCATAATCTTCTCTATTTATGGTGATTAGCACATCTGTCCAGCGGGCCATTAACCTCTCGAGCGGATAATAAAGCATCCAGTTCAGAAAAGGAGCTCCCTTGAAAAAATGAAAACCATGCGCTGTATACAATGTGCAAGGTACACCTGCTTTATGGGCCGCAATCCGTCCGAGAATCGAAGCGACTGGCGTATGTACATGGATGAACTGGAACCCCTCCTCCTTGAAGCTTTCCGTTAGTATCCCTAGCGCTGCCCAGTTCTGCATCTGTAAAGGGCTACGCTGAATGGGCACATCATGGCACACGATCCCCTTCTCTTCTAATCGCAATCTCGCTTCCCCGGGCTGCGCGTAAGCATGCACTTCACAACCTTTTTGCTGCAATAACGCCATGTAAGGTAGATGGAAACTCTCAAAATGCCCAAAAATGGAGGCTACAAAAGCAACTCTTACCGGCCCACAGTCTTCAGCAGGTATGCTCCCGAACCTCTTATTATTGCGCTTGTTGCGCTTGTTCTGTTTGTTGTCGTAGGTTACGACCCGTTGACTTTTCAGTGCCCTTGGTTCGATATCGCTTCACTCCTTTCCATCCCGTATTCGTTAATCGGATGCAAGCTGCGTTCATAGCCATCATGAACCACCAATACCGCTGGAATAAGGCTTCAATACCCATCGAAAGTCCAATCATCGCTGCGTGAGACAGCAATAATGCCATAATGATCGGTCTGTTCACCCTATCTGCCGCGCGATAAGAACGGATCCCAACGATGAAGAACCAGATCATGAATCCGCCGTACACAATCAAGCCCAACAAGCCAAATTCTGTCATAAACCAGATCGGAGTATTATGGATAATAATCCGCAGTTCATAGTTATAGCTACCGAGTCCAATCCCTAATAATGGACTTTGAGCGATCCACTCCACAGCCTTCCCAATGATGTCTAGACGCGACTGAATCTGCGAGGGTCTGCTGGCCATATTCCCAAGCACATCCAGATAAGCTGTACCTTTATACAACAGCAATGCTCCAAACGCGACGCTAAACCCCATACCGATCTTGAGAAGTCGAGAAGGATTAGTCAGCAGTAATGTAAGCAGGACAAGGAACAATCCTATCCATGACGAACGCGAAAAAGTCATTATTATGCCCCCGGCTAAGGTGATCGTCGCTAGCGTACTCACCCATCCTCTAAGCAGCTTTACCCCGTCTCCACTCGTCATGATATGAATGGCAAAAGCCGTAACTAGTAATCCGCCGTATGCATTCGGATCAATTAGCATCCCGGAGAGGCGACCGTCTTGCACCATAAACGGAACCTTTACTCCACTAAAAAAATCGAACAAAGCGACGCCATTGAAGATCAGCACACTGATCAAAAAAGCTCGTAGCATTTTATATAACCGATCCCAGCTGTCTACAGCCTGAACAAGCATGATGTAAGTCAGCAGTAGGAGTATAAACCCAAAATCTTTTTGCAATAGAGCGTATTGCGTAATGAATCCATTGCGCCAAATGGATACAAATGAAGCAAGGACGAAAATAAACAACATCCCCCAATGCCATGAACTGAACTGCCTCGGGTCCAATTTGAGGTGTAAACCTGCTGCAAACAAACCAAGCATTAAGAAAAGGTCAGAGGGTGCGATTCGAAATGCGCCGCCGAAATCAATTTGAGCCGGAAGGCAGATGATGTAACCCATAACCGCAAACAGAAATAAATTACGCATGGTGTAGGGTTTCCCTACAACGAGTACAGATGTCATACAAGCCCCTACTTTCCTATGAGAAATTGCTTCTATGCGGCCAATTCCCGTTGTACCTGTTTCCTTGCCTGGCGGATTACCAAGAAAAGTACGATCACACTACCTATCATCTGAACGAATAAGGCCAAGCTAGCCCCCACCGCAGCACCTATCACCCCGAAAATAGGCACGAATATTAGACAAGAAAGCCCATTAGTGATCACGGAACACAGAAACAAGGGAATCTGCGCTTTGTACTTCCCGGTAGCCGTTATGGCATACCACAGGTAAGACGTTACAAATACCAATAGGGTAGAAACGAGCAACCAATGAAATAAACCTATCTCAGCAGCCACATCTGGACTGAATAGAAGAGTTAGTAGCTGATGACCAAAGATCCACCCGATCAAACAAGCGATCGCACTAATTCCTATACCCATTGCAATCATTCGACTGAGTAAAGAGATGAACTCCTTATGTCGTCCGCTAGCGTGCCAACGGGCAAGACGTGGTGTTATCGCTTCACCGAGTGCAGTCACAATAACATTGCAGGCAACGATCATGTATGAGAGCGTAGCGTATATGCCTAAGTCATGTTCTCCTTTAAAATATGAAATCGCGTATAGTGGGATATTTGTATTTAGTGACATCAACGCCAGCACCACGCCAAGGGGTGAGCTTACGAGCAGCAAGCCCCATAATCGTCTTTTGTTAAAAAGTGGCCTGAGCGACGTATGCATTCTCGCTTTGCGAGCATCATATCCAATGGTTATTGCTAACCATCCGATAATCATGACTAATAACGCTAGAATGAGACTCTGAGTAGGGATAAATACGAGGGCGAAGACAAGTATGGAGAACAATCCTTTAGCAGCTCTCGAGAAAGAGATTTGATCTAGCCTTTCCTGCTTCTGAACGATACCCAATAAAATATCGCTGACCGACTCAACAATTCTATACAATCCTATGAAAAATATGACTAAAGCTGTATTCCAATCAGCACCACTAAGGATGCAACAACCTGCTGTAACCGTGAATGCAACTGCGGTTGTCACGAGACGAAGGCCAAAAAAATCTCCAAAAAGATATTTTCCAGATGTATCAACGATCAAGACCGAACGCAGATGCAGATGCGACAGCATGAAGATGGGAGCAGTCACCGCAAGCCCCAACGAATATTGCCCAACGATTTCGGATGAGCCAAATTTATTAAGCAAAATTACAATCACGAATTGAGCGCCAGCGTATGTGATATTTCCGAATAAATAACGAAGAGAAGCAAGTGTCATAATGCGTTAGACCAACCCTGAAGTTGAGGCCCAATCGGCAAAATCTTCACCGCGAATCTTGTAACGTTTGCTACTTTTTCGATAATTCAAAACCGCTCCCAAAATATGTGCTCCTTGCTGCTCAAGGATCTGTTTTGCAGAGTTGGTATGCTTTAAGAGCACTTTCCCGGATTTTACGACTAACAGTACCCCTTCGGTCATCTTTGCCAAGATAAGGGCATCCGAAAAAGGCATTAACACCGAAGAAGAATCGATGACAATCGTATCAAATCTCTCACTAAGCTCTGCAAATAACCTTTTCATTCCTGTTGATCCTAGTAAGTCGGCTGGATTTGGGGAGATCGGACCCGATGTCATTACAGAAAGTCCTTCTGATCCCTCAATAGGGAAAATACAATCATCCACACGGGTTTGATCCACTAGGATACTACTTAATCCGATCCAATTGGGTAGATCGAATGCCTTATGCACCGTTGGTGTACGCAAATCCCCATCGATCAGCAGCACAGTTCTTCCCGTTTCTGCCATCGCTATGGCCAAGTTCATCGCCACTGTTGATTTACCTTCATTCGGAAGTGAACTTGTAACTAATAAAGATCGAATTTCTCCACCAACTCGGGTATAACGAATATTAGATCGTATCGTTCGGAATTGGTCACCATTAGATGATTTCGGTTGTTCCAGGCAATACAATCTTGGCGTTTTCTTCTTCATGTCTGCTGGCTCCTTCTACTGAATTAGATTTCGTCTTCTCCCGCCGTTTCCGCGGCTTCAATTTTCCCACCGTTCCCAGAAGAGGAAGCTGCAAATCCAACTGAATATTCTTGGCGCTTTTCACAGGTTTCTCCGCCAATTCCCGTAGAATGGAAAATGCGATCCCAGCAATCAATGCAAGTCCGAAAGCAACGACCATATTGAATACTGGCTTGGGTGAGATCGCCTCGAAAGGAACCTTGGCTCGGTCAAGAAGCACAACATTCTCTACCCCCATAATCGCTTGGATGTTCTCATTAAAGGCCTCACCAAAGCCATTCGCGATATTCGTTGCCCGCTGAGCATTAGAATCCGATACAATTACCGTCGTCACGAGTGACTCGCTACTTGTTCTTGTTTTCACTTTTTCTAATAGTTTTTCAGGGGTCATGTTTAATTGCAGTCTTCTAACGACCTCTTCAGCGATTCTACTGCTTCGGATAATTTCTCCGTAAGTGGTTACTAGTTTTTGCCCAGCCATAATGTCATTGATTGCTTTCTGTTGCCTATCCCCTTGAATAAGAATAGAAGCCGTCGCCTCGTATTTCGGTTTCAAGACATAGTAGCTAACGAAGCTAGCAATTCCGACCGCAACAATACATAATACAATGATGAACAGCAGCCTACGTTTCACTAGTTTCAAAATGCTGCCTAGTTCGAATTCCATCGTTCATTTCTCCTAACCGTTAATGTATTTTCCTCTTCTTCAACAAGTGTTTTATTGTATAGTTATATTCTCGTTAGCCCAATATATGTCCAAAAAAAGTTGGGAATTTATAAGTCTTCTTTTAATAAAACCCACCCGACTCTCTATTAAATCCCAACAGAAATAGGCCGTTTACTAGTAAGATTCTACTGGTAGACAGCCTTATATATTCACTTTTTACTACAACCTAATAATACGTCGTGCTAGTCGGCGCGCTTATGTAGCATTTTTTTGATAACCTTTCTATAATCCAATTATATGGTTTATCTTCATATTGAATCTTAATGAAATCTTAACGGATAAATGAGATTTATTATGCATTCAAATCCGCCATTGCTGGAATATGAATTTCTTTGACACAGGAAGCGCTAGAGAGGTTAACGATACATTTCACAATGGAGACAATGTCCTGAACAGGAATTCTTGTGCCGCTATATTCTGCAATCGCTTTTTCTGCGCCATCCTCATAAGGAATTTCTGCTGCCAGCTCACCCGGATTTACACAAGTTACTGCAATGCCATCCTTACGAACATGCTCACGTAATGCATGTGTAATGCCACGCAGACCGAACTTGGAAGCTACAAATGATACCTGGGCGTTATTGGTATGATCCAGTCCTGCTGTGGAGCCAATTAGAATAATTTTTCCTGCTTCCGATTGGCGAAGATTAGGCAGTACAGCCTGTATGCAGGTAATTGTTGAAGTTATATTCACATTAATAATGTTGGCAATGTCACTCGTCTCATCCTTGTCAAAAGTATAGTGATCCTCAAAACCTTCTTTCTCCCAAATACCCACGTTATAAACTAAAACATCAATCTTCTCCGTTTGAATTCCCTTTGATAAGACTTGTGCGGCATCTGGCTGCGATAGATCTACTGCAATCCATACCCGCTGTATGCCATCATTAAGATCCAGACTGCCCGGTCTGCTTCTGGAGACGATCCACACTCGATCACCATACTCAGGTAAACCTTTCACAAATGCATCTCCCAAACCTTTACTTGCCCCCAAAATTAGATAGTTTCTCATACTGTCGTCCTTTCTATATGCATCATTCTATTTTTATATCATAGTACCATCGAAGGACATGAAGAAGTAGGGTTAAAATTCGGAGTTAGGTAATTAACTTTTGAAAAAAGCCGCTATCATGGAGTAATCCATAGATAACGGCTCTTTATTTTACATCATCGAAGCAAAATGTTGACTTATTAATTTCTAGTACGGAGCATACGTCCAACTAAATAAAGCATTTGTTTACGTGTGAAAAAACGTGACATTTGAGCTGAAATATAGTTTGAAAATCCTGGGACAACAAATATTTTTTTTGCCTGAAGCGACCGAAGAGCCACTTGAACCACATTTTCTGGAGTATCTCGCTTCCCTACTGAAGCTTCATCGGCTCCCACAACATTAAAAAATTCTGTTTCCGTAGACCCCGGACATAACGCAAGAAATTGTACTCCCCGTTTCCGATTTTCCTCCCATAGCGCTTGTGTAAATGATAATACAAAAGCTTTTGTCGCTCCATATACAGCCATATTGGGAAGAGGTTGAAATGCTGCTGTTGAAGCAACGTTTATAATCACACCACTTTTTCTTTTTAACATACCTGGCAAAAATAAATGGGTCAGATCTACAACCGCCAAAACATTTAGCATCACCTCTTCATGTTGTCTTGGACCAGACAGTTGTTCAAAAAGCCCATACGTAGCAAAACCTGCATTATTAATCAGAATATCAACGTTCAGACCACGTTCCATACATTGTTGATAGAGCCTGCTAGGAGAACCTTCTTGCGATAAATCAGCAACGATAACCTCCGCTTGAATATGAAATTCTCTTTGTAATTTTTCCGCTAAAGCAATCAATTTATCTTCGGAACGGGCGACTAATATCAAATGACTTCCTTTGGCTGCAAGTTCTCGAGCAAACGCTTCACCTATTCCTGAAGAAGCACCTGTAATCAACGTCCATTTATTTTGAATTGTAATCATTGCTATCATCTCTCCCTTTAATGACCATCTAGAAACAGTGTTTCAATATGAATCATTGTATCCAAGTGAGGTTGCGTTGTCAAATAAAATTCTACATTTAAATATTGGCTATTTCTCTTCTACATCAGTAAAATAAGGTTTAGAAATAACGGCTATTTGAAAAAGCTAAAGTAAAGTTCTAAGGAAGTGAAACTACATGCAAAAATCGTCCAAAATATCTTCTATAGATGCTCAATCCGTTACAACCTACCCAAAAGCAAAACTACAGCATGCAGAAATATTAAGACTGAATATTATCGAAGCCGCTGCGGCCATTATGCATGAATCCGGACCTGAAGGTGTAACCATTCGCAAGGTTGCTGAAAAAATGGAATGTCCCACAAAAATCATTTATAACTTGTTTGGAAACAAGGAAGGTTTAGCGAAGGAGCTTTTTCTGCAAGGGTGTAAATTGTTGGCCGCTGCCTTTCAAGCGGTTCCAAAACAAGACAATCTAAATTTATATCTTCGCGATCTTGGACAAGCTTATTGGGATTTCTCACGGAATCATACCAGCTATTATATGGTTATGTTTGGAGGGGCTTTTAGCGAGTTCAAACCGGAGGAAGAAAGTTTACATGCTATCTTCACGGCACTTCAACAAGTAATAGCCCTTATTACAGAAGCCATCGAACAAGGGTTTATTGAGGAGAAAGATCCCCTCCTTGTTGTGAATCTGGTGTGGGCATCGTTGCATGGCGTCATTCATCTGCATTTGGGGGGACATATTCAAAATGAGGAAGCTGCTAAAACATTGTATGATAGATCAGTATCCAATTTAA
Source organism: Paenibacillus sp. FSL H7-0714 (assembly GCF_038003765.1). Taxonomy (NCBI): domain Bacteria; kingdom Bacillati; phylum Bacillota; class Bacilli; order Caryophanales; family Paenibacillaceae; genus Paenibacillus; species Paenibacillus sp. FSL H7-0714. Next base: position 4,221,224 of record NZ_JBBOPT010000001.1, read on the forward strand.
TCCATACGTTCTTTAGAAGCGATAATTAAAAAAGAAGCTTTTTTGCGGCTAATACAAAAAAACGGCATTTCTGCCGTTTTTTCATTTCATATTATGTCCGGCGCATATAAGCACGAACTGTAATTGGTGCAAAAATCGCAACGATGACAGCTGCTCCGATCAAAGAGATTACGAAATCCCAGCCTACGGTACCATTGTTAGTAAGCTCCCGCACCGCGGTCACCAAATGTGAGATCGGATTGACTTTAACAAACCATTGAAGCCAGCTAGGCATTGTATCTACCGGTACGAATGCGTTAGACAGAAACGTAAGCGGGAACAGCACAATCATCGAGATCCCTTGTACACTTGAGGCTGTTCTTGCAATGACACCAAAGAAAGCAAAGATCCAGCTAATCGACCAAGCACAGACAATAACAAGAAGTGCCGCTACAGCAACATGCCCCAGCCCTCCCTCGGGCCGTAATCCCATAATATAACCCATGGTGAAAGTGAGCACAGTCGCTATCGTATACCGAATCGTATCTGCTAATAGAGCACCTGCTAACGGAGCTATCCTTGCAATTGGCAGTGATTTAAATCGGTCAAACACACCTTTATCCATATCCTCACGTAATTGAACTCCAGTAACGATCGAAGTAGTAATTACGGTCTGAACGAGAATACCAGGAATGATAACAGGCAAATAGCTAGCAATGTCACCAGAGATGGCTCCACCAAAAATATAGGTAAACATCAGAGTAAAAATAATAGGCTGAAGCGTAACATCGAATAATTGCTCAGGTGTTCGCCGTATTTTTAGTATACCTCTATACGCCATTGTGAATGAATTTCGTATACTCTGTCTGAGACTCGTATGGTTTTTCAATTGTCTTGTAGTTCCTGAGTTTATTGCAGAAGTTCTTGTACTCATACTCTTACTGCCTCCTTCTTGTTTGACTGCCCAGACGCATTTGAAGCGTTATCTGTTACACCCTGACCCGTGATTGTTAAGAATACTTCATCAAGTGTTGGTTTCTGCACACTCACCTCTGCAAGTGGAATGCCTGCTTCGCGCAGAGCAATAAGTAGGTCAGTCACTAAATCCGCGTTCGCCATCGGTGCAGAAATCTGCCCTTCCTCCAACGAAGACACATTGGATTGGACATGCAGAACATGTTCTACAAGCTGACGAGCTTGTTTAAAATCCTTTAGCTCTCGGACCTTCAATAGTAAAGATGTGGTACCCACGGATGATTTCAGCTCATCCACAGTGCCCTCGGCGACGACTTGCCCACGGTCAATAACTGCCACCCGGTCTGCAAGTTGATCTGCTTCTTCAAGGTACTGCGTCGTTAAAAGAACTGTTGATCCCGTATTCACCAATCGACGAATGGTATCCCACATCTGTGAACGAGTGCGAGGATCAAGCCCTGTAGTCGGTTCATCCAGGAAAATTAAAGGTGGTTGTGCAATAAGGCTAGCTGCCAAATCCAGACGGCGACGCATACCGCCAGAAAAATTTCGAAGAGGCCGTTTAGCCGCCTCAGTCAGACCAAACTCTTCCAGTAATTCTGTTGCTTTTTTCCGCGACTCTGCGCGCCCAAGCCCTAATAGCCGAGAGAAGATAATAAGATTCTCTGTAGCACTTAATGACTCATCGACTGAGGCATATTGTCCTGTCACACCAATTAATTGCCTAACAATCTGCGACTCCTTCACCACATCATGCCCGAAGATACGCCCAGTACCTGCATCGGGACGAAGTAAGGTTGCCAGCATCCGAATGACGGTAGTCTTTCCTGCCCCATTCGGACCAAGTACGCCATAGATCGTACCTGCTTTCACGTTCAAATCCACCCCATCCACCGCGCGATTGTCACCAAAGGTTTTGACCAGTCCACGCGCCTCGACGGCCCAATCTCCAGGGTTAGGCTCAATTATTTTTTTGCGTTCATTAACCATTACAATTCCTCCAACGTTTTAGTTTGTATTGTGATGCTAACTCCCTTTTATAAACTGAATTTAAACGAAGGTTTAAACTGAGTTTATAAATGAGATATGCTTTCCGTTGAAAGCTATCCTGTAAATGCAGAAATAACGGTGTAGCTCAATGCTACGCCGTTTATTCTTTCAAAAATGCTTCTGCCTTGTCCTTATGTTCATCTGGAATGCTAACGGACTCCATGGAGCTTTATCGGACTGAAAGTACACAATATTGCCCCTGATAATGATGATTAAAGTCTCTCTAGTCCGCAACTCGCCCCAAATGCCTCAAAATGAGCAAATAGCAGTTCATATGTATATACGAATCCATTATATCTGTTTCATTTAAATATTTTTGCACAATGCATCAAAAAAAACGAGAAGCGCGATCTCACGCCTCTCGGTTTATCATTCATTGTTATGATCTGCTTCAACATATTCTTTAAGCGCAAACAGTTTATTAGCCCAGTATTGTTCAAAAAAGGTAAGCCAATCTTGAAGCTCCAGTAGAGGCTCTGGCTGAAGCTTGTACCGAGTCTCCCGACCGACTTTCTGACTGCTAACAAGCTGCGCATCGGACAATACTTGTAAATGCTTGTTAACAGCGGTTCGGCTGATCGGGTAGCAGTCCGAGATGGATGCTATGGACATTTCCTTATTAGCAAGCAGCTTTAGCAGACTGCGGCGGGTAGGATCTGCTATCGCTTGAAATACATCATGTCCAGATTCAGCGACTGGCATCTTAAACCTCGATATAAGCAGGAAGTTTTTCTTGGACGATTTTCTCCCAGCCGCCGTTCATAAAGCCACGAACGATTGGATGCGGTTGACCAAATTCAGTTACCTTTTCAGGGTCCCATCCAGAGTGAATCACGGTGAACTCCGTCTTCCCATCAATTTCTTTCAATTCAAAGGCAAGATGCCAATCCTTCCCCCAATTAAAACCAACACGGTTCGGCTCATCAATCTCGGTAACTTTACATGGGGAATCCCCGAATTGTCCAGCATGTAGAATGAACTCATGACCTACCACTGGCTCGAATGTACTTGGCATCCACCAGGCAGCTATTCCTTCAGCAGTGGAAACAGCTTTCCATACTTTTTCAATGGGCGCATTGAGTGTAATTGTTTGACGAATATCTTGTAGTGGTCCTTGAGTTTGCATAAATTTCCTCCAAAATTCATTTTAATGTAACACCTTCTGGTTTCATTTTTATTATAACACCATTTGGTGTTATGTCAATTTGCAGAAACCTTAAGGGAATAGCGGAGGAAAGCCTTAACTAGATCCAAGTATCATTGGCTGCTGTTAATTCGGACTCAGTACCGCCAGTGTTTACTACGCTTCTAGGCTCCACCAACATGATATGGCATTCCTTTTCGGCGGAAGGCTTCATCTCGACTCCCTTTGGGAGAATAAACATCTCACCCTTGGAGATTTTAACCTGACCATCACGAAAATCAATGATCATCTCCCCTTCGAGCGTGAAAAATACCTTATCGGTATTTTGATGAACATGCCATTCAAAATCCCCAGTGATCTTAATAAGTTTAAATTGATAGTCATTCATTTCACCAATGACTTTCGGAGACCAAAGGTCGTTAAATTTAGATAACTTATCTTTCAGATTAATAGCTTGATAATGGATAGTAATCACTCCTTATTTTCCTCAACTTATTAGAGCTTAAGCAAGGCTGATAATATATTTTGTAAAGCGTAATCAATAGCTAATGGTCCACCAGTAATAGCGGAATTATCCATTAAATAGACATTGCCTTTCTTTACGGCATTCATAGCATTCCACACATTACTTTGTTTTAAGTTATTCATTAATTCCTCCTTTTTTGTAATGTCACCTATAAGGAAAATATGGTCTGCTTGAACAGTTGATATTCCTTCAAACGAAGTAAACTCATTATTATTACCTGTATATGTATCATCCGGTGTAAGCCCCAGTCCCTTTTCTTTATCAAAAGCAAGTTTATAGACCGGATTCCCTTCACCTAGAACATTAAAAGTTTTTCCATCCCAAGACAATATAAGCGATACTGTCTCTCTTTCCATCGACTTTAATGTTTCACGCCCAGTTGTAATATCTTTCATCATTTTATCAATTACTTTTTCCGCTTCGTCTTCTTTTCCAATAATCATGGCTACTGTACGGAGTCCATATTGCCAATCTTCATAGATGTCCTTGTATTTTAATGTAATGACTGGTGCAATTTTATCTAGTGAATCATACACTGCTTCATGATGCTCTGTTGCTAAAATATAATCAGGATTAATAGATAGAATTTTCTCAATGCTAGGAGACACTTTATCTCCTAGTTCTTCAGCTGAATCCAGCTTTCCTTTTAAATAAGATAAAGAAGATAGATAATCTTTTTCTGTAGATGCAACAGGTGGCTCACCTAATGCAACTAATATTTCAGGATAAAAATACCATAGCGAGGCTATTTTTTCCGGTTTTTTCTCGATAACAATTTCTTTACCTAAGGCATCCTTAAATGTTCTTGGCCAATCAGCTGCATCTACATTAACTGCTGTTGAAGATACGCCTTCTTTAGTTGATTCTTTATTTTCAGCAGGTGTTTCAGTACAACCCGCTAGTATACCTGCTAATAATAGTGTTGCGACTAGCAGTCCTCTAATCTTTTTCATACGAAATTCCTCCAACATAATGGTTTCTTTGCTTAACCATTATTATAGTAAAGTACTTTTTAGATAAGAATGGATGCAGGTTGAATTTACAATGGATTATTGATGAACTTCTCTCGATATTCGGTAGGTGAAATGCCACATTGTTTTTTGAACACTCTACTAAAATAAAAGGGGTCAGCCATTCCAACGGTTTGCGCAATTTGTTGTACAGGCGCATCACTTGTAAATAGCATTTCTTGCGCTATATTTATACGATATTTTAATAAATATTCTGCTGGTCCCATACCGGCATGTGTTCTAAATACGTAAGAAAGTCGATTTCGATTAACGTTATTTTGTTCTGCAAGCGAAGCTATTGTAAGACTTTGATAATAGTTTTGATGAATATAATTAGATACCCGCTCGAATAAAGTATGTGATTCACAGCTATCTTCCCTATTAATAACACATAATAAGGCCTCATTCAGCACTTCGCGAAACAGCATTTCAGTCTGAAACATCGAAATGCCTCCACGCTGATTATACACATGCCAAAGACGCATAATTAATTCAATAAGACGAGGAGATTGACCTGTTAATAATTCAAAATGCTGATGAGAAAAGCTTGACTCTTTTAGTTCTGAGTTACATATCCGATATTGAACAAGAATATATTCCCAATTGGTTCTACCTAACATTTTTTGATCTAATTTCATTTTTGCACCCCCATGCACAACTTTTCCAGGCGAAAAGATATAAGGCGTGCCATTAAATTTAAATTTAATCTTTCCTGTAAGTGGAAACACAAATCCAGGAAAAGAATCTGTATAGTCAGCGTAAGGCACACCTGGATTTTCAGCATATCGATATACTCCTTCTACTTGGAAAGGAGTGTGTGCAAAATGCTCTGCTAATTGATTAACATCTATTTTCACAATGCATACCTCATTTCAATAGTAGTCTCTTCTATGGATAATCATCAACAAAACTCAATCATAGTGCACCAGCTCAGAGGCATTGGCATCGGTAAGGTGAGCATAAGGATTCACGCCTGTTTACACATTAATAATAATGATTATCATTGTCAATCAATATAGATAATAAAAATGTCGCATCTGGCTAATGCTCAAGCCATCAGGTATCCATAAAAAAAACGCTTGGAATCCCAAGCGTGTCAATTTGTAAGCCAATTTTAAAGTCAATCCAATGCTCTAAACCTCAAAAGGTTTGGATCGCAATTTGAATAACATACTTATCCGGATCCCCTACAGCTAAATAACTAAGCAATTCATACTCATAAGCGTTTCCGGTTATGTGTAAATCATTTTCAGCAATATAAGACTTTAGCTTCTCATAGGACGCAGGTAAGGTTTCATAAGATCCCTTGTGATTCATGATCAAATATTTACCCTTTGGCTTAATATAAAGTAATTCACCGTTATGCTTTTCATTGATTTTATTACAATAATAATCCGGGTCATAGTCACCTTCTTCCAAACTGCTTTTACAAATAATCGAACCTATCGGAAAGTCATATTCAAGATGATGTTCATCGCAATAATCGAAGATTCGATATACTTTTCGTACATGATCCTTCTCACCCTTCTCCTTCGAGAGTCTAACCGCAATAAAATACTCTTCATCACATTCCTCGACCCAGGGTTCTCCACAATCAACGTAGAGCGCACGATTCGTATTATCTATAGCCCCTTGTAAAAGCCTCTGCATTCGCTCTAACTTTTTTTGTTCATCAACCAACTGCAGCTGTTTTTGCTTAAGCATGGATAAAAAATGCAATGTGTTTTGATCTTGTATATATTCTTTGATCTCATTCAACGGCGTTCCTGTCCCTTTTAGTACGGCAATAATATCGAAGGTATAAAACTGCTTATAGGAATAATAACGATATCCGTTTTCCTTCACGATCTCCGGTTTTAATATACCAATTTCATCATAATGGAATAACGTATGCTTCGTTACCCCACATACCTTTGCGAACTCACTCGTCGTAAAGTATTGATCATAATCAATAGACATTCAGATCACTCCTCTTGACTATCGGGTTACCCTATACCTCAAAGTACAATAACGGAACACCATTACCTTGTCAAGGTAACGTTATTAGCTACTATCATCTTAGGAGGATTACCCATGTTTTCATCAAATCTATCTAAATTTCAACGCTGGATCGTGCTGGCGATTGTGTCCAGCGCACTCTTTATGATCGTCATCGACATGACCGTACTTTATTCGGTTCTACCACGACTTACGCATGATCTTGCTGCTTCTGCATCGGAAAAACTATGGATCGTAAATATTTATCCACTTGTAATGGCAGGATTATTACTCGGTCTTGGCACACTAGGCGATCGTCTTGGGCATAAAAAACTCTTCGTTATGGGACTTACTATCTTTGGGTTGGCTTCATTAATCGCCGCCTACGCGCCGACACCTCTCGTGCTTATTGCTGCGCGTACCCTACTAGCTATTGGTGCAGCCATGATGATGCCCGCAACACTCTCCATTATTCGAACTACCTTTTCGGATGAGCGTGAGCGTTCACTAGCCGTAGGTATTTGGGCATCTGTCTCCTCTGTGGGAGCAGGAATGGGTCCACTCGTTGGTGGTTTTTTACTGGAACATTTCTGGTGGGGATCGGTGTTCCTCATCAATATTCCTATAGTTATTCTTGCACTGATCTTGGCCATCTTACTAATCCCAAACCTTAAAGGGAATAAGAATAAGAAATGGGATTTCATTGGTTCCGTTCAAATTATGATTGGTCTGGTTGCCCTTGTTTATGCAGTTAAGGAGATCAGCAGACGTGAAGGTTCAATTTCCATCGCTGTGTTATCTGCCGTGATTGGTGTCGTAGCTATGATCATATTTATGCGCCATCAACGTAAGAGCCAGAATCCATTAATAGATTTTGCACTATTTAGAGACTCCCACTTTACTACTGGAGTGGCTACAGCTCTATTGTCTTGTTTCGCACTTATTGGAATGGAATTGATCGTGACTCAACGGCTCCAGCTTGTTCTTGGATATACACCGTTGGAAGCAGGCTTGTACGTTGTATTCACTTCGATAGCGTCCTTCATCTCAGGGATACTCATCGGACTTGTGTTGCATCGAGTGGACAAAATAAAAGTACAGTGGGTCTGTCTGTTAGTGTCAGGTATAGGAATGGACACCCTTCTACTCTTCCATGACGGAAATATATTGTTACAATTCGCAGCCTTAATGATTCTGGGTGCAGGTCTTGGGGGAGCCATGACTGCCGCCTCAAATTCAATCATGCTAAATGTCCCCGTCGAAAAAGCTGGCATGGCCGCATCTATAGAGGAAGTATCGTTCGAACTCGGCAGCGCCCTAAGTATTACACTTCTGGGCAGTCTTTCGTCATTCATCTATACAGCATCATTAGTTCTCCCTGATGAACTAACAGTCCCGCCGATCGTTCGCGACAGCCTTGACGAAGCTCTTCTAGCCGCAGAAAATATGCCTACTGCTGCTGGATCTGCGCTCGTTGAAGCCGCACAATCAGCTTTTGATAAGTCATTTATTGTTGTCCTTGCCACTGCCACAATCCTTCTTTTAGCTTCTGCGTTTATTATCCGTGCTGTGTCAAAACGTAAATCCTCAATCCTAGAACACTAATATTAGAAAAGACGAAGCTACTGCTTCACCAAACAAGGGTGTCTCAACAGCTATGCGATAGCTGCTGGGACACCCTTGTTTATACCAAGCCTATATTATGTTCCTTATCGTTTCCTTGATGAATACTTCCTCACCCACACTGCCAATTCTAACCTGTGCGTATACACAAGGATCACAAAACTTCCAAACCATACCCATAAGATAGGAGCAGACCAATTACTAATGTACAAAAAAACGGAAAGAAGCAGCATTCCGCTAACTACTTGCACACCATCCGATACAGGTGAATTTCCTCTGCTTTTGAACCAACTGCTGAGCATTTTCAGCACTGCTAAAATGACTGCTAGCGCTAAAGAAGCTTTGAATCCTGTCAATGCACTCCATACCCCAAAGGTTACGGCAATTGCCTTACCACCTTTTCCTTTAAGAAAGGGAGATAAGGCATGACCCGCAATGGGAGCTAGGGCTAACGGAATAATGAAATACCCCTGACTATAATGACTTCCCATTACCCATAGAAGTGGTAGATACCCTTTTAAAAAATCCAATATAATCCCCAATATGCCGAATTTATAGCCTGACGACTTCCATAGATTCAAAGCCCCCGGATTACCGTCGCCAATGTCTTTCAGGTTCTTTTTACGCGCTAGACCAAGCCAATAGGAAAACATAAGAGATCCCGACAAAAATAAACCCGCGACCCACAATATGATCATTAGTCCCTATGGCCTCCCACCTGGATATGCCTTCCTTTCCAGCTTACATGCCTCAGAAAAACAACCTGATAAATCGAATACAGCATGATCAAGATAAAGAAAACAGTTGCTACCACGTGAAATACAGGAATAACGATGCCAAATACACCTACATATTTTATAAAATAAAAGAGCTGGAACATATAAAGGAGATAACCGATCAATAAAGGCATAAACCATGAAGTATTCGCAAAAATAAACACGGTTTCTGAGATGATTAGTCCGATTACCCAAAGCGCGATTGGAATAATTGTCCGCGGACTTATCGTTGAAGTGCTTAAGACAGCCCCTTTACTGAACCCTTCAATTTCACTTTTGATTCCCTTCGGATACATGCGAAACGATACTAAGCCATACCCGATATAATTGGTGATCGGAACACCTGCCGCAATAAATTTTTCTCCTAAAGACAAATCATCCAGCACTTCAGATCTAATGCTTTGATGGCCATTAACTTTTTCATAATCCTGCCTTAATACTAGAATACACGAGCCGTACAGCCCTTTTTTGGCATTATTCCTTTCAAAAACTGAGGTGAACGTGAAGATCCCCAGCATATTCATGATTAGGGCGAGCTTCTCAAACAGCTTTTCTGTATGATGAAAAGGAACTACCGAAATGACGCCTTTCGATAGCTCCCTTGCTTTTAATAATGAAGCCAGGGCGTTAGGCTTTAATCGAATATCCGCATCCAAAAAAGCAAAAATATCGCCCGAGGCCTGTAAATATCCATTCCATACTGCCCAGCTCTTACCCGTCCACCCCTCAGGGAGACTGCTGTTCGCAATAACCTTAACTCCATAGCTCTCAGCAATTTCTTTGGTCCGATCCTCCGAGAAGTCATCTACAACAATAATTTCATAGGGTGTAAGGGTCTGAGACTGAAGTGAATCGAGCAAAAAGCGCAAATTATATTCTTCATTCCTTGCGGGAATGATGATGGACAATTTCTCCGGTCCTTGAATAGGCTCGTGATAAGTGGTCAAAGTATTCTTTCTGAACAAAATAAAACCGGAGAGACATCCAACGCCTATAACCATTAACAACCACATTACGGTTCCCCCCCTTCTACATCTATATATATGAAGGGTTAGTCCGTAATATATTCAATTCAAATTTAACCTACATTTACTTTAGCTGAGTATTTATTAAGCTTTTCTGTACATAAGAGCATGACGATAGCGAAAAAAACGATCATCGCAGGGAATATACCCAGCGTAAAATTCGATGCAAGTAAGCCGATAAACGGCGGCATCAGCGTGGTACCGGTATATGCCGTTGCCATCTGAAAGCCCATAATCGACTGGGCGTGCTTCTTCCCGAAACGTACAGGAGTTTCATGTAGCATACATGGAAAAATGGGGGCTAAGCCCAGACCTATAATCATAAAGCCTACCAGCGAAACTATCGTTGGAAGCGGTAATACTAACAGCACTGTACCGATTAATGCAATGAGTTGGCCATATCGTATTAGCTGTTTATTACTCATTCTAAACGTAATGAAGCCCGTCACCATTCTGCCGAAGGTAATCCCTAGATAAAAAACCGATACCCATGTCGCTGCAGTGGATGCAGGGATGTCCTTGATATTTACTAGAAAGCTGCTCCCCCATAATCCCATACTCGTTTCGATGGCAGAATAAAATAAGAAGGTTAACATCGCAAGCTTAACCCCTCTTAGCTTCCAAGGTTTTGTGTTCTCAGCAGCTTGCTCTAGCTCCGGATCATTGAACTCATGCTCACTTTCAGCATTCGGGCTGCTATTGTTTCCAGCCACTCTATCCCATAAAGGCAGCGTAACGAAGAGAATTACAACTAAGCTCAATTGAATATAAGCAACCGTAAGATAACCTTCTCGCCATAGACCTTCACCAGAGATAAAAGACCCCATAATAATCGGACCCAGCGTCGCGCCCACTCCCCAGAAACAATGTAACCAGCTCATATGATGGGCTTTATAGTGCGTAGCAACATAACTGTTTAATCCAGCATCTACAGATCCCGCACCTAAACCGAGTGGAATCGCAGCAACAATTAGCCATACTAATGAAGGTGACCATGCAAAACCAAATAAAGCTACAGCCGTCATTATACAGCTTACAAGGGTCACTTTCCCCGTACCAAAACGTTTAAGGATTGTACCACTCATCAAACTGGAGACAATTGTGCCTACTGCAATAACCATTGAAAGGATTCCAGCAGTACCTAATGAGGCATTTAGATCTATTCTCATTACCGGCCATGCGGATCCAAGTAATGAATCTGGCAGTCCTAAACTAATAAATGCTAAATAAATAATAATAAGAAAAAAAGTAGCCATCGTTATCTCCTTAAGGGTTCTAATCTATTTGTTGTGAAACTAATAAACCTAATCCAAGACTTTGTAATCCATTCAGATAATCACGCTTCAAGTCACTTACCGCTAATTCCGGAAGATGTTCCTTAGGAACGTATGTAGCAGTTCGCTCAGCGATTTGATTAAGCATAGCTGGAGCTAATTCATCCTCACAAAAAATAATATAATGCGGATTCAAAATAGAGGTCATAGTAGCCACTAACCGACTAATCGCATCTACTTTATGATCCGACTGCATGCTTGATCCACCCTGATCTCCAGTTAATGCTTCTATGAAATTTCTATTGTCATACTGGGGCATATATTGAACTTCCCCTGAAAAAAACGTCTTTCCCCGAACAATTTCACCATTAACGGCTATCCCAGCTCCCGGTCCGTTTTTCCCTAAATACAGATACATCAAAGAAATATTCTCCTTCAAATTTCTTTGCGCCATATAACCGATTACAGCGGCATTCATATCATTTTCCACGATTGTCGGGATAGAGAGCTGATCTTCTATACATCTTTTCAAATCTAGATTCTGATATTTCGCATAACCTGGGATCAGAAAAATCTTCCCCTGTTTCACCGCGCCTGGAACACCAATCGCTACAGATTGAATCTTAGGATTGACCTTTTTTTCGCCTTCGATAAGCGAGACCAGTGTACTAACGTCTTCCTCAAGAATACTAGGTAAATTCCCTTCTTTTACAACATCGCCAATGCAATTATAGATCGTATAGTTCGTTTCATTTTTTTCCAAAAAAATAGCCATCCCTAATCGGTAATTCGGATTATAGGCGTATCTTATTGCCCTTCTTCCGCCACTAGACTCATCAAGGCCAATGATCGTCACTTCCCCAGTCTCTTCCATCTGCATTAGAAATTTACTGATCGTTGGAAAACTGTATTGTAATCTTTGACTTAACTCCGCCTTCGTAGCCCTTCCGAATTCTAATAATGCTGTTCGAATATTCCGAATAATTTCGGATTTGAGTTGCTGTGAAGGAAGTCTTTTATCACTTGCCATGGCTCTCCCACCTATAGTCAAACTGACTTATTAAATGCATTTAATAAGTCAGTTTGACTATAGCAGGAATACTTCTTAACGACAACATAATTTTTGGATGCTGCCCCTTCTGAAACTCCAACATGAATAAAGGGGCATGAAGCCCCCCCCTAATTATCAACAAATTTAAAGCCTTTGCAGGATTCGCTCCCATCTTCCAGGATGGCTTTCATCCAAGTACACAGGCTGAAAGCCTAATTTCAAATAAATGCGGATGGCAGGCAGTCTGAAATCATCGGTTTCTAAACATGCCACCGTTCCCCCTGAATCTCTTATTTTGTGCAAGACAGCTAGACTCACAGCATAGCCGAGACCTTTACCAGAATATTCTGGAAGCACTCCAACCATATGCAAGTACCAGTTCTTATTGTCCTCACTACCCGACTCCCAGGCCGTAGCAGTAGCTACAGGTTGATCCCCGCGGCAAATGAACAACAAGCGATCCGAATACAAGGGTACATGATCACTCATTTTATGAGCAAATTTAACTTCCCTTGTAAAAGAATGGCGTATAAGCTCTTCCCAGTTCCGTTCATCATCCGGCTCGAAATGACGAATTAGATACCCGGTAGGACAGTGAAAAACAGGCAAGTCGGACAGCATTTCTTTTTTCATCACAAGTTTGGAAAGGGCCTGATCCACCGTCAATTCCTCACTCTCGTTCTAAAATCAGGAAAGGCTATTGCTTTTCCACCATTCTCTACAGATTCCATAGACAATGTAAACACAGAGCTCCAAGTAACGGCATCATATACGTCCACCGAGGGGGTTCGATCCTCCTGAATGGCAGAAATAAATTCTTCAAGCACCATAAAATCGCCTCCGCCATGTTTCGTCCCAGCTGCATATTCGCCCCATTTCATCCATGTCGGGTGATCATAGAGTGGTTGATAACTGCTTAAAGGCTCCCACATTTCCTCTCCATCCGCTATATTTTTGGGCGAGAGATTCTTGAACCAGATCAAATCCTCTTCGTACTGATGGCGGCCCGTAATATACGCTCCCTCAGTTCCTTGCAGTAAATAATGAGTTTTATTATGCGGTCTAACGGAGGACCAGTCTACACGCAGTTCAATCAGTACACCCTTTTCCGTTTGAATGACCGCAACCGCGCTATCCCCTTGCCGCCAGAATCCCTCCCGTGCTGCTGGGTGATCTTTTCCATAATGCTCTCCGAAATAATATTGTAAGGATCTAGATTTGGAAACAAAAGACGAGACGCTTTTTAATCGATCACCCTCAGGCTTATTGAGGTTAATCCATTGCGCAACTGGACCAATAGAATGTGTCGGATAATTGATCCCGTTATACTGCTGATGTAATTGCCCCCGCCAAGTCAGAGAACCATCCGGATGATGAGTCAAATGACGTAAATCATGGATATATCCGCCTTCCAGATAAGTAATTTCACCGAACATGCCTTGATCCGCCATATGTTTAATCGTCAGATTTGAGCGCGAGAAGCAGTAATTTTCAGACATCATATATTTAAGTCCAGTTTGTTCAACAGTTTCGATAAGCTCCCAAGCTTCCTCTAAAGATTGAATCGAAATCACTTCGCTTAGGACATGCTTACCCGCTTTTAAAGCATCAATAGATTGTCTGGCATGCAAATGCATGGGGCTTAAGATAAACACCGCATCTATCGCCGAATCTTTTAACATTTCATGATAATCCCGATACGTTCGGATTTCTGGGAATTTCTCTTTCCATTGGTTAAGTACCCACTCATTCAAGTCACAAGTGGCGGTTAGATGTATCCGATCCGATAGAGAGTACAGTGCATTCATAAAACTGGCTCCGCGATTTCCACCTACGATCGCTAATCTTACTGGCTGACGATTCATTGCTGGTCCACCTGCTTTCTATCCATTTGAAGTCGATTGATGATTAGCTCCTGATCTCTTGTCTCCCCTTCAGCCTGCGGATATTTTTCATAATCAAAAATGCTGAAGGTAAATAATGAAGACCATTTACTCAATTGCTCGCTTGCCAGATTCACCATCTCTAACCTGATTTCATCTTCAAGCACAGTAAGGATTCGAGCAGCAGGAATATCCAGGATGGAGGCTGTTTGAATGAAATGCCAGTTTTCTTTTCTAACGATAGAATGCACATGATTATGCCCGTTGAAATAGAAACCCACACCTTGCCATTGCTTCAATATCGGCCAAATGTCCAAGCTGGGATCCAGTGACATCATTGGCTCAGTTGATCTGGCCGTCGTATTATACAAGGGATGATGACCGAAGACGAATAAAGGCTTTTCCGATTTCCGCTTCATTTGTGCTTCGAGCCAAGTCAGCTGTTCATCATCAAGTGTTCCGCTCCAATCGTCACGATTTTCCCGTGCGGTATCCAGCAAAATAATGATTGCATTTGTCTCTTCAATCACACTGTATCGCTGCTGCCGGGTGACGGAAAGGATTTCTTCCTTAGGATAAGTGTACGTATCATGATTACCAAGAACATGTAGAAAACGTCTAGAATGCTTGCTGTCCTTAATCTTACCCATGATATAATTAAATTCGCTAAATTCTCCTGCGTGCACCATATCTCCCACGGAAATATGATAATCGGCTGGGATGGACAAGAATAGATTCATAAATTGCTCATAAAAAGCATCTCGTGCCTCTTTAATCAAAACCTTGTTGTTTAACAATTCGTCCGGGTAATGTAAGTCCCCAATAATCGCCAGCCTCATAAATGCCTCCTCCTAACCTTTAATGCCAGAGCTCATAAAACTACCTATCACTTGCCGCTGGAACAATAAAAATCCAATCATTAAGGGTGCCGAAACAATCAACGTAGCCGCGCAGACATCAGACCACTGTGCACCCGACTCTGTGGCTTTTGCGAACATCGCCAAGCCTACAGTTAATAAGCGATTCTCCTCCGAATTGGTTACAATAAGGGGCCACAAGAAATCATTCCAATGAAAGCTGACCGACACGATCGCAAAGGACACATAAATCGGGCGTGACAGTGGGACATAGATTCTTGAAAGAATATGCAGGCGTGAGGCGCCTTCCACCCGGGCAGCTTCATCCAGCTCATAGGGTAATTGCTTGAAGGATTGCCTTAACAGAAACACTCCAAAGGAGGAGGCAAAGTAAGGTAGCATAATCCCCAGCTTGGTATCCAGCAGACCCATTTCGTTCAACACCTGATAGTTGGAAAAGATAAGTACATCCGGCGGCACCATAATTTGCACCAAAAATAACATGAATAGTAGATCTTTTCCGAAGAATCGTACCCGTGCGAACGCATAAGCAGCCATCGTCATTGTAATGAGTTGCACAGCAAGCACAACACCGCACACAAGCAATGTATTCATAAAAAATCGTCCAAAAGGCGCTCCATTCCAGACATGAATCAAATTCTCAAACGTGAAGCCCCAAGACCATCCCGCATCAATAGCAACATCTTTAGGTAGAAAAGCCGTTCTGACCACCCATAGGAAGGGAATGATCCAGGCCGCGGCAAAAGTAAATCCAACCGCATGCCACAGTATCTGCCCGATTCGGCGCTTCGTTCTTTCGGAGTTCAGCATGCGCTCCTCTTCTAAAGCTTTGCGTGTATTCTGCCTTAATACTAAGGGCAGCTTTAGTGGATTATCCTCCATGGATTCCACCTCCTATTCATAATGGATTTTCCGATCCCAGCCAAAAAACTGCAAAGAGGAAATCAGGAGCAGTAGCACGATCATGACCACCGTCATCGATGCGGCCATCCCTTGATCGTAGAAATTAAAGGTGGACTCGTAGATATAATAAAGCAGCAGATTACTTGCATTATTCGGACCGCCTTTTGTCATAATCCAGAGATGGTCTACCAGCTTAAAAGAATTGGTTATCGCCACAACAGCCACAAACAACGTAGTCGGCATCGTGAGCGGAATTGTGATTCTGCGGATGGAAGTGAATGTACCGACTCCGCTTACTGCAGCCGCTTCATATAAATCCTTGGGAATCTGCTGCATTCCTGCTAAATAAAAAATCATAAAATATCCGGCTTCTTTCCAAATCATCATAATGACTAATGCGCCCATCACCGTATCAGGTGTTCCCAGCAAATTCACAGGCTGATCCGCGATCCATGAAGCCAGTCTGGCAAAGAGCCCAAAATGAGGGGTATACAGAAACAACCAGATGTTCGCCACAGCGATCATCGGGATCATATTCGGATAGAAAAATGAAAAACGTGCCAGTCCCCGCCCTTTTATCGCCTTGTCGGCAAACAGTGCCATCAAGAAAGCCAAAGCTAATGAAGTGGGTACTGTGCCAATGGCGAACCATATATTGTTACTGAACACCTTCATAAAGACATTGTCGTGCAATAGATTAGCGTAATTGTCAAAACCGACGAACAGAGGCTCAGGAGTCGCCAAATTTTTCTCATAAAAGCTAAGCCAGAACGATTTAAACATAGGGTAATAAGTAAACAAGCAAAGAAAGAGCAGCGAAGGCAACACTAGTCCCCAGCCGAATCCGTTTCGTCTAAGCCTCTCACTCCATCCGGCATTCATACCATTCAATCCTTCCATGATTAAGGTTTCTACGATTAATGAATAAAGTAATGACGCCAGAACAAGCTATCGAGCCGTCCTGGCGTATTCCATACCTCAAAGCTTACTTATTGAAGGGAGCAAGTGCCTGTTCTGCTTCTGCTTGAGCCTTTTTAAGTGCACCTGCTGCATCAATCTCTCCTGCCAATGCCGCTTGAATCTGGTTCGTAATTGCCGTCGATACTTTACCATGATTATGAGTGGACAATTCCCGAAACGCATATTCCAATTGATCTCTCGCTACCAATGCTTGCGGGAAATCCGCCGTATACTTCTTCATAGCATCTGTATCGTATGCGGATTTTCTTACGCCAACATAACCGGATGAGCTGCTAAAGAGGGCAGCTTGTTCTGAAGCCGTCATATATTTGGCAAATTCCCAAGCTGCAGCTTGTTTTTCAGGAGATGTGTCCTTGAAAATATACAGGTTACCTCCTCCAGTAGGTGATCCAAATTGCTTTTGTGCGGGTGGGAACGCTACGCCGAATTCGAACTTCGCGTTATTTTTTACATTGGTTAAGTTGCCGCTTGTATGCATCATCATGGCTGTTTTGCCTTGAATGAAATCTGTCGGAACGGTTGCCCAATCAATAACACCTTCCGGCATCGCCTTATATTTATGGGACAAATCTAACCAGAATTGCAATGCCTCCACATTCTCCGGCGTATCGAACATCGCTTTTTTGCCATCGGAGGACATTATGTTTTGCTTCGGATCGGAAGCATTTTGCCGTGCAAGCATTTGAAACATCCAATACGAATCATCATTGCCCGGAATTTCCAGCCCCACGTGACCGTCTTTGTTCAGTTTCTTAGCATAGGTTACAAGCTCATCCCATGTAGTGGGTGGTTTCTCTGGATCAAGTCCTGCGGCTTTGAACATTTCTTTGTTGTAGTACATAACAATCGTGCTCCGCTGAAAAGGCAGACTGTAAGTTTTACCTTCAGACTGTGTATCCTCTACAAAGGCGGGATAAAAATCAGCCATCTGAATATCCGTGTCCTTTGCAATAAAATCATCCAGCGGAATGATTGCATTCATATCGAGCATACTGTACAGCTCTGTTGACATCATGACCGCGACATCCGGTGGCTGTTTGGCCTGCACACCTGCTTGAATTTTCACGGTATTGTCACCGTAATTACCTGTGTACACGGGATTAACCTTAATTTCCGGGTGCTGCTCCATGAATGCACTAGCCATCCCATCGATTACTTTTGTAAGGGGACCACCAACATTAACCGGATAATAAAATGTAATCTCCACCGGCTTAACGGCTGGAGTCTCTGTGGATTCCGGAGTTGCAGCGATTGCTGTGGGTTGAGCGGTATTTTCTTTGGCTTCAGCCGTACTGTTATTAGATTGTCCGCAGCCCGCTACTGCCAGCATTGAGACGGATAGCAGTGTTAGAATAGTTTTGGTTTGCTTTAGCATTTCTGTTAGCCCCTTTTTTCGCTTGGATTTGAATTAAAATGCATAATGGCGAAAGTTCACACTAATGCGATTCGAGCCTACATCAAGAATATGGAGCTGTGCACCATCAGCGGTAGGCAATACAGCAATTCCTTGGGCTTCAGTACCACTAGGCAGATTGCGATCAAAGGCAACAGATACGTTTCCAGTCTCCGGATCAATCTGATAAACCGTTTGGGTTGCGTTATCCGTAGAAGCATACAGAACACCGTTGTACATTTCGGCACCTTGAATTCGATCAATACTTTGGGAAAGTGGAATGGTTGTGATCACATGCATATCGTCAAGACTTAGTACATTCAAGACGCTTGCATTACTCCACTGAGCTGTGTAGACCTGACCGCGAGCAGCATCAACGGCTACCCAAGGCACACCGCCAATATGCAGATTCAACGGTAAAGCATAGGATGTACCCGTATATTTCAAAGTGTTCACATCATAGAGAGCGATGTAAGGATGCTGATAGTTTTTGCCGTCTTCAATAGGAGCGTATATTTTACCGTTATAGTAGGAAATATCACCGATATGGTCTCCACCTTGGGAGGCAATCTCCAGTGGAATAGCCAATTCATTCCGTGCTTTTACGGATTTTCCATCAAGTCCAGTCCGTAAGAGCCCATACGAGGAATTAAAGATCCATGAATTCCCATCTGTAGCCACCCCTTGTCCCCGTTCCAGGGCATCAAGTAACCAGAAGGTTTGCTTAGATACTTCATGCCAAGTTCCAGCAGTTGTAGCTGAAGTCGAAGTTGACTCTGCACTGATTTCTACCTCAGTGTTTACTAGGTTATCCGGTCCGACTGGTGTGGCAGATGCTACTAAAGATAAAGAACTGGTCGTAAGTACCCCCGCGCAAATCAGACTGAATAATCTCTTTAATCTCATGTTTTCTCTCCTCCTAATAAGGTTGTAGTTCGGCATTTGTGCGCCTTACTTCAACCTTATTATAGGAGCTGGCAACAGCTCTCTAATTGAACAAAACACTTCTTTCCTTGAACAAAACTCTCATTTGCAAGAATAAAATCAATAAATCATATGATTAGGTTTGGAGGAGCTTTGATTCGCATACAGCTTTGGGGTTAGGCCGGTTTCTCGTTTGAATAATCTAGTAAAATGACCTTGATCGGCAAAACCAACCTGAGATGCAATTTCCTTCAAACCAATTTTTCCGGAACGAATAAGAAATTTAGAACGTTCGATTCTCAGGCGAATTAAATAATTATGGGGAGTATATCCTGTTTGTTGTTTAAAAATCCGAATAAAATGCGACTGGCTCATATTAGCCATGCCAGCGAGATCAGTCAGTTGAATCTCATCTTCTAAACGCTCACGCATAAATTGAATGACCTGAAATATTTCTTGATTGGCTGGCGTTTTTCGGTTTGAATGCTGGGGAATCACTGAAGAATAGTGTTGTAACAAGTGAATAATTAACATGTTGGATAAAGAGTCGCTATATATTTTTCCTTTGGCACCACCATTCTGTAATTCCTCCAGCATCCAAAGCCCTAATTGCAGTAGCTTGGAATCCTTGACATGAAATTTGCGGTCCAACTGGATATGGCCTTCCTTTAGATAACCAGATTCACGAGCAATCTCTTCGAGTACCGCTGGCGTAATTTCTATTTTCAAAAAATAGAGCGAGGTTCTGCCCCAAGGGCAAAGAAGGCTCTCATTACAGGGGGTAATATGAATGGTGTAGTAATTTTCGTAGTAGGCTGTGCAGTGAATTCCTATTAAATATTTAGACTCCGAGGATGGGGTGAAAGCTTGCTGTGGGCTATACCATTGCGAAACCTGAAGCTTATCCCAACCAAAAGTATCACTTGCAAGGACAGGCTGAGCAGCTGCAAAGGACGATTCTTCCATTTCTTTCATATTCATCCCCCTTTTCCCTTCAATATAGCAAGCCAGTATACGCTCCGCGTCAATGAGCTGTAAAAGCTATATTAATTTCCTCATAGTATTCAAAAGGTTATTTACGTCAGAACAGCAAAAAAGAGGGGTTAATTCCCCTCTTTAATATTTTACATATTCTATTTCTGTAACTCTAAGTCTGAACATCTATTCCAATTTAAACTGATTTACTAAAGCACGCATCTCATTTGAACCCTCTTGGAGCTTGCGAGCAGATGCGGCAATTTCCTCCATAGATGCAAGCTGCTCCAGAGTGGCAGCAGATACTGTCTGTGCAGCCGAAGCTGAGTGCAATGAAACCTGCTCGACCTCCATCACCGCAGCAGATATTTGTTCGGAGCCCGTGTACATCTGTTGTGCAGCGGTCGAGGATTGCTCCACCTGATCTACGATGGTCCGGGTGGCCTGCAAAATGCGTTCAAATGCTTTACCCGTATCATCAATCGCTTGAACCCCTGCTGCGACTTCATTTTGGCCTTTACTCATCGAATGATGGGCATGACCTATACTCGTAATAATTTCTTCAACCATGACTGAAACCCTTTCAGCTGCTTCACTTGTTTGTCCTGCCAGCTTACGGACTTCACTAGCTACCACTGCAAATCCTCTGCCTTGTTCTCTTGATCGAGCAGCTTCAATTGCCGCATTAAGCGCTAATAGATTCGTTTGCTCAGATATTCCTTTAATAGTACTGACGATGGTGCCTATTTGTTGAGACTGGTCATTTAAACTAGTAACGGTGATTCCTAAATCAACAACAGTATTACTTACTGCGTTCATTTGTTCGGAAGAGTTAATGATAAGGCTGTTTCCTTTATCAGCCTCTTCCAGTGTTTGCATGGACAGCTGATAGGCATGTGTAGAGGATTCAGCTACTCGCTGAATCTCTTTTACCATCTCCTCCATCGATTGGGAAGTCTCCTGCGTTGAGGAAGCTTGTTTCTCACTATTGTTCGCCACTTCAGTCATTGAGGATGAAGTCTGAACAAGTGCCGCTGTGGTTTCACCTAACGTTGAAGACAACTGTTTGGAGGAAGAAGCTAATAACTCCGAGCTTATAGTTAAATTCCCAACTAATTCCCGAATATTACCCGATAATTGATTAAAGCTGATTCCGAGCTGTCCGATCTCATCCCGATTGCGCACAGTCAATGCTTTACCGCTTAGATCCCCTTGAGCGATCCGTTCAGCTTCACGGGCTATGCGTACAATCGGTCTTGAAATATGTTGTGCAAATATGTATATTACAGCGATTCCGATGACAACGCATACAATCAATGTAGTAATAATTCCCTTTAGAATGGTTTGTTGCCCGGTATTATAGTCTTGCATATAAGAGCCTGCTGCTACGACCCAGCCCCAAGAGGGCGATAGTTTAGCATAAGATATTTTCAACGCTTCTTCTCCTACAGCGTTTCCAGTACCATCCGATTTAGGTAGCGGCCATTTATAGTAAGTAGCTCCACCACCGTTCTGTGCTGCTTTAATCAAATCCTGTATGTAAAAAGTACCGTTTGAGGTTTGTTTATCCCAAATATTATCTCCCTCTAGTTTGGGATGAGCAAGCAGTTCCCCCTTGTTATCTAATATAAAGAAGTAGCCGTTTGGACCCAAATCAATTGATTGATTAATAGGCCGAGTACCATCCTCATTTTTGTTTCCAAGTAGTAAGGTCCGTACTTGCTCTTGGGCTTCCACTTCAGTCAACTGCCCCGATTGAACGGAATTTTCCAAATTCTCAATTAAGGCGACAGCCAGGTTTACGCTTGAACTCAGTTTACTCTCAATGAGCTGATTCGTTTCTTTGACTGAAATCTGATAAATAACTGCTCCTAATATTCCGATGGGAAGAATTAGTAGTGTGAGTGACATCATGAGCAGTTTTTTCCGAATTGTTAGTCGCAACCTTGTACGTGTAACTTTTACCATATACACCGCTCCGCATCCTATTAGAATTAATTACAAATTAATACTATAGTACTAGTTTTGGGAATATAAATCAAAAAAAGAAATTCATAATTTAACAAAAAAAAGCAAACGCTCCCCTAATAAGAGGTCCGTTTGCCATTTATTCAATGAAACTCCAAATCCCTACTTCTCATCCAACCACAATATCGCTGTTACTCCACGAGGATAATATTTACTGCCCGTAATCTCCCCGGAAATAATTTGATCACTCCAGCTGAAGATCGATAATTCTGAATGGGTAAGCCATGCCACGTGAGCGCGATCTGCTGCCGCTCCGCGTTCATCCCATTCCAGTCCCAGAATGTTGCGGGCGATGAACTGCGAGAGATAGATTTTGCTAAGCCAGCTGTTATTGCTAGTGGATGAGATTTTCCAACCGCCGTCATCAAATAAACAAACGCCCGGCTTCAACACCGCATGAAGATGTTTGTCGAGTGCGCTGATATATGCGGCGAATCGTCCATTGCGATCAAGAGCTTCTTTACAACCCGTATAGTATGGGAATACAAGACCCTCGATAGCTGGAATGATCTTGGAGTCGTTACCTTCTCCAATCACAGCCGGGATATATCCATCTGCTGTAACGCTTGCCACCATCGTTGCGGCGCATTTCTCTGCTTGAACCCCTGCTGTTTTGGACAGCTCCACACGCTCATACTCTGCAAATATTTTCTCCATAGCTAAGTAAGCCGCCCAGCATTTTCCTGCCAAGTAAATATTGTTGCGAGCCTGACCTAAAGAGACATCCAGACTGTCATAGGTAGTAATCTCTGCTCCACCCATCGTACGTGAGCTATCTAGCGCCATAACACCGGTTCTTTGCTCAGGATCTGGATGATCCCGATTTAACATACTATCCAAGCACTTCTCCAAGATACTCAGATTACGTTCCATCCAGCTCCGATCACCCGTGTGCTCAAGATAAGTTGCCGCACTCAGCACCCAGTTTACCAATTGTTCATGTGTCATATGAGAGAAGCAACCATCAATGCCATATAACTCATAGGAGGAATAGCCCGGACGTGAAACTACGTTGGCTACACCCATATCATGTGTGAAGCTAATCCCACCTGGATACTCTGTATCATCCCCAGGGAAACGT
The DNA here is from genome assembly GCF_038003765.1 of Paenibacillus sp. FSL H7-0714. NCBI lineage: Bacteria > Bacillati > Bacillota > Bacilli > Caryophanales > Paenibacillaceae > Paenibacillus > Paenibacillus sp. FSL H7-0714. Next base: position 4,244,680 of record NZ_JBBOPT010000001.1, read on the forward strand.
ACCGTATCTTCATAGCTGAATCTCTCTACGAACATATCCAGCTCATTACGAACCGTCCAAGGATTCAGACGCAGCTCGTAGAATAACTGATCGACGGTCAGATCAAAGGTATTCATCATCCGGTATTCGCCTTCGTTGACGATCCAGAATGGCTTATTCTTATTATCCAGTAATTGTGTGGAACCATAATAACTACGAATCGCATGCGCTAGCATAAAGGTTTGGTCTTCGGATAGGTTTGCATGATTAAACATCTCGTTAGCTTTCTCCGCTGCTTGTTTAAGAACATCGAATTTAGCTAATGCATATTCGGCTACTGCCTCAACATTGTTAAAATAGCGATTATAGTAATAGGAAGCATCCATACCAGAGGTAACATAACCCGAACGGTGAAAACAAATCGCAAACCGGTACGTTTCTTTTACTCCGGCTGGAACATCCATGATTAAAGCACCCACGCGACCCAGTCCAAAGGTCCAATTTTCCTGAAGCTCCTCACTTAGAATATCCTCCATCGTGAAATGAAGTGCGGACTTTGTAGTGCCTTTCTCGGCAGCAATCGCAATAAATCTTCCTTGTCCAACGCCTGTAATTTCAGATGACACATCATCCAGTCTTCTCATTCCGCTATACACATCTGTTCCCTGAAAACCAAAGAACGCGCGACGTGAGGTAGCTGATGAGGTGTTATCCACTTCGAGCTCAACCAGTACTGCTGGCAGCAACACTTCCTTCATTTCTTCCACAGACGCAGTTTCAGGATCTGGTACTGATCGAACTGGCGAGAGAATCCGGAAGGTCAGATCCCCCGCACTCCAGCTGTCTGTAGCTACTTGAAAATCTCTAGAAATCTCACGATCTTGAAAAGGGAATAGAATATTCTCCTTGTCTGGATTGGGGTCTGGATTCTCGATGTCATAGCGTTTGCTCTCGTCATCTCCGCCAATCTCGTGAAATGGTAGTGTGTCATACCCTTTCCCATCAGTGCGTTCTAATCCTATGAATATATTCTGTCTAGGAGGTTTGGCCATCTCCAAATCTAAACCACCACTAGCTCCTTTAAATCCTAAGGTAAAACTCGCAAATGCACCGATCGGTGAATGATGAGCATTAAAGAATTTATTATGTGACATAAATAAATGCACTCCCTCCAACATGATCCCGGATACCTCCGGGCTATATATCCATGTTATCGATATTTCTGGAAGTGCAACAGGGCTAAAGCCTTCTATTATTTGGGCAAATCAAACATCGATAACAACCTATGATATAATTAAGCCAAATTTTATTGTAAAAGAGGATTGAAATGATCTCGAATGATCCCGCCTTCCATAATTCTATTGACGGTCAGATGTCACCAGACATTCAAGCAGCCTTTCATATCTTCGCCGCACATTGGAGAAAAGTAAATTCGGATTGGCAATATCCTGTACACACTCATCCGATGTTTGAGATTAATATTGTCCTTCAAGGTGAGCAACAAATGACGGTAGGCAATAAGTCTTTTATACAGAAAAGCGGTGATATTTTATTCATTCGTCCCGGTGTTGAGCATAGTAGTATGGGTTCAAATGCTGACTGTGACATGACTTATTACTGCCTGCATTTTGATATTGATGACCTGATTTTGCGGCGTGCCTTACTTACAGCAGATGCTGTTAGTCTCAGCGGGAACACCCCCGAACTGCTGGCCATCCGTTCCGCGCTAGATGTAATCATTAACTCTTCCATCTTGTCAGAGTCTAAAGACACACATAGAAATCGCTTGATCACACTGCATGCTTCACTGCAGCTTCTGACCGCGCTCAGCGGTTGGGTGCTTTCGGAAATGCCTCTCCCAGCAGATACAGAAGCTACAGAAAATACAGTTGCCCTGGCTAACGCTATTGAAGGACTATTGCAGGAATCCGTCTCCACCGCTGCCAGCACAGGCGAAAGAGGTGGCGGTATTGAGGACATTGCTGCCAAGCTCGGATATAGCACTACTCACTGTAATCGTGCTTTTCATCAAATCTATGGGATGTCACCAAGGCAATATTTATCACGCTTAATCATTCGACACGCCAAACTGCTGCTGATGGATAATAGTCTATCTGTCGAATCGGTTGCTCAACGACTGGGGTACCGTGATGTGTCCCATTTCAGCAAACAATTCAAACGCTGGACAGGTCTCCCGCCAATGGGCTATCGCCGTTTAACTGCGAATCCAAGCACACTTTAAAGATCTTTACGCCTACGAAAAAAGGGGTGTATTCCGCTGTCCACTAAGTGGTTACAGGATACATCCCTCTTATGAATTACCCCTTCGTCGCTCCCGACGCAATCCCCTTCACAAAATACTTCTGCAAAGCGATAAACACAATCAACACAGGCACCACCGACATCGCTGTTCCCGCAAAAATCATATCCCAACGGGAAGAGAATTCTCCGATATAACGGTAAATTTCCACAACCATCGTCTTAGCCTGTCCTGAAGGTAATACCAGCATCGGCATCAAGAAATCATTCCAGATTCCAAGTCCGTTCAAGACAACCATACTTGCCGTAACAGGCCCTAATAGCGGGAAAACAATTCTCCAAAATATCCCGTACCGAGAACAGCCATCAATCTCTGCCGCTTCTTCAATTTCTCTAGGTATTCCTTTGACAAAACTGGTATACATTAGACATCCAAAACCTACTGCACCGGCTACATAAATAAGAATGGGTCCCGCAAGGCTACCGTACAATCCTAGCATTCTAAGCTCTTTAAACAAAGGAATCATATACGCCTGAAAAGGAATCATCATACCAGCCAAAAAATATACGAACATAAATCGAGTCCATCTAGTATTTCTACGTTCAATGGCATACCCTGCCATGGGAATGATCAAGACCTGTGCGGAGATAGACACCGCTGTCAGAATCAGACTGTTCAGAATCGCTCGTGGAAACTCTGTTTCTGTTAACAGGTATTTAAAGCTGTCCAGATAAAGGGTTTTCGGAAAAGCAATGGCATCCTTCATGATCTCTGCATTACTCTTAAAGGCCGACATCAAATTAAAGAAAATAGGAAAGAAAAATAGAATAGCCACTACTAAGGTAACCAAAAAAAGTGCGATTTGCCCAACTGGAAGACTGTAATGATCAGTATGATTCTGAACAAGACCATGGCCAGCGCCGTACCAAAACCTTGTCTTAATTCACCAAACCCAACTTTATAAATAATATAAGTTAACAATATGGCATACAGACTCCTCCAAAATTGAGTTATTTATAATATTCTTACACTAAAGAAGAATCTACATTGCTTTATCAAGCAAACCAGATCTCCGTTTCCGTTTCGTTTTGATTTATACTAATATATTATATATATAAAGCACGCTTGTTCTCTATTCTTGTTTCCTGAGTTAAACTAACCTACCCGATCAATGAAGCACCTTCAGTCTAATACTTTATTTTCTCAGTCTACAACTTTATTTCCTTTTGACAGCATTTAGACTGAATGTCTTTATTCCACGAGGCTTTTCGAACTATCATACCATCAGAATCCATAAAAATAAGTTTTAGACTGACCCTAGAAATTGAAACAGCGACAGCAAAGGACGATAAAATCCTCGACTGTCGCTGGTTCATTTAACTAACGTTTCCCGTTAGTTGAAGAAGCGGCCTTTCTACGTAGGTTCTATAACCTCGTGACATTCATTCCATTTGAATCATCGAGGGTAACTTCACAGACATCAGTCTTTATTGTTAGTTTATATGGATACGATTCTTTGTCTGACATAAACCAGACCCTGCCTTCCTTTACAACAATAAGCAACCCTTGCTCGTCACCGACAGCAGCAAATTTGCTGTGATATTCCCGCCAAGGAAAGATCCTTGCATGTGATAGTTTGAGTACTGCATTTTCAACGTTGGGTACAGGCAAACCGATTTCACTTACGCATAATAAACTCGCTTGAGAAAATAATTGATCGGTTGAATTGTTCAAATTATGCCGTGCAATCAATTCTACAAGATTGCCTGCGGGATCACAGAAATAAATAGAATGGGCATTCCAGTCCTTGAAGTGCACTACTTGCTTGTCTTGATCGAGTATTATAGGGACCTTAGGAGTTATCCATCGCACCACCTCGTCCATTTTGTTTTCAGGTATATTAAAAGCAAAATGATACATAGGTTTTACGCTTTGTTCAGACTCTTTAAAGGATAGGCTAGACTCCCCAACTTTTACACTAAATGAAGTTTGATTTTCTTTAATTACAGTTAGCCCCAGAGAATCCACATAAAACTCCTTCAATTCTTTAATGGAATGAGCAAGCATCTCTACTTCTCTTATCATTCATTTTCACCTCAGCATTTCTAATAAATATTTCACTTCCAATAATTTACTTAGTTAGAAATTCGGGATCATTGCTACATCATCCTGTCAGTTAGCTGAACAGGCACTAGTGAACGATGTGACGATTTCTTCGATAAATATATCTTGCTTAACTCCACTTCAACTTCCCAAAGCTGGTCCATGATAGATTGCGATATTTGTCTGTCGATTTTTCTCTCTCGTGCACCGAACAATCGAGTTTGTCGATCCCATAAGTTAAGAGGGAAAGAATGAGTCCCGTTGAAAGACCTGCTATTACAGGTGCATGGAAGTTCGCTATCGGTGCTATCCACACCTAGGCCATGAGAAACTTTTCGATTACTTCCTCCAGCAAAATACCGCCCGATGTGACGAGGATAGACATCCCCAACTTCATACACTGGTGATGGACCTCTTCCGGTAACATCTCCTCCGGTGGATTAAGAAGGAAGCGAATCATACTAACAAGGGACATAAGTCCTTCTTTGATGATCCGAACCATGCGTTTCATCGTGGTAATGAAGTTGTTGATCAGGAAGATGATTAGTTCTGATACGAATCCAGTAATTGCACCGTCTATAAACTGCTTAATGACTTCCTTCCATTTGTCCGTGATAAGGAGGGCAATGGATTTCAGGCGTCCTGGAAGCTCGTCCTTTAGTTTAATGGATTGTTTCTTCTTTTTGCTCAGCAAATCTTTCACACTGCACCATGACTTCCTTCCCGACTTTGTTGTATAGACGTTTGTTTCTTTCCCGGCGAGCTTGTGAATAAAGTTCTTTGGCCTGTTCTTTGTCTACTTTATAATACTGCGCGTTTGTCTTTGTTTCGTCATTTGTAGATGGAGTTTCCATCCATTTTATCAGGTCTTGGTCCTGTTTAGACTTATTTAAACTGGCATTCGTCCAAGTCTTATTGTTGTCGCTATTCGCTAAATCCTTGCGTTCATCTACGTCTAGATATAATCGAAGCCAATCGTCATCATGAAGTTCTTTTGCGGATATGACATGTTCGATATGTGATTGGCCATCTCGCTCTAAAGTTTGATTTGTGTAGCCATCTGTAATTGGTACTTCATCTTTGAACCGTTCCTTCCTTGCCCTTTGCATGTCTGCTTTTTACGCATAATGCTCACGCTCGTAAGCGCTCTGATAGTCCCGTTGCTTCTCACCGGACAAACGTTCGGAATAATCGGATCCTTTCTATTTGCGTTAAGTACGGTTGGAATAGCCCCACCATCGAAAGACCTCACCATGTTAAGGGAAATCCCGAAGGGACCTATAAGACTTTGTAGCCCCACCTTTGGTTGGACTTTCACCAACTAGATAATGCTTGCCTCTGGGCACGCTATAATAGAAAAAGACAGCCGATCTACCGGCTGTCTCTATTGTTTTTTTATCTCGTGTCCTGTTCCGTGCTTATAAATCAAATCTTCTGCATCTTCGGTTCAGATATGTTCTTTACAGTACCAGCTGTGCGTGGCGAAACAATGAGGGGTTCTTCGGTGTCGTGCCGACTCCTGATCCCCACTGCAAGAAACCATCGCGGGAATCGCCACTGGATCCCCGGTCATCGTCATTCACCAGGAACGAGATTCCAATGGTCTGCATCGGCGGTCCGCTAAACCCTAGCGAGGTCCACGGGACAGAGATGACGTAGTGCATGTTACTTCCGTCTTGAACGATGTTCGCTTTAGCGCCAGGGGTTGGTCCCGACTGCTGGCCGGCCGGCGCCGCGAATGTGTAAACTGACGGTCCGCTGTCGAGAAGTGCAGCCCCGATTTCAACACGCTGTCCGCCAGCGTGTCCTGGCACTCGGTCATAGGTACTGAACTGGATGGAATCGGTCTGCCATAGTGTGCTTGGAGTGCGCGCGCCGAAATGTTTATCGTCTGTGACCATGGCGTCAATCACAAGTGCGTCGCTGTTGTAGTTGATGCGCAGATGCCCACTGAGATCGCTGTTGCCGCTTCGTGACCCGGAAATCGATACCCATGTCGCTTGCGTCGCCAAGTCGATTGCGGGCAACGATTGGTGGTCTGTGGGCTCGATGGGAGCGTAGGAAATCGATCCGGATAAAGTGTCCGAACCGTTCTCGCTATCGACGGTCACGCTATACCTCAGGGAATCGAACAACGGAATGTCGGAGAGCGGGAACCGCATCGATGCAGTTCCATTCGCAGAGACATTGGCCACATCCGGCACCTCCCCAGATGCCGGCCCAACTTGGTAGGTAACTTGGGTCGCCGTGAAGGCGCTGGTTCGATTATTCTTCAGATCGATGTCGAGAAAATAGCTTCGGGACGTCGCATCTGAGGTGATTGTTGGCTGGACGCTGATCTCGAACGGCTTGACGACATTTGTCGTTACCCTCAAGCCGGCAACAAGACTCGGCTCGTGCTTATTGTTGCCCCCTTTCCCCGGCTTCGCTTTCGTTACATCTACGGCTATAGTTCGCTGGCCAAGGAGCATGGTTGCAGGAACGCTGATAGTGGCGCTCGTTACCTTGCCTGGGGAAGTTCGAAGCTTTATAGGTTGTGCCCCGTTCGCAATGATCGTCAACTCATTGGGAAGATCCGTCTTGCGGTCCGAGCGATCTGCAGTCACCGTTACAAGAATCGCCTCTCCTTTTATCGACTGGTCGGCAACTTTCATCGTGATCGCTGACTGCGCTAAGCCTAAGCTGTCAACATTGCCTGTGACGTAGATCGGGCTGCCGTTGAGCGTCAGAATGACCGCGCCGTCTGTCGGATTCACCGTCTGAGCCGAGCCATATTCATCAGTGACGATCAGAGGCTGGGTAGTATGCAAAGCAATGTCCTCGGAGCCCGTGGACCACATCACCCGAGTCGTCGAGCCTCCTCCTGTGTACGGATACGAGTAGGCGGTAGCGGAGCCGAGGCTGTCGCGGGCACCAAGAGTCTTTCCGGTCACCGCGCGAATGAGCACAGCGTTTGCGACAGCTCCCGGTTTCGGAGCTACGCCGACTACGCCATCGACGGGTTGCCCGAACAGTCCAAAGTGATGTTCCCTATTATTGGGGTCCGTACCGTCATCCATAGCCGAGTACCAACTGAAGACATCCACGCCTGCTGCCTTTGCCAGCACCTGAGCACGCACCAGATTATCCGCTTGCTGGAGCTCCGTAGAGCCAGGGGCATACGTGGGCCAACCGTTCTCCGTAATCCACACGGGGACATGCCGATTTCCAGCCGCCTGCCTCACCTGCTGCACCAACGCAGGAAGCTTCGATACCAATAGGGTTTGCTCGGGCGGGGTGTTTGCCCCCTTGAGAGCGTAACCGTAGACATTCGTCGCGAACGTATCAATGTAGTTGATGCCGCCGGCAGCGAAAAAGGCATTATTCCAGTTATCGTCAATGGTAGATGGAATCGGGCCTATGACATTCGCGTCGGGGTTTCCTTCGTGAATGGGGCCGTACATAGCCTGAAGCATCTGTACATAGCAGGCTGCAGTAGTACCGCAAGCACCGTTGTTGAAGCCGGTGCCATTGAACTCGTTGTAGATGTTGAAATCGCTGACCTTCCCTTTGTAGTGCTCGGCGGCAGCTTTTCCGAACTGACCAAACGCGGCTAGGCCAGCCGCGGAGCTCGGCGTTTTCCCGTTGTCATAATTTGTATTGTTATAGGCCAGAACACCCTGGGGAGTCATGCCGAGTTCAAGAGACTGTTGTGATTTGGCTTCAAAACCATACCCAGCCCAGTTGTACACGCCTGGCTGCTTTTCAATTAATGACCAGTTAATATCGCTGCGAATGTGGCCATAGCCGATTGTCGCCAGAGAATTCATGAGTCCGTCTTCAAGGGATTTGTAGTGACCAAAGTGTGTGTCGATCCCGAAGAAGGAATCAGGGCTTAAGGCGCCGGCTGGCGTCGGGGTCACAATGCCAAACGTTGTGGTGCGCGTTACCGTCTGGTCATCAATCAGGCTTGAGAAAGTGAGGTTGTAGAATCCCGGACCGAGGTCCTGCACCGATAGCGAAGCATGTCCGTCAGCTCCTACGGGTACAGATCCCGTGCGAAGACTCACGCCCTGATCATCCGTAATTTCATATGAAACCAAGTCACCCACTGTGCCAAAATCCAGGTTTGCGGAATTGGTTGTGAAGAGCAGACTCGGGTTCATCACGGATAGCGCTGGGGTCGTTGCAAAAGTCACCTGGACTCGCGCGAAACAGATTTCCGGCATGACGCCATTGATACTGTGAACGCGCAGACGGAAATCTGCACCGTTTGTGCCATTTGCGAACCTAATTCCGTTCAGTTCAAAAATCTGATTCTTCCAAGTCTGACTGCCGCTTGTAGGCATCCAAGGGGTGGCCTGGTATGCGTTGTTTTGACCGTCATACTCGATGGCCATGGTCGTCGCCGCTGCGTCAAAGTAGTCAACGGACACGATTGCGTACGTCGCGCCATCAGGTTTCGCGGAGCTCCCTACATCAATGTAGAGAAAGGGATTTAGGGGATCTTGTGACGTCGTCCAGCACGCCCTGCCGTTCCTGGTCGTCGCAGCGTGTGTCGGGTCTTTGTCTGCGTCACCAGGCCAAGCCTTGTTAACACCGCTGTATATTGGGGGTGAGCTCAAAATTACGTCGACCTGGGGCTGGGCAGCGACGGTATGGGGTGCTACCGCCCCAATAACACTGACTGACACAAGCAAGACAAGTACCAAACGGATCATCAACTTTTTCACGAACATGACGTTCACTCCCTTATCTTGAACTGGAACTCAATCACAAATGACTCTGTAAGCGTTATCAAAGATTATTAGAGTTTTTCCGTATTAATTTATCTCTTCCGCCCATGCAGAGCTTGCTGGCATTGGAATCCGCTCCACCTCTCCTTCTATAAATTGACCACGCAGCTGGAGAAGGAACCGGATGTGGGAAGTTTGAACCTTCCGGACATTCTGTAGCCCCTGGAATATATAGAGCGCAGCAGCTGTACCCGATGCTTCCCCGATGGCGCTTACCGAGGCCATGATCCGGTAGGAGCTGTGAGCTTCGTGGGTGCCGCTGATGCATCGGGAGCTGAGTAATAGATTGGTGCAGCCCTTGGGGATAAGCGAACGGTATGGAATATGGTAGTAGCCTGGCTCAGGGATGCTCTCAAGCCTACTGGCGCCTCCATCCGGACTATGAATATCCAAGGAATAAGCGCATGCTGCCACCATATCATCAAAGCGCCTGCTCTGCAGGCAGTCCTCTGCAGTCAGTTCGTATTCTCCGACAATTCGCCGCCCCTCTCGGATACCCAGCTTAGGGGCGATGTATTCCAGCTGGGCATGATGGAAAGCGGGATGCTGCTTAATAGCCTCAAACAACTCCTGCGCCTGCCGAATACCTTCTCCTTTCCCTCTAATAACTGTTTCCGGCCGGGTGGGGTCTACATCCAGCACCGAAGTAGAGTTGAACAGCAGGGCTTTTTCATCTGGATAAGGAAAACAAGTAATGCTCTGCCGGGTGTTGCCGGTGAGGCCTGCCGCTTTCATGTCGAGGTAATAAGGCAACAGCTCCCTTCGCAACGAATGAATGGCTGACCACTGCCGAATATCCGGCTCCTTCAGCCGGGAGCAGTCTATACCGCTGACCTTGAAGGTGGCAGTGGCGGACTGCAGCTTACCGTCGCCTTCTCTGCCCAGTTTGTACTCCAATCCCGCCAACGCGGAAAGATTGCCGTCGGCAGTGGCGTCGAGGTATATCTTAGCGGTAACCGCAGTTGTTCGGCTGCCCTGAATATGCAGACGGACAATTCGTCCATTCTTCATATCAACTTGGAAGACCTTACAGTCGGTCCACAGCGTAAGGGTCGGTTCGGAAGCCAATAGCCCCTCATATGCAGCCTTCAACTCCTGCTCATCATAGGTAGGAACGAGCTTCTCATTGTAATGCGTATATGCGGCGGGGAACAACTCCCGGTGAATGCCGCTGGTAATCGGTTTTCCACGTGAATCCCGGAAGTTGCATATTAAGGATACACTCGAGAATACACCTGTTCCCCCCACTTCCCCGGCTTGTTCGATCAGTAGCACCCTCATCTGCAATCTTGCAGCAGCAAGCGCCGCGCTAATACCTCCGACACCCGCACCCGCGATGATAATATCAAAATCAAAAGACTCTTTGTTCATATCGTTAGACCCCCTAAATCCGTAACTTCTCTCTCCTCTGCGGAAAAACGACCTACCCATACTCGTTGCGGAGCACCGCTATAAACGATGCTGCCATTGCATGAAATCTCGCAATATCCGGGGTTCATGCTGACGTCAATGCTTTGTCCCCTGAATAGGAAACCGGAAACGCGTACCGTACCTTCCTCCGGCGGGTTCGGACGTATCCATAAGCTGCCGTCCAATCCTGGTTCGATACCCGCCATACCAAACAGTAGAGCTTCCATCCCCGATAACCCCGCCACCACATTGGCCCGTTTATGTGCAGGTACAGCAGGCCTGTCACAATAATGCTCTTGCGGATAATAGGGCAGATGCCTTCCCATCCACAGTAAACGCTTCAGTACATTCCAAGCTGGTCCACTTTGGCCATTTTCCCATAAAGTCAAAGCCAGCATCGGTCCGTCTCCCGTGTATGATCCACTGCCGGACCAGTCCGGATCATTCAGTTCATAATGAAGTTCATCCCTGGCGGATACACTGCTTACTCCGTAAGCTCCGAGGAATGCATCGTCTGTTACCTGTCTGAGCATTCCGGCCATCATGGTCTCATTACAAGCGCCAAAGCGCAAAGCGTCATAATATTGGATCGAGTAGATTATTTCCTCGTGGCCCCCGGGATAGAGTGCCTTGAACCAGCCAGCCTCATCATCCCACAGATGCTCCCGGATTGACTTTCGAATCCGCTCCGCCTTTTCCCGCCACTCCTTAACCGGCTCATGGTCTGCTCCTAAATGCAATGCCAACTCCGCCAGACGGTCGTAGCTCCAGGCCCGCTCGGCATTAGGGCTGGCTACAATGTGCTCATAGCCCGCCCCGCGCATTTCGAGCAAATTATGCTGCAAACCGTAATCCAGCAAATCATTCCATTCGGTAAGGCGCTGGTCATCATACAGTGTTAGCAGTCTCATCGCCGGGAACAGATCGCTCCCTTCCCCATGGAGCACAATAGCGGACCAAGCAAAATGGATAAAGGACCACAGGCTATAGGAGTAAGGGACGTCCGCTCCTCTGCCGGTTGGGGCAAACCGAGAGTGGCGGTCAATTCCACTTGCCACCATCAGTCTGGCCAACTCCAGGCTCTTCTCCTTGCCAAGCAGAAGAACCATCGTTTTGGCTGCGTAGCCGCCAACATCCCACGGATAGCAGCATATGCCCGCCCCCTCCATACCAGATACCGCAGGAAACGGCGTCATGACGAACTCAGGGTTTTCCCATAAACATACGAGTCCGCTAATAAGCGAACGTTTATAATAATCCTCCAGCCCAGGAATATCGGATTGCAAGTAAGGCAGACGTTTGCCGGCATCCTCCAATCGCTTCTCCCAACCTGCTGTCGTCCGCTGCTCCAGCTCTGCCAGCGTCTCATCCGGGCAAAATGGATTTCCAGACTCGGTCATGATGATGCCAATACGTACCTCCAGATCTTCCCCGTCGGCCAGCTCCGCTTCCCAAACTCCTTCCCGCAGCAGAGTTACTCGGACCTGTTCATTCTCCCAAACACCGGACACTGCAAAGGTCAAGCCCCCAGATTCGCGTTCGCACAAGCCAGGCTCCAATTCCTGAGCAGGCGCTGCTGCCGCCTCTGGCCAGCCATAGTCCCACAAGTCATAAGCTACATAAGCCGGGCTGCCCGGTGTTACTCGGGGACGCAACCTAACTGGCACCGGGCTGCCGCTGCGGTTGCGGATGGTCACCTTCAGAACAAATCCATGGGTGTTCAATAATGGAACCAGCTCACTGCAAACGCTTAAGGAAATCAGCCTTTCTCCGATAAAATGATGGTATGTGCCACGGCGGAAAATTCGATCGGGGCGCCAGCGCTCTTCGGCGTAAAGTACTCCGCAGTCTCCCTTGCCCAAGTTTCCTGTATCCTCAATATCGTGGTCGTTCACGATCATGTGAATCCCAGCATGCAGATCCTTAGCGGCAAAAGGGGGCGAGTAGCACCCCTTAACTCCCATTACCATATTTCGTTCCGGAGCTACGGTGCTATAACCGCTACATACCCAAATATGCTCCTTAGGCGCAAGACAAGCCCGCAGATCAAATGCAAAGTCCTCCAGCAAATAACTCATAACGCACCTCATTTTCTTTAAATAGCCACATTATTTCTTAGCCTGCTTCGCATACAGCTCCGTATAATCCTTGATCATCTGGTCCCCGCCCTGAGAGCGCCACTTCTCCACTTCTTTATTGAAGCCGTCTTCATCAAGAGTTCCCATAATAAATTTGACACGGGCGTCAGTTATGATCTTGTTCAGCTCCGTTCCCTTTTCCACAGCGGTCTGAGAGATCAGGGGCTCCACCGGGTTGGATACGGCAATGGCCTCGTTTTCTTTCATCATGGTACGGAATTTATTGTCCGTCTCCCCCTTCCCTTTCCAGATCATCAGCGCACCATCATAGGTAGGCAGCTGCTTTAGTGGAGATACCTCGTTGGCATACGCTGTTTGGTCAGTGATTTTCGGTTCTCCGTCCTCTCCTTTGGTGTAATGGACCCCCTCGATACCCCACGTCCAGGTATACAACATTTGGTCATCGACGATTTTGTCAAAGAAACCAAGAAGCTGTTTCAGCTCCGCCTCCGACTTGACTGTAGCCTTTGGGAACACGAACATTCCGTTATATCCAGTGGTCGCAAATACCTGTTCCCCCTTTGGTCCTTGAATTCTGCTGACAATATCAATTTTGGCGTCAGGATTGGCCTTCTTCAGCTCGTTTCCTCCTGTGATCACGAAGTCAAGGGTGGTGAACAGCATCCCGGCCTTACCTTGGAAGAATTGCTCTTGCTGTTTGTTGACTTTGGTAGCCGCAAAATCCTGATTAATCAGCTTTTCCTCATACAGCTTCCTATAGAACTTCATGGCTTCCATATTTTCTTTAGTCATAGACTCGGGAACTGCTTTGCCATCCTGAATATCCCATTGGTTGGGCGCTCCGAAGAAGGACGCGATGGTCTGGAATCCAAGGAGACCTGTGGACCCTGCGCCGCCGGAATCCTCGGCTTCCACCAGCCCGAATGTATCGTTTTTTCCATTTTTGTCCGGATCGTCTAGGGCAAATGCGCGGATAACATTATAGAGATCATCGATGGTCTTGGGTTGCTGCAAGCCTAGATTATCTAACCAATCCTGCCTGAAGGTTATGCCTTGGCGGGCCAAAGCTCTGGCGCGGTACAAACCGTAAACCTTGCTATCTACCGATATATTCTTCAGTACCTGTTCATTGGTGTTGTACTTGCTCAGATTAGGATAGTCCTTGATATAAGGTCCGATCTCCCAGAACATACCCGACCGCTCCGCATTGATGATAGATGAGGACTTGGTATCCCCAATCATCAGTACCTGGGGTAGATCATTGGAGGCGATAGAGACGTTGACCTTGTCATTGTAAGCAGACGCCGGAACCCAAGTGACATTGATTTTGGTATTCGTATACTCTTCGATTTGCTTGATAATCGAATTGTCGGCTTTGGGCGGCTCAGTCGAGGAATACTGGTTCATCATTGTAAATGAAAATTGTCCACCTGCCTGCGGGCTCTTCCCTTCCTGTTTGCTTCCACACGCCGACAAACTTGCGGCTGTCAGAATGACTAAGAGACCTGTCAGGAACATTTTGTAGCTTAACTGTTTCATGTCTTACTCCCCCTCATTATATTGAAGATATTGTATTAAAAGATGAATAGGGTCATCCTTTAACCGAACCTAGCAGCACTCCTTTGGCAAAGTGCTTTTGCAAAAATGGATAAATTGACAGAATCGGGACGGTGGAGAACACAATAACCGCCATATTGATAATCTTGGACGGCGGCGGAGGGGCCTCGCTCATATCAGACAACCCCTTCTCCGAGAGAATCACAATCTGTCTTAGCAGGACCTGGATCGGCCATTTATTCGAATCGTTGATATACAAAATAGCGCTCAGAAAGGTATTCCAATGAGTTACTGCGTAAAACAGTGAAAAGGTTGCCAGCGCAGGCAGAGATAGTGGGATGACTATACGGAATAAAATCCCAAGGTCATTGCAACCGTCAATCTTGGCCGATTCCTCCAGGCCGTCAGGCAACTGCTGGAAGAAATTTTTGATGATGATCATATTAAAAGCACTGATCGCGCTGGGAATAATAAGCGCCCAGTAGGTATTGGTAAGGTGCAGCTCTTTGACAATCAAAAAAGTAGGTACAATACCGGCGTTGAATAGCATTGTGAAGATAACCATGAGCATGACAACGCGCCGTCCGTAAAGATCTTTGCGGGCAAGTGGATACGCCATCAGCACAGTCAGCAGCAGGTTCACCAATGTCCCGATCACAGTCACCCCAATGGTAACTGCCAGGCTGCGCAGCAATATTGGAGTAGAGAAGATATATCGGTAGCCCTCTAACGAGAATTTCGTTGGAAATACGACGAAGCTCTTGGACAGCACCTCCTGCTCTGTAGCGAAGGAAATCAATATGATGTAAATAAACGGGATGATCATCACAGCCGATACCAATAGCAGGATTGCGACATTGATCCCGTCAAACATACGGGTGCTCCAGCTTCGGTTTTGTTGATTCATAGATTAATACACTCCTTCCTCGCCGAATCTTTTGGCCAACCAGTTGGAACCGATGACCAGTACAAATCCAACCAGCGACTTAAAAAGGCCAACAGCGGTACTGAAACTGAACTGCCCTTGCGTAATCCCCGCCGTATATACATAAGTATCAAACACTTCTCCGACCTCACGGTTAATCGGATTTAGCATCAGGAAAATTTGCTCAAAGCCCGTATCCAAAAAGCTTCCCAACCGGAGGATGAAAAGAATAATAATGGTGGAGCGAATGGCCGGAAGTGTCACATGCCATAATTGTCGCAACCTTCCTGCACCATCCATTTTTGCCGCTTCATATATCTGGGGATCAACTCCTGCCAAGGCTGCAAGAAATATAATGGTTCCCCATCCCGTCTCCTTCCAAATCACCTCCAATGTAACCATGGTTCTAAACCAGCCTGAACTGGCGAGAAAATTGATCTTATCTCCACCCATTGCCATAATGGCTTCATTCACCAGTCCGCCGTCGATTGTAAAGAAGGTATAGGCGATGCCGACTACCACGACCCATGAGACAAAATGCGGGATGTAGATGACGGTCTGTATGGTTCTTTTTAATTTCTCACGGCGCACTTCATTAATCATAAGAGAGAGCAGGAACGGTGCAGGAAAGAAGAATAGAATATTGTATCCGGCCAGTACCAGGGTATTCCTCAGAAGCATCCAGAACGCGGGATCATGGAATAGCCGCTCGAAGTGTTTCATGCCAACCCACTGACTGCCGAAAAAGCCCAAGAAAGGCTGATAATCCTTGAAAGCCAAGAGAAGTCCCCACATCGGGGCGTATTTGAATAATAGGAAGTAAAGGACCCCGGGGGCCAGCATCCCGTACAACCATTTGTTTCTCCGTATCTGCCCCCAGAAATAGGGTCTCTTTCTCAACGGGGCAGATATTTCAATCGCAAGATTTCCTTTGGGTTGATTCATCTTCGACTCCACCTTCGTGTTATTTGTGCGTACCTTCAAGATAAGCGTCCGACAAGCCGACGTCTATAATCAAGGGATAATCATCAAGGAAGGTATTTGCCACTATTTAGGTTATAATCATGATCACGTGCGGAACAATCATGAGGATACGATCAGGAGTAACTTCTTGTTACTCTGTAACATCATAATGAAAAGACCCCCAACGACAGGCTGTGGACCTATCGCAGGGAGTCTTCGGCTGAAGCGTTCATTTTTTCTGATGGCAGTGCAAATCCCGGTATTGTCCGGGCGTCATGTTCTCCATCTTGCGAAAAAAGCGAATGAAGTTCTGGGGATTGGTGTAGGTTAATCGATCCGCAATATCTCCGATCTTCATATCAGTCTCTACCAGCCATTGCTTCGCCATCTGTAAACGGTAGTTTTGCAGGTACTCGCTGAAGCTGATCCCCTTTTCCCTGCTGAACAGCGGCCCCAAATGGTTGGGGTGATAATTCAATTGCTTTGCGCATGCTTCAAGCGTAAGCTCGGTGTCGAAGTTCTGATGGATCATATCAGTTAGCTGGTCCGATATTTTCTTGACATGAGACTTTCTCTGGTGCTCCAGCCTGCGCATGATTGGAGTAATGACTGTCTCACTAAACCAAAATCGGATTTCCTCCTGGGATTTTAGATCAAGCAATCTGTCAAAAAGCTGTTTTTCCTGATCGGGTGGAAATTCCGCGTCTGTATTCTTCTTTGTATCTGCTGTTATCTCGGACTGTCCAAGCTCGGTCAGTATCGTGTACAGCCTGACCAATGCCATCCGATATTGGCGCCAGTCGGCTTGCTCTTCAAAGATCAATCCAATGCAGCGCTCCAACAGTTCGTCAGCCCTTGTCCGCTCCGCGAGCTTAACTGCATCGTAGAGCTCTTTGGCTGCACGGTGCGGGAACACGCTGGATACTAAGTCTTCAGGCTGGACATCATCGATAAACAGAACTGATTCCGCGCCGAAACGGATCCTATAGCGAAGCGCCTCCAGTGCTTGCTTGGCAGAGATAGAAATATCGACGAGCTGATTTTGGGGACGGCTGATGCCGATGCTAATATGCAGCTTCAGGTATTGCAGTACTGTTCTCTGGATCAGTTCTGCTACAGCAAACAACCGGTTCTTGTACTCCACATCCGTAGTTACGGCACCTCCGACAACCGTGATCTGGGATTGTTCCAGCAACACAGAATCTAGCCGTTCCTCGGCGGGGATCAGCTCGCCGACGATATTGGCGATCGCGAAGAGCAGCAGATCACGGTCGTTTTCGCTATACCGGGACCGCTCCAGAAAATCGATCTGAATGGCGAGTACGGCATACCAGTTCCAATCGGCGTGATAGCCATATTCTTTCAATCTGGCCGGTAACTGAGATTCTTTCTCCTCGCCGCGAATCAGCTTCATGACAAAAAATTGCTTTAGTTCCCGTACTTGTCCTGTCAGCTGAGCCAGGAGGCGGGATTCCGTCTGCAGCATGGATTGCAACCGACAGCCGATCATGGTGAATTCGTCGGTACGGGCTTCATCTGGCGGATCTCCGAATCTGCTGGCAATCGTTGCGGCCAATTTCCGAACTGGCCGGTAGAAATTACGGGAACCAAGTAGTGCGAGTCCGCCGGTTATCAGAACCATGAGCAGGCATACAAACAGAGTAACCCAGCCTATAGAGCGGGAATCTCGGGTAATATCCTTGATGAATATGGCGGAAACATAAATCCAGTCATTATAACTTGACTTACGAACGATAACGGTTGTATTGTCCCCATCAAGCTCAACGTTGAATTGTCCTTCCGTTTCATTTCGCCTTTGCATCTCGGCAACAAGTTGCTCAAAACCGGATTGCTGTATTTTCCGATCGCTTCGGGACAAAAGCCGGTAATCTTTATCCATTACCATAATGCTACCGATTTGGTTGTCGGCCGCCAGAAGGCTCGCCAGCTGCGATTCGGCGATGGTCACGATGGCCAGTCCGTTGGCTTTCAGCGAATTCAACGGGATTTTCTTCACGAGACTAATACTTGGCGAGCTTTTGTCCTCGTCCGTTACCCAAAGAGAAAATGAAGGCAGCTTCTCATACCGGAGAAGATGATCCAGATTCCTTACATCGTCAAATGTAAAAATATTGTTGTTGTCGACGCCCCATTTACCTTTTAAATTTACTACAGTCATATTGTTTATCGTCAGCTCGAAGGTTTGGCTGCGCACCATGTTCTGGTACATCTCATTATAAACCTGATAATGGGCTGCAGAATAAGGGAGCGACATCGCATTCACCACAAGGGGCGAGCTAATATACTGCGTAACCGAATGATCGATCGTCTTGAGGGTTTGCTCCACACGAAGTTGGGTCTGCTGAAGTGTCGCCATGCTGCTCTGGTTTACCTTGTCCTGCACGATTGAGGAAGCTTTGAAATATGAGATGATTCCAACGATGATCACTGGAATAGAGCCAATCAGCAGACTGTACATTAAGAGACGGGTGAAATAGTTGCTGGAACGAATTTTCATGGCAACTCCCTTGTGAACGTTTTCAATAATGTTTCACCTATTATAGAGATGAGATTAAAGGAAGTCCATAATCAGGACATAATCATTAGAACGGATTATCTGGTTTGATTCGTTATCAGCTTAGCATAATGTTGAATACACTTTTTTGACATCAAGCGTGATCTTATATTCAACGGCATGAACATGAAGAGAAACGTACTTTTAGGCTTTTAGGGGACTATTTGGGGATTCAGTTATATTTTGATTTTTTACCTGATTAGGCTTTTTAATTAAGACAAATCGACCATCTACATGCTCCCTTGTCGGATAATCAAACTTAATAGACTATCGCATTGGCTAGGGTAGAGAACTTCGCTCGTCTTGATTCATCAGGTATGACAGACATTCTGTAACCCCCTAGAGTTCACATTAGTTTGGCTGCATTTCTTTAGTCATAATGCTAAGACTGCGTCTTTCAAGGGAATTCGGCGATTGTTGCGCTATCCTGCCCGTTGAGAATAAGACAGCTGATCTCCAGGCTGCCTCCCCAACTGTTTTTTTATCTCTCGTGTCCCTTCAAATATTAGACATACATCTAATCAGCTATGATTCAAAGTTCTTGTTCATTTCGGCTAACGATGTAAGTTCTTGTACTCAGCTCGGGACAAGAACTTGGTTAGTCTGAAGTTGAATTTCGGGGTTAGCGAGCACCGATCGTAACTGGCGATCGGCTTGGCGTTTAGCTTTAACATCTAGAGTTCAGAGGGTGAGTTCCGGTCTGGATGCACGAGCGGGCTGTTGCCGTTGGCATTTGCAGCTCAGAACCCCCCACTCTCTGCATATTCCTCCAACTCCCATTAACAACAAAAAAACTGCATTTCCGCCTTTTCTTCTGGATGGACTCTCAGGGACTCGAACCCTGGACCAATTGATTAAGTGTCAACGGCTCTACCAACTGAGCTAAGAGTCCATGTATACAATTGTTGGTGGAGCCATGGGGGATCGAACCCCTGACCTCATCGCTGCAGCGATGCGCTCTGGCGTGGTGGTCAGGGGCACTGCCCTATACTTCACCTCACAAAGCAATGATCAATTTCCAACTGTTTCATTTCCAAAAAAGAAAACCCGTCTCACGATGGACCCCTTTCATACTTTTGACTAGGGGTAAGCCGCTTGCCAAATCCCTTATAAACGCCCCACGATTCCTCATCCTCCCCGGTTTCAGTGCAAAATGGCGTATAATGAACAAAATATAAATTCACATAAGGGGATATTAAAGTCATGAAATTGAGCCTGAATTGGATTACGCTAAGGGTGCGCGATCTGGAGGCATCCCTTAATTTTCATCACAGGATTCTGGGACTTCCGATAGACCGCAGATTTGAGAGCAGAGGAAAACAGATTGTTTATGTTAGGCACGGAGGGACAGCCCAAGATCAAGCTTATACAGGGAACCGACCGGCTCTGAAGCCAGAATGCGGCGCTTCCGTTGGGTTCGAGGTGGAGTCACTGGATGAGGCAATAGATCATTTGAAAAATCAGGGCATCCCGGTAGCGCGCAGGCCGATCACGCCGAATCCCCGCTTGCGGTTCTTTTATGTTCTGGACCCGGACGGCTTTGAGGTACAGATAGCTTAGCACAGCTAGGCCAGTGTTTTTCAAATTAGCCTCTTGCTTCACTTACCAAACAGCACAAAAAACGGCGGAGACACCGTTGGATCAGAGCATATCTCCCCCAGCGAAAATGCACGCTTCCCTTGTTACCGCATGTTCTCGGCAAATAGCACAATGTTTTGAAATCAATGATAAAAGCGTACCCATTTAACCTCATCGATCCGTCAGGCCTCCTAAGAATAAGAACGTCATCTTTACGGCTGCAGCCGCCTCAAAGTAGATTCGTCTGCCTTGGCCCGTACTTTTGCCTCCAACTTCCTTCAGATTCACCTCGCGGTAGATACCCTTGCCCTTCGCTTAAGGTAAACTTGCCAGCCCCCGTGAGAGACTTTCACCCTAGAGATGACGCCCATGCTGGGCGTACATCTCTAAATCATTATCCAATTTTAAGAGTCTAGTCGAAATTTCAGTTTTTGGAGGATCAGGCATTACAGCGGTGTTTAATCTGCGCTGTAATTCTTCAATTCCGTATTCCTTATTCTTAAAACGTTCGACTAAGATTTCGTAATGATGAATGACTATTGAAATCCAATTTATCGGTACATGGCTTGAGTTTTCTGCGCAATCTTTAGCTTCCTGCAATGAATCGTGCAGAGTGTCACCAATAACATTCCACTCCAGGTCACATGAGAATAGATAGTAACCTCTGGCACCGTCATATTTAGCTACCGCGAAAGCAGTGATAACCTCTTTTTTGTTTTCACCCTCGAACAAAACATATCCGTTATTATTGAAATGCTCGTTTGCTGTATAAATCAAAACATTTGCTCCATCCAGCAATGGTGGCACTGTCAAGTTATTCACCTGCTTTCGAAATTGAAGTGTTCGTCTATAAACTCTGCAAACTAATACTCAAATCCTATTGGTTGACACTCAACTAAACTGCCCGTTAGCTTAATTCCGAAATCCCTCGGGCAGACCGAGAGGCGATAGCCCCAACGCTTGATATGGTGTTATCTGATGGATACGCCTACTAGGAAACACTAACATTTCTTTTACTTAATTTCTTAAATACCGAGTATTCCTTATTGGACTTAATAAAACTTAATATCTTTTCGGCACATTCTTTTGGATTCATCTCTTCAGTATTTACTTCGAGGTCATATTCATCAAAGCAATATACTTTGCTAAACTGTGAAGTTGCTAGTCCAATTTTTCTATCTCCTCTTGCTTGCTCTCTTCTTATGAGTTCTTCTTTCGAGCATATTACACCTATAAATAACGTAGGCTGATCGAAAAATTGATCAAGAAACTGATTAAACCTCTTGTCATTGTCGATTACGGTATCTACTATTACATTAAAACCCACTTCTGATAACAATTTAATTGTCGAATGGTACACTGAGAATATGGAATCATCAAGTATTTGTGAGACAACTTGATGATCTATTTCTCTTGGAGGTTCATCTGGAAATTTATTATTAATAAAATCATTGTAATTATTAAAAAAATCATCAATTGATAAATGATAAAAAGGAATCTCTTTCTGATTTATCAGTTCAGTCGATATGGAGGTCTTTCCAGAACTTGAAGTTCCATTTAGATAAACTAGTATCCCTTGCTTCAATTTAATCATCCCTTCAAAAAATTATCTTTGCGTATTTTTCAGATAACGTTATAATCACAAAGGTCATAAAATTATCCAACTCATAAAATATTCGAGAAACGATTGAACTATCCTGCCCGTTAGCTTAATCACTAATCGGATTCATTTACTTTAAAAGAAGTGATTCAATAAATACCTCTATGTCAAATGGTTCAGTCGTAGTTTCGTATCTACCATATATGTGACCGTTTCGATCGATTAAAAACTTTGAGAAATTCCACTTGATCCCGTCACCGGCATATATGTCCGGATACTTTTCCCGCAGAAAATCCTGCATCCATTGACCGCCTGATGTCTCAGTATCGAACCCTTGAAATGGTGCTTGCTGTGTTAAATATTGAAATAACGGATGAGCAGACGGTCCCCTAACCTCAACTTTCTCGAATAAAGGAAACTTAACTCCAAAGTTGCTCTCACAATATTCATGTACTTCCGAGTTACTCTCTGGCTCTTTCTCGTTGAATTGGTTACAAGGAAAACCTAGTATTTCAAACCCTTGCTCATGGTGAATTTCGTAAAGGCTTTGAAGATCAGGTAATTGGCGAGAATAGCTGCATCTACTGGCAGTGTTCAGAATAAGCAGAACTTTTCCACGATAAATTGACAATTCAACAGGCTCACCATTAATTGACTTCGCTTGAAAATCATAAATAGACATCAGACCATTCCTCCGCATTATTATTATAAATAACATAATATCGCTACAGGCCTTTATTGGTCTAATATATAAAAGAAATAATCTTTATAGAATGAACCTATAATCCAATAATACCTTAGTATATTGCCCGTTTAATTTACTAGAAAAGAGGAGCTACCATATAGGAAGCTCCTCTACTTATTTCCCCCCAACAAAATCCGTTTCTAAATTCATCATGAAAATAGTACATCCTCTCAGTTCTGGGGCTTATCCTAACTTGCTGGAGAACTTTTTTTATTACCTATAGCCAATTGAACGATAATCTGAAGCACGATGATTACAACCAAACCATAGAATGCTTGGACGAAGCTGCCCGTTGCATCGTGGAGCCAGCCAATGGCTAGCGGCCCAAGCGCTCCGAGAATGTAACCACCTGATTGGGTCATTGCGGACCAGCTACTGGCTTCCTGAGCATTGCTTGTTTCATCAATGGGCAACATCAGTGCAATCGGGAACAGTCCACCCGCTCCAATACCGAGTGGAATCGCCGCTAGCCAGGGGCTAACGGATATGTTCAGCATCAGGACACCCATCAACTCTAATAACGCACACCCGACAAGCCAGAATACACGTCTTTGGTAACGGTGTACAAGCATGGGAATGAACAACGTAGAGGGCAGTGATATCAATGTAAATAAGGTTTGGATGTTGCCGGCCATCTCTTGACTATACCCCTGGCTTTGGATTGCTGGCGCAAGCCAAGCGGTCAACGAGTAGAAGATCGCTGCCATCAGCCCGAAGAATAATGTCAGCATCCAGGCACGCTTGTTGTTCACCGGAAGTGGTGCATTAAGTACACTCGAGATTTTACCGGATTGTCGATCTATGCGCGCAGACCAGGCTAATCTCAACCAGATCGGCAATGCAATGGCTGCGAGAAATGCCCATACAGCCAACGAGCCCCTCCACGAACCACCCAGCGTATGCTGAAGCGGAACCGATAATCCCACACTAATGCTGGCCCCCATCACCATCGCTGTAGAGTAGATACCCACCATAGCTGCCACTCGGTCAGGGAAGTACTGCTTAATGAAGCTGGATAATAGCGGCCCTGCCAATGCTATTCCTACTCCGGACAGAAAAGAAGTGAACATCATCAATGGAGTTGTACCCACAAACCATCGTAATCCCGTACCTAACCCAATGAGGATTAAAGCCAAAACAATTGCGCCCTCATTTCCCCACTTTCTGCTTAATCTTACGGAGAACGGAGCAAATATGCCCATACATAATACCGGAAGTGTGGTTAACAGACTGGCGGTAATCCCGCTTATACCCAGATCATTCTGTACGGTGCTCATTAGAGGTGAAATGGATGTAATGGGTGGTCGTAAATTCAGTGAAGCCAGGATAAGCGCCAGGACGATATAAAAAAGTTTCATTATGAATCACCTCATGGTAGTAGTATCGTTACATTCACCCATCATCCTATTTGTTAACGACAGATCGTTGGGTGGTGCATGATTAAGTATAGAATCATTAGAATGATTGAACAATACTATAGTTTCTATTAAAATGATTACTAAAACCAATGATTAGAGGGTATTCATATGGAGATTCGTCAGATGGAAAACTTCATTGCGGTGTGTGAGGAGCTTCATTTTACACGAGCAGCTGAGAAACTCGGCATATCTCAACCTACGTTGAGTCAACAAATACGCGCGCTCGAGGATGAACTCGGTGTTCCCTTATTTGACCGAGTCGGCAAAAAGATTGTGATGACCCAGGCAGGAAATCTGTTTCTGGAGCACTGTGTACAGATGATTCGGCATTTACAGAATACCCAGGATGCGTTAGCTGAATTCCGCAATGATCAACGAGGTCGGTTGGTAATTGGTGTTCTCCCTTCCGATCTGGACTATCGGCTCACCCCATTGCTCGTGAATTTTCATGCACGATTCCCCAAGGTACAACTGAAGGTTATCTCTTCGATCTATGTCTTGAATCAAGTGCTGGATAATGAAGTAGACATCGGCATCGAGATCACGTCTGCTCCTGATGATCGGCTTGTACGCATTCCTTTGTGCAGTGAAGAATATGTACTCGTCGTTTCCGAGAATCATGATTGGGCTGAACGAAGCACGATTGGAATCCAGGAACTGCGAAATATCCAAACTGTGATGTTCCCCGAAGGATTTACAGGCAGAGAACTGGTTGATGGCTATTGCCGTAAATATGGATTCAGTTTAAATACGATCATGGAGACCAGTTCGGCTACTTCCATTATTAGCTTGGTTAAAGCCAACGTCGGAGGAACATTGCTGCCTTATCGTTTGATCCAAGCGATGAATGAACCAACTCTACGCTGCATCCGAATTACAGACGATCCGCCATACCGTCACTTTGAGATCATTCATAGGTCCGACCGTTTTCTGACAAAATCGGCCAAGGCATTCATTGAGAAAACTATCGAGTATTTCAATTAAGAGTGAGTTGCGATATAGAGAAGAGAAGTTACTAAGGAAACCGCATAATGCATGACAGAAATGTCATTCCGGATTCTTTTGTAAGATTCGCTTCTGCTGCCAGAACTAGAGTATAGTAGGAGTTGTTAAAAATATATTCCAGGAGGCTATAGCCATGCCACAGGAGATCTGGATTAACCTGCCGGTCAAAGATGTTGAGAGGTCAACTGCCTTTTTCAATGAGATTGGATTCCATGCAGTTAGCGTTGGTAACGAGAGAGCCAAGCTTGACATAGGCCAAACAACAATTCTGTTGTTCCCGGATGCGGCGTTTGAGAAATTCACAGGTTCTAAAACCGCAGATACTTCACATAGCGCAGAAGTAATATTTTCCATTGGCGCTGAAAGCAGAGAAGAAGTAGATGCCTTTATTCAAAAAGCAGAGTCTGCCGGAGGAAAAATCTTTGGCAAGCCGAGTGAAATTGACGGCTGGATGTACGGCGCAGGATTTGCCGACCTGGACGGTCACCGCTGGAACCTGCTGTACATGGATGAGAGCAAAATGCCTAAAAGCTAATATGAAAACGCCGGTCACCTGCTTAAGGTGACCGGCGTTTTTTCACACCCACTATAATCTCATATCTGTAATTCAAATCACCTGGGTTAGCCTATTGTTTCCCATTACTTCAATAAGGATGTGCTTTAAAAGTAATCGGGGATATCAAGTACTATGGAGTCGATATCATTTTCTTTTGAGTAATACATACAAACACTGTCTTTATATTTCTGAAACTCATTAGGTAGTACAATAAAACCTAATTCTTTGTAAAATTCTATTCCAATATCACTATAAAGGAAAAAGTTGTTACACTTTTCTTCCTGTTCAAGTTTATTTATCGTTTCTTTGACCAATAAAGAAGCATATCCTTTTTTTCTTAAATATAAAGGGGTAGCAATTGAACCAATCCCTTTTACAATTTGGTCAACAGAAAGATTTAGTTCATATACGATGAGGGAGCTTAATAGCTGCTTTGTATCTGTTGCTTCAAGAACGTACCACTTTCCCTTTTTATACTTTTTGGAAGCCTGGCACATAGTTATATATTCTTCATATGGCAGATTATCTCCCCAAACATCATAGCCCATCTTATAAATTTCGATCATTTCCTCTTTTGTTGCTTCCCTAATTTTTTTCAAAGTACCTCTCCTTTTGTTTTATGCGGTTATAGATTCTTTTCGACAATAAGCTTATCATGATCTCTATTCTTCTGAAGCAAAACTGCTCCCAAAGTATCTGGGCTAACATTCTCCGTTCGTTGAACAAACTACTCCCAGTAAGGAGTACCACTAAAGAGAAATTCTTCTTTATTTACATATCGCTTAAATTCCCGACTTGCTAATTTACTAATGTGACTGGTTAACCACTCATTAGATTCAGGCAGCCCAAGCCAAAAATTCATTGTTTCGAGTTGGGCTGCTACAAAGAAACCTTCCAAACGTTGAACATAGTTATGAGGCAGGTCGAATTGTTTTGCGTATGATTCTAGCAACTGGTTTCTGAATGCTGGGTGGATATAAGAAAGTGTCCAACCTAAATCGAATAAATAATATCCGAACCCACAAGCTCCAAAATCAATAGCTCTAGCTTCTTGTTCATGAAACACAAAATTACTTGGAATCAAATCTGCGTGAATTATCCCCCAATTGCCTGGTGTTCTTTCTATGTCGTTCATCATTAAAATTGCACACTCTCCGGCCAATTGCAGAATTTCCACATCATTTTTATCGAGCTCACCACCGTTAGCAAGCTGTTTTAGCTTTTCTAATGATTGTGAAATTCTAGAATTATCAAATGACGGTCGAGTAAATGATGACGGAATTTTCCAAAAAGATGAATGTTTATGAAGCTTTCCGATCAATTCGCCTACACACTCGGCATCATTGACTGTTGGAACAAATTGTTTTTGTTCACCATCTACCCATTTTAACAATGTACAGTTTATGTCAGCTATCTTAGTAACATATTCACCAATGTTATTTTTTATAGGTGATGGCAACACCAGATTTGTATCATTTGTTAATGTTTCCAACCAAATCATTTCTGAATGGATGACTTTTTCCTCAGACCAAATACTTTCCATCGAATCATTTTTTGATAGATGTATTCGCAAACTATAGCAGTTACTTTCCTTATCTGTCACTTTATAGATGGTGTTTGCATTTTGGCCAATATGTGCTATTGATTGATAAGTAATTGGATAACAAGTTAATGCTTCTATAGCAATATCCTGAGTATTCAGCACGGTATCTTCCCTCCCCTTGAAACAACCGAATAAGGATATCGTACCATAATATTTTCCAATAGTTTGAGAGAGAACACTTATATTTATATTTTATCCATCACTTAGTTGATTAAGGTAACCTGCTCATCAATATGTATTATTCAACTATCGTGTCCCGTTAGCTCAACGGAACTTCGATATTATTGTTATTATCTGATTTAGGATGAAGACGATTTTCTATTACAAAAAAATGATTGAAAATACCTACTACTCGTACTTTATTATCTGCCTCTCCAAAAATTTTTGTTTCTGCTGTCATAAAAATAATCTGATGTGTGAGACTTGATGATTTCAAGTCATTAATAGTATGAAAGCAATTTGAGCTTTCGGAACTGTCACATTTAAGACCGTGAACCTTTTGGAGGTAATTATCATAATCTTGACTACTTGGTTTTGTATAAGCCATCACAAATAATAATATGGAAACTATTAGGAAAGCATATTTCTTCTTGATAAAGGCACCTCATCTCTTATGGATAATCGTACAATATAATACCGCATTTAACTGCCTAATAGTTCAACAAGGCAACATCACGCTCTACTGCACGTTAGTTGAACAAATAAAAAACGGCTGCCGAAGCAACCGCTATTCCACTAACGTTCCCCGTTAGTTCAATAGAATTAACAGTTTTAGTCCGATGGTATCCTCTTGTCTATGATTCAAGCCACCACTTTCAATCCTATGATAAAATACTTATAAATCCCACTATAGCCAAACGGCCAAATGCGGATATAATCTTACTCTAAATTACTGGAGGTAGCGCTCCGTACTCGGCCCACTGCTCTTTTGTCGGGCCGTAAAGATCCGGCACACGAAGGCCTGCCTGACGCATCAGGACTGTCATCTGACCACGATGATGAATCTCATGCTTTACGAGAATATCCAGCATTAAGCCGTTTGGCCATTGATCACCATACATATCGCTCATGATAAGCAGATTCTCATCTTTCCAACTGGACTGTATAGCATCAAGGAGCGCTTGTGAGGTCCTCTTATAGACTGACGCGATGTCTGCTGCCGAAGCTGGCACCGGCATATCTTCGCTCGGTCCTTCGAAAGACAGTCCCGTCCGAGATGGCATTTCGTGCAACGTCTGTACAAGGTGCCATGCAACACGTCCAAGCGTTCTATGATCGCTTGTTATCTGTTGGCCAAGAGACTCGTCGGTCAGCATCTCCAGTGTCCGCATTGTTGCTTCCGTTTCAATCTGCCAAGTTGCGGCAAAATCTTTAATGTGTTTATACATATCCAACATCTCCTTTTTGTAATGGAATCAAGTTTATTATACCGAACACTAGTTCGTAAGTAAATATTTACATTTACTTAAACTACCCCCGTTAACCAAACGAAGCTGCCGAAAATCATTGCGCTAATCCCGAAATGTAATTAACTACGTATGGTTAATACTTTTGATCATTTTGTTTACGCTAGCCTGCCCGTTAGCTTAATGAAAAGAGCAGGATACCGAAGCACCTGCTCATCAATGTATATTGTTCAATTGTCGTTTCCCGTTACATTAAAACCTAAATCGAACTGAATGCAAACATTATTTCAGATTCGCATACCAATTCATTATTTACCGTGGCGACTCCCTTTCCTTTGACGATTTGTCCCTTGATTCGAATTACATCAAATACAAGAAGGAGTTGGTCTCCTGGTTTTACTTGTCGTTTGAAACGACAATTATCAATACCAGTCAGTAAGCCTATTTTATGATTGTTGCTTTCAACGTTAGACATAGCGACTCCACCGACCTGTGCCAGTGCTTCTACAATTAAGACTCCAGGCATTACGGGATAGTCAGGGAAATGACCGAGAAAATAAGGTTCATTAATTGTTACATTTTTAATCCCAACAGCTCTCTTCCCCTCATTAATCTCCAATATTCTATCGACCAAGAGAAATGGATTCCGATGAGGAATAATCTCTTTAATTCTTTCAATATCAATCATGGATTTGCCTCCCTAATCGGTTTATTACCATTTTATCGCCTTTGGGTTAAACTGGCCCGAAAAAAACTCAACATAACTCTTATTAAACTATCCTATCCGTTAGCGTAATAACTGCTCGAAATCAATAACCAAAGGGTACATACTCTCCATTGAAATGATAACGGTAGCCGTTATCTATTCGGACATATCCGAGTATACAATGATCTCTACCCCTGAATGAGACACTAGAGTAGTTTTTATTGTCTTTATTACCTTCAGCAATCAAAATTTCATTGTCTTCACAAGCTAAAACAATTCCGATATGATCGTGAGAATTATCGGAGAGAAGCTTATCGAAAATAACAATATCACCACGTGCCGGAATAAATTCTTCTTGTTTAGCGTCATAGAAAAATCTAGTTTCGTGCAGCTGAGCCCAATCCAACCACGCACCAACCCCAGCTAGACGATACATTCGGTTAGGATATCGAATTGGAAGAAGTATTCCAACCTGCATACAGCAGTAATATACAAATGCAGCACACCAGTTACCTTCTAGTACTTTATAGATATCAGAGTCCGGCCAATACTTGCAAATTTCCCGATAACGTTCATCTTCCGGTACCCCGATTATGTTTTGCTCTGCGAGCTTTTCCGCAAAATCAGCCAGCATAAGTCGTCTGTCTTTAGTTTCTCTATTTAATGCTTCCACATCTACGTTTAATTCTGTATCTACATTTCCCTCCTGAATCCCTAATTCAATAAATACATTTTGTAGTCTATGTATATCCGTCTTAAGTAAATGATTTCCTGTATTTTGAAAGTACCTCTGCAATAAAATAGCGTCTTTAATAACTTCCTCATCTGGTCCATGAACTCGATTTCTATCTTCTTGATAAAAGATTGATCTAAGAATTACTGAGATCTCTTCGTCGGTAAAGATTTGAGTGCTACGTATTATAGGTCTTACCGCGTCTGCGCTATTGTGACCAGGAAAGGTATTTATTCCAGTTTTATAGAAATAAAAATCGTGTAGCACCCCCGCGATTGCAGCTATTTCCGAATCTTGTCCTCTTCTCATAGCGAGCATCGAAGCGAAGGTAGACACTCCTGAAAGATGAGCCCAAGCTTTCTGATTCTTGAAGCTGCTCTGCATTTCATAAACAAGGGATCGAACAATTCCAAGACGCTTAGATTTCTTCTCACATATCATAATTAATTCCCCAATCCCCGAACTAACGCAGGCTTATGTCCGTAGCCTCTCTGTATTCATAAAACTATCGTTTCCCATTAGTTCAAGTAAGTTTTTTAAAATGTTTGTATAGATCCATGTGAGTCTTGCTGTACTAGTTAATCCGTATCCGTGCAATCCAGTACAGACTTGTGACATCTATGACTCCGTTACCAACTCCTTTACTTTAGATGCAAAGGTCTTCCAGCTTGTATCATATCCTACATTAAACGTTCACCCGTTAGATCGAAGCTTCTCACCTAAATAGATGTAATCGGCGCGTTGCTTATCATTTAGGTTTACATCTAAAATCTCGTCACCAACCTTGAACTCGTTCATGTAATCGTACATTTTCATAAGGATATCTTCCTTATCCTTATCTCTTTCCATTCCACTGTGTAAGATGATTAAATCGATTGCATCATCTAGTTTCTGTGTAACAAGAGTTTCATAATTCCAATTATGATCTTGTTGATACTGTATAGTTGCTTCAAGTTGAGCAAGATCTCGGTGGATATTAGAATTCAATAATTCATATTTCAATTCTTGATTTCTGCTATCCTTTTTCTGATTCATAAAAAAGACAACATTACCGTTAGCTCAACGAGTCATTTGAGGATATATATCGCTAGGTGGTCTGCTCAATCGAGTGTCCGGCTTATAATATTTTGTTACCCAATGGTTTAATGACTTTGCTTTGAAACCAAGACTCTTATACAATTTTATTGCAGGATTGCCTTTCACAACCCCGAGTGTCACGATTTCCCCACCCCTTCGCACAATTTCATTTACAAGAAATGAAATAAAAGCTCTTCCGTATCCTCGTGATTGAAGATCTAGACGAACAGACACATGACTCAGTTCAAACCCGTCAATAATTCCGACTGCTGCTATTTCACCATCAATAAGCATCACGAATCTATTGCTTCTATCTTCGGCGAATCTCATCCGCTACGTTTTGAGAAAGTATTTTATCCGTCTTTTCCATAAGTGTGGCACCGATACCCATTCTTCTATATTCTTCGTTAACAAATATCGTCGTCAACGCTCTTCTCTTAAAACCATCAAAAGAGAGAAAACCTACCGTTAAGTCGTTGTAACGAGCAACAAATATACCGTCTGAGAGCATTTTGTTACTCTGTTGAAACACATTAAATTGTTCATTTTCACACAACATGGCTGTGATTGAAGCTTCGTCCCTTTCGGGTTTATAGGGTTCAATTTTCAGTTGTTCCATCTGCATTCACCTTTGATCATAAGTTTAGTTTTGCTGTAATTTTCATAAATCCTACTTAATCCTTAGGACTGGAGCTAATACGTACTCTATAATAATCAGACCATAATTTACAAAAACAGGTTTCTCTATACTACCCGATTAGTTGAACAAATAAAACGGCTGCCGAAGCAACCGCTATTCCACTATCGTTCTCCGTTAGCTTAGTTTCTAAAATACAAATTCTGTCTCGTTGTTTTCATTATCAAGATATATAACCCTACAGGAATCTTTCCAACTATCCCAATTTAATACGCTATCAACATCCACACGGAATAATTCATTATATGGTACATTCATAGGATTAGAAAAATCATAAAAAACAAGTTCATAGGGGCATGCCCAATAGCATCCATCAATCACTATTAGTTTTTTTTGTTGAAAATATATTATTTCCCCCCAGCAAAATCCATGCCCTTTATAAGCCTCTTCGGGAACATAATGATTGGTTTCTTTATTTGATAAATTAACAATTGAATACCCCTGATAATCTAACCCACACAACAGATATTCTGTGCCATTTACCTCCAACCAACTGAATAAGAATGGGTCATAATTTCTATATATTATGTCGATGATTTTATGCTCACTATCCGTAACAATCCCTTTTGTGTAATTATGTCTGTAAAAACCTTCAACATGGTTATAGTGATGGATTTCAAGTTTGAACTTTCCTGAAGTTGAATGAATAATTTCAGTTTTCTCAGAGATGTAAAATTCATCTTGAAAATAGTACATCATCTCAGCTCTTTCACTGAGAAACTGTGAGTCCTCAACAATATTCCTCAAATTCTTTCACCTCGCTTTAGTATTACAAATTGTACCATATTTTCAGACAGGCTATTACGCTATCTTGCCGTCTAGTTGAATAAAGGCGGACTCTAAGGGGGAATCTGCTAGGATCACCAAAAATCCCCTCGACCTGAGGGGATTTTTCCTATTGCAATGCATTACGTATCTCCTAACATTTCCTACAAACGCTAATAATAGATGAAGATGACGGAGAGAACGGCTTTTTATCCCAGTCAGCATATTGATGTTCGACGCGAAAGCCGTGACGGATTAATAAAGATTGCAGCGTAGCCTGATCTGTGAATCGACAAGCAATTCGGGAAGTCGTTCGTTTATCTCCCCAATCACGAATCGTGACCCAATGCATGATATGCTGGCTAGCATCGTAACATTGTGTGCCTGATACCTTGACGTTTTGCCCATCCTTATCAATAAAGGCCCCCCATCCTGTCTCCTCTTGATCGGATAAATCCGTTCCCTCCGGATTACGGGTCTCGAATGCAAAGATTCCATGGGGTTGTAAATGTTTGTGAACGGTAGTAAGTAAATCGCTTTGATCTTGATCACTTAAGAATGCCTGAAATGCATTGCCAGTCAAATAGATCATCGAAAATCGCTTGTCCGATTCGAAGGTACGGGCATCGCCTTCCATAAAAGTAACAGTCAACCCTTCCGCCTTCAGCCGCGCATATGCGAGCATCGCCGAAGAGATATCTACACCAGTCATCGTTATACCGGCTTTTGACAGTGGTATCGTTGTTAAGCCTGTACCACAAGCAAGTTCTAACACTTCGCCAGGACTCGATCTTGCAAGCTCAAGATAGAACTGATATTTGTCCATTTCACCGTCAAATTCAAGATCATAATTTACCGGATCCAGATATTCTTCAAGATTGCTATGTTCAATCAACGCTATCCCCTCTTTCATTTCAATGTTACATTGGAGAAAAAATAATTTTCATTAGGAAAAACATGTACTTATATAGACTCAGAAAGGATAATCAAAATAAAAGTCCTCTCGATAACCCTCGTACTTAACAGTATTATTTTACTATTTATTCGATAAACCGTTTGGTAATTCATAGTTATAATCAATTTTTATCGAACCTTACATAACTACTTTTTAAGTCGATAATCACTACTTTATCCTGACCGCAATAGAATAATTAGTGGCCGACCAACAAAATGGTCGTCTTTTTTTCGTATTCGGCATAGCATCTTTCTTTATTCGTTACAGGTGACCGTGTAAACGAAATCTCGTTCCCATCTTCAAGCCGAAACTGGTTCGCAGACACCGTGTCGGAACAAAACCGAGCCAGATGACGCAAAATTATTTCGACTGCGGTCCATTTCGTTAACCTGCTGTTAGCTTAAATGAAAAAGAAGAGCTACCATAAAGGAAGCTCCTCCACTAACGTTCTCCGTAAGCTCAATGACTTAACTAAAATCGGAGTAAAACGCTGCTAACGATACAAATATTAGAATAGGTGGGCTCCGCCTCTACCGGAAATTTTCTACACACTCATGTAGAAAGGCGTCTAGCGTGCGTGGCTCTCTGCCAAGCAAGCCCTTTACAGTGTTATTTGGACTTTCTGGCACCATCCTAGACATGGTTTGAATTTCCACAACGTGGTTCGCGAGCCAATGAGGCAGATTCCCGTGCTCGATAAGATTACGGAGTAGTTCTTGGGGTTCCAAGTTGATGTAACTTATTGGCCGATTAAGCAGGGCAGATAGTCGACTCGCGATCTGGGGATAACTGAAAATCTCCGAACCAGTAAGCGTATATATATGGCCTGATACCTCGTGGTTGGTCAGAACTTCTGCGGCAACGTCTGCAATATCGCGACAGTCTATAAAGTTACACGGTGAAACGCCCATGGAGCCGAAGAAAACATTTTGGGTTGTAATCGTTGGTGCAAAGCGTATTAAATTTTGCATGAACGCATAGGGGCGCAATACGGTGTGGGTGAGACCCGATTCTCTCAGCGTTTTCTCAATTTCTTGATGCCAGCCCGCTACTGCCACTGGAGAGCTATGCTCAAAGGCAGGACTGGATATTTTTACGATGTGTTTGATTCCAGATTCGGCGGCAATCTGAATGATAGAGGTTTCCAATTCGATTTGTCTTGGACTGTTGGACATGGCAAGGAAGAGCTGGCTAGCATCTGTAAACGCGCGGCGCATCGATGTGGGGTCAGAAGCATCGACAAAAGCGACCTCGATAATTGATCGGCCTTTTTCTCCGATCTGATCACGCAACTTCTCTGGCTCTCTGCTTAGCGCCCTGACAGGAACGCCAAGATCAACTAAACGTTCCAAAAGCGCACTACCTATCGTACCTGTTGCTCCCATAATAACTATCATTTTTTATCTTCTCCTTTTAGATGAAAAATTAGTTGTGACGGCAAGTCGCCACCGCCATGTCACTATCGTGCTTGCTATGAATCCAGACAACGGGAAATCGATCCATACACGATCGACCCAGGCCAAGTAATTAATCGGAATCATAAATTCTACAAAAACAGATGTCACCCATGCAGCGTATAGTCCAAATGAGGACCCGGCCATTGCGAATACCCCTACTACAACCAAGTGAGGTGCACAGATGACCCATCGCAAATGGCCCACTCGGCTGCGCAACAAAAGGCCAATCATCAAGGCCATCAAGGCCGATGCGCCGCCAATTGTGGTCAATGCCGCTATTTGAAGCCCCCTATCTGCAGTAACCAATCCCCCGATACCTGCCATAATGGCAGGAGCAGTATAGGCCATTACAAATTCACGCCATAGTACAAAAGTCTTTTTCTTGGAACCAGCAGCCTTGATGCCGTAAACATCATCTGTCTGATTCGAGTATTTCATCTGGTTCATTTACTTGCTCCTTTCTTCTTTGAAGTAGTTCAATGATTGCGTTCAGCTAGATATAATTAGGTTCCTAACTATATAAGAGTAAAAATAGGCTAGCTTCACTAGCCCATTCTACTCATTACTGATGTTTCCCTTTGGTTTCGAGCCTAATTCGCCCGTAAGTGCTGAGATGCCTTGTGTAACTCGACCTAGCAAGTCGAGAAATACGCTGCGTTCTTCGATGTTGAGCAAGCCCACCATTGCTTCCAACCGAGCGAAATGCTCAGGAGCCATTTCACGGAGCTTCTTCGCTCCTTCTTCCGTTAAGACGACTGATTTCTGACGGCCATCGTCTGAGCTTGATCGCCGAGACACTAGCCCATCTCGTTCAAGAATGTCGATAAGACCAGTCACTGTAGCACGTGTAACGCCTAGATGCTCCGCTAATTGCGAAGGCAACTCTTCTCCTTCGTTATCTTCAAGATCTGCCAATAAACGATAACGCCCTGTTGATAAACCGAATCTAGAGAAATGAATCTCTGAGGCGTGTCCAAGCATGGCTCCCGCTGCCATTAGCCTAGAGGCGACGAGTATAGCCTGTGCGTCTATGTCTAGGTTATAGCGATCAATCTGACGCTTGGATTGTACAAGCGAGGGAATAGCCTCAATGTCATTTATTTTTTCATTATTGTTGTTCATATATGTAGTATGGTCCCTAACTACTTTTGTGTCAACTCATTTTTATTACACAACTCGTTATTTCTCCCAAAGCTCGATCAGTCGACCTTCAGGATCTTCAATCCAAACAAACTTTCCAAATTCACTAATTTCTTTTTTCTTTGCAAGTGGTATACCAATATGCTCAAGATGCTTAATAGTCTCGTCTAGATTATGTACTTGGAAATTTAACGTCACTTGTTGTTCTGTTGGAAAATAACTGTCATCCTCGGTAAAGAAAGAAAAGATAGTCTCATTTCCTGATTGGGGCTTTATCACAGTCCCATTCCAATGATCTATTTCAATCTTCAAGACCTCACTGTACCATTTTTTTATAACTTCAAGATTCTTAGTTCTCCAAAAGATTCCTCCGAAACCTTTGATCATCGTATTTATCTCCTGTCTGTCATCAATTTTTTAGCTATCCGTTCTCAATAAATATTCGAGATTTAAAATTAAGTTCCTTTTTCAACTATCTTGCCCATTAATTGAACAAATAAAAAACTACTGCCGTAGCAACCGCTATTCCACTATCGTGTCCCGTTAGCGTAATGAGTCTACTAGATCCAATGGATGCAGTATGGAAGATTTTATGTGGATGTATTCATAGAAAAATGGTACATTATTTTGGAATCAATAGCGCGCAAGTCAGGATATACATTTAGACTAATATTTTTATATTGGGGGATGGTACTGGCATGGACAAGAATTCTGTTTATAGAACAAATATTATAGGCGCTGGCGAGGTTGGTAGCGCAATCTCGGTCGATATGGACAAGAATGTTATTCATGAAACTAACAGCTTATTTTGGGATACAAAAGGAAATGATATTTTAGGAGCAACCGCACTTCCTTTATATGGAGCATTCGTCTCAGAAGAAAAATGCCAGCTTTTTGGCGATATTTCAGGAAAAAAGATGTTGGAGATAGGCTGTGGAAGCGGTCAATCCTTGCAATATCTCGGGGAACGTAAAGCATCTGAACTATGGGGTATGGATATATCAGAAAACCAAATCGAAAAAACAAGAGAATATTTGTCAGATCACGGACTTTCAGCAAAATTAATCTGTTCTCCAATGGAAGAAAAATGTGGCCTACCTGAGGATTATTTTGACTTTGTTTATTCGATTTATGCTATAGGCTGGACAACCGATCTTGAGGGTACTTTTAGCAGGATTGCTTCTTACCTAAAAAAAGACGGCGTATTTATTTTCAGTTGGTCTCACCCTATACACAAATGTGTTGTTGCAGAAAATGATATGCTTGTTTTTAAAAAATGTTACTTCGATGAATCTTGGTATTCGGTAACTCTTGACGAAAGTACGCTAACATTAGCTGACCGTAAACTATCAACCTATGTGAATGCGCTCTCAAAAGCGGGATTTGTTATTGAAGAAATGATTGAGCAATCTGATGATGAAATTATTCAAATGCGGGACGATAACGACGATTTTGCAAAAAAAGCAAAGATGCTTCCTGTAACTTTCGTAATCAAAGCAAGAAAACTGTAATTTAGTAGTTGAAGATAAATGCCCGCTAATTGAACAAAGGCAGCCGATCATGTTGACTGATTGGCTGCCTTATCGCGTTTATTGAACTATCGTCTCCTGTTAGCTTAATTATGATTCCCGAAAGTCCATACATTCATCAAGTAAGTCTCGATTCCTTCATTCCTCTAATATTTGCACATTTTTAGCTGTCCTACGCTGAGAATCAACTATATTCGGAAACTCGAATAGGTCGAATTCAACTTTTTGACCCTCTTTAAGGAACCGAAAGCCGTTCGGTAACCTAATAGGGTCTGGTAGTATTTCGCTGAAGTGTACAAAAACATGGTTACCTTCCTGCCCGTCTAGCATTATCCGTCCGTAACCTTTATCTTCTTTGTACCATTTGACAATACCCCATCTTCTTTCCACCACCTAAGCACCTCCACTGTAACTTTATGGTACAACTCATTATGTGCTCACATCGCGTTGAATGAGTTATCTCATTTGATTTTTTTCGGAAACCCATATACAAAAAGTATCATACCGAGGAACGCAAGGATTGGCACAAAGATATTATCGAAGAAGCTTGTAATATGAGTTTCAGGTAGGGCATTGAACATGTTTGCTTCGTACAACGCTGCAATTTCATGGCTGCGAGCTATCAAAGAGCCTACTCGTTCAATCGCATAGATTACTCCAGCGGAAATTAGAAAGGATGCACCTAGTTTTCTGTAAAAGTCGTTGCCCATGAAATATTTGTCTCCTCCTCTATTTTTTATTGAGTACTTCTTCCATCATCCCACTTTACCACATTGTTCCAATTTTTTGAGTATCAGAATATCATTACATAACCTAATGCTAATAATGTGACGCTATAGCGCCACAAATTGTAAGTATTCTGCCGGCTAATTGAACAATAAAAAACGGCTGCCGAAGCAGCCGCTATTCTACTGTCGTTCTTCGTGAGCTTAATGATTTACTTTGCTTCGGACGAATCCTATTGCTCTTTATTGAGAACTTCATGGATTATATTTGTTATGTCGTTAATTTTGCGGGAACAATATTTTAAAATAGGGTTAGCCCAATATTCGGGTCCAGTTTCTTCATCACCTATTTTCACTAAATGCAATGTATACGCACCCTCTGAACGCATAGCTGGATACCATCCTTAATCCAAAATCAAACCTGTCTTTTCATTTCAGGCTACCGTAGCGCCTGCTCATTAATGTGTATCATTCAACTAAAGTTCTCCGTTAGTTCAATAGTCTTATGTTTTAATTAGAGTCGCTGCTTATACTTGTGAGGCTTGCCGAACACCTAATGCAGTGACGTCCCGACGGGCTTAGGGGGCTGGATGTGGTCACTCGCTTCTCAGAGTGACCCGGAGCGTCAATATGGTGTTAGCCGAAGGAAGTTCTGGAAGCAGCCATTGCATTTAAGGCGTTCTCAAAATAGCTATATACTTCATCTGCAATTCCCAGAAACTCTTCAACAAGTACATTACTATCCAAGTAACAAGCATACAGATATTCAACTAAAGCGGAGTCAATCTCACAATAGTTTAATATGGCATTCTTCATCTTAATAATGTCATCTTGCCATACACCTGTATC
Source organism: Paenibacillus sp. FSL H7-0714 (assembly GCF_038003765.1). NCBI lineage: Bacteria > Bacillati > Bacillota > Bacilli > Caryophanales > Paenibacillaceae > Paenibacillus > Paenibacillus sp. FSL H7-0714. Next base: position 4,283,870 of record NZ_JBBOPT010000001.1, read on the forward strand.
TTCTAAAACCAAAGAGTATAATGCACGAATTAATCTCTTAGAGTAACCTTTAATATATCTAGTTTTCATTGTGTTATCATTAGCATTAGAAAGTAAACTATGTATACGATCTACTTCCTCCTTGGTCTCTGTATTTAAGTCTAAAATGAACTCTGGAGAAATAATTATCGGTGGTACTTTTTCACCAACGTCATGACCATATATGCAAACACAAATTATCTTTACCCAAAAACCCCACTCATTTGGTTTACTTAATACATCGTCAATCGAGCAAATTATCGTATCAATCTTAGTTACTACTGGATATTCTTCCAAAAGCCTGTCTTTAATATTTGACAATCTTTCGTAATCAATATCTTTGGGATTTACACATACAATAGTAAAGTCTGCATCTGACTTAAAAGGTTTAGCAGTTCCTTTTGGAATCGAGCCACACATATAAATGCTATGAATCTTACCTTTAAATTCGGTAAGTATATTTTCTATATACTTATCAACAAAATCCTTATATTCACTTTGTATTACAATTCTATTTATAACTTTTTCTAATATCATATAGACTCCTCCTAAACTAAGAACTTCTTTCGGCTAACGTCTTTTTTGCGAACTTCGTAAATTCGTCATGACTTAAGTTATTCGCGAAATCATTCAACTATCCTGCCCGTTAGCTCAACGGCATCCACGATTTGACGCCTACTTCAATAAAAAAGAGAACAGGGCAAGAAAGGCATCGACAAAAACCAAGCAGACACCTATTATTTTAACGTGGAACAGTGCAAGCGTTGTCCGTTTAAAGAGGGTTGTTATAAAGAAGGATCGAAGAGCAAAACCTACTCTGTAACGATTAAATCTGAAGAACATTCGGAACAGATTGCGTTCCAGGAAACAGAGTACTTTAAAGAAAAATCTAAGGAACGCTACAAAATTGAAGCGAAGAATAACGAACTTAAACATGGGCACGGGTATGATGTAGCTACATCCTCGGGTCTGATTGGTATGGAATTACAAGGTGCGATGACGATATTCGCCGTGAACTTAAAGCGGATATTAAAGTTAACAGATTGAAAACATAGGGATAAATTGAATAAAATAGAGCTAAAAAAGAAGACATTCTTCCTAAAAATGGGGTTGAATGTCTTCTTTTTTGAAGTTTATACATACTCCTTAAGAAAATCGTAAGTTCTTCAGTGCCCTCTCCAATAGATTGATGCTTTTTGCAATGGTATGGAGCCGAGCTTAACCAGTTGAGAACCCTGCAGATCCCTTCGGATCGTCAGTTGATTTCTATGGTCAGGGAGCTTGTGAAATTCGCCCCCGGCTCCAGGGTGATTATTCCCTCTTTAGCTTGAAGTTCACCTTCGAAGACGTCCATATCCGCTACTCCTTGCCAAGGCTCGATGCATATGAAGGGAGCGTTCAAAGGCTGCCAGATGCCGAGGTCGGGAAAACCCTTATAGCTGACAACTACGCTTTTGGAGGAGTGCTTGCTTCTAAGCGAAATCTGCCGAGAGCTCACATTTCGGAAAATCAATGCGCCTTCGGCGAACATTTCATGGGATAAAGGCAGGATGGTCTCTTGTTTCAGAACGGGCTCCGATTTGCCGCTGATCAGCAGGCCGTCCGAATTCAAGAACAACCTTTCAAGGTTTTCCGATTCAGCGAACTCCAGATAGTAATCGTTCAGGCTACCGTTGTCATCAAGCGGACAATTGAACGCCGGGTGGGTTCCGAGCTGGAAGAAGATATCCTGTTCATCGCTATTTTCCACCCGGTAACTAAGTTCCAGTGTGCTTGCATTCAGTTTATATGTAATATATAGGTTGAATTTAAAAGGATAACTGGCCAGGGTTTTCTCATCATAAGAGAGGCGGTAAACCGCGTGGGTGTCGCTTTCTTGGACCAGCGTAAATTCGCTGCGTCTGGCGAATCCGTGATTGCCGATCTTATAGGCTTTGCAGTCCACCTTAATCTCTCCATTCCGGGCCGTACCAATAATGGGAAACAGCACCGGAGAACGGCCTGTCCAATACGTGGCGTCACCGCTCCAGATGTATTCAGCTTCCGGATCCAGCTTTCTGAAGCTGATCAGTTCCGCCCCAAGGGTATTAATCTCAGCTTCCGCCGAGCTGCTGCGCAAAATTTTATTCATTGTTGTACTCCCCTTTCATACTTATAGTCCAGATACCCATATTATATCAAAGTTCTTGAGGGAGTTGAGAAAAAGACAGCTAATTCATCAGCTGCCGTTTCTTCGTGCTTATTGAGCTATCGTGTCCCGTTAGTTCAGCGAACTGGTGTATTAAGATCTAAGTATATTTGTATTCCCGTTTAGCATATCTTCAAAAACTGGTCGTTGAACTTTGTTTATTTGATCCAGTGAGATATCGTTAATATCCCAAAACTGTAATTTCAACGATTCGCATAGATCGTCCTGATATCTTATCGCATCCCCATCCTCAGATAAATACTGATTATAATCAGTCCAGGCATTGAAAAGAAACATAACAAAAACAACCTTGTTGCCATCAGGATAGGAGTATTCCATCCTTGGACCGCTATATACAGCGTAAAATTCACAATCCGTAACAGTTAATCCTGTTTCCTCAATAACTTCCCGGATCATTGTCTCTTGGATAGTCTCACCTGGATTCATGCCTCCGCCTGGTAATCCCCAGTCTCCGTAATCGGATCTTTGCTGCAATAAAATTCTTCCTTTACTATCTCTTATAATTGCTCCGCCAGTTACAACAATCCGCATTTATAGTAGCTCCTTACTTGGTAGAAATACATAAGTTGATTATTCTAGGCTTTTAAGGTAAAGTCCTTTCAAGAATTGAATTGTTGAATTATTCTGCCCGTTACTTTAATAGGCTTCAGATAAAGCCGGCAGCAGTTGTTATTGTGCTATCGTGTCCCGTTAGCTAATTGATTACCTTTGAAAAGTGAGAAGTATTTGAAATGTATCCATAAATGAAAAATGTATTGTTTTCTTCTCTATACGGAATTCTTAATTCATGTAAAATCGAAAGAAATTCTTTACTTATGTCAATTAATTCAGGAGCTTAGCTTGATATGGCGGGGTAAAAGGGAGTTTATTTATTACATCACTTTGTAAGTTTCCCCACTTAGTGTCATTCATAACTGAACATAATTGTTTCTGTGTAATAACTTCATGTACCCTTTTTTTAAAATCCAGTTCATAACCCACAATAAAAAACCCTCCTGAATAAACAACATAAAGCGGCATCAGAGAAGGCGGATCGTACCTTATCGCGGCCTTTAAACTACAAAATGGTGCCGATAGCCATAGCCCCATAGCCGCAACGAAATAATGAGCCTAATCCGACAGTGCCCGCATGATGTTGGATTTCGCCTCTGCCGCAATCGCTTCATTCCCGTCATCGACCGCTTGCATTAAGATCAGTATGGGGATGTATACCGCGATCAGCCGCGCCAGCAGCTTCGTTTCCTCGTCCGCTCCTCCGTACGTTTCGAAAAACACGCCACGAGCGTAAGGTGGTAAAAAGCTATAAGCAACGCTCAAATCGCAAGCCGGATGGCCTACGCTCAGATCGCCCCAATCAATGATGCCGGAAACGATCCCGTTCTCATTCACAAGCATATTTTTGAAATGAAGATCGCCATGTAGCAGTGCATTCACCGCCTCGACACGGTCCTTTTGCAGCCTGCTAATATACGCTTCGATCACACCGGACTCCTCCGGCGACAAGTGTTCAACCACCTTCGATAGAAAGCCCTCCAATTTCACTTTGCGCGATGCTATGTCCGTCAAGTTTCGATGATCTTGCTGAACTCCGCACTTCAGCGCCGCCTGCACCGGAAACTCATGCAATCTCCGCAAAAATTTCGCCAGCGTCTCTGCCGATAAAGCCCGGCGTTCTTCCGTCAAACCGATTGGGAAATCTCCTGGCACGTAGGCATAGCCAAGAAATGGTGTCGGGTATTCGTCACTTGCTTCGCCATAAAACAACGGTTTCGGATAGGGGATGGTCATATATGCCTCCAGCTTCGGCAGCAGCTTCCCTTCCATACGAATCGAGCCAACTGCAATCGTTCTTCTTGGAAACCGGAACACGTACTCGTCACCGATGAGAAAAACCGTATTGTCCCAGCCCCAGCCCAATCGCTTCACTTGCTTCGATGACAGCTGAGGGAATTGTCTGCCGATCAGCGTCCGCGCCTGCTCTTCGTTAACCTCCCACTCCGCATCCCATACATTCGTTCCTCCCATGAATTGTCTGCCTCCTCGTTCCTTACGTTATTTAGATGTTTACATTCCCTGGAAGTTACGCATAACTGACCGTTAGTTCAATGAAAAAAGCAGGATACCTTAGCTCCTGCTCTTCAATTTGTATTATTCAACTATCGTGTCCCGTTAGTTCAACAACTTTTTCATTTGAGCATATACAAATGCGTCAATCGATCTTCTATCTGGGTCATAAACCCTGGATGCTTTTAATTCATCATCGCTCAATGTTTTTATGTATTCGTTCAGTTGATATTGTTCTTCAAAATCTAAGGAACCGCTCTGAGTTACCAGAGACCATATCCACATTATTTTCACCTCTGTCTCGTACCCGTTAGTTAAATACAGGCTTTTTGCGATGTTTCGTTATTTGTTCAAAAGAATAAGCTATACGAATTAAAGTAGGTTCGGTAAATGCTTTTCCGGCAAAAGTAACGCCGAATGGTCTGCCATCCGCCCCATACCCCGCGGGGATAGCAATCGATGGATAACCAGCTTTGGCACATATATCCGCTCCAATATAAGCAGGAAACATGATCGCATCTAACTGATGACTATTTATCGCATAATCAATTCCTTCGTTCTGGGCTAGATATAAATCCATAAGTGATTCCAAGATATAGTCCTTATTTTTCAACGGCTCGGTTAAGCCCTCCCGGAATTTCAACATATCTTGACCGTATTTTAGAGCTTCGTCAGCATGCTTTTCATTCCAATCGATAAGCTCGGACAATGAATGAATCGGCATGTGTGCCGGAAGGCGCTGCAAATAATTTTCCACCCCATGTTTGAATTCAAAATTCATCTTGTTCCACTGCCATGGCCCATGGAACGAAGGAATCTCGATATTTTCTACCACTGTGGCTCCTGCTTTTTTCAATTCGGAGACTGCTTGATCAAATAACTCCTTATTATATTCACCAGACTCACGTACGTAATCCGGTACTTCACAAAAGACCCCAATCCTCGCTACTTGTAGTCTTTCCTTGTCCAAAAATGCAGTGTAATCTTGTATACCATGGTCATTACGCCAGGTTGCTGGATCGTGCTCATCCCTCCCAACCAATGCACTAAGCAGAGCTGCCGCATCTGAAACCGTCCTTGCCATCGGCCCTGCTGTATCTTGTGAATAAGAGAAAGGAATAATTCCTGAGCGGCTGATTAAGCCGACGGTCGGTTTAATGCCGACGATAGACATTTGTATGGCCGGACTTAGAATTGAAGCAGAAGTTTCTGTGCCTATCGCCGCCCCCGCAAAGCTCATGGCAGCTGCAGCTGCCGACCCAGTACTGGATCCGCCTACGAAAAAATCACCATACGGGTGCGCGACCTGCCCTCCCTTTGAACTATAACCCGCCCACATCGTCGAGGAAATACCATTGGCCCATTCTGTCATGTTCGTCTTTCCTAATATGATGGCCCCGGATTCTCTTAGTCGGCTAATCAGGAAAGCATCCTTCGCACTTACATGCTGCGCCAGTGCCAAGGCCCCCGCACTAGTGCGCATCTTGTCACTGGTCTCGATATTATCCTTCACGAGAATCGGAATGCCATGAAGAGGTCCTCTACTCCCCTTGCGCTGACGTTCTATGTCGAGTGCTTCGGCAATGAAAATGGCATCGGGGTTAATTTCCATAATGGAATTTATGTGGGGACCATCCTGATCATATTTTGCGATACGTGATAAATAGCAGAACACTAATTCTTTTGAAGTCAATCTACCTTGCTCCATCGCGTTTTGTAATTCGTATATACTTGCTTCTTCTACGTCAATGTGATTCAGCTTAAAGGGATCTTTCATATTCATGTACACGACCCATCACAAGTTTTATATTGTTTATTACGTTCAATAGTATCACGTTGTGAAGACATCACTACCAGGATAGAACAAATATAATTAAACTACCCTGCCCGTTAGCGTAATGATGATCTGTCATCTATGGTACGGTTCTACTTAATGGCGCGGTGAATTAATTTCATAAAGTACCCTCACTGCTTATAATATTCTAGCACGTAATCTTGCTTGTGCAGAGTGTTAATGCCCACGGATGTCAAGATCACTTAATGGATAGTTACTACTGCCCCAAGTATAAACAATATATTTGTTAATTAGTTTTTCATCTGCTTTCAATGCTTTGAATTTCAAGTTACCATTAAGAAAATCAATGTTATTACTCACTTGCTTTTCAACGATGTAACTCCACTCATTCTCGCGATACTTTGAATAAAAATGATTTAATTCTTCTAAAGTTAGTTCCGATTTGATTAAAATAGCGCCAAAAAATTGCATTCCATTTCCATTCCCAATTAATTTTCCAGCTGATGATAAATCATCTATCAATTCAGTTTTGTCTGGCAAAGATACTTCTACTAGATCTTTTTTTATGGAATATGCAATATAATTGTTAATAAATGGAGTGGATACGACTAGTAAAACAAGAGCACCTACTGCAATTATTAAAATGATTATGAATGTTTTCTTCAAGTTAACACCTCTCTCAAAAAATATAAATATCCTACCGAACCACACAGGTTCAATACACTTAGAAACCCCTTTTTTATTACGCTATGACAGTATAGACGTTAGACATTTTTTAAATTTCAATTTAATGGTATATAATCCAATATCAACATTTCTGTTACTCAGCTAACCTGCCCGTTAGTTGAACAAATAAAAAACGGCTGCCGAAGCAACCGCTATTGCACTAACGTGTCCCGCTAGGTTAAATCAAGCCCCTTTAAAAGCCAATAAATCTTTTGTGTTAATATGTTTAATATCAGAAATTTGCCCACTTGTAAGCATCTCATAAAGACCGTCAGGAACAAGTTTATACTGAAGGTTTTCTTCAAAATCATCTAAGTTCTTCCAAACAGCTATAAACTTTTTTTCCCCCTCAATCCCTTCAAATTCATTCTTGTTATAATTATCCATTCGACTAAAGCTCGCTTCATAAATAAAATCATATTCATGTCCAATTTCTCCATACCAAGGGAAGATGTGCTCGATAATCCCTATCAATTTTGGTTCAATAATATCAATATTAATTTCCTCTTTTACTTCTCGTATTACAGCTGATTTGCTATCTTCCCCATACTCAATCGTGCCACCAACTGGGCGAAATGTAATGATACCATCTTCTTCCGGGAATTGTTCAAGTAATATTGATTCTCCTCTTTTAATAATGCAAAGTGAACAAGCTCTATATCGCAAATTTTTCACTCCTCATAGTATCTTATTTTTCAAATATATTCCATATAAGCTTTGCGTTATCCTGCCCGTTAGTTGAGAAACAGCAGCCCATCAACTTGGCTGCCGTTTATTCATGTTATTGCTCTTTTAAGTTATAAAATTTAAAATATCATCGGGTTCAATTAGTGAAATATTGTTTTCCATATTATATCGGGCACGCTTCAAGAACTCCCTAGACCAACCATCGAGTGCTTCAATATTTCCGTTTCGATAGAGAGCTGAGTAAAGGATAGCTTGTCTCAAATCCATAAATAGTGGTAAGTCTCTTAATAATCTTATATCAATCGTATTTTCCTTTTCGTAACCTTCCAAGAACGAAATTAGATACCTTTTCACAAAAGTTGAAACATCTTCATCAGGACTAGGCACTGCAATACCATAGAATAAGTTAATAGAAATATCTTGCGTGAACCATCCGTATTGACATTCATCAAAGTCAAATACAGTGATGCTTCCATTTGGTTGAACTGTATAGTTACCAAAGCAAAAATCACCATGAATAAGTCCGAAATTTTCACTATCACGTGATAATTTATGGATACTCTGCATCAAGGATTCAAAATGAGCGATTACAAGGCTCTGGGAAGAAGGAATATATGTTATGAATTCTTGAAGATAACTATTTTCATGCCAGTCGTATCGTGTTATCTCGGCTGTACTAGGAACATATTTTTTAGCTAGTGCGTGCATTCTCCCTGCAATTTCTCCCAATTTATTAAACTCTTCATTTTGAGATATTTCATCACTCCATGAGGCACCAAGCCCTTTTTGGAATGCTACAACAAAAAAACCATCCATCTTTTCAATTAGCTCGCCGTTACTTGATTTCACTGGAGTGGATACTGGAACACCGTTTTTCGCAAGATATTGTATCCATTCTAATTCACCATGTATAAGCTCCAGCGTCCTGTGAGATTCATGTATTATCCGAATGATGAGATTACGTGCTTTGTTTTTACTACCATAGGTAAAGTTTTGATTCTTCCCCAATAAAATTAACTCTTCAGGTATGAACCCATACCTTTTTGCTGCTTCAACTACAATCTTATCCGTAAAAAAGGCTTCAATTGTTGGATTCATATTTCACCTCATTATTTTTAATTCAAAGTGTTATCTCCATTCTAGTTCATTCTCTATTAGCACTTCTTTCCTCGAAGATTTTTCACGATAGTATTTTCCATTTTTCTACCTATTTCCATATATGCATAAAAAGAAGATAGACATTAGGTTTTATTTGTAAATAACTGCCACGTAACCTGCCGATTAGTTCAATGATTAATTACTAGTATTCAATGAGTTTCTTGTCAATTCCTGCAATTTCGCCGATCTTTCATATACCCTCCCATAGATTATTGACTTAACATCAGTAGGTACTTTCTTTCGTACTCCACTACGATTTGGAGAAAAGTAAGAATTGATTTTTTTTCCAAAATAGGTTATTTTATAGACAGCTTAGCGATAAGCAAGTTCCTGACACGAAGGGAGATGTGTTTTAGTGGCAACTACTTATATGGTGGTTTGGTCTTAAAACTTAATAGTTGGCATACACGAAAAAAGCGGGGAAACTCCCCTATTATTTGGTATGCCATCCAAAGTAACCTTTCGTGAATATTGCTGTTTGCAAGATACGATGAAGGTCGTGTCTTTTTCGCGTCCTGATGCCGCGTGACAGCAGCTTCTTTAGAGGCTGCTTGTCCGTGGCATTTTTGCGTCCAAAAACAACATTAAAGGAGCTAACAAAAAAACTATGATGAATTTGAAAACCTATGGCTACACAGAAATAGAAGCAATCCCCGACGGATTATTGCCCGGCAGGGTGACGGAGCTTCGGCGCGAGCGCTTCACGGTCATGACCGAGCGCGGCGACGTAACGGCGGTGCTCAAAGGAGCATTCTATCACAGCGTGGAAACACGCGTAGATTTTCCATGCGTCGGAGATTTCGTCTTGCTGCAATACAACGAGAGCGGAGATTCGCTCATCGTTACGGTACTGCCCCGCCGTTCCAAGTTCTCACGCGCAGATTACTCAGGGCATGCCGTAGGCTACGCCAAAACCGTGCGGGAACAGGTCGTTGCAACCAACTTTGACTATGTGTTTATTCTTTCTTCTTTGAATTGGGATTTCAACGTTACCCGCCTCATGCGGTACCTGACACAAGTCAGACAGAGCGGAAGTCAGCCAGTCGTCATTCTGACCAAGGCTGATCTCGTTGAAGATTATAATCTCCCGCTCGCAGAAGTTACACAAAGCATCCCTGATGTGCCAGTTCATGTGGTCTGCAGTCATACTGGCCTGGGGCTGAACGAACTCGCCCCCTACTTGATGCCTGGTAAAACAGTCGTCTTTCTCGGCATGTCCGGCGTCGGTAAATCATCTCTGCTCAATGCATTGATAGAACAGGACGTAATGAGGGTTCAGGCGATCCGAGAGGTTGATAGCCGGGGGCGGCATACGACAACGCACCGTCAGCTGTTCATGCTCCCCTCCGGTACGATGGTCATCGATACGCCGGGAATGCGTGAGCTTGGGCTTTTTGATGCCGGCGAAGGCATACGTGCAAGCTTTACCGATGTGGAGGAATGGTTCCCGCAATGCCGGTTTGCAGATTGCCGCCATCAGGGCGAGCCGGGCTGTGCCGTTCTCGCCGCGCTTGCCGACGGTTCGTTGCCGCGTGAACGGTGGGAGTATTATGTTGCCCAGCAGCATGAGCACAAGTATGTCCAGGATAAAACAAGCTACCTCATCGACAAGAGGGCTCGAAATAAAACGATAGCTATGTCAAGCAAGCAAACGAAGAAAAACGGAGGATGGAAGAAATGAATATTAAATTTGAAACGCTGATCTATGCCTTAAGCCGACAGTTCAAGAAGGATATTATCTCGGCTGACTGCCAAACTATGCCGTTACAGGGCGGAACTGTGGGAAATGTGCACCTGGTAAACGGGATCGCCGAAACCGCGGATGGTGAAAAAATGCCGTACCGTATCGTGCTGAAAATTCAAAAGAAATGGGAACGTTACAACGATCCGGATTCCTGGCGCCGGGAATATGATCTCTATATGTCTGACTTGGGAATGACGTTCTCGGATATCTTCCGCTGGCCAACATGTTACCATGCGGAGATGAATACCGAAGAAAATGAATTCCAGCTGTGGCTGGAATATATCGATGGCGTAACCGGTTTAGACTTAACCGGTGACATGTATGAACAGGCGGCGCTGGAGTTAGGACGCTATCAAGGCAAGCTGTATGCGGAAAAGCCCGCTGTGCTGCAGAGCCTGACAAACCTGAGTCATGCGGATCTCATGAAGAATACGTATCTGCATTACCGGTCGTGGCCAGTCGTCTACGATTATATACGCTCGGAGGACTGTGAATTCCCGCAGCACATGCGGCAAATGCTCATCGACATCGATGAGCACGCAGATGAGATACTCGCCCGCATCGAGCAATTGCCCCTAGTGCTATGCCACCGGGACTTCTGGGTGACCAATCTGATCTATGCCGACGGGAAAATCGCGCTCATCGACTGGGATACATGCGGATGGGGCTACATGGGTGAGGATCTCGCAAGCTTGATTGCGGATGAAGCGGATATCGATCACATGGTCGAATACTACCAACGATGTGTCCCTGCGTATTACAAAGGTTTTTCGGAGTATGCAGATGCATCCCCTATCGCCGATCATTGCGTCTTCGAATTGATCCTTCTCATATTCGGGTACAGGCTTGTAGAGTGGTATCTCCACACAGAGGACGATGACGAGAAAACAAAGTGTCTTCATACGCTCCAAAAAATCCATGAAATGAAGAGCAGCCCTGCGCAGGGTTGACTCTAAAAAAAGAACTCCGAAACCCCTTGAATATAGTGGGTTTTCGGAGTTTCTTTCATTACTTTCATTCGGTCGATCGACAATGGAAATAAAGTTCTAGACTGTCGCTATTTCACTTAACTAACGTGTTCTGTTAGCGAAAAATCTATTATTAACAGTCTTTTTTATAGGACTAAAAAGATTCTAGTTTAATGAATTGTTGTTTCGAGAACTCTGTCCAGATCATTTGATGCTTCAATAATGGCTGGCTCCAAATTACTCAACCATTCGGAATACTCTAAACGTGTTACCATGGATGGATCCTTCCTTAGCTCCTTGCATCTCTTCAAATTCTCTTTCCATCCGCTACTAAGATGTAAAAGCCCCCAGTCTGCTGCATGGCTTTTAGACAAGATGACACCTTCCTGCCACCAAGCAATAAATTTAGAAGCTAATAAGAGCCAGTCGACGGAATATAGACTATTCCCCTTGCCAAACTTCCGCATGCAATTGGCATATTCCATAAAAAAACTAATGAACTCTTCCTTCGAGTACGATGGAATATTGTCTAGATGGGACTCACCATACAACAAGATACTCTGCTCCTTAATCGTGTACAGGGTGAACAGGTCTAATTTATTTTCCGTCCAGACGGATTCGCGCTTTGTTCCCCACCATAAGCCACTGCCCTTTTCACCATTCAGCATATTAATCGTAAGAAAGGCATCCTCAAGCATATCGGTATAGAGGTTGGGGATTTGTCTATCGACGGATCTTCTAAGAAGGGATGATCTATAATTGGATCTTTGTTTGTTTAAAAGTTCGATTTCATTTTGGTTAAGGTCCTCTCCAATTAAGACGAGAAAATCTAAATCCCCGTATCCACAAATATGGACAAAGATTGCTCAAGTGTTTCGTCTTCAAATGATTGGATAAACAATTCAATCGCTCCATTTTGAATTTCTATTTTTAGTAGGGTTCCCGTAGTTATGTATCTGCGATCACTCACAATAACCCAGTAATGCTTATGGGTTGGTATCCGCTAAATTCTCGCTTTCTTTAGATTGTAATAGCATGACATGAGCCTCTGCTACGGCATTACGAAACAACTTGTCTATCAATTCGATGCGATCTACTATATCTTCTACGGTTCTTACACCATATAGCTTTTCCAAGGTTAGTACCACTTCGACAGGAAAATCCCGAGACCCATGAACCAAGAAGCTGTCAGCTTGGAATGGTGTATAGATTATCCGAAGTACATCTACAAGTGGATTCACAACAAACTTATGATAGTAAATCAACGACTCTAAAAAAAGTCCGCGTTTTGTATATTTGACAGCTCGGTTCCTTTGACTGTAAATACCCTGAGCACGTATCAATTGTGATTGAAGTTGTGAATGGTGAGTCGTGTGATCAACGTTTTGATACTTCACGATACCTGTCTTATCTATCAATATAACGGGTACGACAGTTTTGTCTTCGTTAATGAATAAAACAGGGACACTCTCACTTTGGATCGTCACATCAACTAAGAGACTATCTGATGACTCCTGTAGGTGGTAAACCTTGTAGCGGTTATTTGTGGGTCGACCAGTTTCTTCATAGGCAATATCTACTTTTCCTAATCGATGCATACAGGCATCCAACCGGGTGAATGCAGCATCTATGCAGCCTTCTTTTGTATAGCACACCAAATCGATATCAGAATACTCGTCCAAAGTTTTAGTACCATCTGAACCCTCTAGCCAGATAGCTAAAATATAATTTTCAATTCCAAGGTCTGATACAATTGCGTTTAGAATGGTCTCACGGTTAATCGTCATAGCTAAACCTCCCATGTATTTTCATATAATAATAGTTTTATCACCGGTTTACTCCTGTCATTTTGGAAAGTTTTCGTTTTAAACTCTCTTTTTTAATAATTGAATCTTTTCAAATAATCACTAATTATACTCTGATCCTGATGCCACCATAACATTGGAAAATCATATTTTTTTGCAAACCCTAACTTTTTCGCTAGCTGTATCGATCGTTCATTGCCAGCGTCACAATTATAATTCGGCACTAGATTATGGTTCAGACAATGTTCGATAAATGCTGCACCCGTGAGTGTTGCTAGCCCTTTATTCTGGTATTCATCCACGGTTACGATATCGATATCTGCATACCCTCCACCTACAAAATAAGAATTACAAACACTTACAAAATCATCATTCACCATAAGACAGTAACCAAATCCTCGATCCGAAAAGTGTTGTGCCGAACTCCATAGCGAATCATAAGAAGCGTCCATTTCATTTTTGTATTTATCGAATAGCGCTTTATCCATCTGTTTCATAACAAATTGTTCTTGCAATGCGTTAAGTTTTTTTAGATGTTGGAATTTTGATAGATCGAATGTAAAAGAAGAACGGTGCAATAATAGAGTCTTTCCCGCTAAGCTTTCGCTAATTTGAAACAGTAGTTCAGGTGTTGAAGCATAAAGATCGTAGTATTTTGAATGATTTTGATTATTTCGCAAAAATTCAACTACATCGCTCATGAAGCACTCATTGTCGCCCCTCTTAACCAAAAGATACTGTCCATATGAATTGATAATAAGACTGCAGGTAGGATTTTCGTTGTGATCAACGAACACTTTTCCAGATTGATTTCGCTCAATTACGGAATATGCAAACACAGGTTCATATGCTAGATTTTTCAACAGTGGCAGAACGTGAGCGTAGTTTTCTTTAGATAATTCTATCATTTCATCTCTCCCTTCAAATTTCATCTTTATATAAGTTCCTTGTTAAATTAACCTGGACGACAGTTGAACAAATAAAAACGGCTGCCGAAGCAACCGCTATTATACTAACCTTCCCCGTTACCGGAATGTGTCATCTCGAGCATGTAATTCAAACTTCATCTTCAAATATACTTTTTAAAATCAAATCTGCACATTCTTCGGAAGTGTTTAAATGTGTGTTGACTTTACAATTATACCGGATATCTTTTGCCATGATTTTGTGTTGCCAATCAGAATGGTCCTCGGTTCTATTTTCTCGTGCAATATTTCTCTGACGGCAAATGTCTAAAGGGCAAAACACTTCAACAATGTATAATGGGTAACCAGAAAATATATTGTTCACTTTTTCATAATGCGGTTTCAACTCAGGCCTTTCTACCATAATGCCATCAATAAGTACATTTTTACCATGGTCAGAAAATAATTTTGCTGTATGATACATCATGATAATTGCTTCACTTAAATACTTCCAATAATCTTCACGAAGATAACGTTCACCTACCATTTCTTCAAAAAGGTCATTGGCAACAACATAAAAAAATTCATGCGATTTTAACTGTAAAGCATCTACTATTGATGTTTTTCCAGAGCTCGTAACACCGTTCAAAAATACGATTCTACCCTTGTTCATCCTGATAAGCCCCTTATTAATTCAATTAATCTCATTTTAATATTTAAACTGTAAGTCTGGAAATAAAAAACAACTATAATTGAACTATACTACCGTTAGTGAACAAATAAAAAACGGCTGCCGAAGCAACCGCTATTCCTCTATCGAGTCCCGTTAGTACAGCGAAGCCGTGTTACTGCACAAAACTGAACATTTATTAATCATTGCAAAAAAATACTAAGCACCAAATTGTCTTAAATGATGGTCTAGATGTTTATAAATCCCTTTACCCCATTGCTCAGGAGTAAACTTGCCGAAAAAAGGATGCGGATGGGATGAACATTTCTCCGGACCGTTTCTTTGGAAAGTTAAAATCTTTTGTTTCAGTTTTTCTTTTTCTGTCATAAAGTCTCTTTCATCTACAATAAGTATGGTCGGAATTGTTGACATATTGTGTGGTACCGGCTTGTCATTATAGAAAATAGAATTCACAAACCTTCCTATTAACCTTCCTAGCCAATATCTAGGGGGAAAGGAATTTCCCAATGCGATATCTTGAAATGCTGAGCAGTGAGCCAACATTTGAGCAACATTCATTGTTCCCCATTGTGGTTTTGAATTTGGACTTAAATTCTCGATACGGTTCAGTATTTCTGCTGTATGCAATTCATTGTATATATTTTCCATTGATACACTCCATTAATTTTTCTGAGGAAGTTTACATATGGTGTAGTCCAATACGATTTCCTGCATAATCTAGAACCTTCTGGTTTGTCTATTATATTCATAATTGCTTCAGTACAATTCGACAGCATGCTGTCAATCTAATATTTACCATTTTCCATCAATCTATCCTTGGCTCACTAACCTGCCCATTAGTTGAACAAATAATAAACAGCTGCCTAAGCAACCGCTATTCTACTAACGTTTACCTATGTCGTCCCTCATCAACCCTATTCTTCGCCAGTACTCTTATATCTTCGTCATCATCGTTCAATAAAATAGTTAAAACTCGAAATGTCGCTTTTTTGTTATAGACAATTCGTTTTCTAACTGAGCTATCTAAATCTTTTGCCAGTTTCATTTGTAAACTTTCTGGTAGTCGATTTTTTGTAGCAACATTAAATCTAACCCTTTCATCTGCATCGTCAGCTAGAATTTCCATAATCTCAATAGGAATTGATTTATTATGTGCTACCCATTCACGCATTTCAGGGTACGTTTCAATTACTTGTAACCAAACCTCAAAAGGTGCTTCATCCCATGCAGCCTTCAGATATTCCTCCATGTTATCACTAAGCCTTAACCTTACAAATTCTTCAGCCGAATTAATCATCATTCAACCCCGATAAACAGATTTATTCACATTTTAACATAAAAATTTAGTTCAACTAACCTGCCGTTAGTTGAACAAATAAAACCGGCTGCCGAAGCAACCGCTATCGGTTAACTTTCATCTTTGAAATGAAAATGTTCATGATGGATCGTATTCATTCCAACCAACTTACTACTCTTTCTATGGTAATATGCGAAGTTATTATTTAGCGGCATTCGAAGTAATTGATAATTGTGATCTCTTGGTAAAGCTTCGACTTCATTAATGGCTAACTCACGCGTGGTATAAATACCGATTGGAAAGAAATTCGGAAAATCAGTTGAAGCATCAGCAACGAAAATCCCCCAAACATAATCATTTGGCATATAATTCACCCGTCTCCTTTATCGCTCAATAAGACAAAGAGCAGCTGCCGCGGCGATCTGCTCCTTGTTTTAAGTAACTTTCGTTCCCCGTTAGTTGAACAGACTCGAACGGCTGCTACCAGACACTGTTAAACGATTAAAAGGCCATGATTTTCCGCTTTCGCTTTTCTTATTTATCTTCTTTTGGCATTGGCAATGGTACTTTCCAATCCAGGTCATAGCTCTTTTTTGCCAATTCTGAAGTAAGACTGAGCTTTTGAGGGAGTTCTTTCATTTCATCACTTTGCAGTTTTATTCGGATATGATTTCTGCCTTGTTCATCCTTTCCAATCATTTTAAAATCTCCACCTGTTACATTGTATATTTTGTCCTTTTCATCCTTTATAGTCCAACCAAAACGATTAATAATTTTATCTGTGTCATCATCCACTAAGATCGTATCTGCTAGATTAATATATGATATATCCTTTAAATAAGCCTCTAGTAAAATAGTAGCGTGCTTCTCATTCTTTGGAGATGCTTCATTTAATGGTTCGTCAAAGGTTACGGACATGATCTCAATCGTTTTGCCACCCTCATCTACTCTTACAGGTTTTTCAGCAAGCTGTTTTGGCTCAAATGATACGCCTAGCGCATACGGTTCTGTTTTTTCTAAAGAATCCAATACTAGTGTATATTGATGATCAGGAGACAGGGGAGCAAATCCATACTTCCGATTAGAATGACCGTATTCTCCCACGGCCTTGCGTGAAATATCAAGCGCCCTAGTTAAATCTTTTACTTTCTCTCCTTTTTCATTTTCAACATGAAAATTCAGTTTATAATCATCATAGCGAACATAAGGATCAACTGAATCTAGTTTTCCTTTCACTTGTTTACTTTCCTCTACTAATCTTTTCTTTGCCTCTTCCGTCCATTTCGTTTCATAATCCACACGGGCAGCAGTCGGTGAATGCATAATGCTATTTAGATTGATTTGCAGTCCCTGTGGTGTGGTATACGTCTTATCGATTGGTAGCACCTTGGATGCCTTAATTGCTTTTTCTAAATCAATAGGAATCTTTAAGGCCCAATTTCCTTTAACAGAGTCGATCTGATTCCCCTCGAACTGTAATAAAAGGTTTTGTTCTTCTGTTTCCCCCGGTTTTTTTAGAGTGAGATATCCGTAATTTTCTTGGATTTCTACCATATAAGTTTTAGTTTTTTTAATTACATTCCCTTTCAAATCTGTTACCTCTACGTTACTTATGTGAAGCTTATCCGGATGAATAAAGTTCTTTTGCTGATCCTTGATCGAATAAACAGCCACAATTCTCATCGGATCAGCTAATATCTCCTCTATTTCAAGAGTATAGCCCCGATCAGTAACAGAGGCATTTACCTTCTGTGAAAAACCTTCCTGTGCTGCATATTGCAGTTCTTTATCAGAACCATTAAATAACGATTTAACATAGGCCGCAAAGGTAGGACTCACCGATATCGTTAAAAGCAAAGCGCAGCTGATTAAGACAGGAAGTACCAAAGTGCCTAGTAAACGCGACCTTTTTCTTTTATAGGCTACCACTTGGTCAGGAATCACAAAACTAGGCTGATCCAATTCTCCAGCAACATTTTTTAGAGTCTGTGCAATTTGTTTGTCAAGATTAGTCATGCATGTTCACTCCCATCTCGGTAAATACTTGTGTTTCTTTGTTAACTTGTATTTTTTCAGCAATTAAGTTTCTGGCCTTATGTAGCCTTGATTTTACCGTTCCCTCAAATACACCAAGGATTTTTGCAATTTCAGCTATACTAAACTCCTCATAATAGTAAAGGATAACTACTGAGCGATGTTTCAGCGTCATCATCTGAATCGCTCGCCAAATCTGTTGCTCTTTCTCCTTTTGAAGAATACTCTCCAATGGGTTTTGCCCAGGGTCAATAGAGTCCAAATATTCTTCCGTATTTTTCTTTCTACGCACCATATTAAGTGCACGATGTGTCACAATTTTTATAAACCAAGCTCGAAACGATGTCCCTTTTCGTTTATCATATCGATAAAGTGATTTATACGCTTCCCATAGTGCTTCTTGAACGGCATCCTGAGCTAGATGATAATCATGAACGATCAAAAAAGCGACTCGAAATGCACTAGTTAAGTGAGGTTGAACAAGTGTTTCAAAATCAACTGGACCTCCTTCCTTGGGTATTGGAAAATGATGATTTTCTTTCACTTAAAAGACCTCCTCGTTTTTCCTTTCACTTCTTATTCACCAGTTCTCGTATTTTGGTTCATAAAAAGAGGAAAAAACTTTTCCCTCACTTGGGTGAACTGCTACTTGCGAGGTTATCAATAAATTCCTCCTTCTTATCGGTGGCACTTAAATATATACTGCAGCGAAAATGAAAAAGGTTGGGGATTTTAGGGAAAATTTATTCAGCTATCCTTCTCTTTAGCTTAATGCCGCTCCCAATCTAGTTCTAGATTAGGCTTCTCATCAAATAAAAAAAGACCGTTTCGGTCTTTTGTGCAACTTCGAACACCCCAACTCATGTTACAATACAACCTGAACTCATACTTTACGAAGGCGGTTGATACTGTTGATTTACATCATCAAATTTGTATACAGCTTTGTGCTTCCTCCAGGACTTTTCATCCTACTTCTGCTCGGTCTTATCATTTGGTTATGGAAAAAGAACCGTCGTCCTGCGCTTGTCCTGCTTGGCGTTACACTGCTTATGTATTTCTCCATGACTTCCTTAGTCAGCGATGCGTTAATCGGAGGTTTAGAACGAAAATATCCTCAACCGGATACATTGCAAGGAGATGTCATCGTTGTGCTTGGTGGAGGTGCAAGCTCTGGGACACCGGATATTGATGGCGAGGGCAACTTATATGGATCAGCAGCGAATCGGCTAATTACAGCTGTACGACTACATAATGCAAGTGGTTTACCCATCCTATTCTCTGGTGGACAAGTCTTCTCCGACAGCGGCAATGAAGCGGATATCGCCAAAAGACAACTCCTTGGACTCGGTGTCCCCGAAGAGGATATCCTGACCGACAATCAATCTCTTAACACGGAGCAGAATGCTGTAAATACCGCCGCAATCCTACAAGAGATGGGACTTAAGCGTCCTGTACTAGTCACTTCAGGGTTTCATATGCCCCGCTCGATGCAGCACTTCAAGAATGCAGGGCTAACAGCGCAAGCTTTTCCTACAGATTATATCGCCAGCGCACAATTTTCGTTGCAACCCTCAAAGTTCACTCCTTCGCCAGGAGCCATCTCCACTACAGGCACAGCCTTGAAGGAGTATTTAGGTCTTCTTGTTGCTCATCTATTTAATTAGATCTGTGAATTTCGCATTTGTTACCCCTGCAAGAAGCTGCGGTGATACATCCATTTGTTGACCAATTTTTCCGGCGCTAACGGCTATCGTTTCCTGACTTTCTGCGCTGCTATCAATGAACGTTGGATATAGCTTTTTCATACCGACTGGTGAACATCCACCACGGATATAACCCGTCCACTTCTGCAAGTCCTTCACTGGCAGCATCTCAATCTTTTTCTCTCCGGCGGCCTTGGCCGCCTTTTTGAGATCCAGCTCCTCAGCAACCGGTATAACAAATACATAAAGATTTGCTCCGCTATGAGCGACCAAAGTTTTAAAAACCGTCTCTGCCGCCTTTCCAATCTTCTCCGCAACTGCCGTACCATGGATTAGTCCATCCTCGTTGTCATAAAAAAACACTTCATATCCAATTTTCTTCGCATCTAGCATTCGCATCGCGTTGGTTTTGGTTACTGCCATATCTGATCTACCTCTCTTTAATCTATTCGATACTATATGGTCAAAGAGGCCCCAAAGCCAACATGGCTCACAGGACCTCTTATTGCTGCGTTCCCATTAATCTCTGGGATAATTAACTTGCATAATATCCATAAACGGAACTTTTTCGATACCTTCGTTTTTACTGATGTGTACTTTTCCTGTCCGCGAGTCCATTTCTACAATCGTTCCGCGCACCTGTTCTTCTTTTCCCCATACGGTCAATAAAATCTCAGAACCTTCTTGCTTGGCTTCAACTAACTGATTGCCTAGCTCCTCAAGTACAAATTCATCTCTTGTGGGCCGCTTGGCCACTTTTGCTTTTGCCACTCTACTCCTCCAATAAGCGATTACAGGTATTAAGTATTTTAAAATACTAAGTATGAATGCTCTCGTTTATTATATCATGTTTCAGTTTAAGGCTCGAACCCCTTCTGGCTCAAGAAAAGCTCATCTTCATTAAAAACACTCTGGAGTCCATCGTACACCCTGCGATAAGCCGCCGGATCGTACCATTCTTCCAATTGCAGCTCTTCATAAAGGGAATAAATACCTAATCTCCGTGTCCGTTTGCCCCCACTGCCATCTCCCATAAAATAATCGTCGATACAGACCCTATCCACCAAACCCCTTAGGATCTCTGGAAAAGAAGTGCTGCTTGGCAATACCGGAGCGATGGTTGCTTGAACAGGAATGCCCGCTTCACGCAGTAATTTCAGTGTCTTTAATCTTGCTGAAATGGGCGGAGCACTTGGTGTGAATTTTTTGCGAATATCTTCACGATCCGTCTCTACAGTCATACTCACGCGAACCTTGTCTTCTAAGCGTAATAATAAATCTATATCTCTGCGTACGAGCGGACTGCGCGTCTGCACGAACAGAAAATCGGGCGGGGTCTCCACCATAACCTCCAGCAAAGCCCTGGTTACCTGCTCCTTGTGCTCTATCGGTTGGTATGGATCTGTACTAGAGGACATAAAGATGGAGACCGTTCCTTTGGACTTTGCTTTCAGGAGTTCTTTGCGTAAGATAGCTGCAGCTTCTTGTTTGACATCTACCCACGTTCCCCATTCCTCTTGGCGAAACAGTGAAACAGGCATTTGACGCACATAACAATAAGAACAGCCATAAGTACAGCCGGTATATGGGTTTAAAGAATGACTATATCCGTTCAGATAACCCGTCCCTTTATTTAGTAAGGTCTTTGGGGTTTTGTACTGGATCTCAATATTCATAATTCTAGAGCACTCTTTCCACTTTCCAAATTAAGCAGCCTAGTCTTCATCTCTAATCCCCCGCGGTAGCCAGTTAAAGTTCCATTCTTGCCAATGACTCGGTGGCAGGGCACCGTAATTAGTATCGGATTTGCACCTATGGCCGTCCCTACCGCGCGCACTGCAGCAGGCTTTTGAATATGTGTGGCGATGTCCGAATAAGACCACGTTTGTCCATATGGGATTTCACATAACGCTTTCCACACCGCGAGTTGAAATGGAGTCCCCCGATAGTCAAAAGGAATGCTGAATGCCTGCCGTACCCCTTGCAAATATTCGATCAGTTCCTGTACAAATGGAACCATTTTCTCATCGTCCTGCACCAGTTTACTTTCAGGAAATCTACGGCTGATCCAGTCACTCATTTCTTCGAATGGCTTCTGCTGCGACCCCACATAACTTAATCCTTTCTCCGACGCTGCGATATAGAAACTCCATTCCTTATAAGCTAGCAATGTCCAGTATAGGATTGCACTTGGTCTACTCTCCATTTTTCTGTACCTCCAAGAATAATTCAGAATGATTCGTTAATTCTAATTTGTTAAGCTGTCGATACTTCATTGGGGTAAGCCCCGTCTTTTTCTTAAATAAGGTAATAAAATACGACGTATTTGGCAGACCCACATGTAATCCAATATCAGCTACATCCCGAGCCGTGGTAACCAAATATTCAGATGCCTGATCGATTCTCTTTTGCTGTATATAATCCACTGGAGTGATTCCCGTTACTTTCTTGAAGGTTCGATGCAGATGATAAGGGCTTCCATGACAGACTTCTGCCAGCGTTTCAAGAGAAAGAGGTTCATGATAATGTTTGTCGATATATTCAGTCATTACAGCCACCCATTCCTTATCCGGTAGCCGCTCACCCGTCGGTTTGCATCTTTTACAGGGACGAAATCCAGATTCTAATGCTTGTTCTGCATTTTGAAAGATACGTGCATTCTCTCGATTAGGTGCTTTGGACTTACAGGAAGGTCGGCAAAAGATTCCCGTAGTCTTCACAGCATAAAAGAATTTTTCGTTATAAGCTGCATCATTTTGCAAAATAGCCTGCCATTGCTCCTCAGTCATCTTTTCCACTTCTCCACTCTTATCCATACGATTCACCTCTAAACCAAGTATACCCCGCTACTGGGTCATCTGTACTCATTCTAGAATGTAAAAGCAAGATAGTGAAATACAAGAATGGTGAGATTGCTCGTAATTACACTTTGTTTATCGAATCCGCACTTCCTTTGTCAACCTTGCAGGGAGCAGCAATTGAACAACGAATTACTCATAACATGACTACCTGAACTGGAGGAATCAAAATGGAAATTCTGAAAACAAAGGATGCCGCAGAGCTGCTGTCCGTTAGCCAGACTACGATCAAACGTTGGGCTGCTATGTTCCCTGATTTTTTCCCAAAAGACCGGTTTGGCCACTATACATTCTCAGAGCAGCAAATCAGCTTGCTTAGTCATATTAAAGACCGCATTAATCACGGAGAACCACTAGAGAGTATTCAATTAACTGACTCGAATGAAAAGCAGATGTCCACGTCACCGCAAGATCCACTTCATCCCACAGACGCTGAGCCTATGCAAGATATATTATCCCGGATTCATTATATTGAACGTACACTCGATCAAAAAGCTGACGAAGTAGTCATGATACAGTTGCTTCAGCAGCGTGAGGAGCTTGAAGATCTGCGGATAATGATCAAACAATTAGCGGCAACCCTAGAACCAATGCAAGTTTCAAAAGGCAACGCCTTCACATCTAATGAAGCTTCCCATCCCGTTACTACTGCAAGGTTGCCCTCTCCACCAAGAAAACGTGGTCTATTACGCTCATTCTTTTTCCTGTAAGCCTGAAACACAAAAAGAACCTACTTCTAACTAACGTTGAAGTAGGTTCTTTTTAAATATCGTTGGACATGGATGACAAAGTCAGCGATTAACGGTTAGGTAATCCCCTATTGCTTCTGCAATAAAGCTGAGCCTGCGATTCCTGGATGCGTCATTTCGTATGGGTCCAGAATCAGATTGAGCTCTTCCTCGGATAACACATTATACTTAAGGCACAATTCACGAACAGATTCTCCTGTCAAAATCGCCTCACGAGCAATACGTGAAACCACTTCGTAGCCCAAATGTGGGTTAACCGCAGTAATGATTCCGACACTCCGCTCCACATCCCGCTCTAGCTTCTCTTTATTGGCTTCAATACCAGCCAGACAGAAATCTGTGAAGACTTGGAAGGAGTTGTTCATGATGCTGATGGACTGAATGAGATTAAACACTAGAACTGGCTCCATAACATTCAGTTCCAGTTGACCCGCTTGGGAAGCCAGACAGATTGTATGGTCATTTCCTATCACTTGAAAAGCTACCTGATTGATGACCTCTGCCATAACCGGATTAACTTTACCTGGCATAATGGAGGAACCAGGCTGGCGAGCAGGTAGTGAAATTTCATTAAACCCTGTCCGCGGGCCGGAGGCCATGAGTCGAAGATCATTAGCAATCTTTGACATGTTCATCATGCAGACTTTTAAGGCAGCAGATACTTCTGTGTATGCATCTGTATTTTGCGTAGCATCCACAAGATGATCTGCAGTAACTAGCGGCAATCCACTTATTTCAGCCAAATGCTCTACAACCACTTCGATATATCGAGGGTCAGCATTTAATCCAGTTCCTACAGCCGTTGCCCCCATATTCACTTCATACAAATGATGACGTGTATGTTCAATACGTTTGATATCTCTCTCAAGTACTCTGCGATAAGCCTCGAACTCTTGGCCCAGACGAATCGGCACCGCATCTTGTAGATGCGTGCGTCCCATTTTTATAACCGGATCGAATTCCTTGGCTTTGTCTGCAAACACCTCATGCATTCTGCGCATTGTAACAAGCAGTTGTTCCAGAAGAGAAAGCGTCGCAATATGAATAGCCGTCGGGAATGCATCATTTGTAGACTGCGCCATATTCACATGAGAGTTGGGACTTAAATGACGATAGTCTCCTTTTTCATGACCAAGCAGCTCTAATGCTCGGTTAGCAATGACTTCATTGGCATTCATATTTAACGAGGTACCTGCACCACCCTGTATAGGGTCTACAATAAATTGTTCGTGCCATTGACCTTCGATGATCTCATCTGCTGCTTTCACAACAACTTCTCCAAGCCCACGATAGAGCCTGCCGATTTCCATATTTGCAAGCGCAGCGGCTTTCTTTACGATCCCCATCGCTTTGATTAATTCATTGTGCACTCTATAACCCGTAATTGGAAAATTCTCTACTGCGCGTAATGTCTGAATCCCATAGTATGCGTTCTTATCTACTTGTTTGCTGCCTAGAAAATCATTTTCTACACGAAATTCAGTTCCTGTCACAGTAAATCCCTCGCATTCTTTGAGTTAGGTTTGAACGGATTTAAGAAAGCGCATTCATTCATATGTCTCACTTAGATATTAACCTTTATTGTGATAAATGTCTCTCATAAAATTAGAGATTAATGTAATTAATTTCAAATAAGATTACGAAAGCCTTGCCCTTAAAGGAAAGCTGGTTTTTATTAGGAGTAAATTTCCAATTGAAGCTATAGCATAGTATGCGCATTTATAATATAAAAAAGCCGACCTTTAGGTCGACTCCATCCAAACTTAACTCACAACTATGTTGAGTTCTTATTAAACCGTATAGTTCTCCAAAGAGATCTTCACACCATTCAGCAAAGCTCGCGGTTGCTCTGACTCGCTCTTCATACTCAAATGCAATCTATCGCCATTACTGGTCGTATAATGAGCCGCCAAGCCGCCTTCCATCTCAAATTGGGGTTCATTATGGGCCATTGCTATTACGAATGCATCCAGTCCGATGATGCCACGCTCTGCAGACTCCTTAACACCGATCGCCTCAACGATCACCCCACCCGGCATCCCTTGAACGGTTACCTCAATGTATCCCGGACGTTCCTGTAGCTGGTACGATTGAGATAAATATATTGCGAAATAGACATCCCCAACCTGACCGAATAAGGCGTTCGGGTCTTGCATCCAATCCCCATGAGGAAGAACACCGATGATCGTATTCTTTTCCCCCTGAGGAATGGGAAATAAAGAAATAACTACATTCTTGTGATAGAGGACCTCCATATAACGGCTCTGATGGCGAGGATCTCCCTCATTGTAGCCTTGACCTGGATGGAAGAAAAATAGCTGGTTGGACCCTCCTTCTCCATTCACAGGCAGAGAGAAAGTCCAACGGAGCTGTTCATTATCAAATTCCTCTACTCGTTCCCACATCCCGCCTGCTGCAAAATCCTCTGTAATATAGGCATAGGAATGAAGCAACGGTTGAGCGTTCGGATCTGCTGGGACTACCTTCTGTGTAATCTTGGTGGTTTCCACTGGCGTCCGCCGATTCATTGCAGCTGTTAAAGCCTCATCTGGTGCTTTATAGAATAGGAGTCCAGCGTATTCCGTGCGTGGCATTGCCTCTGAAAGCTTGAAGTCCCCGAACTGAACATAGTCATGAAGCACATTAGCATCCCCTGGTACATCATGTGGCCAACCTCTAGAATGTGCACCCACCCAAGCACCATGTAAATAAAACTCTGCTCTTACCTTCCAAAGATGATCAAGCATGTCTTTAAGAGTAGTTATTAAATCCGTATCCTCTGTTGGGACAAGCTCCAAAGCGCAGGTAAACGCTTGTATCCAATGCCAGAACCACGGGAGACTGCCGTATTCTGGCATACCCTTAGAGCGGATGTATGTCAATGTGTCCTTCAAACTTTGCCGACCATCCTCAACGAGCACATCATCTGCAAACATAGTGCCAAAAATCAGCTTTGCTGCTGTATATTTCGCTTCATGATGTCCAAAAGTGATTACCGGCTTACGGTAGAAATCACTCCGATAAATGTGTCCAAATGCTGTATTCAGGACAATGCGAAGTTGAGCGTTTAGTGCTCCACCATATCTTTTGCAAAAGTAGGCCATCAGACTGCCCATAATTTCCACAGGCAATTCATGCGGCGAAGCCTCACGTGGAACCGGATTCAATCCAAGCGGCCAGTGCCCGTATAGCTCCGTGCCAGGTTGACGATTCTGTAGCATTAATGTCTCTAGTAACACATCCTGTGCCTTCTGTTTCGCTTCTTCCCGGTCAAAAGGCAACGACAAAGAATCATCTACTGCAGCTGCAAAAAGATATGAGGCATAATAAAAGTTATTTCGCACATCATCGTGGAACCAGAGTCCACTCTCAAGCAGAGGCCGTCTCTGCGCTTCCAGCGCTATACTTATAATGATTTCTTGTTGACGGTCCTGATAAGTACTCTGAATACCATTCGACTCCAGCATTCAAGTTCAACCTCCCACATCTCAATTTTCAATAGTATGATAACAATCCTATAAATGAGAACTAAGCATTTTAGATCTATTGTGCACACTTTTCGTTCATTTGGCAATTATTAAAACTTAAAAATAAACTAAAATGAACCAACATATAAAAACAAACACTTGTAATATGAACATAAATGGAGTAAATTGTACTTATACGAACGAAAATATGCTTGTGAAGGAGATTGAATATTCCATGGAAAGACGTTTTGCATCCCACCCTAATGAAGTTAAGCAGTTTGACACTGATCGCCTCCGTAAGGAATTCCACATTCCTGTCATTTTTGCACCAGATGAACTGAAACTTGTACTTACCCATGAGGATCGCATGATCGTTGGCGGTGCTAATCCTGTTAAGGAAGAAGTTGCACTTACAACTGACCTTAAAGAACTTGGAGTTACTTACTTCTTGGAACGCCGTGAGCTGGGGATCATCAATGTTGGCGGTAAAGGTTCGGTTATTGTCGATGGTACAGAATATGAAGTAGATTTCAAAGAATGTCTGTATGTCGGTCAAGGTTCTAAAGATGTTATCTTCAAAAGTGCAGACGCTTCCAAGCCCGCTAAATTCTATTTGAATTCTGCGCCTGCTCACCAGTCCTATCCAACTACCAAAACCACTCTGGCTGAATCCGAATCTGGTGCGATGGGCGGTTTGGAGAACTCCAACGAGCGTACCATTCACCGGTTCATTCATACAAACGGCGTGCAAAGTGCTCAGCTAGTTATGGGTATGACTCAACTGAAGCCAGGTAGCATGTGGAATACGATGCCAGCACATACACATCCACGCCGGATGGAAGCTTATTTCTATTTCGATCTACCGGACGATTCCGTTGTGTTCCACTTGATGGGAGAGCCTAATGAAACTCGCCATATCGTAATGCAAAACGAACAAGCGGTTATTTCTCCAAGCTGGTCCATCCACAGTGGTGTTGGTACTCATAACTATACTTTTATCTGGAGTATGGCTGGCGATAATAAAAGATATGATGATATGGACCCCGTATCCATGAAAGAACTACAATAGAGACAAGCTAAAACGCCTTCGGCGTCCTTTTAAGGACGATAAGCGTTTGTGCGAGAATTATAAGGAAGAGTCTAGCGTGAAACTTAAACTTTCTTATAATTTTAATCAATTACGGAAAGCTGAGGCAAGCGGATGAACCCGATACGACGACATGAGATGATTATGGAAGTTATGCTGAACCAAAAAGATGTAACGGTGAATGAACTGAGCGATAAGCTACAAGTTACGGGAAAAACAATTCGTGAGGATTTAAGCAAGCTGGAGGAGCAAGGACTGATCGTACGTGTACATGGCGGAGCTGTGCTGGCACAAAGCGACCAGTTTGGTATTTTGCCCTCTAAGGATCCATTGGATAAGTATTCCGACGAAAAAACAGAGATCGCCTTGCGCGCGCTTGCTCATATTGAACAGGACGATATTATAGCTCTTGACGGCGGGAGCACAACGCTTGAAATTGCCCGACGCCTGGACAATATGCCTCTAACGGTAGTCACCAATGATGTATACATCATCAGCGAACTGGTTCCCAAAGATCATATTCGTCTCGTCGTTCCCGGGGGTTACCGTGTCCGCAATATGTTGGCCGGCCCTGAAGCCGTCTCCTATGTGCAACAACTTAATATTCAAAAAGCATTTCTGTCCTCGACAGCTGTTCATATCGAACATGGACTTTCTATTTATACAGGAGATTTAATTGAGTTTAAGCAAGCCCTTGTGTCTACTGCCCGTAAAGTGTTCGCGGTTGTGGATCATCATAAATTCGGCCAAACTGCGCTGCGTACATTCGCTTCTCTGCAGGAAGTTGACGTTATCTTGACAGATAAAGGACTCTCACCCGAAACAGCAGAACAGTTCCGCAGTGCAGGCATTGCCATTGAATGTGAGTAATAACGGAATCAAATCCATTTAAATCAAAGGGGCGTAATTTATAATGTCATCATCATTATTCAGCTTGGCAGGTAAAACAGCACTCGTAACCGGTGCTGCTCAAGGTCTTGGACAAGGCATTGCCCTTGCCTTCGCAGAAGCAGGTGCGGATATTGCATCCGTATCGCTTAATACAAGTCAAGAAACCGTAAACGCCGCAAAAGCTTTTGGTGTAAAAGCGGTTAGCATCGAATCTGACTTAAGTGATCATAGCAACCTGCAAAACACATTTGACCAAGCACTTGAACTGACTGGTCATGTTGACATTCTCGTGAACTGTGCAGGAATGATCCGCCGTACTCCTGCAAAAGACCATAGTGAAAAAGACTGGTTCGATGTTATTAACCTGAACTTGAACACAGTGTTCCTTCTGTCTCAGATCGCTGGCCGCCACTTCCTGGAAAGAGGATCCGGCAAAATCATTAACATCGCTTCTATGCTCTCCTATCAAGGCGGAATCAATGTCCCTGGCTACACCGCGAGTAAGCACGGGGTTGCAGGTCTTACTAAAGCTTTTGCCAATGAATGGGCAGGCTCCGGTCTAAACATCAATGCGATTGCACCAGGCTACATGGCGACTGAAAATACAGCTCCGATCCGTGCTGACCAAAGTCGCTCGGATGCTATCTTAGATCGTATTCCAGCTGCACGTTGGGGAACGCCTGATGACCTTAAAGGCCCTGCTGTATTCTTAGCTTCCGCAGCTTCCGACTATTTGAATGGTCATATTCTTAATGTTGACGGCGGATGGATGGCTAGATAAATAACCTGAAATATTTAACCCGCTGCCTGTGGCAGCGGGTTATTTTTACTTAAACAAGCTTGTAATGGATTCCCCATCAAATTTACTAGTAATCTTAAAATTTCCAGAGTGATACTTACTATTACTAGATCGATCGCTGAAATACAAGTAATCTGTGCCATAGAGTGTCATTCCAAAGCGCTGATCTTTATTTACATATATTCTTATCCAATAGGTCTCCGCAGGTCGTTCTGATGCATCACTTCTTTTTAATTTCACGTCAGAAAACTCATGTATGATCTTTTCAATTTCTTTCAGGTCATCCACTTTAATTTCTTGTTCATTAGAACTCTTAAGAACTCTAATGGAGGTGATTTGAGTAGCATCGATTCGATCCAGTACAAGATTTTGAAATGAATTATAACTGTGATATAAGGGAACTCCATAAAGAAGCAGATTTATTACTATAAGAAACAATAAAAATAATTTACTTTTTTTCATAATTATTAGCCTTCTATCTCCACAAATTCTCCCGGATGTGCCCGAATATACTCGCCAATCAACCTGTGGCTATCTTCGGCTATGTTCTTAAATCGTTCAAATAAACCACTCATCTCATTCAACAACTCAGGATCTCGATCGAGATCCGTGATGGTAGCATCAACCCACTGTATTCCAAGTCGATTGTTTCTTTCTTCGAGAAATGCCTTTGTTTCCTGAAGCAAAAGAATCATCGGATCATCGCCAAAAAATCGTATGCCTCCCATCACCCCTGTCCAATACCCCGGCAGGTCTTGCATGTAAGAAATCCAAGCATAATACTCCCCTTCGGAATTACGGCTGTGATCATGCATTACTCTGAACATACAAAGTGCTTTCTGTCCATCTGTGAGCTTTGAGATCACTTCGGATTTGATCGATGGTGATTTTGCGCGAATCTGCTGAAAGGTAGGCTCCATACAGGCCCATCCTAATCTTTCATCACTTAAAGTGTCCAAATCCTTCTGCTTCATGGTTACTAAATTCATTTAACTCCTCCTTTGATTAACATCCAAAAATATACATTTCATTCTAGCGGTTGTCAATAAGAACCTCCCTAACATTTAGGGTAATTCGAACGTTTTTATGATAGGCTTTAGAAAGAAGAAATCATCACAAAGGAGCTTTTCTATGCATAATGAGATACTTACCATTTTTGATGAAGCAGGCAACCGAACAGGTACGGCTCCTCGTGAAGAGGTACATCGGTTAGGACATTGGCATGAGACTTTCCACTGCTGGTTTATAAGCAAAGATCAGGAAATACCCTATATCTATTTACAACTTCGGAGTGAACAGAAACAAGATTACGCGGGACTACTGGACATCACGGCAGCCGGACATTTGCTGGCAAACGAAACTGTAGAAGATGGAACACGCGAGGTTCATGAAGAGCTCGGACTGGATTTATCCTTAAAAGACCTGATCCCGCTAGGGACAATTCCTTATAGTATGAAAAAAGAAAAACTTATCGATAATGAACGAGCGCATGTCTTTGTTTATAACAATCCCTATCGTCTAGAAGATTTTCAGCTACAAAAAGAAGAGGTCGCCGGCATTGTCAAAGCTAAGTTCTCTGATTTCCGCAGATTTTGGCAGGGAGAAATACATAGTCTACAAGTCAACGGTTTTCAAATCGATCCGCATGGACATAGAATTACCATTGAGCAGGATGTAGACAAGACCCATTTTGTACCCCATGAAGTGGGTTATTATACTCGTATTATAGAGGGTATCGAAGCTATATTTCTAAAATCACTAGTAGTAACGGAGGACAAATGATTATTGATCAACGAACATTTACCGTGAAAGGCATCCATTACACCATAAGATCTGCAATCACTACGGATGCTATGACATTGTCCAAATTAAGAGTACAAATTGATGGTGAGACCGAGAATTTAGACAGAGAACCAGGGGAGGCTTTTATAGACGAAATAGGGTTTCAGCAGCTTATTCTATCTGATTCAGAGAAACTAAGAAACTTATTTCTAATCGCGGTAGTTAATAATCAAATCGTTGGGTTCTCTAGATGCGAAGGCCATTCATTAGCAAGATTCGCTCATAAAGTCGAGTTCGGAGTATGTGTGCTGCAGAATTATTGGGGTTATGGAATTGGAAAGAATCTTTTAGCAGAATCTATTGCTTGGGCCGACGCTAACGGTATCCAAAAAATCACTTTAAATGTCCTCGAAACGAACGACAAAGCTATCACCCTTTATCAGAAGCTTGGCTTTGAGATCGAGGGAATATTAAAAAATGATAAGATTCTTGCTGACGGAAAATTCTATAACACTATTATGATGGGACGATTTATGGATTGATAGTAAAAAGGCAGAACCTGAATCCCTCAGGTCCTGCCTTCTTTTTATACTAACGATTTACGCTTCAACATTGCGAGATCATTTACAGCTAGATTTAACACAGACGGAGCAGCAGTGCCTGAGCACAAATCCGTATAATCCGCTCCATCTAATTGTACCGCTTGCGGACTGCCGCTGTAGTTTTGCACAAAAATATAATCACTCTCTCCATCCGTACGAAGCTGCGCTGTCACACCAGTTGGAAGCTCACTATCAAGCGCACGAGTAATTCCCGCTTTTGCAGTGATTGCAGCATACAATTCAACGTAGAAAGAGGCATCTTTTACACGAGTAGCGAGATGATACGCATTTCCTTCACCGAAACGATTTACCGTAAGCGCTGGACGGCCAGCATAGAAATCGCTGCGATAAGTGCCTAATGCTTCCGCACCTTCCAAGTGGATCAGCTCAGCAATTTCATGCGCATCATAATCTCCACTAAGCTTAAGTACATTGCTCGCCTGCATTACAACACCATTCAAATCACGGCTATGCAGCCCTTCGGTCTCTTCTGCCCAAATGCCGAGCGTTCTACGTAGCGGTCCTGGGAATCCACCCAAATGACATAAATCCGTTTCGTTAACGACACCAGACCAATAGGTTGCAAGGAAAGTTCCGCCTTGCTCAACAAACTTCTCGATACGCTTTCCATTCTCTTCACTGATCAGATATAACATAGGTGCGATCACCAGCTTGTAAGCGGACAGATCATCCCCCGATCCGATCATATCAACTGGAATGCCTAGCTCCCAAAGGGCACGATAATGCTGTAGTACAGTCTCCTCATAACGCAATCCGGAATTACGAATGCCTTGCGCATCCTTGATCGCCCAGCGGTTGTCCCAATCGAAAATAATCGCTGTTTTTACTGGAGTTGATGTACCTACTACTTCTGTCATTCCCGCCAGCGTCTTTCCTACCTCTGTAACGTCTTTAAACACACGAGTCTCGGAGTGGCCGCTATGGTCAACAACTGCACCGTGGAACTTCTCACTAGAGCCCCGGCTTTTACGCCATTGGAAATATTGTACAGAATCCGAACCATGTGCTACCGCTTGAAGCGAAGACAGCTTGTGCATACCAGGACGCTTCAGCTTACTGACCGATTGCCAGTTCGTAAGAGATGGCGTGCTTTCCATGAGGAGGAACGGTTTCTTTTTAAAAGAACGCATTAAATCGTAGTGCATTGCCGTCCATGCCGCTAATCTAGCATCGTCACCGTCTTCAGTATAATGCCATTCTGGATAAGCATCCCATGAGACAACATCCAGAATTTTGGCTAGTTCGCGATAATCAATGCCATCGATCATATGCATATTCGTCGTAATTGGCAACGCTGGATTGTATGGGCGAACAGTATTGATCTCATGCTGACAGAAATCAATCGTCCGTTCGCTGACAAACCGCCGCCAGTCGAGATTCAAGCCATGTACTTGCGTCTCTCCATGTGGAGCCGGGGATTCAATCTGTGTCCATGAAGTGTAGGTATGACTCCAAAAAGTAGCCCACCAAGCATGATTCACCTCATCCAGACTGTTATTGTATTTGACCTTTAACCAATCTCTAAAAGCATTCTGACAAAGATCACAGTGACATTCGCCACCGAACTCATTCGAAATATGCCAACCGATAACCGCAGGATGCTGGCTATAACGTTCTGCTAGCTTCGCATTTAAAATCGCAGTCTTTTCCCGATACACAGGCGAGGTGAAGCAATGATTATGACGGAAGCCATGTAAATTGTGAACACGATTACGTTCCACTCTTAGAACTTCAGGGTACTTCTCAGACATCCAAGCAGGTCGTGCTCCACTAGGAGTTGCCAGGAAAGCATAAATCCCATTCTCTGCAAAAGAATCCAAAACACTATCGAGCCAATCGAAAGTGAACACACCTTCTTCAGGCTCTAGGGATACCCAAGAAAAAATCCCGACAGACATCACATTGCAATTCGCAAGCTTCATCAGACGAATATCCTCACGCAAAATTTCTGGGTACTTCAGCCATTGCTCAGGATTATAATCGGCACCGTGCAGCATCACTGGAGCTTTGCTGCTAATCGGGGAGTGTTTTTTAGTCATAATGTAAGATCATCCTCTCAATTCTGCCCATTTCTTAAATGGGACTATTCTCTGATGAGACGCTAGATGCTTAAGCTATCAAATTCACGAATCATCATTTATACTATTTATAATATAAGAAAATTCATACCGATCAGTAGGAATATACTCTCGAAGTGATAGTACAAAATGAATATGAGGTGAATCATCCTGCTTCCTTTTTCACTGATAGAACTACCGCGCGACGCTGAGACGCTTCCCTTATATCCCTACTCTGTAGGTCGTCATATACAATTTCATCATGTGCGCCCTACAGGTTTTCCTGTTCATCAAGTTTTTCTGATTCGTACCGGAACTGGGTTGTTTCGTGATCTGGAGACCGGTTCTGAAACCATACTAGAACCTGGAATGGCTTTCGCCTTCCCACCGGATCGAGGACACGAATATTATCCTACCTCACATGAACCATGGCATGTGGGTTTCATCGGAATCGAAGGGAGTCAATCGCAAGGAATGCTGGAGGGGATTGGCCTTCTCCCTTCTCTCCCCTATCATCCTGCTCGTTTTGAACAATGTTGGGAGGAAATCGGAAAGATCTGGCATACGCAGACGGCTAGTCGTCAAGACGAGCAAGGGATGGAGGATCTATCTATAACCCTATATCGATTACTTCTGATGTTACGTCGTTCTGAATCCATACACTCCTCAGGCAGTCGTTTAGAACTTGAGTCTGTGCGTAATGAAGCGTTGGCTAAAGCGGTTGAACTTATTAACGAACATTATACTGAGCCACTCCTTATCTCCAATCTAGCAGCTGCTGTGGGGTATTCCGTTCAGCATTTCCAGCGTCTATTCGTACAGGAATATGCCGTAACTCCACATAAATATCTACAGAATCTGCGACTAGAACGTGCGATACAGTTAATGACAGAGAATGCTGATATTCTCGTTCAGGATATTGCGATTCAACTGGGAATGGAGACGAATTATTTTATCCGAATCTTCCGAAATACTTATGGCTGTACACCTGGGGTGATGAAGCTTCGGCTTTTAGAGGGTGAACAAAAAAGATAACGAAATCCAAAGGGATATCGTTATCTTTTCATTTAAATATAGGATGAAGTTAATCCCGTAGCAATTCGTCCCTCACTTCGGTCAGCACGAATCCAAGTAGATTCCTACCCCGCCATTTTATAGGATTCTCCGCATCCGGATTGGACTGGCTCATGCCTATTCCCCAAATGCGATCCTGTGGGCTAGCTTCGACGAGAATACGGTTTTTCGTTGACTTGAGGTATTCGCCAAGCTTCGGATTCTGCGAAAATTTGGCTATATTTCCTCTTTTGACAATGTCATAGCATTCTTTATCCCAAGTGTCATTTTCGAAGTTTCTTACTGCACGCCCGTAGGCTTTCATCTCCTTGGGATGCTTAGCTTTAAGGATCGCGTCCAACATATCGTCATCTCCAAACAGTCTTGCTTTCTCGGACATCATAAACTGCTCGACACAGGAATACTCGATCCCCTCTACCACGAAAGGACTCATCCACCATTGGCTGAAGCAGCTTTTGTCGACGCCGTCGTGCTTTGGCGGTGTATGGCCCCAGAAGAACACAAACTTGAACGTTTTGCCCGCGATATAAGCTTTTCTTAACTGCTCTATATTGTATATCATTGATATTCCTCCATATTTCTCCGATATAAGCGGGAAGGACGGTGTCCCGCATTTTCAGTATAATGATCGGTCTCCACTACGAGATCCGCTACTTTACGCCGGAATGCGGCTTTCAGCAGCTCTTTGTCTAAGATCACCTCATAAACCTGCTGTAGATCCGTCAAAGTGAAGAGACCCGGCATCAAGTTTAGCGCAATATCGGTGTAATTCACTTTTCCCCGCAGTCTCTCAATAGCGCAAGCTATAATCTTCGCATGATCAAAAGCCAATCCGTCATTTGATACAATGGAGTATGCGGTTGACGTAGAGGCCGACTTTGATGTCATCGTCCGACCCACAACTGCCGTAAACTCTTCTTCATCGCTACTTAGCTTGAGCTCGTATTCCTTCGTTTTCACATACCCATCCTCAATAATCTCTTTCCGCTCGCGCAGAAGCCGATAGGTTACCTTGAACCAGGCAGCATGGACAGCGTCATCTCCTGCTTTCAGCTGTACCTGATCACTGTTGATTAAGGCCATGTAGCTACAGCTCATCACCCAGGTACGAGGGTCCCTTCCAACATCGCTGAAGGTGTACAACTGCTCCAAATAAACGTCATCCACACCGGTTTCCTCACTCAGCTCCCTCACCGCCGCCTGCTCTGTCGTCTCGTCCGGCCGGACGAAACCGCCTGGAAGTGCCCAATTGCCCAGGAACGGGTGACCTCCCCGCTGAATGAGCAGAATTCGCAGCTCTTTTTCCGGAAGCTTGCGGTAGCTGTCCGCCTCCGTGTTCGTAACGGTGAAAATGACCATGTCCGCCGCCACCGAAGGCCGCTCGAAATCCCCGACATGGTACTGCTCTAAAAATTGACGTTCCGTAAGTCCATCGCGATCCAACATATTCATGTATCCTTGCCTCCTTTGTTCTTTATTCTAGCCATTCAACTCTCCGAAATAATTCCGGTAGGGCTCGAACTTTGCCAAGACCTCACTTACTTTGTGCATTCGTTCCTCTAGGTTTCCTCGTAACGTGATATAGGGAATCCGCCGCTCTTTCAAATCGGCAATGATTTGCTTATGAAAAATATGACGCTTCTGATCCCCGCTACGGTCCCATGTATTCTCATAAGGAATATCATCGTCACACAGGAAAAACAGATCGTAGCGCTGCGCGTTTTCTAATGCGATCCGGGCTAAGCATTCAGGGGCCCGGCCGTGGTAATCCAAAGCAAACATATATGTGGTAATTGCATTGGTATCGACAAAGAGATATCGGTTAGCTTCCAGCATCGCCTGCTCCTCACGTTCGATATGGCCCAAAGCGATCTCATCGAACGCTTCTAGGCTGATTCTACGATCCACTTGATGCTCGGTCCAGTAATCACGCCCATATTCGCTCGCAAAGGTTGTGCGATACCGCTGCGCCAGCGCTTCGGTGATTGTAGATTTTCCAGTCGACATCGCTCCCACAAAAACCACTTTCGTGATTAACCCCCTATACACGACATCACTTACAAATCTGCGATATTTATAAGGGTCGGCACGTACCATCGTGGCCGAAATCGGCACCCGCTCACGGGCTTCATCCACCCGCCGGTCCGCCGCTCCTAATGCGACACTCATATGCTCACCGTAAAACTCACTAGAGTAAAAATGCGTCACTTGCTCGCCCTTCAACAGCCCTAAAATATACTGCTCCTCTCGAATCTCATGCTCCCGATCGTTCGAATACCCGTCTGGACCGTCCCAAGCTTCGATTACCCGGACCGTCGGATAGAGCTTGCGGATCCAGTTCGCCCGGATATGAAGCGGAATCGGGGTCACCGTCGTTTCGTAGATTACCACAATCAATTCGTCGACCTCTTGCAACGCGGTCTCGATCATGAATTGATGTCCTTTATGCAACGGGGCAAACTTCCCCAGCGTTAATCCAAGCGTCTTCATACCGATACCTCCTTAGCCCCTTTATTCCAATTGTAATAGCCATATGCCGCGTTAATCAGATACGCACTCCACATGACGATCATTAGCACCCCTTCGCTACTGCCTTCTAGCATCCGAATTACCCACAGCAGCACCGTAAACATATTCAAAACAATGTAGACCAGCCATTGTTCCTTAAATCTTCTGACCATTAAAAAGGTAGCCACAATGGATAATACCGTTGTAATAGCATCTATATAAGGTGAGTTCTGCCCTGGGATGAACGATAGCCCGATTCCCAGTAACAGGCAGCCTATTACGCAGACCGCTCCAACAAGGAACAGCCACTTAAGATCCATCTGTCGCATGGATAGCTTGCCGTCTTGGCGGTTGTTTTTCCACATATAGAAGCCAATGACATTCATAGGTACAAAGAATAACAAATTCAGCATGACCTCTCCAAACAAACCGTTTATATAAGCCAAGTACGCGTAACCAACGGTATTGTACATTCCGAAAACATAACTCATCAGGTTTCCTTTCGCCGCGAGCACCACACACAGCACCCCGGTCATAAAGACCGTAAATCCAAATAAGGAATCTTTAGAAATAACCGTAAACGCAACAGCAATAGAGGTAAATAAAACTAGCCAGACGATTTCAAACAGATTCCAACCACCCCATGTTTTATCCACTTTCATCCGCTCCCTTTCATTAAATCCCCTAATCTTCACCATTCAGTTTATTGTTAGTAACTTTTTGATAATAACAACTTGTTAATATCAAATATAGCAAAAAGGCGAGGAAGATGCAATAAAAAGGTGAGAATAATTTCCAACTTAAGTCTAGCCCCAGTCCATGATCGGTATCCTCTTCCTTAGCATAAGCCTATTTCTATAATCAGCTAACGGTACTTATTCTTGACAATGATTTCTGGCAAGAATATACGCTGACAAAGGAAAAAACCCGCGATTTACGCGGGTTCGCGTTCGAACATGTATTTGTCATCCGGCTACTTCTTCTTCTCACCTCTGCGCTCGCATTATTGCCCACAGACCCCATCGTATAATAACTTAAAGCTAAGAATCTTATCGTTCACTTTGCCTCCTCGCCCTTCTGCATGCGGAAAACATGGGCGATCGGAGCCTGCCCGTTCAATTCGCAATCCGGAAGTGTGATCGAGATTCCTTCCGGCGTACGCTCAACCTGCAGCAAAGCGTCGCTTCCGACAAGTTCGATGCCTGAAACGGGCTCCTTATAAGGAATATGAACGAGCTTAGCTACGGCTTGATCTGCGCTTTCATACAAGTACGTACAGTATACGGTATTTCCTTTCGAGGTGAACGCGCAGGAACCGGCAAAATACGGTCCGCACACGCGTGTGCCGTATACCGCTTCACCGTAAACCTTCATCCATCCGCCCAGCTCATTGATACTCTTAACCGCCCCAGCCGGCAATCGTCCGTCGGGTTGAGGACCTACGTTAAGCGCCAAATTGCCGCCTTTGGATACGACTTCCATCAGAATGCGAACGAGCTCTCTCCCCGATTTATACTGGTCATCGTATTTGAAAGCCCACTGTGTGCCGATCGTAATGCAGCTTTCCCACGGTACGTTCAGCGGACGCTCCGGAATCGTTTGCTCCGGCGTCACGTAATTTTCGTAAGGCCCTCCGACTGTACGATCCGCGGATAACAGCCACGGCTGCGTTTGACGGGCGCGCTCGACAACCTCGCCCAATCGAATGTCCTGCTTTACCTGATCACTATCTTTAACCCAGCCCGCATCCAGCCACAAAATATCGATCCGGCCGTAACGGCTCATCAGCTCCATGATTTGCTCATGGGTGAAATCGACGAATTGCTCCCACAGCCACGGATATTCCTCGGGGGAGTACGAAGGCCCTCTCCACGTATTGCTGCCCCGTTCCATTCCTGGCGCCCAGTAATACGGCGATTGCCAATCCGCCTTCGAGAAATATGCGGCGATCGCAAGCCCCTTGCTGCGGAAAGCGTCAAACACATGCTTGCAAACGTCGGCATAGCGATGTGCATGAAACGGCGTTTCGGAGCCAGTAATTCGGTAATTCGTCGTATGTGTGTCCCACATGCAATATCCGTCGTGATGCTTGGTCGTGAAAATCAAATATTTGAACCCGCCTTCGGCAGCGATTTCCGCCCATAGCTCCGGCTGGAAGCGGAACGGATTGAACGTGCGGTTGAGTCCGAAATATTCGCGCTTCATCTCTTCGTAGTCGCTCGTCCAATCGACATCTTTACGCGCCCAATCACCATCTTCGTCGCTGAGAATCCAGGACTCAACCTCAATCTGCGAATAAGGTCCCCAATGCATCATTAGGGCCAATTTCTGATCCTTGAACCATTCCAACCTTTCCAGCGTAATTGGATTTTCCGGCTTCACCCAATTCGTCTCGCTGCTGTAACCGTGGACGCCTTCTTTCAGTTCCGCCACATCTGCTTGCTGAAGTTCCTTGATTTCCATATCGTTCATCGGGTTGCCTCCTTCGGTTCTCCGCGTCACATCAAAGTAAAATTATTAATTGTAAACCCCAAATATAGAAATTGGGGGTTTACCCGGCTAGTGTATAACTCTATTGAGCAAAGCTGCTGCTTCTGCACGGGAAGTGATCCCGCTCGGAACGAATTTGTTTGCTTCTCGACCGTTAATTAAATGAAGTGCCGCCGCCGCTCTTACTGACTCAAGCGCCCAGATTGCCACAGCGGATTCGTCGGTAAAGGAAGAAGCCGTTTTTCCGTTCAACTCGACGTCTTTCAAGATAACATACGCCCGCATCAGCATAGTGACTATTTCTTCGCGTTTGATGCTAGCATCGGGATTGAAAGACGTTGTGCTAATTCCTTTAATAATGCCTGCTTTGACCGCCATGGAAACAGCTCCCTCGTACCAGGCACCCTTCGATACATCCGTAAATTTCGATTCGCCCACTGATGTCAGGTTCAACGCTTTGACAAGCATCGCCGTAAATTCGGCCCGTGTTATAGAACGCTCTGGCTCGAACATTGCCGCGCTAGTGCCTTCAATAAATTGCTTCGCTGCTAGCTGTTCGATCGCATCGGCCGCCCAGTGAGTGGACTTAACATCGGTAAATAATTTCTTGAATTCGAGCACCGCATATTTACTGAAATGGTGAATATCGGCCACCCATTCTCCGTGTATAAACGTGCCTCGCACATATTCCAGCGTACCGTTGTCTGCCAAATAGTAAATGCCAGTCAGATTCGGATTTAAGGAAGGATCCGCTTTAAATCGAATCGTCATCGGTTTATCGAAGCTGTTCAAGCTTGTCACTTTACCATCTTTTCCGACAATCGATAAGCTAAAATTGATCACATTGCCGGAAATTTTAATATTTGCATGCGTGGAAGACTGCCTTATCGCTAGAAGGTTGTTAGCATCAGATTTGGATAAGAGAGTCATGATTAACTCTATCGTACTGTCTCGTTTAGCTTCTGCGGAGTATTTATCCGTCAACTGTTTAAGTAATTCAGCAGGGACCTCCAATGTGAATGAACCCGTTTGAATGACTAATGGATGTAGTCCAAGCAGTTCGGCTGCATTGGCAGGAAGTACAATTTTCTCTTTATCTTTGGCAACAATCGTCACGACTCCGTTGGAGGCTGGAGTGGTAAGGTCCTCCGATTTCACTACAAGTGTATGAGCATCGGTATTCCCATTGACTGTACCACCGGTAGAAGGAATACTACTTTTCTCACCACTCGTCGGAGGATTACTATTTTCGCCACCTGTCACCTTTTGCTTAAATGTAACATTGATCATATGATCGGCAGTTATGTTAGTAACCGTATACACGTTTTCGGTCACCGACACGGCGGTACCGTCTAACAGTACCTCGTCGACTTCGTATCCATTATTCGGATTAAATGTAAAGGTTTGATCATTACCCTCATTGACTACAACGGCGCCGTTCGGACTGATCGTTCCATTTTCCCCCGCACTCGCCGTGATCGTCTTACTGTTCTCGCCACCTGTCTCTTTTTGCTTAAACGTAACATTGATCGTATGGTCGGCGGTTATGTTAGTAACCGTATACACGCTTCCGGTCACCGACACGGCGGTACCGTCTAACAATACCTCGTCGACTTCGTATCCATTGTTCGGATTGAAGGTAAAGGTTTGATCATCACCCTCATTGACTACAACGGCGCCGTTTGGACTGATCGTTCCGTTGTCCCCCGCGCTCGCCGTAATCGTATTACTGCTCTCGCCAATTTCTCCGTTCTCCGCGAGATTATAGAGCTCAAGCTCATACATAGCGTACATACCCCATGTCGTATAGTTCGCATCGTTGATCTTTATTCTGAGCTTAAGCGCATCTCGTACTTCAGGAATATTGGCAAAGGTATGCTCCATAACGCCGTCATCTTTGCTGCTTTTCCATTGGATGGGTACCCCCTGTGCTATGGTTTCAAAGTTTATTCCGTCTGTAGAAGCCTGAACATCGATATTGGAAATACCCTGAATTAAACCAGATGTCGTAGCCATGACGATGGTGTTAAAGGTTTGCGGTTGTTCCCAAGTAAGATTAATCTCATGCGGAAACGGATGTTCGGTATTGTAG
The DNA here is from genome assembly GCF_038003765.1 of Paenibacillus sp. FSL H7-0714. Lineage (NCBI taxonomy): Bacteria > Bacillati > Bacillota > Bacilli > Caryophanales > Paenibacillaceae > Paenibacillus > Paenibacillus sp. FSL H7-0714. The sequence continues at coordinate 4,326,151 of NZ_JBBOPT010000001.1, forward strand.
CCTCGCGAACTCGCGAACATGGTATAAATAATACCGTCAACCATTTTTTTGGCACTATAGTCCTCGCCTTCACGTTCTGCCGTTGCTGTAATCTCAGAATAGCTTCTGGCAATATTGGTACCTAGCCCATCCTCATTTCCTTTGAGAAAATTTAACGTGTAGAGCTTTGTAGTTGTCCCGTCGCTTGCAGTGGACCTGATATGAATTACGCTTTTTCCAAATGGAATGTCAAAAGTCTGCGCTGTGTTATTGGCGACAGTCTTTCCGTTGACCTGCAAGGTACCCGCTCCGTCCGAAAGTGTTGGCGTTATCTCGATGGAGTTTAGATCATTCGGGATCATTACTGAGTAGGTCATCGTACTATTGTCAAATGTAAAAGTAGGAACATTAGGGATTGTTAAATTACTAAGCGTTCCGTCTGCTGTAGGGGAAATCTCTCCGTTGTCTGGAAGATTATAAAGCTCAAGCTCATATAGCGCGTATATGCCCCAATACGTATTGTTAGCGTCATTGACCCGTATTCTCAGCTTCAGTGCGTCATTAACTGTAGGGATATTCGCATATGCGTATTCCATCTTGTTGTCGTCTGTGCTGCTAAACCATTGAATCGGTACCCTCTTTGCAAAGGTGGTCCAATTCGTTCCATCTGATGTAGCCTCAATATCAATATCCGTTATCCCCTGTAATAAGCCTGATGGCGTGGCCATGACCATCGTATTAAAGGTCTTTTGTTGAGTCCAAGTCAGATTGATCTCATGTGGGAATGGCACAATGCTCGTATACCCGCTTATACTAGCAAACATGGAACCGTAACTTCCATCAACCATATTAGCCACACCATAGCCACTGCTGCCTCCCCTATCAGCTGTTGCTGTAATCGCTGAATAACTTCTCGCAATATTGGTGGTCGGTTGATTTACATTGCCTTTGAGAAAGTTTAAAGTATACATTCTCGAGGTTTCCCCATCACTTGCGGTAGAGCGAATAAGGATCTTACTTTTGCCAGTAGGGATGTTGAATGTAAGCCTCTCACCGCTGCGGTAAGGTAACCCGTTGATTTCCAGGGTGCCATTTGCATCCGTAAGTGTTGGCGTAATCGTGATCACATCTACATCGCTCGGAATAATGGCCTGGTAATTGATATTGTTTTTATTAAAAATAACCGACGGCATGTTAGTCATTTCCAAACTTTGCAGCGTTCCGTCATAGAGCTCCTGTCCTTCATACATGCTTACTCTGAAGCCGTCAACGAATAGGTTTTTGTTCTCCAGATTCACTACCTTGATCGTATGCTTGCCTGCTGACAAGTTATGATTGCTGTATACCGATATCGAATCGAGTTGAACTTTTTCATATAGGTCTATAATTACTGGCGCGGAATCGTCGATGGATACGGAAATTTTACCAGAGCCTTCATTTTTCTCCGCGATAAGATCGATGCCAGCCCCTGTAAAAGTATAGGTCAATTCATCATCCGCTTTTAACGTGCCTTGAACGCCTCCCATATAAGCGTATTTCCGGCTTTTTGCAAACCATTCACCATCAAAAGTGATCTCACCGGTCGCGTTATCGGTCATGTAAGTCATAGGTACAGCCTGCCCATCGTAGGGACTAGTTGGCACAGGAATTTCACCCAATGTTTCTCCGGCCGCCGCTTTAACCAGATAATCATGAAGCTTGCTGATATATTCATTATCCAGGGTATATTTTCTCGGATCAGACGGGTTAACAGCGCTATCTACTATACGTTTTGCAAGCCCAGGATTGGTTTGCTTGAGTTGGTGCATCAGTTCGTATTCCTCAAGTCCGTCTCTTTGGGCCTCGTAACGCAGTGAGCTCTTAACCGTCATATGTTCCTTGTCTGGATATACGATCGTAGAATCTCCATAATGAGGGACATACCATACGTTCCATCCCCAATGTAAGTGTCCTTGTACACCTTCTTGACTAAGATTCCAGAATAACAGTCTGCCAGTCAATATGGGCTGCGTCCAGAATCTGTTCAACCACGGAGCCGGATTCGCATCGCAAGTATACACCCATAAGTCTTTGCCTGCCGCCTGCTCCGCTTTATAGAGACTTTTCTTGTCCTCGAAAACTGGGGTTAACGGGACCCACACATCCACATAAGGTTTGATTGTATCGTTCATTAGAGTACCGGCCGCATCAGCATCCAAAGTCTTGAAATCCGGAACGACCTCTTTTATTTTTCTAGCGATATAGGTCATATAGTTTGTAATGCTCGAACCGTTAGGTTCGTCCTTAGTATGCTGATACCAAGTAATACCATTAAGCCAACCTTTTTCCTCTAAATGATCGTGCAATGCTGTCAAGTAGTTCGTAAGATAAGCGTCTGTAACAGGTAGTGAATCGAATTCAGGTACCGACGTTTTCCACGGATCTTGTGGATTATTATTGTTTGGTCTCTCACTTTGTGGCATTTGTTCTAACGCATGGATCAAGTGTATGTTCGCAAAATGAGTAATTCCTCGATCCATAAAGGTTTGAACATATCGATCGAACAAAGACCAGTCGATATTCTCCGGTATCCCGTCTTTAAAAGACACCATTTTTGTACCCTTTTCATTTAATAATAAGTCTGTACGAACCCAAATCATGTTCTGGCGATAGTCGGTCATGGTCTTGGCGAAATTATCCATAAGCTCAAACCACTCATCGCTATACGTCTCCACTCCATAATAGTTCTCGCCAACGTCATAACTAGACTGAGTTAAAGGATCATCTACAATCTCAGGTGGATTACCTCCAATCATAAAACCATTCGTCATCGACCATTGATAATTAACGAAATTAGCCTCATAGGTTGGAGGGATTGCAGCGTTAGCAACTTCAACGTTAATAGGTACTTGATAATCGCCCAAAGTTGATTTCACCGTAACTATACCGAAATAGAGGCCAGGAACAGCATCGGCAGGGACATAATTCGTAATTAAGATGGGCTGAGTTGAATTTGCTGCTACATTTATAGAGGTATCATTCGAAAGCGGGTCGGGAATTTCGGATAAGGGGTAGATTTGCGTGCCTACCAAATCCGGTCGATATTGATTGGGCTGCACGGTATCCTCAAGCATGTATTCTTCAAAATGATAGCTTAAGTTGCTGTTTGAGATCGTATTTCCAGGAGATACAAGATCGGAAAATTCAATTTCTGTAATCTTAAAATCGCTTGTGCCTCTTACAGCAATTTGCTCACTTTCGTATTCGTTTTTGGCTGAAACAAGATCAATGCTGTTTCCAGCATTTGCGGGAATCGTGCTGGTCCTATATACGGCTTTCAATGCATTTTCCACCCACACGTCCAGGTTGTTACTTTCAGCATGGACACTAGGCGCATTGCCCTGGAAAAATGTACTTACTAGAATCATGAAACAGATCATTGTATACATTGTCCGTTTGAACATAGATCAACCATCCTTTCATATTCATTTAATTTTAGAACACATTTAAAGCGCTCACATTATGCATTATAATCTCAATTGAAGTCTTGCTAAATAAGAGTATTTTTTGAAATCTAACAGATTTCGATTGTAAACAAAAAAAGGGCCATGCTTTTATGAGCATTGGCCCTTATGTGATCATGAATCTTCTTCTCTGATGTGACGATACTGCGGTATGCGTACGATAACGGAAGTGCCAATCCCAGGTTGACTATGAATATTGATCCCGTACTGGGATCCAAATAAGAGCTGTAATCTTTCTTGCACATTTTTAATCCCATAGCCGGAACTTTCATGTTCAAGAATACGTGCGATCATATACGGTTCCATACCGACGCCATTATCCTCCACGACAAAAACAATATCCTCACCGTCAAGACTTGCCCGCAGGATGAGTTTACCTCGCCCCTCCCGCTTCAGATCGATGCCATGCATAATCGCATTTTCAACAATCGGCTGTAAAATCAAATGAATCATTTCAAATTGAAATACCTTGTCGTCGGCATCGAATTCTACGTCAAATCTTGAATTGTGCATAGCTAATTGAATATGTATGTATGCTTGAACGTTAGTCCATTCATCTTGAATCGCAATAATTTGCTTCCCTTTATTTAAAGTCGTTCTGTAATAACTAGAAAGGTTATTTACCAAGTCACTAATTTCTTGAGCATCGATTCGCAGCGCTTTGGAATTAATTAAAGATAAAGAATTATATAGAAAGTGAGGATTGATCTGAGCTTGCAGCGCTTTGAGTTCGGCCGACTTTTGCGTGACCTTTGTTTGATATACTTCCGAAATGAGTTGATTTATTTGTTTAAGCATAGAACCGAATCGATCGGTAAGCTGCCCGATTTCATCTTTGGAATTCGTGGAAACAACAACTGTAAGATCACCATCTTCCACCATCTTCATTTTGGTGTTTAATTTCTCGATTCCTCTTAACAGCGTCTCAGAGAACAAGAAGATAATAATACTGAGGAAAACCATACAGATGAGTACAATGATACCCGTGGCGCTTAAAATATTGCGAATGCCTGTATTGTATTGATCATCGGAAACCAAATAATGCAGGACCCAATCGGTTTGCGGAATATCTTTGTTTATAACTAGGTAGGATTCGCCACCTAAGCTTGCTTTTGAAGTACCACTCCTTGAAAGGGATTGAAGCTGAACATCATCCATCTGCGGGGCATGCTCTGTTAACACCGGCTGATTCTTTTGATCGGTAATAATGATGCCCCTACCTTCATTCATCTTGCCAATGAAATCACCGAAGATTTTATTGTAATCAAACCGGACGTAAAGTTCAGCGCTCACGATTTGAAGATCGATATCGCGAATCACTCGAGTGGCAAACAATTCTCCATCCTCGAACCACCACTTCGTTGACTCGCTGCTCTTTGTCGCTTCATACCAATCCTTATCCTTAACTGCTGAAGAAGGCGTAATGAAGTTTCCTAATTCGGATTGCCGATTCTCAGAATACAACATAATCTCAGTCATATCCCCAACCATATACATTAAATTAAAAAAAATAGGTTCAATTTTATCATTCAACGTCTTAAATTGAGCGTACAAATCCTGATCTGGATTACTCATCAAATCAAGAAGCGCAGGATGAAATACAATCGATTTCATGGATACATCCTGTCTCAGAAGACGGTAACTAATTTCTAACGCCAGCTTCCTCGCCTCGTTATCCGCGCTTTGCTGAACCTGGCTTTTCAATGAAGCTTTGGAACTTTGATAGGCATACAAGCCCAGTACAATCGTTGGCAGGAAGATAACAATCACATATGAAAGCAATAATTTCTGGCGCAGGCGGATATTACGAATAAATTTGAGCAGACTCATCTTCTTCCGCCACCCTCCCGATATTGAATAGGAGTCATGCCGTTATGCTGCTTAAACATTAAATTAAAATAGGAAGTATTCGCAAATCCAACTGTACTGGCAATATCAACAACTTTAATCGTTGAATCTCGCAGTAGCTCCTTCGCTCGCTCCATACGTACAGCTGTAATATATTTGATTAGGCTTTGACCTGTACTTTTTTTAAAGAGGAAACTTAAATAACTTGGCGATAAAAAGACACGATTAGCTAAATAGTCAACCCCAATATCATTTCCGTACTCCATCTGGATGAGTATCTGTACATCTTCAATTACTTTGCGGCATTGATCATCTGTATTCGTTTTAATTTGCAGCAAATGTTCCTGAAAAACGGATAAAATGACTTGCCTCAACTCAGCAATTGAATTGCAAAGTGCGATTCGCTCCAAACCTTCCTTTAGTAAACTGCTGCTTTTTTTGCCTTGAAGCTCTACTACTTTTTTCAATATTTCTGTAAATAAAAGTTTGGCATACATAGAACTAAAGCGCTTACTATTTCGCATACTCGCAATGAGATACTCTACTTGATGCTCGAGTGTACGATATTCATTTCGTGCAATGGAAGTATAAATCTCCTTAAGCATAAGCTCTAACGATTCGTCGTCTATATGGTCATGAATGCTTTCGGCATCTTTGGAACAAACGACACTTCTATCCATAAAAAACCGAAAATTCATTAACTCTTCCATTTGGGTGAACTCGTCATGAAGTCCCTCTAGCTTATCTACTGGACTACCGACAATAATTAAACATCGCCGGTCGAAGCGAGTCTCCAGCCATTCTTTAACCTTTTCTCCATAAGTCATAAGCTCTTGCCCGTTATCGCTGTTCTTTGAAGCGGGATCAATTACGACGAGCATGATGCTTTGGTATTCATTGATATGTAATAAAAGCATCTCATGTTTACTAGTCGATTGAAGAAATTCAAACGCTTCTGTATGATGTTGATCAAAAAAGTGATTTTGCAATCCAATCATAATCATATACATCCGCTTATTTTCCAGATGATTTAGTCCAGCAAAAGCTGCCCGTTCCTCGTAATGGACGTCACTTTCCCGACCTTGAATGAGATCAAACAGGAGCTTTTGTTTCTCATACGCCACTCCTTTATGAAAACCTTTGATCAGCAACTCGTCCTTCTCTCTCTGAAGTCGTTCGTCCTCTAGTATAGCGATTATGGATTGGAATACTTTGAGGAATTCCTTCACATCGATTGGCTTCAACATATAACTAACCGTTCCAAGTTGAATCGCTTTTTGTGCATATTCAAATTCCCCATAAGCACTGTAAATAAGCACCTTAAGGTCCGGAATGACTATCTTTGCCTGCTTGATTAACTCTAAACCGTCCATGAATGGCATGCGAATATCCGTGAATAACAGATCTACATGATGGCCCCTAATATATTCCAGCGCTACTTCCCCATCGTTGGCCTGAGCAACAGAAAAGGGTAGAGCATGCTTCTGAATAAGCCATTCAATAGCATCGATTTCGGCTTGTTGATCATCGACTACTAGAATATGATACATATTTTCCTCCTAACCGTTCATCGGGCGGTATTTACTCGCTTCCAGAGGATACTCACTACAAACCAAAGCATAGCACACTAGGCATTCCAATTCATACCATGTTACATTAACCACATGATTTGGTTTCTATTGTCAGATGGATTCTGTTAGATTTCGCAAAAATCTGTTATTTCGATGGAAATGGTATTTACATTACAATGAAATCTATACCGCAAAACAAATTTTAAATTTGGGAGGTCTTTGTATGAAGAGAACGTGGTTAATTCCCACTACTGCTTTACTCGCCTTGTCAATCCTCATAACAGGCTGCAGTTCCAACAGTACGAACAACAGCAGCACAAAGGAAAGTGCAACACCAAATGATACGGCGGCGCCGAAAGAATCAAAGGCTCCCGAACCGGTAAAAAAAGTGAAGGTTAGATTATCATATTGGAACAAAGAAGACAGTGTAAAGGCACTTCTGCAATTATTCAAAGATAAACTTCCCGATATAGATGTGGAGTATCAGTTCATCGATAACAAGACTTACGTAGATGTCATCAAGACCCAGCTTGCAGCAGGCGAAGGTCCTGACATTATCGGTGGAGTAATCGACGCAAATACCGTCAAGACAGGATATTTCGAAGATTTAACAGAACGTTATGCTAACAAGTATTATGAAACCGGCACGTCCACCGCGACATTTGATAATAAACTGTACGGATTGCCGCAAGCTAGTTGGTTTAACGGGGTTTACTATAATGTTGATCTATTTGCCAAATATGACCTAAAAGTACCAACAACGCTTGATGAGTATTTCCAAGTAGCTGAAGTACTTAAGAAAAATGGAATTAAACCGCAAGCAATCGGTCTAAAAAATCCTAACGTAGCAGGCCAGTCCTTCCTTGGTTTAGCACTTAATGAATTTATCGGCACAACCGAAGGAAAAAAATGGAACGATGATTTTGGTAAAGGAAACTCAAAAATGGTCGATGCCCTGGAGCCTGCTTTGACGACATGGACCGAATACTTGAAACGTGGTGTCTTCACCAAAGATATGCTTGGGCTTGAAGAAGAACAAGCGATTGATGAGTTTACAAGTGGCAAGGCAGCTATGTTCCAAGCAGGACCTTGGTATATGGAAACCTTTAAGCAAAAGGCGCCTGACATGAAGATTGATATGTTCCCGAACCTGGGTACAAAAGGTGGCCCGGGTTGGATGGTCGGTGGTCCAGGGGTATCGTTTGGTTTGAATGCGAAGTCCAAAGTCAAGGATGCAGCGTACAAGGTGCTTGACCTGTTATCTACACCAGAAGGTCAGAATGCTTACTGGGTCGATAATAAAGGAGGTTCCTCTTTTTTGAAAGGGGTTACTTTTGAAATGCCAGCAGAGTACAACGGTGCTCAAGAAGCTTTCAAGGCGGGCAATGTCATGTACCCTGTTAATAATTGGGGCGTTGCTGGCCCTGCTTTCTCAGATCTAGGAAAAGGTATTCAAGAAATCATAGCAGGTACTAAAACGCCTCGACAAGTGCTAGAAGCGGTAGACAAAAAAGCAGTTGAACTGTTGGAGAAATCTAAATAGGTCGTATAAATTACAAGGGGCAAAGCGATTTGCTCCTTGTACATCCTATAAGCTAAAGGTTGTTGCATATGAACAAACCAAACATTTTCAAACGAGAAATCAATTATGTTCTGCTTCTGCTTCCTGCCTTACTTATTTATTGTACCTTTTTCATATATCCGACGTTAAAGACCGCTGTATACAGCTTTACGAACTGGTCAGACGTACATCCCGTTGTTGTCAAGTATGTTGGATTAAACAATTATATCGCTCTATTTAAAGATTCCCTCTATTTAACAGGGATTAGCAACACATTAATCTATGCAGTACTCGCGATGCTCGGACAGAATTTGCTAGCCATTCCATTAGCGGTATTTCTCAATAAAAAATTAAAAACAAAAAATCTGCTGCGGGCTGCGTTCTTCCTTCCTGCGGTGTTCAGCGTATTGGTTATCGGTTTTCTCTGGAATTTTATGTACTCACCTTCCGACTTCGGCTTGATTAATCAACTAGTAGTTGCTCTTGGCTTCGAACGCATCAATTTTCTCGGAGATCCGCGTCTTGCGCTCTACTCAGTCATTATCGCCTCCGTATGGCAGTGGGTGGGTTACACAATGGTTATTTATTTGGCCAACTTACAGAGCATCTCAACAGATTATTATGAAGCGGCGAAGATCGACAGAGCGAACGGGTGGCAATTGTTCCGTTATATCACGCTTCCTCTACTGCTTCCAGCGATCACCTTCAATACGGTTATGGGGATGATAAACGGTATGAAGGTATTTGATATTGTTTATGCCTTGACTGGAGGTGGCCCGGGGTATTCTACTGAAACGATCGTATCACTCATGATCAAAAAAGGGCTCAGTGAAGGTTTCTATAGCTACGGAGCCGCATTCGGAATCGTCTTCGTGATCCTCGTTGGCTTCATCACCTTTCTTCACTTTACACTAATCAAAATGTGGGAGCGGCGGTAATATGAATCGATATACTAAAGGGTCTGCCGTTACTGAAATTCTCTTGATCGTCATAGCCGCGATTTTTTTGATCCCTATTTACTATTTGATTATCACGACTTTTAAAACCCCAGCTGATGCAGTCTCTAGTCCGATGGGCCTTCCAATTAATATCACATTCGACAACTACGTTCGCGCCTTTAAAGCAATGAACTACTTCCATGTGTTAGGAAATAACCTTCTCATTACGATTTCCTCCGTCGCGGGTATTGTTATGTTTTCTGCGATGGCTGCTTACAGCTTGGTACGACATACGAACCGCTTCAATCGCCTCGTGTTCCTTTTATTCATGGTTGGAATGATGGTACCGTACCAAATGGGGATCTTGGCACTTTATAAACAAGTATCCCAGCTTGGACTTATGAATTCCCACACGGGTGTTATTCTTATAGAAATTTGTTACAGCCTCCCGCTCTCTATCTTTTTAATTAAAAGCTTTATCGGTTCTACCGTTCCATTTGAACTGGAAGAAGCAGCAAAAGTAGACGGCTGTGGGGTGTGGAGAACTTTCTTGCAGATTGTGTTCCCGCTGCTTATGCCGGTGATTGCCACTGTAGCGATCGTGAATACGCTGGGAGTCTGGAATGATTTCATGACACCGCTCTTGTTCTTGCAATCCCGTTCAAAGGGTGTATTACTCTTAGAAGTGTTCCGCAATATTGGGCAATTCTCGACCGACTGGACGAATTTCTTCCCGATGATGCTCCTAGCGGTCGCACCACTCATTCTGTTCTACATTTTCATGCAAAAATATATCATTAACGGCATCACGTCCGGCTCGCTAAAGGGATAGGGAGTTAATGACAAGGGGTTCACACTGAATCATACAGTTGTCAGCAGAAAGTAAAATATTACACTGAACCTAGAAATTAAAACAGCGATAGCACAGGACGAGAAAAAAGTCCTAGGCTGTCGCTGTTTTATTGAAGTAACGTTTTCTGTTAGTTCAATAATTCATTTTACCGATTTGGCTACTATCCATCTCAATATAAAAGCTCTAGCTCTTCTTTCTGCAATCAGTTTTTTCAATGAATAATTTATCTCCCTATATAACAGGCGCTATTTCATTTTTTCCTTCTTAGTATCCTACTCTTTTTTTTGCATGGATCGTAACGGTAATCGGCATATCGGCTTCTGCGTAAATTGATCGTAAGTACTTGGGTGGATGGGTTGCGCAAGATGAAATAACGAATAGTTTCCCCATCAGCGATTGAGTCGCCTGGAATACCTAGAATAGCATCAACTATTATATTTGTGCTTGTCTGTTTTATAATTTTTAAACCCAACACTCTGCTAGGCAATCCCCCCGTATCTGCATCAGGAGAGTAAAGACGTCCTCGAATGTTTTTAAAACCTGCGGAGCAGATCATGCGATTTGCGTACACATTGTTCCAAAATTGGCGATAATACCGAAAAATTTTGATTCGGGTCGAGAATCGCAAGGGAAGTCTGTAGTAATCAAAATCACCGATTCGAATCGGTGGACTGTTTAGATCATACGAAAAGACTACTTTCTCCCATGCCTTTTCCGCATTCTGAATAAATGCCATAAGTCGTTTTCTCGAAACCATGCCGTCCCCCTCCTTATCGCTCTTCCATTGCATTCTATGTATGTTACCTTATGGAAGGCACGGCAAGAATGGATCCTCGTATTTCATGATTTTTCATTTCATGATGTTTGCCGGCTCATAAGTAAAAACCTTATTTTTGAGACAGCAACTTGTAGCAAGGAACGATTACTGCTCGCACTTCACGCATTACAATCTTCGTTGTCAAGGAGCAAATGAAGATGATAGCGGATATCCGAGCATTGAAAAATAAAACAGATTTCATCCTTGTATACCTACATTTCGGGAGAGAATATCGATCATTTCCATGCAAGCTGCAGCACACAAAAAAACGCGACTAAACCGTTCCTACCGGCAGCCGCGTCATTTCTTGCTAAGTAATTTTCTTATCGTTCTAGCAGTAAATCTAAATCCCGAAAGCCTGGAGTGCTTTTTCGATGAAATGTCCAAACGTACCTTTCCGGTAAAGCATATGTTGCAGATAAGTGAATTTTCAAGGAGGGAAGCATATTGAATAAGAAAAGAAAACGTCAACTCCCCGTTCGCAAACAGCAAAACGAATTTATAACACCTGCAATTTTAAGACGAACGATACGAAATGTGCTGCCCTTCTATCGCGAAATCGTGCGCAATCCAGCATACTCAGCTGCATGGGTACAAGCGGTGAATACGATTGATTTTGTGCAGATGGAAAGACTGTTTCAAAAGGTAAGCCATGCCCCAATTGCAGAATTGGGATCAGGGTACAGTTTCGGCTTTCGTACACCTATGCGGGATCGACTATACGTCAACGGTTTTTTTCTTGACCCCGCTCAAAGTAAGTATAAAGTGGGAGAACATCTCGTAGTAGTACAAGCTATTCTTCCCTTATACCTCAGGTTGGCGACTGATATTCCATTTGCAACACGTGTCACTGCCGCAATTAATTCAGGTAATACGACAAGACTGAACAATTTAATTCGCGGATTAATACGCTCCCGTTTTTTACTAACTATCAGAGCACAAGATTCAGGCTTCAGAATCAGCTTTAGATTTCCGATCAGTCGCAAAATATATACTAATTACACCTTACTAGGAGTGGGCTAGATAGTTGTGAAGACTGCCGGCTTTCACTGGTGGCAGCAACTGATTGAACTACTCGCGACTAAAGTGGCAAGATTCCTAAGTACGGGAGACTAACGTTTCTACTCCGCCGCTTCCGTCAACCATGCTTGCATAACCGGTGATTCCGCCCGATTCAAACGTAGGGCGATTTCGGTATTGATCTCATCCGGCGGCATGACTTCGACAAGGACACATACTGACTCTCGCAGCTGATTCATGGCAAACATGCCTTCATCATCAAGCATTTTCATTGCCAGCTCCATGGCCTTCAGCCTCAAATCAAACTCGCGATTCCCTTCGTCATTCTCAAGATCCGCAATGAAAGGACGCTCGATGAATCGTTGTTTAACGTGATCGAAGTTCTCATCCCCGAAACAACAATAGGGTGAATCGGCATAGGACCATTTGATGAGTTCAGCAATCGTCGATCCCGGTGTGTCACTTTCGTCTCCTTGTCTGGTCGATTCCATCTCCAAAGCTTCCCACGACCAGGCAGAGATGCTAGGCGCATGTCCCTCGCCAGTAGTATGTAGCGTACAGTAATAATAATGTTCGCCATTTTCAAAAAGAGCACGAAATGACTTTCTGGCAGCAGCGGCGATTTCTATCGCCAGCGTCTCTATTTCTTGCATCGGCTTCATGATAATGGTCCTCCTTTCCATTAGTCGATCAGCTCAGGTTATTTAAGAACGCTCGTCAATCAGCCGTTCTAGAAATTCCGCAAACGTTGAAGCATACTTGTCGATCAAATCATTCATGAGATCATAACACATGATCGGAAATTCCCCCTGTTTATCTCTAGTAGACGTATCAAAAAAATAAAGCTCGTCGCTATCCGGCACGAACAAGTCCAGTCTGTGGGGAAACCGACCTACCCACCATTTCTCGGCTTTATTCAGTCTATGTATGTAAAGAAGGTCGCCGTCGTAATACTCTCTATGTTCCGGAGCTGCGATCGCTAGAATATTGCCGTCTCCCAACCGGGCATTACCGTAATGAACCAGCCACCAGCGATAAGATGGCGGCAGGCAGAATCCTAATTCCTCTTCAGCTTCTGCTATCCAGCTTTCTTCCGCACCATGGCCAGGAAACCATTTTAAAGCGGAGGTCGTTTTCAGTTTTTCTGCCAAACGCTCATACATAAGTTCGATCCCCTCTCCTTATACATGGGTTTATTGTAAGTTTTGGATATCTATCCAATCTTCTACAAATGATATGGCGGCGCTTTTCCTGCTACAATGTTATCAGGATGAACGTCAGTTGGCTCATAGTCATTCATACGGAGAAGGATATACTCAATCTCTTCTAATGGCATCTGCAATTTTTGGCTGACTTCATAAAGACCCATGTCTTGCGAAAGTAGTTTCCGTGCTTGATTTAGCTTTCCATTTAGCCAATTGTTTTCAAGCATCCATTTTTTCACGAGATCCAGTAGTTGATTTTGAGTTTCCTTATCTGCATGCTTATTATATTTAGCGACTGACTCTGACAAATAGTTACAAAGGTGACTGCCTAATACCTCACGTTGCTCATGCTTGGACATCCGTTGGTACTGTTCATAACTTATGCTGATATCTAATTCGAGGGTATGATCCCTGCTATCAAAACGTCTGGATGTTGTTCGACCATAACTTTCAGGTAAAACACGCAATACAAAAAAGATATCATAGGGAAACTTCCATGTATTTGCTAATTCCTCTAAGGGCAGCAGCTCATCTCTCAATTGACCCACACACGTTCCATGTGTATCCAAAGTAAAAACTAGTTTCATACATACCTCCCTCTCCCACACTTAAGGAGTATCCGGATCATCTGTTATTTTCTGAGATCGCTTCGCAGCCTTTCGACAAGAGCCACTGCTCCATAACTTCAAACGCCTGCCCCGCATCCTGTTCATAGAAGACAGCCACCTCTTGCTGGTAGGCATAATTCAATCGTACATAGCCGCCCAGCTGCCGGTAGAACAGGAAACAAGCATAGGCATTCTCAATGGACAAATCCGGCGGAAATTCGTTTTGGCATAAGTCGGCCAGTTCAGGCAGCGTAAGCTGATCCTGTCCTTGTGGCAAACGCAAAAAGAGATGGCTCCGAGTGCCCGTCCACGGTTCATAGTAGATGCTCTCCCCTTGGCTGATGCCATACACCTGACGATATATTTCATCCAGCACCAAGGCGTACATCCCTTCGTCTTCCTGCTCCCGTGCCTGCAGGGAAATCGCCTTTACGTGCTCCGCATGCCGAGGTAGCCAGAGCAGCCTAGCTGTCTGGGGATGTACTGCCAGAAAATCACCGTCCACCGTTGTACCTATAACGATACACTCGCCGATCTGTTGCTCACTAATGGGGCTGTTTTCGTCATGCTCCCATAATCCGTACTCGGCAAAAGGTTTAAGCACCTCCGCATCGGGAAGCTGAACATTCAACCACCCTCTGTAAGTCCCTTCACCGAATCGCCGCAAAAACCGGAGGTAGCCCTGTGGATAAACAGTAACGTCTTCCTTCGCAAGTGCTTGGTTTTGGCCGTCAGATAGCGGTTTTGGCTGAGATACGATGTACATAAATACTCCTCCTGTTAACTGAACGATCCTACCTTTTATTGAAAACCCAATTTTGCTAAAGTTTGTTGTATTTCCCGGTCTGCTTTACTTTTGAAAGTTGCAAACTCCACTGAAGATAAAGAATTCGGAAGTTTCTGATGGATAAAGGAATCAAAATCGATTGCCGTCTTGAGAATACGAAGCGTGTGCAGCAAAGGTAGTTGCTCCATTCCCGTCAAACGGGTTAAGCCTTTACAATTCCTAATAGAAAGTTCCTCCAGTGCCTTCATTTCCTGGTTAAAGCTGATTTCCTTCAGTTGGATTTGATCCTCAATAACAAGTCTCTTCAGCGCTTGAAAGGCTGTAATATTGGTCAGGTCATGGAA
Source organism: Paenibacillus sp. FSL H7-0714 (assembly GCF_038003765.1). Lineage (NCBI taxonomy): Bacteria > Bacillati > Bacillota > Bacilli > Caryophanales > Paenibacillaceae > Paenibacillus > Paenibacillus sp. FSL H7-0714. The sequence continues at coordinate 4,341,185 of NZ_JBBOPT010000001.1, forward strand.
GCCGCGGACTCTAGTAATCTCCAGGTTCTCGATTGTATTCTCTTCAATTTCATGAATGTGCTCCCGGCCTCCAAGCAAAATGCGAAGGTGCTCCAGCTTCCTCAGCCGGTTAATACAATGTAACGGCAGTTTGCTGATCGAATGCAGCGCGAGATAATTCAAGTTCTCCAGATAACCTATAGCATCAAGGTTTTTAACCTTACCCCCTACATGCAATTCCTCCAGATCAGAGAACTCTCTAAAATATTGCAGGTTGAGGGTCTTTTTATCCGAGATAATGTTTAATTTATTTAGAGAGTGCAACGTATCAATCCCCAGAATTTCCGAATTCTCCAGCTCGTATATGCCTATGCTCAAACTGCGCAGGTGATCCAGCTTCGCCAATGCTTCAGTGTTATGTGCCTGGGTGAGACTATCGAGGTGCAGCATTTTCACATGAGGAATCCGCAAGAGAGTATGACAATCAAAAGACAGCGAATAGTGGGCGTAGAAACGTACTCCGAAATCCTCATTCCAGCGCGCGCAAAGCTCATCCACTTCTTCCAATATGGAGCCATAAAAATCCGGGTGAGAAAATTGAATAATCACTTGGTTACCGTCGTGCAAATCCCGCTCGATCAGATCCCGGTCCAGCAGGGCAGGATTATTGATCAAAATTCTTTTTTTCCATATTTTCCGCATCCATTAATCCTCCTTTTTTGCCATTGATCACAAGCCCGTATTTACTGAAAATCCACGATTTGCTCAATTCGTGAATCGCATCATGGCTTATACGCACAGAAGGCTTTTGCTCCTTCATAGCATCTGCGTCATGCGCCGAGAAGCGAAGCGGCTTTGTCATTTTATTAATAGAGTCTTTTATTTCATCGAAAAACTTATATGTTAACGGCTTATGATCCCTGATATCCTCATAGATATAATACTTCCCGTTTTCATCTTCCAAATCCATTTGAAAGCCTTTAGGAAATGAAAGCAAGATACACGGCAATTCATCCTCTGCCCATTGTCCGTAATAGGGAAAATGGACACCTTCATTTCTCGCAAAAAATCCGGAGCCTTCATTATCAGACGCAACAGAAATGGAATAAACAAAGAATGGGTGACCATCATTCCTTTTTTCCTCTGCCGTAAAATAATGATAAAATGACTGATACGCCTCATACACCTGATTCTGGTCATGCTCTGTCTGGGCATAATTGGTTAGATAAAATTGCGCTTGCTTATGTTCAAAAAGCTTCAAAACGCTTTCAAACTCTTCCGGCCTTATGAAGAATCTAAGTTTATAAAATCCGCTGTTCTTTAATCTATCCATTTCTTTTCTCTCACCGCCATGTTCTAAAGTGTCATCTCAGATGACCTTAGCCATTTGCTCATGTATTTTCAAAATTCATATTTCGCAAATCGTTCCTTGAGAGTTTCTTCGTGCGGGATCCACTCCCAATCGCTCCATAATGACATTCTTACGAGTTCTGACAGCTTATCTACGGCTTGTGCCGGACTCGTAATGCTAATGAAGTCGTCAAAATCCTCATTGCGGATATCCAACGCTTTCTGCAAATAGTCATCGTTAAGACGCTCTTCTTTAAGTTGTTCATATTCATCCCTCGTCCACTGTTCACAAAAGATTCTTTCGGCCTCAATATCTCCATTCTCGAACAACGACAACTCGAATATTTCCTCATTTATATATCCGGCGGTCATCACTGGCTCCTCGATAAGCCGAGACAGCGTTTTGCCGATCTTCTTCACCGTACCCCATACAAAATAATCATGGAGCACGCTGATCCAGTACTCGTTGCTTTTGCTTACGTACATGACAACATTGAACTCTTGAGCCTCAGTATTTGGCTTGCCTAATACTGTGGCATGCCCTTCGCTTAGCTCTCTTAATGCTTCGACAGTCTTCTCAAGGTTGTTCGACTTGATATGCAAATTTGCGAATGATCTTCCCACGAGATGGCCTCCTCTAATCGCTTTCTTATTCAGACTAATTCTTATTTATATCCTATAGATTGTATCTAAGTATGTCTCTTATTTCCATTATAGTGATCATTTGTCCTGAGTCTTCCTACTTTTCACCTGAATTTTGAAAATGACCTTTACAAGAGAGAGATATAACCTTGTCCGTTCAGCACAATCTCCAGTTCCTTCTCTGCGTGCTCCGCTCCAACATTAATATAAGACAGAGGTTGTCCCTCCTTCATTTTATGACAGTGATATGATCCCCATATAGTAGTCAGGCGAAATAATAAAAAACCTGTCGCTGTATGGGGAGCATTTTTATGAATCAAAAGAAAAAGAAGTATACGGCAGTCGAAAAATTAACGATTCTCCAAGAAATTGAACGGGGCGACATTGGTTTGAAAGCTGCGGCCAGAAAGTATGGATCATCCAAAACCTCTGCAGTGAAGTGGCGGCAACGTTATCAATTGTATGGGTACGAAGGGCTAGAAGTTCGAAGCTACAACCGTACGTATTCCGCAGAACTTAAACTCCATGCCGTTAAGGATTATCTCGAGGGAGGATTGTCACAAAACCAAATCATCTGCAAGTATAAGATTGCAAGTTCAACCCAACTTGCCAACTGGATTAGGAAGTATAATGGTCATAGCAACAGCTTAACAGCTCATTCAGGAGGATCTAAAGCTATGACCAAAGGACGCGTAACCACTTGGCAGGAACGGATAGATATCGTGCTGCACTGCCTTTCGAACGGAGAAGACTACACGAAGGCGGCAAGCCATTTTCACGTGTCTTACCAACAAGTATATAGCTGGGTAAAGAAGTACAAAGCAGGCGGTGAAGAGGCGTTACGAAACGGCAGAGGACGCACTAAAGCGCCTGAAAAACTTACGGAAGCAGATCGCCACAAACTCGCGATGCAAAAGCTGGAATACGAGAATGCACGCCTGCGTGCGGAGAATGCTTTTCTAAAAAAGTTAGAGGAACTCGAAAGGAGGAGACGTTAAGAAACATTCGCCAGGAGAACATCTACCTGGCTATTCAGGCCGTTCAGCAGGAGCAGTCTTGCTCCATTCGGCTTTTGTGTGACATCGGAGGGATTTCACGATCAAGTTACTACAAATGGTTGAATCGCAAACCCAGTTCCCGAGAGGATGACAACGAGAAACTGACAGAGGCAATGCTCCTCTTGTATGAGAAGGTGGAACGAATCTTTGGGTATCGTCAATTGACCCTGCATTTGCGCAGACAAATGAACAAATCTATTAACGCAAAGCGAGTGTACCGGCTCATGAACGCCAAGGCATCCAGTCTGTCATCCGCAGAAAGAGAAAGAAGTATGTAGGCTCAACGCCTCAGCAGGTCGCAGAGAATGTGCTGAACCGTAATTTTAAGGCGGAAGCTCCAAACCAAAAATGGGTAACGGATGTAACAGAATTCAAATATAGCAACGGCAAGAAGGCGTATTTAAGTGCAATAAAAGATCTGTATGACAAGTCCATTGTTGCTTACGTTCTGGGACATTCCAATAATAATTCGCTAGTTTTTAACACGCTGGAATTTGCTTTGCAGGCAGCGCCGGAGAGCCGATCCTTACTCCATAGCGACCGTGGTTTCCAGTATACCTCTCTGCATTTTAAGAAGATGCTGGACGATGCACAACTGAAGCAAAGCATGTCCCGAGTAGGCTGCTGCATTGACAATGGGCCGATGGAATCCTTCTGGGGAACATTGAAATGTGAGAAGTACTACTTACATACCTACCAGACCTTTGAAGAACTCCAAACGGATATTGATACCTACATTCACTTTTACAATAACGAACGGTTACAGGCAAAACTAAACGGCCTCAGTCCCATTGAATTTAGGACTAAGGCCGCTTAAACTACTTTTATTTATTGTGTTGTCTACTTGACGGGGTGCAGTTCACATTTTATGACTTTGGGACAACCTCTGTCGAACTATTCCACAATCCCTACAATACTCTCCAATTTTCCTCAACACAATTTTTCGCCGTCACTTATGATACGGTTCACCGTATAGTATCTAAGCACAAAGTATCATTTATCGTAGGGTATACATATGTATTTAAAGACAAAACCACTCCTAATAATGGAGTGATTTCTTATTTAACCTTGCTATTCAATATCCATTTTATATTTTTCATACCATTCATAAATCGGCAACGCCTTGTCAAGAATTGAATCTGGGTCATGGGTTTTTTCTAATTCAGGAAATTCTGGAAACTTATCTAAATATCCATTAATACACCAACGAACAGTCCAATTTAAATCTGTAGTCCATGGAATCCAGAGGTCTATCTCATTTTTCGTTGCATCTTGTAATAATCCATACGCATACCAACCACGCACCCCACCTTCTTTCTCTTTACTTAAATTTTCCCAATATATCTTACGCTCATTAGCATCTTTGGGTTTTTGCAAAGCCCAAATAGCGATTTTTCTTACCACAGGTGAATCATCATGTGCAAATCTCCATAACTCTTCACGACTACATCGTTCTTGTTTAACCAATATTGAGAAGGCTAGTCCTCTCTCTATGGGATCATTCGAAATAATTGACATGGAAGGATTTTGAACATCTATTGGGGAAGGATGGTGTGGAACACCGCTTTTTTGGTAGCCATCGTTAAGTGCTTCAATTACATTCGAAACATTAACCCTTGGTGCTAGGTTATCATAGCCAACAAAAGGGATTCCAAAATCAACTAACGCATTTCGTAATGTGTCTATCTGGAGATTCGGGTATTTAGAAAGTAAATATGCGCATACCCCTGTTACAAGCGTAGATGCCCCAGAAGTCCCCCAAAAATACGATAATTCATTAGGTTTCTCCAGTGTTTCACAATAAGGAATTGGCAAGTAAACTCTTGGCGCTAAAACATCTGGTCTAATATGTCCATCGCCATTTCTTCCCCAAGGCTCATCTGGATAAGTAGAATGAACATCTATTTTTGCAGATCCATGATCATTATAGCCACCAACTGCTAAGTATTCTATGGGGGGCATTATGTTTTCTAACCTTGTATTACCGTTAGCACAAATTACAAGGATTCCACTCTTAACAGCTGAAGCCAGTGCCTGAACTGTAGAGTTCTCACTTGTGTTTTTTAACAAAACTGAATTATCCAATGCGTTCCAACCCATACTTAGAATTATTTTTATGTTCCATTCTTGACTTCGTTCAAGAATATAATCTATACCACGTTTTAAGCGTTCTCCTTCACCCTCTTTAAAAGCTAGATGATTGAGAACTATAAAATTTGATCCAGGTGATAAACCTGTATATTTTATTCCTTTAAATTCAAAAGGCTCATGGGATAATGCAAGTACAGCCATTAGTCCATGCTCACCTTTGTCACCATCCGAATCATTAGGCTCTTCAAAGGCAATTTCTCGACACTCTACTGATAAATCATTATGTACTGAGATATATTTAATGCGTGAACCCAAATGACGAATTGTATTATGAGGTCTTATCGTATCAATTATTACAATACCAATATCTTTACCTGCATCCTCTTCAGGTGGGTAAGAAAAGCCAAGTCGTGACCATGTCGGCTCATGTAATTTCTGTTGCAATGAATCCTCATCCCTTCTAAGTATCTATAAAACCGGTTCTTACATTCGATATAAACTTAGTATATTGTACTATATTTTGGAATATTGGTCTTTAACGTTAGCGCTTACATTTTATTTTCAAGTCGCTGGCCTAACAAAAAGACTTGCTTCACTCTATCATATACAAAATCACTGTTAACCTTGGAAATAATCCAGACGAAAAAAGCGTCAAGGACATTGAATTGTTCTTTGACGCTTCTATAAACAACGACTTTGTGCTTACTTATGATACGGTTCTCCGTACCATAAGTAGGGCGAAAAAAATTTAGGTGCCTTCAACAATTAGGACGGTAGTTCAATACGGCGAGGGGTGAACGTGTAGAGCCATAATCCGTCACCACATGAAGATTAGACTGTTCGGGGAGGTGACGTTGGTGCCCCCTATTCCGCTTCAATATCAACACTTAAAATACTAAGTGTGTGATCAACCTTTGAACATATTGAAAGCACGATTGTAGTATTCCGTTCGCGATTAATCTCCAATAAAAATCCCCGCGTTTCTTCGATCCCCACAGGATCGAGTCCATTCGTCGGTTAATCCAGAATCAAAATATCCGGATCTGTTTCTTTGTCTTTATGAATCTTGATTCTTCGACTCCGCTATAAGCTTCTTTACTTTGGATGCAAAAGTACTTTAATCCAATCTTTTTTTTTCATATTCCCTCCAATCACTACTAAATATCGATAACTTCTTTAATTGTAATTCGGCAATAAGTTCATACTCTCCTGTGAGTGAGTGAGTTAGTTAATCACCCCGTAATCGTATAATATGCAGATGGCTTCTAAGGTAATACGAGCACTACCAAGACTGTGGGTTTTATGTTCTTTATAAAAATCCATATTTGCATCCCTGAGGTTAATATGCCGTTACTCTATTCTAACTTGGACATATCGTATTATGAGACTTTTTCCAAAAAAAGCATCTGAGGGGTTGGTTAGATGAAAGGTGTTTCTATTATTACCTGTACAAATCGTCAAAATTATTTAAACAACCTACTCCAAAATTACAACAGACAACGATATGCCCAAAAAGAACTCATCATAATTATCAATAACAATGCAATTCCACTTTCCCCCTACCAACAGTTAGCTAAAAATCACAAAAACATAAAGATATTTCGTAAACCAGAACATCAAACTCTAGGTTCATGCTTAAACTATGCCGTCACAAAATGCAAATATCATACCATCGCCAAATTCGATGACGACGATTATTATGCCCCTCATTATTTGACAGAAAGTATTCAGACATTAAATAGAACAAATGCTGATATTCTTGGAAAGCGGGCTCACTATATGTATTTAAGTGGTTCAAAGACTTTAATCCTTCGTTTTGCACATGACGAACATCGAACAGTTTCCCATCTCCCAGGCGCTACACTCGTCTTCAAACGTAAAGTATTCGATCATGTGAAATTCCCTAATAAAAACGTGGGTGAAGATGATCTTTTTTGCAGCAGAAGCAGAAAGAAAGGTTATAAGGTTTATTCTGCGAGTAAGAATAACTTCGTAGCCATCCGTAGAAAAAACTCTTCAAAGCACACATGGATCATCAGTGATAGCACTTTAATAGCAAACCATAAGATCATCCGTAATATTAAAAATTACAAAGCATTTGTTGTACGCAGTCCAAAGATCAAATTATGAAACGGGCTACAGATTCCACTATATCTGCTGTATCTATTCTGACCTGTACGAAACGAGCTGACTGTATAAATACACTGTTTGATAACTATCGACGACAAAATTTTAATCTTAAAGAACTTATCGTAATCATAAATAATGATAGTTTGAAGATAGATGACTATACAGCTGCTGCAAAAAAACATAAGAATGTGTGGGTTTTTAAAGTACCGGAACATCATTCTCTCGGTTATTGTTTGAATTTTGGTGTGCAATTAGCGAATTATAGTTATATTGCAAAATTTGATGATGACGATTATTACGCTTCCAACTATTTAACTGATAGCATGCAAATACTCCATAAGACTAAAGCAGATATCGTTGGAAAACGGGCTCACTATATGTATTTGAATGATAAGAAGTTACTTTTGCTTCGTTACCTCCGAATGGAGAATAAATATGTAACCAATGTTCAAGGTGCGACCCTACTCATTAAACGCAAGGTGTTCGATCAGATTTCTTTTCCAAATCGGAACAGAGGTGAATGCGTTAAATTTTGTGCTGATTGCGCAGCTCATGGCTTTAAGATTTACGCAGGTAATAAGTATAACTTCGCTGCAATTCGTAGAAAAAACTCCAAAGATCACACCTGGATCGTCAGCGACAAGAAGCTTTTATCAAAAAGTGTTAAAGTTATTAAAGTAAAAAACTTCAAAAAATACGTCACTCGAAACTGAATTAATGAAATACGAAATGCAGACTTTGGCCAGATCGAGTTATTTGCTAATGTTACCGGACACTGTTCAATAACGAGAGACTACCATTTGTGCGGTAATAACCCAATAAAAAGACTGGATGGCAACATAACCATCTTGCTATCCAGTCTTTTTATAAGGGCTTCAAATCGTGAAATACCAAGAGTTAGTTTTATAAATTTCTAATACATAGAAGTCACGCTTCACTTTACTCACCTCGCTATTTTATTTATTTATTTTTTATTGCAAATGCAACAATTATGAGATAAGTTAATATATATTATTTATTGCATTTACAACAAAATACGCGCTAAGGAGTTATTTATGAAGGAAATCCTACGTGAAATTGGAATGATAGCTAGGGCATTAGATTCAATAAGCAATATAGAATTTGCAGAACATGACCTTACAAAAGGGCAATATTTGTACCTTGTTCGAATATGTGAAAACCCAGGAATAATTCAAGAAAAGTTAGCTGAGATGATAAAAGTAGATCGAACAACAGCTTCACGTGCAATTAAGAAATTAGAAATTAATGGATTTATTGAAAAGAAAGAAGACAATCAAAATAAAAAAATAAAAAAACTATTTCCTACAGAGAAAGGGGTTACTTTGTACCCATACATAAAAAGGGAAAACGATTATTCCAATATGGTCGCATTTTCTGGATTCTCCGAGAGTGAAGTAGAACATATTTCCACCATGCTGCAGAGAGTTAGAAAAAATGTAGAAAAAGACTGGGAGTTAGTCAAAAAAGGAAACAAAAGAGATTATTGACTTAGTAAACGGAGGACAAATAAAAATGACCATAAATATAAAAAAGTGTACGTTTGAAGATTTAGGGTTGCTCCAAGAAATCAGTGTTGAAACATTTAACGATACATTTCAGAATCAAAACTCACCTGCAATTATGAAAGCTTACTTAGATCGTGCTTTTAATTTGAAACAATTAGGAAAAGAATTATTAAATAATTGTTCGGAATTCTATTTTATTTTTTTGAATAAGGAAGTTGCTGGGTATTTAAAGCTAAACTTTAATGATGCCCAATCAGAAAAAATGGGTAATGATTCGCTTGAAATCGAGAGGATTTATATCAGGGGGAAATTTCATAAACGGGGACTAGGTAAATACCTGATGAATAAGGCTTTAGACATAGCAAAAAATCAGAATAAAGAGAAGATTTGGTTAGGCGTTTGGGAAAAAAATGAGAATGCAATTAAATTCTATGAAAAAATGAATTTCGTTCAAACAGGGACTCACTCTTTCTATATGGGTAATGAAGAACAAATAGATTTTATAATGACTAAAACACTCAGTTAATATTCTCATATTTCGTAAACTAGAACATCATCAGAAAAAAAATCGGCACCAAGTATATAGATATACGCTAACTAGGTGCCGACTGATAAACGCCTATAATAGATTTAAATTAATAGCACCATGCTTACGAATGCGGACAGGATAAATCTGCTCAACACCAAATGAGTGCATATATGCTTTATAGGAATCCGTGTATTCTTTTGGCAATAAAGCCATTATAACTCCTGCAAAACCGCCTCCATGTACCCTGCAGGCTCCTGCCCCCTTCTCCTTGATAAACAGCTCAGTTAATGCCAAATATAGTGTCACACCCTGTTCAGAAGGAGTAGAGTTAGAATAGCAATTTTGCAGCCATTTCCAGGATGAGTTTCCAGATTCATTTACGAGTCTTATGAAGCTGTTTGCATTATCGCCTGTCAAAGCTTCTACTTGTTGATCAACTCGAATGTTTTCCTCATAGAAATGCAGTGCTCTCAATACAGCTCTATCTCCAACACTCTCTCTAAGTTTGTCCAGGTTGTCCAATATATCTTGCTTTTCTAAATCACGAAGCACATTTTTCCCAAGTTCTCGGGCAACAGCCTTCATTTCTGTTGGAATTGAGGAGTATTCTTCACTTAAATCTGCATGGTTTGCACCTGTGGGGACAATAAATAACTCATAACCTTTGTCAATGGATGAAAAATTTAATGTAGTGATCAGCGGAGCCTCGATGTTTTTAAAATCAATCGAAATTAGTCCCCCATATCCACAAGCAATTTGGTCGAGCAAACCCGATTGTTTGTTCCACTCTGAATTCTCTGCATATTGGCCTATCTTGGCACAGGTAACGACATCCATCTCGTTATTGTTGTAGAAGAAATTAATAATAGAACATATCAACATCTCAAAAGAAGCTGATGAGCTTACACCTGCTGCACTTATGACATCACTTGTGATACAAACATCAAAACCGCCTAATTTATAACCGTAACGTTCAAAACCGTCCAAAATCCCTTTAACTAAGGTATATGTTCCTGAAAGGTTAAGGCTATTCCCACTCGAATTTAAATCAATAATGAAGTCTTCGTTATAGGTAATGCTTTTTATACGAATAATATTTTGATCATTTTTCGCAGCCGCTCCAATACAATCCATGTTTATACTGGCAGCAATTACTTTACCTAGATTATGATCTGTATGATTGCCACTAATTTCACTGCGCCCTGGTGAGCTAAAGAGAAACACTTCGCCCTCTGCAAATTTTTTTACATATTCCTGAACCAAGGTTTTATATCTTTGCTTTTGATCGTTAATGATAGATGGAACATCACCATACAGACTTTCTAGTGTTCTTTGAAATTCTTTTGATTCGATCAGTTGAATTGTTTCTGTAATTGATGGCATCCTTTGAATTCCTCCATATGTATAATTGATCAAGAAGAATATAGCATTTATTAATTATTTCATACTAGTGAAAAATGTAACTTTTATATGGATGATTATGACTTATAATTCCTCAAATATATATATTTAGTGTATATGTTGCGTGCCAAGAGCTTTCACCGTAACGCGCGGTCGTTGCGCTGTGATAACTAAATAAAAAGACTGAATGCCATAGCAAGATAGCTATATGCATCCAGTCTTTCTTTTTAAAAGGTATAATCGTAAAATTTCTCTGCATTACTTACGCTAGACCATATATCTGCGCTTTCCCCACCTATATACCAATAAGCAATTCCGGCTAGATTGTTCTTAACGCTTAAATCGTATTTTGCTATTAATGAACGGCCATCCTCAATCCAGATCGTGTGCTTTATGGACTGCTTTGAATAGTTGGCAACATATTGTCCTAAAGTCTCATTCCATACGGGCTTCATTCCATAGCTACTAATAATCTGATTTTGCTCCGGAAGCGAGATATACTTTGAAGATGAAACCGTACCATTCTGATTCAATGTCCAGTCCCGATTATATAAAGGCAGTGCCAATATAACCTTATGGCTGGGTACGTCCTTTAGTACAGTATCCACTGCATGTTGATCAAAAGGAATAGAAGCATTGGGCCCTGGAAGCTTACTCCCGTCATAATGTTCGTCATAACCCATCATCACCATATAGTTCACTTGCTTACCTAGTGCAGCGTAGTCAAAAGCATCTGTCCAATCTGTTCCAAGATCAGGAGAGACGTCTATCGACAGCGTCGCGTTAAGAGCATGCATTTTCTCAGCTAATAATGTAATGAACGAGGTCAAATACTCACGATCGTCAGGCGCTACATTTTCAAAATCAATGTTTAGTCCATCTAATCTATATTTACTCACTAAAGCTACTAATTGATTTACTGCAGTATTCCTTGTGGTTACACTCGACAACATTTGATGGGTCGCTTCTTGATCCGATCGATTGCCTACCATCGCCCATATTTTCTTATTATTCTTCTTTGCCCATGTGATCAGCGAAGTATCCGTTGAATCCGTTACTGCACCTGTTTTTCCTACATAATACCACCGTGGTGATAAGGTGTTAACGTTGGATTTCAGAACCGTATTCTCATATTGTGCCGTCGTCTGCCCATATTGCCAGCCTATAACGATTCGATCCTCCGGCTCATCATCGAGTTCTGCTGCCCAACTCTCATTTTGCAGCACTCGGTCAATGAGGACGGCCGTTTCCTGTCTAGTTATAGGATCAGAGGGGCGGAAATTCTTGCGATTATCCCCCTTCATCAAACCTAGATCATTTACAGTAGCAACAGCTGATCTTGCCCAGCTAGCAATCTTATTTCGATCATTGAACGAAGTTAGAGCATGAGTATGGTTTGTTTGCTTTAAAGCTTTGGCCATCCATACAGCCGCTTCCTGCCTGGTAACTGCTTTTGCTGGCGTGAAAGTAGTTGCCGATGTGCCGTTAGCCAGCTCAAGCTGAACAGCTGCCTGTATCCAGCCGTAATACCAAGCTTTTTTAGCTACATCTGTATAAGGAGATACTGGACTGACTGCCGGATCAAGCTTTAGCAGACGGTCAAGAACCGTAATGAATTCCGCTCTAGTAATCGATTTAGTAGGTGAGAAGCTTGTCGCCGTTGTGCCGGTTAATATGTTGCGGTGATACAAATCTATAATTTCATTTTTAGCATAACTAGTATCTATATCCTTAAAAGGCGCCTCATCATCAGCCGATATATGTTGAATAAATACTCCAGCTACAAGCACTACTACAAGTATCGTAATTACAAATCTACCAAATCTATTGTTCACGAGATGATCCTCCTCGGATATAATCTTCGAATTATACCAAGGATAGAAGCTATAAACACTGCTAAAATATTGGTAGAGCGCAAAAAAAATAGGGCATCCCACTAGCCGTTACGACTTTTAGGATCCCCCTATGATTTAAAGAGCCCGAAATAAAAGCTCCCCTTTGGATTGAATATATCGATACATCGCACCACAAACCACTATTATTAGTAATCCAATCCCTAACAATACGAGATTGCCATTCAGATCAGATAGCAGCAGACTCATACCAAAAGGAATCAGTAAACTTATAAACCCTATCAACATCGCCACTAAGACGGATGCGCTTTGTTTGACTACCGATACTTCATTTGTCCACTCCAGTTTAGGTAACTTCAAATTAACGAGTACACCAGTCATTGCAGTAAGACAAGCATAAAGGACCGGAATAACCAATAATAGCAAACTTTCCACCCATCCCGTACCTAGGGATATCATAAGGAGCACACTACTTACAACCGCAATCGGCACGGTAATCGTAAGATTCACTGCAATTTTACTTAGCAATATCGTTAATGTCGGCACAGGTGCGCTTTTTAAGATCCAAATATTATTACCTTCGAGCGATATAGAACTGGATGTCGTACAGCTTAAAGTTACAAAAACGGAAACAAACAGTGGAGCCAGTCGATTCAGATAATTTGAAAGCTCTGGTATCTCAACGAGTTGTCCTAGTTGCTCTGCACTAACGAACAGTAAGGTGATCGCCAATACAAGTAACATTACCATGCCTATACTCGTGTTAAGTACATAGATAGAAGAACTAAAATAGCGACGCAGCTCTTTTTTATACAATGTATAAAGCGGTGAGGATACTGCAAGTGATTTCATTTGATATTTATTTTTTGAAAAAGAAGTCGTAAGACCTGTGTGGATCGCTTTATATTTGCTACCAAGCACGATGGTAAACAGCATAAAAGAAATCAGCGAAAACCCAATAAACAATACTAAGGAATCAAACTGAAACGAGCAAACCGCATTTACATACATAAGCGTCAAAGGATACAAGTTGTATATTTGATCAGCAATTTGAGCGCTCATATCCGCAAGTAATTGTGGATTGTTACCATTTATTTGACCTGAACCAACAATTATAGCAATAATTACAACAAAAGTTAGGATGAGCGTTATTATACGACTTCCTTTAAATCTTGAGGAAACCCAGCTGATCAGAGCACCAATAATCGTTGCAGCTATGATCGGCACTAATGGGATAAATAACAGTGTCATCAAAAAATACAAATAATATAGTACGCCGGGATTCACCTTTATAGCATAAACTATGCCTGCAGGTACCATCACCATCAAAGAGAAGAATAGGTTTAACACATAAAGCTGAGCCACCCGACTTGCTACAATATGACTCGTTTTGATTGGCAGCGACATTACGAGATCGTAGTCTTTGGAGCCAAATAATACACCACTAGCCTTATAGATCGTTGTAAAAAATCCGATTAAGCAAGTAACTGCCATCATTATCGCAAGCAGCAGCTCTGGCCGGCCAATCTGTTCAAGGGTCTCTGCTATCATATAGCTATAACCAAATGAAACCACAGCCATCATAACAATTCCAATTAGGATCCCGATGGTCAGCCACAGCATTTTTTGTCTTTCTTTCACATCACGTGTGTGCAAAGCTTTATTTAACCCAAAGGAAGAGATCAGCTGAATCTTCGTCAATCTCCAGATATTAATCATGCTTAATCAACTCCAAAAATACATCTTCAAGGCTGCTGTCACCCTTCACCTCTTCTGTTTTCCCATGCGTAATCAATTCTCCCGCTTTGATAATGGCAATCTTATTACAGAGCTTCTCCGCTACATCCAGTACATGCGTTGAAAAAAAGATCGCACTGCCCTGACTGCAAATCTCCGTCATGATTTTTTTAAGCGTGTGTGCCGCTTTTGGATCAAGTCCCACAAAGGGCTCATCCAGCACTAACAGCTTCGGTTTATGTATCAGTGCTGAGATGATCGCGAGCTTCTGCTTCATACCATGAGAATACGAGGAGATTAAATCCCCCAAATGAGATGTAATCTCAAATTCATCGCCATATTTCTTAATCAACAACTCCCGATCTGCTTTCGATACACTAAAAAGATCACCAATAAAATTCAAGTATTGAATGCCGGTCAGATGATCGTATAGATCTGGATTATCTGGAATATACGCAGTGATCGCTTTGCAGGCTAAAGGATCTTTTTTGATGGAATATCCACCTATTTCGATCTCCCCCTCTTCAAAATCAAGAACACCTACTACTGCCCGAATCGTCGTTGTTTTCCCCGCGCCGTTATGACCGATAAAGCCATAAATATCGCCTTTCTCGACCACTAAGTTCAAGTCATTCACTGCCTTCTTACCGCCCTTATAGCTCTTGGTAAAATGCTTTATTGTCAACATCTTGGCACTCCCTCTCCGTTCGTATTCGTATTAGTAACTTTCATCATGCAATCAATGCCTACCGTTTCATACATTGTTAGGATAGTTTTACTATAGTACGTTTATCCTGTCCATTTAGTTCATTCCTTCATATAAATAAATTTTTCTTTATAAAAACGAAAAAAGAGAGGGGCTCTCCCCTCTCTTTTATAATCCTGTTTATACGTATTTATGGATCGTTGCGAGCAGTTGATCAGCTACATAGTCAACTCCGTAAGCAAGTTGATTGTGATCAAAGCGTATTTTCACAAAGCTCTCATCTGTATCAAGCGCATCGGCGAACAAACCAGCTAAACCACGTGCCTTGCGATCAATCTGTAGGAGCAACTCAATTCCATCCTCATTTGGAAAGAAAACGATTTCTAATTCGTCTAGTTGATTCCGGAACTGTGAGGGGGGAACGAATTCAAATTCTTGAACAAAATCTAACCCATTGATCCTGCCGTAACGCGGTGCATATTCACAAGTCACTTCACGAATTTGGAACCCGAGCTGATTCATCGCATCCAAAATAATAGCACAATATGGATGAGGGCCTACTTGAAGATAATCCTGATCCTTCGGATCAATTGCCTCTTTAATATCAAGTCCGGTTTGAATCCAAACCGGCGATCTACCTAACGTCACTGGCGTTATCGCCGGAAGCTGGAATGAGACAGGAAATTCATAGACCTGCTCCGCCACTACTTTAAATTTACTTGCTAACAGGAATTTGGATACCGTCGCTTCCACTTCCATCTTCTTATCGTTCAGCTCTTTCAAGTAACGCGTCTTAACGAATGCGTAGACGTCATCGACCTCCTGATCCACTCGGCCACCTTGAATTCGAACGGAACCACTGATCGTATCACCTGCGTTCACGAAATCTTGATGGAGCATGAGATCTACTTTTGCCGCTCCAATTCCGGCACTCGCGAGCATTCGTTTAAACATTGACATTGTAATGAATTCCCTCCCTAATATTTGCATATTTAAGGATACGAAGGGAACCATCTGAGGTTTCATTTACGGGACAGTAAATGCCATGCTACTGACAAAAAAGAAGCATCCTCACCCAAAATAGGGTCGAATACTTCTTTTTATTCACAAAGTCTACGCTGAGGCGAACTGACTGTTATATAATCTGGCGTAATATCCACCGCTGGCTAGGAGTTGATCATGCGTACCACTCTCCACAATGTCTCCATCCTTCATGAAAAGAATGAGATCCGACTCCCGAATCGTTGACAATCGGTGGGCAATCACAAAGCTGGTCCGACCAGCGATCATAGTCAGAAAAGCTTTTTGAATCCGTACCTCAGTTAATGTATCAATACTGCTTGTAGCCTCGTCTAAGATGAGCATAGGCGGATCTACAAGCATTACTCGTGCAATGGTAAGCAGCTGCTTCTGTCCTTGGGAGAGATTATCCCCTGAGCCACTGATCTTCGTATCATACCCTTCAGGCAGACGTTTAATGAAGCTATGAGCATTAGCAGCTTTAGCAGCAGCGATGACTTCCTCCTCTGTAGCCCCAGGTTTTCCGTAAGCAATATTATCTCTGATCGTGCCCCCAAAGAGCCAAGTATCCTGCAACACCATCCCAAAATTACGTCGCAGACTGTCACGCGTAATGGTCTTAATATCCACACCATCAATCTTGATGGACCCACGGTCCACATCGTAGAAACGCATGAGCAGGTTTACTAGCGTCGTCTTCCCTGCTCCAGTCTGACCTACAATCGCAACTCGGGTACCGGGCTTCACTTCTAGACTGAAATCGTTAATCAAGGGACGTTCTGGATTATAAGCAAAGGATACTTTTTCGAAGGTAATGGTTCCTTGACTTGTACTCATGATTTTGGCGCCCTTAGAATCAGCGGGTTCTGGTGTTAGATCGAGAATGGCGAAGATCCGCTGCGCAGAGGCAGTTGCCGATTGAAGCTGTGTAATCACACCTGTTATTTCATTAAACGGCTTAGCGAACAAGTTGGAGAAGATCAAGAAACTGGACAGATCCCCTACCGTGAAATGACCCCGAATTACCATAACACTACCGATCATAGCTATAACTGAGAACGTAACGTTATTTACTAGCCGCGTTGTCGGATTGGATAAGGAGCCATAAAATTGTGACTTCACACCGGTCTGATATAATGTCTCGTTTTGTTCTTCAAACTGAGACATTGCACGTTCTTCATAATGATAAGCGGTGACTACTTTTTGCCCACCGATCATTTCCTCCACATAGCCATTGAGACCACCGAGAATCTTCGCCTGCTCTTTAAACATCTTTTGAGATCGCATCGTAATAAATCTGGCCACAAAAAAGGTGGCGGGTGCTGACAGAAGAACTACTAAGGTCATCAGAGGACTGATGTACAACATAAGCACAATTGCCCCTACAATGGTGATGATCCCTGTAAGCAGTGTGGAGAAACCTTGCAGCAGTCCATCAGAGACGGCATCCATATCGTTAACAAACCGGCTGATACTGTCTCCTTGCGGGTGGTTGTCGTGAAATTTTAAAGGCAAAACATTTAATTTATCAAAAAGCTCCCGCCGTAAGTCATATACAGTCCGGTAGGCGATTCGATTCGTCAGATAGGTAAGGAGCCATCCAAAAAAGCTGCCGACAATATATACCGCTGCCAGAATCAAAAGCAGTCTAAGTACGGCGTCAAAATCCACCTCTCCCGGTCCGATCATAAAATCAATGGCTTTACCGATAAGTAGTGGTCCGATTAGACTGGCGATCACACTGAGTAACGCGCATATAACTGCCCCAATAGCTATTTTTCTATAATGTCCTGTATATACAATTAGTCTTTTCCAAATGTTGTTTTTGTTCATTGGCCCGACTCCTCACTCGATAGCTGGGACAGGCAGATTTCTTTGTACACTTCACAACCACGCATCAGCTCCTCATGGGTTCCGATACCGGCGATCCGCCCTTCCTCAAATACCATAATTTTATCCGCTTGCCTTACAGTGCTCACCCTCTGCGAGACAACGAGTACGGTCATTTGCTGGCTGCTCTCTTTGAGCGCTTTACGTAGAGCCGCATCAGTAGCGAAATCTAGCGCACTGGAGGAGTCATCCAGAATTAGAATCGACGGCTTACCTACCACTGCACGAGCTATGGTCAAGCGCTGCTTTTGCCCCCCGGATAAATTAAGTCCGCCACGTGATACCTGAGTATTCAATCCTTCTGGCAATTTACGAATAAACTCTTCCGCCTGAGCAACAGAGGCTGCTTGCATGATTTCTTCCTCGTTTGCGTCTTCCTTACCCCAACGAATATTCTCAGCGATTGTTCCAGTAAACAACACTGCTTTTTGCGGCACAATCCCTATTTTCTCACGAAGCTGATGTAGCTTATAATCTCTGACATTCACTCCATCCACTTTAACTTCACCTTGCACTGCATCATAAAAACGTGGAATTAAGTTCACGAAAGTAGATTTACCAGAACCCGTACTGCCAATCAGCCCCACAGTTTCTCCGCGGTTAATGACTACCGAAATATCCTCTAATGCCAATTCTCCTGTTGTATTATAACCAAACGATACATGATCGAATGATATGGCAGGAGCGGTATGATCAGGTTCAGTCATCACAACATTCCCGTCCTCGGACACGGATGCTTTGACACTCAGCACTTCATTCACACGATTGGCAGAAGATGAGGCTTTTGTAAAAATAATGACCAAGTTGGAGACCACTATAAGTGCCAGCAAGATTTGAGTGACGTAATTGATAAAGGCAATGATCTCACCTTGAGACAATCGCCCCCCATCAATGTGAATTCCACCTACCCATAAAATAGCTATGATCGCCGCGTTTACTACAAGTGTCGTCATAGGTCCAAGTAAAGCGGAAATCCGCGAGACCCGGATCGCTGTAGTGGTTAAATCCTCAGATGAGGCATCAAAACGTTCTTTTTCCGTACGTCTCTTCGCAAAAGCACGAATGACTCGTATCCCCGACAAATTCTCACTAAGAACGAGCGCAAGGGCATCCAGCTTCTGCTGGTATTTTCGATACAAAGGTGCACTTCGAGTGATAATAAAATATAATATAATGCCAAAAATCGGCGTTGCCGCTATTAAAATCAGCGATAATCTAAAATCCAAAATCATGGACATTATGATAGCCCCGATGCAGATAAACGGCGCACGAATAACCAGGCGAATCAGCATAGCCACTGCAATCTGCAGCTGGTTTACGTCATTGGTAATTCTGTTAATCAGCGTAGGCGTACCGAACGTATCCAGCTCAGCGTACGATAAAGATGTAATATGTTTGAACATTTTATTACGAAGCGTCGTGCCGAATCCCTGAGATGCTCGTGCTGCATAGTATTGGCACACCATGGAGCAACCGAAGCCAAGCAGAGACATCAGCACCATCAGGCCACCCATACGGTATACATAAGCACTGTCATGATTTCCTACCCCGTTATTGATGATTAACGCGACAATGGTAGGCAAAATCAGTTCCAGAATCGCTTCCATCAGCTTGAAGATTGGACCGATGATGGCTTCTTTTTTGTACGGTTTTAAATAGACTGCAATTTTAAACAACGTCATCCACACCCAACATAAGAAGTATTTAAGCACTTGAAATATGTATAATAACAGTTATGATTATGGCATATCTACTCACATATTAATAATATTTGATTCGTATCGCTCCCATACGATTAACATATCTCAAGTTCGGAGGATTCTTTTTATGGATATTAGACAGCTTAAATATTTTATGGCTATCGCTGAGGAAGGGCAGATTACTTCTGCAGCCAGAAAGCTGCAAATGGCTCAGCCTCCGCTCAGTCAGCAGCTTAAGCTGCTTGAGGAAGAACTAGGCGTCAAGCTTGTAGATCGAGGTCCGCGCAGTGTACAACTTACCGAAGCAGGAGCCATTTTGCGTGACCGGGCTCAACAAATTCTGGAGCTGGCTGATTCCACTGCCCGGGAGCTCAATGATTTTGTCAAAGGCTTAAAAGGAACTCTTGCCATTGGCACTGTCTCTTCCTCAGGAGCGACCCTGCTCCAAGATCGACTATGTGAGTTTCACAAAACGTATCAAGGCGTTAAATTTGAAATCCATGAAGGGAATACCTTCAGAATCATCGACCTTTTGAACAAGGGCATTGTCGAGATTGGCATTGTCCGGACACCCTTTAATGCTACAAATTTAGAATGTCTTTACACACAAGCTGAGCCTATGATTGCCGTAATGACTCCAGAGTATGACTGGAAAACAGATGAAAACTTCGTTGAGATCGGTGAGTTAAAAGATAAGCCGCTCATTATCTACCGCCGTTTTGAGCAGCTTATCCGGGAAACCTGTCTTGAGAATGGTTTTGATCCGCTAATTTTCTGTATGAATGATGATGCGCGAACAACACTGCTCTGGGCAAATGCTGGTCTCGGCATCGGAATTATCCCCAAATCCGCTTTCGAATTAACGAGCAATCGTAATTTGATCTATAAAGAAATCAGTAGTGAGTCGCTTCGCACGCGGGTCGCCGCCGTCTGGATCAAAGATAAATACTTATCATCACTAGCTTCCAAGTTTATTGAAAGCTTTAAGAATGGTTAAACCAACAGGCATGTTACTATATATGTAGCGATCGCACCGAAGAACTCTATTATTCTGGAATATCAAGGTGAGTACATCGAAATCCCCTTCCTTACTGTGATGCATTATGAGTATCTTGCCATTCTCGGCGAACGCAACGTTCAATTATTCGGAGATTACTTCCCGATTCGCTTCGACTACTTGGATACGATAGAGGGAGACAATTTATCTTGCCAAGTCCATCCTAAGCAATCGTATATTCGAAGTGAATTTAATGAATTTATGGAGCAGCAAGAATCCTATTACATTATGGAGAAGAAAGGAACATCCCATGTCTATTTGGGATTAACGGATACTTGCACCGAAGAAAATTTCTATCAAGCGGTGAAGACAGCGCAGAAAACGGCTATTCCTATCCCATTAAAAGACTATGTAAACGAGTTTGAAGCTGAAAAAGGTGACCTATTCCTCATTCCAACAGGTACAATGCATGCATCAGGAAAAAAAATCTTGTCCTCGAGATTTCATCAACAACATGGTGGTTTACGTTTAAAATCTATGATTTCTTGCGCAAAGGAATGGATGGTAAACCTCGTCCGATTAATATTGATCACGCCTTTCCGAATATTGATTTCTATAAGAAAACAGCGTGGGTGCAGGAGAATTTAATCGCTAAGCCCGTACTATTACAATCCCAAGGTCGCAACGAAATGGTGGAACTTGGTCAACGAGAGGATCTACTTTTCTATGTACACCGATTACATTTAACTGATAAATGGGAAGATCATACGGATCACCAAATGGTCATGTTCAATCTCGTAGAAGGTGAGAATTATATCCTTCGACAATGAATCCGTCTCAGTCGAATTCCGGTATGCGGAGTCCTATATCCTGCCTGCTGCATTCGGTGCCTATCGAGTTGAGAATTTAGGGAGCCAGCCTTGTACGCTCATAAAAACTGGGGTATCCAAATCTTGGGATGTGAGCTTCCTTGAAGACTAAATTCGTTATCGCACTCGACGTTGGCGGGACCTTTATCAAGTCCAGTCTCGTCATGAATGGCTGCTCCATTCAAGCTTCTCAATTCCAAGTCCCTTCGCTTGCAAGTGAGGATGCCAGCACTACGCTCCAGCAATTCATGACGATCATGCAATACCAATATATGTTTGGAACAACATTATCGAACGATTTATCTGCTGCAGTGTTCCACAAGAACGTTTTATCTCTTTAACACTCGGCACAGGGCTGGGCTCTGCTTTCATTGATCAAGGAAAAATCCGAATTGAGGGTGAGGGAGTTCCTGGTAATGGAGAGCTCTATGATAAGCCTTATCGCCATACAATGATCGATGAAGTGTTCTCCCGTCCTGGTATTCTACATGCCGCACAGGAACGTGGATTTTGGATAGAAGGCATGGATGTGAAGGAGCTCGCTGATCTGGCAAGACAGGGAAACCTCGCCTATCAACAAGTATTCGAAGAATTTGGTTCGTGTCTAGCTGAGATGCTTGATCCCTATATCGTGAGCTTTGGAGCACAGCGACTCGTGCTTGGCGGACAAATCGCGAAAAGTTTTGATGTATTTGGACCTGCGCTCGAACAGGGACTACTACCACATCATCTATCTATTTATACATCTGAGCATGTTATAGAGAATACGTTCAAAGGTATTGATCAATTATTCTCATAAAAGACAGAAGGTCGGCTACCCATTATTTGAGTAGCCGACCTTTCACACCTCCATACGCTATTTACCGTACTCTATAATCATTTGAGGATTATTAGTCATTCTGATCGTAGTCATTTGCGAATAACCTGATTCAATACGGATCGGTTCTCCGCAATAATTCCCCCAGCCTAACGCTGGGTAGTACCAGCCTTGATTGATAATAAGCTGTGCTTTGATTTTTGCAGGAATGGTATCATTCAGAATTTCGAATGCCTCGATGACAACTTCCGCTCCCTCGTAATCGACGGGGACTTCAATGGTAATCTTATGGTACGCGAGTGGAAGTTCTCTGCAAGTAAATCGTTGTTGGTACAGTGGCATACCAATATCACTATGTGTACCAATGATATGCTTGGGCTGATCATCTACGTGAACATGCATCGTTCCACCAGTTTTATGTTTCTTATACATGAACTGAACGCCTGTACCGTAAAATGAGAATTCAATGGTAGATCCCGGAGTATTCGAATGCCACACCGTACCTATGATAGCTTTTGAATCTTGTAGGTGCTGCCATTCGCCCTTATAGGTTAATGAATCGGTATCCGCATAACTAACTAATGTAGGCGGTTGATACATATAAGCTATTCGAGCAGCCTCGTTTCCGTTGGATTCTACGCGTAGAGTGGCGTCCGTATCTGCTAGGCCAACAGCATAGAAGTGAATATACTCTCGCATCGTTTGGAAATCATTAGTAACTATTCCTTTAGTAGAATCGTCTTTACGTTCCAAATAATAGTTGCGCATATCGTCTTTCCATTCCCACGCAGGTTGCTCTCCGTAAACATCTGGTTGTTCATCACTAGCTTTACGAACCCGGTTGGCACGGCCGGTAAGTCTCCCTATATGATTCTCAGGATAAACACTGAATCGTCCTGATTTCTGCCATTCCACATAATCGATGTGCTCAGGCATATCGATTGCTACACCAAGTTCTTGTATCTCAAGCTCAAGTTCAACATTGTCCACCGTATAGCGAATTTCAAATTTACCACTTGCGAACAGCTTCTGAACAAATAAAACTTTTATGCCTAGTGTGTAATGACCAGTAGTTGTGACTACAATCTGCTGGTCATTCTCGCAAGTTTCTACATGAATGGAACCTGGAATCCAATTACCAAGCTCGACACCAGTCAAATTCAAATGCGGGCCACCTGTAAGTATGACTCGGTTTTGGAAAGTTACTTGAGAGAGCATCGCTGATTCTTTGCAATATGTGAAAGAAACCATGTTGTTACGAATGAGATATTGCTCATCCGTTTCTTCGACCTTTAATGCTTCATACTGGGCATCACAGAATATGAACTGTCTTGTTGCAATTGGGAGCAGATATTCATCTACGACAATGCCATCCGATGTTTGAAACTGTAAATGTATGCTCTCTCGATCGCTCCAATCTCGTGCTGGAAGTTCGAGTTGCCCACTTGAGTATGGCTTAATATCAGGTCCATAGAAAGACGGTTGAGCAATAATTTGCCCATCCACGTGAATGCTGTAGCAAATGTTCACTTCATTCAGGTTAGTGTGATTGAACCAGTTACTAATTGAGATGACGAGTGGGGCATATCCTGGATTCCCTACGGTGCCTTCCATAATCCGAATTGGGGAGTAGGCTTTCTTAGTCATCCAATATTCAGGCTTTTGTCTGCGCCAGACATCACTCATATTCCCCCATTCTCCGTAACCTGCGGCAGTACCAATTGAATGCTGTTGATGTCGTTCGGGGACACCTTCTGGCAGGAAGAATATATCATCAATATTAGCCCACAATGCACCACCAAGCGCACCATGCGTATTTACAATTTTATCCCACATCTTATATACACTCTCACCCCAGAAGTTGCGTACGTTATTGTCTCGTTCAAGTTCCTCGATGTTATAACAAGCGATATGTGCATATTCATCATGAATAACAGGGGAAGAATAGTTAATTACGATATCTTTCTCAGACACCCCATAAGTGACTAAGTGATAATCCATATCATTTGTATAATCAATATAATGTGCGCTGTAAATATCGGTTGTACTGCCATCCTCAACTAAGAACGGATAACTGAATTTAGTTGGCCGAGTCGTCTCCTCTTGCTGAACGTACTGCAGTTGTCTTCTGAATTTATCCCCTTCCTCATTAGCGCGCCAGCCACTCTCATTAGCTAATGACCATATTATGACGCTAGGATGAGAACGATCACGTTCTATCATTTCTGCTAATTGATTCATATACCATGGTTCGTCATCCCGCCATGGTCCAGGTCCATTTGCATACTGGAAGTTAACGGCTGTTTCTTCCTCTACATACATGCCAAGCTCATCGCACGCCGCAAGAAACTCCTCCGATGGTGGATAGTGGGAGGTTCGTACGTAGTTAACATTTTGCTCTCGTAGCAATATGACATCCTGTATATCCATTTCTGGTGTTGTTGTTCTACCGAGCTTTGGATGGATACTATGGCGGCATGTGCCTCTTAATTTAATTCGTTCTCCATTAATGTAGATTTCTTTCGGATCTGTCCCGTTCTTTCCTGCGAAGCAGATTTGTCGGAATCCAACCTGTACTTCAGCTTGCTCGATCAATTGATGCTCATCGTCAAATAACTTGGCATGTAGGGTGTATAGATAGGGCTGCTCAGCATTCCATTTCTTTGGGTGTTGAATGTTGAAGGATATATCGAGGTGTTGTTGCTCAGGCTCAAAAAAGATAGAGTGCTCTTCAAGTGTTACGAGGGATTGTTGTTGGTCTGTTAGCTCCAATTGAACATAAGCAGCATTAGCTTGATTCAGTTCGGCACCTAATGATACATGCAAAAACGCGTTATTGTAAGCGGTGTCAAATTCAATGTCATAATGAAATCTAGTAAGATGCGTCTTAGGTACTGCAATAAGCTCTATCGATCTTAGAATCCCACCAATATTATGATGAGCGTATTTGCTACCAATTGAAGGGTCCCATATGTCATCGATGAATTCAACGACGATAGTAGTAGCTTGCCCAGCGCGGATCTGATCCGTAATATCACAATCCCATGTCGTAAATCCACCCTGATGATCACGGTTATACAAACCGTTTATCCATACCTTAGCTTTGGAATATATACCATGGAACCTTAGGATTACAAGCTTTCCATCATAATCTTCTGGAATCATAAAAGAAGTTGTGTAGTAGTATGGTGTGTCATTTTCGATATTATAGCCTTGCATAGCAACTTCACCAGGAACAATGATTTCATGCCAATCATAAGAATCGAGGTTTTGTGCCTCAATATGTTCAGTTGAGAGTGGATTCATACTGAAATACCATTGATTCTCAAGACATGTATTGAGACATATCACCGGATCTTTCGTGCCCGAAGTATAGGTAGGCTTCGTAATTATTGTAGGTCTTTTCCATGCTGTCGAATTGTTTAGTACTGATGTTGCCATGATCATGCTAATTCAACCTCCGAGCATAGATTGATGGATGCCTAGCGTCAATATCATTCCAAATTGGACATAGGAAGAGAACGAACCGCAGTCGTCTTCCTATGTCTTTCAGATGCAGGATTCGTCCAATTTTGACGTCTATCCAATCTTAATTTTGATCGTTTTTATTTCATAAGGCGTAAAGGTCAGCTGCCAGCTGTCCATTAACAGGACTTCTTCTTCCAAGGCATTCGATACATACACCGCTTGATGTGGATACGGCCACTTCAGCTCGATCGTCTCACGACCTCCAGCGGATTCGTACATACGAAGAATGATGCCATCGTCATCCTCAGCCCATTTGACCGTCTCCAAGACAACATGCTCACTTGTAAAAGGAAGCAATGAACAACATCGATCCCATACATTCGTGCTCTGTAGCTCTGTAGCATCTACGGTGGATGCTGCAATATAAGCAGGTGGATGATTCAGCTCTGCTGCTGCTCGAAGTGTGTGTCCTTGGCGCCAATCGCCGGCATGTGGATACAGTGCATAGGTGAACTCATGATATCCCTGATCTGCCGATATATCCGGCCATCTTGGCGCACGTAGCAAGGAAAGACGAATCGTACTTCCTTGAGTATCATAACCATACTTACAATCATTCAGCACACTGACACCATAGCTATGCTCAGACACATCAGCGAAGCGATGACCACATACTTCATATTGCGCTTGATCCCAGCTTGTATTGCGATGTGTATTCCGCTCTAAAGCACCGAACGGTATTTCATAAGTGGCTCGACTTGTTACAACATCGAGTGGGAAGCCCACCTTCAGCAGCTTATGAGCTTCCTGCCAATCCACCTTTGTTCTAAACTCAATGCGAGCATGATGATGATATAGAACCATCTCCTGCTCAATCGTGGATTGTCCTATACGCCAACGGAAGCCTATAACATCAGCAACAGCTCCTGAGCTGATTAGCTTCTTCTCTAACAGAAATGCCTCTCCAGCAGACTGTTGCTCATAGCGCGGATCAATGTCCCACGCATCCCATAGCGTCGGACGATCATGGAAGAAATGGAACTGATTCGCCCGCTCTCCCGCCTTCACGATTTCACGATTCGCTTGTTTATCGTATAAGCTTATGATTTCTCCTTGTTCATTGAAGCGTATACGATAGTAGGCTGTCTCCCACTCATCAAGCAGCTTTGGTAATACTTTCGGCGATTCTGGCACTGCAGCTACTTCATTTTCACGTACTAGAATCGTATTGTAGCCCATTGCTGGAACATTCGGTACGCGAATTCGAAGGATCTTGGTCGTTCCATGGCTACTAACTTCATAATCCAATGATTCACCATCCGTAGTCACGATCGTTAAGCGATTCCATTCAATATTCGTAACACCTTGATCGATAAGATCCTGGGTAGTCAGCTCTAATACACAATCACGGCTCCAGCCCATACTATTTAATACAAGGAACGGTGTTCCTTCCATCGTCCCTTCGATCTGAACATGAGATGCAATGGCTGCCATCCCGATCTCTAAGCTTGTCTTCCCGCGCTGGAATACTTCCTCATACTCTCTCATCGATGTCTCATACGTTTCTGTAATGGCAGAACCCGGAATAATGTCGTGGAACTGATTTAATAAAATCAACTTCCATCCCTCATGTAAATCATGCTGTAACGTCTTTGCTTGTTCTGAGCTCAGCGATGATCGGGCCAACGTAGACCATAACTCTGCTTCACGATACAGAACCTCAGCCTTCCGATTATTACGTTTGTTACGCCCATGTGTCGTATACGTACCTCGATGTAATTCAAGATACAGGTCACCGTACCAGCTCGGTAAATTTGGATTTGCTTCGGAAATACCCGTGAAGAATGCCTCCGCGCTACTAAATTGAGATGAGGGCTGACCGATCATGAGATCCGAGCGATGAATATATTCGAGCATCTCACGCGTGACACCACCACCGCCATCCCCATGCCCATACAATAACATTTGTTCCGGATGCTTAGCTTTCTCTTTATAAGATTGCCAATGTTCATGAACATCCTTCGGCTGCGTATCCTCGTTCACCCCATGATTGCAAAACGATAGCATTGACGTTCCATCAATGCCTACCCAATAAAACAAGTCATACGGAAATGGGTTCGTATCATTCCAATTCAGCTTTGTCGTCATGAAGTAACGCATGCCACCATGCTTCAAAATTTGCGGTAATGATGCACAGTAGCCAAAGGTATCCGGTAACCATTCTATAAAGGATCGCTTTCCAAATTCCTGCTGATAAAATCGTTGACCGTAGAGCATTTGCCGCATCAATGATTCACCACTTGGTATATTGAGATCCGGCTCCACCCACATGCCACCGACAAGCTCCCAGCGGCCTTCACGAATTCGTTCTTTTACACGCTCATATAACACTGGATCATTCAACTTCAAATACTCGAAGAGCAACGGCTGACTCTGTGCATACCGATATTCAGGAAATTCATCCATTAAAGCATTTACAGTTGAGAACGTCCGACTCGTCTTACGCACTGTCTCACGACATGGCCACAGCCATGCAATATCAATATGAGATTGTCCTACCATATGGATGACACCTTCGCTATTGCCACCGATCTGTCTTATTTGTTCGACAAGGTGGTGTTCAATTGAAGCTGCGGCACCGCCTGCAATCTTCTCTTGTGATAGCAAAGTAAATGCATCCATAGCTGTATATAGAGCTTCCATCACGCGAGTACGACGAAAATCTGACGCTGGTAGCAATTCCGCAGCATTCATAATGACGCTCACAGAATACATCAACGACTGCACTGTTGTGTTCACATAGACTAGCGTGCTATGAATCTTGCGAATGGGTGCATGAATGGTTGCTTGCTGATTTAAGGGATCCACAGGCTCCGGTACAGCATCAAACAGTTCAATCTCCACTTCGATTTGTTTGCCAACCCGATCAGGTAATTTTACAAATGGGTGATTTCGATCCAACCCTTGAAAGGACTGTCCGTTAATACGAAGCAGCCCTTCCCCACCTGATCCAGAGGTAAAATATAACCCTACTGCATCCTCAGGCCATTCGTTCGGAATGGCTAACGTCGTACGCAGCATATACGTTGTACCTTGTTTGCTTGGGAATAAATCAAAGGCTTCGCTTCCTACAAAAGCGCGTTCCTCCGAATATTTACCCGGTAAAATATATTCTGTTGATTGTACGTCCCAGTCTTTAATGGGGATCGATTCGAGCCACTGTCGTTCAGATAACTCTCGAATGAACCGTTGTATTCTAATCATTAATAATCCCCCTGATCGTTCGTCCGCTTCATCGCACTCATTGTACAACCTGTAAATCGATGGACAATGTTTGCTCTACATTCGAGCCCGTATAAAGTTCAAATCGACCCGGCTCGACGATCCACGTTAAATCTGCTGAGACAAATTGCAGCTCCTGTGATGAAATAGTAAAGTGAACGGTACGCTTCTCCCCAGGCTCCAAATAAATTTTACAAAAGCCCTTCAGCTCCTTATCCGGGCGTGATATCGAACTAACACAGTCCTTGATGTACAATTGCACGACCTCGTGTCCAGCCATATCACCCGTATTCATCACATCCACTGAAACCGTACACGTACCATCAACAGAAATACTTGGTTGATTCAATTGTATATTGTCATAGTGAAAGCTCGTGTAGCTAAGCCCATACCCAAATACATACTGCGGATGGAAATCCGTCTCTAAATATCGATGCCCACGCGAACGCTTCTTATTATAGTACACAGGTAATTGTCCCAGATGCTTCGGAATGGATAGCGTTAATCTTCCTGATGGGTTGTAGTCACCAAACAGGATATCCGCAATCGCATGACCGCCCTCTTGCCCTGGGTACCATGCCTCCACAATCGCATCAGCATGCTCATCAATCCATGGCTCAACAATTGGGCGACCATTGATATACACAACAATCAGCTTCTTGCCTAAACTGTGAAGCTCCTGCAACAGCTCGAGCTGTACTCCACATAAATTCAGTTGGGCACGATCAAAGCCTTCTCCACAATCCATATCACTTAGCATAAACGTATCGGTAATGACCGCAGCCCCAGTCTTCAAATCAATCGTACCTTCTCCAAAATCACGTGCACTCGATCCGCCTACAACAGCAATAATTGTCTCTGCTGAAGCCGCAGCTGCGATCGCCGCTTCGAATCCTTCCCGAGATGGGTCCTTCACTCGACAGCCTGGTGCATACACAACCTCACTAAAGCCTGAACACTTCGCGCGAACGCCATCCAACACGGTAACAATCTGCTCCCGCTCCTGCGGTGACGTATAATCGCCTAACTGGTTATACATATTGTTCGCGTTCGGTCCAATCACGGCGATCTTGCCACGGGATGGAGATAACGGTAATGCCTGTTCCTTATTCTTCAGTAACACAATGCCTTCGCGTGCAGCTTGCCGAGCCAATTCTCGATGAGAGGATTGACCAATAACCTGCTCTGCCAACGCTGGATTCACATAAGGACGTTCGAATAATCCTAATTCAAATTTCAAGCGCAAGATTCGCTCCACCGCAAGATCTAGATCTGACACCGCGATCAATTGCTGATCAAGAGCAGATTGTAGATATTGGCCAAAGGTCTCACCGGACATCTCCATATCTACGCCCGCTTTCAATGCTAGGCTGGCCGCTTCCTCTTCCGTCTCACAGATTTGATGACCATGTCTGAGCTGGCTCATCGCTCCACAATCCGTGATGACGAAGCCGTCAAAGCCCCACTTGTCACGTAAAATATGCGTCAACAGCTCTTTACTAGACGTACAAGGTACCCCATCAATTTCGTTATAGGCCGTCATAATGGATTTGGCTCCTGCCGCAACCGCACGCTGAAAAGGAAGTAAATCCTTCTCCATCAGCTCACGCATGCCCATACGTACGGTATCCGCATTACGCCCACCATCTGGACTACCATAAGCTACAAAATGCTTCAAGGTTGCAAGAATGGTATGATCCGTATTTAACGAATCCCCTTGCAACCCTTTCACCGCAGCTATTGCCATTTCACTAATCAAATAAGGATCTTCACCAAAGCATTCCTCTGTCCGCCCCCATCGCGGATCACGTGTCACGTCCAATACAGGAGAATAGGTAGCTGCTCCCCCTTGTGCACGAGTCTCTACCGCTACAGCTTGACAAACCTGTCGGAACAACTCTGTATTCCAGCTACTTCCTATGGTCAGTGGTACAGGGAACACCGTGTTCCCTATGGCCATATGTCCATGGGAGCATTCCTCACCAAATAGAATTGGAATGCCCAGTCGCGTATGCTCCATTGCATATCGCTGAATAAGATTAGTAACCTCGGCCCCTTCACGCAGGGACAAGCCTGTTTCAAGTGTAACCTCTGTCCATGGATCTGCTCGAAGCACACCATATAGTGAACCGACTCCACCATTCGCAATTGCGTCTTTAAATGTATCCGTGAGCTGAACATCTCCGTCGCCTTTTACATATGTCTTCCAGCCAAAAGGCTGGAGAAGCTGTCCAAGCTTCTCCTCCAGCGTCATTTGGGCCAACAAATCTGCAACACGCTCAGCAATAGATAACGAAGGGTTTTTATATTTCATTCGATATATACCTCCAGTTTTGTTGAGCTAGTGTTGACGCCAAGCTAGAATGCCAGCATTCATTCCACGGCATGCATCCATGGAAGCATCCGGTTTGCTATAGTTCTCGCCCCAAGTGATGAAATATCTAAATTCATAGAAACCACCCAATGTCGCAGAGAAATTAGTTTCCCAATAGTTATTCATCACCCAAGCGTACAAATGAGCTGGATCCTGCTCTAGCTTCTCATCACCGTTAAGCAATCGATACCCATGTTCTAGCGAACCTAGCTGAATTAATGGCGTATCTGGCATCGCGATCACAACGCCTTGCGATTCGGAAACATATACAGCTCCTTCTCCAACCGCTGTGTAATCTGCTAAGCTGCCTGGTAGTTGATCCTTCCGCATCCGTGTCAACGCATCCATCTTATCCACCCATAAGTCATACTTATCCGTTGATAATGAGCCACCAAAAGGAAGTGAAACATATAAGTTTTCAGGCTTCCATACGCTCTCTTTATGCATACGTACGGCCACATCCACACGTGGACGATCCGCGTATACTGTTAAGAACAAGGAATAATGCTCACAGCCATCCACCTTATAGGTCAATTGAATAATGCCATACACCGGACCTTGCGTAATGAGCTCCGCACTAATTAACTCGCCCGTTGAAACGATCGCATCCGGTCCCTTCCGATTACGGCCCATCAGACGACGCACCTCGGTCATTTCTCCAACCTTCGTTGCAGGTGTAACATCATAGACTGGCGTAAAAGCTGCGTGCTGGCGATCAGCTCGAAGTAGCTCTTTTCCTGTCGTTTTATCGACCCACGAGGTGATCCCTTCGCCCTTTTTCCACGTGATGTGTACAAATGGAGTTTCTACATAGGAAGATGTCATGCGGAAATTCTTCACATCATGCGTAACATCCAGATCCATCACGCGATCGGATGCTAAATAATCGTTCATAAAAGCGGTTCCGATACTTGGTTTCACGGCGAGGATCTGAAGTACTCTCTCTTCACTTGGCTGCAATGTTACCGGAATCGTTACGATCACACCTCGAGATGCCAGACGAAGCTGTGCTGGAATGACCTCATTCGTCGTAATATCACGCACCTCGAAGCCATTCTTGATCTCATCGTGATACCATCCTTCGAGAATGAGATGCGCATAATCTTCTTGTACGAAATGATATGGATTATGAATTTTAAACTTCATAGGGCGCCCAGGAGCAAGTAATGCATCGCCCTTCGCCTCAAGAATGTCATACAACGCACGATGCGCAATCGTACTTGCATTGGCAGCAAAAGCTTCTTTCCGCAAGCCTAATTCCTGAACGAACGGATTCCAAGGCTCGGAAATGGATGAATGATAGCCCCATGTATGCTCAGCAAACATCGTTAACTGATATTCCATCTCCTTCATCGTCTCCGATGTAACGATTTCACAGTTCGGATCCAGCCTTCTAACCTTTTGATATACACGTTGTGCTTCACGGAATACTTGTACATGCTTCGGTGTTGAACCTACGCCATCCGTCCACCAGTCTGGCCAATCTCCACGATACACAGGAATATCTTCCGCATGCTGCTGTGCATGAGCACGAACTTCATCGAAGAAATCATCTAAAGTTGCCATCTGAATCTCAATATTTTCGCCGTGCTTCGCATTCCATTGACGAATGAAGGTCATCGTTTCCGCATTCGGTGGATTGTTATCCGTTGGTAGCCCTGAGAACATAGCCGGGAAGAAGTTAAAGGCATAGCCATCCTCTTGCAAACGCTCAATGTAGCGAAGTATACGCTGTTCAGCAATCTCGAATGTAGCGCCATGACTCATATCAAATTCATCTTTGATCGTATATTTCCCGCCCATACCAGGTACAAGCCCCAGATCATTACCGAATACATAATGCTCCCCACTCCAGGTCAGCAAGCGATCACCGGAAGGCATTTCCCACCAGAAAGGCTGCTGCTTCTTCCAGCAAGGAAACATTCCGTGATGGGTATGAATGCAGGTAGATAAATTATGAATACCGGCATCTAACAATGCCTGACCATACCCCCAGCTGAAGCCGTTAATGTCTGCAGTCATCGCTGATGTAATTGGAGCTTCAATGGAATATCCAAAATCTCGTACACGGGCAATCATCGATGTGAACAAATCTTTGCCGATTAATTCCGTCATATTCAAGTACGTACCGGACAAGCCGATATCACCACGCTTAACTCCGGCTACGAACTCTTCCTTTTCTTGCTCCGTTGCCCGACTCAGGAAGGTTTCGATAGGCCAAAACGTTTCACATACCCACTTAAACCCCTCCCATTCAGGTCGACGACCGGATTGAATTTCACGCAAAATGTGAAGCACCTGCCGGATAAAGTCTACATGATATTGTTGGATCTTCTCCTGACGCTCTGTGTAGCCGATATCGGTATGGGAATGATGAATTGCATAAATTTTCCAAGGTTTTGTGTTAGTCATCTTTTATTCTCCTCTACTTGATGCTCATATCGATTTATTAAGAACAACAGTTACGATCTCGGCCGCCTTTACTTCAAGCTGGATGACAGCGTTTGAATCGGCCGTAAGCGCTTCCTCATGTGATTCGAGTATATTACTTTTATACGCCTGACTATAGTTCATACGAGGTTCGAAGGCTAAAGTCGTTGGTGAAGTGGTCATGTTGAACCAACGAATCGCAAGATCACCCGTTGCTTCAGCTACCTTCACGGAAGAGAGCTGCATGTCATTTCCACTCGCCTGCAACCATTGATGTTTCGGCTGAAGACTACCATTATGAATATCTGTCGATACAGTCATCCATGGTATTTGATATTGATAGGCAAGCGCATACGCTTCTTCAGCTACCGCAGAACCATGTGGAATAATCATGAGCTCCGCCTGAGCAGGACCTAGACATTGTGCTTCTGGTGTGTAGAAGACGCCCCAATCTCCAAGCTCACCTGTGCAGCGTAGCAATGTAACGGCAATCGTATTCCGTCCATCACGTAACACTTCGTATTCATTTAACCCTTTATTAGCGATGGTTAAGCCCGTCACGTCGTCCTTCACACTAACGAACGCTTGCTGATGTTGACTATTGTCTGGGTTCGTCCACTCACTCGAAGGTTCTGTGCTTCGTGTTGCGATCTCAAACATCGAATCCGCCTGATGCACATCGCTGACGAGATCCGTTGGGAACAGCATTCTGATGCGATGATCCTTCGCTTGATTATTGAAGGAGCTCTTCACTTGAAGTCCCTTACTATATTTCTCAAGCGTTACAGTCGTTGTTATATGGAGCTTCACGGTTTCGGCTGAACGTCCAGCCTGACGACTCGGGAACCACACGATGCCTTGCTGCTCTGCTGCGAGCAATTCATCCGCACTTACTGGAATGTCCCAATCATGAACGATTTGTACCGTACATGCGTATGGCTGATCGGATACGATAGAAATATCAGCTATAAGCGCTTCTGTCGTCAATACGTTCGTATTCTTCGGCTGACAATACATGTATTCATTTCCGATATCGCCGCTATTCTCATAAATACCGAGACCGCGATATACTTTACCATTTGCCTTATCCGTTAATGTGATCGAGCCATTATCTTCAATCCGTGCAGCAATAAACTCATTCTCTAGCGTCCGTTCATGAAGTAGCGAGCTTTCCTTTATTTCAGAATGTGGTCTCTCTACTACATCCTTCATCCAGGCATAAACTTGATGACCATTTGCAGGAACTGCTTCGACATGAAGCTCTAATCGAACACGTCGTGAGAAATACGGCTGACGAAATTTATCATCAGGCAAGTCATAACCGAAGTGGAGCCCCAGATCGGTTAGCTGATATTCTAGCTGACGCCCACCATGATCAATCACGCGATGAGGATGAATCTCGTGCGATGTCATCTGATTACGCATCTTCTCGATCGTTTCGCCTTCCCGGAAATAGATACGAGCAATATCCAGCTCCACCGTAACTACCCCACTGCGGTCATGGCCTGTCGTATTAAACACAATGAATGGACATGCGTGATCCCCGTATTCGGCGAAGCATGATGTATCCACATGATTTGCGATCGTCTCCATACTGTTCTGTACAATAGATTCTGTAACGTGACGGCTCTTGTCGAATCGCGTTACCATCTCACGATGTACCTCATCCACACTACAGCCACAAATACTATCATGCGGATGATTCTGCATGAGCGTCTTCCATGCATAAGTGAATAAGTGATGTGGATACGCATGTCCCAACTGATGAGCATAAGCAGATAACGGCTCAGCAACTTTCTCAAGCAAAGTCTGACCCTGCTGATTCATTTGCTTCAAATATATACGGGAGGAAGCCGTATTCACTAATGTTCCCCATCCATCTGTTCGCTGACTTCTAAGCTCCCCTTGGACGGTTGATAATTCACAATCTAGTGAACGATGCAGTGCATTCAAATAATCGTTAAAATTGGAGTGAATAAACTCCGTATCGGGATAGAGCTCGCGTGCTGTCCGAATGGCTTCCGGCAAGTCCAGCTGAGCTGGCTGATGATCACAGCCGTTCATATACAGTAGCTCGCTCGTCGATGCATATTTCTCCGCATCCGCTAGCTTTCGATCCCAATATGCCTTGGCTTCTACCGGATCTACTGGGACTTCATTTCCATTCGAGTACCAATTCGCAAATAGAATACCGAGTACCTTGGAGCCATCTGGGCCTTCCCAGATCAATTCGGAGTAAGACGATTCATAATCTCCATCCGATACCTCATTGTTGAAGCCCGTCGGCTTCACACCACGACCGAAGAAGGCGTTCTGAATACCTGACTGCTGCATCAGCTGTGGTGTCTGTCCACACAACCCGAAGGTATCAGGAAAGTATCCAATTTTGGATACTTCCCCATACTTCAGTGCATCTTGATGACCGATCTGCATATTTCTTACATTGGCTTCACTACTGGTGAGGAACGCATCCTGCAATATATACCATGGACCAATAAGGATTCGACCATTTTGAATATGACGCAACAGCCGCTCCTTCTGATCCGGTCTAACTTGAAGATAATCCTCGAGAATGATCGTCTGCCCATCCATGAAAAAGCTACGAAATTCTGACTCCTCGTCCAACCGATCTAGCAAACTATCTACCAATTGAACGAGACGAACATGATGCTTCTCATAGGGTAAATACCATTCACGATCCCAGTGCGAATGGGAAACGATATGTGCCGTTCTTTTCTTCGTCATGCCATTGCTCCCCCTTTCACTACAAGATACCTTCCTGCATCGCCTTGTACACGAGTTGAGAGAACAAGCTATTCGACCAAGCAAACCATTTTCTTGTGAAAATCGTTGGATCGTCGGAATGGAAGCCTTCATGCATATAGCCTGTATCCGCATCCGTCTTCTCCAGTAACTCGATCATCGCTAGCTTCTCTTCCGCTGTCGTTGCTGTGAGCCCTTGCATAGATAATGACAAATGCCAGACATATCCTGCCGGTGTATGTGGACTACCAATACCTTTTGCTACTTTACCTTCAAAGTAATAAGGGTTTTCCTTGGATAACACAAATCTTCTCGTGTTCTGATAGATTTCATCCTCCGTTGTGCAGTAGCCCAAGTAAGGAATCGAAATCAATCCCGGCGTTCCCGCATCATCCATGAGACAGTGGTTACCATAACCATCCGTCTCGAAGGCATAAATCGGTCCGAATTGCGGATGACGATAAATACCGTATGTTTTGATCCCATGATCGATATCTGCTTCTAAATCCTTCAACTCTTGCAAAAATTCCATATCACGGAATACCCACTCCGCAAATTCCTGCATTTGGCGAAGTGTAACCACCGCGAACATATTTCCTGGAATGTTGTAGTGGAATTCGCATACATCATCGCTTGAGCGGAAGCCTGACCACACCATTCCTGTATAGTTGACAGGCATTCCAAGACCTTTATTTCGTAAGGAATCCTCAGGAATACCGTTATTTCGAGTGAAGCGATATGGCGATTCTTCAAAGTGACGCTGTTCTGTGATGAACAAGTTATACATGATACGCATAGCCGATTTGAACCCAGCATCGAATATATCTGTAATCCCTGTTTCCTTCCATAGCGCATAAGCAAGCCGCATCGAGAAACATAAGGAGTCAATTTCAAATTTACGCTCCCATACCCAAGGGGACATATCTGTTATATCCGTAGTATTCCAATGCCAATCATTCGCAGATTCATTAAATGCATTCGCGTAAGGATCAATATGGATGTACTGTATATGACGCTTTACTAAGCCTTTAAGAATGCGTTGAAGATCTTCGTCCTCTTTGGCAAACGGTACATAATGAATGACCTGCTCTACCGAATCCCGTAACCAACAGGCTGGAATATCTCCTGTGATGACAAAAGTCGTTCCATCCTCTTTTAATTTCGTCGTCGTTTCCAAGGTATTCGGGAAGCAGTTCTTAAATAGCTGAAGTAGCTTCGGTCGATGCGCAAGCTTCTCTTCTGCTTCTTGTAGAACTTCTTGAATCGATTGTGGCAAGTTTAAGGATGGCATCGTAATTTTGGGTAATCTAAACTGTTCCATTGATAAGCTCCTCTACAATTGAAATTCTGTCATTGCATCTGATGATGTCGTTACAGCGGATACTTATCCATATAGTCCAGCAGCTCATCCACTGTTGTAAATGCCACGCCTGTTACGGTATCGGCACAACCATAGTAAATGGCAATGCGACCTGTCTCGCTATCTGACAATGCGGCACAAGGGAAAGTGACATTCGGTACATCTCCTACACACTCATACAATGTTTCTGGTCCAAGAATGTAATTCCGTGATCGTGCGAGCACCTTCCATGGTTCGTGTAGATCTAATAATGCCGCGCCCATACGATATACGAACCCGTTACATGTATTAATGACACCATGATAGATCAACAACCAACCACGATCGGTTTCAATCGGAACCGGCCCTGGACCAATTTTCTTCGATTGCCATGCGGATGCATCTGAATTAATCGTCCCCATCACATAACGATGTTTACCCCAATACGTTAGATCTGGACTCTCACTAAAGAAAATATCTCCAAATGGCGTATGGCCTGTATCACTTGGACGGCTTATCATGGCATACTTGCCATTTATTAAGCGTGGGAAGAGCACTCCATTACGGTTATATGGCAAGAAAGCGTTTTCCAATTGATGAAATGTTTTGAAATCATACGTATAAGCAAGACCAATCGTTGGTCCATGATACCCGTTACACCATGAAATATAATATTTATCCTCGATTTTGCACACGCGCGGATCGTAGCGATATTCCCGCTTCGTTATATATTCGTCACCTTCGAATTGGAGCGGTTGCTCATTAATTTCCCAATGTAGCCCGTCCTGACTAAAGCCAGCGAATATATCCATACTTACGGATCTAGAGTCACAGCGGAACACCCCTGCAAATCCACCTTCGAACGGAATCACCGCAGAATTAAAAATACTGTTCGAGTTCACTTGTGCATCACGCTGAATAATCGGATTTTGAGTATACCGCCACACTGGGGCATTATAGCCACTCGGCTTATCCTGCCACGGCATATTTGGTAGTGCCTCACCAATAATTTTGCTCATTTCCTAAACTCCTCCCACGTCTTTGAATGTAGTCTACGGCCTGTCCTCAACGATTGAGTCCAACCTTTCCCCCATACTGTAAATGATAATAAAGCGCATTAAAAGTCTATTTATTCGTAATCTAACGTTTGTTGACTAGGAAATCATGTTTGTTAACTAATTGAATGGGGCGCATCATTTCAGTCTCTCGATAGGCCTGCATACATCGCATCCAGCAGTGTATGTGTCTTGTCGCAGCTGTACTCCCAGAACATCGCACCCGCAAGCTTTTCACGTTGGACATATTCACATTTATGTGTGATCGATTCCACGTCATCATAGGAAATAAACGTATCTCCATTAAATAAATGTGGCGCTTTGGCCTCATCATCCCAATGACGTGTGAACCCATTCTTGTCGATATAATAGGCTAGAAGTTCTGTATATTCCGGACCATAACCTCCTGTTGTACCCGCCATTTGTAGAAATCCATCATTCCTGTTCGGCACCTGCTTCCACATCCGGGAATAGAATGCTACGCCAATGACGATTTTCTCTCGGGGTACACCTGCCTGCATGAACATATTGACGGATGCTTCTGTACTAATTCGGAACAAATCTCCCGTTGAATTGTACAGATTGGTGTGATGTCCCGTTAGAATCTGGAATCCTCCACGCATATCGTAGGTCATCAATTGAACAAAATCTAAATATTGTTGTACTTGATCCATCTCTGTACCATCGATATAATATTGATCTGCTCCTGCAGCGATCGTAAGCAAGTAATGCCTGCCCTCAGCTGCACCTTTCATATCTAACGCTTCTCGAATGGTCTTCAACAGCAGCGTAAAATGACGTTTATCATCCGGTGACGAGGCAATATTGGCTTCACTGTAGCAGGGATATTCCCAGTCCAGATCGACACCATCGAATGGAAGTTCTGTTACTACTCGTACAGCCGAAGCTGCGAATTTCTGACGTCCTTCTTCGGTAGATGCCGCCTCGGAGAAGCCCCCATTTCCCCATCCGCCAACAGAGAGCAGCAGCTGTACGTTCGGATTCATCGCTTTAATCTCGTGCAACTGGTTCGTATATTGCAAATGTGCCGTTGTAATCTGATCATCCAACACATAACCGAATGCAACGTTCATATGCGTCAGCTTCATCACGTGGTCGCGCGTTAGCTCAGGTAATTTGGAATCACTCACGTAGCCTGCTACAATCATTTGTTGATCCATCCTTTCACATCCTCGATAAAATTTGCATCGCTTCCTTACTGGCTGCAATCTTATATCCCGAAGACATATAACGAATCTGATCATCACGATCTAGAATCATCAGATGTGGGAAGCCCGCTTCACTCGATTGGGCCACTGTAAACAATTCAGGTAATAGATGATACGTTGAATCACGTACAAATAATGTCCTTGCTGGAAGATTCGGATAATCGGCTGGTTGAAATGAAGTTGTCCATTGCTTGTCACCCACCACAAGAATGATAGGAGCATCTATCATATCGAACTCATGCTTCAACTCCGACAGCTCGCGAAGCAGATGCTTCGAAGGTTCCCGTTCCGGTTCCAGCCATGCGACATAGGCGCCTTGACTGCCCAGAAACTCAGCGAAGATCTGCTCCGATCCATCCCATGTAGCTAGCTTCTCGAATCGATCTACCTTGCCATACACGGGAATGTCCTGCGTAGCTTGACGATACTTCATAACCAGCTTCGTCTCTTCGACTTCTGTCATTTCAAAATAGGTGAGCTTGGTCAGCACGGTTCCATCCTTCAAGCGAATCCCCGTCGTCAGACGATATGCTCCCTGCTCCATCTCAAGGGGCGTATCATACAGGTTATTGGCGCCGTGCGGGTAGCTTAACGTTTTATAAAAACCGTTCTCCAGACGAGCGATCGTAAAATTCTCATAGTATGCAGCCGCTGGCTGGTCTGACGCTGCATCCTGATCACGAAGAATAATTAGAGTTCCGTTCGCTACTGCTGCCTCATTTCCAACTATACCTTTCGTAAATGGGGCATCCACAAAATGACCATTCACCATAAATTGCGGCTTAGCCTCAATGGGATGCAGTCGCGCTGGAATGCCTAGGCTACGACATATAGATACGAACATAATATCGAGAGAGCTACGATCTCCTACACGCAGTTCGAAAGTTCCAACAGCAGTACCCTTCCCTTGCAAATTCGGTAGATCATTCCATATATCCCACGCTTCATCGATGAATTGAACAAGCTTCGTTGGGTCCTCACGGAACAATTCCACTTCTTCTGAAGTGAAGGCTTGTTGGAAAAATGTACGATACGGTGTAATCATCTCGTAATGAACGCGAGGACACAAAATGTAGGGAATGAAGACGTCCTCCGTGAGCTCACCACGTACAGCAAGCGCACCAGCCACATGATCTATAAGGGTTGGAAGGAATGTATCGATGAGCTCCTTGTCATGAACACACTCCAATAATCGTAATGCCCATTCTCCATATAGAGGTGTTGCTTTACTTAGATAAGCTGCGATCTCAGCACTATTGCCACGTGCTGTCTGAAGTACGTTCCATACTCGATCCGCTGATAGATCAAGCGATTCTCCGAGCTTCCTCGCAGCTTCTTCATTCAAGAACGTCGCTTCATAATGTGCACGAATCGCGATTCCTTCCTCCAAACGCTTATTGTGTCGCTCTATCCGTGCCTCGGACAAGTCCTCCATGACCTCGCCTTCACGCGCTGGTGGTGGAACCATATCATAGTCAACGATCGTTCCTACAAGTGGCTGATCCTCTTGATTCAATACAAGCTCAATGTGCTCACAATCAGCCATGGATATTTTCATTTCTCCCCAAATGCCGTCCTTCGCTGCACGAATGATGAGGTCACCAAGACCTGTCTTGAACGAAGCTTCCCCCTGTGCATTAGACGGAATGCTGGCAATTGGGTAAAATTCCGCCATGTTATATAACTGGAATTGCACCTCTGCAGCGTGCACGGGCTGTCCGCATGCATCTTTTACATGTACCGTAATTGTCTTCGTAGGCGCATAATTTTCTAGTACATTAATTTCAGTAAACCATTCATCTGCGAGTGTAATATCTTCGGGTCCTTCATAATTCGCGAAAATACGTGTGTTAATGAGCATGGCTCGGCGCGCTGGTGGGCCAAACCATCCTTGATTATGACGCGCTTCCGGCTCACAAGCCCCAATGAAATACCATTCACCATCAGCCCATGCCTCCACCCATGCGTGGTTATCGTCACAATGCGCCCAACGCGGGGTATACACTTGACGTGCAGGGATCCCGATACTACGAAGCGCTGCTACAGCTAGCGTAGATTCTTCCCCACAACGACCGCGTGCATTTCGCATCATCGTTAATGGTGAAATCGTCCGCAGATCGCTCCCAATGTACGTCGCCACTTCGTGGCACCAGTAATTGGCCTCTAGAATCGCTTCCTTCATGGGAAGATTACGTGTTCGTTCCGCTAACTGTTCATAAATAATATGGCGATGCTCTTCAATGTTCTCAGTATTCACTCGATACGGTAGCACGAAATGTAAAAATAAATGATCAGGTACTTGCCATGGCATATCGCGGCGAATCTGCAGCATCGTTCTTACATGATTGAAGAAAAGCTCCCCGTTATAATCCGCCAAGTCATTGGCTGGCATATACGCGAAGAGTAGCTTTAATGCCCAAGCTTCTTCTGCCGTTAGCTCGTGCTCGAATACATGGAATAGCTGCTGCTCACGTGATCTGGCGAGCTGCTTCTTGG
Source organism: Paenibacillus sp. FSL H7-0714 (assembly GCF_038003765.1). Lineage (NCBI taxonomy): Bacteria > Bacillati > Bacillota > Bacilli > Caryophanales > Paenibacillaceae > Paenibacillus > Paenibacillus sp. FSL H7-0714. The sequence goes on from NZ_JBBOPT010000001.1 coordinate 4,383,916, forward strand.
CCTGAAACTTCTGCTCAATGAACGCTAAGGCTTCCTGCGACAATGAAAATACTGAGGTAGGGGTCAACATGGTCATGAATGATTACTCCTTCCACAGTAAGCCGTCTTCGCGAATATATAGGCGAGCGGTTCCATCGGTTGTTAGAGCTGAGATATGGAATGATTTACTCGTTATCTCCATGTGAGGCTCAATGCTCCAATCATCTTCACCTCGCAGCAGCTCGAACGTTGCTGCATAGTGTCCATGTGCTTCAAAATAATTACGTTCACGATAATACAGCTTACGGAGCTGCCATTTCACCAGTTCATCCGTAGGCATGTCGAATGACTGCGGGCCATCAACACCTACGAACATCACATAACCCCATAGCTCTGGATAATGCATATTGATAATCCCCTGAGGTGACCATACCCAGTTGTCTTCCGGATAAGGCTTTCCAGTATCCGGGTTCATAACCTTGCGGTACTGATCGTCCACAACCTCAGTCCGCCATTCAACACGAGAGAAATTAACACGCCAGAATTCACCTGCAACAGGTGGTTGTCTATTCGCAGCACATTCTTTCAAACTACGCCATGGCATGGCAACTTCAATCGTCCATTTCCGATGATCAGCATGCGGGTTATTTAACTCCCCCTCGATATGAATAGCTGTTTTCAGACCTTGGATATCCCATCCATTAATTGGAGGTCCCCCGTCACGATATGGTTTCACAAGCAGTAAGTCCCACACCGTGTTCAAAGCGTTAATCTCAAACTCGTAATATTGATGTGAATCCCCTGTTGGATCGATAAAGATCTCAAAATCATTATCATAGAAAATAACGGAATCACGTTCAGTCAGCGTGCCCCAGATCTGATCCTCCATCAGCTCTGCACCAAAGTAAAAATACTCATCATCCCATAGCATCTTTACACGTGTCTGCTTCGCGGGTAGCGGACGTTGGTCCCCTTCAATATCTACGAAATCATCCGTCCATGTTGCATGCTGCCAAAAGGGCTTATCCAGCTTCCCATCTAAGACAAGCGACTCCGTCGCTCTTTTGCATAAATAATGCTTAGGCGCATATGTCACAACTTGCGGTTCTGGTACTCCACTTCGGTTCATCATCGTTGACCTCTCCCTCCCTTCGGCATTTAGTTATGCGTAACAACAGTGCCAGCCCCACCGTACATCCTAACCTCTTCATCAAATTCCAGCTTAAGCACGCTTACCTGCTCATGCGTGTCCGCTGGCGTCATATGAATCCAAGTCGTTCCCGGAATATCGAACCAGGGTACACCACCATGAATTTCGTGAGTCAGCTCTTTGCCCGAGTGTAGTACCGTAATTTTCTTGATCGGATTGCATAGTCCCTTGAGACAGATATTCTCCTTCGGCGCATCGTAGACGAATAAATATAAGGTCTTCTTGTCCGCGGATAAGGTACTCCCACCCAGATAATAGCGTGTCATAATTCCATCCTGCGTACCGTAGATTGCCTCCTCGTGTGCACGAATCCAGTCACCTAGTCCCAGAAGAATGTCCTCCTGTCTTGGATCAATGGTGCCATCCTCCATCGGTCCAATATCCAGCAACATATTTCCGCCCATACTGATGCAATCGCAGAACATGCGGATAATTTGGTTCAAGGATTTATATTTATGATCATCGTGGACATAGCCCCAAGATGTATTAATGGTCGTACAGAATTCCCAAGCGCCTTCTGGGCGAGTAATGGGAATGCCTTGCTCTGGTGTCTTATAATCGCCATGCCCTTGCAAGCGTGAGTTGATAATCACATTCGGAGACAAGGATCTCAAATATTGCTTGAATGCTGGCAGCCCCCACTGTTCTGCACTACGCTCCCAGTCACCATCGAACCATAATAAATCGACAGTACCGTAATTCGTCATGATTTCACGTAGCTGATTATTGTTAAACGCGAGGAATTTCTGCCATGTCTCTTCATCCTGTATGCCATCTACCGGACTTGAGAAACGATTCACCTGACTCAAATCAGCCGGTACGATACCACTCTCGAATACGGAAGGATAATCGGGATGAGACCAGTCAATTAAGGAATAATACATGCCTACATGCAGACCACGTTCACGGATCGCATTGGACCATTCTTTTACAATATCCCGCTTGGCTGGTGTCGCCTTCATGACGCTCAAATCACTGTACTGCGTATCGAACAACGCAACACCATCATGATGCTTGGTTGTAAGCACAGAATATTTTGCACCTGACCTCGCAATGATATCTGCCCAATGCTTCGCATCGAATTTGGACGCTGTAAAACCATCCAACTGCTTCATATACTCCCCATGTGACATTTTCCCGTTATAAAACGACCATGATTCCGCTATACCTTGCACCGCATAAATCCCATAGTGAATGAAAATTCCTAGCTTTGCGTCCGTAAACCATTGTTGCATCTGCTCTTCCTCCCATAGTTCAACTCGTTATTTTATGCGAAATACATGTGCAATTGGGGCAACTCCCGTAAGCTCGCTCTCTGGTAAATGAACGATCAATCCGGTTGTTGTTCGTTCGAATGTTAGATTTTCTTGTCCGCCAACAAGATCCATTTGCGTTACAGCCTGCTCGAGTGGAATACAAATTACTTTGCTCACCGTTTCCTGCTCTTTCGGGTACAAATGAATGGCATAGGTGATATCGCCTTTTTTCGTGAAATGTGTATTTCCAGCAGAGTATGGCGCGCATACGCGCGTTCCATAAATCGCCTCACCATGGACTTTGAGCCAAGCGCCCATTCCTTTCATCCGATCCAACGCTGTTGGTGACAAGCGGCCATCTGGTTGTGGAGCGACATTAAGTGCCAGGTTTCCGCCTTTAGCTACAACTTCAACGAGCAAATGGATTAATTGACGTGTCGTCTTGTAGTGATCCTCGTACCGATAAGAGAACGCTGTCCCCATCGTAATACAGCTCTCCCATGGAATAAGCAGGGGATGCTCGGGCAACGTTTGTTCAGGTGTAACGACATTCTCATACGGGCCGCCAACGGTACGGTCTGCACTTAGCAGCCATGGCTGCTGCTGACGTGCCTTCTCCACCACTTCACCCAACCGAATATCCTGTGGATTATTCTTATTCTGTGGACATACCCACCCCGCATCCAACCAGAGCATTTCAATCCGGCCATATTTCGTCATCAATTCCATGATCTGATCATGTGTGAACTGTACGAATTGCTCCCATAGCCATGGATAATCTTGTGTTGGATACGAAGGACCTCGATTCATGAACGTCCCCGTCTCCATACCTGGGGCCCAGTATGTTGGTGTGTGCCAATCGGCTTTGGAGAAGTAGGCGGAGATCCCAAGTCCCTTGGCCCGAAAAGCATCAAATACGTTCTTACAAATATCCGCGTACTTATGTGCATGGAAAGGACAATCCTTGCCCGTAATGCGATAGTCTGTTGTCTGCGTGTCCCACATACAGAAGCCATCATGATGCTTCGTCGTAAAGTTCAAATATTTAAAGCCACCCTCTGCCGCAACCTCTGCCCACTTCTCAGGTTCGAAACGAAGCGGATTAAAGGTTTTATTCAGCCCGAAGTATTGCCGCTTCAATTCCGCCGAATCAACTCCCCAATCAATATCATCTCGTGACCAATCTCCATCCTTATCACTAAGCGCCCACGATTCAACAAGTCCAAGCTGCGAATAAGGTCCCCAATGCATCATCAAGCCCAGCTTCTGATCCTTGAACCATTCCAGCTGATCTAATAGCTGCGAATCCTCCGGCTTAACGTACTCCTCCTCTGTGCTGTAATTGTGAACTCCTTCAACAACAATTTGCTCCTCGACAACATTAGCGTCACTCATTTTTGCACGACCTCCATGCAGCTCTTCTGAGGCTGCGATTCTATTGATTTAGTATGATATATTTTCAAAAAACATTTGACATAATAATAAATATCCGCTATAAACATCCTATTATGGAATATAAATAAGTATTCAAGCGCCGTTCTATATCTTGCTGTATTCATAGCTTGATAGGAACATCTCCATGTATACGCCATAAAAAGGGGGAAAACACTTTGAACTATAACTATTTCAAATCGAAATTGTTTCTGAAATTCACCGGTTCGTATCTACTTATCCTTCTTATTCCGCTTATATTTGTAATCGTTTTCATTTACCGAAATGCTACCGATAATTTACAAAAGGAGATTGAAAATGCTCACTTTAATCAGCTCACCCAAATTAAAACGGTGGTGGATGGACGCATGAATGATTTAAGAGATATGGCGTCACGGATGTCATACGACGCTCGTCTCGCTCATTATCGCATACTGGATCCTTATGAAAGTCGTGATGCCATAGCGGCACTAGATAGCTACAAGTCTTCCAATTCCATTGTGGAGGATATATTTCTGTACTATCATCATGACCCTAATATTTATTCCAACCATGGCATGTATAGCCTGGATGTATTTCGTAGCTCCTATCAGTTTGGAAGCTGGAAGAATGATGAACTTGTGACTGCTTTAAACTCGTCCAAATTTCCATCTATTCGACTTACGAACATGCTGAATCAAAATTCACCACTCGAGCAATCTGTATTAACCTATATCCTGCCGATCATTCCCAACACCTCAGATCCATATGCTTCTGTCATGTACCTCATTAAAGAGAAAGAGTTGGCATATCTGATCGATTCCGTTCTCGGTAACTATCGAGGATTAACGTATATTTTTGATAATCATGGACGTGTTTTATCCTATAGTGGCCATGGAGATACAGCTAGCCAACAGGATATCCAACGGTTATCAGAGCTTCCACCCGGCATACATAATCTATCGATAAACAACGAAGATCATTCGGTTATTTCCGTCACATCGGATGTCAATGGCTGGTCATATGTGACTTTAATGGCGAGTAATCAATTTTTCAGTAGCGTACTTAATGTTCGGAGCTTCATCATTATTTTATTCATTGTGATCGCCATTGTAGGAACGGCCATCGCTCTATTATTCGCTCGGATGCAATATCTTCCGATTGCTGAGCTCGTTCGCTTCACGAACAAAAAAACAGATACACCGGCCTCCGGAAATGAGCTCGAGTATATACGAACAACATTACAGCAGTATAGCTCCAAGGTTGATCTCCAAGAGCCCTATGCACGCAACCATGTTCTCTCCATGCTATTAAAGCATGGACATGCACAAATGATGACGCATGGAATATTCGATACCTTTCATCTGCACTTCGACCAAAGTCATCATTTTGTCATGATGATGGGCTGGGATGACTTAGAACAACAGCATCTTCAGGCGCGACAAGAAGTACATCGCAAGCTTGCGTTTATTGAATTTCCAGCGCTTGCTACACAAGTATACGGTGTAGAGCTCCCGCAATTGGATCAGCTCGCACTCATTGTGAGCTTACAGCTCGAAGATGATGAGGCACTCGCTGCACAAATCGTTCACATCGTGGATGCGATCCGTGAATATACGTTAGGCATAATGGATATCCACCCGATGATCGGTGTAGGCAAATGTTATGAGAGCCCTCAGCAGCTTAATCAATCCTTTGTTGAGGCTTGCTCCGCCTTCGAATTGCGTAAATCGACCGAGCATGGAACCACCGTGTATTTTGAAAAGCTATCCAGTGCCCATGATCAAACAGTGTTACTCCCTAGTAACGAGCTATTAAAGCTTGCACAAAGCTTGAAGCAGGGCAACTACGAAGTCGCCAAACAAATTATTCACACAGCCATCCATGGGCTTGATAATAAACAACGATCTACCCTGCTGATGCGATGCGTATTGTTCGACCTGCTGAATACCATGCTCAAAACTGCAGTTGAGCTAAAGATGGATAACATGATGCAGTCTGCTTCTCCCCATTTCATGAATGGTCCCGTCCATCTTATAGAGCAGAATTTCTACCGTTTAGCCACTCAGATTTGTACACAGGTAGAGCAGACGCATAAAAAAGAAGAACATTCACTCATGGATCATATCGTTGCTTTTATCGACCAGCACTATGTTGATCATTCACTTAGCCTTGAATCTGTTTCTGCTGCGTTTACGATTTCACCTTCCCATCTCAGTCGTTCATTCAAGGATAAGGTCGGCATCAACTTCGTCCAATATATTTGGCAAAAACGATTAGATAAGGTCAAGGAACAGCTCGTAATAACAAGTGATTCGTTAAAAGATATTATCCAGCGCGTCGGCTACCTCGACACACCAAACTTTATTCGAAAATTCAAAAAGGAAACCGGTTATACCCCGGGCCAGTATCGACAGATGAATAGTAATCATCCCAATACTGAGCCTAACGATACCGTATAATCCTTCCTCGCTTAGGGTTCATCATAACTTCCCGGTCATGCCTAGGATGACCGGGAAGTTTTTCAAAATATGAGAATGTATAAGCTTCACAAATTATTCGCTAGCAGCCCATGTATCGTATGCTTGTTGATACGTTGATTCGAGCTTCTCATACCCCATTTTTTTCATTTGAGCGATATATTTGTCCCAATTGGATAATGGCTCTGCGCCTGTAACGAATTTCGCTTCCATTTCCTTCACGTATTTATCCAAATCGGAACGGAGTGTTTTGATTTCCGTCTGTTGGTCTACCGTCAGGAATACCGATGGGAAGGGAGTCTTTGCAATAGGTGTAAGCTTTGTAGCTGTTTCTTTGTCAATCCAGTCATCAAAGCTAGTACGAAGACCTAAAACATAGCTGTTCTCATAGGAACCTGGTGTATTAATCCCGTAGTTTGGCGTGATTGTACCGCGGTATTCTTCACGATCCGTACCATCTGGAACTGGCAGCCATTCTTTCTCGCCTGTTGCTTTATCTTTGTATTTAAATAACGTACCTTCAGGTCCATACGCCCAGAAGGAATACCCTTCTTCGCTAAATTGGTAATCAATCCAGCGCATACTTGCTTCCGGGTTCGGGTTCGTGTTTGAAATCGCGAAACCGCCAATGGTGTTAATACCAGGATGCTTGCCGTATACAGGTGTTCCAGCAATATCACTAGATACAGGCTGCATCATCGGGTTATCTTCACTCGGTTCACCACCAAGCGTGAAGTATGGGAAATAATCGGAGAATAAGGCCACTTGATTGTTTTTCCCTTTTGCTTTCTTCTGCTCATCGGTTTGAGAGAATGTTTCATGATCCAGCAAATCCTCGTTCCATAAGCGATTCAAGAAGGTTAAATATTCTTTGTAGGCTGGTTCAGCTTGTGGAAAGTGTACTTTGTTCTCCTTATCTACGTAGATATCCTCGTTATACATCCCCCAGAATCCGAGGAAGAACATCCGTAAATCATCTAATTTCACAGAGGATAGAGGAACCTCATCGTCTTTACCGTTTCCGTTCGCATCTTCCTCTTTAACCTTCTTCAAATAGTTGTATAGCTCTTCTGTTGTCTGCGGTAATTTGTTTTCCATGCCGAACTTCTTCAAGAACTTCCCGTTATACCACATCGGTCCACGATACCATACCGCAGATGGCTGAATATTGCGTAGTGCATAGATATGTCCATCTGGTGTTGTCATTGATTTGCGAATATCCGGATTTGCATCGAGAATTTTTTTTAAATTAGGTGCGTAGCCCTCATCAATGTATTTTTCTAAAGGCAGCAACAATCCTTGACTTCCGTAGGTAACTTGATCCGATCCTTTTAGATCCGCCGCATAGAAAATATCGGGAAGCGTACCGCTTGCAAATACCAAATTCTTTTTCGTCTCAAAGCTGTCTTGTGGGGCGTTTTGAATTTTTAACTTAATATTCGTCATCTTCTCGTATTCCTGAATAACAGGCATCTTGTTCCAATCCTGACGTCCTATATCCGGTGCCATAATGGATAGCTCAATCGGTTTATCCACGATAGGAAAGCCCGTCTTATGAACCTCTGTGGCTGTGTCTGAGCCTTCTGTGCTTGCTGTCCCCTTATCGCTACTTGATCCACATGCAGTAAGAATAGACATTGACATGGAAAGAACTAACAACATGAGTCCAGCTTTACGATAAATCGTCATACAAAAACCTCCCCTTTGTTATTTGTATCTTAAGATCAACCCTTAACAGAGCCAATCATGACACCTTGCACGAAATAACGCTGTAAGAATGGATAGACAACAATAATCGGAAGCGTAGATACGATAATGACCCCATACTTCACAAGTGAAGCAATTTCTGCCTTGTTGTTCTGGGCTGCTGCAGCTGTCGCATCGATAATGCCACCTACTTGAGATTGCATTTCCTGAAGCACGAGAATCTGACGAAGCACAAGCTGCAATGGATACTTCGCATCATCATTCAGGTAGATCATGGCGCCGAAATAGCTGTTCCAATGCCCTACCCCGTAGAATAAGGCCATAACTGCGATAATTGGCATCGATAACGGGAGAACAATCCGCAGGAATAAGCGAATATTCGTCGCGCCATCGATTTGAGCCGCATCTTGTAGCTCAGCTGGAATGGAGTTCGCGAAGAAGGTACGAGAGACAATAATATTCCAGATTGACGCTGCGCCAGGAAGTACTAGTGCCCACATCGTGTTGACCATGCCTAGCCCTTTTACCAACATGTATGTAGGGACGAGACCCCCTCCAATGAACATCGTTACCATGAACATCCCCATGAAAAACCCACGACCTACAAAGTCCTTACGACTGAGTGCATATGCCGCTGGCATCGTAACGACCAAGTTAATCGTTGTGCCTAGCAATGTATACAAAATCGTATTTCCATAACCCGTCCAAATCTTCGAGTTCTGAAATACAATTTCATACCCCTTAAAGGTAATACCTTTTGGAAGAAGCCACATTTCACCGGAAGCAACCATCTTCGGATCACTGATAGATGCGCTAATAATATATAAGATGGGATATGCGACTAACAACAATGCAATTGTCACATACGTATAGGTGCAAATTAGAAATATTCGATCTCGCTTAGATAGCTTTATACCTGATACCATAAATTCCAACCTCCTTCTACCATAGACTGTTCTCGCTCGTACGGCGGACAATTTGATTCACCGTAATAAGCAGGATGCAATTCACAATGGAGTTAAATAAACCAACAGCTGTTGAGAAGCTATATTGCGCATCGACAAGACCAGATCGATAGACAAAGGTTGAAATCACGTCAGAGCTTGACATATTCAATGAATTTTGCAGAAGTAATAACTTCTCAAAACCTACACTTAACAAGCCACCCATATTTAGAATTAATAGAATGGTCATGGTCGGTATAAGCGTTGGAATATTGATGTGGCGAACACGCTGGAAGCGAGAGGCTCCGTCAATAATTGCCGCTTCATGCAAGCCTGGGTCTACTCCCGAGAGTGCCGCCAAATAAATAATCGTCCCCCACCCCGCACTCTGCCACACGCCTGAGAATACATACATCGTCTTAAACCAACCAGGGCTTGTCAGAAACTGCGGTGCACTAAAGCCTAAGCTTTCAATGGCATGAATAATCATTCCGTTCGATGGAGACAAGAAGGTAATAATCATCCCCGCCATAACAACGACAGAAATGAAATGAGGTGCATACGTAACGGTCTGAACAAGTCGCTTGAAGAAGCCATCCTTCACTTCGTTAAACGCAAGCGCCAGAATAATTGGGATTGGGAATCCAATGGCTAATTCATACAAGCTAATACTGAGCGTGTTCCACAGCAAATCCCAGAAATAGTACGAGTTAAAAAATCGAATGAAATGATCAAAGCCTACCCATTCACTGCCAAAATAGCCTTTTGACGGAATGTAGTTCTTAAAAGCAATCTGAATCCCATACATCGGTCCATAGCTGAAAATGAGGAAGTAAAAGAATGCGGGTGCGATAAAAATGTAAAGCTCCCAATTCTGCCAAATCTTCTTCCATGTCTCGTTTCTGCCCTTACGCTTTTCTTTCGGTTCTGAGTTCACAGTTCGCATGTGTACGCTTTCCGTTTCATGCATCGCGACATCCCCTCCTTGTAGGTAATGATGAGAACACTCAGATCATCGAGTGAGCATCATTATCTGTTGCATTGTTATCTATCGCATTGTTGTTAGCGCTTACATTTACAATATAAACAATTGACCCAATCGTAAATATGTCATTCTCGCTTGTCAAAAATTACGTGTTGTAGTGCGGGAATAACCGCGTCACAACGCTATGTGGGCATCATAACAGTATGTCATTCTTGTGCTTTCTCGTTGATCATTTCGTTGTATTACCATGCTCACCTGCACACAGGGCAGTGTATGTAAATCTCCACAACATGTGTTTTTTTTGCGTAGTACAACTCAATTCACACATAATCTAACGTTTGTTGACTAATAAATCATGTTTGTTATCTGGATGATAATCGCATTGCTCTTATACAATGAACTTGCGTAAAGCGGTTTCAAGAGCGTGTCAATTTACAAATGACTTACATGAAGGAGTGAACGAGATGAGCGCAAAACCTGAACAACTGAAGCGTAGAAAGCGCTTTACTTGGAGGAAACAAGATTTTGAATTAACACTATTAGCCATTCCCACAACGATTTGGTACATTCTGTTCTGTTACTTACCCATGTTCGGCATTATCATCGCTTTCAAGCAGTTCAAAATTTCTGGGGGCTTTATTAGCAATGTAGTAAATAGTCCTTGGGTCGGTTTTAAAAACTTCGAATTTTTATTTAAATCCAATGATGCCTGGATTATTATCCGCAATACGATTGGGTATAACATCATTTTTATTATTACGGGCATCGTACTCCCAGTGTTGTTCGCGATCATGATTGGATTACTCCATAATCGCAAAGCCAGCAAAGTGTATCAAACGATGATGTTCCTCCCTTATTTCCTCTCTTGGGTCGTCATCTCTGCAGTCGGTTGGGCATTCTTCAGCTTTGACAAAGGGATCCTGAATCAATTTCTCGGTAACATCGGACATGATCCCGTGAATTGGTACATGCAGCCTGAGTATTGGCCTTACATTCTCGTTCTATTAAATATATGGAAAGGTATCGGCTATGGCATGATTATCTATCTCGCTACCATTACAGCGATCGATAGTTCGTATTATGAAGCCGCTGTCATTGATGGAGCCTCAATTTGGCAACAGACTCGATTCATCACACTACCTTTACTCAAACTGGTGATCGTGATGATGTTCATCCTGTCGGTCGGACGGATATTCTATACCGACTTCGGTCTCTTCTTCCAGGTCACGCGTGATTCTAACTCCTTATATAATGTGGCCACGACCGTTGATGTCCTCGTCTATAAGCAACTGAAAAGCGCAACGATCGGTATGGCATCTGCTGCTGCATTTGTTCAATCCGTTTTGGGATGTATTACGATTCTGTCCGCCAACTGGATTGTGAAGAAGATTGATCCAGATAGCGCAATGATTTAGGAGGTAAGAACATGGCAACAAAAACCTATGAATCCGGGCTTGATAAGTTTAATCGAACAAGTAAAGGAATTAACATCCTATTTAACTCCATTTTTCTGGTCATCGCACTTGCCTGTGTTGTGCCCGTTATCGTCGTATTATCGATTTCATTAACCAATGAATCTTATATCCGAGACGTTGGCTACAGTATCTTTCCAGCCGATTTTTCTTTTGAAGCTTACAGTTTTATTGCTAAGCAAGGAAAGATGATTCTACGTGCTCTAGGCACCTCGACCCTTGTCACTGTAGTAGGTACTGTACTTGGCGTCCTTCTTACAACATCGATGGGTTATGTTATTTCACGCCCGTCTTACAAGTTAAAAAGCTTTCTGACTTGGATCGTATTCATTCCGATGGTTTTCAATGGTGGTCTCGTATCCAGTTATTTCATCAATGCAAACTTACTAGGGCTGAAGGATAGTTTCTGGGCTCTGATCTTACCGCTTGCAGTCTCATCCTTTAACGTCATTATTTGTAAAACCTTTTTCACAAGCACGATTCCAGATGGTGTAATCGAATCGGCAGAAATTGATGGTGCTAATCAAATTAGGATCTTCTTCTCGATCATATTGCCTATATCGCTACCTGTTCTCGCAACGATAGGATTGTTCCTATGCTTCAACTATTGGAACGACTGGTTCCAATCCATGTTGTATATTGATAACCCGAATCTCTACTCGTTACAGGCGTTGCTTAACAATCTAATGACCAATGCCGATGCACTTGCCAGAAATGCTTCAAGTATGGGCGTTAGTTCTGCAGAGCTCATCGCGAAAATGCCTAAAGAGTCCGCGCGTATGGCGGTCGCCATCCTCATCATCTTGCCTGTTGCTTGTGCATATCCATTCTTCCAGAGATATTTCATTTCTGGTCTGACAGTCGGCGCAGTCAAAGGCTAAATTACGAAGTAAGCCAAATTTATACTGGTTTATGATATAGCAAACAACCAATCCATAGGGGGAGTTAAAGTGAAGAAAATCTTCAAGATTGCCTCAACACTCTGTATTCTGACATTAATGGGATCCGCCTTAGCAGCATGCGGTAGTTCCAACAACTCGGCTTCATCGACGAATGAACCATCAAACAACTCTACATCAACAGAAGCAGCAGGTAAAAAGGATATTCCGACCCTGGTATGGTGGCAGATCGGTAATACGCCACTTCCTGCGAACTTTAGTAAAGCAATTGACAAGATGAATGAATATACTGCGGAGAAAATCGGGGTAAAAGTCGATCTTCGTGTGGCCAGCTGGGGCGAATGGGATACGAAGATGAACACCATTGTGAACACAGGTGAGCCGTTCGACATGATGTTCACGAATAACACGAAGTACAGTAAACAAGTCGCGATGGGAGCTCTTACGGACATCACGGATTTAGTCCAAAGCGAAGCCCCTGATCTGTACAAATCCATTCCGTCCGAAGTATGGGATGGCACAAAAATTGGCGGGAAATACTACGCAGTACCAACCTATAAAGACTCATCTGTTTCTCAATATTGGAGCTATGATGACAAGCTCGTACAGAAATACAACATCGATTACCAGAACATTACATCGATGCAAGATTTAGATAAGCCACTTCATGATATAAAAGCTGGTGAAGGAAAAAGCTTCTACCCACTACGACTTATTCAAAGTGAAGCCTTCTCCGGAATGTTCAATAACTATGATGATTTAACGCTAGGATTCTTCCCTGTAGGTGTAAAAGTAGATGATCCTTCTCGCAAGGTGATCTCTGTTTTCGAACAGCCTGATGTCATGGCAAATTTGAAATTGCTTCATAAATGGTATCAGGATGGAATCATCAACCCAGATGCTCCAACCAAAACAGAAAAAGAAAAATATAACCCATTTGGTACGCAACAAGCCTTCCCAGGTGCAGAGATCGCGATGCAAATCAATGCGGGCGTAGAAAAATTTGTTATGAACAAAACATTTGGTCCTCTTTATACGACAAGTACAATTCAAGGCTCCTTAAACGCAATCTCTGCGAATTCCAAGTACAAAAATGAAGCTTTGAAATATCTGCAATTAGTAAACACAGATTCAAAGCTCCGTAATATGCTAGCATTTGGTGAAGAAGGCGTTGATTTCAAATATGTAGATGGTAAAGATAACGTTATCGAGCGCACATCGGATACATGGCCGCTAGCTGCTTACTCACAAGGTACCTTCTTCAATATGGCTATAACCAAAGGCGCACCTGAAGATCAATGGGACCAAGTGAAGAAATTAAATGAACAAGCTGTAGCCTCCACTGTTCTAGGCTTCGCACTCGATATCAGCGAAATTCAGACAGAAGTTGCGAACGCACAATCTACATTTGATAAATATAAATACGAATTGCTAACAGGTGCTTCTGACCCAGAGAAGATTGTACCAAAAATGTTAGACGAATTGAAAAAAGCCGGACTGGATAAAATAATTCAAAAAGCGCAGGAAGAAATCGATAATTATTTCAAGTAAGCCATACACCAATACGACACATGGTATAGTTTGACAACTATACCATGTGCTTTTGTTGTAGAATAGGCAAGTTGTAATTGATTATATAGATCTTTTTGTACTATATTCAATTACAACCAACATGTATTGAGGTGCCACATGAATACGTTTCTACGCATTAAAATTTATCGTAGTAAATTTTGGACCTATGTGATATTCATTCTGTTAATCGGACTGACGTTAGGAGCACTAACCAGTGCCATCGTCATCAATCAGTCCGTTGGTAATGCCCGCATCGAGGCTGCAAATGCCTTTTCTCGCACAGAGAACAACTTACAGAATGACGCAGATCGTATTGAAGCTTATATGCAGCGTATTTATTCAAATCAAGATTTGATGAACGATGCTAGCTATTTTCTAAGTCCAACCATTGATGAGTATCTTACTAAACGATTAAAGAACAGTACATTCAATCAACGACCGCTTATCTCTTTTCCTGAAGATGTGAAAACTTATCTGTACAATTGGGCGCAAGGAGATATTACACAAATTAGTGTTCATACAGTGAAGCAAGGCAATGTTATAGACTTTAATAGTAATGGCATTCCCCACTTCCAGTTTGGTCTATCCAATGATGATCTTATGTTTACTGAGAATAATCAACGGGGGTTTGTATATCGCAAAAAATTGCTTCAGCTTGCGGAGGGTTCCGCCGAAATTCGCTTTCAAATTAGCAGTGAGCGAATTTTTAGCATCGTTAATAATTATCAGCTTGGCCATGCAGCAGCGATTAATGAATCAGGAGAAGTGTATCTGATTGGCAACGACAATACAATGTCTGAGCAGATCATTCAGCAGGCCATTGCCAATAAAAATACGCATGGTGTAATACTAAAAAACTGGATGTCTCCCATTTTCTATGTCACTTTTCCATCTACCAAATTTAATTATAAGTTTGTTAGCACCATTGAATTAAAGGTATTGGTTCAGCAGCATGCGTCTACGCTTATTTTATTATTTCTAGTTATTTTAACAGCCATGACCTGTGTTCTTTTACTCGTTGTCTATAACCTGCGAGATGACGCACGATTCCTGCACCGTATTATTCAGTCTATAAAACGCGTGAAGACAGCGAACTTCACTCCAAACAAACCTGCACGCTATCGTCGAAATGAATATGGTATGATTGCACGTGAAGTGGATGACATGATTCACAAGTTAGATAAACATATTCGTAATGAATATTTGCTAAAATTGAAACAGCAAGAAGCTGAAATGAAAGCGCTACAGCATCAAATTAATCCTCATTTTCTATATAACACCTTGGAGGTCATTCGTTCTACCGCATTAGTCAATCAAGATGCGCATACAGCCGATGCGATTGCTACCTTAGGTGCCCTTTATCGTGAAATGGTAAAAAAAGAGAACATTATCTCTATTGGAAGCGAGTTAGAGCTACTCGAAAAATATTTAAAAATTATGGAGTTCAAGTATCCTGACCACTTTTATTACCAAATTGATATGGAAGATTCGTTACTCGATGTACCCACCATTAAATTTTGGATGCAGCCTTTGGCGGAGAACTTTTTCATTCATGGCTTTGACAAAGAGAAAGAATTTAATTTATTTGTCGTCAAGGGTAGCGAAGATGAGCATTACTACAGATTGGAATTTATTGATAACGGGGTGTGGATTGAGGAAGAACGCTTAGCCGATATACGACGAATACTGTCTAGTAAACATGAAATATCGACCAAGAGTATTGGTTTATATAATGTTTATGCAAGATTAAGCTTTTACTATGATGAAGGTTTTTCAATGCACATTGAGAACAATGATGAAGCAGGCGTAAGGATTTCTGTACAGATTTCTAAAGAGGTGACTAGAGATGTACAAACTTTTAATCGTTGATGACGAGCCACAAATTTTAGAAGGCATGAAACGAATTCTAGATTGGAAGCACTATGGATTTGATTATGTCGAAACCTGTGTTTCGACGGATGCTGCTGTATCCAGAGCCGTACAATTAATTCCTGATATCGCTATTTTTGATGTATGTATTGGTAAAAATCTTGGTTATGATGCCATTCGACAACTCAATGAAGTTCAACTTCCTACGAAATATATAATTATGAGCGGGTATAGTGATTTTAGCTACGCTCAACAGGCTATCCGATGTGGGGTCAAAGATTATTTATTAAAGCCATTAGAGAAAGAAAAGCTCCAGCAAGTTATCGAGAAAATAATTGTTGACGATCTTCATGGTAGCATTGGGGATCCACAGACGAGCACTGCCCACTTGGATCCAGTCATGGGTGTTCCTTACGATTCGTTATCGAAGCTAGTAAATCGCATTTTGCTCATGGTCAGAGAAGATTTTAATCAGAATATTACCTTAAAATCTGTCGCCGATCGTTTTCAAATGAATAGCACCTATCTCGGGCAATTGTTCATTAAAGAAACGAATATGAAGCTTTCCGAATATTTAATGCTGTATCGCATGCAACGTGCTAAAGAGCTTATCCAGACCACGAATGAGAAAATCCATTGGATCGCATGTTCAGTCGGATATAATAATATGAATTATTTCTACACACATTTCCATAGCTATTACGGAAAATCTCCTTCCGATCTGCGCTAAAAAAGTTAGACAACGATTTGCTACCAAGAACGAGTCAAGGAGATGCATGTCATGTATAAACGTTGGTTTATCTTTGGCCTTTTTCTATTACTAATCATTCAATTAATCGGTTGCACCAAACATACAGAGGCTCCAATATCTAATAATGAAACGCCCGTTAACCTTATTTATTATACGATCGGCGAGCCGGACAATGATCTACGTAAGGTGAATGACAAAATAAATGAAGTCCTTTTGCGTAAAATCGGCATTACGATCACCTATAACAAAATTGGCTGGCAAGAATACGATAGCCGATTAAATACAATTATTTCATCCGATACCCCCTTTGATATTGCCTTTGCGCCGGATTACTCTACGTATGCAAAACAGGGAAAGTGGTTGAAGCTGAATGACTATTTAATGAACCAAGGCAAGGACATGTATAATGCAATTGATCCAATGTTCTGGAAAGGTGTCCGTTTACCTGATGGCAGCATTTACGGCATACCGACGAATAAAGAATTAGCCGTAGTTGAGCATTGGATGTATCCCGCTGATCTTGTAAAGAAATATCACATTGATATTACGAAATACAACACGCTAGAATCGCTAGAGCCACTGTTACGTATGATTCAAATAAATGAGCCCGATTACTTGCCCATGGAATTTAACCGGGATGCTCATAATTTCTTTAAGATGTATGGATATGAATATATAACGAACTATAAAATTCCATTAATGATTCAATCGACACAATCAAATGCTTCGATCGTCAATATTTTCGAAACGGATGAAGCCAAACAAATTTTAAAGACCGTTCGACGATACTATCAACTTGGTTTCATTAATAAAGATGCTGCGCTGCGTGAACCAAGTTCACTTCAACGCGGGTTGAAAGTTTTCTGGAAATCCGCAAGCGGAGGCCCGCTATCCGAGAGTGTTTGGAGTAAGGATCTGGGCTATCAAGTGGTCGCTCATCCGGTAACACAAGAAGTGGCAACGACAGAATCCGTTCTTGGTGGCATGATGACTGTAAATGCAAATACGAAGCATCCGGAGGAAAGTATTAAATTTCTAAATTTATTAAATACCGATCCCGAATTACGTAATTTATTCAACTATGGGATCGAAGGAGTCCATTACAATTTAAACAAAGTGGGCCAGGTTGTCCTCGTTTCACCAAATTATACTGGGATACAGTATACACAAGGCAATTGGTTTATCTTAAAAACACTTGGTGGAAAATATCCTGATCCGCTAGATAAATGGGAACAATACAGAGCGTACAATGCTAAAGTGGTGGAATCTAAAGTACTCGGCTTTAATCCAGACCTTTCCTCGCTATCTGAGCAAGTCGATGAGATCGAAATCGTCTGGAATAAATATTATCCGATTCTCATGACCGGCAGCGTCGATGTAGACACCTTTCTGCCCAAATTCAATCAAGAGTTGCACGAAGCAGGTATTGACGACGTACGCAAAGCCATTCAAGCGCAGTTAAATACTTGGCAGAAGCATCATTCCAAGTAAGGTGAGGTTAGCATCTTTAACCGATGCTGAAGAACTTTCTAGACTAACGAATTGGTTGCTATTTCCGCTTAAACAGTGAAGAGAACGACAGATTGTGGAAAAGCGGAGCGGTGACGTTAATCCTAGATAAAATCAAAGCTGTCCCAAGTAGCCATTTCTATGGCTTTTGGGACAGCCTCTTTTTCACATCCATATTCATCAAATATTCTACGGATACAGGACCATTCCACCATCAGCAAATATCGTAACTCCCGTCACATAGCTTGCTTCTTGAGACAGTAACCAAGCTACAGGTGCAGCAATTTGTTCCGGTGTTCCAATTTGACGTGAAGGAATTTTGTTCAATATTTGTTCAGTAATCTGCGGATCACTGAGTAATTTACCGTTCATAGGCGTATCAATCGCTCCAGGAGCAACGGCATTAATCCGAATTCCTCGATCGGCATATTCACGTGCTAATGATTCAGTTAGTAGCTTTAACCCACCTTTGGACGAAGCATAATGTACATATTGAGGCTTAGGAATCTGTTGATGCACGCTCGATACATTCACAATACTTCCCTGCATATCTTTCTTCAGGAGATATTTAATCGTTTCTTGGCACCCTAGGAATGTTCCGCGCAGATTCACATCCATGATCCGATTCCACTCATCTATAGGTAATTGCTCCGATGGATATTGAGACTGTACCCCTGCATTATTAACAATTCCATGTAATGTTCCGAAATGACCTACCGCCACATCAACTAATTTATTGGCGGTATCCACTTGTCCTACATCACCTTGGCACGCAACAGCTTGCCCGCCTGAGGCTTCAATGAGCGCAATCGCTTCCTCGGCTAAAGCTTTACTTTGATCACTCGTAAAATTGATAACGACTTTACATTTTTCTTTGCCCAAGCGAAGCGCGATCCCTCTACCAATGCCTTGCGCTGCACCTGTGACAATAAATACCTTTCCCTGTAAATCGTCAAACATAGGAACATCTCCTTACACTACGTCGTATGACTTCCATTCATCGAGCTACTCCATGATAATTTCAATGCAAATGACTTTGTCTGCTGCGCCTTGATCACAATGGCTTCACCACGTTGGATCGATTCCTGTAACCCCGCTTCATGTGAAGCCGAATTTGGTTCTACACCCATGACATAACAGGCCCCGTAGAATGGATAGTCTTGAAGACCATTAAATTCTTGCCACAACCACAGGTTTGGCATCGTGTCTACATCCCATTCTACACGAACACGTAAATCCATTTTATCATTTATAATCGTATAGCATCCCATCGTCAACTCTTTTAGAATCGCAAAATCTGTAGCCTTTCCTGAAGGGACATGTCCTAGATCACAACCCATATCTTCGATCGGCCATGAAAATACACCTTTTTTCAAACGAGATAATTCCGAATCCCGCTCATACGATTCGACCGATCTCGCAGGTGCTTCAAGCCGTGTTCCAGGTCCAATGAATGGCGCACCGAACGCGATATGCTGTCCCCATTCGGCATACAAAGCTTGCTGCCCCTGATTCGTAACGGATTCCTTCAACTCAATGCACTGCTCTACTTGGTCTATCGTTACATTTCGCTCCATCGCAAAAGGTGATTTATAGAGTAGTGTGGAGAATATAATCTGAACCTTTGTATCCGTTACTTCTCCGAGCTTATATGTCCAGGGTACCTGACAAGCCTCGCCGTGAAAATTATGCATAACTCCATAGTTATAGCTATCATCCCCTGCATTGGGGAATAAAATTTGCCAGCCCCCCGGGTAGCTTTGTAACCAGCGCTCCTTGGACGTATGACAGAAATCGATGCGATTCCCTAGCTTGGAGATTCCCCAAGGGCTTTCCCATAATATATTCGTACGATCAATACAAATTTTATAGATATCTCCACCTTTCTCTGGCAGAAACTCTACGATTAATCCGTCTCCCACGACCTGTAACACGTCCATGTGACCAGGGTTTGAAATCGTTTGAATGTCCATATTACAGGATCCCGAACTTCTCAAATACCTCGGAAACTTTCATCCCCTTCAAAATATGCTCACGAACCATATTCTCTCCGTTCACCTTCTCGAATGCTTTTGCAATGACTTCATCCTCGACATCCTTCGGAACGACAACAATACCATCTATATCTCCGAAAATAAGATCACCTGGCTGTATCTGTACGTCACCAATTTTGATCGGTACATCAAAATCAATCACCTCATTGCGGGCATAAGAATCGGTTGGACGCGTCCCTTTTACAAACACAGGGAAGCCTAGTTGTTTGATTTTCTTTACATCACGGCACAGGCCATCAATAACAGCACCTCTACCTCCAGCCACTCTCGTAGCTGCGGACATTAACTCACCGAAGAAGGCAGAGCGCTCGGAACCCCCGACATCACCAACAAAAACTTCACCAGGCTGCATACCATCTAGCACTTCAATTTGCTTTTTATAGGCTTGAGCCGGTTTTCGATAGACGTCTGCTACTTGGACTGTTTTGGCGTAACCGCATACGACCATATCCGGGTCTAGGGGACGAATATGCTGTGGTAATGCCTGATTACGTAGCTCTAGACTATCCAAAATATCAGATATGACAGCAGAATATAGTTTTTCTTGCAATTGATCTAAATAGGCTTGATTTTTCATAAGATTCATCCCTTTTCTATAATATTTATGCTCTTATTCTTGTTCAACTTGACGCATAATGGCACGCATATAACCTAACGCATACGCCATCCCCGCATGCCAAGGCGCATCACAAGTCATTAGTGGCGTATGGTCGGGTATAAGTACACCTGTAAACTGATGCTTCTTCAATACACGTAATGCTTTCAACATATCAATATCACCTTCATCGACAAAAACCTCTGTGTAATGAGGCACCTTCCCTTTAACATTACGAAAATGAACATATGAAATTTTATCCTGTGAAGCATATTGATCAATCGCTTCATACACATCTCCACTCACCATTTCTTGAATAGAGCCCATACAGAACTCAATCGAATTACTTTGGCTAGGAACAAGGTCTATCATTTTCTGATATTTATCAGGCTCATTCACTAATCGAGCATGCTGACGGATTTGCGGCATCGGCGGATCATCTGGATGTAATGCTAATTTAACCCCAGCTTCTTCCGCAACAGGTAGAACACGTTCTAGAAAATAGGCCAAACGATCCCATATTTCTTGCTCCGAGGTTGGTGGGAGATATCCCTTATCTAACAAACTCGCGTCATACGTCATATTCCACACCTGGCCCAGTGGGATTGGATGATTTAACTCATTGCTGTCAGGAAGAAACGTCGATGTTAGCGCTCCTCCTCGTGCAGATGGCTTTTGAATATGTCCCCACACACCAGCAATACTGAAGTTATATCCAATTACAGGAATCCCTGCTCGACCTACATTCCGGATGATCTGCTTAATCTGTTCAATTTGTTCGTCTCGTTTTGGGCCAGCAAGTAACACATCATACCAATCCGATGGATTAAAATTTTCAATCGCTGCGAATTCAAGTCCTTCTTGATTGAGCTCTTCTTTTAATTTCACAAGATTCTCATATTCCCAGATTGGGTCATTTAAGCGTGCTACACCATAATTTCGTTGCCCATCTGTTGAAGGAAGTCCCTCATCATCAATATCTCCATAATAATTTACGAGATGGACAACAACCGCCTCACAGCCTGCCTGTTTCGCAAATCGATAATAATCTGTATGTAACATATGACGATATAAACCAATACCTAATCGCATTTCTTTTGCTCCTTTACATGCTTGGTTAGATCATCCAATCTAAAATCTGAAATATCAGTTTAAACAAGCATAAACGACTACGTCGTCCTTTTAAGAACGAATAGCGTTTGTGCAGGAAATACCAGTCAGTTTAGATAGCCCCACCATTCTCTTCTATTAGAAACATCATGTGTTTCTTACTCTTCTCCAAGTGCGACACGAGTAAATGAGTCGCTTGTTCCAGGCGATCTTGCTTTATTTCCTCAATAATCTGCTCGTGCTCTAGCAAACCTTCATTAGATCGATCGAAGTTCTGGAAATGAAATATACGTGAAATATACAGAAAGCTATTTAAGAGCTCATATTGATTTAGAATTAACTGATTATGGCTCATCGTCACAATAGCTTTATGAAACAGAACATCTGCTTCTAGAAATTGTTCATACAAAAATTGGGGACTATTCAGATGGGTACTTGCACGCTCCACAAACTCTGTTAATTTCGTAACAAGATGCTCACGATCTTCCTGCGATAGGTGTTCTATGCACCATTTCTCAATCATGATGCGAGCATCCATCACTTCAGCGATTCGCCCACTCGTTAATTGACTCACATAGGTACCTGACCGTGATACGACTTCAATAAGTCCATCATTCGCCAATCGATGGATCGCAAGCTTCACAGGAGTTTTACTAACCCCCATCTTCTCACTTAAATCATTGAGATCCAGTCGTGCACCACCTTTATATTCCCGCGTAAGGATTTGATTCTTCAAAATTTGGTACACTTGCTCATTTAAATCTAGTCGTTCAATTTTTACATTCATAGGACAACTCCAATTGATTCAAGTTCAAACTGAAATATCAGATATTAGATTTAAGTTTATTATAAGATGCATCTTACAGAAATTCAATACTTAATTGCAGACTTTCGAATGTGTGCGCCATGCCTTCGGCGTTACACCAATTAATTTCTTGAAGACCGTCGCGAAATGTTGGCTCGTCTTAAACCCAAGCTCCATAGCAACATCCGTTATGCTCACCTTCGATTCCTCTAACATACGACAAGCACAGTCCATTCGAATCCGATCCATAAACGCTGTTGGTGATTGTCCGTTCATTTCACGAAATATACGGTAAAAGTGCGACTCACTTAAACCAATCTCCGACGCAAGCTGTCCTATCGTATAGCGTTCAGATGGATTCTGTTCCAGTCTTGTCTTAAGCTCCAGCGTATACGCGTGCATATCATGCGACTGCGCTTTGAGTGGAGTGTTATGCAAAATGCGTTGTAGAATTTCCAGAACTCCATGACGAATCTGAAATTCCACAAGCTCTGTATCCTGCTGGTTAATTAACTGTTGGACCCTTTTGAAATAATCTACGATTTCCTTGCTAACCAACTGAATACGAGGACAGCGATGTATCCATTGTGCAAATACTTGGCGTTCAGCATCATCCAGTCCGAACCAATGACCATGCTGCAGCGGATCACGAACGATGATCCACCAGATCCTACATGGCCCAATATAATCAAAACTAGCACGGTGACGTTCACCAGGTCGTGTATAAATGATATGCTGTGCGCTCGTTGGGTGAAATTGTCCATTAACTTCCCACACTGCGGTTCCTTGCTCCATATATACAAACTCATAAGCATCTTCGTGCACGTGATTTGTCAAAGGCATGGCTCTACTGAAATGGTCGTATCCCAGAAGGATCAGATCTTTAACATGGGCTGCAGGACCCTCTTCCCAATCGATTAAATATACCCAGCGTTCACTCTTTATAGCGTCTGTCATCGTATACACGCTGCCTCTCTTTTGATCACATTAGCTTACTCCGAATCGTATTTTTGCTCATTTATGTTTCTGATCCTATTAGATACAAATTGAAAAGTCAAATGATATAAATTGTTTTAAACTGAAAGCGTAAACACGAATAAGGAGTGATAAACGTGCCACACAGCACACCACAGATCCATGTTGTATTCAAGACACATTTAGATATCGGATATACCGATCTCGCTAAACATGTTACTGATCGTTATATGAAACTATTTTTCCCAAGTGCGATCACAACAGCACAGTACTTTGATGAACATCCTGATCAAGGTTCTTTTATTTGGACAACGGGTTCTTGGTTAATTCATCACTTACTCAAACATGGAACAACCGAGGAGAAACAGCAAGTAGAGGAAGCTATTGCAAAAGGCTATTTAAGATGGCATGGCCTCCCTTTCACGACCTATACCGAATTATACGATGCCGAGCTTCTAGATTACGGTATTCAAATGGCCACACGTCTTGACCAACGCTTTGGTATCCACACCATTGCAGCCAAAATGACGGATGTCCCTGGTCATACACGTGCGCTGATTACACATATGGCCAAGGCGGGTATGAAGTATCTTCATTTAGGTGTAAACCCATCAAGCCATGTTCCTCATGTTCCTGAGATGTTTTTGTGGAGAAATCCAGATGGTTCTGAAATCGTCGTTCAATATAGTAAAGATTATGGAACAACCTTCGAAACAGAAGGCTTGAATGATGTTTTATACTTTGCTCATACGCATGATAATCATGGTCCTTCCACCGTTGAACAAATTAAAGCGGAATTCACTCAACTTCGTGAGGCATATCCACATGCGGATATCAGAGCATCCACGTTGGATCAATATGCGGAGAAGGTATGGGCCATTCGTGATACGTTACCGATCGTCGAAGAAGAGATTGGGGATAGCTGGATCCATGGATCTTCGACTGATCCCTACAAATTAGCTTGTTATCGTGAACTACTTCGCTTAAAGAGTAAATGGCTACTAGAAGGATCTCTTGCTGCAGCCAACGAGGAATATCACAACTTCTGCGATGAATTAATTATGATTCCTGAGCATACGTGGGGTGTAGATATTAAGCGTTATCTGGCAGATTACATTCATTATGATAAGGAAGATTTTCAGCAAGCACGAGCTCGAGACAAGGTTGATGTGAACTTAAACCCACTTGAATATCGTTTTTACGAAAAAAATTCACGCGCTGAAATGATCGAGATGTTCGGCGTGGAAGCCGTGGAGAAGCTTAGTGCCCGCTCATTTAGTCTCATGGAGCAGTCTTGGCAAGAGCAAAGGGAATATTTAGAAAATGCCGTATCTACTCTGGGCGTAAAACGTCAGATCGAAGCACGAGCTGCTCTAGCCGCATTACGACCGGTTCGTCCACAGATTGCTAATGCGGATGCGACAATCCTGTACACGGATCAATCCTATACTTTAGGAGACTTTGAGGTCGTGTTTGAGGATAACGGTTCTATTATCAGTTTGCTAGACCAACGTAATCGAGAGTGGGCTGGGCCGAACAACCCGATCGGATTATTCTCATATGAGACTTTCTCCCAAGCGGATTATGATCGTTGGTACTGTGAATATCACGTGCGATGGAAAAATACGCATGTATGGGCAACCGGAGATTTCGGGAAACCAGGTATGGATCTGACGAAAGAATGGATAATGCATACCGTGACGAAGCCCAAACTATTATCCTTGCAAGCATTATGTGGAGAAGAACAGGATGTTGTCCTTGCTACGTTAAAGATGCCTAGAGCAGCTAGTGAAGGAATGGGTGCTCCACGAGAGTTGACCATCGAATATATATTTAAGAAGCACACTGCTACCGTAGAATGTAAGCTTCAATGGTTCCATAAGGATGCATATCGCCTCCCAGAAGCAGCATGGATGAGCTTCAATCCGATCGTCAATAATCCAAATCAATGGAAGCTTGATAAAATCGGACAACTCACTTCCCCACTAGACGTTGTTAAAGGGGGAAATCGCAATCTGCATGCGGTAGATCAGGGCATGTATTATGCGGCAGCGGACGGTCAAGTGGATATCACGACATTAGATGCCGCGCTCGTATCTCCTGGAGAACCACGGCTTGTGCAATTTGATCATACATTTGCTTCACTTACTGGAGGAATGCATGTCAATTTACACAACAATGTCTGGGGTACAAATTTCCAGGCTTGGTACGAAGAAGATGCGTTATTCCGCTTCAAGCTGAAATTCCAATCTCATCTTTAATCATAAAATACCTGAGAGGAGCTTTACAATGAACACCCACAAACCATGGAAAATTTACGTCATTCAACATTCCCATACGGATGTTGGCTATACAGAACGTCAAGAGAAAATCCGGCAGTATCATGTCAATTACATTCGGCAAGCGTTACAAATTGTACGTGACATCGAAAGCGGTGCTCGCCTAGATTGGAAGGGCTACAAATGGGTATGCGAAACGTTCTGGCCTGTTGAATCCTTCCTCTTAAAAGCGACACCAACAGAAAAAGAAGAATTCGCGCAAGCGGTACAAAAAGGCTATATCGGTCTATCTGGAACCTATCTCAATTTCGGCGAGCAATTAAATCAAGAGATGCTCTCCGTCATGATTCAACGGATTACTGACTATGGTCAATCGATTCAATTCCCCGTACGTTCTGCTATGACTGCAGACATCACTGGCTTTGGTTGGGGATATAGTCAAGTCTTGGCCGATGCTGGTATCGAGAATTTAATAACCTGTATTCATACACATCACTCCATGTTTCCATTATGGAAGAAACAAATTCCATTCTGGTGGGAAACACCAAAAGGTGATCGAATTCTAACGTGGAGTGGCGAGCATTATATGTTCGGAAATGACCTCGGCTTGATTCCTGGTATAGGAGGTTCCTATACGATTCGTGATGAGCATGACGTGCGAAAAGGCGTGTCCTTGGAAGTCGCTGAAGCGCGGTTTGATCGATATTTAGAGCAATTAGTTGAAGATGGCTATACCTTCCCGTTAGTACCTGTCATGGTATCTGGGCTCCCTACAGATAATGGCTCACCGAATGCCGCATTAATGGATTTTGTAAACCATTGGAATGCGTTGCATGGTGATCGGATCTTGATTCAACCAGCGACACTGGATGATTTCTTTACAGATTTAAGAGCATATGCGAACGAGCATCCGGATGAGATCGAGACTTTTCGAGGAGATTGGCCGGATTGGTGGACAGATGGCTCAGCTACTACTCCGATGCATGTTCAGATCTTCCGAGAGGCGCAACGCGTGTACACGAAAGTGAAGCAATTAGATCCTACCCGTGAGATTGTTGACCAAGTGCGGCTTGAGGCGATTGAATACGAGTTGGCTTTATTTGCTGAACATACATGGGGATACCATTCCTCTGTGACAGAACCTTGGAACCCATTCGTACAAGAGCTGGGCTGTCGTAAAGAAGCTTATGCCGCAAATGCGAGTTCACTTGCCCATACCGCATTATACGATATCCTTGAGGCACAAGGAGATGCACTATTAGGACCAGATCGTCCTATGAAATTTGAATTGTATAACCCAAGTGAATTTATACAAACCGATTATGCCCAGTTAATTATGGAGGGCTGGTACATTACAGAGCTGAAAAATGGCTTTGAAGTGATCGATGAAGTGACTGGAACCGTCTACGAAGCTCAAATGGTGACGGGACACCGCGGGGTCGTCATTACAATTCCAGTAACTTTGCAGCCTAATCAAAAGGTACAATTGACGATTAAGGCAATCGAAGAGCATCCGCCCGTAACAGCATATCGAACAGATTATGTTGGATCCGATCGCATGCTGGATATTATTCCTCCGGTTCCACCGAAGCTACATGTGACGCCTAAATTTATCGAGTCACCTTTCGTTCGAATCGAATGGGAACTCGGGGCAGGGATTACGAAGTGGTTTGACAAGAGCAGTCAACAAGATTTACTGCGGTCTGATCGTAATCACAATGCATTCTCCCCTGTCTACAACGTAACAGAAGCACCTAATGAATTTGGCATGTATGATGTACGCCGTAAGATGGGACGTAATCGTAGAGGCGCTGATGCAATAACCTCTGTCGGAGCATTAGTTGATGTCAATATCGTTGAAAAGGGTGCCCTTTATGGAAAAGTTCAATTGACATATCGCGTGAATGGTTGCAGTCACTATTCCTTACTCGTCACCGTATACGGTGATCGCGCACGTGCTGATGTAGCCGTACGCATGCATAAGGAAAGTGTATGGGATCCAGAAAATGTGTACATTTCACTTCCGTTTGGGAGTGCTCCCGCTGCTGGGCAAGATGCGCTGTGGATAGAAAAGACAGGCGCAGCCTTACGTCCACGAATTGATCAATTGCCTGGATCCTTAGCAGATTTCTATTGTGTCGATGAAGGTGTAGCTTTTGTCCGTGACACACGTGGTGTTGCCATTGCGATGCCAGATACACCTCTCATCCAACTCGGCTCCTTAGACTATGAGGATCGACTATTGAGCGGACACCCTGGACTCGCGCATGATCCAGCCCATCTCTACTCATGGCCCATGAATAATTATTGGGAAACGAACTTTAAGGCGACACTAGGTGGATTCTATGAATTCCGTTACTACATCGCTTGGGGGGATGAGCTTAATACGTCAGAAGTAGCATTAGAGGCTTGTAAGAGTATGAACGCGGGTATCCTTGCATGGAGAACAAGTAAGTAAGAGAATAATCATATTATCAGTTAGACGAATCACAAAGTCTTCCTCGAGAAGTACGGATTGAATAAGATTTGGAAGCATTTTAGACTTTCACATGAGGTCGCCTCTTTCTGTTACAGAGTCATTTGATGGTACAAATGATTCCACAAAAAAAGGCGTCCTTTTTGCTATGCTGTGATGTAATTTATTGGTTAATCAGCAGGGATGTTTTTATATAAATGTTCATTCTTTAGTAACCTCTGTAGAAAATAATAAATCTATTAAATCTCTTGCGTATACCCAACGTTAACTCTTAGTCCACCTGAGAAGTCAGGATAGAGAGAATCAGCCCATTCATAGACTTCTCGGGTAGAGTCCAATATTTTATTTGCTTCCTTGTAATGCTCATTAATCCATTCGATATCCATTCGGAAACCTCCTCTTTTTGGAGTTCGTGAAAGGGTTAAGGATCCTGCCCGGAGCTTGTCTTAACCATTCCTATTTATTGACTTTTTGTTGTTCTAATCTTTGCTCTTCTTCTTTAATTTGACTTATATCAATTCGTTCAAACAACAATTGCAAATCAGTTACCTGTTGATAAGGGGGAACCGAGCGGGGCTTCCAATTCGGTAGTTCAAGCGATAAGAATCCCCTGATCTTCTCACAAGAAAACGGTAGAAACGGATGCAGCAAATTCGCCAAATTAGCTATAATCTGCACGCATGTATATATTGTAGAACCACAGGACTCCTGATCTTCTTTTACCTGAATCCAAGGTTTTTGCCGATCAAAATACTGATTTGCCTTACGTACATAAAAGAAAATATACTCGAGCGCATCCTTCAAATCTCCCGCTTCAATTAGGCGTCCTGACTCCAGATACAAGAGGTCAATGTTGTCGCTCCACCCCTTATCTAACTTTCCACTTGGCACGATCCCATCATAAAACTTCTCTACAAAAGCCAATGAGCGATTCACAAAGTTACCAAATGCTCCAAGCAGCTCACCATTATGACTATAAATAAACTCTCTCCAGGAAAAATCCGTATCCCGCTTCTCAGGCCCGTTGGCAATTAAGAAATAACGAATAGAGTCAGGATGATACCGCTCTAGAATATCAGGTACCCAGACTGCCCAATTACGGCTAGTGGAGAACTTCTGCCCTTCAAGGGTTAAATATTCGCTGGATATAATCCGATCCGGTAAATGTAGTTCTCTTGCTCCTAATAAGACGGCTGGCCATATCAGGGTGTGAAAAGGAATATTATCTTTACCATGGACATAATAAGCGGTGATGTCCTCTTGCTCCTCTGACCAAAAATCCTCCCAGCTCCGCCCAGACTGTGCAGCCCACTGCTTACTGGCTGATAAATAACCACTTACCGCCTCAATCCAAACATAAATCTTCTTGTCTTCAAATCCAGCTATAGGAACATCTACACCCCAAGATAAGTCTCTTGTTACCGCGCGGTCCTGCAGTTCTTCTTTTAAATAACGTTTGGTCAGTTTTATTGCATTTTCCCTCCAGTGTACTGCTTCCTCTACATATTCCGTTAATTCAGATTGAAATTTAGATAAGCTAAGATAAAAATGTTCTGTCGGTCGTTCTGACGGTGTATTCCCACATAATTTACAGACTCTGTCCAATAAATCGGCAGGGTCTAGAATCGTAGAACAATAATCGCATTGATCTCCACGCGCCCGCTGGCCACATACTGGACAAGTCCCTTCCACGTATCTGTCTGGCAAAAAGCGCTGATCCACCTCACAGTAACATTGCGCAATGGTTTTTTTATATAAATGACCATTCTCTAGTAGCTTCGCAAACAAATCTTGCACAACCTTATGATGCTGCTGTTGATCCGTTCTAGTATAAAGATCATAACTAAATCCCAGCTGTTCAAAACACTGCAGAAACTCTTCGTGGTATCGACTGGCAAAAGCTTCGGGTGTGATCCCTTCATTAGCAGCTTGAACCGCTACAGGTGTGCCATGACAATCGCTGCCTGACACATATAAAACGTTATCCCCCTTGCTGCGAAAATAGCGTGCCAGCACATCCCCAGGCAACACACTTGATAATCTTCCAAGATGTAAAGATCCATTCGCATACGGCCAAGCACCACCTATAAACACATTACTCATTAACCTTCTCCTCCTTTTTTTAGACAACAAAAAAACTCCCATCCACAAAGGACGAGAGTTCTACTCACGTGTTACCACCTAATTTTATAAATGCCTCATGACATTTACCTCTTCAGGTACGACGTTAATAAACGTTTATACCCTAGCACTGTAACGGATGCAGGTTCCGGCGCAGCCTACAACCCAAAAGGTTTCGATGCGCAGCTCTGAGACCATATTCCCAAGGTTTTTCTTTACTCCTTTTCAGCGACCGGAGCTCTCTGTAGAAAGAATTGCCGTGGTACTCTTTCTCTTCTTTGCCTTTAAATATTCAAGTTACTGGAAATGATACTTAATTTTCTGTTTATTGTCAATGTGAAACATCAAGCTCACTGTAACTTTTTCAATTAATTTTCGTCTTTTATATAAATAAGTTACAAGGAGGAGGTCCTTCAATGAAAAAAGTAAACTTGCTTATACTCTCTGTTCTTTTACTAGCAGGGGTATGGGGTTGTTCCGATAATAAGGTTAATTCTGTTCCCAAAAGTGAACCCTATACTTCCGAAAAAGCCATCAGTAGAGGGGATATTGTTTCTTTTGAAAAAGTGTACAACCTCGATAAATTTGAGCAATTTATAACTAATCTCTCCAGCAAAAAAGCAGACAATATACGAGTTACAAGTTACACAGATGAGGGCGATCCCATATTTAAGGATTTGAAGTTTGATGGCAATGTAATTAGTTATAGCTACGATACCTCTAATGATGCATTCGGTGGAAGCAACACAGGAGTCAGAACCGATACCTGCTCCGAAGTGACGAGTAAAAAAAACACACAAGGTGAAATAATCTATTCGATCAGCGGTTGCACAAATAATGACTCTGAAATCGATTACTACCTTTTCCGCACAAAAAAAGCCACCCAATCGTAATACGATAGGATGGCTTTTCTAATATCTATTTCATGATTTTGCAAATATCATTAGTGAATTGAACAGGATCACTAACCTGTAGACCTTCGATCAACAGTGCTTGGTTGTACAGCAGGTTCGTGTATAAACCGAGCTTCTCTTTATCGTTCTCAGCTGCTGCTTTCAAAGACTGGAAGACTTCGTGATGGATGTTGATTTCGAGTACCTTATCCGCTTGAACCTCTTGCCCATTCGGCATCGATTTCAGGATTTTTTCCATCTCGATTGTCAGTTCACCTTCAGCAGAGAGGCATACCGGATGAGTCTTCAAACGTTTGGAAGCTTTAACATTCTTCACTTTGCCGGACAAGATGTCCTTCATCGCTTCAAAAAGCTCCTTGTTTTCGTTCTCTTCCGCTTCCGTTGGCTTGTCCGCTTCGTCTGCTTCGATACCCAGATCACCACTGGATACGGATTTAAATTCTTTTTCTTTATAAGACATGATCATCTTGATCGCAAATTCATCAATATCATCAGTGAAGTAGAGAATTTCATACCCTTTATCCGATACAAGCTCGGTTTGTGGGAGCTTTTCGATTCTGTCGATCGACTCTCCGGATGCATAGTAGATGTACTTCTGATCTTCTGGCATTCTTGATACATATTCGTCCAGTGTTACCAGCTTCTTCTCCTTGGAGGAGTAGAACATCAGCAAATCTTGAAGTGTATCTTTGTGCATTCCATAATCGTTATACACACCAAACTTAAGCTGTCTGCCAAAAGCGTTATAGAACTGCTCGTATTTCTCTCTTTCATCCTTCAGCAAGCTTTGCAGTTGACTCTTCACTTTATTCTTAATGTTCTTAGCGATCAGAGTCAGCTGACGGTCATGCTGGAGCATTTCTCTGGAGATGTTCAGCGAAAGATCCTCTGAATCTACCATACCTTTTACAAAGCTAAAATAGTCAGGCAGCAGATCCGCACATTTGTTCATGATCAATACACCATTGGAATAGAGCTCAAGACCTTTTTCATATTCCTTTGTGTAATAATCAAATGGTGTATTTTCTGGGATAAACAAGATCGCATTATACACTACAGCACCATCTGCACTGATATGAATATGTTTAAGCGGCTTATCGAAGCCGTAACGTTTCTCTGCATAGAAGTTATCGTAATCTTCTGTAGTCAGCTCGTTTTTGTTCTTCCGCCAGATTGGCACCATACTGTTCACGGTTTGTTCTTGAACAACTTCCTCGAACTCGTTCTCTGTGCCTTCTTTTGGCTTCTGCTCCTTCACGTCCATTTTAATTGGGAAACGAATGAAGTCAGAATATTTTTTAATGATGGATTTCAGGCGATACTCTTCCAAATATTCATCATATTGATCTTCTTCGGTATTCTCTTTAATCTTCAAAATCACTTCAGTACCTACAGAATCCTTCTCGACAGGCTCGATAGTATAGCCATCAGCGCCCTTAGACTCCCATTTAAAGGCCTCGTCGCTACCAAGCGCCTTACTGATCACAATTACGTCATCTGCTACCATAAACGCAGCATAGAAGCCAACACCGAACTGTCCGATGATATTGTGACCATCTTTGGCTTCGTTCTCTTTCTTAAATGCAAGAGATCCGCTCTTCGCGATTGTTCCTAAGTTATTCTCTAGCTCTTCTTGTGTCATCCCGATACCTGTATCGGAGATCGTCAAAGTTCTGTTCGCCTTATCGGCAGTCACTTTAATATAATAATCTTCTTTATTGAAGACCAGGCTTTCATCAGCTAATGCTTTGTAATAGATCTTATCAATTGCATCACTTGCATTGGAAATCAACTCGCGCAGAAAAATTTCCCGTTGTGTATAAATGGAGTTAATCATCATTTCCAGCAATCTTTTCGATTCGGCTTTAAACTCTTTTTTGGCCATGAATAAGTAAATCTCCTTTCAAAATAACATCTTGTCCAACATTTCGTGATTAGCACTCTTGTTAGATGAGTGCTAATTCTTCTTTTTATATAACATAAACTGATTTTGAATGTCAATATTTACAGCGACTTTCTTTAAAGAATGCTATCTTTTGTATACAAATTTAAGATTTTATTGATCATTAATGATTCACTTGCGCGTAGGCTGATTCTATGTTTTAAATAGACTAGATGCATAAATTCCAAATAAAGGGTTATCATTATCAGACCTAGGAGGAATTCGAATGAATAAACAAGCGCAGTCCATTGTAAATTCTTCAGCAACAAGTCCCATTAAGAATTTGATTGGCAGTGTATTTATCCCCGTACACGATATTGAAAAAGCCCGCAGCTGGTATTGCCAAGTCCTAGGACTCCATGAAGCAAATCATCCGATTATGAACGGTCATTTATGCCCGTTAACTATGCAAGGAAGCACTGGGATCATTCTGGACACCATGCCCATGTGGGGAGGTTTAGAGCCTGAAGGGGCTCCTCCAATTACAACACCTGCTTTTATGCTTATAACCGATGATTTGCAAGCCTCTTTCAACTATATGAAGGAGCTCGGTGTAGAGATAGTAACCGAAATTCAAGATCAACAATGGTTTGTGGTGAAAGACCCTAATGGGAATAAACTAATGATTTGCAAGTAACATTTGCGTTAGAAATTGCAATGGCTGAGACTTCCACTTCTTAGGATGCATCAAAAGCTGCAGATCAAAATGAATTTCTTGATGTGCGAAGGGCAGCTCAGCCAAGTTCCCCCGCTCAATTTCTTCCTCTGCAACAATTTTAGGTAATAATGCAATCCCTAACCCATTCATAACACATCGTTTGATCGCTTCTAGATTCGAAAGCTCAAAACCAATGCGGAATATAATCCCGTGCTCTTTTAACAAATTCTCGAACAGACTCCGGTAAATACAGCTCTCTTCAGAAACAATTAATTCGCAGTTATTTAGATCCTGTAGCGTTACTGTATCCATCTGGGCAAGGGGATGGTTAATGGGGGCTATCAACACGAGCGGTTCATCTCTAATGATCGTACGATCAAGTAAAGAATCCGTAGTGGTACGATCGAGCATCAAACCGATGTCTACTTCCCCATCTTTTATTTTGGCCAAGAGGTTAGCTTCCTGCATCGTTTGTAGATGGATATCAAGTTTCGGAAATTTCGTCCTCAACTGCTGTAGGTAGGGTGGCAAGTAGAATGCAGCTAATGAATCAATCGTTCCAATCGTTAGCGTACCTCCAATTTGCTGGGCGATGGTTTCTTTAGAACGATCATACAGATCCAAAATCTCCACAAATAGCTTCAACAACTCTTCTCCAGGCGGGGTAAGTCGCAGCTGTCGACCATGCCTTTCTATTAATGGCACTCCGTATTCCTTCTCTATTTTCTGTATTTGCATCGTAACGCTCGACTGCGCGTAACCCAGCTCTTCAGCAGCCCGTGTAAAGCTCTGGCGTTTAGCTACCTCGCGGAATGTTCGTAAATAGGTTAAATCCATAACCTCACCCTAACATCAATATTTTTGATGATACACATCATTTATTATAGCTAACGACGATGCAACATTCCATGGTAAAGTGTATGTAGAGGAATTAAAATATTTTGGAGGCCGATAATTTATGCTTACAGAACAACAGATTTATGGAATTTATGTCCCCGTGGTCACCCCGTTCAATGCTGCTGGTGAAGTCGATCTGGATTCGTATCAGCGTTATGTAAAGAACATTATTAACAACAGCATACAAGGTCTGGTCGTTAATGGAACCACCGGTGAATCGCCAACTGTAACCGTAAATGAAATGCAGCTTCTAGTAAACACTTCTCGTGAGCTTTTACAATCTACATCTATCCCCTTAGTAGTCGGTACAGGAACCAATGACACAGCTTCTACGGTAGCACGCACAGAGATCGCAGCTAACCTTGGTGCAGATTGCGCACTAGTAGTCGTCCCTTATTATAGTCGTCCTTCGCAAGAGGGCATCATTGCCCATTTCCGCAAAGCAGCAGAAGTAGGTATTCCGATCATGGCTTATGACATTCCAAGTCGTACTGGTACTGCTATGACTCTAGATACTGCACGCACAATCCTAGAAATGAATAATGTTGTCGGATTAAAAGACTGCTCAGGTAGCACCAAAATGGTTACTGAGCTAGTTCGTACAGGTTCCAAACCTGTGCTTGGCGGCGACGATTCACTCTTTTATGAAATGCTTAGCGCTGGAGCAGCTGGTGGCATGCTTGCTACTGCGAACGTTTATCCAGCAGAATGTATCCGTATATACGAAGCCTTCAAATCGGGTCAATTCGACTTGGCAAAAGAAAACTTTGAACAACTACTGCCGATCATCCGTCTCTTGTTCAAGGAATCGAACCCCGCTCCAATCAAATGGATGCTTAGCCAGAATGGCCTAATCAATTCGGATACGCTTCGCCTCCCAATGACTTCCATCAGCACGGCGCTTCAGCAAGAGCTTAGTTCTTATGTTCAGGACAATGCAATTGAAGCGACTGCATAAGAGAAAAGATAACAGCCGTTATACAGTGAGGAACTGTTTAGCGGCTATTTTTTTGTAAATTTAAATTCTCTGTAACTAATGTTCTGATATTATCTATTCTTACCCCTCTTCAATCTTCTTGTTCGGTGAAAATAAAGTATTAGACTGGAGTTGTTGATTTAACGGGGGGTTGAATTGGAGATTACTCAGTTTTTAAAAAATTAGTTTTAGACTGATTCATTAAAAGAAGCAGCGGCAGAACAAGACTTGATAAATAAAGTCTAAGACTGACGCTGTTATTGAACTAACGTTCCCCGTTAGCTTAATAAGCACCTCAAATCCAGCCTATTGTTATTACCTCATCATGACAAAATTCAATTACATATCTTAACGATGGACTATAAATCCATTGGTCTGGTCCCATATCCATAATATCCTCAATGCTTTCTAGTATTGTAAATAAGGAGGTCTTTACCAATGGGTATTTATATATCCCAACAATAAGGTAAACAGGAACTGAAGTGTCCAAAGATTGATTAGATAGGACGGTAGGGATATTCAATATGTCTTCTTTAGTAAGAATAATTTTTTTATTTACCTTTTCCCAATCAATTCTTCCCCAAAATCCAATCGGAAAACAATCTGTCATTTTACTTTCAATCTTATCACTTTCGCTCTCATCTAATATATCCACTTTGTCCTTTTCTGGGAACAGCTCTAACATCTCTGAAATTCGTTTCTCTTTTTCCAATTTTTCTTCATGTTTCTTTCTTTCTTGAACTAGATATTCTAAACGCTTTTTTCTTTCTTCCCTATTCACAGGATAATGCTCCTTTACTAACCGACTATTTATAAAATGTACCACATTCTTAAACTAAACTGCCCGTTAGTTCAATGAAAAAAGCAGGATACCGTAGCTCCTGCAAATCAATTTGTATTATTCAACTATCGTTCCCAGTTAGCGCAACGACTTACTCTGTTGAATTTCGTGTTCCTCAACATAAAGCGGCATCAGAGAAGGCGAATCGTACCTTATCGCGGCCTTTAAACGACAAAATGGTGCCGATAGCCCTAGCCCCATAGCTGCAATGAAATAATGAGCCTAATCCGACAGTGCTCGCATGATGTTGGATTTCGCCTCTGCCGCAATCGCTTCATTCCCGTCATCGACCGCTTGCATCAAGATCAGTACGGGGATGTATACCGCGATCAGCCGCGCCAGCAGCTTCGTTTCCTCGTCCGCTCCTCCGTAAGTTTCGAAAAACACGCCGCGAGCGTAAGGTGGTAAAAAGCTGTAAGCAACGCTCAAATCGCAAGCCGGATGGCCTACGCTCAGATCGCCCCAATCAATGATGCCGGAAACGATCCCGTTCTCATTCACAAGCATATTTTTGAAATGAAGATCGCCATGTAGCAGTGCATTCACCGCCTCGACATGGTCCGTTTGCAGCCTGCTAATATACGCTTCGATCACACCGGACTCCTCCGGCGACAAGTGTTCAACCACCTTCGATAGAAAGCCCTCCAATTTCACTTTGCGCGATGCTATGTCCGTCAAGCTTCGATGATCTTGCTGAACTCCGCAGTTCAGCGCCGCCTGCACCGGAAACTCATGCAATCTCCGCAAAAATTTCGCCAGCGTCTCTGCCGATAAAGCCCGGCGTTCTTCCGTCAAACCGATGGGGAAATCTCCTGGCACGTAGGCATAGCCAAGAAATGGTGCCGGGTATTCGTCACTTGCTTCGCCATAAAACAACGGTTTCGGATAGGGGATGGTCATATATGCCTCCAGCTTCGGCAGCAGCTTCCCTTCCATACGAATCGAGCCAACTGCAATCGTTCTTCTTGGAAACCGGAACACGTACTCGTCACCGATGAGAAAAACCGTATTGTCCCAGCCCCAGCCCAATCGTTTCACTTGCTTCGATGACAGCTGAGGGAATTGTCTGCCGATCAGCGTCCGCGCCTGCTCTTCGTTAACCTCCCACTCCGCCTCCCATACATTCGTACCTCTCATGAAATGTCTGCCTCCTCGTTCCTTACTTTATTTAGACGTTTACATTCCCTGGAAGTTACTCATAACTGCCCGTTAGCTTAATGAAGCGTCCGCTAGTCTAATACTTTTTTTCTCAGTCTACAACTTTATTTTCTCAGGACATCAATATATATAATAATTGGACCAAGCCTTTCATCGTCTTTAGTTTTTAAGGTAACTGCAACAAATTCATCTTTTATCTGATTTGAACAATTATTTTTTATCCAATTAGCATTTCGTTCATCCTCAATTCCAAACAGTACAACAGATGCTTGCCCCACTGGATTTAACTCTATTTTCGCACTTCTTCTGTAAAACTATTCCAAGCTATTTAACTTATTGATGACATTCTGAAGTCCCTATTTTGTTGACTTCTTGAAACAGAAAATTTCAAAGTACTACTCCTAGTTTTGAGAGAACCCGATCCATTTTATCAAAATGTTCTTTGTCGCTTGAAGCATAAATCAAATCAAAACTATCGTCATTATTCATCACCGTTATTATGCTGTCATCGTAATTCCCATAAAATTCGATGCCAATCCAATGCCGAAAGGAAATACCTTTGTTTTTAAAATTTTCACGAATAAAATCCAAGTCGGTTTGTTCAATGGAATAGAACGATACACAGCCGTATTCAAGAGCGAATACGGTTTGCAAATAGGCCATCGCCTGAAAAAAATCGGTCAATGTTTCAAATTCCATTTTCCATACCTTTTCATCGTAACTCATATAGACAGGGGGATTGGACCTGGATAAATCGTTCCTATGGATTCCCCAGACACAGGCACGCTGATTCTCGCAATAAAAAATTAAATATTCGCTATGCTTGAAGTATTGGAATTGCTCGGGCTTGATCAAACTATCTTGCGTATGGTTCAGCCGCTCGTCTTTACCGAGTTCCAAATAATAATCTATAAACACCTGGGGCAATTCACCAAAATTATTTTTAATGGTTTGTATCTCGTCATGACTAAACCCGTTTCGTTTCGTAATATGAAACAGCTTTTTAATCATTGTAAAATCAGTCATCCGCAGCACACCTTATCCTTGTATAATTTGCTATCGATTGACTTAAGAATATTCCAAGTCAGTCTCCTTAACCATCAAGGGGGCATGTTATATATTTTACCATATCTTTACTCCACTAATCTGCCCGTTAGTTGAACAAAGGGCTACCTCTCGGCAGCCCTCATTATTGAACTCTAGTTCCTCGTTAGCTTAACGACACGATAACATAAAAATCCCAATATATGGTACAGTGTTGTTGGAAGTTTGAAAGTCATCAATCTAGCATTAAAAGGGGGCTTCTGAGAGTTGAGTAAAGAATTCAATTCCAAAACTCTCATAAATTTTACTTGCTACATTTACAGTAAGTAACAAGCCAATAGCGAAAAAAACAATTGATTCAAGCAATATAACAACATCTTTTTTTAAGCCTTGAATTACGTCCAATATTGCTCTTCAATCTTCAGATCCTTATGTCTCTTATCTACGTACTCATTCTCACTAATTATTTCTATTTCATTAGAATCAAAAAAACTAAGCAATCTCAATCCTTCATTTAACAATTCATCTTTATATTGTCGGGAAAACTCTGACCTTTTAACTGGGTCTGCAAGTTGATCATCGTAATCAAATACAATATATTTAAGGGCTATCATCCTAAAAAAGGAATATCCATTACAATACTCCCTGTAAATGTGTGAACAAGAACTAATGAATTCCTCCTCAATATAAACAAATCGATTTAATAGATCTCTGATCTTAAACTCTTCAACTGACCTATAATTAAGAATTTTTGTAAGTTGCCCTTCTAATTCATCCATCACATATTTAGAATTATAATTTAGATTAATCAATCTAAAATAGACATCTTTACCTAATGATTCTTCAAGTATCTCTTCTTTGTCATAAAGCCACTGTTCAAATTCCTTTGTTGAAAGTTTATTCCTCAAGACTGAGTGAAACCATTCTATAATTTCTTCATTGATCAGATCCATGATTTCAATCCTTTCCTTGCACCGCGGTTTCATATAACGCCTTATTTACGAACTTCGTGAATTTTCTTATGTATGAAGTATTCGTCGAAATGCTTACGCTCTGCTGCCCGTTAGTTGAATAAATAAAAAACGGCTGCCGAAGCAACCGCTATTCCACTAACGTACACGTTAGTGTACTTTCATTCTATCCTAAAACAGAAATGCAAACTAGCGTTCTTGTTTCTGTGTTTATATAATCAGGGGTTTCAGACAACGTCTTATTCGCGAACTTCGTGAATAATTCCGTATGTTGAGTATTCGCGAAATTACTGAGCTATCCTGCCCGTTAGCGCAGCAAGGCTGCCAATCGTGCTGGCAGCCTTGTCATGGTTGAACTATCGTTTCCCGTTAGCATTCCTGTAGAGCGTTATCTATCGTCACTTATCAAGCTGACAAATTTCACGAATAAATGAGCCTTCGTGAGAAAACTTAATAGCTCTTTGGCAATCGGTACATATTCTTGACATTGTACATTGACAAGAATATGTACCGATAAAACAATAAAACCACGATTTACGCGGTAATTAATCGGCTTATATTCTTGTCATTCGACAGAAAAATAAGGCCACGGTGTAAACCGTGACCTGCCTAAAACTAATTGGTTGTTGGTCTTGTAGATATTAGACCCACTAATATTTATAGGATAAAGTTTGATTTATGGTCATGCATCCGCATTGTATGAATAATGAGTAATTATTCTTTGTCAAAATAATCATCTGGCAAATTTAATTTTTTCAAACAACCTGTAAATTTTTCTCTGAAATTAATATTGCTTTTATATTCCGGCCATGCAACCTTATAATGACGCAATAACTTCTCATGAGGGATAACGCCCCAAAATAAAATAGTGTTTTTCACAACCTCCTTATCGCCACCCACTAACATCTGTTCAATGATTTCCCAACTTTCCGATTTGTCATTGCAATTGCGTGTGGCATAGATTGCGGCAGATTGAATATTCGAGTCGGTGTGGCACAAAAAGGACGCAAAGTTCTGAAGTGTAATCGCGCCGGAAGATTCCAAAACATACCCCACATGACGTAACGTTTCCGAATCGTGAACCCTGTCAAGACTTTGCAATATCACTTTTATAAATTCCGCTAAATCAAAAGATTTACCGTACCAATTCAGAATCATTAAAGCTTGTAAAAAATCTTCATTTCTTTCAGAATACAACAGCTCCAGAAGATAGTCTCTTCCCGCATCAAAAGAGGTTTTGCAGATTAGCTGAATGGCTGTGGTGCGATCATTTTGTCTTTGCTCAGCAACGCTCCTTAAAAAATCAATGGTTGGCTGCGAGATTTTCTTAAACTTGAACATTCCATCAAGCGCTTTTGATTTGATTTCTTCGTTTGGGGCGTTTTGATAAACCTGTATCAACGCATTTTCATCGCCCGGCATTCTACTGCCAAACCACGCGATATCATAATCCAGAATAATTTCGTCCAGCCAGCGCTCATACCAGTCCAGAAAGTTGTCTTCATAGACAAAGAAAAAGGGATGATCAGGATAAAAAACTGCAGTGTAAATGATTTTCCCCCTGTGTTTCCCTTCAAGTACGAGATACATATCGTATTCACAGCCTTGTGTGCCAATGCACAACATGCCGCCCATCACCCTATCACGGGCGGCGTCGTATTCCGGGTCGGAGATGTCTTCATCACTGATCAGTGGCTCGATCAGATGGTTCCATTTTTCTTTTGTCATTCTCGGGTGTAGAACGCATTTTGTAGTGAATGCATTTCTTTCGGTATAGGAAGTTGCTTTTTCAATCGAATAAATCCCGTAATAAGGCCCGGCACCTCCATTTCCGACTTTCGTTAAAAACTGGGCATAAGGCTCCGGAAGTGTGACTTGATTCTTTGCTTGCCAGTCCGCAAGCTCTTTTGCTGTAAGCACTTCATAAACCTTGTATTTATGTGAAGATGCTCCAAACACCAAAAAAGCCGTATCTTTGCGCATGGCCTTTTCGAGTTTGTTTTTTATTCGATCAAGTTGTGTTTCTTTCTTCCAAAACAACATATTGAATCCCCCCTGTTGATTATAGCCGGGCTTCCTTCGTTTGCTTATCCAGCAATTTCAGCAGATGCGGAAATCGGTATTCTCCGTACATACTCTGTATGTGCTCGGCAGCGACTGCTAGCTCCATGCCGACAGAGGTTATATACAAAGGCTTGGAGCTGTTGCCTCGGTAAAGCTTTTTGACAAAGGCTTCGTTGTCGTGAAAGGCATTTTTTGCAACACCGATCACTGGAATTTCCCCTGAAAAATTTGTGTAAACATAATGTCCGAGCCCGGGCTTTTTCTCATTGTTTAAGTACACATAGCCATCCACAACAATGGTATGTATTTGATTTATGTCAGTAAGTTTCAACAGTTCCTGTATGCAAGGGAGCTCTCGTTTATAGAAAAAACCCGTTTCGTATTTGTGAGGATTTTCCGTATAAGACATGATGACTTCGAGTGGTTTAGAATCTTCCCAACATTGAAAAATAACCCCCACTGATTTCGCTTTATTTTCCTCATAA
The DNA here is from genome assembly GCF_038003765.1 of Paenibacillus sp. FSL H7-0714. Classification (NCBI taxonomy): domain Bacteria; kingdom Bacillati; phylum Bacillota; class Bacilli; order Caryophanales; family Paenibacillaceae; genus Paenibacillus; species Paenibacillus sp. FSL H7-0714. Next base: position 4,426,324 of record NZ_JBBOPT010000001.1, read on the forward strand.
TACACATCGACAGCGATGATCATTGATAGCGATTCCTTCCTTTAAGCTCATTTTAAGCTATAGATTATAGCCAATATATCACATTTTGCCGTGCAGGATGATCTATAGATTATCCCAATACCACCACTCCACCAATCTAACCTATCAAGGGGCGGGTAGTATTTATTCTGCCGCAGGCGCAGCACAGAAAAAATCTCCACCCTAAAACCCTTGACAGGCTGGATTTTTGACGTGCCATTTCGCCGCCGACAACGGGGAACAGGATTTTATCCTGCCCCCGGCCTCCTCCAAAGAATAGGATAGGGTGTAAATGATTGAATCTAAATGTACAGTTTCGCTTGGATAAGATTGTACAAAACGCTTGAATAATAACAAAGAATTAAGAATCTTTGGCTCTAACTAACGCCTTCCGCTCTCGCTTCAGTTGTTGGCATATATAGAGTTGGAATGGTTTTGTTTCACAAACCATTCACTTCTATACATGTAATATTCACAGAAAACTATGTACAAGAAGCTCACTTGTACGCATATAATCCTAGAAAAGCGCTTAGCAGCTGTTTTTAAGGATTATACCAATCATTTTAGAACATTCTTACACAAGCAAATATGTACATCCTTATATCAGCATTTACAAACTATCCTCCGTTAACTTAACGAAGAAAGGAGCAGCTGCCGCGGTGGCAAACTGCTCCCAGGATCTCTAGACTAACGTGTCCCGTTAGTTCAAGAAGAATCGTAAACATTTCACTATTCCTTTACTTCGGTTAATTTCAATAAAACGCCCTTTTAACTAACCTGCCCATTAGCTTAAAGCCATTACCGCAAAGGTACCATCGACAGCAATATTACTACTCCTGTTTAATTTTTGATAATATATCATAAAAAAGACTATCGAATGGACTTGTCGATAGTCTTTTTTGGGCTATTATTTGAATGGACGCATTGTTGCAGCTATTCCTTTAGGGCATCTACATATTGCTTCGCTTCTAATAGTGACAAACCAAGCACTTCTCTCGCTTTTTTAACAGCTGCTACTTCCTTGCCGTTACGTACGAGCTGGAGAACCTCATTTTGAACAAGATGTGGGGGCAGACCTTCAGACTTGGCAATTTGGTCAACGTTTACCTGCATTGTTTTGATACGAGCTTCCATGGCACTTACTTTGTTATACACAGTTAAACATACAACTAAGGACACAAGTGATATCGTAATTGATAGGTAATCCATTTGCGACACTCCCTTCTATCTCTTCTTTTATTCTAAATGAAGATGTCTGGTTAAACAAATTTATGTCGTGTCCTATTGAACTAACCTGCCCGTTAGCTTAATAACGCAGTGTCAGTCTAATACTTATTTGCCGAGTCTAACACTTTATTTTTCAGTCTAGAACGCTATTTTCATTTGACACTTCTCTCTCACATTTAATTTTCTCGCAGTCTTCAATAATGAACTGAATCTCATCCGCTGTAAGCTTAGCTTTTTTCGAAGAAAAATCCTTTTTTAAATTGTTGTAGACTTTCTTATTATTTTTGAGCAATTTGAACTCATATCCCATACTACTAACATAAAAATGTTTTGGCTCATGACTATCAATTCCATAACCCGAAACTTTAAGTATAGTTAGATATTCTAAAGTTTTATTTTCTATGTATGCAGCAATGGACCTATGATGTCCGTCAATTAATGTACTCATAAAACCTTCATAAAAATATGCGAGCCCAGTCATGATCTCCCCATTTTTAATTTGCTCCCTATATTCATAACTCTTTCAATGTTTAAACAATCGATTCGTTGAGAAGCTAAAAGGAATTTTGGAATCACCGTGCTTGAATGGTACTTGTAAAAAACATCAGCTGACGCATTATACGTTCTCCTCTTAGTAAATAAGTTCCAAAAAAACTCTCCTTCTCCGTTAGTTGGTATCATTTCTATATAAGACATCAGGTAATAACCATTTTCTAGAATACTCAGTAGAGGTTTAACCTTTTCAAATGCAGTACTAAGGTCATTCCCTACCTGTTGTGAATCTTTAACTTCATCAATCGCTCACCAGAGTTATCCACCCCAAATTTAGTTATTAACTTTCCACTCCCATTATTTACTCGAAGTAACAAAGCATCCTTGTCCCATGAGTTAAAAATACTCGGAATGATTTCTTCGCATACGATCGAATTAGGTGCCTTAAATATCTTCTTCATAACTTCCACCCCACCCTAATATTACAAAAACTATACCCTATCTTGAATTCCCCTTATCATCAACTAACAAAAAAACCATCAGATTTCTCTGACGGTTTTGAGGTCTTACTATAAAAAACGTACAGCGTTCAAAGTAACTTATCTGCTGCTCGTTTGTCTTCCTTTAGTGAACCACTCGGACTTTGGCTTTAATGGAGGGTTAGACTTAGGTTTTGCTTTGGCAGGTTTTGATGCCGCTGGTTTTGCCCCCGCTGGTTTAGCTGTTGATGGTCTGGAAGTCGATGGTTTAGAAGATGCAGATCTCGAACCTGACGGTTTAGAAGATCTTTCTGTCTTCATTTGCGTTTTACGAGACATCGGATACGGATGATCCTTCACTTCTGGAATCGATTTTCCGATCAATTTCTCGATATCTTTAAGGAACGGAAGCTCTTCAGATTCGCAAAATGATATTGCCGTTCCGCTTAACCCAGCTCTACCCGTACGACCGATCCGGTGCACATAGGTTTCTGGAATATTCGGCAAGTTGAAGTTGATTACATGAGACAGCTCATCAATATCAATTCCTCGCGCGGCGATATCCGTAGCTACAAGAACGCGGGTTGCACCACTTTTAAAATTCCGCAATGCATTCTGACGATCATTCTGCGATTTATTGCCGTGAATGGCTTGTGCAGAAATGTTCACTTTCGCTAGATCGCGTGTAACACGGTCCGCACCACGTTTTGTACGAGTAAATACCAGAGCAGAAATGATTGATTTATCCTGTAACAAAAGATTCAATTGATTCTGCTTATTTCCATTCTCTAATAAATAGATCGATTGATCGATTCTATCCGCAGTAGATGACACGGGTGTGATTTCTACTTTCACTGGATTCACAAGCAAGGTTTTGATCAATTTGGAGATCTCAGTAGGCATCGTTGCCGAGAAGAACAGTGTTTGTTTCTTCGTTGGCATTTTAGCGATAATTCGCTTCACATCATGGATGAAGCCCATATCTAGCATGCGGTCAGCCTCATCCAAGACAAGAATTTGGACATACTGTAAGTCTACACGTTTTTGATTGATCAGGTCGATAAGTCTACCTGGAGTAGCAATTAGAATATCAGCACCTTGATTCAAGGCACGCTCTTGCACTTTCTGTGATACACCGCCAACGATGGCAGCAGAGCGGATATCTGTGAATTGGCTATACGCTTTTATGTTATCAGCAATTTGAATCGCTAGTTCTCTTGTCGGTGTTAAGATCAGCGAGCGAATGCGTCGCACATTGCTTGATTTATTGGGACTTGTTTGTTCGCTTAATAATTGAATAATAGGTACAGAAAATGCAGCTGTCTTTCCTGTTCCCGTTTGAGCACATCCAAGTAAATCTCTACCTGCTAATACAGCTGGGATCGATTGCTCCTGTATAGGTGTAGGTGATGTATAGTTTTCTTTGGTTAAAGCCTTTAAAATCGCAGGCATAATATTCAGTTCGTTAAATGTCATTGGGTCTCCTTAATTTCTAATACATATATTCTTAACATTAAATCCATTTGTCACGTCATAAACAATAATCATAACACAATTAGTCACATAATAATAGATATTCTTTATCATCACACCAATTTTCATTAAAAATCCATTTCAGGATACCAGTACAATTAATAGCTAATAAGAACTATGCAGTCCGATACCTTAGCAAAACACATCAAAATACCGAAATAGCTGCTATACAGTTCGAAAAATGTTTAAGTATGCGTATCAGCCAAATAACGTTTCCCAACACACAACAAAAAAAGCGAAGGATTTCTCCCCCGCTTCTTATCATTCGTATGAAGACTAGTCTACGATTTCAGCAGTGTCGCCATTGTTGGCACCAGCAGCATTAGCTTCGTCAGTATCAATATGCATATCAAGTTTGAAGCTGTCGGATACACGAGCAATTACGTTCTCCAATACGAGACCGCGGTCGCCACCGAGACGGACTTTAAGCAATTGCTTATCCGCAATGCCCCAAGCTTCAGCTTCAGAAGTGTGGAAGTGAATGTGACGAGCTGCGATGATAACGCCTTGTTCTAATTCAACTTCACCAGCAGGTCCTTTGAGCGTAATGCCAGGTGTTCCTTCAATATTTCCAGATTCGCGAACTGGAGCTTTCACGCCAAGTGCGAAGGAGTCAGTACGGGAAATTTCTAATTGGGAAGCCGGACGAGCAGGTCCCAAAATTCTCACCTTGTCAAATTTACCTTTGCTACCGATAACTGCTACTTGTTCATTTGCTGCAAATTGTCCTGGTTGGGAAAGTGGTTTGAACTCAGTTAATTGATATCCTGGGCCAAACAGAGCCTCCACGTGCTCTTGCGTAAGGTGAATATGTCTAGCCGACACACCTACGGGTACAGTCTTACTCATTGTAAAGTCACTCCTTGTATTTTCTCTAGTATCTGTACAAGCCATTAACCATTATACATCTTCTTACCCAAAAATAAAAAGGGCTGCATCATAACGAAGCCCCTTTTTTCGACAATTTATGTTTTTTGCACAAGATTGTCATGGTTTAGACACCTGAGAGGGCAAGTTTGCGCTTAAAAAAGAGATCGCATTCTCATACATCCAGCCTTTCACAGTATCCTCTGAATAATAACGAAGCAGCTGCTCTATAAGATCAGGGTATTTTCCCGGATGTTCCAACTTCTCTACCCAAGTATCAATGCCGTCAAAATCCGAGCCAAACATCATATGCTTCTCTCCGCCGAGACTACATACATGTTCAATGTGCTTTAGCAGATCATCCATGCGAGCCTTCCCATCATCACGTACAAACCACGGATAAAAGGTCAGGCCCATTCTTCCATCCATTGCAATCAATGCTTTAATCTGTTCATCATTTAAATTTCTAGCATGCCCACATATAGCTGCAGCATTCGAATGGGAGGCAATAAACGGACGATTGCTTAAATCGGCCAACTCCCAGAACCCCGCTTGCGACAAATGCGACACATCAAGCAGCATTCCACTTTCGTTGCACCATTCTATCAGCTTTCTCCCTTTTTCCGTAAATCCACCATTACGCTTCTCTAGCACACCATCTGCTGCCCAGTTCGCATAATTCCAAGTCACACCAAGAAACCGTACTCCAAGTTCGAAACAGAGCTGAGCATAAAACAAGTTCCCTTCTAAGCCGTCTACGCCCTCCAGAGAGAGCATTGCTTGTGGAGGTGCGCCTACTAATCGATTCCCTACTTGCTCCTTCCACTGTAACCACTGAAGCCCATCTGTGTTCACTATCTTTTGCCTAAAGAGATCAATTTGCCCTAGAACATGTTCAAAGCTTGGTTTTCCTCTGTTAGTTGAAAGATATATTGCAAAACATTGCAACTCCACTCCGCCAGAAGCCAGCCGCTCCGCAGTAACATCTAATCGAGGATCATTGTCAAAATTTATATCCGGGGAGGCTTGCATTTTGCTTAGCACATCACAATGGAAATCCGCTACTTTAAACTTATCAGCCCTCATTTTACAACCCCACTTTCTCACTGTCCCAGCCGTTCATTTCATTTCCAAATGCCTATTTCAGATACTATGCAAAAAAACGCCAGACTATAAATCAAAAGCAAAAAACCTGTTTACAAAAGTAAACAGGTTCAATCATTCTATAGGTCTATTATCTGGGTTCAACAATCAGTTTAATCGCGGTTCGATCTTCCCCATCAATCACTATATCAGTGAACGCAGGAATGCAGATCAAATCTACTCCGCTTGGTGCAACAAATCCCCGGGCAATGGCAACTGCTTTGACTGCTTGATTCAGTGCTCCAGCTCCAATAGCTTGTAATTCGGCCGATCCACGTTCACGAAGAACACCCGCTAATGCGCCGGCGACGGAATTTGGATTGGATTTAGCTGATACTTTTAATACATCCATAGTAAGTACCTCCCCTGGGAAAATAATGGTGTTCTTCCACTACTTTAGATGTTATTCGCGAGAGAAGAAATAATTCCTTCTTTTTACGGACCACGTCTTCCAAAAACGGTATTAAAGATACTCTTTTATGATATTAAAAATATCACACTTTACCCTAACTCAGCGAAACTACCCGGATTAAACCATACTCTGTTCTACGTTTAGCTCATAACCCATTCATCTTCACGTAACCGTATCTTCTCCAGACGAGTTGCCGCACCAGTATTTTCATCTAATTCTGCAAATAAACCGTGAAGCTGCCACTTGCCTTCATCGACAACAAATCGTGCTGGAAGCTGAGTTGTGAACTTATAAAGTACTGCATCTCTTTCCATACCCAGAATTCCTTCGCTTGAACCAACCATTCCCGCATCGGTCAAATACGCAGTTCCTCCTGGTAAAATCACATCATCATTTGTCTGAACATGAGTATGTGTCCCAACAACAATCGATGCGCGACCATCCATAAAATATCCCATGGCGATTTTCTCAGAGGTTACCTCTGCATGGAAATCGACTAAAATACATTTGTGATCTCTGCGAAGCTCTTCCACAATTTCTTCCCCGACACGGAAAGGACAATCGATAGCAGGTAAGAAAGTCCGGCCTTGCAAATTTACTATTGCCAGTTCTTTACCGTTCCCTTTAACGACTGTATAACCTCTTCCCGGTGTTCCTGGCGGAAAATTAGCGGGACGAATAATCCGAGCCTCATCATCGATGAACTCAAAAATATCTTTGTTGTCCCATGTGTGGTTTCCCATAGTTATACCGTGAACGCCCCAGTTAAAAAACTCATTAGCGATCGCCTTGGTGATCCCTCTACCGGCAGCAGAATTTTCACCATTAACAATAATGATATGTGGCTGATATTTACTTTTTAGTGAGGGCAACATCTCACGAAGAGCCTTTCTGCCAACATTTCCAACGATATCTCCAATAAATAGTACTTTAATGATTCTCTCCTCCTAATCTTAACCGCTATATCTAATGGATAAGACCTCATATTCAAAAGAAAAAAGGCCCCGCTTAGGGGCCAATTCTCAACAAATATAAGAAAGTATAAGTTACATCTTATCCCTTAACCTTATATTCCACCTATTTAGCGTATTCAACAGCCCGTGTCTCACGAATAACGGTAACTTTGATATGTCCTGGATAATCCAGTTCACTTTCAATCATTTTCGTAATATCGCGAGCAAGACGGAATGCCTCTGCATCGTCAATCTTCTCTGGCTGTACCATCACGCGTACCTCACGGCCCGCCTGAATAGCAAATGATTTCTCAACGCCTTCGAATGACTCTGAGATTTCTTCCAGTTTTTCTAGACGTTTAATATACGTTTCCAGTGTTTCACGGCGAGCGCCAGGTCTTGCTGCTGACAATGCATCAGCTGCACCAACCAACATAGCAATAACCGAGGTAGCTTCGCAATCTCCATGATGAGACGCGATACTGTTGATAACAACCGGATGTTCCTTATATTTCTTCGCTAGTTCAACGCCGATCTCAACATGCGATCCTTCTACTTCATGATCCAGCGCTTTGCCGATATCATGGAGCAATCCTGCACGTTTTGCAAGCACGATGTCTTCCCCAAGCTCACCGGCCATCAGTCCAGTTAAATAAGCAACCTCCATGGAGTGCTTCAATACATTTTGACCATAGCTTGTACGGAATTTCAGACGACCCAGAATCTTGATCAAATCTGGATGCAATCCGTGAACACCCACTTCGAAAGTAGCTTGTTCACCATATTCGCGAATTCGTTCGTCCACTTCTTTGCGGGATTTCTCCACCATCTCTTCAATTCGAGCGGGATGGATACGTCCATCTGCCACAAGCTTCTCAAGTGCCGTACGGGCCACTTCACGGCGGATCGGATCAAATCCCGACAAAATAACTGCTTCCGGCGTATCATCAATAATGAGGTCGATACCTGTAAGAGTTTCGAGTGCACGAATATTACGGCCTTCACGACCGATAATCCGCCCCTTCATCTCTTCATTCGGCAGGGTTACAACTGAAACTGTTGTCTCCGCTACGTGATCAGCTGCACAGCGTTGGATAGCGAGTGTGATGATTTCACGGGATTTCTTATCCGCTTCCTCTTTCGCCTGCTGTTCAATCTCTTTGATCATTTGAGCCGTTTCATGGCGAACTTCTTGCTCAACATTGCTAAGAATAATACTTCTTGCATCTTCGATGCTTAAATTGGAAATTCTCTCCAATTCAGTGACTTGGTTTTTGTAAATAACATCAATTTGCTGTTGGGTTTCATCAATTCGTTTCTCTTTGTTAGCTACTTGTTCTTCTTTTCTTTCAAGCGATTCCATTTTTTTATCCAGAGATTCTTCCTTTTGCAGCAAACGTCTCTCTTGCCGTTGGATTTCATTCCGACGTTCACGAGTTTCTTTCTCAGCTTCAGTACGGATTCTATGGACTTCGTCCTTAGCTTCCAATACTGTTTCTTTCTTCAGCGCCTCTGCGTCTTTCTTCGCGTTCTCCACGATGACTACGGCTTCTCTTTCTGCGCTTTGAATTTTAGCTTCTGCAAGGGATTTACGAATAAAATAACCGAACCCAAAGAATAATGCAGCTACAACGAGAACGATAATGACCCAGATCCATGCTTGCATCTGTTCACCTCCTCGTTGGTTCCTCTCCAAGGTATATCCCTGGGAATTGTGCAGTTGTTAAACTATCCGTTCATCACCATACAAAAAACCGGTAAATAACCGATTGCCATACTGCACATGCTGCACATGCACACTGCCCGCCTTATCCGGCGATTACATTTCATATGAGTTGTACGCGAACCGTTTTAAAAAGTCACCTTTTTGGGAAGGAAAAAGGATTCTTACTTTATGCCGATTCATGTTATATTTTATTATTTATAAAAAGACATTGTCAAGAGAGTCGATATGCGCATTAATGTCAAGAGAATCAGTGAGTCTAGTAAAATTCCTCATCTTCACCCTCATAATTGTCTTCCTCAAGTAAAGTATTGATCACTTGTCGCACCATATCACCCGAGAATCCACGCCGCATTAAGAAGGCTCCAGTCTTTCTGCGCTTATCTGTGGCTTCACCACGAATAAGATTCCATTTCTTACGACCAATCTGAAGTGCACTCTCTAGTTCTTGTTCAGGACTGACATTCTCCAGTGCTTCCGAGATCAAGGTTTTGTCGATTCCTTTCTCACGTAGCTCTTGGCGAATCCACATTTTCCCTTTTCGCTGGTTCGTAATGCGTTGCTCGGCCCATTGCTTTGCATACAAGGGGTCATCAAGAAATCTTTCCTGCTGTAGCCGTTGCACCACTTCCGCAATAATAGTCTCCCCTATTTCCTTCTGCCGTAAACGGCGAGTCATTTCCATAGCGGTACGTGGCTTCCGTTCTAGATAACGAAGTCCTTCTACATAAGCTCGTTGTCGCTCATCAGCAACAACAATTTCCTCCAAATCGGCTTTCATAAAAGAATTTCCAGTAATCATCCGATATTTAATCATGACGTCTTCGTGTACAGTCATGTTATAGGCTCCGAAATGTATGATGTAGCGGTGGTCCGACTTCTTCTGACGTTCTACCTTAGTAATTTCTAAAAGTTCTCCATCAGGAAAATCAGATAGGACCTGTACGTTCTGCTCATCCGATTCAAAATCCATATCCAGCTGTATTACCATAGTTGCTTGTCACCTCATAGCAATAAAATATCCCCACAAAGTGCGGCTTAACTTCGGTGCGTACTCAGGTACTTTGGGGGGACCCCAAATATATATGTTCTTACACTGTTAAGAAAAGACACCCTGCAACAATGAATCACAGGGCGTCCTATTCCTTAGTAAATTCTATTGTTCGATTTCGAGAAGTAGCTTTTCTTCTTCCTCTTGCTCTGCAATGATTTCCGCTTCATTTGGTGCAGCAACAATAGTGGACAGGTTACTTGCTTCACGGATCTTGTTCTCAATGATAAGTGCAATATCTTGATGTTCTTTCAAGAACTGTTTGGCATTCTCACGTCCTTGACCGAGACGCTCACCCTCATAGGAATACCATGCACCACTCTTATTCACGATGTCCATTTCAGTACCGATGTCTACAAGACTTCCTTCTCTGGAAATCCCTTCACCATACATGATATCAACATCAGCTTGTTTAAATGGAGGTGCTACCTTATTCTTCACAATCTTGATCTTGGTTCGGTTACCTACAACGTCGTTACCCATCTTAATACTTTCGACACGGCGAACATCCAACCGTACGGAAGAGTAGAATTTCAACGCCCGACCACCCGGTGTTGTCTCAGGGTTACCGAACATAACACCAATTTTCTCACGAAGCTGGTTAATAAAGATAGCAATTGTATTCGATTTACTAATGGCACCAGATAGCTTCCGAAGCGCTTGAGACATCAAACGAGCCTGTAGGCCGACGTGAGAGTCACCCATATCACCTTCGATTTCCGCTTTAGGAACCAACGCAGCTACGGAGTCAACGACAATAATGTCTACTGCACCACTACGGACAAGTGCTTCAGCAATCTCAAGTGCCTGTTCACCCGTATCTGGCTGAGATAGCAACAATTCATCAATGTTTACGCCCAAGTTACGTGCATACTTCGGATCGAGCGCATGCTCAGCATCGATAAATGCAGCTTGTCCTCCTTGTTTTTGCACTTCTGCAATAGCATGAAGAGCAACAGTCGTTTTACCGGAGGATTCAGGTCCGTATACTTCAATAATACGTCCCTTTGGAAGTCCGCCTATACCTAACGCAATATCAAGTGCCAAAGATCCGCTAGGTACAACTTCCACTTGCATATGAGTGGATTCTCCCAGTTTCATGATCGAACCTTTACCAAATTGTTTTTCTATTTGACGAAGCGCCATATCAAGCGCTGCACGACGATCTGACAATCAGACCACTTCCTTCACTGTTTATAATAATATAATAACGTGTTTTTGAGGTCTTGCCAAGCTTTTTTTCGAACATACATTCGTTTTTTTTGTCTCAAGCGTTAATTATCCCTTTTATTGTAAGCCTCCCTCCGGACATAGAAGTTAACTGATTTCTCTACTTCACCGGACATCAACGACTTATGATCAAAACCAAAACAGCGATCAAAATCTCCGCAGATATACAAAAAACCGCAGCAAAGAAATCTCAGTGCCACGGTTCTTCCGTATGTCTCAATTATAACTGGGCTAATCTCCCATTACAAGTCTGAGCCTTCAAGAGGTGTCTCCACCTTCCGTTCCTCAAGTCTGCGCCATAGACGATACAACAGAGCTTTAACAGTACGCAGTCGTATATTTTCACGTGTACCTTTAAGATTAAGCTCGTATACTTCTGTCTTACGCCCGCGTTCAGCTAAACCAATAAATACAAGTCCAACTGGCTTACGTTCAGAATAGCCTGGTCCTGCTACACCAGTTACAGATAAACCGAAATCACTATCTGCGATCATTCTCACCTGATCAGCTAACACCTCGGCAACTTCACGACTAACTGCCCCTGGAGCATCTGGCCCCTCCAAATAAGCACTTGGCACATTCAGAAGTTTTTTCTTCAGGTCGTTGGAATAACAGACGATTCCTCCCTCAAACATCGAAGCACTGCCTGGAATGTTAGTTATACTCTCCATCAGCAAGCCTCCCGTGCAACTCTCTGCCGCACTTAAAGTCAGACCTGCATCCGCCATCCAATCCACAATCAATTGCTCCAGTGGCACATCAATATTTGCATATAAATGTTCTGGCAAAATCTCTTTGATCTGTTTCTCCAGAATCTCCAGCTTCTTGTAAGCTTCATGCTCGGAAGGCGCCTTTGTCGAAATACGAACGGTTACCTCTCCCTCTTTAGCGTAAGGAGCTATGGTTGGGTCTGTCTGGCTGTGAATAAGATTAATGAGCTTATCCTCAAGCAGTGATTCTCCGATACCGGCAAATTTAAGCATTTTAGAATAAAGTGGCATTTCTGTCGTTAGAGCGTGCTGCTGAAGCCACGGTACAGCTTTATCTACGAACATCGGCTTCATCTCGCGAGGCGGACCAGGAAGCACAATATAATATTTCTTTTCATGCTCAAAAGCAATGCCAACAGCAAGACCAATCTCATTTGGCAACGGTGTAGTTCCTTCAATTATAAGTGCCTGTTTACGATTATTCTCCGTCATTACAATCTTTCGATCATCAAAGAAACGTTGTACATGATCCATTGCCAAGCGATCTATATGAAGTGTGCGACCTAAGGAAGCAGCCAGCGCGTCCTTCGTTAGATCATCTTCTGTAGGACCAATACCACCGGTAAATATGATAACATCCGCTCTGCTTTGAGCGATCTCAATGGCTTGCTGCAAGCGACTGCTGTTATCCCCAACTACGGTTTGAAAATATACATCAATCCCAATAGCAGCTAGCTCAATAGACAAAAACTGGGCATTACTATTTACGATTTGACCGAGCAAAAGCTCCGTGCCTACTGCAATAATCTCCGCTTTCATACCTGGCTTTCGCCTCCTCGTTATAATGTAGATACACTGCTTTTAGGGTTTAAAAAAGGTAATAGGTGCTTTACCTATTACCTCTCCTATATGTAGCTGCCTAAAACGCTTAAGCATTATGCAGCTGTAATAGATCCTTATTCTTCACAAAATAATCAATTCCAGAGTAAATAGTGATCAAGGCTGCAGCCCAGATGGCAATATCATCTACAGGAATGCTGACGAATTGAAATGGGAAATTATTTAACAACAGCAGTGAGATCGCTACAATTTGTACAACCGTCTTTATCTTACCCCATTTGCTGGCGGCAACCACTTTTCCCTCTAACAATGCTATCTGGCGAAGCCCGGTTACTGCGAACTCACGACTAATGATAACAATTGCGATCCATGAATCACATCTGCCCAATTCCACAAGTGAAATCAGAACTGCAGAAACTAACAGCTTGTCCGCTAACGGATCAAGGAGCTTACCGAGATTGGTGACCATATTATATTTCCTTGCTATGTAGCCGTCTATTCCATCTGTGCTCGCTGCAAGCAAAAAGATTACAGCTGCCACCAAATGATTAACAGATAGCTGAAAAGAGCCCCAATGTATCGGTTCTGGATAAAAACTGAAATCCACCAGTAAGAAAAACATCATAATCGGGATCAGGCAAATACGTGCTAGCGTGATGCGGTTGGGCAAATTCACTGAAGTTCCTCCCCTAAATCGTTCATACAAATTGCCTGAGTCAGGCTCATCTATTTCTACTTAAGCAAGTATATTATAGCTATAAATAGGTGTCAAAAAAAATACAAAGCACCCCGCATAATGGCGCTGATAAGCACTGCGGGGTACAAAATGCTATTTTAAGTTGTTGAACTGCAGGTCCAGCGGCAAATCAGCTTTACGCAAAATCTGGATAATTTGTTGTAAATCATCGCGACTCTTACCAGTTACGCGGATCTGATCTCCTTGAATCTGGCTCTTCACCTTCAATTTCGAATCACGAATCAGGATGTTAATTTTTTTTGCGTTCTCCTGATCAATCCCTTGCTTAAGACCTAAACGCTGACGAACACTACCCAGAGAAGCGGGCTCCACTTTGCCGAAATCCAAGTTTTTCAGCGTGATACCTCTCTTCACCATCTTCGATTGTAAAATATCAATAACAGCGTTTAACTTATATTCGTCCTCAGAGGCGATAATAAGTGCGTCTTTCTCCAGCTTCAGACTACTCTTGCTGTTCTTAAAGTCAAAGCGGTTGTCAATTTCTTTCTCTGTTTGGTGGATCGCATTGGTTAATTCCTGCATATCCATTTTAGATACGATATCAAATGAACTTTCTGAACTCATAACTACACGTCCTTTGTACTTTTTAGTCTGCTACTATTATAAAAGAATGATACCCTTAAGTCTAATATTGGATAATATGTACCTCACCCGACACAGAAAACAGCCCCACATAGTGGAGCTTTTCCTTCGAAATGAGTTGTGTTTCAGGTAGAAATACGTCTCCAAAGGAATATATCCTCGGAGACGCACATTCTAAATTCTCTATCTGCTTCGAAGCGGGCTTCGAAACATATCCAGAATTCCAAGCACGATATGTGCAAGACCGAACCCGAGAATTCCATAACCCCAAGCACTTGGTGTCATATAGTATCCGATAAGACTGACAATAACCCCAAGTCCAGCTACAACCCAGCTAACAATCATGAATGTACACCCCACTTTGGCTAAGAACTAGAAACAGTCTTATGTTCCCCGCAAAGCCAAAGTCTATGCATCATTTTTCTTATTGGCCTGTTTCATTAGTCTGGTCAGTAGTATCGGTGGTACCTTCATTCTGGGTCGTTTCACTTCCAGTACCATCATCCAGATTAAGTAGCAGACGAGATGAGGTCTTTTCATCCGTAATCACTTGTCCATTGACAGTAATCTCAGTAGCTGGTGAATAACCAGATTTAATATACATTCCTTCACTTCCAAGTACAAAGCTCATACGATCTCCTGCCGCTGTGTTACCAAATGAGAGCTTTTCACCTTTAGAGTTCTCACCTTTATACACCTCAAGCCAGCTTACCCCAGTAGCAGAAATCTCAACCTTCACTTCACTTCCAGCCGGAGCTGAAACCTTGAATTTTGTTGTTTTTCCTGCTTTCCCATCCGGTGTAACTGTAATGGATTGCGGGGAAGGCGTAGGTGTTGGTAATGGCGTTGGCTCTGCAGTAGGTTCAGTTGTTGCTTCTGTTCCTGCCGAAGAAGTTGGCGCCACAACTCCACCTCCTGAAGCCGGTGGAGATGTTTGAGCAGTCGTAGGATCCTGCTGTTCATTCGTCAGATTCGTCTGATCAATCTGATCAGGATCCGGTTTGTTCAAACTAGATGCATAAATGTAAATCACAACAATAATTAATATTGGAAATGTCCACATTAGCACTGTTGGCAGCCATTTTGCATTCCGTTCGGTTTCTGGTCTACGGCTGCGTTTTTGAATCACCGTTTCCATGGCTGTGTCTTCGGGAGGGGCAGGTACATTCCCATGCTCCTCTAGCAGTTCGTCAGGACTCATCCCTACTGCCTCTGCGTACGTTTTGATAAACGCCCTAACATAAAAACTTCCTGGAAGCACCTTATAGTCTCCAGACTCGATGGCTTCCAAATACTTTTTGCGAATTTTCGTTACTTCCTGGACATCGTCAAGACTCATCCCTTTTTGCAGACGCGCCTCTTTCAATTGCCGGCCCAGTTCCGACATACCATCACCTCCTGTAAATTTCAATGAATATCATTGTTCATTCTTGTTCTATAAATCATCACTGTAGCTAGTCGTAAACGACTCGTACAATATTTCTTCATTTGGATTATTGCGAAGCTCGATAATAATATCAAAATCATCAAAGGTGTACTCAGATTCCCGCACAAAAATATCTGGATGCTCGATCACTTTCGTGCTTGGCATACTCATAACATTTTGTAATAAATTATAATGCTTCTCATTAGAGCGGATCGTACTAACAATACCATCAATAATAAATACATTATGTGGGTTCATCTCATCTTCTGCTAATTGACTTCGAACCGTCTGACGTAAAAGTGTCGAGGAGACAAATGTCCAACGCTTCATCGCGCAGACACTGCCAGCAATGATTGATTCCGTCTTTCCTACACGGGGCATACCTCGAAGTCCTATTACCTGATTTCCATCTTTTTTAAACAGTTCCCCGAGAAAATCGACCAATAGACCAAGCTCATCCCGAGTAAAACGAAACGTCTTCCGATCATCTGAATCCCGTTCAATATATCGCCCATGGCGCACAGCCAGCTTGTCTACGAGTCTTGGAGACCGCAGAGCTGAAACTGTAATATTATCAACTTTCTTGAGCATTTCGCCCATCAGCATTATTTTGTCATCATCATTGGTCTCCAGCAACATTCCGCGAGTCTTTCCTTCAACGCCATTAATCGTCAGAATGTTGACTTCTAGCATCCCTAACATTGAAGCGATATCACCAAGCAGACCGGGTCTGTTCTTGTGAATCTTGTATTCCATATACCATTGTTTATATTCCACTTGTACACCTCATAGATTCCTTTTCCCGCACTTTGATATACATCAAAAAAATGCCGTTCAGACAAAGCGGTCTGAAACACGGGTCATGTTAATGATATATAAAATAAAAATGAAAGGCAAGGTCAGTCCTGTAATAATTGCAGAAAAGCTCCCACAAGGGGAGCTTTTCCGCAAGCTTAGGCGTGATTTTTCGCCAACTTGACCATGAGTTTAGCAATCGTCTGCTTTTCTTCATCGTTGCCGACGTCCCATAGCTCTTTGATTGCACGGTTTTGAGTGTTTGCTGGATCCACTTTTTCATCGAGGAATTCCCCAATTTCAAAAGCCAGCTTTGAGATTGTGTCTTCACTCATCCCAAGTTTCTCCGCCTGTACAACTCGTTTTCCTAGAAATTTCTTCCAGGTGTCAAAATTTTTGATTACGCTATCTTCTTGTGTCATCTTAAATCCTCCTTCATGTTTACGGTCAAACACCTGCATACAGGCTGTAAGCCGCCTTACGTGAGATTTAAAAACAACACTTATAATATGTCTTAGAAGCTAAGTTATTATGCTGGAGTTTTTCTCCAACTGAAGATCAGGTAATCCATCCACCATTTGGACTAATAATCTGACCAGTGATATACCCGGACTCAGGCAAAGCCAAAAAATAAATTAGTGAAGATATTTCATTAGGCGTAGCCAAACGCCCTACTGGAATCTCATCCTCCAGCATACGGACTTCATCCTCCTGTAAATTGGACAGCATGTTCGTATTAACCGCTCCTGGAGCTACCGCGTTAACCGTTACACCAGATGGAGCCAGCTCTTTAGCTAAAGCCTTTGTAAAGGCATTCACTCCACCTTTGCTAGCCGAATAAGCTACTTCGCAAGAAGCTCCAGTGATTCCCCATACGGAAGAAACGTTGATGATACGACCATAACGTTGCGACACCATGTACGGCATAAAGATCTGACTGCACATAAAGGTTCCCTTCAAGTTAATGGACATAATGTCATCCCATTCCTCTTCGGTCACATCAGCTAACATTCCGTAATGCGATTTACCGGCATTATTGACGAGAATATCCGGCTGCATCCCATTACTCTCAAGCTTTTCCGCCATACGTACAATCTGACTACGATCCTTCATATCCGCGTTTACTGTCATTACCTTTGCGCCAAGGGCCATACAACGCCGAGCGACATCATTCGCAGCTTCATGTGAGTGTCTGTAATGAATAACTATATTCATCCCCACAGAAGCAAATCGTTCCGCAATGGCGCCGCCGATCCCTCCGCTTCCCCCTGTAATGAGCACTGTCATTTCCCCTAGTGGTTTGCTGCTCTCTCCCAAAACGCTCACCTAAGGACTCACCACCAATGAAACGGCAAGCTGTTCCCAGTTTACATGGGCTTGCAGACGCTCATTTACTTCTGCCAGAGTGATCGATTCATACATAGGCAGAACTTCAAACAGGTCACCACCACGGAACTGGTAGCGTGTAAATTCATGTGCGATACTTTCAGGGGAGTTCAGCATGCGCAAATAACCGCCAATTTTCTTTTTCCGTGCCCGCTCGAAATCCTTCTCCGCAAAGCCAGACTTTAAGATTAGATCTACTTCTTCTTTAATTCGTTTTAAAAGCAAGTCCGGATCCTTTGTATCCCCACCCATTGCAGAAAAAGCATACTGCGGAGAACTATTAAATTCATGTCCAAAGCTGTCCGAGATCAATTCCTCATCATAAAGCTTTTGATACAATGCTGTGCTACTACCTACCAACAAATCGAGCATTAGCTTCGTTATCAGGTCGCGTTTCAGAGAAGCTTCACCTGTTAGATCTTCTACTTTTTCCTTGAAACCAAACATGATTTTCGGCATCGAAACAGCAAGCTTGCTTTCTAGCCGTTTTGTAGCGACTTGTTCGGGTTCATCTTCAAAAATACGCTTGATTTCACCCTGCTTGCCGTAGGTTTTACCCTTTTGGTTAGCGCGAATCAAGGAAAATACTTTCTCCGGGTCCACACCCCCAACCACGAACAACAACATATTGCTAGGGTGATAAAAAGCGTTATAACATGTGTACAGCGTTTCTTTCGTGATCGTACTAATCGATTCTACCGTACCTGCAATGTCAATACGAACCGGATGCTTCGAATACATCGCTTCAATAAGGCCAAAATACACGCGCCAGTCCGGATTATCAGCATACATATTAATTTCTTGACCAATAATTCCCTTTTCCTTTTCTACATTCTCATCTGTAAAATAAGGTCGCTGAACAAAATCAACGAGCGTACTAAGATTGGTCTCTATATTCTCTGTTGCTGAGAAAAGATAAACGGTCTGATCAAAGCTTGTAAAAGCATTGGCCGAGGCTCCATTTGATGCAAAGGTAGCAAAAATATCGCCTTCTGGCTCTTCGAACATTTTGTGCTCTAAAAAGTGAGCTATACCATCAGGAACAGTGGTTTCTTCTCCACCTGCGACATGAAAATGATTGTCAACGGAACCGTATTTAGTTGCAAATGTAGCATAGGTCTTTTTGAAGGTTGGTTTCGGCAACACATATACCTGAAGTCCGTTATCCATGACCTCATGATAAATGGTCTCTTGAAGTCTGTCGTAATGAATTTGTTCCATCGTTATTCCTCCTTTCCTGTCAAGAAATATATCGTATCCAGCTGAAAGGTTTCGGCGGCAGCTTTTACATCTTCAGCACCGATTTGTTCCACCTGCTCCAATAGCTGATCAGCTGTCCGTTCTTTTCCTGACAACTGGCGGTTGAAGTCGTAAGAGATCATTTCAAAAGCAGAATCCGGAATCTCGGAAAGCTGATTGCGGATCATAGCTTTGGTCTGACTCAGTTCCAGATCACTGATATTGCCAGCTTTCATCTCTTCCAATTGTTTCTCTATAATGTCCACGGCTTTGCCGTAATTTTGCGTTTCGATGCCTGATTGAATCGTTCCAATGCCCTTGTGGCCGTCATAACGAGACGAAGCATAATATGCAAGGCTTGCCTTCTCACGTACGTTAACGAAGAGTTTAGAGTGGGGATACCCTCCTAATATTCCGTTGTACATAAGTGCGGACGCGTAATTATCATCCTTATAAGTAATAGAGGTGCGTAGACCCAGGTTCAACTTGCCCTGACTGACATCCAGCTTCTCTTC
Organism: Paenibacillus sp. FSL H7-0714; assembly: GCF_038003765.1. NCBI lineage: Bacteria > Bacillati > Bacillota > Bacilli > Caryophanales > Paenibacillaceae > Paenibacillus > Paenibacillus sp. FSL H7-0714. The sequence goes on from NZ_JBBOPT010000001.1 coordinate 4,445,702, forward strand.
TACAGTCCGCACCTCATTAACTGATACAGGTACGAACTTAGAGCTATATAAGCCCACCTCGGACTGAACCCGACCGAAATGACGCTGTACAAGCTTTTCTACTTCCTCAGCTGTAGTGTCACCCACTACATAGAGATCAAGGATGGCATCATCCAGCCAGGAATTATACGATTCATACAAACTTTTCGGAGTGATTTGATCCAGATCCGCTCTTTGCCCCAGAGGGTGAAGACGATATGGCTCGTTACGGCACATTTCCTCAATACAGCGCTCAGCAGCGTAACGTATCTTGTCATTTACGATGGACTCCAGCTTCTTGCGAACGGTTTCACGCTCCGTTGCAACATACGAAGGTCGGAAGCTGCCGTCTTCAACTAATGGACGAGTCAGTACTTCACCTAAGAAAGCGAAGGATTGTTCAAGTAAGCTCTCCTTGCTTTGCACAAAAGAGTCATTAATAGTATCCATGCGGAACTGAACGATTTGATAATCGCCTCTTTTATAAATATCAAACCCGAATCCAGCGCCATACAGTTCCTCCAAACGCTCGCGGAATTGTGTGGTCTCCGGATAAGTCGCGGTACCTCTGCGAAGCACGAATGGAGCTAGTGCAGTAGAGGTTACTGTATTCTCATCAAGTGGGATCCCAGCATAAAGTGAGATCGCGTAGGTCTTAAATGCCTTGGTTGGCATAACGTGAATGCGCAAGCCTCCTACGGTGCCATGCTGAAATACATTATTAGTCAAGTCCAAAACTCCTTTACGGCGTGGATAGTTGCTCTACATCATGTTTATGAATTATTAACCATTCTAAACCATTCCAAAGTAAGGAAGCAACCGGAAGCCTCTTCCCGGTTGCTCTCTGAATTCTCTATCCTTCTTTTTACATACAGAAAATATGCTGACCAATCGTCTTCACCTGAGGACGGGTCCAAATCCATTTAGAGGTCGCTGTTTTAGGATTGAAGTAATACAAACATCCACCTGAAGGGTCCCAACCATTGAGTGCTTGCTGCACTGCTTTACGTGCTTGCTCATTGGGCTCCAAATAGATCTGACCATCGGCCACAGCTGTAAATGCTCCCGGTTGAAAAATAACGCCAGACGGCGTATTCGGGAAACTAGGTGAGTTCACACGGTTTAAAATGACCGCAGCAACAGCAACCTGACCTTCGAAAGGCTCACCTCTGGCTTCTCCATACACGGCATTAGCCATGATTTTCAGATCATTCTCCGATAAGCCCAAAGAATTACCTGAAGACAATCCTGGCGAATTCGTTTTATTGGACGTATTTGTTTTATTGCCAGTGTTATTCTGTGCTGTCTTATTTCCCGTGCCCGTAGAAGGCTCAGTAGGCTTCCAGTTCTTCGTGGCGTTATACAGCTTCAGCTTAGTTTTGGCACCCACAATGCCATCAGACTTCATTCCGAATTTCCATTGAAACCAGGTTACTGCATTCTTCGTTTTTGGTCCAAAATGACTGTCTATTTTTCCGGCATAATAACCTAAGTGCTTTAATCTTCCCTGCAATTCATAGACATCCTGACCCGTGGACCCAAGTTTAATAGGTGTTGTACTGAAAGCCGGCAAGACTTCTTCGTCAGGATTATTTAACTCGTGGACAAATGACGCAGCAGCACTTTGCTTGGTCTGAACAATGCCATTCCCCTTGAAAAACGTTCCTGCAAACGGCGCGGCAGCAAGTGCAAGAGTTAAAGCAGCAAATATCCACATCTTTTGTTTCTTCATAGGGTTCGCTCTACCTTTCTTTTGTAAGTTCTGCATGGATGGCTAAAGTTATTATGACGACTGTCAGCGCATCCTATGCATTACTAAAAAAGAAGAAATAGCTTTTCATTATAATTGAGAATAATTATCAACTATATTCGAAATAAGAAAACCATGTAGTTGATATGAATCATGAATTTAAAGGACCACATTTTACTGTGGAACCACGCATTAATTGAAATTATAGATATACGTCATACTTTTCAATATTTTAGTGATATGAATTCACAATAATCCAAGTAACAGTTCGCACTTTTAGGGAAAAACTCCCTGAAAATAGTGGATATTCTCTGATAATGAATGGAATTAGGGAATTCCTCCCTAAAAATCAGGCCAATTCCTTTATTTCTTACCAAAATTAATAAATTATAGGGAGATTTTCCCTAATTATAAGTCTGAGAACCAATAATCACAGAATTTCAGGGAGAAATTCCCTAATTATTTTAATGAAGCTTCACTCGGAGCCTCATTCGTAGCTTCACTAAAGCCATTATTTGAAGTGTCACTTACACTTTTTCAGCATGAGTAAGAGGCCGTCCCCAAGTAGTACAAACTACTTGGGGACGACCCCTTTTTACTGTCTATTTAAGGTTTAAACTGACTTGTTCAGCTTAAGAACTGATCTTGTTATGCTGATACTGCTCAAGTGATACAAGCACCTCACGCGGCTTGCTGCCCTCGTAAGGCCCTATTACCCCACGAGCCTCCATAGAGTCAATCAAACGGGCTGCACGGGTGTAACCAACCCTCATCCGGCGCTGTAGTAGCGAGACTGAAGCTTGCTTCGCTTCAAGCACGATCGTTACGGCCTGCTCATATAACTCATCCTGTGGCTCCTGGTCTTCAGCGATTGTGTCATCAACCTCTGGAACAATGGACTCATCATATTCTGCTTCACCTTGACTGCTGACATATTGAACGATCGTCTCAACCTCTTGATCGCTCATAAAGGCACCCTGCACACGAATCGGTTTAGAAGCTCCCATCGGTAAGAACAGCATGTCTCCCCGACCTAACAGCTTCTCCGCACCTGGCATATCCAGAATGGTACGTGAGTCGACATTGGAAGATACGCCGAAAGCGATACGAGATGGAATATTCGCCTTAATCAAACCTGTAATGACATCCACGGAAGGACGCTGAGTGGCGATAATTAGATGTATACCAGCTGCACGCGCCATCTGTGCAAGCCGACAGATAGCATCCTCTACATCGTTAGCGGCAACCATCATCAAATCCGCAAGCTCGTCCACAATAACAACGATATACGGAAGTATAGCAGCTGGGTTCTCAGCCATCAGCTTATTATAGCCTTCCATGTTGCGTGTACCTGATTTGGAGAAGAGTTCATACCTTTTCTCCATTTCCACAACAATCTTCTTTAAAGCTAAGCTCGCCCGCTTCGGATCAGTAACGACTGGAGCCAGAAGATGCGGAATCCCATTATAGACATTCAGCTCTACCATCTTCGGGTCCACCATCAGGAATTTGACTTCATCAGGTTTAGCTTTGTATAAAATACTCGTAATAATCCCGTTAATACAAACCGATTTACCAGAACCCGTTGCACCAGCCACCAATAAATGGGGCATCTTCGCTAAATTACCGATAATCGTCTGACCCGAAATATCACGTCCAAAAGCAATCGATAATCTGGATTCAGCTTCCTGAAAGATCTGTGTCTCCATAACTTCACGCATGGTCACAATAGACACTTCGGAATTCGGTACCTCTATCCCAATGGCTGATTTACCCGGAATTGGCGCCTCCATACGTATATCTTTGGCTGCAAGAGCAAGCGCAATGTCATCCGTCAGATTAACAATGCGGCTAACTTTGACACCGATATCCGGCTGAATCTCATACCGTGTAACCGCTGGACCTCTAACTACTTCGAGAACCTTTGCTCTAACACCGAAACTCTCTAGGGTAGCTTCTAGCTTACGGGCGGTCTGCATATAATCATTCTGATCTCCCGCTTTGCCGCTGTTGTTAGGTTTGGCTAGAAGTCGGAAAGATGGCAGCTTATAAGGTTTTGGTGGAGGTGGTGCCGGTGGAGCAGGAATGATCTGTCCATCAGGAGTAGCGCTTAGCAATCCATCCAAGTCTATAGTCAAATTCTCCTCAGGCTCATCTGAAGGCTGTTGACTGACTGGATTAACCCCAGCAACAGGAGCTTTGACGGTAACACCACGAGCTGCTGGAGAGAATTCACTCCATTCCTCCCGATCTTCCTCATTCAGCCCTTCTGAGCGGATATGTTCAAAGAAGTCGCGAATAATTGGAGTCACAGGTTCCATATCCATATCTGCATCATCAAAATCATGTTGGATATCCTCAAGTGGAGTCACACGACTATCTACTGAAAGCCCAGAAATGATCGGGCCGTGCGAAGCACTTGTTACAATTGGACCATGATCATCATCATCAGAATCGGCTTCCGCCTCTGAACGGGTGGAGCCTGTGAACCAACCGGATATTTTTTTCAATAGAACAGGTTGCTTACGATTAGGTAAATATCGATCGTCTTCTTCCTCTTCGTCATCTTCGTTATAGACAGGCTGCTTCACTGGCCGAGTCTTTACGGGTGCGGCTGCTTTGGAAGGTCTAGCCGCTACTGGGACTGCCTTCGGACGGTTTGCCGCATGGAGACGAATCCCTTCCACAAACTTAACCGTACGAACTCGCAAAAGAGTAATAATCTCTACATAGGAGAGATTTGTAATTAACATAAAGCTGATGGCAAGCATAACGATCATGAGCAGCTTAGCTCCCAGACTACCAAAGAGCCACAGCAGTGCAGCATACTCCAATCCGCCGATATATCCACCACTTATATCCTTACCCAGCATATAGACATTACTATTGTTAACACCGGGCGAAAGAGATCCCGAAAGATCATTATGTATTTGTGTCATCACGTTGCCAGGATGGAGCAAGGACAACGGGCCAAGCTTCTGCTCCATTGCAGAAATAGTGCTCATAAGGCACATGGATAGCAGAAGCAGAAGCACGCCTGTATGTCGACTGTTCCAAGAAGAAGGCCATCTTCGATGGATCATAACCATAAGCCCATAAAAAATACCAATAAGCGGCAACACAAAATAAAATCTCCCTAATAAATAACCCGCCATACTTGAAAGTGACCGTCCTACCGCCGCTTCACCAGACAGAGCAATAACGGATATCGTTATTAGTAAAATTCCGTAAATTTCATATTTTAAAACGCTGCCGAGCAGCGCTTTTTTCTTTTTCTTTTTTCGTTTAGCCACGCCAGCCACCCCCGGAACAACATTATACCATATAATGGCGTGGCGTACCTATGTTCTCTTTTGTCAAAAAATGAATCTTTATGTTAACGTAATTATAGCTCCAGGAGAGAACGACGGATCTAAATATCGCTCCAAAGGACAATCCAGCAATCTTACAATGCGCGCGCGTCCTTCCTCCATCGGCTCAACCTGCATGAGCATCCCCTGAACGCTTACTTCTCGCGTTGTAGCGTAATTATTAAATGCCCCCTCCCACACCTGTTCCATCGACATTATCGTATAGAGTGTCATTGCGTAAGCCCTCCCGAAATCGCTGCTGTAGGCGCTGCAGAGAAATCTCCACCAATCATGCGGTTAAGATGCGCTAAGGCAGCTCCGATCCCGCCCACCTCATCCATGAGACCATATTTAACGGCGTCCAACCCCCCAACGGCTGTTCCAATATCACGATTGAGCTCACCTGTCTTAAACATGAGGTCACGGAACTGTTCTTCAGAAATCCGAGAATGAGAAGTAACGAATTTCACTACACGCTCCTGCATTTTTTCCATGTATTCGAACGTCTGTGGCACTCCAATTACTAAGCCATTCATACGAATCGGATGTATCGTCATTGTTGCACTTTCCGCAATAATTGAATACGTAGAGGATACAGCGATCGGAACGCCAATACTATGGCCCCCTCCAATGACTACTGTTACCGTTGGTTTAGAGAGCGAAGAAATCATTTCGGCAATCGCTAGACCAGCTTCTACATCTCCACCAACAGTATTTAAAATAATAAGCAGACCTTTAATATTCTTATTCTGTTCAGCTGCCACCAGCTGGGGAATGATATGTTCGTATTTCGTCGTTTTGTTCTGAGGAGGCATTACAATATGGCCTTCAATCTGACCGATGATCGTTATGCAAAAGATATCCGGTTCACCGGTAGGAACCGCTGTTTGTCCAAGCTCTTTAAGTGCACCCATTGTAGTGGGCGGCATGTTTTCATTTGTACTTGGATTTCCCTCTGGTGGTATAACTTCCTCATTCTTTGCTCCATTTGATCCATTCATGTAGTTCATTTTCGCAGCTCTCCCTTTTCTTATGCAGCTCTGGTCTGCTATAGCCTTACTAACTTTCATTAGTATGACATTTCAGGGCCCCGCATTATGCAAACCTCTCCTCATGATGTGAATATAAACAATACAAAAACCCCTTTTCCCGTAGAAACCGTCCAATATTTCCGGGGAAAAGGGGCCAATGCCCAAGCTATATATTTATTTAAGGAGAATTCTCCTTACACTTCCATGATAATTGGCAAAATCATCGGTCTACGACGCGTTTGCTCATATAAGAAACGACCGAGTGAATCTTTTACGCTTGTTTTAAGCGATGCCCACTCATTTACTTTCTCACTCATCAAGCGCTGCAATGTACTGGAAACAATTCGGTTCGCTTCGTCAAGCAGTCCTTCGGACTCACGAACATAAACGAAACCACGAGAAATGATGTCAGGTCCGGAGACAATTGCACCATTCTGTTTGCTTAGTGTAACCACGACAACCAAAATACCATCTTGAGACAGCAACTTACGGTCACGCAATACAATATTACCTACATCACCTACACCCAGACCGTCAATCAATACGTTACCAGCCGTTACTTTACCAGCTTTACGAGCGGCACCGCCTTGAATTTCCACAATCTCACCGATTTCAGTGATGAAAATGTTCTGAGACTCTACGCCAACAGATTCTGCCAAAAGCGCATGTTTGCGTTGCATACGGTATTCACCGTGAATTGGAATGAAATATTTAGGTTTCATCAGGTTGAGCATAAGCTTAAGCTCTTCCTGGCTACCGTGACCGGATACGTGAACGCCAGAATTGGAACCGCTATAAATTACGTTAGCGCCAAGACGGAACAATTCATCAATGGTACGACCTACATATTTCTCGTTACCTGGTACCGGTGTTGCTGCAATAATAACAGTATCACCTGGCAAGATATCTACTTTACGATGACTGGAACGTGCCATACGGGTCAATGCGGACATTGGCTCGCCTTGGGATCCTGTGCAAAGAACAACGACACGGTTCGCTGCCATTCTGTTCATTTCTTCAGGCTCGATCAGCATACCGTCAGGTACGTTCAGATATCCAAGCTCAGAAGCGATGGATACAACGTTTACCATACTACGGCCAATTACTGTAATCTTACGACCTGTGGATTCTGCTGCATTAACCACTTGTTGAATGCGGTGCACATTGGAAGCAAAAGTTGCTACAACGACACGTTGTTCAGCTTTGCGGAAAATGTCTTCCAGAACGATACCGACATTTTTCTCAGATGGGGTAAAGCCTGGTTTCTCAGCATTTGTACTATCCGACAAAAGAGCAAGCACGCCCTTCTGACCAATTTCAGCCATCCGATGCAGATTTGCAAATTGACCGTTGACTGGAGTGTGGTCAAATTTGAAATCTCCCGTATGAACTACGTTACCTTCCGGTGTTTCTATGCATACACCGACGGAATCAGGAATACTGTGATTGGTTCTGAAGAATGTAACTTTGAGCGAACTTCCCAGTTGAATTTCTGAATCTTCATTGATCAGAATTCGTTTGGTGTCACCCAGTAAGTTTGCTTCCTTCAATTTGTTTTCTACAAGACCTAATGTAAGTCTTGTTCCGTAAACCGGAACATTCAAATTCTTCAGGACATATGGGAGACCACCGATGTGATCCTCGTGTCCGTGGGTAAGTACAATTCCTCTTACCTTGTCACGGTTCTCTGTCAAATAAGAGATATCAGGAATTACAATATCAATACCGAGCATATCTTCTTCCGGGAACTTAAGTCCCGAATCCACGACTACAATGTCAGCTCCATATTGAATGACATACATGTTTTTCCCGATTTCTCCGACTCCGCCCAATGCGAAAATCATCAATTTATCGTTGTTGTTTTTTTTGGACAAATGAATCTAACCCTCCTATGATGTTGGACGTCATACTTTTATTGGTAAATATTGAACTTCGATTATTTCAGCGGCGCTGAACACATTCTTCAAACAGCTGATAGCTTCCTTAATTAACAAGGATATTCCTGATATCTGTAAAATGCGCAATGCGAAAGCTCCCGATTCCGGGCAGTAAAGTTCATATTGAAGCGGACAAATGCCGTCAAAATTCACCGTCGCGCCCCTCGCGCGAAGACATTTCAATCATTTACACAGACTCATCTTGGGACCTATCCTGTCTCACAATGTATACCATTGACGGAAGATTACCGCATATTTAATTTTAACCGCACCCAGTCACTTAAGATCATTATACATGATTTTTTTGGCAAAAGACAAGTCACCCTATCTCGTATCCAAATTCTTTCCTTAAATGTGACCCATTATTTTAGCAAAATATAATAAATATAAAAACCGGCTCTCCACAGGAGAAGCCGGTTTAAAGACTAGAATATCATTGTTCAGCACTTAGTGAAATAGTGCCTCGATAAAGGCCGCCTCAGCTGCAGTAGGTGAAATAAGCGGCAATCTGACGCCTCCAACAGACAGACCTTTCAGACTTAAAGCATATTTGACCGCTGAAGGATTCGGTAAAGGTTGTGGACATTCGAACAACCCCTTGTAAATAGGGAACAATTGCCGATGGATCTCTCCCGCTCGCTGAACATTTCCTGAGGTGTATGCATAGATCATTTCTGACATCTGTGCACCAACCACATGACTAGCTACACTGATAATTCCGTATCCTCCTACGGCTAGACTAGCTAAGCCCGCAGAATCATCACCAGTATATACACGGAAGTCATCGGAACACGCAGAAGCGATAAGTGTTACTTGATCGACAGATGCACATTCTTTTGTCGCAACAATATTCGATATTTCAGCAAGTCGAAGGGTTGTGTCCACGCTCATAGTTACACCCGTGCGACCAGGAACATTATACAGCATGACTGGCAATGAAGTCTCCGTAGCAATCGCAGAAAAATGCTGATAGAGCCCTTCCTGATTAGGCTTATTGTAATAAGGAACGACCAAAAGTACGCCATCCACACCTATTTTCTCCGCTTCCTTCGTGAGGTGAATAGAGTGCTTCGTGTTATTACTGCCTGTTCCAGCAATAATTTTACAGCGACCATTCGCCTTCTCTAGTACAAAAGAAAACAGCTGCAGTTTCTCCTCATCACTTAACGTTGGGGATTCCCCAGTTGTACCACAGACAACCAATGCCTCTGATTTCTGTTCCTCAATTAAATAATCGACAAGCTGTGAAGTTACATCCCAGTTGATTTCTCCATCCCCGTCAAAGGGGGTTACCATGGCTGTTATTAATCTTCCGAAATCCACTTTGAATTCCTCCTTAGCGGTGCAATTCAAACATAGCGTGCAGCGAACGCAGGGACTGCACCATATCCTCTTTCTTCACCAGCACCCAAATCGTTGTATTCGAATCTGCGGATTGGAGAATCTGAATATTTTGTGAGCTAAGTGCCTCAACGATACGCGCCATAATACCAGGTACACCATTAATTCCGCCCCCGATAACGGAAACTTTTGCACAACCTGATAAACTCTTAGGACGCAAGCCCAATTGCTGAAGAACTGAGATGGCCTTTTCTGATTTGTCATCGAACACAGTATAAAGAGCTTCAGTAGGTGTTACATTAATAAAATCAACGCTTATTCCGTTGTCGGCCATACTTTTAAAAATTTGCAGTTGAACGCCCGTACCATTTCCATCTGGACACTCCACAGAAATCTGTGTGACGTTGCTGACATAAGCAATCCCTGTTACGAAGCGATCTACAATGCCGCCAGACTGAATGTCGTTGAATCCTTCAGGATTCGTAACCAGCGTACCTTCATTCTCAGAAAATGTTGAACGAACGCGTACTGGAATTTGTGCCTGCATAGCAATCTCAACCGCACGTGGATGGATCACTTTTGCTCCTTGATGAGCCATATTACAAATTTCTGTATAACTAACATACGTTAGCGGTTTTGCATCTTCAACGATCCGCGGATCTGCTGTAAGAATCCCGTTAACATCTGTATAGATATCAACCATATCTGCATGAAGGGCAGCACCCAGTGCAGTCGCAGAGGTGTCACTTCCTCCACGGCCCAAAGTCGTCAAATCACCAGCTTCAGTCTGTCCTTGGAACCCGGTCACTATAACTACTTTATCTTCACGCAGTTCACGAAGAATACGATCAGGACGTACATCTAGAATTCTTGCATTGCCATAGTTGCTATCTGTCATAAAACCAGCCTGAGCTCCCGTTAGTACCGTAGAAGCAATCCCTTCATTCTCCAGCAGGCCACAAAGTGTAGTAGCAGAGATAATCTCACCACAGCACATCAAGAGATCCTTCTCACGCTCTGGGAGTGAATCTCCATTCTGAACAGCCCAATCCAGCAGAGTATCTGTTGCATAAGGTTCTCCGCGTCTGCCCATTGCCGAAACGACAATGACCAAACTATAGCCGCTAGCGAGCTCCCGTTTGACATTACGAATGACGTGCTCTCTAGCTTGTGGTGTTGAAAGTGATGTTCCTCCGAATTTTTGTACCAGAATACCCATGTATAATTCCTCCATTATTGTCAAAGCAAACACACTAATCGTTCGTAAATAGAACTCATTTCGTCTCTAATGAGAAATTCCTTTACAGTACGTAAGCTTATTTCTTAAGTAATTTTCTTCTATTTTGAAAAATGGTTGTACCGCCCTCGAAATGAGGACGGTAGCAGTAAAGCTTATATTTTTTGGCGGCAATGATCTCAGCAATGGGTTTAGCAGATCTTGGCTTTGAGCGTTAACGACCGCATCTATTGATTAAGAAGTAACTCCGACCAAGGCGGCATTTAACTTCTCATTGCTCATTTAGTGCATCTCCCCTTTTTATGTCCGCAACTAGCTCCACCGATTCCGCCTTATTCTAGACGGAATGAAACTTTTCAATAATCATCGGCTGTAGTTGTTTACCTTGCAAAGCGGCATAGCAAGCTTCTGGGATAAGATCCATACGCGCTACTAACGAATTAGGTTTGCCCTCAGGGTTATCCTGTCCGAATGGCACAAAATAAATATGTTTAGCCACTAGAAGCTTTGCAATATTTGCGGCATTAAGACCTAGGCCATCATTGGTAGATATCGCGAGAACAAGTGGACGTCCATTGCGCATCTGCGATTTTGCAGCCATGAGCACTGGACTATCGGTCATAGCATTTGCCAATTTACTCGTTGTATTTCCAGTGCAAGGTGCTATCGTCAGCACATCCAGCAGCTTGGAAGGACCCAGCGGTTCCGCTTCAACAATTGTAGAAATGATATCATTACCTGTTATATCTTTCAACTGTTTTAGCCAATTTTGCGATGTTCCAAAGCGGGTATCGGTGCCTAGTACGGATGCTGAAACTATGGGCACAACGTTTGCTCCTCCATCTACGAAGCGTTGAATTTGCGGCATTACCTCCGCAAATGTGCAGTGAGATCCGGTAATCGCATACCCTACTGTTTTTCCGTGCCAATCCATTTTATTCGTCCCCCTTGATTAAAGCCTCGTCCGATATCGACTGAACCAGCGCATTTGCCATAATAATCCCAGCGCTTTTAGGAGCTACAATGCCAGGGAGTCCAGGTGCCAGCATCGCTTTAATTCCTCTTTTCTCAGCATAACGAAAGTCACATCCACCTGGAGCGGAAGCCAGGTCGACAATTAAGCAATGCGGTGAGATACGTGAGAGTACTTGTGCGGTGATGATCATACTTGGAATCGTATTAAATATCAGATCAACATCCGACACATGAAGCAAAAGTTCACTGGTCATAAACGGCTTCCAGCCCATTTCTTCAGCACGTGCATAATGTTCCTGTTTTCTAACTCCGGCTTTAACACTAGCACCCAGTCCTTGCAGACTTCTTGCCATTGTAAAACCCGTTCTGCCCAAGCCCAGTACCATCGATTTGGAACTGTGAATGGTAAAATCCGTGTTCTGTATGGCCATAACCAGTGCCCCTTCCGCTGTTGGGATGGAGTTGTAGATGGCTACATCGTCACGATTAAGCAATTCAATTAACTTTAACGAATGCTTGGCGCACATGCCGCGTAAATAGCTTTTACCCATACCGCTATACACCAAACAATGGGGTGGCAGAGCAGCAAAATGTTCTTCCAAGAGCATCAAGCGTTCAGAAGAAAATAAAGCACTGATATTCCCTTCATCATCACAACCAACCGTAGGCAACACTAATACATCTGCATTACTAAGCAGCTCTACCGTCATCTGTTCCAGGCTCACCCCTGGGCAAGGGGCTTCCCATTTATCGAACCCGGCAGCGCTTACCGTCGCATCCAATTCCACACATTTCCGAATCACTTCAAGCTGTCTCGCGTCCCCGCCCAGGAACACGATCCTGACGCCAGTAAGCATAGGGATGACGCTCCTTTCAACATACACTATCGACTATAGAGCATCTTATGCTGGGCATTCTTAATGGGTGAAAAGCGGAGAAGAATTACCATGCAGGCTTAAATATGAAACTTATAAATTGTCATATTTAAACGAAAAAAAGCTCGCGAATCACGCCAATTAGGCATAAATTCGCAAGCTTTTTAATAAGTCATATTATTTGCCAGTGTGACCGAAGCCTCCGGCTCCACGTTCTGTTTCGGATAAAGCATCTACTTCAACCAAAGTGACCACTGGAACCGCTTGAAATACCATTTGGGCAATGCGCTCATTACGAGCGATAGCAAATGGCTCTTGCCCTAGATTGATCAACAACACTTTGATCTCTCCACGATAATCAGCATCAATCGTTCCAGGTGTGTTCAAACACGTAATCCCATGCTTCAAGGCTAGTCCACTTCGTGGACGAATCTGAGCTTCTAATCCGTCTGGCATAGCTAATGATATGCCTGTTGGAATTAATGCACGTTCTCCAGGTGCAAGCACGACTTCGCTATTAACTGCGGCATATAGATCATACCCGGAAGCCTGTTCTGACATTTTACAAGGAAGATTAACATCCTCGTTTCCAGCTAGTTTATTGATTTGTACGTAATAAGACAAGATCATCTCTCCTAACATTTGCAATAGCTTTATCTGTTGAACCTACCATCGCTAAAGAAAGCGGCTCAGCAAACATATTATCAAGCACACTGTTGATATTGTCCATCGTTACTAACTGAATCTTGGCGATCATATCGTCTAATGTGTTATGTTTTCCGAGCATAAGTTCATTTTTTCCGATTCGATTCATCCGGCTACTAGTACTCTCCAGGCTAAGAATAAGGCTACCTTTAAGCTGCTCCTTGCCTTTTCTCAGTTCATCTTCACTAAGACCCTCAGTAGCAAGTTCGTACATCATTTCCTTAATTAGCTCCGTTACATCCTTAGTTTGCTTCGGTGCTGTTCCAGCATAGACCGTGAACAAACCAGAATCCGCTTGAGAACTGTGGTATGAATATACAGAATAGGCTAGGCCACGTTTTTCGCGAATCTCTTGGAACATCCGTGAGCTCATACCGCCGCCAATGGCATTATTAATAAGCACCATAGCATATTGCAATGGGTCGCCAGAGCGGACCCCTGGTAGGGAAAGACAGATATGATTCTGTTCTGTTTTTTTGCGGTGAAACAACAAGTCCCCATAATAATCCGGTGGAGTCAACGGCGCAGATGTGCCATGATTAGCAAAAGAACCAAAATGCTGCTCCAGCAGCTCAATCAATCCATCGCTGATGTTCCCAGCTACACTAATTACCGTATTCTCAATCGTATACTGCTCCTTCATGTAGGCACGAAGATCATCCGGCTTCATCTCCATCAGCCGTTCCTTTAAGCCAAGGATAGAATACGCAAGCGGATGATCCTTGTAAGCAGCAGCACACATCAAATCATGCACAAGATCGTCTGGTGTATCTTCGCACATAGAAATTTCCTCAAGGATGACGTTCTTTTCTTTCTCCAGCTCTTCAGCATCCATACGTGAACGGAAGAACATATCTGCTAACACATCTACTGCGATAGGCAGATGCTCATCCAGTACTTTTGCATAATAGCAAGTATATTCCTTAGAAGTAAACGCATTTACATTGCCGCCAATAGCATCGAACTGTTCGGCAATATCCTTAGCACTATATCGGTCCGTACCTTTAAAAAGCATATGCTCTACAAAATGGGATATCCCGTTGTTTCCAGGGTGTTCATTCCGCGAACCTGTCTTCACCCATATTCCAAATGAAACGGACCGACCGGTCGGAATTTTTTCCATCACTACTCGTAATCCATTGGATAATACTATTTTTTCCACTTCATGTCCTCCTGGCAATAGCCATGTTCTATCTAAATTAATACACGTGCCTATAATCCTACCAGAAATAGATCACTCACTCAACATCAGAGGGGATTATACGCTCCGCTGACAGCGTTTGGCTAACTGTTCCTAGCTGTAACCCTTTTGCCTTTATCCCGCGTATCATGGCCTTCAGCGCCTTGGAGGATGAGGCAGTAGGATGCATTAGAACAAGTGTGCCGGGTTCAGCTTTGCTTGTGATTTTAGCAACTATAGATTCAGGAGAAGGATTGCGCCAATCCACCGTATCTACAGTCCAGAGTACAGTCTTTAAGCCCAAGCTGCTAGCGATTTCTACTGTCTCTTGATCGAAATCACCAGATGGAGGCGCGAACCATTTATTAGTGACTCCAAGCGATTCCTTTAGCAGCTTTTGCGTCTTCTCAATCTCAACGGTAGCCCGCGCTCGACTTAAAGTACTCATATTGGGGTGGGTATAGGCGTGATTCTCCATCTCATGACCACGCTTTAACATTTCTGTAGCAAGCTCTGGATTCTTACTCAGCCAGCTTCCATCCAGAAAAAACGTAACTTTCACGTTCTCTTCATCCAAAATATCCAGCATTGGCACGATATACTGATTCCCCCAAGCCACATTAATCATCAGTGATACCATCGGTTTCGCCGGATTTCCTCGATATATAGGTTCTGCTCCCAGTTCATTTAACGATACTTTTGGTTCGATCTGCCGATACACTAACTTTATGGGTTCTTTTGGTGCCAAAAGAGCATTCCGATAGGTACTCTCTACATCAATCTCAAGTCCGTTATAACCAGGAATGGCTTTCCACACCCGGTCAACCACTGCATCCACTGGAGGTGCATTTAGCTTGGCCGCGGCGGTCTCAATCCTCAGACGAAGATCGTTGTTCGCCGCCTTAGGGATATCCATCCACACCGCAAGATCATCCTGCGGCTTCAATTGCGCAAGCATGTCCTTGATTGGTCCCTGTGTGCTACCAATTCCTATCACGATTGCTACACAAGCAACCACTAATGCCACTTTTTCCGTCTTCATGACGACTTCCTCCCCGGTAGAAACGAATTTCAGGTTCGTTCCACACGATTACAAAGACACTTTGTCCCAATCTATGAGACAAGGGAGGAATTTATGTCATGAACAGATACAAGACTAATAGATAGGAATGTTTGCTACAGTTTTCCAGCTTCGTTCATATAAAAAAAGAGCCAGAACGCAAATCGCTTCTGTCTCTTTTAATAATGAAATTAGATCCCTTTAGTAAAGGTTATTACTAAGATCAATCTTACGCTTTAGCTCCAGTTTCCGAAGTCAACACTGCTTTACGAGACAGGTTAACCCGGCCTTGTGGATCGATCTCGGTAACTTTTACGGTAATGGTGTCACCAATAGCAACAACATCTTCTACCTTAGCTACACGCTCAGTAGACAATTGGGAAATGTGTACCAATCCGTCTTTGCCCGGAATAAGTTCAACAAATGCACCAAATTTCTCAATACGTCTAACTGTACCCACATAGATTTCTCCGACTTGTACTTCACGCACAAGACCTTCGATAATCGAACGAGCCTTTTGGATCATTTCTTCATCTGAAGAACCGATAAAGACACGGCCATCTTGTTCGATGTCGATTTTCACGCCGGTTTCTTCAATAATTTTATTGATAATCTTACCACCAGCACCGATAACATCACGGATTTTGTCCGGATTGATGTTGATAATAATGATTTTTGGAGCATATTTGGACAGATTAGGTCTTGGCGCAGAGATCGCTTCATTCATTTTGTCCAAGATGAACAGACGGCCTTCTTTAGCCTGCTGAAGTGCATCTTGAAGAATGTTGCGGTCGATACCGGCAATCTTAATGTCCATTTGAATAGCTGTAACACCTTCTGCTGTACCAGCTACCTTGAAGTCCATATCTCCGAGATGATCTTCCATACCTTGAATATCCGTCAGGATGGAGACATGATCTCCGTCTTTGATCAGACCCATTGCTACTCCGGCTACTGGTGCTTTGATTGGCACACCAGCGTCCATCATAGCCAGAATGCTGGCACAGATACTTGCCTGGGAGGTAGAACCGTTAGATTCAATCGCTTCTGATACTAGACGAATCGTGTACGGGAATTCAGTTTCACTAGGAATTACCTTGGATAATGCACGTTCTCCAAGTGCTCCGTGACCGATTTCACGACGTCCTGGTGCTCTAAGTGGACGAGCTTCCCCTACGCTGAACGGCGGGAAGTTGTAATGGTGCATGAAACGTTTCGTTTCAGTAGGATCGATTCCGTCGAGGATTTGAACATCACCTAGAGCTCCAAGGGTACAAACGCTAAGGATTTGTGTTTGTCCACGTGTGAACAGACCGGAACCGTGTGTACGCGGCAACAGGCTTGTATCACATTCAATCGGACGGATTTCATCAAGTTTACGTCCATCTGGACGAACCTTATCATGCGTGATTAGACGTCTTACTTCATCCTTCACGATATCATGTAAGACTTCTTTAACATCTTTCAGAAGCTCCGGTGCTTCTATGTACTTCTCTACGAAATACGCAACCGCTTCATCATTAACGACATCAATCGCTTCCTGACGAGCATGTTTTTCAGCAATTTTAACGGCTTCCACCAGACGAGCTTCAGCAAATGCACGGACCTCAGTATTCACGTCAGCATTCACTGCATGCAGCTTCACAGCCATTTTTTCTTTACCAGCCACTTTGACCAGTTCTTCAATGGTTGCAACGATCTTACGGATTTCATCATGACCGAACATAATCGCTTCGAGCATCACATCTTCCGTCACTTCGTTCGCTTCTGCTTCAACCATCATGATTGCTTCCTTCGTTCCAGCAACCACTACATAAATATCACTGATTGCTTGCTGAGCCATATCCGGATTGATCACAAATTCTCCATTAATCCGACCTACAGCAACGCCGCCGATGGGTCCATCAAAAGGCACATCGGAAATACTAAGTGCAGCTGAAGTACCGATCATAGCAGCAATATCTGGTGCGCAGTCCTGATCCACACTCATTACCATGTTCAATACCTGAACATCGTTACGGAAACCTTCAGGGAACAGTGGTCTGATTGGACGGTCAGTCAAACGGCTGGACAGAATCGCTTTCTCACTCGGTCTGCCTTCCCGTTTAATAAATCCGCCCGGAATTTTACCTACCGCATATAATCTTTCCTCATAGTTAACTGTAAGCGGGAAAAAATCCAGGTCCTTCGGCTCTTTCGAAGCCGTAACGGTACATAATACCGAAGTATCCCCATAACGCACCATAACGGCTGCGTTTGCTTGTTTAGCTAGTCGGCCCGTTTCCAGCACAAGGCGTCTTCCGCCTAGCTGCATTTCTACACGTTTTTCCATAAATACCTCCTTGAATAGTAGTAGACCCGCAGTCAAATATTGCAGGTTCACATATCGATCTAATGAATCGGAAAGGCTTGTCCCCAAGCTAAAAACGCCTTCGGCGTCCTTATAAAGACGGTAGCGTTTATGCGAGAATTATAAGGATAAAGTATAGCATGAAACATATACTTTCTTATAATTTAAGGTATGTAGCCTGTTCTGTATACATATAAGAAGAAACGGCTAAGTCTTACAGATGATGTAAAGTGGCCGTTTTTACGAATAATCTCATCAGTCTTGCTATAAAGTTTTCCCTAAATTTTCAAAAAGCAACCCAGCTGTCCCGCTGTCGCTCCGAGAAGGACATACGGTATACAACCAGGCTGCTTTAAGGGTTATCTTATGGAAAATTAACGACGCAATCCCAGTCTTTCGATCAGGGCGCTGTAACGTCTGATGTCTTTGTTTTTCAAATACGCCAGAAGTTTACGACGTTGTCCAACCATTTTCAACAATCCGCGACGGGAGTGATGATCTTTCTTGTGCGTACGCAAGTGGTCAGTCAAATTAACGATGTTCTCCGTTAGGATAGCAACTTGCACCTCAGGGGATCCAGTATCGGATTCGTGAGTTTTGTGCTCGTCGATCAATTGATGTTTACGTTCTTGAGTTAATGCCATCCTGTTCACCTCCTTCAATATAATCGCCATTAGCCTCGTCACCGTCGGTGAGAACGTGCAACCAAGCTAAGGTTATGGTGCTGTAAGCCAGCAACGTTTATTAGTATAGCATCTCCATTAACAAAAGTAAACGGCTTGTCCGGGATGACTATAGATTATACCCCAAAATCTTCTTCGCGGTTTCTGCATCCTCACCGATTTGAGTGATCAATGCATCTATGGATTCGAATTTTCGTTCAGGACGAATGTATGATACTAATTCCACCTTGAGCTCTTGATCATACAAATCACCTTCGAAGTCAAACAGATGGACCTCAAAGCTTGGAGTCAATACCCCCTCATGAAAGGTAGGTTTAACACCCACATTCATGACCCCGTACAAAACTTTATCCTTATAAAAGACTCGGACCGCATATACACCTTTAGTCGGAATGACAAAATGAGCACTGAGTTTCAAATTCGCCGTTGGAAAACCAATGGTGCGACCTCTCTTCTCACCGTGACCCACTTCACCACGCAGATAGTAGCAACGTCCGAACCAGGAGTTTGCCAGCTCTAAATCCCCGTTTTGGAGACTTTTACGAATGCCGGAGCTGCTGACCTTCTCACCATCTAGCAGAAAAGGGGGAGCAACCTCTACATTCATAACACCTTCACCCAGCTTGCGAAGCATTTCAACATCGCCTTCACCTTGATAACCAAAACGAAAGTCAAAGCCGACAACTGCAGTTACAATATGTAGCGGCAAAAGCATAACAGAGACAAAATTCTGTGGACTTACACGGGAAAGCTGCTCGTTAAATTCAATAACATATAAGATATCGACACCCAAACTAGCAAGAATCTCCTGCTTTTCTACGGGTGGCGTCAAATACCCTTCATAATCACCCTTACCCATAACATCTTTAGGATGTGGATGAAATGTAAGGACTGCGGCCGGCACACCTTGTTTACGGGCTAGGGCCACAGCGGATGTAATGACGCTAGCATGTCCACGATGCAATCCGTCAAACTGCCCTAGAGCAGCCACTTGAGGCTGAGCCCACTCTGCAGCAGTCTCCGGAGACATCGGATAAGTTAACGTTACGGTTCTCACGCTGTTTCTCACCTACAATTCACTTGGTAAAATTGATTTAAGCTTGTGCAAATACCTTCACTGGAGCAATTGCACCTGTATCTTCCAATTCATAAATGCCAAGAAATCCACCTTGAAGATCGTATAGCCGAAATTGACTGTTCGTCTTCACCTCTGGAGCTATAAATCGTGAGGACAAACGCTGCCCCTGCAAAGCTGCCTTCTTTTTCTCATCCATTACAGTGTGCTTTGGCATATGAGAAATGGCTTCGTCTGCAGCGATTAAATGATCTTCCAATGTTCCGGCTTCCTTGTGAGTCGCAATATCCTCTAGCGTAAGACAATGACTGGCAGAAATCCCTGCCGACATCGTTCTCTCTAGTTTCACCATCACACCCGGCAGTCCAAGTGCTCGTCCGATATCGACACAGAGCGTACGAATGTACGTCCCCTTAGAGCAAAGCACCCGGAATGTGATATCGGGATGATTGCCTTCCCAAGTCATATCCGTCATTTCAATTTCATAAATCTCTACTTCACGGCTTTTACGTTCAACGGTTTTACCTTCTCTTGCTAACTCATAAAGACGTTTGCCGTCAACTTTAACCGCAGAATACATCGGTGGAACCTGAGAAATAACCCCTTTAAATGAAGCGAGCACTGATAGAATCTCTTCTTCAGTTACATGCACCTCATCTACAGTTTCTATAATAGTCCCAGTTAAGTCCTCAGTATCACTGGACATCCCTAGTCTCAGTGTTGCCACATATTCTTTGGGCAACTCCTGAATATACTCCACGACACGAGTAGCACGGCCCAGACAAAGTGGCAGCACACCTGTTACCTGTGGATCAAGCGTTCCCGTATGTCCGATCCGTTTCATGCCGAGAATACGACGTGCCTTGGCCACAACATCATGTGAAGTGAACCCGGCTGGCTTGTAAACCGCCAGTACACCTTCTAATTCACTCATAAATGACGTCTTACCTCCTCGAGCACCTGCGCTATTGCCGTTTCGAGTGTAGCTTCTATACGCGCACCTGCAGCACGGGTATGACCGCCACCTCCAAACGTTTGCGCTAGATCAGCCACGTCGACCTTACCCGCAGAACGCAAACTAACTTTAACCGCATGTTCATGAATGACTTTGAACAGAATCCCTACTTCCACACCTCTAATATTGCGAGGGTAGTTCACGAGACCTTCTAAATCTTCATTAGCAGCAGCACATTCAATCATATCCTCCGGTGTAACATAGAGCCAGGCAATATCCCCTTCGGGTGATAATTGAAGAGTATTTAACGCTTTATTTAAAATTTTAATCTGCGGCAATGTCATTTCTTCAAGTAATGTCTCAGCCAGTTCAGGACCGTTAACGCCATAAGAAAGCAGTTCAGATACGGCTGCCATTACTTTTGGTGATGTGTTGGTATATCGAAATCCACCAGTATCTGTCAAAAGACCTGTGTATAAAGCTGTGGCGATATCAATGTCCCATTCAATCTCGAACGTCTTCAGCAGATCGAACAAAATTTCCGCAGTCGCAGCAGCATCCGGTTTGATTAAATTCACAAGTCCATAACCGTTGTTAGTGGGATGATGGTCAATGTTCAGGATTAGAGCACCCTTCGCAAAATAGCGATGAGTCAATCCTACTCGCTGAAAATCAGCACAATCCACACAGATCACATTGCTGTATTGACGGGGCGGCTCACTAGAGGCCATATTGATGATTTCATCCGAATGCCATAAATATTCCATCCGCTTCGGTATCGGTCCTTCATTCAGCATAGTGTATTTTTTGCCCAGACATGAGAGAAGCCAGCCCACCGCTAGGGTGGAGCTGACTGCATCTCCGTCCGGCTGAACATGCGACACTACAAGGTAATCGTCGTGTTCCAGCAGAAACTCACGGGTCTGCTGGAGACTTTGTTCATAGCTCTGCATTCGCCGTCTCCTTTATAAAGGTTGTTCAAAATAGCCTTAAGCTATTTTGAACTCCTTTTAGTACCTATTTCTAATCGTTCTTATGAAGCTCTCCAAGAAGTTTCTCAATGTGACTGCCATAAGCGACAGATTCATCGATCTTGAAGATCAGTTCCGGTGTATGCCGAAGGCGAATCGCCTTGCCAAGCTCGGAGCGAAGAAAACCATTAGCTTTCTCAATCGCTTTAAGGGAGCCTGACTTCTGCTCTTCATCCCCGAACACGCTTAGGTATACTTTCGCTTGCGACAGATCGTTAGTCACGTCTACGCCAGTTACAGTTACAAAACCGATTCGAGGATCTTTCAGTCCGCTTTGGATAAGTTGACTAAGCTCTTTCTTGATCTGCTCGCCCACTCGTCCTGCTCTAATTTTAGACATCTATATTCACCTCTTCGCTTAGCGCTCTACAGTTTCCATAAGAAACGCTTCGATAATGTCGCCCTCTTGGACGTCATTATAGCGTTCCAAAGTTATGCCGCATTCATAACCTTGCGCCACTTCTTTGGCATCATCTTTAAAGCGTTTCAAGGTATCAACTTTACCTGTAAATACAACGATTCCGCTACGGATCAAGCGCATTTCAGCATTACGGGTAATTTTACCATCAATTACCATACAACCTGCAATGGTACCCACTTTACTGATTTTGAAGACGCTACGTACTTCAGCGTGACCGATAACGTTCTCTTTATAGATAGGATCAAGCATACCCTTCATTGCACTTTCGATTTCCTCGATTACATTGTAGATGATGTTATGGAGACGAACATCTACTTTTTCTTGTTCAGCAGCTGCCTTGGTCTGAGCGTCCGGACGAACGTTAAAGCCAATAACAATAGCATTAGATGCTGCTGCAAGTGTAATATCGGATTCCGTAATGGCACCAGCACCGCTGTGAATGATCTTCACGCGGACGCCTTCCACTTCGATCTTAGCCAGGGAACCTTTAAGTGCCTCGACTGAACCTTGTACGTCAGCTTTAATGATAACGTTAAGGTCTTTGATCTCGCCGTCTTTAATGTGCTGGAACAAATCATCCAATGTTACACGGGTGTTCGTATTCAGCTCAGATTGACGTTGGGATGTGGAACGTCTATCAGCAATCGCACGGGCTTTACGCTCGTCTTCGAAAGCCATAAACGGATCGCCAGCTTGTGGTACCTCAGTCAAACCAGTAATTTCTACTGGAGTGGAAGGTCCAGCTTCCTTGATCTTACGTCCTTTATCATTAACCATCGCACGTACACGTCCGAAGCAGTTACCTGCTACGAAAGCATCGCCGACTTTCAATGTACCATTCTGTACCAGAACACGTGCAACTGGTCCACGATTCTTATCAAGCTCAGCTTCTATAACCGTACCGCGTGCCCGTTTGTCAGGGTTCGCTTTGTACTCATTTACTTCAGCAACGAGCAGAATCATTTCCAGCAGTTCTTCCAAGTTAATACGTTGTTTTGCAGAAAGGTTAACGAAGATGGTATCTCCGCCCCACTCTTCAGGAACGAGTTCATAGCTTGTAAGCTCTTGCTTCACTTTGTCAGGATCTGCACCCGGCTTGTCGATTTTATTAACAGCGACAATAATCGGAAGTCCAGCAGCCTTAGCGTGTGCAATAGCTTCAACGGTCTGAGGCATAACACCGTCATCAGCAGCAACTACGATAATAGTCATATCTGTTACCTGTGCACCACGAGCACGCATAGCAGTAAATGCTTCGTGACCAGGTGTATCTAGGAACGTGATTTTCTTCTGGTTGATTTCAACTTGATAAGCACCGATATGCTGTGTGATTCCGCCTGCTTCGCCTAGAGATACACTCGTCGAACGAATGGCATCCAGCAAAGTAGTTTTACCGTGGTCAACGTGACCCATGATCGTAACTACTGGAGGACGTGACTGAAGTTCTTCTTCAGCATCATTCTCTTCCACAGTTTCAAAGCTATCCTCATCAACAGGAATCTTCACTTCTACTTCTACGCCGAATTCAGCAGCGAGTAGCAGGATGGTGTCGATATCCAGCTCTTGGTTGATGGTTGCCATAACACCCATAGAGATCAGCTTCTTAATTACTTCAGAAGCGTCTTTGTGAAGCAATTTTGCTGTTTCACCAACAGTCATGCTACCACGAACGATAATCTTCTTAGGTGTGTTATCGATCTTCTCACGGTGAACCATTGGCTGATTCTTGCCGCGGCCATTCTTACCACCACGACCGCGGTAGTTACCGCCTTTGCCATCATCAAACCGTCTATTGTTCGTATTTGGTCTACCACCAGTTGTGTTCTTCTTAGGACCTCTGTCGTCACCGCGTGTGAAGCCACCGCCAGTGCCAGATTGACCTTGTGGGCGGCTGTCAGTGCGAGGTGCACTGCTTTGTCCTTGCGGACGACTGCCAGTATTGCTTCCTTGTGGACGGCTACCACCGGTATTACTACCTTGCGGACGGCTGCCACCAGTGCTGCTACCTTGCGGACGGCTACCACCGGTACTGCTACCTTGTGGACGGCTGCCAGTATTACTTCCTTGCGGACGGCTGCCACCAGTGTTGCTACCTTGTGGACGATTGCCGCCTGTGCTACTTCCTTGCGGACGGCTTCCGCTAGTACTGTTAGTACGTGGAGCTCCGCTTTGTTGCGGACGTGCATTCTGCGTTGAACCTGTTGTTGTTCTGCGGGAATCTTGTCCGCTTTGGGGCCTTGGGGACGTCGTCGATTGGTTGTTGTTTTGGTTACTGTTCATACCTACCTGCTTTTCCTGTTGATTTTTGTTGGCATTCTGAGCACTTTGGGGTTCGGCAGTTACCGCACCGGTTGTCACCGGACGGCTGCTAGAGCTGGTATCCCGTTTGGCTGCAGCGTTCGACTTGATATCCTTGAAGAATTGCTCTACTTTGTTCACGGAACCGTTCTCCATGACACTCATATGATTATTCACAGGGACATTCAAACGCTTCAGAATTGTAATAATTTCTTTACTGCTCATGTTTAGTGACTTGGCGTATTCGTACACGCGCAATTTATCTTTGTTCTCTTCTTTAGTCAATAAATCCACCTCCGACAGTATCTCCGAGTTGCTTGGAGATCATTTCCGCGAATCCTTTATCCGTAATGGCCAGTACTACACGCTGGTCTTTACCAATACTTGCACCGAGGCTGTCTCGGTGAAATGCGATTACTAGTGGAATATCGTAGGTTCCGCATTTATCACGGAACTTTTTTTGGGTATTATCTGAAGCGTCACCTGCCAGAACGACCAGCTTCGCCTCTGAAGACCGTACAGCTTTGAGTACAGCCTCATCGCCGGTGACTATCTTGCCTGCTCTCATGGCAAGCCCTAAATAAGAAAGCGCCTTACTCATTATCCTCACTATCCTTTGCTGCTAGAAACTGCTCTTCCACGGAAGTAAACTCCCGGGCAAGCTGGTCATAGATTTCAGGACTCACTTGACATTTCAAAGCGCGGTCAAGTGCTTTATTCTTCTGTGCCAGCTTAAAGCATTCAAGCTTGCCGCATATGTAAGCACCACGGCCTGACTTCTTACCTGTCAGATCAATCAGTACTTCGCCCTCGGGCGTTCTAACCACTCGAATCAGCTCTTTTTTCGGCATCATCTCCTGGGTAGCAACGCATTTGCGCAGCGGCACCTTTCTTTGTTTCATACATACGCCTCCCGTCAAGCAGGTTAATTAATCAATGGAGACGGAATCCTGATGCATTTCATCAATAGAAGTTCTCGGTCTACCGTATTCCTGCTCCGCTTGACTTTCACTCTTGATATCAATTTTCCAGCCGGTAAGCTTAGCGGCAAGACGTGCATTTTGCCCTTTAATACCGATAGCCAGTGATAATTGATAATCAGGAACGATCACCCGTGCCATTTTCTCTGCTTCAAAGACTTGAACTTCAAGCACCTTAGAAGGGCTGAGTGCATTAGCGACATACTCCTGCACCAGATCAGAGTAACGGACGATATCGATCTTCTCGCCACGAAGCTCAGTAACGATGGTTTGAACGCGTGTTCCTCTTGGGCCTACGCAAGAACCAACTGGATCCACTTCCGGATTGCGGGAATACACAGCAATCTTCGAACGGAAGCCAGCTTCACGAGCTACGGAACGAATTTCAACTACACCATCAAAAATTTCCGGAACTTCTAGTTCGAACAGACGCTTCAGCAATCCGGGATGACTGCGGGACAGCATAATTTGCGGTCCTTTAGTGGTGTTCTCAACTTTAGTGATATAAGCCTTGATACGCTCGCTTTGTTTAAACTTCTCACCTGGCATCAATTCACTAAGCGGCAAGACCGCTTCGATTTTACCAAGATCAATGTAAATGTTCCGCATATCTTGGCGTTGTACAAGTCCTGTTACAATATCATCTTCTTTGTCAATAAAGGCATTATAGATGAGTCCACGCTCTGCTTCGCGAATCCGTTGTGTTACAACCTGCTTTGCAGTCTGTGCAGCAATACGCCCGAAATCACGTGGTGTTACTTCAAGCTCAGCAATGTCTTCAAGCTGGAAATGCGGGTTAATTTCTCTGGCTGCCGGCAATGAGATTTCAGTCCTTGTATCCAGGACCTCTTCAACAATTAGCTTGCGGGCAAACACTTTAATGACACCTGTGTTGCGGTTCATGTCAACACGCACGTTCTGTGCTGCATTGAAATTACGTTTATAACTAGAGATCAGCGCCGCTTCGATCGCTTCGAACAGCACATCTTTACTGATGCCTCTCTCCCTTTCCAGCTCATTCATTGCTTCAATAAACTCCATACTCATGAATTTCCGGCCCCCCTTTCAAGACGTTAAAAAATAATGGCCAATCTCGCGCTTGCGACTTTGGCATACGGTACTACATGTTCTTTTTTGCCCGCGGAGATGAGCAGTTCCTCGTTCTCGAACGAGAGCAAACGACCTTCAAATTCTTTGAGTCCTTGAATCGGCTCATAAACAGTCACATACACGTCCTTACCTACCGCTTTAGCTACATCCGCAGCTTTTTTGAGAGGACGCTCTGCTCCCGGTGAGGAAACCTCAAGGAAATATGCCTCAGGGATAGGATCATTCTCATCCAACTGCTGACTGAAATATTCGCTAATGCTTCCGCAGTCATCAATATCAATGCCGCCTTCTTTATCTACGAATATACGCAGAAACCAATTGGAGCCTTCCTTCACGTATTCAACGTCCACCAGTTCGAAACCATTGTCGTCGAGATAGGGCCCGAGCATCTGCTCTACCGTTTGTTTAATTTTAGATTTGGGTGTGCTCAAAAGAAAATTACCTCCACGAACTTGTCTTTTGCTATATACCAAAGATAAAGAGTGGGTTTCCCCACTCTTTACACAACGGACTTATCTCATTATTACCAAAGAAATTATACCATAGTGAGTCTGGACTGACAAGTGCTAGCCCTTGACTCCCCCTTTGGAGCTCTCTTTTCTAGAAATACAAGAAAGTATAAGTTTCACGTCATCCTATACGTTTTGTATTTTTCGCAGAAACCGGTACCGTCCCTAAAAGGACGGCAAAGCCGGTTCTGCTTACCATGAAATAAGTGTTGTTAAAGCCTTTAAAATAGGGAAAGTTGATTGCTCTCCGGTAGGCCGCGGAAGCAGCCCATATTGGTTAGCAGCTCAATAACTGTCTTACTCGCCTTGGATTTTTGCTGGAAATCCTCAATAGAAAGGAACTCCCCGGCATCTTTCGCAGCGGCAATGTTGATAGCAGCATTCTCACCAATTCCCGCTAATGCGGAAAACGGAGGAATCAAACTCTTGTCATCAACAATAAACTTATTCGCTTCCGAACGGTAAAGATCAATGTTTTTGAATGTAAACCCACGTGCCGTCATCTCCAAAGCCATCTCAAGGACAGGCAACATAGCCTTTTCCTTAGGCAAAGCTTGAAATCCTTTTTGCTCAATTTCTACGATCTGACGGTTGATCGCTTCATATCCCTTACAGCACAGTTCAATATCAAAATCTGCTGCACGTACAGAGAAATAAGTCGCATAATATTCAATAGGATGATACAGCTTGAAGTAGGCGGTACGTACTGCAGAAATTACGTATGCAGCAGCATGCGCCTTCGGGAACATGTATTGAATCTTCAGACAAGAATCAATATACCATTGTGGAACCTTGCACTTTTTCATTTCCTCGATCCATTCGTCAGATAAACCTTTACCTTTACGAACACTCTCGGTAATTTTAAAGGCCAAGCTCGCATCCATTCCCGCTTTATAAATTAAGAAGAGCATGATGTCATCCCGACAACCGATAACGGTCTTAATGTTACAAGTGTTATTCTTTATAAGCTCTTGCGCGTTACCAAGCCAAACTCCAGTACCATGAGACAAACCTGATATTTGCAGTAAGTCAGCAAAGCTGGATGGTTTCGACTCAATAAGCATTTGACGTACGAACTTAGTACCCATTTCGGGCACACCATAGGTTGCAACCGGTGATCTGATTTCGTCAGGTCTCACTCCAAGTGCATCTGTAGAGTTAAACATGCTCATTACTTTCGGATCATTCATCGGGATAGAAGTTGGATCAACACCTGTCAAATCCTGCAGCATCCGCATCATCGTCGGATCATCATGACCCAGAATATCAAGCTTCAGCAGATTCGCGTCAAAAGCGTGATAATCAAAGTGTGTGGTCTTCCATTCGGCATTGACATCATCCGCCGGGAATTGTACTGGCGTAATATCTTCTACCTCCATATAGTCTGGAACAACGACTATACCACCCGGATGCTGTCCCGTACTACGTTTAACGCCTGTACAGCCGGCCGCCAGACGGCCAACTTCAGCTCCACGCCAACGTTTCTGGTGAAGTTCTTCGTATTTTTTTGCAAATCCGAAGGCTGTCTTCTCGGCTACGGTACCAATCGTTCCGGCACGGAATACATTTTTCTCACCAAACATTTCTTTGGTAAAGTTATGTGCATTCGGCTGATATTCCCCTGAGAAGTTCAAGTCGATATCGGGAACTTTATCCCCTTTAAATCCAAGGAAGGTCTCGAACGGAATATCCTGGCCTTCACCTTTGAGCTTCTGACCGCAATCCGGGCAAACTTTATCTGGTAAATCGAATCCGCTCCGCACACTACCGTCCAGGAACCATTCACTATGGCGACACTCAGGGTTTAGGCAAATATAATGCGCAGGCAAAGGATTAACTTCTGAAATTCCAAGAAATGTAGCTACTACAGAAGAGCCTACAGATCCCCGCGAGCCTACGAGATATCCATCTCGATTTGATTTTTTAACGAGACGTTCAGAAATCAAATAGTTGGCAGAGAACCCGAATTTAATAATCGGTGCAAGCTCTTTCTCCAAACGGGCAATAACTACTTCAGGTAGTTCTTCGCCATAAATGGATTTGGCAGTGTTATAACAGGTCTCGCGAATTTCTTCGTCCGCCCCTTCAAGAATTGGTGTAAATAGCTTGTCTGGAAATAGCTCCAGTTCTTCAAAACGTTCTGCCAGCTCAACTGTATTCGTAACCACGACTTCCATCGCTTTTTCAGCACCGAGAAATTCGAATTCAGACAGCATTTCATCCGTTGTGCGGAAGTGTGCATCCGGTTTGCGTTGGTCTTTAAGCGGACTAAAGCCTGTGATCCCATTAATGGTAATATCACGATACAGCTTGTCCCGGGGTTCAAGATAATGCACATTCCCCGTTGCGATAACAGGTTTATTCAACTGTTCCCCTATTTCGCAAACCTTGCGGACTACATCGCGAAGCTCATCAGGGCCTGCTACAAAACCCTTGTCCACCAAGTGCATGTACATGGTCAATGGCTGAATCTCCAGCACATCATAAAAATGAGCAACCTCCATGGCTTCCTCAGTCGTTTTGTTGAGTACTGCTTCAAAAAACTCTCCACGTTCACAACCGGAAATTACGAGCAGTCCATCTCTATGCTCTTCCAGCTTGGATTTCGGAATACATGGTACACGTTTGAAATATTCCGTATGTGACATGGAAATGAGCTTATAGAGATTTTTTTTGCCTACTTGATTAAGTGCATAAATATTACAGTGGAACGGTCTTGTGTTCGAAAGATCATTACCCACATAATCGTTTAGTCGATCAAGGCGGGTCATGCCCTTCATCTTTTCAGCATCTGCGAGCAATCCTGTTAATATACCGCCGAGCGCTATGGTATCATCAATCGCACGGTGATGGCTTTCCAGAAGAACTTTATATTTATCGGCTAATGTGTTCAGCCTGTGATTCTTCATGCTTGGATATAGTAATCGAGCGAGCTCAAGCGTATCAAGAGATGGATTCGGAAGCACAGGTTCACCTATTTTACGTAACGAGGCCTGAATAAAACCCATATCAAATCTGGCGTTATGAGCAACAAGGATACTATCACCCACAAATTCAACAAACTTACGCAGCACTGGTTCAAGATCAGGAGCATCCTTAACCATTTCATCCGTAATATTGGTCAATTGCTGAATATGATAAGGGATCTTCTCATGCGGATTAACAAAAGTAGAATAACGGTCTACTTCTTTGCCTTCGCACATTTTAATGGCCGCCAGCTCCGTAATATTATTGCGGGTAATCGATAACCCCGTGGTCTCTATATCAAACACTACATAGGTAGCTGTCTTCAAGTCCAAAGGCTGAGCATTCTCGACAATATTCACAGAGTCATTCACAACATTGGCTTCCACGCCATAAATCATTTTTATCTTATGCTTATGAGCTGCATGGTTCGCATCAGGAAAAGCCTGAACTCCTCCATGATCAGAAATAGCAATCGCAGGATGCCCCCACTGGGCAGCTGTTTTGACATAGGTAGTGATCGGAGTGACCGCATCCATCGTACTCATCGTAGTGTGAAGGTGGAATTCCACCCGTTTCTTAGGAGCCGTATCTTTACGCGCAGGCGGTGCCTTAACTTCCGTTAAATCCGAAGGGATCATCACTAGCTCAGGAATCTGCATAAAACGGTCATATTCAACTTTTCCGCGTGCTCTTACCCATTTACCGTTTGCTAGCTGACTCATAACCTTCAGATCATCTTTAGTCTTCGCGAACATCTTCATTTGTAGAGAATCCGTGAAATCGGTCAAACTGAAGGTGAACAAAGTACTGCCATTGCGAAGTTCCTTACGATCCAGACCAAAAATGGTACCCTGAATTGTAATTTTCTTCTCTTCATCTTGAATTTCAAGAATCGGCACGGCCTGTTCCTTAATTTCATACCCCACTTGAAGCTTAATTACTTCATTAGGATCGCTATCATCAGCAGGAGCTTCTGTTTCTACAGCAGTCATCATCTGCTCAACGATCTCGCGTTGTTCTTGCTGAAGCTTTTGCTGAAATTCTTCGTATGCTTCAACATTATTATTTTCGTTCTCTGCCATTAGCACTTTAACTTTTAAGGAGAGACCGAAATACTTATCATAAAATTTAATAATTGCCCCATCGATGCCTTTTTTACGAGCCAGCTCCATAGAAGTGGAGTCACTCATCGTCAGCATTAAAGTGTCATCTTTAAGCTCTTGGGTAGAACGTGTCAGCCAGCCATTAACCGAAGGGATCTCGCGAGTCACCCACTCCAGAAACAATCCCCAATATTCTTGGACTAGCTCTGCTCTACTAACTTTTTGATCATATACGAATAAAAAGCTTACTTTGGCTATATGCTGTAGCTTCTCGCGCATTCTGAGGCAAAATGTCCGGTATACCTGCGCTGGAACCAGACTTTCTTTCGCAATCACAATTTGCCAGTCTCGGTTACCACGGCTGATCTCTACACGCTCTATATATCCATCTAAAAAGTAGGGATCCATAATTGCAGGTGGAATTTCACCTTGCTTCATCAAGAGCTCGAATCTTTTTCTTCTCTCCTGGTTTTGTTCCATGCTTTCCTCCCACCTTTGATAACTCCGTAAAACACAATCAATGATATTCAGTGAAAGTACAATATGATAAGAAGAAACGACGTTGTCGTCTTTTAAAGACGATAACTGTTTCTCGTAAAAATATAAGGATAAAGTATAGTGTGAAACTTATACTTTCTTATATTTCAAGCATAAACGCCTTCGGCGTCCTTATGAGGACGGTAAGTGTTTATGCGAGAAATAAAAGGATAATTTATTACGTAAGCCTATAAATTCTTATATTTTAAAAAGCTTCTGGATTCAAAAAGCATTGGGTTTTTTCGGCCCGCTGACTCCTCTCTCCAGAAGCTAGATTAAAATACTACAAGACTGTTGATCGGTACCAAAAGATTAATATGCCTTTGCAAAAACCACAGTATGCTCAGCTGGTTTACCACAGCAAATGCAGACTTGTTTCTTCTCCGCCGGATCGAAAGGAATGTTACGGCTACCCGCACCTGTCTCTTCCTTAACTTTGGACTCGCATTCTTCGGAACCACACCAGCCAGCTAGTGCAAAGCCGCGTTTTTCTTCCATTGAAGCTTTCATTTCTTCCAAGGAATCTACAGAATAGAAATGGTCCTCACGGAATTTCAGGGCACGTTCGAACATTTCATTATGAACCTGCTCGAGCATTGCTTGTACCTCTTCAACAAGGTTCTCCTGCTGAATTATCTTCTTCTCACCTGTGACACGGGATACGATAACGCAAACGCCATTCTCCATATCGCGTGGTCCAAGCTCCAAGCGCACAGGTATACCGCGCATTTCATATTCATTGAACTTCCAACCTGGCGTTACATCCGAACGATCATCCACACGTACACGAACACCTGCGTTCTTCAGCTCCTTGAACAGCTCGTCTGTCCGTCCAATCACGGCTTCACGAGTTTTAGGAGGTCCGATCGGAATCATAATCACTTGAGTTGGCGCTACCTTAGGTGGCAGAACAAGACCACGGTCATCGCCATGCACCATAATCAGCGAACCAATCAAGCGTGTAGTGGATCCCCATGAGGTCGTATGCACATATTCTAAATTATTGTCGCGGCTCAAATACTGGATCTCAAATGCTGTTGCAAACTTGGTACCCAAGTAATGTGAGGTAGCAGCCTGAACAGCACGTCCATCTTTCATCATCGCTTCAATAGAATACGTATCTACTGCACCAGCAAAACGCTCGGAAGGTGTCTTTTGTCCAGTGATCACCGGAATGGCAAGGAATGTCTCGGCAAAATCACGGTAGTTATCCAGCATCTTCATGGTTTCTTCACGAGCTTCGGCTTCATTCTCATGCGCAGTATGCCCTTCTTGCCAAAGAAACTCAGTAGTTCGGATAAATGGTAAAGTACGCTTCTCCCAACGAACCACGTTCGCCCATTGATTGATAAGTACAGGAAGGTCACGATAGGACTGAATCCATTTGGAATACATGTGCCCGAACATGGTCTCAGAAGTAGGACGGACAGCCAGACGTTCTTCAAGCACGTCTCCACCAGCCTCAGTTACCCATGGCAGTTCGGGATTAAAGCCTTCAATATGATCCTTTTCCTTTTGAAAGAAACTCTCTGGAATGAACACTGGAAAATAAGCATTACGATGCCCAGTTTCCTTGAGGCGACGGTTCATTTCCTCCTGAATATGCTCCCATATTTCATAGCCCTCTGGCTTAAATACGATACAGCCACGAACAGGAGAGTAGTCCATCAAGTCTCCTTTTTTTATAACATCAATATACCAGCGTGAGAAATCCTCGCTTTGCGGCGTGATTTCCGTAACGAATTGCTTATCTTTTGCCATGTAATGGAATGCCTCCCGAAGAAAATTAGCCGCTGATCAAACGTAAAATATCATTATACGTAACAGCAATCATTAATAAAAATAACAGTGCAAATCCGACAAAGTGAACCATACCTTCACGACTCGGATCTACAGGTTTACCGCGTAATGCCTCCACACCTAGGAACGCCAGACGGCTTCCATCGAGTGCTGGAATCGGTAATAGGTTGAAAATCCCCAGATACAAGCTTAGGATAGCAGCCCAATAGGTAAGATACTGAATGCCTTGTTGGGCAATTTGACCGGTTACTTCAAAGGTACGAACCGGACCTCCAATATCATCCATATTGAATTTATTGATCAATTGTTTAAAGCCCAGAAAGATAGCTTCCGTCGTATCGACCATAGCTTTACCTGAACCTGTCAACGTCTCTCCAACTCCTGCTTTGCGGGTAGGAAGCTCAGGTGTAATCCCGATTTTACCGCCTTCTTGTCCCTCCATGCTACGAGGAACGAGAGTCACATTAAGTGTCTCATCACCACGTTGCAGCATCCATTTCATTTCTTTCCCTTTGGACTCCGAGGTTAAGTCAATCATTTTTTGGTAATCGGCACCAATCTTCTCACCGTTGATGGAGACAATAATGTCACCCTTCTGCAATCCCGCCTCTTGTGCAGGCATTCCTTCAGAGACATCACCGATCTTAACATAAGTAGGATTCTCCACCGGAATTCCAACCATTTGCAAGTGGATGGCAAACAGAACAAAGGCTAACAGGAAGTTCATCACAGGACCCGCAACAATAGCCAATGCACGCTGACCCACGGTTTTACTACCGAATTGGCGATCTTTAGGCGCAATTTGAGTCTGTTGCGTTCCTTTAATCATCATCGCTTGAGGATGAACGTCATAAGTAGTAACTTCGCCATCCACATCCAAGCGGATTTGCAGATCATTTTCAAGATCAGTATGCAAAGCCTCACCACGGATTACATTTTTACGTGTATCCAGTGCGTCCAGATAAATATTTTTCACTTTGTTATCCTGACCGAGTTTTACTGCAATGGTCTGTCCTGAGCCAATTTCAATAATTTCTGGATCTTCACCAGCCATCCGAGCATAACCGCCAAAAGGCAGTAAACGCAAAGTGAACTGTGTCTCATTCCGTTTATAAGAAAACAGTTTCGGACCGAAACCGATAGCAAATTCCCTCACGAGAATACCGGCGCG
This sequence comes from Paenibacillus sp. FSL H7-0714, assembly GCF_038003765.1. Classification (NCBI taxonomy): domain Bacteria; kingdom Bacillati; phylum Bacillota; class Bacilli; order Caryophanales; family Paenibacillaceae; genus Paenibacillus; species Paenibacillus sp. FSL H7-0714. Next base: position 4,480,151 of record NZ_JBBOPT010000001.1, read on the forward strand.
TTTGGCAAAATAATAGTGACCCCATTCATGTACAGTCACCAGGACAAAAAACATGAGCACCGTTAATAAAACGACTTGAACCATTTCCAAACGTATCATCCCCCTTTAGGTGTAAGACCGAAGTATGTCCTCTTAATTTATCATTATTCTCCGATCAGGCACAAGAGAATCAACTGTCCCAACCTATTTTTAGGGCAAAGTAAGTATTTCCAGTCAAGCAATAACGCCATCGGCGTCCCTTAAGGAGACGGTACGCGTTTACGCGAGAAATATAAGGATAATGTATAAAGTGAAACTTATACTTTCTTATATTTTTAAAAAGAGATCTTTCTACCTTCTACAGCGTTGCTGCCAGCTCACGAACACGCTTATCACAGGATTCAATTTGTTCCAAATTCGGATTGTCCTCGTTAATATGACGATGCAGCACTTCCCCGATGATCTCCTCAATGCGCAGGAATGGGATCTCATGACTCAAGAAACGAGCAACAGCAATTTCATTCGCAGCATTAAAAGCAGTAGTAGCTGTCCCTCCAGCTTTTCCACAATCCATGGCTAGCTTAAGCGCAGGGAATCGTTCATAGTCCATTTCTCGGAAAGTCAAACGTCCAACTTCAGCTAACGACAAACGCTGTGCCGGCGATTCCCAGCGTTCGGGATACGTGAGCGCATATTGAATCGGGACACGCATATCGGGATTACCAAGCTGAGCAATAATACTGCTATCGCGGAACTCCACATATGAGTGAATGATACTCTCTGGATGCAAAAGTACATTTACTTGTTCATAAGGTAGACCAAATAACCAATGCGCTTCAATCACCTCAAGCCCTTTATTCACCATTGTAGCAGAATCAATCGTGATTTTCGCGCCCATGCTCCAATTCGGATGACGAAGTGCATCTTCTACTGTTACATTCTTGAGTTGATCACGAGTGAAATCCCGGAAGGATCCACCAGAAGCCGTTAAAGTGATGCAAGCAATATCCGCGAGATTCTCACCATTTAAGCACTGAAAAATAGCAGAATGCTCGCTATCAATAGGTAACAACTTAACACCCTTACGATTAGCTAGATCAGTGACGAGGTGTCCTGCCGTTACCAAAGTCTCTTTATTAGCTAGTCCAATATGTTTGCCTGCTTCGATCGCAGCTAACGTGGATTGGAGACCTACACTACCCATAACAGCCGTTACGACCATTTCGGCATCTCCACCAGCTGCCACCTCAACAAGACCTTCATTCCCGCTGTATAGCTGTATGCCAGAAGGCAGACTGGATCTAATCTCATCTGCCAACTCCTTTGTTGCAACAGAAACACGACGAGGATTAAACCGACGAACTTGTTCCAGCAATAACGCTGTATTCGTTCCAGCTGCCAAGCCATCTACTTGAAAAGAGTCTGGGTGCATAGCGATGACATCTAGAGTCTGAGTGCCGATCGAACCTGTGGAACCAAGAACACTTATTTTTTTCATAGTTATACCCTCTCCTTCCGTTAATAGTAAGGCATGAGCGTTAGGATATGTACGAATGGAAATACGATAATCCAGCTGTCACATCGATCAAGAATACCACCGTGACCTGGCAGAAGTGTGCCTGAATCTTTGATACCATACGCACGTTTATAGGCAGATTGCACAAGATCACCAAGCTGACCCAAGACCGCACAAGAAAGCCCTATAAGTAGCGCTCGTCCTATCGCTAGATGTTCAGGAGCAAATATTGCAAACACGATCGCGATTAGCATCGAGATCAGTACCCCACCTACTGCACCTTCCACCGTTTTGTTGGGACTGATGGCTGGCCAAAGTTTGTTCTTCCCCATGCTTCTTCCAACAAAGTAAGCCCCGGCATCACTACCCCAAATGCAGAAAAGGAGTAAAAAAGTCCAGAACAAACCATGTCCGTCATCCGATGCACGAGCCATGGCCATATAAGAAAAACCCATTCCAATGTATACTATACCAGTAAACAGCAAGGCTGTTACTCGAATATCTAATTTATTTTTAGTAAAAACTGTAACTAAAAGGAACAACAGCAGCAGAATCCAAATTCCTTGTTCCCACGATAAGGGTGCAGAGATCCCAAGCAAATTCCAAGGGATCATAAAACTTAGAATGGCTGCATAACCAAGAACGGTAGAACCGGAAAGCGCAGGTATCCCTATCATTTTCACAAATTCATAAAACCCGATAAAAGCCATGGCAGTAAGTAACAACTGGTATGGCCAGTTTCCCAACACGCATAAGCCTAAAAATAGTGCTCCGGCAACAATTCCGGTAATCAATCGCTGCTTCAAAGGTTTCCATCTCCTATCAAGCTACTTCAGTCCACCATAACGGCGTGTACGGCGTTGATATTCAGCAACTGCCTGATGCAAATGCTCCTTATCAAATTCAGGCCAATACACATCAGTAAACCACAGCTCACTATAAGCAAGCTGCCATAGCATGAAATTGCTAAGTCGCATTTCTCCGCTTGTACGTATAAGCAAATCCGGATCTGGTAACCCACCAGATAACATTCGGCTATCGATTAGATCAGTCGTAATATCTTCCGGTGACAAAGCCCCTGATTGGATGTCCTTACCAATGCTGCGCATGCAGTCCTCAATTTCTTTACGTCCCCCATAATTAAGAGCAAAATTCAATATAAGTCCAGTATTGCCCTGTGTTCGGGAAACCGCTTCTTCCATAGCCTTGCGTGTATATGAAGGTAGTGCATCAGTATCCCCCATCATACGTACTTGGACATTCTTCTCAATCAGTTCATCAAGCTCAATGGCTAGAAACTCCACTGGCAAGCGCATCAGATAATCGACTTCTTCCTTTGGTCGTTTCCAATTTTCTGTCGAGAACGCATACATCGTCAAAAACTCAACACCCAGTTCGTCTGCAGCGATTGTAGCACGTTTAACAGCCTTCATGCCATTCTGATGACCCACAACGCGCGGCAACCCGCGACGCTTAGCCCAACGCCCATTGCCGTCCATAATAACAGCCACGTGCCGGGGAATGTTATCCGGTGAAATCTCGACTGGCTGTTGCCTGTCTTTACGGCTCAGCCACGCTTGAACCCGTTTGATCATTTCCGTTTCCTCCAAGCTCTTATCAGAAAGAGACAAACCCCACCATTAACGGAGGGGCCTTAAGTCTCTAGAATATCTTTATACTTCCATAATCTCTTTTTCTTTGGATACAAGCACTTTGTCGACCTCGGCTATGAACTTATCCGTTGTCTTTTGAATGTCTTCCTGATGGCCACGGGACTCATCTTCCGAGATACCGTTTTTCTCCATCTTCTTAATATCATCATTGGCATCACGGCGAATGTTGCGGATCGCTACTTTCGCTTCTTCACCAAATTTCTTCGTCAATTTCACCAAATCCGTCCGACGTTCTTCAGTCAGCGGAGGGATAGAAAGACGAATGATTGTGCCGTCATTAGCAGGCGTCAAACCGATATCCGATTTCATAATCGCCCGTTCAATGTCAGACATCGATGTTTTGTCCCACGGCTGGATTAACAGTGTCCGGGAATCCGGAGTACTGATGTTCGCCAGCTGATTGATTGGAGTTGGGGAACCATAATATTCAACTTGAATGCGATCTAGCAGTGATGTTGTTGCACGTCCTGCACGCAATGTTGCCAAGTCACGTTTCAGCGATGAAATCGCTTTTTCCATACGCTCTTCGGCATTTTTTTTGACCGATTGTGGCATTAATCTACACTCCCTTTAACAATCGTTCCGATCTTCTCACCGAGAACGACACGTTTGATATTGCCTTGTTCAGTAATGGCAAATACAATGAGCGGTATATTATTATCCATGCATAGAGATGAAGCTGTGGAATCCATAACACCAAGGTTTTTGTTCAGAACATCCATGTAAGTGAGCTGTTCAAATTTCTCGGCTGTGCTGTCTTTAAACGGATCTGCTGAATATACACCATCAACCTTGTTCTTCGCCATCAGAATAACTTCTGCTTCGATTTCTGCTGCTCTAAGTGCTGCAGTAGTATCTGTAGAGAAGAAAGGGTTACCTGTGCCTGCTGCAAAAATAACAACACGGCCCTTCTCCAAGTGGCGAATCGCACGACGACGAATGTATGGTTCAGCAATTTGCTGCATTGAGATCGAAGTCTGCACTCTTGTTGGCACATCGATTTGTTCTAATGCATCCTGCAGAGCAAGTGAATTCATTACTGTTGCCAGCATGCCCATATAATCTGCAGTAGCGCGATCTATGCCACTTGCACTACCAGCGATCCCGCGCCAAATGTTACCTCCACCACAAACAATCGCAACCTGAACGCCAAGCTCTACAACTTCCTTGATCTGTTCAGCGATGGAAATAATCATGTCGGCATCAATACCATATCCGTTTTGTCCTGCCAAAGACTCTCCACTTACCTTAAGGACTACTCTCTTAAATACCGGCTGTTCCAAATGTATACCCTCACTTTCTGCAAAAGACGGAACACTACGTGTACGTGTTCCGCTCTTCTGATGCTTGCCTTTATTCAATTCTTCACATTTATGATGAAGCTGATATTAATTATTCACTTGTGCCATAACTTCTTCAACAAAGTTATCCACTTTCTTTTCCAAACCTTCGCCTAGTTCAAAACGAGCAAAACGACGGATCGAGATGTTTTCTCCGATTGTGCTGATTTTTTCGTTCAGCAATTGGGAGATCGTTTTGTCTGGGTCTTTAACGAAGGTTTGCTCAAGCAAGCAATATTCTTCGTAATATTTACCAATACGTCCTTCAACCATTTTTTCAATGATTTTCTCAGGCTTACCTTCATTCAAAGCTTGAGCTTTCAGGATTTCTTTTTCTTTTTCTACATCTTCTTGTGGAACTTCTTCACGACGAACATAACGTGGGTTTGCTGCAGCGATTTGCATAGCGATATCGCGAGCAAAATCCTTGAAGGAATCTGTTTTACCTACAAAGTCAGTTTCGCAGTTGATTTCTACAAGTACACCAATACGGCCGCCAGCGTGGATGTAAGATTCTACAACGCCTTCAGTAGCAATACGTCCTGCTTTGTTTGCTGCTGCGGACAAACCTTTTTCACGAAGCAATTCAGCCGCTTTAGTGATATCGTTATTAGCTTCTTCAAGCGCTTTTTTACAATCAAGCATACCAGCGCCTGTTCTTTCACGAAGTTCTTTTACTGCTTTTGCATCAACTGCCATTGTTTATTCCCTCCAGGTAATTGTCGTTTTCTTACATTATTCAAGGCTTTTATCCTAAAAAAAGGGCAGTGAGAGGTTATCCACCTGCCAACCACCCTTTTCATTTAAGTTCTTGTATGTGTTAGTCGCTACTTAAGCAGTAGTTGTGTCTTCGCCTTGGTGAGCTTCAACAACAGCGTCTGCCATTTTACCAGTCAACAATTTCACGGCGCGGATAGCGTCGTCGTTACCTGGAATTACGTAGTCGATTTCGTCTGGATCACAGTTAGTATCAACGATAGCTACGATTGGAATACCCAATTTGCGAGCTTCTGCAACTGCAATACGCTCTTTACGCGGGTCAATGATGAACAACGCGCTTGGTAGACCTTTCATGTTCTTGATACCGCCCAAGAATTTTTCAAGACGATCTTTCTCTTTGCGAAGAAGGATAACTTCTTTCTTAGGTAGAACTTCGAAAGTGCCGTCCTCTTCCCAAGATTCCAATTTCTTCAAACGATCAATACGTTTTTGGATAGTTTGGAAGTTAGTAAGAGTTCCGCCCAACCAACGTTGGTTAATGAAGAACATACCGGAACGTTCTGCTTCTTCTTTTACGGAATCTTGTGCTTGTTTCTTTGTTCCTACGAATAGGATTGTGCCGTTGTCACCAGCGACGCTTTTTACAAAGTTGTAAGCTTCTTCTACCTTCTTGACTGTTTTTTGCAAGTCAATAATGTAAATTCCGTTTCTTTCAGTGAAGATATAACGATCCATCTTTGGGTTCCAACGACGAGTCTGGTGACCGAAGTGTACCCCAGCTTCTAGAAGCTGTTTCATGGAGATTACTGCCATCTTCACACACCTCCTAAGTTTGGTTTATTGTGTGTCTCCTCCGCCGTGCGTCATCTTTCAGCAAGACTTTCTTCAGAAGAAAGCACCCCTTGTCGAAATCAACCGGCGTGTGTTTTAACACCGTCAATTACTATACCATATTTTATTAGTGTATGCAACGATCATTGAAAACTTATTAATTTTTCTAGTATAGAATCTAGACTCTCGTCTTTATTAAAGGTGTAAGAACCCGATTGAATCTTCGTATTGATCTGACGTTGATTGGCGGCTTTAAGAAAACTAGCCTTGTCCTTAATGACTTCAGCCTTCTCCAAAATATCTGCTGTTTTTGTCAGTGTGCTACCTGAAGGTATACGAACAACAACCCCTGCATTCGTAGTGGCTTTAGGCTTATCAGGTGCAACAGCAGATGGTGCAGTAGTGACCTCTGGCTTCTCAATAGTGCCTTCTTTAGGCGTTGAGGGCTCTTTAGGAGGGACAACCTTATTGGGGTTATCAGATACTGTAGGAGACACTACAGGAGCGGGAGAAGCCGCTACTGTAGGCTTAGAAGGTTCCACGTTCTCCGTACTTCCCTCATTAACGCCGTCTGTCTTCTCACCTTGAACAGCGTCCTCCAAAGCAGACTCATCAGAAGGAGGTTCAGTAGATTCGTCGATAACCTTCAAGTTCAATTTCTCAGCACCTTGTATTACCTGTTCCTTGGTGAGTGGAGCCGCTCCACCGGATATCATTAACTGAAGTAATAGTGCACCTGCAATTAGCCCTGTGCCAAGACCGAACAAAAAAGAACGGTTCTTCATCATACCGATTCCTCCTGTTTGGCGAGTTGCAGAATCAGTTGCACTTCTCCCCGCTGAAGTCCAGCCGTCTTGGCAATGGAGTCTATCGATTTCCCCTGCTCATGTAGTTCAAATAATCTTGGATACCGCAATTTAATAGAACTAATGGGTTTCGCTTTCACTTCTGGTTGTATTGAACTCAATTCAGCTCCGGCAGACGGGTCTCCGATCGCCGCAACCTTAACATACGAACCCTTCTCAACCGAAACTTCCAACTCTCTTAACCGCTTTTCTTCGTTAGTTACTCGGCCCTCTAGTAATAAAGAGCTTTGCTGTAATTCTGTCAATTGATGCTGCAAATCACTAATCTGCCCTTGCATTGCTACATGATTAGTTTGTGATTGCTGTTTAATACTGCTGACCAACTGTGCTAGCTCTTCATTCTCGCGCTCTATGTCAGCCATATATAGCTCAAGTGCTGCCTCCGTTTCTTTGAGGCTTTGCTGCTCTGCTTTTCCTTCCTTCATCCGCGCCGGAAGTAAAAGGGCATAAAGAATAGCGGCGACACCTACTAGCACAATATACACCCATGGTTGCAAGTGCCTTATCTCCTTTAACATATCAAATATAATTACTTATTAAAGACTCAGATCAATGCGCTGTCCTTTGTAAGGATGTTCCGCATCACGAGTACCTGACTTCGAACGTTTCTCCGAGGAAGGATTCCCTCCGGAATGATGATTGCCTTTATCTCCGCCATCGCGTAAAGCAGACTCAGAAGATTCATCCACTTCAGCGCTTCGCATGGTCATTTCCTGACTTTGTTTCACATTTTGTCCGGCCAGTTGATGCTGATCAATAGCGGGGCGCTGCTGAGATTCATTCTGAACCTTACCCGCTTCCGTAGTCCGAGGTAGTGCAATTTGCAGTTCCACTGGTTTTAGGCTCATCATAACCCTCTTCTCATAAGAAGAAACGATGTTGTCGTCTTTATGAAGACGATAACCGTTTCTCGTAAAAATATAAGGATAATGTATAACGTGAAACTTATACTTTCTTATATTTCAAGAATGGCCGGCCGCTATTGCTGCCCGCCCGATTAATTGTATGGCGTTAAGGATATATCACCTTCACTATAAACAAACACAACTCGTTCTGTGGGGTCCTTTACAAATCGTGTATATCTACCGATCATAATTTTGGATCCACCATAGATCGTTTTGATCACTTCAACTCTAGCTCTGCCTGTATCTTCTAGCATTCTTTCAATCTCAAGTACACGTTCTTTAATTCTTTTTTCCTCACGTTGATGAGACTGTTTAGTAGCATTCAATTTAACGCGAAGTGCCACTTTATCTGCAGGGAGTTGACCATTAGTTGCCAATTGATTTAATAGATACAACGCTTTAGACGTTTTGTCCTCATTTTCAAGTAATTGACGCAGTGATTGACGCAGCTCGTTAATCTCATTTCTGAGCTCAGGTACTACTCCTACCTCAATAGAAGTCGCTGTGGACATGGTATTGCCTATGGTACGTGCTACGACTCTTTCCCCAGACTGTACAGTTCCGCCAACTATCAATCCCTTAGCCCCATTACAAAGAACGTCTCTGCCCGCACGTATATTGGAATGCATAATGCTCTGGGATACAATGACATCTTCACCAGCTGTTACATTACCATCTTGAATGAAAGAGACCTTAACATTTTTCCCAGCAGTTACATGTCCTTTGTTATAGCCGATAATTCCACCCGTAATTTCGATGGATCCTCCAGAGATTAATTCCGCTCCTTCAACTCCACCAACCACACGAATATCACCGGCGGACTTTACAGAAAATCCTGAAAGTACGTTTCCTCGAATAACAACGGTACCTACAAAATCAATATTCCCAGTACTGTAGTCCACATCACCATTCACTTCATAGACAGGAAATACATTGATTTTACCGCTATCGGTTAAAGTAACAAGACCGTCAATTGCGGCATACATCGAGGTTCCATTGTTATCAACGAGTACGTTCTTACCCACTTTAAAATGAGCTTCCCTTCCAGCTCTGAAAGCAAGCTCATCACCAGTTACAGTCTTACCATGCTTACCAGGCTGAGCAGGGATAATTCTAGCTATCAGCTTTCCTTTGAGGACGTTACGAAGCCGAACTAAATCTTTATAATCCACCTTACCATCCGCTTTTTCAAGCGGCTTGCGATCCTCTTCCAGATCAACAGTAAGCATAATACTTCCGTCGACTCCATTTACTGCAGGTTCACCTGTAGCAATAGCGACTTTACTCCAAAAAAACTCCTCCGGATGACTACAAATACGTCCAACAATATCACGCTGGACCCCGTAGCGAATATTGTGACTGTGCAGGAAGCTTTCCAATTCTGTAGGAGAGCAGGAAAAATTCTCATCCTTTTTGGAGAACTGCAAATACGCGATCCCTTTGTCATCCGAAAAAGTAATACTTAAGTACTGATCCAAAGCATTTTGACCGATCAATTTTGCTCCCCCTTGTCACCACTAACGGTTAATCGTTCTGCATAAGTAGATCGCGATTCTTCTCAAGCGTTCCCCTCAGCCGCAAAATAGCCTTGGAATGAAGCTGCGAAATCCGTGAAGGAGATAGTGACATGACCTCTGCGATTTCGCTCAATGATAAATCTTCATAATATAAAAGGGACACAACGGTCCGTTCTTTCACCGTTAATTTCTCAATACCTTTGGTGAGGGCTTCGCGTAAGTAGAACTCATTTACCTTGCTATCCGGATTCTTAGCTTTATCGTCCACCAGTATGGACATTCGGGTCTCTGATTCCTCTTCACGAATCGGGTCTTCCAGTGAACATAGTGACATTACAGCCACATCCTGCAACATATTTTGAAATTCAGTTACACTAATATTCAGGTATAGACTCATTTCCTCATCACTAACGGATCTCAAATACTTCTGTTCCAACTGCTGATAAGCGTCCTCAATTTTTTTAGCTTTTTCTCGCACAGATCTAGGGACCCAATCACTTTGACGTAAGGAATCTAAAATCGCACCACGTACGCGCCAGGAAGCATAGGTTTGAAACTGCAATCCCCGTTTGTAGTCGAATTTTTCAATCGCATCAATTAATCCCATTACTCCATTGCTGGCTAAATCATCTTTAGATACATTTTTGGGCAATCCCACAGCCAAACGGCTGGATACATAATCAACAATATGGAGATAACTCTCTATCAGCTTCTTTTTGGCTTCAGGGTCACTGTGTTCTTTCCACTGTTCCCATAGCTCGTCAGTTTCCAATTGAGAAGCTTTACGCTCGTTCAATAGCTTTCACCCTTCCCAAAGTTTAGTCAGAGAGCTTGTCGCGGCGAAACCTGCCTAGTCACAAGCATAAACGCCTTCGGCATCCTTATGAGGACGGTAGCGTTTAAGCGAGAAATATAAGGATAATGTATAAAGTGAAACTTATACTTTCTTATATTTAAGATAACCGATTCCGCCACAGCGCTCGCTTATTCTTCTTTCAGGTGACGAACGGCCTTGGCCAATTCTTCAGGATCTTTCATAGAGACTAGTTTTGGGGGTGTGAGCGGCTTGAACCCCTCACTGTTCCCACTCCCTTGTCCTGGCTTCGGTTTGAGTAGATTAATTAACTCTTCATCCTCATTAGGGGTACTGATGTCTAACTTTGCACCAAGTTCTTCTCCCTCAACATCCTGTTCATCCGGAGGTGATGATTGATACACGATAAAACCCAATACCCATCTTAGGAGGAAAGCAAGCAGAAACCAGATGATAAATCCTAATAGGCTTCGTAATAAACTAGTACCGAGAACATTATTACTGTAGGTTACAAAAAAAGTGAATACAAAACCTATCAAACCAAACAGCAAGTTTATAAAAATGTTTCCTATCATCTTCATATTTATATTTCCTTAGCGCCTTTTTGCACACTGCGGATGAACAATACACCAGTGTTGCAGGCAATTTCTATCGTACGGCCATAATTACCGCCCGTATCTTCCGCAATTAACGGAATTTTCAAATGCTCAAGAGCAAGTTTACAAGATTCAACATTACGAGGCCCGATCCTCATGGTGTCGCTCCCCCCGGCAAAGGCAAACATTTGTGATCCTCCTGCCATCTTGGCTACGATCCGACTCCGAACCGCACCAAGCTCCAGCAAACGGGATAAGAGCTCCGGCACTGCAGTATCTGCAAACTTAGCGATGTTTAATTGCCCTTCCCTAGCAATCTCAGAAGTAGGGAGCATCACATGCGCCATTCCCGCGAGTTTTTTTCCAGGGTCAAACAATGTCAATCCCACGCAGGAGCCAAGACCCGTTGTACGAATCAAACTATCCTGGCTTCCAATGTTAAGATCTGCCATCCCTACTTTAATGATGCTTTGTTCTTCAATCATTTTCAAACGGAACTCCTAGCGATTTGAAGATTTTCGGGAATGATTCCGGATCGGGAATAAGGAAAAATTGCCCTTCAATTTCGTTTTTCCCCTCAAAAAAGGTAGTATCGATCAACAATGCATCGTCACCCATTTGCCCAAATTGCAGCAAACCGTAGCTTAGGATGGCTCCAGCCATATCCATAGCAAGTGCAGGAACTGTTGGATACATAGAAAGTGAGGTAAAGTCTGCAAGAGAAGATAAGTACGATCCTGCTAATATATTTCCAATTTCACTCAGCGCGGAAAGTTCCATTTCTCCAAGTTCTTGGTCACTCAAAATCTCGATGCCTGCAATGCGACTGAGTAAGTTCAAAGCGGCTTCCGGGGAAAGTATGAAAAACAGGTTGCCCGGAGCTTCTCCCTCCACACGTAAGAAAACTGCATATACTAGTTCTTCAGCTCCACCAACTTTGTCCGTAATCTCTTCAAAGTTGAGAAGCTGTACCTTGGGAACAGCCATATCAATCGGCTTATTCAAGAGCTGTGATAATGCGGTGGCTGCATTCCCAGCTCCAATATTCCCGACTTCCTTAAGCACATCCATTTTAAAATCCTTATAGTGCTTAAATAATTCCACAGGTTAGCCCTCTAGGCTTTCTAATTGAACGATTTCGCCTTTGTTAAGCACTTCTGACAGATTAAGCATGATCAGCAAGCGCTCTTCACCTATCTTGGCCACCCCATCTAGATACTTCGCTTTGATGCCGCCAACAACATCTGGAGGTGTATCGATAGAATCCCTGTTCAAATCTATTACATCATTTGCTGAATCTACAATGAAACCTACTTCCATTTCATTAACAGATACGATAATTACACGTGACTGATCTGTTTGCTCCGCCTCTTCGATCCCAAAGCGGCCTCGAAGGTCAATCACAGGGATAACAACACCACGTAAATTAATTACACCCTTGATAAACGAATACGTTTTAGGCACACGAGTTATTGGCATCATGCGCTCAATGGTTTGTACCTTCTCAACTTCGATACCGTATTCCTCTGAACCTAATTTGAACACTATCACTTTAATATCTTCAGCCATGGAACGAACCTCCCTGTTCTATCCTAGTTATTTAATAAAAGCGTTCGGATCAATAATAAGTGCGACTTGGCCATCTCCAAGTATCGTTGCGCCAGATATCCCTTGAATTTCAGGTAAATATTTACCCAGATTCTTGATAACGATCTCGTTCTGACCAATAAAATCCTGTACAGCTAAGGCTACAAGACGTTCTCCCTTACGTACAACTACGATCTCTGTCTCTTCTTCAGTACTCTCATCATAATCAGGTACCGAAAATAGACGACTTAGAGAAACTAGTGGAATATGAGAATTCCTGAACTCTATCATTTTGTTGCCATGAATCGTACGGATTTGAGTGTTCTGCACGATTCCAGTTTCCACAATAGAGGATAAAGGAATGGCATACTTCTCAGAACCCAATCGAATAAGCATGGCTGCAATAATAGATAGAGTAAGTGGCAACTGAACTGAAAAATTCGTACCTTTGCCTGGTGAAGAATAGATCGTTACATTACCACCCAGGGAAGAAATCTTAGATTTTACTACATCCAGTCCTACGCCACGACCTGAGACATCAGAAATAACTTCTGCCGTGCTGAAACCTGGTGCAAATAGTAATTGATAAGCTTCATCATCCGTCATATTCTTCGCTTGCTCTTGCGTGATCACGCCTTTTTTCACAGCAGATTTCAAAACCTTCTCTGGATAAATGCCTGTTCCATCTTCCTCAATTTCAATGAAGACATGATTTCCGCTGTGGAAAGCACGTAGATGAACTGTCCCAGTCTCTGGTTTACCAGCAGCAATACGGTCAGCAATGGATTCAATTCCGTGATCAACCGCATTACGCAATAAATGTACAAGTGGATCACCAATTTCATCAATTACCGTCCGGTCAAGCTCTGTTTCGGCACCCGTTACAATTAGATCTACTTTCTTGTCCAGCGACTTAGCTAGATCACGAAGCATACGTGGGAACCGGTTAAATACGGTATCTACTGGAACCATACGAAGCTTCATCACAATATTCTGGAGATCTCCGCTTACTCTGCCCATATGCTCGACAGTTTCCGTAAGATCACCATTCTGAACCTCAGAAGCCAGCTGTTCTAAACGAACTCTGTCAATCAGAAGTTCACTAAATAGATTCATGAGCACATCTAAGCGTTCGATATCTACACGAATCGTACGTGAAGGCGCCCCTCCTGTTTTAGTTGCTCCCGGCTTATTAGCTTCATCTTTGGTAGGCAATGGTTTAGATGCTACTGAAGCAGCTGGAGCTGTTTCCTCTACAGTGGCTGTTGCGGCAACCTCTGACACGGCAGCTGCCGTTTCTTGACCAAGCATTTTCAAGGATTCTTGATCTAGTGCTACTGCTGTTACTTTATCAATCTCAGACAAATTCATAATCATTGCCTGAATCTGATCAGCGTTTTTTTGGGTTATGTAATAGAGTGAGAAGCTTTGGTCAAATTTCTCTTGTTCTATATCTTGAACGGATGGGAAGGATTTAACTACTTCCCCCGAACGTTCGAGCAGATCAAACACCATGTATGCACGTACAGCCTTAAGTTGACAATCCTTACGGATCGTTACGTCCACATACAATGCATGATGCCCTTCCTGAATCGATTGTTCTAGAACAGAAAATTGGAACTCATCTAAATGAATCGGAGTTTCAGCTGCTTGTGCAGCAGGCATATTAGCAGCAGATGCTGTACCGCCTTCAACAGGAATCTCACCCCGTACGATAGCCTGTAGGGATGAGACAATGGCTGATACATCTGCTTTACCTTCGCCACCGCTAGTAATATCCTCAACCATAGACTCTAAGGCATCCAAACTTTTGAATAACGTATCAAAAATGAAATCCTGCATGCGCAGCTTGTTATTACGTACAAGATCTAACACATTCTCCATTTGGTGTGTAAGTGAAGCCAAATCTTCAAAGCCCATAGTCGCTGCCATACCTTTTAAAGTGTGCGCAGAGCGGAATATGACCTGTACGATACTAAGATCCTCAGGATTCGCTTCCAGCCCCATCATGCTCTCGTTCAATGACTGCAGATGATCATTCGACTCATCAATAAACATGGATAAATATTGGTTCATGTCCATAGTAGAGCACCTCCCCTTCGAGTTCGCTTTTCCGTTATTTAACGGCTTGCACTAGCCTTGGAGCAATTTCTTGCAAAGGCAGTACATATTTGACGCACTGCAATTCCACCGCAGATCGCGGCATCCCGTAAACGACACAGGTCTCTTCACTTTCAGCAAATGTTGAGGTAACCCCTGAGTCATAGAGAGATTTCATCATCCTAGCACCATCACTACCCATCCCTGTCATCAGCAACACGTGCCGATCTAGAGATGTGAGTGGAAGCAATGATTCGAATAAAACATCCACTGAAGGTCGGTGGCCATTTCGCGCCTCCTCCTTCGTGAGTACAACTGCATATTGCCCTTTAGATGTGGGTGTAACTTGTAAATGATAGCCTCCAGGCGCAATGTAGGCTGCTCCTTTTCGTAATATCATCCCCTGCTCTGCTTCTAACACTTCTAGCGGACTGAATGTATTCAGACGCTGGGCTAGTGATTTCGTAAAGTTAGGCGGCATATGCTGCACAATGACAATAGGAGCTGGAAAATCCGCTGGAATTTTCTCCAGGAGTACCTTCAGAGCACGAGGTCCGCCTGTAGAACAACCGACAGCAACTAATTTGTGCAAATTCTTGCTACCAACCATTCGATCCGGAGAAAGTCCCAGAGACTCAGTAGATACCTCCACTAAAGACTCTATCACCGGTTTGGGCGGAATGGGTTTATTCTCTACTTTAGTCTTTGGTTTAGACTTTTCGATTAACGGTGTTTTAGCAGAGATGATTGGTTTGATTGCTTTTTTAGGGATAGTACTATCTACTGGCTGTTTCCCCCGAGGTTTTCTCATTTCTTCATCTTTGAGAGAAGATTTAAGTGCTGCCTTGGATTTGTCCGGTAACAATCTCGGTGCAGTCGGCAGTAATGGCTCTAAAGGCGTGATGTCAGGCATCCTAAAAGCAGATGCTCGCGCTTCACGTTGCTCTCGAGCCAACATAGCTTCTTTCATTTGCTCTCTTAGGGATTCCCCTACGCCCGTTATATCCTGGGAATTTGATATTGAAGGTTTACGAATGAAATCAAAAGCGCCCCATTCCAGTGCAAGAATGGTTTCCTTCATGCCCTCTTCATTGATGCCTGACAGCATAATCACTGGCAGCGGATCTGACGCCATTATTATTTTCAGCGCTTCCAGGCCGTTCATCTCCGGCATTTCCACATCCATAGTAACAAGATCCGGCCGAAGTTTATTTATTTTCTCGATAGCCTCGCGACCATTTGTGGCTGTTGCCGTCACCTGAAAGTCAGCGTCATTTTCAATTAAATCGGAAATGATCTTGCGCATAAATGCAGAATCATCAACAACCAAAACTTTATATGGCTTCATATCATTTCCACCTCTGTTCCAGATTCAGAACAATTATTTACTTCGCTTTAACCATTTATGGATAAAGCCTTTAATACCTTGAACTTTTGTTTCTTTTTTACCACCTATGGTCAAATAACTTAGGGCTAGCCGATGTATATCTTTTGCAGCAACACTGTTTGGAAAAGCCAATGAAAATGGCGTCTGCCTTTTGACAGCCTGCACTACATGGGCATCTGAGCTTATATGACCAAGATAGGAAACATCTAATTGCAAAAAACGACTGGCCGCCATACGGATCTTATCACTTGTCACTGATGCTTCTCTCTCATCACCCGCTTGATTCACAATCAGTTTAAAAGAAATCTCCGGATACGTCCGATTCACAACCTTCATTAATGCGTAAGCGTCTGTTATAGCAGTTGGCTCTGGTGTTGTAACTACTAGGCAATCGTCCGCAGAGGTTATAAACTTCATCGTTTCCTTAGATAATCCAGCACCTGTATCGAACAAAATATAATCCATGCTGTCCGTAATAAGGGCTATCTGGGCTGTGAAATAATTAAGGTCCGATTCCGAAAGAGAAAATAACTCATCCATGCCCGATCCACCAGCTATAAAAGGAAGCCCGTTCGGTCCTAACTGAATAATCTGCTCAATATCCGCTTCTCTTTTTAACAGATGATATAGGTTATACTTCGCCGACACGCCCATTAACACGTCTATGTTAGCCATGCCAATATCTGCATCGAACAGCAATACTCTCTTTCCCATTGCTTTTAAAGTTAAAGCGAAATTAAGTGTAAAATTCGATTTCCCTACGCCACCTTTACCACTACAAACAGTAATGATACGGGCGGATGTTTCCCCTTTTTCAGCTAGTTTAGGCTCCTGACTGGATACAAGCTGTCTCAAGGATTGTGCCTGATCCATCATGATTCACCTGTTCCAAGAAGCATCTCACTAAGTTGTTCTTTGGAAGCCATCAATAAATCGTCAGGTACATTTTGACCATTGGTCATATAAGATAATGTGAGAGGGAAATCATTCAGGACGTTAAAGAGTGGTCCATAACTTCCTGTCTCATCTAGCTTGGTAAAAATAACTTTATCCAGCTTGTACCTGCCGAAATGCTCTGCAATCAATTTCATATCACGGCTTTTCGAAGTTAAGCTGAGTACAAGATAGGTCTCACTTCTTAATTCCTTCGCTAGCAAGCTTTGCAGTTCTGCTACAAGCATATCATTACGATAATTCCGTCCAGCTGTATCCATAATTACAAGATCACAACTCTCCAATCGAAAGAGTGCTCTTTGTAAATCTCCGGGAGATTGTACAACCTCTAGCGGAACATTCAGGATAGCTGCGTATGTACGCAACTGCTCCACAGCTGAAATTCGATACGTATCAGAGGTGATAAAACCAACCTTGCGTCCGTTTTTGAATAGCTGTTCAGCCGCAAGCTTGGCTATGGTAGTAGTTTTTCCTACTCCTGTGGGCCCTGCAATATATACGATTTGGGTATCAGGTGCAATTCCATCAGCGATTCGCCCTGACAGGAATCCATCGAGCTGTTCTTTTAAGGACTCCTGAAATTTCTCAGGTCCCCAAGTACGCCCTTCATCCGCCCAACGTTCGGAGATATTACTGATCCACTCCTCAACAAGTACAGTATCCATCTCCTGCTCAATCAAAAGATCTCTAAGCTGCTGGAGACTATCCGGTAATTCTCTTGCCCCTGAAGACTGCCTCGCGATTCGTTCCATCCAAAGCTTCATATCTCTAATTTCACGAAAAACATCATTCTCCAGCGCCGAGGCAACCTCTGGCGTTTGATCTAACCCTAAAGATTCATATAAGGCTGATACAGAGGTAGTTTCATCTGGATTGGATTCAAGAGATTTCTGATCAGGCTCTGGATGTTTGGTTATCGATTCTTTTACATCAATAGCTTCCGACAAGGCAGCGGCGATTTCCGCAAAGGACCGAGGCTCTTCCGGCTTTTCCAACGTTACAGTAGAAGCAGATGATGAAGATGAAGCTTTTTGGTAAGCTTGCGGGACAGCGCTGCGCGGAATGTTCATCGCAGGCTTCACAGGCTTTTCAGGAGCACTCTCCTTTTGAGCTTTTTCAACAGCCGCTACTACCTCTATTTTTTTCTTTTTAAACAATCCTAAAAATCCGCCAATCTTAATTTCTTTAGTACTTAAAATTACAGCCTCGCTTCCAAGCTCACTACGAATGGAATGCATGGCGTCAGGCATCGTATCGACCACATAACGCTTCACTCTCATAAATTCACCACTCCGACGCTTTGTATTTCAATGTTAGGCTCTAGTTCGCTATAAGACAGTACAGGAATATCCTGCATTGTCCGTTCAATCACCTGCCGCAAATACATACGAATGGTTGGTGATGTGAGTACAATGGGCTGTTGTCCTGACTGCAGAAGTCGATTGATCTGTTCACTTAACCGCTGATAGATCGTTTGAGTCGATGCTGGATCCAATGCCAAATAACTGCCCTGTTCAGATTGCTGCACACTCTCAGAAATTTTCTTCTCTAGGTTAGGTCCTACCGTAATAACTTTCAGAGTCTCTCCAACTTGCGAGAATTGCTGAGTAATCTGTCTGGACAAGGATTGACGAACATATTCGGTAAGAATATCAGGATCCTTGGTGTACGTCCCGTAATCCGCCAACGTCTCAAAGATAGTAACCAAATCCCTGATCGATATTTTCTCGCGCAGCAGCTTGGCAAGTACCTTTTGCACATCCCCAATCGCTAATACCGAAGGAATAAGATCATCAACAAGCACAGGATAATTGTCTCTTAGGTTATCCACCAACATCTTAGTTTCTTGTCGTCCTAACAACTCATGTCCATAACGCTTAATCAGCTCCGTCAAATGTGTTGCAACAACGGATGGTGGATCTACCACGGTATAGCCGGACAGTTCAGCCCGCTCTTTAACCGATTCGTCAATCCACAACGCTGGAAGTCCAAAAGATGGTTCAATGGTCTCAATACCGTTTATAGATTCATCATCATAGCCTGGACTCATAGCTAAGTAGTGATTAAGTAATAATTCACCGCCGCCGACAGTATTTCCTTTAATTTTTATGACATATTCATTCGGTTTTAGTTGAATATTGTCGCGAATGCGAATAACAGGCACTACAAGACCCATTTCAAGTGCACATTGCCGTCGAATCATGATGATACGATCTAGTAAATCTCCACCCTGACCTGTATCTGCCAAAGGTATAAGACCGTAGCCGAACTCGAATTCAATAGGATCTACAGAGAGTAAATTAATTACACTTTCCGGACTTCGTACCTCTTCAATCTGTTTCTCTTCAACAAGCTGCTCTTCGGCAATCTGTTTTCGATTTAAATTTTGTCCCATACTATAGGCTGCAAAAGCCAGCAAACCAGCTAGCGGGAGCGTAGTAATCATATGTATAGGTGTAAAGAGACCTAGAAAAGCAACAGTAACTGCAACAATATATAATAACTTTGGATAGGAGAGTAACTGACCTGTTAATTCTTCTGCCAGATTACCTTCCGATGAAGCTCTAGTAACGATAAGACCTGCTGCAGTCGAAATGAGCAAAGCAGGAATCTGGCTGACTAGACCATCCCCGATCGTCAATACGGAATAAGTAGATAACGCAGTGGAGAAATCCATTCCATGCACAACCATACCGATAATAAAACCACCAATAAGATTGATCAACAGGATAATGATACTCGCAATCGCGTCTCCTTTAACGAATTTACTCGCACCATCCATGGCTCCGAAAAAATCCGCTTCCCGTTCAACATTGCGGCGACGCTCACGTGCCTGTGTTTCATTAATCATGCCTGCGTTAAGATCGGCATCAATACTCATCTGCTTGCCGGGCATCGCATCCAGGGTAAATCTCGCCCCTACCTCAGCTACACGCTCTGAACCTTTAGTAATAACAATAAACTGGACCACTACCAAAATCAGAAACACGATAAATCCAACGGCAATTTGTCCACCGGCGATCCAGCTTCCGAAAGTAGATACCACAGAACCGGCATCTGCGTAAGTCAGGATCAATTTCGTTGTCGAAATGTTTAGTGACAGACGAAACAATGTCGTAACAAGCAATAATGAAGGAAAAATTGAAAATTCGAGCGCATTCTTCGTGTTCATAGCAACTAATATGATAATTAATGCTATTGAAATATTAATAACTAGCAAAACGTCCAAAAGCCAGGACGGGATAGGCAGAATCATCATAAGCACAATACCGATGATGCCTAGCAAAACTGTTAAATCTTTAGCTTTCAATGTCCTAACCCCCCGCCTTATTTCCTCTTACCTTTAAGTTTATATACATATGCCAGCACTTCAGCTACAGCCTGAAACAGATCATTTGGAACGACATCTCCAATTTCTGCTCTTTGGAATAATGCCCGTGCCAGCGGTTTGTTTTCCATAGTCACGACGCCATGTTCTTTAGCCAGCTCCCGTATACGAAGTGCTACATAATCCTGCCCTTTTGCAATAATCTGTGGCGCCTCCATTTTGGAACCATCATATTTTAGCGCAACAGCAAAGTGAGTTGGATTTGTAATAATTACATCCGCGTTAGGAACTTCCTGCATCATACGCTGCATGGCCATTCTGCGTTGGCGTTCCCTGATCTTACCTTTAATTAGAGGGTCACCCTCCATTTTTTTGTATTCATCCTTGATATCCTGCTTAGACATTTTCAGGCTTTTTTCGTGCTCGTACTTCTGATACATAAAATCTAGAAAAGCCATAATTAGCAGGGCAACCCCGATTTTCAAACCAAGACTCATCGTCAGCTTGGCCGCAAACTTAAAAATTCCCTCCGCACTGATATGCGACAGGGATGCAAAGTTCTTCTTTTCTCCCCATAATGTGCTATATACCAGATAAGAAATAATTAGAAGCTTAAATATTGATTTCAGGAATTCTACAAACGAACGCATAGAGAAAATATTTTTGAATCCTTTTATCGGATTAATCTTACTGAATTTAGGAGTAATCCCCTCTCCTGTAGCCATAAAGCCCACCTGCGCCAAGTTGGAAACAAGTGCCATAACAAACGTAATTCCAAGTAATGGAGCTAGCAAAATCAAGATTTGCAAGCCATACTGATTAAATAACAGCGTTATATTCTCAGGCGTAACGTCCAGCATCATCCGATTCTGAAATACGTCCGTGTATAGCTTCATAAAACGCTCTTTCATAAAACCACCAAACATCATCAAGCTAACTACCGCAGCTAGCAATACAACCGCACCAGACAGCTCCGCACTTTTGGCTACTTGGCCTTTTTTACGAGCATCCTGCCGTTTCTTCGGGGTTGCTTTTTCCGTCTTTTCACCGGCGAAGAGTTGAAGATCTAGTCTATAACGCTTCGTCTTAGGCATAATACTCTCCCCTTACGGTCACCTACGGCTTCTTCCCCATGAGACCCAGTAAATTCTCCATGGATTCGAACATGATTTCGAAGAGATTCTGAAACAACACAGCCAGACCTGGCATCAGCACTAAAAGAAGTGCAATACCTATGATGATTTTTAGAGGAACCCCTATAACAAATACATTATATTGCGGAGCCGTTCTCGCTAAAAAAGCAAGACCAACATCGGTCAGAAACAGTGCAGTTACTAATGGAGCCGACATTTGAAAAGCTAATACAAACGACTGCGCAAATGTTCGGACCAGAAACTCTGACAAACTACCATCAACCATGCGTAGAAATAAATCATTATTCATAGGAATCCATTTATAGCTGTACACAATGGCATCTAGTAAATGGTGATGTCCATTCATACTCAAAAACATTAGCAGGGCTATCATATATTTGAAATTACCGAGAATAGGTGCTGACGTTCCTGTCATAGGATCAATGACGTTGGCAATACCGAAGCCAATCTGAATATCAATGAAAGAACCTGCTGTCTGAATCGCCATAAACATCAAATATCCAATGAAACCTAGCAATAAACCTATTAATACTTCTCTCATAATCAGCAAAATATAACTAAAATCCTGCGGAATCGTAATCCCTGTTCCATTAGCACTAAAGACTACCAATGCTACAAAAAAAGATATGCCAATCTTAAAAGTTGTCGGTACCCCTTGAGAAGAAAATACAGGAACGACAACAAAAAAGGCTGTAATTCGACAAAAAATAAGCAAAAAGACGGGTAAACTTTGCAATAAGGTATCCATGTTCATTGGTTAACCAATATACATATAGAGATTGCCTAGAATTTGGCTAGTAAAGTCAATTAGCTTCGTGATGATCCACGGTCCAAATAGCAATAAAGCCAGCAGTACTGCGACGATTTTTGGAACAAACGCTAGCGTCTGTTCCTGAATCTGTGTCGTAGCTTGAAAGATACTGATTATTAGCCCTACCACCAGACCAAGAATCAGCATGGGAGCGCTGACTTCCAGCACTAAATATACGGCTTGGCTTGCTAGACCGATAATAAACTCCGTACTCAATCCTCATGCCTCCTCTTAAGGTCAGGTGTTAAAACTAAGAAGTAGTGATTTAATGACTAAGTACCAGCCGTCTACCAGTACAAAGAGCATAATTTTAAAAGGTAATGAAATCATGACCGGGGGAAGCATCATCATCCCCATGGCCATCAGCGTACTCGCCACAACAATATCAATAATCAGAAATGGAATGAAAATTAAGAAGCCCATTGTAAAAGCTTTTTTCAATTCTCCAATTGCGAAAGCTGGCACCATCACCGTCAGTGGAATATCACTGTATGTAGCCGGTTTAGCCGATCCCGTATAACCGGTATATTTCATAAATAACAAAAGGTCTTTGGAATTGGTCTGTTTAAACATAAATTCTTTCATCGGATCAGCAGCTTTATCAAAAGCCTCAGTCTGGGTAATCGTCCCCTTCATATACGGCTGTAATGCCGTTTCATTCACTTGCGCCAAAGTTGGCGACATAATGAACAGGGTCAGAAACAGAGCAAGCCCTACCAGCACCTGATTCGGAGGCATGGCCTGAGTACCAAGTGAGGTTCTAACAAAACCGAGCACGATTACAATTCTAGTAAAACTGGTCATAAGAACTAGAAACGCCGGAGCAATACTCAGAACCGTAACGAGAAGAAGAATTGATATGGAACTGGTACCACCGCTTGAACCATCTTCATTACCGACCTGAATATTAACATTAGGTATAGGATCAGCATGTATCGGCCGCATCATAACTATACTAATGAACCCGAACAGCAGAATAGCAAGAATTAGCTTCTTTTTCATAAATTCCTCGACTCATCCTTAGTAGCATCATCCCGGAACAGCTCTTCCATTTTCTCTTTACGCTCTGGTGCAGAACGAAGCTTGGATTGCAGTGTCTCGTAAAAAGATGATGTTTCACTAAGCTCGATTTCTTCTGATGGAACCTCCCCACGCAGCTTAACCTTAACCTTGGCAATAAGCGGTGCGAGAAAATTATTCTGGTTGGAGGACTGATCCTCAAATGCTGCAATGATCAAAGCCACCTCATCCGGATCAGTGACTTTATCCAAGATGGATATGTTCTCACCAATCCCGATTAAGTAAAGGCTGCTTCCCAGTTCAATAACCTGCATCGACTTGTTAGGTCCCAGCCCTACAGCACCAAGCGTTCGAATGGAGCGCCCGCTCATAAAGGTCTGATTACGACGTCCAAGAAAACGGATCAGCAGCACAATAAGTACAATGATTACCGCAAGGACAATAATAACGTTAAGCAAATTCAGCAGGGTGTTATTGCTCCCGAGCGGTTCTGAATTGAGGGGCATGTCTTTTTCCTACACACCCAACGTTTTGTTGATAGCTTCGATAACTCGGTCAGCTTGGAAAGGCTTCACAATAAAGTCTTTTGCTCCTGCTTGAATAGCATCGATAACCATAGCCTGCTGGCCCATGGCTGAACACATGATGACCTTAGCAGCCGGATCTACCTTCTTGATTTCTTTCAGGGCGGCGATTCCGTCCATCTCAGGCATAGTTATATCCATCGTGATGAGGTCCGGACGCAGTTCTTTAAATTTCTCTATAGCTTGAGAACCGTCCTGAGCTTCGCCCACTACTTCAAATCCGTTTTTCGACAAAATGTCACGGATCATCATTCTCATAAATGCTGCATCGTCCACGATTAGAATTCGGTTAGCCATTTTTACAAAATCCTCCCTAAGTATGCTTATTGTAATTTCTGAATTCGGTCCCACTGGCTGACGATATCCGTAACGCGTACGCCGAAGTTTTCGTCGATAACTACGACTTCACCTTTGGCAATAAGCTTGTTGTTAACCAAAATATCTACAGGCTCACCGGCGAGCTTGTCCAGCTCAATGATCGAGCCTTGAGACATTTCTAAAATATCTTTAATCTGCTTCTGGGTCCTTCCTAATTCTACGGTTACTCTAAGCGGTATGTCCATCAATAAATTTAAATTGTTTTCATCAATATGACCAAAAGCTCCACCGTTAAGGTTAGCAAATTGTACAGGCTGTACATTTACATTGCGATTCGCTTCAGGACTAAGCGGTGGTGTCTGCCCATAAGGCATGCCTTGAGGCGGCATGCCTTGAGGCGGCATTCCGTAGGGTGGCATCCCTGGCATGCCATACGCCGGCATTCCTGCTGGAGGATAATAATATCCTCCAGTGGGCTGTGAAGGTGCCTGTTGCAATGAAGGAGCTACAGGCGGCGTTTCATGATCTGGAGTCTCTGTTGCCGTAACTGCAGCCTCCTGCGCTGCAGGGCTCACATCACCTAGAAGCATCGTTACCATATCCTTAGCAAACTGAACAGGCAAGAGCTGCATAATGGTAGAGTCGATTAAATCTCCAATCTTAAGTCGGAAAGAAATACGAATTAAGGTTTCGTCAGTTGGCAAGCTGCCTACGCCTTCACCGCTGGACATATTCAGAATGTCGATACCCGGAGGCGAAATATTAACAAATCGATTGAAAATAGTAGACATTGATGTGGCAGAAGAACCCATCATTTGGTTCATAGCTTCCTGAACAGCACTTATATGAATTTCATTCAATTCTTCATCCTTGGGTTCACCTTCTCCACCAAGCATTAAATCAGCGATGACCTGTGCATCCCTAATCTTAATAACAAGTGAATTTATACCTTGAAATCCATCTACATATTCCACGTGTACAGCTACATGTGGTTTAGGAAAAGCCACTTCAAATTCCCCGCGTGTAATGATGGAAACTTGAGGGGTTGTAATATCAACCTTTTTCCCCAGTAATGTGGAAAGAGCTGTCGCTGCACTACCAAACGTTATATTACCGATTTCACCCAAAGCATCCTGTTCAAACGGTGTTAAATAGTCATTTACCGTTTTCTCTGAAGGAGCCAATGAGCCTTCCGCAGATTGTCTCAGAAGGGCGTCGATTTCGTCTTGGGATAAATAATCTTTACTCGTCAAATTCTTCAACTCCTTCACTGACAATCTCGTCTATTTGCACGGCTACCCGGTCTTTCACCATTCCAGGACTTCCGATGAACTTAAGCTTCTCCCCTACCTTAATCGAGAGTCCAGAATCTACATTCCTGTTCAGTGAGATCACGTCACCGACGCTAAGCCCAAGAAACTCAGATATAGATAAGCTCGATTCACCAAGTTCAGCGACAATCGGCAGTTTCGCCTTGTGAACTCTAGCTTTAATAGCTTCAAGTTCATCTGCATCCCGCGTCTTCTTCTCTGTTACAAACCATTGGTGAACAGATAGTCTAGACATTATTGGTTCCAGAACGACGTGCGGTATGCAAAGATTGATCATACCTGTTGTATCTCCAATTTTGGTGCTTAATGAGATTAATGCAATGGTCTCATTGGGCGATACAATTTGCATGAACTGTGGGTTCGTTTCTAGCGCTTCCATGCGCGGATGGATATCAAGCACAGTCTTCCAAGCTTCCTGCAAGCTCTCAAAACATCTGCTGAAGATACGCTCCATAATCGTTGTTTCGATTTCAGTTAAAGCATTAATCTTAGATGGCGCAGTCCCAAAACCGCCCAGCAATCTGTCCAGCATAGCGAAAGCGATGTTTGGATGAACTTCCATTACCATTCGACCTTCTAAAGGTTCGGCTTCAAAAATGTTCAGTATTGTCATTTTCGGAATGGAACGAATGAATTCATCATAAGGGAGCTGCTCTACTTGAACGACATTAATCTGCACAAAGGTGCGTAATTGGGCTGAAAAGTACGTTGTAAGATAGCGTGCGAAATTGTCATGAATCCTTGTAAGACTTCGAATATGATCTTTAGAAAATCGAACAGCCCGTTTAAAGTCATAAGATCGGATCTTCTTCTGAGTTTCTTCCTTTTTAAGTTCATCGGCATCCATCTCACCTGAAGAAAGTGCAGCAAGTAGAGCATCTATTTCGTTTTGTGATAGTACATCAACCAATTCAATCACCCCCCTATCAAAGAATTATCATGCCTGAAGCTACATAGAAGCCAAAAGGTATTTGGTGACTTCGATCTGAGTGATTTTGCCTTCGGTCAATGTCTTATTGATCAGATTAACAAGCTTGCTGCTAAGCTGGTCCTTGCCATTTGCTCCATTAAGCTCCTCAGGTTTGGTATCTGCAAGCGTTTTGATAATAATTGGTTTGATTTTGATCTCTTTTATTTTTTCGAATGCTTCCTTTGATTTCGCAGAATTCAGTTGGAAGGCGAAATCTATTTGAACGATATAATCGGGATCAGCAAGATTTGTTTTGATCTCTGTGATCTCTGCCGTTAATTCGACGATTTCATCTGCAGTTAAATGCTTGGTTTCCACACTTTGAACCGCAGCATTTACATCATTCGTATCTTTTGGAAAGATCTTGTCCATTAATAGAAATGCGGCTATCACGATAAGTGTAATCGCAAGTAAAATCGTAAGTAACCATGGCAGCATCTTCTTCATGTTAGCTCCTCCATTGACTGGACTTTAATGGTGGCAGCATATGTGCCTATGTCCCTGTTATAATCCCGGATCTTCGTAATAACTTCATCCGCTTTTTCAAGCACGATCAGTCTTTTTCCGGTTACCAGCGTAATATATGTATCCGGGCTTTCTTCTACCATTTCTACCAGTAGGGCATTGATCCACATCGGTGTTCCATTTAATCTCGTTACCGATATCATAACAGGCCTCCTAACAAAAATTGGGGGAGGGGGTATCTCCCCCACGACTCCACGTTAACCTTTAAAAAAGATATTAAATTATTGATAAAATTAACGCTTCAGGTTAACTACTTCCTGCAGCACTTCATCAGAAGTCGTAATGATACGGGAGTTCGCCTGGAATCCACGTTGCGACACGATCATTTCTGTGAATTCATTCGTAAGGTCCACATTGGACATTTCGAGTTGACCAGAAATGATCGCCCCAGTGCCATCTTCTGTATTATTCGCTGTAGTCGGAACAAGTTCGCCTTCTGCATTCGCATTAAGTGTCATACGGTATAAATTTCCACCTATTTTTTCCAAACCTGCCGGATTGGTTACCTTGGCTACTCCAATTTGCAAACCCGGTTCAGTCGTTCCATCTTCCATGGTCTGAATAATTGTTCCATCATTGGAAATGGAGAATGCAGTTACTTCTTCAGCCAGTTGAATCAGTCCACCTCCGGAATCTAGTACATGGAGTCCGTCAGAAGTAACAAGGTTACGCGCAGCATCTATGTGGAAATCTCCTGCACGAGTCAAGAAAGGTGTTTCTTGATCTTCTGAAAGCTTCACTAGGAAAAAACCATCTCCGTCAATACGCAAATCTGTCGGATTGTTAGTAGTTTGAGCACTACCAGCTAAATGGAGTGTATCAATAGAAGCGATGCTTACACCCAGTCCGACTTGTTTAGCATTCACACCACCTGCCCCATCGTCACTTGGAGCTGTTACTCCAGAAACGGTTTGGCTCATAATGTCCTTAAACATAACGCGTCCCGATTTAAAGCCAATTGTATTGACATTGGCAATGTTATTACCGATTACATCAAGCTTAGTCTGAAAGCCTCTCATCCCCGAAACCCCTGAATACATAGATCTTAACATAATTGTTGTCCTCCCAGATTATAGAGTCCTAATAACTTACTAAGTGAATTGGGACCACGTCAGTCGGTCAGCGGCCGCCTCGGCTTTCCGTTAGGACCAGCCGATTATGAAATCACAATGGCACTGTCTATTTGTGTAAACACATTATCTTTTATCGAATTACCATCCATAGCGGTTACAACCGTACGATTCGGAACACTTACGATAAATGCCAAGTCCTTCATTAATATCAAGGATTCTTTGCTTCCTTTAGCTGCAGCTTTATCTACAGCAGAAGAAATCTGATCCAGTTGTCTGCTTCCAAGCTCTATTCCTCTTTGTTCAAGACGCTTAGCAGCATGATTGCTGAATTTTAGTAGCTTCTGTTGCAGTACGCTCTCAAAGGTTGCTTCTCCAGGCACAATCTGCTTCGGTATCGAAGAGCGCTGTAACGTTGAGGAATGTAGGGACGCAGGATACAATTGGCCAATAGTTAGCCTGTCACTCATACTGTCTCCCCGCTTCCTCCGCCATTCTCCGGAGTATTACTTTCTGTGCCAGAACCACTTTCTGCAGATGCATTTTGAATTTGTGTAATATCAGTTAAAGCGATTCTGTCTTTCCCAACAACCGCATATTGAATCCCCTTGCTGACAACGATTGATTCAACATTCCCTGTCTTAGGTAAATTTGTGGCAGTATCCGTCCATGTGATATCTTTACCAATCAAGCCGGATACTGAGCCAAGAGACTGATTCATGGATGTAAGCTGTGTAGAGATGTTCATCAGCTGCTCTACAGATGTAAACTGTGCCATTTGAGCAATAAATTCTTTATCTTGCATCGGTTGCATCGGATCTTGATTCTGTAGCTGGGTGATCAATATCTTCAAAAATTGATCCTTCCCCAAGGCAGAACTTCCTGTTGTTTTAGTAGATTCAGGAACTGTATAATTCCACTGGTCTTTGGTAGAAACAGGAGGAGTCGTTGCCGTCATAACCGTTCACCTCTCTTTCACTTCTGATATGTTTAAGCTTTAGCAGAGAAAGATCCACCCTGAAACTGATCTTCTTGCCCTGCGTTTGAAACCCATTCTTTCCATTCACCATTTAACTCTGCTGCTAAAACGGCATCATTAGCTTCCTCGCTGCTTTCTTTAGAGCGTCTACCCTGCTGCCCACTGCCAGAACCAGGTTGGCGTCCTTCTTGACCCCATTGTGAATTGAGTGGGGTATTATTTTGGGTGACTTCCAATTTCTCTACCTGGAGGCCTTGTGATTGTAACGCTGCTCGAAGTTGGTTCATCTGCTGTTCCAGCATATCCTTAGCTCCAGAATGTTCAGTCATAAACTGTGCAACCAGATGACCGTTTTGCATGGTAATCTTAACATCCACTTGTCCGAGATTTTCTGGAAAGAGTGATATCGTAGCTTCAGCTAATCCACCTTTTTGCACAATCTCCAATTTACCTGTAATAAAACTGGTCATTTCCTGTGCAAACTGATGAACAGGTACAGGAGCTACTGGTGCCTCAGTCTTCAGCGGAGCTGTAATTCCTCCCCGAAGAGCTAGTTGACCTGCAGTGACAACCTCATGATCTCCTTCTAAGGTTGAAGTCCCGGATATGGAATCTTGTGATGATTCTCCCAGATTCGTTTCTCCAGCTGCACTGGTCTTAATCAATGGCGTGTTCGTAGGCTCAGCTTCAGGATCTTGAACAGTCCCTGAGGCCACAGGCGAAGTTAGAATTACTTCATTTTTAATTGCAGCAGCTTCTCCAGTACGGTTGCTTAGATTTTGAATGGATTTGTCCGTCGAATTCCCCTTGCTTTCAGTCACTAAAGGTTGTTGTGTAGATACACCAGAATTTTCAGTTAAACTGGAGTTCTTTCCCTTCCCCTTATTAGCGGAGGTCTGTTCTAGTATTGCCGTGAAATTATTTAACAGGCTTATCCCTTTACTAGCAGCTTCTTCGTTCCCACTGACAGCAGCTTCCTGAATCATAGTAACTAAACTGTGCAAATCATCTTGAACAGCAAATCGCAGCGTATCCGCATTCTGAGCTAACGGCGATAAGCTTCCTGCCGACCCCGTTTCAGATGTAGCATTACCCTCAGTTGCTTGACTTCCTGATAAAAGAGCTGATACCTGAAGAAGCCAAGCTTGCAAAGCAGCCAGCATAGCTGGATCGCTATTGATGCTTTCATCTAGATTTTCAACATCAGCAGTTAGCTTCACGATAAGATCAGAATTCTGCGTATCTTGTCCCCCTTGATCTTCTCCAGTTGTCTGCACTTCCTTTAAAAGACCTTGCAATAAAGAGGCTAGATTTCCCAGAAGCGGATCAGTAGCTACCGATGTGGTGTTAGCTGTGTTTCCTCCCATAGTTTGCACTAAAGTCTGCGCGAAAGGTACAGCAGCTGTTGTGCCAGTAGAAGTCGATGAGCTACCACTTGCAGCTGTAGCATTTGCGCTCACAAGCGATTGAACCACTAAACTCATATTATTTTTCACCTCCTTTCAATATTTATTTAGCACCCATCAAACGGTTAACAATCTTCGCGGTTTGCGCACTATCATTTTTAGTCATTTCCCCTAAAATCGAAGAACGAACACTATCACTTACGGTATTCATAATCGTTACTACTTTATCAGGGCTAATCTTATACATTTCTCCTAGTAGAGAAGCTGCATTGGCAGGCGTCATTGAACTAAAGGTTTGGTTCAACTTTTCCTTATCCAGATTTGTACTAGTTTTAGTCGTTTGAGTAGTCCCTGCTTCTTTTTTCAATCTAGATTGAAGAGCAGCAATAGCCATATCACCCGAAGAGGTAGTTTCTTTCAACTTAATCGTCACATCTGCCGCTTTTTGAGGATCCATTTTTTCCAGAATCGCAGTTTTACTCGCTTTATTCATTACGCTGAATATCTGCACCATCTCTTCTGTAGTCAAATTCTCCATAATCGGTGCAGCTTTGGAAGCTTTCATGCCTGCGTACAGCTTCGCCAGATCAGTAACCTGCTTCTGATAAGGGTCTTCTGTTTCCTCACTGTTTACTTCAGCAGCTGCAGCAGCTTCCGTCTTCATTCCCTCAATTTGCGACTCTAGCGCCTGAACCTTGGTATCCTGGGCTGTTTTTTCATCTGTGACCTTCTTCAATTCATCTGCCTGCTGGGCAAGCTGAGCTTTGAGCTCCTTAATCGTTGAGTTTGAGCTCACTTCCTGCTTTTTGCTCTGCTGTTTCGGATCTGCTGGATCTGCCGGTGGATCTGGAACCCACTTTTCCAGTAGAGGAATTTTATTCGCAACCTGAAGCACATTATTACGAATGTCCATATTAAAAAGCATCAACAGTACTCCAAGCAGTACTAGCGTGAAGATAATCGGTATCATTAAAAATAAGAACCGCTCAAATTTCCCCGCTGACCCTTCATTTTCAAGTTCCATATCATTGTTAGCCACTAGCGGAAACCTCCCGGGTTAGAGGGATTTCATCGCGAAGCGGACGGTTGCCATCTCATCCAGTTCGTTTTGTTCCCGTAAAATCATACTTTGCTGAAACTGTGTCTCAGCCTTATCTTTTGCCTTTAACCATACTTTCTCGTCTAACACTTTTGTGCTTAACTGATCTTGTTTCTTCAAGACTTCCTGATGTGCACTTCTAATGTCCCTATGCTTACGGGCAATGCAAATATCCAGGTATTCTACATATTCTTGCATTTCACGAATCTTCGCCACAGGTGTCTTTTGTTCTGCGGCATTTTGTAAAGATAACATAATAGCGCTCCGCTGAAAGGTGAGTTCATCCAGGCTTCTTTCCTGTGCCTGCAATTCTCCAAGTGCGCTTGAGAGCATCCATTCTGCCTGTGTCTTCTCATTGCCCTTCAAGTCAACGACTTT
The DNA here is from genome assembly GCF_038003765.1 of Paenibacillus sp. FSL H7-0714. NCBI lineage: Bacteria > Bacillati > Bacillota > Bacilli > Caryophanales > Paenibacillaceae > Paenibacillus > Paenibacillus sp. FSL H7-0714. The sequence continues at coordinate 4,511,909 of NZ_JBBOPT010000001.1, forward strand.
TTGAAAAGTATAATGAAATCTCATGATACTGAATCAACTCCTCGAGAAGTGTGAAATTAAAGACTGTTGAACTTCAGCCAGCGTAACTTTTTCATTCACTCTTTGTTTGGTGAATTCCCATATACTGTCTATATACTCCATCGACTCATCGATTTGAGCATTGGAGCCTCTCTGATACGCTCCGATGTTAATTAAATCTTCTGAATCCTTGTACACGGCCATTAGTCGCTTAACATTCTCTGCTGCGGCGATCTGTTCTTCTGGCGCAATATCCTTCATTACACGACTAATACTGGAAAGCACATCTATTGCTGGAAAATGTCCTTTGTTCGCAATACTTCGATTAAGGACGATATGTCCATCGAGTATTCCTCTCACTGCATCGGCGATTGGCTCATTCATGTCATCACCATCAACCAACACAGTGTAAAAAGCTGTGATAGAGCCCGTAGGACCAGTTCCGGCGCGTTCTAGTAGTTTGGGTAAGCTTGCAAACACCGATGGTGTGTAACCTCTCATAGCTGGCGGTTCCCCGACTGCAAGTCCAACTTCACGTTGAGCCATAGCATAACGAGTGACCGAATCCATCATCAGCATCACATTAAGTCCACGATCCCGAAAATACTCAGCAATCGTAGTAGCAATAAGTGCTCCCTTAATTCGAATTAATGCAGGCTGATCAGATGTAGCGACAATAACGACTGACCTCTGCAAACCCTCAGGTCCCAAATCGCGTTCGATGAAATCCAGTACTTCCCTGCCACGTTCCCCAATCAGAGCGATAACATTAACATCTGCTGATGTATTACGTGCAATCATTCCCATGAGCGTACTTTTGCCGACCCCTGAACCAGCGAAAATCCCCACCCGCTGACCTTTACCAATTGTTAGCAAACCATCTATCGCTCTTACACCGATGCTAATAGGTTCTTGCACTCGCGGTCTATTGAGTGGATTGGACGGAATGTTAAAGGTCGAACTATGTGGCATTCGAGCTGGGATCAGGGAACCATCAAGCGGTTGCCCTAGACCATCCAGTACCTTACCCAGCAATTCTGAACCCACCTGAACACTAAGCGGCTTGCCTGTTCCCACTACATCACAACCAGGTCCAATGGCCTGCAGTTCTCCAAGTGGCATTAATAGCACCTTGTTGTCACGGAAACCAACGACTTCAGCTTGCAGCGGCTTATTTCCTTTAGAAGGATAGATATAGCACACATCACCAATGCTAGCATCAGGTCCTTCCGATTCAACCATAAGACCGATAACCTGCGTCACTTTCCCATTGATCCTCACCGGATCGAGATTACGAAGTTGCTCCTTATAACGGTTACTATCAAGCATCTTCTTCCCCATTTCTCTGCTCATCGATGTCCAGCGCGACTCTAACCAGCTCTTTCTTGATTTCTGCAAGCTGAGTATCAATTCGGGCATCTATGCTGCCAAAGGAGGAGCGGATTACACAACCTTGATCTTTCACAGTCGAGTCAGGCAAGATCTGTAGTTCAGCCTGCGAGTCAACCGCTAATGACAATTCTTCCCTTGCTGCGTTTACGAAAGCGAACTGCGCAGGTGATACACACAGTGAGATCAGCCCCTGCTCACGTTTACGAGCTAGATTCTTCCGAATCAAATCCATTGCAAACTGCGGCTCAACCGTTAACTGTCTATCCACAATTTTCTCCGCAATATCACAGCTTAGCTCAACCAAGAAAGGTTCAGCTTCCTGAATAATGACATCCCTTGCCTTATAGGCTTCAGTTAAAACAGCACGCGCTTCATCCATCATCGCTGCAATTTTGAGCTTCATCTCTTGCTCAGCTTGAGAAACACCTTCTTGATACCCTAGCTGATAAGCATCGGCTTTGACGGCCTCGACCAGATGTTCATCCTGCTCACGCCGCTCGTTCCACCACTCTTCAGCCTCCGCTTTTGAGGATTCAACAATCTGTTCCGCTTCAAGAGAGGCATTCCGTACTTGCTCTTCAGCAAATTCTTGGGCGTCTTTAAGCATTTGCTTACGTGCCACTTCAGCCTCTTCACGAGCGGGATCATGATAGTGAGTCTCGCTTACAGTCTCCTCTGGAACGGGCTCCTCAGTTAGGCCCGCATAGTGCCGGGCCTGCTCCAATCTTTTCAGTACATCAACTGGAACATACTGAGAATGCTTAATCAGCTTAGACAATGATGTCATCTCCTCCGCCACGAGCGATGATAATTTCTCCAGACTCTTCGAGTCTGCGGATCGTACCTACAATACGCGTTTGCGCTTCTTCTACATCACGTAGCCGCACAGGACCCATGTATTCCATTTCTTCTCGGAATGTCTCTGCCATACGTTTGGACATATTCCGGAAAATAACATCTCGTACTTCTTCGCTTGCAACCTTAAGAGCAAGCTGCAGGTCCGCATTATCAATATCACGAATAATACGCTGAATCGAACGATTATCCACATTGACAATATCCTCGAATACGAACATCCGCTTCTTGATTTCCTCGGCGAGCTCTGGATCTTGAATTTCGAGAGAATCCAGAATTGTGCGCTCTGTCCCACGGTCAACTCCATTCAAGATTTGTACGATTGATTCGATACCGCCAGCATTTGTATAATCCTGAGTTACTGTAGCAGAAAGCTTTTGCTCCAGCACTCGTTCAATTTGAGTAATGACCTCCGGAGAGGTGCTGTCCATTACAGCAATTCTTCTAGCCACCTCCGCCTGCTTCTCTTGAGGTAATGAGGAGAGAATAGCTGCGGCTTGTTCGAATTGCAGATAAGACAATACAAGTGCGATAGTCTGGACATTCTCATTCTGGATAAAGTTCAAAATCTGGTTTGGATCAGCCTTGCGTGCAAAATCGAAAGGTCTTACCTGCAAAGTCGCAGTCAGACGGTTAATGACCTCCATTGCTTTTGCGGAACCAAGTGCTTTCTCCAGAATCTCTTTGGCGTAGTTAATACCGCCTTGTGATATATATTCCTGGGCGAGGCATATCTGATGGAACTCAGACATGATCGTCTCTTTTTCACTGCTGTCAACTTTACGGACATTGGCAATTTCAAGAGTTAATTGTTCAATCTCCTCGTCTCTTAAATGTTTGAATATTTGCGCCGATACCTCGGGCCCTAGTGTGATAAGCAGGATCGCGGCCTTTTGACGGCCACTAAGCCCCTGCTGACTAGCCTTTGCCATTAGTTCACCTCTGTTCGTCTGCAAGCCATGTACGCAGCAGATTTACGAATTCGTCTGGCTTTTTCTTGGCCAAACTTTCCAATTGCTTACGAACTTGACTGTCATTCGTCACACTTTCCAAATTAATAGATGGAAATTCGGTAGGAACCTGCAATGGAATGTCTTCATCTTCCTCTTCCACAGTCTTCTTACGACTCCGATAGATTAGATATCCTCCACCTGCTCCAACCAGCAATGCAGCTGCTCCGATAGCCCATAACATCCACGTGGCAAGACCGCCTGGTGTTGTATTAGCAGCGGTTCCGCCAAATTGTTGAGAATACACCGAAACCTTTTTGGTTAAATCAGCGTCTGTATATGTAGTACCTGAATCTGCGAGCGAAGCACGAACAATATTTACCAAAATGTTTTGAATTGCTGCCGATGTAGCAGCGTCCAAAGAATTTTGTCCTGTAGGTGGTTCAACTGCAACATTTATGGTTAAATCTTTAACAGTAAAGGGACTTGCGATAACATCCTTTGTAATTCGGTTTACTTCATAGTTCCTCGTTTCAGAAGATTCTTCCGAAGTAGAAGTATCCGTACCGGCTTGTGAAGGATAGCCCGCTACATCTTGTGAACCAGTGCCTGCCACTCCGCCAGTTGTATTTCCTTGACCCGAATACGAATTACTAATGATTTGTGAACTGATCTCAATCCCCTTCATGTTCTCTGTATCCACAGGGGTTACGAGGTTCTCTTTCCGGTTTTCCTTGTCAAAGTTCAACTTCGAAAATACAAGAACATCAACTTTGTCTGGACCCGTGAGTGTGCTAAGGAATTGTTTCACATCTTTCTTTACTTCTTCTTCGAATTTCTTCTGAAGAGCGAAGTTCTCTTCGACTTGGCTGGAAACTCCAGCTTGTCCACCTTTGGCCGTAGGCATTAACTCGACTTCATTATTAGCAATCGTAATGTTATCGATTGGTAGATTTGGAACAGCCGTCTTTACTAGGTTAAAGTACCCATCAATATTATCTTGGCTGGGTCTGAATCCCGGATTAAATGAAAGCACAACGGATGCAGATGCTTGCTCTTGGTCAGCCTGGGAAGCAAAAACTGTTTCTTTAGGCAGATTAATCAGCACTTTAGCATCCTTAATTCCTTGCATACGTCTCATTAACTGTTCCACTTCACCGTTTAATGCATTATTATACTTCACATTAAACTCACTATCTGTCGTCCCTATCATTGACGAATTTTCATTAAAGACCTTATAACCGATAGAGCCCCCCTGAACAATCCCCTGAGAACCGATATCCACCTTAATTCGAGCCGCTTCTGTGCTTGGCACGGAGATGCTCTTTCCATCTTGGCTTAATCGGTATGAAACACCTGCTGTATCCAAGTAGTTCATTACTCCAGCTGAATCTGTGCTGTCCAAATCTTGAAACGCTACTTCATATTCTGTCTTTGAAAGCTGCATGGTTAATACTACGATTATTATTAGAATGATAAACAATGTTGAAAAAAATAAAATCTTCTGTTTACCACTAAATCTATTCCAATACAGGGTCACCTTCTCCCGATATTGGGCAAATCTTTCATTCACAGTGTCACCCCATCCGGAACTAAGCTAGGAATTAATTAAATTTGAGTTCTCATAATTTCTTGATAGGCTTCTATCACTTTGTTCCGGACTTGTGTAGTCAACTGCAAACTCAGTAAAGCCTGTTGGGAAGAAATCATCACCTCGTCTATGTTCACTTCTCCCAATACAAATTTATTACTCATATCCTTTGCTTGTTGTTCCTGATCTGCTACTTTAGTGAGTGCATTCTCAAGATAAGAACCAAAGCTCTCCATGGCATTAGCAGGAGTGGATGAAACTTCGGTAGATGTTGGTTTCATGGCAAGCTGCTGTACAGCTTGAACCCCATTAGTGATATTCTGTATCAACTGTTTCCCTCCTAAAAGTTTTGTAAGCATATACTTCCTAGAGTCACTTCGTACAAAACTCACTTCGGAAGCGTTCCTTGTGTCAATTACGTTTAGCGCCCAATTTCGAGTGCTTTACTTACCATAGCTTTAGATGCATTCAGCATCGTGACATTGGCTTCATAAGAACGTGATGCAGATAACATATCTACCATTTCTTTGGTAATATCTACGTTTGGCATATAGACATAACCTTCGGCATCCGCATCAGGATGGCTTGGGTTGTAAACTGGCTTTAACGGTGAAGTATCTTCTATAATGGACTGCACCTTTACGCCTTCACTACTACTACCGTTTAATTTCGAATTTAGTATATTCGAGAACTTATTGCTTTCGGTAGCCTCCATAACAACAAGCTTTCGACGGTAAGGAACGGCTTTGCCATCAACCACCGATGCTCTTGTAGTTTCCGCATTGGCCACGTTGGAGGAAATCACGTCCATCCGCAATCGTTGAGCTGTTAATGCTGATGCACTTATCCCAAAACTACTCCCAAAGTTCATGCAATCTTATCCTCCTTGAATTACAGCTCGCATCATCGAAATTTGACTGTTGATCTGCTCGACATAAGAACTATACCTGAGTTGGTTCTCAGCACTTAACGCCATTTCTCGTTCTACATCCACATTGTTGTCGTTATTATTCATCGAGGTAGTTTCATCTGTACTAACGACAGCTGCTGGTACAATTCTGTTGGTACCAAATTGAAAATGTCGGGAGTCCGTTACCTTCGCGTTAAGTGTAGGTTTTATTCCACTTTCTTGTTGCTGAAGGAAACTTTCGAATGAAACATCAGAACGTTTGAAATTTGGCGTATCTTCGTTAGCCACATTATTCGCTAGAACATTTTGTCGTTTGTAGGCAGCATCAATGCCTCCCTGTAATCGTTGAAAACTGACACTATTCAGCAATCCCAAGATAATTCCTCCTTTCAAAGCTATCATAATGAAATGAATTCCACAACTTTCCTTAAAAACCTGCTTGATTTCGACAAATAAAGTATAAAAGTCCTCTATTTATCAGTTTCTACGTCGAACCCTGTCGCAAAGTATAACTTATTAGTATTTTCACATACATTGATTTTCATTTAATTTGTATATTATTACAATAAGAAATAAGCCCTATCTTTTTAAAAAAGACAGGGCTTTTAGCACTTTATTGCTATTTTATTCCTTTTTTAACTTGAAATTATCTTTTTGATTGCATTTTTTTACATTTTTTTACCTATTAATGACACTAAATTGTAATTTTCTAATTCAATATGCCCAAATCCAAAAGAATAAGAATTTGTCGCATTAAAGAATATACTGACTTAGATCACGATCCTGCGCAATACTTGCCAATTTTTCACGCACATACTCTGGTGTAATAACCATAGTGTCCAGCGTCAGCTCAGGTGCTTCAAAAGAAAGATCCTCCAATAACTTCTCCAAAATCGTATGAAGACGCCGAGCACCTATGTTCTCCATATTTTGATTCACTGAAGCAGCTATTTTGGCAATTTCATAAATAGCATCTTTCTGGAACTCCACTTCAATGTCCTCGGTTTTTAACAAATTAACATATTGTTTCGTCAAAGCGTTCTCTGGCTCTGTTAAGATGGAAACAAAATCCTCCAGTGTCAGACTGCTTAGTTCTACGCGAATCGGAAAACGCCCCTGAAGCTCTGGAATCAGATCAGAAGGTTTAGCAACATGAAAAGCCCCGGCAGCCATGAAGAGCACGTAGTCCGTCTTCACAGGACCGTATTTTGTCATGATTGTAGAACCCTCTACAATTGGAAGGATATCTCTTTGCACACCTTCACGTGATACATCAGGGCCCGAACCCTTACCTTGACTTGCAACCTTATCAATCTCATCGATAAAAATAATACCCGATTGTTCAGCGCGTGTCACAGATTCCTGAATGACATCATCCATATCAATCAGTTTGGTTGCTTCATCCTGAATTAGCACTTTACGAGCCTCACGGATAGGAAGCTTGCGTTTCTTCGTCCGCTTTGGAAGCAAGCTGCCAAACATTTCTTGCATATTCATCCCCATCTGGTCGTTCCCTTGCCCTGCAAACATATCCAGCATAGATGGCGCTGTATCCTCAACATCTATTTCAATGATATCTTCTTCCAATTGACCAGCTAGCAGCTTAAATCTAACCCCGCGACGGCGTTCGCTTAAGCTTCCATCTGGTTCGGAATCTTCTTTAGAATCCTCTTGTGAAGAGTTCCCGCCAAAAATCATCTCAAAAGGATTCTTCTGAGATTTATTTTTTGAAGACGTAGGCACTAAAATAGAGACAATCCGCTCATTAGCCAGTTCTTCTGCACGATCCTTCACCTTTTCCGTACGCTCTAACTTCACCATACGAATAGAGGTCTCAACTAAATCACGCACCATAGACTCCACATCTCGCCCTACATAACCCACCTCAGTGAATTTGGTTGCCTCCACTTTGATGAACGGAGCATTAACCAGCTTAGCTAGACGCCGAGCAATCTCAGTTTTCCCTACACCAGTAGGTCCGATCATCAAGATGTTCTTAGGAACAACTTCATCACGCAATTCCTCAGCCAGCAGACTGCGCCGATAACGATTACGAAGGGCAACAGCTACCGATTTCTTAGCTTGTTTCTGACCTACAATATATTTATCCAATTCAGCTACGATTTGACGGGGTGTTAGCGATTGATTCACCATCGTGAATTCCTCCTTGTCTCTATGGCACTGAGCCTATAATTGCTCAACAATAATATTGGAGTTAGTATACACACATATTTCTGATGCAATCTGAAGAGCTTCACGAGCGATATCCGCAGCAGCAAGATTTGGAGCATGACGTTTGAGCGCGCGACCGGAAGCAAGTGCAAAGTTACCACCGGAACCAATAGCGAGCACATCATCATCTGGCTCGATAATTTCACCATTTCCGGAGATCAAGAGCATTCCTTCCTTGTCCATCACAATCATCAATGCCTCAAGTTTTCGAAGAATACGATCTTGACGCCAGTCTTTCGCCAATTCTACGGCTGCCCGTTGCAGGTTTCCATGATGCTCCTCCAACTTGCCTTCGAATTTTTCGAACAAAGTGATAGCATCGGCCACAGATCCTGCAAACCCTGCTATTACTTGTCCTCTGTATAAGCGACGAACTTTTCTGGCCGTCGTCTTCATAATTACACTCTCTCCGAATGTAACCTGACCATCACCTGCTATAGCTGCCTGTCCGTTATGTCTTACAGCACAAATTGTAGTCGCATGAAAGCTGGGTACCATGATTGTAGTTACCTCCTTAAGATGGGCTTTGTTCAAAAATAAGAAGTATACGTTTCACGTTATACATTATCCTTATATTTCTCACTTAAACGCTAACGCTTATCATCCTTATAAGGACGCCCAAGGCGCTTATTCTTGGTTGTCGATAGCCTCCGGCTCTTTATAAGCAAGGCCCGTACCATTGGCGTACTCGGCAAGACTGTCTAGTGCACGATGCGCTAACATCTCATTCTTTTCTTTCTTATTACGGATTTTCTTCTCCACCTTCGGCAGAAGACCAAAATTGGCATTCATAGGCTGAAAATGCTCCGGATCAGCGGAAGTGATATAAGCAGGCATACTACCAAGCACCGTGTCTTGTGGGAAGATCAGTCCTTCTTGACCAAGTGCGGCTCTAGCAGCGTTAATGCCGGCAATCAGACCTGAAGCTGCTGATTCCACATAACCTTCCACACCAGTCATCTGTCCAGCAAAGTACAGCCTTTCTTTACCCTTCATTTGATAAGTAGGATGCAAGAGTTTAGGAGAATTAATAAAGGTATTTCTGTGCATTACCCCATACCGAACGTATTCAGCGTTCTCAAGACCTGGAATCAGCGAGAATACCCGCTTCTGTTCGCCCCATTTCAAGTGCGTTTGAAAGCCCACCAGATTGTAAAGCGTTCCAGCAGCGTTATCCTGACGAAGTTGTACTACCGCGTAAGGTAGCTTACCTGTGTGCGGATTGATAAGCCCAACAGGCTTCATCGGACCAAACAATGCAGTTTGCTTACCGCGCTTCATCATGATTTCGATAGGCATACAGCCCTCAAAGTATATCTCTTTCTCAAAATCCTTGAGTGCCGCCGTCTCTGCAGAAATCAACGCGTCATAAAACACGTCAAACTCCTCTTCAGTCATAGGACAGTTCAGATATGCTGCTTCACCTTTGTCATAACGGGAAGCCAGATACACTTTATTCATATCAATACTGTCCTTCTCAACAATCGGTGCTGCAGCATCATAAAAATAGAAATACTCTTCACCTAATAGACCCTTAATTTCAGCAGATAATGCAGGGGAAGTTAGTGGACCCGTTGCAATAACAACAATCCCTTCCTCCGGTATATGCGTAAGTTCTTCATTTATGACTTCCACAAGCGGATGATTATGCAATGTACTCGTAATTTCTCCCGAGAAACCATCCCGATCCACGGCAAGTGCACCGCCAGCAGGTACAGCGTGGCGATCAGCCGCACCTAATACAAGAGAGTTTAAACGTCGCATTTCTTCCTTTAATACACCCACCGCATTGCCTAAACCATTTGCACGCAAGGAGTTGCTGCATACTAGTTCTGCGAATTGATTGGTGTGGTGTGCTGGCGTCTTCACCACTGGTCTCATTTCATACAATCTTACCGGTACGCCTTGAGAGGCTATTTGCCAGGCCGCTTCACTTCCTGCGAGACCTGCTCCAATTACTGTTACCTTTGCTGTATCTGTCACTGTCTTATTTCCTCCTGTAGAGACTATTATTCTGCTAACTCTTCTTCGTTGTCTAAAACTGCCTCTGTATGGTCACAAGACGTACATTGCAGTTTGGTACCTTGCTTATTGCGTTTCTCAATCATCCAAGCCCCGCAAGATGGACATGGTTTAGTGGATGGTCTATCCCAAGAGACGAAATCACACCCAGGATATTGATCGCAGCCATAGAAGACACGCCCTTTTTTGCTACGACGCTCTACAACTTTTCCTTCATTACATTTAGGGCAAGTTACACCAATATCTTTGATAATCGGCTTCGTATTTCGGCAATCTGGAAAGCCAGAACATGCTAGGAACTTCCCAAAGCGTCCTAATTTATATACAAGTGGTTTACCACATTTCTCGCAGATCTCATCAGAGACTTCATCTTCAATCTCAATTTCTTTCATTTCTTCTTCGGCAAACACTAAGCGCTTCTCGAAAGACTCGTAAAATTCAGCAAGAACCTTCACCCAATCTTCTGAGCCTTCTTCCACATGGTCAAGATCGCCTTCCATATTAGCCGTAAACTCTACGTTCAATATTTCCGGGAAAAATTGTTCCATCTGCTCGATGACAAGTTCTCCAAGCTCTGTAGGCATGAATTTTTTCTCTTCAATCGCTACATAACCACGCTTCTGAATCGTTTCAAGCGTTGGTGCATACGTACTTGGGCGTCCTATCCCTAATTCCTCAAGTGTCTTTACAAGCCTTGCTTCTGTATATCGCGGTGGTGGCTGTGTAAAATGCTGCTTCGGCTCGATCTCTTGCTTATTTAAAGCATCTCCCGCTTCAAGAGGCGGTAAATACTTATCTTCATCTGTAGTTCCATCATCGTTACCTTCCACGTAAACCTTCATGAACCCTGGGAATGAAACCTTCGAACCCACCGCTCTGAATGTGGCTGTACCTGCTTCTATATCAACCGAGAGTGTATCAAGAAGAGCAGACGCCATTTGACTGGATACGAACCGCTCCCACACCAGCTTGTAAAGACGGAATTGATCCCGGCTTAAGAACTCTTTGACCATTTCCGGTTCACGAAGTGCTGAAGTTGGTCGGATCGCTTCATGCGCTTCTTGCGCTCCAGCCGCTTTCTTTGAATACTGGCGAGGGGCTTCAGGTAAGAACTTTTCACCATACTTAGCAGTAATCAGCTCTTTAGCTTCATCCTGTGCAGTGACAGATAAACGTGTCGAGTCCGTACGCATATAGGTGATCAAACCTACGGTTCCCTCTTTGCCTAGTTCCACACCTTCGTATAATTGCTGGGCAACAGACATTGTCTTAGCTGCACGGAATCCAAGCTTACGAGCTGCTTCCTGTTGAAGGGAACTTGTTGTAAAAGGAGCCGAAGGATGCCGTTGTCTTTCCTTCTCCTTCACATTACTTACCTTAAAAGCTGCGTTCTTGATTGCCTCAAGGACCTCTTGAACATCGCTTTCCTGATTAAGTTCCTTCTTCACACCATTCAGCTTATGAAACTTAGCTTCAAAGACAGAATCTCGAATCCCAAGTTTAGCTGTAATACTCCAATATTCAGTAGGTACAAAAGCGGAGATTTCATTCTCACGATCCATTATGATCTTTACAGCTACAGATTGAACACGTCCAGCAGATAACCCTTTTTTGACTTTCTTCCATAATAGAGGGCTAATTTTGTAACCTACTAGCCGATCCAGTATACGTCTTGCCTGCTGTGCATTCACAAGATCCATGTTAATCTTGCGTGGCGTCTTAAAAGCATCCTTCACCGCTTGTTTGGTGATCTCATTAAATACAACTCGGCATTCCTGTGTATTATCTAAATCCAGGGCATGTGCCAAGTGCCAAGCAATCGCTTCTCCTTCGCGATCGGGGTCAGCTGCGAGATAGACTTTTTTCACTTTTTTACTAGCATCTTTCAATTCCTTCAATATAGAACCTTTACCACGAATCGTAATATATTTGGGATTGAAATCATTCTCCACCTCAACACCAATTTGACTCTTCGGTAGATCTCTGATGTGTCCCATAGATGCCTTTACAATATACTTACTACCTAGATATTTGCCAATTGTCTTCGCTTTCGCGGGCGATTCGACAATAACCAATGCATCTGCCATAGACTCTTCCTCCTCGTTAACACTCGTACCTCTATATTAAATTACCTTATAAATAGCTCCTGGTAATTGTGCTACCGCTTTTTTTATGATTAAAGATAACAGAACTGAATGCAAATGTCCAAAATCCCATCCTGTCCTCACAAGCAGATCGTCCAAAATAAAGGGGCCTTGATGCAGTATATGGTATAGGTGTAACTCCTCATTTGTCAATTTCTTTTCAATTAACAAATCGTCAGCTACCTGTTTAGAGGGACCGCTTTCACCTGTTTTTGAGAGGTTTGCCGGGAGAAAAGAAGTGTATTCTTCTAAAATATCTAGTGCACCGGTTACCAGCTTTGCCCCCTGTTTAATCAGATCAAGAGCACCTCTACTTTTTGGAGACGTAATAGGTCCAGGGACAGCAAAAACATCCCGTCCTGCCTCCAAGGCAGCATCTGCTGTAATGAGTGATCCACTTCTACTATCCGCCTCTACGACCACTGTCCCGTATGTGAGGCCTGCAATAATTCGATTGCGCTGCGGAAATAACCCTGGATGACTTTTGGTTCCAAGGGGATACTCTGTTAGCACTAACCCATCAAGGGAAATCAATCGTTCAAGCTCCTTATTCTCAGGCGGGTAGACCCGATCAAGTCCTGTAGCCACTACCGCTATTGTGCCTCCACCGCTTCTTAGCGCAGCTTCATGACAAACGCTATCAATCCCCCTAGCTAATCCGCTAACCACTGTTAGACCTGCTTCACTAAGCTCTTTCGTGAGGATCTCCCCTACCTTCCGTCCATAAGCTGTTGGCACACGAGTACCGACCATCGCTACACTGGGTGTCGATAACAGATTCAAACGCCCACGATAATAAAGAATCCATGGTGGCTGAGCCGTCTCCTTCAATAAATGGGGATAGTCTGCATCAAAAATCGTAACCATGTTTACAGCACTTTCTTCCATTAGTAAGCGGCGGTTTGCTATCCACTCCAACGTATATATTGAAGCAAGTTGAATCGACACTTTCTCGCTCAATCCAACCTGTTCCCAGTCTTCTGAGCTACAAGAAAATGCTTTTTCTGACAAAAGCCCAGCTCTGCGAATTTTGTCGATAGTTTTCCAGCCAATGCCTTCCACTTCATTAAAGCCGAATAGTAGTTCCCGTTCTTCCATATCATTTTTCGCCCCTTAACATGGAAGGCCTAGCCTTCCCTATTTTGTGTTACACCTCTTGAAAACGCAAGCATTTCTTTAAATTCAATAAATTTCTATTTAAAATAAAAAAAGCAACCTTTCATCCCTAAATAGGAACAAAAGGTTGCTTACCTCTTTAATTAATTATACACGAAATAACCTCACTACGCGGAGTGATTTCTCTGTCTTAACTTCACTAATTAGTGCGATGTAAAAGCATTGAGAATACCGCGCTCTTCAAGCACACTTACGAGTGTTGAACCCATTTCAGCAGGTGTAGGGGCTACCTTGATTCCGCAAGCTTCCAGTACGGCAATTTTTTCGCTTGCTGTACCTTTCCCTCCAGAAATGATAGCACCAGCATGCCCCATACGCTTGCCTGGAGGTGCAGTTGCTCCTCCAATGAAGCCTACAACTGGCTTGGTCATGTGTTCACGAATCCACTCTGCTGCTTCTTCCTCTGCAGTTCCACCGATCTCTCCGATCATAATAACTGCCTTCGTACCCGGATCTTCATTAAACAGCTTCAAAATATCAATAAACTCAGAGCCTTTAACCGGGTCTCCGCCAATACCTACAGCCGAAGATTGCCCAATTCCACGCGTGGTCAGCTGATGAACCGCCTCATAGGTTAGCGTTCCGCTACGCGAGACCACTCCTACATAACCAGGCATATGAATATAGCCAGGCATGATTCCAATCTTACACTCTCCAGGAGTGATAACACCCGGACAGTTTGGACCGATCAACACTGTAGAACGACCTTCCATATAACGTGAGACTTTTACCATATCAAGCACAGGAATACCTTCGGTAATACAGATAACCAAATCCAGCTCTGCATCTACAGCCTCCATGATGGAATCTGCCGCAAATGCTGGCGGTACATAAATCACACTAGCAGTTGCACCAGTAGCTGCCTTAGCAGCTGCGACTGTATCAAATACCGGAAGACTAACTTCACTGCCATTTTCAAGGGTGATATTAACTGTCGTTCCACCTTTACCCGGCGTTACTCCTCCAACCATCTGAGTTCCATAATCAAGCGCACCCTTAGTATGGAACAAGCCAGTTGCTCCCGTAATACCTTGCGTGATAACTTTCGTATTTTTATCTACAAGAATGCTCATGCCTTAAGTCACATCCCTACTTATATTGTCAAATACGATAACTGGCTTCAACTTCCGAGCCATTATTGCACAAGAGATACAATCTTACGGGCACCGTCCGCCATAGAATCAGCAGCTACAATGTTAAGTCCCGATCCAGCCAAGATTTGCTTACCCAATCCAACATTTGTTCCTTCAAGACGTACAACAAGCGGTTTAGTCAATCCCAATTGACTTGCCGCTTCCACAACACCGTTAGCAATAACGTCACAGCGCATAATACCGCCGAAAATATTAACGAAAATTCCATTTACCTTTTCATCCGATAGAATGATTTTAAAGGCTTCTGTAACTTTCTCGGTAGTTGCACCGCCCCCTACATCAAGGAAGTTGGCGGGTTCGCCTCCGTAATATTTAATTATATCCATCGTTGCCATCGCTAGGCCTGCACCGTTCACCATACAACCAATATTGCCATCAAGTGCAATATAGCTCAGGTCATACTTAGAGGCTTCGATTTCTTTCAAATCTTCTTCATCTAGATCCCGAAGCTCTTGAATATCTTTGTGACGGAACAAGGCATTGGGGTCAAAATTCAATTTAGCATCTAGAGCCATCACATTCCCATCCGCAGTAACTACCAATGGGTTAATTTCGGCAATAGAGCAATCTTTATCCACAAAAGCTAGATATAGCGCTTGCATGAATTTCACAGTCTTGCCTACCAGTTCATTAGGAATAGAGATGCTGTAAGCTAATTTACGAGCTTGGAAAGTCTGCAAACCTACTGCCGGATCAATGATTTCTTTGAAAATCTTCTCCGGATGTGTAGCTGCAACCTCTTCAATCTCTGTGCCACCTTCTTCAGATGCCATCATAACCACTCGACCAGTTCCTCTATCAACAACGATACCGATGTAATACTCTTTAACAATTTGACAGCCCTCTTCAATGAGCAGCCGTTTTACTACCTTACCCTCCGGACCAGTCTGGTGAGTAACTAAAGTCTTACCGAGAATTTCGGTTGCGTAAGTACGCACTTCATCGATATTCTTAGCAACCTTTACACCTCCAGCTTTACCTCGTCCACCTGCATGAATCTGAGCTTTAACTACAACAACCGGTGTACTCAGTGACTCTGCGGCTTCTACCGCTTCCTCCACTGTATAAGCTACTTTTCCATTCGGTACGGCCACACCGTACTTCTTAAGCACTTCTTTTCCCTGATACTCGTGGATATTCATAGCGGTAGCCTCCTAAAGTAGCGTGGTGACTTAACAGGCAGCCTGTTGTCATCTCGCCTTCCGTTTTGATTGCCGCGGGGTTAGGGATAGGCTGATGCTAAACATGCAGCACTATTCCGGAACCAACAGAAACTGCTCTACCACTCGTAAAAGAATGGCCTTATTTCTGTGAGAGACATTGAGTAAATCTATAAGACTAAGCTTATACTTACCTATATGCCATATAAAGGAACCCAGAATAGTGTAACATGTTTTTAAAACGCTTTCCTTAAATATATTCATGATTTGTACACATTTTTTCGCTTGATTTCATGCCGGAATGCGAACGATCGCACAGACTCCTGATTATACTTACTTTTTACTATCTTGAGTGTTCGCATCATGAACACGATTTAGCAAGCTTTTGAACTGCTCAAGCAGCTCTACAGTCTCATCGCCGGACATAGTCGTTTCTTCCATCATTTTCCCGGGAATACAAGCCGCGTTGCTTTGAAGTGCCCAGCCCTGTTCCGTTAGTGAAATCAGAACTTTTCGCTCATCTTGTGTCGAACGTTCACGCACGATCAACCCTGCAGCTTGTAGGCGTTTTAAAAGAGGTGTCAGCGTACCCGAATCCAAAAATAGCGCCTCACCAATTTCTTTAACCGTACATTGCTGCCGTTCCCATAACACAAGCATTACCAGATATTGCGAGTATGTTAAACCGATCTTATCCAAATAAGGTTGATACAGCTTTGTGATCTCACGAGAGCAAGCATAAATCGTAAAACAGAGTTGATTCTCAATCAGCAGCTCAGGTGTAGTCGTCATCTTTTGCATATCTTCTTCATTCATTTTCATATCTTAATCACCTGCCTTATACCCTTATTTTATCATAATTCACTCATAACATCATGTTAATAGGAAAAAATAATTTGACATTATAGTTAATTGTGATAAATTAAATTTTACACAAACTAATTAGGAATTGGAGAGATACACAATGATGACGATCCAGCAAAAAATGTATGAAACCACTGTTAAAGCCGTAGGAGGAAGAAACGGTTTTATCGAATCAGAAAGCCCTAAGCTCAATCTTACAATCAGCACACCACGCGAAATGGGAGGTGCCGGTGGCGAAGGTACAAATCCTGAGCAATTATTTGCAGCTGGTTATTCCGCTTGTTTCGATAGTGCACTGAACATGGTTGCCCGACTCGGAAAAGTGAAAATTGAAGGTAGCGAAGTAACGGCCACAGTCAGCTTTGGTAAAGTTGAAGATGGAGGTTTTGGCATAGCAGTTAAACTTGATGTGCTAGTTAAAGGCGTTGACAGAGAAACCGCAACCTCTTTAGTAGAGGCTGCTCATGGCGCTTGTCCATACTCCCGCGCAACCCGCGGCAATATCGCTGTAGAATTGAATGTGCTGTAAAGGAACTATAGAGAATTATTTTCTCAAACGAAGCCCTAACGGATACAGATGATTTTAAATGCAACATACGTCCACTTTTGAATATTAATGAGCCCCATCGACGCTATTGATAAAAAAAGACTATATTTGGGCCGTTTTTAAAAAAATAGTGTCTCTGGAGTCCGAAAGCACGCTCCAAAAGCTAAAAATGCCCATATCACGTCTTTCGGGTCCATAAGATTCCAGAGACGTTAACAATTTCGCGGGTGAAATCAATAACCCAAAAACAGAGCAGCAATTCGCCAATAACGGGAATCGCTGCTCTATTTAGTTTATTCTTCTGTCATCGCTTGCCGGTCTAAATTACGGTACTGCACAGCCTCCGCAAGATGCGCGGAAGTAATATCCGGTGCGCCTTCCAGATCAGCTATTGTACGGGATAGCTTAATAATTCGATCATGCGCTCGCATGCTTAAACCTAAATTCTCCAGAATGTCATACAGCAATTGGGCACCTTCACGGCTAAGACTTGCATATCTCCGAAGGGAAGCGCCGGAAAGTTCACTATTCCAAGAAATAGGCAAACGCTTAAACCGTTTAGCTTGTATCGTCTGTGCCGCCATCACCTCTGCATACATCTCAGCCGAAGATAGAACATGCCCTTGACGATCCCATTCCTTCGGGCGAGGAACATCCACCTGTAAATCAATACGATCCAATAAGGGTCCTGATATCTTTGCGCGATATTGAGCAATCCTAGCGGGGCTGCATGTACAATGTTGTTGAGAAAGATTACTCCCAAAATAACCGCAGTTACAGGGATTCATCGATGCGGCCAGCATGAATTTTGCAGGATAGGTAAAAGAAGCTCGAGCACGACTTATGGTAACAACCCCGTCTTCGAGCGGCTGGCGTAACACTTCAAGTACATTCCGAGAGAATTCGGGCAACTCATCTAAAAAGAGAATCCCTCGATGCGCAAGACTAACTTCTCCCGGCTTTGGAATGCCTCCACCCCCAATAAGGCCTGCGGCCGATATGGTATGATGCGGAGAGCGAAAAGGACGACTACGCAGTAAGCCGTTGTGGGCATCTTTTAAAGTTCCTGCTGCGCTAAATATTTTGGTTACCTCTATTGCCTCACTCTCAGACAATTTCGGAAGGATGCTTGGAAGGCGTTTAATCAGCATCGTCTTCCCTGTACCGGGTGGACCGATGAGCAATATATTATGCATACCCGCTGCCGCAATGGTTAGGGCTCTTTTTACATGTTGTTGCCCTAGCACATCACTGTAATCATCCATCATCTCGTTCATTCCATATGAGGAGTCCTCAGAAGTACCGTAAACTGGGGTATATTTAAGATGTTCCAAAGAAAGGACAAGAACCGGAGGTCGGTCATTAGCATCTATCCCCTTGGTCACAGTTACAGGAAAAGGAAGAGATGATAAAGAAGGCATATCTTCGGAAACTCCCCCATTCCTTTGGTTCTGTTCGTCTTCACCTTTTGCTGAATTGGACAGTGATTCTTCCGGGTTCGGTAATGCGCACAAATGATCGATTGCGTATATATTTATACCACTGATCAAAGCTGCCTCAGCAGCATTCCCTTCAGGAAGCAGTACAGCCTTAAATCCATTTTTGCGCGCAGCTTCCACCATTGGTAGAACACCTGATACTGGACGCAGACTACCGTCAAGCGCAAGCTCTCCAATAAAAAGCACCTCATTGGCTGAGGGCATTATCAGTTGACCACTAGTTATCAGTATCCCCAGGGCAATCGCAAGGTCAAAAGCAGAGCCTTCTTTGCGTAAGTCGGCTGGTGCAAGATTTATCGTAATGCGCTGCTGGGGATACCGATAACCACAGTTCTTAATAGCGGCTCTTACTCGTTCTACTGCCTCACGAATCGCAGAATCAGGCAGACCAATGATATTCGTCTGTGGCAATCCATTCGCAAGATCAATTTCTACACCTATCATTACCCCTTCAATTCCATACAGACATGCACTATGCATTTTTCCATACATAAAAACACCTCATCTCCTGAAATACACCCCTGTTTGGGTGTCACATCTTCAAGAAAAAAGGTGCTTCCTTATTTTCCGGTAATAAATTTGCTATTATATCTCATTATATATAGGGAATCTTTACGTAATCAAGAATTATTAATAAACATCGAATTGCATAAATACGCATAAATAATCCCATAGACCCACATTAACCTTCTTCACTCACTATGACAGAGTCCCTAATCTGTTCAAAGGTCAACGGTTTATAGTTCCAATGCTCTACACAAATGTTAAAATAATTCTTTCCTTCATATTTTTGGCCGTGAATATGACCATGCACATTTACGTAAGGCATATGTTTATTCATATACATAGGCTCATGTGAGAGAAAAAAGAAATCCTTATAAATCAGCGGATATTCACTAACCTCGTCAAAACCTGCTTCAAGCCACCAATCCCGACCGCGTCCCCGATCATGATTGCCGAGAATTAGAATCTTATAGCCATGTAACCTCTCCACAATAGCACGTGTCGCTTCCTTATTAAGAAACGAAAAGTCTCCCAAATGAAACACTTTATCATCCGGATTTACTACCGAATTCCAACTCTCAATCATGGCTTCATTCATTTGCCCCACATCTATAAAGGGTCTGGATTCAAAATCAATAATCAACTTATGTCCAAAATGATGGTCGGATGTAAAAAAAACGTTAGCCATGTTCACCCTTCTTTCTTTTTTGATCATAGTTTGTATGATTATCTCCAGTCACGCCGCTTATGTGATCTTTTTTTATTATCGCTCTGGATCAGTTCAGCTAGAGGAGGAGTCTCTTCATTCTCAATGAGCCAGCCACGCATCTCTTTAATCGCTTCCACCTGTCCATTTCCTTTATCACGCCATGTAAGAAGCTCTATGACTTTTATAACAAGCGCTAAGAGACTGCTATTGCTGTTTTGTGATTTATCAGCACGGATTTTTTGAAATAGCGCCTCATTTTTCCAATCGATTAATATTTCCTCAGCTATAGTGGGCCGCATAACCGTGAAGTTCTTATTGCAATTTGCACAACAGACAACGGATACTGGTTCTGCGGTAAATTTCACTTCAATCTTCTGCTGGCAATATTGGCAAGCAAAACTAACCTGCATTTCAAAAGGTTTATTCTTCACTTAAACAGCCCTCCTCATGATGACATTAAAAAGTTACTCTAATGTTTACCCATTTCTTTTGAGAAATGACCCACTGTGCGGAGGCTATTGTAAAGACTTTTTTCATAAGAATGCTAGTGCCCATAATGAGTGGCATGAGAATATGGGGTGCAGCTTAAAAAGCCTCACGTATATGCCCCAAAGAAGCGATGCTTAAATCTTCATTCAGTAAAATGCTAATGACGTCAAAAGTTACTCTTCGATCATCATAACCTTTCATATGCAAATAAACCTGTGCTGTATTTCGCACTTGATGTATTTTTCGAGTATTCACTGATTCCTCCGGAGTCCCTTGATATAGCTCTCCACTACGACTGCGAACTTCAACAATAATAATACAGCCTTCGTTCTCCGCAATAATATCAAGTTCTCCGGTTCGACAACGCCAATTTCGTTCTAAGATCTTGTACCCACAAGTAGATAAGTACTGCACAGCCCCGTCTTCAGCAGCGGCTCCCTTCTGTTTGCGGTTGTAGCGTTCTCTTGTGTATGGCTCTTTCATTCCGGTCTCCGTTCACCGGCGGAACGGTCGCTCTGATACACAAAGCTGAGGATTTCAGCCACTAGCTGATAAAGTTCAGATGGAATCTGTTGATCTAGATCGAGCTTTGAAAGAACTTCTACGAGAGCTGCGTCCTCTTGGACAGCAACCCCACTCTCTTTAGCTTTTTGCAGAATCAGATCCGCTATCGCCCCTTGTCCTTTGGCAACAACGACAGGTGCCTCGCTTTGTCCTGGGCTATATTTGAGAGCGACCGCTTTTTTGAGCCCTTGTGAAATTGGAGGTACAGGCTCATTCTCGTTCATATACGGTAATCCACTCCTTTATAAGCATCAGGAACATAATCAACAAGCTTACTATGGGGATTGGCAAGTTCTGTAGATAGCTTTAGTTCTGGTAAAGGTTCAGTTCTTAATCCCGACAACTGATAACCAATAGATTCTACTGCCGTTTTAATGTCATCACGCCGCTGTTCCAGCAGCTCAAGCACCCAAGGATGATCATTATGCAGCTTAAGACTAACGATTCGATCAACAACCTGCACATCAACCAGTGTCTGGCCGAGCTGCTTCATATCCAAATCAAACCAGAGCCTGCAATTGGCAGCATCTAATTCACCCTTGCGTCCCCGACGCGACTGAATATGAACGGAAGCTGTCTCCTGCCCATCTGGACCTTGCAGCGGCAAGAACAAAGTTACTTGCGCGAAAGGAGCCGTTCGATCTGTATTGAGCAGCAGCTGTTGTCCTGTCAGCTGCTGCACTAGTCCGCTCGCGGCTTCTTTTACCGCGGGCGGCACCTCGCTGCTGCTCATGATCTGCAGCAGCACGCCCTTTAAGGTGTCGGTGGCTTGTTCGCCTCCGACACCCGCACTGCCAAGCGCGGCCGTACCTGTCGCCGCGCGGGCCGTCTCAGCGGCGGCTACTGCGCCGCCGCGCACCGCCTGCTGCTCGTGCTCCGCACCGAGCAGCTTCAGCACCCGCCCCACCCACGACTCCGCGTCCGCGGGTGGGGCGGTGTCCGGCTGCACCGGCGAAGCCGTCGCAGCCGGGGCCTCCCCGCGCGGCGCAGTAGCCGCGGGGGCAGGGCTTGCTCCCGCCGCGTCAGCGGGCGGGACCATGGCGAGCTGCGGCAAGCTGCCGCGCAGCTCGGTGAGCACGCCCTGCAGCTTCGCAAGCAGGGCGGCACCACTTGCTGCGTGGGGCGCCGCACCAGCAGCAGTTCCTTCGGCGCTCACACTCGCGCCACCCGGCATAGCCCCGCTCTTATCCATCGAGGCAGCCCGACTCTTATCTGCCTGTATAGCACTATCCAATGCCCCATCCTTATTCAAATTCAAGGCATTACCTTGAATCTCAACTTCACTGGAACGGATAGGATTATTCACCGCACTATCAGCTTGAGCGCTTAAAGCACTATTTAGAGCGCCGGATGTCAGGCCAGGTGTTGATTTACCAGCCATAGGCTCTGTAACAATACCACCCTTCGAGATCTGAGCTCCTTCACCTGACTCATCAACTACAACTGGCTTGCCAGTTTCAATCCCCGTTTCATTATCAGAAGCTATATTAAGAGTCACCTTGACTGGCGCACCTTGTTCAACCGGTTTCAGAGCACCTTCAGCTGCTCCTTCCGAAATAGCGGTACTTCCGTTTGCGATAGTGCCTTCAGCAGTTTTAGTTGTAGCTTGTCCATTTCCTTTAGCTGCCAATTGTACAGAGTCAGCTTCTGTAGCGTCACCCTCTACAACACCCATGTTATTCCCACTTCCAGCACCTGCAGTTACCGAAGGTTCGAGTTTTCCAGTAATTGTACCCATTCCAGCTTTAGATTCTGCGGTTATTGTTTCTTCATTAGCAATTTGACCTGCCCATATTGTAATCTGATCTTCCAGTGCTGATAAAAGCTGATGCAACTGCGGGCCAAATACAGCCTGCTGCAATCCTCTCACACTCTCAGCTGTAACGGGTAGTCCCCGTTTTACAGAAATGACAGCTGCGTCAAGCCACTCTGAAGCAGGCACACCAGCTGGTTTTGCACTCATTACCGCATCCAGCAAAGCCGCTGTCTCTTTTGTAAGTGGAACGCCTCCTGCTTGCATCGCTAGTACAATTTCTCGACCTGCTTTGGAATCAGCTAATCCGAGCGACTCCAAGGCCTCACCCATGCTTTGGGGAGTGACTAACGCCGTTTCACCGAGGGAGACCGGCTTCAATACGGGTAATCCACCTTCTCCGGGTGATCCAACCTGTAAATTCAAGGTTTCTCCAGGCAGTAATGGTGTTTCTAATTCTGCACGAACAGGTGTACCTTGGATTTGCACAACCGCTTCTTTGCCTGAATCCGATACAGAGAGAACAACACCACGAACAACTTGCCCTTCTTTTAACTCTAAAGACTTCGCTGCACCCGGTTTTTGTTCTCCAAGCAATCCACGGATCAATGTTCCGATATTCATACCGTTTCTCCTCCCTCCATTTTCTCTCTTCTTACTATATCGGTATTCATCCTACTTTTTTAAGCATTGCTTCTAGAATAACGTTTGCTGCTCCGCGAGAATCCGCCCAATAAAACTGCGCCGATGCATAGGTGTTGGACCTAGAGCCGTAATTTGTTCCCGGTGAAGCTTGGTCGCGTAACCTTTATGTATCGCAATCCCATAATCAGGGTATAATTCCTCCCACAGACCTTCACACAACCTGTCTCGTGTCACTTTAGCGATAATCGAAGCTGCTGCTATGGACTGACTATTAGCATCTCCTTTAATAATTGCCTGTTGTGGCAAAGGGAGGTCTACCTTTTCAGCATCGATCAGCATATAGTCAGGAGTGTGCTCTAGACTCTCAACCGCCTTTTTCATGGCCAGGCGTGAAGCTTGCTTAATATTAATCTCATCAATGACAGTAGAGTCTACATACCCCACACCCACGGCCAGTGCTTGATCCATTATAATCTCGTATAAAGCATCTCTCTTTTTAGCTGTAAGTTTTTTGGAATCATTTACTCCATCAATAATAAGCCCCTCTGGCAAAATCACCGCTGCTGCGACGACGTCCCCAAACAAGCAACCTCTTCCTACTTCATCTACGCCTGCTATTCGGCGATAAGACTGTTCCCAGCCTTCTTTTTCATAGGCCAACATATCTAACGAACTCACTAATTTGTCACCGCCAATTATGAATTATTCTATGATCTATATAAGTCAGCTTATCATAGTAAAGCTTACATGGTCATCTTAAAATAGACGTTCCAATTTAATCCATTCCCATAAAATATCCCCACAAAGTGGGGCTTAGCTTGAGGCGTACTCAGCTACTTTGTCGAGGACCCAAAACATAAAAAAAGAGCCTCCGAAATTTCGGATGGCTCTTCCATACCTAGTCCATTAAACGCAGAATTCACACCATTTAAGGCGTTTCCAGCGTAAAGCGTCCAAGCTTACCTGCCCGTAGCTCATGCAACAAGGCCCGCGAAGCTTTTTCCAGATCTACACGTCCACCGCTAATTAGACAACCGCGTTTACGACCCACGGCTTCCATAACAGCTACGATCTCATCTGGATTCTCCAGATCCTCAGGAAGCTTCTCAATGCCAAAGCGTTCTTGAAATCTAGAGCCGTAGTCCTTCACCAAATATTTCACTGCATAAAAGGCGATGTCCTCAATATTCAGGATTTCTTCCTTTATTGCACCTGTTACCGCTAGGCGATAACCTACTTCTTGGTCCTCAAATCTCGGCCATAAAATACCTGGGGTATCCAGAAGCTCCAAGTTGCCGCCTGTCTTAATCCACTGTTGACCCTTGGTTACCCCTGGGCGGTCACCAGTAGCAGCAATACTCTTACCAGCCATCCGGTTAATGAGTGTTGATTTACCAACGTTAGGAATACCAACGATCAATGCACGCATCGCTCGCGGATTCATTCCTTTTGCAATCTGCCGGTCAATCTTTTCTTTTAGCAGCAGCTTGACTTGCTCTGGAATATCCTTTACACCTGTTCCAGTAGATGCATCAACAGGATAAGCAACATGCCCTTGTGCCTTGAAGTACGCCAGCCACTTCCGTGTAATTTCTGGATCTGCCAGATCCGCTTTGTTCAAAATAATCAATCTTGGCTTGTCCCGCAAAATATCGTCAATCATCGGATTGCGGCTGGAAAGCGGCAGACGGGAATCGAGCAATTCTATTACAACATCAATCAGCTTCAGCTTATCCTCGATTTGCCGCCTAGCCTTCGTCATATGACCAGGAAACCATTGAATGGCCATTGCCGTCACCTCCTTTGACTTCTGTCAACTTAATGGTTAATCAGTGAAATATCCTTTATCGGCCAGAAGATTAAATCTGCACGGCCTACAATATCCCCCAGAGGTACATAACCGATCATTCGGCTATCCGTACTATCCGAGCGATTATCCCCCATAACGAACACATGTCCTTCAGGTACAGTACCATCTGGGAACTCTTCATTAGGGAAATCTTTATTATTATACAGAGCGTTGATACTATGCTTTGCATCAATTGCATCTTGGATATAGGTCTCATTAACAACTTCCCCGTTAACTGTAACTACATCCCCTTCTACTTTCACAGTATCTCCAGCGACACCGATTACACGTTTAATAAAATCTCTACCCTCAGATGGCACGTGGAATACTATAACCTCGCCCCGCTGCGGAGATCTAATATCGTACAAAATCTCATTTACGATAACACGTTCACCAGTATGGAAATTAGGCTGCATGGAAGGTCCATCTACAATAAAAGGCTTGAACAAAAGCCAGCGAATCAGAAAAACCAACACTAAAGCAATCGCAATGGCCTTGACCCATTCCAAGACTTCATTTTTAGGTTTACGTGGGTTCTGCGCGCTTGATTCCAAAGTTTCACTTTGTTCCTGCTGCATAGTTCACCGTCCTCTCTTAATACTACTCTTACTATACAACACAAAAAAGCTCCTGCCAAAAACCCCTCCACAGATACTCCTTCAGGAGGCCTTTTCGGAGAAGCTGATCCCCAAGCGTATATGTCGCACGCATTGTATGCCAATCTAAAACGCCCTCAGCGTCCTTTAAGGCGGGTAAGCGTTTATACGAGAAATATAAGAATAATGTATAACGTGAAACTGATGCTTTCTTATATTTTCATAAAATAATAAAACGAAAGGGGCTTGAATTCAAGCCCCTTTCCTTTGTCACTATTCTAGCGACGAATTTCTTTAATTCTCGCTGCTTTACCACGTAGTTCACGAAGATAATAAAGTTTAGCACGACGCACTTTACCACGACGAGCCACTTCGATTTTCTCGATTTTAGGCGAGTTGATTGGGAATGTTCTTTCCACACCAACACCGTAAGAAATTTTACGAACCGTAAAAGTCTCACTGATTCCACCGCCACGACGTTTGATTACAACGCCTTCGAACAACTGGATACGCTCACGAGTTCCCTCGATTACTTTTACATGCACCTTCAAAGTGTCACCCGGGCGAAAACTCGGGATATCTTTACGAAGTTGCTCTTGCGTAATAGCTTGTAGGATATTCATTAAGGACTTCCTCCTTCCGTACAGGTGTTCTTGCCTCTTCCGGAGAGATCTTTGCTCTCCCTCATTATCCGCAGCGGACCACCGTATTCCACACAACAGAGATAATAATACCATAAAGGACGGGCTAATACAACTTATTTTTTCTATTTAAAGCGGTAGCATATCTCTTTTTTTCGCCTTCGATTGGCAATCTTTACAAAGACCAACCACAGTTCCATTATCTTGTGCATAGAAGACTAGCTTTCCATTCTTCTTCTTACAAGAAGAGCAAGGCTGCTCCCCTGGGCTTTGTTTGGCTTTACGATGACTATCCATTGAGATTACATTGCTCTGAGTGGTACGCGGATAATTTTTTGTGGTATTTATTTTCCGTTTCCAGACTAAAAAATATACGCCTGTCAAAACTACTAAGGCAAGCAAAATGGCTACATATTTCATTTGGCTCCCTCCACCCTTCAGGATTTATTAAAGAAAGAAAGTAAAAAGACCGCCCTGTTCTGCAAGTGAGGTAACGGTCTATATCTGTATACAATGTAGCCTTAGCACACCTATGCACTTCTATCCGAAAAAAGCGATTTCCAGTTGCTGCTGAAGGTTCTATATGAGGATTTCCGCGCCCTTTTAAATATGTACCCGTACCGTATTTATTCAGCGAGTGATCTTTCATTTATTTTAGCACAATTAAAAATCGAAGTGTAGTGAACACTTTTGAGACCTAGTCTTTGGTCCAGTATAATAACCCGCCTCCAGCCGTTTTTACAGATAAATTCCATAAGCTATACTTACAGAAGTACATAACGAAATCACATATGTCAAATCACATACACCCATATATGAGGAGGAGTTTTTTCAATGAGGAAAAGGAATAATAATAGTGTATTAGCAGCAGTAGCCGTATTATCTATCGTACTTTTGGCGGGTTGCACTGAATTACCAGGCAGACAATCTGCCAAAAATGAGGTTGAAAAGAGTATTTCTGAGGATGTGCACCAGAACATTGGTGAAGTTGTCAAGCAAGAGCTAGGAAAAGCAGCTGCAACTGTGCAGCAAGCCGTTGAGGAAACAGCTACTAAGGTAGTTGACGAAGTTAAAGCAGACAGCATTAGCAAAGAACTCTCCGTATCTCAAGCGATCGGTTCAGCATCCGTACTCAGCATGGACAATGCAGTAGGAGAAATAGAAGTTACAGCTGTTACAGGAGATCTGATCCATGTAAATGCAACGATCTCAGCCCACAACAGCTCTCTCCATGCGTCTGACCGTCAAAAGATTATGGATGATGCTGAAGTTTTAGTAGAGGTCAGTGGTGATACGTTGAAGGTGTCCACGCATTCCAAATCAAGTCCTAAAAAGGACTTATGGACATGGGCGCAAGACAAATATGGATATTCAGATTTTAGCATAAGCTATAATATAGAGCTCCCCGCCAGCATGAATAAATATAAAATCACAAATAACGTAGGTCAAATTCGTCTTCACAATCTAGAGGGGAATTATCAAATCGTCAGCAACGTTGGAGCGATCAATATTGAAAGAGCTAAAATCACTGGCAAATCCACTATAGAATCCGATACTGGCAGCATACGAATGGATATAGCAGGGATGAAGGATGATAGCAGCCTAAAAGCCAAAACAGAGGTCGGCAGCCTCAGTGCTGTCCTAGCCGATGGTATGAAATGCAGCTTAGAAGCCAATAGTGATCTCGGGCAAATCAAAGGTGTAGAAGGCGGAAAGACCGATATCAATGGGGGCGGCCCCTTATTGTCCCTAAGCTCAAATATAGGTGCAATTACAGTACAGTAATCAGCAGTAAACAGACCGTCCGGGATAATCGGGCGGTCTGTTTTTGGTTCCTAACGATTAGATTAATGCGATGGCTAGCAGAGTGAATAAACTTAAAGTTAAGATCTGATTTCCGGCAAAAGAATTTCCCCAAAAAGCAGAAGTATGCACAGAACCATTGTCAGTTCTTAAGTAAACATTGTATCTGTCTACATCTGTAATAACGCCTTCATGCTGTCTACCGTCTCTAGTCAGAATCCGCACCCTTCTATCCTTACAACGCAAACAATTATAATAAGCTTCCACTAGTGTACTCCTCCTTGTTCGTAATGATATAATCTATGTGTAGGAGTACAGGTCGGTAACGGCGAACTTACATAGGTCGGACTTTGGGTCAATATTTACTTTTTTCGATCCTTGTATCTTTCGTATTCCTCAAGGCTATAGATAATGTAAGACCTATCTACGGCTAGCAGTCCGCAATATCCCATCCATTCGAGGAGGCCAATCTCATGAATGTAGAAAGAAAACAGTTTATTAAAGAAGGCGTACTGCGTATCACCATTTTCGTTATTTTAGCTTCACTTACTTACACCGTTCGCAACTACGCATGGGCTGTTACTGTTCTCGTATGTGTTGCGCTGTACTCACTCCTTACAGGAGTACACAAAATCTTACGTAAAGAATAACATGTGCCTCCACGAACTTTTATAGCAAGCTAAAACGCCTACGGCGTCCTTTTAAGGACGGTAAGCGTTTGTGCGAGAATTATAAGAATAAAGTATATCGTGAAACTTATACTTTCTTATAATTTCAAAAATAACCACTTTTCGCTGAGATACTAGATCTCATCGGAAAGTGGTTATTTACAGTTTAACCGGAGTAATAGGATTCAAGCTTTGTTACCTTCTAAAAGAATAAAACCATTAGCGACAGCGAACACAAAATTCACTGTATCTAATGGTTTTATTAAGCCTAACAATCAATCCCTAACATTCAATCCTATATGTTCACTCTTTAAATGGCGAATGGGAATTGCGATTTGTATAAAAATCGATAATATCATTCACGGTGCGGAGCGGCTCCGCTTCCTTGTGGATTGTGTCCACGTTAGGCTTGAATTCTTCATGCGTCTTCGTAGTCACTTCAGTTCATTCCCTTCAATAGTTAAGCTTGCTGCGTTATCAGCTGCATATATTAGTGCGGCACCTCTATTCATTACCCTAAAAAGAAGCTTTTAACGCACCAATACTCATATTATTTTGAAAACTATTATTTTATTTGTTCTCAGGTACACATAACAAAAACGCCTCCTCAACGTAAGATACGTTAAAAAGACGTCAAATATACCTGTTTCATTAAATTATCACTCCGGTTTGTCCACATTTCTTAGACGTTCCAGTGTCTTTTTGTCTTTCAATGTAAGTTCTGCAGTCTCAAGCAGGTCCGGTCTGCGTTCCAACGTGCGCAGCAGTGCTTGCTCTCTCCGCCATATGTCGATGTTAGCATGATGACCACTCAGCAAAATATCCGGTACCTTCCAGCCGCGAAACTCGGCAGGACGTGTGTAGTGTGGATATTCTAGCAGTCCAGTGCTGAACGAGTCAGATATCGCAGAGGTTTCATTTCCAAGTGCTCCTGGCTGAAGCCGGACTATGGAATCTATAACCGTCAACGCAGGCAGCTCTCCACCTGTTAGCACGTAATCACCCATTGAAAGTTCATCAGTTACCAGATGCTCACGAATCCGCTCATCATATCCCTCATAATGCCCACATATGAAGATTAGGTGCTGCTCTTGCGCCAGTTCCTCTGCAATCTTCTGATTGTAAGTTTTTCCTTGTGGGCACATAAGGATGATACGTGGTTTCACAGAAACCACTTCATCAGATCGATTGTGATCTTCCTCGTTCGGTGTAATACCAAGCACATGCTCGACTGCATTAAAAATCGGATCAGGCTTGAGCACCATACCCCCGCCACCGCCATACGGTGTATCATCCACACTATTATGCTTATTTCCCGAGAAATCACGGAAGTTCACAGCATTTAAGGAGACGATTCCTTTTTCACGTGCTTTACCAAGAATGCTTGTGCTGAATACGCCTTCGCACATTTCCGGAAAGAGCGTAAGCACATCAATTCTCATCATGGCAATAACCCTTCCATCAAATGGACAACAATTCGTTTGGCTTCTATATCCACATTCAGGACTACATCGTTGATTACAGGAATTAGAATGTCTTGTCCTTTTGCAGGCTTAACAACCCATACGTCATTCGCACCAGGCTGTAAGATTTCTGTAATCGTACCGAGAGGTTTGTTTTCATCTTCATCCGTGTATACCTCACAACCGACGATTTGGTGGAAGTAGTATTCGTTCTCAGGGAGATCCACCAGATCATT
Organism: Paenibacillus sp. FSL H7-0714; assembly: GCF_038003765.1. Taxonomy (NCBI): domain Bacteria; kingdom Bacillati; phylum Bacillota; class Bacilli; order Caryophanales; family Paenibacillaceae; genus Paenibacillus; species Paenibacillus sp. FSL H7-0714. The sequence continues at coordinate 4,542,343 of NZ_JBBOPT010000001.1, forward strand.
ACTCGGAACCTTCAGGAGGCTTCCTTTATATTTTTCCACTTCATTGATGTTCGTATACCCTTTGAGCTTAATGATGAACATACCCTTGTGCTCACGAGCGGATTCTACAGTTACTTCGAATTTAGAACTGCCATCTGCAGGGATCACCTGCAGCTTCTTACCTGCAGCAAAACGAACATCAGGGAAATCGGTATGGGATAGTACTTTAATCTCCCCGCGAATACCATGCGTATTCACAAGTCTGCCTACGGTTAACTCTTCTGTCATACAACCCTCTCCTTTACAAGCTTCATCTAATCTATATTTGAACAAAAAGGAGCCGGGATATACTATCCCTAGCCCCTCATTGTACGCATCATTTAAGATAAAATATCTACAGTTACGCGTTTATCGCTCTTGACTGCTGCAGATGTGACTACTGTACGGAGCGCCTTAGCGATCCTTCCTTGTTTGCCAATGACCTTTCCAACATCATCAGGATGTACGGACAGTTCATAGACAATTAGGTGATCCTTCTCCACCGCTCGTACCGTCACATCTTCTGGATGATCCACTAAAGCCTTAGCAATTACTCCAACTAATTCTTCCATAGAGGACCCTCGCAATCAGTCATTATTTCTGTTGCTTAAGCTCATGAAACTTCTTCATTACGCCTGCTTTGGAAAGCAAGTTGCGTACTGTATCAGATGCTTGCGCACCTGTTTGAAGCCATTTAAGAGCTTTTTCCTCATCGATCTTAACTACTGCCGGTTGTTCAATCGGATTATAATAACCGATTTCCTCGATAAAACGACCGTCACGAGGGGACCGGGAATCGGAAACCACTACACGATAGAAAGGCGCTTTATGCGCTCCCATTCTTTTCAGACGAATACGTACTGCCACGAAAAATCACCTCCTTATAATAGTTTCGAGATATTAGAACAGCAAGATCATTTAAAAGGGAACTTCATACCTTTTCCACCTAGACCTTTAAGCTGCTTCATCGCATTCTTCTTAGAGGCTTTGCCGCCTCCGCCCATCATGCCTGAGAATTGCTTCATCATCTTACGCATCTCATCAAATTGCTTAATGAGACGGTTGACCTCGGCAACCGAAGTTCCGCTACCAGCAGCAATACGCTTGCGGCGGTTATGGTTGATGATTTCGGGCTGACGCTTTTCCGTCTTAGTCATAGAATGAACTATGGCTTCAACGCGACCCATTTGCTTGTCGTCAACCTTCAAATCCTTAATGCCCTTGGCTTTGTTCATGCCAGGCAGCATGTCAAGAATTTGATCGATCGGGCCAAGCTTCTTCACCTGATCCATTTGCTCAAGGAAATCATCAAACGTAAATTCTGCATTGCGCATCTTACGTTCCATTTCCTTAGCTTTATCAGTGTCAATGTTCGCTTGAGCTTTCTCAATCAGCGACAACATGTCACCCATACCCAAAATCCGCGAAGCCATACGTTCCGGATGGAACGGCTCCAATGCGTCAATCTTCTCACCTAGCGCAGCGAATTTGATCGGGCAACCAGTTACGGCTTTGACGGATAGCGCAGCACCACCGCGGCTATCGCCGTCAAGCTTCGTCAATACAACCCCTGTAAGCTCAAGCTGCTTATTAAAGCTCTCAGCTACGTTCACGGCGTCTTGACCGGTCATTGCATCTACTACTAACAGAACTTCATCAGGATTTACAATGTTGTGAATCTGCTTCAGTTCTTCCATCAATTCTTCATCAATGTGCAGGCGGCCTGCAGTATCAATAATTACATAATCAAGTCCGTTATCCTTCGCATGTTGTACAGCTTGTCTGGCAATCTCTACCGGACTAGTCTGATCACCTAGCGAGAATACTGGAACTTTAATTTGTTCTCCAAGTACTTGAAGCTGTTTGATCGCAGCAGGGCGATAAATATCTGCCGCAACAAGCAATGGACGATGATTGCCCTTCTGTAACAGCTTCGCCAGCTTACCCGAAGTGGTTGTCTTACCCGCCCCTTGTAAACCCGTCATCATAATGACAGTTGGTGGCTTGTTCGACTTGGCCAGCTTCGCTTGGCTTCCGCCCATCAGCTCGGTTAGTTCCTTGTTAACGATGTCGATAATGACCATCCCAGGTGTAAAGCTGTCCATCACTTCTGTGCCAATAGACTTTTCTTTCACCTTAGCCACGAATTCTTTAACTACCTTGAAGTTAACGTCGGCTTCCAGAAGGGCCAACCGTACTTCGCGCATAGCTTCGTTTACGTCATCTTCGGATACTTTACCTTTACCGCGCAGCTTGCTGAACACATTCTGCAATCTTCCGGTTAAACCTTCAAACGCCATATGCAGTTTCTCCCTTCATGCTACTCTAACCTCTGCAAGCGATCCACGATCTCCGCGAACCGAAGTTTATATTGCTCAGGCAGCATCCCATTCTCCGGCAGTCTGCGCAGTTCTTCTAAATATTTGGTACGACTCTCATGCTTCACTAATAAACCAAGTTTTTCTTCATAATTTTCTAGGACTTGCTCCGCCCGTTTAATATGTTCATAAACGGCTTGGCGGCTGATTTCAAATTCAGCGGCAATCTCTCCCAAGGAAAAATCGTCGTGAAAATAATATTTAAGAAACGTTTGCTGCTTATCTGTAAGCAGCCGTTCATAAAAGGCAAAAAGCAGATTGATACGATTCGTTTTCTCGAGCCTATTCTCCTGACTCATTAAGGGCACTCCCTTCGTCAAGGAAAAACACTTTACACCTTCACAACGTCCCTTATGATACCTAAAAGAAAGAGAGATGTCAAGCATTTTTGCTTGTCATCTCTTTCTTTATTAAAAATCCCTTTTTCACGCAATAAATTCGCTTGAAATTATTGGATCGGCAGTACATAAATCAATACGGCGAAGAAGTGTGTGACACTACCCGCAAGGACAAATACATGCCAAATCGCATGATGGTATGGAAACCCTCTCCATACATAAAAAACAGTACCTAATGTATAGAGTATACCTCCAGCCATCAGCAGGATCATTCCTCCGTCTGCTACAACAGCCGAAAGAGGGTTCCAAGCGATTACAATCAGCCAGCCCATTGCGATGTAGAATATGGTGGACATGAACAGAAACTTTTTAACAAAAAATGCCTTGAAGAAAACGCCGAACACTGCGATTCCCCAAATAACGCCGAACAAACTCCATCCAAGCGTTCCCCGAATGGCGACTAACAAAAAGGGGGTATACGTGCCAGCAATAAACAGATAAATAGCGGAATGATCGAAAAATTCGAACAAATCCTTCGCCTTACCCTCTTTGAGACTATGCACTAGTGTTGAATTCAGATACAGAAGCAGCATTGTCGTTCCATAGATGGAGAAGCTGACCACATGCCATGTCGTTCCTTTCAGACTTGCAAAAACAACAAGCAGAACAAGTGCAGCCACGCTTAATACCGTTCCAATCCCGTGCGTAATCGCATTCGCGACTTCTTCTCTCCGGCTGTAGGTGTGAGTATTTGCCATATCCATATCCTTCCGTCTAAGCTTTCTTTCTATTATACCACGCGTACCCTACTGGATTACAGTTTGTAAATCTCCGTATACTTCGCTTCTAAATAATCAGCTAAATAATCTGGACTCAGTGGTTCCCCCGTTACTTGCTCAATAATTTGTGAAGGCGTTAAGCTATTGCCGAAACGATAGATCTTATCGGTTAGCCACTCTTTAATAGGTAACAGGTTCCCTGCAGCAATTAACTCATCAAACTCCGGTAACTCTTTGCGAAGTGTATTCAGAATCTGTGCAGCGTACATATTACCTAAGGAGTAGGAAGCAAAGTATCCGAAATCCCCGCCAGACCAATGGACATCTTGCAGCACACCAAGTGCGTTAGATGGCGGAGTAATACCCAGATACTCTTGATACTTAGCATTCCATACTTGAGGCAAGTCTTTTACAGAAAGGCCTTCATTAAAAATAAGCTTCTCGATCTCATAACGCACGATAATGTGCAGATTGTATGTAAGCTCATCTGCTTCGATCCGGATAAATGAGTTCTCCACGCTGTTGATCGCCCGGTAGAAATCTTCCAACTCCACATTTGCAAGCTGTTCCGGGAATTGTTGTTGAAGATCCCCGTAATAACGTTGCCAGAAAGCCCGGCTGCGTCCGATCATGTTCTCCCATAGTCTCGACTGAGATTCATGAATCCCCATCGATGCACCTTGTGCCAGTGGTGTTCCAACAAAATCCTTGCTGATATTTTGCTCATAAAGCGCATGTCCACCTTCATGTAGTGAGCTGAATATGGCACTAGTCACATTATCAAGCAGATAAGCGGTTGTAATACGAACGTCGCCTGGATTCAATCCTGTTGCAAAAGGATGCACACTCTCATCTAAACGACCTGCGTCAAAATCGTAGCCCATTTGCTCTAAAATAAAGTTGCCGAACTTTTCCTGCTGTTCTTTAGGGAAGATCTGCTGTAAGAAGCTTGTGTCTGGTTTATTGGGCGAAGCAGCGATAGCTTCTACCAATGGTACCAAACGGCTGCGCAGGCGGCTGAATACTTCATCCACTTTTTCTACCGTAAGATCAGGCTCATACATATCAAGAAGCGTATCGTACCGCGTTCCTTTTACACCCCAATAATCGATAAATTCTTGCTTTAGAGCAACTATCTTGCTTAAGTAAGGTTCAAAAGTAGCAAAATCATCGTTCTCCTTGGCTTCTTCCCAGATGGTTTGGGAATGTGCGGACAGGACAGCGTACTCCTCAAATCTTTTGGAAGGGATGCTCTTGCTGCGCTCATATTCTTTACGGCAATCGGTAACGATCTTCTTCTGATCATGTGATAGCTGGGAAATCACTTCAGGACGGGTAAAAAATGCTGTAAAATCTCCCATCTCCTCCGAAATTCCGAGTCTGAACAGTTCTCCACTCAGCATCCCTATCGTACCCGAACGAACCTCCACTCCCTTACGTGGCGCACCGGTGCGTAAATCCCAGTGAAGTAATTCTATGGCCTCTGAATATCCACTTATTTTTGATAATAACTCGCTAAATTTCTCCCACTGTTCCTTCACTTGCTGTTCCATTTTATTACACCTGCTTTCTCTGTTTTGCCGACTCCTCTTGATGATACTTTTTTGAATGAGTATAATCAACTTCAGAGATTACATCTCTAATTTAAAATATTCAATGGGTTACATAAGAAGCAGATCTTGCTTCGCACAAAATTCAAAGGAGCGTGAACAGGCTATGATGATTCAAGTTACACCTCTCGCAGAAAGGAAGTTGAAGGAAAGGCTTGAAGATCGGCCAGGATTTTTCAAGCTCTTTTATGATACGGAAGGCTGCGGGTGTGACGGAATTAATGTATTACTAATTGTTTCAGAAGTGGAGGACGGCGATTCCAGGATTGAAAGTGATTCCCTTCCCTTTATCGTAAGCCGCCAGCAGGAAATCTTTTATGAGGACAAGATGCGTCTGGATGCCGAGGAAAGATTCTCTTCCTTTAAGCTAGACAGTGATTCACAGATTTACGGAAAAAATATCCTGGTAAGAGATATGCGTAATGTAAGTACAATTCAGTGATTTTAGGGAGGAAAAACAGCCATGAGCCATGTATCCGATATTATTAACTTTAATAAGAGTTTTGTAGAGAATAAAGAGTACGAAGCATATTTAACAAGTCGCTATCCAGATAAAAAAATGTTGATTATCACTTGTATGGATACCCGTCTGGTTGAACTATTACCAAAAGCGATGAACTTTAAGAACGGTGATGTCAAAATCATCAAAAATGCCGGAGCGGTTATTTCTCAGCCCTTTGGTAGTGTTATGCGTAGTGTCATGGTTGCGTTATATGAACTTGACGCGGAGGAAGTTATCGTTGTTGGGCACTATGAATGCGGTATGGCTTCCCTCAATGCAGATCATATGATCAATTCCATAAAAGAACGCGGAGTATCCGAAGAGGTGCTAAACACGCTGGAGAATTCCGGGATCAAGCTTACCAAGTGGTTACGCGGGTTTGACAATATCCAAGAAGGGGTATCCCAAACTGTGAATCTGATCAATAAGCATCCATTACTACCCCCAAATGTACCAGTGCATGGCATGATCATCGATCCGGCTACCGGAGCGCTTGAGCTTGTCGTTGATGGGTATAAATGATTTAAGTAACTACCTTCTATCTGCTAATTGCGTGGATCCTGGATCCACGCTTTTTTTCTGATTAAAAAAGTATAAATTATGACAAGCATATACTTTCTTATATTTTAAATAAAAATTGAAACCTAGTAGGACTAGCTGCGTAATACTGAACATGCACACAAATTCATACTCACAGGAGGGTTTTCGTACTAAATGAAACCAATGAAACGCGTAATGATGATTGTAATGGCCTTTACTCTATTTTTCGCCGTAGCTACCCCGAACTTTGTGGATGCGAAGCGAGGTGGTGGCGGATTTAAATCCGGCACTCGTAGTTATTCAACAACTCCAAAAAAATCAACAACCGATAACGTAAGGAAAAGCGATAGCACTAAAAGTTCCACAGCAGGATCTACTGCGAATACGAAACGGGGATTCTTCAGCGGTGGCGGCTTAATGAAAGGTATGATGATCGGTGGTTTGGCTGGGTTACTGTTCGGCGGAATGTTCGCCGGTATGGGTGCCTTCGGTAACATTCTAGGATTCGTCATTAATATGCTTGCTATCTATGTGCTCGTAATGCTGGTGATGTCCTTCTTCCGTCGCAGAAAAGAACGTCGCCGCTTAGAAGATCAAGGTGGTCGTTACTAATGTCAACAATGGTTCTTAGCATGGATGAGATCATCAATGCCCTCTGCCTACACATGGCTGAACGTAAAGCGGTTCGCCCTGAAGATGTTCAAGTAGAACTGAGCTGGGAAGAAGACACCGGATACTCTGCTGAGGTTTGGGTACAGGGACGTAGTCAATATTTAGTTGAGTCCAACATGATCGAGGCGATTCTACGTTACATGCTTAGCGAATATGGCATTCGTGCATACCGCGAAGATGTAAGGCTAGACCTGGATGAGGAAATCACTGCAATTGTAAATACACAGAACTAATAGTAAAAGGGACAACCCAAATGGTTGTCCCTTTTTTTGTATGCATTTATTCATAGAAAAATTGCTTTACCGTTCCTACTCCGTCCGTCACATCAACTTCAGCATACGCACCGTTAATAAGCGTAATTTGCGGTGGAATATGACCACAATCGATATCATACACAATAGGTACCTGGAGTTCCTCAGAAAGCTCTGCGTAGATGTCTTCGACCGTGTAGTTCTCTACTGGTCGATTAGCAGGACTTCTGCCAAACATAATGCCAGAACAATTCTCAAACCAACCTGCTAGCTTCATCTGAACTAATGACCTACGTACATCAACCGTATTCAGTTCGCAGTTTTCCAAATACCATAGGATCGGTTCATTGTTAATCATTTGTTCTTGGAAATGCCGCAGATTGCCAAATGGTGTGCCAATCAGATGCCTAATTACATCTATACATCCCCCTAGCAGACGCCCTTTCATAGTTACAGGACCAGAGGATACTGTCTTCCAACGGGTATCTTCTGTCAAGTGAAATACATAAGGCGTAGGAGCATCATGTTGCCATTCCCCCTGATATTTAAGCGATGAATGCTGGACAATAGAATCCCCTGCTTTCGTCTCTAGAACCGCTTCCCACATGGCTGTGGTATCATCTGAATACTCTCCTCTTAAATCAACAAGGTTAGTCCCGTGGGCCGTGGCAATCCCTGTTCTTAAAGTAACTGCAAGCAACAGCACGCTAATATCTGAATAACCTAAGATCCATTTGTCCTTCATGGTATCAAAATCAATAAACTCAAGAACCTCAATTAACAGCTCCCCGCCCCAAGGCGGAATAAGGATATCAATATGCTCAGCGCTCATCATCTCGTTAAACTCCTGAGCACGAACTTTGGCCGGTGCCGATTTAGCCTTCTCTTGCGTCCATACCGTATCTCCACAAATCATATTAAATCCTTTAGATTCCAAACGACTTGAAGCCAACTTAATTAACTCTGCATTTTGAGCGCCTACTCCAGATGAAGGTGCTGTTACCCCTATTGTCGCATTCTTGTTCAAAATCGGATATTTAATCATATGACACCTCCAGTATTACAGCAATTATATCAAGAGTACACATCAATTACACAAAAAAAGAACATGACTAGTCGCGTCAACGTACGATCGCAAAACCAGTACATGCCCTTATTCAATAGAATTCAACTTTAGAGTAAAGAAATAGCCAGCAGTTCGAACAACACAAGCGGCAAGATCACATTATTATTAGGAGGACCTGGGTAAGGACCCGGGCCGGGATACGGACCATGACCATGACCATGACCATGACCAGGACCCGGATGATACGGTTGGTAAGGGTTATAATATCCGCGTGTCATTTGCCCATTTACTGCAACGTTCAAATACAAATGTTTATTATCTACTCCGGCAATAGTGCCTTCATGCACTAAGCCATCTAAAGTCTGTACATTCACCCTATGGTTTAGGTAGGGCTTGCAAGATTGATGCAAGGAATCACGGACACCGTGCAGGTGCCGGATCACCGTAGGATCGGCCTGATAAATCACATTCTGCTCTTGCCCAGTGTTATATGTCGACATGGATGCTCTGACCTCCGTAAATGGATTTGCTCCATTCTATGCAGAAGCCTATATCACGGTGCCTATTTGAGAGATATCCTTATACTGGAAGGGCTACCTTCTCAACTTTCACATTTACCGAAACAAGGGACAAGCCCATCATATTCTCCACAGCATTACGCACATTTTTTTGCAGCATATAACAGACCTCTTGAATCACACATCCGTAATTAACAATAACCCGCAGGTCGATGGCAACGTCTACTTCCTTCACTTCTACAGACAATCCTTTTTTCACATTTTTACCGCCCAAACGTTTGGCCCAGTTGTCCGAAATATTACTTCCTGACATCCCGGCAATACCTGGCGTTTCCAGAACCACCTGTCCAACGATCGATGTGACTACATCATCTGAGATATGAATTAATCCTTGCTCCGTTCCTTCATTCATATAAACAACCTCCATATTTGTTAATTTAAGAGATATTAAAGGCTCTCCTCTACCTCTACTTCTACCTCTGACTCTGCCCTGTGGTTCTTAACAAACAAATTATACACTTTGGTCAAGAGGATTTTCACAATCATATACAATGGAATAATCAGCAATATCGCAATAATCCCGCCTATATCTCCACCAACCAACACTAAGATGATCGTTGTCAGCGGATGAATATCAAGCTTTTTCCCAAAAATGTAGGGAGCAATCAGATTATCCTGAATTTGCTGAGCTACAAGAACGATGATGATGGACCATACTGCAATGGACGGCGATTGGATGAATCCGATAATGAAAATTGGGATACTGGAGAGAATTGCACCAATGAAAGGTACAAAATTCATCACAACAGCAATCACTGTCAACAACAATGCATACTGTAGTCCAATAATAAGGAAACCAATATACATCAGAACACCAAGTGCCAGATTGACTAATACCCGACCAACAATGAATCCACTTAACGCACTGTCAATTTCACTCATCATTGTAGTCCCTTCTCCACGATACTTCTTTGGAAAGAAACTTACAATCTTACGACCAAATTTCCCACCTTCCTTAAGCATGTAAAACAACATAATAGGAAAGGTAAATAAAATAATCGCGAAATTTGAAACAAAGGAGAATAGACCCGTTACGTAGTTCGAAATCAGATTAAATCCTTTATTCAAATATTCAGTCAATTGGGAAGCAAGATCCATATCTGCTGGGATAATAGAAGCCAAGAATCCACTGTCCTCGAGCCTCAATAACTGCTGATTCACCGCTGCGATCAGATTTGGCATATTATCGACAAAATTAATTAGCTGTGTTCGAAGTGAAGGCCATACTCCAATACTAAAACCAAACAAGAGCAATGCAATGACCACATATACGATGATGATCGCAACAGAGCGATTTAGTTTATATCTCTCCAAAGTATTGATTAGAGGTCGGAGTAAATAATAGAAAAATCCTGCCAACATTAAGGGCACGATAATAACATTAAACAAAGACAAGATTGGACTGAAAATAAAATTAACTTGTGAGCCTAAAAATACGATGCCTAACACCAAAAGGATCGCTATACAAACTCGAATGAATGTGTTCAGTTTAGCCATAGTTCTCTCCTATCTTCTATTTTCGGGTGTCTTTCATCTCGTTATTTGGGAATACGTATGGTGAATACCGTTGGTTCCTTCTTTCCGCGACTGAGATGAAGCGTTCCACCCATTTTCTCTGTATTTTTCATAGCAATGGATAAACCAAGACCCGTCCCACCTGTAGTTGACCGCGCTTTATCTCCTCGAACAAACGGATCAAAAAGCGTTGACCAAAGCTCTTCAGGAATGCCTACTCCGGTATCTGCAATTTCAATGGTAACCTCGCTCTCCGAGGGGATAACCTCCACTCGCAGATGAGTGCCTGGCGGGTTATAGGTCAAAGCATTGGAGATCAAATTATGAACTACGCTCGAGAGTAGCTCCGCATCGAAGCTTGCGAAGACTTCCTGTTCAGGAACATTCAGCTGCAGGATGAAGTTCTTTTGTTCAATCTCACCATAGGAGTCTGCAACGATTTCACGAATAAACTCGCCCAATTCATGACGCTCCATTCGTAGTAAAAAATCTGGGGAATCTATTTTAAGTAGCTCCACCATATTTTGAATCAGCTTGGTCACTTGCGAGGATTTATTATAGATATAGGTTAAATAACGTTTCTGGCGTTCTTCGTCCTCACCACGACCTTCAACCAACGCCTGTGCAAACCCCTGTATACTCGTAATGGGTGTCTTCAGATCATGAGAAAGATCAACCATCATGCGTTTCTTACTTTCTTCTGCTTGACGTTTTTCTTTCGTTGTCTTCTCAATTACGTCCGCCATATAATTAAAAGTCTCCCCAATTTGCGAAAATTCTTTCTCTGCATATAGCGAGATACGAGTATCATAATTTCCTTCAATCATCTGCTTCAAACCAAGCGTAATAATACGCAGCGGCTTCCTGATTCTTCGTGCCACCCAATAGCTGTACACGATAATAAGCAAGAGAACCATTCCAACTCCTAAAAAAACATAGTATGAAAGCGAGTGGTTGAAGTATTCAACTAATGGATCACTATTAATTGAAATGTCGATAACTTCTCTAGGGATTTTCAAAAGCAGCCACTCTGATTCATTCTCATTATTACGTGTAGTCAACGAGTAGAAGTACGCCTGATCTTCTCCGTTTTCCAGGTTATTTAAGAGCTGGTTGTCGGTATATTGTGTTACATCGTCCTTCTTATCTCCAACTACGTCGATGACCTTCTTGTCTTGACCCAAGATCTCAATCCACCCACCGCTACGCAGAAGCCGTTTGGTTTCTATCCCATGCTCCAGATTATCTCGATAGGCACTCGCTTCAACCTTCAAATCAGGATCAGCGATTTTATTTTTTTCGAACAAATGGGTCACATCAAGGTTAATGAACAAATAATAAACAATCACAAGAAAAAACAAAATGCAGATGAATAACAAAAAATCCAGCGTCAGCGATGATTGTAAAGGTCGTTGATCTCTATTGCTCCATAGGCGCTTCAATTTTGTATCCCAGCCCTCTAATAGTCTTTAAATAAACCGGCTTTTTGGAATCTTCCTCGATCTTTTCCCGGATATTACTGATATGTACCATGATACTATTATCTTCGTACACATAGAAATCTTCCCATACCGCCTCATATATTTTTTTTCGTGTAAAGACCCGACCCGGTTGTTTCATCATTAATTCCAGAATTTTGTACTCAGTAGAGGTAAGAACGACGGGTTCTCCTGAACGATAGAGCAGACACTGGCTTTGATCAAGCCTCAATTCTCCCAACACAATTTGTTCAGCTGCCTTTTCTTCAATAATCTGTGCGTCAAAATGATGTACCCGCCGCAGTAAAGCTCCTGCACGAGCTACAATTTCCAATGGATTAAACGGTTTAGAAATATAATCGTCGGCACCGAGTTCAAGTCCCAGTATTTTGTCGTAATGTTCGCTTTTTGCAGATAAAAACAACACCGGGAAATGATGGAACTCACGAATTTTCTTCAATAATTGCAGTCCATCTAAACCAGGCATCATAATATCAAGAATCGCTAAATCAATTTTTTGGTTCTGCACTTGCATTAACGCTTCAGTCCCACTGTTCGCTTCCACAATGTTGTACTCTTTCTCTAAATATAATCTCAACAATTCCACAATTTCTGCTTCATCATCTGCGATTAGAATTGTATACACAGTAATCACCCCATCTAACTATAATCTTCGATTATTAAACCCACCTAAACGCAATCTAAAGAATAGCTAAATTATTACATCCATCAAATTCTTATATTTAAATAAAAATCGCACACAGGAACTCGTCCCATGTACGATCGTATAATTCCAAAAATCTGAACATCTGCTGGCAAATATAAACGCCCTCGGAGTCCTATTAAAAAGCAACACCAATTCCACCTTCACCCGCATAGGTTCCCATTACAGGTCCCATACTTGAGAGTAAAACTTCTTTGAACGGGTGCTTTTGTAAGATGCGTTCTTTAATCTCAAGCGCAAGCTTCTCACAGTTACTGTGTACTATAGCGATAACAGCCTTCTCGTAGTCATGCTGCTTCTCATCCAAATGCGCAAGCAGCCGGTTTAATGCCTTTGTAAGACCCCGGGTCTTCTCCACTACCTCAACAGTACCCTCTTCGCTGATTTTAAGCAGTAGTTTGATATTTAGCACGGAAGCAACCGCTCCTGATATCCGGCTTAGACGTCCGCCCTTCATTACATTCTCAAGTGTATCCAGTGTAAAATATGCGCGAACTTCATCCATTTGCTGAAGCACCTTGTCCTTCAGTTCCTGCAGACTTGAACAAGTCTGTGACCACTTCGCCGCAAGGCCCACGATCAGCGACAACCCGCCAGAAAAGGTCTTGGAATCTATAACCTCTATCGCATTGGTGTGTCCTTCTTCTTGGTACATTTCCATAGCGATCATAGCCGTCTGATAAGTGCTACTAATATTAGAGGACATACAAATGACCATAATGTCAGTACCTTCCTCTACTTGCCTGAATGTCTCAAGGAATTGGTTTGGACTTGGACTTGCCGTAGTAGGTAGCTCCTTGGATTCACTCATTTTAGCATAAAAGGTTTTCGTATCCGTATCCGCAGGCATTAACTCATGCCCAAAATGAACCGGTAGATGGACCACGGAAACATTATACTTCTCCATGTAGTCAAGGGGTAGGTCAGAACCGCTATCTGTTATGATCTTGATTGCCATAATATAAGTACTCTCCTTTCAATATCAGTACTATTATAGCTATCGCCAAATGAAATCTCCAGTAACCAATATAACTTGAAAAATCCTTCAATTTGTGCTTATGTCATTCTTCCTTAACTTGTCCTAATATGATATGGTTTATGAATAAGCGTATAGAAATGGAGTGTATGTATGAGTAAGGGAAGAGTATGGAACCGAGGCAAGCATGATGGAACAGGACTATCAAGAAAAAAAAGCGTGGATCAAGAAGTTACAACATCTACTGAAACAGAAGCGACTGAAGCTTCAAATGAACCGTCAAATACCAGAATTGATACAGTTAAACCGATGAATCGTACGAACTGGGTAACTCGTCCTGCACGGGTTATCAATAAAGATTCCAAAAACAAACAATAACTATGACAAATAGGGTTTCAGAACTTGTCCCTGAGTTCTGAAACCCTATTTTTATATGTTCTTAAACGTAGGTAGTTTACATAATTACATCCTGACGCTTATACAAAACGAGTATGGCTCCTGCTATAAGGATCATCCCCATAAATGCGGGTGCGGCATGGCCTAGTGATACATAAATCTGACCTCCAATGATAGGCCCAATCATTCTTGCTAAAGCCTGAATAGATTGGCTACCTCCTTGAATCCTACCTTGTTCACTAGAATCGACAGACTTGGAAAGCATCCCGTTAAATGAAGGCCCAAAGATCGAATCCCCAAAGCCAAATATAAACATTCCAGCGATAAAAAGAGGATAGAATGAGAACAACGCAGATAACGCAATAAAACTGTAACCGATAATTTCCGAAGCCATTCCAAGAATTGCTATACGTTTATCACTAAGTTTCTTCAAAAGCTTTGGCATGATCAAACCTTGTGAAATGATGTCTTGGAGACCCATAATCGAAAACATAAGACCGATTAGTGCAGGCTTCCAGCTGAAAGTATCCATCGTAAATTGCGAAAATACTGCCTGTAAAGATCCGTTAGGAATCCAGAGTAAAAACGCTGAGACTAGCAGCCTATTTAAGTTTTTCATGGAAAGTAAGTTTGCAAGCTGTGAAAATGGATTCAGTCTTACAAAGGTAATCTCCTTCAGTCTATTCTTCTTGGCAAGGCTCTCTGGCATAAAAAAGAATCCATAAACAACATTCAATAAAGTTATGATTGCTCCAAAATACAAGGGAACAGAATAACCAAACTTAGCAAGTAATCCGCCTATCGTTGGGCCAATGACGGTGCCTACACCTACAACTGCACTTACCCATCCGAAGTATTTGGTTCTCTGCTGCGAAGGAATAATGTCTGCAAAATATGCAAAGATCGTGCTTATGCTCCCGCCTGTTATCCCTTCGATTATACGTCCAGCAAATAGTACCCATAGAGCCCCTCCTATGCCAAAAACCAAGTACCCGACGGCGGAACCCAACAGGCATACTAAGAGTAATGGACGCCGGCCATATTTGTCGCTCAAAGCTCCAAGTACGGGGGCTGCAAAAAATACACAGACTGCATATACCGAGGTCAGCATCGTAACAACTATTGCTTGTTCTCCAGGACTGCTTGTATAAGGCTGCACTAAGAATGGGACGACAGGCATTATGATACTAAAGCCTATTCCGCAAAGAAACACAGAGATAAGACCGAATATTAATGCGTGTTTATCTACGGATTGTCCTGTGTTCTGTTCATTGTGTGATTTAAATATGGACATTTATGTTCACTCCTTAAAGTTACTGTTTTGATTCCTAGGAAACATGTTTATCGTATCGCCATTTTGTTTCCTTGTCAACAAAATAATAACAATAAAAATGCAGCCGTTCTCCATAGAGCCCGACTGCATGTGGTTTCATTTTCATTATTGAAATTTTATTCCGATTTAATATCTTTACCCTGTTTCTTTATTTCCGCATCCAAATGACTACTATACTTTTCCACAAAACTAAGCATACTATCAAATTGTTCCTCGGTTATCTGCGCAAAGACGGCTTTATCCCGCTCTTGAAACTCTTTGTGAAGGTTCTCATGGATTTTATAAATTACTTTTCCTTGCTCAGTAAGCCTAAAATAGATTTCTTTTTTGTTATCCGACTTCTGGTAGCTTTCGATCAGGCCTTTTTCTATGAGTTTCTTAGTTAATTTACTTATAGCACCGCGAGTCATAAAAAAGGACTCCGCAAGTTTTGTAACGTTGGAATCTACATTTTTTTCAATGTATTCAATACAATGTACTTCGGAAGATGTATAACCCTTAAGACTTTCTTCCATCTTATCTTTGTTAAGCCAAACCATCTTATTATATAGGTCCCTGACACCCGTTAGGATCTGATCTTCTTTGTTCATGACCTGTCCTCCTACCCACTCTTGCATTAACAATATTATATCACATTATTTTTTTGTTTCTATTTCAACAATATTCAAAATAATTAATTCAGAATTGAACGAACAGAAAATAGGGTTTCGAAACGGAAATCATTCGTTTCAAAACCCTATTGCTCTATAGTCTGAAGCTACCTACAAAAGCAGCCATTGCTAATCCTAACATTATGCACGAGTGGAGAGAATGAATCTCTCTAGCGCTGCTGTATCCGTAATCCTATGATTACATTCTTGGCTCTCTATGCAAATATATTGTCCAATGGAGGAGTAATCATCCGGCGAAGATTTCGCAAGCCTGGTCTTGACCGTAAAGAAGGCGAGCTGTTGCTGCCGATTACAGAACAGGCAATACCCCTTCTTGTTCATTGGTGTCATTCTACCCTCAATACCGATAAACTGCCCTTCGAACGGATATACAATAAATAATTTATTGGTAGCAATATCTATCCAGCTCAAATATGTCATATATCGAAAATCAATTACTGATAAATCAGGTACCTTCAGCTTCTTATTCTTAGGGAATAACTTCTGAATCTGTTTCGGTGTAATCTGTGGAAAAGGTTCTAAATAAGGCTCTAATCCACTAAGATACTTCTGAAAATCGTATGCAGTCTCAAAGGCAGATATTTGTTGCAGCAACTGCTGCTGACTATCACTTAGTGTTGAAAAAGCTTCTACTACATTCAACGATGAACGATATCTTACCGTCTCCAAGACTCTTCGATCCGCTACAGTTCGCAGTGTTTTTAGAAGGAAGTCTGTTTGTTTTTTAATAAAATTATATTGATGGTTTCTAATAAATGGTGTATTCATTGCTCTTCAGCCCCTTATTTGTTTTGAACAATCCATAAGGTGCAAAGCCCATTATTAGAAACGATAATATTTAGTTTGGGCGATCATCCATCCTATCGCACCTCACGCAAAGTATCGCCCTAATTTAGGCTTTGCGTGAGGAACTTCTAGCTAATGGGCAAACCAGCATTAGCACAGTACCACCTCCGATTACATTCACGAAAAAAGTATAACAGGAATGTTTGGAATCGGCTAGACCATGTTGCCAACCTCTGCATCATCTCTGGAAGGTGCTTCACCAATGAGCTGCTTCAAAAGTTTCTTTCAATTCCTCAACCGTCGAGCAGGTAATATTCAACCGATTCAGAACATCCCATATTGCAGACATTGATGACTATCACTACCGGCAATCACAGGTACACCAAGCGTTTCAGCAAATGGTGTGATCAGGTTCTTATAAGTCTCTGCCCCCTGCATGTAAATATCCTTTGCATTGAAATCAAAAGCATCTAATCTCCGAAGCAGCTCCGGGTCCAGTTGATGTAATGGCGTAGAAGTTCGGAAGGGATGATTTTCCAAAGGTTATGTTCGTCGGCCATGTCCAGCACCTTGAAAGTAATAAAATCCCCCTCCTGCGTATGCTCATCCAGTAAAGCCCGAACTGCTAGAACATTCTCCTTAAGTCCGATCAGCAGGATATGACCTGTCTCGCGATATCCACCTCCATACCTGGAAACAGTTTAAGTCTGTTTACATCATAATACGGAGTGATTGCTAAAATAACCGCCTACTGTAAAAAATGCGAATGAATGACCATGGAAATCATGAATAATTCACCTCCTTTTACAAACACTACGAAACAAAAGGAGGCTGATGTTTCATGTGTCAACGTTTTTCTCTGGCGGCCGAACTACAAGACATTAGGGATCATTTTGAAATTAACCGGGTGATGTACTACTATAAAGACCGCTATAATATTAGTCCCACTCAGGATATGCCGGTAGTTTTACAACAGGATGGTGAGCGAATTCTAGACGAGTTCCGCTGGGGATTCGTTCCTTACTGGGGTAAAGATGCGATCAATGCGGATCTACGAAATGTACATCAAAATGCAACCTACCGTAAGATGGTGGACAAGCAGCGCTGTATTATCCCGTGCAATGGATTTTACTATTGGAAAAGAGAAGGAAAGAAGACTTATCCAGTTCGGGTAGTCATGAATAATCGCAGTATGTTCGGAGTGGCTGGTCTATACGAGATTTGGCATGATACGCGCGGGGAGCCTCTTCGCACCTGCTCTTTGGTTATGACAGAAGCTAACCCACTAATTAGCGAATTTGAGAGCCGGATGCCGGCGATTTTGTCCCCACAGGATATCACTCGATGGCTTGATGAGGAGACAAATGATCTGGAAGCACTGAATCCGATTCTGCGGCCTTATTCAGCAGATGAAATGCAGGTGTACCCGGTCACACCAATGATTAACGACAACAGGAACGACTCGGCTGAATGTATTCGAGAAATGGATCTGAAGGGATCCTGGGTAAAGCCTTGAGATGATAGCAGAATTGGATTAGATGCTCTAAAAATGAAGCAGCGGTGCTAGGGCTGAGAATTAAAACCTTAGCACATCGCTGCTTTTATTGCTTATCATTTCTATTGGCTCTTCATCCAATTACATGCTCAAGAGTTCAGTTCGAATTTATATTGTTCAAGCTTTTCAAAAACACCATCCACCCATTCAGGATCATCCCATAACTTAGAATTGTTAAACTTTCTAACCGCAGGATGACCCGTTGTGATAGTATCTACACCATCCTTGTACAAAGTACAAATCAACAATTTCTAATGACTTATTTACAGATTGAACTAACAGTTTGCAAGTCATCCCAGACCAGCCCCTTCCTTCTCCACCTTCCCTATAAACTCATCCATCTCTTTCCTCGTTCTCAGAATAACAACCTCTTTACGTCCTTTAATCTGCTCAAGTTTCTTTATAGTGTTCACTCGACCTTTTTTTCTATAATTCCAAACCCATTTCACAAAATCCCAATCTAATTTTTCTGGGCATTCTTGATTCATATCCGGTCTGGATTTCTTGTGATATATAATTCGTCGTTTGATAATTCGGTAGATGCATAGAAGTCTAGGCATATCTAAGAAAATTATTAAATCGGCTTTGTTAATTCAGATATCCATCGTTCTTGAATAGTTACCATCCATGATCCAATGCTCTTCATTGATAAATTGTTCGACAATATTATTCCACTCTTCATTTGGTTTAGGAACCCAGTCGGCATTCCAGTAATAGGTATCCAAATGTACAACAGGGAGATCAAGTATGTAATGTAGTTTGCGAGACAAGGTAGATTTGCCCGATCCAGCAGATCCAATGACTAGTATTCGGTTCATAGGTTCTCCTTTCGCAAAAAAAAACACTAACAGGACGTTAGTGCCTTCCAAGAGTTATTATTTTGAAATTTTTATAGCTTAAATCGATTTCAGAAAATCCTTAACAGCCTGCGTCTTCTTATCCCCGTTCTTCTCCAGTAGCATCAAAAATTCTTCAAGCTGGATCAGTAGTGGGCTGGCTTCAATCTGCTCTGGCCCCGCTTCTGACAATGTATTCTCGTATGCAATTGCCGCTTCTTCACTCATCACTTGCGTTATCTTATCAAAGAGCGGAGAGTTTTGGGTACCGTTAAACACATATTCTTTGGCTACGTTATAGGCTTCCTTAATAGCTATTGTACGGTTGGAAGACTTATAGGTTGACAAAAAATCTTCATATGCCATAGCCCGTTCTATGACCTTGTACCAGTTGATCAGCAAAGTTCCGTTCACAGCAGAGGGTTGCTCAGACTCAGTAGCCATCAGCTCGATATAGGCTTGCAAATCTTTGGAGACGTAAGGTTTGAACACTTTGAAGCTTTTGTATTGAATGATTGGATAAAAGCGTCCGCCACCCAATTCAAGCTTATAGTCCATGGCAGTCAAGTCCTGTAGAACAACACGGGTCTGGGACTGCTTCACCTTGGATCGAGCCAGCACCATTGACATGCCTGGAGTATAAATATCTTTGATATCTTGTTGAATAGCAGACGTATTCATTCGTTTGATTGCTGTAGGTAGATAAGCTTTCAGGGCATTTTCCAAATGTAAAACGGCTAAATTAGCCTCTGCTGGCGTCATCTCATCAATACGATTGACTAAGGTGGCTTGGGCCAGACTGAGAGATGAAGGTTTCTTCACTCTTTGCTCAAACAAACTAAAAGCAGCAGAAGACTTAACAACCGCTGCTTTTGACCGCTGTGGGAAGGCAAAGGAAATGGCAAGACCGATACTGGTCAAGAACAGGATTAAGCCGAGAGGGGCAGCAATGCTTTTCATAAAAATTGATCGTTCCATGGTACAGCTCCTTCCAGGGTAGACTGAGACAATGATTCGATCTTAAAAATATCATTAAATGGAAAATAATTCAATGATCATGTCAAAATCAAACATCACCATTATGCCGCTCTAGTATTATCCAAGCATAGCAGCTTGTCGTTTGTATTGATCCTCCAGTACTAAACAAGCCATAGCCTCTACGACAGGTACGATTCTCGGACAAATACATGGATCATGTCTGCCTTCGGTGCGTATCTCTTGTTCTTCCCCTTTGATGTTAGTCGTTTGCTGTGGCACAGAGATGGACGAAGTAGGCTTTACACTGATCCGAAATACGATTTCTTGTCCTGTGCTAATCCCCCCGATGATTCCTCCGGAATGATTAGTTAGAAAACCATCGCTATTCCTCGCATCATTATGCTCACTCCCCAGCATCGTTGCTGCTTCGAAGCCAGCTCCAAATTCTATCCCTTTAACAGCGCCAATGGAAAGCATAGCTTTCGCCAGTTCTGCATCCAATTTATCAAAGACCGGCTCTCCAAGACCCGGAACCACGCCACGAATACGGCATTCTACAATGCCACCACAGCTATCCCCAATCTCGGCTAACCCCTCAATTTTTTTAATCATTTTGTCAGCTGCAATTGGATCACAGGCACGGACAGCGTTTTGTTCAATCACACCCTCATCGAAGGATTCACATCTTATGCCTCCGATTTCTTGTGTGTATGCTACTACCTGTACGCCTCTTCTCTCTAACAACTTACGAGCTATCGCACCTCCAGCTACTCTTGCCGCAGTTTCTCTACCTGAAGCACGTCCGCTACCGCGATGATCCCGAATGCCGTATTTCTCTAAATAAGTAAAATCGGCATGGCCCGGACGAAAAGCGTCCTGGATCTCGCTGTACGCTTCTGGTCTCATATCGTGGTTTTGAAGAACTACAAAGAGCGGTGTACCTGTTGTTTTCCCCTCAAATACTCCAGATTGTATGTGGACAACATCATATTCTTTACGAGGAGTAGTCACTGAAGATTGGCCCGGTTTTCTCCGATCCATCTGTTTCTGTATATACGCTTCGTTAATCTCGACGCCTGGTGTTACACCATCCACTATGACCCCTACCGACACACCATGTGACTCACCGAAGGTTGTAATTTTGAACACTTCACCGAATGTATTTCCTGCCATTATATATGCACTCCTTATTTAGTATTGGACCTGTACGCCTAACGCTGACAAACGGTCAAAATAATCTGGACAGGTCTTTGAGACACAACCAGGGTCGTTAATCTGAATATTTTCAATCTTCAAGCCGATTAAAGAAAGCGCCATAGCCATCCGGTGATCGTCATGAGAATTTAGTAAAGCTGGGATTGGCTGACCCGGATATACCGTTAGACCATCCTCAAACTCTTCCACACGTATTCCGGTCTTACTTATTTCTTCACATATCGCGGCTATCCGATCACATTCATGATGTCTGATATGTGCGGCATCCTTTAGAGTGATTGGACCATCTGCAAAAATAGCCATAGCAGCCATTGTTAGTGTTTGATCCGACCACTTCTTCATACTCACTGTGTATCCACCCTTAAGCCGTGGGACACCTTGTACTTCAACAAAGTTCTCCCCACGAACAACGGTACAGCCCATTACCTCCAGAACGTCTAAGAACTCGATATCAGGTTGACTTGTATTGCTAGCATTGATCCCTTCAATTCGTACACGTCCTGCCGTAAGTGCAGCTACCGCCCAAAAGTAACAGCATGTGGATACATCAGGCTCTAAAGTGATCGTGTGACCTTGATACTTTCCTGCAGGAACCGTTATCGATTGACCGTCCTGAGATGCTTCTGGTTTTACACCAAAGGAGGCCATCATAGTAAGGGTCATCTCTACATAGTCTCTTTGCACAACTTCTCCATCAATATACACGGTTACCGGTTCTTTGGCATACGGTGCGGCTAGCAGTAATCCACTTATAAATTGACTTGAAGTGGAGCCGGGCAGGGTTGCCTTTCCTCCTTGCAGACCTTTTGCCTCTAATGTAAAAGGTAAACAACGGTCGGCTTGTTTATACTCAAATTGTGCACCCAGGGTTGTTAATGCATTGAGTAATGGCGCGAGTGGTCGCTCACAAAGCCGTTTACTTCCATTCATTGTCCAAGTGCCAGTCCCTGCCGCGAGTGCAGCCGGTAAGAATCTCGCAACCGTACCTGCCGCTCCTACATATAGCTCACCAGTCGGATTCGGCCAGTTGCCGCCACTTCCATCCACAACAGCTGTCTCTTCTTCTATCACAACGGGAATCCCCAGTTTTTTTAATGATTCAATACACCAGTAAGAGTCATCACTTCTTAATATTCCCTTTATTTCTGAACGTCCATCAGCTAAAGCAGCGATTACCAAGGCCCGATTCGTCAGACTTTTGCTTCCTGATATGGTTATCGTCCCATTGATTACCGCTTTCGCTGGGCTAATCTTCACTATGTGTTTATCGCTATTCGTTGACCATGGAGAACGTGCTTCTAAGTCCGGTTGATTGGATTCCACTTCATCCACCCCTTTGAATTATTCCTCTAGCCTGATTATAATGAATGAAATGAAATAAATGAAATTGGATTTTTACCATAATGATATAGAGGTGATCTATACCACATGTTCAACTTGGAGTGGTATCGTATTTTCTGGCAAACGGCACGTCATCGAAATTTAACAAAAGCTGCAGGGGAACTACATATTACACAGCCTTCTGTGAGTTATGCCATTAAACAAATGGAAGAAGCCTTAGGGCTGAAGCTGTTTCACAGGCTGTCCAAAGGTGTAGAGCTTACAGAAGAAGGACGAGCGCTATTTGAATATGTGGAGCAATCCTTTTCCATGCTGGATTCTGCACAGAAGCATCTGGAGAGCTTGAAGCAGTTAAATGAGGGAGAAATACGAATCGGAGCCAGTGATTATCTGATCAAGCACCTTTTGTTGCCGCAGTTGAATACCTTTCATAGCACATACCCAGGTATACGAATTCGTCTCTCTCATGGGAAGACGCCAGACATCACTAAGCGTTTAAAAGATGGTGAGATCGACTGTGCCTTTGTCCATATGCCGCTTCACGATCCACTGCTAAATATACAGACGCTGGCTGTGTTAGAGGATTGTTTTGTAGTAGGTGAAGCCTATCAAGAATTAGCTAGTCGTTCACTTACCATGAGAGAAGTGTCAGAGCTGCCTTTAATCTTATTTTCTCAAGGGAGCAGTACTAGAGTATTTGTTGAACAATGGTTTGCGACTAAGGGATTATCGGTAATTCCAGATATTGAATTGGGGAGCATAGAACTGCTAGCAGAGTTCGCCAGATTAGGGTATGGGGCAGCTTTTATCAGCCGTTCTTTCGTGCAAGAGGATCTTCATAGTGGAAAGCTTCATGAGTTGAAGTTAGAAGATCCGCTTTTACCTCGCAGTATAGGTTTTGCAGTACGACGGGATCGAAAGCTGTCTATTGCGGCTGAGCAATTTGTTCAGATGATTGGGGCACGGCTATCTGAGGGTTTATAATTCTTTGACTAAAAAAGCAAAAAACACCGGGAATCCCGATGTTTAATTCATTCCTAAAGCTTCTTTAATTTGCGGGATAGATAAACCGTTTGTTTTCATCTCTTTGATCCAAAGAATGCGTGCGACGGTTTTCTCTCTTTTATATCTGCGTGTTAAATTCTCCTCGGCCTGTTCAAAGGGAAGCATGCCTTCTTCTGTGTAATGTTTGAGTGTACTATAACGAGAGTTTGTGATTCTTACCAATTCACCTATAGATACATACTCTGAAGCCAAAATATTCTCCATGGAGCGTTGTCTAGACATTGATTACCAACTCCTTTACAGCGGGCGCTTCGGAACAAGACGCACACCTTGGATTGGCACTTTCATCATTACAAAATGCGGGATCGCATCGTATAACAAATTATCAATTTTAAGGGTCGCAATCGATCCTCTCTCCATCACCTTAACTTCATGTCCATAGGACAATAATCTTGTAATAACTGCGTCTAGTCTTTGATTAGAATTATCAAACCAAGACTCTGTTTCTATAAAGACAGCTCGCGATGGCTCTAGGGCAGGGAATAAAAGATTGATGCTACTACCGATAAAAGTCTTCGCAAACTTTGTCTTCAATTCTAAAAAGCGTTTGATTCCCAGCTCAATTCCATGGCGAATTTGTATTGGAAGCAATGCCTTTGCCCATAAATTACTTTGGTATAGATCATGTAGTTTGATATTTACCTTTTCTATTTCATTTAGCGAGAAGAAATCATGCATGCATCCACATTCACGAAGCAGCCACAGCATACAAATGACCTCATCCGTTACTGAACCCTCTTCCAAAATCTCTGCGCGAATGTTCTCTGTAATGCTTGTGTACGCCTCCATATTACTGCGATACGCTCTAACTTCAACTTCGGCAGTATCAAAATACATGTCGCTCCCTAACAGACTTGGGATATCTTCAAGCAAATCCATTGCTTTAAGATCATCTGAAATCGCGGTCTCGAACTTTTTTAATTGTTTGTTAGACAGCATGGAGGCCTTTTTTACCCACCAATTAAGATCACCCTTCACTTCAGCATGTTTATGAAGCAAGGGCTGTAGAACCGTTTCTCTATAAAGTGCTGAATGAGCTTGATCAAATCCTTCCTTGGGCAAAGTTAACTTGTTCTCTGATTGCGTAAAACATCCCTCTAAGTAAAGCTCCAATATAACCGCTGCTGCCATACAGCGTAAAGACACTTTCTTGACAGTAGTCATATGAAGACTTCTCTGTGCATTAAGCGCGATCACTGAAAAACTCGGTGCTAATTTTAAATCCATCATAACCATCCACCCCTATCCATAAATTCGTATTTACTGGATGATATTTATTCCGTATGGTGAGCGTTTTGATTTACTTACTACTTACTACTTACTACTTACTACTTATCACTTACAATACTCTACATTTACATTATTTTCAAGTGTTCTTGAATAAATTAAATAAAACCCCAACTTGTAATCGGAGACTACTAAAAGAACGGACAATCATATCCTTTTTAGCAAAAAAATCCAGATCGTCAAGCAATTACGCACATTGCTTGACGACCTGGCTTTTAATTTAAAAATAAACCAACATTTTCTTTTTATGTATGTTCTTAAGTCATTAATATTTAGCACTGCGGTACAAAGTTATTTTTTTTTCATATTATAAAATAAGACCCGCAGTGAAAGGAATTTACACTCATGGAATATTTGAATATGCTTGCTAAATTAGGTGTTGGAAATGCTCATCCTGGAGGGTTTACTGCAACTTTAAAGCAATTTGAACAATATCCACTACCACCTGCTTCCCGAATCCTTGAAGTTGGTTGTGGCACTGGCAGAACATCTTGTTATTTAGCTGCACAAGGTCATGATGTAATAGGTATAGATATTCACCCAGATATGATCTCAAAAGCAAAAATACGGGCTGAAAAAGAGAAATCTATAATTCAATTCTTAGTAGGTGACGCAAGTTCGCTTCCTTTTCCTAACGAGTCATTTGATGTGATTCTTGTTGAGTCTGTATCCATTTTCACTGATACAGAAAAGGCATTCTCGGAATATTATAGGGTTCTGCGGACTGGAGGCAAGCTTTTTGACAGAGAAATGATTCAATATAAACCTATGTCTACAGAAATTAATCAAATGATTAGTACATTTTATCATGTAAAGAATCTATGGGACTTTAATAAATGGTCAGCATTAGTAAACACTATGGGATTTTATCATTCACAGATAGATGGTCCCTTCTTGTTCCCTAAATCAAGTGAGGATCTTACAGAGCATCCAGACCATTATCAACAAATGGACACTGATTCCTTTCTTGACCACACGATTTGGGAAGTGATCAGTAAGTACAACAGTATAATGGACCGTTATCATGAATACATCGGATTTATTCTCGTTATTGGAACGAAATAAAGGATTGGCATGTCCATCAACATTTGCAAAAAAAGAACAATAGCCTTGGAACAGTGGCTATTGTTCTTTCTGATAGCCTGCTATTATACAAAGAAACAAGCAGATAATATAATTACCAATAAGATATAAAGAACCAAAATTTCTCCAGTAGAAGTAAATCTGCCTCCAACTCCACAGCTCATTGATTATCCCTCCCTTTTACTTCCTAAAATATAATATGCGCCACTATTCTAAAAGTATGGACTATCACCTAAATAACATGAGCTGACGGATTTTAAATTCCTACTCACGCCGGAAATAATTACGAATTGGTCCCTTGTTATATCCTCCATTAACTTCTGTTATGCGGTAAAAAAACTTATTTTGGTATTGAGCGAAAAAAACAGCACAAAATATCATGCACTGCTTCCCTTTCCACCTTAAACTGTAGAAAAAAGGAGGGAACAGGATGTTAACGATTTCCGTTCATACACTGGATTTGAAAGGAACAAGCTATGAAATTGGGTATAAGCTAGGCAATATTATTTCAGAAAATACAGCACATAAGATTGCTTACACTCGTAAACTCGAAGGCTTTGGTTTAACAGAATATAAAGACGCTGTCAAACTATTCGATGAGTGGTGCCCAGGCATTTCAGAAGAAATTGTTGGCTTTGCCGATGCATTAAAGGTTAATACCGAGCAAATCGCTTACTACGCCATGACGTATCTGCTGCCGCGATGCAGTCAGATTGCCTTGCTGCCAAATATGACAGCACAGAACAAGCCATTGTTAGCTCGCAACTATGAATTCAATCATCAGATCGAGGATTTTGTGTTAGTCAGAACCTCAGTAACAGGTAAATATACGCACATGGGCACAAGTACAATGAGCTTTGGGAGAGACGACGGTTTTAATGAGCACGGACTTGCTGTTACAATGAGTGCTTGCGGCTTTCCTGTCGGGGCTGTGCCCTTTTTGCGTGCACCTAAAGTAAAAGGATTACATTTCTGGGCGGCCATTCGGGCGTTACTGGAAAATTGTAAAAATGTCGAAGAATCACTTTTTTATTTGAAAGAGATGCCTATCGCCTGTAATGTCAATTTGATGCTGCTAGATAAAAATGGGAATGCCGCCTTGTTTGAAACGATGAACGGCATGCAAGCAACGAAGCAAATTAGTCCAGCTTCGCAAGAGCAGTTCCTCTGGGCTACCAATCATCCAGTTCTTCCACCATTAGTTCGTTATGAGCCCCAGGCTGCCATTCATTCTTTGCGGCGAGGGGAGTGGATCGCTTCCCAACTGAAAGGAGCAACAGCTATGACGAATGAACATCTAAAGGAGATGCTGTTGTCCAAATACCCGAATGGGCTGTGCAGTCATTATTATGAGGATTACTTCGGTACAACCAAAAGCATGGTGTTCTCCCCCGCAGACGGTATAATAGAGCTATGTTGGGGCGGCAGAGCGGAAAATGGCTGGCAGACTTATGATTTAAAACAAGCTATACCAGACTCCACAACAAATATCCAGATTTGTATGGAGAGAGCGGACAAAGCTATGTTCGATTATCAATCTTTGAACAGTTGACCGATGGAGGGATTCAAATTGGACTATCGGCTGGCGTTAGAGCAAGCGATAATCTATATTGAAGACATGCTTGGCGAAGCGATTAAAGTAGAGGATGTTGCTCGGGCAGCAGGGTATTCCTACTATCATTTGAACCGCCAATTCACCGCTATATTAGGGGAAAGCATCGGCAGCTATATTAAGAAACGTCGACTGGCCAATGCTGCAAAAGCTTTGCTTTACACAAACAAAAGAATTATAGATGTTGCGCTAGACAACGGCTTTGAGTCCGCCGAGTCTTTTAGTCGTGCGTTTAAATTCATATATAAGGTCAGCCCGCAGGAATACCGTATCAATCGACTGGACACCTTCATTGCTTCCAAGACTAAACTGCACGCTAATTTATTGGAGCATCTAACTTGCAATGTTACCGTACATCCTACCATTGTAAAACTCCCAGAGACGAAGGTCGCCGGAATACGTGGAGAAACAACGCTCAAGGATAACAAACTAGCCGAACTGTGGCAGAAATTCAACAAAATTTCTACTCGAATTCCCCATCGTTCACTTAATGGACGAGGATTTGGCATCTGCGAGGCCTGTCATGAAAACAGCCTGTACTCCATGAGTGATGAGGTGTTATTTACGGAGGTCGCTGGCATCGAAGTGGATTCTTTTGAAGGACTTCCTGCAAAATTTGTGCAAAAGGTAATTCCAGAGGGGCGTTACGCCGTATTCACTCACACTGGTACACTGCGCACGCTTCCCCAAACGTTCCATTATATTTGGGGAACGTGGTTCCTTAACACGAAAGAGGAAATGGACGAGCGTGAGGATTTTGAGCTATACGATCAACGATATTTAGGATATGATCATCCTGATTCCAAAGTAGATCTGTACATTCCGATCAAATAAAAATCATGACCCCCTAGAGAATTATTGGATGATAGCGCGGCTTAGACCAAACTGCAAAAGCCCAAGCGTTGAATACGCCTGGGCTTCTATTTATAGGTAAATGTGGTCTTCAGACATTATTAGTGAATCAACAACACACAGCACTCCACATGCCTAATATCCCTATACTTCATTGGATTGAATTCATTAACTCGTAGAAATATTTAGGTTCCTGAGTTTTATTAAGTCGATACCAAGCGTCTAATGTTTTTGGAGAAAATACATCTAGCGCTTTTAAAACATGAACAGAAAATTCTAATGGAGCTACTCCGGATGCGGTGATCAATTTCCCATCGGTGACAGCAGATTCCACTTTGTAATATTCTTCGCCCGTGTAAGAATGGCAAATCATTTTAAGGTAGGCCAAATCATTGCTTGTGTGCCAACGTGAATCTAACAATCCTGCTTGAGCAAGTCCTAAGGTAGCACCGCAAATTGCTCCAACTACTATCCCTTCCTTTAAACACATCTCGGCAATTTTTAATATGGGCACGTGAATAGCTTCTGTCCATGTATTTCCACCAGGTAAAATCAGTGCATCTACGCTTTTAATGCTGCACTCATCCACTTTAATGTCAGGCATTATTTTCAATCCGCCCATTGTAGTTACTGGAGTCTTTTCTATCCCAACGGTGACTATTTTTGCTGGAGCCAGCCCCTGTCTGAAGTGTCTTCCAGAGTTCAGTTCGGCGGCTAAATAACCTATTTCCCAATCGGACATGGTATCAAACACATAAAGATATACTGTATTATTCATTTCTAAGTGCTCCTCATAAAGTTTATTAGGTAACAGCAACCATTCATCTTTAATGAGTGGTTATCATTATAATAAAACAACTTCACTGACATCTGCTGTCAGTGAAGTTGTTAAACTTGATAATATTCCATTAACTCTGAAGCAACCGCCACAAGTTTATTCTTTAGATTCTGTGGCTCTAAAACTTGAATGGATTTCCCATAGGGAAGAATTATATACGGAACATATGTATACAGTGATTCTTCCTCAAGTAAAAAAATTGCTTGCGTTGATGTCCGCTCCTGCAAATGATGCTCCAAAAACCAATGTATGCATAAATCATCCAACGCCTCTGCCCTGCCACCAATAATTAAAGAAATTAATTCGGATTTACCTACTACATCTGGTAACAGATTTTTCATAAAAAAAGTACGCGCTGAAAAATCATTGGGACGCCTAAATGAGAATGGCGTGCGTGTGATGTTCAGAATTCGTTCTACCCGAAAGCTGCGGATCTCATTCCGCAGGTGGCAAAATGCAATTGTGTACCACTTATTGTTCCAATTAACCACGCCATAGGGGTCTATTACCCTATTTGGGGACTGCTCTTCATGACTGTTACGATAAGAAATTTCTACAGAACATTCATTTGCTACAGCGTGCTCCAATTCCTGCAATACCGGCTGAACAGCGGGGTATCCCCTGCGGTTTATTACTTCAAATCCGGCTAAATGATGGCTTAGTATATTTTCCTGCTCCTGATTCGAATACATTTTCAACTTGGATGTTGCATTCTCTAATGCCTCACTCAAAGGATATCCGGCTTCTTTTGCAAATAGGGCAGCATGAAGCAGTGTTTTTTTTTCATCAATACTAAATAGTAGAGGAGATTTGATAAAATTGTGCAGCAAGCTATACCCTCCATTGTGCCCTGTGTCGGATATGATAGGGACGCCACTGACGCATAGTGCATCAATATACCGATAAACTGTTCTTATATTTATCTCTAACTTTTCCGATATTTGCTTTGCAGTCAATTTCTCTCCCGAATTCAACATCCATAGAATTGTTAGCATATTATCATTTTTTGGCATAACATAACCCTCACCTTTGATTACCACTATACTTAACTTCTAACAAGCACTTTAAGTGATTTGTTTGCTAATCCACTGTATTCCTTTATTCTGATTCTAGTAGTGTTGATACACTCCTGAATTCCTTGTTATTACTAATCAACTCCGTTAGTGTTACCGGAGTGCTCACTCCCCCACATCTCCATAACTGTTCTAACGGCGATTTTTTTCAAATCCTCTTTTCATTTCAATAAATGCCTCAGCTTATCTGGGTTCCTAACAAAGTATAAGTTGCGAATCGAATTTCTCTCGACATGCATTAGCGCAACAGTTACGATCCCATCTCCTGAACGGACAACGAGTCCTGTTTGGCCATTTATATCCCTCATTTCTACATGCACGCCTCCTTCGTAATGAGGAGCCTTACGAGTTAAGCCGAGAAGGAAACGGGCGACGAGATCGCGCGATTCAATAGGATGGACGGCGGCGAAGGCTTTACCCCCTCCATCTGAGACCAACACGACATCTTTGGCGAGCATGGATACAACCCTATCCACGTTACCCTGTTCGAGAGCCGCTAGGAGTCGACGGACCCACTCTTCGCTTGCAGCTTCGGGATTGACTGGTTCATCGGGGGTAATCCCCATTTTTCCTCTCGCACGGCTGATCAGCTTGCGGCAATTCGCTTCGCTTTTGCCAACGAGCTCAGCAATATTAGCATATTCAAAGCCGAGCGCCTCACGAAGCACGAACACTGCCCGTTCCGTAAGGGACAGCCTTTCAAGCAAGACGAGCATAGCATAAGACAGCAGCTCGCCTTGAACAACCGATTCAAACGATTCATTATTCGGAGTAAGAAGGGGCTCAGGAAGCCATTGCCCGAAATACTGTTCCCGCCGCTTACGCGCCGAATTGAATAAATCCCGACAGCGATTAGTTACCATTTTGCACAAATATGCTTTAGGTTCAACCAATCGATCCAGCTTTACATCATACAACTTCAGGAATACGTCCTGCACAGCGTCCTCCGCATCGGAGACCGATCCAGTCAGTTGGTAGGCAAGCGTAAAAAGCAGCCCTTTATAATGCTCATATAACTCTTGCATCTTAAAATTCCACCCTTTTCCACTAACCCTCTGTTTACATTATTTTAACAGACTTGCCGAATCCCATGTGAATTTCCTTATTCGCCAACCCAGCTTTCCTGTAAAAATAATATCTAACCCCCATTGATGTGTCCATACCATTCCCTGCTCCGGACCTAAGGCAAAACAAAAAAAGTCAATAAATTCCTTATGCATGGGTGCCGGACGCCCTGCAATATCCGCCGATAAAATCTTTCCAAGCCTTGCTGCTTGGGCGGTCGCTTCCTTACACGTCTTCCCGTCCACCCGTCCGGTAGCAGGGTCTACGATTCGCGCGCAGTCGCCGATACTGTATACACCCTGGGCCCCTTGAACCCGATAACTTGCATCTACGATCACGTATCCTTCCGGAGTGATCGGTAACCCGATGCTTTGCAGCATTGGGTTGGGTGACAGCCCCAGCGTCCAGACACATAGGCCAGCGGACATCGTCTCGCCGTTAGATAAGGTTAGCACTCCCTCTTTCTCCTGTAATACCCTACTTCCATGTAAGGTAGTTACTCCGCAAGCGTCAAGTGAACGTTCCAGTTTAAGCCCTACTTTTGCCGGGCCTTCTGGGAAAAGTCTCTTATTCGCGTTAAATAAATTTATCCTTACAGCATTCGGGTCAAGTCCCAATGATACCGCATCATCACGAAAAAAATAAGCTAGTTCAGCAGATGTCTCGATGCCGCTTATGCCCGCTCCAACAACGGCAATGGTCATTAATCTCTGACGTTCTTTCGAGCTTTTTTCCTTTACAGCTTTCTTTATATTCGCGCGCCATGCCTCTCGGATCTTCCACGCAGCGTCTAAACTCGCTAATGCTATACCTCCTAGATCAGAGTCGGGTTGCCGCACGACGCTGCCCACCGCCAGAACGAGGAAGTCATATTTTATCGAATTCTTATTTCCTACAGCATCCTGACAAAGTAGCCTTCTTTCCCCTGATTCGATTTTCGTTACAGTAGCCTGAACGAATTCAACCCCCTCGGGAAATAACCTAGTCAGAGGGATAGTAATCTCTTCATCTCCGACCGCGGGCTTAAAAAGCAATACTTTGCGAAAGTGATAAGGGTTCTTATCGATTAAAATAAGTCGGAGTGTTCGTTTACTTGCTTGCCCCTTAAATGTTTTCCGAATCGCTTTAACTGCATTAATACCTGCATATCCTCCGCCAATAACGATGCATGTCAATTCTTTCATTGCAACCACTCCTTATTCCGTCTGCATATAAAACGAGATAAGGAGTCGTTTTGTGACAACAACGATATTTCGATGACTGCCGATTATCTGTACTTGAAAAAGTTATCATCGCAAAAAACATTTGTTATTCAAAGTAATCTCAACAGAAGGGATACATCCTTCTTCAATTGCAATCCCAATCAATGTGGACACTATACTTTTGGTACATGAATTAATCCGTTGAAAGTTATCTCTTAACTGCATACTCGAGGTTTTCAATCTTCGTTATCATGGTTATCTTACTATAAAATGGAATTTCATCTGGTTTACAAATTGATTAAAACAAAAAGATCACATCAATGGATAGCAAAAAGACTTGCTCGAGGTATCAATACCTTCGAGCAAGTCTTTTCATCTTAAATTATATAGAAACTAATGCCTTATACAAAAACATACTCCCCGTCACCGATCTGAATCGTCTTCCCTTTCAGCGCTAACGAATCCGTTTCAAAAAACACCTGTTTGAACTGGTTCTCGTCCCCATGTACGAAAGCAAAAGACTTATCTCCAATCGTAAGGATAAAAGTACCGTCCTCTGACTCTGTTACAGGCAATCCGAATATCGATCCCCAGTGTTTAGCGGTAGCTGCAGGATCGGAGACATGGAATACTGCGCGCACGATTTCAACATGACCTGCAGGATGAGGTTGGATGACTCCAGACGATGATAATCTTTCTAACCTCTCTGCATCTGTCCCGCTCCATTGAATGATGAACGGATAGACTAGGCCTTGAAAGTCACCACCGATAGTCATCATGCGCCACTCGATTAATCTTCCCTCGTTATCTAGACGCTTCCCATCGATGATTGGAGATAGTGATAAACCCGCTGCCTTAAGGGAATCCGCTACTTCTTCAATATCATCTGTCCGGATGACTACTCTGCTCAAGACTTCATGCTCCGGCAGAAGTTTTACAGCGTCTTTCACCACTAGATTATGTTCAGTTGCCTTTGCCAACTCAAGATTCTCAATGCCCAGAAATTCCAGATAGGTTAGCCCGAAATAACTTAATGCGTTATAGGTTCCCCAATCTTTATGAGAACCTCCCTTAAAAGCAACCAAATCATGAGCTCCAAAAATTTCAACCGGTTTAAACAGATCATTGACGTAGTGTACTAAATGATCCCATTTCACTGTTGCCATGATTACTTCACTCCTAGCTCAGTAGTACGCTTCACAGCTGCCAGAACACTTCTTTGCAGACCTGCTGCGAAATCACTGTTATTTAATTCGTACAAGCCATGCATCCCAACTCCGCCAGGTGAATTATTAATATCTAGCAGTTGTCTTGGATGCAGCCCTGTCTGCTGCAGCATAGCTACCGATCCCATCATATTCTCCAGTGCAACATTCCAGGCTTGCTCACGCGGCAATCCGGCAAGCACACCTGCATCTACAAAAGACTCAATGAAATAATAAATATAGTTGGGGCCAGCCACACCAAATCCAGTGAAAATATCCATTAATGTCTCATCCAGATATTGCACTTTACCAAATCCGAGTAAGAAATGCTCCACTTGATCACGGCTAGCGTAAGCATTTAATGCTACACCGCTATATCCGTAGCCTGTATCCGTCAATGTATTTGGAATGACACGGATAATGGACCTCTCAGCTCCAAAATAACCAGCTAATTGGACATTCGTCACACCTGCCACAATCGATACGATGACTGCGGTAGGTGAAGCGAATTGTTGTACGATTTGTCCAAGTGTAGTTAAATCATCCTGTGGACGCACCGCAACCACAATCAGATCTGCAGTAGATAGGCTTTGCTCCTGTGAGCTCTTCGTATCTATTCCGTATTTGGTACTCAAAAACTGAAGACGAGCTTCATTAATGTCAGATACACTAATTTGATCTACCGACAGGGTGTTGTTGGATATACATGCGCGAATGATCGCTTCCGCCATCTGTCCTCCACCGATAAAATGAATCTTTTCTTGTGTCACTTGCGTTCACTTCCTTACTTAATTGTTGTCCCATGCTTCAGGCAGAATGAAACCATCAT
This sequence comes from Paenibacillus sp. FSL H7-0714, assembly GCF_038003765.1. Taxonomy (NCBI): domain Bacteria; kingdom Bacillati; phylum Bacillota; class Bacilli; order Caryophanales; family Paenibacillaceae; genus Paenibacillus; species Paenibacillus sp. FSL H7-0714. The sequence goes on from NZ_JBBOPT010000001.1 coordinate 4,576,990, forward strand.
ATTTCTCTATTCCACGAATATATTCTTCGAACTCTTTAGATTCATAAGCTGCTTTCAAGTCTTTCGCCCACTGTGTATTTTCATCCTTTTTATTAACCGATACGATAATTCTGTGTTCCATAGGCGTATTTTCGATTTTCAAGGCATCCGTAATCTTTCTGTCTGAATTAGCAATATAATTCCCGTTTACAACGCCGTAATCAACATCTTGCAGTGAAACTAGGATTTGAGCAGGGTCCAATATTTTAATATCAATGTTATATTTATCCGGTTCCATGCTGTTGATGTTAAAATCAGCTACGCCTGCGCCATCTTTAATCTTGATCCAACCCAATTCTTCCAGGATACGAAGTGCACGCTCTTGGTTCACCGGATCATTCGGAACAGCTACGGTTGTACCATCTTTAACATCGTCAAGTGTAGTATGATTTACGGAATAAAGACCTTGTGGTGCACCAGGCGCATAAGCAATTCCTACCATGTCTGCTTTGATTTCTTTGTTAATTGCCTCCATGTATGCTGTGCTTTGGAAGATACTTGCGTCAATGGAGCCTTCCTTCATCGCAGGATTGACCTGCATGTTTTGAGAAAAGGACTTAATTTCAACGCTATAGCCTTGTTTCTCTAGGATCGGAAGGATCGATTGGCGGAATTGCTCCTCATAGGTTCCCACACCAAATCCAATGGTAAGCTTCTTCTTATCTCCAGAATTATCGGATTGACTATTCCCGCAAGCCGTCAACACCGCTAGAACCCCTATCATCAACACTACTATCAACTTTTTCATAACTTCATCTCCTATTCAAATATAGATTGTTTTAGTTGTGCTAACGCCTCATCCGTCACATTAAGCGGGATAGCGCAATTTGGAGAAAGAATAAAAGGCTGGTCTTTCATTAATGTCAGTGCTTCTTTAGCCTGCTGCTTAATTTGTGCGATATCGTTTACAGCGAACAGCCCATGATCGACGCCACCTACTTTAGTAGCTTTAAGATCCGCCTCTAAACCAGGGTTCCCCTCGGCTACAGTATCCCAGCTGATCCCATCAATTCGATAATCATTAAATTTCTCAGGCTGGGCATAAGCCCCACAAGTATGAAGAATGTTTTTGCCGTAGCTTGCAGCTTCTAAGACAATAGAGTCATAAGGTCTGGAGAACTCGTCAAACATGGCTTCATCAAATAATCCTGGGTGAGCGGTGCCTGTCACAGCGTAGAACAAACCGTCAGAACCCACTTGCTGCAGCTCTTGTACATAATCGGCTAAGGTTAATGAAATCGCATGTAATGCATGGTGCGCTGCCGCACGATGCTCCTTAAATAACGACTGCAAAGTTACTGGATGCTCAATGCCAAACACTGTTTTTGTAACATAAGCAGAACGTCCTACAATAAATAGCAATACAGTCAATGGTGAGAATACCGTTTGGATTAGTGGGGTATCAGGTAGTCCTTGCCGAATTTTTCTAACACCCTCTAAGTGTTCTGCCAAGGAAGCTGTATGCACCGCCTCTTTAACTTCGATATCCCATAGATTAACCGCTGATGGAATTGCTGTTGTTTGCTGCCTTGGAAATACAGTCTGATAATCCGTAAAATCATATTGATTGCCCCAAGCTTCCGCCAAATAAGTTGCTCTAGGATTGATCTTGACCCAGTCCCAATCATATTGTTTCGTAAAAGAAATCGTAGTTTGCGCTAAATCATCTGCAGTTTGTTCTTTGTCGATAAAATGCCGCCAACCACTTACAATTGGGCGATCTGCCTTTTCTCCAGATAATATCGCTTTAAATCGATCTTGCTTGCTCCATTCACTCATCTGCCAAACTCCCTCCCGGAATATGTAATGACTAATAACGGCGAATTTTTCTTGCTAGCGTGTTGCCTAAAGATTGAATGCCTTGCACTAAAATAATGAGAATAACCACAGTGGCTACGACTACAACCGTGTCAAAACGTTGGTATCCATATACAATCGCCAAGTCGCCGACACCGCCGCCCCCTACCGTTCCAGCCATTGCAGTTGCACCGATCAACCCGATCGTTGCCGTTGTCAAAGACAGAATTAATGATCCAACCGCCTCTGGCAACAAAAAGTACCAAATCACTTGAAATGGCGTAGCACCCATCGCTTCAGCAGCTTCGAGAATTCCCGGGTTCACTTCAAGCAAGGAGTTCTCTACTAAACGGCCAATATAAGGTGCGATGTAGATAATTAAAGGTACGATCGCTGCGCTTGTCCCAATCGAAGTATGAACAATCAAACGTGTGAAAGGTACAATCGCTACAAGTAAAATAATAAAAGGCAGAGAGCGTATAATGTTGATGATCGGATTTAGTATGGCGTAAAGCGCTTTGTTCTCCAAAACCCCACCAGGACGAGTGATTACAAGCAATATACCAAAGGGTATCCCTATCAAAGAACCAACAAACAAGGAGACGCCAACCATCTGAATCGTTTCAATAATCGCCTGCAGAAATTGATCACCTGTTAATGTGGTCGAAAACATTAGATTCTACCTCCTCTACACCGACTCCATGACGTTTTAAGAAAGATAACGCTCTGTTAATCTCAGCTGTATCTCCACTGCATTGAATAATTACTGTACCCAGTGTCGTTTCCTGAATCTCGGTCGTGTTCGCAAATAAAATATTGACCTTCATATCGAAGGATCGAATCATCTCGAACAGGATAGGCTCAGAGGCGCTTTCTCCAACAAAATTAAGTTTATAAAGGACACTTCCGGGTTCTGTTTTGATGGATTTTTGGACGCTTGGCGTAATGCTATTTTGAATAACCGTCTTCACAAAATTCTGTGTCGTCTTATGCTTCGGACTACCGAATACATCCAGAACGCTTCCTTGCTCAATAATTCGGCCCTCTTCCATCACCGCCACCTTGTTGCAAATCTCTTGAATGACAGACATTTCATGTGTAATGATCATCACAGTAATGTTGTACTCTGCATTGATTTTTTTTAATAGCTGTAAAATAGAATGTGTTGTCTGTGGATCTAAGGCAGAAGTCGCTTCATCACATAATAGGATGGATGGATTCGAGGCAAGCGCTCTGGCAATCCCGACCCGCTGCTTCTGTCCACCTGACAATTCACTAGGGAAACTCCCTGCTTTGTCACTTAATCCAACAAACTCTAGCAACTCTTGTACACGCTGGCGGATTTCATTCTTATTCTTTTTTAAGAGAACAAGAGGAATCGCTACATTATCAAATACTTTTTTAGATTCTAATAGATTAAAATGTTGAAAAATCATGCCGATATTCTTCTTAGCCGCCCGTAACTCTTTATCGTTATAGGTTCCTAAATCACGCCCAGCAACGAAGACCTGTCCTTCAGTAGGTCTTTCCAAATAATTGACTAAACGAATTAATGTACTTTTCCCCGCACCACTATAGCCGATAACGCCAAAGATATCGCCTTTATCGACCTTTAAATCGATCCCTTTAAGCGCATCAATCGTGATTCCTTTCCGAGTGAACGTTTTGGAAACCTGTTTTAGTTCAATCATATACATTCCTCTCAATCATCTTTAGGATTTAGGTCTAGGAGATTAATTAAGCTTTGACTTGTAGCTTCACCAGCGCTTGTTCTGCCAATAAAGCGAAGTACTTCGCAGCGGGTAAAATCGCAGCTTCATCCACATCGAACTGAGGGTGATGTAAAGCATAGGCTGGGCCTGATCCTATATTTACAAAAGCACCCGGTATCTGTTGTAAATAAAAAGAGAAATCTTCTCCTCCCATTTGCGGAGGGATATCATGTACTATATATCCGGCATCTGAAGCGACCTCTTTGGTAAAGTCAGCCCATTCGCCATGATTAATCGTTGCTGGTGGTCCTGGATACCAATGTAGCTTAGCCTCTGCTCCAGCAGCTGCAGCAATTCCTTCGATGATTCGGGTCATTTGGATTGGAATCTGGCGACGAATCTCTTCATTGTAAGTTCGCACCGTACCTTCTAATTCCACTTTTTCCGGTAGGACATTCCATGTGAAGCCCCCATTAATTCTGGTGACACTTAACACAACCGGTTCAGTGGTACTGTTTTGACGGCTTACGATGGTTTGTAGCGAGGTAATGATCTGAGCCGCAGTGACAATGGAATCCACACCTTTTTCAGGATAAGCAGCATGAGCGCCGACACCTTTTATCGTAATTTCAAACCGATCAACACCTGCTGTTAAAGCTCCTGTTCTTGTTCCAAAAGCTCCTGTAGGCAGGTCTGGTGAATTATGTAAACCGAATATAGCGTCAACACCCTTGAGTCCTCCTGATGCTAAGACACTCTCCGCTCCATGCCCTGTTTCTTCTGCTGGTTGGAACAATACTCTAACCTTGCCAGGCAATTCACTTTCACGTGCCTTTAACAATAAGGCAGCTCCTAGAATCGTAGCCGTGTGAAAATCGTGCCCACAAGCATGCATTTTTCCAGGAATCTCAGAAGCAAAAGATAATCCAGTCTGTTCCTCTATCGGAAGTGCATCAATATCACAGCGAATAGCTACAACAGGTCCATTACCTTGTCCGATCTCTGCGATAAGTCCGGTTTGTAAAGGAAGGTCTAGAATATGAATATTGGCATGGGTCAGCCATTCCCGTAATTTCTCTGTGGTCTTAAATTCTTCATAAGCTAATTCAGGCTCTCTATGTAGGTTTCTACGAACATCAATTAATTGATTCGCTAATGCTTGATCAACCTCATTAAGTATATTCATAGTAAAGTGCTCCCCTTTCTTTATGCTTCCAACTTTTCTTCAATACCTTTAATCCGGTCAAGTGCAGTAGCTAGACTGCTTAAAATATGATCTCGCATTGCTTTTTCAGCGCCATCTTCATTGTGGTCAGCGATCATTTGCAAGATAAGATCATGTTCTTCATCCGCCTGTGTATTCCAATCTCCATGCATGGAGACGAATCGACAATAGCGAAGGGAATGATCTCTTAATTGATTCAGAACTTTCTCGAATGTTTTTAGTTCACTGATTTCTGATAAATAATCATGGAACTCAAATCCATAGGTTACAAAATTCTGATTGTCGCCAAGTTGGAAGGAGTGTTTCATTTTTGTAATCATCGTCGTTAAATTAACAATATCGTTCTCTGTAGCATGCTTAGCTGCATTTCTTGCGATATAGCCTTCAAGCATGCTGCGAATTTGGAATATTTCTTCAACCTCTTTGAGTGTCACAGAAGCCACCCGCAGTCTTCCATTTGGCTGTCGAATGAGAAAATCCTCGTTCTCCAATCTCTGTATTGCCTCTCTTAGTGGAGTACGACTAACCCCTAGTAACGCTGCCAAATTTTCTTCATGTACAGGTTGATTCGGCTCTAATTCACTATCAATAATTTTTTGTTTTAATGCATCATAGGTATTATCCTTTGACAACCTCCGTGATCGTATCGCCATATTTATGTAGCTCCTCATCGATAATCTGTCGGGCAAGAGCCTCAACAATATATTTGTATAATTGTATACAATTATTAGTTTTGAATTGATTCGTTCAATCTTTTTTATACTATATTCCAATTAATCCACCTAGTCAAGTAGGATTTAGAGGAATAATGTATTTATCTTCAATATCAAAAAAAACTCTACAACCACAAGGGTCGTAGAGCTTTTTTTGATGATTTTTTAGAAATTGAATTAAATTAAAATTTAATAATCCCTGAAGTATGAAGCAATACCAAGAACACCAGAATCGGCGCAACATACCGGAGCATAAATAACCAAACGCGGAACCAACCTGCCTTAAGCCCAGCCGCTTCTGCTGCCCCTTTCCAGAAATAACCGGCAAAGATGGTAACCAACAGACCGCCTAGTGGCAACATAATGTTAGAAGTTACAAAATCCACCCAATCGAACAACGCTTTGCCGCCAAACGATAGCTCAGGGACCATTCCCAGTGACATCGCCGAAGGAATACTGAGGAGGAAACATACTAATGACAAAATCCAAACTGAACGTTTCCGGCTCCAATTCCAGCGCTCCATCGCGAAAGATACAGGCACCTCAAGCAGAGATACGGCAGAAGTTAAAGCGGCAATCGCCAGCAAGATAAAGAACAAACCACCAAAGAATGCACCAAATGGCATTGCTGAGAAAGCTGCTGGCAAAGCAATGAAAATTAGCGAAGGACCTTGATCAGGAGCAATGCCAAATGAGAATGTCGTCGGAAAAATAATCAATCCTGCGATAAACGCATATAACAAATCTCCTGCCCCGACTGCGAGTGCAGCAGTTCCTAGCGATTGTTTTTTATCCACATAAGAGCCGTAAGTCAGGAGAATTCCCATCCCAAGCGACAATGAAAAGAAAGCATGTCCCAATGCGACTAGCGCAGATTCCGCCGTCAGCACCGAAAAGTCTGGTTTTAGGAAAAAGGCTACTCCTTCGTTTGCACCTGGTAAGGTAACCGCACGAATCATCAATACAATTAGGAGAACAACCAGACCAGGAATCAATACCTTATTAAATTTCTCTATCCCGCCTGATACTCCAAGAATAACAACACCCGCCGTTATAAGGATTGCTATCCCCTGCCAAACAATTGGCATAGGTCCAGATATAAAGGAGCTGAATTCACCTGCATAATTACTGGAACTGAACAATTGTCCATTGAAGGCAATCATTGCGTAGTTCAACGTCCATCCTGCAACAATGATATAAAAGGAAAGAATTAAAAATGGTGCAAGGACTTGCAGAAATCCGACTGCCATCCAGTTCTTCCCGCCTCCGGCTCGTACAAATGCAGTAGCCGCGCTTCCACGTCCGCTACGACCGATGGCCAACTCTGCCAACAATACGGGTAAACCGATCAACACTAAACATACAATGAAAAGAAGGAAGAAAGCCGCTCCCCCATTTTCCCCAGTGATATACGGAAATTTCCACATGTTCCCCAGTCCTACTGAGCTCCCGATAGCTGCGAAAATAAAGCCGGCGGAAGAGAACCGCTCCTTCTTCTCTGTGAGAAGATTTTTTTCACCTTTAAATTGATTCATTCTTATGCCCCGTTTTCTTTTTTTCTTTTTTAGACCTCATTATAGCCTATGTTAGCTTGATCGTCATATGAAAATTTTCTGAATATTTTTATTGTTTTCAATAATTATCCAGTTTAGCCATGAAATCCATCTAAATAAAAAAAGAGCTACGGTTCTAGTCTTGGACTAGAACCGTAGCTCCTTCTTCAAACTCTTTTTCTAAAAAGAGATTATTCTTTTACAGCACCTACCACAATCCCAGTTACAAAGAAACGTTGCAGGAAAGGATAAACCAATAGAATTGGCAAAGCACTTATAAAAATCTGCGAGGCCCGGATGGTTCGTTGTGATAAATTAGCAACGGCTGCCGGATCAAGCTTAGACATATCTGCTTGAACGATAATCGTCTGCATAAACGTCGCTAGCGGAAGCTTGTCTGCATCTCTGATATAAATAATACCGTCAAAATAAGCGTTCCAGTGTCCTACCATAAGGAATAGAGAGACGGTTGCAATAACAGGTAAGGAGACCGGTAAATATATTTTCACAAAGGTCTGAAAGTGTCCTGCCCCATCAATAAAAGCTGCTTCCTCAAGATCTTTAGGTACGGTACGGAAGAAATTCAGAAGTAAAATGATGTTAAATACAGCAACTAATCCAGGAAGAATAAGTGCCATCAATGAATTCATAAGACCAAGCTTCAGAATTAGAATGTAACCCGGTATCAGACCACCGCTGAACAGCATGGTGACAACAAAATACCAAAGATAGACGTTTCTAGCACGAAAGACTCTTGTTTCCTTAGACAGCGCATAAGCTGCAACCGTATTTACCACCAGCGCAAGTCCTGTTCCGAGTATTGTCCGTTCCACAGACACCCACAAGGAGTTAAGGAAATTGACATTATTAAACGTCTTTGCATAGGCTTCAAAGGTAAAGCCAATCGGCCAGAATGTGACTAATCCAGCATTAGCAGGTGCGGATGCACTAAGAGATACCATGAGTAAGTGGTACAAAGGTAGCAGGCAGAGCACGGAAAGGATAGTCAAGCACACATTATTGATAATACTGAATATTCGATATGGAATTGTTTTATGGTACATCAGTTGTCATCCTTTCTAGAAAATTCTGTACCCTGCAAATCTATAAGCAAGTCGGTAAGAGACTACGATTAAGACTAAGCTAATTAACGATTTGAATAGATTAACTGCGGTTGCGAAACTGAACTGTCCGCTTAGTAGACCTTCTCTATACACGAAAGTATCAATGATATCTCCCTGCTGATAGATCAATGGACTGTACAAGTTAAAGATCTGGTCAAAGTTTGCGTTGAGCACATTACCCAGTGCCAAGGTGGCGATTACGATAGCGATTGGGATTAACGCAGGAATTGTGATATACATCGTTTGTTTCCAACGCCCCGCCCCATCCACTTCAGCAGCTTCATAAAGTGATGGATTGATACCCGAAAGTGCCGCTAAAAAGATAATCGTATTGAAACCAAACTCTTTCCAAACATCACTAGCAATGATAGTGAACCTGAACCAGTTGCCGTCTCCTAGGAAGAAAATCGGCTTGATGCCGAATACAGATGTGAGGAATTGATTGACAATACCTGTCTGAGCAAGGATATCAATGAGAATCCCTGAAAGTGTAACCCAAGACAGAAAGTGCGGAAGATAAACGAGTGTTTGAATAGTTCTTTTAAGGCCCATTCTTCTTACCTCATTAAGCAATAAGGCGAAGATAAACGGAATAATCAAGTTCAAAACAATTTTAGAGCAAGCAAAAAACAACGTATTCCACGTAATGGACAGGAAATAATCATTCTCCCACATGTACCTGAAATGCTTAAGTCCGACCCACTCGGAATCAAAAAAACCTAGTGCAGGTTTATAGTCTTGAAATGCCATAAGAATTCCGGACATCGGAATATAAGAAAAAATAAAAACCATGATTGCCGCTGGCAACACCATAAAATGGAGAATCCATGGTTGATTAAAGCCTTTTTTTCTTTTTTTACTCGGCTGACTTTCTAGGCTCGCCTGTGGTATCGAGTTAACCTCCATATTAGCCTCCATAGCTCTCTCCTGTTCCCAAAAAAAATATTTTGTGTGTGATGGGGATCTCTGCTATAAATAGTATCAGGCGTTTCTCAGGTTTGACTATATAACATTGTTAGGCTTGATAGGGTTTTATTAGGACAACATCTGGAGGGGCATTTATGAATTTATGGAAGCGCTTTACAATACTTAGAGGAAACTTACAATCTCGATTTAGTCTGTTTGCCAAAATAAACAGCTTGATCATACTCCTATTCATTCCCATCATTATCATGTATACCTTTTCAAATAACGTCACCTTCGAGGTTGTAGGCAAAGAGTTGCAGACGTCCAATACGAAACAACTCACTTTTTTATCCAATCAGATCGATTCTCGAATTAATCAGATGATGGACTTCACCCTTATTCTTTCAAGAGATCCCAACGTCAGGGCATTCAATGGACTAAATGTATGGGAAGATCGATATGATCAGATGCAGACCAGATATATCCTCCAGGAAAAGATGGTGCTTCAAGCTGGGGTTACAGATATTTGGCCGACCAGATACGCCGTTCATTCACAGCAGAATAAAGATGTCATCGCCAATTACGACAGACCCATCGGGTATGATGAGGATTATTTAAAAGCAAATATGAGCGGAAGATGGACGTATGGTGATCATGGTGTGGAATCTCAAGGCGATTTAAAATCCTTTTACTGGTTCTTAACGGATTCCTTAGCTCAGCCGGGGACGTTAACAGGAAGTAGCCTAGTCATTGAAGCCAGCTTCAGTTATACGAACATTCAGAACATGCTCGATTCGTACAAAGCAGGTGGGCAAGGCGATCCGTTCTTCTATCACAAAGGGGAGAAACCGATCCTCAACCGTAGCGCGGACAAGCAGCTATCCGACGAACTAGTTAATTACCTGGATAATCACTCTCCGGAGAATACAACTCAGGATGTAGTGAAGCTAAATGGGAAGAACTATTTGGTCAGTTCTGTGAAATCAGCCTCTTTGGATTGGCATTTAGTAGATGTTGTCCCCCTTTATCAAATTCTCAAACCGATTTCTCTTAGTCGAGATTTATTCTATATCACAATGATTCTGCTGTTTGTTGTGGGAGTATCCTCTTCCATTCTGCTGTATAGAAACGTTCAATATCCGATTAAAAAACTAGTCAGTGGTTTACAGCGCGTACAGCAAGGTGATTACTCCGTACGGCTTCATAGCAATGAGCAAAATGAGTTTTCGTTTCTGTTCCGTCGTTTTAACGATATGTCCCATCAAATTCAAGACCTGATAGAAAATGTATTTAATGAAAAGATCCGTGCTCGAGAAGCTACCCTGAAGCAGCTCCAAGCACAAATTAACCCGCATTTTCTCTATAACTGTCTTGGTTATATTATCAATATGGCCCAGATGAAAGATGAGGACGCAGTCGTCTCAATGGCTTATAATCTAAGTGCTTACTATCGTTATACCACCCGGATGGAACGGGAGACGGCTTCTTTGGAGGAAGAAATCAAGCTCTTGGTCAACTATTTAGATATCCAGAAACTGCGCAATGGCAGAATTGATTATCATATTGATATTCCTGAGGATATGCTTAGCCAATCTGTACCTCGCCTAATGCTTCAACCTATGGTGGAGAATTCTGTGATTCATGGAGTAGCGAAGTCCTATTCATCAGGTGAGATCAAGATTAGTGGTGAGAAGTCAAACGGCTTCTGTAGAATTTATATCGATGACGATGGTCCTGGCCTGAATCCGGATCAGCTAGAAGCATTAAACTGTAAAATGCAGGAGCCTTTGCAGGAGGAAATGGGTTGTGGTCTTTGGAATACAAATCAGCGGATCATTCACCTGTTCGGCAATCATTCAAGTCTTACCTTCAAGCCATCCCCTCTCGGTGGATTCCGAACAGAAATTATCTGGGAAATCCCAACTGAGGATGATAGTTATAAATTAAAGGAACATCAAGGAGACTAACAACATGCAGATGATCATAGTAGACGACGAAGCACACTGGGTAGATAATCTTTCCATGACTAAACCCTGGCATACGCTAGGAATTGAACATGTGCATAAAGCTTATTCCGCACGTGAAGCGCTACAAATTATCGATACGCATCCCATTGATATAGTAATCTCAGATATTCAAATGCCAGAAATGACGGGAATCGAATTGATAGAGCGGATAAGAAAACATAACAAAAAAATTAAATGTATTATATTATCCGGCCATTCAGAATTCGATTATGCCAAAAAAGCACTTCAGAACAAGACCGTGGATTACTTGCTTAAACCGCCGACTGATGATGAATTACTCGGAGCAGTCAAAAATGCGATCAATCAATTGAATGCTGAATGGGAGCTTATAAGTTCTCTTAAACGAACCCAGTTTACCCTCAGGGAGAACCTCCCTGTTTTACGGGGGCGCTTGCTACTGGATGCTTTACAAGGTCATCGTTTTCAAGCCGGTGAATGGGAACGGAAGCTCGTGAGTTACGATCTGCCCTTCCAATCCGGAGAATCCGCATTGATGCTGGTACGAATGGAAGAAGAATTCAGAGAATTTGATAATACCGATCAAACCTTGATTGAATATGCGATTATTAATATGGCTGAAGAGATTATGGGAGAATTTATGGAAGTCTGGGGCGTTAAAGAGGAACATGGATATCTTGTGTTTCTGCTCCAGCTTAAAGAACAAGGAACTGACCTTGGAAAAGAATCCATATTAGAGAAGCTTTCTTTACAACTTCAATATAAGGTCAAGCAATTTCTGAAAGGCTCACTATCCATTGTAATCACGGAGTGGTTCAAGTTTCCTGAGCAGCTGTCGAATCGTTTTCATCAGGCCTCCTCCTCTTTCCGCCAAATTGTCGGAGATGAGCGAGAATTCATTATGCGGGTCAGTGACTTGGAGCTTCCCTCAACACAAGGGCCTTTAGACGCTCTTTATACCCCACCCTCTTTGATTCATCTACTGGAGAGTGGACATTGGGATGCGGCTGAAGAGAAATTGCTTGCCGTCTGTGCCGAACTGGATGAGAAATGGTCTGAATCGTGGGAGCATTGCATGGAGGCTGGCTTTTTAATTACTGCTTCTTTCACGAATCTTGCACATCGCAATGGTCATACGCTAGCAAACTTAATGGGGACCGATATAGAAGCGTTGCAAAGTGGGGATGCTTTTACCAGCATTAGTAAACTAAGAAAATGGTCGCTAAGTGTTCTAGCCAATCTAAAAGAAGGCACATCCAACGAAATCAAAGACATACGTTCCGAGTATGTAAAGAAAATTCAAGATTATACGGATAAGAACTTGCATGATGATGTATCATTACGTGTTCTGGCTGACCATGTAAATCTCCATCCGACCCATTTATCAAAAATTTATAAGATTGAAACAGGTGAAGGCATTAGCGATTATATCTCGCGCTTGCGGATGGATCGTGCCTGTCATAAGCTGAAGACCACCAATAAAAAAGTCTATGAAATCAGCATGGAAATTGGATATATGGACCCTGCTTATTTTATCAAAGTATTCAAACGGCAGTTTGGGGTAACGCCGCAGGAATATAGAGATACTAACAAATAACATGATAGAGTCCTATCGAAACTAAAAATCTCATATAGATGACATCCCCGACAAGTTGTTAAAGTTACACTTGTAAAGATCATACACAGTAGGGGGAATTAAAGAATGATCAAGTTCAAGAAAATGTGGTCGCTTCTCACGGTCACAGCACTTATCACTCTCACAGCATGTGGCAGTAGCGGCACATCTAATGAGAATGCCAAAAATGGTAACGCTACCAATAATACCCAATCCGAAGCAGATGCTGCTTTCGCAAAAGGCAAATACGATCCACCGATCGAGTTCAGTGCCGTATTGATGCCTAAGAAGTATGTTCAAGGTGATACCAAAGAAAACAACGTTCACGATCGCTGGATGCTTGAAACATTGGGTATGAAGCATAAAGATACTTGGTATCCTGCAAATGACGATCAATACAGACAAAAGCTTCAACTTGCCATTGCTTCCGGCGAAAAGCTTCCTGATTTCGTTTTTGCACCAACTAACGCAGTATTGACCAATCAGCTTATTGATTCCGGTCAGTTCATCGCTATCGATGAGTTGTTTGATAAGTATGCAAACAAAATTCTGAAAGATCACGTTGCAGCACATCCAGAACTTTGGTACCCATTCACTAAAGACGGTAAGAAATATAATCTGCCGATCCTTGAATATACCGACAATGATGATACGCTCTTGTGGTTACGTGAAGATTGGATGGAAAAGCTGAAGCTGGAAGCGCCTAAGACCATCGCCGATCTTGAGAACATCATGGACAAATTTAAGAACGAAAACCCTGATGGCTTAGCGCCTAAAGATGTGTACCCGCTTGCAATTTCTTTGAAAAACAACACAAATACCTGGATGGGCCAACTAGACTGGTTATTCGGGGCATACGGTACAATTGAGGAACAATGGAACAAAGATAAAGATGGCAATCTTGAATATGGTTCCATTAACCCAGGTGCTAAGCAAGCACTCGCAAAGCTTAGCGAATGGATGGATAAAGGATATATTCACACGGACTCCGCCCTTTGGGATGAAGGTAAATCCGCTGAGAGCTTCACGAAAGGTGCAGCTGGTATTCTGCCAGGCGCCAACTGGGTTCCAGACTGGCCTGCTCCCGATCTTATGAAGAATGTACCTGGAGCGAAGATTAAAGGTTATCCGGTTCCAGCAGGACCAGATGGTTTGATTGGAACCAAATGGCAGAATTCCGGTGTAAATGCTAGTATCATGATTAACAAGGATGCTAAGCATCCAGAAGCTATTTTCTTGTACTATAACTACTTGCTTGATAACTTAGCTAACCCTGCTGCAGGCAGTCAATATGAATATGGCTTTGCTAAAGGTTACGACTGGGATATGATTGATGGAGAACCAACAAGTGATAAAGACAAGATTAAAGACTTCTCCAATGAATTCCCATTCTTAACAGGTCCGGCCCGTATTCCTGATCTGTTTATGAAGACTTTGGTTAAACTTGCTGACGGCGAGACACCTGTAACACCTTATGAAAAACAAATGGCAGAGTTCCGTAAACCAGAAAACTGGGCGGCAGGAAAAGTGGTTATGTCACAACTAGACGTTCGTAAACAAAACTACTTTACTGGTGCTGCTACACCAACAATGGTTTCCAAATGGAACCTGCTTCGTCAGTCCGAAATGGAAACTTTCAACAAAATTATTTACGGCAAACTGCCAGTAGATTCCTTTGACCAATTCGTTGCCAATTGGAAATCCAATGGCGGTGACCAAATCACTAAAGAAGTTAACGAATGGTTCAAGTCTGTTTCCGCGCAATAAGCTTTAACAAATATAGAAATAAGCCGGAGCGTGATTCATTCGCTCCGGCTTGTTTTTGTATAAACCGTATTAACTTTCAATCTCTAATCTACATTTATTTCTTCAGTATAATCTTATAATCCTTTTCCAGATATTTATGAATCCGCTCAAAATCAGCAGGATTTAGATCCGCTAATCGCTTACTCTCCTTACCAAGGATAATCCCGATGGTCTGTGCCGCCAGAGCTGTCGTTGGCATGATACGGGCGCTACCGTAAGCCTTAATATTAGCTCCTACATTTTTTCCTACTACTAGAACATTGTCATACGATTTCAATTCAAAAGAGCGTAAAGGCAATCCATAACGGTCCGGTTTACCAAAGCCAATTCCGGTAGGAATCGTTTTAGTTCCTTGAAGATCGATGGAATAACCGCCAATACTGACATTATCCCAGAACATCGTCCCATTCATTAGATCAGAATATTCAAGCACATAATTAGTCTCATGACGGTTATAATCGCGAATATAAAGATACTCAGGAAATCCATTAAGCTCTGCTTTGGAGAATCCAGGTATATTGCTGCGTAAAAAAGCTAATATACTAGGGGCTGCGGCTCGAGCCTTTGTAATCGCAGATTGAACAGACTTCGGATCAGCAGGATTCACGTTATAAATAAGGAGTCCGTTTATAATAACCTGTCCATTTTTCTGGTACGTTGCATTCAGTCCACGAAGCTTAAGATCACTGTTATCCGCTTTGTACTTATTGGTAATATTGCTGAACCCTGTGGCGAAATTCCAATCGACGTAGGTGTTAGGGCCATATTTGTTACGAACATTTGTTAATGGATAATCTTCCAGAATGGCTTGATGCAGTCGGTTCCAGTCTACATTTTTGAAATTCAACATATAAGTGGCCGCCATATAATCCGCTTGTTTCCCCTTATAAATGCTCTCCATACCTGGAATTCGTTTAACCTGCAAGTGGCTGCTAAGCGCATTAAAATCTGTATTTTCAACCCAGTATTTAGACTGTATAGTAGTTTGGGTGCCATCCTTTGTATGATATGTAAGAGTCTTTAGTGCCTTATCTTTATTTGATGGAACAGTAGCAACGGCATCAATGACAATTCCACTTTTTAAAGGAATCCCTTTAATTACTTTGTTGAAATATTTCTCGAAATCTTCCTTTTTACGTATAGATCCAGCCTTATAAGCTGTGAACAGATTTTTAATCTCCCCTTGCACGAGACTTCGCTTCTTATTGTCGTTCACATCATCCAGAAAAAACATCTGCCCTTGAATCAATTCACCGCCTGGCTTACTTCGAGGATCTAAAATCATCACTTTTAAGCCCAAGTTCTTGGCCTCTCTGGCCAGTAAAACACCTTGAATCTCGCTGCCAATGACAACAACATCATAACTTGCTGCTGTAGTTGGAACGCTTGTCTGAGCTACCGCTACTTGTGGATCTAAGCTTCCATAAGCCATAATAAATGCCGTAATCAGAAGACCAAATACAAAATAACCTTTTTTTCTCTTTTTTAGCATCTTATAATAATTCTCCCTGTTTTTTATTGAAAGCATCCTATTATCTATCGGCTTCTTCATTTGTTTTAATGAGCTTACTCGGTGTTTTAAAAAAGTAGATAATCGAAAGCATAATGCATGATTCCCTCTGGTAAAATAGAATAAAATAAGGTCATGAATAAAGGTGGGGTTGAAGTTGAAGCTTGTGCCTAACTATATCACGCTTAGCAGAATCATTTTGGCAATAATGCTGTTATTCTTCAAGCCGCTAAGTTCGGTCTTCCTCGTAATTTATGTCCTTTGTGGGATCACCGATCTGATAGATGGACCTATTGCTAGAAAGACGAACACAACAAGTAGTCTTGGTGCAAAGCTAGATTCTGTAGCCGACACAATACTGATAGCTGTCTCTTTATTTACATTGTATCCGTTTCTCGGACTTACGCATGTAATCATCTTGTGGATCTTCTTGATTGGGGGCATCCGTATAACATCAATTGGGATTGCCCTTCGCAGATTCAAAACTTACGCAAGCATTCACACCTATGGCAATAAGTTCACCGGGTTCCTCTTATTTGTTACTCCTCTATGGCTTTCCTTCATTCATTCCACCATTTGGACTGTCTTTGTATGTATCATTGCAACCTTATCTGCTGTGGAGGAATTCATCATCCAAATCACATCAAAAGAATTGCAGTTGGACCGAAAAGGATTGTTTATTAGGAATTGATTATCTACTCAAAAAAGAGATAACTCCAAGGAGTTACCTCTTGATTTAAACTCCTATTTTTACTTCCTTATGCCAGATCGAGTTAGCTCACCCTCCAACAACAATTGCCCAAAATCACAAATTCTAGGAGAGATTCAAGTCTTCTTTCATAAGGTGGAAAGTCCAGCTCTCTAGTCACTTCATTCGGAACAATAATACAACGAATTCCTGTAGCATTGGCTGCTTTCAAGCCATTAGGTGAATCTTCGAACGCGATGGTTTCGTTTGGGCTTACGCCTAATTGCTGCATCGCCGGCTTATATAGTTCCGGGTCTAGCTTTACACATTTGACATCATCAGATGTAACTCCTGCATCAAATAGCGGAAGCAGCCCAAACCATTGCAAATACTTATGCACCCATTAAGCAATTGTGCATTGTTCATACGAAGCTCATAGTTCTGTTCTAATTCTGACTGAAGTCTCTTTTAGTCAATTGGCTTCCCTACTTGCTTTTCAAATATTGATAAGGGTAAAACTCTTCAAAGTTTGTGCCCACATTCCGTGCCCAAAGCAACAACGGCAAGTCCAGTCCATACGCAAAATAAGCTTCTTTGAATACGTAATACCATGGCGTTTCCGTATCAAGCACTAAACCATCAAAGTCAGATAACTGCTTTCATAGAATCCCTCGCTTCATTGGATTGGTTAGAAGCGGCTTTCACCCTTCGATTCCGACAAACTCAAATAGTCGAATTTCACTGAGCAGCCTTCACCTTGGGGAGATTGTGCGACAACACCTGCTACGCATTCAGCACCTTCCTTCATTCCAAAATATCGGATCAGTGTCCAATTCGCTCCGTCCTCTGAATAGGAGAAGGTAACACAATGATTTTGTTTGGTAATACGCAAATACGGATTGTCTACAGCAACTTGTACGGAGTTACAATCATCTGACATCCCTTCCCTTGTCACCACAGACACGATTATGGGATACTGTCCGTCAAACTCAAAGCAAATTTTGGCCCAGTTATAATGGTCCATCATAAACATGAGGCAGCCTGAATCATATTTATGCCGCATATCGACACTAATTCTGGTCGTCATTTCAAAGGAAGTACCCACAGGGATGGATAAGAATGGCGCTGAACTTGCGAAATGTTTACCTGCCGGGTCTTGGAAAAAATCCGATTTAGGTGGTGCAATTATTGTAAGCTCATCTAAGTCTGTAAACTCCCAACGCTCGGGGCAATTCATCCAGCTCAGTTGTTCTCTTGTCTCTTTTACAAATAAGTTATTAGTCATTCTAATTCTCCTATCATGAATGGTTTTTTGATCACAAATTTTCCTTTCTCTGTAATAATGGCAGGTAGCTTTTATTTTTACAATCAATGATGCAACAATAGTGAAATATTCACATAATTTTCTAAAGAAACACCAAAAAGGGATAACTCCAAGGAGTTCCCCCATGATCACAATCAATCCTTATCAGGAATGATAAATGACACCGTAGTTCCCAAACCAGGGATACTTTGAATTTGCAAGCCACGTCCATATAGTTGTGTCAATCTTCTATCCGTATTAAGCAGCCCAATACCTTGATTCTTATAGCCATTCGGATTTAACAGCATGCTGACTTGTGCTTCGTCCATTCCCAACCCTGTGTCTACAATGTTAAAATGGACAGCATCCGCACGTGTCTCAATGTGAATGCGCAGTGTTCCACCTTTAGCCCGACTTAAAACGCCATGTCGAACAGCATTCTCAACTAGTGGTTGAATCGTAAGCGGAGGCATCAACATTTCAAGATTTGCATCTACTTCCCATTCCACAAGGAGTCTCTCTTCAAAACGTTGCTGCTGGATATATATATAATTCTCCACCAGTTTAAGCTCCTGTGACAGCGTAACGAGCTTGCCTGCATTTAAGAAGTCAAAACTTATACGCAAATAAGTTGTGAATGCATCTGATAGCTCTCTCATTTTGGCAGTGTCAAAGTCACTTAAGGACATGATCGAATTCAGTGTATTGAAGAGAAAGTGTGGATGGATCTGCGCTTGTAAATAAGCCCCCTCCATCCTCAACCGATCATTGACCGCTCGCTTCATAGATGAAAGGGACAAGGCTCGATACTTCAATTCCATCGCATCTACCGGTTTGGTGACATAATCATTTGCTCCAGCCAAGAAGCCCGCATAGACATCCTCCCGCTCACTACGAGCAGTCAGTAGTATAATAGGTAATTCATACATCGTGAACCGCTCACGAATCAATCTTGTCAATTCATAACCAGACATGCCCGGCATCATCACATCAGTGATGATCAGATCAAATCGATCATGGTTTAACTTATCCAGCGCTTCCCGTGCAGAAGTCGCAGTAACCATCTGATAGGTTCCATCTGACAAAATATTTTGTAAAACTTTTAGATTGACCGAATCATCGTCAACTGCCAGAACACGTATAATATCAGAGTCTGAATCAACCATAGAGAGTGGCTCTACTTCCTTCGTGGAATATGTGGCAGCTACCATAGTAGATGTCTCAGCTGTTATCCATGCGCTGAATGGTGATAATGTTATCGTATCCTTTTCTAGTTGAACATCCGAAATAGATGATTGAACACGCTCATCTACTACGGGTAATTTGAAGCTGAACTTACTCCCCTGACCCGGCTGCGATTGCAGCAATAATTCACTCCCGTGCAGCTCGACCAGTTCCTTGCAGATGCTAAGTCCCAGTCCAATACCACCTTCCCCGTAAGCCCCTTGTTCATAGCGCATAAAGACACGTTTCTTCAATGCCTCATCCATACCTATTCCTGTATCCGTAACATGTATCCATACATCCCTACCCACTTGTTCAGCGACCAGTTCAACCTTACCCTGTTCGGTATACTTAAGTGCATTATGAACAAGATTTATCAGAATCTGTACCAATCGCTCCTCATCAGCATGTACACGCGGCAAATCCTCATTAATATGCATGCTAAGCTCCACCTTTGTTCCACCGGTAAGGAAGCGTAACATATCCAGCACGCCCTCAGCCAAGGAGCTTACATGCACTGCTTTTATATTCATCACAATCCGTTTATCCTGCAATCTCACCACATCAAGCAAATCATTCAGCATGAGCGACATCCGCCGACTAACCATAATTAGCAGTTCCATATCACGTTGACTCTCTTCATCCAGCACATGTTTTTTCCTCGTTAACACGCTCTGGGCAATATTCATAATTCCATGTAGGGGAGTCCGTAGTTCATGTGACGTATTCGCCAGAAAACGGTCTTTTAATTTATTCGTCTCTGCCAATTGAGCGTTTAATAACACATTCTGATGGGACTGATTAAAGTATCTTCTAAACCAATAGGCAGAAAAAGTGGCTAGTGCAGCAATTAAATCTACCGGATAAAACATAAATTGCGAGGTTCCTACGTAATAAACAGACGCCCATAGTATATTGTTAATCACAGCAAGCACTGAACATAATAAAAATAGTGCACCCTCAGCTCGAATGGATACCATCTTTATAAAATAATAAGCCGTCCAACATACTGGAACGTAATACAGGATCATATAGACCCCTTTTTCGATTGAATATAGCACTGTCTCTTCTGGACCAAAGATTATAAATAGTGTAAAAACGAGGAGTGAGAAGATGTAACTATAAAAGGCCTTGCCTTTCCGCAGATTCCCATAAAGCTCTCTACCCATCAGGAACAGGAACAAGCAGAACCCTATATACGAAAGAACCTTTAGCTTCAACGTCCAGGCAAAATCAACCTGAAGAAACCGGAACAATAGTCCATTATGTTCAACCCCAATGGATACAGCCGCTGCAACCATCATCGAGAAGAAAATAATCAACTCTGTTTTTCGCACATCCATCAAATAGATGATCAATAAATACAGCCCATGTAGTAGAAGCAGTACCCCTACGATTAGCTGCAAGCCGATGGAATTCCAGTAGACTGTATCTATCTCATGTTGAATGCCAAACTCTACAGACCTAACAATGCCTCCTTTTAACGGAGACTCATAATTTGATGCCCGAACAAACAGATCCATTTGTTTCTGATCTATCGATGTATAACTGATCAGGAATGACTTGGTGACAGAAACATGGCCTTCTTTCTCATCAGATAACACACCAAACCGTGAGAGAACTGTTCCATTAATCTCCACTTCAGATGCAGTATAGATAGATTGGAACCAAAAGCTAAGTGGCTCAGATAAGGGTTGATCCAGCAGAATTCGCAAATGATAAGTTCCGTATCCATATGCCTTTTTTTGCTCTTCAGGCTTAAATATAGCATTCCAGTTACCCGGTACCTGAAGCATCTGCCCCTTCGTAGCGTTGTCGATATTGGTAGCATTCACCCATTGTTCAGGATAAAATTCCCATTCACCATCCAGCGGAAAGGTGCTTAGTGATTCAATGTCCACCCCACGTAAATCTAACACGCCTTGCTTCACAGCAGGAGGATTGGATAACGAAAAATGATTATACCAGCCCCAACGTACAATAATTAAAATACTGATAAATACTACTATGTATAACATATGACTTAACTTAATTTTATTCTCCGAAGTTCTCATGTACGCCTCATTCTTCGATAAATTTAATAGTGCTATATTCCCATCTTCCGCTATTGAATATTATAGTCTGATTATACTATATTATGAGGTTTCTAGAGGTGGGTAATCCTAGTTTCAAAGGACAAAAAAAAGAAACTCCGTTTTGAGCGGAGTTCCCTTTTTTTAAATTATATCGAATCACTACTCTTGTTCATTAGCATTTCTACCATTTCTTGATAACCCCTATTTTGCGCATGCTGTAAGGGACTAACTCCGTTAGAATCTGCTATATGAATATCAGCACCATGATGTATTAACAATTGCACTATAGCCTGATGTTCTTTGCCCCCATCGCCCAGTATGATAGCTTCTAGTAATGCAGTCCAACCCAGATTATTGACATGATCAATATTGACGTCAGAACTTGTAAGAAGTTCTTCCACAATATCCATATGACCACGGTCTGCAGCAGGGATGAGTGCGGTCCCCCCAAACCTATTCACAATTGAGGTATCAGCACCTGCAGCAATAGATACCTTCACAAAATCAAGCATTCCTTCAGCTCCTGCATAAAGAAGTGGATTATCCGAGCGATTGTCGCGGATATTGATGTTGGCACCTTTTTCAAGCAATAATTTGAATATATCCAGTTGATTCGTGTGTACAGCGATTAAAGCGGGCGTTCTACCCTCATTATCTGTAACATCAATATCTGCACCGTCTGTTAATAGTTTTGTTATAAGCTCCTTATCTCCTTGACGAGTCGCAGCTAACAGTGCTTGGTTCAGCTTATCCATTTCATTGTTCACCTCCTGAGTTGATTGCTGCCCTTGGTTGTTTAACACCTTGAAATCATCGGTCTGACATCCTGATATAAAAAGTAAGAGTGTTAAGACGAGAAAGCGCATGACATTCAACACCTTTCATGTAGACTCGCCTTATTTCGAAGTGAATGTGGCTTGAGAGGTTGCCCATGCGCCTAGTGGTGTCACAGTATACACTGTCCCAGCAGCCAATTTACCGCTATCCGTAATATCGAATACACCTACGGCACCTTTACGACTGGAGAATTTATAGGTTGCAGCCCATTTGTCTCCGTTTGGAGCGGTTAGTTGTACACTACGACCCGAAAACAATTCATCACCAGGGTCTTGAGCCAAGGATACATTGATGGATGTATCGCTGACAGCTTCAGCGCCAGAGATTTGCAGTGGCGCTATTTCTTTTGCTTCGAATGAAGGATTTGATATATTGGCCCAGTCGGATGTTACGGTATATTTCACACCTGGTTTCAAGACTTGTCCTTCAGGAAGCCGGAATTTCGGCTCAATCTTACCATCTGTCGATTGTGTAAATGGAACATACTTGGCAACGATGGATTCTCCATCTTCTGGGGTAATCGTTACTTGTCTACCTTGCATGGAAGGAATGATTTGATACGTGATGCCATTTGCTCTGTTGTTCTCATCCAAAACAAATGCGTTAGCACCACGTCCACCACTGTATGCAGAGATGACATATCCATAGTCAATGACGCCATTTGTTTTCAGTGCTTCAATCTCAAAGGTGTCGTTGGTTACCTGAGTGGTTGCTGTCATATCCACCTTGGCTGCGTTTCCTACAAATGATCCTGCATTCTTACCTTTGTACGTTAAATTATAGGTTGTTCCAGCTTTTTGCACCGATGTAGGAACAATGTACGTTGCAACAGAACCCGATTTCAGCCGCGGCATATTCGTTAAGGTTAGACCGTCATTGAATACAAAATCTTCTTTTGCTTTAGCAAACACCTCATTCTCAGCTGTCAAAGGAGCATCTAAGGTTACGATTAATGTAATTTCATTGATCGATTTCACACTTGTAATTTGAGCTTTATCGGATGGCATTGCTTTACGTGCTGTATTCAGTAAGGCCGCTGTTTCGCCACGTGTTACAGGTCCAGAAGTGGATTGCAATTTATTAGCCCAGTAGTTAACCGATAAGACATCACGCTTCAACGCCTTCGATACAACTTGCACGATTTCTTCATCCGTTACCGTTTTATTAGGGCTGAATTTACCATCTTCCGTTTCCATTATCCCTAAACCAACAAGTACTGACGCATATTTGTAATACCATACGTTCGAATTCACATCGGTGAATGGGGCAGTGTTCTCTTCAGTGCTTTGTAATTTAAAAGTCAATACTACCATTTTCGCTAATTCTGCACGATTGATTGGATTGTTCACACCCATCGAATGATCTGCATAACCCTGTAACACACCTAATCCCGCAAGTACTTCAACGGCTTCTTGAATTTCTTTATCTGATAACTTAGATGCAGCTGCGGATATTCCTATGTTGCCTGATGTAGGTGCTGCTTGTACATTTAACACGGCAAAGGGTAAAGAGGTTGCGCCTAGTGTTGCTGCGATCATTAATGCTGCTGCTTTTTTAGAAACGATTCTCACTGTATTTCCCCCTCTAAAATCATTAAGTTATTTGTTGCTCATGTCTATAACTGAATGATAAAGGAAAGAAATAAACTCCCCAGAAACGATTTATTAATAAAGTATTAACTAGAGCTTAAAATTATCGAAAACCTTAAAGAAAAACGCCATTACACCGTAAACCGGTATCCCGCACCCCACACCGTTTCAATATATTGTGGATTCGAGGGGTCCGCTTCCAGCTTCTCCCGTATTTTGCGAATATGAACCGTAACCGTTGCGATATCTCCGCTGGAGTCCATCCCCCAGATCCGTTCGAATAAATCATCTTTGCTGAATACCCGATTCGGATGACTCGCTAAAAAGACCAGTACATCGAACTCCCGAGCGGTAAACAAAACCTCATGATTACGTACATACACTCTGCGGGCATTTTTATCGATATGAACTCCACGGATTTGGATCTCATGCTTCTCCATTGGCTCTAGCTTGCTGAGCATGCGTTCATATCTCGTTAGGTGCGCTTTCGCTCTTGCCACTAATTCACTTGGACTAAAGGGCTTCGTAATATAATCATCCGCTCCGAGATTAAACGCCCGAAGCTTATCGATCTCCTCTTTCTTCGCAGATACGATAAAGATCGGCACTTCCTTAGCCTCCCTAATACGGCGGCATAATTCAAAGCCATCGATGCCAGGTAACTGCAAATCTACGATAATAAGATTATAATCCCCTTCAAGAGCCTGCCCAAGCCCTTCAGAACCTGTATGACATATATCAACGGCAAAACCGTTCAGTTCAAAATAATCTTTTTCCAATTGCGCTATCGTTGCCTCATCTTCAATAATCAGAATCCGTGTCATGCGAATGAAATCCTCCTTCATCGGTCGTTCGCTTTAAAGTAAAGAACAAGCTTGATCCCACACCTGGTTCACTTTCCATCCATATCGACCCACCATGCCCTTCAATAATCTGACGAGCTATCGCAAGACCAAGTCCGCTACCGCCTGTCGATAGATTCCGAGAAGGCTCTGCACGATAAAACCGTTCAAAGATATGTGGAAGTGCTTCAGCATCAATACCCATTCCATTATCCTTCACTTCAACAGTCACCCATTCACTATCCACTTGCAGAGAAAAACGGATGAAAGGGTCCGGCTTGTCCATATACTTCAGCGCATTTCCAATTACATTCAGTAATACCCGTTTTAATTTATCTAAATCTGCAACAACCTCAATACGCTCGGAGTTATGGTCGTCTAGCTGAAATGAAACTCCTTTATTTTCGTTATGGTAGCGCATCTCTTCGATACAATCCTCAAGGAATGCAATAATATCCACAGCTTCGAACGAAAATGGGACCTGATTCAAATCCAGCTTGGAATATAGGAACAATTCATCAACCAATTTATCCATTCCAATGGTTTTGTTATAAATAATGTCGACGTACATGTCCATCTTCTCAGGTGTATTGGCGACACCATCTCGTATGCCTTCAATAAACCCTTTAATATTCGTAATCGGAGTACGTAAATCATGTGAAATATTTGAGATTAATTCTTTCCGATTCTCCTCATATTGCAGACGAAGGCTCACTGACTCTTGTAACCTCTGTCTCATCGTCTCAAACGCTTTATTTAACTCCCCAATCTCATCTTTGGATTGCAGGTTAAGTTCAAATTGAAGGTCACCCTCTTGAATTCGTTCTGCGGAATCCCTTAACTTGTTCAGTGGCTTAATAACACTTCGTGTAATCCAGCGATATAATAGTACATTCGCAACCACAAGAACGCCAATTAATATCAATGAAAAGATCGGTAGCAGCCTCCGTGTGAGTTCCGCAAAAGGGCTATGCTCTTTGATGACGAAAACACTGCCTTTCGCCCCATCCGAATATTTAAAGTCAAATTTGGCATAGCCATAAAATCTTTCTTTAATATTAAACGTGTTACGAATCTGATAGTTATTGAGATCGTAAGGAGGTAAAGCATCCTTTAATTCAGGTTGATTGAAGGTGCGCGATTCAAACACAGGGTCATTTACTCGCCTTACAAATAGTCCCGCTTTCTCTGTCTTTAGCTTAAAATCATATTCCAGTAACAAATCCTTGTTCTGCAATTCATCCGGGTCATGCTTGGCTAAATACTTTAATTCTAAAAAAATCGACTCTTCTTGCTCCGACAACGGATTTAATTGATAGTGCACTTTATAAAAATCCCTAAGACTATGAACATCTCCAGTTGATGCAATTGTAAATAAAGCTGCCGTCATTACGATGATAAGTAAACTAACGACTAGCATTCCCGTATAAGATAACAGTAATTTTATCCGAATCGACACGACTGTTCCCCTCTCACTAACATTGGATCCGCTAAATAGTCATCTCCGTATTTTAGTGAAATACTATCACATGGGGAGAGCGTTTGCTAACAGAAAAAAACTTCTACCAACACTTCGGCAGAAGTTTTTATAGAACTTAATTTACGCGAGATCATCAAATGCTATATAGATTGATCTGATGATTTTCCTATTTCGGGTTGGTCGCGACTCCAGAGAATGTTTGGACTTCCGGCCGCTGTTGTCTGCAGATTTCTTGATTTATACCGTTCTTAACGGTTGAAATCCGCAGACTGCCTATGCTTTCGAAGCGAGCTTTCCTACGGTAAGCTTTCGGGCGGACGCTACCGCTCCTACAGTTCCAAAATTCCCTTCCACCACTTTTCCCTTTTTTGAATATTTTCAAGTTCATTCTATATTGGTACGTTTTCCAGTGATGAGAATACTTTATCGAAGCCTGCTTTAGAACGAGAAAATAATTCAGATGAACTTTGCGCGGAAGCTGGCGCCAGAACTTCTTGGGCGATCACACCGGCATACCCGATCTTTTTCAGGCTTCCCAAGAATCCTGTGAGATCAATAGAACCTTCTCCTGGATACAATCGATCGAAATCTAACAATTCCTCTGTCGATAGAGGTTTAGCATCATTAATATGGACATATGCAATTTGATACGGTTGTAATTTCAGCAGATCCTCACTCGTTAATCCATTCGTATGCCAATGGTAAGAATCCAATAACAATCCGATGTTCCTTACTTGAATCGTCTCCATCCAGCTCAACGTATCTTGCATCGTCCAGATCAGTGGATTTGCCCATTGTGTACGTAAGTGATGAGGGCCTACGAACTCTAATGCTAATGTAATTCCATAAGCGCCTAATATTTCCGCGCATAGTCTTAAACGTCTCGTGGCTGCAATCATAAAAGCTGCGACCGGAAGATCTGTCGAAGGTAAAATATATGTACAACATGTCGTACAATTTAATGCAGCAGCGGCCTCAGCCATTTGGGTAAGCGATTTCAACCCTTCTCTAAAGCTTTCCTCTGTTGTGCGCCAATCTACCACTAAACCAAATGATCCTAGCATGATGCCATGGCTTTCCAGCAATTGAACAGCCCCATCCTTACCATACTGCTGCACTAACTCCAATGGATTTGCGTCTATCGACTGAAAGCCGAATTGGCTCGCAAGTCTGATATATTCTTCATTAGAACTGAGTTCACCCAAACCTGCTGTTGTTAATCCTCTTATCATCGTCGTTCTCCCCCTTATGACCAATCTAACAGTTCGTCATATCTAGTCTAGCGCATCGTGCACTCGAATAAAACCATCTCTAGTCCCCTTTAACAAATTCTACGATCTAATTGCAATAATGTTTTTTGTCAAAAATTAAGATGGGGTAGGAGGCTTATGGGGGGACGACAAGCCCTTCCTTTCATTTTCGTTCAAAGATCCTTATACTTGCTTGGAGAAGCATTTCAAGGGAGATTGAACAGTATGGACATAAAAAAATTGCAATACTTTATCGCAGTAGCAGAGGAACTGCATTTTAACCGTGCAGCAGAGAAGCTGAATATGACGCAGCCTCCCTTAAGCCAGCAAATTCAAGCTCTGGAGAATGAGATTGGTGTGAAACTATTAGAACGGAACAAAAGACAAGTTCGTCTAACGCCAGCGGGGGCGGTATTTCTAGAGGAGGCTAAATCCATTCTATCTCAACTGGAACGCTCTATTAAAACAACACAATTAGTCGATCAAGGAATTATCGGACATTTGAACATTGGATTTATAGATTCTGCAGCTGGTGGAGTATTGGTCGATATGTTAAAAATGTTTCGGGAACGTTATCCACAAGTACAACTCACATTACATGAGATGACATCTGCTCAGCAGTGGCAGGCTTTACATGAAGGAACGATTCACATTGGATTTGTACGTTATACAGAGTCGGGCAAGCATATCGACCATCGTCCCTTAGTCAATGAATCGCTTGTTGCCGTTTTGCCAGAGAAGCATCACCTAGCTCATTTACCGGTGTTATCCATTCGCTCTTTAGCTTTAGAGCCGTTTATATCGTTCCCACGTCATTTAGGAGCTCCTTTTCATGACCTCATTATGAGCTTCTGCGCCCAACACGACATGTATCCGAATGTTGTACAGGAAGCCATTCAGATGTACACCATTGTAAACTTGGTAGCTGCTAATCTTGGAGTTTCCATTGTGCCCTCTTCAGTTGCTATTTTTCAGCGCGAAGGTGTCGTATTTCGTCCCTTTGAAGAAAGCACACCATCGATTCCCCTTTATGCCGCTTGGAGAACCGATTCCGATCGTGCCTCCTTATCCGCGTTACTAGAGATCATAGGACAAATGAGTTCAGAAGTTATTAATGGTGAATGATATAATATTCAGCCCGTTTTTCTAGGATCACGTTCAACGAGCCCTTCTAGCACCCTATCGATTTGCATCATAACTTCCCTATCCAGACGAACTCCCGCAGCTTTGGCATTTTCTATTACTTGCTCAGGCTTGGATGCCCCAATAATTGCAGATGAGACTTGTGGATTTTGCAACACCCATGCTATAGCCAATTGCGGAAGCGTCAACCCAACTTCGCTGGCGATGGTAGAGAGATTCGAGATCGCCTCAAGCACCTCAGTCCGAAGCCATTGACCCGCCAATTTATTCATAAAAGGTGAGCCCGCAGCTGTTGAAGCACGAGAACCCTCTGGCAATGGTTGCCCTGGCATATATTTGCCTGAAAGAATCCCTTGAGCAAGCGGTGACCAGACCACCTGTCCAATCCCTTCCCGCTCACAAGCTTGAACTACCTCCGTCTCCATTACGCGCCATAACATCGAATATTGAGGTTGACTAGCCACCAATGGCACCTTCAATTCCCTCGCCAAAACAGCACCTTCTGCTATCTGATCCGCCGTCCACTCACTTATCCCGACATAGAGAACCTTACCTTGACGCACCAGATCCGAAAAAGCCAAGAAGGTCTCTTCAAGGGATACTGTTGCGTCAAAGCGATGCGCATAATAGATATCAATATAATCGGTCTGTAATCTGTTCAGTGAAGCATGGCACGCCTCCATAATATGCTTGCGAGACAGACCTCTTGCGTTACGTCCCGTCCCTGTGGGATGGCACACCTTGGTACACAATTCGATATCAGCTCTGTGCACTCCTTTTAATGCTTGGCCCAGCACCATCTCAGCTTTCGTATCGGAATATACATCTGCAGTATCAAATGTTGTGATCCCTACATCCAATGCAGCGAGAACACAAGCATGGGCAGTATCATTGTCCACTTGAGCACCATGTGTAATCCAATTACCATAAGCAATCTCACTTAGATGTAAACCACTCGTTCCTAATTTGCGATAGTTCAATTTATACCCTCCTTTAGATAACAATCTGATTGTAACAAAGAGATATTAATACGAGAAATACTCTTTGATATGCGATTTAATTCAAAAAAGATATTACTGAGATACTTAAAGATAATAAAAAACGCCCTTTAGGCGTTTTTTTCGGTAAATATTTTGTTTTGAAACTCTAACTTCGCCTATACTCCGGTGAGTATTAACCTCCAAGCCTTGTTACCGCACCACAACTAACAGTACAATAATTCCGAGCCAAAACAGCCAGCTTAATGGGTGACCGAAATTTAATCCCCAGCCGACTCCGAGCCTTTTCTTGACGATTAGGTTTGGATCTTTGGGATTGAAATAAATCATACCAAATCGCCATTTATCATCATCATGGACAGGTCTGACATTGGAGCTATCGGCAGATCGCTCCAAGCGGCTTTCGCCCTGACCAGCCCAGAACGTTAAGGCCAAGGCGTATAGGATAATAAGGGCTATTATGATTAGGATAATAGGGATAGCGAAATTCATGTTAAGCAGAGATATCATGTTTAGTTGCACGACAGAAAACAGGATAACCATTAAGAAGCTTGCTGTAAGCATAAAATATGACCAAGTACGGCGGTAAGTTGCGTCTTGTCTGATGGAACGGTTAGGATCATTGGGTTGAACCTGCTGCTTTACTCTGCGAATACTCCAATTCTCAAATATGAACAAAAGTGTTATGAACACTTGCATTATTGTAGGCATAAACACAGAACTAAAAGATTTAGCTGCATAGCGGTCTACGTTCCAACTGCTGTTGTAATGGATCGGAATCTGATCAGGAATCAGATCGTAGTTGTATAGCACAGTTACAATACTAACAACAGTAATTAAAACATGAATGAGGAACCAATTATTAGACAAGCCAATGTTTCTTTTCCGAAATCCAGTGTCCACTGCCATGATCGATGGTTCCAGAGCAATAGGCAGCATAGGTAGTAAACTTTTCATTTTGAAATGATAGCTAATGTTTATGACTAGGGAGATTACGACCATGGCGAGTGAATAAGTGACAATGATCCAACTTTGTTGCTTGGAATGTTCATCACCGTATATTAGACAGATGATACAAACCATGAATAGGATGGTATGCAAGGTAGCACTAATCCTAGCATATGACTTCCGCATCTGGCGCAGAGGCTCACTATGGAATTGTACAGGGCTGACGGTGACCCCAAAACTAATCGTCTCTCTTGTTAAATAAGGCATGCTTACCATGAGTACAATGGCAGGTACAAATACAAAGATCATTACTATAACAGGCATTATCGTCATATCATTCGCCTCCTCTTATATATAAGTGTGTATTCAAAACTCTATAACCCTTATAGCATAGGCGATTCATCACTATGCCTTTTTGCGTATGATTATCCTATTAACTTAGGATAGGTAATCGACTTGAACATAAATTTTATTATAATCGATTTTAGTGACTATTGGGGTGAAATTAACAATTTATCCAGTTTTTTCGCTACGCAGAGCTACTCATCTGACAACTGAATTATGGCAAGTACATCTGTTTGAAATTCTATGTAGGTAAAGGACTCGCCTCGTATCTGCAATGGTGCGGATTACTGCGTCAGAGTATAAATAAGTCCGTCCATGCTTAATATAATACTTGCTCATTCGGATACTCCCGCTACGAGAATGGAAATTTGGATGTTCCCAGCGCCGTTTTAATTACGCTAGCTAAATTCCATAAAGTAAGCATCGACTATATTTTGGGTCAGACAGATAACCCTAAGCGCTATCCCAGCAATAATTAATAATCCGCAACACAAACAAGCTTCTGTGATATTCACAGGAGCTTGTTCACGTCTAGGCTAAAGCATAAATAATTACTTCAATGCTACAAACAAATCAATCTCATTCTCTAGACTTTCTGGTTTATATCTTTCATCCCAAATTTCAAAATCATAATCCTTTGGTTCATTTCCAGTTTCTCTAATCCATTGTCCATATACATAGTCATATGAACGACTGAGATCGGATTCAAGTCCCTGATGTGTGTAAGTAACATACTTACTCTCACCGACAGCATGACCTATCATATCTAACGGAACATCACCTTGTTTACTTACTTCATAACAAAGAATATGTGTAAACCTGTCAACCTGAGGATTAAAATCGGGCTCCATAGGATAAATCTGTATTAAGATTACATTCTCATTTTTCTTGTCTTGAATTTCGTCTTTTCTTTCAAATAGCGAATCATAAATGTTCTTACCAAGACCAGACTCAAACTCATTAATATCTGCTTCAATTTTGTAACCTACAACATGAAAAGGGGATAATGTTACTACTTTAGCTTCCAGAAAATCTCCTCCATTCAAAATAAGGAATACTATTTGATTATACTATTAAGTGGAAGAATAGTTCGATCTACTTAAAGCACTTTACAATAAAAAAGCTTCCACCATACTCTGGTAGAAGCTTCTTATCGCAATTTAATCATTCAAAATTTCAATCATTTTTCTTGTCTTCGCTAGCTGCTCCACAGTAAAATCATGCTGAGCAGATGCATATGCGCTAAAGACAATATCGAGCACAAATAATTGCGCAAATCTTGAGCTTGTTGCCGCACTACGAAGCTGCGTTTCCGGCGCACGTGATGTAAATAAAGAAACATCGGCAAGCTGAGAGAGCTTGTTATTACCAGGACGAGTGAGGCTGATTGTTTTTATCCCCTGTTCCTTAGCTCGTTTTAATAATTGAATAACCTCTCTCGTTTCACCGCTATACGAAATCCCCCAGAAGACGGCATTTTCTGATTTCGTAGCCATGGCTGCCGCCAATAAATGACGATCTGAAATCGCATATACATTTTTGCCTAGCCGAAGCCATTTTTGTGCTGCATCTTCTGCAATAATAAATGAGGCACCTATCCCATAAACATAAATCACTTCTGCCTGTTGTAACAGGCTCACTGCCTGCTCTATAGATTGTGCGTCGAGTTAACTGGCCGTATTCTGAAAGGTCAGTATGGTGTTCGACAGAAATTTATCAATGATGGAATCAACGTTTCATTCGATTCAACATCAAAGTATCTAACATGCGGCGTGTTCTCTACCTCCGCGGATAAACGGATTTTCAGCGCTGGAAAGCCCTCTATTCCAAGCGACCGACAAAAACGAACAACCGCCGCACTGCTTGCCTCCGCTTTTGTCGCTAACTCATGTATGGTCATATGCAGCACTTCTTTAGCATTTGCAAGAATGTACTCCGCTACTTTTTTCTCTGATTCTGGCAATTCATTTAAGTCTAGCTCAATTTGCGAAATCATACTTCCCTGCAATTAAACCCGCTCCAACAAATGCAGGAATCATTGGTATGAAATTATTTCCGATTTTTCGCAAAAAGTTCTTGAACGGTTTATCATTCTTCTTTTTAAGCTGCGCCTTCATTTGTGCGCTTTGTGCTTGTAATTGCTCAGCCGAAGTCGCTATTTTCCTAATACTCATTTAGACTATATTGAGCAATCTAAATTTTGTATCACTTCTATGATTCCACACGTTCCATTATTGACGAATTTTTTTTTCAACATTAAACTATAAGTTAAGAAATTAAATTTCAAAAAAACCGTTTTTTTCATTTATTAAATTTATCCCAACATTACGGCGCAGGAGGAAATGAAAGATGACGACGACACCAAACATCATCGTAATGAACCATCCAACTAGAGAGCAGCTTGAAAAGATTTACGATATTTTAGATGAATGCTTTTCCGTAGGCCGAGCTTTTTTCCAAGAAAGATTAGACCTAGACACCACATATGATCCAGATACAACATGGTTTGCGATGGTTGACGATAAGATTGCATCTAATGTACAAATTTTTCCGTTTCATATTAGAGTCGGTCAAGCGATCTTGAAAACGGGTGCAATGGGGAGTGTCGGTACAGATCTAAATTACCGCGGGCTGGGGCTTGCACACAAAATTCTTCATGCGCAGACCAACTATATGAAAGAAACCGATTATGATATAAGCTTGCTTTTGGCTAGCAAGCATGCGTTTTATGAAAAGGCTGGCTGGAGACTTATTCCGGAGACTGCTTTCGCAATTGAAAAACCAGCAAGTTTGGAGCAGCAGCAAAACAGTGATGAAATCATTCCTTTTGAAGCATGTTATCTCGATGATATCCGTTTCATCTATGAACAATTCAATAAGAATCGTACCTACACCGTGATCCGAAGTAGAACGTATTGGAATGATTTATTGACCTGGCCGGAATGGAAGAAAGTTGACTGCTTGCTCCTTCGCAGAAATGGAAAAATCGTCGCTTATGGCATCATTGAAAAGAAAGATACTGAACAAGTATTTATTAATGAATTATTGTATTTGAACGAAGCCGAAAACGGCGTTGAAGCTTTGTTTCATGCCTTATGTCAGCTGCGCCAAAATGCAAAGCAAATATTAGCGATGCTCCCAGAGGACCATAAGCTATATTCCTATTACCAACAACATCAAGCAAATTCAATTCAAATCAATATGGCGATGTGGAAAATGATCAATCTCAGTTCAACTTTCCATAAGCTTCAGCCTGAATTAGAAGATCGCCTAAACCGTAGCAACATAATTGCAGACCAGGAACTGCATATTGCACTTCGCAGCAATGAGGACTGTATCTACTTGGATTATAAGCAAAAGCGGCTTACTGTTTCCGATACTAGTAATCATACCAATCCCTATACTTCAATAGAAGTAGATGAACGTGAGCTAATGACTTATATCATGTTCGGCTATAATGAAGCAGGCGCAGCAAAGGACAGTACTGAGCACGCTAACATCCTTCAAGCTCTATTTCCGAAACAACAAGCCGTGTTTTATTTGACCGATAAATTTTAAGCCATTTTTGATTCCTACCATTTTAAAATAAGCGTGTGTCGCAAGTCCAACTGCTCGGACTTATGACACACCCTTATTTTCCATAGCGACAAAAACTAGTCGTTGTTCATTTTTGATCTTCCTAACAGGACAGCACCGTAGGCTGCATCCTTAATCGGCAAAGTCAGCTTTGTTTGCGCGTAGCTCTGTGCGAGTTTTCGCTCCAAGGCTTCTTTCACAAAGCGAGACTTTTGCAGCACACTTCCTGCAATCGCAATCGGACTTTCATATAGCTTAAGCCGTTCAATAACAGGCACAACAAGCTCATATAGATTGGCTGCACATTTCTCCGCTAACGCTATTGCATGTGCATCGCCCTTCTCGCATGCGGTCGTCATAATCGGTGCGAGCTGCGCAATATCTTTTTTCGTCGTATTTTTATCATAAACAAAGCCAATAATCTCTTTCACAGTGCTTAATCCAAGCTGCTCATATACCATCGCTGGGATGACCGTATCGGTTATTCTTCCGTCCTCCACTTGAACTAATACGGATAATAGATCGCGCCCAATGCTATAACCGCTTCCCTCGTCATCAATCAGATGACCAAAGCCTCCTGTGCGATGCTGCTCTCCTTTTTCATTGACCCCAAAGCAAATCGATCCTGTACCGGCAATGAGAATGATGCCTTGCATCGCATTTTGTGCCCCGTATAATGCGGTTTCTTGATCGCCTGTAATCGTTAATGACCCGATATAACCGTTATTTCTCACATGCTGCTCCAAAAAATTGATGACCAGCGGATTACTTATTCCTGCCGCACCTATACATATATGAGCAACTTCTTGTAAATTACCGCAGTAGAGCTTCGTTTGACTAAAAATTTCCTCAAAGGAGGCGGCAATAGCATCAGCATCACCACCGTTATAATTAATAGGCCCTACAGTAAAGGTGAATAAAGAGTCTTCCTGGTCATGCGTAATGGTGACAGCTGTTTTCGTGCCACCCCCATCAATTCCAACGATAAATGCCATACTTATGTCCCCTTGTTGTACTTTTTTCAAAGATAAGAATTTATATGTTTCACGCGATATATTATCCTTATATTTCTCGCATAAACGTTTGCCGTCCTTGAAAGGACGCCGAAGGCGTTTATGCTTGTCTACATCTGTATCGTAATCTTGGCGGTGGGTACAACCTCACCATTTAGGATTGGAAGGAGTGATTTGAATGTATCAAGTGTATACTCAAATGCCGCAATTCCGCAGAACTCGCCTTCGATTAACGGTAAATCATACGGGCGACCTAATGTAATGGCCGTTACTTTGCAGCCTGCCGCCAGCAGCTTCTGAACAAGCGCAAGCTGACCTTTGTTTTCACGCGCATTGAACAAGCCGATAACAATATGCTTGTAGCCTTGTACCTTTGGCAGCGCAGCGTTGATTTGCTCCTCGCTCGGGTCAATGTCGATAATCTCATAAGCTGTATTAAAATGCTCCCCCATATATTGCGGAAAGCTAAGAGCTTGATTCAAGCTGCTGGACGCAAGATCGGTGCGGTATGAATAGGAACCCATAAATAACACTTGCTCGTCACCGGTATGAATGGGCTGGAGCTCACCTTTAATGAGGCAGATCGTTTCCGTACGCATTAGCTCATTTGCTCGGCGATGTACATCGCAGCCAACTAGTTCATAATCTAGCTCCTCAATCGTCGCATATTGTGCTTTATAAGCTAAAATTTTTGTAACAGCTGCATCAATTAGCGCTTCATCCAAATCACCGGTGGCTACAGCTTCTTCGATCAAATGAATCGCTTCCTTCACTGTCTCAGGAGTATGACTAATGAATACCAAATCAATACCTGCTTTAACAGCTCCTAACGCTCCTTTTGCCGTACCATAGTATCGTTTGATCGCGTCCATTTCTAAACAATCCGATACAACTAACCCTTTATATCCTAATTTTCCTTTTAATATCTCTGTAATAATGGTATGAGACATAGTTCCGGGCACACCGGATTTTTCAATTTTTGGAAATAAAATATGTGCACTCATAATCGCTTGAGCGCCTTGCTCAATTGCGGCCTTAAACGGCAGCAGCTCAAGCTGCTCTAATTCCTCAAGTGTTTTTTCAATGGTAGGCAAGCCAATATGTGAATCGACATTTGTATCACCATGACCTGGAAAATGCTTAAGTGAGGACATGACGCCTCCATCGAGCAATCCCTTCATCATTTGAATTCCATACTGGGATACTGTTGCAACAGAATCACCATATGAACGAACATTTATGACTGGATTCAATGCATTATTGTTAACGTCCATAACTGGAGCTAGATTAAAATTAATACCTAATGCTTTCAATTCTCTGGCAGTCATTCTGCCTGCTGCATACGCATTTTCAGGTCGTCCTGAAGAAGCAATTGCCATGGCTCCAGCAACATTGGTCGCGTCTTTAGGCATACGAGTGACTCGACCGCCTTCTTGGTCGATCGTAATAAAACCCGGGATACCAGTATGTGTCGTGTACCATTGCTGCAGCTCAGTAACAAGCTCGCCTAATTGATATTTATTGTCGATATTATGTGAGAATAAAATAATATTGCCGACTTTATAATGCTCAATAACTTCCTTCAGCTCAGGAGTGATCTCGTTTGAAGGGAAGCCTGTTACGAACATTTGTCCAATCTTTTCG
Organism: Paenibacillus sp. FSL H7-0714; assembly: GCF_038003765.1. NCBI lineage: Bacteria > Bacillati > Bacillota > Bacilli > Caryophanales > Paenibacillaceae > Paenibacillus > Paenibacillus sp. FSL H7-0714. Next base: position 4,613,930 of record NZ_JBBOPT010000001.1, read on the forward strand.
CGCAAGCTCATATGTTCTATTGTTCTCATCAATTATTCACCTTCCTCTAGCGATATAAATGATACTGCTGTGTTATTTCTGCAAATTGCTTGCTTTCCGCTGCAAACTGTTCAAGCAGCTGCTTGGCTTGCATATTTTCCGTACGATACATGTTGTCTCCCCCCAGCAAATCGATAAATGGACGAGAGCCCTCCTTCACAGGAGGCAGGAATGAAAATTGCTCGTACAAATCTCTTATCGTAAATAATAAGGTCACCCCAACTTCTAAAGGCCTCAGCACTTGGAGATCTGTAATGTAAATTTGTACCCCGCCGCATAGCTCGCCACAATGTTTAGATGACGTTGGCTTGAAATGAACTGGACGAAAAAGCACACCCGGGATACCTTTTGCATTCATCTCATCTGCCAATTGCTGCGCTTGAATGAACGGAGCACCAATCATTTCAAACGGGAACGTTGTGCCTCGTCCTTCCGAGCAGTTCGTGCCTTCAAATAAACATGTTCCTGTATATAATAAAGCTGTTTCATATCGTGGCATTCCAAGTGAAGGATGAACCCAAGTTAATCCTGTATCCGGGAAGGACATGCTCCGTTCCCAGCCTTCCAAACGAACGACATGCAGCGATGCATTCCAATTCATTTGATCATTTGCCATCGTTGCTACCTCACCTGCTGTTAAGCCGTATCGCACGGCTAGCTCGTAATTTCCAACAAATGATTTGAAGCCGGGCTTCAAGACATTCCCTTCTACCGTTACCCCGTTAAGCGGATTAACACGATCAAGAACAACAAATTCTACACCTGCATTTGCACAATCTTCAAGTGCATACAGCATCGTATAAATATATGTGTAATAGCGTACACCAACATCTTGAATATCGTATACAATGATGTCTACTTCATTCAGCATTTCTTTTGTTAAACGCTTGGAGTCTTTACGGTACAAGCTATAGACTGGAACATTCGTAAAAGGATCCATGTAAGTGTCTACTACTGCTCCTGCATCCAAATCTCCGCGAACGCCATGCTCAGGTGAAAACATCGCAGCAAGATTAAAATTTTCATGTAATATAGTAATCGTTGATGCAAAATCCTTCGTAAGACCTGTCGGCGCTGTAATCAATCCTACGCGCTTACCTTCGAACAAATAACGATAATTCGTTATAGAATCAATCCCATTTAACACCATATGAAGCTGCCTCCTAGCTGCTTTTTCGCATAAATGGATAGAACAAGGGAATGTTTCCTGCTATACATAGAAACACTCCCTCTTAGCTAGTTGAATAGTTACCAAAGACTAGACTGCCTAACCTTCACCGTTTCAGCAGGCACCATAAATGCTTCTGCATATGTCTTTCTTGCTTCACAGCCGCGAACAACTGCTAGTGCTTTATAGTAATCCATGTATTTGAAAGATTTGCTATTCGTCACAAACCAATGCTTGCTTAAAGCATCTATCCATAGATCAAATGCCGCTTGATCGAAATCCACATATATGTAAGGGACATAATCAACCGCATCCTCCCAGTTTTCGGAGTAATATAATCTTGCTGCAAAGTGCGCGGGGAGCGCTCGTTCAAAGGATGATAGACTTGCGAAGAAACGGGCATCATTTACGATATGATGCGTTAGCGCATGGTCCTTATGCATACTGTTTTTCCAGTGTGTAATAATAATGTTAGGCTTCACGCGACGAATTACATCACAAACCTCCATACGAATTTCCTGATTGTCAGGCAACTCTCCGTCACAATAATCATCGAATACAATGGCTTCACCGCCTAGCATATCCGCAAAAACCTGTGCCTCTTTCACTTTTTGCTGACGATATTCCTTTATATCCTGTCCTGCCGGGACCCCTCGTTCACCCGCAGTTAACGCTAGTGTCACAATGCGATCTCCCTTTAAACTATGACTAGCGAGTACACCACCAGAAGCTAGCTCCACATCACCAACATGTGCTCCAATTGCTAATACTGTGAATTTTTCGCTCATCTTTAAAGTTCCCTCCGCAATATAGAAAATTGTTTTTCAATAGTAAAGCCCGCTTTTTGATAGATTCGAAGAGCCGGATTATTATTTCCAGTGAATAGAGAGATATATTGACAGCCCACATTTTGAAAAGCTTCAACCATTCTGAAAAATAATACACTGCCAAGGCCATGACCCTCATGCTCTGGGTGCACTCCGATACCGCAAAAAAATGCTCTTCCATCAGGCTGCGAAATAATTGGACCTGCAAAGCCCACAACCTCGTTGCCGTACACAGCTACTACAAGTGGTGCGCCAACCTTCACATAAGTAACAATATCGTTCTTCCACTGCGGATTTTGCAGGGCAGCAAGCGTTGCTTCAAGCCCTGTATGTAAATCAGGGACATAGGACGTAATGTAATAGTCCTTGCTATTTGCATTGGTTTCCTTATCTAAAATATCTTCGGGAACTATAAAGCTTCCGAGTTTTAAATACATGCCGCATTGCGTCGCTCGATCTTCGTAGCCTCTAGCCATTAAAGCTTCATATAATGGCTGATCCTTACTGATGCCCGGGGCATTATTATGCTCATGCTGAGGTGCACTTGGTATAATCCACTTCAGCTTAACAGGGTTGAAAAACAATACATCCGCTTGTCTTTTCCCAAGTTCTTGGAATCTTTTTTCTAAACGCAATAGAAAAGCATCGTAAAGCTCCAGAGAAGCCACATGGGTATCTATAATAACACTCGTAATATAACCGGCCACATCTCCAAGAGGGAGATCGTCACCGCAGCAGCCAGCTGCAAAACCAACAATCCCTTTTTCGTCACAGCCTACCCATATACAGTCAGCGTCAAAATAAGGATGGTCGATGAATGTATCTTGAAACTCTCGCTCTGTAAATGGCTTATAATCATATTTTGTAGCCTCACGATTCCAAAGCTCTACAACTGCAGAGTGATCTTCAATTGAAAAGGGTCTGATTTGCAACATTTAAGCCTCCTGTGAACGTCCAATATAGGGCCAGGAAATTTTGCCCATTACTACTGGCTGTGAAGCTCCAGTTACTAGCGGGATATTGTTTGGTAAGCGCTCCATCGTGTAATACGCTAGCAGAGCAAAAGCAATTGCTTCCTTAGCATCACTATTACCACCGATATCCTCCTGCGTCAGCACCTGCACGTTATGCGGTACAAATAAGTGCTGTAAATCACGCAAAAGCGTCTTGTTATAGCTTCCACCGCCGCCAATTAACAATTGCTCAGCCTGGTGCTGCGGTGCAATATACCGTTCATAGCTATCGACGATGCTCCAGGCAGTTAAGTACGTAGCTGTTGCAACAACATCTTCTGCTTTCCAGTTATTAACCTTCATCATTTCAATAATTTGTGCCACGTATTGTTGGCCAAACCGTTCTCTGCCTGTCGATTTTGGTAACGGCATCGTATAATATTTATCCTGCTGCATCCATTTCAATAGCTCATCAATCACTTGACCGCCCTCACCAATTTCGCCATTAACATCCATTGTCATTGGTGCAAATAATTGCGATACAAGGCCATCGATAATCATATTTCCAGGACCCGTATCAAAAGCAAATACCTCATCCGGTGAGGCATTTACAGGCAAAACAGTCACATTGCCTATTCCGCCAATATTTTGCATCAGAAGTGTTTTCTTTGGATTGTTAAACAATAAGTATTCGGTAAATGGTACTAACGGAGCTCCTTGTCCACCCATTGCCATGTCAGCAACTCGAAAGTCTGATACGCAAGGAATTCCTGTGCGATTGGCGATAACTGCACCATCCCCAATCTGAACGGTACAATGCAGATTATAACCGCCCATAACATTCTCATCCGGAGCATGATAGATTGTTTGACCATGCGATCCTACTGCGAATATTTGCGAAGGCGAAAGGCCGCATTTCCCTATAACGGATAATGTGGCTTGGGCGTATAATTCGCCAAGCCACATATTCATTGCGCCAACCTTATCAATCGTAGCGCTAGCGGGATCAAAAAGCTCAAATATGGAGTTTCTAACTTGCATCTCAAAAGGTGTGTTTTCAAAAGCCAGTAATTCAATCTCTACTCCATGCTCTATTTCGGCTGATGGGAAAAGCTTAACTACTGCTGCATCAATACCATCTACTGATGTACCGGACATCAAGCCAACTAAGTATGTTGCATCAACTTTTGATTGTTTGTCCATTAACCTTTCACCGCTCCAACTGTTACCCCTTCAAGGAAGTATTTTTGTAAACTGAAGAACAAAATAAACATTGGAACTGCTGAAATGGTTGCCCCCGCCATCATCGGTGCAAAGTAAGTTGTATTCGCAAAGCGAAAGTTTTTCAAGCCGACCTGAATGGTTTGCATATCCATCGTATTCGTTACTAGGAACGGCCAGAAAAAGTCATTCCATGCCGCCATGAACGTTAGGATTGCTAGTACTGCCATAATTGTTTTAGATAGAGGCATAATGATATACCAGAAGATTTTAGGCTGGGAACAACCTTCGATTTTAGCAGATTCAATAATTTCACCTGGAATGGAGGACATGAACTGCTTAACCAAGAAGATATTGTATACCGTTACTATGCTCGGCATAATCAACGCTGTGTACGTATTTTGTAATTCAAAAATGTTTACGATCAAAATATATAGTGGAACCTGAGTGACTTGAACAGGAATCATCATGGATCCCAGCAAAATAGCGAACAAAATGTTTTTCCCTTTAAATTTCATTTTTGCAAAAGCATATCCAGCAAGTGTAGCAAAAAATACGTTAGATACCGTGATACACGCTGCCACTATAAAGGAGTTCAATAACCAGTCCCATGTATGTGGGCTGAAGTTAAAGAAGAATTTATAAGATTCAAATGAAATCTTCGATGGTAGGATAGAATAGCTCATTGCACCAGCTTCTACCGGATCACCGAACGAGGAGATGACCATAAAGTATATCGGGAATATGGTAGCTGCGGCAAATAGGATAAGGAACGTAATGTTTGCACCATTACGTATAAACAGATACCCTTTGCTTCTTAAGCTATTGTTGTACAAACCCATAGTATTCTGCTCCTTTTCCTAGTATTCTACATCTTTACCTATAAACTTGAATTGAAGGAAAGATATAAATCCGATAATCGCTGCTAGAACTAATGATTGTGCCGCTGCCTCACCAAACTCAAAATATGTGAACGCATTGTTAAAGATTAACAAACCTACCATTGTTGTTGCATGGTCTGGTCCACCGCCTGTCATAAGATAAGCGTTTTGGAATACTTGGAAGGAACCGATAACACCAGTAACAAGTAGGAATAGCGTTGTTGGCTTAAGGAAAGGGACAACGATAAACCAAAGCTTTTGCAGGAAAGACGCGCCGTCAATTTCAGCTGCTTCATAATAGCTGTTATCAATAGCGAGTAATGCGGCTATATAAATAATAATTGCTGTACCATGACTTGATAACCATGACATTAACACAAGTGAGAACATTGCAGTGGCACTGGAACCAAGCCAGTTTTGATTTTCAATACCTAAAAAACTCACGAGCTTATTGGCAATACCTGATTTTAACGGATCGAAGATCCACAGCCACACAACAGAAAGCGCTACACCAGATGCTACGGCTGGCAAGTAATATAGTGCTTTAAAGATCGTTTGTGTTTTTTTCTTGAAAGGAATAATCAAAATTGAAATTAAAAATGATAGAAGAATATTAAACGGAACAGTTAATAGCGTATATACTAACGTGTTTTTCAGTGCTTTCCAGAAAAGTTCATCTGAAAACGAGTTAACGAAGTTATCCATGCCGACAAAAGTGGATCCTAATGGACCATATTTTTGTAAGCTGATAATAAAAGCATTGATGACTGGATATGCGGTAAATAAAGAAAACGCAATAAGTGCTACTGCGATAAACGCGTATCCCCAACCTGAGTCACTTTCGAGTTTCAATTTTTTTCTTTTAGTCAACGTTTGATTCATTGGGTCGCACCTCTCTTCTAAAAACAGTACAAGCTCTAGCTAATTTAGAAGGAAAGCTGTACGTTCTAGCTACGCACAGCTTTCACATGTCAGCCTACGACAGACTAGTCAACTACAATACCATCTTTACCGAAAGATTTAATTGCAGCTGCTTTAACTGCATCATACATTTCTTGTGGAGCAATCTCATTTGCAAGTAAGGCTTGTAGTTTAGGAATAATAACTTCTGTTTCAATTTTTAATGCTTCAGCAGCCAGATCAGTAGGAATATCTGTACGAGCCGGAAGCGCTTTTGCCATCATAGCTTTACCTGCAGCAACGTTATCTTCGTTACGAGGGAATTTTTCAAGTACTTCTGCATTACGTGCAGATTCAGTAATTGGTGATAAGAACAGCTCATTACTGTAGTTAGCAGCAATTGAACCAGAAGACAAGAAATTCGTTGCTAGGGCAATATTTTTGATGTGCTCTTCAGATGGAGCTTTTTTACCACGAAGTGCGATATAACCATCAACGATTGAAGTAGGGACATAATCGGCACCGTTGAATGTTGGGACTGGAAGTGAAATATAATCAACTTCAATAGAATCTGCAACAGCTGAACCATCGTTCGCTTTAATCTTCTCATTGTTTAGACGAGCAGAGTTTTCAAATGCAGATAAACCTTTACCTGTGATCATCGTTTGACCCGTTAGGAACATGTTCCACCGTTTACCAGCATCGATAGAGCTTAGCTCTTTAGGCATAGAACCATCGTTGATCATTTCGCGAATAGATGTAAGTAGACCCAAGAAGTTTTTGCTTGTATACGTATATTTAAGATCTTTATCGAAGTAATCTGGTAAACCTGCAGTTTTAGCAAGAATAGCTAGATAGTCTTTAGATGCTACACCAGATGTTGCGAACACGAAACCATAACGAGTAGTTTCACCTTTATCATTTTTCACTACGCCTTTAGAAATTGCATTACGGAACTCTTCATAAGTCCAACCGTTTTGTTGAATGCTTTTCCAATCAATTCCGGCTTCTTCAAGGAATTGTTTGTTACCACCGATAGTGTGGATTTCCATATACGCTGGTAGGCCGTATTGAGCGTCACCTAGTTGGAAATATTTCAATGGAACTTCGTCATAATCTGCCTTGGCTTCATCAGAAAGGGCACCGTTAAGGTCGATTAGTACATTAAGTGCTGCATATTTCGAAATTCCTGAAGCACCGATAAAAGCAATATCTGGAGGAGAACCTGCATTTACTTGAGTATCAAGTTTTTGCGTCATATCTTCCCAGCTCGCTGGCTCGATTTTCAAAGTCAAGTTAGGATGTAGTGTATTAAATTCTTTTTCCATATCAGCAAAACGTGTTTGATAGTTCGCTGATATCGGAGGTAAAAGTGCTGTAATCGTATCCTTTTTAGGCTCAGAACCACCGTTACTAGTTCCTGTGTTACCGGAATCTGTAGAAGCTGGAGCGTTATTTCCGTTTCCTCCGCAAGCCGATAATAGTGATACCATCATGATTCCTGACAAAAACAGAGTTAATCCACGTGATCTTTTTTTCATCGAAAACAGCCTCCTCAATTATTAATAGCATCCATCCTGTTATTCCACTTTTCACACCTAAACCAATGATGCGATTGCCTGTTTCAAGCGTCCTCCGTTTGCGTTAAGTACTTGTTCTGCTTCTTTTGCATCTAACCCCGATTTAATCATCATAATTGCCAGCTTACAGTTCATAGATGCTTTTTCAAGTGTTTCTGCGGCGGTTGATGTATCTACACCAGTCGTGTTCATGATGATACGAATCGAGCGATCTACGAGCTTAAAATTACTAGCCTTCAGATCAACCATCAAGTTGTTGTACGTTTTTCCTAACTTGACCATTGTGCATGTTGTCAGCATATTAAGCACCAACTTCTGAGCAGTTCCTGCCTTTAATCGAGTCGAACCGCTAATGACCTCAGGTCCTACAACAGGTGTTATACAAACATCTACAATGGGTTCGAACTTTGAGCCTCTGTTGTTACAAACACCGATAGTGGCTGCTCCAAGTTCCTTTGCTTTCGCTAAAGCTGCAATAACGTAGTTTGCACTACCGCTTGCCGAAATCCCAATAAGTACATCTTTGTTTGTTACACCAATGCTTTCGATTAATGCGATCCCTTCATCCATATCGTCTTCACAGCCTTCAACCGCAGTACGCAAAGCAATATCACCACCAGCAATATAGCCCTGCACCAAGGAAGGATCTGTACCAAAGGTAGGAGGACATTCGGAAGCATCCAGAACACCTAATCTTCCTGATGAGCCAGCTCCTATGTAAAACATTCTTCCACCATTAGACAACCTATGATGTAGAATATCTACCGCCTTTGCAATCTGCGGAATCTCCTCAGCTATAGCTCTGGGGACCAGTGCATCTTGTTGATTCATTAACTGGATCATTTCTTCCGTAGTACATTCATCAATCATTAATGTGTCTGGATTCACAGCCTCTGTTGTCAATCCCGCAAGGTAGTCATTCATAGCCATCCTCCTTCTTCCCAGCCTTAATATGTCATGTAATTAACAAAACGCGTTAGATTAACTTACAATTATTATGTTCTTATACTAATACAACACCATCGCTTCGTCAATAGATTTTGAAATATAATTTCATAAAGAAAATAAATTCTGATGTTTTATTTCATTCCTTACATACTATGTTATACCACATTTATAAAGCGCTTACAAGATGCAATTTAAATTTTTACCAATTGCTTTGATCGCTATGGCTCTAAGGTTAAAGCGATTTAAAAAAATGTATTATTTGCTGATTATCGATCCAAACGAAACATAAAGTTACATCATCCGTGTTCAACCGAATGATGTTTCGTCTTCGATTCCATTCATTTTCTTCCTCATAATTGTGTGCCAAGCTATTAATTATTGAATTAAACTACTTATTATATTCATTAGATCAACGTATTCATCATGTAGATAATCTGACATGGATTGATAAATAGTTTATTTAAGTATACGAAGTGAATGAAATACAAAAAAAAAGAAAGCATTGATCCATGATCAATGCTTTCCTCCACATTCATTCTATCAGAACCTAATTTCTAAGTTTTTTCTTTAATATATTATGCGTTTTTGTTAAGTAGGTTTTTACTTCTTCATATTCTGCACTTGCGACACCAGCAAATAATATGTCGATGATCGTAAGCATCGCAATACGCGAGCCCATAGCCCCACTGCGGATTGTTATTTCAGGTGTGGATATGCTCAGTACAATATCCGCCCGCTCCGCAAGCTCACTTTTATTGTACTTCGTAATCGCAATACATTTCGCTCTATTCTTTTGGGCAATTTCCAGTGCATCAATAATATCACTAGTTGCTCCAGAGTTAGAAATGAAAATGGCAACATCATCTTTCTCAAGTAAAGTTGCTGCCGTGAGCTGACTATGACCATCTGTATAGGCATGACACATCTTATTAATTCGCGAGAACTTCTGTTCCCCGTCCATACAAACGAGTCCCGAAGCACCTATTCCAAAGAAAACAATTCGCTTACTATGACATAGTAATTCTACAGCTCTTGTAATTTCTTTTCGATCAATAACACTAAGCGTATCCTCAATGGACTTGCAATTATTCAATGAAATATTTGATATAATTGTCGAGAGATCATCACCTGGCTGAATATCTGTATATTGAGCCTTTGAATCCTCATCACGAGAACCCAAAGATGCCGATATACTCACAATAAAATTGCGGTATCCGCTGTAACCCATCGTCTTACAGAAACGAAGGACAGATGCATCGCTTGTCTTACTCGATTGAGCCAATTCCTTAATCGACAAATGAGGGATCTCTTCCGTATTTTCTAAAATGTAATCTCCGACCAATCGTTCAACTGGTGTAAAACTCTCTCGCATCTCACGAATTTTAATTAATACGTTGTCATTTAGACTCATAATCTACCTACTCTAGATTTAATTAACACCTTTAATAATATCATAAACAATATAAACAACCTATTTCAATAACAAAATACGTTTTGGCATATCAAAAGCTAATATTAATTAATCTATTAAAATCATCCTACTCTTAGATCATCTGGTGACTTTACGTTGATTATAGCGTAATAAAGTTGTAAGGTATAGTCGATAATTATATACTTTCTGATATGGTGAAACAAGGGACCACAAAGGTCCCCGAAGATTTTTTCTATTGTTCTCAGCATACGTAATACGCATGTATTTTTAAATTTTACTGCCGTCTAAATATGACTCGATTTGTCAACTACATTCTTTGATGTAGCACCGTTGCTTGAACCATTTAATTTGCTAGCAAGCTGCTTTAATGCAGTCAAGAACACCGGCATGGCCGCTACACTTAGTAATAATAGTGCAATGATTAATACGAATGCTACCTGTATAAGTGTCATTACGCCCGAAGGAATCAACGCGGCGCAGGTGATCCAACATCCCCTTCAAGCTCGTTATACCGCATCATCAGGAATATGCTGTAATCAACGCCCAGGGCTGCAATCATAATGAAGCTGAAAAATGGAACGATCCAGCTCAAGATTTCACTGATTCCAAGAGAAGTAAGTACACTAGCACCAAGGAAGCAATAATGAACAGAGAACTGGACACAGAGCGCGTAATGACTATTAGCACAATTATGATTCCGACCAGCATAATCACGGCTGTACGTACAAAGTCATCCTGTGAAATATTCTGCAAATCAGCATTGGTTGCAGTTGTTCCTGTTAAGGCTGCTTGCACTCCTTGCAAGTCGCTGCAATCTAATGGCATTCCAAAAGCTGTCTGCAAGTTCTTCTTCGAGCTCAAGCGAATACAGTAACTCACCTTCTTCCATCATTTTAGCGAACATCTTCAAAGGGCCATATACAGCGCAGATCAATGCCATGGAAGGCAGGGGGCGTAACAATTTCTCCTACTTACCTGATTTGGCTATCTAGAATGAATTTTAATAAATCACCGAATATTGCTTTGCTATGTTCGTCTAAGTAATACCCATCTTCATGCAAGCCTTTCTTTTGCGATTTTTTTGCGCAAGAAATAAAGAGTCCTTTATAATGTAATAATGTACATAAAGACGGATTTGGAGGGAAACAAATGGCAAGTCATAAATGGGTATTAATCATAGACGATGAAGATGATTTAGCTCGTCTGATGAAGGCAGTTTTACATAAAGAAGGTATTGCAGACGTTGTAACTGCCGGGACCGTTGCAGAGGGTTGGGACAAGTTCCAGGAGTATAATCCTGAGCTTATATTGCTAGATATTATGCTCCCAGATGGAGAAGGATATGACTTATGCAGAAAAATTCGGGAAACATCAAATGCACCAATCTTATTTATGTCTGCAAAAGACGAGGAAATTAATAAGCTGTTAGGACTGGCGATAGGTGGCGATGATTATATTACTAAACCGTTCAGTCCGAAAGAAGTCGCTTATCGGGTAAAGGCACAACTGAGAAGAGCTGGCTTTACAGAAGAAAAAAAAGCTCCGAAAAGCTTACAAGCTGGCCCCTTTGAGCTTAGTGCCAATGAGACAGAATTAAAAAAGAATGGCGAGGTCCTCGTGCTAACCGCCAAAGAAGTCGGTTTAATGAGCTGTTTTATGCATCATCCCAATCAGATTCTAAGCAAAGAAACCTTGTTTGGACAGGTGTGGGGTGAGGATTTTTTTGGTTCCGATAATACAGTGATGGTACATATTCGGCGCTTACGCGAAAAAATTGAGGCCGACCCTTCAAATCCTTCCTTTATTTTGACGGTTAAAGGGTTAGGTTATAAATTAAATACCAAGGAGTGAGACTAGTTGAAATGGAAATTGACACTCCGCTTTTTAAGATCGGTTATGACTATTGTTGTGATCGTTGGTATTGTAAACGCGATTTTGTTCCTTTCCTTATTCGTTATAAAGGTAAATAATAATAACTTTGGCACTGAAGAAGCATCTGCAGAAACCTTTAGCCGGACCTTTTCACAATACGTAGAATTACAGGCTGGCAAACCTGTTGTGAATGAAGAAGGTCTCAAAAAACTACAAGAAATGAGCGCCTGGGTACAATTCTTGAATGACCAAGGGGAGCAAGCAGCTGCCTTTTATACCCCTGAAGAATTGAAAACAGAGTATTCTCCTATTGAAATTGTACAAATGTATAAATATAAAGAATTAGATGCACGCACGACGGTTTTTGTCAGCGAAGCCCAAAATTTCAGTTACTTTTTAGGGATTAATAATCCAAAAATAGGCCGGTACGTAATGACCTATGACTACGCTAAAATTTTCAAAGATGTTAATGTTTTTCTTTTCATTTTTTTAATCGTTGATGTGCTTATTGTAATCCTCATTGGATTTCTATTTGGGAAAAAGTTAACTGCACCCCTTCATACATTAATAGAGGGTATTCAACAGCTTAGGGAGCGACGTTTTAAGAAAATGCCTACTCCTAAAGGCGTTTATGAAGAAGTTTTCCGAAACATGAATGAACTATCTGAAAAGCTCGATCGACATGAAGAGGAACGTAAGCATCTCGACCAAATGCGTGAGGAATGGATTAGTAATGTTTCGCATGACATGAAAACGCCACTTGCTTCTATTCAAGGTTATGCAGAATTTATAAACGACAGTGCCACAGATTTAACAGCCCAAGAATTACAGGAATACACAGCAATTATCAAGAGTAAATCGATGTATATGAAAGATTTGTTAGATGACCTCAATTTAACGACGCGTTTGCGTAATCACCAGCTATCCCTGCAATTTGAAGATGTGAATCTCGTTCAGTTTCTACGAGAAATGACGATTGAACTTTTAAATGATCCGACCTTTGGTGAACGGCAGATAGAGTTTGAGGCAAATGTAGTTAAAGCCGTACATAAAGTAGATAAAAAATTACTAAAACGAGCGATCCTTAACTTTATCTATAACGCGCTTGTGCATAACGATGAAAATGTCGTGGTGAAGATTCGAGTGGAAACCATTAGTCCGCATACCCAAATTACAATTTCTGATAATGGCCAGGGTATTCCGGCTAAAGATCTGGAACAGGTTTTCGAACGCTACTATCGGGGTACAAACACAACGAGTAAGCATGGAACTGGGTTAGGTATGGCCATCGCCAGAGATATTATTTGGGCTCATGAGGGGAAACTCGATTTGACGAGCGTTGAAAATACCGGTACCACCATTACTATACTTTTATAATTCAAAATGACTTACTTATTAGGCAGAGAAAGGGGCTGTTCTCCACTTACTTTATTGGAGACAGCCCTTCTTCAATTTATTAGTTTTTTAGTGCTTTTAGCGGAATATCCTCTAATTTCACTTCATCGTATGAGGAGACTTGATCACCTTTTTTTACATACATTTTCAAGTAGGCGCCTTTACGAAGATTTTTTTGTGCATTAAATTCCAGTGGAATTGTAGTACCTTTGGCATTTGTAGCCTCTAGTGTATAAGAATAAGAGGTCATGACCGAACCATCGCTCAGTTTATATTCATGGGGTTCCCCATCCTCAGTGATTTGTAAGTAGTAATTTTCGGCATTGAAGCGATTGAAATCAATCTTGGCTATAGCAAAGACCCCTACAACTCCAATAACAAACAAAATACCCATAGTAATTAGAAATTTTTTCATCTCAATCATCCTTCTGTTCTATTATTTAGTGTGATAATACGATTGTAAGAAGCTACGGTTAAGAAATAATACAACCCGTAAATTACGGTATAAGCAATCATCCAGAGCAACACAGGTTTTGCTAAATCTATCATCAGTAGACTAGAGAATGCTTTTAAAGCCACTACACTATGCAATAACCCTACTACAAGCGGTACAACAAAGATAACGAATACCTGTGACGCAATTGATTTTCGCATTTCTTTTGCACTGACACCCATTTTATGCAGCATATTGTACTGTGATTTATCCTCTTCTGCCTCTGTCAAAACCTTAAAATAAATGATACTGCCTGTAGCAGCCAGAAATACTAGACCAAGGAAACTTCCGATAAACAGTAGAGACCCCACACCTTCCAAACTTGTTTGGTAATCTTGTGGACCACTTGAAAATAACGCTTCTTCAGGTAATTGGTTTGCAATTTTTTTAGATAAATCTACAGAAGCATCATCTACCCCAAGAACACGATAGTGCAGCACTTCCCCATCATTTTGCAACACTTTATACTGATCCTCCGAGACTACCACGGTTATACCTGCTGTACCTACATTCAATACGCTTTGCGTTTTAAAGCTTTGGAATGTGAGAGGATGGCCGTTGCCTGTTGTTATAGTTTTCCCTGTATATATTGGTGAGAACCTTTTGTCATATCCGATATCTAAAATAACCGCGTAGCTGTCCTTTACATCTAATTTTTCTTTATGTTGTAGACTTGCTAATTGGTTGTATGTTTTTTCATCGATAACTGTATATTCTCTTTTATCAGAGCTATCGAATGTTGATGGCGAGTTTAACTCTTTCGTATGAAACGTAATGGATAGTGCTTCAATATTTTTATCGTATTTTGTATCTGATACTACAGCACTCACTTGCTTGTCCATTTCTGCATCTGTGGATTGATACATAAAGGTATTCGGATTAATCGTTTTCGCCGAGTCATTCGTATTGTAATAAAGGCCATAGACCGCTCCACCGGCAGTTACTGTCGTAGCACTCAACACGGCAATCACAGTTAATGTACGTGCGTTCCCACGAATACGATAGAGCAGCTGCGAAATAGTAATGACATGAAGGCCTTTCCAAAGCCACCTTTCATTTTTCTTAATCATTGCTAACACAAAGCCAGTCACACTGTGGAACAATAAAAATGTACCCAAAATAACCGTTGTTAAAATGATTAATACAGTCAAGGGGAATCCAATTTTTTCCCATACCTTAGAAGTGAAAAGGTCCTGCATTGCAAGCCAATAGCCCAAGACAATGAGTAACACTCCAAGAACAGCTACTATCATAGATGGTTTAGGCGCCACTTCTCCCTTTTTGGAAGCATGAAATAAATCAATCAGCTTAAATTGATAGATCAAGCGATAGCCTTGAAACGATGTTACTAAAAATATAACTAGAAATACGATAGCCGTGTTCATCGCTGCCGCCGCTGAAAATGTAAAGGGTGCTACAACGTCATAACCCATTAAATGAATTAAAATCGTCATAAATCCTTTTGAACATAGGAACCCAAGTACAATTCCTACTACTAAAGAGAATAATCCTAACAATAAATTTTCGAAAAAGAGCATAAAGCCTATTTGACGATTACGTACCCCTAGCAACGCATACAATGCGACTTCTTTTTTACGTTTTTTCATAAAAAATGAATTGGAATAAGCAATAAATATGAACACGAAAAAGATGAGAATGACTGCCGCCCCACTCATTAGTGAGCCTAGTTTTTGGGATGAAGCCGTCTGTTCTGCTATAGTATCGCTATATTTCAAAGTCACAAATGTAAAGTAAATGATGATACTAAACACCATCGATGCAATATATAAAAAATATTGTGAAAAGTTTCGGGCTATATTTTTTCTTGCTAGACTAAATAACGTCATCTACCTCACCCCCAATGGCCGCATGAACATCTAAGATCTCTTGGAAGAAGGCTTTGCGTGTCTGATCACGACGAAATATTTCTGTTGAAAATGAACCATCCTTGATGAAAATAATCCGGCGGCAGAAGCTTGCGGCAAAGGCATCATGAGTCACCATCATAATGGTCGAGTTGTTATTTTCATTTAAAGTGCTTAAGCTTTCCAATAAATCTGTTGCTGATTTAGAGTCAAGCGCACCTGTTGGTTCATCAGCCAAAATCAGTGCAGGCTCTGTCACGAGCGCTCTAGCCGCAGCGGTTCTTTGCTTTTGACCACCAGAGATTTGGTAAGGATATTTTGCCAGTAGATCTTCAATCCCAAATACTTTAGAAATCTGAGTCACGAGGTGATTGATTTTCTTCGCTGGAATTTTAGCAATCGCCAGAGGAAGCAATATGTTCTCCTTTACAGTCAAGGAATCGAGTAAATTGTAATCTTGGAAGATGAAGCCGAGATGTTCACGTCTGAAGTCTGATAAGGCTGCTTCCTTCATATCATGAATACTCTTGTTCTTCATATAAATCTTCCCTTCAGTTGGGGAATCAATAGTTGCTAACAAATTTAGCAAGGTTGATTTTCCAGCGCCCGAAGGTCCCATAATCCCTACAAACTCACCTTCATGAATGTCAAATGACACGTTTTCTAAGGCTGTGTATGCAGCACTTAACTTCCCGTACACTTTTTTTATGTTTTCTACTTTTAATAATGGTTCCATTCATTTCACCTCATAATTTGCTGATACTTATACTATAGGCTGTGAACCTTACAGCAAATTCATGCCAACCTTACAATAAGCTTAAATCCAAAAAAAGGGGTACCCAGTAGCCATTTAAGACTACGGAGTACCCCTTTACGATTGAAAAAAATTCATTTTTTTCTCGTTGTATATAAATCAGAAGCTTCATCAAAGTAAAAGCGGCGTTTTTGTTTGCCAAACACGACTAATATAACATGAATGAACAACACGATCGTTAAGATGATAGAGGTCAATGCTGCACCTAACGTTAAGAATATAGATGCCTTATAAAATGGAGAATCCATTGATAGTTCCACGTTATTCAAAGTATTCGCAATGACTGTTATGAAGTACATCGCATAAATGGCACCAAAGCGTTTAAATAATCGCTTGTTCGTTTCCACTCGACTTATTTTACTGTCATAGCGATAACGCATTATTTTCGTACCGATTGTCGATCCATTCCAAATCCATGGAATAATAAACAAGGTTACAGAAAGTGTAATTGTGCTCACAATAAATTCACTAACCATATTAACGTTGGTCATACTCAGCACAACTTTAACTACTATGTTGCTGATAAATATATCAATAATAACAGCCAGCAACACAGACATCCCTCTTACTTCATCAAGAGCCAATAATCTATCTGCTTTCTCATTAATTTTCTTTTTTGATGGGAATAACGCCAACACAGCTGGAGCAATAAAGAAGCCCAGTACCCCGCCGGTAGTATTCAACAATAAATCGTCCACATCAAAAATACGATAAGGGCAATTATAAATCCCGTAAATACCTGTTACCTGTGTTATCTCATAAAATAATGTTAATAAGAACGTGATTGCTAGCGCTTTTTTCCAGTGTTTCTTGTCTTGAAAAAAATATCGCAAATAAACACCAAAAGGTAATAATAGCAAGAAATTAAAAAAAGCTTGATAGAATGAGGGTTGGCTAAATAACAGTCTATAAGTTGCAGGCTGTGATAACACGATACCACTATTCCCTAAGGTGCTCACTATAAATTGAAATGGCATAAGTGAATAATGTTGTGTGCCCGGTTTTTGTAGTGAACAAGTATCGCGTATCTCTGGCAACGGCAACAAGACTAAAAATAACGCTGCTAGAAAGTAAAAAATAAACGAAAATGAAATTAACGTGGTAGAAAATGGCAGATAGTTATACTTTCTATAGGTATAAATGAGCCATGGAACAAATAAGGCAAATGCTAAAACCACAAAAAAGATCGCCGCCACAAAGATTGGTTGAGTATATGCTGACATTTCTAGTTCACACCCTATAATTATTTAGTATTCATATTAACCATAAAACGGATTCTAATTCAACTGGAGTTGGAACATTTTATCAAATTTAAGGATCCTGTAATGTTGGCATCAATTTAATGTAAGGTTCTCCACTTATACTGACTTCTAAGCAAATGAAACTATTTTCAAAGGAGAACTATTAATGAATCCCTCGATTTCACAAAAAGAAAGAATCATTTCACTCGACATCATTCGCGGGCTTGCTCTTTTTGGCATTCTGCTGATAAATGTTGGAGCCTTTAAAGTTATTATGGAAGGAGATCCCTTACCAGACTATAGTGGCATTAATGGAATCATCAATACTTTGATAATCATCTTCGTACAAAAAAAGTTCTTTTCTATTTTTTCATTCCTATTTGGTGTAGGTCTATACATTTTCGCCTCAAGAGCCGAAAGCCGGGGAGATCGACCTAGATGGCGTATGGCTAGACGTTTACTAATCCTCTTGCTGCTGGGAATCATTCATGTATTTATCTTTTGGGGAACCATTCTACCCGTATACGCCATTATCGGATTGTTTCTGATCCCTTTTTATCACACAACGGTTTCTACACTTAAAAAGTGGCTTATGGGTATGACATCCATTTACATCATTTCCTTGATGGTAAAAATATTTTTACCGTCTCAAGGGGCAGTCTCATCTATCCTTGATATTTTTTCTAATGACGCTATGCAAATCTTTATTATGTTTTTAGCCGGTTTTTTAACTGCAAAGTCAGGTTGGCTGACACTTATACAAGAATTATCAAAACCAATTAGATGGATTCAAATGGCATCATTTCTTTTGTTCGTTGGTTTCTCATTATGGATTTGGAACGCTTCTCAAAGCGGGAGCAGCAATGTAGATTCAGTTACGGGCTTAGGATCACTTCCAACCACTTTGTTTTACTTAACAACATTATTTCTACTATTAGAAAACAAACAAATGGTGAAATTCCTGACACCCATATCCCGGGTGGGTCAAATGGCATTTACAAATTATGTAGCTCAAAGCATTATAGGGACGGCAATCATTTCAACGATAGGTCTCGAAGTCGTTTCACCCAAAGATATTCTCTACATCGCTGTTCTGATTTATATGATTCAAATCATTTTTAGTACCATCTGGTTCAAGTTCTTTTCCATGGGACCTTTAGAAAAGCTTTGGCGCTTGATGACCTATGGAACAAAGCCTGCAACAAAAAACCCCTCATAAAAAAGGGGTTTTCGGGTTTAAGCGCTTTAACTTTTAGTCGAACAATCATACCTTGAACTGTAATAATCAGAGAATCAAGTCTAATGCATCCTGTGAAACCCACACTTTATCTTTAATCATTACTGTCAGTACATTGAGTTTCGTTGTTTTGCCATCCAGAATGGCGATGTTTTTATCTATAGGCAGCTTGAGAACTTGGCCTGCTTTTTTCACTACAACCACCGGATTAGTCTTATCGGTCTTATCTAGGGTGATCGTAGCTCCTTTGGCCTTGAATTTATCACTGGATACGTACAGTGTATCCTGAAGTTGCGCCAGATTGAGTCCGGTCACTTCTTGAATATACTTATTCACATCCGTATTCTGGATTACACCGCTGTTCACGAAATCGGTCGGTTTATAATTAGCCGGATGGTAGGCGAACAATCCAACTTCTTCCGATGTGTGATCATCCGTAGAGAAGGTTACGCCTATCTTATTCCCCAAGATTTTACCGATGACCGGCGAAAGGTTATCTTTCATTCCTAATCTGACTTGATCCGCTTCTTCTTTGGTTAAATCACTAAGTCCATAATTATCCGCTAGGACCTTTTTGAAATTGTGCTCATTAATACTGCCTTCAATGTAATAACTGGTGTGTTTCGCTTTCTTCAATACGGAGACTAGGTCTTTGGTGGAATCATAGTTCGTCATATTGAGCCCGCCAGTAGCATGATCCGAAACGGACAAGACTGCTGTATTTCCGTCTTTTTCTGCAAAGTCAACAGCGGCTTTAAAGGCTTTATCAAACGCTAATGTCTCACTCATAATCCCCACCGGATCGTTATCATGACCATACCAGTCAATCTGGCTTGCTTCGACCATCAGAATAAAACCATTATCGTTCTGCGACAACTTCTCTATCGCTACTTTGGTCATTTCAGCAAGGCTCGGTTGCTTTTGCGGGTTCAGATCAAAATCAGCATCCAGTGCTTCAGGGTTGAACAGACCCCAGATTTTATTCGTTTTAGAATTCATTAAACCTGCTTTATCCGTTACGTATTCATACCCATTTGATTTCAGGATTTTGGTTAAATCTTCTCCGTCCTTACGGTTAATGTCTTCTTTGCCGGGTACCAAATACCCGGACCCACCCCCGAGAAGAACATCTACGCCACTGTAGACCATCTGTTCTGCTATAGACTGCGCATTGTCACGCGTGTATGCATGACTTAAAAATGTAGCCGGCGTCGCATCCGTTAATTCACAAGTAAATACCGTTCCTGTACTTTTCCCTGCCATTCTCGCTGCATCCATAATGGTAGGCAGAGGTTTGTTCACGTCCTCTGGCTTAACTGCACCCACAAACGGCATCGTTATTCGGTCGGGTAGTATGGATACGGTCTCACTCTTAACCTTATGTCCTGTGGCATAAGCCGTAGCTCCCGCAGCGGAATCTGTGGTCAGTGAATCCGTAGAATAGGTTCTCACCAGCCCACTGAAATACTTATCCATCGCAAGCGCCTGCCCTCCTTGATACCATCTGGCCAAGTTCACATCGGATAAGCTCATCCCATCCGTAATAAACAGGATCACGTTCTTGACCGATTTGTTGGTAGGAGCATCAGAGTTATTGGCGCCACTGGCGTAGGTCGTTCCGTTGCCTGCTGCAAGCAGACTACAAACCATAACGGTACTGCAAATTCTCCCGATAACCTTTTTGCGCATTTGAATCCTCCTCTAGCAGATTTTGTTAAGTACGTTACTAGTTTAAAGGAGGATTGTTTGCGGGACAGCACCTATTCTCTTGTTATATATTAAATTCTATGCATATTTTGTCTTGACCTGTGCTACTGATAATTGCAAAAAAAAGGGCGCCCTAGGGGCACCCTTTGCATTATTATTGTCTTATTACGAGGATATCTCGAGGCGCTCTACCAGTGCTTTGAATTTGGGAAATTTCGGAGCTTGTAAGGATACGGCCTACCAATATAAACGAAGATGTGACATTGTTAAAGTTAAAATTATTCAAGTTCGCTACGTTTTGGCTGCCACGGAACACACGGAACGATCCCTGAAAGTTAATGCGTGAAAATAGTACAAGCGTTACTTGAGAGCTCTCCACAACATTTCTGAGTCGGAAACTCGAAAGAACGTTGTTAAACCGAAACGCTCCAAGATCACGAACCGCAACTCCTCCACGTCTGAATCGAATCCGGCGATTGGTAAAATTAGTACCCGACCATAGAGCAAGACGTACATCACTGTTGGCCAACTAAATCAACTCCTTCTCTGAGATTGATTTAGTCTATTACCAACTTCAAAGAACGGTACAAGACAAATATAGTTGTACAAATGTTTGTTTTTCAGATTTCCCTGCGGTGATATTATCCAAAATAGCAGTCGAAGTGATTTTCCAGTTATATTCGTCTAACTACTATATACTTTCTTATACGTTAGGAGCGAATATGAAAAGAATAATTCAAGCATTCGGGTATTTAGGTAGTACAATTTTAGCTGCAGCATTACTGTCATGGATCTGCGTATTTTTGATTAATGGCTTACCTGGTGTCTATGCATGGATGGCACTTAAATTTATCATCCCAATTCTGGGTTTCGTAGGAGTATTATTAAATATCTTTTTAATATTAGTTTCTATTATCAAAAAGAAAAGAATTTCCGATAAATGGATGCCTCTCGTTTTATGTACTGTATTAGCTTCACATTTCCTCCTAACCATGAATATTATACAGTTGGCATATCCTGTACGTATAATCAACGTCCACCCTTCAGTCACTGTTAAATGGCCATTTTCTGAGCAAACAATTGTTGGCTGGGGTGGTGATTCCACCGACAATAATCTGCCTCATGCCACTTGGCCTTCGGAACGTTGGGCCTATGATTTAGTCATGGAACCCTATAATACAGGAAGTACTAGTCTGGAAGATTACGGAATTTGGAAGCAAAAGGTCCTATCACCGGTATCTGGAACGGTTATTGCAGCTTTTGACGATGAATCTGATATTGTGCCAGGTACTGAAAAATTCATTTCCATGGAAGGAAATCACGTTTATCTCAGGATTGATGCGACGGGAACCTACTTATTACTTAATCACCTCAAACAAGATAGTGTTACCGTTGCAGTTGGAGATCACGTCAATGCCGGTGAAGTGCTTGGACATGTAGGAAATAGTGGTTCCACATCAGAACCCCACCTGCATATTCATCATCAGCGCCAAGACCCAACCCAAACCCTTTTGCCTATTCTAGCAGAAGGACTGCCGTTATACTTTGAAGATACAAATGCAAAGGCTATGCCGTTAAAAGGAACAGAAGTCACGCCAATGCGCAATGAACCATGATCTGGTGAAGAGTGAAGCTGTCTTTCGGAGGAGTTACCGTAGGAGGAATGAACAGCTTTAACAACGATGATGTTCAGCAAAGATGCGGACGACTTCGGGCATAGACTTCAAATCAGCTTTAGGATAGCTAAAGAAAGAAAACACAAAAAAGAGGAATAAGCCTCTTCAGACTATTCCTCTTCTATTTAGCACTTGCTACTTATTCAGATTATCAGATAAGTACTTAACAATGCCGTCGTCAGAATCTTGAGAATACTCCCACACCATGACACCAGCCAGTTTTTTATCTTTGATATATTTAACTTTTGCCTGCAAGGCCTCTTTATCTTCATACGTAATAAAAGTATCACCATCATATAAATAGGCCGTCTTCGCTGTATCGTCAAAGTATCGTTTAAATCCATCTTGGATCATATATTTTTCTTTTATCGTCTTGTAGCTTAAATCTACTTTGTCGATATTGATAGGTTTACCCAGTAAAAATGAGGCCTCCTTATTCACATCACTTTTAACATTCTCCCATCCGTAGGAATAAGCTGGAATACCTAGGAGAAGCTTGCTCGGATCAACATCACGATCTAAATATAAATGAATAATACGATCCACGCTGGTTTTGCTCTTTTTATGCTTATCTATAAATAAATTCGAATTATACCCTGTTGTATCTGACCAAGCTCCAGTCAAGTCATAGCTCATGACATTAATGAAATCCACATACTTTTCTACTTTTTTAACTTCAACGTTTTTGAAGAACCACTCTTCATTCCCTGCAGCAAAGGTTAAATAGTAATTTTTATTTTTACGCGGGAGTCTATCCAATTTTTCATCAAGTTCCTTCATTAGACTAGTAAAGTTCTTGGTATCCTCAGGTCGGGCTTTAGTCGTATTCCAGGAATCAAAGGCTGGATATTCCCAGTCTATATCGATCCCATCTAAATCTAACTCCTTAACCATTGCGATCATACTCTCAGTAAAGGAGTACCGGTTTTCATCCAATGAAGCATCGGAGAATCCGTCCGCTTTATACCCACCAACACCAAGTATGAAACTCGTTTTTTTATTATTTGCTTGCAGTTTCTTTATATTTTCTTTAATGATCTCATTTTTAGCAGGGTCTAGATCAAAATATACATTGGTTTTATTAATTTTGGCAAAGGCGAGAATAGCAATATCAATGTTTTTGTCTTTTAGCTTAAGATCTTTAAAATCTTTCCATAACGGTATGTACACGGAGGTTATTTTTTTGTCTGAATCATTGAGATTGTAATAGTAAATTCCCATGCCTATAGCTAATATAGCCAGGAAGACTTTTGTATATATACTTATTTTCATCATGTTAACTTCTTCCCCCAAATAATACATGTGTAATATATTTATTTAGATTTAAGACTTTAACCGTGATATAGCTAATTAAGAATACAATAATGACATTAAAAGCAAGGTTAAATATGGATTGGAGTATAGTAGCTTGTATTTCTGCTCTTCTGGATACCAATATTTCAACTAACAAATGAATTAAGTAGATACTAAAGCTAGCCTTGGAAATGGAGCTGATTATTTTTTTGACTTTGTAATTTAACTTCTCGCTAATCGCGGTTTCTTTTTCTTTAAAATAGATAAACGTTCCAATAGCCATAAAAAATGTCGTGAGTGAATAGTTGCCATAGAACATTTCATCTAACACACCACTGTACAAGGAAGAAAAATAGGTCGCTAATGGCGTAACAAAAAAGGATATAATGCCTAAATTAAAGAAAAGATTTTTGGCTTTCATCGATATCGTATAGTTAAAGAGATAATATCCCAGGATAAAATATCCTAGATAACCCATAAAAAAAGGTATATTAGTTATAGGAATATTGATATATTCGGAGGTCAATCTGAATACAAGATCGGAGATGAATTTATAAACCATACTAATCAGGAACCAGATCAGCAGATAATATTTCAAATCCTTTTCACTGCACACTTTTACCAACTTACTAATTAATGGAACTGTTATATAGATCGCAATAATCGCGTATAGAAACCATAAATGTATATAATTTTTATCAAAGATTAAACCGTACGAAAAATGAATGAAAAAATCATAAACGCCCATGCTGCTTTTTTGAATAAAATATTGGGTGTAAACGGCATAAATGAGTGACCAGCTAACTAAGGAAATGATTAAAGGAAGTACTTTTTTAATATAAAACTGCCGATATGATTTCACTTCCACTCTAAGGATCATTGCACCACTTATCATAAAAAACACTGGCACAGCAAATCTGGATATCGAATTAAAAAAGTTGCTAATCCACCAAGAGGTTGTATTGAAATCATTTGTCCTTGTAAGTAAGTCTGCAGTGTAGTGTAGAATGATGACGGCTATGATGGACATTATTCTTAATACATCTATAAATATGATTCGTTTATCTTTCAATATATGATTCATAAATACCTCCCGATGAATAGTTTGCTGATAGTTACAATAGGAGACTAGCTGATACTTGAAACACCTTTTCTCTCAACGAATCCCCAGCCCTCGTCATTATCAAAGTATTTAAATGTGCCTACGATATTCATATAAAGCAGCAGATTTCGATAGGTTAGTAATTCAACTTGGCTAAACAAAAACATCCTAAAATAATCTTTAACTGAATAATTGCTGCCATATTTTTTGCATAAATAGAGAGAAATCCCGATTTGCAGCGCATTAATGACAATTACAGAAAACATGAGAATAAAAGCCTTAAATAAATTTGTACCTAGAAAGAGCGATTGTATAAGATAAAAAACGCTTGTAAATGCTGTTAATGTACCTAGAACAAAACCATCAATAGCAAAAAAGAGACTGACGCCAACGCTAAACTTTCGCGATAATTTAGACCAATAGATTAATATGCAATCTACAAAAGCTTTTTGCCAGCGTATTCTTTGTTTATAAAAGTTACTTAAGTTTTCTGGGCATTCCGTGTAGCATACGGCTTCTGGCGCGTAGACGAGCTTCTTATTCAAGTTATTCGCTTTAATGAACTCGTGAATTTTTAAGGTAATATCAATATCTTCGCCTACAGTACTTCTAAACCCGTTAACGTCCACCAATATACTCTTATAAAAAGCACCAAATGCGCCTGAAATAACGACAATTGAATTAAAAACCGATTGTGTTAGTTTTCTAACATAAAATCCATGGATGTAGCTGATAACTTGGCTTTTTATAATACCTTTACCAGTAAATTTATCTTGGATAACTCCGTTCCTTTTCTCAGCGCCCTGTACGATCTTCACCGTACCACCTAAAGCGATGATCTTATCATCTTGAAAATATTGACTTACATATTTAAGCGAGTTTATTTCCAGCATGCTATCCGCATCCAGCGTAATAACAATATCAGAACTCGTACAATCGATGCCGGCGTTGAGAGAATCTGCCTTTCCGCCATTGGATTTATCAATTACAAATATGTTTTCATATTTCTCCGAATAATAAATTCCTTTAATAGCGCCATATGTAAGCTTACCCTCTGCTTCTCTGTCACTTATCGATAAGTTCAAAAGCTCATTTAATTTTTGAAACGTCTGATCCTTTGAACCATCATTAATAATGATGACTTCATAGTTGCTGTAATTTAGGCCCTCCATTGCATCTATGCAATTCTTAATAGTGAGCTCCTCGTTATAAGCAGGAACTAAAACGGAAATCGATTTTTCATCACAATCGTTATTCAACTTCTTAACTTTACTGAAAAATAAAGGGATGACTGTGTAAAGAATTTGAAACCCAATAAAAATGAAGGTTGACAAATAAAAAAAGTATTGCATCTCCTCACTCCTTTTTATCTATTTAAAGCTTATAATTCTATGAATTGAACTGTTCTCCAGACAGTTAATCCCACACTAATATCAATTACTTACATCCTTTGTAAGTAATTCCAACTAATAATAGTAAATAAAACCAAAAATAGCAACCTTTGAAAGCGTTGTTATTGTAATTTTCTGAATAATATATAATTTACCGCTTTATTTTACATACAGTAGTTTTCATTTTTCATCACAAAAAAAGAAAAAGAAAAAAAGAGAGAGAGAAATTAAGAGAATAATATATTTGTCGTTTGATCATAATTCTAAATGAATTTTTCAGATTCCAGGAATCAAATGGGAAGATAGGGGGGGGAATGTAGATCGGGTTCAGGAGAAGATATTTCATTCTAAAAATATCATATTATTTCTATTTTTGGTAGACAAATACCATTTTTTTGCATATAATCACTATGGTATTACAACATTTGTTATCATTCAATGAATTTAGCCCTACACACCTTTTTCTCTACCTTTCATGTCGATATATGAGCTCTTTATGAGTTTATATAAATACGTTCAACAAAGAAAGGAGTTGTAATTGAGATAAGACGTTCGGGTCTGAATGCATCATTCATTCGCAGTGCATATTTCATTAAAAGAGGAGGAATCAAATGTCATTTATTCGCATTTCTCATTCACCTTCGGCAAAGTTTCTAGCTTATGGGAGTATCATGTTGATTTTTTCATTGGTTATAATGTTATTCCCGGAAAGGTCCTTTTCTCACGGCTATGTTGAAGGACCTGCTAGCCGGGCAGCACTCTGTAAATCCGGACAAAATACAGATTGTGGCCCGATTGTTTATGAGCCCCAAAGTCTAGAGGCCCCTAAGGGGTTCCCTGCTGCAGGGCCAGCAGACGGGAAGATTGCAAGTGCTAACGGAGCTTTTCCTAAGCTTGATGAACAATCGGCAACACGCTGGTCTAAAGTCAACATATCTGCTGGACAAAATACATTCACTTGGAAACTGACTGCCGCTCATTCGACGGCAAGCTGGAAATACTATATTACAAAGCCCAACTGGAATCCTAACTCCGCTCTTACTCGGGATTCATTCGACCTTACTCCTTTCTGTTCGGTGAACTATGGAGGTGTTCAGCCACCCTTCTCTTACTCAGACACTTGTTACGTTCCAGAACGTAGTGGATATCACGTCATCTTGGCTGTGTGGGAAGTCGCAGATACTCCGAACGCCTTCTATAATGTCATTGATGTCAACTTTAGCGGCAGCAACCCGGTAGATACCCAAGCGCCTTCCGCGCCAGCAGCTTTGACGTCAACTGCAAAAACATCCAGCAGCGTTTCCTTAGCCTGGACCGCATCCACGGACAATACCGGTGTGACAGAGTACCAAGTATTTAACGGATCTACTTTGGTCGCTGCCGTATCCGGCACAACATTAAATTACACCGTTTCGGGATTAACCGCGAATACTGCCTATACCTTTAGTGTCAAGGCAAGAGACGCTGCTGGCAATATCTCAAATGGAAGCAATTCCGTCAGTGTTACTACCGATGCACCCGTCGGTAATGACACGCAAGCACCGACAGCCCCCGGCGGCTTACATGTTATGGGGACCCCAACATCATCCAGCATTCAGTTAATGTGGACTCCGTCAACGGATAATGTTGGTGTTACAGGCTACCGTATTTATAGAGGAACGACATTAATCACCACTGTACCTGGCTCCACAACGGATTATACAGTAACAGGTCTTAGTGCAGGCACAACATATACGTTCAATGTATATGCCTTCGACGCCGCAGACAATCAATCAGTGGCCAGCACCATCAATGGAACAACCGCGACAGCGTCTACAACCCCAGCTTGGGCACCTAATACCTCTTACACAGTCGGTGCGTTGGTAACCTATAATGGTTCTGTGTATGAATGTCGTCAAGCCCATACATCGCTAACCAGTTGGGAGCCTGCCAATTCCCCGGCGTTATGGTTGTTGAAGTAATGATGTTAAAAGCATAGAATACCTAAATCTTAAAAAACCACGAGATACAGTGAAACTGTACTTCGTGGTTTTTTACTGTTTCGATCATATCGTTCAATTACCTTTTCACAAATTTTGGCACTCGTACATGGCCGACAATTTTCATGATAAACTAACGTTAAATATTAACTTACCTCATTACAACTGCTGGCTGGGCTTAGTAATATTTCCATATTAAAATCGGAGGGAATACATGAAAACATTTGTACTCAAATGGAACCAATTGAGCCTGGTAAAACAAATACACTCGGAACGGTTACGGTGAGATTGACATAGCTTCCTACAGCATCCATAACCCCTACAGCCTTCAATCCGGAGGCATAGTACTTGTTTACAATCAGCGCGCCTCCACCAACGGTTCAACGGTTCCGGTTTCCATCTCCACATGGATAGGCTTTAAAGTTACCTCAAGATAGTCAAGGTCTGCTGTGTAGAGGTCATTGGAATCCTTTTGGATTTTAATTTTGTTGGTCCCCGCTTGCAGGTTTACCGTTCCGACGCCAGATACTTTCTTCCATGAGGAGGCAGACTGGTCCCATCCAGCATTTGTCTTGGGGAATGATGCCTGGAACTTGTAAATTCCATTTACATAGACGCTTTGGGCGGCATCCGCCCCCGATCCGTTCGCATAGGCAATATCCAGTATATAGTCTCCGGCTACAGGCACATCTATTGTAACTTCCGCGAAACTCCCTACACTGTTCATAACGGCCACAGCTTTTCCAAAGGATGCATAATTCTTATTGGCGGCAATTGGCCCATTCAATTGACCATTTTCAAATTCATAGTGCTTCCCGGATGTCCCATTCAACACTTGAACTTTCCCAGAGCCTGTAACATTAGCAGCGGAAGTATTGGCGACCAAATTGCCTTTATAATATACGTTGTCAAATCTTACATAATATTTATCACTAAGATAGCCTCCAGTGGTTTTATCAAAGTATACATTCTTCAGGTTGAAATTTTTATTGGAGGATACATTCAGGTCAAAATACAGCAAGTTGTCCCTAGTCGAACCCGGCTCGGTATAGAGATTTTCGATCGTAAAATTATCGATATTGTCCTGAATTTTACCCCATATGCTTCCCAGTACATTTGTTTGCTTTATGGCATAGAAGTTAGTAATGCGAACAGTTCCAATCGAGCTGGTATCCTCGCCCGGCTTAGTTCCCTCAATCCCCTGAGCGAAGATGGCTGAAGTTTGAGCAATGCCGGCATGTTCGGGGAAATAAGCAATGTAATTATCGATCGTTACATTATCGGTTTTGCCCCACCAGCCAATGACAAGATTATTATCACCGGATACACTGAAGAAATTCTTAACATCTACCCCATTATTTCCACCAAGCGATAAACCGTCAGAGCATCTAGCATCGCTAATAACTTTAACATTGTCTATGGACACATTGTCCGTATTGCGTACAACCAGTTGATGGATCAGATTGTCGTTAAAATTTCGTACCAGGATGAAATCCCGCAACTCGACATTGTTGGATTTATAGAATACCATGTTGTTTTCAAACTCTGATTCATTCGGATTCACACCTGTATCATAGGCAACAACAATTCCTGGGCCCAGAATTTTTAGGTTGGAATTGTTAGCGGTATCAATTCTGGCATGCAGAACAGCTCCCGGCATGAGGAAAATCGTCTGATTGTCCTGCATCGTGAGTTCATTATTAGCGGGATAATGCGCCCCTGCTTGATAGACGGTTGCACCGGCAGGAGGCGTCCCTACAGGCGGATCCCCGAACAAGAAAAGCTCTTTATTCGGATCGTTGTCGATCTGAATAATAATTTTGCTTTTTTTATAATCGTTTAACGTGAACTGAAGCTGGTTGGCCGCCGGTTTAGTATACGTTATTCCGTATTGGGAAGGCATAATATTAGCTGATGTGAAATTGGACTTGTACTGTACCTTAACAGTCACCGTACCCGTGAATGCGAAGCTGGTAACTGCTTTGGGGGTAGCGGCCATTCCCGGTGCAGTCCATACGGGTGATGAAGTGTTTTCGACCCACACCTGAAAATCGCTGTTTGAAGCGAGACTTGCCGGAAACGGATAGACTGTACTAGTTCCTGCTGCTTCGGCATGCCGGACATAACCGACTGTAAACGCTACCAAAAAAGATAAAAAAAACATCCAATAAAACCTATTCTTAGCCCAAGTCATTTTTTCTCCTCCTCTAAACTTGTGTTGTAGGGGACTACAATCTGAATATTAGCAACACTGCCTGTAAAAAAGAATGGAAAATTTCAAGAAAGCGTGCCATATTTATTGAAATCGCATTTATTGTTGTTAAAAATAAACCTACATGTGGAATATGCTTTTTTCTTTATATTCCTTAGGTGTAATCCCCACATTTTTCTTAAATACCTTGCTGAAATACTTCTCATCATTGAATCCGGTTTTGGTTGCGACCTCGTACACTTTGAACTGGGGATCTATTAGGTATTCCATTGCCTTGTTTATTCTGACATTCACAATATAATCGGTTAAGGATATGCCCTCCTCCTTTTTGAACAATACACTGAAGTAGGAAGGATTCATGGAAACCTGATTTGCCAGCATATCGAGATTGATTACCTTGTGGAAATTCTTCTGGATGAATAGTTTGACAAGCGCAATTGATTTATTGTCTCCTGATTTTGTTCCTTCTTTATGGTCATAGGTACTTATCAATACTAAAGTATCAATAAAGCGCTTATTGGCCGCCGGTAAAGAAGTACATTCCTCCAGTTCCTCCACGAATTGATAGATGTTATTAGCCATAAAAACACCGGCCTTTTCGGAACCGTTTATACCGGACCCCACCTGTATAAGCAAGCTGCAAAGCTTGTCCTGGTATTCCTTCACCGTTACCATTCCTTTTATACTTGTCTCATTGCACCTCTGATTGATGAAGACTTCCAGCCTCCCGGTGTCCATCATTCTGAGCATGGATATCATTTGGGTAATATCAGATTCGTTAAAGTGCAACCTGTCAGCGAGTTTAGGCAGTTCATCTGCAAAATAAATATTCCCTTCGCCGTATACCAATTTTTCCATGAAGGCGGCTTTGGCCTGCCTAAACAGCGTGTACAGAGGCACAGATTTACTGCTAATACCGCTGACTCCCCAGTTTACTCGAAGCCCTTTTTCCCGGAGATATTCATTTATTTCGTTTAAGGAGGCTCGAAGTTCTCTCAAACCGTCTCCTTTTTTTATGTTGATGATAGAGATCACACTGTTTTTCACATGCGGAACAGACAGTACCTGAGGAAACATTGCCACCAGCTTACTGCCGAGCATAGTTGCAGGGAGAATACTTCCCTGTCCGGCATCTGAAAAAAGTTGCAGGTGGGTAAACTGTGCATATAAAATGATGAAATGCGGGCAAGGCATTTCAATCCTTCGTTCGGATAAAAACATTTGAAAGACCTCATCGCTCCCACCAGCGCTTAGCAGCATATCTTTAAGCATATTCCCATCTGTCTCGGAGAGGCTCCCAGGAGGCAGTTCTTCCGTTCCCTTTTCCTGGTCCAGATCGTCCAAAGCCCTCTTCAGGGCAGCCTCCAGATCCTGTCTCTTGATCGGTTTGAGCAAATACTCGGTAACCTTAAAACGAATAGCTTCCCTGGCATATTCAAATTCACTGTAGCCGCTGAAAATAATAACCCGGCTATCAGCACCTATATCCCTTATTTTTTTAAGAAATTCAATACCGTCCATATGAGGCATTTGAATATCGACTATAATAATATCCGGCTTGTGTTTCTCATATATTGCCAAAGCTTGGACTCCATTTTCGGCTTCCACCACTTCCCTGAACGAGAACCCAAGATCGTCGATAATCACTCGCAACCCTTTTCTAATGATGTTCTCATCATCTACGATCAATAATGAATACACGTTCATCCCTCCTTGGTTAATCAATAACCGGAATGCTGATATAAATTCGGGTTCCTTCCCTCATTTCACTTTCAATCTCTATACCATAGCAGCTTCCATACGCCAGCTTAAGCCGGTCATTGACATTGGACAGACCGATTCCGTTCTCACCTGGGGATAACCTGTTTTTATGGTTGTTTTCCAACCGTTCTCTCAAGGCTCTGAGCTTCCCGGGCTCAATGCCGTTCCCATTATCGCAAATTGTGAATCGGATATTATTTTGGTATACCTCGGCCGAAATTTTGATGACACATTGACCATCAAAGTTGCGAAACCCGTGGAGGATTGCATTCTCTACGATCGGCTGAAGGATCAGCTTCAGCATCTTTAACGAATATATCTGCTCTGCAATCGAGCATACCAGCTCCAATCGGCCGTTCATCATCAAATTCTGCAAACTGCAATAGCTCCTGATTTGTTCGATTTCTTCCGTTATCAGGACCAGCCTGTTGTCTTTTGTCAAATTGTAGCGGACCATAGCGCCCAATGAGGTTAACGCATCGGAGATTTCCCTTTCCCTGTTGATCTCGGCCATCATCTTGATGGTCTCCAGCGTATTATACAGAAAGTGGGGATTCACCTGGTTCTCAAGCGCTTTCAACAGCGCATCCTTCTGAAGAATTTCCGTTTTGTATACCGTCTCGATCAGTTCATTTATCCTGTTAAGCATTCTATTAAAATCCTTGCCGAGTTCGTCAATTTCATCATTTCCTTCAATTACCACTTGGGTATTCAGGTTGCCCTTCTGGACGCTCCTCATGACCTTTACGAGCCTTTTTATTTTCTTCATCAGTTTTCTGGAAAAAACATAGGAGATGAGAATCATCAAGATAAGTGCGGCTACGAGACAAACTACGAAGGTGTTTCGCGCTTTCGTGGTTTCTTGGATAACCAGATTCTGAGGAAACATTCCAATAATTCTGTAGTTAGGATTCTCTAATGTCTGGATTTCCGTCAGAAAGGACTGGCTTCCCACCTTCGTAACGAAATTGGATGTACTTTGTTCAGCCTTGTTTAATTGGGAGGATAGCTGTGAGAGAACACCTGCCGGGTGATGATTGGATTCATAGACCAGTTGACCTACGCTATCATATACGAACACGGCTCCCTGTTTGAACTCCTCCATCTTGCCGAGACCACCAAAAATAGCGTCAGGTGCAATAAAAATTTCCAGCAGCGTCTTTCTATCGTTGGTTGTATAGGATAACATAGGCACGAACAAGGAGATTTCCTGATCGCGAATCGCTGGGTTTTTGACTTTGTCATAATCCAAAATACGGGCTTTGTGGAGATTCTCCCAGTATGGAGCGCTGTAGGTCGCCTGTATCGCTTCTTCAAACCATGCTTCGTTACCGTAAGGCTTAGAATGGTAAATCCATTCATTCTGAAAGGTGTTGTCATTCGCAGTAAAGAACCGGAAGTGATACTCCGTAGTCTCCAGGCTGCGGACCCAATCCATAAAAGAATTGAGGTAATGATAGGAAAAATCAATCTTGTTGGTATCGGACATATATAAATCATCAAAATATGAAATCAGCAAAGGGTATTGCGCAATTTGGCTCCCGAGTTTTCGGTAATCGTTAAAAATTTGATGCACATTCTCTTTTTCTTTTGCCAAGGCTTCCTTGAGGGCGGTCTTAGACTGATCCTCCACATATTGGACAGACCGAATGTAGATAAAAACAGCCGACAAGGTTACGGGTATGAGAAGGACAAGCACAAAGGAAATCATGATCTTCCAAGTATAGCTGGTGTTTACGGGTCCCCGAAGCATTCTTAACATAACTCGTCCCTCTCTGTCCCTCAATATCCACTGCCGCGACCGTATTTATTATATCAATACTTACTGAAATCGACAAAAAATGAACATTTTTTGAGCTTTACTGCTCTCTTACATGGGAGATTACCCTAATTCAATTTCAATCCATTTGTTCTCCGGTGTAATCTCGCAACGGATTCCCTGAGCAGCCTCAATACGACCCTGGTATACTGACAAATACTCCGTTTGAGATATGATTGTGATTCTTTTCTCTGTAGCAAGCCTGATTCTTCCCCTTATATCACCAACAAAAAAATAACTAAACTCGGGAGCCGTGCTCATAAAAACCAGGCAATTTTCATGAAACGTAACTTCACCATTCAAAGCAATCGGCTTACCCTTCTGGCTGTGAATGCCGCTCGATTTAAACCAGGTATCCACTGCCCGCGGCCACACATACCTGGAGAGAGAATGGTCTGGCTTCAGCGGGTATCGGTGGACCAGCACCCCAGGTTCCGTGCTATAAGGAATATAATCCGGAATATAACAGGCATATACAGTGCCATCCTGTTGAATCTTGCTGAGATTGGTTAGGTAAGCATTGTAGGAAGAGAGCAGCCTGTTCATATCCCCTGTGAGGAGTGAGTAATAGAAATCGGCTTCTCCCCGCCAGATCGTCCAGGCATGTCCTGCATTGATGCACGGGCCGTCCTGATCGCCTTCCCAGATGGTCTCCCACCATCTGAAGGATGACTGGTACATCCGGGCATCAGGCGTGTACATCTTCCAGGCATCATGAAGCCGTAGAATACTTTCGGCAAATCGAATGTATTCATGCTTGAATTCAATGTGAAAGCAAACATACAGAACGGATAATGCCGTGCAGGAGATCGAGCCGTCCTCCATCTCCGACTGTGAGTATTCCTGATCCCCCTCCGTAGGGAAATGAAATCCCCGTTGCAGCAGATAATCCGCAATTTTCACGGCTGCTGCTTGAAAGACAGCCTCTCTGGGATCTCTCCTCTCCCCAAGCACCTTCGCCATATCCACCACTGCAATTACAGGGGCGCATACGGTGGTATAATCGATCTCTCTTCCTTTCTCATAACACAGGATGGCCCCATTCTCGGCAATATGCTCATGGAGCAGGTTCAGCAAGGTATCAATCGCATACTCCAGATAGCTTGAATTGCCAAATGCTTGATAAGCAGATAGAAGAATAGACACCCCAAAAAACTGCTCTTGTATTCGGGTTGACTCGAAGATATGGTAAGGCCCATATTCCCGACCCTCAAACCTGTGCGGATAAGGTACGATGGAGCATCCTGGCGTAGGGGAGACTCCGGACAGATTCAATATTTTATGATCAATATGTTCTAAAACCCTGTCCGCCAATTGCGGGTCCACCCCAAACCGCTTGATATGTTCACACAGAGCCCAGCACCACACCCCTCCCTCAGCAAGATTCTCATCACAGTGATAGGGTTGTTCGATAGTACTGCTCGCCTTGCGGAACAGCTCGTTCCAACCGCTGAAGCTGAATAATACACAGTCCAGGCTGTTCAGGGAATTTCCAAATGCTTCAACCCTGTAGAATCCCTCTTCACAAAGCCTAATTGAAACCTGATATCCGCCGCTATCTTCTACTACATGCTCTGTAATATCCGTGCTGTTACCTGATGGTGAATGAAGGATAATTTTGTTATATACTCCTTCAATAGTCATGGGAAGCTCTGTCCCCAATGTTCCCCCTGCAACCGGAAAATAGGGAACAGGGGATCCCAAGGCGGAGCTCGCAAGCGACATGGCCTCCCTGTACGTGTCGGGAAAGTCGATCCTAAGGGCTATCGTATGTTTTTGTTTCGTGCCTGAATCTGAAACAAAAACATCATCAAAGCTCTCAAACATCTTCAATCCGAGAATAAAATGTCCAAAATTATTGGGAGAATACTCCAGTCGCCACCCAGCCAGGGGTTGAGGTGAGGTAACCAGAACCCATCTGCCGTTAGGCCTTGTCATTAGATAATAGGAGGCTTTGCCGTCTGCTGAGGTATAGGGGGATGTCGGGATCACCTGATCCTCATATCCTGTGCCTAACTTCCCTAAAAAATTGAAATCAAGGTTCATGCCGAATTGGCTGATATTCGTGTCTGCAGCTTCAATGGAAAGGATAAAAAACTCGTCCATAAATTCGTATTTTAAGGTGGAGTTATATTCGAAATTGGTAAAAACGGCACAGGAACCTCTCAGATAAGAAAAAGAATGGGTGATGAGTTGGTCATCTATAACGATGTGTTTCTTGGACTCTGCGACATGGCTTATTTCTGTATGGTATGATTTCTTGTCTTTAAAGGTTGCGGCCAAGCTCCCGAATCGCCTGTTGCGGTCAACAAGGTTCACCCGGTTAGCATCTTTATTGTCATACAATTCCCTGATGCAGCCAGAACCTTTCTCGATGACAATGTCATACCCTTTTTTGCAGATTTTAATGGTTTCCTTCATTGTATCCCCCGAATAAACGTATAACGCGGATTTGTAGTGGATTTAAGAGTTTTCCTTGCGAAAAGAAGAAGGATGAGCCTGATTCTCGTCACACTCATCCACTTCTTTGATTAACATTATTTTATTGCTAAGCTGACTTATTTAAACTCCGCATACTTAGCGGTCCAAGCAGCCTCCAATTTTGCCAAACCGGTGTCTTCCGCCTTCTTCACAAACTCATTATAGGTATCTAAAGCGGCACCCTCGTTCTTGGCCATAACCATTTTAGGGTAGTACGCTTTGGAGAGCTCATTGAGCTTATTTTGGATAATCCCTTCTTCAGAAGTGGACAATGGATGAATAAGTCCCAATGCGATATCCGCTTCTTTGTGCGGCTTGACAATGCTCTCCAAGTTCTTTCTGTAATCTGTCTTCTCGGAATCGGTAAGTGCAGCCATTCTGCCATGGATATAGTCATCCGAGAAAGCAAAGTAGGTGGATACCCCTGTTTCCTTCTGATATTTGCTTCCGTCGGTTTCGTATAAGGTCTGGAATTCCGGAGTCCGTCTTGGTACTTGCTTCCCATCGATCTCCTTCATCTCCCAATGAACGCCCTTTACCCCATAAGCATCAAGCTCTCTACCTGTTTGAGAAGTCATAAAAGAGATGAATTTAGCCAGCCGTTCAGGGTCAGCGACTTTCTTGGAGATCAGCGTAGCTGTCCAACCAGAGCCATCTTTGAAATACTTACCATCCGGGAAATACGGTAGAGGCTCCCAGCCCACTTCCGGATTATCCTGAGTTTTGATCGTTTCGTTAAAATCATTCACGATCCCGGAGAATACGATCGTATCCCCTTTTTGTTTCTTAGCTTCTTTAATATCCTGCGCATCTACGAATGATTCAGAGGACATTAATCCATTCGTGTACATTTTATTCATGAACTTTACGAATTCAGTGAATTTCGGATTACGCACACCCGATGTGAGCTTTCCATCCGCGTTTACATCATATACATGGATGCCGAATTGGGTAGCAGGGAACATATAACCTTGAAATTCACCTGCTTTAAAGAAGGTCAGATCTTTGTTGAAAGCCCCGAAATACCAGCCGGTAAGCTTAGGAAACTTTTCCTTTGCTGCTTTCACTGCATTAAAGAATCCGTCAGGCGTTGACATATCTGGTTTTCCGATTGCCTCATAAACATCACTTCTGATAGCGCTTACTCCATCACCTCCGCTAACCGTATTATAATCTGATTGTTGAAGGTCATATGGGGTAACGAGAAACGACGGGAAGAAATATTGCTTTCCATCCTTATAGTTGTAGTATTTAAAGACCTCTGGTTCACTCTGCTCCCTAATCTCAGGCGCATATTGATCAATAAAATCAGAAATCGGCAAAACCATGCCATTCTTGATCATTAAATCGATGGCGGGATCATCCTTGTTGGTTGTAATCAAATCAGGAATGTCACCGGAAGCAACCATCATATTTAGCTTGGTATTATCACCAGAAGTTGCTTTGCTTAATTCAATCTTTACATTGGCCTGCTTTTGAATTTCCTGACCGGAGGGCGAACTTGTCCAATCGACATTGAACCAGTCATAATTATAGAAATGCTTGATAACTAGAGGTTCCTGCGTCAATTCTTCCGAACCCGCAGTTGCTTCTGTACCCGTTGCTGGCTGACTTGAACTCTCCGCATCCTTATTCGATTGACACCCGCTAAAAACAACAGCCATCATTACTGCCATAAAGATTGACACAATCCTTTTTCCCTTACTCATCTTCTTTCCCCCTTTTTTTGTGTGTATATCAAGGCAAGTGACCTAGATATCGAGCATTATCCTTTTACAGAGCCCACCATCATGCCCTGGACAAAATATTTCTGCAGGAATGGATACGCGAGAGCTACCGGAACGACGGACACAACCATAGTTGCATACTTCATGGAATCAATAATGTTAATATTCTGCTTACCGGCTCCGAGATAATTTGCAGCAATCGCGGCTCCTTCCGATTGACTGATGATCTGATAAAGAACCAGTTGCAGGGTGGCCAGGTCTGGTGAATTGGTGTAGTAGGCTGCATCAAACCATGAATTCCATTGCTGTACTCCATAGAACAACGACACGGTGGCCAGAATCGGCGCAGACAACGGAAGGAATATTTTCCAGAAAACACGCCAATCATTTGCACCGTCTATCTTGGCTGATTCCTCTAACGCATCGGGAATGGAGGAAAAAAAGTTAATAAACAAAATGGCATTAAAAAATGAATACAGGGAAGGTATGATATAAACCAAGAAGGTATCAATTAATCCAAGTGAGTTGAGCAGCAGATAGGTTGGAATGATTCCACCAAAAAAATACATGGTGATTACACCCGTCCGGATATAGAAGCTTCTAAGGGCCAAGTATTTTTTAGATAAGGGGTAAGACACGCAAGCAGTAAACAATACGCTTGCAATTGTACCCAAAATCGTTCTCGCCCCTGTAATTAGGAATGAATGAGCTAACTTGCTCTCTGTAAAAACAATCTTGAAATTCTCAAGTGTGAATTTTCTTGGAGATAAATAGATGAAGCCTTTTTCGGCGATGTCATTGGCATCATTCAAGGATATGATGAATGAGTAGTACAATGGATACAACGTTACCAGGGTGACAATCGACATAAGAATAAACAGAACTATGTTGATGACTTTGTCTTCTGTATTTCCCTTCATTTCCTTCGCTCCTGACGGTTCACTTTATACGGGAATTTGCTTGTTAATATAAACTGGTGTTTGTTAACTTACGGCTGACTGCATTTGCTCCACTGAACAGCACAAACGATAACAATGATAAGATTAACCCTGCAGCAATAGCATAAGAGAAGCGACCTTGGGAAAGCCCCATATTTACGATATAGGTTTCCAAAATCATGGAATTGTCATAATTGAGCGAATTCCCAAAGAGTAGAGATTGCTGCAGATTTGATCCGGAGAGTCCTCCGTAAATCATGCTTCCAATACTAAGGATAACTACCATCATAATTGTGGATTTAATGGACGGAATAGTGATGCTAATCATTCTTCTGATGCGACTTGCTCCATCCACCACAGCAGATTCATATTGTTCTACAGGAATCGCAGCAATGGCAGCGAGATATATAATCGCCCACCACCCGGTCTCTTTCCAGGTGTCAATAATTGCCATCCAGATCCAGAAGCCTCCGGGAGAATTCAGATGAGCTTGGGGCTCATTGGTGAAACCAAGCGACATCAGTACATGATTGACAATGCCATCGGTGTTGAGCCACATAATAAACAGTCCTGCAACAACTACCCACGAGATAAAGTGCGGAAGATAACTCGCCGTCTGAACGATTTTTTTCAGGGTCATATTCTTGATTTCGTTAAGCATTAAGGCAAACAAAATCGGCATGATGATGGCAAAAACCGTCTTCGTTAAACTTAACCCGAACATGTTTCTTACCGAATTCCAGAACAACTCATCGTGAAACAGTTCTTTAAAGTGCGCGAAGCCTACAAATGGACTCTTTAGAATTCCCAGAAAAGGATTATAATCAAAAAATGCTGCAAAAAGTCCGACCATAGGGATGTAGCAAAAAACAATTAGCCATATAAGACCAGGTAGCACCATAAGTTGAAGATATTTCTGTTGCCTTAGCGAATTTCCGATTCGTGAAAGCTTTATTTTTTTCCCTGCTTCATTTGACATTGTAGCTTCCTCTTCTTTTTCGTTTTGTAAAGCTCGGCCGGCCTACCAACCCTGTTACAAACCTTATTATAAAGGGGATTAAAATTCCGAAACACAGATAAAATATACATAAGGTGCAATATTTATAGGTCTTTGCCCTTGGAAGGAAAAAGACACTAGCGTGAGCTAGTGTCTTTTAACCAGGGTACATTCGGTTAGTAATTTTGTTTTTCGAGGATTCATTGCATTCCTACCTCTGCTGGAAGCGAGTTATTTCTTGTCCCCACTGCTTTAATAACGAAATTGTAGGATTTAGCAGAATCTATGCCGTTTAATGTATAGCTGTAACTCGTCTGACCGCTTACCGTCGGCACATACACGCTCCAATTTGTGCTAACTTTATCATTTTTCTCATAAATCCGGTAACCCCGCACCGGGTCAGGGCTATTTGTTGGTGCTTTCCACGAAAGAACTGCACGGTTCCCTGACTGTCTTACTGCGCTTGGATTTTCGACAATGCCGGGTTTGACGTCAGTCCGCTTAATACTGTAAGCATCATAGACGGCAAGGGGTTTATCTTTAACTGCTGTGTAGGATGTAAATTTCAACACATCGTTTGTAATGGAAACATCCACGAACATTTTCTTGTTGGGCTGATCGTTTTTTGCTGCAAAAAAAGTGTCTGCGTCTGGATTAATAGCATAGAATTTCGAAGCGGCCGAGTTGCCCATTAGATACACAGTCCCTTTGGGATTCAGCACATTTCCTTGCTCATCGGTAATGACATTCTTAATCGGAACGTTGTTCAGCATTTGAAAAGACCTCATATACATATGGTCATGTCCCTCAAACACCATATCCACACCCAGCTCATCAAATACAGGAATCAGATATTTCCGGTAAAATTCTACCCGGTCGCTTTCTGCCGAAGCATTATCCCCTGAGGAATAAGCTCCCTTATGCATAGAGACGAATTTCCACTTCTTATCGGTCTTTGCCACCTGATTCCGCATCCATTCCAATTGCTTCGTGAACTGAATATCTGCTTTGTACGGCTTGACCTCCCCTTCGTACTGGGAATTGATTTGCATAAACAGAGCATCGCCGTATTCGAAAGCATATACAGACCCGTCATGAGCACCCGTCCCGACATCTTTTGGAAGATTAAAATGGTTATAGAAGTTATTATTCGGATAATCCTCTATCTCATGGTTGCCGATAATCGGTGCAAATGGCACATTGGCAAATTCTTTTTTCGGCACACCCAAGAACCACTGCCACAGCTGCTCCAGATCACCATCATCCGTTAGATCCCCTGTAAGAAGAACAAACTTTGGATCTACCGTTTTCTCAATAGCTCTCTTAAAAGTATCCTGCCACAGATCGAAATTCGATTTACTTGAGCCTTGGGTGTCGGTCACGTAGAGGAAATGGAAATCCTGATTATCCGCCTTGTCCGTGGTAAAAGAACCCGCCTCGCTCCAGCCGTCCGCATCACCGTTACCGGCCCGGTATATATACTTAGTTCCAGGATTGAGACCGCTTGTAATAACTTTGTGACTAGCGAACTTTTTATACTTTTTGGAACTTCTGTCTCCTGATGTCATTAAGGTTTCAATAACTGTTGAGCTGCCCTCATAAGAGGTTGCCAGTTGTTCCGGGAACTCGCTTCCTCCCGCATTGGAGGCCTCCACCACTTGCACTACTGTACCTCTGACAGTTTCGGCTGTATACCAGTCAAAGGCGATACTTGTCTTTGGGTCCCCATTAAAAGTCATGTTCAGCAGTGTTGGTGTTTTGTTGCCGGTATCCGGTGACTTCGTCTTAAAGCTCCAGGTAATATCGTTCTCCGGTGTCCGGCCATCCGTAGCCCCCTTAACAAGCTCTTTAGGGATGGTCACCTTGTAAGTTTTGCCGGCAGTAAAATTGGGGTGGCTAACTTTGACCGAGTCTTGACCGAGAAGCGAGGCAGAGATGTTGTTAAGAGGAACATTGTTTTCTGTGATTTCAACTTGATAACCACTATCGAGACTGA
Source organism: Paenibacillus sp. FSL H7-0714 (assembly GCF_038003765.1). NCBI lineage: Bacteria > Bacillati > Bacillota > Bacilli > Caryophanales > Paenibacillaceae > Paenibacillus > Paenibacillus sp. FSL H7-0714. The sequence goes on from NZ_JBBOPT010000001.1 coordinate 4,655,875, forward strand.
TGGCTTTATTAAACTTCACAGTGATCTCTGCATTAAGGGAAACATCTGCAGCCCCTGAAGCGGGAGTTTTGCTTACCTCAAGTGTGGGAGTGTCCCCAGGTTCGCCGTTGCTACGTGTTCCTTTAATTACTACATCTTTGATTCTACTTGAGCCTGAGCTGGACACTGTTCCCCCGCTCACGCTTTTCGTAGAGTTAACCACCCAGCGGATATAGAGTACATCTTGATTGTTAGTTCCCGCAGGCAAAACGAGGTTCGTTAATTTGCAGGAATTATTGGAACAATTAAAATTGTTCTGGGCTAGAACAAGGTTGCCGCCCGCAACATCTGTCCATTCCTGCTGATCTATACTGTATTGCACCTTAAAATCCCTAGGCCCTGTACTTGAAGAAGTTTGCTGTGAAGAGAGGAAGATACCTTCGAAGCCTTGGGTAGAAAGCGTGGCAAGCCAGTATTTAGTGCCCGTTCCTTCATGCCAGCCCTGGTTGCGTACGCTGTTCTCACTGGGCTCATAGGTGTATGCATCCGTATTTGTTCCTACATCACGAATGGATGAAGCCGTTTGATATACCCCGCCTGTAGCCGGAAATACCCCGTTCTCGCCTTTGTCTTTAAAAATCCACTGGGCAATCGTTTCCTGAGCTGCAGTAACTTCGCTTGCAAGATCTTCCTCATTTCCCTCCCTTCCTGCTGAAACAAAACCGGTCAACTCCATGGCAAGCAGCAAACCTACAACCATTAGACTGATTACCTTTGGAAATCTGTTTTTGAGATAAGATTGGTGGTTATCCATTCGACCATCTCCCTCTTCATTAATCTCACTTATCATCGAACCGCCGTCTCCAAGAAGAACGGCGGTTTTGTCTACTCTCGCATTCCTGTTATTGGAGTTCCCAGTCGGTGACTTGAAGGACTGCCGAATCTGCACCCTTCAGGTCTGTCTCTCCCATGTTGAGCAAATTGCTCCACTGCTTCACACGGTTCTTGCCGTTTGGCGGATCGTTATACTCATTAGTATCTACAATCTTGGTCCGTTCTTTATAGAACTTGGTCATGAAAGTCTTCTCATCCGTGCTGCTTCCTGATTTACCCAAAAGCCCTTGAAGAGTCTCGGAACCGCCGGTAGCTCCATGGTTCAGCGCTGCATCCACGAAGGAACCAATAGTTAATGCCGAGTTAAAGCCGCGATTGCGGGCCTGCTCCACACTGTATTTAATGTAGATATTGTAGAACGTTTTCCACATAGCCTCTCTCCACTCGGGATCATTTTGCAAATTGCCGATTTTTCTGCAGAAGCTCTCTTCGCTTTCATTGATTTCGAGGATCTTCCCTTTCATCGAACCCTTGACACCGATCCGGGCCAATGCGCCTTTAACCGAAGGATTACTCGCGCCTTTGGCAGCATCATATGCCTTGAACAGATCCGGACCGTCGGGACCGGTATCATTTGAGCCGCCTGTAGTCGCACCGAATATTCCAATCGTATATCCGCGGTCATCATCAATATCTTCACAATATCCGTAAAAATTGATCCAGTTCAGATCGTCCTGCTCCGGTTTGTTGACAAGCATCATAATATTGTTCCACTGCTCACCATCCAGACCTGTGTTGTCGCGCAAGAATTGAAGTGTTGCCGGTGAGAAATTAGAATCAGGGTTCCCTGCCGCATAACTTTTCTGTTGAGATGCACTGGACAGATAGCCATAAGAAAAAATCATTGAAAAACTGAGCAGGATCAACAATGAAAATTTCATCTTCTTGGAAACCTTACTATTCGTTGAATTAAGCACCGCAATCTCTCCTTTGATTAAATAGTTTAAGCGCTTTAACTTTGAGTGGCAGCGAACCTTATCCCCAACCTATCTGAGCATGACAGCCCTCCTTTTTCCAACACTTGGTAATTCAATTTAAGCTTATCTCAAAAAGTTTGTCCAAACAGCACGTATTTTCTTGTAATTATTAATTTTTATACATATATTGCTACAACCCCTAGATTAAGTCTACAATCCTCTTAGGAGGTGCTGAATGAAACCGGTATTTTATGAGTCTACTCTTTTTGAGATCAGCCGCAAGAAACAGGTATACACCAGCATGCCTTCAAGACACTATCATGATGCATATGAGATTCTGTATTTAATATCCGGGGATTTTTATTATTTTATAGGGGACAGAACCTACCAGGTTGCGGGCGGTACGTTGCTATTTATGGATATTCACGAAATGCACAAACTGGTTAATTCCGGCTGCAATATGTATGAACGGGTTACACTGCTGTTTAAAAAAGAATTCCTGCAGCATTTCTGCACCGGCGGTCAATGTGAGGAACTGCTCGAATTGTTCAAAAGTGATTACCGCGCTTTGAAGATGACCGGGAAGGATCAGTATTTCATCGAACAGCTTTTTCAGAAGATGATCCAGGAGGGAAAGAAGCAAGCTCGCGGATATGAACAATACCAACAAATAATATTGGTGGAGTTGCTTCTCTATCTTAATCGTAAACTATTTGACAGCCGTGTAACCCCATTAGTGGAATCCAATCGTACACATAAGAAAGTCCTGGACATCGTTAATTATGTAAATCAACATTATATGGAACCGCTTAAGCTCTGTGAGATTTCACAGAAATTCGACATAAGCTCTTCCTACTTATGCCGAACTTTTAAAGAAGCCACCGGGTTCAGCTTCATTGAATATATCAATAACATCCGCATTAAAGAAGCGCGTGATTTGCTGGTTGGCTCTTCTTTTAATGTTACTGAAATTGCGGGAATGGTTGGGTTTGATAACACCTCCCATTTTGGACGAACCTTCAAATTAATGATGGGTATCTCGCCGCTCTGCTTCCGCAAACAATTCAAGACTTAACAGCAAAGACACTGGAATACGTCAAGACATTTCGTCAAGGCGAACAAATTGCAGGTTTCTTGCCTGTAGTTGGTTTAGCACTTCCTCTAAAGTTTGCAACATAAAATAAGGAGCATGCCGGTCCGCGCCCACAGTCTCACCGCTGTCGTGAAGTAGGACAACGGAGCCATCGGTGATTCCACCTAACAGAGTGGCCTGCATCCGGGTTTGACAGACCCGGGTGTTCCAGTCGCCTGCCTTCAGCGACCATAGAACAATTCGATACTGTTTGTATCGAAAGAAATCAAATAGATTGATTAATCCCCAGGGTGGACGGTAATGATTGGGTCGGGTTCCGACTATAGACTCTATAATATCAGCAGAGCGGTCCAGATGTTCTCGCCTAATCGTACGGGGCAGCATCAGCCAGTTAGAGGTATGACAATAATTATGGATGCCAATCTGATGGCCTTCCCGATCCATTCTTCTGATCAGGTCTGGATACTGCTCCGCTCTCGATCCTAGCACGAAAAAAGTAGCCTTCACTTGATGCAACTTCAATAAATCCAGCAATATCGGCGTATATTTCGGATGTGGCCCATCGTCAAAAGTGAATGCCACCTGTTTTTTTACCGTTCCTTTGCGAAAGACACCAAAGCCGCTCACTCGCGTAATCAAACTCGGAATAAACATGTAAAGAGTGGCGGTACATAGTATCCCTCCTATTAAATATGTAAGAATAATTACACCTCCATATAACAAGCTTAAGACTTATCCAGAGTAGTTCTGTCCGGGTGAGAACCTATTCTTCAGTGAGGCCCGTGAATGAATCAGTAACATCGGGACCAGTTGTTCGGTTCGCCGACTGATTCTGTGTCTCCCTTCCGGATGCATAGCAGACAGCAGCAATCGAAGATAAATGGTGGTGATGCGTTCAAAAACACCGGACTTTATATTTTGTTGTTCAAAACCAAGACCGTGTGTTAATCCCCGATGGAGCAGTGTAATCCCCAATAAAGCCTTGACCTGCCTGAACTCGGACTGCGATTCGAAGGCTTCATTGATTTGCTGCATTGATTTACGCAGCATGCGAGCCGTTTGGAGTGCAGCACGATCCGATCCTTCGGACTGGATCAACTTCAGGATGCTTCCATTATCGAGGTGGAGCTCTCCCACCCACTCCCCCTGGTTGATGACCGTGGCGTCCTGGCATACAATTGGCTGTCCTCGGTGTTTTTTTAGCATCACGGTACATATACCAAAACTCGACTTATGCGATCCGCGAAAATGTGAAAGCAACGCAAAAGCTTTTTCCCACATCATCCAGACGGATTGCACTGTGGTTTTACGTATTTTGAAACCCAACTCATCCACCATCCTTAATACAGTTATAGTCTCTCATTTCATACATTGTACATAACAGAACTTTCTTTTTTCTTATCGGATTCTTACAAAAAGCTTAAGAACTGTTCGACTGTAACAAGGAACATAATGAACCAAATTAAATCTTTTTAACGTCCACTTCTATTTGACGCTATTCACCGGAATTTCTCTGCGCGTATATCAAATTTTTATACAACTATTTTCATTAGGACATAAGCTTCTCCAGACCACATTACGGGCCCACGTGACTTCAAAGTAAAAAGGTAACTTCAAAAGAAGTTACCTTGAATAAACAATCGTTATGATGTCATTTCATCGTCTTTTGTTTATTGATCACAAATTTACTGGCTGTTTAACTCCCCTGCCTCCTCATGATGAATAAGACATGCTGCTAGCAACCCAATGCACAGAATACATGTCAATAGAAGAAACGTAATTAAATAACTTACATGATTCATCAATTGAAGCGAGATAATCGGACCAAAGCTTGTGCCTGTAAACAATATAAAAGTATATACAGATACAGCTATCCCGCGCATCTTGCCGCCCACTTGCCCAACAAGCGAAACAAGTGAAGGAACGGCTAGTGCGATCCCCCCCACAAAAAGGATCCTCATCACGATAAGAAGCGGCAGATTAGAAATCATCCCCATAGACGCCAAACCAATGATCGCTTGCAACAATCCACCGCGAAGCGTTATACCTACGCCGACATGCTTGGATATTCTTCCAGCGAATGGAGAAACAAGCATAAGGCAGAGTTACCTAACATCATGTATTCGAGATATGCACAGAACTCCGAAAAACTAATTTATGAATAATCCGGATCGGATGTTTATACAGCTTTAATTGCTTTCCATTAACGTACCTATTCTTGCCACACCACTCTTGAGCGCCGCTCGAATAACCGCTTCCCGGATACGCTCCACTACCCGTGGATCAAACGCATTCGGCATAATATAAGTTTCATGAAGATCACTGGCGTCAATTACTGAAGATATCGCCTCTGCAGCAGCCAGTTTCATATCTTCATTGATTTCAGTGGCGCCACAGTCAAGGGCTCCACGAAAAATACCGGGAAAACAGAGAACATTATTAATTTGGTTAGGAAAATCGGAGCGCCCTGTCGCCATAACCTTGACGTAAGGCGCGGCAATTTCAGGATCAATCTCCGGAGTAGGATTGGCCATGGCAAATACAATCGGATCAGCAGCCATTCTTTTTACATCACCTAGCTTTAAGGCACCGGGGGCGGATAGTCCGATAAATACATCAGCACCCTGAATAACTTCAGATAAGGAACCTATCTCCAGATGAGGATTTGTAATTAGTGCAAACTCGCTCCAATGCGATTTATCGTAATGGACAGCACGGTTAATTGCACCCTGGCGGTCCACACCGATCAAATTTACAGCACCGGCATGCAGGAGCATCTTGGATACGGCGATACCGGCGGCTCCAATACCGTTCACCACTATCTTCACATTCTTAATGTTCTTGTTGCATACTCTTAACGCATTCAAAATTCCAGCCAGTACCACAATCGCCGTTCCATGCTGATCGTCGTGGAAGACTGGAATATCGAGCTCCTGCTTAAGTCTCGCTTCAATCTCAAAGCAACGAGGCGAAGAAATATCTTCGAGATTAATGCCTCCGAAGGTAGGGGCGATTGCTTTGACAATCGCGATAATTTCCTCGGTATCTTTTGTATCCAGGCAGATTGGGAAAGCGTCCACATCTGCAAACTGTTTGAACAACGCTGCTTTGCCTTCCATGACCGGCATGGCTGCTTTGGGACCGATATCGCCAAGTCCGAGTACAGCTGTTCCGTCACTAACGACCGCCACCGAATTTTTCTTTATCGTATATTCGTATGCTTTATCTTGGTCTGCGGCGATAGCCTGACACACTTTAGCTACTCCGGGTGTATATACCTTGGATAAATCCTCCATGCTTCGAATAGGGTTCTTCAAGCCGGTCTCCAGCTTGCCGCCAACATGCATCTTCATTACTTCATCCATTATTTTCATTACTGTTCCTCCTGTTAATTGCAATATATTTTTCTCTATAAGCTTTCTGGCCGTATGCTTGACATCCTAATCAGCTCCAAAACCGCAATAGAATAGTTGCCACAATAACGGTGCTGACGCCGCCGATCCGGGTGGAGATCTGGGCAAAAGGCATGAGCTGCATACGATTGGAGGCAGAGAGAATGGCTACATCTCCGGTTCCACCCAAGCCGCTATGGCAGACGGTTACAATTGCCGCATCGACAGGGTACATATTGATTTTTCTTCCCACAAAATAGCCGGAAACCACCATGCTGAAGACGATGGCAAGGCAGGTCAGCACATAAGGTAGAGAGATAATGGCAGCTACATCCTTCAGAGGAACGTATAGCATGCCCAAACCTACCATGAGCGGCCATGTCAGGTTACCAGCAACGAACTTATACAACTGGTAAGCCCCATTTTCGAATCTTTCTGGAAGTGCCTTGACACATTTGATCAGTACGGCCATCAGAATCATGACAATCGGTCCGGGTATCCCTACATAATCTGCAAGCAATGCCCCAACAATGAAGAAACTGCATGCGATCAGAAGTCCCGCACCCATCATCATGAAATCTTTGGGTTTGTTATCCGGATTGTCATGCTGTAGATCGTCACCGGATTTGACTAGTGTACCGTTACCGCTTAGATGGGGCTTTTTCTCGCCCAGACGTTTCAGGAAGCCCGCCACAATGATGGCGAATACGTTGCCGATAATTGCCGACGGGATCATCTGCGATACGTAATAACCCGCTTCGTGTCCACCCAGAATGCTTGAGTATGCAATGGAGAGAGGAAGAATGCCTTCACCGATTCCACCGCCAAGGATCGGTACGATAATAAAGAAGAAAGTATGATACATGCTATAACCTGTGAGCGTTCCTACCAGTAGTCCGCCCAGAACTGCGGCAATCGTCCCGACGATCAGCGGGATGAAGATGCGCGTAATACCCGCTACCAGTGTTTTGCGGTGCATACCGAGCATACTGCCACTCACCAGGATGGAGATGTACAAGTACAGAAAGTTGGCCTCTTTCATCAATGTAGTGACAGCGTCTGTCACAGTAGAGTTGAACAAATTCAAGTAAATTAACAGGGATGGGATCATAAGGGCCATGATTGCGGGGCCGCCTATATTTTTCAACAAGGGAAGCTTCATACCGATATCACTCAGCAGAATACCCAGAACCATAATGACAGCGAACCCTCCAATCATGTCATTCGGTAGCTTCCCCGCCACACTTGCAAGAAGAATGACCACTGCCAGAGCTAGATACACAGGGAGCGGAAAGACACCCACCTTAAATTGCTTACATTTTTGAATGAAGGCAGCCTTTTCTGGCAGGGGACCTTCCTTTCCTTGGGAAACAGGTGATGGAATCGTATTTTGCATTTTTCATTTCCTCCTAAACTCTTTTCTAGCCTTATAGTAGCGGAAATGAAAGCGCTTTTGTTTTTACGTAATTATTGATTGAATTATAAAAATTATTAAAGTAAGCGCTATCAAAAATAGGCAATCAAAAACCGCCGATTCCTTATAAAACACGGAACCGGCGGCCCACTCCAAAAAATTATATGAATTTAGAAATCACAGAACTGCCGCGGGAAGACATGCGATATCGCTGTACAGGTCTTCCTATGGTGCCATAGGTCAATTCACTGTTCAGCGCTCCCATATCTGCGAGGACGGCAAGATATTTCCCGACCGAAACCCGCGAGATTCCGGAACTAACTGCAATCTCTTCAGTGCTAAAGGAATTTGCATTATGGGTCTCCACCGCTTTCCAGACCGTCCGCAATGTATGCCGGGTAAAGCCCTTGGATAAATCCTGAACGGCCGAGGGCTCTTTCCTATACCCGGTTAGCTTATCTAGTTCAGACTGATCCAGGGAATCCTGATTGCGGAACAGAAAATTCTGCTCCTTGTAGGCGGAAAGGGCTGCGAGAAAGCGTTGAAACTCAAACGGTTTGATAAGGTAATCGACTGCACCGTTCTGAAGCGCGTCTCGGATACTGTCCTTATCGCTCGCAGCTGAAATGATAATCACATCTATTCGTTTACTGCCTCGACGGAGAGCGGACAGCAGCTCCAATCCATTGCTCTCTTTCATGTAAATATCCAGCAGAATCAGCTCGAAAGACTCATCTGCCAATTTGATCAGAGCTTCACCCACTGATTTTGCCCAGCCTTTACACTGAAAACCTTCCACTTGCTCCAGATAGAATTTATTCATCTCGGCTACCATCGGATCATCTTCTACAATCAATACACTAATCATTGACCATCACTCTTTGCTCGATAGGGTAAACTAACCGTAAATCGAGTCCCTTCTCCCTTTCCTGTTTCACAAACAATCTTACCTCCCATAGCTTTAAGGCTCCGCTCAACCAGATACAAGCCGATGCCTCGGTCATTTCCTTTTGTCGAATACCCCTGTTGAAAAATAAGCGGCAATTTCTCATCTGGGATACCGCTTCCATTATCGCTAACCGTAACTATCAGCGTCTTATCCTGATATTGAAAGCTGAAATGAATATATTTGCTGCCTCTACCTTCCGGCGCTTCCATTGCATTATCCAAAAGATTACCGACTATCGTAATGAGTTGGCAGGAGCGTTCCGGATCGCTAGGCTCCGGCAGAACCCCATCCTCCAGAAGCACCAGTCGAACTCCGGCTTCTCTGGCCCGGCTCAGCTTACCCAATAGAAATCCCGCCATCACAGGGTCCTTCACTTGTCTCACCACCGTTCCCATCTCTGCCTGTGTTGTTGTGACAGTACTTGTTATATACGCCTCCAACCGATCATACCTTTTCATATGTGTTAATCCTAATATTACATGCAGCTTGTTCATAAACTCATGCGCCTGGGCACGCAATGCCTCAGCATATAAGGAGATGCCAGATAACCTTTCCATAAGTATGCTGATCTCCGTCTTATCACGGAATGTGGCAATTGCACCTTCTACAGCTCCCTTTACATGAATGGGAACCACGTTTGCCAGTAACGTAACACCGCTATGCTCCACCTCCAAGTCCTGGCTGGCTTCACCGGTTTTGAGCACTGTATTCATCCGCAGTGATGGCCAAAAGCTCTCTACCGACTGGTTCAAGGGATCATCCTGCATGCCAATGGCTGCAAGCAAACGCCTGGCTTCTGTATTAATCAAAGTAATACGTGACTCTTTATCAACGGCAATGACTCCCTCCCTAACTGACTGTAGCATGGAGTTACGCTCTTCCAAAAGCTTAGCAATAGCGGCCGGTTCCATGCCAAACATCATTTTTTTGATAACACGTGCCAGCAGAAATGCTCCCGCAGCCCCTATTAGACTGCCTATAAGCAATCCCCAATAAAGGATTCCCACGTTCTCTCTTATGGCAAGTCTGATGTTTCCCAGTGATATCCCTACTGCCACCGCTCCTAATTGTTTCCCACTTGCAGAGAAGACAGGTGAAAACGCTCTTACAGATGGGCCCAAAGAACCCTCGGCTTCCGAAATGCTTTCCTGCCCCTGCAAGACTGCGGCTTCGTCGCCACCGATAAAATGCTTACCAATTTTGTCCTTGTCCGGATGGGAATATCGGATTGCATTCATATCCATGACCACAACAAATTCCACATTGTTCAACAATCGGATTTCCTCAGTGTAGCTTTGCAATTCAGACGAGCTGCGTGATTTGTTTAACGCTTCAATAATTAGAGGGTTACGCGATAACGTACGGGAAATGATCACAGCCTTTTGTTCCAACGAGGATTTTGTTTGTGAGGAAACCTTTATACTAAATAGCACATAGACCACTAGCAGCATTATGATAAGAACTGCACCAATCATCAAAGTAATTGTAGTTTGCAGCCGAAGTGTGTGTTTGCCAATTTTCATCAGCTGTCCCTCCGGAAATTTTTCTTCATTCTAACGTATACGTGCAAGGATCGCTATGACCTTATACGCTACACCGTCATAATAACACAACAAACGCATGGCTAAGATGAGCCCAAGCGTTTGTTTGTCTAACCGAAAAGAGACAGGGGGGATAACTTATTGAGCTTTTACGAAATCAGCGGATTTCATACCCGTTTGGCGGCCGAAAATAATAATTTCCGCAACAGAGTTACCACCGATCCGGTTTTGACCATGCAAGCCTCCGGTAACTTCGCCTGCTGCAAAAAGGCCTGGAATCGGTTGTCCATCTTTATTTAAAACTTCTGTGTTGGTGTTGATTTTCACGCCCCCCATCGTGTAGTGAATTCCAGGGCCGATTTTAATTGCATAATATGGCGCGCCGGACAAGTCATTGTCCATTCCGGTCGTTCTACCGAAGTCGGCATCCTGTTTATTCGTCACCGCGCTGTTCCATGTGTCCAGTGCAGTTTTCAACTGATCTGCTGGTACGTCCATTTTTGTTGCCAAAGCCTCGATCGAATCTCCTTGGATAACGAAGCCCATTTTTTCATATTGTTCAATCGCTTTAGCGCGAGATTTTACGCCGGAATCAAATACAAGAAACGCAGATTTCTCAGGAAGCTTATTGATTGCAGCGGTGACATTATCTCTTGTATCCAGTTCGTTTGTGAAACGTTTGCCTACACTTGAAACCAGGATCGCTCCTTCCCCACGAACAGCCTCCCCAATGAGATAGGATTTTTCCTGCTGTACAGTCGGATGAACTTGGATTTGATCCATATCGACTGTGGTACCGCCGAGCTTCTCAATCATCTTGATACCGTCACCGGTGCTGCCCGGCTGGTTGGTGGTAACGTACCCCTCCAAATCAGATCTGACTCCTGAAATCATGTCTAAATTGGCGCCGAAACCGCCGGTTGTCACCACGACAGCAGACGCTGTAATCGTTTTCTCTTCCGTTTGGTCAAAGATAACTTTGACACCATTGACCTTACCGTCTTTTTCGGTAATTTCCTTGACATTGGCGTTCACAAAAAGGGGAATGCCTTGTTCTTGTACGTTTTTTACCAAACCTTTGACAAGGTATTGTCCTACTGCAGAGCCATCTTCAGGACGGTGTGTACGTTTTTCGTTCATCCCGCCTGTAATCGTGATATTATTCAATCTAATCCCGATAGAATCCAGCCAATCAATCGCACTTGCGGAATTGTCTACGAAGAAACGAAGCATCTCTTTATCGTTCGTATCATGGCCACCTTTTAAGGACTCTTCATAAAACAGATCATTGCTGTCTTCAATGCCTTGCTCTTTTTGGAATTTCGTTTCAGAAGCATTCATTCCCGAAGATGATTTTGTTGTATTTCCGCCGGCAACCGGCATTTTTTCAAAAATAACCGGGTTCATACCTTTTGCTCTCGCCTCAAGTGCAGCAGACATTCCGGCACCGCCTGCACCAATAATGATGATGTCATATTTATCTTTTAGTTGATCGTACGGTGTATAGCTAGCTTTGGATGCTCCCGAAACGGCTTCAGTTTCCTTTGTCTCGTTGATCTTGCTGGTGTTCTTGCTGGTGTTCTTGTTCCCGTTTCCATTGCTGCTGTTGCTGTTGCCACATCCTGTGATAACAAGCATGACTGAGAGAATGAGAATAAGAGCAGTGGTTACTTTTTTATTCATGTTATAGCTTTGCCCCCTTGTGAATATTTTTACAATCAGCTTAACGGCAAAGGCCCTGCTCTTGAAAGTTTATGTAACTAAAAAAAACGTTTTGTAACTAAATTAATCACTGCAATGTGTACGAAAGACCACCGGTTAGGGGCATGGCTCAAAAAAAGAAGAGCCTTTAGGCTCTCCTTCGTTTACAAGATCGCTTTCATCCGATTGTTTCTTGGATTATGCTCTACTTCCGCAAGACCCAATTCTTCGAGCAACGGTGGGATATACATTCCGAATCGCCCCCGAAGTCCCTTCTTTAATCCATACCAACCGCCGACAGGGTTTTCAGGTGAACGCCCCCATGCTTCAACGGTACCTTCTTTTGCTGGTTTTTGCTCATCAGCACTTCCTAACTCCATCCAATCACCATTTTGTATAAGCATGGCGTGCAGATCTTCAATACAGCGGTAGTCATAATGCAAAACCGTTTTCCCTACAGTGCAAACTATAATTTCTTTACCGTCTTTTTCGACCTTGTACATTTCATACTCGGATGTTTGCGGTGGTGTCTTTAACTTCCAAGGATTTTCCTTGGTTCCTGTAGCTGTCGTCATATTTTCAACTCCCAAAGTAACTCACAAAATTAGTAAGTTCTACTGATTTTATTATATTTGCATCACCTTACTATACTTCATTACCTTTATTCGTCCTACTCAGTATAAGAAAGCTTGCACTATCATTCCAAACTACTCAACTCCACCACATCTCCACTAGTGGCCTTCACAGCATAATTACAATCTAACTTCCCGCACAGCACATACTTCTTCTGCCCAGGATCATACACATAGACGGGTGTTAATTCGAACCATCCCTTGAGCTTGTCATAAGCTTCGTCATGGCTTACAGAAATCCCCTCTTCGCTCTTGAACTCATCAAACATATCGAGCATTGGCTTGTTATCCATATAATTTATAACCTTATAATTCTGCACATCGATGAACAGGAGGATCTTACGCTGGAATATACGATTACTTGGCGCCTTCATCCTCAGTGTTGCCTGAATATGTCCTCTTTCCCGTTGAAAAGTCTTCAACATCCATTCTCCGGATTCATCCGGAAAGAGCTGGCTTAAACCAGCTTCGACTGCGGCTATACATTCGGCTTGTTCTGCGTCTGTGATAGGAAATGAGTCCGGATGCGGCTCACTAGCTATTGCCTGCTCAATGGAAACTACCTCAAGTAGGCGTATCTCCGTACTTTCGAACGGCTCCAGCTCCGTATTCTGTTGCTCCCAATGTATTACTTGATCAATACTCAGTCGTGCTCTCGTACCTGATATAAACTCAAATGGGATGGTGGTTGTTCCGTCATTTGAAATGTAGATTTCTTCTATCCCATAGATCGGCAGGAGTTGCTTCGTCTCGTACACCGGATATTCTATAAGCTGTAGTTGTTTCCTCGCCTGTGGCTCTATCATTTGAAGTGTGAGAGTATAGTTCTCTTTGTGCACAAGGGAGCTGGAAGGAAACTGGCCATATACACTGTAAAAAACAAGCCTGCCTTCCGCATCGAAGCGAAGCTCGATCCGTCCACCAGGAGTGACTGGTATGCTACCTATTTTTTCAATAAAATGATATTCTCCAATCTGTTCCTTCTCTAAGTGGAATTGTTTACCGTATACAATCCTTGCCTCATCTTCAATCCACCGGATGACTCCGTTAAAATCTATATTTTGGAATGGTGTCCCATTCGCATAAGATATCCCGCCAACAAAAATCACACTTTTATAGTTGCGGGATTGTAGGTCAATCGTGATGACGGCAGTTCCTTCCGGATTGTAATCGCCCTTCCATTCCTTCATATGTGCAGGAAACCATTCCATACTAAGAAAATAGTTGGTCTCTCCCAGTATCGTAACGTCGCGATAAATTTCATGAGATTGTAAGTAGTAGTTGTCCAATCCATATTTTTGCTGTGTAGCATCAAGCAGTTCTTTGATTCGAATATCCATCATAGTGCACCCCATAAAATTGATGCCTACATCATACCATTACTTAGTGTTGATTACGAAGCGCAGCAGCGAATATTCGAGTCGATTGTTACTTATTAAATAGTAAAATCTTCTGAATATTCTATATGCTCATGCAATGGGCTTTGCTGATGTTCAGAAAATGATCAGTAGCTTGGGTTTTAATAATGCAGAGTGTAATAATATTTTGCACAACCTTCACCAGAATTCTATACGTGAATAATGACCAAAAATTTTTATTGGAGGTAAATCATCATGAATGACATCATCGATGGAAATGCGGCGTTAATACAATTTTTCCCACTTCCAGCGCATCTTTATAGTAAGGATATTGCTTGTATTGTAACTGTTGCTTATGCAGAAGAGCAGGGACCAAATTTAACGGGCCTCATAAATGCTCTATACTCCAAGGGATATATAAACCTTGATCACCTACTAAATTCCTCATGGAAAAAACTATACCAAGTTCCGAGGTTGGGACACAAAAGACTGATGCTTCTACTTAATTTACTAGAACGAATTTCTGCAGATCCCAAAACCATAGAAAACCATACAATTGTCCCTCGTGTTACAATGCAGAGTAAAAAGGATATTAAAGAATTAACTTTAAAGAGGATTATAAAGAAGTATAACGAAACATCTGTGGTGGTATTAACTGAAGCTACCGAAAAAGAAGCTCGTATAAAGAAAATTAAAGATAGACTCCGTGAAATGGGGTTAATCATATAACAATATCCCGCCAGTATAATGTAGTGCATTCTTTAAATTGGGAGGGTTAAATGAGAGAAGGAGCAATAGAAGTACATTCTTTTACTTACCTTCCATTGCTCCTAATTACATATTTTTTTGAATCTTTTCTTAAAAGATTGTAGCTGTTCAAGGCTTGTAATGACTTTCAATTCATTCAGTAATCGCGCGATGCATCGAACCAGCGTTGAGCCATCTCCTCTGTTATTGGCTGACCAATCAGATGATCAGACTGGCTGAGTTGCCATACCGCTTCAGCAAGGTCTTCTCGTTCGGTGGTTTCGATGCCTTTGAGGTTGTTAAAGCGCGCGGTGAAGGCAGAAATGGCTGCCTCGGCTTCGGCAAAGGTTCGGGCCTCGGACAAAGTTGCCTGTGCAACGTTATAAGCTTCATTAGCCAGCTTGGCCAGACGTTTAGGCCAGGACGAGAACGGGCGGCCGAACTCTGTCGTCCACCACTCAGGCTTTCGTAATTGGCTCACTGAAGCATGGTCGGTCCAAGGGCGTGCTTCAGCTCGTTTTTTCATTTGCTGTTTCAGATGCTTGCCAGCGATCTCTTCCACATTGTAGGCGATGAATCTGTCAAGCAACGGCCAGACGTTCAAGGTAGGAAGCTCCCCCAGATCCGGCATGAAACGTAGCTCCAGATTCGTTAATTTGGCATGTTGAGCCAATATGTCCAGGTCGCAGAAGTTCCCCCACAAACTCAATGAGTTAAGGTTTGGATACCGATTTAGACACTCCAGCGAGATAGGCTGTCCCAGCGGTGTGTTCTGTAGCGTCAAGCTCGTTACCTGGTGCAACTCACCCAGGTCGGGCAGCAAGAAAGGAATATCATTCTTGCGTCGGCCGGTACGCGGCGCTAGTGTCAGGGATGATGGCATATCGCCTGTGGCCGAGAAGCGTGTTAGATCGCCGGACACACTCAGACGGAAAGACCGCTTTGGAAGCTTTAGGCTAAGGGAACTCCCGGATGGGGCCAACTCGATATGCAAGCCATACAAATTGGACTGACTGGTGTCCACCACCGTGTCTGCAGACAGGATCGGTGTCCACGTCATCTCTTCAATGGGCCGTTTCTTTGCCCAGTCAAAAAAGCCTGGGTCACTGCCTGTATAATGTAGAAATCGTGGCCAGGGAGAGCCAGCCGGCGTGGCAAAGGCATCGAATACGGTCCAATCGATTTGCGCATCAGACGCGACATGAAGGTCTGCCTTCTTCCCCAATTGCGACGGACCAATAGATAGACTACCCACACCAGGCTTAATGACAAGAGTGTGACTGCATGGACCTGTCAGATCGATAGGATAACTACCAACTTCTCTAACAGAACCAGCTGAAGGACGAGCTTGGTTATCATTTGGCATTTCTATCATCCTTTCCACTAAAACACATCAAGATCAATTCGACGTGAATTAACTGCTATTTGAACTAATATTCGCGGTTAAAGAACTATCGTCTGATCAATAAATTAGGAGACTTCCATGTATTTTCTAATTCCTCTAATGGCAGCAGTTCATCTGTTATTTTCTGAAATCGCTTCTTCGCACTCTTTCGACAAGAGCCACTGCTTCATAACTTCAAACGCCTGCCCAGCATCCTGTTCATAAAAGACGGCGGTGTTGGCCGGGATACGATGTACATAAATACTCCTCCTGTTTACAGAGAATCAATGGCATACGAACAATACCCAGATAACAGATAAACTTTAACGCAAACATGATTCCGGTATTCCTTCATACTTTTTTCAAAATTCATATGTCCCAAAACGTTCTCTGAGAGTTTCTTCATGCGGGATCCACTCCGAATCACTCCATAAAGACATTCTTACGATTTCTGACAGCTTATCTACGGCTTGTTCCGGTCTCGTAATACTAATGAGGTCCTCAAAATCCTCAATACGGATATCCAACGCTTTCCGCAAGTAGTCATCATTAAGACGCTCTTCTTTGAGTTGTTCATATTCATCCCTCGTCCACTGTTCACAAAAGATTCTTTCGGCTTGAAGGTTTCCATTCTCGAAAAACGACAACTCGAATATTTCCTCATTCATATATCCGACGGTCATCACTGGCTCCTCGATAAGCGAGGACAACGTTTTGCCGATCTCCTTCACCGTACCCCATACAAAATAATCGTGGAGCACGCTGATCCAGTTCTCGTTGTTTTTGCTTACGTACATGACAACTTTGATCTCTGTAGCCTCATTATTTGACTTACCTAATATTTCGCCATGCCTTTCGCTTAGCTTTCTTAATGCTTCGACAGTGTTCTCAAGGTTGTTCGACCTGATATGCAAATTTGCGAATGATCTTCCCACGAGATGGCCTCCTCTAATCGCTTATTTACTTAGCCGAATTCTTGTTTATATGCTATAAATTGGTTCTATGAATGTATCTTATTTTCATTATAGTGATCGCTTGTCCTAAGTCTACCTACTTTTCACCTGAATTTTGGAAATGACCGCTACGCTCCCACATAAAAAAGGAGGATGTCCCTCCGTCATTTTATGACTTTTGGGACACCCTCTGTCGAACTATTCCACATAACATGATTATTAAACCTACGACAACGCCAACATCGCGTTCATATCTTCTTCAGCAGTGGTAATCAGCTTTAACCCAAAGAGCTCTACCAACACATCCAACACCCCATCCGAGATAAACTCAGGCGGTTTCGGTCCGATACGAATATCCTGAATGCCAAGACTGAACAAACCAAGCAGAATGGCTACCGCTTTTTGCTCAAACCAGGACAGCACGATGCTGACAGGCAGCTCGTTCACCGTACAATCAAATGCCTCAGCCAGAGCTAAAGCAATCTTCACCGTAGAACCAGAATTATTACATTGCCCAAGGTCAATATAACGCGGAATGCCTGTGTCTCCAACAGTTCCATAATCTACGTCATTAAAGCGGAATTTTCCGCAAGAAGTGGTTAAAATGACGGTATCGTTCGGTAAGGATGTCGCCAACTCGCGGTAGTAATTCCCACCTTTACCTGGCGCATCACAACCTGCAATGACGAAAAACCGGCGGATATGCCCATCTTTGACAGCCTGAATGATCTCTGGTGCCAGCCCGATTACTGTTTCATGATGATATCCTGTCGTAAGTACCAGATCTGACTCTACATCAGCCGCAGGTAATGACAACGCACGATTAATTAGGGGGGAGAAATCGTCATTCGTGATTTTCGCTACACCTTCTAGTCCTGCAACTTCATATGAGAAAAAGCGGTCTGCATACGTACCTTTAATCGGCATCACACAGTTTGTAGTTGCAAGAATCGCACCAGGAAACTGCTCGAAAAGTCTGCGTTGATCGTACCAAGCTTTGCCGATGTTGCCTTTCAGATGTTTATACTTCTTGAGCGCTGGATAGCCATGGGCAGGTAGCATTTCCGAGTGGGTATAGATGTTGATGCCCTTTCCTTCCGTCTGCTGCAGCAATTCCTCGAGTGCATACAGGTTATGCCCTGTCACCACAATACATTGACCTTCAATTTTATTCTGGCTGACTGTGATTGGTTGTGGAATCCCAAAGCGGTCCGTATGCGCACGATCCAGCAGATCCATGACGCGAACCGCCGCATCTCCAACCTTCATCGCCATTTCCAAATGCTCCTGCGTATTAAAGTTGGAATTGGTCAAGGTCATGTACAAAGCTTCGTGGGTAATACGATCCACTTCAGGATCGCTATATCCTAGCTGCCGAGCATGTGTTGCATAAGCTGCAATTCCTTTTAAGGCAAAAATCATCGTGTCCTGTAAACTCGCAATGGTTTCATTTTTGCCGCATACTCCAACAACGGTGCAACCGCCAGTCGGTGTCTGTTCACACTGGTAACAAAACATATCGTTATCCTCCATATTTAGATAATCTTTCGTTACTCTCAACGTAACAGAACACTAAACCTTGAGTTGTGATTACACACACATTTTTTTAGATCAAGCAGATTTAAATGGCCGTCTATTGATAACAACCATCATTATAATAACGCCTATACAAATGAAAAGATTAATCCCAAAAACCATTCTGAACGCCTGAAGCGGACTCTCCTGTCCTAACTCTCCACTCACCATTCCAAGTCCAAGTGCTGAGCCAAACACCATCCCCGCATTTCGTGTTAAGGCAATTATTCCTCCAATTGAACCTACGTGTTCCTTAGGCGTCTGCTGCATAATATAGCTATTATTCGGAGAAGCAATGAGCCCCATCCCAAGTCCAATAAGACATAGAATCGCAGCGATTCCATAGACCGGGATATTCTCTAAAAATACTAGCAACAGGACGAACCCGCCTCCCATAGCACTCAGCCCCATAAGCATCAGCCGACGAGAACCATAACGATCGGACCAGTAGCCTGCAAGAGGACCTGCAAAGGCCAATGCAATGGGATAAGCCGCCATAATGTAACCGGTCGTGGAGGACGAAAACTGAACCGCTGCTCCCATCAAATAAAATGGAATAAGGACAAGCAAGGTATTAGAAAGAATAAAAGAGGCACAGCTAACGATCAAGCCACCCGCCACAGAAGGAATTCTCAGCGCCCGAAGAGGTAGAAAAGGTGTCTTTTGCCTCCGTTCCCATAATAGAAACGTGACCAACAGCAGGATAACCCCCATCAAACTCGCCATCGTCTGCGTAGACACCCACCCCCACTTGCTCCCATTTGTTATCACGAGAAGAAGCAAGGTGATCCATACCATGAACAAGCTAGCCCCCACGATGCTGACAGTTCCCGATTTACGATCTTGCACACGGCTCGGAATGTACCGGTATGCCATAACTGTAGCCACAATCGCCACAGGAACATGGATCAAAAATAGCCACTGCCAGCTAAGCCACTCCGCAATCAAACCTCCAGCAATAGGGCCTGTCATCCCGCCCAGTGCGACAGCCGTACTCAGAATTCCGAGTGCATGTCCTCTTTTCTCTTTCGGCATATGGATGGTGATGAGCGCAATATTCGTTGCTTGGAACATCGCAGCGCCTATGCCCTGCACAACTCTAAGCGTAAGCAATATTGGCAGATTAGGTGAAAAAGCGACCAAGATCGAACCAACTGTAAAAATCACATATCCGAGATTATGAATGCGGCGAAACCCATAACGATCACCCAGTTTTCCCATCACAGGGAGAAGCGCAGTAATCACTAGTAGGTACCCTGTTGTGATCCATAACCCCTTCGCAAGCTCCGTCTGAAAATGATTTATAAAAAAAGGAAGCGATACATTCATAATTCCGGCTGTAAAATGGGAAATAAAAGCTCCCATACAAATAGCCGCCATCATACCCAACCGCCGCCTGCGGGTGCCCGCTAGCTCTGTATTTTTTGCAACATTCATGCTGATCCCGTCCCCACTCATATTTGTCTAAGAATTACTAACAATTATAAGTAGATCCATTGCCAGGACCAATCCCATAAAGATGGGATATGAGATGTTTAAATGGGCTACAGTCAGTACAACCTTGTCTTCCCCCTCGCTTTCACAGTCATATATTATATCTGCCTCAGCTTGCCTTCTTCGCAATTCGGAAAGTAGCTATAAAGCTTAAAATTACGAAAAGAAGCTGGATCGATAAGGCCAAGAGGATTCCTGTCATTACGCCCCATCCAAAGGATTCACTAATGGTAATTAGGGCACCGCCTAATCCGATGCTAAGAGCAGGACTAAACGCATCAATAAATTGAATATTCGCTGAAATTGAACCTGCATCGCCATCTTCGGCATGCTGTAGTGCAATAGCTCCCGTGGTTGGATGTGCCAGCCCTATTCCAAAACCGGTAAGTATTTGTGAGAACACTGCGAGCACAATTCCATTACCTGAAATGCCTATCACGGTTATGACCAGCGCAACTCCGACTATCATAAAAGCAACGCCAATCGTCACCCGTTGTCTACGGCCCCTCCCATGGTCTTGTTCATCAAGCTTGGATTGCATCCACGCTGCTATTGACCAACTTATAGCCCCGGCAGCAACGATTAAGCCCGCAATATCTGCCGATAACCCTTTAACATTTGTTAGAGCTAGAACAACATAGCTTTCAACAGCATAGTAGCATGCAACAAACAGCCCTCTAGTAACAATGGTTGCCGGCAAACCTTTTTTAACTACTAAAGCACCCTCAGGCAGCAGTTTCCGTAAAGGTTGAATCATAATTAAGCCCCCTGCAATTGAAATCACAATCCCCTTCCAAGAAGGTAAAAATCCTAATCCTGCTAATAGCAGCCCTGTTCCTAATGTTAATAAAATTGCATATATTTCTTTATACGTCCCTCTTTTCGTCGTTGAAGTATTATTATTTTCAGTTTGTAACTTACGAAATAATGGGAGCGTTAAGCATACAGATAGAACAATGAACGGCAGAACAAGCCAGAACACAAACCTCCACGAAAGATTTTCGGCTAAAAGCCCTGCGATATAAGGACCAATTAATGCTGGAAGAATATAAGCACTAGAGAAAGCTGCAAGTATTTTTGTTCTTAGACTGTCAGGGTAACTTAAAGTAATGCTGGAGTATACACAAGTTAAAAGTGCACCTGCTCCGAAACCTTGAAAAGCTCTTCCGCCGATCAACATGTAAATATTGAAGGAAGTTGCTGCAATGACGATACCCGTAACAAAGATTAGAATAGAAACTACAAATGATTTATATACACCATTCTTATCAATCTGCTGTCCAATGACCATTGTGCCAATGATTTGGGATAAAAGAAATGCACTAAAAATCCAACCATAATAATGGATCGCATTCAAACTTTGCGCCACCTTTGGTGCAATCGTCGTAACCCCCAATCCTTCAAATGCTACTGTTGTGACTGCCAGAATAATACCGATAGTCAACGCTCTGTACTGGGCATCAAAAATCCCGATTTTATTATTGCTTGTTCTCATCTTTGTATCCTCCTTATAATTGTCGAAGCATTAGTTGCTATAGCAAGTATTAAGTAATAAAAAACAAACGATTCAAAACAAATGGTCTTGACGATAATCGTCATAGCAACTAATTGGCATGAAGAGCTTCTCTTTTTACAAACAAAATCTACTATAAATCCTTTACATTATTATGAATGACAGAAAGTAGCCTTCTAAAGGTTTCAACCTCTTCCTCAGTTAACCCTTCAATGGTCTTTCTATACGCTTCAAGAGAGGGAGCAAGAATCTCATCTTTTATTTCACGCCCTTTAGAGGTTAGATATACACGTAAAGATCTTCTATCCGTCTCATGGGTTACACGATGAACAAAGCCTTTCTTTTCAAGCTTGAAGAGCATACGCGCAATGTTAGTTTGATCTTTATAGAGTCTTTCAGCAATATCCTTTTGAGTAATCCCTTCACTCTCCCAAAGAATAACGAGGATCTCCCATTGGTCCACCGTAATATCAAAGGGATTTACCACTTTTTGATAATAGTTATTCAGCTTTAAATCTGCCCGGTGTACAATTACGCCTATGTATTTTTCTAATTCCAATGGTATGGCCCCCAGATAATTGACATGATTATAGTTGCTATGACGAGTATAATTGTAAAGGCTAATAAATGCAACTCTAGAATATAAGCTCCTTATTTCGCAGATTTCAGCTTCTTCTTCTCTTGAAGCCAGCCCATCACTAGAAGTATTAGTGGAATGATAAACAGCATCGGAATCTGGACATAGAACCGGACGACACGTAATCCTGTATAGATAAATTCTACATAGTTTCCTGCCATCGCAATGGAACAAATAAACATAACCATAGTCACGGGGATCATTAATTTGCGATAGGAGGGAATACCGAACAATGTTGCCGCACCGATTAGCGTCGCATATAAATAAATGCCGATACGGAAAAAACCACCGACAATAGCCGTGACGAGAAACAATACATCCAATCGTTCTAATAAAGCTCTTCCCTCAATCAACTCCGAGGTTGTTAGCAATGGGTATTGTGTTCTTGTAAATAGATCCGCACCGAGGACAGACACATTTAGCATCGTAACAAACGCGATAAAAGATCCGCTGATCAATAATCCTGTAATCACTGTTTTCTTCACTTGTTGCGGTTTATTCACATAGGGAAACAACATCAAGAACACTATAATCTCTCCAAAAGGAAATACAACGGTGCTTGGAATCGATTGCCTCAGTACGGTTAACCATCCCTCTTCAAGTACAGGTCTTAAATTTTGAAGATTTACATTCCCAGATGTAACAATCGAAATTAGACCGGTTACAGTAACAAGAAGTAACACAGAAAAAAAGAGCTCCGCTGTCCTCGACAACACCTCAATACCTTTTCCAATGACATACATAACCGAAAGTAGCATCAAAGCAATAATAACGAGAAAGGGAGTCTGTGTAAAAACAAAGGATACAGCCATTGAGGCGAATTCACGGACTACAAAACTCCCATTAAACAAGAAATAGACGACATATAACAAGGCGACGATACGACCCACAACGGGCCCTAATATTTTTTTCGCATATTCCGTGAGCGGAAGATCCGGATAAAATAAAGACAATCGATGATAGATTAGAAATAAACAAATTCCCCCGAGCATTCCGAGGATTGCGGTGATCCATGCATCTTGCTTGGCTTCCGCACCAAATCCGGAGATAATCGCACTCACGATTTCAAACATCAATACAAGGATAAACAATTGACGGGGACTGATCTTTGCTTTTTCCAATGTCACTCCTTCTCTCTATGAACAATTCATTTATCAGCTATTATCGATACTTTCCATTATGGTTCTATTACGCAACCCAGTATTACGCAAATAAGCCTCCACTTTCACTTTTACTTCAATGGTGGGAAAGGTCACATCGTTCCAATCCCGCTTTAACGTTCTCCATTGCTTAGGGTGATCACGATGCACCACTTCTCCAAATCCAAAAATGTCCGACTTTTGCTGTTGCATTAATTTAATCGTGGCTACCGCTTCATCATGAACGGCTTGCATGTACAGGCGCTCAATTTGCAAGAACAATTTCGGGTTAGTTACATCAATTGGGACATCAACCTCACCAATATTTGCATCCGCGCCAATCTTCACCTCAATAATTGGTTTACCGGATTTATCAAAGCTTGAATGAAATGATGATTTGGTTCGTATATTCTCGATCCCGATTGTATGTGGCTGACCATTCCAATCCATGGTTAACAATGTCGAATTAACTCTGCCTAACACCCATAAGAATCCACGGCTTTCATTTCCGTCTAACCACCTCATTAATTTCCCATCTTTAAAAGTAGCAATCCCATTAGCCATTAATTTGTCTTCTTTATTTGTAGAATCGAGTTGAATGCCAGTAATCGTAGGTTCTTTACCAGATGAGACGATGGCTTGAATGACTTGGTATATTTTCTCATCGATATTTTCACCAAAGGCTTTCTCGGTTTCAGCTACCATTTTCTTAATTTTAATGGCAGGTGAATTATCGAGACTCGTTCGTTGTTTAATGATTTCTTCTCCTGTCGTTCCCCTCGCGATAACCATTGTAGCGGAAGGACGAAACTCACTATCCCGCTCAATGCCGTCAAAAAGCTTCTTTATCCCTTGTGTTGTAGCTAATTCTTCACCTACCAAGAGAACTATCGCATGACCATAATGCAATTGCCTAGAAAGTTTTTGTGAGAGAACGCGAGTGGCATCAAATACATTATTTCCTTCTGCTGAATATGTGGTTGGAGGTAAAGGCATTGGGCTACCTCCTCCTTGTGTACTTGAGACATTTACAGGATTCACGATCTGAACCGTAACCCTAATGTTCTTTTTTTCTCCTTTATCAATCGCCATCGCAACCACAAAACCGATATCCGTTAACTCTCGACTATCCCAGCAACCCGTAAGGAGAGCAATCATAACCATCGACAAACAAAACCGTGCCATTCTACGTCCCATCTTGATCACCCACTTGCTCTGTTGTAGGCTTCTTCATCAATTTTGGAATCAAATGTCTCATCCAAATCGGTAAAGGTGCATGAATCTGACTATTCTTTACATGCATCATTGGACTATAAGGAGCCATGTAAGGTACACCAAATGAACGTAAACTACACATATGTGCAATGATCATAATCAAGGTAAGAATCATTCCAAAGAAACCGAACGTTGCTGCACTGATCATGAGGAGAAAACGTAACAATCTCGCGGATACAGCAATTGAGAAAACAGGCGTCGCTAGACTAGAGATAGCTGTAAGTGAAACAACAATAACCATTGCCGTTGACACTAAACCTGCTTGTACAGCTGCCTGCCCAATGACAAGTGCTCCAACGATGGATACTGCTGATCCAATTGCTTTTGGCATACGAACACCCGCTTCACGCAGAATTTCAAAAATAACCTCCATTAATAGCGCCTCAACAAACGCGGTAAATGGCGTTGCTTCTAGCTGTGAAACAAGCGAAATCACTAACTGCGTTGGTATCATTTCTTGATGAAAGGTTGTTGCTGCAATATAGAAAGAAGGTCCAATCATCGAAATGATGAACATTACGATTCGTAACAGCCGCAATGCAACACTGATATCATACCGATGATAAGAATCCTCTGTAATTTGAAAGAATTGATTAAAAACGGCTGGGATGATTAGCATAAAGGGCGTTCCATCCACCATAATTGCAATTTTTCCTTCTAAAAGATTAGCAGCGACGGTATCTGGGCGTTCTGTAGGTAGGACCGTTGGAAACGGAGTAAAACTCTGATCTTCTATCATTTTCTCAATATATCCTGATTCCAGAATGCTATCCAATTTGATCTTGCGGAGACGTCGCTTCGCCTCTTCAACAATGCTATCATCCGCGATCCCATTTATGTACATGATCCCTATCCTGGTATGTGTAACTTGACCTAATGTCATCGATTCCAGCCATAAATTAGGATTTCTTATGCGACGCCGAACCATCGAAATATTTGTCGTTAAGCTTTCAACAAACCCTTCACGAGATCCTCGAATAGAAGTATCCGTACCGGGCTCATCTATAGCGCGGACTTCACCGCCCGATGTAGCAATCGCTAGGGCTTCATTCGATCCATCAATTAATAAAATAGTCTGCCCCCACAACAGAGCATCATAGAGTTCATCCCATTGAACAAGCGTCTTCAGACCACCGATTGGAACAATTTTATCAGTGATTACTTGGACCAGATCATTTAATGTCCTTTGTTCATTACTCAGCATGACGTTCAGCAAGACTTCCATGACAAATTGATTAATGGTTGTATTGTTAACAATGCCATCCACATAAATAATTGCGGCTTGAAGCTCCTCCTCCGAGCCCCCAATCGTAAATTCTCGAATAATTATATCTCCACTATTCCCTGTCTTTTGGCGAATCTGCTCTAAATTGACTCTTAATTCTGTTGAATCAATCGGAATTGAAGGGACGGTCCATTGTGGATTGCTTCCAGCACTTTTGCTACTTGCATTGCCATCCTCTGCCATGCCCTTCACCTTTCTCTCCATTATTTGCTGCTCTTTGCGTGATTATTCTACCCATTAACAGCAAATATTATTGGAAGATTAACAATGAAGGCAGGGAAGTAGTATGAAAATATTCGTCGTAACTATACTCTTATTAATCTTAGTAATAGCACTGACCTTTCTGCTTGACTTCATTTCACTCTTTAACATACAAGAAACATTTCGTAATCTAATGGCCTCTTTTCGCGTCATGAGTACCTCAGAACTCATCATCTTTAATTTCTTGATTGTAGGCACAATAACTTATTTAATGTGGCCACTGGTACAAAAATGGCTGCCACAGCAATCTCCATCATCGCAAGGTCAACCATCCGAGCATGTCGACAAAACCCAGACGAAATAGTGATCATCGATTTCGATCTTCCAGCCATATGTGGAATTAACTACCCTCCTTTATAAAAATAAAACCCATGTCTGATGACATGGGTTTTAAAATTAGCTTTTAATATGTGACGTTTAGATTGCTGATCACACTAACCAATAAATTCTTGAACCCACTCACTGTTATAGTAACCTATTCCAATTTCAGTAAAGGAACTATTCAGAATGTTGGCACGGTGACCAGGGCTGTTCATCCATTGATTCATTACTTCTTCCGGGCTCGACTGGCCTTTGGCGATATTTTCCCCTGCTGTATTATAGGAGATCCCAAATGCCTTCATCATGTCGAACGGAGATCCGTAGGTTGGTGACTGATGGTCAAAATAATTGTTGTCGGACATATCCTGCGCTTTAGCCAAAGCCATTTTCGACAGCTCACTATTCAAACTAAGGGGTTTCAAGCCTGCGTTTGTTCTTTCTTTGTTTACCAGTTCCAACACTTTCTGCACTGATGCCGATGCATTGGTGGAGGTTTGCGGATTAGCAGAATATTGTGGGTTGGCCGATTGTTGCGGATTAGCAGAATACTGTGGCTTAGCGGAAGTTTGCGGATAAGTGGTTTGATCCCCTGTTGTACCACCTGTAGGTGGAGTAGTGCGGATAAACCCATCCAGCCATTTCGTTACATCGCCGGGTACTTGTTTAGCATTAATCGTTGATTTCCTAGCATTCTCTGTGGAAATAGAAGACGCTTGAGTTAAGGTTGTTGTTGTAGCTGTTTTGCCAGCATGATGTCCAACCTTCGTTTGTTGAGTAGTCATTTGGTTGTTGGCAGATTGATTACCCGAACAAGCTGTAACGAGCAATAGCGCTACTATTACGATAAATGGTTTAATAACGACCCCTCCTGATTTGGCAAAGTAGTGACTTAATCGAATAAAGTTTTTGTAAAGCACGATTGAATTATTCATCTCTAATTCAAAAAAATAAAAAGCAAAAAAATCCACCAGCAACATTTGTTGCTGTGGACTTTTTGTAAGCTTATTATGTATCGAGATCCGTATTCTTGCTCACATAGAGCTCACTAGGCTGAACTTGATATCGACCGGTTTGCAGCAGCTCTGGTAAACGCCCCATCCGTTCCGCTAAACAAGAAAGACTTTGCTCATGAAAATTAGAAAGCCCCGTATGAATCCGATCTTGAAAAGGTTTAAGCCACCTTGATTCTAAGTGATCAGGACCGAAATAAACCCCAAGCAGAGAGCCAGCCGTTGCTCCAAAGCTATCCGTATCGTTGCCTTGCATCACCTGCTTGCATATTCCATCACCAACATTGTCTGCAAAACGCAGGGTATTAATTAAGGTGCCTATTTCCTGATAAACATCACAGTGACAATAATTCGCATACTTATGGTTAATGCTCTGATACGCTTCCAGCCAGTCATCTGCATTCGCTACCATCTCAAGGCAATCTTTAGTAATCTCGTAGAATCGGCTTCTTTTAGGTACGAATTGCAGAGCCGTATTGATTATTTCAATGGGATCGCGCTGCACGTGAGCAACAGCAATCGCAGCAGCAATGAACATCGTGGAGTAAATGCCGGTCCGGCGATGAGTAAAACTTGCATCCCGCCAAGCTAACTCAGCAGCCAGAGCAGGTTGACCAGGACAGGCATATCCGTAAGCATCTGCACGAATCGCCGCACCGCATAGTTCCGTTCCCTGCACCATAAAATCAGGCCAAGCCTCTATTTCAGAATGATTGAATAGTTCCTTATCATGCTCCAAATAGCTAATCCCTGATCGCATCAAAATAGCTCTTTCCGGCCCCCAAGTTGTACTTATCGGAAGGTGATTTAACCATAAATCCCTTAAATTTCTTTTCGTAAAACCATCACCGAATTGTTCTAGCACCATCATTCCCATTAATGTGTAATTGATATCATCATCAGGTGCCACATAACGAATTCGCCCCCGTGTCGTCTCAAACCAAGACCAATGACGACGATCCAGCGCATGGAGAGTTTCTTCAGAAATGTAATCATTCAGTGGCCATTCCCCTACAGAAGTTAACGCTTGACGTAATTCCAACAAGCTGGGGTTTACCTCTATCGGTTTGCCTAGCATTGAGCCACAGACTGAAGCAAGGAAACCTGCCTCTACACGCTTTGAGCTATCCTTCAGATTCAAAATCCCGACCTGACCTAGAGGTCGAGCCGGATCACATTCCCGCCATATCTCATCTAAATCGTTTGGCTCATAGTAAGGCCAGTTGTCCCTCATTGGAATGACAGCCAAGCTATGGGCGAATTCTAGATAGGCATCATAGCTTGCAGGGAGCTTTTCCAACTTAGCTAAATAACCGGAGGTTTGATGCCCCTGCTCGAATTTATTACGCAGAACTCCCTCTAATTGAAGTTTAAGAAATGTGAGTGATGGTAGCATATTGCATCTCCTTTGTCCTCGTATCTATCCACAATACATCAATATCATAAGCTTTAGAAGTAAAAAATAACTAGACAAAAAAGTATTGGTCGAATATTGATTTTCCCTTAATAATCCTTCATCCCAACACTATCGAAACTGCACAATACACTAACAACAGTCCCATCAGTACATTAAATTGACTTCTATATTTAGATATCATTTTTTTGAAAAGAGAACCACACAAACACCAACAAAAAGTGCCCATATAACCGATGAAAGCAAGAATTAAAGAATAACTCAATAATCTAAAAGAGGAAGAAGGATAGGTAAGGATAAATGTTGATGTAACTGTGATCCCATATAATATCCCTTTTGGATTGATAAATTGTAAAAGCATTCCCGCAATAAAGCTATTGTGTTTATCTCCAGCTGCATCACTTTCTGGTTGTTTACTTGTAATCATTTTAACTGCTAAATACAGCATGTAGACTCCGCCTATTACAGCCATAATAGATTTAATTTGTGGAAGAAGATTATTCAAAAGTAGATTAAAGTAGGAGCATAACAATATGATTATAAAAAATCCTGTACCCACTCCTAAACAAAATTTCATTGATTTTTTGAGCCCAACTTGGTTTGCAAAACCCATTGCCATAATGTTATTGGGTCCTGGAGTAAAACTTGCAACAAATGCATATAAAAACAAAGAAACAAACACTAAATTATATCTCCCCTTCCAACTTGTATGCTATAATGTATCCATCAGACGTTATAACGTACATTCGTGCGTTTTATTGTATATCACGATCGTTATAAAGTAAATGGAGACAGGAGTAATTACAGTGGAAGAAATAAATCTAATTATTGCGGAAAATATAAAAAAGATAAGAAAAAGTAAAGAGTTAAGCCTGGAAAAGGTTGCGGAATTAACAGGAGTCAGCAAAACAATGATTGGTCAAATCGAAAGAGGCGAATCGACACCAACCATTACAACCCTTTGGAAAATCGCCAATGGCTTAAAAATTTCATTTTCTGCGCTGATAGATTACCCAAAGCCTGACACAAGAGTAATCTTAAGAAGTGACATTCAGCCACTGCTTGAAGATAACGGAAAATATCGAGTGTATCTATCTTTTCCATTTGAAGAAAGTAAACGGTTTGAAGGTTATACCGTGGAGATAGACAAGGGTGGATACCTTGATGCCAATTCTCATATGGAAGGTACCGAAGAATTAATCACCGTGTTTGACGGAGAATTGTCTTTCCGTGTCAATAACAATGAATACCTCTTGAAATCAGGTGATTCTATCACATTCCTCGCAGACAAACCCCATGTATATCATAATCCAGGACAAACAATAACCCGGTTAAGCATGATTTTATACTACCCCTCTTAGCAAAAAAATCCCAAGGCACTTGAGACTTGGGACTACGTTCTCTATGATAGGGTTGCTAGATGAGTTAATATCCTTTTACAAAAAACAAGCCATCCTTTAGAAGAACTAAAGGATGGCTTGTTCGTAATGCTTAGAGCGCCGCAATCCGCTGCTGGATGCGTGGAAATAAGGCGAAGGCATTCTCGTAAAATACTTTTTCGTGGTGCTGCTCAGGGACAAGTCGGCGGACAAATTCCGCATACAGGTCAATAGGAGCGAGTGGCCAATCCGTGCCGAACAACATTTTCTCATAGTGGTCGGAATACACCAGCGCCCGGCGAAAATGATCCATGAACAGAGGTTCATTCATGAACCGTTCAAAATGAGGCCGATCACCGACTACAAGACCGGACAAATCGGCATAGACGTTTGGATTTTTGGCCACCACTTCGGCGGCATCCATCACCCACGGATCGCCAAGATGGCAGATCATAAAATTCACATCACGTCGTTGAAACGCTAATTCATCCACGGTAAGTGGATGTGCATATTTTAGCAATCCATTCATCGAGTACGTATCACCGGTATGAATGACCACAGGCGTGCCATACTTTGCTGCCAGCTCATAGATCGGCGAATAGATTTTGTCATAAACGTAATGATGATAGTACCCGGCATAGAGCTTAATACCAGCTACCTCGGGCGCTTGCAGCCGTGCCTCAATTCGATCCAGTTCCTCTTGTGCATCCTTTCCTCCGAGCATGTTCGGATTGATCCCCACGCATTCCATTAAGAAAGGCGGCACAGTATCCTCCAAGTCAAGGCTCATCGGATTAGGGGAAGTAGAGTCAGGGAAAGCTCCCTTCGTCTGTTCCGTGACCCCCATTCCAATGCCGAGAACAACGTCGTTCTTATCAAACTCCGCTTTGAGCCCGGCAGCAGTGTAATCGACTTTGGAGAGATCCAGTGCTGTTTGATGAAAGCTGTCGATGTCCGACAGATGAATGTGAATATCAATGATCGGCATTTAAGATCTCCTTTTCGTCAGTAGGTCTAGCAAAGGTCAGCTTCAAAAGACTGCGGACATCCTCTGAATTCAGAGCGAGTTCTCCCATGATCAGGAAGGAGGGCTGTGTCCAAACGGTTTCTCCATTTAGAAGCGGAAGATGATGATGCACCCCGTGATTAAATACCTTATTGTTCACATACGCCGAGGCACTCTGATTCGGGTGACTGCTCACCATATGCAGCATATCCTTACGCGAAGATGCACCAATTCGCAATAGTCCCTTGGCCTCAAGATAGGTTTCAACCGTTCCTAATAAGAACTTGCCCTCCTTGGAGAATTCCATCCATCCTTCGGCATAGACTGGCGAAGGTTTGATATAATTCTCCTCCGACAACGAATAATTCGGCAAGGTCATTCCGCTGTCATTAGTCACCGAATGCAACACACAGAGCACAGGGACGCCGGGGAGCATAAGGTAATGCTGATTAACAACAATCCCTCGGTTCTTTTCCTGCTTCTCGATTGAAGTAGTGATACGTAATCCTTTCCATACATTGCCCTGAACATCCATTTGCTCGGTCCAAGCTGCGCTTCTTGGCTCCTCCAAACGACTAAATCCACCTATGCCTGAAATACCTACACCGAGTCCACCATGCCAAGGATTCCACCAGGAACGTGGTGCTGCTTCCGGGTAGGAGCTATCCAACCATTCTTCTCCATGGTGCTTCAGGGAGTGCACAACACTGCCGAAATCAGGAGTAGCTGCAATAGAAAGTACTCCGTTACTCACAGTGTAAATAGGACCCGCTGGTCCCTCTTCTATATCACAGATAACGGCTGCTGTTTCCGTTTGAGGGAACCAGAGGCCTGTTCGCTCTTGAATACGATCCTCTCCACGATAGACGACTCGAACCTTCTGTCCTGATTGGCTGTATTCTGAAGAAGATTCTGCTTCCTCAGGTGAAAGCTCAAAGCCCGCGGAGTGCAGATTCTGCTCTCTTTGCAGCTCCATCTCAGCGACTTCCTGCTCCTCTCCTCTATCCGTTAGTACATACAGCTCGAGACTTCCATTAAGCGGAGTCATCTTTCGTTCGATGAACTCCGCATGAAGCGCCCCCGCCGCAAACGGATTTCCACCGCCGAGCGTTAATTCAAGATGATCATCCAACACCGGTGTGATCGGATCCAGCTGCTTCCGTGCAAAGGTGCGGAAATCCGACCACTTCAGGAAGGTGTTTAGAGCAAACACCAGTGTCTTTGTTCGTACGACATCTCCAGCAGAGATTTGACCAAGATTATGCTCCAGTCCAAGTGGATACTCCGGACGAAGCAGCTTCAGCGAAGGGTCCCAGCAAACGCCGCATGTGACATTTTCTTCCTTGCTAAACAACCAATTTTCCGTAATTTGAGCGCTGTCCCAATAACTCGGATCACCCGAATAAGCATCGCCCATATCTACGTAATGCCCCTGATAAGGCAGGATGAGCCGTTTGCCAAAAAATCCGAAATTCGTTAGCAGATACATATCCTCTTCCAACGTTTGGTTACTAGTATTGCGTACCTCGCTATAAAACTCAGCGATTCCGTTTGCAAAAAGCTTAGCCACTCTTTTTATCTCCAGACCCGGGAATTCATCCGATTCATAAAGGGTCTCTAGAACTTGGCCCTCTCCTTCGGAATAGATCTTTACTTCTTTAGCCTGTTTCTTCGAGAATTCTTCGGCGAATGGTTTACCTAACTTCGGATGGGTTAACCAGAAATTATGGCTCGATCCGGGATATTCAATCCACATCCCATTGTCGTTATTATTAAGATGTACGGAATAGGCGCCGTTTACAGCCACCCACTGATCCCCGTTTTCCCCACCGAAGCGGCCATGTGTTCCTTTCATTAGCACGGATAATTTGCTGATAAAGGACACTGCCTTCTCTCCAGCCGGAACGGCCGTCACCTCAATATCCCGTGAATAAAGGCCATATGAATTTAGGGTAAAGGGGACTCGGATGGAAGCCTTACTTTTAGCTGGAACCGAGAAGCTTACTGCCCGATCCGCCCACGTCAAAAATTCTTCCTCTGGCAAATCAAAAGAAAATTCCGCTTCCGCTGCAAAATTATTCTCAACGTTCAAATATAACTCAGCGTGAAGACCCGGATACAGCTCACGTGTTGGCAACTCCATCATCATTTTCAGCGGGAATTTAGGAGCAACACCTATGCGGAACTCAGCGCGCTTGCCACCGATGATCCATTTGCTCATAACCACGGGGTGAGTCTTCTTGTCGTTTTGCTCTTCACGAATCGGATCAAGCTCGAACTCACCTTCTACGATAAGTGTTTCTCCTGGCGCGAGTGTTGGTGCAGCAGACAAGGCAAAACGAATATTTTTGTCATTTTGGCCTTTGATCTCAATAGCCAGATCAGACGCCGAACGATTCTTGATGTGATAGCGAATCTTGTAGGTGGAACCGAATACAAGATCGTGATCGTCAATCTCCGTGGAGATTTCATAGTCAGGTGTATCAAGAGCCGTCAGGCCGCGACCGGTCTTCTCGAATTCTGCACGTAAGGAGAGTTCTCCCTTTTGCCAAGTGTAATCGAAGAAATCAAAACCACGCTCCCGGCGGCCATCCGGCTGAATGGGCAGTTCACGGGTACTGTCTGCATACCAATCCAGCTGTTCAAAATAAGGAGCGAGTGCTTCCGTCTGCAGAACCGTCGGAATAAAGTTCATCAGATGAACGTAATCCTCATTTTTTTCCCAAAAGAATCCACATTTCTTATACATCGGTACGGCCTTCGTATTGCCTGCCCAAGTAAACAGATCAAGACGTGGCCAGCCCGCTTCAATTGTTGTACGAACAGCGTTCAAAATCAGATTACGACCTACCTTGTATCCGTGATAATCAGGTCGTACATTCAACAACGGAACATACAAAGCTCCTTCGTCTTGACGGTAATGGGCAAAGCTGCAGAAGCCAACCACTTCCTCACCATCAACGGCGAGAAACACATTCAGATTGGACGAGATTTCCATCTCGCGGCGCACTGTATCCTCTGTTCTCTGATTGGTGCCTCCACCCCAGCTTTCGTTGCTACGGTTCCACATTTCTGCAACCGCCTTAGCGTAAGAAGGATCATATTCTATAATGCGGATTTGTTCCGCTGTAGTCTTAACAGTCATGCTCTCAGCTCCTTCTTCCTCAAATAGAGTATGTATACAACTTTATTCAAATAACTCCTACGAGTTCTTATTATACTATTAATTGGAAGGCTGTTACGAGGTAAAAAACTCTTTCTCCTTATTTTCTACATAAAGCCACTGCCAGCAGAAAGCTGCAGAATAAAAAAGCTGTCGAGACTCCCTCGACAGCTTCGAATCTACTCTATGAGCAGTTCTATTTAACAACTCTCCACATGATCCGTTGATCTGTTTTTCAAATTCGCGATACCTACAATACCAATCAACAACACGCAGAAAGAATAAGGAAGTGCCATATTCGCGGTGTATAAAGCTGTGCCTATAACTGGACCTATGAATGATCCTCCACCTTGAAGGGCCGCAATAAAGGAAGCAACGCTTCTTTGTTCATGGTCTTGAACCGCCATTGAAGCACCCGCACTGTAGCCAAGCAATGTAAAGCCGATGCCAATTCCCAAGAATGTAAAGTCCACATAAGCAAATCTGATAAACAATAATAAGCCTAGCAGACCCAAAGCCACAAATAATAGCCCTACGAGTAGCACTTTTTTAGGATGCCATTTGAGATATTTGCTGATCACAATTTGCGAGAGTACCACCATTACTCCCGAGATAGCCAGACCCGTTCCAATTAACTGAGTGGCTTGCTGGGTACTGTATCCAAGGCTGTCTTGCACAAAAAATCCGATAGTAACCTGCACAATATTCAGAGCAAAAGATAGCAATAGCCCAATCCATAAATAGAGGCGTATCCGTTTGTCATTGGGTGAAAGTGAAATCGCCTGCCGTTCGATCTCGATATTCTTTTCTTTAGGAATAAACACTAGAAATAAAATAGCCAAGGTGAATAATAATATGGCTGCGGCGTACATTGGTGAGGTGAGTCCCAGCGAAGCCATTCCTCCGCTCATTGCAGGTCCTACTACGAAGCCAAGTCCATTGGCTGCACCGAATAATGCCATTCCCTGAGTACGGGTCTCTTTTGTACTCCAGCCCATAACATATGCTTGTGCTAATGCCGGAATACCTCCAAAGAAAAAACCGGCGATTGCGCGAAGTATAAAGAAACTCCAAAATAGGCTTGTTTTACTCTCAGCATGTACTGCATAATCAGCCAGCAGTGCAAAAATGACTAGTGTTGCCATGTAGATGAACATAATCGAAGCGAGCAGCCATTTTCGGCTCATGAATGTTTGTTTTTCCCAGAAATATCCTCCGAGCAGCCAGCAAAGTCCCGCTACCGATACCAAACATCCTGATTGAAAATCACTAAGTCCCAAATTTCGAGCAAGCGGGCCAATAATCGGATTAAATGCGGCTATCGATATCATCCCTGTAAGTACGATTAGAAACATAATACCCAGTCTGTATTTCATGAAATTCCCTTCTCCTCTCAAGTAAACCTAAACAATATACGACTCATAATCGCTGTGTTCATGGTACTACGCCTGGAAGTCAGGCCTCTACCCGTTGGCGGATTACTTTACTGGTTATCGGGATTATTACTGGACACAAAAAAACTGCTCCTTAGAGCAGTTTAAGTGATAGCCTTTCAATCTACCGTCCCAATATTCTCCAGGTGCAATGAACTTTCGGAGCTAACGCCCGCTTCCGTACTCAGAGTAGTAAGTGCTTGTTTAAGATCCTCTTTATTCACATACACGTATGGACTCTTCCAAAGAGATTCCACATGTAAGGAATTGATATGATCTGGTTTGAGTTTAGGGAAGTTCAACAACCATTGCTGGAGATCCGCTTGTGGAATATCTGTCTTCACATTTTCACCGATGATGTCCAATACCTTCCCCCATTGGGACACGCCTTGGAAATTCCCTAGCTTATCCAGAATCTGCTTAATTACTTGCTGCTGTCGATCATTGCGCTGAAAATCGGAGGATTCAGCCGTTCCTTGATTCGATTTGCGGTAACGCACAAAATCAAGCACATGTTTGCCATCCAGCTTCTGCAAGCCCTTCTTTAAGTTGATGTTCGTTCCATCTGCCGAATCGATATACTTCATATCCATATCGACATCAATGGTTAGCCCGCCAAGCAAGTCAACCGTCTCCTTCAGCACATCAAAATTCACTACGACCATGTGATCAATTGGCAGACCTAGTAAATTGCTGAAAAACTCTTTTGTATTAGGGATAGCTTCAGTTTTATCTTTTATGTAATGGTAAGCATAATAATAATTAGCTTTGCGAGAGGGCAACGATTTAGGTTTTAGCAACAAATCCCTCGGTATAGATAAGAAACTCGTCGACTTCGTGTCAGGATTGAAGCTGACAAGCATTAGCACATCGGTATTCATTACCCCACCACCACCGTCCCGACTATCTACCCCGGCAAGCAGAAAAATCATAGGTTCAACCGATACCGTCTCCTTTTTTTCCTCTGGGGCAGCGGTTGGCTGGACGTTGACTGGAGCAGCCATGCGCTCTATCGCGTTATCCGTCTTTTTGTATAAATACCCTGCATATACTCCAATTCCGATAATCGTTGCGCCTAAGACAAGTCCAATGCTCGTCAGAATTTTACGAGTTGTTGTCCACTTGCGTTTGTTAGTCATAATTCCCTCCACTCAGTTCCAGTAGCTTTTTCAATCCGTGCTTTCATCCTTATGGACTTTCACACTTAGCACTATGCCAATCGCAATCATATTAGTAAGTAACGAGCTACCTCCATAACTAATAAACGGCAAGGATATCCCCGTCAGGGGCAGCAATCCAAGATGCATTCCAAGGTTAACAGAAACTTGAAAGATAATCATGGCGATAAACCCGGTGACAACATATGCCCCTGCACGGTCCCTGCTTTCGAGTGCGATAAAGATCATTCGATAGACGAGCAATAAATATAGCATCAGCAAAATGGATGAACCTATAAAACCGTATTTTGCACCGATGACTACATAGATCGAATCGGAATACGCGTATGGAATATATCCTTTTCGCAAAAAAATACCTTCACTACCCGATAATCCACCGGAGCCAATGGCTATCATTGCGTTTTTGACATGCCAAGATTTATCGGGATCACTCTGCGGGTCCAAAAAAGCCTGAATTCGTGACAATTGATGGGGCTCGACAATCTTGGATAACAAATCGAAGTTGGCATAATAGAGCCATAGTATCGTGCCAATCGAAATGATCACCACACCGAGGATCAAGATCATATATAGAGCACGGATGTTTCCTATCCAAAGCATACTAAGCAATATGCCCGCAAAAACGAGCGCTGTACCCAAATCGGGTTGATCCATGATCAAAATAAAAGGAATAAAAAAAACGAAACAAACCGGCACTAAATCTTGAAAAAAGCGAAGCTGCTGTCCTTCTCGTTTACCCAATAGATGAGCAATGAGCAGCACCGTACATATTTTTGCCAGTTCGGAGGGCTGGAGCTGAAAGCTTCCAATACTTAACCAACGCACGGCACCATTGAGGTTTTCTCCAACCAGCTTGACTAGCACAAGTAGACCAATACCCACACTATAAAAGAGATACGCTAACCAGCCTAATAGAATCTTATAATCTACCAATGCGATGAATAACATGGGTATGCAAAATAAAGCAAATAAATACAACGAACTGATGTAAAGACCATCTAACCGTGTATCCGTAGTCGCGCCATAAATAGCAACAGTACCAATACCAACTAGGCATGTTACGAGAAAAAGTACGGATCTGTCCAGCTTTGCAATTTTGGTGGTGAGAAACATGATACAACCTCTATTTAATTTCTGTATTTTTCTTGTTGTAAAATGAGCATCATAAATAATCCGCCTGAGCACTAATACATCTTGTTTCAAGATGAAGCTGAAGTGCAGCGGATTATAAAGTGGAATGATTATCTCAGATCAAATTTGTCCTGATACGCCTTCTTCGATAACAGCTTTAATTTATCTTCACTCAGCGTATAAATATCCAGTCCGTTCCCCGCCTCGCCCAATGACCAGCCCAGCGCGAGTTCGTTATGGCCATCATCATCGACATCATAGAATCCGGCATAATCCAGACCATACCCAAACCCCTCAACCTCCGAAATCTTTTGCCACGCTTCATTTTCCTGCCTAAGCAGCATTGCTTTTATAGAAGAACCTTTGTTTTTGCTGTACTCATATACAACTACAGCTTCGTCGATACCGTCTCCATCCATATCCCCAAAGGAGATAGCATTATCCTCTTGTCCATCCAACGGAGTTATCAATTGAGCTTTGTCGGGAAGCCATTTGATAAATTCCTGGCTCGTTTTGTCTCGCTGCAGGCTTGCTTCTGATGATGGAGGCTTAATGAGCTCTCCTGGTGTCGCCGGCACTCCGCATCCTCCGAGCAAAAGTATCGTTGTTAACATAGCACCTATTGTTATGAATTTGCTCGGCATTTGGATCATCGACTCCTCGCTTGTCCGCATATATAGTATTTTATCTGTGAAAGAGATGAAAGTGGTTATGAAATAGTTAAATTTGAGCTCTATTTATATCGGCAAGTCGAATTGGACAATCGTTCCTTTGCCCAAAACGCTGCTTATTCGCAGCTCTCCATTATGTAATGCGATAATTTGTTCCGAGATGGACAGTCCCAAACCGCTGCCTGACGCCTGATGATCCCCTTTGTAGAATTTTCGCCGCACATTCTCTAAATCCGCTTCTGCGATGCCTGACCCAGTATCCTCAACTGTAATTACAACTTTCCCTGGAACTGTATGGGCAGTTATAAGAATTCGACCTGAGGAACTAGTAAATTTGAGCGAATTATCAATGAGATTAATCATGACTTGCTTCACACGATTCTCGTCAGCTTGAATGACAGGCAGATTCTCTTCTATTTTCACTTGAAGCAAGATGTCTTGTCGGGTTGCTCTAGGGGTGAGTTGTCTGCCAATATGCTGCAACAGCTCTGTTAGATCCACAGTCGTGAGGTGAATTGCGATTCTTCCGTTATCCAATTTGGAGAAATCCAATAATTCATCCACCATATGAGTTAACCTGTCACTTTCAGATTCAATGATATCTAGCCCATCATGAAACAGAGCCTGGTTACTCTTCCCACCCGCCTTCAAGGTGATTACCCAGCCTTTGATAGAGGTCAATGGCGTACGCAGTTCATGGGATACGGATGCGATAAAATCATTCTTAAGCTGTTCACTTTTCGAGATTCGACTGGCCATCATATTCAATGTATCTGCCAAGGAACCAAGCTCGTCTTGATAACGCTTTTGTACTCTTATGCTGAAATCTCCTTCGGACATTTGGTCTGCTGCCTGTTTCAGATCTTTAATGGATCTGGTTATGGTCCAAGATAGTAATAATCCAAGCAAGGTGACAATACCAATCACGAGCAAACCTATCCCGATCAGCAAAACCGCAATTTGATTAACTGTATGTATCGTTTCCGTTAAGGAGGTAACAAACCTTACTTCCCCAACGATGTTACCTTTGGCTTGTAAAGGATAGGATACCGTAAAAATAACTTCTTCGGTTACAGGGTCCTCACCCTTCCAACTGCCGGGCTGCCCTTTTATGGCTGCTTGCACATCCATATTATCTGTCATCGTAAAATCGCCTTGGATTCCATTAGAATCCTGCAGCAGCCGACCTTCAGCATTAATAATCTGTACCTGTGCATCGGAATGGCTTGCAAAGCCCTTTAACAACCTATCCGATTGTTCCTCTAAATCCTCGTCGCTAAAATATTGCTGATAAAAAGAAGCCGACAGTTCTGCTTGATTCATCAGGGTTTGCTCTATATTATGAAAATAATAATAACGTACAGATAAATTAAGAATAATCTCAAGAATGAGCACAGTAAGACAGATCACTACAAAATAGCTTCCTACTAATCTTTTCTGAATACCCATTCTTCAACCATCCTTTCTAAAGCGGTATCCGAGCCCCCATACAGTCTCAATCCAATGCGGGTTAGAGGCATCCTCTTCAATCTTCTCTCTTAGCTTACGCACGTGAACATCTACTGTCTTCGGATCACCAATAAAATCCTCACCCCAGACCAGGTTCATTAATTCATTCCTAGATAGTGCTGTATCCGGATGCTCTAAAAAGGTCTTTATCAACTGGAATTCCTTCGGGGTTAATTCAATAATGTCATCGTGCTTAAACATCTTGTTCGAGTTCAAATCCAGGCGAATCGGTCCAGCTTGAAGGATAGTTTTTTGCGGTTTTAAAGCTGTTTCTGTACGACGCAATATCGCTTTGATCCGTGCCACCAGTTCTAATGGATTAAAAGGTTTCACAATGTAATCGTCGGCACCAATTTCAAGGCCATTGATTTTATCCAGATCTTGTCCTCGTGCTGTTAAAAAAATGATAATGACCCCAGGATCCTGCTCTCTTAGCTTCCGGCAGATCTCAAACCCATTTAAATCCGGCAACATGATGTCCAGAACAATAACATCTGGCCGGTTCGTCTCAAAGCTCTGCAATGCTGCTTCTCCACAAGCAGCCTCACTAACCACAAACCCATTATTCGTTAAATTGATAGCTATAAACCGTCTAATATTATCGTCATCTTCCACAATAAGTACTTGATTGCGTTCTACAGTGTTCATGCTCTTCACCCCTATAACCCAGTATTCAAACATGCAAAAAAAACAAAAAAACTCTCCCAGTAAAGAGAGAGTCTTGTCTCAGATCCCTGTAATTAAATCACAAGTGGATATTACTCTATATCGCTATG
The DNA here is from genome assembly GCF_038003765.1 of Paenibacillus sp. FSL H7-0714. Classification (NCBI taxonomy): domain Bacteria; kingdom Bacillati; phylum Bacillota; class Bacilli; order Caryophanales; family Paenibacillaceae; genus Paenibacillus; species Paenibacillus sp. FSL H7-0714. Next base: position 4,696,999 of record NZ_JBBOPT010000001.1, read on the forward strand.
CTTGTCAAAAATCTAATCCAAATACACAGCCTTACCCGTTTGTGCAGATTCATAAATCGCTTCTAATATTTGCGAAACAACATAAGCCTGTTCAGGTGTTACAACCGGGTCTTTATCCTGTTCAATAGCCTCGATCCACTTTCTTAATTCGATGTCAGGTGCACTTTCTGCTTTTCCTTCATAGTAAGCAACGCCGCCTGCCCCAAGCTCAATTTTATTGGTGTACAGCTTGCTGAATTTCTCTCCATTAATTCTAAGTCCGTCCTTCATATCTGCGCCTGCTTCAGTTCCGCTCAAGCTGCATTTCGCTTCATGCACATCCAGAGAATTGAGTGCCCAGCTCGCTTCCAGCATAATTGTGGCGCCATTCTCCATTACGACCATCCCAAAGGCTGAGTCCTCCACGGTGAACTTTTTAGGGTCCCAAGGTCCCCAGGCGTTGGCGGCTTCTTCTTTTTGTGAGAGTTCATGATATTTGGTGCCCAGCACAACTTTTGGTTTATAGTTATCCATCATCCACAGCGTTAGATCCAGCGCATGGGTTCCGATATCGATCAGAGGTCCTCCACCTTGCTTCTCTTCATCGAGGAATACTCCCCATGTCGGTACCGCTCTCCGTCTGATGGCATGTGCTTTTGCAAAATAGATATGACCAAGCTCCCCGGACTCACATGCTTTTTTCAAATATAAGCTGTCTTCTCTGTAGCGGTTGTCATATCCAATGGTTAGTTTCTTGCCTGTACGTTTCGCTGCTTCCACCATTCGTTTGGCATCTGCTGCCGTCTTGGCCATTGGTTTTTCGCACATAACATGTTTTCCTGCTTCAAGGGCTGCAATTGAGATCTCAGCATGAGCGTCATTCGGCGTTAGCACATGAATAATATCAATCGAATGATCTTTTAATAGTTCTGTGTAATCCGTATATACAGCAGCTTCGCTAGTACCGTATTTCTCCGCTGCTTCTTCAGCACGTTCTTTAATAATGTCACAAAAAGCTACGATCTCCACTTTACTTTGCTTGCTCAAACTTGGAAGATGCTTGCCATTCGCAATTCCACCACATCCAATAATTCCTACGCGAAACACTTTACTCATATCTTTCACCCTCACTTCTAATTAGTTTGTTTTGTATTTCGATAAGTTGCTGGAGTCATGCCTAACCGCTTGCGGAAGACAATATGCAAATATGTAGCATTCGTAAACCCTTCCGTTTGAGCGATTTGTTCGATCGGACAATTGCTTTCTTCAAGCTTACGGCAGACCGCTTTCAACCTTATATCCTCAAGCGCCCTACTGAAAGATTGATCGGCGTTAACTTGTTTAAACACTCGCTGCAGCTGCCTTGAACTAATATTCAGCTTTTCAGCAACATTCTCCAAGGTAACAGCTCCTGAATAATTAGCTTCCATATATTGAATGGCGTATTGGTACCGATAAGTTGACATATCTCTAACAGGTGCTTCTGTTCGAATTCCACCTGCATCATACGCTCTTACTGCCTTTAATAAAATGCTGATTACGAGATGTTTAATGGAAGTGTAATATCCCGTTAGTTTACCTTCACAAGCTTCATAGGCTTCAAGAAAACATTTCATAGCGCTGTGATAATCTTGCGCTGGAACTAGTGGTAGCTGCTTTAGCTTCTGAACACAGGTCTCAGCCTCCGCAACCTCCCAAGGATCAACCTCCTCTCTGATCTTCTCTTTGATGTCCACATGTAGACACAGTTCTTCCATAGAATCATCTGGATCCGCCTCTTGGCGGTGCATGACACCCGGTCCGGTTAAATAAAACATTCCCTCAGACAAGGGGTATTTTAAATCGCCAAGAGTCACTTCTCCCTTTCCTCTTGGAATAAAATGAAATTCGAATTCAGAATGATTATGGAAATCTATGACTCTTCCCGGCGGAAAAGAGGTCAAATGAAATCTAAGAACTGTTATCTCGTAATGTCCCCATTGGATTGAAATATCCAATCTTTCGAGCATATCATGCTTCTCAAACATCATCTCATAGGGAAAGTTACTCAATGTTAAATCCTCCTAACAGGTGGAGACCGGTTAAGCGTCTAGATCTGCTAACCGAATCATACGAGCTTCTTTAGCAGAACGATTCGCCGCCTCCATTAATCTCGTAAGCTCCACAGCAATTTGAACATTCTCGGTGGCGAAAGTATCCTTTTGGATATGATTAACCCACTGATGGAATGCGCTTTCACGATTATCATGTAGCGCTACTTCTTTCCATCCTTCCTCTTTGTCAGCGGATTTGTTACTTCTAAGAAGAAGCTTATCCTCTGGTGTTCCGTAAAGAAGAGTCCCCTCGGTTCCATGTACCTCGATGGTAAACGGCGAATGACTATTCACGAAACCAGCCTCGACCACACCAATTGCTCCTGAATCTGTAAATAATGTTACCACTGCATTATCTTCTACTTCCTTGCCCGTTACATAACCAAAATTAGCACTTACACCGGTCACATCTTGACCTAAGAAAAGCTTCGTCAAATACATAGGATGACAGCCTAGATCAATCAAAGCTCCGCCACCACATTGTTCCAAGCTATAGAAATGATCGGGAAGCCAGTTTTCTGTAGCCCCATTATGAGATAAGCGAACTCTAACGTAAGTAATCTCTCCGAGCAGTTCTTGACTTAGAACTTCTTGAATCGTTAATGCGTATCCATCATTTAGACGTGGCAAGGATACGGTCAGCTTCACCTCGTTCTCTTCCACTGCGCTTATGATCTCTTCAACTTCTTTATGTGTGGGGGCAATTACTTTTTCCGTAAAAATATGTTTGCCCGCTTTAGCCGCAGCAACAATTACATCTCTGTGCACATTGGTCGGCGCATCCACTATGACGGCATCTATATCCTCTTGCGCAAGCAGGTCATCCAGTGATTCGAAAAAAGGAACATTTAAGCTTTCGGCAGCTTTTTTCCCACGCTCTGCATCTTCATCCCAAACTGCAGCCAATACAGTATCCTCATGTTCTTGAGCTTGCTTCGTATAGTCCCAAGCATGTACATGCCAATAGCTAATCTTACCAATTCTAATCGTCATTTGCTTGTGCCTCCCGTATATATGTTATTCTGACATCTACTAATAAAATATCACAGAACAAAACCCTTTATTAGTAGGAAAATGCGACATTATATATATAATATTACGACGCTATCGTTTCATATGATGTACAATTTCCATTTAATCACTTCTTACATTACACAACCAAACCATATGATCGGAATCGGGTCCCCAATAATCTTTTACTACCTTATAAGGCTCCCCAAATTTACGCTTCCACTTGATTTGTGCACGTTTATAGCCACTGTCCAAACAAAATTGCTCGATCCCTTGTTCGTTTAGAAATATCATCATTTTCTTAATTAATGCCGAACCAATCCCTTGCCCCTGATAGCTTGGCAACACGTATAAACTCCCCAATTCCCCCAAATGATCCAACTGATGTTCTGCACAGATTTGAATAGTCTCACCACAGGGACCATAGGAAATCGTACCCACAACCTTCCCATTGATTTTAGCGGTAAAGAAATAAATATCCGAGTTTGCCTTTTCCAGTGAAGATAGCGCCTTTTGCTTTTTATGATCGGTTTCACTTTGTATATCCTCTAGTAAGTGACCTAATCCTTCTTTGTTAAAGGCATCCGATATTGATTCTTCAAATACCCGGCATGTAGATACATAATCGCCCTCAGTGAGTGTACTAATAGTTAAATGTTTTGTCTCATTCATTATGTTGATCTCCTCTGCAATAATGTACTATAAACAATCAAGTTATGAGGTTTATATTCATAAGACAACTTTTACTGGAGGTCATCATGAATATAATTTCCTTTCTTCTCTATTGCATTGTAGTTACATGTTCACCCGGTCCTGCCAATATTGTTATTCTTTCTTCCGTGCAACATTCAGGGGCTAAGAAAACCATGCGGTATGTATACGGGGCTACGATGGCTTTTGGTCTATTGCTTATCCTTTCTACCTTGATGAATCGTGTTCTGGTGGAGGTCATCCCAAATATCCTGATCATTATGCAAGTCGTCGGAAGTATATATATGCTCTATCTTGCTTATAAAATCTTTAAAATGGGTGCAATGGAAGACAAGCCTAATCCAAATGCCAATTTTCGGTCGGGTTTACTTATGCAACTTGTGAATCCTAAAGTGCTCTTATTTACTTTAACAGTCATTCCCAGCTATGTAATGCCATTCTATACTTCTTCTCTCACCTTATTTATGTTTGTTATAATTATAACTGTGATCGGATTTTTTGCTTTTACGACATGGGTTGTATTTGGGGCAATCTTCAGAGCATTTCTGCAAAATCACCAAAAAGTTCTAAATACTCTGATGGCACTATTTTTAGTATACTCTGCCATTATGATATCGGGAATCCTATAAGTCGTGGAGGTTAAGAGCGTGGAGAAATTCAACTATAAAAAGTCAGCAGATATCCTAACATTGTCAGCTAGCATGAGTGATTTCACTTATAAAAAACATTGCCATGAGGAATACGCAATCGGTGTCACCTTACGTGGCATTCAGCAATATAACCTTGATGGTAGCTTGCAATCCTCTCATAAAAATGGCGTAATGCTATTTAATCGAGAGCAAACGCATGATGGCAATTCATATGATAAAGCAGGTATTGATTATGTCATGCTATATATCAAACCAACCTTGATACAAGAGATACTTGGAAAAAAAGAACTTCGCTTCGCCTCTCCCATTCTATACGATGACAAATTGGCACAGTGCATATTAGCGCTAAGTCATGCCATCCAGAATGGCAAAGAGGAGTCCTTGTGCAGTGAGCTGTTGTTAAACCTGGTTCATGTAGTATCTAATACTGAACTAGTTACAGAGCACAGGATAAATAATAAATTTGTCAAAAAAGCAAAGGAAATGATGTACTGCAGTTTAGAACATGTACTAAAACTAGATGATCTCTGTAAAGAGTTTGGACTTTCCAAATATCAATTTATCCGAGAGTTTAAGACACATACAGGAATATCACCTTATCAATTCTTCTTGAATTGCAAGGTAGAGCATGCCAAGCAGTCCATTGAGAAAACTAAGGATATCTATGCCGCTGTAGTAGATTGTGGATTTGTGGATTTAACTCATTTGAACCGGCATTTTAAAAGCGTGTTTGGCATAACCGCACATGAATACAGGTTACAACTGCATTGAGCAGAAGTAACCTGTATTCATCATGATTTATAAAATTTGACCATCCACCATTGTCCAGCACACTTTAAATTCATCATCCAAGAGGACCAGATCAGCATCAAAGCCGGATGTTATTGTCCCCTTTTGTTGAAGTCCAAGAATATTGGCCGGCGTAGTTGAAGCCATCTTTACGGCGTCTACCAATGGAATTCCAGTTTCGACAGTATAACGTAAGGCTTCATTCATAGTCACTGTGCTTGAAGCTAGCGTTCCATCCTTCAGTCTCGCTACCCCCTCGGATACCGTAACATGATGGCCTCCAAACATATAATCCCCATCACCTAATCCCATAGCTTGCAGTGCATCTGTAATCAAGACCATTCCTTCTGGTCCTTTCAAGGTATGCATTAATCGAATAATTGCAGGATGCAGATGGACGTTGTCCACAATCGCTTGAAGACTTACATGCTTCTCTTCAAAAGCAGCCACAATTACCCCTGGATCTCGATGATGGATAGGACGCATGCCATTAAAACAATGCGTAACATGACTTGCCCCCGACGCAAAGGCTTGTTTAGCTTCTTCATATGTGGCATCTGAATGAGCGATGGCTATAACTACACCCTTTTCTTTCAAAAAGGAAATGAGCTCCATCCCTCCCGGCAACTCCGGAGCGATTGTAACCATCTTAATGAGTGAACCCGCTTCTTCAAAAATCAGGTTCATTTCCTCTAAGTTGGGATGGCGTAGATACTTTTCGTTCTGCATTCCTTTTCGCTTCGGGTTCAAGTAAGGTCCTTCTAAATGAATACCTGCGATCTTTGCGCCCACTTCATGTCCGATCACACGCTTGACACTACGAATCATTTCTAAAAGATCTTCTAGCGTAGAACTCACAGAGGTAGCCAAAAATGAGGTACAGCCAGATGAAGCACAAGCACTTGAGACCTCTTGAATACTCTTTTCCGTACCGTCCATCATATCGAAGCCATTGGCGCCATGAATATGAACATCTATCATCCCGGGTACTAATAAATGGCCACCACCGTCAATCCGTTCATGTTGTCCCTCTGGAATCGAAAGATCCTCTGTATCTATCTTTATAATTTTCCCTTCAGAAATCCACACATTAGCCGCTGGGACAATACGATTCTGAAGCGCCACTTGTACATTTTGCAGAATATAAGACATAAATATCCTCCTCGATTTTGTTATCAGTCTTGCTCTCGAGCCTCTTCAGTTTCTTCTGGACATTCAATCACTGTGATGTTCTTCTGATCTAGAATTTCTCTGATCTCACTGGGGAGTTCCCGATCGGTAATTAGAATGTCAACGAACTCAAAGTCTAGACGGAAAAATGATTTGCCAATAAATTTGGTGTGATCAGCCACTAAGATGACTTGATCTGATCTTCGGGCCATTTCTCTCTTCACCCGCACATCTTCTTCATATGGATAATAGAGTCCATCAGCACGGATCGCGGATGCTCCAATAAAGGCTTTATCAGCACGGATTTCACTAAGTTTATCGATAATAGAAGGGCCATATAACAAGCGGTTTTTCACATTCAAGTAACCACCAAGAACATAAATTTGCAGATCCTCCCGCTGTGACAAGATCCCAACGTTATCAATCGAGTGCGTGACAACCGTAATATCCTTCGCGCTGATCTGTTCTGCTACAAACTGCACGGTGGTTGATACATCTAAAATCACAGTCTCATGATCTTGGATAAGCTGCGCCGCAGCCTTCCCTATCCTCTGCTTACTCTCAGATTCATCGATCAATCGATCCTGATAAGATAACAATTCTTTTTGTAACTCAGGTAACGATACCCCTCCATGCGTTCGGATCACAACACCTTCTTGTACTAATCTAACAATATCCCTACGTGCGGTATCTCTGGATACATCAAATTGCGTACAGATCTCTTGAACACTCATCGATTGGTGTTGTTTCAAATATTCGAGTATTTTTAACAATCTCTCCTCTTGAAACATCATGTATGCACCTCCTAAAGTCATCATAAGTTATTAAGTAAGTATTTGCAAGTATTAAATAAGTAATTATAAGTATATGTAAGTATTTTGCGCAACTTATCTTCATTGATATTCGAAAAAAAGACGTTAGCCAGATGAATGTACATCCGTTAACGTCCTTCAATTCACTTCATAGTGCGATTCCAACTCTTTTGGATCTTTCGAATAAAAACGATTTGCCCTACGTGATACGCGTTATGTGTTGTCACATTGCCTATTACTTCCCACCACTGACTGCCTTGGAATTCTTGAACATCGGCATCCAATTGTTCCTTTGTAATCAGTTCCTGCCAACATAAAAGAACTTCTAAGAGTTGTTGTTGAAGCTCTTGGAACGTTACTCCTTCTGCAACGACAAAGGTATTATTGTTATCCACTGAAGGAACCGCATGGACACTCTTTTCTTTATACCTTGTTTGCCAAGTTTCATTCCAGTAGAGCAGATGCTGCACTATCTCAGCAATACTATTGCTTTCTTCCGTTACTTTCCAAAATGCTTCTTCTTCTCTTAAGTCTTTTACGGCTACCTCAAAGGGCACATACCAACTTGGATCATTCGCATTAGCTAGCAACTGGTTAGCCAGAACATCATATGCATGAAACATTCTTACTTCACCTCATTATTTAGATCATTATCAGCAAATCAAGTGCCGCAGAAGGTTCGATATGGACGTGCTGATTCCTCAGGTAGTGCCGAGTATTCATCCTGTTCAGGGGAATACGCGTAAGGATTGGAAAGAGCTTTAAGCAATCGCTCCATCACACTGTAATCTTCCTGTTGTACTGCCGCTTGGAGCGCTTCTTCTACCCTGTGGTTCCGCGGAATGATCGCAGGATTACTATTGCGCATTAGCTGCAGCGAAACCTCTTTCGATTGCTGCTGTCTGCTAAGTCTAGCCTGCCATAACTCTTGCCACTTCGTAAATTCCGCTGCACCAAACAGAGCGGTTTCTTCCAGCTTCTCTAAAGTTAGGGCACAGAAGGTATTGGTATAGTCTGCCCGATATTTCTGCATCAAATCTAGCAGATCCTCAATTAGCGCTACATCCTCTACCTCTTCGTTGAAGATTCCGAGCTTCGCCCTCATACCTGAGAGCCAGTGATGGTAAGACCGCTCTTTAAAATCTGCAATTTCCTCTTCAGCGAGCTGAATCGCCTGTTCTTGATCATCAGCCAGCAATGGCAGGAGAGTCTCCGCGAATCTCGCGAGATTCCAAGAGGCAATACCCGGTTGATTGCCATAGGCATAACGACCCTGCTGGTCAATGGAACTGAATACCGTTTCTGGGTGATACACATCCATGAAGGCGCAAGGACCATAATCAATCGTTTCTCCGCTAAGCGCCATGTTGTCGGTGTTCATTACTCCGTGAATAAATCCTACCAGCTGCCACTTGGCAATTAATTCAGCCTGACGTCCAATCACTTCTCGAAGCAGGAAAAGATAACGATTCTCTTGAGAAACAGCTTCCGGATAATGTCTTTGTAATGTGTAATCTGCCAGAGTACGGACATCCTCAACAGTACCCCACGCTGCAACATATTGAAAGGTGCCCACCCGTAGATGACTTGCAGCAACTCGGGTCAGAATAGCACCAGGCTGCTCTGTTTCTCGAATGATCGTTTCTCCAGTAGTTACCACTGCCAAGCTGCGAGTGGTAGGAATACCCAAACCATGCATGGCTTCGCTGATGATATATTCACGAAGCATCGGTCCAAGTCCGGCTCGGCCATCGCCACCACGAGAATATGGTGTTCTTCCCGCGCCCTTAAGCTGAATGTCTACGCGTTCACCTTGGGGTATGATCTGCTCACCAATCAGCGCAGCTCGGCCGTCACCTAACATGGTAAAATGTCCGAATTGATGTCCAGCATACGCTTGAGCAAGCGTTACAGTACCTTCAGGGACTTCATTGCCTGCAAGATTCTGAACACCCTCCTTACTATGTAGTGCTGTGCTATTCAGCCCTAAGGCAGTAGCCAATGTTTCATTTAAAATAACTAACTCCGGCTTACGCACAGGAGTTGGTTTGATCCTTGTAAACATGGATTCCGGCAGATGAGCATAACTGTTCTCAAAGTTCCATCCTATATCTATCTTCTCCGTCATAATATCTCCTTTTTATACCATCAGTCTATGCCTTTATGATCTCAGAATAAGTTATGTTAAAATTTAATGCAAATCTTCGCAATAACAAATACCCTTACAGAATAGATAAAAAGACCGCCCAGTCTCCTGCCATTCATGTAGGGAACCAGACGGTCTAAAATTATGATGTTCTAACCTGTTATTACCTTAAAGGAAGCTAATTCGCTCCGCCTTTGGAGAGCATGATATTTAAGATGGTCTTGTCAGTATCCGCCAGACCTTCCTGAACCAGCCGCTCCATGTTGCGGATAGTGTCTTCCACCTCTTCGAAAATAACTCCATCCTTGGTTGTAGGAGCAATATTGTTCATCGCCAGTGTGGCTGCCTGAATCGCCGTATTGGTGGAGGTGGATATCTTCAACGCACAGGTTGAATTTGCACCGTCGCAAATCATGCCTGATAAAGAGGCTATCGTATTCTGTATCCCATGCTTGATCTGCTCAAGAGTGCCGTCCATGAGATAAATGATCCCGCTATTCGCTCCAACTCCACCTGCAATTCCTGAACCACATAAAGGCGACAACCGCCCAATATAATGCTTGATATGCACAGTGACCAGATTACTTAGTGCAAGCGCCCGAGCTAGCGTCTCTTCATCCTTGCCAAGTAATTCCGCCAAAGATATAACAGGAAGCGTACAGGCGATGCCTTGATTACCGCTGCCCGCTGTTGTCATCACAGGCATTGCGCTGCCATCCATGCGAGCATCTGAAGCCGCAGCAGTAGCCGCTATTATTTTGTTCGCTACATCATTGCCGAACAAATTCACAGCAGATTGCTGATTCATCTTCTTCCCTACTTGCAACCCATAATCGCCTCGGAGTCCCTCTTCGGAAATCGCTTTGTTCATCCGAGCGCCTTCCAAGAGGAAGCTAAGGTCTGAAAATGGAGCCGTAGTTATAAACTCGAATATCCGATCTACAGAGCCTTCATAGGTTTCAGTATCAGAAAGTCCAGGCTTACCACAATCTGCTTTAGACTTCTTAGGTGTCACTTTTTTCCCGTCCAGAGCCAGATATTCTATATTAGTGTGTTCTTTAGCAAGGATGGCAGTCGCTGTATGATTCTCTGTCTTCACCTGTGCTTCAATATATAATTTCTCAGGAGTGTCCATTATCTCCACTTTTAGCAGCTTTCGATCAAGCAGGTCATTTGCCAGCTTTAGCTCATCCTGAGTCAGGCCTGATAGGATTTCCAGCTCCTTGTGCGAACGTCCGACCACCGCACCAAGGGCTGCGGCGATAGGCAGACCTGTCTGGCCCGTCCCAGGGATGCCCACTCCCATTGCATTTTTAATAATATTACCACTGAGATGCAGCTGAATCCCCGTTATTTCTTCCTCGAGAAGCTCTGCCGCCAAGGAGACGGCATACGCAACTGCGATCGGCTCTGTGCAGCCTTCTGCCGGTACGACTTCCTTGTGCAAAATTTCCAATAAGTTGCCCATGTATGCTTTTCCCCCTTCTCTCTCCCACTTGGAGTCATTTCTATATAGTAACGCAGAGTGAAGTTTCAGGGAATCCTTTTTCCTTTTTCTTCTCTAGAAGCTTCTGCTAGATCAACATCTTACATGCTTGCGTTTAAAACCAAGCCGAGCTTTGTCGACTGCTTTTTGAATATTTGCGTACGCGTGAATCAATTTACTCTTTGCCTTATTCTTATCAACTTCAATTGGCCCTACAGTTCTTGCGGTTTCACTGGCCTTATCATGAAGTGGCGAATAAGATACGGCCACTGTGTACATGAAATTATTCATTGCGTATTGGGTACGTTCTGGAGAATCATGAATCGTATTTTCCACCATCTCAAGCATACCAGCAAGCTTGCTTTCGGAAAACTCAACATCCGGCCGACTGCCAAGCAGCCAGCAGTAACAGCTCCAGCCCGCTGACATTCTCAGCTCTTCACCACTCGCGATCCATTTATCGGCAACTTGTTGTGCAATATCTGCTTCTGCCAAGGTTACTGCCACTACAAAGTCGGACAGCATATAAAAATAAGCCGCATCCATCCATCGGTCATAATCCGCTTCCGTCATTGCATTGGGATCAGCAATGATGCCGGCAAAATACATGGCATCATAGTTCCCAGTCGCATAAAGTTCCTCAGCCAATGGCTGATTTATTTTGGTTTTCTTGAAGATTGGCTTCATTGCTCCGGTAGCCACGCCAAATAGCGGTTCCTTTGCTCCATTAGACATATATATTTTCTTGGTTCGTTCCTTACCAAGCGCTTTCAGCTCCTGCATGACCATCTCTAAATCCACTATTTAACACTTCCTTTTTCAAAGTTCTTTCCCAAGCTATCTTAGGTTTGTACTAGTTAAAGAAAGTGTACTGTATGGGTTTCCTTGTCGCAAGTTAAGTTTCCTAAGAAATCCTTATGGGTGCGCAAATAACCACCTATATTATTAGGTGGTTATTACCTCAACCTTTTACAGAACCGATTGTAATCCCAGCAACGATCTTTCTGGACACAAGAAGATAAAGTATAAACGTGGGCAGAAACACCAAAAGTGATGCAGCAAAAATACCCGAGTAATTACCAGTATTCGTATATCCTACTACGATGGATTGAAGTGCTAATGCTATTGGATGTCGATCCGGATTATTAGCAAAGATCAGAGCATAAAAATATTCATTCCAGATCCCCATCACATTAAAAATCGTTAACGTCAAAATACCAGCCTGTGCCATAGGTAAGATGATTTTGATAAAAGCTTTAATCGGCCCACATCCATCGATCGCTGCTGATTCCTCCAATTCTTTCGGAATGGATGCAAAGAACCCTGTAAGCAAAAATACAGCAAAAGGGACATTCGTAAAAATGTATACAAAGATTAACGTAAATGTTGAGCCTGTTAAATTCAATGAATAAAATAACGAAAACAACGGGATCGAGATCAGTAGCCCCGGAACTGATAATGCCGAGATAAACATTAAATCAACTAACCTTTTTCCCCTAAACTGAATTCGTCCCAATATATAAGCAGCCGGAGCTGCAACAACAATAATACCTACGCAAGAGGTTACCGTATAAACTAGACTGTTCAAAAAGTACAAGCCGATCTTCGTTTCTTCGAATAATCGGGTATAGTTAGAGAAATGAATTCCGCTCGCCAGTAGTTTGTTCGTAAATATCTCTCTTGTCGTGCTGAGTGAAGCAAGGAATGCGTATCCAAAAATAATAATTGTAAAGATAAGCCAGACTACTAATGGAACATATCGAATGATTCGAGTGATTGAGTGAAGACGCATATTGTCTCCTCCTTCCTAGTATTCTAAACGATCCTTCCTAAACAACAGACCAATCAAGAAGGAAAAGCCAATAATTGCAACAGTAATCAATACACCAATCGCAGCTCCTGCTCCAACATTGAAAGCTTGCGTATCAGAAATTCTCTCCCCACCAAATACCTTCAAGTACATATAATAGCCAGGAGTCATCGTATGTGGATCATTTCTCCCGAAAATGGAAGACCATACAAAGAAGTTAATGGCTGTAACCGTCCATAACACCAGCGTGGTCTTAAACACATCACGGAGTAACGGAAGAGTAATATGGAAGAACTGATATACTGTGTTTGCTCCTTCCAATAATGCTGCTTCGTAGTAATCATTAGGAATCCGATCCATGGCCGCACCAAGAATTAATAAGAAATAACCAATTGATCCAAAACAAAAAGCGATCAGCATGGATAAAAATAAATGCTGGTCATCCGTCCATTGAATATTAGCTAATTGTTCAAGTCCAAGAAGGCGAAATACATGTGTCAACAATCCAAAGGTCGGATTATACACATACTGAAGCCATATTACTGACATGACAACAACAGATACAGTATTAGGCAGGTAAATCAAGGCTCTCCAGAAGCCTTTGAAACGAACGCCGGAGGAAATAAGCACTGAGAAGAAAAAAGCCATAACGAAAACAATGAGTCCACCAATAATCCAAATCTTAAGCACATTTAATGAAGAATTTAAAAAATAGGAATTATGAAATAACCCCCAGTAATTGTCTAAACCAATAAATTTCCATTCACTGATACTACTGTTTATATTAGATATCTCGTAAAAGCTCATAAACACTGCCCGCAAGGTTGGATAAAAAAAGATCGACATATAAACCAGGATAGCAGGCAGAAGGAATAGCATCATAATCGGTTTACTAATTCTCATCTTTGTATCCCCCGCATCATAATGTGCAACTTATTCTTCCTTATACTTTAAAAAATCTATATGCAGCCGCCGCTATTGACCGCCACATATAGATTTACATAAAATCTAGATTGAACAAAAAGACTCGAGAAAAGGGAACGACGTGACGGAGGGTAATTTTGGAATTGTTATGTTTTATTTACCAGCGTAGAATTTCTTAGCTTCCGCACTTAGCTTCGGCCCGAATTCTTCTGGCTTCAGTTTGCCAGTGATGAGTTCCATGAAGGTAGGCACAATGGTAGCAAGCGTAAAGTCGCCTCCATCACCAATACCTCCACCCCAAGGCATATTTTCTTTTGCATTTAGAAAAGCAGCTTCTGCTTCAGCAAGCATCGCAGGCCATTCAGAATCAATAGTTGCTGGGATCGCAAGTGCATCCTTCGCCATTTTTTCTTGTATCTGCTTACTAACGATATGTTTGATAAGCTCAAAAGCAGCCTCTGCATTCTTGCTCGATTTATTAATGAACATCCCTTGAGATCCAAAGATCAACCCTTGTTTTCCACCTTTACCGTTTCCATTTGGAACATCTGGGAATTGAAACGTGCCCCATTTGAAATCTGGTCCTGAGGTGGCAAGCACTTCATTCGGAAGCCATGTTCCATTTAGATAAGCAGCAGAACCACCAAGCACGAGATCTTGCTGAGCCGCAGGATATTTACTTCCGGCAATTTTATTAGAGAAAAAACCTTTAGCGTTTAAATTAGCCATATCTTTAGCGAATTGAAGAATGATTGGATCATTCCACATCTCACCGGTCTTATCCTGCACAAGCTGGCTTACCCAATCTGCCCCCATCGCATTTGCCAGATAGGATCCAATAAATAAGTCCCGATATGCGTCATCAAAGGTAAGCGGTGCTGAACCTGCTGCTTTGATTTTTTCAGCATCTGCAAGGAATTCTTCCCAAGTGGCAGGTGCTTTTGTTATCCCAGCTTTCTCATACACTTCCTTGTTATAGAAAAAGAGTACTGCATACGGTTGCTGCGGAATCGAATAAATACCTTCTTCTAAACCGTACTTTGTGGATAGCGATTGTATCCAGCTTAACAAGCTTGGAATCATTGAATCCTTTACTGACTTGCCTTCCATTCCGATGGATGGCTCCGCAAGCAAATCATCAAGCTTCATAACGTAATCTTTCATCCCTTGAATACCAGCTGGGCTACCTGGATCGGCTTCCCAGATATCAATTTGCTCTCCTCCATCCAAAGCAGGCTTGATCAATTTTAAGATATCACGACCGGTAAATTTCAGATCCACTTCAACTTCTGGATTAGCCGCCTTGAATTCAGCAACTGCAGACTCAATAACCTTCGCTTGTGGTTCAGTGCTGCTCCACATCGACCAGAATACTACCTTACCTTCTAGTCCAGAAGCTTTAACTTCGGTGGTAGCCTCAGTTGTAGCTGTAGGGGTGTTCTCCTTAGTTGCTTCAGGCGGGGCAGCATTGTTCGTGGTATTGCTTGATCCACAACCAGCCAATAACGTTAGAACCATCGACATAGCAAGCAACAAACCTGTGAGCTTCTTTTGTCTTTTTTTCACGTGTGTAGCATCCCCCTCAAATATGAAAGTGCTTTCACAAGTAAGTATATAACGAAGCAACTCAGGTCTAACATCGACGATATTGAACAAAGCATGCACAATTTTATCTAAATTTTAATCACCTTCAGCATCCTAAAAAAAAGAGAGCTTCGATTAAAATCATCGAAACTCTCTCTTGGTTAAGCTCCCACTATTCTAAAATCAATGTTATTAGGCGGTGGATATAGGGTGATAGCTTCCTTCATTAATTCTTCAGATAATACAGTATTTCGGCTCTCCGCTAGCTTTTTAGCTTGAAATTTATACCACAGCTCCACAATCGTAACTTCGCCTTCACGAATCACAGCAAATTCTTTCTGGAATAAGTATAATAGGAATTCATTATGACCCAACTCCTGAGCAGCAGCTCCAATAATAATTTGGAGACGATCACTTTGCCTGAACTCTTCAGGAAGTGATTCGTACACACTCCAAGCCTTAGCAAATTGTTTATTTCTAATCAACATGCTAATATACTCATCTGCAAATGCTCTGTCAGGAAAGCCATTGTATAAAGAATACGCCAGTTCATAATAGACCAGAGCCTGATCTGCCTCTCCTCTCTGTTCAGAGGTAATCGCCAGATTACGATAAACCCAAGCAGACGGCTTCAATTCAAGCGATTGATACCATGCAGTTATTGCTTGATCTTCCTTTCCATACTCATAGAGCATAATGCCGTAATGCAAGTAGGAATTCCATATTTGATTATCTGCATGCTCTAGACTGGTACGAAGCAATTCCATCCATTCTTCTTGGACCATCCAAGAGGCCGGAATATCTTGCACATCTCCCACTGGCAAACCTCCCTCTTGTAACAGGGCTAACCATGGAAGTTGCGGTGCTGCAATACTGGATTCCAAGAATAGAAATCCATCCGGAATCGACCTTTCATTATGAGCTTTTCTACGAATGTCCTCAAGTGCTCCCCAGCCTGAGCCTGAGTGCAATAGTTCTGATGGTGTTAAATTAGCATAAGCTTGCAACTTCTCATGAAGAATATACACCTCATCTTCTTGCAATTGTTCATTGACTTGCGTTTCAATAAAATCCCGAGCCTCAGACCAATCGCTTTGATTTGCCTTATGTGCATCCACCTGAGTAATACCGAATATTTGAGTGAAATCCCATATTGAATTTGCAGGCATGTCTAGTCCATGCATCTGTGTTGGAGCAAGCCCTGCTTGTATCTCAACATAATTACCTTCGCCTGGCTTCGCTAAGAAATCACACCATCTTCTACCACCTGCATGGTTGCCCCAGCAAAATAATTTACGATATCTTAAGAGGCTAGTCGAACGTTCGTAGAATAAACTACCATCCTCATAGGCAATTGCTTCCCACGGGGATTTATAATCTGCTTCTGTCTGAAAAAAATACTCGTTAGAGAAAGGAATTCTCATTGGATATGACGAGTCTTCATTTGGAACTGAAGGAAGCACTGGCAAATCTCCCAATCCAAACCCCTTCACTTGGTGATCAATATAGATAACCTTACTAGTGGATGAGAATACTCTTGATTGCAAGGTTTCCGGTGCTGCAATATTTGTCCAATAATACATAGGAATCGACGCTTTGCTATCATTAATGATTCTTACATAGACAGAGAGCTCCTTAGCCCCTTGAGGAAGATGAAAATCAATATGCCAAAAAATGTTTTTACAACGCTCATATTCATAAATTCTTAGAAATTCATTGCCCTTATCATCCATCAATTTGGCAGCATGCACGGGAGAGGCGGTCGTAAAGGTGTGACCTACCTGTCCCACATTCCATTCAATCCCTCCAGAGAACCAAGCGTTTAGAATCGCTAAATTAGCCGGTTGAAAGACAGGATTTGTATACAATATATCTTTGTTCGTACGTTTATCTTTAAGCGAATAGAGTCTACCTCCATACTCAGGTAAAAAGACTGCTTTTAAGATGTCATTTTCCAATACAATCGACTTCATAACCATCGGTTTTCTTTCACGTGTATAGCGATCCT
Source organism: Paenibacillus sp. FSL H7-0714 (assembly GCF_038003765.1). Lineage (NCBI taxonomy): Bacteria > Bacillati > Bacillota > Bacilli > Caryophanales > Paenibacillaceae > Paenibacillus > Paenibacillus sp. FSL H7-0714. The sequence continues at coordinate 4,714,172 of NZ_JBBOPT010000001.1, forward strand.
GCATGCGATAAGGTAAATATCTCCCACCTGTATGTTCACCCAGCTGCTGTCTCAATTCTGGCGTAAGTGTACCATTATCTCCTACTTTTGTATGATGGTCTCTGTTTCTGAACATTGGAAGAGGATTCTCTCCTTCTAATAATGCACCTTCAAGAGTTAATGTTGAAATGACTACACTCATTCACGTCACATCCAATCCCATATAGTTAATCCAATTTTACACTGCTAAATGCTAAAGCTACCATTAACAGAATTGAACAAAACCTGTACGATTTAGGACACTCAATAAACAGGTTTATTCTATAGAAGAACTTAATTCCCGCACACTCTTGGTTATTTTCTCAACCTCATCTTGCCACTGTTTAACAGTCAGCGTATTGCTCATTAGGCCAGTTATGGGGTTCCATATTGCCTCTACGTCTTTGATGACTAGCTGCGATGCTTGTTTCCATTGAAAAACAATCGGTGCTACATCTTTTTGAGATATTTGAACGGAATCATAGAATATTGGAGAAGTGTATGGCTTTACGATTTCCAGACCATTTTTAACCGTGACTATACCTTTGGATTTCTCCGCATTTAACTGAACGATATCATCATTGTATTGATAACGCAGGAACTCCTTGGCAAGTTCAATATTCTTCGCCTTGGCGGGAATAAACAGGCTATCCAAATAGGACATGACATACCTCTGATCCCCCTTATTAAACACAGGTGGTGCGAGAAAACCAAATTCGAATCCTTCTTCGCGTGGAGTGCCTTTCATTTCATTCTCTATCCATATTCCGCAAGGAATGAACAATGCCTTACCTTGTAGAAAAGCAGCCTGTGCTTGTGTATGGCTTAACTTAACGGTTCCTGGCATGACATAACCTTTTTGTGCTATAGCACTCAACACCTCAGCTATTTGTCTGACGGAATCGGACCTAAATGCATCCTTCTCATAATTTTCCGCCTTCCAGACGTCTTCCATCCCCCCTACAGATGCCACTGACGGCCAGAAAATAGACTCTAAATAACCCGGAAACAAACCTTGGTAGGTAAATAGTGATCTTCCATCCTTCTTAGCGAGCTCACCTAACTTCAAGAATTCATCCCATGTCTCTGGGAGCTTCCAGCCTTTTTTCTCAAAAAGAGTCTTGTTATAGATTAGCCCCATTGGAGAGGTATAGAACGGTGCAGCATAAATTTTTCCATCCCCTAAGGGATTAGCATAATCTAAAATACCATCCAGCATTTTATTCTTAAGAGGTTCTTGATTATCAAGAGCATTCCCTTCAAATACATCCGTCAAATCGAGTAATAATTTATCTCTCAACATTTCTTCAATCATACCTGTCGTCTCACTCTGTGAGATATAAATGATATCGGGTGGATTACCAACTGCGATTTGCGGTTTAAGTATTTCCATGATCTTGGGGCTTGCAGTCAAATTAACAGTTACCCCTGGATAGTCTGATTCAAATCGTTGTTTCACCGCGAGCCAATAATCCTTTCCTTGCCCTCCCTCAAATACAGCTAAGTTCAGAATTTTGTTCGCAAACTCATGTTTCACTTGGGAGGATTGTATTTTGCTCAAGCTCGAATCTGAAGGAGTACATCCTGTGCTAGCCCATAATAATAGGATCACACCTGCGAATATTAAACTATTTTTAATAGATTCCATAGATTTCATAACAGGTGCCTCCTCCTTGGACTTATTTAGTTGCGAGTAATTTCTTACGGAAATCTGAAGGACTAAGCCCCACGACCTTCTTAAATACCCGATTAAAATAAAACGGATCATCTATCCCCACTTGTGAAGCCACCTCTTTAATCCTCGTATCCGGAAGCTTTAACAATTCAATTGCCTTATTGATTTTTAGTTCATTCATATATTGAACAATGCTTCTGCCCGTATCTTGCTTAAATACACGACATAAGTAATTAACATTCATATTTACTTCTTGAGCGAGACGGTCAAGCGTTATTTTATTCTCAACATTCTCCTGCAAAATCTCCGTGATTCGAAGTACTTCTTTGCGATAAATATTACTTTTAACTTGATACAATAGATTAATGGCTTCCTGCATCGCTTGTTCAATAGATAGACTAAGCCCTTCCATAGACTCAGCTTGTGAAATATCACTCTCAAAACTCTCTAAGAGCGTTGTTGCCCCTACTCTATTTTGTTCAGTGGATGATAGTACTTGTGTGTTCCATTTTAAGATCAAGTTGTCTAGGTCAGATAATAATCCCAAAAGGTGAAATTTTAAGGCTGAAGGGTCCCATTTGATTTGTTTTGCCTCATTAAATAATATGCTTATATTCTCCAATACTAGCTTTGTGTTCCCTACTTCAACTGCTGCTTTGACTTGATCCAACCATTCCACATAATTAATGGAGTGTAGTGACTGGGTTAACTTTGAATGCCCAGCAACCAAGACAGATGCAGGCCCCGTATAAAAGTTGTTTGTAGATGCTCGCAGACACAAAGTGTATTGTTCTCTCAACTGCTTCAAACCTACGAATGCATCACTTAATGTAATGCTGACACTTAAATTCAAATACAGCTTAAGCATCTGCACTAAGTTATTCATCAACAGTAACCAACTGGGTTCGTCAGAATAACCGCTCTGTTCATAAACTATAACAATATACTGATTACTCTCCATCTCTATGAAATCAAATGCAAAGTGATCAGACACGGTTTCTTTCACAATATTCGCTATAGAAAAGCTAAGTAGCCTCTTGTTATTAATTTTGCCGTTACTTAGCGCCTCCACATAATCATCGATTCTTATCATAATAAGATTACCAGCAAGTCTATCGAAGGGTATCCCGTACTTCTGTGTTTCTTGTAACAAATAAACCATGTCCTGCTCCTGATCTAAAAGAAGCTCTCGCCATATGCTGTTCCGTTGCTGAAGCTGCGTTTCATTAAGCTTAATTTTCATATGAATGTCCTGTTCTTTAAGCTCTCGTTCCGTTAATAATTGCTCCGAGATCTTCGTCAGCAAGACAATCAGCTCATCTGGCTTAAGCGTCAGCTTCAACATATAATCTTCTGCTCCAAGCTTCATGGCTTCCCGCACGTAAGCATAATCATCATAATTACTAAGCACCACAAACTTCCCAGTGAATTTGCGTTCGTTGAGCGTTCGGATTAATTCAAGTCCATCCATGTTAGGCATCACTAGATCCATAATCACGATATCGATCGATTCTGTCTCTATGACCTCAAGAGCTTTGTATCCATCTGCAACAGCACCCATTAATTTAAAACCATATTCATCCCATTTAATTAGTGTACTAAGTGCAATCCTCACTATTTTCTCATCATCCACAATTAGTATCCGCATCAGCTGAGTCCTCCTGAAGTGTAGAAATATAAGGTATCGTGATGATAACATCCGTGCCTTGATCAGGCTTACTCCAAATCTCTAATCCATAGGGGTCTCCATAATGTAATTTGATTCTCTCCCGTACATTTCCAATACCGATATTTGCTAATCGATTCTCTGAATGATTATCTTTAAGTTGCAATATCTCCTGTAACTTCTCAGCACTCATCCCTTTCCCATTGTCGCTTAACTTAATCTTTAACACCTCTCCGTTCAATTCAGCAGTCATTGTAATTCTAGGTTCCATATTCTCGCCGCTTAGTCCATGAATAATCGAATTCTCAACAATGGGCTGAAGCAAAAATTTCAACACTTGAGTATCTAATAACTGTTCAGGAATTTGCACATCAACCTGTAATGACATCCCGTATCTAATTTGTTGAATAACGACATAGTTCTTGATGTTCCGAAGCTCTTCCCCAAGCGTTATCCGTTCATTCTTCTGAACAATTGTACTTCGAAGTAATTCAGCCAGTGCACCTAAACCATTGCTTACACTATCCGCCTGACTTAGCATCGCCGTCCATTTTAACGAACTCAATGTATTAAATAGAAAATGCGGATTAATTTGTGCCTGCAACATTTGTAGCTCAATACCCCTCTTCTGTGCCTGTTCTTGCTCCACACGGTCAATCAATAGTTTGATTTCCTCGATCATGGCTTCAAATTTCCCTGAAAGGTATCCGATTTCATCTGGATGATTGTCGTTTATTTCTACCTTTAAATTACCTCGCATGACCTGGTTCATTCCACTCACTAACTTCTTAAGGGGGGTGGAGATACTAACAGAGATGAAGGTTGCAAATAAGGATGAAACAACTACACATATGACGGCAATGAAGAACATTTCATTTCTAATCTCTACAGATCCCATATTCAAGTAGGCTTGCGGAATTAAACTAATTACATTCCAATGAAGTACCTCATTATGTGTATTTAAGAAAAAGTAGGGTTCTGCCCGCAGCGTTACTGTCCCCGTCTCCATACGGGAATTAATCAAATGATTTAAAGTACGATTAGCTTCCAAATCTTGATCCGACTGAAACAAGTGGTTGTTGCTCGTCAATATTTCTCCTGCATCATTCATAATGATTTGTTCACTACCCTGTCCCATATTAATGCTTCCAAACAAAATCTGTGAGAATAATTCCTCATCAATCCCCATAATGACGAACCCTACAGTTTCACCCGATCCATATGAAAGTGGAATCCTCCTAGACAATGAAAGGATATTATCACCAGCTGTCGTATGGGCTGTGGTCCAGATATCTGCACTTTTATTCTGTTTGGCCTGAGCAAATATTCGCTGTTTATCCTCTGTAGTAAATTCTTCGTATCCATAATCGTACAGAACTTGTCCATTATTAGTTAGAATCTGTAGTGTTTTGATTGTAGCAAACAGCCAAAATTTATCGCTTAACACAGTGTCTTCAAACTTCTTATGTATGTTACTAATATCAAGATCACTCAATCTATTGTAGCGGAGCAGTGCTTGCTGAATATCTCCATTCAACATAATTTGATCGGCGAAAGTCTCATATTTGGCCACTTCTGTTCCGATCTTGCTTCCTAAGAGGCGTAATATATCATTTACAAAGGTAGTTGTCTTAGAGGTGATTGCTTCATTCGATTTATGGTAAGCTAGAAAGCCGAAGGTGCACAGTGGGATAATAGCCAGCAGCAGAAATGAAATCATTAAGCGTCGCTGAACTTTTGACTTTCGAAGTAATTTAATCATTTACGTACACTAAAGTTAGATTCATATCGATAAACCTCCTAATAACAGATCATCTGAAGTAAGTATTCAAGCGGTGTAGAATTTAGCCCTTTCACATTAGTACAGGGTCTCGCATGATATAGGAATCTCTCCCTCGTCCCCCTAATATAGTTTAGGAAGAAGGGCGGGATGCACATGGGTACCAAAAATGATCAAGAGCAAAGGGCTATCTTTCTAGCTGCTATCTGCGGACAGACCTATGCGCAGTTCTCAAATAAAGAGGGTTCGTTCGTCGTTCCATTAGATTATCAGATCGTGGATACGATTGAAGCAAGATCCATCAGCGAGGTGTGGGAACGCTTTGGATTTATTTTGGAATCTCCACAAGAGATTATCGTTGCCTTCCGAGGAACCAGCTCCACAACCGATTGGATGTCAAACGTTATGGCCTCACAAGAGAGATTCAATTACATTAAAGAAGATACCCTTACCCACCGCGGTTTCACGAATATCTACTCATCAGCGCGCGATGGGATTATCTCTACACTCGCTAAGTTATCTCCCGATAAGACCTTATACATTACTGGTCACAGTCTTGGCGGAGCACTCGCCACTTTATGTGCTATTGATCTTGCGGCCAACACCTCGCACATCTCACCTATTCTGTACACCTATGGTTCACCACGTGTAGGCGATCCGAACTTCGTTAATGCTTTTAAACAATATGTCCGCAAGAGTTACCGTTATGCCAATCTCTTTGATGTTGTTACCTACGCGCCTCCACATGTATACAGGCTACCTAAACGGGAAACGAAGTACTATTACAGTCATGTCCACACTTTTTTATCACTGTCATTTCAGAATGGATCGGCAAGTGGTAATCATATGATCAGCTACTATTTCACAGAGCTATCCAAGCTTCAACCGCAATACTCCGAGGAACTTTGTCTAACGAACCCAGGATTCTGTCCAGTTGTAAATAACCCCATCATAAGCGCATCAATTCCACCAACTGCACCTCATGCGGAGACAACTTACTAATTAACGAATAGGTGCTCGTTATTTCGACTTGTTCAAAGGTCAGTTGCGGGCAGCTGGCTTGCTTCAAATAATTAAGGGTGTCAGCATCTATAGGATGAGGCGCCCCCATTCGTACCCACAGGTCGAAAACGCTTCCATTTTGCCTGTTAATTGTATGTCTTTTGATCGTATACGAGCCTGGCTGAATATCTGCAAGCTCCAACGTCAACTCTATGTCTCCACCTTCTTCGAACACATCGTATCTATTCGTGCGATTAATGAGCGAGGCATCACCTTTTTGGTACAATGAATCGATATGCGCGTAAGCATACATCAACACCTGTAGCCCCATATCACTACTAGTAATGTAATATCCTTTCCCTTGATGAATGAATTGGCGGCCTAATTTTGCAAGTAGTTTAAACGCGTAGAAGGATGGCTTTGGTATCCCGTTATATGTCATCAGCCCCAAACCTCCATGAAACGTTTCTGACGACATTTTGAACTCCTCTAGCAAATCCGTAGCCGTCCAATAACCAAAACTATGGAGACCATCCATATTTTCCAGTACATTTTTCACGATATAGGCTGCCTTAAAGCATGTATCATTCACTAAATCACGGTGAGAGCCTGTGGCATTCCATTCTGTCATATGCAGTTCAGGAACATCACTTCCCATAGCTTCCGATACGGTTTTCTTCAATTTAATAATGACTCGCGATAAATATTCTGTATCCGCTGAAAGCTCTATTGTCTGAAACCACACATCCGGATTCTCTTCATAATCCACCTGAATCACTTGAGTTGATCTTAACGATTCATCATACGGATAACTGTGAAAGGATATAAAATCAGGCTTTACGCCTCGTCTGCACACATCATTCATAAACCTTGTCAGCCAATCTGACTGCATTAACGTAAGAGATAAAACACCTGGCCCCCCCACACGTAGCTCAGAATCTATGGATTTGATGGTTTGAAATGTTGAAATGAACAGCTCACAGTAAGCTTCATAAGTATCTGGCCAAAAAATATGGATTTCCGGTTCGTTCCACACCTCGAAATACCACTGCCTCACTTCATGAATGCCATATCTATGAATGTAATGCGTAATAAACTGAAGAATCATCTGATTCCACTTACCGAGGTCCTTAGGACTACCCACCAAGCTCTTTTTATAAAAAACAGAAGTAGCTCCCTCTCCCGCAAGCTGGCGTGGTAAAAAAGAGAGCTCTAAAAACGGTTTCAATCCGGAGCACAGTAAAAAATCAAATAATGAATCAATATAAGCAAAGTTTAAGCTCACATCTCCCCGCTCATTCTCGCCATAAATCATCATCTCATCATCAAAAATACCGTGAAACCGTATATACTGAAACCCAATCTCCTGTTGCATTTGCTTGATATGTCTTTGTACCTCTGCAAACAATACCTCTTTGGCCTTTCCTACCGTCATGAGCTTCTTCCAAGTATGCGCAAGCTCCTTGCTTTGGTTAGACTTTACCGAAATCTCATGGGTCTGCTTATGTATATGAAGGGCAACTGGTAGATTGGAAGTAGCTGATAAATTCTTGTTAGGCAGATATTTGAATAGCGACTCAAACGCCTGTGTGGGATTCATGTCAAAGTAGTTAAACTGGGCCACACTGCTTTTCTGAAATGAACTGCGTCCGTCCAAGACGGTCTTCCGGTATTCTCCAGGCGTCTGTCGATAGAACTCTTTAAACACCGCATTAAAGGATTTCAGGTTGGGAAACCCATGATCATGAGCGATCTGTGTGATGGATAGATTGGTAAGCGTCAAATCTTTTACAGCTTTATCCAAACGCACCGCATTCACATATTTGGTAAAGGAAGTACCCATATACTCTTTGAAAAAACGCGATAAATACGGAACGGTCAAATACTCCTGAAGGGCCAACTGCTGGATGTTAATTGCCCGATTGTAGTTCTCTTTGACATAAGAGGTAATTCGCAATAGCCGTTCACGATGCTTATCATCATGTTTCTCAGGACTTTGGTCTTGTTCACGAAATCCTTGCATGAGTAAATAAGTTAAATTAAGAAGACAGGACTGTATGCGTAGATGATACCCTTGTGGGCGCTTATTGTGGAGCAGCATCATCTCAGCCAGCAATGTACGAAGTTCATCAAACTTAGATTGTTCTTCATAGCTAGCAGCCGCAGAATTACAATCGAATAACATTCTTTCGATCTGAGGTTCAATCAGAAGTAAATAAGAAACTGGAATTTGCAGCGCTAGCACCAAATTATTCTCTTCAGCTTTAATCGCATGAATTTCATTAGCATTAATCAAGAACAAATCTTCTTCATTTAACTCTCTAAATCTGTCCTTTGTGAAAAGTTCAAGTTTCCCCTTGAGTACGAATAATATTTCAATGCTATCATGCCAATGATTCGGGACCTGATGGGTACTGTGCAAAAACATGTGGACCGGAAGATGATCGTCCATCTCAATATTTTCGTAGGTGTAGCTTTGCAACTAGCACCCTCCTCTCACTCTCTCAATATATGTCTTATGCCCTATTATATTATAAAAAAAGCGATTGAATAGAACTATCCTATTCAATCGCTTGATACTATTACAGATCTCTATGAATTCTAATTATAGTTGTGTATCCCAATAGCCACAAAACGGATCCACAGGATTAACTCCTTTAAAGGAGGAACGCCCCACAAGCTTCTCAATCAGTGCATCTACCACATAATTACTTGGTGAATAGGCATTAATGAACGTTGGTATACGCGGGACGTCGATCAAATGATAAGGATTCGCTACAGAAATGAACATCGTTGGCATTTCTTGAATAAACCATGGCATGTCTGCCCCAAATGGAGGTGCCCAATTAATCCGTACAACGGTTTGATTACTATGGGTCTCCAGATTTGAGATATAAACCGCAGCATCATAGTGATCCGTTAACGCTTTCACACCTCCGAACATGGCACTGAAATCAACTTCACTCTTATTAAAGAGCGTTACCTCGAATCCTTCCTCTTTTAGCTTGGAAATGAAGTGCGGTGCAATATCTGCCCCTCCGAATAATCCTTCCTCGCCTCCTAGTGTGAATACCAGTAGACGTTTGTGACTCTCAGGACTAATGGGGAGCATCTCCTGTGTATCCTTTACTAATGTAACTGACTCATCTGCACATTCCTGAGCCCAACACACATGCTCTTCGCAAGCAAGGACGGCAAGGGCTTCTTTTTCTGGAACGAGCGTGCCTTGTTGTTTCTTCTTATGAAGTCCCAGCGCAGCTTTCACTGCAAGAATACGAGTCACTGCTTCGTTCACGCGCTCCTCCGTCAGAATGCCGGTCTCAATTCCTTTCATCATATAGGCAAAGTCTTCTTCTAAACTCTTGTTAAATAGGAACATATCACAACCTGCAGCGATGGATGTCGGAACCGCTAGCTCCCGCTTCATTGCCATCGTGAATCCCGCCATTGGCGTAGCATCTGTAGTAATTAATCCATTAAAGCCGAGCTTGTTACGCAATAAATCATTTAAAAGCTCAGGAGCTAACGTTGCAGGCATAATCTCCAAATCTGTAATCCCCGGACGTAATTCTCTGGAATAGGCAGGATGAGCGATGTGCCCTACCATAACCGTATGTGCGCCAGCTTCTATACAATCCGCATATACCTTCCCAAAGGTTGCATCCCACTCTTCCACTGAAAGTGAGTTAATAGAGGTCAACAAATGCTGGTCTCTTTCGTCAACGCCATCCCCAGGGAAGTGTTTAATAGATACCGCCATGCCATGCTCTTGAATCGCTTCGGTGTACGCCTTGCTCATGCGAGCTACTCTCTGCGGATCAGAACCGAATGTTCTAACATTGGTTATCGGATTACGGAAATTATAGTCGATATCAAGAATGGGTGCGAAAGCCCAGTTACAGCCTACAGCACCACCCTCCCGCGCGGCAATGATACCAAGTTTACGAGCCATTTCGGTATTATCCGTCGCCGCCACTTGCAGCTGCTTACCGAAGAAAGTACCCTCTGCCGCAGAACCATTACCTCCTGCTTCAAGATTAGCTGCAATTAGCAGCGGAATATCCGATGTATCCTGCAAGTAGCGATGTGTTTCTTGCACCAGCTCTCCTGGACCGGGACGGAACATAATCCCGCCAATCTTAATCCCTTGTGTCAAAAGTGCCAGCTGCGTCTTATCATCGGTGAACCCGATCGGGCAAAATAACTGCCCGACCTTGCCCACCAAATCCAGAGAGGCTAAGGTTTGTTCTACCCATTTAATCCCCTCATCATCTAGATGAAACGGTTTAGCTTTCAAATCTATCATGTCTTTTATCTCACTCTCCCAGATTTATTTATTGGAATTCAATAGATTAATCAGCTCATCTAACCCTTGTTCCGTCATAGCACCTTGACTGAACATAACCATTGCACGAATCGGCATGTTGCGCATCATCTCGATCATCATATCCGAGCCATCCTGAAGCATGGGCATCATCTCACCAGCTTGTGACAGCATAGCTTGAATAATAGCAGCAGCCTGTGGATCTCCCATAAGATCACCTATAGTTGAATTACGGGTATAGGATTTAGCGAGGGATACAGTTGATTCAACAACCACAGACTCAACAAGCAGGATCTCTTGGGAAGAAGCTCCCACCAAAATTTCAAATTCACCGGTTTCCACATGCCAATCTTTCAGCTTCACGTTATAATAAGCAAACGCTCTGCTATCAAGCGTAAAGCTTACCTGCTTCGTTTCCCCAGGCTGCAGATCTACCTTCGCGAAGCCCTTTAACTCCTTCTCTGGCCGCACCACATTACTGAGTACGTCTTTTACATATAGCTGTACTACTTCTTTGCCTTGCATAGCGCCAGTATTGGTAACCTTCACGCTTACTTGCAGCGTGTCAGTATCTTTCAAAGAGTGCGAACTTACCGAAAAATCAGAGTATGCAAATGTTGTATAGCTGAGACCATAACCAAACGGGAATAAAGGTGAAATTCGCTTAGCATCGTAGTAGCGGTATCCTACAAACAATCCTTCCTTGTATTCAACGGTATCTCCTTCGCCAGGGAAATTTAAGTAGGAAGGATTATGTTCCAGCTCCATAGGGAAGGTCTCTGCCAGCTTACCTGATGGGCTTACGTTTCCGAATAACAGATCGGAGATGGCACCACCAAGCGCTTGCCCACCTAGATAACCCTCAAGCACAGCTTTGACGTTGCTGATCCAAGGCATTTCAATGGCCGATCCGTTACTCAGCACAACGACAGTGTTAGGCTGAACATCAGCGACTGCTTCGATCAAGCGGATCTGACTCTCTGGAATACGAAGATGAGTCCGGTCGTAGCCTTCAGACTCATAGCGCTCTGGCAATCCGACGAACACAATCGCCGTATCTGCTTGTGAAGCGGCTTCTATGGCTTGCCCAATAAGTTCCAGACTCGGCTCATCGCTATCAGAAACGTAACCTTGAGAATAACTCAATTTCGCATATGAACCCGCTTCTTCTAGAAGGCTGTAATATATATCATCCAACCTAGTTGGCTTGATATGTGAGCTTCCACCACCTTGGTAACGTGGATTACGGGCAAAATCACCGATCACAGCATAGGAGCCTTCACGTTTCAGAGGAAGAAGACCACCCTCATTTTTAAGGAGTACCATGCTTTCTCTGGCAGCAACTCTAGCTAATTGGTGATGTGCCTCAGGATCATAGGAAGCATTTTCTTTGTCATTCTCAACAGCTTTGAAAATAATAGAAAGCAAGCGACCCACCGCACGATCCAGTGCTGCTTCAGATAATGTTCCGCTCTGAACCGCATCGATAATCTTCTGATCACCGGCACCATTACTTGACGGCATTTCTAGCTCCAAACCTGCCGCTAAGCCTTTAGCTCGCTCATTCACCGCACCCCAGTCAGAAACTACGAACCCTTCATGTCCCCATTCTTCTTTTAATATATCCGTGAGTAAATACGGATTCTCTGAAGCATACTCGCCGTTCACCTGATTGTAGGAGCACATAACGGTCCATGGCTGCGCTTTTTTCACCACGCTTTCGAAGCTCGCCAAATAGATTTCCCTTAGTGTACGCTCATCTACAATTGCATCTACAGACATACGCCGATGCTCTTGATTATTTGCAGCAAAGTGTTTTAACGAAGTTCCTACGCCTTGGCTCTGAACACCTTCAATATGGCCTATTGCCATCTCGGAGGATAAATACGGATCTTCAGAGAAATATTCAAAATTGCGGCCGCATAAGGGTGAACGTTTAATATTAACTCCAGGCCCCAGTAAAATAGAGACATCTTCAGCCTGACACTCTTCCCCAATGGCTGCGCCTACCTGCTTGATTAGCTCCCGGTCCCAAGAACAAGCCATTCCAGCTCCTGCCGGAAAACAAGTAGAAGGGACACTATCGAATATACCCAAATGATCATTCCCAGCTTTTTGCTTACGCAGACCATGTGGACCATCTGTCATCATGATGGATGGAATACCTAGTCGTTCGACGGCTTTTGTCTGCCAGAAATCTAGTCCTGAGCAAAGACCTGCTTTTTCCTCTAAAGTCATTTGTGCAATAATTTCTTGAATGTTAAGTACCATGTTCATTTCACTCCTTATGAATGACTAGTTTATTTACATAGCGATAGAAGAATTGCGACGTTCCTCGAGTTCACGCATCATAACGGGTTGATCCTTGTCAAGACGATAGAACAACAGCAAAGTAATCATAATAATTTGGCCAATAATCGGTGCCCACAAATAGTTAAATGAAATCGCAGCTAATGCGGATTCTGACTGCGCCGTGGAGTTAGCTACATAACCACCCATCGACAATATCACCCCACCAAGTGCTCCACCGAGTCCCATCCCCACCTTAACCCCAAAACTAGCAGCTGAATAAAGTAGGCCTTGTGCCCGAACACCTGATTTCCACTCCCCATAATCAACCGTGTCGGCCATCATTGCAAAAATCAGACCTGCTCCTACTCCCATGCCAAGCCCGCTTATAAGAAGCCCTGCCAACAGCACCGGAACAGAAAGGGCATTCCCCCCAGTAATTGCAATAAGGTAGCCAATGATAGAAACCACTGATCCCATAATAATTGTGTTCCTTTTCCCAATTTTCTTCACTACAAAAGGAGCGATCACCATCGAAAATATCATCAACAATTGCATCGAATTCACGATAGGAATGAGTTCAGGCTTTTTCATATAATAGGTCATATAATAAATGCTGGTCTGTCCTTGTATCGATGTTGTGATCCACAGGAACAAACTCATCAGAAGCATGATCAACCAAGGTACATTGCCTTTGAGCGCTTTAACACCTTCTCGCATCGGAAGCGGTTTTTCATCAATGGCTTTTACGCGTTCTTTAGTGTTCGCAAACATGTTTAGAAACAGCAGCAGTGCAATGCTTGAGAACAAGATCATGGTGACCAGAAAACCCTTTGCTTGATCGCCACCACCAAAAGCTTTCACAAGCGGCATCGTTCCAGCACTAACTGTAACAACCCCAATTACGGCGAATATCATACGAACCGTATTGATCACTGTACGTTCATTAGAATTACTAGTCAGACTTGGCAGGATTGCAGACAGTGGTAGATTAATACCGGAATACATAATACCGAGCACGGTGTACGAAATGTATGCGTATACAAGTTTGCCCGTATCACCAAAATCCGGCGTCAAAAACATAAGTACTGCAGTCAAGCTGAAAGGAACAGCAAGCCAAAGAAAATAGGGTCTGCATTTCCCCCACTTTGTTTGCGTGCGGTCAATCATGACACCAATGAACGGCTCGACGATCGCGTCGATTACCCGTGCAACAAGAAATACCACAGCTACTGAACCAGGGTTCAGACCAAACACATCCGTATAGAAGTACATGAGGTAAAGTGTTGTCATCTGGAAAATCAGATTTGACGCGGTATCGCCTAGCCCATAACTAATTCGCTCTCTCCATGGCATTTGATTTTCATTCATACAACCATCTCCCCTGCGCCGCATTTTGTTAGCGCTTTCTTAATTGCATTGTACTGAAGCTGATTCTTTTAAACTGTCCGTATTTTAACGAAAATAGGGGGCATTTTTATCTTTTAACAGAGCGGTAGCGTTAGGCTGACTATTAGGATACAGATCAACCTTAAAGAGCTTACAGAACAGCAGCATACAAGTAATTGTAATAAATGCTCCAAATAATACATCCGTTGCAAAATGATCTCCCATAATGACGCGGCTAGTCGAGGTGCTGATTCCCCACACTACCGCACAGACAAGCATGATATTGCGCCATTTATTAGCGAAAGGCATAAACATCATCCACAGCATCATGGTCCAGCCATTGGCAGAGTGACCCGAAGGAAAGGATTTGTATGCTTCCGTTGTGACGCCGTTCTCTTGAATGCCTTGGGGGAGAAACCAGCTTGTAAATAGAGAATAATCGCCCTCCATATTACGAAAACGCATCCTTCCCCAAAAGATTTTGAGGACATTTACAAGCAGAATCTCCGCGAATACGATCACGATAGCTGCCCAAGCAGCACGATTATACTGTCTGAGCGTTTGAACAGCTATACGGTTCAATAGCCATTGACACAACGTTGCAAATAGTACGGTTATAATTAAACTGTTGATCATAACATGATCCCCATCCAGCCCATACCCACGAGTTAAAGTAATCGTTATAATACCAAATCCACTAAGTAGGATGAATAATCCGGACACCAGACGGACCATAATCTTCTTTATCAACCGTTCATTTCTAACCGTACTAAATAGAATACTCCCAGCTGCGAATAACACTAGAAAAGCTGGATGTTCTCCATATACCTCAAAAAACCAACCAAACCGCGATTCATGTTCGTTATACAGAGCTTTGGATAGATTCAGATCATTAAACGTAAAGATCGTCATTAACATGACCCATACTATAAGAAATCCCCATATAAAACGTTTTGTCCCTTTTGTCGTCATCTCCTCATCCCCTTTATACTCATTTAGGAAACGCTTACATTTGAGATTATAAAGCTCCATTCATGAATTCGGATAGGCGAATAATAACTTAAACTAGGGTAGATTTTAACCCTCCTCTTATGTGAAAAAGTGATCAATAAATCAAAAGGATCGTTTATCTACAATAAGCAAAAAAGCCTAATCCCTTGTGCACGCGACAGGAGATTAGGCTTTATGGTACAAACGATTAGAAAAGGAAATAAACTAACACCACACCTTCAACTAACAAAATCAGTGAAACGATATGTTGTTTCGTATGCTTTAAAAATTTCCAATCAATAAATGACTGAAATCCTAGGGAAATAATTATGAATACAATCCAAAACCACTTCATTCCCATCCCCTGTACGCCATCAGCTATCATTATGACAATTACCGAAATTAATCCAATAAGTCCAAGTATTAATTTACCTTTTATATTTAGCTCATTACCGTCGTCAGAAAGTTTTTCTTTATCCGGGCCAACAATCCATATCCTTAGAAAAAAACCAGAAAAAGCAATAATTAATAATAAAAATGGAATAATCAATCCTGTTGCCTCCTTCTAAGAAGTTATTCATATTTATTTCTTATCATTAGTTCTTTGATTTCTCTTAACTCATTTAATAATTCTTTTGATATTTGCGTACTTCTAGAGTTATCGATGCCTAATTTAATCACGAATACTCCAAGCAAAAAATAGATGACTAGCATTACGATAATACTCAACTTATCTCCACTCCCCTCTTTATCGTTTGATTCTTAAAAGATGTAGTTAGTGATAGCGTAATTATCCCTATGATACCATAATAAGGGTGTTTGATTAACGCATGAGAACTTGTTGCTAACTTGACAAAAGATCTGCATTTTCGATAGTATAGATAATATCTCGATTATCAAGATATTCGATTTGCGAGGGTATTTTGAAACCTGAACAATTTAAACTGAAAAGAGGGACCACAATGGCAGTACTTATTCTATACGCTACAAAATCAGGGGCAACAGAGCAATGCGCAAAGGTATTATCAGAAGAACTTCCTCAGAGTAAGATCTGTAATATTGAAATAGAGAAGCCAAGTCTTGAGGCATTTGATAGCATTATTTTAGGTGCTGGAGTAAGAGACGAGAAAATATATAAAGCGATTCGTGATTTTATCAAAAAAAATAAAGATGAGTTACTAAATAAGAAGATGGGCTACTATATTTGTAACGAAAAACCAAAGACTACGGAGGAATTAATTGAGAAGAATTTTCCGGATGATCTAAAGAAAGCTGCGGTTTGCATCGAATCCTTTGGCGGTTATAAAGCCTATAAGGCTCCCAAAGAAGGTACTGATCAGCTCAAGGGGATTTTTGTAGATAAAATAAAAGAGTTTTCTAAGAATTTTAAATAGGGAATATAGAATTTTCTAATAAAAATCCTGTTATCCAGATATATTATCTGGATAACAGGATCTTTTTTAATAAAATATAATTGAATGGTTTATTACTACTTGATTGTCAATTCAAACTTCGCACCCACATCGCTTACAAATACAATTTTCCCGTTACTCGGAAGTTTAACTTGCGTAAGACCACTGACAGTAGAGAAATTGACACACACACCATTCGCATCATAAACAGCAAAGGAACCTTTAGGTGGTAGCCCTACTGTCATCAACTTGCCTGATGCTGTCTCAGGTACTTCATACCATCTCGCATATCCATCTGCTTGAATGGTTACCAATGATTGCGGGCCGGCATAGATAGGTTTAATGGCATCCTGCGTTATAAATAATTGGTTTCCAATCTTGAGATACTCCACGCCCTCTTTATTTTCAAAAACAATATCCGCAAGATCGCGCCCACCTAAAGTTGGAATTTGCACGGTCATTTCAGCTTTATTCGGCCCAGTTATTTTATTTGAGCCCATATAGCCCGGTGCATCAGGGAACATAGCAATTCCAGCTACTGGCATACTCATGTAAAATTGTGAGCTATACTTCTCGCTGACATCAAAATACAATTTCCCTTGACGCTGCTGCCAAGCTGACAAGACCTCATTGGATAAAGCGTTTGCCTCTAGCTTTTCAGCTGAATATTGAGAAAGAGCAGTCTCACCAAGCCCTGGAATGACCCCATACCCTTGAATCCAAAGGTAGGCACGTCCATTGCTTTCCTTCACAAAGCTGACTTTATTAGTACCCGTTGCATCTAAGAATTCACCGTTTGTATTATACGAAAATTTCTGACCTGGAAATGTAGGTGCCATAATCGAAGATACACTCAATTCCCCAGCTTTACTAATCTCTATCTTCATCAGTTGTGTAGAATCAGCATAGACACCAGCATAATCCAGCAATTCCTGCGGCATAACCTCTTTGTTCGAAGCTTTAAATGTAGGTGTAGGTTTTAATTCCTTGATAACTCCCTTTTCTTGTAGCGCACTGAGCAATATTTCGTTAGCAAGCATCTGATCGGTTGTGCTATCCCCACCAGAAGATACCACAGCTGCTGCCATCTGCTGATCAGGCAATACAACAAGTGAAGTATGATACAGAGTTGTATCCCCACCCTTTGTCAGAGCTTTGATCTCGTACTGATTGAATGGATATAAATTTACACTGTCCCAGCCCAATCCATACGCAAACGAATTATCTTTTCCTTTTGGCCACATTCCACGCTTGTACTCCTCTTGCTCCATCGCTTTTACTGATTTTTCTGATAGAAGTTCTTTCGATCCTCCAGTGAAAATAGTTGCAAATCGCACCAAATCTTCAGCCGTAGAATAGATGCCCCCTGTTCCAATCACGTTAATCGTCTCTTGGGGTAAAGCGGCAGGGTAGGTAGCATTGTATACACTTGCCAGCTGTCTAGAATCCACAGAATCTACTGGCGTTTTCGTATGCCCAAGCCCTAAAGGACCTGTAAAATTCTGATGGATGAATGTAGTGAAGTCCATTCCACTAACTTTCTCAACAATCAACTCCGCCAGCGTAAATCCATCATTACAATATACTGAGTAGGCTCCTGGATCTGCCTTTAGGCGTTGAGTTGTCAAAGTCGCTAGCAAATTATCTTTGGCGATAGAATCAGAATCATTGAATAAGAAAGAGTTTGATAAGTTCGAACCCCCAAGACCTGATGAATGATTCAGCAGCATTCGTACGGTGATTTGCTTATAGCGTGAATCTTCCATTGTAAAATTATTCAGATACGATACGACAGGTGCATCCAAATCTACCTTTCCTTGATCAACGAGCTTCATAATAGAAGCGGTCGTATACATTTTACTCGTCGAGCCAATTCCATACATCGTTGTAGTGCTTGGTGCTGTCTTGCTCTCCACATGGCTGTATCCAGCTGTGCCGCTCATAACGATATTATCGCCATCGATAAGAGCATATTGGAGACTTGTCGTTCCTATCTTTTCCGTTAAGAATGCTGCCTTCTCTGCTGCGACCTTCTGAGTGTTCACATATGTTTGCGTTTTGCTACTATCCGCTGCTAATGCATTCGTTGGAAGATAAACTACTAAAAGTAAAGATACCATCAACAGGGATATTATTTTCTTCTTCATACATTCCCTCCCGCTATGAATTTTCCATTCCTTTAAAGGGTAAATTATCCATATGAGAATGTAAAGGACGTTTATATCATTATCTAATCCATTAATTCTACTTTGTCTCCAATTCTGATTTCCCCTGTCTTAACTACAGAAGCGTACACTCCGAAGTGTAGTTCAAATTCTTGGTTTAGTTTTTTCAATAATTTAGGGTCTCTTTCCTGACTATCCGGGTCCATCGTGATAACCATACATCTCTCACAAAAACTATCTACCTGTAGCTGAACATCTCCTATGGAGAGCTGCCGCCCGATCCAATCCCCTTCGAAAAGAGATTCATCGCTTAGAGCTATAACAAAGTTCCCACGAAACCGGCGCTGATCTAAGGAATGTCCCCACGCAGCCTCTAGCTTCTTCAAACTAGCATCCGTAATGAGTAAAATACTGGCGCCATCCACCGATAACAATTGCGGGTGCTCTGGCTGTGGATGTGAAGCTTTTATACTAGACATGGTAATTCGCGTTTTAGTTTGGCTTTGGATTTCTTCCAATAAATGCTCATCCCACCCAAAGGTTCGTCCATCCGAAGCCCTTACATGAATTTCTCCATTGATAAATTGCGCTTGGTAGGTAAGCATTTTAGGATTATTTCTAGCCGTAAAATACCGCCACCAGCCCTCTTTTGACTCATCATAAAAGGCACAGAAGCGATCACCTAACATTCCATACGGTTCTATTACACAGGTTTCCAATCGTTCACCTGCAAATGACTTGACTGGATAGCGATTAATTTCTCTGATTTCACCAACGATTGATTCCACGGCACAACGCCTCCACTTTCTAAAAATACAACATATCCTTTAATTCTAACTGAAATCGTTTGACTCTTGCACCCTTATTTTCACAACAACACATAGCTATTTCGAACGATTCTCGATCACATAAAAATTTATATATTTTATTTGATTATATGTTTTATACTATGACTATTACATATAGTGGAAAGAATATGAGAGGTGAATAGCAGTGCGGTCCAATGAATTCCAAAGTTTTGATTTTGCTTTTACACATGCTGTAATTGGAATGGCTCTAGTTTCGTTAGATGGAACGTTCCTAAAATGGAATTCAGCCCTAAGTACCCTATTGGGATATGATCATAACGAGTTAATAACACCTTCACCATCCGTCCGAACCCTTCTAAGTCAGATCCATCAAATTGCTGAGCTTGGAAGGTCTCTTTCCTCTATGAACATCCATCCTCATCGATTCCAACAGGCCTACTACCTACCAACCGGACAGCTGTTATCAATAGAGATCTCCATATCTATCGTTTCGGGAGCTAATGGTGCACCCCTATATTATTTTACTCAATTTGAGAACAAGACCTTGATCAGGCATATAGAAACTCAGCTACAAGAAGCGGAAAGCAGTCTACTAGAAAAAGATAAATCATTCCTGCAACTCCTGGAGGGATTACCTCTGACCGTTGTTATTACAGCAAAAGGGATTATTCAGTATGTGAATTCAGCGGGCTTACAGTTAATCCATGCGGAGAGCCTGAATCAATTGGTGGGTACATCCACTACTAATATTGTAGACCTTACCAACCATGCAATCCTCCAAGAACGAAGGGAAAGGTATTACAGTGGTGACACGATTGGCTCTGTTTGCTACTTAATTAATTGCTTAAACGGTCAGCAGAAATTTGTGGATGGATTCACATTACCGATTATTTTCAATGGAAACATGGCATTTATCGGAATTTTTAAAGATGTCTCTCAGCAAATGCTGGAAGAAGAACGGCTAATCCAATCCGAGAAATTATCTACTGCAGGGCAATTAGCTGCTGGAATCGCGCATGAAATCAGAAATCCGCTTACCGCCATTAACGGCTTCATGAAGCTGCTTCGCTCTTCCGAGCGCATGAATGATAAATATTTTTTCATTATTGAGTCAGAATTGAAGCGCATCGAATTTATCGTTAACGAGCTGCTGGTCTTATCCAAGCCACAAACGACGCATATCAGTAAAGCAGTGGATTTATTATCTTTACTAGAACAAGTCACCACACTAATGAATGGACAAGCTGCACTGAAAAACCTTCAGATCCTCCCTGTCTGTACAGATCACTCCATTTGGATCCATGGTGAGGCTTATCAGCTGAAACAGGTATTTATTAATTTACTCAAAAATGCGATGGAAGCAATGAATAGTGGAGGAAACATATATATTCATGTGCTTACAAATGAAAGTGAAGCCCGAATCAGCGTGCAAGATGAAGGTTGCGGGATGACAGAGGAACAGATTAAAGCACTTGGTAAACCATTTTATACGACAAAAGAAACAGGAACAGGCCTTGGATTTATGATCACGCAGAATATTGTACATAATCATGGCGGAGCGATCAGTGTAGAAAGTGTTCCTGAGCAAGGCACTACATTTACGGTAACCATTCCAAAAATTTTAGAGCCAGAGGAAGCTGCGGTATAGCATATGAAGTGCCGCAATGAATGATCCTCATTCATACTAGTATCCATACCTTCGTAGTGAGGTTCCGCTTAACGGACCATATTGCACTTATTCCCTAATAACAAGCCCATTCCCGGGTAATTTGGGGAGAATAACGGTGCTGGCTCGTTTACCTTACCGGCGGCACATTGTATTCGGTTTTTCGCATACATTTGGCTCGTTAACGATACTGTCGGCACATTGTATTCGGTTTTTCGCATACATTCGGCTCGTTTACGTTACCGGCGGCACATTGTATTCGGTTTTTCGCATACATTTGGCTCGTTTATGTTACCGTCAGCACATTGTATTCGGTTTTTCGCATACATTCTGCTCGTTTACGTTACGGCGGCACATTGTATTCGGTTTTTCGCATACATTTGGCTCGTTAACGATACTGTCTTCACATTGTATTCGGTTTTTCGCATACATTCGGCTCGTTTACGTTACCGGCGGCACATTGTATTCGGTTTTTCGCATACATTTCTCCGCAGTCTCGAAATTTTATTAATTCTATTATAGTAAGCATATACGCCTTCGGCGTCCTTTAAGGCCGGTAAGCGTTATAAGCGAGAAAGATAAGGATAATGTATAACGAAAAAGAAGCTCCAGCAGTGGTCATAGCCCCGTCAAGTAGACAGTAAAAAAGAAGCCTTTTAAGCGGCGATCTGGTTCCGGTACTCTTCCGGAGACAGGTCGCCGAGTTTTTTCTGGAAGCGTTCCTTGTTGTAGTAAAGGATGTACTCCTTAACCAAATGTTCAGCATCTTCAAGATTCTTGGGTTTCTCCAAATACAATTTTTCGGTCTTAAGGTGAGAGAAGAATGACTCTATACAAGCATTGTCGTAGCAATTCCCCCGCCGGGAGTGGCTACCGACCAAACCCTTGTCCTCTAAAACCTGGGCATACGTCCGAGTAGTGTACTGAAAGCCCTGGTCTGAGTGCAGGAGAGCCTTTGAGTCTTGGAGAGATTTCACAGTATCTACCACTAGCTTCAAGTCATTACGGACAGAGATTCTCCAAGCCACAACCTCGTTGTTGTACAGATCCATCACTACAGATAAGTAGACAAACTCGTGGCCTGTACGGATATAGGTAATATCCGTGACTAGCTTTTGCTGAAGAGCGTGGGCTGTGAATTTCTGGTTGAGTACGTTTGGAAATAAGACAGAAGGCTTACGCCCGGCAAACGGGCGTTTCTTGCGAATCACTGATTGGATGCCTAGCTCTCTCATCAACCTGCGAACTTTCTTATGGTTTACGGGAAATCCCTCTTTACGAAGCGCTGTACGCATTCGCTTATAGCCATAGGCAGGACGTAGCCGATGAATGGCTAAGATATGTTCCTTAAGGTTCGTATCCTTCTCTTGGCGTGCTTCCCGCAGGTCAGAGGTCTTTTTCCATTTGTAGTATGCAGCCCGGGACAATTCAGCCAGTTTGCACAGCCAAACAATTGGGTATCGCTCGCTCATTTCTTGAATGGATTGGCACCGGGTATTTGTATCCAACTTCCCTCCCCATGTAGATTGGGATTGAGCTTTTTTAAGTATTCGACCTGTGCCTTCAAATACGCGATTTCTTCGTCTTTACTGTCAAAATGCTTCCTTCCACCTTTTCCGCGTCGGTCCTCAAAGGTCTCCCCACTTTTAAATTTACGTATCCACCTCACCAACTGAGCATCGCTCTTGATGTCGAGTTTTTCTAGAATTTGTGAATAGCTCATATGCTCCTCTAAGTGAAGTCGAACCGCCTCGTTCTTCAATTCTTCTGAATACTTCGTAAACGTCTGCCCCTTTTTAGCCATGAAAAATCCCCTCCGGTCGACTGTGTTAAACACATGATACCATGTGCTCTTTTTTCACTGTCAACCATGAGGGGATAATACCAGCAGCATTATGCTACTAGAGCTTCTTTCATTATGGATACAAGGGGTCAAAAAAGTGAAACAGGAATGAGCTTTCTTCCTCCCTTGACTAGGGTGGATTCTAACATATCCCCTTTAACGCCTCCGAAATAGAGCTGCCAGTACACACCAAAGCGAACGCTAACGTCATTCTTCACTAGCTCCGGTGGTGTTACAATCAGCCACTGAAATTTTAGAGCCTTAGAAATTTCAAATACGGGATCAAGCACGTTATTAGAAACCATTTCTCCAAAAGGATTGTCATATAAAAAGACCGTCCACCCTTTGTTCTCACGATTCACACGTTTATGTGTCATGATCATCATTGCTACCAGCAGCTGTACAGATTGGCGCTGTCCACCACTGCCGACAGCCTCATCCAGCGCACCCCGATTGATGATTTCCCAGTCGGAATAATGGTAGTCTTCCGGAGCGGCGTAGAGGAAGTAATTTTCCGTTACTGGTTTATATACCTGAAGAATCGGGAAGCGATTCTGAAGCGCCGCATAGACGATTCGTCCGTCATTAATAACCTCTTTGATTATAAGTGTTGGCACTTGTTCAATCTTTGGATATTTTGAGAGCAATTCATGGATACAACGATTGAAATAGTCGCTGACCATCGGCTCTACCTCATCGCTTGATCTCGGTATATTGATATTCTTATAATTCAGGCGTACTAGCGGGAAGGCATAATTATTCTCATTATGAATAATCATCCGACGTTCCATTCGCTTCATAATATCAATGATTTGTACTACACGATAAGAAGCACGGGCTACCCACATCTTGCGGGACAGATCCATATCCTCCTTATCGCTTTGAATGCTCTCAATCTGATCGCGTGAACTACGTAACATCGAATCTAGAACTTGCTGAGCAATAGCGAAGTTATCCCAATGAACCGTATTTAATCGATCTAGAATCTTGGTCTCCAGTTCAGAATTCCGTTCGTTTTTGGCAAGTTTTCCGGTTAATGAATTTTTCTCTTCCTTCACCTTTCTGGAAACCTCGTCCCGTCTAACTCGGCTATCCTTAATACGAAGAAGCCAGTCAGCAACCAGTGACTCACAGCCTTCTCTTACGCTCAGCATTAATTCTTCTGGCACAGTCCGTAGATTGACCCGATCCTCAATATGCGCATTCATGATCTTGATTTGATTGGATAACGTCTGAATAAACGCATCCATTCGTTCCAAAGATCGTTTACACTGGTTAAGCATGAGCTCATTCTCTTGGAAACGCTCCTGAATGTCCGCCTCTTTTTGCTCGAGTTGCTCATTCCAAATTTCCACGGCACGCTCATGTTTCTCTTTGATTCCTTTTTCTACCTTACGCAATTCCTTCTGCAAATTCTCCAATTCGGTCTGGCAACGGATGAAAGAATCGTGAACCATCTGATAGTCTTCTTCCAGTGAAGCAGTTTCCGACTTTTGACGGTTTCTTGCAGCCATAATGGATTCAGTAGATTCAGCAGGCTCTGTTACCTTCCGCCAATTCTCATCCACTTGATTCAGGCTGGCTTCAAGCTCCGTTAGATTTTCGCTCGCCGCTTTAATCTGGGCGGCTCTTGTTCGAATTTCAAGCTCATTCTCCGTCAGCGATTGCTGCAGACTTTCAACGGTACTGAGCTGCTGCAACAGAAGGTTCTGCTCTACGGGATCTATTGATGTGGGTTCCATATCATCCGAAAGCTGATGATATGTCGGAAATACAATTTCAGGGAACCAATGCTGCAGTCTAGGGAACAGAGCATACTTGGCATCACCCATCCATTTCTCACGCTCTCCGCCAAGGCTTACCATTTGCGCTTCAAGATGCTCGAGTTGCTGGTCCTTACTCGCAAGCTCTTTGCTCACTAGACTCTTACGATCTGTATACTTTTTCTTCTCCTTTTGATCCTGCTCATGTTTCTTCGAACGTTCAATCCAACCTTGCAACGCTGCTGCTCTCTGCTCATGCTCTGCACTAAGCGCTTTATTCTCGATAAGTTCCCGACCGATCCGAGCAAGCGTGCTATCGTTCTCATTAATCTCGTTGCTCAGACTGATAATGCTCTGCTGAAGTTCACTCTGCAGTTTCATAAGGGTATTGCGTTTGGCTGTAATCGTCACAGTGTTCTCTGTTTGATATAACCGCTCATATTCCTGACGCACAGATTTCAACTTCGATAAATAAGCCTCCGCGTCCTGAAGCACTTGTTCTTGCTCCTTAAGCTTTGCCTGAATACCGCTCTTAAAGTTTAAGAACCGATCTGGCTCCAGTACCATTTGTGGGCCTTGGTTAGCTAGAAGCTTAAAAGATACTGGATCTGAAGCTACCATCTCTTCACGGATAAAGATTGGCACCGCTGATTTCAGCAGCGTGTCCTTCAGCAAATCCGGTTTGATTTTATCAGCTTCGCGCCGGGTAACAATCAGACTATAAGGAAGGAGTGGATGGCGCTCTAGTTCTTCCTCACGTTCAAGGTATGGACGATCATTTAAATAGGAACTGCCCGGTGTGGATTGAATCTTGAGCGAATCGAGTGTATCCTTGACCGCGAGAATATCTGAATTCGGCAGCCAGTAGGATTGATTCTGAAGTTCCACGTCCATAAGCTGATTGTAGTACTCTCGTCTGGAACGTTTTGTTTGCTGCTCCACTTCATCCATTTTTCGGATAAATCGTAGTTGAATCGTATCCTGCTCTTCAAAAAGGCCAGTAGCTCCCAAACGATTATGTTCATCAAACATTTCCAGTAGAACAACAATCTGTGACCATAATTGTGATTCTTTATAGGTCTGCGAATCAAGCAGTGCCCCGAGCTCGTCTACCTCTCGTTCATAAGAGCGATGCTTCTCGCTGAGTTCTGCGTGATTCTTATGCAGTGCCAGCTTTCGGTTCTCTGCCTCTTTATGCTGTTCGTCTAGCACTTCCATATCCAGAAGTATCGTTTTGGCAGCTGAAATCGTACGTTGAAGCGCCGCCACCGGAGCATGTGCAGCGTCCTGACCATGCTGAGCTGCGAATGTTCCGAGTTCTTCTGTATATTGACGGATAGATAGCGTCAATTCATTAATCTGGATATCCAGGCCTGCTAACTCCAACAGGAAGCTCTCCCGCTCCTTGCGCAGACCTTTTTCTTCAGTCGTCAGTGCTCGCTCAGCGTTTCCAAATCCTCTGATCGTTTGTTGCCAGAGGCTTGACACCACATCCCATTGTTTACGAAGCTTTTCTTTAGCCGTCTGAATGACCTCTTGACGTTCTTTCATCTCCAGAGATCCTTCGATCGCTTGAATTTCTTTCTGCCATTGCTCAATTTGTCGTGTGTGGAGCATACGTTTAGCTAAGAAATGAGCCACTTCAAGCTTTTTCTCCTGAGTCTTGGAATCGTCCAGCCGTCCACGTGCACGTCTCTGATCATCACTAAGCTTTTTGAACTCTTCCTGTTTCAGTTCCATTTCTTCCTTACTGCGCAAATACTTTAGATTGTCCGTCTCAAATCGCAATTGCTTCGCATCCTGATAACGACCAGCCAGTTCATTACCAACCTTACTTCGCTCTTCTTCCGCATTTCTCTGTTCTTCATGAATAACCGTATAGATCTGACGCCCACGAAGTTCAGTTTCTTGAACAACACTCTCTGCCTCTACTCCTAGCTTCACCAGCTCGTATAAAGGTGCAGCCATGCCAAGAAACTCTGTATAGACCTGTTCCCGCTGTTCAAGCATCGGTAGACGTTGAGCTACTGTCGCCGTGTCAATAAACATCCGCTGCAGCGTATTGTCTTCTTCTTTGGGTCCCTCATTTAGACTGGAGCCAATCTCAGGGATAATTAGCTTTTCGAATAAGTTATGGTTGGTAAAGGCGTCATTCTTTTTAAAATAACCTTTAATACCACCCTCTTCCCCATTGATCCGCCGCATATTGCGCCACTCGGCGATATGGATATCCCGGGTAGCCAGGAAATCATAATATCTTTTTAAATCCGAGCTATGGCTACCGAAAGGTACAATTTCTCCCCGCCGATCTCGTATAAATTGCTGGATCGTTTCAAAACTCGTAGGTTCAGCAGTCTCTTCATCGAAGAGTGGCAACGTCGAAAGGGTGAGTTCAGACGCATCGCCATAATCGGTAAGTGCGTATAGAAGGTAATCCACTTTAATATCCTGCTGATCCAGTGAGTTATGTGCCGTCATAGCAATACCAGTCGTCATATATTCATTACGCTCATTGTTGTCCAGATGCCATTCGATAGCTACATGAAAGGTGTAAGGTTTAAGTTGTTTTTTATGATTATGAAAAAATGCTTCCACCTGGTTCTCACTGTCTTTTCCCCATGGTGTTTTAGGCATTAATAACTGAAATATGGATTGCAGCAGTACGCCCTTCCCGCCTCCATTCATAAGCGTAATAAGCGTATTGCTTGGCCCCTCTTCGTTACAGAGGTCCAGAATCATATCATCATATTTCTTGAGCATTTTCTCATATTTAAGTCCTGTAATCCGTATGCGTTCAATCCGCGGCATTAATAGCACCGTCTTTCTCAGCTAAAGTTCGTCCGATAAGTTTCTTCAATTCCTGATACCGGTCAACATCATGATATAAATACCGCATTCTCTCATAAAGCTCTTCCCGTGGGAATATCCGCTTCTCTGACTCCGAGATGAACACGAGCTTCTCCTCTTCCAGGAGCTTCATGCCTTCATGAATCAGCCCAATTCGTGAGCCTGCGCCTCTTGTCAGAAGATCGCTCTCTTCCTGACTCTTAGTTTGCATATAGAGGTTAGTCCACACCTTCGACATCGCTTGGATATCCAAGCGCCACTGCTGACTAAACCGGCCTTCATCATCCATCTGCATCCATGCTTGGAAAAGTGAAGACACCTGATCGGATATCTGTATATAGGACATACTGTCCTGCCCGGACTTAAAGTAAGTCTCGTCCTGATCCATCTCGGCCAGAAACACAAGGATGATGATATTAATGATATGTAAATGAGTTTTGCGTTCAATTCGTGAGTATTTATTCTTCAACTGGGTAAAGTTGGTGGCGAACACTGACCCGAGTGGATTGACCAACAAATGGAGACGGTGTCCCGAATTCATCACTCGGCAGCCTGCCTCCTTGGCAACATATTGAAGCGCATCATATGTTCCTGCATCCTGCAGGCATTCCGCTGCCGCAGGATCATCGAGAGGGATTACTTTTTTACGAAGTAATTCAAAAAATAGCCGTGAAGCTTGCTGTACCTGTTCTAATGTATAACTCATGCTAGTAACCTCTCACCTCTCCACGATCGTAATAGTATATGGGCTCATGTCTAGACCAGACCAGCGTACCCTTAGGGCTGATTCTTGCGCAATGCTCGTCCGCAACAGCTTGCCGTGCAAGCTCTCCAGTTGAGGATCATCCGCTAGTACGTACCTGATTAGCAGCTGGCATTCATCAGATCCGTTGCTGTTCTCCGGAGCCTGTTCCTGTACTACAATCTCTGAATGAAAAAACTGCACCCACAGATCGACAGCATCTGGTGTGCGTGCCCATCTTGTTAATTCCTCCTCGGTAAAAGCTTCTGTAGTAAACGTAAAGCTCCCTCGCTGGGCTAGTGCACTGAACACAGGCTTCCACAGTTCAACGACTTCCGTCCATGGAATACCTTTAGGAATATATTGAGCATTCTCAGCATAGTGCTCATCTTCAAGTTCATCTATTACTATATCCGGGATAAAACCAACCTCTTGTTCCTCCCAAGCCCAAGGAAGTGGATAGACAAAATCCTGATTCGGAGCAAACAATCCGCCGAGCAGCAGTTCAAAGCTGTCACCGCTTGGCAGACCCTCTTCTTTAACCCATTCCTCCCATACATGCGTACGAAAATTAAAGCCGGCGGCTCCCCAGAATAGTTCAGGGAAGTTCAATCTTAAGTTGGTCTCCACCTCGAAAATATTCAAGACTATCTCAGCCAGCTCATCGTGTACACGCCTTGAGAGCTCGACTCGTTCAGAAAGAATACGGATCTCATTAAAGTCGATCACATCTTTCTCGTCATTGGCTAGCCGGGCCAGAGAACGATGAATATTATCAAAATGCTTGCGTTCTTCATCGAATTGCTGATGAATTTCTTCAAGTCTCTGATGCCGGGCCACTCCGAATTCACTAAAAATATGCTTCGGGTTACGGCGCAATGCATTCCGGTATTCCTGCTGCTCATGAGTCATCTTCCTAACCCGGGAGATAAGCTCATTCACATCCTGAAGCGCCCGAGTTACACGTCCATGCTTAATATGCATCTGAATCTCGAGCAGCTTGATGCTGATCTGGAACTCTTCAATAATCTCATGACTCATAAAAATAAGCTCCATGGCATATTCGGAGAGACGATAGATTGTTCTACCGCTCTCTTCCCAGCTACTGCGGGTCGCATCCTCATCCACCATGAAATACTTATATTTCTGCACAGACATTTGCCGAGCCGCATCATCATAATAATAGGATTCGAAATCCCCACCATTTCCGCTCCAGAGCAGGCCATCTACTAAACGTTCTACGGATTCGGTAGTCCCGAGATTCGCAATATTGAACCGTTCCAATGCAGTCCAAGCCAACGCTATTATATCTTCCTTGGATCTTCTCTCATTGGATTCTAGCTCCAAATAATAGACTTGCAACAAGATGCTTAAAGATACCATTTCTTTGTACGGTTGGATTTCGCCAAGGTTCATCCCAGCCCCCAGATTCCATAGGGGATTCAATCGTTTATTTCGTTCGCCAAAATCCGACCAATTCATCTTTCTGCCATCCTCACCAAATAAAAATAAAACCCGTATACATCCGTATAGGGTTCTGAAGTACGCGAATATATGTTTCTATTATATCAATTCATCGAAGGTTATGCTATTTATTGTTAAACAAAATAATAGATTCTATCCACGCATTTCTACTCTGCAGAATCTAGAGTACATGCCATGCAATACTGCTCTAATGTACTGTTGGGTAAGGGGATAACCTTAACTGTGCGGAACTGAAAATGCTCATAGATAGGTAGATTGCTTGGCGTCTGTGTCTCTAACGTGCATAATGCATTCTTCTCGCGGCACTCGGCGAGCAGCGGCATCATAATTTTTGATACATATCCTTGCCCACGGTAACGTTCTTGCACTACAAGCATATCCAAATGCATATACTTCTGATCTCCAAACATCGATAACCATAAGGAGCTCATACTGTTCAAAGTGGCTAACCCTCGAATAAATCCTCGCACACCAATGATTCGGCAAATCGGTAAACACTTGAGAACCGCAAGCCCAATTTGTTTCATATAGTTGACGTTCGAAATCAATGTCCCGCTCTGACGCTCCGAATGGAACACCAAGGCGACAGCTTCATAATTTGTTGACGTCGTTAGTAAATCCGAATAAGGATACAACATCTCAATATAACGATGAAAAAAAATGTTTAAAACGCGGAGTCTGGTTGTTTCATCAGGCAAAATATGCTGATACAATGGATCATCCTTTGCGAAGGCTTCTGCCAGAACGCTGGCGGCTTTCGGAATGCCCTGCCGATGAATTTTAATTAATGAACTACAAATAGTTCCACCTCATTTAGTTTACTTTCGCGATAGGCTCGGTTAGTGTACAAGCCATTCAAGAATATTATAACTGGTTCAGTCAAGTCCTCATTTAAGGGGATGAACTTAGATATGGCACGATGGTTCTATTGTCATTTCTTCATTGAATGAGATATGATTAAAAAGATTACAAAAATACTGGGAGGAAAAATGGAAGATATTATACTGTGGCTTAAATACTTGTTTCTAGGGTTTGTTCAAGGGGCAACTGAGCCAATCCCCGTTTCCTCGAGCGGCCATTTAATCATCGCGCAGAAATTGCTAGGCTTAAAACAGAATGGGCTATCATTTGAAATCCTAACAAATACGGCTTCTCTAATTGCGATTTGCTTTATTTTCCGCAAAGATATCGGAAGATTGATCACTGGATTCGTTCAATTTATTCTGACCCGCAAAGAGGAATATAAGTCAGATTTTATGTTCTCTTTGTACATTATCATTGGCACCATGCCTGCGGTTATCGTAGCCTTGTTCTTTAAGGACCAAATTGAGGAGATCTTCTCGTCAGTACACACCGTGTCCATCGCCTTGCTGGTAACCGGGGTTGCTTTATGGTTAATTCGTAATCTTCGCGGTCGTAAACAAGATGGGGATTTAAAAGCGAAGGATGCAGTCATAGTCGGACTTGCCCAAGCTGTAGCTCTTATTCCTGGAATAAGTCGCTCAGGCGCAACGGTCATCTCTTCCATTGCTGTGGGAATGAAGCAAGAAACTGCTTTACGCTTTTCTTTTATGCTGTATATTCCAATCAGTCTGGGCGGACTTGTTATGGGGGCATCTGATATTGCCAGTGACCCGAACCGAGCGCAACTAGCAATTCCATACTTAATTGCATTTATCACTACACTAATCGTTACGTATTTTTCTATGCGCTGGTTTATGGGGATTATGGCTAAAGGTAATTTGAAGTACTTCTCTTATTACTGCTTCTTGGCTGGGATACTACTCCTTATCTTCATGTAAGTACATGATTTCAAACAAAAGCCCTCATGACAATCTCTGGGATTACAGAGAGCATGAGGGCTTTTCATCCTATTTTAACAGGGATATTACTTCAACACTCGACCGAATCTTGCCGATCCTAGGGAAAATGGTTTTACACACATAGTCATGCTCTACTTTCGTAGAAGCAGTCATTGCATCTTCCACAAAAACTTGGTTGTAACCAAGCTGATAAGCTTCTCTAGCTGTCGTATCCACACCTATGGATGTAGAAATACCACACAAGACAATTGTATCTATACCACGACGCCGTAGCTGTAAATCAAGATCCGTTCCGAAGAATGCCCCCCACTGACGTTTAGATATCACATGTGCGTTTTTGAAGTCAGATAATTCAGGTACCAAGGTATCCCAACCTTCTGGAATGGCTCCTGCATTCATGTTCAGATCTGTTTGAGGTCTTAACATATCCTGTCCATCTAACGAGGATACTCTTACAAGTACCACAAATGCCCCCTTTTCCGTGAAGGCTTGAACTAAACTGCTGCCCTTCTGAACCACCTGCTCACCTGTATGTGGAGCCTTATTCGGCATGTTAACAATTCCATTTTGCAAGTCGATTACAACCAGCGCCGTTTTCTTTGCATCAATACATTCAGTTTCTGATCTCTTTAAGTCTTCCATTGTCTTCTCTCCCATTTTAGCTTAGTTTTTTATATACTTTAAAATAAACCCAGCCTGCATTTATCAATAGCAAAACACTCGTAATAAAGAATACATCTCGGATCCCAAACCAGGCTGCCACTTGCCCACCTAGAACCGAACCCGCAAATGTGCCAAGATAACCTGCCGACATGTTAAATCCAAACACTCTGCCTGTAAGCGCATCTGGTGTTATTTTCTTAACGAGGATATTCACAGAAGGTATTAACCCACCTGCCGCTAATCCTAGTAGAAAACGCAGACCCATTAACTGCCAAGGATTCTGAACAAACGCTTGTGGGATAAACAGAAGTCCTGCCGCTATAAGCGCAACTAGTATAACTTTTTGAGCACCTATTCGGTCAGACAACTTGCCAAGCCTTGGTGCAGCAATAATGTTAGCCAGCCCTGAAGCTGAGAAGGTCATCCCTGCAAGCAGAGCCACATGACTAGCACTCTTGGAGAGTTGAGTAACATATACCGTAATGATTGGTTCTACAGAGTATAAAGCAACAGTTAGAATAAAGAAGGTTACAAACAAGGTTAGCGTTAGGCTTTTCTCTGGAACACTGCTCCAGACCTCCTTGATACTTAGCGTCTTTTTATCTTCACGATGAAAAGATTCCTTCACGAACAAAGCCGTTGTAATGAAGGCAACCAGCATCAGTCCACCCGTAACAAAAAATGAACTTTGTAAACCCATGCTCTCTGCAATGAAACCACCAATCGTTGGGCCAAGTAAAGCTCCAGCAATACTGGCTGTTGAAAGAGTTCCTAAAGCATATCCTGCATGTTCCTTATCCGTCTGAGTCGCGATTAATGTAGTACAAGCTGTACTATAACCCGTTATTGTGCCCTGTAATAATCTTAGTGCAATTAATACATACACATTAGGCGCAAAACCCATACAGCTGATCACAATCGCCATCCCAAGACTTGCCCGCAAAAGCATTGGTTTCCGTCCGAACCTGTCTGCCGCCAGTCCCCAAATGGGTGAAAATATGGCTGAAACGATAAAGGTAATCCCAAAAGCAATGCCAGAAAACTGAGCAACGGAATCGGCATTATCCACGCCAAGATGCTTAATGTAAAGTGGCAATACTGGCGCAATCTGGCTCATACCTACACCTGTTACAAACATACCAAACCAGCAAACGATCAAATTCCTTTTCCACATGGACATAAAAAAAGCCTTCTTTCTGCTAACAATAACAACCTCATATTAACAGTCAGATTGGCTCTATACCATGCATTATTCTAAACTCCATGGATATTTTTGCTCTGAAATTCCGAAGGGCTGATGCCTGTCATTCTTTTAAAAATTCTGCTGAAATAAAATTCATCCGTAAATCCAAGGGTTTGCGCAACCGCTTTGATTTTTATGTCCCCTTCAAGAATCAGCTCTTTCGCTTTATCAATTTTCATTTTATTAAAAAACTCAATGATCGAATAACCTGTACTCTCTTTGAATGCTCTCGATAAATAAGCAGGTGAAAGCTGTACCAAATCTGACAATTCGCTCAAGCTAACTTTCTCATTGATCTTTTGATGCATATAATTAATAATTTTTTCCACCTTTAATGAAGTGGAGTAATTTTGACTTTGTTTTTGTGTATTTTGAGCAATTGCAATGATAAGCTGCTGTAACAAAGTCTTCGCTACAAATTCATACCCTGGCAGCTTAGTATTCCAGCTCTGAATCATTTGTCCGAAGATATCTTCCACTTGATAATAATCCTTCAATTCGGATACAGCTTGCAAATGGAGTGAATCCACATCACCACTAATTCCCCAGTTCTCCTCGTTCATGCTCACCTTCGCATAGTTGAAATGAACGGACAGAAAGCATAAGGGATCTTCAGCATCTATCTGTATTGAATGCTTAACATCTGGAGAAATATAGAATAACATACCAGCTTTAAACGAATGTCGTTTTCGCTCCATCATAAAGCTGCCCTTCCCTCCAGTCACTAAGAGAAGTTCATGATGCTGAAGGGTTCTAACGAGCTTGCTCCAATTTCTCTTGGGGTCGTTGAAGTATCTATAATTACAATATAGTATGTGGAAAAATAGATTATTTATATTCATAAAAGACCTGTCCAAATGTCCACCGAACGTTCGATCGGATCGTATTCTACATCATATCCGAACGTTTCGGATATAAATCGGAGAGGAACATAGGTCGCGTAACCGTATAGATGAGGTGGGCTATTCATCTGCACAGCTTGTCCATTAATGTAGGCTGTATGATCGTCGATGGTCATCTTCAGAGAAAGTCCATTTTTTTCAGCGGTAATCGTGCGAGTTGCCTTGTTCCATTCTACCCTGGCTCCAAATAACTCAAAGAGATAACGCATGGGCACTTCTGAAATGCCATTCACAATGTTTAGCGGCGGTGCTGATAGAAGTGGCATATCATCAATGTTCAACTGATACAGGAATGGGCTTGTCTTAAAGGTCCATTTTTTCACTAGCGTTTTGCCACCAGATTGAAATGAAACCTCCGCGGTATACTCCCGATCCCCCCTCAACTGACGCTGCGCTGTTAGTACATACCCGTAACCAGAATTGAGTTTCTTCACACTAAGCGGGATACTAATGTGGCGGTTGCCTGCCTGTGTGCTTAGTTTAGCCTTTAGGTCTGCTACATCCCGTAGACTACTAAACACCGTAAGTGTTGTAGCTTCTCCTTGAATTAACTGCTGTGCATTCATTTTGTAAATGTTGCCTGCCCACACTCGCGTCATTCCATCATAAGGAAATACGCTCGCAGTCGCTGGTGTAATCATTACGCCTTCTGACTTCACAGCACCAACAATCACGGTAGACTTACCCACTCGTGCAATGCCAATAGAAGCAACTGCCGGGGTCAGCATCACTTCCCTGCGATCATGCATAACTGCTAGCTCGTTAATCTCTGAAGCCATATCAAATTCATCATAGGCCCGCTCTTTCATATATACGGTTTCCATAATCTCCGGTACTTCTCCGCTAAAACCCGAAGTTAACACTCTCTCTTTAGGCGTTTGTTGGGTAAAGAACTCACGACCTTTCACTTCTATAGATAAATCGCCTTCAGACTTTATCGTAAAATTAGCATTAGCGTAGCGAGCATGATTAATCGCCGCCTTAACGAGGGCAGGATCAAGTTTCACATCATCCAACCCCATTTGTTGCCGAATTTTATTAATCGAAGCTAGTGCTTTTAGTTGCTCCGCACTACTAGTTCCGTCAAACAATACTTTTGCGGCTTGTACCTTTGTGACATCAATCAATGGAGTGATTGCCATAAGCAGCAAGACGCCTATAAGTATCCATTTTTTACGCATAGTTCCCCTCCTCAAAATTCCATATCTTGTTAGACGACATTCTTCCAGAAAGGTTTCTGTAAAGCAGTTCAAAAACACAAGACAAACCACCCCATAAATGAACTTCACCTCAATGGTTAGACACACAATCAGAGGCGTATTTCATTATAGAGTGGCTTCTCTGTAATCTCTTATGGTTTCTGAATAAACAGTTGTGTCCAATAATGTTGATATTGACTTGTAGCAGTTCCCCCTACATAACCAACCCCAATATCCGTAAAGCGAGGATCCAAAATATTAGCTCTATGACCAGTACTGTTCATCCACGTTCTCATTACTGCTTCAGGTGTTGCTTGGCCCGCCGCGATATTTTCTGCATAAGCACGCCAAGCCACTCCAAATCGATCTAACATTTGTGATGGGGTGCCATAAGTTGGAGAGGTATGGCTAAAATAATTATTATCCCTCATATCTCTTGATTTCAAAACTGCAAGATCAGTAAGCTGCGTATTTAGAGTTAAGGCAGCAATTCCTCTACTCGTCCGTTCTTCGTTGACCAATCTAAATACTTGTAGTTCAAACGCATTAGCTTGTCTAATATGAATTCTTGACTTCCCTACTCTTTTCGTTACGGGACTACGTTTCGTTTTTATTCCTTTACTCAAAGAACTTTTGACTCTTCTTATTGAAGATATTCTTTGCTTCATGATTTTCCCTCCTACACTGTATTTACAACAATATATTGTGGAAGAGGTCCTCACGCTTGTACCAAAGTCTATAATTCTACTATAAATTTTGTTAACCCTATGTACTTGATTTCTCTTTGACTTGACATGCATATGTTACTTTATGTTAATATAAACAAATCATAAACGTTGATATATCATCTATTTTTCTAATTAGGAGAGATCATATGGATTCCAAAGACCCGCTAGGGTTAGTTATTCGAGATTTACACTTAGAAATAGCCAATTATTTAACAAAATTGCTTGCACCCGTTCGGCTTGCGCCTGAACAACATTTACTTATGGCTTTGTTGCTTGAGAAAGAAGGTCTATCTCAGAACGAGATTGCTAATAAGCTTGGGAAGGATAAAGCCAGTGTTGCCCGAATGATCGCAAGCTTAGAGAACAAGGGGTACATTCATAAAGTAACAAGTACGCAAGACCGTCGTTCGGTAAATGTTTTTGTCACAGACGAAGGCAGGAAATTAGAGACTACAATCAATGAGGTGACGATCAAATTAAACAAAATTATAGCGACAGGATTCTCTCCTGCGGAGTACTCAGCGCTAACAACTTTGTTAACTCGTGTGCAGAATAATGTAAGAGAGGCATAAATGCATATCCTCTGCTCTATAGTTGACATATCATCTATTCTTCAAAAATAATGCGAATCCATTTCTGAAAAGAGGTTTATCCCTATCATGGAATCAACAGCAGCTGTTCAAGTTAAACGTCCCGCCCTAATGGCCTTCTCACTTATGCTAGGTGCATTCGTCGGGCTATTTAGTGAAACCGCCTTAAATATGGCTTTTACCAACTTAATGGATGAATTTTCAATCAACGCCTCAACGGTTCAATGGCTAACCACAGGATATTTACTTGTATTAGGTATCCTCGTTCCGATATCCGCCCTATTAATGCAATGGTTTACCACTAGACAATTATTCACAGCATCCTTGTTATTATCTATCATTGGTACTTTAATTGCTGCCCTCTCCCCCAATTTCACCTCCTTATTAATTGCGCGTTTAGTGCAAGCCTTGGGAACTGGTTTATTGCTGCCCCTAATGACGAACATTATTCTAATAATTTTCCCTGCACATAAACGTGGAACTGTCATGGGGATGATGGGACTTGTTATTATGTGTGCACCGGCCATCGGACCAACTTTGTCTGGTTTGATCGTGGATCATTTTGGCTGGGAGTTTATCTTTTGGACAAGTTTACCTTTATTATTATTTACATTTGGTTTCGGATTAACATTTATCAAAAATGTAGCCAAAATCTCTAAACCTAAAATAGATATTTTATCTATTCTACTTTCTACTTTCGGATTTGGTGGCATCGTATTTGGATTTAGCAACATCGCTGATCATGATTTAAGTGAAATCATTGTCTATCTGCCTCTTATCGTTGGTGTCATCAGCTTAATCCTGTTTGTATTAAGACAGTTTAAGTTGGAAACGCCGATGCTAAATTTACGAGTGTTTAAATATCCTATGTTTACAATAGGTCTGATAATGGTCTTTTTAGGAATGATGATCATTTTATCCTCTGCCATTTTATTACCGTTATATTTAAAAGGTGGTTTATTGTTATCAGCTACAGCTGCAGGAATTCTACTCCTTCCAGGCAGTGTGATTAACGGAGCTATGGCTCCAGTTACGGGTAGAATATTTGATAAATTCGGTCCGAAATTATTGCTGCCGCTAGGATTTTCCATCGCAACCATTGCAGGTTTTCTATTTACAAGCAATTCTACTGAAACCAGTAACCTGACCTTTATTTTAAT
Source organism: Paenibacillus sp. FSL H7-0714 (assembly GCF_038003765.1). Lineage (NCBI taxonomy): Bacteria > Bacillati > Bacillota > Bacilli > Caryophanales > Paenibacillaceae > Paenibacillus > Paenibacillus sp. FSL H7-0714. Next base: position 4,752,345 of record NZ_JBBOPT010000001.1, read on the forward strand.
ACACTGCGCTATGTTTATCGGATTAGCTATGGTCATTATGCCCGCTCAAACCAATGGCTTAAATCAGTTACCCGTGAAATACTATCCGGATGGGGCTGCTGTTATGAACACACTTCAACAAATCGCAGGTGCTCTTGGTACAACGTTCGCCGTTACACTAATGTCTAGCGGACAAACACGATTCGCTAATACACATCCAACTGCTGCACAGCCTGAAATTTTAACCGCAGGAATTACACATGCATACTTATTTATCGCAGCAATTGCAGTTATCGGATTAATTTTATCGTTATTTGTGAAGCGTATTAGAGTTTATTAATTTTAATCAAAAAAGACAGCGGACACGAGCTGTCCGCTGTCTAAATTTTAATCCATATATTTTTCATAAAATACTAAAGTTAATTTATTGTTTATTCGCTTTGTTTCTTCTGTTCGTTTATATCCTACCTTTTCATATAAATAACAGTTCCTCTGCTCTTGCTCAATACTATCCAGCTCCCATTTTTTCGCGTCATTATATCTCTGTTCCATGATTGCAAAAACCTGCTGGGCGATCCCCATCCCCTGGTATTCTGGCATAATAAATATGGGGCTGACACGATAAGTATTGTTTTCCTTTTTAACGATTCGGACACCGCCCACAGCAATATCAGAAGTCTTAATTATATAGTAATCTGTAAAAGACTGATTAATTCGGTTTATCATTTGTTCTACGGATTCATTGGCTGGGCTGGTTTCATAATCCTTATATTTCTCCAGTAATGGCATAAAGGCTTTGACTTGCATTTGATGAATAAATTCCGCATCACTTACGTCTGCTTTACATAAAGAAATCCCCATAAAGATGTACCTCCATTAAAATATATTACTATTAACAAGGTTTATGGTTTGTTTTTAGGTATGATATAAAGTGATCCGTCTTCCTTGTATTCAGCATAAGCAATGTCCTCAACGCATTGATAGCCATGCTCCCTGATCCATTCCTGGATCTGTATCTTATTCATCGTTCTGCCACGCATCGAATCTTCTAGCAGCCTACCTTTATCAATAACTGTAATGGAAAAGGAGGAAGACTGCTCCGATTGCTCCTCTTCAGACTTGCGCATAACCGACAGTGAACCATTCGTTTCGAGCAGAGCATACTTCACTTCACTTAGAGAAAAAATATTTTGCTGCCGCAGCATAAACAGCAGTTGGGTAAACTCAATATCGTATTTCTCCATCAAATCCTGATTCACTTTGCCATCGTCAATAAGCAACACCGTCCGGCCTTCCGCCATGTTCCCGAACTTCACAAAATGGGTCGTTGCCTTTTCAAACAAATAAGACAAAGCGGTCCAGATGAAAAGCGCAAACAGCAGATGCCAGATCTTCACCTCATTATCATATATCGTATTCCCTACAATCTCACTTAAAATCAATGATGACAGGAAATCAAGTGGCGTCAATTGACTAAGCGTCTTGCGGCCAGTAATAAAGGTAATGATCCACAAACCAAAGAAACTAATGATCAGTTTGACACCTATAGTTACAAATATCTCCATTGCTGCACCTCCAGCTGGGACCTCGCACAAGGTCGTTGCCCTTATGACACGAAATCCATTCATGAAAGGTATTACACACTCCTAGTGGGGGATAAACAGCAAACGAGACGCTCTGCAACTTGCCCTTATGTTGGAATGGTGATAAGGAACGTTGTGCCTTTGCCTTTTTCACTATCAACTTCAACAATGCCTTTCACTTTATCAATGGTACTGTAGACCATAAGCATTCCCAGTCCTGTCCCTTCGGCTTTGGTCGAATAATACGGTTTACCGAGACGCGATATTTCTTCCTTTGTCATTCCAATGCCAGTATCGCGAATACTGATAATAATATTTTGTTTTTTTTCCGAAATATCGATGAACAGCGTACCACCGTCCTTTTCCTTCATGGCTTCGATTCCATTTTTATATAGATTAATAAGACATTGCTGTATTTGGTTCCGATCATAATTTTTGAATAGTGAATTATTAAAATTAAATTTGACCTCTACTTTGTGCATAGTGGCATAAGGCATGATGATATTTTTAGTATATTCTGCCTCCTCCTGCATGTTGGAATAAACCATATTATCGGATTGCGGCTTAGCAAATGAAAGATAGTCACTCACGATTTTTTCAGCCCTCTGTAATTCTAATAGAGATAACTCTACGTACTGTTTCTCCTCCCTTGTGATCGTCTTAGATTTATTCAACAGCTGCAAAAAACCGCTGGTCACTGTAAGCGGGTTTCTGATTTCATGTGATACACTTGCCGCTAGCTCGCTCACGACATTTAATCTTTCAGATTGCATAATTCGGTCGCGATTCTTAATATTAGTAATAATCTTTTCTATTAAGATCATATTGATACACATCACCCCGACATGCGTCGTAAAGGCATTTAAGGTGAGAAACCAATATTCCCTATTTAAACTCCCCTGTGTAAAACCTAATATAATTAGGTAAAATCCCATTGTCAGAAAAGAAATTATTGTTGCCGCGATGATGCGACTTTTCGAATCTAGTTTTAAGAATCTTTTACTATATAGAGGAACCAGAATCAGGATTGAAGTGGCGAAAAGAAAGGATTGTAACGTACCCTCTCCACCTACATAGAATCGATAGATATTTAAAAGGATATATAGCGGTAGAACGTTCTTGTATCCACCAAAAAGAGCCACAATAATAAACGGAACATATCTCAAATCAAAAATAAAGCCCATATCGAGTTTAAAAGGTTTGGCTATACAGAGACACATGGTCACTGCCGACAGTAGAACTAGAATCTTACTATTATAAGCAAAAGCACGATTCTCAAAGAAAAGTAGAAAAATTAAGATTGGAAACAATAAAAACAAGAAATTCAAAAGCAAGGTCTCAAACAAGGGATAACTTCCTTTCAGCCTAGTGTTGCTTAAAATACAGCGTACTGGAAAAATACGCTAAAATAATATTATAAGTAAAGTTCCCCTTATTAACTATGTATTTCTCAACCATTTTTAAAATAATAAAAAACAAAAGCACCCTATGGATGCTTTGATGAAGCGATGATTTTTATTGTTTTGTTGTTTGTATCACGCTTATAATGAGCGATGCAAGTACAATTCCTAAGCATATCCCCGTTATAGGTGAAACCACAAAAATACCGATTATATTCCCGCTCGAACTAAAAAATAACTTTATACTGGTCAAAACAACTGCTACAACAACTACTGATGTCCAGAAAACAATCTTTTGTTTCGTAGAAACCGCTGGTATTGTCGTTATCGTTTCATGGTGTCGATACAAAGAACTAATTATCATCCAGGTTAGCATGATTAATCCGAATGCCGAAAAAGAATGCTGCAGTATTTTATAAAGAGGGAAATTATAAATCATTAGGTCTCTTAGAGGGGAGTATCGCTCAACAAAGTAACCATTGAAATGTGTAAATCCATCGATGAACACATGAGTTAAAAAACCAATTATCACAGATAGGATAAACACTACCCAGCCCTTAGGATTCAATCTCCACTTGCTTAAGGTATTGTATGCTCGTTGATCAATATTATAATTTGAAGGAAGTTGCAATACTAATATTTCCTTTACGATGACATGGAAAATCACTGCAAGGATCACACATAGGGGAATCGCCTGCAAAAATAGTCCTGTAATAGAATGGCCTATACTTTGATAGGGCTCAAGCATAATAAAATACTCAAAATCAGGCGACATACTTCCTAATATCAAGCCTGTAGTACTAAAATATTTTGGTTTCACATATTTAAACGGAAGTGCAAATATAGGATGAGCAAAGGTAAAAGGCATAACCATCTCCTAGTGTTCTTTATAACTTCTTAGCAACAAAGGTAATACAATCTATTGTAAGTTTTACAGCTTGTCCGTTTCTTTCAATTTCATATTCTAATTGTTTTACAAATTGTTGTTGAACTTCCCATTCAGTGTACTGATGAACTAATAAGTCCAGCATTTTTTCTGTAGATAAATTCACTTCAAACATTGGATCTAATTCTTGTCCATTTTCAAGGTTTACCTCTTGTATGTTCGATCCGATAATAATGCAATTGGTACCATTTGTTTTTGTTCCACAAATCATTTCATTAAGTTTTCTGTGAAGTACCTTCTCCGAACTTACATGTTCCAAAGAAGACACTGCTAAAATAATGTCATACTCCTCCTTATCTATAACGAAATGTTCAATGTCTGAAAATCTTGTCTCAATAAAGGGTTCTACCCCAAATTTCTGACTATAACTCTCTAATTTTTCTATGGCCGACTCCAATAAATCCACGCAAACAACCTTACCATTTCTATTTTTCATGGATTCCGCTATGGGTATACTATTCCTACCAATCCCAGATCCTAAATCTAGTACACTTAAATATTCTTGAGCGGTGTACGCTTCTAAAAGATCGATTGCCGTTTGTACGGGTCTATGTAGCCAGGAACCTGGCTCGAATAAATTATAACTATCGTAACACATATCATGATATCTCTTCTCTTCCATTCTAATATTCGCTACTCTTTCCATATCACACCTCGGGCTTTCTAAATTAAGCATAATGCTGAAGAAACTACCTTTGAAAAGTGGAAAACAAATCAAAGTCGCAATATGGTTGTTAGCTCTCCTTCAATAATTTCGCCGCTGTCACGGAAACCGAAGCTTTCATAGAGCCTTTTAGCGGGCAAGTTATCAGCCTTATAAGAAATCCAACAATATTGTGCGGGGCCAGCCGGTAAAGTGCGGATAAATTCTAAAATTCTTGTCATGGCTTCTCGGCCGTACCCCTGATTCTGGTATCGTTTATCAATCATTAGTCGCAGGATACAATAGCTATCATTTACAAAGGATGGCACTTCATATCCAGTGATTCCATAAGTCATCATCACAAAACCAACCGGCTCTTCATCCGCGTAAATCGCAAACGGAAATGGATGACCACCATTGGTTACAAGGACATAACACGAAGCCATGCTTGATAAATTGGAAGCTACGAAGCGACGTTGATCGTCTGAAACCTCCAAATTGAAAATAGCACGTCGGTTTTCTAGTGTGATCTTTCTGAGAGTAATCATGCTGGGCTTCTCCCTTCATATCTAAATTATTGAGTTTGGATATTATATCATCATTTTCCATGTTTTGTAGCGAGAGTCTGCCCACTAGCTAAAAAAGGCTACCGTTCAATCGGTAGCCAGGATGAAGTACTTATATCTTTTATTTTCCTAGAAATCCACCTTCAGACTTTATCACTTGCCCCGTAATCCACTGCGAATCATCACTCGCTAAGAAACTAATGCCTCTAGCTGCATCTTCAGGCAACCCGATTCTTCCCATTGGAAACATAGGCAAAAAATGAGTTTTCATCTCATTCGTTATCCACCCGGAATCCGTAGGACCCGGATCAAAACCATTAACTGTGATATGTAGCGGAGCTAAACCAACAGAAAGAGGTTCAATTAATCCAATTAATGCACCCTTTGTCAATATATAAGCCAGGTTATCAGGGTCAGGCCCTTTAGAAACCATAAAAATAATTCTACCTGGAGTCCCCTTTGAATGATTCTTTTCGAATCTTCTGGCAAATTCAGTACTGAGTAAAACCGTGCCACGATTGTTCACTACATAGTGTTGATCTAACGAAGTGATGCTCAGGTTCTGATAATTCGTGGGCACGCAATAAGCTGCATTGTTAATCAAAATGGAAGCATTTCCTAAAGTTTGTTCTACCTGATCCATAATCTTTATTGAGATTTCAGGATTGGAAAAATCTGCTTCCATGTGACTCGCCCTGACTCCCAAGCTTTTCAGTTCTGCACAAAGTTGCTCCGGCCATTCCTTTTCTCCACCATTCCCTTCCGTTTCATCAAAAGGATGCCAATGCGTAAAGAAAATATCTGCCCCCTGGCTTGCAAGTGAACGGCATATGGCTGTTCCGATTCCTGTGGATCTGCTTGCTCCAGTAACGATTGCTATTTTATTTTTCAATGAGTTCATCTATACCATCTCCGATCATAAATTAGAAGGATAGATAGGTAGAGATCCATAGACATAAGCAGATTCAGCATCACTAATCTATAAGGGAGATAGTGTACCGTCTTATTAATTATGTGAATTAGTGTAGGAACAGTTACTGTTCTATCCTTTAACAATAGCAGCTGAAATTCTGCTTCAAACATAGATAAACTTTCCAAAACTATTAATGAATTTACATCGCTTGTAAGTCATCCCTTCAGCTTCGTTCCTCTACAAGTTCTAACGCCCTGTTCTTCTCATCAAACTTACTGTTATGTGAGGAGACCTGCGCTCTTGTTGACGCATCCGGCTCGATATACAACTTGGCGCTGTTCACGGCTAACGCTGCATCCGTAAAAGCTCCGGCAATAAGATAAAGCTTGCTGCCGTAATTTGCCGTATCTCCAGCCACGAACACTCCCGGAAGATTGGTTGCCAGCTTCTCGTCCGCATTAAAATTCCAATCCTCTCTCACTAACCCCCAATCTACAATAGGGCCTAAATCCCCGCGTAGCCCATGATTAATTAGGACGGCATCCACCGCAAGATGCTCCTGTTCTGTTTCATCCGTCCATTCCCCGTCCGCATTTAATGGAGCGATTGAAACAGCATCAAGGCGATTGCCATTCCCATATAAATCCTTAATGGCATATGGCGTAAGAACTTGAACGCTCGATGCCTTCATCCGCCTCACATTCCGTTCCATACCACTGAATCGTTCCCGCCTGTGCACGAGCGTAACCGCTGAAGCGATTCCTACTAGTTCATTAGCCCAATCGACAGCTGAATCACCGCCTCCGGAGATTAGCACTCTTTTACCGCGAAAGCTTGCCACATCCGTAACGTTATAATGGAGATTATCCTTTTCGTAATTTTCCGCTCCGGGCAGGTTAAGCTTAGCAAGCTTTAGCGCACCATGGCCTATGGCCAAAATCAGCGTCCGGCTCCAATGCTGCTCTCCGGTCGCAGATGTTATACGCATCGTGCCATCAACCAATCTCTCTAACCCGGTAATTTGTTGACCCAGTACAATGGTCGGATCAAAAGTTTGAGCTTGCTGGATCATGAGCTTTGTCAGCTGCGCTGCGCGATTCGGGGCCATGCCGCCGACATCCCAGACGATCTTCTCCGGATACATTAATGTCCTTCCTCCGAGTTCCTCTCTCGCCTCAATCAGTTTCGTCTTCATGTCGCGCATTCCACTGTAAAAGGCAGCATACAACCCCGCCGGTCCTCCACCGATTATAGTTACGTCAAAAAGCTCCAATTTCTGAACCATTCTTTGCCTCCCTCTGTTCTCATCCTCTTGAAAGAAGATCTAAATCTTCTTGCGCTTAAACAGCAGATACATGAAAAAAGGAGCTCCAATGCCTGCTGTGAACACGCCTGCCGGAACATCTAGCGGTTGAAAAAGCATTCTTCCTGCCAAATCCGCCAACAGTAGAATGATTGCACCTATTAAGGCGGATACCGGGATGATCAGCTTGTAAGAATTTCCAACAAGCATTCTGGCGATATGAGGTGCCATCAATCCGATGAACGATATCGTCCCGGCTACGCCAACTGCAGCACCGGCAAGTGCAACGCTATAAAATAAGAGAATCATCCGACTTAACTGAAGCCTGCTTCCAAGCCCGCGAGCGACATCCTCACCTAAGGATTGCACATTTAATTCCTTCGCGAGCAGTAGCGATAAAGGAATGAATACCGCTACCCACGGCCACAGCACTTCAATATAACTCCAATTGGTGCCGTAGATGCTTCCCGTCATCCAATTCAGCACTTGTGCGGCCAAATAAGCCGGCCCGCTAATTAGCAGAAACGTAGTGAGCGCGCCCATTGCGGTAGAAATGCCAATACCGATCAGCACCAGCCGAAACGGCGAAACACCTTTTTTCCAAGCAAATACATAATTAATAGTTGTCGCAACCAACGCGCCGCCGATGGCAATGAACGGTACCCAGTGGATACTGTACCCGGTCACGAAAGTCATGAAGGCAACCACAGCTACCGATGCCCCTCCGGTTACACCCAGCAGATCGGGCGAAGCGAGAGGATTGCGGATGACGCCCTGTAATAGCGCACCCGCTACTGCCAATGCTGCGCCAATGAGTATAGCGGCTACTATTCGAGGCAAACGGAACTGCATAATGATCAGGTTACTGGCTTCTGCGTTTCGCCCCGTAAGAGAAGCAAGTACCTCTTTTAATGGTACGCTAACTCCCCCAACGGATAAACTAAGGAGCGACAAGGCGGCAACGATACAAGTTAAACCTAAAAACAACAAGAACGAATGCTTCGCTATACGCGCTTTAAGCATGCTGTTTCCTCCTAGCCACATGGATCAGAAAGGGAACGCCGATAATCGCCGTTGCGACACCAACCGGAACTTCTCTGGATTCCAGAATAAAGCGCGATGCTAAATCCGCAGTCACCAAAAGAATCGCCCCAACTAATGCGGTATAAGGAAGCAGCCATCTAAAATCATGCCCAACGATGTATCTGCATAAGTGAGGGACAATAAGTCCTATGAAAGCAATCGGACCAGCTGCTGCTACCGAGCTTCCCGCCAATAGTACAATTGCCGTAGCCGACAGCACGCGGACCAGCGTTAGACGCTGTCCCAAGCTCTTCGCGCTATCGTCTCCAATCGCCATAATATTTAACGAGCCCGATAGTAATAGTGAGATCGTCATTCCTATTGCCATATAAGGCAGAACCATCAATAAATGCTCCAGATTTCTTCCTTCTACAGAGCCGATCATCCAGAATAGGGCTGATTCCAACGACTGCTTATTAATTAGAATAATGCCGGATGTAATAGAGGAAGCGAAAGCTGCCATACAAGCGCCGGCCAAGGTCAGCTTTACAGGCTCGAAACCGCCTCCTTGCAATCCAAGCGTATAGACAACCGCCGATGTTGCGACCGCACCTGCGAAAGCAAGCCAGACCATGCCGCTCATCGTTAACGAGGAACCGAATACGAGTAGCCCGATGACAATAAATAGCACAGCGCCCGCATTTACACCGAAGACAGAGGGCGAAGCCAGCGGATTTCTTGTCAGAACCTGCATAATTGCCCCGGCTACTGCTAAACTTGCCCCCACCAGTGCCGCAATCAGGGTTCGGGGAACACGAACCTTCGTCAGAATAAGATGTTCGTTCGAACCGTTGAATTGACTGTAAGCCAGCCATAGATCTTTCAAGCTGAATTGATGAAGACCATACAATACACTGCATAACATACTAATTAGAAGCAAAATTGCACCGACAACTAGGCCGGCGAGCTTTCGCTTGCTTAGGAAAGAACCATTCACGTCTGCACCGAGCCTCCTATTCATTGGCAGTCTTAACAACTAAACTGCCGGAATCGTCAACAAGCTGACGCGAATACAGCGCCAGCTTGTTGATTCGATCCGCCTTTATTATTTCACATCAAAGTATTTAACGAGTTCGTCCAGCAACAGATTGGCTGCTTCATATCCGCCTGCCGAGTTCCAGATTGCTTCATCGACTTGAATCACCTTTTTGTTCTTTGAAACGCTCAAATTTTGGAACAACGGATCTTTTTTCCATTCCTCCACGACCTTCGATGCATCGTCCTTGCCCGGAGTCTCCGACACGAAATAGAAGAGAACATCACCATCCATGCTAGGAATCGTCTCTTTGGTCATAACTTCGATAAAGGAGTCTTTATCCTGCGATTCAGGCCGTGCAATTCCTAATTGGCTCAAGAGCACGCCGGAGAACGTTTGCTTCTGATAAATACGCACTTGTTTCGCGGAGAAGCGCACCACCGACACTTTCGTGTCTGCTTTGCTACCGAGCTTCGCCTTGACTTCCGCAACTCGTTTATCGAAGTCCGCCATCGCCTGCGCTCCTTCTTCCTGCTTGTTTAAAGCTTCGGAGTAGAGTTTGAAATTAATCTTCCAATCTCCTGCCAGGTCATCGGAGAATATCGTCGGAGCTATCTGCTTTAATTGGTCGTAGATTTTCTCTTGTCTGACCTTATTACCGATAATCAGATCCGGCTTGAGGCTCGCGATCAATTCAATATTCGGCTGAAGCTCGTCTCCCACAACCGTAACGCCTTCCATGTCTTTCTTGATATGGTCGTACCAAGGGTCACCAATCCAAGACTGAACGGCTCCGACCGGTTTGATGCCCAGTGCCAAAAGTGCCTCTGTTCCTTCATTGGTCAATATGACAACACGTTCAGGGGCGCCGGTAAGCGTTTCTTCCCCCATCGCATGCTTAATCACTCTTGTGTCATTACTTACATCCGTCGACGGACTCGCAGCTGGACTTGCGGAAGTTGCAACATTATTAGTAGAAGTGCTGTTGCTTGTCGGTGTGACATTCGTTCCCCCTGTCGAGCATGCACTCAAAAAGAGAACGAAACAAAATAATAAGGTTGCTGCCATTGTTGTTCTTGACTTACGATACATCGGTATTTCCCCTTCTCTTTTATATTGATAATGATTCTCAAACTCATTACCAATATAACGTTGCTGCCTTCTAGCAACAATGGGAGATCTGAACACGAAGGATGGATTATTTCGACGCTGCTCCTGTTGCAACGCTGCTTCTTTAAAGCTGGTGGGAGAAACACCCTCGTATTTCTTGAAGATACGGCTGAAATAATAGCTGTCGGTATAGCCTACACTCTCGGCAATTTCCTTCAGCGTGAAATCTGTGGATAGAAGCAACTGCTTCGCTTTGCTCATCCGCAATTGAATCAAATAATCGATCGGGCTCGTTCTCACTTGCTTCTTAAAGGCGTGCAGTAGCTGTCTGGAGCTGCAACTAAGGTGTTCAAGCAGCGTCTCAAGCGTTATCGGCTCCCGATAGCGTTCATGAATATAACGAACCGCTTGGGCCACCAAGTCAGGCTTAACGGCTATGATATTCTGGCGTTCCATCTGCTCTAGAATTTCATAAACCATTTGATAAAATATCGCTTTAACTTGAAGCTTATTGAGTAGATCTGAACGATGCCACTCCTTGCTCATGGAGGTGACATGATGGAAAACGGAAATCGGATAATGGGGCTTAAATACATATTGCATTTGAAACGGATTGTGCTTCTCCATCAGCTTGATCGTTTCTTGACGGGATGGTAGTGCTAGTACCGCTTTATACAAAATAATATAGTATTCCAGCAGCTCATCTGCCGTAATATCAAGGTAGAGACCCTTGCCCCCATGGAGCAATGAAAACCGGCTGATGCGGTGTGCTATGCCGTCCAGTTGGAGATGTGCGCTACCTCTAGTCACATATAAGAAGACGCTTGAGGGCATTCTGTACGCATGCAGCTCCTCGCCTTGTTCCATTCTTGTATGTCGTATATCTATGATCTTGATGAATGCCTGATTCCATAGCAAAGCTTGATCATTCAATGTCACCGTCTTGCGCTCCCCCTTCTCTATCACTCCATGTTGAGAGATTTATACCCCCATCATATATGATAATGATTATCATTTACAATGATATTCGCAGAACTATTTTCCAGCAGTGTTACTGACAATGGAACGTAAAAAAGACGAGCAACAATTGATTCGTTTGCTCGTCTTTCTATCAAATTTAATAAATGTTTTATTTCCTCCCCATAGCTGATGTGTGTTGAAGGATTTTCGACACACATTCATTTAAGGAAAACTTGTCTGTCTCTACGATCACATCCGGGCTAACGGGCTCCTCATATGGAGAATCAATACCCGTAAAATGCTTGATTTGTCCGGCTCTTGCTTGTTTATATAGACCTTTCGGATCTCTCTCCTCACATACTTCCAAAGGACATTGAACATAAACTTCCTTGTAGGAATCCCCTATGAGAGAACGGACCTTATCGCGTGTAGAGCGGTAGGGAGAGATCGAGGCAACGATCACATTCAGGTTCGCATCAAGCAGAATCTTACCAATCTCACCAATTCTTCTACCAACTTCCAATCGATCTTCTTCGCTAAATTGAAGATCCTGATTAATACCTCTCCTCAATGTATCACCATCCAGAATGTAGCAATTCTCAATGTGATTTTTCAGTTCCTCTGCAAGCGTAGATTTACCTGAACCCGATAGTCCAGTTAGCCAGATCATTTGATTCATAGATACGTACCTCTTCCTGCTAGATTCTATTGTTAAAATACTTTGTATAGTTATTCTAGCTTAAACACAATTTCAGTACCTGTCCCGTCCTTCTTTAAGGGTGAACTAAATTCCCTGAACTCTAATTTAATACCGGAGATATCGTCAGGGAGGGGCGGAGATACTACGTAGTTATAAGCTGCATGTCCTGATGAACTTCCGCCATTCGTCATTCTACTGTCATACGCTTCTCCTATACACAGCTCAAAATGGTTAAGTTTATTGGCAAATAATTCAGAGGTAATATCCCAATCTATACTAAGCGTGACAACACTTGCATTACTGTATTGTCGTATAGAGGTCAGTGTATAGAAGAACTCATCTGCCTCAATAGATTGTAGAACAGCAATATGTTTTCTAAAATCCGTTGGCTCGACCATCGGCTTAAAATGATCTTCACTAAATAATGTCCCAAATACCGTTTTCAAAAAATCCTCGTAGAGTTCAAACTTCGCCGCCCAATCTGAAATATACTCAAAAGATGGGAATCCTGGATTATTATCCGAGCGTTCCTTACGTTGTTTTATCAATGCACAAATCTGCTCATCGATATCAGTAATTCTTTGATCGTAATGCTCGGTTGGGCGTATGTACTGCATCCGTTTCATCTTAGTCCTCCTTATTGCAATTCTTTTCATTCATATGCTCATTAGACTAGCGTTACTTCAACAAACTATTTTATACATTTAAACACGAGAAAAAGTGGGATCCTCATCCTTCTCTTATACTCTCCTTCACTATTAAAAAACTGAGGATTTGGTTTACATTCTCTAATATCCTCTATTTTAAATCCAACATGTTTCAGTGACTGAAAATACTCTTCAAAAGTTCTGTGGTACTTAACTACACTTTCTCCAATCCAAGGCTCCATTCTCTTACCCATTTCAAAATAGTTATCGACGATCCAGTCCGACTTTCTTTCTGAAGTTGTTGCACTTTTCATGGATGATGTTAGAACCGGATGCTGTACACTAAAAATAAACTGACCATTAGGGATAAGCGCACTACGGATACTATCAAAGATTGGTTCTAGGTCTTGTAAATAATGAATAGCCAATCGAGAGATTACCAAATCATATTTCTCTTTTGGGTAATTCCAACTCTCCATAGTAGCATGGTGAATCTCACGTTTAGATGTATTTAACAGTTCTTTTGCCGCTTTGACCATATTACTTGAACCTTCCACACCTTCGTAAAAGTTACATCCCTGCTCAAGCAACTCATATCCGAACTTAGCATCCCCGCATCCTAAATCGAGCACCTTTTTCCCAAGTACATCGCCCATAAGATCATATATAACCGGCTTTTCAATAATGTTATTTGGGCTATCCGCTCTGTTTCTTCTCAATAAATAGTTATAGAAAAAATCTTCATTGTCATACACCGATGACCCTTTGTAATCCAACAGAATACCTCCTTGCTGTAAGAAAATTCTTTTGGGTAATTTTAGCATTTAAAACAACCTTATACTACCGATAATTTCATTTACCTCTTAAACCTATCATTAAAAAAAACACCCCAAAGAGTCTCTCTGAGGTGTCCAATTCTTAGTGTTTGATTGGCAACGTATAGTATCCAAAAGCAAGATCAAGTAATGCACTCGCTTCTTGGCGAAGCAAAGGCTTTTTAGAACGAAAATCGACAGACCCATCATCATTCACTTTTGTATCAGGATCTACAATGCCTTGTGACACTAATGCTATGATCGAATCAGTGGCCCATGAGTCTGTGTCACCTTTAAGCGTAATTTCTGAAGCTTGCTTTGCTTGTTTTAGATTTTGAATCATAACGGCTGCTACTTGTCTTGTGATGACAGCATTACGATCTAAACCAGGGATTCCTTTTTTCGTTAATTCTTTATTCCCCTCAATTAAATGAGGAAAGCCGTACCATCCATGGGCAAGAATTAGAGCATCCATAAACTCACCTTGCGTCATCGTTCCCTGTGGTTCGAAATTGTTGCCAGATTTAGCACTTATCACATCAAGCGAATACAGGTTGTCGATGTAAGATTTATAAGCGCTCTCCTCAGATACATCAGCGAATGCTGGCTTCGTGTGAACCTTACGAGCATCTGAAACAAAGTCTGGGCTATTAGGATTCGTATAATAAAAGTATTCGATCTGATCTTTATGATCTTTTTTAAAGGCCAATTTGTTACCTAATTCATCTTCGAACAATAGCGGATTAATCATTCGTAACGTATGTGTACCGCTTGTTCCAGTCTCCATAATCAGATTGCCATCTGCATAGGTGAAGTTCGATTTCAAGAAATAGAATCTGGTGTTCAAATAAGTTCCAGTATATATAGTACCTTCTGATGCAGGTAATGGGAGATACGTTGGCGCCTCTGGTGCTTTCTTTTCAGGAAAATAGTGATCCATCAAGGCTTCATAAATATCTAAGCTCATCATTGTGTCATTGTTATAAGACATGTAGAAAGCGGTATTCTCCTCAGGCAATAATACGATCAGTGATTGATGACCAGGCATATTTCCACCTTTGAGAACCACATGATAGCCATTCATCAGATCATTACGATACCCTTCAAATCCTCCAACCGTCGTCATCGGAAGCGATTCATTCGCAAATACAGAGTAGGTTTGCATCATCTTCGTGGTTTCTTTACTAATGATTTGCTTCCCATTCACACTACCTTGTTGTTGAAACAGAGTTAAATATTTAGCCATATCTTCTCCTGTGGAAAGGATGCTGCCCTGTGGCCCATCGGTAGGCGCATGCCCAAAGGTTGGATGAGGTTTACCATCTGGTCCATAATGCGTGGCTATTCTAGCTAAAAGCTCTGGGGTAAATCGAGCACTAGTAGAGTTCATTCCTAACGGTTTGAACACATGGTTCTCCATATACTTATAAAACGGGGTACCACTTACGTTCTCAATCGCATAGCCCGCAAGTAAAAAGGCAAAATTATCATAGGTATACGCTTCACCCGGCGTCCGAACGACAGTCGGCATATGCTCCGTCATAAACTTTTTCATGGGGATGTCCTGATCTACATATTCCGGTGCAACAAAGTTAGCTTTATCCGGGTAATCAAAGCCCGTTGTGTAAGATAACATATTTCTTAAGGTTAACGGAGTTTCCGTTTCATTTGGTACTTTCATTCCGCCAAGATACGCATTGATATCGTGATCAAGATTCATCTTTCCTTGTTCCACTAGCTGCAAAGCTGCTAAAGCGGTAAATGTCTTCGACACGGATGCGATCTGAAAGACGGTATTCTTATCAACAAGTGTTTTCTTTTCTTTGTCCGCATATCCGTACCCTTTATTCACGAGCACCTTTCCGTCTTTAACCACTACAAAATTGGATCCGTTCACATTGTATTCCTTCATTTTCTGCGCAAATATAGGGTCCGCGAAAGCCTCGATTTCTTTTCTATTTAAAGATCCTTTCGAACTGGTTGCGTTAGTGGAGACTGGTGCTGAACATGCTGTAAATACAGCTGTTGATAATAATAGTGCGATGACGCTAAGCCTGCGTGTCTTTTTCTTCATAATCCATTCTCCTCAATTTGGTTATTTGTGATTAGTGAACCTGTTCTGAGTATCACAAACAGATTGTCATTCTAGCTAGAAACGTTCTGTCACCAATTAGCTTTGTTACATGTCATATGACATAACGGTTTAATCAAAAAAAAGACACCAACAAGGAGTCAGTGTCTTTCATTTCGTATATTAGTCTAGAAGAGCTTATAACCATCTCGAAAAATTTTTATGAGTTACTTTGATCTGATTTCGTTCGGCCCAAGCTTTTAACTGTTTCATTATTTCATCTTCATCTTTTTGTGACAGAAAATTAAAGCATAATTTATAAGGAGCAAATTTATTCACTTTAGGTCTAATCCCAACTACAGGACTAAAATATCCTTTTATATATATGTCATTAATCCGCTCTGCTTCTATTCCTAGATCTTCTATTAATATAGATTCCGGTTGAATCTGAATTTCAACAACTCTTCTGATCGTAAATATCCTGTAGACTAAAACAATTGCAACAATGAAACACAAAATAGCCTGACCATAAAGTAAACAAGAAAGCACTAAGTTGTCACTACTTGTATAGCGATAGTTTAGATTATAAATTTGAAATAATTGAATCCCCATTAGCAGACTGATATACACCAGAAGTGGTATTAACGACGGACGCCTCACTCTATAAACCTCTGTATTATCCATGTGCCCCTCCTTTTCTCACGTCCATATAGATTACCATATGTTATAAAAAATGGATATTGCACATTTCTTCACTTTACTGGAATCTCAATCACCTTATTATATGCTTTCAAATAATGCAATCCTTCTATTAGTAATGACTCAGGCTCACTTTGTGTATCAAATAATAAAGTTCGTTCTTTCATTAGTTTACCATCCGTTTGTTTTACCTCTTTTTGATTAATCGTTGTTTTTAAAGTTGTACTCCCGTTGTTCGTTTCAATAGACACACCATCCAGCATTACATCATCATCCGTAGCAATCGTTATTTCGATACCTTTAGAGGTTTTGGATACATCCTTTAACCATAGTTCTTTATCACCCAGCATTAATGGCTTGTCACTTCTCGCAGTCAGGAGATACTTTTCATCTATCGTCTGATACCCAGCAAATTCTTTAACGACTAGCTGCATGGAATGTAGCTCCTTAGGCAATGTGTCGAAGCGAATATCAAATGTTCTTCCACCTAATGAGGTTTGATTACCACTACCCAGGATCTCTACAGGTGTTCCATCGACAATTAATTGTATCCCATGTAATCCAAGCTTCACTCGATCAAAATTATCGACATCCAGCTTCCCTTTTACTACAGTCATCGTTGGTGTAGCTGTGATTGATTTGAAGGTAATCGTACCTTTGTCGACTTTAATCTTTTTATTGATCGATTGTTTAATCTGAGTTTCCATGGCCTCATTAGGGTTATAAGGGAACGTAACTGTTCCTTCGCTCATCTGGCCGTTCTCTGCTAGCTGCTGCCAAAAGTGTAACGTTAGTTTTTTTGAAAATGGATTTACGCTGTCAAACGACATCTGACCTTTAATCTCCGTATGACCTTCATTGATTAACGCAGTCCCACTTACTACGTTTGAATCGGTTAAAAAACCACTTATTTTTGAGGGTCTAAAAGCGTCTACAGACATATCCTCTAGTCCATTTGGGTTAGTTAAGGTGTAATACATAATGAATTGATTGGCGTCCGCCATAATTCCGTTAATGGTAAGAGTTGTTCCGTCTAGTAACGTAGTTTTCTTGTTGATGTTTTGGCCCAACCCTTTTTCATTTAGCTGTTGTAAAGTTGTGCCATTAAGCAATTCATCAAATCCAAAAAGCTGTTTGCCAAAATAAGCAAAAGCATTGTAGTTTTGTCCAGAGATCACTGTCACCAATAAAACAACCGCCGCAACCTTCCAAATCGGTGCTATTCTTTTCGTTCTTTTTGCGGGAGCCGAATTCAAAGCCTTTCTTAATCTCATTTCTAATTCTTCAGGTGCGGTAATGGACGCTATGCGTGTCTTTTCATCAGCTAATTGTTGCTCGACGTTATTGTTCATCAACATCACCTCTGTACTGATTTTTGAGCGTTTGTAATCCATGGTAAATTCTTGATTTAACCGTTCCTATCGGAACCTTCGTAATGTCAGCTATCGTTTGATAATCGAGATCATGAAAATACTTTAATTGAATCGCTTCTCTCTGATGTTCATTTACTTGTAACAACAAGGTCTCCATATCCATTTGCTGCTCACTTCTGCGATAAGGATCATTACTACTCACTACTTGGCCTATTTCCCTATCGTCAACCTTACTCCAATCCTCTAACAGCACCAGCTTGCCGCGCTTATGAAGTAGTCGTTTACAGCCATTCACCAAAATCGTCTTACTCCAGCTATAAAATGCTTCCTCTTTCTTTAGTTGACCGATCTTTTCATAAAGTGTGACGATCATTTCCTCCATGGCATCCATGGCATCATGCGCATTCCCCATATAGCTGAACGCTAGCCTATAATAAACGTCTTTTTCAGACATGATTAAGTGGAGCAATGCTTCTTTATTCCCCTTTTTGGCTTTTTTCACCCAACGAGCAACATCCATGCCTTCACCTCTCTCCCCTATAAGAGTTAGGAGTAACTTAAAAAGTTCATTTCCCATAAAAATAATTTTTTTTATACTATGTATGGTTTCATTCACCTAAATGTAATATTAAGGAAAATAAGTCTCTTCTATACCCCAATCTAGTTGATTTTAAACACTTCAAGTAATAGAATGAACTAATCTAAAAGAAAAGGATGGGCATAAGAGATGCCGTTTAAAGAACCTCGTACACTCAGTAAAAGATCCCTATTATTTTTCTCTCTCATTATGCTAGTTAAAAGTTATTTTGCTTGGTATTTTCTCTTTGAAGACGGGCCTACGTGGACCACATGGCTTAAAGAAATCCCTTTTGTGCTTCTAGTCTTTTGCTTGATTGAATGGTTCGCAACGAAACGAAAAATTGCCATCTACATGCTGGTCAATGTGTTGATCACTACACTATTTTTCTCACTCATTGTATATCATAATCATTTTGGCATTATTGCTACTTCACAAGTATTAGATCAGGTCAAGCAAGTTGGAGCCGTTAAGAAAAGTATTTTCTCGGTCATGCGTCCGCAATATATGCTTATTTTTGTGGATATCATTGTCATTGGTTTGGTCATGTTGAGAAAACAGAAGGCACTTAATTGGAAAAAAGCCATGTCGCGTAAAAGTAACCGGAAAGCGGTTGCGATCTTATTCTGTGTTTCCATCGTCATTTGCGCAATGAATATTTTTCCTAACCGAGCCAGTATGAACGAAACCGTTAAAGCCGAGCAAATGGGCATTCTCAATTATGAAGCTTACTCTCTATTAGCCAATCAAGAAGAAGAACAAATCGACGTCGCTAAGATTACACAAGCAGCGATTAACGAGACCAAAGGAATTCAAGCAACCTCAAATCCGGTTCAATTTGGAGCCGCCAAAGGAAAGAACCTGGTCATTCTTCAGATGGAGTCTTTCCAGAACTTCTTAATCAATCTAAAGATTGATGGAGTAGAAATTACGCCGAATATGAATAAGCTTGCGGCTAGCAGTTATTACTTTCCGCGTTTCTACCAGCAGGTTGGACAAGGAAATACTTCTGACGCCGAATTCATTGTAAATACTTCTTTCTATGTTCCACCTGATGGTCCAGCCACTCAAATGTATGCGCCAAAAGAGCTTCCAAGCTTACCTAAGCTGCTTCAAGCGCAAGGTTATGATACGGCAACATTCCATACCAATAAAGTCGACTTTTGGAACCGTGGCGAGCTTTATACTGCCTTAGGATTTAATCGATATTACGATAAGGAATATTATGGTGAAGAGGACACGGTATTTTATGGAGCTTCTGATGAGGTGTTGTATGAGAAAACAGCTGCAGAGCTAGCAAGGATGGATCAGAAGGATCAGCCATTCTACTCCCATGTTATTTCGATGTCAGCGCATAATCCGTTCTCGATCCCTGAGGATAAATACAAAATGGCCCTTCCAGAACGATTCGAAGGAACATTAGTCGGGGATTATATTCGTGCTCAAAATTATGCTGACTATGCACTTGGACTTTTTATTGATGAGCTCAAACAAAATGGGGTATGGGATAACAGCTTGATTGCATTGTACGGAGATCACCGCGGACTTCCTATCTTCTCTCTAAAAGAGGGCGATCACGTCTTATTACAGGAAATCCTTGGTCATGAATATACGGAACGCGAATTAATTAATATTCCGTTGATCCTATCAGCGACGGGGATTACAACGCCAAGTGTAAAAGAACAGTTGGGCGGTCAAGTGGATATTTTGCCTACTGTATCTAATTTATTGGGTGTTTCTCTTGCGGATCATATTCATTTCGGACAAGATTTATTGAATCAATCAACTTATAACCTACTTCCTCAGCGCTATTATTTGCCAACAGGATCGTTCGTAAATAATGAAGAGCTCTTCCTATCTGGCAGTGGCTTCGAGGATGGTCAGCATTATACCTTATCTGGAGATGGTAACCACACGCAACAAACGACCGAGGATGAGTTCGATCGTGCTTTAGAGCTTCTCCATCTATCAGATAGTTATGTAACACAGTTACCGGATAGAGTAATTGAGGAAAAATAAGCTTATATATATATCAAAAACACTGCACTCACCAAATCGGCGAATGCAGTGTTTTTCTATAGTCATTTTCTTATTCTTTTACGACCAGTTTTAGAGGTGCGGCAATCAGTTTCTCAACCGTCTTGCCATCTAATACGTCTTTCGCTGCTTGAATCGCTAACTGCCCAATTAATGCAGGCTGCTGAGCAACGGTTCCTGTGAGTTTACCCGCCTCAATGGATTTAAGTGCATCTTCATTTCCATCAAAACCGATGACAGGAATATTCTTACCTGAACTCTGAATCGCTTCTATAGCACCAAGAGCCATTTCATCATTATGAGCGAAAACCGCTTGTACATCTGGATTTCCTTGGAGAAGGTTCTCCATAACGGTCAACCCTTTCGTACGGTCAAAATCAGCAGTTTGCTTCGCAATCACCTCAAGCTGCGTGTCGGCAATTTCATGGAATCCTTTCCCGCGTTCACGGGTAGCTGATGCTCCCGGTGATCCTTCTAGTTCTATAACCTTTGCACCTTTTCCAAGTTGCTCTACAATATATTCAGCTGCCATTGATCCACCTTTTACATTATCAGAGGCAACAAGGGCTTTAATGTCTCCCTTATCTGCAGAACGGTCCAAAGTAACGACTGGAATATCTAGACTGTTAGCTGTCTGAACAACCGTCGAGATCGCTGAAGAGTCTACTGGATTGATTAACAGCGCATTTACACCTTTTTGCATTAAATCTTCAACGTCATTACTTTGCTTGGCTGAATCATTCTGCGCATCGATAACGAGAACCTCCATACCAAGCTTCTTAGCTTCTGCCAAAACTCCATCTTTAACAGATACAAAGAACGGATTGTTCAAGGTAGATATGGATAATCCAATCTTCATATTCCCTGGGCCCCCGCCGCTGTTCGGCTTTGCCCACTCTGGAGGCTCTAAGGAACAGCCCGTCATAAGAATCAAGAGTAAGGAAGTAAAAATTAATGTGAGCTTTTTCATGTGGAATCCCCCTTATACGGCTTTCTTACGGTCTATGAGTACAGCAATCGCAATAACGATCCCTTTAACTACCATTTGGTAAAATGATGATACGCCGAGCAAGTTCAAGCCATTGTTCAGAATCCCGATAATAAGAGCACCAATTAATGTGCCTACGATACGTCCACGGCCACCTGTTAAGCTCGTCCCCCCTAATACTACTGCCGCGATCGCATCCAACTCATAGGATGTACCTGCTGTTGGTTGCGCTGAGTTCAATCTAGAGGTCAAGATGGCACCAGCCAATGCTGATAACATACCGGTTAAGGAATAGATCATTATTTTGATGCGGTCTACTTTGATCCCTGAAATAATGGAAGCTTTCTCATTACCCCCAATAGCATACGTTTTACGGCCAAATGGCGTTTTATGCAGTACAATCCACAACACAGCGAATACTATAATCATCGTGATAGCAGGTACAGGTATTCCTAGTAAATATCCACGACCAAACAATTGGAACGTCATGCTGTCACCAAGACCTGTGATCGGATTACCGTCCGTGTATACAAGCGTTAATCCGCGGAAAATAGTCATGGTCGCCAGTGTAGCAATAAACGGCGCCATTCTGCCTTTCGTAATCATCAGTCCGTTGACCATCCCCATCAGTCCACCCGCTAAACAACCCACAACAATAGCTAAGATTGGATCCCAGCCTGACAACATCAAGTTGGCTGTGAAGGCACTGGATAAAGCTAGAATAGACCCTACTGATAAATCGATACCACCCGTTAGAATAACAAAAGTCATCCCAAAAGCGATAAGCGCATTAATTGCGACTTGTCTAAGCAAGTTCAGTATATTAAGGGGTTCCATAAAGCTTGGGTTCAGCACGGTTACGATAATAATTAGAATGATTAGCCCTAGTAATGGCCCTAATTTCTGCGTGATTTGCCCAATTTGGAAACCTTTCTTTACACTCTCATCTTTGATAGTAGTCATTACTATTGCCCCCCTGTAGCTAACGTCATGATTTTTTCTTGCGTAGCTTCCTGTTGTGAAAGTTCTCCACTGATTTCCCCTTCATGAACAACTACGATGCGGTCACTCATCCCTAAGACTTCAGGAAGTTCTGAGGATACCATAATAATGGCGACACCTCGTTCAGTTAATTCGTTCATAAGCTGATAAATTTCCCGTTTTGCCCCAACATCGACGCCGCGTGTAGGCTCATCAAGGATAAGAACACTGAGGCCAATACCAATCCATTTGGCGATAACTACTTTCTGTTGATTACCCCCAGATAAATTCCGGACCAAAATGGATGATGATTGTGTCTTAATGTGTAGCCGTTTAATAAGCATGTCCACGAATTCTTGTTCCTTCTTAGCATTGATTACACCTTTAGGGGCAAAGTCGTATAAATTCGTCAGTACCATATTATCTCGAATAGAGAAATCTAGGATTAACCCCTCATCTTTGCGGTCTTCTGTAACAAAGCCGATTCCAGCTTGCATAGCGTCATTGGGATTCCGAATGGGAATCTTCTGTCCCTTCACCCAAATCTCACCTTGGTCTAATGATTCTAATCCGAATAAGGTTCTCATCATCTCTGTACGTCCAGATCCCATTAATCCAGAGAATCCTATGATTTCGCCAGCTCGCACAGAGAAATTAGCATTTTTAAATTGCCCTTTCTTTGAAGCATTCTTAACTTCAAGAACCACTTCTCCGGGTTTAGAAGTACGCTCAGGGAACCGGTCCGTTAATTCACGACCTACCATCTTCCGAACTACATCGTCAAAATTAGTTTCAGGAATGGGCTTCGTATCTACGGTTTTCCCGTCTCGCATCACGGTGATTCGATCACATATCGTAAAAATCTCTTCCATCCGATGCGAAATATAGACGATAGAGACGCCTTCTTTCTTTAGCGAGGCAATGACTTCAAATAGTTTCTGTATTTCTCTCTCGGTTAATGCAGCGGTAGGTTCGTCCATAACAATAACTTTCGCATGAGTCATAAGCGCTTTAGCGATCTCAATCATCTGTTTTTCACCTACTGAACATTCCCCCGCCTCTTGGTTCAAAGGAATGGTCACAGAGAGCTTAGCAAACTGTTCATTTGCTAACGCTTTCATCTCTTTCCTATTTAACAGGCCGAATTTGGATGTTCGTTCCTTGCCAATGAATAGATTATCCAGAACCGTCATATCTGGCCATACATTCAGCTCCTGATGGATAAATGCGATTCCATATTGTTCTGCCTCTTTGGGATTCGTAAAGTATTTCTCCTGATCATCTATACGAATGGTGCCTTGGTCACGTTGGTGCAGACCGATCAGAATATTCATCAGCGTAGACTTACCTGCGCCATTCTCACCCATCAGGGCATGAACTTCACCATCCTTAAGTTCAAAATCCACACCGGTCAATACACGGTTAGCGCCAAAAGACTTATGAATATCTTTCATCGTAATGTGCATACACTTAGAACCCCCTTTTTATCCAAAATAGACCCCAGCTTGTAGAATACAGTTTGCATACGGCTTAGCTTCACCCGTGCGAATAATAACCTTAGCCTGCATCGTCAGCTGCTTAAATTGCTCATGTGAATATGCTTCTATCGGTATTTCCTTAAATTTATTATTCAAGTATTGAGAGGTGACTTTATTATCAGTCTCTAATTCCTCTGCAACGATCACCTTTTCGATGACCATATCCTCCGAAATGATATCAACGATATCTTGGAAGCTAGGAACCCCTAGTTTAACCGCCAAATCAATCTTCGGAACACCTGGTGGAACTGGAAGCCCCACATCTGCGATGACAATTGTATCAGTGTGGCCTAAGTCAGTAAGCACTTTGGAAATATGACTGTTTAATATCCCTTGTTTCTTCATAACTAAAGATTCGCCTCCACTTCTGCTCTTGTCGGCATACCACCTTGTGCACCAAATTTAGTAACGGATAAGGAAGCCGCTCGATTGGCAAACTTTACACTATCCAGAATGGAGCTGCCTTCAGCTAAAGCAACTGCAAATGCCGCATTAAAAGTATCTCCAGCACCTGTCGTATCTATAGCGTTAACTTTGTAAGTAGGAACCAGAACTTCTTGTTCTCCATCGTAAAATCGTACGCCATTGCTTCCCTCTGTGATAAACAGCTTGTTTGGATATTTCCTTAAGGCATCTGTAGTACTCACCCCAGGGAATAAAATCGTACATTCATGTTCATTAGGTGTCAGATAGGCGGCATTTTCTATAATCGCGTCACTGATGGGACGCGCAGGTGCCGGATTAAGCAGCATAGGGATATTAAATTTATGACAAAGTTCGCTTACAAAAGACACCGTTTCTTCGGGTATTTCTTGTTGGATTAGCACCATATCAGATCCTTTAATAGCATCAAGTGCTCGCTCAACCAAAGCAGGAGTAACTGAATCATTAGCTCCTTTTACAACGATAATACTATTATCACCTTCTGCTAAAATGATGTGAGCAGTACCGCTTTTGGTATGTGTAACCGGTTCCACATTGGTGGTAAGAACCCGATTTCTCTTAAGATTCTCCATGATCTCCGTACCATAGAAATCTTCACCTACACAACCAACCATCATAACTTCTGCCCCTAAACGCGAAGCAGCTACGGCCTGATTCGCTCCCTTGCCTCCTGGAACGGTAGCGAAGCTCTCTCCAAGAACAGTTTCTCCTGCGTGAGGTCGCTTAGATGAGGTTACCACCAAATCCATTGAACAACTTCCAATTACACAAATCTTAGCCATGTCCATCAACCTTTCTTATGTTGTCATCTATTCTTTACTTCTTGTTGTTTCCCGCTCTACAAAGCTGACGGGTAATTGAATGATTTTATCTTCTACTTTATCTTGCTCAATTAACTTAATAAGTAAACCAGCTGCTTCACGGCCCATGTCATGTGCAGGCTGACGGATAGTAGATAACGAAGGTGACAACAGACTGCTGAGTGGGATATCATCGAATCCAATGATTTGGAGATCCTGTGGCACTCTTTTACCTAAGCGATGTGCTTCATGAATAACTGCTGTCGCCACGATATCATTACTGGCAATTACACCATCTGTATCTATATATTTATCAAACAACTCTACAGCCCATTGTTCCGCTTCCGTGTGGGAGAAGGATGAAGTCTGGATCACTTGATAAGTGATTCCCATTTCATCAAGTACTTCAATCGCACCTTGAAATCGATCTTGCGCCGGTTTAATATGCGCCGGTCCTTGCATAACTGTAATCTTGGTGCTTCCCCGTGCAATGATTTCTTGAGCAGCAAGGCGTCCGCCTTTTCTGCCATCTGCATATACGGAGGGACTGTCATTAGAAGTACGGTCAAGAAATACAACCGGAATTTTCAAATTAGAATAAATATCTTTCTCGGGAAAATTGGTTGATGAGATCATGCCAATAACATTATTTTGGATAAAGGTTTGAATATAATCCAATTCCTTTTCCTCGTTCTCATCACTATTACCAAAGATTATCCGATAACCATGCTCCTGCATCCGATCTTCTATCCCACGTGCTAATTGCGGGAAGAATGGGTTCGTAATGTCAGGTAATAGAAGTCCTATTAATTTGGATTTCCGTTTATACAATGACCTTGCAACCTCATTAGGGGTATAATTCATTTCTTTGATAGCTGCTTCAACTTTTTTTCGAGTATCGATATTCACATAACCAGATTCATTTAACACCCTAGAAACGGTTGCCACCGATACTCCAGCTATTTTTGCAACATCTTTAATCGTCATCATGATTCATTTCATCCCCCAATGTGTAACCGGTTACATGTATTACATTAATTAGATTATCATAAAACCGTTTTCATTACAAATCTTTTTTCGTTCCAATATATAACAAAAGATATCGATTGAACTCGATATCCTTAGTGAGGCTAATAAACCAGTTCACAATCATGTTGTTCCCAAACATCAAATAAATTACCATCCAGATCTTCAAATACAAAAAACTTACCATACTCACCTTCGTCACTAATGTTTCCGACTTTCACATCTTCACAACTCAAATTGTTATGAAGTGATACGACAAATGTTTCACAAACCGAGCTGCAGATTTCTCCAAGTCTTTAACTGGGATCACATTATATGCAATACCTAAAATTCTTCCAACCTCCATCGAATACCTCCTTGACCTTAGACTTTTGTCTACTAAAGATCTCTAAAGTCTTTTATCAGCAAATCGATTTAATAGTTTGATTGTATTAAAATGCATCCCTTCATGGTAAAGCGTGAAATTTATGAATTCTCCGATTGTATTTAAGGTTAATCCACTACCCGTTGTAAGAGGGGTTACTTGCTCACTTAAGCGATTGTGCATAGCTTCCTGAATACGTTTGGGTTGCTCCGAAAGCATCTCAATTAACACTTCAAGTGTTGGTGGTTTCTCGCTCCACTCTGCAGGTTTAGTACCTTTTGCAAATAATCGTTCAAAGCTTTCCGGCAATTGCATAAGCTCCCTAGCGGAATGAAAAGCGAACTTCTCTTGCACCAAATAAATATGTCCCAAGTTCCATCTAACGTTGTTATTAAAGCCCTGTGGAATGATATCTAATAGTTCCTCGGAAAGTTCTTCAACTGCACGAACAGTAACACTACGTACAAATTCAATTTGTTTGAACACGATTGGCTCCATCATGGCCCCTCCTATTTTTTATCCATAGTTTACCATGCACGACAACCGAATCCTAGCAGTTAGTACGAATTGTAAAATATCCCTTTACAAAAGAAAATGAATGGTTTATTTTAACATTAAGTCATCATTAAATATTAGTCGTATCATCCCAACATTTAAATTCTATAACGAGAAATATCGGAGGTTATGATGGAAGATAACATGAAAGACACCTTACTTTCGAACATAAAATTTGCGTACAACGAAGCTTTGGAATTCATTGTTTCTATGGGAATGATTGCTTGTGAAGAGCAGTTGCTTAAGGCAGCTGAGGATTACAAACTTGAAATGGACCCACAAGCGTTGTCTTATCATAAAGATGCACGAGCACGGTTGTCACCTCACTCCTACCGAGAACTTCAGTTTTTTTTCCAGTACAACTTTTTTCATAAAGCACTCGATTTTGCTTTCTATGAATCCATTTGCACTTGTCCAGAACCACAAACAGCTGAAGCATGGATAAATCGACTGGAAAAGAGTCCTGCAGAAAAGGTAGTCGCTGAAATGGTATATGGTGTGTATTACGATAAATTAGATGAGTTGCTAGAAGGAAACGATTGGGAAATCGTCAAGAAGGATACCCGCTTAATGGCTGAGCTTGTGGCAAGAACAAAACCGCAGCTGGATGTGATTGAAGCGCAGGGGCCATTACTAGAGTGCCTTGCTTATCCCGAAGAAACTAAGCTACGTTATATGCAGCTCTTAAACCAGTTCTACAAGGATGTCTTTTCACTTTGGAAAGAGGAGTTAAGAAGGGAGTCTGAACAAGCCTCTCAGCGTTATGAAGGTTTGTTCCTAGCGAATCCTGAAAGATTCATTCGTGATATCAACAAAAATGAACCTGCAGTTTATGATGTTCCCACTACTTTTCATGTCAGCTTTTTCTCACAAGTTGGGAATCATGTTCTCTTCTTTTACGCAGGAAGTTCTCGTATCGCTTGGGTTATATTCGGCATTTTTAATGATCATGTATTCGGACCAGCTGCTGATCGAGAGAAAACTGAACTTTTTTTAAAAGCATTCTCGGATAAACGACGTTTAGACTTCTTGCTGCTCTTAAGGAATCGCCCTCACTATGGACAAGAAATTGCATCAGCACTTGGCATAACGCCCGCGGCAGTAACTTATCATGCCAACTTCCTATTTTTTTTAGACCTTATCGAACTAAAAAGAACCGATCATCGATTATATTACCATCTTCGAATGGATAAATTGAGAGAATTACTTGCCGTCACCACAAAAGTCATGCTCGATGAGGAACCTCCTATCTTTTAAGTGAACCACAGCAAATTAAAACCATAGTGGGGAGGGTCTAAATTGAATGGATCTACAAACATAGAAGCAGACTCGATCAAAAAATCCAAAGTAGTTTCTAACACTTTTATGCGTTTACTGAAACTTGGAAAACCCTATTTAGGCTGGTACCTCATATTATGTCTCTTAGCTGCCGTCGTTTCCCTTGCAACAGTTGGGATAGCTGAATCTTTACGACGTATAATCAACGCTGCTACGAATCAGAACATGTCCTTTTTGATGTCTGGTGCTATCTTTGCTCTAGTAATCGTTATTGTAGATGCTTTAGCCAGCTTCTTATTGACTTATTTATCAGGTGTGCTTGAATTCAAGTCGACCTCCAAGCTTCAGGTATCACTGCTAGCTAGATTATTAAACGTACAGATGAAAGATTTGGATCGTTATCATTCTGCTGATCTCATTAGTCGTATCAATGATTCTGCCCCAGCTGCTCAGCAAGGTATCAATCAGAAGACCATTGAACTATTCAGTAATCTGATGCAAATTACATTTCTCCTAACTTATCTGCTCTCACTCCAATATGTCTTAACGCTCGGAACTATATTGATTTGCTCGCTTGTTCCACTTGTGATGATTCCCTTCACTTCCCGCCTACGTTCCATGCACGAGCAAAGACAGCAAATTGAAACCGCTCAACAAATGTTTATTCAAGATACGGTACAGGGTGCTGAGGTTGTGCGTGCCTTCTCCCTTGCACCTAAGCTGCATAATCAATTCACACAACGTGTTAGGCAATATTTCAACATTCATTTACCTGTCACACGCTTAGAAGCTGTGGGCTATAATATGCCCTTTGCCGTTATTCTTAGTGGATTGCTATATGTTCTCTCCTACGGCGGATATCTAGTTATCCAAGGGAGATTGGATGTGGGAGCAGTGGCGGCATTTCTGATTTGTTTCGAGCAAATTACAAACCCTGTATCAAAGCTGGCTAATCTATGGACAGAATTACAAGCCTCGCTGGCGCAAGGTAAACGATTGTTTGAAGTCATTGATTTACCAGAAGAAGACGCAAGCCGTGAATGTAATCAGGAAGATTCTCATAATGAAACGCCGATGAATAACAACCAAGCAATTAGTGGCTTGTACCCTATCACCTTTGAGAATGTAGGTTTTCATTATGGTAATCATCAAGTATTAACTAACGTTAATCTAACCATAGAACCAGGTAAAGTAACTGCGTTTGCCGGTCCTAGTGGCAGTGGAAAAAGCACCCTCCTTCAATTAATACTCGCAACCTATGAACCTAATGAAGGGGTCATCCAATCTGGTAAGTTGCCGTTAAGCAGCATTCCCCCTCGGTCTTGGCGTAATCATTTGGCTTATGTTTCTCAAGAGCCTTATCTGTTCACTGGAACTCTATATGAAAATATTGCATGGGGAAGACCTGACGCAACCTATGAAGAAATTATTAAAGCAGCAAAAAGTGCGGGGATACATGAATTTATTATGAGAACCCCCCTTCAATATCAGACTTCCATTGGGGAACGGGGCCATACCTTATCTGGCGGTGAAAGGCAGCGGCTATCTATTGCCAGAGCGTTTGTCCGAGCGCCTAAGCTTCTCCTTCTTGATGAACCCACAGCTGCACTTGATAGCCATAATGAGGAGATTGTCGGCCAGGCCCTGCAAGAACTCATGCATGATCGTACAACGGTTGTTATCGCGCATAGACTATCTACCATCAGAGATGCAGATCACATTTATTATATGGAGGCGGGTTCTATTGTTGAAGCTGGGACTCATCTGGAGTTAATGACTTTACAAGGACAGTATTACAATATGGTTGAGACCTCAATGAAGAAGGCTGATATTTCTACTCTGGTCAGGGAGGTAGAGATATGAATGAGATGGAATCCAAGAATCTAAAATTGGGGTATGCTCTGCGTAGATTAATCTCTTACGCTAGCCCTTATCGAATTGGATTTATTGTGGCTGTACTCCTGCTCTCTGCTAAACTCGTAATGGACATAGGATTTGCAGCCATTCAGCAAGTATTTATTGATACGATCAACAACGCCAATATGGATGCATTAGCACGTATAACTGTAATCTGTGCCATTGCTTGTGTCATCATTATCTGCTGTCTTATGGTGCAGCATTACTTCCGCTTTGTTATGCAAAGTCGGATGGCTTGGGATATTCGTGCGAAGCTGTTTGACAAAAGTCACCGACTTCCATTCCGTTACCTTCAGTCCATGCATTCAGGTGATTTGACTTCTCGTAACACTAAGGATGCAGGGATGGCCATGGGGATGATAAACAGCATTGTATACGATCTAGGCTATAATCTACTTCTCTGTTTCATTTCCTTTCTATATTTGGCTAAAATGGATGTCTGGATCGCCCTGTTAGCTCTCGGATCGGGCCCCCTTGTTTTTCTTTCCGGACGTTTCTTTGATCGCAGATTACGAAAATTATCTACTCAAATATATGCAAAAGAGGCGGAATTACGAGGAATCTTACAAGAAACGCTTCAAGGAATGAAGGTCGTCAGAGCCTTTTCGCTTGAAGAAACTCTCTTAAATAAATATGCGTTAGAACGTGAGAAGTTAAGAAGAATGCAGCTGCGAAAATCGCTTCTAAATGGTCTCTTATGGCAATCTTCTGCCTTTATCAACAATCTCGTAATGGTGACATGCGCCGCTTTAATTGCGTTATCAGCTCTAAGTGGCGGAACATCAGCAGGTGAAGTACTCGCTTTTATTATTTTGATGGGGAGGGTTCAATGGCCTTTTGTCCATATGTCTCAAACATGGGGAGGTGTCCAGGAGGCTTTAGGTGCAGCTGACCGCGTATTCGCTATACTTGATGCACCTGATGAAGGAGTTACTCATCCTTTGCCAGAATCCAGCTCATCAACATTCGCTTCCGTAGAGGTAGCTGCATTACAAATAGAGGATGTCCACTACAACTATTCGGGTAAAACGGATAATGAAGCCTCCCTATTTACAGGGCTTAATATTCATATACAACATGGAGAAACTATCGCGGTTGTCGGGCCAAGCGGGTCAGGGAAGACGACGCTCGTTCGATTATGTAATGGACTTTATGAGCCTACTGCAGGAAGCATCACGGTTTATGGAAAGTCTGTACATGATCAGCTTGAAGAAGCACGTGCAATGATTACCTATGTTCCCCAAACCCCTTATTTGTTCTCAGGAACTATACGAGACAATATCGCCTTCAGTACTAGTACAGCTAGCGAAGAGGATATTCGAGATGCCGCTCGGCTCGCAGGTGCAGAAGAGTTTATTACGAAGATGCCCCATGGTTATGACACTATCCTAGGTGAACATGGATCGACTTTATCTGGTGGACAAAGACAACGCATAGCCATTGCCAGAGCTTTTCTTCGTGATGCTCCACTCCTACTTCTAGATGAAGCAACTTCCGCACTCGATAACGAATCTGAGCGAATGATTCAGCAATCTCTTGATTTGTTAATGAAGAATCGAACCACATTGGTTATTGCACACAGACTATCCACCATACGTGAAGCATCTAGAATTATCGTATTAAATCAGGGTTCGATTGTTGAGGAAGGTACACATGAGTCTTTATTAGAAATGAATGGGCTATACTCACAATTATATAACATTCAATTTAAATCTCTGAAGCAGAAGACATTAGTGCACCTGAGTTGCTTCAATTACATTCCAATCTTTGATCTCAGTTCAATGCATACATCGTAATTCATAAGTTATTTTAATCAAGGTGTATGCGTTGGAACCGAGTATAAATTATCCTCTTCTTTTAATCGTTTCATGACGAGCTTAATAAATGACTGGATATAGCTTTCTTGAAGCTCTTTCTTTCTGTGGCTCATCCATATCGAATGCTTAGAGACTACATTTTCCACTTCGACCTTGGCTAACATACCCTGATCAAGATAAGGCTTTGCTAACAACGCAGATACAAAACTAATCCCATAACCGGCAATCACGGCTTGAATAACCTCATTTACTCCATTAAATTGCAGTTCGATCTTCGGTTGTTGTACCTTTCTTTCTTCACATAATTGTACAATTCTCTCTCTGGCTGCACTACCTTCCTCCCTCATAATAAATGCCTCAGCCATCACTTCCTCAAAGCTAACCTCCTGCTTGGCTAAAGAATGATTTGAAGAAACTACGAACACATACTCGTCCTTGTACAACTCACGATGTTCGAACACCCCTGTATGATGAGAAGGAAACGCCATATCACTATAAATCGCCACATCTGCTTCAAAGTTATTTAATTGTTCCATGACTTCATGAGAATTAGCAGTAGAGATCTGAATTTTAACCTCCGGAAAAGATTGTTTGTATAATGATGCCCACCGGGGGATGAGTATGCTTGTGGCCAGGTAATTACCTGCAATCCGAATATGGCCCGCAGGAAATTTATGATAATCCTCAATAATCTGCTGTACCTGTTCACCCATAGCAAATAACTTTTCAAGTGGTTCGATCAGTTTTCTCCCAATCGGTGTTAGCACCATTCTCTTTCCTATGACCTCTAATAATACGATATTATTCTCCCGTTCAAATTTGCGGATCTGCGCTGATATAGCGGGTTGACTGATGTGCAAACGTTCAGAGGCTTTGGTCACACTCCCTGTTATTGCAACATAATAAAACAATTTTAATACATGATAGTTCATCCTGATTTCTTCCTAACTATATAAAATAAAATCATTGTTTAACGGACTTTCGGCTTTCTTACTATAACTATACATTATGGATATTAACTATTATATATTGTTTATTTATAATTATTTATCTTATACTTACAACTATTCAAAAGGGAGGTTTCGTTAATGAAAGAGACAGTATTATTTCTAACCCGTCACGGGCAGACCGAATGGAATTTGCAGAAAAGAATGCAAGGACATCAAAATTCAGCGTTAACAACCTTGGGTGAACAGCAAGCGGAATGGTTGAGAGAACGTTTGGAAGGTGAGAATTTAGGAGCCATTTATTCTAGTACTAGTCCAAGAGCATTGCATACTGCGCAGATTTTACGAGGAAATCGGAGTTTACCGATTCAACAGCAAGCTTCATTAATGGAAATTAACATGGGCATTTGGGAAGGAATGAACACAGATCAGATTGAACAAGAATATCCATTACAGTACACCCATTTTTTCACCAGACCTGATCTTTTTATTCCTCTAGCCCCAGGTGAGACCTATAGTCAGCTTGAACAAAGAGTAACGCCGACTATTGAGCGTATCATTAACGATAATGAAGGACATGAGGTACTTATTGTCACGCATCGGATGACCCTGAAAGTCATTATGGCTCATTTTCTCAATAAATCATTGCAGGAATTAGGGGAACTACCGGATATTCTCTCTACAGCATTGTGTAAAGTAACCCTAACTGACAACAATACAACTATCGATCTGTACGGCGATACTTCACATTATCAATGAATCCTTCTCAAAAATAAAAAAGGAAACTCCGATTTAAATGGGGTTCCCTTTTTAGACTTCAATTTTAAATTTCCACACTTTTGATTGTAAAGCTGCGGACCTTCATCCATTTTCCTGAAATAAATTCGTCAATTGTTTTCGTCTTCGGTCTAACACAAAAACGATGCTTGCTCCCTTTATCAAAACCAACCGCTTCAAAAATCAGGCCGTCACCTATTTGCTCCTTAAAGAACACTTGCTTAAGTCCCAATCTATTTAACATTTCAAGCTTTACACTTTCGATATATGTGCGTGAATACTCCTTAGACATATGTGTTCCTCCTAGTAGTGGTAGTAATATTATAAGTTCAATATTAAGAAAATCAACTGAAGATCACATAATCACAAAAAGAAAAAAGCCAACCCATAGTCTATGGATTGGCTTCTACTGTATAAGTTGATTACGAAATTATTTAACTTCTGTTGTTCCAGTCACTTTTCCATCAATAACAGCTGATGTTTTCAGATCTTCGCTCGCGAAGTAGAGGTTACCATCAATAGTGGCGGTTTCAGGCAGAGTAAAGCCTTTCGCTTCTACATAAACATCGCCTTTAATCGTTCCGCCTTCAACTTTCAAATTCTCACTTTGTACTGTAAACTTTGGTACGGTTAGTGTATAAGTAGCAGTGATCTTGTGATCAGCATCTTGCGAATAAAGGGCAATCTTACGGTAGATATCGCCATCTGCGGCTCCTTTATTACGGAATTCTCCAGCTACAACAACCTCATCAGGAATCGTTACATCATTTAGAATCGCAACAATCCAGTTTCCATCTTTGCTAACAGCCTTAGTAAATGCATCTGCTTGATTCACGATCGAAGCTGTAGTGACAGCATCTGTCTGCTCAGCAGCCGGAGCTGAAGTTGCCGCCGAATTAGTTGCTTTATCCTCATTTGCTCCACAACCTGCCAATACTGCTACCGAAACCCCAGCCACTAAAATCATTTTAAATAGTCTCATTTTCGATTCCCCCTAATTTTGATTATGAATTAATTATATATTAAAATTCTTAATAATTAAGTGAATAATTTCACAAATTTGTGTCAGTATCTAAAGCGGTTTCACAGCGCGCTCTCTTCCCGATTAAGATTCGTTCCCATGAGTCACACCTCTTCTCGCTGACTGATTTAGTTTCTTAAATCTATTTACCCAAATTATAAAAATGAACACAAGCATCATTTGCTTCTTGGTATAAAGTCAATCGTTGACTCTATTCAAGTGTTAATGATAATATTTGGAAATAAATATCTCAGCAAGGGAGAAGTTTACTGGTGAAAAAGACTACAATGAAAGACATCGCGCTACAAGCAAATGTCTCCGTTGCGACTGTAAGCTATGTTCTGAACCGCGTCGATAACCAAACCATTCCTGAGAAGACCCGCAATCAAATTCTGTCACTTGCCGAAGAACTTCATTACATTCCTAATCTAGCAGCCCGTTCGCTTGCCAATAAAAAAACGGGATTAGTAGGGGTACTTGTCCATAATTCTGCTTATATGCCACCTTGGAAACTCTATGCCCAATTCACATTTATTCGTGCTTTGGAACAGCGTTTAACGGATGCCGGATATCATACGCTGCTATATTCTCTTGGTACTGACCATCCTTCTCTGAATATCATCGTTGAAAGAAAGCTCGAAGCCGTCTTTCTGATCGATGTGCACGATGAATCCTTCTATTCGATTTCCAAACATTTTGTAGAAGGTATCCCCTTGATTTTGATCGACAGCATGATTGAAGATAAGCTGTTTAAGCAAGTTCTTTACAATTATCGTTCAGCTCTACGGAAGGTAATGCCGGAGGATCTTTCACAGGTTTGTTTAATTATGGAGAGCTTCAATAACTCCCTGCTCACTAACTTTATCCAAGATAGTCTTCCTTTACCTGAGAAAGCAATATTCAAAGTTCAAAATATGGAAGAATTGAATACAATCTTATCGGAGGGGATCTACAAAGAGGCCATAGTTATTAATGAGTTTATCGGAAGTTGTGTTGAAAAATCCGGGGTATTCGCACGTCTTTCTGTTCTATGTACCTGTAATTGCCCAGAAATGCTTGGAGAAGACGTTCAGAAATTCATATTCACTGGGGATAAATCAGCCACTGCTTTTGAACTAATGCAGGAGTTGTTACATCGTCCTGACTACTCCAAACAAGAGAATAATCGTTATTTTGTTGATTAATTTTTTTTCGATATTCACTTAAGCGTTTAAGTCGAGAGGAGAGTTACCCATGACAGATCCTGTATTAGCAAAACATGCATCCACCACCGCTCAATCCTATCCAACCCTTTGGGGAAACCGGAGATTTATGCTGCTACTCAGCTCCTATTCCATTTCTTTGTTTGGAAATACCTTTCACAGCATTGCTTTAAGTTTATGGGTACTTCAGACGACCGGAAGCGCTAAAATGATTGCCATTATTACGATAATCAATCTATTGCTCAGTTCTTTACTCGGATCGATAGGAGGCACACTCGCAGACAGGATCAATCGCAGAACCATTATGTTAATCACTGATTTGATAAGCTGCGGTCTAGCAGTTACGCTTGCTCTGACCATTTCCATGTCTTCTACATCATTCATTATCGTGGCAATATTAACGGGACTTACGACAGTCTCAGCATTATTCCAATCCCCTGCGTATCAAGCTTCAATTACCACTGTAGTTGGAAAAGAACATGTGCAAAAAGCAGTCGGGATTCTGAACCTGTCGGAGAACATCTGTAGGACGATTGGGTATTCGGCTGGAGGTGTTTTTGTAGCAAGTTTTGGAGCGGCAGATGCCATATTATTTGATGGAGCTACATTTTTCGTTTCCTTTCTACTAGTTCTTGTTGTCCGCTCCCTTCCACTCCCAAACCGAGTGAATACCGGACCTAAAGAAGAAAGAAAATTCACACAGGATCTTGCGGATGGCGTTCGTTATATTTGGAGATACCCCTTCGCCCGAGCAATAATCATCATGCTTCCTACGCTCACTTTGTTCTTTATGCCTTCACTGATGCTAACGCAAGTTATGGCCGTCAAAGTATGGAATTCTAGTCCCTTTCAGTTTGGACTCATGGAAGCCTGCATTCCTCTAGGTTATATGATTGGTTCCAGCATGATCTTGTTTCTCGGCTCCAAATTAAAGAATCGCGGCTTCTTTATCATGACTGGACTGCTGTGTCTGGGTCCCCTGTACCTCCTGTTATCGTTCGTCACTACTGCTGCCTTAGCCATTCCCATCATTCTTCTAATTGGCTTTATGTTCTCATTCTGTACATTGCTGATAAATACAATCCTCAGACTGGAAGTTTCGGAGGATATACAAGGTAGAGTCTTCGGTGTACTTGGCTCCATTATGAGTGTAGCGCCCTCAATTGGTCTTACAGCTGTTTCATTCCTGTCCGATCACTTCAGTCCAGCCCCTGTCATGGGTTCCATCGGAGTCCTGCTACTACTGTTTGCTTTATTAACCTTGTCCAAGTTAAAGGTGATTCGTAATTATAAGTAATTTTAGAACATATCTTATGACCGTTATCGCCCGTTTCTCCTAATAACGCGCCTATTATGAAGCTCGATCAGTAATTGAACAACTATAATGATCAATAAGAAGATTCCCACGACACCTGTTAAAAATGGATAAATTAGAGGGAAAAATACACTTGGATAACTTTTAGTAATATCCGAATAGTAGCCCATACCCATAAGTGATGTACCCGAGAACTCGATAAGCTTCACCCCTAGATGATTGTCACTTCTTTGAGCATAACTCAGCACCTTTTCTTCTATACTGCCATCATGTGAGATCGTGATTATTTTCCATTTTCTCTTTTCCATCGGCTGACTATCATCTGTAAGTCTTTGGACTATATTAATTTCTTTCTCGCCAGTCTTTCGATCCGTAACAGTAAGGATATCTATCCATGAGAAATATCTGCTTCCTCGTTCCCGATTAGACAACCATATTTCATCAGGAGTTGAGATTTTTTGACCATTTAATAAAAACTGAACTTTCACAATATCTCCAGGCGGGACACTCTCCTCTTCATCCCAAAGTGTCAATTCTGCTTTCCTGCCTGTATTTTCTTCTTGGATCTTAATATGCTTATCATCAACCGTTAGTTCTTGAACGTTTAACGTGTTATACCCTTTCTCAGCATGGTTGATCTCATAACGCTGATTGATTTGATCTGAAATCATATACTCACGGATATAGTTGAACAATGGGCTGAAAGAAATCGCTAGCAAGAAAAATGAAATCACCGATAAATAAATTATTTTTTTCATAATGAATCCTTGTGAGCGATCGTCAGCTTGAAATTTTGTCTTGAGCCACCTTCGAGGCCATTTGGAACCCCATCCTGCAAAGGAAAGAAACCAAACTTCTGATAAAATCTTCTAGCAGGTTGACCCTCTGGATGATCCTCACCAAATGTAGTAACGAATATCTCTGCTGGGGTTTCGATACTTTCGAGAATATTGTTAAGAAGGGCTGTCGCAACTCCTTTATTTCTCTCTATGGCTGAAACAGATAACCAACCAATCTTGTAATTAGGGGCATTGGATGAAGAGAATAACACAGCTCCAAGTAATCTTGAACCTGGCGAACCATTGTTTTCTCGTACACAAAAAGCGCTTTCTCGCCTGATATTTTTTTCTAACGCTAGAGTAAAATTCGGATCATCTACCATCGGCCCAAAAAGGGACTCCACCTCTGCCGCCAGCTCCAGCCATCCTCTTATATCCTCCATAGTAGCGTTTACTACATTCATAAATAAGTTCTCCTTTAGTAGTCTTGGTTACACCATTCGATACACTGAGGAATAAAGTGATCATAGTCATTTAAAGCAGTGATTGTATTTATTACTTCACGGGTTCCAAGCTCTCGCTCCGCATCATCTGTACTCTCCAGTCCGAGTGATCGTCTGACATTATAAGCTAACCATTCTAGCTTCCCATGAAAACCATAGTTTAGCACGTCGGACCAGTTAGCATAAATCTCGCCACCTTGCTCCCGATAGGTACTAATGAGCGTGCAGAAAGCATCTTTGCTTACACTTCCCGATTCAAAGCCTGACCAATAAAGGGCTACATCTATTAGCTCTTGGGTTGGATGGATAGGTCCTGCTGCTTCCCAGTCAATAATAATGGGTATCTGATGCTCATCCCATAGTACATTTTTTTGATCTAAATCCCGATGGCTGATCACCATATGATTCAATAATTGTTCCGCTGAAGAATCTACAAGTTGTTCCCAATGATTTATTTGGTTCAGGTTATCTAATAGCAAGCTAGACCATTCCAAACCATCCTGTTTTGCTGTTAGAGCATATTCATTCCAACGAACAGTGGATGTATTTACTGCCTCAAGATTTTCATTAGGATGATGATCAAGAAGTGTAGCGAAATCGATCTTATGAATTTTAGCAAGGTTTTCGCCAATCTTTTTACAACACCCTATATTAATACCTCCTGATGGCAATGCCTTACCTTCGACCCATGGAAATAATAAATAGAATTGACCCTCGAATTCATGCATAAAACTATCTTTGGACACGATAGCTGGTACTGCATTTATCCCATTTTGATAAGCCATATTTGCAACCTTTTCAGAAAGAGTATAGTTGTTCATGGCTGTATCCCGATGCATAATTTGAGGATTTAGAGCTTTCACTGCATAGAGCGCTTTGTCCGTTTGTAGACGATACATTCTGTGCAGAAGACCACCTGTTACCTGTTCTGGTTCATTTTTTAAATGACCTAATCCGTATTTTACACATAGCATTTCGAAATTTAAGTTATAATTCAGATTTCCCATGTTATGTATCCCTTTCCTATCAATCAGAATCCCAACTTCAATAACCAAGCCGACAACTTCTCTTCCCGCTCTTTTAAGTCCCCATTTATGCGATTGAATTTACCAAGCCATTGCTCAGAAACTATGCTGCCATCCAGCATATACAGGACACGTTCTGCCTGAGTAGCGACTTTCGCATCATGCGTAGCCAGTAAAATCGTTGTACCCGTATGATTAATATCTATTAATATCTCCATAATTTCACTAGCAGCTTTAGAGTTCAGTGCACCTGTTGGCTCATCACCAAATAGAATATCAGGCTCATTGATGATTGACCTGCAGATCGCTGCTCTTTGCAGTTGTCCACCCGACACTTGTGTAATATCACGCTCAGCGAGTGCGGAGATTCCGGTTTTTTTCATTAACTCAGCGGCTCTGTTATTGATGGTTCTACGACTAACGATTTTAGCTCGATAAGCGGATAAGATGATATTGTCCCGAATAGTCAGGTTTTTTAAAAGATGCATCTGCTGAAAAATAAATCCCATTTGATTTAAACGCAGTTCAGCTAATTCACTCTCAGAAAGACCACTAATGTCCTGCCCTTTAAAAACAACACTTCCTGAAGTCATCCGGTCCATACCGCTGATCGTATAGAGCAATGTTGATTTCCCTGAGCCAGAAGGCCCCATTATAGCTACGAATTCTCCCTTTGATACCTGTAGATGAACATCTTTTAATACCGTCTGCGGGGTTCCTTGCCCGGTTACAAAGGTTTTATTTAAACCCTTCGTCTCTAATATGAACATACTACCACCTCACCCTCATTCGACAATCAGTTTAGATAAATTGGATTTCTTCATCGATATCGTGCTTACTACGGTTGTGAGTGCTACAATGAGCATGAAAAAAAGAGGGAGAACAAGATAAGCTATTACCGGATTAACTACAAACTGTATTTTGGATGCTCCCATAAAAGATCCGAGTAATTGAGTGAATTTTTGACCGATGGTATTAGCTGCAAAGGTTCCGAGAATGATTCCAAGACCAGAAACCAGTAGTAGCCTTACCTGATATTGCTTTCGAATATCTTCTAACGTAAAGCCAATGCTTCTCAAAATTGCAATTTGCGAGACGTCCTTCGCTAGAAGCATTTTTAGAAATAAAGCTGTAATCAATACTGAAATTGATATCGAGATGGCAATGGATAAGCCAGTGACCAGCTTTAATTGGCGAATCGTATTCCCGAGCGTCTGAGATAAATAGCTTTCTAGATGAGTAACTTTGGCTGGATAAAATAACTTTGCATATTGATCCATTTTCTCCTGAACGGAAACATTCGGATTCACATCTAAAGCTACGATATACCATAGCACGGACTTCGGGTCATAAGGTAATCGGGCTTTTGCAGTTCGACCTCCATTCGTTATATCTTGGTAGATCCCGCTAACCGACAATTTTTTCGAAGTGCCATCTACCTCCAAAAGAACGCTATCCCCAACCCTTTTGTTCCATTCCTTGGCATTCAGATCAGAAAGGGCAATCTCATCCCCACTTTCAGGGGTTCCTCCGTTAACATAGGTGAGCGGAAAAATAGAGAAATCTCCTGTTTCAACATTAATATTCTCCCATACGCCATCGCTGCCTAGCACTTTAAATCGAGAAGTAATTAATGGTGAGAATTTAGCTATATCGGAGTCCTTATTTAGCGTCGTTATCAGTTCATTAAATCGCTTCTCTATTTGATCAGATGGCTGTAAATCGATTCTCATGTCACTCTGACCTACACCCATATAAGAAATAAACCGAGGGGACTGAAGGGTATTTAATATATTCACTGGCACAAGAATGATAAACAGACAGATCACAAATACGAAGAATAACAATCCAAACATGGTGAAGCGTCCATAAACATCCTTTAGGCCAAGAAAAACATTCACATTTATATGCCTGCGCTTACTCAGCACCATTCTACTTTTATTGCCTTTCAACTCTCCCACAGTCCCTGACCTTAAAGCGTCTACTACTGTTATACGATTAAACCTTCTAAGAATAACTCTGCAAAAGAATACAATCATCCCGAAGATCAAACCGACCGCTAAGACTGGAACAATAGGCTGAAGGATCGTTTTCGGAGCAGTCCCCAAATACAATGTGATATTCGCTGTAAACAATCGCACCACACCCAAAGATAATAAATATCCTAGCAGTGAAGCGCATGCTGCCATCACCATATATTTTGCCAAATAGATCCTTCTAATATCTCGCTGTGAGATCCCAATTGCTTTCATGACGCCAATCTCTCTATAATCCTCCTCTAAAGTCGCGATCATCGTAAACCTTAAACATAGGACGGCAATAATCATAAGAAGGATACTTACCAAAATAATGACAACTGCAATAATCCCATCTGTCAGCGCATTCAGCGTCTTAAACAAAGGATAGTCTATCATTGGTCCTTTACCGGGCATATCTGAGGATTGATAGGTATTCCGGAACTCGCTAAGTCTACTTAAATCGGTGATTTGAAATTCAATTAAGTACTCAACTTCTCCATGGTTCTTCTTAAGTACATTATAATCCGTGTCATTTACGACAAAGCGCTTAGAGCTAACAATAGCTGGATTCATTTGGATGTCTCGAACAAAATCCGTAACAATAAATTTTTGATCTAACTGTCCATTGGAAAGGGTAACCTGATCACCAATGTTCAGATCATTCTGCTTCATATAATAAATAGGAACTGCGATTTCTCCTTCAGCTACCCTAATCACTTGATTCTCTAAGTTCAGCAGCAAATCAAATGATGGGTTCTGCTTAACAAAACCTATATCCATTACGCTGTTCTCTTCCGACTTATTGCTGTTACCTAAGACAATCTGCGAGCCATCTATCCTTAGCATTTCTACTGTTTGTTGATTCTTAACAAGAGGATTTGTAGAGGCGAATTTTTGAATACCTGCGTTATCTATTGGACCAGAATGCATTTGAACAAAATGGGGAGCCTTTGATTTATCCAGCAAATGACTTAAAGAACCGGACAATTCCATAATGACTTGAGAAGCACAAGCAGCAAGCAACGCCGATAACATCATAAAAATAAATAAGACGATCGTTATGATTTTATTTCTTTGAAAATCTTTTTTCACAATTTGTAGCAGCATTGACGATCTCTCCCCTACGTCTCATTCATCCTCCCTGCACGGACCTTACTCAAACATTTGCGTTACGTAGGAAAAGCTTCCTTTTTCAGCTCCCAACGTAGTCTCCATAATATAAATAAAGCTCTGAATTTTGAGAATGATCTCTTCCGGCTGCCACTTGAAAATCCCTTCATCCAATAAAAATTGTGAGGCAACCAACAGAAATTCCATCGTTTCTTTTGGATAAGGACAGTGGAACAAGCTCTCCTCGATTCCCTGCTCAATCACCTCTGTCAACACAGGTGTTAGCTTCAAAATAGTTTCAGCCAAGCTTTTCTGATGGATTAGTGCATTCTCAGCTTGATGAAACTGTTCAATCATGTGACCTTTTCTCTCCGAATCAGGTTTCTGTGCCATTATGATTTGTAGTAGCTTTTCATGTACGGAGAGCTTTGAATCAGCAGCAATGATCTTCGCAACGTCTACTCCAGCATCGATGAATCGTGTGACCACTGCTTCCATAACCTCCTCCTTCGACTTGAAATAATAGTAGAACGTGCCCTTGGCAATCCCGATCTCCTGCAAGATGTCGTTCACTGTAGTTCTCGCATAACCTTTCGTAAAAAAAAGCATTTCTGCCTTATCTAATATTTCATTTCTGCGTTCTTCCGCTTCTTTGGAAATTCTCATTTATTCTGAGTCCTCCTTTTTATAGACCGACCGTCGGTCTATTCCATTTAAATACATTTAATACATCATGTCAATGATGTTCCAGCAAATTGGACAAAAGAAAAAAGGTAACCTCCAAAGGATGAGGTTACCTTAATGTGCAGTCAGCATAATCAGGAGACTTTTTTGCGCTTTAGAATATGATACACATTGCTGAACATACCGGACAGGATGCCAGCAATTGGGAATACAGCCCAGTTAACGTCCCATCGCCCATAGACAAAGCCCGTAAACAGAAAAATCGCCGTCGCCAAAGGCCACAACACAGCCCTCTCACAAATTGTTCTTTTCCCTTCTACTTTGCATCGATATGTGGCTCATTCAGTAGCTTCGTATAAGTTTCTTG
Organism: Paenibacillus sp. FSL H7-0714; assembly: GCF_038003765.1. NCBI lineage: Bacteria > Bacillati > Bacillota > Bacilli > Caryophanales > Paenibacillaceae > Paenibacillus > Paenibacillus sp. FSL H7-0714. Next base: position 4,796,182 of record NZ_JBBOPT010000001.1, read on the forward strand.
GATATTTCCATAATAGACGAACAAGAACACCGCAGTTGCTGCAATCACCAGAAAGGCAGAAACTCCATAAGCAGCGAAATCATCGTTGAAATACGAAGTTGCGAAGATAAAGGTCGGCGACAGCACACAAAGACAGACGCCCACAATCAAAGCAAGGCGATAAGTCGGAGCATAAAGGGCTTGACTGCGCTGAAGCGCCGTTTTGAGCGCATAAGGTAGCTGAAAGCCTTGCTCTAGACTTTCGAAGCGCTCGAGTTTCATGCCGCTATAAATAAACATCCCAACGGCCACAGCGACCAGCACGAACATTCCGACCATCCCCAGCATCGAACCTTTATCAGCCATATCAGCATTATTTTCAAACAATGTACTAAGAGTAATCAACAGCGCCACCCCGCATGCGCAGAGAAAAACACCGAGACCGGTCCATAATCCAGAGCTACGTTTGGCAGCCGCATAAGCATAAACCTCTTCTTCACTAAGCATGGGCACAGTCTTCTCCTGTCCGGCTGGACGGATGCCTAGCTCAGCAGTCAGCTCCTCAATATTGCCGAATTCCGAAATAACGATACCGATCGCCTCATTCTCAGACTTGCCATCCCGCTTCAGCTCCAGGTACTTATCTTCCATCCCGGACAGCAGCTCCTGCTTCAAATGCTCCAGTTCCGGAGTCTTCGGTAGACCCGCAAACATATTATCCAGATATACTATGATCGTCTCCATGCACTATCACCACTCCTTGATAAATTGGTTTACAACTTCCTGCGTAACCTTCCATTCCTCACATTTTTCTCGGTAATAGGCGAGACCCAGCGGGGTAATCCGGTAATATGTGCGCCGCTTGCCAAGACTCTCATCCAGATAAAAGGATTCAATGTACCCGTTCTTCTCCAGCCGGGTAAAGGCGGAATACAGCGTTGTTTCCTTCATGACATACTTCTCCTGAGTCAGCTGCCTGATATTCTTAGAAATCTCGTACCCGTAGGATTCCCCATCGAGCAGCATGTAGAGGATCATCGTATCATTGTAACCACGTATAACATCACTGCTGATCAAAAATGGTACCCCCTATGATTACTTCATCTGTCGTAGTAGTTGCAGTATACCATAATTACTACGACAGATGAAGTAGTTGCGAAAAAAATAGGCAAAAAAATCTAAAAAGCATAAAAAAAGAGATTTGCTCTATGTGAGCAACTCTCCTCAAATCAGCTAGTCTCTTGAATTTTCAAAAATCTGATCAATCTTCTCTTTCGCACCTTCCCAGGAGGTCAATAATGGAAATCCATATTGTTCACGGGCTCTCAAATTCCATGGATGCGGAATACAGAGTACTTTCCTTCCGTCCTGCAATGCAGGAACCAAGTTGTGAACCCCGTCATCGATCAGAAGATCATAATTAATAAGATTCTTTCGTTTGCATGGGAAGAAATTTTCGATGGGAATAAACGGCATATGCTTCTGCAGCCAGTTCCATTTTTCAACAACTGCATTGGGCTGGGCCGCCGTAACAATAATAACATCATAAGCATTGTGCAGCTTCTCCATTTCACCTACAACATGCTCGTCGAATAATTCAAGCTCCTCATATAAACCAGGCCGCCCATAGAATACATCTTGTGTACAATCTGGATGACGTAAATGATCCGTATTCCAATCAAGCATCTCCTCGTACTTCAGTACATGAGTGGGGAAATCATTGTTGTTATGGTATATAGCTCGTTTGACTAGATGGCATATCGTGTCATCCATATCAACTGCAATTATAGGCTTTCTCATCTGTGTCCCCCATATGTTTTTTTATATTACTATTTAAGTATACACAATATAATTACTGTTTTCGTCTTGAGTTAGTTAAATTTCTATTTAATGTTTTTTAAACGCCTCTACGCATCTTTGACAGATACAGGCTTTACCACTCAGTTCCAAAGGCACCCTTTCTAGTAGTTCTGCAGGAATTTCCGTATGAAAACACCAACAATCACCACTATTAGCACCACAATGATTTAATTCTTTACATAAAGGACAATACCGTTGTTCAACTTGTTTATTTTTTATTTCCAAAGCTTCTACTCCCCCATACGATTAAACATTTCACTTCTATTTATTTACTTTTCTTTTCCTTGAAATTCAAATACTTCCTTCATAACCGCCTCTGAACATTCTAAGTCTAGCGTTACCAAGCATAGGATTATTCAATAAAGCAAGCACAGCAATTCCCAACATGCAATAAAGTCATTTCACATTTTTTCCCATCAATTCATTCCTTCTATAGACCTTTGCAATACCTCTATACTTTCCTGAAGAAATGCCTTATTGTTCTCAATCCCTCTGGTTTTACACCAAACTACCGCACTAAAAGCATCATAAAAACTATAAAACGGTATTATAGCTTCCAGATCAAGTAAAGGACGAACCGATTCGTAGCCTTGCACATAAGGGAGCCGTGTTAGCGGGTTCACTTCCCAGACGTATCGGTTTATTTTTGTAAAATCAATTTCAGAGGAACCACCACGAGCGCTCTCGTAATCAATTATACCAACGACTTCATTATCTTTTATTAATATATTGCCTGGTCGAAAATCCATATGAACAACACAAGGCCCATCAGGTTCAGGTAACGCCGAATATACGCTATCAAAGTGAGTAATACATTTCTCAAATAAATCAGGATGAAGGAGTTCCTTACAAGGTTCTTTCCACTTTTCAAAATTATTTTTCAGGTATAATCTCCAGCTATTGTTCTCTACCATCTGAAAACCATCGGATCCATAACATCCATACGCTGGCATGGTAACTTCATGAAGCATGGCATGATAATTACCGATTTGAAACGCCAGACTCTGATCAATGTTACTCGTACACGGCACCCCATCTATAGCGGAGAGAAGCAATGCACCGACACTTCTATTATCTCCGTCCCAGAAATCCAATACTTTTGGAACAGGTATAACACCCTTTAGTCTTTCAAGCATCTCAAATTCGCGAACCAGTTTATCCCTGTTGTATGGAATTTTCACGTATACGTTGTCTAGATTATTAAGAGTAAGTTTATACACTTCAGAACTAAACGACTCTGGAACCGACTCTATATTCAAAACACTCAGCTTAAAAATTTCAATTAATTTATGTATGGATTTCATACGACTACCTCCAGTCTCAAGGGAAAGGTGCTCTGTTCACGGTTGTGAACTCCCTATTCTTGCATTAAGATAGAGAACATTAGGAGTTTCTAAGGAACTCAACCGGGAGATTTGAACAGATGAAATTTAAGAATCACAGCTTTTCAGGTATCATTCATAGTGATCTGCTTGCTACCCAAGAGCTTGTATATAACCCGTGCAATCTTGATTGCTCTGACCTCATTCATGAACCACACAATGCTGATTATGGGGCATATATATTTAATATAAACGTGCTATCCATTAGATTCCGTGTTGCAAAAATCACACCTACAAAGATCGGGCAGTTTGTCACGTTATGGGAGAGAATTGGAGATGGCCCCATCCAACCCTATGATATATCAGATCCTGCTGATCTCTTCGTTATAAGTACGCGCAATGAGAATCACTTTGGTCAATTTGTATTTCCAAAAGCTGTGCTAGGTAAACAAGATATATTATCCAATAAAGGTGAAGGTGGCAAAAGAGCACTAAGAGTGTACCCCCCATGGGATAATCCCACGAGTCGTCAAGCTCAAAAAACACAAAAATGGCAGTTGGAATATTTCTTAGAGATACCGGTAATTAAGCCAGCAGACTTTCTTCGTGCGCAAACACTTTACGGTTTTCCAGTAAATCGAACAGTCTGACCTATGTC